>CP118523.1 GCA_029227815.1 Clostridiaceae bacterium M8S5 | reverse complement strand
TATTTACTAAACATATAATATAGTGCGTATACTTAATCTTTACTCTATTCTATCAAAAGGAAACTAGAAATTTCTATAAATATTTGATTATTAGGTCTTAGTTCCTAATACTTTTTTATCTCTTATAACTATCTGTTATTATACTTGATTCCAAAATGTCTATATGCTCTAGACATTTTCCTGTTCCCTTAGCTACGCATGATATTGGATCTTCTACTATTCTTGCAACTGTTCCCGTTCTCTCTGTTATAAGCTTATCTAATCCATATAATAATGATCCTCCACCTGTCATTATCATGCCTTTCTCGCTAATATCGGCTGCCAACTCTGGAGGCGTTCTTTCTAATACTGTATGAACAGCATCTGCTATAGCCATAACAGGCTCTTTAAGTGCTTCTTCCATATTCGACGAACCTATTTTTAATGTTGTAGGAAGCCCTGTTATTAAATTACGTCCTCTA
The DNA here is from genome assembly GCA_029227815.1 of Clostridiaceae bacterium M8S5. Taxonomy (GTDB): domain Bacteria; phylum Bacillota; class Clostridia; order Tissierellales; family MCWD3; genus Abyssisolibacter. Next base: position 4,682,806 of record CP118523.1, on the reverse strand, counting down.
ACGTCCATAAATATTTCTTTGCTTCTTTTATATGCAGTTCCAATATTTATTTTCATTCTTTCAGCTGTTCTTTCTCCTATTAATAAACTGTGTTTCTTTCTCATATATCTAATTATCGCTTCATCAAATTTATCCCCAGCTACCTTTATAGATTTGCTAACTACTATACCTCCTAATGAGATAACTGCTATATCCGTTGTTCCTCCACCCATGTCTATTACCATATGCCCATCAGGCTGTGTTATATCGAGTCCAGCCCCTATAGCTGCAGCTATAGGCTCTTCTATGAGATACGTTTTAACTGCGCCTGCTTGATTACTAGCATCTTGTACTGCTCTTTTCTCTACTTCTGTAACTCCACTAGGTACGCACACTACTATTCTAGGTCTTAGTAGTTTCCTTCCTATAGATTTGTTTATAAAATGCCTTAACATACGTTCTGTTATTTCATAATCAGATATTACTCCATCTCGGAGTGGTCTTATCGCAACTATATTCCCTGGAGTTTTACCAAGCATTTGACGTGCTTCTTCTCCCACTGCTAATAATTTATCAGTATTTTTATCTTTTGCTACTACAGAAGGTTCTTGCAATACTATACCTTTTCCTTTTATGTATACTAAAACACTTGCTGTTCCCAAATCAATACCTATATCCGATCTCAAAAAAAACATCAGCATACCTCACTTTCTTGTCGTATTATAATATATTAGTAAAAAATAATATCCTTTTTCAACGCAAATGTCCAAATTGTACTAATTTTATATCTCCCAAAATGTAATTTTAGGTTATAAATCTATATTTAGCCGTATTTATTATGCTATTTATGTTATTTCTATAGATTATTCCTCAATTCCTCTATTTTTAAATAAATAATGACAAAAAAATTACCCCTTTATAAAGGGATAATTTCCACTTGTTAATACTGCAATTTTTCTTCACCCACTTAAGGATTTGTATTTCATTCTTGTTGCTATTCCACCTCTAATGTGTCTTTCAGCCTTATTCTTATCTAGAACTTCTTTAACCTTCATAGAAATAAGAGGGTTTATCCTTGGAAGGCGTTCAGTTACGTCCTTATGAACAGTACTTTTACTAACTCCGAAAATATTTGCAGTTTGTCGAACAGTTGCCTTTTCTTTTATAATATATTTTGCAATTTCTAAGGCTCTCTCCTCTATATAATCTTTCATATGTCTAAACCCCCCTTGCCATAGGTATTATTTATTTTTTACATTTTATGCTTGTAAATATCATATTAGAACTGTTATATGGAGTTAATTATTGTTCTTTGTTCATAATTTCAGGCAAATACTTCTGTGGATCAACATGCATGCCATTTATTAATAGCTCAAAATGCAGGTGTGGACCTTGTACTAATTCAAATCCAACTCCTTTTCCTACACCACTTATCGGATCACCTTTTTTTACTTTCTGACCTTCTTTTACCATTTTGTCTGTAGATAAGCATGCATATTTGGTAATAATGCCATATCCATGATCCAATGTTATAGTTTTGCCCAACTCTTGCGTTGTCTTTATTTCTATTACTTTTCCGTCTAATACTGCTTTAACTACATTTCCATGTCTAGCCTGTATATCTATACCACTGTGGGTACACCATTGCTCTAGCGTTTTTGAATAGACTAATTTCTCTATTTCAAATTTTTTTGTTATCTGTCCTACTACAGGCAAAGCAATAGTTTTTAGTATCTCGTTTTGCTTTTTTGTTTCATTAGTAGCGATATCCCCTTGTTGTTGTTTATCTTTTATCTTTGGATTTGAGTCTTCGTCCTTATTTTTATCTAAAGATTCATTAGACTCTTCCGCCTTTATTACTTCATCTTCTTTAGTATCAATTACACTAGTTATTGGTTCATCTTTTGCTTTGTCTTTTCTAGGATTACTATTATCACTGAATATGTTTCTTACTTCACTTGTTAGTCCATCCGTTTTGACTTGTGATTTATATTCTAAGCTTTTATACCTCTTAATGTTTTGCCTTGAGACAAACACAGAGGTTATCGCTACTATGCAAATACAAACAAATAGCACAAAGTAAAAACTTTCTTTGCTTATCCTATTTTTCATTTTGTTTATAACCTTGCTAAATTTGCTTTCTCTATTCCTCACGTTTCATTTCTCCCCTCCATATAAATCAATAATTTCATTAATATTATTTCCAATTGTTCAAACATTATACAATTTTATGGTTTTTTAACCTTTTATCTTTGTAATAAATTTTGTTTAGATTGAATATGATTATATATAGTCACTAACACAGGAGGATGGATATGAAGAATATATTAGTAGTTATATTATTTGTCTTGTTAATCTCTATTGTTATTCCATTGGGTATTTCTAAAACTTATAACGCCATAATTGAGGACAAGGATATAATAAGTGATATTAAAGATATGAAAATCGAAAAAGATATGGAAATACAACTGTTTGATACAAAAACTCAAACTGTTATAGATGTTCCTCTTGAAGAATATATAATGGGAGTTGTTGCTGCTGAAATGCCAGCCAAATTTAATCTAGAAGCCCTAAAGGCACAAGCTGTAGCTGCTAGAACATTTGCTCTATATAGAATAAGCAAATACCCTAATGGCCATCCTAGCCATCCTGATAGTGGATTGTGCAATGGTGTTCACTGTCAAGCATGGTTATCTAAAGAAAGCTTAAAAGATACACATGGAAAGGATTGGATGCTAGAATATTGGCCTAAGATAGAAACTTCTGTCCTCAGTACTAAAGGAGAAATAGTAACTTATAATAATAATCTTATAGAACCACTTTTCCACTCTGTGAGTGGTGGTATGACAGAAAACTCTGAAGAATATTTTGCTTCTAGAATGGACTATTTAAGAAGTGTTCCTAGTCCTCATGAAGACGGTGCTCCAAGATTAAACGGTCAGGTATCCTTATCTATTGAAGCATTTATTAACAAGCTAGAGAATAAATACCCTAATATTCATCTGACTGAGGACAATATCAAAGATAAGATTTTATTAGTTAATAAAAGCAATTCTGGGAGGATTACTCAAGTTAAAATTGATAATGAGGTAGTATCTGGTAGAGACCTCAGAGAACTTTTCAATCTTAACTCTACTAATTTTAAAATATATGTTTTAACTGATAAGGATGAAATCCAAATAAAAACAGTAGGATATGGCCATGGTGTAGGTATGAGTCAGTGGGGTGCAAACGGAATGGGTAACAATGGATATACATACGAGGATATATTAAAGCACTATTATACAGGTATTGATATCACTAATATTCATGAAAAATAAAATAAAGGCAGAACCATTTTGTTGGTTTTGCCTTTTATCTTATCAAAGTCATCAAGATAACAGACTGTAGTCAGAGTTCAATTGGGGGCGTATTAAGAATTGAGTAACATATCTGACTGTTAGAGGTAACTGAGCAACTAATTTTAATAACATCGTAGAAATCAGGCTTTTTATTCAATCTGAAAGGCAGAACTATTTAGTTCTGCCTTTTCAATCTTTTAAACTCTATATATGTTTGCCCCTAGTTGTGTTAGCTTTTGTTCTATGTTTACGTATCCTCTGTCTATATGATATATGTCATTAATTTCTGTTGCTTCACTGGATACTAATCCAGCTAGAATTAATGCTACACCTGCTCTTAAATCTGTTGCTTTTACTGGTGCTCCTGTTAAATCTTTAGTACCTTCTATTATTGCACTTCTTCCATCGATTTTTATTGCTGCACCCATTCTCCTTAGTTCATTAACGTGCATAAATCTGTTTTCAAAAACCGTCTCTACTATAACACTTGTTCCATTTGCCACTCCCATCAATGCCATGAATTGTGCTTGCATATCAGTAGGAAACCCTGGATAAGGCAGCGTTTTTATATCTACTGCTTTTATTAGCTTATTACCAATTACTCTAATCTCGTCTACTCCTTCTATGACATTTACATCTGCTTCTCTGAGCTTTGCTATAATTGGTTTAATATGATTGCTAAGAACATTTTTTATAGTTACATCGCCATTGGTAATAGCTGCTGCAACCATATATGTGCCTGCTTCAATTCTATCTGGTATGATAGTGTGTGTGCAACCTCTAAGCCCTTTAACTCCATTTATCCTTATTGTATTTGTTCCTGCACCACTGATTTTTGCACCCATGCTACTTAGAAAATTTGCTAGGTCAACTATTTCTGGTTCTTGTGCTGCATTTTCTATTATCGTCTCACCTTCTGCTAAGCATGCTGCCATGATAACATTTTCTGTTGCTCCAACACTAGGAAAATCCATGTATATCCTATTTCCAGTTAGCTTATCTGCTTTAGCATCTATATATCCATGACCTATAGTAATATCTGCACCTAATGCTTTTAGTCCTTTTAAATGTAAATCTATTGGTCTTGATCCTATTGCACAACCACCCGGTAAAGATACTCTTGCTTTACCCTTTCTAGCTAATAGAGGTCCTAGTATTAAAAACGATGCTCTCATCTTTCTCATCAGTTCATATGGCGCTTCACATTTTTCTAGACTATTGGATGTTATTTCTAAAGAATCTTCTCCTATCCAATCAACTGTTACACCTAATGATGATAGCACTTGGCAAATTACTTCGACATCCATAAGCCTTGGAACATCTTTGAGTACACAACTTCCTTCTGTAAGAAGTGAAGCTGCTATAATAGGTAATGTTGAGTTTTTAGAGCCACTTATTCTGACAGTGCCTTTAAGAGAGGGGCTTTTTTCTACGATTATTTTTGCCATCGCTTCCCTCCTAGTAAAGTATCAATCTAATAACCAGTGGTTATTAGTGGTGTAGCCATCCAAAGATATGTCTTGTTTTCATATTCATTGTATCTCATGGCTACATTTAAGTTCATCTTTTTATCACCACTATAAATATAGTCTTTTAGTTTTGGAGAATATGCACTGACGCTTATTAACGAGCTCTCATCTAATCCTTCAATTACTTTTGCTCCTACAGAATCCAGTGCTTTATAAACCATTTTGTATCTTTTACTTTGATTTAGCTCTCCTTTATAAGTCCCTGTTATACAAGTTGTGATGTGTGGTTTTGCTTTAAACGATAAAAAGGTATTACTTATTTTATTTTCACATAACTTTATTTTATTGATATCATCCGCATTTAGTTCAATGCATAAACTTGTTTCTTGATATTTCTCATCTCCAAATGTAGATAAATATAAAGTTATGTAATCATCATCAATATCTTTCCCATAAACTATTATTTGCCTATTATCTTCTGAATCAATTTTATCTGTATATAAAATTTCTTTTAACTGTATATTTTCTGCTTTAATATTTTCCCCTTCTTCTTTTAAATAAAATTTATCATTTATAAGTTTTTCTAACTCTTCAATTGTCAAAAACTTATCCCCTATTTTATCTGAAGCATTCAAATTTGCCTCTAAGAACTCTGCCTGAGTTGCATTAAACGATGTAGCTATCGTATCTTTTGGCTCATTATTTTCTACTTCCTCTGCACTTGTAAAATTTATAAGACATACAAATAATATAAATATGATTCCTAATATTTTTTTCATGTTACACCTCCAAAATTGCTAAGACTTTAATAAGAGGGAAATATCAAAGTTTTAAATGCTAAAGGGGGACAAAACATTTAATCCTTAAACACTTCCCTCGTTATTAAGTATTGACAAAATAGAGGTCGTTTTATACATTTTTTTATTGTAAATTTTTATTAATATTAAAGGATTTTTTCTTGCTTTAATTTAGCTTATATTTTACTTAAACAATATTATTTATACGCTATAAAAGACGTCAAAACCTGACGTCTTTTAATAATTCTATTTAACTAAACTTATTCTGTTAATAGCTTTTGCAAGTGCAATCTCTGCTCTTGTAATATTTGTATTTTTGTCTTTTTTGTTAAGTCTGTCCTCAGCTCTTTTTTTAGCAGCTTCGGCTCTGTTTATATCTATATCTTCTGGCCATTCAGCAGCATCTGTAATAATTGTTGTCTTATCTTTTTGAACTTCCATGTATCCAGAAGCTATTGCTGCTTGCTTAATGTCCCCATCTCTTTGGATTTTGATTTTACCAATACCCAAAACTGTAACTAATGGTGTGTGATTCTTAAGTATTCCAATATCACCCTCTGTCGATCTGACAATGACCATCTCAACATCTTCTTCAAAAAATTTTCTATCTGGCGTAACTATTTCTAAATTGAATTTAGATACCACTATATCACCTCCAATTATTTGAGGTATTTATTAACTATTACGTATTTCCTCTGCTCTTTTAACCACTTCATCTATAGTCCCTACAAATAAGAATGCAGACTCTGGTAAATGATCATGCTTACCTTCTAGTATCTCTTTAAAACCTCTTACAGTCTCTCTTATAGGTACGTATACTCCTGGCATACTTGTAAATTCCTCTGCAACACTAAACGGTTGAGATAAGAAACGTTGTATTCTTCTAGCTCTTGCAACTATGATCTTATCTTCTTCAGAAAGCTCATCCATACCAAGTATCGCTATGATATCTTGTAGTTCTTTCTGTCTTTGCAAAATCTCCTGCACTTGACGTGCTACATTATAATGTTCTTCACCTATTATCGCTGGATCAAGTATCCTTGATGTTGAATCAAGTGGATCAACAGCTGGATAAATACCTAACTCTGAAATCTGACGTGACAGAACTGTCTTTGCATCAAGATGCGCAAATGTAGTTGCTGGTGCAGGGTCTGTTAAGTCGTCTGCTGGTACATATACTGCTTGAACAGATGTAATTGAACCCTTCTTTGTAGATGTGATTCTCTCTTGTAATTGTCCCATCTCTGTTGCAAGTGTAGGTTGATAACCAACCGCACTTGGCATACGACCAAGTAATGCTGAAACCTCTGATCCTGCTTGTGTAAATCTGAATATATTATCTATAAACAATAGAACGTCTTGTCCTTCTGCATCTCTAAAATGCTCTGCCATTGTAAGTCCGCTAAGTGCAACACGCATCCTTGCTCCTGGCGGCTCGTTCATCTGACCAAATACTAACGCTGTTTTGTCTATAACTCCTGAATCAATCATTTCATAGTATAGGTCATTACCTTCTCTGGTTCTTTCTCCAACACCTGCAAATACTGATAATCCACCATGTTCTTTTGCTATGTTGTGTATTAGCTCTTGAATAAGGACTGTTTTACCAACTCCAGCTCCACCGAACAAACCAATCTTACCACCCTTTGAATATGGTGCTATAAGGTCAACTACTTTTATACCTGTTTCAAAAATTTCAGTAGTTGTCTCTTGGTCTTCAAATTTTGGTGCTGGTCTATGGATTGGAGCAGATTCTTTTGTATTTGCTGGTCCTCTCTCATCTATTGGTTCTCCAAGAACATTGAACATTCTTCCTAATGTTGCTTTACCAACTGGAACCGATATAGGACTTCCTGTATCTTTTGCATCCATTCCTCTAGTAAAACCATCTGTTGATTCCATAGATATACATCTTACTATATCATCACCTATATGCTGTGCTACTTCTACCACTATTATATGATCTCCTAATGGTATCTCAATAGCATTTAAAAGATTGGGTAAGTTGTCTTCATCAAATCTGATATCAACTACTGGACCGATTACCTGAACAACTTTTCCAATATTGTTTGCAGCCATGTATTTCAACTCCTTTCATTTCTGGTAAGCTTAATATCGCTTTATTTTAATGCTTCTGCTCCTCCAACTATCTCTGATATCTCTTGAGTTATAGCAGCCTGACGAGCTCTATTATAACTTAATTGAAGTTTTTCTATCATTTCTTCAGCGTTATCTGTAGCAGATTCCATTGCTACTCTTCTTGATCCTTGTTCACTAGCTGAAGATTCTACCAACCCTCCATATATAGCACTATATACGTACTTTGGTATCAAGTAATCTAGCACTGATTCGGGAGAAGGTTCGTATTCTACTAATGTTTTCTTTGCTTTTTCCTCAGCCTTAAAATTATCAGCTGGAAGTAGTTTTAATACTTTAGGCTGATATGTTATTGTGCTGACAAAACTTGTATATACGAGATTTATTTCATCTATTTCTTTTTCTTCATACAGCTTTAGTGCTAATGAACCTATTTCTAATGCATCTGAGTACGTAGGGCTTTCTGAGATATGTAAGAAATTTTCTTTGATATCATAATTTCTTATCTCAAAATATGATTTTGCTCTCATCCCTACATTGATAACAGAAACTTCTTTGTCACCTGCACTATGTTTTTCTACAAGCTTCAATATGTTGCTGTTATAACCTCCACATAGCCCTCTATCTGATGTTAATACTATATATAAAACTTTCTTAACTTCTCTCTTGATTAACATAGGGTGCTTTATACCATCTGTACTAGCCAATATTTCATTTATACTCCTTATCACTGTATCAAAATAAGGTCTAGTTTTTTCAAGTTTTGCTCTTGCTTTTCTAAGTTTGGCTGACGAAACAAGCTCCATGGCTTTTGTTATCTTTTTTGTATTTGAAACACTTCTAATACGTCTCTTTATATCTCTCATTCCTTGAGCCATCGTATCACCTCCATCTCCATTTTGGAGTAGCCTTAGAAAAATGACTACATAGTCATTTTAAAGTTAGCCTTAAACTCATTTATAGCTTTTACAAGCTCTGCTTCTATGTTCTCATCTAGATTTTTAGTTTCAAGTATTCCTTTTCCAACCTGTGGATAATTGTTATCCATAAATAGTAGGAATTCATCACTAAAAGCAGTAATTTTCTCTACTGGTATATCACTTAAATGCTTTCTAGTAACCGCATATATTATCATAACTTGCTTCTCTACTGGTACTGGCGAATATTGTGGCTGCTTTAATATCTCCATGATTCTCTCACCTTGAGCAAGTGTTGCTTGTGTATCAGCATCTAGATCAGAACCAAATTGAGCAAATGCTGCAAGTTCTCTGTATTGTCCTAAGTCTAATCTTAGTGATCCAGAAACCTTTTTCATTGCTTTAATTTGAGCAGAACCACCAACACGTGATACTGATAGACCAGCGTTAACAGCAGGTCTTTGTCCTGAATAGAATAGCTCAGATTCTAGGAATATCTGTCCATCTGTTATTGATATAACGTTTGTTGGGATATATGCTGATATATCTCCTGCAAGTGTTTCTATTATTGGAAGTGCTGTTATTGAACCTCCACCATATTTGTCATCAAGTCTTGCCGCTCTCTCTAGTAATCTTGAATGTAAATAGAATACATCTCCTGGATAAGCTTCTCGTCCTGGAGGTCTCTTTAATAGTAATGACATCGTACGATATGCAACTGCATGTTTTGATAAATCATCATACACTATAAGTACATCTTTGCCATTATACATAAATTCTTCTGCTATTGTTACTCCTGCATATGGTGCTATATATTGAAGTGGTGCAAGTTCACTCGCTCCAGCATTTACGATTATACTATATGACATTGCATCGTGTTGCTCTAAAATCTCTGATATTTTAGCAACTGTAGAATTTTTTTGTCCTATTGCAACATAAATACAGATACAATCTTTACCTTTTTGGTTTATAATAGTATCTAGAGCTATGGCAGTTTTACCTGTTTGTCTATCACCGATTATAAGCTCTCTTTGTCCTCTTCCTATAGGTACCATTGAGTCTATTGCTTTTATACCTGTTTGAAGTGGTACTGATACTGACTTTCTTTTTATAACACCAGAAGCTTTTTGCTCTACTGGTCTAAATTTATCTGTATTTATCGGTCCTTTACCATCTATCGGTTGTCCTAATGCATTGACAACTCTACCTATCATTGCTTCTCCAACTGGTACTTCTACTATTCTCTCAGTCCTCTTTACAACGTCGCCTTCTTTTATATTTTCATCAGAACCCAAAAGAACACAACCAACATTATCTTCCTCAAGGTTCAAAGCCATTCCGTATACATCACCTTCAAATTCTAGAAGCTCACCAGCCATACAGTTCTCTAAACCATGAACTCTGGCGATACCATCACCAACTTGTATTACTGTACCAACATCTACAACATCAAGCTTCTTCTCATACCTCTTAATTTGTTCTTTTATAATTGAACTAATCTCTTCAGGTCTAAGGTTCATCAGTTTTTCACCCCTATCTTTGTAACTTTTACACTGTTTAATAATCCTTTGATTTCATTTAGTTGTCCTTTGATACTAGCGTCTATAACTCTATCTCCAATTCTAACTAAAACTCCACCCATGATATTTTCGTCCACAACATTCTTTAATACTACTTTTTTATCTAATTTTGATGAAAGCTTACTTGCTAGATTTTCAATTTCTTCTTTTGTCATCTTGATAGCTGTAATTGCCTTCGCCTCTACTATGCCTTGCTCTTTATTCGACAATTTTATGTATTCCTTATTAATATCATTTAGGTATCTCTCTCTACCTTTATCAATTATTATATACATAAAATTTAATACTTCTTTTGATGCATGTTCTTTGAATAATTTATCAACTATATCTTTTTTCTCTTTTTTTGATAGCTTTGGATGCTCAAAAATAGTTTTAAGCTTTTTTTCTGAGTTAAACACACCATTTATTGATGATAACTCGTCCTTAAACTTCTCTAATTTGTTCATTTCTAGAGCTACTTCAAACAAAGCCTCTGCATATCTTTTTCCTACTAATTGTGCCATTTGCTTTCCCCTACCTCATTGATAAATTTATTTATCATATTTTTATGGGTTTTTTCATCTAGCTTTTCCTCTACAACTTTGCTTGCAGCCATCATTGCAATACTTACAATTTCTGTCTTCAACTCTTCTGCTGCTTTTTCTTTTTGTCTATCTATTTCTTTATTTGCTTTTTCTAATATATCATTAGCATCTTTTTTGGCATTTGTAACAATTTCTTCTCTTAATTGGTCGCCTCTTTTTCTTGATGCTTCTATAATATCTTTGGCTTCATTCTTTGCTTCACTAATTTTTACCTCATAGCTTTTTCTAAGCTTCTGGGCTTCTGTTTTTTGGTCTTCAGCCAATTTTATATCTTTTGCTATAGCGTCTTTCCTACCTTCTAACATTTTAGTTACTGGCTCATATAATTTATATCTTAGGACACCAAATAAGACGATTGTCGCTAAAATCTGTAATAAAAAATTGACTGGATCAGGTAACACATGTACAGTTGGCATTGCCCTAACCTCCTTTCGTTAAGGTAACGAAATCTATTTTAATTTAATTATTTTCATACTAATGTTTTCCACAAATCAACTGTTAATACGCTCTATACTGGTCTAATTAAAAGTATTCCCATAATTAGAAATGTTGTTGTTAATATTTGATATGCGTAAGTAATTAAGTTAGGTGTTGCGTCCATTACTATACCTCCTTTTAGTTGATATGCAGAACTTGAATAAGAAGCTGCCTTTATTAATATCCTGACAGCCCCTTCCTGTGCTCAGTAATATAAAACATACTCTTATAATGCACCCATTAATGGTCTAACAAATAATAATATTATAGCTATAACTAAGCCATATATACCTGTTGTCTCTGCAACTGCTTGACCAAGGATCATCGTCTTGATTATATCTCCTTGCGCTTCTGGTTGTCTTCCTACTCCTTCTGCAGCTTTACCAGCAGCATACCCCTGTCCTATTCCAGGACCTATACCTGCTATTGCAGCTAATCCTGCTCCTATTGCTGAACATCCTAATACAAAAGCTTCATTACTTATACCCATTTATGTTTCCTCCTTTTTATTTTTCAATATAATTTGTTTTATTATAAACCATATAAATGGTTCCTAAACGTTAATCATCCATTGCCATTGACACAAATACCATTGTTAACATCATAAATATAAAGGTTTGTATTAACCCTGAGAATATATCAAAGTACGAGTGGAATATCGGTGTTATAACTGGCGCTACAAAACCTAGAGCATTATAGAGTAATCCCATAATTATAACTCCACTGAGTATATTACCAAATAAACGGAAAGACAATGATACTGGATTTGCTAACTCTCCTATTATGTTTAGTGGGAATAAGAAAAATACAGGCTCAAAGAATCCTTTTATATAGCCTTTCAATCCCTTTGACTTCAATCCATAATATTGAGTTAATACAAATGTTATAATTGCCAGTGCAAATGTGACATTATAGTCTGACGTTGGAGGTGTAAGTCCTAATAGCCCAAAGAGATTTGCCACCACTAAGAAAAATGCAAGAGTCATTATGTACGGTGCAAATTTCATCTTGTCTTCTCCCATTGTACTCTTTACTAAAGATCTAATACCTTCAACTACCATTTCAACTATATTTAATATCCCTTTTGGTCTATCCTTAGGTTTAACTTTTTTAGCCTTATTGCCAACATATATAGCAAATATAGAAAGCAATATGACTATAATCCAAGAATGAATTACTGTATCATGTATATATATTTCTTTGCCAGACATATTAAAAATAATACCCTTCAAAATATAACCTCCTTTCATAAATATTAAATATACATATAATAATTATGAATCAGCTTGACCTAATGTAAGCATGGTTAAACTGTTATAATTTCATATTATATCAAATTTTTTGACAAATGATAAAAATTATTTTAATTATTTTTTGTTTTCTTATATATTAAATCAAAAAATGTATCAGATAGTATAACAATTTTTACCATAAAAAAACCTAAAGCAGTAGTATAAAAGCTTAAATAATCTGCTACTACGGATATAGCCAGTACCATAGCATAGATTACGTACCTTATCATATAATTCCCCATAACATAGGCCATAATACGTTTTTTGTTCATTTGGGTAGATTTTGCTAATGTTATACTCATCAAACGAAAATTAAGCACATTTATAGATGACCCAAATATCAATCCCTTGACATATGGCATTGGTTCTTTAAATACAAAAAATATAATGCCTATTAATAATAAATTAATAATTATTACTCTTTTTAGTATTGTACTAAAGGTATTTTTTAATAAACTCAAGTTCACTTCACCTCGTTAAATTTTAAACAATCTATTTTTTGTCACCACGTGTTCCTTTAGTAGCTAATTTATATAAGTTCATAAATGATATAACTATACCTAATACTGTAAATACAGCTAGAAAAATAGCTTTTACTCCAATCAAATTATCTATATAATTACCTAAAAAAATTCCCCCTACAATTGGAACCAACATCGTTATCCCAATTTGACTAACTAATGCAAGATTTTTTAGTATCTGACCATAGCTCTTCTTTTTAATCACACATCTCAACTACTTTCTACCAATTTTATATTATATACCAGTTTTTTCAAGTTGTAAATTGTGTAAAATCTATCAGTATTTTTATATAGTACATCTAGTGTATTTTTTTGAATCTAAAATTTCTAACTGTATTTAGTATAATACTTTGCTAGTACTTATATCAAGGATAAATTTATAGTTAATAATTTTTCTTCACAATGGAAAAATGATAAATAACAAGCATAATCATGATTATATCTTAATCAAAGAGCTTTGAATTAATTCTGAATATTTCAAAACTTATTAGAGTTAAAATACTGATAATACTTAAATATTAACAGCTCTTACATGTGTATTTTACAATATTTCCGAGTGTTGTTAATATATTGTATAAGTCTCATTTAGCGCTTTATTATAGTGCATTGTTCCTATTTTGTCAATTTATTTAAAACTATCCACCAATATATCTACTATTCTCTTTGATGATTTGCCATCTCCATATGGATTTACTGCATTTGCCATCTTAATATACTCGTTTTTATTATTTATTAATAAGTCTATATCATCATATATTTTATCTTTTTCTATCCCAGATAACTTAGCTGTACCGGCTATTATACCTTCTGGTCTTTCTGTCTCTTTCCTAAGTACAAGTATTGGCTTACCAAGTGAAGGAGCTTCTTCTTGAATCCCTCCTGAATCTGTAACTACCATGTAGCACTTTGCCATTAGGTTGACATTTTGTTCATAGTCTAACGCATCTATTAGATGTACTCTATCCATATTGTCTAAATACATTCTAGCTATATCTCTCATTTTGGGATTAGGATGCATTGCAAATACAACTTCTACATCTTCGTTATCATTAACTATTTCTTTAACAGCACTAAATATATTATGCATTGGCTTGCCTATGTTTTCATTTCTATGCGCAGTCATTAATATTACTTTTTTATTTTCAAAGTCAATTTTATTTAGCAAATCACTCTTAAAAATATAATCTTCCTTTACAGTCTCAAACAGTGCATCTATACAGGTATTTCCTGTAACATAAATAATCTCCTCTGGGTATCCTTCTTTGATTAAGTTTTCTTTGCTTGACTCTGTTGGTGCAAAGTGATAATTTGAAAGCACTCCTGTTAGCTTCCTGTTCATTTCTTCTGGATAAGGTGAATACATATCTCCACTTCTAAGCCCAGCCTCAACATGTCCTATTTTAATTTTGTGATAAAATCCTGCTAAAGCTCCTGCAAATACTGTTGTAGTATCTCCTTGTACTAACAAAACGTCAGGCTGTTCTTTTTTAATAATTTCTTCAAGTCCTTTTAATGCTCTACTTGTGATTTGTGTTAATGTCTGTCCATGTTCAAATATGTTCATATCATAATCAGGCTTTATATCAAATATATCTAAAACTTGATCTAATAGCTCTCTATGTTGTGCTGTCACACAAACTTTATTTTCAACTTTATATTCTTTATTCATAGCCTTTATTATAGGTGCCATCTTTATTGCTTCTGGTCTAGTACCAAAAACGGTTAGAACTTTTATCTTTTTCATATCATTATCCTCCTTCTCTATAAAAAAGAGGTATTCTCAATTTCTGAGCTTACCTCTGTATTTCAAATTTATTAGTTTCTACCTGATTTATGTTTTATTATACTCATTAAGCTCATTTGAACAAAGAATAGCAGTATACCACCTGTAATCATTCCTAGTATGAATGTACTCTTATTTAGATTCATGTCAGTAAGCATAAGTGCTAGCCCGCCTAACAGCATACTAATTGTATACAATACTACAACACTTTGTTTTTGGTTTAGTCCTTTTTTAAGCAATCTGTGGTGTAAATGACCTTTATCTCCTTGAGATATTGGCTGTCTATTAAGAAAACGTCTTATTATTGCAAAAGCTGTATCAAATATTGGTATTCCAAGTATTATAACTGGTAATACAACTGATATTGTTGTAAAACTTTTCATCACACCTCTTACTGATATAACAGATAACATAAAACCTAAAAATAACGCTCCTGTATCTCCCATAAATATCTTAGCTGGGTTAAAGTTGTGTGGTAAAAAACCAAACGATGATCCTGCTAATATTGCAGCCATAAGAACTACGCTAGTATAAAACGGAAATATGTCAACAAACCTTGAAGCCACAAACATCAATGAAACCGATGCTATCCCTGCAACTCCTGCTGCTAGCCCATCTAGCCCATCTATGAAATTCAATGTATTCGTTATTCCGACTACCCAAAATATAGTTATAGGTATAGCAAAATATCCTAGCTTAATAATCTGTCCATTGAGTGGATTAGATACAAATGATATCTTTATCCCTCCCCAAACTAAAACACTTGCTGCTACTATCTGTGCTAAAAATTTAGCTTTTGGCGATAGTACCTTTGTATCATCTACAACGCCTGTTATCACAATCATAGTTCCACCAACTAATATACTAATCAAACTTTTGTCCATCTGTATATATCCTAATAAACAGAACAATAGTAAACTTACAACTGTTGAAAAATATATCGCTAGTCCTCCAAGACTTGGTATTGGTTCTTTATGGACTCTTCTATCGTCTTTAGGTATGTCTACTGCTCCCATTTTTATTGCTAATCTTTTTACTAATGGTGTAGTAAAATATGATAGTAACAAAGCAAATAAAAATGGTCCGACGTATTTAACCATTATAACACTCCTTCAATTATTACTGCTTCTTAATAAATAACTTAGAACTCATTATGATTTTACTTTAATTTCGATATAAAGTCAATCCTGCTAAATATATATTATCCCTTAGTTGATTTAATTCTTATTATATTTAATTTGATGTATAAAACCTTATTAATTTGATCTATAACACAAAGCTCTATAATATACATAGCTTTTATCACTGATATTATAGCCATTTTTATGTATTTTATTACTAACACAAAAATAACATGATTATGTATTTGTTTTTATAAGTTGTTATCATATTAGTCTATATTCATTCACATTACTCAATTTAGCTGTTGTTTTTGTAATATAAATTTAATAAAAATTATAACATTTTTTCTATTAGTATCCCATTTCGCTACTTAATGAATCATCTTCCACTATCCATTGTTTTACCTTTATTTCTCTATACTCATCTTTTGTATCTCTTATAACTATAGCTTTAATACCAGAATTGATAATCATTTTTTTACACATCGTACATGAGTTTGCATTTTTCACAAGATCGCCCGTTTTAACATCCTTTCCTACCAAGTATAATGTACTATCTATAGTATCTCTTCTGCTCGCTGATATAATACAATTCGCTTCTGCATGAACACTTCTGCATTTTTCATAATTTTGCCCTCTAGGGATATTTAGTTCCTCTCTTATACAATATCCTAAATCCGTACAGTTTTTTCTGCCTCTAGGAGAGCCTGTATAACCTGTAGCTATTATTTCATCGTTTTTTACAATAATCGCGCCATAGTTACGTCTAAGGCATGTTCCTCTTTCTAAAACAGTTTGGGCTATATCTAAATAATAGTTATATTTATCTCTTCTTTTCACACTAATCAGTCCCTTTTTATTTGAACTATATCATCTTTATCTTATATTTTCAAAAGTATTTTATCATAAATTATCAATTTTACATATTAATAGGCTCTTTTATTTTATAACAAAGAGCCCATTCTCATTTGACTAATAATTAATTTTCATCAAAATTTATAATCTTATTACATATTGATATATTAATATGCCTCCTGTTCTTTATTCAATAATTCAAAGTATTTCATACATTGTTTTACTTGTACCTCTTCTTCTTCTGAATGAGGGATAAAACAAGGATAACATTCAGCTTTTAGATACTTACATTCATTACATGGTTTATATTTTTTATAAAAGTCTACACCTTCTGTTAATTTGTATGGTATGTTAAAAATCTCTTCACTCCAAACACTAAAGTAATCTCTGTCTCTTATACTATAAATGTCTCTATCTTCTTTTTTTATATACTCATATAAAAATTTGTCACATGGAGCTAATTGACCTAAATTGTTTATAAATGCAAAGTTTGTACCAGCTCCACATGCATGAGTCGTTCTTGGAAAATCTAAATCTAGTATTTGCTTGCAATAATCTTTAACTATAGGTCTAGCAAATTTGGGTGATATTTCAATTTTATCTTTAGTCTCAGCATATTTAATAGCTATATTTTTAACTAATTCTAATTCTTGCTCATCTGTTATCATCATGTCGTCAGTTGCATTACCACTAGGTATCAAAGCTAATAAATTTAGCTCTTGTACTCCTAAATCCACACAAAAATCAACCATGTCTATTATATAATCATAATTCAGACTACTTACAACTGTATTTATTGTTAAGCTTAGATGTTCTAGTTTATTTTCTTTTTTAAATTCTACTAATGATTTTACATTTCTAACTACTATATCAAATACATTCTTTCCTCTTATTTTATTATTAATCTCAGCTATTGGACCTTCTAAGCTAATTACTATATTATTTAAACTTTTATTCAAAAGTAGTTTTCTAAATTTGCTTTTATTTATGTTCAATCCATTTGTATTAAATCCAAATTTGATTTTTAGCTCGTCTAAATAATCGGTTATTTTTATAAAATCTTCTCTAAAAGTCGGCTCCCCACCTAGGATATGCATATAATCTATTGGTACACATTTACTTATTTTATCAATAATATTTATAATTTCACTAGTTTTTAATTCATCAACCCTATTATTTAGAAAATCAGAATTAATACAATGTTTACAATATAGGTTGCATTTGTATGTTATATCCCATTTTATTATTAAACCCATATCTTCTCTCCTTATCTTACAATTTCAAGTTGTTATGAACGCGTTTTCTAAACAATCATTCTCTATTAATGTGAGTTGGTTATCTCACACTAACGTAAGATAACCAACTACCTTATGTTATTAGCAATTGTTGCAAAGATTTGTTGGTTTTATAACTATAAAGTCTTTTCTAATTAGTTCTTTTCCAAAAGTCAACGTATTCATTAATTCACTCCTCTCTTTTTTATTTTAAGCTAGACATAATATCACATCTATTGTTTAAACATACCTTATCAACCTAATAGCTAATAGATTTGTGATTAATTTATTTAATTGATATTTTTATAATCAACAAGGTAATATGGGAGGTTTTAGACTGTAAAGTTTGTAAATTTGAAAATTTATTATTGTTATAATTTCTATGTTTTATAAAATTTTCCTTTTTTATTTTAAATTTTTTCTTTTTTCATTTATTGATTTAATCCATTATGCAACAGTTGTTTTTTCAAAAAAATTTGTGTAAAAAAAACCGAGTACATCTAACATCTCTCAGCTTTTTTATATTTTTCATTTAATTTATTTAGCTTCAAACAACCTAATTAAAATAACGGCTAATTTTAATTATATTGTTCTATAATTTCATGCTTCTCATCTAAATTTATAATCTTGTTACATATTGATAATATTTCTGGTCTATGCGATATTGTTATTAGTGTTTTGTTATTTGCTGATAAATAGTTATTTAGTTTATCAATTATTTCTTTTTCTAGTCCGTAGTCTAAAGCTGATGTTGCTTCATCAAGAATTAGCAAATCAAAATCTTTTGCTAAAGCCCTGCTTATGCAAACCCTTTGTTTTTGTCCTCCCGATAAGTTATTTCCAAATTCAACTACTTTATGTGCTAACTTATTTTCACATTTATCTACAAATCTGTTTGTCCCTGAAATCTCTAAAGACTTTGCTAGTTGTTCTGTGTTCTCTTTGTCATCATCAAATATAATGTTATCTAGAACATCCCCTTCAAACACAAAAGATTCTTGTTCTACTACTGCTACCATGTCATATATAGATTTTTTAGATATATTTTTTAAATCTATATCATTTATTGTTATTTTACCACTATAATTTTCATATATTTTCATCAACAAGCTACCAATAGTTGTTTTACCACATCCGCTTGCTCCTGTTATTGCAATCTTATCGCCTTTTTCAATATAGAGACTAAGGTTAGTTATAACTTCATCTTCTTCCCCGTAGGAAAAAGATACATTTTTAAATCTTATTGAATTAATCTCTGATATATTATCTTTATCTATACATTCTTGCCCGATATCATTCTTTAGAAAATCTAAAATACGATTACTCATTCCTAATGTAGTTTGTAACCCCATATAATAATCTGATAAATTGTTTATAGGCTCATATACATATGATAAATATGAATAAAATGCGACCAAACTACCTACTGTCAATTCATCTTTCCATACAAGATTACTCCCAACTAATAGAACAACAACTGGTAATAATGACGTTATCAAAGTTGTAACTCCATTAACTAGGCTAGTTAAAAACAGATTTTTCTTGATATATTTAAAGTGTTCATCTAAAGTGTTCTTAAATCTCTCTCTAAAATAATTTTCCTTTCTAAATATCTTTATTGTTGTTATCCCTAGTATTTTTTCTTGGGCTTGATTTGTCAGATTAGAAAACCTAATTCTTTCTTGATTACTAATGCATCTTAGTCGTTTATTTAAAGCATTGAACAAAATATAATATATAGGAATGATCACTAAAGTTATTATTGTAAGTGTAACATTCAAATACACCATGATCGCAAATATTAACAATAATCTAATAGTATTTGATACCACCATAGGTATACCAATAGAAATACATTGAGCTACTATTACAACATCTTGCATTATCTTAGCAAGTATTTCACCTGATTGTACTTTTTTAAAGTAACTAATTTCTTTTCTTAGCATTGTATCAAACATCTTTTTTCTCAAGTGCTTCACTGATTTTTGTCTTAATTTATGCCAGTTATAATTCTGTATTGCATTTAACAACACCGTAATTATTGTAACTATTAATATAATTATCGCTGTCCTTAAAACATACTGATACTTATCCCCTTGTAGTATCCCATCTATTAGTAATTTGATAAGATAAGGGATTCCTACACTTAATGCTGTCGTTACTAAGAGTAATATTGTTATTAATATTTGTTCCTTTCTATAGTTGTTAAGCAATCTGCTTAATTCTTTGAATTTATTCATCTACTTCAACCCATATAAATTTCTGCTCTTCTAAAAAGTTAATAAATTCTTTTAAGTTACTTTCTGTTATATTCATATCATTACTTATTGACAAAAGTCTTTTGATTGTGCATTTATCTTCTGTACGAATTATATTAAATAGTTTCATTGAGAACTTATCTAGATATATAGTTTCAAATGTTTTTGTGTTAAATAATATAAATCTATCTTCTTTTTTAGCGGTTCTTATTGGGTATATAGGTAATGAGATACTCATCATGACACCTCAACTTTCTTTAACATTTCAAAATATTTTATACACTGTGAGACTTTTACTTCTTCATCTTTTTGATGAGGTATAAAACAAGGGTAACATTTATTGCCTAGATATTTGCATTCATTGCATGGCTTGTATTTTGTATAAAATGAACTTCCCTCTGTTAATTGATATGGTATATTAAATACATTATCATTCCAAACTTCAAAAAATTTCTTATCTTTAATGCTAAACTTATCTTTTTCATCTTCTTTTACATAAGTATAGAAAAATCTATCACAAGGTGATAATTGTCCCAAATTATTAAGAAAAGCAAATGTAGTACCTGCTCCACAACCATGAGTTATTTCGGGAAAATCCACTCCTAGAATTTCTCTGCAATAATCTATTATGATAGGTCTTGCAAATTTAGGAACTATTTTAAGTTTATCCTTTACTTGGTTATACTTAATTGATAAGTTCTTGACTAATTTTAACTCTTGCTCATCTGTTATAGCCATATTATTATCAGCATTACCCATAGGAAGTAATGCTAGTAGATTTAAATCATCTACTCCAAGCTCTATGCAAAAATCAACCATATCTAAAACATAATCATAGTTAGTCTTACTTATAACAGTATTGATTGTAATATAAAAATGATCTAGATTATTTTCTTTTTTAAATTTTACTAATGATTTTACATTCTTTATTACTATGTCGAACACATTTTTCCCACGGATTTTATCGTTAATCATGGCATTAGGTCCTTCTAAGCTAATTACAATATTTTTTAAGCTCTTGTTTAAATAAACATCTCTAAATTTTTCAATCTTTATATTTAATCCATTTGTATTAAACCCAAATCGGATATCCTTATCCCCCATATAGTTTGTAATCTCTATGAAATCTTTTCTAAAAGTAGGTTCTCCTCCTAGTATGTGTATGTAATCTATAGGTACTTCACCACTTATATCATCTATTATATTTTTAATCTCACTTGTGTTAAGTTCCTCAACTTTATTATCTAATAATTTTGAGTTAAGACAGTGTTTACAATATAGATTACATTTGTATGTTATATCCCATTTTAGCATTAGCCCCACAATTTCCCCTCCTTTTTTTAAAGGGTTATTTCTTAAATAACGAAATAACCCTCTCTGTTTAAAATTATCTAAGCGTTGGTTCACTCAAGCAACCATTACAACCATTACAATTGTTACCTAAAGCTCCTACTGGGTTATTAGCCTTTATAATTCCGAATGATAATGTGTTCATTAGTTCACCTCCTTATAAAACCAAAGTATATTTTAGTGCTTTATCATCTCATTTTTCTAATGAGATAAATTATACAGAATAAAAAATACTTATTTATTCTTTTAGATAAGTTTTTCTCATTTATTTGTAATATGTATTATGGGATATTATAAAGAAGTGCGATGTGATTTTTTGCGAGACTAAATAGGATAGCACTTTGAATTTACGATCTTTTATTTCTATGATTATTATCTAGCGTTATTTGTTCCCTATTTTTTGTATTATTTAAATAATTATTATATTTTTTATATATTATGGTAAATTAAATCTTATATTAAAAAACACCTAAAATAATTAACGTACAAACATACGTTAACATTCTCGGTGTTTTGTGAATTCTACTCTATCTTTATAGAAATTTATTTAGTCCCAAACAACCTATCTCCAGCATCACCTAGTCCTGGAACTATATATGCATGGTCGTTTAGCTTTTCATCTATGCTTGCTACGTATATATCAACATCTGGATGGTCTTCGTTTACTACCTTGATTCCTTCTGGTGAAGCTATAAGACACATTAACTTTATGTTTGTTGCTCCTCTGTCTTTTAAGAATCCTATTGCAGCACTTGCAGAACCTCCTGTTGCAAGCATTGGATCCAGTACTATTAAATCCCTTTCTTTAACATCTGTTGGTAGTTTGCAATAGTATTCTACTGGTTTTAATGTCTCAGGGTCTCTATAAAGTCCTACGTGTCCAACCTTAGCTGCTGGCAGTAAGTTAAGCATACCATCTACCATACCAAGCCCTGCTCTAAGTATAGGTACTATTCCTAGCTTTTTACCTGCTATAACCTGTGATTTTGTCTTTGATACGGGTGTTTCTATTTCTATTTCCTTTAGAGGTAATGAACGTGTTACTTCATATGCCATTAACATTGATACTTCTTTTACTAGCTCTCTAAATTCTTTTGCCCCTGTGTTTTTGTCTCTTATAAATGTTAATTTATGTTTAATTAGTGGATGATTCATCTCAATAATCTTTGCCATATTAGTCCTCCTTTTTAAAACTATATCTAACCGTGTATTATATCATATTACCTGTCTCTATGTCACTAATTTTATTTACTCTTCTTGCATGCCTTCCGCCTTCAAATTCTGTATTAGCAAAGATATCTACTATTTCTATAGCCAAATCCTCTCCTACGACTCTACCTCCTAGGGCTAGCATGTTAGCATTGTTATGTTGTCTAGACATTCTTGCCGAATAACAATCTGAACAAACTGCACATCTTATTCCTTTAACCTTATTTGCAGCTATTGATATCCCTATACCTGTTCCACATACTAGTATGCCTCTGTCACACTGGTCAGTTACAATCATTTTTGCAGTTTTGTATCCAAAGTCTGGATAGTCTACTGATTCACTTGTGTTAGTTCCACAATCTACTACCTCAATCCCTTTTTTTTGTAGGTGTTTCTTTATTTTTTCTTTTAACTCAAATCCTCCATGATCACTTCCTAATGCTATTTTCACACTATCCTCTCCCTTTTATCTAATCTCGATGATTATATATCATCAAGTTTCCCACTGTTTATTATTGCTTTTATTGAATCCTTAATTTCATTAGCACTTAATCTATAATCATCTATAGGTAATCCAAATGGATCACATACATCCATAGTTGGCAATTTATTATTTAACCTTGTAATTTTAGCTTTGTCAATTTCAAGCTCTGTCTCTATTTCCTGCTCCCATCTTTTTATAGCTTTATCTATAGATTGAAGCTCAATTTGTAATTTGTCTTTTTTATCTAAAAGTGATTTGATTTCTCCTAGTCTTTCTTGTTTTAAAAGAGTCCTTCTTTTATTTAACTGTGTGTATAAGCTATTCGTCTCGTCTAGTATACTATCAAAGTCAATATCTTTTAATGAATATTCTTTTAATGTAAAAACTTTATCTTTTGCCTGATTATACATCTTCAAAATAGCTTCTTTATGATGCTTTGTCATTGTCAATATTAAATCAGCTTCTTTAATTATATCCTCGTTTAATCTTCTAGCTTTGTGACTACTTATATCTATCCCTTGCTCTTTCATTACAAATATAGCTTGAGTAGTTGCTAGGCCATTATCTACTGCACATATTCCTGCTGATTCCACTTTAATATCATTATATTTATCAGATAGCTTTTCTAATGCATCTCTCAGTATAGCTTCTGCCATACTACTTCTACATGTATTACCTGTGCAAACAAATAATATCTTTTTCAACACTAATCCTCCTTTGCAATAATAGTTCTCCCTCCTGCTGATTTACTTAGCCTATTCATTATTGCTACTCCAATTCCTGATTTATCTATTGATTCGGCCAATATTATGTCTGCATTTCTTTTATCAAATTCTCTTAAAACTCTAAATAAATTACTTGCTATAGTAGCTGGATTTGATCTATTTCCTACATTTATAGTGAATTTACCTTGATAATACTTTTCAGTCTGTTTTGTGGACATTATACCAACTTTATATCCCTCAGCCTCATATTCTTCATATAGTTTTATTATTACTTTTGGTATATCTTCTAAAATACCTTCTATTACGTATACTTCTGCCTTTGGAGAATAATGTTTGTATTTTTGTCCCGGTGATTTAGGTATTGTTTTTGCTCCTATTAGAACTGGATCAATATTAACCTTGGGAAATATCTCTAGCAAATCATCTCTTGTTACACCACCTGGTCTAAGTATCGTAGGTATATCTGTAGTCAAATCTAGTACTGTAGATTCTAGACCAATACCAGAGTCTCCACCATTGACTATAACATCTACTTTTCCGTATAAATCTTCCTTTACATGATCATATGTTGTTGGGCTTGGCTTACCTGAAATGTTTGCACTTGGTGCAGCTATTGGCACTCCACTTTTTTTGATAATCTCGAGGGCTATATTATGCTCTGGCATTCTTATTGCCACTGTATCTAAGCCGGCTGTTGTAATTTCTGGTACTATGTCACTCTTTTTTAAAATTAACGTTAATGGTCCTGGCCAAAATTCCTCTATGGCTTTGTAAGCGTCTTTTGTGATATTTGTTGTTATCTCCTTTAATTGCTGTATACATGCTATATGAAGTATCAAAGGATTATCTGATGGTCTTCCTTTTGCTTTAAATATACCTGAAACTGCCTTTTCATCTAATGCATTTGCTCCAATTCCATACACTGTCTCTGTAGGAAAAGCAACTAATCCACCATTTCTTATTGTAACGCCTGCTTCTATCAGTTTTTCCTCTTGCGGGTTCTCTTTATTTATCTCTAGTATCCTTGTGTTCATCTTATTACCTCACTTACATATAGATTATTGGGCATAAGTACATATAACCCAAAACTATTCGTAAAATATTAGCAATCATATTTCTACTATTAATGAATATTTCAGGATAACTATATCTATTCCCTAATTCCAAATATATTATATATTATTATAACTTAAATTCATATACAACTTTTATTTATTTTGTTTAATATATCTACACATCAAAATAGGTCATTTCAAAATAAATCATCTTTGAAACAACCCATTCATTGCTCTTAAGCTATATTATCTGAACCGAGCTTCTTTTCTTTGTAAGCCATCTTTAATAATATCGGAGTTATTATTGTTGATACTAACACAAGCAATATTATTGATGTAAATATGTCATGTCCTATGACTTTAAGCTTTAGTCCCAAACTTGTAACTATTAATGCCACCTCAGCCCTTGGAATCATTCCTATACTTATTTGTAATGACTCTCTAAAATTAAATTTAGATATTTTAGCTCCCAATAAACATCCAATAATTTTTCCAAATATAGCAGCTAGTATTACGGCTATGCTCAGCATAATTGAATCTCCAATGCCCTCAAACGTAACCTTAAGTCCTATATTCACAAAAAATATTGGCGTGAATAATGAATAAGCTATTTTTTGTATCTCATGTGACACTCTATTTCTATGAGGGGTAGTTGAAAATATTACTCCAGTTATATACGCACCAATAATCGCTGCAACTCCCATCTCTTCTGCTATAAATGCCATAAAAAAACAAAAAATCAAAGCTGATGTCAATAGTCTTCCTTCTCTTCTCATTACATCTGAATATTTTGTGATAACTCTTGAAAATCCAAACCCAAATAGCAATGCAATAGCAAAAAACGAAATAATTTTAAGTATTACTAAGAATATACTCGTGCCTTCTGATGGATTTACTGTACTAACTACTAGAGTCAATAAAATTATACCTACTACATCATCTATTATGGCTGCTCCTAGTATCGCCATACCTTGTTTGCTTCTTAACTTCTTTAATTCCCTTAGTGCTTGTACTGTTATACTTACACTGGTAGCAGTTAGAATAACTCCTACAAATAGCTGTTCCTGAAAAGTCGATCCGCTCTTGGCTAAGAATACTGCTAATATACCAAATGCAGCTGGAAACAACACTCCTCCTACAGCTATTATCAAAGAAGATTGACCTGATGCCTTTAGATCTTCTAAATCTGTTTCTAGCCCAGCTATAAACATCAACAATATTACTCCTATCTCTGCCATATGGTTGATAAAT
This sequence comes from Clostridiaceae bacterium M8S5, assembly GCA_029227815.1. Classification (GTDB taxonomy): domain Bacteria; phylum Bacillota; class Clostridia; order Tissierellales; family MCWD3; genus Abyssisolibacter. The sequence goes on along the minus strand of CP118523.1, from coordinate 4,656,387 downwards.
ACTGTTGCTTTTATAACGTTAAATACTGCAGGTCCTATTATAAGCCCTACAATTATCTGACCTAAAACAGCCGGCTGGTCAAATTTCTTGCTAATGTAGCCACCAATGTTTGCAAATAAAAGTATTAGACCAATTTCTAATAAAAATATTGCACCTTTATCCAAGTTAATCATCTCCCATTTGTGCTTAAATTGCATCTAAGCTGTTCTTTACACACTCATGCAATATAGGTAGAAGAATTATATCACCGAGCATGCTCTTTATTTATTTAAACTAGGATTTCGAGTATATATGTAGTTTTAGTATTTTACTGAGTAATTACCCTTTTAAAGACTGCCTACAGGGGTGCCATATTCGACACCCCTCTTTCATACTCTTTATTTAGTATAATACTTTAGAAAGTATTTTTCAAATGAAATTACAAATATTTAATATTTATCCTTCGACATTTTTCAACTTTTCTGCTTGATCAGTTGTAATTAGAGCATCTACCATTTCTTCAATATCACCATCTAAAAATGCGTCAAGTTTGTATATCGTCATACCTATTCTATGATCGCTTATTCTACCTTGTGGGAAATTATAAGTTCTTATTTTAGCACTTCTATCTCCTGTACCTACTTGACTTTTTCTCTCCTGAGCTATTTCTGCATCTTGCTCTGATTGATATTTCTCGTATAGCCTAGCTTTTAATACTTTAAATGCTTTGTCTTTATTCTTAAGCTGAGACTTTTCGTCCTGCATAGCTACTACTATCCCTGTAGGTATATGTGTCAATCTAACTGCTGAGTCTGTAGTATTTACACTCTGTCCACCATTACCTGAAGATCTATATACATCAACTCTTACATCGTTAGGATTAATATCGATTTCTACATCATCCACTTCTGGCAAAACAGCTACTGTTGAAGTAGAAGTGTGTATTCTTCCTCCTGATTCTGTTGCTGGAATTCTTTGAACTCTATGAACTCCACTTTCGAATTTAAGCTTACTGTAAGCTCCTTTACCTTTTATCATAGCTATTACTTCTTTAAATCCTCCAACGCCTTGATCATTAGCACTCATTATTTCAACTTTCCATCTATTTCTCTCTGCATATCTACTATACATTCGAAATAAATCTCCTGCAAAGATACCAGCTTCATCTCCTCCAGCTCCAGCTCTAATCTCAAGTATAACATTTTTCTCGTCATTTGGATCTTTTGGTATTAATAGCATTTTTATCTCTTGCACTAATGTTTCAAGCTTATTCTCTAACTCTGAAGCCTCAAGCTTAACCATTTCTTTAAAATCTTCTTCTAATTTATCCTTAAGCATTTCTTTTGCATCTTCTAGTTGACTCTCTGCTTCTTTGTATTCTTTGTATTTTCCAACTATTGGCTCTAGTTCTGCATGTTCTTTTACGTATTTTTGCCATATTTTTGTATTGCTTATTACCTCGGGGTCGCTGATTTTATTGCTCAAATCTTGATATTTTTCGGATAAAAATTTAAGCTTTTCTAACATGTTTATCACCTCAAAATTTCACATAATTATTTATTTTCATTTAAGCATGTATAGCAGTAACTACTCTATCTAATCCTGCTAAATCTTTCACTATTCTTACATCTTTGAAACTTTTTGATTTCTCTATTATTTTTATAATATCTTCACCTTGATTATACCCTATCTCTAACGCTAACATTCCATTTTTTTTAAGCAATTTAGGAGCATTAATAACTATTTCTCTATAAAACGTCAATCCATCTTTTCCTCCATCAAGAGCAAGCCTAGGTTCATATTTTGAAACCTCTATTTGCAGGCCCTCTATATCTTTTGACGGTATATAAGGTGGATTTGAAACTATTATATCCAACTGTATTTTTTCTCTTAGTAAAGGGCTTAGCATGTTTCCTTTATACAGCTTTATTCTATCTATAACAGATAATCTCTTGATATTTATTCTTGTTATCTCTAAAGCTATATCACTTATGTCTACGCTGTGCATAGAAGCTCTTTTTTCATGTTTTGCTATGCTTATTCCAATAGCACCGCTACCTGAACCTATATCTGCTATATCAATCTTATTCTTATCTTTTAACTCATTTTTGCAAAAGTTTAATACCTCTTCTACTAGTATTTCTGTATCTGGTCTTGGTACTAACACACCCTCTCCTATATAAAACTCAAGTCCCATAAATTCTTGTTTATTTGTTATATACTGTAGTGGATATCCTTTGCATCTTTCTTCAATGAGATTATTAAAAACTGAAAGCTGTTCATCACTTATACCATCATTTATATGACAATATAGATACGCTCTATCTTTGTTTAAAATATGACAAAGTATCAACTGTGTATCAAGTACTGGATTAGATATCCCAGCATTTTCTAATTTCTTGATACTTTCACTAAGTGCCTCTTTAATCTTTATCAACTGTATCTTCCTCTTCCCCTAATCCTAAAGCTCCTTTTAATGCCACTATAGCTACTTCTAGCTGAGAATCATCTGGTTCATTTGTAGTTATTTTTTGCAATAATAGACCAGGATAAGACACTATAAACGCTAGCATAGATTGACTTTTACCCGTAAATCTATTTATTTCATATGATATACCAGCTATTACTGGAAGCATTACTATACGTGATAAAAACCTCAATAATAAATTTTGCCATCCTAACAATGAAAATACTAATATACTTATAAACATAACCATAAATAAAAAACTTGTTCCACATCTTGGATGCAGTGTTGTATATTTTCTGGCATTCTCTACTGTCAAATCCTCATTGTTTTCATAGCAATGTATTGATTTATGCTCAGCCCCATGGTATTCAAAAACTCTTTTGATATCGTTTAGCCTAGAAACTAATAGTATATACGCCAAAAAAATAGACAATCTTATTAGTCCCTCTATTAGGTTCAACCCTATAGCACTTTTAATTTTACTTTGGAAAAAATTCGTTACAACCGTGGGCCCTAACATAAAAATACTTACGGATAATAGTAGTGATATAAATACTGAAATATAAATTACTACGTCATCTGCTTTATCCTTAAATACTCTTTCCATAAAAGAATCAAATTTACTTTCTTTTGTATTTTCCTCTTCTTCGTAGAATTTAGCCGAATACATTAACGCTTTAGTTCCTATTATCATCGCCTCTATCAATGCCACTGTACCTCTAAAAAAAGGCCAACTTAGAAATTTTAGCTTTTCACTTACAGGTGTTATTTTCTTCTTGTCAAGCTCTATATCACCATCTGGCTTCCTTACTGCTATCGCCACATCATTTTTGCTTTTCATCATAACGCCTTCGATAATAGCTTGACCGCCAACGTTTTTGGGCTCTACTTTATGATATATCTGTTTTCTATCAACACTTAATTTTCCCATAAATTTCACCTTTCTCAATAGACAATCATCTAGTTTGTAATCGTACTATTATATTATATAGCATTATCCTATTTATTACAATTATTATACTCTAACATATTCTTATAGTAACAGTCAGCGCACAATGACTGGTATTCAATTAAATCATTGTCGTCTATTGCAACTTGTTCTCCTTCAAATACGAATTTGCCATTTACCTTTCTACCATTAAATATAGCTTTTTTGCCACATGTACAGATTGTCTTTAATTCTTCAATGCTATGTGCTAATTCTAATAATCTTGTACTGCCTGTAAATCCATTTCTCATAAAATCCGTTCTTAAGCCATAACAAATTGTAGGTATGTTTAGTTTTACTGCTACATCAAAAAGCTGCTCAATGTGATCTCTTGAAAAAAATTGTGCCTCATCTACTAATACACAATCTACTTTGTTGTTACTATTTTGTGAGGATACATACTCAAAAATATTACTTCCTTTTGGTGCTAAAAAATCTACTACTCTTTTAACTCCGAGCCTTGATATTATTGCACTATCTCCTTTTGTATCTATCTTTGATTTTATCAATAATACTCTCATGCCTCTTTCTTCATAGTTGTGGGCAACTTGAAGTAAATTGGTAGATTTACCGCAGTTCATTGCTCCGTATCTAAAATATAGTTTGCTCATAAGAAAAAATGCCTCCCCATTTAACAATACTAAAATAGGGGTATCTCAGAAAAGTATCTAAAAGCACCCCTATCATAAACTAATTTATTTAATTTATTACATACCATATTTCTTCTTAAATTTATCAACACGTCCGCCCTTATCTACAAACTTTTGACGTCCTGTATAGAAAGGATGGCACTCTGAACAGATTTCTACTTTTAAACTATCGTTAACTGAACCTGTTTCAAACTCGTTTCCACATGCACAATGTACTTTAACTTTTTTATAGTCTGGATGAATTCCTTTTTTCATCAAAATCACCTCTTTTCTCACTTACTATATCTATATATGAGTAATTACTTTTCAACTTATATAGTATATCATAATAACAGATGCTATGCAATATACTAAAAAAATATTATTTAAATTTATTTAGGACTCTTACAAAATCTTTATTGTTAGGTGTAGCTATCAATCTATCAATTACCATCTCTGTAACTTCCATTGTTGAAGAATTGCTCATTGATTTTCTTATACCCCATATAGCTTTAAGTTCTTGTGGTTCTAACAATAAATCTTCTCTTCTTGTTCCTGATTTATTTATATCTATAGCAGGGAATACTCTCTTCTCTGATAGCTTTCTATCTAGATGTACTTCCATATTTCCTGTACCTTTGAATTCTTCAAATATGACATCATCCATTCTGCTTCCTGTTTCTATCAAAGCAGTTGCAAGTATTGTCAAGCTTCCTCCAAATTCAATATTCCTTGCTGCTCCAAAAAACCTCTTTGGCTTGTGCAACGCTCCAGGATCTAATCCTCCAGAAAGTGTCCTTCCTGTTGGTGGTATTGTTAGGTTGTACGCCCTAGCCAGCCTCGTAATACTATCTAGTAGTATTACAACATCCTTGCCATGCTCAACAAGGCGTTTTGCTCTTTCTAGCACCATCTCAGCTACCTTTGTATGGTGCTTTGGTAATTCATCAAAGGTAGAATATACTACATCAGCTTTAACAGACCTTTGCATATCTGTTACTTCTTCTGGCCTTTCATCTATTAGCAATATTATTATTTCAATATCTGGATGATTTTTTGCTATGCTATTAGCTATTTTTTTAAGTAATATAGTTTTACCTGCTTTAGGTGGTGCTACTATCATACCTCTTTGACCTTTACCTATAGGAGCTATTAAATCTATGATTCTAGTAGATAATTCTCTACTTGTAGTTTCTAGTGACATTCTCTCGTCTGGATATATCGGTGTTAATGTCTCAAAATCTTTTCTTTTATTACATAACTCTGGATCTAAACCATTAACCCCTTTTACATATAATAGTGCCTTATATTTCTCGTTGGATTTTGGTGGTCTTGTAACTCCATATATTTTATCTCCTGTTTTCAATCTAAATCTTCTTATTTGTGAAGGAGATACATATATATCATCTTCGCTAGATAAGTAGTTTTGACATCTCAAAAATCCATAGCCATCTGTATGCAGTTCAAGTATACCTTCTGCTGTGTTTACTTCTCCACCTGTCTTGCTAACTTCTTCACTTAATCTTTCTGGCATACTCGTTTTTATATCAACTTTGCGTTTATCTTTGTGTGTTTCTTTCGGTCTATTATCTACGCAAAATTCCTTTGTTTTATTCTTTGCATCTAAGTTTTCCACTGTTTTATTATCAACTTTTTTTATTTCCTGATTATCAGTATCTTTATTTGATTCTTGATTCCCGCTCTGAATGATAAATTCCAGTAATTCGTTCTTTTTTAGCTTTGTATACCCTTTTAGTCCCATAGCTTTAGCTATATCTCTTAATTCATTCAGTTTCTTTCGAACCAATTCTTCATTGTTATTCAAACTTTCTTTCACCTCCAAAAAACACAAAACAAATCACAAATATATATGGTGTATATACACAAATAAATGGATTTTTAATAGAAAAGCTTTATAGACAGGTCATTTTCATAATAGCATTTTATTTAATATTAGTCAACTCTTACGTAAACTATATGTTTCTATTGTTCCTAAAAAATAATATTATAAACATTTATTGTAAAAAAATAAGCTAGGACGTATCTTTCTACCCCCTAGCTTTTATATCTATTTATTATTTATGCTTACTCATAAGCCTTGTTAATAAATCATTCTTATCTAACTTATGGTACGCTTTAACAAATCTCAGTGTACCAGTTTTTGATCTCATAACTATTGACTCTGTGATAGCCATATTATTTTCTTGATAAATAACACCTTTTAGTAGCTCTCCATCACTTATACCAGTTGCACTAAAGAATATATCATTTCCTCTAGCCAAGTCATCTAGTTTAAGAACTTTATTTATATCTTCGTCTGTAAGATTTAAATCTCTGCATCTTTCTAGCTCTTCATCTGATCTAACGTTTAGTTTTCCTTGAATCTCTCCTCCCATACATTTCAGTGCTGCTGCTGCTAGAACTCCTTCAGGAGCGCCTCCTATGCCCATAAGCATATCTACCCCTGTGTTTTCAAAGGCAGTTGCTATACAAGCCGCTACATCCCCTTCAGAGAAGAGTTTAATTCTTGCTCCTACTCGTCTTATTTCTTGTATCAACTCGTAGTGCCTTGGTCTATCTTGAACTATAATCGTCAAATCACTTATGTTTTTGTTGAGTGCTTTGGCCACTGCCTTTATATTATCTTCTACCGATGCCTCTAAATCAATGCATCCAGTAGCCTTTGGCCCTACAGCTATTTTTTTCATGTATGTATCTGGTGCATGTAACAAACATCCTTTTGGAGCCATAGCTATAACAGCTATTGCATTAGGTAAACCCTTTGCAACTAAAGTTGTCCCATCTAATGGATCTACTGCAATATCAACTTCGTAAGAATCTTCATTTGATGCACCTATCTTTTCACCAATATAAAGCATCGGTGCTTTATCTTTCTCCCCTTCTCCAATTACAACAGTTCCTTTTACATTAACCATCTCAAATGCCGCTCTCATACCATCAACAGCTGCTTGATCTGCTGATATTTTATCTCCTCTTCCCATGTATTTTGCAGAGGCTAATGCAGCAGTTTCTGTAACTCTGACTAACGATATGGCTAAATTTCTATCCAAAACTAATCCCTCCCAAGTTGTAGCATTATTAAGGAACTGCCAAATCAACTTTTTGGCAGTTCCAGTTTTTAATACATTTTAGGTAAAATACTAATCATAATATTTGATATTGTTAAAGTATGAGCTTGCTTGCTTATTTGAATGCATCTTCCCAATCCTTAACAAACCTCTTTATGCCGTCATCCGTCATAGGATGTCTTACCATTGCTTTCAATATTTTATATGGCACCGTTGCTATATGTGCACCTTCTTTGGCTGAATCTAAAACATGCATAGGTGTTCTTATACTTGCTGCTATTATCTCTGTATTTATACCATGTATATCAAAGATATCTACTATGTCTCTAATTATAGCAGTTCCCTCGTTGCCTATATCATCCATTCTGCCTACAAATGGACTAACATAACTAGCACCTGCCCTTGCCGCTAATAGTGCTTGAGATGCTGAAAATACTAAAGTTACGTTTGTTTTTATACCTTTACTAGATAGTACTTTTACTGCTTTTAATCCTTCAACTGTCATTGGTATCTTTATTACAACGTTTGGGTGTATTTTTGCAAGGCTCTCTGCTTCTTTTATCATTAAGCTAGATTCTAAGCTCAAAACTTCTGCACTTATCGGACCATCTACTATATCAATTATTTCTTTTAGCACTTCTTTAAAGTCTCTTCCTTCTTTGGCTATTAGAGATGGATTTGTAGTAACTCCACAGATAACTCCCCAATCATTGATTTCTTTTATTTCATCAACATTAGCAGTATCTATAAAAAGCTTCATATTGATCCTCCTTTATTTCCAAGCTTTCCCTGTTGATCCGAACATTCTCATTTTGTCTGCTATTACTTTTTTCATATCTTCTCTTGCACATCCCACTATCTTACGTGGGTCATATGCATCTGGATTTTCGTTAACAAATTTTCTAACTGCATTGCTGAATGCCATTCTTATATCTGTATCTATGTTTATTTTGTTAATACCTAAACTAACGGCCTTTTTTATGCTCTCCTCTGGTACTCCTGATGATCCATGTAATACAAGTGGTATATTTAATTTGTCTTTTATCACCTTTATTCTGTCGAAATCTAACTTTGGCTCTCCTTTGTAAGGTCCGTGGGCTGTACCTACTGCTATAGCTAAGAAATCTACTCCTGTCTCATTTACAAATCTAGCAGCCTCATCTGGGTCTGTAAATGTAGCGTCTTTATCATCTACTGTTATATCATCTTCTGTTCCACCAATTTTACCAAGCTCTGCTTCTACTGATACTCCAACTGCATGTGCAATTTCTGCTATGTTTTTTGTTATCTCAATATTTTTATCAAGATCATGCTTAGATGCATCTATCATAACTGATGTAAATCCATTTCTAATACATTGCATTATTTGTACAAAATCTGTACCATGATCAAGATGTATCGCTACTGGAACAGATGCATTTTTAGCTGCAATTTTTGCCATTTCAGCTATATATTCTACCCCTGCATACTTTAATCCACCTTGACTAGCTTGCATTATAACTGGTGATTGGGTTTCCTCTGCTGCCTCGATTATTGCTTGAACTATTTCCATGTTGTTTACGTTAAAAGCTCCTACTGCATAGTTGTTTTCGTGTGCATGTTTCATTAAATCCTTACCTGATACTAACATTATTTATCCTCCCTCTTGTTTAAACTACATTAAACAAATATATATTTAAACGTTATTTTTTAGTTTATCTCTGTCACATATATTATAATATATTTTTTTTTAAAAGCAAGTATTATAATCAGAACAATTGTTATGTAATAAAAGCTCGATTTCATTGGTTTATTATTACAATATAATCATTTGATTATAACCTGACTGAAATCGAGCTCCATGATGCTATTATTTTTTTATTCCTAGTATCTCTCTAGCTTCATCAGGAGTTGCTACTTCTCTACCAAGTTCTTTAGCTAATCTAACAATTCTCTCTACTAGCTGAGCATTTGAAGTTGCTATTTCTCCCTTTTTATAATAAATATTATCTTCAAAACCTACTCTTACATGTCCTCCTAACATTATAGCAGCTATTGCTAGAGGTAATTCGTATCTGCCTATACCTGCAACTGTCCATGTACTTCCTGATGGTATACTATCTACAAGATATAGTAAATCTCTTAATTCTCCTGTTATTGCTCCTGGAACTCCCATTACAAAATCGAAGTGTATAGGTGTATCTACTAGCCCTTTTTTGGCTAATGCTAATGCATTGTTAATCATACCTTTTTCAAAAACTTCGATTTCAGGTTTGACCCCTAGTTCCTTCATCTTTTGTGCAAATTTTTCCATATACTCTTGAGAGTTCATAAATACGTCAGCCCCAAAATTACAAGTACCTGCGCTAAGTGTAGCCATCTCAGGCTTAAGCTCTACTGGCTGTAATCTCTCCTCTGGAGTATGCCATGTCGCACCACCAGTTGAAGGTTGAAATATAACAGGACAACGTTTTTCTATCTCTTCTTTTATCTGTTTATACACTTCGTAGTCTTGTACTGGATTGCCGTCTTTATCCCTAGCGTGTACATGAACTATACTTGCTCCTGCCTTATAAGCTTCGTATGCAGCCTCTCCTATCTCCTCTGGAGTAATTGGTAAATTAGGTTGCCTCTCTCTTGTAACTTCTGCTCCTGTTAACGCAGCTGTTATTATAAGCTTTTGCAAATCTCTCCCCCCTTAGTCATTTGATATTTATTTTCTTTGCTTATCTTTCGGTACTACGCATGTCCCTATTGCTTTACATACTATTATTGGCTCATCTAAAGCATCACATGCAGAATCATTGATATCTGGTCTAGGTACTATAACTTTTCTTGCTTCAAACTCCATCTTTCTTGATGAGTTACCAGTTTTGATTATTCTTCCTACTGCTTCTATATAATCTCCTGCGTAAACTGGTGCAAGGAACTGTATATCTTCATATCCTGCAAATAAACCTTCATCTCCATCATTTCTAATAAGTAACTCTGTTGCAACATCTCCAAATAATTGAAGCATCTTAGCTCCATCTACTAAGTTTCCTCCATAATGAGCATCATGCATACTCATCCTTAATCTAATCATAGCTTCATGCATAATCTCTTCCCCCTTAATTCATTTATCTTCTCTATCAAGCTTATATCTTTTAAGGAAAAATGTAAACCCCTAACACAGTCCTTTATCTTTATATTATTTTAATATATTAATTAGTCCTATTTTTCACAAATATAATCAAATCGTCAAATATAGTATACTCCACTATTGTTGTTAATAATACAAAAAATATGGCTAAAAATTTATAAAGAAAAGTTATAGATTTATTATTACCAAAATAAAACATTGACATTAAAACATATTTAAAATCTTAAAAATAGACCTACAAAAAAACACAATCTACTATCTTTTTCAATTACCGCCTTCTTTTATTGATATTAATCTAGTTTTTTTAACAATTTAAACCTATAGTGACATAAAGGGGTAAAAGTATAATGTTAATATTATTATAGTCATAGTAATTATTCTACATTTTTACTAAAATTTCATCTACCTACTAATATAAAGTCGCAAAATAATTGCCAATCTATATTAATTAAATGACGATGAATCTATATACTCTTCATGTATTTAAAATAATGAATTTTTAAAATTATATTAAACAAAACAGTTAATAAATTCACTCGTATGGATTTATTATACATTGTTTTCATAGAATTTCTCCTCTTGGGTAGTTTGTTATCATGTCATGAAGATACGTTATATAATATTATTTATCTCAATTGAAATCTTTATGAAAACATACTTAATTAATGTATTTTTAGTTGTTGTAGAATTATGCAACCAACTAAACTTATAAAACAAAGGAGGTGTATATATGGGATACATAGGTAATGCTTATGCTCAAGATGCAAGTGTTATGTGGTGTGGTATAAAGGCTTGTGGTGCAGATGCTTGTCTTGTAGAATGTTGTCCACTTGATTTATGTCCAATAGACGGTTGTCTCGTAGATTTTGTAGTAATACAAAGATAATAGGTGCTATGACTATAGTTTGTTAAACTTAATAAATCTTTAGTAAAAGAGGTGAATTTAATGTACATTGATAATCTTTACGATATTGAATTAGCTTCAATGAAAGGTTGTTTTATAAAAGGTTGCGGAGCTAAAGCTTGTGGTATAAATGAAATAGATATAGAAACGAGATAGCTTTGTTGTTAATTTAAATGAAAATTTAGAAAGAGGTGAAAAGTATGTATATTGACAATCTTTATAATGAAGAAAACCTAGGTGAGAGTATAAGATGTTGGATAGATGCATGTGGAGCTCATGCATGTGGTATAAAAGATATATCATTAGAAACGAGATAACTCTGTTGTTAATGTTACTTAAAAATTTATTAATCTTTTTATATAATCTAAAGATTAAATTATTGTTTTTTTAGAAAGAGGTGAAAAGTATGTATATTGACAATCTTTATAATGACGAAAATCTAGAAGCTCTTTTAGAAAACCTAGAAAATGGTATAAAATGTTGGATAGACTTATGTCCAGCTGATCAAATAGATTAACCTTGTTGTTATTGCCTAGAGATAGAAAAAATGAAAATATGCATTATTAAGAGTCTTTATAACAAAAAGACCTAGGTGAAGTAAATTTAAAAGCTGGATATGTTCACATATGTGGTGTAGCAGTTGACAATCCAGAAATAAGATGCAATTAATATAAGGACTTCCATAATAAAATTTCCTTATTAGGAAGTCCTTATATATACTCTATAGATGAAGGGGATGTTATATATGAAATTATCAAAATTCAATCTGTTTTTGGAATTCAATAAAGAAAAAGATCAATTTATACTGTTTAATACACTTAATGGAAATAGCTTCTTAATTAATTCAGATGTAGTAGATAAAATGAAAAACAATCAAATAGAAAGCTTGCCAAATGAATTAAGAAATGAACTCACCAAAAAAAAAATCATTCTATATGATTATATAGATGAAAATAAATACTTCGATTATTATCATAACAAAACTAAATATGGTAAAAACAATTTGTCTTTTACGATACTTCTAACTTGGGCATGTAATTTAAAATGTGTTTATTGCTATGAAGGAGCCGGAGAAAAGAAAAGTTATTCTATGTCAACTGAAACAGCAGATTTAGTTATAGAATTTATAAAGAACGAAATCTTAAAGAAATCATCTAAAGTTGTGAGTATTCTACTATTTGGAGGAGAGCCCTTAGTAAATTATAGTACCGGCGAATACATATTGGAAAAAGTCAATGAATATTGCAAAGAAAAGGGAATAATTCTTACAACTTCTATAGTAACCAATGGTGTATTACTAGATGAAAAAATCATTGAATCATTAATTGAATATAATTGCAAATATGTACAAGTGACATTAGATGGTCCAAAAGAAATCCACAACAAACGAAGAATGAAAAAAGATGGCTCAGGTACATTTGATGATATAATTGAATCATTAGAACTTTTATTACAGTATAAAGATAGACTTCATACTGTAATAAGGGTTAATGTTGATAAAAGCAATATTGAATATATGGATGATTTATTAGCTCTTTTAGAAGAGAAAGGACTAGATCAACTTAATATAGATTTTGGAGTAGTTCATGGTGGCACGGAAGCATGTGTTTCATATGAAGATAATTGTTATAGAGAAGAAGAACTAGGAGAAATGCTTAGTAGTTTATGGGATAGAGCATCTAAAACTGGATTTGATATAACAAGAAGACCTTTAAGAAAATGGGCTTACTGTGGTTTGAACTGTGACAATAGTTTTACAATAGAGCCAAAAGGCGAACTTTATAAGTGCTGGGAGCATGTAGGCGAACAGGCACACAAAATAGGTGATATAGGTAAAAATGGACAACCTTCAGAAATGACTTATAGATATTTTGAATGGATGACTAGAAATCCACTGAATGTTGAAATGTGTAGTAATTGTGTATATTTACCTGCCTGTGGTGGTGGCTGTGGAGCTATTAGCTATAATAATGATGGTGTCTATGAATCTGCCGGATGCTTTAAGATTAAAGGGGTAATAGAAGATCAAGTAAGAAATTATTTTACTGAAAAATTAAATAAACGAGTATAAAGAAAGTTAAAAAATAACAGTGCGCTGTTCAAATTATTTTATAATTGTAATATTAATTAATCGAAACAATATTAAGTAATAATTCTAAAAATAAGACTATAATCCCCAAAATTAATAAGTTAAGTTTAATTTTAAAAAAGTGACAACATAGCCAAAGAAACTAGTTAGCTAATAGTCACTTTTTTTGCGTATTCAAAATAAAAGTTAAACTTTTCTATACTCTTTTAATCTTTCTCTTAATATATAAACTTAAATCATCAAATATTGTATAAACTACTGGTATGAATACCAGTATTAAAAATGTAGAAAGTAGCATACCACCTATAACTACCGCTCCTAATGGAGCTAATGCCTCTGAGCCTTCTCCAATACCTATGGCTATAGGAACTAAGCCTAAAACAGTTGTAAATGTAGTCATTAATATAGGTCTTAGTCTTATAGGTCCTGCGTTTAATATGGCGTTTCTTCTATTCTCGCCATCATTTCTCCTAGTGTTTATATAACTAATAAGTACGATAGAATCATTAACTACTATACCTGTCAATATGATAAAACCAATTATAGAAGGTACGCTCAGTGATCTTCTAGTTATAAACAACCCAAGCGCTCCCCCTGCATATGCCAATGGAACTGACAGCATTATAACAAAAGGATGTAATAGTGATTCAAACTGCGAGGCTAGTATCATGTATACTAGTAGTACTGCCATAACGAGCGCTAATCCAAGGTCTTCAAACGCTTCTACTAATTCCTTGTTTTGACCTTCTATCTCGTAATCATATCCATCTGGCATTTTATAACTTTGCAATTTCTTTCGTATATCTTCTCCTACACTTCCAACATCTCTACCTACAACAGAGCCAGTTACTTTTACTACTCTTGCTTGCCCCTCTCTTCTAATTGATACAGGGCCTCTTTCTTCCTTTATCTTTGCAACCAGTCCAAGTGGTATATTCATTCCTACTTGTGTTTGTATGTTTAAATATTTTAGCTGCGATGTACTTCTAGTATAGTCATCACTACCTTTTACTATAACATTTATTTCATCCCCTTCATGCTTATACCTTGTAGCTATCTTACCATTTGTAGCTGATTTAATAGCATTGGCTATCTGTGCAGAAGAAAGTCCATAGCTTGATGCACTTAATTTATCTATCACTATTTGAATCTCAGGTACTCCTTCTGCCATATCACTTGTTACCTCTACTGCTCCTTCTATATTGTTTATAATATCTTTAATATCATCTCCTATGTTTTTTAGGGTGTCTATATCATCACCTTTTATACTTAGGCTTATTGGAGTTTGACTAAAAGGACCACTCGCTCCACCTGACATCACCATAGATGATACTTTTACTTCTATATCTACTCCTGCTATATCTTTTACTCGATTTCTAACTTCATTAGCTATATCACTTGTAGCTCTATCTCTATCATCTAAATCTTTCGCTAAAACTGTTATTGTAGCTATATTTTCTGACTGTGTTCTAAAACCCACATTACTATTTGAACCAACTGTTGAATATACAACTTCTAAATCTTCGACATTAGAAAGTATTTTTTCAATTTTGGTTACAATTTCGGTAGTTTCTTCTAATTGGGAACCAGTTGGCATTGTAACCTGAATATTAAATTGCCCTTCATCAAATTTCGGAAAAAACTCCCTTCCAACTGTCAGTAAAGAAGACATAGATACAACAAATAATATTAATGTCAGTGCTATAGATGCTTTTCTATGATCTAAACAATATTTTAATATTCTTTTGTACCTAACAACCACGAATTCATAAATTCTATCAAATCCTCTATAAATCATGGCATTAAATTTGAAATACTCACTGTAGTCATGATCTTCTTTTTTGCTTACTTTCAATATTTTTGATGACAGCATAGGTATTAATGTCAACGAAACACCTAATGATGCTACTAATGATAATGTTATGGTAAGAGCCAATTCTTTAAATATCGTAGAAGTTATCCCTTCAACATACACTATAGGTAAAAATACTGCTATCGTTGTAAGTGTTGATGCAGTTACAGCCATACCCACTTCCTTTGCTCCCTTTATTGCTGACTCTACTCTTGAAAAGCCCTCTTGCCTAAATCTGTAGATATTCTCTAATACAACTATGGCATTATCTACTAACATCCCAACACCTAATGCTAGCCCTCCCAATGTCATAAGGTTCAGGGTTATATCACTTGCATACAACAAAACAAACGTAACTATTATTGATATAGGTATAGATGTACCTATAATAAATGTCGTTCTTAGATTTTTCAAAAAAATGTACAATATGATTATTGCTAATAGTGCTCCAAATATAGCATCTTTTACTACTTCATTTATGGATTTTTTTATGTATTTAGATTGGTCTATTACTGCCTCTAATTTTATATTTTTGTATTCACTTTTAATATTTGATAACTCATCATTAATTTCATTTGCTACACTTACTGTATTTGTGCCTGACTGCTTCTGCAAAAATAGATTTATACTCCTAGTAGAGTTCATTCTACTTATAGTTGATATGTGTTTATTTGCAAAATCAACATCTGCAAGCTCTTTGAGATTGACAACTCCACCCGTTTTTAATGGCACAGGTAAGTCTCTAATATCATTTATATCTGTGAATTCTCCTATAGTTCTAACTATTAGCTTTTTGCTTCCTTTTTTAACCTCTCCTCCAGGCAAATTAAAGTTTGAAGCAGATATAATGCCTGCGATATAATCTTGCGATAACCCATACCCTTCTATTTTAGATTTATCTAGTACTACCTCTACTTGTTTAGTATTCCCTCCTGTAATATTTACTGATGCAACGCCCTCTATCCTTTCAAGTCTCGGTTTAATTACTTCATGAGCAAATCGCTGTAAATATGTAAGATCTTTGCTCCCATATAGTGAAACCTGCATGATTGCCATTGCATTCGGGTCTATTTTCATGACCATCGGTTCGTCAGAATCCTCTGGCAAGAAACTTTTAATTTGATCTATTTTTTCCCTCATTTCTAGCGTTAGAAAATCCATGTCAACTCCAAAGTCGAGCTCTGCTATTACTATAGACATCCCTTCGTTAGATATAGATGTGACCTGTTTTATGTTGTTCATCGTCATTAATGATTCTTCTATTGGTTTTGTTATAAGTTTTTCTATTTCTTGTGGTCCTACTCCTGTATAATTAGTAACAACTACAGTAACAGGTACCTGTATCTCTGGTAACAAATCAATTGGCAATTTTGTTAGTGATACTACCCCCAAAAGCACAGCTATTAATATAATCATTACCACTGTAACAGGTCTTTTTACAGCAAATTTGTATATATTCATCACTCATCACCTCTTACAACCTTTATGATAGAACCATCTTGCACAAAGTTTTGACCTTTTACTATTATTTGCTCATCAATTTTTAGCCCTGATTTGATTTCTACATTAACTCCATTGTCTAACCCTAGCTCTACTTCATTTAACTTTGCTTTGTTATCTACTATCGTATAAACAACATCTCTGTCAGATTCTTTTACTACTACTTCACTAGGAACAGCTATAACGCCTTCTTTTACATCTATATTAAGCATTACTGATACAAACATTCCTACTCTCATTTTAGATTCTTTATTATCTAATTGTATCTTGACTGGGTAAAGTTGTGTACGTTTATCTGGAGCAGGGCTTATTGAAAATATCTTTGCCTTAAAATTTTTTATTGAAGCTGCTTTTATAGTTAACAGTATTTCTTTATCTTTATACATCTGATTAACTATATCCTCGGTTACATCTATTTGAACAAATACAGATTTATCATCTACTATAGTCATGGCTGGTTGAGCAGTTGTAGCATACTCACCTACCTCTACATTTATACCTGCTATTTTCCCATCTATAGGTGCTTTCACTGTTACCTTTTTAAGAGTATCAAGCGCTTGTTCATAAACTGCTCTTGCTTGATCTACTGATGCCTGAACTGTCTTTATATTGTTATCCGAAGCTAATAGTTCTGTTTGCTCGTATTGTGACTTTGATAATGCTCCTTCTTCATATAATTCTTTTGATCTCTTGAGTGTTTGTTTTGCATTTTCTACCTGTTCAGTAGCTTTGCTTAGATTTGTCGAAGCAGTGTTTAGAGCTGTCTTTGCCTTAGTGACCTGTTTCTTGATATCTGATTTATCTTGTTCAAACAATATATCTCCCTTTTTAATATTATCTCCTACTTCAACGTTGATGTTGA
Source organism: Clostridiaceae bacterium M8S5 (assembly GCA_029227815.1). GTDB lineage: Bacteria > Bacillota > Clostridia > Tissierellales > MCWD3 > Abyssisolibacter. The sequence goes on along the minus strand of CP118523.1, from coordinate 4,638,907 downwards.
CAACTTTTCCAACTATTTTAGGTAATATCATAACCTCTTTGCAAGGATATACTTTACCGTTAACTGTTATTTGATTTGATATTGTAATTTTTTTAGAAAAACTAGTTTCTACGGGTATATACTTTTTCTCTAAAACTTCTTTATTCTCTTTATGACTACAGCTTGTAATAAATATTACTGATAGTATCATCAATATTATTTTAATGTGTTTAAACATTGTCTTCCTCCTCAGATTCAAACTTATTATCTTTATACTTTGCCTCTATCTTATATCTTTTTCAAGAAATCATTTCTAATACTATAGGATTATATCCATTTTTTTTATTGCTTATAATCCCACGATACTATATAATATATACGGTAAAGGAGGGAATGCTATGAAAAAAATTAAATTATTAAGTATTCTATGTGTTTTATTTATAGTTCTATGTGGCTGTAGCTCTGGAACTAAGACAGATTCACCTAAAGGAACTGTTACTTCTTTCTTTGATTTAGTTAAAGAAGGTAAATACAACGACTTAGACAAAGTTGTTGATAATGCTAAAGATTATAACCTAGGTGGTGAAGATAACTTAGGACTTGGTAAAGATGATCAAAACAAAGCTACTGCTGATTTATTAATTAAAGCTATGGGAAATGTTAAAGTTGACATCAAAGATGAGAAAATCGATGGTGATAAAGCAACTGTAAACGTAGGTGTTGATTATCCAAACGTTGGTAAGGCATTTCAAGAATCTATGCAAGAATTAATATTAAAGAGCATGGGTAAAGAGGCTCCAGATGAAGAAGCAATGGCTAAAGAATTTTTAGACGCTATGAAAAAGAAATTAGAGGATGACATCGAAACATTACATAATGATGTAACAATCAACTTAATTAAAAAAGATGGAAAATGGTTAATAACTCTTGATAATGATATTGCTAATGTTATCACTGGTAACATATATTCAATTGTACAACAATTTATGAATATGGCAAAGTAAATTAAAAAACAAGTTAGCTAATAAATCTAACTTGTTTTTTAATTTTAATCTTCTTTTTTATCTTTTATATTTTTGAATACTTCCATTGATTCTTCTAAGTAATCAGATATTACATTTTGTATATTTGAATCCTTTAATATTATTGAAATCTCTATTCTTCTATTTTTTGCATGATCTGATTTGCTTGAACCATTTTTTATCGGTCTAAACTCCGAGTAAGCACTTGCAACGAAGTATTTTCCATATCTCTGCTCTAAAGCTTTATTTGAGCCCATCATATAGTTTAGCACTGATGTTGCCCTCTTAGCTGATAAATCCATGTTATACTGAGCTGTACCTTCTGTATCTGTATGACCTTGTATACTTATAGCATCTATGTTTCCTCTTGTATCAGCGTCTCTAAGTACGTTTTCAAATGCTTTTGCAAGATTATCTAGAAGCTCTTTTCCTTCTTTTTTTACTTTTGAAGAATTATAATCAAATACTAATCCTTCGTTTATTACAATGTTACCATTATCAGCTATACTTACTAATCTTTCTCCCTTATCATTTGTAGTTCCTAGCTCTTTTTCAACTGATGTTTTGACTTTTTTTAGTACTCCTACTCTTAAGAATGCAATACCTTGAAGTTTTGACCTTAAATTACCTAGCTCTTTGTTGCTCTCTGCTATTATTTCTTTTTGTTCTTCAACTTCATCTTCTGATAGCTTTAATGCAATTTCACCTTCTCTAACTTCTGCTCTTGCTTTATCTATTTTATCCTCTAGAAGCCTTAATTGTTTTTGATTTTTGGTAATCTCTGCATTAGAAGCCTCTAACTGCTTACCTGATATGATGTTTTGTATGTACGCTAAAATCATAAGAAAAAACAGTATTAAAGCAATTGTCGATATCATATCTGTAAAAGACGGCCAAAAGTTTTGTTCCTCATCATGCTTTAAAAATCTTCTATTTCTAGCTTTCACATAACAGCCTCCTTCCTCTTCATCATTGTTGTTGTTCTATTTCTTTTCTATTTTATCTAATGAAACTGCTATTTGCTTATATACATCTTTGCACTGAGAAAGGTTTGTTATGCTTACTCTAACATCCTCTGTAAAGTTCGCAAACGCTACATTCATTCTCTCTATATTAGTTCTTAAATTATAATTGAATTCTCCAAAATCTCTAGTATTCTCTACAAACTTATCTAATGCTTGGTCAAATTTTTCTGTTGTTTTATAAAGAGACAGTGATGCATTTTCTATAGCCTTTGTCGTGTTTGCTGAATTCTCACTGTATGTTTTTAACATGTGTTCGAAGCTGTTTTCTATATTTTTGCTTAAGTCTATAAAAGTCTTTGTAAGATTATCTGATATTATGCTAAGCCTACTCTCTTTTGTCTCAAGATAGTCTTTAGCTACTACGTTGTCTAAATATTCTTCTACATCTACCATCATTGCAACCTTTTCGCCTTCTACATCAAATCCAATTTTAAGTATAGTCATTATTATAGCTGATCCAATACCAAATAATGAAGTAACAAATGCTACAGACATTCCTTTTACTGAATTAAGAAGTCCTGATACTACTGAATCTGTTGAGCTTAGCATGTCAATGTTTGAGCCATCTGTAAGAAGTTCTACTAATCTTCCTATTGATAACGTAAGTCCGTAAAATGTACCTAATAAACCTAAAATTATCATTAATGATATTGAAGTTTTTACAAATCTCTCCGCAAAATATGTCTTTGCAAGACTAGCAGAAAAATTCTTTTCAATTATAGCTTGTGTATTCACTTGTTCAATATTTCTACTAGCTGATTGTTTATAATCATTAATTATTCTATTTAGCAAAACATCACTTGATTCATTACCTTCTTTTATCTTCTTTAATTCTTTGCCTATCTTTCTATACTTACCTTTAATTCTTATACTCGCTACTACTGCAATAATCAAAATTATCATAATAATTGCAATAATACTTATTGCAAATGGATTTAACTTTGCAAATAAATGTGTCATCTTTCTTCCTCCTTGCTTATCTTATTTTAGAGTTATTATATCATAGGTAATACTACTATCATATATCTGCCATTAATTTGTAAATAAAATGATATAAGTCCTTCATATTTATAATTTGTTTGTAATATATGAGTTTATCTAAAAAAATAGGTTTATAAGTAGAAAAAAATTGAACTCTATTAAAAAAGGTTGTTCTCAATGAACAACCTTTTACTCAATTTATCTCTCTATTATAACTGTCTTAGCCTTGAATATTCCTCCGTTTGCTTCTCCTATTACTAATATTTTATCCTTTTCATGTAGATATCTTAAATACGTTGTATTTCCTGATTCATCGATATATCTTGTTCTGTTTGTTACATCTATTCTTACAGATTTAGTTTCTTTCTTAACAACATCGTATACAGAGATAATTATAACATTTGCATCATTATCAACATATGTTATAGTTCCTTCATACCTAGTACTTGCACTAGTTGACCTAGCATCAATTTCTGTTATCTCATCACTCTCTATCTCAATCTCCATAAAGTAACCTAATCTCAAATCATATATTGTCTTATTGTCTTTATTATCTATCTCTATATCAACATTATTAGCAATCTGATATTGAACTTTTTCATTCTTATTGTTTATAATAGTTATCTTATTCTTCTTACCTATAACAATTTCTTCTATTCTTCCCTCTGTATCTGTCTTTACAGATGTCGCATGTATATCTTCTACAACATTGTATTCTATATCAAGCTCTACATCATCACCTACTTTTAAATCGGTAATTTCCGCAGATTTTTTATTTCTCTTAATATAAACATTGTGCGCAACATCATATGTTAGTTTTACACCGTTCTTTGTCTCTATTGTAAGAACTGGTTTTGGACTAAACTCAAGATTTTTTATTGTACCTGTTACTGTTCTGTTTTTGCTTTCAGCTTTTATTCCTACTATTACGTTATTTCTAACATCAAGTGTTGCAATGTCTCCATTGTCAACTTGATATATAAATGCATCATTGCCATCTAGTACTACTTTCGCATTCTCTGATACCTTAAATACTTCACTATACTTCCTGCTTCCTTCTTTCCATTCTAACTTGATTGACACAGGATTTGTGAGTAATCTACTTACTATAGTGCCTTTGTATTCTTTAGAAGTTGAAGTTCCTTTTATTTCAACTATTTTCTTATCCTTTGTTACTTTGGCTATGACATCTAACCCTGCTTTTATATCCGAAATTTCACTTATTTTATTGTCTATATAAATATCTGTATCATCATTTCCTATATAAATATCATTATCTAACCCATCTATTGTTATGTATGCTTCATTGCTACCCATCATCATATTCGTAACACGACCATTTATAGTAACTGTCTTTACATCTTTGTTTGGTGCAGTTGGCTTAACATTGTTTGAATTAATATAATCATAGGCTATTGATGACATCTTAGCCATTACAGCTCTTGTAACTGTAGACTTAGGATTAAACTTCCCTTTGGCGTCTCCAGTCTTGCTAACTATACCCTTCTCTATCATAACCTGTACATATGCTTGCGTCTTTAATGGCATAAGCTCTGAATCTATAAATGGTAAGTTAATCAACGCCTTGCTCTTTGCTTCGTCTTCTAACCCCATAGCTCTAGTTATATAGATACATAACTCATCTCTTTGTGCTAGCTGTGGCACTTTATTTGTATAAAACTTACTCTTTAGTACATCCTGTGTGACTATCCCTGAGTCCAAACATACCGCTACTCCTTCTCTTGCCCATGTTGCTACTCCTATTTCTTTCATAAATGTTTCATATTGCTTAACTAATTCAGATTTTTTTTGGCTATCTATTTTAAGCATTCTGCCTATCATTACCATAGCTTGCTCTCTTGTCACTTCTCCATTTGGTTTGAAAATACCACCATCATATCCTTTAATAATACCTGCCTTGTTCATTTTCTCTACATATGTTTTTGCCCAATCTGGCACATCTGTAAACGTCTCAGCAAAAGCTGTTGTTTGTATTGCTAAAACTGCTACTACTAATAAAATTAAACACTTGCTTCTTCTCATCTTCATCAGTATAAAACCTCCTTCTTTTAATCACTACTTAACTATATTCTTTATAACTATGTTATCTCCTGCATTGTAATAGATTTTTAACATAGATTCAACTGTGTTTCTATTATATCCCTGTCACTATTGAACTTTTCCTAAACCTAAGCAATATTTGAAATCTAATATAGCTATATTGTAATTGTACATCTCTTTTGATAGATTCAGTTTTGCTTGTTCTAATTCTATACTTGCTACTTTCACCTCACTTGATTTTCCTTGTCCTTCTTCATAACTGAGCTTTGCCAGTTTATATGCTAACTCTGCTTTTTCAATATTGAGATTAGCTATCCCTATATTTTTACTATGTTCCAAAGCAAATCTCACAGCTTCATCCAGTGACATATAAATACTTTTTGCAAATGTAGACTGACCATCATAACTACTATAAATACTATTATAATAGATTTACAGAATTTTTTCACGCAAAATCCTCTTATTTTTTTAATTTGATTCTCATTGACTAAATCTTATGCACAATTCTATTAGTTTGAATGGTCAGTTATCCACAGTATACTAACATTCTGATTATTTTTTATAACCTCATAATCGTCTTAAAAGCCATTTCACTTTCTTCTTGTTATTTTTAATATATCAATATTGCTCCTATTTTTCAATGCTGAATATCTTTAAATCAAATTATTATATGGTTGAATTGTTTCCCACAATAATATTATTCTTTTCTTACTTATTTATACCATTTTGCCCATATCTCACCACTTGTATATAACCAAAATATAGTATATTATGAAAATGTAATAATTTGTCGAAGTTCGATATAGGACTTAAAATTAAATAGGAGGTACTTTTTGCATATGACAACGTTTTCAAAATTTAAAAAAATCATCTTAGCTTTAATTATACTAATCTTTTTTGCAATTCAACCTATTCAAACATTTGCTCAGCCCTCTACTGACTATACTATTAATAGTATTGATCAGGGTATAGGTTCTCTCAATTACAATAAATATGAAATTTTAGAGAATCAAGGAGACCGTATTGAAAGTATTGTCCCAAAGGAAGCTTATGAATCTGACGGAAAGTTCATAGTATTAGAACATAAAAAAAGATCTCTAGGAACTTCTCCTGTAGATGTATCTGTAGTAGATTCTATAATCGACCGTGTCTATCCAGGATCTATTTTATTGGCAGATGAAGCCTATATAAAAAATAGACCTACACCACTATTGGTAAAAAGAAAACCTATGACGTTATCTATTGATTTGCCAGGACTAGGTACTGACAGCAAAATCGTTGTAGATAACCCTACCTATACTGATGTTAATTCAGCGCTCAATGAAATTATTGATAAATGGAGTGATGAAAATTCAGAAACTCACACTGTGCCAGCAAGAACTCAATATAACGAAACGATGGTTTATAGTAAAAACCAGTTAAAAATGGGTTTAAACGTTGACATAAATATAGTAGATCAACTGCTAGGAATTGATTTTGAAGCTATATCCAAATGTGAGCAAAAATATATGGTAGCATCATATAAACAAATCTTCTACACTGTTAGTGCTGAATTACCAACTAAGCCATCAGATTTGTTTGATGACAATGTAACTTTTGATGAGCTAACTTATAAAGGGGTAAGTAATGATACACCACCTGTATTAGTAAGCAATGTAGCTTATGGAAGAACGATTTACGTAGTACTAAAAACAAACTCACAAAGTGATAAGGTAGAAACAGCCTTCAAAGCACTTATCAAAGGTCAAAAAATAGAAGCAGGAACTGAACTAGAAGATATAATAGAAAACAGTTCATTTTCAGTAGTTGTTTTAGGAGGAGACGCTCAAGAGCATAACAATATAATTACAACTGACTTTCAAGAAATTAGAAGAGTTATAAAAGACAATGCATGCTTCAGCTTGAAAAACCCAGGTTATCCTATATCATACACTACTAGCTTTTTAAAGGATAACTCACTTGCTGCAGTTCATAGCTCAACAGATTATATTGAAACTAAAGTAACTGAATATGAAAGTGGTAAAATAACACTTGACCATAGTGGAGCATATGTAGCTGAGTTTTACGTATCTTGGGATGAGGCATCATACGACGATGAAGGAAACGAACTATTAACGCATAAAGAATGGGATGGTAATGGCAAAAATAGAACAGCTCACTATTCAACAGTTATTAACTTACCTCCTAATGCAAAAAATATAAAAGTTAAGGCGAAAGAATGTACTGGTCTCGCTTGGGAATGGTGGAGAACTGTAGTAGATGAGGTTAATATACCTCTTACAAAAGAAATAAAAGTCGCTATATGGGGAACCACTTTACATCCACGTATTAATGTTAGTTATTAAATAAATCATACTGCTACTTATTAACTACGCTGAACTAATCTATAGATAATATTACAAATCATACACTATATCGAATATCATATTATTACTAAATATTTCAAATGTAGTATATTGTAGCTTTCAAAGAACCATTATAAATTTAAAACAGTACTCCAATGGAACTAATTAATCCAGAGTACTGTTTTTTTAGTTAAACTTATTCACAATTATTTAAATGTCTTCAACAACATTTCTAACAAATCTTTCTACTAACCTCCATCAATTGTGCTATCTTTCTTTGTGAGAGTTTAGTATGCTTCAAAAGTCTAACTATTATATCTCTTTTCATATCATCAGTGATCTTATCAGTATTATGTTGCTCTATATAATTATTTATAATACTACAACCGTTATTTTCTGAGCATTTCCTATCATCTTCATCCTCTAGGTATTCATTATCATCTGAGATATCATGATATTTAATGTAATCATCAACTAGAAAAACACCCTCATTGATTGAAAACATGATTTAATCAGTTCTGTATCAACTAGGTCAATAGATTCCTTTATGTACTCTTTATAACTACTCCATTTATATTCATTTACGTGTTCTACCATTTTAGCCTTTACAGGATTGTTGTGGATATATCTCATTAAATTCAATAAATAGCTATCATCCTCCACTGGCTCACTTTTATATCTATTTTGAAATACATGCCCTACTCTATCATATTTAAAGTCATAATACATTGCATACATAGTGTTTATCTTCTTCATTACTATACTGATATTTATTAACAAATGTACATGATTATCCATTATACAATACGCTAACAAATCAAATTCTATTTCTTTTTTTATTCTCTTTATTATTTCTAGAAACTTTCTCTTCTCTAGTCCATTTTTTAATACTCTTGCTTTATTATTTCCTCTTACTATTATGTGATATCCTTTCTGATTAATTGTCTCGCTACTCTAGGTATACCCATCACTTAACTTTTAATATATCAATATTGTGTTTAGTTTTCAATCTATTACTCTTATCTGAATTTATCGGATAGGGTTTGCTAGTAGTTGTTTAGAATAAAAAATAGTCACAAAACAAGCAGCGGTATCTGTCTCCAATAAGGTATTCTATCAATCAAAAAGAACCGTCCCTTATGATTTATTATAGGCTGAACGAATGAAGTCAGACCTGTCCTCAATGGAGATATTTTAACAGCAACTTTCAAATAAAAAAACCAACTAAAACATAAATGTCTCAGTTGGTTTTTTTTATCCTCATATTGAAAGGACTTTTATTTTTTTCAATCTAGTTAATCGTTAAGATAAATGAATCTGCAGCACTATCCTCTAATCCGTCATTAGCTACAATATTAATTGTAACAGTTCCACCTGATGCACCCGCATTTGGAGTAATTATTAATTGACCATTACTAACTACATAATTTGCTGTTGCAGTTCCTGTTGCTGTTGATGTTACAGTATAAGTTAAACTGTCATTCTCAGCATCTGTAAATACATTAGCTAAAGGAATCACTACATTTCCATCAGCTGCATTAACAGTTCTATCAGCTATTGGATTTGCTACTGCAGGCTTATCATTGTGAACAAATTTAACTGTGTAAGTTTTAGTAGCACCATTAGTTGCTCTAACTATTACAGTAGTTGTTCCATCAAGATTAGCTGCTGGTGTAATTGTAACTGTTGTTGCACCTGCAACTGTTGCTGTTGCAGTTACAGCTGGTACAGTATTAGCATTTTCTGTTGAAGGCTTCTTTACAGTGTAATTTAATGTATTTGTATTAAATCCTGTTACAGTAGTTCCACCTACTTGTAAATCACTTAACGAAGCATCTCCATTTTGTTGTACTACTAAATTAGCAGTAACAGTTACGTTGTTAGTGTTTGTAACTCCTGTTGGTAATGATGCTGTTGTCGGAGTACCTACTACAGCATAAGTTCCTGGAGTTGTTGCACTATATGTCACACCTGATGCAAGTGTCCATGTCATTGGAACACTAACTGTTCTATTTCCAGTAACAGTAGCTGTAGCATTTGCAGGTAAACTAGCTAATGCATTAGCTTGTGTTGTATCATATGCAACATTTACATTACTTACAGCACTAATACCTGTAATATTTCTATTTGTTACTACACCTGCTGATGCTATAAATCTCAATGTTGCTAAAGTTGTGTTAGGATCATTTAATCTATATAATGTTGCTGTATATACGTTACCTGCTGTTAAATCGTCAAATGTTACTCTTCTGTTTGTATCTAAAGCTTTTGTTTCTGTCTTTGAATCTGTAACAAGCTTCATTACAAATGGTCCACCAGTACTTGGAACTGTAGCCTCAAACACATGGTTTGCTCCATCTTTTCCAACATAAGTGATTGAAGCATTTCCTATATTTCCGCCACCTGATGATGAACTGTTGCCTTTTACAATGTATTGTACAAATCTATTGTTTCCTTCTACTTTGTAAACAGTAACTATATCATTGTCATTTAAATCTCTTATATCAATGATTTCGTTATTTTTATTGTAAACTTTACCAGTTCTAGTAAGTTCATATTCGCTACCTGCTGTTCCATTAGTAAACGTCTTAGCTCCAGCTCTTAAATTAGCAATTGTAAAATTGCTTATTACTCTGTTTGCTATACTTGGTATTGCAGTAACTATTTCTGTACCTTTTCTTGTATGAAGTTCTGCAAATGTACCTCTTGTTACAGGGTTAGATGTCCAAGTACCTTCTTCAGTTTGGTATTCGTACTTTTGACCGTCAACTTCTATTTCTATATCCCAGATATTTTTATTGTAACGCTTACTTGAAGATGTAATTAATCCATAGTGCTTATCTACTTCAGTACTTTGGTTAGTTTGTTGTATTATAAACGCACCTACTCTACCTCTATCCTCATAAACTTTACCACCAGTAACTCTTTCAAAATCATCCTTGATTTCTCCCCAAGTTGTAGCTTTGTATTTATTAGGGTTAGTAGTATTAAACACTACTGTATTGTTCTTTAATAATAATCCATTAGCATAAGTTGAATTTGATCTAACAACATTGCTACTTGATAGTACATTACCATAATGTGTTACATATTCAACTTTTGTTATATATCCATCACTATCAACTGTCAATTTAACTACTTTACCTTTAGTAATTGTTGTTCTAAAGTCATCTGTTAAATCTCCAATAGTTCCAGCATCTGTAATGCCAACAACTTTGTCATATTGACTAGAGTTATTTTTATGATTAATGAATGAATCTGCTAAATCATAAGTTTTGTTTTCTCCATCTGCCTTAACTACGTCAAGTGTATGAGATGGGATTCCTCTATTGTTCCAAGATCTGCTGTTTGATTTCACTACAGCATAGAAAGTAGATTTTATTAAATCTCCTAATTTCCCTTCTACGTATACAACTTCACTCTTTGGTGACAAATGAACTGTTACATCTCCTTCAGCTCTCATTGCTTCTAAAGCTTCATCATCTAATGTATCTAGTCTATCGTCAGCTTTGTATTGTCCAGCAATGTTATAAGTCTTGTCATCAATCTTAAATGATGTAGTGTATACTTTTTGTATTTTACCTTCTACTGTTTTGTCATATACCATAGCATACTTATCAGTTTTGTTGAAAAATACTATATCTCCATCTTCTATATCTTCTATCGAAATAGTCTTTCCATCTTTAACAATTGTAAAATCCTTAACTTTTAAGCTGTCTTCATAGCATTCTAGAGATTCTGCATCTTCATTAACCTTTTCAACTACGAAGCTGTGTAATGTATGAGCATCAAAGAATACTACTTCGTCATCATCATTTAAAACAATTTTAGCATAATCATAACCACTAGTTGCTAGTTGGTTTCTGTCTTTAGCTTCGCCATTAACGAAAATTTTAGCATCTGACTTTACAGAATATCTACTATTATCCATTAATTTAATTTTAGCACCATTTTCATAAGTTGCTTTAACAGCACTTAATATTGGCTCTTCTAATGCTTTGTAAGCAATAATCTTATCGTTCTTGTCGCACCAAACTTTAACGTTTAAGCCATAAACAGCTTCAAAATCAAAATCTTCTGCAACTTTAACTCTATTAGTAGTTTTGTCACCTTTTACAGTGATTTTGTTCTTGCTTGGAGTAATATCAGTTACTCTTCCTACATAGCTATTAGTTTGCATTTTGTCAAGCATTGACGAGTTTTCTACTTGAATATAAACACCAACGGTATTCATTGTAACTGAATCCTTCTCTAATGCGTTATCTAACATCTTGAAAACAGTTCCTCTTTTTGCTTCTGTACTAAAATCTGTCATATTGATGTTTTTAGTAAGTCCTAATTCATTAGCTTTGAAAAGGTAATTGTTTGGCCATGTTCCACCTAAACCTTTGTCTGTATATCCTAATGCTCTAACTAAAAGCGTTGCTGCATGTGCATAAGTTAGTTTGCCTTCTGGATCAAATTTTCCATCTCCTAAACCATTAATTAACATACCTGTTCCAATGTTAATATATCCAGATGCCCAATGATTACTTGGAACATCTATGAATTTAGTTGCACCTTTTTGCATGTTTGCTGTAGCTCCCATACCTATTGCTCTAACCACCATTGCAGTAAACTCTGCTCTTGTGATTTGGTCATTAGGTCTAATGTTTCCATTAGGATCCCCTGTAACAACTCCGAATGCCATCAATCTCTCGATAGCTTTCTCATATTCTGTACCAACTATGTCTTTTGGAGTTGCAGCAAATGCCATGCTGAACAATCCTAATACTAGTGACAAAGCAAGTACTAATGATAATACTTTCTTCATTTAGAAATCTCCTCCTTATAATTGTATTCATTTTTTTGAAAGAGTTAGCTATATGTAACTAAGCTGTAACTCCCTCATAACCAGCTTAGCTTTTTTAAGCTAGGAATGCAAAATCGTACAATCTTACATTCTAAACTTAATTATAGCATCGTGTTTTTTAACAGTCAATAATATAACAACCCTTGTAATGCAAATGTAATATAAGAGCTGTTTAATAACTGTCCCTAATAAATTATATACTAGAGTATCAATTAAATCCATTACAAAACTATTACATATGGTTTACATTTTATAGTATAATGACTTTATATATGGATGTATAGGTTAGATGCTTGTATTTATCTCATCAATATACGTCCAAATCTTTGTTTTATATCATGATTTCTATTACTATATATAATGAAGCTTTTTTATGCTATCAATTTATCTTAAAAATATCCATATATTAATTAGTAAAAAAGACAACCTCTTTATCTCACTGAGGTTGCCCCTTATCTCTATTTATTTTTTACTAATTATCTCTATAGCTTTATTCAGCTGTCTATCCATTGCTTCGCTGTTTAGATACTCTATAAGAGCCTCTTTTAACGCTTCTTGTGTCTTATCACTTAATTTACCATCTGGTGTTAATTTGTTTGCTTTTTGGAACTTTTTTAGTGCTGTTTGTGTTCTTTCATCAAATACCCCATCTGGTGTACTAACACTATATTTCATGTAATCTAGGATTTCTTCTGCTACTAATACTTCTAATCCTACTTGTCCTACCTTGTATTCTTTGCCTTTGTTTAATCTATCAAGTAATGCTGTGTCTATTTCACTTTCTAAGTGATCAAATACGTCTTCTATTACTATATCTGGAGTAATCCCTACTTTGTCAACCTTGTTCTTATTTGGCGTAAAATACTCTGCTATTGTCACCTTAAAACCTGCTTCATTTTTTAACGGTATCACATCTTGTACTGAGCCTTTTCCATATGTTTTTGTTCCTATTATTGTTCCTACTTTTGAATCTTGAATAGCCCCTGCAAATATCTCAGATGCACTTGCACTACCTCCGTTTACTAACACTACTATATCGTATTTTGTCTTGCTTAAGTATGACTCTTTTGTATTTGTTGTTCCATCTGCATATTTGATATGGACTAAAGGACCTTTTGGTACAAAGTTCTGTAGTACTTTTAGTACTTGGTCTAGATAACCACCACCGTTATTTCTTAAGTCTACTATTAGCTTTGTGATGTTCTTATTATTGAAATCTTTAAGTACCTTTGTCATTTCTTCGTTTGTGTTAGCATTAAATCGCTTTAGTTTTATATAGCCTATATTGTTCTTTAGTGTTTTCACTGATATTGGATTGCTTTTTATTAACTTTCTCTTTATCTCATAGTGCTTTATACCACTTTGTCCTTCTCTTACTATTCCTATTTTTACTGTTGTTCCAACTTTTCCTCTTATAAGTACTATAGCATCGTATAGATTATAGTCTTTGATATCTGTACCATCTACGGTTACTATCTTATCTTTAGCTTTTATACCAAGCCTTTTACTTGGACCATCTTCTAATACACTTAATACTGTCACATATCCATTCCTTGTTGCTACTACTACACCTATTCCTCCAAAATTTCCTGATGTATCTTGGTTTAATCTCTTAAACTCTTCAGCTGTAAAATACTCGCTGTGGTCGTCTAGTTGGTCAAATACTCCTTTTATTGCACCTTCTATAAGCTTATCGCTATCTATTTCTCCTGCGTAGCGAGATTCTACGTAATTCATTAGTTTTCCAAGAAATACTAAACCATCTTCATATTTGTCTTTTTCTTTCTCTTCTTTGGCTATCACAGAACCAGCTGTAATTGTTAGTACTAATGATAGTACTATTATAAGTCCTATAATGCGAAATTTCTTGTTATTCTTCATGTTATCCTCCTTTTGTCTGAGTATTCATATAAGCTTGTTATTGTCTTCTAAGAGCCTCAACTGGCGGTACTGAAGATGCTGATACTGCTGGATATACTCCAAATAATAATCCTGAACCTAATGCCACTACTATCGCTATCTTTATTGATTGTATGTTTATCGCTGTATTAAATCCTTGACTATCAAATACTTTCATCCCCCATATTCCTGCTACTATCCCTGTTATTGCTCCTATTATACTTACAAATAATGCTTCTAGTAAAAACTGTACTAATAAGTCTATCTTCTTTGCTCCTAATGCTCTTCTTACTCCTATTTCTTCTGTTCTCTCTGTTACTGCTACTAGCATGATGTTCATGATTCCTAGTCCTCCTACTAATAGCGATACTGCTGCTATTCCTCCTAGTAAGAGTGTCATTACTTTTTTGGCATTGTCTGCTTCTTCTATTAGCTGGTTTAGGTTTGTTATTGATATTACTTCTTCTCCTGCCCCTGGTATTTCCGTTTCTACTGCTTTCTCTTCTTTTTCTTCTTTTTCTTTATCTACTGCTTCTGTTTTTTCTTCTCCTTCTGCACTGTTACTTGCTGTCATTTTTGGTGCGCTCGCATCCATTCCTAGCTTTCTTTTTATTATTCTACTTAGCTGTACTACTGCTAAGTCTGCCTCTACTGGTGATCCTGCTTTTCCCCATATCTCTTCTATGGTTGTCTTTTCTGCTATTTTTAGTGCTGATGTGTATGGTATTACTATTCTATTGTCTACATCGTTTGCGTTTCCTGAGCCTTTTTCTTCTAATACTCCTATTATCCTATAGCTCATCCCATTTAACGTTATGCTTCTTCCTACTGGACTTCGTCCTCCGTTTAATTTTGTTCCTATATTATATCCTAATATCGCTACGTTTGATCTCTGTTTTACATGCCATTTTGTGAAAAATTGCCCTGTCAATATTTTGTGGTCTCTTATCTCTGGGTATTTTTCGTTTACTCCTATTAGCTTCATGCTTCCTTTGGCTCTTTTCCATCTCATTTCTGCTTTTGTGTTTACTACTGGCGATGCTATATCCATTCCTTGCACTCTTTCTACTAGGTCATCCACATCTTCTTCATTAAATTCGTACTCTGGTTTGTGTATGTTTATTGATATTACGTTTGCTCCTAGACTTTCAAACTGCTCTATTACTGCTTGTCTTGCTCCTTCTCCTATTCCCATTAAACATACTACTGATGCTACTCCTATTGCTACTCCTAGTATTGTCAGCGCTGACCTTAGTGGATTCGATAATATCCCATGTGATGCCATCTTTGCTGTGAACCACCATCTTGCTAAGAAGGAATGTATTCTCTTTTTCTGAGTCATCTTTATTCCTCCTTATTTATTCGCCTTTTTTATCACCTTTGTTGTCACTATTGTCTTTTTTATCTTTCCCTGGCAATAATGAATCATCTGATTTAATATGCTGACTTGGAAGTACATCGTCACTACTTCCTGTTATTACTTTGTCACCTTCTTTTAGTCCTTCTAAAATCTCTACCATTTTATCATTCATCAAACCAACTTTTACCTGCACTACTTCCACTGTATTATCTTTTCTTAATACCTCTACTACCATCTTACCATCTTCTTCTAATAATCCTTCTCTAGGTATTAATAAAGTATCCTTTGAGGTACCAGCATCTATGTGTGCTTTTGCCTGGAAGTTTGGCTTTAATTTATCATTTCCTTCTACATTTATTCTTACCTTATATCTTGTCGTGCCTTTGTCGTCTCCCCTACTGTTTTCTACTCCTTTAACTACTCCCTTAAATACCTCACCTGGCATTGCATCTACTTTAACTTCTACTGGTGCTTCTTCTTTGATATGTAACACTTCTGTATCATCTACGTACGCCGTCATATACATATCATTTGTATTGTATATACCAGCTAAATATTGCCCAACACGCACTGTTTTTCCTTTTTTTGCATCGCTATCTATATATTCTATTACTCCATTCATTGCAGCTTTTATATTAAAGTTACTATATGCATTTTGGTACTCTGCAATTTCTTTCCTTATATCTCTAATTGATTCTATCTTATATTGTATCGATCTTTGCATTTCTTCTCCTGCCATGGATATTATGTTGTCGCCTTTTTTTACTACATCCATGTTATGAACAAATACTTTTGTTACTATACCTTTAGCTCTGTTTAATACTCTCTTTTCTTCTTTAAATCCCTCTATTGTCGCGTCATGAACAAAATAAGTTATACTATCTTCTTTTCTTAAACCTATTCTAGCAGTCATTTTTGGTTGAATTAAACCTGGGTTCTCTCCTTCTATAGAAACCCAATGAATAAACCCACTTGCGTTTCCATCTTTATCTACGTCTGGCACTTTATTTTTATCTATTTCTACTATTGTAGCTTTATAAGTTCCTTCGTAATTATTTATTCTGAGCTCTACTTCTTGTCCTTTTGTTATAGTCTTATACTCTTGTGGTGTTACTTTTGCTCTAATTTTGTATTTTGAATCGTTTACTATATTAGTTACTAGATCACCTTGCTTTAACTCTTTACCTTCTTTTGTTTCTAGCATTGTTATTCTACCATCTATAGGTGCTTTTATTGTTATACCTTGGGCTGGGTTTATTTTTTCTAGATTGTTTTCTGATACACCTGTCATTGCTGATAATTCATCTACTTGTTTTCTCAATTTATCTTTTGCTTCTTTTAGTTTTGCATCTAAATCTGGTGATTTTAGCTTAATTAAAACTTCATCTTTTTTTACTGCTTGTCCTTCTTTTATTAGCACCTCATCTACTATATAGTTCACGGAAATCCTGCCGTATCTTTGTCCAGGCACTTCTATTCCTCCACCCCATGAACCCATGATTCTTCCTGCTGTGTCTACTCCTACATTTATATCACCTTTTTCAACTGGCACGGTTGCATATTGTATTACTTTTTCTCCTGACACTTCTTGGCTCGGCATTAGCTCATTGTACGCATAAAACCCTCCAAAAACTAACACTACTATAATCAACACTATCATTACTATCTTCTGTAACATTTTTATACCTCCTATTTAGATAACTCTGTCACTTCTTCTATATTTTCTATTAATCCATCTCTAAGATGATATATTCTATGTCCGTATAATGCAATCTCTCTCTCGTGGGTTACTTGAACTATAGTTATTCCTGTTTTCTCATTTAGCTCTGTAAATATTTCCATTATATTCTTTCCTGATGCTGAATCTAATGCTCCTGTTGGCTCGTCTGCCAAAATAAGTGCTGGTTTACTTGCAAGTGCTCTTGCTATTGCAACTCTTTGTTGTTGTCCTCCTGATAGTTGTGATGGTAAATGGTGCATTCTATCATCAAGTCCTACTGCTGCAAGTGCTTCTTTTGCTCTTATCTTTCTTTCTTTTCCATATAGTCCTTGATATATTAATGGTAACTCTACATTTTCCAATGCATTTAAATTACTCAATAAGTGGAATCTTTGAAATACAAATCCTATAAATTGATTTCTTATCTCCGATAACCTACTATCTCGCATCTTTTCTACTTGAACTCCATTTATTTTATATGTACCTTCGGTTGGTAAGTCTAAGCAACCTATTAAATTAAGCATTGTTGATTTACCTGAACCTGATGGTCCCATAATGGATACAAATTCACCTTTCTCTATTGTCAAATCTACGCCAGCTAATGCTTGCACTTTGATTTGTCCTGTTTTGTAGCTACGTGTTATACCTTTTAATTCTAGTATAGCTGTCACTATTGTACCTCCTTCGCTATATATCTTTATCTATATATTTATTAAAGTTGTTATTGTCTTCTAAGAGCCTCAACTGGCGGTACTGAAGATGCTGATACTGCTGGATATACTCCAAATAATAATCCTGAACCTAATGCCACTACTATCGCTATCTTTATTGATTGTATGTTTATCGCTGTATTAAATCCTTGACTATCAAATACTTTCATCCCCCATATTCCTGCTACTATCCCTGTTATTGCTCCTATTATACTTACAAATAATGCTTCTAGTAAAAACTGTACTAATAAGTCTATCTTCTTTGCTCCTAATGCTCTTCTTACTCCTATTTCTTCTGTTCTCTCTGTTACTGCTACTAGCATGATGTTCATGATTCCTAGTCCTCCTACTAATAGCGATACTGCTGCTATTCCTCCTAGTAAGAGTGTCATTACTTTTTTGGCATTGTCTGCTTCTTCTATTAGCTGGTTTAGGTTTGTTATTGATATTACTTCTTCTCCTGCCCCTGGTATTTCCGTTTCTACTGCTTTCTCTTCTTTTCTTCTTTTTCTTTATCTACTGCTTCTGTTTTTTCTTCTCCTTCTGCACTGTTACTTGCTGTCATTTTTGGTGCGCTCGCATCCATTCCTAGCTTTCTTTTTATTATTCTACTTAGCTGTACTACTGCTAAGTCTGCCTCTACTGGTGATCCTGCTTTTCCCCATATCTCTTCTATGGTTGTCTTTTCTGCTATTTTTAGTGCTGATGTGTATGGTATTACTATTCTATTGTCTACATCGTTTGCGTTTCCTGAGCCTTTTTCTTCTAATACTCCTATTATCCTATAGCTCATCCCATTTAACGTTATGCTTCTTCCTACTGGACTTCGTCCTCCGTTTAATTTTGTTCCTATATTATATCCTAATATCGCTACGTTTGATCTCTGTTTTACATGCCATTTTGTGAAAAATTGCCCTGTCAATATTTTGTGGTCTCTTATCTCGGTATTTTTCGTTTACTCCTATTAGCTTCATGCTTCCTTTGGCTCTTTTCCATCTCATTTCTGCTTTTGTGTTTACTACTGGCGATGCTATATCCATTCCTTGCACTCTTTCTACTAGGTCATCCACATCTTCTTCATTAAATTCGTACTCTGGTTTGTGTATGTTTATTGATATTACGTTTGCTCCTAGACTTTCAAACTGCTCTATTACTGCTTGTCTTGCTCCTTCTCCTATTCCCATTAAACATACTACTGATGCTACTCCTATTGCTACTCCTAGTATTGTCAGCGCTGACCTTAGTGGATTCGATAATATCCCATGTGATGCCATCTTTGCTGTGAACCACCATCTTGCTAAGAAGGAATGTATTCTCTTTTTCTGAGTCATCTTTATTCCTCCTTATTTATTCGCCTTTTTTATTGTTATCTGGTTTTGTCTCTAAGACCTTTACATTATTGTTATCACCATTTAATATTTTTGTCTCTGTTCCTGTTATTATTTTATCTCCTTCTTTTAATCCTTCAACAATCTCTACCATTCTATCATTCATTACTCCTATTTTTACAGGAACTACTTTTACTGATTTGTCATCTTGTAATATTTTTACAACCATTTTACCCTCTTCTTCTAGTAAACCTTCTAATGGTATCAATAGTGTGTCTTTAGAACTGCCTGATTCTATAAATGCTTTGGCTGCAAAGTTTGGTTTTGTTTTTTCGTTACCTTTCAAGTTTATAGTTACTCTAAATTTAGTTATACCATCTTTGCTATTTCCTCGAGTCTGTATATCTTTTACTCTTCCTTCAAAGATTTCTCCTGGTATTGCATCTAGTGTTATAGTTACTGGAGCATCCATTTTTACTTTTAATACGTCTTGATCATCTACGTAAGTTTCCATATACATTTCATCCATATTATACAATGATCCTAAGTAACCAAATCTCTCTAGTTCTTTGCCTTCTGTAGCACGCATATAACTCACTATTCCATTCATACGTGATTTTATTTCAAGATACTTATAAGACTCTTTATAGCTATTTATGTTTTTCTTCAACTCATCTATTTCTCTTATCTTCCCTTCTATTGCTCTTTGCATGTCCTCCCCAGCTAGTACTGCGATTTTATCTCCTTTTTTTACTACATCATTACTATGTGCATACATCTTTGTAATGATTCCTTTAGCACTAGCTAGTATTGTAGCCTCATTTGCAAAGCCTTCTATTGACGCTTTATTTACAAAATAGAATATATTGCCACCTCTCTTTATTCCAACTTCTACTTCCATTTTTGGTTGTGCTAATCCTGGATTTTTTCCTTCTATTGTTATCCAATGAATAAATCCTATAGCTTTTCCATCTTTGTCCAGATCTGGTGATTGGTTTTTATCTATACTTGTTATTGTAGCTACATTTGTTCCATCGTAACTACCTATTTTTAATGTAACTTCTTGTCCCTCTTTTAATAATTTATATTCGCCTGGAGTCACTTTTGCTCTTACTATGTATTTTGAATCATTTACTATTTTGGCCACTGAGATTCCCTGCTCTAGTTCATCTCCTTCTTTAACTGTAAGCTCAGTCACTCTCCCCTCCATAGTTGCTCTTACTATTATTCCTTGTGATGGACTGATTTTATTTATATTATCTACTCCTGCCATTAAGAGTAGATCATCTGTTTTTTCTCTTAATTTAAGCTCCGCTTCTTTTAACTTTAAATCTAAATCTGGTGATTGTAACTTGATTAAAGTGTCTCCCTCTTTTACAGGGTCTCCTCTCTCAACTAGTACCTTCTCTATTATGTATTTCGCCTCTTGTCCGCCATCAAATAGTATATCTGGTACATCTATACCTCCACCCCAAGATCCTTCTATTTGTCCAGATGTTTTTACTCCTGCTACTATATCTCCTTTTTCTACTTCTTTGGTAATATACTCTACTACTTCCTTTGAGGATACTTCTTGCTTTCTCACTGATTCGTTATACGCATAAAATCCTCCAAAAAGTAATACTACTATAACTAATGTTATTTTTAATATTCTCTCAACCATTATTAATTTTACCTCCTATTATAATAGTATATATGTTGTCTATATGATCTGTCGTAACAGCAATGCTATATATTATTTACTAACTTAATTTACTGTTTAATTTACATTTGCTAGATATAAGACTTAATACTCCGCTTCTATTTTAATTTTATTTTCTCTTCTTTTTTATATAAAATTTACTGCTCGGTGATTTGCCTCCTCTCATTTACAGAGTCTCCTTATTATTAGACGCCATTTGTAACTAAAAAGTTTCTAATTTTTAATGTTTTTTTGTTGTTATGTCATTTTTATTAAAGATTGTATAAAATATAATTTTGACCCTCATTATATTTTAGTCTATTATCCTATATTATTCAATACTGCAGATTTTGTCATATACCTGTAACACTCTATTTCATTGGTTTTTCAGTTATATTAAAATTGTTTTACATTTCTAAAGAACTTCGCATATAGCAAATGTTATATTTACAAAAAAAAGGTACCTCGCTTTGGAGCTACCTTTTGAAATGTTGTAGAAGTTTAAAATGTTCTTGTTACTATGTTAAATTATAACTCTATAATGTGAAATCCATGTGAAATTAATAAAAATAAATGTAATTAAATCAATTTTTTAACGTTAGTTGTAATTGATTATACTATCTCTATATTCATCTTTAAGCTCTACTTGTAAATAGTTTATAAATCTATTTAAAAACGCTGCGGCTTCTTCTCTACTCATATAATCATTAGGATATACATAACCATTATTTCCACTCAAGAGATTAATCTGTTTTGCTACGTAAATAGATTTTTTAGCCCACTGTGGTATACTACTATCGTCTTTAAATGATGTTCTAAATGGTGGATTTGGTGCAAGCCTTTCTAGTCCTATCGATCGTATAACTATTGTTATTGCTTGCGCCCTTGTCAATTTACCCTTAGGCATAAATGACCCTTTTCCTACACCTGACATTATTCCTCTTTCCTTGATTATTTTTATGTATTCATAATCAGGATTTTCTCTTGTTACATCTACAAAAACAGGTGTATTTGCATCTTTTTTTGTAAATGATCTCTTTGGTTTATTATCTTCTTTGACTAGATTCATAGTCTTTCCAAGCCACCTTGCAAATTCTCCTCTCTCTGCTGGTAGCTTAGGCCCAAAGAATTTCTTTGAACTATCAAATACTCCAAGACCTGCTAGTCTTTTTATATCCCACTGAGACCATATTCCCTTTATATCTTCATATTTTGGTATATAGAGCTTTTTTTGTGTTGGCAATGTGTCATATCTCTCCACTCCTGTTCCTTTGTTTCTAACATTTGATGTACTCTTACTCCCTAGATAAGGCATGTCATAACTGTACTTCATCACTGTTTCCTTTTTTTCAGTTAATGTATATCCATCGGAAAAACTAGCTTGGTACGGCAGATTATCAAAATACTCCATTTCTTTTGTTCTATTGAATGAAATATTCATCTCTGAGCTACCTGTCCATTCTATTTTGTCGGTTTTAGTATTTACTTTTTTCAAATATTGTTTGATTTTCTGAGTTTCTGTTGCCCCCCAATAGTGGTCATATCCATATATTCCACCTGTAGTTTCTGATATTATTTTTCGCTCACCATCGTTTATCATATATGTTTTGGTTCCAAGCCAATTTCCTGAGTAGTAATTAATCATAGGTTGATTATCATCTATAGTTGAGTTATGAAACTGATAGTCCTCTAATACATAAGTATCTCCATTACTATCACTTATTTCTTCTTTGTATTTGACTATGTTGTTTTCTTCTCTTACTTGTTTAATACTCTCATTGTCTTCTATGATTCTCTCTAGCTCTATCTTTTTTTTCATTGTTACTGTTCCATCTTTACTCTTCATATCTACATAGTCATATGTCAGTTTTTTATCTTTAACAAGCATTTTCACCTTACCATATAGCACTACTGGCTTTCCTGTTATAAATATAACTTCTTTATACTGTTTTTCTCTTTTGTAGTCTTGTTCGTCTTTGTTTATACCACCTTCAAAGCCTGCATTGTTTATCTGTGCAAATGATGATGTTGAAAGTGATATTATTAATGTTATAATACAAAGTATTTTTTTCATACTTACACTCCTTATGTCCTATTTTATTAACACTATATCTCCTCGTCCATTTTTCCTGAGTATATATAATTTATCACCTTTCTTAACATGATCAAATCCAACTATCTTACCATCTTTTATGAATATAGCTTTTTGTGCCATTAGATAAAGTGAGGCATTGTTTAGATTCCATTTGTTTGTAAAGAAGCTATAATCCTTAACATCTTTCAACTCTAATGTTATGTTTGCTTTATCTATATCATCTACTGTAGCTATGGTTACTACTTGAGACTTTGTAGAATTATCTATAATATTCATTGCCAGCACCATGCCATTGTACTCCACCGCATAGGCATATTTCTTATAGTAATTGTTAGGATCAGAGGATTTCAAATGCCTACTATTTAGAAAAGCATCTACTGTTACGTCTACTGCTTGTGCCTTTCTAGTATCTATAATCTTTGTATCATTACTTATATTGAATGTTGTCTGCTTTTTCTCTTTCTGCCACTTGTTGTCCTCTAGATAATATATCTTATCTAAATCTATGTTGTATTTGTTGATTTCGTCTATTCTACCTCTATATACTACTAGTCCATTTGCATCCTCTTCTAATACTGATATGAATGCTGCATGAGGGTTGTTAACTCCATATGAATATACTAATATGTCGTCTCCTTTTGATAGATTGTATGGGTGTATTAATCTGTTATTCTTGACTATAATCGTACTATCATTGTCAAAACCTATATTTCTATACTCGACCCTTAGAGTATTTGAGCCATACTCTATCTTTTGTATTGAGTTATCATATTTTGTCTCATAATTATTCTTAACTATTAGTTTAATAGCTTCGTCTTGCCCAAAGTTTTCTTGAACTGCTATATAAGCTTCTTTGCCCTTATAGTTCTTTAACTCTTCTAATGATAAGCTTACGTTCCCAACATATATCTTACAAGCTTGATTTATTTGAAGGTCTTTTTTCCCTTCTTCATTCATCCAACTACCGTGGTTGTAGCGTTTAATATCTCCTAATATAAGCTGTTTACGCATTGTATCTACATCTTGCAATTCTACTTTATATAATGCAGAAATTTGTATATCTGCTGATGATATCGTGACCTTTGATGGCCTATTCGTATTGTAATCATCAAATTCTAGTCTTAGTAAATCTCCATCTTGTATTTTTTGAAAGTCTACGTTGTTACCATCTTTAATTATATTTGCATATCCATCTATAATGAAATTTTTAACTTCATTAGGTGTAGCTAATGTTACCTGCCCACTATATTTATCTTTAGATAATACTTTTCCTGTTATTATTTTATCTCCCTTTTCTATATATCCTTCTTCTCCTATTTCTAGGTTACTTGATATACGAGATATTTTGTTGTTTGTAACTTCTACTGATACTTCTTGTCCATATAATAAATCTTTTGCTAAAATACTATCCCCGTTTACTATTATATTTGCTCCTTTAGCTAATTCATATTTATACATAACATCGTTAAAATCTTTAAATGATATATATCCTCCCTCTACCTTTTCAATAAATCCAGTGAGATTTTGTACTGAGTTTGCAAGTCTTTCTACTAAAACTGCTCTATTATCGTTATCTATATAGTATCTAACTGTATCGCCTATTTTTAATCTATCCATGCTCGAAAGTCTATTGCCATCTATTACTATAAAGCCTTTAGAAGTATTGCTACTTCCAGCTTCCTGCACATGTATGTTTTTAATACTTACATCATCAGCTACTGTAAATACTTTCACCTTAGCTGTGTATGTCCTGCCAGTTAATCCATCTGTTTGTTTAGATATGGCTTCTTCTATATTTTGAATAGTTGCCGTATTAATTTGATAGCCGTTTTTTACCATTATCGGCCTTGCTATTTTGTACAATATTTTTGTCATCTCTGCTCTGTTGATTGAGTCTTTTGGTCTAAATTGATTTGCATTATTTCCTGATATTATTCCATTTTGAAGTACTGCTTCTATCAACGGAAGATAACTTGGCGTTATTCTAGAATAATCCTTTAATGTGTATATTTTTTGCCTTTTACTTCCAACTATTGGTTTTAAGCCTATTGCTCTTGCAGCAAATACTGCTACTTGTTCTCTTGTAACTGATTTTTGATATGTATATTTTCTAGTTATTTTTTCTTTCAGTTTAGCTCTAATATTTGCTAGCTGTATTTGTGTAATTTGCAAATTAGCATCATATCTAGCCATCTGGGTGTCTATTTCATCTTCTATTTTATCGGAGGTGCTTTGGTTTGTTTTTGTAATCGCGTTTATTTCTTCTTGTGTTATAATACCTTTGTTTTTTGCTACATCTACATAGCCTTTTACGTAGTAATCATGAGCTGATAATATATTATAACCTGCTGTATCTGTATTATTGTTCATATCTTGGCCTCTTTTTTGTGCCTCTTCTTCGAGTCCAAGAAGTCTAACTAATAGTATCAGTGACTGTTCATATGTTAATTTACCACTTGGATTAAAACGAGAACTTCCTGCACCCTTTATTATTGACAATGCACTCATTGTATTGATATACTTTTCTGCCCAATGCCCTTTTACATCACTAAAACTAATATTCTTCTTTAA
The DNA here is from genome assembly GCA_029227815.1 of Clostridiaceae bacterium M8S5. Taxonomy (GTDB): domain Bacteria; phylum Bacillota; class Clostridia; order Tissierellales; family MCWD3; genus Abyssisolibacter. The sequence goes on along the minus strand of CP118523.1, from coordinate 4,613,278 downwards.
GCTATCATAGGATGTAATACCATCTATAGCTTGTCCTACCTGTGCATATACTGTGTTAATCGCTAGTACTGTTATTAATACTATTATTACTAGCTTACTACTTTTAACCATGCTAACACCTCTTCTGTTTATTATCTAATATTTTACATCAAAAGGGGCTGTCTCAAATTTATTTGTTGAGTTGCCCCTTTTGTTGTAACAAAATAAATACGATTTATATACTGAACACCAATAATATTTTGTTACAACTCTCTCTTTATCTATTATATATAACTATTAATTTTTTGTCTTCTTTTATTGCTATATTTATTACATATTTTGCAGTATCATTGATATGTTCCGTCACGCTTGATACTTCATATGACTCTGCTTTTAGCTTGTTTGTAGGTTCATCATAACTCATTATACTAATCTTATTTTGTTTTACCTTATTTGTATCAACTAGCATACTAAACGTAAAACCTTCTAACATTTTGAGTGTACCTTTATTTTTGCCTTCTTGTAATACTACTTTTACATCATATAGCTCTGACACTGATTTCTGTTTTCTTGAAAGTCCTTTTGTCACTCTTGCCTTTTCTCTAGAATCTACTTTATCTATATTGATTATTACATTTGTATCCTTATCTTTATATAGATGTTTGTAAGCATTTACTTTCATATTGACTAATGGAACGTGAAGTTTAAAATCATCTTTTTGAACATAAATATACCCTTTTCCTGCTAGTATTGCTTTCATAGGTATGGTTATAGACAATTTGTCGCTCTTCCTATATACATCTCCTCTCAAATCAAGGATGTACTGCCCTTGAGAGAATGTTTCTGGTAGTTTAACTGATATACTGTCTTGATTTATTACTGTTTTAGTATTTTCTTCTACTACTTCCTCATATTTGTCGTTTCCTTCATCTTTATTTTCATTAAATGTTCTACAATTAGCATATGCATATTTAGCTGATTCATCATATTTATTTACTGACCATAACTTAAAGTAATATCTAGTGTTTGGCTCCAAATCTCTTAAAAAATATTCACAGTCTTTAGTTTCTCCTATATACGAATACTCTCTATCTCCTTTTGTTTTTCCAAAAATCTTATAGGTCTGTGCTCCCTCAACCTTGTCCCATTTTAAAACTACTGATCTTTCATGACCTGGTTTTGCTATGAAGCCTGTTGGGTCAGTTGGCTTTGGAACTACGTATTTTATCCCATTTTTTACTGTTGCTACTCCACCATCTTTATTAGTTATTGTAACATCTTTGAAACCTAAATCCTTCATAGTTGCAACTGGTGATTCTACAACTATTGTATTGGTATCTATTACTTCGACTTTAGGACAAACTAGATTGCCAAATTTCACTTCTAATCCTTGTATGAACTGTGTTCCTTTTATTGTTACTTTTTGACCACCTGTTATAAAAATCTCATTTGGTGTTATACTGTTTGTATCTATTGTGGGATTTGAAATATATTCAAAAGCCTTTTGTTTTACGCTACTTGTATTGTAGTCTATATTTTCAACATAAACATCAACTAATCCTACTATATTACTTGCTGGAACTCTAACTACTAGTTTGTTTATGCTTTTTTCTAGTATTTGCGCTCCACTTCCACTTGCACTATACCCAAATATAACTTTTATATTGCTTGCAAAATTTTTACCTTTAATTATAACTGTATATCCACCAGTTGCACTACCCTTTGCTGGTTCTATTGTATCTATTATCGGTTCATCACCACTGATGACTATATATCTATAATATACTTTTATATTCTCTGTTGTTGCTCTAGCTCCATCTTCGTTTTGTACCTCTATCAAATACTCTCTGCCTGTCTGTAGGTTTGTGTTCATTTTATGAGGTTTAACTAGTATTTTATTTTCATTTAAGTATTGGAAATCGTCCGCCTTTAGTGGATAACCTCCTATTCTAACTGTTATACCCTCCTGGATAAATTGTGTTCCCTCAATATAAAATGGCTGTCCACCTGTTGTTGGCGCTTGTATTATAAGTTTACCACTCTCGATTTTAAATGGAACTCCTGTTACTGCTGTAATCGTTGGATTACTTATTGGGTTTTTGTATATATATTCCATAGCGTTAGAGGCATTATCAGGATTTTCCATAACTACATCTACTGTTCCTACTGTATGATAGTTTGGAGTTTTTGCTAATAGCTGTGATGCATATTTTAATGTTACATCTTTTGAATACCCTCTTGTAACTATGAGCCTTCCATCTTTAACTTCATATTTAATATACTCATATCCAACATAGTTTGGCTTTGTTGTGTCAATATTTTTAAGCTCTACTACATCAAGATATTTGGTTTCATCATTATAGACATATTTTTTCCTGTATGTTTGATCTCCTTCTTTTATGGTTGTAGTAAGGTCTATATTTCCTGTGCTAGAATCTAATACATAATCTACTGTCAATCCACCGTTTAGTTCTATATGCGTCCTGCCATTTATTATTCTTCCAGAATTAGCATGGTCTTTTGGTAACTTTGCATTAGATATACTGCCAAATCTCACTAAATATAAGTTTTTTGTAGTCGTTACTGCTGGATTATCATCAAATATATCTATCAAACTCTTTTTAAACCCACTCCCCATAATATCTACAGCTTCATTTCCTTCTTTTTTACCCATTTTAGGTGTTATCAAGGAAATAACTGGGTTGGATTTTTTATATTTATAAGGCACCGAATTCGATTTTCCTGAATCGTTATTTATCACACATAAATCAACTGTTTCTGCTTTCATATGTTTTGGTGCAATTACTTGTATATATCCTGTTGCTGAGTTAAATGCAACTATTTTTGCTCTGACATTACCAAAGTACACTTTTGGGAGAACTGGTGAATCATAATAATGTGTATATTTATCATGCACAAAAGGTAATTTGTATCTAGCATCTACATCGTCTTTATTGTTCATATTGTCCCATTTTAAGTCTTCATCTAAATCATCATATTCAAAATTTGCTTCACCTATATCTCCTGTATATGGTTCATGGAATCTAAAATCATATCCGAAGATATCGACTATCTCTCCACCTGCTGCACTACCTTCTTTTGGATATATTTCTTTTATTCTTGGTACACTGTTAGCTATTATATATGTGAAACCATCATCTTTTACTGCTTTTCCACCATCTTCGTTTACTATAACTACTGGTACAGTTTTTCTATCTGTCGTAAAATCTTCACTTACATCTCCTGGATACTTTGGTACTATTACTGTCAACTCTCTCATATTGTTGCTTAGAGTTACATCTTTATCAGCTATTCTTACCCCTGCTATATATACTGTACTTGTATCTTGGAATTCTTCTCCAGATATCACTATTGGTGTACCGCCCTTTGTAGTTCCTTGCTTTGGTACTATGTTTATTATCCTTGGGTTTGTTGTAGGGCTTTTATAGTACATGAATCCATTTTCGCCTGTTTTTGTATCACTTTTTGTGTCTGGGTTTTTAACGGTTACATCGTACCACTTTTGTATCCCCAATGGCGGCACTAAAAATCTTATTTCTTTTTTATTTACTACTTTAGTTCTATGCCCTGTTATAAAATTGTTTGCATCAAAGTAATACAGTGTTTCTATTTCTAGTACTAGTTCGTTTGCATTTCCTCTGTCTATAAATATCTGTTTCCTATTTGCATCTATTTCAAAGCTATATTTAGTGCCATTTTTTATTGCTACTAAATTCCCACCATCTATACCAATACTGTACTCTGTATCGTTACTATTACTTATCTTTACTTTTCCTTTTTGATCAACAAATATTTTAAAATATTTGTTTGCGCTATTTCGTAAATACAAACTATCAAAATAGTCTGATACAATGATTTTTTTTGTTCCATTTTCAAGTTTTTTTATTGATATTACATCATAGTTAAATGTTGCTTTTAGATTTACTCCATCTATTGTTATGTTATTGTCTGTAACTGTTACTGCTACATTTGTCCCATTTTTTTGACATGTATAATTACCTGCGCTATCAACTTTTATCACATAACTATTTCCACCTCTTGTTAATACAGCACTTCCCTGTGAATCTACTCTAAAGGTATATATATTATCAGGTGAACCGATTTCAGCTATTGTGGCATATTCCTTATATTTAGATATTCTTAGCTTATAGTCTTTTACTTTAATCAACTTTTCTGTGTTTAATTCAGGCAATGTATATGATATTGGCTTTTCTGGTATGTCTGGATTACCACTGTATGTATTCACATCTTTACCATCTAATAATATTCTTGTTCCTATTAAATTGTATATTCCCATACCAGCTACATCGTCTACTGTTAAATCCGCTTTAAAAAAGTTATTTCCTTTGACTACTACTAGCGTCCCTTTAGATCCTTTATTTGGGCCTATTGAGTTTATTTTCGGGTCTTGATTTGCAGATTTTACATATACAAATTGCTCACTATCAGAACCTCCATCTGGATTTATAACCTGCAACACCGTGATTCCTTCTCTTCCTTTTGGTGCTGTGAATGTCAATGTCCCTTCTGTTGTTGCTGGATCTGTATCTCTTACTACTCCGCCTACTTCTTTACCATCTATATATACTTTTATACCATCTAAAAAGTTAGTACCTCTAACTACTATTTTTTCTCCACCTTTTATGGTAACTATATTTGGACTAATCTTGTTTATTTCTGGACTATTTATAGCTTTTATAAATTCGATACCTGTATCTGCGTCATTTTTTGAAACCAACGGTCCATTAGTATTTCCACCTTTTATTGGGTTTGCTATTGCAACTGCTGACTGTACTCCTATTAGCCCTTGCTTTATCTGTCTAGCTGCTGGAATTTTAACTATTATTATCGTTCCTGTTTCGTTGCCTGCAACTCCATCCACCTTGTTTCCTGTCTTATCTAAAATCTCGTATGTTGCTCCAGGTATTGGATTGTTATCTGCATCTACAACTTCTGTTTCTGCGCCTACTCTTTTTAGCGATATCTCTCCATCACCAGGAGTTGTGCCGTTAGTTCCTAAGACTACTATTGGGTAATTAACTTTAACTGTACCACCTGCATCTGTATAGCTATATACTTTAAAATTCTTACCTTGCAAAGCTATGACTGTATCCTCTCTGACTGTGTATGGTCCTGTTCCCTCTACCTGTACTTTATTTGGTGATGTCTTTGTTATCTCTGGTGCTACAAAGCTAGGTACAAATTCGTAAGCATCCTCCTTTACTGCTGTTTCTGTAAAAACTACTGTTCCCCCACCATTTAAATGTATCGTTGTTTTTATCTCTATTATTACATCTTTTACTGGATCTGCAAGCTCACTATCTGATATTGGTTTTGTTTTAACCAATAGCTTATCAAAATCTCCACCACCATCATCAAACTTAATTGCATTTATATCTGGAAAATTTGTTGTTCTACCTATTGTAACTAACAATTCTCTCTCAATATTGTCAACGTCTCTTGTGTTGTATTTTATTCCTGTAGCATCATAAGTTAGTTTTAGCTTTTCACCATCTATCACTTTATTGTCATATTCTAAATTACCTCCACCTGTTACCTGCAAGCCTTCTATGTTTAATTCATCCATATACTTACCTATTATATTCACATTTGACCCTGAATCTGGCCCTGATGAAGGTTGTACAAATTGAATTTGTGGAGATATGTCTGCATCTATAACTACAAACTCGCCTATTATTTTTTGTTTTATTACATACCCTGTCAAATCATCTGTATCGTTTGTTCCTTGCGATATACTATTAGTCAAAACTACTTTATAAGTTTCTCCTGTAGCTAGCGAATCTGGAACTTTTACTTTTATATTTTTGTTATCCACACTTTTAAAATAATCCCTTCCTTTGTTACCATGCTTAAATGCATCTGTTATATCCTTCATAAAAAATACTGAATAGTCCTCGTTAAATGTATCTGTAGTACTTACAGATATTTTTGTTCCTGGTTTACCTTTGTTCGGAAAAATCGTTATGTTAGTCGGGTTAACTGTTATATCGTCATATATACGAAATGCATCTATGTATCTGTATGACAAACTCACATTTACACCTGATGATGTATATTGTTTGTCAACTCTTATATCTTGCAAACCTAATCCTAAATCTACTGGTACTAAAGCTTCTCCAGTAGCTCCAGCTGCTTTTAATATTGCTGACAAATCCTTATGTGTTAGTGTATTTGTATACTTAACTGTAATTTTGGGATTTCCAGAAGTAGGTGTCTGGTCAATCTTACTAAAGTTTTCTCCTGTTATCTTTATGTTGTTATTTTTCTTTACTAGTTTAGGATCTACAGCTTTAATTTCTGGCATATCTGTTTCAAATATATCATACGCTACTCCATTTACAAAAAATCTAGATCCCATTTCTGCTGGATTTATTTTATATTGTACTGAAAATGAACCTGTCGAAGTAGGAGTCAAATCCACTATAGCTCCTAAGTTATTTTGTATCTTTGTATTCAATGTATTTAAATCAGTTCCTAATATCGTCAAGTAGAACACACTTGGTGAGGCAAATCCACCCTCATATGTTTTTACTATCTCAATATTATTTATTACTGGCGTAGCAGCATATACCTTTATTGCACTCTGAGGAATCAAACCTATTAACATCAATATTATCAATAATATACTAAAACCTCTTTTTAGACACTTATTCATTGTTACCTCCTCTTTATCGAAAGTTTACATTTATATCAAACAATTAAATTACACTTGTATTACTTGATTTATTTTATTACGCTTTCATTACATTGTTATCTTTACCTCTAAAAAACAGTCTACCTATTGCATCGGCATATTTATTCCATATCTTTATTACTATATTGTTACACTTTGTGTTTCCTTTTTGTTACGTATTTTGATAATTTCTATAGCTATTTTATACTAAATTATGGCTTTATCCTTAAATATTTCGCTATATAATACAATTTCCCTCCTATTTACCTATGATTTTATGTTTGTGTTTCTTGCGATTATGAGCTTTTAACTGTAATCAAAATGAAACATACTTCTCCTTTATCTTTTGATATAATAATAACTAGTTGGAGGTGAAACCGTTTGAATAAAAATAGAATAATAATTGTTGCCCTATTGATGCTAATAATTTGTTGCAATTTTATATATGCAAGTGATGTTAGCAATGTAATCGAAGCAGGAAATAAGCTAAAAACCTTGGGATTATACAAAGGTTATAAAGACGGTAGCCTAAAGTTAGACAATAACATAACTAGAGCTGAATTTGCCACTCTCGCTATGAGATTAATATGCGGAAAAACCAATGGAGATTCTAGTAAGACATTTACTGATATTGATTCTCATTGGGCTAAATCCAGTATTAAAGCTGCTACAAGCGCAGGTTTGTTAAAAGGATATCCAGATGGGAGCTTTAAACCAAATAGTAAAATTTCTAATGGTGAAGTTTTAACTGTTCTTGTAAGACTTCTCGGATATGATAGTAGCCTTGATACTAATAAAAAATGGCCTGAAAACTATATGTCTAAATCTCAGGCATTAAATATTTCTAATAGCTCTACTAATGCAAGTGTTATGTCTACTAGAGGTAATGTAGCTGTTTTTATTGATAAATGTTTATCTATAAAAATGAAAAAGGCTTATTAATTTTCCGACTACATATAATTTAGATCTCAGCAGAAGGAGTAAATTTATATACTCACTGTTGATATAACTCCTTAATAGTTTTTCAATAATTTATAATTTGCGAAGAATTATATAATAATCTCCTTCCTAAAATTATATAAATATTACAGTAAGTCTTGTATTCCGGTATAGGCTTGCTGTTTTTTTGTTTATTTTACAACTATCTTATACATGAAAAGAGGGTGTATCTAAGATACACCCTCTTTAAGCTGAAACAATCTATTCCTCATAATATTTAAAACTATTTTAAATTAAATCTCTGTTTACTATCTCTGTCACTACAAATGTTGCCACATCATCAGCATAGCTTCCCGTTGTGAATCCTGCGTCATATCCAAGCTCTTTTGCTAATTCATGTGATAATCTTGGTCCTCCGCAACATAGTACTATTTTATCTCTTATCCCTTCTGCCTCCATTAACTCAACCAGCTCTGTAAGATTTGGTATATGGACATTTTTTTGTGTTACTATTTGAGAAACTAATATAGCATCTGCATTTACTTCTATTGCTTTTGCAACAAGTTCTTCGTTTGGAACTTGACTACCCATATTAACTGCGTTAACCATTTTATATCTCTCAAGTCCATAGTGCCCTGCATAACCTTTCATGTTCATAATAGCATCTATGCCAACTGTATGCGCGTCTGTACCTGTACATGCACCTACTATTGTAATATCTCTTTTTATGTTTTTCTTGATATAATCTTCTACCGCGTATTTGTCCATTGTTTTAACATCTACTTTTGGTACTTCTATTTTAGTGTAGTCCACTGTATGAATACAGTGACCGTAAACTACAAAAAAAGTGTATCCTCCTCCGAGTTCTTCGTAATGAACTACTTCCGGTTCATTAAGACCCATTTTCTTTGCTAATATTTTGGCTGCTTCTTTTGCTTCATCTCCATACTCTACTGGTAATGTAAATGAAGTCTGCACCATACCATCATTTAATGTATCTCCATATGGTTTTATTTTTGTCAAATCAACTTTTTGCACTTCTGACATTACCTAGCACCTCCAACCATCAGCTTTATAAATGGATTGTAGTATTTGATATCCTTTTCTACTACTCCATTTAATCCTTTTCCACCATCTCTTGGTCTTTTTACTGATGCGAATTTACCCTTTTCTATTGTTGGGAATAAACCTTCACTCTCTATTTCTTTCAATAGCTCTTCTGCTTTTTTGAGTACGTGCTGAGCTCTTGATTGTATCAATCCATCCTTTTTGAACTCTATTTCATCACCTATGCTTCTTGCATTATTAAATATATACTGAGCATTTTCTATAGCTAGTTTTCTATCATGTAAGTGAGGTGTGTGAATAGCTTCTGTCATCATACCTAATAGTTGAATCCCTTGATTTGTCCAAATTGATATCAGATTAAATAAAGCATCTTGTACATGCCCTTTAAATATATTACCTGTCATGAATTTTGTTGGAGGCATATATTTTAATGGTGCTTTAGGAAATATCTCTCTTGCCATTTGAGCTTGTGCTAGCTCTAAAAGAAATCCATTCTCTATATTTGGATTCATCTCAAATGCATGACCTAACCCCATTTGCTCTTCTGGTATTCCTGCTTTAAGCGCAAACTGCTCATTCATAAACTGTGATGCTAATACCGTATGTGCTTCTTCTACTGCATCAGCAGTTGTTAGGTAGTTGTCTTCTCCTGTATTTATTATAACACCTGCAAAGCCATTTATTATCCTTGAAAAATACTGATCTACTAATGTTCTCTGCATATTTATATCTCTAAATAATATTCCATATAATGCATCATTGAGCATAACATCTAATCTCTCTAATGCTCCCATAGCTGCTATTTCTGGCATACAAAGCCCTGAGCAATAATTACATAGTCTTATATATCTACCTACTTCTTCTCCTACTTCGTCTAGAGCCTCTCTCATCAATTTGAAGTTTTCTTGTGTTGCATACGTTCCTCCGAACCCTTCTGTTGTTGCACCATATGGAACATAATCAAGTAAACTCTGTGCTGTTGTTCTTATAACCGCAATTACATCTGCACCCTGCCTAGCTGCTGCCTTTGCCTGAACTATATCTTCATATATATTACCTGTTGCTACTATTACATAAAGATATGGTTTACTGCCTTCTCCTACATTTTTTATAAAATCTTCTCTTACTTTTCTCTTACTTCTTATATTATCTGTTGTAATTTTTGCTATGTCATATATCGCTTCTTTTATGTCTTCATCTGAGACTATCGGTAATTTGGTAAGCTCTATTTCTCCTTCACTGACCTTTACCGCTATCTCTTGAGGAGATAGACCAGTGTTTACAATAGCGTTACCAATCCAATATGCTACCCCTAATGATAGCACTCCTGCATCTTTTATGTTATCCACTACTACGTTTGATAACGGTTTTTCTATTTCATCTACTCCATCTATGCCTAGTAATCTTGCTATTGTTCTTTCTACTGAGACTGTTGTATGCATATCTATAAATTCCTGCATATCTTCTGCAATATTTTTTGCTGCATTTCTAGCACTTTCTATAACGTTTTTGTCTAAATTCAGCTTGCTCATGTTTCACTCCCCTTTATTGCTTTTCTTTGATACTATATCTCTAGCATGTAAAATAATACTTTCTTTTAATCCCATCAGCTTCGCTATGTTGATTGCATCTTTAGGTACTTCACTTACATTTGTAACTTTTATTAATCTATAATCCATTAAATCTCTTATATTATTTATATCTTTTGTTGATTCTACTAAATATTCTAGTTTTTTATAGTCTACATTTTTGAGTCCTACAACTTGAAGATGCTTAACCCCACTACTATTTGCTATATTGTCAAAATGTGTTGTGATTATACTAATGCTATTTTGGTCTATCAGGTACTTAACTATAGCTTTTGATATCGCATAACCCTCGTTTGGATTAGTCCCACTTGCTAACTCATCTATCAATATTAGTCCTCTATCTGTAGCTTTATCTATAGCCTTATTAATCCTATGGATTTCTCCCCCAAAAGTGCTGAGTCCCATATCTGCTGACTGTAAATCTCCTGTTGATATAAATATAAAGTCATGAAGTGATGTCTGCATACTTTTGCAAGGAACAAACAATCCATATTGAACCATCATGCAAAGCAGTCCTATAAGCTTCAGTGATACTGTTTTCCCTCCCATGTTTGCCCCAGTTATACACGTCACTCTATCTTTTATATCAACACTTATCGGAATATATTTTCCGCCTTTTTTGTTCATGTCTTCAGCGATTTTTAGATAAGTTCCATCTTCTATTCTTATACTATGACCAGTGATTAGTGTTGGTCTTACACTATTTGTGTCTATAGCTAGCATAGCCTTTGCTATCGTCAAATCAAGCTTCGCTAAATGCTCAAAATTAGTTTTGAAGACATCTTTATGATAAGCAATCTTATTTGATAAATACGTCCTAATTTTTAATTCTTCTTGCTCTTCTTTACATTTTAGTACATCTAACCGTTCTAATTTATCTTTAATCCCCTTTGTCAGTTTCATCTTATATCTATAGCTAACCGGTGTTTCTGATAAATACTCAAAATAATCACTATTTGCTATTTTCTCATATAGCTTTACATCTTCTTTGAGTATTGTTATCTCTCCAGTGATGTTTATTCTTATTTTTAATTCGCTGTTTATTTTATCTCGTTGTTTTTTGTTTTCCTTTTTTATTAATTCTGCTAATCTTCTTTTTTCTGTCCTGATGTCTGTTAGTTCTATTGAGTATTCATCATATATAAAGAATGTTTTTATACCATTTTTCTTTGGATCTAATAGATTATTAATATCTTTTATTACGTGAACTTTTACACTTTCATCAATATCTGCTTTTAGATCTTCAATTTTTTCGTTTAACTGGGTTATTAAAAACATAAAGCACTTAATCTCGAATAACTCCACTATTGTCAGAGGTAAAGAGTTAGCAGCTCTATCTATTGATCCTCTTATATCTTTGATGTGATATAATATTGACTTGATTTTTCTATACTCTTTGGAATTTATATTTATTAGATTTATCATATCCTTCAATATGTCGAATTCTTTTTTAAGCTCGTGTTCTTCTCCTCTTAGGTATGGCTTTATAGAATTTTTCATATCCCGCCCATACGGAGTCGCTACTTCTAGTTTATCTAATATATAATCAAAACCCAATAAGTCTTTGGTCATATTATCTGCTAATTTCAATTTATATCACCACCATAGTTCTGCTGTATTGCCTCTTCTAGTATTACATCTACAACAGGTATATCTTTAATACTTGCTCTCATTCTTGTTAAAAACTCTTTTGGATTGAAGTAGTATCCTTTTGGCGAATACGGATTTAATGTTACTGCTCTAACATTTATTTTATTTAATACTTTAACATTAAGATTTCTACTTATAACCTGAGTCCACTGCTTATGATTTATAAATACTCTAGTGCCGTCTTTTACAACTAATGTAAATCCTCTATGTTTTGTACTGTTTATCATGTCTTTTGCCATTGCACTAGTTAAACTCCCTGGCAATATTACATGTGTTGTATCCTCTTTAACCTTTGATGCTATCACTTTACCACTTGAAAGCGCCGTTTTAAGCTTTAGATTATCTACCTTTAGCTGTTTGTTTATTATTATTACATCATCATCTTGCTTTATGAGTTCCTTTATCTTTTGCTCTACTTCACCCATTTGCATTAACCTAATCTTATGCGCTGTTTCAGTTATGACTTTATTTATGTCTCTATCAAGTACTGCCCCACACGAAATAACTGTCCCATCAGATATTGATGATGATGCTGATGATATTCTGTCTATGGATCCATCTATCAGTACTAAATCCACTCCAAATTTAAGCATTATATCAGATACTACTCTAATATCATTATTAGTCTGTGGCCCAGCTATTTGCACATTTCCTTCTTCTATTATTCTGGCTAACACTACATATCCCATCGGTGTTGTAAAGTTAGTCGTATATATAATCTCTAACTTTGCATCCCCATTGTCAAACAGTCTATCTGTCGTTGTAATAATTGTTCCCTTTGGAACAAATACTAGGGGTTTATGTGTATTGGTCAGCACATCCTTTTCCTCTCCATCTCGTCCTGTGGATGTCACCCCTAGCGTTATGGTTTCTTTTAAGCTATCCTGTATTAGCTTATTTAATGTCACTGTTTTACCTGCATTTTTGGACATACCAACTATCGATATAGTTTTACTATCTTTTCTTACCATGCTTAGTAGTGACATTTAATCGTTTGTTCCCCTTGCTAATAATTGTTTTTTCGCTCTGTCATTTCTAAGTAGCTTTGAAGGCTCTAATGATATGTCTTTGTTATACATCAATCCTGCTACTCCTGTGTATATATGATCAGCTTCATTCTCTATTGTATCTAGGTTTTCTGGTCCTTCTATATACTCTGGCTCTGAATACGTTGTTATAACTCCCTCAAAGTTTCTGAGTATAACCTTATTTCTTGACATTGACACTATATAGTTAGGCATAACTGGTATCTTTCCGCCACCACCAGGAGCATCTACCACAAATGTTGGCACTGCGTAGCCTGATGTGTGTCCTCTAAGTCCTTCCATAATCTCTAATCCTTTTGATACAGATGTTCTAAAATGTGATATTCCCATTGACAAATCACACTGATATATATAGTATGGTCTAACTCTTATTTTTACTAAATCTTGCATAAGTCTTCTCATAACATTAACGCTATCGTTTATACCTCTTAGTAGTACTGATTGATTTCCTAATGGTATCCCTGCGTCTGCTAACTTTCTACATGCCTCTATACTCTCTTTTGTTATCTCTTTTGAGTGATTGAAGTGGGTATTTAACCATATCGGATGATATTTTTTAAGCATGTTAACTAAATCGTCTGTAACCCTTTGTGGTAATACTACTGGTGTACGAGTTCCTAATCTTATTATCTCTACATGAGGTATCTCTCTTAGTTTCTTTATAATGTATTCTAATCTCTCGTCTGATACAAGTAAGCAATCTCCTCCTGATAATAAAACGTCTCTAACTTCTGGCGTATTTCTTATATATTCAATCGATCTATCAATTCTATCAACTGGTAACGCTACATCATTTTGTCCTGCAAATCTTCTTCTAGTACAGTGTCTGCAGTACATTGAACATTGATCTGTTATTAATAGTAATACTCTATCTGGGTATCTATGAGTAAGTCCTGGCACTGGAGAATCTGTATCTTCGTGCAATGGGTCTAACATATCTGAAGATCCTACATGAACCTCGTCTATTATCGGCACTGCTTGCATTCTTACTGGACAGTTTCTATTATCCTTATCCATTAACAATGCATAGTATGGCGTTATACCCATTCTAAATTTATTAAGAACTTCTTCTATGTTTTTTTCTTCTTCCTCAGTTATATTTATAATCTGCTTTAAATCTTCTACTGTATCTATTCTATTTCTAACCTGCCATCTCCAGTCATCCCATTGCTCCTCTGTAACGTTTTCCCATAGTTTTACATCTTTGAATGTTCTCAAAATATAACCTCCTATATTGACCTAAATTATCTTTCTAATTACATAATCCCTCCAAACTTACTTGTAACTTAGAAAACTACACCGTATTCATTATCGTTTCTAATAATTCAGGTTTATGCATACAATTCTTCATATATTTTTCTTAGAGTCATACTTTCTCTCATTATTTGTAATGCTATTTCAGCGTGCCCTTTTGTATATCCATTACCAACAATCATAGTTGTATCTCTTCCTACTCCTTCTGCTCCTAGGGCAGCTTTTGTAAAGCTTGTTGCCATACTAAAGAAATATATTAATCCATCATCTTTTGTTGCTAATATGCTCGACATTTCTGTGTTTGGTATGTTTACGTTATTTATTGTTATATCAGCCATTTGACCATTTGTAGCTTCACTAACTTTATTAAGTACGTCTACTGCATCTGTTGCATCTGCCTTTATATATACATCTGCTAAGTTTGCTTTTTTAACTCTCTCTAAACTCTTTTCGTTATGACCTAAGCATATAACTTTTCCTGTTACTCCTACTCTCTTTTTAGCTTCATAAAGACATAACATTCCCGATTTTCCTGCTCCACCTATTACCAATACTGTATCTCCTGGTTTAACTAATTTTGCTGTTTGTGCTGGTGCTCCTGCTACGTCTAATACTGATAGAGCTAAATTCTCTGGTATATCGCTTGGTATAACCGCATATATCCCACTTTCAAATAATATAGCTTTTCCTGTTATATCTACTTGATCTATATCTTTTCTAACTTCGTGTATCTCATCTATTCTAAGTGGAGTTAATGACAACGATACTAATGTTGCTATCTTGTCACCAACCTTTAAATCTGTTTTTCCTTCTAAAGCAGAACCGATCTTTTCTACTGTTCCTATAAGCATTCCACCCGAACCTGTTACAGGATTTTGATGCTTACCTCTTTCTGCTACTATCCCTAACATAATTTCTTTTATCTTTTCTATGTCTCCATTTGCTTGGTCTTTAATTTGCGTAAAGCTTGCTGAATCAATGTTCAGTGTTTGCACATCTATTAGTATTTCGTTATCGTATAATTCCATTTTGTTATCAATTTTAGTTGCTGGTTGTGGTAATTTACCCGCTGGCTCAATTACTCTATGTGTTCCATAAGGACATCCTTTTTTCATTTTTTTTCCCCCTCATTATACTTAAATAAATAATATCCTTTTATAATATGTGCAATTTCTATGCCAACTTTGCAATATAGTAATATACACATTTTTAAGGTAAACATAAAAAAACATGCCTAATTTTCGGCACGTCTTCTTTTTATATTATATTTAGATATTTTGTATTGCAGTGTCTGTCTGGGCACATTTATAAGTTTTGCCGCTTTTGAGGTATTCCAGTTTGTCTTTTCTAAAGCACTAATTATCATATTTTCTTCTAGCTTACTCACAGCTTCATTAAGCGAACAATTATCATACTTATTAACTGATGCACTTATACTCTTGAATTTTTGTGGCAAATGACTTTCTTTTATTTCTTCTATATCATTTAACGAAATTACTGCTTCTATCGTATGTTCTAGTTCTCTTACATTCCCTGGCCAATCATAATTTGTAAATATACTCATTACTTCTTTTGTAGCGCGCTTGGTTGATTTGTTATATTTATAGTTGCTTTTATTGATAAAGTGCTTTACTAGTAAAGGAATATCTTCTTTTCTCTCTGACAATGATGGTATGTCTAGATTAATTACACTTAGTCTATAATACAGATCATTTCTGAGCTTCTTTGTATTTATGGCGTCAATTGGTGGCACGTTTACTGCACTTATTATTCGTACATCAACTTTTATTGTCTTTAACGACCCTAGTCTTCTTATTGTCTTATTCTGTATGACTCGTAGAAGCTTTGCTTGCAGTTCTAATGGCATTGAATTCACTTCGTCTAGAAATATTGTTCCTGTATTTGCAAGTTCAAAAAGTCCAGGTCTATCAACTGCTCCTGTAAAACTACCTTTTACTGTACCAAATAATATTCCTTCTAGCAAATTGCTTGGCAAAGCAGCACAGTTTTGTGCTATAAACGGCTTATCTTTTCTCTTTCCTGTATTATGAATAGCCCTAACAAAAAGCTCTTTTCCTGTCCCTGTTTCTCCATAAATCAGCACTGGCACATCTGTCTCTGCAGCTTTTAATGCCACCTGTTTTAATTCTTTTATTGTTTGATTTTGTCCTATTATATCCATAAAAGTACAAATAGTTTCATCTTCTATTAAACCATCACTAATATCATTTTTTAAAAGCTCACTTTGTAGATCTATTATTTTTTCTGATAATTCTCTTACTTGTGTTATGTCTTTTGATATTTCTATCGCACCTTTAAGCTTATTACCTGCAACTATTGGTATGGAGGAATTAATTGTAGTTATTTTATCTCCTTTGTAATTTATAAAGGTTTGTTCTACATTGAAAACAGGTTTTCTTGTATTGATTACTTTTAATAATGTACTAGTTTCATCAGATAATGATGGGTATATATCTAATAAATGCTTATTCATTACATCGTTCTTATTAATTCTATCTAGCCTTTGTGCAGCTTTGTTGTAATATACACTATTTCCACGATTATCTATTATATGTACTCCTTCATCTATGTAATCCAATATCTCAAAAATATTTTCTCTAAAGAAAAGATCTTTCATTCAAATCCTCCTTTGCTCAATTTTCGGCACTTTGCCGATTTTTAGGCACGTTATACAATCATTAATAGCTTAACAATATCAAAATATATCTTATCAAATACCTTTAATACAAATAAAACTATCTCTATTTCTTCTTTATTTAAATCTCTGATTAAAAGTTTACTATTGTAGCTATAAAATATATCACATAGCTGTTTTAATACTGCAAATACTTTGTATGGTTCGTAGTTTTTGATTGCTTCGTTTATTGAAGTATCTATTGATAAACAAGCCTTAAATATTTCTCTTACTTCACTTTTTTCAAACAAATACTTAGATATTATGTTGCCCCAATCATATCCTTCTTTTGATAACCTATCTATAATATTATTCACTCTCGTTCCTACATAGGTCATATATTTGTATGGATTGCTAAGGTCATTTTTACAAATTTTTTTTATTTTTACATGTGTGCTTCTATTTCTGCAACATGCATAAAAAAACAACTGTGATGTTTCTATTTTATCAAGTCGTATTTCATCTACTACAAATGGCTTTACATCGTATTTTTTAACTTCTACTTTTTTGTCTATCCCTTTTAACTGCATTATATTGTCCATTTGCCTTTTTATTATATATGCTCTATCAGTCAGTCGTTTGTTTTCAACTTTTAAATTACTATTTTCATTTATTAATCCACTATCAATTATATAGTAACCATATTCCTTAAACCATTCATTTGTAAATACAAAGTTAATAAATCCCGGTTCTTTGAACTCCATTTTGTCTATATTAAACTTATCATAACATATGTTTGATTTGATTTTGTTATAAACTTCTATTGGCTCTATATTGTTTGCACTTGAATATTTTAGCGCTATATTACTCATCATATGTCCATGCTCAAATAATTTTGGTACATTTATTTTGGCACTGATATCTGTATTTAGAATTTCTTTAATTCTATTAAGTAATTCTGTTGATATGCTATACATAGTCATTCCTACATTATCTCTATTGATAATGCATTATTACTTTCGGCTACTTCTGCTATGTTTAATCTATAAAATACAGATATATTTCCTACTCCACTATCTGATATATTTGCATTTAGCTTACTAGTCAATACCTGCAATGTCATTTCTCCGTATGCTGTAGCATACTCTGATTCGTGTCTTTTCCCCTCTTCAAATATAAGTTTTGATTTATTACTTCCATATCTTTTCATTTGTATTTTTTCATCTTGTATTTTTAAGGTCGTTGTTGAGCCATTCATTCCAGAGATTTCTGATTCATTATATACTAAGTAATATGCTCCTTTTTTTTTGTAGAATTTTCCCTCTGTAACGAATTCTATTACATTTTCTTCTCCCTCTAAATCTGTTTGCTTCCCTATTATTTTTAGTCTTACGTCTTTCACTTTGTATCTCCTTTCGATTGTAG
Source organism: Clostridiaceae bacterium M8S5 (assembly GCA_029227815.1). Taxonomy (GTDB): domain Bacteria; phylum Bacillota; class Clostridia; order Tissierellales; family MCWD3; genus Abyssisolibacter. Next base: position 4,594,978 of record CP118523.1, on the reverse strand, counting down.
CATAAATCTATTTTAAAGTAAGTTCATAAATTATTTTTAATTATCCTATCTACATTATATATGTATAGTTTTTACTTGTATAGATTTATCTATTATGATTTTTTGGATTTTTAATTAATGTGTATAAATTTTACTTATTAATAATATCTCCGAATTTTCACATGATAGCCATACTTATTTTACAACATTTTGCATTTTGTGATATTTTTCTTGATGTAATTTTATTTTTTAATATTTATAAATATTAATTATAATTATACGCTATTTCATCAATAAGATATGGAGCCTGTTTATTTTCCAATGTTTCAGATAAAATGTATATTTATATTTTGTTTTTTTATGCATGTTTTTTATATTTATAATGTTTCTGACAATTTGACATAGTATAAAACTGGGTTTATAATGATGTTAAAGGATTTGTTCTACTATGTTTTATACATGTTTTATTCACAATACTACACATGGGCATGGTGTCTATACTAGAGTGTAATAGGATAATCCTTATAAATTTAGGCAATTTCATTTCAAATTTTTATTTATATATATACATTTTTATTCATAGAGGGAGGATATTATGTTTAGCAAGAAAGCATTGAATGTTACATCCGAAATAGGAAAGTTAAAAACCGTACTACTTCATAGACCTGGTAAGGAAATCGAAAATTTAACTCCTGATTTAATGGAAAGGTTACTTTTTGATGACATCCCTTTTTTAGAGGTTGCTCGTCAAGAACATGATGCATTTGCTGATGTACTAAGAGACAATGGTGTTGAAGTATTGTATCTTGAAAAACTAGCTGCTGAAGCTATTAGTGATCCTGCTGTCAGAGAAAAGTTTGTATCTCAATTTCTTGATGAAGGAAACATCAGAGGTATTGGTTTAAAAGCTACTTTAAAGGAGTATTTATCTAAATTTGATAATCAAGAATTAATTGATGTATCAATGGCTGGTATTAGAGTTACTGAGCTACATGACTTTAAACCTGTTTCTCTAGAAGAATTTACTTCTACTAATTATCCATTTGTTTTAGATCCTATGCCAAATCTATACTTTACTAGAGATCCTTTTGCAACTATTGGATCAGGTATTACCTTAAATCATATGAGGACTGTAACAAGAAATAGAGAAACTATTTATGCAAAGTACATCTTTGATTACCACCCAAGGTTTAAAGATTGTGATGTGCCACTCTGGTATGACAGAAATGAAGAACTAGCAATTGAAGGTGGCGATGAGCTGATTTTAAATAATAAAGTTTTAGCAATTGGTATATCTGAAAGAACTGATGCTGGTGCTATTGAAAAATTTGCTACAGAAATATTTTCAAGTGATGAAGGTTTTGAAACTGTACTAGCATTTGATATCCCTAAGAAAAGAGCCTTTATGCATTTAGATACTGTTTTCACTATGGTAGACTACGACAAATTCACTATTCATCCAGAGATAGAAGGACCTCTGACTGTATTTTCTATTACAAAAGATGCTTCTGCTCCTTCTGGATTAAAAATAACTAAAGAAGAAGCTACTCTAGAGGAAACATTAAAAAATCATCTTAACCTTGAAGATATTACTTTAATCAGATGTGCTGGTGGAGATCCTATTGATTCTGCTAGAGAGCAGTGGAATGATGGTTCTAATACGCTTGCAATTGCACCTGGTGAAGTTGTTGTTTACGCAAGAAACCACGTGACCAATAGGTTACTTGAGGAAAACGGTATTAAGATACATGTTATACCTAGTTCAGAGCTTTCAAGAGGTAGAGGTGGCCCTAGATGTATGAGTATGCCTTTGTTTAGAGAAAATTTATAATAAATTATTTATATACAATTCATTACAAATGTTATTTTGAGGAGGAATTTAAAAATGCCAGTTAATTTAAGAGGAAAAAGTTTTTTAACATTATTGGATTTTACGCCAAAGGAAATAAAATTTTTATTAGATTTATCTAGAGATTTAAAAAGAGCAAAATACACAGGAACTGAACAAAAAACTATGGAAGGCAAAAATGTTGCCTTAATTTTTGAAAAAGCTTCTACGAGAACAAGATGTGCTTTTGAAGTTGGAGCTATGGATCAAGGTGCCGGAGTGACTTATTTAGGACCAACAGGTAGCCAAATGGGGAAAAAAGAATCTATTGCTGATACTGCAAGAGTACTTGGGAGAATGTACGATGGTATAGAATATAGAGGATTTTCACAAGTAAAAGTTCAAGCTCTAGCTAAATACTCAGGAGTACCAGTATGGAATGGATTAACTGATGAATTCCATCCAACTCAAATATTAGCTGACTTCTTAACTATAATTGAGCACAAAGGACACTTAAAAGGCATCAAATTTGCATATGTTGGAGATGGAAGAAACAACATGGGTAACTCTCTAATGATTGGTGCAGCTAAGATGGGAATGGACTTTAGAATAGTAGCTCCTAAGGAATTGTTCCCAGAAGAAAAATTAGTAGCTCAAGCTAAAGAAATTGCAAAAGATACTGGCGCTACTATTACTTTAACAGATTCAGTAGAAGAAGGAACAAAAGGAGTAGATGTAATTTACACTGATGTTTGGGTATCTATGGGTGAGCCAGAAGAAGTTTGGGCTAAGAGAATAGAAATGTTATTACCTTATCAAGTAAATATGTCTATGATAAAAAACGCTGATGAAGAAGTATTGTTCATGCATTGTTTACCAGCATTCCATGATTTAAATACTACTGTTGGAAAAGAAATATATGATAAATTTGATATTGACGCAATGGAAGTAACTGATGACGTGTTTGAAAGTAAGCACTCTGTAGTATTCGACGAAGCCGAAAACAGAATGCATACTATAAAAGCTGTTATGGTTGCTACTTTAGGTAATTAGATTTAACAGGAGGGATTTCAATGAAAAAAGTTGTTGTTGCTTTAGGTGGAAATGCATTACAAGAAAGTGGCAAACCTGCTACTTCCCAGTCTCAACTGGAAGTTATAAAAAGTACTGTTGTTTATTTAGCTGACATGATTGATGAAGGTTATGAATTAATTATAGCCCATGGTAATGGCCCACAGGTAGGTAGAATCGTTCTGCAAAATGAAGCTGCAAACGATATTACTCCTGCTATGCCTTTTGATGTATGCGGATCTATGAGTCAAGGTATGATAGGCTACCATTTACAACAATGTTTAGGTGATGAATTAAAGAGAAGAGGAAATAATACCCCTGTAGTTTCTTTAGTTACACAAGTAGTTGTATCTAAAGACGATGAAGCTTTTAAAAATCCTACTAAACCTATCGGCCCTTTTTACACTAAGGAAGAAGCTGATAAGTTAGTTAGCGAAAAAGGATATGATGTTGTTGAAGATTCTGGCAGAGGTTATAGACGAGTAGTCGCTTCTCCTATGCCTGAAAAGATAGTAGAACTGAACTCTGTGAAAGCGCTTATTGATGCAGGTCATATAGTGATAACTGTTGGCGGTGGAGGTATCCCTGTTGTTCAAGATAAAAATGGCTTAACAGGTGTTGCAGCTGTTATTGATAAAGATTTAGCTTCTGAGAAATTAGCTGAAGATTTAGATGCTGATATGCTTGTAATCTTAACAGCAGTTGATAAAGTTGCTATCAACTTTGGAAAACCTGATCAAAAGGATTTAGCTGATATCACTGTCAAAGAAGCTTATGAATATATTGAAGAAGGACACTTTGCTCCAGGAAGTATGCTTCCTAAGGTTAAAGCAGCTATTAAATTTGCAGAGTCAAAGCCTAACAGAAAAGCACTTATTGCTTCATTAGTGAAAGCCAAAGAAGCTTTAAAAGGTAATAGCGGTACAACTATACATCTATAGGTAATTGATTTTTAAATCAACAAAATTCATAGGAAATCACTGGTATAATACTAGTGATTTCTATGGTTTTTTGACAATTATATATTTTAATGCTTTAAATCGTTGCATTATATTAATATATTTTTCAAAAAATATATAATTATTTTATTTTGACAAATAATAATATTACCAAGTAATTCTCATTTTATCTGTTAGTATAAAACAATTAATGTATTTAGTAATATCGTAAAATAAATAATTTCATTTATATACTGTTTTTTACTTTATTAAATATTATTTTTATACTTCAGATTAGTGAAAATTTTATCAAACAGGAGGATTTCCATGAAAAAATTTAAAATGCCTAGTGCATTTACTATTTTATTTCTTATTATAATTATTGTTGCTATATCAACTTGGATTATTCCAGCTGGTGAATACAATATGAATGATGATAACGCCCCTATTCCGGGTACTTATCATACTGTTGATTCTAATCCTCAAAGTTACCAAGTTGTAAGTGCGCCTATTAATGGTTTCTTTGATGCTAAGGATGTTTGTTTGTTTATCTTAGTTATTGGTGGTTTTTTGGGTATTGTTATGAAGACAGGTGCTATTGATGCTGGTATATCTAACGTCGTACATCGAATGAAAGGCAGAGAAAAATTGATGATCCCTATTCTGATGGGGTTATTTGCTTTAGGTGGTACATCATATGGAATGGCTGAAGAGACTATAGCTTTTTATCCGTTGGTTTTACCTATTTTCATAGCTGCTGGCTACGATGCTGTTACAGCAGTTTCTGTTATATTGGTTGGAGCAGGCGTTGGTTGTTTAGGATCAACAGCAAATCCATTTGCTACTGGTATTGCTTCTGGTTTTGCTGGTATCAATCTTAGTGATGGATTATTACTTAGGGTAATTATACTTATAGTATCATATATTGTTGCTGTAGTTTATGTTATGAAGTATGCCGCTAAAGTAAAAGCAGACCCTTCTAAGTCTTTAGTTGCAGATATGAGAGAAAGCAATATTAAGCATTTTACGTCTCATCAAAATGAAACTGAAATGCCTAAATTAAATTTCAGAAGAAAGGTTGCATTATTTTTATTTGCTATAACCTTTATTATAATGATTTATTCTGTTATTCCTTTTGATAAACTAGATTTAGGTTATATTAATTTGACCTCTTTACCTGCTCTTGGTTGGTGGTTCCCTGAATTATCTGCTTTATTCTTAGTATCTGGTATCATATTAGGTATAATTTGTGGGTTGAAGGAAAAAGAAATAGTTGATTCTTTCATTGATGGGGCAAAAGATCTTTTATCTGTTGCTTTAATCATTGGTGTTTCTAGAGGTATAACCTATATAATGAATAATGGTAATATCACTGCTACTATTTTGAATTACGGAGAAAACTCTCTCTCTAAAGCTGGTGCTGCAGGATTTACTGTACTGACATATATATTCTATTTCCCATTGTCATTATTGGTACCATCTACTTCTGGTCTTGCCACTTTATCTATGCCTATTATGGCTCCACTTGGGGACTTTTCAGGTGTTGCAAGAGACATAGTAGTAACTGCCTTCCAATCAGCTTCAGGTATTATAAATCTGTTGACACCTACAAGCGGAGTTGTAATGGGTGCACTTGCAATTGGTAGAGTTCCTTATGGTAAGTGGATAAAATATGTTATTAAGTTAGTTATTATTCTTACTGTAGTTACTGGTGCTCTTTTAGTAGGCTGGTCATTTGTTTAGATAAAATTATTTGTAAATACTAGATTTTAAATCTAAAAAAGAGAGTAGGAATTATTGATTACAATTTCTCTCTCTTTTTCTTATATTATTTTGCTTTTTTATTGGTTATTTTAGATTCTCTATGGGTCTTGTGGTTATTCGTATCTTTATTGGTTCAGCGATTGTTTTTCTTATTAGTGTCTTATGTTATTACATCATTAGCACACCATTATCTGTGATTATTACCTTAAGTATCTTTTCCTCTCTTCCTGTATTTGCGTTTATATATACAATATAGTCAAATCCTTTATACTCTCCCTTAAATTCATAACAGAGTACATCTTTTGCTCCTCTATCGGGTATAATGGTCAGTCTTGACTTTGATATATCAAAGCTATATCTAACTTTTTCTCTTGCTTGTTCTTTTGACAGTTTTGGCTTTTCGATATCCCTTTTGTGATGACTCTTTAGATAATTTGATGCATCCATGCCTATTATCTCTCCATTATCAAGCGCTACTTTAACTTTTATCAAGTCAGAATAAACTGTAATGTCACCTTGCTTATATGCATAATTTATTAGTACATAATCTTGATATTCTTGCATATAATTAGCTTCCATACTCTCATAGCCTTTTTCCTTTAAAAACTGTCTTCCTATTTGTTTAGCATCTTCTGCTGCTATAGCATGTTTCTCAGCTTTTCTACTGTGTTCCATCCATATTACTTTGCCGCCTACTCTACTTATACCTATATATGTTTTGGATTCATCTTTTAATGTGATATCAAAGGTATATGCAGGAATACTAACTGATTTTAGTTCATCACCCATTTCTAAAGGTTCTATTTTACTAATATTTTTGTATTTCAGAAAAGTTTTTGCTATCTCTTCTGCCTTCTTTATATCTATAGCTCCACTCCCTAAACCACGAGGCTTCATGTTTAATATCTGGTCAGAAAATGGTCCATCGTATATGAGCTCTGGGTATTCTGTCATTTGTTCTTCTTCGTATTTAGACATTCCTGAGTGCAACATTACTTTGTTTGCCTTTTTTATTTCTTTATCATTATACTGTACTGTACTAAAATCTATGTCTCCGTTAGCAATTTTAATAAATGTATCTTCTAATTCTCTAGTAAATGTGCTCAAATAATCTTGTAGTTTAAATAGTGTCTGCCTTTGTTTGTCATCTAACTCTTTTTCATTGATATGATCTTGTATTAATGAATAACTGTAATCAGCTACATGATTTAAGAATTTCTCTGTATTTTTTAATTCACCATGTCTTAATGGAAGTTGTGTTAATTTATCATGCGCAAATGAAGCCTGATGGTATATCTGTGATAATAATAGTATATTTCTCTCTTTTGATTCTGAAAGCAAAGACTTTTCTAATGATGTTTGCACTGTTTCTATATTATCTTTCATATCATAAAAGTATCTTTGATATTGGCTATTCAGACCTCTTTTGAATTTCAATTTCTCTCTATATTGTGTATATCCCCATCCTATTGATATTACTAATAGTAAACTAAGTACTATCGTTATTGCTCCATATCTTTTAAACTTCACTATATCACCTCTCTAGTTTCCAAACCAATGTTTCCCGATTTTTACTATCACTTCTCTTGACCATATCCATTTACTTGTTGCTGTTGCTGGGTTCCAATAATATCTGCATCCATAAGTCGGATCCCAACCATTCATAGCATCTTTTGCTGCTTTTAATGATTCTTGGTCTGGCGATAAATTTATTTGACCATCACTAACCGCTGTAAATGCTCCAGGTTGGTATATAACACTTGCTATGGAATTTGGAAATGATGGATGCTCTACTCTATTGAGTATTACCGCTGCTACTGCAACTTTACCAATATAAACTTCTCCTCTTGCTTCTCCATGTATTGCTCTTGCTAGCATGTATATATTGTCATTGTTATTTACACTCTTTGAAGGTTCTGCTTTTGTGACATTTATGCCTAAAGCTGCATATGTTCTTGGTCCAACTATACCGTCAGCGACTAAACCATTTTTGTTTTGAAAATTAATTATAGCCCTGTATGTATTTTCTCCATAAATACTGTCTACTGAACCTTTAAGATACCCCCATCTTTTTAGTTTCGTTTGTACTTCTTTAACATCATTTCCTCTTGCTCCCCAATAAAGATTTCTCGAAGACATAGCTCTAGCTAGATGAATCTTCGAAGTATCTATTGTTGTTTGCCTGTAAGTATACACTAATGTAGCAGATAATATTGTTAGTACTACTAGTGAAAATACTAGTAATTTCTTTTTCAATTTTATGACCTCCTTGTATAGCGTATTTTATAATGGTTATTTTTTGTAAATACTTCATTATTTATACTAAGTTAATTGAATTATTAAGCAAAATAAAACAACTCCGTATGGAGTTGTTTAAATTGATGACAAAGTCATCATGGTAACAAATTTAATTTAATCTTGATCCAATAAATACATTAGCTAACTTTATCTTGGTCTCTTCTAATATCTCTGCTACTTTAGACTTTAATTTTATATCTGAATTTACACCTTCTGTTTTCACTATTTTATTGTATTCTTCTTGTGTTAATACGCTTTTTAGTTCTGCATGTGATCTTCTGTCCGTTAATCCATTACTTACGTCTATATAGCATAGTGGAGGAAACATCACACACCACCAATTCTTTCCTTTTCCGCTTCCTAGAACTATTCTAACCGCTTGATATTCTCCTGCTGGAAGTACTATATCACCATAACTTTTTGTTGGAAAATAACAATTTTCTAGACTTGATTTCGCAGTATATTCTTTCCCATTTTCTTTTATTACTTCATTCGCTATTTGATTAATATATGATAAGTTTTTATTTATTATTTGCTTAGATTTTTCTATGTCTGTTATATTTTCTATTTTAGGTCCTATTTTCTCCAATACTTTATCTCTAACCTTTAGCTTTAAGTTCTGGTCAAATTCGGAATCACTATTTGCTATTACATGAAATCTTACTAGTTTTTCCTTATACGAATCTTCTGCTGCTGATACATGTGCTAAATCACTATCTTTAAAAAATATTGCTATTAAAAATGTTAAACAAATTATTATTGCGGTTATTCTTGTTATAAATATCAGTTTTTTAGATTTTTTCATATTATCACCTCAAATTATTATTCCATTATTATGTATCTAAAGCTAAAAATTAGCTTCAATTTAAGTATTAGCAGTTTTGAGAATTTTTAAACACTATAATGAAATATTTCCAAGGTAATATTTGTTATATTTTTGCTTAATTTTTATTTCTGAGTATTTATGCAATTGTAAAAGAATTATTTCAGCAAAATTAAAGAGCCCTATATTAGGACTCCTATAATTTTTCTATAATAATAATACCTGACTTAATGTCTTATCGTCACTTACTAATGTATCTATATGTCCACCTTTTAGTACTGCATGTATTGCTTTTGACTTTCTCATGCCTCCTGCTACCAGGAATATTTTGTTCTTCATTATACTATCTGTTTTTATTCCTATTATATTTTGGTTTATATCTAAATCTAGAAATTTTCCATTTTCGTTAATAAAGTGAGCACACAAAAAACCTACTCCACCACTCTTTTTTATCCTGTCTTTTGTTTCTTTTTCTATATATAAATCCCATATTGTCTGAGGCATGTTTTCTTCGATTACTCCCAAGCCACTAAATATTATATCACAGTTTTCTATCATGTTTAAGGAACCTTTTATTACTGGATTGTTAATTAATACTTCTCTTGTATTTTTATCTTCTATATATATCGGTGCTGGTAATGGATATAGTTTTCCTCCTATTTTAGAGGATAGTTTCGTACCTATACTTAGCATATCAGCTTCACCCATGTCATACCCTATTGCTCCAAAAAGCTCAACTATTTTGACATCTTTTATATGCTTTTTTTTCATTTGCGATACTGTACTTCTCATCGTATTTCCCCAAGATATGCCTATCGTCATTCCTTCTTTAATTTCTTCTAGGAGCACTTTACCTGCTGCTTTTCCTATTTCTTCAACTGTATCTTCATAGTTTTTTAGCGTTTTTACAATTACTACATTGTTTACATTAAATTTCGCTTTTATCTTATTTTCTAACCTTCTAAGCGTATCACTCTCGTAATTTATGTTTATGTCTACTATGTTTTCTTCTCTTGCTTTTTTCAGTAATCTGGACACTTTAGGTCTTGATAAATACACTTCTTTGGCTATTTGGTTTTGGGTCATACCTTCTAAATAGTACATTGCTGATATATCTATTAATAGCTGTCTTTCATCTCTTTCCATTTCATCACCATTCTATTTTATTTTTGACCGTAATAAGCGTTTTTACCATGTTTTCTTAGATAATGTTTGTCTAATAATACTTTATCCACTCTATTTACTGAGTTGTTTATCTGCTCTGTTTTTAATGCCATTTTTGCAACTTCTTCTAATACTTTTGCGTTGTGTACTGCATCATGAGGATTCTTTCCCCATGAGAATGGTCCGTGATTGCATACTATTATGCCTGGCATTTCCAACGGCTTAACATTTCTACTTATTATTGTCTCTATTATAACATTTCCTGTTTCAATTTCATATTCTTTATTAATTTCTTTTTCTGTCAGCTTTCTTGTACATGGTATATCTCCATAAAAATAATCTGCGTGTGTTGTCCCATAACTTGGTATATCTCTACCTGCCTGAGCCCATGCTGTTGCGTTTTCCGAATGCGTATGCACTACTGCATTAATATTTTTAAACGTTTTGTAAAGCACTAAGTGAGTAGGTGTATCTGATGATGGTCTAAGCTTTCCTTCTACGACATTTCCATCTAAATCAACTACTACCATATCTTCTACTTTCATCGTAGCATAATCAACACCACTAGGCTTTATGACAACTAACCCACTTTCTCTATCAATACCACTTACATTACCCCAAGTGTATATTACTAGATTTTGTTTAACTAGTTCTAAGTTAGCATCAAATACTTGCTGCTTTAATTTTTCTAACATGTCAATCCTTCTTCCATTCTTTTTTGTAACCAAAGTCTTGCTGTTTTTATTTGATTTACTATCTCGTCTTCTGATTGCATCTTGTCATTGTCTGCCCACATTTCTACTAAAAACGGACCGGTGTATTTTAAAATTCTCAATTTGTTAAGTAGCCCAGAAAAATCAACTGTCCCTTCTCCAAATGGTACACATTTGAATACCCCCGGTTTTGTGTCTTTTAGGTGTACTGCTACTATATGGCTAATTCCAAGTTCTAGTTCTTTTGATGGGTCTTCTGCCCATTGTGTTAAGTTGCCTAAATCTGGGTATATATTTAGCCAAGGTGATTTAACTGTATTTATATATTTTAGGCATCTAGTTATTGTTCCTATAAACTCTGTGTCCATGATCTCTATAGATAGCATTATATTTTCTCTTGATGCTTTCTCTGTTGCGTAGATAAGCCCTTTTATGAATAAATCTTCTGTTTCTTTATCACCAGTTTCATAATACACATCATATCCAGCTAGTTGGATATTCCTTATCCCTAAATCCACAGCTAATCTTATAGCATTGTCCATTATTTCGTATGCTTTATTCCTGACTTTCTCATCTTTACTTCCAAACGGAAACTTTCTATGCCCACTTAAGCACATAGATTTAATGTGAAAATCGTTTTGATTGAGTAGTTCTTTTAATTCTACTCTTTCTTTTTTGCTCCAGTTAAGTCTACTTAGCCTTTCATCACTTTCGTCTATAGATATTTCTATAAAGTCATACCCTGCTTTTTTTGCGACTTCTATTTTTTGCTTCCAATCAAAGCTATTTGGCATTGCTTTTTCATATATCCCTATAGGGTTATATTTTAAATTATTCATTGCTATCAGCACCCCAGTATTTATCTATCTCTGTTTTAAATGATTTTGCTGCCATTTCAGGATTATCTGCATTTCTTATACTTCTACCTGCTATAAAACAATATATTGGAAAATCTTTGAATAGCTTGATATCATCTATTGTAAGTCCACCTGTAACTGTTACTTTAAAGCCCATATCGCAAAGCTTTCCTATTTTGTTAAGATCTTCTTCTCCCCAGTTTTTACCCGCTGCTTGAGCATCTCTTGACCTGTGGTATACAACTTGGCTTAATCCTGCTTTTTTCCAATTCTCTGCGTGTTCCCATGTCCAATCTCCATAAAGTTCTATTTGAACATCTCTATCTTTTCCTGTTTCTTTTGCTACATCTAGCATACCTTTCATTGTAGGTATCTCTGCACAGCATATTACTGTCATCCAAGTTGCTCCTGCACCATAACACTGTTTTGCTAATAAACTACCAGCATCTGCGCCCTTTATATCTGCTAGAATTATCTTATCTGGATACAATGCTCTAAGGCACCTAACTGGTTCTAATCCTTCTGCAACATGTAAAATTGTTCCTACTTCTATTACATCTATTACATGACCTATCTGTCTAATTGATTCTAATGCCTGACTCAAAGATGTGTTGTCTAATGCTACCTGTAATTTTGGTTTCATGTTATACCTCCGTTTATGTTTTAATTTTGATTAAAAAAGAGGTGCTCTATTCTCCGAACACCTCCTCTTGTCCTATAAACCTAGAGCCTTTGTAACCTTTTCTCTAATTTCATCTTCTGAAAGTAAGTTCACTAATCCTACTACTTTTGTATCTCCAGTTGGTTTAAATTCTCCAACAAATGTTTGTGCTACTAATACTAAATCAAAATTATTAACTTCACTCTTAGCTTGACCTACACTTGCATGATGAACTGTAAATTCTAAATTCATCGATTTTAATACTTGCTCTATTTTCATCTTGATTATTAAACTTGATCCCATTCCATTTCCACATGCTGCTAATACTTTTAACATCTTCTTCACTCCTTATAATAATGATTTAAATGGCAAATCTGGCTCTATTTCAAATGCATCATCAAAACCTCTTGGGTAGTGATACTCCATACCATCTTTGTCATCTGGGTAAGTGAATTTACCACCTACTTGCCAGATATATGGTTTAAATTTATACTTTAATCGATCCTTTTTCATCTTCCATAATACTAGTATTTCATTTGGATCTGCTTGAAAGTTAGTCCAAATATCATGGTGTATTGGTATTATTACCTTTGTATTTAGACATTCTGCCATTTTTAACATATCCACTGATGTAAGCTTATCTGTCATTCCTCTTGGATTTTCTCCATATGATCCTAACGCAACATCTATTTTGTATTTATTACCATGTTTTGCAAAATAATTTGAGTAATGAGAATCTCCACTGTGATATAGATTCCCACCTGGTGTTTTGATTAGATAATTTACTGCAAGTCTATCCATATCTTGAGGCATTTTATCTTTTAATATTACTCCTTTTGGTGCTGTTACCAGTTCTGTTCTGTCAAATGAGTCTAATGCAACTATCTCTGTATCTTTTATTTTAACCGTATCTCCTGGCTTTACTACTATACATCTTTCTTTTGGCACTCCCCAGCTCATCCATAAATCTACACAAGCCTGTGGCCCTATAAAAGGTACATCGTCAAAGTTTTGAACTATAGCTGCTGCTACATTTTCGTCTATGTGATCTCCATGATCATGCGTTGCTAATATAGCATCTACTTTCTTTATTTTAAACGGGTCTAGTACTACTGGTACATTTCTTAGATTAGGTTGTAATTTTACGCAACCTATCATTCTTTGATGTTGATGTTGCTCTCTCATTAGAGGGTTTGATTTTGTTCTCTTACCAGATTTTACCCATAGGTCTATACATATATTTGCATCTCCTTCTGATTTCACCCAAATACCTGTACAACCTAACCACCACATAGAAAATGTCCCCGGCTTAACTTCTTCTTGCTCTATTTCTTCGTTTAACCATGTTCCCCATTCAGGGAATGTATTTAATATCCATTTTTCTCTTGTTATTTCATTTACTTTACTCATATATCCTCCTCCATTGCTACCATAATTAGCTAAGCAAATATGCTTAACATCTCTTCTGCTGTTTGCGCATTAAATATTGCGTCATATTTTTTCTGATCCGATAGTACTGCTACTAATGCTTGTAGCATCTCAATATGTGTTGAAGAGTCAGAACATGATAATGTTATCAATAGTTTTGCTTTATGATCTTCTTCACTAGAAAATGCTACCGATTCTTTTAGCTTTAATATACTAAACCCAACTTTCTTTGCACCTGCCTCAGGTCTTGCATGTGGTAAAGCTATATTTGGTGCTATAACTATATATGGTCCATGTTCTATTACTGAATCTATCATAGCCTTTATATATGATTCTTCTATTAATCCATTATCTAGCAATGGCTTTGCTGATAATTTAATTGCTTCTTGCCAGTCGCTTACGCTATCAGCAAATTGTATGAAGTCTTTATTTAATTTAAATCCTTCTATCATAATTATTCCTCCATTTAACTTTATAGTTATATGATATATCACAAGCTGAACACATGTCAATATTGTGTATGTTTTTGAACATATGTTCATTGTGTTGTTGTCAATTTTATATATTAATGGGCTGTCTCATTCGAGCCGAAGCTTGAGACAGCCCTCGTGTGTTATATGAGTTTTATAATACTCTGTATAACTTAGTTCTCACATAATCACACTTTTATATTTATTATTTCTCTTCTCTCATTGTTGTAAAGTAATTCTTTGAATTACGCTTGTATTGTATTTGTGGTATTATAAGTAATAATCCTATTAATGCTACCGGCACTACTATACCTAGTGATTTCGTAAGCAATGTTGTTCCTGCCCAAAGCGTTGCCCAGTCAAACATTCCCATCCAACCTATTACGTTTTCATTTCCTTTTAGAACTGTCAATACTAACGCTGAACCAAACACTTGTATCATACCTGCTAGAAACGGAATTATTGCTGCTGCTCTACGTCCACCTGATTTGTTTGCAAATACTGCTATAGTCCCATTATCAAAGAATAAGCAGATAAACCCTGCTATTATTAATATTGGTGATTTTAATATTATTAATATACCTATCGCAATCATTTGACCAAAGAACCCAAATATAAATCCATACGTTGGTGCATTTGGAGCAAATCCAAACGTAACAGCACAGTCAACCGCTGGTACTGAACCTTTTAATATTTTATTTGATATACCTTGGAATGATTCCGTTAACTCTGCAACAAACATTCTTACACCAGTTAATATAATAGTTATATATACAGCAAAGTACGCTGTTGTTTCAAAAATATATGTTCCAAATAAATATTTACTCTTATTATACTCAAAGCCTTCTGGCCCTATTATTACCATAATTGTTCCTACAAACACTGTCATAAGTACAACGTTTGAAACTATGTTGTCGTTAAATATTGATAGCCACCCTGGTAGATTCACGTTGTCAACTGATTTTTCTTTGTTTCCTATAACTTTACCAAATTTATACGCAAGCCATGAACCAAACATCTGTTGATGTCCTATTGTAAAACCTGCTCCATTTGTCACTTCTTGTGTTGGCTCTATAATAAGATTAGACATAACTGACCAGTATGTTCCTATTAAAAAACCTGAAACTACTATTATTGGAGTTGTCACTACTGTATTTGTTCCTCTTAATACCCAATATAATGCCCATAACAATACAGCTGATTGCTGATACATAATGTGTCCTGTTATAAACAATGTCCTGATTTTTGTTCTCTTTCTAAATGCAACCAACAAGATGTTCCAAGCAAATGCTATTAGCATTACGTAACCGATATACTGCAAGGAATTTGCTGAATCTAGAACTTCTTGAGCTGATGTTTGCCCAAAATATGGATCAATTACAAATGCTTTTATTCCAAATTTAGATGTCAATGAGTTTATTATTGGTGCAAATGTTTTAACTAGTCCTCCTGTACCAACTTGTAAGATTTTAAATCCTACAAATGCTTTTATAAATCCCGATAATGCTTGATAAAATTTCTTACCTAATAATAAATAACCTATAAATACAACTGTTCCTAATAATAATGGTGCTTGACCTAAGAATTTGTTAACAAACTGTTGAAAAAACGATACTACACTATCCATCTAATAATTCTCCTTTCTTTTGTATGAAACGTTTAATGAAAACGTTTGTAATTGGTCTTATTATACCATTGCTTAGAACACATGTCTACGTTGAGCATTTTTTTGAACAATTGTTCAATTATTTAATCATCCCTATTCTTCGGATTTTTGCATTTACTTCTATTCTAACTGGTATATTTTGAAATTTTTTGTTCCAATCATCTTCATATCTATCCCATGTGCTTGGCTTATATTTTTTCAAATATTCACCTACTCCAAATATATCTACATTATAATTAACTTGTATTTTTTTTATTAATGCCTGTAGTTGTTTTTTTATTCTTGCCTCTATTTCTTTTTCCATTACTTTTATTAGATTATCTTCCATTATCTTTTGATCTGTCTCTAGCTTATATTGCTCTATATATCCTTCTAAATTGATGTTAAAAGTTACTATCAATTCTTCTTTTTTATCTTCTACTTTTTTCACAGCTTTAGAGTCTGTTATTATGTATGGGATTGTTGTCCCATTATGTCTAAAGCTTATTTCATCTGACTTAAGCTTGTTTAGTAAAATCATAATACTCTCATTTTCAACGCCATTTAAGTATCCTGCAAGCTCGTAATTTTTAACTATCCCTGACCCATTAATCCTTAATCTATTGCCATATGAACTAATCACAGGCATTAATGCAGTTCCTTGGTTATGTAGTTTTTGTAGTAAATCGCCCAATGTAATTGGTAAAAATCTACCTCCTCTTTCTTTTGCTTTTAAGAGCTCTGAAATGTATACTCCTAACATTGGCTCTACATCTGCTTTGATTGTTAATAGCTCTTTTACTTTTCCTTTTGCTATTAAGACGTTGGCTTTTCTACCTATTGAAGGGTCTCTTGATAATCCGTCTAGCACTTTATGTAATATGTTTTGATTCCTGAGCAATTCTTCACCCAATATTATAGCTTTTGTATGTGCTAGGAATATTGTCTTGTTTGATGTAGTTGTGAGCTTTTTTGATACTTCAAATAAATTATTTCCCACATCACTTATAGAAAATATAGGAGTCCCTTTTGCATTTTTACCTATAGCCATAAGATTTGGATATACGTATGTCACCTCAAACCTTTCCAAGTCTAATGGAATTTTATTACCTTCTTGTATGTATTTGTCTATTCCTATTATTGATACAAATGCCCTTTCGTTTATTTCTACTTTGTCCCAGCAACCCGTTAGGAGCACTATTAATATAAGCTGATATAATATCACTCTAATCTTTTTATCACTCATTTGCTGTCCCCCTTTTTTTCTTTTTTAACAGTGATACTATGTAGTACACTACTGGAACGACTATAATCAAAAATGATGATAAGTATTTATTTAACATATAAATGTAGTTATATACTGACACTATATTATCTGGCAATAAGGCTACAAAGTATATAAATAAAATCATTGGTAATACAAAGAAATCAAACTCTTTTGATCCCGTAACCCTTGAAAGCACTTGAGCTCCACAATAAAACTGCACTACTAGTGTTCCTAACACCATAAGTACCCATAGAGCCATTACTACCCCTTCTACGTTTTCTATAAATGCTCCGGGTAGATTTATAGTTTTCATCAATGATAGTGTGGGCCATATCAAATGCACTGTCTCTTCTTTCCCAAATCTAAATATACACACTATAAATGCCATTATATATATGCCAACTATACTCGCCAGTGCTATCATATTAAATTTAATACTTTTCTTGGGATTTTTAACGTATATTGTAGTAAAATAAATTATTTCTATACCTGTAAAGCTGAAAAATGCTACTGGGATGCCTTTAGCCATAGATATAAAATTTGTCCTAAATGCGGGTAATATGTTACTTATATCTAGGTTTGGAAATAGTGAAAGCCATAGTATAATTATAGGTATTATTACTAATGGGATAGTCACCTGTATGATTCTTGCTATACATTCTATTCCTTTTCTTGTTAGATGAGCAGTTGTTAGTAGCATCGTAATTATTATAATTTCTATTGGTGTATTAATTAGCAAAAACATCTTTGCCACTTCTGCAAATATTCTCACTATTAACCCAATATATATTATTGCATAAATCAAATACACTAATGACACTATATCTCCTATTGGTCTTCCTACTAACTCTCTTCCTATCTCAATTAGTGTATAGTCTTTATATGAAAGCATCAGCTTTGTTATTACATAAAGTGCTGCCATTGATAGTAGTCCTGTTATTATCAATATTATCCATCCGTCTGTTCCCACTACTTCTGCCAAATCACTGGGAAGTGATAATATCCCTACCCCTATTACTGAAGATATCATCATGGTTACATTTTGCGCTTTTGTTATTTTTCTATTGTTAGCAATCATCATGCTCACCTCATTGTTTTTCATTTTTTTCTTTGTTTTTTCCTTTGTTAATACTATTGTCTCTCATCCTGACTTTATTTTTTACTGATAAAAACATCGGTCTCCTTTTCATAAGCTTAAATGGAAATCTAACTATGCTGTCCTCTATATCTTGGCTTTGATTTACAAAGCTAGAATATGGTGCTAGATAAGGTGAGCCAAAGCTTTTTAAATCTGCTAGATGTGTGCCTAGTATTATCAATGCGAGCATCATTCCGTATAATCCCAATACTGCTGCTGCTGCCATCATAAAAAATCTTGTCAATCGTATGCCAGATGCAAAGCTGTAATTTGGTAATACAAATGAAGATATAGTTGTAAGAGCTACTATTATTACCATTAGTGGACTAACAATTCCTGCTTCTACTGCTGCTTGCCCTATAACTAAACCTCCTACTATCCCTATTGTTGTACCTATTGGACCTGCTATTCTAGTTCCAGACTCTCTTAGTAATTCTAATGTCATTTCCATCATAAATGCCTCTATGAATGCTGGAAAAGGAACACCCATCCTTGTTGCTGCAACATACAACGCAAGTCCTGTTGGTAACATTCCAGGATGATATGATGTTATTGCTATATATAAAGCCGGAAGTGTTAATGTCATGATAAGTGCTAAATATCTTATAATTCTAACAAATGATGCTATTGTCCATCTGTCATAGTAATCCTCTGATGATTGAAGCATTATATCAAGTGTTGCTGGAACTAATAATGCAAATGGAGTATTATCAGCTATAATAGCTACTCTACCCTCATATAATGCTGCTGCAACGGCATCGGGTCTTTCTGTATTCTCTACTTGTGGAAATGGAGATATAGAATTGTCTTGTATAAGTTGCTCTATATATGAACTGTCTATGATTGCATCTATATCTATGTCCTTTAATCTATTGTTTACTTCTTTTAGAAGTTTATCGTTACATATGTCCTCTATATACATTATTGCTATATCTGTTTTTGATCGCTTACCTATTTGTATATATTTCAATTTTAGCTTTGGGTCTCGTATTCTTCTTCTGATTAGTGTTGTATTTACTTTTCCGGTTTCAACGAAACCATCTCTGGGTCCTCTTATTACTGTCTCTGTCTCAGGTTCTGATAATCCTCTTATTGGCCATCCTCTTGTCCCAACTACCACTGCCTTTTGATATCCATCTATTAATAATACTGTTTCTCCAATCAGTATGTTATCGATTGCTTCTTTGAGATCTTCTATCTGATTAGTTTCTGTCATAGCTACGCTTCCTTTAACAATTAAATCATAAAGATCGTAACTCTGATCATCTATTTGTGGTTTTGTCATTCTAGCTTGCTGCATTAATGACTCCAAAACAAAATTACTCACTTGATCTTTGTTTGCAAGTCCATCCGTAAATATGACTGCCATTTTATGATTTTGCCTTTGCCCTACTAAAAATTCTCTATAGATTATGTCATCACAGTCTTTTAGAGTCTCTCTTATAGTTGATATGTTTTTTTCGATTTCTTTGTCAAATGGTATCGCTATATCTTTTTTATTTTTATCATCATCTTTTCTATTTAATAGCCTCATACCAACCCTCTTTTCTTGTTTATTTGATTAGTTTTGATAAACCAAACAACACTGGTCCTATTATCATATAAATAACGCCTATTACTTTTGCAATTTTTGTTTCTTTATCAAGTCCTAAATTTTTAAATCTTTTTGCATCCCCAAAATATGTAAAAACACCTATGAAAACTAATAAAAATACAAAATATATATTAGCTATGTTATTGATTTGCTTTACAAATGTTTTTAAAATGTGTATCACCACTCTTCTATTCTTAAAATAATACCTATAAACATAGATTTATTATTTGCTATTGATGTTTTGTTATGCATTTTTGTATTGGAATAAAAAAAAGAAATGTCTCTATATTATTTTCATATAGAAACATTTCTAATATTTCAGTATTATTATTCCATCATTTTACGTATACTCATAATTCCAGATTTCATTGCCAGCTTTCTTAGGGTTGGCTGGTACATTGCAGGGCTTTTTATCATTTTTAATAATATATTTGTTTTTAAGATATTAGAACTCTTTTTGTATTGATTATATACGTTATAATATTTGTTGATTGCTTCTGCAAGCAATATAGCACTTCTAAATGCATAGCTCACCCCTTCTGCCGAGCTTGGACTAATGAAGCCTGCTGCTTCTCCTATTAACCATATCTTATCGTTACCTATATATATATGCTTCTTTCTACGAGGTCTAATTATAAATGCACCATTCCTCTTGACTTTTTCGCCAAATTTAAAATACTCTCTAGACTCTAACCTTTGTTTTAACCTATCAAATTTCTCTAAAACCTTAGCATCATTATTAAGTGCTGACCCTAATAATAAATATTCTCCTTTTGGAATAACCCAAGAATAAAAATCGGTTATCGTTTTATCAAATATTGCTCCAAAATAGGAGTGATGCCTATCTGTTTTGTACCATTCTTGTATAGATATATAGTTTTCTCTGACATTTCTAGTATCAGACATTTGATTTCGTACTATTGAATTTGCTCCGTCTGCTCCTATAAGATGCTTTGTTTTAACAATATGCAATTTCCCTTTATATGTAAAGTATACTTCTATTTGATTATTTTCTTGTTTATATTTTTTATATATACACCCTTTTTTAATTTCTACATTTTCAGCTAGTAATGATAATAGCCATTCATCAAACTTTTGCCTATCAATATTTATATAGTGCCTTTGGTAGTACTTTTCTATTGATGTATTCAAATCAATAGTTCTTACTGCAAATATCTGTGGGCTCTGTAAAACTTCTTTTGGTAATCCTAAACTCATTTGTGCAAGCACCTTTTGTGCATCTGGAGCTAACAATCCTCCACAGCATTTGTAACTAGATGCAGAAAATTCATCTTTAAAGGTTCTTCTTTCTATAATAAGTATTTTGTACTTTTTATCTATCAATCTACTTAATGTGGCACCTGCTGGTCCTCCTCCAACAATTACAAAGTCATACATACAGCTATCCTCCTCAATGCTATAGACTGTTGTATTATATCCCTAGCTTATTTTTTGATTGCTGTAATATATTCTCTTTTAATGACTCAATATGTGCTCTTGCGCATTCTTTTGCCACGTTGCCATCTTTATTAACTATTGCACTTAATAGTTTTTCATGCTCCACTCCTGCTTTATGCGCTAAATCAAAACTGTTCATATATGTTTTTCTATATCTTCCAATTTGCTCTCTTAATCCATCCAACATACTTATCAATCTATTATTCCTTGTAGCTTTATATATTATGTCATGAAATTCTATGTCTTTTTGTAATTTTAAATCGTTATCATCTTTGTAAAAACAGGCTTCAAACTCTGCATGTTTGGCTTGAAGCAACATCAGTTCTTGATCACTTATACGCTCCGTTGCTAACTGAGCCGCTAGCTCTTCTAATGCCCCTCTGATTTCAAATATATTTATTATATCATTGAGTGATACATCGGCTACATACGCACCTTTTCTTGCTACCATTATTACTAATCCTTCTAGCTCTAATTTTCTTATTGCTTCTCTTACTGGAGTTCTACTTACTCCTAATTTTTCTGCTAGCTGTATCTCCATCAATCTTTCCCCTGGTTTTAATACACCCTTTATTATAGCTTCTCTAAGATGATTAAACACTATTTCTCTTAACGGTTTATAATTGTTTAAATTTAATCCTTGAAGCTCATTCATCTTTTCCCCTCCAATCAGATTTTTATATAGTTACTGTTTTTGCGACGTACTTCACTGTATTTTTCAGCTTATGATAACAATTGTCTAAATCCTTTTCATTATCAAATAGTCCAAAAACTGTCGGTCCACTACCACTCATTAAGCTTCCCAAGGCTCCGTACTCTACCATCTTTTGTTTTATAGCATTTATTTCTGGATATTTGCAAATGGTTACTGATTCTAGTGTATTTCCCATATGCTTAGATAAGGACTTTATGTCATTTACTCTTATATATTCTTTTATTTTTTCTATGTTAGGATGGTTGCTTTGTGCTTTGTCAAGATCTAAGTTTCCGTATACATATGCTGTAGATACATCAATATCTGGCTTAGCTATTAATACTAATTTGCCTTTATATGAATCTAGTTTAGTCAATTTTTCGCCTATTCCTTCTGCCTGCATAGTTCCTCCACTTATACAGTATGGAACATCCGCTCCTATTTCTATCCCTATATTCATTAATTCTTGATCACTTATTCCTAATTGCCATAGCTTATTAAGCCCTTTTAATACTGCTGCTGCATCTGAACTTCCTCCTGCTAATCCTGCCGCTACTGGTATGTTTTTGTTGATTATTATACGTACTCCTTTTTCTAAGCTATATTTTGTAGTTATAGCTTTCCAAGCTTTGTAAACTAGATTTCTAGAATCTGTTGGTATTTTTATGTTATCACATTCTACTATTATGTCATTACTCTCTATTAACGTAAGTTCATCATATATGTCAATTTGTTGCATAATCATATTTAGATTATGGTACCCATCTTCTCTTTTTGATATGACATCTAATGATAGATTAATCTTTGCATAGGCTTTTATGTGCAAATCTTTCATATCATCACTCCATTTATTTTCCTATCTTTAGTTTTATGTAAAAAATCAGGTTATTACTCTCAATCGATATTGTGCTCATTATATAATTATATAACTCTTATTAGTATAAATCAAAAATATTTTTTATTGTTAAAAATACGGAGTACTATACTTTAATTTTTTGTTATATTCTATATAATAAAAAATGTCGCTAGAGATGCTATCTTACATCTCTTAGCGACTTATCAGGTGTATTATTTACACTATATTAATTTTTTTCTGTATGATAATCTTTTCTCCTGGCATAATATTGTCTAATGATATTATGTCATTTGTTGATACTAAATCATCTATTGTTGTATTAAATTTCTTAGCTATATCCCAAATAGTTTCATTAGGCTGAACCATATAAACTGTTAAGCTAGGTTGCTTTGATATATCTATTTCACTATCTAACTCTTCCATATTTGTTACTAAGCTTATATTTCTGATGCGATTGATTTTTATGTTATTCTTTAATGATACTTCTACTTCTACTTCTTTAGAGCTTAATTTGCTATATTTTACGTTATCTAAATTAACTTTGACCTCTGCACCCGTACTCTCCTCAGCTCCATCTATATCTACAAATGTCTTAAATGGCATATCTATTGTTGAATTTTTTATTTCCTCTCCTTCTTCTTCTAAGTAAAGCATCCCTAATTCTATTATACCTTCTATAAACATCTTGTTGTCGAGTATTCTATGCTCTGTTAAGATCGGCTTAGCCTCTACTGTATATATATTTTTTATTATATCAGTATTATCTATTACTTTTATACTTCCTTTGAATGTCTCTTTTGTTGCTATATTAGCTAAACATTCTAATACATCAACTTCTTGTCTTTCTAAATTATACTCTTTGCTAACTGAATATGTGTCTATCGCTATTTCTTTTTCTTTTTGCTCGTAAACTTCGCATCCTATGTTTATATATCCTTCAAAATCAATTATTCTATTCTTGCCTTCTATGTCTTCGTTAATTTTAACAGTCGGCTCCTGTAAGTTTAAGTTTATACTTGAATTCATGTCTTTTAATGCACCTTCTAGTTCTGTAAAATGTGTAAATGGTATTTCTTTTTTCATATTGTTTATATTCTTATCTTCTCCACTATAGAGTACTGATAACTCCACTATTCCACCTATAATAACTTTATTGTCTACTACTTTCGTCTCTCTCTCGAATGCTTTTGCATTTATTCTCAATACATCTATTATATCTGGCATATAATCTTTAATTTCAAATGCTTCTTTTATTAATATTTTGTTAGCACTATTTCCTATTATGTGATTGTATTTAATATTTTCTCTTTTGACTTGCAAACCTTCAGAACCTCTTATGTCTTTTATTACGTCTATTGTATTTTTTGATTTTATTTTTCCATCTATTGATAAAACAGCTTTCACGTCTACTTTACTTTCACTACTTTTATCGTATTCTAAATGTTCTATTTCTATATTAACTTCTGGTACCATGTTATCTTGTGCTCCTATTAAATCTATTTCTTCGTTAAAATCCGTTCTGGCTTTTATTGTATTGACTGGACTTTCTTCTTCTAATGATTTGTATAATAGATCAAACTTTATCTCTCCACTAATCAATAGTCTATCCTTTATTACTTTAATTTTTGTTATCTCTGCTTTCCCATCTAAGTTTAATATTTTTTCGATTTTTGGTCTTGATTCTGGACATAAAATCTCACCCTCAACTAATGCTTGGGTTTGCTCTTTTCCAACTGTTTGTTCTATTTTTAGTAAATCTCTTATCAATTCTACAGACATATTCACCCTCCTTATTAATTATTCCACTATTTATGTGGCAATAGTTTATCGCTTTCTTATACAGACCTATATCTATTAATATATATGCATGTTTTTATTTTTTAATGTCCACTTTTTTCATTTTTAACACTTCTTTTTATTCATTAAATATCTCTATCAAATAATATTACATTCATACTTTATATTTATTGAGTTTAAGGAGAGTGGCGTTTTTGAAAAAAGAAAGATTTATTCTAATATCAACTGTACCAGGATACGGATAGTAATTTTAGTGTACCAGCTAGGTATTTTGTTGGAAATGAAACGGTAATTGATATGGTCTATAAAAAAAGTCTCTGATGAGGGTTACTATAACCCGGCTGACGTTAAAGGGCGATCATTTATACACAATTATCTGCCGATTTTTTTAGACTCTGAAGTATGGTGATATTATAAACAATAAATCAGAAATAAGACACCTTAAAAAGGTTAATTTAAATGAAATACCCGAGAACACCATTATTTTACAAAGTAGCATAGTTACTGTGACAATACAACTTTTGATTGTTTTGTCTAGGAGCATTAAAAGGGGGCTGTCCAAATGGACAGCCCTTAATATTTCTTATTTTAAATCAATAAATCTTCTTAATACTAAGTAAATACTCAAATACCTCGTATAGATGATATATACTTATAAGACAATTTTGTTCATGTTTTCTTACCTGTCTTTATTTGATACTAAAAATCTTTATGTTAATCAATTTTTATTCAAACAATATACTACTTTTCCCTTATTAATTCTAGTGCTTATCATATCTTTATCTATCATCTTTTTAAGCAACTCTTTTTTCAAAGTGTTTACATTTGTTACTTTAATCTGACTCTTACTCCAAAATAATGAAGCTTTAATATTTTTTAAAATAACCTCTATTTGTTTATCTGACAAGGAATCATTGCTTTTTAATGCTTTGATGATTTTTTTTGAGGCTTTATTATATAACTTATCTATAAGTTCTTGTTCTTTTCTCTGTTGTTTTATAATTCCCCATGAACCTAAGAAAGCTATCGTTACTGCAATAATTAAAACTTTATAAATAAAAGAAAACATCTAATTAGTCTCCAGTGTTATAAATTTGTTATTTCTTAAAATATTGATATAAGTACCCAGTCGTTCGTACAATGGTTCTGCTTTATCTCCAAATTTCTTTTTTACTATTTTCCCTATTTCTTCAATTGTCTTTTTTCCATCTATAGCTATCCAAACTGTTGTTCCAAGTTCGTCTAAATCTATTTTCATGACCTTAGGTGTTTTAAAAAACACTCTAACCGCTTTATCCAATACTCCATTCCTAGGTATTATTATTTGAACTAACTCTTGATCATTGAAAATCCATTCTTGTGATTCCTTCCTAACTGGGATTAACTCTAAAAAATTATCTGTCTTCTTTATTTTTTTTCTCATAATCGCACCTCGTTAATCATCATAGTTTATACTAAATGTAAAATTTAAATCATTATAATTAAGTCTTATTTATTACTCACCTTTTTGAGTAATGACGCTCTTATTAGCGTATATGTTAATAATCCAAAGCATATTAACGCTCCTATTCTTCCAATATTGATACCTAATCCAAAATCAATATCTAATACTGCAAATACAGCTAATACTATCCCTAACAATCCTTCTCCTGCTATTAGCCCTGATGAATAAAGTATTCCTGAATCAATTTTTGATTTAATCTCTTCACGTCTTTCATCGTTGTTTTCGTGTATTTTGTTAAGAATGCCTCTAATAACTCCTCCAACCATTATCGGAGTACTTAGATGTATCGGTAAATATAACCCTATCGCTATAGGAAGTACCGGCAACCCTAATAGCTCTATAGTCACTCCTACTCCTATTCCTGTAAATACTAATGCCCAAGGTAAACTTCCTCCCATAACACCTTCTATTACCAACCTCATCAATGTTGCTTGCGGTGCTGGTAACTCTGTTGAGCCTAGTTGATATGCACCATCTAATAATGTCAATACTCCTCCTATTGCTAGAGCTGCTGCTACTGCACCTATTAATTCACCATATTGCTGTTTTGCTGGAGTTGCTCCAACTAAAAATCCTGTTTTTAAATCCTGAGATGTATCTCCAGCCATTGCTGCTATAATACATATAACAGCTCCAACTGATAACGTTGCTATCATACCTTCATGACCGTTATTACCAGCTGCTTTAAATATTATTGCTGTTATTATTAAAGTTGCTATTGTCATCCCTGATACTGGGTTTGATGAACTACCTACCAATCCAACAATTCTTGATGATACAGTTGCAAAAAAGAATCCAAATATAGCTATCAACAATGCCCCTCCAAAACCTACTGGTATTATTGGTAACATCATCATTGCTAATACAACTGTCAAACTGCCTATAATAACTATTTTGATAGGCATATCTCTATCTGTTCTCGTTTCTGAATTTCCACTTATATTGGATTTATAATCTTTAATAGTATCTTTAAATGTTTGCACTATTAATGGCAAAGATTTTATTAGACTAAATATACCACCAAATGCAACTGCACCTGCACCAATGTATCTTATATAATAATTCCAAATATCTCCATGTGAAAGTATCCCTATTGGGTCAGTCGCTGGATACATTATGATTTCTCCAAATTGACCTATGTTTGCTATCAATGGTATAAATCCAAACCATCCAAGTACTGCACCTGCAAGCATATAAGCTGATATTCTAGGTCCAATAATAAATCCAACTCCTAATAATGCTGGCAATACATTTGCTCCTATAGCTGCCCCTTTATAGCCAGGTATAGTTGTCTCTATTTCACTAGGAAATAATTTTAATCCATCAGCTATAAATTTGTATAATGCCCCAATTCCGAGTCCTGTGAAACATGCTTTTGCTTTTGATCCACCTTTTTCTCCTGCCAATAATACCTCTGCACAAGCAGTTCCTTCTGGATAAGGTAATACACCATGTTCTTTAACTATGAGTGCTTTTCTAAGTGGTACCATGAATAATACTCCTAATATTCCTCCACATAAAGCTATAGCTGTTATTGTGAAAAAGCTTGTTACATTCATGTCCCACTCTCTGCTCCATATGTATAAAGCAGGTAAAGTAAACACTGCACCAGCAGCCAATGACTCACCTGCTGATCCTATTGTTTGCACCATATTGTTTTCTAGTATTGATTCTCTTCTTAATAAACCTCTAACAATACCCATAGATATAACTGCTGCTGGTATTGATGCGCTTATTGTCATCCCTACCTTCAATCCTAAATATGCATTTGCTCCACCAAATATAACAGCTAACAATACACCCATAAATATTGATAATCCTGTAAATTCAGGCAATATTTTATCTGCCGTTATAAAAGGCCTAGCTTGTGACTTCTTATTCATTTTCAAAGCCTCCTAAGTAAATATTTTTTTCTTCCGGAAGTATATTCTACAGATAGTCTTTACTATTCTGTTAGAAACTATTTTATATTTTTAATCTTGCAGATAATTATTATTTTTTTAATTGTCTGAATATTTCCCATGTGCCATAGTCATTTCCCGATACATCCACATTATAAAAGCTTATTTTTCCCATGTCAACAACAAAAAATGACTTCCCTTTACTCTAATTTTATAATATAATCTACCTAACGGTCGGTAAAGGAGGAGTTATGTTGACTACGAAAGATAAGATAATTACTGCATCTATTAAAAATTTTTTGATTTGGGGATATGAAAAAACGTCCCTTTCGATGATTGCTGAGGATATTGGTATTAAAAAACCATCTATTTACTATTATTTCCGAAGCAAAGAAGACCTATTTACAACCTGTATAAATTACATAATGGATTCTCTAGAAAAAAGTCTGACGGATTCTATAAAGAATATTAAATCATCTAAACAAATGCTTGAGTCAATTTTTACTACGCTTTTTGAGTTTAATAGTAATTTATCTTTACTTGTCGGCAATAGCTATGATAAACCAGTTAATATGCTGAACTTATTACATCTAGGCATAAATCGTTTTTGTGCGGTAAAGGAAAGGATAGATCGTTATTATGATACTTTAAAAAATGTGTTTATAAAAATGATTGAGATAGGTAAAAAAGACAATAAAATAAGAAAAGATTTGGATACCAATGCTTTAGCTCTAGAGTTAATAGCATGGATAGAGGGTCTTTTTGCATTGTCTACTGTTTATTCTTCTTTCAATATAAATACTATGAGAAATAGCTTGTACAACAATATGTGGAAAACAATCGCTATGCCTGAAAGTCAAAAAAATGGTTTCTTTAAGAAAAAACCATTTTCTAAAACTATTTCCTTGGGAACTAAATGGTAGGAGATATTGTTTTAATCCTTATTAGAGTAATATGTCTCTATTGTTGTTTTGGGTCAATTGACTAGTGACTTTTTTATAGATAAAGGATATTTTATTTTACATAGCTAAGGTTCTTCTAACTTTTAAGTATTATGAATCAAAAAAATAATAGGTATCTGTAAAGATACCTATTAGGTTGATGACAAAGTCATCTAAATAGCAGACTGTAGTAAGAGTTCAATTTCAATGCGTGTTAAAATTGAGTAGCAGAACTTACTTAGAGGTAAGTGAGCAACGGAAATTTTAACAACAACGTAGAAATTGGGCTTTTGTCTACAGTCTGATAGGTATCTGTAAAGATACCTATTTCTTCTAAACTAATATATCAAAACTTTTGAACCTTCTGGTACATTTTCGTATATATATTTTGCAATCTCTACCGGTAATCTTATACAACCATGACTTGCCGGCTCACCAAGTTTTTTCTCTTCTTCTACTAAAAGCTCTTGTTTTTTATTGTATGGAACTGAGTGGAACAAATATATACCTTTAAATCCTACCCAATATTTAAATCCCATATTGAATCTGTCTATATATGCCCATTTTCCTCTTCTCTTCTTTTCTAACTCAAATACACCCTTTGGTGTAAAGTAATCCCATAATCCACTTGACCCTAAACACTCCTTAACTAACTGCCCATCTTTATATATTTTTAGTTTTTGGTCACTATGTGTAAATACTAAGTTGTATCCATCTGCTTTTTCACTATATTTATGTGGTGGAATTTCTTCGGCTCTAACTCTTCTTGCGTCCATATAGCCAATTTTGTTGTCATCTACTTCTACTTTGAACCATCCATATGGTACTGTTTCTAGAAGTTTAACCATCTCTAAATCTTTAATTGAGCAAATAGCTTTGCTTTTGTTATCTGGCTTTTCGTAAACCTTCACTGAGCCATTCTTCCTAGATGAGCTAAGTGCTTGACCATAGTATTCCTTTGGTTTCTCTTGCTCTTTTTCAGTTTTATTATCATCTTGCTTATCTGGCTTTTTTTCTTCGTTTTGCTTCTCTGCTGCTTTATTTATAACATTGGTTACTAAAGCTTTTTTTTCTTTGCAACCAACCGAAACTAACATAATAAGTGCTAATAATATACAGATCTTCTTCTTCATAGTCATCTCCCTCTTAACTGTCTAGTTTATCGTTTGTTTGAATTTTTTATTTTAATTAAGGTGATATATTTCATTATAACAGATTTAACTTTATATTCAACTAAATTAATACTTATCTTAATATAAACAGTAAAAAACCGCCTAACTACGACGGCCCACCATTAACATATCTGAATCTTTTTTTCTTCTTTACAAATTACTACTTCCACTGTCTCGGTCAAAATATCTGAATAACTATATGATACTCTTCTTACAGAGTTGTATCCGCCCTTTATTTTAACAACAAATATACTTGGATATGCATTTTCTAATACGCCTTCTCTAACTGTGGTCCTTTTTCTGCCTTTATTAGCTTTTAGTCTAACTTTCTCGCCAATGTAACCTTTTACGTTTTCTCTGATTTCTTCTAAATTGCTTCTTCTTGCTAAGTTCTCTCTATTAGCCAAACAATCACCTTCTTTCAGTTCAACATACATAATCCATTATATTTATGATACCATACTTACTAATGATTGTCAACTATAAATAATTATTATACTATTATATAGCATGTATTGTCAAATATTTTTTTTTAGATATACGCTGATTTTAATAAAATATTTGCTTTATCCTCTTAATCTCTCATATTCTTATTATTGTCTAATTTCTCGTTTTAATACAAAAAATATTCTACTAATGACTCCGCAATGACCTTAACGTATTTGTTAATATAGTCTTGTTTTGTAAATTTGATCGTCTCCTCTTCGTTTGAAAGATACCCTGCCTCTAAATGAAGCGCACTAACTCCTATTTCTCTCAGCATATAAAAATCCGCACTTTTAACACCTCTGTTGGTCACATTAAGCTCTTCGTTTAATTTTTTCAATACTATTTTACCCAATTTTTTACTCTCTTCATCATCTCTGTAATGATAAGCTTCACTACCTTTAACACTCTTATTCTTTATGCTATTTAAATGAATGCTAATAAAAAAATGAGGCCTTATTTGGTTACTAAAATTTACTCTTTGTTTTAATGATACAAATTCATCTTTATCTCTAGTTAAATATATTTTTACTCCCAAATCCTCTAATATTGATTTTAGGCTTTTAACCATATTCAGTGCTATATCTTTTTCCCTAATACCATTGAACCCATAAGCATCCTCTGAATCCTCTCCTCCATGCCCAGCGTCTAGTACTATAATTTTGCTTTGGAGTGGTTTTTCTTTGCTAGGTTTATTTATTTTGATTAAATCTACTCCTGTATAGTAGTAGCGTAATACTTCTTCTATAGAGAATCCTCTGCTCAGCATCTCTTTAGCGCCCCATTGACATAAACCTAACCCATCACCTTTACCACGTACCAAGAACTTTATTGTTGAGGGTGCTACGGTAAATCTCGTGGATTCTAAGCCCAATTGCCTCGCTACCTCTAGTCCGTCAAAATATTTGCCACCGATTTTTAAATTTGCTACCCTACCTGTTTCATCTCTATTTATTTCGTCTATATACCCTTCCATTATAGAGCTATCTTTTATGGTTTTCCCTTTCACAAATAGTACTCCAAGCTTTTTTTCTATTTCTGTGATTTCTAGTTCTTTTATTTTCATCCAATGTGGCGAATCTTTACAATAATCACATAAGACTCTTCTTAAATAACTAACTTTATTATTTATTACATTCTCCGAATTTTCTGTTCCTCCACCACATGTATAATTAAACCTTGCGTCTATAGGCTTGCCCTCATATGTTACTATATAGCCATCTGTTGCTTTTATTGCTTCTTTTAGTATGGCTATGTTTTTCTCATAGTCTTTTTTCCACAACTTTTTCATTGAATCATGCGTCATATAATCTATACAGTGACCGCTGTTACATATATCACAGTTACTATATTTATGGCACCTCTTCCCTCCATATAACTGCATTTTACGAAGCAAGTTGGTCCTAACTATTATTGACTGTAATTTTATAAAATCTAAACCAAAATTTAAATCAACCTGTAATGCTAGAACTGATTCCATGACTATATTCAATTTTTTTGTTACTACTTCATTTCTATATATATCAAAAACTCTTAAATAAATATCATTATCAAAATACAAGCTATTTCCCCCTTACATGTAAAATCAAGTGAGATAATCCGAAATAGGCTCTTATTATATTTTTGTAGCTATAATTCTATAGGGGCTGTCTTAAGATATTATCATCCTTAAGCAGTCCCTTAATTATTCCAGATTACTTACACACCTTTTTAATAGTGTATAAACTACATATAATATAGTATGTTGCACATTGCTTTTCGTGAAAGTTAAATGATTTGATAATATAAAAAAAAGGATGCATTTTAGACATCCTCTTAGGTTGACGACAAAGTCATCGTCTTATGTTAAAACATATTCTTCTTTAATAAAAACACAAATGCTATAGCTGAAAACAGCACTGACATGGTAGCTATAACAGCAAAAGCATATGGTGAATTTTGCATTGGCAGAGTCACATTCATTCCATAGAAACTTGCAAACATCGTCGGTATTGCCATTATTATAGTTATAGATGTTAACACTTTCATCACAATATTAAGGTTGTTTGATATAACTGATGCAAAAGCATCCATCATACCACTTAGTATATTGCTGTATATTGTAGCCATCTCTATTGCCTGCTTATTTTCTATTATAACGTCCTCTAGTAAATCCTGATCCTCTGGATATAGTTTTACTACTTCAAGCTTAAGAATCTTTTCTAATACTATTTCATTAGCTTTAAGTGATGTAGAAAAATACACTAAGCTTTTTTCTAAGTCTAGGAGCTGTATTAATTCTTTATTTTTCATAGATTTGTGTAACTGTTTTTCTATATTACTACTCATTTTATCAATTTGCTTAAGATAAATTAGATATATTGAAGATATTCTAAACAGTAACTGTAATAGAAATCTATTTCTTTTAAATGTATAAAAGTTTTTAACTCTATTTTTAACAAATTGATTAATTACATAGTTTTCTTTTAAACATATTGTAATAATCTTCTTCTCTAATAGTATAATACCTAATGGAAGTGTGTAATAGACATAAGAATCGTCTTCTTTTTCCACTACAGGGACATCGACTAAAATAAATATTTGGTTATTTTCAATTTCAATCCTTGAACTTTCCTCATCATCAAGTGGTGCCTTTAAAAAATCAATATCAACCTCAAGTTCAGTTGCTACTTTGTCTATTTCTTCTGGTGTTGGGTTTATTAAATTAATCCAACACTTTTCATCAAACGAATCCATCTTAATTAGATTATTGTCTATAGTTTTATATATATCTAGCATTGTTATCACCTCTAATATAGATTTTTACCTATAGACAAATCTAGTTAGATGATCAGGAATCATGAAAATAAATTTGCCTACAGATCTTTTTATTAAGTTTTTGTTAAAGCAATATAATCCAGGCCCTTCATCCATTTCCATCACTCCTTTGTTAACTAATCTATTGAATTTCTAATATTATTTATTATGAGCAAAATTATATATAACATTCCAAAAATTATTATATAACTTATAAAAAACCCTTCACGTAATAAAGAAGGGCTTTTATTTGCTTGTTTATATTTTATTCTATTACTTACTGATTTTCAAGTAATTTAGTTTGCTAAATTATTCTTGTTCTATCTTCTAAGTTTATATTTTTTTAATCTCAGAGAATTAGACACCACTGACACTGAGCTAAAAGCCATTGCTCCACCAGCTATCATCGGGTTAAGAAATCCAAGAGCTGCTAGCGGTATCCCTGCTACATTGTATATAAATGCCCAAAAAAGATTTTGCCTGATTGTTCTCATAGTTCTTTTGCTTAAATTTATCGCTAACAAAACATCATTCAGGTCGCCTCTCATGAGCGTAATATCAGCAGCTTCTACTGCTACATCTGCTCCGGCTGCTATTGCAAACCCTACATCTGCTATAGCAAGTGCTGGCGCATCATTTATCCCATCTCCTACCATACCAACCGTTTTGCCTTCTTGTTTTAACTTTTCTACTATGTTTGATTTATCTTGTGGTAATACATCTGCAATGATATTATCTATTCCTACTTGCTTAGCTATTGTTTTAGCTGTTAATTCATTATCGCCTGTTAGCATGTATACTTCAATATCCATATTTTTCATACCCTCTATTGCTTGTTTCGAACTTTTCTTTATAACATCCGCTATACCCAAAGTCCCTATTACCTGACCTTCTTTTGCCACTATAATCGCTGTTTTGCCTTGATTTTGTAACTCTGTTATATCCTTAGAAACAGCATCTATATTTATATCTTTCATCTCCATAAGCTTCCTATTGCCTATCACTATGTTAACACCATCTACTATACTCTCTATTCCTTTACCAGGTATAGCTTTAAACTCTTCTGGTTCTTCTAACTCTATATTCATATCCTTTGCTTTTTCTATAACTGCCTTGCTCAGTGGATGCTCTGACAATAACTCAGCTCTAGCTGATATCAATAGAAGTTCATCCTCTTGAGAGCCTATTGGTTTTATATCTGTTAACTCTGGTTTGCCTTTTGTTATTGTTCCTGTCTTATCTAACACTATGGCTTCTAATTTATGAGCCTTTTCTAAATATTCGCCACCCTTTATCAACACACCATTCTCTGCTCCTTTACCTGTGCCTACCATTATGGCAGTTGGTGTTGCCAACCCAAGTGAACAAGGACAAGCTATTACTAGTACTGCTACTGCATGTATTAATGACCTCGAAAACACTCCTGTGTATATATAAGTTGCTATAAATGTTATTATTGCTATTGTTACAACTGTAGGGACAAATACTCCAGCAATTTTATCTGCAAGTCTTTGTACAGGAGCTTTTGATACTTGCGCATCTTCTACTAGCTTAATTATTTTGGCTAATGCTGTATCTTTACCTATCTTCGTTGCTTCATATTTAAAGCTTCCATATTTGTTTATGGTTGCACCTATTACTATGTCTCCTGCTTCTTTGTCAACAGGCACACTTTCTCCCGTAAGCATTGACTCATCAATTGAAGAGTTTCCCTGCTTAATGATTCCGTCTACTGGTATTTTTTCGCCGGGTCTAACTACTATAATATCTCCTTTTGTTACTTCTTCTATTGGTATTTCAACTTCAATATTATCTCTTATTACTCTTGCTGTTTTTGCTTTCAAATCCATTAGTTTCTTAATTGCTTCTGATGTCTTTCCTTTTGCTACTGTTTCTAAGTATTTACCGAGTAATACTAGCGTGATTATAACGGCACTAGCCTCAAAATAATACTCATTCAAGCCTTTAAATACGCTATAAACACTATATAAATAAGCCGATAGAGTTCCAGTGATTACTAACACATCCATGTTTGCTCCTCCACCCTTTAGAGAATGGTATGCACCTAAAAAGAACCTCCTGCCTACATAAAATTGAACAACAGTAGCTAGTGCTAATTGAAAATATCCGTTAGATAATATAGTATTTATACCTGCCATATTAAAAAACATAGCTGAGAACAGTGGCAAACTAAATACGATTGCTATTATTAATTGAATTTTTAAATTTTTTATTTCTTTGTTTCTGTTTTCATCTATGCTATCTATTTCTAAATCTGAGTACTCAGTTGCTGAGAATCCAACTGCATTGATTTCATCTATGATTTGTGATCTGTCAATTAAACTCTGGTTATAGTAAACCACAGCTCTATTTAGTGGTAAGTTAACGCTAGCCTGTGTTATCCCCTGCTTTGTTTTTAATACTTGTTCTATTCTAGCTGCACACGCTGAGCAACTCATTCCTTTTATGTTAAGTACTATCTTGTCATCCTCGACTTTATATCCTGTTTTTTTAATAGTATCTATTATTTCAGCAACATTTATGGTATCTTCATCATATGTTATGGAAGCATTACCTGACAAAAGATTTACTTCTGCTTTTAATATCCCATTTTTCTTTGATAGAGCATCCTCTATCCTCTTTGCACATGATGCTCATGTCATATTGGTGATTCTTATTACAATAGTTTTTTTACTCATAGTTTTCTACTCCTTTTTAGGGCTATCAAATGATAGCCCTTGAATATGTGGATGTATCTTACTTTGATAATCATTATCACTACTGCATATATTATACTCTATTTCTTTATCCTCTACAACTATTATTATTTCCTGCTACTATATGAAATCCTTTTTTAAGCCAGTTATTAACATAATCAATATTAAATGCTGGATAATTCTTTAGCATTTCATTGTCAGCGATAAATTTAATACCTTCATTTTCACAGCTATCATCATTTTCTTTTTGCTCATCCAAAGCAATCCCAAATTTTGGGCCACCTCATCCAATACCAGCTATATATATTCTGATCTCTTCATTACTTGCTTTATTACTTAACTGCTCTTTTAACATCTCTGTTGCTTTATCAGTAATTTGAACTTTCACATTAATACCTCCAATATTTAATCAATAATTTTATGGATTTTCTTGTTTTTTATATACCCACTTTTTTATCTTTTAAATTATTTTTGTTTAATCTATTTTATTTTTGACTGATTTGATGATAATATGTAATATACAGGAATATATTTTTGTATGATTGTTTGAGAGGTGAAAAAATGCATTCTACAAGATATGAACAAGGACAAAGAGTTATGTGGATAACTGTTTTTCTAAATATTATTTTAGGAGCATTCAAGGTTATCGTTGGTTTTGTTTACAATTCTAATGCTTTAATTGCTGATGGTATACATACTATATCCGATGTTTTTAGCTCTATTGGTCTTATTATAGGTCTGATTATTGCAAAAAAACCTAGAGACATTGACCATCAATATGGTCATGAAAAAGCTGAATCTATTTCTGCTTTAATACTATCATTGATTTTGATTGCTGTAGGTATTAATATCTGTTATTCTTCTATTAAATTGATAATTAATCCCTCTGATATAAAGCCAGGTAATCTAGCTATTGTAGCTGCTGTTTTATCCATTATAATTAAAGAAGTACAATTTAGAATAGCTATAAATACTGGTAAAAAAATTCAAAGTACTGCTTTGATTGCAGATGCTTGGCATCACAGATCAGATGCACTATCATCTATTGGAGCATTAATCGGCATAATTGGCTCTAGATTAGGTTTTAGTATTCTAGATCCTATAGCTGGTGTTATTGTAAGCATTATTGTTATAAAAGCTGGATTTGATATTTTCAAAAGCAGTTATGAAGAATTGATGGATACATCTCTTGATACTGAAATACTATCTTCTCTTATAGACAAGATTATTGCTCATGAAGGTGTGCGCACTATTAATGATATAAAAGCTAGGAAACATGGAAACCAATATTTTGTAGACGTAATTATAGCTGTAAACCCCAATATCACTGTTGCAATGGGACATAAAATAGCTGAGGATGTTGAGAATATTGTATATAACAATATAAATGCAAAAGATGTAATGGTACATGTTAACCCATGCTGCAACGTTGATATTACAGATTGTGCTGACTGCAGTCAAATATTAAATGATTTAATTAAAAGAAAACTTAAAAAATAACACTATATAAATTTGAATAAATTTAATTTAATTTGTAATAATAAAATTTTAGATATATTTGTTCAATATAGTGTTTAAATATGTTATTATTATATTGAATATCTAACAAAGGAGGTATTACTTTGGCTATTACTAAGGATATGTTAATTGGTGAAATATTAAGCAAAAAGCCAGATGCGATTCCAATTCTTATGAGATTTGGTATGGGTTGTGTTGGTTGTCCTTCTGCTCAAATGGAGACTTTAGAACAAGCTGCGATTGTACATGGTTTAGAATTAGAACCTATACTTAAAGCTCTTAATGAGTAATATAGACTTTAACGAATTAAATAAGTTTTATAAAAAAATAAGGCGTCCTATTACTTAATAGGCCACCTTATTTTTTAATGCTAGTTTATTTCTTATTTTATAATAATTCGTCTAGCTTTTCCTTATCAAATCCAGTTATTGTTTGATCTCCAACAATAATCACTGGAACTCCCATAAATCCTTTTTTAATTAGCTCTTTTTTAGCTGCAGGATCAGTTGAAACATTTTTTTCTATATAGCTAATCCCTCTCTCTGCCAAATACTCCTTTGCAGTTGTGCAATGAGGACACGTATTGCTTGAATATACTATTACTTCTTTAGCCATTATATTACCTCCTAAATATATAAAATCCTTGGTAATTCTATAATACCCTCATTCTATGGTTTTAATCAAGAATTTTATAAATGTTGCATATTTATCTTGGAGGTGTAGGTTTTAGAGGTCTAGCATTTCTCCCAGTCAAGCAATCTATATGCAATAGCCAGTATCCTAATTTTTCACGATTTAAGCCTTTTCTAGGACACCAAGTACAAAAACCGGTCATACCGCCATATGGTTGTTCTGTTTTTGTAAATCTTCCCGGTATACCATAAACATAGTATTTCAAATCTTTGTTTACTCTCATAATGCCAAAGATATAATGTTTATATTTTTTAATAAGCTTATAGGTTGGAGTAACATTGAACATTGATGGATATGGTACACTGTTATTAAGTATATAATTGTGGAACGGCAAAAATGTTCTATAGTAATTATCTTTACTACTATATTCTATTTTCCACCATTTATAGCCTTCTAATCTAGTCTTTAATACATCTGCATTTTCAAAAAATTTAAGTATATTTTTTGTATATGAATAAACTTGATCTTTGTAATTAAGAGCATTTTGCATATAGTTATATGTTTTATTTACTGAATACCCATAAAAATTCTCTATATTTTGCTTATGTTCTTCATCAAATGCTTTATAATCTAGTTCCTTCTCATCACCACTAGGTAATTCATTACCAATATTATTTATAGCTTGCTCAGCAGTTATAGTCTCATCTGAGCTATCTCCTTCTTTAACCATATCTTCTTCTGTTAGATATTTAACTTCTGTTTCCTGATTATCTGTCTCTGTTGGCTCTTTACTCTCATTTTGATGAACCATGCCTTCTTCTGTTAGATGTGTTGCCTCCGTTTGCTGATTCTCTAACGTTTCGTCTTTATCAGCAAATTGTATCTTGTCATACCCATTTTCTGGGTCAGCATACTTTATGTCGTCTTTATTCTCTAAAGCAATATCATCAGCATGCTGTATCTGGTTATTTTCAATAATTTGTTGTTGCTCACTTTCATTGTTAATATTATCTTGTTGTTTGAATGAGTCAGCTTTTTCAACTGTATCTGGCTTATTATAATCTACAGTATTATATGTCGTATCAGTTTTTACAGCTTCCTCTTCAATATTTTTTTCCTCAAAATTCATTGATTTTTTTAGACTGCTAAATTGATTTACTAATCCTGTTAAATCATCATCTGTTTCTTTGAGCTCACCAGTTAGTTTAACATCTGCTAGTCTGTGGTTCTTTTTACCTGATTCTATAAGTATTACATCAAAATCTTCTACTGCTAAGCCTGTATCATCTACTGATTTAGGGTTAAATTCCCACTTCAAGTTTCCTTTACCATTTTGTCTGATATCAATTGCTCCTATTTTTGCCATAACTACTTCTTCTTGTTTTTTTGCCATTAAGTACGCATTAAGTACGTCTTCTTCTTTAATATTTTTAAACCCATCTACATTTATTTCAGTTTTTCCTATACCATTTCTAACTTCTAATTTGAGATATCCTTTTAA
Source organism: Clostridiaceae bacterium M8S5 (assembly GCA_029227815.1). Lineage (GTDB taxonomy): Bacteria > Bacillota > Clostridia > Tissierellales > MCWD3 > Abyssisolibacter. The sequence continues at coordinate 4,555,366 of CP118523.1, read as the reverse complement.
ATTTTGTCCTGCTGTATATGGTTTGAGCATAATAAATTTTCTTAAATAAGCTGCATCTGTCAATTTATCCATCCTCCTTTACATACTTATTACTAATATATGTGTAAATTTTCAAATGTTTTACTATTTTTATGATTTTATATAGCTTCAACATCTTATATGCTAGATATTATTATCTGTTTGAAATATATATGCTTATAAGCTTGAATATATTCCTGTGATTTAATTTCATAATGTTCCAAATAAAAAAACGTGGCAACTATTCCATATCCACGTTTGTTATTAATATTATTTTGTTTGTTGCTTCTTAACTATTGCATTTGTAATATCTGCATAGTCCTGTATGGACAATACTTCACCTCTAAGCCCTGGGTTTATATCACACTTTGTGAGTACTTCTTTAACCTCATCTTTATTTAATGATATAAATCCCGAACTCAATGAATTTAACAGTGTTTTTCTCCGTTTTGCAAATGCTGACTTTATAACTCTAAAAAACAATTCTTCGTCTTCTACTTTTACTTTAGGTTTGTCATATACATCTAACACTACTACTGCAGAATCAACATTAGGCTTTGGCATAAATACATTTCTTGGTACTATTAGAGCTATATCTGCCTTTGCGTAATATCCTGTCGCTATAGATATAGAACCATAATCCTTACTTCCTGGGGTTGCTTTTAGTCTTTGTGCTACTTCTTTCTGTACCATAATAACTATCTTTTTTATGTTTACTCTACTTTCTAGTATTTTCATTACTATCGGTGTCGTTATATAGTATGGCAAATTTGCTACTACTTTCACACTATCTCCTGTAAAGTTCTCTTCTAATACACTATGTAAATCTAGTTTTAGCACATCATTGTTAATCACTTTAATGTTGTCATACTTACCTAACGTTTCTTCTAGTATAGGTAATAATCTATTGTCTATTTCAATTGCTAGTACTTTTTTCGCCTTCTTACACATTTCTGTTGTAAGAGTTCCTATTCCAGGCCCTATTTCTATGACTTCATCATTTTCTGTAATATCCGCTGCATCTACAATGTTTGATATAACATTACCGTCTATCAAGAAATTTTGCCCTAATCCCTTTGAAAATCTGAATCCATATTTTTGTATAATGTCTTTTAGTACTTTTGGAGAATAAAGCTTATCTTCCTCCATATTATAACCTCCTAATTGCTTCTTCTAGTTCTTCTCTTGTAATCAAGTAATTATTTATTCTTTTTAGAAACTGTTTGGAATTGCATTTACCAATTTTTAATATTTTACCTAGCTCAGTTCTTCTTTTGGAAGCATTATCATTACCTACTAGATTATAATATACCATATCATCAATTGTAAATTCTTTTCTCTCATATTCTACTTCTGCCTTTGCGTTTTTTAAAGCATCCAATATATCCTTTGGACTAGCGTTCTCTATACCTATATTCCCCTCTTTTGTAGCTTTTTCTCTTGGCAAAAATGCGTGCTTACAATTTTTTATTTCTCTTGATATAATCTTTCTTATTTTCTCTCCTGCAAAATCAGGATCTGTAAAAACTATTATACCTTTCTTTTTGTGAGCTTCTTTTATTCTATCCAAAAGATCCTCAGGAAATCCAAAACCATTTGTGACTATCATCTCAGCATCTACTGCTCTTTTTACAGCAGCTACGTCATCTCTTCCCTCAACTACTATTATTTCCTTTATCAATTTTTCACCTCTTTAAATGAGTATAGTGCTATTTTATATATACCTTCACTTTCCTTACACCAAATTTTTTAACAAAGTTGGGATCATCATAGAATAAATCTATCCTATTTCCTTTTATAGCACTCCCTGTATCTCCAGCTATAGCATATCCATAATTTTTACTTCCATCTAACGATTCTATATATAGCTTTGTACCTAGTGGAATTACTTTAGGGTCAACTGCAACTACTCCTCTTCTTGCTTTCATCCCAGAAGCAGTTATCCCATAATGTTTATCTCCTGGTCTTTTTCCAGTACTTGCATAAGTCAGATCATATGCTGTAGCTTTCATTATTATTGATCTTTTAAAGTTTACACCACTTCTGGATACTACCAATTTTGGTTTTGAACCCTTTTCTATCACCTCGTTTATAGGTTCCTTTGTATTTACTTTGCTTATCAATGCCTCACACTGTAATAAACCATTAACATATCTTTGCTTCTTTTTTATTTCTGTCAATCCATTACTGCCTTTTTGCAGAATGTTTTTCTGACCTATATATATTTTTTTGTTATATTTTATTTCTGATCCAAATGGTATCTCGTCATATGTTGTAACAATTTTCTCTTTTACTTTATCTACTTTTACCACCATATCTTCTGTTATTTTATTATTTAATTGTGGCTTTATAATATCGTCCGTATCATATTTTATATTACGTTCTTTCAACAATTCTTCTACTGTATCTGCATAAGTTATATAGTTATATTCTTTTCCCTCTACAATGATTTTTATTTCAGTTGCTGTTTTTATTATAATTATACTTTGATCTTCAACTGGCCTAAGCTTGTCTACATTTATATAATCATTCTCTCTTAATTTTATGTTTTTACTTCTAAGTACTTCGTTTAAATCACTCTTATATGTGCTTATATTTTGCTCCACACCATCTACTATTATTTTTATATTATTGACCTTATAATCTCCAAAATACAATACTACTGCTGTAAGTATTGCCATACTCGCTATTGATATGTATTTTTTTAACATATAATACCTCCCGTCGTTAAACTGTAGTTTATGACAAAAAGTATATATTGTCAAATCGGATACATTTTTTGCTAATAGATACTAATATAGCTAAGCATTTTATTGCCTAGCCATATTAGAATTTATCTTGTTTTATGATATGGTCCGTATGCTGGTCTTCTCATCTTAGGTATTCTAAATCTTGGCCTGCATATTGGACCCATTTCCATTCTCTTTTCTGGACCACAAACTGGTCCCATTTCCATCTCAGGCATCATTGGTGGCATCATCGGCATTGGACAAACCATTACCATCATCATACAATACATTGGATTCATTGGCATCATCATAGGCATTGGCATCATCATAGGCATCTGTTTCATTGGCTTAGATGGATAAACTGGTTTAGGCGGCATCATAATTGGTTTTGCCGGATAAACTGGTTTCATTGGCATTGCCGGTTTTGCTGGATATATCTCTCTCATTGGCATTCTACTAGGCATCTGGATTGGTTCTTTACTCATCTAATCACTCCTATAGGCTACAGCCTTTACTTTCTACTTATTACATTATATGTCCCAAGTAGTTTTAAGTGATTTTAGATGCTAAATAACCTTCTGACATTCTCATTTGTAACCTTCGCCACTTCTTCAAAAGAGATATCCTTTAATTGTGCAATTTCTCTAGCTACATAGCTTACGTAAAGTGGCTCATTTCTCTTTCCTCTATGCGGATGTGGCGTTAAATATGGCGAATCCGTCTCTATCAATATTCTATCTAATGGAATTTCTTTTACTACAAGCTTTGCTGTCTTTGCATTTTTAAAGGTTACTGGTCCTGCAAATGAGATATAAAATCCTAGCTTAATATACTCTTTGGCTAACTCCACTCCACCAGAATAACAATGTATAACACCTGTTAATTTTCCATTATTGCTATTCTTCTTAATAATATCTAGTGTATCCTGATGCGCATCTCTATCATGAACTATTATGGGTAACCCTACCTCATTTGCAAGTTGTATCTGTCTTTTAAACCATTGTTTTTGTATGTCTCTAGGTGAATTATCATAATAATAATCTAACCCTATTTCGCCGATAGCCACAACTTTATCATTTTCACTAAGGCTTCTTAGTAAATTTATTGTATCCTCATCTACATCTTCTGCTTCATGAGGATGTACTCCTACTGCCGCATAGATATTATCATATTTATTAGCAAGTGATATTCCCTTTACAGATGATGCTATGTTTGAACCTGGATTTATGACTAACTCTATATCATTTTTTTGCAAATCAGCTATTACTTTGTCTCTATCTCTATCAAATCTACTATCACATAGATGTGCATGACTGTCTATAAGCATTTTTTCACTCCTCTCACTAGTTTACTTTCGCTCCACTTTTTATATCTTCTAAAACTGTAGCTAGTGTGAGTTTTTTGCCTTTGCTTGCTGCTAATATCATACCGTGAGATTCTATTCCTCTCAGCTTTATAGGCTTTAGATTTGCAACTAGTATTACTTTTTTACCAATCAAGTCCTCAGGCGTATAGTATTTAGAGATTCCTGATACAACCTGTCTTTTTTCTTCTCCCACACTAAGTTGTAATACTAATAACTTATCTGCTTTAGGGTGTTTCTCTATTTCTATGACTTCTGCTATTTTTAGGTCTATTTTATCGAAATCATCTATTGTAATATAGTCTTCTATTTCTTCTGCTTCTTTAGTTTCTTGTTTTACTCCATTTTTCAATTCAAAGAATTTTTGATTTTCTATGCTTAATCTTTCTAGCTCTTTTTCTATGTCAAGTCTAGGGAAAAGTGGAGCTTCTTTATTCACTTTAATGCCACCATCTAGTCTTCCCCACTGCTTTGTTGACTCCCAATTTGTAATTTCAGCATTATCTATACCAAGCTGTCTTTGTATACTCAATGAAGTTTTTTCCATAATCGGTCTTATGAGCACTGATATTATTCTTAGTGTTTCACATAGATTATAAAGTACGGTATCCAGTCTGCCTTTTTGAGCTTCATCTTTTGCTAACACCCAAGGCATAGTCTCATCAATATATTTGTTTGTTCTTGATATAAGCTTCCAAACATTTTCTAGTGCAACGCTAAAGTTAAATTCATCCATATTTTTTTCTACTATATTAGGTGTAGATACTGCCAAATCTTTAAGCTCATCGTCATATTCACCATTAACAGATGGTTGTGGCATTATACCATCATTGTACTTCTGCACCATTGCAACTGTCCTACTCACTAGATTGCCTAAATCGTTAGCTAAATCAGAGTTAACTCTCTTTAAGAATTTTTCTCTTGCAAATGAACCATCACTTCCAAATGGGAACTCTCTTAGCAAGAAATACTTAAGTGCATCTATGCCATAAAGCTTTATTATCGGCTCTGAATACATAACGTTTCCTTTTGATTTTGACATTTTATCATTCTCAAATAATATCCAGCCATGACCAAATATCTTTTTTGGTAATGGTAAATCTAGCGCCATCAGTATCGCAGGCCATATTATAGCATGGAATCTCACTATTTCTTTTCCTACTAGATGAACATTTGCAGGCCAAAACTTATTATATTCCTCATCGTTTTCTGTCGAATACCCTAGAGCTGTAATATAGTTGCTAAGCGCATCTATCCACACATAAATTACATGCTTATCATCAAAAGGTACTTTTACTCCCCAATCAAATGTCGATCTTGTAACACATAAATCTTCTAATCCTGGTTTTAAGAAATTATTTAACATCTCGTTTCTTCTTGAAGCAGGTTCTAAAAATTCTGGGTTTTCTTCATATAACTTCATTAGTCTATCTTGGTATTTTGATAGTTTAAAGAAATATGCTTCTTCTTTTGCTAATATTACTTCCCTACCACAGTCTGGACATTTACCATCTTCTAGCTGACTTTCTGTCCAAAATGCTTCACAAGGAGTACAGTAATGCCCTTCATACGTTCCCTTGTATATCTCTCCCTTGTCATAAAGCTTTTGGAATATTGTTTGTACTATTTCTTTATGTTTTTCATCTGTTGTCCTAATATAATAGTCATAGCTAATATCAAGTGTCTTCCATAGCTCTTTAACAGTTTTTATAATACCGTCTAGATACTCTTTTGGCTTTAGACCCTTTTTCTTAGCAACCTCCTCTATTTTCATACCATGCTCATCCGTTCCTGTTAGGAATTTGACATCATATCCCTGTACTCTTTTGTATCTAGCTATTGCATCCGCTGCTACTGTGCAATACGTATGCCCTAAGTGGAGATTTCCACTAGGATAATATATTGGCGTTGTAACATAATACTTTTTCTTACTCATTTTATATCCTCCTCTTTACTATAAAATAAAAAAACTTCCTCTCTATATGTCAATAGAGACGAAGTATATTCGCGGTACCACTCTAATTTGTTTTATCTCACGATAAAACACTCAATAGGTTACTATCATAACCTTGCTTTTTTAACGGTCGCAACCGATAAAGCCTACTTTTTTTCAGCCTTACAACTCAGGGGCCATCTTCAATTTAACGTCTGCCACCAGCTTTCACCACCTCTGGCTCTCTAAAAACATATTTTAAATCTACTCTTCCCTTCAATGTCGTTACATATTCAGTTGTCAGTTTAAGATAAATATACTGCAATGTAAATATAATGTCAAGGGTAATTATAGATATTTACAAATTATCATAACTTAATAATATTAATAACCAATTTATTTAGTTAATATTCTTTACTACTTCCTTTTCCAGTCTTGTGTAATTTTCCATTTTTAATTATGTAATATTCTTTTTTACCATCCATATAAGCTATTATTTGAGATTTATCATTTATATAAACTGATGGACTGTAGTTAAAAATGGCTTCATTTAGGTAACTGTATGCTACACTCTCATTTTCAAAATCCCATTTATATATGGTAGTTTGCACACCAGGTGTACCATATTCAGAAATCGTTTCTAATTTTTTATCATTATCAATATCTTTTTCATAAGCCATACCATCAATTGTCATTACTATATTTGGAATATTATCTTTGATTGTTAAATATGATGTTCTAGCATAATTAGCACCTATAATCTCGTTGAATTTGTACAGGTTCGTATTGCTTCTAAAATCAGTCTTGCTTAACAAAAGACAGCTTTTAGATAAATCATTTGTTTTACTATATGACGAACTCCCTAAAAAATAACTTTCATTACCTATAGTGATATATGAAATAACATAATCAACACCATCTATACTATCATAACAGAGAGTTTGCTTTATGTCTTTGAGAGTATATTCGTATAAAATATTGTTAATCTTATTAGCATCAGTAATCTTTAAATTTTTATCTAAGAATCCCATTTCCTTATAGGACAAATTATAGACATTATTTGTACAACTAGAAAACACAAATAAGCTTATAACACATAGTAAAAATATAAATATCTTTTTAGGACCTATCGCCATTTTATACACTTCTTGACCCCCTAGAAATTACTTGGTATTTAAATTTAGGCACATATATTCATATTTGTTTTATTATTGTAAATAATTTTATCACACTAGTACTTTAAAAACACTTTTACTTCTCTTGACTCTACAGTAACTGTAAGCCTTATTATTATAGTCATAGAAAACATAGATTTGTCATAATCAATGTATTTCACACTAAATAATGGAGGTCTTGTTATGAATGAATTGGTTAAAAAAGCTGAAAATTATATAATAACCAACGGAACTACTCTGCAAAAAGCATGTCTTAATTTCATTAAATCAGATAGTGGAAAAGAAGATGCAATCAAGGAACTTAGTAAGTATCAAAATGAAGATGGTGGTTGGGCTAATGGGCTTGAATTTGAGTATCAAGGCAATGTAAGCTCTCCTTTTACAACTGCTGTTGCCCTTAATCTTATGTTAAAATTTGGTCTAAAAGATACAATTCTATATCAAGAAACTTATATGTACTTGAAAAATACTCAAAAAGAAAATGGAATGTGGGATGATGTCAAAGAAATGCTTAAGTTTGAAATACCTGGATACATGGGGCCGGGTATTTACCCAGAATATAAGACTGGTATGGTCTTAAAAGGATTATTAAAATTAAATGAAAATGATAGAGAAATGATTGATAGTGCTATTAATTATCTACTAGTAAATTTTGATGAGATTTCTAAACGTAATGATTTTTGGTCTGCTATTGCATATTCTAGTGCTTTTGCAGTGTTACCTCATATTGATGAGTCTAAAAAAATAATGGGTTGGGCTTTGGGGATATTGATGCCTAATACAGAGGAATTTTCACTAACTCAAGTTATTGGAATGATTGACGATGATATTCCTTTACCTAATCAAGCTAAAGATATTGCCATAAAAATGCTTGTTTCAGGTCAAGAATCTGATGGTGGATGGCCACATAAATTTGGCACATACAATAGAGTATGGTCTGCTATATATATTTTAAGGTATTTAAAAAATATAAAGGTTATATACTAAAACTATGAGATTGTCAGATTTGACAATCTCTTTTTTATGAATTTTAACCACTCTATTTAAACAACATATTACATATAACCAAGGATGCTACTACTGCTCCCAAATGTGATACCATAGCTGCTTTTAATGTATGTCTAGTATTTTTAATCCCTACTGCTCCAAAATAAACAGCCATAGTATAAAATATAGTCTCTGCTGATCCCATCATTGTTCCTGCTACTCTTGCTATGAAAGAATCTGCGCCGTATGTTTGTGTGATATTTTTTACTAATGCTAATGAGCCACTTCCTGATATGGGCTTCATCACGATTAATGGCAATAATTCTTTGGGCATACCTATAAGCTTAGTTAATGGAGAACACATATTAGTCAGTATATCCATAGCTGAAGATCTTTTAAATATCCCTATTGCGATAAATATGGCTATTAGATACGGCATTATCTTAATAGTTGTTGTTAGCCCTTCTTTTGCTCCTTCTATAAAGCATTCGTATAGGTTTACTTCTTTGATGTAACCATGTATTAGTATTAGAGATATAATAGCTGGTATTATTGATATTGATATTATATTTAATATACTTATAGTTTATCTCCCCTCTCTAATATTTTTACACTAATTATTGCAACTATCGTTGATACTGTCGTTGCTACTAATGCAGACCCTATGATATCTGTAGGATCACTAGCTCCTAAATCTGATCTGATTTTTACTACTGTTAATGGTACTAGCTGTATTGATGACATATTTATTACTAAAAACATACACATAGCATTTGTTGCTGTATTTTTTCTGTGATTTAATTTGTCCATCTCTTGCATAGCTTTAATACCTAATGCTGTAGCTGAATTCCCTGCCCCAAACATATTTGTTATCATATTCATTACTATCAAATTCATCGCTGGATGGTTTTGTGGTATCTTAGGAAAAAGTTTCATTGTGATTGGTTTTAGTAACTTACAAAGAAATGTTATTATTCCTGATTTTTTTGCTATGTTCATAATTCCTAGCCATAGAGACATTATTCCTATTAGGCTTATTGTAAATTTCACTGCCTCTTGCGAGTCATTCAATATTGCCTGGTTTACTGCTTCCATATTTCCAGTCAAAATGGCAGTTATGATTCCTATAAATATTAAAAAAAACCATATTTTGTTTATCAAATTGCCACTTCCTTTTGCCAAATTATTTTTATATATTAAATATATTAATAAAAAAAAAGTTTATAACTTTTTAAAATTTTATTTATGTTTTTGTTTCTATATTTTCATAGCAATAACATTTTCAGATAATATTTTCTATATATTGGCGTGTGTATGACGCATCTTTGATTTTTGTAATATTTTTTAAAATAAATTTTAAGCAATAAAATAAATTGCCTATATTGCATTTTAATGTTGACTTTTATTGGTATATCTGCTAATATTTAATGTGAGTGAAATATGTCGATTCTTGACTGAATATGATAGGGAGGTATGTCGTTATGAAATCCACAGGTATAGTTAGAAAAGTAGATGAGCTAGGCAGAGTTGTTATTCCAATCGAACTGAGAAGAACACTGGACATAGCCGTAAAAGACGCGTTAGAAATTTATGTTGATGGAGAGCAAATCATACTTAAAAAGTATGCTCCTGCATGTATTTTCTGTGGACAAGCTAAAGATGTTACGCAGTTCAAAGGCAAAAACATTTGTCCAGCTTGTTTAGAAGAACTTAAATAATTACTTATTTATCGTAAAATACTAGAACATAATTAAAATAGAAGAGTTGCTGTTAAGGCAACTCTTTTGTTTTGTCGAAAATTAAAAAATAATATCACCTTATATGTCTAAACTTTCTTTATAGATTACATTTTTCTGCACATTTCGTTCTTTTGCAACTTTTTTTATAGCATCCTTTTTTGCAAAACCTTTTTCTATGTACAACTCTATATGTTCCCTTATACTCATGTCTTTCCAAAAGCTTTTTTCTAATTCTTCTAGTTCGTCTTTTGATCTTCCTTCTATTATAATCACGAACTCACCTCTTATGTTTTGAGCGCTAAAATACTCTATCGCCTGCTCTGTATTCCCTCTAAATACTTCCTGATATTTCTTTGTGAGCTCTCTTGATATTGATATAGCTCTGTTTCCTAATACGGTTAGTATATCTTTTAACAAATTTAACAGTCTATGAGGGGCTTCGTATAAAATTATCGTTCTATGCTCTACTTTTAACTGTTCTAGTTCTTTTTTTCTATTCTTTTTGGATAAGAAACCTTCAAATACAAATTTTTCTGTTGAGAATCCTGAAAGTGTTAATGCTATTATAAATGCACTTGCTCCAGGTAATGCATCAACTTCTATATTACTTTCTATTGCAAGTTTTACTAAATCTTCTCCTGGATCTGATATAGCAGGCATTCCTGCATCAGATACCAATGCTATGTTCTGTCCAGCTTCTAGCTTTTCTATGATTTTAGGCCCCATTTTTACTTTGTTGTGTTCATGATAGCTAATTAGTGGTTTTTTTATATCAAAATAATTTAGTAGTTTTAATGTATGTCTAGTATCTTCTGCTGCTATGATATCAACTTCTTTTAGTGTCTCTAGTACTCTAAATGTTATATCTTTGAGGTTACCTATAGGCGTTGCACATATATATAGCTTGCCAAATTTAATCAATCATATCACCTTTTCTATATTATTATAAGCTGCTGTATATATCTTTAATCTCTTCGGTATACGTCCCGTCATCTTTGTATACATATAGTGGGTCTAATAATCTTAACTCTGGTTTTGCGCCTTTTATACTTTTTATTAATAGTAGATTGGGTTTTTTACCAACTTTAGGGTGTACAAATCTAATAATTTTAGGCTCTAGTTTATATTTTCTTAACATCTCTATTATATCAACTAATCTATGAGGTCTATGAACCATGAAGAATGATCCTCCATTTTTAAGTAGATTATTGGCTGATTTTACTACATCTTCTATTGTACATCTTACCTCATGCCTTGAGATACTCTTACTTTCATTTGGATTTATTATTCCTGTTCCTGCAGGCATGTACGGAGGGTTACTTGTAACCACGTCATATTTATGCATACCTAAGCTTGTATAAGCTTGTTTAAGGTCTATGTTGTGAATCTTTATATATTCAGTAAGCTTGTTCATCACAACCGTTCTATGGGCCATTTCAGCGATTTTAGGCTGTAGTTCTACTGCCTGTATACTCTGTGGTTTTCTTTTTCCCCATAATAATAGTGGAATTATCCCAGTTCCAGTGCCCAAATCAACACATTTTGAATTCATTTCAAATGTAGTAAAATTAGCTAATAATACGGCATCCATTCCAAAGCAAAAACCTTCTTTATTTTGTATTATCTTCAAGCCTTTTAGTTGTAGATCATCTATTCTTTCATTTTCATATAACTGCATATTTACACCTCTTTGTTACTTTATATTTATTATATCCATGTTTATAAAAAAGACCCCCTTAGGGTCTTTCAGACTGTAGACAAAAGCCCAATTTCTGCGTTGACTTCAAATTTCCGTTGCTCACTTACCTCTAAGTAAGCTTTGCTACTCAATTTGAACACGCCTTAAAATTGAACTCTTACTAAAGTCTGCTATCTTGATGACTTTGTCATCAAATCTAAAAGACCCTCATAGGGTCTTTTTTGATGTACATAATTATTCTTGAACTGGTGCATCTACTGGACATACATTAGCACAAGCGCCACAATCAATACAGCCATCTGCATCTATTACATATATGCCATCTCCTTCAGAGATAACTCCAACTGGACATTCAGCCTCACAAGCACCACAACTTATACAAGAATCTTCAATTTTATAAGCCATTAAAGACACCTCCTTAGAAATTTCTTAAAATCTTCTTATTTATTTTAACACGTATCTTATATTTATAAAAGCTTTTTATTTATAAATCTATCCTGTATAAAATATTACTTGTGAGTGATTATTTTAATGTCTTTATTCCTCTATTTCTAGGTCTTCTACTTTTATAGTATGAATCTCATCTGAGCCATCTTGCATCTTTACTTTTACCTTTGCCTGTTCTAATAATGGATTAGTATCAAGTACTACTCCTTTACCTAAACAACACTTTACTTTGCAACCATTGCATGGCATTTTCTTCAATGACTGTTCGTAAGTATCATGCTCATATTTTAAGCAACACATAAGTCTTCCACATATGCCTGAGATTTTAGTTGGATTTAATGATAAACTTTGCTCTTTTGCCATTCTTATTGAAACTGGTTCAAAGTCTCCTAAAAACAACGAACAACATAGTGGTCTTCCACATGTTCCTAATCCACCTATCATCTTTGCTTCATCTCTAACTCCTATCTGCCTTAGTTCTATTCTAGTTCTAAATATTGCAGCTAAATCTTTAACTAGCTCTCTAAAATCAACTCGTCCATCTGCTGTAAAATAAAATATAACTTTGTTATTATCGAAGGTATATTCTACATCTATAAGCTTCATATTTAATCCATGCTCTTCTATCTTTTTTAAGCAAACTTCTAGAGCTTCTGCTTCTTTCATCTTATTTTCTTTGTGTTTTTGTATATCTTCATCACTTGCAACTCTTATAACATTCTTGAGTGGAGAAACAAGTTCTTCTTTTGCTATTGTCTTTGGTCCTACTACAACTTGACCAAACTCTATACCTCTGACAGTTTCCACTATTACATAATCTTCTTTTTTTGCTTTTGTGTCAACTGGATCAAAGTAATATATTTTACCTGCTTTCTTAAATCTAACACCTACTACGTTCACCATATAATACCTCCTGTAGCTTCAGAAGCATAACATCTATATTGAGTTTAATATTAACATTTGCTTTTATATTATATTTCGCTTCTTCCACTATATCTATAATATCCGTCAATCTATTCTTTCTTAAACGGTATGACTGTTCATATAGTACTTCTAATTTATCTTTATTTATTATTATATTATTTATGCCCTGATTTGATAAGCTTATTATCAACAAATCTCTTAGCCATATCAAAAGCATATCTAATGTTTGTTCTAAATTATCTTTGTTTTCAACGAAAAATTCTGTTGTTTTAAATATGTTATATTCATTATTAGATATTAATCTCTCTACTAGTGAAATAACATTACTTCTTAACTCTTTAAATTTCTCAGTTCTACATTCATTTAGCGCCATTCCCATTATTCCGTTTGAAAATGATGCTATAAACTTGGCTTCTTCTCTTTCTACTTGATATTTGTTAATTAACGCATGTTCTATCTTCTCTCCTTCTAAGGAAAAAAAAGTGAATATCTGCATCCTTGATACTATTGTTTCTAATAAATTATAACTATTTACACAGGTCATTATAATAATAGCATGTTTTGGCGGTTCCTCTAATGTCTTTAAAAAGCAGTTCTGCGCTTCTACTGTCATGTTGTTAGCATCCTTAATTATATAGATTTTTTTATCTCCCTCATTCGGAAGTAAATTAATGCTACTTTGTATTTTATCTATCTGCGCCTTCTTTATGCTTTTGCCTTCTGCTTTTATGACATGGAAATCAGGATGGTTTAAGCTATCAAATTTAATACATGATGGACAACTATTACATGGAGTATCACCTTTTTTGCTACACAGTAGTGTCTTGGCAAAAATCTTTGCTGTTGTAAATTTACCTAGTGATTTTGTCCCTCTAAATAAATATGCATGTACAACTTTACCGCTCTTTATTATATTTTTAAGCTGGGCTATTATTTTTTCATGTCCTATTATATCATCATAGTTCATTTTTATCTCCTATTTGTTAAGTTTACATGTAGATATCTATTATCAAACCTCGTATATCGTCTAGCCTTTTCATTATATCTATTCTATCTTTCTCATTATTAAGAACTTCTTTTGTCAACTCTTCCATCTGTGTATTAACTTTTTTAACTACTGCGTAGACTCTATGTCTCCCTCTTCTATCTAAAAAACTATTCTTTGAAAATTTAACCATAGAATCAACAGACTCTCTCAAAAACTCTGATACTAATTTTTTGTATGCTATTACTTCTTTGATATCTACATTTTTAACTATTCTTTCTGATTGAATGTCTATTTGTTCTAAAAGAACTCTAAGTTTTTCTTTTACTGACATATCGCCTAGCTTTGAAAACTCATCTTTAAATGTCTTTTGTATATTCTTTGGTTTTTTATTTGATTCGTTTTGTTTTATTTCCAAGGTATTAGCCTTGCTGACAACGTCACTAACCTTCATATCGGTCTTCTCCCCTTATATGATTTTATTATACTTCTTAAAATTTATTAAATTGTTCAACATCAATAACAAAAACCGTTGCTCCTCCAACCTGAACTTCTACTGGATAAGGCACGTAACTCCCCATAGACCAAGCTGTTGTTGCAGGATATGACGTGACTTGTTTTCTGCTTTTACATAGCTTTTTAATTATCTGTAATACTTCATTTACTTTTTCTTTTTCAACTCCTATAATCAATGTTGTATTGCCTGCTCTCAAAAAACCACCAGTTGAAGCTAGTTTTGTAACTCCAAAGTTATTCTTCATTAATTCGTCTAGCAATCTGTGGGCATCATCATCTTGTACTATGGCTATAACTAATTTCATAATAACACCTCTCCTTTTATAATTGACATAATTATAGGTTGTAAATTTTTATGCTATCTTACTTATATTATATCAGCTATTCTTATAAAATATCAAATTTTTGATATTCTTAACGCTCTTTTAATAGTATGTGTTATTGTCTGCTTTCTATGAGCTTTTTTACATAGTAATATATTTCACTATGTAAATCTTCGATACTTCTAATTTGTTCATCTTTTACACATTTTATCCTTTTCCAATTATAATCTTTTGCTATTTCAACAGCGTTATAATATGATGATTCTAGATAAGATTCATTCCTTTCGTGTATATCCTTGCTTTCTACGCTTCCACTAATTTTATTTGCTCTATCTTTTATTAATTTTTTACTGTATTCTACAGGCATATCTAAAAATATAACACAATCTGGTTTTGGCAAACCATATATATCGTATTCTAGATTGTGAAGCCAATCTAAAAATTCTTTCTTATCTTTTTTATCATTTATTTTTGCTGCTTGATGTACCATATTTCCTGTTGTATATCTATCGGTAAGTATTATTCCACCATTATTGTAATAATCACCCCATATAGTTTTATATGAGGCATATCTATCTGCCGCATAAAATGTTGATGCAATATACGGGCTGATCTCATTTGGATTTTCTCCAAATTCTCCGTTGAGATACATCTTAATTAATGATGATGACTCACTTTCGTAATTAGGAAACTGTATCTTCTTTATGTCATAACCATCTTCTAATAATCTCTCATACAGTTTCTTGCTCTGTGTTTCTTTTCCACTACCATCTACCGCATCTATTGCAATTAATATACCTTTCATAATTCCTCCCATGTGCTTTTATTTATCGTTAGTTATTATTTCAACACTTTTACTTGTAATCCTTCTTCATCTACACCGAGTATTTGTATATTATGTCGGTATAGTTTATTCAAATCTTTTATTATTTCTTGATTTATTTTCTCTCCTGGGCAAAGTATAGGTATCCCTGGAGGGTAAGGTACTATAAAATCAGCAGATATTCTCCCCTCTGAATCTTCTATTTTAATACTTTCGCTATCTGTATAAAACGCTTCGTATGGAGTAACACATATCTCACTTTTCTTATTTTGTAAGTATATAGGTTTTAGGTTATTATTGTGCTTTGCTTTATTTTTTGCTATATCTTGTATTGCATTTTTTAAAGCTAATAAATCACAAATATTATCACTTACAGTAATCATAGCAAGTATATAGTTGGTATCCGACATCTCTACCTGCAATGCGTAGTCTTTATTTAGTATAGCTTCTAACTCAGTCCCTGTTATACCTAAATCTATGAGGCTTATCAGCAGCTTTGTATTATCAAAATCATATATTTTATTTGATTTTTTTTTATCGAATATTTCTACTCCTTTTATCTTTTTTATATCTTTTTTTACTTTTTCTATACTTAATAGAAGCTTTTCTAACTTCTCATTCCCATGTTCGTCCATGTATTCTACTGATTCTTCTATTGATGTCATAAGTAAGTATGATGGGCTTGTGGTTTGATATATTTTTAGCATCTTCTTTAATTTATTGATATCTACTCTATCTGAACACACATGCACGAGTGATGTTTGTGTTAAAGCTGGTAGTGTCTTATGTGTACTTTGTACTACTATATCTGCACCTGCATCTATTGAGGATAGCGGTAACTTTTTATGAAACTTTAAATGTGCCCCGTGTGCCTCATCTACAATCAATATTCTGCCATAGTTATGAACTATTTTAACAACTTCTAGTATATCATTACAAACACCATAATATGAAGGATTGGTAATGATTACAGCTTTGATTTCTTTATCTCTCTTTAGTTTACTTGATAAAACTTCTAAGTTTATATTTCCTACTATTTGATTCTCTTCATCCAACTCCGGATATATATATGTTGGCTTTAACTTTCCTAATATCATTGCATTATATACACTTATATGACAATTTCTCTGAACTAGTATTTTGTCATTTGGATTAGTTACTGAAAGTATAGACGCATAAATACCAGCTGTTGATCCATTAATACAGTAAAATGTCTTTTTTGCACCATACACACT
Organism: Clostridiaceae bacterium M8S5; assembly: GCA_029227815.1. Taxonomy (GTDB): domain Bacteria; phylum Bacillota; class Clostridia; order Tissierellales; family MCWD3; genus Abyssisolibacter. Next base: position 4,538,470 of record CP118523.1, on the reverse strand, counting down.
ACAAACATAATCTTGGCTATCTTTTATTATGTTCTTTGGGTTGTGAAGATTATCTGTTCCTTCTACTTCTGTAACATCTAGTTTATAAATTTCAGATATTTTATACAGTTGTTTCCCTTTATGCCCAGGCATATGGAATCTATTTTTAACATGCTCGTTATATTTCTCTAATCCTCTTTTTAATGGCCTCATAAATGTCCTCCAAAAAACTGTTTGTATTATAAAAAGGACTGTCCCAAATTATTGTGAGGCGCCCCTTAGTTAAATAATCTTATTTAGCTAAACAAATCTAGCCCATATATGCTTTATGCCTGTTATATAATTTATATAATTTGCATCTTTTTCTGTAACCACTTTACAGATTTCTTTCTCACAGTTAACACATATATAAGACTGTAATATTTTTATACAGTTGACATGTTTTCTTCCACATATTGAACATTTATGTATAACCATATATATCCTCCTTTATTATTTTTGGATAATATTATGATTTTAGACTATATACATTATTTTTATTCAATATGCATGTTTATAGTTACAAAATTAACTTGTATAGTTTTATATTTCTGTTAGCTTTTTTTCCTTTTCTGATCTCATTTTCTTTTCTATCGCGCTTATAAAGCTATCTGTGGGCTGAAATATAACTCCACATTTTTTATTATTTTCTGTAAATTGTACATAGTAGATTGTGTTTTTAACTCCTCTAATTATAAATTTATTTAGCACTATATTCTTTGTATCTTTTATTTCTTTGTATGGTTTTATAAAATCAATATCTTGTAATTTTATTTTTAGAAGCGTTTTACTCTTACTTCCTATCTTCTTCTCAAATATTAAACTCCCTTGTAAAAGAACATAAACATAACTAGATAAAAGTTTTGTAATCAACAAGCTACATGTAACAATAGAAGCTGTAAGCACTATTACTGCTGCTAGCGAAGCATACTCAAGCTTATTACATAGTGTTATAAGATAATTTACACAAACTATAGCTACTAATACTATAATAATAATCTCCCATAATGATTTGTTTTTTTTTGTTACTTCTTCCTTTTTAAAATCAATCATATATTCCACCTCTCGCTAAACAATCACCCCATTATCAAAATGGTGCGACTACCTTTGGCACGTTTTTAAATTTTATACAAACACCGCTTATAAAGCTATATTTAACATTATAATATCATATATATATTAGAGTATTCAAATATATATGCATCTTTTATTTAATCATATATTTCGATACCTCTATATCGTATAGGCTATTCCCTTGTGAATCTATAGCAACTATTGCTGGAAATCTTTCTACTTCAAGCTTTCTTATAGCTTCTGTCTTTAAATCTTCATAAGCTATTATTTCTGATGATTTGATACAGTCAGATATTAAAGCTCCTGCTCCTCCTATTGCTGCAAAATATACCGCTTTGTTTTCTATCATTGAATCTATAACTTCCTTAGACCTTTTTCCTTTCCCTATCATCCCTTTTAAACCCAACGATAATAGCTTATTACTATATGCATCCATCCTATAACTAGTTGTCGGTCCAGCCGAGCCTATTACTTGATTTGGCTTTGCTGGACATGGTCCAACATAATATATTATAGAATCCTTCACATCAAAAGGTAGTTCTTTGCCGTTATCTATTGCTTCTACTAGCCTTTTGTGCGCTGCATCTCTTGCTGTATATATTGTTCCACTAATATATACCCTATCACCTGCTTTTAATTCGTCTACCTTAGAAACACCAAAAGGTGTTGTAATTGTTATATTATCCACTTTCTCACTTCCTCATTATAAGCTTATTTCACTATGTCTTGCAACATGGCAGTTTAAGTTTACTGCTACTGGTAGCCCTGCTATATGCGTTGGATACGTTTCTATGTTTACTGCTAGTGCTGTTGTGCTACCTCCTAGCCCCTGCGGCCCTATCCCTAGATTGTTTATATCTTGTAAAAGCTCCTTTTCTAGTTTTTTGATATGTTCTTCTTTATTATGCACTCCTATATCTCTTAAGAGTGATTCTTTTGCAATCAGACATGCTTTTTCCATTGTTCCACCTATTCCTATTCCAACAACTAATGGTGGACATGCATTTGCTCCACGTTCTCTTATTGTATCTATTACAAATTTTTTTACTCCATCTATACCATCTGAAGGTTTTAGCATTTTTAGCGCTCCCATATTTTCGCTTCCAAAACCTTTTGGTGCAAACTTTATTTTTAAAATATCACCTTTAACCATCTTGTAGTGTATTATTGCTGGTGTATTATCATTTGTATTAACCCTAGCAATCGGATCTGCTACTACTGACTTTCTTAGATATCCATCTTCATATCCAAGGCGTACTCCCTCATTTATTGCATATTCTATTCCTTTGCCTGAGACATATACATCTTGTCCTATCTCCACAAAAAAAACTGCCATACCTGTATCTTGGCATATAGGAACTACTTTTTCTTTTGCAATATCAGCATTGGCAAGCATTTTTTCTAGTATATCCTTCCCTATCGGAGATTGTTCTGCATACAAAGCATCCTTTATTGATTTTAATACATCTCTTGATAGTATGCAATTTGACTGTATGCACATATCTCTAACTGCATTTATTATAATTTGTGGCTTTATTTCTCTCATATTTTCTTCGTTACACAAACTAGAATTGTTCATAGAAAATTAATACCTACAAATAATTTAGATTAACGTAACTACTCCTCTCTTGTCATTATGTATTCATTTTATTTTATCAAATTAAAATAATTTGTACAAACTATACTCCATTAAATGATATAATATTTAATAAATGCATAGGAGTTGATTTCATGGATTATGCTATTTTATCTATGATTGTTTTAATAGTTTTGGTTATTGAAGTAAGTATGTTTATTGATATAAGAAAACATTTCAAGAAATCTCTTATTATAAAAGAACCAAAGAAAAAATCTAAATCTAATCTTAGTAAGTTTAAAAATTTTGCAAAGTAAAAGGGCTGTCTATCTACCTAACAACCCTTTCTTTCTGCAACATTATATATCTTTATCATCTTTATTGTCATCTATATTATTCTCTATATCTACTTGTTTACTCTCTTCTATGCCATAATCGTACTCATCGTCTTCTATCTCTTCGTTATTTTTCGCTCTTGTTATTGATGCTATTATTTCTTCTGTATTAGTTAGTATTGTGATATCTTCCCCTAGCTCAACATCCCCTACCTTGTAACTTTTATTCATTGCCATTTGTGATATATCGACTAATACATTATCTGGCACTTGATTTGGATAACACTCAACTTCTATTTTTTGAAGTTGTTGCTGTAATATATGATCACTATCTAAACTCTTTCTACCTGCTATTAGTATAGGTATACTTGTTGTTATTTTTTCACCTATATCAATTTTTTGCAAATCCAAATGAATAATTTCATTGGTTAATGAATCTCTTTGTACTTCTTTTATTATTGCAGGAAAACTAGTATTTTCTATTGCAACTTCTACTATAGCATTTTCTCCAAAATTTCTTATTACATCTTTTATATCTTTTTTACTAAATTTGAGTGTATGATTTATAAAATTATGCCCATATATTACGCTCGGTATGAATCCTATGTTTCTAATTCTATTGCAAGCATTGGAACCAATTTCATTTCTCATAATAGAATTAATACTCTTATTATTCACCTCATAACCCTCCTTTTATTATTTATCATAATTATGTCCAAATATTGTGTTTCTATACTTATGACTTTTATAAAAAGAAGGCCTTTCTTACGCTATAATATATAATTTAATACTAACAGTAATATAACCCCCGGTATCCCCAAAAATCCTACTACTAAAGCTGTTATTGGATTAATCCCTATTGTGAAACCTATGAATTTACCTACAAAATTGAGCGCAAGTAACACTACCCCTCCAATAAGTCCGTTAATCAGTAATTTTATGATGTATTTTAAGGGTATTATCAATATCCATCCTACTAGATATAGCAATATTAACCCAAATGCATACGCTAATATTACATTTAGTTCAACTCCCATTCATCAATCACCTCGTGCTTGTATTTGTTTGTGTCCCATGTTTAACTAATTAAGGCTGTCCTATTACTATCTATATTTATAAATACATCAATTTATTACTTATATTTACTTAGGCATATTCTTGTGCTCTTATTCTTTTTAATAGATAAAAATATTTTATCTTTGCTGCTTCCATATTATATATTGCATAGTCTATCAACTCTGGCTCTGTTACGTTGTTGAAATATATCTGTGCTTTTTCCCATTCATCCTTTGCTTTTTGCAGATTCATTTTATCGGTCTCTTTCTTTTCATCTTCAAAAGCTTCTACTATTTTTTTAAAAAATGCGTTGTCTTTTAATTGTTTAACTTTACTTTTTTTGTTATCAATATTAGCTACTATATTATCCACTCTAACCCCTCCTATTATTTATACAATGATTATTTACTATTTCCTAATTAGTTATACGTGGGTTTTATGGATATTATTACTAAGAAATGATTTATTTTTGTAAGAAAAAAATAAAGAGCTGCCATAAGACAATTATCTCTTTGACAGCTCTTTGTTTATTTCTTTTCTATAGGTATCCATATTTCAAAGTACGCTTTTTCTGGTGTTCCTCCGTAGATTTCAAACTCAGGTCCATCTACTCTTTCGTATTCTGACATTGGAAGCCACTCACTATAAAATCTTTTGTTTATTCGTTTAATCTCTTGACTAGTTTTATCCCATGATGTTTCTTGTGATGCAAATACAACATATGTCTGCTGTGGTATTACAACTTTTGTATATCCTGTGGTGTCACTATCCTTTGTAACGATGCCACACAACATATAACAAAATGTATCTTTTCTTGACTTTCTATGATTCATAACTGCATGCACTTTGCACATGTCCTTTGGTAAAACCTCCGATTGCTCTTTTACTCTCTTTTGAAGTTCTTCATATGACCCATTTCGCTGACACTCATTCCAAAATTTTCCTACTTCCTCGACTACTTTATCTGCTGAAGTTGTAGTCTCAATACCAAATACCTCAAATGATTCTTTTTTTTCAATGCGATAATCCATTTCAATCTCTCCTTTTACTGATATATGAAAAGATATTTGTGGGAATGCCTTTAGTATTGCACAATTCTTACGCGCCATAGTTGGAGTTATACCATGTAAAGATACAAACGCTCTTGTAAATGATACTGGTGATTCGTAGCCATATTTTAGTGCTATGTCAATAATTTTTGTGCTACTATTTTTAATCTCCAAAGCAGCAAGTGTGAGTTTTCTCCTTCTTATATACTCTCCTAAAGAAATATCTGCTATAAAAGAAAATAATCTCTGAAAATTATATGATGAACAACATGCCTTCTGAGCAACTATATCCATATCAATTTTTTCTGTGATATTTTCTTCTATATAATCTATTGCACGTTTCATTTTGTTAATACAATCCATTGCCACATCTCCTTTCTAAGTAAATTATATCTAGATATCAATTTATAATCGCAACTTTCCTTGCACAATATCGTCTATATATCTATTACATAAAAAAGGACTGATATGCATATATAACAGTCCATCGATGTGCTTAGTACAAATTCTTATAATTCTAAATTATATCTCTCTTCTATTTTGAAGCGCTTTTGATAATGTCACTTCGTCTGCATACTCTAAATCTCCACCTACCGGTATTCCGTATGCTATCCTTGTCATCTTGATACCTGTTTGCTTTAATAGTCTACTGATATACATAGCTGTTGCTTCTCCCTCTATAGTTGGATTGGTAGCTAGTATAACTTCTTTTACCGTACTATCTTGTAATCTTATTAAAAGCTCTTTTATTTTAATCTCTTCTGGTCCTATACCATCCATTGGTGATATACTTCCATGTAATACATGATACATACCATTGAACTCTCTAGTTTTCTCCATAGCCACTACATCCTTCGGTCCTTCTACTACGCATATAATAGACTTATCTCTTTTTGCTCCCTCACATATATTACACGGGTCTTTTTGTGTGAGGTTATTGCATATACTACAGTATTTTATATTTCTTTTTGCATTTACTATTGCATTTGCTAGACTCATAGCCTCTTTGTTACTCGCATTGAGTATATGGTAAGCTAGCCTTTGAGCTGTCTTCTTACCAATACCAGGAAGCTTAGATAGCTCTTCTATTAATATTGCTATAGGTTCAGCATAATAATCCATTTTTTCACCCTTTTTCTTTGTTCGTTTGGTAAACTAAACTGTTTATATTATAACATATCTAAACTAAAATATATTAATAAATAAAGAGAGCATTTTAAAATGCTCCCTTACTTACTAAAACATCCCTGGAATATTCATACCGCCTGTTACTTTGCCCATTTCTTTATTTACCATTTCATCTGCTGTTCTTATAGCTTCATTTACAGCTGCTAGTACTAAATCTTCTAGCATTTCTACGTCATCTGGATCAACTACATCTTGGTCAATTTTTATTTCTAATATTTCTTTTTTACCATTAGCCTTAACCTTAACAGCTCCACCGCCTGAGCTAGTTTCTACTTCTCTTTCTTCTAGCTCTGCTTGCATTTTAGCCATCTTTTTTTGCATTTGTTGAACTTGTTTCATCATATTACCCATATTTGGCATTCCTCTAAATCCACCTTTAGCCATTTTATCTCCTCCTAATTTATCTATTATTTTACTTCTACAATATCCTCTGTAAATAATTGTTTTGTCTTATCTATTAGGGATTCTTTTCTTTTAATTTCCTCAGTATCATAGCTTTGACCATCAAGTATATATTTTACTGAAACATCTTTGTTTAAGCTATCTGATAAAAATCCCTCTACATACTTTTTGTTATCGTCTGTTTCTAACGCATTTTTAAAGAATTCACTTTCTTTTTTAAACGAGATTATAACATTATTATTCTTTACATCTTCTACCTCTCCATGACTTATGAGTGTAAATACTTTTATCTTCTCTTTTTTCATCTTGTTAATTATATTCTTCCAGTTTTGTTTTATGTCCTTTAATATATCTACATTTTCTTGTGTCTGCTGTTTTATCTGCTCTTTACTCTCATTTTCTTTTGGTAATACCTTTTTAGCTTCTTTTTTTTCTTCATTTCTTTTTTTAGATAGTGGTTTTTCTACGGCTTGCCTGTTATTATTGGTTGTTATTTTTATATTTCCACTGGCTATTGTTTGTTCTATTTTGTCTATTCTACTTACTATTCCTTCAAACGATTCATCATCTTCTGGATTGAGTATTTTTATCATCGTCACTTCTAGTATTATCCTAGGTTGTGTTGTCTTTTTAACTTTGTTTTCTGCTTCTGACAACAAGTTTATTATTCTTGTTATCGTTGCTATACTTATATTTTGACTTTGTTCTTTAATCTTGATTTGATTATCTGTTGATATATCTATTATATCTTCTGGTTTATCTACTGCTTTACAGATTATCAGATTTCTATAATGTGCTATTAAGTCTTTTATGAATTGACCTATATCTTTACCATCATTTATTATATCATTAATCTGCTTTAGCGTCATATATATATCTTGATCTATTATACTCTGACTTACGCCAAAGACTGCATCATTGTTTACTGCTCCCATGATTGACAACACATAATCATATGTAAGTGTTTTATCTGTCAATGAAATACACTGATCTAGTATGCTAAGTGCATCTCTCATTGCGCCATCACAATTTCTAGCTATTAATCTAAGTGCTTTTTCTTCAACAGAGATACCTATTTTATCACATATCTCTTCCATATTTTTCACTACATCATCGGTACTTATTCTCTTTAAATCATATCTTTGACACCTAGATAGAATAGTTGCTGGCAACTTGTGTGGCTCAGTTGTAGCCAATATGAATATCAAATACTGCGGTGGTTCTTCTAATGTTTTTAGTAATGCATTAAACGCACCTTTGCTTAGCATGTGTACCTCGTCTATTATATAGACTTTGTATTTTCCATTTGTAGGCGGATATTTTACCTTATCTTTTAAATCTCTTATATCATCTACACTGTTATTTGAAGCCGCATCCATTTCTAATACATCTAGGTTTGTACCACCTAGTAAACTAAGACATGTCTGGCATTCATTGCACGGATTACCATCCTTGCTATTAGGACAGTTAACTGCTCTAGCGAAGATTTTAGCCGTCGTTGTTTTACCTGTCCCTCTGGTTCCAGAGAACAAGTAAGCATGTGCTACGCTTTCATTTATTATTTGATTTTTTAATATTGTAACTATATGATCTTGACCATACATCCCCTCGAAATTTAGAGGTCTAAATTGTCTATATAAAGCTTTGTAACTCATAACATCACCCTATTCTAAATGATATGTATATTATCCCAAATTATCTAGAAAAAATCAAACAAATTAGTTTATATTAAAATAAATCCACAACACTCATAGTCATGGATTTATTTTAGCCGTACACCTAATTTCGACACATCACTCCAAGCGTTACTCAAACAGTTAACTCGGACCAGGCACCCCTACGGCACATGAAAGTGTCTACTTACCGCTGCTTCCTTCCGGACCTGACGGGGTTCATAGATTTTCATTGCGTAAGACCCGATCTTCAACGCCACTTATCTAAGGCAGACCTTACAATAAAGCGCCTCCACTAGGAATTCAACCCTGCTATAGCGGATTGCAGGTTACAGGGCACCGCTACCTCCCCATCTAGTACGGCAAACTTTAAATGGCGGAGAGAGAGGGATTTGAACCCTCGAGACGGTATTTGCCGCCTACCCGCTTTCCAGGCGAGCGCCTTCAGCCAGACTCAGCCATCTCTCCATATTTTTATTTAGTCTAACGAATATTAATTATACCTAAATTTAGCCGTTATGTCAACTTAAATCATGTGTAAATTTATGTCAAACGCTTTTTTTGCTAAATATTGTCTTTATCAATTTTGGATTATATGGCATAATATATTATAATCTATTTTTTAATCATTTTAAAAATAAATAGGAGGCTTTTATGTTAAGTACATCCTGTATTATATTTAGATTAGCCTTAGCTTTACTACTAGGTGGATTGATAGGCTTGCAACGAGAAGGGAAAAATAGACCTGCTGGTTTTAGAACTCATATCTTAGTTTGTATGGGATCTACTCTGGTCATGCTATGCGGTATATATTTATTCAATAATAATTATCACCTTAGTAATATAGATCCTACTCGTATGGGTGCTCAAGTTATCAGTGGCATCGGTTTTTTAGGTGCTGGTACCATTATTAAAGAAGGCTCTACTGTTAAGGGGTTAACTACTGCTGCGGGATTATGGACAGTTGCAGGCATAGGTCTAGCTGTTGGAAGTGGATTTTATATAGGCTCTGTGGTAACTACCTTTTTAATATTGGTTACTCTTGTTATATTTTCCAAGTTTGAGCCATTTATCAACCAATCCAAAATCTATTCTTATGTGAATATAACCACTATTAATACTCCTGGACAAATTGGTAAAATAGGTACTATACTAGGTGATTTGAAGATTTCTATTGATAATATAAGCATGGAAGAAACAAATAAGGACACATTGCTTATAGAGCTGACTATTAGTAACCCTTTGAATATACCAAATTACACTATTATAAAAAATCTAACTTTGATAGAAGGAATTGAATGTATTGATATAACTCCTTCTAAGTAATTTTCACATTTTACCTGATTTCATAATTGAAATAACTAACCATACTCCCATCAATGCTGCAATTATATATCCTATCATCCCCAAAAACGATATGCCGTATATCTTAGAGCCTGTATTTGCATTTATAACTAATGAAGACCCTATTATCATAGATGCTATTACAAGACTTACTACTATTCTATTGATCATTTTACTAATATAGTTTATACTCTTCTCTAGCCTTAAGTGCTCTAACTTGATTTTTAACTTTCCTGCATTCACTGCATTTAGTACTTCTAGTGTCTTTGAAGGTATTTTTAGCGTTTTCTTGTAAGATGTATATGCATTGTTGAGTTGCTTAAAAAGCTCTTTTTTGATATCCTTTTTTAAAAGCATATTGGACTGCATATACGGTATTGCTATGTCCATAATACTCATGTCAGGAGCTAATGATTCAATTACACCTTCTATTGTCATCATACCTTTTGCATACACTATAATACTCACAGGCATATTGATGTTGTTTTGTTTTGCTGCTCTTGTCACATCGTTTATTATCTGTACTATATTTATATTAACTAGTGATTCTTCTATATATTGAACATATATTTCTTCTATATCTGAATATAGCTTTCGTACATTAATCTTGCCTTTTTTTATACCTATTTTCATTACTGAATGAGTTATTTTTTGGATATCTCTTGTTCCAACTGCAATCAAAAGATTGTCAAATTCTTTTCTCATATTTTTATCTATTTGTCCTACAAGTCCAAAATCTAAAAATACTATTTTTCTATCACAAATTATTATATTTCCTGGATGTGGATCTCCATGAAAAAATCCATCTTCTAACACTTGTTTTAAGTAATTATGCGCTAATTTACGCCCTATTTCTTCTAAATCATATCCCTGATTTTGTAGTTCTTTAATATTCGTTATTTTGATACCCTGAATATATTCCATTACAAGTATATTATAACTACTATACTCCATAAATACTTTTGGGCATTTTACTATTTTTGAGTTTTTATTATTCTCATAAAATGTCTCTAGATTTTTTGCTTCTTGTACCAAATTTAGCTCTTTTTTTATTACTTCTATGAAGAAATCTATAGCTTCTTTTGCATCAATTACCTGCATCTGTGGAGTTATCTTCGCAAACACAGCTAACTTCCTTAGTATTTTCATATCGCTAAGCATAGTCTCTCTAACATCTGGCCTAAGTATTTTAAGCACTACGTTTTTTCCATTTTTAAGTACTGCTCTATGTACTTGTGCTATAGATGCAGAGGCTAGTGGTTGTTTGTCTATTTTTAGAAAAATATCTTCTATTTCATCATTATAATTATCTGTTAATATACCTTGTACTATTTCATATGGAAGTTGTTTAACATTATCCTGAAGTTTTTCAAACTCTTTTATATATATTTGGGGAATAATATCTGGTCTAGTAGATAAGATTTGTCCAAGCTTTATATATGTAGGTCCTAGTTCTTCTAATGCTTTTCTCAAATTTTCTGGATTTATTCTATCTTTTTTTATTCCGTATTTAACAAATATAGATAGAATTTCTTTTATTCGTCTCTTTTCTTTAATACGACTCATTGGTTAATATCAGAAATAAGCTTTATATAAAAGCTTATTTCTTCTCCAATTCATTTATTTTCTTTTTTACTTCATCAATTTCAGTTTTTGTCATGCTCTGAATATTGGATAATACGCCATTTAATTTATCTTCTGCTACATCCATGCTTTTAAAAGTCTTCTTTTTAAGCTCATCGGTTAGATCCTTGCCTTGTTTTACTGTTATCTCACCTTTTTTGACCATTTCCTCTACTAACTCTGCAGCTTTCTCATATGTGTAAGCAACAGACCCAATCCCCGCTAATAATATGTTTTTTAGACTAATCATAAATCCTCCTTAGAAAAATATTTTAACCTGAAATATTCATAAAGCTTTTATTTATAGTATATTGATCTTATGAATACTTCTAGTTTTAATTAATTCAAATTTATTTATTCCTAAGATTGGAATTTTTTATGCATATATGTCTAATTTATTTTTCTATAATAAAAATTACTCCATGGCTATCAGCTTCAGTTTTAAAACACCATCCATTTTCTCTATCTTTTGCATTATATCATCTAGGCTTTCTATTGCACTAGTCCTATCAAAGGTTACACTGACATTAGCTGTACTATTTATAGGTATATCTTGGTTTATCGTTAGTATATTGCATTTTGAATTTGCCATTACATTAAGTATGTTAGATAGTAAACCAGGTCTATGTGTTAATAACAACGCGATGGTTACTTTCTTTCCAATACTTCCCTCTGAAACAGCAAATACATAATCTTTATACTTATAAAAAGTACTTCTACTTATTCCTGCTTTTCTTACGGCTTCTGTTACTTCTTTCTCACTGCCTGTTCTAAGCAGTTCTTTAGCAAGTATTACTTTATCAAAAACTCCAGGTAATATGCTTTTATCTATTACTAAGTATTTATTATACATAATATATCCTCTCCTGTAAGTAATTAGTACGTGTGTGAAGCACACTTGTTCATCCAACTTTATGTTAACATCTAAATTATTTTAATACAAGTCATCAAATATTAAGTTAATGAAATAAATACATAGAGATTATATATGGGTTTATGATGAAAGTAATCTTTTAAAAATGCTAGTATAATATTTGCTCATCTATGGCTTTATCTGGTGGAACTATTGGTAATACAAGCTCTTGTACGTCTATAATACATTCAATAAAGACAGACTTTTTAGTCTTTAATCTTACTTTGTTCAATACTTTTTCTAAGTCATCTAAATTGTCGACTTGATAACTCTCAAAGCTATATGATTTTGCAAGCATAATATAATCAACATCATTGGTCATTTCTGTTTGTGAATATCTACCATCAGCAAAGTGTTTTTGCAATTGTCTTACTAATCCTAAAGAACTGTTATTTAGCATTATTATAATTATTGGCAAATTATATTTGGTAGCTGTACTCATTTCATTGCAGTTCATTCTAAAACTTCCATCCCCAGTAACCAATATTACTTTTTTGTCTGGTTTACCTAGCTTTGCCCCTAGAGCCGCTCCTAAACCATACCCCATAGCTCCAAGTCCTCCGGATGTCAAGAATGTTGCTGGCTCTTTAAATTTCCAGTATTGAGCAACCCACATCTGATGTTGTCCAACATCTGTTGAAATTATTGTGTCCTTATTATAGTATTTCTGTAATCTATTTAATATATTCTTAGGAGTAAAGTTTATACAATTTTGATTGTGTGCGCCATCCCACTTTCTAATTAGAGCGATCCACTCTTTTCTATCTTTATACATTGTTTTTTTAATTAATTGACATAGTATATTCTTCACGTTTCCTGCTAGTGATATGTCACATTTCATATTTTTGTTTATTTCGGTATCATCTATATCTATGTGTATTATTTTTGTGTTTAAATAATGGCAATTTGTCCCTATTGCTCTGTCACTAAATCTTACTCCGATTCCTATAAGTAAATCGCTATTTTTTACAGCTAGGTTAGCTTCTCTAAATCCATGCATCCCAACCATTCCTAGTGATAAATTATCATCTCTTGGGTAACATCCTAGACCCATCAAAGTATTAGCAACAGGTATTCCCGTCTTTTTTGCTAACTTTTTTAACTCATTTGAACTACCTGATGCTATTACCCCTCCTCCAGCATATATTATTGGTCTTTCTGCATTATCTATCATATCAGCTATTTGTTGAATACAATTTTCTGGTATTTGCTGCTTATTTTTTATTTCTTTATAAGCCTTTATATCTTCATCAATGTCTATATGCTGAATCAGAATATCTTTTGGTATATCTATTAAAACAGGTCCTCTCCTGCCACTATTAGCGATGTCAAATGCCTCTGCCATTATTTGAGGTAGATTAGTTATGTCTTTAACTAAATAGTTATGTTTAGTTAACGTCATAGTAACTCCTGTTATGTCAACTTCTTGAAAAGAATCACTTCCCAATAACTTCGTTGTTACTTGACCTGAAATAACGACTAATGGAATAGAATCCATATACGCTGCTGCAATACCTGTTATTGCATTTGTCACCCCCGGCCCTGATGTAAGAAAACATACACCAACTTTACCAGTTGTTCTAGCATATCCATCTGCTGCATGAATACATCCTTGTTCATGAGCACATCTGACGTGTTTAATCTCGCTCTTCATTTTATATAATTCATTATATAATGGTACTACTGCTCCACCTGGATAACCAAATACTGTATCTACGTTTTCTTTTCTTAGATAGTGCAACACGATTTCTGCTCCATTAAGTCTCATATATATTCACCTCTTTCGATAATCTTATTAATATAGTAACTTTAATTACCCGATCCAAGACATCATTTCTCTTAGTTTCTTTCCCACATTTACTATAGAATGTGATAATTCTTGTTGTTTTAATGCACTGTACTCAGGCCTATTTATGCTATTTTCTGTAATCCAATCTTTTGCAAATTTTCCTGTCTGTATTTCTTCTAAGACTTTTTTCATTTCTCTTCTTGTATCTTCTGTTATTATTCTGCTCCCTATCTTATAATCTCCATATTCAGCTGTATCACTGATGCTAGCTCGCATCTTTTCAAAGCCTCCTTCATAGAACAAATCTACTATAAGTTTCATTTCGTGCAAGCATTCAAAATATGCTATCTCTTCTTGATACCCAGCTTCTACTAGAGTATCAAAACCTGCCTTTATCAACTCTGTTACTCCTCCACATAGCACAGCTTGCTCTCCAAATAAATCTGTCTCTGTTTCTTCTTTAAAAGTTGTTTCTATAACGCCTGCTCTAGTTGCCCCTATTCCATTAGCATATGCTAACGCTAGTTCTTTTGCTCTTGATGTATAATCTTGGTATATCGCTATTAAAGCCGGTACTCCTTTACCTTCTGTATATACTCTTCTAACTAAATGTCCTGGTCCTTTTGGAGCTACCATAAATACATCTACGTTTTTGGGTGGTACTATTTGATTGAATTGTATATTGAATCCATGAGCAAATACTAATGCTACTCCTTCTTTTAAATATGGTTTTATACTCTCTTCATATACTCCTCTTTGCTTTGTATCTGGCAAAAGTATCATGATGACATCTGCTTGTTTAACTGCATCTGCTACTTCTACAACTTTTAGTCCTTCTGCCTGTGCTTTTGGCCATGACTTACTTCCTTTGTACAAACCTACTACTACTTGAACCCCACTCTCTTTCAGATTCAATGCATGTGCATGTCCTTGACTTCCATACCCTATAATTGCCACCTTTTTATCTTTTAATATTTCTATATTAGCATCATCGTTATAATACATTTTTGTCATTTAATTAACCTCCTCGATATCGTATACATCATGAATTTTTTTCATTTGATTTATAATTCTTTTAACTCCAGTATCTTCATCTTCATATATAGTCAGTAGTAAATCCACACAACGGCTGTTTTCATATGATGTCATGTGAATATCTTTAATCCTATATTCTTTTTTTCTTAATATATTTGTCAACCTAACCATAGAATCTAAGCCATTGTTTAAAACAGCTTTTATAGATTTAGTCATTATTGCACCTCCTTTAGACATTGACTTAAGTTTTTACTTTTATAATTTATCTCTGCGCTTTATTAAAGAATAGAGATGTATCAATATAGGTTCAATTTAACTGCATATATATAAAAAAATCTTTCATTCCTATATACATACTCGATTTATATATGTACATAGGGACGAAAGATTTCTTACGCGTTACCACCCTATTTGTAGTTAAAACTACCTCTCTATTGTTTGTAATAAACATAGCTATTTAACGCTAGCAACCGTCTTAATCTAATTAGTATAACCTTTCAATTAAGCAACTCAAGAGTGAGTATTATACTATCCTTAACACCTGATTCTCACCGCCCATCAGCTCTCTGTAATTAAGATATAGTACTTTTTTCTCTGTCATAGTTTTAATATTCATGATTTGTTTGGTTCTTTTAATTTTTAAATTATTCGTATTATATAACCCTATTAAAATTTTGTCAATAGAAATTTTGAATTTTCTGAATTTTTTTCACTAAGCATATATCACTTATCCAATTATTTGTTCGCTTATTGCTACTCCTGCTGGAACTATTGGTAATACCATCTCATCTTTGTCTATAGTACACTCTACTAATACAGCTTCATTATCATTTTGGCAATGTATCTCTATAGTAGTCTGTAAACCTTTTAGGTTGTCTACTTTGTAGCCATTAATTCCATACGCTTTTGCTAACTTAATATAATCCACTTCCCCTGTTATGTCTGTTTGTGAATATCTTTGACCGCTAAAAAGGGTCTGCCATTGCCTTACCATCCCTAAAGTGCTGTTATTAAAAAGTACTATTATTACTGGTAATTTGCATTTTGCGAGTGTACTTAGTTCGTTGCAATTCATTCTAAAACTGCCATCACCTGTTATCAATACTACTCTCTTATCTTGTTTTCCTATCTTTGCACCTATAGCTGCTCCTAATCCAAACCCCATTGTTCCTAATCCACCTGATGTTATAAATGTTCTGGGTTTTGTAAATTTCCAGTATTGAGCTGTCCACATCTGATGTTGACCAACATCTGTTACTACGATTGTATCTTGTTTATAACTATCTCCTAATGTTTTTAATATATTCTTTGGTGTAAAATCTTCATTTTTCACATCTTCTTGTTTATAACTTTGAACCTCTCTTAACCACTGATTTCTATCTTGAGGTTTTATATGTTTCATAACTTGATTTAATACTTCTTTGACATCTCCAATTATTGTCAATAAACTGTCTATATTTTTACTTGCTTCTGTGTTGTCTATATCTACATGTATAATCTTAGCTTGTGGTGCAAATTCATCTGCTTTTCCTATTACTCTATCACTAAATCTTGCTCCTAACGCTATGATTAAATCACTATTATTTACTGCTAAATTGGCTTCTTTAAACCCATGCATCCCAACTATACCTAAAGATAATTTATCATATCTATTAAAACATCCTAATCCCATAAGAGTATTTACTACAGGTATGTTTGAAGTCTTGGCTAAATTAGATAGTTCACTGTGTGCTCCTGATGATATTACGCCTCCTCCAGCATATATTATAGGTTTCTTTGAGTCATTAATCATTTGTGCCACTGCTTTAATTTCTTCACTATCTAAACTCATTAATTTACTATTTTCCAAAGGACAAAATCCTGTAAACTCAATCTGTTTTGTAAATATGTCTTTAGGAATATCTATCAATACAGGGCCAGGTCTACCCTCCTTAGCTATAGTAAATGCTTCTTCTAATATTTTAGGTAATTTCATCACGTCTTTAACAATATAATTGTGTTTAGTTATAGACATCGTTATGCCTGTTAAGTCTATTTCTTGAAATGAATCTCGCCCCAATAACTGCGTTGGGACTTGTCCTGAAATGATAACTAACGGGACAGAATCCATATAGGCCGTAGCTATACCTGTGACAGCATTTGTAGCTCCTGGCCCAGATGTAACAATGCAAACTCCTACTTTTCCTGTCACTCTAGCGTATCCATCTGCACCATGCACACAACCTTGTTCATGTGCACACCTAATATGATTAAATTTATGTCTTACTTTGTATAATTCATCGTATAAGGGTATCACCGCTCCTCCCGGATATCCAAATATAGTATCTATTTTTTGTGTTTCTAAGAACTTTAATATAACCTCTGCCCCTGTTAACATCATTTTATTCACCTCTTTTTATATCCATGACATCATTTGTCTTAGCCTTTTCCCAACATTAACTATTGAATGTGACAACTCTTTTTGTTTTAACGCACTATATTCTGGTCTATTTATACTATTTTCTTCAATCCAATCTTTTGCGAATCTTCCTGTTTGTATTTCTTTCAAAACTATTTTCATTTCTTTTCTAGTTTCTTGTGTTATTATCCTGTTGCCTACTTTATAATCTCCATACTCTGCTGTATCGCTGATGCTAGCTCGCATCTTTTCAAAGCCTCCTTCATAGAACAAATCTACTATAAGTTTCATCTCATGAAGACATTCGAAGTACGCTATTTCTTCTTGATACCCTGCTTCTACAAGCGTGTCAAATCCCGCCTTTATCAGCTCTGTTACTCCTCCACAAAGCACAGCCTGTTCTCCAAATAAATCTGTCTCTGTCTCTTCTTTGAAGGTTGTCTCAATAACTCCTGCTCTCGTTGCACCTATCCCCTTTGCATATGCTAGCGCTAACTCTTTTGCACATGATGTATAGTCTTGTTGAACTGCTATTAATGCAGGTACTCCTTTACCTTCACTAAACACTCTTCTAACTAAATGTCCTGGTCCTTTTGGCGCTACCATAAACACATCTACATTTTTAGGTGGTACTATTTGATTGAATTGAATGTTAAAACCATGTGCAAATACAAGCGCATCTCCATCTTTTAGATGTGGTTTTATATTTTCAACATATACTCCTCTTTGCTTTGTATCAGGAAGTAATACCATCACTACATTGCTTTGTTTAACAGCTTCTGCTACCTCCATTACCTTTAAACCCTCTGCTTCTGCCTTGTCCCATGATTTACTTTCCTTGTATAGTCCTACTACAACTTCTAGCCCACTTTCTTTTAAATTTAATGCATGTGCGTGTCCTTGGCTTCCATAACCTATAATCGCAACTTTCTTATCCTTTAATAGCTCTAGTTTAGCATCTTTGTCATAATACATCTTTGTCATTTTAGTTTACCTCCTTGATATCACATACATCGTGTACTTTTTTCATCTGATTTATAGCTTGTTTTATCCCTAATTTTTCATTTTCGTATATAGTCAATACTAGTTCAGAATGGCAGTCTTCCGTTGAAGATGTCATCTTAATATCTTTTATCTTAAATTCTTTCCTTCTAAGTATGTTTGTTACTCTAACTAATGACTCTAATCCGTTGTCTAATCTAGCACTTATACATTTTGTCATTAATCCACCTCCTTCTATATTGGACTACTTTATTTGTTTATCTCGCTGTTTTGCTAAAGAACAGAAGTGATAACTATGTCTAATATTATAATAATTTACAAATAAAAAAATCTTCCATCCCTATATACATACCAGATATATGTATATAGGGACGAAAGATTTGTTTCGCGTTACCACCCTATTTGTAACTAAAAAAGCTACCACTCTACTCAGGTCGATCTAGAAATCAACTAAATGAACCCTAGCTTTTTAACGTCAGCACACGGCTTTGCTTAATCGGATGTCCTTTCAACGAAAGCAACTCAAGAGTGATCATTATATATCATTTCTATCACTGGTTTTCACCTTATCACCAGCTCTCTGCAGATATCATTGATATTTTTCTCTCTGTCAAAGTTTTTGAATATTTAATCTTTTTAATTTATTAATGGTTATTATACAGAGATTATTTTGTTTTGTCAATAGGTTTTGAAAAAACAATTCTATTAGTTATCTTTAGTAGTACTATTTGGGCTAACTTGTAGGAAAGATTTCTACTCCCCTACAACCAATACCCTTTTCTCAATTCTTTTATATCTCTGTTAATAATTTGAAATTTTTTTATTCTTGGAGCTATTTTGATTACTATCAATAAAATAATTTAGCTAATAAACGGTCAATTTTTTCATCAATTCATCCATTTACTTCACCCCTGTTTATCTATATACAATCATCCCTACTATAGCTCCCATTGTTATATAAACTATAGGATGTTTTTTATATTTGTAAACTGCTATAAAAAATATAACAGTAAGTATTGCTGATTTTATATCAATTAAAACCAATTTTCCTATGTTACATATAGCAGCTAATATTATACCTATTACTACTATCCTTATACCACTTAACCCATATACAACATACTTATTGTTACTATATGCATTTATAAAATGTGATATTATTACTGCTATTATTGTACCCGGTAATACCACGGCTACAGTTGCAAGTATACCTCCAAGTATCCCAATCTTTGAATATCCTACAAATGTTGCTGTGTTTATGCCTATAGCACCAGGAGTAGATTGTGCTATAGCTATCATGTTGGTAAACTGCTCTGTTGTAAGCCATCCGTACTTTGCCGCTAAATCTTGTATTAATGATAAAACTACTAATCCACCACCTATTGTAAATAATCCAATCTTAAAAAAATTCATTATTATAAGCAAAAACTCCATATTATTATTCTTCCTTTCTATTAAAATACACTATCCCTGCTATAGCTGAAGCAATAATAATATAGATAGTTGATATGTGAAAAAACATCACCAGTGTAAATGCTAAGAGCGAAAGTATTGTTCCAAATGCATTCTTTATATATTTCTCTGACTTTTTAAACAGTCTAATAAATATATTTATCAATATTCCAAGAACTGCTATTTTTATGCCTTTTAATGCACTGCTAACCAATACATTATTTTGAAATTTTATAAGTATATTTGAAACTAGCATTATAATAATTACTGACGGTGTAATAAATCCAAGTATTGATGCTATTGCACCCTTTAAACCATTTATGTTATTTCCTATTATTGCTGATGTATTAGCTCCTATTACACCTGGCGCTGATTGCGCTAATGCATATGCCTGTAACATTTCTTCCTCTGTTATGCATTTCTTATTTTCTATCAATTCTTTTTCTGTCATTGGCAACATTGCATATCCTCCACCAAAGGTAAACATACTTATTTTAAAAAAACTAAAATAACATTGCCAAAAACTCATTTTTTTATCCATGCCTTCACCAACCATTCTTCTGTAACCTACTGTTTTTATCCACAATAAATAGTAAACCATGCGTTTTTTATCCACAGATTCTAGTGAACATGTTTATATTTTTTGGACTTCCTCAATATTAATATTAGCTTTGTACACTTTTCTATTTTCTAATGACCATACTCTTTCGGAGAATTCTCTTTCTCTTGTATTGCCTAAAGCTTTATTCATGTCATACATTCTTGCATCTATTATATCAAGCATATGTAATATCTCCCCCTCAGGGATTTGAGGTTTTTTAGGGCTTCCAAACTCTGGTTCATAATGATGAGATAATACCATATGTTGAAGTAACATGGATATTTCGTTATCTATATCTTCCTCTCTTGCAACTCTGTCTATGTTCTTTATCCCCATTATTATGTGACCTAACAATTGACCTTCTGTTGTATACTCTGAAGCTACACCAAAATCATTAGCATCTATTTCTTGGATTTTAGCCATGTCATGTAAAATGATCCCAGCATACAGTAAATCTTTGTTTAGAAAATCATATATCTTACACACTTGTTCTCCTAAAAGTAACATAGTTTTTGTATGATATAATAATCCTCCTGCTACAGAATGATGATTTTTTGTAGCCGCTGGATAGATTAATAATTTTTGACGATTATCTTGTACTATTCTATTAGTTAATCTTTTAATATCTTCATTGCTCATATTGTTTATATATGTTTCTATACACATAAGCATCTCTTTAGGTTCTTCAGGAGCTACCAACACATAGTCACTAATTTTAATACCATCTTCCTCTTTTAGTAATCTAATTCTATTTATCTTAAGCTGTAATTTCCCTTGATAAACTGATATGATACCTCTAACTTTTATTATTGTGTTGTTTACATATTGTTTTTCATCATTATCTGTTACTTCCCATAGCTTTGCGTTTATTTCTCCAGTCTTATCCATAAGTGTAAAGTCAATGTATTTTTTATTTTTGCTTGATATTTTAACTAGTGATTGTTTTACAAGAAAAAAACTTTCTATCTCATCACCATTATTAAACTCTATAATTGTCTTTGTCAACTCTAATTCCCCCATTTTTAATCTATACACAATTGTGTACTTTGTCTTTATTATTGCACCTATTATAAATATTAACATAATATGATTATATTTTTAAGTCTTATGTTAATTATTTAGTTTCGCTTTAGTGTTCGCTTTAGTACACTAACTTTTTATTGACTTAATTAACCTTCCTAGTTATAATAAAGTAATATCTATTTTTAGACTGATGTATAATATATATCCAATTTATATCTGCCCCCTTGTATACTGTATCCACTCTGGAAACTCTGATAATTTCATAGTTATGTGTACATCATTAATTTTTACAGATAGTTCCTTGTTTTAATTTTAACTTTTCTATATATACTATATTTAACAGTCTAGCAATCATATCATACAAAATACTTTTATGGAGGAATTAATATGGCAAGAGATAGTTTTAAAAGTCGACTGGGAATTTTAGCTGCCGCTGCTGGTTCAGCTATCGGACTAGGTAATATTTGGCGTTTCCCTCATATAACTGGTACAAACGGAGGCGGTGCATTTCTCATTGTTTATTTAGTTTGTATTGTATTAATTGGTTTACCAATTATGATTTCAGAGTTTATAATTGGAAGAAGTACTAAGAAGAATGCTATAGGTGCTTTTAGGGAATTAGCTCCTAAAACACCTTGGTCCATTATAGGATGGATGGGACTATTATGTGCAGTAGTTATACTGTCTTTCTACGGTGTTGTTGCCGGATGGTGCATGCATTATGTATCTAATTCTATTACCAATAGTTTTGCTGGTAAATCAGTAACCGAATTATCTAATATGTTTACTAGCTTAATAAGCAGTAATTGGTTACCTATCATATGGCAACTCTTATTTATGGCTATAACAGGCTATATAGTAGCTGCTGGTATAAAAAATGGTATAGAAAAATACTCTAAGATATTGATGCCTTTAATGTTTTTATTAATTATAATACTAGACATAAGAGCACTAACTTTAGATAATGCAATGGAAGGAATCAACTTTTTATTTAAACCAAAATTTAACGAATTGACTTTAGATGCTGTATTCCTAGCTTTAGGTCATGCTTTCTTTACATTAAGTTTAGGAATGGGAACTATGTTAACATATGGTTCTTATATTAATGATGGTGAGAACTTAAAATCTACTGCTGTCAATGTCAGTATTGCAGATACGGTTATTGCACTGTTAGCAGGTATTGCAATATTTCCTGCTGTATTTTCTTATGGTATAAAGCCTGATACAGGAGCTGGTCTTGCTTTTATTTCATTACCTTTAGTTTTTGAACAAATGCCTTTTGGAAATATATTTGGAATATTGTTCTTCTCATTACTAGCAGTTGCTGCACTTACTTCATCTATATCTATTCTAGAAGTGATTGTTGCCTATTTTACCGAAGAATTTAATATGTCTAGAACTAAGGTTACTGTTTTTAGTACGTTATTTGTATCTATTATAGGAATTTTATGTTCTTTATCTAACGGAATTTTAAAGGAATACACAATTTTCGGCATGACGTTTATGAACTTCATGGAGTACTTATCCGCAAATATATTACTTCCTCTTGGAGGTCTGTTGATTTGTCTCTTTGTAGGTTATTATATGGATAAAAAGATAATAAAAGATCAACTAAGAAATAAAGGTTCTATAAGTTCTATAAGTTCTACATTTTTGGTGATATTCTTGTTGTTAGTAAAATTTATATCCCCAATTGCTATACTTATAGTCTTTTTGAAAGGTATTAATCTAATATAAATAAATCGGGGATGTCTGCAATGGACACCCCCTTTCTAATTTAAAATATAATTTTAAGCTTTTTCATTAACTTATCAACTTTTATAAATGCTCCTTGTTTTCTAAATAATCCTACTATTGTATTTTTTAGCTCTGGCGTGAGTTTCATGTCTTTATAGGATACACCATCTACTGAAAATACATTCTTTTTATTATTAATTACTATCTCTTTTTCTAATGGTTGCAAGGTACAAAAACCTACTCCATACTTGGTATCTGCTCCTGGTATTCCTAAATCTTTTGTACTCATTTTAAGATTTCTCCAAAGATAATCTTCTGGTATTGATTCACCCAGTGCTATTTGATGCTTACATGCTATTAGTGCTGCTATACCAGCTACTATTGGTGTACTCATACTAGTACCAGACATCTCAGCATATTTATTGTTTGGTGCACATGAAAGTACATTTACTCCTACTTGGCAAACATCTATGTGGTTCCCTTGTGTACTGAATAATGCAGATTTTAAATCTACATCTACAGCACCTACACAGATGATTTCATCAAATACTGCAGGATATCTCACTTCTTCTTTATACGAGTTACCCGCTGAGCATATTACAGCTATATTTGCATTTACTAAATCCTTTATTACTTTATGGAGTTCATCAAGTTTTGCTTTTTCTTCATTTTTTCCATCTGTTGAAATAGACATTGATACTATACTAACTTTTTTACCATCTAATGATCTATAGTTTTTTATCCATTTCATAGCTTCTATAATGTTTTTTATATCTATTTTTCCATTGCTATCGAGGACTTTTATAGGAAGAATTTGCGCTCTTGGTGCTATTCCTACATTAGAGCCTGCTATACTTCCTGCAACATGGGTTCCATGTCCATGTTTATCTGCTGTTATACTTCTGTTTATACTTCTGAGCTGAGTGAAATTTCTACCTTTTAGCACTCTTCCTTTTAACTCTGAATGTTTACTATCTACTCCAGTATCTATTACTGCAACTATTACACCCTGCCCATATATTCCTTGAGAATACATGCATTGTCTACCACTTAAATTCAAAAAGCTAAGGTCTTCTCTTCTTATTCCTCGCCTAATAGCGTTGACTTTAAAATCATCAATTTTAAACATCTTATCCCCTCAAGCTTTCCAATATTATATTATTTATGCTCAAATATTGAGAATAAATTTATGATTTATACTATAAAATATGTAACAAGTACGTATTTTGAAATAGATTTCTCTATATTTTTTAATATAACAGTTAATAAATTGGAAATTACAACTAAAGTATATTAAATAATTTTTTTATGTTTTTAATGTAAATTGTATTATTTTTAATATGTTTAATTTATATATTAATTTTTTTAATTTTTTTATTGATTTTATTGTTTCTATATGCTATTATATATTTATAGAAATCATACGAAAGGATTTGGTGTTATGAGTAAGAAACTATATCGTTCTAGAAAAAACGAGCAAATATGTGGTGTGTGTGCAGGCATCGCAGAGTACTTAGATATAGATGTAACTATTGTAAGAATTATAACTGTCATATCTGCTTTTATGTGGATTGGTTTTATTCCTTATATTATATGTGCGATAGTTATTCCTGTTAATCCGGACGAAGAGTACTCAAATCACACTTATGATGAATTTGACGAAAGAAAATCCAATCCTCACAGAAATAAGAAAATTTTAGGTATTATATTAGTATTTATTGGTGCATCAATTATTCTTGAAAGATTCTTAAGATGGTTCAATTTTAAATTGATCTTTTCAATCATCTTAATATTTGTTGGAATCTCCTTTTTAACTAGTTTAAAAAGAAATAAATAACATAACACCCTGTGTAACGGCATTGTCATTTTGACAGTGCCTTTATTTATAAACTACTAAATTATAGACTTGGTAGCATTGACAATATTTATTTATAGCGTATAATGTATATTATATAAAATATGGGGGTATCGCATGAAAAAATTATCAATAATAATACTTATATTAATTATTACAACATCCTTAATAAGTGGATGTAAAAAATCAGATGACACACTACATATACTTAAAAAGGTAGAAGCCGCTGAAATTTTAAACGCGAGATTTTCTTTTGCACATGATATCAGTTTTGATGATTGCATTAGTCAATTTAAGGAACTGTGTGTAAAGGACTATGATATTTCTGAACTGGAAGCAAGTAGAGAAGATTATGAAAGATATGTTAAAGAAGAAAAAGAATATAAGGAAAAAAATGGGGTGTCAGCTTTTGATTTAGATATGGTAATTGAGTTATCTACTGTTTATCAATCTGATAATAAAGTATATATATTCACTAAATCTGAAGTAAACAAAAATGATAATACTTTGAAACCACAAATTAACATAAAAAAATATATACTTGTTAAGGAAAATGACGATTGGAGAATAATAGGCGTAGATACACATTGGTTTGAAAAAGACGCAAAACATGCTAGTTATCCTACTTACGACAATAAGCCAATTGATTATATAAAAATTATGAAACCTTTTAAAAAATAATTATAACGAGTTTAAATCTCAAGACATTTTAAATGATTGTTCTTGAGTTTTTATTTTTAATTATTCATTAAATCAAATATAGTAATCTGTCTAACTGATGAATCCTCAATGTGAGATACTGTTAATCCGATTAACCTAACTGGTTTCATAAAGTATATGTTATCTATTATATCGCAAGCTATTTGGTATATTTCATCTTTGTTCTGTAAGTAATATGGCATTGTTTTGCTTTTTGTATGAGAATTAAAATCAGATGTCTTATATTTTATAGTTACCGTTTTAGCATGAGATTTATCTTTGATAAGGCTTTGTTCTAATTGCAAAGAATAATCCTTTATAATTTTCTTGAATATATCTTTGTTTGTTGTATCTTCAATAAGTGTAGTTTCTCTTCCTATAGACTTTGATGATGTAGTCCTACTTACAATTCTTGTGTCTTTACCTCTTATTCTGTTATATATATCCTCTCCATGTTTACCAAGTACTTCTATAAGGTACTCTTTGGATAATCCATACAAATCTTCTATTGTAAAAACACCAAATTTATTAAACATTTCAACTGATTTTTTGCCAAGTCCATAAACTTTTTTTATTGATAATGGAAATAAAATATTAGGCATATCTTCTTCTTTTATTATTTTTATACCATTTGGTTTATTCCAATCTGATGCAACTTTTGCTAAAAACTTATTGTATGAAATTCCTGCTGATAGAGTTAACCCTGTTTCTCTCAATACTTCTCTTTTTATAGTTTTTACTATATTTATCGGATCATCCTCACTATTACTGACATCTAAATAGGCTTCATCTATTGATAGTGGTTCTATTGATGTCGTTATACTTCTTAGTATTCTAAATACTTTTTTGGACACTTCTTTATATCTACTCATCCTAACTGGCATAAATATGGCATCTGGACATTTTTTCCTTGCTATAAAAGTTGGCATAGCAGAATGTACCCCGTATTTTCTAGCTTCATAGGAGCATGTACTTACAACACCCCTCCCTTTTATACCACCAACTATCACTGCTTTGCCTCTTAGGTCATTATCATGCTGCTCTATCGCTGCATAAAATGCATCCATATCTACATGTATAATTTTTTTCATCAAATAAACCTCCACAAACAAACATTCCCCTTATATTATACCATAGGGGAATGTCTGTTCGCTATATTTATTTCAAATTATATATTTTTTCATACTTGTCTTTTAAATATTCTATGAAGCACTTAGGATTTAATCCTTCTCCAGTTACATCTTTTAATATGTCATTCGGCATTTTTGTACTTCCATATTTGTGTATTTTTTCAGTTAACCAGTCCTTTATTGCTTTAAAATTGCCTTCTTTAAGAGCATTATTAAAATTTATGTCTTTTTTCATAGCATTTACAAACTGCGATGCATATGCATTTCCCAACGCATATGATGGGAAGTAACCTATTAAACCATCTGACCAATGAACATCTTGCAAGACACCATCTGCATCATTATCTGGCGAAACTCCTAGATACTCATTCATTTTTTTATTCCATATTTCAGGTAAATCTTTTACCTCTATCTCTTTATTAATGAGCTTCTTCTCTATTTCGTATCTCACCATGATATGTAATGAGTAGGTAAGCTCATCTGCCTCTATCCTAATTAATGATGGTTTTACTTCATTTACACCTTCGTAAAATTCTTTTAATGTTACATCTTGTAATTTATCTGTGAATAACTCTTTAAGCTTTGGATATATAAAACCACAAAAGTTAATATTTCTACCTATGACATTTTCATATGCTCTTGACTGTGACTCATGTATACCCATAGAAACTCCTGTTGCTACTGATGATCCTACTAAATCTTTATCTATGTCTTGCTCATATAATGCATGTCCACACTCATGTATAGTGCCATAAATACCTGATAATAATATATTCTTAGTAAAATGTGATGTTAGTCTTACATCGTATGGATTGAGATTAAGCGTAAATGGATGTACACTTTCTTTGAACATACCAGCTTCAAAATCAAAGCCTAGTATGTCTAATAAATATTTGCTAAATTCTTTTTGTTTTTCTACATTAAAGCTTCTATTAGTAAAATCTGTTCTTATTTTTTTACCACTTTCTTTTATTCTTTTAACTAAGGGAACTATTTTTTCTCTTAGCGAGTTGAAAAAATCATCTAATATATCTACATTCATGCCTGGTTCATAATCATCTAATAATACATTATAGGGATTACCATCATATCCTCTGTATTCAACAAACTTTCTCTGATATTTAAATATTTTTTCTAAATATGGTTCAAATAATGTAAAATCTGATTTTTCTTTTGCATCCTCCCATACTTGCCCTGCTAAACTTCTGAGTTCACTATACTGAGCAAATTCATCTTTAGGTATTTTAGCCATTTGATCATATTCTCTTTTTATCTTGTTTAATGTTGCATATGTGATTTTGTCTAACTTATCCTTATTTTCATCTAGCAGTTTAAGACACTGCACCATATCATCACAAGTCATTACATTGTGAACCTCTCCCGATAATACACCCAATGTCTTAGCTCTCTCACCAGCCCCTTTTTTTGGTGCTCCTGTAGCCGAATCCCAATAAATAGTTGCACTTGCATATTCTAAAGCTCTTAGTTTTATTAATAACTCTTCAAATCTTTCTTTTGCTATTTTAAAATCCACATAACCACTCCTAGCTTAATGTATATTAGTACAGTAATTCTACATTTAACTTTGATAACCTTTATTTTGAATTGCGAATATTGATTACAATCACCTATAACGTTATTAAAATTAATATCAGCTCAAAGTCTTATTTCACATAACCTTTTTATATAGTCTTCTCAACTATTAACATAAAAACTAAAAAAGACTACCTTATAAGTAAAAAGGTAATCTAAATTATTATTTAATTTTCTTTTAAGTTTAAAACTGCATTTAGTAATACTCCTACTATAGCCGCCAAACTAAGCTCTGTTATTTTAACCGTTTGAGTTATTGGTATACCTATTACATTTCCTGTGTATCTTTTTAATAATGATGTACCTATACCTATAATCAATATTGAACCAATTACAACAATATTTTTTGTATTCATCTTAACTTTATTATTCCTTAGAGTCTTTACTCCTATCAATGCTATCATACTAAATAACATTACACTTATTCCACCCATGACACATTGAGGAATTGTTTTTAGAAAGCCTCCTACTTTTGCTATAAATCCTAATGCTATAGCAAATACAGCTGCTAATCTCAATATTGATGGATCATAATTTTTTGTTATTGCTAAAACTCCTGTATTTTCTCCATATGTTGTATTCGCTGGTCCCCCTATTAAACCTGCAAATAACGTAGCTAATCCATCTCCCAAAAGCGTTCTATTTAACCCTGGATCTTCTACAAAGTTTTTACCAACTACTTGACCATTTGTAGTTATATCTCCTATATGTTCCATGAAAACAGCCAAGATAACTGGTACTATTATCATTATTGCTCCTATTTCAAACTTAGGCAATGTGAAATTAGGAACACTAAAATATGATGCTGTTTTAAAAGCTTCTGCTGCTTCTGCTTCTATTAATCCACTTGCATTTGCTATTATATATCCAACTGTTACTGCAATCAATATAGAAAGTTGTTTTATAAACCCTTTTGCAAATAGTGTTATAGTAAGTGCTATCCCTAATGTTATAAACGCTATGATGTAGTTCGTTGATGCCATACCTATTGCTACTGGAACTAAGTTTAATCCTATTACTATGATCATTGGTCCAACAACTTGAGCTGGTAGATATTTTTTAATCTTGGCTACACCTATTTTTTTAACTAAGAAAGATAATGCTACATATATTAGCCCTGCTATGAATATTCCACCTTGTGCATATGTCAAATCTCCATTGTATGTTTCTTTTACTGTGTTAATAACTGCTATAAATGCAAATGATGAACCTAAAAAAACAGGTACTTTCCTCTTTGTTACTTGATGAAACATCAATGTTCCAACACCAGCAGATACTAATGCTACCGATGCATCAAGTCCTGTTAGAATAGGTACTAATACCGTTGCTCCAAACATTGCTATAAGATGTTGTAAAGCTAGTATTATTTTTTTCACTGGATTTGAATCAAATTCTTTTACACTTGTTATATCTTTTCTGTTTAATATATTTTCTGACATAAAAAAACCTCCTCGTTTTTGTTGTAAAGGAGAATTCTTATCCTCCTTTTTCAGCCTCACGGGACCGATTTAAAAGGCATATTTTATATTTAATCATAAAAAAATCTTGCATTATGGCAAGATGATATAATCATAATTTTGTATCGTCTTGCCAGCCTCACGGGACTGATTTAAAGATTCCTTCATACGATTCTAACATATTTCAGATTAATTTGCAATAAAAAAAGTCAAAGAACCATATATTACAGTTATACAATTCTTTGACTAAGTAATGTGTGGTTTTACCATGATCTCCATATTAGTATTCCTGCATGAAATTTCGTTCATACATTTCACAACTTTCAAGATTGCATCTCTCTCCCATATTATGAATACAAGTTATTGATCCACATGTTTTAAATTTGAACCTATTTTTCTTATTTGTATCGTTTACTTTCTTTTTTATATTTGCTTTCAAATTCTTCATATTATCAGCCCTTCCATCTTGTTGTGTTTTAATTATAACATTATAAAAATCAAAAAACAATAAAAAACCATCATATTTTGCAAGTTTTTCATTGTTTCTTTCATTTTTAAAAGTTTTCATTCATTTTTGAAACATGATGAAGGATTTGATTTAATTTTAATTGTAATTATTCTGTATTATTTTCCAAGAACATAAAATGATTCTATTTTGACAGAACATTTTCAAAAATTGCATCATTTTTTTATATCTATGTTCATAATTATATCTGTATTTTTGACTACTTTATTTGTAAACTTCTCTATATCTTTTACTATTTCACCATTGGTTATAATAACTGGTGAAACTAATGATTTTGCATTCTTTCTTAGATATTCTACATCCAACTGCATTAGAATATCTCCTGCTTTAACTACATCTCCTTGTTTAACAAAGCTTTCAAATCCTTGTCCCTTCAAATTAACGGTGTCTATTCCTATGTGTATTAGTATTTCTAGTCCATCATTTGATTTAATCCCTACAGCATGTTTAGTAGGGAAAACCTGCAAAATTTCACCATCACATGGAGATACTACTTTATTGTCTAATGGATCTATTGCAACACCATCTCCGAGCATTTTTTGTGAAAAAACTTCATCCTCTACATTTTCTATATCTATTACATTACCCTCAATAGGAGATAATAATTGAACCTTAATATTCTTTTTAAATATACCTAACATTTAATCACCTCTTATAAGTGTTTATAATAATTATTATTTATTAATTACTTCGTTTAGTGCTTTTCTAATATGTCCATTATTTTTATTAACTATTTCTTGTGCAGTCTTTTTATCTAGCTTTGATTTTATCATGAAAATAGACAATTTTACGTCGTAATTAGTTTCTTCTAAATACTCCTTTGCTATACTTTCATCTACTCCTGTTGCCTCTACAACTATATTTTTACTTCTTTGCGTAAGTTTCTCATTTGTGGATTGCACATCAACCATCAAGTTTTCGTATGCCTTACCAATCTTTATCATAGACCCTGTCGTTAGCATATTTAGTACCATTTTTTGAGCTGTACCAGCTTTCAATCTTGTCGAGCCTGTTAATGCTTCTCCTCCTACTACTACAGCAATACCAACGTCTGCAATATTTTGTACTGGTGAATCACTATTATTTGTTACAGCTATAGTCACGGCTCCTATTTTTTTAGCAAAGTTCAATGCCCCTATTACATAAGGAGTTCTACCACTTGCTGTTATCCCTACTAATACATCCTTTTTATCAAAATTAATGTCTTTTAAGTCCTTTTCACCTAAATTAATATCATCCTCTGCTCCTTCTTTTGCTTTAAAAATAGCTTCGTAACCACCTGCTATGATACCATGAACCATCTGAGCCGGTACTCCAAAGGTAGGAGGGCATTCTGATGCATCTAGTATACCTAGTCTACCACTTGTTCCTGCTCCAATATAAATCAATCTGCCTCCATTATTAAAACTCTCTGTTATTAAATCTACTGCCTTTGCAATATGTTTGATCTCTTTTTCTACTGCAAAAGCAACTTTTTTATCTTCTTCATTAATCATACTTATCATTTCCTCTGTTGAGGCTATATCTATTCCAAATGTGTTTGGATTTCTTCCTTCTGTGGTCAAACTTTTTAAATCGATATTCATTTGCTACACCCTTTCTTGAAATATTATTACCAATATAACTATAATATCATGAAATATTATTTCTTTCTATAGTTATTTCTATTTTTCTTTTTTATTATAAAACTTTGTTTAATTATAATAAGATAAATGTTTGTTACTATTTTATTAACTTTCTTCTTTATTTTTAACTTTATTTGGTATCATTATAAATCTTTTACTACCTGTGCATACTAATTATTATATTCTTACACTATGAATATTACATTGCTTTTTGTTCAAATTATTCGTGTTTTATGATATTATTACT
This sequence comes from Clostridiaceae bacterium M8S5, assembly GCA_029227815.1. Classification (GTDB taxonomy): domain Bacteria; phylum Bacillota; class Clostridia; order Tissierellales; family MCWD3; genus Abyssisolibacter. The sequence continues at coordinate 4,506,050 of CP118523.1, read as the reverse complement.
ATGTAGTGTTATTTTTAATTCGCTACTTCAAGCTTTAATTTAGGAGGTAAAAATAATGAAATATGACGTGATTATTGTCGGTGCAGGGCCAGCTGGTCTTTTTACCGCTTTAGAACTTGTTAACATAAATAAAGATAAAAAAATACTATTAGTTGAAAAAGGAAAAAAAGTAGAGAATAGAAAGTGTCCTAAAGAAGTAACACGTGAATGTATTGATTGTAAACCTTACTGTAATATAACTTCTGGTGTTTCTGGAGCTGGAGCTTTTTCGGATGGTAAACTTAGCTTAAGTCAAGAGGTTGGTGGTCTCTTGCCTGAATATATTGGTTATGATACTACTAAAGATTTAATAGACTATGTTGATAACATTTATCTTAAATTTGGAGCAGATACAGAGATAAATGGATTAATCGAAAGTAAAATGGTTCAAGATATTAGAAGAAAGGCTATAAGAGCAGGTTTAAAGCTTGTTGATTGTCCAATTAGACATCTTGGAACTGAAAAATCTCAAGAAATTTATAAGAAAATTCAAGATTATATTGTTTCAGAAGGAGTAGAACTAAGAGATAGTACGTATGTCAAAGATTTGATTATTGAAAACAATGAAATCCAAGGCGTTAAACTAATTAAATCACATGATCATATCAAAGGAAAAGATGATTCTATCGTAGATATATATGGTGAAAAAGTTATATTATGTGTTGGTAGAAAAGGTGCTGATTGGTTAAAGCAGATGTGTTTAAAGCATGGAATAAACCACAGTGCTGGAACTGTTGATATCGGTGTTAGAGTTGAAGTTAGAAATGAAATTATGGAACAAATAAATAATGTTCTCTATGAAGGTAAACTAATAGGTTATCCTAATCCTTTTAAAGATAAAGTTCGTACTTTTTGTCAAAACCCCGGGGGCTTTGTATCTGAAGAACGCTATGACAATCAACTATCTATAGTAAACGGTCACTCTTATAAGGAAAAGAAAAGTAAAAACACTAACCTAGCTATTTTAAGCTCTCACAATTTTAGATATCCTTTTAATCAACCTATTGAATATGGCAAAAAAGTAGCTGAGTTATTAAATATGCTTGGTAACAATAAGATTTTAGTTCAAAGATTTGGAGATATATTGGATGGCAAAAGAACTTGGGAAAAGGAATTACTTAGATCAAATGTTAAACCAACATTGATAGATGCTGTTCCTGGAGATCTTACTTCAGCTATTCCTTATAGACCTATGACTAATATAATCAATTTCATAAAGGCAATGGATGTTATTGTTCCAGGATTCGCTAGTACTGAAACACTCCTATATGGGCCAGAAATAAAATTTTATTCAAATAAAGTAACTATAGACAAAGAATTTAAATCAAATATTAAAAACCTACACTTCCTTGGTGATGGCTGTGGTCTAACTAGAGGATTAATGATGGCTTCTTGCTCAGGTGTTCAAATGGCAAGAATTTTGCTTGATGCAATTAAGTAATTATAATATATTTCATTGGAGATGATAAGATGGATTATGATGAAAGACGTCGAGAACTCTATCTAAAGAAAAAACGTAGGAGACAAGCTATGATGAAACGTCGACGTCGATTTTTTGGTACTTTGCTATTTTTAATTATTGTAAGTTGCTTTTTAATTTTTAGAAGTTGTGGAGATGAAAAAGAAGCTACACCTATTAATAAAAATATTACTAATGAAGACAACTCACCTAAAGATAATTTTACTGTATGTATAGATGCTGGTCATGGTGAATATGATTCTGGTGCTACTTCTAAAACATTTGATGTTGCCGAAAAAGACATTGTTTTAAGCGTAGCTCTTTCTACTGGTAAACTATTAAGTGATAAAGGAATAAAAGTAATATACACTAGAGAAAAAGATGAGATACCTTGGAAAGAACAAACAGAATCTCTAGAGGGTAGATCAAAGTTTTCTAATGAAAATAATGCAGATTTATTTGTATCTATTCATTGTAACTACTATAAAAACTCTACTGATGTTAAAGGAACAGAAGTTTACTGTTTTGAAAAAGAAACTAAAGATGAAAAACTCGCTCAAATTATTTCAGATAATTTAGCCAAGCTTAAATTTACTGAAAATAGAGGTATTAAATACAACTCTGATAAAAACCTTTACGTTGTCGAAAACACTAAAGCTACATCTGTATTAGTAGAACTAGGTTATTTAAGCAATACGGATGATACTGTGTTTTTAAAGGATTCTAAAGGACAGGCTAAATGTGCTGATGCAATTTCTAGTGCTATAATTGAATATAAAGATCTAATAACTAAAGAAAAAAAGGAATCTAAGTAGATTCCTTTTAGGTTGATGACAAAGTCATCTAAATAGCAGACTGTAGTAAGAGTTCAATTTCAAGGCGTGTTAAAATTGAGTAGCAGAGCTTACTTAGAGGTAAGTGAGCAACGGAAATTTTAACAACAACGCAGAAATTGGGCTTTTGTCTACAGTCTGAAAGGAATCTAAGTAGATTCCTTTCTTTTTTTAAACCATTGTTACTTTCAAGACTATATCATCAAAATATACTTTCGTTATTCCTTCATATCCTGAATCAAGTCCTATAACTATATAAGCGTTTCCTTTTGAATCTGTTTTAACTTTACATTTAGTGGAGAAATTTTTATATGCATATGATCTATCTAAAGAACCATTATCTTTTGCTATATTTCCTAGTAGAGGTAATTCACTTCCTCCTACGCTTTGATTGCCTTTGTCTATATTCATTCTGTAGTAGTTGCTATCATCTACTATAGGACATGGTTTTTTGCCAACTACTCCCCCTTTGACAAATACTGATTCTCCAGGTGCGCCTCCCACACCCATCATACTTTCTGCCTCGTTTGTAGCTATTTTAAAGCTAAGTTCTATCTCATACTCTGTATTTGGTTTTAACTCTATATCTTCTGCTATATTTTTAGTAATATACATGAATAAATCATCACTATGGTTATTACCTGCAAGATATGCACCCATACTTTCGTTGTTTGCTACGGGTATTTTTTTGTAATCGTAATCTAATTCATAAAAATCATATACATCTTTTTCTGCTGGCAAATCTGCAAATCCTGCTTGAAACCCTTGTAAATCATTATTAAAGTTGTACTCAATTGTCTGAGTAATTGACTGCTGTAAGTTATATTTAGAAATATTCATTTTTTCTGTTATTGCTGCAAATGACGAACTACTAAGTGCTAATATTCCTGCTAATGATACTGCTAATAACTTCTTTTTCATTTTTATTCTCCTCTCTATTATTCAAATAAAAACTACTACATTGATAACTCTTATGTCCAACCAAGTATAACAGGAACTTTTTATAAAGTAAACGTTAAAATGTTTTCATTTTTTGAAATTAATGGTATTGTAGCAATTAAAAAGAAGCGTCTGCCGTTGATGCAGCGCCCCTTGTATTCATTTTACTAATTAATCTTAGGTAATGCCATATAAATTGTTTTACTATCATAAAAACCTTCATAATATACTAGCTCTTTACTACCATCACTCTTTGTTATAAAATAAGGCATGTCCCATCTGAATGTACTAGGATTTATATTGCCTAGCTTTTCTGAAACCTGACTACCTGGCTTATGACACCATTGACCATCGCTACATTGTAATAAAAAATGATAGTCCCAACGTGTTTTACCACCTAATTTGTGCTTTCCTACACGTAAAGCAATCCTATACTCATCATCATTTACTGGTGACGTACTTGATGTTATAATACGTGCAGTTTTGTACAATCTTTGAAAATCTTTTTTAACATATTCTGCTATCTCATCTACTGATTTTCCAAAGTGATTTAAATCTGTTTCATAATATTGCTCTCCCGGATCTGATGCATTGTTAAATCTTGTTACATACCCATAACAATTCACATTCATGTGATACTCAAACCTATACGGCCAAGCTGCTCCATATGGTGAGCTTGCGATAACTATAGCTCCTAATGCTAGAATTGTTGCAATAACCAATACCAAACAAATCGCCTTTTTAAGATTTCTCATATTCGAACCCCTTTTTACAGTATAATATTTCAAATTATATCATATACTTTATGGTTTATCAAATATTTATGTTATTTCTTTTTATTTCTTAAATCGCTAAAAAATTGTTTTATCACTCTTGAACATTCTTCTTTCAAGACACCTGTTTTAACCTCAACTCTGTGATTTAATCTATAATCTTCTACTATGTTGTATATTGAGCCACATGCTCCGGCCTTCAAATCCATTGCACCTATTACTAATCTATCTATTCTAGCATTTACTATAGCTCCAGCACACATAGGGCAAGGTTCTATTGTCACATACATTGTACAGCCACTAAGCCTCCAACCCCCTAGTATTTTACATGCTTCTTTTATTGCCATAATTTCTGCATGTGTAGTTGCATCCTTAGATGTCTCCCTTAAATTATATCCTGTTGATATAATTTGATTATCTTTTACTATTATTGCACCTATAGGAACTTCTTCTTTTATATATGCTTTTTTCGCTTCTTCTATTGCTTTTTTCATGTAGTATTCGTCCATATTTCTACCTCTTAGCTATATAACTTTAATCATCACTTGCTACTTTATTGCCATCTCTATCATATAATTGCGCTTCATCTGACTGAGTATCATCCCACATTTCATTTGCTGACCATTGTATATCTCCCATTGAGCTACCTGAAGCTACTATTATTGAACTATTTGCCTTTAGTATATATCCTTTTTGAAAGTGATATACTTGGTTATCTTTTATACTAATTAATTTCCACCCTGTCATATCTATATCAGATTGTGATTTATTTGTTATCCTTACTATATCTTCTTTATCATTAACATCTATTATCACGTCATATTTTATTGTATCATTATTTTTAGGTATTGTATTTTTATCAAAAAATTTCAATCTATAACCATCTACCATGCACACTATATCGCCCTGCTTGTCAGTTCTTAGAACTTTTATATTTCTTTGCTGTAGTTTTTTTAATACTTCTTCACTTGGCAATTTTAAACCACAGGAAATCACTGCATATTTAGGCTTTATAGTCTCTAATAGTTCTTTGCTTGTAGATATTTTATCTCCATTATTTCCAACAGTTATTAATTGTGCACCTTTTACCTTTTGTAAAAACTTTTTTTCTCCATCTACTTTTAAATCACTTGTGAACAATAACTTAGTGTCAAATACACTCAGGTATACAACTGTACTTGCATTATTGATATCATTATTTTCTTTATTGCCTAATATTTTTATAGTTATTTTTTCATCTTGTACTATTTCTGGCTGACTACCATCTTTATTAACTGTTAGTACTAAGTCTTCTTCATTTGTTTTGTATATTGCAGCTTCTCCTTTTTTCCCGTTTATACCTGTACTTATGTACTCTTTAAAAGTATCAGTATTTGATAACCAATCACAGTCAACTATATATTGTATATCAAAGTTATTAAATACAGCATCGGCTCCTCCTATTCTTTTATCCTTTGAGTTTGTCAGCACAAATAACTCTATATCATCTACTTGGTGCTTTTTAAGATACTCTATTAATTTTTCTTCATGAGCTGAATCACCTGAGTCTATTAATGCATGAAACTTGCCATACTCTATCATTATTGCATCACTGTCACCTAAATCTATGTAATGAATTTTTACTCTATCTTCAAACGTATTAACTAATATACAATTGCTTTCTTTGTCATACTCTAAGGTAGCTCCAAAAGGCTCAAGAGCATCCCTTATAGGCATAAACAACTTTTCGTTCTTTACCGTTGTCTTTATCTTCTTCTCCACTTTTTCTCCATTTTTTATAATAAAATTTTGTTCAAGCGAAAATTCGACTAACATATTATTTTTACGTACTGTTGTAGATTTTGTATTTTGATTCCATCCAACCTTAGCTCCAAAAAACTCCATAACTGCTCTGAAAGGCACCTGTGCACACCCATTATCATCAATAAACGGATACCCTGTTTTATCATCAAATTCAACTAATTCTCCATTTATATTTACCTTTACTTGCTGTGCATATGTTGTCGCTGGTAAACAGAATAATATAATTACTAAAAAAAACCATATTTTCTTCAACTTATTTACCTCCTGTAATATTAGATTATATGCTAATTATATCATAATTTGTATTAAAATTTTAATACATAAAAAATGTGCTTATTTAATATAAATAAGGATATTTCAATCATTTGTATAAAAATAAGCAATGATACACAAAAAACTAGCTTATTAAATCGTCGATATTAATTAAAGTTTATTTAAGATTATTTTTATAAACAAAATATGCTTCCTCTACTAAGAAAAATTTCTGCTGTAATTGTTTAATAATTTTATCAATTTCTTTAATAGCTTCATTTTTTAATGATATATTTGAATTTAACTCTCTTGAATTTATTTTGTTAATTTTATCTTTTAAAATTGCTATTGTCGTGTGTCGCCATACATTTCCACCAGATTTGTTATACTCGTTTACAATCTGTTCTATTTCTAAATCATTCAATTCTATCCTTCCCATTTCTTCTATAAATCTAATGTTTTCAAAATCTCTTAATTCATCTGGTATATGGATATGTACAATATCAGGTTCTATTTTGGAGCAAAAAATTAGATACCTTTTTATTGCATCCATAAAAGGTTTAATTTTTTTAAATTTTCGTTTTCTTTTCTCGTGCTTACAAAAGATAACTAATTGAGCTCTTAAACTTTGAGTATATAAGCTGTCACTATATATATCATCAATCAACGCATTAGCAAAATCTATTGTAAAATTACTAGTATTATTAAGTTTATTTCTGTATTTTGAAAAATCTTCTAAATAATTTTTATGTACTATTTTAAAACTGTCATATGTCGGTTCAATCAATTTACTGAAAAATTCTTTATCATATTCTTTTTTATATTTAACTATTTCTATTAGATTGCTATATATATTTTTTAAAATATCTACTAATACTACCATAATTTCATTCCTCTCTATTTAGATATTTTAAAGCATTAATGTATTTCTATATTTTGTTATATTTTCTATACACATAACTATAAATCCTTTAAATATGCAAATTTATTGTAATAGTAGTACAAAAAAACAACCCTTCTGGGTTGCTGTCACTGTCAAAATCAACTTTGTCTTATAAAAATGGTGCACCTGAGAGGAGTCGAACCCCCGACACATGCCTTAGGAGGGCACTGCTCTATCCTACTGAGCTACAGATGCACAACTAATAATACCTATATATGATATAATATTTTATTAATTTTGTCAAATATGCTTAGTCCTTATATACAGTGTTCTTTATAATAATTTTTACGCTTTTATTATGTTCAATCTACTCCTATAGTCCTATATAAAAATATAGGGTGCCAATATGCACCCTAATAATATTCTTAATTTAAAACAAAGCATTTTTTACAGTTCTTGGGAAAGGTATGACATCTCTTATGTTAGACATTCCTGTAAGATACATAAGCATCCTCGCAAACCCTAATCCATATCCTGAGTGCTTAGTCGTTCCGTATTTTCTAAGCTCTAAATACCACCAATAATCTTCTCTGTTAAGCTCTAATTCTTCTAATCTTTTTTCTAAGAAATCAAGCCTTTCTTCTCTTTGACTACCTCCCATTAACTCTCCTATACCTGGCACTAATAAATCCATTGCCGCTACTGTCTTACCATCATCGTTCATCCTCATATAGAACGCTTTTATATCTTTTGGATAGTCAATTACAAATACAGGTCTGTTATATATCTTCTCTGCGATATATCTTTCATGCTCAGTTTGTAAATCCATTCCCCACTTCACTGGGTATTCAAAGTCTACATCAGCTTTCTCTAGTTTTTCTATTGCTTCTGTATAAGTCACTACTCCAAAATCTGAGTTAACAACGTGCGTTAATCTATCTATTAACCCTTTATCTATAAATTTATTAAAGAACTCTAACTCTTCTTTTGCATTGTCCATTACATATTTGATAATGTACTTAACCATATCTTCTGCTACTTTCATATTGCCATTTAAATCTGTAAATGCCATTTCGGGCTCTAGCATCCAGAATTCTGCTGCATGTTTAGTTGTATTTGAATTCTCAGCTCTAAATGTAGGGCCAAATGTATAAACATTTCTAAATGCCTGCGCATAGCATTCCGCGTTTAACTGTCCACTTACTGTTAAGTTTGCTTCTTTTCCAAAGAAATCTTTACTTTCATCAATCTTCCCATTTTCATCTCTTGGTATATTGTCTAAATCAAGAGTTGTCACTCTAAACATTTCTCCAGCACCTTCACAGTCACTTCCTGTTACAAATGGTGTATTAGTATATACAAAGCCTCTTTCATTAAAGAATTTATGAATCGCATATGACGCCAAAGACCTTACTCTAAAAACTGCCGAAAATGTGTTACTTCTAGGTCTTAAATGCGCTATTGTTCTTAGATACTCAAAAGAATGTCTCTTTTTTTGTAATGGATAGTCCGCATCAGATTTTCCTTCTATTACAATTTTCTGTGCCTTTATTTCAAATGGCTGTTTTGCTCCTGGAGTAAGTTCTAATTTACCCTCTACTATGATTGCTGAACTAATGGATAATTTTTTTATTTCCTCAAAGTTTTCTAAATTTTCCTCAAATACTATTTGAACATTTTTAAAAAATGTACCATCGTTTAATTCTATAAACCCAAATTTCTTTGATGCTCTTATTGTTCTTATCCAACCAGCTACTTTAACTACTTTGTCATTATATTCTTGTTGGTTTTGATAAATATCTTTGACTAATATCATTCTTTCTCCTCCTCAATTTGATTTTACATATTTGTAAACACAAAAAAACCTATCATCCCTACTATAGGGACGAAAGGCTATCTTCCGCGGTACCACCCTCATTATTACAAATATAATCTCTTTATCAGCACACTCATGCTGTCCATATTATAACGGTATGGTTCCGTCTAAGCCTACTCTCCAAAGATTTCGGTTAGCAACTCTGAGATGTTCTTCATTAATGGATTTTACATCAGTCTCTCACCATCACTGACTCGCTTGGGTTACCTTCCATAACTACTCTTCTCGTCTTAGTCTTTAATATTAAATACATTATAATATACATATACCATTATGTCAAAATTTATATTTAGTTATATAACCATTTTTTTGTTATGTCTTTCATATATTCATCTGTATATTCTTCACAAATATCAGTAAAATCAGGTGTACTAGCATTTTGGTATTTATATTTATTATAGTAATTTCTTAATATTTTATATAATACTTCTTCTCCATATTTTTTTTCAATTTCATGTAAATACATGGCTCCTTTGTTATATACAATTCCTCCATAGTCTACCCAATCATTGAATTCTTTCAATGGTTTAACAATTCTTTTATCTTTAATTCTATTCTTTACTCTATCATATTGTTTTTTAATACTATTGTTAAAATATTCTTCTCCTTTTTTATCACCCATTAACTCATCAAAATACACTACCTCTGAGTAGGTTGTCAATGATTCATCTAACCACGGTTCATCTACTTGATCATTTCCTACTGCAGAATACCACCATTGGTGCCCAGTTTCATGGGCTACTACTACCTCTAAAAATCTGACGTTATTTTCATTGTATAATTCCTGACCTATATAAACTAATGCTGGATATTCCATGCCTGTTGGAAAATATGTTTCTACTACTGAGTATGTTTTGAACGGATACTTTCCATAAATCTTACCGAATATCTGTATACTATTTTTCGCAAATTTCATTACTTTTTTATTTATACCTTTGTCTTTACTCAAATAATAACTCTTTATTAATATATCATCTACCATTTCTTCCATAACTGTAAATCTCTTAGATGCAACAAACGCAAAATCCCTTCTTAAATCTGCTTTAAATTGCCAATAAGTATAGTCTCCCTCTTCTATTTCATTTTCCAAATCACCTGATGATGCTACTATTATTTTTTTAGGAGCACATATGGTTACTTCATAATTACTTGTATCACTATAAAAAGGGTCTCCTATATTATAATATGGTTCTAGATTCCAGCCATTTTTGTCAAATACACACGCTATGGGATACCAGTTGCCAAGATTATAAACATCTTTATAATATCCAAATCTGCCCTTTGCACAAGGTATTATTACATCATATTCTATGTTGATAGTAACTCTTTCTGATTGATTAAGAGCCTTTGATAATTCAATTTTAAGGAGTGTTTTATCTGATCCTTCAATTGTATAGCTAGCTTTTTTGTCTTCTATAGTTATACTTTTTATAGTTATATTTCCTGGTGAAAAGCCTGTCGGGTATGAATTTATAGCTGTCTTATATATCATTGGTGCCGTTCTCTTGTTATTAAAAGCATTTGGATAAATATGAAAGTATAGATTTTCTAAAACTACACTTTCATTATTACAATAATTTACAGTTTGTTTTACACTTAATTTATTTTTGTCATCATTAAGCTTCACATCTATTTTGTAGTTATTTACTCGCTTTGTATCTAAGGGAATATCCTTTTGTATAATGGCTTTCTTATCTATTTCACTCTTTTTTTGTTTATTTGTAACCAATGAAATTTTACACTCTTCTTTTATTTTTTCTAGTGTTCCATCATTATTTGCCATGTTATCGAAATAAGCTATAAAAATCATGAATAAACAAAATAAAAATAAAGCCTTTCGCTTTTTAATAAACCTCATGGTTTCACCACCTGCTGTATTTTTAAATACCAATACATCTTTTGTATTTCATCATTTAGTATAACCTCTTTTTCTAGTTTATATTAATTATTTAGTTATAGTGTTTTAGTTTGACTAAAGCAATATAAATACAAATTATTTATATTATTCTTCAAAACTCGATTTTTTTCCTTTTTTATTTCATTTTTTACATATTCTTATTTATGCAATTATTTAAAAGAACCCTTTGACATATAGCCAAAGAGTCCGTCAAATAGTTTATCCCTATTTCTTATCATATAAGTATTCATCTGCTAAGTCTCTAATACTTTTATCTGTATGTTTCTCGCATATATCTAAAAAATCAGTTGTTTTAGCATTTTTAAATCTAAAATTATTATAATACTCTCTTAGTATCTTATCTAAAGTTCCTGTTTCATATTTATTATCTATTTCTAATAAGAAAAAGAATCCTTTTTTATAAACTAATGCTGTGTAATCCTTCCAACTGTCAAAATCTTTTAAAGATTTTATTACTTTTTTATCTTCTAAGCTTTTTTCTTGATTCTCATATTGTTTTCTCTTCTTATCTACATGCATCTTGGCAACTTTTTTACTATATACCTCATTAAAGTATACTATTTCTGAATATACTGTCAATGATTCATCTAGCCAAGCCTCTTCAATTTCATCATTCCCTACTACTGAATACCACCATTGATGTCCTATCTCATGACATATAACTATCTCTAGTCCCATTAAGAATCTATCCTCGTTTTTGTAATAATTCTTGCTTATATATATCAATGATGGAAATTCCATTCCTGAATTATGATTTGTAGCTACTACAGATAAGGTTTTATATGGATACTTGCCAAATTTATTATTGAACACTCTTAAGCTATCTCTAGCATATTTCATTGCTTCTTCAATAACTTCGTTATCTTCCATTAAAAAATAGCTTTTTATTGTAGTGCCTTCTACAACTTCTTCCTTTACTATAAAGTCTTCACTAGCAACAAAGGCAAAATCTCTAATCATATCACCTTTTATATTCCAGTGTCTTTTATCATCTTTGATTTCATCCTTTATTTGTCCTGAGGCCGCTATAATCATGTTTTTAGGCGTCACTATATTAACTTCATAGTTACTAGTATCGCTATAAAAAGGATCTCCCACCATATAATATGGGTCTAGATTCCATCCACTTTCATCATACACAGCTACTATCGGATACCAGTTTCCTAAATTATATATTCCCTCATGATATCCAAATCTACATATTATATTAGGTAAAGTCACTTCATACTGAAATTCAATAGTTATTTTATCATCTTTATTTAATTTTTCTTGTAATGGTATATGTAATAATGTATTATCTTCTCCTTTTATATCGTATTCAACATCATCATTGTCAATCTTAATACTCTTTAGATTTATACCACCTGTCGAAACACCATTAGGATACTTTATAAACGAATTTTTTTTTGTTATTGAATAGTTTTCAAAAACATTTGGATACAAGTGGAAATATATCTCTTTTAAATCTACATCTTCATTATTATAGTAATCTACTACTTGTTTCACCTCTAACTTTTTTTCTTCCGTCATCATATTAACATCTATCTTATATCTATTTATTTTTTCGTAATCAACATTATTTGTATCTTTAACTATTAATGCTGGTTCTGTTTGGTCCGTTGTATAGATGAAACTTATTAATACAAATATTGCTATAGTACAAATAACACCAATAAATATTCTTATTTTTTTTGACATCCCTTAACCTCCTAATATATCTTTAGTTTATTTTATATTTAAGTAAATTGTTTAAATTATTCTATTAAATTTAAAATTTTCCTTTTATTTTTTTGTTAAATTTTATTAATATATTAATTTTACATACGAAAAAACTCTTTGCATTTAATCAAAGAGTCCCAATAAAAATTATTTTATAGATATCTTTGTTACTTTTTATCGTACAAATATTTATCAGCTAAATCTCTAATACTTTATCTGTATGTCTTTCACATATTTATTTTTCATTTCTACTAACAAAAATGCTCCTCTTTGATAGACTAATGCACCATAATTTTTCCAACTCTCAAAATCTTTTAAATGGTTTATTACTATCTTGTCTCTTAAACTACTCTCAACATTTTTAATTATAGATAAAAAAAAGAACTCGTATAATGCACCTGAGTTCTTTGATTTGTATAAATTACTTAGTTATTTTATCCATACCTCTAAAGTACGGTCTCAATACTTCTGGTATTGTTACTGTTCCATCTTTTTGTTGATAATTTTCTAATATAGCTGCTGTTGTTCTACCAATAGCTAAACCAGAACCGTTTAATGTATGAACAAATCTTGTCTTGTTAGTCTCTTCATCCCTAAATTTTATATTTGCTCTTCTAGCTTGAAAATCTTCAAAGTTACTACAAGATGAAATCTCCACATATCTATTGTAACTTGGCATCCATACTTCTAGATCGTATGTTTTAGCTGAAGAGAACCCTAAATCTCCTGTACATAACTCAACAATTCTATATGGTAAGTTTAATAGTTGTAACACTTTTTCTGCATTAGCTGTCAGCTTTTCAAGCTCATCATATGAATTGTCAGGATTTACTAATTTAACTAACTCAACTTTATTGAATTGATGATTTCTAATTAAACCCCTTGTATCTCTTCCTGCTGAACCTGCTTCTTGTCTAAAACATGGTGTATATGCCGTAAAGTTTATAGGAAGTTCATTCTCGGCAAGAATTTCATTTCTATGAATATTAGTTACTGGAACTTCTGCTGTAGGAACTAAGAAATAATCCTTAGAAGGGATATTAAATGCATCCTCTTCAAATTTAGGTAATTGACCTGTTCCAGTCATAGAATCCCTATTTACCATAAAAGGTGGTAGTATTTCTTTGTATCCATGATCAATAGTATGCAAATCAAGCATAAAATTTATCAATGCTCTTTCTAGTTTTGCTCCAAATCCTTTATACAATGTGAACCTTGCACCTGTAACTTTAGATGCTCTTTTAAAATCTAGTATATCTAAATCTACTCCAATATCCCAATGTGGTTTTGGCTCGAAATCAAACTTAGTTGGCTCTCCATACTTTCTGATTTCCTTATTGTCTTCATCGCTATCTCCTATAGTTACATTTTTATTTGGTATATTAGGTAGTGTATAAAGTAATTTATCTAATTTTTCTTCTATATCTTTCACTTGTATATCAAGTTCTTTTATGTTATGAGATAAAGATTTCATTTTAGCTAAAGTTTCTGTTACATCTTTACCTTCCTTTTTTAATGCTGGTATTTGTTTTGATACACTGTTTTGCTCAGCCTTCTTTACTTCAGTTTCTTGTAATAACTCTCTTCTTTGTTCATCTAACTTTAATATAGCTTCAATATCACAATCTTCGTTTCTGCTTTTTAATCCGTCTATTACTTCTTGAGTATTGTTTCTTATTCTTTTGATATCTAACATTTTACTACCTCCTCACATTTTTTATAAAATAAAATAAACCCCCATCCCTAATAAAACTTAGGGACGAGAGTTTTTCCCGCGTTGCCACCCTACTTAGCAAAATTGCTCACTTAAGTGCACTTTAACCCATGCAAAGGTATACCTTAATTAGGTGGATTCAATAACTAACCATACCAATTCTCACCAACCATTAGCTCTCTTAAAAGATATCATTATCTACTATTCCTATCAGTAATTTATATTAATTTATTGAAGCTGATTATATCATATTGTATCCTGTTTTTCAAGTAAATATTCAAAATAGAATAGATTGCTATGTTTTAATATTTAATATTTATCTTTAATAATAAAATATTTTTAAGTATCACCCATTTATAATTTTATTTTTATATTCTTTCATTATAAATTAAATTACTCATTACTGCATATTTAAATTTAATTAAGTCAATAATAAAAATAACTATGTAAAAGGGAGATTTACTATTATGGATAATAATTTATCATATGAATTAAATAAATTAAAAAAAATAGATTATAGAAATTCTCTTGTTATTGCAAGTATCATCGAAGTACTAATAGATAAAGACATTCTTGCTAGAGAAGATATTTTTCTAAAATCTAAAGAATTAGATAAATTAGCGGTCAATAATATAAATTGCAGTGGACTAAAAAAAGAGACTATATCGAGGTAATATCCTGATATAGTCTTTTTAAACCTATCTATTCTTTACTTGAAAGGTTATTTAATTGATTTATGACTTCTTCTAATCTTTTTATATTTTCACCATATGTCGCCCAATCACCTGCTTGTGAAGCTTCTTTTGATTTAACAAAATAATCATTTGCTAATTTTATCAATGTGTTTACATCACCTGAAATTATTTGTGGTTCGCTAGGCGTTGTTGGTTTTTTAGTGTCTGGTTTAGTTTGTTTATAATCAAATAGCTTAGCTAATGCATCTTTAAGAGTATTTTCCATAACTATTTTATTCTTATATGATACTATAACTTTCTTAACTTGAGGTATACTGTTTTTAGTATCTGCTTGTATATATATAGGCTCAACATATAAAAGTGAATCTTCTATAGGAATTATGACCAAATTTCCTCTTAATACTGTAGACCCTTTCTGTCCCCATAATGTTAACTGCGGAGATATGCTTGCATCTTGGTCTATTCGTGACTCTATCATATTTGGCCCTTGTATAGTCTTTTCCTTAGAGAATTTGTATAGCAATAATTTACCGTAGTTATCCCCATCATTTCTAGCAATAAACAAACCTGTAAGGTTTGGTTTATTACTTGGAGTATAAGGTACAGTTAATAAAAACTCTTTTTGTTTCTCTCCTGGAATTTTAAACATCAAATAATTTGATTCAACTTCTTGTTGTCCTTCCATATATGTTTCTTCAGCTTTATCCCAAACATCTTCTTTATTATAAAATACCATAGGATTATTTACATGATATATCTTGTATACATCTGATTGAATATCAAATAAAAACTGAGGGTATCTAGTATGCATTCTTATGAACTTAGGCATATTATCCTTATTTTCAAATAAATCACTGAATATATCACTATAAGTATTTATAATAGGATCATTTTCATCAAATATATAGAACTTCGTTGTACCATTATAAGCATCTATTACTACCTTAACAGAGTTTCTAATATAGTTAAAATTATGGTTTTTATACTTTTGTGAGTATGGGAACTTATCAGTAGCAGTATACCCATCTATAATCCAATAAAGTTTCCCATCTTCTTCATTAATAACTAGATATGGATCTTTGTCATATCCTATGAATGGAGCTATTTTATTGATTCTTTCTCTTACATTTCTATATAGAATAATCTTACTATCTGAATTCACATTACCAGAAAGTAATATCTTCATACTTCTTTGCTTAATAGCAAACAATATTTTATTCATTGTGTTTAGCTCTATTCCAGCTGAACCTTCATAAATAGTTTCTTTATTGTCCGAACCTTGTGGAAAATCAAATTCCTTTTCATCTGTATTAACTATTACATAGTCATTAGTTAATTCTCCAAAATATATTTCTGGACGTTTTATCTTCAAGTTAGTATTAGTAACTGGAGGTATATTTTTAATCAATAGCTCTGGCTGTCCTTCTGGCGTTATTGAATTAACTGGCGATAATGTAGCGCCATAACCATGAGTATATTTTAGATGTTTGTTTATCCACGTTTTTGCTTGATCATTTAGCTTATTTTGATCTAACTCTCTAGCAGATAAAAATACTTGTGTATATTTCCCGTCTATATTATATCTATCTATATCTATGTTATTAAATTGATAATATGTTCTAATACCTTGTAGTTGATTATATACTTGACCAAGAGGTCTATAATCATTAATTTTTATGTTTTGTATCGTATCTGCATTTCTATCAAGTACTTCTTTAGACAAATTATCTTTTAAGTCAAAATCTTCTTGCTTAACATTTCCAAGTCCAAAAGCTTTTTGTGTAAATTCTATATTATAGTTTAAATACTTTCTTTCCTTAGATATCTCATCTGGTTCAACTATTAGCTTTTGAACAAAACCTTCTCCGATATTACCCAATATTGTTATAGCTATAAACAACACTGGTCCTGCTATTGCCCATCTAGGCTTTCTTTTTACTACTCCTACAATAAACCCTATAGCTGATAGAACAGCTATTACAGCACTTATTCTATATAACCATAGCGTAACATGTACGTCAGTATAACTAGCCCCATAAGCTACTCCTCTAGCTGAATATAATAGGCTATAAGATCTTAGTATAGAATTGATACCTATAACTATAAATATTACAAAACCTATTAACCCTATTTGTAATAAAGCTACATTTAATATTTTTTTACTAAATACACTAGGTGCTCTTCTACCACTTGATAGTTCATAGACATTTGACATGTTTTCCTCTGCTGGTCTTCTAATACTTAAAAGTACCAAATACGTTATAACAGTAATAGCAATTAATATTACTGCTAATAACAATACCATGCCCATGATTTCTTTTATAAGCGGTAACTTGAATACATAAAACGATATATCTTTTTTAAATATTGGATCAGTAACATTAAATGCTTTACCATTCATGAATTGTAAAATAGTAAACCATAGTTTAGATGCAACATTACTTGTTAGAAAAATTGAAACAACACCTGATACTAATACAAAAATCAAATTAAGTCTTTTTTCACTACGTTTATTTGTCATTATATTAGCTTCTTTATAATAATTCTTTTTTATTGATAGTATGTATGTTGTTATAAGAGCAAATATAATAATAAACGTAGGTACGCCTACTTTGATTTGAGTAACAAGCTTAGTCATAAAAGTTTTTTCATATCCTAGCTCACTAAACCACTTATAGTCGGTTATAAAATTTATAAGACTTGTAAAAGAACTACCTAATACAATAAGTAAAGCAACTACTACTATTCCTATTATTTTTGACTTGTTTTTCAAATAATTACCTCCTTTATATATCTATAAGAATGTACAAAAACAATGGGTTGTATACATTCATTTAAATTATACTACCCATTGCGAATTTTTTCAAACTTTTATTTTATAATTCTTAATAGATTTATTATATTTTTAAATATTTTCAATTAATATTTTAAAATTTCATCATTCATCACTTAATTTCATGTCACCAAACTTTATATATCCCTTTTTTCTCATAAACTCTGATATTATATAACAAAAAATAGCAGGCAAAATAAAATGTAATATTATTATTCCCATTAATGCACTTTTCCCCATAGTTTCTATGGTAGCTATTTGTCCTACTAACCCACTAGTTCCCATTCCAGCACCTATTTTGTTGTTTATCATTTTAAATAAAGTAGTAGCCAATGGACCTAGAATAGCTGATGTTAATATAGGTGGAATCCATATGTAAGGATTCTTTATAATATTGGGTACTTGCAACATAGATGTTCCTAACCCTTGTGATATCAACCCGCTAACTTTATTTTCTCTATAGCTTGCAACTGCAAACCCTATCATCTGTGTAGCACAACCTACTGTAGCAGCACCTGCTGCGAGTCCTCCTAGCTTTAAAGATATTGCTAGAGCAGCGCTACTTATTGGTAGTGTAAGTATAATACCCATAGCGGTAGAAACTATAATACCCATTGGCAAAGGATGTAGCTCTGTAGCTCTCATAATTCCTACTCCTATTAATGTCATAAGTTCTTGCATATATGGTGCTATATATATACCAACTAAGCCACCAACTACAATTGTACAAGCTGGAACTACTACAATATCTACTTTAGTTTTTCCTTGCACTATTTTCGATATTTCTGCTCCTAATAACGACGCTATTAATGCACCAACTGGCTCTCCTATTTTTAGCACGTATATCCCAGCTTCATTAATAGACATTGTACCTGCTCCTATTGCACCTGTAATAATTGATGCAAATATACCAAGTGGTGATGCCCCTACACTATACGCTACGCCTGCTCCTATGCATGGTCCCATAAGATATTGTGCTGTCTGTCCAAACTTTGTTAACATATCTATTCTTAAACTTAGACCAATTTGCTTTAAAATTAATCCAATTATAAGAGATGAAAACAAACCAAGCGCCATGCCATTTAAAAATTTTACACAATAATCTTTTATCCTATTTTTCATGAATAGAACTCCTTCCATAGTTAACATTATCAATATGATAAAAAGTATACACTCACAAAACAATTATATTTATGTATATTCTAGTGACTTGTCATCTGTATATAAAAAATATAGCATTTTACATGCTATCAATCAAGTATTTTTTGTTTTTTAGTTCATTTTTAATTTCTGAATATACATCTTCATCAGGAACTTCTATAGTGTGTATGTGTATTCCATCAGTTAATGATGACAAAGGCTCTGCATTTGATTCTTTTAGATTGTTCATAAAATTTTTAATATCAAGTCTTGAACTAATCATTAATGGGCTTTCTATTTCGCCATATACAGCATGTTCTACTATTACATTGATCACCTTACCTCCATTGTCTATTATTATATTAAGTTCATCTCTCATTTCATCATAGCCAAAATGTTTAGATACTATTTTCTTCTTTAAAAATCTACTTTCTCCTACTCCGTTAATATATCCTTGAGGAGTAGCTATAATTTGCTCACCTTTAGCTCTTAGTATAGCTATATCCTGAACTATTATTTGCCTACTAACATCAAATTCTTTTGCTAACTGTATTCCTTTAAGAGGTTTATCTGTAGCCCTCAGCTTTTTTATTATTTTACTTCTTCTCTCATTTGATTGCATAGAGTTTTATCCTTTCATAAATAAATTTAAATAGCTATATCTTATTTTATAATTTATTTACACTTTATTCAAGAAAGTTATAATAGGGCTGTTATACACAACCCCAATAATACCATTTATATTACATTTTCTATATATTCCTGTGGCAGATCATCTTTATTGATTCTTAATGTAAGATAGAAATCTATATCAAATTTAGTATTCAATTTTTCTAACTTAGACATTAGTAATTTTAGTTCTTTGTTGTCAAAATCAAATATTTTATAAATCCTATTAATATATATCTCTTTTATATCATAGTTTTCTGATATTATACCACATAAAAAGCCATAGAAGTTTTCAATATTTTCAATATCAAAATCCATGGCATCAATTAATCTAATATTATGTTTTAAATCATGCATACTCTTATTACCTGGCTCTATAAATACAATGTCACCTTTACAACTTTGTTGATTTTCATTAGCTAACTTTATTAACTTTGGTTTCTTACCTGTTCCTTTTAATCCACAAATTAGTTTAATCATCATATCAGCCTCCAATCTTATATATATATTCTTCAACAAAAACATATAAAATCCTCTAAAATATTCTGAATTTTATACGGAAAATATTGTATTCTATAAACAAAAATCACTTTACACATTGTACCTTTCATTATATAATTGTATAAACTTATACGGAAAGGTTGTTAAAAATATGAAAGTTAAACAGCATTATAAACAATATGATGAAAATTCTAGATTAACAAAAGATAATGCTCATAGAGTTGAATTTGATACTAGTATTTACTATCTAAATAAATATATTAAGACCAATTATAGTATTCTAGATGTAGGTGCTGGAACTGGTGCGTACTCTTTTTTCTATGCTAATAAAGGTAATAAAGTTACTGCAATAGATCTATCTCCTGATAATGTAAATATAATGAAAAATAAATTGACAAATTATGATAACATAAATCTCACTATAAACACAGGTGATGCAACTGATTTAAAAGACTACATAGATAAAAGCTATGATATAGTTTTGTGTATGGGACCTATATATCATATAAAAAGCCTAGAGCTTAAAATAAAATGTATTACCCAGTGTCTAAAGGTATTAAAAAATGGTGGTATACTAGCCATAGCATTCATAAACAAGCATGCTGGTATTGTTAACGAATTTGCTAGAAACAAGAACACTATCAATGACGATAACATTTTTGAAACATTTAATAACCATAACGAAGAGTGTTGCTTTACATTTACACAAGCTGATGATATAAGAAATATAATGAATACCTTTGATGTTACTGAAATAAAATGCGTAGCAACAGATGGTATTGGATATATGATGAAGAATGTTATTAACAGTTACACTGAAGATGAATATCAGAAATGGTTAAGATTCCATATAAGTACCTGTGAAAAAACAGATTTAATCGGTTATAGTCTTCATGGTTTAATGATATATAGGAAAAATAATGAATAAATCTAAAAACATCTATTATACCTCATGTGAAATAATAGATGTTTTTTTCTGTGGATAAATAAATATTTTTTACTTTTTTAATCCACAGAATTAACAATATTATACCTTTTCATTAATTGTTTATAATTAATTAGTATTTTTATCAATTAAAAACTTGTCTAAGAAGTTATTAATTTTAACTATATTGAACTCTCTTAATACAATATAGTTATCACCGCTATTTTAGCATAAATTAAATAACCAAATAACTACTAGAAGCTTTAAAATGAGTAAAATGCAAAGAATAAAAAAATTCAGTGAATGAGCGTATTTTAGATACATGATTTATTAGATTTGAAAAAATCACTAGACACTGGAAAACGAGTGAAATACAAGGCATCAAAATATTTTAGTGAAAGAGTGTACTCATGTACATGAATGATTTCAAAAATATGAGTAACCAAAAAAACTCTAGACGATGGATGTCGAGTGAAGTACAAGGAACAAAAAAATTCTAGTGAATGAGCGTATTTAGATACGTGATTGAACAATTACTACCGAAAAGTATCAAGGGTTTATAAAAGGAATGAGCATACTTAGTATGACTTAAAAATTTTGATTTACAAAATATAGATATTGGATGATGAGTAAAGTGCAAGGAATAAAAAAATTTCAGTGAATGAGCGTATTTTAAGATACGTGATTGAACTAATTGCTACCGAAAAATCCCAAGGGTTAATAAGATGAGTGAAGTACAAGGCTTTTAAATATTTTAGCGAGTGAGCGTACTTAGGTACGTGAATGAACTAAAAATTTAAATAACGCAGTAATTCGCCATCTTAGAAGGCCAAACACAAAAAAACTGGCGACGTCCTACTCTCCCAGGCAGTCTCCCACCAAGTACCATCAGCGCTAAGAGGCTTAACTTCCGTGTTCGGTATGGGAACGGGTGTGACCCTCTTGCTGTAATCACCAGATTTAAAATAAAATATTAAGTTTGAAGTTAATACCTTCAAAACTACACAGAAAAGAATGTGGTCAAGTCCTCGACCTATTAGTACCTGTAAGCTAAAGACATTGCTGCCCTTACACCTTAGGCCTATCAACCAGATGGTCTATCTGGGGTCTTACTCCATAAAGGAAGGGAAATCTAATCTTAAGGGGTGCTTCGCGCTTAGATGCCTTCAGCGCTTATCACTGCCAGACTTAGCTACTCAGCAATGCTCCTGGCGGAACAACTGATACACCAGAGGTCTGTTCATCCCGGTCCTCTCGTACTAGGGACAACTCCTTTCAAATTTCCTGCGCCCACGGCGGATAGGGACCGAACTGTCTCACGACGTTCTGAACCCAGCTCGCGTGCCTCTTTAATGGGCGAACAGCCCAACCCTTGGGACCTACTCCAGCCCCAGGATGAGACGAGCCGACATCGAGGTGCCAAACCTCCCCGTCGATGTGGACTCTTGGGGGAGATAAGCCTGTTATCCCCGGGGTAGCTTTTATCCGTTGAGCGATGGCCCTTCCACTCGGAACCACCGGATCACTAAGTCCAACTTTCGTTCCTGCTCGAGATGTATCTCTCGCAGTCAAGCTCTCTTGTGCCTTTACACTCTACGCACGATTTCCGACCGTGCTGAGAGAACCTTTGAGCGCCTCCGTTACATTTTAGGAGGCGACCGCCCCAGTCAAACTGCCCAACTGACAATGTCCCAAGACCGGATTCACGGTCTATGGTTAGAACTTCAGTATTACAAGAGTGGTATCCCAAGGACGACTCCACCAAAGCTAGCGCCCTGATTTCCAAGTCTCCCACCTATCCTGTACATATAATACCAAAATCCAATATCAGCCTGCAGTAAAGCTCCACGGGGTCTTTCCGTCCTGCCGCGGGTAACTCGCATCTTCACGAGTACTACAATTTCACCGGGTCCCTTGTTGAGACAGTGCCCAAATCGTTACACCTTTCGTGCGGGTCGGAACTTACCCGACTAGGAATTTCGCTACCTTAGGACCGTTATAGTTACGGCCGCCGTTTACTGGGGCTTAAGTTCGCCGCTTCGCTATAAATAGCTAACGCTTCCCTTAACCTTCCAGCACCGGGCAGGTGTCAGCCCCTATACATCATCTTTCGATTTAGCAGAGACCTGTGTTTTTGCTAAACAGTCGCTTGGGCCTATTCTCTGCGGCCGCTAAAGGCCTTCCTCAGCAAGTGAGTCAACCTTCGGCGGCACCCCTTCTCCCGAAGTTACGGGGTCATTTTGCCGAGTTCCTTAACAAGGGTTCTCCCGCTCATCTTAGAATTTTCATCCTGCCTACCTGTGTCGGTTTGCGGTACGGGTAGCAATACACTCAATAGAAGCTTTTCTCGACAGCGTGGAATCAGCTACTTCGCTACTTATTTTTCGCTCCCATTCGTATCTCAGAATAATGTTCCTACGGATTTTCCTATAAGAACTTCCTACATACTTAGACACACATCCAATAGTGTGCATAGCCTATCCTTCTGTGTCACTCCATCTCTCAAACATGTATTGCTAGTACAGGAATCTCAACCTGTTGTCCATCGCCTACGCTTTTCAGCCTCGGCTTAGGCCCCGACTAACCCTGAGTGGACGAGCCTTCCTCAGGAAACCTTAGGCTTCCGATGGGTAGGATTCTCACCTACCTTTCGCTACTCATGCCAGCATTCTCTCTTCTGTACAGTCCACCGCTCCTTACGGTACGACTTCAGCCCGTACAGAATGCTCCTCTACCATCATTAACCTTTACGATCAACAATCCATAGCTTCGGTAATTAGTTTGAGCCCCGGAAATTTTCGGCGCAGAACCACTCGACCAGTGAGCTATTACGCACTCTTTGAATGAATGGCTGCTTCTAAGCCAACATCCTGGTTGTCTGTGTAGTTCTACATCCTTTACCACTTAACTAATATTTAGGGACCTTAGCTGATGGTCTGGGCTGTTTCCCTTTCGACTATGAAACTTATCTCACATAGTCTGACTCCCGAGAAACGTGATAATGGCATTCGGAGTTTGATAAGTTTTGGTAACGTCAAACGCCCCTAGACTATTCAGTGCTCTACCTCCACATCACTATAACTCGAGGCTAGCCCTAAAGCTATTTCGAGGAGAACCAGCTATCTCCGAGTTCGATTGGAATTTCACCGCTATCCACAAGTCATCCCAGCCTTTTTCAACAGACATGGGTTCGGACCTCCACGAAATTTTACTTCCGCTTCATCCTGCTCATGGATAGGTCACCCGGTTTCGGGTCTACGACATACAACTAAAACGCCCTATTAAGACTCGATTTCTCTACGGCTCCAAGCCTTAAGCTCTTAACCTTGCTGCATATCGTAACTCGCTGGCCCGTTCTACAAAAAGTACGCGGTCGTGCATAAAAAGCACTTCCACTGCTTGTAAACATAGGGTTTCAGGTTCTATTTCACTCCCCCCTCCCGGGGTTCTTTTCACCTTTCCCTCACGGTACTATTCTCTATCGGTCACCAAGTAGTATTTAGCCTTGGGGGGTGGTCCCCCCTGCTTCCCACAGGGTTTCACGTGTCCCGTGGTACTCTGGATACTGACAGGTGGTATTCATGTTTCATCTACTGGACTATCACCATCTATGGTAAGCCTTTCCAGACTTCTTCGATTACAATATCCCTACCTATAAGTCAGTCCACAACCCCCATATTTCAAAGAAATACAGGTTTGGGCTATTCCCCTTTCGCTCGCCGCTACTGAGGGAATCGATTTTTCTTTCTATTCCTCAGGGTACTTAGATGTTTCAGTTCTCCTGGTATGCCTTCAGTTACCTATGTATTCAGTAACTGATACATGCAGTTTATGCATGTGGGTTTCCCCATTCGGAAATTCCCGGATCGAAGTCTACTTGCGACTCCCCGAGACATTTCGGTGCTTATCCGTCCTTCATCGGCTCTTGGTGCCAAGGCATTCACCCTATGCTCTTAGTAACTTGACCTAAAATTATTCTAATTTGATTAAAAGAAACTCTCATTTCATACAACCGGTGAGTTGTATTATAATTGGAGTATTTCATATTAATATTTTCTGTGTAGTTTTCAAGGTACGAATGAAGATAATTAAACCTTCAAAATTAAACAGTGCATTCGCCTAAAATTTAAAACTTTTTGAAATGTCTAAAATACAATAATGTATTTAGCATTTTACTCCTTAGAAAGGAGGTGATCCAGCCGCACCTTCCGATACGGCTACCTTGTTACGACTTCACCCTAGTTATTAATCCTACCTTCGACGTCTGCCTCCAAAAGGTTAGCTCGACGGCTTCGGGTATTACCAACTCCCATGGTGTGACGGGCGGTGTGTACAAGGCCCGGGAACGCATTCACCGCGACATTCTGATTCGCGATTACTAGCAACTCCAACTTCATGTAGGCGAGTTGCAGCCTACAATCCGAACTGGGATCGGCTTATTGGGATTCGCTCCCCCTCGCGGGTTGGCTGCCCATTGTACCGACCATTGTAGCACGTGTGTAGCCCAGATCATAAGGGGCATGATGATTTGACGTCATCCCCACCTTCCTCCGGTTTGTCACCGGCAGTCCCTCTAGAGTGCCCAGCATTACCTGATGGCAACTAAAGGCAAGGGTTGCGCTCGTTGCGGGACTTAACCCAACATCTCACGACACGAGCTGACGACAACCATGCACCACCTGTCACCTCTGTCCCCGAAGGAACGCATTATCTCTAATACTGTCAGAGGGATGTCAAGACCTGGTAAGGTTCTTCGCGTTGCGTCGAATTAAACCACATGCTCCGCTGCTTGTGCGGGCCCCCGTCAATTCCTTTGAGTTTCAGTCTTGCGACCGTACTCCCCAGGCGGAGTGCTTAATGCGTTTGCGGCGGCACTGAAGCCTGTCGACTCCAACACCTAGCACTCATCGTTTACGGCGTGGACTACCAGGGTATCTAATCCTGTTCGCTCCCCACGCTTTCGTGTCTCAGCGTCAGTTACAGTCCAGAGAGTCGCCTTCGCCACTGGTGTTCCTCCTAATATCTACGCATTTCACCGCTACACTAGGAATTCCACTCTCCTCTCCTGCACTCAAGTCCAGTAGTTTCAAATGCTTACATCGGTTGAGCCGATGGCTTTCACATCTGACTTACTAGACCGCCTACACACCCTTTACGCCCAATAATTCCGGACAACGCTCGCCCCCTACGTATTACCGCGGCTGCTGGCACGTAGTTAGCCGGGGCTTCCTCCTATGGTACCGTCGTTTTTC
Organism: Clostridiaceae bacterium M8S5; assembly: GCA_029227815.1. Classification (GTDB taxonomy): domain Bacteria; phylum Bacillota; class Clostridia; order Tissierellales; family MCWD3; genus Abyssisolibacter. The sequence continues at coordinate 4,479,827 of CP118523.1, read as the reverse complement.
TTCCCATAGGACAGAGCTTTACGATTCGAAAACCTTCATCGCTCACGCGGCGTCGCTGCATCAGGGTTTCCCCCATTGTGCAATATTCCCCACTGCTGCCTCCCGTAGGAGTCTGGACCGTGTCTCAGTTCCAGTGTGGCCGTTCACCCTCTCAGGCCGGCTACCCATCGTCACCTTGGTAAGCCTTTACCTTACCAACTAGTTAATGGGACGCGGGACCATCTTATGCCGCTTATTCGCTTTGACTCTTGTATCATGCGATACTAGAGTTTTATGAGGTATTAATCCCAGTTTCCCGAGGCTATCCCTCTGCATAAGGCAGGTTTCCCACGCGTTACTCACCCGTCCGCCGCTTTCCTTTAGCTTCTTCATCCGAAGATTCCAAAACTAAATTCTCGCTCGACTTGCATGTGTTAGGCGCGCCGCCAGCGTTCGTCCTGAGCCAGGATCAAACTCTCAAAATAAAAATTTATCCTAAAGTTAATTTCTTAACTTTCTTACTCTTTTAACGAATTGACTTCGTTTTGTTTCTGGCTTTGCACTGTTCAATTTTCAAGGTTCCATCTGTTTCACAAACTTATTTTTCAACGTGTTTCGTTTGTTGCGACTTGATTATAGTATCATGAATTTAAACTATTGTCAACGATTTTGATTAATTTTTTTTATTTATTTTTATAAATTCCTACATATCGCTGTTATTTATCACAATTCTCTTTTGAATTTACTAATTATATTTTTCTCCATTCTTGATACTGTCATCTGAGATATTCCTAGCTTTTTTGCTGTTTCTGCTTGTGATTTTTCATAAATATATCTTTCTTTTATTAGCATTTTTTCTTTATCACTTAACTTGTCTAATATTATATTGATAAAATCTCTATTTTCTATTTTATCTAATTCTTCATCCTTCTTTCCTAATACTGAAAATAGATTAAATTCATTGTTTTTATCGTCATTATCATGGCTTGTATCAAGTGAGTAAGGCGTATACACTTTATTGGCTTCCATAGCCTGTAGTATTTGTTCTTCGCTGGATTCTAAGTACTCAGCTATATCTGATACTGTAGGTACTTTGCTGAGCTTTTGTGTTAATAATACCTTTGCATTATTTATTTTCTTTGATAACTCTTGTATTCTTCTTGGAACTTTTATTATCCAACTCTTATCTCTAAAATATCTTTTTATTTCTCCTATAATTGTAGGAGTAGCAAAACTACTAAATTCAAAACCTTTACTAATATCAAATCTCTCTATTGCATAAATAAGACCTAAGCTTGATACTTGATAAATATCATCATACTCTATGCCTTTATTTAAATATTTTTTTGTTAATATTTCTGCGATATATAAGTGCCTATTAATTAATTCATTTCTTATATTATTATCCTTGTTTTCTTTATATAGTTCAAATAATTTTTTTGTTTTGATTGATTTTAACTGCGATATATTAATATTTTTTTCTGTGTTATTCATCATTACTCATTACTCCTATTCTTTGTTAGAAGCACTGTAATATTTTTATCATTTTTATCGCATTTTACTTCATCCATCAATGTATTAATAATAAAAAAGCTAAGGTCATCTTTATTTTTACAATCTTTTATATTATTGTCATTATTAAAGTCCTCTATTTTTATACCTAAGCTATTTTCATTTATTATAAAGCTTATATTATATTCTCCTTCTACATGATTACTATTCTTTATAATACTTATGCATGCTTCTCCTAAAGCAAGTTTAATATCTTCTATCTCTTCTATATTAAATCCCATCTTATTTGCTATAGATGAAGCTGTTACTCTAATAATACTAACATATTCTGGCTTTTTTTTGAGAGTAACTTTTATAATATCGTTATTTTGTGTATTCATATTTATCCACTCCCCTTTACATTATAAAGAATGATTATTCTACGATAAAAACTTTATCTAATTCTGTTATTTCGAACAATTTTAGTATACTTTTTTTCATATCCTTTAATATTATATTTTTATTATATTCTTTAATTCTTTTTAGGCCACTTATCATTACTCCTAAACCAGTGCTGTCTATATACTCTAATTTAGCGCAGTCAACCACTATATCAGATTTTTTTTCTTCTATATACGATATAAGTTCTTCTTTGAAACCATTTGATGTAGATATATCTATATCTCCAATAGGTTTTATAACATTTCCACTTTCTATTGCATATTTTTCAATTATTAATGACATTCTATTACCTCCTGCACTAATTTTTATTATAACAAATGGCACAACTACTCCTTAAAATAATTGTGCCAATTAACTTTTAGTCTTCTAACTGATTTTCTTCTTCTTGCTCTACTTCATTCTCATCTAAATCTTCTGCATTAGTTATAGCTAAAGCTACTACTTTATCACCTTTACCAACATTCATAATTTTTACACCTTGTGTATTTCTACCTATCTTAGATATCTCAGATGCTTTTATCCTTATTATAACTCCTGCTAAACTTATGAACATAACTTCTTCTTCATCATCTACTACTGTTGATGTAACTATTTTACCTGTATGAGCTCTTATGTTATAGGTTTTGATTCCTATCCCACCTCTAGTTTGCATACGATATTCTGATAAATCTGTTCTTTTACCATAGCCATACTCACTTATAACTAAAAGAGATTTTCCTTCCTCTACTGAGTCCATTGATACAACCTTGTCTCCTTTTCTAAGAGTTATAGCTTTTACTCCCATAGCCGTTCTACCAATATCTCTAACTTGATTCTCTTCAAATGTTATAGACATACCATTTTCTGTAACTATGATAAGTTTCCCTGATCCATCTGTTTTAATTACTTTAATCAACTCATCGTCATCTTTGAGTGTTATTGCTATTAAACCATTTTTTCTAATGTTTTTGAACTTGTTTAAAACTGTTTTCTTAATTATACCATTTTTTGTAGCAAACACTAGTGATTCTTCATTATTAAAGTCTTTTATTGGTATTACAGATGTTATTTTTTCATCATTTTTAAGCTGTAAAAGATTTATTATAGCTGTTCCTCTGGCTTGTCTTTTAGCTTCAGGTATTTCATAAGTTTTTAATGTATACATATTCCCTTTATTGGTGAATATCAATAAATTATCATGTGTTGATGTTATAAATATGTCTTTAACAAAATCTTCATCTCTTGTAGTTAATCCAGATATACCTCTTCCACCACGTCTTTGTATTTTGTAAGTATCTTCTGGTATTCTCTTGATATAACCAAAGTGAGTTAGTGTCAATACCATATTTTCTTCTTTTATAAGATCTTCTATATTTATTTCACTATAATCATGTTCTATATCTGTTCTTCTATCATCTTGGTATTTTTCTTTTATTACTGTTAATTCTTCTCTGATTATTTGATATATTAATCTCTCATTAGCCAGTATTTCTTTGTATTTATTTATTAACTTTATTAATTCTGCATATTCTTCTTCTAATTTTTCTTTCTCTAATCCAGTTAATCTCTTCAGCCTCATATCTAGTATAGCTTGTGCTTGGATTTCGGAAAAATCAAATTCTTCCATTAATTGCTCTCTTGCAGCTTTTTCTTGTCTGTTACTTCTAATTATTTTTATAATTCTATCTATATTATCTAATGCTATTTTTAATCCTTCTAATATATGTGCTCTATGCTCTGCTTTTTTTAGTCTATACTCTGTCCTTCTAGTTATTATCTCTTTTTGGTGATTTAAATAATGATTTATCACTTCTTTAAGATTCAAAACCTTAGGGCGATTGTCAACCAAAGCAAGCATAATAATGCTAAATGTTGCTTGTAATTGTGTTTGCTTGTACAACATATTTAATACTACATTAGGATTAGCTTCTCTTTTTAACTCAATAACTATTCTCATACCTTCTCTATCAGACTCATCTCTTATATCTGATATTCCAGTAAGCCTTTTATCTCTAACATTTTCAGCTATTTTTTCTAGTAATTTAGATTTATTCAGTTGATAAGGAATCTCTGTAATTATTATTCTATTCTTATTATTTGCCATTTCTTCTATAGTAGCTCTTGCTCTAACTACAACTTTTCCTCTACCTGTCTGATATGCATCTCTTATTCCTTTTTTCCCTGTTATTATACCTCCTGTTGGAAAATCAGGGCCTTTAATAGTCTCCATGAGCTCACTTATCGTGATATCTGGATTATCAATCATATTAACTGTAGCTTCTATAACTTCACCTATATTGTGAGGAGGTATAGATGTTGCCATACCAACCGCAATTCCACTAGCACCGTTAACTAAAAGGTTAGGATATTTGCTAGGTAGTACAATAGGTTCTTTTAATGTCTCATCAAAGTTTGGCCTAAAATCAACCGTATCTTCTTCTATATCACGTAGTATTTCCATAGCTATTTTTGACATTCTAGCTTCTGTATAACGCATAGCAGCTGCTGAATCACCATCTATTGATCCAAAGTTACCATGTCCATCAACTAATAGATACCTTGTTGAAAAATCTTGTGCTAATCTTACCATCGCCTGATAAACTGCGCCATCTCCATGAGGATGGTACTTACCAAGTACATCTCCGACTATACGAGCAGACTTTCTATGAGGCTTGTCTGGATAAAGTGTTAAGTCTCTCATAGCGTACAATATTCTTCTATGAACTGGCTTTAAACCATCTCTAACGTCTGGCAAAGCTCTACTTACTATTACACTCATCGCATAGTCCAAATATGATTTTTTCATTTCCTTTTCGATATCTATTGGAATAATTTTATCACCATTATTCATGTATATCCTCCTTAATGTTAAGTATTAATAACTACTTAACATATAGTTCGCTTATTGTTATATATCTAAATTTTTAACATATTGAGCATTCTCTTGTATAAATTGCTTTCTTGGAAATACTTTATCTCCCATCAATGTCGTAAATACTTCATCTGCTGCTAGTGCATCTTCTACATTTATTCTTAACAATATTCTATGTTCTGGATTCATTGTAGTTTCCCATAACTGATCTGGATTCATCTCTCCAAGACCCTTATATCTCTGGATTGTATAACCCTTACCTCCAAATTTATCTATTACTTCACTAAGCTCATTATCACTATACGCATAATCTTCTGCTTTACCTTTTTTTACTTTATATAGCGGTGGTTGAGCTATATATACATAACCATTTTCTATCAACGGTTTCATGTATCTATATAAGAAAGTTATAAGAAGTGTTCTAATATGAGAACCATCAACATCTGCATCGGTCATTATGACTATTTTATGATATCTCAACTTACTAACATCGAATTCTTCATCTATACCACAGCCAAACGCTGTAATCATAGCTTTGATTTCTTGTGAACTCAATATTTTATCTAATCTTGCCTTCTCAACATTCATTATTTTACCTCTTAAAGGTAATATAGCTTGTATCCTTCTATCTCGTCCTTGTTTTGCTGATCCACCGGCAGATTCTCCCTCGACTATGAATACCTCACATTTTGATGCATCCTTTTCTGAACAATCTGCAAGCTTTCCTGGCAATGATAGTCCTTCTAATACATTTTTTCTTCTAGTTAAATCTCTTGCCTTTCTAGCTGCCTCTCTTGCTCTAGCTGATCTAATAGATTTATCTATTATTATTCTAGCATCTTTTGGATTCTCTTCTAAGAAAGTACTTACTTCTTCACTGATTACACTATCAACTAATCCTCTTACTTCACTATTCCCTAATTTACCTTTAGTTTGTCCTTCAAATTGGGGATCTGGTAGCTTTACTGAAAGTACAGCTGTCAAACCTTCTCTTATATCCTCACCTGTCAGATTATTATCATTTTCTTTTAGTAAACCACTTTTTTTAGCATAATCGTTTACTGCCCTAGTTAAAGCACTTTTTAAACCACTAAGATGAGATCCTCCTTCAATAGTATTTATATTATTGGCAAATGTAAATATATTTTCACTGTAACTTGATGTATATTGCATTGCAACTTCTACTATATACTTATCTTTTTTACTTTCACAATAAATAATATTTTCGTGAAGAGCATCTCGATTTTTATTAATGTGTTCTACGAAAGATTTGATACCTCCTTCGTAATGGAAAACTGATTTTTTATCTATACGTTTATCTTCTAAAGTTATTTTAATACCTTTATTTAAAAATGCTTTTTCTTTTAGCCTTTTTTCTAGTACATCATAGCTAAATAAAACTTCATCAAAAATCGTCTCATCAGGTATGAATGTAATTTCTGTACCTGTATCTTCAGATTGACCAATGATTTCAAGTTTAGTCATCGGTACCCCTTTTTCATATTTTTGATGATATATATTTCCATTCCTTTTTACTGTAACTTCTAATTCATTTGATAATGCATTTACTACGGATACACCTACTCCGTGTAATCCTCCAGCAACTTTATATGCATTATTATCAAACTTTCCTCCAGCATGAAGTACTGTCAATACTGTTTCTACTGTTGATTTACCTGTCTTTGGATGCATTCCAACAGGTATACCACTACCATTATCTATAACTGTAATACTATTATCACTATTTATTATAACTTCTATAGTATCACATACTCCTGCTAGTGCTTCATCTATACTATTATCTACTATCTCGTGTACTAGATGATGAAGTCCTTTACTCCCTGTACTTCCTATATACATACCTGGTCTTTTTCTCACAGGCTCTAAACCTTCCAAAACCTGAATTTGTTCTGCACCATAATTTCTTTTATTTTGGTTTTCTGACATATTTAATGTCCTCCAATCTAAGCATTTCTATATTAAAATAAAATGGTAAATATAATGATACCAATTTTACTTTTAAACAAAGCTATATTGATTATTTAGTCTACTATAAGTTTTTAATTTTACTTAATTATAGGGAAACAATTATATATATCTAAGAAAAGTAATTTTATATGTTAATCTGAATTGTTTCTTTAATATCTATAGACTACATAAAAAATCATTATTCATTTTAGCTCTTTTATATAGTGTTATAGTTGAAATATTAGAACCGTACATTATACTTTTTCTAATTTTTCCTCCTTTTTTATCTTTTATAACTTTTTCTGTAATAATATAAGACTTAATATCTTCATCAGAAATTTTGTATACGAATTCTTCTTCTTCCGCTATTTTAAAAAAGTTTTTTGTGTCATCTGATCTGTTTATAGTTTCTGCATCTACTATAGCTATAATATCTTTAATTGGTATAACAAAATTTTTGCCTAAATGTAAAAACATATCTGCTCTCCTTGCATAATACTATACTTTTTTTATTTCTCCATCTTTAATACTAAAAACAAATCTCTCTATATCTTCAAATTCTTCAAATATTATATTATCTGTCGTTGTTATTATTGTTTGTATATCCTTAAATGATGATATTAAATGTTTTCTTCTACTTTTATCAAGTTCTGACAATACATCATCTAAGAGTAAAACTGGATATTCTCCTATCTCATTTTTTATAAGCTCTACTTCAGCAAGCTTAAGTGACAAAGCTGAAGTTCTTTGTTGCCCTTGTGAACCAAATTGCCTAACATTAACATTATTTATTATTACATCTATATCATCTCTGTGAGGCCCTATTGATGTACTTCCTTTTTCTATATCCGCTTCTATGCTATTTTGTATAGCTATTTTATAATCATTTATAATACTGTCTTTTAGCTTACTATTAAAGATATCGGTCTGTGATATTTTATTATTAATACAACAATAGTAACTTAACTTTAGTTTTTCTTTATTTCCTGTTATTTTACTATGTATACTATGTGATATTTTTGATAGTTTATTTATAAATTTTAGTCTAGTAATTATAATGCTCGTACCTAAATCCATCAATTGTTTATCCCATATATCTAATGTATCTATTTTATCTCTATTTTTCTTTATGGATTTAATTAGGTTATTTCTTTGATATAATATTTTATTATACTTTTGAATATTATGTCTATACAATGGCTTAAGCCTTGATATTTCTTCATCTAAGAAATTTCTTCTAACTTGTGGTCCCTCTTTTATAAGTTTTAAATCTTCTGGAGAAAAAATTACTGTATTTAAGCAATTATATAAAGCAGATATTTTTTCTACTTCATAATTATTGACTTTTACTCTCTTTATTTTGTTTTTATCTAGTTTTATTTCTACTTTTTTATTTGAATATCTTCTGTTAATTTTGACACCTATATACGCTTGATCTTTATTTATTTTAATTAAGTTTTTATCCTTGCTAGTTCTAAATGATTTGCCACATGCACTCACATAAATTGACTCTAAAAGATTAGTTTTACCTTGTGCATTATCACCCACAAAAATATTTATCTTAGGATTTAACTCAACCAATAGTTCATCATAATTCCTAAAATTAATTAATTTAACCATTGTTACTTCCACTAACAGCACTCCTTAAATTCAAAGTAACAAAGTCTTTTTAAGATTCTGCTCTAGCTATATATAATTTCTATTTAAATTATAACATTGTTTATTATTAAATCAAATGAGTAACTAAATATTATTTTATCGATTTATTCTATTACCAACTCTATATTTTTATCCATATTTATATTAACTATATCTCCTCTATGAATTTTCTTGCCTCTTGTTAGAACTACTTCGCCATTAACTGAAACTAATCCTTCACTTATTAATTCTTTTGCATGACCACCAGTTTGGACTATAGATGCATATTTTAATAATTGATCCAATTTTATAAATTCTGTTTCTATTTTGATATTTTCTTTCATACTTAAATTCACCCCTATTTATAGTATTTCCAAAAACTACTATTTTAGTTCATTTCCCAAGAAATAATATATAATGGAGCTTATCAATATTCATGAAATAGCTCCATTCTTAAATGTTCTCAATTTCAGTTTATCGTTGTTAAGTATTATGACTTTATCAAAAATAATATTTACAATTCGTTAGGAATCCTAACTGGTAGAACTAAGTAAATATAATCTTCATTCGATATAGGTTTAATAATACATGGATTAACATTATTTATAAAATGCATTTCTATTTCTTCGCTATCTATAACTTTTAGCCCATCTAATATATATTTGGAATTAAATGCTATTGTTAAATCATCGCCATCTAGATTAATAGGTACTTCTTCTTGGACGAAACCCATCTCTGAGTTAGATGATATTATCATTTTATCATCTACTATTTCAAATTTTATTAAATTATTATTACCCTCTTTAGCTAATAAAGAGGCCCTTTCTATACTCTCTTGTACATCCTTGGTTTTTACGATTACTTTAGAGTTATATTCATTTCTTACTATATCTTTATAGTTAATGAATTCTCCTTCAATTAGTATTGATGTAACTATTGTATTTCCAAGATGAAATAATATATGATTTGTTGATATTGAAATTTTTATATCTTCTTCTACACCTTCAATTATTTTATTAATTTCCACTAGTGTTTTCCCTGGTATAACTATTTTAATATCATTTTCACCATCCATTGGTAATTTTCTATATGCCATTCTATATTGATCTATAGCAACTAATGATATTTCATTTCCACTAATTTCTAACAATTCACCTGTTAATACAGGTCTAAAATCTTCTGTTGCTGTTGCAAATGCAGTTTGACGAATCATAGATTTAAGAGTTTCTTTCGATATTGTAATGCATTTAGTATCATCAATACTAGGTAATTTAGGATATTCCTGTGATAATTGAACTTTTATTTTAAAGTTTGAGTTATCACATTTTATATGAGCATAATTATTATCGTCAATGTGTATTTCTATTGGTAAGTCAGGGAGCTTTCTTATTATTTCTCCAAATAATTTAGAGTCTATAACAAAAGAACCCTCTTCTATAACTTCACAATCTATAGTTGTAACTATGCCTAGTTCTAGATCTGTTCCAGTTAATTTAAGCTTATTATTTTTAGCTTCTATCAATATACCTGTTAATATAGGTAGTGTAGATCTATTAGAAACACCTTTTTGTACAGTACTAATACTTTTATTTAATAGTTTTTGTGGTATTTTAAAATTCAATTGTGGATAACCTCCTTTTTATAAATATATATAATTATAAAAATAAATATAGTAGTATTAGTAGTAAGTCCTGTTGATTTGTGGATAATGTATTGAAGTACTGATATTTAAACTTTTCCACATGTTTATAAAATGTTAATGTATTAGTGTTTTTTATCCACATTATCAATAGGGATTAATTAAATTTTTATAATCAACATTTTATCAACATAGATATCAATAGGAATTGTTAACTACTTTCCTTTTAAATCATTAACTATATTATTAATTTGCATTTTTATGTCTGCTTTTGATTCTATATCTTTAGAAATCTTTTCATATGCATGTATTACTGTAGAATGGTCTCGTCCACCAAATTCATCTCCTATCTTTGGCAAAGAAAGATCAGTTAATTCTCTACATATATACATAGCGATCTGTCTAGGGTAAGAAATAGATCGCGCTCGCTTCTTAGAAGTTAAGTCTTCTATTTTAAGAGAGTAATATTTAGATACAGCCTCTTTAATAGTATTAACTGTTACTTTTTTTGGTTTATTAGAGATTATGTCTTTAAGTGCCTCACTAGCTAACTCTATAGAAACACCTTTATTAGTTAAAGAAGAATACGCTACTACTCTTATTAGAGCTCCTTCTAATTCTCTAATATTCGATTCTATTTTTGTAGCTATATATGTTAATACATCATTAGGAACTTGCAAATTCTCTAGTGTAGCTTTTTTTCTGAGTATTGCTATTCTAGTTTCTAAATCTGCTGGTTGAATATCTACTATAAGACCACCTTCAAATCTACTTCTAAGTCTATCTTCTAATGCAGATATTTCTTTAGGAGGACGATCACTTGATAGTATAATTTGCTTATTGGCACCATGTAGTGCATTAAATGTATGGAAAAATTCCTCTTGAGTTCTTTCTTTTCCAGCTATAAATTGAATATCATCTATTAATAAAACATCCACGTATCTATATTTATTCCTAAACTGTGCATTTTTGTCGTCTCTAATGGAATTAATAAGTTCATTAGTAAATTTTTCAGATGAAACATATACAACTCGAGTACTTGGATTTTGATTTACTATATAGTGTCCAATTGCATGCATTAAGTGGGTTTTACCTAATCCAACGCCTCCATATATAAATAATGGATTATAAGCCTTAGCAGGTGCTTCAGATACTGCTAAAGATGCAGCATGTGCAAATCTATTACTATTACCAATAACAAATTTATCAAAAGTATATTTCGGGTTTAATTGACTGTCAGAATGGATATTTTGGTTTTGTTCTATTACAGTCTTTTTTGAATCATTATTTTTAATAGTATTTAATGTAAGATCTTCTCCTGGTGTTATGAAACGTATATCATAGCTGTTATTACTAACTTGCTTAATTGCGTTTTTAATTAAGGTTATATACCTTGCCTCGAGAATTCCTTTTGTAAATTCATTTGGAACGCTTAGAATAATACTTTGATCATTCATATCTATAGGATTAATTGTTTTTAACCATGTATTGAAACTAACTTCCGTTAATTCCATTTTCATAAGTTCCAGTGATTTACTCCATACATCCTCTAGTAACATAAAATACCTCCTTAAACATATGTAATTGATATTAAATTAACATATTTATATATAAAAGATAAAATATCAGATTATATATTTTAATTTATTTTTAAAAAGTTATAAACAGATTTATAAACAATTATTTAATAAATAAATGTTCAATATTTAAATTAGTATAAATAACAATAATTGTGGATAAAAATGTAGAAGAAAATTAATAGTTATAATTTATAGAAAATATCCACATAATAAATATTAAGTAATTGTAGATAATATTTTGGATTGTACAGGAGATTATTTTGAAATGATAAAAAATAATACACAATATAATCCACAGATTGTGTATAAGTTGTTGATTTGTTTATAAATAATCCACAATCCTATTTAATGATATCAAAATTAATGTGATTTATCAACAACATCTAAAAAATATCCACAACTTTTAAAGGATGTATATAATTTTATTAACAATTATGATAAAAATATTTCCTTGACATAGATAGCGTATAAGACTATAATCAATAGTAGTGTCTGCTTTTTTTAAGAGTATATTTTATTATTTAAAAAAGAAAAGTTAGAGACATAATGTATTGAATATAATGTTTTAATATATACCTATTAACTGAAGGAGGTGTTACAATGAAAAGAACTTATCAACCTAAAAAAAGACAGAGAAAAGTAGAGCATGGTTTTAGAAAGAGAATGAAAACTAAGGCTGGTAGAAATATTTTAAAAAGAAGAAGAGCTAGAGGCAGAGTTAAATTGTCAGCATAAGGCCGCAGATGTGGCCTTTTTATTCAATATGTAGGAATTAATAATGAGGAGTAAAAAATGACAAAAATCAATACTTTAAAGAATAGTAGACAATTTAGAAATGTATATGATAATGGGAAATCTTTTTCAACTAAATTTCTAGTTATTTTTTACAGGCCAAATGGCTACCCTTATAATAGAGTAGGAATTTCTACTACTAAGAAACTAGGTAATAGTGTAACAAGGAACAGGATAAAGAGATTAATAAAGGAAAATTACAGAAAAAACTTGGATACTATAAAAACTGGATACGATATTATATTTTTAGCTAGAGTTAGGGCTAGTAGGGCTGATTTTAAAGATATTGAGAAATCTATGAGTTACTTACTTAAAAAAACTAATATAAATGAATGTGACCGGTAGAAGATATGAGGAAAAGTTTAATTTTTGTTATAAGGATTTATCAGAAATACATCTCGCCGTTAAAGCCTAGAACTTGTAAATATTATCCTACTTGCTCTCAATACTGAATACAAGCTTTAAGCAAATATGGTGTATTTGTGGGTTTAGGAAAATGTATATATAGAATTTTGAGATGTAATCCATTTAGTAATGGAGGATATGACCCTTTAAAGTGAAAATAATAAACCATAAAGACGAGGGGGTTTTTAGATAGAATGACTAAGATATTTGCAAAGCCTTTAGGTATGTTGTTAGATTTTATCTATGGAATAGTTGAAGGCATAGGATTAGATTTTAAATATTTATCTGCATATGCTATAGCAATAATAATCACGACAATAGTTTTTAAGTTTTTGATATTACCGCTTAGTTTAAAACAAATGAAATCGATGAAAGAAATGCAGAAAATACAACCTTTGATTAAAGAATTACAGAAAAAATATAAAAATGATCCACAGACTCTTAATATAAAAACAATGGAATTATATAAAGAACACAAAGTTAATCCTTTTGGATCATGTTTACCACTATTAATTCAAATGCCAATTATTATCGGTTTCTTTAGTATGTTAAGAAATCCTTTAACTTATGTAGCATCATATGAATCTATAACAAATAAAGCTTTTTTCTGGATAAAGGATATAGGTTTTTCACATAAGGAAATGGTAGATGGAGTTATAAATGGATTTGATATTGGATTTAATATACCATTTATAGGGACAGCATTACCTATACTTGCTATATTAGCTGGAGTTACAACATATCTACAAAGTAAAATGATGAGTGCAAATAATAATCAAGTTGTAGATGAAAAAGCGGCAACAACTCAGAAGACTATGACGACATTTATGCCAATAATGATATTTTTCTTTGCATTGAATATGCCTGCAGGTTTAACTATATATTGGGTGGTAGGAAATATATTCCAAATAGTGCAGCAATATTTAATTAATTTACCTAAAAATAAGTTAGGGGGAATTGAGTAAATATGAGAACTTTGATAAAGATTTCAAAGACTATAGAAAGTGCAATTGAAGAAGCTTTGTTAGAACTTCAAGTGGAAAGAGATGATATTACTTATGAAGTTTTAGATGAACCGAACAAAGGATTCTTAGGTTTTATAGGTAGCAAGGATGCTAAAGTTAAAATAATAGTAAGTAATGACCCTGTAGATAAGGCTAGAACATTTTTAAAAGATGTGTTAAGAAAAATGAATTTAAATGCAGTAATAGAAATTACAAGAGATAAAGATGATATGAATATTGAGATAAAAGGTGATAACCCTGATGATATGGGAGTTATTATTGGCAAAAGAGGTAAAACACTTGACTCAATTCAATATTTAGTTAATTTAGTAGTAAACAGAAATAGAAACAACTACCTTAGAATAGTTGTTGATACTGAAAACTACAGGAAGAAAAGAAAAGAGACATTAGAAAAACTTGCTATGAAAATGGCTGATAAGGCTAAGAGGTACAGAAAGAGTATTAAATTAGAGCCTATGAATCCATATGAAAGAAGAATTATACATTCAGCCCTGCAAGATGATATGAGTGTTAATACTTATAGCGAAGGTAAAGAACCTTATAGAAAGGTTGTTATTGAGAATAAATAGATTATAAAAAGGGGATGTCTAAAAAATGATTAGACATCCCATGTTTTGTTTGGATGTAAATTTGATATAATATTATAATAGATTACTAATGGAGAAGGTGAAGAAGTGAGTAATGATACTATAACTGCAATAGCAACAGCACCCGGAGAAGCAGGAATAGGTATAGTTAGAATAAGTGGAAAAGATGCTATTAATATAGCTGATAAAATATTCGTTGGTAAAAATAATAGAAAACTAAGTGATAACAAACCAAGATTTTTATCGTACGGATATATTGTAGATCCTAAAGATAATAAAAAAATAGATGAAGTATTGGCTGTTTATATGAAATCCCCAAATACATATACTACTGAAGATGTTGTAGAGATAAATTGCCATGGTGGAATAGTGCCAGTAAGAAAAATACTAGAGATAGTAATAGAAAATGGTGCTCGAATTGCAGAAAGAGGAGAATTTACAAAAAGGGCATTTTTAAATGGTAGAATAGATTTGTCTCAGGCAGAAGCTGTAATGGATTTAATAAGTGCAAAAACAAATATGAGTTATGAAATGTCATTGAATCAATTAGAAGGAGGGTTATCTAATAAGATAAATGATATAAGGAACAAAGTATTAAAGATGTTAGCTCATATAGAGGTTACTATAGATTATCCAGAAGAAGATATAGAAGAAATAACGTCTCAAGAATTAGAAAAGTATGCAAAAGAAATATATAGTGAATTAGAGTCACTTATAAATACATCCCAAACAGGTAAAATACTAAGAGAAGGTATAAAA
This sequence comes from Clostridiaceae bacterium M8S5, assembly GCA_029227815.1. Classification (GTDB taxonomy): domain Bacteria; phylum Bacillota; class Clostridia; order Tissierellales; family MCWD3; genus Abyssisolibacter. Next base: position 4,464,651 of record CP118523.1, on the reverse strand, counting down.
ACCATAATACTAGGAAAACCAAATGTCGGGAAATCATCGTTATTAAATGCGCTTTTAAAAGAAAATAGAGCCATAGTAACAGACATACCGGGTACAACAAGAGATATAATAGAAGAGTATATAACAATTAAGGGAATACCTTTAAAAATAATAGATACAGCAGGAATAAGAGATACAGATGATATTGTTGAAAAAATAGGTGTAGATAGAGCAAAAGAGCTAATAAATAGTGCAGATTTAGTAATAGCTATGTTTGATATATCAAAAGAACTAACCAAAGAAGATTATGATATTATAAAATTGGTTAAAGAAAAAAAGAGTGTAATTTTAATTAATAAATCTGATTTGCCAAAAAAATTCACAGCTGATGACTTAATTAGCTTAATTGGAGATAAAACTATCATAGAATCATCAATACTTTATGGTGAAGGTGTTAATCTCTTAGAAAAACAATTGGTAGATATGTTTTTTAAAGGACATATATTTACTAACAATGATGTTATTGTTAATAATATAAGACATAAAAAACTATTAAACGAGTCGTTGAAAAATATAAATGATGTAATAGAATCAATTAAAATGAATATTCCTTTAGATTGTTTAGAAGTAGATGTAAAGCAGTGTTGGGAAAATTTAGGTAAAATAAACGGTGAAACGATTACCGAAGATGTTATAGACAAAATATTTAGTGAATTTTGTATTGGTAAATAGTAAAGGAGTGTTTAAATGAACCATCCGAAGGAATTTCATGCTGGAGATTATGATATTGTTGTAATAGGTGCTGGCCATGCAGGATGTGAAGCTGCGTTAGCGGCATCAAGAATGAACAAAAAAACGCTACTATTGACTATAAGTCTAGATGCTGTTGCTTTTATGCCTTGTAACCCTTCAATTGGAGGAACGGGAAAAGGGCACTTAGTTAGAGAAATAGATGCTTTAGGTGGAGAGATGGGAGTAAATATAGACAAGACATTGATCCAGTGTAGGATGTTAAATACATCAAAAGGGCCGGCTGTACATTCACTAAGGGCACAAGCTGATAAAGGTGAATATCATAGAGAAATGAAAAGAATCATAGAAAATCAAAAAAACTTAGACTTAAAGCAAGCAGAAGTAATAAGTATAAAAACAAGCGATAACGCTATAACAGGTGTAGTGACAAAAACTGGAGCTAGCTATAATACAAAAGCTGTTGTAGTGGCTACAGGAACATATTTAAAATCTAAGATTTTTATAGGAGAGCTAGAATATGAAGGTGGACCTGCAGATATGATGCCTGCTAAGTTTTTGTCAGATTCAATAACAGAAAAAGGAATACCGCTACGACGATTTAAAACAGGGACACCTAGCAGAGTGCATAGAAAAAGCTTAGACTTTGATAAAATGGTTATTCAAGATGGAGATGAAGAAATAATACCATTTTCTTTCATGACTGAAAAAATAGAAATAGAGCAAATACCATGTTATTTAACTTACACAAACGAGCAAACACATAAAGTAATAACAGATAATATGCATAGATCACCATTATATACAGGAAAAATAGAAAGTACTGGTCCTAGATATTGTCCATCAATAGAAGATAAAGTAGTTAGATTCTCTGATAAAAATAAGCACCAGTTATTTATAGAACCTGAAGGATTAAATACAGAAGAAATGTATGTACAAGGCTTTTCATCGTCATTGCCAGCAGAAGTACAATTTCAAATGATAAGAACAATTGATGGGATGGAAAAAGTGGAAATAATGAGAGACGCATATGCAATAGAGTATGACTGTATAGATCCAACAGAATTGAAAAGATCTCTTGAACATAAGCGTATAAATAATATGTTCTTTGCTGGACAAATTAATGGAAGTTCTGGATATGAAGAAGCAGCAGCACAAGGGTTGATAGCGGGAATAAATGCAGTTAGAAAGCTAGATAGTTTAGAGCCACTAATTTTAGATAGATCACAGGCATATATAGGAGTATTAATAGATGATTTAGTTACGAAGGGTACAAATGAACCATATAGAATGATGACATCAAGAGCAGAGTATAGATTAACATTAAGACAGGATAATGCAGATTTAAGATTAACACATAAGGGCTATGATGTTGGATTAGTTACAAAAGAAAGATATAGTAGATTCATAGAAAAAGATAATAGTATAAAACAAGAAATGCAGAGGTTGTCAGATACTACAATATATCCTAACGAAGAAAATAACAAATTGTTAGAGTCAATAGGTTCTGTGTCATTAAAAAAACCTATATCATTGTTTGATTTAATAAAAAGGCCAGAAATAACTTATGAGCAATTAGATATATTAGATAGAGAAAGACCAAAGTTAAAAAGAGAAGTAAAAATGCAAGTAGAGACTCAAATAAAATACGATGGATATATAAAGAAGCAGATGAAACAGATAGGTCAATTTAAAAAATTAGAAAATAAAAAAATACCAAAGAATATCCAATATGATTTAATAAAAGGCCTTAGATTAGAAGCTAGACAAAAGTTAGACAAAATTAAACCAGATTCTATAGGTCAAGCTTCAAGAATATCGGGAGTTTCGCCAGCTGATATAAATGTGTTACTAGTTTATATAGAGGGACAGAGAAGAATTAAAAGCGGGAGTGACAAAGTTGAGTAAATTAAATTATCTAATAGATGCATCAAAAATGATGGATATAAACCTTAACAATGAAGATATAGATAAGTTTTATAAATACAAAGAGATACTTAAAGACTGGAACGAAAAGATTAATATAACAGCACTTATTGAAGATAATGATATAGAAATAAAACACTTTGTAGATAGTCTTACTATATTTAAGTTAAAATATCTTCATAATAATCAGAAGATAATAGACATAGGTACGGGAGGAGGGTTTCCAGGGTTACCACTAAAAATAATAAATAAAACAATAGATCTAACTTTAATGGATAGTCTAAATAAAAGAATTAAGTTTCTTAACCATGTAGCTAAAGAATTAAATTTAGATAATGTTAAATGTTTACATGGTAGAGCAGAAGAAATAGCTAAAAATAAAGAATATAGAGAACACTTTGATATAGCTGTATCTAGAGCGGTAGCAAGACTGAATATATTATGTGAATACTGTATACCATTTGTCAAAGTAGGAGGATTCTTTATAGCTATGAAGGGACCAGAAATTGAAGAAGAGTTAAATGAAGCAAAAAGAGCTGTAGAAGTATTAGGTGGTAAGATAGAAGAAGTAAAAAAGGTTACATTACCAATTTATAATATTGATCACACATTAATAGTTATAAAAAAAGTAAATAATACTTCGACAAAATACCCAAGAAAACCAGGAATTCCAAAGAAAAATCCTATTATATAAGAAATATATAGTAAATTTTGTATAACGAAATTTATATTATTTAAGATTGTTAGAAGGAAAATTAACATAAAAAGAAGAATATAAAATAGAGGAATAAAGTGGGGAAGGATGATAAGTGTGAGTTTTTTAGGTGAAGTGGTTGTACAAGTTGACATAAAGAATATAAGACCTAATCCATATCAACCAAGAAAAAAATTCAGTAATAAGTCCTTGGAAGAGCTCAGTCAGTCAATAAAGCAATATGGAGTATTGCAACCTATAAGTGTTAGAAAAATCAATGAAGTTAGTTATGAACTAGTAGCAGGAGAGAGACGTTTGCGTGCTTCAGAGATTGCAGGGTTAGATGTAATACCTGCAATAGTAATGAGTATGGGAGATAGAGATACTGCGGTTATAGCTTTAATAGAGAATTTACAAAGAGAAGATTTAAATTTTATAGAAGAAGCTGAGGGGTATAAAAGTTTAATAGATGATCACGGTTTTACTCAACATGTTTTGGCGAAACAAATAGGAAAAAATCAGTCTACAATAGCAAATAAACTGAGAATATTGAGATTATCAGATGAGATAAAAAAGATGTTGATTGAAAATAGTTTAACCGAAAGACACGGACGAGCATTATTAAAGCTACCTTCTGAAGAATTAAGAATAGCAATAATAAATAAAATAATCAAAAGTGAATTGACTGTCAAGAAAACTGAGGAACTTATAAAAGGTATGCTAGAAGATTTAGCTAAAAAAGATGAACCAAAGGTCAAGCAAAATATTAAAAGTATGATTAATTTCAGGATATACTTAAACACAATAAGAAATGCTTTTGATGCTATAAAGCAAAGTGGTGTTGATGCAAAATACGAACAGATAGATAAAGGTGATTTTGTAGAAGTTACAGTAAAAATACCAAAAAACAAATAGAAAAGATGTTTCACGTGAAACATCTTTTTTTTTACATATTATAAATATCAATTGTATACCAGCTCTCTATACTAATAGAAACATAGTATAACATATAGTTTTGAGCAAAACAAAAACTATTTGAAAGGTTAACAATGCAGCAAAGTTGTTTAACTACATTATATAATTATTATTTAATAAAATTGTACTAGAAATCAGTGAATGTTTTAGTTTATAATAAAATTAGAGAAAATTTTATTTAGAGAAGGATTTTATATTTTAAAATTGAAATATACACATATCAGGAGGAAAAGAGATGTCCAAAACAATAGCTATCTTCAATCAGAAAGGTGGAGTAGGAAAAACAACAATAAACATAAATTTAAGTGCATGTTTAGCTAAACTTAATAAAAAAGTTTTAGTAATTGATATTGATCCACAAGGGAATACAACAAGTGGTTTAGGAATCGATAAAGATGAAGTAGAATATTCTTTGTATGATTGTTTAATTGAAAGTGTAAATGCAAGAGAAGCTATTAACAATACATATATAAAAAAATTAGATATAATTGCTTCTGATGTTGAATTATCAGGAGCTGAATTAGAAATTGCAGTAAAAGAAAATAGAGAACTTATACTTAAAAATGTAATTAAGCAAATCAAGGATGATTATGATTATATATTTATTGATTGTCCTCCTTCACTTGGAATATTGACAATAAATGCACTTGCAGCTGTAGATAGCGTAATAATACCAATACAATGTGAATATTATGCATTAGTAGGAGTTAGCCAGCTAATTGATACTATTAAATTGATAAAAAAGAGTATAAACCGGAACATAAAAATTGAAGGAGTTATTATGAACATGTTTGATAGTAGAACAATATTATCGAAACAAGTTGTAGAGCAAGTTAAAGAATATTTTAAAAATGATGTTTATAAAACTCTTATACCAAGAAATGTCCGCTTAGCTGAGTCACCTAGTTATGGATTAGCAATAACAGATTTTGATGCGAAATCTAAAGGGGCTCTAGCATATAAAGATTTAGCAAAAGAATTTATAAAAAGACAGAAAAGAGTGATAAAAGGATGGTAAAAAAAAGAGGACTAGGAAAGGGATTAGCAGCATTAATTCCCGAAAGTAGTATAGAAGATGTAAATACAGACGATAGAATTGAATATATAGATATAAATATGCTTGAACCTAATATAAATCAGCCAAGGAAGAATATTGATATTTCGACAATAGAGGAACTAGCAAAATCAATAAAAGAGCATGGAGTATTACAACCTATAATAGTCCGAAAAAAAAAGAAGGGGTATCAAATCATTGCTGGCGAAAGAAGATGGAGAGCTACCAGACTTGCAGGATCAGATTCAATACCTTGTATAGTTAGAAATGTAGAAGATATAAAATCAGCTGAAATGGCACTAATAGAAAATGTACAAAGAGAAAACTTAAATCCCATAGAAGAAGCTATAGCATATGATAATATAGCAAAAAAATATGACTTTACACAAGAAGACCTATCTAAAATAGTAGGAAAAAGCAGACCATATGTATCAAATTTACTTAGACTTTTAAAATTAGATGGTGAAATAGTGGATATGATTAACGATGGAACTATTAGTGGAGGACATGGAAAAGCTTTATTAATGTTAAATGATAAAGACAACCAATTAAAATTGGCTAAACAGATAGAAAATAAAGGTTTAAGTGTTAGAGAAACAGAAAAACTTGTCAAGAAAATCAATGACAATGAAGGAATAAGTAATTCAAAAAAAACTAATGAAAAAAAAGAACCTCAATTAATATATATAGAAGATGGATTGATGAAGAAATTTGGAACAAGGGTTAATGTAATAAAGAAAAAGAAAAAAGGAAAAATAGAAATAGAATTTTACAATCAAGAGGATTTAAATAGGATAGTTGATATGCTTATTGATAATGAGTATAATTAAGTATATACTAAGAATTAGTAAATATAAAGGCTGTATTAGAATAATGTTTTATTATTTTAGTACAGCTTTTTTATATGTTGTTTCACGTGAAACATTAAAAGTAATTTAAATATTAATTATAAAGGGACTTAGTAATAAAATAAGCTTAATTGTAGCCAATACATCTGTACATATTCAAGAATAGAAAGATAAACAATCACTCAATTTAGGTTTTTAAATCACAGTACAATTAAAAAACAAACTTATAGATAATATAGTCTTACAGAATAGATATGAATAATCAAAAATTCATTTATTAGGTAATCATGCTAATGATTATACATATAATTATAGGGGTGGGACAAAGATAATTGATAATTACTAAGAAAGTATAATAGTTAGTCCTGGATATAATAATTTACTATTTTAGCAACTGCAAAGTGATAACACATTGACCTAAATAATTTAATAATATTTAATTTAAATAATGAAACAAGACAAGATATATCACCTTCAGGATAATAAGTGTTTTCAATTACGCTCTATAATGTTTAAATTCAAGTTCAACATAAAGAGATTTATCGAATCATATATTTTTTAGAGTACCTATATTGTAAACATAGTAGCTAATATGGTTTTTACATATTAAATAATCTAGTTAAAGTATAAAAATAGAACTTCTTTCATGCAAGTGAATTACTTTGTTAGATATTTTTAATGAAGAGATAATTTGAATAGTTGTTTTATAATTGATAAAATAATTAATAGAAACACTATATAATAGGTAGATACTCATAAATGTATATAAAACATAATATATGTTAAAAAAATAACAAATTAGTAAAATAAATTTCATAAATTATAATAAATTCGCTTTACATTCAATCATAATTATAATATAATCATGATTAAATTTAACAAATATAGAATATTACTTTGTGAAAACATTTATAATCTAAAAAAACAAATACTTAATTTGTTATCAAAAAATACAAAAAATCAATACTAAAAAACTTATAAATTCACAATTTTAACAGTTTGAATAAAAATTTCTCGAATAATGTCTTGTATACAGTATAATAGCGCATAAATCATTGACAAATTTTAAACATAGCAGTTATAATGAACCTAGTAATAAAACTATATTAAATTGACATATATTTATCAATAGGTAGATTATATAAAGCACTATAAAATAGGTAAATATAAATTTGTCAAGATCTAGATAATTGAACCTAGATAATAAAAGATTTTGGAAGTTAATTTAGTAGTAAAAGTAGTTAATTATAAATATATATATAAAATTATCTATTTTATCTTCTAAATAACCTTTTTAAATGATAATGCTTAGTTTCATTTCTTGGGACTAAGTATTATTAGCGTAATAAGGTGAAATATTTAGAAAATTAAGAAAATTAATTAGGGGGGTTTACAATGTCTTTTGAATTTAACTGGAAAGAAAATGAAGCTAAAATTAACGAGCTAAGACAATTTATTGACGAAAAGAAATTGACAAAAGGAGCTTTAATGCCAGTAATGCATAAAGCACAAGTTATTTTTGGATATCTACCAATAGAAGTTCAAAAAATAATTTCGGAAGAATTGAATGTGCCATTGTCCGAGATATATGGTGTTGCTACATTCTATTCACAATTTACATTAATACCAAGTGGTGAATATACTATCGGTGTTTGTTTAGGTACAGCGTGTTATGTTAAGGGAGCGCAAGATATAATCGACAAAATTAAAAAAGAACTTAACATTGAAGTAGGACAAACAACTCCAGATAAGAAATTTTCACTACAAGCTACTAGATGTATAGGAGCCTGTGGTTTAGCTCCAGTTTTAACTGTCAACGAAGATGTTTACGGAAAACTTGTAGTACAGGATGTTACAGGTATAATAAAAAAATACATGAATAAATAATAGATAAATACTAGTTAATTAATAATGGAGGTGTAAAATAATGAAATCTCTTGAAGAATTAAAGAAAATTAGAGAAGAAGCTAAAAAGAAGATTCAACTTAGACAAGATAGTAACGGAACTAGAATAATAGTAGGTATGGCAACTTGTGGTATATCAGCTGGAGCAAGACCTGTTCTAACTGCATTACTAGAAGAAGTAAATAAAAGAAATTTAAACGATGTTGTAGTAAATCAAACAGGCTGTATTGGCGTTTGTCGTTTAGAACCAATAGTAGAAGTATTTAAACCAGGTGAAGAGAAAGTTACCTATGTACACATGGATGCAGAAAAAGCGAAAAGGGTTATAGCTGAACATATTGTAAACGGCAACGTTGTAACAGAGTATACTGTAGGAGCATATGAAAAGTAGTTAAATAAAAATAAACAACTCTAATTCTAAAGGGGGTAGAAAGATGGATTTTTACAGATCACATGTATTAATTTGTGGAGGTACAGGATGTACATCTTCAAAATCTGATAAAATAGAAGAGAAAATGAAAGAAAAAATCCAAGAAGCTGGATTGGATAAGGAAATAATGGTTGTTAGAACAGGATGTTTTGGACTATGTGAGGCAGGTCCTATAATCGTTGTCTATCCTGAAGGAGCATTTTACAGCCATATCAAGTTAGAAGACGTTGATACTATAGTAGAAGAACACTTATTAAAAGGTAGAATAGTTAAAGATCTTCTTTATAAAGGAGCTCAGGAAGAAGACATAATTAAGTCAGTTAATGAAGTAAACTTCTATAAGAAACAAACTAGAGTTGCGCTTAAAAACTGTGGAGTTATAGATCCAGAAGATATAAATGAGTATATAGCAGTTGATGGATATATGGCTCTAGGTAAAGTCTTAACTGAAATGAAACCTTTAGAGGTTATAGATGTAATAAAAGATTCAGGATTAAGAGGAAGAGGTGGTGGAGGATTCCCTACAGGTTTAAAATGGGGATTCTGTGCTAGTGCAAAAGGAGACCAAAAGTATGTAATATGTAATGCGGATGAAGGAGACCCAGGTGCTTTTATGGATAGAAGTATACTTGAAGGAGATCCGCATGCTGTTTTAGAGGCGATGGCAATAGCAGGTTATGCAATAGGTGCAGATCAAGGATTTATATATGTAAGAGCTGAATATCCTATAGCTGTAGAAAGATTAGAAATAGCAATTGAGCAAGCTAAAGAGAAAGGACTTTTAGGAGAAAATATCTTTAGTAGTGGATTTAACTTTGATATAGAAATAAGACTTGGAGCTGGAGCTTTTGTTTGTGGAGAGGAGACGGCGTTAATTGCTTCTATAGAAGGGGAAAGAGGAATGTCTAGAAATAAGCCACCATATCCTGCTAACAAAGGTCTATGGGGCAAACCAACATTAATCAACAATGTTGAGACTTATGCAAATATACCAAGTATCATTAATAATGGTGCAAAGTGGTTTAGAAGTATAGGAACTGAAAAATCACCAGGAACAAAAGTATTCGCATTGGGTGGAAAAATAAATAATACAGGTTTAGTTGAGATACCTATGGGAACAACTCTAAGAGAAGTAATATATGATATCGGTGGAGGTATTCCAAACGGTAAAAAGTTTAAGGCTGTTCAAACAGGTGGACCATCAGGAGGATGTATCCCTGCTGAGTATTTAGATACTCCAATAGACTATGACTCGTTAACAGCTTTAGGATCTATGATGGGTTCTGGTGGAATGATTGTTATGGATGAAGATAACTGTATGGTAGATATAGCTAGATTCTTTTTGGATTTCACAGTTGAAGAGTCATGTGGAAAGTGTACACCATGTAGAATAGGTACCAAGAGAATGTTAGAGTTATTAGAGAAAATAACTAGTGGAAATGGAGAGCTAGAAGATATCGATAAGCTAGAGAAGTTATCAGATAGTATTAAAGCTTCAGCATTATGTGGGTTAGGCCAAACAGCTCCTAATCCAGTAATATCAACATTACAGTATTTTAGACACGAGTATGAAGCACACGTATTAGATAAAAAATGTCCAGCAGGAAACTGTAAAGATTTATTAGCATATAGCATAATAGAAGATGCTTGTAAAGGATGCACATTGTGTGCTAGAGCTTGTCCTGTTGATGCAATTGAAGGAGAGACTAAAAAGCCTCATAGTATTGATCAAGAGAAATGTATAAAATGTGGTGCATGTATGGAGAAATGTCCGTTTAATGCAATTAAATTAGGATAATTAAATATAAAAATAATAAAAGTAAGGGGTGTATATGATGGGTATGGTTACCATTACTATAGATAATAAATCAATTCAAGTTCCAGAAGAATATACTATACTTGAAGCAGCAAATAGTGCTGGAATTAAAATACCGACTCTTTGTTATTTAAAAGATGTAAACCAGACAGGAGCCTGTAGAATGTGCCTAGTAGATGTAGAAGGAGCTAGGGTTTTACAAGCATCATGTGTTGCCAAAGTTGGTGAAGGTATGGTTATTAGAACAAATACCAAGAAAATCAGAGAGGCAAGAAAGACAAACTTAGAATTACTTTTATCAAATCATGATAGAGAATGTCTAACTTGTAGTAGAAACCATAACTGTGAGTTACAAACACTTTGTGAAGAGTTAGGTGTAACAGATATAGAGTTTAAAGGTGAAAAAACTATAAGACCAGTAGATACATCATCACCTTCAATAGTAAGGGATCCAAATAAATGTATCTTGTGTGGTAGATGTGTAAGTGTATGTAATGATGTTCAAAAAATAGGGGTACTAAACTATGCAAATAGAGGCTTCGAGTCTACTGTATCACCAGCTTTTGATAAAGAAATAGGAGATACTCCATGTATAAATTGCGGACAATGTATAGTGTCATGTCCAGTAGGAGCATTAAGAGAAAAAACTGAGATAGATTATGTATGGGATGCTATAGAAGATAAAGATATACATGTAGTAGTTCAAACAGCACCAGCGGTTAGAGCAGCACTTGGAGAAGAGTTTGGGTTAGCAATGGGTACGTCAGTAACTGGTAGAATGGCAGCTGCCCTTAGAAGACTTGGATTTGATAAAGTATTTGATACAGATTTTGCAGCTGACTTAACAATAATGGAAGAAGGAACAGAATTACTTGGTAGAATAAATAATGGTGGCAAATTACCGATGATTACATCATGTTCACCAGGTTGGATAAAATACTGTGAGCATTATTATCCAGAGTTCCTAGACAATTTATCAACATGTAAATCTCCACATGAAATGTTAGGAGCAGTAGTTAAATCTTACTATGCTGAGAAAAACAATATAGATCCATCTAAGATATATGTAGTTTCAATAATGCCTTGTACAGCTAAAAAATACGAAGCAAAAAGAGAAGAATTAGCTTGTAATGGACATCAAGATGTTGATGCAGTATTGACAACTAGAGAGTTCGCTAAGATGATAAAACAAGCAGGTTTAGATTTTGTAAATCTACCAGATGAAGACTTTGATTCAATATTAGGTGAATCATCAGGAGCAGGAGTAATATTTGGTGCTACAGGTGGAGTTATGGAGGCTGCGTTAAGAACAGTGTATGAAGTATTAACAAACGAAGAATTAAAAGAAATAAACTTCACACAGGTAAGAGGAACAGAAGGAATAAAAGAAGCTACAATTAAAATTGGCGACTTAGATGTAAATATTGCAGTAGCACATAGTACAGGTTGTGCAAGTGAATTATTAGAAAAAGTTAAATCTGGCGAAAAGCAATATCACTTTATTGAAGTAATGGGTTGTTCTGGCGGTTGTGTAAATGGTGGTGGACAACCACATGTTAGTTCTAAAGTTAAAATGAATGTAGACGTTAGAAGAGAAAGAGCAAAAGCGTTATATAATGAAGATGAGGCAAAAGTAATAAGAAAATCTCATAAAAACCCAATGATTAAGAAAATATACGATGAGTATTTTGAAAAGCCAAATAGTCATAAAGCACATGATTTACTTCATACTCATTATGTAAAAAGAGATATATATCCACTGTAGAATATATTAAAATTATAAGGTTATTAATCCCCTTTGTGAAGAACCTATAAGATAGTAGGTCTTTGTAAAAGGGGATTATTTGTGTTAACTATAAAGGAAGCAGAGATAAAAGGAAAATTTACAATGAAATATTTATTAAATAATTTAAAAGATTCATGATATCATATAATTGTAATTAACTATATCAAATGAGCTGTTTTAATTAATACACAATAGAAAGGAATTAAATAACAATATGAAAGTAAAATTAGAAGTGTTAGAAAGTAAATGTAGGTCAGGCTATCATAAAAAAGGAGATACATTTATAGTAGAAGATTTATGCCCACCTATATGTCATGAATTATGGCAATGTATTTATCCAAATGTATATACACTATTAAATGGAGGTAATCTAGATTTTGGATCTAAGAAATGTAAAATGTTTAGGTTTAGATGTCCAGACAATGGAAGAGTGTTAATAAAAGGTGAAATTTACGACGAATAGATGGTATGTATTAACAAACTTTAATAAAAAAATATCAATAATAACCACCTAAAAACTTAACCATAAATTAAATATATATGATTATATAGACATATTGAGATATTAGCATCTTATTATGTGTATTAAAATGATTGTAATTAGCAACTTATAATGTTATAATTTTAACATGGTGTATACAGTATATTATATCCTCTAAATTTATTCAAATGTATCGAGTAGAACCTGTACCAGTATCAGAGCATCATGACACCGAATAAACTGATAATCATTAAAAGGAGGTAGCATAGGTGATAAATTTAGAAATCAATGGAAAATCAGTACAGGCGAAAAAAGGAGAAACTATACTTCAAATATGCAGAAGATTAAATATCAAAATTCCGACACTTTGCCATGATGACAGATTAGAACCACATTCCGCCTGTAGACTTTGCGTAGTTGAGATAGAAGGCATGCAAACGTTATCAACATCATGCTCTACTATAGCCATAGAAGGAATGGTGATACAGACCCATAGCCAAAAGGTAATGGATGCAAGACGTGATATATTAGATATGATTTTATCAAATCATCCAGAAGACTGCTTAACATGTAAAAAATCAGGGGAATGTAAGTTGCAGCAATACTGCTATGAATATGATGTACATAGGACGTCTTATTATGGAGAAAGAAAAGAATTTGAATTAGATGATAGCAATCCATTTTTCACTATAGAGCTTAATAAATGTATCGAATGTGGCAAATGTGTTAGGGTATGCAATGAATTACAACATACTAGAGCTATATCATTTAGTGAAAGAGGATTCAAAACACATGTAAGTGCGCCTTTTGAAGACGACATCAACAATTCAACATGTGTATCATGTGGAAATTGTGTATCAATTTGTCCTGTAGGTGCTTTACTACCTAAGTCAAAAGAAAAGTTTAGATTGTGGGAGGTAAAAAAAGTCAAAACTACATGTTCTTATTGTGGAGTAGGTTGTCAGATGGAGCTATTAGTAAAAGAAGAAAAAGTAGTTGGAGTTAATCCAATAAAAGGACACTCAAATGATGGACTTTTATGTGTTAAAGGTAAGTTTGGGTATAAGTTTATTAATCATGACGATAGATTACAAAGACCACTTATACGTAAAGAGGGTAAATTAATCGAGGCAGAGTGGGAAGAAGCATACGCTACGATAGCAAAAAATATTAATATAATAAGAAAAAAACATGGGTCAAAAGTTATAGCAGGTTTAAGTAGCGCAAGGTGTACTAATGAAGAAAATTATTTATTCCAAAAACTTTTCAGAGGAGTATTGAAAACAAATAATATTGATCATTGTGCAAGGCTCTGACATTCATCAACAGTTGCAGGTCTTGCAACAACTTTAGGTAGTGGAGCAATGACAAACAGTATAGGTGAAATTATAAATAATGAAGCTATTTTTGTTATAGGCTCAAATACAACAGAAAATCACCCAGTAATTGGCTCAAAAATACTCCAAGCAAAGGAGCGAGGTTCAAAATTAATAGTAGCAGATCCTAGAAAAATAGATTTAGCTAAAGATGCTGATGTATTTTTACAAATCAAGCCAGGAACTAATATAGCTCTTTTGAATTCCATGATGTATGTCATAATTACAGAGGAACTAGAAGATAAACACTACATAAAAAAGAAGACCGAGGGATACGCAAAATTAGTAGATTTAGTTAAAAACTATACTCCAGAAAAAGTAGCCAAAATTTGTGAGATAGATGCTAATGATATAAAAAGAGCTGCTAGAATTTATGCCCAGGCTAATAATGCGGGAATATATTACGCAATGGGAATAACGCAACATAAAACAGGGACACATACAGTAATGAGCGTTTCAAATTTAGCATTACTATGTGGAAACGTTGGTATAGAATCGGCTGGAGTTAATCCATTAAGAGGGCAGAATAATGTTCAAGGGGCATGTGATATGGGAGCCTTACCAAATAATTTCCCGGGCTATCAAAAGGTTGATGATGAAAAGGTAATAGAAAAATTCAAAAAAGCATGGCAAGTAGATGATATGTCAAATGACATAGGTTACACCATACCAGAAATCATGGATGGTGCAGTAGATGGAAATATAAAGGCATTATATATTATGGGAGAAAACCCTATTGTATCCGACCCAGATACAAAACATGTCAGAAAAGCATTAGAAAACATAGAGTTTTTAATAGTACAAGATATATTTTTAACAGAAACAGCAATGTTTGCTGATGTTGTGCTCCCGGCAAGTTCATTTGCTGAAAAAGATGGAACATTTACAAATACAGAGAGAAGAATACAGAGAGTGAGAAAAGCTATTACTGAAGTTGGTGAATCTAAAGCTGATTGGAAAATAATAATGGAAATAATGAATAAGCTTGGATACAGTCAAACATACGATAATGCTTCTGAGATAATGAAAGAAATAGCAAAAGTGACTCCACAATATGGAGGGATTGACTATAGTAGAATAGAGAACAAAGGATTACAATGGCCTTGTTTAGACAAAGAGCATAAAGGTACTAAGTTTTTGCATGAGGGGCATTGTGTGAGAGGAAAAGGACTATTTTTACCCCAAGAGCATCAAGAAAGCGCTGAAACACCAAACAGTGACTATCCATTTATTATGACTACTGGTAGAAATTTATACCATTATCATACAAGGAGTATGACAGGTAGAGTAGAGGGACTTAACAAAAAATCAGCAGAATCATATATAGAGATTAATGAATTAGATGCAAAAGCATACTGTATAAAAGATGCTGAAATTGTGGAAGTTTCATCAAGGAGAGGTGTTATCAAAACTAAGGTCAAGATAGTAAAAACAATAGCTCGGGGAATTGTTTTTATGCCATTTCATTTTGCTCAAGGTGCAGCAAATGTTCTGACAGGGAATCATTTGGATGAAATCTGTAAAATTCCTGAACTAAAAGTAAGTGCAGTAAGTATAAAAAAGATTTGTTAACATATACGAATATACATGAAGAGGGATTATTTATGAGTGATGATTTTGGCACATGTGTTATATTGGCTGGAGGAAAAAGCAAAAGAATGGGATTTGATAAACAAACATTAAAAATAAACAATGTTAGGTTACTGGATACCATATCAAGTAAGCTTCAAGACGAATTCAATGATATAATAATCATTACAAATAAACCAAATTACAATAAAAATAAAAATATAAGAATATATAGAGATGAAATTATAGGAAAAGGACCTTTAAGTGGTATACACAAAGGATTAAAAGAAGCAAAGAGTAAATACGTATATTTTATAGCATGTGATATGCCAAATATAAATCTAAAATACATTAGATTTATGAAAAGAAGAATTTGCAGTAAAGATATAAGCGCATGTATAACAAAAAACGGAAAGTGGATAGAGCCATTAAACTCTTTCTATAATGTATCCATACTCACTCAGTTAGAAGAACATATTTTAAAAAATAGCAATTCAATACATTCATTTGTAAAAAAAATAAAATGTGAATATATAGAAGAAAAAGTAGCAAGAAACTATAGTAACGACCTAAGTATGTTTATAAATTTAAACACAAAAGAAGATTTGAACATATATATTCATAATGCCAAATAAAAGTAGAGGTCAAGTGATGAAAACAAAAGTAAAATACAAGATTTTGGAGATTAATAAAAATAGATCAATATTTAAAGAAGATGAAATCATCGTTGAAAAACCATATACTATATTTGTAAATGATAAAGAGATTGTAACTTTATTATGTACTCCAAAATCTATAAAATATCTAACCGTTGGGTATATTTTTGTAGAGGAATTAATAAAGAAAAAAAGCGATATTTTAGCTATAAATATATTAGAAGAGAAGGGGTTAATATATGTATCACTTAAAGAGTTTAGTTATAAATTATACTCTAAAAAAACTATAACATCGTCGTGTGGTAAAGGTACAATTTTTTATAATGAGCTAGATTCATTTAATTCAAAAATAAATACAAGTAACATTATTATAAATAATAGTAAAGTTAGTAGAGTTATGAAAAAATTCACAACTCAATCTCAACTATTTAAAGAAACAGGGGGCGTTCATAGTTGTGGTTTATGCATCGATGATAGAATAATAGTTTTTGAAGAAGATATAGGTAGACATAATGCAATAGATAAAATAATAGGATATATAATATTGAATGATTTAGAGGTCAAAGACAAATATATAGTTACAAGTGGCAGATTATCATCTGATATGGTGATAAAAGCAGCCAAAATAAACATACCTGCTGTGGTTTCAAAATCAGCTCCAACAAATCTATCTATAGAGATAGCAAAATCTTTAAATTTAACATTAATTGGTTTTGCGAGAGGTAACAAAATGAATGTATACACACAAAGTGGCAATATATTAATTGATAGAAAATTTAAACTTAACAAAGATACTTAATATATGATATTCTATAAAAGTATTGAATATTTATAAATGTCTAAAAAACACTAGAACTTGGTAAAGCGTTAATGCTTTACTGTATACAAAATGCAAGGGGGAATATTTATGAGAAAACCGCTATTAACTCCAAGAGAGATAGCGAATAAAACAATTGAAACTTCTGTAAAAAAATCAAAATTATCAAGCATAAAGATGATATTGTTAGGTATATTTGCAGGAGCATTTATAGGTTTTGGAGCACATGGATATTTAGTAGTGACACAATCGCTAGGAAAATTTGATGCGGGTTTTGCAAAATTTGTAGGTGCATCAGTATTTCCAGTAGGTTTAATGTTAGTAATATTAGCAGGAGCAGAATTATTCACTGGAAACAACACTATGACAATTGCACTCATGAGTAAAAAGATATCCCTTAATAAAATGTTAAAAAACTGGATATTAGTTTATATAGGTAATTTCATAGGATCTGTATTACTAGCATTAATATTTAGTAAAACGAATTTGTATGCAGGTTTAGTGGGAGATAATATTAAAGCAATAGCAACCGCTAAAGTAAATTTAACATTAGTAGAATGTATTACTAGAGGTATATTATGTAACATAGTAGTAGTATTAGCAGTATGGATATCAACAGCATCAACAGATGTTATAGGGAAAATTTTCACATGCTGGTTCCCAATAATGCTATTTGTATTATCAGGTTTTGAGCATTCTGTTGCAAATATGTTTTTTATACCAATGGGAAAGTTAGTAGGTGCAGGATTTACTTGGGTTGAAATGTGGACTAATAATTTAATACCAGTTACTATTGGAAATTTGATTGGTGGAGCTATAATAGTGCCAATGGTTTATTATATATGCTATATTAAAGAATAATAACAAAATAATACTAGAGAAAAAAGAGGCGTTAGCTTATTGCTATAACAATGCTTCTTTTTTTATTTTATAAAAATTTTCAATGTTGATTATACATATAATAGAATATATTGAACACAAAAGCTATTGATATTTTATTATTGATAGAATATGATAGTAAAGAGTAAAAAAATATGGAGGCGAATAAATGATATATTTAGATAATGCAGCAACATCATTTCCAAAGCCTGAAAGAGTATATAATACAATTTTGCAGGTAATGACTAAATATGGAGCTAACCCGGGCAGATCAGGACATAAACTAGCAATGAAAGCAGGAAGAGGTATATATGAGGCAAGAGAAATAATAGCTGATTTATTCAAAGTAAAAGACCCAATGAATATTATTTTTACTCATAACGCTACTGATAGTTTAAATCTCGGTATAAAAGGTATATTAAAAGAAGGAGACCATGTTATAACAACAAGCATGGAGCATAATTCAGTTTTAAGACCACTTATGGCATTAAAAGATAAGAATATAGAAACAACCATTGTAAATTGTGATAATTATGGAGTACTCGATATAGAGAATATAAAAGATAATATCAAAAGAAACACGAAAATGATTATAACTACACATGCTTCAAATGTTGTAGGTAGTATTATGCCTATATACGATATAGCAAAAATAGCAAAAGAATGTGGAGTATTATATATGGTAGATGCTGCACAAACTGCAGGCGTATATGATATAGATGTCAGAAAAGGGATAGATATATTAGCATTTCCAGGACATAAAAGTTTGTTAGGGCCACAAGGAACGGGAGGACTTTATATTAGAGATGGTCTAGATATAACACAATTAAAAGAAGGTGGAACTGGTAGTAAGTCAAACGAACTATATCAACCAATAATGTTACCCGATAGATATGAAAGTGGGACTCCAAATGCTCCTGGGATTATAGGTTTAGGTGAAGGAGTTAGTTTCATAAAAGAAACTGGGATGGAAAATATAAGAAGACACGAAACAGAGTTAACTGAGCATTTTATAACAGAACTCAAAAAGATAAAAGAGGTTATTATCTATGGGCCTAAAGAACATAGAGCACCAGTTATACCAATAAACATAGATAACAGAGATTCTTCAGAGGTTAGCTTTATATTAGACAGCATGTATGGAATATGCACTAGACCAGGATTACATTGTGCTCCGCTTGCGCATAAAACTATAGGGACTTTCGAACAAGGAGTAGTAAGATTTAGCTTGGGTTTTTTCAATACACATAAAGAAATAGATGATACAATAAAAGCTATAAAGTCAATAATAAATGAGTTTTAAAAATCACATAAACTTACTATAAATACTTGAATAGAGCAAATAAATATTATATAGTAAAAAGGTATAGAATTTAATATAAAGGAGATACTTAATGGACAATATAATAAATTTTATCCAAAGCAATAATAATACTATTTTATTTGTTCTTATGATAACAACTGTTTTATTGTTATTAATAATGCTATCAAGCCAAATGCGTATAAGTAAGCTAAAAAAGAAATACGATCTTTTATTAAAAGATGTAGATAGTGTTAATCTAGAAGATGTATTATTTGAACATCTTGAAAAAGTAAACAGTGTGAAAGAAGAATTACGTGTTGTTGATGGAAAATGTATGAAATTAGACCAACGACTAAGATTAACACTTCAAAATGTTGGCATAATTAGATACAACGCATTTGATGACATGGGAAGCGATCTAAGTTTTTCTTTGGCTATGCTTGATGACAATTTGGACGGAGTAATCATAACTAGTTTATACGGTAGAGATGGATGTAGTATTTATGGAAAACCAGTAAAAGGGTCTGAGACAAAATACACATTATCAAAAGAAGAAACAGAAGCTTTACAAATTGCTTCTAGTAAAAGAAACTCGAAAAAGTAAGGATAAAAAGTACCTCCAAGGATAATAATATTTTATATATCCATTGGAGGTGTTTTATTTTGACCAAAAATGTATTTGTACAGAATAATTTATACGAACTTAAAGAAGAATTGAAAAAAAGAGGATACAATATAGTAGATAAAGAGGATACCAATTATGATGTATTTGTATATGAAGCAGATGGTTATGATATAAACTACTATAATCAAATTTCCAGTAGTGAAAACAATATTAATAGCATATTACTTATAAACGCAAAAGGAAAAGATATAAAAGAAATAGACTATATGATAACGCATAAATCATACAGTCCATTATTCTAAATACAATAAATAGTTATTGTGTTTTTTTAACATGTTCATTAGAGTATTTCCACACAGCATTTTTGATAGAAGCTGAAATAATATCTGCCATTTTAACAACAGTATGCAGTCTAGTATTTTGTAATATAGTGTATTCCATAAAACCATCAATATTGACGACCCCAGTAATATTAACATTTCCTATTTCAGGCAATGCTTTTTTAACGCCAGCTCCAGGACGTAGAGGACCTTCATTTAAAGATATATAACCTATTCTATCAAACTTACCCAAACATGCATCTATTGCAATAACATATGGATTTACAAATTGTTGCTTAATAAAACATATAGTTTCCTTTAGGTTTTTAGCATGAACTGGATTTTGCAAAGTACCCAAAACTATAAAATTGGACAATGGATATTTAGATAAATTATATCCTACGATAGGACCTAAACTATCACCCGTTGATCTATCACTACCAATACAAAGTATAATTAAGTCAGAGTAAGAATCTGTATAATGACACGATAAATAATCGTAGATGATATTACCAAACTTGTGTATCGCATTATTTGAATTAGAGTTAATACTAGATTTCTTATTGCTAAAAGTTAAATTCATATGTTCCTCCCACCAGTTTTGCAACAAATCAGTTGCAATATTCAATTTTTAAAAATAGTAGAATTATACAAACTATAAAAAATTTAATAATAAAAGTTTTACCACATCTATTTTTATTTATTCATATTTAGAAATATATTTATAGATACTCGTTTACAGATATTAAGTTTATATATTTTTATGCAATCTATAAAAAGAAAATGTTAAAATAAAATTGATTAACACGAATTTAAAATAAAGTAATAAAAATCTAAAAATATGTTTAAGAAAAAAATAGGGACAGGATTGGTTTTGTATTAGAGTTTATATTACAAATAATTTAAGATGATATATAGATTCTGTTAAAAGACAATATATCAGCAGTAGCAAGTTATTAGACAAATTTTTTTATAAAAATATCAATAAACTATTGACAAGAACACAAAATGCGGTTAAACTATAAAAGTTGGCAAAAACAACAACAGCCAAGGACGAAAGAAAATATCGAAAAAAATAAGTCCTTGACAAAAATGAAAAAAAATGATATTATAGAGAAGTCGCTTACAGCAGTAAGCAAAGTTGAACCTTGAAAATTGAACAGTGCAAAGCCAGAAACAAAACGAAGTCAATTCGTTAAAAGAGTAAGAAAGTTAAGAAATTAACTTTAGGATAAATTTTTATTTTGAGAGTTTGATCCTGGCTCAGGACGAACGCTGGCGGCGCGCCTAACACATGCAAGTCGAGCGAGAATTTAGTTTTGGAATCTTCGGATGAAGAAGCTAAAGGAAAGCGGCGGACGGGTGAGTAACGCGTGGGAAACCTGCCTTATGCAGAGGGATAGCCTCGGGAAACTGGGATTAATACCTCATAAAACTCTAGTATCGCATGATACAAGAGTCAAAGCGAATAAGCGGCATAAGATGGTCCCGCGTCCCATTAACTAGTTGGTAAGGTAAAGGCTTACCAAGGTGACGATGGGTAGCCGGCCTGAGAGGGTGAACGGCCACACTGGAACTGAGACACGGTCCGGACTCCTACGGAGGCAGCAGTGGGGAATATTGCACAATGGGGAAACCCTGATGCAGCGACGCCGCGTGAGCGATGAAGGTTTTCGAATCGTAAAGCTCTGTCCTATGGGAAGAAAAACGACGGTACCATAGGAGGAAGCCCCGGCTAACTACGTGCCAGCAGCCGCGGTAATACGTAGGGGGCGAGCGTTGTCCGGAATTATTGGGCGTAAAGGGTGTGTAGGCGGTCTAGTAAGTCAGATGTGAAAGCCATCGGCTCAACCGATGTAAGCATTTGAAACTACTGGACTTGAGTGCAGGAGAGGAGAGTGGAATTCCTAGTGTAGCGGTGAAATGCGTAGATATTAGGAGGAACACCAGTGGCGAAGGCGACTCTCTGGACTGTAACTGACGCTGAGACACGAAAGCGTGGGGAGCGAACAGGATTAGATACCCTGGTAGTCCACGCCGTAAACGATGAGTGCTAGGTGTTGGAGTCGACAGGCTTCAGTGCCGCCGCAAACGCATTAAGCACTCCGCCTGGGGAGTACGGTCGCAAGACTGAAACTCAAAGGAATTGACGGGGGCCCGCACAAGCAGCGGAGCATGTGGTTTAATTCGACGCAACGCGAAGAACCTTACCAGGTCTTGACATCCCTCTGACAGTATTAGAGATAATGCGTTCCTTCGGGGACAGAGGTGACAGGTGGTGCATGGTTGTCGTCAGCTCGTGTCGTGAGATGTTGGGTTAAGTCCCGCAACGAGCGCAACCCTTGCCTTTAGTTGCCATCAGGTAATGCTGGGCACTCTAGAGGGACTGCCGGTGACAAACCGGAGGAAGGTGGGGATGACGTCAAATCATCATGCCCCTTATGATCTGGGCTACACACGTGCTACAATGGTCGGTACAATGGGCAGCCAACCCGCGAGGGGGAGCGAATCCCAATAAGCCGATCCCAGTTCGGATTGTAGGCTGCAACTCGCCTACATGAAGTTGGAGTTGCTAGTAATCGCGAATCAGAATGTCGCGGTGAATGCGTTCCCGGGCCTTGTACACACCGCCCGTCACACCATGGGAGTTGGTAATACCCGAAGCCGTCGAGCTAACCTTTTGGAGGCAGACGTCGAAGGTAGGATTAATAACTAGGGTGAAGTCGTAACAAGGTAGCCGTATCGGAAGGTGCGGCTGGATCACCTCCTTTCTAAGGAGTAAAATGCTAAATACATTATTGTATTTTAGACATTTCAAAAAGTTTTAAATTTTAGGCGAATGCACTGTTTAATTTTGAAGGTTTAATTATCTTCATTCGTACCTTGAAAACTACACAGAAAATATTAATATGAAATACTCCAATTATAATACAACTCACCGGTTGTATGAAATGAGAGTTTCTTTTAATCAAATTAGAATAATTTTAGGTCAAGTTACTAAGAGCATAGGGTGAATGCCTTGGCACCAAGAGCCGATGAAGGACGGGATAAGCACCGAAATGTCTCGGGGAGTCGCAAGTAGACTTCGATCCGGGAATTTCCGAATGGGGAAACCCACATGCATAAACTGCATGTATCAGTTACTGAATACATAGGTAACTGAAGGCATACCAGGAGAACTGAAACATCTAAGTACCCTGAGGAATAGAAAGAAAAATCGATTCCCTCAGTAGCGGCGAGCGAAAGGGGAATAGCCCAAACCTGTATTTCTTTGAAATATGGGGGTTGTGGACTGACTTATAGGTAGGGATATTGTAATCGAAGAAGTCTGGAAAGGCTTACCATAGATGGTGATAGTCCAGTAGATGAAACATGAATACCACCTGTCAGTATCCAGAGTACCACGGGACACGTGAAACCCTGTGGGAAGCAGGGGGGACCACCCCCCAAGGCTAAATACTACTTGGTGACCGATAGAGAATAGTACCGTGAGGAAAGGTGAAAAGAACCCCGGGAGGAGTGAAATAGAACCTGAAACCCTATGTTTACAAGCAGTGGAAGTGCTTTTTATGCACGACCGCGTACTTTTGTAGAACGGGCCAGCGAGTTACGATATGCAGCAAGGTTAAGAGCTTAAGGCTTGGAGCCGTAGAGAAATCGAGTCTTAATAGGGCGTTTTAGTTGTATGTCGTAGACCCGAAACCGGGTGACCTATCCATGAGCAGGATGAAGCGGAAGTAAAATTTCGTGGAGGTCCGAACCCATGTCTGTTGAAAAAGGCTGGGATGACTTGTGGATAGCGGTGAAATTCCAATCGAACTCGGAGATAGCTGGTTCTCCTCGAAATAGCTTTAGGGCTAGCCTCGAGTTATAGTGATGTGGAGGTAGAGCACTGAATAGTCTAGGGGCGTTTGACGTTACCAAAACTTATCAAACTCCGAATGCCATTATCACGTTTCTCGGGAGTCAGACTATGTGAGATAAGTTTCATAGTCGAAAGGGAAACAGCCCAGACCATCAGCTAAGGTCCCTAAATATTAGTTAAGTGGTAAAGGATGTAGAACTACACAGACAACCAGGATGTTGGCTTAGAAGCAGCCATTCATTCAAAGAGTGCGTAATAGCTCACTGGTCGAGTGGTTCTGCGCCGAAAATTTCCGGGGCTCAAACTAATTACCGAAGCTATGGATTGTCATGGAATCATTAATGATTTGCCAATAAAGTTCCTTGTCAAAAGCAAAGCTTTAACTGAAATCTAGTTAAGTGAAATCTTTTGGAAAAACAATGGACTAAGATATTAGATGTTGTAAGCTTTTGACTAAATTCCAATAAGCGAAGACAATTAATATGTTAGAGTAAGTTATTAATGATTCCATGACAGTGGTAGAGGAGCATTCTGTACGGGCTGAAGTCGTACCGTAAGGAGCGGTGGACTGTACAGAAGAGAGAATGCTGGCATGAGTAGCGAAAGGTAGGTGAGAATCCTACCCATCGGAAGCCTAAGGTTTCCTGAGGAAGGCTCGTCCACTCAGGGTTAGTCGGGGCCTAAGCCGAGGCTGAAAAGCGTAGGCGATGGACAACAGGTTGAGATTCCTGTACTAGCAATACATGTTTGAGAGATGGAGTGACACAGAAGGATAGGCTATGCACACTATTGGATGTGTGTCTAAGTATGTAGGAAGTTCTTATAGGAAAATCCGTAGGAACATTATTCTGAGATACGAATGGGAGCGAAAAATAAGTAGCGAAGTAGTTGATTCCACGCTGTCGAGAAAAGCTTCTATTGAGTGTATTGCTACCCGTACCGCAAACCGACACAGGTAGGCAGGATGAAAATTCTAAGATGAGCGGGAGAACCCTTGTTAAGGAACTCGGCAAAATGACCCCGTAACTTCGGGAGAAGGGGTGCCGCCGAAGGTTGACTCACTTGCTGAGGAAGGCCTTTAGCGGCCGCAGAGAATAGGCCCAAGCGACTGTTTAGCAAAAACACAGGTCTCTGCTAAATCGAAAGATGATGTATAGGGGCTGACACCTGCCCGGTGCTGGAAGGTTAAGGGGAAGCGTTAGCTATTTATAGCGAAGCGGCGAACTTAAGCCCCAGTAAACGGCGGCCGTAACTATAACGGTCCTAAGGTAGCGAAATTCCTAGTCGGGTAAGTTCCGACCCGCACGAAAGGTGTAACGATTTGGGCACTGTCTCAACAAGGGACCCGGTGAAATTGTAGTACTCGTGAAGATGCGAGTTACCCGCGGCAGGACGGAAAGACCCCGTGGAGCTTTACTGCAGGCTGATATTGGATTTTGGTATTATATGTACAGGATAGGTGGGAGACTTGGAAATCAGGGCGCTAGCTTTGGTGGAGTCGTCCTTGGGATACCACTCTTGTAATACTGAAGTTCTAACCATAGACCGTGAATCCGGTCTTGGGACATTGTCAGTTGGGCAGTTTGACTGGGGCGGTCGCCTCCTAAAATGTAACGGAGGCGCTCAAAGGTTCTCTCAGCACGGTCGGAAATCGTGCGTAGAGTGTAAAGGCACAAGAGAGCTTGACTGCGAGAGATACATCTCGAGCAGGAACGAAAGTTGGACTTAGTGATCCGGTGGTTCCGAGTGGAAGGGCCATCGCTCAACGGATAAAAGCTACCCCGGGGATAACAGGCTTATCTCCCCCAAGAGTCCACATCGACGGGGAGGTTTGGCACCTCGATGTCGGCTCGTCTCATCCTGGGGCTGGAGTAGGTCCCAAGGGTTGGGCTGTTCGCCCATTAAAGAGGCACGCGAGCTGGGTTCAGAACGTCGTGAGACAGTTCGGTCCCTATCCGCCGTGGGCGCAGGAAATTTGAAAGGAGTTGTCCCTAGTACGAGAGGACCGGGATGAACAGACCTCTGGTGTATCAGTTGTTCCGCCAGGAGCATTGCTGAGTAGCTAAGTCTGGCAGTGATAAGCGCTGAAGGCATCTAAGCGCGAAGCACCCCTTAAGATTAGATTTCCCTTCCTTTATGGAGTAAGACCCCAGATAGACCATCTGGTTGATAGGCCTAAGGTGTAAGGGCAGCAATGTCTTTAGCTTACAGGTACTAATAGGTCGAGGACTTGACCACATTCTTTTCTGTGTAGTTTTGAAGGTATTAACTTCAAACTTAATATTTTATTTTAAATCTGGTGATTACAGCAAGAGGGTCACACCCGTTCCCATACCGAACACGGAAGTTAAGCCTCTTAGCGCTGATGGTACTTGGTGGGAGACTGCCTGGGAGAGTAGGACGTCGCCAGTTTTTTTGTGTTTGCCTTCTAAGATGGCGAATTACTGCGTTATTTAAATTTTTAGTTCATTCACGTACCTAAGTACGCTCACTCGCTAAAATATTTAAATGCCTTGTACTTCACTCATCTTATTAACCCTTGGGATTTTTCGGTAGCAATTAGTTCAATCACGTATCTTAAAATACGCTCATTCACTGAAATTTTTTTATTCCTTGCACTTTACTCATCATAGATAATTTTTGGTTTCTTATTTTTTGTAAATCAAAATTTTTAAGTCATACATACTAAGTATGCTCATTCCTCTTATAAACCCTTTTCGGTAGTAATTAGTTCAATCACGTCCTTAGTACGCTCATTCACTAGAATTTTTTATGTTCCTTGCACTTCACTCGACATACAACGCCTATTAGTTTTTTGGTTACTTATTTTTTGTAAATCAAAAAATTCACGTACAACGTTCTTTACAAAACATTTTAATGCCTTGTATTTCTTTCATCTTATAAACCCTTGATACTTTTTTGTAATAACCCAATTTTGATATTATATTGTGCATAAAAAGATAACAATCTGTACAAATAAACGATATAAAAAAGACATCTATCCAAAAAGATATCTTTTTTATACTTTATAATTATTTATAGATTAGTTGCTTCATATTCTTCCAACTTGGCTTTTATATTATTGAAATCAACCATTAAGTATAATGCAAAAACTAATCGAAAAAATATACTAAAAAAGAGTACAAATGTAAGACCATTATTATTTGAAAACAAAGTTAGACTAAATAGGATAGACAGAAATACAAAATAATATATCAAGGTTTTTTGTGTTTTAAACAATTTGATTGTTAAAGTCGCATATTTGGAATGGACTAAAGCAATAGTTCCACTATAAATATTGTAAAATAACATTAATCTTAAAATATTGTATACTATCGTTTGCAAAATAATATAAGACGGACTAGTAGTGTTTATAAAGAATATAATCACGTCAACGAGAATCAATATACTGGCTATTTTTTTAGATTTTAAGAAAAACTTATCGTTAGTATCATAATATAAGTTAGAACAAGCAATTACTATTAATATATAGCCCAATATATTAGGTGTTATATTTATAAACTGAATCTTTACGTTGATGAATATAAAAATTACAGACCATTTCAGAAGTTTATAATCTCTTGCCATATTAGAAATAGTTCCTTTCTTTCATTTATTAGTTTTAACACAAGGACTATTATAACATAATACTAATAATAATGTAATACAATACGTAATTTTGAAAAAATAGTAAAAATATAATTAAATATCTGTAACTGCTTCTATAATTGGCATCTATTATTGACATGTAATAAATTTATTAATAAAATTAAACTAGTAACAATTAAAAAGGAGTGTAAATGGTATGCAAATTAATAACATCACTTGTTTTAACGATTTCTGTAGTGAACTTAGAAAAGCTGGCTTTTCTCTTGGAGGAAGTATTGATGAAGGAATATTTGCATTATCAAGCTATTATGGAGATAACATCGAAAGTCATACTGATGATGAAGAAACTGATCCTTGGAAATGGAGAATTAGAAGTATTATGGAGTGTGGTGATATAGCATACGGTAAATTGTTTTTTAATAAAGGAGGCTGGATTACTAAAGAATGGTACCCGTACTTTTTAGCTGTAAGACGTGGTGGAGAATCATTTGATAAGTGTTATGGTGATGGGAAAATTAGCAATATTGCTAAAAAAGTTTATAAAATTATATGTAGCAATCCAAATATAGCATTGCATGAGATAAAATCACATTTTAATAAAGATGAGAGTAAAAAACTTAGTACAGCACTTACTACACTACAAATGAAAATGTTTATTACTATAAGTGGGCAGAAATATAAAATATCAAAAGAGGGCAGAGAGTATGGCTGGCCGGTGACTACATTTGTAAGAGTAGAAGAATTTTTCGAAGAAGAGGTATTTACAAAAGCTAATAATATTAATGAAAGTGAAGCAATAGATAAAATAAAAAAAAGAATTTTAGAATTAAATTCAAAGGCTCAAGAGAAAGTAATAAAAAAATTTTTATATAAAAGATAAATAATAACGCATACATATTAAAGAGTAGCTTTTCATAAGAATTAGCTACTTTTATTTGACTATTATTGATTTTGACAAATTTAGCATGAAAAATGTTGTATACTTACATTTAATAAGATAACTTAAAAAAGTTTATACAAATAACTATTCTAGTTGACGAATGATAAGAAAAGACAATAATAATATAACTAATATAATAAATATAATATTAAGTATTGTAGATATAAGCATTGCATTTCATTAAAATATAAAGTACAATTTATTTATATTGCACAAAATATAATATATAACATTTAAAATATACGCAATTCAATTCCATAGTTACTCATAAAAAAATTCTAGGCATAAAATTCTCAATTATTTAATACATATTAAAAAATTACATTTTGTAATTAAACACAAAAAGAAATTACAGGAAAGGTGTTCAAGATGAAAAATATAATAAGTGTGACACAAAACAAGTGTAAACAGTGTTATGCATGTGTTAGAAATTGTCCAGTTAAAGCTGTTCAGATAAAAAATGGACAAGCAGAAATAATGTATTCTAGATGCATCAACTGTGGTAAGTGTATAAGCAGTTGTCCTCAAAATGCTAAAATTGTCCTAGATAGTGAGACAAGATGCCAAAACATTCTAAAACAAAATAAGAGAATAGTTGCTTGTATAGCTCCTTCTTTTGTCGTAAGTTTTCATACGTTTTCATATAAAAAAGTAGTAGGTGCTTTAAAAGAATTAGGGTTTGACGAAGTATGGGAAGTAGCTTTTGGAGCAGAAGAGCTATCGAATAGAGTAAAAGACTACATATCTGATAATGATAAGAAAACATATATTAGTACTGCGTGTACAGCATTTACAACGATGATAGAAAAGCATTATCCTGAGCTTATTGATAATCTGTTACCCTTTGTATCTCCAATGATAAGCACTGGTAGAATAATAAGAAAAAAATACCCAGAGGATGATACAAAGATAGTATTTATAGGACCATGTGTTGCTAAAAAAGCTGAGGCTATGGAATTTCAAAATAGTGGTGTAATAGATTGTGCCTTAACATTTGAGGAGCTTAAAAGGCTTTTTATAAAAAATAAAATCAATATAAGGCAGTCAAGTGAGCAAGAGTTTGATGTTGTTGGTAATAGAAATGGCAGATTATTCCCTCTATCAGGTGGAATGATTAAGAATGTGTTTAAACAAGACGACAGCCTAATAAATGAAGATTACATATATATTGATGGTGAGGAAGAATGCTTTGAACTTGTAGATTCACTTCTTGAAGGAAAATTTACTTTTAAATTTGTAGATGTGCTTATGTGTAATGGTTGTATAAATGGATGTAAAATAGATAGTGATCTTAGTATGTTTGAGAAATTACATACAATAAAAAAATTCTACAATAATAGAAAATACGTAAAAAATGCAGTAGAGTTAGATACAGAAATTAACTATAAAAGGACGTTCACTAACAGAAGAAGTATAATGCCATATCCGTCGGAAAGAGAAATAGATCAGGTACTTAAACTAACAGATAAGCAAACGGAAAAAGATCAACTCAATTGTGGGGCATGTGGATACAACACATGTAGAGACAAAGCAGTAGCTGTTGTGCAAGGTATTGCAGAAGTTGAGATGTGCCTTCCTTATCTGAACAACAAAAAGACTAAGTTATTAAAGGAGATATCGGGAAGATTAAAAGAGATTACTACACTAAAAGAAGAGCTTGAGACGATAATAGAATCTTCGTATGATGGGATGATGGTAACAGATGGGCAAGGCAAAATATTAAAGACGAATAAAGCATGGAAAAACATGATCGGGTTTGATAGAGAGAAAGACAATGTACTAGAAATGGAGAATAATAACATAATATTCCCATCAGGAACACTCCTAGTACTAAAAGAAAAGAGAAGAATATCATTTATACAAAATTCGTTTAATTCAAATCAATATTTAGCAACAGCTACACCTGTTTTTGATGAAAGTAACAATATAGCTAGAGTTGTCACGAATATAAGAGATATTGAAGAATTAATTAAGCTTAGAGAGCAACTAAATGAGACAAAGAAGTTACAAAAATATTTTAATATTGAAAATGATAAAAAAGAAATGTATAACAATGTGACGAACAATGCAAATCTTGTTGCAAACAGTATTGAGTTCGGTAAAGTACTGCAGACAGCAAGCAAAGTAGCATGTGTTGATTCAACAATACTTATACTAGGAGAATCAGGGGTAGGAAAAGAAGTAATTGCAAAATTCATACATAGCCTTAGCGGAAGAAAAGATATTCCCATGGTTAAGATAAACTGTGGAGCCATTCCAGAAAGTTTGATAGAATCAGAACTTTTTGGATATGAAACAGGTGCATTCACAGGCGCATCTAAGCGTGGAAAACCAGGATTAATAGAAATAGCAGATAAAGGGACACTTTTCCTAGACGAGATAGGAGAATTACCTCTTAATATACAAGTTAAGCTATTAAGAGTCTTACAAGAAAGAAAGCTTATAAGAATAGGAGGAACAAAGGAAATTTATGTAGATGTAAGAATAATAGCCGCGACCAATAGAGATTTGTTCCAAATGGTTAAGGAGGGGACATTTAGAGCAGATTTATATTATAGACTAAATGTTGTGCCAATAAACATACCTCCACTTAGAGAAAGAGTTGATGATATATTACCGCTTTGTTATTATTTTCTTAACATATACAATAATAAATACAGTTGCTCTAAAAAAATAACTAGCCAAGGAGAAGAAATCTTAAAAACTTACGATTGGCCTGGGAATGTTAGGGAACTAGAGAATTTAATAGAGAGACTAATAGTAACCACTAGAAATGATACAATAGATAAGAATGATTTGCCAGCATTTTTGTTTATGGAGAACCTTAGAAATGCTAATAAAATAGATATTAACGGAATTATTCCACTTAAAGAAGCAATAGAGCTATTAGAAAAACAATTGATTGAGAATGCATACAAAAAATACAGGACAACCTATGAAATAGCACAAGTTTTAAAAGTTAATCAATCCACAGTAGTAAGAAAAATACAAAAATATTTTAAAAACAATGCATTTATGCATGATTAGAATTAATTAGAGCTGTTATTAGCTTAAATAAATTTAAACTGAGGGTAATAAAAAGAAGTACTCATTATTTGAGTACTTCTTTTGTTTTGTAGTAAAGGTTCAAAAATTACAGTAAAGAGGGATTTATATAAATTGCAATCAATATTAAAATTTAATCAAAAATTTTATCTGTCTTTGATATGATTATTTTTGTGCAACTCGCAATAAAAAATCAAAAATCAGAATATTCTAAAATAAATTAAAAGGATATTTACTAAATTTAATCATGAGCTTTGACTTAAACAATCCAAAGATCAAATCGAAAATAGAGCATGTGCGAATTATTATAATAACTTAAATGAAAACGTTTTTTAATGTAAAATATGATGCTTAATTCTCTAAAGTGAGAAGAAAAAATATTGCGAATAATAAATAATTTTATTAGTAAGATTAAGTTTAACCAATAGTAGTACTGTAAAGCTCAAATAATGCATTTGTGCATGATTAAATGCAAGTATGCATTTAGGTAAAAATTACCAAAGAAAGTCTAAAATATTAGCCTTTCTTTATTTATTAGTAAATTACAGCTCTGTGACTCAAAAAATTAAAATTTGAACTAATAGAAAAATTTGGCACAGTAGTTGCAATATATTTAGATAAATTATAAAAGGAGGTTACATTATGTCTATAGTAACGTCATATCAACAATTAAGGAGTGAAGCACTAGAAGCTATAGATAAAAAAAGACCATCAGGAAAATTTCGAGCGGTATTAGGATACTCTATCTGTAGCGTTAGCGTTGGTGCTAACGATGTCTTAATCAGTTTGCAGGAGACTGTAAAACAAGCTGAATTAGATAATATAATAATTGAAACTACAGGATGTATTGGAATGTGCTGTAGGGAACCGTTGTTAGACATATACACTCCAGAGGGCGAAAAATACACATATGAATACGTAAATCAGAAAATGGCTAGAGCGATAATAATATCGCATAGTATGTATGATGAGCCGATTAATGAATGGTTAATTAAGCTATGATTATTTAATGAAGAGTAAATAATCATGTTTAAAAGTTGAAGGGAGGATATATTATGCAATCCAAAGTGGTAATGGAAGCCATAAACAAAGTGGGTAATACTCAAGATAAACTGTTAGAAGTGTTAATAGAGGTACAGTCACAGACACCTGGTAATTACATCAGCGAAACATCTCTAAGAGATATTTCAAAGGAATTAAATGTACCTCTTAGTAAAGCTTACAGCGTAGCAGGATTTTATTCTATGCTATCTACAAAAGAAAGAGGTAAATATTTGATACAGATATGTAATAGTGGGCCCTGTTATATAAATAGAGGAAAAGCTATTGCAAATGCGTTTGAGCAAGTACTTGGAATAAAGATGGGAGATACTACGTCAGATAAGTTATTTACTCTTGAATATACGAGCTGTTTTGGAGCTTGTGATGTTGCACCGGCTATAAAAGTTAATGATAAAGTGTATGGTAATTTGACTGTTAATAGAGCAATGCAAATTATAAACGACTTGAAAGAAGGTGTGGAGTAATGGTAAATTTGATATCTAAATTGTGTGGTAAGATAGATCCACTATCCATAACTGAATATGAAAGCAATGGTGGTTTTAGTGCTACTAAGAAGGCACTTTCAAAGAAGCCACAGGAAGTACTAGATGAGGTAAAAGCGTCGAACCTTAGAGGTAGAGGAGGAGCAGCTTTCCCAACTGGACTAAAGTGGTCGTTTACAGCATCTGAAGATTCGCCTATAAAATATGTTATATGTAATGCAGATGAAGGTGAACCTGGCACATTTAAAGACAGAGTGTTATTAGATGGAAGTCCATTTCAAATAATAGAGGGTATGATAATCTGTGGTCACGCAGTTGGAGCGACTAAGGGATATATATATATAAGGGGAGAGTATCCTAAGACAAAAGAACTTTTGATAAAGAGTATAGATGTTTTAAGAAAAGCAGGTTATTTAGGAACTAATATATTTGGGTTTAATTTTGATTTTGATATAGAAGTTAGATCGGGTGCTGGTGCATATGTATGTGGAGAAGAGACTGCACTAATTGAAT
Source organism: Clostridiaceae bacterium M8S5 (assembly GCA_029227815.1). Classification (GTDB taxonomy): domain Bacteria; phylum Bacillota; class Clostridia; order Tissierellales; family MCWD3; genus Abyssisolibacter. The sequence goes on along the minus strand of CP118523.1, from coordinate 4,430,946 downwards.
CAATAGAAGGAAAAGCAGGAAGGACTAGATTTAAGCCACCTTATCCTCCAGTAGCAGGGCTTTGGAACAAACCAACGCTTGTTAACAATGTTGAAACTCTAGCTAATATACCTGTTATACTCAATTTAGGTGCAGAGAAATACAAAGAATATGGAACAAAATCAAGTAGTGGAACAAAACTCATATCTGTATCAGGTAATGTAGTGAATAAAGGAGTATTTGAGATAGAGTTTGGAATTAGCTTAAGAGAAATAATAAATAATTTATGCGATGGAATGGATACGGATAAAAAAGTTAAATTTGTACAACTAGGAGGTTCTTCAGGAGCCTGTATTCCAGAGAATTTACTAGATATAAAGATAGACTTTGATTGCTTGAGAGAGAACGGAGTAAGCTTAGGCTCAGGAGCAATGTTTGTGGCTGATGATAGTGTGTGCGTGTTAGACTTTTTATTAGCAACTATGGAGTTCTTTAAACATGAGTCTTGTGGTAAATGTACTCCATGTAGAGAGGGAAATAGACATATAGTAAGGATATTGCATAAGATAACCAAAGGTGTTGCTACAGAGAAAGATGTAGAGATATTAGAAGAAATCTGCGAAGTAATGAAGACGGCCTCCCTTTGTGGACTAGGGCAAGCCGCTCCTACAGCTGTGATATCTTGTTTACAGTATTTTAAAGATGAGATTAAAGAGCATATTAACAAGGAATGTAGAGCAAACAGTTGTCTGTTCGATAAGGGGGCGATAATAAATGAGTAAAATAAATTTGACTATAGACAATAAAACTGTTTCTGTGGATGATGGAACAACTATATTAGATGCAGCAAAAATGGTAAATGTAAAAATACCAACATTATGTTTTCATCCAGATCAACATATAAAAGGTAGCTGTCGTGTATGTGTGGTAGAGGTAGAAGGACAAAATACACTTGCAGCATCATGTTGTACGCCAGTAAGAGAAGGTATGGTCATAAAAACTAATACTAAAAAGGTAAGAGATGCAAGAAGAGCAATAGTTGAAATGATTATATCAAATCATAACGCAGAATGTCTTGCCTGTGTTAGAAACGGAAATTGTGAGTTGCAGCAGTTATGTAATGAACTAAATATAAGAGAGTATAAACTAGAAAAAACAGTTGAATATTTGCCTATAGATAGCTCTAATCCATCTATAGTTAGAGATTTAAGCAAGTGTATTAAATGTGGTAGATGTGTAGAAGTATGCCATGAAGTGCAGGGTATAGGTGCTATTGACAATGTTCATAGAAGTAGTGATATGAGAATAGATACACCTTTTTCTTTGGGGCTTGCTGATACTAAGTGTGTTTATTGTGGGCAATGTATTAATGTTTGTCCAGTAGGAGCATTATATGAAAAAAGTGATATTAACACAGTTTGGCGTGCTTTAGATGATAATAGCAAACATGTTGTTGTACAGATAGCTCCAGCAGTAAGAGTTGCATTAGGTGAGGATTTTGGTTTACCGCCAGGAAGTATAGTAACAGGTAAAATAGTTACAGCACTTAGGCATTTAGGGTTTGACGCTGTGTTTGATACAAATTTTACAGCCGATTTGACAATCATGGAAGAAGGAAATGAACTTCTTCACAGAATACAAAACAACGGTAAACTGCCAATGTTGACTTCATGTAGCCCTGGTTGGATTAATTTTGTAGAACAGTTCTATCCAGAATTCTTAGATAATGTTTCTACTTGTAAATCACCACAACAGATGTTTGGTGCGTTAGCAAAAACTTATTATCCTAAAAAGATAGGTATTGATCCAAAAGATGTTTATGTAGTTTCAATAATGCCATGTACCGCAAAAAAAGCAGAAGCAGGAAGAAAAGAAATGGCGGATAGTGGATATCAGGATGTAGATGTGGTTTTAACTACAAGAGAGTTAGCTAAGATGATAAAAGAAGTTGGGCTTGATATAAATACATTAGTAGAAGATAATTTTGATGATCCATTGGGGATTTCAACAGGTGCAGCAGTAATATTTGGAGCATCTGGAGGTGTTATGGAGGCAGCTCTTAGAACTGTTTATGAGGTAGTTACAGGAGAGGAACTAGAAAATATTGAATTTAAGGGAGTTAGGGGACTTAAAGGAATTAAAAAAGCTACAGTTAAAGTTGGCGATTTAGATGTTAAAGTGGCAGTAGCAAATAGCCTGGCAAGCGCAAGGGAAATACTAGAGCTAGTCAAATCAGGTAAAGAAGATTTTCATTTTATAGAGATTATGTGTTGTCCAGGAGGTTGTATAGGTGGAGGTGGTCAACCTATACCTATAACTAACGAAATAAGAGAAAATAGAATAAAAGGAATATATCAGATAGATGGAAATTCAGAGATTAGAAAATCTCACAAGAATCCTGCAGTAGCTGTGTTATATGAAGAATTTTTAGAAAAGCCATTAAGTCATGTGTCACACGAATTACTTCATACACACTACACAGATAGAAGCTAATTAACATGTTTAAAAGCATGTAAATTTCCCAATCCTTATTTTTTCCTGAGTGTATATAAGCATGAATTTGAGAAATAGAAACTGAGGTTCAATGCATTATATAACTCAGGACTTTTTTATTTGTACTTTTAAACGTCGTTTTTATTGGTTTAATTTATTCTATTGTATAGATTGAGTTAATAAATACAGTTCATCTAATAGGACAATCCATATAACATTAAAGACTATACTGATACCCATTAAGGGATAGTATAGTCTTTTCATTTTATTTAAGCCACAATATTATTCATCTTCTTTTGAGATAGTTTTTTTATCTTTCTTTTCTTTTCCCAAGTACTCAGGAAGCTCCATACCAGCCATGTCAAACATATCTTTCATTGGTGGTATTGATTTCATCATACCTGACAAAAAGTTGGCTGTTGTTGGTGTACCATCTTTAGACATACCATCCCAAACAGTAACTTTATCGATTTTAAGATTTTTAATCGCGTCTACTTGTTTTTCAACAAGAGATTCCATCTTATCAGCTAGCATAAGTTTGATTGCATCATTAGCATTACCACCCGTTGAATTGACGATTTCTTTAAAACCAGCAGCTTGTTTGCTCAGTAATTCAGAAATACCGCGTGCTTTAGCTTCCATTTTAGCATAGATAGCGTCAGCTTCACCTTTTGCAATTCTTCTCTTTTGCTCAGCTTGAGCTTCTGCTTCTATCTCTGCTTTACGCTTATCTATTTCAGCAAGTACAATAACATCAGCTTCCTTAGTAGCACGTTCTCTTTGAGCTCTAGCTTTTTCGGCTGTTTTCTCTGCCTCGTAAGCTTCTTCTAATGCACGAGCTGATTGAACTTTTTCAGCTGCAGTCGCTTTTCTAAGTGCTTCAGCTTCCTTTTCTCTTCTTTCAGCTTCTGAATCAGCTATTGTTACTTTAGCTTCGTTCTCACCTTTTATAGCCATAGAGTTAGCTTCTGCAACTCTAACACGTTGATCCTTAAGAGCATTTGATTCACCGATTGCTCCATCTCTATTCTTTTCAGCAACGGTTTTCTTAGCATCATTTATAGCTTTAGCAGCAGCTTCTTTACCAAGTGCAGCTATGTATCCTGATTCATCGTTAATATCTGTTACGTTAACGTTAATTAATCGCAGACCTATTTTTTTAAGTTCTGATTCAACATTTCGAGAAACAGCATCTAAAAATTTATCTCTGTCAGTATTGATTTCTTCAATATCCATGGTAGCTACAACTAGACGCAGTTGACCAAATATAATATCTTTTGCAAGTTCTTGAATATCGTTTAGTTGTAGACCCAACAAACGTTCAGCTGCATTCTGCATTATACCATGCTCTGTAGAGATACCAACTGTAAATCTTGAAGGTACATCAACCCTTATGTTCTGCTTAGACAGTGCATTGGTTAAATTTACTTCAATAGAAATAGGCGTTAAATCTAAGAATTGGTAGAATTGAAATACTGGCCAAATAAAAGCTGCTCCACCATGTATACATTTAGCAGAACGCTGACCTCCTTCAGAGCTCTTACCCACCTTACCATAAACAACCATTATCTTATCGGATGGACATTTTTTGTACCTTGATAGTAGTGCTAATAATGTTGATAACAACAAAATGACACATACAATGATAGTAATCATAGTTTCATTCATTATAATACCCCCTTATAATATTTATAAATAAATTTATTAATCATAGATATAAAATCTGTGATATCATTACTAATTCATCAGTATTTTTCTTTTGTAATAACTAAAATATTGTTACCAGAAATATCTATAACTCTGGCTTGAGAGCCGGTAGATATATTTTCATTATCATCAGTTACAGCGTCAAATTCTACATATCTATCTTGAATCATTACATTTATCTTACCCATTCCATTGCGGTTAGCAGGTATAGTAAGATAAATTTCACAGGTTTTCCCTAGCGCATTTTTTAAATTTAATAGACCATTTGATTGAAGTCTTGTAATCCATAGAAAAAGTAGAGCGATTATAAACATTGATATAAGTCCACAAAGTAAAGCTATAAAGATAATAACAAGCCGTGGTAATGATGTATTGCAAAGAGATACTCCAACCCATCCAAAGACAGTAAAAAATGCTAATAAACCACGGATAGAAAAGAATCTTAACCCATGTAGAGATGAAATAGCAGATGTATCAAAATCTGCATCAGTATCAAAATCAATATCAGTATCTAAATCTACGTCTGAATCAATATCAAAATCTGAGTCTAAAGACAGACCTAATATGGTAATGACTGTTTGGATAATCAATACTAGAGTGGAAGGTATCGCCACATAAAAAAATAATTGCTTTAAGTCAATAGAATTTAACATAATATTAACACCTCCAAATAGTGAATTATATTCACTATTACATGATATACCATTTATTTCTTGATGTCAAGTTAGAGAATTTGATTATTATTTACAATAATGCTATACTAATATACAAAGAGGGTGAATATAATTCACATGAAATAATAGAGGGGAGATAGGCATTGGATACTATAGGTAAAAGAGTTAGAGAAGCTAGATTGAGATTAAAAATGACTCAATCAGAAGTAGCAGGAAACTTTATTACAAGAAATATGTTAAGCAAAATAGAGAATGATGTCGCTATGCCTTCAATTAAAACTATTGAGTATTTAGCATCAGTGCTCGATCAAAAAGTCAGTTATTTCCTAGATGCATATAAGGAAGAAAGTATAGATAAAAAAAATAAACTTAAGGAATTGGTATCAAAACATAAGTATAGAACTATAATAGATATGCTAGAAAATGAAGAAAACAAAATGAACAGTAATAGCTATATAATTTTGCAAAAAGCCTATATTGAATGTGCTAAACAGGTACACGGGCAGGAGTCTATTGAGCTTTATAATAAAGCTAAACAGATGGCAGAACAGATGGAATATGTACCTAGAGAACATATTATAGATATTAAATTAGGCACTATTGGATTATGTGAATCTAATGAGGAATATAATACGTTACAAGCAGAAATATCACAAGAAATAGAGAGTTTTTGTTTGAGTAGTATAGACAAAATAATCAAAGCAGAGATATTCTTAAAGAAGGATAAGATAAAAAAAGCAAGAGAGCTTATACAAGATATAGAAGTAAATAGGTTAGAAGGTTTTTGGAAAGGTAAGTACTATTATATTAGAGCTATCTTTGCAAAGGAATATGATGAAAATGAATATTTGAGTTTTTTGAAATTAAGCAAAGATTATTTATCAGATACAGCCAATGAGATATTACTATTAGATATTTATAGCAGACTGCGTGAAGTGTACTCTAAGAGACAAGACTTTGAAAGAGCTTATCTCTATTCTATAAAAGAAAATAATTTATTAAAAAAATAGAACTAACAAATCTAAGTTAATATGCATAAAACTATTTGACATTAATAAATATTTGGATTAAAATTGGTATATACAACATAACAATATAACAATAGAGGTGATGAGTTTGAAAACTGTATCTAGACAAAATCCGTTACCACTTTACTATCAGTTAAAAGAGTTACTTAATGAGATGATTGACAATGATTTATATAAACCTGGCGATAATATACCTCCTGAAAGAGAATTGTGCCAAATGTATAATGTAAGTAGGATGACTGCACGAAGAGCAGTAATGGCACTTGTAAATGAAGGAGTATTATATAGAGAGCAAGGGAAAGGTACGTTTGTATCAGAGCCAAAAAAAAGACATAATATATTTCAACTAAAAGGGTTTACTGAGCAAATGGAGGAAAAAGGGCTAAAAACAAATACCAAGGAACTATCATTTAAAATTGTTGATACAACTAATAAAATCAAAAAAGCATTAGAAATTAAAGATGATGAAAAAGTCTTTGAAATCAAGAGATTAAGGATGGTAGAGGGCGAACCTTTTCTAATAGAAACCGTGTATATACCATTTAATTTGTGTTCAGACTTAACGGAAGAAATGCTATTAAATAAATCACTATATCAGATATTTAAAGAGAGATATGATTTTGTATTTAGTCATGCAAAACAAACTATAGAACCAATCAAGGTCAATGAATATGAAAGTGAGCTTTTAAATATTGATGAAGAATCTATGCAGTTATTATTTACGGGTATTACTTATTTAGAGGCAGGTAGACCAATTGAGTATGTTAGAGCTATATATAGAAGTGATAGATATAAATATGAGGTTACGTTAAAAGCATAAAGAAGGTGAAAAACTTGAAAGCTATCATTAAGGGCAAACTTATATTAAAAGATAGAATAGATGAAGATAAAGTAATTTTTTTTGATGATAAAATTAAAGATATTGTGGATAAAGACAAAGCAAATTTAGAAAATGTGGATATCATTGATGCTAAAAACAATTATGTTTCTCCTGGATTTATTGATATTCATATTCATGGTAGTGCAGGTAAGGATACGATGGATGCAGATGAAGAGTCTATGTTAGAGATGGGTAGAAATATAACTAAATCAGGTGTTACATCATTTCTGCCTACAACTATGACAATGAGTAGAGCAAATATAGAGCTTGCTTTAAATAATATAAAGAAGTGTATGAGTTTAGAGCACAAAGGAGCTAATATATTAGGAGCTCATTTAGAAGGGCCTTTTATTAGTGATGTATATAAAGGTGCACAAGATGCAAAGTATATAATTAGACCTGAATTTGATTTGATACAGGAGTATTTGGACATTATAAAGATTATAGTTATAGCACCTGAATTAGACATTGAGTTTGAATTTTTATCAAAAGTTAAAGAAACATATAAAAATATTACAGTATCTATCGGCCATACGAATGCAACATTTGATAAGGCATTGGAATCTTTTAAACATGGAGTTAATCATATAACTCATATGTTCAATGCTATGACGCCCTTACATCACAGAGAGCCGGGTGTAGTTGGAGCAGCACTATCCAGTGATGTAACATGTGAATTGATAGCAGATAATATACATGTACATCCAGGTTTATATCAAATGTTTTGCGATATAAAAGGTATTGATAAAGTAGTACTTATAACTGACTCTATGAGAGCAGGAGGTTTAGGTAGTGGCGAATATGACCTTGGAGGACAAAAGGTTATAGTTGATAGTAATTCAGCTAGATTACAGGATGGAACTCTGGCAGGAAGTATACTTAGAATGAATGATGCTGTAAGGAATATTTATAATAATACATCATTAAGTTTGTATGAAGTAGTTAGAATGGCCACATCAAATCCAGCTCGAGCTATTGGTGTGGATAAATTTAAAGGAAGCTTATCTAAAAATAAGGATGCAGATATAGTGATTTTTAATGAAGATTTAAACATATTTAAAACTATAGTAAATGGAAATATTGTTTATAAAGGACAGCTTTAGGGAGGAATTTGATGAATATAATAATTGTAGATAATTATGAAGAGATGAGCAAAAAAGCAGCTAGTATTATTATGAGTTGTGTAGTATTAAAGCCTAATAGTGTTTTAGGGTTAGCTACTGGCTCTACTCCATTGGGTATGTATAAAGAATTAGTGAAAGCATATAAAAGAGGAGATGTTGACTTTAGTAATGTGTTATCTTTTAATTTAGATGAATACTACGGAATAAATAAAGATAATAGTCAAAGTTATAACTACTATATGAATGAGAATTTCTTTAAACATATTAATATCAAAAAAGAGAATACTTTTATACCAAGTTCAAAGATTGAAGATCTAGATCAAGCTTGTAAATACTATGATCAAATCATTAATAAACATGGAGGGATAGATATCCAGGTATTAGGTATAGGGCAGAATGGTCATATTGGCTTTAATGAACCAGATAGCAAATTTGTTGGTGAGACACATCTAGTCAACTTAAAAGAAGATACAATTAACGCAAATGCGAGATTCTTTAGTTCGGTAGATGAAGTTCCTAAAAAAGCAATAAGTATGGGTATAAAATCTATAATGAAAGCAAAAAAGATAGTACTACTAGCGAGTGGAGAAAGTAAGGCACATGCTATATATAGTGCAGTAAAAGGAGATATCACACCAGAAGTACCAGCTTCGATATTACAACTACATCCAGATGTAACTGTTATATTAGACAGAGAAGCTGCTATGATGTTAAGCAAGTAATAAGATTAAGATAACATTCATTAGTTGAAATGGGTTTTGTCAAGTGGACAATCAATTAATTAAAATTTAATACACGAGTGCTTGGTTTCGATATTTAAACGGAGCTAAGCACTTTAGTCGTTCTAAAATTAAAAATTCAATGATTTTTTCCGTTCTATTTAAAAAATAAAGACTCAAAGATATTCGGATATTTAATATAAAAATATATATGATATTTTATATAATATAAATATCATTGTCGTCTTTAGATTCAAATGCTATGTTTTTAGTTATAAATTGTTGCAAAAGTATAGTTCGGTTTATCCGTAATTTCAAAGAAGCTGTATTTGATATAGATATTTTAGACAACTATACGACAATAGCTTTAAAATCAGTCAAAACTGTCTTGCATGTTATAAGTATTGCCCAGAAAATACTATTAGTGATGATATAGCCCGATATAATGAAAGAAACCACCACCTATTATTAGATATACAAGATATTATTTTGCAAAACGCTAGTAATTAATATCCAATAGGGTGGCTTAATATAAGCCATCCTCTCAGACTTTAGACAAAAGCCCAATTTTTGCGTTGTTGTTAAAATTTCCGTTGCTCACTTACCTCTAAGTAAGCTCTGCTACTCAATTTTAACACGCCTTGAAATTGAACTTTTACTAAAGTCTGCTATCTTGATGACTTTGTCATCAACCTAAGAAGATGGCTTAATATAAGCCATCCTCTTAGTGTTTTACTAATTTCTCTAAACTAGAGAAGTAGTTTAGTCTCAGCAGCCCTCTTTAATAGGGAGAGAACTTTGTAACCACCCGTTCAACATACCACCCTTTAATGAACATGCATCATATCCTAATATTTTTAACAATGAAACTACTTGCCCTGCAGATTGACCAGAGTAGCAAACAACTATAATTTTTTTGTCTTTTGGTAAGACATCTATACATTCACCTAACTCATACCAAAAAATATTTATAGCACTATCAATGTGTCCTTTTTTAAAATCTTCTGCTTTTCTTATGTCTAAAATAAATAAGTCTTCCTTATTATTGTCCATCAATTCGTCTAGCATTTCGCAAGATACAATATTGTTACACCCTTTGTTGCAATCCTCAAAATATTTAGAAACAGCTTGCTCCACAGAATTCATAATCATATAGTTACCAAGGTTAATTAGTACTATGTACGATCTATGTACTAATCTTCGAACTTGATAACTTTCACTCCCTTCATAATATATTTTGTTCTGATTATACTTATATAGTTCGATAAGATTAACGATATTCCTTTGTCTAAAAGCAATAATAATATATTCTACCTAATTAAGCACAAATGTAATCAAAATGTAATAACTAAAAAATTCAAATAATATACTCTTAGTATTATAATGTAATGGAGGAGTAAAATGCACAATAAAGGATGGATTAAGCTAAGTTGTATATATGTAGGGAGTGTAGTTGGAGCAGGGTTTGCCTCTGGAAAAGAACTAATGGATTTCTTTTCAATACATGGATATAGAGGATTGATTGGAGCAATAATTTCCTCAGTTTTTTTTATGATAATAGGAAGTGTAGTATTGATAAAGACGTATGAAGCTAGAGCAAGAAGTTTTGCTCAGTTGATTAATCCTTTATTGGGAAAGAATTTGATTGGGATATTTGAAATAGCAGTATTGTCATTTTTATATATTATATATTGTGTTATGCTTGCGGGATCTGGAGCTATAACAATGCAACTGTTAAAGTGTAGCCCTCAAATGGGGATTTATTTGATGTCTATAGCTGTCTTTATAGTGCTAATTAACAATGTTGAAGGATTAGCTAAGGCCAATACATTACTAATACCAATTTTAGTGGTAGCTATAATTGCTATATCAATATATATTATCAGTAGTCAAGGAAAAATGTACTATAGTAATTTTTATGGTGCAGAAGATATGAAAAAGAGTTGGTTATTTTCATCGATATTGTATGTTAGTTATAACAGCATACCTTCAATGGTAGTACTTGGAGCTACATTAGACATAATACCAAACAAAAAGATAGCGATAAAGGCAGGTATCATGAGTGGGATTATTTTATTTATAATGAGCTTGTTTATAATAATACCACTTATGATGTTTAATAATGATTTGCAGGGAGTTGAAATTCCAATGCTCTTAGTAGCAGGAAGACTCGGGAGGTTTGCAGAATATACATATAGTATGGTTTTATTGATAGCAATGTTTACAACAGCTATAGGTAATGCATTTGGATTTGTTAAGAGATTTGCTCAGATATTGGATTTAAACATATATGTAGTTTCATTTATATTTTGTATAAGTGCGATACCATTATCTCAGTTTGGATTTTCTACACTAGTTGAACTTTTGTATCCTGTTTTAGGGTATGTTGGAGTGATATTGATAGTAACTATAGTATTTAGAGATTTACACTCTAGATTAAAGAATATATAATAATATAAGATATTACAAGTTAACTTTGGAGGATAATATGAGGGTAAGAAAAGTAAATTACAAGTTTTTGACAGTATTAATCCTAGCAGTTATAATAATAGCTATTTTTAAGATGGACAAAATAAAAAAAGTATTTTCTAGTTTGGATGTAGAAATAGTACCAATTAATAGTTTTGAAATAAATGAAGTGAACCCTGATAAGTCTAGATTTTATAATAAAGGGATAGCATATTATTCAAATAATAAAGTAACACTCTTAGATTATACTGGGAAAAAAATATGGAGTAAAACTATAGCTTATTTAAATCCCCTAGTGCATTTAGGAAAAGACAAGATTTATGTAGCAGATAGTGATAGTGGACAAATCAACGCATTGAACATCAATGGACAGATAATTTGGAAATATGAGCCTAAGAACGCAATATTGAATATTGGAGAAGAGGATGGAAATTTAATTATACTATCACAAAATCTATCACAGAAATCAAGAATCAATATAGTAGATAGCTCTGGTAAACTAGTTTCAAATAATATGCTGGAAAAAGGAACTGCCTTAAACATAGAGGTGTCTAATAAGTATAGAGAGTATGCCTGTATATCAATTGAGATGTTTGACAATAAAGTCAAAAGTTATGTTTATGCATTTGATATAAATGGTAAATTGATATTCTCAAAGGAGTTTGATGGCGAGTTTGTATATGACATAAGTTTTATAGATAGAGAAAATCTAATATATGTTTCTGACAAGACTTATGGGAGAATAAGTAAAGAATCAGTAGTTTGGAGTAAAGAAATTGATGAAGATTCATATGTGGAAATAGACAAAAACAAAAATATAATATGTTGTATAGTAGAAGGTTTTCTAAAATACATTCGGTACAATGGAAATGTTATAAATAAAGTAGAAGTAAAAGGAACGTATGATGACATAGTCTTTGCTAACAAGTTTACTTATTTGATAAATGGACAAGATTTAGCGATGATAGAGGATTCAAAAAAGGTTGTAAATAAATATACACATGAAGAATCCATATCAAATATGGACATGATAAATAATAAAGTAGTATTAATAGCACAAAACAAATGTACAGTACTAGAATACAAATACATTGAAGAACAATAGGAGGGAGCCAGTGAATGCATTAGATATAATAATACTTGCTTTGCTGTTATATTCAATGATAGCAGGTTATTGCAAGGGATTTGTTTCAGAAGTTTTTAAGCTTACTGGATTTATAATAGCAATCCTTATTACAAAAAAGTTTTATAGTAATATGGCAGTGTTGATAGCAAAAAATGAAAAGATATATAGTGCAGTATATAATTTTGCAAGTAAAAAAAGTAATGCACTAATAGCTAAGATGTTAGATGGGAGTAATGTATTTGATAATGTTAATTTACCATCACAAGTAAAGAATTCAATAGCAAGTAATAGTAGTGTTGTAGGCGGAGCAGGATTAAATACAGGTTCAGAACTGACTTTGATACTTACCAACTTGATTATAAACGTTATTAGTATTTTACTAGTGTTCATAATAATCAAGATTGTTTTACATATAGTATTCAAAGCGATAGAAGGCTTTACAGAGATACCTGGTATAAAACAACTAAATCAGTTGATGGGCATGATTCTTGGTGTTGTTAAAGGAGGATTATTTATTTCGTTTATGTTTGTAATACTTTCACCATTTATATCTATATCAACAGATGGGTGGTTGTCAAAGTTAATGGAAGGTTCAGTGATAGGGAACTTTTTTTACTCAAATAACATTATATTGTATTTAATAAATGATTTACATATAGCTAAAGTATTAGATTATTTAGGGTAGTAGTAGAATAAGTAATAGCCTCATTTTTATGAGGCTATCAGACTGTAGACAAAAGCCCAATTTCTGCGTTGTCCCAAAATTTCCGTTGCTCACTTACCTCTAAGTAAGCTGTGCTACTCAATTTTAACACGCCTTGAACTTGAACTCTTACCACAGTCTGCTATCTTGATGACTTTGTAATCAATCTAATAGCCTCATTTTATGAGGCTATTTTTTTTTGAGCTATATATAGTGTGCATTTAAATTTAAACTCAAAACTTCCACCTAAAGCTTTAAAAATTGATAATAATTCGTTCTCAAGTTGGGTTTTAACGGAAGGTTTTAAAGCAATATATCCGTTTCCTGTTTTTAAAAAGCCTACAAAGGCTTGCCAATCTGTAATAATAGACCATGGATACACAAAAACATCAGGTTTATTAAAGACATTGCTTTCATTTATTTCTTTAATGTTAATTAGTTGTAATTTCTGTAGATTGCTACGAGTTGAAAATGGTACAACACCATATTTTTTACATATATCAATAAGTGGCTTTGTAGATATATCTTCATCGTCATAGTACATATTCCAGAATAACCCAACATGACCATTTGGTTTCAAGGCTTTTGCACTCTTAATAAAACCTAATGGTTTTTCAACCCAGTGAAACGCTTGAGCAGAAATTACCAAATCATAAGTGTTTTTTGATACATGCCAATCTTCAAATCTAGTGTTAATAAAACTGACTTGATTTGTATGAGCAAACTTTTCGTTTCCTTTAGAGACAAGGTTTACACCTTGTTCTATACATGTTAAATTATAGCCTCTATTAACGAACAGTTCTGTTGCTTTCCCGCTACCAGAACCTATTTCTAATATTTGTTTTGTAGGGACCATATTTGTATACTTTAAAAGGTGTTCTATCATTTGACTAGGATAGCTAGGTCGATATTTATCGTAATAATCAGATGCAACATCAAATCGAGTACTTTCTTTTTGCCAATTTATATTGTTATTTTTCATTTGAAGTTACCTCCTTTAAATTAATAAAAGGGGCTGTCGGAAAAATAGACAGTCCCTTTGTCTTTATTGTTCTATTTTTGTAATACTATACTGAATATCTCTCCTTCTTTTCTATCTAAAATACTAAACCCTACATCCTCGCATAGTTTAATATAGTAACTTATATCCTGTATTTTTTCTTCAGACCATTTAGTACCATACCCAGTTTTTATATTCTTATCTTTTGTAGATATATCTAATTGCACGACATATATATCCTTATCTTCTACAAATGGTTTAGGTATACACGTATCCCATATCATTACTTTACCATTAGGTTTTAATACTCTATACATCTCCTGCAATACTTTTTTGTGATCTTTCTTTGCTATATACATAAGTGTAAAAAATGAAGTAACATAATCAAACATATTGTCTAGAAAATCCATATTTCTAGCGTCCATAACTAGCTTTACAGGCCCTTCTAAAGCTTCTTCTAATTCATCTCTTCTAGGATCAATTGCAATAACCTTTTCTTTGAATATATTACCTATTACGCCTTCTCCACCACCGCCTATATCTAAGATGGTACCATCGCAGTTTAACTCTTGTAAATTAACCTTCTGTTCTTTATGAAAATACATTCTATCCTCTGTAATATTACTCAAAAAAACACCCCTTTTGCTTTCGAATTATTAATTTTAGATTAAACAAATTCATTAATTTTGTTTTCTATATCAAATAGCAGTCATTTTTTCTTTATCACACATAAATTATCATTAGCTTTTTTACAAGTAAGTAACATAGCTAGTGAAACTTTTCCTAGATAGGTGCTATTATCACCAAATTACAATTCTCTGGTACTTTTGAATACACTATTTGTATAATCTTTTTAAAGACATAGAAATATTTAATTTATGCTTATTTCTATACGTTTCTCGGATTCTTCGTCCCAAAACTCAAAAATAATCCCTTTTTTATTTTTACGGACTGCATTTATCATAATATCTTTATCAATATAATGTTTAGAACCACTTACGTTTGATATATACTTGGATATAAAATTTGCACTTAGTTCTAGTATAGTAAGTGGTATACTAGCATTTGATTTAAGTTTTTTATTTTTATCATACACATTAATTTTAATCGTTTTATCATTCTCTTTGCTATAATTAGCGTTTAGCGCTTCTAATAAATCAAAACCGTCAGAAGAAGTAATTTGACCCTTCTCAATCATTTCAAGAATTCTAATTTTATCTTGTTTATGATTTCGTGACATCAATATTCACCGTTTTATCGGCTTTGTTTATATTTATAGAACCATTAGTAGTAACAGTTTTTATAGTTATATCTGGCTCAACAGCACCTTCGCTAATAGCAAGAATTTTTTTATTTCTATTACTTATATCATTATTTTTATATACCATATTAGGTATATTTAATGCAATATTACCATTTGAAGTGTGAGCTTCAACGTCATATGATTTTGGATTACTATCCAGAGAAAGATTGATTGAACTATTAGTAGTATATAGATTTACTAGCTTTAAATCATTTGTATTAATATTATGCGCTTTTATTGTTGCATTAGAAGTTTTAGCTTTTATTGCTTTACATCTCAAATCGTTTAATTTAACAGTAGCATTAGATGAAACTAAGCTTAGATTATCAGAGTTAATATATTCACATATTATACCGCCATTTTTAGTTAAGCCATCTACAGTTTTAAGAGAGCTATTAATTAGCTGTATTTTAGCATTAGAAGTTATTGCCTCTACTTCATCTATTGTGGAATTTTCAATTGTGATACTTGAATTAGAATCGTGTAAACTTGCTTTTTCACTAGTACAGTTTACTAATCTAATAGAAGAATTTTTTGTTTCACAGAATAAATTTTTTGCTGATATAGTATTTAACTTAATTCTACTATTTTTCGTATTAGCATAAATTCTTTCAAATGTTTTATTTGGAATCATTATATCTAAGCTAGTGCTTATATTTTTTGTATATTTTGGATAAATACTTATCTTATCATCTGTTTCTTTTATTTCATAGAAATCTCCCATAACTTCGTAAACACTCTTTTTATATTTACATTCTGCATCTATTCTCATATTGTCTTCTGGCCATGATTTAATCACTATATGACCATTAACCGCGCTAAAATCTAAAGTTTTACCTTCAGCGTTAGTAATTATCCTAGAAATAGCTTGACTCTTAGTGTCATAGCTTCCAAAAAAACTATTGATATTAATACCGTCATTTGATTTAATAAAGTTATCAAGCTTACCGAGCAATTTATCAGCTAGAGCTGTTGCTCCTTCTGCAAGGTCTTCACTTATTTTCTCGACTTTACTTCCAAGTTCTTCGCCTAATTTTTCTAGATTATCCAGATGTTCTTTTTTAAACTTTATATCCCATGTTTTACTTTTTTGCTTTGATTTTTCTGATTTGTTTTTATCAAGATTTACTTTAAAATCATTTTCTGATTCTTTTTGATCTAAAGCGTCTAATAATTTAGCAGCTTCTTCGTCTGTTATTTTCCCTGAACTCAACATTGATAAAATCATCATTCTTTCATCATTCATAAAATTATCCCTCCTGTAATAAATTTATTCTTTAAGAAGTTTTACAGCTTCGTCAGCACTGATTTCACCAGCACTTAATTTTGCTAGTACGTCTTTTCTATCAACCTTTGGTGAATATTTAGCAGTATAACCTAAAGCTTCAATAACGTTTTCTAGTTTATTTCTTACTGTTGGATATGATATCCCTAGTTCTTTTTCAATTTCCTTAATATTACCTCTGTTTTTTATAAATACTTCAACAAAATGTTTCTGATCTGGATTTAGCTTACAAAACTTACATAATGAAAAGCTTCCTTCTATAGAGGTCTCACAACTATCACAGTGCAGTTTAGAAACGTGTAGTTCACTATCACAAACAGGACATCTACCAATAACTTCATTTTTCATAGAAAAACCTCCTTTTTATTATAAAAATTGTTATAATTATAAGACAGTTAATTTATATTTATATTGTTTATACTTTTGTTTATCAGTAATATATTTAAAAATTAAACTTTTAGTTTAAATAAATTAATATCTGCTTTTATAGTATAACTAAAAATGAAAATTGTCAATAATAAAATTAATATTTTTAAATTTATAATATAAAAAATTAATTTTGTTCATATTTGCTTTTATGAGAATAGATAAAATTTATAGAAAATTAAAATATCATTGATAATGTCAATTATATTTGTAACATTGCCTACATATAATGTAAAATTATATATAGGTTAAAAATTTTAGATCCTATATAAGGAGAGGATAATGTGCTAAAAACAGTAGATGCAAGAGGCGAGGGATGCCCTAAACCTGTTATAATGACAAAAAAGGCATTAGATGAATCAGATGCAAAAGAGATTAATGTCTTAGTAGATAATGATATAGCAAAAGAGAATGTATTAAAACTTATTAACAAAATGGGGTTAAAACATATTGTTGTTCAAAAAGGAACTGATTATACAATAACAATAACTAACGATGAAGAAAGTGTAGTGAATATACCTATGCAAAAAAGTGATACAGAAAATGTAGTTATTTCTATAAGCAATGATTTAATGGGAAGTGGAGACGAGGAGTTAGGGAGAGTTTTAATCAATGGATTCATATATTCGCTAACTGAAGTGGAGCCATATCCAAGGAGTATTATTTTTTTCAATAACGGTGTTAAGCTAACTTGTGAAGGATCGAAAGCATTGCAAAACCTAATTCATCTAGAGCAGGCAGGAGTAGAAATTATATCGTGTGGAACATGCCTTGACTATTTTGAGTTGAAGGACAAATTAAAAGTTGGACAGATAAGTAACATGTATACAATAACTGAAACGCTTAAAAATGCTGACAGAGTTATTAATATATAGTGATTATTCATTATAAAATACCCTTGAGTCACGTAGTATGAGGTGATAAAATAAAGACAGTTAGTATTAGCTGTCTTTTTGTGGTGTTTACAAAAATGTATTCATAATAATTATTACATTAAAGTACTATTAAAATAATAATAAAAGGAAGGTAAAATAAATTGAAGAATGATATTTATGCAGTAGTTGCATTCAACTCAACACATCATGCTATAAGAGGAGAAAAGCTATTTAGTGGTTTAGATGATATTATGACGATACCAACACCAAGAGAGATAACAGCAAGCTGTGGATTAGCAATAAAAACGTGTTTAGAAAATGTCCCCATGATTATTGATATAGTAAAAGCAGAAAAGCTAAATATATTAGGGATATACAAGATTGAAAAAAATGGTACAAATAAAACTGTAAATCAGATTATGATAGACAAGGAGAAGGAGAACGTTGGATAAGATTAAAACCTTTTTTATAACTATAGCAGATAAACTAAAGATTCCTGATTCAGATATTCAACCTATGAACATTATAAAAAAGATAGCTATGACATTAATATTACTGATATTAATAAAAATTAGCATAAAAGCAATCAATAAAATTGTAGATAAATTTTTTGAGGGACAGCAAAAAATGAAATACAAAATAGATGATAGGAAGTCAACTACCTTTTCATCTATAATAAAAAGTATAGTCAGGTACGGTATATATTTTATAGGTGGAGTAATGATACTTGATATATATGAGGTAGATATTTCACCAATACTAGCTACAGCCGGTATAGGAGGTCTAGCTATTGGTTTTGGAGCACAAAACTTTGTAAGGGATATAATTACTGGATTTTTTATATTGTTAGAAAACCAATATTCAGTTGGTGACTATATAAAGATAAACTCTAGCGAAGGAATAGTAGAAGAAATGACTATAAGATCTACTAAAATCAGATCATTTAATGGAGACTTGCATATCGTACCAAATGGTAAAGTAGAGATAGTAACGAATAAATCAAGAGGCTTATCAAGAGCGTGGGTGGATGTATCAATTGCATACGAAGAAGATATAGATAATGCAGTAGAATCTCTAAAGAAAGTTTGTGATAAAGTAGCAAAAGAAAATGTTAATATTATAGAAGGACCTACAGTACTTGGAGTAACAAATCTAGGAGATTCAGATGTCGTTATATCAGTTGTAGCTAAGACAAAACCAATGGAGCAATGGTCAGTAGAGAGAGACCTTAGAAGGCTTATAAAGTATGAGTTTGATAAGAAAGGAATAGAGATACCTTACCCAAAAAGAGTATTAATTAATGAGAATAATGATTAAATAGAAATATTGAGAGAGGAGGAGTCAGAGCTTTTTGCTTTGATGTAAAATATGAAATATAATGTAGGAGATATAGTTATGCTAAAAAAAGGGCATCCCTGTGGTGAGAATAAATGGCAAATAATGAGAGTAGGGGTTGACTTTAGAATAAAATGTCTTGGTTGTTCAAGACAAGTTTGGCTAGCTAGAAGAGATTTTGAGAAAAGAGTAAAAAAGATACTACAGTGTAATGAAAATAATGAATAAAGCTAAAGAAGTATGTGAAATGTTAATAATTTAATTCTAAAGGGAGGAAATAATGAATATTAAATATTATTTGTATAATACGTTTGTAATTAAATCTAGTGACAAGAAAATTGTCATAGACCCCGGTGCAGAATTATACAGATTTAGATTTAATAGTATTTTACCTAAATATGAATGGGATAGCATCACACATATTTTTATTACTCATGGAGACCCTGATCATTACTGGTATACAGATAAAGTTGCAAATATGTCAGGAGCAAAGGTAATATGTAATAGAACATTAGTAAAAAATATTAATGGAAAGAAAGTAATGCTTGGACCAAGAAGTAAAGGATTAACATTCAAAACAAAACTCAATAAAGTTTATACTGTTTGTTATAACGAAACAAAAGAAATTGATGGGATAAAAATAACTGGAATGCATAGTGAGCATGGACCAATTATATTTAAGATGGGCCCATTTACAAAAAAATTCAAGGTAGGTCCTAACGAGAGAGCTGGATTTGGAGCGATAGGTTATAAAATTAAAATAAATAATAAATGCCTAATAAACCTGGGAGACACACTATTACTTGATAAAAAATGGGAACAAGAGGAAAGACCAGATGTTCTAATGATACCTATTGGAGGAAAGATACCTAAAAATACGATGGACGAACAAGAAGCATTGAGAGCTGTAGAAATAATTAATCCTAAAATGGTTATACCATGTCACTATAATTGTCCTGATATTTTTAAAAAATCATATAATCAAGCTGATGACAAATGGTTTAAAACAGAAGTAGAAAAGAGAGGAATAAATTGTGTTTTACTCTCAAAGGGTGAAATTGTACAAATTTAATATGTAGAGTTTAAGTACAAGTCGTTTCTTAAATGTAGTATTAAAATACTAACAAACTAGAAATAGATAAAGCAGAAATTATCCCTTGTAATAATTTAACTTAGGTGATATAATAAAGTGATATTTAGTCCTTGCCCATTTTTAATGGGCCATAGTCCAAAAGGAGGTGAATCGAATGAGAAAATATGAAGCTGTATTTATTTTTAAATCAAACTTAGAAGAAGCTGATAGAGTAGCGTTATTTGATAGATTCAAAGGTATAATCGAAAGCAACGGTACTATAGATAACGTGGATGAGTGGGGTTTAAGAAAGCTTGCATACGAAATTAAAGATGAAAGAGATGGATATTACATCTTAGTTAATTTTGAAGCTGCTTATGAAGCAATACAAGAAGTAGATAGAATAGCAAGAATAACAGAACCTGTATTAAGACACATGATAATTAAGATTGAAGAATAAATTAAAGGTGGTCAAACTGTATGAATAGCGTATTTTTAATAGGAAGATTAACAGCTGACCCTGAACTAAGATTTTTGCCGGGAAATGGAACTGCTGTAGCTAGGTTTTCTTTAGCTGTTGATAAAGATTTATCCAAAGAAAAGAAAGCAGAAGCAGAGAGAATGGGTAGGCCTACTGCTGATTTCCCAAGGATAACTGTCTGGGGAAGACAGGCTGAAAACTGTGCTAATTACCTTGCTAAAGGCAGAATGGTAGCTATAAAAGGAAGAATCCAAACCGGATCTTATCAAAATGCTCAAGGTCAAAAAGTTTACACTACAGAAGTAGTAGCTGAACAAGTGCAATTTTTAGAATGGGGAGAAGGTAATAAATCACAAGGTAGAAATACTTCATTCCAACAGCAACAACAACAGCCGGTTAATAATGATTTTGATGCGACTGGTGGTTTTCAACCAATAGACGATGAAGATATACCATTTTAGCTTGTAAGGAGGGATATTATGGCTAAAAAGAATTTCAGAAGAAAGAAAAAAGTTTGTAACTTCTGTGTAGATAAAGTTGATAGCGTAGATTACAAAGACATAAACAAACTTAAAAAATATATAACTGAAAGAGGTAAAATTTTACCTAGAAGAATAACTGGAACTTGCGCTAAACATCAAAGACAAGTTACACAAGCTATAAAAAGAGCTAGAACAATAGCATTATTACCATATACAGCAGAATAAAGCTAAGAGAAGAGAAGTTGATAAAGCTTCTCTTTTTATATAAATTGTATACAACTTAAAGATACCTATAAAATAAATATAGTAAAGAACTCAAATTAAAGGCTTTTTAAGCGTGTTTATAGAAAATATATATAACGTTTAATCTAAAACAACTTAACATAAATATTTTACAAAATAGTAATAGCGTTAATCAAAGGTATTATAATGATTAAAATATAGCCATTTATTGGTATAATATATTAGGGGGCTAAAGATATGAAAAATGATGTTGATATTACAAAAAACATCAAAGTAATTGAATGGTTAAAGTGTGAGCTATTATCATCCATATCTTCTTTATATGAATCGTTAATGCATGAGACTAAACAAAGTAGGGAAGTAGTAATAGATGTGCTAGCTAATATTATTTTTGTGACATATTTACTGGGCAAAAGACTGGGCATACCTTTTCAAAAACTA
Organism: Clostridiaceae bacterium M8S5; assembly: GCA_029227815.1. GTDB lineage: Bacteria > Bacillota > Clostridia > Tissierellales > MCWD3 > Abyssisolibacter. The sequence goes on along the minus strand of CP118523.1, from coordinate 4,409,101 downwards.
GATGCTAAAATCAAAAGTAAAATCAAGCTTAAAATAGTTGAAGAGCATAAAATTGAAAAATGGTATGGGGAGTTAAGTGTTTTGTTAGAGCATTTTAATAGAAAAGATAATTGAGGTGAATTTCGTGAAACATTACGAAGATACTAACAAACTTGTGCTATCTGCAGCTATAATAGGTATAGCTACTATATTGACAATACTATTTATTAATAGCTTTTCAATCTTTTTGCTATTATATCCTACGGTTTTTATAGTATTAGGAGTTAAAGCTGATATAAAGTATTGCATATTATCATTAGTGGCCACATCGCTATTAATTTCAATGGTTACGAATATCGTTATTGGAATATTCATATTTGTACAATTTGGTTTATTAGCTGTAGTTATAGCATATATGATAAATAAAGAATATAAGTTAATAGAAATTTGTATAGGTGGTAGCGTAGTATGTTTGTTATCTATGAGTGTATTAATAATAGCAGTAAGTTATGTAACGCAAGTAGATTTTATTGAGAGGGTGAATGTTAATTTAGATATTATAATTAAATTTACAAAACAAGATATTAATAAAGAATTAACGATATTGACGTTACCGACAGTGGCTATACTAGTATCGCTAATATTTACATATGTTAATTACTTATTGTCAGTTGTGATACTACATAGATTAAAAATCAGCACTATGACAATTCCGAAATTTAACAGATTTAGATTGCCAAACAATATTATTTTAGGAACTTTGGTTATATTAATTTTGTCAGTAGCAATAAGGTATTTAAAAGTCTTTTATTATGATACAATATTCTTAAACGTAATGATGTTGACATCAACTTTTTATTTTATACAAGGTTTAGCAGTTCTGATGTATTTTATGAAAAAGCTAAAGGTTAGCAAAATTTTGGTTGTAATAATAGTCATAACATTAGTACTTTATTTAAGAGCCAGCATAATTATATCAATGCTTGGCTTCATAGATGCATTAGTAGATTTAAGAAGGTTAAAAAAGGAAGCTAAATAGTAGGAGGCAAATATGTCAAACAAATTCAATGTCAAAAACCTAATAGTTGACACAAAGATATACCTACTTATAATAGGACTTTTAACGTGTATATTAGCATTTTATGAAATCAGAATAACGATATTTATGCTGTTTATATTAGGTTATCTAATATATTATTACAAGAGAAATATTCATTTAAGAAAATTAGAATGGACTAGTTATATACAGAAGTTAACAGATGATTTTGACTATGCTACAAGGGATTCATTGTTTAATTTACCGTTGCCACTAGTTATATTAAGTAAAGACAGTAAAGTACTTTGGTATAATCCTAAATTTATGGATATTATTAAAGAAGAACATATTTTAGGAGAAGATATAAAGCAAATAATACCAGATCTGAGTATAAAAGATATATTGGTTACTGATAAGATTAGCTCAATAGAAGTGAGCATTGGAAAAAGAGATTATAAAGTACTATTTAATATTGTGAAAACAAATGAGGAAATCAGTCACAATGATGATAATAATATTCTCATGTTGTATTTTATTGATAATACTAGCTTTTCTATACTGAAAGAAAAGTATCTAGATGAAAAAACGAGCGTTTGTTTAGTAGAGGTTGATAACTATGACGAAGTAAGAAAAAAAACAGAAAGTACAAGAGTACCAGTTGTATTTGCTGAGGTAGATAAAATACTTAATGAATTTACAAAAAGTATAGATGGATTTATGAGAAAATATGAGCAGGATAAATACATAATAGTATTTGAGAATAGGTTTTTAAAAACATTAGAGGATACTAAATTCGATGTATTAGATAAAATAAGAAACATAGATCAAGGTAACGAGATGCCTATAACACTGAGTGTTGGAGTAGGAGTATTTGGTAAAAACCCAGCACAGATGTACGAATATGCTAGAGCGGCTATAGATATAGCACTAGGTAGAGGCGGAGACCAGGCTGTAGTTAAGAAAATTGAAAGGCTTAATTTCTTCGGAGGAAAAAGCAAAGCAGTAGAAAAGAGGACAAAAGTAAGAGCAAGAGTTATATCTCATGCATTGAGACAATTAATAGACCAATCAGACAAAGTATTTATAATGGGACATAAAAATGGAGATATGGATAGCTTTGGAGCTTCAATAGGTATATCAAACGCAGTAAGAAGTAGAGGGAAAAAAGCATTTATAGTTCTAGATGATGTTAACCCTCAAATTAAAAATTTATATAACAGATTATATCAAGATGAACCTGAACTTTTTGAGACAATAATAACATCAAGTCAAGCCTATCTAAAGGCAACTGAGGAATCATTGTGTGTAGTAGTAGATATCCATAGGCCTACATATACAGAAGCACCAAAATTATTAGAGATAGTTGATAAAGTAGTATTGATAGATCATCATAGAAGAGGCGCAGAGTTTATAGAAAATCCAGTATTGACCTACTTAGAGCCATATGCATCATCGTCATGCGAGTTGGTTACTGAGATTCTATCGTACATGGAAAACAAAATAAATTTAAATAAATTTGAAGCAGAAGCTTTACTAGCAGGAATAACAGTGGATACAAAGAACTTTACATTTAAAACAGGAGTTAGAACATTTGAAGCGGCAGCTTTACTAAGACGTTATGGAGCTGATACAACATCAGTTAAGCAATTATTCCAGGATGACCTTGCAACATTTATAATGAAGGCAGATGTTGTCAAAAAAGCAAGGATAATAAACAACGAAATTGCAATATCATCAATAAATGAAAATGTAGATGATTATATATTAGTTGCTGCACAGTCTGCTGATGCACTTTTAAATATAAATGGTATAACAGCATCATTTGTACTAGCTGCTAAAGACAATAAAATCCATATAAGTGGTAGATCGCTAGGTAAAATCAATGTTCAATTAGTGCTTGAAAAGCTAGGCGGAGGAGGCCATTTAGAAGTTGCTGGGGCACAACTTTATGATGTATCGCTCCAGGAAGCTGAAGATCTAGTAGAAAAAGCAGTTACAGAATACTTAGAGGAAGGTGAAGAGTAATGAAGGTAATACTTTTACAAGACGTCAAAGGATTAGGTAAAAAAGGAGATGTAGTAAAGGCAAAAGATGGGTATGTAAGAAACTTTTTATTCCCTAAAAACTTAGCCAAAGAGGCAACAGCAGGAAATATAAAGGTATTAGATCAACAAAAAAAAGCAAAAGACCATAGAGAAGAAGAACTTCTAAATCAAGCAAAAGAATTAGCAGATAACCTGTCTAAATTGACAGTTACAATAAAAAGTAAATCAGGAGATAAGGGTAGATTGTTTGGTTCAATAACAACTAAAGATATATCAGATTTACTATTTGAGCAACATAAGATAAAAATAGACAAGAAGAAAATAATAATGAAAGATAACATCAAGACGCTAGGTTCAAGTAGTGTAGAGATTAAGTTACATCCAAAAGTAAAAGCTAAACTCACAGTAGATGTTGTCAAACTCTAGATAAATTTTATTTTCAGATAGTGGAGATGATAATATGGAAGGAACAAAAGACATACTAAGGATTCCACCAAATAACTTAGAGGCAGAGCAATCTGTACTAGGGGCAATGATACTAGATAAAGATGCAGTGGTGACAGCAGTAGAGCATCTAAGTGGAGAAGATTTCTACAAGGAAGCAAATAAAGAGATATTTGAATCTATTTCTAGTCTTTATAATAAAAATGAACCAGTTGATTTGGTAACATTATCAGAAGAATTGGCGAAGAAAGATACGCTAGAAGCAGTGGGAGGTATTACATACCTAGCTAATCTAGCAGATGGTGTGTCAACTACCGCGAATATAGATGTGTATTGTAAAATAGTAGAAGAAAAATCTATACTTAGAAGACTAATAAAGGCATCTAATGAAATAATAGCAGAAGGTTACAAAGATGAACTAGAACTGAATAATATAATAGATCAAGCAGAAAAAAGAATATTTGAAATAACCCAACGGAAAAGTTCGCAAGGTTTTGTAGAAATGAATAAAGCACTAATGGAAACGTTGAATAGAATAGAGGAAGCATCACAAAGTGGTGGAGGAATAACAGGGCTTGCGACTGGTTTTACAGATTTAGATAGAAAGACTTCAGGACTTCAGAGATCAGACCTAATATTACTAGCAGCAAGACCGTCGATGGGAAAATCGGTTTTTGGTGTTAATCTTGCCCAAAACTGTGCATTAAGACATGGCGCATCAGTAGCTATATTTAGTCTAGAGATGTCAGTATCACAAATAGTACAGCGTATACTAAGTTCTGAGTCGCATGTTGATTTGCAAAACATCATTACAGGTAACTTGAATGATGAAGAGTGGGCAAAGCTTGGTAGGGCAATGGGACCACTCGGTAGCGCTAAGATATATATAGATGATACACCAGCAGTAACACTCAATGATATGAAAGCAAAGTGTAGAAAGCTAAAGATGGAAAAGGGATTAGATTTAGTTGTTATAGATTATCTCCAATTAATGAGTGGAGATGGTCGCTCAGAGAATAGACAACAAGAGATATCTGCAATATCTAGAGGACTTAAAGGTATGGCAAGAGAACTAAATATCCCAGTACTAGCACTAGCTCAGCTATCAAGAGCACCAGAGCTTAGAGCTGACCATAGACCTATAATGTCAGACTTAAGAGAATCAGGAGCGATAGAGCAGGATGCTGATATAGTTATGATGTTATATAGAGATGAGTACTATAACAAGGATACAGAAAAGAAAAATATAGGTGAAGTTATCATAGTTAAGCAACGTAATGGTCCAACAGGGACTATAGAACTTGCGTTTATGGGTAATTATACTAAATTCTTAAATTTAGAGAGATAATTAAACAAAAAATAGAGCGATATAAAAAGAAGCATAACATTAAATGTTTGATGGATGCTTCTTTTATTATTATAAAACTTAAATAAATAATTAACAATAATTGATTAAAGGTTTTGAAATTGGGGTATAACATTAATATCAGGAAGTGTGTTAGGAGGAAAATAATATGGATAACAGTAAAGTTTTTGACATAGTGAAAGATGTTAAATGGATAGGAATATTAGATCCTACATTAATTACATTTGATGTTGTGATGGAGACTAAATTTGGAACAACTTATAATTCATATTTTATAGATGCAGATAAAAAAACGATAGTTGAAACTAGTAAGGAAACTTACAAGGAAGAATATATCAACAAATTAAAAAGCGTTGTAGATCCAAATGAAATAGAATATATAATATTAAATCATACAGAACCAGATCATTCAGGGAATCTTAAGCATTTACTTAGATTAGCACCCAATGCGACAGTAGTAGGTTCTAAAGCAGCAATCAATTTCTTAAAAAACTTAGTAGATATCGAATTTAAGAACATGGTCGTAAAAGATGGAGACGAGCTTGACTTAGGTAATAAAACATTAAGGTTTATTTCAGCTCCATTTTTGCATTGGCCTGATTCAATGTATACATATTTAGTCGAAGATAAGATACTGTTCTCATGTGATTCTTTTGGTTGTCATTATTGTGATGAAAGGATGTTTGATGATTTAGTAGGGAATTTTGATGAAGCTTTCAAATATTACTTTGATGTTATATTGAAACCATTTAGTAACTATATGCTAAGTGCTATAGATAAAGTTAAAGACTTAGAAATAGCTATAATATGCCCAGGTCATGGACCAATACTTAGAACCAATCCACAGAAATATATTCAGATGGCAAAAAGTTTGTGTAGGATAAAAAGAAAAGAACAGACAAAGAACATTTTTATACCGTATGTATCAGCTTATGGTTATACAGCAAAAATGGCTGATGAGATAGCAAACGGAATTAAAGCAGTAGATGAGGGTATAAATGTAGAAGTTTGTGATGTGGAGGACATAGATATATTTGAATTAGAAGAAAAAGTTGAAAACTGTACATCAATAATAATTGGATGTCCAACAATAAATCAAAATATACTGTTACCTATATATAAACTGTTTGCAGTATTAAACCCGATAACAAACAGAGGAAAAAAAGCAGCAGCATTTGGATCATATGGATGGAGTGGAGAATCAATAAAAATAATAGAAGACAATATACAGAATCATAAACTAAAAGTGGCGCTGCCAGGTTTAAAAGCAATATTTTTACCAGACGAAGATACCATTGATAAATGTAGAGACTTTGGAAAAGAATTTGTCAATGCTATTAAATAAAATACTAGAAATGAAAAAATAAGGGGATGTCATTGACGTCCTCTATAATTTTGAGTAATTTGCACATGTATCTTATCCACAAAAACAGTGGATAACTTGTGGATAAAAAAATAAACAATTTCAACATAGAATTTACAAATGTTGAAAATTACACAAATTGACGGGGTGATATAGTGTGGGAATTAAAAATTAAAACTGTGGATAACATAATAGAATAAAGCAAAAAAGTTTACACGAACATTTATGGAGTCAAACAAAATAAAATTCGTGTTTGATTGACTTTGGAGTAATATTTTGATATTATTTAGAAGGAATAATAGAGTAAAAGCAAAATTTACATAAATTAATATTCACTTTTGTATAAAACTGCACTATATGGATAAAAATTTTTTATTAAAGGAGAGATAAGTATGTCTACTCTTGTTGTTTTAGGAGCTCAATGGGGAGATGAAGGTAAAGGAAAGGTTACAGATTATTTATCAGAAAAAGCAGATGTGGTAGTTAGGTATCAAGGAGGAGATAATGCAGGACATACAGTGGAAATAGAAGATAAGAAATATAAACTGCATTTAATACCATCAGGAATATTTTATGAGGAAAAAACATCAATAATAGGTAATGGAGTAGTAGTAAACCCAAAATCACTATTAAAAGAAATACAATATTTAAACGGCCTCGGAGTAAAAACAGATAATTTGAGAATTAGTCAAAGAGCTCATATAATTTTTCCATACCATCTTAAGCTGGATGAATTAGAAGAGATAAAAAGAGGAAAAAACAAAATAGGAACAACAGTAAAAGGAATAGGCCCTTGCTATAAAGACAAAGTTGAAAGAAGCGGCATAAGGATATGTGATATGTTCTATGCAGATTACTTTGAAGAAAGATTAAGAAGTAACATAAAAGCTAAAAATGAAATAATAGAAAAGCTATATAATAGCGAGCCGTTAAATGAAGATGATATTGTTAAAGAATACTTGAGGTATGCAGAAGAATTAAAGCCATATGTTACAAATACTACAGCATTGGTTAATAAAAGTGTTAAAAGTGGTAAGAAAGTATTGTTTGAAGGAGCACAAGGAACTCTTTTAGATATAGACTACGGTACATATCCGTATCTAACATCTTCACACCCTATTTCAGGTGGAGTTGCTATAGGTTCAGGTATTAGTCCTTTTGATTTAAAAAAGGCACTAGGTGTAGTGAAGGCTTATACAACAAGAGTTGGTAAAGGACCATTTCCAACAGAGTTATTTGATGACACAGGAGATTGGATTAGAGATAGAGGATTTGAATATGGAACTACAACAGGTAGAGCAAGGAGATGCGGATGGTTAGATACTGTGATGCTCAAATATTCATGTGATATAAATGGATTTACGGGAATAGCTTTGACTAAACTAGATACGCTAGCAGATTTAGAAGAGATAAAAATATGTACAAAATATAGACTCAAAGACGGATTTATAGAAGATTTTCCAGCAAGTTTAAACTTATTGGCGGAGTGTCATCCAGTATATGAGACATTGCCGGGATGGAAGCTTGAGGAAATTACAGGAGCTAAAACTTATGAAGAGCTACCACTGAATGCAAGAAAGTATATAGAGAGAATAGAAGAGTTAGTAGGTGTAAAAATACAGTTAGTATCTATTGGACCTAAAAGAAGTGAAACAATTATTAGAGAAGAAATATTTTAAAAAAGTGATGCAAGGGGCTGTTTGAATTATAAGCAGTCCTTTAATAATATTAGGATAATAAAGATCTATAAATGTCACTTGGGGAGGTCACACTATGAAGGAGATATGGAATGAATACAGAAGTTTAGTAAGAATATTTAAGGATAACATAACTAAATTCTTGAAATACCAGATAGCTACTAAAATATTAATAGCAATAATACTACTACCGTTATTTGGCTGGATATCAAATACACTTATGAAGAGTGCAGGTCTTTCATACATAACTAACGGTTTAATAAAAAAGTTCGTATTATCACCACAGGGAATTATATTCATACTACTAGGAGTTATATTTGCTATAATAGTTGTTTTAATAGAGTTAGGAGGACTTATTGTTCTTAGTTATCAAGCAATACTGAGAGAGAAACAAGAATATAGTTATTTCCAAGTAATTAAATACAGCCTAAGTAAAAGTAAATATTTAATAGGAATAAATGGTATACTTATAACGTTTTATCTATTTTTAATTGGTCCATTGTATGGAAATATAATAACTACAAGTGTAGTAAATATTAAAGTACCTGGATTTATAATGGATGTAATACAATCGAAGACTTCATATATAGCATATTTGGTAGTAGTCACAATAGTAATAGTTATTTTATCTATCAGATGGATGTTTTCACTGCATATTATAATGTTAAAAAAGAAAGTCAAAAACTCACTAAAAGAAAGTGCTAGACTAGTCAAAGGTAATCTTAGGTATATACTAAAATATACCCTTGGGACAGGACTTTTAAATATTATTACAGTGGGAGCAAGTATTTTGATATATGCATTAATATCAACATTAATATTGCTACCTATTAGTGGACAATATTACGAAATAGTGTTTATATTGCTTCTTTGTATAGGTGGAGTATTCATATTTGGAGCATTGTTTTTTTTAATACCAATAGAAATACTGAAGCTAACAAAACTGTATTTTCATCTACAAGGCCATGATGTAATATTAGATATAAAAATACGTGATAAAGATAATATTATAGATAAAGTTATAACAAATAAAAAGGTAATAGTACTTGTATTTGTTATATGTGTAACGGCTTTATCAGTTTATTCTTTTATGATTTTAGATGGATTAGATAATGCTAAATATGATATAGATATAACAGCTCATAGAGGTAGCTCAAAGCTAGCTCCAGAAAATACAATATCAGCATTAAAGGTAGCAATAAAAAATGGTGCAACCTATGCAGAAATAGATGTTCAAGAAACAAAAGATGGGCAGGTTATATTGTTGCATGATAATACGTTTAAGAGAACAGTTGGAACTGACGAAATGCCATCACAAATGACTCTAGAGGAGATAAAACAGTTAGATACAGGAATACTGTTTGATTCAAAATTTAAAGGAGAAAAAGTCCCAACACTACAGGAAGTTATTGATTATGCTAAAGGAAAGATAAAGTTAAATATAGAGTTAAAAACAAACAAAAGTGACAAGGTTTTAATAAAAAAAGTTACAAAAATTATTAAAGAAAAGAACTTTATAAAATCTTGTGTAGTTACATCTTTAGATTATAATGCGTTATTAGAAATAAAACGACAAGAGCATTTAATTAAAACAGGATATATAATGTATTTTGCGGTAGGGGAGCTTGAAAAATTAAAAGTAGATTTTTATAGTATAGAGGAAACAAATGTTAATGAAGGTTTTGTAAGTACGGCTCATTCCATAGGAAGAGAAGTGCATGTATGGACTATAAATACAGAAACTAGTATGGAAAACATGATAGAGCTTGGAGTAGACAATATAATAACAGATAATGACAGTATGTTAAAAGAATTGTTAGATAGTTATAAAGAGGAATAAGCATAAAAAAATTACGTTAAATTACCTATTTAAACAGTATTTGTTGATATACGATAAGATTTTAAAAAAAAGTAGAAAAAACTGTTGACATACATTCTTCTATCATGTAAAATACTAAGAGTAGTCTGTAAGACCCATTAGCTCAGTTGGTAGAGCATCTGACTTTTAATCAGGGTGTCCGGCGTTCGAGTCGCCGATGGGTCACCATTTTTAGGCCCTATGGTCAAGCGGTTAAGACACCGCCCTTTCACGGCGGTAACCCGGGTTCGAGTCCCGGTAGGGTCACCATATTTGTGGGCGCATAGCTCAGTTGGGAGAGCACCTGCCTTACAAGCAGGGGGTCATAGGTTCGAGCCCTGTTGTGCCCACCATAAAAAATCAGCGTTAACGCTGATTTTTTTATTTATTATTATTCTATTCTTCCCATCTTAAATCATTACCATAAAACTTTAGTTCTATAAACTTACCAAATATTCTAGAAAAAAACCTGTCGGAATACATTTGCGATAGTTCTCTAGGATGATGATTTGTAGAGATTATAGTTTTCTTACCATTTACAAGTCTAGAATTTATGATGTTAAACATCTCAGTATTTGTAAAAGCAGTGGTTAGTTCAGTACCAAGGTCGTCAATTATTAGCAAATCAGAACTAAACAATAGATTGTATGCTAGTTGGTAAGAAGTATCTTTTGCTATGTCCTTAAATTTATAGGTTCTAATAATATCTAATATATTAAAAGCAGTTTGATACAGTACAATTTTCCCCTTATCAAGTAAGTTTTTAGCAATGCAGTTGCACATGAATGTTTTTCCTAAACCAGTAGTACCATAAAATAGTAAATTTTCTTCATTATCCTTATCAAAATTAATAACAAAACCTTCGCATACATTAGCTATAAATTTCATATTCTCTTTTGGAGTACGCTGTTCATTTTCATAAGACTCATCAGAGAACAGATTTATATTAAAGGTTTGAAAATTTTCTTTAGCAAGCATTCTCTCTAAATTAGACATCTTGTAAGCAGTTCTTATTAATGCTTGCTTAAAACAATTGCATTTTTTACCATTCTCAAGATATCCAGTATCCTTACACCTTACACAATCATATGCAATATCTGTATAATTTATAGGGATATTGTTTTCGGTCATTAGTATAGCTTTTTCTTGCTTAAGAGATTGTATTTGGTGTTGTAATTGCTCTATCTTATTCTCTATACAACCAGAGTTCTTTAATATCTCCTTTGAAGTTGCTACGCCTAAAGATGCAATTTTTTTATCTATTTCTTCAATACGAGGAATTAAGTTGTAGATTTCTCTTACTCGTATAGTTTGCTCACGTTTTTTTTGATCTAACTTAGATTCGTAATTTTTTAGTATTTCTCTAATAACACTATCGTTCATGGTATTTCCTCCCTTATACATTCTCAGATTTTTTATTGTATAAGTTGTTTAAACCTTTATTTTTTAATTTTTTTTGAAGGTTTTTATTTAACTTTTCTTCTAATTCATGGTCAGTATATTTTGTGGTAGTGTGTTTAAAATTATGGAACTTAGTTTGAAACTGTTCTTTGCTATTTTTATTATTTGAACGACTATAAGTTTTAGACTGTTGGTTAGCAGAAAATTGTTTCTTGTTTTCTTTAACAGCTTCAGTAGTTTTTAGATTACTTTTATACCATCTAGATAAAATTCCATCAAGATATTTAAAATTAGGTTGTGATATTTTGAGGGTTTCCTCACATGCAAGCAGTATTACTTCATTGCTAAAGTTCCACTCATCAACCCATTTATTTATAATATCTTTAATAGACGTAGAAAAACTACCTTTATATCCGATAGCTTGCTTAATTAGATTGAATAGATTGTACCTAGAGTAATTATACTCCATATGTACATTCAAGTTGTCTATATTAGTTAGACCATTATCAAACCAATTTTTTAGTATACCTTGTACATAATTTATGTTTTTAATGCTCCTCTTTTCTTTAGCAAATTCAAAAGCTCTAATAATAACATCAGTGCTCATATTGTAATTATAAAGCCATTCAAGAACTTTTTTATATTCATTTGGAACTAGAGTCCTCCCAATAATGCCTGATATATTATTAAACATGTTATTTATTGCAGGAGAGCTATTAAGCTCTACAATATCAGTAGGAGTACAAGTGTAGTTCTTTTTACTAGTTTCGGTTTGAGCTGGCTTGATTATCTTATCTATATAGAGTTGCTTCAAATTTATAAATTCAACACTGTAATCATTATCATTTTCTACATTTGTAAAATGTTTTTTGATAATCCCTTTTTCTTCCCAAAAATCCCATGCTTTCAAAACATCATCTAAACTAGTTCTCAGATGTTTTGCAATAGTTTGATTAGAGATAGACTTATTTTCTTTGCTGTGCGCAAATTTATACCCAAGCAAATAAACCTTTACAGCTGTACCATTAGCCATAGGCATAAAATCATCAATAAAAATATTCTCAAATGTTGTATTTCCTAAATCAATTTCAGTTGTACCTAAAAAGAAATTCAATTAAATCCACCTTCCATATAACTATCTTTAATATATTATAACATATACGTAAATATGAATATGTATTAATCCTAAAATATTCGTAGAAAAAGAAAAACTCTTTTAAATCCTTCTAAATCAATTAATTCACTATTCTAGGGGAGTGCTTAAAACTGTTATTATAAGCTTATTAATCGAAATATTTAAGTTTTGGATATATAGGAATAAACAAGAAAAATATATATAAAATTTAAATAATAAAATAATTTAGTAAAAAAGGAGGTATTAAATTAACGAAAATTGAAAATAATAAATAAAGCTAGAAAATAAATAGTTTACATAGTTGAAATATATATTAACTATGGTATAATAAAACTTAGGGTCATTATGTTACAAAATCATTACGTATTTATTACAAAAAAAATTAAGATACAAAGATAAAATATAGGAGAGATTATATGAATATTAAATATTCAGATATAATTGATAGACTAAAGAAGCTAGCCAATGGTAAGACATGCTTAAGGCTTTCTATTTTTCTACTAATAGGAATAATGTGCGGAACGACGATAAGAGTTATAAATGACAGACATGAATACAGAGTAAGGCGTGAAATTGAGACAAGAGCTTTTAGTGTATACTTTGGAGATAAAGAAATAGGTAAAGTTAGAGACCAGAATTCAGCGCAAAAGCTAGTTAAAGATATAAAGAAAATCATAAAGACAGATTATAATTGTGATATAGTAATAAATCAAAAGCTGAGATTTGAAGATATTCATGTTGAAGACGAAGAGATAACAACAACAGCGCAGCTTAAAAAAGAGATTTTAGATGTATTGTCGTTTAACGTTAAAGCATATGCAATAAAGATAAATGGAAAAGTAGTAGGACATGTTAAAACAAAAGAAGTTGCAAATAGACTACTGGGTGAAATAAAACAACCATATATAGATAGAATAAAAGAGCAAGATGGGGAATTAGAAAAAATAGATTTCTTAGAAAAAACAGAGATAGTAGAAGTAGAACAGTCACTATCCAAATTAATGGATTATGATGATTTGCTAAATTACATAAAAAAAGGAACAACCCAGGAAAAGACACATGTGGTTCAAAAAGGGGATAGCTTATGGAGTATATCAAAAGATTATGATATATCAATTAAGGATTTAGAAAAAGCTAATCCACAATATGTAAATGGTTATTTGCAAATTAATGATGAGTTGAGTTTAACAGTGCCTAAACCATTTATAACAGTAGTAACAAAAGAAAAAGCAAAGTTAATAGAGAAAGTAGGATTTGATACTGAGTATCAGGAATCAAGTAGCTTATATAAAGATGAAACAAGAGTTAAGAGAAAAGGTGTTTATGGAGAAAGAGAAATAGTGGCATTGGTAGAAAAGCATAACAATGTGGAGATGAAAAAAGAAGTTTTGCAAGAGAGTATTATCTCACAGCCTAAAGCACAAATCGTAATCAGAGGAACAAAAGCAATACCAGCATTAGCAGGAACTGGAGTATTCCAAAGGCCGACAAGAGGGATGTTGACATCAAGATATGGCCCAAGATGGGGTGGATTTCACAGAGGAATAGATTTAGCTTCTGGGATAGGTACACCAATCAAAGCAGCAGATAGTGGAACAGTAATATTTACAGGTTATAGTAAGAGCTATGGATATTGGGTTGAAATAAGCCACGGTGGTGGATATAGCACAAGGTATGCACACTGTAGTAAAATATACGTTAAAAAAGGTCAAAAAGTATATAAAGATAAGACGATAGCAGCTGTAGGAAATACAGGGAATAGCAAGGGTCCACACGTACATTTTGAAATATTGAAATATGGGAAAACTCAAAATCCGCTTAGTGTGCTTGGCAAAAAATACAGATAAGAAATAGTTAGCTATATTGTAGAAATACAATATAGCTTTTTTAATGCGATAAATGTCTTGATACTAATTACATTTAGTTTGACAATATTAGGACTATCGTGATAGACTAAAAGAGGACTATTGCAATAGACCAATATAAAGAGGTGAAAAACTATGACACATCAATACAAGTTATATGATGCAGAGTTCAAATTTATGAAGATAATTTGGGAAAATGAGCCTGTAAATTCTACTCAGCTAGTGAAGATATGTGAACATGAGTTAGGGTGGAAGAAATCTACTACATATACAGTTATTAAAAAGCTACAAAAAAGAAATGTGTTAAAAAACGAAAGCGCTATGGTATCATCTTTAATAACCTTAGAGCAAGTAAAAAAATATGAAGGGGAAGAACTTGTAAAGAGAGTTTTCGAGAATTCACTTTCTAATTTGCTAGTATCATTTTTAGATGGAAAAGATATATCAGAAGAAGAAATAAACAAACTAAAACAAATAATAGATAGTAGCAGGAACTAAAGATATGTTATTTATAAGAGAATTATTTATAGCTGTACTCAATATGAGTATAGTAGCTACAATAATGATAATAATTATATTTGCTATAAGAACACTATTAATGCATAGACTGGATAAAAAAGTACTATTTGCTTTGTGGTGTGTTTTATTATTTAGGCTGGCTTGCCCATTTTCTATATCTACAGACTTTACGTTTATGAACATAGTAAAAAACGGCGAAGAAAATAACTTTGTAAATATGAAATATATTAATGATGATTTGATTACAGTTTCAAGGGTTGAAATTATCAGCAATGAAGTAGATAACAAAGCTATTAACAATGATGATAATACTAAAGCCAAATCTATATTAAGCAATATATGGCTGTTTTTTATACTTGTGATATTTACTTACAATATGGTGATGCATATCATAATATCAAGCAAACTTAAATTAGCTACTAGGCACAAATCGAAAAAAATACAAGAAGTAAAAGACATACTAAAAATCAAAACAAATATAATTGTTTATGAAACAGATCAAATAGTTTCACCATTTGTACTAGGGGTAATAAAACCACGTGTTTATGTACCGGTGGGGATTGAAGGTGCACGATTAAAATATATACTATTACATGAGTTTGTACATATTAAGCGTTTGGATTATATATTAAAACCAATATTTTATATAGTGAGTGCTATCCATTGGTTTAACCCATTTGTATGGTTAGCTTTTAGATATATGAGTCGTGATATAGAGATAATATGTGATGAAAGTGTTATTAAAGCAATTGGTAGGAAATATAGACAAGGTTATGCTCATACACTAGTTTCATTTGCAACTAAAAAAAATAAGATAATACCAACCTACAATAATTGTTATGGAATTATTGATTTGACGATAAGAGTTAAAAATATAATTAATTATGAAAATTCATCACTGAGAAATAAGATATTATCTATACTTATAGTGATATTTATAGCAATAAACTTTGCTATGAACCCATGTTTTAAGAAGCATGATGATGAGTATTTTGTAAATGATTTTAAAAAGACATATAGTATGTCATATATAAATGTTAATATAGAAAAACACAAACCGACGTACAATTGTCCCGTCAGTAGTAGTAGAGTAACACAAAAATATTGTCTAGACAAAGAGCACCATCATAATGGTATAGACATATTTTCAACAATAGGAGAGTCAGTAAAAGTAATTGATTCAGGTAGGGTTATATATTTTGGTAAATATGGCAAGTATAAATCCATAATGAAAATAGACCACGGTAATGGATATCAATCGTGGTACGGCGGGATAGATAATAGAGAATTACAGCTAAATGATTATGTAAGTAAAGGACAAATAATAGGAAATATAATCTATAGTGGTTTAGGACCACATTTACATTTATCTATACTCTATAACGGTGAATTTGTAGACCCAACAGAGTATATAAAATTTGATAATTAAAGGAGTTTGAACATGCAAAATAAGTATGTGAAAAAAATGCTAGTACTAGTGATGCTAGGAGTTTTGCTTATCACATCATGTAAAGCAAACTATAGTGCTAACTTAGACAATACAACAACTAATAAAGATAAAGAAGTAAAGCAAGAGAAAAAAGATATTATAGAACCAAAAAAAGTTGTAAATATTAAAAAAATATCAGAAGATAAAAAGTATACATTTTCATATTCTAGTGAAAATAGATTTGTTAGTTTAAAGATTCCAGAGAATGAATGGACAAATTTTATTAATTGTAGATATAATAAAATAATGCCAAAACAAAATAATAAAATGGGAATGACTATATCTACTAAATGGTGTAAGTTTTTATATCAAAATATAAAGGACGATTATGATTTTATAGTTTATGTGGTAAATGAAGAAGAAAGACCAAAAAAATTGTTTATGAATGGGTGTTACCAGGCTGTCAAAAACGATATAAAAGGAATAGGTACTATGGTAACAAGAACACCGTTTTTTGATTACACTAAGCACTATTCAAAAGATGCGAATAGACTGCAAGGACTTATATTTTTAACACACAATGATGTTATATATAATGGACCAATATTGCATGAAATCTTACATAGATGGGGGAACTATCTTATAGATTGCGACTATGGAGTACATTGGGGGAATGCAAATATTTATGGGAGACTTGGAGGACAAAAATCAATACAACAAGTAGGAAATAATTCAAAAGTTATAGGCTATAGAAGATACTGGCAGGGTGGATATGCTCCTTTAGAGCTATATTTAATGGGGCTTATACCTAAAGAAGAAGTACCAAATATCACTATTGCCCAGTATTACTCAAATAGAATAATAAGTCAGACAGAATGGAACAGAGTTGATGGACAAGACATAGTAGTAAAAGGAAAAATTAAAACCAAGACATATACAATACAAGATATCATAGACGGTAAGGCAAGCAACAAAGAGCAAGCATTAAATATCGGAGATCGTGTGCCAAATTACAAAGACTCACAAAAAAAGTTTAATATGTTATTTGTAGCTATAGACCATGATGATATAAATGAAAATCAGAAAAAATCTATAAACAATCAGATAAAATTACTTTCACAAAATGAAAACTATGATGATGGTATTTATAATTTTTTTGAGGCATGCCTAGGAAAGGCAGAATTATCAACAGAAATACATATTAAAGAGTAATTTGCTAATTTGAGTTAAATTAAATATTTGTGTCTATAATATTAAGTATTAATGAAAGTATTGAAATCCACTAAAAACATGATACAATATTAGTCAGTGTTTAGCCGGAAGATTAAAATGGTTATATTAATGTATTATGGGTACAGAAAAATACCAGATATTATAGAGAAGAGGGCTTTATGAAAAATAATAATGAGAATATCAAAGAGAGATTAAAGAAGCTTATTAGCAAAAAGATTGCTTTGAGATTATCGATTTTTCTGCTAGTAGGAATAATAGGTGGTACAACTTTTAGAGTGTTAAACGATAATAGAAAATACAGAATAAAAAGAGAACTTGAGACTAGAGGATATGAAGTATTTTTAGGTGAAAAATCTATTGGAAAAGTAAGAAAAAAAGAAACAGCAGTAAAATTGCTAAAAGATATAAAGTCGTTTTTAAGTAATTATGAAGAATTTAATTCAGAATTATTAGAAAAGGGTCTTAAATACCAGGACATTCATGCTGAAGATTCCCAGATAGCAACTACATCATTGATGAGAGATGAAATATTAGACCTGATATCATTTAATATACAATCATATTGTATATTGATTAATGGTAAAAATGTAGGAGCTCTAAAAACAAAAGAAGAAGCACAAAAGATTTTAGATTCCATAAAGACACCTTACATTGACAGAGCAAAACAAGATGATAATGAGATTAAAGAGATAAATTTTCTTGAAAAAGTTGAGATAGTTAAGAAAGAACAACCTATTACTAATATAAAAGAACATGATGAATTGTTGCGCTACATAACAAAAGGAACTACTGAGGAAAAAACCCATATCGTTGAGCAAGGAGATAGTTTTTGGAGTGTATCTAAAAAATATAATGTGTCGATAAACGATTTGGAAAAGGCAAATCCTGATTATGTAAATGGATATTTAAAAATAGGTGCAAAGTTAAGCTTGCAAATTCCTAAATCATTCGTAACAGTAGTTACAAAAGAAGAAACCAAAATTACAGAAAAGATAGGTTTTGAGACAAAATATGAAAAGACACCAACTCTTTATGAAGATGAATCAAGAATAAAAAGAAAGGGTACATATGGAGAACGAGAGGTAGTAGCTTTAATAGAAAAACAAAATGGAGTGGAAAAAAGTAGAGATGTATTAAGTGAAAACATCACAGCTAAACCTATGGCTCAAATTGAAATAAAGGGAACAAAAAAAGTACCTCCATTAAATGGAACAGGTATATTTAGTGCGCCAACAAACGGAAGACTTTCATCTAGGTATGGACCTAGATGGGGTAGGTTTCACAGAGGGATTGATTTAGCATCAAGAATAGGTACATCAATAAAAGCAGCAGATGCTGGGACGGTCGTATTTGCAGGGTATAGAGGTAGCTATGGATACATGATTGAGATAAGCCACGGAGCAGGTTATTCAACACGATATGCTCATTGTAGTAAGCTATATGTAAAAAGAGGAGAAAAGGTTTATAAGGGCAAAACTATAGCAGCAGTAGGGAATACAGGAAACAGTGATGGTCCTCATGTGCATTTTGAAGTAATAAAATACGGAAAGACAAAAAACCCATTAACAATTTTGAATAAAAAATATAAATAGTATAGATTATATATAACCCAAAGATTAATATTTTTGATTTACTAGCATAGAATATAGTAGAACAATGCTTACTCTTTAACAAATATATTTCTAGGGGTTATGGTATGAAATTAAAATACAAGAAAATAATCGTGGAAATGATATCACTATTTTTAATAGCGATATTCATAATAGCATCTGTAAAAGCAATGCATAGAAATAGAGTTGTCCATGAAATTGTAACAAAGAATCATAATCTAATATGTGATATTAGAGCTTTTGATGGAATAGATTCCGATAGAGCAATAGCAAGTAATAACGCAAAAACGAGAAATAATATATTAGGATATGCATACAGAATGGAGCTTCTTGCTAAAGAAGACAAAAGCAATGTTGATAGTTTAAAAAAACAAGAAAAACTAAAGTGCACTAAAAAATTTGCATTTCCAACAAACGGGCAGTTAACATCAAGATTTGGGCCTAGAAAAGGGTCATTTCATAGAGGGATTGATTTAGCATCTAGAGTAGGAACACCCATAAGAGCTTCAGAAGGTGGAGTGATTGTATTTGTGGGATATAGAGGTAGTTACGGATATATGGTAGAGATATGCCATAGCGGTGGTTACAACTCACGATATGCTCATTGTAGCAAAATATATGTAAAAATTGGAGAAGAGATTTCTCGAGGTGACATAATAGCAGCAGTAGGAAATACAGGTAGAAGTTCAGGACCTCATGTGCATTTTGAAATATTAAAACATGGAGTACAAGAGAATCCATTAAAATATGTGAAAAGAAAGAAATAACTCGGCTTTGCCGAGTTATTTTTCTTAAAATACATAGTGCTATTATTGTAAGTCATAAAATCAATATCTTTTAAAGCACCAAAAACCTCCAAGGACAATCATTAAGAATATAACAATTAAGATGGCTTGAACAAAATATACGTCATCTCGTTTAGGATAGGCATATACATCAGGTATGCTAGATGAGTCTTTAGCAAATAGCTTCTTAAGATTTATTAAACCTGCACCTTGATTATCCCTATTATCATTTAATGAAACGCAAGAATATTTCAACATACTTTTAATTTTTTGTGGAGATAAATGACCTTCTTTTTGATATATTAATGCACATGCACCAGCAACAACAGGAGCAGCCATAGATGTACCACTCAAAGATACATAAGATGAATTATTACTATTTGATAGAGATGAGATATCTACGCCAGGTGCTACCACATCAGGTTTATTGTAGCCATCAACAGTAGGTCCTCTACTAGAAAATGAAGCTATAAAATCATCTCCAACTTCTTTAGTTTTATTGTCATCAACAGCACCAACGCTTATAACACTTGGAGTGTTAGCAGGTGATAATATAGTTTTTTTGCTAGGACCACTGTTACCAGCTGCAACTACTACAGTTAAACCAGCTCTAACAGCTTCAGCAGCAGCAAGAGAAAGAGGATCTTTTTTGTATGAGTTATTAGTTGGTGTTCCCAAAGATAGATTTAGCACTTTAGTGTTATATACATTTTTTGTGTCAACTATATACTGTACAGAGTTTAGAATATCAGATGTAGTTCCGCTACCATTTTCATCAAGAGCTTTTATAGCAAGTATATTTGCTTTAGGAGCTATTCCAGAATATCTTCCTTTTGAAGAGTAACCATTACCAGCTATTATACCAGCAACATGAGTACCGTGACCATTATCGTCATAAGGCTTAGTTCTTTTATTTACGAAGTCTTTAAAGCCAACGATTCTGTTTTTTGGCTTAATTAAGTCAGCATGTGGTGAAACGCCTGTATCAACTACGGCAACAGTGATGCCTTCTCCAGTATAACCTAAATCATGAGCATATTTGCTGTGTATAGAATAATTAGCTATATCCATCAAAGCAAAGACTTTAGCGTCATAGTATATATACTCAATGTTTGGGTTTTTAGATAGCTTTTCAATAGTTTTTGAACTCATACTACAAGCTATTGAGTTAACAATAGGAAGATTATGTTTTATCTTTCCGGACATGTTTAGTATCATATTACTAACACTGTTAAGGTCATTATCTTTAAATCTAATAATAACAGGGAGTTCATCCTTGGTCTTAGATTTAATTTTTTTGCTTACAACCGAGTCTAATTTCATTTGTCTATTTGCACGCATATAAATCACCTTCCTATGATTTAATTTATGCTAAAGAAGGTATAATTGTTATTAAAAAATTTATAGGATAATAAAAATATTATAAATAATTAAATATAAATAAAGATATCGGAAATTATTATATTTCCGATATCTAACACTTAAAACAATATTAATCATCTAAAATGGGCGTTACTTGAAAGTAATGTGGTTTATATTTGAACCACTATATAGAATAAGTTTTTTGCTATCTTCTGACCATTTATAGGCTATTGCAAACTGGTCTTTAGTGATATAAGTAATGTCATCTAATTTGTTATCTTTAAAGTTTGCTACGTAAATATTAGACTTGTTTTCAAGCGGTTTAACATTAGTAGAGCCACCTTCCATAGTGTCTTTTTGAGAATTATTGTTATCATATATAGGTGTAGTTATAGAATATACTATTTTGCTTTCATCGGGAGAGACACTAAAATTTAGTCCTCCTTCATAATTTGTAAGCAGATTTAATTTATTAGTTTTTACATCATATAAGTATAAACCCAACTTACTATCTAACAAAGCATCTACGATAATATTTCCGTTGCTTAATATTTTATAAGAGAATATGTCGCTTTGTTTATGAATTTCAATATATTCACCTTTATGTTCAACAGGATCAGTTCCAGGATTTTTAATCTTTTCTTTAACCAAATAATCTAAGTTAATAATAGGAGTTATAGATTCAGTATCAACATTTAACTTATATAACCCTGCTTTCATAGAATTGTTTTCATGCATTCTACCAATGAAATGAATATCTTTACCATCTTTGCTATAAAAATCAGCTCCTGAAACATAGTTTACGTTATCGTTAAGTTTTATAGTGTTTTTTAACGTACCTGTATTGTCAAATATAAAGAAGCAACGATTACCATATTTAATAATGGAATTACTATCATTGCTCCAATTTCCATACATTTTAGGAGCATAGTTCATATTAATATTAGAATATTCTTTAGAGACGCCTTTTTGGATATCTAACACATAAGATTTATCATTTTTCACGTAGTCTGCATATTTACCATCAGGCGAATAACCCGCTCCAAATTCTAAGTCAAGAGAATTTAGCATACCATCATTGTCTTTAATTGATGTTACCTTGGAGTCACTAATGTTAACAGTATATACACTTCCGTATTTCTGTCTATAATATTTGGTTAAATCTTCATTTTCTTTAGGAGCACCTAGTTTACCTGCTTGCTCATTTATTCCTATAACTAATTTATCTTTTCCATAATAATGAAAGATGTTAGAAACCCCTTTTAGTTTACTTAAGGTGCTTTGCTCTACAAAACTAATGGTATTTTTCACATTCTGCTCCGTAGTAGCTTGTTTAACATCTGTCATAGATTTTGCACCTGTAGCATGCCCAGTGATTAATGTTAATATAAGTAAGGCTGGTGCTAATTTAAATAATTTTCTTTTCATATTTATTACCTCCATAAATTTGATTTTTTTAATTATATATTAATGATAACCCCCACTTTTGTACATTTGATTAAAGGATATTGCCAATTTGT
The DNA here is from genome assembly GCA_029227815.1 of Clostridiaceae bacterium M8S5. Classification (GTDB taxonomy): domain Bacteria; phylum Bacillota; class Clostridia; order Tissierellales; family MCWD3; genus Abyssisolibacter. The sequence continues at coordinate 4,386,454 of CP118523.1, read as the reverse complement.
AAACATTTAAAGATTAATAGAATCATAATTTAGGATTTTTTAAAATATAAATTTATATAGTGGACATGGCATAAAAAAAATATAAATATGTCAAGAAAAAAAGAGTATCTGTGACCATTGAAATATTAAAATAAAAAGATTTACTTGGAGCATGTATGGGAACTGCATACTACTGGGAAGAACAGCTCATAGTATGAAAACGTATAGAAGGAAGCTCGAGAGACCTGATGAATTAGAATAAGTGAACAAGTTACTATATACAGCCACAATAGCATATATAGCTATTTAGTATATGATAAAGACAAAATAAAGTCAGATGATACAATGAGTTTTAAAAAGCGAATGAAAATTACAATATTCATTATTGACATGCACTAATAAGGGGAAAGAGAGGTTAGTTATCTATTGAAAGAGAGTGAAGAAAGAAAAATATTTATATAAGTTTGATATATAAATGATAATACATACCTATTTACATATATTTTAGTTGTTTATAAAATAGAATAGAGATTTTGTAGTAATAGTGGTATAATTTAATAAAAAAGATTGCATAAAAATGTAAATAGGAGGACCGTTATGAAAAAGAAAATAGCAGTAGTATTGTTAATTTCCGTATTGATGCTAGCGAGTACTGCAATAGGAGTTACGTATAATCAAGAGATTAAAGCATTTATTTGTAATGCAAATACAGTATTGAATGGGAATCATGTGAATCTAATAAACAAGCCTATCATATACAATGGAGATGTATACATATCAGCAAAAGACATTGCGCAGTATACGAACTACGATGCAGTATGGATAGAACAGTCTAATACTCTATATATAATGAATAGGGTAGGTAGACCTATTATAAATCCATATACTCCTAATAACAACAACACGACTATTAACAATTTCGTAAAAACATTAAACACTAAGTACGGTACTTTTAATGGTGGAAAATATGATTTAGAGTTTAGTTATAATATAACAAATTATGTTAACTACGTAAAAGTTAAAGGAATGGGAGAAGATTTTGATAAGAACAATTCCAAGTGGAAAAAAAGAGATAAGGAAGATTTCAAGCAATTTGCAAAGAACATTCTTATAGAAACGTCAAGATTATACCAAAAAGATTCAAAAATATACTTCTATGATGACGATAGCGATGTAGTTGGAGAATATGAATATATATATGAACAAAGCAAATTTAAGGTAGTAAATGAAACACTAGATTTTTCATCAACAAGCGATGCAGAAGATACATTAGAGGATAACTATGGTGTATTTGAGGGAGATGAAGGTGATTTAAAATTCAAATATGATGTAACAAAATACTCATATTATATTAAAGTTGTAATGGAAGGACAGAACTTTGATAGAACTGACGATGAATGGGATGATAGAGGGGTTAGCGACTTTAGAGACTTTGTAGAAGATTTTGCAGAGCAGATGGCTGAGAGCTTTGATAAAGATATAAAAATCTATGTTGAAGATGAAGATGATGATAGTGCTGCCAAATATATATATGATGAAGATGATGAAGAATTGAACAAGGATTTTGAATATTAAGACATAAACTTATAATAAGAATAAGCTATATAACCATAGAAAAGGCATGATTAACTTCTAGTAGGAATTAATTGTGCCTTTATTATATAAAATTTGACAATATCTGAATAATTCATTATAATGCAAAATGTAAAATTAAATATATGTTACAAATCTAATATTATATAAATTGGAAATGAAGTTTCAAGTATACTATGATATAATGAAAATGATTGTACAAAAAAGAGAGCATGAAAAAGAAATTATTGATTATAGAAGAACTACTGAATATTTCAAATATAGGTTATATACATGGAAATTATGATACTGATAAAGAGATGGTTGGTAGATTGACACTATTATAAATAAGAAAGAGTAAATTGATAAAGAGGTGAAAGTATTGGGCAAAAAGATTTTAGTTGTAGACGATGAGAGACCGATTGCTGATATTTTGAGATTTAATTTGGAAAAAGAAGGTTATGACGTTAGCTTAGCATACGAGGGTGACGAAGCAGTAAAAAAAGCACTTGCACATGAGCCAGATTTAATACTGTTAGATGTAATGTTACCTAACAAGGATGGATTTCAAGTGTTAAAAGAGATAAGACAAAAGCTAAGCACGCCTATTTTGATGCTTACAGCAAAAGAAGAAGAAGTGGATAAGATATTAGGTTTAGAGCTAGGTGCGGATGACTATATTACAAAGCCGTTTAGCATGAGAGAGTTACTAGCAAGAGTAAAAGCAAATATCAGAAGAGGAGAAATGGTAGCTGCAACTACTAATAAAGATATAATTGTCTCAGGAGATTTGATGATAGATTTAAACAAATATGAAGTTACTAAAAATGAGAAAGTAGTAGATTTAACTTTAAGAGAATTTGAGCTACTTAAATTTCTATGCATGAGAACAGAACAAGTTTTTTCTAGAGAGCAGTTATTAGAAGAAGTTTGGGGTTATGAGTATTATGGAGATATTAGAACAGTAGACGTTACAGTTAGAAGATTAAGACAAAAAATAGAGGACAACTCAAGCAATGCAAAATACATTATTACAAAAAGAGGGGTAGGGTACTATTTTAGGAGGAACTAGTAATGTTTAAAAGCATAAGGTGGAAATTTACGACGATTTATTTCCTATTAGTTTTTATAGCTATGCTTATAGTAGGGGTATTTATAATAAAACAGTTTGAGAAAGTACAAATCGAACAGATAGATAAAACAATGAACGGATATGTAGGTAGGGTGCTTGACGTGTCACAAGAGATAAAAGCAAGAAAGTGGGACGAAATAAAAGAAAGTGCATTTAACAATTGGCCTGTACCTATAGGTTATAAAATATATATAATAGAGAAATCTGATTATCCAAAAATAGTTGGAACGATACCTTGGAATAATAAAGATATTGGCAAAAGTGTGTTTGATTTTAAAGAAATTAATCCAGAATATATATTATATTCATTAAATGAAGGAAAAGAATCCATAGGGATTCAGCACCAAGATGACTCCAGAGAAAATCATTTGGTACATCCAGTAACTGACGAAAATGATGAAGTAATAGGACTTATATATGTAACGAGTGAGCTTAAAGAAGTAGATGCTATGTTAAATAGGTCTAAAGTTATAATGATAGAAGGTACAATATTAGCACTTTTAGTTACTATATGCATAGGTTTCGTTATAGCAAAGAGTGTAACCATACCAATAAATGATGTTACAATAAAAGCCAAGCAAATGGTAAGTGGAGACTTTGACCAAAGAGTAGAAGTCAAATCGGAGGATGAAATAGGTCAGCTTGCTACAATGTTTAACACACTTACAGAGAAACTCAAAATCACACTAGCAGAGATATACAGAGAAAAGAGTAAAATGGATACGATATTTAATCATATGGCAGATGGAGTTATTGGATGTGATATAAAAGGTAATATATTGCATGCAAATCCTATAGCTCTTAATATATTGAATATAGAGTTTGATGCACTAACTGATGTAGATTACGATACAGTTATATCAAAATTAGATTCAAAATTGACACTAAAACATATGAATCAAAGTAGTGATTATAGAGGTAGTGAACTTATAAGTAAAGATAATCATTCCTATTTAGTAAAATATGCACCATTTAAAAATGACAATCAAGAAATTGGTGGAATAATAGCAGTATTACAAGATGTAACAGAGCAACAAAAGCTAGAGAATATGAGAAGAGAGTTTGTAGCTAATGTATCTCATGAGCTAAAAACACCAATAACAACTATAAAAAGTTATACAGAGACGATAATAGATGGCGTAATAGACGAGAAAGAATTAACACTTAATTTTCTAGAGATAGTGAATAGTGAATGTGATAGAATGACTAGAATAGTTAGGGATTTATTACAGTTATCTAATATGGATTATAAACAGACAAAGTGGAAATTTAAAGACTTAGAAGTCAAAGAGCTTATTGATAAAGCAGTAATGAAGTTAACAATGGCTGCTAAGGATAAGAACCAAGCACTTACTACAACAATAGAAGAGGGATTGCCAAATATACATGTAGACAGAGATGGTATAGAGCAAGTAATACTAAATATACTAAGTAATGCCATCAAGTATACTCCAGATGGAGGAGCTATATCTCTAAATGTGTTCAAAGTCATGGATACATTGAATATTGTAATAAAGGATAATGGTCTAGGCATACCAAAGGATGATTTGAATAGAATATTTGAACGCTTCTATAGAGTTGATAAAGCTAGATCCAGAGAAATGGGAGGTACAGGTTTAGGATTATCAATAGCTAAACAAATAGTACAAGCACATAAAGGAACTATTGAAATTAATAGCGAATATAATAAAGGTACAGAAGTCAAAATAATGTTGCCATTAGTGAATAACGATAACTGAAAGTAGTGTAATTCTTTCTTAATTCGCTTGTAATACGGTTGTAACAAAACTAGTATATAATAATGATGTAGAATTGTGACTATATTGTTTGGGAGGAATAAATTATGCTAAAAAGAATTTTGATGGGAGTAAGTTTACTAGCAGTTTTAGCAATGGGTACAGCTTCGTACGCAAAGCCAGAAATGGATTCAGTACAACCTAAAATTGGTGAAGCGGTTAAAATGGAAAATCAAAAATTAATAGAGAGCATAGCTATAACGTCTCCTGAAGATAATTTAGTCACATCAGAAAAGAAAATATTAGTTTCAGGGAAGGCTAAAGAAGGGCTAAAGGTTTTAATAGAAGTATATAAAGTTGATAGTAAAAAAGATATAAAAGACTTTTTGCAAATAGAAAATAATGATCAAGCAAACAAAACAGATAAAAAAGAAGACGTTAAAAATACAGCAAAAGAAGTAAAACCAGCAGTAAATAAAACAGAAAACAAAGAAACAAATTCACAAGCGAATCAAGTAGATAAAGTTAAGATATTAGATGCAAACAATAAAGAGCTTGATATAGATAAACTAGAGAACAAGGATGAGATACTTAAAGATATAGATAAAGCAACTAGGCTGATAGCCAAAGAAATACAAGTAAAAGAATTAGGAATATTTACAGAAGAAATAAATGTAGAAACTGGAAACATAAAAATAATAATATTTATAAGAGATTCAAAAGGAAATGTTTTAAAAGCAGTGCTAAAGAATATTATTATTGCAGACGAAGAAAAGGCTAAGGAATATATTGAGAAAATAAAAACAAATAACATAAATGTAGAAAAACCAAAATCAGAGAATAGCAATCAATAAACTTAAAGATTAGTCTTGGAGATGACTATGGTGAAAATAGAAAGATTAAAAACATATACCTTAATAGGATTATTTATAATTAGTATAATACTCTGTCATGAACTTCTGACAGGGATTTCTTTTAATACGAATTTTATTTTTAACAAGAAAAAAATATCTACAAATGAAGTAATCAATAGTGGTGATTTTCTTGCACCGAGTAGATTTATAATAAATTATTCAGATAGCCACCACAAGATGATATATAGTAATAACAAATACAAAGTATGGACGCTCGGACAAAGTGGTTTAAAGGATTATTTAGATGATGATAAGACAAACGTTAGTCTATACGGAGAAGTTGATGAAGAATTACAAAATGAAATGTATTCTCAAAAATCAATAGTGATGAAATTTGATGATTTAATTGATATTAAATTTGCTAGTAAAGTACTTGGGATAAAGGATATAAGCATAATCTCTAAGTATATAAAAGATATGAATGTATTATATTTTTATCTAGGTTCCGATCATTATGTAATCATAGCTAATGATAAAAGCTATGTAAAGCTTAAAAATGGAGCAATAAAGCTTGAAGAATTGAATGAAATAGCTGAGAGTATAAAGTTAGATGATGAGCTACCTAAATACTACGAAGGATACAAACTTTTTATAGGCGATAAGAGTAAAGACATATTTATTCCGGTAAATGTATCAAAGAAGATTACAAGTCCGTATGTAAAAGAATATGTATCAGAGAAAGATATGGAAAATATAGCAAGTAAATACTTAGAAAAAGACATAAACTATATAAGAAAGATAGTTCAAGATGACGATACTAAGATATATATGTATGGACAAAAAAATCTAGTATTAAGAAATAACGGAATAATAGAGTATTATGATAACTCAGGAGAGAGTGTATTAGACAAAGATTTGTATAATAGTTTTATTGCAGCAGTTAATTTTATAGTAGAGAAAACAGAGTATACAAGTAATATATATTTAACACATATAGAAGATTTAGATAATGATAAAAACAAAGGCTATAGATTTAGTTTTTCATATAATATATTTAATAGACCAGTAAGAACATCGATAAACAATAAATATTTATCAAGTCCTATAGAGATGGAAGTATACGGAAGTACAGTGACAAAATATAAGTCATGTATAAGAGAAGTATTGGTGGATACTAATCCTTTTAACGTGCTTTCACCAAAAGATATAATAGAGAAAAACTATAACTATATGGGTAACAAATTTCAGAGCAAAAACGAAAAAAAGAAAGGCAAAGTTGAGGATGATTTTTTAAATAATATCGATAATGTATATTTTAGATACTATGATTTAATTGATAACAATACATTTTCTAAACTTAGAGCCTCATGGGTTATAGAAATAGGTGATCATGTATACGTATATGATGCGGAAAATGGATTGTTGATTGATGAAAAGTAAAAAATAACTATGTCAGATATATGGATGGTGTTCTAATGAATTGGTCAAAAGCAAAAAGCATATTAATAGTAGTATTCATAATAACAAACTTATTTTTACTATATGTTAAAATAGATATAGACAATAGTACTAAAAAAGGTAATACAGTAGATGATAAGTTTGTGCAAATGGTAGTCAAAGAATTAGAAGACAAAGACATAAAAATAGATTGTGAAATATTAAACCAGGCTCCTGTAAAGACACTAATAACAATAGAATATGAATCGTATTCAAGTGAATTTAATAAAAATAAGCTAGCAAGTAGATTCTTTAACAGTTATGCTCAAAAAAAAGACTATAAAGAACACACATTGACCTACAAGAGTACAGGTGAAGAGCTTATTTTGTATGGTGCAAATAATGTAATAGAATATAGAGACTATAGAAGAGAAAGTAAACTTGATATAGAAAATATAAATCAAGAAAAATTAGAGAATATGTGCAAAGACTTTCTAAAGCGTCTAGAATTCAATACCGACGATATGAAATTGACCAATTACACCAAAAAAGGAAATAAATATAATTTGCATTTTACAAAGTTTTATAATAATATGCTTATAGAAGATTCATATATGATATTTGAGATAGATCAATTTGGCATAAAAAATTTTAAAAGGAAATGGCTAGAGGTCAAAAAAGAGAAAAATAGTGAAATAAAAATGGGATCTCCACAAAAAGCTCTACTGAGATTGCTTTCAAGAAAAGAAGCATATGGCAAATCAATAGTTGATATGTCTATGTGCTATTATTTTTCGTCAAGAGACGAAATAATAAACCATAATAAACAAGCAAAAGAAGGAGATGCGGTTCCTGCATGGAGAGTCAAAATGAATGATGGAGAGTTAATAATATTGGAGGAATACTAGTTTAAAATTGAATATTTATAAATATTATACATTTTGGGGCTGGTATTTGTTAAATAACATACTAAATTTTACTGTAATTTTAATATTGCTATTTGAAAAAAACGAAAAATTATATATAATATAATAAGAATAACCTATTTATACACAGAAAGATCAAAACACGCCGTTTAAAAATAAAAAATATAAAGAGGGGTGAGTTAGACTGAACTTATTCAGTTAGACCTATGAATAAATTAGTTATAGAAGGTGGAGTAAAACTTAACGGAGAAGTAAGCATTAGTGGTTTTAAAAATGCAGCACTTCCAATAATAACAGCATCATTACTAGCTGCAGATAAAAGTGTAATAGAGAATATACCTTTGATAAAGGATGTATATATATTAAAAAATATAATAGAAACATTAGGTGGAAAAGTTCACTTAAGCGATGATGGCGTAATGACAATTGACGCAACAAATGTAGAAAATAAAACAGCACCATATGAGCTTGCAAAGCAACTAAGAGCTTCATATTACCTAGCAGGAGTAGCTCTTGGTAGATTTAAAGGAGGAAGCATAGTATATCCTGGAGGCTGTGATATAGGGGCTAGACCGATAGATTTACACATAAAAGGATTTGAAGCATTAGGAGCAGATGTAAAAATAGATCATGGAATAATAAAATGTAATGGAGAAGGTTTAAAAGGTACAAACATATATTTAGATTTTGCTAGTGTAGGAGCAACAATAAATATAATGCTAGCAGCAGTACTCGCGAAAGGAAATACAATAATAGAAAATGCTGCAAAAGAGCCACATATAGTTGATACAGCGAATTTTCTTAACTCAATGGGAGCAAATATAAGAGGTGCAGGAACAGATTTAATAAAGATTAGTGGAGTGGAAAAGCTTCATGGATGCACATATAGCATTATACCAGATATGATAGAAGCAGGAACATATATGGTTGCTGCAGCTGCAACAGGTGGAGATGTATTAGTAAAGGATGTTATACCAAAGCATCTAGAGGCTGTGATAGCTAAGCTTAGAGAAATGGGTGTAGAGGTAAGAGAATATGATAATTCCGTTAGAGTAAGAGTAACGAGAAATCTTAAAAATGTTAACATTAAGACGCTTACATACCCTGGACTAGCAACAGATTTACAGCAACCTATGGCCGTATTGTTATCAACAATAAAGGGGACTAGTATGGTCACAGAAACTGTATTTGAAGCAAGATTTAAGTATGTAGATGAGTTGAAGCGCATGGGCGCTAATATAAAAGTTGATGGAAAGACAGCAGTAATTAAAGGAATAGACAAACTAAGTGGTGCAAAAATATCAGCAACCGACCTAAGAGCTGGAGCAGCATTTGTAATAGCTGGCTTGATAGCAGAAGGTACAACAGAAATTGATAACATACAGCATATATATAGAGGCTATGTATCAATGGAAACAAAAATGAAAAATCTAGGAGCTAAAATTGTAAGGATATAAAAATCAAATAATAGCTTGTAGATTATTAAAAGTGTAATCGTAGAAAAAAATAATGACCGAGATTTCTCGGTTTTTTCTATATCTAAAAAATATATTGGAGGAATTAAATGTCGATAAGATTTTGTTCATTAGCAAGCGGTAGTAGTGGAAATTGTCAATACATAGAGACAGAAAAAATAAGAATATTAGTAGATGCAGGATTAAGCGGAAAGAGAATACAACAAGCACTAGAATCAATACAGGTAGATCCTAAGACGATAAATGGTATATTAGTTACACATGAACATTCAGACCATGTAAAAGGAGTGGGAATATTATCCAGAAGGTTTAATTTACCCATTTATGTAAATACTAATACATGGGAAAGTATGAGAAATAGTATGGGAAAAGTTAAAGAAGAAAACATAAAGACATTTACCACAGGAGATCATTTTGAAATAGCGGACTTAGGGATAGAGAGTTTTAAAATTCATCACGATGCATCCGATCCAGTAGGGTACTGTATCAACCATAAAAGCACAAAAATAAGCTTATTAACAGACACTGGGCATGTAGATGAAGAAATAAAAAAGAAAATAAAAAAATCAAACCTATTACTTCTAGAATCAAATCATAATCCGGAGATGGTAAGAGTAGGTAGATATCCATGGCCACTTAAGAAAAGAATATTAGGAGATTTTGGACATATATCTAATGAAGTAGCAGGAGAAACAATAACAGATGTATATACTTATGATATGAAGGTCATATTATTGGCACATTTAAGTCAAGAAAACAACTTTCCAGAGCTAGCATATAAAACAGTTAGCGATATCATGACACAATCAGGTATAGACATAAAAAAAGATGTGAAACTAGATATGACTTATAGGTCCAAACCATCAAAAGTATATACTCTATAATACAATAGTATGAAGAGGTGCTTTAACATTGGATGAAAATAATCAAAAAAATATCTACAATAGGGAATCAAGCAATCCACAAATTATATATTCTAGCAGACAAAGAAAAAGTACTGTTATATATATAATAATCTCACTAATATCAGCAATAATAGGTGGACTAATAGTGGCTTATATAGCTTTAACGTATTTTTATGGAGAAACTACACCTGCTCCTGAAATAAAGAATCCACAGCCGATAACTATAAATCCTAATAATGGAATAACAAATGTCACAGCAGTATACAAAAAAAGCATGAAGTCAGTAGTAGGGATAACAACAGTAGAGCTAAAGAGCAGTTATTTTAATAGATTACAAGAAGTTCAGGGACTTGGCTCAGGAATAATAATAGATAGCAAAGGATACATACTTACAAACTCACATGTTATAGGTGATGGTAAAGCAAAGGACATAACAGTTCAATATGAAAATGGCACAAAAGAAAAAGCATCTATAGTATGGTATGAGCAAGCGCTCGATTTAGCTATAATAAAAACAAAGTCAAATAATTTAGTGCCAGCAGAACTTGGAGATTCGGATAATTTGGAAGTTGGCGAGTTGGCTATAGCTATAGGCAATCCACTTGGATTACAGTTTCAAAGGACAGTAACGTTGGGTATAATAAGTGGATTAAAAAGAAGTATAAGAACACAGGCAGTATTGATAGATGACTTGATACAGACAGATGCATCAATAAACCCAGGCAATAGCGGAGGGCCATTGTTAAACGCAAAAGGTCAAGTAATAGGAGTGAACACAGCCAAGATTACATCGGCAGAAGGGCTAGGGTTCTCAGTACCAATAAATACAGCAAAGCCAATAATAGAGCAAATAATAAAAAATGGTAAATTTGACTTAGCATATATAGGGATAGGAGGCTACCCTGTAGATATCTATGAGAGAGCCACAGGAGAGAGAACAGGGGCGGACAGTGGAGTTGTAATAGTAGAAGTAGCCAAAGACTCACCTGCTTTTAAAGCGGGAATAAAAGCATCAGATATACTTACTAAAATTGATGATAAACAAATAGAAGATATGAGTACACTTAGAAGGTACTTATATGAACTTAGTCCCAACGATTCAGTTACGATAGATATAATTAGAAATAGAAGACAAAGAAAGATACAAGTTATATTAGGAAGGACACCTTCATAATATAAATGTTAATAATAAAATATTAAAAAAACAATTTTAAGACAACCTTTTTTATCATATAATAAAGACAAGACTAAAAGTGGAGATGATTGACATGTATGTAGTATGTAACGAGCACTTAGAGATAGCAATAGATGATTTTTTAGATGTATATGATCAGTGTCCAGATTTTTATGAGTTAGAGAAGATATATTTCACAGACTGGACTAGCCCAAGTACATGTGACTATTGTGATAAAAAACCAAAATATTTAGTGGTATAAGGAAAGAAAATATGAAAATAACTATAATAGCAGTAGGAAAATTAAAAGAGAAATATTTAATAAATGGTATAAACGAGTATTCAAAAAGGCTTTCTAAATACTGCAAACTAGAGATTATAGAAGTACCAGATGAAAAAGCACCAGAGAATCTCAGTGATGCAGATATGCAGATAGTAAAAGACAAAGAAGCGGAAAAGATACAAAAGAGATTAAGCGACAGCTCATACATAATACCACTCTGTATAGAGGGCAAACAGCTTTCATCAGAGGATTTTTCAAAAAAGTTGGACAAGGTATTTTTAGAAGGAAACAACCATATAACCTTCATAATAGGAGGTTCACTAGGATTATCAAGCAAGATAACACAAAAAAGCAAGTTAAAACTATCATTTTCAAAAATGACTTTCCCTCATCAGCTGATGAGGTTAGTACTAGTTGAGCAGATTTATAGAGCGTTTAGGATTAGGATGGGGGAACCGTATCATAAGTAATTGCTATTAGTAAGTTCATAAGGAGATGGGAAATTTAAATATGAAAAGTATTGAAGATATAATAGCTCAATATGAAATTGGAGAAATAAAGAGTGTTGTAATGCCAGGATTTGGTTCGAATGACACTTGGATAATTGAATCATTAGCTGGAAAATATGTTCTTAAGAGGAATCAGAGAGAAGACTATGTTCAAGTTCAAATAATAGCAAATAAAGCTTTGGGTTTGAAACGAAAAATGAATAGGATTATTGAATCTATTGAAGGAGAATTTATTGTTGATGATAACTATGTATTGTATGAGTATATCCACGGTGAAGTAATTTCAAATATTGATGATTTATCAATATCTAGTTTTCTGAGAGAGCTAGCATTATTTAACATTGAGTTACGTGACGTAAATATTAATGACATAAAAATTGAAAGACATAATTATTGGGATGATGCATTCAATACAAGTTATATATCTGATGAGTACTTAAGGGATTTATGTATCTATGGTTTTGATAAAGACCTCCAAAAGAGAATAGTCAGTTGTACCAATCATGTATTGCAGAAAGTTGATTTATTGGCTCGAAAAAGAAATCAACTTATCCATTCTGATTTAGGTATTGATAATATGATTCTTACCAAGCATAAACACGTTAAATTTATTGATTTTACACCATTAGTTGATTCACATTACTTGTCTGTTGCGTCTTTTATTTATTGGGAGATTCTGTATAAGAATGATGAAATAAATTATTGTGAAGTATTAGCTTGCTTTTCTGAGTACGAAAAGAGTTTACCAAATGATATGATTGATGATGTTGATGAAAAGTTAACCTATTTACTCAAGTATACTTTATCTAAATTAGTTGGAGCTACATTGAAAGTGATTAATTCCTCTAAGATAATTGAACTAAAACAAGTTGAATATAGATTAGTATTACTTGAGAGTTTAATGAATGGCTTAAAACGATAAAATTACATCAGTAATGTAAAAACTGCCATTGCATACAGTACGGTGAACCATACCATAAGTAACGACGGTTTTATATATGCTTTCATATGACATATACCTGAAGTGTATTGTAAGAATAAGAGGAAGCAGGGTACTTTTTATTAAAAGTTTACATTTTCTATACATTTTTATTATAATTATTATCAGATAGAAAATTTAATTGAATAACTTTAGGCTCTGTTAAAAAAGTTATTTGGGGTATAAAGTAAAGAGTCTATCAAATGATGGACTAAGGAAAATAATACAAAACAGTTTAAAATTGAATCGTGGATGATACGAAATGAGTCATAGGAAGAGATGAAAATAATATTTAAAAAGATATTAAATATTAATGGCGTATCAACAAGGTAGCTATCAAGAGTTAGGGGGGTATCAGTAAATATTATTTGGAAGTTATAGCAAAGACAGAAGTAAGTAACTACTCTGTCCCTTCAACATATGTAAATCTAGAACAGATTAAACCTTAGAATCAGAAGTCTTTGATAGGACATTAGCTAAAAACTTATAAGGGGTGGAGCTTTTGACTAATGTAAGAGATAGCGACTTAAAGGGCAGTACTTCATTAAGAAACATTGATGAATCTGCCCTTTAAGTTGTTTTTGATTTGAACTCGCTAAGATTTTTACATGCCTTCATTATTTATTGGGCTATTCTATGAAATATAAATCTGTTGTTATAAAATTTGTAAATTATCAAGCTCTATTTCATAAGATATAGTGGAAGGGGGAAGAAATCATGAATAGAGCTAAAATAGGTGTAGAGACACAAATGGAAGGTATAAATAAAATTTCAAGCAACGTGTGCCCAGTGCCTACTGCGATTATGAAAGAATCTGCTAATCTTTTATTTAGAGTGCCTGTATTTTTAAGTCATCCAAGTCGTCTAAATACTGTACAGCATCAATTTGTTGATGCAATGATTAGGCAAATTAAAAAGGCATTGCTCTTTCCACGAACACTACCTGAAACTGAGCAATACCCTGAGACACCGTTAACAAATATTCGTCGAATGATTATAAATAGTTATGGAATGGTGGCACTTAATTTAAGACAACAAAAAGTTAAGATTATTAAAAACAATCTTAATGAGCCTATAGGAGAAAAAGTGTGGGAAGGAAGTCCTTTTGCACAGATTGAGCCTGGAATGGCCTATCAATATGGGCTTCCTTTGCTGCTCATTAGAGAAACAGGCGTAGAGTCGAAGGGAATATGGGCTTTTGGAATTGGTCCATTCTTAATCTTAGAATGGGACTCCACAGTACCAAATCCTATTGAAACATTTTTTGCAAGGAATGATTGGAAATCAATTTTTCAAAATTGGATGGGTTATGTAAGAACAGGTTATTATATACAGACACAACCAGAGTTTAAATACTCATGTGCTACAGATAAAGACTGATAACTTTTAATATATAAAATGATACTCAAACTTTTTCACTTAAAATCATAACTTATATTAAAATATCGTGGGTTTGTCAATAAGCTGGAAGAAGAGGGCTAGGCTAGAACAGAACATAATAAATAATTGCGTTATGTCATGGGGACGCTTTGATTGACATATTCATGACAGGCTTTAATAGGCTTATATACGAAAACGGAGTCAGGGTTGAAAAGTTGAACTAACATGTGCATTAGAGCAAAAAAAATTGCAAGAAATTACGTAAGACAGGTGTATTTTACAATTTTATATCAAGAAAAATAGTTATTCAAAGGCATTGTAGAATGTACAGAGCATCATTTTTAATACTGAATGGATAGAATACACTTAAAGATTGATGGATTGATATGTGAAAATGCAGTAACTAAAAAGATAAGTATTATAATATTATTGATAATACAACCACCAACGAATAAAGAATCTGTTGGCGGTTTACTTTTACCCGAAAGGAGGTAATCACCTATGCCAACACCCCAGCACCATAAAAACCGAAGCTCATTTCTCAGAAGATGGAAAACACAAATACCTGCTAAAGAGAATGGAATAAGACTAAGAAAAAAGCAATGGTAATAATGAAAAAACCTAGTGATGCAGGGAAGCTTATATTAGACCATACAACTACAATTTAGATGAAGCTAAGTAGGAGTTGGTATATAATCAACTTAGCTTATTTTATTGAAAGTATACAAAAAACCGCCAATAACTCTATTACGGTGAATCTTATCATAAGTAACGATGATTTTAACCAAATCTAAAAGAATCAATGGAATTGGTTATGGCATTAACATCTATAGTGCTAAAACTACAATGATTGTCGTAAGATTTGGATTGAGGTAGCTAAAGACCTTGAAAAAAATATTCTAAGGCTCTAAAGAAAAAAAGATCAAGTAATGAAGTAATAGTTATTGGGCAATGATGATTTGAGAGGAGTATTAATTTTTAGACTAGAAAAGGCATTACATTCTTGACTCTTCCTTTAGGTAATCCTTTATAATAAGTTTATCATTATATTTTAAGAAAAGAGGTCGAGATAAATGAATAACTTAATCAAAATCAAAGATATGTCAAGGAATTACAACATTACAGCCCGTACATTACGTTATTATGAGAGTATGGGATTGCTATCCAGCACTAGAAGTGAAGACTATGCATATAGAATGTATGATGAAAATGCTGTTAGACGGCTTGAACAAATACTAATTTTACGCAAGCTGAATATTAGTATAAAAGACATTCAACGTGTTTTCAACACTTCTGGTTCAGATGTAGTTTTAGAAGTGCTGGGGAAAAAAGTGGAGAGAATAGACGACGAGGTTTCACTTTTACATGAATTGAAGGAAATCGTGTTGGATTTTATACACGAAATTGAACAAGTGAACTTTGCAAACAATTCCGATATAAAACTGCTGTATAACAAGGCCAAAGAGATTGAAACGCAATTAATAGGTACTGACTATATAGGCAAACCTTCCAATATAAACCGCCTGAATAAAATAACTGAAAGATTAGACAAAAAAATTCCTGATATAATGGTTGTCAAGATACCAGAATTTAAAGCAGTAACTTGCAGCGACCAACCGTGGGGGGAGATGTTCAAGGAAGGCGGATATATGTACCAACTATGGCAGTACTGTCATTTGTATAAGGTTGTTATTTTCGATTGTTTTGATTTTTTGATTTCTAAAAGTGATGACAAAGCTGAATGGATATGTGCCGTTAAAGATGGTGTCACTAATGCGGATGTAGCACCTTTTAAGTTGGTCGATTTTCCGGGAGGTTTATACGCTATGGCAGTCAGTATAGACGAAGATAACGAGAGCATAAATAAAGTGGAAGATAAAGTTGGCCGATGGATTGAAAACACTAATTTTGAGCTTGACAAAAGCCGCAATGTTATGTTCAATATGCCTTACTTATATGAAGATGGAAGAGATATTGCCTATAAAGACATAGAAAAGGGACTTGGATATAAACAGATGCAAAGGTATTTTCCTATAAAGTTGAGAGAGATATTTAAGCAGAGTTAGAAAAAAGAGTATTAAAAACTGAATATAAACTTTGTAGTAAACGATTGATTAAGATAGATGGCTCTATGCATATTCTGACCGTCTTTAATGAAAGCTGGAGTAAGATGGTGTTCAAGTATATATTTGGTGAGGAAATTCAGAACAGAGAGTTCAAAGTGGTTTTGGGAACATATTGTAGCACAGTGGAGCTTGAAATAAATGACTACCATTGGAGGATGATTGGGGAGGGATGCCAAAAGTTATCCTTACAGTATAGGAAGATCGCCGATGTAAACAGGTATTGTTTTGTCATACCCACAGTATCGCTCTTACGTTCGTGTATCGCTTTGATACCAGTTGTACTGATTATGGTCTTATTCGTATTAAGAACACTTATGGAGTATAAGACATTATGCACTAAACTTGAGGGGGATATAGAATATACGAGTGAGGTTAAATCTGGGCTGATTGCTTATATGTGGTAGTTAATAAGTTTGGAGAAAACGCAGTTGAGCTAAGTGAGATGAACTGTATCATAAATAACTGCGGTTCTTCTTATTCTAGACCTCATTGATATTTGTAAAAAGAGGCTGATATACTAACAAATTAAATTTGTAGTGTATCGCCTCTTTTTATGTTATAGGCATTTAGGCGAAAGTAAGCAAGTAATAGTAAATACACTAAAATGTAATTTATGTAAATGGTATAGGTAAATATAAACAAGTTACAAAATTGTAAGATATGATGGGAAAAGATTCTGAAACAAATAATATGTATAATGATACTTGCTACATAGTAACTCTTTTACATAGAAAAATAAAGTTGATATAATATTAGGTGGAAGGTTATTATTTAATCTATTATATATTTGGGGGGGTAAGCAGAAGCATGAATAAACAAGTAATGATAGAAGTTATGAACTTATCTAAATCCTATAAAGGTGTAGAAGTACTGAAAGGTATAAACTTACAGGTGGAAAAAGGAAGTATTTTTGCATTACTTGGTTCGAATGGTGCAGGAAAAACAACAACAATAAAAATACTTTCAACATTGCTAAAACAAGATGGTGGTGAAGTAAAATTGGCTGGTTTTGATGTGGTAAAAAAACCTCGGGAAGTTAAAAAGAACATAGCACTAACTGGACAATATACGGCTGTTGATGAAATCTTAACGGGCAGAGAAAATTTGTTTATGATTGGAAAACTTCTGGGTATAGAAAATACAAAAGCAAAAGTAGAAATGCTACTAAAACAATTCGACCTACTTGATGACGCTGATAGACGCGTATCAACATACTCAGGTGGAATGAAAAGGAAAATTGATATTGCAATGAGTTTAATGGGAACTCCTAACATAATATTTCTAGATGAACCGACAACAGGATTAGATCCACAAAGTAGAAAGTCAATGTGGAAAACAATAAAACAACTTTCAAAAACTGGAGTAACTATTTTCTTGACGACTCAGTATCTTGAAGAAGCAGATGAGTTAGCGGATAAAATAGCGATTTTAGATAAGGGGGTAATAATTGCAAAAGGAACAAATGATGAAATAAAAAATATTATCCCTAGCAATATCATAGAGTTATATTTTAGAACAGCAGAAGAAACAGAAAAAGCAAATTTGCTATTAAATAAATATAATGCAATTATAGTTGAAAATAGTAATAAATTAAGAATTGAAACACATGATTCAGTGAATGAAGTCATAGATATATTGAATGATCTAAAAGCTGTAAACTTGGAAGTTGAAAACTTTGAGAAGAAAAAAGCATCCATGGAAGATGTATTTCTAAAAGTGATAGGTCATGATGAAGAGAGGAGGGGTTTTAGATGCAAACAATAATAAAAAACAGTAGCAATGTACTAGTAATGATAAAGAGAAATTTAATACATGTGATTAGAAATCCTGAGTCCATAGCAATGACAATTTTTTTACCTATATTTGTAACATTACTATTCGTATATGTATTTGGAGGAGCATTAGGTCCAGATGGAGATAGAATAAAATATTTAAATTACGTATTACCAGGAATAATTATTATGGCACCTGCATTTGGAGCGTATATGACATCTTTAGGCGTAAACAATGATATGACAAAAGGGATTATAGATAGATTTAGAACAATGAATATCAATCAATCTTCAGTTCTAACTGGGCACATTTTTGCATCCGTTGTTCGCAACCTATTAGGAACGACAGTCATTATACCTTTTGCATATTTATTAGGGTTTAGAACTGATGCAATATTGATGGATTGGTTTGCAATAATAGGAATGATTATTATTTATATTTTGATGATAACAATGGTATCATTAATGATAGGACTACTTGGAAGCAATGTAGAATCAGTAGGAGGAATAATGATGTTTGTGCAATTTGCTCCATATGTAAGTTCAGCATTTATTCCCACTGAAACTATGCCACAAGCATTACGTTACTTCGCGGATTATCAACCATTTACACCAATAACAAATACAATTAGAGGACTATTCTCAGGAACAGAAATAGGTAACGACTGGATAATAGCATTAGCTTGGTGCCTAGGAATAATAATAGTAAGTTTCATTGTATCAAAGTACACTTATGAACATAAGACATCTGTGTGAATCTCAGCATAAGTTGAGGTAATAAGGTATAAATATTTAATTGGGATGTAAAAGCTTGGGAAAAGTTTGTAAATACAGTATAACCAGAAGATAAAGGTAGTTTTTTGTACATATAAGATATTCAGTACATAGTGAATTACTAAAAATGCTTGAATCAGCTGTATTAGTGAAGAGTTAAAATTATTAAAGTTTAGCCCAATTACAAGTAAAATTAACTGAACATATTTCATTTAAACATGTTAAAAAGTAGCTATGATGAATTTCCATCAGTTAATAGAACAATCACAACATCAGATAAAAAGATGTATTATAGCTACCGGTAAATAGAATCACGGTTACAGAAAGGTAAAAAATTGATACCATTGAAATTGTATTTAATGAGAAGCTACAAAAGCACCTACTGAATATTAAGGGAGAAGCTTAAATAATGAAGATTCTCCTTGCTTTTATATGTTTAAGATAGCTATATAATATTTGAATAGTTTTTAAGCTAATTAATAATATAATAGTAGAAAATACAATTTTAAGTAGGTACTGCTATTATATTAAAGGAAATTTCAATAATTTAGATGTATAAAAGAATAGACAAAAAAATGCAAGCAATCCTATAAGTATAATAATATTATATTAAGATAACCTAACTCTTTGATTTTAAGATAGGTTTTTTTTATTTACAAAATATATTGACAAATTAAATCTACTAGTGTAGACTAAAAGTATATTTACACGTGTAGATTAATAATTAGGAGGTATTAGTATTGAAAAATGTATCTATATCTGATTCTGAATTAGAGGTAATGAAATTGGTATGGGATAAGAATCCTATCACATCTGAAGAGGTTATTGAAGAATTATCAGATAAGATGAGTTGGAATCCACAAACCATTAAAACATTTATAACTAGACTAGTAAAAAAGAAGGTTATGGCATATAACAGATCTGGTAGAACCTATTATTATTATCCTTTGGTATCAAAGGATGAGTATGTTAAGGAAGAAAACAGGACTTTTCTTCAAAAAATATACGATGGTGCGATAGATAAACTATTCCTTAATTTTATAAAGAATGAGGATATTTCAATTGAAGATATAGATAGGCTTCAAAAACTATTAGAAGATAAAAAGCATAATAAGGAGTAAGATACATGGATTTTATAAGTGCATGTTTTACTAATATTTTAAGCGTTTCATTTACATCAAGTATCGTGGCTTTAGCAATATTAATGCTTAGGCAGATTGCAAAGAAGAAACTCAACATTAGGTATATATATTTGCTTATAGTGTTAGCAATATTAAGATTTTGCTTAATTATTGTCCCAGAGAGCCCAATAAGTATATTGAGTATTATCCCTAATTATGACAAGATAGAAAAAGCTATTCCAGATGGTATGGTCATAGCACACAACTATGAAAAAACCCATACGAACCAGAATAGCACAGAAAATAACATACAAAAAAATTATAACAAAAATGCCACCATTAGTCTAGATCGTGATATACATAAAGATAAGCCCAAGACCAGCCTAGAAATTCGCGAGATACTAGCCATGATTTGGATTGGTGGAGTTATATTAATGGTTTTAGCAACTATTATATTGCAGTTAAGGGTGAGACTTCAACTCTATAATAGCAAAATGCTAAGTGATGCAAGATTGATGGATATAGTAGAAGAGTGTAAGGATAGCTTAGGGATAAAAAGACATGTTAGAGTTTTTATTGGAGACAAATTTAACAGTCCATGCATAACAGGTATTTTTAAGCCTTGTATATACTACCCATGTAGTCTGATAGATATCGATGTGGATAGTTTAAAAAATATAATCTTACATGAACTATCACATTTTAAGAGAAGAGATTTAATAACAAATAATATTGTGCTACTTGCAGTAAGCCTTCACTGGTTTAATCCGATTATGTGGATTTTGATGATGGTTTATAGAATGGATGTGGAATTAGCATGTGACTCTTATGTGTTGAATAGATTGGGGGAAAAAAATGCTGTTTCCTACGGAAGTACTATACTTCAGGTTGCAAAACTCAATTTAGATAACACAAGGAGGATAGGAGTTGTATGTTATTTCTCCAGTAGTGCTAAGCAATTAGAGAGGAGAATAAGATTGATAAAAAAATATAAGAGTAAGTCTATAAAGGTAACGGCAGTGGTACTTTTAGGATCAATTATTATAGGTAGTGCTATATTGACTAATCCTGTTAGTGTAGAGGGTGCCTCAAAGGCTGTAAAAATAAGCCAGGGAAAAAGCGCTATCAGTCAGGAAAATGTACTAACAAAGCGAGACTCATTAAGGTACAATAATCTAGAAAAACTATATGAAGATACGGAATATAAGTTAATACCTAGTTGTTTTTCAAAGGATTATATTGATGTTTCTAGTGGTACATTTGGCTCGGTGTTGATTAAGGATGGGGAAGCCATCCTCTCGATGGAGGATAACAGAAATAAAAATAGTCGCTGGTTTAACCTATTAATGTCAAGGGTTAATCCCATGGATATCAAGGGAATTGGCGAGATAATATCGAGTGAGCCAATGACAGTAGGAGAGCTAAAAGGTCAAAAAATTGTATGTAATGCTAATGACGATGAAGTATCTGAGTATTTTGTATATAAAATCCAAGATGAATACTATGGAGTAAATTATAAAAATACGTATGAACGTGTTGGTACTGTAAATGATGAACTTTCATTGGCTGATGTTGAGGTAATACTTAAGTCTTTGGTTAAGGTAGAGGACTTTGACTTTAAAGAAGATATATCTAATGATGATATATTTATACAAAATATGGAGGATATGAAATATGCTAGTGAGCAACTAGGATTTCAAATAAAGGTGCCAAGAGACAATCCTATATTAGGTACATTTGGGAGTGGTAGACTTTATAGAGAGACTGAAGATGGTCATAATAGTGTATCCTTATGGATTGGCTATGATGGGACAAAGCTCAGCTTTTGTCAAACAACAACTGGTGGATATTACTACGATCAATTTGAAGCAACAGGTAGATTTGATATGAAAGAGTCAGAGAAATTTTGGTACAGTGATATGACTGGTGAATGGATTACAGTGGATGGACAAAAGGTGCTTAAAATTCTAGAAACAAGGCACCTTTTGAAGGAACAAGATAAAGCTGACTATTTTAATAGGTATATAATAAAAGTAGATGATAATCATTTCTTTAAGATGAATTTCGGACGTAACTCTAACGCACAAAATGATATCAAGATAATTAAAGAGTTACTAAAGACTGAATATGAGGTATTTGAGTAAAGTTATAAAAGGAGTTGTCTAAATAGGCAACTCCTTTTGCATAGGAAAATAATATAAGTTATCTATGATTTGTATATGATTTATTTATATTGATAAAAATAGCCGTTGCAAATAGCATGGCGAACTTTACCATATGTAACAGCAGTTTTTTCTAGGAAATATGTTAGCTATTACAATTTTGGCAATTCCACTTAAAGTTTACCCCAATAATAGGAAATAAACTGAAGGTTTATTGATTAAGCTAATATGTAATGATACTCTATATAGAGGACGCACAAAAAATATAATGGAGGTTAGCGTTTTGGATAATATAAAAGTTGGTAAATTTATAGCAGAATTAAGAAAAGAAAATAGTATGACTCAAAAACAACTTGCTAACATATTAGGTGTAACTGATAAAGCAGTTTCAAAGTGGGAAAGAGGTATTGGATATCCTGATATATCATTGTTACAAGAATTATCAAGAGCCTTAGGAGTTAATGTTAATGAATTGCTTGCTGGTAGCAGGGATAAAATGAATATAGGAGCAAATACCAGTAAAATAAATGATATTATATTAGATGCCATACATTATTCTGATTCGGTAAAGGCTAATAAAAAATTGAAGAAAAATGGCTATATTTTAGGGATTATTTTTCTAATAGCAATGCTTGTCTGTAGCATATGTAATATTGCAATAAACAAGAAGATTACATGGGCATATTATCCTATAGGCGGTTTAATCGTGACATGGTTGACAGTAATACCACATTTTTTTGTTAGAAAATATAAGTGGTTATATTCACTTTTGGGATTTTATATAGCATCTATTCCCTACTTGTTTATTATTGAATACTTATCAAATACAAAAGGGTGGGTTACGTCACTTGCGGTGCCAATTGTCACAATCGGAGTAGTTTACATACTAGTTATAGTTATGATGTTTATGAAATTGCATATCAGTAAGTGGTATATTAGTTCGTTATCTATGACCTTATTCATTGCGATAGATTATATAATCAATAGAATTATTGAATCATATATAAACCAAAATCAAAGTACTGTATTTAAAGTTAGTATAGAAATTTTTGTGACAATACTGTTATTAATCATTGGATTATATAAGAATAGTATGAAAGCTACTAAGGATAGAGTACATTAGAATAAGGTTGATGCTTATAATTATCCTTTTTACATTCACACAAGCACCAAGATAAATAGTTGGCTGTAAAATGTATTTTGTTTTTCTATGTCTTTTTATCTTTTTATTCAATTTTAGCTTCTTTGAAATCAGTGGTCTTTATTACTATAATTATAGTATTAGAAGAGAAGATAATGAGTTTTACTTGATTTTATAGTGCATGAAATGCAAGGTTTTTTGATGTGTTTTACCATATAATTTATCTCGAAGGGAGGGAAGTTAATGGATTGGCTTAACAGAATGAATAATGCTATGGATTATATAGAATCCAATTTGACCAAAGATATCTCATATGATAAAGCCGCCAAAATGGCATGTTGCTCTACCTATCATTTTCAAAGAATGTTTTCATTCATTACGGATATACCGTTATCTGAATATATCAGACGTAGACGATTAACATTGGCAGCCTTTGAATTACAGACAAGTAATATTAAAGTTATTGAAGTGGCACTTAAATATGGATATAAATCTCCAGAGGCATTTACTAGGGCATTTAAGAATCTACATGGAGTGATGCCCATATCTGTCAGAAATAAAGGAGTAGCACTTAAAGCATATCCAAGAATGACCTTCTCAATATCAATTAAAGGAGATATAGAGATGGATTATCGTATTGAACAAAAAGACTCATTTGAAGTATTCGGTGTATACGAAACTATAAGCAAGAAAATGGATGAAGCATTTGTTGAGGTACCACAGTTTTGTAGAAAGTGTGATGAAGACAAAGTTGTAGATCACATGAACGATTTACTTGAAAGAAGACATGATGCAATGTTACATTCAGCTTTGTTTGATTATACAGATACTACTTTCAAATACATGATTTGTTATCATGTACCTGAAGGAGTTGAAATACCCGAAGAATATTCAAGGCTAAAAGTTCCAGCATTAACATGGGCTATTTTTCCTGATTCAAAATGCGATTTGCAAAAGATTTGGAAACGAATCTTTACAGAATGGTTTCCTACATCCGGATATGAAGAAATAGAGGGGCCCGAATTTGAAATGTATTTCGGGTTTGCGAATAACTCTTCAGGTGAAATATGGATACCAGTAAGGAAAAAAGTATAGGCATTGGTTTCTTAGTAATAGAGACTCGTATGTCTAATTAAAACACAGTTTAAATTATAAGAGCTGTTAGGTATATACATAAAATGTATACTTAACAGCTCTTATAGTGATATTATATTTTTACCTGCATAGACTCAAATACAGGTATCGTAATTATAAATATACTCCCTTTTTTATTACTATGTACAGTTATACTGCCACCCTGTTTTTTAAGCATAGTCTTAACTATAGGAAGTCCTAAACCAGTACCTGAGTGATTTTTTGATCTATTTTTATCAACGGTATAAAATGGGTCAAATATCTTATCTTTAATTTCATCGGGTATACCTATACCTGTATCTTCTATCTCAATAACTACATTGTCAGCTATTTTATAACTTCTTATATCGATGTTTCCATCAGCTTTATTGTACTTAATAGCATTGTCTATAACATTGATAATAATCTGTGTAAAGCTGTCTTTATCAAAATATATTTCGGCATGCTCTAGTTTAAGCTTTATTGTAATACCGAATTTCTGAGCCTTAGCTTGCATACGATTAGCTATTTCTTTAATGATTGCATTTATTTCTACTCTTTCTTGCTTGAATTCATAATCATACTTTTCTATACTGGAAAGGTATAGTATGTTTTCAACCATATCATCTAATCGCTGTAGTTCGCTATCTATTACTTTTTTTGCATTTTTAACCATTGTAGTATCATCACTATATAGCGCTATTAAATCTTGTTGAGCTTTTATAACTGTTATCGGAGTCTTAAATTCATGTGTTATGTTACCTATAAAATGCTTTTGCTTTTTCTCTAGTTCTCTAAGCTTTATTATTAGTTTTTGTAATTTTTTCTTTTCATTTTGCATTCCATCTATATCATTCCTGATAGTTAAGGCCATTGATTGTATACCTAGGCTCAAATCCCCTATCTCATCGTTTGACTCTATTAACGTGATATCTTCAAATTTACCTTCCTCTACCAATTCTAATGATTTGGTCAAATGCTTCATTTTCTTCATAATATTTATTACAACTACTTTAGCTATTATAAACACTATGATTATGGATAACAGCCCAAATTCAAGGTACATATTTTTAATATCGCTATAAAATATTTTCTGACTTTTGATATTATATATAAGTCTAATAACCCCTATCTGCCCATCATAATCATAAATAGGTGCTAAATATTCTATCTTATTATTATCTAGATCTCTATAGACGATATTATTTTCGAGGGCTAATAGCATTAGTTTGTCCATCTTTTTTTCTTGAACTCTGTCTTTTTTTTGTTCGTTGCCAGCAATATATCTGCCCATTAGATTATTGCCCTTTATATCATACAAAGCAACATCATTATTTATAAGATTTCTTAGATTTTTACAAAGATATTTTGCATTTTTTTCATAAAAACTTTTATAATTACTATTTGTCTCTTTTAGGAATTGCTCACGGATATATATATTTGCTATTTTACTATCTTCCTTTAAATCGGATTCATATTGTTTTTTCTGATACGCACTAATACCTCTAAGTGAAGCAAAGCTAACTATTGCTATATTGAGTATAAGTATCAATATAATAAATATAGTTAGCTTACGCTTTATGCTAATACGCATTGTTTTCCCCAATAAACTTATAACCTACTTTAGGAATGGTTTTAATTAGGGTCGAATAATTTTGTAGTTTTTTTCTAATTCTCTGAATATGTAAATCTACTGTTCTTGTGCCACCGTAATAATCAAATCCCCAAACTGAATCTAATATGTTATCCCTTGTAAATAGGGTTTTGTTATTCTTAGCTAAAAAGAATAGGAGTTCAAATTCCTTAGGCTTAAGATCAATGTTTATATCATCTATAGTAACAGTATGTTCTTTTGAATCTAATCTTAAAGAGTCAAATATTAGCACATCACGATTTTCTATTTTCAAGGATTTGGATTTATTTAATCTTCTATCTAAAGACCTAATACGAGCTATAAGTTCAGTCATAACAAATGGCTTTGTAACATAATCATCTGCCCCTAGTTCTAGACCTAAAACCTTATCTATAGTAGAATTCTTTGCAGTTAGCATGATGATACCAATATTCTTATTAGTTATATGTCTACATACGTCATATCCATTGCACTCAGGCATCATAATATCTAGTACCAAAATGCAATACTTATTATTATCTAAAGCATCTACAGCATCTTTACCATTATACACTGTATCTACATCATAGCCTTCACGTTCTAATGCATAGCTAATTGGATCGGCTATGTTTTTTTCATCATCAGCAACTAGTATCCTTATCTTCATTCCATCACCTACCTAACTACAATTATAACATATGAGTTGTTTACTAAAGGTGATAATCTACTCCACTGTGTATATAACAGTATTTTTATCTGATTTAAACTGAAAGCCATCTTTGATGATTGAGAGTTTAGTTGCATCCTTATTCCATCTAATCAAACCTTGACCATAATCCCATGGCAAGCTTATTGATCTCTTAGTATCAAAATCATAAACATTAAGTATAAATTTGTCTTCTGTAGCATGTTCAGTATAATAAGCTATTTTTTTATTGTTATTAGAGTTCGTAGGAGAGTAAATATATTTATTATCGTCAATAAGATTGACTATCATGCCATTTTTATTTACTTCAAAAAGTCCTTTTGATATTCCAGCTTCATCCTTCTTTTCAATGCCTCGTTTATATTTATGATAGTAAGCATACCAGTCATATTTAAAGTCCGATTTGCTATATTGCTTAGTTTTAATATCATATACATAACCTTGAAAGTTATCTGATCTTAGAAAGATATTATCATTTTCAACTTTGAGTTCATTTATAGTGGGATTAGCTTTATCATCCTTATACATAAGCTTATATTGTTTTATATCATAATCACTTAAAGCATTTCTACGAGCCTTATCAGGTATGATTTTAGATATGTACTCTTCATAAGAAAGATTAAAATCGAATAAGCTTTTTCTTAGTTTTACAGGCAATACTATTTCATTCTTGACATAGGTATTAAAATCATATTTATATATTTTATTATCATCTTCTACAATAATAAATTTATCGTCTACTATATCTGTATTACGATAAATATCATTGCATAGAACCTGCTTTTTATTTGTATTAAGATTATAAATGTAAGTAATAGAAGGCTGGTTTGCATAGTCTTTAAATATGACCAATCTCTCACCATTTTTATTATTATGAGTGAACTTTACAAGGAGTTCTTCAGAGCTCTTTGCTATTGTCATCATTTTTTTAGTAGTTGTATTATAGAGATTCAAAAGATATTCATTATCTTTCTTTACATGACCTAATATCCAGTCATTATCTATCCAACGGTCTGCATCAAATTTCTTTATTTCATCTATTTTCTTAAGCTTTAATGTATTGTTTACCTCGGACTGCTGATTGGGCAGTACTACCACCTTACTGTTAGATTGAGTTTGCCCTTGCGTTGAACAACCTAATAGCCCTGTCATCATACAAATAGATAGAGCATAAACTCCTATTTTTTTCTTGTTAAACTTCATTATCTTTTCCTCCTTTAAAAAATATTCAACTTATCTTTCAAGTTTGAGTATATTTTAACTACGTAATTTATCTAAACAATATAAAAAATGTATCCAAAATGTATCCCTTTAATAAATTTACTATAGTCATGAAGGGATGTAAACCTATTCATTAAGACAAACAATTTTACAATGATATAATGGAAAGACTCTTAAGTTTAATGTATAATATTAATAGCTTATAATTATGAAGGGGGTTTTTGTGTTAATAAAAGTTCAGTATGCATAGCAAAGGCTATTGCATAATGATAAGATAATGAAATAGCCTTTGCTCAATCCTGATAATGAATTTTTAGGAGGAGCATAATGAGCTATAAAAAGGCATGTGATGTACTACCATCAGAATTGTTGAGTATGATTCAAGATTATATTGATGGAGAATACATTTATATACCGAGAAAAGAAAGCAATAAAAAGAAATGGGGAGATAAAACAAAAAGTAAAGAGGCAATATATCAAAGGAATTTAACCATATATAAAAAATACTTAAATGGGATGTCTGTAAAAGAACTTTCACAAGAGTATTACTTATCCCCAAAATGGATTTATAAAATTATTGCTAAAATTGAATTACAATAAGAATTTAAAAGCACTATTAAGAAATGCCTTATAGTGCTTTTTTATTTCAGAAAAATGTGAGCGACACCTATAGAGCACATTTTGGTATATTATATATTTATAAGTTATTATTAAAAAGCATAAAGGGGTTTATATAGAGGAAGGAGTATTAAAATGATTAATAGTATACAAATATATAATATGCAAGATGGTGATATTGATGAAGCAAAAAAAATATGGGTTAATCAATATGAATTATATTGCTCTAAAAGTGATTTCCCATCATATTGGAAAGAAGATACTTCATTATTAGAAAAGTATCTTAGGGTGAAAATTAAAAGCAAGAGAGCTGTAGTAGCAAAATTGAAAGAGAAAGTAGTGGGATTTCTAACATATGACGAATTTCCATTTAATGGAGAAAGCTCTGTGTTTTGTCCTGCAATAGGGCATGCAGCTATTGAAGAGTTGAAAGAAAGCGTATACCTAGCGCTATATAAATATATTTCTCAAAAGTGGATTGATAAAAATATATTTAATCACATGTGGACAATATTTTTTGACGATATAAAGCTTAAAACTTTACTGTTTGATTTAGGATATGGATCATATTTGATTGATGCATTTAGTGAATGTAACAAGATATATAATGAAAAATCTATATGTGATATACGAAAAGCAGAACTTAAAGATGTTGATGAACTATTTGAGCTTGTAAAGGAATCAAGTCAATACTATACCTCTGCCCCATTATTTTTGAGAAGAGATGAGGTTAGTCATCAAGATTTGGAAGAGATAATAGTCAAAAACAATGTATATATTGCATGGTATCAAGATGAGCCAGTCGGATTCATTAATCTAAGCATTACTAAAAATAATAACTTTATAGATATGTCTATTAAAAACTGTGGTTTGATTGATGAAATTGGAGCTTATATTAAGCAGGAATATAGAAATAAAAGCATAGGTGTAGATATGCTTAAATGTGTAATTGATTACTGTAGAAAGAGTAATGCTCCATACATACATGTTGATTTTGAAACAGCTAATCTGTATGGAAATAAATTTTGGAAAAAATATTTTTCTCCAATGTTACTATCAATGAGAAGGACGATCAATAAGAATATAAATGATAATGAGGCTATTAGTGAATAGTTTCATAAAAAAATAATATTACAAAAAATATATAAGCAGTGCTGAGTTTTATAGCACTTGTTTATATATTTTTTTATTTGGTGATTAGTATGGGGATATTAAAGAATATGCAGATTGTTTTTTAAATAAAGAGTATATTATGGTTTATTTAACCATAATATAAAAAAATTAAAAAATGCAACTATACAAAATCTCAAACTTTATATACAATCGCAAGGGACGGTTCTTTTTGATTGCAATTTATGTGTTATAGAGTAAAGGAATAAAATAATAAAGGTTAGGTATGGGAAAATCGAATTGTTGAACAATATTTTGATTACAAAAGGATAAAATAAATCTTATATTACAGAGGAGGATTAATACACCAGAAAAATATACAAGACTCCAGATTCCGGCATTAAAATGGGCTATCTTTCCTGATTCTAAAGGCGAGTTGCAAAAGATTTGGAAACGAATCTTTACAGAATGGTTTCCTACATCTGGATATGAAGAAGTAGAGGGGCCCGAATAATAATTCTTCAGGAGAAATATGGATACCAGTAAGGAAAAGAGTATAGGTTATTAGTTTCCAGTAGAGACTTTTAAGTCTAATCAAAACATTGCTAAAATTATAAGAGCTGTTAGGTAGAACTATCAAATGTATGCTTAACAGCTCCTAACAGTATTAACATTATATCTTGCCTGCATAGATTTATACATATTGTAATTTCTAAAACACCCCAGTTTTATTACTTTCTACAGTTATACCTCCACTCTGTTTTTTAAGCTATAACATATATTCTTAAGGAATTATTATAATATCTTTAATTATGAGGAGGGTTATGAGCTATAAAAGGTATATTTATTTAAAAGGATTAAGATGCTGTTAAATGTTGTGTTATTAATATATAAAACACTTTGTAAAATATTGGCTTCAAAGTGTTTTATATATTAATTTAATGAATTTCGGTATTTTTAAATTTAGTCTATTTTATTTAGAGCAGAGTCTAATAATTCTTTGTCAAGAACTATTGAGTTGAAAGTTTTTAGGACAAGATTTTTTAAATTATAGAAAAGGTTGTCTAAATGCTTTGTAACTTCGTCAGTTGACCCATTTGCAATCGCACACATTAATTCTATATGACCATAATTAATATTTCTAGTCATTTCATCGTCTATATAGTAACGTTGAAAATAGATTCTACGAGAGGATGGTTGCAAGGGCTTAAGAGCTCCAGCAGCATATACATTGCGAGCACAGTCTGCAATAAAGAAATTGAATTCATCATCAATTCTTATAGCTGCAATTGCATCTTTATTTTTTGTAGCTATTTCGTAACGTTTAGCCAGTTCCAATAAGTGTTCTCTTTCTTTTGATGTTGCGAATTTAGTTGCTCGTAACATGATAAGCTTTTCTAATAATCCTCTAACTTCCATCTGAAGTAAGGCTTCTTCTAATCTTATTGGTAATATAGTAATTCCGCTTCTTGGAATAATCTCTACAAGTCTAGTTTGCTCTAACTTTTTTATAGCTTCTCTAACTGGAGTTCTACCAATGTTTATAAAACTACTTAGTTCTTTTTCAGAATAAGATTGTCCAGGCTTTAATTCTAGAGTAACAATTGCTTCTTCAAGAATGTAATATGCTTTTTCGGTTAGATTTGCAAAAGTCATGTTTTCAAAGTAATCAAGTCTTTTGTACATTTATGGTGCCTCCTTTAATTCCTTCTACATTTAACATTTTAATATAAATACTGCTAGAATACAATGTGTGATAATTTGTAAAAAATAAATAGGAGTATTTGTAAAGCAATTATAATTTTAATTATAGCCAAGGGAAACGCTTGCAACAAAATATATTTATGATATAATACTAATATATTAATAATATATTTCATAATGAAAGGAGAACTTCTATGAATCAAAAGAAGTCAAGATTTAAAAATGTAGACCACAAATTAATGTGGCCGTCGATTATTTTTGTACTTGCAGTTATGATTTTAGCTGCACTTTTTCCAGAAAAACTAAATGCATTAACAGCAAAAGGTGCAGGATTCATTACACATCAACTTGGATTTATTATACAGTTAGTTGCTTTAGGATGTGTTGGTATATTAGCATGGCTAGCATTTGGTAAATATAGTACAGTACGTTTTGGCGGTAAAGATGCAAAACCAGAGTTTTCATTTGTAAGCTTTGCATTTATGATGTTTACAGCTGGTGTAGGGGCTGGTTTGGTATATTGGGCTATAGGTGAACCAATATATTATATGCAATGGCCTCCATTTGGATGTGATCCAGTAAGTGCTGATGCAAGTACTTGGTCAATTGCGTACTCAATTTATCATTGGAACGTTATTGGTTGGAGTATTTTCTTACTTCCTGCAATTCCATATGCTTATTATTTACATAATAAGAAGAAAACTAATTTAAGACTTAGTGCTTTATGTACAGAAGTAATAGGGAAAAAACATGAAAGTTCATGGCTGGGATATTTAATTAATATATTTGCAATCTTTGGGACATTAGGTGCATTCTCAACTTCAATGGGAGTTTCGGCTGATTTATTGAGTGCTGGGCTAAATAAATTATTTAATATTCAACCTACTGTTGGAGTAAAAGTAGCTATTGTCGCTTCTTTTATAATTTTCTATGCAATAATTATGTTACTAGGACTTAAAAAAGGTATTAGTAAATTAGCTAATATCTGTGTTTATATCTCTGTAGGTATGATTACATTTATTTTATTAGCTGGACCTACTTCATTTATTATAAATTATACTTCTGATAGTATTGGAATGATGCTAAATAACTTTTTTAGAATGTCATTTTATACTGATCCAGTAATGAAATCAGGGTTTCCACAGGATTGGACAATTTTTTACTGGGCATGGTATTTTGCTTATTTAGTAATGATGGGATTATTTATAGCAAAAGTATCTTACGGTAGAAAAATGAAAGAAGTAATATTGACATGCGTGATAGGATCATCAGTTGGATGTCTACTATTCTTAGGAATTCTAGGTGGTTACACTGTAAATGGTATATTAACAGATACATTACCAATTCTAGAATGGTTTACTAATCTAGGTTTAGCAGGAGCTATTATTGAAGTTATTGGTTCTGTTCCATTAGGAGCTGCAGTTTTAGTAATTTTCTTAATTGCTGCATATTTTTTAATAACAACGACTATGACTTCAGCTACTTATGCTGTATCTATGATGACAACTAAGAATTTAAAACCAAACGAGGATCCTGATTTGGCAGTTAGATTAATTTGGTGTGTAGCTGTTGGAGCTATTTCTATGGTTGCATTATTAATGGGAGGTGCTATCAATACTATTAAATCAATGGCGATTATTTCAGCACCTCCAATGATTATTCTTTACATTATTATGTTTATTTGTTTACTGAAATGGCTTAAAAAAGATTATAGAATAAAAGAAAGACAGGAGGAGCTTTCTGGTGATGACAATTAATAAAACTTCTGTAAAGCAAGTTGAAAATACAATTTATCGAAAGGAACAAGTAACTTGTGACAATATAGAGCTAATTGGACAGTATGACGTGATAGTGGTAGGTGGCGGTCCAGCTGGTGTAGCTGCAGCCGAAACTACTGCTAGACAGGGCTTAAAAACATTGATAATTGAAAAAAATGGTTTCTTGGGAGGTCAAGCCGTTGGAGGCCTATCCGGGACTATTTGTGGACTTTATTTGACGAATGAAGAATGGACTTCTAAAAATGGTCCAAAGCAAATTGTCTTTGGGTTTGCCGAAAAGTTTAGGCAAAGGTTGTTAAGAAATGGTGGATTATCGGAACCTCAACTTTATGGCAATACTTATGTAGATGCTCATGATCCATTTGTTTGGAAGTATTCAGCAGAGGAATTAGTAATAGAAGCAGGAGCTGAAATTTTATATCACACAGTAGTAACAAATGTGATGCTAGAGGATAGAGAAATAAAGGCAGTTGTTGTAAATACGGCTGATGGTTATGGATTAATTAAAGCTGATTACTTTATTGATACTTCAGGAGATGCAGTGCTTGTTGCATCATCTGGTGGTGAGTTTAGAATGGGACAGAATGGTGTTGTGCAAAATCCATCATTAATTTTTATGATCAATGGAGTTGATGATGAAAAATTCTGGAATCATTTTGGAGAGAATACAATTTGTAATGATGATTTTTCTGAAAAGATTAAAGAGGCTGAAAAGAAATTTGGAGTGAGTTTACCAAGAAAGAAAATATGGATTTTCAAATGTCCGAATAAAGGACAGTTATATATAAATGCCACAAGTGTATCTAAAAATAATGGAAATTGCTTAAATTGCGTGAAAGCTAAGGAGAGGACTTATGCTGAGATAGCTGCAAGAAAACAGGCATTAGCTTATTTTAAGCTATTGAAAGAATATGTCCCTGGTTGTGAAAATAGCTATATCACTGTTACTGGTAGCGAAGTGGGTGTTAGGCAAACAAGATCCATTGTTGCTAGAAAGACTTTATTAAATAGAGATGTAGAAAATTGTGTCAAACTGGAAGATGGTATTGCGAAAAGCTCTTGGCCGATTGAACTACATCGTGGTGAAAAACCTAAATTATTCTGGCTACAAAATGATTACTATGAAATTCCATTCGGAACAATGGTTCCTGCTAGTCTAGACAATGTTTTGGTAGCAGGCAGATGTATTGATGCCGAGCATGAAGCCTTAGCATCATCAAGAGTAACTGCACAGTGCTTTTCAGAAGGGCATGCAGCTGGTATTGCTATGATGTTGTCCAAAAAAAGCGGTACTAAGGTTTATGATATAGATGGAAAAGATGTAAGAAAAGCGTTAAAAGAAGATGGCGCTGATTTATAAAAAGGACTATTACGTAAATACATTTAAAGAATATCAATTTCATGATGTAGTAAAGCGAAGCAAGTGAACTGCATATTGTATTTAAATATAATAAATTACTATACGATGGAGGAAAAGTTATGAAAGAAAATTTAATAAAATCAATTGAGTTTTTACCGATAAATATATCAGCTTCTAACTGGAGTCAAAATACTTGCATTGTTAAAGTAACTGATAATGCAGGTAGATATGGAATAGGAGAAGCAGATGGTTCACCAAGTGTAATTGCAGCATTTGCAAATTGTGAAACTGAACATAAATGGTTAACTAATCTCACAGAAGTGTTAATAGGTAGAGATCCTATCGAATTTGATGCTAACTGGGATTTGATGTATGAAACTACACGTTGGATTGGAATGCGTGGATTTGGTATGTTCGCAATCTCAGGTATTGATATGGCTTTATATGATTTAGCTGGAAAACAGCATAATTTGCCAGCTTATAAATTACTTGGTGGACAATTCAGAGATAAAGTTTCGCCTTATTTCACTCTATATCCAGATTGTCCATCGGATTCTGCACCGGAAATTGCATTAAAAGCCTATGAGCCTTTATTAAAAAAAGCTAGAGAGAAAAAAGTTAAAGCCGTTAAAGTGTGTATTATGCAAGATGCAAAGATGACTAAACAGCAAATAGTTGATTACTTAAAAGAATGCCGTAGAATGTTAGGTAACGATATTGACATGATGTGTGACTTCTTATATCGATTCACTGATTGGGAAGAATGTAGATGGATTTTAAATAGAATTGAAGATGTAGATTTATATTTTGCTGAAGCAATGTTACCCCATGATGATTTGGAAGGGCATAGAAAGCTAGCTGAGGCAGTTTCTACAAGGATATGTGGTGCTGAAATGGCTACTACTAGATTTGAATGTGAAAAGTGGCTAAAACATTCAGGGGTTTCAGTCATTCAACCTGATTATAACAGAGCTGGAGGGTTAACTGAATTACGTCGAATTATACACATGGCAGAGCAATACAATGTTCAAGTTTCTCCTCATCAATGGAAAACAGGTATTACAGCTGCAGCCTGTAGACATTTGCATATTGCAAACAAATTTACTACTTATGTAGAATATTTGCATCCAGATTTTTATGGTGGATCATTAAGAAAGAATCTTACAACAAATGAAGCCCCTATTGTTGATGGCTACTTAGCAAAACCAGAAGCTCCAGGTTTAGGTATTGATATCAATAAAGAATTTTATAAAGAGATAACTGGAGAAGAATTTTAGTATATATTTAAGGCTATAAAAAGATGTTTCTATAAAAAAAAGAAACATCTCAGACCGTAGACAAAAGCCCAATTTCTGCGCCCGTGTTAAAATTTTCGTTGCTCACTTACCTCTAAGTAAGCTCTGCTACTCAATTTTAACACGCCTTGAAATTGAACTTTTACTAAAGTTTGCTATCTTGATGACTTTGTCATCAATCTAAGATGTTTCTATAAAAAAAGAAACATCTTTTTTTGTTAAATGAAATAAATAAGCACATTTTCACTTTCCAAAATGTGATGTATCAAGCGAATAAGTAAATAGATTGTGAATTATCTAAATAAACTGTTGATAAAAAATTTAATGATTAAAAATAGATGAAGAAAATCCACGATAAGGTGTTTTGACAAAAAATAAAAAGAAAAATATAGTAAACTGTTTCCTATCTCACAATCTGAAATAAGCACATAACATTTAATAATGGACTGAATAATTTAGGAAAAATTATTTAAAGCTAATAGTAGAATATATTTTTTGTTTAACCAGATATACATAATATTAAACTCTAATTAGCATTACATGTTTTATTACTCAGTATATGAAAAAATTGGAATATACATTATTATACTTAATATCCGACTTTACAAATAAGACGAATACAAGTTTAGACCATTTTGATACCAATAACCTGATTCAAAAATTTTTCTTAATCCAACTGAATACTGAAACGTGTCATATTCTTAAAAGTATGTTTTATGTTAATATACAAAATGAAATATTACTTTAAAATAACAATGTCAAATAATGTTAGAAAGAGGGATAAGGTTGAAAGAAATTATGAAAATGATTGATCATACGGCATTAAAACCTGAAGTAACAACGAGTGACATAATTAGATTATGTGATGAAGCTAAAACTTATCATGTTGCTTCAGTTTGTGTGAATACTGCTTATGCATCTCTTGCAGCAGAGCAATTAAAAGACACAGATATTAAAGTTTGTGTTGTTGTTGGTTTTCCACTAGGAGCAAATATCAGTGATGTAAAAGCTTTTGAAGCAACTAAGGCAATTGAGGCGGGAGCTACTGAAGTGGATATGGTAATAAATGTTGGTGCATTAAAAGAGAAAAAATATGATTATGTAAAACAAGATATAAAAGGAGTAGTGGATGCAGTAAATGGTAAAGCTATATTAAAAGTAATACTTGAGACATGTCTTTTAACAAATGAAGAAATTGTTAAAGCATGTGAGCTTTCTGTAGAAGCTGGTGCAGACTTTGTAAAAACATCAACAGGTTTTTCAACAGGTGGAGCAAAAGAAGAACATATTCGTTTGATGAGAGAAACTGTAGGTACAAATGTTGGAGTAAAAGCTTCAGGTGGAATTCGTTCAAAAGAAACTGCTGAGAAAATGATTGAGGCTGGAGCCAATAGATTAGGTGTTAGTTCAACAAAAACTATCTATGAAGGTGGAATATCAGCATCAGATTATTAAACTAGAGTTAAATGATTGGAGTAGGAGGCAATATGACTAAAAAAGAGTTAATCAATGCAGCTAAGATGACAATGGAAAACGCTTACTCGCCATATTCACAGTTTAAAGTTGGAGCGGCTGTCATCACTAAATCAGGCAAAATTTACACTGGTGTTAATATAGAAAACGTTTCTTTTGGGGCAACTATTTGTGCGGAAAGAGTTGCTTTATTTAAAGCAATATCTGAAGGAGAGAAGGAATTTGAAATGTTAGCAATAGTAAGTTCATCTGGAGATGTCACATATCCATGTGGCATATGTAGGCAAGTGATTGTAGAGCATATGAGAAATGGAAATATTGTTTTTGAAGATATAAAAGGTAATATTAGTGAATTGGCAGTACAAGAAATGATGCCATTTTCATTTGATGAAGTGACATTAAAAAAGTAGTAAGAAATAAAATAATAGATCATAATTAGGAGGTATTATGGAAAAGATTATTAGTTTTGTTGGGTTATTGATAATGATAGGTGTTGCTTATCTTATATCAGATAATAAAAAGAAAGTAGCTTGGAAGTTAGTGTTAATCGGAGTGGTAATGCAAATTGCATTTGGGTTATTAATTTTAAAATGGCCTCCAGGAAAGGCTGTCTTTGACAGGTTAAATGATTTTGTTGTATCAATACTGGGTTATACACAAGAAGGAACTAAATTTTTAGTTGGTGATTTATTAAATGCGGAATCATTCGGGTATATTTTTGCTGTTCAAGTACTGCCAACTATAATTTTCTTCTCAGCTTTAATGGCTATTTTATATTATACAGGTATTATGGGATTTATAATATCAATTTTAGCGGTTGTAATGTCGAAGTTGCTAGGAACAAGCGGAGCAGAATCATTATCTGCAACTGCTAATATATTTGTAGGACAGACAGAAGCACCTCTTGTAGTGAAACCTTTTATTAAGACAATGACTCGCTCTGAGTTGCTCACTGTTATGACAGGTGGAATGGCTACAGTAGCGGGTGGCGTAATGGCTGGTTATGTATTGATGGGAGCAGAAGCAGGACATCTTATTGCAGCAAGTATTATGTCTGCACCAGCTAGTTTAATTATTTCAAAGATTATGATACCAGAAGTGGAAGAACCTGTGACAAAGGGTACAGTTAAAATAGAAATGGAAAATGTAGATGCAAATATTATAGATGCAGCAGCAAGAGGAACTAGTGAAGGACTTCATTTAGCATTAAATGTTGGAGCAATGTTGTTATCATTTATTGCTTTGGTTGCTATGGTTAATGCTATAATAGGTTTGGTTGGTGGATGGATTGGTATGGACTATCTATCACTAGAATGGATATTTGGTAGA
The DNA here is from genome assembly GCA_029227815.1 of Clostridiaceae bacterium M8S5. GTDB lineage: Bacteria > Bacillota > Clostridia > Tissierellales > MCWD3 > Abyssisolibacter. The sequence goes on along the minus strand of CP118523.1, from coordinate 4,347,698 downwards.
TTATTTGCACCATTAGCTTATATAATGGGTGTACCATGGAGTGATGCAATACAAGCTGGTAATTTACTAGGACAAAAGGTTGTTATTAATGAATTTTATGCTTACTCAAGTTTATCTACATTGATTAAAGAAGGAGCATTACAACCTAGAACAGTTGTAATATTAACTTATGCATTGTGTGGATTTGCAAACTTTAGTTCTATAGGTATACAAGTTGGAGGACTAGGGGCATTAGCACCTGAAAGACGTGGGGATATTGCAAAACTTGGTTTAAGAGCGTTAATAGGTGGAAGTTTAGCAGCGTTTATGACTGCAACTGTTGCAGCAATATTAATATAGAAAGAATGTGTTTATATGAGAATATATGATTTAATTAAAAAGAAGAGAGATGGACATGAACTTAGTAAAGAAGAAATTATTTTCTTTGTTCATGGATATGCTAATGATGAAATATCAGAATATCATGCTGCAGCTATGTTAATGGCTATGTTTTTAAATGATCTCAATGAGCGTGAGACAGTTGAGTTAACAGAGGCGATTTTGACTTCTGGTGACCAGATTGATTTAAGCTCTATTGAGGGTATAAAAGTTGATAAACATAGTACAGGTGGTGTTGGAGATACAACAACATTGATTGTAGGACCATTAGTTGCGTCATGTGGAGTGCCAGTAGCAAAAATGTCTGGAAAAGGATTGGGACATACTGGAGGAACTTTGGACAAGTTAGAATCAATTGAAGGATTCAAGATTAATATTGAAATGGATAATTTTATAAATCTAGTTAATAAACATAAAATTGCAGTTATAAGCCAAACTAAAAGTGTTGCTCCTGCAGATAAAAAGATCTATTTAATGAGAGATTTAACTGCTACAGTTGATAACATGTCACTAATTGCTAGTAGTGTTATGAGTAAAAAACTAGCATCAGGTGCAGATGCTATTCTTTTAGATGTAAAAGTGGGAAGCGGTGCATTTATGAAAACTTTAGAGGATGCTAAAGCTTTGGCTGAAGAAATGGTTTCTATTGGTAAAAACATGAATAGAGAAACAATAGCAGTAATTACAGATATGGATCAACCACTAGGCAATGCTATTGGAAATGCACTAGAAGTTAAAGAAGCAATCGAAGTGCTGAAAAATGAAGGTCCAGAAGATATTAAAACATTATGCATTGAATTAGCATCTAGAATGGTTGTATTAGGGAAAAAAGCTGAAAATTATGAAGAGGCACGTAAGATGATCTTAAATAATTTAGAAAATGGAAAAGCTTTAGATAAATTTAGAGAGTTCGTTGAAATACAAGGAGGAAATCCTGCAATTGTAGAAAATTTATCACTTTTACCAACTGCAAACTATCATTATATCATAAGTGCAAATGCTGATGGCTTCATTACGGAATTGAAATCTGAAGAAATAGGAATAGTTGCGATGATGTTAGGAGCAGGAAGAGAGAAAATAGATAGTAAGCTAGATTATTCAGCTGGAATTATTTTAAAGAAAAAGGTTGGAGATTCAGTAAAAAAAGGAGAACAAATTGCAGAACTTCATTACAATGATGATAGAAATCTCAAAGTAGCAATTGATAGATTTAATAAGGCTGTTACTATTAAAAATGTACGCCCTGGAAATGTTGAGTTAATAAAACAAATTATTGAGTAGCTTTTTAAATAATAGGAAAAACGATATACTTAGAATGAAGGGCAAACATATTAATATAATTACCACCTTAAAGAGAGGATGTAAACTATGACAGTAAATGATATTCTGGATAAATTCCCTGGATTTAATGATGTTTTAAAATGTATGCCTAGAGATATTGATTTGCATATAGAAAAATTCTCACCAGATACAGTTATTGTACAAAAAGGAGATATTATTAAAAAATTAATGCTAATTTCTTCTGGAGATATGATTGTTTACAATGAATATGAAGGTGGAGAAATAATCTATGTTCAGAGTAAAGATATTACTTTTATAGGCGATATTGAACTACTTAGCAAAATAGATCATTATGTTTGTTCGGTTATTTCTAAGAATGAATGTACTGCAATAGTAATGAGTTGTAATGATTTTTTAAGGTGGTATCAAGAGGATAATAATTTATCAAGAGAGATAGCAGAACGATTAGCAAAAAGAAATTGTAAGCAAGCACAACAAGTAGGTAGTCTAAAATATCATAGCACAGACTATCGTGTAGCAAAATATTTGTGCGATATGATTAAGGATAAGTTCGATACAGAGTCTAGTGTTACTGTTAAAATAACTAAAGAAGCATTGGCATATAATGTTGGTGCTTCAGAAAGAATGGTTTATCGTGTTATTAGACAAATGAAAGATGATGATTTTATAACAACAGGATATGGATATATTAAATTGACAAAATTGCAATATGAAAGATTACGAAAGCTATTGAAATAGTAAGATGAATAAAGATTAGAGGTTAATACACACACGTGAAGTATAGTGAATTAGCTTCTATTTTTTTGCTCGAAGTACGTAATCACAGAGTACGGTGACTGTTAAGATTCATAAGAATTTGGTAAAATAGAGCTAACTTATGATGAAGTTTAGGCTTCCTCGTTTTTCTATTTTACCAAAGAAACTATTAAGCATTTTTAAGACTCTAAGTCTTAGTAACTTAACATATAAAGTTTTTAATAGTTTTTAAAAATTTATAAGTGTCAGTATATCCTAATTCCATTTTAGCCTCTATATCTCGTCTTTTAAGATTTAACACACCTGATTTAAAATCACCAAGAAATTGTGATGGTACAATTGGAAGAATCGGCATTGTTGTATTTATCTTCAATTTATCAATGTCTTTTAGATCTAACAATACAGCGATTATTAAGTCACAATCGCTCTGAATAACTGGTTCTATAGGTACATTATTTGTTAATCCACCATCATAGTAATAATGATCACCAATGTTTACAGCATTAAATATAACAGGGATTGATGTCGAGGATAAGATAGCTTTCTTACCATCTTCTTTATTCATTTTCATTATATTAAAAAATTCTCCACTTGGACTTTTTTTAACCTGAGTTGAGCAAACGAAAAGGTTTTCGCATTTTTTTGCATTATCTAAAAGATTGTTAATGCACTTATCTATAAGTGTTTCGTTAACTTTGCCTCTATATTCGACTAGCTCCTCACAAAAACTTGGATCCATAAAGCTTGTATAGATAGAATTATAGTCCTGTAAAGTAAGCTCTGATATCAATTTACAAGAGTTAATACCTATTCTTTCTTCTAAAGTTAACCAAATATTTGTAGCTTTTTTAACATCCACTGATGACATAAGCAATCCGTTAATAGCACCTATTGATGTTCCTGCTATGACATCAAACTTAATATTAAATTCATCGAAAGCTTTCCATGCACCTATTTGATAAGAGCCCTTACCACCACCACCTGATAAAACTAAACCTATTTGCATATTTTACACCTCTTTATCTTTTTCATATATCATTTAGTATTAGACAAATTTATTTTAATTATTTATTCCGAAATAATTGAAAATAATTTATCGTATAACGTTGTTCTTTTTGATTGGTGTAAATAGTTCTATGAATCAACATCAGTATTTATTATGTTTTTAGTATAGAATAATGAAATTTATAGGTATTATAAGCCGAACGAAATCAATTTGTTATTGAATTTAGAGTGTGATATAATCAAGATTACATTATAAACATGTATATTATAAAAACGTTATCCTAAAATTTGGTGGTAATCTTAAGGCAGGATGAACTTGTAAGATTGAGTAAACTTGCTGTTAGGAGCATTAGCCCCTACTTCATTAAAGAAAGTGGAGGGTAATTCATATGTGAGGATGGTTAAATATGAATAACTATATAAATTCATTAATTAAGGACTATGTAAAAAATTATAAAGAACTCAAAGGAACTGAAACTGATTGGCGTGAGCCAGTTATTGGAGTAGCTAGTGCTGATGATCCTATGTTTTTAGATCTCAAAGACTTAATTAGTCCTACTCATGCATTGCCTTCTGATTTAATTAGTGATGCTAAATCAGTAATTATATTTTTCTTACCTTTTAATGAAGAAATAGTGAAGAGTAATATTGGTAACATTGAAAGCTCAAGAGGATGGGATATTGCCAATATTGAAACCAATAATCTTATTTTAGACATAAATAAATACTTATATGAAAAGATAACAGAAAAAGATTATACGTCTACTGTTTTACCAGCAACTTATAATTATGATGAGAAACTATTAATTAGTGATTGGTCACATCGTCATGTAGCATATATAGCTGGTATAGGAACATTTGGTATAAATAATATGCTTATAACTGAAAAAGGATGCTGTGGTAGAATGGGAAGTATTATTACTAATATGCCATTAAAGCCCACAGAGAGAAAACAACAAGAGAACTGCTTATACAAATATAATGGGACTTGTAAGAAATGCATTGAGTATTGTGTAGCTGATGCAATTTCAGTTGAAAACGGGTATCCTTTTGTCGATAGAGAAAAGTGTAATAGTCAAATATATAATGACAATATACCGCAGTATTCTATTGGTATAGGAGATGCATGTGGTAAATGTATGTGTGATGTGCCTTGTTCTTTGACTAATCCTGTGAATTATGAAATAGATGTACATAAAGTATAAAGTAATAAAGTCAAAATGACAAATATGCAAGACTTAATTTAAAAGTAGCGTATGAATAAAGAAATCTTCCACGAAAGGTAATTAAAGATACAAGATTAGTTATAGTGTGGAGGATTTTATTTATTTAGAAAACATTCAATAACTTTCATAAAACTGTAATTATTATTAAATTTTCTTTCTTTTTTCTATATAAAAAATTGATATGGTTAGTATAACAAAGTACAACAATATTAAGTAAAATACATAACCTTAGTATGATAAGATTATATGAATGTTATAATAGACTTAGGAGAAATGTATATGATCACTTTTACAAGGAGGGTTTTATGCTTAGTCCAAATAATATATCTTATGAAGAATTTGTTCATGCAATAGATGAATTGTATGATGAAGTTATTATCTATGATAATAATTACAAAATAATTTATGTTAATAATGCCTGTGAGAGGCATTATGGCATGACAAAGGAGGAAATGATAGGATGTTCATTTTATGATTTTGCAGATGAATATTGGAGTTCTTCAGTTCTTCCTTATGTATACAAAAGTAAAAAAGCTGTCAAACAAAAGCAAGAAACAAAATTAGGTGCAAAAATATTGACTATTGCAATACCTATATTAGATGATAATGGAGAAATCAAGTATGTAGCTATGAGTGTAAGAGATGATATACCGGATAATGAAATACAGAATCTTTTTTTTCTAGAGGATATTGGGTCTAGAAGTAACAAAAAACTCGAGTCCCAATTAATCTATAATAGCAACATTATGGAAAAAGTTGTGGCATTAGCCGATCATATTGTTGATGCAGATTTAACATGTCTAATAACAGGTGAATCAGGGGTAGGTAAAACTTTAATCGGTAAGTATATACATGAGAATAGTAACAGAAAAGAAAATCCTTTTGTGCATATAAACTGTGCAGCTATAAGCAAAGATTTGTTTGAATCTGAGTTGTATGGATATATAGGGGGTAGTTTTACAGGCGCAAATGAAAAAGGTAAGAAAGGGCTTGCAGCTGAAGCTAATAAAGGGACTCTGTTTTTAGATGAGATTTCTGAGTTACCCTATAAAATGCAGGCTAAATTACTTCAGTTCATACAAGACAAAAAGTTCTATCCTGTAGGTGGTACTAAGCCTATAGAAGTAGATACTAGGATTATAACCGCAACAAATAAAGATTTAAAAAAGATGGTTGAAATGGGAAGCTTTAGAGAAGATTTATACTACAGATTGAATGTATTTGAGCTCAACATTCCCCCAATTAGACAGCGAAAAGATGATATTTTGGTATTATGTGATTTTTATTTAAATAAATATAATCAAAAATATAATAAAACCCATCGTTTTTCGGATGAAGTCAAGAACATTTTTTTAAACTATTCATGGAAAGGAAACATAAGAGAACTTTCACATGTTGTTGAAAGGTTGGTTGTTGTCAATAAGGACGTAGTTATAAGACCATGGCATCTGCCAAAACATTTATATGAGTTACCTGTCAAAAATAATTATATTGATATTGATGGAGGCACAACTTTAGACGAACTTATGGAAAGTTACGAAAAAGATATTATAAAAAAGGCATATGAAGAGTACCAATCAACAAGAAAAATATCAAAGAAACTAGGGATTAGCCAATCAAAAGCTTCAAGATTGTATAGAAAATATATAAAAGGTGAGTCAATATAAACTCGATGAGTGCATATTGACTCACCTTTTATATATGCGCAATTTATAACGAAAGTAATTTAATTTATGATACTAAGTAATATGAGAGTCATTTATGACTCGACATCTACAAGCGCTATGAGGCATGATAACTGTGTTTTTAATTGGCATAGCAATTGCAGTATAGCAAGATGTCGACAAAAGGGCCCGTAAAGGAGGAAAATATTAATGAAGATAACTGAGGTTGAAGTGATTTGCTTGAGAGTCCCAAATATTGAAGAACGATGTATTTGGGGTGAAGATGCTGTCATTGTAAAAATTTATACAGATGAAGGAATTGTAGGAATTGGAGAAACAGATTCATCACCATTAGTTGTAAAGAGTATAATAGAAACTCCAAACTCAAATCTTGCATGTTTTGGGTTGAAAGAATTGTTGATTGGTGAAAATCCACTTGAAATTGAAAAGCTGTGGAACAAGATGTATGAAGGATCTAATTATATGGGAAGGAGAGGCGCAGGTATTCATGCCATAAGTGCTATTGATATAGCTCTTTGGGACATAGCTGGAAAATATCACAAAGTTCCTGTGTATAAACTACTTGGGGGTAAATATAGAGATAAAATACGAGCTTACGGTACGTTTATACCTGCTGATACGGTTAAAGAAAACAAGCAAATTGTAAGAGATTTAAAGAACAAAGGTTTTAACAGTTTAAAATTTGGAGGCGGAGTTTTAGGAGATGATCCAGATACTGATTATGAAATAATAAAAGCTGTTAGAGAAGAAGCAGGTAAAGATTTTGAACTACAGATTGATTTAGCAGCTAAGTGGAAAACACCGGAACACACATTATACATGGCAGAGAAATTAAAAGACTTCAACTTAAACTGGATTGAAGAACCTATAGGATCAGATGATTTGATAGGATATAGAAAGCTTGGGAATTCAATCAAGCCAATGATCGCTGGTGGAGAAACGTTAACAACTACGTATGAATTCATGAATTTTTTAGAAGTAGGAAAGCCAGATTTAGTTCAGCCTGATGTCACTAGATGTGGTGGTATAACTGAAGCTTTAAAAATATATGAATTATCTGAAAAACATGGTACAAAATTAGTTCCTCATGGATTCAGTACAGGTATTTTAATAGCTGCAACTGTACATTTCTTAGCAGCTTGTGAAAATACAGACTTAATTGAATATTCACAAAGCACTAGTCCACTTTATAAGGATTTAGTTAAAAATAAGATTGAATTTAAAGATGGTTATGTGAAGGTTCCCGAATGTATAGGATTAGGTATTGAATTGGACGAAGAAGTAATCAAAAAATATAGAATTTTCTAATACGTGATAATCTAAACATAGGTTTATCAATAAAGCAACATTTAGTGTTTATAAAATAGATAGCATAAAGTTCAGGAAAACATTTTCGTAATATTTTAAAGTAAAATAGTTGGAAAAATATTGTTTTGTAATACTTGTATTTATTTTAAATTGGTTTAGAAAAAAATTTTAAAATAGGAAGTGTCATAATTGAAAAAAGTAATAAAAAAGTATAGCGAAGATAATGTTGCAACAGCATTAGCGAACATTAGTTGTAATGAGATAGTAACTGTAATTTCAGACAAAAATGAAGTCATTAAAGAAATTCAAACAATGGAAGCAATCCCATTTGGTAATAAAATTGCGATAATCGATATAAAAAAAGATGATAAGATAATCAAATATGGTTTTCCTATAGGTGTAACGACTAAAAATATTGATAAAGGAAGACTAGTTCATGTTCATAATGTTAAAAGTCAAAGAGTTGATATACCAAATACAGCTAAAAAGATGATTATTGAGCAGATGGGAATTAAAGTAGATTAGTTAATAAATAGAAAAGGAGAACATGTATGAAATTTCACGGGTATCTAAGACCAGATGGAAGCGTTGGGATTAGAAACAAAATATTAATCATATCAGTAGATGAATGTTGCGAAGGTATAGCGAGAAAAATATCTGAAGAAATAGACAATGCTGTAATTGTTACTAATCATTATACTTGCATGCTAGGAGGAAATGAAGAAATTCTTAGTAATATGATTAGTGCAGGATGTAATCCTAATGTTGCAGGGGTGTTAGTAATTGCTATGGGATGTGGAAGTATTCATCCCGATTTAGTAGCTGATCCAGTAAATAAAACAGGCAAATTATCAAAGACGCTTGTCTGTTTTAAGAATGGTGGAACTAAAGCTACCATTAAAAAGGGAATAGAACTTGCAAAAGAAATAGAAATATACGCAAATAGTTTGGGTCGTCAATTAGTAGATATTTCAAAATTAGTTGTTGGAGTTAAATGTGGTGGATCTGATACGAGTTCTGGAATAGCTTCTAATCCAAGCGTGGGTAAAGCAGTTGATTTATTAGTAGATGCAGGTGCAACAGCTGTATCAGGTGAATTATTTGAACTTATAGGTTGCGAAGATGCTTTATGTAAGAGAGCAGTCAGTGAAGAAGTAGCATCTGATATTAGACAGTTAATTTCAGATGAAGAAAAGAGGTGGAGTGTACCGGGAGCAGCTGTAGAAACAATGAGCATTGGTAATAGTATCGGAGGACTTACAACTATTGAAGAAAAATCTTTGGGAGCACTTGCTAAGACTGGATCAAGACCTATTGAGGGAGTTCTTAGATTTAATCAACTTGGTTATGAAAAACCTACTAAACCCGGGATGTATTTATCTGAAGCGACAATGCTTTGTGGTGGTTCGGCAATGCATTTTGCAGCTGTTGGAGCTCAGTTGATACTATGGACAAGTGGAGCAGCTGGATTCAACAATCCTCTAATACCAGTTATTCGTGTTAGTGGTAATGAAGATTTAATCAATGAAGATATTGATATAGATGCAACTAAAGTGATGAAGGGCGAAAAATCATGTGATGATATTGGCAAGATGATTTTGGAAGAAGTTTTGAAGGTAGCGAATGGGGAAAAAACAAAGATAGAAGATATTGGATATTCTTATTGTAGTCTTATACAAAAAGACATACGTCTTGAACATTATTTAGGTATTGGAATTAAAAAATGTAAGTAGGAGGATACTAAATGAAAAAAATAGATAAATTATTAATTTCTGTGAGTGTGAGTATTGTATTAGTTGTAGTTGGGCTATTATATTTACAACCAGAAGCTTCACAAAGGGTAGCAAATGCTATTTTTAGTAAGATGACTAGTTGGTTTGGGTCTTTTACGCTATTATTTACGTTTCTTGGCTTTTTATTATTGATATATATAGCAGCTAGTAAATACGGAAACATCCGTTTTGGAAATAGTGAACCTGAATACTCTACGTTTAAATGGGTTTCTATGATGATAAGTTGTGGTCTTGGATCAGCGACAGTGTACTGGGCATTTATAGAATGGGCATATTATATAGGTACTCCGGGATTAGGGATTAAAGAAGGTACACAAAGAGCTTTTGAAATGTCTTTACCATACAGCATGTTTCACTGGGGATTTAGTGCATGGACACTTTATGCATTAGTTGGAATACCAATCTGTTATCATTTTTATGTTCGCAAAAACAAAGGTTTAAGCCTTAGCGCAATAATAAGTCAGATTACTGGCATTAAGCAAAATGGAATAATAGGAAGAATAGTTGATATTATGTTTATCTTTATATGCTTTGGTGGATTAAGTATAACATTAGGGGTATCAGTTCCATTAGTTTCTAGAATCCTTTCTTCAGTACTTGGAATCACACCTACATTTACTATGAATATAGTGCTTATCTTAATAATTTCAGTGGTTTATTCATTAAGTTCTTATATAGGATTAAAAAAAGGTATGGCTATGATATCAAATATGAATACCAAATTAGCAATTGTTTTCTGTATAGGTATTGTTATTTTAGGACCAGGATTGTTCATATTAGCTAATACAACAAATTCTTTGGGCTTAATGATTCAAAATTTTGTTCAAATGAGTTTATTCACTGATGCAATAGGAAAATCTGGGTTTTCTCAAAACTGGACCATTTTTTACTGGCTATATTGGATAACTTATGCGCCATTTACTGGCATATTTATCGCGAAGGTATCAAAGGGAAGAACTTTGAGGTCTGTTATTATAAATACAATAATTAGTGGAAGTGCAGGTTGTTTCCTATTCTTTGGAGTAATATCTAGTTTATCAATTGACCGCCATATTAAAGGATTGGTCGACATGGTAGGAATGCTCGGAAATGGGCAGGATGTTTCTGCTATAATAGAAGTATTAAAAACATTGCCACTTAGTAGTGTGTTTATGGTAATATTCTGTATCGTGTCAGTATTGTTTCTTGCAACAACATTGGATGGAGCAGCTTTTACAATGGCATCAACTGCCACACCAGGTCTTAAAGAAAACGAAGAACCACATCCATTGCATAGATTATTCTGGTGTATTGCATTAGCTCTAGTTCCATTGACAATGATCTTCATCAAGGCTGAGCTTGGAACTATAAAGACGGCGGCTATAATCACTGGTGTACCAATTATTTTAGTAATGATTGTCATGATTTATGGTTGGCTAAAATGGATGATAAATGATTATAAAGCAACACCGATTAAAAATAATGAAATAGGTAATTTATAAATGTGAACAATAAATAATAGTAACATAAAACCCCACATGGATTCTGTGGGGTTTAGCCTTTAATATCTATTGATTAATATGGTTACACATTTCTATAATGGCTTTATTGACTGTGGAAAATTAAAAATATTTTGAGGATCATATTTAGATTTAACTTCTCTTAGTTTTAGATAATTGTCTCCATAATATTGTTTTTGCCAATCAACAAGATGAAAATCAGTAAAACCTCTATACGTTCCTACACCAGCAGTGTCTAATGAGGATTTGACATTGTTCGTCCAATCGATATTATCTTTTCTATCAAGTTCCAAAGTCCATATAGATTCTATTTCTAGCAGATATAAGGCATCTCTATGAACATAAGCTGTTTCATTTGGTTTTACATTACTCACATTTCCGTTAAGTGCCATGAATTCATAGAACTGAGCTGAGTTTTTAGGAGCATTTATTAATTTCTCATTTAAAAGATTTAACATTCTTTTACTGAGTGGCTCAAATATAAAAGAACCTGTTGCTTTGAATTTGCGAGGGCCAGAGCAGTCATCAGCCCACTTTTCTATAGCTTTTTTATAAGGAATATATTCTATATCTATTGATTCTATCGGTGCAGCGTCTATTAACGGTTTAATTATTTGTTCTAATTTTTCTGGTTTTCCAAAAAATTGCCCACGTGATGATAATATAATCTCACCAGAAGGTTTTTTTTCATAATTTATAGTATTTGTTAACCGAACATCAGCATCAGGAGTGATAGTTTGCCAAGCAGCAACTACATCAACAAAGTATTTATTATTCCAAGTTATAACATAAGTTGAAACCTTACATACTGGAGTAATCTTATAAGTCAATGAAACAAGTACTCCAAAGTTTGAAGCGAGTCCACCTTGTATAGCCCAAAATAAGTTTTTATTACGATCTTTATTGGCAACTATTTTATCGCCTTTATAATTTATCAATTCAGCTTCTAAAAGGTTATCACAGGCAAGACCCAATAGTCTTGATGCAAAACCAACTCCTCCGTTTGAAGTAAGTGCGCCAAAGCCCACATCTGGACATGTACCAGAAGGGATAGTATAACCTTTATCAACTAAATCAAAATACATTTTTCCACTTGTAATTCCTCCGCCAAGCTTAGCAGTTTTGTTTATTTCATCAACAATGGTATAATTTATATTACTAATATCAATTACCATTCCTTTATTAACATTTGAATTTGCCTCGTAATCATGTCTTCCAGTTCTGACTCTAAACTTAGTATCATTTGATACTGCATATTTTAGCGCATTTTTGACATCTTCTTCGGAAAAACAAAAGACTATAATACGAGGGAATTTTTTAAAAGCTAGGTTAAAATCACTACTAGCTTCAGGATAGATAGGATTGTCTTTACAGACAACACCGCCTGTTATAAGCATTGGATAACCCCTTTCACATTATTTTCAATACATACTATGAATTAGAGGACAAGGAGGTTACCTAGTCTAATAGTAATGTGATCGACTAAACCATTAAATCTGTTTAGCCAAATAGTTGTTGATAAATCTATAAGATCTAATAAACAATAAAAAGTATAAAAACATATAATAAAATCCTTGACTCTACCCTGCACAAGAGGGAGTATACTTTAATTAAGAAAGGAGCAATGAGATGTATAAAATCGGAGAATTTTCTAAGATAACTTTTCTAACTGTTAAAGCTCTAAGATATTATAATGATATTGGGTTGTTGATTCCAGCAAGAATTGATGAGGAAACAAATTATAGGTATTATAATGAAGAGAACTTTAAGAAGGCGATGTACATAAAACTACTTAGAAGTTATGAGTTTGGTATTAAAGAACTTCAAGAAATAATACCTAGTATAAATGATTCAGAAGATATAACAAAATATTTGCTAGAAAAGCATCAACAAATAGAAAAGAAAATTGCTTCTTTTAGAAAAATGCAAAATAATATTCAAAATGAAATTAAAAATCTGAAGGAGGTTAATATTATGAACAAGGAGCAAGGTGTAAGTGTTGTAGAAGTAGAAGAGGTATTAATTGCATCGATACGATACAAAGGTAGATATGAAGATATGGGAACTTATATAGAAAAACTTTTTAAAGAAGTAGGTGGCAAGGGGGAGTCAGCGCCATTTGCACTATATTATGATGAAGATTATACAGAAGAAAATGCTGACATAGAAGTAGCTATACCAGTTAAAAAACCTATTAATAACGGAGATGTAACTTCCAGGATATTGAGCAAACAAAAGTGTGTTAGTTTAACTCATATTGGACCATACGATAAGTTATCTGCAAGTTATAAAGTAGTTACAGATTATATAAAACAGAATGATTTAAAATCAAAAACTCCAACGAGAGAAATATATATAAAAGGCCCTGGAATGTTATTGGCGGGAAATACTAAGAAATACGAAACAAAGATCCTAGTACCTATTGAATAAATTAATAAATGAAAGAATACTAGTGGCGGTGATGCTACTAGTATTTTTATTGTAAATAAAAGCAATGAATCCTTCAATAACAAAAATAGTTTATGTTTTGCATATATGATATTAAAGTGTGTAAAAAAAGCTTATCTTGTTTTGCAAGATAAGCTTACAAACTATATAAGGGTTAGTTAAGACGACCAATTAAATTTAGCCATGTTTCAGGACCGACATAACCATCAACATCAAGATTGTATCTAGCTTGAAAATCTTTAACATATTCTTTAGTCTTAGATCCAAAAATACCATCAGCCGTTAGTCTAACTTTTGATTGAAATTTTTTAACAGCGCTCCTTGTTCCTGTACCAAATTCACCATCAACGCCAGTGTAACACTTATGGAAATTTAATAAACATTGCAAAGTTCTAACGTTAACTCCTTTTTTACCTTCTCTAAGAGTCGGCCAACTAGGAGCTGCAAAAGCTGTAATACTACTTAATGCCATTGTCATTACGAGAATAAATAGTAATGCAATCATTTTTCTGTTAGTTTTTTTCATTAATATTTCCTACTTTAGATTAAATTCGTATTATAACAATATAATATTATTTATAAAAAATATAACAAAATATAAAATATTTTCTATAATTTTTAAAATAAAAGTTGAATAATTCATTCTTATCGTAAGATATATATTCATGACTAAACTAGTATGAAAAGCTACTTTCTTTTTATATATTAGAGTTATAGAAGAAACACCGCTAAAAAATCATAAAAGTATTGTGTTATACTATTTATACAGATTATTTATTTTCGCAAATGTGATAAATTACATTTTGAATACAGCACAATATAGAGCATTTGCTAATAGTCCATACAAAGTTATAACTTGTATGTAAGATATGAGATTTATATATTGAATTAAATATAAGGTGGTAAAATATGAAAGTATCAATTGAACCTATTGGTAAGGAGCAAGAAGAGGAAATCATCATTAGATGTTATGAAGTAAATGATGATATATTGAAAATTATAAATGGGTTAAGACTACGAAAAGATATCATACTTGGCTATGAGGATAGCAAAATACATAGAATTGGAATTACAGATATATATTATTTCGAAGCAGTAGACAATAAAGTGTTTATATACTGCAAAGAGAAGGTGTTTGAATCCAAGAATAAGCTTTATGAGTTGGAAGAAATGTGTGGAGGAAAGAAATTTTTTCGTGCATCTAAATCTACAATTATAAATCTAACAAAAATATCATTTGTTAAACCATCTTTGAGTGGAAGGTTTGAGGCAAAGTTAGATAATGGAGAAAGATTATATATTTCAAGGAAGTATGTATCTATATTAAAAAGGATGTTAGATTTATAGGAGGTTAATTAGAAATGAAATATAAAAATTATATTAAAAGATTTATTAATAATTATTGTATCACGTTTGCGATTATAGTTATGTTTATAACTATTTTACGACAGATATTTGCACCAAACGAGTATTTTGAGTTAAAAGAAGTGTTTATTTATATGACATGTGCTTTTATAAGCTGTTTACCAGGATTAATCTTTTATTCACCAAAGGAAATATCTGAAAAACAAATGAAAGTTAGAAGGGTAATACATTTTGTACTATTGGAAATAGTTTTACTGGTTTTCGGGAATATATTAAATATATTAACAAGTAAAATAATGACATTTTTACTTGCATTACAGATTGCTATAATTTATATAGTTGTTCGATTTTTATCTTGGACAGAAGATAAAAAAGATGCACATAGCATTAATGAAAAATTGAAGGTAATGAAGAATCAATGAAGCGCTAAAACTAAAAAACTAATGACAACTTAATACCCCTTTTTTGCATTTTACCTATTTATAGATACACAATAATGTTTATATCATATACATTTGGTGATGCATATAATATGCTGAGTTAGAAGGAATTATACTTTAACTTAAACATTAAAAAAAAGGGGGTAAGACTATGGGAATAATTATACTTATAATTGCAGCGGCTATAGAAATAACAATTATGGTATTGTGTGTCAAAACAAAATCTAATCAAAATAAAATAAGAAGTTGTATCAGGTTAATTGTATTTGGTATATTTGTTCTATTTGTATTTATATCATTAATTCAGTGGAGTTTCAGATGGAAGTTGCTTGCATTAGTATTATCGATTTTAGCTATAATTTCGTGTATATCAATTATACGCAATAATCAGGATAAGAAAATTTATAAACCTGTGAGAACGATATTTAAGGGAATAGCTATGTGGTTGATTATAGTAATAGCTTTGATACCAGCTTTAATATTTCCACAGTATAAAGAGATAAAGATTACTGGTCAATACAAGATTAACACAGCTGTTTATACTTATACAGATAACAAACACGTTGAAACATTTAATGACAAAGGAGAGAAACGAAAGGTTACAGTTGAGTTTTGGTACCCAGCTGAAATAAAGGATAGACAACCTTTAGTGGTGTTCTCGCATGGTGCTTTTGGAATAGGAACTAGCAATACTTCAACATGTGAGAATTTAGCAAGCAATGGATATGTTGTATGTTCTATTAGCCATCCGTATCATTCTATGTTAACAATAGATACTGATGGTAATTTTACGATGGTAGACAAATCATTTGTACAAGAAATAGTAGATGTCAATAACAGCGTTTATGATGAAAAGACTTCATATAAGATTGAGCAGAAATGGATGAAAGTGCGAACTGATGATATGAATTTTGTTCTTGATACGATTATAAGTTATGCCAAAGATGGTAATTCGGACAATATATATCAGCTCATAGATGTTAATAAAATAGGTTTAATGGGGCATTCTTTAGGAGGAGCGGCAAGTGCAAAAATAGGAAGAAACCGCAAAGATATAAAATCAGTTATAAATTTAGATGCAGATTTACTTGGTGAGTATGGATTCAAGGATGGTGAGCATATAATAAATCAGGAAATTTATCCAACTCCTATATTAAGCATTTATACTGATGACATGAAAAAGTTACTTGATGGCGTAAAAGATTCTAATTTTATTAAACATCGAAAAATGTTGGCAGACAACACGCATGATGCTTACGAAGTGCATATAGCTGGAACGAGTCATTTGAGCTTGACTGATTTGCCAATGTTTTCGCCTTTTATTATGAGGATGATATCAAACCAAGTAGAGAAGGTGGGTATTAAACAAAAAGCCAATAAATTTTATGTGGTTGAAACGATGAACAGTATAGTACTAAAGTTCTTTGATTACTATCTTAAAGATAAAGGCATCTTTCACCCAAAAAGTATATATTAAAAGCATGCTTTATAGATGAACTAATATTGTAGGAAATAACAAAAAGTGTTTTGCTTAGTATTTAGGGTGTGATAATATATAAGGAAAACTATTTATTGAGAATAGGAGGTAGAGTATGTTTTTATACGAAATCAATAGTGAATTATCATTAAAGCTGATAGAGCTAAAAGATGCTCAAACAGTTTTTGAATTAATTGATAATTCAAGAGAATACTTGCGTGAATGGCTTCCTTGGCTGGATTTTTCTACTAAAGTAGATGATACAATTGAATATATTAATATGTCATTAAAGGGCTTTGCTGAAAATAAGAGCATGAATACAGTTATCATATTTAAGGAAGAAATTGTTGGTGTAGCTGGTTATAATATAATAAATCATGCAAACAAAACTGTACAAATTGGCTATTGGTTGGATAAGAAGTATCAAGGCAATGGAATCATGACTAAAGTGGCAAAAGCATTGACTGATTATGCTGTGAATTATTTGAAATTGAACAAGGTTGAAATTAGAGTTGCAACTAAAAATAAGAAAAGCAGGAAAATTCCTGAGAGATTGGGGTTTGTAAATGAAGGATGTATAAGGCAAGCAGAGTGGTTATATGACCATTATGTAGATCTTTTTGTTTATGGCATGCTTGCAGAAGATTGGAAAGGAAAATAGTTATATTTAATTCATGAGCAACTAGAATGTATTTACTATAGTTGCTCATGAACTTTTAATATTATAAATTTTTCTAAATTCAGTTATACATTTTATCTTAATTAATATGCTCCTGAAGAATAAGTTAATTCATAACTATGACTATATACTTCAAATATATTTCCGAAAGGATCTTCAACATAACACATCTTATATGGCTTTTTTCCTGGGTAATATTCCCTGATAGGCATTCTTTGCTTTCCACCGTGTTCTACTATTTTTTTTACTAGCCCTTCTATATCAGGATCTTGTATACTGAAGTGGAATAACCCTGTTTTCCAATATTCAAAGTTATTCTTTGGCGTTTCGTTTTGTGAGAATTCAAATATTTCTACCCCTATTCTATCACCAGTAGATAAGTGAGCTATTTTAAAAGATTCCCAAGCATCGCCAAATACGTCGTTGCACATAATACCTATTGCGCTATCATCTTTTTTTATTTCACTTGGCTCCATCAATACATACCAACCAAACACTTCTTTATAAAACTGTACTGCTTTGTCTAAGTCTGGTACAGAGATACCTATGTGTGAAAAAGTTCTTGGATATACGTTGCTCATAATTTATACTCCTTCTTTCTTTAAAGTATTTAATATTATTCTTTCACATAATATTCTATACAAATATAGTCTTATTAAAAAGTATGCACTTTTTAGATATATACTATCCAAAAAGATAGATATATCAAATAGACGAAAATAAAAATTATGTCAGCAAGGTAAGACAAGTAAAACATAGCACAGTGATTAAGTTATCTTAGTAAAACTATTAAAACTAGATATCTTCACTTTCCACGACCTTCTTCAATGGTTCGATCATAGAAGCTTTCATTTTGTTCGTGTAAATTTCTTTTCTTATAGAAGGAAATTTGCTCATCAGTATAAATATGAAATTCATTAATCTAGATTTATAGTCTTTATGCGGAAAGTCATACACATTCATGGCTTTATAAGCTTTATGATCAGCAATAAATGGAAATCTTATCCTCCCCCATACTTCATCTCTAAAAATTTTATTTCCTGCTACTCCAAGAAATGTAGCTGGTCTACTATAATTCATAGATGAAAATTTGATAAGGTTACATGCAAAATCATATAAATGGGTATCTATTTCTCTACTAGTATCGTATTCGTCTGTTATAAAGCCAGCTAAATTAGAACGTTGCCACTGTGTATAAGCTTCTAAAATCTGCCTTAAGTTAGGTATCTGATTCAAAGCACCTGATATGATAAATCCCATTTGCTTTCCTGAAAGAGACGGTGTATGAGTATTGAAAAATCCTCTATCAAAGAACTTTTTCCATGTAGAAGATAGATGTCTGTACTTTATAGCACCAGCAAAAACTATTATATCTGCAGTTTTTAGTTTATTATTGTAAAAATCAATAAAATCATCTTTGCCTTCGTAAATACATTTATAGTTATAACCACATTGTAAACATCCTAAGCATCCTCCTATTATAGAAACATCGTTTTTAAGATTTACTAGCTCTATATTATCTGCAAATGAATTTTTAAATTTATCTATCATGTTTTTTAAGTTAGTATCTTCTAAAGAATCAACTACTATAATCACTTTTTTGTTTAAAGTATTAATCTTATTTTGAGTAATCTCAGGAATATATGATATAGGGTTATAATTTACTTTACTGTAATTTTTTATTGTGGTTGATTTATTAGTTATTATGTCAAAGAAGTTCTGAGCATACATGAGTAGGTTTTTCCTTGTATATTCTTTTTGTAAATCACGCATATATGGTGAAAAATAATCTACATAATTCATATCTAAATCATCACAAATAGAGTTCATATAGTTTATTGCGGTATGGTCATAAAAATGGATTGATGTAGCAAGAAGACAGGTGTATTTGTTTTTAAAGACATCTTTAACATTTCTCTCGAAGATCAATTCTATAAATCTTTGATAATTCGAGTGGATAGTAAATACATAAAGAGGAAAAGCCCATATGATACCATCACTTGATTTTATATCATTGATTACATTATCAAATACTTTTCTATTTTTTTCTATATTATTGATACGTTGAGATATATTTATTATTTTTAGTTCATGTTGCTCAAATTTCTTTTGAATATAATTTATATACTGCATAGTGACACTGGTTTTACCTTTAGGGCTTCCATTTAGAACTATTATTTTCATTATAATACCTCCAATTATAGTGTATTCAAACTATGTTGACGCTGTAAACTTTAATTTATTATACACCTCTAAGTTTACATTGTCAACATTGAGTGATATAATCTGTATAGGAATAATAAAGAATATTCTCTGGTATTAAGGAGGCATAAAGCGGTGGATAAAAAGACATATCATCACGGAGATTTAAAACAAAAGCTTATAAATAGAGGGTTATTGTTGCTAAATGAAAAGGGGATTGAAGGGTTTTCTTTAAGAAAGGTAGCAAGTATGTGCGGAGTGAGTCATAATGCCCCATATAAGCATTTTAAGGATAAAGATGAGCTTATAAATAAAATAATTAGAGAGGTTTGGAAAAAGTTTAATATAGCTTTGCTAGAAGTAACTAAGCTGTATCCAAATGACCCTAAATTACAAATAGTTGAAATGGGAAAAATGTATGTGAAATTTATGGTGGAAAATCCTGAGTATTTCAAACTAATGTTTTTATCAAATGATGTATACACTATTAGGATAAAAGACGATAAATTTATTTACAGTGAGGATAGTGCCTTTAGGGTATTTAAAGAGAGTTCACAGAAGTATTTCCAAAAAATAAATCTAAGCAAAAAACTGTATATGCAAAAGACGTTGACAATGTGGAGTATGATTCATGGAATAGCAATATTAATATTAAAAAAAAGTATTGAGTATGAAGGTGATTACCTTGTACTTGTGGAAAAATTGATTAAAACTAGCATTTGATGCTACAGAGGAGGCACGCGTTATGATTATTAGTGCTAGTAGAAGGACTGATATTCCTGCTTATTATTCCGATTGGTTTTTAAATAGGTTAAAAGATCAATACGTATTAGTGCGTAATCCTATGAATTATAATCAGGTTAGTAGAATTTCACTTTCCAAAAAAGATGTAGAGTGTATAGTTTTCTGGACTAAAAATCCATACCCACTGTTTAAATACATTGATCAATTACAAGATTATAATTACTATTTCCAATTTAGTCTCACATCCTATGACGAAGAAATAGAGAGAGGGCTTATAAAAAAAAGCAAATTAGTTCCTGTATTTAAACACTTGTCTAATAAAATAGGTAGGGAAAAAGTTATATGGAGATATGATCCGATTTTACTATCAAATAAAATTACGATAGAAGATCATTTTAATAAGTTTGAGTTATTAGCAAGTAAACTTGCTGGTAGTACTAATAAGTGCATAATAAGCTTTCTTGATGTTTATCCTAAAATAAAACAAAGGCTGTATTCTCAAAATATTAGACAGTTAAATAATAATGAAATGAAAGAAATTGCTGAGAGGTTTTCTAAAATTGCAAATGGTTATAATCTGGCTATTGAAACTTGCTCAGAAAAAATTGATTTGAGTCAGTATGATATAAAGCATAGTAAGTGTATTGATGATGATTTGATCAAAAAATTATTTAATTTCTCTGGGAAAGTACCAAAAGACTCAAACCAAAGATTAGAATGTGGCTGTATCAAGAGTGTTGATATAGGGACTTACAATACTTGTCGAAATGGATGTGTATATTGTTATGCAAATCATAAGAAACTAATAGATGTAAAACAATATATCAACTCTCCATATATTGATGGAGTGCATAATGACAATGTGAAGATTAATAATAGAAAAGTAGACAAAGTATTTACTTCGCAGAGGCAGTTTGAATTTTAACAGTGCATATAAAGAGATAAAGTTAGCTACAGATCAATTATATAATATAATAAATTTGGATTATTATCTAATATTTTATATAAAAGGATGGAAAATATGAAAGTTGATGAAGTTATAATAAGAAAAGCTAAACGTAATGATATAAACAGAGTTTACTTATTTGAGAGAGAGTATATGATAGAGTACGAACCAGAGCATTTAGATAGGTGGGACAGTGTTAAAGATAAAACTATGAAGCTATTATCTGGTAGTATAGATAGAATGTACGTTGCTACTGTAGGAGATAAATTGGTAGGTCATAGTTACTGGAATATATACAAAGAAGAACCTTGTGTATATAGTATCTATGTTACAGAGGATTTTAGACGTAAGGGAATTGCTAATAAGTTGATAAATAGTATAGAAAAACAAGTAACTGATAGTGGATACAATAAGGTAACATTATCGACTCTAGTTACTAATCAAGCACAGTATCTTTTTAATAAGATGGGGTATGAGGTAGTGGATATAAAAGATGGATACATTAATTATAATAAAGTTTATAATTTATGAAAATAAGTTAATAAATCAGTACTTCAAGTTACTAAACCAAGTAAAAAAGAGTATTTTATCATGATTACATGAATCTTCTCATGTTGACAATGACAAAAAAAGATGATATCCTAATTGAGACCGACTGGTTTCCAGAGAGGATGAATAAGATGAAAAAGGCTTTTTTCAGATTACCAGAGGAAAAGAAATCAAACTTGGTAAACGTGTGTTTAAAAGAATTTTCAAAAAATACATATAACGATATTTCACTTGACAATATAACTGCTCAATCTAAGATTTCTAAAGAAGAGATGTTTGAATACATAGATAGCAAAAAAGATTTATATGTTTATGTTATATATAAAGCTTTTAAAGATATTACACAGTATCAATCTGATAATTGTGATAGTAGTATTAGATGTTATTTTGAGCGAATGTATGAAGTTGCATGCAATATGTTTAATTACTATAGAAATAAGCAATTAGAGTTTAAAGTCATGATGAATGCTTTCTATGATATAAGCAATCCTTGCTTTGAAGAGATTAGAGTAATGAAAATAGAAATAGACAAGATGTATGAATTTGATTTAGCAAAAAACATAAATTGGTCTCAATATAACGAAAGCAAAGAAAATATTATCAAGATAGCATGGTTTATGATTGAAGGTTACAATTTAGAGACTATATTAAAAATGAGTAGAGATATGCCTTTTGATGAATTAGAGGAAATGATGAGTTCTGATTTGAGAATGATGATAGATGTTATCAAAAAAGGCGCTATAAAAAAATAGAAAAGTTATTGATATAATAAACCCACTGGCAGTGACCCCGTGGGTTATTATTATGAATATATTAATCTGTTTCATATTAAACATGTATTATGCCCGTTTTGTTATCAAAAAATTGATTAGAATCCAATTTGTTTTTATCGTTTAGAACAAGGACTCCACTCCGACATTGTTTTCTATTAGTATATTATCTTGAACTAAGTTCTCTTTTCCCTGAATAGATTATCCCATAAGTTGAAGCAGCAGTGATGTTATTTGATGATATATTATTCTATCAATTGTTGATATACCCAAATTAGCATTTTGTATCATATTAGCTTTAGCAGTATAGCAATTTTTGAGCTATCAAATATTATATCGTATCATCTGGATTTGCACTATCTGCAGCTTCTTGTATAGTTTTGAACATAGTCGGAACGATTAGAATAGATATATTTAGAACTCATTTTTGACATTATATCTGTGATAAATATATGAAAGCTAAAAAATAAACCAAGAGCCAAAGTATACGACTCTTGGTTTTACTTAGATTTTAAACATTGCCTTCAGGAAATACCTCTGGAATGTATTTATCATAGATTGTAAAGAACTCAGTCCATTTTGCTTCTGACTCTGCTTTTTTCCCTGCTTTGTCAAATTCGCAAATTTTATTATAGATTACTTGCAAAGCTTTGTGATCTTTTTCAGTTATAGTTTCTATAATTTTAGAAGCTGATAATATTTCATCCAACTCAATAAAAGTAGGTTCAGGCTTAACATAATGATCTGCTATAATCTTGTCAAAAGCATCCCACTTTGCGAGAAATGCTTTGTGGTTAGCTTCGCTGTAAGGATTTTTTCTTAATTTTTGGATTTCACCGTATATGTTCTTTAATTTTGTTTCATCTGCTCCTGGTATATTCCCTTTTAAATGCACTTGCTCCATGTATTCTTCATAAGTAATGTTACCCATATATCTATGGTTATCGTTGGCTTCTTGCACAATCGCTGTATTTTGTGTATTGGTTGTTGCCGCTAATGCACCGGTAGGTAGTATACCAAACAGCATAACAGCAGATAATGATAATGCAGTTACTTTTTTTAGTGCCATAATAATCATCCTCCTAATTTTATATATAGTTTTTCAATCGCGATTTACAAATATCATTATAACAAGGAGTTTTAGATATAATATGTTGATTATGTGTTAATTATCGTGAAATATATATATATATAAACACAAAAAAGACATATCTTAATGATATAATGATTTATTCAAAGTATAATTTTCAAAAATAAGAGGTGATATTTAATGCACCGTAATGTATTAATAATTGAAGATGAAGAAAAAATACGATCCATAATTAGAGACTATTTTTCAATGGACGGATATACTGTCTTTGAAGCAGAAGATGGAGAAATGGGACTTTATAAGTTTGATAATGAAAAAATAGACTTAATTGTACTAGATATAATGTTACCTAAAATTGATGGGTGGTCAGTATGCAGACGAATAAGGAAAAAGTCAGATGTTCCGATTATCATGTTAACTGCTAGGGGTGATGACGAAGATGTATTGCTGGGGTTTGAACTCAAAACAGATGAATATATAGTCAAGCCATTTAATCCTCAGGTCTTGTTGGCAAGAGCAAATATGCTATTACATCGAACTTATGGGACAATTATAGAAGATCAATCAATCATCAATATAGATGGAATATCTATTAATAGACTATCTAGAGAATTAAAAATAGAAGGAAATACAGTCAAAGCTACACCTAAGGAGTTTGATCTTTTAGTATATTTGATAGAAAATCAAGATAAGGTACTTACTAGAGAATCTATATTGACATCAATATGGGGATATCCATATTATGGAGATGTTAGAGTGGTAGATAATTATATAAGGAAATTACGTAAGTCTTTAAGGCAAAAGGCATACACTATTGTAACTGTTTTTGGTGTGGGATATAAATTTGAGGTGAACAAATGAAAATAAGATTAAAAAGTGTGACAACCAAAACATTTATAGTTACAACATTGCTTTTTGTAGGATTGTTATTCTTAAATCTTCTAGGTCAAGAGTTACTATTGTCACGTTACTATAAAACTGTAAAGATTAATTTAATGGAAGATAAAATAAATTCTTTGATGGACGAAATAAATAATTCTACGATAACACCTAACAAATTACAAGAAATCTTAGTAAGGTTTTCAAGAAATAATCAGATTTCTACAGCAGTGGTGGACTCAAAGGGACGGGTAATATCAGGGGATATATCATTGTACAATTCACCGTACTTTGAGGTTATGGCAGACGACAAAAAAATATATCAAGTAAGCTTAGAAGGATTGAAGCTAAGCAAAAATAGTAAAGTGCATGTGCAAGGTATGCTTTATGATTATGGCACTATGTTCAGATATATTTATCCGTATAAAATATATGTAGACGGGGTGGAATCAAGTGTAGATAATGGAGCGTCAAATAACAATGATTATATAGACATAAATGGAACTATAACAGATATAGTTGATACATCTAAATATTCAGAAGACATAAGCAAGTACAATGCATATACGGTTGAATATATTTATAAAGTAGTAGATGAAATGAAAAATAAAGATACTTTAGAAAAAGAAATTGAAAATAATAGCTTTGTATATAAAGAGATGACTGACAAAAATTCAGGATTAAAATATATTGTTTTTAGAAAGACAGCTGTAATAAATGGAGATAGGTACTTATTTTTGTCATCTATGTCTTCTCAATCAGTTGATGATACTATATCTATAATAAGGATATATAACAAATATCTCTTTTTTATAGCAATACTTTTAGCTATCATAGTTGTATTCTTTTATTCAAAAAAGATTTCAAGACCGCTTATTAAACTTAACAATATTGCAAGGAAAATGGCTAATTTAGATTTTATGACAACATATGATGTGACAACACAGGATGAGATAGGTGAATTAGGAACTAGCTTAAATACATTGTCTACAAATCTGAATAAAAGTATAAATGATTTAAAAATGGCTAATAAGAAATTAGAAGAAGATATTATTAAAGAAAAAAAGCTGGAGGATTCTAGAAAAGAATTAATAGCAAGTATGTCTCATGAACTTAAAACGCCACTTACAATAATCGAAGGAATATCCTCTGGGTTAAGAGATGGTGTATACAACAGTAATGATAAGGCATATATAGAATCAATAATTGAAGAAGTAAAGAGGATGAGTAACATAATATACGATATGTTGGAGTTATCAAAGATAGAATCTGACGTATATAAAATTAACAAAGAAGCTTTTGATCTTTCAATAAGTGTGTTAAAAATCCATAATAAATTAAAACGATTAGCTGAAAGTAAACATATATTAGTTAATATTGATGTCAAAGAGGTCATTGTTTATGGAGATGTAAAAAAAATAGAACAAGTAATAACCAATTTATATAGCAATGCGATAAAATACACAAAAAGTAACCAAAAAATCAATATATCCATAAACGAGGACAAAGAAAACAATAAAGTAAAATTTACTATAGAAAATACAGGTATTCATATAGATGAAAAGGATATAAACGAAATTTGGAAACCATTTTATCGTATAGAGAAATCCAGAAGCAGAAGGTTAGGAGGTACAGGACTAGGGTTAAAAATAGTGCAAGGGATATTAATGCATCATGAGTGTGAGTTTGGTGTTATTAACACAGATGATGGGGTGATGTTTTACTTTAGTCTAAATAGAATAGATAGGACTTTTTAATAACTATAATAACCCACTGATAGAATTTTATCAGTGGGTTAAGTGGTTTAATTAATATAAATATATCAGTCTGTAAACTTACCAAACAGTGCTTTAACTAAGGATATAATCCAAAGCTTCTAAACTTATAATTGGTCTACATAATTGAGTTTGTTTGATGATTTCTTCATCAAATCCTGCAATACCATTTTGAAGAATAGAAGCATTAAAACCTCTTTCTAAAGCTCCGTTTAAAGAAAATAAAACGCAGTGCTCTGCTGCGAAACCACTGATTACAACAAAATTCACTTCAAGTGACTTAAGTAAATCCGCCAAGCTTGTTTTCCAAAATGCATTTGAATAAAGTTTGGTTACTCTATGGTCTGATGAATGAATAACTAGCTCATCTATCAATTCAAAACCCTCAGAATCAGGGCCATGGTTTACTTCTTCATCCTGTATTATAATAACTGGTTTGTTCGCATTTCGGAACATACTACTGGCTTCGTTGATATATTCTAAAGCATTTTTTAAAGATTTCTTACAAGATTCATTATTGTTAAATTCTTTTTGCATATCAATTATCAGTAAAGCGATACTCATCTTTAACATCTCCTTTTGGTTAATAATCATTAGCCTTTAGTGATGATGGAGTAGCTTGATCAAAACGGTGGTTTTGATATCCATCACAATTTAGATATTCTTTTAATATTTTATAATTTTTCATAAAACCACCTCCTTTGTTGATTTTAACAGAAAATTCTTTCAAATTCAATAAAATGGCTTTTTCACATAATTAAGAATGCTCATGTTCACAACTTAAAAAACAATGTTGCTAATATTCCTAAAAATAAATTTGTGGCTGTCACAGGAGTGAGTGGCTCAGGTAAATCCAGCTTAGTATTTGATATTTTGAACAAAAGCAGACTACAAAAATATAAAATAATCCCCTTGTTGAATGTGATTAAAGTAATGTTTGAAAAACATATCACCATATAATATAATAATATGTAGAAATTTCATGAATTATAAGGAAATTTCAATTTTATATTTCTAAGGAGAGAAGGTTAAATGAAAAAAGCATGTAAGGGGTTTATAATGGTTTTTGTTTTGTGTATGCTTACTGTTATAGCATATTCTCAGGGAAACATAAATGTATCAATTAATGAGTATAATGTTGAATATTCTAAAGATACTGGTTTTCCTTTTGTGGATGAAAATAGCAGAACTCAAGTTCCATTTAGAGCAACGTTAGAAGCATTTGGAGCTGTTGTGGAATGGGATAACGAAAAGAAGTTGCCATTTGCTACATATGATGGTGTTAAGGTTTATGCGCCTATAGGAGAAAAATATATAATCGTAAATGATGAAAAAATCGAAAATGATACATTAGCGATATTAAAAGAGGGTAAAACATATTGCCCTATTCGTAAAGTACTAGAAGCGTTTGGCTTTGTAGTTGAGTGGGATTCTAAAACTTGTTCAGTTAAGGCAATTAATGAAAATGCAGGGATACCGCATCCAACGTTAGAATTACAATATAGTACTATAAATGGGACTGGTAAATATTCTGGATACAAAATTTTGCGAGGACATCCAAAAGAAAACCAGTATGTAGTATATTTTAAACACTCAGTAGAGGGTAATTTTGAGTCAACTCAGGTGTGTTATGATATAAAAAAACAAGAGAATTTAAAGGAAAAAATAACTTGGTCTTATGATGGTGTTTCTCATACTAACACAAGAAGTGAACTATACGAATTATTTAGCGATACTTCTGAACTAATGTCATCATTAGGTGGTACTTATAATGGCGAATTTTCTCAGTCGTGGTATGCGAATACATTTGGACAGGTATATACTGATTGGATAAGAAAAATGGATGTAGGCCAATATGCAGAGGAACAAGTGAATGCATATATAAAAGATAGATTACTACCTAATCCTATTAATTTTAAAATTAACGAGAAAGATTGGATTTCATCAGGGGATTTAAGAGAAAAGTACAAAATGGATTTAGATAGCAATCCTAGAGGTGGGGGAAGTCCATACCTTGAATACTTCCATTTCCCAGTTATATATAGATACTTCCTTTCTGGATATTATGATTTTAAAAACGGATTTTTAGAATTTAACAAGATTAGAGTTATTTCTTTAGGTAAAGGTGATAAATATTTTTATATAAAAGATATTGAAGAATATGTTATACCTGGTCTAAATGAAGAGATTGAAAAGAAAAAAAAGCTAGAAGAGAAATATAAATAGCCTTATAAAAAAGTTAAACCTTTTAGGTTTCAGACTGTAGACAAAAGCCCAATTTCTGCGTTGTAGTTAAATTTCCGGCTGACTTACTTCTAAGTAAGCTCCGCTACTCAATTTAAATACGCCCCCACTGGAACTTTTACTATAGTCTGCTATCTTGATGACTTTGTCATCAATCTAAGGCTGCCAAAAGGCAGCCTATTATTAAATATAGTTTACCATACGTTGTAATGAATATTGTTTTCTTCAAACCTATCTGGTATGCTTTTTTCTTCTGCTGGATAACCTAATGCTACTATAGAGAAAGGTATTATGTTTTCTGGCGCATTAATAAGCTCTCTTATACCATCAACTCTATCTGTTTCAGGATATACCCCTAACCATACAGAGCCTATTCCTAGCTCTGTTGCAGATAATAATATGTTTTGTGTAGCAGCTGAGCAATCTTGAATCCATAAGCCCTTATATTTTTCCTTTTTCATATCTCCACAAACTATAATAGCGCAATCAGCACCGAGTAATGGTTTTGAATAAGGATGTAACTCAGTTATTTTCTTAAGGGTATCTTTGTTTTTAATGACCACAAAGCTCCATGGTCTTGCATTACCACCAGATGGTGCATACATACTAGCTTTTAAAATTTCTTTGATTTTTTCTTCTGATATAGCTTCATCAGTGTATTTTCTTATGCTTCTACGGTTTAATATACAATCAAGTGTATTCATAAAGAACCTCCTTTTATAATATGCATTTCAAAATCTTGATAAAATATTTAGTATTGATATATAATATTTTATATTAGGACGATATAATTTACTAGTATGCACCTTTTTGATAGACTCTATCCAAAAGGATAGCTATGGAGGAGAAAAAATGAGTAAATCTGAAATTAGAATAGATGAAAATGGGAAATTAAAATGTTGTTTAGAGCATACATTGTCCATAATAGGGGGCAAATGGAAGCTGGTTATACTTTGGAATCTAGGAAAGAAAGGGACACTTAGATATAATGAGCTTAGAAGATTGATGCCAGGAATAACACACAAGATATTAAGTCAAAAACTTAAAGAGCTAGAACGAGATGAATTAGTGGATAGAAAGCAGTACAATGAAATTCCACCAAAAGTAGAATATTCACTTAACGAAAAAGGACATACAGTAATGCCGATATTGGAAGCTATGCATGAATGGGGAAATAAAAATTGGTAAAGTGGTAGAGATAATAAATTAGAATGTTGGTATATAGTAAGAATAAAGTAATCTGGCAATATAGGGGGTTGAAATATGATTACCATTGACCACAATGATAATATAACAGATATTCTAAAAAATGAATTGCTTAATATGGGAATTAATAATGATAATATAGTACTTAATATGATACGGGAAAAGAATGGTGTACATGTTTATAGAGTTATTGCTAATGATAATGCATATGTAATAAAGTACTTTTCAGATAATCAGTTTGCTAGAGAGATAAGTAATTATAAGATACTTAATTCTATAAAAGTACCTACAATAAGACTTATTGAACATACAAACAAAAGTTTGCTATTAGAAGATATATGTGAAAGTAGTATATATAGACTTGGTATTACAGATGATCTTGATGATTGCTATATAGCTAGAAAAATAGCTAAATGGTATAAAACATTACATAATCAAGGTCAGCACGTTTTAAATTTGGAAGATTTATATTGTGAACATAACATCATTAAAAAAGATAGTATAATTAGACTAAAGGATAAAACTAGTGAACAGGACAATAAAGTTTGGAGTTTATTGTTAGATAATTTTAATGAACTTATGAACATAATATCAAGCATTAAGTTAACTATGACGTATAATGATTTTTATTGGACAAATCTTATAGTCAGAAAGGACAAGACAGAAGCTTTGATGTATGATTATAACTTGATGGGTAAGGGTTATAGATATAGTGATATTAGGAATGTTTGTACTGCTTTGTCACCAGCATCAAGAAAAGCATTTTTGGACGAATATGGTGAGTTTAATGAGGATGAAAAAATAATTGATGATGGGATATCTATATTAATAAATCTAATGTTTGCGTACGAAAGAAAGTGTTTCCCGGTATGGGGGAAAGAATCTTTAAAGATATTAAAGAGCGGAGAGTTATATAAACGTTTAGAGAGAATACTTAATATAAATTAATACTAAATGGAATATTTAATACAGACTGCTTAAATTAAGCAGTTTCAGACCGTAGACAAAAGCCCAATTTCTGCGCCCGTGTTAAAATTTCCGTTGCTCACTTACCTCTAAGTAAGCTCTGCTACTCAATTTTAACACGCCTTGAAATTGAACTTTTACTAAAGTCTGCTATCTTGATGACTTTGTCATCAATCTAAGACTGCTTAAATCTAAGCAGTTTTTTTATCAGGTAATAAACTATCAGGAACCTATTTCTTAAGAGATATTACATATATATATTTGACTATTTCTATAAAGGAGATAAGAAGCACAGTTCGGGCTTGGGGCTTTCTATAGTAAAACGGATAATAGATATACATGAAAGAAAAGTTACAGTGAAGAGCAATGATGATGAAACAATGTTTGAAGTTAGACTGATATGTGAATTGTAAAATACTAAAAAATATAATATAATATAGTAATAAACAAAAAAATACCTCTGAAAGGAAGTGATCAAGTGGCAAATATGGCAGATACGATTCAAGAGAAAATTGAAATGGTGGTATACCAGTAAATCAAAGGCTTTTTGATCATTTTATTAGATGAATTTTATTGCAAATTAAACACATATTTTGATGTGCTTAATTGTGATACTTAAAATTGGACTAAAAGGAATAATCAAGAGTTTCTTGACTATTCCTTTTTCTATTTAATTTAGGAGGTAAAAATGAATAAAATCATGTTAGAAGATTATGGATATAATGATAAATTAAAAAAAGAATTCAAAAAATATAAAGATGTTAGTGGACAATATCCAGCAAGAGTTATTGGACTAACAGGGAATATATATACTATTTTAACGGAGGCAGGATCAATAAGTGGTTTGGTTAGAGGCAAATTTAGACATAAAGTCAAACAAAGCAGTGATTACCCAGCAGTTGGAGACTTTGTTATAGCTAGAAACATAGAGCAAGATAAAGCAGAGATATTACATGTCCTAAAAAGAAGAAATACCTTTTCTCGAAAAATGCCTATATCAGGAGGAAGAAAAATACGTGGAGGATTAATAGTTGGTGGTAGTACACAGGCTCAGGTTATAGCATCGAACTTAGATTATATAATGATACTTTCAGGTCTAGATAGTAACTTTAATATATCTAGGATAGAAAGATTTTTGATACTAGCTAAGAAATCCAAAGTAAAGACTATAATAGTACTAACTAAGAAAGATTTGTGTACAAATTATCAGCACTATGTAGATATAGCTAAGGAAGCAGATAAAGAGATAGAAGTAATAGCAGTTAGCTCTGTGACAAGAGAAGGACTAGACTCTATTAATCCATATTTAAAGAAGGGAAAGACGATAGCGTTATTAGGTTCATCAGGTGTAGGTAAATCAACACTACTAAATGCATTGTTTAATGAAAATATGCAAAAGACAAATCAAGTAAGCGAAGCTTCTGGTAAGGGAAAGCATACAACTACAAATAGACAGATATTTATACATCCTTCAGGAGGTATGATAATAGATACACCCGGAATAAAAGAAGTTCAACTTTGGGCAGACGTTGAAGATTTAAATCTGATTTTTTCAGATATAATAGAGCTTGAAAGAGAGTGCAAATTTAGTAATTGCACTCATGGTAGTGAAGAAGGTTGTGCTATAATAGAAGCTATAAAAACAGGTAAGATAACGCAACAGAGGTATAATAGATATAAAAAAATGCTACGAGAGCTAAAAATACTATCACAAAGAAAAAAGGACTATAATAGAAGACAAAAAAATAAAGCTTAAAGTGGTAAATGATAATAATGAACGTGAGATAGATAGTATAACAAAAGTACTCCATATATATTTACAAAGTAATATATGAAATAAAACATAAAGGGAGAGATATATATGATAATTTTGATAGGAGGATACAGTTGTACAGGAAAGACAGCTATGTCTCAAAAACTACTTGAGAAATACAAAATACCTTATTTATCTATGGATCACTTAAAGATGGGACTATACAGAAGTAACAAGGAATGTGGATTTACACCTATGGATAGTGAAGAAGTTATAGCTGATAAGCTTTGGCCAATAGTTAGAGAAATGATAAAGACAGCTATAGAAAATGAGCAACATCTAGTAATAGAAGGATGCTATATATTGCCGAGTTTAGTGGATGCCTTTGATAAACAATACTTAAGAGATATAATATCAGTATATATAGGATTTTCAAATAGGTATATTAAAGAAAAATATGAATCAAATATCATAGGCTTTAGAAGTGTTGTAGAAAAAAGAATATATCCAGAGGATAGACCAATATCACACTTTATAAATAAACATGAAAAATTCAGGCATAAATGTGGAAAAGATAATGTTAAGTACTTTGAAATTGATAATAATTATGAAGATGAGATAAAAAGAGTCTATGAGTATATAGATAATGAAATTCAAAAAAGAAAACTACTAAAATAAGACTGAATAGAATAATATAAATAATCTAACTTATACATTTTAAGTACAGAAATAATATAGGAATAAGTATTATGGATTTACATCTAGAAAGTAAGATGATAAATTATTTAAACCCCTTATATAATTGATTTGAGGGGTTTAAATAATACTAATAAGGATAAATTTTTAGTTATTATTTCTTTTATTATTATTGTAATCATGAAAAAACTCATCTAGAAAACGGATGGCCGAGTGATTCATAGTATGCCATTTACCATCGAAATTTACAAGGTGTTCCAGAAATATATAATCATCACTTGAGTATCCATTATAGAAAATAGTTACTCTGTATTTCCAACCTTTTATATCAGATTCAATAGCTTTAATATTTTCATCTTTAATTAATACTTGAAATTTATCATTAAATTCATTAATTAACTTTTCATTTTTTAAAGATATATGGCTATCACCTACAGGCGTATTGCATATTTTTATTTCTTTTATAACAAAAAAATTATCTTCTTTATTTGCATAATAGTATCCTAAAATTATTACAATAATGATAATTACTGTGGCGATTATTAATCGTTTTTTATTATTCAAAAGCTATACCTCCAAATATCCTGTATTTTATTTACTTAAATAACCTTTTTCACCAATACATAGAGGATTAACATTAATATCACTAATTCCCCATCCATCATTAACTTTAATACTAATAATTACTGCACTATGCCTAGTGAATGATACCTATTTCACTCGGGGTTCTACTGTTATAGGAACTTTTAAGATTCATTAGAAGAAATTAGCAATAATAGTTTATCATAAACTAAATAAGAAAACAATGAGCTTATAAATCACCAAAGAAGAGGTTTAATACATAAATCTGTTTATTTGTCAAACTATTTTAATGCGAAGAGATAAATAGTAAGGGTTGATTTCTGATATCAGTATAGCATAATTTCTAACAACAAATTTGCAAAGCGTACTTGACAAATTATGCAAAGTATACTATGCTAAAAATGCAAAGTAAGCATTGCATTTGATGAGGAGGATTATACTATGAAAAAATGTAATAAAGAGTTAAAGTTAGAGTTTAAAGTTGGATTATTGACATTTGCATTGTATTTGGTATTGTACAGATTTACTGATGTTCATGAATTGATATTAGGACTATTATTTGGTATTTCAATGAGTGCTTATATTAAAGGATTAATGCCACAAAGCATATTAGCTAAGATAAAATTATTTAAAAGGTCATTATTAGGAATGAAGTAAATTTAGAGCATATGATATTATAGCTGAATAAGGAATGGTAAAATGGTTTAAGAATAAAATAAAGAACTAAGACAGTAAATATGTTCAAAGCCATGTAGAGTAGTGCGATAGACATATATAATAATATAGTATATAATAAAATCAGCAAACTAAATTAAACGAAAGGAAGACAGTGTTTTATGAGAGAATACACTAATGCATAGCAGAGGCTATTGCATAAAAATATGATAGTAGCCTTTGCTCAACTTTAGATTAACAAACTAGAGGAGGAGCAACATGAGCTATGTAAAAATTGAAGAGGTGCTACCGAAAGAACTTATAGAGACTATACAGCAATATGTTGATGGTAAGTATATATATATTCCAAGAAAAGAGGAAAAAAGAAAAGCTTGGGGGGAAAGCACTAATATTAAAAATGAAATTAAAAGTAGAAATAAAGAAATATTTAATAAATATAAAAATGGTACTACTGTAGAAGCACTTATAATAGAGTTTTATCTATCAAAAAAAAGTATACAGAGAATCATATATCAAGAAAAGAAAAAAGCTGAAATGGGAAAGTGATATACTTTCCTTTTTTTCTGAAATTTTGTTATGTATTTGCTTTACCAGTAAATCTAACAAACTAAACTACAAAATTATGTATTATTGCTATAGAATATTTAAGTAAGTAGTTATATAATTCTAAATATAATCATATGAATAGGAGGATATTTATGGAGTACAAGGGAGTTAGAGCGACAGAAATGGTCTTAGGTATTATAGGTGGAGCATTGGGAATTGTAGGAGGAATTTTAGCGTTTTTTATAGGGGGATTTGGCGCACTTTTAATTGGTACATCAGGAAAATTAGCTAAAAATAGTCTATCAGCCTTTGGATTTTCAATTATAGCTATAATAGCCTCACTCATGGTTCATGTCAATCCGAAGCTTGCTGGATGGGGACAAGTTATAACGGGAGTAGCACTTATTATATCTATTTCTATTTTTGGATTTATTCCTGGGGTTTTACTCATTATAGCAGGAGCTATAACACTGAGAAAATAAAAACATATTATTAAATTAATATAATATTTTGAAAAATCAAACTAAATATAGAGGATAAATAAAATTATTGTCGAATAAACAAAGATAATATTTAAATTAATAAAGAAATAAAAGGGGCGGATAAAATGAAAATAAATTATAGTATCCAAAATGATCTTTCATTTGAAGGTATAATATTGCCATACTTTAAGGAATGTAAAGAAAACTACAATCAGTTAGAGATTTTAAAAGGAAATAAGATACCAACAGAGTTTTTGGTTAGTGATAAGATATTCAAAGGAGAAAAGCAAGAAACGTACAACTTAAACTTTATAAAAGACAATGCAAGATTAGAAGTAATGCTAGTAGGGCTGGGAGAGAAAAAAGAGCTGTCTAGAAGAGATTTTAAAAAAGCTATCGGCAAGGCTTACAAATCACTCAAAGGTAAAAAAGTAGTAAGTATAGGAGTTTATCTAAATGAAATAGAAGGATTATTTGATTCAGAAGAGGAAGTAGTGAAAAATACTGCTCAAGCTTTAGTGGTGGCAGATTATAAGTATATAACACAAAAATCAGATAAAAAAGAAGAAAAATTAGAGACTGTCACATTAGTATCAAATAATATTGATGATAACTTTAAAAAAGGTTTTGGTGAAGGTGTTAGTTTGGGTAATAACATGGAATTTTGTAGAGAGCTAGTTAACGAGCCAGCAAATGTTATGACACCAACAGAACTAGCAAATAGAGTTAAGAGTCTAGGGGATAAAACAGGATTTGAAGTAGAAATACTTGAATATGATAAAATTAAAGAACTAAAAATGGAGGCATTTTTGTCTGTTACTAGAGCCTCAGCAGAGCCACCAAAGTTTATAATAATGAGATACAAAGGTAATCCTGGAGGAGAAACACTCGGATTTGTCGGCAAAGGTTTAACATATGATTCAGGTGGGTTGACTTTAAAGAGTCCTGCAGGAATGAAAACAATGAAGTGTGACATGGGTGGTGCAGCAGGTGTTATCGGTGCAATGGGAGCTATAGCTGAAAATAAGCTAAATGTAAATGTAACCGCGGTAGTAGCAGCATGTGAAAACATGGTTGCAGGAAATAGCTATAGACCTGGAGATATAATAGGATCAATGGGTGGAAAAACTATATTTATTGGTAGTACAGATGCGGAAGGTAGACTTACACTAGTAGATGCAGTATATTATATTATCAATAACGAAAAGGTAGATAAAGTTGTAGATATGGCTACTCTTACAGGAGCCAAAGTAGTAGCACTTGGAAGTGATACTACAGGGGCAGTAAGTAATAATGATGAATTTTTTGCTAAAGTTAATAAAAGCTATGATAAAGCAGGTGAATATGTTTGGCTAATGCCTTCGTTCCCTGAGTTTAAAGAGCAATTAAAGCATTTCGAAGCTGATTTGACGAATTCCCCGGGCAATCCAGGTACAATAACAGCGGGCTTATTTATAAGAGAATTTGTAGGAGATACACCTTGGGTACATTTAGATATTGCAGGTGCATCATATAATACTAAAGGCAAAGATTATATATCAAGTGGTGGAACAGGTATTGGAGTTAGTCCTCTATATCATCTTGCCAAGCTTATGGAAAAGTAAAAAATACAAAAAGAGAGATAAGGTTGTTTGATAAATAACTTTACTCTCTTTTTAATAACTCTGTATTTATAATTTATAATTAGCCATAATATTAGTAAATTTAATTGAGGAGGAGAAAACAATTAAAAAATACGAAGTAGTTGCTGGAATTATTAAATACAATGACGAAATATTATGTATGCAAAGAGGAAGCTGTAGATATGATTACATGGCTTATAAATATGAGTTTCCAGGAGGCAAGATTGAAGAAGGAGAAACTAAAGAAGAAGCACTAAGCAGAGAATTAAAAGAAGAAATAGATATAAACGTTACAATAAGCAATGAGCAACACTTCATGACTGTTGAGCACGTATATCCGGATTTTACAATAAAAATGTACTCTTATATATGCGAGGTTCAAAGTAAAGATATAGTATGCAAAGAACATATAGATTATAAGTGGCTTAAATGTAATCAGCTTGGGGATCTTGATTGGGCAGTAGCAGATATACCTATAGTAAAAGAGTTGGAAAGTTTAAAGCGAATATAAAGTTAAACTTTCATAATATTTGATTATATTGAAGGACTACAAATATCATTGTAGAATAAAGTAATACATACATAATCAGATTTATAAAAGATAAAAGGGGGAAATTATGAATATCCTATACAAAAACTCAAAAGCTATTATTCCAGAAGGAATAATAATTCCATGCTTTAAAGATAGTGTAAAAAACACTTATAGCATTAATAATCTCAGTATTGATATTCCTACTGAGAGATTAAAGAATAAGAAATTATTCGAAGGAAAAAAACTTGAAACTTATACAAATTGTTTTATTCAAAACAATGAATATGTTGAAGTAATGCTAGTAGGCCTAGGGGAGAAAGAAAAGCTAACTCAAAGAAACTATAAAAAAGCTATAGGAAAAGCATATAGACAACTTAAAAGTAAGAAGGTTTCTTCTATTGGGGTTTATCTTAATGGGATAGTAAATGCTGTAAGTTGTAATTATACTATAGCTAAAAATACTGTACAAGCTATATTAATAGCTGATTATAATTTTGATGATTATAAAACAGAAAAGAAAGAAGATAAACTAAAAGAAGTTACTCTAATATTAGATAATATTAACGAAGATTTTATAAATGGATTTGATGAAGGCATAATAGTAGGAAATAACATCACAGTTTCTAGAGAACTGACAAATCAACCAGCAAATGTGTTAACACCAACAGAACTATCAAATAGAGTTATAAAGCTAGGTGAAAAGAGTGGATTTGATGTAGAGATTTATGACTACGATAAGATTAAAGAGTTAAAAATGGAAGCTTACTTATCAGTAGCTAGAGCTTCTAGTGAGCCACCTAAGTTTATAATAATGAGATATCATGGCAATCCAGGTGGAGAGACTTTAGGTTTTGTAGGTAAAGGACTAACATATGATGCTGGTGGTCTTAGCATAAAACCTACTAAGGGTATGTCAACCATGAAATGTGATATGGGTGGAGCAGGAGATGTTATAGGAGCGATGTGTGCTGTAGCTCAGAGCAAACTTAAAGTGAATTTAATAGCTGTTGTAGCTGCATGTGAAAATATGTTAGGAGGTAATAGCTATAAACCTGGAGATATCATAGGTTCAATGGGAGGAAAGACAATATATATAGGAAATACAGATGCAGAAGGAAGATTAACTTTAATTGATGCTGTGCACTATATAATAAATCATGAGAAAGTAGACAAAGTAGTAGATATAGCAACACTTACAGGATCAGTAGTGGCTGCATTAGGAACAGTATGTACTCTAAGCGTAAGTAATAATGATGAGTTTAGTGATAAGATGAATAAGAGCTTCGATGAGTCAGGAGAATATGTTTGCAGGATGCCTGTTTTCGAAGAATACTATGAATTATTAAAACATCCTGAAGCTGATTTAACAAATATACCTGATAGACCTGGATCAATAACAGCAGGGTTGTTTATAGAAAAATTTGTAGGAGATATACCTTGGATTCATTTAGACATAGCGGGTACTTCTTATTTAAGCAAGAAAAAAGATTACATGTCAAGTGGAGCAGCAGGTGTCGGAGTAGCGCCCCTATATCATTTAGCAAAAAATATGGCAAATTAATTAGTAACCATATCTTATAGAAGTAAAATAAAGAATATATTATAAGAAATTAAACTTTCATAGGTAGCTAGGGTTCCACCATAAACTATGGGTTTGTGACCAAGCGCTACAGGATTTTATTGTATGAACAATAAAAGGCAACTATTGGATTAAAAAGCCTGAGGGAAAAGTTTGGAGTATTTAGAGTACACTTTTTTTCTTAGGCTCTTTTTATTATTATCATAAAAACAAATAAAAAGGAGAGTTGATATGGAAATCTTAGCAAAACCAGGAGTTGCAGCAATTATAGAAAAGAGAATTGAAGGCATTCTATGTATATTAGTTCAAAATAGAGAAAAGATTGATGCACCAAAGGAAACGGGGTTGTTAGAAATACCAGCTGGTAAGATAAAGGCATTTGAACCTATATATGATACACTCAGGAGAGAGGTAAAAGAAGAAACTGGTTTAAATGTAACAGAAATTTGTGGAGAGCAAGATAGTAACACAATAACAGCTAATGGATATAAAGTAATATCTTACGAGCTATTTTGTAACACACAAAATATATGTGGAGACTATCCAATAATGGTGAGTACATTTATCTGTAAAGGAGAAGGAAAGTTATTAGAAAGCAGTAATGAATCCCAAAATATCACATGGATGCCGATAGAAGAATTAGCAAGATTACTACAGGATAATGCAAACATAATATATCCAATGCATATCAGCGCATTGAGGAAATATATTGATATGAAAATGAGATAGTGAAAGTAATAGCATAATTTGAACATTAAAAAGAAACTATGTTAAAATTATATAAAATGTTTATCTGAAAAGGAGGAAAACAAATGGGTAGATTAACATATTCAAAAATAGACAGTACTCTATGCAAAGTTTGTGATACAGGTGATAGTTGCATAGAGGTAAACAGATTAAACATCACCTATAATCAATAGGTATAAACAAACTTTGCATCCTTTATAATAGATAATTAAAGGAGCGGAGTAAGTGAATTATACAAATGCAAAGGATATACTCCCTAATACACTTGTAAAAGAGATACAAAAATATATACAGGGAGAGTATCTATATATTCCTTCAAGTTCTGAAAGGAAGAAATGGGGAGAAAATTCAGGTAGTAGAGAAAGTATAAAGAGGAGAAATGAAGATATAAGGCAAAGATATAATAAGGGCATAACAATACAAATGTTGTCAGAAGAATTTTTTCTATCTATTCATAGTATTAAGAAGATTGTATACACTAAAAATAAAAATAAATAACAAATTGACATTCCAAGAACGTATAATCTTGGGTGTCTTTTTTATAAATTTCCCATTGATTCATTTAGATAGCTTAATTCAAAATAACTCTAGATACAACTGCCCTCTAGCATCTATTTCTGTTAGCTAAAAAGCTTTTTCCGACAGTCCTTCCTATTTGATAACCAGTTTCTAATACATCTGGATCTTTAGTAAACCTTGATACTTCAAAATCATCTGTAGGAAATATATCATGTATTTTGACATCTTCAGGTGATTGCTTTATAAAATCAATAGCATTGTTATAGGTATCTACTCTTTCATCTAAAGCTCTTTGAACCTCAGGCAAGTTCTTAAACAGTAACCTTACTGCTTTATTGGTAGGTTTAATCTTATAATAAGATGGTTTAGAACGTATCACAACAATCTCCTTAGCTCCTCTATTATAGGCTTCTTTAACTGGTATAGGGTCAGCTAATCCTCCGTCTAAATAACGCACGCCATTAAAGTGTAATTTACTTCTGTATACTACTGGCATTGCGCTAGAAGCTTTTAAACAATTTTCGAGATTATCTTTTTGAGGTTTTAAATATTCTATATTTCCTGTATTGCAGTTAGTTACACCGACTATAAAAGATCTATCTATTTCACTATATATCTGCTCTAAATCTAGAGGATATTTTTCCATTGATTTTTCCCACAACCAATCCAAATCGAAATAATGTCCTCCTTTTATGAATTTTTTTATGCTGATACATTCTTTGCAACCTGTAAATTGCTTGTATATGTGATAATTTCTTTTATAAACTTTTGCCAAATATGATGCTATATTTATTGCTCCTGCTGAAACACCTATGTATATATCAAATGGATTAAATTCTTTTTCTAGAAATATATCAAGAACACCTGCGGCAAAAATACCGCGCATAGCACCTCCTTCTACAACTAATGCTACTTTTTCTTTCTCCATAATAATTCTCACTCCTTATTAGTTACTAGGCAAATAACTCGCTCATTAATATAATAATCTCTAATATAAAAGCAACAAGAATAAATCAATTTATTTGTTTTATCGTTATTATATCTTAAATTACTTTATTTTACAAAACATAATTATATATAAATTTAAGCCTACTAATGAATAGTATTCTCTAAAAATTAAGATAACATAAATCAATTTTTATATTTAAAGATAGAGTATATAAATCAATCAATATTTGGAATTATTGTTATGGATAGCTTCTTTGAAATAATAACTTCTAACGAGCATTAGAAAGAGATAATGACATTGATAAAAGATGTTTTTAAAACCAAATGACTATGATTTTTTTAGTTTTGAGTATAAATAGAAGAATTTAAGAACTAACTGTATGAGGTGAAATAAATCTAATAAAAATTATTACAAAGGACGATTCTCAGAAAGAATCGTCCTTCTCTTATGGAATTATAATATAGTAAATAATATTTTCACTAGTTCTTTTTTATTTTCAAGCATTGGAAAATGGCAAGAGTTATGAACTATATGTAAGTCTACTTTTTCTTTTACGCTGTTTGGCCAATTTAACTCATTGATAATTTTTTTTGTGTCACCGCATCCCCTATCTCCATTGATTACATATAACTTACTATTAATATTTTGAATAAGATTTAGAACATTTACATCTATTAATTCTTTTAAAAGCTTTTTTGAATAATTACTTTTATTATTGGACATCATTGTATTTAATCTATATTTTAATTCATCTGGAGTTTTATCAGTAACTAAGTTTTTGAAGAAATCACTTGGTGAAGTGATAAAAGTTTCTACTAAAATTACCTTCTGAATTGTATGAGATCTCATATTTGCTAAGTGTAAGGCGACAAGACCTCCCATACTATGCCCTATTATGTAATCAATATTATCATCTATGTTCTTATCAATCCATACAGCAAAGTCTTTTAATGAATCAAATTGGGTACATTTGTTTATAGGCCAATCTATATTTTGTATTGTAAAATTATCTTGTAGTTCTTCAACTACTTCATTCCATATCCATGATTCACATGCATATCCACATAAAAACAAAACTTTTTTCATCTTTAGCATTCACCATCCTTTATAGCTCATGTTAATAAAACTGATTATATAAATTATTTATGAAAGTATAACATAAAACAAGAAATTTGTTAAGAATATTATAATACATAGATTAAACGACAACTCGTAACAATATAAAATAAAAAATAGTACAGAGCTATTTTTTATATTTTATAAGACATGATGTTAGAGTAAAATACTTATTAAAGTAGTTTATAGTCAGTAACAATAGATAAATATATGAGTATATAAAAGTTGCATAAATTCTGATTACACTGATGTTTGTCTTAATTAATGTATTATGATATCATATAGTTTCAGGCATAAAAGAAATGGAGGAATTAATATGATTGAATTACCTAACTGTCCAAAATGTAATTCAGAGTATACATATGAAGATGGCA
Organism: Clostridiaceae bacterium M8S5; assembly: GCA_029227815.1. Lineage (GTDB taxonomy): Bacteria > Bacillota > Clostridia > Tissierellales > MCWD3 > Abyssisolibacter. Next base: position 4,304,794 of record CP118523.1, on the reverse strand, counting down.
ACCTGTTTGTATGTCCAGAGTGTGCTCATGAATGGTCAGAGAGTACTAAAAATGAAGACGAGAAAGCTATTAGAGATGTCAATGGGAATATATTAAACGATGGAGATACAGTTACAGTTATAAAGGACCTTAAAGTAAAAGGAAGTTCATCTGTAATAAAGATAGGTACAAAAGTAAAGAATATACGATTAGTTGAAGGAGACCATGATATAGATTGTAAAATTCCTGGATTTGGTGCAATGAAATTAAAATCTTCAGTAGTAAAAAAAGCATAGAATATACATCATTTAATTAATCAACACTATGTATAATAATACTCATATTATTCTAAATACTATCTATTTATTGAATTAATATAGGAGGTAATGGAATGAAAAAATATGATATTAAGTGTAACTGGAACAAGATGGCGATGGCATATGAAGTTTTCACTAACGCAAGAAATTCTTATAGTAATATGATTGAATGGCCAGCAATAGAAAAACTCATGCCAAATTTAAATAACAAAGTAGTCATTGATTTAGGCTGTGGAACAGGTAGATTTTCATTTTTATTCGAGCAATATAAACCAGTGAAAGTTACAGGTATAGATATTTCTGAAGAAATGATAACCTTAGCCAAAGAGAAAGCCTTAAGCAAAGGATCTAGGGTTAATTTTATAAAAGGAGACATAGAAAATCTTTCGCAGATAGACACAAATAGCGTAGATTTAGTGTTCTCATTTACGGTGCTACATTACTTGAAGGATTTGAACTCTTTTATGAAGGAAGTACATAGAATACTTAAAATAGGTGGTATTTGTATATTATCAGTTATTCACCCTGTTTATTCTGCTCAATATCCTCTAAAACATAAGGACGGAGCTTTTCCAAAAGACGAAGAGTGGAAAGTTAGGTATTTATGTAAGAGTGAAAGAACATATATACAACCATGGATAGAATACAATTCTGACATAGACAACTTCTTATCAAGTAGTTATCATCATACAATGGGGGATTATATAAACAGTATCATAAGAGCAGGGTTTATATTAAAAGAATTTGTAGAGCCTATGCCTCCAATAGAGTGGAAACAAGGAAATAAGGTAAGATATGAAGGATTTTTGGATACACCAACTTATGGAATATTTGAGCTTCAAAAATAGAAAAGAACCCAAGTGTCAGATTAAAGATGCTTGAGTTCTTTTTAACATAGCCATGTAGTTAAACATTATGTATGTATTTTTTTCTAGTCTGCTTATAAAGACTATTAGCTATTATAGTAATAATTACAATAAATCCTCCTAAGAGTGCATATTTCCCTGGCGCTTCTTTTGTAATCAAAAATACCCAAAAAGGGTTAAGTAAAGGCTCGATAACAGGTATAAGAACTGCTTCAATAGCAGAAACGTACTTTATTGCTACGCTATATAATATGTACGATATCCCTAGTTGAAAAACACCTAATATTATTATGTAAATAATAGTTTTTGTAGTTACAGATGATGCGAAAAAGTAAGGAATACCACCTATAAAAACTAAGATATTTCCCCAGAAAGTCATTTCTACTGGAGAGCTCTTTTTTTGAAGCTTTAAAAAGATTATAACAAATGCCATAGCTACACCACTTAGAAGTGCTATACAGTTGCCTAGAGTATTTCCACGGTCTAAATCGCCAACAAAAAATAGTGACATTCCAAGTAGAACGATTATGATGGTCAGCCAATCTGATTTTAATATTTTTTCTTTTAGAAAACATCTAGAGAATAGCGCTATCCATATAGGGGCTGTAAATTGTAATAGTATTGCATTAGCAGAAGTAGTGAACTTATTAGCAGTTACAAAAAGAATTGTGAGCATAGCATATGCGCATGCACCTAAAATTTTATATTTGCATACTGTTTTTGAAGGCCTTTTTATATAAAAAAGCATTACAATAGAAGCAATAGCACTACGACCGCTGGCTATAGCCATAGGATGCCAATCAATTAGCTTAATAAATAAACCGCCGATACTCCATAAAATTGAGGCTAGTACAAGATAAAATATAGCTTTATTTCTATTCATTTTCATTAGTAGTCCCTCCTTAGTTGAAAAATAAAAAACTTAAAAGACATAATTATTATATATAAATTATAAGCAGTAAACAACTAATTAAGGAGATATAAATCGTTGGTTATTATATTGTATCAATACAAAAAGAGACTGACCGTTAGTCAATCTCATCTTATTTATTCTATATAGTTTTTAAGAAACATTGTTTACCGTCAATACTACTCTTTTCAAATCCCATTTTGGTCAAATATTTCGTGTGTTCATTTTCAGTTGAAAAACATATGAGTTTAGAATATCCTTTTTTAACAAAATAGTCTCTGTTTTGACCAAATATAAAAGATGCTATTTTAAAATCTCTGTATTCAGGGACAACAAAATCAAGATTTACTCTAAGCGTATTGTTATTGTAGCGTGAGCCTATAAATAATCCTGCATGGATCATGTTACGTAATATATAAAAACTTATGTCAGAATTATCAATATCAATTTTTGTTTCAGAGTATTTTTCAATATCATCTTTATAAAAGTTTAAAAAGTTCTTAAAATACAGTGAATCGTTTTCAATAGGCAATATTTTAAAGTATTCCTTTGAACGGTATATTTTAAATAAATAATAAATATTAATGAAAGCAATTCCTAAGTTCATAAATCCAACAGGCAGAGCATTTATAAGAAAACCGTATAATGAAAACAATAAAGCACCTATAAGATTAATCCATCTAAGTTTTAGGATAGAACTCATCAATAATGATATCAATACAATAAGTGAAGCTAAATATCCTAGCCATTCTAGCCAATTTTCCACTCGAAAAACTCCTTTCTAAGTAATATAGGACTGCCTTCAATATTATACCTTAAAAACGTATAATGATGCAAGAAATTAAAAAATTTACATAATTATAATCGTCGATTCAAACATAAAATATACCGTTAGAGTGTTAGATTATAATTTGAAATCAATGTGTTGTTTAGATATAATAGTATAAAAATAATAGCAGAGAAAAGAGGGAAAATAACTTGAGAAAAGGAAAGCTATATGGAGTGGGAATAGGATGTGGAGATCCAGAGTTATTAACAGTTAAGGCTACAAAAATACTTAAATCAGCAGATATTATAATATGTCCTTATAAAGAAAATAAAAATAGTTTTGCATTGGAAATAGCAAAAGATTATATAAACAAAAAGGCACAAATTCTAAGGTTACTTTTTCCTATGACGTATGAGCATGAAGAACTACAAAAGAGATGGGAAGAAAATGCGCTTTTAATAGCTCAAAAAGTCAAAGAAGGTAATGTAGTAGCGTTTATAACGCTAGGAGATCCAACAGTATATAGCACATATATGTATATAATGCCATTCATAAAAAAACAAAATATAGAGGTGGAGACGATACCTGGAGTCACATCTTTTTGCTCGGTAGCAAGTAGCGTAAATACACCAATTTCTAAATGGGAAGAGAACTTTTGTATAGTCCCATTAAGAAAAGGAGTAGACAATAATTTATCAAGTGCACTAGACAATTTTGATAATATTATAGTAATGAAACCATCAAATAATTGTGTACAACTCGCGGAAGAATTAATTAAGCGTAATTTAGAGAATAATTTTGTTTTAGTGTCAAAATGCGGGACTAGTGAAGAAGAAGTAATAAGAGATATAGAAGTAATTAAGTCAAAGAAAATACCTTATTTTTCAACAATGTTAATAAAAAAGAAGATAAATATTTAATATTTTAGGGTGTGAAAAGTATGAAGATTAAAATTGGAGAAATGTCAAAACTTTTCAATATAAGTATACATACACTTAGGTATTATGATGAAATAGGGCTTTTAAAACCTAGTACAGTGGATAAAAAAACAGGCTATAGATATTATGATGAGTATTGTTTATACAGGCTAACTAAAATAAAAGCATTAAAATCAATTGGAGTACCTTTAAAAAAAATACAACATTTATTACAAGGCACAATAGAAGAAGTGGAAGATTCCTTTAAGCTTATTAGAGAAGAAGTGAATAAAAAAATTAATAGGCTAAATCAAGTTGCGAGTTATCTAGATGAGCAACTAATGGAAATGAAGCAATCAAGAGAAGGCACTTGTTATATAAAGCCACAAATAATTGAAATACCAAGAAGAGAAGGACATATTATTGATGTGAACGATAATACTAGTTTACTAGAAATAATAAGAACTATATCCGAATTTGAGAAAAAGAATGATACAAATGCAGATATATTTTATATACCAACAAGGTTGATGCAGATAAACGAAAAAGGGGTTAGAAGTTTGCGAAATTATCTTGCTGTAAAAAGAAATGGTTTATACTACAGTTACAATGATGTCTATATATTAGATGAAGGAATGTATGGCGTGATAGACCACATTGGTTACGATAAACCAATAGAAAGTAGCTATAAAAAGTTGCTGGAATATATCAAAGACAAAGGTATGAAGATTAAAGATACGGCAATAGAGGTGTTAGTTATTAACTCTTGTGTTACAGACAATGCAGAAAAGAGAAGGACTCAGATACAAATTCTTTTAAAGTAGTTAAGAAGATGAAGTTCCTAACATAGAAATATAGAGAGCATTTGAAATAAATACTCTCTTTAGATTGATGACAAAGTCATCAAAATAACAGGGTATAGTAAGAGTTCAATTTTAACAACAACGCAGAAATTGGACTTTTGTCTACAACCTGAAAAGAGCATTTTAAATAAATGCTCTTTTAATAATATAAAAGGGTGTATTATTAACAGTCTTTAGATTCTACCTTATTACTAGGGAAATCTATACCATTAATCCAAGTAAAACCATAGGACAATAAGCTTTCTATAAAAGATTTGTTGCCAGTACAAGACCAATTTGCTCTATAATGTAACCCAAAGTACCTCTGAGCCATATTGATATGTCCAGCTTCCTTTATACCATTGACCATATTTTCTGCGTACTCTTTTCCGCCAACATCATTAGCAACTTCATAAATCTCAGCTAGTTTACCTTCGGTCATAGGTAAAGTTCTATAATCATATTTTTCGTCTTGAAGTTGTTTTAGTCTTTCTATATCCAAATCTTTGTATTTTTCTTCATGTACAATTGCTTCTATACCAAGCTTGTTTGCAGGTTTTGGATATTTAGTAGGATAGCCAAGGCTCAATAAAACAACTGGGAAAACACCTTCTGGGATATCGAAGATCGATTTAAGCTCCATAAAACAACTTTCAACAGTCCCTATATATACAGAACCAAGACCTACAGAATCAGCAGCAGTACATATATTTTGTGCTGTTATAATAGTATCTTGTAATGCTATCCAAAAGTGTCTGTAGCTATTTGTGGCTACAAAAGGAGCATTGCATGCTCTAGCCCATTGACCTATTCTATGCCAGTCTACACAGAACAATAGATTAACAGGAGCATTTGATACAATTGGTTGCATATCACATTCGTCAACCAACCTATCTTTTGTAGATTTTTCGGTTATTTTAATTATAGAGTAAGGTTGTAGATTCCCACCAGTAGCACCATGTATACCTGCCATTAAAACTTCATCTAAAACATTTTTAGGTATTTCTTTGTCCTTAAAAGACCTACAACTAGCACGCTCATAAAGTAGCCTCATAGTTTCATTTGAGTATTTAGTAGTCATATTTCATCCTCCCAATATTTTATTATATGTTAAGTATAAACTATAGAGTAACTCTAGAGTCAAGATAAAATTATAAATATTGACAAGAAGAGATTTAATATATAAAATATAGGTAACTAGTTACTTATGCAGGGGGGGTGATACTATTAGCGAAAAGAAGGCTTATATATTTGGCTCTATTTTCTTGTTTTCTAATTTGCTTCAAAAGGCTGGAGACAAGTTATTTGATGAAGTCACAGTAAAACAGTGGATATTACTTGCGTCAATATTAAAAAGTGGAGTAAAAGAACCTACATTATCAGAGATAGCAGATATAAATGGTTATAGTAGACAAAATGTAAAAAAACTCACTAAAATATTAGAAGAAAAAGAATTCATACAATTCAAAAAGGATGCAAAGGATAATAGAGTTTTACGAGTTCAGATTACTGATAAATGCATAGCATATCTAAAAAGTAGATATGTAAAGGAACAAGCATTTATAAAAGATATGTATAGAGGTATAACAGATGAAGAAGTTGATGATATGTATCAAACAATGAAAAAATTAGAACAAAATATATCAGATTTAAGTGAAGAGGGGTGATTAGTATGACGTTTAAAAAATTATTGTTGGGTATCTTTATACTAGCAATATTAATAATAATATATATTAAGTTACCATTTTCAAAGACAAGAAAAGAGTTTGAAAGTAAGGTATTAATGCTTCTAGAAGAATCTTTACCACAAAATCGTAAAATTACTAAGGATGATATAAATGAATTACCAGAAGTGCTTCAAAAATACCTTGTAAACAATGGTCTTTGCGATATAGGTGATGCAGGAACAATAATTTTTATGTTTTACGAAGCTGATTTTAAAATGGGTAGAGGTAAAGATAAATTAAAGATTGAACATGCAGTCTATAATTTTTTGAGAACTAATTCAAGATGCGCTATTATAAATACAACCAAATACGGTTTACCATTTGAGGGAATAGATGAATATATTATTGGAAGAGGTAGAATGAAAGGAATTATTGCTAAGCATATTACTCTTTTTGATGTAACCGGAAAAGATATGGACAAGAGCGCATTAGTAACATATCTAGCAGAGAGTATATTCCATCCAAGTGGTTTATTAAAATCAAACATTGATTTTAGACAGTTAGATAATTATAGTGTTGAAGCTACTATAACAAATCGTGGACAGTCAGCAACAGGTGTATTCTATTTTAACGAAAGATATGAAATGACAAGCTTTAAAGCAAAAAGATTTTCGGATGAAACAAAATCATACGAGGATTGGGAAGTAATTGCATCTGATTATAAAAGAGAAAAAAATATTAATAGACCAACAAGGTTACAGGCAAAATGGCATTATAAAGATGGCGAGTTACTTTATTTTGATAGCACAAATTTTAGTATACAAAGCTTGTAACTATTAAGATGACAGTTATGGCAATATCAAATAGAAAATATATAAAGCGTATATTGTAGTTATGTGATATAATTAACACTAATTATTAAGAGGTTAAATTGGATGGAGAGTTTATTAGAATGATAAATAAAGAAATGCGTTTGCGAATGAGAAAGCAATATATTAAAATTGCTAAGAAAATCTTAATAAATGAAGGTGCAAAAGCTGTTACAGCTAGGAGACTAGGCAAAGAAATGGATTATTCATATGCTACTGTCTATAATTATTTTGATAGTATAGAAAATCTTCTATGGCATGTAGCTATAAGTTTTGGAGATGATTACATAAAACAGTTTCAAGACTATAATAGCGACAAAGATTATAATGTAGAAGATTTAGTAACACTGTTTATGCGATATATTGAGTATCATTTCAAAAATCCTAATATTTTCAAATTTTATTTAAATCCAATGCAATCTAAACCTTCAAATGAAATAATAAATAGTATAAAAGCTATAGAGGTAAATGAGATAGTGTTAAAAGTTATAACTAGCATAATGCATGAGAATGAGCCTTCTAATAAGTCTAAAATGATGACACATATAATAACTAGTTCAGTTTATGGCATGTTGACACTGCATTTTGGTAATATAATGGTGCTAACTCAAGATCAAATAAGAGAGTTAGTTAAGCAAGAGATTTTATTTATTTTAGAAGAATATAAACAATAAAAGAGCTATTAGGCCTTTTATTGTTTATTGATACTATCCATAATACCAAAAGCTAGCTTTAGAGACATCATAGCATCATCTATCCCTTGTACTGTAATAGTGTTACTGGTACAACACTCAAGGACATGTTTGATTGATTTCTTATAGCAATTGGAGCTTAGTATAGGTATATCCTTTTTTTCATTATTAGTAAATAAGATTAAAGAGGTTTCAGTTTTATCAGTGTAGCCATCTTCAAAATATTTTATAGCTCCTTTATCAAAGATAGCTTCATACTCTACGGTAAACGGTGAATGATTAGGCATCATTGATGAGGCTTTGACTGATACAATAGTGTCATCATATTTAAGTAATGATGATACATTTGATTTACCAGGATTTAAGCTATTACCATATGCACTGATATTTTTAGGCATTCCCAATAACCATGTCACAAAGTCAAGCTCATGTAACATAAAATTGGTTACTATGTTTTCAAGTCCTAGGTTTCCCCATAAAGGAGGCGTTTTTCTACTTATGTTCAATACCTTAAGCTTTCCAAGAGAGTTATTCAAAGTAGTTTCATATAAATACTGATATGGATATTCGTGTTTTATAAACTGATTGACAAATATTTTTTTATTATACTTTTTCTCAGCTTTCTTCATTGATAGTATTTCGTCCATATGCAAACTTAAAGGGGTTTCGCAAAACACATGTTTTCCATGTTTTAAAGCTTTAACAACGTATTCTTTGTGTAGAGAACTAGGAAGACATATGTCTACTAGATCTATATTATCATCATGAATTATATCATCTATATTTGGGGTAGTTTTTATATTTAGTTCTTTTCTAATCCCAAGAAGCTTTTCTTCATCTCTTCCAAATATTGTTATAGAATTTTGCTTGTCTAATTCTCTATAAAGACGAGCGTGATACCTTCCAAAACCAGTTCCTAATATGCCTATATTCACATTATCACTCCTTAAATTAAATATAACAATAGTATAACATATATTGTTGACAACATTATGTCATATATATATAATTATTTGTGATAAGGAGATGAGAGTATGAGGGTGCATAGACTAATTTCAATACTTCTATTGATAGAATCAAGAGGTAAAGTAAAAGCAAAGGAAATAGCACAGAAATTCGAGATATCTGAGAGGACGGTATATAGAGATATAGATGCGTTATGTGAAGCAGGAATACCAGTGGTAACAACGACTGGGCCAAATGGAGGCATATACTTAATAGATGAATATACGGTAGGGTTAAAAAATTTCAACGAAGAAGATATACTAAATATGCATCTAATAGGAAAAGGAATTAAGCCAGATAAAAATACAGATATGGCACTCAAAATAAATAATACGCTCTTAAAGCTTCAAAAAAAGACCTCTTTGAAGCAAAGAGAGCGAATTAATATTATCGAGCAAAGATTTTATTTTGATGAAAAGCCTTGGTGGGGGAATGCATCAAGAATAAAAAATGTTAACAATATACTAAATGGGGTTTTTAAATCAAAACCACTTAACATAAAATACAAGAAGTTTTCAGGAGAAATATCTGAAAGAAAAATACTACCATATGGGATAGTAGTAAAAAAAGATGAATGGTACTTAATAGCATATTGTACAAAAAGCAAGGATATAAGGACATTTAAATGCGAGAGAATAATTGAAGATGTGTTGCAAGAAGAAAACTTTACTATGCCTAAAGGTTTTTCAATAATAGAATATTGGAATACATCAAAGAAACGGTTTAAAGATATGTGTGAGCAAAGAGAAATTTATCCGGTTGTAGTAAAAGTCAAAAAAGATAAAATTTGTACATTGAATTTTTTCGAGGTAATAAGCAAAAAACATATTGATGATGAATATATAGAAGTGACTATTGATATGAAAAATAGCGAATATGCTAAGAATAACATATCAATGATAATAAGTTGTGAGATATTAAGCCCTATAGAAATTAGAATGTTTGCTAAGAATGAAATTAAAAATATTCTTTTATTATATGAAAAGTAAGTATTATAGTTCAATTTAAGGCTTACATTTTTTAATTAGAAATGAAGTACTAGGTAAAGATAAGAGAATAGTTTATTAGAATTAATTATATAGGTGGTCTTTTATTTATACGATTTACAATAATAAGTTTTACAAATTTCTTTAGCTCTTGAGTATATTAGTGATATAATATTGTAGACTATATACTAAGCTTGAATTAATCATAGAATAATCAGTAAATACAACATATTTATGTAGTTCATGAATTTTTCAGGTTAAACTATAATTTGGGTGGTTAAACAATGAATGAAATAATTATTCGGTTAAACAAAAAATACAAAAATAGGATTAATAAAGGATACCCTTTAATAGAGAAGGATTATATAACAGAGAAACACAAATTAAAAGAAGAAGGAAGCATAATCAAATTTATAGATGATAACAAGAGATTTATAGCTAAGGGATACTATGGAAAGCAAAACAAGGGTATAGGATGGATATTAACGCTTAATCAAAATCAACCTATAAATCAAGAATTTTTTTTAAAGACTATAGCAAGAGCTATAAACTATAGAAAAGAATTATATAGAGATAAAAACACAACAGCATTTAGAGTGTTTAATGGTGAAGGTGACGGTGTAGGCGGGTTTACTATAGATTATTATGCTGGTTATTATCTAATAAATTGGTATAGTAAAGGTATCTACGAATTCAAAGAGCTTATTATAAATTCACTTAAAGAGTTAGAAGACTATAAAGGAATATATCAGAAGAAGAGATACAAGACAGGTGGCAAGTATATTGAGGAAGATGATTTTGTATGTGGAGAAAGAGCAGAAGATAGAATAATAGTTAAAGAAAATGGTGTGAATTTTGCTGTATATTTAAATGATGGTGCAATGGTAGGGTTCTTTATAGACCAAAGAGAAGTCAGAAAAGCGATAAGGGACAAATACTCAAAAGGTAAATCAGTACTCAATACATTTTCATATACAGGTGCTTTTTCAGTATTTAGTGCTTTAGGTGGAGCTATCAAGACAACAAGTGTAGATTTAGCAAATAGGAGTAGGAATAGAACTATAGAACAGTTTGATATAAATAATATTGATATACAAGAACAAGATATAATAGTAGAAGATATTTTCAAATATTTCAAATATGCTTTAAGAAAAGAACTGAAATTTGATATGGTGATATTAGACCCACCGAGTTTTGCCAAGTCGAAAAAGTATACATTTAGTGCTTCAAAGGATTACAAGGATTTGGTAAAACAAGCTATACAGATAACTAACAAAAATGGAATAATAGTAGCATCCTCAAATTGTAGCTCGTTTAATATGGATAGGTTTTTGAGGTTTATACATGATGCTTTTAAAGAATCAAATAAGAAATATGAAATATTAGAAAAGTTCTCTCTGCCTAAAGATTTTAAGACAATTAAGCAGTATAAAGAGGGAGATTATTTAAAGGTAGTAATATTAACACTTGTAGGGTAATAATGTTAGCTTCAAGGTGGTTGGTTGATATTTTCTTTGAGGAATGCTTTGTGAGATTGAAAGCATAAGTTCTTTGTTATATTTTGCTGATTGGTGAGAATCATACCCTAATTTCTTACTGACTCCATAGAGCACTTATTTCTAATATAGAAAGAAACACTACTCTTACAGGGTTAAGAAAAAATGCTTCCCACATGAAGTAACGATATACATTGTAAAGCATGACCATAGTTCTTCTTTATTCTTTGGACTTTGTATAGAATTTATTAAATTATCAATTTTGATTACAAAAATTAAGCAGTTTCCTGAGGGATATTAACCTAAGAAAACTGCTATAAGTTCTAAATATTAATCTTGTATAGAAGTTTCATGCAAGACGATACCTTCATTTCTTTCGGTAACATGTCTGATAGACCATTCATTTTGGAATAGTAAAACAGGTTCTTTGCTTTCGTTTTCCACTATCATAGAGTCCATAGGTAGTGAGAAATTACTAGTATCATAAGTATTTGGCTGTATCCAACGTATATAGCGATAAGGTAGATTTTCCCTTATTATATCAGCTCCGTACTCATTTTTAAGTCTATATTCTAGCACTTCAAATTGAAGAACACCAACGACACCAACTATCAATTCTTCCATACCGATATTAGGTCTTTTGTAGACTTGTATAGTTCCTTCTTCAGCAAGTTGTGAGATGCCCTTTAGAAACTGCTTTCGTTTCATAGAATTCTTGGTGTATATCTTAGCAAAATGTTCAGGTGCAAATTGTGGAATATTCTTATATTTAAGATCACCCTGTTTTTCACTAAGGGTGTCTCCTATATTAAATATTCCTGGGTCATGTATACCTATTATATCTCCGGGATAAGCTTTATCTACTATAGCTCTATCTTGAGCAAGGAATTGTTGTGGTTGAGATAACCTTACTTTTTTATTTTTTTGTACGTGGTTTACGAGCATACCTTTTTCAAATTCGCCTGAGCATATTCTTAAAAAGGCAATCCTGTCTCTATGAGCAGGGTTCATATTTGCTTGTATCTTGAATATAAAGCCTGAAAAATTATCTGATTCAGGATCAATATCACCAGCATTACTAGGCCTTGCTTTAGGTGGAGTAGTAATATTTAAAAATTCCTTTAAGAACGGCTCAACTCCAAAATTGGTCAATGCACTACCAAAAAACATAGGTGTAAGTTCGCCTTTGAGTATCTTGTTTATGTCAAAGTTATCTCCAGCTATGTCGAGTAGCTCAATATCATCACGTAGCTTTCCTACTATATCATTACCTAAAGTATTGCTAATATCTTCATCATCTAAATTACCTGTGATAACTTTAGCTATAGATTGACCGTGATTACCGTCATTGAATAACTCTAGTTGCTTTTGCTCACGGTTATAAACTCCTTTGAAGTTACCATCAGTACCTATAGGCCAATTGATAGGACATGAACGAATTCCAAGAACCTTTTCGATATCTTCCATCAACTCAAAAGGATCTTTTCCTGTTCTGTCCATTTTATTTATAAATGTGAAGATTGGAATACCTCTCATTTTACATACTTGGAATAGCTTTTTGGTTTGATCCTCGACACCTTTAGCGCAATCTATAACCATTACAGCGCTATCTGCTGCCATAAGTGTTCTATACGTATCTTCACTAAAGTCTTGATGACCAGGTGTATCTAATATATTGATACAATAGTTATCATAATTAAACTGCAAAACACTAGAAGTAACTGAAATACCTCTTTTTTTCTCTATTTCCATCCAGTCAGAAACTGCATGTTTATTAGAGCGTCTTGATTTAACAGAGCCAGCTGATCTTATAGCGCCACCGTACAATAATAATTTCTCTGTCAAAGTAGTCTTGCCTGCATCAGGATGAGATATAATAGCGAAGGTTCTTCTCCTTTTAACCTCATCTTTAAAACTAAAAATTTTATCTTCTGACATCCTTTACCTTCCTTATCTTTAAGTTTTAATTACTATTTTAAAAGAACAACTATATATTATGGTATACTTTTATTAAAATTATGTCAATTGTTATTAATAGTAATAAAAAACACTAATATTATATGTAATATGCTTGTAAATCATAAGTATACTAGTTTATGATACAATATGCTTGTATGAATTATTATGTATAACAGTAAAGGAGTGAAGGTATGCTAAAGCTAAAAAGAACTATATTAGTTAGTTTTGCAGTATTAATGTTAGTAGTAGCACCATCTAGTAGCTATGGGAAAGCTAGTATATACTACGAGAGTAAAGATTCATTGTTTTTAAAGCAAGATGACCAAATAACTAAGATCAATAAGGATTTGAAACATGAACAAGAGTATATAACAAAAGAAGAAAAAGAAAAAATAATAAACAATAAAAAGAATTACGAAATAGAAGGACAAAATGTAAATAAAGAAGATATAAAGATTGTAAATAATTTACTGTATGTCAAAAATCAAAAACTCCTTGATATATCCGAATACAATGATTATAATGACAGATTTTATGATATATATGAAGGTGAAAACAATCACGAAGATAGAACAAAAGAACGTGAAGCTAGCAATAGAGGAAGGAGACTTAAGCTAATAAATTTAGGGACGGGTGATTATATTAAAAGAGAGCCTTTAGCTATATCAATTAATAAATATGAACTAGAAGATGGTAAAGAACTTTATTGCGTATTCATGAATGTTGCAGCTACTCCACGTGCTGGGATTTTTAGTAATATTGTTATAGCAGAAGGAGAAAATGTATTCGCATATGAACTAGGTAGTGATTTTAGGTTAAGCGGTATATATTCTAATAAACTAGGAATTTTTATTACAGGAATTAATAGTTATTCGCCTACAGGGATACATACAGATGGAGGTTGTGTAATACATGTGTATAAAAGTAATAATGATTATAAGGTGGATTATATCAAAGATAAGATTGAAGAAGTATACAGTTATTGTAAATTCATGTTAGCAGCTATAAGAGAAGATAAAGTAATATTTATGGGGGAACCTATTAAAGATACAAAAAGCTTCTATGAGTTAAATAAAGTTGGGAACATAGTTAAGCGAAATGAAATAATAAAGAAAAATTCATATGGAGAATGTTATATTGATGACAATAATCAGATTTATTACATAGATAGTAAGGGTGTATCAAACATCACAACAGGTAAATTTATAGAACTAAGAAAACACACAAGAATCAAACATGGAGATGAATATATTAAATTCAACAGCGATAAAGGATATCCATTTATAGACAAAAATAGTCGTACTCAAGTTCCTCTTAGAGTAACTATGGAGCAACTTGGAGCAACGGTAGAGTGGAACCAAGATACAAAGAAGGCTATAGTGACAAAAGGTAATACGGAAGTAGAAGTAAAAATAGGAGAAAAATATATATTTAAAAATGGAGTAAAGATTGAAAGTGATACAAAAGCAATAATAGTGAATGATAGGATATATTTACCAATAAGGATTGTTATGGAAGCTTTTAATCAAGAAGTAAGTTTTGATAAAGATACTAATACTGTGGTAATTGAGGGTAAATAGTATTATTTATGGAAGGTGAGTATTATTCTTTTTATGAACTCAATGCAGATAGTGAAATTGTTAAGAAAAAGTAGGTTATGACTAAATTAACAGGAGTTAAGTTGAGGGGATTAAAAAAATGCCCCTTGTCTTTTCTAATCTAATATGCTTCTATCAAAACATAATTTAGCATCCAATCCCTAAAAGATCACTTGTTTCAAAGAAGATTTTTTGTCACAGAAAACTCATAGTATATAGAATTTCCCATCCAATTAATTGTGACCATTGTTCCTATAACACTATTGAAGTTTTTCTCATAATTCTTTAACTATTTATCAATTTTTATTCGCAGAGTAAATGGCTGTTCTATTGCATATATTATCTGTAGGTATTGAAAACTCCACAGTTGCACCACCTTGTGCATTGTTATATGCATTAATGTTTCCGTTGTGCTTTTCAGCAATAAGTTTACATATATAAAGACCTAATCCTGAACTGTTTTTGTGAGATGTATTTTCATTTTCTTTATAGTATTTATTAAATATCATATCAGTTTGACTTTTAAAGCCTTTTCCTGTATCTGATACTTTAAAAACAAGCAAGTTATTTTTAATAAAGCTCTCTAGTAGAATCTCATCATCTTGTTTTGTATACTTTAAAGAATTGGAGACTATATTTAATAACATTTCTTCAATTCTAAATGCATCAAAGTAATTACAATCTTTATCTTTAAACGAATGTGATACTTTTAAGATCACATTATTATCTTCGCAAAAACAAGAAATATTTTTTTTAATAGAAGAAAGGAATTCTACTATTCTTGTTTCTTGTATATTTAAAACCAAACCAGGGCGCTCTAAATCCCACACTTGTTAGTGGCTAAATGGATAACACTAGCTATAACATATACGATTACTTTAGGTTGTGTATTAATAACAAAAACTATAATAGGATTTTTGTTTATGCCTAAAGTACAATCTGCAAATTATTTTTTTATTAATGAGAAGCTAGGATGTTTAGATTCAATTATATACAATGTTAAATATTATTTAATATTGTTGGTAATTCATTTATCTTTGCTGGGTATAATTTCGCTCATAAATGTAGTTATTAAGAAGCCTATACTAGCTGTTTTGGGTAGCATATCTTTTATGATAGTTTCGGGTTATTTAGTCAAACCTTTATCAGATATGTTTTTTCAAGCAACAGATGTTGCATATTATATTTTAGGAGGAATATATAGTTTTAGTAATATACTGTTACTTTTCTTGTTTAATTTATATTGTTTAGTAATATCGCTTTTTATTTGGAATAATAGAATAGGAGAAATAGTATAGAAACAAATAGTTATTACCTTATCATTTTAGCTGGATGATTTTAAATTAAACCAAGTAGCTAAGGTCGTTTTGCTACTTGGTTGATTTTATGTTGTAGCCAATTCAAGTAGTTATCAAATATATATACAGTTAACTACCAGAAGACTTATAATGTTTAACACCTAGATTCCATACCAAAATACAGGGTATGATAAATAAAGTCCCTAAAACAGGTATAAACAGATAACTCATCTTATTACCATCAACTCTTCCTAAAACAGACATCAAAGGCAAGTAATTGACTGTAGCAAAAGGTATAATGTAGGTAAAGAATTTTCTAATGGGTTTCCTATATATACTGAGTGGGTACTGAGCAATTGCCTTGCCTCCATTTGTAAATATATTTGTAATCTCCAAGCATTCTATTGTCCAAAAACTCATAGTGGCACCTAGCATATATATTCCAGAGAAGATAAACACACCACTTACAATCATTAAAATAAGAGTTATGATATTATATATGTCCCAAGTGACGGATAGATTGTTAATAGCATAGACAAGTAAAATTACATTTTGCAAGAGCCTTCCTACCCTAGAGAACTCAAATTTAGAACCAAGTACTTGAATAATAGTACCTCTTGGTCTTACTAGAACTCTGTCAAATTCACCATTTACTATAATAGAAGAAAACAAATCAAAGCCTCTAGCAAAACATTCAGCTATAGCACTTGACATGTGTATAACACAGAAACAAAGCAATACTTCATGAAGCGACCATCCCCCAATATGAGGAAATTTTTGAAACAAAATAAAGATAGTAGCAAATGAAACGAAAGGCATGAAGAATTGGACACAACATAAAAGTATAAAAGATACTTTATATTCAAGCTGGCTTTTAAATAGTATAGATAAATATTTTAAATATAGTTTCATAAAACTACCCTCCTTGAACTATTACTTTTTTCAGCGCTCTAGACATCCAAAATTTACCCAAAGCGATTATTATCACTATCCATATAATTTGGAAACCAAGTCCGATAACAGCTTCTTTCGGATTCAGATTCCCTGAATATATTCTAAATGGTAAATCACATGCATAACTAAAAGGGAGTACTTGAGCGATAGTTTTTAATATTTTTGGCATAAAAGGAATCGGTATTAGGATTCCAGAAAAGAAATCACCTACCATACCAAACAACATCTGAGAACCTACAGGTGACATAGTATAAAATACAGATATATAAAGTAACATGGAAATTGCTACGGTTAAAACTAGTCCAAGTAATAGTGTTATTATAAATAGTATGAAAGAAATAATATTAGGAGGTATATTTAATTTGAAAGGTTCAGGTAATAACATCCCAATTATTAGAATAGGAAGACATCTTAGTACTGCACCAGATAATCTTTGAGCTATTAGTTTAGCGTACCAAAAAGTATATAAATCAGTAGGTCTGCACAATTCATAAGCAATGGTACCGTTTTTGATATGGTTAAACAACTCATTATCTTTAAACCATAGCATAACTAAAATCAAGAAACCTTGTCTTAACCAAAGGTAATCAACTAAATCATTTAAAGGCATTGGAGCAGATGAAGAGCTTTTATAGAAAGCTTCAAATACCATAATACTTATAAATCCCCAAAAAAATTGAGTTAATATACCTGCTAATGCTGGGATTTTATACTGTAATCCTTTGAGTAGTCTAATTTTGAAAAGAGAAAAATAAGGCTTCATATTGCATACTCCTTATATAACTGAACGATAATTTCATCGACGGGACGATTTTCAACAGATATATCAATTATACTCAGTTTTGAAGATAGAATTCCTATGACATCAGATACTTTGGTTTTAGCTAGATCAACAGATAAGGTCATGCGCTCATTTGATCTAGACAGTATTGAGGCACCATTTATATTGATTTCTTCGAGGCTATTAGAATGGTGTATTGTTAAAATTTTATTAGTCATATATTTTGTTTTAAGACTATCTAAAGTGGTATCAAGCAATAATGTTCCTTTGCCAATTAACATTATTCTGTTAGCAAGTGCTTCAATATCACTCATATCATGTGTAGTAAGTATGACAGTAACTTTTTTCTCTTTATTTATGGTTTTAATGAAATTTCTTACGGCTATTTTTGAAACGGCGTCGAGCCCAATGGTTGGTTCATCTAAAAACAATATTTTAGGACTATGTAAAAGAGAAGCTCCTATTTCACATCTGATTCTCTGCCCAAGGCTGAGTTGTCTAACTGGAGTATAGAGTAGTTTTGATAAATTAAGTGTAGTAGTTAATAATTCTAGGTTACTAGAGTATTCTTTTTGTGGAATCTTGTATATATCTCTTAATAATTCAAAGGAATCAATTACTGGGACATCCCACCATAGTTGAGATCTTTGGCCAAAGACAACACCAATATTTTTAACATGTTTAATACGGTTTTTCCAAGGAGTATTTCCTAAGATGCTACATTTACCACTATCAGGGACTAGTATACCACTGATGATTTTTATAGTAGTAGATTTACCAGCTCCATTTGGACCAATATAACCGACTATTTCTCCTTCATCAATTTCAAAGGAAATATCTTTAAGAGCATGAACTATAGAGTATTGTCTGGTAACAAAGGATTTTAGAGCTGCTTTAATTCCCGATTGCCGTTTTGACACCTTGAAACTCTTATTTAAGTGTTCAACCTTTATCATTATGAACCTCCTTTTGTGATGTAATTATAAAGTGCAAAATATATTATATATTTTCTAGTAAAGCATGTCAATATTTACTTGGCAAATTTATAATTTAAATAATTAACTTACATTGTTGAATAAAATTATATAATATAGTACGATAATGACATATAAATAATAGAAGTACGGAGGCTATATTAAATATGTGGGATAAATGTGTAGAATTTCATGGTCACGAATGTCCGGGTTTAGCAATAGGATTAAAGGTGTCTCAAGCGGTAATAAGTAAAATGAATATTAAATTTTCTCTAGATGAAGAAATAGTATGTGTCACCGAAAATGACACGTGTGCAGTAGACGCGAT
Organism: Clostridiaceae bacterium M8S5; assembly: GCA_029227815.1. Taxonomy (GTDB): domain Bacteria; phylum Bacillota; class Clostridia; order Tissierellales; family MCWD3; genus Abyssisolibacter. Next base: position 4,285,587 of record CP118523.1, on the reverse strand, counting down.
ACAAGTATTGATAGGGTGTACCTTTGGAAAAGGTAATTTGATTTTTAAAGATACAGGTAAGATGGTTTTCAATTTTTATAATAGAACAAATAATTATAATATCAAAATATCGCTTAAGCCTATGGATTATGCTAATATGAATAGGAACGAAAAAATTAAATACATATTACAGTCAAATATAGAAGAGATATTTAATTTTAGTGAAACTACAGCTGTACTACCTGAAAAAGCAAAGATATATAACACAGTCATATGTGATAAATGCGAAGAAGGAGTAGCAGAAAATAAGGTGTATTTAGTTAATGACAAGAATATTTGTACAGATTGCTACATAAAATACCAGGAAGGAGTGTCAAAATGATACCAAAAAGATTAGATTTAGCAAATTTGCCTACCAAAATACAGGCTTCCAGATATTTATCAAGTATAGATGAGAATATAAATGTATACATAAAGAGAGATGATTATTCAGGGATAGAGGTATCAGGCAATAAGATTAGAAAGTTGGAGTTTGCAGTCAAAGAAGCATTTGATCAAGGATGTGATGCACTAATAACATGTGGAGCAACACAGTCTAATCATGCTAGGGCTACAGCAGCAGTAGCAGCAAAGCTTGGCTTAAAATCATATTTAATACTTAGAGGAAATGAAAATGACAGTATAGATGGTAATTATTTGTTAGATAAGCTATTTGGAGCAAATATAATATTTGTTACAGCCAAAGAATATGAAGATAGAGAGACAATAATGAATAAATTAGTTCAGAACCTAAAAAGTGAGGATATAAATGGATATATTATACCAGAAGGTGCATCTAATGGTATAGGTACATTTGGATATTATCATGCATTTGAAGAGATAATAAGGCAAGAAAAAGAAATAGGTATTGAGTTTGATGCTATTGTGTGTGCAGTAGGTTCTGGAGGAACTTATGGAGGCCTTTTTTTAGCTAATCTAGTAAACAAATCAAATAAAAAGATATATGGCATCAATGTTTCAAAAGATAAAGAACATTTTGTAAATTGCATAGATAAACATCTTAAAGATGCTAATGAGTATTTAGGGGCAAATATTACTTATGGACTTGAAGATATAATGATTTTAGACGGATATGTCGGACAAGGCTATGGAATAAGCACGAAAAAAGAAATAGATTTCATAAAAGAAGTAGCCAAAAGAGATGGTATAATATTCGATCCAGTATATACAGGTAAATCAGCATACGGGCTTGTAAATGAGATAAAGAAAGGCACATTTAAAAATATTAAAAATATACTATTCATACACACAGGTGGATTACTAGGACTTATACCGAAAAGAGAGGAATTTGGTTTCTAAAATAAAATATATAAATACAGGAATAATATCATGATATTATTCCTGTATTTATATATTACGTTATTTGTTAAAAATATTTTCTTAAAAAGGTTTATAAAGTAACATAATAGCCATGAAAACTAAACAGTATTTACAGAATAGACACATGAAAAGATTGTGTTTTTTTTAAGATCTATTCTCTAAGATGCATTTATAACATTTTGCATTTAATATTTCTAGTTTAGTCTAACAAATAATCTAGTCTAAACTTATCTCCACTAATCCTTTCAAACAATTCATTGAACTTATAAAGTCCCGATGGAGATATAACCTCATCAATTATAAATTGACCAAATACTTTAGGATCTTCAGATATTTTTGCTACGTTGTATTTTTGCTTAAATACTTTTTTGAGCATGGTGCAAGTTACATCACCCATAAAGTAGTTATGAAGATATATAGGGTGAGTAGTATGATGAATTGTAAATGCCCACGGTGGATTATCGCAGAAAGGTTCTTCGTCCAAAAGCTCCTTATATAGACGCCAATACATATTGCTTACATCTTCAAGACTGCTCAAATCCTCTTTATAAAACTGTTGGTCAAAAAATATTCTAAATATAGCTCTGAAACTATCTATATACTGGAATTGCTGTAATTCTTTGAATTCATCAGCAACCGAGTCATCAAAAAATTGCTTATAAAATAAACTATCAAGCATAAAGCTTTGGAATAGATTAGCAATACCTTCAGAAATTATACCACTAACACCTCGGTTAATCATTATATCTTCTGGTTTTAGTAAAAATGAATGTATACCGTGTCCAGATTCGTGAAGGAGCACTCCGTATTCACTATATAAATCTTTTACATTTGCTAAGATACGAGAATCTTTACCTGTTTCAATACCAAAGTTATAACCCCATTCAGATTTATTAATTCTTGGGAAAACATCATAAGTAATATTAAAAGATGCTAAATCAATACCAAATTGGTTAAAAAACTCTACTAAATGAGAGTGAAAGGTACTCATGTTGGTTGGAGTATTAAGACTTGGAGCTAGCTTTGCAGTCACAAATTGCTCATCCCATGGGTATATCTTTGTATCATTTAAAAAACGCATAGCTATTTTTTCCCTAATTTCTTTTATTTTAGGTAGCACCTGAGATAGTTCTTTTTTCCAGCTATCAAAAGTAGTAGATTCAAGTTCGGCTTCATCAAGCTTATAATCAACAAAATTATCGAAACCGTTTAGCTTTGCAAGTTTTTTACGCATTTTTACTAAGTCTAAGAAACCAGCATCGATAAGCGGTTTGTTCACTTGATTTTTAGCCATGTAAGCTTTTTTACGACGGTTACGGTCAGAGTCTTGTTTTAATATTTGAGATAATTCTACAGCTGAAACCTCACGTCCTTCAAAAACACAGCGATGTGTATTGAGTATTTGAGAAAGCTTTGTAACTTTCTTGTTTATTTCTAGCTGTAAGGCATTAATTTCTTCTGATTTATGAAAAGGATCAAATTCTTTTTTTAGTAATAAAAGTTTACGTCTAGATACATCATCCATGTTATTGTCAAGTAAACTACATATATAGTCGTAATATTCTGTATTTTTAAGCAATGTTATCATTTCTTCGTATGCCTTATTGACTCCAAAGTCAAAACTTGTAGTAAATCGAGTCCAAGATAACTGACTGTATTTTATGCCAAGATTATGAAGTTCGCTAGATATGTTTTCTGCCTTATTCATAGTTTAATCTCCTTTGCTAATCAATTTTTTTGTATTTATAGAGTTTACTGCATAATATTTCAATTATTTCTGAACTTGCGATATCAACAAAATTATTCATTTCTTTAGTTGTTAAGTACCGATGCGTTGGAGTGTAACTTTCTGCATCGTTCAGATAAAAGTTATGTATGAACTTCATCTTCGAGGTTAATGCACCTAAAGGAAAGTAATCAATATAATCATTGATAGAATCTATTTTCAAGTATTTATCATGAAAGACATTATTTTTTTTATTTGCTATATATTCAAAATCTAATCCATACCAATCTTGTTTTACTTCATGTATAAAGTTAGGATCATTCTTTAGACGTTCTTTGTAATTAAGGTTTTGTAACTGTTTTGCTCTATGCATCTGAAGCCATTTTATATCTGTTAATAGATGAACGTAGTAACCCAACAGAAAAGATAGCTTTTTATCATCGCGTTCCATTTCGCTAATATATTTTTTATAAAAACCTTCCGCATCAAATTGATTTTTTCCATTATTATCTTTAAACATCCAGTGAGTTACTTTCTTAGGTGGATTACAGCTTGTCCCGTTTTCATTATGGACACCGCTGTCTGGAGCAATGTTACCTGCTAGAAATTCTTTCATACTAAAATCATAATAGTGCAATATTCTTTCTGCTACACGTAAGTGAGTAATCCAAGTTGCCATTCTAGTTCTCCCTTCATAAAAATAACTTCTTACAAATCTAATTTTATACCTTTATATATAAATGTGCAAGTAAGCTAAAAGCAAAACTAAAGAGCATTTCAGTTTACACATTACCACATTATGGATGCATTATTATTTACCATATGAAGTATTGTAGCCAATAATTGTTTTAATTGATTCTCTTTGATAAAAATCTTGTATTATAATATTAGGGAAATAAGCATTAGGGCCAGGGTTTATTGTAGGAGAATGAGCTTTTAGCCAATCTTCTATATGTTGAAAATGTGGAGATATAAGATTATAAATACCTGGAGTGTTAACTAGTTTATTAAATTCTTCAGTGAATCTAATTTGACCGTAGATTGGTATAGGTAGCCATTTGAGAAGATTTAGTATTATATCTCTGATTTCAGAAGAGTTAATAGTTAAAATCAATTGAGATACATATATATAATCACGAATAGAAGGTAGATTTTTAAGACTAGTATCTATTTGACTAATTAGATAGTTATAATCATTGGTATTATACCATGGGTTTAAAATGGTGGAATTGTTACGATACCAGTATAGAGGTTCGCTGTCAACTATATTGCTATTAGTATATAGTAAAACTGCATTTTTTCCTGCTTTATAAAAATCGTTCAAAGTTGATTTAGTAGATAAAGAATTTCTTGAAGCAAGATACTTACCTATAGTATTTAATATAGTGGCTTTTAGATTAATTTGGTCAGAATCGTTTAGATTATTAATAGATTGAATATCAATGATTACGACTTCATTAGGATTATTATTTAGAAAAGTTGCTATTTGTTCAAAAACATTGGTGGCACTGTTACCGAAAACAGTATGAACAATTCTAATTCTACCTTTTTGGTCTTTGGCGAACCGCAAATCTATATACCTATTTCCTTCTAAAAGCTGTGTGTATATGTTAGCATTTTGAGTTACAGCCATAGCTCTAATAATAGGACCTGCTATAGTAGGGGCTATTCCTGTAAAATCATTGACATTGTATATTTCGTCAGTGAATAATTCATAAGTTCCAGAATCATGAGTTCCAGGTAAAGATAATTTATTCAAAGCTAGATTTTTTATAGCATCACTAGAATTTCCCATCCAATTTTGAAAATCCGTCCATCTTGGAGAAGTAACAAAACTAAAGCTATTTATATTAAAAGAATTAGGATTATAATATGAAAAATACATGATATATCCTCCTTTAAGAATCTTTATTTAATATATGCAAATGTAAATTCAATGTGACAAGTATATTTATTGAATTAACCAAATTAATATGTTGTATACTATGCTGATAAAGATGTATAATAATAGCATAAAATGATTGGAGGATTAAAATGGATGAGAATAATGTTATACATTTAGAACTAGAAGATGGAAAAAAAGTTGATTGTTCAGTTCTAGCAGTATTTGAAGTAGAAAGCAAAGAGTATATTGCACTATTGCCAGATGAAGAAGAAACAGTGTACATATATAAGTATATTGAAGAAAATGGCGAGCCAATATTATCACATATAGAATCAGATGAAGAATATGATATGGTTTCACACGCTTTTATGGAAATATGTGAAGAAGATGAAGACATAGAAGAGATAAAGGAATAATTTAATAACAACAAAAAACATTAAATATTAATAAGTAAATAATACTTTAATTATAAAAAAGCCTGTCATAATTGATAGGCTCTTTTTATTAAAGGAGTACTCTAGCTTGATTAATTAAATTAATAGTACATAACTTTTACTTATTATGAAAAACATAAAACATGTGATATAAAATAACCTGAAAATATTGCCTTAGTGATTGTATCGACTAAGTTAGGAGAGGTAAATATGGTATATATAATTGGAAACCTAATTAATAAAGCAAGTGAATATATATGGAATATCTTTTTACCAGTAATTATTCTTTTAGGGTTATTTATAATATATAAAACAATAAAATACAGAAAAAAAATAAGCTATGTAGATAATGACAAATGGGTATGGTCTAAAATCAGGGATTCAGTTTCAATATCACTATCATCCAAAATAGGTACAGGAGCAATAATAGGAATTTTGACGGCAATGTATAAGTCTTCTGAGGATGGTATCGGTGGAGAAAGCATAGTAATGTGGATATTAATTGGTATGATTATACTAGTACCTATTACATATTGTGATGTTTTATTTTCTAGAGTAACTAATAAACAGCCTAGAGAGTTTATTGATTACAATATTAACAATAAAGCAGGTACTATTTATGCAATATGTCTAGTTATACTATATACATTTGGATTTGTTGGATTTCAGTTTACAGGTATACAAAGTGTAGTTAAAAATATATCGGAAAATAGCTTGGGATATAATTTTACACAAACAGGTGAACTATTGTACATAGTGTTTCCGCTACTTGTTGTCGCATCTATTATAGTGATAACTAAAAACCATGAATTATTTATAAAGAGTTTATCATCAATGATTGGATTAGTATTGATTTCCTATGGTTTATTTTTTATAGTATTTTTGATAAAAACAGCGAGTTTTATACCAGAGTATTTATTAATTATATGGGATGACTTTATGTCATTTAGGATGGCAGCTATAGGTATACCTATAGGTTTGATAATAGGGTTTCAGAGAATAATACAAATAAGCGAAACAGCTCTTGGCACAAGTGCACTAGCAAGCTCAGAAGGATTTAACTCATCAAGAAGAGAAGCCTTAATTCAGACAATGTCTACATTATTGACTATATTTATTGCAGTAATAATAACATCCTATGTGTTTACATATGGTAAAAATAATGTTTCAAATATAGTATTAAGTCAAAATAATTTTAATAGAATATCAGGATACTTTAAAAGTGCAAAGATAGTTACAGGGTTTGCAGGAGAAGCTATAATAATGATTTTCTTTATATTTTCAGGATTAACCACTATACTTGGTTCATTTCATTTTATCAATAAGACCATAAAGCTAAATGAGAACAATAGGATATTACTGTATTTGTCGTTAATAAGTTTATCAGGATTACTAAGTGTTACACATTTTAATATGATATTTGACATAACAGATTTACTTATGTTTATAGTAGGCACATTAAATATAACAGCAATGTTTGTGTTTACCATTAAAAATATCAAAAAGTACAAGAAATAGAGAGAAGTAAAAAATTATAATAGAAAAATAACAGGAAATTTTAAATTAGAAATAGAGAAATAGTCTAAAAAAGGCTAAAAATCAATGGTTAACAAAAAATAATATAAAAATAAAAAAATATGTTTAAACATAAGTACCATGGGTATATATATATTAACAAAGAAGAGCGACTACAAAAACATATTGACAAGGTAGTTGTTTTATATTACAATTAAATTGTAATCATTACAAATTTAAAATGATTACACATAACTCGAAAGAAGGTATGGTTTAATGAAATTTAAAATTGATAATGTTTCAAACTATCTAAAAACCAATGATATAAAACCATCTTATCAAAGAGTAAAGATTTTTGAGTATTTGATAAAACATAGAAATCATCCGACTGTTGATATGATATATAAAGAGTTAGCTCTAGAAATACCTACATTGTCAAAGACAACTGTGTATAACACACTTAAACTATTTGTAGAAAAGAACATAGTGATAGTGATAAACATAGAAGACAATGAAACTAGGTATGATGCAGACACCTCATTTCATGGACACTTTAAATGTAGGCACTGTAACGAAATCTATGACTTCAAGGTAGAAATGCCTTTTATCAAAGATTTAGATGGATTTGAAGTTAATGAGTATCATTTTTATTTAAAAGGAATATGTAAAGGCTGTAAATAACAGCAAAAATTAAAATTTGGAGGTAGTAAAATGAAAAAATTTGTATGTACAGTATGTGGTTATGTTCACGAGGGAGAAAATGCTCCAGAAAAATGTCCAACATGTGGAGTTTCAGCAGATAAATTTATAGAACAATCATCAATAGAGGATTTAGCTTGGGCAGATGAACATAAAATAGGAGTAGCAAAAGGTTTAGATGAAGAAGTAGTAAAAGATTTAAGAGCAAACTTTATGGGAGAATGTACAGAGGTAGGAATGTACCTTGCCATGAGCAGACAAGCAGATAGAGAAGGATATCCAGAGATAGCAGAAGCTTATAAAAGAATAGCTTGGGAAGAAGCAGAGCATGCAGCTAAATTTGCAGAGTTATTAGGAGAGGTAGTAGTTGCAGATACAAAAACAAATCTAAAAATGAGAGTAGAAGCAGAGCATGGTGCCTGTCAAGGGAAAAAAGATTTGGCAACAAGAGCAAAACAACTTAACTACGATGCAATTCATGATACAGTGCATGAGATGTGTAAAGACGAAGCAAGACATGGTTCAGCCTTTAGAGGTCTTTTAAAGAGATATTTTGGTTAATAAGGATATGATGATAATATTTGAATATAAATAGTGAACACAGAACAAAAATATTAAAATGGATAAAAAACTCATATATTGAGATTTTTATCCATTATTTTTTTGTCGCTCAATATTATACAAGAAATCATATTAATCAAAAATAAAGGAAATACAACTCTATATAATAGTTAAATAGAAAAGGATATCAAAATGAAAAGAGACAGAAGACTAGCGTTATTATTTATAGTCATAATGACAATGGCATTAAGTAGCATAGCAATATATGCACATGATGGAAACATTCAAGTCAATATTCAAGTCAAATCCCCCTTTTGCCAAATAGCACAAACAAAAGCCACCCGAAAGAGTGACTTTTATTAATACTATAGCTTACATGACCAGTATAAGTATAGCATATAGAGCTATCAAAAAACTAGTTTTTTTCTAACGTTAATCATCAGGACCAGCCAAGAAAATCAAAATCGCTCGCTCGTCTACATAAGCAAATGAATTTTCACACCGACAGATGCAAGAACCGTTACATGCAACAGTAGATTCTGTCCTTATTATCCTTCTAAGCTTCTTCATACAAACCCTCCTTTCAAATAGAATAGTAGTTAATTATAATATAAAATACATGGATAAAAATGTAAAGAAGTAAATACATTCTAAATACTTCAAAAATTAATTATATTCAAATGTAACCTCATATTCGATATGATGAACCCTTTTTACGAAGCTGTCTTTTCAAAAGCATAAAAGAGATAGAAATCATACAATAAATTACATTAATTAAAAATAAAGGAAATTAGAATAAAGAAATAGAACTCTATATAATAGATAAATAAAAATAAAGGGGATGTTAAAATGAAAAAAAATAACAGAAGACTAGCGTTATTATTTATTGTCATAATGTCGATGGCTTTAAGTAGCATAGCGATATATGCACATGCTGGAAATCATTCATGGCCACTTCTCAGATATGGTGATAAGGGAACTAATGTAAAGACTTTAAAGTGCTTCTTAAAATCCAAAGGCTACAATCTATATTCTGATGGAGGTGAACCGAGTGACTATTTTGATTCAGCTACAAAATCAGCAGTAAAGAGTTTTCAATCTGCTAATAATTTATCAGCAGATGGTATTGTTGGGAAGAATACTTGGTCTAAGCTAATAGCAACTGTATATTATGGTGTGAAAAGTAATACTGTTAGAGGTTTGCAATATCAGTTAAAAGAAAAATACAAATGTAATTTGAAGGTTGATGGGGATTTCCAATATGAAACAAAATATTATGTTAACACATTTCAGTATAGAGCGGGTCTTACTGAGGATGGCATAGTCGGACCGAAAACATGGAATCACCTCCTTAGTAATAATAGTTTTGATGATTTTCCAACTCCTCAGTAACTAATAAAATTGATATGATGATAATATTTAAATATAACACTGAACAATAATATTAAATAGATCTTTATAAAAAGTTAAATAAAAATAAAGAATATTAAAATATAAAAAAAACAGAAGACTAGCGTTATTATTGGTTGTTGTAATGATTATGGCATTAAGTAGTATTGCAACACGGTGCTTTGGAGAAAAAAATATTTGACTCTAATATGTATTTGGATTTAAACAGCTTAAGTCTAACAGGATTTTAGTATATCGTATTGCTTAACCAAGTTTTTTACTTTATAGTACAAAGGTTTAGAAATATCTTTTTCAAATGCATAAAAACGCAATTATAAAACACGTTACTTGACAAACATGTCATTAATAAAGTAAAATGTTAATTGCTAGTAATGGAATAAGATTTTTAGCGGATTTTTAAAGAACTATAGTTAGACTATAACATAATTCAATATGACACCACGTATTGGATTGTATAGTATGTTTTATTAAATAGGGCGATGGATATTTGTATATCTGTTGCCCTAAAATTATTTAGTATAAATATTTTATAAATTTTGTAGCTTTTCGGATTACTATAGGGTATTCATAGTGGAAGGAGGATTCAGTTTATGGGAATAGACTCGTTTAACGAAGAGGATTGTTTAGAAAGCATTATAAAGACATACTCTAATATGGTGTATAGATTAGCTTTCTCACAGACACGAAATAAAAGCAATGCAGAGGACATATATCAAGAAGTATTTATTAGATATATTAGAAAAAAACCTCAGTTTGAAACAGAAGAACACTGTAAAGCATGGCTTATTAGGGTTACTATAAATTGTTGTAAAAAACTATGGGCATCTTCTTGGAGGAAGAAAACAATACCTTTAGATGAATCGATTGTATTTGAAACAAAGGAAGAAACCAATCTTCACTATGAACTTCAAAAACTACCTATAAAGTATAGAGCAGTAATACACCTTTTTTATTATGAAGATTTGAGTGTAGAAAGTATTAGCAGGATATTAAATAAAAAACAGTCCACGATTAGAACACAGCTTACACGTGCGAGGTATAAACTAAAAGAAATTATAAAGGAGGATTCTAATGTTTAGAGATACATATCGTAGCATGAATGAACAAATTATTCCTGACAGTAAACTAGTAAATAAGGTTATACATGCTAAAAAAAAGTCAATAAAAACAAATAAAATAAAAAACTTTTTTCTTAAACCTGTTGCAATTTGTGCAATATCTTTATTAATTGTGCTGACAGTAACACCAGTAATAGCTGATAATGTATCAGGCATATATAACCTTATGTATTTCGTTTCTCCATCTGTTGCTCAATATTTTATGCCTGTGAGGAAGACATGTGAAGATAATGGTATAATAATGGAGGTTGTATCCAGTTATATTCATGATAATACAGCAGAGATATACATAACACTAAAAGATCTAAAAGGTAATCGTATAGACGAAACTACGGATCTTAATGATAGTTATTCAATCAATAGAGCATTTGATAGCTCTGCAACGTGTAGGCTAGTTGCTTACGATACTAAAACAAAAACAGCAACTTTTATGATAACTATAAAAGAATGGGGTAATAAAAAGATAGTTGGAGATAAGATAACTTTTTCAGTCAGAGAATTTATTAGTAATAAGCACGAATATAACGAAATACCTATTGAAATGGATTTAAAAACCATAGGCGAAGCAAAATCAACGAAATATGTATCAACAACTGGTGGTGGCGGAACTAAATATAGAGAATATATTACGGATAAGGATGAAATCGAAGTTCTAACACCAGCAACTCCTATGAAATTTCCAGTTAAGGATATTAACTTAACAGGTATTGGGTATATGGATGGAATGCTTCATATCCAAACATCTGTCATTAATAACTTAGAGAAAGATAATCATGGATACTTCTTTTTGGTTGATAAAAACTTAAAAAAAATAAATGATACATATAGAGTCGGTTTTATGGAAAAAAATATTGATGGAAACAGAGTAGATTATGATGAGTATGTATTTGATATACCAAAGTCAAAGATAGATCAGTGTTCCCTTTATGGAACATTTTTTATAAGTAATACTTTTACAAAAGGCGATTGGCAAGTAACATTTCGTCTTGAAGAACAATGCTATGATTAAAATTCATCATAAAAATATAGTTGTTTTTATTAATATGTTTGATACAATGTGTTAAAAGGGATTACATAGTTAATAGGAGGGTAATCATGGCTATTATAGTAGAAAACAAAGCAAATAAAGAGAGATATTTCTTACTAGGTGCAGGGCTTGGGATGTATAAAGCAACAAGACCTAGTTATTTTGGGGGAAATATATTTCCTCATGAAGAGGAAGGAACAGTTAAAACTGTGGCTGTATGCGATGTAGATGGTGATATATTTTTCATAGATAGTAATGAAATAAGGGTAGTAGAAATAGATGATGTCAATATAGAAACCTTTAGAGATAAGCCTCATTTTAAAAGTAAAAAAAGAAAACTAGAAAATCCACTAGCTGAAAAATGTCCTGGTTGTGATACTGTGCTAAAATCAGAAGAAGAGTTCTGTCATAGCTGTGGACTAAGAGTGAGGTAACGTAAAAAATGCAGGCATGTTAGAAACATGCCTGTATTTAGAGATTTATTTAAAATCTTTTTATTAAGCCATAAAAGAATAGCTCAAATATAACCATATTTCTTTTTTTTACATCAGGGTACATGTTAATGACTCTCGGATCATTGCGAGATTTATCAATAAGTTCTAGTTGATATAAAAAGAACTCTGGAGTTATGTCATTACTTATTTTTTTTTGAGCTAATCCTATTTGATATATTACCATAGAGTTGTTGATAGAATCTTCATGAAGCTTATTAAGAAGTTCTTTTATTTTTGGTTCTCCACTGCTGTACAAAGACATAAGAAAATCAGAGGAGTATTTTTGCATAAAATCTTCTTTAAGTTGCAAGACAGCCTTTACTAAAGTCTCGAACTTAATCTTTTCATCTAATAAGTTCTTAAATCTTCCATTAGAATCGTTTATAAATAAAGTGACTATATAGATAAGTAAAGAAGTTTTATTAGAAAAATATTTATAAAAAGTTCCTTTACTTATATTAGATTTAGAACAAATTTCCTCAACTGTGACTTTTTTTGTGCCATATTTATTGAACAATTCTAACGAGTATTTCACTATGTCATCTTTTTTATTTATTTTCATTTTTATCTCCTTTAAAGTAAGCAAAATAACCTATCAATGAACCCGTAGTTATAAAGCCAATAGACATTGCCCAGGGAATCTGAGTAGGGTTGCTTGATGCTTGTAGAGTTAGAGAAGGCAATGCAATTAAGAAAATACCTTTCATTAGAAACAAAATACCTGATAAGGATACAGCTATTTCGATGAATTTTTTCCATTTGAAATGCAGTACTAAAATTGTAATACCAATAAAAAAATGAACCATACCTGACAAATTGATTAATATTGGGTCTGAGCCTTTATGAGCTATCATAGTTTCATAATAACTACTAGAGACAAAAAAACCAATTCCAGTTATTAGGTAGTATAACGATACTATTTTAGCTATTATAGTTGTTAGATTTTTTTTCATATTACATCCCCCTTTTTATTAAACTATACGATTTTATTAATATTATACTACAAACGTACAATTTAGTCAAAAAAGTATAAATCAAATACACCATGATTCAATGATTAATAAGTAAAAATCTATAATTATATTAAATATTGAACCCCCTGATATTTTTATACATAAATTGAAGTATGGATTTATATTAATAATATTAATAGGGGGTTACTTGATGCCAAGTAAAAGAAAAGGAATAGTATTGGCAGGTGGCTACGGAACACGCTTGTATCCTTTGACTGTAGCGATTAATAAGCAATTGTTACCTGTATATGATAAACCTATGATTTATTATCCTATATCAGTATTGATGTTAGCAGGTATTAGAGAGATTTTAATTATTGCATTGCCTGGTGATATACCTAAATACAAAAACCTATTAGGAGATGGAAGTCAGTATGGTATAAACATTTCGTATGCAGAGCAAAAATATCCAAATGGCTTAGCAGAAGCTTTAATTATTGGAGAGGATTTTATAGCAGGAGATAGTGTCGCTTTAGTTCTAGGAGATAACATTTTTTATGGTAATGATCTGCAAAACATATTGAAAAGTACAAATCAAAAGCAAGAAGGCGCAACAGTTTTTGGTTACTATGTTGAAAAGCCTCAGAGGTTTGGAGTTGTAGAGTTTGATGAAAAAGGCAAGGTTCTTTCGATTACAGAAAAGCCTAAAAATCCAAAATCTAACTATGCCATTATAGGTTTATACTTTTATGATAATAAGGCTGTTGAGTATGCAAAGTCATTAAATTTTAGCAATAGAGGAGAATTAGAAATAACTGATTTAAACAAAAAATATCTAGATAAAGGTGAGCTAGATGTAAAACTTTTAGGCAGAGGTTTTTCTTGGTTTGATACAGGGACAATAGATGCTTTATCTGATGCATCTGAATTTATTAGAATAATACAAAAGAGACAGAGTATGATAATATCGGCATTAGAAGAAATAGGATACAATAATAACTGGATAACTAAAGAAGAGCTCTTAAAAGCAGCTAAAAAGTATATCAAAACACCTTATGGTAAATATCTAGAAAAAGTTGCACATGGGGATATTATTAACTCACAATTTTAAAGGATTGGAGTGATATAGTGGATTTGAAGGTAATAAACACACAAATAAAGGACGTAATGATTGTAGAACCAAAAGTTCACGAAGACAATAGAGGTTGGTTTATGGAATCATATTCATTAAAAAAACTCTTATCAAAGAGTATTGATGTAAACTTTGTTCAAGATAATCATTCACTGTCTAAAGTAAAGGGGACACTTAGGGGATTGCATTTTCAAAATAACCCAAAGGCACAAGCAAAATTAATAAGATGCACAAAAGGAGCAATTTTAGATGTAGTTGTAGACATAAGAAGGGAGTCGCCGACATACAAAAAATGGATAAAAGTAGTACTTTCCGAGGAAAACAAAAAACAACTGTTTATTCCTAAAGGATTTGCACATGGGTTTTTGACATTAGTTGATAATACAGAAATACAATATAAGGTAGATGAATACTATTCCAAAGAGCATGATAGATGTATTAGATATAACGATAGTGAGTTGTCTATAGAATGGGACTATGAGAACCCTATATTATCTCAAAAGGATTTGATGGCACCATTCCTTAAAGATAGTGATTATAACTTCTAATATTAATAGAAAGAAGTGAGTTTTATGAAGATATTGGTTACAGGTGGGGCTGGATTTATAGGAAGTAATTATATATTTTATATGTTAGATAAATACCCAAACTACAAGGTTGTATGTTTAGATGCACTGACCTATGCTGGGAATTTAAGTACTCTAAAAAGCATAATGAATTACCCAAATTTTTCTTTTTGCAAAGGAGATATAACCGATAAAAGGTGTGTATACGAGCTCTTTGAAAAAGAGAAATTTGATATAGTTATAAACTTTGCTGCTGAATCACATGTAGACAGATCAATAGAAGACTCAAGCATATTCATAACAACAAATATAATAGGGACACAAGTATTAATGGATGCATGTAGAAGCTATGAAGTAAAAAGATTTCATCAAGTCTCTACAGATGAGGTTTATGGTGATTTGCCATTAGACAGACCAAATTTATTATTTACAGAACACTATCCATTAAAACCATCATCTCCATATGCTGCTTCCAAAGCAAGTGCAGATCTTTTGGTTCTATCTTATTGTAGAACACACAAATTACCAGCAACTATCTCAAGATGTTCTAATAACTATGGACCATATCAATTTCCAGAGAAATTGATACCATTTATGATCTCAAAAGCATTAGAGGATAAGAAGTTACCTATTTATGGAGATGGCATGAATGTTAGAGATTGGATACATGTAAAGGATCATTGCAAAGCAATTGATAAGATAATCAAGAAGGGAAAAGTAGGCGAAATATATAATGTAGGTAGTGGCAATGAAAGAAGTAATTTAGAAGTAGTAAGATTTATACTAAAGCAGCTAAACAAACCAGAGAGTTTAATCTCTTATGTAAATGACAGACCAGGTCATGATTTGAGATATGCCACCGATTCGTCCAAAGTTGAGTCATTAGGATATAAAGCACATACTTCTTTTGAAAACGGAATAAAAGAAACAATTGATTGGTATGTAGAAAACGACTCTTGGATAGAGAATATATTAAGTGGTAAATATAAAATATCAAATATATATAATAAAACAAGGTGATCATATGAAGGTTTTAGTTACTGGTTATAATGGACAGCTAGGATATGATGTTATAGAAGAATTAAAAAAACATAATATACAGTGCTGTGGAAGTGACAAAAAGGAGTTTGATTTAACAGATAGGGTAGCTTGTAGTTCATTTATTAAAGATTATAAACCAAACATCATAGTGCATTGTGCAGCTTATACAAACGTAGATAAAGCAGAAAAAGAAAGAGAGCTATGTCATAAAATAAACGTCATAGGTACAAAAAACATTGCTAATATTTCACAAGAGATAGGAGCAAAGTTACTATATATTAGTACTGACTATGTATTTGATGGAAAAGGAGAAAAACCTTTCACGGTTGAAGACATACCAAATCCTATAAATTACTATGGATGGACTAAATACTTAGGAGAACTTGAAGTCAAAGAACATTTAGATGATTATTTTATATTAAGAGTTTCATGGCTTTTTGGAACAAATGGACATAATTTTATAAACACAATTATTAGATTAGCTAAAGTAAATCCAAATATAAAAGTAGTAGATGATCAAATAGGATCACCAACTTATACTAGAGATGTTGCTGTATTTATAAGAAAACTGATTGCTACAAATAAATATGGAACATATCATGTCACTAATGAAGGATTTTGTAGTTGGTATGAATTTGCTAAAAAGATTGTTGAGCTATCGGATATGGAAACTATAGTATATCCTATAAAGACAATTGATTTTAAAACTACTGCTAGAAGACCAAATAATTCAAGATTATCCAAAACGAAATTAGAAACAAATGGACTGTATATATTACCTACTTGGCAAAGTGCATTGAAAAGATATTTGAATGAGAAACATAGTAAATAGAATGAGCAGATAATGTCTGCTCATTTTTATTATGTAAATTCTACTAGTTTATATAACTTTCTTGCTACAAATTACATATTATGAAATTAGGATACAACCATTTGATGCATAAGGAGGTAAGCTATGTTCTTTAAAAATAGAAAAATACTAATAATAGGAGGAACTGGAACTATAGGTCAAAGTCTTGTTAAGGAGATACTAGTAGATCAGCCCAAAGTTGTTAGAATTTTCAGTAGAGATGAATATAAACAATTTGTATTAAAGAATAAGTTATCTGAATATAGTAATATGAGGTATTTAATAGGTGATGTTAGAAATTATGATCGCATATTAAATGCTATGGAAGATATTGATTATGTGTTTCATGTTGCAGCATTGAAGCATGTTGAATCATGCGAATATAATCCCTATGAAGCAGTATTAACAAATATTATAGGGACAAATAACGTTATAAAAGCTGCTAAAGCACAAAAAGTAAAAAAAGTAATTTTTACAAGTTCAGACAAAGCGATTTCACCAACCAATATATATGGAGCTACAAAGTTAGTTGCAGAAAAAATGATAGTAGCATCTGAGAACAATAAAGGAAGTAGAATGACTAGTTTTTCTATGGTGAGATTTGGGAATGTTATGGGCTCTAGAGGGTCTGTAGTCCCATTGTTTGTAGATCAAATAATAAATAACAGAAAAATAACTGTGACAGATGAAAATATGAGTAGATTTATTATGAGTATAAATCAAGCTACAAAGCTTACTATTAAAGCTATGAAAAAGGCAGAGGGTGGAGAAATATTTGTGCTTAAGATGCCAGTTATAAAGCTAAAGGATTTAATAACTGTTATTATTGAGCAGACATGTAAAAAACATAGCATTGATGAGAAAAAGATAGAGATACAGTATATTGGATTAAGACCGGGAGAAAAAAGATATGAAGAATTGATGACATATGATGAGTCATTAACAGCTTTAGAACTATCTGATATGTTTATCATTCCATCCAAAAAAGATTTTAACTATAGTAATGCAAAAAAAGCAAAAGTAGGAATTTATAGTTCCGATAATCAAGAAATTATTTCTATTGAAGAACTCAATAAATTAATAATAGATCAAAAACTAATATGAAGGGAGTTGACTAAATGAATATACTAGTTACAGGAGGAGCAGGGTTTATTGGAAGATGGGTTGTAAAGAGACTATTAGAAGATGGTCATAGTATATGGATACTAGATAATTTATCAAGTGGAAGCTTTGAAAATATAAAAAACTTTGTAGAAGGTAATGAGCATGTTAAGTTTATTGAAGGAGATATCACGGATAAGCAAGTCATAAGCAGTGTATTTAAAGAGGAATTTGATTTATGTTACCATTTAGCAGCAAGTATAAATGTGCAAGATAGTATTGATAGCCCTGAGCAGACATTTACAAATGATACGATAGGGACTTTTATCATATTGCAGGAGTGTAAAAAGCATAAAGTAAAACTAGTGTTTATGAGCACTTGTATGGTTTATGATAAAGCTATAAAGCTTAAAGGAATTAACGAAAACCATCCAACTAAGCCGGTATCGCCTTATGCTGGTTCAAAAATAGCATCAGAAAATATGGTGCTTTCTTATTATTACGCCTATGGGCTTCCAACTGTTGTTATCAGACCATTTAACACATATGGGCCATACCAAAAAACTACAGGAGAAGGAGGCGTAGTGTCTATATTTATAAATAACAAATTACAAGGAAAAGATATCAATATTTATGGAGATGGTTTACAAACTAGGGACTTGCTTTATGTGGAGGACTGTGCTGAATTTGTAGCTATTTCTGGATACTCTAATAAAACAAATGGTCATATAATCAATGCTGGTTGTGGCGTAGATATCTCTATTAATGATTTAGCTAAACTGATTGTAAATGATGAGTCTAGGATAAAACATATCCCACATATTCATCCTCAAAGCGAGATACAGAAACTACTATGTGACTATAGTAAAGCAGAAAAATTGCTATGCTGGACTCCATCAGTAGACATAACTAGTGGAATAGAAAAAACTCAAGAATGGATTAGTAGACAAATTGTCAAAGGAGAATAAAAAAATGAATTATAAATCAAAATTAGCAATTCATGGAGGAACTCCAGTCAGAGATAAGTATCTTCCCTATGGTAGACAATGGATTGATCAAGAGGATATAAAAGCTGTAGTAAATGTATTAAACAGTGACTATTTAACTACAGGTCCTATTATTGAAAAATTTGAACATAAAATATCTAAGTACGTAGGTGCTAGATATGCGGTTGCTTTTTCAAATGGTACAGCAGCACTTCACGGTGCTTGCTATGCTACAGGGATAAAGTCAGGAGATGAAGTAATAACTTCACCTATGACATTTGTTGCGAGTTCAAATTGTATTCTTTACCAAGGAGGCAAACCAGTTTTTGCAGATATTGATATGAATACTTACAATATAGATACTAAATCAATAAAAAAACTTATCACAGATAAAACCAAAGCAATAATACCGGTGGATTATACAGGGTTACCGGCTGACTTAGAAGAGATTAATAATATAGCTAAGAAACATAGGTTAGTAGTTATAGAAGATGGAGCGCATGCACTAGGGGCTAGTTATAAGGGAAAAAGAGTTGGAGCTATAAGCGATATGACTATGTTTAGCTTTCACCCAGTAAAACATATCACTACTGGTGAAGGGGGAATCATTACTACGGATAATAAGGAGTATTTTGAAAAGTTAAAACAATTTAGAACACATGGAATAACAAAGCAAAAAAATAAGATTGATGATTACCAAGGTGCTTGGTATTACGAGATGCAAATGTTAGGCTACAACTATCGCATCACAGATATTCAAGCATCGTTAGGAATTAGTCAGTTTGATAAGCTTGATAAATTTATTAAACTGAGAAGAGAATATGCAAATATATATAGTGAAGCATTTAAAGATATAGAAGAGATAATATGTCAAAGCAATAAAGATGATAGAGTATCAAGTAGTCATCACCTGTATGTGATCAGACTCAATCTAAGTAAATTAAAGGCTACTAGAAAAGAGATATACGATGCACTTATAAAAGAAAATATAGGTGTAAATGTTCATTATATGCCTGCGTACTATCATCCATATTATAAAAAGTTAGGCTACAAAAAAGGGATATGTCCAAATGCTGAAAAGTTATATAGCGAAATAATAACATTACCACTTTTTCCTGCTATGAGTAGGCGAGATATATGTGATGTTGTAAAAGCTGTAAAGAAGATTATTTATTATTATTCAAAAAGCGTATAAGATATGGAGTAAAACTGCACCAACTAATATGCCAAATCATAATATAGATTATAGATTATTAGAGGTGAAAAAATGAATGAAGTAAGGATTATAGGGGAAATAGCCTCTGCACATATGGGAGATGTGAATAAACTTTACTCTATGGTTAAAGCTGTTGCTGATACAGGAGCAAATGGAGTTAAATTTCAATGGTATAAATATAATCATCTAGCAGTAGAAGATTATTATTTTTATGAAGGCTATAAAAAACTGTTTATAACTGAAAACGATTGGGCCAAAATATTATCTTTTGCTAAAAAACACAATCTAGAAATATGGATAGACATATTTGATGATTGGGGTTTAAATCTAGCGGGCAAATATATTTCGATGATAGATGGTTTTAAAATACCTCCTACAATAATACAGTCAGATAGTATCATAGAAAAAATAATGTCATTTAATAAAGTTACTATATTAGGAGTTGGGGGCTGGAAAGATAAAGAAATAAAAGATTTTTTATCAAAACCAAGTCTCGTAAATAAAACAAATCTTATATTAATGCATGGATTTCAAGGGTATCCTACAAAAATTGAAGATATAAATTTGAAGAGAATAAACCATCTGAAAAGGAAGTTTAATCTAAAGATGGGTTTTGCAGATCACTATGATGCATCAAAAGAGTTGGCAATAGATATGCCGATATATGCGATATTTGCTGGAGCGACGCTTATAGAAAAGCATATAACGCTAGACCGCTCAAAGAAAGAATATGATTATTATTCATCTTTAGAACCAACTGAATTTAAGGAAATGGTAACAAAGTTAAGGATGGCAGAACGTTCGTTAGGTAGCGAAAAAATTAATCAATCTGAACGTAATTATTTAAAGGATGCACTTAAAGTTGTGGCAAACAAAAATATAAAAAAAGGAGAAATAATAGTTAAAGATAAAGTAGCATATAAGCGATGTCCAGATGAGAAAAATTTAATTATGCCTGATGACTTTAAAAATAGATTACCTATAATAGCAGATGAGGACATCAAAAGAAATAGACCTATAGTAACTGACATTATAGAAACACCAAAGATTACAATAGGTGTAATTTGTCGTTTAAAATCCACTAGGCTTAAAAAGAAAGCAATATTACCAATAAATAATATTGCATCTATAGAGAGATGTTTACTAAATTGTTTGGCAGTTCCAAATGTAGATGATGTAATACTTGCAACATCCTATTTGCCTGAAGACAATCCATTAGAACAATTCACACTAGATGGTAGAGTTAAAGTGATACGTTCAGACCCAGATAATGTTGCAAAGAGATTACTTGAAGTTGCTGAATCAACAAATGCAAATATTATCCTACGTGTAACGGGAGATAATCCATTGATTTCTCCTGAAATTTTAGAGATTTTAATAAATTCACATCTTTTAAAAGGTAGTGACATGACAATCCCAGATTATAATGAAATTGCTTTGGGAACAGCAGGAGATGTATATACAGTAGAAGCTTTAAGAAGATTACTTCGTGCAGAAAAACCACTTACTCACACTGAATATTTATCATATTATTTTATAAACAATCCACATATATTTGATGTAAATGTAGTTAGTATGCCCACTAAATTCAGATATTCTAGCTGGAGACTGACATTAGATGAAAAAGATGATTTAAAATTGTTTGAAAAAATATTTTCAGACTTAAAAGTAAATAAAGAAGCATTATATTTTTCAAAAGTACGAGATTATTTACTCAAGAATCCTGACGTAGCAATGATTAATTCACATATAAAAGTCAAATGGACGGATATCAAGCTACTACAAGAGGAGATACTTAATGCAACGCAACTATAACGCATAAGTATGAATTTAGGTAATTAAATAAAAGCAGGTGAGTTTTATGAAAACCATTAATGGCTACAAACTTGTTGAAGTTAATAATCAATACGAAAGTCTTATTCTAAGATGGCGTAACTTAGAGCATATACGTATTAATATGTATAGAGATACATTAATAGAAGAAAAGGAGCATAGAGAATGGTTAGATAAAATAAAAAATAAGAAAAATATATTGGCTAGACTGATGTTATATGAGAATAAACCAATTGGCTTTGTAAATTTTGTGGATATAGATGATAAAAATAATAAAGCTCATTGGGGATTTTATATAGGAGATAAGGAAGCACCTAGAGGTAGTGGTACAGTTATGGGATTACTAGCATTAGACCTTATATTTTTAGAGCATGGGCTAAGAAAGTTATGTTCTGAAGTTCTTGGCTTTAATAATACGAGCGTAAAATACCATGAAAAATTAGGATTTAAAAAAGAAGGAAGATTAAAAAAACAGATATATAGACGCAATAGATATATCGATGTAGTTTTGATGGGTTTATTCAAGGAAGATTGGATAGAGAGAAGAAAGATAATACTTGAGAAAGTAGGGGTGGATTAATTTATGAAAGAAATAGTATTGGGCAAAAGTAAAATAGGTAAAAATCATCCACCTTTTATAATAGCTGAAATGTCAGGTAATCATAATCATTCATTAGATAGAGCTTTAGAGATAGTGAAAGAGGCTCATAAGTGTGGAGTAAATGCATTAAAGATACAAACATATACAGCAGATACAATGACGTTAAATATAAAGGACAGAGAATTTTATATAAATGACTCAAAGAGTTTGTGGAAGGGTGAGTCCTTATACAAGCTATACCAAAAAGCATATACCCCTTGGGAGTGGCACAAGCCTATATTTGACAAGTGTAACGAACTTGGAATAATACCATTTAGTACTCCGTATGATGAAAGTTCGGTGGATTTTTTAGAGACATTAAATCCTCAGTGCTACAAAATAGCTTCTTTTGAAAATACAGATATAAACTTAATAAAAAGAGTTGCTAGGACTGGTAAACCATTGATTATATCAACGGGCATGTCATCTATATCAGATATTGATTTAGCAGTAAAAACTGCTAGAGAAGCTGGATGTAGTGATTTGATACTGCTTAAATGTACTAGTGCATATCCTGCTTTGCCTGAGAATGCAAATATCAAGACTATTCCTCATATGAGTAAGCTTTTTAATGTCCCAGTTGGGTTATCTGACCATACATTTGGGATTGGAGTTGCTATAGCTAGTATTGCGTTAGGGGTTAGGGTAATTGAGAAGCATTTTACATTATGTAGGAATGACGGAGGGGTAGATTCAACATTTTCTCTTGAGCCAAATGAAATGAAATTATTAGTAGATGAAGCAAACAAAGCATATAAAGCTGTAGGTGAGGTTGTTTATGGCTGTACTTCTAATGAGATTAATTCTAAAAAACTAAAAAGGTCACTGTATATAACCAAGGACATAAAAAGAGGGGAAATATTAAGCAAAGAAAACTTACGAGCTATAAGACCGGGATTAGGATTGGAATCTAAATATTATGATATTTTTTTAGGAAGAAAAGTTAATCAAGATATCAAAAAAGGTACTCCTTTAAGTTGGGATTTAATATGACATTATATCATGAATTTAAGGAGGCTTTTTATGGTAGAAAAGTATAATCTAAAACCTAAAGTTAGTATTGTGATTCCAGTATATAATCAAATAGAGTATACAAAAATGTGTTTAAAGAGTATAAAGAGACACACAGATGTTGATTACGAAATAATAGTTATAAATAATGGTTCTATTGATGACACCGAAGAATATTTGCAAAGGCAACAAAACATCATATCTATTCACAATAAAACTAATCTTGGATACCCGAAAGCTATAAATCAAGGTATTGCAATAGCTAGAGGGGACTATATAATACTCCTAAACAACGACTGTATAGTTACTAAAGAATGGGTCAAACGATTAATAAAAGCGTCAAATATACCAAGGGTTGGGATTGTAGGAGTGATGTCTAACTATGCTCAACACCCTCAATTAATCATGTTATTAGATTATGATATAGAAAATATAGATAAAATTACAAAGCAAATTCAAAAAAAATATGATAATCGGTATTTTTATGTTACTAGGATACTTGGTTTTTGTATGCTTATAAAAAAAGAGGTTATTAAAAAAATTGGAGGTTTTGATGATACGTTTGGAATGGGTTTTTTTGAAGACGATGATTTTTCTCTTAGGGCTATTTTAAGTGGCTATAAAAATATAATAGCTAGAGATGTATTTGTATATCATTATGGAAGTGCTACATTTAAAAAGGAAAATATAAGAAGAGACAAATTGCTTAATGAGAATTGGAAAGTTTTTAAAAGAAAATGGGGGCTATCAAATAATGTAGTATTGCAAAAAAATGATTATTTATCAAAATTGAATTTCAAATTTTTAAATAGAATGAATAAACGTAAAATACATATTCCTTTGAAAAAGGAGTAAATAACTTGAGCTTATATATTGGAGGGAATATTATGAGCACAGTATCTATCATTATGACTAGTTATAATAAAGCAAAGTTTATTGGAAAATCTATAGAGGGAATATTGAATCAAACATATAAAGATTTTGAATTGTTTTTAATGGATGATAATTCAAATAAAGAAACGCAACGTGTTATTAATCAGTACTTACACGATAGAAGGATTAAGTATATCAGAAGTGATATAGAAGATGACGAAGAAAGATTGGAGAAAATCAGATATGCAGTATTGATAAATAAAGCTCTGAGATGGATTAATGGTAAGTATGTGTCATATGCTACAGATGATAATGTATATAGGCCTAGACGTATTGAAAAGATGGTAGAATATTTGGAGAACAATCAAGAAGTAAATATATGCTACTCTTCATCTAGAATATCGTACCTAAATAAAAGTAAGCAACCAACAAGAGTAATGGTAAGAAAAGCAAAATCTATACTT
Source organism: Clostridiaceae bacterium M8S5 (assembly GCA_029227815.1). Classification (GTDB taxonomy): domain Bacteria; phylum Bacillota; class Clostridia; order Tissierellales; family MCWD3; genus Abyssisolibacter. Next base: position 4,260,693 of record CP118523.1, on the reverse strand, counting down.
TGGATAGCCCCATGTGTGGTAGATCATTGCTCAGTTATGCATAGAGCTAGTATTTTACCTGTTATATATGAAAAGTGGGGTTCTTATTGGGACGAAGACCCTAGGTTTTATTTAAGAGGGGATGCGAAGTTCTTTTGGAGATTAAATCATTTTTGGCCGTTTTATCCTATACGGGAAATATTAGATGACAATGCTATAACTCAAGAATCACTTCACACACAAGTAATATCAAAAAACATAGATTCAGTAATGAAAAAATTACCTAGGCAATGTAGCTGTAGAGAAATGCGAGAACAGCTTAAGTATTTGAGGAGTGAAAGGAATGCCACAAAGTGAGGTTTATTTAGATAATTATTGGAAGGTATATCTTGAGTTTGTAGATAAATGTATAGATGTTAAATACAAAGGTATACCACTTGCATTGATGATAAATTTTTACCAATATCTCGATGAACAAATAAAGACTGAAATAAATAGTATTGAATTCAATAAATATTTAAGCACTAAATATATAGATATTAGTAAAGCAAATATTCAACCAATATTTGAAAGATGGCTTGAACCGCTCAAGAAAGATAAAACCTATTCAAATGGTAAAATACTTCTAAGTTCTGCAAATTTAAGATTTACTAGAAATAGCTATAAAATGTACTTTGACTCTAAGGAAACAATTATGTTGGCACCATGGTCTATAGATAAATATTTTAATATATCAGTGCATAATGTCCATGAATTTAAAGCTGATATTAACAATACTGTTAATGTATTAAAAGCAGAATTAGAAGATATATTTAATTCAAATAGCAGTCATATCCTAATGGGAAACAAGTTTTTTCATGATAAATTTATGAAATCAATTTATTCTATAGTTAACACTATAGCATTAGTAGATATCTATCTAGAACAAACAGATATAGCATGTATAATAATAGGAAGTACCGAAAATTTGATAAATAGAGTACTATCTGTAGTTGGAAGTCAGAAAGGAATACCAAGCATTTGTATGCAGCATGGGTTAATAGGTGGAGAAGAAGCTTTCATGCCAATGTTTTCGAGTGTGGCAGCTGTATACGGAAACTTTGAAAAAGAGTGGTATCTTGAAAGAGGCTTAAAAAAAGAAAGAATATCTATTATAGGACATCTAAAATATGATGATATTTTTACACTAAGATATATGTCTAAAACACAGTTTCGTAAAAAATATAATATAAGATCAAATAAAAAAATCATACTAATAGCAACGCAACCATTTTTTTCAGCAAAATGGAATGAGTTAATAATATATTTATCAAAAGATAATAATTGCGAAATTATTATAAAACCTCATCCGTGGGAATTATCACGTAGACCTAAGAGAATAAAAGAATATGAAAAAATGGCAAACGAATATTCAAATGTAAAAGTAATAGTTGAAAAAAAGGTTAAACCATATAATGTTATTTCAAATATTGATATATTGCTAACACAGTCATCGACGATTGGATTAGAGGCTATGTTATTCAAAAAACATTTACTTTTATTAGATAATAAAGTAAAGAATTTTTATAACAAACTTGAAAATTTTAACTTTTCAAGTTCGAAGAAATTAGCAAAATATATTATCAAGTTAAATAAAAGTAAAAAAATGCAAAAAGCCAATGCTAAACAATACAAAAAATTTTTAGAATATGCATATCCACAGGAACTAGCAGGGCTAAAGCTCAAAAAATTGATAGCAAAACTAATCAAGTAATCGGAATAGACAAAAAGAGCCGTTTTATTTGGAACGGCTCTTTTTAATAAAATATATCGTATAATTACCAAATAGTCCATCCTCCATCAACACGGATATTTGCTCCATTTATGTAGTCTGATGCATCAGAGGCTAATAAAACAATTATTCCCTTCAAATCATTAGGCATACCTATCCTACCTATAGGCACCTTTTTCTCAAGATTGTTTATAAAAAGTTTGTTTTCTTGAACTTTTTTATTTGGAAATGGCCCAGGAGATATAGAATTGCAGGTTATGCCATATTTACCGTAAACAGAAGCAATATACTTTGACATTTGTATAATACCAGCTTTTCCAACTCCGTAGTTAATAGGGTTATAATAATTATTGTCTTCATATATAGATACATCAGGAGCAACAATGCCATACATAGAAGCAATATTTATTATTTTTCCATATTTATTTTTTATCATTTCCTTTAGAACAGGTTGAGTGATATGAAAAATACCGTTAATGCTACCATCTATTCCAGCATTCCATTCTTTTTCTTTCATAGATAAAAATTCAGCACCTTCACAATAATAAGCATTGTTTATAAGAACATCAATTTTTCCGTGTTTTTGCAAAATATTTGAAATAGCCTTTTTAACTGCTGTACTTTTAGATATATCTAGTTGAATACAGTCTACTTTATTGCCATACCTAGATAATCTATTTTTAAGTTCCATATTTTTTTTATTATTACGGCTTGCTACAATCAAAGTTGCACCAAATTTACTGAGAGCTTCGCTCATAGCAGTTCCTAAATAGCCATTTCCTCCAGTTATTAAGACAGTTTTGTTTTTAAGAGAGAACATAGAATTTTCTTTCATATTATAACCTCCAATTCCTAGGATCAACCAAATATGATGGAATATCAGAAAACATATCATTTATATTAATATTACTGACATTTGTAGATGTATCGTAAGTGATATCAACCAATTCCTTTAGTTGATTAATGTTATCTACACCTAGAACAATACTATCTATTTTTTTATTAGTAAGTAAATATTTAAGTGCAATTTCACATTTGCTTAAATTATACTTTTGTGAAATATTATTTAGCTTTATGATATAACTTTTTAGTTTGCTAAGAGGTAGTGGTAATTTATCAGCATCCATGAATATTAAACCTTGAACAAATGCACTTCTGGAAAAAGTTTTAATATTTTTAGCTTTTAGCAATAAAAATTCTTTAGAAGTTAGGATGCATGAATTAAAAATACTTGCAGGGAATTGGATAGTATCAAAGTTATGTTCTAAAAAAAGGTCAATATTATCTAAATCATAAATAGAGCAGCCTATTTCATTTACAAGGTCTGTGCTCTTTAAATCTTGCATAGTTTTAGCTAAAATTTTGCCATGTTGAATCATATCAGAAAAATCGTGAACGAGTAAATTGTCAATCTTATCAACCTGAAGGTTTTTTAGAGAAGAGTAAATTTGCTGCTTTAAAAACTTTGGAATCTCACTTTTCGAGATTTTTAATTTTGATAAAGATGGAATTTTAGAAGTTATGTATAGATCTTTAATATTGTACAAACTTTTAAATTCACCGATTAATTCTTCACTATCTCCATAAGCTGGTGCAGTATCTATTGACTTAATACCATTAACATAAGCATATTTTAGAATCTTGATATTTTCATCTAAAGTATTTTTTCCTGTATTGTTATTTATGCCATAGTTCATACCTAATTGTGCGGTTCCAAGTGTCAATTTAGATATCATATACAATCCCACTTTCATAAATAGTAACCATTAATAACTTGCCTTATAAGAATAGGTATGCTTAGACATAAAGTTGTATGACAGTTAATGTAAGATTATAGGCATTAAATACTCAGCAAGATAAAGTAAACAAAATACATACAATAATCTATAAAATAAAATACAGAAGTACTGAATAATGCAAAAACAACAAAATATAGAAAAATAGTATATAAATTGTTTACAAAATCAAATAAATAATGATATAATATACTAAAATAGTAAAAAATGGAGGATGAAATGTGACTGATATTATAATTTGTAATATTAATAAATACATCAAGAAGAAATATATTAAACAAACTTGGATAGCAGAAACCCTTGGAGTAAACAAAATGAATATCAGCAATATACTAAACGGACGCAAAAGAAATGTAACATTAGAGGAACTGAATTCAATTTTAGAAGTGCTAGACTTGAGTTTTGGTGAAGTTAGTAGAATAGATTTTCTAATGGATAGTACACCTTCTAAAATCGTCAGCGAAGAAAGGGTCGCATATGTTTGTAAAGCTGATGATAGTGATATGATTAAAAATAAATCTGTAGAGCTGATACTAAATATTATTGATATAATTGATGTTTTCAAAACAGCTAATGAGGTGACACATGAATAGTCATAATAAATTAGAGAGTATTATAGAAATTAATAAGACAATTCATAAACAAATCCAAAAGCTCGTTGAAAAAGATCTGGAAAAATATAAAAGATTTGGCGTAAATAATGCAGATGTAGCAAAACAAATAATAAATGAAAAATATGAGCTGATTGAGTTTCCAATAAAAAATAACTTATTGGCAGGTATAATAGTTAGAAAAAATGAAAGCTTCTACTATTTTGTTAATTCATCAATTCCAAGAACACTTCAAAATCTATTACATTTACATGGACTTTACTACTTACTACATGGTGATAAAAAAGATATTTATATTATAAAAAACGAAATAGAGACAAGTGTAAATATTAACAATAGAAAGGCTATTTATTACGCATCGCTTATGATGTTAGATAAAGAATCAATAAGAAGTAATTATTATTATCTAAAAAATGATAGAAAGCTTCCTCTGAAATTGATAGTCTATAATTTAATGATGTTATATAAAACAACATACCATACTATTTTAATAAGATTATTTGAAATAAAGTGTATAGAAAGATTTGATATTTTGGAGGACTGCTTTAAAGATTTTGATAATAAAAGAATACACAACGAATTTAAAGAAATTGGTTTAGATACATGTATTTTAGAAAGTAGTAACACAAAATCTATGGGTAATCTTAAGCTATATGTAGAACAATCAAGAAATAACAATAATTTGCTAGAAGATTTTATTAATATAAACATATCTGAATACAACAATATATTAAAAGAACTACAGTGTATGCAGGAGTGTAAATGATGGATTATATAAATGAATTATTAGCTTGTAATCTAACGGATATAAGCAAAAAGATAATAAAAAAAGATGTTATTTTTTATGATGCATGTTTGATTGTCAGTCATGCTAGAAAGAACCAGGTATCCAATAAATATGATATGATAGATTATTTTAATGAGGATGATTTGATTATTTTAACAGATAAAGTGTTAGAAGAAGCTTTAAACATAAACTTTAGAGATAAAAGAGAGCAAAATGTTCAATATATAAAACAGCTAAAACAAAAGGTCAGTGATATCATATTATTAAAAGAATCTGACTTAGAAAATCTCTTAATATTAAAACATAGCAATAAAGCATATGTTAGAAGTATAATTCAACATAGTATAAAAGGTGCGTTGGTTGATTTGCCGATGAATTACAAGAAACCGATATATGATAATAAGATTTTAGGCAAGCAAGACTTTATAAAAAAAGCGTTGTCCATATTAGACATTGTTAAGCGAGATAGGGGTAAAGTATCTATACTTATATGCTTATTGGTTATGAAAAATATAAAAAATAAAAATTTTAGAGTTATATCTGATGATTATCAATGTTTTAACTATATAAATAGAATTTTTAATAAAGGAGAAAATCTATCTAGAGCATATATAGAATCTACAGCTAAAATAGTCCAACAATTATATGACTCAAGAATATGGAATGATAAGTGTACTATTGATATAAAACAGACATTAGATTTAATGAGTAACAAAGAACATTATAAAACAAAATACTATAAAATTATAGATGGAATTAAATGTGATAATCTTATAACCAAGAAAATAACAAATGAACAATTGGCTTTTTATATATGTAACAGAATGGTTAAAATTAAATATTAATAAGAGATATTATTATATGGTTTTTATTAAAATATAATCTAAGGAGGCTAGCGATGAAGGATTGTTTCGATATGATTTTCAATAACTTCGCTACAGATATGATGCTCAAAGAGTATAACTGTTTTGTAGAAACGGATTTACACTACAATAAAGTTAAAGAATTTTTAGAGAGTAATAGCGATAGATATAATCAAATTTTAAATATGTTAGAAGAAAGAGATAGAGACTTTATAAAAGAGTATATAAGTAACATGTGTAAGTCCTATTCAACATGTTTATATAAGTGGATATAGGGATTGTGTACAATTGCTAAAAAAGGTTGGAGCTATATAAAGATAAAAATATGGTAGACCCAGATGAAGGCATCTACCACAAAAATGAAAAAATTAGCACGTACAGTATACATCTATTTACTCAAAAAAGCAAATATTTATTATTACAAAATGTTTATAAATTTGCTATATATAATGAGATGATTGACATTATAGTTGGTTTTAATTTACAATGGGTTTAAGTGAAATTGGTAAATATCTACATATTAGTATATTGAACCAATAAAAAGATGAGGGGTGGATGGATGAATAAGCTATTATCATTTATATTAATTATTGCCATATTTTTTAGTGTGCTAGGTGTTAATAACATGCAAGTTTGTTTAGCTACTAAGCAAAACGATATGTCAGACATATCAGAGCATTGGGCTAGAAATACCATATTAGAATGGACGGCGAAAGGCATAATAAAAGGTTATGCAGATAATACATTTAGACCAGATAATAATATGTCTAAGGCAGAATTCATAACACTAATAAACAAAATGTATGGGTATTACAATAAATCAAATATAAACTACGCTGATATAAAAGGTGATGAATGGTATGCAAGAGCAGTATCAATAGCAAAAGCAAGTGGATATATGAAGTGGTATACCAATGACAAACTAGATGCGAGCAAAGAAATAACAAGACAAGAAATATGCGCAGTATTAGCAGTGATAATGTGTTTAGAAGAGCCTAAAGATTTAATGGATGATAAAATAATGAAATCATATGTTAATCAAATGGTAGATAAGGGTTATATGAAGGGATATACGGATGGCACCTTTAATCCACAGGACAATATAACTAGGGCAGAGATGCTAATAATGCTTGGTAGAGTAATAGGAGAATTCATTAATAGTGATAATAATAGAGCGCTAGAAAACGAGGTAAGAGTAGTAGATGGAAATATTACTGTAAATACAAATACAGCAAAAATAAAAAATATTACCGTAAATGGTGATCTAATATTGTCAGCTGGAATAGATGGAGATATATTTTTAGAGAATGTAACAGTTAAAGGGAGAATAATAGTATACGGAAGAGGGAAAAGTGCTCTGAAATTGAAAGGCAGTAAAATAAAGAAAATAATAGCATTAAAACATCAAGGAAATATAGACATAGAGTCAGAAGATAGTGAGATAGAAGAACTGATACTAAAATCAGATGGTATATTATCTGGCGATTTTCAAGATATTCAAATACAAGGAAGTAAAAATGAAGTAAAATTAAACGGAAGATTTAATAAAATATTAGTTCAAAAAACTGCAAATATTAGAATAGCAAATGATACTAGAATTAATACACTTGTTATTGATAAAAAAGCTATTGGTAGCCAAATAGATATAAAGAAGGGCACAACAATTAATAAAATGGAGTTTAACGCAAAGACAAGTGTTACAGGAAGTGGAAAAATCAATAGAATAATTATAAATGCTAAAGGAGTCTATATAGAGCAAAAGAAGAACAAAACAAATGCAGATGACGATGAGCCAGTTCCAGATACAAGAAATCCTATTATTGCAAATAGTGTGATATCAGTATCAAATGTAACTCAATCGGGCTTCAAAATAAATTGGAATAAAGCAACAGATAACAAAAGCAATCAATCAGACCTAGAGTATATAACATATTATTCATTATCAAATAACATAGAAACATATCAAGAAGCAGAGACCAATGGAATAGCAGTAGGAAACTACGAAAAGGATATAACCACAAAGCAGATAACAGGGTTAACTGGTGATACAACATATTACTTTAATGTAGTAGTAAAAGACGAAGCAGGAAACAAAAGTGTATATCAGGTTAATAGTCAAAAGACATTAGCGTTACCAGATACACAGTCACCGACAGTAACAAATGATAATCTGACGGTAGAAAACGTTGCAGAAACAACAATAGATGTAAGTTGGGTAAAAGCGATAGATAACAAAAGCAATCAATCAGACCTAGAGTATATAACATATTATTCATTATCAAATAACATAGGAACATATCAAGAAGCAGAGACTAATGGAATAGCAGTAGGAAACTACGAAAAGGATATAACCACAAAGCAGATAACAGGGTTAACTGGTGATACAACATATTACTTTAATGTAGTAGTAAAAGACGAAGTAGGAAACAAAAATGTATATCAGGTTAATAGTCAAAAGACATTAGCGTTACCAGATACACAACCACCATCAGTAACAAATGATAACCTGACGGTAGATAACGTTGCAGAAACAACAATAGATGTAAGTTGGGTAAAAGCGATAGATAACAAAAGCAATCAATCAGACCTAGAGTATATAACATATTATTCATTATCAAATAACATAGAAACATATCAAGAAGCAGAGACTAATGGAATAGCAGTAGGAAACTACGAAAAGGATATAACCACAAAGCAGATAACAGGGTTAACTGGTGATACAACATATTACTTTAATGTAGTAGTAAAAGACGAAGCAGGAAATAAAGCATCATATATAATGAATAGCAAGAAAACTGTAAAACCTGTTTATATGTATTTTGCAGAGATGACAAGCAATAAAATATATAGAGCCAATCCAGATGGAACAGATGTATCAGAGTATTTAAAAGAAAGTCATGGTGTTAAAGAGCCTAGAGCAATAGCGGTAGGTTGTGGTTATTTATATTGGGTAAATGATGGAGAGACTAAGATATATTATAAAGATTTAGATGTAAGTGGAGGTATTGGAAGTTTTGATGTTGGTACTTCTCCATACGCAATAGCAATAGATAAAGATAATAATAAAATATACTGGAGTGATACGGATAGTAAAATGAAGAGAAGTAATTTGGACGGTTCTAATATAGAAGATTTTGTAACTACAAATGGACAAGCAGAATCAATAGCAGTAGGATGTGGATATGTTTACTGGGGAAATGAGAATTATGATATAAAACGTATAAAAATTGATAAATCAGAAAATCGCACTATAGTTAAAGAAGTTTTTGCAACTGCAATAGTAGTTGATACAAAGAATAATAAAATCTATTGGGCTGATTACGATAACAAAAAAATAACTAGTTCTGATTTATTGGGAGATAGTAAAGAAGATATAAGAACAGATAAAGTGAAAAGTGTCTATTATGGAGTATCAATATATGAGGGTAATATATATTACAGTGATGAGGATAATCGTTCAATAGAGAAGATAGGAATTACTGATTCATCAAAAGATAGTAAAGTAATATCTGAAACAAATAAAGAATATTATGGAATAGCTCATGATTAAAATATAAAAATCGAAGGGGGATGAGAATATGAGTGAAGGATTTATAGGAGAGATACGCATGTTTGCAGGAAATTTTGCACCAAAAGGGTGGGCTTTTTGTAATGGGCAAATAATGAGTATATCAAGTAATCAAGCATTATTTTCTATATTAAGTACTACTTATGGGGGAGATGGTAGGACGTCGTTTGCACTCCCAGATTTAAGAGGAAGAGTAGCAATTGGAACTGGTGAAGGAGCCGGATTATCAGGAAAAGTGCTAGGACAAAGAGGTGGAGTTGAATATGTAAAGCTTTCCGCACATGAGATGCCAACTCACACGCATGCAGCTACGACATCTTGCAATATAGATATATCAGCAACAGGTACTATAAAATGTACAAATGGAGGAGTAGACACAAATAATCCAGAAGGGAATAATATCAGTCAGTCTAAATCTACAACAAAGGTATATAGTGATGGAGAATCCAACAAGAGGATGAAAGAAGGTAATGTCGATATAAACATTGATCAAACAAACTTTAATTTATCAACTCAGATAACAGAGGCAGGTGGGAATAATCCCCATACTAATATGCAACCTTACAGCTGTATAAATTACATTATATGTATAGATGGATTATATCCACCAAAAAATTAATAATAAAAAATACTAAAGAGAGGCTATTAAATATTAGCTTCTCTTTCTTCTAAAATAAGAGATTTATTTAAAAGTATAGAAATAATATATTGCTTATTGTATAATTTATAATATGCAGAAAGGTGGTGATATAATGGAAAATAATAAAAATATTGGAAGATTAGCAAATGGCTATTTTTAACATCTATGCTTGTATTTCTTGCTTTAGGGTTAGATGTTGTAGTTTCTATGACTATGAGTAAGGTGATTTCAAAGCAAGCATCATATAGGATGCTAATCAGCAATTCTACGACAGTATTTGTATGGGGGATAGTAGCAATTTTAACATTTAAATTCATAAAAATAGTAATGAGAAAATTTATAATTCATGGTCAAATGTAAATACCAAATCAATAATATCATTTATGGTATTTGCTGGTGTGATAATAGCACTTAATTTTGTTGTAAAAGACCAAAAACTACCTGACATAGTGCAAGAGTTATCTAATTTAAAAGAAAGGTACAAGGAGTTTGGTACTGCTATATAATAAGAAATATCTATTCTATACTAGAAGCTATGTTAATGACTTTAATAGTAGTGCTTAGTCAAATATGGGGAGACAAAAAATTCGCAAAAAATTTGATACCTTATGGTGGATTTGTATTAGCATTAACATGGGGATTGGTTCATATATTGACAAAGGACTTTACTACAGGGATTTATGTAGCTGTAGTTGCATTTATAGTGGGGGTAGGATTTAAGCTATGTAATAAGAACTTATTACTTACGTATTTATTAGCTCTATTCATATTTATTTTTTAAAATAAGGCTATTTTATAAGGGGGAGTAACCATGAAAGCTATAGAGATAAACAATCTTGAAAAGAGATATGGTGAAGTTGTAGCCGTAAATGATGTATCGTTTTCTGTTAAAGAAGGAAGCATATGTGCAATATTAGGACCAAATGGTTCAGGTAAGACTACTATTATCAAAAGCATTTGTAATCTTATAATACCTGATAATGGTCAAATTATGCTATATGGCAAAGAAAATAAAAGAAGTATAGACAAGATAGCAGCACTATTTGAAGGTACAAGGAATTTATATTGGAGACTTACTCCTAGGGAAAATCTAAGGTATTTTGCAGGGCTTAGAGGCATAGGAGGAAAGAAAATTGAGAAAGAAATAGATAGGCTTTTAGATATGTTTAATTTGGGAGACAAAAAAGATACTGTAGTTAATAAACTTTCAAGAGGAATGAGGCAAAAAACAGCCATAGCAATGACATTAATATGTGATACAGATATCATATTGTTAGATGAACCGACTTTAGGTTTAGACATTAGTAGTTTTATAGACATAAAAGATATACTTAGAGATATCGCATCAGGCATGAATAAGACTATACTTCTAAGTACTCATAATATGGATTTAGTAGAAGAAGTTTGTGACGATGTTGTGATCTTGAATAAAGGTAAGCTTGTCACTGTAGATTCAGTAAGTAGTCTGAAAGACATGTTTAAAAGTAAAACTTATGAGATAGTTTTATCTAATGCTATTAGCAATGATGAGAAGCAAGCGTTGTTAGAAGAAAGTAAGAAATTTTATTTTACAGATGACTTAACTGTAGAAGTAGATATAATGAGTACGGAAGAACTGTATAGTATTATAGATACATTTAAAGAGAAGGGTATCTATGTTAAAGAGATTAAGCAAAATAATATTAATTTCGGTAGAATATATTTGAGCCTTACAAATGGAGGTGTAAAATAATGAAGAACGTATATTATTTGTTTAAGGTATCAATACAAAAATCCTTCATACAGACTATTAGATATAGATTTAACACACTTTCAGAAATTTTGAGTTTTTATTTTTTATTCCTTGGTATGTTTTATGGTATAAAAATGTTTGGAGTAGGGATGAATGTCAGCAAGGTCAATTTAGGAAACACACTAGAAGGGTTTGTAGTAGGCTATTTCTTGTGGACTATTATGATTATGGTTTATTCGGATACAGCACATGGTATAATTTCGGATGCTAATAGAGGTACACTAGAGCAAATTAGTATGTCAAATGCTAGACTTCAAAATGTACTAGTAATACGAAGCCTTAGTAATCTTATAGTTAATTTAATAATTTGTTTTATAGTTTTAATATGTGTAATGGAAACAACAGGATACTGGTTAGATATAAATATATTATTATTATTACCAATTATCATAATAGGTATATTTAGTATGTTAGGGATAGGGCTGATATTTGGAGGACTAGCACTTATATTTAAAAAAATACAGTCATTACTGAATGTTATACAATATTTTTTGATTGCACTAGTTTTACCAAGTAAAGGAAGTATATTAGACTCTATATTGCCGTTTAGACCTACAACAATAGGTGCATTTAAAATTATTATGGGCAAACAATCGTTATTATCATTTTCTGCAATAGATTATGTATTATTGATAACCAATTCAGCAGTTTATTTTGTTATTGGTATAATAGTATTTAAGAAGTGTAGTGAAATAGCTAGAAAAAGAGGACTGCTCGGTCAGTACTAATAGAAGATAGGTATATAATAGGGGGATACTCATAAAAATTGAGTATCCTCAGACTGTAGACAAAAGCCCAATTTCTGCGTTGTTGTTAAAATTACCGTTGCTCACTTACCTCTAAGTAAGCTCTGCTACTCAATTTTAACATGCCTTGAACTTTTCTACAGTTTGCTATCTTGATTACTAGTATATCCAATACTCTACTAAATGCAATGTTTTACCGGAGTCAGTAGTTGTATCATATTCTTTTACTAATTTACCATTATTAAGTTCAGGTATTCGTTTACTTGCAATGTTTCTTTTATCAACTGGATACTTAATGTATTCAAAAGATATATTCTCTCGTGCCCACTGAATTATTGCATTTACAGCTTCCAGTCCATAACCATTTCCATGAGCAGATTTTTTTAGCCATATACCAATTTCAGGATCTTTATCGCCTATATGGTGAAGACCAGAGCCTCCAATATGCTCGTTTGTTTCATTATCGAGGATAGCTAAATAAAGGTCGGTGTTATTATTTATTTTAGTAGTTGCATTAGAAATAAAAGCATGAACGCCTTCTATGTTCTCAGAAGGTGTTGGATACATATACTTAGTTACTTCATCAGTGAAGTTTTTATATAGAGATTCAGCATAGCTTTTATTGATAGGAACTTGTATTAATCTTTTAGATACTATTTTAACATCTTTTAGATTCATATAATCACCCCTTATTAAATTAAATACGTATTTAACTAAACATAATATCATATATTATCCAATTTGCAAATGACATATTAAACAAATTTTGTCGTAAGTAGGACTAACGAACTAATCATATGTATATTATGTATAATATTGCCTAAATTCCACCAAAAAGTTGTATAATAAAAATATCATGTGCTTGTTTATATAACTTTTGACAGTTTCGTCAGTAACGCACAATATAATGTAAAGTTAACGAAGCTAGTACTATTACATAAAATAATTGACATTACATATTACATAATAATAGCAAGATTAAGATGTGAGCATATGGTATAGATAGCATAATAAAGGGAGGAGTAACTATGAAAATCAAAGGACGTTTGATATATCTTAATTTAGCAATAATAGTAATTATATCAGGGGCAATTATGGGATACTTAACATTTAGTTCGTATACAAACATTAGAGAAAGCACTATAAAGTCTATATCACAACAAACGGATTATGTGGCTGCAGAAATGGAATCAGTACTAGATGATGCAGTACATGATGCAAAGGCATTAGCTGATATCTTAAAAAACTTGAAAAAAAGTGGAAGTACAGATCGAAGCTTAGTTAAACAGCTACTTAAAGAGAAACTAGAGAGTAACGAAAACTATTTGTATGCATGGGCAGCTTTTGAACCTAATGCATTTGATGGTCAAGATTCATTACATATCAATGGTGAAGGCTGTGATTCACAAGGAAGATTTATTCCGTCATGGGCAAAAATTGGAGGCAAACTTACATTTAAAAAGACCAGTAAAGTAGATGAGAATGATTATTATCTAGTTCCGAAAAAAACAAAAAGAAGCTTTATAGCCAAGCCAGAGCAATATGAGTTAGGTGGAGAAGAGGTTACTGTGGTAACATTTTCAGAGCCCATTGTAATAAACGGTAGATTTGTAGGAGTAGCTGGAGTTGATATATCTTTAAAGAAATTGACAGAGATAAACTCAGAAGTTAAGTTATATGAAAACGGATTTGGAAGATTAGTAAATAACGAAGGTACTGTATTAGCACATAGAGATGAAGGAAAGGTTAACCAAATAGGCAAAGAGTTTGGATTAGAAGCGGGAAATAGTTATTTAGCTAAGATAAACAATGGAGAGAAATTCTCAAACAATGATTTATCTGATAGTATTGGACAAGATGTAAAATGTTTTTATTCACCAATTAATTTTGAAGGTAGTGACCTAAAATGGTCATACAATATAATAGTGCCTACAGACGAGATGATGGCATCAACAAGAAAGAGCATACTAATAACAGCTATACTTGCAGTAGTAGCTACATTGATTATGGCAGGAGTCATGTACTACAACAGCCAATACATAGTGAAATCAATAGATGTAATGTCCGATGTTGTAAATAAACTTGCAGGATATGATTTAAGCTATGACGAAAAGCATAAAGCAAATATACTCGTAAAAAGGAAAGATGAAACAGGAGATATGACACGTGCTTTAGGAAAGATGTGTATGAATTTTACCGAATTGATAAAAAAGGTACAGGAAGTTACATCTCACTTATCAGCATCTAGTGAAGAGCTAACAGCTACTTCAGAGGAAACTTCAACTAGTTCTCAAGAGGTAGCAAGGACTATAGAAGAATTATCTAGAGGAGCTATGTCTCAAGCACAAGATACTGAGATAGGAGCAAGTAAGATAAATGAATTAGGAGATTTGATCAAACAAAATCAAGAGCTTATGGAGGAAGTAAATAAATCCTCTGAAAATGTATCAAGCTTAATAAGTGAAGGATTAGAAGTAGTAGAAGAATTGACAGAAAAGACCCACCAAAGTGGTATTGCAGCTAATGAGATTTTTGATGTTATAGAGCAGACAAATGCTAGCTCTGAAAAAATAGGAAACGCAAGTCAATTGATAGCTTCAATAGCAGAACAAACTAATTTACTTGCACTAAATGCGGCTATTGAAGCAGCAAGAGCAGGAGAAGCAGGTAAAGGATTTGCTGTTGTGGCAGAGGAAATAAGGCATCTTGCAGAACAATCAACCAATTCAACAGTTGAGATAGACACGATAGTTAATGAACTAATAGACAACTCAGCAAAAGCGGTACAAAAGATTAAGGAAGTTGGGGAGATTGTAGATAAGCAAGCTGAATGTGTTGGAAAGACAGAAAGTAAGTATAAAGATATAACTGGTGCTATAATAAAAACAGAGGAAGCTATAGGTAAAATCAATACATCAGTGGAAGAAATGAATACTAAAAAAGCAGATATACTAGAAATAGTTCAATCACTATCAGCAATAGCCGAGGAAAATGCAGCAGGAACAGAGGAAGCGTCAGCATCAACAGAAGAACAATTGGCATCTATACAACAAGTTGCTAGCTCAAGTGAAAGCTTATCGGAATTAGCACAAGGTTTACAGGAGACGATTTCTCAATTTAAATTATAAATTTTATTAGCTGGTTGACAGTAATTAATATATATGATATCTTATAGTCAACCTGAATAAGGGGAGCTTGTTTAGCAGGCTGAGAGGAAGTAATCTAACTTCGACCCATAACCTGATTTGGATAATGCCAACGTAGGGAACATTAGAGAAAAATAATGGGAGATACTAATACATTGGTATAAAGTATCTCTCATTTTTTATTGTAGTCGCAAAAAAAGATTAGGAGGATAAATATGTACAAAGATATATTTATGAATGTAAGAGTTAAGTCACCGTTAGTTCATTGTATTACAAACTATGTTACAGTAAATGATTGTGCAAATGTTATACTAGGATGTGGAGGATCACCAATTATGGCAGATGACATATCAGAAGTAGAAGAGATTACTTCTATATGTAATTCGCTTGATATAAATATTGGTACATTAAACGTTAGAACGATTAAATCAATGATTGCAGCTGGAAAAAGATCTAATCAATTATCTCATCCTGTAGTTTTAGATCCAGTAGGAACAGGAGCATCAATTCTTAGAACTTCTACTACGTTTAAATTGTTAGAAGAGATAAAATTTGATGTCATAAGGGGTAACATATCAGAGATTAAAACCATATCACAGGGCAGTGGAAATACAAAAGGCGTTGATGCTGATGTATCAGATATAGTAACAGAAGATAATATAGATGAGGTAATATCATTTAGCAAAGAACTTAGCAAAAAAACAGGAGCAATAATAGTTATAACGGGTGTGATAGATATTGTCTCTGATAGTAAAGAATCGTATATAGTCAGAAATGGACACACAATGATGTCAAAAATAACAGGAACAGGATGTATGTTAACAGCATTGATAGCTACATATTGTGGAGCTAACAAAGATAATATTTTAAAAGCTACTGCTTTAGCAGTGGGTGTAATGGGTCTGAGCGGAGAACTTGCTCATAAAAAAGTTATAGATAATAATGGAGGAACATCCTCCTATAGAATGTTTTTAATAGATGAAATAAGCAAGATGGAATTTAAAAGTCTTGAAGGAGGACTGAAAATTGAAAGTAGATAAAAAAGCCATGAGGCTCTATGTCGTAACAGATAGAACATGGCTAGACGAAAACACACTACAAAGCCAAGTAGAACAAGCGATAGTAGGAGGAGCAACTTTTATACAGCTTAGAGAAAAGAACCTAGAGTATGAGTCATTTTTAAAGCTTGCTAAAGAGGTGAAGCAGGTAACAGATAAGCATAAGATACCATTTGTAATAAATGATAATATAGAGATAGCAATAGCTTGTAAAGCTGATGGTGCACATATAGGTCAAAGTGATACATCAGTTAAAGAATCTCGTATTAAAATAGGTAAAGATAAAATACTAGGCGTGTCAGTGCAGACAGTGAAGCAAGCGTTGATAGCTCAGGAAAATGGAGCAGACTATCTTGGAGTAGGTGCTGTATTTAAGACAAATACAAAATCGGATGCAAATGATGTTGATATAGAAACATTAAGAAAAATTTGTGAAGCAGTAAATATACCAGTTGTAGCAATTGGAGGTATAAACAAAGATAATGTTTTAAAATTGAGAGAAAGTAAGGTAGATGGTATTGCTGTGATATCAGCGATATTCTCAAAGGAAAATATAGAATTAGCATCAAAAGAATTGAGGGTTTTGTCAGATGAAATGGTAAATAACTATGTTATGGAGGATGAATATGTACAAAGTGTTAACTATTGCAGGCTCAGATTGTAGTGGGGGCGCTGGAATACAGGCAGACATAAAAACAATTACAGCACACAAGATGTATGGCATGAGTGTCATAACAGCTTTAACAGCACAAAATACTACTGGAGTATATGATGTAATGGATGTAACTAGCAAGCTAGTCTCAAAGCAGCTTGATTGTGTATTTACAGATATACGTCCAGATTCAGTAAAAATTGGGATGGTATCTAGTATAGATATAATCAATTCTATAGTAAAAAAAATAAGTGAATACAATGCGAAAAATATAGTAGTAGACCCGGTAATGATTTCAACAAGTGGAAGCAAGCTTTTAAGTGATGATGCTATAAAATCATTAACTAACTCCTTACTCCCAATAGCAGATGTTATTACACCAAATATACCGGAAGCTGAATGTTTATGTGGTTTTGAAATAAAATCAAAAGAAGATATGATTAACTCGGCAGTCAAAATATCAGAAAAGGGAATAAAAAATATACTCATAAAAGGTGGGCATTCAAAAGATTCTGCAGATGATTTGTTTTATAGTGACGGTGATATAAACTGGTTTAAAGCACGAAGAATAAACAATACTAATACACATGGAACAGGATGTACGCTTTCATCAGCTATAGCTTGTAATCTTGCAAAAGGTATGTCAATATATGATAGCATAAGTAAAGCCAAAGAATATATTACAGGAGCATTAGAAGATGGGTTAGATTTAGGAAATGGCAATGGTCCGTTAAATCATTGTTTTGCACTATAAATAGTTAAATAATATTATAATATAAGGGGCTATTTCCTAATAATAGCCTCTTATACATATGCAATTTTACATAGAACAAGTAGCTTATATAGTCAATAATTTAGTATAATGTAAAATAAGAAATAAAATCTTTTAGGGAGGCACATATGAATATAATAACAACAGATAGATTGATAGTGAGAGAATTTAGTCTAGAAGATACAGAAGAGGTTTATAAATTTAGTCAAGAGGAATCATTGAAAAAATGGATGCCAGATCAAGTGTATGAAGATATACAAGTAGCTAAAAAAGTATTAGAGTTTCTAATATCTAAATATACATCTAATCTTGAGAATATTGATTACCCTTATGTAATGGGAGTAGAACTAAAAGATACAAAACTCATTGGGCATGTAGGCTTGAGCAAAATTAAAGAAGGTATAGAGATAGGATATGCAATAGGTGAAGATTATCAAAGAAAAGGTTATGCAAGTGAGGTAGTAAAGGCATTTGCCAAATGGTCAAAGGAAAATCTAAACTTACCTGTACTATATGGAGTAGTAAAATCAGATAATATTGCTTCTTGTAAAACATTAGAGAAGGCAGGATTTACATACCAAAATGAGGAAGAGGTATATAACCGAAAGATATATACAATATAATCATTTTTAGGAGGAGAAGTTATGTACAATCATATAATATGGGATTTTGATGGAACACTTTTTGATACATATCCAATGCTTGTAGATTCACTACGTAGAGCTTTAATAGAAATGAAGATAAATGATGAGTATGACAATATAATGTCTCTTATGAGGATATCTCATGGACATACTTTTGAGCATTATAAAAACAAATATAACGTAGATTTAGATATATTGAAACAGAAATATGATGGTTTTCGCAGTGAAGTAAATTTAAGTGATGTTAAGCCTTTTCCTTCTGCAGATAAAATAATCAAAGATGTATTTAAAGCAGATAAGAAAAATTATATTTACACAAACAGAGGTAAATCTGTGATAGATTACTTAGAGCACCACAATCTAATAAAGTATTTTGAAGATATTGTATCAAAAGAAGATAAATTTGAAAGAAAGCCTTCGCCAGAGGCACTATTGTATTTGTTAACCAAGCACAATATTAATAAAGAAGAAGCTATAATGATAGGAGATAGAGACATAGATGTATTGGCTGGTAAAAATGCTGGGATAAAGAGCTGTTACTTTGATATTTTTTCTGATGATCAGGTGAAAGTAGCTGATTATGTAGTAAATAGCATAGATGAGTTGTATAAAGTTTTTGGGTTAGAAAAATAGGGAAACAATTTGATTTCGTTAATTTAGTCAAGCTCTCTGAGATTAATAAAAATTACAACCAATCAATTTACTAGGAAATTAAAAGATGTTACTCGTAGGTAATTTAGGAGCTGTTTCTTTAAAGCTTCTACTTAAATTGGTAGAAAACAGCTCCTCTACTGCACCGCTTGGAACAAATATTATTCACTAGTTATCTAGATTTATTAGGGATGATATTATATAAGCTAAATGTTAATAATACTAGTTTATCTTAAGTTTACTTTTATTTCTTCTAGAATCTTATTACATTTTGCTCTAGAATAATAGATTCCTTCTTTAATTACACCATTATGCTTATAGATTTCATTAAGATCAACAAGGGGGTTTTTATTAGTTATTATTATGTTTGCTTTTTTTCCAACTCCAATAGTCCCCACATCCTTCTCAATTTTCAAACATTTAGCAGCGTTAATTGTTGCAGTCTTGATAACTTCATAATTATCCAAGCCTGCTTCTTTTAATAGCTTCATTTCTTTATGTTCAGAAAAACCTGCAACAACATATGGAACTGCTTTATCAGTACCCATTAGTATCCCTGCCCCTTCATTCTTTAATTGCTGTATAATATAGAATAGAAATTCCATATATTCATGGTTTCCTTTAATATTATTTTTCATGATGAGCTCATTTGATTTCCGTAACAAAAACCTCATTGCTTTCTTATTCTTATTTGATATATAGGACATTTGATCTTCATTTTCAAACTCATCTTTCCTATCAATATTAGCTATTCTTTCATTTGCAATTAGAGTTGGACAGTTCCAAACATCATTGCTTGCAGCAATACTAGCTATTTCTTTTATTTCTTCTTTCTTTAAATTCAATTCTGGCATATATGGATTAAAGAACCCATATAAATGTTCAATAGAATGCATTTTTGATTTCAATGCTTGTCTAATTCCAACTGAATCAGGTACATGTCCAACTACTGGCATATCATAAAGCTTCGCAATATTAATTATATCTTTAAAATTTTGTTTAGATATCTTAGAATAAATCTTAATGAAATCATATCCTTTTGTAAATTGATTTTTTATGACTTGATTAATCTGCTTTTTATCTTTTAGAGCATGAAGGTTCATAAACTTTGGAAAAAACGGATCTTTTCCATCCAATAATGGACCTGCTGTGAAAATCGTGGGGCCTATAATTTTTCTCTCATCAATTTGCTTTTTTAATAGTAAATGATTAAATACCCTTGTTCCAAACAACCATTGTCCAAAATTAAATTTACCATAACCCCACATATTCCTTATTGTAGTTATTCCATTAGCTAAATAGAGCTTCAAATCATCTTTGTTATCTCCTAGATGTGTGTGCATGTTAATAAGCCCAGGCATAATATATTTATCTTTACCATCAATTACATTTAAGTAATTACCTGTATTATCAGTCCCTTTACCAATTTCTATAATTCTTCCATCTTTAATAACAACTAATTTATTCTTAAGTATTTTATTATTAACCATTGTTAATATATTAATATTGTTAATTATAAGTTCATTGCCTTTATAATCTTTCATAGCTATATTCCTTTCATATGTTACTAGCTTTAATTATTGTGCTTAACAGTATTAGCAGTCAAATCCAGAGTAGTCAATAAAAACATTACCCCATATAAAGGCCATGTAATTTCTTCTGAAAGAACTATCGTTTATTATTTTTTTACGGTATTCAGCGTTATGCTGAAAATAATTAAGTCCCATATCAATATAATGATATATACACTCATCACTAATGTCTTCGCGAATTAATTTGTTTTGTTTACCTTCTTTTATAAGAACAATAATTATATCTTTTACTTTCATATTAAATTGCTTAACTTCTTTATTTATTTCATCATTATAGTTACCCAACTCAAAACATAATGTAGCGTATCCCTTAGATATATAATCAGTTAGTATATATGTGCATTTAATCATTTTTTGAACAACATCTTCAGATAATTCATATAGCTCTTCTAACTCTTCATAACAACGTTCTAGCATAGTTTTACCAACATATTTATATAACGTCTCCTTATCGTTAAAGTACTTGTAAATAGTCATTTTAGAAACATTAGAACGTTTTGCAATATCATTCATAGTAACTTTCTTTATTCCATATTCCATAAATAATTGAATAGAGCAATCTAATATTTTAATACTTTTTCTCGTCATTCTTTCCATAAATTCACCTTCAGATTTGATTTTTGTACTTTTTTTATAATTATAGTACATT
This sequence comes from Clostridiaceae bacterium M8S5, assembly GCA_029227815.1. Taxonomy (GTDB): domain Bacteria; phylum Bacillota; class Clostridia; order Tissierellales; family MCWD3; genus Abyssisolibacter. Next base: position 4,238,976 of record CP118523.1, on the reverse strand, counting down.
TATAAACTTGTGTCAATAAATATATTCGTTCAATAGAATTAATAGAAAAGCATATATCCTTTGTTTTTAATTCTGTTACTAGGTTACCAAATGTTGTGATTTTCACTGTGCTACAAAAGTTATAATATAATTCTAATTACAGAAATTCCGCTCTAAATATCTTAAAGCGGAATTTCTTTCTACTAATTATATTTAATTGATTATCAATTCGATCTAAAAACTGTTCCAAAACTTCAAACTATATAAAACAATACTAGTTACTCTTTATCTCACTAAGCAATTTAGGTACTACTTGTTTTTTCCTTGAAACAACACCTTCAATAAATACACCTTGATATGGAGATATATCAAAAGCTCTTTTGAGTATTGATTCATTTGATGTTTTATAGAGTATATAAGAACCATTTTTTAATATATCAGTTATTAATAATAGCGAGATATATTGATTGGTTATCTGATTAGTTTTATTTATATATGAAATAAAATCATCCTTTCGTCTAAATACATCATCAATATCTAGAGTGAATACTTGGCTTACTCCTATTTTATATTCTCCTTCATCAAATTCCTTGTAATCTTTATTAAATATATCATCTATGCTGTCATTTTCTAGAGACGTTCCAGCTCTAAACATACTATAAGTGTATTCATCCAAATCTAACTTCAATATCTTATTTAGCTGGATTACTGCTGAGATATCTATAGGAGTAGTAGTTGGTGATTTAAAATACAATGTATCAGACAAAATACCAGATATCAATAAACCAGCAATGTTTTTCTCTATTTTTATTCTTTTTTCTTTGTACATGGTATATACTATTGTACACGTGCTACCAAGGGGCATATTCGTAAAATTTATAGGTTCATCAGTTTTTATGTCACCAATTTTGTGATGGTCAACTATTTCTAATATTCTTGCTTCGTTTAGACCTTGTATGCTTTGAGTTATTTCGTTATGGTCTACTAATATGACTTCTTTTCTTTTTGGTTTTAATACATGTAACCTATTCAAAACACCAAGATATCTTCTTTTACTATCGAGTACAGGGTAGTATGAATGCCTGTTAGTAACTAACTCTTCTTTGACGTCTTCTAGATATTCGTCCTCATAGAAAAAAGAAAGATTATCAGTTTTCATTATATTAGATATATAGTTGCATTGATTGATTAACTTAGATGTAATATAGGTATCTGATTTAACGGATATAATACATACGTTATTATTCTTAGCAGCTTCGATGTATTTTTGAGGTATCTTTTTACCGCCTGTGAGTATGATTAGTTGAACTTTACAATCTATAGCAGTTGAAATAGCATCGTACATATCACCTACTATAACTACACTTCTTTCATTAAGAACAGACGCTTTTTTTAGTGTTTTATGGTATAGTGATATAACGAGAATATCTCCAGCAATTTCTTTTGTAGTACCAGTTAGTAATTTACCATTTAAATCTTTTAATATATTGTCTAAGCTAGTAGTAAGCTCATAATAATCACCTTTTATTAATGACATTGCAATATCTTTCATTGTAACAATGCCTATAATTTTATTCTTATCATTAACGATAGGAAGAGTACGAATATTATTTTCCTCCATTTTTCTATATGAATATAGTATAGATTTATCTTTAGTGATTGAAGCAACCTTGTCATAAGCTAAATCTTTGACTTGTGTCTTCACATTATCAAGTAGCATAGGTTTTTCCATACAAAAATAATCAAGTACAAATTTAGTTTCTTTATTTAACTCGCCTAAAGAGCAAGCTGTAGCATTATAACCAAGTTTGTTTTTAAGTACGCTTAGCGCAATAGCTGAAGCGATTGAATCAGTGTCTGGGTTTTTGTGACCAAATATAAACATAATAAACTCCTTTAAATCATTTATACTAGTGCAATGTTTTTATATATTATAACATAATACATATACATACATAACAAACAATTTTAAATTGTAATATACAAAAAATGAGTATCCTATGGATACTCATTTTTACTATATTAGTATGGTCTTTTTGCATGAACATATTTAGCGTTATAGTAACTATTGTTAAGTGATGATATAGTTACACTTCGTACACTTCTAGTAGATGATGCATGTATAAAGTTACCTCCACCTATATAAATTCCACAGTGAGATATTACTTTGTTATATTTTCCTGATGTATCAAAAAAAACTAGGTCACCAGCTTGAAGTTTATTTCTGCTTACATATTTTCCATAGTTTCCTTGATCTCTAGAAGTTCTAGGTAAAGTAATTCCTAGCTTAGCATAAACGTATTTCGTAAAGCCAGAACAATCAAATCTACTTGGGCCACTAGCTCCATAAACATAAGGTACACCCAAATACTGTTTTGCAGTGTTTACTACTTGGGTAGTAAATCTAGAATCACCACTTCTTGATGTTAATTGATTTGTTTGACCTGCCATAGGTTTTATTAGGTCAGTTTTAACCCATCCTACGATATTATCGCCAGTTGAAATCTTAAACCAGTCATCTTTTCTATCTAGAACAAATACAGATTTGCCTTTGTTCAACTTAGTGACTACATCAGAATCAGTCGAAAAGGAACTTCTTAGATTAACAGTACCTTCGCTAATGGACCACATTGGGTATAGAGATATCAACTGAACGTAATCAGAATGCAAAAAAGCATTTGTAGAATTTTCAAGAAGTATTTTATACCAATCTTCTTGTTTTTCTACTATTATAACTAAATTGTTCTCATGTTTTTTAGATAATATGTTCGCTGTTAAGCTTGGTTTTTCTCTTACATTAAGTATATCTGCTGTGATTAGCCCCTTCTTAAGATATTTTATATCTTTTATAGGAACAATATAGTTGGAATCTACCCAACCAATTGCACCGTCAGATGTTTTAACATGAGTTTGACTGTTGTTTTGTCCAATAATTTCGATTTTCTGACCTAGATTCAGAGTTCTAAGTGTTTCGGAGTTTTGGGTTAACTCCTTTTTCATGGGGATGTTTGCACTGATTATTTTTCCTTTTACAGTAACTGTCACAGCGTTAGCTGATGTTGGAAGAATAGTAAGTACAAACAATACTAAACTAAGTGTTAGAATTGTTTTAAGTGTTTTTTTCATTAGTTACCTCCATTAGTTAGATGTGTTAGATGATTTTAGAATTGTTTACTATACACAATATTATATCATTAACTATAATAACCTGCAGTTGGTAATATATGCAACAAAATAGAAAACATAGTAAACAAAAACATTTTTTTGGCATATATATGACACGATTAAAGCCTGTATATGACTCAAATGAAGCTAAGTTGAAAAAGTACCATGGAAAAAACATGAAACATGTATGTAAAATATCAGTAATAAAATTTTAATCGAAAATATGAAACTTTTTTAAATGTAAAATATGATAAAATGTATTAAGAGATTATTAAACCTAATGAAATTTTCAATAATAGGTTGAACAAGGAGATAAAATGAACATCATACTAAACAGTAACCAAAAGATTGCAGTAATGCATAAAGATGGACCAATGCTTGTATTAGCAGGACCAGGATCAGGAAAAACCTTAGTCATAGCACACAGAGTGTTTAATCTTATACATAAATATAACATAAAGCCACAAGATATACTAGTGATAGCGTTTAACAAATCAGCAGCTATAGAAATGAGCGAAAGATTCAGCGGATTAACAAATGATAATCATAACGTCATGTTTGGCACGTTTCATGCCATATTTTTTCGTATAATAAGAAGCTACTATGGGATAAGTTTAAATAACATAATAAAAGAAGATACAAAACAACAATTATTCTACAGCATTATAAAAAAGTTAGAGCTAGATTTTCAAGATGAAAATGAGTTCATAAACGAATTGATGAAAGATATATCTTGTATGAAATGTGAACTATGTGATATACATGAATATGAACCAACTACATGCTCGCCACTAGAGTTTCGCAAAATAACGATGATGTATGAAGAATATAAGGCTAATAACAATCTTATAGATTTTGATGATATGTTGGTTAAATGTTATGATTTACTTAGTAGCAATAACGAGGTACTTAAGTATTGGCAGGACAGGTACAAATATATATTGATAGACGAATTCCAAGATATAAATAAAGTTCAATACGAAACAGTGAAGCTATTAGCGTTACCAAAGAATAATCTGTTTATAGTAGGAGATGATGACCAGTCGATATATAGATTTAGAGGAGCAAGACCTGAATTTTTATTGGATTTTTCAAAGGATTTTAAAGATGCAAAAACAATTATACTAAATAAAAATTACCGTTCAACTAAGGCAATAGTTGATTTTAGTAAGCAACTTATAACTAATAATAAACTAAGATACAAAAAAAATATGACCACAGATAATACAGGAGGGGTTAAGCCACAAATACTTGAAGCTGAAGATGTATTGGAAGAATCAAACTTAATAGTGGATAATATCATAGGTTTAATAAATAAAGGAGAGTTATTATATCAAGATATAGCAATAATATATAGAACTAATTTGCAATCAAGGTCTATAATAAATGCACTTCTTGATAGGAACATACCATTCATAGTAAAGGACAAGGTGGCTATACTTTACGACCATCCAGTAGCACGAGATGTAATAGCATATATGAAACTATCCCAAGATATAATGAATAAAAAGTATTTTCAGAGGATTGTTAATAAGCCTACTAGATACATAAAAAAGACTGAAATAAAAGCAATAAAAGATAGTGATAATATATGGATGGCTTTATATAGAAACTATAGTGATAAAGCTTGGATTACTGAAAGGTTAGAAGACTTGCAGTATCATCTTCAAATAATAAAACATATGAGCCCACATGAAATGCTTGAGTATATAAGATATAAAATAGGCTATGAAAAATATTTAGACGAGTATGCTAAGTTTAGAAATATGAAAGTAGTTGGATTAATAGAGGTATTAAATGAAATAAGCCAAAGTACAAGGCAATATGATACATTAGAGGAATGGCTTGAACATATAGAAGATTTCAGACAGAAAGTAAAACAGAGTGATAAAAAAGAAGAAAATGCTGTAGTACTTACTACGATGCATAGTTCAAAAGGATTAGAATACGAGTTAGTATGGATAGTTAGTGTGGTAGAAGGACTAGTTCCACACAAAAAATCAGACATAGAAGAAGAAAGAAGGCTTTTCTATGTTGGTATGACAAGAGCTAAAGAGTACTTGTATATATCTCATATCAAAAACAGATTTGAAAAAGAGATAGAAAAATCAAGGTTTTTAAAAGAGCTATATAGTTATTTTTCTAAAGATTTAAAAGAAGGAGTAGATATCTACCACAAAAAGCTTGGTAGTGGTAGAATTGTTAGTATATCAAAGAGTAATATAGAAATAGAGTTTGAAGAAAAAGGCAATATAAAGTTAGATTTAAAATTTTGTTTAGAAAACAATTTGATAGAAGGTGTAAATTGAAGGGAGTAATATAAATGCCACGAACGTTAGTATTAGCAGAAAAACCATCTGTAGGAAAAGAAATAGCAAGAGTACTTGGTTGTAAAAATAAGCATCACAGTTATATAGAAAGTAACAAATATATAGTAACATGGGCACTAGGGCACTTAGTAACACTTGCCCAGCCTGAAATATACAACAAAAAATATACTTCATGGAATCTTGAGGATTTACCTATAATGCCTCAAACATTAAAACTTGTTGTCATAAAAAAAAGTGCAAAGCAGTTTAACGAAGTCAAAAGGCTTATGAATAGAGATGATATCAAGGATATAATCATTGCAACAGATGCTGGAAGAGAGGGAGAACTCGTAGCAAGATGGATTATGGAAAAAGCACACGTTAAAAAAGACATTAAGAGACTTTGGATATCATCAGTAACAGACAAAGCTATTAAAGAAGGATTTAAAAATCTAAGAAATGGCAAGGAATATATAGGTTTATACAATGCAGCATCTACAAGAGCTCAGGCAGACTGGATAGTGGGGATAAATGCAACTAGAGCACTTACATGTAAATACAATGCACAGTTGTCATGTGGAAGAGTTCAAACTCCAACGCTAGCTATGATAGCGAAAAGAGAAGAAGAAATAAGAAGCTTCGTGCCAAAAGAGTATAGAACGATAACAGCTACATCAAACAGAGTAAAATTTGAATATAGGGATAAAAAAAGCAACAACGCTAGAATTTTTGATATAGAAAGGGCAAAAGAAATAGTCAATAAATGCAAAAATAGCGACATTAAAATAATAGACGTAAAAATGAAAGTTAAAAAAGTATATTCACCAAAATTATATGATTTAACAGAGCTTCAAAGAGATGCTAATAAAATATATGGGTTTTCAGCTAAACAAACACTGTCTATAATGCAGTCTCTTTATGAAAAACATAAAATTCTCACATATCCTAGAACGGATTCAAGGTATATTACAAAAGATATATTTCCTACATTGAGAGATAGACTACAATCATGTGCAGTTAGTAATCATCAAACAATGGCTAAGAAGATATTAAAAGAGGGATTTAAAGCTAGCCCATCCTTTGTAAATGATTCAAAAGTAACAGATCATCATGCAATAATACCTACAGAAGAGCCAGTGATGCTTAGCTTATTGGATTACAAAGAGAGAAAAATATATGATTTAGTGGTAAAAAGGTTTATGTCAGTGTTATTGCCACCATATGAGGCTGAAGAATATAGCATAACTGCTGATATAAATGGGGAATTGTTCACATCTAAATGTTCAAAAACAATAAAATTAGGATATAAAGAAATAGATGACAATACCCAAAGTGATGATTTTAATATTGATATACCTAGAATAAAAAAATCTGATAAGCTAAATCTATCAGACATAGTGTATAAAACAGATAAGACATCTCCACCATCAATGTTCAATGAAGCATCTTTATTATCGGCTATGGAGAACCCTGCAAAATACATGGCTGACGAGAAAAAAGAACTGATAAAGACTATAGGGGAAGCAGGAGGTATAGGCACAGTAGCAACTAGAGCGGATATAATAGAAAAGCTACTTTCTACTAAACTCATAGAAAAGAAGGGCAAAGAACTATATGCTACTAAAAAAGGTAAGCAACTATTGTCATTAGTACCAGAGGAGTTAAGATCACCTGCTTTAACAGCTAGATGGGAAGTCAATCTCAATAATATATCAAAAGGCAAATTAAAAAAACATACCTTTTTAGATGAGATGCGCAAATATACAGACAAGATAATAGAAGAAATAAAAAATAGCAAAGAGAAGTTTAAGCACAGTAATGTGACAAGGAGTAAGTGCCCAAACTGCGGGAAGGCATTACTTGAGGTTAATAATAAAGCAGTGAAAAAATTAGTATGCCAAGATAGAGAATGTGGATATAAAAAAGTGATATCAAGAGTTTCAAATGCGAGGTGCCCACAGTGTCATAAAAAGATGGAAATATGGGGAGAAGGAGATAACCAAGTGTTTGTATGCTCATGTGGGCATAAAGAGAGACTGTCAGTTTTTAAAGATAGAAAGAAACAAAAGAAAAATATGGGCTCCAAAAAAGATGTCATGAAATATATGAAAAAACAAAAGAAAGAAGACGATAATTTCAACAGTGCATTAGCAGATGCTCTGAGTGCTTTTAAAGACAAACTATAAGACAAAGGGGAGATAGCTATATGACGTATACTTATAAAAACGGATATAGAGAAGGGGTAGTATTTGCGTTTATAAAGGATGATAAGGTTTTGATAGAGAAAAGACCCATTCAAACAGGTTGCCATGAGCTATTTTTTCCAAGTGGGTCTATAGAAGATAAAGATTACTTTAACAATATAGATTATAAGATTCATGCACTGTATAGAGAAGTAAGTGAGGAGTTTGAAGATAAGGTTGAGATAAAAAAATATATATATCTTGATGAAATGAAAGCCCACGAAATAAAAATAGTGTTTTATATATACTTAATAACTGACTGGGTTGGGGATATACCTAAGTATACTGTTGAAAACGGAGAGAAGGATTCCGACCTTTTGTGGATAAGATTATCAGATAAAGATAGATATTTCTCATTTGAGAGCGCATTTGAGATATGTAAGAGGATTGAAAAAACTAATCATGGGGCATATTAGTTTTTTATTGATCAATGATTATGATAGATCTAGCTGAGAATCTAGGTTATTTCTATCATATGATTTATTTGAAATATTCAAGTTTTATAATCGGCATTCATCCGTGTGTGATGAGGAGATTGGCGTTAGCACCGATAGACTAATAAATTATAGCGTTACCCATTAATAATTGTAACAATTTCAAATTCTTTATCTGTATAGTTTATATCAAAAGTACCATTATATTTATTTATTATCTCCTTAACATTCTGAATACCAAATCCATGCATTTTGCTATTCGGTTTATTGGAAATTATCCTTCCTTCTTTCTTTACTATATCGTTTGCTTTATTATTTTTGATTGAGTAAATAAAAAAATTATTTTTTGTACGTACTTTTATACATATTTGTCTTTTCTTTGAATCAGATATTTTTAAAGAAGCATCTATAGCATTATCTATAGTGTTTGCAAATAATGAACACAAATCCAAATCATCTAGAGCTATTAAATTTTGTATAGATATATTAATTTTGCAGTCTATATGATTTTTACTTATCAACATCATCTTGTTATTTAAAACAGCATTTACTATATGATTATTACAGAATTTTTTATTTCTATAAATTTCAGTAGATTTAGATATTTGCATAATATATTTCAGAGCATCTTTTTTGTCGCCATTTTCAATAAAATTACCTATAACCTGTAGATTGTTGTTCATATCATGATAGATTTTCCTAGTGTTTAATTGTTCATTTTCAAGTAATTGATAGTAATCATATTGTATTTTATAGTTTTTATTTTCTAGCTTTATTTTTACGCTATCAACAATGAATTTTATTAATAGTAATATACCGATGTTTGACAGCAGACATAGTATAGCTATTATTTTTGCTTTGTATTGTTCATCATAATTTGTCCAAATTATAGTTATTATTATATTCAGAAATGGAGCGATATTTATTAAATCTAATAGTAACCATGTTTTGCTATTTATATATTGACGTGTAGATGCTATCTTATCTTTTGTATATCTATATAGAACATACCAAAATATAGCTATTGTATATATCCAGCACATATTGTCCAATGCTCCGTTTTTAAATGAAACAGGGATATATCGCATTAGAAAATTCACATTCACTACAATGGGGTATAGGATCATTACTGTTGATATTTTTTGTATTATTGTTCCTTTATAACAAATAATTACAATCATTAAAAACCAAAATAATGTAAATAGTACATTTGTTAAGTCACTTACAAATATCACGACGATTGGGACAAATATCATAGATATTGAAGCTATATACTTATATATCCTCTTATCTTTTATATCGATAAACAATTTAACCATTTTATAAAAATATTTAGTAGTAAATAATGCACCTACAACCGCAAGTGCGTGATACAATATAGTTAGATATTGTGACATATATACTCCTTTTTATTCCAACATATGTTTAGCAAAAGAGATCATTACTTCTTGATATTTTCTTTTGCTAATCGGAATTCTTTCATTTTCTAGATTTATAAAATTATTTTCTATTGATATAATATGTTTTGGATTAATCAAATATCTTTGATGAGTTCTTATAAATTGATCTTGTAAATCAATTTCTATATTATCTAACTTCTCATAAAATTCTATCAAGTTCAATTTCGTATGTACTGTTACCTTTCTTTTATTACTTGTAAAATATTTAATATCATCAAAATTAAGTTTATACAATTCTTTACCTGTTTGAACAACGTAAAATTTATTTTGTTCATGTTCAAGTTGTTTTAGCGATTGCCCTATTACATTTATTATTTTTTCCTGAGTATAAGGTTTGAGTACATAATTAAGTGCTTTTACATCGTATCCATCAAACACGTAATCTCTAAAGCCAGTTACAAATATGATTACAGAAGTATTATTATATTCTCTAATCTTTTTTGCAGTATCAATTCCATTTATATTATTCATTTCTATATCTAAGAAAAATATATCAATATGTTTATCTGATGTATCTTTAATCAAGGCTTCTCCACAGTTGCATTCTATTACATTATAATCTAAACCCTTTAACTGCATCTGAGTTTCTATGATATTTAATAATTTCTTTCTTTGTGTTTTTTCATCATCACAGATACATATATTTAACAAATAAATCCACCTCTTTTCAACATAAATTCATTATAACATACTCTATGACGAATTTTACATATAACGTGCCATTTGTTACATCCAGATCTATTAAATTAATTTCCATTATTAAGTATAATTCTTGTAGATTCTAAATTATAAAAAATATTAGCTTTGAGAGGGGATTATATATGTTAAATGTAAAAAATTTATGCAAATCGTATACAACTAAGAATAATGAATATCAGGTACTTAATAACTTATCTTTCGATATAAAAGCAGGCGAATTCGTAGCTATAATGGGGGCATCTGGAAGCGGTAAAACAACATTACTTAACAGTATAGCACGCTTTATTCCCATCAATAGTGGTGAAATCATGTTAAATAATATGAACATTTCTAAAATCAAGGGAAATGACCTTGCTAAATTGAGAAATAATGATTTAGGATTTGTTTTTCAAGATTTTATGCTATTTGATGGACTTACTGTGTATGACAATATATGTATGCCTCAAATTTTGAGTAATAAAAATTTAAACCAAATGGAGATATTAGCAGATAAATTATGTGATTTGTTTGATATATCGCATATTAAACATAAATATCCGGCTGAAATATCTGGTGGAGAAAAGCAACGAACTGCTGTTGCTAGAGCACTTATTAATAATCCATTCTTGATTTTAGCCGATGAGCCCACTGGAAACCTTGATAGCAAATCAAGCAAAGCAGTAATTGATTCTTTTATTAGAGCCAAAAATGAATTATCTGCAACAATATTTATGGTAACTCATGATAGTTATGCTGCTAGTTTTTGTGATAGAGTAATTGTCCTAAAAGACGGTATGATTTATAAAGAATTAGTTAAAACAAACAACAGAACAGCATTCTTAGATAAATTGTTAGCTACACTTAAAGAATTGGGAGGTAAATAGAATGAATATATTTAAAATCAACTCTAAACTACGAAAATTTAATTATTCAAAATATATTTTATTTGCTTTTTCATTAACTTTATCTAGTTTATTAGTTTCTTCTTATGGGGTTATGTTTTTGAGTCCTACTGTTCAAAATATATTACCAGCCAGTGGAGACAGTAACAAGCAAGCATATATGTTATATTATGTTGCAATTATTGGATGTATGTTTTTTACTTCATATTCTTATTCGTTATTTTTAAAGTATAAAAGCAAAGATATAGGTATATTACTCTCATTAGGAGCTAAGAAAACTAAAATAAAAAGAATACTTTATACCGAGCTTCTTACCAATGCTGTATGTTGCAGTATAGTAGGACTGGTTTTAAGCATCCCTGTATCTTATTTGATATGGAAGGCATTTCAGTTTTTTATTATAGATTCACGTGAGATGACTTATCATATAGGATATGATGGATTTATATATGGGCTGATATTTTGTCTTGTTTGTACAATATTATTAATTTTTAAAACAGCTAGATTTATTAATCATAGCAATATAATAGATACTATAAGAAGCCAACATAAATGCGAAACAGTTAAATTAGTAAAACCTTGGTATGGAGTTTTAGGTGGTATTTTCATTATTGGTGGTTTGTTTTTAGGATATGGCGTGCCTATAATATCTATAAGGCATTATTCTTATTGTATGCCAGGGATATGGTCATTGACGTACTTGTTCTGCATAGTAGGACTATATATGCTAATATCATTTTGTGTGATATATAATCAAAAAGGAAAAAATCTAAAAAAGTATTATTCTAATATTATTCCAAAAAGTATGATGAAATTTACTGGTAAGCAGACGGTAAAGAGTATGTGTGTTATATCCTTATTAATTAGTGGAGGATTATTTGCTTCTTTTTATACACCCTCTTTGGTAACTAGATTCTTTTATAATATGAGTAAGACTCCTTACAATTACTCGTTTCATTATAGGTTATCTGAAAATCTACTAACTCAAAATGACATTGATGAATTAGCAGATAAATACAATATTAAAATCAATGACTATAACGAGGTATCATCAATTTCATTAATTGGAAGTGGATTGGAATTAAGGAGTATATCTGCTAGAAAATATGATTATGTCTACAAGGAAAAATATGAAACAAACGAATTTTTTAGATTATCTGATTTTAATAAAGTTGCTAATATGGATTTAAAGCTATTGCCAGGTCAATATTATACTATTATAATCAGCTCAATGAGCGAATCAAGATTTAGAAGATTTAATGATTTGAATAAGGCAACCAACCCTATAAATGATACCAGTATAGACTTATCATATAAAGGAAATGTAGAGTTTTCACCTTTTGTTATAGAAGGAACATACAAATATGTTATATCTGATAAGGACTACGATTTGCTAGTAGCTGATTTGCCTGAAAAAAATATAGAGACATTTGTATTATTTAACGTACCTAAACAAGGAGATAACTATAGCTTTGCAAAAGAATTTAGAGATGAGATCATAACACGTAGTTCAAAAGATGTAGCGAAAGGAGTTTATTACAATGAATATAGAAAAATAAGATATCTCAAAGAAGGTAAGGAGTATGGAAATCATGAGTCTATAAATCTCTCATGTGATAATAATCAACTGTTCTTATCGTGGAAATATTATCCTAAATTTAGCATATTAAACAAACAAGACTTATTAAAAAACATGGCTGTTTACTTGATGCTTTTTATCTACATATCCATCATATGTTTTGTAGCTGTGGGAGTAATATCTTATACACGTTGCATTACTATCGCTACAAACAGCAAGGCATTATTTAAAAATCTAAAGAGATTAGGTGCTAATACTTCTTATATAAACAAGTGCATCAAAAATCAATTAAAGAAAATCTTTATTTTACCTATGGTCTTTGGAAGTATTATGCCTTATATGTTCTTTGTATTCATAACGTTTGGCGACGGTAGTATTATATCTAGTGATTATCTAGTATTAGGAATTAACTTAATTACGATATTATTAGCGGCTATATATGTTTATGGTTTATATAGATTTTCTCTAAGAAAATTCAAAGAAGTAATTACAAACTAAACTATAAATATATTGTAACCATTATATGGATGCAAAAAGAGGGTTCATGCTGAATAAATTGCAGTGCATACAAAATCATTCAGATAAAGAGAACCCTCTTTGTTATACATTAGATAAAGCTCTTTCTTGTACCGATTTGGGCAAACAAAACTAAATCGAAGATTAATTTTAAAATTAAGTTTTTTAAATTAATTCTCCTCTACCCAATGAGATATATCCCCTTGTAAAGTAAAGTTTCTATTTTCTCCATCTACTTCAAGTATATTAAGACAAGTCGATTCCATACGTGGTCCTGACCAGAAATCTTCTATCTTTTTGTTTTCAAAATATGCAATTATAGCCTTTAGAGTAATCCCATGAGTGACTATTAGCACATTTTTATCACTATGGGTTTTGATAATAGCTTCTATTTCAGAGGAAGCTCTATTATAAATATCTTTTATACTTTCGCCATATTCAGGTTTGAAAAGATGAGGAGTGCTTGTATATACTTGGAAATCATCTGCATAGATCTCTTTTATATCTTTGAATAACATACCTTGCCATTTCCCCATGTGTAGTTCTTTCAAATTATCAGTAGTTATAATCTCAATATCTCTATCGCCTCGTATGAGTTTGGCAGTATTGATAGCTCTCTCACTAGAACTAGAGATTATAATATCTATATGTTCATCTATCAATTTATTACCAAGCCAAATTGCTTGTTTTTTTCCAAGTTCAGTAAGAGCAGAGTTTTGTTGACCTTGCAGTCTACCTTCTGAATTCCATTCAGTTTGTCCATGCCTTGTGATGTACAGCTTCATAACGCTAAATCACTCCAATCTTTTGTTTTAATGCTATACTAATTTTATAAATTGTAAACTCAGATGTCAATATTACATTATAATTTATATAAAACTAGATTTAAAAATTAACAAAAGCTTAAATTATCTTTAGATGTCTTATGATATAATTAAACCAATCATAATTTTTAAATATTGATAATATATGGAGGTAATATGCATTTAATAGTAATATCATTTGATGGATTATCAACAAAAGATTTTAAGTACATATCAAGACTAGAGAATTTCAAAAGTGTGTTAAAGGATGCATCATATTGCACAGATGTAGAGAGTGTATATCCAACACTGACATATCCAGCACATGTATCTATAGTCACAGGTAAATACCCAAAAAATCATGGAGTGGTAAACAATACACTCCTGCAACCAAATAGGCAATCACCAGATTGGTACTGGCACAGAAAGTATATTAAAGGGGAGACTTTTTATGATTTAGCTATAAAAGATGGTAAAACAGTTTCAGCACTGCTTTGGCCTGTTACAGCAAAGTCTAAAATACAGTATAATGTTCCAGAGATATTTGCTAATAGACCATACCAAAATCAAATAATTGTTTCGCTGCTAAATGGAAGTATAAAGTACCAATACAAACTAAACAAAATGTTTGGACATCTTAGAAAAGGCTTAAAACAGCCATACCTAGACAATTTTACACATCAATCCTTTCTATATACTCTCAAAAACATAAAACCAGATATATCACTAGTACATTATACTGACTTAGATTCAATGAGGCACTACAATGGATTTGATTCAATAGAGGCTTTGGATGCTCTAAAAAGACATGACAGAAGATTAGGTGAGATTATAAGAACTCTTAAAGAACTTAATATCTATGAAGAAAGCACATTAATCTTACTTGGTGATCACAGTAGCATGGATGAGAGTAAAGTCGTTTATCTAAATGTATACTTAAAAGAAAAAGGATTTATTAAAGTTAATAAAAAAGGTAAAGTTACATCCTATGATGCTATAGCCAAGAGTTGCGACGGATCTACTTATATCTACATGAAGGATAAAAGTAACAAACAATTAAAAGATAGATTATTTAAAGATTTATGTGATTTTAACAAGCATAACAATTGCTTTGATGATATATACACGAGTAAAGAAGCAATTAGATTAGGAGCAGACAGTAATTGTACATTTATGATAGAAGCTACAGAAGACTATTACTTCTTAGACGATCTAGATGTCCCAGCCATAAAAGAGATTAGCTTAGATGAGGTTGGTAATGTACCTCATATTACAAAGGCAACTCATGGCTATTTGCCGTCAAAAGAGGGGTATGGGACAGTGTTTATAGCACGCGGAAAAAGAATAAAAAAGGGCAATATAATAGATAAAATGAGACTTATAGACGAAGGTCCGACAATTGCGAAACTATTAGGCTATGAGCTTAAAGAGGCTGATGGTCAAGTTATAAATGACTTTTTAGATATATAATAAACTAAAAGGAGGAAGATAATGTTTAAGCTAAACAAATTAGAAAAGAGCTGGGCATTTTACGATTGGGCTAACTCAGCGTATACAATGACTGTAACATCGACAATTATGCCACTGTATTTTAAGTCATTATTTACTAAGAGTGGAGGGAACGGAGCGTTATCAACAGCATATTGGGGATATGCAAACTCTATAGCTACACTAATAATAGCGCTCTTAGCACCAATACTAGGGACGATAGCGGATTATAAGGGGTTTAAGAAGAAGTTTTTTACAGTGTTCGTATCATTAGGTTTAATAACAACAGTAGCACTGTCATTTGTGGACGAGCAGTACTGGTCAATATTATTAGCATGTTATATATTGACAGCGATAGGATTTTCGGGAGCAAATATTTTCTATGATGCTTTTTTAGTAGATGTAACAACAAAAGATAGGATGGATAAAGTATCAACATATGGTTTTGCTCTTGGGTATATAGGCAGTACAATACCTTTTATACTGTGTATGGCAATAGTGATATTAGCTGGCAAAAACATTATACCTATAACAGTAACATTGGCCTGTAAAGTTTCATTTGTACTTACAGCTTTATGGTGGGCTGTGTTTACTCTTCCAATGTACAAGAGAGTTAAACAGATACATGGAATAAAGAGAGAAAAGCACGTAGTAAAAAACAGTTTTGCAAGAATATATAAAACATTTAAAGATATTAAGAAACATAAAAAGTTATTCATGTTTTTACTGGCATACTTTTTCTATATTGATGGAGTTTCTACTATTATTAAAATGGCAACATCTTACGGAGCAGACTTAGGAGTGAGTTCTACAAATTTATTAGTTATATTGCTAGTAACACAGTTTGTAGCTTTTCCATGTGCTATAATATATGGTAAGCTAGCAGATAAATTTTCTACATTGACAATGATTTATACAGGAATAATTATATATATAATAATATGTGTATATGCATACTTTTTAGATAGTGTACTTGATTTTTGGATATTAGCAATGTTAGTTGGTAGCTCACAGGGAGGGATTCAAGCTCTCAGTAGGTCTTATTTTGCGAAGTTAGTTCCTAAAAATAATGCAAATGAGTTTTTTGGATTCTATAATGTATTTGGCAAATTTGCTGCGATAATGGGGCCATCTCTTTTAGGAGTGATAACTCATATAACAGGTAAGACAAACTATGGTGTATGTAGTATAATACTGTTATTTATAATAGGAGGAATACTGCTAACTAGAGTAAATAAACAGTCGGTAAAGAATGTATGTTAATTCGTAAATAAAAGGAAGGTTAGTATGAACATATATGAGGTCTTAAAAATATATTTTGGTTATGAAGAATTTAGAGTAGGTCAAAAAGAGTTAATAGAAGGAGTAATAGATGGTAAAGATGTTGTTGGCATTATGCCAACAGGTGGAGGTAAATCTTTATGCTACCAGTTACCTGCTATAGTAAAAGAAGGGCTAACAATAGTTATATCTCCTTTAATATCTCTAATGAAAGATCAAGTAGACTCATTAAAAGAAATAGGCATAGAAGCATCCTTTATCAATAGTACATTAGATGGTCAAGAATTAGTGGACAGGTTAATGGATATGAGAAGAGGTAGATATAAGCTTATCTATGTAGCACCAGAAAGGCTTAATACGCGAAACTTTAAAAGTATAGTAAAAAACATTAACGTATCGTTTATAGCAGTAGACGAAGCTCATTGTATTAGCCAATGGGGTCATGACTTCAGACCAAGCTATTTAGAGATACCAAAATTCATACAATCCTTTGCATGTAGACCAGCTGTTGGGGCTTTTACAGCTACAGCCACAAAATATGTAATAGATGAAATAAAGTCTTTGCTTAATTTACAAAATCCAATAGAGTTAGTAGCTAGTTTTGATAGACCAAATCTAACATATAAAGTCGTTAAAACTAGCAATAAATATAGATATCTTATTAAATACTTAAAATCAAAACATGAAAATGGTTCAGGAATAATCTACTGCTCAACAAGGAAGTCAGTAGAATCTGTAGCTAAAAAATTGCAAGAAAAACATATACCAGTGGTATTTTATCATGGAGGGTTAGAACCAGAGATAAGAAGAAAAAATCAAGATGATTTTATACTAGGAAGAGCTAGAATAATAGTAGCTACAAATGCATTTGGTATGGGGATAGACAAGCCAGATGTCAGATTTGTTATTCATTACAATATGCCACAAAACATGGAGGCATACTATCAAGAGGCAGGAAGAGCAGGAAGAGATGGAGAGCCAAGCGAATGTATATTGATGTATTCACCATCAGATGTAGTGAAACAAAAGTTAATAATAAACACTGATGGGTTATCACAAGAAAGGCAGAAGATATTACTAGCTAATCTTCAAATATTGGTTAATTTCTGTCATGCAAATGATTGTTTAAGAGCCCATATACTTAGGTATTTTAACGAGGATGTGACTCTTGAAAAATGTAATAATTGTGGTAACTGCCTTGATGAAAGTGAAATGATTGATATAACTTTAGAATCACAAAAAATATTATCATGTATATATAGAGCTAATGAACGATTTGGTGTTAATACTATAATAGACATACTACGAGGTTCAAAGAATAAAAAAATAATTCAAACAGGGTTAGATAAATTATCAACCTATGGGATAATGAAGGAATATAGTGTTTATGTTATAAGAGAGATGATAATGACATTGATATCAAAGAAAATTATAAACATAACAACAGATAAATTTCCTATATTAAAGCTTACAAAGACATCTATAAATGTCCTAAAAGGAAAAGAAAAAGTAGAACACAAAAAATATCTTCTAGTCGAAGAAAATAAGGAAACAAAGAAAGAGACAAAACAGAAACAATATGAACAATATGATGAGATTTTATTTGATAAACTTAGAAAATTAAGGGCAGATATAGCGAGTAATAAAGGAGTTCCAGCATTTATAATATTTCATGATGTAACATTAAAAGAGATGGCATTTTCGCTGCCACAAAATAAAGATGAAATACTCGATATAACTGGAGTTGGAGTAAAGAAATACGAAGTTTATGGAGAGAGGTTCATAGAAATAATAAAAGAGCATATTAAAGACAAGGAAATGGAATAAATTACAATTATATATATACACAATTTGGATAAAATAGAAATGATAAATAATTATCCAAAAGGAGTGTTTATATGAAAGCATATGTAGATAAAGGAACTTGTATAGGCTGTGGCTTATGCCCAGATATTTGCCCTGAAGTATTTGAAATGGATCAAAGTGATAAGGCAGAAGCTACAGATATGGAATTAACAGATGAATTAATAGACAGTGCAAGAGATGCAGAAGAACAGTGTCCTGTGGATGCGATATCTGTTAAGTAGAGATTACAAAACAATAGATTAAAATGATAACAAGCCCAAAAGCACTTCAAGTTATAGTGAAGTGCTTTATTGTTTTTGTAAAACAAATTTGGTTAGTAAAGAAATTGCTTTAATAACCCATAAGATAAAATAATATATAATTAATACAAAATATTACAATATTCACGCATTAGTATGGTATATAATTAAAGAGCAACAAAAAATATAGAAAAGGGGGTAAATACATGAATAACTATGAAGTAGTAGAAGAAATGGTTGTTGAAAGAGGCTGCCATGATACATTGGGAAGAGGAACAGGTGTAACTACTGAAATAACTGTACCAACTACATCAATAAAAACTGGTGTAACGTGGAGTTTCTAGTTTTTTTTACAGGTGTATTACTTAATTAAAGGATTGTATCAAAATAAGAAATAACTTATTATGAAACAGCCTTCGAGGTTGTCTCATAAAAGTTACTTGAGACAGCCTCAATAAAAATAAACATAGGACAGCAGATAATTTGGGAGGTGTATTATCATTAGAGTTGTTTTTGTTAATGCAATCAGTAAGTTTAAAGTTGGTGATTTATACATAGGGACATTACTATTAGCCAGTATATTAAAAAAAGAAGGCCATGATGTAGAAATAGTAGATTTTGGATATTTGCAAAGCATAGGAGAGTTAGATGACAAAGAGTTCGAAAATCGTGATGTAAAGTATCTTGGACAGCATCTTATAGATAAAAAACCAGATGTTTTAGCATTTTATACAATGGCAAATTCATATCATTTAAGTGTAGATATGGCTAAATATATAAAAGACCAAAGACCTGATATAAAGCAAATTTTTGGAGGGCCACAAGCATCCGTTTCAGCGTATGATTTAATGAGTATTTTTTCGTTTATAGATGTTATAGGAATAGGTGAAGGTGAAGAAAGTATAGTAGATATAATGAAAGCATTTGCTGGTGAGAAAGAGCTATCAGATATAAAGGGTATATGCTATAGAGATGGAGAAAAAATTGTAATAAATAAAGAAAATAGTTTAATACAAGATTTAGATGTTTTACCTAATATAGATTATTCCCTTGTTCCATATATGGACAAGTTAAAATCATTATCAATAGAGGTAGGAAGAGGTTGTCCTTTTGGCTGCAAATACTGTTCTAGCAAGAGTTTTTGGAAACAAAGGTTCAGACTAAAAAGCAACGATAGAATAATACAAGAGATGAAAAGGGCTATAAAAGATTATGACATAAAAGCATTTAGCTTTGTACATGATTTGTTTACTGCCAACAAGAAGAGAATTATAGAGTTTTGTAATAAAATAATCAAAGAAGACTTACAAATTCAATGGGCATGTTCTGCTAGGATTGATACGTTAGACGAAGAGGTTATAGAGATGTTAGTCAAATCAGGATGTGTAGGGATGTTCATAGGAGTTGAGACAGGCTCTGCTGTTATGCAAAAAGCTGTTAATAAAAACTTAAAATTAGACGAAAAATTTTACGATAAAATCAAAATGCTTACAGAAAGTAAGCTTGATATAACAGCATCTTTCATATATGGATTTCCAAATGAAAAGCTCAGTGACTTATTAGATACATTTAGAGTCATCAAGAAACTAAAGGATTTAAAAATCAAGACTATACAACTTCATATTTTTTCAATGTTAAGAGGGACAGAGTTTTATAATGAGTATCATAACGATATAAGCTTCGATCCTGAAATAGTTTCTGATATTACTTATGGTGCAAGTACAAAAAAGAATGCTCAGTTAGTAAAAAAATATCCTAATCTATTTTCACATTTTTACACTATGAATGATTCAATAGTGAAGAAATACAAATATTGTGATATGTTTATAAACCACTTTATACAAGTTATGTGTTCTTTGTTTACAATAACATATAAAAACTTGATAGAATATTTCGATGATGATTTATTTGCATTCTATCAATCTTTTTATAGCCAGCTTGAAAAATATGCTGATGAGATAGTTCGATTTAGTGACAACATAGATATGAACAATATAGAGTTTAATAGATGGATAACAAGAGTATGGCATGAATACATAAATAATACAGATTTTGATAAGTACAATGATGTGATTCAAGAATTGTTTGACTTTGAAAAAGATTTAAGCAAGGTTATAATAAGTGCTGATAAGCAAGAAGAACTCATAAAAACATATAAATTCGATGTTTACGAAGCTAATAAAGGTAAGTCAAAGCTAGATTCCTATAACCAAAAAGAGACAATAGTGAGAATATACAAACCAGAGGGAGTTTTAAAACTACAAAGGCTCAGAAGAAAAATCTCATAGGGTTAATAGGGAGAGTTATATAATGAATTATAAAGCTAATAAAAAAGATATAAAACTAAGTGAATATATTAAAAATGATTCTATAGTAAAGATATATAAGAGTAAGGGACAAATTAAAAAAGAAAATTTCTTAATGGGCGCATTGGAGTATATATGTACCCATTGTTTTATATATGGTGTAAATTCTTAGAAAAAGTTTTATTATTAACTCTTAAAGTCTTTTGAACCAATTCATCATAATATCTACTACCTCCCTATATCTTTGACAAATAATGCATGAGGGGTGCCTTAGAGGTATATAAGCACCCTCTTTGTTATTTCTATATCCACTTATAGTTGATAAAATTCATAGTTCTTATTTAAAAAATCTGTAATATATCCTATTTGATAATCTGCATTTATAAAACCATAATAGGACATAGCTGGTACATCATGATATTGGTATTTAGTACCATTTTCAAATTCTATTTGTAGAGCTTCTCTAGCTGGATCATATTGGGCATCTTTTACCTTAAAATCACTCATAAACTATTCTCCTTTTAGTCATATATTATTTTAATCTGAACATTAATATTTTTTTTATTTGTCTATAATTTATTCCTAGAAAAATAAACCTATATAACTATATAAAGTTTAAGGATAATATATCAATTATAGAAAAGAATAATATACAAAGAAAGATTAGGAGGATAATATGAGAAACAAAATATTATTTACTATATTGGTTAGTTGCTTAGTAGTTATAACCAATGGCTGTGAAAATAAAGATGAAATTAGTAAAAAATATGATTTTGATAACATGAACTCACTAAATCCACCAAATAAATTATATTGTATGATTAATAATAATGAAGGATGGACATATGATTTTTCAAATGTTTCAGTAGCAGATATAAAAAAATATGGATTAGAAGCTAGGCACTCAAAAATCCCTGTTAAAGGAAGCAGTAGAAAAGGGATAATGATGAAATACACAGTTGCACAAGACAATATATTTATGTATATTACAAAGAAATTGTCTCCAAAGGATGATTTAAAACCAAATAAAAAATATAAAGTAAGGCTATCTTTCGATATAGCTACAAATCAATCAAGAGATAAACTCTCAGCAAAAGATAGAGTGTTTATAAAGGCTGGAATAGTAAATGAAGAACCAAAAGAAAGACAGAAAAAAGGGTTGAAGTTAATAAATATAGACACTGGAGACTTTGGATGTAGTGGAAATGATATGAGAATATTAGGAGATATATATAAAACTAATGGTACAAAAGATGAATCATATCAATATAAAAGCTTTGAAACAATTTTAGACATAACAACAAATGAAAAAGGAGAAGCTTGGATTATAATAGGTGCTGATAGTGGGATTAAGAGCAAATTTACTCTTTATTTTACTAAAATAAGGGTTGTTTTTTCTTAGAAAAAACAGAAACAATGTTATGAGAGAACCTTGTGAATGCTAGGTTCTTAGGTTGATGACAAAATCATCTAGATTGTAGTAAGGGTTCAAATTCAAGGCGTGTTAAAATCGAGTAGCACAGCTTACTTAGAGGTAAGTGAGCAACGCAAATTTTAACAACAACGCAGAAATTGGGCTTTTGTCTACAGTCTGAGAATCTTGTGAATGCAAGGTTATTTTTGTTTATATTATTAAATTAAGATATAAAATTTATGACCTATAATTCAATTGAATTATAGGTCAATAACATGGATATCTCTTTACATACTTACCACTTATGCGTTTTTCTCATCTCTTCATCAGTCAAATTAAAGAAATCATAGCATGCTTTTTGATTTTCATCGTCATCATCCCACGTAACATCAAGGTGATAATACTTACCGTCAATTTTTACTAAATTCCATGCATGCCCAATAGTATCAGTGTTATCTTTATTCTTTGCATGACCGAAAACTAATTTTGATTCAATACCAACTCTGTTTAAAAGCACATTAGTTGCTTCAGCATAACCATCACATACCCCAGTGCCATATATAAGCACACCGTAAGCAGTATGACAATACTCAGGTATATCTTTTATCGAATCTTTATCATATTTATAATAAACAGTATTGTTTATTATATAATCGTGAATAGCTTTCTCCTTTTGTAAATCTGACATTTTTGAATCAATTATTTTTCTTAATATATCGTCAATGACATCATTAAATATACTTTTTTCTTTATCAGGGGAATAATACAGAGGGTCTTTGCTAAGTCTGTTATTTTCTAAATCAAACAAACCTATATAAGTTAATCCATCAGACCAGATATATTTACCCTTTTCAGTTATTTCATCAACAACATCATTTCTTATATGCAAATCACCATTGTTGTAAATATAACAGCCATGTTTAGACCTATCAATAGTACCATTAAAATAGCCAATATATTTAGAACCATCTGTCCAATAACTTGCTCCAAAGCCGTATCTTTTATCGCCTTTAAAGCTACCAATGTATTTTAGATGATTAGTAGATTTATTTTTAGTAGCAGATATAAAAACACCTTTGCCATCAAATAGTTCATTTTTAAAGTTACCAATATATTTATCGCCATTAGAAAAATAATAAGTCCCAAGACCAGATTTTAAGTCTTTGTAGAAATTACCTATGTATCTTTCGTTACCTATATATTTGTAAATTCCTAAACCATCAAAGTCTCCATTTTTAAAATAACCTATATACTCATTACTATTTTTGAATACGTATTTGCCTTTACCATGTTTTTTTCCATTTTTAAAGTTACCTATATATTTGTCGCCATCTTCCCAAAGTATCATTCCATTGCCATTTGCAGAAGAATTTTTATAGTTAGTATAATAAAGCTTTGTACCGCTTTTAAGAATAATCAATGTTTCGCTGTCATAATTTCCATCTTCTCTGTAGCCATATTGTAAATCTCCGTTATCATATACATGAGGCTTATTTTCAGAAACTAAAAGCTTAATCTTTTTATTTAAAAACAGTTCAAGATTAGCCATTTGAGATTCTATCGTAAGGACTTTTTCTTCCATAACTTTTGTGTTAGTATACAAGGATTGTTCAAAATTGGATAATTCTTTTTCTTTATCCAAATACATTTTTTTCTCAAGCTTTGGATATTGTGTTAAAATGTTATTTGGTATATTAGGGACTTTACGCAAGTTTTTATCTAGCATCCTGTTTATGATGATACAGCTTTGCGCTCGAGTGGCGTTTTCATTTTCCTTAAACTCTCCTGAAGGATATCCTGTAATAATACCACTTGCAAAAGCACTTAGTACATAGTCTTTATAAGAGTTATTTATACTATTGTAGTCAGGTATTATTTTAGAATAAACTGAGAAATCCTCATTTTCAGGAATATCAATGCATTTAACTATTATTTTAGCCATTTGACCACGAGTAATAGGGACGTTATAAGCTTCAAACTCGCTTTCATCTATCAACTTAAGTTCAATAGCTTTATTTATATAACCAAGTGCCCAGTAGCCGTCATACTTTTGTATATCGTGATTAAGAGAGGTTATCACGATTTTTAAAAATGCATCAACATTGATATTTTCATTCGGCCTAAAAGTGTTATCAGGATAGCCATTTATTATGTTTTTTTCAACTAATAGTTTTATACTACTAGTATACCAGTCGTTTGAGTTTATATCTGAGAATGAGTTGTCAGTAGCTAGGATTGTTGTAGAAAGCAGTATTGCAATAATTATTATGCATAAACAAGTCGTTAGCTTTGATTTAAAGCAAAATAAATTCAAAAGTTTTCACTTCCTTTCAATAGTGAAGCCGAATTTACAGTATATGTATATATTTATATTGTTGCATAAAACCAGTCAAATGTAAATATTATAATAAAACTATGAATCATAAATAACATTATAGTTTATAATACATAAAATAACAATAGCAATAGGTCAAAAATCCCAAAAACTAAAAATAAACAAAGTTTAATAACTATTGACTTTTAAAATAGAGATTGATAAAATATAGACAATCTAATTCAAATTTGTAGAGAATTTCTTTACAGATTTGTTTGAGTTTAAAATAAAAATACCTTTCTAAAAAGATAATCTGATTTGAGAGGGAGTTGTAAAATATGATTCTTATAGACTTCCTTTTTGTAGGAAGTTTTTGTATTTAAAAAGAAAAAGTCAGATATATCATGCTGGAAGGAGTTATGGAGGTGTGATAATGAGTTTAAACAAAACCCCACGCTCAAATAGGGTTCATATAGCTCTGTTTGGCAAGAGAAATGCTGGTAAATCAAGTGTAATTAATGCTATAACAAATCAAGACATAGCTATAGTTTCAGAGGTGAAAGGAACTACTACAGATCCAGTTTATAAATCTATGGAAATATTGCCAATAGGTCCATGTGTGATAATAGACACAGCAGGAATAGATGACAGCGGGAGTTTAGGGGAGCTAAGAGTAAAAAAATCTTTAGAGGTATTAAATAAGACTGATGTAGCACTAATAATAGCAGATGCCACGCTTGGAGTATCAGATTATGAAAGAGAATTGATAAACAAAATAAAAGAGAAAAAGATACCAGTAGCTTTAGTTCTTAACAAAATAGATATAGCAGATGAAAATAAAATATCAAAAGACAAGTTGAGCAATCAGTTGGGGGTAGAAGTAGTATGCGTATCATCCCTTGAGAGAATAGGAATAGAAGAACTAAAACAAAAAATAATAGATATAAAACCCCAAGAAAAAAATGATATAAAATTAGTTGGTGACCTAATAAAACCTAAAGATATTATAGTGTTAGTTACCCCTATAGATAAAGCAGCCCCAAAAGGTAGACTTATTTTACCTCAGCAACAAACAGTTAGAGATATATTAGATCATGATGCTATCTCAGTAGTTACCAAAGAGACAGAGTTAAAAGAAACACTAGAAGCTTTAGAGGGAAAGGTTAAACTAGTTATTACAGATTCACAAGCATTTGAAGGTGTTTCTAAAGATACTCCTAATAATATACCTCTGACGTCTTTTTCTATTTTATTTGCTAGGTTTAAAGGAGATTTATTAGAGTTAATAAAGGGAGCAAAAGCAATCAGTAATCTTAAAGACGGAGATAGAATATTAATATCAGAGGCATGTACTCACCATAGACAAGAAGATGATATTGGACGAGTAAAAATTCCTAGATGGTTAAAGCAAAAAACAGGAAAAGATTTTGAGTATGAGTATTCTTCAGGTAGTGGTTTTACAGAGGATGCTAAAAAATACGCACTAATTATACACTGTGGAGGATGTATGCTCAACAGAGCTGGAATGGTTAGTAGAATAGACAGTGTAAAGAAACTAGAAGTACCGATAGTAAATTACGGAATATTCATAGCTTATGTCCATGGTATATTAGATAGAGCACTAGAGCCATTTAACAATGTCAAAAAGATATGGGATGGTCAGTAACCATGAAAGAATTTGTAGATAGACTTTATAGAGGAGAATCGTTTGAGAGTGGAGAGTTAGTAGAATTTATTACTAACATAGATGAAGATACTAAAAACTATTTATATAATAAAGCATGCAAAAAAAGAGATGAAATATATGGGAGAGTAGTGTTTTTTAGAGGACTTATAGAGTTTACAAATTACTGTAAAAATGACTGCATATACTGTGGAATAAGAAGAAGTAATAAAAATGCAGATAGATATAGATTAGATAAAAAAGAGATACTAGAGTGCTGTAAATATGGCTATGAAGCAGGATTTCGTACATTTGTACTACAAGGTGGAGAGGACGGATGTTTTACAGATGAAAAAATGGTGGACATCGTTAGTTCTATA
Source organism: Clostridiaceae bacterium M8S5 (assembly GCA_029227815.1). Classification (GTDB taxonomy): domain Bacteria; phylum Bacillota; class Clostridia; order Tissierellales; family MCWD3; genus Abyssisolibacter. The sequence goes on along the minus strand of CP118523.1, from coordinate 4,211,957 downwards.
AAGGAGAATTATCCAAACTGCGCAATAACATTATCTATCGGAGAGAAGAGCTATGAATGTTATAAAAAACTGTATCAAGCAGGGGCAGATAGATTTTTATTAAGACATGAAACAATAGATGAGAAACATTATAATAAACTACATCCTAACACAATGACTTTAAAAAGCAGAATTAAGTGCTTAAGAAATTTAAAAGAGATAGGATTTCAAGTAGGTGCAGGCTTCATGGTTGGTTCGCCATATCAAGAGGTAGAGTATATGGTAAGGGATATCATGTTTATAAAAGAATTCACCCCACACATGGTAGGGTTGGGACCTTTTATACCACATAAAGATACACCATTTAAGAGCTATAAAGCAGGTGATGTTGATATGACATTGATAATGTTATCAATTGTTAGACTGGTAAACCCTAAAGTACTATTGCCAGCTACGACAGCCCTAAATTCAATACATGAAAAAGGAAGAGAGTTAGGATTATTAGCTGGTGCAAATGTCATCATGCCAAACTTATCACCTAAAAGAGTTAGAGAAAAGTACACATTATACAATAATAAGAATATAAGCGGACTAGAAGCCGCTGAATATAGAGACGCTATAGCTAGAGATATTAGTAATATAGACATGAAGCTGGTTATAGATAGAGGAGATCATGTTAGTATGTGTTAGGGATAAATATAATTGGTCTAAAATCCAGTAAATAAAAAATGTGTAGTCAAGTGCGCACTATGTAATAAAAGTATCATATATTGGGTTAATATTGTGTTGACATGTATAGGGCTACACATTATAACCTTATTGATGAGGTGATAATATGAAAAATTATAAAAATGGATTTTCAAACAAAATTGGACTTTTTGGACTAGCTGAAAAAACAAAAGTAAATCGTAATCTTATCTGGTTTGGGGTTCTTTCATTTATGATTATCACGGCTGGAGGTATGCCAGCTAATATAATTGGAGAAGCTTTATTTCCAGAGAAAACACAGCCTTACTGGAATCTATTTATCAACTTATCATTTGGTTTCGGTTTCATATCACTGTTAATATTTGCAATAGTGAAATATAGGGAAAAAAGGACTATCAGGGATTTAGGGTTTCAAAAGGAAGGTGCATTTAAGCACTATATTATTGGATTTATAATAGGATTAATTATGCTTGGATTGACTACGCTTATAATTGTATTATTGGGAGGATTAAAATTTGTTCCCAAAGCACAAAATGTAGGTACGCAGATGTTGCCGACTATTATGTTTATTTTAATAGGCTGGATTATACAGGGAGGAACAGAAGAAGTAATTTATAGAGGATGGATGCTTCCTCTTTTAGGAGAGAAATATAATGTACCTATTGCCCTAATATTTAGCTCGATAATATTTGCAGCAGTTCACTTAGGGAATAATTCAATTAGTATAATGCCAGTAATTAACCTTGTTTCATTCGGACTATTTGCTTCACTTTATGTGGTTTATAAAAAAAGCTTATGGGGCATATGTGGTTTGCATGGTGCATGGAACTGGATGCAAGGCAATATTGTAGGTGTTCAGGTAAGTGGAAACGTTGCACCAGGTGGCTCATTAATCAAGCTTCAAGCTCAAGGGAATCATATAATTTCTGGAGGCTCATTTGGAATTGAAGGTTCAGTTGTATGTTCAATAGTATTAATACTATCGTCATTATATTTGGTAATAAGGATTATAAATATGAGAGAATATGAAGTCTAAAATAACGATTTATTAAATATAAATCGACCACTAACATAAAGGTAATAATAAGTGGTCGATTTTGTTTTGTATTTAATACTTTTACTGTTAATCTATTTTTTATTCACATGAATCATATAAAAAATTAAGCATAATACTGTGCTTGTGCATTCCACAGCTCATGATATTTCCCTTTATCATTAGCTAATAGTGTATCATGATTACCACGCTGAATAAGTTTACCTTCATGGAATACAGCGATATCATCACAGAATCTACACGAAGATAATCTGTGAGAGATATAAATAGCTGTTCTATTAGATACTACTTCATTGAATTTAGAGTATATTTCAAACTCTGCAACAGGATCAAGAGCAGAAGTTGGCTCATCTAATACTATAAAAGGTGCATCTTTGTATAATGCTCTAGCAAGGGCTATTTTCTGTGCTTCTCCGCCAGAAATTTCAACACCATCTTCTTCAAAGTCTTTGTAAAGGAATGTATTACATCCTTTTTTCATTTTACTATAACGCTTTGTAAAGCCGACTTTGGCTAGAGTTTCTTCAACCTTAACTATATCATAATCAACTGTACTTCCTACGTTTTGACCAAGAGGAAACGAAAAAAGCTTAAAATCTTGAAATACAACAGAGAACAAAGAATAATACTCCTTAAAGTCATATTTGCGTATATCCACACCGTTTAACTTTATTATTCCTTCTGTAGGGTCATAAAGCCTACAAAGCAGTTTTATAAAAGTTGTTTTACCACTACCATTCATGCCTACCACAGCCAAACGCTTACCAATTTTTAGTTTGGCAGAAACATTTTTTAGTGCATAATCCTCAGAGCTAGGATATTTAAAGCTGACATTACAGAACTCTATCTCATAATCATTGTCCCCATTGTCGCAAGCGTAACGTTTTTCAACAGGTAATGTACCTTGATATAGCACATTTTTGATATCTAAAAAATCAAAACATGCTATCAGTCCTTCATTGTTAGCACGAAGTGATGCAAATTCATTCATAAATGTAGTAAAACTATCAATAAACTCATTAATACTTCCAACATATTTTACTATTGAACCAACACCGTATAATCCAGCTAAAGCTTTTAGGCTTACGAAAAGATATACAAGAGTAGTTATTATAATAGTTGAAATTATTGTTATAGATGAGTATTTAATTTCATTTTTACCGATTTTACTCGTTATTAGCCTTGCATTATTATTTATATCATTTTGCTTGCTAAGTATTAAATTTTTCTGGTTATATATCCTTGTATCTTTTCCAGCGTGATAAGAAGCAATAAAATTTGTAAAATAGTAAAAGTATATTCTATTAAGAGGTACGAAGCCATTTAAAATAGCAAAGTAGTTCTTTTTAGATGTAGAATTTGAATACATAGTAAGGATTACATTAATTACAATACATGAAATCAACAAGATAGAGCATAGCTTTGATGTAGCAAAATTCAGTATATTTGACGAATCGTTATTTCCATTAAGAGTAAACAGTGAAAATGTTAAGGATATTGAAAAAATAATCTTAAAAAAGTTTTTAGTAATTAATGAAGCTGAACTAAATAAATTCCATATGCCTGTTCCATTAAGGTTGCGAAGCTCTTTTATTTTTTGAAGCTTTTGATGTGTTTGAGGGTTTTCAACATTAGCGTAGTCTATATCTGCAATTTTTTGGCTTAAAATCATATCAAATTTATGGTTGAATTCCTCGTAAAATAGATTAATGTTTTTATCTAATATCTTGATTGATATTACTGCTATAAAATTAAATGTAATTGCTAGCATAGCATAAGTTATTAGAGTGTTAAAATCATACTTTGCTATAATACCATCAATGATTAAGGCAGACATATATATAGTAATAAAAGGAGAAATAGCTTCAAAAACTGAACGAATTACTACTAAAGATAACATCCATGGTCTAATTTGACGAATTTTCATAAATCCTTTATATATCAATCTAACATCCGATTTTAACTGTTTCATTACAGCAACCCTCCTTATAGTAATGGCTTTGCAATTCAAACATATTGGCGTATTTTCCACCAAGCTTGATCAAATCATCATGAGTTCCTTCCTCTATTATTTCGCCATTTTCAAGAAAGAATATTCTATCGCAAAATCGTGTACTTGATAATCTATGAGAAATAAAAATTGATGTAGTATCTTTTGTAAGTGAGTTATATTTAAGGTACATTTCATTTTCAGCTATAGGATCTAATGCAGAAGTTGGTTCATCAAGAATGACGATTTTACCATTTTTATATAAAGCTCTAGCTAATGCTAGTTTTTGCATTTCTCCACCAGATAAATCAACAGCGTCATCATGAACACTTTTTAGAAGAATCGTTTTTTCTTTACTAGGTAACTTTTGAACTAAGGATTCTAATCCAGAAGACTTTATTACGCTTTTTAGTTGTAATTTATCAATGTGTTTTTCGGTACTTAAAGCAATGTTTTCTTCTATAGATACTGGCATAACCATAATATCTTGAAAAACTACAGAAAGAAGTTTGTAATAATCATCTCTATTATATTTCATTAATTCATGTTCATCTATTTTTATAGTACCTTTTGTTTGACGGTACAGACCACTAAGTAATTTGACCAATGTAGTTTTTCCAGCACCGTTAAGCCCTACAATCGCTATTTTTTCCCCAGATTTAATATTGAAGTCTAAATTTTTTAAGGTGTCGTTTTCACAATTTGGATACTTAAAAGAAACATTATTAAAAATAATGTTAGGAGCTTTTTTTGGTACCGTAGGGCCCTTTCCTTTATTAAAGCTATCTGGTATATCAAGAAACTCTCTTAAATCACAAATACTTAAACTTGTAAGCTGTAGAGTGTTATAAGAATTGATTAGACCGAGTAACCAGTCTGAATACTTAGATATTAATGCAAAGTAAAACACAAACTCAGATGCAGACATATTGTTTTTTGTTACTTGGTATATCAAAAATACATATGCTACACCGTCCTTTAAAAACATCATAATAGCACATATAAAATTAATAAAAAATTTAAAAGTTTCTTTTTTATTTGTCCAACTTAGTCTGTCTAAAAGAAATATAGAGAACATTTTTTTAAACCAGCTGGATATATCGTAAAGTCTCATATCTTTAGCAACTTCAAAATCGCCTAATTTATTTATTATATACTCTAGTTTCCTATCTACAAGTACCCAATTTTCTTTGTTTTGGTGTATCCATTGATTATTTTTTGTATTAATATAATAGTTTATAGTTGTCATTACAAAAAGTATAAAAATTATAAATGGACTTATATGCAGTATTAGATAGGTATATGTAGCCAAGCCAATTAGATTGGCTAATATGTCTACGAGTTGTTTAAAAAACTTCTCTGTACTTGAATTATTATTTAGAAAAGCGTTTGTTGCTTTTTTTAATTTGATTTGAGCACTTGGGCTTTCAATATTATAATAATCCATATCAAGTACTTTGTCAGAACATAATGTAATATAATTGAACCTATTAAAAACTGCTCGCCATCTCATAGAAGTACTAAGATAATTATTTAATATCCTAACAAATAAGATTATACAAGAAATATACAATATGTATTTAATCAGTGTGCTAGATGTTGTGCCTATAGTTACAAGTTCTACAATATATTTTGTTAGATATGTTGGTAATAATGGTAAAGCAATAAGCATTGGTATTTGTAAAACAGTTACCAAAAGCAAGGTTTTATCAATTTTCCATGCTATTTTAAAAAGAAATATTATATTACTTAGTGTTGAGTATAAAGGTTTGTCTTTTTTTTTCAATGTCATCATCCTCCTAGAAGCAATAATAGCAAATACTTAAGAGTAAATATGAAATTTTTCACGAACGGGCAATATATAAACACGAATGGTGCTATAATGGCAGGAGAACTTCAGTTACAAAAACACTCTCTTCACTTTGACGGTTAATATATCCATCGTATTTATTTATGATATTGTCTATTCTCATTAATCCAAAACCGTGATTGTTACTTCTTTTAGTAGAAATATATTTACCTGATATTTTTTTCGGGTTACCACTAGTAGAATTAGACACATAGATATATAATTGTTTTTTTAATACACCTATATAAATTTTTATATATGGAAAGCGATCTGGATTGTCATTACAATATAAAGCACAACATGCTTCCATAGCATTATCTAGCAGATTGCCAATTATAACTGAGAGGTCTATTTCAGATATGTGTATGTCTTTTGGCACAACAGCTTTGGCATTGACATCAATTTTTTTTGATATAGCTAGTGATATTTTACTATTTAAGATAGCATCTATCATAACATTTCCAGTCTTGATAATAGTATCAACATTAGCAAGATCAGCATCAAGCTTACCTAGGTATTGCTTGAGTTCAGGTATTTGTCCCATTTCAATATGGGCTTTCATGGTTTGGATATGATTATGATAATCATGTCTCCAACCTCTCATTTGCTTGTACATATTTTGGACCTCATCTACGTGCTTGCTTATGAGGTCATTCTGGAATTCTACTATACGTTTTTCAAGTAATTTACTAATAAATAGATTAATAAGGCCCATTTTGCTCTCCTTTATAGTAGTTTATAAATGTCTGATTTACAGTACCATATTGACGTCTTGATAAAGGTACTTTAGTATCATTATCTAGAATAATATCGGTTTTAGTTATTTTTTTTATGTGTTTTAAGCCTACAAAATATGAACGATGACATTTGATAAAATCATCATTTAGTAGAATAATCATTTCCTTCATAGATTTTTTTACGGTATAATTTTCATTTGTAGTAGTTATGATAACAGAATGAGACATAGCTTCTATACACATTATGGAGTTAACCATTAAACGAATAGTTTCTCCATCAACATTGACAATAATTGATTTATTTGACTTGCTAATATTTTTTACAGCTTTGTCTAATACACAAAAAAGAGAACACTCTCTTATGGGCTTCATTAAATAATGTAGTGCTGAAACATCATATCCTTGAGCAATAAAATCAGGTAGACCAGTCGTAAATACAATTTGTATGCTTTCATTTTCACTTCGTATATGTTTAGCAAGCTCTATGCCATCCATTTCTTTTAAATCTATATCAAGAAGTAGAATATCAAAGCTTTTATCTTCTGCATAATGAAACAAAAAGCTTTCAGCACTTTCAAAGCTTTTTATAGTAGCTTTTTTGTCGGTATCCCATCTATTAATAAGTAACTTTAAATATTCTCTTTCGGCTTTTTCATCTTCGCATATTGCTATTCTAATTGACATAAAAATTACCCCTTTTTTTAATGATAAATATGCATTAACATTATAACACAATAGTAGGTTAGACAGATAGTCTTATATATTATGAATAAAAATAAAAAACAATAAGAAATAATATGGTAATAAATCGCAATATGATGTATAATTATTTAAATTAACTAAAATAAATACAAAAGGTGATTGTGTGATAATAAAAAACAGTAGAGACAAAGTTGTCTATTTAATTAAAAAAGCATCAGAAACAAAAGAAATGTATGATGAGTTGGTTAAGCCAATAAAGGATTATGATGATATAAATAATACAGAAATTTTTAAGACTATAAAAGCTTTTGTAGAAACTGATGGAAGCTATAAAAAAACAGCAAAGAGCCTTTTTCAGCATGAAAATACTATAAGATATAGGATTTCAAAAGCAAAGAAATTATTGGGTATGAAAAATAGTAATATAGAGTTTTTGATGTATATTAGCTTAGTGGTGAAGATGGATGATATTTATACTGATAACAAATTATATTAATAGATTTTATCAAATAAAAAATAAAGCTGATTCCATAAAACTCGAAATCAGCTTAAATACATTTAATTATTTTACCTTTGTAACTTCAATATGAAAAAATGGAGTTGGCTCACTAACAGTTCCAACCAATCTTTTAACTATTTTTTTGGTATTAGGTTCATCTGTTGTCCATGCTTCCCAATCTGAATATATATAATATTTTTCAGCTTTCATATACCAATTAATCTCGTATTCACCATTTTTATTGAAAGAAATCCCTGGGGATTGCCCTTGGTATATAATTGCTGTTTCCGATGGAGAGTATTCAGACAGATGCGTTACAATAGATGCAATAAAATTGTGTCCACCTTGTGCACTAGCTTTACTAGATACAACGTGTTTTCTAGCACTTGTTTTTTCTATTGTTTGCTCAAATATATAAGTAAATGGAGTATCACCAGTAAAACTAATAGACGCTTTAAAAAAATGTTTATAGTAATTATCGAAGCCTATATATTCATTTCTTATAGTATTAGGAATTTCTTGGCCATAAGTTATAGAATCTATAGATTTTACCGTATCATTATCTACAAAATTTTCAACAAGATTAAGATTTTCAACTATTGTCTGTTTATTTAAGAAGTAGCCCACTAGAAAAAATAGTATTATTGCAATCAGGATTATGACCTTTTTTTTCATTGTTAAAATCTCCTTTTAAAAATACATTTGATATTTTTAATTGTGGCATATATATCTAAGTCTACTAAACCTTTTTTATCTTTATGTATAATACTATATAACTTATTAAGAATAGTGCTACGTAAATGATGGATATCAACAAAGGTACGTATATTAATTTGCTAAGTAATCTTTTATAAACCATTATTAGCATATAAAAAGACAATAGCAAAATAGATTGTAATATTTTCATGCGAGAATCTAAAGATATTAGTTTTTTTATACTGGATAAAGATAAATCATTATTGAATATTTTTCTTTTATAGCACTCGTCATCTATATTTTTCAATGATACCATCCCACTTACCATCAGGTATAAGCATGTAAACAAGAAAACGATACTTAAAATAACAAACATATATTTATACTCCTTTACCGTTGGATTATTTTTCTGAATTCATCAAAATCAAAGCTATCGTCTAGATAATAATAGTCACCATCTATAGAAATAAATTCTGGTGAAAGTAATTTCACTTCCATATATGAAGTATCGTTTTTAAAATCAATATACCAACAATTACCATCATATGGATAAGCAGTTTTTAATAGTTTATTTACTTTTACACATCTTCTATCAAACAGATAATTGTATAGAGTATTTATTGTAGATGTATCATCAATATTTAAGGTTTTTTTTGTATGGAATTCGTATATAGTCAGTCTATTAAAATTATTTTCAGGAATTTTTTTGATAACATGCCAATGATAAGTATATTTAAAGGTAATATAAACTATTGAAATAAATAAGATTACAACAAAAAAATGTTTCAGTAATATCTTTTTTTTCATAGCTCCCTCCTAGCAATTTATGCATCATTATATCATATTTTTTTACAATTTAAAAAACCCCTATAAAACGGACTGAAGATGTTTACTCAATTATTTCTCCAGATGATAAATAAAAACTTCTCTGTATAGTATTATTTTTTATCACTACTATAAGATTATCTTTTCCATCAATCATTTATATAGCCTTTCATTACAAACAGTTACACATAATCCATATCTGTTACATTTATCTTCATTTATATTAATTATTTTTCTTTTCATATAATTACCTCCTTGTATTGTTAATCTATGTACATTATAATAGTATAAAACAACTAAGTCCGTAACGCATGTTACGTAAAAACAAAAGGTGAAAATAGTGGAAGAATTAATAATAGCTATAAAAGATAATAGGTTTATCAACAAAAGAGTTAGCAGAGTTATTGGGTGTGCCAAGACCTTCACTTTCAAGAGAAATAATCAATATGAAAATGGATGGGTTAATAAAGTTTAATAAAAATAAGATTGAAATAAAGGACTTAGATGGCTTTTTTTAGAGTATTATCATAATAAAATGGAAATAATATCTAGATAGTTTTGTAAATATAAAAATTACTGTTATAATAAGATAGGAGAAGTTTAAATAAATAGAAATACGAAAGAGAATGTTACTGCTTAATATATAAATGGAGTTGATTATAATGAAATTATGTTCTATTTGCAAAAAGAATATAGCTGTGATATTTACAACTAAAGTTGAAAATGGAAAAAGTGAAATGCAGGGATTATGCATGGAATGCGCAAAAAAAATGGGACTACCAGTACTTGATCAAATGTTTCAGCAAACTGGAATGTCTCCAGAAGATATAGAAAATATAACACAGCAAATGAATGGGATGTTTAACGAAGAAGATATGGATATGGATGATGCAACTGAAGGGAATTCATTAGGAGAATTATTTGGTAACATATTCAACAAAAAAGATACATCCAAAGAAAACATAAACAATGTTAAAGAAGATAAAAAAGAAAAGAAGAAAGAAAAAAAGAGAAAAAATCTCAATAAATATGGTAGTAATCTTACAAAGCTTGCTAGCCAAGGGAAAGTAGATAAAATAATAGGAAGAAATAAAGAAATAAATAGAGTTGTTCAGATACTAAACAGGCGTACCAAGAACAACCCAGTATTAATTGGAGAACCAGGTGTTGGTAAAACAGCGATAGCAGAAGGATTGGCAGTTAGAATATTTGAAAAAGAAGTACCAGAAAAACTGCAAAACTCAGAAGTTTATCTCTTAGATATGACTGCTGTGGTTGCAGGTACTCAATTCAGAGGTCAGTTTGAAGGCAGAATGAAAGCAATAATAAATGAAGCAAAAGAAAGTGGTAATATAATATTAGTTATAGATGAAGTTCACAACATAATGGGAGCTGGAGAGGTTCACGGTGGAGTTATGAATGCTGCAAACATATTGAAGCCAGCTTTAGCAAGAGGAGAAGTTCAGATATTAGGGGCAACGACATTTGAAGAATACAGAAAACATATAGAAAAAGATGCGGCTCTTGAGAGAAGATTCCAACCTGTACCTGTAGATGAACCAACAGTAGATGAAACTATAGAGATACTAAAAGGTATAAAGCACTACTATGAAGATTATCACAAGGTTACAATATCAGACGAAGTAATAAATATGGCAGCTAAGTTATCTGATAGATATATAACTGATAGATATTTGCCAGACAAGGCAATAGATCTAATTGATGAAGCAGGATCTAAAGCAAATTTATCTAATAAGAATCTCAATAAATTAAGAAAATTAAAAGGGAAGCTTGAAAAACTACAAGCAGAAAAAGAAATAGCAGCTACAGAGGGAGACTTTGAAAAATCAGCATTAATTAAAGTTGAAGAATTTAAGGTAAGCGATGAAATTAGTTTATTGAAAAACAATAATGAGTATATACCATTAAAGGAAGAAGATATAGCTTATGTAATAGAGTCTTGGACTAATATACCTGTACAAAAAATAACAAAAGAAGAAGCAAAAAAATTATTAGAGTTAGAAGAAAAATTGCACAAAAGGGTAATAGGGCAAGAGGGTGCTATAAGTAGCTTAGCTAGAACAATCAGAAGGACTAGATCTGGGTTTAAGAAGAAAAAGAAGCCAGCTTCATTTATATTTGTTGGGCCAACAGGAGTTGGTAAAACAGAGTTAGTGAGGTCGTTAGCAAGCGAGCTATTTGGAAGCGAAGAAGCACTTATTAGAATAGATATGTCTGAATACATGGAAAAACATACTGTATCAAAGTTAATAGGATCGCCTCCAGGTTATGTAGGTTATGATGAAGGAGGGCAATTGACAGAGAAGGTTAGAAGAAAGCCTTATTCGGTAATATTGATGGATGAAATAGAAAAAGCACATCCAGATGTGTTTAATATGCTATTGCAGATATTAGAAGACGGCAGGCTTACAGATAGTCAGGGCAGAACAGTGTATTTTGATAATACAGTTATAGTAATGACATCAAATGTAGGAACAAGTCTCAAATCAGCTTCTATAGGCTTCGAAAATGATAGCTATAATGTGCTAGAAGCAAAGATTCGTCAGATGCTTAAAAATACGTTTAAGCCAGAGTTTTTAAATAGAGTTGACGAGATAATAGTGTTTAATCACCTTACAAAAGAAGAGTTACAGCAGATAATACAGCTTATGATAAATGAAGTAAAGGAAGAAGCATTAGAGAAAGAAATAACAATTAATGTTACAGATACGCTCAAATCATTTATACTTGAAAAAGGATACGATAAGAAATATGGAGCTAGACCATTAAGGAGAACCATACAAAAATATATTGAAGATGAACTAGCAGAAGAATTCTTAAAAGGAAACATTAAGCCAAAAAGTAGTTTGTTAATAGATATCGTTGATGACAATGTAGTGATAGAAAGTAAATAATAGAGATCTGAATAGATACTTAAATAGCTGTTTCAAAATGAGACAAAGTACAAGCTTTGAAATTTACACTCGAGGTTACAAGATGTATGCAGTGTAATATTTTAATAACGAGTAATTTATCATTATGAGACAGCTTTTTTATAATCATACATCAAAAAGGAGATGACAAATAATTGAAAACATTAATCAAACTAATAAAAGTAGGAATTATATTTGGTTTAATAGTAGCATTAGCAGTAGGACTAATCAACATAAGAATGATAACACTAGCTGGTAAATATAAACACACAGTGGATGAAGTACCGAAAGCCGATGTAGCATTAGTGCTTGGAGCACTTGTATATAATAGCGGTAGGCCATCAGACATACTAGCAGATAGATTGGATGTTGGGATAGAGTTATACAAAAAAGGGAAAGTAAAAAAATTATTGTTAAGTGGTGATCATGGTAGAAAAAACTATAATGAAGTTGAGAGTATGAAACAATACATGCTAAAAGCAGGAGTAAAAGAACAGGATATATTTATGGATCACGCAGGTTTTAGTACCTACGAAAGCGTATATAGAGCAAAAGAAGTATTTGAGGTAGAAAATATGATAGTAGTAACACAGAAATTTCATTTATCTAGAGCGGTATATACTGCAAGAAAGCTGGGTATAAAAGCCTTTGGAATACCTGCGGATAAAAATATATATCGTAAAATGATTATATTTCAAATAAGGGAAGCGCTAGCTAGATGTAAAGATTTTGTACTTGTGAATATTTTAGATAAAAAACCAACTTATTTGGGAGAAAAAATAAACATAATGGGAGATGGCACAGTCACACAAGACTAGTAGCTTAGCAGGAGGATAACCAATGGTTTATATTAATAGGTTAGACAAAAATTTTTATAACCGAATGGCAAAGTTAGCTATTCCTATAGCGTTACAATCATTAATATTTTCATTACTAAATATGGTGGATATATTGATGATAGGGAAATTAGGAGAGACAAATATAGCTGCTGTATCCGTAGCAAATCAGATTTCATTTATATTTATGCTTATAATGTTTGGGATAAACAGTGGGTCATCAATATTTACGGCTCAATTTTGGGGTAAAAGAGATATTATAAATATACGAAAAATATTAGGGATATCGTTAATACTAGGAGTAGGAGTTGGTATTTTATTTGCAATAGGAGGAGTTTTTTTTCCAAAGCAATTGTTAAGATTGTTTACACCTGATGATAAAATCATAAATATCGGAGAACGATATCTAGTAATAGTAGTATTAAGTTATGGTGTTTCTGCAGTATCATTTGCATTTACATCCGCATCTAGAAGTATAAATCAAACCAAACTTCCAATGGTAACAAGCAGTATATCACTAGCATGTAATACGCTGCTTAATTACGTGCTCATATTTGGACATCTAGGGTTTGACGCTCTTGGAGTAAGAGGAGCAGCATATGCTACATTGATATCCAGGTTAATAGAGATGGCTCTCATAATAACAATAATATACATGAATGATGGTGTGTTAGCAGCAAAGATAAAAGAGATGTTTAATTTATCAAAAGAGTTTATCAAGACATATTTTAAAACATCTGGTAGTGTTATACTCAATGAGTTATTTTGGGTGTTAGGAGTGAGCGTGTATACAGCTATATATGGAAGAATGGGGGAACAAGCGCTTACAGCAGTACAAATATCCAATAATGTAAGAAATATTTTTATGGTACTTAATACAGGTCTATCTAGTGCATGCGCTATAATGATAGGTAACAAAATAGGTGAAAAGCAATATGAACAAGCAAATGAATATGCTAATAAATTTACAAGAGCTTCGCTTGCGCTTAGTGTGGTGCTTGGCTTGGGAATAGTGATCATAGCAAAACCTGCATTGTTATTATTTGATATTTCAGATGAAGTAAAAATGCTTACCTTTAGAACACTTATAGCACAAGCGATTTTCTTGCCAGCTACATTGTATTCAGCATTACTAATAGTTGGTATATTTAGAAGTGGTGGAGATACCAAATTTTCGTTATATCTAGAGATGTTAGGAGTTTGGTTTATAGGAGTACCACTAGCGGCGATAGGTGCATTAGTGTTAAAACTACCAATTTATTTAGTAGTTGCGCTTGTTAAAATAGAAGAAGTAGTCAAAATCATGGTGGGCTTAGTTAGAGTAAAATCTAAGAAGTGGATTAAAAACGTAGTAGATGACGTTAAGTGATAATTTATAAAATAATAGGAGAGAATTATGAGAGATACTTTAAAAATAATGATAGTTGATGATGATAAGAATATAACTGAATTAATATCACTCTATTTGGAAAAGGAAGGCTACAGCACTAAAACATACAATAATAGTAAAGTGGCATTAGATGAATTTAATCATTACCTTCCAGATATGATTATACTTGACATAATGATGCCTGATATAGATGGTTATGACTTTTGTACTCAAATAAGAAAGCAAAGCTCGATACCCATTATCATGCTGACTGCTAAAGGAGAAACACTAGACAAAGTTTTAGGTTTAAGACTTGGCGCTGATGATTATATAGTAAAACCTTTCGAGCCACAAGAGTTAATAGCACGTATAAAGGCTGTGTTTAGAAGATTTAATCAAGAAACTTTAGACAAAGGATTGATATTTAGGGATTTGATAATAAATCCAACGGACTATTCAGTAGTATATAAGAACGAAAAACTAGAGCTTCCACATAAAGAATTTGAACTACTGCTGTTTATAGCATCAAATGCTAATAGAGTATTTACGAGAGATCAAATATTAGATAAAGTTTGGGGTTATGATTTCATAGGAGGAAGTAGAACAGTAGATGTTCATATTAAAAGATTAAGAGAAAAATTGAAGGATAATGATAGTTGGCGTATAAAAACTGTTTGGAGTGTTGGTTATAAATTTGAGGTGAGCTAAAGTGAAGTTATTTAAATCCCTATTTGGAAAGATGTTAATAATATATGTGTCTATTATAATAGTCAGTTTTATAATATTAGGATTTATAGTATCAAATGCGCTTGAAAGCTATTTCACAGATCAAAAAGAACAAAAGCTAATCGAGCAATGTGAAAAAATTCAAAGACAGGTTACATTGATACAACAGACCGGTAGACCTGATTTTGACAAACTAAAATTTGAAATAGACGCATTAGAGACTTATTTGAATTCTCGTATATGGATAATGGATAGGACAGGAATTATATATGTCAATTCAAGCAAGGAAAATATAGAGCTATATAGACAGGTAATGAAAGAAGAAATAGATGATGTGTTCAACGGATATATTATAAAAAGACACGGAGAGTTTAATAAACAGCTAAACGAAACAGTTTTAACTATAGGTTATCCTATAGTGTCCAACAAATCAGTGATTATGGCTTTATTTATGCACGCTTCAATGCCAGAAGTTAATAAAACAATATCGGATATTTACAATATAACAGTCATAGTATTGGGATTTGCGTTGATTATTGGTATAGTATCTTTTTTTATAGTATCAAGAACGCTAAAAAGGAAAATATATAAATTAAGTGATGCCTCAAAGAGGTTTGCAAAAGGAAACTTTACAGATATCGAGGTACATGGCACAGATGAGCTAGATCAACTAGCAGAAAGTTTTAACCAAATGTCAAAAGAATTGAAGAAAGTAGACAAAATGAGAAAGGATTTTATATCAAATCTATCTCACGATTTAAGATCACCGCTTACATCTATTAAAGGTTATGCACGTGCATTAATAGATGGTACTGTAGATAGAGATAATCAAAATAAATACTTAAATATTATATTGGAAGAAAGTGATCGCTTATCTAAAATGACAAACGATATTCTTGATTTATCAAAGATTGAAAGTGGTAACTATGAACTAGATCTTAGTAATTTTAGCATAAATGAAATGATATTAAACCAAATAGAAAAGTTTGAAGTTTTGCTTAAAGAAAAAGAAGTGTATGTAAAAATAAATCTATGCGAAGATAAAGACATAGTATTTGCGGATAGAGATAAAATAAACAGAGTAGTATATAACCTAATAGATAACGCTGTAAAATTTGTAGATGTAAATGGTAGATTAACAATTACTACAACAAAAATAGGAGAATTTATAAGCATATCTATTTATAATTCTGGTGAAATAATACCAAAAGAAGAACTAGATTATATATGGGAGCGGTTTGTAAAGTTAGATAAATCGAGAGGTAAGAATAAAAAAGGATCAGGGCTGGGTTTAGCTATAGTAAAGAGTATTTTAGATAGTCACAATGCTGAAATAGTTGCTTTGAGTGATAAAACAGGTACTCAGTTCAAATTCAAACTAAAAAAATCATAATTAATATTTTGTTCATAATTCCTTAACATATGTGTATTATTATATATTTATAGCATGATACAAAAAGAAAAAGAGGTGAATGAGTTATGGATAATGAAAGAGAAAAAAATGAACAACTACAACAAGAGTTAGATCAAAGTACAAAAGATAATGCAGAGCAGGAAACTAACCATGACTACGAAACGCAATCAGAAACGGAGAATCAAACTCTTAGTGACAATATAGACGAAGACATAAATGATGTTAATGGAGAATCAGTAGAGTATGATGAAGCTACATTATATAAAAATGTAGAACAAGCTAACGAAGAAGGTACAAAGAATAAAAAGAAAAGCGTAAAAACTAGGAATCTGAAAAAGGTACTTGCACTAGGGTTGGTATTTGCTATGGTAGGTGGTTTATTCACAGGAGTAGGTTACAATATATCATCATATTATTTTATGCCAAAGATAGATAAAAACTATGATGTAAGTAGAAGATTAGAAAGTAAAGGGAATGAGCAACCAAAAGTAATAGAAACTAGTGGAAGTTCAAGTAATTCTGACGTAGCTAAAATTGCTGAAATAGTTGGACCTTCGGTTGTAGCTATAACTAGCAAAGTCCGTGTGACAGACTTCTTTCAACAGACTAGCGTCCAAGAAGGAGCAGGTTCAGGGATAATATTCGATATAAACAATGCTGGAATTTTCATTGTAACAAACAACCATGTTATAAAAAATGCACAAGAGGTAACAGTACTATTATCCGGGAAGAAAAGTGTACCAGCTAAAGTTGTAGGTAGTGATTTAGATACAGATTTGGCAGTAATAAAAGTAGACAGAAAAGATGTACCTATAGATGTAATAGATAAGCTAGCAGTTGCAAGACTTGGAGACTCAAATGCACTTAAAATAGGTGAAAGAGCAGTAGCAATAGGAAATCCACTAGGTTATGGCAATACAATAACAGCAGGGTTCATTAGTGGTTTAAATAGAGATGTAGGAATGAGAGACAGCGGACTTAAGCTTATACAGACAGATGCAGCAATTAACCCAGGAAATAGTGGTGGAGCATTAGTTAACTCAAAAGGTGAAGTAATCGGTATAAACACAATCAAGATTGCAGACACAAAAGTAGAAGGTATAGGATTTGCAATACCTATATCATATGCAAAACCAATCATAAAACAGTTAGTGGAAAAAGGAGTAATAAGCAGACCATTTTTAGGTATAACAGGTAGAGATATAGATGAGGAATTAGCTTCAGTATATGAACTTCCAATTGGAGTATATGTAAACGCAATATCTAAAAATTCACCAGCACAAAAGGCAGGGTTGCAACCTAAAGATATAATAATAAGTGTTGATAACAAAAAAATATTCAGCATGAATCAATTAGTAGATGTAATCAAAGGCTATAAAATAGGAGACAAAATTAAGATTACAGTAGTAAGAAATGGCAAAGAGAAACAAGTACTACAAGTTGTATTAGGAGACAAAAGCAAAATAGCTAATAATTAATTATAAAAAAAGCAAGTCATTTGAAATTTCCCCCTTTTAAAATGACTTGCTTTTATATTTTAAAGTGATTTGTTAATTTTGTTACTTAATAATAGGTAATTTTTTTAAGATTACATTTTTAGATGTAAAGGACGGTTTATATGACTATATTTTTTTAACCATAGTGTGATCATCATAACCCTTTGGACAATTACTAATAATCATCTTCACTTTATAGCCTCTCTTTTCATAGAAGCCTTTCGCTTGAAAAGTACATGTACCTAAATAGAAATGATTATAACCTTTCTCTTTAGCTTCATCTTCAATCAGATCCATTAGTTTTGTAGCAATATCATTACCCCTATAGGCTTCATCTACCCATAGAATAGATACATACAAGTAATCCTGAATCAGATAACCATATACACCACCAACAAGTTTTTCTTGATTAAATGCGACATATTCGATGTCTATTTTTGCTTCATCAATCTTAAGTACTTCATTATATGCCTTTACTTGTTCATCCACAATTTTGGAGTAAACTTCATGTTTTTTATTTGTAATTTCAAGTTTATATTTATGGTTTACTGGTATATCAGTCATCTTTTTGTTGACTAGTATGTGTGACTCATATCCAATTGGTTTGTCTTCTAAAATACCAAGTACTTCAAAGCCTGCCGCCTTAAAATCTTCAATACGATTGTTAATATATGATTCAAAAATGATACCTTCTGATTTTTCTTTAAAAAGTCTATAAAGTTCATTCATTATCGTTATCAAGATTTCATGATTTTGATAGAATAGTGCTTCAATGTATACCCAATTCCATTCAAGTTCTGTATGACAGCCTCCTACCAAATTATCATTATCAATAACATAAACGTTAACGGTCATAGAAGGTGCATCACCTGCAAACGTTTTATTGTAGGCAACCAGCCCTTTAAGTACATCTGGTTTATATTCTAATTGATCATCCCTTTTATAGTTAATATTCATAACTGTCTTTCCCCCTTAATAAATTCATTTTAGCTGAATACTACATTTGAATATGTTTTTAAAAAAGATTCTCCCACAAAAACATAGTATTAATTAAATACCTCCCCATTATAATAATGAATTACCTGAAAGTAGAAAGCTCTTAAGAAAAAATGTATAAAAAATTTACTTAAGTGAATTAATTGACGATTTTGACAATTTGATAGAAACTAAAAACTTCTTTTACTAGAACTATTTAAACGCTATATTGATTTTAATCCGTTTATTCTCACTGAATATATTATAAATACAATAGCTTTACTGGTAATCCTAGGTTTATTGTTTTTTTCTAATAAGAATCTGCAGTTTAGTTTGGCAACTATCTAAATGGCTTCTTTACTTTAATTTTTTTTCGTATTTATAATAACTATAGCTACGGAGGCTTATAGGAATAATAGCACATATGATTAGGAAAATCGATAACAGTGAATTTACATTATGATATTTAAAATAAAATATAGCAAACATTGTTGTCCATATAACTGCATATAAAGTACTCCCTTTTGTATTATAAGGTCCACTTAAAATAGAGCTGCTCAATTTTTTGATTTCTCTAATATAACATTCATTGTGATAACACTTTAAGCCAAAAAAACTAAGAGCTACTACTAAGTCATAGTTATACTCTATTATTTCATCACATATCTCACATCTTAGATTTTGCTTCATAAAACACCTCCATTGTCATTAATTATATCATAAACGACTATTTCCTAGAAAAAAATATTATAAAATTCAGATTGTTTTTATATAATACAAATGATACAATATATCAATATGACAAAAGTATAATTAAATATAGCAGAGGTGGAAGTATGGTAGGAACAATAGTAAATATGGTTGCAATAATCATAGGAGGATCGTTAGGCGTATTACTAAAAAAAGGTATTAAGAAAAGATATAGTGAGACAATCATATATGGAATGGCACTAAGTGTAATAGTAATGGGCATGATGAGTGCAATAAAAGCAAAAAGTATGTTAGTGGTTATAATCAGTATAGTACTGGGAAGCATTATAGGAGAATTTTTAAATATAGAACAAAAACTTGATAATCTAGGAAAAACATTAGAAAGTAAATTCAAAAGTGATAAAGGCAATTTTTCCAAAGGATTTGTTACAGCATCATTGATATATTGTGTTGGAGCAATGGGCATAATGGGAGCATTAGAAGATGGTCTTACTGGAAATCACCAAATCCTTTTTACTAAAGCAATATTAGATGGAATATCATCAATTATCTTTGCTTCAACATTAGGTATAGGAGTGGCTTTTTCAGCAGTACCAGTTTTAATATATCAAGGATCAATATCTTTAGTTGCATCTTTTTTAAAACCTTATTTAACAGATGTATTAATCACAGATATGTCAGCAGTTGGAGGGATATTAATAATTGCAATAGGAATCAATGTATTAGAAATAAAAAGGATAAGAATAGGAAATATGCTACCAGCAATTGTTCTTCCAGTATTGTACTATATATTTTTAGGGTAAAGGAGTGGTCATATGAAAAAAACAAATGCAGCTCGTATACTAGATAGAAATAAAGTATCATATGATATTAGTACATATGAGGTAGATGAGAATGATTTAGGAGCTGTTAATGTAGCGTCAAAAATCAATGCAGATATTAAAAAGGTTTTTAAAACTTTAGTGGTAAGAGGAAACAATGGAATAGTTGTAGCTTCTATTCCAGGAGACAGTGATCTCAACCTAAAAGCATTAGCAAGTGCTAGTGGCAATAAAAAGGTAAACCTTGTACCACTTAAAGAAATTAACAGTCTAACAGGATACATACGAGGGGGAGTTTCACCAATAGGAATGAAAAAACAATATTCATTTTTTTTAGATGCAAGTGCAAAAAACTATGATAAGATATATATAAGTGCAGGATTAAGAGGAATGCAGTTCTTTATAAATCCTGATGATTTATTATTGGTTACAAAAGGAACATTATGCAAATTGACTGATTAGGGGGGTATATATTTGAACAATAAGTCAAAGGGGATATATGCCGATATTGCATTGCTTTTTGTTGCTATGTGTTGGGGAGCAGGTTTTGTAGTCTTAAAAGATGCTCTTGATACTATATCTCCTTTAAATATCATGGCTATAAGATTTACGCTAGCCTTTATAATTATGGCTATAATATTTAAAAGCAAGTTTAGAGAAATAAAGATGAGTGACTTAAAAGCAGGGATAGTAATAGGAGTTTTTTTATTTTTAGGATTTGCTGTTCAAACAATAGGGCTTAAATATACAGATCCGGGCAAGCAAGCTTTTTTGACAGGTACAAACGTTGTTATGGTTCCATTTTTAGTATGGATAGTATATAAAAAGATGCCAGACAAATATTCGTTGATAGGAGCATTCTTGACACTCGTAGGGATAGTTATGCTTACTCTTAAGAGTGATTTAGGAACGTTAGATATTAACTTTGGCGATAAGTTAACGCTTTTGTGTGCAGTTATGTACGCATGTCATATAGTGTCAGTCGGGTTTTTCACAAAAAAACATGATCCTATACTGCTAGCAACACTGCAGATAGGAGTAGCATCACTATTGTTTATAATAAGTACATTGATATTTGAGGAAGTGTCTTTTAATTTTGGTTTTAATGTAACATGGAGAATAGGATATTTAGTTATATTTCCAACAGTTGCGGCATTTATAATACAGAACGTTGCACAAAAAAACACCACAGCTACTAGAACAGGAATAATATTATCATTAGAAGCAGTTTTTGGAGCATTATTTGCAGTTGTCATAAATAAAGAGGAATTTACTTCAAAGATGATAATTGGATGTGTGTTAATATTTTGCGCTGTAATTATAACAGAAACAAAACTCAGCTTCATATTTCACAAAAAATAAATAGGAGGGAATAAAAATGATAAAAAATATCTCTTACAACGATTATTCAGATCAGATGCTAGGGCAATTGGTGAAAGGTGCGTTTATGACTACTAAATATGGTGATATAATTAATACTATGACTATTGGATGGGGTACAATTGGATTTATGTGGAGAAGACCTATTTATACAGTAGCAGTGAGACTTTCTAGATATACATATGACTTAATAGAAAAAAGCAAGGAGTTCACAGTAAGTGTACCACTCAAGAGTAACATGAAAAGAGAGCTTTTAATATGTGGTACCAAGTCAGGAAGAGATGTAGATAAATTACAGGAGTGTAATTTATCGGCTCAAAAAGGTCAATATTTAGAAACACCAATAATAGGAGAATGTGATTTACACTATGAATGTAAGGTTGTACATCAGCAGATATTAGAGCCTGCACTCCTTGAAAAGGATATTATTGAGACTAACTATAAAAACAATGATATACACGTTATGTATTATGGTGAGATAGTAGCTAGTTATATTAATGAATAAATAAAGCAAACAATCAAGGGAGATAAGGTTGAATGTTAATAGAAATAGTTATTTTGGAGTCTTACTCTGTGCAAAAAAACGTAAGTGAGCAATTGTAGATAAATTTTACAATTGCTTTTTTATAGTATTAAATTATATGAATATATGATAATCTTATAAAGAAATGGGAGAAATACTATGATAAAAATATCAGCTGTAACAATGAACTCAAAATACAATGACATAGATTACAATATAAATCAAATAGAAGAATATGCGCTAATAGCAAAAGATGCTGATTCAAGTATTGTATGCTTTCCTGAACTTAGTATAAGTGGGTATAGTATATATAACCCCAAAGAAGTAGCTCAAACATTAGACTGTGAAGCTATAGCTAGAGTTAGTAATATTGCAGTAAAGAACAATATTACTGTATTGGCAGGGTTAATAGAGAGAGAAAATAATCATATATACATAACTCATGTAGTCCTTTTTCCCGATGGCAAAATAGAAAAATACCGAAAGACACATTTAGGAAGGCACGAAAAAAAGCATATTACAGAAGGTAATGAATTGAATGTATTTAGTATAGATATAGACGGTAAAAGATTGAGTTTTGGTATAGCATTATGCTATGATAACCATTTTCCTGAAGCAATAACATCAATGGTGCTCAAAGGAGCTCATATAGTATTTTGTCCTCATGCGTCTCTTATGGATGCTAAGAGGAGAATAAAGACATGGCAAAAATATATGTGTGCAAGAGCTTACGATAATAGGATTTATGTAGTAGCGATGAATGCTTTTGGTTATAGCAATGATAAATACTTTGGAGGAGGATTAGCAATATGGAGTCCTTATGGAGATATGGTAAAATATTTTGATAAAGAATGTGAGCAGATTAATCATTTTGACATAGATTTTGAAGAAATAGAAAGAATAAGAATACAAAATAAAAGTATGAGAAATCAATTTTTTTTAAAAGATAGACGAGCAGAAATATATAGATAGGTGATAATATGAGAAAAGAGTTTTTACCAATAAGTAAAAAAGATATGAAAAAACTAAATATAGAAGAATTAGACTTTATACTAGTAAATGGTGATGCTTATGTAGATCATCCAAGCTTTGGAGGAGCTATTATATCAAGGGTACTTGAATCAGTAGGGTATAAAGTTGGAGTTATATCACAGCCTAATTGGAAGAGAATTGATGATTTTAAAAAATTAGGCAAACCAAGACTTGGATTCTTAGTAACTGGTGGCAATATAGATCCTATGGTTAACCATTACACAGTCAATAAAAAGCGTAGAAGAAAGGATTCATATTCTCCTGGGGGAAAGATAGGATGTAGGCCAGATAGAGCTACTATAGTGTACTGCAATATGATAAAACAAGCGTATAAGGATATTCCTATAATAATAGGAGGTATAGAAGCTAGTCTTAGAAGATTTGCACATTATGATTATTGGAGTAATAGTGTAAGACGCAGTATATTACTAGATAGTAGAGCAGATTTGCTCATATATGGGATGGGTGAAAAAGCCATAATGGAAATTGCAGAATGTTTAAATTCTGGCATGGATGTAAAGTATATAAGACATATCGCTGGAACATGCTTTTTGCTTAAAGACTTAGATGAGATATATGATTATAAATTAGTTCCATCTTATAAGGATGTAGCTAATAACAAAAAAGACTATGCCAAAGCATTTAAGATACAACACGAAGAGCAAGATCCGATAAGAGGAACGTCGTTAGTTCAAAGGCACAATGACAAGTATTTAGTGCAGAATCCACCTACGATGGTATTGTCACCTGATGAACTAGATTGGGTATATTCGTTGCCATATACAAGAAAATATCATCCTATATACAAAGAGCCAGTACCAGCGATAGAAGAAGTTAAGTTCAGTATAGCTAGCTCTAGAGGTTGTTATGGTGGGTGTTCATTTTGTGCGTTAACATTTCATCAGGGAAGAATCGTCAGAGGGAGGAGTCAAGACTCCATAATAAGAGAAGCTAAATTAATTACAGAGGAAGAAGATTTTAAGGGATACATTCATGATGTAGGGGGACCTACAGCGAATTTTAGAGAACCTGCATGTGAAAAACAGCTCAGCAAAGGTGCTTGTAAGAATAAGCAGTGTTTATTTCCTAAACCATGTAAAAATTTAAAGGTGTCGCATACAGAGTATACAGAGCTATTGACAAAGCTTAGAAAGCTAGAGGGAGTAAAAAAAGTGTTCGTGAGATCAGGGCTTAGATATGATTATATAATGGCAGATAAAGATGATGATTTTTTACACAATCTATGTAAACATCATGTTAGTGGTCAACTGAAAGTAGCCCCAGAGCATATTGCAGATGAAGTATTAGAGCTTATGGGTAAACCAAAAAAAGAAGTGTTTGATAGGTTTTCAAAAAAATACTTTGAAATAAACAAAAAAATAGGAAAAGAGCAGTATTTGATACCTTATTTGATGTCAAGTCATCCGGGAAGTACGCTAAAATCAGCTATAAAATTAGCAGAATATCTAAGAGACATACACTATCAACCAGAACAAGTGCAGGATTTTTATCCAACACCAGGTACATTATCAACTACTATGTTTTATACAGGAGTAGATCCTAGAAGTGGTAAAAGTGTATATGTGCCAAAAGATAAAGAGGAAAAAGCTATGCAAAGAGCGTTGCTTCAGTTTAGCAATCCTAAAAATTATGATTTAGTTTTTAAAGCACTGACATTAGCTAAAAGAAGTGACCTAATAGGCTATGATAGAAAGTGCCTTATTAAACCCAAAAAACATAAGTCACCTACAAAAATAAGGCGAAGAAAATGATTAATTTGTACAAATAATACAATGAAATATAGTAAGTGTTACTTGATTGGGATATTTATTATTTTTAATTTTATAAATATCCCAATACCTATTACAATTGGTAAAATCACCTGAAATAAGAGTGCATAGTAGCGATATGTACTAAAGGCCCATTCAAACATATCATGAGTATCTGGGTATATAAAATAAGCTAAGTTCAAAATCATTAAACCGCTAGGTGCTACAGCAATTTTATAATCCTGTAATTTAAATATATGAACAATCCCTGAACTCATGCCTATAGTACATAAACATATTTTAATAAATCCACTAATTAAAATATTCATAGTAACCATTACTTCTATTCTTTCTATAAAACCAGCGATTTTTATTTTATTACTAGCACTGTATGTAGGAAAGAGTATTTCATTATAGCTATCTCCTATCAAAGATATTTCAAAGAAAGTTACAGAAATAAGAAAAATCCCTGACAGTAATAATGCCCATAAAAATATTTTATAAGACGATTTAGGGTTCAAAAATACTGGACTAACAATAAGTACAATGACTAATTCAGCGAAAGGAAAAGTGAATATACTAAAAGCACTGTTAAGTACAGGTCTAATGCCATTATATAAAACAGGGCGAATATGGTTTAAATCCATACTAGGCGACGCTAAAGAAACAGCTGTGATTGCAACAATAGTTACAAAAACAGCACCCAACCTAGACCACCTGCATAATGTTTCGATACCACTTTTAGCTCCCCAAATGCATAATAAAGTAATAAATGCCATAGTCACGATGATGGGAGTTTTATTAAAAGAAACTACTCTAATAAAATCACCAAAGTTTCTAATAACTAATGATGCTAGATGAAATGAATACCACACATATAATAGACTTATTATTTTTCCAATATATTTACCAAAAACATATTCAATAATATCAAATAGATTTTTCTCAGGAAAAGCACGAAGTAACTTCGCGTAAAGCATAAGAATAGGGAAAGATAATACCATTGCTATACCTATAGACAACCAAGTATCAGCACCAGAGGTACTATCAGTTCCTATCAAAGTAGTACTTCCCAAGACGAAAAGTAACAATAGACTTATCACTTGCTTGTTAGGAATAAATTGCTTAATCATGATGTTTCACCTCTGATAGTAGAGTAATATCGGTTTATATTTAGTTATATTATGCCCAAAGGTTGTTAAAGTAATTTAAAAATTTAATAATATGTCATACTAAGTAGGTAGAACTATTAAAGAAAAAAATTATATAACATAGCTATTATTATCAATAAATTTATGTTAATCTTATTAGGTATAGTAGGATTAATTTTAAAGAAGCATAATGGAGGAGGAACCAATATGGACTATAATAAAGAAAGTTTAAGAGTTCATGAAGAAAATAAGGGGAAATTAGAAGTTATATCAAAAGTTAAGCTAGAAAATAAAGATGATTTAAGCATAGCATATACTCCGGGAGTAGCAGAGCCGTGTAGAGAGATACATAAAAACGAGAAAGATGTATATAAATATACAAGTAAAGGTAATTTGGTTGCGGTAGTTACAGATGGTAGTGCTGTTTTAGGATTAGGCGATATTGGGCCGAAGGCAGCATTACCTGTTATGGAAGGTAAAGCAGTACTATTTAAAGAGTTTGCAGGTGTTGATGCGATACCTATTTGTTTGGATACTCAATCTGTAAATGATATTGTGAATATTGTAAAAGCTATGTCTCCAACATTTGGAGGAATTAATTTAGAAGACATATCCGCGCCTAGATGTATAGAAATAGAGAAAAAGTTAAAAGAACAATTAGATATACCAGTATTTCATGACGATCAACACGGTACTGCTATAGTTGTTACGGCTGCTTTGATAAATGCATTAAAGCTAGTAAAAAAAGAAATAAACCAGATTAAAACAGTAGTAAACGGCGCTGGTGCAGCAGGGAGTGCTATAGTTAAAATGCTTTTAACTTTAGGAGTAAAAGATATAATAGTTTGCGATAGAAAGGGTATCCTATATAAAGGAGCAGAGTCTAATGATTGGAGTAAAGAAGAGTTAGCAGGTCTAACAAATAAGCAAGGGATAAAAGGAGATTTAAGGCTTGCTATGGAAAATGCAGATGTATTTATAGGTGTCTCAGCAGCAAATGTAGTTGATGAAGATATGGTAAAGAGCATGAATCAAGATGCTATAGTTTTTGCTATGGCTAATCCAAATCCAGAGATTATTCCAGAACTTGCGTTAAAAGCAGGAGCGCGAGTTGCAGGTTCGGGCAGATCTGACTATATAAATCAAGTAAATAACGTTTTAGCATTTCCAGGGATATTTAGAGGCGCTCTTGATGTTAGAGCAACTGATATAAACGAAGAGATGAAGTTAGCTGCAGCGTATGCAATAGCGAGTATAATAAGTGAAGATGAGTTAAAAGAAGACTATATTATACCAAACCCATTAGATAAGAGAGTAGCAAATAAAGTGGCAAAAGAAGTTGCACAGGCAGCTATACGTAGTAATGTTACAATATAAACACATGCTTTAAAGAAGGAGTCTGTAAGATGAAATCCGACAAATACAAAACCACTATAATAGCCTTGTTTATCATCATGATAATATTTTTTATGGTAGAATATTTTCATTTAATTGATATATTGTCTTTTGAGAATTTTAAAAGCAATAGAGAAAATTTTAGAAGTTTAGCAAATAAGCATTATATAACAGCTGTCTTAATGTATATGAGCATTTTTATTTTGATATCTTTTGGTATACCAATATCAGCGTTAGTGATATTGTTTGGTGGTTTTTTATTTGGGTGGTACAATGGTTTTATATATTCAGTAATAGGGATAACAATAGGATCGGTACCAGCATATCTATTTTCCAAGTACATTATAGGTAATTGGATAGATGAAAAATTTGGACATAGGATAAAGCCCATACAAGACGAAATAAATAAAAATAAAATTAGTTATTTGATTTCCGTTAGGTTTATCCCTTCATTTCCATTGTTTGTAGTGAATTTCGTAGCAGGCATATCTAATATTTCATTATTTACATTAGTAACTACAACCTTTATTGGTATGTTACCATATTGTTTGGTGTACTCATATGCAGGTAGCAATATAGGTAACATAAATTCTCCAAAAGAAGTCATGTCTCCAAGGATGCTAGCAATATTTGTAGTGCTTACAATTATAGCATTCCTACCTGTAATAGCCAGTAAGGTTAAAAAGACACACCCAAATAGTAATAAAATTAATGAAGATACATAGAGAAAGGTCAAAAACATAATGGTTAAATTATAAAATGGTTTTTGGGACTGTTTTATTTTTTTATAACAACATACAATGAATTGCATTTTTCCAATAATTATTATGCTCCATGATAAAAATAGAGGGCAATTATATTATAATAAAGGAGGAGTAAAGATGACACTGTCTAGATTTGTAAGGTGTGATGATAATACAATAAAAGGACATACTTATCCTGAAACTATTATCCAAAATTTTTACTGTGTTGGCTGAAAGAAATATAAAAGTTAATATAATTAATAATATAAAACGGCTATAGGTCGTTTATTTATTTTCATCAAGAGATAAAAATAAGAACAGTTTTTTACATATTTCTCATAATTAGAATGGTATAGTTATATTGTAAACAAAACGATAAAGGAGGGTTACGTATGACATTATCCAAATTTGAAAACTACAAACCATTAGGGGGTTATATCTGTCCACCGATAGTTATAGCTTATCCTGAATGCGGTCCTAGTGAAAACTATGCATATCCACCAGAACTTTAAGTTTTAAAAATGTAATATAAATTATTTAGATAAAAGTTAGGGGCTGTCAAGAAATAGCCCTTAATTTTATAAAGACAAGCAAAAATTTATCATAGATTATTTTAAGTATTATATTTATGTACTTTTACGAATACAATTATAATATCTCAAATTTTCAGTAAAAAACTTATATAGTTGTCAAATGGGGGAATAAAAATGATTTCTAAAATGAAACTTGTTTGCTTAGTAATATTTTTTATGCTTGTAATAGTTATACTTGCATATTTTTTTGTTTCCAACAATATTACCTTTGAAGATTTTAGAGAAAATAGAGATATAATTAAAGATATAGTGCGGCAGCATCATTATTCTTGTTTGATTATAATACTTATTGGTTATGTATTAAGTGCATTTGGTATACCAATAACCCCTTTGTTAACCATATTTACTGGATTTTTATTTGGCTGGATATTGGGTGTAATATATTCAATAACAAGTATAACAATAGGCGGGGTACTGACCTTTATTTTTACTAGATACATGATAGGTGATTACATATGGAATAAATACAAGAATAGGATAGAGCAGATAAATAGCCATATAGAAGAAGATGTTCTTAGGTATTTCATATCACTTAGATTGATTCCTTTTCTTCCTATTTGCATATTAAATTATGCAGGAGGGTTGTCAGGTATATCATTAGAAGAGTTTACAATAAGCACAGTAATTGGAAAACTGCCTTATTGTATTGTCTATGCTTTAGCAGGTGATAATATAATGGATATAGACAATGCTAGTGGTGTTTATTCTATTAAAACAATAGTCATGTTTATTTTTTTAGCAATTATAGCATTAGCTCCAATCTTATATAACAACAAATATTTTAAAGAGCGAAGTAAAGATAAAATAAATAAATGTATAAAGATTATAAAAAAATAGACGTTTTTTAGACGGCTCTTTATTATAATATAATTAAATTTTATTATTATAAAATTAAGGGAGGAATCTTATGAAAAATATTGATATTTCTAATGCTATGGATGTAAGCTTAGAGAGTATTTTTAGCGAATTACCGAAAATGCCTAAATTTGCGGAAGGTATCCGTAGAGCACCGAAAAGAGAATTTACACTTACAAAAGCAGAGACAGAGTTAGCGCTAAAAAATGCGCTAAGATATATACCAGAGAAATGGCACGAAGAATTGGCACCGGAGTTTTTAGATGAGCTTTTAACAACAGGAAGAATATACGGTTATAGATTCAGACCAGAGGGAAATATAAAAGGTAAATCAATAGATGAGTACAAAGGAAAGACAGTAGAAGGTAGAGCGTTTCAAGTAATGATAGACAATAATCTAGATTTTGAGATAGCACTCTATCCATATGAATTAGTTACTTACGGAGAAACAGGACAAGTATGTCAAAACTGGATGCAGTACCATATAATAAATAAATATTTAGAAGTTATGACATCAGATCAAACACTTGTTGTAGAGTCAGGAAATCCACTAGGACTATTTAAATCTACAGTAGAAGCACCAAGAGTTATCATAACAAATGCATTAATGATCGGTATGTTTGATAATCAGGAAGATTGGCATAGAGCTATGGCGTTAGGAGTAGCAAACTATGGCCAAATGACAGCTGGTGGATGGATGTATATAGGACCACAAGGTATAGTACATGGAACATATAGCACTATACTTAATGCAGGAAGAGATAAATTAGGTATTTCTGAAGATAGTGATTTAAGAGGAAAACTATTTGTAACTTCAGGCCTTGGTGGAATGAGTGGAGCTCAAGGAAAGGCAGTAGAGATCGCAAATGGAGTAGGTATAATAGCAGAGGTTGACTACTCTAGAATAGAGACAAGATACAATCAAGGATGGGTAAGTAAAATCGCAAAAACTCCAAAGGAAGCATTTGATGTAGCTAAAGAATATCAAGAAAAAGAAGAAACTATAGCTATAGCTTTCTATGGTAATATCGTAGATTTACTTGAATATGCAGTTAAAAACGATGTGAAGATAGATTTATTGTCTGATCAAACATCATGTCATGCAGTTTATGATGGTGGGTATTGTCCTATAGGATTATCGTTCGAAGAAAGAACTGAAATGCTTGGCAATAATAAAGCTAAATTTATAGAGCTAGTAAATGAAACATTAAAGAAGCATTACGAAATGATAGTAGAGCTTGATAAAAAAGGAACTTATTTCTTTGATTATGGTAATAGCTTTATGAAAGCAGTATATGATGCAGGAGTAAATGAAATATGTAAAAATGGAAGAAATGAAATAGATGGATTTGTATTTCCATCGTATGTTGAAGATATATTGGGGCCATTATTATTTGACTATGGTTATGGACCTTTCAGATGGGTTTGTTTAAGTGGAAAAAGAGAAGATTTACTAAAAACAGATAAGGCTGCTATGGATTGTATAGATCCAAATAGAAGATTCCAAGACAGAGATAACTGGGTTTGGATAAAAGATGCAGATAAAAACAAACTTGTAGTAGGTACGCAAGCAAGGATACTATATCAAGATGCCTTTGGTAGATTAAATATAGCACTAAAGTTCAATGATATGGTAAGAAGAGGAGAAATAGGCCCAGTTATGCTAGGTAGAGATCATCATGATACAGGTGGTACAGATTCTCCATTTAGAGAGACATCTAATATTAAAGATGGTAGTAACATAATGGCTGACATGGCTACACAGTGTTTCGCAGGAAATGCAGCAAGAGGAATGAGTTTGATAGCACTTCACAATGGTGGCGGAGTAGGTATCGGAAAATCAATAAATGGTGGATTCGGTATGGTGTTAGATGGAAGCGATAGATGTGATGATATATTAAAGAGAGCAATGCTATGGGATGTTATGGGCGGAGTTGCTAGACGTTCCTGGGCAAGAAATGAAAACTCAATAAAAACGTGTATAGAATACAATGACGTTAGAAAAGGAAATGATCATATAAGTATACCATTTATACCTAATGAAGATCTAATAAAGAAATTAGTAGATGAAAAATACAATAAATAATATTTTAATAAGCCATATTTTGAGGAGGAGAAAAAATGTCTAGTTTAAAAAGAATAGTAGAATGTGTGCCTAACTTTAGTGAAGGTAGAGATTTAGATAAAATAGAAAAAATAGTAGATGCTTTTAGAGGTAAAAAAGGAGTTAAGTTACTTGACTATAGCAATGATGAGGACCATAATAGATGTGTTGTAACAGTGGTTGGAGAGCCAGAAGAATTAAAAGCTGCAGTAGTAGAAGCTATAGGAAAAGCAGTAGAATTGATTGATATGAATGTACATGAAGGACAGCACCCAAGAATGGGAGCGACAGATGTAGTGCCATTTATACCAATCAAAAACGTGACAATGGATGAAGCAATAGAGCTTTCAAAAGAGGTAGCTAAAGAAGTTTCAGAGAAATACAATTTACCAATTTTCTTATATGAAAAATCAGCATCATCTAAAGATAGAGAGAATCTAGCTAAAGTTAGAAAAGGTCAGTACGAGGGAATGAAAGAAAAATTACAACAGCCAGAGTGGAAACCTGATTTTGGTCCGGAAAACGTTCATCCAACAGCAGGAGTAACAGCAATAGGGGCTAGAATGCCGTTGATTGCATATAACGTTAACTTAAATACTTCAGATTTAGAGATCGCAACAAAGATAGCTAAGAAAGTTAGACATATAGGTGGAGGATTAAGGTTCTGTAAAGCTATGGGAGTTGAACTAAAAGAAAGAGGAATTACTCAAGTATCAATGAATTTGACAGATTACACAAAGACTACAATATACAGTGCTTTTGAGCTTATAAAAGTAGAAGCTAGAAGATACGGAGTAAATGTTGTAGGTAGTGAAGTGATAGGATTAGTGCCTATGCAATCACTAATAGATTGTGCTGAGTATTATCTTGGAATAGAAGATTTCTCTACAGATCAAGTATTAGAAGCCAAGTTATAATTATTACCAGAGAGGTGATTTTGTGAAAGGTAGTATTTTAATTAAAAATGCTAGTGAGCTAGTTACATGTCATGGGTATGAGCCAAAAGCGGGAAAAGATATGTCAGATTTACACATTATAAAAAATGGAGCAGTGGTTATAGAAGATGGCATAATAAAAGCAGTAGGCAAGACAGATGACATATTAAAAGAATATGATGAGAATAAATACACAGTTATAGATGCTTATAATAAAGCTGTATTGCCAGGTTTCGTAGATTCTCATACACACTTTGTATTTGGTGGATATAGAGCAGAAGAGTTTTCATGGAGAATTGAAGGCGTAAGTTATATGGATATCATGAACAGAGGTGGAGGTATAGTAAACTCTGTAGAGGGAACAAAGAAAGCTACAAAACAAGAGTTAATAGAGCTAGGGAAGAAGAGATTAGATTCCATGCTTTCATTTGGAGTAACAAGCGTAGAAGGAAAGAGTGGATATGGATTAGACTTTGATACAGAGATTAAGCAACTTGAAGTTATGGAGGAATTAAACAAGATTCATCCAATGGATATATATACAACGTTTTTAGGGGCACATGCTGTTCCAAAGAACTATAAGGGCAGAACTGATGAATTTATAGATTACATCATTGAGGAAGTTATGCCAGTTGTAGCAGAAAAAAAACTTGCTGAGTTCTGTGATGTGTTTTGCGAGAAGAATGTTTTTTCTATAGAACAGTCAAGAAAACTACTCTTAGAAGCTAGAAAGCTTGGAATGAAACTAAAACTTCATGCTGATGAGATCGTACAGCTTGGAGGTTCAGAGTTAGCAGCAGAGTTAAACGCTATTTCAGCAGATCATCTACTGCAAGCTTCAGATGAGGGAATCAAAGCTATGGCAAAGGCTAAAGTAATCACCACATTACTACCAGCTACAGCATTTAGTCTTAAAGAAGACTTTGCTAGAGGAAGGTATATGATAGATAATGGATGTGCTGTAGCGTTAGCGAGTGATCTAAATCCGGGTAGTTGTTTTACAGAGTCTATACCGTTAATTTTTGCATTAGCAACGCTTTATATGAACATGAGTGTAGAAGAAGCCATAACAGCACTTACTATAAACGGGGCAGCAGCAGTTGATAAAGCAGATATTATAGGTAGTATTGACGTAGGTAAAAAAGGAGATGTAATTATTCTAGAGCATCCATCATATAAGTTTATACCTTATCATATAGGCGTAAGTGTAGTTGAGAAAGTTATAAAAGGTGGAATGCTTGTATTTGATAAAGCTTAGATTATAGATTAGAAGGAGTTGATAAAATGCTTGTAGATTTAAATATAAAGAATTTTTTAGCTGAGACAGCTTCAGATTCACCAGCTCCTGGAGGGGGAAGTATATCAGCACTTAGTGGAGCTATAGCAGTTAGTCTAGGAGAAATGGTTGCTAACTTAACAGTAGGCAAGAAAAATTATGAAGCTGTTGACGGAGAAATGAAAGAAATACTATCAGCAGGAGAAGAAGCTAGAAAGGCTCTAACAGATGGAGTAGATAAAGACACAGAAGCATTCAATGTTGTAATGTCAGCATTCAAGCTTCCAAAGTCAACAGATGAAGAAAAAGAGATAAGAAAAAATAAGATTCAAGATGCTATGAAAAATGCAGCATTAGTGCCATTAGAGACTGCTAAAAAAAGCTTTGAATTCATGAAATATATCAAACTAGCTGTAGAGAAAGGTAATAAAAACGCAGTTACCGATAGTGCAGTTGCAGCAATGATGGCAAGAACAGCAGTACTAGGAGCACTATACAACGTAAAGATTAATTTAACATCAATCAAAGATGAATCATTTAGAGATGATTTAAGTAATCAAGTAAAACAACTTGAAAAAGGTGCTATAGAAATGGAAAAAGATATACTCAAGTTAGTTGATGAAAATCTATAATCTATATAAAGATTAGACAATAAATCCCTAAGATTAAGGATGTGCCTTGATTTTAGGGATTTTTAATTTGATAAAATATGGTTTGTTATGATATGATGTGGATGGTTTTGTAAAATAGCATAAATTAGTAAAACATTAGACTTATACAAGGAATTTATACAGAAATGTAGAATATATTAGATAGTAAATTTACAAAATCAAATACATAAAGGTGAAGAATGGGAGTAAATATGAACTTACAGAAAAGTACCATAAAAGCAGACTACAAATTTATAAGCATAGCACTGATAATATATACAGTTATATGGACTATAATTGAGAATACAAAAGGGAATGTTACAAATCCTACCAATCAAACATATTATGCAGTTTGTTTGATGTTTATAGTCATAGTGTCATCTCAATTGATAACGAACTATCTATCTTGTTTTTGCTACAAAAAACATAAAAAAGAAGGATACAAAAGTCTTTTTAGGATCAAAAGAATTTCTATAAAACAGTTAATGCTTGGTATAGTGATTTTTATATCATTTAATGGAATTTCACTATTTCTACTTCAAATGCAAGATCTTGTATTGCGCAATTTTGGAGTTAAATTTGTAATGAACAACTATCCAATAGCTGATAATTTATTAACTCTGACAATATTAGTATTAACAGCAGGAGTACTTATACCTATAGGAGAGGAATTATTTTTTAGGGGGTTGCTTTTGAAGGGTAATGAAAGTATAAGTATTACTTTCTCAATAACGATATCTGCATTCTTTTTTGCAATATGTCACAACAATCCATATAGATTAACAACACTATTTTTATTTGGCATATTGTGCGGTGTGATGGTCTATTATACAGGATCAATTATTATAGGTGTTGTAATACATATTTTAAATAATACAGTTTTCGAAGTGGTATCTTATATAAATGGTAAAGAAGTAATGGCTAAACAGTATGGAGATATTACAAATACACCTTATAGTATTTTGAATAATTATTATTTCTTATTTATACTGTTTATTGCTTGTACAATAATATGTCTATTGTCACTTAGAAGATTAAAGAAAATATCAGTAATAGAAGTTAATACTAATAAGTTAGATATAAACCAAAGAAAGAAAGCTAAAACAAGTGTTATTGCATCACTGGCGATTTGCTTTGTAATATATTTATTGAAGGTATTATAGAACGAATAAATTATATCCAAAAGCCATGAAGATATTTCTTCACGGTTTTGGAGTTTATTGCATCTGTTGGTGTGACTTCCAAAAATAATTTGGGGATTATTAGTGAGTGATCTATGTAAAATAGATACTCTTTGGAGCTGACCGACAGATGCTTTATAATGTCTTTATCAGCCAGTTTATATTCCAGTTTTCTTCATTTGAGGATAGTCTTTTATTTATATCCTTAAGTAGTATATTTCTAAATTATGATGATAGAATTATACTATTAAAGCTACGATTCTTTAAAACTTGTAGTGTTTAACCAAAACTTAGAAGATGTTTTTTCAGATAAAGACGGTAGTTTATACTAACAAAAACGATGTGGGCTATTTTATCCCTTGTTATATATTTACTCTAAAATTTTATTATTATCAGTTTTATAGTCTAATCAAAAACTTCTCTTATATATGAAAACGTACCACGGTTAGCACCTAGAGTTGTTTCCATAGTATTAATGAAAGCATCTACTAATTTAAGCCTTTTACTTTCGCTAAAATCAAATAATCCTTTATCGAAAAAAAATGTAGCAGAAACAAGTAAAAATTCGACGGTCTCCGTAGGGTATAAAGTAGTAAACATCTTTTTTTTAATTCCCTGCTCAATAACGCTAACCAAAATTGGTGTAATATGTTTAACTATTTCAACTAATATTTTTTGATGCATCAAAGCATTGCTTGTTTGATGTAGTTGGTCTATCATGTGCTTCTTAACTTCAGATGGTGGGTTTAGTGACAATATAATATTAAGAATTTTTTCGTGTATAGAGAGTGTATCATCACTAGCTATCTTTTCTGCTTTTGCTACTTTAGTTGAAACAAAACGCATGACTACAGCATTCAAAACGTCTTCTTTCGATTTGAAATAATGATAAAAAGTCCCTTTAGCTATATTGAGCTCGTGTAATATATCATTTATAGTTGTTTTTTGATAACCGTTAGTTATGAAAAGCGTTAGAGTAGCATCTAAAATTTCATTTTTTCGTTCATTATGTTTCTTGTATACTCTCAATTAGTCACCTCCAAATTAGACCGACGGTCGGTTTAAATTCATTATATTAAATTCTTAACGCAGTGTCAACACTAAAGAATTTAAAGTTTATAATCAATTGTATATATAATATCATAAAGTTAAACCTGAATTTATCATGGAACTTTGATAAATATGATGTAGTTTTCTAAATTACAATATTTCGGCAATTTTAAAAGCGTACTGAGTGGTACGGTGAAAAAGTGTGGATATATTGTAATTAGAAGGATATAATATAGTTATTAATTTTCTGTGAATAATTTAGGTTATGGTTAAAAATAAAGAAGTGTTTAAAAAAACACATATAATATGTTATACTTATCATTAAGATATATACATATGTTGTAGAGTTACATATGTTCATGGAGGGATTTTATGAAAAAGAATATTGTGAGACCTGATATTTTACCCGGATTTATGGAGTTACTACCTAGGGGTCAGATATTGTTTAATAACATGTTAGACATTATAAAGAAAAACTACGAAAGTTTCGGATTTTTACCAATAGACACACCTATAATCGAAAAATCAGAAGTACTATTAGCTAAGGCTGGAGGCGAGACTGAAAAACAAATATACAGATTTGAAAAAGGAAAGAATGATTTATCACTAAGATTTGATTTAACAGTACCATTAGCTAGATATGTTGCAAAGCACCAGTCAGAGTTATCATTTCCATTTAAAAGATATCAAATAGGTAAAGTATATAGAGGAGAAAAGCCGCAAAAGGGAAGATATAGAGAATTTTACCAATGTGATATAGATATAATAGGTAGCGAAAAACTGAGTCTAATTAATGATGCAGAGATACCAGCAGTTATATATTCGATATTTAAAGAGCTAGACCTTGGTAAATTTACTATAAAACTGAATAACAGAAAGATATTGAATGGTATTTATGAAGAGTATGGAATAGAGAATAAAGCAGAAGTAATGAGAGTAATAGATAAGCTTGAAAAGATAGGCGAGGAGAAGGTAGAAAAAGAACTATTAGACATGAACTTATCAAACAATACAGTTAAAAAACTATTAGATTTTATAATGATAAAAGGAACAAACAATGAAATATTGGGTAAATTAAAAGCTTTGAAAGTGCAAAATGAATTGTTCAACAACGGATTAAAAGAAATTGAGGATGTTGTCAAATATATTAGAGCGTTCGGGGTAGATGAAGATAGCTTTACTATTGATTTGACAATAGCTAGAGGTCTTGATTACTATACAGGAACAGTATATGAAACTTTCTTAGACGATTACCCAAAGATTGGTAGTATGTGTTCGGGAGGTAGATACGATAATCTAGCGGGATACTATACAAAATCAAAACTTCCAGGAGTTGGAGTTGCTATAGGATTAACTAGGTTATTTTATCAATTACAGCAGGCAGAGCTTATAAAAAATAGTAATGATGTGCTTATTAAAGCATTAATCGTAACATTTGACGAAAAAGATATGAACTATGCTATTAACGTATCTAACCAGTTAAGAGAAAACGACATAGTTACTCAAGTCTATTGTGAAAACAAGAAAATCAATAAAAAATTTGATTACGCAAACAAGTTAAACATCCCTTATGTTATAATAATAGGTGATGATGAAGTCAAAGATAAAAAGGTTTCTATCAAGTGCATGGAAACAGGCGAGCAAAAGACAGTTGCTCTTAGCGAAGCTATAGAGATATTAACTGTTTAAAAGAGATATTACTAAAAAACTATGGGGCTGATTTTTAAGGCCCTTTTTAAGTAGTGTGTATGTTAGGATGTGATTGTATGGAAGAAATACATGTGCAACTGTTTGGCGTTCCTACAATTAAATATAAAGGAGATATCATAACTTTTTCACTTAAGAAGGCGGAGGCTTTGTTTTATTACCTTGTAGTAAAGCAAAAGTTTCATAGAGATGAAGTTATAAACCTCTTGTGGAATGACATGACACAGCAAAAGGCTAGAAAGAATCTCAGAAATGCGCTCTATAAAGTCAGAAATATGTTTAAGATTGATATAGGGATAACTACAAAAGGTGATATTGTAGAGCTGTCAAATAGCAATATTGTTAATATAAGCTTGACAGAAGATATCCTTTATAGTTATA
Source organism: Clostridiaceae bacterium M8S5 (assembly GCA_029227815.1). Classification (GTDB taxonomy): domain Bacteria; phylum Bacillota; class Clostridia; order Tissierellales; family MCWD3; genus Abyssisolibacter. The sequence goes on along the minus strand of CP118523.1, from coordinate 4,172,912 downwards.
AAGGAGAGTTCATGGAGAGTTTTTATGTAAAGAATGCTCCAGAATTTAACGAATGGGTAAGTAAAAACAGAAGATATTATAAGGACATGTATCTTGCCAAATTACTTTCTCATATCAAAGAGCTTTACAATCAAAAAGACTATGATAATGCGATAATTAAAGCTACTAAATATTTAGAAGAAGATATATTTGATGAAAGAGTTTGCAGACTTTTGATGAATATTTATGTAGATAATGGCACACCTAATAAAGCACTACATTTGTATAAAGATTTAGAAAGAAAGCTGGACTTAGAGATAGGAGTCTGCCCAGATGACGATACAAGAGAAATTTATAGTAGTATCGTAAATAGACCTACTATGCAAAAAGCAGATGCATCAGAGTTTTTTTATGGTAGAGAAGATGAACTAAAAAAACTAGAACTACAGTATAAGATGTTAAAAAAAGATAAGCGTACTAGAGCTGTTTTTATAAAAGGTGAAGTAGGCATAGGGAAGACAAAATTTAAGGACTATTTTTTTTCCAATAAAAAGCAAGATAATATACATAGAATAGAGATAAACTGTAGCAAAATTGAAGAAAATTGTCCTCTTAGACCGTTTGCTACATTAATTGAAAAAATAACAGCATTAAAAGATAATAGCGCTAATTATTTAGATAAAAATATAGTTAAGCACTTATTACCAGCTCTAAAAGATGATATATCATATAAAGCAGATATTAACTATAATTTTATTGAAAATAGTATTATAGATATGTTTAAAAAATTATCTGTTCATAATAAAATAATACTAGTATTAGAAAATTTCCAATGGATAGATGATATTAGCTTAAATCTATTAGCAAGATTATTATACAATATAAAAGACAATCTAATGATAGTAGGTTTACTTAGGGATGATTATAAGGAATCTATACAATCATTCATAATGAATATAAAAGATCTAAATATTTACAACGAAATAACTATCAGTAGATTGGATGAGTATGAATGTGGAGAATTTGTAAAAATGGGGTTAGCAAACTTCAAGCTATCAAAGCAAACTATACACAATATTTATACGGAAACAGAAGGAAATACATGCTTTTTAATTGAGGTAATAAATACATTGAGGCATAATGGAGAAGTTAATGTTTTAACAGCTAAGATGAAAGATATATTACAAGGCAGAATAATGCAAGTCACAAAAGATGGCAGGATGTTACTAAACATAATGTCTCTCTTTTCTGAAGTTATACCTCTAAATATAATTAGTAAGATAAGCAGTGTGGATGAAATAGATATCCTTACTGTAACGGATGAATTACAACGAAGACTATTAATAAAAGAAGATATACAAAAAAATGATGTAGTATATTGCTTTACGCATATAAAACTCAAAGAATTTTTGTATATGAATCTCACTCACACAAAAAAAATAATACTGCATAACAAAATAGCACAGGTACTAAAGGCTGAACTTAGTAATTACAAACAAAACATAGATATATATCCTAAAATCATATATCATTTTGAGAAAGCTAATAACATAGAAAGTGCACTAAAATACACTATGGAGTATGCTGACTTGAGACTTAGTTTTAATCATGAATTGTTTCCTAATTTATACGAATCAAATATGCAGATGGATAGACTTTTATATGCTCAAAGCAACAATATACATAAGCTTTTAGATAGTATTAAGATTTTAATAAAACGTTGTGAAGAAGAAAAGGGATATGTAAAAGATATAAAAAAGTACAAGTTAGAATATATATATATGTTAGGTAGGTATAATATTAGAGAAGCTAACTATGAACAAGGATTAAGATATGTACAAGATGTTATTAAAAAGGCAACAAACTTAGACGAAGATAAATTTAAGATAAAATCTTTTAAACAATTGATATATTATAGCATACAGACGCATGATATAGATACAATGAATAAATATCTTGATTTATTAGCAGATTGCATAAGTGATGATATCAATAAAGCTATATACATGAGATTGAAAGGGCTAAACCATATTATGCAGTATAAATATGATGATGCTCAGAGTATGTTACAGAAAAGCATCGATATATTGAGCGGTATAGATGAAGATAATCCTACAATCTTACTAAATATAGCAGCATCATATAATTATATAGGAGATATTAAAAGATATAGATACGAGTTTGATTATGCACTCAAATACTATAACAAAGCTATAGATATATGCAAAAAATTAAGAGCTTTAAAGGGATTAACAATATTTTATACGAATGTAGCACTTACTTGCTACGAAATGAAAGATTATAATAAAGCAAAAGAGTATTTACTAAAGGGTAATGAGATATTTGAGATATCAGGCGCTATATGGAAAAGGTCAGTGCATCAGGGATTATTATCATTAATTTATGCACATGAAAAACAAATTAAGAGTTCACTAGAAAGTTATAAGAAAGCTAAAGAGTATTGTAATAAAATAAAAAATCCTTTAGAGTCAAAGTGGTTACTTGAAGTAGAAAAAGAACTAGTGAAACTTAGCATACTATAGGAGGGATTATAGACATGGCAAGCAAGGTATATTTTACTGATTTTAGAGCTAGGACTAATAAACAAAATAAAATAGAGAAAATCAAAAAACTTCTAGATAAATTAGAGGTAACGAATTTCATATCTAAAAATGATTTGACAGCTATAAAGATACATTTTGGCGAGCAAGGAGGAGATACATTTATAAATCCTATATTCGTTAGACCAGTAGCAGATAAGATAATACAAGCTGGAGGAAAACCTTTTATCACAGATACAAATACACTATATTCAGGTAGCAGACATAACAGTGTTGATCATATGATTACAGCGATAGAGCATGGCTTTAATTATGCAGTTACACATGCACCTGTTATAATAGCAGATGGTTTAAAAAGTGATAACTTCACAAATGTTGATATTGACGGTAAGCATTTTAAGAGTACTAAAATAGCTAGTGATATAGTTAATGCAGATAGCATGATAGTTATGTCGCACTTTAAAGGACATGGAATGGCTGGCTTTGGAGGAGCTATCAAAAACTTAGCCATGGGATGCGCGAATGCTGAAGGTAAGAAAGATCAACATTCACTCAGACCTGTTGTAAAGAACAAAAAATGTAAAGCCTGTGGTAAGTGTATAGAAATCTGCCCGCAAAATGCAGTTTCAATGGTAGATGGCTATGCATATATTGATAAAGAGTTATGTGTAGGTTGCGCTGAATGTATAGCAATGTGCCAGTTTCAGTCTATAGTATTAGATTGGAGCGTAGAATTACAAGAATTCACAGAGAAGCTTACAGAGTATGCATTAGGTGCAGTACAAGGAAAAGAAAATAAAATAGTCTATTTAAACTTTTTGATTGATATAACACCAGATTGTGACTGTGTGCCTTGGAGTGATACACCTATAGTACCAAACATAGGTATGTTAGCTTCCTTTGATCCAGTAGCGATAGATAAAGCAAGCTTAGACTTAGTAAACAGACAAAAACCGCTTAGAGGTTCGCTTTTGGATGAGAGTGAACATCATGATCTAGACCATTTTAAACGTATGCATAAGAGTACAAAAGGAAATATACAGATATCATATGGAGAAGAAATAGGGCTAGGTAGCAGTGAGTATGAACTCATAAAGATATAAGGAGAAAAAAATGATTAGAGTTTCACAAATAAGATTAGAAATAGATGAAAAAATAGAACTTCTTAAAAATAAGATTGCAAAAAAACTTAGAATCAAAGATGCAGATATATTAAAGATAAAAATATTTAAGGAATCAATTGATGCTAGAAAAGGTAAGATTCAGTTTGTTTATACGGTAGATATAAAGGTGAAAAATGAATCAAAAGTATTAAAGAAAAATAAAAACGTAACTGTTTCTCCAAATCTAAAATATGACTATCCTAAAATGGGCAAAGAAACTTTAAACAATAGACCCGTTATAATAGGTATGGGACCAGCTGGTATGTTTGCTGGACTTATACTTGCTCAAATGGGATATAAGCCATTAGTCTTTGAGAGAGGAGAAAGCGTAGAGGATAGGACAAAGACAGTAAATGAGTTTTGGAAAAGTGGAAAACTTGGCATATCATCAAATGTTCAATTTGGTGAAGGCGGAGCAGGTACATTCTCAGATGGTAAACTTACAACAAGAGTTAAAGATAAAAGATGTAGAAAAGTACTAGAAGAGCTAGTCTTAGCAGGAGCACCAAAAGACATACTGTACTCTCATAAGCCACATGTAGGAACAGATATATTAAAAGAAGTGGTAAAAAATATAAGAAAAGAGATTATACAATTAGGTGGAGACATACGATTTAATTCTCAAGTAACAGATTTTATAATAGAAGAAGATAGTATAAAATCTGTAGAAATAAACAATGATTGTATAGTTGATTCAGATAATGTGATATTAGCAATAGGTCACAGTGCTAGAGATACATTCGAGAAGCTTTATGATAGAGATGTATGTATAATGCAAAAACCATTTGCTATAGGAGTAAGGATAGAGCATCCACAAGAGATCATTAATAATTCACAGTATGGGCAATTTGCTTCGCATGAAAGACTTGGACCGGCAGATTATAGGCTTACTTATCATGCTACAAACGGGCGAAGTGTGTATACATTTTGTATGTGTCCGGGAGGAAGTGTGGTATCAGCATCTTCAGAAGAAGGTAGGCTAGTGACAAACGGAATGAGTGAGCACGCTAGAGACAAAGAAAATGCAAATAGTGCATTATTAGTTTCAGTAGTACAAGAGGACTTTGAAAGTGATCATCCATTAGCAGGAATGTATTTTCAAAGAAAATGGGAGGAGTTAGCCTTTAAAGCTGGAGGAGAAGACTACAAAGCACCAGTACAGTTAGTTGGTGATTTCTTAAAAGATATAGAGTCATCAGAGTACAAATCAGTCATACCTAGCTATAAACCGGGAGTTAAGATGGCTTCACTAGATAAGTGTTTACCTAACTATGTATTAGAGGCAATGAAAGAAGGTATTGTCAACTTCGATAGCAAGATAAAAGGCTTTGCTATGGAGGATGCAATCCTTACGGGGGTAGAGACGAGAAGCTCGTCACCAATAAGGATAAAACGAGATATAGAGTCCCTGCAAAGTGTAAATATAAATGGACTATATCCTACAGGAGAAGGAGCAGGATATGCAGGAGGAATAGTATCAGCAGCAGTAGATGGTATAAAGGCGGCGGAGAAGATTATAGAGAGATATAAAGTTTGATGAACTTTTAGAGAGACCTATAAATGGACATAAAAATGATGAATGTGAAAACTCTAATTGAGCCTAACACTCGGCTATAACTTTACGTAAGCTAATAATGGACTAAGGCTTAGGTAAAAATCAAAACCACTTAATGGACAATTTTTCATACAAAACAATAATCCCAATCATACACTATAGCTCTCAGTGATGCTTGGGATTATTTTGCTATTTTTTGAAAGAACACTTCTAATAAAATTTGATGACCTATCATTATAGAAAATTTGACTTGAGTGATTTAGTCATTCTATTTCTCTATTAGCAACCTAAAAGAATTATAAACTTATTGTTTTATAAGCTTCAATGTTTTAATGGCTCTATTTGCATTAACTCCTCCTAAATACTCATAGGTTATTCTATAATCAACTTTTTTTTCGACTGCAGATAAACTTATAATTATAAGTTTCACATTTGTATTATCTTCCTTAATCAATAGCTCACTTTTTACCTCCATTGTTTCATGGATACAAATATTGCCTTGATAAACCTTTAACCTTACGTCTTTGTTTTTTAAGTTTTTAAATTCCCATTTTAACTTTTTTTCTGGTTCCTTATTAACTTTAAATTGAACTTCAAATGTCTGATTTGGTTTCATATTTATGCTTTCATAAGAATCTCTCTTAATTATTGTGAAAATTATAATGCCACTAACAAAAATAATAGCACTTATAATTAATAGTATAATAATTATCCTATCTTTCCTACTTATAATAAAACACCCCCTAGTACTATAAAAATTATCGAAATACTGTTATTACAACCCTTTTTATGTATCTTTCTTCATTTGATTCCATTATATGTCGCTTAATTCTAGAAGTCAACTTTAAATTAAATGTAGTAATATAGGTTGATATATTTTGGGTAAATATTAGTTGGTTTTATATCCAAATTGAAATATTTCTTTGACCCTAAAAACTATATTACCTAATATATTAGTAGACGGGAAAAATACTATAGAGAAGCAAAACATAAGAGATAATAGAAACAAAGGATTAAGGATCCCTATGCCTAAGTTTATTAGACATGGTTATTCTACGTAATATAATTAGTTTCGATTTAACCGTAGATTCTACACTAAACATCTGGTAAAATATATAATAACAAGCATTTTTCGGGAGGAGCAAATGCATAAACTAAAAATATGTACATTAATTGTAGCGGTTGTAGCTTTTCTTATAGGTTGTAAACAACAAGATAATAGAACAAATCTTATTAAAAGCAATGAGTTATCAGGAGGTAGTGTTGAGTCAATAGATATTAAAGAGTATGAGTTAAAGTTTGCTCATAATGATAAAATTATCAAAATTAAATCTTCAGATATTCCTATAGTAAACCAATATTTAAACGAATCAGACGATCCAGAATCAGAAATCAGATGGATGTCATTAGACTATATTGGAAAAGTAAAAGACAATACATATTTCTTACTCAAATATGGACGTGCTATAAAGCTAAGGGATTATGTTTTAATTAAATTCAGGAGAAACACATTCAACTCATCCATAACGCTTGCATTTGGGATATATCAAGAACATAAGTATTCTCTAGATAATAAATACTTAGCTTTTAATTTTAGATACAACCAAGGCAATACAGTTTTAAGAAATGATATAGTTGTTATAGATTTATTAGAAATGAAAAAATGTATTTTAACAAATGTACAAGAAAAATATCAACCTTTTCTTTGGTGGATATCAGATTATAAATGGGTAGGAGATAAAAAGATTGAAATATCAATACCAAATATTAAAGAATTTGATTTTGAAAGTTTAGAAAAATGGGGTTTATCAGAGGATAGAGAGAGTCGTGTAATAGAGTTTTTAGTGGATTGATAGTATTAAAAGGAGTTGTTTTATTTGAGAAAAATATTTGTCTTTTTTGTAGTGATGATATTTTTAATCGTTTCATGTAAGAAAAACGAATCAGTGAGTGTTATTAAAAGAGGAGATGGTTACAAAACACTGCTTGCGAGTATAGATGATGAAAATATATATCTTTATGGTAAAGAGGTTAGCGGTTCATACAATAGTATGAAGTTAGTTATAGGTGATAACAGTAAGATATTTGATTGGAGAAATACAGGTAATATACTAGGTTATGCTCCTAAAATAACTTTGCATGATATTAATAATGATGGTAAAGATGAGCTTGTCATAACACGCGTCGAGGGTTATGGTACGGGTATTTACAATGGAACTATAAATATACTAAACATAGAAAATTTCAAGCAAATGGATATTGAAGCTCCTATTGATATCATTAAAAAGAACGTAAAAAGCAGGATAAGCTTGACAGAAATAAAAATAGATATAAAGGGTGAGGAAATATCATTAGACCCTAAAAAATATACTAACAATAAAAACACCTATAAAGAGGTAGAGTTTGGCTGGCAAACTTACTACAATATTAAAGATAACAAGATTCGGGCAAAAGTATCTGCTCAAATAACCCCAGCAGCTTACATAGGGTATATAGTAATTGACTACAAATGTGAAGGAAATAAACTTGTGTTAGGTGATATTGGATTTAAAAAAATAAATAATTTATAAATAACTCAAAGATAGTATAATAGGGGTTAATAAACAACATAGTTTATAGATAAAAGGGAGAAATTGTGAGGAAGATATATTATATATAGTAGGAAGTGTAGTTGTTTGTAAGTTAATAATAGTGTTGTTAAGTGATAACAATGACTTTAAGCACAGGGATTATATCAGTAAAGTAATTACAACAAGCATAACTATAGAATCTACGCCTAAGAGACTTGTCAAAATAACATTTAAACAATATTTAAAATAAAATAGTTAAAGAGCCTACACCTAAAGGGGAAAATTATTATTGTAGACTCTTATTCTTCTAAATATATAGGTATTATTTTATAAAACGAAAAATGTACTTTCACCTAAGGCGCTTTAGTCCAAATGTTAGCTTGCATAAAGTTGTAGTCAAGAGTCAAGCTCAGATTAGATTTTTCACATTCATCATCATTGAAATCAGTTTCTTCAAGATTAAACTTAATATATATAGTCATGTATTCGTTTTTCTTAAGCTTTTGCATAATATCAGGAGTGATTGTTTTACCGTCTAGATTTACTAGAGGTTCATAATTTGATAGGTAATAAATATCATCCTCAATATATGATTTTATAGTTATGTGCATTTTCTCTTTTAATAACCAGTTGTCAGTAGTAACATTTGCAATCACATTCTCTAAAGCAGCAGGGACGCTACCAGTGTTTCTAAGTTTAAACTTTGACCAATAAACTGTTCCAGGAACTATATTGGTTACATCAAATTTTACACTTCCAGGGTCGTCTGAATTTGGAGCATGGATGTATTGATAGTTCATGTTTATATTATATTCTTCTAACCCATTTTGATATAGCTCTTCACTGTAAACAACAGCTCCATGAGGGTCATCTTCTTCTTCGTAGGTTATCTGTAAATTACCTGTATTTATATTACTTGTAGATGTGAATTTTTCAGTCCAACCAGCATAACCTATACCAATAAGAATTAGTGATAAAATTAATATTACTAATATGACTTTGCTTCTTTCCATTTAAACATCTCCTTTTTATTTGATATCAAGTCAAATATATAAGCATTATCTTTATTTAGCACATAAAATTTATTGATTTTCCTATAATCTCTAAAACATTCATACATTATAGGTATAGATAGTTCGTCCGAAATTCTAACTAAATCATCTATAGTCTCTACTTCATATATATTCGTTGAATCAATTAATATTTCATGGTTGATTGATATAAACCTGCTACTATATTTTTTGAAAATTCTTATACGTTGTTTAGAAAGTTTGCTAGGATATATACCATTAGTTAATACAATCATAGCTACTATTAAAAGCAATACAATGCATGAGATGATGATATATAGATTAATTAGGTATCTTCTTTTAGGTATAGCAATGTTAGTAGTTTTTTCTATCTTATCAGTAGCTTCGTTAGTTAGGTTGCTGATAATTTGGCTATAATTAGAATCCAAAGGTATAATAATATAAGGTGAAGATTTTAGCAATATTTTTTTATTGTTTCTATTTATAAATGTTTCTATATCAAACATTATAGTAGCTTTTGCTTGGCAAAAAATCTCCGTATCTTTTTTTAAATCTTTTATAAATTTATTTAGAGTTTGGTAATCTATGATTACAGTTTGATTTAGCTTAGTATTTTGAATATCAGTATTTACTGTGTTTTTTTTAATTAGTGGATATTCTTTTTTAAATATACTCAAATAAGATTCATTTTCACCAGTATAACCTTCAACAGTAATATTTGCTTTATAAGTTATAGTTAAGTTTGATATATCAGAGCTTGAGAAATTATAATCAATAGAAGCTTTCATTTGTTTAATATACTTGTTTAATATTACATCTATATTTTCTAAATAGTTTTTTTCATAAACAGTATTTGGTTTTAGTTCAAAGCCGTAGTTTAAGGTTACTCTTTGCTTACAATCATAAAGAGTTTTTGTTACGGCTTCAGATTTAGGAATGCTTTCCATACAAAACAAAGCCACTATAAATATTAGTAATATTATTAGCGTTATAATTACAGAAATTTTTGTAGAACCTTTTATATTGTATTTTTTTACTTTCATACATTACAGCTCCTTAGAAACCTTATCCATCAAGTATAGTTTTAATTTATGGTTTAGTCCAAATATTAGCTTGCATGAAGTTATAATCTAGTGCTAATTGTAAGCTGGTATTTTCACATTCATCACCTTCAAAGCTGTTTTCGTCTAGATAAAACACCAAATCAACTGTAACCGAATCACCATTTTTTAGTTTTTTCATTACAGTTGGAGTGAGTTCTATGTTTTTGAGATCTTTTAAAAGAGCGTATTTACATAAGAAAAGCTCATCTTGATTTCTATCAATAATGATAGAAAGTGTAATTTTTTCCATAAGTTCATTATCACCAGAAGTAGACGCTACAACATTTTTTAGAGCAGCAGGAACTGTACCTACGTTTTTCAAACTAAAAGATGACCAGTAGATAGTACCAGGAGCTAAGTTTGTAACATTAAAAATTACGCTACCAGCATCATCAGAATTAGATGCTTTTATTCGTTCATAATCCATTTTAATATTGTAGTCATTATTATCTCCTGGGTGTATATTTTGCCATATTTCATCATAATGTTCATAAATATCGGCTTGATGTTTTTCATTACCTTCTACATAATCTATTTTTAGATTACCAGTGTTTATATTATTTGTAGAAACAAAGGTTTCAGTCCAGCCCGCATAGCCTGCTCCTATTAAAATCAAAGATAGAATTAATGCTAATGATATAAATTTAGTTTTCTGCATATAAAAAACCTCCTAATTTTATAAAATATTTTTATTTTTTTACAATATTTGATTTGGATATATTATATTAATATTGAAAGTCATTTGTGTCTGTGTTCTTATTTTGTTTTATAAATAATGTTGGATATCCGATTTTAGGGATAATAAATGTTACTTTACCTTTGATATTTTCAATTGCAACAGGGTCTATGTCAGCGATTGTGTTATTGTCACCTTTGGTAATATACTGTATTTGATTGCTGATATTTTTTGTACCAATTACCCTATGGCATATAAATACACCCTTCTTTTCAAATTGAATTATATCTCCAATGTTTGGTGTTGATTTACCAAGCTCTTTAATTATTGCGACATCGCCTGGATATATAATAGGTTCCATACTACCAGTGGCAACAACCATAGGATATACTGAAAATATTCCTACGCTAAACCATACTAAAAATACTGAAAAAATACTTATCAGTATCCAACCTATAGTACCTTCCCCCTTAGTATTAGTTTTAACTTTAAGTTGCTTATAATATTGGTCTTGAAGTATTATTATGCTATAAATAGGGCAAAGAATACCAACTAAACATTGATTAATCCATTTTAGATTGGGAAGTACTGGGCATAACCATTGAAAATATTCAATTATTGTTAAGTAAATTATTGAAGGAATAGGGCCTCCAAACATACATAAATATGAAGCTACTAGATTATGACTAAAGAGAGGCAGGATGTTTTGTCCAAGTAGTTTTGTTATTTCTATCTTTGTTGAAACTGATGTAAAGCTATTAAAAGTTGTGCTTATTAATGTATAAAAACTAGATATTAATATGATGGTCAATACTCTATTAGTCTGGTTTTTAGTATTTAACAAATGATTCCTAGCAAGCTCTTTTCCAATAATTGCAATACTTACCATAGTAATATTCGTGAGAATTCCTATTGCAGAATGATCATAAGGACTTTTACCAAACCCATCAATAAATAATCCAAAAAATGTTTGTACCACAATAAAAATAATAGCAAAATTAAACGACCATAGATATACAAATGGTTTCAACTTTAGAACACCGTTTATTCTAGGGCTAGGTAAATTGATAATATATATACACAAGCTAGTCCAAAGAACAAGCATAACTATATATGGCATATAGGTGATACTTGTGATATATATTGTATTTTTGACAATGTATATTAATAATAATGAACTTATGATTAGTAGTGTTCTTTTTATAGATGGGTAAGTGGGTTTAACATATTTCATAGTGATATCCTCCAATTACTCAATTGGTAGATTTTTAGTATTATCAATTATTTTATCAGTTTTAGTGGGCAGTTGCTTTTTCACAGTTACATTAACATTAATAGTCAATACTTCAAACCAAGAGCATGATACAGGTATTAAAAGAATAATAAATAATAATACGCTAATCAATAATACAATTATTTTTTTCATTAAATACCTCCTTGCTATTAAGGAACTAAATTTGCCTGTTCAGCTATAATGGTATATGTTTTATTTATATATTCATCTTCTCCATTAAGAGTTAAAACTACATGTCCACGATTTTGCTTATGTTTTTTAATTAGTGACGTCTGTAAATAAACCTCACTATTTTTGGTTATGCATTTTATTGGGGTACTACCGTTATTTCTAATAAAATAAGTAATAATCATTTCCCTTGGAGAGCTTTTTTCATCAGTTATAGTAATAGTACCGTTAATATTAAGTTCATTAGCACTATAGGTGCAAGAAAGATTGTTAGCATAAGCACCACAAAATTGAGGGTCAATGTCACCCATAGAAATTTTATTTATTGATTTAAACGTGCCATTCCAATGTGCATAGGCTATACCAATTACATTAAGAGATATAATAGCTGTGATAATCAATACGTGTACTTTAAATATCTGAGTACTTTTTCTTCTCATACGAACACCTCTATAGATTTTTGTATACCTTTGGATCGTAGTATTTTTTATTGTTTTTAATTATTTTAATAGCGTTTAATAGATTTTTAGGTGAACTCTTTTTATAGATATAACCATCTATATCAAATTTTTTAGCTTTATTAAAATCTTCTATTTTAGTAGAATTAGAAAGTATTACAAAACTGCTTTTTATATCATATTTTCTAGTTTTACTGATTATATCAAGACCACTTTCCTTTCCTAATCTCAAATCAATAAAAACCATTTCAGGATTATGGATTTTTACCATTTGTACAGCATCATGTACATTAGAAGCATAAAAAATTCTATCAATATTGTGATCAAGTGATAATATCGAGCTTATATTTTTTCTAATGATAGGATGATCATCAACCACAAGAACTTTCAAGGGATAGCCTCCTTTGTACGTTTTTTTTGGTATACTTCTTCTTAAATTATATTAGAATGTAAATATATTTATTCCAATAAGAGAAAATGCTTGTTTATATGATAGTACTTTGATTGTAGTAGACTACAACAAAAAAACATGTACACATATATATATAAACATAATTGGTTAAAAAAGTCAAAAATAATTTTTGTAATGGAGCTCAAGGCAGTTAAATTTAAAAAATATAATGTATTAATAGTTCAATTTACTTGCTATTGAGTATATTTTTTCTTAGAATCTTTTATACAAGTACAAAAAAAGATGAACGAATAATTATTATATTATGAAATTGTTGTACAAAAGGATATGAAAAATCAATATAAATGAGAGAAAAGTACTTTTAAAGCTGAAATATTATTATAAGAAAATATGATTATGGAAAAACAAAAATTTTGGTATAAATATAATACTCAATGTGAATAAGATTTAAAACGAGATGAATTGTAATGTTTCATGGAAAGAATTTGGGGATGTCTTATAAGACATCCCCGACTAGTTTTAACCTCTCTCAAAACTACCACAATCAGTATGTTCCTTACTACAGCATTCACCGCCATGTTTAACAACCTGAATGTGAGGAAGTGTACATTGCTGTACAGTTTTAGCATGATATTTACATTCAGTTACTGTACATCCAATACATTCATTACTATGCATAAATTCACCTCCTTAAAAGGTTTCACAAATATTATTAGACATATAAGATTTTTTATTCTTAAAAAAAATTAATTCAAATATAAACCAAAATAAATGTTACAAAAATGTAAAAAAATCTTGACGAATTACATATTATGGATATATACTAAAAATAGATAAGCTTATCAAATTTTTATTTATATCTGAACCTAATATACAAAATTAAATTGTTATTTGATTGTCTTCTTAAATTTTTTAAAGATAATTCAAAGAATTGTATGGTTTAGCGACTTAATGAAATCGAGCTATAGATATTACAATGATTTATCCAAGTTATTATACAATTGATGAACTCTATATAAGAGTAATCCAAAGTATTATGGTATGATCGGAAAAGAAGTTGAAGCAGACAAAGCATATAATTTCTCTAATTTATGATAAGTAAAATAAGAAAATATAGGAGGTAATTTTTTTGTTAAAGAAAATTTTAATTTTTACACTTTCAATTCTGTTTGTGTTGAATCCGTTAGCAGTGACAAAAGTAGTAGCGCACAGCGGGGTAAATACCAATTTAGAAGTAGTAAGCAAGTTAAAATCTCCTAACGAGTCGTTAAAAACTGTTGATGTAGGACAACCAGTATATGAATATGGAAAAAATGCATTTGTAATGATAGCGTCAATAACAGTTAAAGTTACAACACCTTGTGATGATGAATGGAGAAGCAAATATTCATCATGGAAAAATGAAGCATATAAATCAGTTGAGCGAGCAGATGATGAACTGCTATCAAAATTTGGAATTGATTTTACTGTAACATCTCAGCCAGCATGGTCATCTTCACAGACAACCGCTATTGGGTTACTAGATGAGGCATATGATGAACATGGAACAGGTGGTGCTGATTTAATGATTGCTTTCTCTGGAAGGAAGCCTAGCGATGCCTCTGTAGCTGGAATGGGATATTTAGGTGAACCGGGATGTATAATATTTGATAATGGATATAATATAAATGCTGAAACAGTTCAGCATGAAGTTGGACATAACTATGGATTATCCCATTGTCAAGATGAATCAGATCCTTCATATGATGGAAGTAATTGTGTAATGACTGCAACGGGATTTGGATATATAGGCAAGTTCTGTACTGGACATTATAACCAATGGTATAGTAATAAGAGTAAATATTAGGATACAGTTTGGGATGCCTTAAAAGGCATCCCTTAATATAACTGATTTTATACAGACACAATATAAATGGAGGTGAAGTAGTGTTTTCAGGTAAGACAAATAAGGTTTTAGCAATTGTATGCATAATTATTATTGTAGGGGTATTTTACATAGGCTATAAACGTATTGAAGAAAGCAATAAAATAGTAGCTAAAGTAAATAATGAGCCAATTTATAGAGAAGACATAGAAAGAGTTATAAAGTTAAATTCAAATACTTCAAGTAGTAACAATATAACAGAAAAGGACATAATCAATGCTGCAATAAAGGAAATGATTGTAATACAAGAAGCAAAAACTATTGGAATTGAAATATCTGATGATGAATTAGAAAAATCAATAATGACACTTAAGAATGAACATGCTGACTTATATGAAATTGTAATAAAACAATATGAGTCAGAAGAAAATTATAAACAAAAACTAAGAAATAAATATATATTTGATGCTATGAAAGAAAGAGTTGTTCAAAAATATTATAAAGAGAATCCAGTGAATAAAAGTAGAATAATAAGGGAAATACCTCAATATTACGATGTAGATATAAAAAAGCTTTCTAAGAAGGAGATAGAATCATTAACACAGCAATTGATGTACTTAAAGAACAAATCAAAAATAAATGATTACTTCGATACATGGGTTGATTTGTTATCAAAGAAATATAATATAGAGTATTTTTACGAAGATGATAACCTAACAAAATTACCTGAATTGTATACTTATGAAATGGCAGTAGCAAATAATGATATAATTTGGACACATGATAAAACCTACAATAAAGAATTGTTAGATGCTTTTGTTAAAGATATAAACAACAAAAACACTAGTAAAATTAGAATTGTTACGTTTACAAAAGAAGGGGATGCTATTATAATACATTTAAAATACAATGGTAAACAGATAGAAGCAACAATAGATAGTACTCGAGATAAATTTTCAAAAGAGCCTCAAATAAAAACTGAGATATTTGATAAAATTGATATAGAAGAAGTTTTTAATGACCACTATAATAAAACTTTTATAAAGTATTATTTGGTTAAAGGAGACGCGAGTAAAATCCTAATATTTCAGCAAACAAAAGAATAAAGATACACTTAATTATATAAAAAATAAGAGGCTGTCTAAAAAGACACACCTCTTATTTTTTATTAATAATTTTTATTTAAAATTCTAAGAGAATTCAATATAGCAAGTATAGTAACTCCAACATCTGCAAATACAGCTTCCCACATATTTGCTAGTCCTATGACACCTAGAATCATTACAATTAATTTGATGCCTAGAGCAAAGATAATGTTCTGCCATATTATAGCTCTCGTTTTTCTTGCAATTGTAATAGCACGAGGAATTTTTGATAGCTCATCGGTCATTAGTACGACGTCAGAGGCTTCTATTGCAGCATCTGAGCCTAGTCCTCCCATAGAAAACCCTATATCTGCTCTTGCGAGTACTGGGGCATCGTTTATACCATCACCAACAAAACCAACTGATTTATTATTTGTATTTTTATCTAGAATATTTTCAAATATGCTAACCTTGTCTTGAGGTAATAAATTTGAGTGAACATCTTGTATATTCAGCATAGAAGCTACTTTATCAGCAGTATATTTGTTGTCGCCAGTTAGCATGGTGATATTCTTGATGTTTAACTTTTGAAGGCTATCAATAGCTTCTTTAGAATCTCTTTTAATCTCATCAGTTATTACAATGTAACCTTGATAAACATCGTCAACAGCCATATAAACTATAGTTCCATATGCATCAATTCTATTTATTTTTATGTTTTTAGTTTTCATGAACCTTTCATTTCCAGCAGTAACCAACTTATTATTTACTATAGCTTCAACACCATGGCCTGCCTTTTCTTTATAATCCTTTATAATAGATTCATCGATATCCTTATCATAAGCCTTTTTGATAGATTTTGCTATAGGATGATTTGAATAAGCTTGAACATATGCACCGTAATAAAGGAGGCTATATTTATCTAAGTTATTTTCAGGTACCACTGAAGAAACAATAAAATTACCCTTAGTTAAAGTTCCTGTTTTATCAAAAACAATGCTATTTAAATTAGCAAGTGCTTCAAGAAAATTACCACCTTTAATTAAAACTCCAACACTGGAGGCCTTTCCTATACCAGCAAAGTAACCGAGTGGTATTGATACAACTAAAGCACAAGGGCAAGATACAACTAAGAAAAGAGCCCCTCTATAAAGCCAAGTTGAAAATGACTTTCCAAATAAAAGACTAGGGACAACAGCTATTAAAAAAGCTACAATAACAACAGAAGGTGTATAGTACCTGGCAAATTTAGTCATAAATTTTTCAGTATCAGCTTTTTTATCAGCAGAGTTTTCAACTAAATCTAGTATTCTGGCAATAGTTGAATCTTCATATTTTTTAGTTACTTTGACAGTTATAACATTGCCTTTATTTATGAATCCGCTGTATACACTTTCACCAGTGGTTATGCTTTTTGGTACGGATTCACCTGTTATAGCAGAAGTATCAAAAGTAGTCTTACCTTCAACGACTACAGAATCAAGAGGTACTCTTTCGCCAGATTTTACAATTAGTAAATTGCCTACATTAACGCTTTCAGGATCAACTTTAATAGTACCATTTGTTGTTTTCAGATTCGCATATTCTGGTTTCATATCTATTAGAGATGATATAGAGTTTCTAGAGTGATTTACAGCTTTGCTTTCCATTATTTGACCTATCTTATAAAAGAGCATAACGGCAAGTGCTTCGGGATATTCGCCAATAAAGAAAGCACTGAGGGATGCTATACTCATTAGTAGACCTTCGTCAACAATTCTACCTTTAAATAGCCCTTTTACAGCATCAATTAAAACATTGTAACCAAATACTAGATAGCCTATAGAAAATATGATTAATTTTATGTTTTTATCCAGATTAAATAAAAGACCTATAGCAAAAAAGATACTACCAATAATAAGTGATGCGATAGTTTTTTTATCTAATTTATCATCATGACTATGATCATGATCATGATCATGACCATGACCGTGGCTATCACTACGATTATGGTCATCATGTGTATGAGCATGGTCTAATCCACAGACACATTCATGATTATGTGAGTGGTTATGGTCGTGGTTACAACCACAAGAACTCGTTACTTTTTGAGCTTTGTCACCTTCTGCTATACTAACATCAGACTCAACAGATTGAATTAGAGATATGATATTTTGTAACTCAGAAGATATATCATATCCATCAGCTAATGTTATTTTTAGCTTACTAGTAGCAACATTTATAGTAGCATTTTTTATATATGATTGCTTGTTTAGAGCACGCTCGATTTTTGCAGCACAATTGCTACAATGCAAATTATTTAATGTAAATTTGTGTTCTTTGTTAACTTTAAAAGTATCATCGTGATTATGTTCGCTATGATAATCATGATGGCATTGACCACAACCGCAAGAACTCGTAGGTTTTTTATTTTTACTGTCTACAATACTAACATCCGATTCAACAGATTGAATTAGCGATACAATATCTTGAAGTTTAGAAGACATATCTATCCCATCTGCTAAAGTTATTTTTAACTTACTAGTAGCAACATTTATAGTAGCGCTTTTTATATATTTTTGCTTATTTAAAGCACGTTCAATTTTTGTAGCACAGTTGCTACAATGTAAGTTTTTTAAGGTAAATTTGTGTTCCATAATTTAGCACCTCCATTAACTTATATATTTATATGATTTATGTGGTTAAAGCCCTGCTCAAGTATCTTAACAACGTGATCATCGTCAAGAGAATATAGCACTAGCTTACCTTGTTTTCTATACTTTACTAGTCTAGACTTTTTAAGCAACCTAAGTTGATGAGATATAGCTGATTGCTTTATATTCAATATATTTGATATATCGCTTACACATAATTCAGATTTTAAGAGTATATAGAGTATTTTAATCCGAGTAGAATCACCAAATACCTTAAAAAAATCAGCCAAATCATATAAATTTTCATCTTCGGGCAATTCATTTTTTATTTTATTAACCAGTTCTTCGTTAAAAATATTACACTTGCAAGACATTACAACACCTCCTATACATGAACAAGTATTCATATGTTAATATAATAATACATCATATTATTTAGACTGGCAATATGTTTTTTGAAAAAAGTTTGATTTTATTTTAATTATTTATAGATAACATCATTAGATTGACAAAACCATTACAATAAGTTAAAATATTCATGAAATATAGGTTTTCTCCGAGCTTTTATTCCTGTTGCTCAGTGCATGGAATTTTGGCCGATAGGGTAATGTTGGAAACGATATTGCCTCCCGTTTGGAAAGGAGATAGGTATAATAGGCTTTGATTTTATAATTCTCCTTAAGACAAAGGAGTTTTTTATTTTGTAGAAATATGTAGAAAATTGTTAAAAAATAAACAATGGAGGTGCAGAGAATCAAGAAACTGCTTATAATAATTTTGTTTTTTAGCTTATTATTAATCTCATATATCAATGAAAATGAAGATGAACACTTAAGTAAGCTAAATGAGTATTTTGGACAAGGATATGACATTACAAGGCAAAATGGTTATGAAAATAATGATATAATTAGAGCATATAGAATAGTTAATAAATCAAATAATAGCAGTGAGTTCGTCCAAATTGTAAACAGCAACGCTTATATAGATGACATAAAAATAATGGTTATAATTGATGAAGAGAGTAAGAAAATCTCAAACATACATATATTACAGCATAGTGAGACAGAGGATTATGGTGGGTATGTCACCGAAGATTGGTTCACTGATAGATTCAAAAACAAGCCTATAAATCAAAGTCTAAAAACAGTCAAGATAATATCTAAAAATCCTAGGGAAATAACAGCCATAACAGGAGCAACAGTCACAAGTGAAGCAGTAGTAAAAGGAGTAAACTTATGTATACAAAACTATGGGGGTAGATAAAATGAAAAGGTTTTCAAGAAGTATTTTGCTAATCATGATGGTTGTTATAGCATTATCTGTTGTAGGATGCAAAGATAAATCAGTAAATAGCGATGAGGCAAATAATACATCTAGTAATATAACAATAACTGGAATCAAAGGGGAAGAAATTACATTAACTATAGATGAAATAAAAGATTATAAAGAAGTATCACAGACAGTAAAGGTAGTTACATCTAGTGATGAAGAAAAAACATATGACGTAAAGGGCGTTACGCTTAATGAAATATTAAAAAAACATGATAAATCACAGGCAGATTATAACGCAGTAAGATTAATTGCAGGAGATGGTTACTCTATAGAAGTACCAAAAGAAGTAATAGCAATTAGAGAACTTATATTAGCGTATGAAATAAATGGCAAACCATTAGATGAAAAAAGCAAACCTATAAGAATAATGTTGACAGACGAGAGATCTATGTATTGCCTGAGAAATTTAAGTAAAATTGAACTAATAACTAGTACTAGAAAAAGCGATAAAGTATCAAAGGTTTTATTATTTATGTCAGCTATAAAAGATATAAAATCAGAGGATTACACATATTATGAAGCTATTGACAAGGCGATAAAGATAAAAGACTTATTAAAAAAGTATAATGTTGAGTCTGAAGAAGATGCAGTATTTATAAAATCTATAGATGGATTAGAGAAAAATGAAAATATAGATGTATTTAAAGGTGGTTATTTAAAAATTTCAGGTAAAGAAGCTCCTGCATTTTTATCACCAGACTTACCAAAGGGTATGCATGTAAAAGATATAGCAATGTTTTCATATGACAATGTAGCATTTATCAATATAAAAGCAATGATGAAAGAAGAACAGTTACCACTTATAGATCTGCTAAATAAATTAGCTTTTGACAAAGAAGAAACTATAAAAGTAGTATGTGAGGATGGATATACAAAAGAGATAACAAAAGACATGTTTAAAGCGGGATATATTTATGAAAAAGAAGGGTCATATAATATAGCTTTTAAAGATATGGCTAAAGATACGAAGATAAAATTCGTATTAAGCTTAGAATTAGTTAAATAAATAATAGAGTGGAGCAGATAAAATGACTAAAAAATATCTAGATATGTTTTCTATGTTTGATTTAGTTATCATAGCTATGATGGCAGCGCTGGGAATAGCTTCGAAAACTGTAATAGTGCCACTAGTACATATAGTCACTAGTTCACTATATATACCAGGTGGAGTTATCGCTGGAGGATTTTATATGCTTTGGATAGTGATGAGTGCAGGCATAATAAAGAAGAGATTTGCAGGCACTCTAACTGCATTTGTACAAGCTATAATGGTTATAGCCTTAGGTACATTGGGGACACATGGTATACTTAGTATTGTTACCTATAGTTTACCAGGGGTAGCTATAGATGTAGTGCTTTTATTTTCAAAAAATAGAAAATATAGTGTTGTACATTTTTTTGTAGCAGGAGCTGCTGCCAATTTGACAGGTACATTTTTATCTAATCTAGTTTTTTTTAGATTGCCATGGATACCATTAGTACTAAGTATTAGCTCTGGGAGTCTGTCAGGAGGACTAGGCGGTATAATAGCATATAACATTGTCAAAGGCTTTGGCAGATTTAATATAAATCATAAGCAAAGTAAAGGAGCGACAAATGAATAAAAAAATACTTGTTTTATGTATAAGTGTAGTTATCGTGTGTGTAATAGGTTTATTGCTTGTTATATTAAACTCTGATGACGGATACATACCTCAGCTAAAAGTAGTAGGAGATGTAGAGAAGTGTATTGATGTAAGTGATGAATCTATAGATTATAAAGAATACACTATAAAGCACAACGAAAAATCGTATACTGCTATAAAGCTAGAAGATATTTTATCAAATTCTAATGTATATGATGAAAGTTATGATGTACTGTTAGTGAGCTATGATGGACGTTTTTCAAGAATAAATAGTAGCCAAATAAGTAACAGCTATATATCATTTGACAATGAATATGGATATAGTTCTATAAACTTATATCATCCACCAAGTGCAAATATAAAGTTATTAAAAGAGATTGTAGTAATTTCAAAAAATAAATCTTTAGAACATGATTTTAATATAATAACTAGTGATAAAAATTTACTTAGTATATCTGTAGGTAATTTTATAGCTGGAGAAACAAAACAGATAACATTTACAGACGGGAAAGCTACTAAAAATGTAAATGGCACTAAATATAACGTAGAGGTTTTTAAAAAAAGACGCTGTATAAAAGCTGATGACTTAATTGATATAGATTATGAAAAAAGAAATATAGTAATGGGAGAACAAGGAGACTATCAGCTATTAGAAAAAGAAGATTTTTTAGAGATAAAAGATAATTATGTAAATCTACTATCGCAAAATGGTAAGGTTAAAGTTAAAAAAGCAAAGGGAATATACATAAATGCAGTTTTAAAAAGTAATATGGATGTTTATTATGATGCACTACATTATATAGAAAATGGCGAAAAAGTAATGTTTATATTTTTAGACGGATTTTCATATAAGCAATATAAATATTGCAAAGAAAACGGAGTTATACCATTTATAGAAAAGCAAAGAGTTCAGATAGCTAGTTCCATATATAAACCAGTTACAAATGCAGGTTTTGCTGCTATGATAACGGGGAAAAGTCCACAGGTGAACGGTGTTTATTCTAGAAAACAAAAAGATTTGAAAGTACCGAGTATATTCGGTAAATTGATAGAAATGAATAAAAAAGCTGTGCTCATTGAAGGTAATATAAAGATACTAAATACAGAAATAGAGCCTATGCTCAATCTAGATAAAAACAACAACAATACCACAGATGATGAAATATTTATTACAGCCAAATCTATGATAAAAGAGGATAATGATTTTGTATTAGTTCATTTTCATGGCATCGATGACAAAGGGCATAGTTTTGGGGATTTAGCAGATGAGACCATAGAAGATATTAGATTGCATGATGAGTATGTAAAACAGCTAGTTGAAAATTTTGATGGCAAGGTTATCATAACAGCTGATCATGGGATGCATAGCACTGAATCAGGAGGAACACATGGAGATTTTAGATATGAGGATTTAATAGTGCCTTATATGATTATAGATTAATCAAAGGAGGAAATTATTCATGAATAAAAAATTACTAGTAGTAATAGGGGTGCTTTTAGTTATAATAGGGGTTACTGCATATCTTAATTCAGACAACCTAAATGAAAAGAAGAGGTTACAAAAAGATGCTATTGTTGTACTTAAAATGGGAGATAAAGAAGTTAAGTACACAATGGATGATGTAACATCAGTAAAAGAAGAAGAATTTAAAGCAAATTTAAAGACCAATGGTAAAGAGCCTATAGAGTATACGTATTCAGGGGTTGAGCTAAATAAGCTCATAGAAAAAGCAGGATTTAACACAGACACAAAAGATACAGTTATCACACAATCAGTAGATGGTTACACTATAGCCCTTAGTTTAGAAGAAGTTAAGAAACCATCAAACGTATACGTAGTTTATAAAAGAGAAGGAGAAGGACTTGGCACAAAAGAAGACGGAGGAAAAGGCCCATACATGACAATAATCAGAGAAGATAAATTTAGTCAAAGAAGATGTAAATACTTAACTATAGTAGAGATAAAATAATGTACGCATTAGAAATAGAGAACTTAACATATATGTATCCACAAAGTAATAGAGTGATACTAGAAAATGTGGAGCTAAAAGTTTCAAAAGGACAGATAATAGGGATAATAGGGCTGAGCGGAGATGGAAAAAGCACACTTTGTAACATAATGACTGGGATAATCCCACACGTTTATGGTGGCAATATACAAGGAAAAGTCAAACTCTTTGGTAAAGACATAAGTACTATGACAATACCAAAGATAGCAACTAAAGTAGGCATAGTATTTCAAAATCCAGATTCTCAGCTTTTTTCGCCAGTAGTAGAGGATGAGATAGCATTTGGCCCCGAGAACTTATGTATGAGCAGAGAAGAGATTGGCGAAAGAATAAAGGAGTCATTAGAGTTTATATCAATGAGCAAGTACAGATATGAGAATCCCAATAATCTATCAGGAGGACAAAAACAACTTATAGCTATAGCATCAGTGCTCAGTATGAAGCCAGATATTTTTATATTTGATGAAGTGTTTTCTCAAATAGATAAAGAAGGTAAGAATAAGCTGAGAAAAGTTATAACTAGTTTGAAAAGAGACAACAAGACAATTATAATGGTTGAACATGATTATAAGAATTTAGACATATGTGATAAAGTAATGATATTAAAAGATAAGAAGCTCCATGAATGTTATGATAAAAAATACTCTAGTTTAATTAAATTACTAGACTAACACAAGAGGATTGATTGAGTGGATTATATAATTTTAGAGAATGTAAGCTATGGTTATAAGCAAGAGTATAATGTGCTAGATGATGTCAATATCTCACTTAAAGCAGGAGAATGTACAATGATAGTAGGTGCTAATGGAAGTGGTAAAACAACATTTAGCAAGATAATTAGTGGAATAATAAAACCTAATACAGGCAGAGTTTTAATTGATGGTACAGATACTAAAAAAATGAGTTTAGGTGAAATAGGAAAGAAAATAGGTTATCTTTTTCAAAACCCCGAGAAGCAAATATTTACACATACAGTTTATGACGAACTATCATTTATATTGAAATTAAAAAAATTGGATCAAAAATTAGTATATGAAGAAGTATATAAAAAGCTTAAAGAATTTGAATTACTTAAGCTAAAAGACGCTTTTCCGTTTAATCTTAGTCAAGGCGAGAAACAGAGACTAGCTATCGCATCCATACTAATAAATGATGTTAAATACATAATCATGGACGAACCAACAACAGGACTTGATATAAAGAGGAAGGAAAAATTATCAGAAATTATAGATAATTTAAAAAATAATGGGATAGGCTTTGCAGTTATAAGCCATGATGAAGACTTTATAAATAGGCATGCAGATAGAATACTAGCTGTTGAAGACAGAGAGGTCGTAGAATATGATAGCTAAAAACATAGATCCACGAACAAAATTGTTTATAGTATTATGCCTATCATCTATAGGAGTAATAATCAAAGATATATATATAATGATGTTCATATTGATATTATCAGTAATCATATGTAGGTTATTTGAGTGCAATTTATATTCGTATTATAAAAAACTTAAAGGAATGTTTAAAATAATATTAGTAATTGCTATAGTTCAGAGTATATTCACCAAATCAGGTAGTAGTATAGTATCTATTGCAGGAGTTAGATTACTAACTACAGGAGGAATAATGAAATCAGTGATGTTTATATTAAGACTTTCTATAGTGTTAATATCGGCAGCTATAATATCTACATCTAATTATAGAGAAATAGTGCAAGGCTTAGTTCAGATGAAGATTCCATATGAGATAGCCTTTATGGTATCTGTAGGCATTAGGTTTTTGCCCATAATGAAAGAGGAATTCACAGATGCTCTGATTGCTATACAGCTACGGGGTATAGAGATAGATAAAATATCACTTAAAGATAAGCTCAAGATTTACTCATATATATTTACACCAGTAATAGCAGGGAGTATGATTAAAGCAAGAAGACTATCAATAACAATGGAAACAAGAGCTTTTAGAGCATATAAAACTAGGACTAGCTATAATATTTTAGAGTTAAATAAAATAGATTACATGGTTATGTTGAGTACAGCATTAATAAGTATAGTTATAGTTATAACATATATTCTATGGCTAAGATAAAGGACGGTGTGATATGAAAGTATTTTCAGTTATAGGCATTTCAAAATCTGGAAAGACAACAACAATAGAGAATATAATCAAAGCACTAAGAAATAAGCGATATACAGTAGGTTCAGTAAAAGAAATACATTACGAAAAATTTGAGATAGATACAGAAGGGACTAATACATATAGACACAAGAAAGCGGGAGCAGAGCTAGTAACAGCAAGAGGAATGTATGAAACAGATATACTATATCAAGAGAAGTTAGATATAGCTAAGATATTAAAAGCATATAACCATGAATATGTTGTGCTAGAGGGTGTTAAAGACATAAATGCACCAAGAATCATAACAGCACATACTACTGACGAAATAGATAAGCTTCTAGATGATAGGGTGTTTGCAATATCAGGGAAAATATCAAATCAAATAAATGAGTACAAGGGGATACCAGTTATAAACTCATTAAATAGAGTGGAAGAACTAGTAGCATTGATAGAAGAAAAGGTTTTTGAAAGATTGCCAAACTTTTCAAAAAAATGTTGTGGTGAGTGTGGATATAGCTGTCAGGAACTTTGTGAGATGATAATAAAAGGCATTGCCAAAAGAAAAGATTGCATACTAAAAACTGATAATATAAAGCTGAGTATAGAAGATAAAGATATTACGATGGTTCCGTTTGTTCAAGACATACTGAGAAACGCTGTACTTGCAGTAGTAAAAGAGCTAGAGGGTTATAAAGAGGGCGCTAAAATAAACATACAAATAGGTGAGGATTTTGCTAAATAAAGAGTTATCAAATAACATAGAGCTGAAACACAGATTTAAAAGTAAGAAGAACATCGTTTATAGTGGCGTACTTAAAAACGAAAAAAAAGAATGTGTAATAAAAGTATATAAAAAGTTAATGTGCAGAGATAAGGAGGTATTTTGGCTAGAGAATCTGCAAAATGTTAAAATCCCATTGTTATATGAAAAGAAAAGCGATTATATTATTATGCAATACATACATGGAGATTTATTGATAGATAGGATAGAGAAGTTAGAATTAAATAATAACTTGCAGTATCAATCGCTAATAAATCATATTTGTCATTGGTTTGAGGATTTTTATAAAGCGTGCTACAGCATAAAAGGAGAAAAATACATACTGTATGATGTTAATCTGCGTAATTTTATAATAGGTAAAGAGCTACATGCAGTAGATTTTGAAGAGTGCAAGAAAGGTGACTACGAGCAAGATATAGGTAGGTTATGTGCGTTTATATTGACGTATAGACCAGAGTTTACAGATTGGAAGATAAGCTTTGCAAAAGATGTGTACGATATGTTTATATGCAAAATAAAGCTAGATAGAGTACTCGTTAAAAAATATATGTTGAGAGAGTTTGATGATATTGAAAGGAGAAGGAATCAAAAACTATCTATTGTGGATAAAGATATTATAAAGAATAGTTGGTAGCTAATAGATGACAATACAAATCTTCTTTACAAAGAAATCATTATAGAATATAATAAGAACAAAAGTTCGATTAGAGGGGAGTGTTAACATGGAAAAATATCAGAAAATATTGGACATTGTAAACGAAGAATTGTCTTGCTCAGCTCATAAGATAGATCATGTTATGCGAGTATATAATCTGTGTAAGTTAATAGCAAGTGGTGAAGAAGATGTGGATATAGAGGTGCTTAGTATTTCAGCATTATTGCATGATATTGCTAGAGTAAAAGAAAGCAAAGATATAACGGGTAAAGTAGATCATGCAATACTCGGAGGGCAGATGGCAGAGGATTTACTATCAGAGCTTGGATATGAAGATGCTTTTATAAAGAAAGTAAAGCATTGCATAACAACACATAGATTTAGAACAGGCAACCTACCAAATAGTAAAGAAGCTAAGATATTATATGATGCAGATAAAATAGATGCTATAGGCGCAGTTGGGATAGCACGATGCTTTATG
Organism: Clostridiaceae bacterium M8S5; assembly: GCA_029227815.1. Taxonomy (GTDB): domain Bacteria; phylum Bacillota; class Clostridia; order Tissierellales; family MCWD3; genus Abyssisolibacter. The sequence goes on along the minus strand of CP118523.1, from coordinate 4,145,362 downwards.
CTATCAGGACAATTCAGGCAAAGGCTAATGATAGATGAACCACTAGAGGAATACATAAAAAACAATATCACAGAAAATGGTAGACTAAAAGACTTAAGTAAACACTCACCGATAATTGAGTACGAACTAAAATTCAAGAAGATACCTAGTCAGATGCATACAACCAAAGGCAAAGAAATAGCATTAGAGAGACTGGAATATATGAATAAATTTTATGAAAGATTGAAAAATGAGATAACTGGCACAGAATAAAATTAATAAAATATAAATTTAGCCTAACAAAATAAAGCCAAATTAATGATGGCTTTATTTTGTTTTGCATCTATAAAAAAGCACAGGTGATTCAACTGAGTTTTTGAATAATAATACATTTCTTTATTCATTAGTGTATAATATATTAATACAGCAAAAAGTTAATAAAAGTAATAGTATAAGATATTATTTACTGAATATAGTTTAACAATTTAAAACTAAACCTAACTAAAGTGAGTCCGATATATGTTGAATAGTTAGAAGAATTGAATATAGAAAAATATAAGTAAGGGAGGAATGTAAATGATAAAAAGATTCAAGAGAATATTAGTAGCCAATAGAGGCGAAATAGCAATAAGAGTGTTTAGAGCATGTAGTGAATTAGGAATAAGAACCGTTGCCATATATTCAGAAGAAGACAAATTATCATTGTTTAGGACTAAAGCAGATGAGTCATATTTAGTAGGGAAAAATAAAGGACCGGTGGAATCTTATCTAGATATAGATGAGATAATAAAGTTAGCTCGTAAAAAAGGTGTAGATGCAATACATCCAGGCTATGGTTTTTTATCTGAGAATGCAGAGTTTGCACGCAAATGTAAACAAGCAGATATAGAGTTTATAGGGCCGACACATGAAATGATGGATAAGATGGGCGATAAAATCAAATCCAAAATAGTGGCTAAAAAAGTAAATGTACCAACAATACCAGGTGTTGAAAAGCCTATCAAGTCTGATGAAGAAGCTATTAGTTTTGCAGAGCAATGTGGTTATCCAGTGATACTTAAAGCTGCCGCAGGTGGCGGTGGTAGAGGAATGAGGATAGTAAAAGAACCAGAAGAACTGTTAAGTGAATTTATAAGTGCTAAAAACGAAGCGAAAAAGGCATTCGGAATAGACGATATTTTTATTGAAAAATATCTAGAAAACCCAAAGCATATAGAAGTGCAAATATTAGGTGACAAATACGGAAATATAGTGCATCTATACGAAAGAGATTGTTCAATACAAAGAAGACACCAAAAGCTTATCGAATACACACCAGCCTTTTCATTATCAGAGGATAAGAGAAATCAAATATGCGAGGATGCTATAAAAATAGCCAAAGCGGTAGATTATTTAAATGCAGGAACAGTAGAGTTCTTGATAGACAAATACGGAAACCATTATTTTATAGAGATGAATCCAAGGATACAGGTAGAGCATACAATTACAGAAATGGTCACAGGGATAGATATAGTACAAAGTCAGATATTGATAGCACAGGGATATTCACTAAAATCGGATGAAATAGGCATTTATTCACAGCAAGACATACAGCCAAGAGGGTACTCAATACAATGTAGAGTTACAACAGAAGATCCGTCAAACAACTTTGCACCAGATACAGGCAAGATAGATGTGTATAGAACAAGTGGAGGTTTTGGTATTAGATTAGATGGTGGTAATGGATTTACAGGTGGAACAATAAGTCCATACTATGATAGTTTGTTAGTAAAAACTACATCGCTATCAAGGTCATTTAAAGATGCAGCAAGAAAAGCTATAAGAGCTATAAAAGAACAAAAGATAAGAGGTATTAAAACCAATGCAGATTTTTTAATAAATGTGCTTAACAACGAGGAATTTTTAAGAGGTAGAGCAGATACAAGCTTTATAAAGAACAATCCAGAATTATTGTCGACTTCTGGTAGAAAAGACAAAGAGTTAAGACTATTGACTTATATTGGTGATATAGTAGTAAATAAGACAAAAGGTGTAAAGAAAGACTATGACGTGCCTGTAGTGCCTAAAGTGAAGAAAACAAAGAGAATAGGTACTAAGCAAATATTAGAGGAGCAAGGCGCAGGTGGAGTAGTAGACTTTATAAAGAGCCAGAAAAAATTATTACTCACAGATACAACAATGAGAGATGCCCACCAATCATTGATGGCTACTAGGATGAGAACTAGAGACATGACTAAAATAGCAAAATCTACGTCTGTTCTTGCAAGTGATCTGTTCTCAGTAGAGATGTGGGGAGGAGCTACATTTGATGTAGCATATAGATTCTTAAATGAATCACCTTGGGATAGATTAGATAAGCTTAGGAAAAAGATACCTAATATATTGTTCCAGATGCTACTTAGGGGATCAAATGGAGTTGGTTATAAAAACTATCCTGATAATGTGATAAGAAGATTTATAAGACAAGCGAGTTGTAAAGGCATAGATGTATTTAGAATATTTGATTCATTAAACTGGATTGAAGGAATGAAAGTTGCCATTAACGAAGTTTTAGAGTGTGGTAAATTAGCAGAAGCCTGTATCTGCTATACAGGTGATATACTTGATGTGAAAAGAGATAAATATACACTCCAGTACTATATAAATATGGCAAAAGAGTTAGAAAAGATGGGAGTTCATATATTAGGTATAAAGGATATGTCAGCATTACTCAAGCCACATGCTGCATATAAACTCATAAAAGAACTCAAAAAAGAAATATCTATACCTATACATTTACACACTCATGATACCAGTGGAAATGGCGTAGCAACAGTGTTGATGGCAGCAGAAGCAGGAGTGGATATAGTTGATACAGCATTTAACGGCATGTCAGGACTTACTAGTCAGCCAGCTCTAAACTCAGTTGTTGCAGCATTAGAGAATACAGAAAGACAAACAGGGATTAAATTAGATGACATACAGAAATTATCTGATTACTGGAGTGCAGTAAGACCAGTATATGATGAGTTTGAGTCAGATTTAAAATCAGCTACAGCTGAGATATATAAATACGAATTGCCAGGAGGACAATACTCAAATCTTAAACCTCAAGTATCAAGTTTTGGCTTAGGACATAAATTTAAAGAAGTTAAAGAAACTTATAAAAAAGTTAATGAAATGCTAGGAGACATAATAAAAGTAACACCATCTTCTAAAGTAGTGGGAGATTTAGCAATATTTATGGTTCAAAACGATTTAGACGAAAAAAGTATATACACAAAAGGAAAAAACATGGCGTTTCCAGATTCGGTAGTTGATTATTTTGAAGGAATGATAGGTCAGCCAACTGGAGGTTTTCCAAAAGAACTACAGGAGATTGTATTAAAAGGAAAAGAGCCAATAACATGTAGACCAGGAGAGTTACTAGAAGATGAAGATTTCGATAAGATAAAGAGCTATTTAGAAGATAAATATGGTAGAAATTTCGATGAACAAGAACTTCTGAGTTATGCACTTTATCCAAAGGTGTTTGAAGACTATCTTAAAAAAGTAGACAAATACGGAGATTTGAGTAAAGTAGGCAGTGATGTATTTTTCCATGGTTTATATGAAGGAGAAACAAGTGAGGTAGAAATAGCGGAAGGTAAGAGATTAGTAATAAAATTACTTGAAGTAGGAAAGATTGACGAAGAGGGAAATAGAAGTGTTAACTTTGAGATTAATGGAAATCGTAGAGAGATCAAAATACATGATAAAGCTGCTGATAATAGCAAAAAAGAAACTTCATTTACGCAAATGGCAGATGATGAAAATGATTTAGAAATAGGTTCTAGTATCCCAGGAACAGTCGTAAAAATATTAGTTAACGAGGGTGAAGAAGTAAAAGAAAATCAACCTCTTATAGTAATAGAAGCAATGAAAATGGAGACAAATATAACCGCAACTGTGGGTGGCGTTGTTGATATTATAGCAGTAAAAGAAAATCAGCAAGTTAAATCAGGAGAATTGTTAATAAAGTTAAAGTAAAACAAAGAATCAAAAAAGAAATCTTATTCAAAGTTGACAAAATATAAGACCCTTTTGTATATTTAACAGGTATATAAAGGGGTTTTAGTATGAAAAATTTTAGGATCGTTATTTATGCGATGGGTATTAAATATAAAGGGTGAAAGCAGATATAAATGTAGAGCAACTTTTATATTAGACATAAAAATAAATCATTGACAAAAAAATAGTTATGTATTAAAATGTGTTTAATATTTAAAACGTCGATTGAGAGTAGTAGATTTGTTAAGTTGCTACAGAGAGCAAGTGGTGGTGAGAGCTTGTGTAATGAAACAGATTGAATGGACTCATGAGTGGAAGCTGAAGTATAGTATGCGACACGGGTTCTCCCGTTACAGAGATCAAATATCGGACGATAAAGTCCCGTATTGTAGAGATGTAGTTTTTTTGTGCTACAAAAGAGGTGGCAACGCGGATATATTCGCCCTCTATATACTGAATAGGTATGTAGAGGGCTTTTTTGATGCTTATTCTAATACAGAGTTTTATGAATAATATTCACATACTAATACTTTCGTGTTTTAAATAAATAAAATACAGGAGGAATTACGATGAAAAATCAAGATGGTTATTTTGGAGAATTTGGAGGAGCTTATGTTCAAGAAGATTTAGGTAAGGTACTCAAAGATGTAGAGCGAGCATTTTTATACTATATTAAAGACGAGGATTTTTTAAGAGAATTAGAATATTATCAAAAAGATTATATTGGAAGAGCTAATCCACTATATTATGCTAAAAATCTGAGTGAAAATGCAGGTGGAGCAAAGATTTATCTTAAAAGAGAAGACTTAAATCATACAGGGGCACATAAAATAAATAATGCTATAGGGCAAGTACTGTTAGCTAAAAAAATGGGCAAAAAGAGGATTATAGCAGAAACAGGAGCAGGGCAACATGGTGTTGCAACAGCTACGGCTTGTGCACTATTTGATATAGAGTGTACTGTGTACATGGGAGAAGTCGATATGAAAAGACAAAGTTTGAATGTGTTCAGAATGGAGCTGCTGGGCGCTAAAGTAATACCTGTGACAAAAGGAAGAAAAACACTCAAAGATGCTGTTGATGCTGCACTTGATGATTTTGTAAAAAACAGTGAGGATACATTTTATGTGCTAGGGTCAGCAGTAGGACCTCATCCATATCCTATTATGGTTAGAGAGTTTCAAAGTGTTATAGGAGAAGAGGCTAGAAAACAAATACTTGAAAAAGAGGGTAGATTGCCAGATTATATAGTAGCATGTGTAGGAGGAGGAAGCAATGCAATAGGATTATTTAATCCATTTTATGATGATAAACAAGTTAAAATAGTGGGAGTAGAACCAGCTGGTTTAGGATTAGATACAAACGAACATGCATCATCAATTAGCAAAGGTACAACAGGTATCATTCATGGGTTTAAGTGTTATACAATACAAGATAAAAATGGAGATGATTTACCGGTACATTCAATAGCAGCAGGGCTAGATTATCCAGGAGTTGGGCCAGAGCATTGTTATTATAAGAAAACCAGCAGAGCAGAGTATGTTGCAATAACAGACGAAGAAGCATTAGAGGCATTTAGCCTATTAAGCAGAACAGAAGGAATAATACCAGCATTAGAAAGTTCTCATGCAATAGCGTATGGAGTCAAACTAGCTAAAAAACTACCAAAAGATAAAGTGATCATAGTAAACCTATCTGGTAGAGGGGACAAAGATGCTATACAGGTCAAAGAGATATTTAATAGTAGAAGGTAGTTGTTTAGATGATATAAATTTATAGTCACTAGCTAACACATTAATAATATTTAGTGGAGAAAAAGACATATAAATTCCTATTGACAAAAATTAGTTTATATAGTAATATGTACCTATTACAAATTATTATTTATAATTTTTATATTATTCTATATAAATTATATTGGAATTAAAATCGGCTAGAGTTAGGAGTGACGACTCCTAGTTTATATTAATATATTTATATAACTAGCAAATTGAATATTCATTAAAAATTTAAGTAGGAGGGTAATTATGAAAAAGACTTTAGGAAAAAGCAATATGAGCGATAGTTTTAATGCATACCATAAGGCTGCTTGTACTATATGTGGAGGTTATTGTACTGTTGGTTGTACTCCAGGTATGGGGGAAATGTGGGATTATGAAAAATCGGTAAGACCATCACAGAGAGCTGAATTTCCTTCACAATAAGTTAAATATAATATGCTTCAGCATCTGCTTTTGCAGATGTTGAAGTTATTAAATAGGAGTATATTAAAATAATATAATATTATTGATTAATATTAGATAATAAGGAGATAAGGTCATACAACATAAATATATTGTAAAACACAGGTTAAGATGTTTTTACTGAAAATTGACGTTGAGACTAGGAATTATATTGTACAAACACAAAAAGTCATTGCATAGTTAATGATACAATAGAATGTTTAATATAAATCAATATGAATACAATTGCCAAGCACATAAGTAACTATGTGCTTTAGAACCGGCAAATTTTTATATATTATTTAGTTTTAGTGTAGATTTTGCATGTATTTTAGATAGTTTTGAAAAAATTTGGTTAACTGTTTTCTTTAACATAATCTCAAATCGAGTCGTAACAATATTAGAAAATAGTAGAATACATAAAGAATCAATATATAGAAGAAAACAGAAAAGCGACTATTTTACTATAGGGAAGTTTTCAGGTGCTTTAGCATCAAATCTAGTCCTCCTGCTTTTAGCAGGTGGTAATTAATTTTTATCATAAAAATTTTAAAAGTAAATCAAGATAATTAAGGTTTAATATGACTAGAAAAACCGCACGTTACTAAGTTACTCAACCGGTTAATATAAAAAAGTAAAAAGGGGGAAAACATAAATGTATATGTATAAAGCCTTTAAATCACCATATAACTATTATGTTTATGATGCAAATAAAAATATTATCATGAAGATTAATAAAACAGAGTATGAAGTATTAGAACGTATTTATAATGGTAATGTCTTGGATGGAGATATGGATATATTGAAAGCATTCCAAAGAAATGGGTTATGTAAAAAGACTAATGTTACAGAAATTAGACATCCTGAAGAGCCCAACCTTAGCCATTATTTTGATAATATGCTTACACGATTATATTTACAATTAACTCAAAACTGTAATCTTCGATGTGAATATTGTGCATATTCAGGGCTATATGAAAATAGAAACCACTCAAATAAAGTAATGTCGTATGATGTTGCGAAAATGGCTGTAGACTATTTTGTAGAACACTCTAAAGACTTGCCTAGGTGTGATATAGGATTCTATGGTGGAGAACCATTTTTAGAATTTAAATTAATGAAAGATATAGTTAAATATATAAAATCTAATTATCCTGAGAAGAATATTACCTATACTGTAACCACAAATGGAACGTTATTAACATTAGAAGTTATAGAATTTTTGGTTAATAATGACTTTTCATTATTAATAAGTCTTGATGGACACAAAGATTGTCAAGATTCAAAACGAAAATTCGTTAACGGAAAAGGGACATTTGATACTATTATAAAAAATTTAAGAACAATTCAAAACAAGTATCCAAATTATTTTTCAAAAGTACTTATAAATTCAGTTGTAGCTCCTGAATCAGATTTTGCATGTATTACAGAGTTTTTTTCAGCTGATGAAGTTGTAAAAGATTTAGGTGTTATAAGTGGAATTGTGTCTGATAATTATATTAGTGATAAAATGTATTATCCAGATAAGTATTTTATGGTGCAGAGGTTTGAAACATTTAAAGCGATGCTTTGGAGCATAGGTAAAATAGATTTAGAAAAAGTTTCAAAGATTTTTGTTAGATGGAGAGGTCAGATAGCAGACAAATATAGATTATTAAGGCATCTTGGACAACTGCAGTCATGTCATCATCCTGGTGGTCCATGTATACCAGGAAAACATAGGTTATTTCTTGATACAGACGGAAATTTCTTTCCATGTGAGAAAGTGAGTGAGAAGTCAAAGGTAATGAAAATCGGGACATTACAAAATGGTATTGATCTTGAAAAAGTAAAAGCTATGATAAATGTTGCACAATGTACGAAAGAAGAGTGTATGAATTGCTGGTGTTTTAGTTTATGTGCCCAATGTGCAAGTAATGCAGACGATTTAACAGAAAATTTTTCAAAAGAAAAGCGTTTATCTAGGTGTGAATTAATCAAAAATTTCATTATTGAAGATTTTTTAGACATTTGTTATCTTAAAGAAAATGGGTTTAACTTTGAGGAAGGAGTTATTGAGATATGAAAAAAAATATGATGATATACCCTTTTGGCCCACAAACAACACCTATAGTTAGATATATAGATATGTTAGAAACAGTAGTTGTACAACCTGTTGCTAGCAAAAGTTGGAGTTTTTGTGAAGTCGATATAGAAAATTTTGATGGAGGAAGTTCTCAAATTAAATCTATTTCATATGATTTCGAAGATTCTTTTGATAAATGTGATTTAATATATGTTCCTTACGAAAATAATATTTTAACATTGAAAGACTATAAAACATTAATTGATAGAATAGTAGAATCAGAAAAGCATGCAATAATATCACATGATTTAGAGAAGAAATTAAATTACAACTTGTCTAATTTCGAGAATATAGATATTTACGATTTTGATGATACGGAAATAGAGTTTAAATTTGAACAGATAGTGCCAATTAGTATACCTGTTATTTTAGTAATGGGTGATGGAATAAACTGCAATAAATTTGAAATTCAATTGACATTAAGGAAGTTTTTTCAGGATAAAGGATATTCAGTATGTCAATTTGGAACAAAAGAATATAGTAGATTATTTGGATTCAAGTCACTTCCAAGGTTTATATTTGGTTCCAAAAGTTTAAAAGATAAAATAATTAGGTTAAATTATACAATTTATAGAGAGGTTATGAGAGAGAAAGCTGATATAGTTATAGTTGGAGTTCCTGGAGGAGTATTGCCAATAAGTAAAGAACATCCTGGAGATTTTGGGGAGTTTGCATACATGATAACCAATGCAGTAAAACCAGATATAACGATAAGAAGTCTTTATTATAATAATTATCCAAGTGAATTTTTTAAAAAAGATAGATTAATGTGTAAGTATAGACTAAATAGTGAAGTTGAGTATTACAATATTTCAAATACAAAATTAGTTTTTCCTTATGATAGATACAGTGAATTAGATTATTTGACTATAAAAAGCAATAATATAGTAAACTATGTAACATCTCAAAATGATAAAACTGATGGGTATAAATGTTTTAATGTATTAGAAGAAAATAATTTAGCAGACGCTTACAATCAAATTTTAAGTCAGCTAATTGGAAATCAGGTAGTTATATAATAGTAAAGGAGAAATTATAATGAAAAATAAAGATTATATAGAAAAAAAAATTAGAATAATAATAAAAGAAATATGTAAGAGAGATATTGAGCAATTAAGTTCAAATATCTTTATTTATCCAATAAGTATGTCAAGTCGTGAGTTGGCTTATATCTTTGTTGAAATCGAAAAAGAATTTAATGTTGACTTAAATCTACTTGTGGAGGAGTATAAAAATCACACAATTGCAGGGCTTATAAATGCTGTAATAAGTGTTCAAAGTTCTCTTACAGAGTGTGTATAACTTAATATTATCTTTCTAAAAGGATGGGAAAAAGGATGAGATTTCTAAATGTTGCTTTTATAGATGATGGAATAAATGAAGAAGGTATATCGTTAGATGGAAAGTATACATTTTATCATTATGTACTCGATAAAAAAAAGATTGCTGAATCTAGAGAATCTATCAAAAATAAAGAATCTCATGGAACGCTTTGTGCCAAAATGTTTACCGGCTTTGCGCCAATATGTAATATTCATGATATTAAAATACCTACTACAAGAAAGGATAATATGAAATCAGAGGATATTAATATAGCCTTAAAATGGTGTATTAATAATGATATTCAAATTATCTCAATGAGTTTAGGTATATTATCAATGCTTAATATATCTCACCTTAAACATAGTATAAGAGAATTAACGAAACAAGGAACAATAATTGTTGCAACTTCTAGCAACACTAATAAGGTGACCTATCCTGCATCTTTTCCAGATGTCATAGGTATTAGGTATGATAGAGATGGACTATTAAATGATGGAGAGTATTATTATTTACAAAATCCTATTGATGGAATTAATGTAATTACTTCTCTTCCTAAAAAACATCCACTCAATTATTATGAGGAATTATATGAAAATAAAAATTTTATGACAAATAGTTTTGCAGCTCCATATATTGCTTCAAAAATTTGCTCTTATTTAAACGAGGGAATGAGTATGAAAGTAATCAGGAAAGCACTAGAAAATAATTCCAAGAGGTTTCCGAGTAATCAAATTTATAAATATTATGAGAGCTGCATTGTAAATTACAAGGAAGAAAGGTTAATTGATATTCCAATAGTAGCAGTTTTGGCAAATGAAAAAGCCGAAGGTGCTATTTACGAGGAATTATATAAAATCTTTAAAGCTAATGGATATTTGTGTGGTCTTATAAATGATGATGATGACATAACTGAAATTAAATTTTCTAAAAAATGGGCTAGTGAGTATAGTATTTCAATAAACCAATTAATAACTTTGATTATCAATAACACCATAATGGATATATTATTAATCACAATAGCTGAAGAGGAATTGGACGAACTATTATCTTCAAAGTTAGTGGATATTATTTTAAAACCGAAATCATTATCAATAATCTCAGAACTAGATACAATAAATTATTCCATGAATTATAATATAAAAAAAATCTTTAAGAAAATAGTAAATATATTTAATAACTAAAAAATACAATACATGTCCAATTAGTAAGTAGATGTAAAAGTAACGTGAGAATAAATTTATCAGTTCATTAAACTGCCTTTCAGTCAGAGAAATAATTTAACATAGTGACATAATCAAAATAAAATCATTTGTGATGTTCTTGATTAATCACAAGTATCATAGTAGATACAATCCTTTGACTACTTATTTTCTTATCTGTAACTAGAGAATTATAGTTTGATTAAAGGTAGCAATGACTTATTGAAAACTTTAGATGTAGTATTACAGTAAATCTAATCTAGTTGAGGCATGATTATCTGTAAACGATAGACCGTAATTAAAATAAGTAGTTCGTATACATTTAGCGATTGTTAAAGATATACTCAAAAATAAATGAAGCCATAAAATGAAAATAAATTCCATTGAAGATCCTCAGTAGAAAGTAATACTACTTTTTACAAAATCTAAAAAAATAATAAAATATAGGTTTTAACATTTTAATAAATACGTAGTTTTATGTTATAATTTTCATAGTATGACTACCAACTTCAGAGTACTATTCAATAAAATTTATATACTAAAATTTTCAGAACCAAAGTTATTAAGAGGTGAATTGAATGGATTATAAAACAATTAATATAATAATTATATTTGTGATAATTTTATCATTATGTGGATGCTCCTTATCACAAGAGAGTGTTTATGATGAATTATCAAAGGAGATAAAATCCAATAAAAAGAGTAATGACAATATAACTTTAACAGGAGAACTAAATAAAGAAAAAAATTTAAGTGGAACATTAACAATAACAACATTATTGGACGATTATATAAATATACATGCCAAGAATTTCATGAAACTACATCCTGATGTAAAAATTATTTTCAAAACGTCTGACGAAAATCAATTTGAAACGTTAGAAATGTATTCTAATAGAGTTTCTGTAGAACTAATGAGTGGAACAGCAAGTGATGTTGTAGATTTAGCCAATTTAGATATAAATCGCTATGCTAAAAGTGAATTACTATGCAATTTATACGAGTTTATGAATGATGATACTAGTTTCAATAAATCAGATTATTATGATAATATATTTAAAGCTATGGAGTATGAGAATGCTCTTTATGCAATACCATTTGTATTTTGTTATGATATGGTGTATGTGAGTAAACCTATAGTCAATAAAATGAATATCAACATCAAAAAAAATTTAGATGGAATTAATTATATTACTATGTTAGATATTTTTAAGAAAGTAAAAAAAGAGTACAAAACACCGCAAGAATTTGAGTTAATGCCAGGAGCAGTAAAAGAAATATTTTTTAAACATGAGTGTGTAGAATTTTATGATACAGGAAAAGGAACTTGCTTTTTTGACAGTGAGAAATTCTTACAATTTTTGAATCTTACAAATTCAATAAAAACAAAATATAATCCTAAAGATCAAAGTGGATGGAATATGATACGTGTATATGATGGAAATGATGATTTTATGAAATCTAAATTTTTGTTTTCAAAATTTGAATCTAATGCAATTGATTTATATAATATGATGATAGTTTATGAAAATATACTTGGTCCCATTCCATTTATAAATTCTAAGAACAATGCAACTTTTGAGACATTTTCATCCACATACGGTATACCGAAGAACAGTAAAAATAAAAAACTTGCTTGGGAGTTTATAAAATACTGTATATCTGCAAAAGAAATAACGGAATTTAAGAGTAATGAAGAAGAGCATGAATATTTTATGATGTATCAAGGTTGGATACCTATAAACATAGAAAACTTTTATAGTTCTTTTAGATTTAATTTTAAAAAAGAAATAAAACGACTCGCTGGAAATGATATTAAATGGAAAAAAGGTAAAAGAGACGAATTAATAAATAATATTCTAGATCAAATTCACAAGTGGAATTTAGGTAGGAACAAATTAGTTTTAGACTTTGATTTATGGACATTGTCAATAAATGAATTGAAAAATTATTATTATTATAACTTATCAACGGATAAAGAAACAGCAAAAATAATCCAAAATAAAGTATCAACATATTTGAATGAGTGAAATAGGTGATTTTAATGAGGAAATCCGCCATAGTATTAAGTGTAGCGTTTATATTAATATTAGTTTTTGCAACTATTTATTCAATTAACTATAAAAAAAATCAATTACCAACAGTTAATATTGACATTCCTTATAGTGGCTTATTAAAATCTAAGCATTATGATTGTATTTTACCGGTAGGGGCTCTGTACACTGATGATGATAATAGGAATTATATATTATTAGTAATTGAGAAAAATGGAGCTTGGGGAAAAGAGTATGTTTGTGAACTTAAGTACATATCTGTAATAGAAAATTCTGGCACACATGTTGCTTTAAAAGTAAATAAGATGATAGAGAACCCAGTTGTTGTATCAAGTGATCAACCAATATTTAACGGTAGTGAAGTGAAAATAAAGAAGGAGCGACTAAATGAAAAATAGAAAGCCTAATTTATTATTTTTTATAATACCTAGCTTGTGTGGACTTTTGATTTTTTATTTGTTACCTTTTATATTATCATTTTATTATACTTTTATAAACAATATGGTAGAGAAAAAATTTATTGGTTTAGCAAATTTTGTAGATATCTTGGAAAATCCAATGTTTAGAAGAGGGTTAAGAAATCAAAGTTTATTTATTGCTGTTGCTGTTCCTACATGTCTTACCTTAGCATTAATATTTGTACTACAATTAAAAAAGTTGAAGACACGACAGTGGATTATACTTCTAATATCTTTTATTCCTTTTATTATTCCATCAGGAACTATAGTGTACTTTTGGAAATGTATATTTGATGTAAATGGACTACTAAATAAAATTTTGTATATATTAAATATCCCTATTATTGATTGGTATAATAGTAGATGGGTAATGGTTTTTGTTGTAATTATGTTTATCTGGAAAAACATAGGCATCACTGCAATGTTATTGTATGTAGGACTTAACTCTATACCTAAAGAATATTATGAGATAGCAGATATAGAGGGAATGAGTAATTTTCAAAAATTTACTAAGATTACATTAGTGTATCTTTCACCAGTTTTTTTTATAGCAGTACTTTTATTAATTTATAACTCATTTAAGATATTTAAAGAGGTCTTTTTATTGTTTGGTAGTTACCCATGTGAAAAAATATATATGTTACAACATTTTATGAATAACCAATTTTTCTCTCTCAATTTGCAAAAATTGACATCGGCTTCATTTATTTTATTTTTACTTATGGGAATTATTGTTTGCATATTATTTTTTTTACAAAAAAAATATTCAGATTTATTTAGCACCATAAATTTTGATGTAGAATATAAAGGTACGTGTAGTAAAAAAAAGAATTATCCTGCAAGGGGATTTTCATATATAATAACATTTTTAATAGTGCTTCCAATAATATTTATAATTTCAAACTCTTTTATGAGTAGTTCTGAAATTATAAACAGATATACTAGTGATATTACACTAGATAATATCAAAGATATTGCGGTAAACAGTATGCATTTTGTACGTATGGGATTTATACCTGATAATCCAACATTAGCAGAATATTTCAAGCTATTATTTAGAAGTCCTGAATATTTAAGATTATATTGGAACTCTATCATTTTGGTTGTACCTATTTTAGTTGGGCAATGTATTATTTCACCTTTGTGTGCTTATGGTTTTGAGCAAAGCAAGTTAAAATATAAAGAAGTTTTGTTTTTTATATACATAATTATAATGTTAATGCCTTTTCAGGTTCTTTTAGTACCAAATTATCTTGTATCAAATTGGCTGGGTTTCAATAATACGTATCTTGCAATTATCCTACCTGCTATATTTAATCCTATTGGTGTGTTTATCATACGTTTACAGATAAAGGGTTTTCCAAAGGAATGTATAGAAGCAGCACAAAATGATGGAGCGACACATTTTCAAATATTTAGATATATATTACTTCCTAATATAAAATCATCAATAACTATATTATCGTTAATAATATTTGCAGAATATTGGAATATCATAGATCAAGCTATTATTTTTATTAAAAATACATATTCTCAGCCGCTGTCAATATATATGGCACAGATAGTTCAAAAAGATTTAGGAATGTTTTTTGCTACATCTTGCTTTTATTTAATTCCTGTGTTTATTTTGTTATTTATAGAAAAGAAGTATTTGTTTAATGAAATAATAAAAAATAAATTGTAACGCTTGAGTATAGTAATCGACTTTTAGAGTTAGCTAGGGTTTTAATAAAGATAAATAACAAAATTATAGTTTTTTGTCTATAGTTTATTTGGCAAAGAGCTTTTTTATAGTATAAAATTTAGTCGTAATTAAATTTCAATTGGGTAGAATGTATGAAATATTTGAGGATTGAGTGAAGATAAGGTTCTTATATATGATTATTGCAGTGATTGAAAATAGAGTATATAATTTATTTCATAGGTAGATTATAGTAGGATGATTGTGTTTGGTTTATATGTATATTTATTGATTGTTTAATTTACAACCAACAGATATATATATAATTTATAATGAATGATTTAACTCAATAGATATGTTTAAGTTAATGCAGAATGGAGTGATAAAGTGGAAATCCAGAACAATGATATATATGATTTTTATAATAATATTGATGAAGATAAAAGATTAAAGAGAACAAAAGTAAATAGAATAGAATTTCTAACAACTACTTATTTTTTAGACAAAATATTAAAACCGAATTCTAGAATATTGGACGCCTGTGCAGGAGCTGGGATTTATGCTTATTACTTAGCAGAAAAAGGGCATAAAGTGACTGCAGGAGATTTAATACAAAAAAATGTGGATGTAATGAAAAGTATTCAAGAAAAAAGTAATTTATTTGAGAAGGTATATAAAGGGAGTATTTTAGATTTATCTCAATTTGAAGACTGTAGTTTTGATATGGTTTTAAACTTAGGTTCATTTTATCATTTAATTGATGGGAACGAAAGAAAGCAATCAATTAAAGAAAGCTTAAGAGTATTAAAACCAAACGGTATATACGCTATGTCGTATATAAATAGATATGCAAATATCATAAAATATAGAGAAATGTTTGTAGAGGATTTTACATTACTAAATGAGTATTTAGAAAAAGGGTTTCATGAAAAAAATAAAATTTTCTATGCATCTAACCCAGAAGAAGTTGAAGCTCTTCTAAAACAACATGGCATACAAAAGATACATAATATTGCAACGGATGGAATGAAGTTTATAATAAGAGATACAGTGAATGAATTAAGCGATACAGATTTTGAAAAATGGATGAATTTGCACTACAAAACATGTGAAGATAAGAGTATACTTGGGACAAGCGAGCATGGCTTGCTTATTGGAAAAAAACTATAACATACTATTTATAGTTAATATAGTTATCGTGTGTTTTAGTGGAGTTTGTCAATAATTGGTGTAAACTAACTAAAATAAATAACAATTTTAAGATGAGAGGGGGGATTAAATTCTCCCCTCAAAATATTTACTTAGTTGACCTAAAATCATAGCCCAATTTCTAATCTTTTGAGTTTATCTTACAGAACTAAAGATGTTACCGATTTCACATCAAATAACAAGAATACTAATTGCTTTAATGGTCATTAGTTTTCGTAATATTTATACATTTAATATTGCAATTTATAATCCGTAATTTTCATGTTTTTTTGTGTAGACATTTACAGGCAATTTATGATATTATAAGCTTTATCAACTTGCTTCATTATAGTGGATGATATTACTAGATTTAGATTAGTTAGCAATGAATTACGATTCTAGATAATACTTATATGGAGTATAGTGACTAAACGGAGTACTTTTTGAATAAAATTTTTAAAGATTTATGCAACCGATTGCACTTTAATACTTGCTATTAAAGGATGGGAGGGAGTATGAAAAAAAAATCGATAATCGAGTTACTTAAATTGTATTTATGGACATTGAGTTATTTTAAACCCTTCTTACTCTTAACTCTAATATATATTGCGTGTGGTGGAGTGATGATTTGGGGGGAATTGATGATTCCGCGTCGTATGGGTTACTTAATTGATTATATATTGCCAACAAGAAACATGTATGAGTTAAGTAATCAAATCATATATTTATTTGGTATAGTCTTAGTAATTTTATTAGTTAAAGTTGTTTACAATTTTTTGGAACAATTAATTTCAAATAAGATTGTAAGAAATCAGCAGATCGATTTGATGAATAAATTATATGAATTGGGATTTTCATATTATGAAAGAGTTTCGACTGGAAAGATTCTTTCAATGTTTGAAAATGCAGTTCGGGAAACTCAGCTAACATACACATTTTTATTTCCTCATTTTGTATATGCGTTAGCCCAGTTTTTAGTACCTTCTATAATTCTGCTTAGCAATCAACCTAAATTTTTTTGGGCAGCTATGATAGGAAATATTATTTATATAGTATTAAATCGTACAGCAAATAAAAAAATACTTCATTATTTAGATATTGAAACTAAAGCTGCTCAAGTATCACAACAGTCTTTTTATGATGTTATTACAGCAAAAAAAGAAGTTACAGCTATGGCAAGTCAAGAGTGGTTGATTGAAAAGACTATGAGTGATTTCAACAGTTTTAGAGTTCCTAGGATGTGGTCAATTTTTTGGAGACATTTTAGATTTACAACGGTAGGATTTACTTTAACTGTTTCGATTGTTTTGTTTTATATGTTTGGTTTAAATTTAATTAAAAGTGGTCAGTTACTTTTTGGAGAGTTTATTGGATATAGTTTTCTAATGGGGATTAGTTCAAGAGGGTTTTCTGTATTTTTCTATATTATTCCAGCTCAACTTCAAACATTAAGTTATGCAAAATATTTACATGAATTTATAGGTCTTCAACCAGATATAAAAGAAGTAAGTAATCAAAATAAAACATTAATGAGTTTAGATGATATAGAATTTAGAAATGTATCCTTTAGTTATAATGCTGGTAAAAAGGTAATTGATAATGTATCTTTTAAAATTCCTTTAGGCAAAAGAATCGCTTTTGTCGGTGAAAGTGGATGTGGTAAGTCTACTTTATTAAAGTTAATAGGAAGGTTTTATGATGTAGAAGAAGGCTTGATCGAGATAGGAAATGAAAATATAAAGAATCTAGGCTTAAAAGAACTACGTAACAACTTTGGATATGTGTTTCAAGATACATTTTTATTTAATATTTCAATTAGAGACAATATTAGATTTGGGAAACCTGATGCTAAAGATGAGGATATAATAAATGCAGCTAAAATGGCTGGTGCTCATGAATTTATTAAGGAAACAGAAAATGGTTATGATACTCTTGCTGGAGAACGTGGGCAACGTCTATCAGGTGGTCAAAAGCAAAGAATTTCTATTGCAAGATTATTTTTGAGAAATCCAGAAGTTATCTTATTAGATGAAGCTACTTCAGCTTTAGATAATATTACTGAATCATATATTAAAAGAGCTATTGACAAATTATCAGAGAATAGAACAGTGATAGCAGTTGCACATAGACTCTCAACAATAATGCAGTACGACCATATAATTTATCTTAAAGATGGAAGTATTAGTGAAGAAGGTACATATGATGAATTGATGAATAGAAGAGGAGATTTTTATGAATTTGCTTTAAAAGGGGGAAAAAATGAAGAGTAGTATAATTTTTATGTTAAAAAACTCAAGAAGCAAGAACTGGATTGCTTTTGGGTATTTGACTTTGTTGCTTGAAAGCATCACTCCTATAATAGCAATTATCCTTCAAAAGGATTTAATTGATAGTGTATTTTTGAATAAGCAATATGATTACTTTCCAATTATATTAGGTTTATATGCCATTTTCTTCTTTAGTCTGAAATTATGGTTTACTGTTAGAAGAGTTATTTTTAGTCATATAGCGTATGATATTCAAGAGAATTTAACTAGGAAATTTATTTATAAAGTTTACAGCTTACCAGAAGAAATTGCAAGTAAGGAACATTCTGGTAAACTATTAAATAATATTAGAAATGATATTTCTGATGCAACCGAAGTTGCAGTAAACCAGTTACTGTCTGATGGTATAAAAAGCATAATGACTATTATTTTTTTGTCGGTTTCTTTGGCGTATATAAATATAAATTTATTTATTGTAGTAGTAATTGTAGCAATAATCTATTACATACTATTGCATATCTTTAGCAAAAAAACGAAACAGTATTCACAGAATGTTAGAAGAGAAAAAAGCAAAGTATCAGTTAGCATTGAGGAAAATGTCTCAAGCGTAAGAGAAGTTGTTGCTTTTGGTAGAGAAAAATGGCAAATTAATAAATTTAAAGAAAGTTTCAAAGTATATTTTAGAGCAATAATAAGAGAAGGTTTTTATAAAGCTAAAACGATAGTAGTAAGTGAACCATTTTTATATGGTACAAAACTTTCAGTTATAATAATTGGTGGATTTAATGTGATATCCAATAATATTTCGCTAGGGGAATTTGTTGTAAGTTTTAATCTAGTAGATCAAATGGTTACAGAACTTGGACAAATATTTCAGCAAGCACTAACAGGAAAAAGGTTAAAAGCGACTGCTGATTGCATAAAATCAGTTTTAGATCAACCATGTAGAGAATTTGGGAATAAAAATTTTACAGATAGTGTTGAAAATATTCAGTTTAAAAACGTGACTTTTAGATACAACAAGAAATCTGAGCCAGTTTTGAGCAATCTATCCTTAGAATTTCCTGTTGGTAAAAAGATAGCTATTGTTGGAGAAAGTGGTAGTGGAAAATCAACTATTACTAAACTTCTACTTAGGGATTATTCACCTGATGCTGGAGAAGTATTAATAAATAATATACCTGTTAATAATTATAATCTACAGTATTTGGATAAAATCTCTGCTGTGTTTCAGGAGCCTTATTTTCTCCCTTCTTCAATAAAAGAAAATATTATATTTGATAAAGTATATGAGTATGAAGAAATTGAAAAGGTTTGTAAGGATATGCAATGTTATGGTTTCATAAATGAGTTTCCACAAAAATATGAGACAGTAGTAGGTGAAAGAGGAGCAAAACTATCAGGTGGACAAAAGCAACGAATTGCATTAACACGTGCTGTTCTTAGAGATACTGATATCTTAGTATTAGATGAAGCAACAGCTGCACTAGACATTAAAACTGAATACGATGTACAAAATAATCTAGATAGATTGAGAAAAGGCAAAACTACCATTATTATTGCTCATAGGATATCGACTATTCAGAATGCTGATATTATTTTTGTAATGGATAATGGTAAAGTAATCGCAAAAGGTACACATTATGAATTGATCGAAAACAATTCTGTATACAAAGAGTTATACGAGCATCAACGAATATGTTGATTTAAAAATAAAGGAGTGAACGATGATAACACAAACGGTGTGATTTTATTTCCAAACGATTATAACTTGGATCTGAAAATGATTCAAAGAGTAAGGGCTATTAGAAAAAATCACAATATAAAAGTTCCGATATTTGTAAACTTAACTGGTTTTGAATTAAGAGTAAAAAGTCCAAAAAAAATGAACTAAAAGTAAAGATAGGAGATATGATTAAAATTTCTACAATCGAGGATTTTGATTTAACTGAAAACCTTATTTAAACTTTTATTAATTGGAAGGACAAAAAACAATGTGTAAAGGATTAAAAATGAAAAATAAAGATTGGTATAAAAAAGGATGGTCATTGAATATCAAAGAACAGTTTTGGACTGAAGAAACTAAAGCTGAAATTGATTTTATTGTTGACGTACTAAAACTTGAAGGGCATGAAAGAATAGAGAATGAAATATGCAGAAAGTAATGTAAAATATGGACAAGTTGCAATTAAGCCTTTTATTCACATGAGATTGGCAAATGCTATTAGATTGTATAATCTAAATGAAATAAAAAATATTTTTGGAGCAAGAGGCTTAAGAATTAATTCTACGTTTTCAGATTACAAAGGAACTGTATTATGTCCTAAGAATTTACGAATGATAGTTTATTCAAGTAAAATAAGTAATGACAACATTAGCGAAGCATATAGTATTGATGATTGAGCTGTGAATTGATATTAAAAAGGTGAAATTGAATTAGCATATGCTATTGGTGTAGTATGTCCTGTATTATTGTTGTAGAAACATTTGGTACTGGTAAGATTGCTGATGAGAAGACTATCATCAAGCACTTTGATTTAAGACCTGTTGCAATTATCAGAGACTTAGATGTAAAATCAGACTTTCAATTTCACAAAAAAGACAGCACTTTTAATAAAGTTGCTGTCTTAAAATACTATTTTCCACAACATTTTTTATACTTTTTACCACTACCACAAGGGCAAGGTTCGTTACGTCCTATTTTTTTCCCTTTTACTACAGTTTGAGTTTTATTGTAGTCTTTTTTGATTTGCTTTCTAGTTGCTTCGTCTAATATATTAGCCCAATGCTCTATATCATATAACCATGGTGCTTTAGCAGCTAGCATATTGTAATATAGTTTTTCAAAATCAATATTTAGCGATATAGACGATTCTTCTGTTAAAGAATCTAAATCCAATTCCTCAGTAAGGCTAGAGTTAATACCATCTAAGAAGCCTAAAAATGTAACAGTATCAAGGTCATATTTTTTCGCTAATTCAGAAACAGTACCTTCTATTTTATTTTGTTTATTTTCTAATATGTTTTCATATACTGTCTGTTCTTCTAATAAGTAGCCTTTCCAGAACTCTGTAGATGCTTGTTCTGATCTATCTTTATTAGCAAGTTCTGTCCATTGCTTAAACAAAGTCATAAAGTTCATCCTTTCGTATTCTTAATCCTTTGTAATTATATCACAATTATTATGTCTATGCCACAAGCGTTTTATTACATTATTAAGGGATGCCTTATTAGACACCCCTTTAATACATATGAAATTTAATTTATCTCATAGCATTTCTTTTGCTATTAAATTCATCTTGTATTTCATGAAGTCTTCTAGTACCGTCAATACGTTTTTCTTTCATTTCATTTTGTATTTGTCTAGTCTCATCAATACCTTGCATTATAGTTTGCCAAGTTTTTTCTAGTGTTTCAATTTGTACAGCTCCACTAGAAGCTAATTGAGCCGTAAGCTTAGATTGCATTGCTGTGTTTTGAGCATTTCTAAGCAATAATTCATTAGTTTTCTCATCTAACGCTGCCATAGCTTTAGCTTGAACAGCTTGACGTCTAAGAGTTATAGCTTGAGTTAAGCATTGCTTAAATATAGGCATTGTTATGATAAATGCTGAGTTGATTTTTCTTATAAGATTATAGTTACCCTTTTGTATTAACTTGATTTGTGGCATTGTTTGTAGTGCAACATTTTTAGCAAGCTCTAAATCGTATATTCTTTGATCTAGCATCTCTAGAATCTGATTAGCATTAGATAAATTTATTTGATCTATTTGATCTGTAGATGTTGATGCTTTTTGTTGCAACTGTGGTATTACTGTGTTTGCAAAATTGTTTTTTACATTATTACCTGCTAGTATATGCTTTTCTAATAGCTCATAATAATCCATATTTTTAACAAACATCTCTTGTAGCATGTTATTTGCTTGATTGATTTCTACTTCATATTCTTTAAGTTGTACATAAACCTTGTCGACTTCTCCACCCATAGTATGGTACTTGCTAAACAATGCTTCTATTGAGTTCTTAGCTTTGTTAAATAGTTTCTGAAAAAGCCCTGGCTTCTTCTCTTCGAAGTCTTTGATGTCGAATTTGTCCATTATTTTATTTAATTGAACTAATAGAGTACCTGAATCTTCAACCTTTGATGTTTCCATTGAAGCTAATATTTTGTCTGCAAAACTTGAAATCTCTTGAGCGGTATTTTGACCAAAAGTCATCACAGAATCCACATTAGATATGTCTATTTGTCTTGCTAGAGCAACTACTTCAGGTGAATTTTGCAACTTAATAGCAACTTCGTTTTTAGTTTTTTCAAGACTAAACTCTTGATTTTGTTGATCCATTACGTTTTGATTGTTCATTATTTTCATCCCCCTACTTAAGGTCTACCAAAAAGAGAAGACCAAAATGATTTTTTGTTTGATTTATTATTTAAATTGGGCAATTGTAAATCGAATTGTACCTTTTGCAATTTGTGTATATCATAGTATTTCGACTTTATAGCATTTTCAATATTATTATATCCTGTTGGAGTTAAAATTAGTATATCAAATCCAAATAAATTCAGAAAAGATAAAACTGCTATATCTTGGTCGTTAAACATGCTTTCGTTATTGTCATATATCACTATTTTAGGTACTTTAAATGGATAATCAAAATTTTGTATAAGATTGAGTATTTGTTTATCCATAGTCAAAATACTAATTATGATTTTGAGTTTATAGTCCTTATTTATTTCATTTTTAAAGATTGGCAGTACAAATAGTTGATTAATCTTATGAACTATTAGCTCCTGCAAATGAGTTCTTAAATATGAGAACTTATATAATGGGCTAGAAAAGAGTTTGTCTTTATCTACAAAACCTTCAGAGTCTAATATATAAGCACATTTATATAATGATTCTCTAGTGTACTGAGTAGTAGTGAATGGGAGGTTACTATAAAAAATTGTGTTTTCACTATTTTTAAATGTAGATACATCGTTCCAATATATACTAATATCTTCGTAAACTCCACTAATTTTCACAAATAAGTTTGGAATATATACTGTTTTATTTTCAACCTTGAATCCAGTACGCATTCTAGCTTCTTCTCTCCAAAGTAATTTTACTTCATCTATAGTAGTCTTTAAAGTAAGCGGTTTAGTCTCATAGCTTTCAAACTGCCAAGGTTTATATATCCCATCAGTTTCTGTATAGATTATATCTGATAATTCATTTGAAGCTTTAAAAGCAGTAGTTTCTGTTCTTATCAAAACTTCTTCTTCTGGGAAACTTTTGAGAGTTTTTTTATCAGCAAATTCTATTAGGTACGAGTATTTACAGTCTGGGTCTATAGAGCTAAATGCACTATCGTTTTCTGTGTTTATATACATTATATCAAAACCAAGTTTAGATAACATCAAGAGGAAGTAAGCTTCATGTTGCTTGATATTGCCATAATATATGACTTTAGGATTAAACGTAGTTCCTTTAATATTAGTGGCGTCAAATTTTGATGCAAGCTTCACTCCGTATTCATCTAACCATAATAACTGTTTCATAACAAAATTCTTTAGTTTCTGTATGGTTATAGCGCCTTCGTTTGCAAGATAGACCTTAAGCATTTCACTAATAGCATTGATAAAAGAATTAGCAATAGTTTTATTATTGTTTGCTTGAAATGCACCGCATGCATATAAATTGTCAATGATCACAGATGAATTAACAGTATTAGCATCTATCGTCGTCCATACATCTTTACATTTATTAACAAGACTAGGCTTATTTACAAGTGGTACGTTATTTTCAAATTTGATATAGCTGTAGTTGCCGTTTGATAGTTTTTTATTGAGTCTATAAAGTTTATTATAGTAACTATCTACATTAGTGTCTATCCCAATATATCTGTAAAAATAAACAGGAATTATAGGGCTATTACCTCCTATAAAACCGCTTCTCTCACTCAAGGGTTTTGTAAATTCATCAAGTAAATCATGTGCGGTCTTAGGTTTAGTATTTATCTTGTCAGCTGTGCTAATATCTATTCGTTTTATTCTCCTAGTGTTAATAGTAGGAGTTGAAGAAACTTTACTTACAGGTTGTCTTTGAGTAGCTACAGGTCTATTCGTTTTAGAGCTAACAGGTTTCTTACTAAAAGGTCTTAATGGTTTCTTTAGAGGAAATTCTAGTTTTCTAGAGAAAATTCCATTTTTATCTATAACACTAAAATCAGAGTCAGTCATTGAATTAATATAAAGTATATCTATACCTATTTGTGACAAAAATATTAAGAAGTATATTTCGTGCTTTTTTATATCACCATAATACATGACCTTGGGATTGTTATTTTCTATATTAATTGTTTTAAATAACTTTGGTAAATAACCCTCAATCCAAGACAATATCTTTAATGAAAAGTTTTTTATCTTTGTTGGATTGATGACATGTTCATTGTTTATATATAGTGACAATATATTTTCAAGAGATGATTTAATAGCCTCTGTTAGCAATGCATTGCTAAAACTAGGTAATACTTTAGTTGAAATTAAAGTATTAGTAATACTCATAGGGCTGTAGTTGCCAGAGTTTAAACTGTTCCAGATATTTTGAGTTTTAGCTACCAACATCTGACTAATTGCTTTTACAGGGATATGATCAATAAATCTTTCATATCCACTCATGCTACTAGAAAGTTTACTATCAACGCTATCAATATCATCGTAGTATTTTTTTTCATTGTTGTTTATACCTATGTACCTATAAAAATATATAGGGTAAATAGGAGTTTTACCAGAAGCAAAACCTAATCTTTGTTTTATAGGTTTTTGTAAATCTTCTAATGGGTTATTAGATTTGGTTATAATAACTTTAAAGGATTTACGTGTATTAATCATATTAAATACCTACCTTCTATATAAATTAGTTAGTTAGGGATTATTTGTGAGTATTTCATTTGAAAGATAAAAGTTCACCATATCATAAATAAGTATTTTATAGTAATGATATGAATGTAATTACCGTAACTATGTGTAACTATTAATAGTATAACAGAAAAATGTGAAATTTTGAATAGTTACTATAAGGTTTAAAAATATAAATTATTGAAAAAAGTGTAAATTTATCTCCTAAAACCTCTATTAAATATATTGATGGCATAATTAAAAATATTAAAACTACAATTAAAAATATATAAAAAAATAAAAAAATACTTTAAAATAATTGTATTTTGTGGTATGCTATGTATAGAAATAAAAAAGATAAAAGTTTTGTGAGTTATTTTACTTAATAAAATCAAAGAAAAGAGGCAGATAGATATGTTTAATTTTAGAATACAACATGAATTAACATGCGTTGCAGAAGGAGATGGTCAATTCTTTGCAAGAGCTGGAGCTATGGTTGCTTTTCAAGGTTCATTTAAACAAGAGAAGGTATTGTTTGACACAAATGCAAATAGTTCTATGCTAAGATCTGTTATGAATTATGCATCGAGAAAGCTCAGTGGGGAAAACATACCTATAATGAAGGTTAATGGAAAAGGTACATACTATATGGCACATTTTGCAGATCATGTATCAATTATTACGCTAAATCAAGGCCAAAGTATAGGTGTTGAGGGAGAGAATTTATTAGCATTCACACCAGATTGTAAATATGGAGTTAAGTTTGTAGGTGTTGGAGTTATATCTCAAAAAGGTTTATTTACATCCAAGCTTACATCGATAGGGCCTAATGCACAAGTAGCAATAACATCTAATGGTAACCCTATAGTGCTTGAAACTCCATGTGTAGTAGATCCAGATGCAGTTATCTGTTGGACAGGTCAAGATCCAAGTGTAAGAACTGATTTGAATTGGAAGACTTTCATTGGTCAAACATCAGGAGAATCATACTTCCTAGAATTTAGTTCTCATGGAGAAATAGTTATTGTACAACCTTCAGAAAGACCTTCGGGATTAAAATTATCTGTTGATTAGGTGGGGAGCCATATGAAAATAAAGATAGAAAAAGGCACAAAACAAGGAAGAAAAATATATAACAATAATAAAGTAAAAGTAAACTTTGGTGATTCAGTAATACATGAAGGAAAGATTGATCTAAGACAAGGCGCTAGAGCTATACAAAAAGGTATAGCAAATACTCAAGGTAGTGGTTTGAAACAAGCACCTTTAGACAATAATAATGTTATCAAAGCTACGGCGGGTGAGGTTAAGCCTCAACCAGCTAAAATAAAGAAACCAAACAATATTATAGATAAAAGTAAATCTGTAAACGTAAAGAAAGGGCAAAAAGTTAGTATAACAAAAAATGTTTCAAATATTTCAAGGGTGCTAGTTGCACTAGAGTGGGAATATAAAAGTCAAAGTTTTGATATAGATACCTCAATTTTTATGATGGATGTAAACAACAAAACAGCTGAAGAGGATTTTATATTTTATAATAATCCTATTAGTAGAAGTAATGCAGTAGCTCTTAAAAAGGATTTTAATAAAAAGCTATTAGACTGCTATGATATAACATTGCAGTTAAACTTAAATACAGTTCCATCAAATATAAAAGTACTCGCCGTCACTGTGACAGTAGATGAAGAAGCAAAAAATAAGCATTCATTTAAAGATATTAAAAATGCACAGCTAAAAATTATTGACGTAGATACTAATAAAGAAATATTCTCATACAGTTTTGCGCAGGGTTTAACTAACCAGACAGCAATAGTAGCAAGTGAGATATATAAACATGGTGACGAGTGGAAGATAAACTGCATTGGGAGTGGGTTTACAGGAGGCTTACAAGCTTTATGTGATAATTACGGTATAGATACGAAATAATAATGTATGTAATCGTTATAAAAATAAAGACATTGTATATGCTTTATAGTATAATTTAAGATATACATAAGGGTATTGAGGAGGAGTATTAATGTTAAAAACACATTATGAAGGTTTGAGTTCATCTCAGGTTGAAGAGTCAAAGAACAAATTCGGAACGAATACACTTTCCGAAATAGAGACAGAAACATTTTGGGATAAGCTCAAAGGAAATTTTGAAGATCCAATAATAAAAATACTAGTAGTCGCATTAGTAATCGACGTTATATTTTATTTCTTAGGGCAAGTTGAGTGGTTTGAGCCTCTAGGTATAGCAATAGCGGTACTAATAGCTACATTAGTTGGTACTTACTCAGAGTTTTCAAACGAACAGTCATTTCAAAAACTACAAGAAGAAGCATCGAGGATTAAATGTAAGGTTTACAGAGACGGCAATGTTAGTGAAATACCAATTAATGATATAGTAAAAGGCGACTATATATTGGTCCAAACTGGGGATAAAATACCAGTGGATGGAGTATTAGTAGATGGTCATATAAGTGTAGATCAGTCAGTATTAAATGGAGAGAGTAAAGAAGCACAAAAACATGTGCCTAACGAAGGGTATGCATATAAGGATGGTCAATCCGATTTCTTAGATGAATACAAAGTATTTAGAGGTACAGTAGTAGTAGAAGGAGAAGCTATAGTTGAGGCTAAGACAATAGGAGATAGTTCATTCTATGGACAGCTTGCAAAAGAGCTTCAAGCAGAAGATAGAGAGTCTCCATTGAAAGTGAAATTAGGCGATTTAGCAGATGGAATAAGTAAATTTGGATACATAGGTGGTTCTCTTATAGCAGCATCATTTATGTTTAAGAAGATAGTGCTAAACAGTTTAGCAAATGGAACACCTATACTGGATTATTTTGCAAGTGGGAACTTAGGTACAGCTGTAAGTGACGTTGTAACAGCAATTATATTAGCTATTATAATCATAGTTGTAGCAGTACCAGAGGGTTTACCAATGATGATAGCGATGGTATTATCGCTTAACATGAAAAAACTACTTAAAGACAACATATTAGTTAGAAAGCTCATAGGTATAGAGACAGCAGGTTCACTTAATATATTATTTAGTGATAAAACTGGTACAATAACAAAGGGATTATTAGAGGTAGTATTGCTCTGTGACGGAGATAACAACCAATATGACTCAAATAGTGATATTCCAGAAAAACTAGGGAAAGTTGTTGATGTATCCATTTCGCAGAATACAAATGCAGTCTTGAATATACAAGAAAATGGCGAGAAAGTAGTATTAGGTGGAAACTCAACAGAAAGAGCCTTGTTACATTTTATAAGCGATGATATTGGCAAATATAACTTAAATACTGTTGATAATATACCTTTTAACAGTAAAGATAAATTCTCAGCAACTCAAGTTGAAGGAGAATATAACCTTACATTGGTAAAGGGAGCTCCAGAAAAGATACTCACATCCTGTACAACGTATTATGATAAGGATGGAAATAAGCAGACATTTGGAAAAGATAAATTAGAGACTATAAACAACAAAATAAATGAGTTAGCAGGTAGAGCAATAAGAGTACTAGCGCTAGCTACTACAGATAAAGCTGTAGGGACAGAACTTTTCGAGGAAATGACTTTTGTTGGTATAGTAGGAATAAGAGACGACCTTAGAGCAGAATCTGTACAGGCGATAGGCGAAGCATTAGATGCAGGAATACAAGTAGTAATGATAACTGGTGATAGAAAAGAAACTGCTATGGCAATAGCTAAAGAAGCAAATTTACTTCAGAAAGATACAGATATAGTTCTTACATCAAATGAGCTTCAAAAGTTATCAGATGAAGAATTGAAGAAAATGCTAAAAGATATAAGAGTAATAGCAAGAGCATTACCTACAGATAAGAGTAGATTAGTCAGAATAGCACAAAGTTTAGATTTAGTTGTCGGTATGACAGGTGATGGAGTTAATGACTCACCAGCACTTAAAAAAGCAGATGTTGGTTTTGCAATGGGATCAGGAACAGAAGTTGCAAAAGAAGCAGGTGATATTGTTATACTAGATGATAACTTTAACTCAATAGCAAAAACAGTGCTTTATGGAAGAACAATATACAACTCAATAAGAAAGTTTATAGTATATCAGTTAACAGTAAATGTTGGCGCTATATTGATAGCATTCATTGGACCATTTATAGGGGTAGACTTACCACTATCAATGACACAGATGTTATGGGTAAACCTAGTAATGGATACACTAGCAGCTTTATCATTTGGTGGAGAAGCAGCTCTAAGAAAATATATGAGAGAAAAGCCAAAGTCAAGAACAGAAGCTATAATCAACAAAGATATGTGGAGCTCAATACTTACAAATGGTGGATTAATAGCGCTACTTAGTGTATTATTCCTCAAGCTAGATTTCTTTAAAGAACTATTTAGAACAGGACCAACAGGAAAAGAAGATATATATTACTTAACAGGATTCTTCTCGTTCTTTATATTCTTAAACGTATTCAATATGTTCAATGCGAGAACTACAGAGCTAAACTTGTTTGCACATATTAGAGAAAATAAAGGATTCCTAAAAGTTGTAGGAGTAATAGTAGTAGTCCAAGTAGTTATGGCTTATATAGGTGGAGATATACTAAGAACAGCTGGATTAACATTAAAAGAGTGGTTAACAGTAGCAGGACTTGCTATAGTAATTATACCAGTTGACCTAATAAGAAAAACTATTAGAAATACATTAAAACAAAGCTAATAAACATATAAATTTATATAAATAAAATAAAATATTGATAAGAAAGGATGATAAAAATGGCTGTAAGTTTAAGTAAAGGTCAAAAAGTAGA
Source organism: Clostridiaceae bacterium M8S5 (assembly GCA_029227815.1). Taxonomy (GTDB): domain Bacteria; phylum Bacillota; class Clostridia; order Tissierellales; family MCWD3; genus Abyssisolibacter. The sequence continues at coordinate 4,115,170 of CP118523.1, read as the reverse complement.
CTTAACAAAATCAAATCCGGGACTTACTAAAGTTATTGTTGGATTAGGATGGGATGTAAACAAGTATGATGGAGGAAATGAATTTGATTTAGATACAGCAGCATTTCTTTTAGGAGAAAATGGGCATGTATCAAGCGATGTAGACTTTGTATTCTACAATAATCTAAATCATCCATCAGGTTCAGTATCACATCTTGGAGATAATAGAACTGGTGAAGGTGAAGGTGATGATGAGCAAATCAAGATTGATTTAAGTACTGTTCCACCAGAAGTTATCAAAATAGCATTTACAGTTACAATACATGATGCAGTAAACAGAGGGCAAAACTTTGGTCAAGTATTAAATTCTTATATAAGAATATTTAATGAAGAAACAGGTGAAGAATTAATCAGATATGATTTAAGCGAAGATTACAGTATAGAGACAGCAGTAGTAGTAGGAGAGCTTTATAGACACGGTGCAGAATGGAAATTCTCAGCTGTGGGAAGTGGTTTTGAAGGTGGACTTGGAGCTTTATGCGGTAACTTCGGAATCAATATAGGATAGTCTATAATGGCAAATTACTGCGTTATCTAAATGTTATACGACTAATCACGTACGAAAAAGTACGCTCAATCCGTATAAATTTAGATGCCTTGTAATTTATACATTCTAGAGCAATCCAATGTAAGTATAAAGAGCTGCCTTGAATGATATCAAGGCAGCCTCATATAAATAAGGGGGTCTGTGTTAGTGAACAAGAAAAAGATAACACTTATAGGAATGCTAATATTTACTACGGTTATATTAGCAGGATGTATGCCTGGAGATGGATCATGTAATTTGACAGATAGAGCAGGTATATTTAGTGGAATCTGGCATGGATGGATAGCACCAATATCACTTATTAGAGGGTTATTTAATGACAATATAAGAGTTTATGAGGTTTTCAATAATGGATGGTTATATGATTTTGGTTTCTATATAGCGGTAGTAGGTGGATTTGGTAGTATTAATATAATCAGGAACAAAAAGAAAGAACGTGATTAGTTGAAATACACAAATTACTTAATATATAATATAAGAAATAGGTAATAGGGAGGTTATATAATGTCAATAAATTTATCAAAGGGACAAAAAATAGACTTAACAAAGAGCAATCCAGGGCTAAAAAAGGTTATAGTTGGTTTGGGCTGGGATACCAATCAATATGATGGAGGACATGATTTTGATTTGGATGCATCAGCATTTTTAGTTGGAGTTAATGGCAAAGTTAATAATGATTTGGATTTTATCTTCTATAATAACTTGACTCATTCTAGTGGAGGAGTTATTCATACAGGTGATAACAGAACAGGTGAAGGAGACGGAGATGATGAGCAAATCATCATTGATTTCCCAGCGATACCTTCTGAAATTGATAAAATAGCAATAACTGTAACAATACATGATGCAGTTGCAAGAAGTCAAAACTTTGGTCAAGTTTCTAATGCATTTGTTAGAATAGTTAACGAAGAAACAGGAGAAGAAGTATTAAGATATGACTTAACAGAAGATTTCTCAATAGAAACAGCACTTGTTTTCTGTGAACTTTATAGACATGATGGAGAATGGAAATTCTCAGCTGTAGGAAGTGGATTCCAAGGTGGACTTGCATCACTTTGTCAAAGCTATGGATTAAGTGTATAGATAATAGGAGGATTATAAAATGGCTATTAATTTACAAAAAGGTCAAAGGATTAATTTATCAAAAGAAGACGCTTCACTATCAAAGATAATGGTAGGATTGGGCTGGGATCCAGTCAAAGGAGGGCAAGGCGGAGGGTTTATAAAGAGTTTATTTAGCTCAACGCCAGAAATAGATTGTGATGCTTCGTTATTTATGCTTAATGCAAATGATAAGTTAGAAAGTAGCAAGCATGTTGTATATTTTGGTAACTTGAAATCATACGATGGAAGTATTGTTCATATGGGAGACAACTTGACAGGAGATGGTGATGGTGACGACGAGCAAATCATGGTTAACTTAAAGGATGTTCCTTCAAATGTACAAAAGCTAGTATTTGTTGTAAATATATATGATTGTATAAAAAGAAGACAGCATTTTGGAATGATACAAAATGCATTTATTAGAATAGTAAATATGGATAATAATAAAGAAATGGTAAGATTTAATCTTACAGAGCAATATTCAAATATGACAGCATTAACTGTTGGTGAATTGTACAGACATGATAATGAGTGGAAGTTTGTAGCTTTAGGTCAAGGAACTGGTGACACGTCCTTGGGAGAAATGGCTAGAAAATATCAGTAAAAATGTTTGGATTTAAGGAACTGCTCAAAATCTTTATGAGAGTTCCTTTTTCTTATAGCTATATTACGAATTCATAAGATTAACGATTTAGCGTATAAAAGTGAAATTAGTTTAATGCATAAGAAAAAACAGTTTACTAAAAAGTATAGGAGGGAAGCAGTTGAAGTACTTTAATTATCTTGAGCAGGAACAGATAGAATCAATATTTTATAAAAAACCTCAGAGTTTCTATAGACATGATGATAGAGACAAACTGGCTTATGCATTAGGTGCAACTTTATATATGCCGGCAACAAGAAATAGTATAGTAAAAGACATCAAGAAAATTATAAAAGATGGTCTAATGACAATAGTTTTATGTTTAGAGGATGCAATAGGTGATAATCAGGTTAAAATAGCAGAGCAAAATCTTATAAGAACCGTAGAGGAAATTGATGAATTAGTAGTAAATAATCAACTTGATAAGGAAAACATTCCGCTTTTATTTATTAGAGTAAGAAGCGCTGAGCAAATGAAAAGCATGGCAAGCATGATAGGTGATAATATAGATTATATAACAGGCTTTGTATTTCCGAAGTTTACATCAAAGACAGGTGAAGAATACTTTAGAGAACTTAAAAAAATAAATGAAAACACACATAATACCGTTTATGGTATGCCAATACTAGAAGGCAAAGAGATAATATATGTTGAAAGTAGAAAAGAAGAGTTAGCAAAGCTTTCAAGGATATTTGAGAATTATAGAGAATTAGTTTTAAATATTAGAATAGGTGCAACAGATTTCTGTAGTTTATTTGGAATAAGAAGAAGCTATGATAAAACTATATATGATATACAGGTAATAAGAGATTGTATAGGAGATATAGTAAACACATTTACAAGAATAGAGAAAGATTTGGTTGTATCAGCACCTGTTTGGGAATATTTTTCTTCGGGAGAAAGATTGCTAAAGCCACAACTAAGAGTATCTCCATTTACAAAAACACTTGGAAAAGAAGCTGGAAAAGTAATGAGAACTACTCTTTTAAATCAGTATATTGATGGATTACTCAGAGAAGTAGAACTAGATAAAACAAACGGATTACTAGGCAAGACAATAATACATCCTAGTCACATATTGCCAGTTCAATCTATGTTAATAGTTACGCATGAAGAATATACAGATGCAGTTAGTATAATGAATAAGCGTGGTGGCGATATTGGAGTATTTAAGAGTGAGTATAAGAATAAAATGAATGAGATAAAACCACATATAAACTGGGCAAAAAAGATTTTAAATAGAGCTAAGCTATATGGTGTATTTAACGAAGGAATGAAATATATAGATATATATAACAACAAGTCACTATAACATATATGGAAAGGAGAGGCTAAATAATGAAGCAATCCTGCTATAAATACAGTATAGGAAATAAATTTGATATAAAGATCAGTATAAATAATAACGAGTATGATTTAAATATAGATAACCTTTTTTGCATGGCAGCAAGAAAGAATTTAAAAAGAAAATTCCTATTTGTAAGTAAAGTACTGGGAAAACACATTCCAGTTAATCCTAAGATATCATTGCTTACAGGTAGATTATTAGGTCATAAATATATAGAAGAAACATACAAGATAAATCAAAAGGTATCAGATCTTTGTGACATAATGAACAAAAACGAGTGTAGTGAAAATCAATATGAGCAAATATTAAATGAAAAAATAGATCTGCCAGAGGAAACATTAATAATAGGGTTTGCAGAGACAGCAACAGCGCTAGGACATAGTTTTTTTGATAGTTTTAAAGATAAGGCGCATTATATTCATACTACTAGAGATACGATATTGACAAATAACAAGCCAATATCATTTGAAGAAGAACACTCTCATGCAACTAGCCATATGATATATCCAATTGACACGTCAATACTTAAGTCAGATATTCCAATAGTATTTGTTGATGATGAAATCACAACTGGGAAAACAACGATAAATATTATCGAATCTATACAGAAAAAATATCCTAGAAAAAGATATACAATTGTTTCAATTTTAGATTGGAGAAGTAAGCAAGACAAAGAGTATTTTATTAAGAAAGAAGAGGAGCTAGGAGTCAAAATAGATACTGTATCGCTAGTCTCAGGAGAAATAGATTATTATGATATAAAGGCGGGTTTTTTCAAAGATAACAATGTTTTAAACGATGCAATTAATAAAACAGAAATTAAATATATAAACTTAGAAGATATTTTCACAGATACAATTAAGGCAATATCTAAAGATACAAATGGTAATACTAATGACTGTGATTATCTAAGATTTACTGGTAGATTTGGGATAGACAGTATAGATAATAATAAAATTGATAATATATCTCGTATATGTGGTGAGAATTTGAAAAACATAAGAACAGGCAGTAAAACATTGTGTTTAGGTACTGGAGAATTCATGTATATACCAATGTTGATAGCATCATATATGGGAGAAGGTGTTTTGTACCATTCAACCACTAGAAGTCCGGTTTATCCTAGTGACGATATAGGTTATGCACTTCAAAATAAATACACCTTCCAAAGTATGAAAGATTCCAATATAGAAAACTATGTCTACAACATACCTCAAAACTACTATGATGATATATTTATATTTATAGAAAGAGAAGGGCTTAATCTAAGCACAGATACATTAATACAAGCTATGAAAAAGACAGGTGCAAAGACAATATATATTGTAACACATGCAATGAGAAGAAGAGGTGATATGATTGGAGAAGCTTAATACAAAGTCACTTGTTAAAAGCAGTTATAGCCAAAAGGATGTTAAGTTTTTACTCAAAGATATCGGAAAACTTATAACAGAGCAAAACAATATTACAAGAGAAAGGGCTATACAATCAGGAGTTCATTATTCAGAGATGTTACCAATAGAATATAAACCTTCTGATGAGTACATGACGATATTTTATAAAGCACTAAAACAAAATAAAGATAAAATAGCAGTAGCAACTGGAGTTGTAGCTGAAAGAATACTAAAATTAAAGGGAGAAGATGTGGTATTTGTATCATTAGCTAGAGCTGGCTCTCCAGCTGGAATCCTGATAAAAAGATATATAAAATATAAGTACAACATAGATATACCACATTATAGTATATCAATTATAAGAGGAAGAGGAATAGATGAGAATGCAATAAAATATATATTAGAAAAACATCCTAATAGAAATATACAGTTTATTGATGGATGGACAGGAAAAGGCGCAATAACAAACGAGCTGACAAAGGCATGTGGAGAATTCAATCAAGCCCATGGAACAAACATAGATGACACTTTGGCAGTGATAGCTGACCCAGCTCACTGTACATCAATGTATGGTACAAGAGAGGATTTCTTGATAGCTAGTGCATGTTTGAATTCAACAGTATCTGGATTAGTTAGTAGAACTGTTTTGAGAGAGGACTTAATTGGTGGAAATGACTTTCATGGTGCTAAATTTTACGAAGAATTAATAAAAGAAGATGTTTCAAATTTATTTATAGATACAATCGTTAATGAGTTTGCTAATGTTAAAGATGATGTAGAAAAATCATTAAGAGACATTGAAAATGATATTGAAAGTAAAGGTATATCTTGGATTGGATTAAAAGATGTCCATAACCTTTTAGAAGAATTTAAGATCGAAGATATAAACTTCATAAAACCTGGAATAGGAGAAACTACGAGAGTGCTTTTAAGGAGAGTTCCATGGAAAATACTAATTAAAGAAAACTCTGAAAATCTAGAGCATATATTACAGCTTGCTAAAGAGAGAAATGTACCTGTAGAAACCTATAATTTAAAGGCTTATAATTGCTGTGGCTTAATAAAAAACATAAGGAGATAACGACATGCTTTACGCGAGTGACCTAGATAGAACGCTGATATATAGTTTTAAATTAATAGACAAACAAATAATAAAGGATCAAGATATAAAGGTTGTTGAGAGATTAAGTGGAGAACCTATAACTTATATGACAGTCAAATCTATAGATTTATTAAAGAAAATCAAAGATAAGCTTCTTTTCGTACCAGTTACAACTAGAACATTAGAACAATTTCAACGAATAGACGTATTCAAGCCTCTTGATCTCAAATATGCAGTAGTAGCTAATGGAGGAATAATAGTAGAAAATAACAGTATTAATAAAGAGTGGCAAAATATTATTACTAATAAGATAGCAGATAAATGTATTGATTTACATGATGCAATAAAAGAGTTTGAAAAAATAAAATATGATAATTGGGTCAAGAAGTTACGTATAGCTGATGAGCTATTTTTCTATTGTATTGTAGATGAGAACAAGATACCTCAAGATGAATTAGATGATTATATAAAATGGATTAATGAAAAAAATTGGATTGCCACAAGACAGGGTAGAAAGCTGTATTTTATACCGAAATACGTAAATAAAGGAGATGCTGTTAAATTTATAGCAGATAAAGAAAATATAAATAGTATTGCAGCGTCAGGCGACTCATCGTTGGACCTCGCAATGGCAAACGTAAGTAATAGATTTATAGTGCCTAAGCATGGAGGTATATGTGAGATAACAGATGGTAAATTAGAATGCATGAGCTATACGACAGTAGAAGGAATAAAGGCAGCCGATGAAATCTTGATGACTATAGCAAACTATTATAATGTTTTATAATATATTATAAAATAAAGAGAGCTCACTAGATTTAGAAGAGCTCTCTTAATATAAAAGTGTAGATTTAGCATATTCAGTAGGTGTCATATTAACAATATCCTTAAATTGTTTTGAAAAATGATGTATAGAACCAAAATTTAATATTTGGGAGATTTCAGTAAATGTTAGATTTTTTTCTCTAATCATTCTTTTTGCTTCATCCATTCGTAGACTCCTGTAGTAACGCATAACGCTAGTTTTTTTAGTTCTTTTAAAAAGGTCTTGTAAATATGGTTTGCTAAGATTAGAAAGTTTTGATACTTGGTCTAATGATATGTTGTCATATAGATAATCCATCAATATTTGTTCAATATTATCAATTCTATTATTTTCTCTATTAATAGTCATATTAAGTTTGTATGGTTTTAAATTATTAATGTCATTGTATCTAAGACAATTGATCAAAAATTCCTCGGTTTTTATCTTTAGAATTTGTTCACAACCGATATTAAAACTATGTTTCTTTTTAATATATCCTGCTTCAAAATTTAACTTTATTTCTTTTGCTATATTACTTAGCAAAGAAATTTGCTGTTTATTTAACTTGAAAATTTTCTTTTTAAAAAAATCCATAGCTTTAGATGTACATACAAAACTCATAACGATTACATTGGGAGCAGTTTTACCATCAGCCTTCAAGCTGTGAAACTCATTTGGCTGATGGAAGATCATATTATTTGCATATAATGTATAATAGCAATTATCGGCTCTTACCTCTAATTTTCCCTTATCAACATAAACAATTTCCCAGAAATCGTGCTTTTCACCATCGTATGAATAATTCTTAGAAAAATCAAAGTAATAAAAAGTAATTATTTCATTAATTTCGATTGTATTGTTTAATTTCATAGTTATCACCTAAGCAAAATATATCATAAATAAAGTTAAAGGTAAACAATATCTGATATTAATAATCTCTATGTTTATTAATATAATCCTCTATATTAATAACCTGATTAGTAACTCTTGCTTCTTCAGCTGCAAAGCACATTATATGACTATGAACAGATAATGTTGCATCAGTAAGACCACGAATATCACCATTGTTACGTACAAGATTAATAAAATCTTTCATTAATCCAGTATCACCGCCATAGTGTCCATTTTTATCAGTACTCAGTTTTATAGTATGAACATCTTTAGAAGGAAACTTGACAATTTGTATTTCGTTATCATATAAAGAAGCATTTATTTCTCCATTAGTTCCCATAATTTTGATTTTCCTACCATCATCACAAAATGCAGTCATAGTCATTGCGACTGTTACATTATTTTCAAACTGCATACTAATTACTTGATGATCTACAACATCATTATCACAATGATATATACATCTGCCATAAGGACCTGTTTGTAGTGCTTGCCTGCGACCTTCGTAACTGAGATCATCACTAATGACAGAAGTTGGCCAGTCTATATTATCTGTCAAATATATTTTACTAACGTTAAAAGCACATTCGTCAGCAATAGGACAACCATCTAAACATCTTTTAGGCAAGCTATCTTTTGAGTACTTACCACAATAATAATCAAGAGAACCAAAAGAAGATATGTTTTTGCATTTACTACCAACTAGCCAAAAGAGTATATCCATATCATGACAGCATTTTTGTAATATCATAGGACTTTCTTTTTTTGAATTACCCCAATTACCTCTAACAAAACTATGTGCTTGATGAATTCTACCTACATATTCGTTATGCTGTATAGTCATTATGTCACCGATTACTTTGCTGTCAACTAATTTTTTAAGTTCAGAGAAAAACTTGGTAAACCTTAAAACGTGACAAATAGAAAAAGCTTGCTTAGGATATTTTTTAGATAATTCACCAAGTTTTATACACTCTATGATGTTATTTGACATTGGTTTTTCTAACAATACATGATACCCTTTCTCTAAAGCTAGCTTGGTAGGTTCATAGTGATTATTATCTAAAGTGCATATTAAAGCTATGTCAGCTAGTTTTTCTTTTTCTAGTAATTCTTCCCACGAATTAAAGCATAATTCATTTGGGATATCATGTTTAGTCTTAAACTCAGTCTTTCTTCCAATCATAGGTTCTGCCACTGCTACGAATCTTAAATCATTGTCATGGGACAAGGCATATGATCCAAGAGCGTCTTTACCACGTTGTCCAGCGCCAATTAGTATTGCGGTTAAAGGTTTGTTTTTCAAAGTATTCACCTCACAGAAATATATTATATAAAACTAATATAATATATTTTCAATATAAAATCTTTGTAAATTAGCATGAAGAATTTATAAAAAGAAATATTATAAGATTACTGTAAAATTATTATGCTATCTAAGGGAAGGAAAGACAACAGTATATAAAATAAAATGGAGATATCAGCTATTGATATCTCCATGGTTGTTAATATTCGCCTATAGAATTAAGATATTTAGTAATACTAATATTTTTAGCATATTCTATTTCAACAACTTTTTCTTCAATTTGAGCTAGCTTTTCACTTGCAGCTAATACTTCCATTATAGTACCACCTAATTCATCAGAATCTAAATTTGCGCTACTAAAACCAATACCCTCATTGTATTTAAAAGTTGCTATTTTAAGATTTTCTTCCATTTGCAGAACACTATTTTTAACATGCTCATACATTTTGCTTGTTGCAACCATAGTTTCATAGTTCTTTCTTATATCAGCTTCTATACTTTTCTGCTGTATTTCTAGCTCTATTTGAGAGTGTTCTTTTTTATATAGAGCTTCTTTGTATTGATTTGTAATATCCGGATATGATCTAGAAGTCAATTCATGATTCAAGCTGTCTATTACATATTTTCCTAAAGATTGTTTTATTTCTAGTCTTTTCTCTAACCCCTGCTTTATACCATCTTCTAGAGAAGGCACATCTTTAGATGATAAAGGTACATCCACAATATTGATATCAGTATCAAGTGGTATATTTAAAGAATTAAGCAAGTCTATTTTAGCATTGTGAGCATCGCAGGTTGCTTTTTCAAGCTCGACATTGATAAGTTCAAGATTTGCTTTAGCCAATAAAAGATCATCCTTTGCTTTAAGTCCTTCATCATAAGCGTTTTTAATAATATCATATTGCCCTTTAGCTCTGTCGAGTGACTTCTCTTTAGCACCTACAATTTTTTGTTTCTTTAATGCTTCATAGTAATTATTTTCTACTAACATAGCTATCTGTTTTTTACTTATATCAAAACCTGCTTTAGTTATATCGTAGTTAATATTTGCTATAGCATCTAATAGTTCGGTAGTTGATTTGACACTTAGCTTAACATTAGTAGATAGTTTGAGATTACTCGAAATAACTGAGCCAGCCTTGTTATTAACATCATCTAGTTGTGCATCTGAGCTACGCAGATCCCCATATGAAGCATTTATTTTACCGTCTATATTACTCTTCATATTATTTATAATACCATCCATAGTACTTTTATCTTTGCCATGAAGTAAATTGTAGGTATTATCATCTATCATATTTTTATTCTTCATATCTACTAATGCAGCATTAGGGTCAGGTGCATCTTGTATAGAAGACAGTAGTTTTTTAGTATTATCAGCTATTTTTTTATTTTTATCATATTCTGCCCAGCCTATATCTAGAGAATCTTCGCTATCTAATATTTTTCTACTTTTTCTATTAGTACGCTTTTTATTAAACTCACTTATTTTTAGCTCCTGCTTAATTTTTTTTATAGTTAAATTATTTTCAAGGGCGATATCTATACATTGCTCTAATGTATATGAATTGAGCTTTGTATTATCATTTTGAGCATAACTAATAGTTACAGTTATAAAGCATAAACTAAATATTAATATTAGACTAACTCTTTTTTTCATTACAGCTCCTCCTTTTATACCTATCTACGAACTATTCTATCTGAAACTTTATGGACTTTATTCATAATCATACTATAAATAGTAGGAATCATAATCATAGTTAAAAGTGTTGATATTATTAAACCAAAAATCAATGATATTGATAGAGGTGTAAATATCTCACTTCTTGATATAGCTAAAGGAATAAGCCCTATTATAGTTGTTGATGTACTTAAAATTATTGGTCTAAATCTTCTATCTACAGCATGGCTACATGCATCTTCAATGTTTTTACCATCAGCTATTTCTTTGTTAATATAGTCAATCAGAACTATGGCATTATTAACAACGATACCCATAAGACTCACCATACCTAGTAATGCTGTAAATGATAGAGTTTGACCCAATACGTATAATCCTATTATAGATCCAATAGAGGAAAAAGGTATAGTTATCAATATAACTAATGGCTGAACATAAGAATTAAACTGCATTAACAATATCAAATAGATTACAAGTACTGCGAATATAGCCGAAGTACCGAGACTACCAAAATTATCATTAATCGATTCTCTCTCACCATCGAATATTATCTGAGCATGTTCAAAGTCTTTAGTGGACAATAAAGGCTGAATTGCATTTTCAATATCTACAGCACTACCTCCCTCTTTAACATCACTATAAACAGTTACACAAATTTCATTATTAAATTTAGTAATCATATTAGTTTTTGGGATAAGTTTAACCTTTGCCATCTGTTTTAAAATATGCTTATTTCCAGTTAACTTCGATTTTATAGCCAAATTTTCTAACTCGTTTTTAGTTTTGATATTACCTTTTAAGGTAATGTTGTATTCGTTGCCTTCGTTTCTAAAGACTGAGATATTGTTTCCTCTCATTGCCATATAGATTTCTTTTTGTATCTCGTATTTGCTTATTCCTAAGGTGCTGGCTTTATTAGTGTCAATATCAACATAGTATTCATATTCTTTTTCTTCTAAGTTATCACCTATATTTATAGTATCAGGAATATCCTTTAAAAGTTTTTTAACCTTTCCTGCATAATCGTACAATGTTTGTATATCATCACCAACTAAACGTATTTTGACAGGATGACCAATAGGTACACCTATTTCGAGCAGATTAGCAGTAGCAGTTCCGCCTGAAAGTGTTCTATCAAACATACCTTGTAGATAGTCAGTGAATTCTATATAAGTTTTAAATCTATCAGTTTTGGATAAATCTACTTTTACCATAACCTGAGCAAAATCATTAGATTGGTAAAATATAGGCATAGTATCGTAGAATTTTGGTAATCCGTCACCGATAGATACTGTATAGTCAACAACCTCAGTTTGGTTAGATAAAATATCACTAACTTTGTCAGCAAGTTTTTCAGTGATATCTATATTACCTGGTTGCTCTGCTTTAATATCAATGTAAAATACATCTCTATCAGCCTTAGGGAAGAATTGAAGACCAAGTTTTGAGACTAAAAATCCTCCAATACATATACATATAAGACAAATAAAAATTGAAGAAAATTTATGCTTTAAGCTTTGCTTTAATAAACCAGTGAAAAAACTTCTTATTCTATATTTTTTATTTTTTTGACTAGATTCCTTAAAGAATATATAAGCCATAGTTGGTGTTACAAATAGAGCTACTATATAGGAAGCAGTAAGCGATAGAATTATAATCTGTGGAAGAGAGATTATATATTCCCCAGCTAAAGAGTTTAACAATAACAGTGGTAAAAAAGCGCCAATAGTAGTCAAAGTAGAGGTTAATACAGGTATAGCGACATCTAAAGTACCTCTAACACATGCGTCTATCTTATTTTCCTTGTTGTCTATACGAACTTGTATAGAATCACTTACAACTATTGCATTATCTACAAGCATACCTAAAGCAACAATAGATGCTGAAATAGATATCTCGTGTATAGTACCTCCTATAATTTTAAAGCCAGTAATAGTTATTAGTATAGATAAAGGAATAGCAGTTGACACAATTATTGCATTTCTAAAGCCCATACCAATAAAAACTACAACAATAACAAGTAAAATACCTATGAGAAGATTATTTGAAAAATCATTTACAGCATGTGATACATCGTTAGGTTGATAATGTACTTGATTGTATATAATATCACTAGGTAAGTTTTTCTCTACATCATTTAGTACTTTTTCTACTTCTTTTCCAACTATTATTATATTTTTTCCACTACTAAAATAACCAGTTAGTAACACTGAATTTAGACCCTGGTGTTTAATTTTTAAATTAGAATTTCCATGTTCATAGCCAATATCAGCAATATCTTTTAATTTTAGCACAGCTCCAGTTTCACTAGATACGTTAATTATGGTATTGCCTATTTCTTCTAGAGAAGAAAATGCTTTGGATACTTTCACATTGATTTGCCCTGTAGCACTATCAATACTACCAGAAGGTATATCTACATTTTGAGCTTTTACTATAGTTGCGATATCTTCAAAAGATAAATTATATTGATTTAGTTTCCTAAAATCTACATTTATTTGTACTTCTTTTTCTTGCTTTCCAGTAATGTCAAATCTAGAGATACCATCAATTTTGCTAAGTTTTGATTTTATCATCTCAGCGTAGCTGGCTAATTCTTCGTAGGTATAATCTTTTCCTGACATACTAATGATTATACCAGCTGTCTCAGCAAGTTTAGTATTTACATTTATATTTTTACAACCAGAAGGTAATTTACTTTGTAACTCAGACATTTTAGTTCTTAATTTGTCCCATGTCATATTAACATCAACATCATTATTGATATCAAGTCTAACAATACTTATGCTGTTCTTAGAATATGATTGGCTAGATTTGTATCCATCTATTTCTTTAATAGTATCTTCAATTTTACTGGTCACTAATTTTTCTATATTATCAGGTGATGCACCGGGATATATAGTAGTGATAATAGCTATTGGAACATTTATATCTGGAGATTCTTGTTTAGGTAAAATATAATAGTTATACATTCCAATAATGCTAAAAAAGACAATCAGAAATAGAGTTATTTTTCTTCGTTTTATAGCTGCTAGCATTAGTCTTTTCATTTTTTCACCTGCCTTTTTAATTTACAAATAGATGCTATTTGGAATCAATGGTAATTTTATTCCCGTCTATAAGTGATTTAATTCCTTCAATAATAATTGCATCATTATTATTTAGCCCATTAATCTTAGCATTTGTTTCATTTGTAGAAATTATTTTTACTGTTTTTTTATGTGCGATATTGTTTTTTGCAATAAAAACATAATCGTGACCATTAGATTTAATAGCTTTAATAGGTATCCAAATACCTTCTTCTTTACCAATAACTATATCAACATCAACGATAAATCCAATTTTAAAATTGTTATCTTCAAGAGCTAGTTCAATGTTGTATGTTCTTGTTTTTTCATCAGGTAAATCGCTTATATTAGTAACAGTTCCATTTACTTTAGTATCACCAGAAATAACTGTGGCATTATCACCTAGATTTATTTTAACTACATCTTCTTGAGTTATACCGACATTAACGATTTTTTTATTGTTTCTAACTACTATTACAGGATAACCTGCACCTACTATTTCGCCTTGACTGAATAAGGTATTAACGACTATGCCATCTGAACTAGCTTTAAGTGTGGCATCTTTTAAGAGACTTTGCTTGTGATCAAAATCTACCTGTGCTTGGTTTTTAAGGTCGTTCGCTTGACTAAGTTCTGATTTTCTTAAATCTAATTGTAACTTTGCTTCTTCATATTTTTGCTTTGATACAGAATTCTTTTCATACATATTTTTAATTCTATTATGAGTATCACTTGCAAAATTATAAGCATCTTGTGCTTTAGTAAGCTGTGATTTTGCAGATGCTAGTTTTGATTTTGAAGCGTTGTAGGCAAAAGTTAAATCTTTAGTGTCAAGCTTAGCTAAAGTATCACCTTTTTTAATCTGTTGTCCTTTCTTAACGTATATATTGGATATCTTTCCTGAACTTTTAAATCCAAGTTTTTTAAGTTCATTGTAATTTACAGTTCCAATATAGCTAAGTTTCATTGGTTTTGTTTCGGTCTTAACTGTAACTGTTTTTACAGGTTTTGCATTTTGTATAACTCCATTATTGTCAGTTTCATTAGAGCATGATGTTAGAATAAATAGAATAGGTATATAGATTAATAGTTGCGATAATCTTTTCAATTTTTAGTACCTCCTTAAATAATTAATTAAATCTTTCTAGAAAACCATTAAAATAAAACTCATTAAACTCATTTAAAGCACCTTCAAATTCTGTAGTATCTTTGAATTCTTTATATATAGACATCAGACCTTCGATAAAACCTTTAGCGATAAGATAAGATATAAAATCGTGTTTCTTACTTATCTCTTCTTTATTACAGCTTAAAATATCAAGTAAAAAAAGCTTAGTTATATCTATTATTTTCTGCTTGACTATTTCATATTTAGTGCCATTACAGCATTCAGACAAAATTATAAGTTCATTTCCATGTATTTTACATAAATTGGATATAGAGTTTGTTATATGTTTTTGAAAATCAGCGAAGGTAAAACTATCCCTTTCGTTACGCAAAGATTGATATTTTGAAATTAATGCAAATATTTCACAATACGCAGGTCTTACAATTTCCTCAAGCAGTTTCTCCTTATTTTCAAAATACCTGTAAATATTACCTTCTGATATTTTGGCTTTTTTAGCTATGTTTCTTATAGTAGATTTCTGGAATCCATGTTCTTTAAATTCCTTAATAGCTGAACTCATAATATTGTCTCTTATTTTGTTTTTTAGAATTTGCATAATAATAAACTCCTGTTCATTTTTAATCTTAACATAGTTATAACACTTTTCAGACAGTATTGTCAACCATATATATAAATAAACTAGGTTCAAATTACTAAAATGGGGTATTTAATAAATAATAGTTTATATAGATATATATGAAATGGTATAATATTCAAAAAAGGAGGACATATATATGTTTAAATGGAAAGATGAGTATAGTGTAAAAATTAGCTCCATTGACGAGCAGCACAAAAAATTATTATCTATAGGGGAAGAACTGTTTGATATAGTATCAGATTCTGGCAATATAGATTACTATGATGAAATAGTGGAAATATTAAAAAGGTTAGAGGATTATACGATTTATCACTTTCAGTTTGAAGAAGAGTTGATGGCAAAATATAATTATGATGATTTAGAAAGACATAAAGAACAACATGCAAAATTTGTTAATAAAATTAAGAGCATTACAGACGATGCTGTTGATGAGTCTCAAAAATCTGTAACTATGGATATGATCATGTTTATAGCAGATTGGATAGAAAAACATATATTAAAAGTTGATCACAGGTATAAAGATATTGTTTTAGAAAAATAATGAGAGTGAGAGAGTATGAAATCATTTATATTAAATAAATTCAAACTAAAGAGTCATATGGATATCAGGATACTTAGAGAAGATGAAAATGATGTGGATATTATTATACCACTAGAAAAGAGTGTGTTGAACTTAACATTTGAAAACGCTCCAAAGTCATTAAGAGGGAGAATTCAGTTTACTGATGCAAAGAATATAATATTACGATTTTGCAAATCTGAGGAATACCAAGCATGTACAGTTCATGTATTAAAAAGCATAGATTTATTTTCAGCAGTAGCTAATTTCGAGCTAGACTACTCAAATATAAGTATTAACATATCAAATAGTATAGGGAGTACAGAAATGGTACTTTATAGCAATGAAGTTGTCAAATAAGATGCTCATGCTATAAACCTTAACATATTAACAAAACATACATATAATATAAATTACAAGCAATAAATATTTTATTTTGGTAGGAAGGATAGGAGGTATTACATGGCTTGTATTGCAGCTTTTTTTGATATTGATGGAACCTTATATAGAAATTCACTTATGATACAGCATTTTAAAAAACTAATAAAGTACGAAGTAATAGAACCAAGTGAATGGTATGCTCATGTAAAAAATACATACTCAAAATGGGAGAGTAGATACGGTGATTTTGAAGAATATTTAGAAGAATTAGCAACAGTTTATATAGATGCTTTAAAAGGAGTTAACAAAGAGCATATAGATTTTATAGCTAGTCAAGTAATTAAAATTAATGGGGATAAGGTATATAAATATGCTAGAAGTAGAATTGAGTGGCATAAAAAGAGAAAGCATAAAGTGTTCTTTATATCAGGAAGTCCAGATTTTTTAGTAGATAAAATGGGTAAAAAGTATGGAGTTACTGAATGTAAGGGTAGTAAATATGTAGTTGATAAAAACAATAATTTTACAGGAGAAATTATAAGGATGTGGGATTCAGTCAACAAACAAAAAACACTCGATGCACTAGTAAATAAATATAGTATAAAACTAGATAGTAGTTATTCCTATGGTGATACCACTGGCGATATTTCAATGCTAAAAATGGTTAGGAACCCTATAGCTATCAATCCCAATAAAGAACTCCTATTTTATATTAAAAATGATACAGAGCTATATGAAAAGATTCAGATAATAGTTGAAAGAAAAGATATAATTTATAAGTTAAATGCGAATGTACAAACTATAGACTAAAGATGAGGTGTTTAAGTTATGAAAGCATTATTTTTAGATAGAGATGGAGTTATAAATGACAACAAAAGACCAGTGAATAAACCAGAAGATTTCATTATTTTTGATGGAGTAGAAAGAGGTCTTAAAAAGGCAATAGATGCAGGTTATGAGATATTTGTTGTTACAAATCAAGGGGGAATAGAACTAGGTTTTATCACACATGAAGAGTTAAAATTAATACACGAGTACATGCAAGAAAAACTAAAAGAAGCTTGTATATTTAAAGAAATAATATATTGTCCAGATTACCATAAAAAATCAGACTACAGAAAGCCAGCACCAGGGATGTTATTGGAATTGCGAGACAAATATATGGTAGACATGGATAAAAGCTGGATGATAGGAGATAATGAAACAGATGCAGAGGCAGGGATAGCTGCTGGCTGTCGAACAGCTAAAGTAGGGGAAAAAAGTAAAATAGCTGATATAACAGGAGAGAATTTAGAAGACGTAATAGACATGATTTTAAAAATAGATAAACAATAAAGTTTTATTGGATCGAATACTAAAAAACAAATTTACTTAAAGGGGGAAAAAAATGAAACTGAGAACAAGGTTAATATTTATGAATTTAGGTATAATTGTAATCATATCAGGTATACTCTCATGGTATATGTTAAGAACATCGTCTGACATTATTGAAAACAGCAGTTTAGATAAGATAAAATTCCAAACAGAAAATGTTTCAACTCAGATGAAGAGTGTGTTAGATGAAGCTGCAAAAGATACTAAGTCAATTGCAAAGATACTAACTACGATGAAACAAAATTCCATAACAGATAGGAATGCTGTAATAAAAATACTTAAAGAAACTATCAGGGACAATGAAAATTATGTTTATACATGGGTTGTTTGGGAACCAAATGCATTTGATGGACAAGACCTTAATAAGATAAATTCCCAAGGAAGTGATAAGGCTGGTAGATTTACGCCAGCTTGGGGTAGAGATAATGGAAAACTTATATTAAAGGCTTGCGACGGTGTGGAAAATAAAGATTACTATAGAATTCCTAAGAAGACTAAAAAGAGATTTATAACAGATCCAACTGAATATGAATTAGGAGATGAAAAAATATTATCCATAACTTTTGCAGAGCCAATAATAATTAATGGTAGAGTTGTAGGAGTAGCGGGAGTAGACATATCTCTAGATCAATTAACTCAAATTAATAATAGTATAGAACTTTATGATACAGGGTATGGAGTGTTATATAACAATAATGGTATAGTGCTTGCTCACAAAGATGCAAATATGGTTAATACAGTTAGCGATGAAATTAGTTCAAATAAGAGCTCATACCTAGACAATATCAAAAATGGTAAGAGTTTCAATAACTTTGATGACGAAAATGATGGGATATATAGGATATATACTCCTATCAAATTTGAAGATTATGGTATAAACTGGTCTTATTCAACTGTAGTACCTGCTAGTGAATTGATGAATGAGTTAAATAATATGGGCAATAAACATACAATTATATCTATTTTCGCTATATTATTAATGGGTGGAGTATTATATTATAATAGTAAATATGTAGTTAGCTCAATCAAATCATTGTCAAATGGATTACAAAAAATGTCTGAATACGATTTGAGTTTTATAGATAAAAAAGTAATGAGCTATCAAAAAAGAAAAGATGAAACAGGTGACATAGCCAATAATATGGTGAAGTTAAAAGAAAACTTTACATCTTTACTTAAAGAGGTTCAAGATGTAACAACTCAGGTATCTGCATCATCAGAGGAGTTGACAGCAACTTCAGCTCAATCAAGTTTGAGCTCTGAGGAAATTGCAAGAAGTATTCAGGAGCTTGCTAGTGGAGCATCTGATCAAGCAAGAGATACAGAAGAGGGAGCTAACAAAATACAAGAGCTAGGAGAAATGATTAAATTAAACCACGTTCTAATGGAGAATGTAAATAATGAATCTGACAATGTATCAGAATTAGTAGATGAAGGTTTGAAAATTGTATCTGATTTAACAGACAAAACTCAAAAAAGTGGAGAGGCTGCTGAGAACATATTCGAAGTAATAGTAAAAACTAATGAGAGCTCTAAAAAGATTGGAAATGCAAGTGAGGTTATAGCCGCGATAGCAGAACAGACAAATTTACTTGCTCTAAATGCAGCTATAGAAGCAGCACGTGCGGGAGATGCAGGTAAGGGCTTTGCGGTGGTTGCAGAAGAAGTTAGAAAACTTGCAGAACAATCTACTAAATCAACCAAAGAAATAGATATTATAGTTAATGAATTAATAGCGAATTCTGATTCAGCTGTAGAGAAGATGAAAGAAGTTGAGGTAATAGTAGGAAAGCAGGTTGAAAGTGTTGTAGATGTAGAGCATAGTTATGAGGGTATAGCAAGAGCAATGAATAAATCAAAAGAAGCTATAAGGAACATGGATGCATCAGTTCAAGATATGGAAGCTATGAAAGCAAATATACTGGATATAATACAAGCATTGTCAGCCATTGCAGAGGAAAATGCAGCTAGTACACAGGAAGCTAGTGCTTCAACAGAGCAGCAGTTAGCGTCAATACAACAAGTTGCAAGTGCGAGTGAGAGCTTATCACAGTTAGCTCAAAATTTACAGGATCAGATAATAAAGTTTAAGTTATAATCAAATTCAAAAAATAAAAGAAGAAAGCACCCTTTGTTATATTATGAGTTTGCAAAAACAAAAATAATAAAAGAAAGGTGCTTTTTTTGTATAATAGTCAATTTAGTGGGTTGAAGGACAGCCATCTGTTAGACATGCATAATTTACAAATTTTACAAAAAATTAATAATTTTACATATTCATTTTGTTATATAATATTGTTATGGTAATTTATTGAATAAATAAAAAAGTGAGGTAGATTTATGAAAAATAAAATTTTAAAATCTTTATTAGTATTAACGTTGATATTTTCTTTAATTGTACCAATTAATAATTCATTTACTACAACAACGCCTCAAAGAGATCCAATTTATGTTATTAGTGATGCAAAAGTTTTATTTTCTAAAGATGATACAAGTGTACGATTCAAGGAACGAGCTGAGGCCGTAAATATATCTAAAGAAAATGTTTCAAATCTTTCTACAACTAATTTGTTAGAGTTGATTATGGAATATCCTTTTTTGGGAAATATTTTTGCATATGACGATTGTAATACAGGCTTAGATTCACTTATAAATATTTTTGAACCATTAAATGTTTTCATTGATAGACCGGATGCGGTTTCAGTGTTAGAGGCAAAATATACTAGAATAAAAGAATCGGATGATAAATTTATAGAAAGAACTTTCCTTGAAACATTAGGTAATAGAATAGGCTACAAATATACAGATAAAGGTTATACGGCAAGAGCAGTAACCACCTATGTTACTACACCTAAAGGAAGCAAGGTAGAAGTATTTATTAGGGGAGAAGAATTGACAGCTAGGCAAAAAGCAGAGATCAATAATTACTATGATAAAAAATTCCCGTTCGCTAAAAGATTATCAGGTGCAACAACAAATTATAATTGTCACTCATATGCATGGCATAATCAAAGTACTTCAAATATATATTGGATGAATAAACCTACTACCTATTATACAGATGGAAGTTATAGTTTGTCATCTACTAGTTCTGGTAGTACTGGTGATAAAGCTACTTATATGCCACATAATACTATAATAGCTATACCAGAACATTCAGCTATAGTTAGTGGAAGTTTATTCATATCAAAATGGGGTCAAGCAGGATTATATAGACATAGTCCTAAAGATTCACCTTATGACTCTGATTATATTTATTATTTTAACTAATAACTTAAACTCAAACTACGTATTATAGTATGAACCAATAAATTGCCATATATTGAACTGCTTTTTGTCAAGTGGACAGGGGCATAATAAAAGTATTTATATCTCCAATCATGTATTCTTGTGCTTGGAGATATTTTATTTTTACTCAATAATACAGCAACTCAAGAAGAAAGTTTAAATATCTGTCTAACAGGCTTAAACCACTCTTAGGTTAACATGAGGGATGTAACATTTATTTTTTAATTACAAAGCCTAGGTTATAAAATGCAAAACTATATAAAATCGGCATATGCAACATATACTATATAAAGGCTAAGGTTTTAATAAATTTTAAAATACCCTTGACAACTATTGTTAGATTAATATATACTATAGTCTAAGTAAATATGACATGCTATGACTAGGCAGTAATAGAAGAATTGAAGATATACAGAGAAATAATCATGAGCTGAGAGATTATTATTGGAGTCTTTTATGAAAATCACCTATGAGCTTAAGGTTTGAAATAATAGTAAAACTTTACGTAGAGATACGTTAAAATGTAATGAGTGATAGGAATCATTTGTTTTCCTATAATTTGGGTGGTAACGCGTACAATCGTCCCTAAGTCTTTTGACTTGGGGATTTTTTAATAGATTTTATGTTAATAATAAGTGAAAGAGAGGATGAAAAGTATGGATAAATTTAAACAATTATCAAAGCTATCTGTCAAAGAAGCAGAAAAAAATATTTCAGAATATTGGAATGACATAGATATACTAAAGAAGAGTATAGATATCAGGAAAGACGACGATTCATTTGTATTCTTTGAAGGGCCTCCTACAGCTAATGGTAAACCAGGAATACATCATGTTATATCAAGAACATTGAAGGATTCTATCTGTAGATATATGACAATGAAAGGATATCAAGTAAAGAGAAAAGCAGGTTGGGACACTCATGGATTACCTGTTGAAATAGAGGTTGAAAAGCAGTTAAATTTATCTAGTAAGCAAGACATAGAAGAATACGGAATAGCACAGTTCAATGAAAAATGTAGGGAATCAGTGTTCAAATATGAAGGTTTATGGAGAGATATGACTAAGCGTATGGCTTACGAAGTTGATTTAGATAACCCATATATAACGCTTGATAACAACTATATAGAGTCTGTTTGGTGGATTCTAAACAAGTTCTTTAAAGAAGATTATATATATGAAGGACATAAAATATTACCATATTGCCCAAGATGCGGAACTGGGCTAGCCTCTCATGAAGTTGCACAAGGATATGAGGAAATAAAGACCAACACAGTAATAGTTAAGTTCAAAGTCAAAGATGCTGATGAATATTTCTTAGTTTGGACTACTACACCTTGGACATTAGCTTCAAACGTTGCACTAACAGTAAATCCAGACGAAACGTATGTTAAAGTAAGAGTAGAAGATGAGATTTATTATGTAGAAAAAAATCTTTGTAGTAAAGTAGTTGGTGATGACTATGAGATTATCAAAGAACTTAAAGGTAAAGAGTTAGAATACATGGAATACGAGCAATTGATGCCATTTGTTAAGGCAGATAAAAAAGCATTTTTTGTTACGGTAGCAGATTATGTAACTACTGAGGATGGAACAGGAATAGTTCATACAGCCCCAGCATTTGGAGAAGATGACTATAATACTGGTAAAAGATACAATCTACCAGTACTTCAACCAGTAGATGAGACTGGTAAATATATAGAGACTCCTTGGAAGGGTCAATTCGTAATGGATGCTGATATTGATATTATAAAATGGTTACATGCAGAAGGTAAATTATATAAAAAAGAAAAAATAGCACATAATTATCCACATTGTTGGAGATGTAAAACTCCACTATTATATTACGCGAAGCCTAGTTGGTATATAGAAATTACTAGACTAAAAGAAAAACTTATAGAAAACAACAATTCAGTTGAGTGGTATCCAGATTATGTTGGAGAAAAGAGATTCGGTAACTGGCTAGAAAATTTAAATGATTGGGCTATATCAAGAAGTAGATATTGGGGAACACCATTAAATATATGGCGTTGCGAATGTGGACATTTAGCAAGCGTAGGTTCAAGAAAAGAGCTAGTGGAAAGAGCAATAGAAGATATAGATGAAAATGTAGAACTACACAGACCTCATGTTGATAACATTCATTTAAAATGTGAGAAATGTGGAGAAGCAATGACTAGAGTTAAAGACGTTATAGACTGTTGGTTTGATAGTGGGTCAATGCCTTTTGCACAACATCATTATCCATTTGAAAACAAAGAAAACTTTGATCAATTATTCCCAGCTGATTTCATCTGTGAAGGTATAGATCAGACAAGAGGATGGTTCTACTCTTTACTTGCTATATCAACATTTGTAACAGGAAAGTCACCATATAAGAGAGTGTTGGTTAATGATTTGATATTAGATAAAAAAGGCAAGAAGATGTCAAAATCTAAAGGAAATACAGTAGACCCATTTGAATTATTTGATCAATATGGAGCAGATGCACTTAGATGGTATTTACTATATGTATCTCCAGCTTGGACACCTACAAAATTCGATGAAGAAGGGCTTAAAGAGGTATTAAGCAAATTCTTTGGAACAATTAAAAACGTATACAATTTCTTTGTACTATATGCTAATACAGACAATGTAAATCCAACAGAGTTTTATATAAAGCCAGAAGATAGGCCAGAACTTGATAGATGGGTGTTATCTAAATACAATGCATTGTTAAAAGAAGTAGAAAAAGAACTTAGCGTATATGATTTAACAAAAGCAGTTAGAAGGATACAAGATTTTGTAAACGAAGATTTATCAAACTGGTATATAAGACGTTCAAGGAGAAGATTTTGGGATACTGAGCTATCAGATGACAAAAAAGCAGTATACAATACAACTTATGAGCTATTAGTTGGATTATCACAGATAGTAGCACCATTTGCTCCATATATATCAGAAGAGATGTACAGAAACTTAACAGGAGAAGAGTCAGTTCATTTGAGTGATTATCCTGTGATTAATGAGAGCTTAATAGATAAGCATATAGAAGAAAAAATGGATTTAGTAAGAGATTTAGTAAAATTGGGTAGAGCTTCAAGAGAAGCTGTTAAAATTAAAGTACGTCAGCCTATACAAAAGGTTTTAATAGATGGAAAATATCAAGAATTAATAGATGATTTGGTGCCATTGATAAAAGAAGAGCTAAATGTAAAAGATGTTGTATTCGAAAGTGATTTAAGTAAATACATGAACTTTAGCTTAAAACCAAATTTTAGAGTTCTAGGTCCTATATTAGGTTCAAAAATAAAAGAGTTTGGCAAGGCACTTTCAGAACTTGATAGCTCAGATGCTGTAGCAAAATTAGAGAAGGGTGAAACTATAAAAGTAAATCTTTCAGGTGAAGCATTTGAGTTTGATAAAGAGAAAGTATTGATAAACATTAATGCAAAAGAAGGATTTACAGTTTCGATGGAAAACAACTTGTTTGTTATACTTGATACAACACTAACAGAAGATTTGTTAAACGAAGGATATGTTAGAGAGTTCGTATCAAAAGTACAACAAATGAGAAAGAGTAATCAATACGAAATGATGGATAACATAGTTATATATTATGAATCAGACGAAGTTATAGAAAAAGCAGTAGATAACTATGGCGATTATATCAAGAGTGAGACACTTGCAGTAGATATTAAACAGGTTAAAAAAGATGATATGACAAAGCAAGACTTAAATGGACATGAGGCTTATATAGCATTAGAAAGAGTTAAATAGTAAAACTAATATGGAGTTAGTCTAAAACTTATAGACTGACTCCTTTTTTGTAAACAATTTTTAACATATAGAGAAAAATTGATAAAAACTACTTATTTACAGGGCTAGAATATTAATTTCGTTGTCAAGATATAAGATAAAACGATGTAGAATTATAATAATAGAGGAAATTATATGTATCTATAGAATATATCTAGTAGAAAGGGTGATTGATTATGGAATATCTTTGGGAGGATTCAGTTATATTCATGGGAACTCAAGACATGGATTCAACACATGAATTCTATTCTAAAAACTTAGGGTTTTCTTCGTACGAAGAGAACGGTGAAAGCAAAATATATAATATGCCTGGAGGCTGTAAATTAGCTTTCTCAAGTAAAATTAAGATGCAAAGAGATTTTAAAAATCCAATAATATCTTTAACAACTCCTTATGTAGACTCGCTATACACAAAATTCAAGCAAGAGGGAGTATGCATAAAAAATAAACCTAAATACAATAGCAGCTCAAGAAAATATTACTTTCATATGATAGACCCAAACGGTTACATAATTGAAATACAAAAGAAAAAATCAAAGATATAATATAAACAAACAATAACATAAAGCAAAAAGATTAATAAACTAAAACTAGACAAAAAAACAAGTGCAAAAAACAAGCAAATATCATTGCTTGTTTTTAAGTTTTAAAAGATCTTTTTTGGGTAATATAGTAATAGGGAATGTTATAAATCATATAAAGGAGGTTTGAAGATGGACAAAATAGTAGGAAACATAGCTCCAGACTTCATGCTAAAAACAGCACTAGGAGATGGAAGTGGTTTTGGAGAGGTTTCATTAGAAAACTATAAAGGAAAGTGGTTAGTATTATTCTTTTATCCACTAGATTTTACATTTATTTGACCGACAGAGATCACTGGCTTCAGTGAAAAATACAATGAGTTTAAAAGTTTGAATGCGGAAGTACTGGCAGTAAGTGTGGACAGTGAGCATTCACATAAAGCATGGATAAATGGAGATCTAGGCAAGATAAACTTTCCGCTTGCATCAGATATGACAAAAGAGATTGCTAGAAAATATGGAGTGCTAGATGAAAAACTAGGGATAGCACTAAGAGGATTATTTATTATATCTCCAGAGGGACATGTAAAGTATTCGGTAGTACATGATTTAGGAATAGGAAGAAGTGTTGGAGAAACAATGAGAGTTTTAAAAGCATTACAGACTGGAGGATTGTGTCCAATAGACTGGAATGAAGGAGATGAGTTATTATAGAGGATACTCTGTTTATCTGTAATAATATATAAGGAAATACAAGAACGACCTACATGATATGCTATGTAGGTCGTTTCAAACTGAAGACAAAAGCCTAATTTCTGCGCTCATTTACCTTTAATTAGGCCGCTACACTTAATTTTAACACGCTTTAATTTGTATTCTTACTTCTATCAAACTGTTTTTATTAAATTATAATACTTAATCGTCCTAATAGTAAAATCACACAATTCCTTTCTGTAGTTACCCGTTAAAAGGTTATTGTTCTTATTAATATAAAAATTATATAAATCATCAATTAAATCTCTATCTGATTTATCAGTAAAATATGCTTTACAAGCTGTATATACATCATCTTTCTTTATACTCATAAGACCATAAGCTAAGCACGTGCATCTGATAACTTCCCAAGCGTTCTTTATTTGGGTTATGCCACCACTTAATTTTTCATAGTCAGAAACAGTATCTTTTATTTTAATAGTAGAATCATATATCCTTTTCATACGAATCGGAACAAAATGTTTTGGTTTTATTCTAGTATAAAAATCTGTAACATCTTGCCCATACAGTACATTATGATGTGCAATACTATCAAAAGCATATAACCATAGTTTTGGATATCCATTTGGTACATTGTCAACAGTCCATTCATCTAATGTCCTATTTTTACATTTGTTTAGAGTCTGAATATCTTGCCATTGTATATCATAAACAAGTGGTTTTCTAGGATATTCTCTTTTAGGAAGATCATTTGCTACATCAACAATTATATCTTCAATGAGTTTTTTAATATTAAATGTTATATTATTACCAAACGTTGTAATAGTTATATCAATATCACTAGAATCTGCAATGAAATCTCCTCTAATTATGCTCCCGTCTATAATTATACTAGCGATGTTATATTTTATTTGAGAATCAACATATAATAGTTTATCTCTTAATAGCAGTATGTTTTGAAAAACTTTGTTTTCAATCATAAATTATTACCCTCTTTTACTCAGAAATATAAGGATTAGTATTTTGTAATAATCTCATTTCTCTAATTATAAAGATAGCAGTAATAATACAGGAAAATACATCTGAAAAAGGTACTGCAATCCATATACCTTTAAATCCCCAAATAGTTGGAAACAGTAGTAAAGAAGGTATCAACAATATTACTTGTCTAGTAGTGCTTAAAAAGATAGAGTGTCTTGGTTTACCAATAGCCTGAAAATAATTAGAGCTTATAATCTGAAAACCTATTAAAGGAAGCATCAACATATATATCTTAATATATTTAGCTCCTATATCAATCATATTTGTATCAGTTTTATTAAATAGTAAGAATAGCTCTCTAGGGAAAAATTGAATTAAAAGAAAACCAACTAAGACTATACTTGTAGCTACTATAACAGCGTAGCTATAAGCTTTCTTTACTCTTTTGTATTGTTTAGCTCCATAATTATAACCTATTATAGGTTGTGCTCCTTGATTAATACCGAAAATAGGCATTAAAATAAACATAACAATACTACTCATTATACCAAGAGCAGCTATAGCAGAATCACTGTTATTACCACCATAAGTTTTTATACTATAGTTAAATAACCCTGTTACAACACTAGAAGCAACTTGTATAGCAAAAGGAGCTGAGCCTAGAGAAAAAATCTTCAAAACCACTTTTGATTTTAGAGACATAGTACTTATGTGAAACTTAAGTAGACTTTTACCAGAAACAAAATATTTCATAACCCATAAAGCAGAAACCAACTGACCTATTATTGTTGCATATGCAGCACCTTTAATTCCTAGGCTTAGATGTCTTATGAAAATATAATCCAGAATGATATTAGTGATTGCACCTATTAACATAGTGGAGGCAGCCAATCTAGGATTACCTTCTCCTCTAATAAAGTTATTTAATCCAAAGCCTATAAATTGAAAAATAGTACCATATAGTATAATAGTTATATACTGTTTTGCATAAGGCATTACTTTATCACTTACATTAAAAAACATTAATATATCTTTGTATGTTAGAAGACCAATAATCATAATACATACTGAGAATATAATTAATAAAACAAAAGAATTACCAAGTATTCTTTCAGCTTCTTCTTTTTTTTGTTCACCTAACTTAATAGATACAAGTGCAGTACCACCAAAGCCAACCAACATACTGAAAGCCATCATTATAATCATGATAGGAAAACAAAGTGTAATTCCTGTGATAGCATCACTATTAACATAGTTACCCACAAAATAACGGTCAATAACATTGTAAAGTGCATTAACTATCATACCAATAACTGCTGGAGTAGAGAATTTAAGTAGTAGCTTCCCCACACTTTCTTTTGCTAAAAGTTCTGTTCTGTCCATGTATTCACCTCATTAAATTTGTATATTGGAGTTATAATATTATTTAGTTATATGTAAAAAAATATACGAAAGTATATTTTTATTCCCGGAATATTTTTTAAATTTAGAAAAGAGGAGAGTAATATTTGTTAACGTTAAAATAATCACGGTTAATATAAAATTAAAATATATATACTCTTGAATAAACATTATACATGAATATATATATTATATCAAGACATAGAAGATAATATAATTTTGGTGTATAATATTAAGTAAAATCAAAATAGAAAGGGAAAAGTATAGCAAGTTGATATTATGCTATGTGAGGTGATAATATGTTTAAGGTAGAAAAACCAGAGTTTAAAGATAAAAAATCATTTTACAATTTCTTAAATATTAAGTTAACAGGAATAATATGCGAAGAAAGTGACTGGCTTGCAAATTTGTCAAATGCAGCAGCTTTACTAGGTGTATTGTTGGACGACATTAATTGGGCAGGATTTTATTTGTATAAAAAAGATGAATTGATATTAGGTCCATTCCAAGGTAAACCAGCATGTACACATATTAAATTAGGAAAAGGCGTTTGTGGAACATCAGCAATTAAGAAAGAAACTATAATAGTTAAAAATGTACACGAATTTGAGGGACATATTGCTTGTGATAGCGCATCAAAATCAGAGATAGTAGTTCCTATAGTCAAAGATGATAAATTAATTGGAGTACTTGACATAGACAGTCCTATATATAATAGGTTCGAGGAAAAAGACCGAGAGTACTTAGAGAAATTTGTAGCAATATTAAATAAATATATGAAATGGGAAGATATAAATTAATAAGAATCCAAAATTTTGTGTGAGTAATTGCACAAAATTTTTTATTATAGAAAGCAAGTATGAAATGAATATTATTACTTTTAATTAACAAAGATGTCTAAAAAGTAATAAAAAAAATAACATTTATTAACAAACTTGAAAATAAAATACTAAACATATATAATGGACTTGACCAAATATTCTAAAAATTTAGAATATTGTAAATATGACAGAATGATTATTAAGAGCTTAATAAATTGATTTAAAAATTAAATTAATGAAAGGGGGGAAAACGTATGAAAAGAATATTAGGCTTGCTTTTAATTCTATCACTTATGCTTAGTTTTGCAGGCATAGCTTATGCAGAAGGATTTGAAATTACTGAGGAACATAAGCATAATTTTAAGGTAGTAAAAGACTACAATTATTGGAAATACACTGGAAACGAAAAAAAAGAATATATTCCAGGGACAGGATATAAAGTGTACAGAGAATATGAAGAATGGAATTATATTAAAAGTGTATGTTCATGTGGTGCGTCCGAGGTAGTAAAATCGCCTACAGGTAATACTAAATGGAAATGTGTAGAAACGATATACGAATAATATTACTAAGTAAAGAGGGGCATGAGTGCTAGAGTTTTCAGTTTTAATAGCCCCTCTTGCTTGAAACTAAAACTATTAGTTGAATTGATGTGGTATTAATAAGAGAAGGTTTATTGCTATTTATGAGACAATATCAGCCTTTTTATAACATATAGATACATGAGTATAGCATAATTTAATATAATTTGCCTTTTTGTCTCATAAATAGTATAATATTACTAATGAGAAGTTATCTAACGTAGTTTGTGTACATACGGCAAAATAGATGATGGTGTTGGCACATAAGCTTTATTTTAGTTAACTTGATAAGTTAAACAAAATAAAAGGAGGAAAAAGTGTTATGAAAAAAACGGTATCAATTATTTTGGTGGTAGCATTAGTTTTAGGGTTAGCAGGATTGGCTTTTGCAAAAGTTGGTGGGGCTAAAGAATGTGACCATGATTTTATAGTAGTAAAACATAAAATAAGTTTTAAAGTTATTGACCGAAAAACCGAAGTAACATATCCTGGTCCAGTATTAAAATACTACGAATTAAGACAACATTATGAATTAAGAAGAGATGAGTGTAAACATTGCGATTCATATAGAGAATACTATACGGTTAAAGGCGAAGAATGGGTATGCACAGGTTCAGATCACTAAGTAGTTGCATGAATTTAATCTATATTGAGTTATAACCAATATGCTAAAATAAACACCCTCTCCTTACTAAAGTTTCTACCTAAGGAGAGGGTGTTAACTTGTATTATATAAAATAATTATAATACTACTTCAGCTGTAGACAAAAGCGCAATTTTCGCTCGGTCCTAAAAAATCTCTAGTAAGCTCTGTTACTCAATTTTAACCGCCTTGAACTTTCAACTCTTACTACATATCTAGATGACTTTGTCATCAATCTAATACTACTTGATGATATGTTTTTTTACCTTTTTTAATAACTAAAGCATTGTCTTCAAACATATCGACAGTTACAGTAGTTTGAGGGTCAGTGACTTTCTTATCTTGTAAACTGACACCACCTTGTTTAATCAATCTTCTAGCTTCTCCATTCGAAGCTGTTAATCCTAGCTCAGTTAAGAGAGCTAGAAGACCTATACCATCAACGAATCTATCTTTATCCATTTTAGTAGTAGGCATATTGTCAGATTTATTACCAGCAGAGAAAAGTGCTCTAGCAGCCTCTTGAGCCTTAGTAGCTTCTTCTTCACCGTGAACGATTTTAGTAAACTCAAATGCTAGGATATCCTTAGCTTTATTTATCTCACTACCCTCAAGGTTACTTAGGTGATCAATTTCATCCATAGGTAAAAACGTCAATAAACATAGACAATTTCTTACGTCAGAGTCATTTACATTTCTTAAGTATTGATATAAGTCATATGGAGATGTTTTGTCTTTGTCTATCCATACAGCACCTGCTTCGGTTTTACCCATTTTTTTACCTTCACTAGTTGTTAATAGCTTGAACGTTAATCCGTATGCAGACTTTGAATCAGATCTTCTTATCAGCTCAACACCTGCAATTATATTTGACCATTGGTCATTTCCACCTAGTTGCATTTTACAATCATATCTTCTATTTAGTTCTAAGAAATCATAGGCTTGCATTATCATGTAGTTAAATTCTAGGAAAGAAAGGCCTTTTTCCATTCTGCTTTTAAAACATTCAGCAGTTAACATTCTATTAACAGAAAAATGTCTTCCTACATTTCTTAGAAACTCCACATAATTAAGGCTTCTAAGCCAGTCTGCGTTGTTTGCAGCATAACCTTTTTCTCCATCTAAACAGAGGTATTTAGATAGTTGTTTTTTCATCAATTCAGCATTGTTATCTATATCTTCCATAGATAGCATCTTTCTCATATCAGTTTTTCCTGATGGATCGCCTACCATTGCAGTTCCGCCACCAAATAACGCAATAGGTTTATGCCCTGCCTTTTGCATGTGCATCATAACCATAACTTGTATAAAGTGACCAACATGTAGACTGTCAGCAGTTGGGTCAAAGCCAATATAAAACTTAACAGATTCCTTTTCAAGTAATTCTCTGATTTCATTTTCATGTGTTGCTTGCTCAATAAAGCCTCTTTCAAGCAAGATGTCATAAATATTTTTACTCATTTTATAACCTCCCTATTTAATATTAGTGCAAAGCACAATATTTTTATATATTTTATAACGAAGATGTTAATGCAACTAGATAAATAATTATCTTTCATGTTTCACTAAGGTATTTTGCAAATGGTTTTATCATACCGTTTCGAACATTAGTATAATAAATTTGAATGATTTAATATTTAAATTAAAAATTTTAATTCTATAGACTTATTGACCTTAATGATTTTCTAGTATAAATTGGTAATAAAAAAAGCCTATTCAACCCATAAGGACGAATAGACTCGTGGTACCACCTTAATTCATAGCCGTTAATAGCTACCTCTAAGACCATTTATCGCATGGTTAACGCAATGTTTCCATCATGGCTCAAGATACGTAATTTACTAACTATGCACCACTGACTTTGCACCATCCAGTCAGCTCTCTTATTATAGACATAATTAGCTAAAATATCTTTCTTAGCCTTATTAGTATTAAGTTATATTATATAATATTAGAACAAGTAGAATTTGTCAAGGGTAATTATTTAGTTGATATAAATTTAGAATTATTATAATATAAATCTGTGGTTATAAAGTAAGTTACACATAATATCATTAATACTGTAAAAAATATCATAAAGATTAAGATAAAAAATTCAATTTTGATTACCTGAGAATAGGAGAGTAAAAATGAGCAATATAGAATTAATAGCAACTTCAAGCTTTGGATTAGAAGCAGTAGTAAAAAGAGAGCTACTAAACCTAGGTTTTGAAAATCCTAAAGTAGAAAATGGAAAAATAACATACAAATCTGATGAAGAAGGTATAGCTAAGTCAAACCTATGGCTTAGAAGTGCAGACAGAGTTTTATTAAAACTAGGAGAATTTCGAGCAGAATCGTTTGAAGAATTATTTCAAGGAACAAAATCATTACCTTGGGAAGATTGGATTACAGAAGATGGAGAGTTTATCGTAAATGGAAAATCTGTCAAATCAAAACTATTTAGCATATCAGACTGCCAAGCTATTGTTAAAAAAGCTATTGTAGAGAGATTAAAGATAAAATATAAAACAGACTGGTTTAAAGAAACAGGTGCAAAATTTACAGTTCAAGTATCAATACTAAAAGATATTGCAACATTGACAATAGATACTAGTGGAGTTGGATTGCATAAAAGAGGATATAGACAGGACTCTGTAGAAGCTCCTATTAAGGAGACTCTAGCAGCAGCGATGCTACAGCTTAGTTATTGGAACAAAGATAGAGTTTTACTTGATCCTTTTTGTGGTTCTGGAACAATACCAATAGAAGCAGCATTAATAGGAAAAAATATTGCTCCAGGGTTAAATAGAGAATTTGTTTCAATGGATTGGCCAAGAGTAGGTAAAGATATATACAAAAAAGTTAGAGTTGAGGCTTATAAAGGTATTGATACTGAAGCTAAGTTAAAGATATTTGCATCAGATATAGATAAAGATGCTATTAATCTTGCTAAGGAAAATAGTATAGAAGCTGGAGTAGATGACTGTATTAATTTTAAAGCAATTAGTTTAAGACCGATTAACATAAAAGATAAATTCGGGGTTATAGTATGCAATCCTCCTTATGGTGAAAGACTTGGTCAAAGACAGGAAATAATGAAGTTGTATCGAAAAATGGGAAGCTTTTTTGGAGAATTGAAGACTTGGTCAAAATACATCATCACTTCAGAAAAAGAGTTTGAAAAAGCATATGGTAAAAAAGCTGATAAGAAGAGAAAATTATTTAATGGTAGATTGGAAGTAAACTACTATCAATACTTTGGGCCAAGGCCAGATAGTAAATAAATTAAAACAAACATATGAATAAATTAAGTAGTTAATGAGGTGTTATTTTGAAAAATAAAAATAAAATAGAATATGGTAACTCAAGTATTTCCTCTCTAAAAGGTGCAGATAGAGTAAGAAAAAGACCGTCAGTTATATTTGGTTCAGATGGGCTTGAGGGATGCCAGCATACCTTTTTTGAAATATTATCTAACTCTATAGATGAAGCAAGGCAAGGTTTTGGAGATTGTATAAAAATAATAAAACATATAGATAAATCAATTACAGTACAAGATTTTGCAAGAGGTACACCTGTAGACTTTAATCCCACAGAAAAAAAATATAATTGGGAGCTAGTATTTTGTGAGTTGTATGCAGGAGGAAAATATAACAATAACTCAGGAAACATATATAAATTCAGTTTAGGATTAAACGGATTAGGTGCATGTGCTACACAGTATAGTTCTGAGTATATGGACGTTATAGTTTTTAGGGATGGATATAGATATGATTTGCATTTTGAAGAGGGAAAAAATATAGGTGGACTAAAAAAGGAAAAGTGTGATTATGAATCCACTGGAACTATTACAAAATGGAAACCAGATATAAATGTTTTTACAGATATAAATATACCGATAGAGTATTATAAAGACACTATTAAGAGACAAGCAGTAGTAAATGCAGGATTAAAGTTCTTGCTTTATGATGAAGAAACTCAGACTCATTATGAATATATTTATGAGAATGGTATAGTTGACTATATGAAAGAAATAGCTGAAGATAAAAATCTTACTGAGATATATTATTGTGAAGCTGAAGGTGATGGAAAAGACAGAGAAGACAAGCCAGAATATAAAGTAAAGGTAGAGCTTGCTTTTTGTTTTAATAACGATATAAATAGATTAGAGTATTACCACAACTCAAGTTTTCTAGAGTATGGTGGTTCACCTGATAAAGCAGTTAAGAATGCTTTTTTATATGAAATCAATAATTATTTGAAAAAGACTGGAAAATACAACAAGGGTGAGAAAAAAATCAGCTTTGTTGATATACAAGATAGTATGATATTAATATCTAATTCGTTTTCAACAATCACAAGCTATGAAAACCAGACTAAAAAAGCAATAACGAATAAATTTATACAGGAATTTATGACAGAATTTATAAAAGAGAAATTAGAAGTTTATTTTATTGAAAACAAAGAAGATACAGAAAATATAATGAATCAAATACTAGCAAACAAAAGAAGTAGAGAAAAAGCAGAGATTACAAGAAAAAGTATAAGAAAAAAGTTAAGTGGCTCAGTAAGTGTTACAAATAGAGTAAAGAAATTTGTAAACTGTAAAAGCAAAGATATTAGTAAAAGGGAGTTATACATTGTTGAGGGAGATTCTGCATTAGGATCTTGTAAACTAGCAAGAGATGCTGAATTTCAGGCGTTACTTCCAGTGAGAGGAAAGATATTAAACTGTTTAAAAGCTGATTATGATAGGATATTTAAGAGTGATATAATAATAGATTTGTTAAAAGTACTGGGTTGTGGAGTTGAGATAAAGACAAAACACAACAAGGAACTTAATACATTCGATATAGATAATCTTAACTGGGATAAAATAATAATTTGTACAGATGCTGATGTAGATGGATTTCAAATTAGAGCATTGATATTAACTATGATATACACGTTAGTACCTACGTTAATACAGCAAGGAAAAGTTTTTATAGCTGAGTCACCTTTGTTTGAAATTAATACAAAGAAACGAACATACTTTGCTTACAATCAACAAGAAAAACAAAAAATTGTATCAAAGATAAAAACTTCATATACTTTACAAAGATCAAAAGGGCTTGGAGAGAACGACCCAGAAATGATGTGGCAAACTACAATGTGCCCAGAAACTAGAAGATTAATAAAGGTAGTTCCAGAGGATATAGAAAGTACGCAAGAGATGTTCTTGACGTTGTTAGGAGATAATATAACAGGTAGAAAACAATTTATTATAGATAAAGGACACTTGTATTTAGAAATGTTAGATATAAGCTAGAAGAGGTGTTGTATGAAATTTATAAGCAAAAACATAACAAATGTATTAGAAGAAAATTATATGCCATATGTAATGAGTGTTATAGTTTCTAGAGCTATACCTGAAATAGATGGGTTTAAACCTGCTCATAGAAAACTTTTATACACTATGTATACAATGAAGCTTTTGACTGGTTCGAGGACAAAATCAGCTAATGTGGTAGGGCAAACAATGAAACTAAATCCACATGGAGATGGAGCAATATATGCGACATTAGTAAGACTTACAAAAGGTTACGATGCGTTACTGCATTCATTTATAGATTCCAAAGGAAACTTTGGTAAATA
This sequence comes from Clostridiaceae bacterium M8S5, assembly GCA_029227815.1. Taxonomy (GTDB): domain Bacteria; phylum Bacillota; class Clostridia; order Tissierellales; family MCWD3; genus Abyssisolibacter. The sequence goes on along the minus strand of CP118523.1, from coordinate 4,078,799 downwards.
TTATTCTAGAGATATGAAATATGCTGCATCAAGGTATACAGAAGTTAAATTGGCACAAATATGTAGCGAAATATTTAAAGATATAGATAAAAACACAGTTGAATTTGTTGACAACTACGATGGAAAGTTAAAAGAACCATTGCTATTGCCTACAACTTTTCCAAACGTACTAGTAAGCAATAATAAAGGTATAGCAGTAGGTATGGCAAGCAATATCTGTAGTTTTAACTTAAAAGAGGTTTGTGATGTAACAATACAGTTTCTAAAGAATGAAGAAATAGATGTGCTCAAATATTTAAAGGCACCTGATTTTTCAAGCGGCGGGAAATTGCTGTTTGATGAAAAACAAATCAGGAAGATATATAATACTGGTATTGGTGCATTTAAATTAAGAAGTAAGTATGAATATATAAAAGAAGACAATTGTATAGAAATAACCGAGATTCCATATACAACAACAACAGAGCAAATCATAGATAAGATTATAGACTTAATCAAGTCTGGAAAGATAAGCGGAATATCGGATGTAAGAGATGAAACAGATCTAAAAGGTCTTAAGGTTACTATAGATTTAAAGAGAGGAACCGATCCTGAGTTATTGACAAAAAAATTACTTAGCATGACAACACTAGAAGACACATTTGCATGTAATTTTAATATATTGATTGGAAATGCTCCTAGAGTAATGGGGATTAAAGAAATATTAAGAGAATGGATTAAATTTAGAATAACATGTATCAAGAATCAGATACAACATGATATAGGTAAAAAGTCAGATAAGTTACATTTACTTAATGGTCTAGCTAAAGTGCTTTTAGATATAGACAAGGCTATACAGATAATTAGGAAAACCAAAAACGATGAATCAGTTATACCTAATCTTATGAATGCGTTTGAAATAGATAAAATACAAGCAGAGTATGTAGCTAATATAAGGTTACGTAATTTAAATGAAGACTATATACTTAATAAAGTAAAAGAAATAGAAGCGCTCAAAGAAGAATTAAATGAACTCAATGTTACATTTAATGATGAAAATAAAATCAAAAATATAATATCTGCACAGTTAAAAAACATAAAAAAACAATTTGGGCAGGAGCGAAAAACTGAAATTATAGAATATGTGCAAGAAGATAAAATAACACAAAATAATATTGTAGAAAACTACGAACTAAAACTATTTATTACAAAGCACCAATACATCAAAAAAATATCAATGGCATCTTTAAGAGGAAATAGTGAACATAAGCTAAAAGATGAAGATTATATAGTGCAAGAAATAGATGCTGAAAATCATTCAGAGATATTGTTTTTTACAAATAAGTTTAATGTGTATAAGATGTATGCATATGATATAGCAGACCATAAAGCTAGTAGTTTAGGGCAATACATTCCTAATTTAGTCGATTTAGATGAAGGTGAACATATAATAAAAGTCGTTGCAACAAAAGACTTTATAGGGCATATGGTCTTTGCATACCAAAATGGGAAAATAGCTAAAATACCATTAAGTAGCTATGCTACAAAGACTAATAGAAAGAAACTTGTTAAAGCATATTCAGATGATTCTTCATTGATTAGAGTGTTTTATATGCCAGAGGATGAGGATATCATATTATTTAGAGATGAAGGTAGTAAAGATACAAGAGTTATGCTAATAAATACTAGTGTGATCAATGAAAAAACTACAAGAACTACTAGAGGTATCCAGTGCATGAGGATGAAAAAGAACAGCATTATAACAAGTGTTAAAAAACCAAACGAAATAGAGTTTAATGATGTAGAATATTATAGATTTAACTCTATACCAAGAGCAGGTAATACCTATTCAGTAGAAGATTCATTTAGTTATTTTAATAAAAAATGATATTAGTTAAATGATGACAACCGTATAATTGGATTGAGAGACTATAAATATGTGGGAAATTAAGAAAACTTCTTTCTGGTAATAATTAAGTTATGATATCAGAAAGAAGTTTTTTAAGGAACCATACCAAAAGTAGTAGTCAAGGGAATAACTAGTGAAAATAACTGTAGTAATGTTTCAGATGGTTATTAAATTATTAAGGACATAGCTGGATTAGATTAATATCATAGATATAAACAATTAAACTATTTATTTACTTATTACTAAATATATAAAAACACAAAATAAACTACCATTATGTTGGAAATTTATTTTCTTTAGTTTCTCTGTCAAGTGATTTATCCAATTCAAACCAAAACGTTATACCATCAGATTCTAAATTGGCGCCATATTTATTATTATCTGCAACTTGTATAGCTTTAACAACAGAAAGTCCTAAACCAAAGCTAGCATAATCTCTTGTTCTGGAAGTATCAATTTTATAAAAGCTTTCCCATAATTTTTCTAATTCAGTTTGTTCAATAGGGTTGCAGGTATTATATATCTCTATTTTAACATGTTCATGTTTTTCTATAATATTAATTTTAATAATTTTTTTATTATTTACATATTGTATCGCATTATTAATATAATTTGTTAATATTACTTCACACTTAAGTATGTCAGCAGTTACATAAATAGCATCAATGGGTGTATATACTAATTTTATGTCATTATTATTAAATTGAAGCTGATATTTCTTTAGAATATAGTCTACAAACTCAACAATATCAAAAGAAGATTTGTTTAATTTAATGTCTCCAAACTCAATTTGATTAATATCAAGTAAATCCTGCACTAGCTGATTCATTTTTCTTGATTCGTCAATTATAACATCACAATAGAAATTTCTACGATTAGCGCTGTTTGCTACATCATATTTAAGACCTTCTGCATATCCATGCATAAGCGATAAGGGAGATTTCAATTCGTGTGAAACATTATTTAGTAATCGCTTACGTTTTTCATCTATTTTATTTTTCAGGTGTATTTCTTTCTTTAATTCTTTATTAGTAGCATGTAATGAATTTATTGTTTTAGCTAACTCAATTGATAGTTCATTTATACTACATGCAAGTTGTCCTATTTCATCATTGGTGGTAACTTCACATTTTGTATCAAAGTTTAATTGTTTCATTTTATTAGTAGCACTGTTCATTTGTAAGATTGGTTTAGTAAAGGATTTTGATAAATAATAAGCGGAGGTAATACCTATTAATAGAAGTAGAATACCTGTTAATAATATAAAATTATTAGACATAGAAATATTTATTTCTATAGGTATTAGCGGTAATCTTAAATCAAAATTATTACCGTTATCTAATTTACCGGTCAGTATTAAACTCTTTGTTCCACTAATTATGTCGTTGGCCCAAATATATTCTATATAATCATTAACATGCTCTTGATTAGTTATGGTTATTGGTGGCCTAAGTAGCTTTTTTTGGTTTTTAGAGGGTTTATTTGGTTTAGGTTTAAGTATTTTATCAAATAGTTCATCTTTAATGTATGACCTTGAAGAATAGTAAATTTCATCATCATTATTATATATAAGAATGTCAATATTAGATCTGTTTTCTATAGAAATAAAATCTTTTAAAGATTCAGTATAACTATTAGAAACGTTATTATTTATTATAGAATAATATTTATATAGCAGTTTCTTTTGAGTATTAGTATAATATATTGGATATATATATGTGTTTACTAAAACCATTATTATAGTAAGTATAATTACTATTGAACCAACCTGAAAGAATAGTTTTTTCTTTATTGAATTCATATTGTCACCTCAAATTTATAGCCATACCCTCTGACCGTTTGAATGTATGATTGGTAGTCTTTAAATTTAATTCTTAATCTATTTATGTGAGTATCCACAGTTCTATCTGTTCCTTGATAGTCAATACCCCAAATTTTATTAAGCAATTGATTTCTTGTTAATACTATTGATTCGTTTTCTATAAAATATAGTAGTAAATTATACTCAGTTTGACTAAGGTCAATAGGTTCATCGTTTAATATAACCTTATGCTGTTTTAATATTACCGTAAGTGCACCCTTTTTTATTACATCATCTTCATTGATTTGATAAGTACGCTTTATTAATGCGTTTATTCTTGCAACTAATATAGTAGGGCTAAAAGGTTTAGTAATATATTCATCGCTTCCATTTTTAAAACCATTGAGTTCATCTATTTCGGTATTTTTAGCAGTTAACATGACTATTGGAATATCGCTAATTTTTCTAATTTCTTTACATACCTCAAAACCATTCAAATATGGCATCATTATATCAAGTATTGCTAAATCAATATTGTTATTCTTAAATTTTTCAATTGCTTGACAGCCATGTTTGGCTTCTATAATACTATATCCCTGATTTTTTAAGAAATCAGATATAAGTATTCTCATCCTTGTATCATCTTCCGCTATCAATATAGTTCTTTTCATAATAATGCCTCCAGAAATAAAATCATTATTTTTATACTAATATAGATATGTTACAGTTAAATCACAAATTTAACAAGTGCCATAATATTATTTCTAAAAAGATTAATTACTTCATACCTATGTATCTTATTATGTACAAATAAATTATATAACTAAACTACCTCCTTATATGAAAAAATATAAAACTCATGTTATATAAATGTGACATTGCAGCTATAGAGTATAAATATGTTGTTAGTCTATACGTAGGAAGGAGGTGTTTTAGTGAAAGAAAAGAGACATGAAATTAAATATTTACTTAATTATACTGAGTATATCAGTTGTATTAGAAAGGTAGAAAAGTTGTTAAAAAGAGATATGAATTCTAATGAAAATGGCTATATAGTAAATAGTTTATATTTTGATAATTACTATAATAAAGCAGTTACAGAAAAAATAGATGGTTTAGAAATACGTCATAAATATCGTATAAGATATTATAATAACAATCTAAGAAACTCAAAATTAGAAAGAAAATCTAAAATAGGATTAATAACTACTAAGGAGAACATTAAAATTACTGATGTTGAAGTAAAGGATATACTTAATAAACAATATAGTTTTTTAATAGAAAAGAGATCAAATTTGAGTAATGAGTTCTATATTAAATTAAAACACGAACTATTCGAGCCAAAAGTTATTATTAAGTATAGGCGACAAGCTTTTGTACACCCTATAGGTAATCTTAGGGTGACCTTTGATAGAAGTATAAAAAGAGGATATAAAGAGGTGGATATATTTAATGATAATATTCGATATGTCAATTGTATAGAAGATGACAATATAGTGATGGAAATAAAATACAATGGATATTTCCCTGACTATATTAGAAGTATTCTTCAAACAGGCAATATAATGCGAGAGGCTGTTTCTAAATATGTGATAGCCAGAGAAATTTACTAAATCAGTTCAAATAATAAATTATGGAGGAGTTAAGATGACTACGTTTCAAGACATTTTAAAAGAAGGAATTATAGAAAATATATCTAATATATCAGCTGTTTCTATAGGTATAACTTTATCAATAGCATTTATTATAGGCATGTTTATTTTTAAGGTATATAAAGTTACATACCAGAGTGTAGTTTATACAAAGAGTTTTAATATTTCTCTGGTTATGATGACTATGGTTACTTCATTAGTTATATTAGCAGTAACAGCTAATGTTGTTTTATCATTAGGTATGGTAGGTGCTTTAAGTATAGTTCGTTTTAGAAGTGCTATAAAAGATCCAATGGACATAGTATTCATGTTTTGGTCAATAGCTACAGGTATTATAACAGGAGCAGGGTTTTATCTTTTGGCAGTAGTTGGCTCTTTGGTGATAGGTATAGTTATATATTTACTAACCAAGAGTATAAAAAATGAAAGTCCATATATATTGTTAGTAAATTATTCCAACAAAAAATCGGAAGAGCAGATTTTACAAAAAGTAAGAGGTAAAGCAACTAAATATTTTATAAAATCCAAGACTGTTGAAGACAGTGGAATGGAATTAACTATATCTTTGAGAATTAAAGATAATGAGACAGAATTATTAAATGATTTGAAAAAAATTGATTCTGTTACTAATACGATTTTAGTTAGTAATCATGAATTTAGTTAGATAATTGTAGCAAGGATGTGGACATATGAAAATTTTAATAATTATAGTGGTCTTATTATTATGCATTACTATTTTTATCTTTGTAGATAGTGTAATAGCATATAAGCTGAATGAAATTGAATTTCAGGAGAACTTAAAAACGGATACAAAACTAAATAATGATAATGAAAATAATAATATTGATAAAGCCGATTCAATAGTTTTCCCTCATAATAAAGTAGTTGATGTCAAAATAGATATCGATGAGTCAGTTTATAACAATATGATTGAAAACGCACTAAAAGAAGAAATGGTGTGTGCTAATATAGAATATAACGGGTATAACTTTAACAATGTAGGAATAAGACCCAAAGGTAATTCCAGTTTAAGGTCAGTAGCTAATAAAGGAAGTAACAGGTTTAGTTTAAAAGTAGATTTTAATCATTATGTTAAAGATCAGAATATATTTGGTATAAGCAAATTAAACTTAAATAATCTTTATTCAGATCCTACTATGATGTCTGAATATCTTAGCTATGAAATGCTTAATGAGTTAAACGCTGATGTCGCGAGAACTACATATATTGCTTTATATATTAACGAGCGATATTTTGGATTATATTTGTGTGTTGAACAAGTTGATGAGGCGTTCTTGTTAGATCGTTTTGACAATTTTGAAGGTGAATTCTATAAGCCTGAAATGGGAGTGGGTAGCAATTTAAAGTATATTTCTGAATATAGTAGTGATTATCAAGGTATGATTGATAAGAATGACATTAGAATAGATAATAAAAAGTTAATTGAACTTATTAAGTCAATAGATAGTGGCATTGCCTTAGAAGATAATTTAAATATAGATTCGTTTTTAAAATATCTAGCCTTAAATACTGCCATTGTTAGCTTAGATAATTATCTGTCTGGTATGTTCCATAACTATTATCTATATAATAATAACGGAATCTTTGAATGGATAGCATGGGATTTTAATATGTCATTTAATGGCTTTCCAAAGAGTGGTATATCTGATCAGCAGGCTGTTGGATTTTTAATTGATGAGCCTGTTATAGGATCAATGGATAAATACCCAATAGTAAAAACAATACTTAGTAATGAGGAATATGTTAAGAAATATCATTTTTATTTAAATAACCTTACTACTGGATATTTAAGTGAAGATAACTTCACTAATAAAGTAATGCAAATATATGAGATGATTAACAAATATGTAAAGAAGGATCCATCAGCATTTTATTCCTACGATAAGTTTAAAGAATCTATTTTTAAAGATACAGATAAGGGTATGGGGCTTTTGAATTTTGTTAAGGCTAGAAATGAAAATATAAAGAAGCAATTGGATGGTGCTATACCAAGTGCTAATAACGGTAATGGTAATATAGGCACTCATAGAGGAGAAGGACGTGGGCAGAAAGATAATAAAAAACAGCAGTTAAATGATATGAAAAACAAAGAAGGGGAAAATAGTGAATTCAATGAGGGGGAAGTAAATAGACAAAAAAATGTTAATAAAATTAAATCTTCTTCTAATAAAAATCTAGGAAAACTATCTAAGAATAAACCTATAGAACGAGTAGAGATGTCCAAAGATCGTGATGGAAAAGAGAAAAATAATAATAGGTCTAAAGAGGGGAACTTAAATAAAGAGCATCTTTTGGGTAAGAGTGAGGACAGACAAAGTAAACATATCGATAAAAATGCTTTATATGTTAATATAGCGATATTGTCTATTAGTATAATTATTATAATAATTTTTTGTTTATATATTAATAAAAAGAATATATAGTGATAAGGAATTGTTATTATATTAAAGATTGTAATAGTCAGATTTATAGTTGTTTTGTGTAATTAAAAGTTATTTTGAATATCACTTTGTAGGTATTTCAGCCAATAAGTTACTAGGGATCAAGTAGTCCTTAATGTAGTAAACTGGGGGAATATTCTATTTAACTAAATATAAAGAGTCATACTTACAAAGTATGACCCTATTAACCCCTCATAACTTTTAAAAAACCAACTCAAGACCTTGAAGTCTCTCCTTTAACAAAGCCATAACTTTTTTCTCTTCTTTTATACTATCAGCATCATAAGTTACAGAAAACCTAAGGAAATGACCTGCATCATCCCAAGGCACTGTGGAGACAAAGGCATTTTCAAGTATATATTTAAATGCGTGCATAGCACTTTCAAATATAACGCCAGATTTTGTACCTTTAGGTATTTTAGTATAGAGATAGAAAGTAGACCTTGGTTTATTTACATCAAATCCGATTTCTTTTAGTACATCTACAAGCATATCAAGTCTTCTAGAATATTTTGAACAAGTGTTCTGAGTGATTTCAGTATGACCAAGAGCGTAAATGCCAGCTTTTTGGATGGGTATAAACTGCCCAGAGTCGACTGAGTTTTTAACTATAGAGTACAGATTTATTATATCACTGTTGCCAGCTATAAAAGCCAATCGCCACCCTGTCATATTGAAAGCCTTACTAAGAGAGTGAACCTCCACACCAATTTCCTTAGCACCATCAATAGATAAGAAACTTAGAGGTTTAACTCCATCGTAAACTAATGGACCATAAGCGGCATCAGATACAACTACAAATTTATATTTATGAGCTAAAGCGACAATTTTTGAGTAAAGTTTAAAATCAGGTATTTGACCAGTTGGATTATTTGGATAATTTATATAGAGTATTTTTGTCTTGTTCAATATATCCTCAGGCACAGCGTTAAGGTTTGGATAAAAATTATTATAATCATACAAAGGTAAATTAAATACTCTTCCACCAAGATATTTAGTATGTGATGCAATTATAGGGTACCCAGGCACAGTAACTAGTGAATAGTCTCCGGGATTGATAAAACATAATGGTAACATTGACAGTATTGATTTTATCCCTATACCATGAAGCACTTCATTACTTGGATCAATATCAATACCATATATATGTTTCATATAACTAGAGCAAGAGTTTTTGAAAGATTGTATACCGTTATCGGCATACCCTCGATTTTCTTTTTTACAAGCTTCATTACATAAAGTATCTATTACTCCAGAGTTTGCCTCGCTATCCGGCTCTCCAATACCAAAATTAAGTATATCTATAGCAGTATTTTTTAATAATAAGTCTTTCTTTAACTGTTTTATTTCAGCAAATTTATACTTAGCAAACTGCTTAGCTTTTAACCTATCTGATGTAATATTAGCTATTAATCCCATAAAATCACTCCATTATATATAATAAACTTAACCTCAATTTCTCCAAGATACATCTTATTCAGATAGTATCCAATAATACTAGAGTTAATTTTATAGTATTCATCAGAGTATATAATGTGCCATTTAATACTACAAATCCAAGATTGCTATAAGAATTATTTAGTGAATTTATTTAACTGTCAACTTCTTAATTAATCATAAAAAATTAAGGTGTATCAAAAGACACACCCTCAAACTGTAGACAAAAGCCAATTGCTACGTTGTAGTTAAAAATTCCGTTGCCTCACTTACCTCTAGGTAAGCGCTACTACTCAATTTTAACACCTCGACTTAAACTCTTACTACAGTCTGTTATTTAGGATATTAGCAATCAGGTATTTGATATTCAAGATTTTTTATAACGATATTAGTTTCTTTCATTAAATCAATATCTCGATGGTCTCCTCCCCATACAACAGAAACTTCAGGTCTAAGAGGAAATTTACCATCAACTTTTTTAACAGAAGCAATTGCCCCAGTACTCAGCCTAACTAAGCTTCCTGTTGGAAAAGGAATGATTTTGCTGATAAATGCTTTAACCATTTCAAAATCAAAATAAGTTCCTCCACTTGCCATTAAGTATTCTAAAGCAGCATTAGGAGGGAGTGCCATTCTATAAGGCCTATCCGAAGTTAATGCATCGTATACATCAGCTATAGTAACTATTCTAGCCAACTTATTTATCTCAGATCCTTTTAGTGATTGAGGATATCCACTCCCATCATATTTTTCATGATGATGAAGAGCAATTATTCTAGATCTACCAGATATTGAAGAACATTCTTTCAAATAATCGTAGCCCAGTTGTGGGTGTAACATTACCTCAGCATATTCACTGTCAGTTAGACTGCCCTCTTTCTGTAAAATTTCTTTAGGAATTAATATTTTTCCAACATCATGAAGCATAGCACCCAAGCATAAATCAGTAAGTTCTGTTTTGTTAAGATTTAATGTTATACCAAGTGTTAAAGATAGTATAGCAACATTAATAGAATGCTGCAGAGTATAAGAATCGCTACTTTTTATATCTACTAAATTAACTAAGACATCTTTGTTAGATAATATTTCATTAACAATATCCTCAGAAATTTTAGTCAAATTGTTGATGTGATTTATTTGTTCATTTTTCATTCTATTAACCACAGACGGTATTTTTGAACCTGATTTTTGCATAATACTGAATTGTCTGAACTGGTTAAAAGTGCTTTTTATACTATCCATAGCTTTATTTCTAAGTTCAGGACGAATAATATCTTCTAGTTCTTCATCTGAATATTCATCTAGTATATAAACAGAGCGTATTCCCATGGAAGTTATTCTATCTTTTATTTTACTTGTTAGAGTTGCCCCTTTTTTTAATAATATCCTACCTTCGTTATCGAATAAGTTTTTGCCCAGTATCGAATTGTCTTTTGCATACATAATTGGTAAAAATCTCATACATTACCCCTTTTTCATCAATAAACCCACATCAATAATCTTATTTTACCATATAAGTGCAACATGTGAATATATTTATTTTAATGGTTAAATCTAATCGTAATATCTATTTATTAATCTTAAGTAATTTTGTATACAGAAAACGTAAATAATAATGTTTAAATCAAAACAAAAATATGATAGCATTTAAAATATAACGAAATATTTATGTTTGCAAAGGAGTGAGACGATTTGAAAAAAGAATTCGAATGGAATTTTGCATATGATATATTAGATGGAATGATAGATTGGGTAAGAGTAGTAAGTATAGAAGGTGAAGTTATATATGTAAACAAAACATTGTCAAAAGATATGGGTAAGAATATATTGGGTTCAAAATGTTACTCACTGCTATGTAAGGACAAGCATTGTATAAACTGCATATCTCAAAAAACAATGAAGACGGGAGAATCTCATACAAAGATAGAGAATGTAAAGGAAAAAACATACTCAGTAAAAAGTTCACCTATACATGATAAAAATGGAGATATATATGCCGCAGTAGAAGTTTTTAGAGATATAACAAAGCAAAAAATATTAGAGAATAAGCTAACAAAGAAAAATATTGATATGCAAAGAGATATAGATTTTGCAAGAGTACTCCAACATAAAATATTACCTGAAAAAGGAAAACATGATTTTGTTGATATAGATTATATATACGAGCCATCTAAGTTATTAAGTGGAGATATATTTGATATATTTAATATAGGAGAAAGATATATGGGGGTGTATATTTGCGATGTAGTGGGACATGGAGTTACTGCATCAATGCTGACTATGTTTATCAGGCAGACTATGAGAGCTATTAAAGACAAATATCATTCTCCAGCAAAAACATTAAAATTACTACACGAAGAATTTATAAGGCTTAATCTTGATGATGATAAGTATTTTACAATTTTTTATGGAATATTTGACAAGTCAAATTATACGCTATCATGTGCTAATGCGGGGCATAATTGTGCTCCAATATTAATAAAAAACAATAAAGTTAGTTTAATAGAGATGACGGGATTTCCTATAATGAATTTATATAGAGACATTCAATACAGAGAACAAATTATAAAAATAAAAGAAAATGACAGCCTAATATTTTACACAGATGGTGTAATAGAAGCTAAGAATGATATAGGGGAATATATGGGAATAGACAGATTTCTAGATATGGTCAAAAGTAACATAAATAAAGATTTACTTTTGGCTATACAAAGGGATATGCAAAGACTAAATTATGATAATAAGCATGATGACATAGCTATATTAAAGATAAATATGCTATAAAAGAGAGTTATATTATAAGTAGAAAAGAAGCTAACATAACAGCTTCTTTTTTGCTTGGCAATATTGTAACGATATTAAATTATAAAATATAGAAAACTTTATATGGGGCTTTGTACCTAAATGTAACGAATTAGATACAAAAAAGCTATTATAAAAAGGAAAAATAGAGAATAACGAGAATATAGTAATACAATTATTATTATAAATAGCAGATTTAGGGGCGATAATGATGAAAAAAGTCAAACTGACAAGTATAAAGTATAAAATGATATTTGTCTCGCTATTTATTGGTAGTTTTGTTGCTATAGCATTAATGGTGATGACATATTTCAAATCTAGTGATAAATTAACTAGATTGTCAATTGAACATTATGAAAAAAACGTCAACGATTATTCTTTTATAATAGGTACTTGGTTTGCAGAAAAAATAAACGAAGTATCTATGTACTCAAGAGTACATGCCGTAAAAAATAAAGATTATAAGCAGGCTACCATATACTTGAAAAAAGAACTTAGCAACTATAATTGTACATATAAAAATTTTTTTATCAGTGATGTAAATGGAAAGTGCAGGAGTTTTATAAGTGCTAATCACAAATATGATTCAGTGAAAGGTATACAAGACATTAGTAATAAAGATTATTTTATAAGGGCTGTAAATGGAGAAGTAGTTATAACAAGTTCATTGGTATCTAAGATCGATGGAAAAAAGCAAATAGTGATAGCTTCACCTATAAAAGATAATGATAGAATAGTGGGAGTATTATGTGGAGTTATTTCATTAAGAAATTTAGAGAAAATATTAGAGTATTTAAATACTAATGCAGATTTAACTAAGATTATGATAATAGATCAAGATGGGTTGATACTTATACATTCTAATAGTATAGATAATATGAAATACAATATATTTGAGCAATCAAAGGATGTGAGCAAAGAATTAGAAGAAGCGTCACACGAAATTATCTCTGGAAAATCAGGCTATATAAATGTTAAAGATAACAAAGAACTATATTATTACAGTTTAATACCAAGTACAGACTATAAAATATTATTTCAAGCGTCGAAGGACCTTATATATAAACCAGCAATTAATATGACTAATGAGCTTGTCATAATAGGGTTGATTGGTATTATAGTAACAGTTTTGATGTCCAAATTCATATCTAATTCTATTTCAAATCCAATGATTCAGTTGAATAATGTTATTTACAAAGCTTCGTTAGGAGATATGAGTGTTAGAGCAGAAATTAATACAAATGACGAAATAGGACAAGCAGCTAAAGGATTTAATAATATGATGGATAAAATTGGGGAGATGACATATTATGATCATTTAACTGCATTGCCAAATAAAAGATTTTTCAATGAAGCATTATCTAATATTTATTATAATAGCTCAGAGGCTAATAATGCAGCAGTGTTGTTAGTGGGAATAGATAAACTTAAGTCATATTATGATACATATGGTATAACTTTTGGAGATGAGTTGTTAAAACAGATAGCACATCAATTGAAAGAAACTGCAAATAGTAAGTATATGATGGCTAGAGTATCAGAAGAAGAGTTTGCCGTTCTTTTAAAAAATGTAATAAATGAAGATCAAATAATAAAATTTGCAAAAAATATACTAGGTGTACTAAACAAGGTATGGATATCAGATAACAAGAAACTATATATCAACTCAAACATTGGCATCAGTTATAAATGTAGCGACAAGTTATTAGAATATGCAAGAATAGCTATGCATTTTTCAAGGGAAAATGGAAGTTGTGGGTACGAATTTTATAAAGAAAAAATGAACAGTATATTATCAGATAGAGTTAACACAGAAAATAGTATATTATCAGGAATAGAGAACGGTGAATTTTATTTAGAATTTCAACCAATAATTGACGTAGAGAACCATCAAATGATGGGAGTAGAGGCCTTAACTAGGTGGAAAAGTTCACACAAAGGACTGATTAAGCCAGATGAATTTATACCATTAGCAGAAAAAAACGGGACCATAATACAACTAGGTGAGTGGATATTAAGAAATGCTTGTATACAAAATATGAAATGGGCAAAAAAATTAAATGAGCCCATTATGATATCAGTGAATATATCAATAATACAACTCAGACAGCTAGATTTTATAAATAGAGTAAAAAATATTCTTAGAGAGACAGGTATGGATCCTAAATATCTTGAATTAGAGATAACAGAAAGTATATTGGTCTGCAATGATGATTATATAGCAAAAGCACTTTTAGCGCTTAGAGAATTAGGAATAAGTGTTGCACTAGATGATTTTGGAACAGGATATAGTTCTTTAAGCTACTTAAATAAATTTAATTTTAATACTTTAAAAATAGACAAATCTTTTATTTCTAATTTGAGTGATAATACAAACAATAAAGCGCTTATAACATCAATATTAGATATAGCGCATAACTTAAATATAAATGTAACCGCAGAAGGAGTCGAAACAGAAGAGCAACTGAATTTTTTAAAATTAAAAAACTGCGATAAAATACAGGGATATTATTTTAGTCCACCAACTCATGCAGACGATATTTATCAATTAATAATACATAATTACACGTAATAAAATAAGATAATTAATAATACCCCATTTTTAATAAATCTTAAAGGATGTTACACTAACTATGAACATCCTTTGCCACCAAATGAAGTTATTTGGTGGTTTTATTTTTCTATTAAAACATAATATGGAATAAATAAAAAAATATACACACTTATGAATTATGTGGCTGATAGCTCGGAATAAAAGAGCAGATGATTGAAAATATTGATGAATAATGATATAATCTATTGATGCTGGGTTTAATTATAAAGATATGTTTACATTTGATATAGAATTGTAATATTTTTTTTGGTGATTTTCAAATATAATATGTTATATATTATAAAAAATATAGTTTTTGAGCAAGATAAAATTAACTAAAGAAGTTCTTGTCATAGAAAACGAGAAAAGGAGCATAATATGAAATACTTTATTAGAATTTTTATAATTGCTTTTGTATGTTTTGCATTAGCAGTAGGAGCCGGTATAATGGCTTATAATAAAATATATGAGCCACAAAAAGATATAGGAGCAAAAAATCCCCTAAGCATGGGAGAGAATGTTCCGATAGTAGATAAAATAGATGATAAAGATCCTTTAGGTATCGCTATAAATAACAGTAAGAGAATAAATGTAGTTTTACTGGGATTGGAAGGTACAAGAACAGATACAATAATATTTGCAAGTTTTGACCGTAAAACTAAGAAGGTGGACATGCTTTCAATACCTAGAGATACTTATTATTGGGATGAAGGATATAATAAACCAGATCAAAAGAAAATTAATGCCAAATATGGTAGAAGCAATGCCAAAGGAACCATGACTGCAGTTTCTAATATATTGTGTAAAATACCAATTCATTATTATGTAAGTGTGACATATAAAGGTGTTGAAGATATAGTAAATTCATTAGGTGGAGTTGAAGTTAATGTTCCATTCCATATGGAGTATCACGATACAACACCTGGCAAGAGTTTGCATATCAATATACCAAAAGGAAGACAGGTTTTAGATGGGAGAACAGCTGTAAAGTTTTTAAGATATAGAAAAGGATACAAAAATGGAGACCTTGGAAGGATACAAGCACAACAGCAGTTTGTAAAATCAGCAATAGATAAAGCATTATCATTCAAATTGTTAAAAGTTATAAGTTCTGCTTTTGACTGTGTTAAAACAGATATGCCATTAACAGATATGTTAGCATATGGGAAAGATGCATACGGAATTAATACATCAAAAGATATAAGTATGTCAGTGCTAGAGGGAAAAGCTAGATATAAAGATAGATTATCTTATTTCTTTCATGATTCAAAAAAGACTAGACAATATGTACTAGATCTTTATGGTGTAAAAGAGGTAGAAGATAAAGAGGAACAAAAAAGCAAAAAATAAAAGGTGTATTAGATAGAACGAGGGGGAGAACACAAAGATGAAATTTTTTGTCAGGATATTTATAATAGCCTTGATTTGTTTTGCATTAGCTATAGGAGCAGGAATATTAGCTTATATGAGAATGTATGAACCTTTACCAGAGCCTACTCAAGGAGGGAATATTAAACAACCGATTGATAAAGAGAAAGATAATGAACAAGAAAGAACACCGTTACAAACCGCGATGAATGAAAGTAATAGAGTAAATGTGATATTGATGGGACTAGAAGGAACAAGAACAGATACCATGATATTTGCTAGCTTTGACCCAGATAAAAAGAAGTTGAATCTATTATCTATACCAAGAGACACCTATTATCATGAAGATGGTATATTTAAAGACAAAGGAAGCAACAAAATAAATGCAGTTTATGGACGTAGTGGGAAAAGAGGAGTAATAGATGCTGTTTCAAACGTGCTTGGAGGAGTTCCAATAGAGTTTTATATCTCAGTTGGCTATAATGGGGTAGAAGAAATAGTAGATGCAATTGGAGGGGTAGAAGTAGTAGTTCCGAGGAATTTAGACTATGATGATACAGGTGAAGGGCGAAACCTTCATATAAAGATAAAAAAAGGTAAGCAAGTGTTAAATGGAAAGAATTCAGTTGAATTCTTAAGATGGAGAAAAAATAACGATGGTACAGGCTATCCCGATGGAGATCTCGGAAGAATAAAAACACAACAAAAATTTATTAAGTTAGCTATAGAAAAGGCACTTGGATTGAAATTACCATCAGTAGTTAACACAGCTACTAAGTATATTAAAACAAATATACCACTACAAAAAATGTTGTTATATGCGAATAGTGCAATAGAAATAGATACAGAAAAAGATATAACAATGAACACATTACCGGGAGTAGCTAAAAAAGATGATTATTACAGAAGAGATGTTAAGGAAATAAAAGAATATGTCATGAATATGTATGGAGTAACTGAGAGAAATTAAAATTATAAAGGTGCGAATATATAGCAAAGCTATATGTTCGCACCTTAGATTTATGACAAAGTCATCAAGATAGCAGACTGTAGTAAAAGTTCTAGGTCAAGGCGTGTTAAAATTGAGTAGCAGAGCTTACTTAAAGGTAAGTGAGCAACGGAATTTTAACAACAACGCAGAAATTGAGCTTTTGTCTACAGTCTGAGGTGTGAATATTATAGCAAAGCTATATATTCGCACCTTTTTTAAAACTATTCATAAGCTTATTTCCAACTTCGTATATATTACCAGCACCCATAGTTATTACAATATCGCCATCAGTACAGTTAGATAATATATGTTTTTTTATATCATCAAAATTTTTAATATAATTAGCATTTACACCGTTTGATTTTAGCTTATCAACCAAATGATTTGAATGTACTAAACCATTATCAATTTCCCTAGCGGCATATATATCTGTGATTATTACATTGTCACAATTATAAAATGCTTCAGAAAACTCATTTAATAGTTCATATGTTCTAGTATAAGTATGTGGCTGAAATATACAATAGAGTTTGTTATGTTTTATTTCCCTAGCAGAATTTAAAGTTGCTTTTACGGCTGTAGGATGATGAGCATAGTCATCAATAATAGTTATATTGTTAGTAATGCCTTTAAATTCAAATCTACGCTCAGTTCCATCAAATTCAGATATTTTGGAAACAATATAATCTATATTTAAACCATATACATGAGCAGTAGCTATAGCTGCTAAAGAATTGTAGATATTGTGAACACCCATAGATTTTAAAACAACTTTTTTACGTACTTTGTTATTTATATTTAGTACATAACTAGAAGTATTTTGACCTATAGAAATATCTTCAGCCAAGTAATTGCAGCTTTTATTAATGCCAAAAGTGAAACAACTACATTTTAGATTATCTATCAATTTCATGCAATTTTCATCATCTCCATTTATGATTAGAGAGCCGTCAACGGGCAACTTTTGTACAAATTCTCTAAAAGTATCAATAATATGTTCAATTGATGAGAAATAATCCATATGGTCTTTATCTATATTTAATATAATTTCGATAGAAGGGTGAAATTTTAAAAAGTTACTTTTATATTCACAAGCTTCAGTTAATAGTAATTTAGTATCACCAATTTGAATATTTCCATTAATACAACCCATGTTGCCGCCTAATAGAATAGTTGGATTAATAGGTGAGTTGTAGAGTATACTAGCTAGCATACCTGTTGTGGTTGTCTTACCATGAGTTCCAGAAACAGCTATAGAATCATTATAGTTTTGCATTATGCTTCCTAGAAAAGTTGCTCTATCAACAATAGTAATATCATTATTTACTGATTCAAGTAGCTCTGGATTATTCTCACTTATAGCAGATGTATAAACTACCATATCAGCACCAAAAACGTTTTTTTTATCATGATTAATGAATATATTAGCTCCTTTATTCTTTAATCTATCAAGTGTATATGAACTCTTCATATCAGAACCTGATACTTTATATCCAGCATCTAAGCATATTTCGGCTAAACCACTCATGCTTATGCCACCGATGCCAATAAAATGTATATGATTACATTTTTCATTTGCTTTTGTAAAAGTCAACATATAGTAATACCTCCCAATAAAAACTAGTATTTATATTATTACCAATTTTTTTGCTGTTATTTCATTCTATTAGAAAAAATCAATTATAGTTACAATTATAACATAGATGATTGTAAATTAGCTAAATGTGATGATAACAAAAATATTAAGAAATTTATTGATAAACACGAATTAAATCATATATAATAAATATAAATATTCGTGCTTTTTGGAGGTTAAAAGTGAATAAATTAAAAAGAAATGAGAGAATAGGTGCATTAATGAATATCTTAACAGATAATCCTAATAAAATATTTACTTATAATTATTTTAATGATAAATTTGATGCAGCTAAATCAACTATAAGTGAAGATATTGTTATAATAAAAAAATTAGTAGAAAAGCTTCAATTAGGTTATATAGAAACACTATCAGGAGTATCAGGCGGAGTTAGATATCTCCCGGCGTTAAATAATAGCCAAATCCTAAAACTCCTAGATAAAATGTGTAAAGATATATCTATGGGCAACAGAGTAATAGCAGGTGGATTTATATATATGATAGATTTATTATATTCGCCAGAATGGATTTATAATATTGGCAAAATATTTTACTCTGTTTTCAAAGATAAGGAAATTGATTACATTATAACAGTTGAGACAAAGGGAATTCCACTTGCTTTAATGACAGCTAAAATTTTTAATAAACCACTAATAATAATTAGGAAAGATTCAAAAATAACAGAAGGACCAACGGTTAGTATAAATTATGTTTCTGGTTCAACAAAAAAGATTCAGACCATGTCCTTAGCAAGAAAAGCATTAAAAGAAGGTTCTAAAGTATTAGTTATAGATGATTTTATGAGAGCAGGTGGTACAATAAAAGGAATTTATGACATGATGCATGAATTTGATGCAAAAGTAGTGGGAACAGGTATTTTAGTATCAACAGAAATTCCTGAAAACAAAGTTGTAGATGATTACGTGTCATTATTAAAATTAAAAAATATAAATGAAATAACTAAAAGCGTTGAAATAGCTGTAAATGATGACATGTTTTTGAAATAAAATTATTAAAAAAAGTAATAATTTTAAAAAAAAGAAGGAATTACCAAAATAATATAGAATTATACTGTATATACAACTGAGTTATGCAGGAAGGTGGTGAGATCATGAACGTTACTGATGTTAGAGTAAGAAAAATAAACAATGATGGAAAAATGAAAGCTATTGTTTCTGTAACATTCGACAATGAGTTTGTGGTACACGACATAAAGATTATTGAAGGGCAGAATGGATTGTTTATAGCTATGCCAAGTAGAAAGATGGTAGATGGAGAATTTAGAGATATAGCCCACCCAATAAACTCTGAAACAAGAAGCAAGATACAAGAAGCGGTATTTTCAGAATACCAAAAAGAAGTTGAAGTAGAATGTGCAGAATAAAAGAGTCCTAGACTCTTTTATTTTTTGCCATTAAATTTGTTATTAGCGATATGTTTTGTTATAATACAAGGGAAAAAGAAGATATTTATTCTATAAATTTGACAAAAACTAAAAATTAAATAGATCAAAGTTAGAGAGGCGGGAAAGTATGATTATATCAGTAATACTAGCAGCAGGTGAAGGATCAAGGATGAAATCAAAGTTACCAAAAGCTGTGCATAAAGTTTGTGGTAAAAGTATTATAAATTATATGATGAGTACGTGTATAAATGGAGGTAGTGATAAAAGCGTAATAATAGTAGGACATAATAAAGAAGAAGTATTAAAAGAGATTGAAAAACATGGACAAAATAAAGTAGAAGCTATAGAGCAACCGATAGGAGAAAACGTTCCTTATGGAACAGGATATGCGGTGATGCAAGCTAAAGAGTATATTGGCGATGATGACACAGTTATAACACTTTGTGGAGATACACCTTTAGTTACAGATACAACAATCAAAAAGATAATAGAATATCATGATAGGGAAAAAAATGAAGTAACAATATTAACGGCTGATATTAATAATCCAAAAGGATATGGAAGAATAATTAGAGATGAATTAAATAGCACAGTATCAGAGATAGTAGAAGAGAAAGATGCGGATGAAATGCAAAAGGCTAAAAAAGAAGTGAATTCAGGTATATATTGTTTTAGTGGTAAGCGATTGAAAGAAGCGCTTAAAAAACTCACAAATGATAATTCTCAGAATGAATACTATTTAACAGATACAATAAAGATACTGAAACAAGATGGATATAAAGTAGGTGCTTGTAAACTTGATGATAACAATGAAATTTTAGGTATTAATTCAAGAGTACAGCTAGCAGAAGTACAACAAATAATGCAAAAGAGGATAAACGATGAGATTATGCTCAGTGGAGTGACGATAATAAACCCAAATAGCACATACATAGAGTATGGGGTAGAAATAGGAAGAGACACAATCATATATCCAAACACATATATAGAAGGATCTACGATTATAGGAAAAGATTGTGTCATAGGACCAAATAGTAGAATAATAGATAGTACTATTGGAAATGATGTTAAAGTTGAACAGTCAACTATTGTGGAAAGTAAAATAGGGGATAATACAACAATAGGACCATATGCTTACTTACGTCCAAATAGTAATATAGGAAACAATGTTAAAATAGGTGATTTTGTTGAAGTAAAGAATTCTACCATTGGAAATAACACTAAAGCTAGCCATCTGGCCTATATAGGAGATGCTAATGTAGGAGATAAAGTTAATATAGGATGTGGCGTAGTATTTGTAAATTACGATGGTGTAAATAAGCATCAAACAACAGTTGAGGATAATGTGTTTGTAGGAAGTAACTGTAATTTGGTAGCGCCAGTAACAATCAAAGAAAACGCGTTACTAGCAGCGGGATCAACTATTACTGATGATGTACAGGCAAATGCACTTTCAATAGCAAGAGCAAGACAGATTAATAAAGATAATTGGGTAAAGAACAAAAAATAAAATATACACAGTTAGACAAAATTTAATTGTAGAGAAGTACATTTGTGTTATAATAAGAAATGTGATTTTACAAAATACAACGATTAATTTGTTTTATAATAAAAGGAGGAATTTTAGTGTGTTCTAATAATAAAATGGGCATAAAAATTTTCACTGGTAATGCAAATAAAGAACTTGCAGAAAAAATATGTAAAGAAATCGGTGTTGATTTAGGAGACAGTGTAGTAGGTACATTCAGTGATGGAGAAATTTCAGTAGATATCAACGAGACCGTAAGAGGTGGCGATGTTTATGTTATACAGTCTACATGTCCCCCAGTTAATGAAAATCTAATGGAATTATTAATAATGATTGATGCATTTAAAAGAGCATCTGCAGGGAGAATAAATGCAGTTATACCTTACTATGGTTATGCAAGACAAGATAGAAAGACAAAGGCAAGAGACCCAATTACATCAAAACTTGTTGCTGATATCCTAACTACAGCTGGAGCGGATAGAGTTGTAACTATAGATTTACATGCGGCTCAATTACAAGGATATTTTGATATACCAGTAGATCATTTAAAAGCAGTGCCTATTTTAGCAAAATATTTTAAAGATAACGATTTAGTTGATAAAGATACAGTTATAGTATCACCAGATATAGGTGGAGTTAGAAGAGCGAGGAACTTTGCAAGTATATTAGATTTACCGATAGCTATTATAGAAAAGAGAAGACCAAAAGCAAATGTTTCAGAGGTAATGAATGTAATAGGAGATATACAAGATAAAAACGTTATAATAGTTGATGATATCATCGATACAGCAGGATCAATGACAAAGGCAGCAAAAGTATTAAAGGATTTTGGTGCAAAAAAGGTTTATGCATGTTGTGCACATGCTGTATTATCTGGACCAGCAATAGAGAGAATAGAAAATTCTGTTATAGAGAAGCTGGTAGTAACTGATACTATACCATTAACACAGGAAAAGCAAATTAAAAACATAGAAGTAATGTCAATATCGCCATTGTTTGCAGAAGCAATAAAGAGAATTAACAATAATGATTCAGTAAGTAAGTTATTTGATTAGAATTAAAAAAAGCTGTATACATGGCTATATATGAAGGATAAATTAGTATAAGGAGTTGAATGACTTGTATGCAGTTATAGGGTTAGGCAATCCAGGTAGTAAATATTCAGATACAAAACACAACGTAGGATTCAATACCATAGATTGTATTGCACAGAAATACAGTGTAAAGCTAAATAAGATTAAATTTAAGTCAGTATATGGAGAAACAAATATTGAGGGGAATAAAGTAATATTAGTTAAACCTCAAACATATATGAATAATAGTGGAATCTCTGTAATGGAGCTATTAAAATATACCAATATACCCGTGCAGAATTTAATAGTAATATACGATGACATAGATATAGACCTTGGGACTATTAGAATAAGGAAAAAGGGTAGTGCAGGAAGTCATAATGGAATGAAATCTATAATTTATCATATAAAAAATGATGATTTTCCAAGAATTAGAATAGGAATAGGAAGGCCTAATCAAGGTCAAGATTTAGCGTATTTTGTGCTTAATAAATTTAATAAAGAAGAAAGAGAAAAAATAGATGAGATCGTAGAGATAGCAAGTGATTCAGTAATAGAAATAATAAAAAATAACGTGGATTATGCTATGAATAAATTTAATAAAAAGAAATAAAGATGAACGCAACTTTATAACTGACAAGGGGGATGTCTCGTAAGACAGCCCCTAGGTTTGTTATAACTTTTTATAAAACTGATAAGAAGTTTATACTTTTAATATTAAGAGTGTGTACTTGTTATCAGTTATAATTAGCACATCAAAAGGAGTTGGTACTGTTGGAGAAAAACATATTTATAGACCAAATGAAAAACCTTAAACCATACAAAAAAATTGTAGACTGTATAAAAAAAGATATATCTCCTATACAAGTACATGGAATTTTACAAGAAAATATTAGTCATATAGCATACTGTTTAAATACTGAGTTGTCTAACCAAATATTAATAGTCACACATGATGAATTTAGAGCTAAAAGGATTGTAGAAGATTTAAAATTTTATGGTAAAACAGTAGAGCATTATCCAGTAAAACAAATGCTTTTATATGATATAGATGCGTATAGTCATGAGATAAATGACCAAAGATTAAAAGTAATGAATAAGCTTTTTAGTAATCAAAAAATAATAGTAGTAGCATCCATAGAGACATTGTTAAATAGAGTTATGATGCCAGAGACATTTGGTGAGTGTAGATTTTCAATAGATTCACAGCAAGAACTCAATTTAGAGGAGTGCATAAATAATTTTATAATAAATGGATACGAAAGAGTTGATATGGTAGAAGGTACGGGTCAGTTTAGTGTTAGAGGAGGATTAATAGACTTCTTTCCATCAAATTCAAATAACCCTGTTAGAATAGAGTTGTTTGGAGATGAAGTAGATTCAATAAGGTGCTTTGATTTAAAAGATCAAAGGTCAATGTATAATCTTGATCGTATAGACGTACCACCTTTTAAAGAGGTATTAATAGAAAAAAATCAAATAGGCGATATAAGTAAAAAGTTGCAAAGAGATTTACAAAAATCAATTAAAAGGATATCAAAAGAGTCGTTTAGTAGCATTGTGGATAGATTAGAGGAGAAGTTTAAAGCATATATACACAGTTTAAATGAAGGTGTTGATATTCAAAATATAAATATGTTAATACCATATGTAGATAGGTTAACAAGTATACTAAGCTATTTTAATAAAAATAGCTTAGTAATATTGGATGATCCTCAAAGAATAATGGATGAATGTAAAAATATTAAAGAAGATTTTATAAGTAAGTACACAGATTTGTACGAAAGAGGAGAATTATTAGGAAAACACAAAGATATATATCTAGATTGCGATGATATTTTAGAAGATATAAAGTCCAAGAATTGTATTTGCATGTCGTCGTTATTAAAAAATAATAAAAACTTTAAATTCAAAGAAATTATAAGTATAGTATCTAAAGAAATTCAGCCGTTTCATAATAAGATGCAATTAATAGCTGATGAATTAAAAAGACTTAAATATAGCGGATATAAAATAATAATACCATCAGGGACACAGGAAAGAGGAAAAAGACTGGAGAAGAGTCTCAAAGAATTAGACGTAGAGTGTTTGTATACAGACAAAAAAGAAGTAGAGATCTTTTCTGGGCAGGTATTTATAACAGAAGGTACTATTAGTAAAGGGTTTGAATATCCAGAATTAAAGCTAATGATTATAAGTGATAGAGAGATATTTGGTGTAAACAAGAAAAAGAGGACCTCAAAATCAAAAGAAAGTGGCAGAAAGATTTCTTCATTTACAGATTTAAAAATAGGAGATTATGTAGTACATGAAAGTCACGGTATAGGCAAATACACTGGTATAGAGCAATTAGACGTGCAGGGAATAAAGAAAGATTATATGTGCATAAAGTATTCGGGAGAAGATAAGTTGTTTGTACCAGTTGAACAAATGGATCTAATACAAAAATATATTGGAGCAGATTCAGTAAGACCAAAAATCAATAAATTAGGTAGTGGAGATTGGATAAAAACAAAAAATAAGGTCAAAAAATCAATAGAGGATATGGCTAAAGATTTACTTGAGCTATATGCAAAAAGGCATATGCAAAAGGGACATGAGTTTTTAAAAGACACGCTATGGCAAAAACAATTTGAAGATATGTTTCCATATGAAGAAACTCCTGATCAGTTAAAATGTATAAAAGAGATAAAAGACAACATGCAGAAGAAGGAAGCGATGGACAGATTGTTATGTGGAGATGTTGGCTATGGAAAAACCGAAGTAGCATTAAGAGCTGCATTTAAAGCGGTTATGGAAAGTAAGCAGGTGGCTATATTAGTTCCGACGACAATATTAGCTCAGCAACATTACAATACTATAGTTAACAGGTTCAAAGATTTTCCAGTGAAAGTAGAAATGCTCAGTAGATTTAGAACACCATCACAGCAAAAAAAGATATTATCAAATCTAAAAGGTGCAAATTTAGACATAATAGTAGGAACACATAGAATGCTTTCAAAAGACGTTATATTTCATGATTTGGGATTACTAATTATAGATGAGGAACAGAGATTTGGAGTTAAGCATAAAGAAAAAATAAAGCAAATAAAAGAAAACATAGATGTATTAACATTAACAGCTACACCTATTCCAAGAACGCTTCATATGTCTTTAATAGGTGTTAGAG
Organism: Clostridiaceae bacterium M8S5; assembly: GCA_029227815.1. Taxonomy (GTDB): domain Bacteria; phylum Bacillota; class Clostridia; order Tissierellales; family MCWD3; genus Abyssisolibacter. Next base: position 4,052,994 of record CP118523.1, on the reverse strand, counting down.
ATATGAGTTTAATAGAAGAGCCGCCAGAAGAAAGATATCCCATACAAACCTATGTTATGGAATATAACGACCAATTAGTAGTTGATGCAATAAAAAAAGAGATGAACCGAAATGGACAGGTGTATTTTGTGTATAACAGAGTTAAGAGTATAAAAAAGATGGCATCTCGTATAAAAGCACTTGTCCCAGAAGCTAGAATTGCAGTTGGACATGGTCAAATGAGTGAGAGAGAATTAGAACATATAATGATTGATTACTTAAATGGGGAATATGATGTTTTAGTATGTACAACAATAATAGAAACAGGGCTGGATATACCGAATGTAAATACAATGATAGTATATGATGCTGATAAAATGGGGCTATCACAGCTTTATCAATTAAGAGGAAGAGTTGGTAGATCAAATAAAGTAGCATTTGCTTATTTTACTTATGAAAAAGACAAGGTTTTATCAGAAATTGCAGAGAAAAGACTTAAAGCCATTAAAGAGTTTACTGAATTTGGTTCAGGTTTTAAGATAGCTATGAGGGATTTAGAAATAAGAGGAGCAGGTAATATACTTGGTTCAGAACAACATGGTCATATGGCTGCAATTGGTTATGACTTGTATGTAAAGTACTTAGAAGAGACAGTAGATCAGTTAAAAGGAAAGGTAAAAGAAAAACAGGTAGATACTGCTATAGAGCTTAATGTAAATTGTTATATACCTAAAAGATATATCCAAAATGAACAACAAAAAGTTGATATGTATAAGAAAATATCAACTATAAAGAGCTTGGAAGATACAAGTGATACAATAGAAGAGTTAATAGATAGGTATGGAGATTTGCCAAAAGAAGTAGAAAATCTAATCAAGATAGCCTACATTAAATCTATTTGCAGAAGAAACCATATTCTAAGTGTAGAACAAAAAAAGAATATATTTAAGGTGCAGTTTGATGATGTGAATGTTTTAACCCCAGTGTTCATAAATGAGTTTTCACAATATTTTAGAAGAGGGATTAATTTTGATTTGTCAAAAACACCTGGTTTGAAATACAAACTTAATAATACATCTCAAAATAGCATTATATCAACATTAGAAAAAATAGTTAATAAAATTGATAGTTTAAATAATAGACAAATTGATATATAATAGATTAGTGGTACAAATGATTTTATCTAGTTAGGAGTGAAAAACTTGAAAAAAAATAGATTAATAATTTTTATGGCTATAATTATAAGTTTAGCCGCATTTGTTGGATGTAGTAAAGATAATAAGGATGTAGTAGCAAAAGTAAATGGGCAAGCAATCACGAAAGATGATTTGGATCAATATGTAACTTTCCAAAAAAAGGTAGCAGAAGCAAATGGACAGATATCTCCAGATATGTGGGATAATAACTATGGTGATGGAAGAACTTTTGATGAAGTAATAAAAGAGATAGCGTTAGAAGAGCTAATAATGCAGGATGTTCTAAAGCAAATGGCAAAAGAGCACAATGTAGAAGCTAGCGATAAAGAGATAGAAGAAGAATTTAAAAAACAAATTTCAACAGATGAGCAAAAAGCAAATTTTAAAAAGTACCTTGAAAATATGAAAATAACTGAAAAGTTTTTTAAGCAAGTGCTTATAAAAAGAGGTATTATTGCTAATAAATATGTTGATGAAGTTATAAAAGTTGATGACAAAAAAGCTAAAGAGTATTATGAGCAAAGAAAGGCACTGTTTGATCAAGTAAGAGCAAGTCACATATTAGTAAAGACAGAAGAAGAAGCTAAGGCAATCAAAAAACAGTTAGATGAAGGTGCCAAATTTGAAGAGTTAGCAAAAGAAAAATCTTTATGTCCTTCAAAAGAAAATGGTGGAGACTTAGGGTTTAAAACATACAACGGTTGGGTTAAGGAATTCTCCCAAAAAGCTTTTGAACTAGAAGTAGGACAAATAAGTGAACCAGTTAAAACGAATTATGGTTACCATATAATAAAAGTTACAGATAAGAAATTTGGGTTCGAAAAAAACAAAGACCAAGTAATAAGAGCTATGAAGCAAGAAGAATATCAAAAACAAATGCAAGAGTTTAGAAGTAAGGCAAAAGTGGAAATATTAATAGAACTTGCTAAACCGAAGTCAGAAGAAAAAGACAAGAAGCAAGAAGGTGACAAAACACAAGGAGAAGATAAAAAACAAGATAACAAAGAAGAAAAAGATAGTTCACAAAACAAAGACAAACAAACAAATAACAATAATGATAAGAAAGAATAGAGAAAAGCCGAGATTCGGCTTTTTTTGTTTAAACAAAAGCTAAGTTCTATTTTCTATAAAATTACCGTTGCTAGCATATCTTTAATTAAACACTGTTATTTAATATTAATAGCTTTGTACTTGAATTTTTACTATAGTTTTCCAGATGATAGACTATGTTATCAATCTTTTTTTATGATATACGTTTAATTTTTTAGTAATTACATAAAATATGACCAAGATAAAATTTAATTACCAACAATGCATAAAATAATCACACAAGTAAAATAATAAACTCAAACAACTTCAATTTTATAACTAGGAGGGAAAAAATTTGAAAGCTACAGGTATCGTTAGAAGGATTGATGACTTAGGTAGAGTAGTAATACCAAAAGAAATAAGAAGAACACTTAGAATAAAAGAGGGTGATCCATTAGAAATATTCACAGATAGAGAAGGTCAAGTGATACTTAAAAAATATTCTCCAATAGGTGAATTAGGTGAGTTTGCTAAAGAGTATGCTGAGGCTTTAAGTCAAACAGTTAAACATATTTCAATAATATGTGATAGAGATAGTGTGGTTGCAGTATCAGGGGCTTCAAATAAGGAATATTATGATAAAAGACTAAGCAATGAATTAGAAAAAATCATAGAGAGTAAAGAAATCTACGAAACATCAGGAGATATAAAGCCATTGAGATTAATAATAGACGAGGCTAGTGCTGAACAATACAAAGCACAAATCATAGCACCTGTTGTTTCGCAAGGAGACCCGATAGGAGCAGTTATAATAACATCAAAAGATGAAGGTGTTAATATGGGTGAAGTAGAAATCAAATTAGCGGAAGCAGCAGCTAAATTTCTAGCAAAACAAATGGAAGGTTAGAAGTAAGAAGAGATGTTAATAAAATAGCATCTCTTTTATATATGTTGAAAGTTTTATAAAAGCAGGATTAACATTTAAAAATCTAGAAAATTGCATTTGTGGGATAAATAACAAAAACAAACACATAAGGGAAGGGGGACTAGACGTAAAAAATTAAACAAAAAAGTTGTGACAGCTACTGTAGAAGCAAATCGGTTTTGTTACTGCATTTGCTATTTAGGTGACATTGTCTATCCACATTACTATACTTACAAACAAATCTAATAGTTGGATTAAAACAAAGAGGCGGTCTATGACTGCTTCTTTGTTTTTAGTAATATAATAATAGCCAAGGTGGATGTAAAAACTAACAATAAACTTTCCATATTTTATAATATAGCAATGATGATTTATTTAATCATCAATATTTGCTATAATAGAAATGTTAGAGTCAAAGTTGTTCACATAATAAGACTAAAAAACGTAATAGTGGACAATGTGAAATAATGACAGAGTCTTTAGGAGGAAGTTGATGAATAAGAAATCTTTTTTGCAAGGTGCTGTAATATTAGGGGCAGCAGGGATATTTGTAAAAATACTAGGAGCACTTTATAGAATACCATTACTTAATATAATAGGTGACGAAGGTATAGGATATTATCAGACTTCATATCCAATATACAGTTTGTTATTTGCTATTTCTACAGCAGGACTACCAGTTGCCATAGCGAAATTAGTATCTGAAAAGAGGGCAGTAGGACAATATAAAAATGCACACAAGATTTTTAAGATATCTTTTTTAGGTTTAGTCATAGGTGGTGTGCTTACATCTTTGGTTATATTATTTGGAAGTAAGTACATAGTTAATTACTATGGATGGCAGGAAGCATACTATTCAATGATTGCACTTGCTCCAGCATTACTATTAGTACCAATAATGGCAGCTATAAGAGGGTATTTTCAAGGAAGACAAAATATGGTTCCAACGGCATGTTCGCAAATTGTAGAGCAACTGCTTAGGGTTGGAGTAGGCTTATTTTTAGCAAAATATTTATTAGATAGTGGTTTAGATAAAGCAGCAGGTGGAGCAGCTTTTGGTGCTTCAGCAGGAGCTATAGGCGCGACAATCCTTATAATGATTATTTATGCATATAAAAGAAAATCTATAGGAATAGAAGTTAGAAGTGATAAAACAGAAATGACAGATAGTACATCTAATATAATCAGAAGTATATTGGTGATAGCTATACCTATTACAATAGGTGCGGCAATAGTTCCATTGATGAACAATATAGATGTTGCTATCATTGGAAGAAAACTTCAAATAATTGGTTATACAAAAAAGGAAGCAACAAAACTTTTTGGTCAGATGACAGGTATGGCTCAAACACTGGTTAACTTTCCACAAATGTTTTCAATAGCTTTAGTAATGAGTTTAGTACCAGCTATATCATCTGTTTATGCTACATCTGACTATAGAAATGTAAGAAAGCTATCTATATCAGGTATAAGGGTATCATTAATTGTAGGATTACCCTCTGCATTAGGATTATATGCTCTAGCGACACCTATAATCAAATTGTTGTACTATACTAGACCATTAGAGACACAAGAAAGCGCAGGAGCTATGCTATCAGTGTTAGCGTTTAGTGTTATATTTTTAGCATTAGTACAGGCTATGACGGGAATACTACAGGCAGTAGGAAAACCGTTTATACCAGTAAGAAATCTTATCATAGGTGCAATATTTAAGGTCATAATATCGTATATATTAACAGGTATAAAAAGTATAGGAATATATGGGGCTATTATTGGAACAATAGTGGCTTACGCAGTAGCTAGTATCCTAAATTATATATCAGTTAAAAAATACGTAAATATTAGACCTAACTTTATAGAGGTGGTAGTCAAACCAGCAATATCAGCTATTCTGATGCTAGTAGTAGTGAAAATTTCATATATAGGAATTAGTAATGTGATATCGGCTAAAATAGCAACGATTTTATCAATAATAGTAGGTGGAGTAGTATATGCTATAGCATTATTTATAACAGGTGCAATAACTGAGAGAGACTTTCAGATTGTTCCTAAAGGTGACGAGATAGTGAAGATACTAAAAAGGGTAGGGATGTTTAGATAGTTATAGTTAAAACAAAGAAGCTGTCTCATTAGAGAGCTTCTTTGTTTTATAAATTAGTATTATGGTAATAATAACTAAACGTGTCGATAAAACTTAACAATAAGTATGACACATCGCTAGGAGGTTTTTATTTAATTAATCATCAAAATTTGCTATAATAGTAATGTTAGAGCCTAAGTTGTTCACATAAAATAAGACAAAAAAGCATAATAGTGAACAACATGAAATAATGGCAGAGTCTTTAGGAGGTAGTTAATGAGTAAGAAATCTTTTTTACAAGGTGCTGTAATATTAGGGGTAGCTGGGATATTTATAAAAATACTAGGGGCATTTTATAGGATACCACTGATTAATATGATAGGTAGCGAAGGTATGGGATATTTTCAGACTTCATATCCTATATACAATTTATTGTTTGCTATTTCTACAGCAGGACTACCGGTTGCAGTGGCTAAGCTAGTATCTGAGAAGAGGGCGTTAGGGCAATATAAAAATGCACATAAGATATTTAAGATATCTTTTTTAGGTCTAGTCATAGGTGGGGTGCTTACATCTTCAATAATATTATTTGGAAGCAAGTACATAGTTAACTATTATGGAAGGCCAAAAGCATATTATTCAATGATAGCACTTACACCAGCATTACTATTTGTACCAATAATGTCTGCAATAAGAGGATATTTTCAAGGTAGACAAAGTATGCTCCCAACAGCAAGTTCTCAAATGGTAGAGCAATTGCTAAGAGTAGGAGTAGGATTATTTTTGGCAAAATATTTATTAGACAGTGGCTTAGATAAGGCTGCAGGTGGAGCCGCATTTGGTGCTTCGGCAGGAGCAATAGGCGGAACTATCTTGATGGTAATAATATATGTGTATAAGCGAAATGATATAAAGACTGAAATAAGAAGAGATGCATCTGATATAACAGATAATACATCTAATATAATTAAAAGTATATTAATGATAGCTATACCTATTACAATAGGGGCGGCAATAGTTCCTTTGATAAACAGCATAGATGTTGCTATAATAGGTAGAAAGCTTCAATTAATAGGTTATACAGAGAAGGAAGTAACAAAGCTCTTTGGACAGATGTCAGGTATGGCACAAACTCTGATAAACTTTCCTCAGGTATTTTCAATAGCACTAGCAATGAGCTTAGTACCAGCTATAGCATCTGTTTATGCTACATCTGACTATAGAAACGTAAGAAAATTATCAATATCAGGTATAAGAGTATCATTAGTTGTAGGATTACCTTGTGCACTAGGATTATATGCTCTAGCAACACCAATAATAAAATTGTTGTATTATACTAGACCATTAGAGACACAAGAAAGCGCAGGTTCTATGTTATCGGTGTTAGCTTTTAGCGTTATATTCCTAGCATTAGTACAGTCAATGACGGGTATACTACAGGCAGTAGGAAAACCGTTTATACCAGTAAGAAATCTTATTATAGGTGCAATATTTAAGGTCATAATATCCTATACACTAACAGGCATAAAAGGTATAGGAATATATGGAGCAATAATAGGGACAATAATTGCATACGCAGTAGCTAGTATATTGAATTATATATCAGTTAAAAAATACGTAAATATTAGACCTAATATTATAGAAGTGTTTGTAAAACCAGCGATATCAGCGATTCTGATGCTAGTAGTGGTAAAAGTATCATATATAGGAATAAGTAGTGTGATTTCAGATAAATTAGCAACGCTATTAGCAGTAGCTATAGGTGGAGTAGTATATGTATTAGCGTTGTTTGTAACAGGTGCAATAACTGAAAAAGATTTTCAGATTGTACCTAAAGGAGATAAAATAGTAAGAGTGTTAAAAAGAGTGGGTATATTTAAATAAGTTACAAAATAGGTAGTAATACAGGTGGTGTAATCATGTGTGAAATAACAATAATAGGTTTAGGGTATAGAGGATATGACTCATTGACATTATCCGCAGCTAAAGCTATTGAAGAAGCAAGAAAGATATATTTAAGAACCAAAAAGCATGAAGTAGTAGATTATTTGATTGAAAATAAAATAGACTTTGATACCTATGATTATATATATGAAAAAGGTGAATCTTTTGATGATGTATATAATATGATAGCCGATGATTTAATAAAAAAATCATTAGAGCAAGGTAAGATAGTATATTGTACTCCTGGAAATCCTATGGTATCGGACAAGGTTAGTCAGCTGTTATTAAAAAAAGAAGCAGCAGGGATCATCAAACTCAAATTACTAGGCAGCGTTAGTATAGTAGATGAAGTATTAAGAACTACAAGAAGAAATAGCGATAACAGCTTGAAGATTATAAATTCATTAGATATTGGAAACCATTATATAGACATAAATAGCGATAACATAGTTACAAATATATATGATAAAATAATCGCAACAGAGATTAAATTATATTTAAGTGAAATATATGGTGATGAGTATAAAATTTATTTTTTGAGTAAAAATAAGGACGAAATCAGTCTGACATCTGCTGAAATACAGATATATGAACTAGATAGAATGTCAGATTTGAACCATCTTTCATGTATTTTAATACCTGCAATAGATATTTCAGCAAAAAAAGTATATAATCTCCATGACTTGTTAACAATAATGGAAAGATTAAGAAGCAAGGACGGATGTCCTTGGGATATGAAGCAAACGCATGAATCGTTAAGAGAATATGTGCTAGAAGAAGCCTATGAAGTAGTAGAGGCGATAGACAACAATGATGTAGACAACTTAATAGAAGAACTGGGAGATTTGCTTTTACAAGTGATATTCCACTCTCAGATAGCAAAAGAAGAAGGGACATTTACTTTGTGGGATGTTATGAGTAACCTTGCTAAAAAGCTAGTTACAAGGCATCCGCATGTGTTCAGTAATCAAACAGCCCACAATGCTAAAGAGGTAAAACAAATATGGGATAGCATAAAGGAAAAAGAAAAAAATATTCAGTCTTATACAAAAAAGCTAGAAGAAGTTCCAAAAAGTTTATCAGCACTCATTAGAAGCTATAAAATACAAAATAAAGCCGCTAAAGTAGGATTTGATTGGGATAGTACTGATGAGGTGATAAGCAAGGTAAAAGAAGAGCTACAGGAGCTAGAAGAAGCAATAGAACTAAAAGATAAAGATAGTACATCAAAGGAACTAGGAGATTTATTCTTTTCTGTAGTCAATTTGAGTAGGTTTTGTGATATTAACCCTGAAATTGCATTACTTGGCACAATAGATAAATTCATATACAGGTTCAAATTCATAGAAGATGAAAGTAAAAAAATGGGAAAAGACATGAAAGAAATGAGCTTATCAGAGATGGAAAAAGCATGGAATACAGCAAAAACACATAAAAACATAAAAAATTAGAAAAAATAATACTACAAAAGAAGGATTTTATAAAGATTCATAGAATAATAGTAAATTATATTAGTATTGTCTTATGGCTACATGACTGAGTTTATAGTTCAAAAATAGGGAGGTATATTAATGAACAAATCAGATCTTATCACAAGCATAGCTGAAAAAAGCAATTTGACAAAAAAAGATGCTGAAAGCGCTTTAAATGCTTTTATGGAAAGTGTAAAAGAGGCTCTTGAAAATGGAGATAAAGTTCAGTTGGTTGGATTTGGAACATTCGAAGTTAGACATCGTAAAGAAAGAGAAGGAAGAAATCCAAGAGATCCAAAACAAAAGATCACAATTCCAGCATCAAAAGCTCCAGTATTTAAAGCTGGTAAAACTTTAAAAGAAGCAGTTAATAAGTAAAAAAATCAGGTCTTTAGACCTGATTTTTTACAAAATAATGAGAAATAAATAAACATGCTTAAAAGCTATGTTGATAACTTAGAAATAATATTTTTATAAAGTAAGACTCATACCTGTAAGCCTTAGAAAGTAAAGGAGTGTATATATGAGAATAGATAAATTTTTAAAAAATTCAAGAATAATAAAAAGAAGAACACTAGCTAAAGAAGCATGTGAGAAAGGTAAAGTACTACTAAACAATAAAGAAGCAAAACCAGGAACAGAAGTGTCAGCTGGTGATATACTGCAAATAAATTTTGGAGCTAAAGAATTAAAGATAGAAATATTAGAGCTTTTAGAGCATGTTACCAAAGAAGATGCATGTAAAATGTATAAGATACTTGAATAAAAACAAGCAAAATTAAAGACTGGCTAAGTAATTATTACTTAGCCAGTCTTTTTTAGTAATAAAATCAAGGGAAAAAACATATTCATTAACATGAGTAGTAAAGGGGGTATAAGTATGAATAATAACACTAACGCAAACCAAAACGTATACCTAGAAGACAGAAAAAAGCTTACAGTAAGTGGAGTAGAGCATGTAGACAAATTTAATGAAAATATCATAGTAATAGTTTCTACAAACGGATTAATAACAATAAAAGGAGAAAATTTGAACATTAATAAATTAAATCTGGATGATGCTAATCTGAAAATAGAAGGCCAAATAGATTCTATAGTATATAGCAATAAATCATTTAATAGTAAAAAAGGATTACTAAAAAATATGTTTAAATAGCGCTATGAGGTGTTTATATGTATGTATTAACAAAGGATCAAGTAATAATATTCTTAACCACAGTTTATGGTGGGTTAATCATTGGATTTATATATGACTTATATAGAGTGTTTAGATTTTTTATAAGACCAAAGCGTGTGGCAACCATTATTGAAGATTTGTTATTTTGGATACTGGTATCTATAATTTCAGTAGGAATACTTTTTTATAGCAATTGGGGACAACTAAGAGGATATGTGTTTATAGGGTTTTTATTGGGGGTAATCATTTATACTTTGTTACTAAGTAGGTTTGTAATGAAAGTATTATTAAAAATCACAAGATATTTAATAAAAGGAATTACATATATTACAGGATACGTAACACTACCACTAAAATACATGAGTATAATAAGGAAAAAAATTCAAAATAAAGTGGATTATAGATTAAAAAGACACAAAAAGCGAATAAAAAGGGTTTTGAGTCTACCACATAGAATAATATATGATATAAAAAAACATGCCAAATACATCTTATTTAAAAAGCATTGACTAAACTACAAACTGGTAAAGTATAAAAAAGATGGGAAAGGATAAAATATGAAAAAAAGAAAGAGCAAGCTATTTAGCATAGGAAATATAGTAATCATGTTTGTTGTAATTTACTTTTTTAGTATTTGTATAAAAAAAGTAATGCTTATAAATGATTTAGAGGATCAAATAGCTATTAGAGAGGAAGAAAATAAAAAAATAGAAAGTCAAATTGAAGACTTACAGGAAAAAACTGAAAAGGGTAAATCTACTGAATTTGTTGAATCAGTAGCTAGAGATGATCTCAAGATGGCTAAACCAGGAGAATATATTTATATTGAAAAAACAAACGAAGATGAGAAAAAGGATAAAGAATAATATTGTCCCCTGAGAATGCTGTTTTTTAAAGTATTGTTGCAATGTATTGATAATAAAACCACCATTAAGGTATGTAATACTTTCTAATGAAAGTTTAATATAAATAAAAATGTAAAACTTAGCAAATGATTATTTAGCCTGAAAGTAAAATAAAGGGTTAAATTAGTAATATACAAAAAAATTGCATTTTTGTTATAAAAGCGAATATAGACATATTATATTTATTATGTTATTATTGATGTATTGAGAAAATAAAATATACTTTAAAAAATTAAAACAGTATTTTTAAAGGAGGAATAATTAATTTATGCCAGTTAAAGTAGGAAATGTAGTTGAAGGCACAGTTACAGGCATAACAAACTTTGGTGCGTTTGTTCAGCTACCAGAAGGAGAGACTGGATTAGTCCACATATCAGAGGTATCACATGAATACGTTAGTGATATTAAAAAGCATCTTAAAAACAAACAAAAGGTAAATGTGAAAGTTTTATCTATTGAAGGAGGAAAGATAAGTTTATCTATAAGACAAGCTAAACCAAAGAGAAGCCATAAACAGCCTACACAGGTAGACTGGAGCAACAAAACTGAACGTATACAACGAAATATGTCTTTTGAAGATAAAATGATGCAATTTTTAAAAGATAGTACAGAGAGACAGGATCAACTTAAAACAAGAGAATCGAAAAAAGGAAATTATAAATCTCGTTAATATATATGTTGATAATAAAACCGAAAATCGGGTTTATATAGATAATGGCACAGTGATATGATGTGCCATTATTTCATTTTTTTAGTTTAAACGCTTTATATGGTAAACTACGGCGTTATCAAAATTTTAGTTTATTCACGTACTACAAAGTACGCTCAAACTCTAATATGTCTTGATGCATTGCATTTTACACATACCAAAGTGTTGTCTATTTGAATTTTTAGTAGATAATTTTGAAATTATTGAGTTATTTATATACTTAAACTTAATTTTTATTTGTCGAAAGATACAAATAATATAAAATACTCTATTTATGATAGATATATGTCATATAGAGTATTTTTTTACTCAGAAATAAATTGATATATCTATATTTTATGGCGATAAAACTAATAAAAATAAAAATATAAATTATACATGTATCAAATAAATTCAAAAACTGAGATTATTATTTTTTTAAATCTTTACAGTAAAATGTCACACATAATAAAAAGTATGCGCCATATGATAATTAATTAGAAATTGTGTAAAACGATTTTTTTATACTGTTACCTTTATTGACAAATAAAATAAAGAAACTCTGATACAATATCACTCACAAAGTAAGGAGTGATTATATGGTCAATGAAATAGCTAGTAACATCAATAATATAATACATCAAAGGACAAGCTTAGATAAAATTAAAAATAGCCTATATATCAATACGCCATATTTCTTTATAGTATTAATAAGCATATTCATATCGAGAGTAAAATTAATGAATGGATTTATACCTTTTTCAATAGCATTAGTAGGAGCATACTTAGGGAAAGGTAAAAAAATCTGTTTAACAGCAATAAGTGCAACATTTGGATTAATGACAAATCCAGGTATGGCAAAGTACGAATATATAATGGCTATTTGGATATTAATAGTACTCTACAATTTATTTAAGACAAATATCAAGTTTAATAAACTGTCTATTTCACTTATGACAGCTTTGATAACAGTAGTGATAAGGATGGTATTTTTAAGTCAAAAGGATTATTTTATATATGATTTTATAATGGTTACATTTGAAGCAATCATAATATTTGGCGCAACATATATATTTAACTACGGCATATCAGTATTTTTTAAATATGATGAAGATCTCATAAACGAAGAAATAATATCATTAATTATAATATTAGCTTTAGTGATTGCAGGAATTGGGAATGCTCAATTTATGAGATTCGGATTTAGAAATATAATTAGTATATTTTTAATTATAGCAGTTGGTAACATGAAAGGTCCATCAATGGGAGCTACTATAGGAATAACAGTAGGTTTAATAATATCCTTTAGTACACCTTTTATTTACATTACAGTAGCTATATTAGGTTTCTGTGGGCTTGTAACAGGATTATTTAGAGAACTTGGGAAGATAACTAGCTCAATAAGCTTCATAATATCATATTATATTATTTCATATTACTCTATAGAGGCAGTTGATATATTGATTAGTACTAGAGATATAATAGCTGGATGCATAATGTTTTTACTGTTTGGTAAATATTTTGTAGAAGCATTTGATAAAGCTACAATGATAAACAGAAATAAAGTTAAGGTGAAAGATTCATATCACAACAGGGTAAAAAAATTAACTAAAAAAAGACTTTTAGAGTTGTCAGAAGTATTTGAAGAACTATCAACTACATTTAACAAAGTAATACAAGAAGAAGTACACACACAAAACAAAGATATAAATCAATTCATAAACAAATTATCAGATGGAGTATGTAAAAATTGCAGCATGTATCAAACGTGTTGGAAAAATGATTTTTATAACTCTTATAAAGCTATGTTTGACTTAATGAATGTAATAGAAATCAAAGGCATAATAAAAGAAAAAGATTTACCGTTATCAATAAGAAAAAGATGTTTGAGGCTCAATAGAATAGTTGATAAATGCAATTATTTATTTGATTTATATAAGGTCAATTATTCATGGAATAAAAAAGTGCAAGAAAGTAGACAACTTGTATCGCAACAATTAAAAGGAGTTTCAAATATAATGACAGAATTATCACATGAAATAGAAGAGGATATTAGTTTCAAAGAAGATGCCGAAAATAGCATATATATACAGCTTAAAAAACATGAATTTGCAGTTACAGAGGTAGTGGTTACAGAATCAAACAATGAAAAATTCGAAATTATAATAGAAACAAAAAATAAATTAGACAATTTACAACTACAAAGGCTAATAACAATAGTATCTTTGGTAGTTGGATACAAATTAAAAAGAGATAAATATTTTCACGGCAGTGTAAATACTAACAAATACTCAAAAATTAAGCTAATAAAAGCAAATAGATATAATGGAATAACAAGGGTTTCAAGAATAAACAACTCCTTTAGAGAAGTATCTGGAGACAGTTATGTATTTGGTGAAAGACAGAATAACTATTTTTCTATATTGAGTGATGGTATGGGAGTTGGGTATAAAGCTAATATAGAGAGTAGCACAGTAGTATCATTGTTAGAAAAGTTTTTAGAGGCAGGATATAATAAAGAAGTTGCATTAAAAACTATTAACTCTATACTAATTCTAAAATCCAATGAAGAAATGCTTACGACATTAGATATGTCAATTATTGACTTGTATACAGGCAAGGGTCAGTTTGTTAAAATAGGATCAGCTCCAACCTTCATAAAGAGAGGAAAAAATATAATATCAATAAATTCAAGTAGTTTACCAATAGGTATACTAAGAGAAGTAGATATTTATGTATATGAAGAGCAAATAAAAAGCGGAGATGTGATAATAATGATGTCAGATGGAGTTTTTGATGCAAATAAAGAGAGCAAAGATAAAGAAGGCTGGCTTACAGATATAATAAAGAATATTGACAGTGTCAATCCTCAGACAATAGCGGATGATATATTAGACAAAGCATTAGAAGTAGCACCAAATAAAAAAAGAGACGATATGACAGTTTTAGCAACAAAGATATGGAAAAGCGTAAAATAAAAAAGTTTCCCTCCTAAGAGTATATAAAGCAAAAAAATGATAATAATCATAATGAGGAGGGATAATATGGAAAAGACATTAGAGTTTAGACAAGTTATATTAGTAACAGATGGTAAATCAAATAAAGGAGTAGACCCAATAAAAGTAGTAAATGAAAATGTGCAAAAAGGAATAACATTTAGCACTATAGGAATAATCCAAGGCTATAAAGACGAGGAAAGCATAAAGGAAATTAAAGAAATAGCTAACGCAGGTAATGGGCTATGGGAAATTACAGACATACACAACTTAGAAAAGAGCATGTGTATGCTGACAAGACAAACAGCATGTAATACAATACAACAAGCAGTTAATAATGAATTAAAAAGTATTATAGGTGAAGAACTAGATAAAATAGAGATACAATCAAGAAGAAAAATTATAGAACTAATAGAAAAAATTGAAGATGAGATGACAATAAAGTGTTGTGTAGTATTAGACTGTAGTAAAAGTATGACAAACAAGATAGAAGTAGCTAAAAAGAGCATAATAAGCCTTCTTAGGAATTTAAGCATGAGAAAAGGTAACACATATGTAGGAGTGATAGCTTATCCATTTGGTATGGAGCTAGACTATAAAGTAGTATCAGAAATGACAAATGACATTAGTGGATTAGAAAATAGAATACAAAGCATAGAAATAGGAGGATTAACACCTACAGGTCCAGCGTTATTATCAGCAATAGAGCTATTGAGCAAGGATGATAGCAAAGAAGAGAAAGACGGCCTATTTGAAAGTATGATAGTATGAGAAAAATTGTAGGTAAATGGAACAAAAAAGAGTATACAATATTAAAAAAAATAGGTAGTGGGGGAATAGGTTGTATCTATAAAGTAAAGGATGAAAACGATAAAGTATATGCGCTCAAAATCAGTGAAAATATGTACTCAATATCTAGAGAATTTGATGCAATGCAAAAGTTGAAAGACATGGATTTTGTACCAAAAGTGTATGATATGGATGATTTTATATCAAAAGATAAAACCTATTTCTTTTTAGTAATGGATTATATACAAGGACAAAGTTTAAGAGAATACGTATATAAGAAAAAACTGAAAGAAGAAGATTTACTGAGTATATGGCTACTATTGATTAAAGAACTAAATAGTATGTATCAGAAAAATTACATGTATTATGATATCAAACCAGATAATATATTAATAGATGAGATTAATAGTAAAATAATATTTATAGATTTTGGTTCAGTGGTTTCGTCTAATAGTGGAGTAGTAGAATTCACACCAACGTACAATATAAACTCGTGGTTAAATAATGAAAAAATAACAAGAGAACAATCGCTAATTTTTAGTATGGCTATATTAATTATATTTTTACTTACAAATAAAGAATTAAATCCAATAAAATCCAAATTTCCAGACTTGATAAATCTAATAAAAAAGACCAATGTTTCAAATGAACTAAAAACACTTTTAATAAATTGTTTAAAAGGAAAGCATAAAAATATAAAAATATTTGAAAAAAAACTCAAAATAGTTTATAATTCATTAATAAATAATAAATATAAAAATTTCCGTATAGTAGATATTTTATTTACAACTAGTATAAGTTTTTTTTTAATATTAATGTTGTATAGTATGTTAAAATAGTATAATATACCAAGAATGGTGATAGTATGGAGAAAATCGTATATAAAACGATAATGGATGAAAAATTAATACTGCCGGGAGACAAGTTAGTGATAGGTGTTTCTGGAGGGCCTGATTCAATGGCTCTTCTTTGTGTTTTAAAAAGCATACAAAAGTTAATAGAGTTTTCAATGGTAGCTGTACATATTAATCATGGTGTTAGAGGAAAAGAAGCAAATATGGATGAAAGATATGTAAAAGATATAACACAAAAGTGGTCTATCCCTTATTATAGCAAGAGAGTTAACATGAACGAATATGCAAGATTAAGAAAACTTTCATCAGAAGAAGCAGGAAGAGAGCTTAGATATCAGTTTTTTAATGAGGTACTAAAAATTGAAAAAGCCGATAAAATAGCTGTAGCACATAATAGAAATGATCAAGCTGAGACTCTTATAATGAGATTTTTAAGAGGTACAGGTATAGAAGGGCTAAAAGGTATGCAATACGAGGTTAACAATGTTATTAGACCTCTACTTGATGTGGATAGAAGCATAATTGAAAAATATTGCAATCAAAATAAACTATTTGCAAGGATTGACAAAACAAATCTAGAACCTATTTATGGTAGAAATAAAATAAGATTAGAGCTAATTCCCTATATAGAGAACAATATAAATAAAGGTATAATAAATACAATGAATAGAACATCAAAGATTATGGGAATAGATGATGACTTTATTAACAATATTGCACGATATGAATATAGTAAAATCTGCATAACAAATCATGACCAAACTATCGAATTTGATATTTGTAAGTTCAAAGGGCTACATACAGCTATAAAATCTAGAGTAATTAGGATAGGTATCAAAGAGATGTATGGAGATAACAAGAATATTGAGCTTAAGCATGTAGAAAATATGATAGAGTTTATAGAAAATGCTACTGCTGGTAGAATACATGAGTCAGCAAAAGGGATTGAACTAGTGAAAAAATACAAAACATGCTTAATGAGAAAGAAAGTAGCTAAAAAAAAATCTGCATATAAGAATAAACTAGAAATTAATTCAAACAATTATAATAACAATTTTAAAACAAACATAGTTATAGAAGTGAAAGATATACAAAATTTTGATATTAAATATAAACATAGGTTTATTAAATACATTGATTATGATAAAATAAAAGGCGACTTATACATACGAAACAGAAAATCAGGAGATAAGTTTATTCCATTTGGCATGAAGGGTAGCAAAAAACTCAAAGATTACTTTATAGATAATAAAATTCCTAGAGAGAAAAGAGATAATATCCCAATTATAGAAGATGACGAAAATATTATTTGGGTAGTAGGATATAGGTTAAGTGATTTATATAAAGTTGATGAAGGGACTAAGAGAATTCTGTCAATGCAATATATTACCAAGGAGGATTTACATGATTAAAGATATTGAAAAAGTACTAATATCCAAAGAAGAATTAGAGGCAAAAACTAAAGCACTAGGGAAACAAATAACAGAGGATTATAAAAGTAAAGATTTAGTTATAATTTGTGTATTAAAAGGAGGAGTAATGTTTTTTACAGATCTTGCAAAGAACATTAACTTGCATTTAGATATGGATTTTATGGCTATATCCAGTTATGGCGCATCAACAAAATCATCAGGAGTAGTAAAAATTCTAAAAGATTTAGATACTAGTATAGAAGGGAGAGACGTATTAATAGTAGAAGATATAATTGATAGTGGATTAACATTAAATTATCTAGTAGAGAATTTAAAATCTAGAGAACCAAACAGTTTGAAAATATGTACTCTTTTAGATAAGCCAGAAGGTAGAAAAGTTGATATGGAAGCAGACTACGTAGGATTTGAAGTTCCAAATGCTTTCGTTGTTGGCTATGGACTTGACTATGCAGAGAAGTATAGAAATCTACCTTTTATAGGAGTATTAAAAGAAGAAATATATATATAATTATAAAGTTAGTAAATTTTAATTTGACTTAAGCGATAGAAATTACTATTATAGAATGAGTAGATACATTATTATTTAAACATAATAATAGCATTCTATGGTAATACTAAACAACTACGATATAAGATTAAGATTGGAAGGAGGACTGTAGTTGAGAAAGTTTTTTAGAGGTATAAGCTTTTATTTATTAATTTTTATAATAATAATAGCTATAGTTCATATAATGACCAAGCCTGTGCAAAAATCTGAACAGATTGCATACAGCAAACTTGAGAAAGAAATAGAAGCTAATCATGTTAAATCAATAAAGATAGTTGGGCATCAGATAACTGGTGAATATGCTAATAATTATAAAAAAGATCAAACCTTTATAACACAGGTACCTGATGTTAATAAAGCGTATATAGATAAATTTTTGTTAGCGAATCCTAATTTAGTAATAGAAGCAGAAGAGGTAGAAGGAACTTCATTAATCATGCAAATATTACCAACAATATTTATGATATTAATCTTTGTAGTATTCTGGTTTGTATTTATGCAACAATCACAAGGCGGAGGCAGTAGAGTAATGTCTTTTGGTAAAAGTAGAGCAAAAATGCATAAACAGGACACAGATAAAAAAGTAACCTTTAAAGATGTTGCAGGATTAGAAGAGGAAAAAGAAGAGTTGAAAGAAATAGTTGATTTTCTTTCAGATCCAAAAAAATATATAGCACTTGGAGCAAGGATCCCAAAAGGTGTATTAATGGTTGGTCCTCCAGGAACAGGAAAAACATATCTATCAAGAGCAGTAGCAGGAGAAGCAGGCGTTCCATTCTTTAGCATAAGTGGTTCTGATTTTGTAGAGATGTTTGTCGGAGTTGGTGCATCAAGAGTTAGAGATTTGTTTGAACAAGCAAAAAAGAATTCCCCATGTATTATCTTTATAGATGAGATAGATGCAGTAGGAAGAAGAAGAGGTGCCGGTCTTGGCGGTGGTCATGATGAAAGAGAACAAACACTCAATCAATTATTAGTTGAGATGGATGGTTTTGGGAACAATGAAGGAATAATTATGATTGCAGCAACGAATAGACCTGACATACTTGATCCAGCACTATTAAGACCAGGTAGATTTGATAGGCAAGTACATGTTGGCGTACCTGATATAGTAGGACGTGAAGCCATACTAAGAATACATTCTAGAGGAAAACCATTAGAAGATGACGTGGATTTAAAAATACTTGCAAGAAGAACTCCGGGGTTCACACCGGCAGATTTAGAAAATTTAATGAATGAAGCAGCATTATTGACTGCAAGAAAAGACTTGAAAAAGATATCAATGGATATAACAGAAGAAGCAATAACAAAAGTAATAGCAGGACCAGAAAAGAAGAGCAGAGTAATAAGTGAAAAAGAAAGAAAGCTTACAGCATTCCATGAAGCAGGGCATGCATTAGTGGCTAGACTATTACCGAATACCGATCCAGTACACATGATAACAATAATACCTAGAGGAAGAGCCGGAGGATTTACAATGATACTTCCAAAAGAAGATAGGTATTATACATCTAAAACAGAGATGGAAGAAACATTAGTACATTTATTAGGTGGTAGAGTAGCAGAAAAGCTAGTACTAGATGATATTAGTACAGGTGCATCAAACGATATAGAAAGAGCAACAAAAATAGCTAGAAACATGGTAACTCACTACGGAATGAGCACAAAGCTTGGACCAATGACATATGGCACAGACGAAAACGAAGTATTTATAGGAAGAGATTTTGGGAGAAGCAAGAACTATAGTGAGCAAGTAGCTGCAGAGATAGATAATGAAATGAGAAGAATAATCGATGTAGCTTACACAAAAGCAAAAAATCTAATAAGTGATAATATGAATAAACTTCATGATGTAGCTAATGCATTGTTGGAGAAAGAGACATTATCAGCAGAAGAGTTTGAAAATATATTTACAGGTAAAAAAGACGCTAAACTAAAAGAAGTCTTTGAATCTGGTGAAGATGAAATCAAAATAGAAATAAAAAAAGATGAAGAAATAGATATAGATAATAAAAAAGACAAAGAGTAAAAAAAGGGGCTATCTCAATTATATGAGTTCGCCCCTTTGGGCTGTCTAATTTTATAATAAATATTAAAGAGGTGTTAATATGTTTGAAGAGTTAAAGATTGGATTAAAAGCAAGAGCAGAAATGATAGTATCAGAAAAAGATACAGCTAAGAGCTTTGGTAGTGGAGATATAGAAGTTTTTGCTTCGCCACTTATGATAGGGTTGATGGAAAATGCAGCACTAAAAGCAGTTGATGACAAATTAGGAGCAGAGTATTCTACAGTTGGGATAAATGTAAATGTCGATCATATAAGTGCCACTCCAGTTGGTCATAATGTTTATGCAGAGGCAATATTAAAAGAAATAGATGCCAAGAAGTTAACATTCCAGGTTAGTGCTTTTGATGAGAATAAAAAAATTGGTGAAGGTACACATACAAGATATATAGTGAACATAGATAAATTTACAAACAAAGTTAATTCACTTTAAATTATTTTAAATAATAATAGTATTAATAGTTTAAAGTCAAACAGGGCTATTACATAGGATTACCTAATATAATTTACGAATTTGAAGGTTTTAATTCATTTTTCAAAAAAATTGATAAAATATCTTGCAAAATTATTAAATATGTATTAGTCTATACATGAATTAATATTTTTGAAAATAAAGAACATGATTTTACAAATAGTGACAAAATAACATTTAATCAAAGCTATAATAAATGTTAGTCTATAGTCTAGAGGGATATTCTGAAAATAACTTCCATGGTAGTATTCGTAATACATTTATAGATTGGGAAAATGTTTTTATTGATAAATATGGAATTATTTCATTGTCTCTAAATATGAATAGGAGGGATTTTCCAAGTGTTTGATAATGAAATGCTTAAACAGATTAAGCAGGAAAAAAAGCAGTGGCAAGAAAATAAAGTAGATAAAGCCTTGGCAAGGTTTCCAGAAAGACTTGAGAACTTCACGACAGGATCTGGAGAAGAAATAAACAGGCTTTATACACCTGAAGATATTGAAGATATGAATTACCATGAAGACTTAGGATTTCCAGGACAATATCCTTATACAAGAGGTGTACAACCTACAATGTACAGGGGTAGACTTTGGACAATGAGAATGTATGCAGGTTTTGCTACAGCAGAAGAATCAAACAAGAGATATAAATATCTAGTAGAGCAAGGCTCAACTGGATTATCAGTAGCAATGGACTTACCAACACAAATAGGATATGATTCAGATCATCCTCTAGCAGAAGGAGAGGTTGGAAAAGTAGGAGTTGCTATAGATTCATTAGAAGATATGGAAGTGCTTTTTGATGGCATACCTTTAGATAAAGTAAGTACATCAATGACAATTAATGCTCCAGCATCAGTATTATTAGCTATGTACATAGCTGTTGCAGAAAAACAAGGAGTATCATCAGATAAATTAAGAGGAACAATTCAAAATGATATATTAAAAGAGTATATTGCAAGGGGTACATATATATTTCCTACAGAACCTTCAATGAGACTTATAACAGATATATTTGAATATTGTTCAAAAGAAGTTCCAAAATGGAACACAATAAGTATATCGGGTTACCATATTAGAGAAGCAGGTTCAACAGCAGCACAAGAAGTTGGATTTACATTAGCGGATGGAATAGCATACGTAGAAGCAGCAGTAAAAGCTGGATTAGATGTTGATACATTTGCCCCAAGATTATCATTCTTCTTTAATGCACATAATGATTTAATAGAAGAGATTGCAAAATTTAGAGCGGCTAGAAGACTATGGGCAAGGATAATGAAAGAAAGATTTGGCGCAAAAAATCCAAAATCTATGGCACTTAAATTCCATACACAAACAGGTGGTTCAACATTAACAGCACAACAGCCAGATAACAACATTATTCGTGTAACAATTCAAACATTAGCAGCAGTTCTTGGAGGAACTCAATCACTTCATACTAACTCAAGAGATGAAGCATTGGCTCTTCCAACAGAAGATTCAGTTAGAATAGCATTAAGAACTCAACAGATAGTAGCGCATGAAAGCGGAGTTACAAATACAATAGACCCATTTGCGGGTTCATACGTAGTAGAAGCAAAAACAAATGAAATTGAAAACAAAGCAATGGAATATATTGGTAAGATAGATGATTTAGGTGGTGCTCCAAGAGCCATAGATTTAGGCTATATACAAAAAGAAATAATGGATTCGGCATATGATTATCAAAAAGAAATCGAAAGTGGAAATAGAATCGTAGTAGGAATGAATAAATTCCAAATAGAAGAAGAAAGTCCAAAAGGATTATTAAAAGTTGACCCTAGTGTTGGAGAGAGACAAAAAGAGAAGCTTAAAAAGTTAAAAGACAGTAGAGATAACGATAAAGTTAAAGATACATTAGAGGCGTTAAGAATGGCTTGTAAAGGCGACGAAAATGTAATGCCGTTTATATTAGACGCAGTAAGAGTATACGCAACTTTAGGAGAGATATGTGGCGTTATGAGAGAAGAATTTGGAGAATATCAACAATCAGTGAATTTATAAAAATAGATAAATATGATTTCTTTATGATAAGGAGGATATAAATGAACAGACCTATAAGAGTATTAGTTTCAAAGCCAGGACTTGATGGTCATGATAGAGGAGCAAAAGTAATAGCTAGAGCATTAAGAGATGCTGGTATGGAAGTTATATATACAGGTTTAAGACAAACACCAGAGCAGATAGTGTCTGCAGCAATACAAGAAGACGTTGATGTTGTAGCGATGAGTATACTATCTGGAGCTCATAATCATCTTTTTCCAAAGGTAATGCAATTGTTAGAGCAAAATGGAGTAGATGATGTGTTAGTAATTGGTGGTGGAGTTATACCAGATGAAGATATACCAGGTTTGAAAGAAGTAGGAATAGCAGAGATATTTACGCCTGGAACACCAACAACTACAACAATAGAATTTATTAAAGAGAACGTGAAAAGAGCAGAATAATTCTTAACTGGTGGAGAGAATATGGATATTGAAAAAAGGCTTTTACAAGGAGATAAGAGGGCATGTGCTCGTCTTATCTCACTGTTTGAAAACGAAAATAAAAAAGCAATAGATATAGTGAAAAGAAATTACAGCAAAACTGGAAATGCTCATGTTATAGGAATAACAGGTCCACCTGGAGGTGGTAAGAGCACACTGACAGATAAATTAGCCAAAGAGCTGAGGAGAAGAGGAAAAAAAGTAGGTATAATAGCAGTTGATCCTACAAGTCCATTTAGTGGGGGAGCTATATTAGGAGATAGAATTAGGATGTCTGACTTAGCTTTAGACAGTGAGGTTTTTATAAGAAGTATGGGAACAAGAGGCTATCTAGGTGGACTCTCAAAAGCTACGCAAGGTGCTGTGAAGATATTAGATATATTTGGAATGGACTATATATTTGTAGAAACAGTAGGAGTAGGTCAATCAGAAGTAGACATAGTTAAGACAGCAGATACAGTAGTTATGGTAATGGTACCTGGACTTGGAGATGATATACAAGCTATCAAGGCAGGGGTTATGGAAATAGGAGATGTTTTTGCTGTTAATAAAAGTGATTTACATGGAGCAGATAAAACAGCTAGAGAGATTCAAACTGTCCTCGATTTTTCAAGCAAAGATAGAAGAGTTCCAGTAGTAAAAGTGACAGCTAGACTTAATGAGGGGATAAGTGACTTATTAGACGAGATAATAAGTCATATGAAGTATATGAAAGAAAGCGGAGAAATAAACATACGAAGAAAAAAGAATGCCAGAACAGAAATAATAAGCATGGTAGAAAGAGAACTATTAAATATAATAATGGCTAGAGCAACAGAAAATAACTTATTAGAAACTATTACAAATGATGTAGCAAGTAGGAAACTTGATCCATATAGCGCGAAGGATGAAATTTTGAGTATTTTAGAAAAATAATATATTGGGAGGATTTTATATGGTAATGAAAGTTGATCATATAGGGATAGCAGTAAAAAGTTTAGAAGAGACACTTGATTTTTACACAAAAGTATTAGGCTTAGAGTTACAAGATACAGAAATAGTAGAAGAGCAAAAAGTAAAAGTTGCATTTTTGCCAATAGGAGATACAGAGCTAGAACTATTAGAATCAACACAAGATGATGGCCCTATTGCAAAATACATTGAGAAAAAAGGTCAAGGAATGCAACATATAGCATTTAGAGTAGATGATATAGAAAAAGCAATTCAAGACATGATAGACAAAGGCATAAGAATGATAGATGAAAAACCAAGATATGGAGCAGGCGGAGCTAAAATAGCCTTCTGTCATCCAAAAAGCACAAATGGTGTTTTAGTAGAACTTTGTCAGAGAGATTAGTTTTGAAGGAGGAAGATGTATGTCAAGTGCTAAAATAGATGGGCTACGAGAGTTAAAGTCGAAAATTAAGCTTGGTGGTGGCGAGGAGAGTATAAAGAAACAACATGAAAGAGGCAAATTAACAGCAAGAGAAAGAATAGAGGCTTTATTAGATAATGAAAGCTTTATAGAGATAGATGCTTTTGTAACACATAGGTGTACAAATTTTGGGATGGAAAAGAAAAAAGCACCTGGAGAAGGTGTGGTAACAGGATATGGAACAATAGATGGAAGATTAGTGTATGTATATGCTCAAGATTTTACTGTAATAGGTGGATCTCTAGGAGAAATGCATGCTGCTAAGATAGCAAAAGTTCAAGAAATGGCATTAAAAGTTGGAGTACCTTTAATAGGCATAAACGATTCAGGTGGAGCAAGAATCCAAGAAGGAGTAGATGCATTAGGTGGATATGGTAAGATTTTTTACAACAACACTATTGCATCAGGAGTAATACCTCAGTTATCAGTAATATTAGGACCGTGTGCAGGAGGAGCAGTTTATTCTCCAGCATTGACAGATTTTATATTCATGGTTGAAAATACAAGCAAAATGTTTATAACAGGCCCACAAGTAATAAAAACAGTAACAGGAGAAGAAGTATCAGCAGAAGAACTAGGTGGAGCTATGACACACAATCAAACAAGTGGAGTTGCGCACTTTATTGATTCAACTGAACAAGAGTGTATAGATAGAATCAAATTATTACTTAGCTTCCTACCTTCAAATAACTTAGAAGATGCTCCTGTATTTGATTCAGAAGATAACATGAACAGAATAGAAGAGAGATTAAACGACATAGTACCAGAAAATCCTAACAAAGCCTACGATATGAAGGAAATAATCAATTTATTAGCGGATAATGGTGAATTCTTAGAATACCAACCATACTTTGCTAAAAATATAATAACAGGTTTTATTAGGTTGAACGGAAAGTCAGTAGGAGTCATAGCAAATCAACCAAAATACTTAGCAGGATGTTTAGATATCAATGCATCAGATAAATCAAGTAGGTTTATCAGAACGTGTGATTCATTTAATATACCAATACTTAATTTGATAGATGTACCAGGATTTTTACCTGGAACCAATCAAGAATATGGCGGAATAATAAGACATGGTGCAAAGATGCTGTATGCATATAGTGAGGCAACAGTTCCTAAAGTGTCAGTAATCATAAGAAAAGCGTATGGAGGATCATATCTAGCTATGTGTAGTAAAGAGCTTGGTGCAGATATGGTATTATCTTGGCCTAATGCAGAGATAGCGGTTATGGGGCCAGAAGGCGCAGCAAATATTATATTTAGAAAAGATATAAAAGAAGCAGATGATCCAGTACTTGCAAGAGGAGAAAAGATTAAAGAGTATAGAGAGGCAGTTGCAAACCCATATGTGGCGGCATCAAGAGGATATGTAGATGATGTAATAGAGCCTTCGTCAACAAGAAAGAGAATAATCAGTGCTTTTGATATGCTTTCAACAAAGAGACAAGTATTACCATCAAAAAAACATGGAAATATACCACTATAGATTGTCTTTAGAAAGCTAAAAAAGAGAGGTGAATTAATTGTTAGGCAAAATTATGAAAGAAGGGCTAAACGTAACACTTTTGAGTATGGGCGTAGTATTTTTTGCATTAATATTGATTTCTTTTATGATTGATCTTATTAAGGTTGCTATAGCTAACAAAAAGAAAGAAGAAATAAAGCCAGAAGTTACAAATGATACTGTTATAGAAGAAGCAAATAACTATAGTGACGATGAAGAGTTAGTTGCAGTAATTTCAGCGGCGGTAGCATCAATGATGGATACATCAATAGATAATATTACAATCAGAAATATAAAAAGGGTTCCTCAGACAACAGGAGTTTGGGGCAAGATGGGAAGACAAGAACAGATATACAATTAGTATGAGTCATATTGTTTATTTTAAGGGAGGAAATACAACATGAAAAAGTTTATGATTACAGTTAATGGTAATAGCTATGAGGTAGAAGTAGAAGAAATAAGCTCATCAAATAACGATACAGTACCTATGTCTACGCCTTCAGTACCACAAAGAAAAGCTCCAGTGAAAGTTGCGTCTACGCCAAAAAAGGTAGCACCAAAACCAGCGCCAGCAGGAGCTAATTCGGTAAAAGCTGAAATGCCAGGAACTATACTGGATATAAAAGTTTCAGAGGGAGATGCAGTAAAGGCAGGAGATGTTTTACTTATACTAGAAGCGATGAAAATGGAAAACGAGATATTAGCACTAGCTGACGGA
This sequence comes from Clostridiaceae bacterium M8S5, assembly GCA_029227815.1. Lineage (GTDB taxonomy): Bacteria > Bacillota > Clostridia > Tissierellales > MCWD3 > Abyssisolibacter. The sequence goes on along the minus strand of CP118523.1, from coordinate 4,026,301 downwards.
GTAGTAGCATCTATAAATGTTGCAAAAGGAGCTTCAGTAAAAACAGGTGACCCACTGGTTACAATGAAATAATGACAAAGAAGGAAAGCGAGGCTAGACAATATGGAAGTACTAAGTAAATTTTGGACGAGTTCAGGTTTTTATAGCCTTACAGTTGGTGGACATCATAAAAATATAATAATGATAGTTATAGCATGTTTTCTATTATATTTGGCAATAAAGAAAGAATTTGAGCCTCTTTTACTCTTACCAATAGCTTTTGGAATGTTATTGGTTAACTTGCCACTTGGTGGACTGATGAGTAAACCAATACTTGAATCAGTTCAAGATAAAGTAACAGGTGATATGGTTACACATACGAAACAAGTTGGAGGGCTGCTTTATTATTTATATCAAGGTGTGAAGCTGGGAATTTATCCACCTATAATTTTCCTTTGTGTAGGAGCAATGACTGACTTTGGCCCATTGATAGCTAATCCAAGAAGTTTACTGTTAGGAGCAGCAGCACAATTTGGCATATTCTTTGCGTTTATAGGAGCTTTAATTATAGGAATAATATTTCCTTCAATTGGAATAGACTCATTAGCAGCAGCATGTATTGGTATTATAGGAGGAGCAGATGGACCTACAGCTTTATTTCTAACGTCTAGATTGAAACCAGAACTGCTCGGGCCTATTGCAGTAGCAGCATATTCATATATGGCATTAGTGCCAATAATACAACCACCAATAATGAGAGCACTTACAAAACCTGAAGACAGAAAAATAAAAATGGATCAGCTAAGAGAAGTTTCAAAAAAAGAAAAGATAATATTTCCGATTGCAGTAACACTTTTCACTGTATTGCTATTACCTTCAGCAGCTCCATTACTTGGAATGTTGATGTTTGGTAACTTGATGAAAGAATCTGGGGTAGTAGACAGACTTACAAAGACAGCAGAGACCGATTTATGTAACATAGTTACAATATTTTTAGGTTTGACAGTTGGTGCAACAGCTAACGCTGAAATATTTTTAACATGGAAAACTATAGCAATTATAGTAATGGGATTGGTAGCATTTTGTGTGGGAACAGCAACAGGAGTTATATTTGGAAACATAATGTGCAGATTATCAAAAGGTAAGATCAATCCACTAATAGGAGCAGCGGGAGTTTCAGCAGTGCCTATGGCAGCTAGAGTAGTACACAGAGTAGGACAAGAAGAAAATAGAGCAAACTATCTAATGATGCATGCTATGGGACCAAATGTAGCTGGAGTTATAGGGTCAGCAGTAGCGGCAGGAATATTATTAAAGATATTTGGAAGTTAAATAAATGAAAATGATGTATTAAGGAATGTCGTTAGACATTCCTTTCAGACCGTAGACAAAAGCCCAATTTCTGTGTTGTTGTTAAAATTTCCGTTGCTCACTTACCTCTAAGTAAGCTCTGCTACTCAATTTTAACACGCCTTGAAATTGAACTTTTACTAAAGTCTGCTATCTTGATGACTTTGTCATCAATCTATAAGGAATGTCGTTAGACATTCCTTTTTTAGTTTAAATTTATAAAAAATTAATAAAAATATAATGTAAAATTAAACATTATAAGTTAAATGTTACAAAATCATGTGAATTGCTATTGTTGTAGAGTACAAAAAATTATTATAAAATGCACAAAAATGCATAAGATTAATAAATATACAAAATTAACAAAAAATATTAAATTAATGTAATAAATTTTAAAAAAAATACACACTTGCTATATAATTACAATATACAATTCCAGCTATATTATAGTTTCAAATGACAATATACAAAACATAAAAAATGGAGGTAATAAAATGAAAAAATTAGTGAAAAAAAATACAAAAGCAACACTAATAGTTAACGAAGTTTCATACGGATGTATGTGTGGAAGAGATATATTTGAGAGAGCAGATAATGGTGCAGGTCCAAGATTCTAATAACATAATATAAATACTGGAGGGGAAGAATCGTGAAAAAATTGATAAAAAGAAAAAAAGTAGAAAACCTAACAGTTAATTCATACGTATGTCACTGTATTTGTCCATACAATTTTAAAGAGACAGCTGATGAAAGTGCTGGAGGAAAGTTCTACTAATTTTATATATGGAGGTATATAAAATGAAAAAATTAGCGAAAAGAATTAAAATAATGACTATGGAGATTAATAGCATAAATAGATGTATGTGTCATTGCGATAAAACATTTGACAGGTCCGAAGGACAGGAGGCTATGACAACAGATTTTTAGTGTAAAGTTTAAGAAATATTAATAAAATTATTGCTGGAATTGTATTACTTAAACCCTTATTATCAATAGGGGTTTTTGTTTACTTATAATAGTGTGATATAATGTAAATACACTAGCCTAATTATCATAGAAAACCATATATCACATCGTTCTAATTACAATGCTTCCTTACTTTTTCACCGTACTATAGAAAAATTGTAAATTAGAAATCTACAACGTATTTATCAAAGTTTCATGAGCAATTCAGGCTAAGTAATAAAAGAGGTGAATCTTATGGAAAATTCAAATTACGAGAGAGCCATATTTGCAGGAGGTTGTTTTTGGTGTATGGTTTCACCATTTGATGTATTAGACGGAATAATAAGAGTAGAATCTGGATACATAGGAGGACAAATAACTGACCCAACATATGAAGATGTTAAATCTCAAAATTCAGGACATTATGAGGCTATAATGATAACATTTGATACAGAGAAGATTGACTACCAAAAGCTACTAAAAGTTTACTGGATGCAAATAGATCCAACAGATGAAAATGGTCAATTCCATGACAGAGGACCATCATATAGATCGGCTATTTTTTATATAACAGAAAGACAAAAACAGCTAGCTCACGAATCAAGACAAAAACTTGAAGATATGAAGAAATTTGATAAACCAATAGTGACAAAAATACTACCAGTAAGTAAATTTTATCCAGCAGAAGAATATCACCAACATTTTTATAAAAAGAATCCAGTGGAATATAAAGAAGACAGAAAAATATCAGGGAGAGATGAATTTATAAAAAAGTATTGGAATGATGAATTTTGGAAGTTGTTTGAGGAATAAATGCTAGAAAACAAAGCATATATTACATTAGATTTTGTAATATATGTTTTTTTTATATAAAATAGAATGTAAAAATTATTATATTTTATATAAGCTAATATTAAAATAATATAAAGGTTAATCGGATTATCAATACAATTTACAATAATTATAAAATTTACTTGTTTTAGCTTTTTAGTGATTAATATTGAAAAAAATACACAAAAGCATTATAATATACATAAATGTAAAAATATATAAAAGAAAAGATAATAACTACAATAAATCGGTTTTTACTTGATTTAGGCGATTTTATAAAACTAAAGGGAGTGTATATTAGAATGAATAATGTAAATACTGGCTTAATTAACAAAGAAGATTTTAATATAATAGAACAAAGAGATTGCTTAAGAAAAGAAGACTTATTTGAAGTAGAAGTTGTTGATGTGTCTTTTTCATATGGAGAGCATAGAATAAGGAAATAAGTTTAGAGCTTTAAGTTTTTATATTTAAAAAAAGTCATAAATTATTATTTATGCAAACTAAATACGAGTATATTTAAGAACTAAATTACTAAAAAAAATCGCCTATCAAGTTATTATGTTTTAACAAATTACATATATATAGTTTTAATGTTACTATAAGATAAAATTACATTAGAGAGCTTATAGGAGGATGTAAGATGCAATTAATTAGGCTGGGAACTACCTTAGATATAGGAAAAAACAGAGATTTTTATTATATAGCTGATCATACAAATTTTAAAATTTATAAACTAAAAAATAATCCAGAAATAGAATTTATTATAGAGAATATATCAATAACAAAAAAAGAATCGTTAATTAATGAGGCTATTGTAAAAGGGTTTGATAAAAAAAACATAAGTTACTTATTGAATAAGTTGATGGAGATAGGAGTTATAGAGCACATTAACTTTCCAGATGATACAGATATTGATATGTTGCAAAGCTATAAAATGCCTGAAGCATACTTTAGTGAAAGATTTGGCTTACAAATTGCAGCATTTAAAGAATATGAGAATGATGACATAAACCGTTTTGAGATACAACAAAAAATTAGAAATTCAGAAATCACTATTATAGGACTTGGAGGAGTAGGTAGTAATATAGCGGTTATGGCAGCTGCTATAGGGGTAAAGAAATTGAGATTAATAGATAATGATTACGTAGAAATGGGGAATTTAGTTAGACAAATATTCTATAGAGAAACGGATTGCAATAAAGTAAAAAAAGTTAATGCTTTAAAGAGGTTTATTAATAACTTTACATCTTATACTAAAGTAGAAACAGTTGAGGCTTTTATAAGTAATGAGGAAGCAGCATATAAACATTTAGTAAATGATTCATTAGTTATACAAACTGCTGATAAACCAAAAGGTTATATTGATTGGATTATAAATAAGGCGTGTGTAAAAAGAAAAATTCCAGTTATTTTCACACATAATAATTCGGTTGGACCATTTTATGTTCCAGGTAAATCAGCTTGCTTTGAATGTTTTAAAAAATATTTAGACAATGATAGTAATGGATTGTATTCAACAATGATTGAGAATTTAGACGAAAATGTGGGAAGTATATATCCAGCTATAGTAACAGGACCATGGTCTCTTTCCTATTACTTATTCGAAGAGATATTACGATACATAATTGGAGTAGACAAGCCGATAACGATGAATAGTTTTATGGATACTAAAGCATCAAAGTTAAAAGTCACACCATTCAAAAAGCAAACAGGTTGTGTATGTTGTGGCATTTAGCAAATGTGAATTACTTAAAATTCTGAAAAAATAAAAATACGGAGGAATTGATGATATGAAGATTAATCAAGAAAATCATTATAAAGATGTTTTGCCAATAAAAACTATAAATCTCTTAAAAAACATATTGAAAGAAATGGCGATTGATATAGAAGAAAGGTGGTTACCAGTAAGTACTGTTGGTACATATTCTTTAAGAATTAATGTAAAAGGAAGTTTGGTTGGAACAAATGGAAAAGGAGTATCAAAAGAATATGCTCTAGCAAGTGCGTATGCTGAGTTTTTTGAAAGATACCAGAACAAGGTTTTATTAGATAATAATTATTGTAATTTTGATAAATTTGGTTACTATAGTGTAAAAGATGAAAAATATATGACGGCAAAAGAAATCATTAGTTCCAATAATTCCTTAATAAATTTAATTCTTTCTAGTTTATCAATAGACAATGTTTCAGATGAAGATAAAATTAAAAAATTTGAAGAACTATTTAATTTAGGAAAATTAAAAAATGGTAAATACTTAGTTTACCCATTTTACAATACAACAAAGAAAAGAATTGAATATCTACCAGATAATTTAATTAAGCCATATTATGGAACAAATGGCATGTGTGCAGGTAATAGTAGCTACGAAGCATTAGTTCAGGGTTTTTCAGAAATATTTGAACGACATATTAATAGGAAGGTTATAGAAGAAAACTTATCCTTACCGGATGTTCCAGAGGAACATATAATTAAATACCCTCAAGTATATGAAATGTATAAGACAATGAATGAACTTGAAAATTATAAATTCTATATAAAAGATTGCTCAATGAATAATGCATTTCCAGTTGTGGCATTAATCATAATAGAAAAGAACACTGGAAAGTATGGTGTTCATTTTGGTGCTCATCCGGATTTTGGAATTGCATTGGAGCGTTCGTTTACAGAGGCATGTCAAGGGCAAGATATATTAGAATTTGCAAAAAATTCTACACTAGATTTCACAAACAGAAGAGTTAACACAAATAGTAATTATTATAATATATTCGGTGTTGCAAAAGGTCAGTATCCGTATCAATTTTTAAGTAGAAAATCAGATGTTGAATTTACACCATTTGAAGATGTATCAGAAAAAAACAATAAAGAACTGTTATACAGAATATTAAACAGTTTAGAAATAGCGGGATATGATATTTATATAAGAGATGTTTCAATATTAGGATTTCCATCTTACCACATTATAGTACCACATTTATCAGAACTAACAAAATTTACAGAAATTGATATTAAATTCACAAACACATTTAAATATATACAAAAATTTTTAAGTAATCCAAGTAAAATAAGCTTAGATAATATTACATATATTATAGGAACTATACACTATTATTATAAATATGTGGCATTTAATTGTATGCAAAAAATCTATACTAGACATGATGATTTTAAATATCCATATGAAGAAATAAATTGTGATATTGTATATTTTTTATCTATGTGCTATATATTACAAGAAAATTACAAAAAAGGGGGCGAATACATTGGGCTAATGTTATATTCAGACAAACTAGATAATCAACAAAAATCTTTACTTAATGCAACTCAAAAATATTTCGAAGGTAGGGCAGTTGAATTATCACATGAAGAAACAATATCTTATTTAGAGTCTTTTTATGACAATGATATATGCAAATCAATTAATGAAATGTATATAAATCCTCAAAATGTTATACGTCTACAATATCCAGATGATAATAAAAAAGAAGTTGCGTTACATAACGTGTTAGATAAATTAAATAAAAGAGAAATTATAGCAAATATTAATCAAAGTAATCTAGAGAGCATTCTACAATTAAAAGAAACAATAGTATAGAAGAAATATTTATGCAGAAAGGAATGAAGATAATGAAAAAAAAAAGAATAGATAAAGCATATTTTATTTCATTATTAGAGATATCAAAAGCACCATTCCATATGTATATAGTTATGATTATATCATTACTATATGTAGCAGGATTTAATGTATTATTATCATATCTAATACATTTAGGACTTAACAGTGTTGTGTATGAAATGGGAGAGGTATCTTTATTAAAAATTTCAATATTGTTATGTGTAGGGTGTTTATTATATATTATAGCATCATATTTGCTTCCAATATATAAAGAAAAGATATTTCAATACCTTGTAGCAAGATTAAAGAAAAAATTATACACAAATATAATCAATTTATCATTAGCAGAAAGTCAGAAGATGAATAATGGTGATTACCTTACACGTATGATTGAAGATTGTGATAATTGTTGTAGATATATAACTAGGACTATTTTTAGTGCCATACAACTTGGTGTAAACATTATTTTGGGAGTAATCTATGTTTGTTATTTTTCCTTAAATATTAGTTTAGTTTTATTGATTGTAATGCCTATATTTTACATACTAAATAAAAAGTTTTCAAACAAAATTGCTGTAACATATTCCAAATTTCAAGAATCAGAAGGAAAACACAGAAGTTTATTTGAAGAAATTCACGAGAATGGAAGCATTATAAAAATATACAATTTAGAAAAAAGAATACTTAATAAAGAGAAAAATATTTATACCGAAAAATATAGACATGCCAAAGAACAAGCTAGTAGCATTAGTAATATGGCTACTTTTACAGAAACAGGTGTATTAATTATAGAATTATTAATACTAGTCATAGGTATTTATTTAGTCAGAGCTGATTTGATCGTTTTGGGAACATTGATTGGCATTTGGAATGCATCAATAGGGTCAATAGTATACCCAATAACTGAACTACCATATATACTTGCGGATGTTGCAGAGCAATATGCTTCTTGGGAAAGGGTTTCTAAACTAATAAAAATAAAGGATGTAGAGCTTATAAATAAAACGAAAATAAAATCAATTGATTTAGTATTAAAATTAAAAGATGTAGCCTTCGGCTATAGTGGGAAAAAAGAATTATTTAGTGAAATTAATATGAGTTGTGATATAGGTGAAATAATATATCTAATAGGTGAGAGCGGGATAGGTAAAAGTACATTAATAAAATTAATTTTGAATTTATATCAACCTACGAAAGGAGATATATACATTAAAGCAAAAGATAGAAAGATTACAAAAGAAGAACTCAAACAATATATATCTTATGTGCCACAAGATAATGCTATTTTTGCGTTATCAGTGTATGACAATATTACATTAGGATTAGATAATATTTCTATTGAGCAAGTAGAGGAAGTAGCTAAATTATCAAAAATACATGAATTTATAAAAAAATTACCCAACGGATATTCTACAGTGATAAAAGATGATATTAACATTTCAGCTGGACAAGCACAAAGAATAGCAATTGCTAGAGCAATTATTAGAGATACGCCATTTATAATTATGGACGAACCTTTTTCAGCATTAGACAATCAAAATATTAAAGAGTTGAAAAAAATGCTAATTACATTATCTAAGACAAAGGGGTGTATAATAGTTTCCCACGAATCAGCCTCAATTCAGAGTAAGAATAAAATAGTCAAGATTAGTGGAGGTGGTAGTGTTGAAGAGGTATTGTAGTGATACATATTTAAAGATGATAAAAAAAGTTAATCCTAGCATTGCCAAAATTTGTTTTTTTGTATTATTAATATTAGGAATCGATTCAATAAAATTTTTCTTGTCTATTGCCTATGAAAATATTATAGAATCAATAACGGATATAAATACTAGCTGGTTAATTTGCTTTTCGATAGTAGCATTTTTACTGATAATATTATCTGGTATTTCATTAAAAATTTATGCTGCTCAAAAGAGATTACTAGAACAACAAACATTACATAAATTACAGCGAGAACAAATTGATAAGAAAACGAAAACAAATTTATTATTTTGGGAAAAACAAGACCAAGGAGAATGGATGACGAAATTAACATCTGATTGCAAGATACTTGCAGGTTTTTTTTCAAATACACAAACTGCGTTATTATCTGGTATTATACAGTTTTCATTAGCTATTGTTTATGGATTTACAAGATCGATTAAGCTGACGTTGCTAATTTTGTCATTATCACTTTTATCATTTATTATGCCTAAAATATTAGCATCAGCGGTAAGTAAAAGTCAGAAAAAAAAGCAAATTAATGATGCTGTGATTAGAGGTATGATATTAGATAGTATTAATAGGTTACATGTAATTAAGGCATTTATGGCTAGTGATTTTTTTATAAAGAAATTTTCTAAGAATTATGGCCAATATTCAAAAAGTGCTGTTAATAATATGAAAGCAGAAGCCAGAATGAGTTCTATGAATATTGGTATTGGATTTTTAATGAATACATTATGGATGATTTATGGAATTTATCTGATTAGAAATAATGAAATATCAATAGGCGTATATGTAGGGTTTATGAATCTTGGTAATAATTTTAATTGGCCATTTTTTGCGTTATCGGGATTAATATCGGAATTGACAAGAGAAAGAGTATCTTACAAAAGACTTTATGAAAATATAAAAGATGTAGAGAGGGAAAATGGGTTAGTATCAATTGATACACAAACAGAAAATAAAATAACAATGAAAGATGTAGATTTCACATATTCGAACAAATTGAATCTGGTATTTTCGAATTCGAACTTTGAATTTAAAATAGGAAAAAAGACGGTTATTGTGGGTGCAAGTGGTAAAGGTAAATCAACTTTATTGAAGCTAATAATGGGTTTGTATAATGCAAGGTCAGGAGAAATAAATCTACAATACAACGGATATGATTATAACGGAGAAAAGATTAGAGAGCATATTAGCTATGTGCCACAGGGATATTCTCTTTTTTCGGGAACAATAAGAGAAAATATTTCCTATGGTAAAAAAAATGCAACATTTGATGAAATTATAGAAGCCGCTAAGAAAGCATGTGCTCATGAATTCATATTAGGGTTTGAAAATGGATATGATACAGAAATTGGTTGCGGAGTTTCAGTAAAATTATCACAAGGACAAGCTCAAAGAATAGCATTAGCACGGGCATTGCTTAAAGATGCTGAAATATTTGTGTTAGATGAAGTAACATCTGCACTAGATGCTGATAATGAAGATAAAGTTATTTCTAATATAATGAAACATGCAAATACAGTTATAATGGTAGCCCATAAGAAAAAAGCTATCCAAAGCTGTGAAGAAATAATAAAATTTTAATTACTATCTAAACATGAAAGGTGAGACCAGATGGCGAATATAATGATTAATAGCGAGTGTAATCTTAGATGTACGTATTGTTTTGTGAATGACTTTAATTATAACAAAGGGAATAATATAACACTAGAAAATTTTAAAATAGCTGTAGATTTTATTACAGCAGATAACAACAATGAACATATTGGTATTATAGGGGGAGAACCTACATTACACCCCCAGTTTGATAAAATACTGGATTATCTAGCTGATAATGAGAAAGTTGAAAAAGTAATTATATTTACAAATGGTATACTTATAGATAAATTTTGGGACAAAATAGCTCATCCTAAGATGAAAATTTTAGTTAACTGTAACAATGAAGATATTATAGGAAGAAAGAATTATTCTAAGTTGGTTGCAAACTTAAAAAAAGCTGTCTCTCTAAAAAATCTAAAGGAGAAAATTGCGTTAGGAATTAATTTATATAAACCAGACATGGACTGTACATATATTTTTGAATTGATTAACATGTTAAAAATAGACAAATTAAGACTTTCAGTAGTTGTGCCAAATTTTAAATTAGATGAAGAATTTGATGCATTACAATACTATACAACAATGAAGAATGTTACATTAAAAGTTATAATAGAAGCATTAGAAATGGGAATAACACCATACTTTGATTGCAATAAAATGCCATTGTGTGTATTTGATGAAGAAGATAGACGTAAAATGTTGAAAATAAGCAAGAAAAAAATAAGTAATGTTATTAATTTAAAATCCAATTGTGACCCAATCATAGATATACTACAAGACTTAACCGCTATACGTTGTTTTGGGTTATCAGATATACTAAGAGTAGATATAAGTAATTTTTCAAATATAGTAGATATAAGAAATTATTTCAAATATAAAATAGACGATTATAGTTATTTAGTGAAGTCATCTAATCAGTGTCAAAATTGTTATAACAGAATAGTGAAAAAATGCAATAGTGGTTGCTTAACATATAAAATAGAGAAGATAAAAAAAGTAATACATAAACTCAATGCTACGCTCTAGTTGATGTATCAGATAATTAAAAAGAGAAATAAAATACATCACATAATGGGAGGAAAGATATGACAGACGTACTGTTGATAAATAGTATAGATTTTGTTTATGAAAAAAAATTACCAAATATCGGTCAGTTAATATTACGAGACATATTACAGGATAAGTATAAAGTAGAGTATGTCAATTTTGATTATTTAAACTATACAAAAGAACTCCAATATAAAAGTTCAGCAAAAGAAAACATAAAACAATTTACAGACTATATACTCAATAAAAAACCAAAAATTGTTGGATTTTATACAATTTGCAACTCGTTTTATGTAACTATAAAAATTGCTGAAGCAATAAAGAGTATAAATAAAGATATTAAGATTGTATTTGGAGGTCCACACGCAACAATGACTGCAGAAACATGTCTTGAAAATTTTTCATTTATTGATGTAATATGTCTTGGAGAATCAGAAAAAACAATTCTTAAGCTTGTAAATAAACTTATGAAAAATGAAGATCTAAAAAAAACTCCAGGAATAGTGTATAGATATGGCGGTAGTACAATTGTAAACAAACCTTGTGAGTTGTTGACCAATGAAGAATTGGTGAATTATAATGTTTACAACTATAAACCATTTGAGTTTTCAAAAAATGATAGAATAGAACTAGAGGTCGGAAGGGGTTGTCCATTTAGCTGTACATTTTGTTCAACAAGCATGTTTTGGGGTAGAAAATTTCGTATTAAACCAGTAAGAGAGATAATAAACCAGATGGTAAAGATTAATAGAATATATAATGTTAAAAAATTTTCATTAATACATGATATGTTTACAGTAAATAAGCAAACAGTACATGCGTTTTGTAATATATTACTAAGCGAAAAACTAGAATTTGAATGGACTTGTTCATCGAGAATAGATGCATTAGATGAAGAAACTATACTTCTTATGCATAGAGCAAACTGTAAGGGAATGTTTTTGGGAATAGAAACTGGATCTAGAAAAATGCAAAAAACAATTAATAAATGTTTAGACTTAGATGACGTGCAAAATCTTATTAGTATAATTGTAAAAACAGGGATAGATGTAACGGTATCATTTATATATGGGTTTCCATATGAGACAATACAGGATTTCAAAGAAACTATTAAGATTATGGAAGAAATTAGACGCTTAGGAGTTACAGATATTCAGTTACATAGATTTATGGTATTGCCACAAACAGTTGATACAAATAAGATAAAAAACAAAGTTTATTTTGATCAATCTGATGTAAATATATCAATATATAATACAAGAATATATGATGATGAAGCTATAGATTTTATAAAAAGATATCCAGAAGCATTTATACAATACCATACTTTTAGTTCAGAAGTTAGAAGACAATATAAAAGATTTGATTTTTTTCATAGTACTGTAATGTCGGCAATGAGTATTTTTGATTGTTCTATTGACTACATACTAAAAAAAATTGGATGGGAATTACTGTACGAAAAATATATAAACAAGATTGAGAAAATGTTCAAAATACAACAAAGCTATAGGATAAATCAGGTCACAGATAAATATAGATTTATATCTGAAAGCTGTAAATTTATAAAAGAGATTTTAGAGGATGTAGCGTACTATGATAAATCGGATTATTTTAGTAATATACTTAAATTTGAAAAAATATTCTTTGAATTTTGTGAAGAAAAGAAAAAAGAATCAGAATATTATCATTTTAGATTTAATGTTTTAGAAGCAAAAAGAAAAAGAGTTTTAATATACGATAGTGTATACGTAAAATTTGTATACTTAGATTTTGAACCAAGGATAATGCAATATAAAAAGAAAAAAGTAAGCTCTAACAATTCTTAAACTGTTAGAGCAAATATATAGGCTTAATTCTAATAATTAATTGTGCTAGTTGGGGTAATCTATTATTAAGTATTAGACTTTTTATATTAAAGGGGCGAATTTATAAAAAAGTACTGTAATGAAGAGTTTTAGAAATTATTCAAAGAATAAGAACAATGTAAAACGGCATATATCTGTTAAATTCAGATACAAATAAAATTGGGAATATATATGCACTGCATGTAAGTATAGATATATCTTGTCATGTGGTAATTAATTTAATAAATACGTGATAGTAAAAGAGGGATATAGGGAGTATTTTCCAATACTCCTTTTTAGTGTACAAAAATTCATATAAATTAGGGAAATGAAAATTATAGTATAGTGCGAATATTATGCAAATTAGAAGAATAATATATATACATACAATTAGAACTAGGTACTAAAACTTAATATAAGTAGTTGACAAAACAAAAAATATAGACTATACTTTGAGTATCAAAATAATTAATACAAATTTTAATCTAGAAATTAGATAGAAATTTGGAGGTGAGAAATTTAGTGCAAGCAGATAAAATAAAAGAGATAATAAAGCTTATAGATAATACAGATATTAACATATTAGAGCTTGAAACAGAAGGGCTGAAGCTTAAATTACAGAAAAATGCAAACACTGTACTTATGCAAGATGATAAAAAAGATGACAGTAATCATAATATTAATAATATAGAAGTTACTAAAGAAAAGAATGATAAAACAAATAACATGAAATATAAAGAAATTAAATCTCCAATAGTAGGTACATTCTATAGCTCACCAAGTCCTGATTCGTCACCATTCATAAAAATAGGTGATAAAGTAAAAAAAGGTGATGTGCTATGTATTATAGAGGCGATGAAAGTCATGAACGAAATACAGGCAGATGAAGATGGAGAGGTACTAGAAATAGTAGCAGAGAATGAATCTATGGTCGAATATGGAGAAGTTTTGATTAAGATAGTCTAGGAGGCAGTTATGTTTAGTAAAGTATTGATTGCAAATAGAGGTGAAATTGCAGTTAGAATTATAAGAGCATGTAGGGAAATGAGAATACAAACAGTAGCAGTTTATTCAGAGGCAGATAAAGAATCTCTACATGTACAATTAGCAGATGAGGCCTATTGTATAGGGCCAGCTGTAGCCACTAAAAGCTATCTAGACATGAAAAACATTCTAAGCATAGCGGTGTTGACAAATGTAGATGCAATCCATCCTGGATTTGGTTTTTTATCTGAGAATCCGACATTTGCAAAAATGTGTAGAGAATGCAACATAGTATTTATAGGACCAAGCCATGACATAATATCTCAGATGGGTAATAAATCCTGCGCTAGAGACATAATGAAGCAAATAGGAGTGCCTGTAGTTCCTGGTTCAGAAGGGGTAATAGATACTGCTAAAGAGGCAATAACAGTTGCAGATAAAATCGGATATCCTGTTATGTTAAAGGCTTCCGCTGGTGGAGGCGGTAGAGGAATGAGAATAGTACACCAAAAAAATGATATAGAGCGTATGTTTAAAACAGCTAGGAGTGAAGCACTTTCGGCATTTGGTGATGGTACAATGTATGTAGAAAAATTTATAGAAAACCCTAGACATATTGAATTTCAGATATTAGCAGATAATTATGGTAATATAATACACTTAGGAGAAAGAGACTGCACAGTTCAAAGAAGGAATCAAAAAGTATTAGAAGAAGCTCCTTCTAGAATAATATCTAATGAGCTAAGAGAAAAAATGGGGAAAGATGCAGTGTTAGCAGCTAGTGCAGTGAAATATCAAAATGCAGGAACAGTCGAATTTCTTTTAGATAAAAATGGTGATTATTATTTCATAGAAATGAATACTAGAATACAAGTAGAACATCCAGTTACAGAGTTAATAACAGGAATAGATATAGTTAAAGAGCAGATCAAGATAGCATGTGGAGATGTACTAAGATACACACAAGAAGATGTAAATTTTACAGGTCATGCTATAGAGTGCAGAATAAATGCCGAAGATCCAGATAATGGGTTTATGCCTTGTCCTGGCGTGATAGATGTATTAAACATACCAGGAGGTAATGGTGTAAGGATGGATACATCGATATATCAAGGGTATAAAGTACCATCATCCTACGATTCAATGCTAGGAAAATTGATAGTGCACGGAGAAGATAGAGATAGTGCTATTCTAAAAATGAAAAGAGCATTAGATGAGTTTGTAATAGAGGGTATAAAAACTAACATACATTTTCAATATAAAATACTTTCAAATGAGATGTTTGAAAATAGCCAATATGATACAGGATTTATAAATGACTATATATTAGTGTAGAAATGTGGTGCAAAAATGTTAAATAAAATTTTCAAAAAAAATAAATATAGTTCTATGAATATTACAAATATGGACAAAAGAAGAGAAGAAACAAAAGTTCCTGATGGAATGTGGGAAAAATGTAAAAAATGTGGAATCATGATTTATAAAGACAACCTTAAAGCTCAACAGATGGTTTGTGCCTCTTGCAATAATCATATGAGAATGTCGGCAAGAGATAGAATAGATAGTATACTCGATAAAAATAGTTTCATAGAGCTTGATAGTGATATGAATAGTGTAAATCCATTGGAGTTTAATGGCTACAAAGAAAAAGTTCAAAAATCAAAAGAAAAATCAAAAATAAACGAAGCAGTAATAACAGGTCAAGGGACAATAGACAATAATGCTACCATAATATGTGTTATGGATTCAAACTTCATGATGGGAAGTATGGGTTCGGTAGTAGGAGAAAAACTTACTAGAGCAATAGAGATTGCTACAGAAAACAGGCTTCCAGTAATTATATTTAGTGCATCAGGTGGAGCAAGAATGCAAGAAGGAATTTTTTCTTTAATGCAAATGGTCAAAACTAGCGCTGCATTATCAAGGCATAATCAAGCAGGGCTATTATATATATCAGTGCTAACAGATCCAACGACAGGAGGAGTATCTGCAAGTTTTGCAATGCAGGGAGATATAATTTTAGCAGAACCAGGTGCTGTAATTGGTTTTGCAGGTAGAAGAGTTATAGAGCAGACGATAAGACAAAAACTACCTGAAGAATTTCAAACATCTGAGTTTTTGCTTGAGCATGGATTTATAGACAAAATAGTGCTAAGAAAAGATATGAGAAAAACATTAGCACAAATCATAGCCATGCACAAGGAGGTGTTGTAACTTGGGTTTAGACAGTGAAACTAAAGTAATAAAGCTAGAAAAAAAAATATGTGAGTTAAAAGATTTTTCTAAGGCAGAAAATATAGATTTATCTACAGAAATAAAGATACTGCAAAGCAAAATAGATATATTTAAAAATGAGATTTACACTAATTTAACGCCTTGGGATAAAGTAAAATTATCTAGACTTCAAGATAGACCAACATCGCTAGATTATATAAACAATGTATTTAGTACATTTATAGAGCTTCATGGAGATAGAACCTATGGAGATGATCCTTCAATAGTAGGAGGGTTGGCATTGCTTGAAGATATAGTAGTAACAGTAATAGGTCAACAAAAAGGCAAAAACACAAAAGATAATATATATAGAAATTTTGGGATGCCACATCCTGAAGGATACAGAAAAGCTCTTAGGCTTATGAAACAAGCACAGAAGTTTAAAAGACCAATAATATGTTTTATAGATACACCAGGAGCATACTGTGGTATTGGTGCCGAAGAAAGATGCCAAGGAGAAGCAATAGCTAGAAATCTAATAGAAATGGCAAACATCGATGTACCAATAATATCAATAGTGATAGGAGAAGGTGGAAGTGGTGGAGCGCTAGCATTAAGTGTGAGTGATGAAATTTGGATGCTAGAGCATTCAATATATTCTATACTATCACCAGAAGGTTTCGCTAGTATACTATGGAAAGATAGTCAAAGAGCAGAAGAGGCATCAAAAATTATGAAAATTACAGCAGAGGATTTAAAACAATTTGGGATAATAGACAAAATCATCAAAGAGCCATTAGGTGGCGTTCATAAAAATCCAATAGAGTGCTATAGTGAGATAAAAGGGTTATTGATAGAGACAATTAATAGGCTTAATAGTATGAATAAAATTACACTGACAAGCAAACGATATGAAAAGTATAGAGCTATAGGAGAATTTATGTTAGGATATAATTAACATAAATAATGGAGTTGGTGTAATATGAATAAACAACATAGTATAATAAATGATATTCTAGTAGAATTGTTTAATGATATCCTCAATATAGAAGAAATAAGTGTCAATTCAATAGGATATGGAGATTTATCAATAACAGAGATTCATACAATAGATGCAGTAGGTATTGAAGAACCAAAAACTATGACTACAATAGCTAACAAATTAAAAATAACAGTTGGAACATTGTCAATTTCAATAAACAGACTAGTAAAAAAAGGATACGCTTTAAGAAAAAGATTTGAAGAAGACAAAAGAGTAGTATTAGTTTCGCTAACAGAGAAAGGTAGAGAAGTTTTTAATGACCATAAACTAT
Organism: Clostridiaceae bacterium M8S5; assembly: GCA_029227815.1. GTDB lineage: Bacteria > Bacillota > Clostridia > Tissierellales > MCWD3 > Abyssisolibacter. The sequence continues at coordinate 4,008,865 of CP118523.1, read as the reverse complement.
TTCATAATAAAATGATTGAAAAATTGACATCAGATTTGAAAATACATGAAGATAAGATACTAATAAAATCGTTAGAAAACTTAAGAGAGTTTTTTAAGGATTATTTACCGCAGTCATAAATTAACAGATAAATTTGATTGAAGGTTATGTATATCATAAATTAGCACCAACTATTAAAAGTATATACTATTAACTAGAAATAAAAGGGGATGATATAAAAATGAGCTATGTGAGTATTGTAGGAACAGGTAGTTATGTACCAACAAAGGTAGTTACAAACAATGACCTAGAGAAAATAGTAGATACAAATGATGAATGGATAAAAACAAGAACAGGAATACACACTAGAAGAATGTCTGAAGGAGAAAATACTTCTGATTTAGCACTCAAAGCAGCCGAGGAAGCTTTAAAAGATGCTGACATGAGTGGAGAAGATATTGATCTTATAATAGTTGCAACAGTTACACAAGATACATTTACACCATCTGTTGCATGTATAGTTCAATCTAAAATAGGAGCCAATAAAGCTACATGTTTTGATATAACAGCAGGATGCACAGGATTTGTTTATGCATTAAATATAGCAAAGCAATTTCTAGAGACAGGTAAATGTAAAAATGCTCTAGTAATTGGAGCAGAAGTTTTATCTAAGGTTACAAATTGGGAAGATAGAAATACCTGTGTGTTATTTGGAGATGGTTCTGGAGCAGCTGTACTAAGAGCAGGTGAGCAAGAAGGAATTATCTCAACATATACAGGATCAAAAGGAGACGAAAACAGATATTTAGAAATAAAAGCTGTTCAGGTAAATAATCCTTTTATGCAAGAAATCTCAAACAATAATCCAAGCTTAATAAAAATGAATGGAAAAGAAATATTTAAATTTGCAACAAAGATAATACGAAAATCCTTAAAAAACGTCATAGAAGATACAGGATATAGCTTAGATGATGTCAAATATATAGTTCCACATCAGGCTAATCACAGAATAATTGAACACGTAGCACATAAAACTAATATGGATATAGATAGATATTATATGAATATCGACAAATATGGAAACACATCCTCGGCTAGTATAGCAATAGCACTAGACGAAATGAATAAAAAAGGTTTATTAGAGAAAAATGATAAAGTCATATTAGTTGGTTTTGGTGGTGGATTAACATGGGGATCAATATTCATAAATTGGGTTAAATAATAAAAATTAAATTTAAAAATCGAGGAGGATAACAAATGATATTTGAAAAAGTAAAAGAAATATTAATGAATGAATTAGATGTAGAAGAGGTAAAATTAGAGAGTAAAATTCAAGAAGATTTAGAGGCAGATTCATTAGATATGGTAGAGGTAGTTATGGCAATAGAAGATGAATTTGACATAGAAATACCAGACGAAGATACAACTGATATAGTAACAGTAAAAGATATAGTAGACTATATCCAAAACAAAAAATAATATGACAAAATTATAAGCTTAATGTTTTATTTTTCCCCTTTGGGTTGTTTCAGTAAACCAAATCACTAGATTTGAAGAATGAAACAACCCCTTATAACATACAGGAATATTCTTAAATAGGAGGAGGGTAACCCTTGAAATTAAAAATATGTGAATTACTTAATATAGAGTATCCAATTATCCAAGGAGGAATGGCTTGGATATCAGATGCATGTTTAGCGGCAGCAGTTTCAAATGCTGGGGGATTAGGAGTGATAGCTGCAGGTAATGCACCTTTAGATATAGTAAGAGATGAAATAAGAAAGGCTAAGAAGCTTACAGATAAACCGTTTGGAGTAAATCTAATGCTACTAGGTCCATATGCACAGGAAATAGCTCATATGCTAGTAGAAGAAGATGTAAAGGTAGTCATAACAGGAGCAGGAAACCCCGGTAAGTATATAAAAATGTGGAAAGAAAAAGGAATAGTTGTTATGCCAGTAGTTGCTTCAAAAGCATTAGCAATAAGAATGCAAAGAAGTGGAGCAGATGCAGTTATAGCAGAAGGAATGGAGTCAGGTGGACATGTAGGAAAGATAACAACAATGGCATTAATACCACAGGTAGCAGACAGTGTAGAGATACCAGTTATAGGAGCTGGTGGTATAGCAGATGGTAGAGGAATGGCAGCGGCTATTGCATTGGGAGCAAATGGAGTTCAAATAGGAACAAGGTTTTTAGTAGCAAAAGAATGTCCAGTTCATGAAAATTACAAACAAAAAGTTTTAAAGGCAAAGGATACAGATACACAAGTTACAGGTAGAAAGACAGGACATCCGGTAAGGATATTAAAAAATAAATTTGCAAAAGAATATACAAAGCTAGAAAAAGAGAATGTAGGGTTAGAACAGTTAGAGGAATTTGGAGTAGGAAAACTACACCTAGCAGCAATAAAAGGTGATATAGACAACGGTTCAGTAATGGCAGGACAATGCGCAGGACTTATAAATAAAGCTCAAAGTGCAAAAGAAATAATACAGGAGATTTATAGTGAGACAATAGAGCTATTTAAAAATATTGAAAAGGAGAGGTCTACATGGGGAAAATAGCCTTTATTTTTTCAGGGCAAGGAGCTCAATACTCAGGAATGGGAAAAGAATTTTATGAAAACTATGAAGAAAGCAAAAATATATATGAAAGAGCAAGCAAAGTATTAGGTTACGATATAGCAAAAATGTGCATAGAAGGAACACAGGAAGAATTAAACAAAACAGAAAATACTCAGCCTGCAATACTAACAACTAGCGTAGCAATATTAGAAATATTAAAGAAAAAAGGTATAAAAGCTGATGTGGTTGCAGGTCTTAGTTTGGGAGAATATAGTGCATTAGTAGCATCAGAATCACTAGAATTTGAAGAAGCAGTTAGTTTAGTGAGAAAACGTGGTAAGTATATGCAAGAAGCTGTGCCACAAGGGAAAGGCACAATGGCAGCAATCATAGGGCTGGATAAAGATGACGTAAATAAAATCTGCGAAGATGTTAAGGAAATTGGTATAGCTGAAATATCTAATCTAAACTGTCCAGGACAGATAGTAATAGGTGGAGAAACAGAATCTATTTTAAAAGCTATGGAATTGTCTAAGGAAGCAGGGGCAAAAAAAGTAATACAGTTAAAAGTAAGCGCTCCATTCCATACATCTATGCTAAAGCCAGCGTCAGACAAATTAAATGAAGAGCTAGAGAATGTAGAAATAAAAGAGTTAAAACTACCAGTAGTATCAAATGTAACAGCTGATTATGTAATAGACAAAAATAATGTAAAAGAATTGCTTACAAAACAAGTAATGAAATCAGTATTGTGGGAAGACTCTATCAAAAAAATGATAAAAGATGGAGTAGATACATTTATAGAAATAGGACCAGGGAATGTATTAAAAGGCTTCAATAGAAAAATAGACAAAAAAGTTACATCATTGAATATAGAAGATATTAAATCACTTAACAAGACAATAGAAAAATTGGAGGAAATAGTATGTTAACAAATAAAACAGCCATTATAACAGGAGCTAGTAGAGGGATAGGAAAAGCTATAGCTATAAAATTAGCTAGTATGAATGCTAATGTAGTTGTTAACTATAATTCAAATTTAGATGAAGCAAAAGAAGTTGTAGATGAAATAATTAAGGAAGGCGGAAATGCAATTGCCGTTAAAGGAAATGTAAGCAATTTCGACGAAGCCAAAAGAATTATAGATGAAGCAAAAGACAAATTCGGTAGTGTTGATATATTAGTTAACAATGCTGGTATAACAAGAGATAACTTGATAATAAAAATGAAAGAAGAAGATTTTGATAGCGTAATAGCAACAAATTTAAAAGGATGCTTTAACTGCTGTAAACATGCTTCAAAGATTATGTTAAAACAAAGGTCAGGTAGTATTATAAACATATCGTCAGTTATAGGGATCACAGGAAATGCAGGTCAAAGCAATTATGCAGCTTCCAAAGCTGGAGTTATAGGGCTTACAAAATCATTAGCAAAAGAACTAGCTACAAGAGGGGTTACAGTTAATGCAGTTGCGCCAGGATTTATAGAAACAAAGATGACTGATAAACTAACTGATAAAATAAAAGATGCAATATTAGATATTATACCACTTAAAAGAATAGGAAAACCTGAGGACATTGCTAATGCGGTAGCCTTTTTAGCTTCTCAGGATGCAAACTATATAACAGGACAGGTTATAAATATAGACGGTGGAATGGTTATATAAGGAGGGATTATTTATGAAAAGAGTAGTAATAACAGGACTGGGAGTAATATCTTCATTAGGAAATAATGTAGAGTTATTTTGGGATAACATCAAGAATGGAGTATGTGGAATAGATTATATACAAAGCTATAATACAGAAGATAGTAATGTAAAAGTAGCTTCAGAGGTAAAAGATTTTAAGCCAGAAGATTTTATAGATAAGAAATCAGCTAAGAGGATGGACAGATTTTGTCAATTTGCAGTTTCAGCAGCTAAGCTTGCATATGATGATTCAGGGCTTGATAAAGAATTAGTTGATTCTGATAGAATGGGAGTAATACTTGGAAGCGGTATTGGAGGGATAAGAACAATAGAGTCCCAACATAGTGTGTTTCTAAAAAAAGGTGCTGGTAGAATTTCGCCATTTTATATACCTATGGCAATAAGTAACCTAGCAGCAGGGCAAATTGCGATAATGTTAGGAGCTAAGAATATATGTAATACTGTAGTAACAGCATGTGCATCAGGTACAAATGCAGTAGGAGAAGCATTTAGAGCAATTAAATATGGTAATGCAGATATTATGCTCACAGGAGGTAGTGATGCAAGTATAACTCCAATGACAGTAGCGGGTTTTGCTTCAATGAAAGCATTAAGCACATCAGAGGATCCAAAAAGAGCTTCAATACCATTTGATGTAGATAGAGATGGATTTGTAATAGGTGAAGGGGCAGGTATACTAATAATAGAAGAACTAGAGCATGCAAAAAAAAGAAATGCACGTATATATGCTGAGATAGTTGGTTACGGAGCAACATGCGATGCGTATCACATAACCGCACCAGCACCGGGAGGAGAAGGAGCAGCAAAAGCTATGAATTTAGCAATAAATGAGGCTGGAATCACTCACAGAGAAGTATCTTATATAAATGCGCATGGAACTAGTACACCATATAATGATAAATTTGAAACGCAAGCTATAAAACAAGTATTTGGTCAAGATGCAGAAAAAGTAGCAGTTAGCTCAACAAAATCAATGACAGGACATTTACTTGGAGGAGCAGGAGCAATAGAAGCAGTAGTATGTAGTAAAGCATTAGATAATAGCTTTATTCCACCAACAATTGGCTTAGAAAAAGCTGATCCAGAATGTGATTTAGATTACATTGCAAAAGTAGGAAGAGAATCAGATATTAAATATGCAATGTCAAATTCGTTAGGATTTGGTGGACATAATGCAGCGTTGTTGTTCAAGAAGTGGGGTGAATAAAATGCTAGATAGCAATCAAATACAAGAAATTATACCACATAGATATCCATTTTTACTGATAGATAAGATAGAAGAGCTAGTACCGGGTAAAAAAGCAGTAGGATATAAATGTGTGACAGCAAATGAATATTTTTTCCTAGGGCATTTTCCAAAAGAGCATGTTATGCCAGGAGTATTAATAATAGAAGCACTTGCACAAACAGGTGCAGTTGCAATTCTTAGCCTAGAAGAAAATAAAGGTAAAATAGCGTACTTTGGTGGAATTAAGAAAGCCAAATTCAAAAGAAAAGTAAAACCAGGGGATGTTCTTAGACTAGAAACAGAGATAGTTAGAACAAAAGGACCAGTAGGCATAGGAAATGCTATAGCTTATGTAGGAGATGAAGTTGCTGTAGAAGCAGAGTTAATGTTTGCAATAGAAAAATAAAATGTACTAACAGCGAAAAGATGTTTTATATGACATCTTTTTGTTATATTTAAATTAAAATTTCAATACAACACCTATTTTGATTTGTTTAAAGTAAAGACAAGTGGTAAAATTTAAAAGAGGTTTAGAAAAGGGTGATTTTATGGATAAGTATATAGAAATGCTAAAATACAATATTGCAGGATTTTCCTTAGCACAATACATCTTCTTGATATATTTATTACTGATAAATTTAGTATGTTATTGCTTAATGAGTTATGATAAAATGAATTCAAAAAATAAACGTCAAAGAATAAGAGAATCAACATTTATAACACTATCTATTCTTGGCGGTGCAACAGGAGTACTTATAGGTATGGTTGTATTCAAGCACAAAACAAAAAAGAATAAATTTAGAATAGGTGTACCTATAATATATATAATAACTAGAATCTTAGAGACAATAATATTAATCTATTTAATCCCAAGTTTTGCTTAAGAAGGAGAATGAAAAATGAAAAACAGTATCTTGAATTTGTTAAAAAGAGAAGAAGATTTCATATCAGGTCAAAAAATCAGCGAAATGTTAGGTGTTAGTAGAACTGCAATATGGAAACATATCAATTCGCTTAGAAATGAAGGTTATGATATACAATCGGTGTCTAACAAAGGCTATAAACTGATTACATCGCCAGATATTTTGACATTATCAGAAATAAGACCTTATCTAAAAACAGCTTATATTGGGAGAAATATAGTACATTTAGATACAGTAGACTCTACAAATACAAAAGCAAAAGAAATAGCACAAGATATAAACATACAGGACGGTACTGTTATTATAAGCGAAGAACAAAAGATGGGTAAAGGTAGACTTGGTAGAGCGTGGGTATCACCAAAGCACAAAGGAATTTGGATGTCGTTAATACTTAAGCCAGACATAGCACCCTCAGATGCCGCTATAGTGACTCAGATAGGCGCAGCAGCCGTTTATGAAGCTATAAAGGATCTAGGGGTAGAGGCTTATATAAAGTGGCCTAATGATATAGTTATAAACAAGAAGAAGGTCTGTGGAATACTTACAGAAATGAATGCAGAACTTAGCCGAATTAATTACATAATAGTTGGTATAGGAATTAACGTAAATTTAGAAAAGGAAGAAATAGCTGAGGAAATAAAAAATGTTGCAACATCACTTAAAATAGAAGCAAAAAAACATGTAGCAAGAAAAGAAGTAATAGCTACAGTTTTAAATAACTTTGAAAAATATTATGAGAAATTTGTACAAGAAAATGATATAAAACAAGTAATAGATTTATGTAAACAAGCATCTATAGTGTTAGGAAAACAGATAAGTATTATTAGTAAGGGGAAGGAAATACCAGCAAAAGCTATAGATTTAAACCATAAAGGAGAATTAGTAGTAGAATACGAAGATGGAAAAAAAGAGAGTGTATTATCTGGGGAGGTTTCAATAAGGGGGTTTAATTGGTATGCATAACGGATACTTAACTGATGTAGAGGGTATATTAGTGGGCCATGCACAAAGCGATAGAGGCATGACAGGATGTACAGCCATAATATGTAAAGAAGGAGCAACGGCAGGAGTAGACGTAAGAGGGTCTGCTCCAGGGACCAGAGAAACAGACCTATTAAGACCAGAGAAACTAGTTGACAAAGTACATGGAATAATGCTTTCCGGTGGAAGTGCATTTGGACTAGATAGTGCAAGTGGAATGATGAAGTATCTAGAAGAAAGTGGTGTAGGTTTTGACGTAGGAGTAACAAAGGTACCTATAGTATGTAGTGCAGTTATATTTGATTTAATGATTGGGGATTATATGATTAGACCAGATTTTAAGATGGGCTACGAAGCATGTGATAAAGCATCAAATACACAAAGTGGACAAGGATCTATAGGAGCTGGTAAGGGTGCTACAGTGGGCAAGATATTAGGGCCAGTCAATGCCATGAAATCAGGGATAGGTAGCGCAAGTTTAAATATAGGAGATTTATGGGTATCAGCATTGATAGTTACAAATAGCTTTGGAGATGTATTTAATGGTAAAGGAGAAAAATTAGCAGGAGTATATGATTATGAAAATAACGTACATCTCAATACCTATGAGATAATGAAACAAAAAAAACAAATGGATGGCTTTCAAATGAAGAATACAACCATAGGAGTAGTAGCAACAAATGCTATACTAGATAAAGCAGGGGCAAACAAAGTTGCACAAATGGCTCACAACGGCCTTGCAAGAGCAATAAATCCAATACATACAATGTTTGATGGGGACACGTTATTTGCATTAGCTACAGGGAAAGTAAAAGCAGATATAAACTTAGTTGGAACAATGGGTGCAGATGTAGTAGCAAAAGCAGTAGAGAATTCAGTAAAATATGCTGAAAGTTATAAAAAGGTATTGAGTTATACAGATATAAACAAATTATAACAAAAATAATTTGAAATAATATAAAATAAAATTGATTTTACATTTAAAAATTGTTAAAATATGATATGAAGCTAGCATCTTAATAAGAGCTAGACGTAATAATAATATAATTTATCAACTAGTATCCTTGAAATTTGAGGAACTAGAGTGGGAGGGTATTACAATGGAGAAAGCAAAAACTTTGCCAGTTAAAAAACTGGCTATTATTGGTATGCTTGGAGCGATATCAATAGTATTAGGATTAACACCACTGGGATTTATTCCAATAGGTCCAACAAGTGCTACGATAATGCATATTCCCGTAATTATAGGGGCGATATTAGAGGGACCAATAGTAGGAATGTTAGTTGGTCTAATATTTGGAGCATCAAGCTTGTTTAGAGCAGCGACCAATCCTTCACCAGTTTCATTTGTATTTTTAAATCCGTTGGTGTCAATTTTACCAAGAGTCTTAATAGGTGTAACATCATATTATGCATATATTGCATTTAAGAAGGTAGGAAAAAAAGTATCATTAATATCGTTATTATTAGTATGGATGGCATCATTAGGATTTTTGACATATAAGTTTTACAATGATATAAAATTAGCAGACATAAGCAACATCACAAAAATAATAGAAGGAGCTTTAATAGCACTTATATTATTAGTAGGGATATACTCATATAAGAAGTTTAAAGATAAAGCAATAGAAGTAGTTGCAGCAGCAGCTATAGGTACTATTACGAATACAGCAGGAGTATTATTTATGATTTACTTACTGTATGCTGGACAATTTGTTGAAAAAATAGGTAAAAGTGCAGCAGTAGCAAAGAAAGTCATAATATCTATAGGAATAACAAACGGTATACCGGAGACAATAGTAGCAATGGTGATAGTAACAGGTGTAGTAGTAGGTATTAAGAATAAAAAAGCTTAAAAGGCATTAAATAGATTATAGTTTTATCAACTTAGGATAAACATATGTAAAGAGGTGGCTAGCATTGATTTTAGTATTTGATGTAGGAAATACAAATATAGTATTGGGAGTATATGAAGGAAAAGAATTAGTGAACTATTGGAGAATAGAAACTGATAGACAGAAGACATCAGATGAATTTGGTATGATTATAGATAGATTATTTCAGTATAACAATTTATCATTAAAAAATGTAGAAGCAGTAGTAATATCATCTGTAGTACCAAATATAATGTATTCACTAAAAGCAATGAGTATAAAATACTGCAATAAGAATCCAATAGTTGTAGGACCAGGAATAAAAACTGGTATGAATATAAAATACGACAATCCTAGGCAATTGGGTGCCGACAGAATAGTAAATGCTGTATCAGCCTATAACAAATACGGAGGACCTCTAATAATAGTAGACATAGGAACAGCGATAACATTCTGCGCAATATCTTCGCAAGGAGAATACTTAGGCGGAGTAATAACACCAGGATTAAAAATAGCAAACGAAGCATTAGTAAACGGTACAGCTAAATTACCTAAAGTTGAAATAAAGAAACCTAAGAAAATAATAGGTAGAAATACAATAGTTAGTATGCAATCGGGCTTAATATATGGATATGTTGGTTTAGTAGATACAATAGTAGAAAAAATGAAGGAAGAATTAAGAGAAGAGTTAAACGATGATGTTAACAAAGTAATAGCAACTGGAGGATTATCAACATTGATAGCTTCCGAATCAAGAACCATCACTAAAGTAGATAAGCTTTTAACTCTAGAGGGTTTAAGAATAATATATGAAATGAATAGCAAAACAAAAGTTAAAAACAACTAAAACCTGTGATTCACAGGTTTTAGTTTTCATTATAAACAATGATAATTAAAATCTTCTTTATAAAAGAGTCTGATTTTAGTATAATTAATTAGTATTTAAAGCATATTATTTATATTATTAGGATGTATAAAATAAATAATTTGAAAAAAGGTACAAAAAGAATATATAATAATATCTAGAAAAACTAATTATAAAAAGCAAAAGAAAACACGTAGGGTGATTTAATGAAAATTGGCAATATAGAAATAACCAATAATGTCTTCTTAGCTCCTTTAGCAGGAATTACAGATATGCCATTTAGAATATTATGTAAAGAACAAGGAGCTGGTCTAGTTTATAGCGAAATGGTAAGCTGTAAGGGTATGTATTATAACGATAAAAAAACAGAAGAATTACTGATTACAAATGATAAAGAGAGGCCTATAGCAGCTCAAATCTTTGGATCAGATCCTAAAATAATGAGTGAAATAGTATATACTAAGCTTAACAAAAGAGAAGATATAGACATAATAGATGTCAATATGGGTTGTCCAGTACCTAAAGTAGTTAAAAATGGTGATGGTAGTGCACTATTAAAAAAACCAGAGCAAATAAAAGATATTGTTAAATCTTTAGTTGATGTTTCAAGTAAACCTATAACAGTAAAAATAAGAACAGGATGGGATGCTAATAGCATAAACGCAGTAGAGGTGGCTAAAACTATAGAGCAGGCAGGAGCATCGGCTGTAGCAGTTCATGGAAGAACGAGAGAGCAATTTTATAGTGGAACAGCAAACTGGGACATAATAAAAGAAGTAAAAAAAGCAGTCAGCATACCTGTGATTGGAAATGGTGATATATTTGAGCCACAAGATGCACTTAGAATGATTAATCAAACCAATTGTGATGCTGTTATGATAGGTAGAGGATGCAGAGGGAATCCTTGGATTTTTAGTAGGATACTTGCTTTATTCAGAGGAGAGCATTTACCACAGCCAACAGATGGGGAAAAGATAGATATGGCAATAAGACATTTGAGGCTACTATGTACAGTAAAAAGAGAAGACATAGCAGTAAAAGAAATGAGAAAGCATATAGGATGGTATACAAAAGGAATGAAAAATTCTGCAGAGCTTAGAGGAAAAATAAACACATATAACAATAAAGACGATATGATAAAAGCTTTAAGAGTGTTTTTAGAAGGAATAAAATAGAATAAAATATATGTTCTAGAGTAATTGATGGATTTATTACTATTGACAACAACGAGTAACTAAAATATAATAATCAACATAAAATAAAGGTAAAGTTTGTAAATTGAAGATAATAACAAAACCTTTTGGTTTTGTTTCTTAAAATTATAGCAAGGGAGAGAGAGTAAGTGGCTGAAAAGCAAGTAATTTTAACAATTGAAGGATTAAAAAAGGTTGAAGATGAGTTAGATTATCTAAAAACCAAAAAGAGAAAAGAAGTATCAGAAAGAATAAAGACAGCACTTGCGTTTGGAGATATCAGTGAGAATTCAGAATATGATGAAGCAAAAAATGAACAAGCACAAGTAGAAGAACGTATATTTAAACTAGAAAATATGCTTGCAAATGCGGAAGTAATTGATGATAATCAAATTTCGGTAGAAGTAGTAGGAGTAGGTTCAAAAGTTCTAGTAAAAGATATGGAATTTGATGAAGAGATAGAATATACTATAGTCGGTTCGGCTGAAGCAGATCCATATGATGCAAAAATATCTAATGAATCCCCAGTAGGAGAAGCACTAATAGGTAGAAGAAAAGGTGATAGCGTAGAAGTTCAAGTGCCAGACGGAGTAATAGAGTATAAAATATTAGATATCAGCAGATAGGAGGAATAAAGTGAGCACTAATGAAAATAATCTTAACGAAATGTTAGTAATGAGAAGACAAAAGTTAGAACATCTTAGAGAAATAGGGAAAGATCCTTTTATAAACGAAAAATATGATATTTCACATAAAAGTGCAGATATTCAAAATAGATTTGAAGAACTAGAAGGGCAAGAAGTAAGCGTAGCAGGAAGAATTATGTCAAAAAGAGGTCAAGGTAAAGTTGGCTTCTACGATATTCAAGACGGAGAAGGACGCGTACAGATGTATGCAAAAAAAGATTTAGTAGGAGAAGAGGATTACGAACTACTAAAAACATATGATATAGGAGATATAATAGGAGTAAAAGGAGAAGTATTTAAAACAAAAAAAGGTGAAATATCAATAAAAGCAAACAATGTAGTATTACTTTCAAAATCATTACAGATATTGCCTGAAAAGTGGCATGGATTAAAAGATCATGATTTAAGATATAGACAGAGATATGTGGACTTAATTGTTAACCCTGAAGTTAAGAAAACGTTTATGTTAAGATCAAAAATAATAAAAGCAATAAAAGAATATTTAGATAACAAAGGGTATTTAGAAGTAGATACTCCTATACTAAATACAATAGCAGGTGGAGCGGCAGCAAAACCGTTCATAACTCATCACAATACCCTAGACATAGATATGTATTTGAGAATAGCAAATGAATTGTATCTAAAAAGACTAATAGTAGGTGGATTTGAAAAAGTATATGAAATGGGAAGAATGTTTAGAAATGAAGGAATGTCAGTAAAACACAATCCAGAATATACAGCAATAGAGTTATACGAGGCATATGCAGACTACGAGGATATGATGGCTATAACAGAAAATTTGGTAGCTTATGCATGCGAGAAGGCCTTAGGAACTACTGTAGTAGAGTATCAAGGTGAAGAAATTGATTTTACACCTCCTTGGAATAGAATGACTATGGAAGAAGCTGTTTTAAAGTATGCAGGAGTTAATTTTTCAGAAATTGATACACTAGAGGAAGCTGTTAAAGTAGCAAAAGAAAAAGGCATAGAAGTCAAGCCAAATATGACAAGAGGGCATATAATAAGTGAATTATTTGAAGAATATGGAGAAAAACATTTAAAACAACCAACATTTATAACACATCATCCAGTAGAAATTTCTCCACTATCAAAGAAAGATCCATTAGATCCAAGGAGAACCCATAGATTTGAAGCGTTTGCAAATACGTGGGAAATAGCCAATGCATTCTCAGAGCTTAATGATCCAATAGATCAAAAGAGTAGATTTGAAGATCAACTTAAGCAAAGAGAAGCAGGTGATGATGAAGCTCATATGATGGATTTAGATTTTATAAATGCATTAGAAGTAGGACTGCCACCAACTGGTGGACTAGGAATTGGTGTGGATAGACTAATAATGATTATGACTAATCAGACATCAATAAGAGACGTACTATTATTTCCTACAATGAAACCAATAAAATAAAATATTAGAAGAAAGCAAAACCATTTCAAGAGATATGTCTTGAGGTGGTTTTTTTATTAAGAATTAGTTTAGTATAACAAATTATTCATTTAGTAAATAGATGTTAACAAATTATAACAATATAAATAAACATAATTTACCCTGTATGATTCATATAATTTAAATAATAGCTTTTCAATTCATTATAGAAAATTACATCCAATAATTTATCATAAAACCATATACCAAAAAATAATTTGAAGGGGGTATTTTACTTGACTAAGAAACTGTTAGCGTTGTTATTAGTTGTAGTTCTATCTCTTAGTGCATTTATTGTGGGATGTTCAAACAAAGATGATGAACCACAAAATGTAAAAGAAAATGAAACTAAGGTAGATGGAAAATTGTCAGAATCAGAGGGTGACAAACAGAAAGATGAAACAGAAAAAACAGAGCTAGATGATGAGCAAATTATCAACGTATCATTACTAGAGCCAAAGACTTTAGATCCAGCAAAAAGCACAGATGTATATTCATCGGCAGTATTTACAGGAGTAATGGAAAACTTGACAAGAATAGAGCAAGATGAAAACGGAAATGACATCATAAAGCCAGCAGGAGCAGAAAAATGGGAAGTGAGTGAAGATGGTATAGTTTGGACTTTTCATTTAAGAGATTTTAATTGGGAAGATGGTAAAGCGGTAACAGCACATGATTTTGAATACGGAATAAAAAGAGTGCTTGCACCAGATACTGCATCTGGTTATGCGTTCTTACTTGCTCCAATAAAGGGTGCAAACGAGTATAACGCTGGAAAGGCAAGTGCTGATGAAGTAGGAGTGAAGGCAATAGACAATAAGACATTACAATTTACATTAAAAGGGCCTTGTCCATACTTTGAGCAATTGACATATTTCAAAACTATGCTACCACAACGTAAGGACATAGTAGAAAAATACGGAGATAAATATGGATCAGAAGCTGAATATTTTATAAGTTGTGGGCCATTTAAACTTGATAAATGGGTACACAATAGTGAGATATCACTAGCTAAAAATGATGCGTATTGGGAAGCCGATGTAGTAAAATTAGAAAGATTAAATTATAAGATTATATCAGATTCCGATGCTAGATACAATGCACTATTCAACGGAACATTAGATTCATGTGGAGTAACTAAGACAGAGTGGATTGATAAGTTTGAAAAAGAAGGCAGATTTGTAAACATCAAAGGCTATGATCCTTCAACAAATTATCAATTTTATAACCAGAACGATGAGTTGTTCAAAAATGCAAATATAAGGAAAGCATTCTCAACGTCAATAACAAGAGAAGACATGGCAGATGTAATATTCCATGGATTATATACAGCAGCATATTCATGGGTAGCACCATCATTACAATTAGGAGATCAAGAATACAGAACTCTTAACAAAGAAGAACCAATAAAAATGATAATCGATGAAAATCCAGATCCAAAAGAGTTATTAATAAAAGGATTAGAGGAGTTAGGATTAGACCCTGATCCTTCAAAGCATACCGTTACAATGTTGATGTCTGGTACAGATGATTGGGATAGAACATATGCAGAATATATGCAACAAATGTATAAGAAAAAGCTTGGCATAAACATGGATGCAAAATATGTTAAATGGGATATGTTCCAAAAACTAACAGACGATATGGAGTACCAGATAGCAGGAATGGGATGGTTTGGAGATTACAATGATCCTATGACATTCCTAGACATGTTTGTATCGACAGCATTAGTATGTCCTACAGGTTGGGTAAATGAAGAATACGACGAGCTCATAGCAAAGGCTCAAAACGAAATGGATTCATCAAAAAGATTAGAGTACTTTAAAAAAGCAGAGAAAATACTCTTGTATGAGGATGCTGTAATTGCTCCAACAGTATTTAGAAATAGAAATACATTTAGAGCAAAATACCTCAAAAACTTGATGAGCCCATTATTTGGAACAACAGATTTTAAATATGCATATGTACAAGGTAAAAAATAATTAATGAAAGAGGCTGTCATATATTATAGACAGCCTCAAAAAAAATCTGACACAACACCATATAAATAAGGGGGTGTGAATCGTTGGCTTGCTAATAGTTTAATATGGGCAATAAAAAGTCAGCGATCTTCATATGTTAAAATATGTTGCAAAGAGGATTGTATACATGTTCATAACAATATATCTAGTTGTTAGTATCACATTTTTATTAGTACACTTAAAACCAGGAGATCCATTATCCGTAATGGGGAGAAAATTACCTGAACAAATTAAAGCAAATTATTACGCCAAATATGGGTTAGATCAACCTTTACATGTTCAGTACTATAGATATATTAAGCAATTATTAAAAGGGGACTTAGGAGAATCATTATGTTATCCAGGAAGAAGCGTAACAGAAATAATCAAAACATATTCTCCTGTATCAGCAAGATTAGGTATACAAGCATTAATAGTTGGAGTTTCGCTTGGAATAATATTTGGTATACTAGCTGCATATATGCGGAACACTTGGCCTGATTATATCATAATGATCTTAGCAGTATTAGGAATATCAATTCCAAGCTTTGTATTAGCCTCATTCCTGCAATACAGGTATACAGTAGTTTATAGATGGTTACCTACAATAGGATGGGGGAGCTTTAAACATACAATACTACCAACAATAGCGTTATGTTTTGGATCAATAGCAGTATATGCAAGATATATGCGAGCAAATGTATTAGATATATTAAACCAAGATTATCTATTAACAGCAAAGGCTAAAGGAGTAACTGGCATAAGATTAGTGTGGAAGCATGTTATTAGAAATGCGATGTTACCAGCAATAACAATACTTGGTGTGCAAATAGCAGGCATATTTATAGGCTCATTTGTAATAGAAAGCATATTTGGGATACCTGGATTTGGATTTAACTACGTGACATCAATAAATAACAATGACTATACAATGGTGCTTGGGCAAACAAACTTTTTCACACTTTTATATATTTCAGCCATATTAATAATTGATATATTATATGGATTTATAGACCCTAGAATCAGATTGGGTAAAGAAAAAATATAAAAGGAGAAGATAAATCATGAAAAATCAATCAATAGATTTAGATAAATTTAAAATAATTGGGTGTGAAGACTTAAATGATGAAGAGATAAGTAGGCCCAATATAACCTACTGGCAAGATGCATGGAGGAGATTAAAGAAGAATAAAATAGCAATGATTTCAATATGTATACTTTTAATAATAAGTATAATGACAATCATTGGGCCAAGTTTAACCACTTATACTTATGATAATGTAGAAACATCTATTAGAAACTTAAATCCATCTACAGAGCACTATTTTGGAACGGATCACTTGGGAAGAGATTTATTTGCTAGAGCATGGAAAGCAGGAAGAATATCGATACTAATAGGTTTAATAGGAGCCTTTATAGATACAGTAGTTGGTTGCTTGTACGGAGGCATAGCAGGTTATTTTGGTGGCAAAGTAGATACAATAATGATGAGAATAGTAGAGGTTTTATCAAGTGTTCCATATCTAATCGTAGTAATAATAATAAAAATGACATTCAATAAAAGTGGATTAATCTCATTAATAATTGCATTGACTATAACAGGATGGTGTGGCATGGCTAGGCTTGTGCGTGGTCAGATATTGCAACTAAAAGAACGTGAATATATTATGGCAGCTAGAGCATTGGGAGTTAGTCCGTTTAACATAATTAGAAAACATCTTATACCTAATACGATGGGAGTAATTATTGTTGCAATAACATTCGATGTACCAGCATTCATATTTGCAGAGGCATTTCTTAGTTTCTTAGGATTAGGAGTACAATCACCTAATACAAGCTGGGGTATGTTAGTATCAACAGCAAGAGGAAATCTAATGTTTTATCCCTATCAGTTATTCATACCAGCATTGTTAATTAGTTTAACTATGCTATCCTTCTCATTATTAGGAGATGGGCTTAGAGATGCATTAGATCCAAAACTACGTCAATAAGGAGAGTTATTTATGGATAGAATTCTAGAAGTAAAAAATTTGAGAGTTTCATTTCATACTTATATAGGAGAAGTTCAGGCAGTTCGAGGAATTAGCTTTAAACTATATGAAGGTGAAACCCTTGCGATAGTTGGAGAATCAGGGTGTGGAAAGACAGTTACAGCAAAATCACTAATGAAGCTCATTTCAATGCCACCAGGAGAGATAAAAGAAGGTTCAGAAATAAACCTATATACTAATATAGTTGGTACTAACAAAAAAAAGACTATGTGTGAAGAAATAGTAAAAATGAATAAAAAAAGATTAAAACAGCTTCGTGGTGAAGATATAAGTATGATATTCCAAGATTCAATGACTTCGCTAAATCCTACAATGAAAGTAGGTGATCAAATAGCTGAAAGTCTTATGATGCATACAAAATATAATAAAAAAGAATGTAGGAAAAAAGCAGTTGAGCTTTTAAAAGCAGTCAACATACCTAATCCAGAAAAAAGAGCAAAAGAATATCCACATCAATTTTCAGGTGGAATGAGGCAACGGGCTATGATAGCCATAGCATTAGCCTGTAATCCAAGAATATTAATAGCAGATGAACCTACAACAGCATTAGATGTTACAATACAAGCACAAATTATGGATTTAATAAAAGATTTACAAAAGAAATCTAATATGTCGGTGATTCTAGTAACACATGATTTAGGAGTAGTAGCAAATGCATCAGATAGAATAGCAGTAATGTATGCAGGAAAAATAATAGAAAGAGGCACAAAAAGAGATATATTTTACAATCCTCAGCACCCATATACATGGGCATTATTAAGATCAGTGCCTAGATTAGATATAAAAAACAAAGCAAGTTTATATTCATTAAAAGGGACACCTCCAGATTTGTTAAAACCACCAAAAGGATGCCCTTTTATTACTAGATGTGAATATTGTATGCCTATATGCAGAGAAGAATTGCCAGATATAACTCAGATTAGCGATTCACATTTAGTTAGATGTTGGCTAAAGCATAGCAAAGCTCCTAAAGTCAACATTCCAAAAATGGCAGGAGGTGAAATATAGTGGAAAATCTCGTGGAGGTAAAAAATCTCAAAAAGTATTTTAGAATAAGAAAGAACAAAATACTTAAAGCAGTTGATGATGTGAGTTTTTCAATAAAAAAAGGAGAGACATTAGGTTTAGTAGGAGAGTCAGGTTGTGGTAAAACTACATGTGGTAGAACGATAGCAAGGCTGTATTCAGCAACAGATGGAATTGTAAAATTTAATGGCGAAGATATCCATAAACTAAATAAAGCAAATTTAAAATCATTTAAAAAAGATATGCAGATGATATTTCAAGATCCATATGCTTCATTAAATCCTAGAATGACAGTAGGAAGCATAATATTAGAAGGATTAGAAGTGCATTATCCTGAGCTTACAGCGAAAAACAAAAACGATAGAGCGTATAAATTATTAGAGTTGGTTGGACTTAACAAAGAGCACTTTCAGAGATTTCCACATGAATTTTCAGGAGGACAAAGGCAACGTATAGGCATAGCTAGAGCGCTTGCAGTAGAACCAAAATGCATAGTATGTGACGAACCAATTTCAGCACTAGATGTTTCAATACAAGCACAGATAGTAAACCTTTTAATAAAGCTTCAAAAAGATTTTGGATTGACTTATTTATTTATAGCACATGATTTATCTATGGTAAAACACATATCTGATAGAGTAGGAGTTATGTACCTTGGCGCATTAATGGAGATAACATCAAGTAAGAAATTATACAGTAATCCATTACATCCATATACAAAAGCGCTTATTTCAGCAATTCCAATACCAGATCCAGATATAGAAGAAAACAAAAAAGTAATAAAACTTGAGGGCGAAGTGCCAAGCCCTATAAATCCTAAGCCTTGGTGTAAATTCTCAGAGAGGTGTAAGTATGTATCAAAGAAATGCAGAGAGATTCCACCTAAATTGAAAGAAGTAGAAAAGGATCATTTTGTAGCATGTCATTTATTTTAAAAAAAGGGGCTATCATTACAGCCATTAGATTGATGACAAAGTTATCAAGATAGTAGACTTTAGTAAAAGTTCAATTTCAAGGCGTGTTAAAATTGAGTAGCAGAGCTTACTTAGAGATAAGTGAGCAACGGAAATTTTAACAACAACGCTGAAATTGGGCTTTTTTCTACAGGCTGAGGGGCTATCATTACAGTCCCTTTTAAGAGTTAGTATTTAATTATCGTAATTTGAGTAAGATAATTTAGAAGTATTTTTAGTATTTAGAAACACATCAATGCTATACATAAATAAAATATCATCATAATCAGATATGTTTATTAACTTAGTAATATCCATATTTATATATCTCATATCTAGCAATGTAATTTCATCATAAGAATAACTTAAAAATGGCGCTAAGCAATGAGAATAGGAGTCTTTAAAAATAAGCAGTTTTCTATTATAATGCTTGGCATTATTCATCTTTATTACAACCTTTGGTTGATTTACTCCTAAGAAATAGGAGTATTTATCTTTTTTATCTAAAAAATCTTTAAAATATATACTTTTATAAGTAGTTTTAGACTTACCATTGTAGACGATGAATTTATCTATATTATTGTTATTTAAAGCCTTTATTTCATCGTATTTTACATAGTCAAAACCACATTTTGAAAGCAAAGAACCTTTAAAATCCTTAGTTATAGTCCTTATATCTAGATTATCGTATGCAATAGGATTAATACCCATAACTTGAGCCATCTTTTTATAAGCAATATAAGCGCCATCTAAAGTCCAATGATGGTCTGTTCTATAATAGATATAATCTTTTTTGTTTAATAATAAGTTATTGTATATGTTTACATTCTTTATTGATGATTGAGTTTTTTTATATACTCTATTTATAAAATCAAGTTGATTAAAAGTAACAGCATACTTTGGGAGCTTAAAATTCTGAATTTCACATGTTGATGGTATTAATGTAAAGTAAATATTTGATGTATTATTAAATTTATTAGCAAACCTAATAATTTCACTAGTATTTTCAATACTATAGTTTTTACCATTATCTTTAATATCTTCGGCTAAATAATCCTTAGATAAATAAACTCCGTTGCTTTCCTTTTTACAAGCTAAATAATCAATAGTGACCTTTAGCTTAGTCCAATGATCTCTAAATATAAAATGATCATTAAAGTATTCATCATATTTATTAGTTAAATCATTATTAATTAATCTATCAATGTTAAATAAGGGTAATTTCCTTAGATACCTATTTTCATTCTCGGAAAAATTTTTTTTATCTATTAGGATAGTACAAATAGATAAACCGTAGATAATTATAAGAAAAATTACTGAAGTTATCCAAGCTACTTTTTTTTCATTCATTTTTACCTCCGATCAATATCAAAATCTAAAATACAAAAAAGGATTATACGATGCTTCAACTATATAAGATATAGATAAAAGTAAAATAAGAAATATATATATATTTTTAATAACAATAAATCCAAATTGTGTTTTTTCACTAAATAATTGGTTAAAAGCATGCCTTGGATAGTTGGTTGATGATATACATAGTATTATAATGAGTACTATGTTAGATGACATCAAATATAAGAAATATTTGTCTATCAATACAGCATTATTTAATCTAAACATAGTTATAAGATAATGTTTCATTATAAGAATGTCATCAAAAGCAAATATGCACCATCCTATGATTACAAAAAACATAGCATACATATGTGAAAATAATTTTGGTAATTTACAAAGTATAGATGATAAAAAGCACTTTTCAATAATTAACAATAAAGCATAGTAAATTCCCCATATAATGAAATTCCAGCTAGCACCATGCCAAATACCAGTCAGCATCCATACTAAAGATATATTTCTAATTTGCATAAATAATCCTTTTCTATTTCCACCAAGAGGAATATAAACATATTCCTTAAACCAAGAACTCAAAGAAATATGCCATCTTGACCAAAATTCAGTTATACTCTTTGATATATAAGGATAATTGAAATTTTCAGGAAAATCAAAACCAAACATTTTACCAAGTCCAATTGCCATATCTGAATATCCTGAGAAATCAAAATATATTTGAAAAGTATAAGCTATTATCCCTAGCCAAGAAGTTGCTACAGATAGTTGATGCAAGTCTTGGTTTGAAATTGTATCAAAAAGATATCCAATATTATTTGCTAGTAATACTTTTTTAGCAAGCCCTATTATGAATCTATTAACACCACTAGAAAATTTATTAATAGTAACTCGTCGATTGTTAATTTGATCAGATATGCTACTATATCTTACAATTGGGCCGGCAATGAGTTGTGGAAAAAGTGTTACATATGCTCCGAAAGAAACAATATTTTTTTGGACTGGAACTTTTCTTTTATATACATCAATCGTATAGGACATAGTTTGAAAAGTATAAAATGAAATTCCTATAGGAAGTACAATTTTACAAAAACCTTTAGACAGTCCAAAAATATTATTTACATTAGCAATTAAAAAATTTAAATATTTAAATATACATAGTAAACCAAGATTTATCACTATAGAAAGAATTAAAAACAACTTTGCTTGACGATTTTTACCTTTGCTAAAAGCGTTATCTATTAATATTCCGTTTGTATAATCTACTATTGTTGAAAGTAACATAAGAATTATGTACTTAGGTTCACCCCACGCATAAAAAAACAAACTTACAATAAATAACACAAAATTCCGTATCTGCTTAGGAGATACATAATACAATATTAATGCCATTGGTAAAAAATAAAATAAAAAAGTTATGCTACTAAAAACCATAATATGTCCTACCCATTCATTAATTTTTTACTACATTACAGTATGAGTTTTTATATAATCAAGCCATAAATCAGTATATTTTTTAATCAAATGTACACCATCTACAGATGCTTCATCAGGTAAAACCCCCTTTGAATTTGCGACACTTTCAAATGTATCCAAATAATACGCATTGATATCTTTACACATTTTTAAAATTTCGCAATTAAATTTTATAATGTTTTGATTTGTATATATTTTATTAGAATTTGATTTCTTACTAGTTACAGGTAAAATAGATTGAATATATATATTCGCCTTAGGGTTATATTTTTTCAATTCGTTTATAAGTTGTTTATAGCGATCAATAAAAGTACTTGTGTATATCCAGCCCAACTCATTAGTTCCAAACATTACATATATATTTTCAAATCTGTTTTTGTTTGCTGATAAAGCGTTACTAATCGAGATCTTTGTTTTTTTACCTTTAGACCTTATAATTTTTTTAGTTAAGGCATTGCTTACTAACAAACCTTCATGGGTATAAAAAGTTGCTCCTTTAGGAGAGGAATAAAGAAATAATCCTTCTGTTCTCGAATTTCCTATAAATAATGTTTTTTCAAAATACGAATCATCTACAGAATTATTTAAAGAAACTTTCTTACTATAATCATAATTGCCGTTATTTTTTAGGACAGGTACATCATGAACTTCTTTTTTATTAGAATTAATATCATCAGATGTTACATTGTTACTTTTTTCGTTGTTCTCAACTCCTTCGTTATTTTTACCAGAAACATTATTGACTTTTAAATTTACATCTTTAATCTCAGGAAGAGTAGATGATGTTTTATCTTTCAAAACATTACTTGCTTGCGAAACATTTGAATTTTTACTTGATAAAAAAGAACTTGATATAAACAGTAGAGCTGATATAACAAATATACATTTGAATAAAAATAGTAGTTTTCGAGTTCTTTTCCTAGGTTTTCTTCTCCTGATATTTCTCTTGCTTTTTTGTACGTCATAATACATCTCTTAACCTCCTACTGTTTTAGTTAGTAATATAATCATTTATAATATTCAATGCTTTATTACTTTCATCAGAAATACATAAAATCACATAATCTCCTTTTAAAACAAGAGTATAATCCTCTAATTTTTTTATTTCTGAAGGATTATATGTTGAAAAAGCATCTTTTTGATCTTTTATTCTAGTTTTTATAGCTTCTTCAATATTAGTTTTACTTTGAGAGCTACTTGCTTTAAAAATTGCAATTTCTTCAACCGTTGCAGCAGAACTAGTATAAACTACGCAAGAAGATATATCTTTATCTTCAAGCATATATAGATTGTATACAACATGATCTTGAGTTTTATTTAAAGAGTCTTTAAAATCTATGTCACATAAAAGTTTGGTGGCAAGACCTTGCATATCAAAATCTTTAATTCTATCACTGCTAAAGCATCCAGTAAGAATACCCAATAACATTGTCATAAATATAATACTTAATATTGTTTTTTTAGTTCTCATTAAAATCTCCTCCTAATTGATGTAATCTGATTTTTATAAAGAAAGTGTACGTACAATTCTTTTGCTAGCTAATTTTTAGATGTATAAATACCTTTAAAAGTTTCAAGGTAAAATAACTTATATCAAATTGTAATTTAGAGAGGTAAGTTTAACAATAACATGGCAAGATGATTACAACCAATAATAGAACCAGAAGTATTTTAATGTTAGCACTAAATGAATTAAAGTCTATAAACAAAATTCAATAAAATAAAGTAAGGTTGTAGTTGATAATATCTCTTTTTCCTTTTTAAAAAATATATTTATTAAAAAAATTATCAAAAACTATTGACTCACTAAGAAATAGCTGGTATACTATCACTTGTCGCAAAAAAGAAAAACAAATTTACGACAAAGAAAAAACGAAAAACTTTTATAAAAACTATTGACAAAGTGATTTGAATATGATAGACTTATAAAAGTCGGCAATGAACAGGAAAGATGCCGAAAAACAGCAAAGAACCTTGAAAATTGAACAGTGCAAAGCCAGAAACAAAACGAAGTCAATTCGTTAAAAGAGTAAGAAAGTTAAGAAATTAACTTTAGGATAAATTTTTATTTTGAGAGTTTGATCCTGGCTCAGGACGAACGCTGGCGGCGCGCCTAACACATGCAAGTCGAGCGAGAATTTAGTTTTGGAATCTTCGGATGAAGAAGCTAAAGGAAAGCGGCGGACGGGTGAGTAACGCGTGGGAAACCTGCCTTATGCAGAGGGATAGCCTCGGGAAACTGGGATTAATACCTCATAAAACTCTAGTATCGCATGATACAAGAGTCAAAGCGAATAAGCGGCATAAGATGGTCCCGCGTCCCATTAACTAGTTGGTAAGGTAAAGGCTTACCAAGGTGACGATGGGTAGCCGGCCTGAGAGGGTGAACGGCCACACTGGAACTGAGACACGGTCCGCACTCCTACGGAGGCAGCAGTGGGGAATATTGCACAATGGGGAAACCCTGATGCAGCGACGCCGCGTGAGCGATGAAGGTTTTCGAATCGTAAAGCTCTGTCCTATGGGAAGAAAAACGACGGTACCATAGGAGGAAGCCCCGGCTAACTACGTGCCAGCAGCCGCGGTAATACGTAGGGGGCGAGCGTTGTCCGGAATTATTGGGCGTAAAGGGTGTGTAGGCGGTCTAGTAAGTCAGATGTGAAAGCCATCGGCTCAACCGATGTAAGCATTTGAAACTACTGGACTTGAGTGCAGGAGAGGAGAGTGGAATTCCTAGTGTAGCGGTGAAATGCGTAGATATTAGGAGGAACACCAGTGGCGAAGGCGACTCTCTGGACTGTAACTGACGCTGAGACACGAAAGCGTGGGGAGCGAACAGGATTAGATACCCTGGTAGTCCACGCCGTAAACGATGAGTGCTAGGTGTTGGAGTCGACAGGCTTCAGTGCCGCCGCAAACGCATTAAGCACTCCGCCTGGGGAGTACGGTCGCAAGACTGAAACTCAAAGGAATTGACGGGGGCCCGCACAAGCAGCGGAGCATGTGGTTTAATTCGACGCAACGCGAAGAACCTTACCAGGTCTTGACATCCCTCTGACAGTATTAGAGATAATGCGTTCCCTTCGGGGACAGAGGTGACAGGTGGTGCATGGTTGTCGTCAGCTCGTGTCGTGAGATGTTGGGTTAAGTCCCGCAACGAGCGCAACCCTTGCCTTTAGTTGCCATCAGGTAATGCTGGGCACTCTAGAGGGACTGCCGGTGACAAACCGGAGGAAGGTGGGGATGACGTCAAATCATCATGCCCCTTATGATCTGGGCTACACACGTGCTACAATGGTCGGTACAATGGGCAGCCAACCCGCGAGGGGGAGCGAATCCCAATAAGCCGATCCCAGTTCGGATTGTAGGCTGCAACTCGCCTACATGAAGTTGGAGTTGCTAGTAATCGCGAATCAGAATGTCGCGGTGAATGCGTTCCCGGGCCTTGTACACACCGCCCGTCACACCATGGGAGTTGGTAATACCCGAAGCCGTCGAGCTAACCTTTTGGAGGCAGACGTCGAAGGTAGGATTAATAACTAGGGTGAAGTCGTAACAAGGTAGCCGTATCGGAAGGTGCGGCTGGATCACCTCCTTTCTAAGGAGTAAAATGCTAAATACATTATTGTATTTTAGACATTTCAAAAGTTTTAAATTTTTAGGCGAATGCACTGTTCAACTTTGAAGGTTTTTTATAATCTTCATTATTTTGTGGGGGTGTAGCTCAGTTGGGAGAGCACCTGCCTTGCAAGCAGGGGGTCAGGAGTTCGAATCTCCTCATCTCCACCATCAAAATGCCAATCTCCTGCGTCATCAAATTTTTAATGACTGCTCACGTGCGTTTAAGCACGCTTCGCATCCATTAAAAATTCGATTCCTTGGATATTGAACATTTTGACCACAGAGTGACTTTTTGAAATATGATTAGTCACTATCGTACCTTGAAAACTACACAGAAAATATTAATATGAAATACTCCAATTATAATACAACTCACCGGTTGTATGAAATGAGAGTTTCTTTTAATCAAATTAGAATAATTTTAGGTCAAGTTACTAAGAGCATAGGGTGAATGCCTTGGCACCAAGAGCCGATGAAGGACGGGATAAGCACCGAAATGTCTCGGGGAGTCGCAAGTAGACTTCGATCCGGGAATTTCCGAATGGGGAAACCCACATGCATAAACTGCATGTATCAGTTACTGAATACATAGGTAACTGAAGGCATACCAGGAGAACTGAAACATCTAAGTACCCTGAGGAATAGAAAGAAAAATCGATTCCCTCAGTAGCGGCGAGCGAAAGGGGGGAATAGCCCAAACCTGTATTTCTTTGAAATATGGGGGTTGTGGACTGACTTATAGGTAGGGATATTGTAATCGAAGAAGTCTGGAAAGGCTTACCATAGATGGTGATAGTCCAGTAGATGAAACATGAATACCACCTGTCAGTATCCAGAGTACCACGGGACACGTGAAACCCTGTGGGAAGCAGGGGGGACCACCCCCCAAGGCTAAATACTACTTGGTGACCGATAGAGAATAGTACCGTGAGGGAAAGGTGAAAAGAACCCCGGGAGGGGGGAGTGAAATAGAACCTGAAACCCTATGTTTACAAGCAGTGGAAGTGCTTTTTATGCACGACCGCGTACTTTTTGTAGAACGGGCCAGCGAGTTACGATATGCAGCAAGGTTAAGAGCTTAAGGCTTGGAGCCGTAGAGAAATCGAGTCTTAATAGGGCGTTTTAGTTGTATGTCGTAGACCC
This sequence comes from Clostridiaceae bacterium M8S5, assembly GCA_029227815.1. Lineage (GTDB taxonomy): Bacteria > Bacillota > Clostridia > Tissierellales > MCWD3 > Abyssisolibacter. Next base: position 3,981,797 of record CP118523.1, on the reverse strand, counting down.
GAAACCGGGTGACCTATCCATGAGCAGGATGAAGCGGAAGTAAAATTTCGTGGAGGTCCGAACCCATGTCTGTTGAAAAAGGCTGGGATGACTTGTGGATAGCGGTGAAATTCCAATCGAACTCGGAGATAGCTGGTTCTCCTCGAAATAGCTTTAGGGCTAGCCTCGAGTTATAGTGATGTGGAGGTAGAGCACTGAATAGTCTAGGGCGTTTGACGTTACCAAAACTTATCAAACTCCGAATGCCATTATCACGTTTCTCGGGAGTCAGACTATGTGAGATAAGTTTCATAGTCGAAAGGGAAACAGCCTGCACCATCAGCTAAGGTCCCTAAATATTAGTTAAGTGGTAAAGGATGTAGAACTACACAGACAACCAGGATGTTGGCTTAGAAGCAGCCATTCATTCAAAGAGTGCGTAATAGCTCACTGGTCGAGTGGTTCTGCGCCGAAAATTTCCGGGGCTCAAACTAATTACCGAAGCTATGGATTGTTAAACTTGTTTAACAGTGGTAGAGGAGCATTCTGTACGGGCTGAAGTCGTACCGTAAGGAGCGGTGGACTGTACAGAAGAGAGAATGCTGGCATGAGTAGCGAAAGGTAGGTGAGAATCCTACCCATCGGAAGCCTAAGGTTTCCTGAGGAAGGCTCGTCCACTCAGGGTTAGTCGGGGCCTAAGCCGAGGCTGAAAAGCGTAGGCGATGGACAACAGGTTGAGATTCCTGTACTAGCAATACATGTTTGAGAGATGGAGTGACACAGAAGGATAGGCTATGCACACTATTGGATGTGTGTCTAAGTATGTAGGAAGTTCTTATAGGAAAATCCGTAGGAACATTATTCTGAGATACGAATGGGAGCGAAAAATAAGTAGCGAAGTAGCTGATTCCACGCTGTCGAGAAAAGCTTCTATTGAGTGTATTGCTACCCGTACCGCAAACCGACACAGGTAGGCAGGATGAAAATTCTAAGATGAGCGGGAGAACCCTTGTTAAGGAACTCGGCAAAATGACCCCGTAACTTCGGGAGAAGGGGTGCCGCCGAAGGTTGACTCACTTGCTGAGGAAGGCCTTTAGCGGCCGCAGAGAATAGGCCCAAGCGACTGTTTAGCAAAAACACAGGTCTCTGCTAAATCGAAAGATGATGTATAGGGGCTGACACCTGCCCGGTGCTGGAAGGTTAAGGGAAGCGTTAGCTATTTATAGCGAAGCGGCGAACTTAAGCCCCAGTAAACGGCGGCCGTAACTATAACGGTCCTAAGGTAGCGAAATTCCTAGTCGGGTAAGTTCCGACCCGCACGAAAGGTGTAACGATTTGGGCACTGTCTCAACAAGGGACCCGGTGAAATTGTAGTACTCGTGAAGATGCGAGTTACCCGCGGCAGGACGGAAAGACCCCGTGGAGCTTTACTGCAGGCTGATATTGGATTTTGGTATTATATGTACAGGATAGGTGGGAGACTTGGAAATCAGGGCGCTAGCTTTGGTGGAGTCGTCCTTGGGATACCACTCTTGTAATACTGAAGTTCTAACCATAGACCGTGAATCCGGTCTTGGGACATTGTCAGTTGGGCAGTTTGACTGGGGCGGTCGCCTCCTAAAATGTAACGGAGGCGCTCAAAGGTTCTCTCAGCACGGTCGGAAATCGTGCGTAGAGTGTAAAGGCACAAGAGAGCTTGACTGCGAGAGATACATCTCGAGCAGGAACGAAAGTTGGACTTAGTGATCCGGTGGTTCCGAGTGGAAGGGCCATCGCTCAACGGATAAAAGCTACCCCGGGGATAACAGGCTTATCTCCCCCAAGAGTCCACATCGACGGGGAGGTTTGGCACCTCGATGTCGGCTCGTCTCATCCTGGGGCTGGAGTAGGTCCCAAGGGTTGGGCTGTTCGCCCATTAAAGAGGCACGCGAGCTGGGTTCAGAACGTCGTGAGACAGTTCGGTCCCTATCCGCCGTGGGCGCAGGAAATTTGAAAGGAGTTGTCCCTAGTACGAGAGGACCGGGATGAACAGACCTCTGGTGTATCAGTTGTTCCGCCAGGAGCATTGCTGAGTAGCTAAGTCTGGCAGTGATAAGCGCTGAAGGCATCTAAGCGCGAAGCACCCCTTAAGATTAGATTTCCCTTCCTTTATGGAGTAAGACCCCAGATAGACCATCTGGTTGATAGGCCTAAGGTGTAAGGGCAGCAATGTCTTTAGCTTACAGGTACTAATAGGTCGAGGACTTGACCACATTCTTTTCTGTGTAGTTTTGAAGGTATTAACTTCAAACTTAATATATTTTTTTAAATCTGGTGATTACAGCAAGAGGGTCACACCCGTTCCCATACCGAACACGGAAGTTAAGCCTCTTAGCGCTGATGGTACTTGGTGGGAGACTGCCTGGGAGAGTAGGACGTCGCCAGTTTTTTACGTCCGTAAGGATGTTGGCAAATGGCAAACTGTCGCGTCACAGAATATTTTTGATTCAATCACGTACCTTAGTACGCTCATTCTTCAAAAATATTCTGTTCCTTGCATTTTACTCATTTTCCAACATCCAATGATTTTTTGTAAGATTTATAACTTCGTCATATAAAAATTTCAGTTCAATCACGTATCTTAAAATACGCTCATTTACTGAAATTTTTTTATTCCTTGCACTTTACTTATCATCCAACGTCTAGTGATTTTTGAAATCTAGTAAATTTTATCATCATTCTTTAGTTTGATTACTCGCTAAAATATTTAAATGCCTTGTACTTCACTCATCTTATTAACCCTTGGGATTTTTCGGTAGCAATTAGTTCAATCACGTATTTTAAAATACGCTCATTCACTGAAATTTTTTTATTCCTTGCACTTTACTCATCATCCAACATCTAGATAATTTTTGGTTTCTTATTTTTTGTAAATCAAGATTTTTAAGCCATACATCCTAAGTATGCTCATTCCTTTTATAAACCCTTGATACTTTTCGGTAGTAATTAGTTCAATCACGTGCCTTAGTACGCTCATTCACTAGAATTTTTTATGTTCCTTGCACTTCACTCGACATACAACGCCTATTAGTTTTTTGGTTACTAATTTTTACTTATTTTTTGTAAATCAAAAATTAAAGTTATTTACGTACTAAAAGTAACGTTCTTTCACTAAAACATTTTGATGCCTTATATTTTAATCATTCTAAAGCGTCTAGTTGGGTTTTTGAAATCTTTTGAGATTTATTTCAGTTTGTTCACGTTTCAAAGTACACTAATTCACTAAATTATTTAAATGCCTTGTACTTCACTCTTATTATTAACCCTTGAGACTCTTCGGTGGCGATTAATTCAATTACGTATCTAATTGAAATTTTTTTTATCATGATATTAGCTTTACATACTATCAACAATGAAGTAAACAAGTACTAGTTTGTTTAAAAGAGGAGTGTATTTATGAAAAGAAAAAGTTTAGTTGTATTAGTAGTTGTTGTATTAACATTATTAACATTTAGTGGTTGTAGCAACAAGGATGATGTAGTGACAATGGTAGAGAGGGTGGAAAATCTAAACCATGAGTTAAGTATTTATAATATAAGTTATGATGAATATATGAAAGAAATAAAAAATTATTTTAACAGTGAGTATACTGAGAAAAAGTTATTTAATCGAATAATACCAGGTGCTATTGGAATAACAGAATCTAAAGAAGAATTTGATTATAAGAGTTATTATGAAAACGAGAGAAAACAATTTTTTAAAAATAATTTTGCAAAATATGAAATCAAGACAAAGATTTCAAAAACATATGATTTAGAAGAAGATATAAAAAATGTTTTTGTAAAAACTGAATTAACATTCGAGGGAACAGATGACACAAATAGTATTAACTTAGTATTAACCAAAAAATACGTTATTGTAAAAGAAAATGACAAATGGAAAATATCAAGAGACTATATAGATTTTCACAAAAAAGAAAATCCTAAAAAGTTAAATTATACAACCTTTAATAATGAGCCAGTAGATTATATAACAACAGTTACAATGAAGCCAGTAAAGATAAATAAATAATAACAAAACTGTAGATTTAGAACATTAATCTACAGTTTTTTAATATTTACCTGAATTATTCATGGAACTTTATTAAATATGCTGTAGTTTTCTAAATTACAATATTTTAGCGATTTTGAAAGCGTACTGGGTGAAGTGAGGATTAGACAGTTCATTAGTAAAAATGGGCACCGCCATCTCTTTAAAGTACTAAGTCAATAGTTCCTCAATAAATACAATATAGTAGCAATAATAAATATGCCAAATGGTAAATTTTCAAAATATGAATATATAACATTTAGATTATAAAAAAATAAAATTATTTAAAGCAAAATAGTTACACATGCTATTGTTTTTACTTTTAAGGAAGGGTTATCGTTAGTATCATTATACAAGTTAGATCAAGCTATTAATATAAATATATAGCCTAAAATACTTGGTGTTATGTTAATGAACTGAATTTTTACATCTATAATAATAAAAAAGGATATAAGGGTATAGTCTCTTGCTATTAGTAAATACATTCTTTCGTTTGATTTTACAACCTTAGTTGTAGTATAGAAAGCAAATGTATAAAATATAATGTCTTCAAGAATTTGCTTTACATATTTAAATTTATGGAGTAAAATATAGTCTAATATAAACAATTGATTAAGGAGATGAATTGCATGAAAAAAAGATGCATATTTGTAGTAGGAGTTATATTAGTATTATTAACATTTAGTGGTTGCAGTAGCAAAGAAGCTGATGTGGTGGCAATGATTGAGAAGGTCGAAGATTTAAATTTCAAATTAAGTACATACAATATGGATTACGATAAGTTTATGGAGAAGATAAGAAAACTTTATACTAGTAACTATACAGAGGAGGAATTATTTAATCAAATTTCTCTAGGAGGCATTGGACTAGTAGGATCTAAAGAAGAGCCAGTTAACTATAAAAGCTATTACGAAAACCAAAGAAAAGAATTCTATGAAAAGAGTATTGGTGAGTATGAAGCTGAAATAAAGATTTCAAAAGCATATGATATAAAAGAGAATATAAAAAATGTTTTTACAAAAAATGAAATTACAATGGACTTTGATGGTAAAGAAACTGAAGTAGTATTAACAAAAAAATATGTTGTTCTAAAAAAAGATGACAGATGGAAGATATCAGATTATTCTATTGACGCTTATTCCATAGAAAAACCAAGGAAATTACGTTATACAAACTTCAATGACAAACCAGTAGAATATATAAAAACATTATCATTTGCAAGTTCAGATGAATAGTGATAATAACAATAAAAATAAAACTGTGGATTAAAAGTTAAAACTATTATAAAATATCCATAGTTTTTTTATTTGTAGATATATTGCCATGATATTTTGTAGATACTAATCATTAAGTATAAAATAAAGATATAACTTTATATGTGATTTCCAACTTGTTTTAGTGCATATCTCTAGATATCTCCTTTAATATACTTTCCAAGAGGACACTGAAGCTTTATAGAGATAGTATGTAGATACTACTTATAGGCGCTGCTTATCTTTCTTAATACTATATCTCTGTCTATCAAATTCATAACATGAGGTAAAATTACATCATGTGGCATACTTTAAAATACAAGCGCAAGATTAAAGAGTTCACAACATAATAGATATCCGAAACAAATATACACAAAAAATAGAATTAAAAGGCTTTTAATTTAATTAAAAAATAAAAAAAATAGATCCATTAAGCTAAATATAGTTACTTAAGATCCTAAAAAATCTTAGCAAAATTAAAAATATTAAAAGATAAAGTTATTATGAAAATCAGCATTCCCCTTACAAATTTATATCCTAAAGCAGTTATTTTAAAGACATTTTTACAGTTAATGAATTTTTTTTTATATAAATGACAATATTAATAAGAATAGAAATAGAAATTAAAAAAAATTCATGAAAAACTATTGACGAACTAAGAAATAGCTGGTATACTATCACTTGTCGCAAAAAACAAAACAAGTTTGAGACAAGGAAATATCAAAAAAACTTTTATAAAAAGTATTGACAAAATGATTCAAATATGATAGACTTATAAAAGTCGGCAGTGAACAAGAAAGATGCCGAAAAACAGCAAAGAACCTTGAAAATTGAACAGTGCAAAGCCAGAAACAAAACGAAGTCAATTCGTTAAAAGAGTAAGAAAGTTAAGAAATTAACTTTAGGATAAATTTTTATTTTGAGAGTTTGATCCTGGCTCAGGACGAACGCTGGCGGCGCGCCTAACACATGCAAGTCGAGCGAGAATTTAGCTTTGGAATCTTCGGATGAAGAAGCTAAAGGAAAGCGGCGGACGGGTGAGTAACGCGTGGGAAACCTGCCTTATGCAGAGGGATAGCCTCGGGAAACTGGGATTAATACCTCATAAAACTCTAGTATCGCATGATACAAGAGTCAAAGCGAATAAGCGGCATAAGATGGTCCCGCGTCCCATTAACTAGTTGGTAAGGTAAAGGCTTACCAAGGTGACGATGGGTAGCCGGCCTGAGAGGGTGAACGGCCACACTGGAACTGAGACACGGTCCGCACTCCTACGGAGGCAGCAGTGGGGAATATTGCACAATGGGGAAACCCTGATGCAGCGACGCCGCGTGAGCGATGAAGGTTTTCGAATCGTAAAGCTCTGTCCTATGGGAAGAAAAACGACGGTACCATAGGAGGAAGCCCCGGCTAACTACGTGCCAGCAGCCGCGGTAATACGTAGGGGGCGAGCGTTGTCCGGAATTATTGGGCGTAAAGGGTGTGTAGGCGGTCTAGTAAGTCAGATGTGAAAGCCATCGGCTCAACCGATGTAAGCATTTGAAACTACTGGACTTGAGTGCAGGAGAGGAGAGTGGAATTCCTAGTGTAGCGGTGAAATGCGTAGATATTAGGAGGAACACCAGTGGCGAAGGCGACTCTCTGGACTGTAACTGACGCTGAGACACGAAAGCGTGGGGAGCGAACAGGATTAGATACCCTGGTAGTCCACGCCGTAAACGATGAGTGCTAGGTGTTGGAGTCGACAGGCTTCAGTGCCGCCGCAAACGCATTAAGCACTCCGCCTGGGGAGTACGGTCGCAAGACTGAAACTCAAAGGAATTGACGGGGCCCGCACAAGCAGCGGAGCATGTGGTTTAATTCGACGCAACGCGAAGAACCTTACCAGGTCTTGACATCCCTCTGACAGTATTAGAGATAATGCGTTCCCTTCGGGGACAGAGGTGACAGGTGGTGCATGGTTGTCGTCAGCTCGTGTCGTGAGATGTTGGGTTAAGTCCCGCAACGAGCGCAACCCTTGCCTTTAGTTGCCATCAGGTAATGCTGGGCACTCTAGAGGGACTGCCGGTGACAAACCGGAGGAAGGTGGGGATGACGTCAAATCATCATGCCCCTTATGATCTGGGCTACACACGTGCTACAATGGTCGGTACAATGGGCAGCCAACCCGCGAGGGGGAGCGAATCCCAATAAGCCGATCCCAGTTCGGATTGTAGGCTGCAACTCGCCTACATGAAGTTGGAGTTGCTAGTAATCGCGAATCAGAATGTCGCGGTGAATGCGTTCCCGGGCCTTGTACACACCGCCCGTCACACCATGGGAGTTGGTAATACCCGAAGCCGTCGAGCTAACCTTTTGGAGGCAGACGTCGAAGGTAGGATTAATAACTAGGGTGAAGTCGTAACAAGGTAGCCGTATCGGAAGGTGCGGCTGGATCACCTCCTTTCTAAGGAGTAAAAAATGACTAAATACATTATTGTATTTTAGAACATTTTTCAAAAAGTTTTAAATTTTTAGGCGAATGCACTGTTCAACTTTGAAGGTTTTTTATAATCTTCATTATTTTGTGGGGGTGTAGCTCAGTTGGGAGAGCACCTGCCTTGCAAGCAGGGGGTCAGGAGTTCGAATCTCCTCATCTCCACCATCAAAATGCCAATCTCCTGCGTCATCAAATTTTTAATGACTGCTCACGTGCGTTTAAGCACGCTTCGCATCCATTAAAAATTCGATTCCTTGGATATTGAACATTTTGACCACAGAGTGACTTTTTGAAATATGATTAGTCACTATCGTACCTTGAAAACTACACAGAAAATATTAATATGAAATACTCCAATTATAATACAACTCACCGGTTGTATGAAATGAGAGTTTCTTTTAATCAAATTAGAATAATTTTAGGTCAAGTTACTAAGAGCATAGGGTGAATGCCTTGGCACCAAGAGCCGATGAAGGACGGGATAAGCACCGAAATGTCTCGGGGAGTCGCAAGTAGACTTCGATCCGGGAATTTCCGAATGGGGAAACCCACATGCATAAACTGCATGTATCAGTTACTGAATACATAGGTAACTGAAGGCATACCAGGAGAACTGAAACATCTAAGTACCCTGAGGAATAGAAAGAAAAATCGATTCCCTCAGTAGCGGCGAGCGAAAGGGGGGAATAGCCCAAACCTGTATTTCTTTGAAATATGGGGGTTGTGGACTGACTTATAGGTAGGGATATTGTAATCGAAGAAGTCTGGAAAGGCTTACCATAGATGGTGATAGTCCAGTAGATGAAACATGAATACCACCTGTCAGTATCCAGAGTACCACGGGACACGTGAAACCCTGTGGGAAGCAGGGGGGACCACCCCCCAAGGCTAAATACTACTTGGTGACCGATAGAGAATAGTACCGTGAGGGAAAGGTGAAAAGAACCCCGGGAGGGGAGTGAAATAGAACCTGAAACCCTATGTTTACAAGCAGTGGAAGTGCTTTTTATGCACGACCGCGTACTTTTTGTAGAACGGGCCAGCGAGTTACGATATGCAGCAAGGTTAAGAGCTTAAGGCTTGGAGCCGTAGAGAAATCGAGTCTTAATAGGGCGTTTTAGTTGTATGTCGTAGACCCGAAACCGGGTGACCTATCCATGAGCAGGATGAAGCGGAAGTAAAATTTCGTGGAGGTCCGAACCCATGTCTGTTGAAAAAGGCTGGGATGACTTGTGGATAGCGGTGAAATTCCAATCGAACTCGGAGATAGCTGGTTCTCCTCGAAATAGCTTTAGGGCTAGCCTCGAGTTATAGTGATGTGGAGGTAGAGCACTGAATAGTCTAGGGGCGTTTGACGTTACCAAAACTTATCAAACTCCGAATGCCATTATCACGTTTCTCGGGAGTCAGACTATGTGAGATAAGTTTCATAGTCGAAAGGGAAACAGCCCAGACCATCAGCTAAGGTCCCTAAATATTAGTTAAGTGGTAAAGGATGTAGAACTACACAGACAACCAGGATGTTGGCTTAGAAGCAGCCATTCATTCAAAGAGTGCGTAATAGCTCACTGGTCGAGTGGTTCTGCGCCGAAAATTTCCGGGGCTCAAACTAATTACCGAAGCTATGGATTGTCATGGAATCATTAATGATTTGCCAATAAAGTTCCTTGTCAAAAGCAAAGCTTTAACTGAAATCTAGTTAAGTGAAATCTTTTGGAAAAACAATGGACTAAGATATTAGATGTTGTAAGCTTTTGACTAAATTCCAATAAGCGAAGACAATTAATATGTTAGAGTAAGTTATTAATGATTCCATGACAGTGGTAGAGGAGCATTCTGTACGGGCTGAAGTCGTACCGTAAGGAGCGGTGGACTGTACAGAAGAGAGAATGCTGGCATGAGTAGCGAAAGGTAGGTGAGAATCCTACCCATCGGAAGCCTAAGGTTTCCTGAGGAAGGCTCGTCCACTCAGGGTTAGTCGGGGCCTAAGCCGAGGCTGAAAAGCGTAGGCGATGGACAACAGGTTGAGATTCCTGTACTAGCAATACATGTTTGAGAGATGGAGTGACACAGAAGGATAGGCTATGCACACTATTGGATGTGTGTCTAAGTATGTAGGAAGTTCTTATAGGAAAATCCGTAGGAACATTATTCTGAGATACGAATGGGAGCGAAAAATAAGTAGCGAAGTAGCTGATTCCACGCTGTCGAGAAAAGCTTCTATTGAGTGTATTGCTACCCGTACCGCAAACCGACACAGGTAGGCAGGATGAAAATTCTAAGATGAGCGGGAGAACCCTTGTTAAGGAACTCGGCAAAATGACCCCGTAACTTCGGGAGAAGGGGTGCCGCCGAAGGTTGACTCACTTGCTGAGGAAGGCCTTTAGCGGCCGCAGAGAATAGGCCCAAGCGACTGTTTAGCAAAAACACAGGTCTCTGCTAAATCGAAAGATGATGTATAGGGGCTGACACCTGCCCGGTGCTGGAAGGTTAAGGGGAAGCGTTAGCTATTTATAGCGAAGCGGCGAACTTAAGCCCCAGTAAACGGCGGCCGTAACTATAACGGTCCTAAGGTAGCGAAATTCCTAGTCGGGTAAGTTCCGACCCGCACGAAAGGTGTAACGATTTGGGCACTGTCTCAACAAGGGACCCGGTGAAATTGTAGTACTCGTGAAGATGCGAGTTACCCGCGGCAGGACGGAAAGACCCCGTGGAGCTTTACTGCAGGCTGATATTGGATTTTGGTATTATATGTACAGGATAGGTGGGAGACTTGGAAATCAGGGCGCTAGCTTTGGTGGAGTCGTCCTTGGGATACCACTCTTGTAATACTGAAGTTCTAACCATAGACCGTGAATCCGGTCTTGGGACATTGTCAGTTGGGCAGTTTGACTGGGGCGGTCGCCTCCTAAAATGTAACGGAGGCGCTCAAAGGTTCTCTCAGCACGGTCGGAAATCGTGCGTAGAGTGTAAAGGCACAAGAGAGCTTGACTGCGAGAGATACATCTCGAGCAGGAACGAAAGTTGGACTTAGTGATCCGGTGGTTCCGAGTGGAAGGGCCATCGCTCAACGGATAAAAGCTACCCCGGGGATAACAGGCTTATCTCCCCCAAGAGTCCACATCGACGGGGAGGTTTGGCACCTCGATGTCGGCTCGTCTCATCCTGGGGCTGGAGTAGGTCCCAAGGGTTGGGCTGTTCGCCCATTAAAGAGGCACGCGAGCTGGGTTCAGAACGTCGTGAGACAGTTCGGTCCCTATCCGCCGTGGGCGCAGGAAATTTGAAAGGAGTTGTCCCTAGTACGAGAGGACCGGGATGAACAGACCTCTGGTGTATCAGTTGTTCCGCCAGGAGCATTGCTGAGTAGCTAAGTCTGGCAGTGATAAGCGCTGAAGGCATCTAAGCGCGAAGCACCCCTTAAGATTAGATTTCCCTTCCTTTATGGAGTAAGACCCCAGATAGACCATCTGGTTGATAGGCCTAAGGTGTAAGGGCAGCAATGTCTTTAGCTTACAGGTACTAATAGGTCGAGGACTTGACCACATTCTTTTCTGTGTAGTTTTGAAGGTACTTATTACTTTAGAAGTGATGAGTTTTGTCTTCTAAAAGAACAAAAATTTTAGTAAAAAAAGCTTTACAAACAGCTAAAAATCTGCTAAAATATATCTTGTTCGCAAAAAAATCTGGTGACTACAGCAAGAGGGTCACACCCGTTCCCATACCGAACACGGAAGTTAAGCCTCTTAGCGCTGATGGTACTTGGTGGGAGACTGCCTGGGAGAGTAGGACGTTGCCAGTTTGGATATTCTTAGGTAGCTCAATGGTGGAGCAACCGGCTGTTAACCGGTAGGTTGTGGGTTCGAGTCCCACCCTGAGAGCCAATTATGCCGGAGTGGCGGAACTGGCAGACGCACAGGACTTAAAATCCTGCGATCCTTATACGATCGTATCGGTTCGATTCCGATCTCCGGCACCAATTAACATCATAATAAGCATCAATTTTTCATCGCGGGGTAGAGCAGTCTGGTAGCTCGTCGGGCTCATAACCCGGAGGTCGTTGGTTCAAATCCGGCCCCCGCAACCATTAAGGCCCTATGGTCAAGCGGTTAAGACACCGCCCTTTCACGGCGGTAACCCGGGTTCGAGTCCCGGTAGGGTCACCATTTTAAATGGGCGCATAGCTCAGTTGGGAGAGCACCTGCCTTACAAGCAGGGGGTCATAGGTTCGAGCCCTGTTGTGCCCACCATTTAATAAAATAAACAAACAAATGGCCTGGTAGTTCAGATGGTTAGAATGCCAGCCTGTCACGCTGGAGGTCGAGGGTTCGAGTCCCTTCCAGGTCGCCATTTTAAAGTAACAATGCTGGTGTAGCTCAATTGGTAGAGCAACTGACTTGTAATCAGTAGGTTGAGGGTTCAAGTCCTTTCACCAGCTCCACATGCGGAAGTGGCTCAGTGGTAGAGCATCGCCTTGCCAAGGCGAGGGTCGCGAGTTCGAATCTCGTCTTCCGCTCCACAATATAATATGCGGGTGTAGCTCAGTGGTAGAGCCCTGGCCTTCCAAGCCAGTCGCGAGAGTTCGATTCTCTTCACCCGCTCCAGTATACAACATGCACCTGTAGCTCAGTAGGATAGAGCAACGGACTTCTAATCCGTGTGCCGGGGGTTCGAATCCTCCCAGGTGCACCATGTTGGGGTATCGCCAAGTTGGTAAGGCACTAGACTTTGACTCTAGTATGCGTAGGTTCGAGTCCTGCTACCCCAGCCACATTTTGACCCATTAGCTCAGTTGGTAGAGCATCTGACTTTTAATCAGGGTGTCCGGCGTTCGAGTCGCCGATGGGTCACCATTTTAATAATATAATAAGGAGAGGTACCGAAGTGGTCATAACGGGGCGGTCTTGAAAACCGTTAGGGTTCACGCCCACGTGGGTTCGAATCCCACCCTCTCCGCCATAGTATTAAGAGATTTGCTTGGAGAAGTACTCAAGTGGCTGAAGAGGCTCCCCTGCTAAGGGAGTAGGTCCTTTACGGGGCGCGAGGGTTCAAATCCCTCCTTCTCCGCCAAGCATTACGGGGTGTAGCGCAGTTTGGTAGCGCATCTGGTTTGGGACCAGAGGGCCGCGGGTTCAAATCCTGCCACCCCGACCAATATCCTAAAAATATAGGACTATAGCTCAGCAGGTTAGAGCGCACGCCTGATAAGCGTGAGGTCGGTGGTTCGAGTCCACTTAGTCCTACCACATACAACTTATGTGGGCCTTTAGCTCAGTTGGTTAGAGCGCCCGGCTCATAACCGGTAGGTCCGGGGTTCGAATCCCTGAAGGCCCACCATATGCCCAGATAGCTCAGTCGGTAGAGCAGGGGACTGAAAATCCCCGTGTCGGTGGTTCGATTCCGCCTCTGGGCACCATTAAATTTTAGCTTCTAAGTAGAAGCTTTTAATTATGTTACGGGGTGTAGCGCAGTTTGGTAGCGCATCTGGTTTGGGACCAGAGGGCCGCGGGTTCAAATCCTGCCACCCCGACCATATAGATTAAAGACTCCTTATAGGAGTCTTTTGTGTTATATACTATTATGAAACTGCTAGGCTTTATACTGATTTATTGACAATTAGTTCTTTTTTCTTAGAACCAATTATGAATAATAGAAGGATTAATAAAATTATTGCTATAAAAGGTAAAAGAATTGCAAGTATAGATATAAGTAAAGAGGCAATTAGTTCTAAAATAGAAAATACAAAATTCCCTAAGCCTACCGTAACAGTAGATAAAAAACCTCTAATCAAGGCAGTAGAAACTTGTATAAAGGCTGGAACAAAACCTCCTGCTATTACAGATATACTCCACTTTAATATAGGAGGTAAGCCATCAACGAAAGAAGACATTATAACTATACCTGAAATGATAGCAATAGGTGTAGCTATAAAATCAAGAGCATTATCAATCCATGGAATAAAATATGCTGAGATTTCTAGTAAAGTAGCAACCAATAAAATAAATAATGATGTATAAGTTCCTATCCATGAGTAACTAGTTGATAGATGAATAAAGCCAGTAATGCTACTTATGCTCATAATCAAAAGAGGTATAAATATCCTAAAACCGCATGCACTACTCAAACTTATGCCAACTATGATATTGAAGAATATGTCCATGTATCATTCCTCCCTTAACTTATTTAATTATAAAACAATACTTTGTAAAAGTACAGAAATTAAATCCCGTAACTTTAATAATAATGTTATAGTTTTAGATATATATTTTTTATTTTTTATTGTTGCATTGAAGCTTTAGATATATAATATTAATGAAGAAATTAACAGGAGGAAATTGTATGTATACACTAGATGATGTCAGACAATTTTGTTTTGCTTGTACAAAATGTAGATTACATGAAACTAGAAATAATGTTGTTTTTGGGCAAGGTAATGAGAAAGCAGTTATTATGTTTATAGGAGAAGGACCAGGGTATAATGAGGACAAACAAGGGATCCCTTTCGTAGGGGCAGCAGGTAAATTGCTAGATGATATACTTAAGGCTATTGATTTAAGTAGAGATGATGTTTATATAGCTAATATAGTTAAATGTAGACCACCAGGTAATAGAAATCCATTGGATGATGAAATGGAGTCTTGTATAGATTATTTAAGATGGCAAGTAAAGCTTATAAAACCCCAAATAATAGTATGCTTGGGTTCAGTAGCAGCTAAAAATATAATAAGGCAAGATTTTAGGATAACAAGAGAAAGAGGCGAGTGGATAAAAAAAGGAGAATACTTAATTATGCCTACATATCATCCAGCAGCGGTGTTAAGAGATGTTAATAAAAAAAAGCCTGTTTGGGAAGACTTTAAAAAGATAAAGCAAAAATATAATGACATAATAGCAATGAGTGAAGTAGGAAGTTAAAGAGATAAAAATGAAATTCAAAATAAGTAGCCACCAAAAAATTTAATATCATAGTTTTATTTATTGGAATATCTCTTAATTTTATAATATATTAGTTTATAAAAGGATAAATTTTGTTAAAAGAATTATCTAGAGCAAGTTCTGTATAGTTATAGCTACCATAGTTCCAATTCATGAATTTGTACATATGATATTTTCACCATAACTTGGAATGACAGATAAAACGACATTAGAATTTTATTTTACCTAAAGCATATATATTTTTATGGTAATTATAACGGCATATTAATTAAGAATAGAATATTAATGATGTTGATATTACCCTTTTTTATTAATATCTGTGATACCAACGCTAGTTATCTGGAAATTAAATATTGCATCAGCTTTTATTGCTAGCTGATATATTATATTTTATACTATTTGCAGGGCAAGTACCTAATAAATCAAAGATTATAAATACGGAATGAAGCATTATATTGGAAAACTATATAAAATATTTTTATTTTAAGAGTGATTTATTATATTCTAGGAATCATAAATAAAAGATTTTGAGAATATATTACAATTATATTCATAAACAGTAGGTTTAAAAGTTGCTCTTGCAAAACTTCCAATATAATCGCTATTATTGAGTTCATTTATTTTAGATATAAGAGAATTAGATGGGCTGATACTATATACTTCATTATATTGATATATTGATATGGATTTAGATAAACTATCATTTTTAAATGTTAGTTTATTTGTTTTAGTTAAGTAATTAGAAATATTTATATTTGTATTAAATGATGAGCTCAATTTGTTAGACAACATAGAATACAATCTACCATTGTTATTGTTTATAAAAGTATTAGAGCCTATAGCTAAATTAAAGACAGGTATATCATTATTAGTTAGGCCACAATTTAATGTAATATAATATGGATGTTCTTCAAGATTATACGATGGAGTTTCGGTAATTAAAGACCAGTAGCTATTCTTATTGATGGAACATCCTTTACAGCTAGGACTAATTTTGTCTAGAAGTAAGATAAATAATAACTGATCTTTTTTGAAATAACTATTTAGATGAAATGATTTATAGAAATTATTATCAACATCTAAATATCCTAAAATATTACTGGATTTAGATAATATAACTGATTGATTTCCATCTTTAGTAGCATAAATATGAATAGGAACATATTCTATTAGTTCACCATTTTTCTTTGTTATATCAATTTTGCTAGGAAGACCGGTATAACGCCAACTTCTCTGAGGTTCAGGAAAACTAGGTAACTTTGAATTGTTTAAGTAATGTAAATTATCTAACGTTATAGTATTATTTCTAAGCACAAATAATTCACATCCACCAACATCATTTAATTTTTGGGTATAAGTAAGATTATCAAAACCCAGAGAATCTTCATGCAAAGTATTTGCAGGTGGTGAACTATTTCTTATATCTGTTAATGAGATAATATCTTTTTTTAGTATAACGGTTGGATACCAATGTCCATGCTTATAATATAAACATTTGATACAAAGCTGGTCTTCAGTGTTTATTTTAACCAAAATGACTGATTTATCTGTTAATACAACTTTTTTCAACCTAAGATCCCTCCAGTTTATTAAACATTATATGCTTATTACATATGTATGAGTTAAATTATTATATGTGAAATTTATTTTATGCCTTGATAGTAGATAATGTTTTATTATAGTATTAGTATTATACACAGACTATTAAAAAAGAGAGTGGTTAAATGTTTAATATTGAGATTAATGAAATACTTAGTAATGCATCTAGTAGTGCTACTTTTAAAAGAGGAGTAAATTATTTTAAGTCAAACAAAGTTAAAAATGTTAAGCATGATCAAATAAACAATATAGTTACTGCGGTTATAAAAGGTAGCTATGATTATAATGTAGAAGTTTATATTGGTGATAACGGAAGCCCTATGGACTGCTCGTGTGACTGTCAAGCTTTTCAAAAATACGGTGGATTATGTAAACATATTGTTGCCACATTATTATTTTTATTAGAAATTTCAAATGTAGAAACTGCTACTAAAAAACACAAAGAAGATGGCATTGACAATTTATTATTAGACTATTTTGTTGATCAAGCAGAAGATATTAGAAAATATGTTAATATAGAATACAACTTAATTATTGAAAACCCTAAATTTTCAAAAATATGGCTGAGAATAGGGTACGATAAATTGTACATAGTAAAAAATATGAAAAAATTTATAGAATCAATTATTTATAGTGAATCGTTAGTATTAGGAAAGAAGTTTACTTATAACGATGAGAGTTGCAGATTTAATCAAAAAGATCAAGAGATATTGAACTATATTAACGATCTATATGTTCACAATGAAGAAATTAGTAACATGAATTGGAACACAAGAAGTATGTTTTTTTCGGGAAAGTATTTAATATTGAACAATAGCTATCTAAAATTATTTTTAAGTTATTTTAATAATGACGTAATATTAAATACACAAATAATAGGTAAAAACCTAAAGAAGGTCAAGATTATTAACGATGATTTACCTCTTAGATTTAATCTCAACAAAAAACTCAAAACCACAAATTTATCATTAGAGAGTATTGATAATATAATGCCAATAATGATGGATGGAAGCTATTTTTATTTAGACAATAATATATACAAAATATCCAGTAATCAAAAGAGACATTTTATGCCTATTTATAATATGATAATGTTAACAGAAGAAAAAAACATAGCTATAAAAAACAATATATTAGAGAAGCTTTTATCACACATTTGTCCAATAATTAAAGAGATTGGTAGTTTAAATATTGATAAAAGTTTGAGTGATGAGATATATGAACATGATTTGCAATCTGAAATATACTTAGATAAAGAAAGAAATTTAATTACAGCTAAAGTTAAAAATAAATATGGAGAATATGAGATAGATCCACTAAAAGAAGAAAAGACAAAAGCAAATAAAATAATATTAAGAGATATAAGAAAAGAATATCAAATACAAGAATTTTTATCTAACTATAACTTCAAAGTATCTACAGAAGGATATTTCTTAGATGGTGAGGACTATATATTTGAGTTTTTGTCTAATGGGCTTAACGAGTTAAAAGACAAGGCGATAGTTTATTATTCTGACAAATTTAAGCAGATAGCAACAATTAAGAAAAAGATACTTTCAACTAGTGTTTTGTATAATAATGGAGATGATTATTTAACATTTAATTTTACAATTGATGGCATTGAAGATCTAAATTTTGCAGATATACTAAAAGCATATAATGAGAAAAAGAAATTCTATAGACTATCAGATGGGTCTTTATTATCTCTTGAAAATAATAAATTAGACAAATTTGTAGATTTAGTAGACTACGTTGGGCTAGAGGAAGATGATATAAAATCAGGAAGTGCTCAGTTACCGAAATTTAAAGCGTTCTATTTGAATGAGCAACTAAAAGAGATAGATACTAAGTATAATAGAAAAAATATAGACTTTAAGCAATTAATTATGAGGATAAAAGAACCTAGCGATGAAAATTATGACTTACCTGCTGAAGTAAAAGGTGTGCTTAGAGATTATCAAGAAGTAGGGTATAGCTGGCTCAGATTGTTATCAGAACTGGGGTTTGGAGGTATTCTTGCAGATGATATGGGGTTAGGGAAAACTTTACAAGTTTTATCATACCTTAAAGCAAAGCATGAACAGAAAAAGGGTATATCATTAATTGTTGTGCCGACATCACTAATATATAATTGGCTAAATGAAGCACAGAAATTTGTACCATCACTTAAGATAATAGTGGTTAATGGACACAAAGAAGATAGAGTAGCGATATTAAATAATCTAGAAAACGTTGAAATAATTATTACATCATACACGATGATTAGAAACGATATAGAGATATACAAAGAAATAAACTTTAGTGTATGTATACTAGATGAAGCTCAACACATAAAAAATTACAACTCAAAAACATCAAAAGCAATAAAAAAATTGAAAACTAAGGATAGATTTGCATTAACAGGAACTCCTATAGAAAACACTCTTTTAGAGCTTTGGTCAGTATTTGATTTTTTAATGCCAGGTTATTTGTTAAGTATTAATAAATTTAGAGAACTTTATGAAAAACCAATATTAAAAAGTCAAGAAGAAAAAGCCCTTATATCTTTAAAGAAACATATAGCACCATTTATATTAAGAAGAGTAAAGAAAGATGTACTAGATGATTTGCCTGAGAAAATTGAAAATAAAATAGTGGTCGAACTAACTAATGCACAAAAAAAGTTATATATTGCTTACCTAAATAAATACAAAGAAGAAATTAATAATTTAATAAAAACAGATGGTTATGCCAAAAGTCATATAAAAGTTCTCGCAGCGCTAACAAGAATGAGACAGATATGTTGCCACCCAAATTTATTTTTAGAAAATTATAATGAAACAAGTAGTAAGCTGGATTTAGTGCTTGAGTTAATAGATGAACTTATAGAGGGAAAACATAGAACTTTAATATTTTCTCAATTTACATCAATGCTCAGAATAATAGAAGAAAAATTAGTAGAAAAAAAAATAAGCTATTATTACTTGGATGGGTCAATAAAATCTAAGAATAGAAATGAAATGGTAACTAAATTTAATGAAGGACATAAAGAGGTGTTTTTAATATCATTAAAAGCTGGTGGAACAGGATTAAATCTAACAGGAGCAGATACAGTAATACATTTTGATCCTTGGTGGAACCCAGCAGTAGAGATGCAAGCCGAGGATAGAGCTTATAGAATAGGACAGGATAAAGTAGTGCATGTTATGAAACTAATTACAAAAGGAACTATAGAAGAAAAGATATATGAGTTACAACAAAAAAAGAAAATTATGATAGATAGCATTATTCAACCAGGGCAAACATTTATTACTAAGCTACAGGAAAAAGATATACGAGAATTATTTGAAACATAATAATATATCAATAAAAATATCCGTGTGAATACATATTTCACACGGATATTTAACAATATAGTCTGCCCTATTTTCCGTTGTAAATTATTTTTTCTATATCAATCTTATTATCTAACAAGCCATTGTCTAAAAGGAACTGTTGAGTAGACACTAAACCCTCTTTATCAGCAGTTGAGAAGGTAGGGTTAAAGTCATACCAATCATACATTTCTTTTACCGCAGATTTATTTAGACCAGTTTCCTTAGCTGTAATTTTTATAGCTTCTTCTTTATTTTCTAAAATCCATTTGATACTATCGTTTTGAACTTTTAGAAATTTCTTAACAGCGTTTGGGTGTTCTTTAATTATTTTATCACTTGCAGCTACTACTATTGTTGCATCTATTAAACCCTCACCAGTAGTTAATACTTTTGCACCGCTTTTTATTGAGTTGTATGCGGCTGGACCGGCAACAAGAGCAGCATCTATTTCTCCATTTTCTAAAGCTGACATAGCTTCAGGTATTCCCATAGACATAAGTTTGACATCATTTTTTGCTAGATCATTTTTATCTAGAGCTGAAATAAGTAGCTGATGTAATATAGTTCCTTTAGGACCGCCAACTTTCTTACCTTTAAGATCTTTAATACTTGCAATTTGATTAGATTTAGAGACAATCATGAAAGCTTTAGGGCATCTACTAAAAGTGCTTATGACTTTTAGATTTACACCATTTGCTGCAGCCAATATTACCGAAGTTCCTCCTACAGCATTAAGAAAATCTATTTCTCCAGCAGCAAGAGCTTCAGTCTGTTTAGGACCTGCAGTAAGAGTTGAATATTCAACTGCTATATTATCTGATTTGAATTCACTATCAAACAATCCTTTATTTCTTTGAATTATAGAAGGTACATTGAGAGGTGCTTTAACGTAAGTAAGAGTTACTTTATCTAAATTATCACCATCATTTTTTTTGCAACCTACAAAAACAAAAACCAAATTTAATACTAACATTATACATAATAATCTTTTCAACATCATAAGACCTCCTTGTGATTTTTACTAATAGTATCAATAATATTTTTTTTAATTTCCAACAAATATTTACTTGATATATCTCTAGGAAAATTACATTTATTTAAATCATATTTTTTTATAATAACACCATTATCTAAGACTAAAATAGTATGTCCTAGCAATAAAGCTTCATCAACATTATGCGTTATAAAAATAATAGTTTTATTATATACTTCAAAGATTTCAAGTAATTTCTGTTGTAAATTTTGTCGCGTAAAATAATCCAGAGCGGCAAATGGCTCATCCATAAGAATAACGTCAGGGTTATATGCTAGAGTTCTTGCTATAGAAGCACGCTGAGCCATGCCTCCAGAAATTTGATTAGGGTATGCGGAGCTAAACTTTAATAATCCCATGATTTTCAAATAAGATTCTACTGTAGCATTGTCAGATTTATTTAAAGAAAACTTTATATTATCTTCTACAGTAAGCCAAGGCATTAGCCTATTTTCTTGGAATACAATGCCTACTTTACTACCTGAACCTCTAAAATCAATGCTTCCTGAAGACTGTTTTTCTAAACCTGAAATCAAACGAAGTAATGTTGTTTTTCCGCAGCCACTTTTACCCAATATAACAGTTATGGTTTCATCTTCAAAAACATGAGATATACCGTTTAGTACAGAAATTTTATTTGAATTAACTATATATTCTTTTCTTATATTATCCATAATAACACTAGCCATATTAACACTTACCTTTTTCTAATTTTTTGGTCAAAATTCTAAATAAAGAGTCAATCGCTATCCCCAAAATTCCAATAGCTAATATACCTACTATAACTTTATCAGGTCTAGATAATGATTGAGAATCAAGAATTAAGTATCCAATACCTGAAGATGCAGCAATAAGCTCAGCACCAATAATAGCTCTCCAGCTGTATCCTAATCCGATACGCATACCAATAATAATATCATTTATTGCATTAGGGAGTATTATTTTATAGAATATCTTAGACTTGCTAAATCCAAAAGACATACCCACTTCTATTAATTTAGGGTCACAATTAGAAAATCCATTAGCAATATTCAAGAGCATTGGAAAAAATGAAGCTAAAATTATAACGATAGCTTTAGATATTTCACCAATTCCAAACCAAAGTATGAGCATTGGAATCAAAGCTAACGGTGGTACATGTCTAAAAAATTCAAATAATGGATTTAAAACATATCTTACATTAGGTTTTAAGCCAATAAAAATACCCATTGGAAAGGCTATAAAAAAAGATATAGCAAAACCTAATAAAACCCTTATCAAACTAACTAAAATATGCTGAACTAAAGTTCCGTTTTTTATAAGAATAATTCCTGTGCTAAATACTTTGACAGGAGTAGGGAGTATGTAAGAACTCCATATATTTGTCGAACTTATAGCAAACCATAACAATAAAATAAAAAGTGGAATAAACAATCTTAAAAATCTGCATTTTATTTTCATATGCCATCACCATTATGACAACCATTTTTACAATATAGAATTTCTATTAAATCAATATTAGACTTATACTCAATTAGCTTATTGATATTAGATAGAATCTTGCTTTCACCAGTTAGTTTTTCTATAATTAAATCAGTATTATCAAAAAAACCTAAAGGGATAGGAGTCCGTCTAGCTTTTAAATCTATGCATATTTCATGTTTTTCTTTAAAATGTTTCCAAGTAGTGAAAATAACATCTTTTTTTAACACTGCATTTCCATAATGACATAGAGAAGTACAAGGAGCTATAATAAATAAAATCGAATCATCATTTGATTTTATTAGAGTTTTATACAAATGCTTAGCGCAATATATAAAGATTGGATCTAGTGGTGCAATGTTTTTGCATAGCTCTGGATATTTTTCTTTAATTATTTCAACTACCATAGGACAGCGAGAATCTATTAAAGGGTTATTAGTTGATTTGCACATATTTATATAATCTGATAGGACATTGTCAACAATAGAACAATCTAAGTCTACAAGAATATAGCCTAAATTCTTAAATAGTTCATTAACATTAATATTATTATTGGTCAACATGTCACTAGTAACTGGGTTTAACCAAATATATTTTTTCATATATAAACCTCCATAAATGTATTGAGATAATTATAGATACGTAACAACTATATCTAATGACATATGGTGCAATTATTCGACAAAATACATTATACACCATCGTCACTAGAAAAACAATAATGATAATCGTTATCTTAAAGAAGAATTAAAAGCTATTATTTGACGTTAAGTAATTGGTATGGTAATGTTATTAAAAGATATTTTGAATTCTATAAACATTATTATAAGCTTCAAAGAATAGTAGAAAAAACATTACAATATTGTAACATAAAACTTAATCAAATTGTAAGGTGACGTATATATAATTTAGTATGGAGGAGATGCAGTCAGTATGAAACTTAGAATATTAATCTATTTGTAGCGATATTGGGAGTAATCAAGATAAATAAGCCTATACAATAGTAATATTATTGAGCTAAATATATATAAAATAATAATCGTCTCCATAAAAATAATAAAGAAAAAATAGTCCGTTGACTGAATAGCAAATTATATGTTATTCAAAACACCGCTAATAATTTTTAGCACAGAAAGGAGAGTAAAGTAACATGAAAAAGAAATACATAGTAATAATATTGGCAGTAATAATAATTGGATTTTTTGGATATAAAAAATTCAGTAATAAGGCTGTAAGTAGCGAAGTTTTTCAAGTACAAACATATCAAGTATCAAGAGGTGATATACAGACATCTATAACAGGAAATGGTAATATCGAATCGAGTATATTAAAAGAGCTTAAATCAAAGAATGCAGCATCTATTGAAGCAATATATGCAAAAGTTGGAGAGAAAGTAAACAAAGATGATATTATTGTAAAATTAAAGAGTGAAAACAATAACAGCAGTAATATAGTGGATAGAAGATTTGAAATAGACAAATCTCAAAGAGATTTAGATAAATTAAAGAAGAAGATAGATCTATTAACATTGAAGTCACCTTATAGTGGCATTATTACGAAATTATATGTAGAAAAAGGGGAAGAAGTAGGTCAAGGTAAAGCTATTGTTAGGATAGTAAACAAAGAATATTTAAGATTAACAGTACCTTTTGGAAAACATGTTGTCGACAAAATGACAGTTGGAATGAAAGGGAAAATATATTTGCCAACTTATATGCAAACAATAGCTGCAGAAGTAGTTGATATAAATAAAGATCCTAATAGTACATCATCTGGAGCTATAACATGTAACGTTACATTAGAAACAAAAAATATAGGTGCATTAACTGAAAATACCAAAGCAAGAGGTACAGTATTATTAAACGGAGCAGAGATAACTTCAGCAGATGTAGGGACGTTGAAATGGAAAGTAAATAGGGACGTTAAAGTAGAGACATCAGGTGAAATATCTCAAATCAATATAAAAGAAGGCCAAAGAGTAAACAAAGGTGATATAATAGCAAAATTGACCAATGCTGATTTGTCAGACCAAATAAATATGAATGAAAGAAGAATATCAAACGAAAGAAGAAAATTGGGTGAATTAAGTAAAAATGATAAGTCTGCTATTAACTCACCTATAACAGGTACAATAGTAGCTATGAATGTAGTAAGTGGCGAAAATATAACAGTTGGGCAAACTTTAGGTAAAGTAGCGGATTTAGAGAGTTTTGGGATAAAAATGAACGTAGATGAATCTGATGTTTTAAAAGTAAAAGAAGGACAGAAAGCAATCATAAAAGTAGCAGCTCTTAAAGATGTCCAGTATGAAGGAATAGTTGACTCAGTTTCATATGAAGGAAAAGTTAATAATGGAACCGCAGAATATATAGTATCACTTAAATTAACTAAAAATGAAAATATGAACATGCTAAGACTAGGAATGAGCGCAAATGCAGAAATAATATTGCAGTCTAAAAAGGGAGTATTATTAGTACCAAAGCAATATGTTAAAAAAGACGAAAAAGGCTATTACGTAATGGTACAAAAAAACGGAGATAAATCAGAAAAAGTTTATGTAAAAGTTGGATTAGTAGATAATGATAAATCAGAAATAATTTCTAATTTAAAAGAAGGAGATATACTAGTAAATGAATAGACAAAAAGTTATAGATATGAAAAATATTAGAAAAGTATATTCAAATGGTAGTATAGAGTTTGAAGCACTAAAAGGCATTGATTTATCAGTGGAAGAGGGAGAATTTGTAGCTATAATAGGATCAAGTGGTTCTGGTAAATCTACATTAATGAATATTATAGGTTGTTTAGATATATTGACAGAAGGAGAGTATTACCTAAAAGGGAAGAGTATAAATAACTATACAGAAAAAGAATTAGCTATATTAAGAAATAAAAACATAGGGTTTATATTTCAAAAATTTAATTTATTACCAAAATTAAACGCATATGAAAATGTAGAGCTTCCGCTTCTATATCAGGGAATGAAGAAAAAAGAAAGACATCAGAGAGTTACAAAAGCATTAGAACAAGTAGGATTAGGAGATAGAATGGATCACAAACCTTCGGAAATGTCGGGTGGGCAACAACAAAGAGTTGCAATAGCTAGATCATTAGTTTGTGATCCAGCATTGATATTAGCTGACGAGCCAACAGGAAACTTAGATTCTGTTTCTACAGATGAGATAATGACTATACTTATAGATTTAAATAAACAAGGAGCAACATTTGTTTTGATAACACATGACAATGAGATAGCAGCTAGAGCAAATAGAACAGTTAGAATAAAAGATGGTAAAATAATTAACCAAAAACAGGCAAAAGAGGGATATTAATATGAGTCTAAGAATAATACTTAAATTGTCCTTGAAAGAAATATTTGCAAGTAAATTGCGATCATTTTTGACAATGTTAGGAGTAATAGTTGGTGTATTCTCTATAATATTAATTGTATCTTTAGGAAGAGGAGCAACATCCTCTATTACAAGCGATTTAGAAAAACAATCAAATATAATAAGTATCAATATTATGACAGATAAGAAAGCTATGACATATGAAGATATGATGAAGTTTTACAAGGAGTTTAATGTAAAAAACGTGAGTCCAATTATACAAGTTAGTGGAGAGATAAAAAAAGATAGTATAACAGGCGGTATTTCAATTCAAGGCATTGGTGACGAATATAGTAAAATAAAAAATGAAGAATTAGAAAACGGTAGACATATAACTCCGTTAGATGTTGATTACAGAAGTAAGGTTATAGTATTAAACAACGATGCAAAAAATAAGTATTTTAAAGGGAAAGACCCAATCGGGCAGTTTGTTCAGATAAATGGAGATAGCTATAAAGTGATAGGGGTGCTTGCTAAAAAAGATATGGGATTTTTCGGTTACGTGCAAGAATCTGGTTATATACCTGTTACTACAGCTCAGATAATGTCACATCAGAGAATCAAGAGTATTTCAGTTAATACTGAAAGTAAAGACGATGTAAATAATTTAGTAAAACAACTACATGAAGGATTAACTAAATATTACGGAGAAAAGCCAAAAAATCAAAATCAACAAGAAGCAGTAAGTGGTGGATATGATAGTATGTATGGTGGATTTGGCAATGAAGTCGAATATTTTCGTATAAATACAGCAGAATCTGCACTAAAGCAAGTTAATAATATAACAAACATTTTATCAATAATGCTAGGCGGAATAGCATCCATATCGCTACTAGTTGGTGGTATAGGTATTATGAATATAATGTTTGTATCAGTAAGTGAGAGAACTAGAGAAATAGGTATTAGAAAATCTTTAGGTGCTCAAAGGAGAGATATATTAATTCAATTCCTAATAGAGGCTTCGGTAGTTAGTGGTGTAGGAGGGATAATAGGTATTATACTAGCTCAAATAGGTATAAAAATAGCGAGTGCACTATCACCTATACATCCAGTAATGGGTATGGATATAGCTGCAGGGTCATTTGTATTCTCCTTATTAATAGGAGTAGTATTTGGAGTTTATCCAGCATATAAAGCAGCTAAGCTTAAACCTATAGATGCTTTGAGAGCTGAGTAGACGTATATCATTAAAAGTAATGCACTTATGAATAATCTTACGATTATTCAATAAGTGCATTTTTTATTTTAATATATTATTATAACTATTGAACTATTGTTATTTGCTTATAAAATATTCTTTGCATTTTTTACATTTACGTTCACATTTAATGGCTCTTTTTTTCTTTAAACAGCCACAGAATTTGTCACAGAAAGCGAAAATTAGCTCGCCCTCTTTATCAAATGCAGCTATAGAAGCTAATATTCTTTTATCGCTTAGACGAACTACATTTAGATATACGGTAGCATCTTCTGTAATACAATTACATTTTTTAACCTTAGCTTTCTTAAATATAGCAGTTTCAGTGTAAGGAGGTTTACCGCATTTATTGAAAATCTTAACAAAGCATGGACAATCTGAATAGATTTTAACACATGCATTTTTAAAACATATAAAACCCTTAGGAGTCTTTTCACAACAATTGTCTACTTTACAGTCAACATAATAGCTTAACAAAGCATTAATACAAATTTTTGATTTTCCTTTGAATTCCTTATCATGGCAACATTCATGATCTGAGCAGTGGCAGTCATCTTTTGAGCCATCGTCATTGAATATTTCATCGTCAAATATATTTTCATTATTCATTTCATTAATAAATTCATTATTCACAACAATACCTCCATTTAAATAATTACATTTCAACACTACATCTTGTCTCATTTGTCAATATATATATATGATGCTTATCCTAAAATGTTACAGAACTAAATTATAAAATTGGTTGATTTAATATAAAAGTAATTATACAGTAACAAAGTTATAATATATATACTATATACTATAAACATAGCATATCAAACCAAAAGACTGACACTAGTCAAAAATCAATCAACCCCTTTGTAACTGATGGTATAAGTATACCATCAGTTTTTTTGTGAATATAATATGTTTATGATAAAATGATATAAGTGACATAACTAGGTGAGGTGAGTAATATGTGTAGATTAACAGATCTAAATGAGGAAATGATAAAAGAATTCTATGAATATGACTTAGTAATGGGTGATGGTAATATAAACAGTAAAATACTCTTAATAGGCGAAGCGCCTGGGGCAAAAGAAATTGAACTAAAAAAACCTTTTGTTGGAAAAGCCGGGGAAAATCTAAATGAGTTCTTAGAAATAATATGTCTAGATAGAAAAGATATATATATATCTAATACAGTAAAATTTAGGCCAACAAAATTAAGTCCTAAGACAAATAAACCTATCAATAGACCTCCAAAAACAAAAGAAATAAACTCTTTTATAAGATATCTTTTTAAAGAAATTAGTATAGTAAATCCACAGATTATAGTTACATTAGGAAATACGCCTTTAAAAGCAGTTATGAGTAATAACAAAGCTACTATAGGAGAAATGCATGGCAAAATAACAGAAATAGCGATATTAGATAATTCATATAAATTATTTCCACTATATCATCCAGCGTCTATAATATATAATCAAAAGCTTAAAGTGGTTTATTTGGAAGATTTAGAAAAATTAAAAGATATAGTGAGAGGAATTTAATGGAGTGGTTTAATATACTAAAAAAAGATAATAAATCTTATATAATAAGAGAACATCTTCATTGGGAAAAAACCAATATGTATTATCTAGTAGGTGAAGAATATAATTTATTAATTGATAGTGGAACAGGTATAACTAGACTGAAAGAAGTATTAAAGCATATTGATGATAAAGAAATACGAGTAGTTTCTACTCATGTACATTGGGATCATATAGGTAATCACTGTGAGTTTGATAATATATATGTGCACGAAAGAGAGTTTGAGTGGATAAAAAACGGCATACCGTTACCTACAGAAGTAATAAAAAATAATTTATATAGAGGGGTAGATTCTAAGTATATAAATCATGATTACAAAAAATTTAAGTCAGAAAGTGCAAATATAATAAAACAAGGATATGAGTTCAACTTAGGCAATAGAAATATTGAAGTAATAGATATTCCAGGGCATTCTCCAGGACATATAGCACTACTAGATAGAGAAAAAAGAGATATATATGTAGGAGATACATTATATCAAGGGAGATTATTTTGTAATTATGAAAGTACAGACCCTCTAGAATATTATAAATCAATAGAAAAACTATATAATATGAGACATCTATATGATAATATAATGTGCGGACACTATAAAGCATTACTTGATAAAACATATATTATAGATGCAATGACACTGATGGAAAATATAAAGCATAGTAAGAATTTACATCATGGCTCAGGGGTACATATATACAAAAACTTAGAAATCATCATGTAAAAATTTAAAAAATCTATTGACTTAGTTATAAAGGCTGTGTTATTATAAACAAGCTGACTAAAACAGCAAAGAGCAAATCAGCTCTAATGTTGAAAAAATAACTTCTTGACAAAAGATCAGAAAAGTGATATTATAGAGAAGTCGCTTACAGCAGTAAGCAAAGTTGAACCTTGAAAATTGAACAGTGCAAAGCCAGAAACAAAACGAAGTCAATTCGTTAAAAGAGTAAGAAAGTTAAGAAATTAACTTTAGGATAAATTTTTATTTTGAGAGTTTGATCCTGGCTCAGGACGAACGCTGGCGGCGCGCCTAACACATGCAAGTCGAGCGAGAATTTAGTTTTGGAATCTTCGGATGAAGAAGCTAAAGGAAAGCGGCGGACGGGTGAGTAACGCGTGGGAAACCTGCCTTATGCAGAGGGATAGCCTCGGGAAACTGGGATTAATACCTCATAATACTCTAGTATCGCATGATACGAGAGTCAAAGCGAATAAGCGGCATAAGATGGTCCCGCGTCCCATTAACTAGTTGGTAAGGTAAAGGCTTACCAAGGTGACGATGGGTAGCCGGCCTGAGAGGGTGAACGGCCACACTGGAACTGAGACACGGTCCGACTCCTACGGAGGCAGCAGTGGGGAATATTGCACAATGGGGAAACCCTGATGCAGCGACGCCGCGTGAGCGATGAAGGTTTTCGAATCGTAAAGCTCTGTCCTATGGGAAGAAAAACGACGGTACCATAGGAGGAAGCCCCGGCTAACTACGTGCCAGCAGCCGCGGTAATACGTAGGGGGCGAGCGTTGTCCGGAATTATTGGGCGTAAAGGGTGTGTAGGCGGTCTAGTAAGTCAGATGTGAAAGCCATCGGCTCAACCGATGTAAGCATTTGAAACTACTGGACTTGAGTGCAGGAGAGGAGAGTGGAATTCCTAGTGTAGCGGTGAAATGCGTAGATATTAGGAGGAACACCAGTGGCGAAGGCGACTCTCTGGACTGTAACTGACGCTGAGACACGAAAGCGTGGGGAGCGAACAGGATTAGATACCCTGGTAGTCCACGCCGTAAACGATGAGTGCTAGGTGTTGGAGTCGACAGGCTTCAGTGCCGCCGCAAACGCATTAAGCACTCCGCCTGGGGAGTACGGTCGCAAGACTGAAACTCAAAGGAATTGACGGGGCCCGCACAAGCAGCGGAGCATGTGGTTTAATTCGACGCAACGCGAAGAACCTTACCAGGTCTTGACATCCCTCTGACAGTATTAGAGATAATGCGTTCCTTCGGGGACAGAGGTGACAGGTGGTGCATGGTTGTCGTCAGCTCGTGTCGTGAGATGTTGGGTTAAGTCCCGCAACGAGCGCAACCCTTGCCTTTAGTTGCCATCAGGTAATGCTGGGCACTCTAGAGGGACTGCCGGTGACAAACCGGAGGAAGGTGGGGATGACGTCAAATCATCATGCCCCTTATGATCTGGGCTACACACGTGCTACAATGGTCGGTACAATGGGCAGCCAACCCGCGAGGGGGAGCGAATCCCAATAAGCCGATCCCAGTTCGGATTGTAGGCTGCAACTCGCCTACATGAAGTTGGAGTTGCTAGTAATCGCGAATCAGAATGTCGCGGTGAATGCGTTCCCGGGCCTTGTACACACCGCCCGTCACACCATGGGAGTTGGTAATACCCGAAGCCGTCGAGCTAACCTTTTGGAGGCAGACGTCGAAGGTAGGATTAATAACTAGGGTGAAGTCGTAACAAGGTAGCCGTATCGGAAGGTGCGGCTGGATCACCTCCTTTCTAAGGAGTAAAAAATGACTAAATACTGCGTCATTAAATCATTTATGACTAATCACGTGCGCCAAAGCACGCTTAAGCCATAAACAATTTAATTCCTTGTATTTAGAACATTTTTCAAAAAGTTTTAAAACTTTAATTTAGGCGAATGCACTGTTTAATTTTGAAGGTTTAATTATCTTCATTCGTACCTTGAAAACTACACAGAAAATATTAATATGAAATACTCCAATTATAATACAACTCACCGGTTGTATGAAATGAGAGTTTCTTTTAATCAAATTAGAATAATTTTAGGTCAAGTTACTAAGAGCATAGGGTGAATGCCTTGGCACCAAGAGCCGATGAAGGACGGGATAAGCACCGAAATGTCTCGGGGAGTCGCAAGTAGACTTCGATCCGGGAATTTCCGAATGGGGAAACCCACATGCATAAACTGCATGTATCAGTTACTGAATACATAGGTAACTGAAGGCATACCAGGAGAACTGAAACATCTAAGTACCCTGAGGAATAGAAAGAAAAATCGATTCCCTCAGTAGCGGCGAGCGAAAGGGGAATAGCCCAAACCTGTATTTCTTTGAAATATGGGGGTTGTGGACTGACTTATAGGTAGGGATATTGTAATCGAAGAAGTCTGGAAAGGCTTACCATAGATGGTGATAGTCCAGTAGATGAAACATGAATACCACCTGTCAGTATCCAGAGTACCACGGGACACGTGAAACCCTGTGGGAAGCAGGGGGGACCACCCCCCAAGGCTAAATACTACTTGGTGACCGATAGAGAATAGTACCGTGAGGGAAAGGTGAAAAGAACCCCGGGAGGAGTGAAATAGAACCTGAAACCCTATGTTTACAAGCAGTGGAAGTGCTTTTTATGCACGACCGCGTACTTTTGTAGAACGGGCCAGCGAGTTACGATATGCAGCAAGGTTAAGAGCTTAAGGCTTGGAGCCGTAGAGAAATCGAGTCTTAATAGGGCGTTTTAGTTGTATGTCGTAGACCCGAAACCGGGTGACCTATCCATGAGCAGGATGAAGCGGAAGTAAAATTTCGTGGAGGTCCGAACCCATGTCTGTTGAAAAAGGCTGGGATGACTTGTGGATAGCGGTGAAATTCCAATCGAACTCGGAGATAGCTGGTTCTCCTCGAAATAGCTTTAGGGCTAGCCTCGAGTTATAGTGATGTGGAGGTAGAGCACTGAATAGTCTAGGGGCGTTTGACGTTACCAAAACTTATCAAACTCCGAATGCCATTATCACGTTTCTCGGGAGTCAGACTATGTGAGATAAGTTTCATAGTCGAAAGGGAAACAGCCCAGACCATCAGCTAAGGTCCCTAAATATTAGTTAAGTGGTAAAGGATGTAGAACTACACAGACAACCAGGATGTTGGCTTAGAAGCAGCCATTCATTCAAAGAGTGCGTAATAGCTCACTGGTCGAGTGGTTCTGCGCCGAAAATTTCCGGGGCTCAAACTAATTACCGAAGCTATGGATTGTTAAACTTGTTTAACAGTGGTAGAGGAGCATTCTGTACGGGCTGAAGTCGTACCGTAAGGAGCGGTGGACTGTACAGAAGAGAGAATGCTGGCATGAGTAGCGAAAGGTAGGTGAGAATCCTACCCATCGGAAGCCTAAGGTTTCCTGAGGAAGGCTCGTCCACTCAGGGTTAGTCGGGGCCTAAGCCGAGGCTGAAAAGCGTAGGCGATGGACAACAGGTTGAGATTCCTGTACTAGCAATACATGTTTGAGAGATGGAGTGACACAGAAGGATAGGCTATGCACACTATTGGATGTGTGTCTAAGTATGTAGGAAGTTCTTATAGGAAAATCCGTAGGAACATTATTCTGAGATACGAATGGGAGCGAAAAATAAGTAGCGAAGTAGTTGATTCCACGCTGTCGAGAAAAGCTTCTATTGAGTGTATTGCTACCCGTACCGCAAACCGACACAGGTAGGCAGGATGAAAATTCTAAGATGAGCGGGAGAACCCTTGTTAAGGAACTCGGCAAAATGACCCCGTAACTTCGGGAGAAGGGGTGCCGCCGAAGGTTGACTCACTTGCTGAGGAAGGCCTTTAGCGGCCGCAGAGAATAGGCCCAAGCGACTGTTTAGCAAAAACACAGGTCTCTGCTAAATCGAAAGATGATGTATAGGGGCTGACACCTGCCCGGTGCTGGAAGGTTAAGGGAAGCGTTAGCTATTTATAGCGAAGCGGCGAACTTAAGCCCCAGTAAACGGCGGCCGTAACTATAACGGTCCTAAGGTAGCGAAATTCCTAGTCGGGTAAGTTCCGACCCGCACGAAAGGTGTAACGATTTGGGCACTGTCTCAACAAGGGACCCGGTGAAATTGTAGTACTCGTGAAGATGCGAGTTACCCGCGGCAGGACGGAAAGACCCCGTGGAGCTTTACTGCAGGCTGATATTGGATTTTGGTATTATATGTACAGGATAGGTGGGAGACTTGGAAATCAGGGCGCTAGCTTTGGTGGAGTCGTCCTTGGGATACCACTCTTGTAATACTGAAGTTCTAACCATAGACCGTGAATCCGGTCTTGGGACATTGTCAGTTGGGCAGTTTGACTGGGGCGGTCGCCTCCTAAAATGTAACGGAGGCGCTCAAAGGTTCTCTCAGCACGGTCGGAAATCGTGCGTAGAGTGTAAAGGCACAAGAGAGCTTGACTGCGAGAGATACATCTCGAGCAGGAACGAAAGTTGGACTTAGTGATCCGGTGGTTCCGAGTGGAAGGGCCATCGCTCAACGGATAAAAGCTACCCCGGGGATAACAGGCTTATCTCCCCCAAGAGTCCACATCGACGGGGAGGTTTGGCACCTCGATGTCGGCTCGTCTCATCCTGGGGCTGGAGTAGGTCCCAAGGGTTGGGCTGTTCGCCCATTAAAGAGGCACGCGAGCTGGGTTCAGAACGTCGTGAGACAGTTCGGTCCCTATCCGCCGTGGGCGCAGGAAATTTGAAAGGAGTTGTCCCTAGTACGAGAGGACCGGGATGAACAGACCTCTGGTGTATCAGTTGTTCCGCCAGGAGCATTGCTGAGTAGCTAAGTCTGGCAGTGATAAGCGCTGAAGGCATCTAAGCGCGAAGCACCCCTTAAGATTAGATTTCCCTTCCTTTATGGAGTAAGACCCCAGATAGACCATCTGGTTGATAGGCCTAAGGTGTAAGGGCAGCAATGTCTTTAGCTTACAGGTACTAATAGGTCGAGGACTTGACCACATTCTTTTCTGTGTAGTTTTGAAGGTATTAACTTCAAACTTAATATTTATTTTAAATCTGGTGATTACAGCAAGAGGGTCACACCCGTTCCCATACCGAACACGGAAGTTAAGCCTCTTAGCGCTGATGGTACTTGGTGGGAGACTGCCTGGGAGAGTAGGACGTCGCCAGTTTTTTTGTGTCCGTAAGGACATTGGCAAATGGCAAACTGCCGCGTCACAGAATATTTTTGATTCAATCACGTACCTTAGTACGCTCATTCTTCAAAAATATTCTGTTCCTTGCATTTTACTCATTTTCCAACATCCAATGACTTTTTGTAAGATTTATAACTTCGTCAAAAGTTTCAGTTCAATCACGTATCTAAAATACGCTCATTTACTGAAATTTTTTTATTCGTTGCAATTCACTCGACCTCCACATTTTGATGCATTGTATTTCACACAGACTTAATTATTCAGTGATAGTTTTTTAGATAACAGACGTAAGATGTAAAATGAAGGTGAAAAAAAGTGTTCACAGTATCATTAAAGTTGTGGATTAAAATCATAAAACATGATAATTTATCCACAGTTTTAATGATATAATGAACATAAGGGAGGAGTTGGTTATATGAACGTTATAGTAAAAGAGCTTAAAATAGATGAAATACATCAAGAATTGCTCAAGAATTTCAATAGATACCAAGAAGTAAAAAAAGTATGGCGAGTTGAAAACGGTAAGAAAATTATAAAAGATACAGATTTCACAGAGTATTGGGATAATGATAAAAAACAAGCTATTATTGAAGAATTAAAACAAACATTAAGAGATGGTGGGGCTGTTTTTTGTGTGGTAATAGAAGATAAAGTAGTGGGTTTCGCGTCATTAGGTGGCACGGGAATAGGTCAGAATAAAGAGTACCTACAGCTTATAGAGTTACAAGTTTCTAGTGATTTAAGAAGAAAAGGCATAGGCAAACTGCT
Organism: Clostridiaceae bacterium M8S5; assembly: GCA_029227815.1. Classification (GTDB taxonomy): domain Bacteria; phylum Bacillota; class Clostridia; order Tissierellales; family MCWD3; genus Abyssisolibacter. The sequence goes on along the minus strand of CP118523.1, from coordinate 3,946,763 downwards.
GTTTAAAAATTGTGTTGATAAAGCAAGGATATTGCGTGCTAATAAACTATACATATCAGGCCATTCGTCAGTTGAAACACAATCATTTTATAAACAGATGGGATGTGTTGAGGCTAAATGGTTATCTAAGAAGCAGGTTGAATTAGAGCCTTATGATTGTCAATTAGAATATGTTTTATAATATTAAATATATAAATATGATAAAGCTCCCTTATATAGTATCTAAGGGAGCTTTCGTTGATTATTTAGATAGATGCAATGGTAATAATATAGTGATTTTACACCCGTTGTTTAAATTAGTATCTAAAGCTATAGAACCTCCATGCATTTCAACTAATTTTTTAGAAATAGTAAGACCTATTCCACTACCTTCTATGTTTGAATTTCTAGATTTATCACCTCTAATAAAAGGCTCGAAAGCATTATTAGCAAGTGTTTTGCTCATACCTTTGCCTGTATCTTTTATGACAATAATAACATGTGATTCATTAGTATTCATTTTTATAAACAAAGTGGTGTTTATTCCGCTGTATTTTATGCTATTATTTATAATATTACTTAAAGCTCTATAGATCTTTTGTTTATCTACATTACAGTATATAGGATTATCAGGTATATTTACATCATAAGACATAGAGATGCTTTCTATTATCGGAATAAACTCTATAACTAGTTCCCTAAGCATTTCTGAAATATCAATAATATCCATAGTAAGAGCATCTCCATTTGAGTATGAAACCTCATGTAGATTTTTAATTAGTGTATTGATTCTATCGCTATTTGCTATTATTACATCTAGATATTTTTTGTGAGTAACATAATCTAATTCTTCATTTTTAAGAATTTCACAATAACCAGTTATATTAGTAAGTGGTGTTTTTATATCATGAGTAATATCTAATATTAGTTGTTTTTTATTGTTTTCAGCTTTTTTTCGCATAAGTAATTCGTTATGCAGATTTGCAGACATATTGTTTAAGGAGTCTTTCAGATCATCTAGTTCATTATTATATTTATAATCTATGATATATCCATAATTATGGTTTTGAAATTGATTAAGTCCGTATAAAAGTTTATTTATTGGGTCAATAAACTTTCGGGCGTTTAATTTTGAAAGAACAATAAATGTCAAAAATAAACATAATAAAAAAGTAATCAAAATAACAGCGTTATGAACCTTGGTTATTTTTAATAATATATTTTCCCAATCAGATGTTATTATATAATATCCACTATTGATTTTATTTCCAGATAGATCAGTATCAGTATAAGATACTACACTTGTATTAGTTTTTGGTGCTAATAATTTTATTGGTTTATACTTATATCCAATATTATGGGTACTATTAATACTATCCAATACTTGAAAATTATCATCTAAAAGCTCAACAATAACATTTGGGGGTAAATATATATTGTGAAGAGAGTAAAATCTATTTTCGTATATTTTATCTAATATAACATCAGGATTTTGTAAATTAGAGTTTTTATATTGATCTACAAAGTAGTTACCTAAAAATAATATAAGTACTATAATTATTGCTTCTAAAACAAAAATTATTACATAATTTAAGAAGAGTTGTTTTTGTATTTTATTTTTACTTCCTTTCTCTATCATAAATTCACCATCCTGTAGCCTATACCTTTTATAGTTTGAATATATTTTGGTTTTTTAGGATTGTCTTCTATTTTATCTCTAAGCATACTAATGTGAACCATTATAGTATTATCATCACCAAAATAGTTATCATTCCATACTTTTTCATATAATTGTTTTTTTGTAAAAACTCTATTTAGATTCTTAATAAATACCTCTAGTAATTTAAGCTCCTTTGGATTAAGGGAAAGCACAGTACCTTTTTTAGTAACAATGTATTGAGTCGTATCAAGGATTAGTTCTCCATTTTTATAAAGTTCATTTATATTATTATTGTATTTAAAATGCCGTCTTAGTTGAACATTTATTCTAGATATAACTTCACGATAACTAAATGGTTTACATATGTAGTCATCAGAACCTAGACTTAATCCTAAAATTTTATTGTCTTCTTCAATTCTAGCAGTAATGATTATTATAGGTAAGTAATTAGATTCATTTCGCAATTTTTTAACCACATCAAAGCCATTACACTTGGGCATCATTATATCTAATAATAACAAATGAATTTTTTGATTTTTAATAATATCAAGTGCACTAGTTCCATTATCAGTTTCTATTACATTGTAACCTGCATTCTCAATGTGTATTTTAAGTAATTCTCTTATATCATTATCATCTTCAGCTATTAGTATATTAATCTCATACATTTATTTCACCCTCTCTATTCATAAATATATCATATTTTACTTATCTAGATAATAAACAATTATATTTTTAAGATTTATTTAAGATTGGTTTAAGTATAGTTTAAATGACTATGAATATAATTAACTCATACTAGATGGGAGGGCGAGTTTTTGAAAATTTATAGTAAGGACAAGAAGTCTTTGATACTTTCAATTAAAATTGGTTTATTAATTTTATCGTTAGTACTTGTGACAATTGGCATGTATAAAGAAGAGACACACTTAGTGCTAAATAAAGGAATAAGAATATGTTTGGAGTGTGTTGGAATTGGATAAATTTAAGTCATTAATAAATAGAAGGATTATTCAGATACTTACTTTAATAGGAACAAATTCTTATTTTAGAGGATTTATAGATAAAACAATATGTAAAAGTAATACAAAAATGGTCTGTGTTCCTTTTATGAATTGTTATTCGTGTCCAGGAGCTAGGTTTTCATGTCCTATAGGGTCATTACAAGCAGTATTGGGTAAGAGAAAAAAGTACTTTTCATTTTATATCTTCGGTACATTAATAATGCTTGGAATACTTTTTGGAAGATTGATATGTGGTTTCTTGTGTCCATTTGGATTTTTACAAGATATGATATATAAAATACCTAGCAAAAAATATAAATTACATAAAATATTTAAGTATGTAAAGTATCCTATACTGTTAGTTACAGTTATAATTTTGCCAATGTTTTTTACTAATGATGTTGGGACAGGAGCGCCTTATTTTTGTAAGTATATTTGCCCAGTAGGGACTTTAGAAGGAGGAATATTTTTAGTATTAATAAATAAATCGCTACAGAGTATAATAGGTTTTTTATATTTTTATAAGTTGTCTATATTAATTGTCATATTAGTTTTATCTGTATTCATGTATAGGCCATTTTGTAAAATCTTTTGCCCATTAGCAGTAATCTATGGCATTTTTAACAAAGTTTCGTTTTATCAAATAACTATTGATAATGATAAATGTATCTCTTGTAATGAATGTAGCAGAGTTTGTAAAATGGATATTAATCCAAAAGAAAATCAAAATAGTGCTGAATGCATAAGGTGCGGCGAATGTATAACTTACTGCCCTACAGATGCATTGAAAAGTAGCTTTAGTTTAAAGAACAATAAAGATAAATTAATAAAAAAGGAGGTAAATTAAATAATGTATTATGAGAGATTTAAAAGCAATATGTTTTATTTAATAATAGCAATTTTACTGCCACTAGGTAATATGGTTATAACTAAGTTAGGTGTAAGTCAGAATTTTATAGAAGTATCTTATATGTATTTATTCATATTAGTTCCATCAGTTATATACATTCTTGTTAGTAATAAAAGTTTTAAAAAAGTTTTAAGGTTAAATAGCGTCAATATAAAACAATTAGCTATATCAGCATTTATACTTTTAGCATTACAGCCTATAACAGCAGTAGCTGCTAATATTATGAGCACCTTAATAGGAAATGGATATAATTCCATGGCAACTATGAGTGGAGGAGGCAATGAAGTTTCACTATTTATGTCAATATTCATGATAGCTATAACTCCTGCGATTTGCGAGGAAGTAGTGATGAGAGGGATAGTATTAAATGGTTATAGGGGTATACCGTTATGGAAAGTAGCAATAATGAATGGAGTATTATTTGGGTTATTTCATAATGACTTTATTCAGTTATCATATACCATGGTTGTAGGTATAGTTTTAACGTATGTCGTTGTAATAACGGATTCAATATTACCGGCTATGCTTATGCACTTTATGATGAATGGACTTAGTGTCTTTATAGAAAGATATCCAAGTAATATAATCTCTAAATTTATTTATTGGTATGAATCCACTGCTTTGATATTGGTGATATTAGCAGCAATTTCTATAGTAGTAATCATTTTGTTAATAAAATGGCTTAAAATCATATCTATAAATAACTCTACACAGGCTATTGATGATAAGTTAGTAGAGCAAGATAACAAACATGATGTGACATTTGTAGAATGGCCACTTATGATGGCTTGTATTATATCAATTGTTTATTCCGTTTACAAATAAAAAAAAGAGAGGAAGAATATTATGAATAAAAAATTAATGGTTTCGTTTTCGGTAGTAGTTGTTGTACTTGGTATTTTTACATGTTTAATTGTTTTTAACCCTGGACTATTTGGAGGTAATGAAATGGCTAGCCAACAAGCACATGAAGCAACTAATAGTAATAGCGATTCATTTGAGTCTACACCGGAGGCTAATCCAATAGCAGGTAAAATTTTAAAATTTAGCACAAAAGATACTAAAGGAAATAGCATAAACAGCGAAATATTTAAGGAACATGATATAACATTGATAAATTTGTGGTCAGTTGGTTGTAATCCATGTATAGAGGAGATGCCCGAGTTAGAAAAAATATCAAAAAAATTTGAAGGTAAGGTTAGAGTGCTTGGGTTGGTTAGTGAGCAAGAAAAAGATGAAGCAAAAGACATTTTAAAGCAAAAGAATATTAGTTACACTAACCTGTTAGAAAATAAAGAACTTACCACCCAGATAACTAAATACTTTGACTATATTCCAGTTACATTAGTTGTAAACAAAGAGGGTAAGATATTAGATGAATTTGTTCCAGGTGGTGCTGATTATGAGCATTTTAAAAAGATAATAACAAAAGCATTAAAAAATAAATAAGGTAGTTCTATAACGGAACAAAACAATACTAACTATTGAAGGAGGACATAAAATGGATAGAAAAGGACGATTAGCGATAGCAGTTGCTTTAACAATAGCCATGATTGCAACTGGTTGTACACAAGGAAAGAAAGTATCAAGCCAAGAATCAAATGCTAAACAAAAGCTTATAAGTAAAGGTGAAAATGGAAAGAAGAAAAGTGCAGATGTACCTAAGGATTATGTAAATATAATTAGAATGCTTGATAATATTAGGGATTTTAGATTACCATATTGGGGTGGTTATGATATAAAAGATAAGCAAGTAGTATTTTTTTCAGATAAAAACGAAAAAGCTGTAATATGGAATATTGATGGTAATGGTAAAAAAGAAATTGTTAATAAAACAGAATTACCAAATGATAAAATATTGTCTTATTATTCAAAAGGAAAAATCAAAGGAAAAGACACAATATTTGTGAAGTATGAAGGTGATGACAATCTGGCTTTTAACTTTGCTGTGCATGAAGGCTATCATTTTTATGGACAAAAATGGATAGATAAAATTGGAGTAGAGAAAAGCTTACCTAGAGGTACAATATACCCTGAGAATGTTATGGCACGCTACTATATGAATGAAGCAGATACTAGATTAAGAGAAAAAATAGACGGCAAGAATGAAAAAGGCGATAGCGAAGCTCTTTATTATTTTAATAAACTAAAGAAAGAGTATAATGGTGATTTAGAAGGAAATTTAAATATTTCAATAAGCGAGGGGACTGCTACATTTTTAGAAAACATGTATTTAGCAGTCGCGCTAAAACCAGAGTTAAAAGGAAACTTAGAATCTATAGCAAAGTATGCTTATGAGCTAAACAAAAAAAGTATAAAAGGAACAATAAGAAACAAGACTGAAGAATTTTACCATACAGCATCTTTGCCACTATTTTATTTAGCGATGAAAGGGAAGCATGATTTAATAGATACTATAGCTAAAGGAAAACATCCTTTAGAGTTATTAACTAATATAACTAAAGAAACAAAAGCAATAGATAATAAGAAACTTAAACAAGAAATAGATAAATATTATGAGGAAACTCAAAAAGAGGCATCAAAGAAGATAGAAAAACTTTATAAAATTATGAAATTAAGTGATTATACAAAAGTAGTAATTAATCAGAATATATTTCCAGGTTCTATGGAATACGGTGAATTCATTAATTTTAAAGTGAGTAATGAATATAAGACATTAAATACCAATACTACTGGTACAGCAAATCGTGGAGATAAAAGTAAAATTGAACTTAGGGGGCAAGACACTATAAATTCTGACGATGGAATGTATTATATAATATATATTAAAAAAAGTAATATAAAAGAAAATGGTGGAAAATTGAACATTAAAACAGAGCATTTAACAATACAAGATGTGGATTATACTAAAAAAGACAGTTCTTATGTCATAGAAAAATAGTTTATAGAGAATTTGTATAATACCTTATAGTGAATATTATTGAATTTACTAAATTCTATGTTAAAAATTGTATATAAGTAAAATATCAGCCCCTTGGAGGTGTCTTTTTAAGACACTTCTTTTTCTCATGTATAACATAATAAATCAACACATATGTAAACTAATCATTATTTATTGGACATTCTTCAATATATTATACAAATAGTCAATGAAACTGTTGATTTTGGGCGTGAAACAACATTGATACAATAGATTTTCGTGGTATAATAATAGTATAAACATCGTTTACATAATCAGGAAATATTAATATTATGTAAACAATATTGATGTAGGAGGTTATATTTATGAAAATCAAAAGTAAATTTATTAAAACAGTTTTATATTTATTTGTAGCAGCGTGTTTGACCTTGAATTTAGTACCTAGTAATGTTGCATATGCAGCTGATACTTCGATTACTAAATATCCTCCAAAACTTTTTCCATTTATAAATGAAGAAGATCTGAAGGCTAAAATAATAAGTTCACCAGAATTTATTAAAAATCATGCAAATCTAGCACATTATATGGGTTTTGGCTGGTGTGGTGGTACAGCCAGTCAATATGTTGGAGATGATTTTGAATTTAGAAAAGATGGAGATGGATACATTTTACAAGCAAGATATAACCCTAACGATCCACATGCAAGTGGCTTTTGGGCAGACAAGAGGCTTAAAATGAGAGTATCAAATGTTAGGTTTTATATAGATACAGAATCAATTGTAAAAGGTAAAGAAAAAGTTACGAGCTTAGATCCAGTAGTAGCGCAAACATTTGATGCAGTTAATAATACTAACAGTGAAGATACTGCGAATGCTAGTTTCACTTATACAAAAGGGAAAACAGTAACTCATTCAACAAACTATTCTTTCGAAGAAACTATAGGAGTAAAACATACAGCTTCTATAAGCGTGTTGTTTTTAAGTGGATCAATGACATATGGATGGGAATTTAAAGCTGGACAATCATGGTCTGATTCAACTGCAAATGCAGAAAGTAGTACAGTTACATCAAACTATCAAACTACAGTTCCTGCAAAAAGCAAGAAGATTATCAAACTGATGAGTTATAAAACAAAATCAGAAGTGCCATATACAGCTAACATATATATGGACTACGATATAACATTCTCTGGCTTTTTAAGATGGGGTGGAAATGCAAGAACAGATCATCCAAAAGATAGACCATTTGTAAGTGTAACATTTGGTAAAGGAGATCTAACAGCACAAGAAGAAATTCAAAGAATGTATGATAATAAGAATATACCAGGATACTCTCAATGGGATTGGGGTTGGATGGAACAACAATTTGGAGCAAATGCAGTAAAATATTATGTGTCACAAATTTGTAAACCTATGGGAGCAAATATAGATGGTAAGTTTACCTGCATAGATGGAACACATGTACAAGTTGAATGTGATGATCCAGTTCCATTGACTGGTAACGAAGCATCAAACAGTATGACATCTAAAAGTTTACCAAATACTTTTAAAGCAGCGTTAACAAAAACTAATGGTATTAAGATAGACAATGTCAAATTTAATGATACACCTGAAGTACGAGTAGTTAAAAGCAGTGTGGATACAGGTGCTGGAGCATTAAATTTACGTAGCTAGCTATTTGTAAAAAATATTCTAAATAAGGATATCTGAAGAAGTAATTTTTCAGATATCCTTATTTCATTTTAAATCATAAAACGACAGAATTATTGTTTTACTGACAACATAACCACTCTTAAAATATAAATTATAAATTATAATATGGAAAAAAATGAATAGTAAAATAAAAAAATATGCCAAATTAAAAAAAATATAGAAAAATGGAAAAAAATATTGCATACTGGAAATAAATATGATATAGTTGACTAAATTGAACTTTATAATGATAAAGTTTAACACAATACAGAGATATAATATTAAACTAGAAAATGAAAAATGAATATTTATTTTCTAGTCATTGGTGCGCACCTAGATTATATCAAGTATTAGCTAGTATTTTTAGTTATATTTATAACAACTAATAAAGCTTAAATAAAGGAATGATTTAGACATAAAAACATAAAAATATATGATTTCATATTTAAATTTAATTTCATAAATATAGAGTTTAATTAATAAAAGAAAAGAGAGGAGTTACTACTATATGAATTTAAAAAATAATTTTGTGAAATTATGTCTATCGTTATTTATTGTAATTTGCTTATTATTAAATGTACTGCCTAATATCAATATTGCTTATGCAACTAATAACTCACTTTATGCGTTTCCTCCAAAAATCTTTTCATTTATAAACGAGGAAGATCTTAAAGCAAAAATTATAAATTCTCCAGATTTTATCAAACAACATGCATATTTAGCACACTATATGGGCTTAGGATGGTGTGGTGGCACAAGAAGTAGATATGTTGGAGAAGATTTTAACTTTAGAAAAGAAGGAAACAAGTATGTTTTACAGGCAAGATATAATCCTAATGACCCACATTCGGGGGGATTTTGGGCAGATAAAAGACTAAAAATGACTGTGTCTAATGTTAGATTCTATATAGATACTAATACAATCGTAAAAGGCACAGAAAAAGTTACAAACTTAGACCCAATAGTAGCTCAAATCTATGAAGCTGTTAATAGAGGTAATACTGAAGATACAGCAGTTGCAAGCTTTATATATACAAAGAGTAAAACTGTATCTAAATCTACTAATATTTCATTTGAAGAAAGTTTTGCAGTTAAATCAACAGGAAGTGTAAGTGTTTTATTTGCTAGCGCTTCGTTTGAGCATGGCTGGAGTTTCAAAGCAGGACAATCTTGGACTGACACAACCTCAGATGTAGATAGTGTTACAGTATCAACAGATTATCAAACAACTGTACCTGCGAAGAGTAAAAAGACTATAAAATTAATAAGCTATAAGAAAAAATCAGAAATACCATACACAGTTAATATATACATGGACTATGATATTACTTTTTCAGGTTTTTTAAGATGGGGAGGTAATGCTAGAGTTGACCATCCGAAACATAGACCATTTGTAAATGTTACATTTGGACAAGGAGACTTAACAGCACAAGAAGAAATAAAAAGGATGTATCAGAACCGCCACATACCAGGATACTCTGAATGGGATTGGTACTGGATGGAAAATCAGTTTACACCTAATGGTGTTAAATACTGGGTATCTAGAATATGCAGACCTATGGGTGCAAAAATAGATGGAAAATTTGCTTGTGTAGCTGGAACGCATGTTCAAGTAGAAGCAAGTAAAGCTATGCCACTGACTCAAGAAGAACTAGGAGATAGTGCTGGTAATAATACTAATCTAAACACTTTAAAAGGGTCCTTAGTAGATGAAAGTAGTAAGAGTATGAATATAGACAGCTTAAGGCAAAACTTACCTAAAGCTAGTGGCATTACAATAAAGAATGTAAGGTTTAATGATACACGTGAAGTTCGTGTTATTAGGAGTACAGTTACAACAGGCACAGGGACTGTAATACTACGATAGCTATAATTGGCATAATGCCTAGTAAAATTATAGTAAATATTATAATATCCAATAAATCGCAATAATTATCATATAAGAATTAATACAATTGAATCATCAAACCATTCGTAAAAAACAAAGGGGAGGAAACAAAATTGAATTCAAAATTTTCAAAATATTTAAAAAAAATTATCGTTCTAGGTATTTCGGTAAGTATGATGGCACAGCCTGTTTCCAGTTTTGCAGCAGAATCAAACACACAACCTAATGGAGACAGCATCAATACAGGTATATTAGGACTAAACTATAATAAATATGAGGTACTAGCAAATCAAGGAGATGTTGTTGAAAATCTTGTACCAAGAGAAGGAATCATAAGAATGGAAAGTTTATTGTGTTACAGCATAAAAAAAGATCACTAGGCACGTCACCAGTTGATATATGCGTTATTGACTCAATAAAAGATCGTACGTATCCGGGGTCATTACTATTGGCTAATAGAGATTTTGTAAATAATAGACCAACAGCTTTAGTTGCAGATAGGGCACCTATCAATATCAGTATTGATTTACCTGGATTAGGTACAAATAATACAATAAAAGTACAAAATCCAAGCTACGGGACTGTTACAGGCGCTATAGATGAGCTTGTTAATAGATGGAGTGCACAGAATTCAGGTACACATACATTGCCAGCAAGAACTCAATATAAAGAAGAGATGGTTTACAGTAAAAACCAACTCAAAATGGGATTAAATGTTGATGTTGAAGTAGCAGACCAAATGTTTGGAATAGATTTTGAAGCAATAAGTAATGGAGAACAAAAATATATGGTTGCTTCGTATAAACAAATATTTTATACTGTAAGCGCTCAGTTACCAAGTAGACCTTCAGACTTGTTTGATTCGAGTGTAAAGTTTGGTGATCTTACAAACAGAGGAGTTAGCAATGCTTCACCTCCGCTTATGGTTTCAAATGTTGCATATGGAAGAACTATATACGTTATACTAAAGACAGAATCTAAAAGCAATAAAGTAAAAGCTGCATTTAAAGCACTAATCAAAGGACAAAAAATTGGAGCAAATACAGAATTTGAAAACATAATTAAGAATAGTAGCTTTACAGCAGTAGTTATAGGTGGAGATTCTCAACAGCATAACAAAATAATAACAACAGACTTTGAAGAAATTAGAAAAGTTATTAAAGATAATGCTACATTCAGCTTAACTAATCCGGGATATCCAATTGCTTACACTAGTACTTTTGTTAAAGACAATTCATTAGCAGCTGTTCACAATTCAACAGATTATGTAGAAACAACAGCAACTGAGTATAGTAGTGGGCGACTAATACTTGATCACAGTGGAGCGTATATTGCACAGTTTCATGTAGAATGGGATGAAGTTTCATATGATGATAAAGGGAATGAAGTTTTAACTCATAAAACATGGAATAGAAATGATAGAGACCTTACAGCACATTTTGCAACAACTATATATTTACCACCTAATACCAGAAATCTAAGAGTTTTAGCAAGAGAATGTACAGGCCTTTTCTGGGAATGGTGGAGAACGGTTGTTGACGAGCATAATATGCCATTGGCAGGACAAATCAAAGTTGCAATATGGGGGACTACACTCCACCCAAGATATATTATAGAATATAGATAATATATAAGTTAGTAATAATTAATAATACAGCAATAAAAATGACCCTAATTCGAAAGAGTTAGGGTCATTTTTGTGATAGTGCTATTTAGGATTGGCAGTAATTTTTAACTATACAGTTATTACTGAAGGCTCATTATGAGTAGCAAGATTACAAAGTTGTACATACAATGTATTGACAACATACTGTAATTAATTTATTGTTAAATATTTTATGCTTATAAGGCCATTGCATAATATATACAAAAATACAATAAAGGAGAGTTTATACAATGTATATTCATAATAGAGGTGTGTGTTATCAACATTTTATGATAGACAATTCTATTGATCCATTTCCACCAATAAATCCAGACTGGTTTGCAGGAGGGCTCCCAGACAGTATACAAGCTGAAAGTAGTGGTTTAAGTGGAGATACTATAGATTTTGTTCCTATTGATATTATAGCTAAAGTGTCGAAAGATAATGTATCTTATGGTGTTTTAATACCTGAGGCATACAAATACGATGGATATGTAGACGTAAATAATGTGTATCATGATGTTGCATCAGGTGAAATATTTAAAGGGAGTATTTATCCAGGACTCCGCATAGCTACAATTTTTGTTAAAAAAGGAATGGACCCTCTTATAGATGGGTGTAAAGTTCATGGTAGAGGAAAATGGGTTTTATTAAGTGATTTTGGAGGTATAGATCCAGGATCTACTGCTAGCAAAACTATTTCGTATACTCATGGAGTAAATCAAACCGACACTCAGTCACTTGCTTTTACTGTTGGGGCAAAAGTAGGAGGTTCGTATTCAGGTATGACAGGTGAATTATCAGCTTCTTTGACCGCTACGTTTGGCACAAGTATTAGTATATCTGAAGAATTTACAGTATCAGATACTGTTAATTTCCAAGCGCAAGATAAAGAACAGCGAATAGGGGCATATCAATTCTACAGAAATTTCTATGTAGAACCAGGGCCAGCGTTAAGAGATAAAATAGCAAAAGACCAAACTAGCTCTTTTGCATTTGCTTATGCTGTAAATAAAACTTTTGATTATAAAACAAATCACTTCCAAAAAGTATTTGTTTTAGAACCATAAAGAAATTTATTATGATGAGCATGAATGATTCAATAAGTAATAGTGTTTGGTAAAGGAGGTTAACATGAATTATTATTTTAATGCGAGTAGTGTCCTTTCGATGGACCCGTTTCCTAAAATCAACAAAGGTTGGTATAAGAGTGGATTTCCAGTAAGTATCGATTCACAAAAAAGTTTAATGGGAGAAATAATAAATTTTATACCTGTTGATATAATAGCAAAGGGTAAAATAAAAAATAGCACTTTCAAAATAAAATCAGATGAAATAGGCAATTATGCTGGTTATATTGATAGTAATGGAAAATATCACAATAAGGTAAGCAATAGCATAGCTTTAACTAATATTGAATCAGGAGCTAGAGCTCTAACCTTGTTTTTTAAAAAAGGAAGCTATGCTTATTTGAAAGATTGCAAAATTCATTCAAGAGGAAACTGGAAATTGATAAAAGACTTTGACAAATTAAATGCAGGTAATTCTGCAAATAGAAATATTTCATATAAACAAGGTGTAAATAAAACAGACGCCAAGAAACTATCATATACGGTAGGAGCAAAAGTAAATGTATATGGAACTGTAGATTCAATAGTTTATCAACTATCAAATTCTTTGAGTAGAGCTTTTAATACAACTATTAAGATAATAAAAAAAGCGGATATTAAAGATACAGTTAGCTTTGGGGCTCAAAAGAGTAACCAACGTATAGCAGTATATCAATTTTGCAGGTATTATTTTATAAAACCAGGAAAAGCTTTTTTAGATGCTAGTAATGAACAACGAAATAATTCTAGACAACTATTTTACGATGAAATCAATATGAGATTTAATTATAAGACTAATTATATTCAAAAAGTATTTGTATTGGCTTAATATTATGATAAATAGTTGTGCCAGTGTATATGTAAGCTTCTAAGGGGTGTTTTAAAATATCCCTAATTTTTTGTTTTTATTCATAATTGATTTACTAACTAGTTAGTGGTAATATGATGATTATGATGGATAAAATTAAAATATGAAAAATTAGGAGGAGATTAAAATAAACTGGGGGATTATAGCAACTTGGAGAATGGCATTAGAAGGAGTTCAGTTAGGGAGTGAATTACTAGCTAGGGGAGATAGTGCATCAGAGGCCATAGTAGATATTATAAAAGCTGTAGAAAATTATCCTTACTATAAATCAGTAGGATATGGAGGATTGCCAAACGAACATGGGGAAGTAGAACTTGATGCTGGATATATGGACGGTGATACATTTGATATAGGAGCAGTAGCTAGCATAAAAGGCATAAAAAATCCTATTGCTATAGCTAAAGAATTGAGCAAAGAAAAATTCAACAATATTCTTGTAGGGAAAGGTGCACAGGAGTATGCTTTAGAGCATGGATTTACTAAAAAAAACCTGCTTACAAATCAAGCTAAAGAATTCTGGATGGATAAATTGGAAGAAATTAAAGCAACAAATAATCTAGTAGCGTATGACGGGCACGATACAGTTGGAGTAGTTACATTAGATATGAATAGTAAAATTTGTGTAGGAACATCAACTAGTGGCTTATTTATGAAAAAGAGAGGAAGGGTAGGTGATTCACCGTTAGTTGGATCAGGGTTTTATGCTGATAGTGATATAGGAGGAGCAACGTCTACAGGTTTAGGTGAAGATATAATGAAATGCTGTATGTCATATCAAGTAGTATCATTAATGGAACTAGGAATGTCACCACAAGAAGCTGTAGATAAAGTAATACATGATTATGATAGAAAAATGATAAAAAAGAGAGGACAAGCTAGAGCAGCTTCTATTGTTTGTATGAATAAGAATGGAGAATGGGGAGTAGGAACTAACGTAGAGTTTTCGTTTGTAGCTGCAACTAGAGATCAAAAGCCTTCAGTTTATGTAGCAAACAATGTAGATGGTAAAACAATCTATAAAAAAGCAACAAAAGAATGGCTAGAGGACTATGCAAGACGTGTAAAAACAGAGATATTATAATGCTTTTAAAATAGAGTAGGGAAGTGTTTAAACCAAATATAGTAAATATACAGTTTATGTGAGTGCAATAAATATGTATAAAAGCTGACTATAATTAAAAGTCAGCTTTTATGTATGATAAAATAAAGTAAAAAACATATTTTTATTTATGCATTACTTTATAGAATATTGGGAACTTTAAAATTATTTAAAGTTATGGTATTAAAACTATGAAAGTGCAATTAATAAAGATAAATTTAATAAATGGAGTGATATTATGATAGAAGTGATAGCTCTAACAGTAGAAGATGCAAAGATTATAGAGGAATATGGTGGAGATCGTATAGAGCTTGTGAGCGCATTAAGTGAAGGAGGATTAACACCGAGTTATGGTTTAATAGAAGCTGTAGTTAAAGCTGTTGATATTCCTGTTAATGTGATGATAAGACCACACAGCAATAGCTTTAATTATACATTTAAAGAAATAACCTTAATGAAGAGAGATATAGAAATAGCAAGAGAGCTTGGAGCTAATGGAGTTGTATTAGGTGTTCTCAATGATTTAAATATGATAAATACAGATTATTTGGAGAAACTATTAAGCAATTGTGATGGTTTAGATGTAACATTTCATAAAGCAATAGAACATACTAAAGATATAATAAAATCTGCGAAACTATTAAATAAATTTCCTCAAATAACGACTATATTAACTTCAGGTGGAATAAAAAAAGTGCATGAAAATTTAAAAACAATAAATAAAATAATAAAAGAAGCAGAAAATATAGATATATTAGTAGGTGGTGGACTAAATTTTGAAAATATTGAGCAAATAAAATATAATGTAAATACATCAAGTTTCCATTTTGGTACAGCTCTTAGGTATGACAAATCAATGAATAAAGCTGTCAGTCCAAAGCTAATGAAGAAAATAGTGCAATCTTTACATTAATTGTATACATAGGAGAGTTTAACTAGTCTAAAACAAGTTAAATACAGGTTGTATCTTGATATTATATATATTATAATTTAATTATCAACAATTTATTATAATATAACTATTATAATAAAATAAATAGCAATTAGCATAATTTTGAATTATAAATGGGGGTATATTATGGATATATATAACTTGTATAATAGTGGTATGTCATTTGACGATTTTGTTAACCAAGATACATATGTATATAAAGATAAAACATTGCAAATATTTGATAATATAAGTTTTGAACAGCATTTAGTGGAACAAATCAAAAATTTGAATTCAAAGATAAAAATACTAATATGCGCTGAAATTTGGTGTCCAGATTGTATGATTAATGTCCCTGTTATAGAAAAAATGAGAGAGATTAACTCGAATGTTCAGTTATCTATAGTTGGAAGAGAAGGCAATGAAGAATTTTTTATTGGCGACAGTACAAAAGTAAGAATACCAACGTTTATCGTATACGATGAAGATTTTAATGAATTAGGAAGGTTGATAGAGCATCCTAAAGTTATAGACGATGTTATTATGAGTGGAAATCAACCAAATATAATTGTTACAAAAAGAAAGTATAGAAAAGGAGAATACACTCAGGATACACTTGTGGATATCTTGGATATAATAACTACAAAATCACTTACAAAATAACATGACAAGAGGTGGCAAATTGATGAGAAAAAAAACAACGGCTTTAGCAAGATTCATAATACTGTTTAGTTTAATAATTTGTAGTTTATGTGTTAATAGCTATGCGAAGCAAAATGATAACTATAATGATAAAATTATAGGAGATATAAAGTGTGATTACTTAGTTCAACCCCAAGTTAATTGGGAATCTTATAAACAAAAAATTAAAGTAAAAGGTATTTATGCTACAGCAAATAGTATTGCTAATATAAAGAGTTTTAATAGATTGCTTGGAATAGTTAAGAGTACTGAGATAAACACATTAGTAATAGATATAAAAGACGATTATGGATTATTATCATATAGACCAGATGTACAAATTGTTAGAGATAATGGTCTAGATAAGAGAATAAAAATAAAAGATTTCTATGACCGAATAGAAACTTTAAAACAAAATAATGTTTATTTGATTGCTAGGATAGTTACATTTAAGGATACAAATATGGGGAGCAAAAGACCTGATCTAGCTATAAAATCTAAAAGCGGGAGAGTATGGAAAGATAATAAAGGAAATATATGGCTTAATCCATTTAATAAAGAATCATGGGATTATCCGATAAGCATTGCTAAAGATGCTGCATTAAACGGCTTTGACGAAATTCAGTTTGATTATGTTAGATTCCCGACTGGAAGTGGTAAAGCTAATATAAACTATGGAGAAGCTGAAAAAACAACAACTAAAGCTGATGCTATATCAGGATTTTTGACTAAGGCAAAAGCAGAAATAGAATCACTAGGAGCATATGTTTCTGCAGATATATTTGGAGATATAATCAATAATAATAGAGATTCTGGAATAGGTCAAAATCTAGAAAGATTATCAGCGTCAACACATATTCTTTGCCCTATGATATATCCATCTCATTATGCTAAAGGATCATATGGAGTTAAATATCCAGATACAAATCCATATCCTATAATTTATAATGCAATGACAAGAGCAAAGGGCAGAATTAATAAATTAAATATATCAGATAGGGCTATATTAAGACCTTGGCTTCAAGACTTTTCTGCAACTTGGTTAAAAAGAGACTATGGTGCTAACTGGATACCATATAAAAAACCACAGATAATAGCTCAAATAAAAGCTACTAAAGATGCAGGAATAGATGAATGGATTTTTTGGAACCCAAGTAATAAATATACTATAGATGCATTTCAACCTGTGCAGTAAAACAAAAAATATAATGTTGATAAAGCAGAGTAGGGTCATGCTTATTCTGCTTTATTTATGCTTAAAATAAAATTGCACTTTGACATTGTAGTGATATGATGGTACAATATATTGAGTATCATTAAGTCATACACACTATATATAGTGAATATAAATACTATATATAGTGTTTATGCAATAGAGAGTATTTAAGTGCAATTATAATTAGATGTTATGATATGGAGGGTTAAGAATGGTAAAAGTTGTAAAAAGAAATGGTGACTTAGTTGATTTTTATGATTTTAAAATAGTTAATGCAATAGAAAAAGCTATGACAGAGACAAAGCAGGGAATTGATAATGAGTTAAGCAACAATATAACTAATACTATAAAAAAGAAAATAAATAGAAAAGATGTTATAAGCGTTGAAGAAATACAAGACATAGTAGAGGAATTACTAATGGAAAGCGCAAGAAAAGATGTAGCTAAAAGATACATAATTTATAGAGAAGAACAAAATAAATTGAGGAACAATGTCAAAAAGCAAGAAGATAGATTTTTGACAGACGAATTTATTAGTAAGTATAAACATAGCCCTTCGCCTATGAAGCAATTAGGAAGTTTTGTATACTATAGAACTTATTCTAGATGGTTACCAGACAAAAAAAGAAGAGAATATTGGTGGGAAACAGTAAGAAGAGCAGTAGAATATAATTGTAGCTTAGTTCCCACTACTAAAAAAGAGGCAGAGAAATTATACGATAACATATATAATATGAGGCAATTTTTATCAGGTAGAACTTTTTGGGTTGGAAATACAAAAGTTGCCAAGAATTATCCTATGGCAAATTATAATTGTGCTTTTCAAGTAATAGACGAATTTGAATCTTTTAGAGATTTATTTTATTTACTAATGGTAGGTGCAGGCGTAGGGGTAAGAGTGCTAAACAGCGATATAGAAAAATTGCCAAAAATCAGAAATGATTATGAGTTAATTCATATGGACTATTCTCCTATAAGTAAGAATGCAAGAGAGGATAGCACAAGCTTACAGTTCTATTTTAATAATTCAGTAAAGATTACAATAGGAGATAGTAAAGAAGGATGGGTACAGTCGTTAGACTTCTTCTTTAAGATGCTTTATAGTAATGAGTATAGAAACATAAAAACAGTTATCATTAACTACAATCATGTAAGGCCAAAGGGAGAGAGATTAAAAACTTTTGGAGGGACAGCAAGTGGGCACTCTAGCTTAAAAAATATGTTCACAAAGATAGATAAAGTAATAAAGAAAAGAGGCTTAATCAGTGAAGATATTAGAGTCAAATTAAAACCAATAGATTGTTTAGATATAGCAAATATAATAGGAGAAAATGTTGTAGTTGGCGGAGTTAGAAGAACTGCAGAAATAGCATTAATAGATGCAGATGATAAAGAATGCATTGATGCAAAATCTAACCTTTATAAACAAGTTGATGGTCAGTGGTCTATAGATCATGAAATAGCCCATAGGCAGATGAGTAACAACTCAATATACTATAAAGAAAAACCAACTAGAGAAAAGCTACATTGGATGCTTGAAAAGATGAGGTACTCAGGAGAACCAGGTTTCGTAAACGAAGTAGCGGGATCTAAAAGAAGACAAAATATGAATGGAGTTAATCCTTGCGGAGAGATATTACTTGATTCTAAAGGTGTTTGTAATTTAACCACAATTAATGTATTTTCATTTGTAAAAGAAGATAATACTTTAGATTTAGATGGATTATTAGAAGCACAGAAACTTTCAGTAAGAGCTGGTTATAGGATGACATGTGTAGAATTAGAAATTCCAAAATGGAATCGAGTACAGCAAAGAGATAAATTATTAGGGTGTTCATTAACTGGATGGCAAGATATGGTGAATGCTACTAATATGACTATAGAGAAACAAGCAGAAGTATTAAAGCTGTTAAGAGATGTTGCTAATGGGCAAGCAAAACTGTATGCTGACGAAATTGGAGGCAATGCACCATTATTAGTCACTACAGTAAAGCCAGAGGGAACATTAAGTCAACTACCAACAGTATCAAGTGGTGTTCATTATTCACATGCACCTTATTATATAAGAAGAGTAAGAATTAATAGCTCAGATCCATTAGTTAAAGTGTGTGAGGAGTTAAATTGGCCTGTTTATCCTGAGGTTGGTCAGACACTAGAAAATTGTACAACAAAGGTAGTAGAGTTTCCTGTGAAATCACCAATTGGCAAGACCAAATATGATGTTTCAGCTATAGAACAATTAGAAAACTACAAGTTATTTATGAATAACTATGTTGACCATAATTGTTCAATAACAATTCATGTAAGAGATAATGAGTGGGATGGAGTAGAAGAATGGTTATGGCAAAATTGGGACGACGTAGTAGCAGTGTCCTTCTTACCATTAGATGATAGCTTTTATAAATTATTACCGTATGAATCAATAACGGAAAAAGAATACCAAAAAAGAGTTAGTGAAATGAAACAGTTTATACCATCATTAATTAGAAAATATGAAAAATATGAGATGGAATTTGATATAGGAAACGATAGTTGTGAAAGTGGAGTATGCCCTATAAGATAAAAGCAAAAGGAGAATAACAATGAGAAATAGAGGTTTTGAGATAGTAGATAAAGAACACAGAAAACATGCGAATAAAGAAGTGGTTTTACCAAAAAGAGGAAGCAGGACTTCGGCTGGATATGATTTCTACAGCACAGAGACTTTTACAATAAAGCCAAATGAAAAAAAAGTGGTATGGACAGATGTAAAGGCATATATGAAAGAGGGAGAAGTATTAAAAGTATATGTTAGAAGCTCAATTGGAATAAAAAAAGGGTTAGTATTAGCTAATGGAACAGGTATAATAGATCAAGATTACTATAGCAATATAGGTAACGACGGTAATATAGGTATATGTTTGAGAAACATATCTAACAATGAAGTTACAATAGAAGAAGATGAAAGAATAGCACAAGGAATATTTATTCAGTTTTTGCCAGCTGACAATGGCAACTCAAATGAAGAGAGAAAAGGTGGTATGGGTAGTACAGGAGAATAATTCTCATGCAAATGAGTTGTTATAAATATTCATATTCATTTGTAAAAAATACAAAAATAAAGCAATTATATTGACTACTAGAGGATAGATTATTATAATAAATAATAATCTTAGGTAGATGACGATGACGAAGTCATCTATCTGCAGATTGTAGTAAAAGCATAAATTCAAGGCGTGCTAAAATTGAGTAGCGGAGCTTATTTAGAGATAAGTGAGCAACGGAAATTTTAGCAATAACGAAGAAGTTAGGTTTTTGTCTGCTGTCTGAAATTATTATTATAATAATTTAATATTCAAAAATCTAGTGATTAGAAGAGTAGTTATATTGATTGTTGTAGCGAGCTAGAGCATGGTGTAAGTCTAGTATCATAATTATAGCGAAGAGAGTCTATGAAGATATTTCCTCAAAGCTCAGGTGAGTAGGGAAATACGGTTGATATCGTTAAAAAAATGAGTGAAAGTCAGTATGACTTTAACAAGAGTGGTAACGCGTGTAAAAGCGTCTCTTATGATAGAGGCGCTTTTTTTATACAACAAAACTGAAAGGAGGTAAAATTAATAATCTGTAAAATAGAAAACAAATAGGAGTGAATACTTATGAAAAAGTTAACAATTTTACTTATAATAATAATGATTGCAATTGGTGCTATTGGATGTAATAAAAAAGAAATATCGAAAATTGATGAAATAAAAGAAAAAGGGAAGCTAGTATTAGGAACAAGTGCTTCGTTTCCACCTTATGAATTCCATAAAGAAATAAATGGTAAAGATGAGATAATAGGATTTGATATTGAGATAGCTAAAGCAATAGCAGATGAATTAGGAGTCAAACTTGAAATAAAGGATATGGATTTCGGAGGGTTACTAGGAGCTATGAAAGCAGATAAAATAGATATCATAGTTGCTGGAATGACGCCAACAGATGAGAGAAAGAAAAATGTAGATTTTTCTAAAATATACTATACGTCTAAACAATGTTTGATAATAAATAATAAAGATATAGATAATATTAAGACAATAGAAGATGTAAAAAACAGAACTATATGCGTTCAGAAAGGAAGCATTCAAGAAGAAATAGCATTTAAAATTACAGATAAGGAAAATATAAAATCTTTAGGGAAGCTATCTAATGTAGTTATGGAATTATTAAATGGTAAAGTAGATGCAGTAATAGTTGGAGAACCGGTAGCAAAATCATATGTAAAAAAGAATCCTAATTTATGTATAGCAGAGGTTGAAGTAAAAACAGATAATAATGGGTCGGCCATAGCTATAAATAAAGGGAATAAAGAGTTATTAAAAGTGATAAACGATACATTAGAGAAGCTAAAAGAGGATGATAAGATAAATGAATTTGTAGTGAAGTATACTAAAATAGCTGATGAAAAGTAAATAATTTCATATAAAAAACAACCTATAATATTATTGCAACGAAATAGGTTGTTTTTTAATCAAATATATATAATCCTATTTATTTTCACAACCGCCTAAGGGAGCTAAAACTTCTTTCAGCTTCTCAATAAACGTCTCATTTTGTGGCATAGTTCCAATAGAAACTCTTATCCATGTAGACATCATAGGTCTGATTATAACACCACGCTTTTGTAGCTCTAGGAAAACTTCGCCAGAGTTTTTTTCTACATTAGCCATGATATGATTAGTCTCAGATGGTATGTATTCATAGCCTAGCTTTTCGAATTCGCTATATAAATACTCCTTACCACGCTTATTAAGATCATAACATTTCTTAACAAAATCTTGATCTTCCAAAGCAGCAATAGCAGCAGCTTGTGCAAATCTATTTACATCAAATGGGCATCTTACCTTATTTATATTAGATATAATTTCTTCGCTAGCTATAGTATATCCCACCCTTAAAGATGCAAGACCATACATTTTTGAAAAAGTCTTAAGTATAAGTACATTAGGATAGTCTTTTAATAATTGAACACTATCTTTAGGGTAATCATCCCTAGTAACAAATTCATTGTATGCTTCGTCATATATTACTAAAATATTCTCAGGAACTTGCTTTAAAAAATCTAATAAAGCTTTCTCACTAAACATAGTACCAGTAGGGTTGTTAGGATTGCAAAGCCAAATTATCTTTGTCTTATCAGTTATTTTAGCTAACATACCTTCAAGGTCATATGTCCAGTTTTTTAAAGGAACGAGTACAGGAGTACCACCCATTATTCTAGCAGTATCCATGTATCTTGGGAAAGTTATATCTGCCATTATTATTTCATCACCATGATTAATAAAAGTTTTAGCTATCATATCAACCATTTCATCTGACCCTGCACTAGGTAAAACTTCGGAAGGCTTAACATTATATTTTTTACTAATAGCTTCTTTTAGTTCAGTACAGTTACCATCAGGATATAAAGAAAATTCCTCCATTACTTTTAACATAGCTTCCTTTACTTTAGGAGAAGCACCTAGAGGGTTTTCGTTAGAAGCTAATTTGATTACATCAGATAATCCATACTCTCTTTTTACATCCTCTATAGGTTTTCCTGGTTTATAAGCAACCAAATCTTTTATTTCTTTTCTGAAAGATACAGGCATTTTAAGAACCTCCTTTAATATATTAAATGTAACAAACCATATAAAATAAAACTCAACTACTAATATTGTAACATAAAATCATTAGATTGATAGTAAAAATTAACATGAAGAAAATTTAATAATTAGCAAAATATAAAGTTTTCAGTTCCCCAAAAAATAACATAGAAATTTGTGGCTTTTTATTAAAAATAAACAAAAAATAGATAATATGGAATATAAAAAGAATAAAAAGAGACGAATAAAAAAAGGAATTTGCTTATTATTATAGAATTATATTAGTAATCAAATAAAAAAATCAACATATTTTAGTTTAGGAAATTAAGCTTATAATTTGGGGATAAGTTTTAATTTCCATATCTAAATTCAATATTAATTTTTGTTCTAAAGCGTTAAAACATGAAAAGGATGTACCAACTTATAATCCCGGATTATTCATTGAAACAAGATACTATAGAGTGTTTTTGGATTAGGAAAATATACAAATTACAAAAAGTTTCTGATTGACAATTATACAATATATTATTGGAGATATGGATTATCGGGGATAATGCATATTGAGGGGGAATTATTAATGAAGAATTATGGTGCTGACAAAATAAGAAATGTTGCTTTATTAGGACACGGAGGAAGCGGAAAAACAACACTAACAGAAGCATTGTTATTTTCCATAGGTAAGCTTAAGCGAATGGGAAAAGTAGAGGAAGGAACCACTATTTCTGATTATACTAAACAAGAAAAAAATAGACAGGTTTCAATTAGTACATCCTTGATACCTATAGAATGGGAAGACCACAAATTCAATGTTTTGGATACACCAGGATATTTTGATTTTGTGGGAGAAGTTTATAGTGCCTTAAAAGTAGTGATGGGTGCTGTTATAGTAGTTGATGCTTCAGCAGGTATTGAAGTAGGTACAGAAAAATCATGGAAATACACAAGAGATAGAAACTTACCAACTATACTATTCATCAATAAGATGGATAAGGACAACGTAAACATTGACAAACTTATCAATGAGCTAAGAGATAAATTCGGCAAATCAGTAGTACCATTCCAAATGCCAGTGGGCTCAGCAAATGACTTCAAAGGATTAGTTAATATAGCAGATATGAAAGCAAAAATATTTAATGGCAAAACATCAACTTTAGAAGATGTGCCTGAGAATATGATGGATCAAATAGGCCCTTTTAGAGAGATGCTAATAGAATCAGTGGCTGAAAGCAATGATGAGCTTCTAGAGAAATATTTTGAAGGAGAGGAATTCACATTAGAGGAGATACATAAAGGCCTCAGAGAAGGAGTTCTAGGTGGAAAGCTAGTTCCGATATTATGTGGATCATGTGATAAAGGAATAGGTATGAATGAGCTTTTAAATCTTATATTTGAATATATGCCATCACCGCTTGACGAAGGAAAATGTATTGGAGTTAATCCTGATACAGAAGAAGAGGAAGAAAGAAATATAGATCCAAAACAACCTTTTTCAGCATTTGTATTTAAAACAATAGCAGACCCATATGTAGGTCAAATTTCATTGTTTAAAGTTAAATCAGGAGAAGTTAAAAAAGACGATGAAGTATTAAATTCAAATAAAGATGAAAAAGAAAAAATGGGAACCGTATTTGCAATGAGAGGTAAAGAACAGCTAGAGATGGCAAAAATATCAGCTGGGGACATAGGAGCTGTAGCAAAACTTAACAACACAAGTACAGGAGATACACTTTGCGCGAAAGATGCACCTATAAGATATGATAGTATAAAATTCCCTAAGCCTACACTCTTTATGGCTGCTTATCCTGTAAGCAAGGTAGATGAGGATAAGATGGGACCTGCACTTCATAAGTTACAAGATGAAGATTCGACATTTACAGCAAACAGAGATAAAGAGACTAAAGAATTATTATTGGGCGGTCAAGGGAACAAGCATATAGATGTAATAAAAGCTAAATTAAAAGATATCTTTGGAGTATCAATTACACTACAAGATCCTAAGATTGCATATAGAGAAACAATCAAGGGTAAGTCAGATGTTCAAGGTAAACATAAAAAACAATCTGGTGGTGCTGGACAATATGGTGATGTTTACATAAAATTCGAACCATCAAAAGAGGAATTTGAGTTTGTAGAAAAAATATTTGGGGGCTCAGTTCCAAAGAACTATATTCCTGCAGTAGAAAAGGGACTGAAAGATTGTATTAAAAAAGGTGCATTAGCTGGATATCCAGTAGTGAATATAAAAGCTACTTTATACGATGGTTCTTATCATCCAGTAGACTCTAACGAAATGGCATTTAGAATGGCAGCTAGTATAGCGTTCAAAAAAGGTATGGAAAAAGCAAAGCCTATACTACTAGAACCAATAATGAAGGTGAGTATAACCATTCCAGATGACTATATGGGCGACATAATGGGTGATATGAATAAGAGAAGAGGTAGAATACTAGGAATGGAACAATTAAGTAATGGTAGACAGTTAGTATCAGCTGAAGCTCCAATGTCAGAGATGTTTAAATATACAATTGATTTAAAATCTATGACACAAGCAAGAGGAAGCTTTACAATGGAGTTTGAAAGATATGATGAAGTTCCAGCGATGTTAAGTGACAAGATAATTGAAGAAGCTAAAGCTGAAAAAGAATAAACAACAAAGGGGTAACTCGAAGATAAGAGTGCCCCTTTTTAATTGGAGAAAGTATAAGGCTTCTCCTTTGTTATTTATATAATTAAAATTACATAAGAGTGGGTATAATATATAAGATATTGAAATCTGAAATATTTTGTTGATTTGCTATAAATAATTAAGGCTAATAATAGAGAGTGGGTGTAAAAATGTTGTGTAACGAGTGTAAAGAAAAAGTAGCGACTATACATCTTACCAATATTATAAATGGGCGAAAAATAGAGCTACATCTGTGTGAAGAATGTGCAAAGAAAAATAAATACTTAGAAGCACATTTTAGTGACGATCCATTTATGTTTAATCAGTTTTTGACGAATTTAGTAGACAATACAATAGAAGATAAGTTAAAAAAAAATAATGCTATATTATTGTGTAATAATTGTGGAACGAGTTATGAACAATTTAGAGAAATTGGTAGATTTGGGTGTCCAGATTGCTATAATGTTTTTAGTGAAAAACTACATTCACTATACAAAAGATTACATGGACACGATAAACATATAGGGAAATTACCCACTAAATCTAGTGATAAAATAAAGATAGAGAAAAAAATTAAGAAATTAAAAGAAGAACTTCAAGAGGCAATTGAAAAAGAAGCCTTTGAAGAAGCAGTTATACTTAGAGACAGAATAAAAGAATTAGCTAATAAGCTACAAGAGAAATAAGAAAGAGGTGTTTCAATGAGTAAATGGCTAAAAGGGAGTGGTAGTGACAAAGATGTAGTAATAAGTAGTAGGATTAGGCTTGCTAGAAATCTAAAAGATTACAATTTTCCGCATAGGCTTAAAGGTGATACTTCAACTGAAATAATAAACAAAATAAAGGATATCATAGGTGGAGAAAAAGGATTGCTAAATGGATATGGTTTTCACGTGCTCAAGAGTATGTCAGACATACAAAAAAATGCATATGTAGAAGAGCACTTGATTAGTAAAGGATTAGTTGATAATAGTGCTAGGAGTGCATTTGCAATATCAAGAGATGAAAAGAAAGTGGTTATGATAAACGAAGAGGATCACATTAGATTACAGGTTATATTACCGGGGTTTAATCTTTTAGAGGCATGGAAAATATGTAATGAAATAGATGACATATTTGAAAGAAAGCTTGATTATGCATACGATGAAAATTTGGGATATTTAACATCATGTCCAACAAATGTAGGAACAGGAATTAGAGTGTCAGCAATGGTGCATTTGCCGTGTTTAGTGCTGACAAAACAAATAAACAAGATATTACAGGCTGTTTCTCAAATAGGAGTGACAATAAGAGGGTTATATGGAGAAGGTACAGATATATTAGGAAATATATTTCAAATATCAAACCAAATTACATTAGGAGAGACAGAAGAAGAAATCATTAGAATGATTAAAAACACTGTATTGCAAATATTGTCAAAGGAAAGAATATCTAGAGAAATGATACTAAGTAAAGGAAGGATAGCAGTAGAAGATAAGGTATTTAGAGCACTAGGAATATTAAAAAATGCAAGGATAGTAGGAATTAATGACGCAATGAAGTTGCTCTCTGATATAAGGATGGGATGTGCCATGGGTTTAATAAAAGACCTAGATTATTATACAATAAACAAGCTTATGATATGGGTTCAACCATCCATGATACAAAAAAACAATTACTCAAATTTAAACCAGCATGAAATAAGCATAAAAAGAGCAGAGTTGCTGAGAAGAGAGCTTAATACATAAATATGTTTTAGAATAGGAGGAAAGAACGTGGGATTGTTTGGTAGATTTACAGAAAGAGCTCAAAAAGCTATAATTTTATCTCAGGATGAAGCAAAAGAAATGAGACATAATTATGTGGGTACAGAACATTTACTATTAGGATTACTTAGAGAAAATGAAGGATTAGCGGCAAAAGTTCTGGATAATCTAGGAGTTGACATAGAAAAAATAAGACAAGAAGTAAAAGAGAGGATTGGTTTTGGAGAAGCACCTAGTGACATTTTGGGATTTACTCCTAGAGTAAAAAAAGTTTTTGAAATGAGCTTTATAGAGGCTAAAACACTAGGCCATAATTATGTTGGCACAGAGCATTTACTACTAGGACTGATAAGAGAAGGAGAAGGAGTAGCGGGTGCATTATTAAAATCACTTGAAATAGATCTAAATAAAGTTAGACAAGAAATAATGCAAATGCTAAATAATCCTTATAGTAATATAAATAAAAATTCTAACCCAAAACAGAAAACACCAACCCTAGATAAATACGGTAGCGACTTAAATGAATTGGCAAAAGATGGAAAACTTGACCCTGTTATAGGAAGAGCAAAAGAAATTGAGAGAATAATACAAGTTTTAAGTAGAAGGACTAAGAACAACCCTTGCTTAATAGGAGAACCAGGAGTAGGAAAAACAGCAATAGCAGAAGGGTTGGCACAAGAGATAGTAGACGGAATAGTTCCAGAAATACTATTAAACAAAAGAGTAATTACATTAGACTTACCTTCAATGATTGCCGGAACTAAATACAGAGGAGAGTTTGAAGAAAGACTAAAAAAAGCTATGCAGGAAATCAAAGAAGCTAAGGATGTGATATTGTTTATAGACGAAATACATATGATTATAGGAGCAGGAGGAGGAGAAGGCTCAATAGATGCTTCAAACATATTAAAGCCTGCATTAGCAAGAGGAGAGCTTCAGGCAATAGGGGCTACCACGTTAGATGAATATAGAAAGTATATAGAAAAGGATTCGGCGTTAGAAAGAAGACTACAGCCTATAATGGTCAATGAACCAAGCGTTGAAGACACAATAAAGATATTAGAAGGTCTACGGGATAAATATGAGGCACATCATACAGTGAAAATAAGTGATGAAGCGATAAAAGCAGCTGCTGAGTTATCGCATAGATATATAGCAGATAGATTTTTACCAGATAAGGCAATAGACCTAATAGATGAAGCTGCATCAAGAATAAAAATAAAATCAATAACAACACCGCCAAAATTAAAAGAATTAGAAGAGAAACTTAATGAATTGCTCTCAGAAAAAGAAGCAGCAGTTAGGTGCCAAAACTTTGAAAAAGCAGCGGAGCTAAGAGATAAAGAAAAAAGTATGAAAGGTGAAATTGATTTACAGAAATCTAAATGGAAGAGTAATAAACAGTCAAAAGCATTAATAGTTGAATATGATGATATAGCACATGTAGTGTCTAGCTGGACTGGTATACCAGTTGTCAAATTGACTGAGGAAGAATCAGAGAGATTATTAAACCTAGAAGAGACATTACATCTAAGGGTTATAGGTCAAAGTCAAGCTGTTGAAGAAGTAGCTAGGGCAGTAAGAAGAGCAAGAGTTGGTTTAAAAGATCCAACAAAACCAATAGGTTCATTTATATTTTTAGGACCTACAGGTGTTGGAAAAACAGAGCTAACAAAAGCACTAGCAGAGAGCTTGTTTGGTGATGATGATGCAATGATAAGAATAGATATGTCAGAGTATATGGAAAAGCATTCGGTTTCTAAATTAGTAGGCTCGCCACCAGGTTATGTTGGTTATGATGAAGCAGGGCAATTGACTGAAAAAGTTAGAAGAAAACCGTATAGTGTTATACTATTTGATGAAATAGAGAAAGCTCATCCAGACGTATTTAATATTTTATTGCAGATATTGGATGATGGTAGATTAACAGATTCAAAAGGAAGAATAGTAGATTTTAAAAATACAGTTATAATAATGACTTCAAACGTTGGAGCTAGTACTATCAAAAAACAAAAAACACTTGGATTCATAGGAGATGATGAAAAGGAAGCGCAGAAGAACGAATACGAAAAAATGAAGGAAAATGTAATGGAAGAATTGCGTAGAACATTTAGGCCTGAGTTTATAAACCGTTTAGATGAAGTCATAGTGTTTCATTCATTGAACGAAGATCATATAAGTGAAATAGTCGAATTAATGATAAAAGATTTGCAAAAAAGACTTCATGATCTAGGTCTAAAAATTGAGGTAACTCCTTCAGCAATGAAACATATAGCTAAAGAAGGATTTAATCCGATATACGGGGCAAGACCATTAAAAAGATCAGTCAGAAAGCTAATAGAAGATGAATTATCAGAAAAAATATTAAGGGGAGATATTGAAAAGAATGATGATATAATGATAGACTATGAAGGTGGAAAGTTAAAATTTATAGCCAAATAACATAAAAAATCTAGGAGAGATTAAAGTGGGGAAAATAAAAAGGAAATTTGTATGTCAAGAATGTGGCTATGTAACAGCAAAGTGGATGGGACGATGTCCTTCCTGTAATGAATGGAATACAATAGTAGAAGAACTAGTAGAAAAAAATAGAGGATACGAAACAGGAGTAAAAGATGGAAATAGAAAGCCACAGCAATTGGTTGACATTGATACAAAAGATGAAGATAGACTCTCAAGCAATATTGATGAATTAGATAGAGTGTTAGGCGGAGGAATAGTATCAGGGTCACTAATCTTAGTTGGTGGTGATCCTGGTATTGGAAAATCAACATTGTTATTACAAATGGCAAATAATATAGCCTCAAATAATAAGAGGGTTTTATACGTAACAGGAGAAGAATCCGATAAACAAATTAAAATAAGAGCTGATAGATTAAATATTAATACCCAGAACCTATATATTCTTGCCGAAAATAATATTACAATAGTAGATAACATAATAAATAAATTAAAACCCAATATAATAATAATAGATTCAATCCAAACAGTATATAGTCCAGATATATCATCTGCTCCTGGAAGTGTAAGTCAAGTTAGAGAAGTTACAGCCCAGTTAATGAAAATATCAAAACATGGAGATATAGCAACTTTTATTGTTGGACATGTTACAAAGTCAGGTGCAATAGCAGGTCCACGTGTATTAGAACATATGGTTGATACGGTACTTTATTTTGAAGGAGATAGACATAATACATATAGAATGTTAAGAGCGGTCAAAAATAGATTTGGCTCAACAAATGAACTAGGAATGTTTGAAATGGTAGGTACGGGCTTATCAGAGATAAAAAATCCTTCAGAGATATTACTTCAAGGTAGAGCAGTAGATGCAGCAGGTACAATAGTAGTGCCTTGTATAGAAGGTACAAGGCCTGTATTACTTGAATTACAGGCGTTAGTTAGTCAGACGGTATTTGGTATGCCTAGAAGAGTTGCTACTGGCATAGACTATAATAGAGTGGTTTTGCTAATGGCTGTATTAGAAAAAAAAGTAGGAATGCAGATGCAAAATATGGATATATATGTTAATATAACAGGTGGGATACAAATAAAAGAAACGGCGACAGATTTAGGCGTAATATGTGCTGTTATATCTAGCTTTAGAGATAAACCTATTAAGACAGATACAGTGGTAATAGGTGAAGTAGGTTTAACAGGAGAAATAAGAGCGGTAAGTATGATAGAAAAAAGATTGTCGGAAGCAAGTAAGCTAGGATTCAAAAGAGCCGTTGTTCCGGGAGCAAATACCAAAGGATTAGAATCTATAAAAGATATTGAGGTAATAGGAGTATCAACTATTAGACAGGCAGTTGAAATAGTTTTTGGAGGGTATTAGATATATGACTTTTAACGAAGAAAAATACGGTGAAATATATGATTGTATAAAAATGCTATCACCGGGAACTATGCTCAGAGAAGGATTAGAGAATATTTTAAAAGCAAAAACAGGAGCATTAATTGTAGTAAGTGATAAGAAAGAGATAATAGAAGTAGTGAAGGGTGGGTTTAATATTAATTGTGAAATGACACCCGCACAGCTTTACGAGCTAGCAAAGATGGATGGAGCAATAGTTTTAAGTAGTGATGCAAAGAAAATCATATATGCCAATGCGCAGTTAACACCACTTCCTGAAATAAGTTCAGTCGAAACAGGAATAAGACACAGGATTGCAGAAAAAGTTGCAAAGCAAACAGGGGAACTAGTTATATCTATATCCCAGAGAAGGAGTATAATCACACTATACAAAGATAATTCAAAGTTTGTGCTTAATGATGTTAGTAAGGTGTTAATAAAAGCAAACCAAGCAATACAAACACTAGAGAAATATAAAGCGACACTAAACCAGTCTATGAACAATCTAAGTGCATTGGAATTTGAAGATCTAGTTACAGTTTATGATGTTACAAAAGTTCTTCAAAGAACAGAAATGGTAATGAGAATAGTTTTTGAGATAGAAAAATACATTTTTGAGTTAGGCAATGAAGGTAGACTATTGAATATGCAGATGGAAGAACTTACAAATGGAGTTTTGGAAGATGGTATGAATGTAATTAAAGACTATTACAAAGAGGAGGACATAAGTGCTAATAATATAAAAGATAAAATTAGAAAGTTGACATCGGAAGAATTACTAGATTTATCAAATATAGCCAAAATATTAGGATACACAGATGGACTCAGATCATTAGATGAAACTACATCACCAAAAGGGTATAGAATATTAAGCAAAATACCAAGATTGCCAAGTAGTGTATTGACAAATGTAATAAACGAATTCAAATCATTGCAAAAAATATTGACATCATCAATATCAGAATTAGATGAAGTTGATGGAATAGGAGAAGTAAGAGCTAAGATGATAAAGGATGGCTTGAGAAGATTTCAGGAGCAGTCAATATTTGATCGTCATATGTAGAATAGTAAAATTAGCTAGTGACAATGGAATAATACAAAAAGTCAAAGGAGCAAAATAAAAATAAAATCCAATGAAACAAAAAAACAATTTGACAAATAAATGCGATATATGGTAAAATACTAATTTGACAATTTAATTACCATGCTGTATAATATATGAAATGAGTGTTTTCATTTGAATGGAGGTTATGCCATGTTTAATATTGGTGATAAGATAGTTTACCCTATGCATGGGGCTGGAATTATTGTAGGCATAGAAGAAAAGGAAATACTAGGCAAAAAGAGGAAATATTACATTATGAAAATGCCTATGGGAGATATGAAAGTAATGGTACCCATAGATAGTGTTGAAGATATTGGAATAAGAGAGATAATTAATAATGAGGAAGTAGAACAAGTATTAGCAGTTTTATCAGATAATGAATCAAAGATGACACAAAATTGGAACAGAAGATATAGAGCAAACATGGATAAGATCAAAAGTGGAGACATTTATGAAATAGCAAGTGTTGTCAGAAATCTAATTATAAGAGATAGAGAAAAAGGGTTATCAACTGGAGAAAGAAAGATGCTTAATAATGCAAAGCAAATGTTAATAAGCGAAATTGTTTTAGCAAAAAACATAGATGAATTTGAAACAGAAGAAATGATTGAAAAAATGATACAATAGCGTCTATAAGGCGCTAATTTTGTAGTGTTTTTTATATTATTCATAATCTTTATGTAGAGATGAAATAATTAGCTAAGAACTTTGTGGATAGCATCAAAACTTTCTATAATTCCCAAAAAATATTAAGATTTGATTACAAGAAAATTGAAATAGTTGACAATTAGTTAAAAAAAGTAGATTATATGTTATAAGATTATAATACTTTGGGAATAAATAAAATATAAAATATAGGAGGTGATTGAAGTAATGGTCAATAAAGTAATAAGAACAGTATTGACGTTACTAGGTGTAACATTAGGGTTAGCAGTTGTAACACTACTAAAGAGTGTATTTGAAATTAATTTTATGCAGAATAATAATTATCTTATATATATTGGAGCAGGATTATTAGGAGGACTTATATTATTTTTATCATCATCAATAATTATGAAATTGTTTAATAATATTGTTAATAAAGCTGAAGGTGAACTGCAAAAAGTACCAGCTTCAGATATAATATTGGGATCAATAGGATTAATAGTCGGACTAGTAATAGCATATTTACTAAGCACACCAGTAATAAATATACCTTATGTAGGAGAAGCATTGTCAATAATACTATATATCTTACTTGGATATTTAGGCATGAGTGTACCAACTAAAAAAAGAGATGATTTTAAAAATTTAGCAAATTATTTCAAGAGAAGTCAGGGTAAAACTAAGAATAATACTGAAAGTATAGTAGTTAAACCTAAGGTTTTAGATACAAGCGTAATAATAGATGGTAGAATTTCTGATATATGTGAAACAGGTTTTATAGAAGGACCGCTAGTTATTCCAGAGTTTGTGCTAGAAGAACTAAGACATATAGCAGATTCCTCAGATTCATTGAAAAGAATAAGGGGAAGAAGAGGGTTGGATATACTAAACAAAATACAAAAAGAAATAGATATAGAGGTTATAATAGATTCTAAGGACTTTGAAGATATAGCAGAAGTAGATAGTAAACTATTAAAACTAGCACAAGTACTAAATGGTAAAGTAGTAACAAATGATTTTAATCTAAACAAAGTTGCAGAATTCCATGGAGTAGATGTTTTAAATATAAATGAACTCGCAAATGCAGTTAAACCAGTAGTATTACCAGGAGAAGAGATGGTGGTAATGGTTGTCAAAGACGGAAAAGAATCAGGACAAGGAGTTGCTTATCTTGATGATGGAACAATGATAGTCGTTGACAGTGGAAGAAAGCATATTGGAGAGACAATAGGCGTTATGGTAACAAGTGTGCTTCAAACAGCAGCAGGAAGAATGATATTTGCTAAGCCCAAATACATGGTAGACAAAGCTGTTTGATTGTCCCAAAATGGCAAATAACTACGTCATTAAATAAAACCAAGACTAGTCACGTACGTTAGTACGCTCCTATCCTTGGTTTTTTTTAATTCCTTGTTATCTACTCATTTTGAAACAATCAAAATAAAAGTACCAAAATGGCGAAACACCGCGTTATTAAAATTTTCACGACTAGTCATGAGTAGAGAACAGAAATCTATGATTTCTTGTGAATCACTTACTCATGGGAACGAAAGTGAGCAGGAGCGATTTAAAGAAACAGCTCTTATCCTCAAGATTTTTTTATTCCTTGGAAATTACTCATTTTATAACAATTTGAGGTTGTGCTTAAAATAGCAAATAACTACGTTACTAAAATTTTCACGACTAGTCATGAAATATTAAGGAGATAATTTAAATAGACACTATTTCAATTTTTACTTTCGAGACAATTGTAGTATGATATATATGTGTTACACATTTATAGATTTAAAGAAAATAAAGAGCAGATTTGATTAATAAGATAATAATTTTTTATAAAATAGGAGTGGAAATATTGAAAAAAACCAAAGTGCATTTTATGGGCATATGCGGTAGCGGGGCTGCACCAGTAGCAATTATAGCAAAGAATATGGGTTTTGATGTATCAGGATGTGACTTTAAAGTATCAGGTTATTATAGTGATATGCTTATAGAAAACAATATAGAGGTTTTAGAAGATCACGACGCAAATCATATAGACGATGTTGAAATTTTAGCTGTATCACCTGCTGTTTTAGAAGTTTCGCCCAATCATCCAGAGATAATAAAAGCAAAAGAAAAAGAAATTTTAATGACATGGCAAGAGTTTTTAGCTACATATATCCAAGATGGAAGATTCGTTATCTCTATTGCTGGTACACATGGAAAATCAACGACTACAATTTTGATGGGTCTAGTTTTAGAAAATGCAGGGTTAGATCCAATTGTTGAAGCGGGAACAACTTTTAAGAAATGGGGAGGAGGATATAGAATAGGCAGGTCAGATTATTTTGTTTGTGAAGCAGATGAATACAATAACAACTTTCTAAATTATACTTCTTCTATAGCAATAATCAACAATGTTGAAATGGATCACCCAGAGTTTTTTAAAGACCTTAATGAAATTAAGGATTCCTTTAAAAAATTCATAAAAAAACTTAGAGGGCCTAAAATACTAATAGTCAATGAAGAAAGTATTGCTCTTAAAGAAATATTATTTGAACTAGAAGATTGGATAAAAGATAGAGGGGTAAAAGTAATAGGATATTATATAAATAATAAAGTTGAGTTTCCTTTTGCTAACGAATATAAAGTCGTATTAGGCCTAGCTAATCCTGAAAGTACAACTTATAAAATAATAAATAAAGATAAGGAGTACGAAATAGAGTTAGGATTAATAGGCAAGCATAATATCGAAAACTCTTTAGGAGTATTTATTGCTTCTCTAGAGCTTGGTGTTAATATAGATGTGATAAAGGAATCATTTAAAGATTTTAAAGGAATAGGCAGAAGATTAGACTTAATAGATAGTATTAATGATATTAAAGTTTACGATGATTTTGCCCATCATCCTACAGCTGTTGCATTAACAATAGATACAATGAAAAATAGTTATCCAGGCAAAAAAGTTTTTGCAATATTTGAGCCTCATCAAATTTCAAGAATCAAGTTGTTTTTTGACGAGTTTATAGCAGCACTATCAAAAGCAGATAGAGTCATTATTTCTAAACCTTTTTTAGGAAGAGAAGTGAATAAAAGTTTTGATCCTATTAATTTAGAACAGATGGCAGACCAAATCAATACAGAGAGAGCAGAATATATACAAGATTATGACGAAATATGCAATAAAATAGTCAAAGAAGTTAAAAATGGAGATATAATTATTGTTTTTGGTGCTGGCGAATCATATAAAATATCTCGTAAAATCGTTAATAAGTTAAAAAAAAGAATATAATAATGGATAAAACTAGATTGCTATATAGAGGCAAGTATAATAGGTACCATAGCACTATATGGGTTACATTGTACTATTTAACTTGTTTTTGTATTATTATTATAGTTAAGAAATATGTTGTCAAGAATAAACATTAAAATAATAATAAAAATAATGTATAATATAAGTATGGCCATAGTAAGCGATAAACAAAAGATAAATATTTACTTGAATTTTCTTTTTAAAAACTCCTTATGTAAAATATAAAAGCTACCGCTTTCTATGGTCTATTAGTTAGATGTTATTATATTGTATTATTTATTTTTCAGAGTTATACATAATCATGAAACTGTCATCGGGAGTATCTTATGGATACTCCCTTTATTCTAATTAGTTTAAATGTATTTAATAGAATAAAATCTAGAATTGAATTTTAATGAGAAAGAGGTGATTTTGTGTCATATGAAAATAAAAGTATATCAACAATAATTGTTGCAGCTGGTAGTGGTAAACGAATGAAAAGCAATACGAGTAAACAATTCATGATGGTTGAGAAAAAACCTATGCTTGCGTATACAATAGAAAAGTTCCAAAAATGCAAGTATATAGACGAGATAATATTAGTGCTAAAGCAAGAAGATATAGAAGTAACAAAAGAAAATATAATAAAAAAATATAATCTACAAAAAGTAAAAAAAATAGTAATTGGTGGTAAAGAAAGATATAATTCTGTACATGAAGGCTTGAAAAATGTCAATAAAAATTGTGATATAGTGTTAATACATGATGGAGCTAGACCAAATGTGTCCCAGGAAATAATTTTAAGAGGCATTATGGGAGTAATTAAATATAAAGCGTGTGTTATAGGAGTTCCTGTAATAGACACTATAAAAACAGTTGATGAAAACGACAAAATACTTCAAACTCCACCAAGAAAACAATTATGGAAAGCGCAAACGCCACAGTGCTTCGACTATAATCTAATAATGAATGCTTATAATAAGGCGTTAAAAGAAGATATAGAATTCACAGACGATAGTCTTTTGCTTGAAAAATTAGGGTATAAAGTAAAGATGGTTATAGGTGATTATAATAATATAAAAGTCACAGTACCAAGAGATTTAAATATATTGAAGGTGCTAAATAATGAAGATGATTATGAGAAAAAGGAAGAATGCCAGATGAGAGTAGGAATGGGTTATGATGTGCATAAGTTAGTAGAAGGTAGAAAGCTTATACTTGGTGGAGTCGAAATAGAACATACTAAAGGACTTTTAGGTCACTCGGATGCAGATGTATTAGTTCATGCATTGATGGATAGTATACTTGGTGCATTAGCTCTTGGAGACATAGGTAAGCATTTCCCAGATACAGAGGGGGAATATAAAGACATATCAAGTATGAAACTCTTAAGTAGAGTATATGATTTGATGACAGGGTCAGCCTATGAAGTAGTAAATATAGATTGCACTATATCAGCCCAAAAACCAAAGCTAGCAGGGTACATAGATGCGATGAGAGAGAATATAGCAAAAGTATTAAACATAAATATTGATAAAATAAATATTAAGGCTACAACAACAGAAAAACTAGGATTTGAAGGTAGAGAAGAAGGAATTTCTGTTCAATCAATTTGTATGTTAAGAAAAGTATTGTAAAAAAGTTATATACAAATATATATTTAGTCAAAGGAGTTGATCCGGTATGCATCTGGATGGTAAAACCCTTCTTTTTTAGATAGTTGAAGAAGAGGGGAGACATAGATGAAAGTTAACATTATAAAAGATAAAGAATACAACAAAATAAACAGGATTGCTATTCCGTTGTTATTGAATAATATTGCTGCAATATTGATAGGCATTATTGATCAAGCAATGATAGGAAGAACGTCAATAGAAGCATTTGGCGCTGTTGGAATGGTCGGGACAACAATAAATAGTATTACAGGTGTAGTAGGAATGACAGCTGTTGCAGTTAATATACTAGGAGCGAGAAGTAAGGGAGAAAGAGACGTTGATGGTATTAATAACTATGTTATCACCAATATTTTACTTAGTGCTCTTGTTGGAATAGTTGCAGTTGTAATTTCCAATATTTACGGTAGAGAAATTTTAGAGGGCTTATATGGGCTAAAAGGAAAAGTGTTAAAACAAGGTCTAATTTATATGAAAATTTTTTCATTTACGATAGGACTAAATATGATTTTATTTTCCTTTTCAGCTTATTTTAAGATTATAAATAAAACTAGTATCTTGTTTTACGGAAATATTACAGCATCAATATTAAATGTGGTTCTTAATTATATTTTAATCTTTGGTAAATTTGGAGGTCCACAGCTAGGAGTTAAAGGAGCAGCTATAAGTAGTGTAGTATCTTTAACGGTAAATTTGTTTATTTATTACAAAGCTTTTATAAAAACTAGTAGTAAAATAAATATAAAGTTCAAATGGCTAAAGAATATAAAGAAAATAGTTAAGATATCAATGCCATTAATAGGACAAGAACTTTTAGAAGATACAATATTGGTTATAGTTATAAATGGGATACTCTATAGAATTGGATTGCTAGATGTAGCTATATATAATCTTGTTTTTTCGATTATATCGTTAGCACTAATGCCGATGTATTCATACTCACAAGTAGCATTAACACTTATTAGTGAAAAAGTAGGGCAAAAGAAGATTGATAAAATTAATAGTATATCAATAAAATCTACCATAATGATTTTTATATTTTATTTTATAATATCTACATTAATCATTATATTTAAAGAAGTAGCACCTAAATTGATAACAAATGAAGAAGAGTTGATAAAAGCTTCTGTCAAATATCTACCTCTGGCTTTATCAATTAATTTGTTCAATATTCTACAAAATGTATATAAGCAAAGCTTGCAAGGTTTTGGCGAAGCTAGATGGGTATTTAGAGTGTCTGTTTTAATTAATTTTATAGGAATCACAGGACTTTATATATTTAGTATAATATTAATCGGTGATCTTAAAGGTGTATATATTGGAAAGTTGATTAATTATATAATGCTATTTATGTGTTTTTATGTCCGATTCAAAGCTAAGATACCGAAAAAAGAATAATCTAGTCGGTCAAAAATTATTTGACAAATGTTATTTTTTCTTGTAATATTGATATAAATTATATCTAAAAACTATGATAAGGAATAGTAAGTATTTAAGGATTGTAGAGAGAAAGTTCTAGGCTGTGAGACTTTTATCCCTCTAAATACAGAACCTGCCTTAGAGTTTTCAAGCTAAGCTTGGACGGATCGTTCCGTTATAAAATGAGAGGACTTGATGTTAGTCAAGTAGGGTGGTACCGCGGATATAACTCCGTCCCTATAGGGATGGAGTTT
Source organism: Clostridiaceae bacterium M8S5 (assembly GCA_029227815.1). Lineage (GTDB taxonomy): Bacteria > Bacillota > Clostridia > Tissierellales > MCWD3 > Abyssisolibacter. Next base: position 3,906,965 of record CP118523.1, on the reverse strand, counting down.
TTTTGTGTCTAAAAATAGCTAAGAATGATTAGCTTTATTAAAGGAATAATAAATGAATGGAGGAATAATTATGAGAATGTCAAAGCTGTATATGCCAACTTTAAGAGAAGTTCCATCGGAGGCTGAATTACCAAGTCATAAGCTCTTGCTAAGAGCTGGTATGATTAGAAAACTAGTTTCAGGAGTATATTCATATTTACCATTAGGTTATAGAGTTATTAGAAAAATAGAGCAAATAGTAAGAGAAGAAATGGACGCTATAGATTCACAAGAGATGTTACTCTCAGCAATACAACCATCTGAGCTATGGAAAGAAACAGGTAGATGGGACGATTTTGGACCAGAGATGTTTAGATTGTATGATAGAAACAACAGAGAGTTTTGTCTGGGACCAACTCATGAGGAAATCTTTACAGACATAATTAGAAATGAGGTTAAATCATATAAACAATTACCACTTAGCCTGTATCAGATACAAACAAAATACAGAGATGAAAAAAGACCAAGATTTGGGCTCATGAGATGCAGAGAGTTTATAATGAAAGATGCTTACACATTTGATAAAGATGTAGAAGGTATGGAGAAAGCATATTACATCATGTGGAAAGCATATGAAAAAGTATTTGATAGATGTGAGTTAAAATACAAAGTTGTAGAAGGAGATTCGGGAGCAATGGGAGGTAGTGACTCTCACGAATTCATAGCCTTCTCAGAAATGGGCGAGAGTGACATATGCTACTGTGATGCTTGTGATTATGCTGCGACATTTGAAAAAGCTGACTGTAAATATGAAGTTAAAAACTCCCAGGGGGATGTATTAAATAAAGAAAAAGTTCATACTCCTGATGTAAAGACGATAGAGCATTTAGTAGAGTTCTTTAATACAAAGGCACATAGCTTTGTTAAAACACTACTATACAAAGCAAAAGATGAAGTAATTGCAGTTATGATTCCGGGAGATAGAGAGTTAAATGAAACTAAGCTTTGTCATGCAGTTGGTGTTAACGAACATGAGCTAGAAATGGCAACTGAAGATATAGTAAAAGAAGTAACAGGTGCAAATGTAGGATTTGCAGGGCCGATAGGATTAAAGAAAGATATTAAAATATTTGTTGATTCAAGGATTGAAAAAATGAAAAATATCATAGTAGGTGCAAATGAAACAGACTATCACTACAAAAATGTAAACTATGGAGTTGATTTTAGTGGGGAGATAGTAGATGATTTACTAATGGTAAGAAAGGGAGATAAGTGTCCTAAATGTGATAGTAAGTTAAACCAAGAAAGAGGAAATGAAGTAGGTAATATATTTCAACTTGGTACTAAATATAGTGATGGATTGAATGCTACTTTTTTAGACGAAAACGGAAAAGAAAGAAAAATCTACATGGGTTCTCACGGTATAGGTGTATCGAGAACTTTAGCGGCTATAATAGAGCAATATCATGATGAAAATGGAATAATTTGGCCACTATCAGTAGCTCCATACCATGTATTAGTTACAGTGGTTAATACTAAAAATGAAAAGCAAGTTGAGCTAGGAGAGAAGTTATATAAAGAGCTACTTGATAAAGGGATAGAAGTTATGATAGATGATAGAATGGAAAGAGCAGGAGTTAAATTCAAAGATGCTGAATTAATTGGTATACCATACAGAATAACAGTTGGTAAAAAGGCAGATGATAATATAGTAGAATTTGTAGAGAGAAAGACTTTAGAGAAAAAAGAAATTAATGCTGATGATGTACTAAAGACTTTAAGTAACGTGTTAATTAAATAAAAAATTGACTTATACACTACTATAAACTATAATTAATTAAGATTAAAATGGAAATAATAAGATACGGAGGGAATTTGGTATGTCAGATGTTAGAGTAAGGTTTGCACCTTCGCCTACAGGATACGTTCACATAGGAAGTTTAAGGACTGCATTATATGATTATGTTTTTGCAAAGCAAAAAGGTGGAAAATATATCTTAAGAATTGAAGACACAGATAGAACAAGATATGTGGATGATGCAATAGAGAACTTAGTCAATGCGTTATTGTGGGCTGGGATAGAGCATGATGAAGGTGTCTTCCTAGAAGATGGAAAGATAGTAGAAAAGGGTGAGTATGGACCATATATACAATCAGAGAGATTAGATATATATCAAGAATACATTAAGATTTTACTAGATAAAGGACTTGCGTATTATTGTTTTTGTTCAAAGGAAAGACTAGATGAGATAAGAGAAAAGCAAAGAGCTGAAGGCATCATGAAAGGTTACGATGGTCACTGTAGAGAGTTATCAAAAGACGAGATAAAAGCAAGATTAAAAAAAGGTGAAAGTTATACAATAAGATTAAAAATGCCTAGTGATAAAGAGATAACTTTTGATGATTTAGTAAGAGGCAAAATAACTATTAATAGCAACGAAGTAGATGATCAAGTATTGATAAAATCAGACGGGTTTCCAACGTATCATTTTGCAGTAGTAGTTGATGATTACTTAATGAAGATAACACATGTAATAAGAGGTGAAGAGTGGATCACATCTACACCAAAGCATGTTTACATGTTTGAGGCTTTTGGATGGGAAGCACCAAAATACGTACATTTACCTACAGTGCTTAACAGTGAAAAGAAAAAGCTCAGCAAAAGACATGGAGATGTTTCGGTGTCAGATTTCAAAGATAAAGGGTATTTACCTGAAGCTTTGGTGAATTATTTAGCATTAGTTGGATGGTCACCAGAGAGCAACAAGGAATTCTTTACAATGGATGAATTGATAGAAGAGTTTTCATTTGATAGAGTATCAAAAACAGGTGGAGTATTTGATAGAGATAAATTAAAATGGGTTAATGCTAATTATATTAGAAATACTGATGTAGAGAGAATAACAGAGTTAGCATTACCACATCTGATAGAAGCGGGTTTCATCAAAAAAGAAGAGGTTAGTGAAAAGTACGATTGGATAGTGGCGTTAGTAGCGTCAATAAAAGATAGATTGTCGTATGTAGGAGAAATAGGTGAGAAGGTTAAATTCCTATTTGATAATGAGATAAAACCAGAAAATGATGAGACATTAGAGATGTTAAGAGGTGAGCAAGTACCAGCGCTTTTAGATGCTATGATAGAGGAAGTTGAATCAGTAGATGAAATTGATGCTGATTTTGCAAAAGGGATGATGAAATCAATAGGAAAGAAAACTAAAATCAAAGGAAAGCAATTGTTCATGCCTGCTAGAGCAGCGCTTAGTGGTCAGTTGCATGGACCAGATTTTGATAAGATTATATTCGTGCTAGGTAAACAAAACATATTAGAGCGCATAAAATATGTAAAAGACAATTATTTATAGGTTGATAAAATAGCAAAAATTTAGTAGAATATAAAAAACAATATTTAAAAGTTATGACGAGGGAAAGTATATATATTAAACAAACAGAGAAGAATCTTTAATAGCTGAGAGAGATTTAGATGTCAATGATATATAGAAAATGCACCTTTGAACTGCTAGCTTGAAAATAAGTAGGGCTATTCGTTAGCTGCGTTAAGGCTTAAAGTGGGATATATTATATATCCAATTAGAGTGGAACCACGGTTTTTATCGTCTCTGAATTTATTTCAGAGACGTTTTTGTATTTAAGAGGAAGGAGTAATGATATGAAATTGAAACTATATAACACGTTAACAAGAACTAAAGAAGAATTTAAACCAATAAATAAAGATAAGGTGACGATGTATGTATGTGGACCAACTGTTTACAACTTTATTCATGTGGGAAATGCTAGACCGGTAGTAGTGTTTGATGTGCTGAGAAGATATCTGCAATATAACGGATTAAAAGTTGATTACTTAGTTAACTTTACAGACATAGATGATAAGTTAATTATCAAATCAAACGAAGAAAATAGGCCAGTAAAGGAGATTGCAGAGGAGTTTATAAATGAATATTTGACAGATGCTAAGAATCTAAACGTAAAAGAGGAAGAAACTATTCATCCAAAAGCAACAGAAAATATAGCAGAAATAATAGATTTTATTAGTAAACTAGAGGAGAAAGATATAGCGTATAGTGTAAATGGAAATGTTTATTTTGATGTATCTAAAGCTAAAGACTATGGTAAACTATCTAATAAAAAATTAGATGAATTAATGGTTGGTGCAAGGATAAAAGAGAACACAGAAAAAAGAAATCCTATGGATTTTGCTTTATGGAAGAGTGCAAAATCGGGAGAACCTTCGTGGGATTGCCCTTGGGGGAAAGGTAGACCGGGATGGCATATAGAATGTTCTGTAATGGCAAAGAAATTTTTAGGTGATACTATAGATATACACGCTGGTGGGCAAGACTTAGAGTTTCCACATCATGAAAATGAGATTGCACAGACAGAGAGTTTAACAGGCAAGACATTCTCGAATTATTGGATGCATAATGCTATGATAAACGTAGACAATCAGAAAATGTCAAAATCTCTTGATAACTTCTTTACAGTAAGAGTGGTTAGCAAAGAATTTGATTTAGAAGTTCTTAGATATTTTATACTGTCAAGTCATTATAGAAGCCAAATAAACTTCAGCAAAGAAATCATGGTACAATCTAAAACTGCACTAGATAGATTGTATAATGGCAAGGAAAATTTAGAGTATTTAATGGATATAACAGAGCAAGAAAAAATGTTAGATGAAGAATCTAGAGTAAAAGAAGATATTAATAACTTTAAACAAAAATTCATAAACAGTATGGATGATGACTTGAATACAGCAGATGCTATATCAGTGTTGTTTGAGATAATAAGATATACAAATACAAATCTATCAGCTAAATCTAGCAAGGAAATAGTTAAGGTTTCATATGATGTACTCATGGAGTTAGCCGGTATACTAGGATTGCTTTATAGAAAAGATGAAATATTAGAAGATGAAATTTTAAAACTTATAGAGGATAGAAATGAAGCTAGAAGAAATAAAGACTATGGATTGGCAGATAAAATAAGAGATGAATTAAAAGAAAGAGGAATTACACTAAAAGACACACCAGAGGGAGTAAAATGGAAGAGAATATAACAAATCAAGATTCTAAATTAAAGAAAAAAATATATAGCCATATTGAAATAAATATGGCTTCTCCTTTACAATTAGCGTATATTGGAGATGCAGTATATGAAGTTTTAGTTAGGTCATATATATTAGAGACAGTCAAAAAGTCAGTTAATGATCTTCATAACATTGCAATAAAATTTGTTAAAGCTAAATCGCAAGCAGATATTGTTCATTTTTTAAAGGATGACTTAACAGAAGATGAACATAGAATAATAAAAAGAGGAAGAAATACAAAGTCAGCAACTATTCCTAAAAATGCAAATATAACAGATTATAGATACGCAACAGGGTTTGAAGCTTTGATTGGATATTTATATTTAACTGATAATATAAAGCGTATAAACGAAATATTTGATATAATAATAAGAAAATATAAAGAACAGAACATTATTGAGTAAACAATAGGCAAAAGGGAGTGGTTATATGAAAGCAAATTTAAAAGTTTCATTAATTAGGCATACACCAGATGTAGAAAAGTTGATAGCTTCAGCAGCAAAACTTTGTTATTCGCAAGTAGGAATTGATAGTATAGAGGAAGGATTAACTAATGAATCTACAGATAAATTTTTGGACAAGCTAATGAGCATGGGACATGAATCACCTATAGAACACGCAACATTTACATTTGCTGTAGAAGGGGTGAGCAGAGTATTAACACACCAATTAGTAAGGCATAGAATAGCATCTTATTCCCAGCAGTCACAAAGATATGTTAAACTTGAGCAATTTGAGTATATCATACCTCCAGCGATTGAAGAAGATGAAGAAGCAAAGAAGGTATTTATAAATGCTATGGAGCAAGATCAAAAAAGCTACAACAAAATAATAGATATATTACTAGAAAAGAAACAAAGAAAATATTTAGAAAAGGGATATACAGAGAAACAAACTAAAATGATGGCAGAAAAGACAGTCATAGAAGATGCAAGATACGTATTTCCTAATGCATGTGAAACTAAAATAGTAGTTTCAATGAATGCTAGAACATTATTTAACTTTTTTAAGCACAGATGCTGTAATAGAGCACAGTGGGAGATTAGAGAATTAGCAACAGAGATGCTAAGGCAAGCCAAAAAAGTGGCGCCAACTCTTTTTAAATATTGTGGACCTAATTGTTTGAATGAGCCATGTCCAGAAGGAAAGATGACATGTGGACAGATAAAAGAAGTAAGAGAAAAATTCAAAAATTTATAATCATAGAACTCTGAAATATATGCTAATAAACGAGTTAATACTGAAAATATAAGCATAATAATAATGAGTTTTATTTATCGCCATAGTATTTAAAGGAGTGAAAAAATTGAAACAACAAGCATTTATAGCTGGTAGAAATCCAGTATTAGAAGCAATAAAATCAAAAAGAGCAATAGACAAGATAGTAATATTAAAAGGTATACATAATAGTACTATTGATGATATAAAAGAACACGCAAACCAAAGAGGTTTAGTTGTGCAATATGTTCCTAAAAATAAACTAGATTCAATTGCACAAAATTGTAACCATCAGGGAGTAATAGCCTTCGTAGCTATGCATAACTATTATAGTGTAGACGATATACTTGATTATGCTAAAGCAAAAGAAGAAGATCCATTTATAGTGGTATTAGATGAAATAGCAGACCCACATAACCTAGGAGCTATAATGAGAACTGCTGAATGTGTGGGTGCACATGGAATCATAATCCCTAAAAGAAGATCAGTAGGACTTACAGCTACAGTTGCTAAAACAGCAAGTGGCGCTATGGAATATGTAAAAGTATCTAAAGTCACAAATATAGCTGATACAATAAAATATTTAAAAGAAAAAGGGATTTGGGTTTATGGAGCGGATATGGACGGAGAAGATTACTATTACAATACTAATATGAAAGGTCCGATAGCTTTAGTTATAGGTAGCGAAGGAAAAGGAATGAAGAGATTAGTTAAAGAAAGCTGTGACTTAATAGTGAAGATACCTATGAAGGGAAAAGTGACTTCTTTAAATGCTTCCGTAGCAGCAGGAATATTGTTGTATGAAATAAGAAAGCAACGTGGATAAATATCATGTCAAAAAAGAATAAAAAGCGAAAAAAGCATAAAGAATTTATTTTTATTGATGGTTACAATATTATAAATGCTTGGATGGAGCTAAAAGAATTAAGTAAATTAGGATTAGGAGTAGCAAGAAATAAGCTTATAGAGCTAATGGCAGAGTACCAATCGTTTACTGGAATTAAAGTAATTATAGTATTTGATGCACATTTAGTAAAAGGAAATACAGGTAAAAAAGATAGTCAGCTAAATGTGGATATTGTTTACACAAAAGAAGATGAAACTGCAGATAGTTATATAGAAAGATCAATATCCAAATTAGTAAAAAACCAAAAACTAGTTAGGGTGGCTACATCAGACTGGGCAGAACAACAGATTATATTAGGTAGAGGAGCAACAAGAATTTCAGCTAGAGAGCTTGAAATAGAGCTAAGTAGAGTAAAAAATAAAATAACAAAAAAGAAAGAAACTCTAGAGGTGAATAATACAAGAGAGACAATAGAAGACATAATTGACATGGATGTTGTAAAAAAACTCCAAAATCTTAGCAGAGATATGTAAATCATTTGACTTACACAGTTTGCTACTATATAATAAATTTATGAACCTTGTGAACATTGGTTAAAACTTGGGGGCGATGTTAGTGCAGCTTACTGTAACAAATGAAATTACTAATCTAGATAAATCTTCTGAAATCTATATTAACAATTATAGTGAAATGACCGACGAAGAAATTGTAGAATATGCTAAAGACGATATAAGAGCACAAGAATTCTTAATTAAGAAATACAAGAATTTTGTAAAGTCTAAGGCTAGGTCATATTTTTTAATTGGTGCGGATAAAGAAGATATAATACAAGAAGGCATGATAGGACTTTATAAGGCAATAAGAGACTTTAAGCAGGATAAGCTTTCGTCATTTAAGGCCTTTGCGGAGCTATGCATTACTAGACAAATAATAACAGCAATAAAAACAGCAACAAGACAAAAACATATACCGCTTAATTCCTACGTATCGCTTAATAAGCCAATTTATGATGAAGAATCTGATAGGACTTTAATGGATGTTATTTCAGGAGTAAAAATAACAGACCCAGAAGAGCTTATTATCAGCAGAGAAGAATTAAATAATATTGAGAGTAAAATAGGTGAAATACTTAGCGGATTAGAATGGGAAGTATTAACTTCGTATTTACAAGGAAAATCATATCAAGAGATTGCAGTAGAATTGGACAGGCATGTAAAATCTATTGACAATGCATTGCAAAGAGTAAAGCGGAAGCTAGAAAGATATCTAGAAATAAAAGATATATAAAGATGAAATGCCCATGTAGCTCAGTAGGTAGAGCACTTGCATGGTAAGCAAGAGGTGATCGGTTCAATCCCGGTCATGGGCTCCATATTATAGTAATTTAAAGTGAAATTAAGGAGGAGAAAACAATGGCAAAAGCAAAATTTGAAAGAAATAAGCCACACGTAAACATAGGAACAATAGGACACGTAGACCACGGTAAAACAACATTAACAGCAGCAATCACAAAAGTGTTACATGAGAGATTAGGAACTGGAGAAGCAGTAGCATTTGATAATATAGATAAAGCTCCAGAAGAAAGAGAAAGAGGAATCACAATATCAACAGCACACGTTGAGTATGAGACAGAAGCAAGACACTACGCGCACGTGGACTGCCCAGGACATGCTGACTACGTAAAGAACATGATAACAGGAGCAGCACAAATGGATGGAGCGATTCTAGTATGTTCAGCAGCAGATGGTCCAATGCCACAAACTAGAGAGCATATACTATTATCAGGCCAAGTAGGAGTACCACAAATCGTAGTATTCTTAAACAAAGCAGATATGGTAGATGACGAAGAGTTAATCGAGTTAGTAGAAATGGAAATCAGAGAATTACTAAGCGAATATGAGTTTGATGGAGATAATGCAGAAGTAGTAGTAGGATCAGCATTAAAAGCATTAGAAGATCCACAAAGTGAGTGGGGAACAAAGATATTAGAGCTTATGGAAGCAGTAGATAGAGCAGTACCGAGCCAGCAAGAGATACAGACCAACCATTCCTAATGCCAGTAGAGGACGTATTCTCAATCACAGGTAGAGGAACAGTTGCAACAGGAAGAATAGAAAGAGGAGTACTAAAAGTACAAGATACAATAGAGATCGTAGGATTAACAGAAGAGAAGAGATCAGTAGTATGTACAGGAGTAGAGATGTTCAGAAAGCTTCTAGATGAAGGAAGAGCAGGAGATAACATCGGAGCATTACTAAGAGGAGTACAAAGAACAGATATTGAAAGAGGTCAAGTATTAGCAAAGCCTGGTTCAATAACACCACATACGAAGTTCAAAGCAGAGGTATATGTATTAACAGAAAAAGAGGGTGGAAGACATAAGCCATTCTTTAGTGGATACAGACCACAATTATACTTTAGAACAACAGACGTAACAGGAGCAATAGAATTAGCAGAAGGCGTAGAAATGTGTATGCCTGGAGATAACGCAGCGTTATCAGTAGAATTAATCACACCAATAGCAATGGAAAAAGGACTTAAGTTCGCTATCCGTGAGGGTGGAAGAACAGTTGGTGCTGGTGTTGTTAGTGAGATTATAGAATAATCTAAAAGATAATAAAGACATAAAGAGCCCAAAGTGGATGCATAAAATATTATCTGCTTTGGGCTATAATCAACGTATCGCGAAACTCATAAAGTATTAAAAGAAGAATCATGGATATAATATTATTGGATACATTTACTAATATATGCAAATTAGATTATAGGTACTATAAAATCAAGTTAACTGCATAAAGGAAGCAAAAAAGTATATTAGGCTTAATATAGACTTTAATATTAATTCTTGACATAATTTTTGATTTATGATAGTTTATATAAAGTAGTGTAGTTATTAATGGATATCTATGTCTAAAAATAGAGATATACATGTACTCACCTATGTTTTTCGTCTAGGAGGTGTTTTAATGAGAGATAAAATTATTTTAGCATGTACTGTATGTAAGCAAAGAAATTATAACACAACAAAAAATAAGAGACTACATCCAGATAGAGTGGAAGTTAAAAAATACTGCAAGTTCTGCAAAAGCCATACAGTTCATAAAGAAACAAAGTAATTCCATTATAATAGAGTGAGGATGTGAGTAATATGGTTGCTCAAAATAAAAATGGTAAAAAGAGCTTTTTTAAGGGAATTAAAGCTGAAATGAAAAAAATCAGTTGGCCTACAAAAAAAGAACTTATAAATCACACAACTGTGGTTTTGGTTGCTTGTGCCATAATGAGTGGTATTTTCTTTGTATTTGACAAAGGTTGTGAAAGTTTAATTCAACTCATTATCAAGTAAATAACCTATAAAGGAGGTAAGGGCTAAAGATTTTATAGCCCCTGAGTAATATGACTGATGTGTCACAGGCTAAATGGTATGTAGCACATACTTATTCTGGCCATGAAAATAAAGTTAAGGCGAATATCGAAAAGTTGGTTGAAAATAGAGGCATGCAAGATGTAATATTTGAAGTTACTGTACCTACAGAAGAACATGTCGAAATTAAAAATGGCAAAAAGAAAATAAAAGAAAGAAAAAAATTCCCGGGGTATGTTATGGTCAAGATGTTAATGACAGATGAATCGTGGTATCTTGTGCGAAATACACGTGGAGTTACAGGTTTTGTAGGTCCTGGCTCAAAACCAGTCCCATTAACCGATGAAGAAGTAAGGAATATGGGAGTACAAGAGATATTGCCTTCAATAGACATTAATTCAGGAGATACTGTTAAAGTAATATCTGGACCTTTTGAAAACTTTATGGGTACTGTTAAAAACATCAACAATGAAAGAAGAAAACTAAAAGTATTTATATCTATGTTTGGGAGAGAAACACTCGTAGAACTAGATTTTGAACAAGTAGAGAGATTATAAGCTTTTTACTAACGATTTTAAGGAGGTGTAAGACATGGCAAAAAAAGTAACAGCTGTAGTTAAGTTGCAAATACCAGCTGGTAAAGCGACTCCAGCACCACCAGTAGGTACAGCATTAGGACCACATGGTGTTAACATTATGGGATTTTGTAAAGAGTTTAATGCTAAAACTATGAACCAGCCAGGAATGATTATTCCAGTAGTTTTAACAGTATATCAAGATAGATCCTTTACATTTATAACAAAGACTCCACCAGTAGCAGTCTTAATTAAAAAAGCTATAGGAATTGAGTCAGGTTCAGGAGAGCCAAACAAAAAGAAAGTTGCAACAATCTCAAGAGATAAAGTAAAAGAGATAGCAGAAACAAAAATGCCGGACTTAAACGCAAATGATATAGAAGCTGCTATGAGAATGGTATCAGGAACTGCAAGAAGTATGGGAGTAGTTGTAGAAGACTAGTTTTTAAATAAGTGGGAGGTAAAAAAACCGTTAATACCACAGAGGAGGTAATGTCAATGCCAAAAAGAGGCAAGAACTATAATGATAGTTTAAAACTTTACGATAAGCAAAAATTATATGATGTAAAAGAAGCGATTGAGTTAGTTGAAAAGACTAGCAAAGCTAAATTTGATGAAACAATAGAAGTATCAGCAAAGCTTGGAGTAGATTCAAGACATGCAGATCAACAAGTAAGAGGTACAGTAGTACTTCCACATGGAACAGGTAAAACAAAAAGAGTATTAGTTATAGCAAAAGCAGATAAGCAAAAAGAAGCTCAAGAAGCGGGAGCAGATTTCGTAGGAGCAGAAGAATATATAACTAAAATTCAAAGTGAAAACTGGTTTGACTTTGATGTTATAATTGCTACACCTGATATGATGGGTCTAGTAGGTAGATTAGGTAGAGTATTAGGACCAAAAGGTTTAATGCCAAACCCTAAATCTGGAACAGTTACATTTGATGTAGCTAAAGCAGTTAACGAAATTAAAGCCGGTAAGGTTGAATATAGAGTTGACAAAACTAATATAGTACATGTTGCTATAGGAAAGAAATCCTTTGGAACTGAAAAACTTATGGATAACTTTAATACACTTATGGAAGCTGTAATAAAGGCTAAACCATCAGCAGCTAAAGGTAAATATCTTAAGAGCGTAGTTATTTCTAGTACAATGGGACCAGGAATAAAATTAAACGCAGACAAGATTATGGAATAAAAATAGTAACTTTAAGCTTGACAACAAACATTGATTAATGTTAATATAGATATTGTTTGAAAATTGAATAATACTAACCGTAGACAGTAGGTACCGCAGGGTTTAAATTCCCTACCGAGGTTGTGAATGAATATAATTGTGATTTCACAAAGGGTCTTGTCTATGTAGAGAAGACCCTTTTATTTTATATACTGAGAAGGTTTGGTATTTGACTAGCAATCTGTCAAACTTAAAGAAATAATAAATATTGGGATGATTCCTGTTACAAGGAGGTGGAACCAAATGAGCAAGGCAATAATAGAACAAAAGAAAATATTAGTTTCTGAGATTCAGGAAAAAATAGAAAAAGCTCAAGCTATGGTACTTGTAGATTACAGAGGTTTAAACGTTGAAGAGGTTACAAACCTAAGAAAGAAGTTTAGTGAAGCTGATGTTGAATACAAAGTATACAAAAACTCTATGATGAGATTTGCTTTCAAAAATGCAGGATTAGAGGATTTCAATCAATTCTTAACAGGTCCAAATGCAGTAGCTTTTTGTGAAACAGATGCTGTAGCTCCAGCTAAGATAGCAGAGGAATTTGCTAAAGATCATAAGAACTTAGAGATAAAAGCTGGTGTTGTAGATGGAAAAATTATAGACATCAATGGAGTTAAAGACTTAGCTGCATTACCTCCAAGAGAGGTATTAATTGCACAAGTACTTGGTGGATTAAACGGTCCTATATCAGGATTTGCAAATGTATTACAAGGTACAATGAGAAATCTTGTATATGCATTAGATCAAATTAAGGAACAAAAAGAAGCGTAAAAAAATTATTATAATAGAAAGTATGGAGGGATTTACAAAATGGCAAGTGAAAAAGTTATGAATTTAATTGAAGAGGTTAAAGGTCTTACTGTTTTAGAATTATCAGAGTTAGTTAAAGCATTAGAAGAAGAATTCGGTGTTAGTGCACAAGCACCTGTAGCTATGGCTGCTATGCCTGTAGCTGGTGGAGCTGCTCCAGCAGCAGAAGAAAAAACTGAGTTTGACGTAGTATTAACAAGTGCTGGAAGCTCAAAGATTAAAGTAATCAAAGTAGTTAGAGAGTTAACAGGATTAGGATTAAAAGATGCTAAAGAATTAGTTGATGGAGCTCCTGGAACACTTAAAGAAGCTATCGCTAAAGAAGCAGCAGAAGAAATGAAGGCTAAATTAGAAGAAGTTGGAGCTACAGTAGAAGTTAAGTAGTAACAACAATCAACTAAACAGTCAAAGAAGGCACTCAGGGAGAACTTGAGTGCCTTAATTTTGCGTTTTAGTATATTTACAAAAATAAACAAGCAAAAATACAAAAAAATTATAAAATAGCTTGACAACTGGATTATGGTGTGATACCATTATAAAATGCCAAATAGTGAATAATTGGCATAGTTTTTGAATAAAAATTCCTGAAATGGGCATAATGTAATATATTTGTTTGTTATTTCATGGTAATTAAAACAATAAATTTTAGGATTGCTAAATGAGAGGTGAATATTGATGGTGCATCCAGTTTCACTTGGTAAAAGAGTTAGAATGACATATTCTAATATCGAAGAAGTTTTGGAAATACCTGATTTAATTGAGGTACAAAAGGATTCGTACAATTGGTTTGTAAAAGAAGGATTAAAAGAAGTATTTGAAGACATATCACCTATAGAAGATTACACAGGTAATCTTATATTAGAGTTTGTTGATTATTATATATCAGGAGACCCTAAATATGATGTAGGTGAAAGTAAAGAAAGAGACGCTAACTATGCGGCACCTTTAAAAGTAAAGGTTAGGCTAATTAACAAAGAGACAGGCGAAGTAAAAGAACAGGAAGTTTTTATGGGTGAATTCCCACTTATGACAGAAAAAGGTACATTTATAATCAATGGAGCAGAGAGAGTTATAGTTAGTCAATTAGTTAGATCACCAGGTGTTTATTATGTTCAAAACATTGATAAGTCAGGTAAAAAGCTAATTTCATCAACAGTAATACCAAACAGAGGAGCTTGGCTTGAATACGAAAGTGATTCAAATGACATTGTATATGTAAGAGTAGATAGAACGAGAAAATTACCTGCAACGGTGTTACTTAGAGCGCTTGGATACAGTTCGAACACAGAAATATTACAGTTACTTGGAGAAAACGAGTATATACTAAACACTCTAGAAAAAGATAATACTAGAAACGTAGACGAGGGACTATTAGAGATATATAAAAGGTTAAGACCAGGAGAACCGCCAACAGTTGATAGCGCAAAGTCGTTAATTAACACGTTATTTTTTGATCCTAAAAGATATGATTTAGCTAAAGTAGGAAGATATAAATTCAACAAAAAATTAGCTTTACATAATAGGATTATTGGAAAAATTTCAGCTGATGAGATTATTGACCCTAATACTGGTGAAATAATAATAGGCAAAGATGAAGAAATTACCAATGAGATAGCATTTAAGATTGAAGCTATGGGAATAAACACTATAGATGTAGTAAATGAAGAAGGAAAAATAGTTAGAATAGTAGGTAATCACTTTGTAGACGCGGGCACATTTGACTTACCTTTCTCTTTAAAAGAATTAGGACTTAAAGAGAGGGTTTATTATCCTGTAATGAAAGAGATAATAGATGAGTGTAAAGATGATTACGAACTAATGAAAGAAAAAATAGAAGAAAGAATAAGAGAATTATCACCTAAGCATATAACTATATCTGATATAGTTGCTTCAATGAGCTATGAATTTAATCTATTTCACAATATAGGAAAAGTAGATGATATTGATCATTTAGGAAATAGAAGAGTACGTTCAGTAGGTGAGTTATTACAAAATCAATTCAGAATTGGTTTATCAAGAATGGAAAGAGTAGTTAGAGAAAGAATGACTATTCAAGATATAGATATAGCAACACCACAAGCCCTAATAAATATTAGACCAGTAGCTGCTGCGATAAAAGAGTTCTTTGGAAGCAGTCAGTTGTCACAGTTTATGGATCAGACCAATCCATTAGCAGAGTTAACACATAAGAGGAGAATGTCAGCATTAGGTCCAGGAGGACTTAGTAGAGATAGAGCTGGATTTGAGGTTAGAGACGTACATCATTCACATTACGGTAGAATGTGTCCTATAGAAACACCAGAGGGACCAAATATAGGTCTTATAAACTCACTAGCAACTTATGCGAGAATTAATGAATATGGATTTGTAGAAGCACCGTTTAGAAAAGCAGATAAAGAAAAAGGAATAATAACAGAAGACATACAATATTTAACAGCCGACGTAGAAGACTTTTTTGTAGTAGCCCAAGCTAACGAACCACTTGATAGCGAAGGTAGATTCGTAAATAAAAGAGTTGTTGCTAGAGCTAAAAATGGAGTAACTGAATTTGTACCTAGAAAAGAAGTTGATTTCATGGATGTTTCTCCAAAACAGATAGTATCAGTTGCAACAGCAATGATACCTTTCCTTGAAAATGATGATGCCAATAGAGCACTGATGGGTGCGAACATGCAGAGACAGGCAGTGCCTTTGTTAAAAACACAGGCACCTATAGTTGGAACAGGTATGGAATATAAGGCTGCAAAAGATTCAGGTATAACAATAATATCTAAATCAGATGGTATTGTTCACAAAGTATCTTCGGATGAAATTGCAGTAAAAAAAGATGAAGACGGTAAAATAGAAAGATATAAAACACTCAAATTCCAAAGATCAAATCAAGGAACATGTATAAATCAAAGACCAATAGTAAAAAAGAATGAAAAGATTACAAAAGGTCAAGTAATGGCAGATGGTCCTTCTACTGAGCAAGGTGAGATAGCTCTTGGAAAGAACTTACTGATAGGATTTATGACATGGGAAGGATATAACTACGAGGATGCTATACTATTAAACGAGAATTTAGTTAAAAACGACGTATTAACGTCACTTCACATAGAAGAATACGAATCAGATGCAAGAGATACAAAGCTTGGACCTGAGGAGATTACAAGAGATATCCCTAATGTTGGTGAAGATGCACTTAAGGATTTAGACGAAAGAGGTATCATAAGAATAGGTGCAGAGGTTAAAACTGGTGATATCCTAGTTGGTAAAGTAACTCCTAAAGGAGAGACAGAGCTTACAGCAGAAGAAAGGCTTCTAAGAGCTATATTTGGTGAAAAGGCTAGAGAAGTTAGAGATACATCTTTAAGAGTACCTCACGGAGAAGAAGGTATAATACTAGATGTAAAAGTGTTTAAAAGAGAAAATGGCGATGAACTGCCAGCAGGTGTTAACGAATTAGTGAGAGTGTATATTATCACAAAACGTAAAATAAACGTTGGAGATAAGATGTGTGGTAGACATGGTAATAAGGGTGTTATTTCCAGAATATTACCAGAAGAAGACATGCCTTACTTACCAGATGGTACGCCTCTACAAGTCGTTTTAAACCCTCTAGGGGTTCCTTCTCGTATGAACCTTGGTCAGGTATTAGAAGTGCACTTAGGAATGGCAGCAAAGGCGTTAGGATGGCATATAGCTACGCCAGTATTTGATGGCGCAAACGAAAAAGATATAGAAGAGGCTCTAGAAAAAGCAGGGTTACCAAACACAGGCAAGATAGCTATAAGAGATGGTAGAACAGGTGAAGAGTTTGACAACCCAGTAACAGTTGGATATATGTACATGCTTAAACTGCATCACCTTGTAGATGATAAGATACATGCAAGATCTACAGGACCTTACTCATTAGTAACACAACAGCCACTAGGTGGAAAGGCACAGTTTGGTGGTCAAAGATTTGGTGAGATGGAGGTTTGGGCACTAGAGGCATATGGTGCAGCTCACACACTTCAAGAGATTCTTACAGTTAAATCTGACGATGTTGTTGGAAGAGTTAAAACATATGAATCAATAGTAAAAGGAGAGAATATACCTGAACCAGGTATACCAGAATCTTTCAAAGTATTAATAAAAGAACTTCAAAGCTTGTCGCTAGATATTAAAGTGCTAAATAGCTATGAAGATGAAATAGATATAAAAGAAATAGAAGATGATAGTGAAAGTAATTTAACTATTAACTATTTAGAACAAGAGAATGAAGAAGTACAACCTGAAGAGACAGTAGTAGAAGATGAACAAGAGAATGAAGAAGAGTTAAATGAGGTTGAACTTGATTTCATAGATTTTGAGAGCTTAGATGATGATTTTAATGATGATTATGAAGACTAGTACATTAGTCAGTATAGAAAAATAATCAAGAGGAAGGGAGAGAGTGCTCCTTGTTTGAACTTAACAATTTTGATTCAATAAAAATTGGTTTAGCTTCACCAGAAAAAATCAGGCAATGGTCAAGAGGAGAAGTAAAAAAACCCGAAACTATAAACTATAGAACATTGAAACCAGAAAAAGAAGGACTATTTTGTGAGAAGATATTCGGACCAACAAAAGACTGGGAATGTCATTGTGGTAAATACAAAAGAGTTCGTTACAAGGGAGTAGTTTGTGACAGATGTGGAGTGGAAGTAACAAAAGCTAAAGTAAGAAGAGAGAGAATGGGTCATATAGAGTTAGCGGCACCAGTATCCCATATTTGGTATTTCAAAGGAATACCAAGTAGGATGGGATTGTTACTGGATATGTCTCCAAGATCACTAGAAAAAATACTCTACTTTGCTTCATATGTTGTAATTGACCCAGGCGATACTTCTCTATCAAAAAAACAGCTTCTTAGCGAGAAGGAGTACAGAGAAGCATTAGATAAATTTGGTAGAAAATTCAAGGCAGGTATGGGTGCAGAATCAGTTAAGAAATTACTTGCAGATATAGATTTAGAGAAAGAGTCTAAAGAGCTGAAAATCCAATTAAAAGAAAGCTCAGGACAAAAGAAAATTAGAATAATAAGAAGATTAGAAGTAGTAGAAGCATTTAGAAGGTCAGACAATGATCCTCAATGGATGATCCTAGATGTAGTTCCAGTAATACCACCTGATTTAAGACCGATGGTGCAATTAGATGGAGGAAGATTTGCTACGTCTGACTTAAATGACTTGTATAGAAGAGTTATAAACAGAAATAATAGATTAAAAAGATTATTAGACCTTGGAGCACCAGATATAATCGTAAGAAACGAGAAAAGAATGCTTCAAGAAGCAGTAGATGCATTGATAGATAATGGTAGAAGAGGTAGACCAGTTACAGGTCCAGGAAATAGACCACTTAAGTCATTATCAGATATGCTAAAAGGTAAACAAGGTAGATTTAGACAAAACCTACTAGGTAAGAGGGTTGACTATTCAGGACGTTCAGTTATCGTAGTAGGACCAGAGCTTAAATTCTATCAATGTGGACTACCTAAGAAAATGGCATTAGAGCTATTTAAACCATTTGTAATGAGAAGACTAGTAGAAGAAGGTCATGCACACAATATAAAAAGTGCCAAGAGAATGACAGAGAAAGTAAAAGCTGTTGTTTGGGATGTTTTAGAATCAGTTATTAAAGAGCACACTGTATTGTTAAACCGTGCCCCTACTCTTCATAGACTAGGTATTCAAGCATTTGAACCAATACTAGTAGAAGGAAAGGCTATAAAGCTTCATCCACTAGTTTGTACAGCATATAATGCAGACTTTGATGGTGACCAGATGGCTGTACACGTACCATTATCAGTGGAAGCTCAAGCAGAGGCTAGATTCTTGATGTTATCAATAAACAACATACTAGCACCTCAAGCAGGTAGACCTATATCTACTCCTACTCAGGATATGGTATTAGGAAGTTACTATCTAACGATAGACTGTGAGGGTGAGCCAGGAGAAGGAATGATTTTCAAAGACTTTAACGAGATGTTACTTGCTTACGATACTAAAAAAGTAGGGCTACATGCAAAAGTTAAAGTAAGAGTGAGATTAAATGAAGATGATAAAGGTCAGCTTGTAGAGAGTACAGTAGGTAGATTTATATTCAATGAGCATATACCACAAGATTTAGGTTTTGTTGATAGAACAAAAGATAAATATGCATTAGAGATAGATACGTTAGTAGACAAAAAAATGCTAGGTAAGATAATAGAAGCATGCTTTAGAACACATGGTAATACAATAACAGCAGTTGTATTAGATCATATAAAAGAGACAGGATTCCATTTCTCAACTATTGGAGCTGTAACAGTTAGTATAGGTGATATCATAATACCAGGAGAGAAAGAAAAACTTGTTTCAAAAGCAGAAGAAAGTGTAGACAAATATGAGAAAGCATATAGAAGAGGTCTGATATCAGATGAAGAGAGATATGAGAGAGTAATAGATATATGGACTAAGACTACTGAAAGTGTAACGGAAGCTTTGATGGGCAATCTTGATAGATTAAATAATATATTTATCATGGCTCATTCTGGAGCAAGAGGTAGTAGGAATCAGATTAGACAGCTTGCAGGTATGCGTGGTCTTATGGCCAATGCTACTGGTAAAACAGTAGAGATACCAGTTAAATCAAACTTTAGAGAAGGATTATCAGTACTTGAATTCTTTATATCTACACATGGTGCCAGAAAAGGACTTGCAGATACTGCTATCAGAACAGCCGACTCTGGATATCTTACAAGAAGACTAGTTGATGTTAGTCAAGATGTTATAGTAAGAGATTTAGACTGTGGCACGTCACAAGGAATAGAAGTAAAAGCCTTTAAAGATGGTAAAGAAGTAATAGAGGAATTACACGAAAGAATAAGTGGAAGAGTCTGTGTAGAAGACATAATCCATCCAAAAACTGGAGAAATAATAGTAAAAGAAGGCGACTATATAACAGAAGATCAATCAAAAGAAATTGAAGATTCAGGTATAGAAAAAATAAAAGTAAGATCAGTTCTTACATGTAATACTAAGCATGGAGTATGTGCTAAGTGTTATGGTAAAAACCTTGCAACAGGCGGAGATGTTAATATTGGAGAGGCAGTTGGTATAATAGCTGCTCAATCAATAGGTGAGCCGGGTACACAGCTTACGATGAGAACATTCCATACAGGAGGAGTTGCGGGTGGAGATATTACACAAGGTCTTCCAAGGGTTGAGGAGTTATTTGAGGCTAGAAAACCAAAAGGTCTTGCTGTAATAACAGAGATTGCTGGTGTAGTTGATGTAAAATCAGATAGAAAGAAAAAAGAAGTAATAGTGACATCTACAGACGGAGAAGCAAAGACATATGCTATACCTTACGGAGCAAGATTAAAAGTAAGAGATGGAGATATAATAGAAGCTGGAGATGTAGTAACTGAAGGTTCAGTAAATCCTCATGACATATTGAAGATAAAAGGAGTTTCAGGAGTTTATCAGTATATAGTAAAAGAGGTACAAAGAGTTTACAAGATGCAGGGTGTTGACATCAATGATAGACATATAGAGGTTATAGTTAAGCAGATGTTAAACAAAGTTAAGGTAGAAGATTCTGGAGATACAGATTTATTACCTGGAAGCCTTGTAAATATATTTGAGTTTGAATCAGAAAACAGAAAGATAGAAGAAGGCGGGGGAACTCCAGCAGTAGGTAGAAGAGTTCTACTTGGAATAACAAAATCATCACTAGCTACAGATTCGTTCTTATCAGCAGCATCTTTCCAAGAAACAACAAGAGTATTAACAGAAGCTGCTATTAAGGGTAAAGAAGATAAGCTGATAGGTCTAAAAGAAAATGTAATAATTGGTAAGCTTATTCCTGCAGGAACAGGTATGCATAGATACAGGAATGTAGCTATAAATGCACAGGAAACTCAAAGCTAAATAATATATTGACAGTTAGAACAAGTGATGTTAAAATATATAAGTGTGTAAATCAAGGTGATAAGAAGATTATATGGCGTAAGCTGTATAATCTTCTAGGTATGCATAAAGGAGGGTACTAACATGTTATCTCTGCTAAAAGAAGAGAAAAAGGTTGTTGGTACAAAACAGGCTGAAAGAGCATTGTTATCTGATCAAGTTAAATTAGTCTATATAGCTAGAGATGCAGATAGTCATGTAGTAAACAAACTAGTGGACATATGTAAGAGTAAGAATATAGAAGTTATATACGTCAACACTATGGAAGAACTTGGTAAAGCCTGTGAAATCGACGTTAATGCAGCATCAGTTGCATTATTAAAATAAATCAAACTAAAAGCTAAAAAGGAGGTGCCTAGATGCCAACTATCAACCAATTAGTAAGAAAGAGTAGAAAGAGCCTAAAAGGAAAATCAACTTCCCGTCACTTAAATGAGAGCTATAACTCATTAAGAAAGAAAATGGTTAAATCTTATTCTCCACAAAAAAGAGGAGTATGTACATCAGTAAAAACAACTACTCCTAAAAAGCCTAACTCAGCTTTAAGAAAAATAGCAAGGGTTAGACTTACAAATGGTCATGAAGTTACAGCTTATATCCCAGGTATAGGTCATAACTTACAAGAGCATAGTGTTGTTTTAATAAGAGGTGGAAGAGTAAAAGATTTACCAGGAGTTAGATATCACATTGTAAGAGGTACTCTTGATACATCTGGAGTTGAGAACAGGATGCAAGCTAGGTCAAAATATGGTACAAAGAGACCTAAGAAAAAATAATATCTAATTGTGCAAGATGTAACATTTCTTAACTCCTTAGATTATAAGGAGTTTAGTATGTGTTTATATATACATTAAGCGCACATCGGTGGTATTTTAAATGGGTTAATCGTACTATCGAGTACCTGTGAATTAATCAATGTTTATTAAGGAGGGAAGAACAGTGCCAAGAAAAGGTCATATTCAAAAAAGAGTAGTAATGGAAGATCCTATCTACAAAGATAAGGTAGTTACTAAATTAATCAATTCTATCATGCTAGATGGAAAAAAAGGAGTAGCTCAAAAGATAGTTTATGGTGCATTTGATATCATAAATGAAAAAACTGGAGAAGATCCATGCGAAGTATTTAACAAAGCTATGGAAAACATCATGCCTGTGCTAGAAGTTAAGGCAAGACGTGTTGGTGGAGCTACTTACCAAGTACCAATTGAAGTTAGAGCTGAAAGAAGACAAACTCTTGGATTGAGATGGTTAACAACTTACTCAAGAAAAAGAGGAGAAAAGACAATGAGAGAAAAACTAGCGAAAGAGTTAATGGATGCAGCTAACAATACTGGAGCTAGTGTTAAAAAGAGAGAAGATACGCACAAAATGGCAGAAGCTAACAAGGCATTTGCACATTTTAGATGGTAATAAATATTCTACTATAAATAGAAAAAGATAGAATATAGAATTTTCAATAAGGTTATAATAAACTTATTATAACTTAGCAGCAGGAAGGAGGAGTATTGTGCCAAGAGAGTTTTCGTTAAAAAATACTAGAAATATTGGCATTATGGCTCACATAGATGCAGGTAAAACTACAGCTACTGAAAGAATATTATACTATACTGGTAGGATTTACAAGATAGGTGAAACACATGAAGGTGCTTCACAAATGGACTGGATGGAGCAAGAGCAGGAGAGAGGTATAACAATTACATCTGCTGCCACTACAACTCAGTGGAAAGGTCATAGAATTAATATCATAGATACACCAGGGCATGTGGATTTTACTGTTGAAGTTGAGAGATCTCTTCGTGTATTAGATGGAGCAGTTGCGATATTTGATGCAAAGAACGGAGTAGAACCTCAATCTGAGACTGTTTGGCGTCAAGCAGATAAATATAACGTTCCAAGAATCTGTTTTGTAAACAAGATGGATAAAATGGGTGCAGATTTTATCCTTTCATTGCAATCAATGAAAGATAGATTAAAAGCTAATGCAATAGCAATGCAATTACCAATTGGGGCAGAAAATGAATTCAGAGGAATAATCGACTTAGTAACTATGAAAGCCGTAATGTATAAAAATGATTTAGGAACAGATATGGAGACAGTTGAAATCCCAGAAGATTTAATGGATTTAGTTAATGAACACAGAGAAATATTAGTAGAAGCAGCAGCTGAGCAAGATGAAGAGCTAATGATGAAGTACTTGGAAGGTGAAGAACTTACTGAGGAAGAAATCATGTTAGCTATCAGAAAAGGAACACTTGCTGTTGAAATAACTCCAGTATACTGTGGTTCAGCATACAAGAATAAAGGAGTACAGTTGTTACTAGATGCTATAGTAGCGCTTTTACCATCTCCATTAGATGTTCCAGCTATTACAGGATTACATCCTGATACAGACGAAGAGATTGAGAGAGCCTCTTCAGATGAAGCGCCATTTTCAGCATTAGCATTCAAGATAATGGCAGACCCATATGTAGGTAAACTATCTTTTTTCAGAGTTTACTCAGGACAGATGGCGAAAGGTTCTTACGTATTTAATTCAACAAAAGGTAAAAAAGAGAGGATTGGACGTATCTTACAGATGCATGCCAATACTAGAGAAGATATAGAGCAAGTATATGCTGGAGATATCGCAGCAGCAGTAGGATTAAAAATAACTACTACTGGAGATACACTATGTGATGAGAAAAATCCAATAGTACTTGAGTCTATGGAATTCCCAGAGCCAGTTATAGAAGTAGCGATAGAGCCTAAAACTAAAGCTGGTCAAGAAAAAATGGGTATAGCATTAGTAAAATTAGCTGAAGAAGATCCAACTTTCAGAACATATACTAATGAAGAAACAGGTCAAACAATAATAGCAGGTATGGGAGAACTACACCTAGATATCATTGTTGACAGACTTCTAAGAGAGTTTAAAGTAGAAGCAAATGTTGGTAATCCACAAGTTGCTTATAGAGAGACAATCACTATTAAAGCTGATGTTGATAGCAAATATGCTAAACAATCTGGTGGTAAGGGACAATATGGTCATTGTAAAATTATCATGGAGCCACTTGAGCCAGGTTCAGGTTATCAGTTTGTTGATCAAATCAAAGGTGGAGCTATACCAAAAGAATATATACCGCACGTTGATGCAGGTATAAGAGAAGCATCACAAAACGGTATCTTAGCTGGATACCCAGTAGTTGACTTTAAAGTAACATGTTATGATGGATCTTACCATGATGTTGACTCAAGTGAGATGGCATTTAAGATAGCTGGATCTATGGCATTTAAAGATGCTATGAAGAAAGCTAAACCAGTAATACTTGAGCCATACATGAAAGTAGAAGTACTAGTACCAGAAGAGTATTTAGGAGATGTAATGGGCGATGTTAGCTCAAGAAGAGGTAGAATAGAAAGCTTTACAGATAGAAATGGAATAAAAGTAGTTAATGCATTTGTTCCATTATCAGAGATGTTTGGTTACGCTACAGATTTACGTTCTAAAACTCAAGGTAGAGGAAACTACTCAATGGAATTAGATCACTTTGAAGCTGTACCTAAGAATATAGCTGAGAAGATAATGGAAAGATAAGGGACTGTCTATAAAGATACCCTATAAAATAATAGACAAATATTGAATTTGTCTGACATATTAAACTTTTTAAAGTGAAATTAAGGAGGAGAAAACAATGGCAAAAGCAAAATTTGAAAGAAATAAGCCACACGTAAACATAGGAACAATAGGACACGTAGACCACGGTAAAACAACATTAACAGCAGCAATCACAAAAGTGTTACATGAGAGATTAGGAACTGGAGAAGCAGTAGCATTTGATAATATAGATAAAGCTCCAGAAGAAAGAGAAAGAGGAATCACAATATCAACAGCACACGTTGAGTATGAGACAGAAGCAAGACACTACGCGCACGTGGACTGCCCAGGACATGCTGACTACGTAAAGAACATGATAACAGGAGCAGCACAAATGGATGGAGCGATCCTAGTATGTTCAGCAGCAGATGGTCCAATGCCACAAACTAGAGAGCATATACTATTATCAGGCCAAGTAGGAGTACCACAAATCGTAGTATTCTTAAACAAAGCAGATATGGTAGATGACGAAGAGTTAATCGAGTTAGTAGAAATGGAAATCAGAGAATTACTAAGCGAATATGAGTTTGATGGAGATAATGCAGAAGTAGTAGTAGGATCAGCATTAAAAGCATTAGAAGATCCACAAAGTGAGTGGGGAACAAAGATATTAGAGCTTATGGAAGCAGTAGATAGAGCAGTACCAGAGCCAGCAAGAGATACAGACCAACCATTCCTAATGCCAGTAGAGGACGTATTCTCAATCACAGGTAGAGGAACAGTTGCAACAGGAAGAATAGAAAGAGGAGTACTAAAAGTACAAGATACAATAGAGATCGTAGGATTAACAGAAGAGAAGAGATCAGTAGTATGTACAGGAGTAGAGATGTTCAGAAAGCTTCTAGATGAAGGAAGAGCAGGAGATAACATCGGAGCATTACTAAGAGGAGTACAA
Source organism: Clostridiaceae bacterium M8S5 (assembly GCA_029227815.1). GTDB lineage: Bacteria > Bacillota > Clostridia > Tissierellales > MCWD3 > Abyssisolibacter. Next base: position 3,881,348 of record CP118523.1, on the reverse strand, counting down.
AGAACAGATATTGAAAGAGGTCAAGTATTAGCAAAGCCTGGTTCAATAACACCACATACGAAGTTCAAAGCAGAGGTATATGTATTAACAGAAAAAGAGGGTGGAAGACATAAGCCATTCTTTAGTGGATACAGACCACAATTATACTTTAGAACAACAGACGTAACAGGAGCAATAGAATTAGCAGAAGGCGTAGAAATGTGTATGCCTGGAGACAACGCAGCGTTATCAGTAGAATTAATTACACCAATAGCAATGGAAAAAGGACTTAAGTTCGCTATCCGTGAGGGTGGAAGAACAGTTGGTGCTGGTGTTGTTAGTGAGATTATAGAATAATCTAAAAGATAATAAATAAGAAGGGGTTAGTAGCCTCTTCTTTTTTTGAAGAAATAAATAAAAAAAAATAAAAAAAACCCTTGTATTTTGTGGTGTTATATTGTAAAATAATAAGGTGTGCTACAGACATGCGATGAGGCAAAAGGTTGCTGCTTGTGTAAAAACAGGGAATTTTTGCTGAGAAGGTCCGATTATAAATCGGGCGGTTGGATTAGCTGATTTAATTATCAATATACAAAACACACGGAAGAGTGTATCGGCAATCCCATGTCGTATGGTAGAACTAAACATGCGATAGAAGGAGGGAATTACTAATGGCAAATGGAGTTAATGTGAAGCAGAAAATAAGAATTAGACTTAAGGCATACGACCACAAGATTCTTGATCTTTCAGCACAAAAGATTGTAGAAACTGCAAAGAGAACAGGAGCAAAGGTGTCAGGACCTGTGCCGTTACCAACTGAAAAACAAGTTATAACAATTCTAAGAGCAGTTCACAAGTACAAAGATTCAAGAGAGCAGTTCGAACAAAGAACTCATAAAAGATTGATTGACATATTAAGTCCAACTTCAAAAACTGTTGAATCATTAATGAGATTAAACTTACCTGCTGGAGTTGATATTGAAATCAAGCTATAAGCTAAGCTTTTGCACTTTGCTTAGTATGATTGCAAATATGCAATCCGCTGTAAGATAATAGGAGGTGTAAAGATGAAAGGAATAATAGGTAAAAAAGTAGGGATGACTCAAATATTTGGAGAGCATGGAGTTGTTATTCCAGTGACAGTAGTTGAGGCAGGACCTATGACTGTGTATCAAAAGAAAACAGAGGAAGTAGATGGATATACAGCTATACAAGTTGGATTTGCTGACATCAAAGAGAAAAAGGTTAACAAACCATTAAAAGGACACTTTGATAAAGTAAGCAAAGAGTATAAAAAATATTTAAGAGAATTCAGAGTAAATAACATAGATGACTACGAAGTTGGTCAAGTTTTAAAAGCTGATATATTTGCTGCTGGAGACAAAATCGATGTTGTTGGAACTTCAAAAGGTAAAGGAACTCAAGGTCCAATAAAGAGACATAATCAATCAAGAGGACCAGAAACTCACGGTTCTAAATACCATAGAGCGCCAGGTTCACTAGGAGCATCTGCGCATCCAGCTAGAGTATTTAAAGGAATGAAAAATGCAGGCCGCATGGGTCATGAGAGAGTTACAGTTCAGAACCTAGAAGTTGTTAAAGTAGATGTAGAAAACAATCTATTAATGATTAAAGGAGCTGTACCAGGACCTAAAGGTGGATTAGTAGTAGTGAAAGAAACTGTTAAAGGTACAAAATAAGCTTCGTAGAAAGGAGGATTTAGAATGCCAAAAGTAGCTTTATATAATATTTCAGGCCAACAAATTGGTGATATTGAATTAAGTGATAACGTGTTTGGTATCGAAGTAAACCAACATGTTCTATATGAAGCTGTCAAAAACCAGCTTGCGAACAAGAGACAAGGAACACAGTCAGCTAAGACTAGAGCCGAAGTGCGTGGTGGAGGAAGAAAGCCATGGAGACAAAAAGGAACTGGTAGAGCTCGTGCTGGTAGTATAAGACAGCCTAACTGGGTAGGAGGAGGAGTAGTATTTGCTCCAAAGCCAAGAGACTATTCTTATAGCATACCAAAAAAGGTTAAGAGATTGGCAATGAAGTCTGCTTTAAGTTCGAAAGTTCTAGATAATGAAATAGTAGTATTAGAAGAATTGAAGATGGAGCAGCCAAAGACAAAAGATATGGTAAATATCTTAAAGAATTTTGATGTAAAGAAAAAAGCACTTATAGTAATGGATGAGAAAGATGAAAATGTAATCAAATCAGTAAACAATATTCCTGGTGTTGAATCTACACTAGTTAATACATTAAATGTTTATGACATATTAAAGTATGATATGTTTATTATTACTAAAGATGCTGCAAAAAAAGTTGAGGAGGTGTATGCATAATGAGAAGCCCTTATGACATTATAAGAAAGCCTATAATATCTGAACAAAGTATGGATGCAATGGCAGATAGAAAGTACACCTTTGCTGTAGACAAGAATGCAAATAAATCAGAAATAAAAAAAGCAATAGAGAGAATTTTTGACGTTAAAGTTGAAAAAGTAAATACTATGAATATGAAAGGTAAACTTAAGAGAATGGGTAGAAATATCGGAAAAAGACCTGATTGGAAAAAGGCCATTGTTAAGTTAACTGATGATAGTAAAACTATTGAGTTCTTTGAAGGAATGTAGTAATTATATTCACTCAAGTTAAGAGAAGGAGGGAAAACTGTGGGTATTAAAAAGTTCAAGCCTACTTCGCCAGCTATTAGACATATGACTGTTTCTACTTTTGAAGAAATAACTAAAACAGAGCCAGAAAAGTCATTGCTTACCACACTAAAGAAACACGCTGGAAGAAATGCACGTGGTAAGATTACAGTTCGTCATAAAGGCGGCGGAGCTAAGAGAAAATATAGAATCATAGACTTTAAGAGAAATAAAGATGATATCCCTGGTAAAGTTGCTGCGATTGAGTATGATCCAAATAGATCAGCAAATATAGCACTTATAAATTATGCAGATGGTGAGAAGAGATATATATTAGCACCTAACGGATTAAAAGTTGGTACTGTTATAATGTCTGGGCCAAATGCAGATATAAAAGTAGGTAATGCATTACCACTTAAGAACATACCAGTAGGTATCATGATCCACAATATAGAAATGAAAGCTGGTAAAGGTGGTCAGTTAGTAAGATCAGCTGGTAACCAAGCACAGCTTATGGCTAAAGAAGGTGATTACGCTCAAGTAAGACTTCCATCTGGAGAAGTTAGATTAGTAAGAATAGAGTGTAGAGCAACAATAGGTCAAGTAGGAAATACAGATCATGAAAATATCACAATAGGTAAAGCTGGAAGAAAGAGACACATGGGAATTAGACCTACTGTAAGAGGTAGTGTTATGAACCCTAACGACCATCCACATGGTGGAGGAGAAGGTAGATCACCAATAGGTAGACCAAGTCCTGTAACTCCGTGGGGTAAACCAGCATTAGGATACAAAACTCGTAAGAAGAACAAAAAATCTAATAAATTTATTGTTAAGAGTAGAAAGAAAAAATAACTTTTCGTAATCTAATTAATAGCAAATAAGGTTCGAAAGGAGGAGCTTTGAATGGGTAGATCAGTAAAGAAAGGTCCATTTTGTGACGATCATTTACTAAAAAAGGTAGAGAAACTTAACGAGGCAAATGAAAAGAAAGTTATAAAGACATGGTCACGTAGATCAACAATTTTTCCACAAATGATAGGCCACACATTAGCTGTTCATGATGGAAGAAAACACGTACCTGTTTATGTAACAGAAGACATGGTAGGTCATAAGTTAGGTGAATTTGCACCAACTAGAACTTATAGAGGCCATGCAGGAAAAAATGAAAAATCAAGTTCTGTAAGATAGATATTTTATAAGAATAGTCAATAAGGAGGGATATGAGTGGAAGCTAAAGCTATTGCAAAACATGTCCGTATTTCACCTAGAAAAGTGCAATTAGCTGCTGATTTAGTAAGAGGCAAAAGCGTTATGGAAGCTGTTGCTATACTAAAGTACATGCCAACTAAAGGCGCCGAGGTACTAGGTAAAGTAGTCAAATCAGCACTTGCAAATGCAGAGAACAACTTTGATTTAGATAGAGATAATCTTTATGTTGCACAGGCATATGCAAACCAAGGACCAACCCTAAAAAGATATAGACCAAGAGCACAAGGTAGAGCTTTTCATATCAGAAAGAGAACTAGTCACGTTGGTGTTGTGCTTAAAGAACGAGAGTAGGAAAAGGAGGGGAAAAGATGGGTCAAAAAGTTAACCCGCATGGTTTAAGAGTCGGAGTTATTAAAGACTGGGATTCAAGATGGTACGCAAAGAAAAAAGACTTTGCTGACTTCTTAGTAGAAGACCATAAAATAAGAACTTATGTTAAAAAGAAATTGTTCTTATCGGGAATATCAAAAACTGAAATAGAAAGATCTGCAAAGAGAATTAAGTTAAACATATATACAGCTAAACCAGGAATGGTTATAGGTAAAGGCGGATCAGGAGTAGAACAATTAAGAAAAGATATAGAAAAAATGACTGGCAAAAAAGTTTCTTTAAATGTTGAAGAAATCAAAAGACCAGAGACAGATGCTCAATTAGTAGCTGAGAATATAGCTTCTCAATTAGAGAGAAGAGTATCTTTTAGAAGAGCTATGAAGCAATCAATCCAAAGATCAATGAGAGCTGGAGCAAAAGGTATTAAGACAGCAGTATCAGGAAGACTTGGTGGAGCAGATATGGCTAGAACTGAAGGATACAGCGAAGGAAATATACCTTTACAAACATTAAGAGCAGATATAGGATATGGATTTGCTGAAGCAGATACAACTTATGGAAAACTTGGTGTAAAAGTATGGATATATAAAGGTGAAGTTTTACCTACAAAAGGTAACGCACAACCTAGAAAAAATGATAAAAAGTAACGAACCTGCAGGAAGGAGGAATATCTATGTTAATGCCTAAAAGAACAAAACATCGTAAAGTTCATAGAGGAAGAATGACAGGTAAGGCAACTCGTGGTAACAAAGTTACTTATGGAGAGTATGGTATACAGGCATTAGAGCCTGCTTGGATAACATCTAATCAAATAGAGGCTGCCAGAAGAGCTATGACAAGGCATGTAAAAAGAGGAGGAAAGATATGGATTAAAGTCTTTCCAGATAAGCCAGTAACTAGAAAACCTGCCGAGACTCGTATGGGTAAAGGTAAGGGTTCACCAGAATATTGGGTAGCAGTAGTAAAGCCAGGAAGAGTATTATTTGAAATTGCTGGTATAGAAGAAGGTTTAGCTAGAGAAGCAATGAGGCTTGCTATAAATAAGTTACCAATAAAATGTAAGGTAATTGCAAGAGAAGACCTAACTGAAAAGGGTGGTGAAGCTAATGAGAGCTAGTGAATTAAGAGAGATGACTACTCAAGAGTTAGATTTAAAATTAAACGAATTCAAGACAGAACTTTTTAATTTAAGATTTCAACTAGCTACAGGACAGCTTGATAATCCAATGAGAATAAAAGCTGTTAGAAAAGATATAGCGAGATTAAAAACAGTTGTTAGAGAGCGCGAATTGAATTTAAGTAACAAATAGGATGTTATAGCTTCAGAAAGGAGGGCTATCTGAGAATGGAAGATAGAGGTAATAGAAAAGTAAGAATAGGCCGTGTAGTAAGCGACAAGATGGATAAGACTGTAGTTGTTGCTGTAGAAACTTTTGTTGCTCACCCTTTATATGGAAAACAAGTTAAGAGGACTACAAAATTCAAAGCTCATGATGAAAATAATGTTTGTGGAATAGGCGATAAAGTTAGAATAATGGAAACAAGACCATTGAGTAAACAAAAGAGATGGCGTTTGGTTGAAATTGTTGAGAAAGCAAAATAATTAACACAGTTATTCGAAGGGAGGGTAACACATGATTCAAGCAGAAACTCGTCTTAAGGTAGCTGATAATTCAGGCGCTAAAGAGTTATTATGTATAAAAGTACTTGGTGGCTCAAGAAGAAAGTATGCTACCGTTGGTGATATAATTGTTTGTAGCGTTAAAAATGCAACGCCAGGAGGTGTTGTTAAAAAGGGAGAAGTGGTTAAGGCAGTTATAGTGAGAACTGTAAATCCTATCAAAAGAAATGATGGAAGTTATATTAATTTTGATGAAAATGCTGCAGTAATCATAAAAGAAGATAAAACACCAGTTGGAACGCGTATATTTGGTCCTGTATGTAGAGAACTAAGACAACGCAGTTTCATGAAAATAATATCATTGGCACCTGAAGTGTTATAGAAGGAGGTGTAATAATGCACATTAAGAAAGGCGATACAGTTGTAAAGATAACAGGTAAAGATGCTGGAAAAGTTGGTAAAGTACTAGAAGCTATGCCAAAACAAAATAGAGTTATTGTTGAAGGAGTAAATATGCTAACAAAGCATAAAAAAGCTTCCCAAAAGGTACAACAAGGTGGAATAATTCACCAAGAAGGACCAGTAGATGCATCAAATGTTATGTATTATTGCAATAAAGATAAAAAAGGCGTAAGAATTAAGCATAAGATACTGGAAAATGGTCAAAAAGTTAGAATTTGTGCCAAATGTGGTGAAGTTCTAGACTAGGCTACTGTCGGAAAGGAGGTAAGTGCAAGTGGCATCAAGACTTAAAGATAGATATAAAAGTGAATTAGTTCCAGCAATGATGGACAAATTCAAATATGAAAATGTAATGCAAGTACCAAAAGTTGAGAAGATAATCGTAAATATGGGACTTGGCGAGGCGAAAGATAATCCTAAGATATTAGAAGCAGCAGTTGGCGAAATGAGTACTATAACTGGACAAAAGCCTGTTATAACAAAGGCTAAGAAATCTGTTTCTAACTTTAAAATAAGAACTGGTATGCCAATAGGTTGCAAGACAACTCTAAGAGGAGAAAAAATGTATGACTTCTTAGATAAATTAATATCAATTGCATTACCGAGGGTTAGAGACTTCAGAGGTATTTCTTCAACAGCGTTCGATGGAAGAGGAAACTATGCCTTAGGAGTAAAAGAGCAACTAATATTCCCAGAAATTGAGTACGATAAAATAGACAAGATTAAGGGAATGGATATAATCATAGTAACTACGGCTAATACAGACGAAGAAGCTAGAGAATTATTGAAACTTATGGGAATGCCCTTTAAAAAGTAGAAGGAGGTATACTTGTGGCTAAAAAATCAATGAAGGTTAAGCAACAAAGAAAACCTAAATTTAGTACAAGAAGCTATTCAAGATGTAGAATATGCGGAAGACCACATGCTTATCTGAGAAAATTTGGCATTTGCCGTATTTGCTTTAGGGAACTAGCATATAAGGGTGAGATACCAGGAGTAAGAAAAGCAAGTTGGTAATATTTAGGTAAATGGAAGGAGGTAGCTCTGATGGTTATGACTGATCCAATTGCTGATATGTTAACTAGAATAAGAAATGCTAATAGTGCTAGACATCAAAATGTTGATGTTCCTGCTTCTAACATTAAGAAAAGTATTGTTAACATATTACTAGAAGAAGGATATATAAAAGGCTGTGACTTCATAGAAGATGACAAGCAAGGAATAATTAGAATAAAGCTAAAGTACACTAGCGAGAAAGAAAAAGTAATATCTGGAATTAAGAGAATATCAAAGCCTGGTTTAAGGGTTTATGCTAAGAGAAACGAAATACCTAAGGTATTAGGCGGACTTGGGATAGCAATATTGTCTACATCAAAAGGAATTATGACAGATAAAAACGCTAGAAAGAACAATGCTGGTGGAGAAGTAATCTGCTACGTATGGTAATAGATTTATGTTATACTAGGAAACAGGAGGTGCAATCATGTCAAGAATAGGCTTAAAGCCAATAGATATACCTGCTGGAGTTGAAATAAAATTAGATGAAAAAAACTATATGATAGTTAAAGGACCAAAAGGACAATTAGAACAAAAACTTGATAGAGACATGAAAATAGAAATAGAAGACAATGTTATAAATGTTGTTAGACCAAGCGAAAATAAAAAGCACAAGTCTCTACATGGATTAACTAGAACTCTTATTGCTAACATGGTAGAAGGAGTTACAAAAGGCTATGAAAAGACTCTTGAAATCGTAGGTGTTGGATACAGAGCGTCTAAGCAAGGTAAGAAATTGGTTCTTAACTTAGGTTTTTCACATCCAGTTGAAATGGAAGATCCACAAGGTATTGAAGTTGAAGTGCCATCTAACACTAAAATAGTTGTTAAAGGTATAGATAAGCAGAGAGTAGGAAACTATGCTGCTGTTATAAGAGATTGGAGAAAACCTGAGCCTTATAAAGGAAAAGGAATTAGATACGAAGGTGAATATGTAAGACGTAAGGAAGGAAAGACTGCTAAGTAGAAAGGAGTGAAAGAGGATGCTTAAGAAGGTTAATAAAAACGAGAGAAGAAAAAAAAGGCATTTAAGAAGCAATGTATCAGGAACTCCTGAGAGACCTAGACTTAACGTATTTAGAAGCTTAAAAAATATCTATGCACAAGTTATAGATGACGTTAACGGCAAGACTATAGTTTCCGCTTCTACTTTGGACAAAGAAGTTGCAGAGGCTGTAAAGGCTACAGGAAATAAAGAAGCTGCAAAACTTGTTGGTAAATTAGTTGGAGAAAGAGCAAAGAAAAATGGAATAGAAGCTGTAGTATTTGACAGAGGCGGATATTTATATCATGGAAGAGTTAAGGAACTTGCAGAAGGTGCAAGAGAAGCAGGACTTCGATTCTAAAAAGGAGGGAAACAAATGCGCCGTGAATTAATAGATGCAAGCCAATTAGACTTGAAAGAGCAGGTTGTTAATATAAATCGTGTTACTAAAGTTGTAAAAGGTGGTAGAAACTTTAGATTTAGTGCATTGGTAGTTGTTGGTGATAAAGAAGGGCATATAGGAGTTGGAATGGCGAAAGCTATAGAGATTCCAGATGCTATCAGAAAAGCTATCCAAGATGCTAAAAAACACGTTATAAAGGTACCTATTGTAGGAACTACAATTCCACATCAAATAATTGGAAACTTTGGTTCAGGTAGTGTATTATTAAAACCAGCTCCAGAAGGTACAGGAGTTATTGCTGGAGGTCCAGTACGTGCTATACTTGAGCTTGCAGGAGTTAAAGATATCAGAACAAAATCATTAGGATCTAACAATCCTAGAAACATGTTAAATGCTGTTATGAATGGTTTATCAGAACTTAAGACAGTAGAAGAAGTTGCAAAAATTAGAGGAAAATCTGTAGAAGAGATTTTGAGTTAGGGGGGAAATACCTTGGCTACTATTAAAATAAAATTAGTAAGAAGCAAGATAGGAAGAATAGAAAAGCAAAAGAGAACTATCGAAGCATTGGGACTAAAGAAAATAGGTCAGATAGTTGAGCATCAAGACAATGCACAAATAAGAGGAATGATCAACAAAGTAAGTCACATGGTTGAAATAGTTAAGTAAAATCGATAAAGATAAAGGAGGTGCAGCTGATATGAAACTACATCAACTTAAACCTAATCCAGGAACTACAAAAAATCGTAAAAGATTAGGTAGAGGTACCGCAACTGGTCAAGGTAAAACAGCTGGTAGAGGGCAAGATGGTCAAAAATCAAGATCAGGTGGCGGAGTTAGACCTGGATTTGAAGGTGGTCAAATGCCTTTAGCAAGAAGACTTCCGAAAAAAGGATTTAAAAACATTTTTGCTAAAAAATATGTTATTGTTAACGTAGAAGATTTAAATAGATACGAAGATAATACAGAAGTAACTCCAGAGTTATTACTTGAAAGCGGTGTGCTAAGAAAACTTGAAGATGGAGTAAAAATATTAGGAAATGGCGAGTTAAATAAAAAATTAACAGTAAAAGCCCAAAAGTTTAGTAAGAGTGCACTAGAAAAAATAGAAGCTACTGGGGGAAAGGTAGAGGTGATCTAATATATGCTATCGACTCTAAGAAATGCGTGGAAAATACCAGATTTAAGAAAAAGAATGCTATTTACACTAGCGATGCTATTTATCTTTAGATTAGGGGCTAATATCCCTGCTCCATTCATTGATAAAGAATTTATCAAAAACCTGTTTAATTCCGGAGACGGCGGAGTGTTAGAGTTATTTAACTTAATGTCAGGTGGAGCATTCAAAAAGTTTACGATATTTGCATTAGGAGTTTATCCATATATTACATCATCAATTATTTTCCAACTTCTAACAATAGCTATTCCTAGTTTAGAGAGATTGGCTAAAGAAGGAGAAGCAGGAAGAAAGAAGATTGCACAGTATACTAGATATGGAACAATTGTATTTGCAGTAATCCAAGCACTTGGTTATACACTAGGATTATTTAGAGGTGCACTTACAAACAACACATTCCTAGGTAAATTTACTGTAATATTAGCATTAACAGCAGGAACTGCATTCTTAATGTGGTTAGGTGAACAAATAACAGATAAAGGTATAGGTAACGGTATATCTCTAATAATCTTTGCAGGTATAGTTACTAAAATACCATCAGATATATATACAGTAGGTAGTCTTTACCTTGGAGGAACAATCAGCTTAATAGCAGCTATATTATTCGTAATATTAATGGTTGCAATCATTACAGGAGTTGTTGCTATCCAAGAAGGACAACGAAGGATACCAGTACAGTATGCAAAAAGAGTAGTTGGAAGAAAAATGTATGGTGGACAGAGTACTCATATACCACTAAAGGTATTAATGGCAGGAGTTATTCCTGTAATATTCTCTAGTTCAATATTACAGTTCTTACCAACATTAACAATGTTCTGGCCAAATTCAGGATTCGCGAATGTCGTTAAAGAATACTTTACGATACAAGGTAGCGTTGGAGTTTGGGTATATTGTACATTGAATTTCTTATTAATTCTTGGGTTTACTTATTTCTACACTATGATACAGTTTAACCCGATAGAATATTCAAATAACCTTAAACAGTATGGAGGATTTATTCCAGGGATAAGACCAGGAAAGCCAACATCAGAGTTTTTAAGTAAAGTGTTAAACAGAATAACATTTATAGGTGCTATTGCACTTGCTTTAATAGCAACTATACCACTACTAATAAACACTAAGTCAGGTATAACTATCAGCTTTAGTGGTACATCACTACTAATCGTAGTAGGTGTTGCACTAGAAACTGTTAAGCAAATTGAAGCACAGATGCAAATGAGACACTATAAAGGATTTTTAAAATAGAAGTTTGAAAACTCCATAGGGAGATGATAGTTTTGAGGTTAATATTACTTGGACCGCCTGGAGCTGGGAAAGGAACCCAAGCTTCAGGGATTGTAAAAAAATATAATATTCCACATATCTCAACCGGAGATATATTCAGAAAGAATATAAAAGAAGGTACAGAGCTTGGAACAAAAGCTAAAGAGTTCATAGATAAAGGACTATTAGTACCAGATGAGATAGTGGTAGCAATCGTTAAAGATAGATTAACAGAGGACGATTGCAAAAAAGGATTTCTACTTGATGGATTTCCAAGGACTGTTGCTCAAGCAGATGCATTAGACATCGAACTAAAGAAATTGAGTTACAATCTTGATAAAGTTATAAATATCGAAGTTTCTAAGGATGAATTAGTAAAAAGAGCAGTTGGAAGACGCATATGTAAAGAGTGCGGAGCAACTTATCACGTTTTATTCAATCCGCCTAAAAAAGAAGGTATTTGTGACATATGCGGTGGTGAGTTATATCAAAGAGCAGATGATAACGAGCAAACTGTATCTAAGAGAATAGAGGAATATCAAAACAAGACACAACCATTGATAAACTACTATGAAAAACAAGATAAGATTGTAAATATTGATGGTAAACAAGATATAGACAAAGTATATAGTGATATAGTAAATGCCCTAGGGGGCGAATAAATATGATAATTTTAAAGAGCGATAGAGAAATAGATAAGCTTAGAAAAGCAGCAGCCATAGTAGCAGAGACTCATGAACATCTCAAAAGCTTTATAAAACCTGGAGTTACAACGAAAAAATTAGATGAAGTTGCAGAGAAGTTTATTAGAAAGTTTGGAGCTAAGCCGGCGTTTAAAGGTTACAACGGTTTTCCAGCAACAATATGCGCTTCAGTAAATAATGAAGTAGTTCATGGAATACCAGGGTTAAGAAAGCTAAAAGATGGCGATATTATAAGTATAGACATTGGTTCATTAATAGATGGATACTATGGAGATGCAGCAAGAACTCATGTAGTAGGCAATGCTAGCGATGAGGCAGTAAAGCTTATAGAGGTCACAAAGAGAAGTTTTTTTGAGGGAATAAAATATGCTAAAGTCGGTTATAGGTTATCTGATATATCTCACGCAATACAAGAATACGTTGAAGCGAATGGTTTTTCAGTCGTTAGAGATTACGTAGGACATGGAATAGGTCAAGAGTTGCATGAAGATCCTCAGATACCACACTATGGTCCACCAGGAAGAGGACCTAGGTTAAAAAAGGGCATGGTTTTAGCTATAGAGCCTATGGTCAATGCTGGTAGTTTCCATGTGAAAGTACTAGAAGATAACTGGACAGTAATTACAGTAGATGGAAAATTATCTGCTCATTACGAAAATACTATAGTGATAACTGATGGTGAGCCAGAATTACTAACACTATCGCGAGGTGAAATTAGTGGAAACAACTGATGATATATCTATTGGTCAAGTCGTGATATCCAAAAGAGGAAGAGACAGTGGAAGAAACTTTATAGTTCTAAATAAGCTGGATAGTGAATATGTCCTAATTTGTGATGGTGACTTGAGAAAACTTGATAAACCGAAAAAGAAAAAAATTAAGCATCTAAGAGTAACTAACACGGTATTAGAAGAACTTAAGAATAAGATAATTAAGAGTGAAAAAATTAATAATTCGTATATAAGAAAACAATTGGCTACGGTAACTAATATCATATAGCCAGGAACGGAGGTTAGATAACCTAATGTCCAAAAAAGATGTTATTGAGGTTGAAGGTACAGTTGTAGAAGTTTTACCTAATGCTATGTTTAAAGTTAAACTAGAAAACGGACATATAGTATTAGCTCATATATCAGGAAAGCTGAGAATGAATTTTATTAGAATTCTTGCTGGAGATAAAGTTATGTTGGAACTTTCTCCATATGACTTGTCAAGAGGAAGAATAACTTGGCGTAATAAGTAGCAAGGAGGGTTTACAATGAAAGTAAGACCATCTGTTAAAAAAATATGTGAAAAATGCAAAATTATAAGAAGAAAAGGCAGAGTAATGGTTATATGTCAAAATCCTAGACATAAACAAAAACAAGGATAAAAGTAAAAAGATACAATTGACATGCACAGTTTAGGAGGTGTAAAGTTAATGGCCAGAATAGCTGGGATAGACTTGCCAAGAGAAAAAAGAGTCGAGATTGGTTTGACGTATATTTATGGTATTGGAAAGTCAAGATCGCAAGAAATAATCAGTAAGGTTGGTATTAATCCAGATACACGTATAAAGGATTTAACAGAAGAAGAAGTTTCTAAATTAAGAAGCGAAATCGATGAGTACGTTGTTGAGGGAGATCTAAGAAGAGAAATAGCAATGGATATAAAGAGACTTAGAGAGATTGGATGCTACAGAGGATTAAGACATAAAAGAGGTCTACCTGTAAGAGGACAATCAACTAAGAACAACGCTAGAACAAGAAAGGGTCCTAAAAAACTTTCTAGCAAAAAGAAAAAGAAATAGGAATTGAAAAGGAGGGACTTCTAAGTGGCAGCTAAGAAAAGAAGGAATACCCGTGTAAGAAGAAGAGAGCGTAAGAACATTGAAAAAGGTCAAGCGCATATACAATCTACATTTAACAACACACTTATTACCTTAACAGACTTAAGAGGTAATACTATATCATGGGCTAGTGCAGGACAGCTTGGATTCAAAGGTTCCAAGAAATCAACTCCGTTTGCTGCACAAGTAGCTGCTGAGTCAGCTGCTAAAAAAGCAATGGAGCATGGATTAAAAGCTGTTGAAGTATACGTAAAAGGTCCGGGATCTGGTAGAGAAGCAGCAATAAGATCATTACAAGCAACAGGTCTTGAGGTTAGCTTGATTAAAGATGTAACGCCTATTCCTCATAACGGTTGTAGACCGCCAAAACGCAGAAGAGTATAATTAATTATTTCTAGGTGATACTAGAATCAGTCGCCCTCAAGTATAATATAGAAAAAAAGGGAGGGTTATAAATGATAGAAATAGAAAAGCCCAAAATTCAAATGGTTGAAATAAACGAAGATAATACGTATGGAAAAATTATTGTAGAACCTTTAGAGAGAGGTTATGGTACTACACTTGGAAATAGTTTAAGAAGAGTACTATTATCGTCATTACCAGGAGCTGCGGTATCATTAATAAGAATTCAAGGAGTATTACATGAATTCTCGACAGTTCCAGGTGTTGCCGAAGATGTGACTGAATTAATATTAAACATAAAATCTATAGCAGCTAAAATGCACACAGAAGAGAGAACTACTTTAGTAATAGATGAAGTAGGACCATGTGAGGTAAGAGCTGGAGACATTAAAACAGGTCCAGACGTAGAAATAGTTAATAAAGATCTATACATTGCGACTATAGAAGAAGGCGGAAAATTATATATGGAGTTGGAAATGGTCAAAGGAAGAGGCTATATTCCATCAGTTAACAACAAAAAAGAGAACCATACGATAGGAGATATACCAGTTGATTCAATATTTACTCCTGTAAAAAGAGTAAATTTCAAGGTAGAAGATACTAGAGTTGGTCAAGAAGCTAACTTTGATAAGCTTATATTAGAAATCTGGACAGATGGAACAACAAAACCAGACGAAGCAGCTTCATTAGGAGCTAAAATAATAAATGAGCACTTAAATCTATTTATAGATTTAACAAGTCATGTTAGTGACGTCGAAATCATGGTTGAAAAAGAAGAAGATAAGAAAGAAAAAGTTCTAGAAATGACCATAGAAGAACTTGACTTATCAGTAAGATCATATAACTGTTTGAAACGTGCTGGTATAAATACAGTAGAAGAACTTACTCAAAAGACTGAAGAAGATATGATGAAAGTAAGAAACTTGGGTAAGAAATCCTTAGTAGAAGTTCAAAGAAAACTATCAGAACTAAACTTAGGTTTAGCAAAAAAAGAAGATTAGAGCTTTGATATGAGATATATACTCATATAAGACTGAAGGGAGTGATACGAGAATGGCTAAGTTAAGAAAACTTGGGCGCCCTACTGACCATAGAAATGCGATGTTAAGAAACTTAACAACAAGTTTATTGCATCATGGAAAAATAGAGACAACAGTAACTAGAGCAAAAGAAACAAAAAGAATGGCTGAAAAGATGATTACTCTTGGTAAGAGAGGCGATCTTCATGCAAGACGTCAAGCTTTATCATACTTATATGATAAAGACGTTGTTAAGGCTCTTTTTGAAGAAATTGCACCAAAGTATGCTGAAAGAAATGGTGGTTATACTAGAATATTAAAGCTGGGTCCACGTAGAGGAGACGGCTCGGAAATGGTAATTTTAGAATTATTGTAAGCTTACAATAGGGCTATTTCAGAGTGATATTTACTGTTTTTTGAACATACTTATTTATTGAAATGACCCAAAGGGATGTTTACGAGTGGGTACATTTAACTCATTCTAAAACATCCCTAGGGGGTGTCTTATAAGACACCCCTTTTGATATATTGAGAATATTTTTGAAGTGATTCAGCAATATTCTCAATATATTAAAAAAATGAACATAAAATAATATTAATAAGCTTGAATAGAATACTTAAATTTGCTAAAATTAGAAACGGAATAGTATATAAATATATATCACACTTTGACGAGGTGAAACTAAGATGGAAAAAGACATAATGATTAAAATAGATAGTGTTTCATATCAATATAAAAATAATGAGGATGAAGAAGTTTATGCATTGGATAAAGTAAGCCTTCAAGTAGAAAGAGGAGAATTCCTTGCAATACTTGGACATAATGGTTCAGGCAAATCAACGCTTGCAAAGCATATGAATGCAATACTCGAGCCATCAGAAGGTAAAGTTTATGTAAAAAATTTAGATACGAGCAACTACGAAAATGTTTGGAATATAAGGCAAACAGCAGGAATGGTATTTCAAAATCCAGACAATCAAATAGTAGCAACAATAGTTGAAGAGGATGTAGCATTTGGGCCAGAGAACCAAGGTATACAGCCAAAAGAAATAAGAAGAAGAGTAGATGAAGCTTTAGATATAGTAGAGATGTCAGAATACAAAAAGCACGCACCACATATGCTTTCTGGAGGGCAAAAGCAGAGAATAGCAATAGCAGGAGTGCTTGCAATGAATCCAGAGTGTATAATATTTGATGAACCAACAGCTATGCTTGATCCTTCAGGAAGAAAAGAAGTAATGAGTACAATAAACAAACTTAACCAAGAGCAGAAAAAGACAATAGTACTTATCACGCATTATATGGATGAAGCAGTACAAGCGGATAGAGTAATAGTAATGGAAAATGGCAAAACAGTATTAGAAGGAACACCAAGAGAAGTTTTTAGTCAAGTAGAAAAGATAAAAAAACTGGGATTAGATGTGCCACAAGTAACAGAGCTTGCATATAAGCTTAGAAAACAGGGTATCAAGGTTCCAGAAAATGTGTTGACAGTAAAAGAGATGGTGGATAGCATATGTTAAGTATAAAAATAGAAAAATTAACTCATATATATAATCCAGGAAGTCCTTTTGAAAGAAAAGCACTTGATAATGTAAACCTAGAGATAGAAGAAGGAAGGTTCATAGGGCTAATAGGACATACAGGTTCAGGGAAATCTACACTAATACAACACTTAAATGGTTTGCTAAAGCCGAGTGAAGGAAAGATAATAGTAGATGGTGTAGATATAACAGACTCCAAAGTTAAGCTTAAAGAAATAAGAAAAAAAGTAGGCTTAGTGTTTCAATATCCAGAACATCAGCTGTTTGAAGAAACAGTATATAAGGATGTAGCATTTGGACCTAAGAATATGGAGCTATCAGAAGAAGAAATAGATAAAAGAGTAAAAGAAGCTATAGAGCTAGTAGGTTTAGATTATGAAACGGTAAAGGAAAGATCACCATTTGAGCTAAGTGGTGGGCAAAGACGTAGAGTGGCAATAGCAGGAGTTCTAGCTATGAAGCCAAAGGTCTTAATACTTGATGAACCTACAGCAGGACTAGATCCCAAAGGAAGAGATGAAATCTTATCACAAGTGAAAACACTTCATCAGAAACAAGGTATAACTATAATATTAGTATCTCATAGCATGGAAGATGTAGCGATGTTAGCTGATAGATTAATAGTTATGCATAAGGGTAAAATAGCCATGTCAGGAGAACCTAAAGAAGTATTTAAAAACGATGTAGAGCTAGAGAACATCGGACTAGGAGTACCACAGATAACATATTTTATGAGAAAATTAAAAGAGAAAATTAAAGATATAAATGATGATGTGTTAACAGTCGATGAAGCCAAAGAAGAAATTATCAAATATCTAAGGAGTAAAGAAGATGCTTAAAGATATAACAATTGGACAATACTTTCCGGGAGAAACAGTAATACATAAATTAGATCCAAGAGTAAAGATAGCAATTACATTTATATTTTTAATAGCTATCTTTCTAATCAATAAATTTATACCGTATATATTTGTAGTAGCGTTCTTAGGTAGTGCTATAGCACTGTCAAAAGTACCTCCTAAGTTTATATTTAAAGGATTAAAACCATTATTTGTAATTATAATAATCACCTTTTTACTAAATGTATTTATGACAAAAGGAGAAGTTATATTTAAAATATGGTTTTTGAGTGTAACAAAGGAAGGTTTGATACAAGCAACCTTTATGGCACTTAGATTGATATTCCTTGTAGTAGGAACGTCACTGCTTACGCTCACTACATCTCCTATATCACTTACAGATGGTATAGAAAAGCTACTAAATCCATTAAAAAAAATAGGAGTGCCGGCACATGAATTAGCTATGATGATGACAATAGCACTTAGATTTATACCAACACTATTAGAAGAAACAGATAAAATAATGAAGGCGCAAATGGCAAGAGGGGCAGACTTTGAGAGTGGAAATTTCCTATCGAGGGCAAAGAGCTTAGTACCATTATTAGTACCACTGTTTATAAGCGCATTTAGAAGAGCAGATGAGTTAGCAATGGCAATGGAAGCAAGATGTTATAGAGGTGGAGAGAACAGAACGCGAATGAAGCAATTGAGTATGCACACAAGAGACTTTGGTGCACTAGCTCTTACATTTTGTTTAGTTGGTATTATAGTAACAAGCAGATACGTGCTGTAATGAAAGGAATACTCTATGAGAAATATAAAACTCACAATAGAATATGATGGTACTAGATATAATGGTTGGCAAAAGCAACCTGACCATATGACAGTAGAAGGCGAAGTAATGGAGGCCATATATAAAATAACGAGAGAGCATGTCAAGATATATGGTTCAGGAAGGACAGACAAAGGAGTACATGCATATGGTCAAGTATGTAATTTCTATACAAACAGTAAGATACCTATCTATAAGATGCGAATAGCATTTAATAGCCAGTTACCTATGGATATATCTATAAGAGAGGTAGAAGAAATGGATAGTGAGTTTCATTCGAGGTATCATTCAATAGGTAAACAGTATAGATATAGGTTTTACTCAGATAAAGTCAGAAGACCATTATTAGAAAACAGAGCATTTCATGTGTATAAAGATATAGACCATGATAGAATGAAACAGGCTATGAAATACTTTATAGGTACGCATGATTTTACATCATTTAAATCTACAGGAAGCTCAGCAAAAACAACTATAAGGACAATTCATTCACTGGAAATGGTAGATAGAGAAGAGTTTATGGAAGTTCATATCAGTGGTAATGGGTTTTTATATAACATGGTCAGAATAGTGGTAGGCACGCTTATAGACGTTGCAGCAGGCAAGATAGATCCAGAGCATATACCAGATATAATAAAAGCTAAAGATAGAACAAAAGCGGGCAAGCTCGCTCCTGCATGTGGGCTTTATTTGTATAAGGTGTATTATAATAGTAAAAATTAAGTTACTAAATATTATAGTTTAATGCTTTATGTTATATTGCACGAAGTTATAAATAATAAGCACCTGTAAAGAAGACAGGTGAGGTAAAGTTCAAAAAATAACCACTTATTTAAACAAATAAATGGTTATTTTATTATATTACGAGTAAATTATTTAAGCAACATACACAAATTTCAAATTACCATTCAATCCAAAGCAAAGTACTTACATCGTTTTCTTTGAAATCTTTGTTTGCTGTTATACAACGGCATGGGCAAAATGGAGCACATAATTGTATTGAATTCACGTTTAATATTTTGCTCAATTTTTTCACTTTATTCCCTCCTTTATATTAAAAATCACCAATATATTAACAACTTATATAAATATTAAACATCACCTTTTTTATTATATAATTTTACAATAAATTCAAATTATATAATTACAATTTTTAAACATATATAAATATACTTACCATTTAAATCATGCCTGAACTTTAACTTTGCAGTCATAGAAAAAAATGTAATAAATTCAAAAAACTTTTTTTGAAAAGAGCAATAAAACCGCGCTTTATTTCTTAAACTATTTCTATATATTGATATAATATAAACTAAGATAACGAAAAAAGTAAAATATTGTCGGAAATTATCAAAGCTAAAAAACAGCTTATAACTGGATTATAACGATTTCAGCATATACATGGAAAAATAATAAATTTTGTTTTTGTAGTTTGTATTTTATAATGAAGATAGTAAATGAGGTGAATAGATTTGAGTTACGATGCGCGCAAAGGACAAATAATAACTGAGTTTATTAAATCTAATGGAATAGTTACAGCACAATATTTATCAAAGATAATAGGTGTATCTTCGAGGACTATACGTAATGATATAAAGCTTTTAAACAAAGAGCTAGAATCAAAAGAAATTTGTATAAAATCAAAGCCCAAAATAGGATATATTATTGAGCCTTTTAATGCTTCTACTAGCAAATTTTTAGAAAGACATATAACAGAGGCTAAAAGCATAATGGCAATATTACCAAAAGATAGAGTTCACTATATCCTAAAAAAACTATTAGATAATAACCAAAAATTCATCACATTAGAATCTTTAGCTAATGAACTATTTGTTAGCAAATCGACTATAGATAATGATACAGAAAAAGTAGAAGAGTTATTAAATAATTATAATTTAGAGTTACTGAAAAAAACAAACTATGGAATAAAAGTAATAGGCGATGAATTGCAGATTAGATATATGATATCTAACTATATAAAAGATATAAATAACAATATAGATAGCGTATACATTAAAAATTTAGAAGATATATTCGGGATAGATACTGACAGCATAAAGCAAATAATATTGGATGTTTATAGTAAAGACTCAATGAAATTTTCAGATATAGCATTACAAAACCTTATTATTCATATTGCTGTTGCACTAAAAAGAATTGAAACTAATAGAGAAATAGAAATGGATGAATCAGAATTTATAAATTTAAAAAATAGGAATGAATATGAGATAGCTAAAAAGATTACTAATGAGTTAGAAAAGAGATTTATAGTGAAAATACCAGAAAGTGAAAATGCATATATAACATTACATTTGCTTGGTATAAAATCAATAAAATACGAAGAATTTAGTATGGATAATTATAAAGATGATAAATCAAATGAATTGTCTAAGCTCATTCAAAGTATGATACATGAAATAAATAATGTTTATAAAATTGATTTTACAAAAGATAGAGAATTAGCATATGGGTTGATGCTACATTTAAAACCAACAATTAATAGACTTAAAAATAATATGAGTATTAGAAATCCATTACTAGATGAAATAAAAGAAAAATACCCTTATGCATTTGAAATGGCAATTAGTGCAAGCAAAGTATTACAAGCATACAGCAATAACAGCATAGATGAAAATGAAATAGGATATTTAGCGATGCACCTAGGAGCTGCATTGGAGAGAAAAGCATACAGAGGTGATATAAAGAAAATATCAATAATCTGCGCAACAGGTATGGGTACAGCACAGTTATTAGCTTCTAAGATTAGAAATAGATTTAAGGATGTAATAATATTAGGAATATTTCCTTCCTATAAGAAAAGAGAAGCTGTATTACAAAAGCCTGATTTGGTTATAGCAACTGTACCCGTAGATATTAATGAGATACCAGTAATACAGGTGAGTGCTTTATTTGGCAAAGAAGATATAAGTGTTATAGCAAATGTTTTAGACAATTTTGAACAATACAATGAAAAATGTAGATTGTACGAATTGTTTGACCCTCAGTTATATATAAAAAGTATACAAAGTGATAATAAGTATGATGTTATAACGATGCTTAGTAATATTCTATACAATAAAAAGTACGTTAGTGAGAAATTCACACAATCAACAATAGATAGGGAAAACGTATCATCTACATCTACAGGAAATTTACTAGCAATACCACATGCATTTTCAGGTAATGTCATAACTTCAAAGATAGCAGTTGGAATACTGGATAGGCCAATACAATGGGGCGAAAACATGGTTCAGATAGTAATGTTATTGGCTTTAGAGAAAATGTCGAGCGAGGAATATGAAATTATATTTAATAACTTATATTCTATAGTTGGCGATAAAAAAAGAGTATTAGAACTTATTAATAGCCAGTCGTACCAGGAATTCATAAGACTTTTAAAATGGTAGTTATAACACATCAAATTTGTAATCTATCATATACATTAATACTCAATCAAATAGGAGATGAATTAGAATGAACATAGCAAATTTAACAAATGAGAGATTAATAAAACTAGATATTAAAGCTAAAAATCAAATAGATGCAATTGAGCAAATAGCAAAGTTGCTTAAACAAGAAGATAAAATTGAATGTCATAGTGAATTTGTCAAAAACATTATGATTAGAGAAAAAGAGTCGACAACAGGTTTTGGTAATGGAATAGCAATACCACATTGCAAGATTGATAGTGTAAAACAAGCAAGTATTGCTATAGGTAAACTAAAAAAATCTGTTGAATGGGAAGCTTTAGATGAAAAGCCAGTTGATTTTGTGGTTATGTTAGCTATCCCTAACAATGAAGCTAGCACAACGCATTTGAAAGTATTGTCAACACTTGCTACAAAATTAATGGAGCAGGAATTTGTAGATAATCTATTAAATGCTAGTAGTGAAAAAGAAATAATAGAAGTATTAAAATAACAGATCAAAAAAAGGAGGATAATTATGAGAATAGTAGGTGTAACAGCATGTCCTACAGGAGTAGCACATACTTTCATGGCAAAGAAAGCACTAGAAAATGCAGCAGAAAAATTGGGACATAGCATAAAAATAGAAACACAAGGAGCAACAGGTGTAGAAAATAAGTTAACAAAAGAAGATATAGAATCTGCAGATGTTGTTATATTAGCAATAGGTATAGATATACCAAATAAAGATAGATTTAAGGGAGCAAGAGTTGTTGAGATACCAGTAGCAACAGCAATGAAAAGCCCAGAGACATTAATTAAAAAAATTGAAGAAAAACTATAGGAGGGGTATTAATGAAAAAAATACAAAAACCTTTAATGACCGGAGTTTCATATATGTTACCACTTATTGTTTTTGCAGGTATAACAATAGCAGTTACAAATATGATAGGTCAAAGTGTTTCAAAGGATATAGCATGGGTAAACTTAATGAATGGATTTGCTTGGAAGATGATGGGTTTAATACCTGCTATAATGGCAGCATTTATAGCATACGCTATATCGGATAAATTAGCGATAGCACCTGGATTTTTGGGAG
Organism: Clostridiaceae bacterium M8S5; assembly: GCA_029227815.1. GTDB lineage: Bacteria > Bacillota > Clostridia > Tissierellales > MCWD3 > Abyssisolibacter. Next base: position 3,858,469 of record CP118523.1, on the reverse strand, counting down.
GTTATCTTGCTTCTATGCCAGTTGTAGAAGGTACAAAGGCAAGTGGTTTCTTGGGTGCAGCAGTAGCAGGTTTTTTAGCAGGTTACTTGGTATTTTACTTGAAAAAAATGAAATTTCCATCTGTACTAGATGCAATAAAAGCAACATTAGTTATACCAGTAGTAGCAGGCGCAGTGACATATTTCGTGATGGCATATCCAGTAGCATACACAGTAGGTTGGCTTAACAATGCAATTATTTCAAATTTAATACTTTTATCAAAAATGCCACAGTATGCCTTTTTACTAGGAGCAATATTGAGTGCTATGTGTGCGTTTGATATGGGTGGACCTTTGAACAAAATTGCAATAACGTTCGTATTTGCGGTATGGAATGATCCAAGTGGTATCGGATTTGTAGTAAATGCAGCATTATTTCCAGGGATAATGGTCCCAGCATTAGCAGTTGGAATATCTGCATTAATAGCTAAGAAAAAGTTTATCAAAATGGAAAAAGATATGGCTATAAGTACTATACTTTCTGGCTTAGTTGGTATTACAGAAGCAACATTGCCATATGCATTTAGAGATCCAAGAGTAATACCATTCAATGTAATAGGATCAGCTGTAGGTGGTGCTATAATGATGGGAGCAGGCGTTGCTACAGCAGGGGTGTCTGGAGTGTTTGGATTACCTATGGCAAATAACCATATGATATTTATATTAGCTGTATTAGCAGGAGTAGGAGTATCTGTAGCATTGCAAGTGTTATTTAAAAAAGATGTTGACGAAAATGCGTTAGCACAAGGAACAGATGAAGAAGACATAGATATTGATATAGCAACTTGGTAATCGGAGGTATAAAAGTGAATAAAAAAGTATATGTTGTCAATCATACGCATTGGGATAGAGAGTGGCAGAAAACATTTCATGAATATAGATGTAGATTAATTGGATTTATGGATAAAGTAATAGAAGTACTTAATAGTAGAGAAGAGTTCACATCATTTATGCTAGATGGACAAACATCACTGTTAATTGATTATTTAGAGATAAAACCAGATATGTATTTAGAGCTCAGAGAGCTTGTTACAAGTGGTAAACTGATAATCGGACCTTGGTATGTGCAACCAGATGAATTTATACCCAGTGGTGAATCATTGCTTAGAAATCTATTGTTAGGTGAAATAATCAGTAAAAAATTTGGGCAGAAGATGAACATTGGATATTTACCTGATTCATTCGGACAATCTAAAAATATGCCTCAAATACTAAATGCATTTGGTATAGAGAGTGCTGTAGCTATGAGAGGTTTCTATAACAAAGAGATTAACGCTAACGAATTCAGATGGAAAGGTACAGCAAAGAGCGAAGTTTTAATGAGCGCTCTCTGGGCTGGGTACAATAATGGGTCTCAACTCAGCGAAGAGTTAGAAGAGGCTAAAAGGTTTATAGATCTAAATTTTGAGTATCTAGATAAAGGTGCAACAGATAATAGATATTTATTTTTAGCAGGTTCTGATCAAGCAAATATAAAAGTTAATATGCCAGAAGCAATAGACAACTTAAATGCAGAGTACAAAGATGTAGAGTTTAAAATCTCTAAACTAGAAGAATATATTGACGAAGTTAGCAAACACAAAGATACATTGCCAGTATATCAAGGAGATTTAAGAAAAGGTCAAATGCAAAGAGTACACATATCTATTGCAGGGACAAGAACAGATATAAAACAAAAAAACTATGATATACAAACTAAGATAGAAAAAAGATTAGAACCAATGAGTGTAATGGGATATACACTAGGAGATAGATATGAAAAAGAACTAATCCAAAAGATGTGGAGATTGTATATACAAAATCATGCTCATGATTCAATATGTTGCGTATGTACAGATGAAGCACACAAAGATATGATTAATAGAATATTTGAAGCAGATGAGATGTACAAGGCATTAATGAAATCAAGGATAAATAATTTTGCAGAGAAGATACAGTTTAAAAAAGATAAAAGTAGACCAATAGTAGTGTTCAATTACAACAGTTTCAAGACAAAACAAGTTGTAACATCAGTAGTAGATGTATATGATGATTTTGGTTTATATACTAGTGATGGAGAAAAGATACCTTACGAAATAATTGAAGAAGAAAAAATAAATCTAAAAGAATATCGTCTATGGCTTAAAGAAAACCCAGATGATTTCGTTACTAGAAAGAAAATATCTTTTATAGCAGAAGTTGAAGGTGTTGGATTTAAAACTTACTATATAAAAGAAGGGGAAATACAGCAACTTTTAGATAACACATTCGTAGTAAAAGAAGATTCTATAAGCAATGGATTAGTAACAGTAAAAGTAGAGTCAGATTCAAGTATAACTATACATGATCAAGTGAGCAATAAGTGCATGCAGAGGACATTTAACATTGTTGAATCTGGTAATACTGGTGATGAATATGACTATTCTCCACCAATCAATGATATAGAATATAATTCAAAAACTTTTGAAAAGAAAGTCAACATAAAAGTAATAAATAACTACGAAGCGTTTATAGAAGTAACTAATGAGATGTTAGTAAATAAAGATACTAATAGTAATGGAAGAAGCGATGAATTGGTAACCAATAAAGTTACAAGAGTGTTTAAACTTACTAGAGACAGTAGATTGGTAGAGTTAGATGTGAAAGTCGATAATGTTTCGCATAATCATAGGGTTTCACTTGAAGTAGCAGATTTTTCAAACCAATATCATATAGCAGAATCTAGCTTCGGAGATGACAAAAGACTAAATAGATATGAAAATGTACCAGAAGATACTCAGGCTAAATGGAAAGAGTACTATTATCCAATTTATTCTACCCAAAGATATGTATACGGAGAAAATATAGCAGTGTTTAACAGAGGAATACCTAGTTATGAAATAAAAAAAGGTAAAGATTTATATATTCATATGCTAACTACAATGGATTATATGGGAAAAGAGAATCTTCTATATAGAGGAGGAAGACGTTCAGGAGCTAAAATCAAAACTAAGGATTCTTTGATGATAGGACAAAACAATTTTGAATTTGCAATACTTTTAACAGAAGATAAGGATGTTGTAAGTAAATATGCAGATGAATTCCAAAATAGTCTTACTACTCATTATATACACAAACCAAATTCATTAGGTCTTGTTAGTGATGATCAGGTATTCTTTAAAATTGAAGAAGATAGAATCGCTACAAGCGCTTTATTATCAAACCAATTAGAAAATACAGACGGCATCATATGGAGAGTTAAAAATATGTCTGATGAATCGGTTAAGAGCATCGAGTTAATATACAATCCTAACTTCTATAGATTTGTGCAAGAGGTAAATATGTTAGAGAAACCAGTTTCTATAAAAAGAGTATCAAAGTCTAAAAAAGCAGACTATATAGGTGAAGAATATGAGGGTTCAGGCACTTATTTCGATACAGGATTATTGACTATACGAGATATAAAACCTAATGAAATAATTAATTTGCAGTTTAAAAAGACTTATAATTTGAGGTGAAAACTATGTATCCACTAAAATTTAAACCTATATATTTTGAAAAAATATGGGGTTCAAGACGATTGACAGCACTTAGAGATGATTTGCCTCAAGGAGATATAGGAGAGAGCTGGGATGTTGCATGTCATAAACATGGTATGAGCGTAGTGCAAAATGGCAAATACGAAGACTTGACCATAGAGGAGCTTATCAAACTAAAGGGAGATGAATTGCTAGGTCAAAAAGTACCACTAAACAAATTTCCATTACTAGTAAAGTTGATAAGCACAGATCAAAAACTATCTGTTCAAGTTCACCCAGATGACAAATATGCATATGAGGTAGAAGGTGAATCAGGTAAGACAGAAGCATGGTATATAGTAGAGGCATCTGAAAATTCTAGCATTATAGTTGGGTTTGATAACTGCACAAAAGATATGCTAAAAGAAGCTATACAAAAAGGTGAATTTGAAACGTTAGCTAACGAAATAAAGGTCAAAGCTGGAGAAGTATACTTCATAAAAAGTGGACTTGTTCACGCTATCGGAGAAGGACTGATAATAGCAGAAATACAGCAAAATAGTGATATAACTTATCGTGTACATGACTATAATAGAGGTAGAGAGCTTCACATAGATAAAGCATTAGATGTTATAAATATGGATATTACAGGAGAAAAAAGCAAAGGCTTGAGAGTGGAAATGTGTGGATATAGCAAGACATATTATTGTCTGAACGAGCATTTTGCATTAGATGTTTATGAGGTAGATAGCTCCTGTAAACTTTGTAGTGATATCAAAAGATTTAATGTTATTACATGTGTAGAAGGAGAAGGTAAAATTAAGTATGGTCAAGAAACGATGAACATATGTAAAGGCGATAGTATATTGATTCCTGCTAGTCTAGGAAAATATGAAGTATTAGGAAAAGTGAGATTCATAAATAGTTATATCCCAGATGTAAAGAGTGTTAGAAAAGAAATTATGTCAATAATTGAGTGATAACGAGTATAAATAAAAACTTCTGATAGAAAATCTATTCAGAAGTTTTTATTACTTATATCTTTTATTAATTTTTTATGTGTTTTACACAATTGTATTAATTAGCTTAAATACACTATTCTATTTTTGGCATCTTAATATTTCAATGCTGTTTAGTTAGGTATAAAAGATATTTGGATTAAAAAAAATAATACATCAAAGATAGTTATTGCAATATCTTATAATAATAGGGCGCAAACTTGTTGTATGGTATAATTGCAGTAGATTTTAAGACTAACTTTACATGGAGGGAAATATGGAAGTAAGAAAAGAATTACCTAAAATATTTGAAGGATTTTCCGAAGCTAGAAGAGAAGGATTTATAAAAATAAAGGCCTATAAAGATACCGATAAACCTGTTATAGGGACATTTTGCACATTTTTACCTCAAGAATTACCATTAGCTATGGGAGCCGCAACAGTGTCTTTATGTGCAACATCTGATGAAACGATAGGAGAAGCAGAAAAGGAACTCCCAAGAAATCTATGTCCACTAATTAAATCAAGTTATGGATTTGGTAAAACGGATAAATGTCCGTATTTTTACTTTAGTGATATGATCATAGGTGAGACAACATGTGATGGGAAAAGAAAAATGTTTGAACTCATGGGAGAATTTAAACCAGTACATGTGATGAAGCTTCCAAATGATCCTTCATCCAAAAGGTCTTTAAAGATGTGGAAGGATGAAATTGTTAAATTGAAAGAAGTTTTAGAAGAACAGTTTAACTTAGAAATAAAAGAGAAAGATATTAAGAACGCTATACATTTGAAAAATAAAGAACGTAAAGCATTAAAAGAGTTTTATAGTCTTGGCAAATTAGACCCACCTGCAATAACAGGAAAAGAAATGCTTAAAGTATTGTACGGGAGCACATTTAAAATTGACAAAGAACAAAACATTGAAGATATAGAAAAATTAACAGATAAAATAAAAAAACAGTATCAAAGTGGTAATAAACTAAAGCAGAAACCACGTATATTAGTAACAGGATGTCCAATAGGTGGAGTTACAGAAAAAGTAGTAGAAGCTATAGAGCAAAATGATGGGATAGTAGTATATTACGAAAATTGTATGGGGGCTAAAGCAATAGAAGGTCTAGTAGATGAAAATAATCCAGATATATACGAAGCTCTTGCTGATAAGTATATAAAGATAGGATGTTCATGTATGTCTCCAAATCATTATAGACTAGATATGTTAAATAAAGCTATAGAGGAATATAAAGTGGATGCAGTAGTAGATGTGGTATTACAAGCCTGTCATACTTATGCCATTGAAACCACATCAATAAAGAAATTTGTAAAAGCAAAGAATATCCCTTATATAAGTGTAGAGACAGACTATTCAACAGCAGATATAGAACAGTTAAATACTAGAATAACTGCATTTATAGAGATGATATGATGTACAGCATAGGTATAGATTCAGGGTCTTCAACAACAAAAGGAATATTATTCGATGGCAAAGATATAATAAAGAAATCAATAATACCAACAGGGCCCAACCCAAGAAAAGCAATAAATGAAATATATAAGGAATTAAACTCTAATACAGAAGTATATACAGTAACAACAGGGTATGGTAGAAAGTTATTAGAACAAGCAGATAAAAAAGTGACAGAAATCACCTGTCATAGCAAGGGTGCTGATTTTTTAAAAGAAGATATTAGTGCAGTTATAGACATAGGCGGACAGGACAGCAAAGTTATATTACTAGATGAAGATAGAAATGTAAGTGATTTTTTAATGAATGATAAATGTGCAGCTGGTACAGGAAGATTTGTTGAGATAATTATGAGGATATTGCAACAAGATTTAGAGCACATAGATGAATTTGTGGCAAATGTTACTCCAACAAAAATAAGTAGTATGTGTACGGTATTTGCAGAAAGCGAAGTAATAAGTTTATTAGCACAAGATGTAGATGCTAGATCAATAGCGTTAGGAGTATTAGAATCAATATGTAATAGAACAGTTAATTTTGCAAATCGATTACCAATACAGGGAAAAGTATTTTTTAGTGGAGGGTTAGCACAATACTCATGTATAAAAAATCTTCTACAAGAAAAATTAGGACTTAAAGTTTATACACATAAGCTGTCCCAATATTGTGGAGCAATAGGAGCTGCATTGATTGGATATAACGAAATAAAGAATAAATGACGCGTTATTTTGCGTTATTTAAAAGGTTTTTTGCAGAATGTTTGAAAAAGCTATAAATTACAACACGTAAAGGGTTGTGGCAAAAATTTTTAGATTTGTAAACCATAGCTCTTTAGTGTTTATTTATAGTCTCTATCAACTTCTCTATGTATTTTATCTATATCAAATTTTATTTTCTTAGTTTTAGAGCGTTCATAAAAATAAGCATCAGAGTAATCATGGCTAGATATTAGCCAAATATTATTAGATTTAACAAGGTTAAAAGTATTTTCACCTAAACAAATAAAAAGTGGATATGCACATACACCCTTTTCGGGGGATAAAATAACATCAACAGTTGCTTCATCATTATTTATATTTATTGATTTATAATCATAGAATACTTTGTGTCTTTCACGCTTTCCTTTATAATAACCTTTCTTGATAGAGTACGTCCACCTTTCGATAGCTTCCTGAAGAGCGATAGTTTTGTTATAAGACTGAATCGAATCTAAATCTAAATAATTAGATAAATCAGTATAGTCTAGATTCATCCACATATCATATGATTTAGCATAATAGTTTTTTATAGTTTCCTTAATGTTTTCCTTATCAGTTTTTTTATCCGTACTACACCCATATAGACAAAACATAAAAGTAATAATAAAAAATATAAAAAGTTTTTTAATAATATTCACCTCCATATTTATATGGTTAATTAATTTGCTTCATGTTTTTTTGTAGCTTAGTTACTATTTCACAACTATTCTCAAGCATATATTCAGCAATATAATCAGGAAACAGCCGTCTTATAGACTCAACGTAGGTATCTCCAGATTCAGGTTCTTTGAGTTTTACAACTTTATAAGTACCAGCAGAAAGTTTCTTTAAAACAACAACTAATGGATTGCTTCCACCAGAAGTATGATATTCATTATATTTGATTTCATAGTCATAATACATATATACATAGTACCTACCTAGTTTTTTTCTAACTTCAAAAACTTCATGAGCTTCATTGAATTGATAGATTCTGTCGTATTCGTCAGGAGAAAGCATATCTTCTCTTTGATATTTAATAAAAGCTTCATCCATAGATTGCTCGTATGAGACTATTTCAGTAGGCTTTTTAAAACATACTAAGTAAATTAACAATGAAATAGCTATTAAAGAAACTATAAAGATCACTTTTTTCTTGTTCACAATATCACCACTTGATTAGAAATCAATTATTTAATACGGATAGCGTTTTTAATTAATTTTTTTGTACTACAGAATACTTTAAATTATTTTTAAGAGAATTATTTGATAATTTGTGAATTGACTAATAATTCTCTAATTATAATTTGGTTGTTACATAATATATTTTTAGCTATGTGGTCAGGGAATAGTCGTTTTATAGAATCAACGTATCCATCGCCAGATTCAGGTTCCTTTAGTTTTATAACCCTATATTTGTCATTAGAAACTTTTTTGAGAATAACAACGGCTGGATAGCTAGCACCTGATCCAAGATGATATTTATTATACTGAATATTATAATACAAATATATATAGACATAATATTTATTTAGCTTTTTTCTAACTTCAAAAACTTTATGAGCTTCATTGAATTGATAGATTCTATTATATTCATCAGGAGAAAGCATATCTTCTTTCAGATATTTAATAAAAGCTTTTTCCATAGACGGTTCATATGAGACTATTTTTGTAGGTTTTTTAAAATATACTAAGTAAATTAACAATGAAATAGCTATTAAAGAAACTATAAAGATCACTTTTTTCTTGTTCATAATATAATCACTCACTTTACCTATTATTATTAGCGATATATTAGTACAATTACCGTACTCTAAAAAGGTATTTTAGATTAAATACATATATACGGTATCATATATAACAAAGATAGTAAATAAAAATGGAAAATATTACACATATTTAACAAGTACCACTTACGGTGATATTGAATAAATATTAATATAAACATCATGATTATGTGGTATTATAATAGCAATGATAAACTTTTACTTGGAGGAAACTATATGGTGGATTTAAGGTTGCAAACATTTATAACTGTAGCAAGTACAAACAATTTAACCAAAGCTGCAAAAGATTTAAATATAACTCAACCAGCTGTTTCACAGCATATAAAAGCATTAGAAACATACTATGAAACTAAGCTTTTGTATAAGGAAGGAAAACATATGAAGTTAACCAATGAAGGTGAATTGTTGTTAGAGTATGCTATGAAAATTAGTAGATTAAATAATAAATTAAAGCGACAGATTCAAAATAAATCAAAGCAAATAAAAAAGTATTATGTTGGAGCTACTTTGACAGTTGGCGGATATGTATTACCCCAAATAATAAGTCAATATAAAAGAAAATATCCAAATGTAGAAATATTATTATATGTAGAAAATACACAAGCAATATTGAAGAAACTATTTAAAGGGCAGATAGATATAGGGATAATAGAAGGACCTTTTGACAAAAGTAAAGTTCAGTATAAGAAATATAAAGATGATGAATTGATACTAGTAGTTTCACCATATCATCCTTTAGCAAAAAGAAGTTCAGTGACTATAGAAGAGGTACTTAAGCAAAAGCTTATACTTAGAGAAAAAGGATCAGGGACTAGAAAAGTTTTTGAAAACGCAATAATAGCTTCGCATCATGAATTGAGCGAAATGAATGTATATATGGAAGTGGGTAGTTTAGTAGCAATAATATCATTGATACAGTCAAATCTAGGTTGTACTATAATATCACAAGAAGCTGTTAGAGGACAACTAGAAGAGGGTAAATTAATAGAAGTACCAATAAGTAATTTGAAGATTTTAAGAGAGTTTAATTTTGTATATTTAGATGATATTAATCATGAATTTATAAATAATTTAGCTAACATAAAGTCAATAAATTAACAGGAAAATATAACAGTTACAGCTATATATAAGTTAAATTTATTAAACTATAAAAATACATAATTTCATATTATGATAAGGCAGTGATATAATTACCAATATAATAATTGAGGTGATTAATCATGAAGAGTATCAATAGATATATACCTGGTATCTTATTAGTATTTACAATAGCATATATATCAAAAATATTCAGCAAGTATTTAAACAGTTATATTAGTATAGAAGCACTTACAATAGCAATCATAATTGGTATCGTATATAATAACTGTATTAAAGTTAAAAGTGGGTATAAAGCTGGTATCAAATTTTCATTAAGCGTATTACTTAAAATAGGGATAGTATTACTTGGATTTAGGTTAAACATACAGGATTTATTTAAACTTGGTCCTAAAATTATTATTTTAGTTATCGTGTACGCTTTACTAGTGCTTAGTATTTCTGTTCTTTTAGGGAAAATATTCAAAGTCCAAAATAAACTTGCTACATTAATAGGTGTTGGTTCATGTATATGTGGGGCATCAGCTATAGTAGCACTTAAGCCTTGTATCCATGCAGATGATGAAGATTCGGTTATAGCTGTATCTATTGTCAGCTTTTTAGGAACAATAGGTGTATTAGTGTACTCAGCAATTGCTAAAAGTAATATAGATATTAGTGATTTACAATATGGGGCTTGGTCAGGGCTTACTTTACACGGAGTATCTCATGCCATAGCAGCTTCATTTGCACTAGGTAAAACAGCAGGAGATATCGGAACATTTGTTAAAATGACAAGAGTTTTAATGATTATGCCTGTTTCAATTGTGCTAAGTTATATTTATAATAAACAAGAAACTGTGGGAGTACAAAGAGTAAAGATTCCAATGTATGTAGTTTATTTTATTTTTATAGTAATATTGAACTCAACAGGTATAATACCACTTTTGATGACTGATATATTTTTGAGGCTTAGTTCAATATGTATACTTATGGCGATGACAGCAATGGGACTTTCGGTTGATTTCAATAGTATAATTAATAAAGGAGTAAAAGCACTTGGAATTGGCACTATAACCTTTTTTGCTTTATCTCTTGCAAGCTTCTTTGCCATAGTAAAACTTTTATAGGGTAAAAATTGAAGTTGTCTAAAATTTATATCATAATAATACGAAAACAACCTTGACACACATGGTTGATTGTATTAAAATAAAAAGAGTATGGATAATAAAAAACCACTAGCCCCGGTTTTTTAAAATAAATACGTTGAACGTTGCAACAAGGAGGGAAAATGATGAAGAGTTTTATTGCTAAACCACATGAAGTAGAAAGAAAATGGTACGTAGTAGACGCTGAAGGTAAGACGCTTGGTAGATTAGCAAGTGAAGTTGCAAAGATATTAAGAGGTAAGAACAAGCCAGTTTATACTCCACATGTTGATACTGGGGATTTCGTTATAATCATAAATGCAGAAAAGATTGAATTGACAGGTAAAAAGTTAGATCAAAAATTATATAGATATCACACAGGACATCCAGGTGGATTAAAAGAAATACCTTACAAGAACTTAATGAAAAACAAGCCAGAGTTTGTTATAGAACATGCTGTAAAAGGTATGCTTCCAAAGAACAGCTTAGGTAGAAAAATGATAAAGAAGCTAAAGGTTTATAGAGGAGCAGAGCATAACCATGCAGCTCAAAAACCTGAAGTTTTAGAAATATAGTTCAGGAAGGAGGACTGTAAGTGGCTAAAGTACAATTTTATGGAACAGGTAGAAGAAAAAAATCTATAGCAAGAGTTAGATTAATTCCTGGATCAGGAGTTATAACTATAAATAAAAGAGATATCGAAGACTTCTTTAACTATGAGACTCTAAGAGTTAAGGTTAGAGAGCCTTTAGCTATAACTGATACATTAGGAAGATATGACGTTATAGTTACAGTAGAAGGTGGTGGCTATACAGGTCAAGCTGGAGCTATCAGACATGGTATATCAAGAGCTTTACTTAAAGTTGATGAGGAATTAAGAGGAACTTTAAAGAAAGCAGGAATGTTAACAAGAGATGCAAGAATGAAAGAGAGAAAGAAGTACGGTTTAAAGAAAGCAAGACGTGCTCCTCAATTCTCAAAAAGATAGGAATATTATTGATATTAAGACCCCTCAGACGGTTATGTTTGAGGGGTTTTTTGTTATATGTAAGAACTTATAACAAATGTGGATTTATTTCCGTACATAACTAACACGTAACTAACAAAAGTGTATTTTGAGAATAAAGTACCCAAGGAACATGTAACAAAAGCACAAACTGTAATAACATATTTTCCAGAGTTTTATTACAAAGACTATTTTAGAATACTAGAGAAGAAAGAGCCTAATGTGTTTTGGCTGAAGAAGAATAAGTATGCTCATTATGATTTTAGGGACATGAATAATAGGGTGCATTTTACTCTACTTTGATTTTCGAACGGAGTATATAAACTACATAGTATAGTTCAAGATATATGGACACCAGATGGACAATTATACTTTAAAGTTAGGGATAACAATTCATTGAGCATAAAAGGTAGCATGTATCAAGATTATTATATTAGGACAATTAAGGTTAAGTAGAATTAAAGATAAATATAGAAGTTGTAGATAATGAAATGACAAAATTTATTTTACACTACCTTGGGTTCAATAATTTTTGTGATAGAATAACATCGTAAATATAAAATATATTTCCATTATTTAAAAATAACGACAATAGATTGAGATTCGTTAAGAATAGGAGTATAGGAGTTGTTATGGAGAATTCTCTATTATGTACGAAGGTCGTATAGGGTAAATTGAGTTAAAAAGAACATGTCGTCGTAAAGGCTTAAACCATGAGTCTCTACTTAACATGTTTTATTTTAAAGATTATTCTTAAGTTGTTCAAGAGAAGTGATTTTATTATTTCTTAGTATCTTATTACTATTCATATAAGGCTATAAATTACCTATTTACAGAATGATTGACACACTCTCGATTAACTATTTTTTTCCCCTTATTAAATTCCCAGAAAATCAAATGTATCTACTATTTAATTATGATAATATAGAAAAACACTATATAGCAAGCCAAGAGGTTGAAGAACTGTTAAATATATTATACAAAGATATTTATAGAATTAATAATTCTAAAGAAAGAGAAGGTATGTTTGAATATCTAAAAAGTCGTAAGTATATGATTAGTAAATGAAGGAGGTATTCTAACAAGCTGATCTGTTTTCTAACTAAGCAAATTAGTGTTCCTCCACCAATAAAAATAACATCCATATGGTAAGACTATAAATGTGACAGTTCTTCTCCAGCAGGCTGTCCAACTGTCACTCAATACACAACAAAAGCACCAAGAATTTTTAAGTTCTTGATGCTTTAATATTTTAATCTGCACAGTAAAAATTAATTAAAGATTTTTTATTAGGTAGGTCTTATAATCGCTGTAAACCTTAAAAAATTACTCTAAGCCATCTAATTCATCATCTTTTAATACTAGCGATGTATAGTAACCACAACAAAGGCATTTCCATTTCACAAGTTAAACTCTTTCCTGCCACGTATTAATCTAAATTTAAATTATCTACTGGGCTGTAATCTAGTATTGGATTTCCCTCTAATTCTAAATAAGTTAAATTAGTAAGGTTTTCTAGAGGGCTTATATCTTTTATTTGATTCTTTTGTAATTTTAAATGAGTTAAATTAGTATGATTTACTAGAGGACTTATATCTTTTATCATATTCTCTTTTAATCCTAAATAAGTTAAATTAGTAAGGTTTTCTAGAGGACTTATATCTTTTATCATATTCTCTTTTAATCCTAAATAAGTTAAATTAGTAAGGTTTTCTAGAGGGCTTATATCTTTTATTTGATTCTCTTCTAATCTTAAATCAATTAAATTAGTAAGATTCTCTAGAGACCTTATATTTTTTATTTGATTCCCTTGTAGTCCTAAATAAGTCAAATTAGTAAGATTCTTCAGAGGACTTATGTCTATTATTTTATTATACCCTAATTGCAAACTAGTTAGTTTAGGAAAACTTGAGATTAGGCTTAAATCTGTTATATCAGAACTACTTATACTTAAATTAGTTAGCTTACTAAGCTTCTTTAGAGAACTTAAATCTTCATCATTTATATTATATGAAAGACCTAGGTTTAAATTAGTTAAATTAGTAAGATATTCTAAAGAGCTTATATCATCTATTTTATTATTACTTAAATTTAAACTAGTTAAATTAGTTAAGTTCTTTAAAACGGTTATATCCTTTAATTCACCTACTTTATAGGATGATAAGTCTAATTTTTCTAATTTTGTTAAACCTTCTAGAACACTTATATCACTTACTTTCATACAACGCAATTTCAAATTAGTCAAGTTAGTAAACTGCTTTAAAACATCTATGTTAGCTATAATATCACTCTCTATTCCTAATTCAGTTAAATTAGTAAGATGCCTTATAGCGCTTATATCACTTAAATTATAAGCATTTATATCTAATTTAGTTAATTTAGTTAAGGTCTGTAGAAAGTTAACATCCTTTATACTACTATTAAAAATTTTTAAATTAGTTAGATTAGTTAGATCCTTAATAAAACTAATATCTTCTACTGCTTTTTTCATGGTATTTGTTTCTGGATACCATACATCATGAGAGTCTACGGTTAAATCAGTTAAATTAGGAAGATCCATTAAAACGTTTATATCTTTTATATTATCCTTATCAAGGATTATGTATACCTTAGTTAAGTTAGTTAAATTCTCTAAAATAGTAATATCCTCTATCTTACCAATTTCGAATCTATTTAAGTTAGTCAATGTATTAAGATAACTTATATCAGCATCCTCACTTAATCCTTCAAGTCGACCTAAATACAGTTCCTTTAACCTTACCACCTTGCATAAAGGGGTAAAATCATTTATTTTATTTAATGCACTTAGTTCTAGCTTAGTTAAATTGGTTAAATACTGTATTCCTTCTAAACTAGATATTTTTTCAAATGCTTCACTTTGTCCATAATCCGTAGGTGCTCGATGTTCATCATCCATAAAACCTGTTATCTGTGTAATTTCTTCAACATCTTTCTGTGTAATATTTCCAGTAGGTTTATTTATAATTTGTCTTATAACTTTTTCTAAATTATGATCAGGAAAGGTTACAATATTACTATCACTAGCTTTAGCCTCTTGTTGACTTTCCCCTATAGCTTGTACTGGTTGTATTGAACTTGTTAATCCTACAACCCCAAGAGCTGCAAATACTACTATACCTGTTATTGCCCACTTCCATGAGTTTTTGTTAAATATACTTATCATCTCAATTCTCCTTTTTATGTTAGATTTATTCCCTACAATGCCTAGAGTCCCAGGAGTGTAGTTGGATCGTGAAAATATTTCTATTAGTTTTATTATTGTAAAGCCATATTGTTTGTGATCTTTTGTTTCTATATAATTCAGAGCTTTGGCATCACAGGCCACCTCACAGTCTTGATCCATTCTATAGAATGAATACCAAACAATAGGATTGAACCAATGGATAATTTGTATTACTGTCATTATCCACTTTGTTACAATATCCATTCTTTTTAGATGAGATAATTCGTGGAGTATAATATGCTTCACTTCATTGTCAGTAAGCTTATTAATCACTGGTCCTGACAATAATAGTTTTGGTTTGAACAGACCAAATATTGCAGCAGACTTTACCTCATTTATAACTATTAACTTTACCATTTTGTTTATAGTCATCTTTTTTTTAGATTTAACAAGAATTTCATTTAATTTCTCATCAGTTGTTATGCGACTCATATTAATCTTAAGATAAAGTTTTATATTTGCATATATTGTATAGGCAGTTAAGATAATCACTCCTATTATCCATAGAATATATGCTATTTTAAAAATACTATACTTATTGTTTATTCCCATTGTTAAATTATTAGATATTGTTTTAATCTTGCTTTGTTCAGTATTTACGGTAGAACCTATATCTCTCTCAATATTTTCACTTTTATTAAACCTCCTTTCTGGTGGAATTTCAACTTCATCATATGTTCTATGATATAAAAAATCATTTGTTCTATGATTATATGCATCTGCCAAGCTTATTTCAGTACGTATTTCCACTGGTATTGAATTAAAAATACTTAATGAACTTTCAACAAAATTAGGAGGAATAATTAATCGAATCAATAATAAAAACCATATGTAATAGTTCCATGTAACTCCTAGTTTGTCTTTAAACAATGATTTTACAAGAAAAATAATTATAGCCATAATACTAGATATTTCTGAAGCTATAAGTATCCATTTAAAAAATTCCAATATCCACCCTCACCTACTTCTGCTTTTCTTTGTTGTCGAGTATACTTCTTAGTTCGTCAATTTCTTTTTTAGAAAACTTTTCATCTTTTATAAAGTTTTTAATTAGGAGGTTTAATGAACCGTCATACACTTTACTAAGAAGTGACCTAGTTTCTTTTTTCATACATTCCTCTTCATTAACAATAGGATAATAATAATAAGCTTTACCTTTCACATTATACGAAACAGCTTCTTTTTTTACTAACCTATTAATTAGTGTCCTTATGGTTTGGTGATTCCAATCAACACTAGTTTCAAGTTTCTCTATAACTTCGTTTGCAGTCATTGGAGATTGTTCCCACAATATTTTTATCACTTGCCATTCTGCATCCGAAATTTTAGGTGTATTTTTCATATATACATCAGCTCCTCTTACATATGTAATATTTAAGTATGTAACTATTATTACATATGTAAGAGGAACTGTCAATATGAAAAAGACTCAATTTTAATATTTCTTTAATATTGGAATAGTATGTACTGATAATAAGATAGAGGACAAAAGTTTTCTTGCATTTTTGAATAGATTAATCTCACATATAAAGTGGTATTTACAAAATAAAAAAGGAAGTATATTTAAATTTCCAGCACTTTTTCATTTTTAAAGGACAAAGGTGCGGCTAAAATAAGATGAGTATATTGAATAGCATGATAATGATAGCATTTATACTTATGGTGGCAGGAGTATTAATACTCTTTCAGATGTCGCCACTTGAATTAATAGTTCGTCTGATGAGAACATGTTTATAGATAAACTTATTGAATTAGGTGTTAACAAAGAATATATACGAACTTTAAATTCAAGCAAGTTTTTCAATATTTGAAAAAGCACCTCACAATCACGTAACACAGCAGTTCCCAACACACCCTTTTGACACCGATATTGCTGGCTAAGGGGAAGGTTGATTTAAACAAGGTGCTCTTAGTCCTTAAAGCTTTACACTTGTAACTAATACACAACTAACAAATCGCCTTCAAACCATTGAAAAATGAGCAATGCAAATTCTAAAAGAGATAAAAAAAATATGGAAACCCCCTCAGACGGTTATGTTTGAGGGGTTTTTGTATATTACACTATATTGCGATATACTATTTCACTATTTATCCTATACCTTGACTAAATATGCTATACCAATAACAATTAGCTAAATAGTTAATTGTTTAATATTACTTCTATTTCATCGTTAGGCAATATGAGTAGCACAGTTGTGGCTATCATACAAGTATAAAATAGATATTAATATAACATTATAGCAAGATAAAGACAAATTTACCTAAAATTCATCAATGTTTAGGTTAAAGTATGATATACTCTAAATGTAGTTTAAATATAAAGAGTATTAAAAATAATAGAACGTAGATTACCAAGGATTATTTGGTAGAAGGATGGAGTGGAGAGTATATATTACTTTTATAATAATTATAAGGGGGCAGGATATTAGAAGTTATTAACTTATTAAGGAGGAAACAAATAATGTTACAAAAGATGGTTATAATTTTGATTCTCATTTCATTTTTATTATTATGTACTGCATGTAAGGAAGATTCTACATTGGAAATTAAGAACTCAGTAGAATCAGATAATGAGACTTCATTTGATATTAAGAAAGAAATTAAATTACCGTTTGACTATATTGTAGTTTCTGGTGAAGATGCATTAGAAACTTGTTTGAAGATTAGGGAAGAGAAAGAAGATATTACACCAGTAATACTTGGTACATATGATGATGTTATGAGCCACGAAGAGATTATTTCATACAACAAAGATTTACCAGATGATATTATAAAAGAATCATTAGATAAAAGTGTTAAAAATATATTTAAAGAACGATTAGGAAAAGTCACTAAAATATATGATTGCGTAGAACTTGGGAAATGGCCATCTGTATTATCTCCTATGACTAGCATTACCTCAAATATTAATATATTGACTGGAGAATATCATGACGAAATATATATTGGATTGATACCTACACAGAATTCTTATGAAGTTCCAGCATATATAAAATTCGGAGGATGGAACTGTTGTCCTAGCCCTGAGAGTCAAATAGCTTTATTAAAATATTGGTATGATAAATATGGTGCTGAAGTTATATCAATTACTAGGAGTACTCTTGAATGTACAGTAGCTATTCCACCAAAAACAAAAGAAGAATCTATAAAGCTAGCAGAAGAACAATTCATATATTGTAATGATATAGTATATCAAGGAACAGAAACTATTTCAAACTTAGCAGGAGGTTTATACAAATCAAATTATTGGTTTTTTTGGTGGGATTAAATTACATGGAAGATATACTATATAGATCTTATGTAATGAATGGAATGAGGAACATATACGTCTAAGTATTTATATGGTTAAAAATATATAGATGTTTGGGAGAAACTACATAAATAAATCAAATGGAATTGATGAGAGGTAATTAAGTGTTCAATGATTGTTGGTTTAGTTGTGTGGAAGATGATAGCATCTTTATTAAAGAAATTTGAATACATATTAAAAAAAGGATTATACAAGAATTGATTAGGAGTTAAGGTACTTATGAAAAAATATTTAATGAATATAAAAAAATGGATTGCGCTAGAAGTAATTTCAAATTTATTTTTAACAATGGCTAGTGCTATGTTTATTTTAAGTCAAAAAAAATTATTTGATTATATGCAAAAAGGTGGTACAACAGGTATTTGGAAATACATAACACTATTAATATTATGTGTGATGGCGATTTTGCTTTTTTCGTATACAAATATGTTGTTTACATGGAAAAGTACTGTAAAATTTGAAAAAGGACTAAGAGAAGATTTTTTTAAGAAAATCACAAGCTATAATAAAGAGAAGTTTTATTCAAGAGAAATTGGAGAATACATATCCATCCAAGGAAATGATATAAGGATTATGAGCGTAAATTATTTATCTTCAGTAATCAATGGGATTAAATCAGTTAGTATGTTTCTTGCTTATGGGATAATAATGTTTATTAATGTGCATTGGAAGGTGTCTTCATTAATAATTTTATTATCATTTATTTCTGTAGCAATACTTCCTAAATTAACTGAAAAAAAATTATCAGACCGAAATAAACGATATACAGATAGTATTGGTAAATTAACCGCAAAAACTATAGATTTGTTGAATGGCTTTAAATTAATAAATAAGATTACTAGAAGAAGCTTTAATAATATTTTTGCTAAATACATTGAAAGTAATGCAAAAATTAAATTTTTATATGACAAGATGTTTGCTATAGCAAGTATAGTTAATGATTTATCTATATACATAATTAACGGTATTGCATTTATGATAACAATATATTTAGTTTCAATAGGAGAAATCACCATTGGAACAGCAGTGGCTGTTGGTGGATTTGTTGTAGAATTTACTGATACGATTGACTTGTTTATATATAGTAGTACTAATTACAAATCAACTAAAAAGATAAAAGAAAAGGTAGAAGAAATTCTTAAGTTTAAATTTCCAATACTTAAAGAGAAAAATACGTTTGATAAAAATATAGAACTTAAAAATGTAAATATAAAATATGATGACTTTGAGATGAAAAATATGTATTATACATTTGAAAAAGGCAAGAAGTATGCAATAATCGGGGAAAGTGGTTCAGGAAAAAGTAGTTTGATGAAAGCCTTGATTAAAGAAAAAGAGATATATGGTGGAACAATATTCTTTGATGGAATAAATATAAATGAAATAGATGTCAGCCCTATAATAAGTTATATTAGCCAAGAAGAACATATATTTGCAGATGATTTTCATAATAATATTACATGTTATGATTCATATTCTACTATTGGATTTGGAAAAATAAAAGACTTATTTAAAAAAGAAGTTTTAGAATCTATAAAAAAGAATAGCAATTCTGCATCATTAAGTGGTGGACAAAAAGGAATGATAAAATTTATTAGAAGTTATTTAGAAGATAAAGAAGTATGTATATTTGATGAGATATTTGCAGGAATAGATATCGAGACAACGAATGTATTAAAAGATTATATATTAAAATCAAATAAGACTGTTATAATGATAACTCATAAACTATCAGAAGATTTGGAGGGTTTTGATCAAGTTATATGTCTTAAAGAAGGAGTATTAGCAAATAGTCATCTAGCGTAAATGTTGGGATGAAATCTATAAACATTTGGAGAAAGGAGATTTTGTTCTTATGAAAAATAATATAAAGAAAATTAAAAAGTACATTATTGGACAAGTTGGATTAGATGCAGTAGTAGTAATGTTAATTTCTTATTTGCCAGTTCTTCAAAAGAAAATGTTTGATATAATTGAACAAAATAGGAAACTTAATATAGGAGATTTCATATTAATATATTTGTTGTGTCTGAGTGCGATAATAGGTTTATCATATATAAACATGCTTATTACAAGTAGAGGGAACATTAGATTTAGAAGTTTATTAAAAAAGGATTTATTTAAGGCGATTACAAACTATAGAAATTATAGATTTACATTAAAATCAGTTCCAGAATACATATCAATATTTAATAACGATATAGCAGCTATACAGGAAGATTATCTTAAAGGATTAATAAGCATAGTTAAGTCAATAAATATGATTATAATTTATGGAGCAACTATATTTATTTTCATTGATTGGAGAATAGCCATATTAATTTCTGTTATATCAATTTTTAATATAGTTATTTTCCCTAAGTTTACATCTAAAAAATTAGCTAAGTCAAGAAGTAAATACCTAAATAAAACAGAGAATTATGTTGCTAAGTTCAGTGATTTACTTCAAGGCATCAGATTATTTAATACCAAAACTCGTAAACAGTTTGAATATGAGCATAGCAAAAAAATGGAGGAACTATCAAATAAGCAATTTAGATATGGGCTTACAAAAAGCAAGTCGCTTGTTCTAAATGGAGCTTCAATTTATTTGCTGTACGTGGTGTCGATAGCTATGGTTGCATATTTGTATATAACAAAACAAATTTCAATAGGTGCAGCTTTAGTATCTGTAGGGTATGTTGAAGTTTTTATACATCCTATACAAACATTAATGGGAGCTATTAACGGATTAAATTCTTCAAAAGATGTGAGAGAAAAATACAAATCACTTATAAAGAATGAAGAACATACAGGCTATGATAGCGAGTTTGAATGTCTTAAAAAAGATATAGAAATAAAGGGTATGAACATAAAATTTGATACATTTGAAATCAATAATTTCTCATATAGATTTGAAAAAGGAAAAAAATATGCTCTTATCGGAAGAAGTGGCTCAGGAAAGTCAACTATACTGAAATCTTTAGTAGGAGTAAACAAAATTGATTCGGGTGATATTCTTATAAATGGAATAGATTCAGAACAATTTGATAAAAGTAGAATTTTCTCGTATATGGATCAGGATGAATATATATTTGAGGAAGATTTTAAGAATAACGTAACTGTATTTAACACCTATCCTATAAGAGGAATAAACAGGATTAAAGATAAAATAGAAAATAATATGTATGAAATTATTACTAAAAGTGAAAATTGTAAACTTTTAAGTGGAGGAGAAAAGAAGGTTGTCTCTATAATGAGGAAGCTAGCACAGGATGCACCAATACTTGTACTTGATGAGCCGTTTGCTGGTGTTGATAAAAAATTGTATAGGACATTGCTAGGTGAACTTTTAAATCTTAAAGATAAAACTGTTATAATGACTACTCATAACATCAAAGAAGGACTTGAAAAATTTGATGAGGTGATATTTATGAACAATGGAAAGGTAATTAAAAAAGGTGACTTTAATACTATATGTGATACAGATGATTTTATTACCTTAGCCAAATTAGAAGCCTCTGTAGTATGTAAATCAAGCTAAAGCTATAAAAATGTAACGCACGACTGGTAAGTCATTAAAAAATAAGTATTGTAAACTTTGAGTAGATAATATTAAAAATAACAAGACTTTCTCAGGCTATTATGTCTGAGTATTTGTTGTATAAGTATTGTTTTTGCACAAAGTATAATTTATAATATAGGTTGTGACTTAATTAAATTAAAGACTAGGAGTGAGAAATAAATGTTTAAAAAGAAAATCAGTGTAGTATTATTATGTTTTTGCTTATTGTCAATAACAACAGCTTGTAGTATGAAGCAAATAATGACAATCAGCAAAGGTCCTAACTCAAATATCTTGTATAAAACAGATGAAAGTAAAGGGATAAAGTATACAATTAGTACAAATAAAATGATAGACACATATATTATTGCTAGTGCGTTATATATGGATTTCAATAGTAACACATTAATGCCAAATGTCGAAAATCATCCAATATATAAAGAAGCCAAAGAATTCTTTAGTCCATATAAAAATCATGATTTTCTTAAGAACTTTAACAAATATGTTTACAATGGTGATATCAATGGAGATGCTATTGGAGTCTTATTGAGTTATAGTGGGACTCCATCACTTGAAAAAATATGTGAAGTGGATAAAAAGTATAGGAAATATATATTCAAAGATGATAAAGAGATAGAATTATTTATTAAAGGATTGAGAAGTTTTTATAATGATACTAAAGCTAATGAGTTTTTTAAGAATAAAGCCTTTTCAAATAATGTTAAAAAGTACATTGAAGAAAATATCAAAGAGAGTAAATTGATTGAACTTATCAAAAGCATGGAAGAATATTTGAATACTAAAGATAAATATTTTGGAGATTTACCTATAGAATATGAAACAGTTTTGACAATATACAGACCTTCAATGGCTAGCTTCTATTCATATAAAACAAAGAGTACAAATAAAATAGTATCTTTTCAATCTCCAAATGATATTTCACGAAATCCATATAAGCTAGATATTAGAAACATGGTTGAAAATGTAATTCATGAGTATATTCATTCTTACATAAATGAACCAATATATAATATAACAATTAGCAAATGTAAAGATATAAGCAAATATTATACAAAGATAATTAATGACAATATGTACAGCAACATGCCACTATACAGGCAGTTAGATGAATATATAGTTAGAGCAATTGAAGGCAGAATATATGCTCATAAATTTGATGAAGAATATACATTTGATAAATTACTTAACAAAGAAATCAAATTTGGTGGATTTAATAGATTAGGTGAAATTTATGAACTACTAAAAATTTATGAAAAAGAGAATGAGAATAAGACTATAGATGATTTCTTACCACAATTAGTAGAGAAGCTAGCTAGAAGAGTGGATTAAAGTAGTAAGTTATATAAAAACAATATTAGCTATTTAAAACTCCTCAAATAGTTGTGTTTGAGGAGTTTATGTTTGTACATGGATAACTTTATGGAGTAAATAGACTATTTTATTATCTATCTTTTCTGATTAAATAATCTTTGTATTGATTAATGTGAGTGTTTATGAAGCTTAATATTATAGGTATGTATACTTAAAGAGTAATTTTGTAAATATAAAGATATGAATGTTATTTTTGTATATTATAATGCTAGGAGGGACAATATGGCTTGGTGTCCAAAATGTAAAATAGAATTTAGAGATGATTCTGATATATGTAGTTATTGTAAAGCAAAATTAGTTTCAGAATTGAAATCAGATACAGATAAACGTAATCTAAATAAAGGTAATTCAGATGAAAAAAATACTTTTTTAATGAATGTTTTAGATGATATAGAAGCTGGCGCAATAGAATCACTATTAAACTCTTATGGTATCCCAACTCTAAGAAAGTACAAAAGTACAGGAGAATATACAAACATATATATGGGTAGAAGTGTAAGTGGAGTAGACTTATATGTACCACTAAAATTATATGAAGAGGCAAAAATAATCATAACGAAGGAAAAAGAAGATATTTCAGATTTAGATGATGATGACTGTGAGTACTACAAACAGCAAAAGAGAAAAAGAAGTATAATGAGATTATGTTTTATATCATTATTATTAATACCTACCATTATAATATTGGTTACTATAGTTAAGCAGTTATTGTAAAGTATCATGATGTTGATAGATATATAGAAAAATACATGTTTTAAATGGGTGTTTTTAGTAAACTTCTTTTAAATTAAATTCTCCCTATTACTAGATCATAAGGAGAATTTATATGTATAAAGTGTTATTATTTAAACTACGAATTATTCTTACTATTCTTGTATATTTCGCGTAAATTTCGTCCTCCAATTCCTATCATTGCTCCTGCTATTAGAGCTAGAATCATTCCTACTGTAGCATTTTTAGGGAGTATAAATCCAGCGTTTATTATTCCTAGTAATATTCCACCGAACCACATATAAAAATGACACGATTTTTTATTATTCATATTCAAGTCTCCTTCCTTATCATTTAAGCTTAGTTTGTGATATGAATTATACAATAAAATGAAATATATAGCAAATAATTTGTTAAAGTAGTACAAATATGGTATGCTTTATAAAATGAATATATAATATTAAATTAGTTTGATTTATTAGTTATATAAAACAAAAGGAGATAAAGGGCTTATGGTAGATTTAAGAATAATTGATGAAAATAATTTTATAGAATGTATATCACTTAAGTTAACAGATGAACAAAAAGAGTTTATAGCTTCAAATAGTTTTAGTTTGGCTGAAGCTTATGCACATCGCAATAATCCTGTAAAATACTATCCATTTGGAATATATAATAACAACAAAATGATTGGATTTATAATGTTTGAATACAATCCATTTATAGAAAATGACGCGGATTTTGATGAGCCTATTTTTTATATTTCTAGAATGATGATAGACATAAATCATCAAGGTAAAGGATATGGAAAAGAAGCACTAGAAAAAGCTCTAAGATTTATGAAGTCATATAAACAAGGTGATGTTGAAGCAATTGTACTTTCATGCGATAAAACAAATGAAAGAGCTTATAAGTTATATGAGAGTTATGGTTTTAAATTTACTGGAGAGATCGATGAAGATGGTGATAATTATTTAAGATTAAGTTTATAAAATGGTTTTAACTAGTAATATCGTAATAATTATGAACTTAGTAGCTATAAACTAAATGGTGTACTGACTATGAGTACACCATTTATTATATCTAGATTTAAATTTTATTGCTCTACGTATCCTTTGCTTGTATCAATTCCTACAGTTTTAGTTTCATTATCCCATGTTACACCAATATTAAATACTTTAGCAATATCTCTTAGTTTAAAATAGTTATTTCCACCTATAGTGTAAGCTGTTAATTCGATTTTTTCGCCATCTTTATATATTGGAGATGTGTTAGTTGTAGAAGTTTTTTCTTGTCCATCACCTTTAGCCATCTCGCCACCCACAACAGTGTAGGCTTTCTTAGAAACTAAGTTAATAACTTTTTTATCAGCATCCCAAGTTACATCAAATTGCTTTTCTGACCCGCTTACAACATTTGCAAGATCACGAATTTTGAAGTAGTTGTTACCTTTAATATTATAAGCATCAAAAGCAGTTTCTTTACTATTTACTAAAACTTTAGAAGCAGTAGGAGTAGCAGTTAAAGTTTCAACTACTGGTTTCTCTTCAGTAGTTTCTTTCTCTTCTTTTTTTTCTGTATCACTAGCTTTTACAGTGATAACTG
Source organism: Clostridiaceae bacterium M8S5 (assembly GCA_029227815.1). GTDB lineage: Bacteria > Bacillota > Clostridia > Tissierellales > MCWD3 > Abyssisolibacter. The sequence goes on along the minus strand of CP118523.1, from coordinate 3,832,928 downwards.
CTTCTGCAGCACCTGCAATAGCTTCGTATCTGAAACGTACGTAATAATCTCCAGGCTCAGTTATCTCTATAGTACATCCTGATTGATAACTTGGAAAATCAATTTCATAGTTTCCTAACTCTGATACCTCAACAGTTTTTTTGTTTGATTTACCAGTTTTAGAATCATATATATAGATATCAGCTTTACCTGATGTTGGTAGAGGCTTTTCTGAGTCATATTCAAATTTATCTTTATCAGTTAATTTGTAAGCCTCAAAGATTGCGGCACTGTCTAATGATGTAATAGTAGTACTACCATCTACAACAAAACCATGGTTAAGAGTTGTAGTAATCTTTTCTGATTTAAATGTGTCTATAACATTTGTAATTGAAAAGTTGGATTTAACTTTATCCAAGCCATCAGCAGGAACATCTTCAGTATATCCTTTTACTTCAACAGTTTTACTTTTTACTTCAGCAGTTTTACTTTCTGTTTCTGTAGCAAATGCACCTACAGTCATAAGTAATGCTAACGTCATTGCTAACACTATTTTTATAGTGTTTTTCATTTTAGTTTTCATTTAATTCTCCCCTTAATATAAAATTGTATGTAGTAATCACTATACTGCTAAATAAAGTAGCTAAAAAGCTTTTGAATTAGCAATAAATAAATTATACAAAATACATTTTACCACATATTTATCGAATTACCAACAACTTTGTACATATAATGAGAATTTATTATTAGACTTGGTTTAAAAAGATGATTGAGTATGATACTTTTAAACCTCAATCTCATTTAATAAAAGAACATGAGGAATATTGATTGGTTTCAATGTTATATAATTATTACTATAAGTACTAAAATTGAGGTGATATAGTATGGCAATCAGATATTTATTAGATGGGATAAATAGCATAGATGATTGGGAAGAAAAAAAAGAACAAATAAAAAAGAATTTTTATAGTATCATAGGAAATCCACCTATGAATAGAAATACTCGTAAAATGAAAATAATAGATAAAGAAATATTGGAAAATTACACTAGATTAAAAATAGAGTATTTAGTTTGCCATGATGATAAAGTATTTGCATATCTACTTATACCTAATACCAATATGGAAAAATACCCTGCAGTAGTTGTAATGCATCAATTTCAGGATACTAATATAGGAAAAAAAGAGCCTGCAGGTATAGAGGGAAATAAGAATTTGTTTATTGGACATGAATTAGTGCTAAGAGGATATGTAGTTCTTATTCCAGATTATTTAACGGCTGGTGAAAGAGTTATAGACAATCAGCTATTTAATAGTAAATATTTTTATGAGAAGCATCCTCAATGGTCTATAATAGGTAAAAACCTCGAGGATTCATTTTCAGCTATTGATATACTAGTTTCTCTTGATTATGTAGATGAAAATAAAATTGGTGTGATAGGTCATTCACTAGGTGGGCATAATTCTCTGTTATCATTTGCATTTGATGAGAGAGTTAAAGTAGGGGTTAGCAATTGTGGATTTTCTGTGCTAAGCGAAGAAGAAATGGTTATGGAATGGGTTGATGATACATACAATTTTATGCCAGCTATGAAGCAGTATCTTTCAAGAGGAAATAAGTTGCCTTTCGATTTCCACGAAATTGCAGGGCTGATATGTCCAAGACCGTGGTTGAATGTTTCAGCATACTATGATGATGCATATGGCAATCAAGAATTTTTATCACAAGTAGGAAATATGCTTTATAGACTATATGATTTATATGATGAATCGTCTAATTTTGCATATCTTATGCATGGGAGCAACCATACGTTTCCACTACATGTTAGAGAGCTTTCATATTCATGGTTGGACAACTATTTAAAATAAAGGTATTAAAGTATAGAAAAATAAGAGTACATTCAAATCTAGACAAAAGGGGGAGTACTATTTTGAGAACGCCTAGTTACTGTGCTTAGCAAAGGCTAGCACATAGAATATAATAATATGATGTGATAGCTTTTGTGAATCCCAAAGTAATGCAATCAAATGGGAGGAGCGCTAATGAGCTATTATAAAGATATGACTTGGGAAATTATACCTAAGAATATGCCAATTGTTAAACGAAATTGTCCTAAATGTGGGAATAATTCATTATATATAAGCACAAACAAATTTAGAATAAACGGCAATAAAAAATTGTTAGATATATGGCTAATTTATCAATGTAAAAAATGCAAATCAACTTGGAAGATGGCAATATACGAAAGAGTTTACTATAAAGATTTAGATAAGGTTATGTTTAGTAAATTTGAACAAAATAACATAGATTTAGCTAGATATTATGCTTTTAATAAAGAGGTGCATAACAAAAATAAATCTATTTTGATTACAGAGGGTATAAGGTACGAGATACAAGGTGATATGATAGAAACGAACAAGGAAGTAGATTGCAAAAAAGTAATCAGAATACAAATAAAATGTGAATATGAATTAGGACTCAGAGTAGATAAACTTCTTAGTGATAAACTGGGTATATCGCGATCGCAGATTAAAAAATTATGCAAAGAGGGCTTGATTTATTGTGATGAAGATATAAAGATAACAAAGCAAAAAGTAAAAAATGGTATGATATTATACTTAGTTATTTAGTTTGAGAAGAGATTATAATTATGTTAGTATGAATGTAATACTTAGCATAATTATATCAAATCCAAGGAGGATTATAATGAATCATCGCAATAATGTACAAGTTTATTTGATAGATAAAAGTGAAATGCAGGTTTTATTACTAAAGAGAGTTTCTTCTAAATCAGGGTATTGGCAACCAGTTTGTGGAGGAGTAGAAAAAAGTGAATCCAAAGAGGATGCTGCATTAAGAGAGCTTAGAGAAGAAACAGGAGTTAGTGATAAATACAAATTAATTAAGCTACCATTAGAGTTTGATTATATAGAAACTAAAAATAATGAGATGATGAGTATGACAGACAACTGTTTTGTAGTTATTTTAGAGAGAAAAGTAGATATCAAACTTTCATTAGAACATGAGACTTTTATATGGTGTGGTATTAAAGAAGTAAGTAATTACACTGATTGGCATCCAATATTGAAGTCAGTTGAATATATAAAAAATAATTATTTATAAATCTATGATTTGTGTTTGGTTCAAAAGTAGTTAATCATAATGTTAAGATGATTATTTCATAAATTAAACTGATTTTTATATATTGCTTACAAAATATAACAAATACCTCATATTATCTATGATATATTGTGTGTGAAGATATTAGATAAGAGGAGGTGATTATAAATGACATTAGAAAAATTTGAAAAATATACAGACTTACCTATCATCGAGAGATGTAGTCCAACTTACTATGTTTGCCCACCTAAGCAATCTGGCATAACTCCGTACTAAAATAGAAATTTTTAATGTCAGCGACATAAAAATTTTAAGTTAATAACTGATAAAATGAGTAGTATTTATGACATAAAAAAATTTAATGAGTATAAGCTTAACGATGACTCTATATACATTCTTTGTAATAAATAGAAGATAGGGCTTACTCTAGAGATCTATTTAATAGCAATTTATAAGACTTATAATACGACAGGTTGCCAAGTTGGCAACCTGATTTTTAAGTTGAGATAATTAAGTGTGTAGAGATTTTTATTGTTTTTATCGTCTAAAACATATATAAAATGATACAATAAAGTAATGTGACAATAAGTTTTGGAGGAATACGATATGTTTAAAATTATGGTAATTGAAGATAATAAGCAAATGAGAAATGAGTTAATTTATTTATTACAAAATAATAACTATAAAGTTATAGCACCTTTAGAGTTTGATAATATTTCAGATTATATTGGAGATAAAAGTCCTGATTTGATATTACTAGATATTAATTTACCAAATACAGATGGATATCAAATATGTACAATGATACGTAGCATTTCTACAGTTCCAATAATATTTGTAACAAGTAGAAATTCAGATATAGATGAATTGATGAGTATAACACTTGGTGGGGATCATTATATAACTAAACCCTACAATACAGCTATTTTACTTGCTCGTATTTCATCTCTATTAAAACGTGCGTATCCTAAAAAGAGTGAAAATAAATACATAGAGCATAAAGGGTTGAAGCTAGATTTGTTGACTTATAGCGTCAAATATAATGCGAAAGAAGAAGAACTCACAAAAAATGAATTTAAAATACTTTATTATCTTTTAATCAATAAAGGTAAAATTGTGCCTAGAATAGATATTATTGAGTATCTGTGGGATAGTGAAGTGTTTGTTAGTGATAATACATTGACAGTCAATGTAACTAGGCTAAGAGGAAAGCTAAAAAATATTGGGATTACTGAGTACATCAAGACTAAGCATAGACAGGGGTATATAGTATGAGTAAATCAGATTTTATTAAACATAAGGCTTTAACTATAGTTGTCAACTTGATGGGAATGGTTATATTCATATATGCTTTACTAAGTATAGGTGTAAGAGGTGCTAATATACTTAAATTAATACTTATGTGGTTTATAATTTTGATTATATATTATGCTATGCAATACATTACTAGAAAAAGATACTTTAGTAAATTGATAAGTATAGCAAATGGTCTAGATAAAAAATATCTAATATCAGAAATAATAGAAGAGCCAAAGTATTTTGATTCTATACCATATTATACGTTATTAAAGATAGCTAATAAATCTATGTTAGAAGAAATCACAAGAGTCAGAAATGAGCGGATAGAGTATAGAGAGTATATTGAAAGATGGATTCATGAGGTGAAAAACCCTATTGCGTCAGTTAAGCTTGTTTGCGAAAATAATAAATCGGATATTACAAGAATTGTTTTAATGGAGCTTGCAAAAATAGATAATTATGTTGAACAAGCTTTATTCTATGCTCGTAGTGAATATGTTGAGAAGGATTATTTAATAAAAGAATTTAGACTAAAGGGATGTATTAATAATGTCATAGTGAAAAATAAGCATTTATTGATTTCTAATAAAGTAGATGTAAACTTACTTGACCTTGATCAGACAGTGTATTCTGATGAAAAATGGGTAGAGTTTATTATTAATCAATTGGTAATCAATGCTGTTAAATATAGAAAAAATAAATCACCCAAAATAAAGATATATTCAAAGACAGTAAACAATGGTGTTAGATTAGTAATAGAAGACAATGGAATAGGAATCGAAGACAGTGATCTAACAAGAGTGTTTGATAAGGGATTTACAGGTAATAACGGTAGAGATATAGAAAAGTCTACAGGGATAGGATTGTATGTGAGCAAAAAACTCTGTAAAAAATTAGGATTGACAATAACTATAGAATCTAAAAAGAACTATTATACTAAAGTATGCATACTGTTTCCTAAAGGAACTTTTATAAAAGTATAATTTAAAAATATGTTACAATTTTGAAAGTTTTATGTAAGGTAATGTGATACAAACAATATCATTAACCATCTATAATTATATTGAGGTGATGATTATGAAAAATATATTAAGAGTTGAAAATATTGAAAAATACTATGGTAAAAAAGGTAATATAGTCAAAGCAGTTGATGATATAACGTTTGATATAAAAGAAGGAGAATTTGTAGGAATCATGGGCCCTTCTGGCTCAGGTAAAACTACACTATTGAACGTGATTTCAACTATAGATACTGTTAGTGCGGGACATATATATATAGAAGAGGTAGACGTTACTGATATAGCTCCAAAAGACATAGCTAAATTTAGAAGAGAGAAGCTTGGATTTATATTTCAAGATTTTAATCTTTTAGATACATTAACAATACAAGAGAATATTGCATTAGCATTAGTAATAAACAAGTATGACACTAATGCTATAAATATGTTAGTACTAGAATCAGCAAAACAACTAGGGATTGATGACATACTTGATAAGTATCCTTGTGAAGTATCAGGTGGACAAAAACAAAGAACAGCTTGTGCAAGAGCAATAGTTTCAAAATCAAAACTCATACTAGCAGATGAACCAACAGGATCTTTAGATTCTAAATCAGCACAGATGCTCATAGAGACAATTTCTGATATGAATAAAGAGTTAGGATCTACAATAATGATGGTTACTCACGACTCTTTTACAGCAAGTTATTGTAGTAGGATACTTTTTATTAAAGATGGTAGAATATTCACTGAATTAGTTAAGGGAGAAGATACAAGAAAGCAGTTTTTCAATAAAATACTTGATGTAATTGCATTGTTAGGCGGTGACATGAGAGATGTATATTAATCTATCCATAAGAAATGCAAGGAGGTCTCTAAAGGACTATATTATATACATTGTAACACTGGTATTATGTGTGAGTCTATTTTATGCATTTATGTCTTTATCTAGTTCGGAATATAGCTTGAAAGTTTCTGATCGATATAATCTAGATAGTATGTATTTATATATCAAATATTCAACATATATCATTACAGTTTCAATGTTTTTTTTAATTAGCTATGTAAATAAATATATGATTAATAGAAGAAAAAGAGAATTTGCCAATTACGTGTTACTTGGAATGGAGCAAAAAACCGTAGCTAAAATGTTTTATTTAGAGACACTTTTAGTAGGAACTGTGTGTATAGCTATAGGGATTGTGTTTGGAAGTATTTTTTCACAAATACTTTCAGCAATAATACTACTAACATTAGGCAATAGTGTGACATTTAGGATTGTATTTTATTTAGATACAATAATTATAACAGTAGTATTTTTTATTATGCTTTTTACGATAATAGGGCTGTATAACACAAGAGTGTTATATAAGATAAAGTTAATAGATATGTTTAATGATCATAAAAAAGTAGAGATTAATTTGTCATCAGGACTGCTATATAAGATTACATTCATTGTATCTTTAGTTGTATTTATAATATCTATGATAAATATAAAGAAATATATGACATATAGCATTATAGGGATAATTGTTTCTTCATATGGTTTATTTTTTTCAATATCATATGTTTTGCTAATAATAAAACATAAATGCGTGTCTTTTAAATATAAAAATATGAATATTTTTATACTTGGAGATTTACTTTTTAAAATAAGATCAAACTCTTTTGCAATAGCAAATGTAACATTGTGTCTATTTACATCAATAGGGTTATTTGTGATTACACCAATATTATCAGGGTGGGCTACAGGATATCTTGATTATAGGATAAAATATGATATTAGTATAGCACATGGATATGGGTATAGAGATGTATATAGATATGTAAATGAAAGCGAAGTTGGGATAAAAGATAGTTGTCTATTAGAAAAGTACATTACTGGGATAGAGGAATCACACAGAGGAAGAAGGTTTCCTGTAGTAGCTATTGGATTAGATGATTATAACCATATGAGAAGGATGGCAGGATATGAAGAAATACAACTAAAGGAAAATGAATATGCTTTACAATGGGCAGGCGAAGCTAAGAAAGAAACATTAGACAAATATCTTATAAATAATTACAATATAAAAATAAACCAAAAGGTTTATAAAACTAATATAGAAAAATGTTATACAGAATCGCTAGGGACTAGGTTGTATGAATATCCAGTAGAACACTTAATAATATTGAAAGATAAACATTGCGAGAGTCTAGATATAGTAGCGGTTGATTTTTATGCAAACACAAAAAAAGAAATGAGTTATGAATTTGCTAGACATCTTAAAGACTACCTTACTAAATGGAAGAAAAATTCTATAAACAGTGATAAACCTACTAATAAAGCTATAATTAGAATAAAGACATTTGAGGCAAATACTATAACAGGGCTAACACTAGCAATTAAAACACAAGGGATATATGCCGGAGTAATACTTCTAATGGTGTGTTTAACGATTTTAGCATTGCAACAACTTTCGGATTCATATGAACATAAACAGCGCTTCAAAGTAATGCAAAAGCTAGGCGTTGACAAACGTGATATTAGAAAGATTATAATTAAGCAGATAGCTTTTTATTTCGTAGTACCTATCATTCCTGCTATCATAGGAATCAGCATATTTGTTAGATGTTTTTATAATAAATATTACGAGCAAGTTAGATTATATTTTGGAAGCTACGAGTTCTTTTTTAACATACTTACATCAGTGTTGATAGTAGTCATAGTATATGTAAGCTATTTTATTGCAACTTACTATGGATTTAGAAAAAATATTGAGGATTAAATATAAAGATCGATAAAAATATAGATTTACTTTAAAGCTGTCTTAAGTGTATAAGACAGCTTTAATAATATAATAGTTTAGTTATAGTTTCTTTATTCAAATATGACCAATATATAGAAATACAAAACAATTGACATACATGTACGTACAAGTTATAATAATATCATAGACTAACTTGTACGTACATGTATGTCGAAGAGGAAAGGGTTTTCAGTATAGTATGTATATTAATACATAATGTACTAAAAATAATTAAAACAATACGATTGGGAGGCTAAAATGAGTAAATTTTCAAAAGACGCACAACAATTATTGGAACACATTGGTGGAAAAGAGAATATTTCTGCAGTTTCACACTGTGCAACAAGGCTTCGTTTTGTACTAAATGATAATAAAAAAGCAGATGTAGAGAAAATAAAGAGTATCAAATCAGTAAAAGGCACCTTTGTGCAAGCTGGTCAATTTCAAGTGATTATTGGAAATGAAGTTTCTGTTTTTTACAATGACTTTGTTAAAATATCAGGTGTAGATGGAGTTAGTAAAGATGCTACTAAAAAAGCAGGAAGACAAAACATGAACTTGCTACAAAGGTTGATTTCTCATTTAGGAGAAATATTTGCGCCTTTAATACCAGCTATTGTTGCTGGAGGTTTGATTTTAGGATTTCGTAATGTTATAGGAGATATAAAGTTTTTGGAAGAAGGTACTAAAACCTTAACTGAGGTATCACAGTTCTGGGCAGGAGTGCATCATTTTCTATGGTTGATAGGTGAAGCGATATTTTTCTTTTTACCAGTAGGAATAACGTGGTCTATATCTAAGAAGATGGGGACTACACAAATATTAGGTATTATATTAGGTATTACTTTAGTTTCACCACAGCTTATGAATGCTTATGAGGCTGCTTCAGGGGGTCAAGCACCAGTTTGGAATTTTGGTTTTACGCAAATAGAGATGATAGGATATCAAGCTCAGGTTATTCCAGCAATTTTAGCAGGTTTCGTTTTAGCTCATTTAGAGATTCAAATCCGTAAGATATCACCTAGCTATATTTCAATGATTATAGTACCATTTTTCTCATTAGTACCAACAGTGTTATTAGCACACGTGGTATTAGGACCGATAGGTTGGAAATTGGGATCAGCTATATCTAATGTAGTATATTCTGGATTAACATCAGCATTTGGATGGCTATTTGCTGCTGTATTTGGATTTGCTTATGCACCACTCGTAATAACGGGGTTACACCATATGACAAATGCAATAGATTTACAACTAATGAGTGCATTGGATGGAACAAATTTATGGCCGATGATTGCTTTATCAAATATTGCTCAAGGGTCAGCTGTTTTAGCAATGATATATATAAACAGAAAAAATGAAGAAGAAAAGCAAGTTTCAATACCAGCTGCTATATCATGTTACCTAGGAGTAACAGAACCAGCCATGTTTGGTATTAATCTAAAATATGTATATCCGTTTTTAGCAGCAATGATAGGTTCAGCTATTGCAGCGGTAGTGTCAGTAGGTTCAGGAGTTATGGCTGGGTCAATAGGAGTTGGTGGATTACCGGGAATACTATCTATTAAGCCAGAGTATTGGGTTAAATTTTTATTTGCTATGTTAATAGCTATAATTGTACCGATTGTTTTAACAATAATTTTTTCAAAAAGGAAGAAAAAAGGTGCAGTAAATTAAAATAAGCATCAATATGGGGGGAAAATCCCCCTTTTTAGTATTAAAAGTGACTGTATTAGATATTTTTCTATAATTAATTTATAACAATAGATATTGGATATTAAGGAGCAGAGTTTGTATGAAAGATTTTAGAAAAAGCGTTATATATCAAATTTATCCAAAATCATTTAAAGATACAAATAATGATGGATTTGGAGATTTGAATGGTGTAACTGAAAAACTAGATTATTTAAAGATGTTAGGCGTAGATTATATCTGGCTAACACCGTTTTATATATCACCTCAAAAAGATAATGGTTATGATGTTGCTGATTATTATAATATCGATAAACGATTTGGAACTATGAAAGATTTTGAACTATTAGTATCAGAAGCAGAAAAACACGACATTGGTATAATGCTAGATATGGTATTTAACCATACGTCAACAGAGCATCAATGGTTCCAAAAAGCTATCACTGGTGATCAAAAATACAAAGATTATTATATATTCAAAGAAGTCATTGATGGGAGAAGTCCAACAAATTGGGTATCAAAATTTGGTGGATCGGCTTGGGAATACGTCGAGGATTTAGATGAATGTTATTTACATTTATTTGATAAAACACAAGCAGATTTGAACTGGGAGAACGAAGAAGTAAAAAAGGAACTATATAGTGTAGTGAATTTCTGGTTAGAAAAGGGAGTAAAAGGATTTAGATTTGATGTTATAAATTTAATCTCAAAACCATATAAATACGAGGATGATTTTAGAGGTGACGGTCGTAGATTCTATACAGACGGACCTAAAATCCATGAGTATATAAAAGAATTAAATGAGAACACATTTGGAGATGATAAGGATATTGTCACAGTAGGGGAAATGTCTTCTACTACAATAGATAATTGTATAAAATATTCTAATCCTAATGAGAAAGAAATATCAATGGTATTTAACTTTCATCATCTTAAAGTAGACTACAAAGATGGTGACAAATGGACATTGATAGAATTTGATTTTTTAAAACTAAAAGAAATATTTGAAGAATGGCAAATAGGTATGCAAAAAGGTAATGGATGGAGTGCGGTGTTTTGGTGTAATCACGATCAACCACGAATAGTATCACGTTTTGGAAATGATACAAAATACCGTAAAGAGTCTGCTAAAATGTTAGCAACAACAATACACATGTCCAGAGGTACACCGTATATCTACCAAGGTGAAGAAATAGGCATGACAAATGCGAATTTTGAAAGTATTGATTTATATAAAGATATAGAATCTATTAATTATCATAATATATTAAAAAATGAAGGTAAATACGAAGAAGATATAAAGAAGATATTACAGTCAAAATCTCGAGATAATTCACGTACTCCTATGCAATGGAACAATGAAAAAGAGGCTGGATTTACAAATGGAACTCCTTGGATATCAGTTAACAACAACTATAAAGAGATTAATGTTAACGCCTCACTCAAAGATACAAATTCTATATTTTATCATTATCAAAAACTAATCAAACTTAGAAAAGAATATGATATAATAGCTTATGGAGAGTTTAAAGTGATATTAAAAAAACATAGAGATATATTTGCATACATTAGAGAATATAAGAATGAAAAATTATTAGTTGTGAATAATTTCTATGCAAGAGAAACGATTTTTAAACTTCCAGACGTATTAAATGTTGGTGAGTATAAAGTGAAGATATTACTGTCTAATTATGAAGATTCACCAAATAATATAAATAACATAAAGCTAAGACCGTATGAGTCAATCGTGTATCATATTCAATACTAAAAAACTTAGCTGTACTGGGGTGATTGAGGTATGGATAAAAATAAAAAATACTTGAACATATATAGTGAGCTAATTAATGGCATAGAAAACAATAAAATTAAAGCAAATACAAAACTACCATCAGAAAATGAATTAATGAAAAAGTATAATGTGTCAAGAGCTACTATTAGAAATGCATTAGAACTATTGGAAAGAAATGGTTACATTCAAAAAATAAAGGGAAAAGGATCATTTGTACTAGATATAAACAAGTTAAAGCTTCCCGTTTCAGGACTTACTAGTTTTAAAGAACTAAATAGTTGTATGAATGCCAAAGTAAAAACAATTGTTAAAGAATTAGATGTAGTTCAGGCTGATGACTATTTAGCAAATCGCCTTGAGATACCTTACAATCAAGATGTATGGAAGGTTATAAGAGTAAGAGAAATTAATGATAAAAGAATAATACTAGATAAAGATTATTTTAATAGGAAATATGTAGACTTGTTAACCAAAGAGATATGTGAGAATTCTATATATGAGTATTTAGAAAATCAATTAGGACTAAAGATTAGCTTTGCAAAGAAAGAGATAACAGTTAAGAAAGCAACACAAGAAGATAAAGAATATCTTGAGTTGGAAGACTATGAAATGGTCGTAGTTGTAAGAAGTTACGTTTATTTAGAAGATATTAGTCTATTTCAGTACGGTGAATCTAGGCATAGACCAGATAAATTTAAATTCGTTGATTTTGCTAGAAGAAATAAAATGTAATTGCTTTGCATAAAACTGAATTAATATTAAAATTGTTAAGAAACTGTCTTAGATATACTAAGACAGTTTCAGACCGTAGACAAAAGCCCAATTTCTGCGTTGTTGTTAAAATTTCCGTTGCTCACTTACCTCTAAGTAAGCTCTGCTACTCAATTTTAACACGCCTTGAAATTGAACTTTTACTAAAGTCTGCTATCTTGATGACTTTGTCATCAATCTAAAACTGTCTTAGATATACTAAGACAGTTTTTCGTCATATATGTCTTTTAATGTTGTAGTAATTTTGAAATATGCTATACTTATTATAGCAAATTCATTGCAATATAAGAGAGATTAAAGATTTAATAGGGGGGTATATTTGTGAAAAAGTTACTTTTGATTATAACAGCAACAGTACTTATATGTTCGGGATGCACAAAAAAAATTGATAATGTAAACAAGGATATTGACAATAAAACAAAACTACAGGAAGACAAAAAAAATGAAAAAAATGAAGTAACAAAAGGTCAGGAAAATGAATCAAACACGCAGAAACAGGAAAAAGACAAAAGAGAAAACGAGATTAATTTATATGCTAATTATGATGATATAAAATGTAAGTATGGTTATTGTGACCAATATGGAAATATCGTAATACAAGCAGAGTTTGATCATGCAGATGATTTTTATGAAGATTATGCTGTTGTCATGAGAGATGGAAAATGTGGATATATAAACAAAAAAGGTGAGGTAGTTGTAGATTTTGAATTTGATGGTGCTGAAAGATTTGCAGAAGGATATGCAGTAGTAAATAAAGATCATAAATGGGGATATATAGACAAAAACGGCGATGTTGTAATAGAATTGCAATATCAATGGGCTAGAGACTTTCAAGGAAATTATGCTATAGTTCGAAAAGATGAAAAATATGGGTATATTAATAAAGATAACAAAAGCTTAACTGGATTTATATATGATAGTGCTAATGAATTTCAACAAGGCTTAGGTTATGTTTGCAAGGATGGTAAATGGGGTCTAATCAATAAAGAAGGAAAAAATATAACGGAGCTAGAATATGATGAAATTGGTGATTTTTCAGATGGTTATGCATTAGTTGGAAAAGATAATAAGTACGGATACATAAATAAAAAAGGAGAGAGAGTGATAGATTGTACGTTTGACTTGGGTCAGAAATTTCAGCAAAGCTATGCATCTGTGAAAATAGGGGATAAATGGGCAATTATAAATAAAGAAGGTCAGAATATACCAAACTATGAATATGATATGCCTAGTGAGTTTTCAGAGGGTTTAGCACCAGTTGAAAAGAACAAAAAGTTTGGATATATTAATGAAAATGGTGAAGTAGTGATAGATTTTAAGTATGATAGAGCTTGTAGCTTTAAAGATGGGATTGCAGTAGTTAGTAGAGATGACAAATTCGGGTTAATAAATAGAGAAGGAAAGAACATAACAGAGTTTAAATATGATAGTATTGGTGAGTTTTCTGATGGTTTAGTAGTTGTTGGAGAAATGGGAGAATGGGGATATATAGATAGTAAAGGAAACGTAATTTTTGAGCCACAATTTGATACTAGTGCTAGCTTTAAAGATGGAAAAGCTATAGTGAGAATAGGCGGTAAAATTGGCTTATTAGATAAGTCAGGAGAAATCGAATGGAAAAGAGTAGAGACATATGAAAAAACTACACTTACGCCTATAGATGACTCAGAGAAGCATGATGATTTTAAAAGCTTTAAAAAACAACTTTTAGAGGCTATAGATAAAAAAGATGTAGATTTTATAAAAGCACATTTACATAAAGATGTTATCGATGATATGTATGGTCCTTGTGAAAACTCAGCACAATTTTTAGAAAACCACTTATATAACGAAAATACACTTTTTTGGAGCAATTTAAAACATATTGTTAAAATAGGTGGAGTGATAAATAACAAGAAAAATGAATTTATATTTCCATATGTTTATGATAGATTTATAGAACCAGATGGTTTAAAACCGCTTCAAACAGATTTTTATGATAGGACATCTTATGTAGTATGTATTAATGATAATGTAAGTGTATATGATAAACCTAATAAAGATTCAAAAATTATCTCAAAGGAAAATTACAGTGTTTTAAGAGTTGGAGAGATGAGTTGGTGCTTCATTGAAAAAGATGAGGGAAAGTGGATTAAGATACAATTACCTACAGGAGAAAGAGGGTATGTAATAAAAGAGAATGTACAAGGCACATATGATGATAATATTATGTTTGTAAAAGAAAAAGGTGTCTGGAAATTAAAAGTATATATTGTTGAATGAGCTGGATTCAGACGATAAAGGCTAGTAAACGTTGATAAAATAGAAAAATTGATAAAGAGGATTAAATATGAGGCTAAATGTTCTATACGAAGATAAATACATTATAGTAGTAGAAAAACCACCCAAAGTACCATCACAATCAGATAAAACTAAGGATAAAGACATGTTATCACTGATAAAGGAATATCTTATAGAAAAAAATAAAAGCTCGAAAGAACCTTACACTGCTATAGTACATAGGTTAGATAGACCAGTAGGGGGAATAATGGTATTTGCAAAGACTAAATCAGCATGTAGTCACCTAAACAAGCAAATACAAAACAAACAAATAAAAAAGACATATTATTGCACAGTATGTGGAGAAATAGAGCAAAAAGAAGGAACATTAAAAGATTATCTTAAAAGGTTAAAGACCATAAATATGTCCAAAGCAGTAGATGAAAGTACAAAAGGAGCTAAAGAAGCTATACTCCAGTATAGAGTGTTAAATAGTATAAATGATGAAGAACATGGAAAGTTGAGCTTAGTTAAAGTTAACTTAGTAACTGGAAGGCATCATCAAATAAGAGTACAACTATCACATCACGGTTATCCACTTTGGGGAGATACAAAATATAATAAAAAATTTACGAAAAAGAAAACATGGTCACAGATTGCATTATTTGCAGGAGAGCTTTCTTTTAAGCATCCTAAAACAAATAAAATAGTGCAGTTTCAGCTAAATAGACCACAAACAATGCCGTTTATATTATTTGATTAATAGAGCTGTTGTATTTTATATTAGAGTATGTATTATATAATACAATTTATTTATAATCTAAAATTAACATAATTTTGGAAGAGAGTTTGTTATAATATATATTGGAGAAAGGGGTTCTAATATGAAAAAAATATTTGCCATATTAACAACTATAATATTATTAACAAATATTAACTACAGCGTTAAAGCTAATTCAAAAACTGAAAAAAATGCTATTAAGCAGAAGTATACAATAGAATTAGATACTTTCTACGATGAATCAAACAATCTTTATGGATATAAAGATCAATTTGGTAATGTCATTATAAAACCTAAATTTAGCCATTGTGAAAACTTTAATGAAGGATTAGCACTTGTTAAAAGTAATGACAAATGTGGATATATCAACACAAAAGGTAAATTAGTCATAGGATATAAATTTGATGATGCACGTAATTTTTATAATGGTATTGCACTAGTAAAAAAGAATAACAAATGGGCATTTATAAATAAAGAAGGCAAAAATATTACAAGATTTGAATTTGATGATGCAAAAGATTTTAATAAATATTGTGCAATAGTACAAAAAGACAATAAGTGGGCATTGATAAATAAAAAAGGAAAGAACTTAACAGGATATAAGTTTGATTATATTCGCCAAAGTTCAGATAATCGTATGTATGTGGGTGCTAATAGTAAGGTAGGTTTGATAGATGAAAAAGGAAATATAATATTACAATGTAAGTACGATGATATAGAAGATTCTAAGGATAACTGTATAGCTTTTAAAAAAGAAGATAAGTGGGGGTATGTTAACAAGCAAGGGATACGTATAACATCACAAATATACGATGATGTTAATCCTTTTAGGGGAGGATTAGCAAGGGTAAGAGAGAACGATAAATATGGATACATTGACGAATTTGGAAAACAAGTGATAGATTGTCAGTTTGACTATAGTGAGAATTTTACAAATGACTATGCTATAGCAATGATGAACAGTAAATATGGATACATAGATAAAAAAGGTAAAAAAATAACTGAGTTCATATTCGATGGAGCAAGTGAATTTAATTCAGACTATGCTATAGTAAGGAAAAACGGTAAATATGGATACATAGATAAAAAAGGAAAAAACATAACTGGATTCGTTTTCGACGAAGCAAGTGTTTTTAATTCAAACTATGCTATAGTAAAAATTAATGATAAATATTCATTATTAAATGCAAAAGGAGAAAACATAACTACATTGGATGCAGATAGTGTATATAATGTTCGACATCATGATGAATTTGATGGATATTCGATTGCAGAGAAAAATAGTAAACATGCATTAATAAATCCTCAAGGTAAAAACATAACTGGCTATAAATATGATGATATAGAATATGCTTTAGAAGATGTTTTTGCAGTAAAAGTATTAGGAGAATGGGGATTTGTAGATAAAACAGGTAAGATGATTATTGAGCCTGAGTATGATGAGTATACTCCTTTTAAGGATGGTAAAGCTATTGTGAAAATAGGGGGTAAAAAAGGTATTTTATACAAAAATGGCAAGGTAGATTGGAAGGATACAGAGACATATGAAAAAGTTGTTATCAATCCAGTTGATGAATCTGATAAATCAGAATCATTTAAGAAGTTTAAAGAACAATTATTCAAGGCAATAAGTCAGAAAGATAAAGAGTTTATAACTAATCATATAGACGATAGTATTGTTGTGAGGTTGTATGGGTCAGGGCGTTATTTTATTGATGAGAAAGATGATTGCGTAGAACATTTTCTTGATTCTGATACAAAAAACTTCAGATGGTACGAATGGGAAGCAATAATGAATAATATAAAACTTGGTGGAGTAGAAGGTAAGGAGAGCAAAGGGTTTAATTTTCCTTTTTTATATGATAAAGAGCAAGAGGGCAAAGTTCTTATAAAAGAAAAAGTAGACATATATCAAAAGCCAGATATAAACGCGGAGGTTATAAATCAACTAAGTAATGAAAGTGTAAAATGCTTATATTTTATAGTATATAACCAAGATAAGAAATGGATAAAAGTACAGTTGCCATCTGGAGATAGAGGGTATGTTACATCAGATAATATACTTTGCTTTGATGATTATGAGATAAAATTTAAATTAATAAATGGAGTTTGGAAAATAACTAGGATAAATGAACCACTACACTGGGGGAACAGAATTAAACATGAGGTGGAATGTCCATATTAAAAATAATCTAAGTCAGTATGATGCAGTTTAACTGCTTTAACAAATAGTAATAAATTGCAAAGATTTAGACAAAGAGTAAATTTAACTAAAAGGAGAAGTATATATGAAGTATAATTTAAATGAAATAATAGAAAGAAATAATACATATTCAGTAAAATGGGATACTACATTTTTGAAAGAACAATTCGGTAGAAGTGATTTACTTCCGCTATGGGTTGCAGACATGGATTTTAAATGTCCACAGCCTGTAATTGATGCTATCATCAACAGAGCTAAACATGGTATTTTTGGTTATGCATTTATAGAAGATAACTTTCATAATGCAGTTATAAATTGGAATAAAAGAAGGCATAACTGGGATGTAAAAAAAGAATGGATAGTGTTTACTCCAGGGATAGTAACAGCGGTAAACCAATGTGTGCAAGCATTTTGTAAGCCGGGTGATAAAATAATAATCCAAAATCCAGTTTACTATCCATTTGGAGAAGCAATATTGAACAATGGATGCCAAATCGAACATAATCAGTTAATTCAAAAAGATGATAAGTACATCATAGATTTTGATGATTTAAAAGAAAAGGCTAAAAATCCATATGTCAAAATGATGATTTTATGTAATCCACATAATCCAGTAGGTAGAGTATGGTCTAGAGAAGAGCTTATAAAATTAGGAGAAATATGTATAGAGAATGATGTAATTATAATATCAGATGAAATCCACAGGGATTTAATATATAAAGGACATAAACATATACCTTTTGCAAGTATTTCAGATGAATTTGCACAAAACAGTATTACATGTACAGCTCCTAGTAAAACATTTAATATAGCAGGGCTAAAAACATCAAATGTTATAATACCAAATGAAAAAATACGTAATAACTATATACACCAATTGGTGCGTAATTCACTAGAATCAGCAAATACATTTGGGATAGAAGCAATAATAGCTGCATATAACTATGGCGAAGAATGGCTTGAAAATGTAACCCAATATTTAGAGGATAATGTCAGATTTATCGATAGATTTATTAAAGAAAAGATGCCGAAAGTTAAATTTACAAAGCCAGAGGGAACTTATCTAGGATGGTTGGATTTCAGAAGTATCACAGAAAACACAGAGTTATTAGATGATATACTCATAAATAAAGCGAAAGTTGGATTAGACAGTGGACATTGGTTTGGAAAAGGTGGCGAAGGTTTTGCAAGAATAAACTTTGCATGTCCAAGAGAAATATTAGAAGATGCTTTGATTAGGATACAGAATGTAATAGGTTAGTAATTTAGCGATAAATTAGGGTCATGCTTTAGAGTATGACTCTTTGTTTTTTGTATGGAAACAATAAAAAAACATTATTCTAACTCGGAGAATCATCCGTTATTCCAATTGTAATAATGATAAAAAAGCTATTTTAATGTCGTGTAGGATTTATTGATTATCTTTCTTTAGATAAAGTTTTGAATTTGAAGCCTCAGATTATTTTTATGATGACTTTTAAAGCTGTAATTTATGGGGTTTTTATTGTATAAAAAAATCTTTTATAATATAATATAAAGGAAACTAATTAAAGAAGGAGTGTTAAAACATGGGTAAAAAGCAATTAAAAGCCATGATGTTTATATTAGCTATAACATTACTTATCATGGCTCCAATGAACAGTGTTTTTGCGACTGAGTCAGAGGGAAAAACTGTTACAATTTTACAAACAGCTGACTTGCATGGGCGTATATATGCTTATAACTATGCAACAGATTCAGTTGATAGCGATGCGGGACTTGCAAAGATAAAGACTTTAGTAAAGCAAGAACGTGAAAAAGATCCAAACGCACTTTTAATAGACTGTGGAGATACAATACAAGATAATAGTGCATCATTATTTCACGATCTTCCAGTACATCCTATGATAGAAGTTATGAACGATATGAAATACGATGTATGGGCAATAGGGAATCATGAGTTTAATTTTGGATTAGATATAGTAGAAAAGAATATCAAAGGATTTAAAGGAGCTGTACTATCAGCTAACATTTATAAAGAAGGTACTAATAAAAGGTACATAGATGCATATAAGATTTTTGAAGTTGATGGTGTTAGAGTTGCTGTTATAGGTATGGTACCACCATATGTGCCAGTTTGGGAAGCAAGCACTCCGTCACATTTTAAAGGATTAGAATTTAAACCAGTTTTAGAAGAAACTAAAAAAGTTATAAAAGAATTAGAAGGTAAATATGATGTATTAGTAGGTGCTTATCATATCGGTCCAGACGGCGAGCATGGATATGAAGGTGTTAGAGAAGTAGCACAGGCCTGTCCTGAGTTTGATGCTATATTAGCTGGACATGCTCACTCGGCTGTTAACGAAGAAGTAAATGGTGTTAGAATAGTAGAGCCTAAGAAATATGGATGGGCATTAGCGAAAGTACAAGTTAAATTAAACAAAGAAAATGACAAATGGGTAGTAAAAGAAGTAACTGGTGAAAATTTAGAGACATACAAAATAAAAGAAGATGAAACAATATTAAAAGATTATAAAAATGTACATGATAAATCTATAGAGGATGCTAATAAAGTTGTAGGAAAAATAGAAGCTGACTTTATACAATCGCCAGACTATATTACAGGTGATGATAAAATAACAACTATGCCTACTGCACAAATACAAGACACAGCAGTAATAGATTTAATAAATGAAGTTCAAATGCATTATGCAAAATCTGATGTTAGTTCAGCGGCATTGTTTAACTTTGGGTCAAACCTAAAAGCAGGAGATTTCAAAAAGAAAGACGTGGCATATATATATAAATACGATAATACGCTTATGGGTGTTAACATAACAGGTGAAAATCTTCTAAAATATATGGAGTGGTCAGCTAGTTATTATAACACAATAAAAGAAGGCGATATTACAATTAGCTTTAACCCAGAGGTAAGAGGCTATAATTATGATATGTTCTCAGGACTTAACTATGATATAGATTTAAGCCAGTCAAAAGATAGCAGAATCAAGAATGTAAAAATAAAAGGAAAAGACTTAGACCCTAAGAAAGTTTACAAGCTTGCAGTTAATAACTATCGTTTTGGTACATTAAAGAGCTTAAAACTTATAAAAAGTGAAGATAAATACTATGATGCTTATGAAGAGTACCAAGATGGTGGAAGAATTCGTGAGTTAATCATCCGTTACACAAAAGAAGTTAAAAAAGGAGCTTTAGTTCCTACAGTGGATAACAACTGGAAAATAGTTGGTGTTAACTTAGAAAGTCCATATAAAGAAGAAGTATTTAAGTTAGTGAAGGAAGGAAAGATAAAAATACCTACTTCAGAAGATGGAAGAACAAAAAATATCAAATCACTTAATGTTAACGAGTTAATAAAAGAAGGAAAAATTGTAGATAAAAATGCTCCAAAAAATAAACCACCAAAAGAACAAGAGATAATTAAAGTGCCTATCAAGGAACAAAAAATAGTTGAACCTGCAGTTAAAATAAATCCTAACTCATATACAGTAGAGAAGGGAGATAGACTTTGGAAAATAGCTAAGAAATTCGGACTTAAATGGGAAGAATTAGCTAAGTACAATGAGCTCAAAAATGCAAATATGATAATAGTTGGACAGAAGTTATTGATACCAATTAAATAAAAGAAAAAAAGGATTACCCAGTTTAATTAGGTAATCCTTTTTTTAGTTTGCCCTGCAGGGGCGCAATCTAATAGGTGAAAGTCCTTAGCGTGGCTTAGTAGTAGCAAACGCATAGTTGAACACCAAGGGTGTCCATCGTGAGGTGAAATCTGAAGGAAGGTGTAGGCAAATCTCTGGTCTGACGTACAGAAATCACATTTGAGGCATGATGCACTGGGTAAGGTTGCTAAACAAACTGAAGCCCGATACTACTCGAAAGTGTATTGTGTTAATGTGGCAGATATATGGAGTGAAAGATTACGTTCTTAACGGGGGAGGTCTGAATGATATGCTATGCATGAGGATGAACTTCTTCACTTAGTAACCTATGTCCATTCAGAAATCAGTTCAAGTCATAGTACTGCTTGACTCTTTTCGAAAGTTAAGATTAGGGAAGGACTTGATTATAGTTAAATGAGAGTTGTTAAGAGGGCAAGTTCATGCTTGAAAGCAGATAACCCTTAAAAAGGGACTATCTAACTGAAAATAGAGTGGAACTCGAAGAGGTCGGCGGTTAGTCTCCGCCTCCTACTCGATTTTGAAAAATTTATATAATAAAATATTATAGCTAAGTACAGAGTTAAAATCGTTGCATAATGTGTAAAATTTGTAGATTATATTCCATGGAGTAAACTTTTAGAAGTGACCTGTGATATAATGGTATAACAAGAACCCCTTACTTTTGAGAATTTCAATTACTAAAGCAAAGGATTTGATAGTGTGGATGTTTTAGAAATAAAAAACGTATCAAAAAAATATCGTACAAATAATAGAATTAATCAGGTAGCATTAAAAGATATAAATTTGACGCTAAAAAATAATGAGTTTGTTGGTGTTATGGGCACATCAGGAAGTGGAAAAACAACTTTGTTAAATGTGGCTTCTGGAATTGACAAGTGTGATGAAGGAGAAATAAACATATGGGGCAACAATATATGTAAGATGAAAAAGAATGAATTATCTTTATTTAGAAGAAATAATATTGGAATGGTGTTTCAGGACTTCAATTTACTTAATAGCTTAACTGTAAAAGAGAATATTATGATACCATTAATTTTAGATAAGAAATATGAAATTAATCAGGACAATGTGGTTGTTGATTTTGCCAATATGCTAGGGATAGGAGAAATAATGGAAAGATATCCGTATGAAATATCTGGAGGACAACAGCAAAGAGTAGCAATATGTCGTGCTATTGTAAATAATCCTAAGATAATATTTGCTGATGAACCGACAGGAAATCTAGATTCAAGGTCTTCTAAAAAAGTCTTATCATATTTTGAGTTATTACATGAAGAGTGTAATGCAAGTATACTTATGGTAACACATGATCCCTTTTCTGCAAGTTATTGCGATAGAATAGTCTTTTTACAAGATGGTTTAATTGTTAGAGAGATACATAAAAAAGGTGATAAAACTAAATTTTTTGATGATATTATAAATAGTGCAAAATTTTAATATGTAAAAAGGTTTTGATTAGTAAAATTATTAGAAAGGAATGTATAATAATAAGTGTTATACAAGATTAATTATGACTATTTCTAAAATTTTAATAAAGATATTTAAAGCAGATGTAAAAAAATATAAATTATTTGTTTTATGTAATTTATCTACAATAGCTATTTTATATAGCTTTATATCAATATTAGAAAATAACGAATTTATGGATGCATCTATTGTCGATCCAATGATATCTAGCAATATTTATGCTCCAACTTTTTTAATATTAATATTTGCTGGCTTATTTATTCCATATTCACAAAGGATTTTTATTAAATCAAGACAAAAGGATTATGGAATTTTATTATCTCTTGGGATGACAGAAAAAGAGGTAAGAAATAATGTTTTATTGGAGAATTTGATATTATGTCTAGTTTCATTAATAATTGGGTTAGTGATAGGAACTTTTTTATCATTGTTTTTTTTACTATTTATAAGTGATGTAATAGGAGTTCAAAATATCAAAATCAAGATATCTATGACAGCATATAGATTAACAACAATATATGTTATAGCTATATTTCTAATATCATTAATTATTAATGTATATGCTATGATTAAAAGGTCAATATACGAGAAAATAAGATATACTGAAAAAGCTGAGAGTGGAAAGTATTATAAAATGGTATTCGTTTTTGTAGGAATAGCTTTTATAGTTCTTGGATTTATTATAATGATTGTCTTTTATCACATAAATAGCAACATATGGTTTATAAGTTTATTAGCTAATATTATAGGGTCTTTTCTAATATTTTTTAATGGAGAAGCATTAATTGAATGCTTGAAAAGTAAATATTACAAAAGCTATGTAAGGAACATTTTTGTATTTTCAGATATCAGGTATTATTATGGTAAAAATAAAAAAATATTCTTTATGACTATTTGGATATTTTTTGCAGTTTTGTTTATGATATCATTTGGATTAATTACTTACCCGAATTTTACAAATAACGCTATTACGTACCATCCGTTTCACATGGTTTATACTGAAATAAATGATTACGTTAGACCTTTTTCTAATAACGAAATTGAAGCTATAGTGCGGAAAAATAATAATAGTATAACTATCAAAGATACTGTAAGATTCGCAAGGGACAATGCTTTTACAATATTTTGTATTGAAGATGTAAATAAATTATTAAATAAAAGATATCGCATTAAAAGCAATTCATATATATATGTATATCCGTATGATATGGATGATGGGTATGAACATAATGTTGATTACAATATTTCTAATATAAATATTGATTGTCATAAAGCTACAAAAAAATTTGTTATACAAGATAGTATCATTGATCCTTTGTTTGGTAGGATAAATAGTATATCTGATTATATAATTTTAGTTAACAAAGAGGATTTTGAATGGATTATATCAAATGATACTAATTTTTATATAAAAGGTAAATTACATATGTATAATTTTAATGACTGGAAGAATTCAGAGAAGATAGTTAATGAGATATATAACAAGCAATTAAAAAAGAATAACATTGAAAAGAAAGAACGTTTTTATAAAATAAGTTCAAGAATTGATGAATACAAGAAAGCTTTAAAAAGTTCTAATTTTTTAATTTTTAATATTATTTATGCGAGTTTACTTTTGTATCTAGCAGCAATAATAATGATTCATTTTAAATTAAAAATGGAGTATAATAGTGAAAAAATAAAATATATTAGTTTATACAGGATAGGAATAAGAGAAATAGAAGTAAAAAAAATGATATATCGTAAAATAAAGATAATATACAATATATCATTTTTATATGCAATAATAATAAATATTTTTTATGCATATTACACTAATTACACGTATGGATATGGAAAGATAGGTGTTTTTTATGCTATTATTACATCGATCTTATTATTTATAATACATTCAATAGTATATAAACTATACTTTAAAATGTACTATAAAAGAATTATAAAAGAGTTTAAATAAAATCAGTGGCTTATAAAATAAAAAGAGAATTAACCTGAATCATTTACTTTTCAGAAACAAATCTAGTCATAATGAAGGCAGTAAGTGGAACAGTTAGTACTATACCTATACTTCCAGAGAAACCTTGAATCATTTCAATAGCTACCTCCTGTAAGTTTAAGAACTGTATAGTTTGTAATTGATAACCGTACATTAGCATCATTGTTGTAAGAGATCCACCTGCAAATGCTAGTATCAAAGTATTTGACATAGTTCCCATGATATCTTTTCCTACATTCATACCAGATATAAAAAGTGATTTTCTGCTTAAGCTAGGGTTGTGTAGATATATCTCTGAGATAGAAGAAGAGATACTCATAGCTACATCCATTACAGCCCCGATTGAAGAAATCAATATCGCAGAGAACATAAGACCAGAGATATCAATCCCATAGCCTGATACCATATAAGCAAGCTGTTCACCTTCTCTCATGTTAATACCAGATAAATGAGTCATACTACCAGCGGTATATGAGATTAATCCAGCTATGATTATACCTCCTATAGTACCTAGTATAGAAGCTAAGGTTTTTTTATTCCAGTCACTAATTAAAACAAATGATATTATAACAGATATTGACATTAATATAATAGTTGTTAGAATAGCGCTTCTGCCGCTAAATAACTGCGGTATTAATATAAAGATAATAATAGTTCCAGTAAATAATAATGAGATAGCAGATTTTAACCCTTTCATACCACCAAGTATAATTAGCAATATTAGGAATATACCGATAATAAAGTAAACAGTTAGTTCACGCCTATAGTTATATACCCATATCTGAGGACCTTTCTCAGTTTCACGTATTCCCACTACAATTTTAGTACCTTCTTTAGCAAGGACATTATGACTACGAGATAAAAGATTAGTTGATTCATATGTATTGCCCTTATATGTACCACTCAAGATTTTGACCTTAAGGACTTGTTTACCATTCATTCTATTTGAAAGAGCCTCATCAGGTTCTAAGCTCTCTTCAAGAACAGAAACGACTACACCTTTTTCAAAGACTTGATTGAAATATTTAGGAATATTCTTTTTATTGCCTGTTACGGGTGAAAAAAATATAATTATTGGTATTAAACATAAAACTATAATAGCTAAGATATTATTTTTTATCCAAGACTTCACTTGCATTCCTCCATTGATATTAAAGTTAAGTACTAAAATAATTATATAGTGTTTTATAATTATTGTCTATTAATACAAATGAGATAATTTATAAATTATACAAAAAACTACAAAAATAATAAATAATATGATACAATGTATATAAATAGAAATAATTATCGTAAATAATGTTTAACAGGAGCATAAAAACGATGTGCCTGCTAAGGATTATCCTCTTTGTCCCAAGTATGTACTATACTTGTGTTTACCATAGCAGGTTAGTTTTTTATAATACCAATGAAAAAATTTTAAATATAAGGGGGTGAACTTAATGACATTAAAGAAATTTGCTAATTACTCTAGCCTTTCTAGTCGAGGATGTAGTAAATTAAAGATGATTTTTATATGTGAACCAGGACATAATGGTTGGGGACCATATTAGGTTTAACAAAAAATTAAAGGGATAAAAAGTCCTAATAAAAAGAGAGTATAAATAATTAAATTTTGCTCTCTTTTTGTATATTGTTGTAAAATATATAGTAGTCTAGATATCCAATGATTATTTTTTATTAGAGATTTACTATAATTTAAATAGTTATTTCTAAAACAGTTATAAGATTTTACTTAGATTGTCCATATATATGCAACATGCAAATTAAAACATTAACAAAAATTACAAAAAAATACAAGCGTGTGATATAATAAATACAGATAGATTATGGATGAGGAGGTATGAATTATGTGTTTATCTAAGTTTAGAAATTATGCATATAACAAAAACCATCCACTTTGTCCAAAGTACGTTCTTTATTTGTGTTTACCAGAACAGGTTAGTTTTTTGTAGTCGGAAAATTAAATAAAATAAGGAGGTGTATTAATGACTTTAAAGAGATTTATCAAGTATCCAATTCATGACCCATATCCAAGATGTAAGATGGATGAAGTATGGGCTATATGTGATCCAGGTCGTCCTGGGTTAATACCTTGCTAAATTAATAAAAATAAAAGCTTAACTTTTTTAAAGTTAAGCTTTTTATAATTTTACAAGTTATTTAACAGCAGCTACAACTGACATTTCAACCAATATAGTATCTCTAGCCATTTTAGCTTCTACACATGCTCTAGCTGGCTCATGTCCATCTTCTACCCATGCATCCCATACCTCATTCATTTGGCTAAACAATGATATATCTTTTAAATAGATTGTTGTAGATAGAATATTATATTTATCTGAACCATATTTACTCAATAAATCTTCTACTTTTTCAAGAACTGCTGTAGTTTGTGCTTTTATATCTTTATCAGCATCGCCACATGTTTGGCCACATAAATATATAGTGTTATTATGAATAACAGCACGACTCATCCTGCCTGTACCTTCGTATCTTTTAATTTCCATTATTAGCACTCCTTTAATTGTTATTGTACCTGAATTATTCATAGAAAATTAATAACTATATTGCATCCTTCTAATTACAATACTTCCATCACTTTTTCACCATACTACCAAGTACGCTTTTAAAAATGCTGAAACATTGTGATTTAGAAAACTACAACATTTTCATCAAAGTTCCACGGATATTTCAGGTATATTCTTAACTATTATAATAAAAAGTATTTATTTTATCAAATGTTATTTAAGTTGTAAGCATAATATCATAGTGTAGGGTAATATCATAGTAATATGAAGTATAGGAGGAAAATATGAGGATTATAGTTATTAAGAAAAAGAGCATGGGATTGATTATACTATTAGTATGCCTTATAGTCACAGGGTTTATAAGTTTTAACAAAGAGGAAGATACTATCACTGCATTTTCGCCAATAATAGGAAAAGTGATAGCTATAGATCCTGGACATGGAGGGTTTGACCCTGGAGCATCAGGTAGAACAGGAATAACAGAAGATAAAATCAACCTTCAGATATGTCTTAGAATAAGAAGACTTGTAGAACAAGCAGGTGGAAGAGTTGTCATGACTAGAGAAACAGATAAAGGATTAGATACAGATAAATCAAAAACAATAAGACAAAGAAAAAATGAAGATATGAGAAAGAGAAGAATATTAATAAACAATAGTAACCCAGATGCGTTTGTGAGTATTCATCTAAATAGCTTTTCTCAATCCAGTTCTCATGGGGCACAAGTATTTTATAAAAGCAGATGTGAAAATAGTAAAGTATTAGCGAATATAGTCCAGAAAGAACTAAAAAGAGTATTAGATAACAATAATAAAAGACTACCTCAACCTAGAAGTTCTATATATTTACTCAAGCAAGTAAAAGCGCCATCTGTATTAGTAGAATGTGGATTCTTATCAAACCCTAGAGAAGAAAAATTATTGCAGGCAGAAAGTTATCAAGAAAAAATTGCATGGTCTATTTATATAGGGTTAATCAATTATTTTGATGAAATAATTGATAAAGAGATTTAGTTTAAACAAAAAGGGGATGGATATGACAAATATATTAAGGATAAAGCTATTTAGGCTTGGAGTAGTATTTCTATGTGTGTGTTTAGTGTGTATTACTCTATATAAATACGATAAATGTACCAAAAACACAGTTGGTCAAGCTGAATTGTATCAAATACTTGAATATATTGTAATAAATAAAAATGATGCACTAGTTTATTATGATAAGAGTTTAATAAGAGATATATACAATGTACATATAAGTGATGGAAAATATGCATATGACAATGAAGTGAGAAAAATTAACTATTGGCATGAATGGGCTGAAAAGCAAGGGATAAATTACAATGATATTAAATCAGAAATATTATTACATAACATAAAGTATAAAGATAAAAAATTAATCATAGATTTTTCAATGTGCACGAAATATTATTATAGCTATAAAGATACACCTAATGATGTAGACTGTATGAGAATAGGAACTTCTAATATTCTAGAATTAGAAAAGAGCAATGATAACTATAAGATAACAAAAGAAAAAAGTAATGCTCAATATGACCTAAAGGAAGTCTTTAAAGATAAGAAGATTACAACGATTATTAATGAACAAAAAATGAGAAGTTTTACAAACCTAAATGACAAGAATATAGCAGTAGTAGGATATGTGAATAGATATTGTGGTTCTGCTTATAAAGTAACTAATCAGTACAATAATAAATATGTCAGGTTAAAAGAAGATTGCGCAAATTTTTTATCCCAAGCGTTATACGAAAAAGGGGGTTTTCAAAAAGATGAGGTCTGGAACTATGATATTAAAGCAAGTAATGCATGGAGAGATAAAGACGCGTTCATTAAATATTTGATTTATAATGGAAAAGCTTTGCAAATAGAAGAAGGTAAGTACCAAGAGATATATAAATCAGTATATAAATTAGATCCAGCAGATATAATAGTCTATATTATAGATAATAAAATTGAACATATTGCAATGGTGGTAGGAGCTGATGCAAAAGGTTATCCTTTAATAAGTAGTCATGGGGTTGATATGTATAGAGTTCCTTGGGATTTAGGATGGGATAGCAATAAAACTATTTTTAAGTTATTGAAGGTGAACTACTCGTAGGCAATAAAAAAAGATTGAATCAAAATATGATGTATTACAAAAAGTCAACTCATCAATTTTGAAACAATCCAAAGGGGCCTATTTTAAAATCGTTACTCTAAAGTGGGTGCGATTTTAAATTGTGTTATAAGTTTTTTGATTCGTAAGATTTAGTCATTTTAAAAACAAAACCACTTAATAAAACTAAACCGATTAAGTTGGGAATAGCCATTAATCCGTTAAAAGTGTCTGATAAACTCCATACTATATCTATAGAACCTAAAGAACCAAAGTAACACAATACAATAAATACGATTTTATATATACTAACAGCTTTTAAGCCAGCTATGTATTCCAAGCATTTTGATCCATAGTAATACCACCCAAGTATAGTAGAAAAAGCAAAGAACATCAAACCTAAAGATACTATATATCCACCAACGTTAGGTAAAGTTTCACTAAAGGCTGTGGTAGTAAGTGCTGAAGAAGTAAGATTGTCTGTTATAGTCATTGAGCCAGAAGCATCTATGTTAACTAAGCCCGACACTAATATAACTAGGGCAGTCATTGTACAAATTATAAGAGTATCTATGAATGAGCCAAGAGAACCTATGATTCCTTGAGAAACAGGATCGTCATTACTTGAGGCTGCGTGTGCAATAGCTGCACTACCTAGTCCAGCCTCATTAGAAAATACACCTCGAGCAACTCCATATCGTATAACGGTGCCTATAAGACCACCAGTCACAGCTTTACTAGAAAAAGCATTAGTAAAAATCATTGAAAATGCAGTTAATATTTTGTCAGCATGAAGTATTAATACGGCGCTAGCACCTAAAATATAAGAGATAGCCATTATAGGAACTATTTTATCAGTAACATTTCCTATGCTTTTAATACCACCTATAATTACTAAGCCAGTAGCAACTGCAATGCCCAATCCAGCTATTTTTGGGCTAATACCAAATGTTACATTTAAAGAAGTTGCTACAGAGTTTGCTTGAGCCATATTTCCAATACCAAATGATGCAAACAAACCAAAGAGAGCAAAGCACCATCCTATTATTGAACCAAATTTACCTGCTCTTTCGCCATAATTATCTGCTAAACCATATTTTAGATAGTACATAGGACCACCTGATTTTTCATTTTTTTCGTTTGTAATTCTGTATTTGAGAGCTAATAAGGCTTCGGAATATTTTGTAGCGCCTCCAAAAGCAGCGGTAAACCACATCCAAAATACTGCACCAGGTCCACCAGCAGCAATAGCAGAAGCCACACCTGCAATATTACCAGTACCTATAGTAGCAGCTAGAGACGTCATAAGAGATTGAAAAGGGGTTATGTCTCCATCTCCATTTATATCTTTAGAAAAAAGCAATTTAAATGCATAACCTAGTTTCCTAAATTGAATAAATCTAGTTCCAAAACTTAGTAGGATACCTGTTCCAACTAAGAGGACAATCATAAATGGTCCCCATGCAAAATCACTTATTACTTTTACTATTGCTTCGAATTTTGCCATGTCTTACCTCCAATATGTTTATTTATTAGTTATAGTATTATAAAAAACTAGTTAAATAATTCTATAACCGATAAATTTTTATAAACAATTAGAGATATTTGTATTTAGATTAAATATCAGGTAGAATGTATTGCAATGAAGTGATTTATAGTATTGCCAAGAAAAGTTATTTACATTAGTCGAGTTTTTTTGATATTTATTGACTTTATTATAACAAACCACACAATAAATTTCAAATTATTTATTATAAATATTACACTTTATATTTGCATATTAAAAAAACAAGTTTGGGAATAATAAAGTTGAGGTGAAATATCATGAAAAAAATTTGTATTATATTAATGATAGTGTTAACTATAGTTTTTTTACCAAGTTGTAAAAAAGAAAGTGATAAAGAAGAAAAAGATAAGTTGCCAGAGCATCTGAAGACAATAGCTGAAGGTAATAATAAGATAATAGAGGATGTAGAGAAGATTTATGACCTAATGATTAACCCTGAAAAAACAGATATTAGCCAAGATGAACTAAGTGGAGATAAACCAGAGAGTAGCGATAATAATAATGATAGTAATAAAGAAAGTAAAGATAAAGATACTAAGAATGAGGACAGTGATACAGAAGAAGAAGATCAAAATATAGTAGGAGACAATCAGGATAGCGAGGCTAAAACTGATATAGCTCAGATTATTTCAAAAATGTGGCAAGAGGTATCTAATACATGCAAAGAGATACATGGAAACTGGAATGACTATGAATTAGATACAATAAGAGATGGAGCAGACAAAGAAGATATAGGTAAATTTGAGATTGCTGTAAATGGATTAACAATAGCAGTAGATAACAAAGATATTCTAGATATATTATATAAGACAAATGATGTAAATATGAGTTTAGCAGCGTTTTACGATTTGTATAAGGGGCATATAGAGGGAGAAAAAAATAGAATAAATTATTGTATAAGAGGTGCATATTTAAGTGCATTAGAAAATGATTGGGAAAACAGTGCAAAAATATTACGTAAAACTCCAGTTTACATAGATGAGTTAAAAGACAAATTGATAATAGATGATAAAAATGCTAAGAATTTAAAAAAATTAGAAATATCAATAAAAGATATGCAAAATGCAGTAATTAGTAAGAATAAAGAATTGTTATTAATAAAAAGAGATATAGTAGTAGATAACTTATATGGAATAGTACAAGGTGAAAAAAAGAAAGAGAAGTAGCTAAGAATTAGATAAGAAGAGCTGTTAGATAAAGATTATAGACTTTTATGATTAAAAGATATAAAATTTTACTAATGGTTCTTTTTTGATATAATAGTAATGATTAAAAGTTAGGGGGGAAATATGGAGCAATATGTATTAGCAATAGATTGCGGGACTCAAAGTATAAGAGGGTTGATATTTGATGAAAGAGGACAATTGTTAGCAAAGAGGAAGAGAGAATTTAAGCCATATTTTTCGGTGAATTCAGGATGGGCAGAACAAGAAGCAACATTTTATTGGAAGACGGTCTGTAATGTGTGCAATGAACTAAAAAATGACTATTCAGATTTGTGGGAAAATTTAATAGCGGTATCAGTAACAACTCAACGTGATACATGCGTAGTAGTAGATAAAAATGGAGAGCCACTAAGACCTGCAATATTATGGCTAGACCAAAGGATGGCTAAATGCGAAAAACCAATGCCTATGCCATATAGAGTAGCAGTTAAAGCTATTAATATGTCATATGAGATAGAAAGTTATAGAAAGAAATTTAAAGCTAACTGGATTAAAGAAAACGAACCAGAAATATGGGAAAGGACACACAAATACTTGCTGCTATCTGGATATATAAACTATAAGCTTACTGGAGAATTTGTAGATTCAATAGCATCTCAGATAGGGCATATCCCATTTGAACACAAGAAAAAAACATGGGCAGGTAAGCTGGATATTAAGAATTATGTTTTTGAATTAGATAGAGATAAGTGTCCGAAACTAGTTAAATCAGGTACTATAATGGGGAAGATATCTGATGCTGCAATAAAAGAAACAGGTATTAAAGAAGGATTATATGTGATAGCATCAGGATCTGATAAAGGATGCGATACAATAGGAACAGGGTGTATTGACGAGACGAAAGGAAGTATTAGCTTAGGATCAACAGTTACAATACAAACTACAACTGAGAGATATTATGAAGTGTCAAAATATAATCCCCCTTATCCAGCAGTAGATCCTAGATGCTATAACCCTGAGGTTCAGATATATAGAGGATATTGGATGATCTCATGGTTTAAAAGAGAGTTTGCCATGAAAGAACAACAACAGGCAAAAAAGCTAGGAGTATCACCTGAGTCATTATTAGATAAACGTCTAAAAGAAATACCTCCAGGTTCTCACGGATTAATATTACAGCCTTATTGGGGAGCTGGAATAAAAAAACCAGAAGCAAAAGGAGCAATAATAGGTTTTGGAGATGTTCATACCAGAGTTCATATATACCGAGCGATTATTGAAGGTATAAGTTATGCATTACTAGAAGGAATAGAAAATATACAAAGAAAATCTGGCAAGTACATGAAAGAAATAGTTCTAACAGGTGGAGGATCCGTAAGTGATGAGATATGCCAGATAACAGCAGATGCTCTTAACAGAAATGTCTATAGAGTCCAAACTCATGAGACATCAGGACTAGGAGCCGCTATAGTTTGTTACGTAGCATTAGGTATATATGATAGTTTTGATGAAGCAGTAAAGAATATGGTTCAATATAAGGATGAGTTTATACCAGATAAGAAGAATATAGAGATATATTCAAAGCTTTATAACAAAGTATATAAAAAAATGTATCCTAGAATGAAGAAATTATATAAAAGTATAATGGAAATAACAAATTATCCGGAATAATATTATTTTAATAAATTATAAAGCTGGCTAGAAAGTGTTTTTATAAAACACCTTCTAGCCAATTTAATGCCAATATAACAGTCATACTACTAGATATGACCAATATGATATTGTCTTTTTTTATTGCAATAATAATAGCTACAATTCCAGCAATAAGATAATGATTATTTAAAGTCAAATCTATGTATCCCTTAGGAAGAAGTAAAGAAGGAACAATCAGTGATGTTAAAATAGCAGTTGGTATATATTTCATTATTTTTTCTAACCATGTAGGAATACCCGTAAAACGAAGTATAATAAGACTACCAATTCTAGTAAGGTATGTTAAGATAGCCATTATAACGATTATAAATACAAGATTATTTTGCATTTACACTCCTCCTTTCACAAACAAAACCAGTAATACTTCCCATCAGACAAGCTATAATAATATACCATTTTCCAGGTAAAAATAGCGAACCTATAATCGATGTAATTCCAGATACAAGGCAAACTAATAGGCTAGCTTTGTTAATTAATCTAGGTATAAGCAGCACTAGAAAAGTAGCAGGTATGATGAAATCTATTTCCCATTTTAGAGGATTAGATATATGGTTTGCAAGAACAGCTCCTAAGGCAGTGGAAAGAGTCCACACAATATAAAGAATAGTGTGGAGTCCTAAATGATAGTGGTAGTTATACCCGTTTTTTTCTATTCTATTTACTGTGAGAACATAGCTTTCATCAGTCAATCCAAAGGCAATAAGAGCCTGTAGATAGTTTTTTTGCTTAAGTATATACGGAGCTAAAGATGCTCCTAATATAAGATGACGTAGATTTACTAAAAGTGTTGTTAATCCAATTACGGCTATATTAGTTACACCCGATCCAATCATAGATATTGCTACAAATTGAGAAGCACCAGCAAAAACTAGCATAGACATTAATATTATTTCAAATGCAGAAAATCCAGATGATACTCCCATTATTCCACAGGTAAAGCCAAAAGGTATTACTCCAAGCAGAATAGGCAGAGTATCAAAAAATACTTCTTTAATTATTTCAATTTTTATATTTTTTATATGAATCACTCCTGTCTTGTAATAAATTTTAATAAATACGAAAAACATTGTAAATAACCAATTGTCTAAAAATGTGTTATAATTGGATATTAGAGAGGTGTTTCATTAAAATGGATATATCCAAAATGATAATTAATAAAAAATTAAATAAGAAATCTCCACTTTATATGCAAATTGCTAAGATTATAATAGACAAAATTGATGATAGCTTTTTAAAGGAAGGTGATAAACTGCCTTCAGAAAGAGAGCTAGCTACTCTTTTTAAAGTTAGTAGGACTACAACAATCAACGCATATCGTTACTTAGAGAAAAATGGGTATGTAAATACTAAAACAGGTAGCGGAACTTATGTTATAAAGGAGAATAATCAAAAGAATCAATTAAAACACAAAATACAATGGGATGAGTTTTTTAGACCTTATGGGCAGTTATCAATGTCATCTTTAATGACTGAAATTATAAATAGCTCAATGATGTTGGATAGGATTTCACTAGATGCAGGTATGCCAGATCCTGAGCTTTATCCTTTAGATAAATTCAAGCAATTGTTTTGTGAAAACATGAAGTATTTTAAAGGACAAGACTTTGGATATATGTCAATAGAAGGATTGAGTGGGTTAAGGCAAAATATAGCACAGATGCTTGTAGAAAAACAAATCAAAGCTAAATATGATAATATAATGATAACATCAGGCTCTCAACAAGGAATATATTTAATTTCAAAAGTGCTCATTGAACCAGGGGATTATGTAGTAATAGAAGCTCCAACGTATATTGGAGTAATACCTGTATTAAAAGCGGCAGGAGCTAGAATTTTGAGTCTACCTATCAAAAACGAGTCAAGGTTAGATATTTTAAAAGATTATATCGTCAGATATAGACCCAAATTTATATATACTATTCCAACATATCAAAATCCTAGTGGAAATGTAATGTCAAAAAAGCAGCGGAAAGAGCTTATAGAATTAGCTATTAACAATAGATTATTAATAATTGAAGATGACCCATATAGTGATTTTTATTATGATGAAAAACCACCAGTATCATTAAAAGCCACTAGTAATTATGAAGGTATTATATATATTAGCACTTTTTCAAAAATAATAATGCCGGGATTAAGATTGGGATACATAGTAGCTCATCCAACATTAATAAGTCGTGTAGCTATGGAAAAACAGTACACAGATTTGCACAGTAACAATCTATCTCAATTATTATTAAATCTATATTTGAAAGAAGGAGAATTGACAAAGCATCTAGAGGTAGTGAGGAAAATTTATAAAAAACGAAGAGATATAATGGCTAGACATATCACTAAATCATTAAATGAGTATTTAGATTTTTCATTACCAAAAGGAGGTTTTTATATTTGGGGTAAAATACTTGCTCCTATTAATTCTCGTAAATTACTACATGAGGCATTAAATGTAGGAGTATCATTTATTCCTGGAGATGCATTTTACGATATTCCAACTCAAGGTAAGGAATTGCGTTTGTGTTTTGTAAGCAATAGTGAAGATAAAATAAAAGAATCAGTAGTTAGATTAAGTAGGGCATTTTCTAGTATTATAAAAAAAGACAGAATAATAAACAAAGACAATAATAGACCTTTGATATAATAATATTAAAATAGTATATGAGTAAATACTTGAATAAACAGAGCTTAGTAGTTTATAATAACAAACATAGATAAGGAATATATTATTGGAGGTTAGTATGAAAAACGAATCTTATAAAGAGTTGTATATATATAATGATATAGAATATAAACAGAACAATGATGAGGGTTTTATTAGGTTAGGAGATAAATGCATCTATGAAGTTATAAGGCTTATAGATAAAAAACCTCTGTTTTTAGAAGAACACATAGAGAGATTAAACAAATCAGTACAGCTACTGGGACATAAGCTTAATTATAAGTTACAGTATTTTAAGGATTTAATAGAAAGATTAGTGAAAATAAATAAATGTGAGAATATAAACGTCAAGATTTTTGTGAGTGGATTTGATAATAACAAAGAAAACATACTGATATGCTGTATAAAAAGTTATTATCCAGAGCAAGAAGTATACCAAAAAGGTATAAAGACAATACTTGTTGATGTGGAAAGAGAAAATCCAAATATAAAAAGTATGAATACAGAATTTAAAAAGGGCATAAATGAAAAACTGCAATTAAATAATGCGTTTGAAGCATTAATAGTTAACCATAATGGATATATTACAGAAGGAAGTAGATCAAATATATTTTTCGTTAAAAATAATAGCATATATACTTCTATATCAAAAGACGTATTATTAGGAGTAACAAGAAACCATATTATAGGTATATGTAAAAAACTAAGAATACCTATAGTAGAAGAAAACGTATATAAAGATGATTTGGCAGATATTGATGGAGTATTTATGACAGGTACATCGGTAGGAGTATTGCCTATAGCGCATATAGATGGGTATGATTTTAAATCTCCAAAGCTAGATATCATAAATAAAATATCATTGCAGTATAAAAAAGAAATTAAGGACTATTTGCAAACAATGTACTTTTAATATATACTGGATAAGTATATAGAACATGTAAGCAGTAAGGAGGAAAAATAAAAGTGAATATACTAAATTTTGATATAAGGCATATGCTTATGATCTTACCTGGGATACTAGTTGCTTTTTCATTCCATGAATATGCACATGCACAAGTAGCAGTATTACTAGGAGATGATACCCCAAAATATCAAGGTAGATTGACACTTAGTCCATTAGCACATATAGATCCACTTGGATTTATAACGCTATTACTTATGGGGTTTGGATGGGCTAAACCAGTTATAATCAATCCTAGTAATTTTAAAAAGCCTAGAAGAGACGATATACTAGTTTCGTTGGCTGGACCAGCTATGAACTTCTTGATGGCAATAGTTTTTTTATTGCTCATAAAATTGAGTTTTAAATTACCATATTCTATAAAGAGCCAAGAAGTATTTGATATAGTTATAGACGTGTTAAAATATGCTTCGCAAATTAATATAGTACTTATGGTGTTTAATTTGATTCCTATACCACCGTTAGATGGTTCTCATGTATTTTTTAGTCTGTTTAATCTAAAAAATACAGAGGTATACTATCACTTGCAAACAAAAGGAACTATTATATTAATAGTATTGATAATATTTGATGTAATAGAAAAGATTATAAGTCCACCAATTAATTTTATATTCGGAGAATTAGTTAAAATTATATTTTAACTTATATAAATGAAATATAAATAGGATGTCTTGTGACATCCTATTTATAAAAATAAAGTTTAATAACGAGGTGAAATACATGCCACTAGATATAAATAGCAATACAAAAGATACTATTGTTAATGTTGGCAGATCCAAAATAGTAGAAACTATTTCAGCTATCCACGTTTTAGCAGATAGCAAGCATCACAATTACGCAAAAAAATGGTTAGAACATATGCATAAAAAAATAGTGGATAAAGATTATCTTGATATATTGGTGTTAATATCAAAATTAAAGCTTAAAGGAATAGAATTTATTGAATTTATGTTAGATATAAACAGCCTAAATGATATAGAAAGTTTTTTTGAAGAAATAGAAAATAAAGATGATATAGAGTTTTTGTATAAGCTCTTTTCAGAAGCATTTACAAAACAAGAAATAAAAAATGCTAGAGAAAATACTGATGTAATACAAAATATCATACAGGAAAAAGAGTATCAACATTATTATAATTCATTTGATATAAAAGATATATTAGATAGTACTGAGTTTTTACAAAACAATATCGTTAAACTAATGAGAATTGTCTATGATGAACTAGATGTATATATAAACGGCAATATAGAAATATATGATAAAGCAATAAAAGATGTAAATTATATGTTGATAAAAGATCCACCTTTGGAAGTAGCTCAAAGTATCATGGGAAAGAAATTTTACAGGGTATCACAGTATAAGGAGTATTATTTTATAGCATCATATTTTATAAGTCCACATAATATAAGGATATTTAATGATGATAAAATAGTAACCATTTTTGATGCTAGAAGGTTTAGTTTAGATACAAAAGAGAAGGTTAAAGACATAGCAAAAACTATGAAGGTATTATCAGATCAAACTAGACTCGAAATACTAAGACATCTTATAAGTAATCCGACATACGGAAAAGTTCTTGCGAGTAGATTAAATTTGACTACAGCTACGATTTCACATCATTTAGAACTACTAAAAAAAGAAGGCCTAATAGTAGAAGATAAGGTTAAATCAACAAAATATTTTAGAGCGGATGTTAAAAAAATTGAAGAATCGTTTGGAAAAGCAACTGGTTATTTGTTTAATGAAAATTAAACAAAAACAGTTGTTTTTTTATGGTTAAAAAACTTGACTGATATTAAAAAGTTAAATATAATATAAATATCTTATAAGAAAAACATCTAATTAGACTACTATCTAAATACAAGGAGGTTTATATGACGTTTGCGGTTGAGGTGAAAAATTTAACTAGAGAATATCAGATAACAAAAGGCATAATTAACAAGAAAAAATCAAAAGTAAGAGCTCTAAAAGGTATAGAATTTTCCATAAATAAAGGAGAGATATTTGGCTTGCTTGGACCAAATGGTGCAGGGAAAACAACAACTATAAAAATATTGTCTACGCTACTTGCTCCTACATCAGGAGAAGCTAAGGTACTAGGGCATAATACATTCAAAGAGGCAAAAAAACTTCGCTCAAAGATTAATTTTATATTTGGAGGAGAAAGAAATCTTTACTGGAGACTAAGTGCTAAAGATAATCTAATATATTTTTCTGATTTATATAAAATAGATAGAAGTATACAGAAAAAAAGAATACCTGAGTTAATAGAGATGGTAGGGTTAAAAGGCAGAGAAGGCGAGAAGGTGGAGACATTTTCTAAAGGAATGAAACAGAGACTTCAGATAGCAAGAGGTTTAATAAATAATCCTCAGATTATATTTTTAGATGAACCTACAATAGGATTAGACCCAATAGGAGCTAGAGATTTGAGAGGTATTATAAATAAGCTCAAAGACAGAGGGAAAACTCTATTGCTCACAACACACTATATGCATGAAGCAGAGGAGTTATGTGACAGAGTTGCAATAATAAATGGGGGAAAGATAAAGGCGCTTGATACACCAAGTGGACTAAAAAAATTAACAGTAGGCAAATCTATTCTCGAGATAAAGGCGTTAAATGTCAACCAAGATATTATAAAAAAAGTTACTGTCCTAAATAATGTTGAAGCAGTCAATATAAAAGATATTGATCAGTTTCAAGTCGTGCAAATACAATACTCTGGAGATAATGATATTACAGAAGATGCAATAAAAATAATGAATGGATGTAAAATTAAAAACATTAATCATAGAGTTGCTTCACTAGAAGATGCATATATCAAGCTAGTAGGTGAAGAGATATGAAAAAGACATTAAATATCATACTAGAAAGTTGTAAATTACAAATGAAGCAGTCGTTTGCAAGGGCCACATTCAAATTCTGTGTATTAGTACAGCCTATTATATACGGATTGATTATGTACTTAATGTATAGAGATTCAGGGCATGATAATTTTGTATCGTTTGTAATACTAGGTACTGGTTTCATGAGTTTATGGAGCTCTATTTGTTTTTCGTCAGCAGGAGATATAGAAAGAGAGCGTTATATGGGGACATTAGAGATTATCACATCTACGCCAGCAGACTTTAGAATAATAATGCTAGGAAAAATAATAGGAAATATAATATTAGGTGTTATGTCTATGCTAATAACTTATGTATTTATAGCTATAGTATTTTCGGAAAATATGACTATAGCAAATCCATACCTGTTCATGTTTATATTTATCCTTACAATTATATCGTTTATAGGAATATCAATGCTACTAGCATCATGTTTTACATTATCAAGAAATGCTAGAGCGCTGATGAATTGCCTTGAATATCCTATATTTATACTATGTGGAGTCATATTTCCAATTAGTATTTTACCAACATGGACTAGATGGATATCTTATACTTTATCACCAACTTGGTCAATAAAAATGCTCAGAATGTGTGTTGCGGGTGTTCAGGATATGGTCGAATTTAGGACATGTCTAATATCGCTTATAACTCTCACAGTTATATATACAGCTTTAGCAATAATACTGTATGCTCAGATAGACAAAAAAACTAGAATAAAAGCAACTTTGGGGGTGTATTAATGATAGCAAGATTTTTTAGACAGTCGATGATGTCATTTAAGGCATTATTTGGATGGTTAGATCCCAAAATATATATATTAGTTAAAATCGTAAATCCTATATTTCAGTTAGTATTCTATTGTTTGTTAGCTGGATATGCTTTTAAGGCAAAAGACATAAAGCCGTGGGTTATAGGTAACTCAATTATACTATGTACATATAACTGTATATTTGGGGTAGGAACGGTCTTATCAAACGACCGCAGAGCAGGTACATTAAAACTTGTAACAGCATCACCAGCAAACAACATATATATATTTGTAAGCAAAGCATTTATGCATGTAATAGATTCCTTCTTTACTGTTGCTATCGGTTTTATAGCTGGCAGTATAATTTTTAATATAAGCTTTGCAGGTGTTAATTTCGTGTTGTTAGCTTTAGCTATTTTTATAGCAATGATATCAGCGACATGCTTTGGTCTTATAATATCAAGCTTAGGGTTAGTTACAAGAGATATGAATTTGATAATGAACAGTGTAGTAATGATATTGAAGCTTTTGAGCGGAGCTATTATTCCAATAGCTAAGCTCCCGAGCGGATTACAAAAGATAACGTATTACATGCCACTATCTAGAAGTATAAAGGCAGCAAAGTTAATAGGAAACGGTGTAGGCGAAGGAGTTTATAGTTTAATAGGACAAGAGATAGTAGTAGCTTTAATATATGCTCTAATCGGAATCATAATGTTTGTGATAACAGAGAAGATTGCAATAGATAGGGGGACATTAGAGGCGTATTAATAATCTAAAGAATAAGTATGAATAATTAGTGAATTATAAAAAGAAGCATATCCGTTTCCGAAGAAACCAAGATATGCTTCTTTAATATTTGGTAATAATCAATGAATGAATTATTACATTTTCTCACTTAACTCAATAAACTTATTGATGTCTTCCTCTATCACATCAAGAGAACTCTTCCAGAACTCTTTATCATGTACGTCTATATTAACCATGTTAGTGATAGTAGCTATATCGTTTTTCCCAGTTTCAGATAATAGTTTATCGTAAGTATCAATAAACTTATCCCCTTGTTTTAAATATTCGGCATATAATCCCTTAGCAAATAAATCACCAAATGCATAAGGGAAGTTATAGAAATTAGCATCTGCATAATAGTAGTGAACCTTGCATGCCCACATATATGGAT
Source organism: Clostridiaceae bacterium M8S5 (assembly GCA_029227815.1). Taxonomy (GTDB): domain Bacteria; phylum Bacillota; class Clostridia; order Tissierellales; family MCWD3; genus Abyssisolibacter. The sequence continues at coordinate 3,790,574 of CP118523.1, read as the reverse complement.
GGAGGATTTCATGGTCAAGACCATCCCCATAAGCTTCTTTTTGGGCTTCTAGCATAATATTGTTTAGCTCATCAACAGATAAAGCGTGGTCTCTTCTTATCTCGAAAAGCTTAGTCTCAAATAAATAACGACTGTAGATATCAACAATTACTTGTGTAGAATCAGATATAGACATCTCTAAAATCGTGAAAGCTTCTTCATCAGTAGCTGTTTTAAGAGCAGCTTTACCAACTATAGTTTCACAAAAGATAGAAGCAGTTTCAGCGATAGGCATAGGATAATTGCAGTTAAATGTAGATTCATCCTTTAAACAATACCCATGATAACCATGACCTAACTCATGTGCTAAAGTAGTCATATTGCTATAAGTGTTGCTAAAGTTAGATAGTATTCTACTTTCGCCAATAGAATGGATTCCATAGCAGAATGCACCACCCCTTTTACCTTCCTTAGGCTCAGCGTCTATCCACCTTTTTTCAAATGCATTATCAGCAAAATCAGCAAGCTTATCACTGAATGTTCTGAAATTATTAACAATATATTTTCTTGCCTCTGGATAAGTATACTTAATTTCTTTGTCCCCCATAGGAGCAAACAAATCATAGAATGGAAGTCCGCTTTTATGACCTAGTAATTTTGCTTTAGTTCTTAAATATTTGTGAAAAACAGGAAGTTTTTCTTTAATAGCTTCAAGCATAGCATCAAGAGTTTCTTTATCCATCCTAGAATCTATAAGAGTTTTTTCAAGAGGAGATGTATATCCTCTCATATCCGATATAGTAATAACTTCTCCTTTTACACCGTTGATGCAAGCTGCAGAGGATGCATCAATCTTTTTATAAGCTTTCAACTCAGCAGAGTAAGCCTTCTGTCTTACGATTGGATCTTTATCATAAGCTAAATTTCTAACAACAGAAAGAGGAAGCTGTTTATGCTTACCGTCAAGCTCGATATCAACCATTAAGTTTGAAGATACCATACCTTGAAGAGTAGAAAAGGCACTAGAACCAGTGTTTTTCATTTTAGAGATTAAGACTTCTTCATTATCACTTAATAAGAATTTTGATTTATTGGCAAGTTCTTTTAAATAGAAGCTATGTTCTCTAAGAAAATTATCTGAGTTAATAACTTCATCTAGATTATCCAATTTACCTAAATATTTCTTAAATTGAACATTTGGTGTTGTAAAGTTAGAAGCCATCATTTGCAATTTATCGCAATATTTTGTAGCGTTTTCATCCTTAGTATTAACACTCAAAGACAGCGAAGAAAATGCATATAATTTTTCAAAAAAATCACCTAATTTTTTACTCAAATCTAGATATTTCTTGATAGTGCCAGTTGGACTAGTAACGACACTAAGGTTTGACTTGCTCCAATCACAAAACTCCCCCAATAATTCATTACATTTTTCAAAATCATTAATAAATTCCGTACATTCAAATGAAGAATATAGTTCGTTTAAACTCCATTTCATTTCCATATAATATACCTCCTAATAAATGGTCTATAGGATTGTGCTATTAAAATAAGAATATTATTCCCAGCAAAATCCCTTTAAATATAATCATATAATATTATACAACAAAATATAGCGTTATTAATTAAATGTAACATTTTTTAAGGTAAAAAGTTTATACATATTAAAAAAAGGTTGGTGCATTGAATATACAGAAATGCAACAACCTTTTTTAAATTTTAATGTAATGCTTTATATAATGACTTGTAATTACCTGCTTTAGCGTGATCAGTCCAACAATGGCATAGGCATTTAATATCTGCATTGCAAGTTAAACCTAAATCAACTTTTTTCCTTAGATTTTTCATAGTGTTACTCCTTTCTATAATTTATTTTATGATTATAAAACCATTATAGTAGAATAAATGCAGGAAAAATGTCAAAATATAGAAAAGAAATATTTAAATTTTCTTAACATAGAATATGAGAAAAGAATTCTACAAAGTATTTAAAGAATTAGTAGCGATTAAAAGTGACACAGGAACTGTATTAGAAGGAATGTCGAGGATAATAGATTATTTTAGTCAAAATCTAGAGTGTTGTGGGAAATACAAGCTATCAAAAGAATATTGCTTTGACAGAAGTGTTGTATGGGTACTAGTAATGACACTATCATACTTATAAATCATCATAGTGTAGTTGACTCTCTAGAAGAGTGGATATTTGGGAGAAAGACATGTTTCAGTTACTCAGAGCAAGAAAAACAATCCAAAAACTGAACTAATAAATTTATTAGTTACCACATGACCAACAAAGATAACTAATTAAGTCACAAAGAAGCATATCAGTTTTCAAAGAAATCAAGATATGCTTCTTTACATTAATAATAATTCACAATAAACCTATAACATTTTCTCACTTAACTCAATAAATTTATTGATATCTTTTTCTATTACATCAAGAGAACTTTTCCAGAACTCTTTATCATGTACGTCTATATTAACCATGTTAGTAATAGTAGCTATATCGTTTTTACCAGTTTCAACTAGCAATTTATCATAAAGATCAATAAACTTATCACCTTGTTTTAGATATTCAGCATATAGTCCTTTAGCAAATAACTCTCCAAAAGCATAAGGGAAGTTGTAGAAGTTTGTATCTGCATAATAATAATGAACTTTACATGCCCACGTGTATGGATGTAAGAATTCATGATTAAGAGCATCACCATAAACTTCTTTTTGAGCTTCTAACATTGTATTGTTTAGTTCATCAACAGATAAAGCATGATCTTTTCTTATCTCAAAAAGTTTAGTTTCAAATAGATAACGACTGTATATGTCAACTATTGCTTGAGTTGTATTTGAAATAGACATTTCTAAAATAGTAAGAGCTTCATCAGCAGTAGCAGTTTTAAGAGCAGCTTCTCTAACTATAGTTTCACAAAGAATAGAAGCAGTTTCAGCAGTAGGCATAGTAAATTCGCAGTTGAAAAAAGATTCATCTTTTAAACAATACGCATGATAACCATGACCCAACTCATGAGCAAGAGTAGCCATGCTGCTATAATTATTGTTGAAATTGGATAAAATCCTACTTTCACCAATACAACGAATTTCATCGGAGAATGCACCACCTACTTTACCTTCTCGAGGTTCAGCATCAATCCACCTTTTTTCAAATGCATTATCAGCAAAATCAGCAAGTCTATCACTAAAAGTTCTAAAATTATCAACTATATATTTTCTTGCCTGAGGATAAGAAAAAGTAATTTCTTTATCTCCAATAGGGGCAAACAAATCATAGAATGGTAGGCCGTTTTTATGACCTAATAGTTTTGCTTTAGTTTTTAAATATTTATGAAAAACAGGTAGTCTGTCTTTTATAGTAGATAGCATAGTGTCTAAAGTTTCTTTATCCATCCTAGAATCTATAAGAGTTTTTTCAAGAGGAGAATTATAACCTCGTCTATCTGATAAAGTAATAACTTCACCTTTTATTCCATTAATACAGGCAGCAGATGATTCATCAATTTTTTTATAAGATTTAAGTTCTGCCAAGTAAGCTTTTTGTCTTACTATAGAGTCCTTGTCATAAGCTAAGTTTCTAACAACAGAAAGAGGAAGTTGTTGTTTCTTTCCGTCAAGCTCAATATCGACCATCAAGTTTGAAGATACAACATCCTGAAGTGTAGAAAAAGCGTTTGAACCAGTATTTTTCATTTTAGAAATCAACATTTCTTCATTATCGCTTAGCAAATATTTTGATTTATTAGCAAGTTCATTTAAATAAAAATCATGTTCTTTAAGTAAATTGTCCGAATTAATTATTTCTTGCAGATTATCTAAACGTTTTAGATATTTCATAAATAAAACGTTAGGAATAGTTAAATCAGACTCTATCATTTGTAGTTTGTCGCAATATTTTGCAGCAGTTTCATCTTTAGTATTAACACATGAAGACAGCGATGAAAATTCATCTAATTTTTCAAGACAATTATTTAATTGATCGCTTAACTCTAAGTATTTTTTAATCGTATTGACAGGATTGGTGAAATCGTTAAGATTTGATTTACTCCAATTGCAAAAGTCGCTTGATAAATTACGACATTTATTAAAGTCATTTGTAAATTCTGTACATTCAAACGAAGAATACAATTCATTTAAACTCCATTTCATTTCCATATAATATACCTCCTAATAAATGGTGTGTAGGATTGTGCATTAAAATAAGAATATTATTTCCAGCCAAAATCCTTTAAACATAATCATATTATACAATAAAATACAGTGGGATTAAAAAAATATGAATTTAATGTAACATTTTCATAAGGAAAAAAATTTAATAGTAAATTAAATACAGAAAAAATGAAAAAATGTAAAAAAATAGAAAGTACATATTGATTATTCTTAATTATATTCTAATAAAAAATAGTCATTATATGATAAAATCGTAATTAATAACATCTGCGCGGGGGGAAAATATATGAGAAAAGATATCTACAAAGTATTTAAAGAATTAGTAGCGATTAAAAGCGACACAGGAACTGTATTAGAAAGGAATGTCGAGGATTATATTTATGAGCATATAAAAAACATAGATTATTTTAGCCAAAATCCTGAGTATTATGGGAAATACAAGTTATCAAAAGAAGATTGCTTTGACAGAAGTGTTGTGTGGGGACTAGTGAAGGGAACTAGTAATGACACTATCATACTTATAAATCATCATGATGTAGTTGACTCTCTAGACTACGGTGTATTCTCAGAATATGCTTATAATGTAGATAAAATAAAACAAAAGCTAAAAGAGATTAATGTATCGCAAGAAGTTAGAGTAGATTTAGAAAATGATAAGTGGATATTTGGAAGAGGAACCTGTGATATGAAGGCAGGTATAGCTTTGCAGCTTTATATATTGGAGCAATATTCTAAGATAAAAGAATTTAAAGGGAATATACTCTTTTTATCTGTGCCAGATGAAGAAAATCTATCACTAGGGATGAGAGATGGAGTTAGGTTACTGAATAAGTTAAAAGATAAATATGGATTAGAATATAAGCTATTGATAAACTCTGAGCCACACCAAAGGCAGATTGAAAATCAAGGTGTGCTTTACGAAGGTTCAGTAGGAAAGATAATGTGCCAAATATATATAAGAGGTAAAAAAACTCATATAGGTGATATATATCAAGGGCTTAATCCATCACTGATACTATCAGAAATTATAAGAAGAATAGAAGTAAATAATGATTTTTCAGATGTAGAAGGCGAAGAAATATCTCCACCACCTTCATGGATATACTTTAGAGATAAAAAAGAGAGATATGATGTTTCAGTACCAGAATTTGCAGGAGGTTACTTTAGTGTCCTTACTCTTAACACTACACCAAAAGAAATTATAGAAAAACTTAAAACTATTTGTAACGAATCTTTTGAAGAGGCGATAGAGCATCTTTTAAAAAGCTATGATAGATACAGTCTTGTTAATAGCATGAAAGAAAAACTGAATTACAAAGTAAATGTAAAGACATTTGAGGAAATTTATAAAGAAGCAAAAACAAATGGAAAAGATGTATTTATAGATGCATATAACAATGAAATGAGAGAGCTTGAAAAAGAGCTAAAGGCTGGTGATATTAATCTGGCTGAATGTGGATTTTCGCTAACTAAAAAGACTCTAGAATACGCATATGATAAATCTCCTGTTGTAGTAATATCATTTGTGCCACCATATTATCCACATATATCAAATATAAAATTAGAAAATATATCAGATAAAATAAAGAATATAAGTAATATAATAAATGAATTTACAACAAAAGAATTCGGTGAAAACTATGTAAGTAAAAATTATTTTATGGGCATATCAGACATGAGTTACACAGGGCTTTTAAATAGCGAAGAAACAATCCCATATATATCAACAAATATGCCACTCTATTCAACGCTATATACAGTACCATTGAAGGAACTAAAAGAGCTTCAAATACCAGTAATAAATATAGGACCATGGGGAAAAGACTTACACAAGTTTACAGAGAGAGTATATCAGCCAGATTTATTAGAAAAAACACCTAGTATTATAAAGCATGTGATTGATTATATGTTAGATTAATTTGGATTGAACATTTTGACAAAGTATAAGCTATAACATAGGGATGTCTAGTTAGACATCCCTTAGACTGTAGAAAAAAGCCCAATTTCTGCGTTGTCTTCAAATTTCCGTTGCTTACTTACCTCTAAATAAGCTCTGCTACTCAATTTTAACACGCCTTGAACTTGAACTTAAAGTCTGCTATATGTTATAAAACTATTTTTCACTATACAATTGAACTATTTTAACAATGACTTCAACAGCCTTAACCATTGATTCGATACATATATACTCGTATTTTCCGTGGAAGTTATGTCCACCTGTGAACATGTTAGGGCAAGGTAATCCCATAAAAGATAATCTAGCGCCATCAGTACCACCTCTTATAGGGCATATTAAAGGTTCGACATTACACTCCTCCATAGCTTGCTTAGCTGTATCAACTATATGCATAACAGGTAGTATTTTTTCCTTCATATTGTAATATTGGTCTTTAAGCTCAAAGTTCACAGTGTTTTCACCGTATTTTTTATTTAAAAAGTCAGCTATGTCTTTAATCAGATTTTTCTTATTTTCAAACTTCTCTTTGTCGTGATCTCTTATTATGTATCTAAGTGATGAGTTTTCAACAGTACCTTTCATATCAATTAGATGATAAAAACCTTCATATCCATCAGTGTATTCAGGTTTATCAAATATTGGTAACATTGAGTTGAACTCTATAGCAATTAGTGAAGAATTTATCATTTTGTTCTTTGCAGATCCTGGGTGAACATTTCTACCGTTAACGTTTATCGTAACACCAGCAGCATTGAAGTTTTCGTATTCAAGCTCACCAATAGGCCCGCCATCTACGGTATATGCAAAATCAGCATTAAATTTTTTTACATCAAATAAATCAGCACCCCTACCTATTTCCTCATCTGGAGTAAATGCTATTTTTATATCGCCATGTTTGATATCTGGATTGTTAACTAAGAACTCCACAGCACTCATAATTTCAGCTATACCTGCTTTATCATCAGCACCTAACAGAGTAGTTCCATCCGTTGTAATTAAAGTTTTTCCCACATAATCTTTAAGTGAAGGGAAGTCCTTTGGAGAAAGGATTATATTATTATCATCATTAAGAACAATGTCATTTCCGTCATAATTCTCTACTATTTGTGGATTAACATTTGCACCAGACATATCAGGGCTAGTATCCATATGAGCTATAAAACCTATAAAAGGAAGGTCTTTATCACTATTAGAAGGAAGTGTAGCCATAACATAACCGTTTTCATCTACGCTTACATCAGTCAGATTTAATTCATTTAATTCTTTTACTAATTCATTTGCAAGGTTAAGTTGTTTCTTAGAACTCGGACAAGTCTCAGAAAATTCGTCAGATTCAGTATCAAACTTCACGTATTTTAAAAATCTTTCTACTACATTTTTCATTTAATCACTCCTTGTATATTCCAAATATTATTTGGATATTGATATGTTTATTATAACATAATAGGATGTCTATTTTTTTGTATTAAAAGATATTTTTGGTTGTTTAAAGCAGAAGTATAGTTAACTACTACATCTAAAATACAAAAAGTAGAAATTTAATTATTTTTAAGAAACATTTAAGAAACACTATATGATTAATAACATAAACTAATAGTAGATAAGGTTGATATATGTTATAATATAAAAATATGTGAAGAAAACTGTTAAATTATTAAATTACTTACGAAAGGAGTTTGACTTAAATATGGTGTATAATTATAAGACGAATGGAGTATGCTCAAAGCAAATAACATTTGAAGTAGAACAAGGCATAGTAAAAAATGTTTTATTTACAGGAGGCTGTCCTGGCAATCTTCAGGCAGTTGCTAAATTGGTAGAAGGTATGAAAATAGAAGAAGTAATAAGTAGATTGAAAGATATAAAATGTGGTCCAAAATCTACTTCATGTCCAGATCAACTTGCAGCAGCGCTACAAGTAGTGCTAGAGAGAGAAAAAGTAAAAGTAATATAAAAAGAATAAAAGACTAAAACTAGCTCAATAAAAAAATGAGCTAGTTTTTATTTTTACAAAAATATACATTAGTGGAATATAAAAATAGTTCTAAAATATTTGACAGAGTGATATAATAATACAAACGCGAACTTACGTTCGGGAAGGATGGTTTTATGTCACCAAGATTAATAATGCATATTGATGTTAACTCAGCTTTTCTTTCATGGCAAGCAGCATATAACAAGCAAATAGGGATAGAAGAAGATATAAGAAATATACCAGCAATAGTAGGAGGAGATATATCATCAAGAAGAGGTATAGTGCTAGCAAAATCAATTCCAGCTAAAAAACTGGGGATAAAAACAGGTGAGAGTTTATTTGAAGCGAGGTTAAAGTGCAAAAAACTAAAAGTAGTTCCTCCTAATTATGACTTATACGTAAAGAGTAGTAAAGCGTTTAGGAAAATTTTAAGTGAATATTCACCCAAAATAGAAGTGTTCAGTATAGACGAATGTTTTATGGATTATACAGGATTAGATAGTTATTTTGGAGGGCCTATAAAGGTAGCATATGATATAAAAGATAGAATAAACAGAGAGTTAGGATTTACAGTAAATATAGGAATATCCTCAAACAAACTACTTGCAAAAATGGCAGGAGAGTTGAAAAAGCCAAATATAGTAGATACGATATTTCTAGGAGAAGTACCTAAGAAGTTATGGCCACTTCCAGTTTCAAAGCTGTTTATGGTTGGAAGACAAACTAAAAAAAAGTTAGAGAAAATAGGAATACAGACAATAGGAGATTTAGCAAATAGTGATTACGAATTTATATCAAAAACACTTAAATCACATGGAAGGCTTATATACCAATATGCATGGGGTAAAGATAGTTCAGATGTAAAAAAGAACGAAGAAATACCAATTAAAAGTATAGGAAATGGAAGCACTATAAAATTTGATGTGTGTGATAAACAGACAGCATATTTAATAATATTAAGTCTAGTAGAAACAGCAGCAAATAGACTAAGGCAAGCAAATATGCAAACAGGGTTGATATATATAGGTATTAAAAACGGTGATTTTTCATACAAAAGCCACCAAAGAAAGATATACACACCTACAGATTCAACTTTTGAAATATACCAAATAGCAAAAGAGGTATTTGATGAGATATGGGATGGCACACCATTAAGGCAATTTACAATAAGGCTTTGTGATATAAGCAGTTCGCAATTTTCACAACTCAGCATATTCACCAAAAAAAATCACCAAAAAAACGTGGCCTTAGACAGAGTAGTTGATAGATTAAGAGAAAGATATGGAAAAGATTTAATCAAGAGAGGAGTATTCGTTAACAGTGATCTAAACCATATGATAGGAGGAGTGGGGAGTAATGATGAATATACTATGATGTCTAGTTTACTTTAAAATTGCAAAACTTCCCGTTATCAAAATGCTCATGACTACGTTTAAAACTGTGAGTTAGTTCTATTATTGTTTAAACATAAAGTTTACCCTGAAATATTATTGAATTTTGATAAATATGCTGTAGTCGTATAGTTATTGATTTTCTGGTGGATATTCAGGTTTAAGAGAGGATTAGATTATGAAGATAGTAAATAAACCAATAGATACAGTTGTAGTTTTTGAATCTAACAAAAATAAAATAATACCATACAAGTTCAAATATGATGATAAAACAGTCAAAATTGACGTGATAGATAAGGTGTATGAGGAGAAACTTGCAGGCAATAGAAGGATAGTTTTTGTTTGCACTAATAAAGGACATATAAGATATGAGTTGAAGTATGAGATAGATACTTGTCTTTGGTATTTATTTAAGATATAAGATGATAAAAGTCTAACAACATAAAAAAACAGAAGATTTTCCTTCGTTTAAGTACATTGTTACAATTCATTGAAGCATATCCGTTTTTCTGGAGAGCAAATTTAAGTAGTTTGTTTCTAATACGATTTTATAAAATTCTAGAAACAAGCTCTTATCGGGGACCTTAAGAAATAGGATATGTTTTTTTGTTATTAGGAAATCTTAATAACCAAAAGCTATAAGATTTGCCCTTTATTTTTAGGAAAAACTTATTCCATTCAAGAGAAGTATGAGTCATTGGTACTATTTTATATTAACTTTAAACAAAAAAACAGAGGTTTATTTTACAAGAGTTTTACAAATCAAAAAAAGTAGTGAAAAAACAGTTTATATGTGGTTAAATAGAATATAAGGACAGTATTATAGAAGGGAGGTAGAAGATGTACGAATTAGCTCATACGTGTATTGTCGTAAAAGATATTTATAAATCCAAAGAATTCTATATGAAAGTATTAAATCTAGCATTACATAGCGAACTTGAAACAGATAGGCTAAAAATGGTGCTGTTAGATACGGGAAGTAGTAAAGTGGAGTTAATCCAGTATAAAAATATGGATTATACATATAGAGAAAGAGGCCCAATTGATCATATTGCATTTTATGTAGATGATTTAGATAAAGAGATAGTAAGTATAAAAAGTAGGGCTAATATAGAATTTTTAACAGAACCTAAAATGTTGAATGGAAAGAAGCTAGTATTTTTCAAAGGCTTAAGTGGAGAACGGATAGAAATTATAGAAAAGTAATAATCATAAAAGTGGGGATGGTATGAATAAAAAAATAAAATTAATAATAGGGTTTGTTTTTATAATAGCAGGATTAGCAGTAGGAATAAGAGCTTTATTTATGGAGCTGACAAATGATGCGTATGCAGCATCGTATGAAGAAACAAGAATAAGTATAGATGGTAAACTAATAGATGATGTTGGACGTGCTATTGTTGAAGAGGACAACATATATATTCCTGTTGATATATTCGTTAAGTACTTACATCAGGATTCTATAGTTAACGAGGAGAGCAAAACTTTAATAGTAAATTTCCCAAATCCAAAGTTTACATTGCCAAGCAAATTATCAAATAAGAGGATAGAAAATGGAGTATCTATAAACTTTTTATTATCAAATAAAGAAGAAATTAACTACATAGATATTTTAGATATGGGCAAGTTACTCAGAATAAAAATGCAATATAACCAATCGCGTAATGTCTTAAACATAGACACAAATATTCAGTTTACACAGACAGATAAAGTAGATCAACCAAATCAAGCAAATCAAGTAGGTATAATAAACAGAAACACATCTTTGAGATTAACACAATCTTCTTTTTCAGAAAAAATAGATACATTGTCTAAGGGAGATAAAGTAACTATATTTGAAGAAGGAGAGAAATGGAGTAAAATAAAGACTCAAAATGGAAAAGTAGGTTTTGTAATAAAATCAAAAATAGACAGGATAGGTCAAGATAGTCAAACAGGTTTAGATAACGAAGACACAACTGATTTAAACGCATTAAATCAGAAAGATAATGGTGGTCAACTAAATCAAGTAGGTATAATAAACAGAAACACATCTATGAGATTAAAACAATCTTCTTTTTCAGAAAGAATAGATAGATTGTCTAAGGGAGACAAAGTAATTATATTTGAAGAAGGAGAGAAATGGAGTAAAGTAAAAAATCAAAATGGGAAAATAGGTTTTGTAATAAATTCAAAAATAGATAAAACAGGTGAAAGTGGTCAAACAGGTATTGATAACACTGACAATACAACTAATTTAAATGTATTAAAGCAGCCTTACAAACCTGATGGGAAGATAGGCTTAGCATGGGTTCAAGTTAGTTTGAATTCACCAAACTTAAAAGAAGAAGAAAAAATTGATGGGTTAGATGTAGTATCGCCTACATGGTTTGCTATAACAGATAAGACTGGATATGTTAAGAACAAGGCTTCGTTTGACTATGTGAAAGAAGCTCACAAAAAAGGATATAAAGTGTGGGGACTTGTAAGCAACAGCTTTAACAAGGACTTAACTCATGAAATATTGATAAATAAAAAAGCGCAAGAAAACGTAATAAAACAACTTTTAGTCTATGCAAGTTTATATGATTTGGATGGAATAAATATTGACTTTGAAAATGTATATTATGAAGATAAAGCACTTTTTACAGCCTTTATAAAAGATATGACTACCGCATTTAAAGAAAGTAATCTAGTTGTATCTATAGACATGACTGTGCCAGAAGGAAGCTTAACATGGTCTAAATTTTTAGATAGAAAAAAAATAGGACAAATAGTTGATTATTGCATGATTATGACATATGATGAACATTGGGCATCTAGCCCTAAAAGTGGCTCAGTAGCATCTATAGGATGGGTTAAAAAAGGTATGCAGCAAACAATGGAGTTAGTACCAAAAGAAAAGCTACTAGTAGGGATACCTTTCTATACCAGAGTGTGGGAAGAGACAACATTGAAAAATGGGAAAGTAAAAGTTAAAGCAAAATCATTATCTATGCAATCAGTAAACGATAAAATTATGCAATATAGCCTTACACCAAAGTGGCTAGATGATGTTGGTCAGTACTATGTTGAGTATCGCGAAAATGGAAAGAGATATAGAATATGGATAGAAGATTCTAAATCAATACAGCTTAAAGCAGCCTTAGTAGATGAATACGGTTTAGCAGGAGTAGCTTGCTGGAGAAAAGGCTTTGAAACACCTGAAGTATGGGGAATTATAAAAAAAGAATTAAAAAAGTAATTTATAATACGTGAAGCTGTCATAAAAATTAAATTTTAATCATAGTAAAAATGGCCATATAGCTAAATCCAATAGCTGATGGTCATTTTTGATGATTCCAATATGTAGATAACTGATTTAAACATTATTATTATTTTATTTTATGATGTTATGTTTAAACATATTATAACTTACTCATTGTTAAATTAAATAGTAGCGATATAATCTTATTTAGTAAATTTTTGCGGTCATTAGGCATTTGCTGTATCTTTCTTGTTAAAATGTTCTTTAAACGATGTCGATGTTTTAAGAAGTTCTTCATAGCTACCGTTATCTAATATTTTACCATTTTCAATCATAAAAATATTATCACATTGAGTTATTACATTGATTCTATGAGTTACTATAATAACAATTTTATCGTTTAAATATTCTTCTATTTCTTCAAAAACTTCATTTTCAGAACAATAATCTAAAGACGAAGTCGATTCATCAAAAACGATAACATCTGGATTGTACATTATCATTCTAGCGATAGCAATCCTTTGTTTTTCACCACCGGAAAGATTAGAACCATTCTCTTTTATAACTGTATCTATTCCATGTTCAAAAACACCAAAATATTTTAAAAAATTCTTATCTAATATAGTTTTAAGTAATTTTTCATCATACGTTTCTAAACCGTACGTAATATTTTCCCTAATAGTGCCAGGAAATAATGCAACTCTTTGAGATATCATATAAAATTTATTTCTTAAAGATTTTAAATTATAGTCTTTAATATTTACATTGTTAATATTTATAGAATTCACATCGAAGAATCTCATCAATAATTTGACCAAAGTAGATTTTCCACACCCTGATTTACCAACTATACCTATTCTTTCGCCTTTTCTTATTTTAAAGGTGATATCATTTAAAATAGTTTTACTGTTATATGCAAATTTATCAATATTGAATTCTATAATATCAATATTTGTAAGTGCTTTATTACCTAAATTGGTCTCCTCTTTATCTAATATTTCTGTTTTTATAAAATTAAGAGCTACTTTTACATCTCTCAATCCCAAATTTAAACTTGTGAATTCAGACAAATAAGAAGAGAATATATTCATAATTAATTCTATAAATAAAATATCACTAAATCTAATTTTATTTTTATAATACATATACACAACTACCAATAAAATTGCATTTCTCATAATGTTTAATAAAAAAGTTATAGACAAACTTCCAAGATGAGCAATCACATTTAACCTATTGTTGCAATGTTCGGATTCATTTATATAGTTGCCCACAATATTTGAAAAAACGTTGTATTTGTAGCATTGCTTTATATGTTCTATATTTTGTACTACACTAACCATGTTTTTGTAGTTTTCAGCGCATATTTTTTGTGCTTTTTCACTTTTGCTCATTAAAGAGTTGTTAAGTAATTTATATCCATAATAGTTAAGAGGTATTATAATGAATAACAGTATAGACAAAATAATATCTATCTTAAACATAAAATATAAGCTTAAAATCATTACTATTATAGCTATTGTTGCTCTAGAAATATTGTGACCTATAATGTTAAATATTACATTTACACTGCTTTTAATCCTACTAACATAATATGTAGGATCGTTTTGAGTAAAATATCTATATTCTACCTTGAACAATTTTAAAAATAGATGTTCACTTTCTTTTGTCTTAAAATATAGAGAAAATTTCAAACGTAATATATCAAATACACCCTTTAAAACATACAGTAAGATGTATATTAAGAAATATTTTAATAAAAAGTTTGTAATGTTAAGGGTGTGCTTTAATTCTATTTTAGAGAAAATTTCTCGTATAAGCAAAGGGAGCAAAAATTCTAAAACAGATATGCTAGCCACTAGAATAATAAATGTTAGTATATATTTTAAATATGCACTAATATATCTTTTAAAAAAACCCACAATATCACGCCTTTCATATAAAACTAATCAATTTTCTAGAAATGCTGATGATTAAAATCTTCCCATTTAAAATTTGAGCTAGTTAGTATGTTTCTAACTCTTTTCTTTTGGAATTCACACAAAAATTTTACCGCTTCACTCATATCGCCATATATATTATGTGCCAATGCTCTGCAGCCACCACCACAAAAATATCGTATTTCACAATCTTTACAATACTCAATATCATCTACAGTTAAATTCTTAAATAATTTTGTAATACGTGAATCACTAACTTGCTGTTTCCAATTATCATTTAAAATATTGCCTATAGTATTTTCTTTTGAAATAAGACATTGGCAGGGGTATATATTTCCTTCTGGACCTATAGCGATTAGATTAGTACAAGCACCGCAAGGCTTAATTCTAATTCCTATATTTGATCCATTACAAGTACTATCATCGTAATGAACATACTTATTAATTTCATCAAACTTATTTGGCAAGTACCCAACGCTAGTTGTTCTAAGGCCATATTTGTCTTTTATAATTTTATGAAATTGCTCTATTTCAGCAACATTATTTTTAGTTATTACAGATCTTACTGATACTTTGTCTTTAGAATCTTTAGAAGCCCTTTCTAGTAAAGTTAGTATGCTTTTAAATCCGAATTGACCTCTATTTAAAGTGTTTGTCATTTCATTTAAACTGTCTAAACTTAAAGTTACATAATCTAAATAAGGCATAACTTCTTCAAACTTATTATATAATAAAGTTCCATTTGTTAACAAGCCAGTTTTAGTATTTGAAGTTTTAGCAATTTTCAAGATATCAACTATATCATCACGTATCAAAGGTTCTCCGCCAGTAAAAATGAAATGATCGATTCCTTCGTTTTGAAGTGTTTTTATGATATCAATCCATGTTTTAGTATCTAATTCATGTTGACCATTATTAATGTTTTCCTTATTATAGCAATAACTACAATTCAAATTACACCTTAAAGACATATGAATATATGCTTCCTTTGGATTATTATCTATATTTTTATAGTTTTCTTTTATTGAATTGTTTTTATTTAAGATTAAATCTTCATGTTTTTGAAAGAATATATGAGTATCTATTAATTTATTAATTTGAACAGAGATTTCTTGTGGTGTAGCTTTTTTGCTAAATTTATGTAGGATTTTATCTGACAATTCATCTAGTTCAATTTGCCCATCATTCTCCATAATACTAGTGATTAAGAATTTTAATTCTTCATTGACTTTTATGTATGAAAAATTTTCAGGTGAAACAATAACGTGGTCTTTATTTCTTTTTAAAAAAAGCATTTTGTCATCATAATAAACTTTTTTTAACATAAGCTATCTCTCTCCTTCTAGAAATAATAAAATAGTTGATTATGCTTATAGGCATTGAAGTTGCAAGCATTATAATACTTGCAACCTCAAGGATCAAAAGTTTTAACGGCTAATTTCTATTTTACCAGAACCTTGACCTCTACCAGAGCCATCGCCACAACCACAACTTCCAGTACAACTACAATCAGTATCTACTGACATACTAGCTACTTGTAATTCAAACATATTCAAACCCCCTTTCATTTTTTAGCCAGAAACTAATTTTGTGGTACTAAAATCACACTGGCATATTTTTATAAAACAGCTATGATAATAACCAAAAGATATATCATAATCTGAATTTATACAATTAATCAATTAACGTAATGATGTTATCAATAACTAAAGTCTTCGAAATTAAAATGTCTAGCATAATACAAATACATGAATTAGTTTTGTACTTTATAGATAATGAACGTGCCTAAAAAGTTCCATATTTTACAAAAAATATATTTTGTTACAAATTATATTATTAATGTTATAAAAATACTTAAAATAAATTAGTTAACATTTTATAGATAAAGAGCACATATAAAAAGTTCCATATTTTAAATAAAAATTATATTATATTACAATTTTTATCAAATTTTCAACTAACTAATATGTCTTTTGTATATTGATAACACAGAACAAAAATGTTTTATATTACATTGTTTATAAATAAATGATATAATAGAAGTGAAATAAATCTCGGAGGTGGTTATTATGGATAACAAGAAAATTAAAATTAACATAAATAAAGGAGAAAATAAAATACCATAATAGCTCATTAACAAGTCTTCCTAATGAGTTATTATATAGGAGGATATGTATGAATAATATGTACAATTTAGGAACATATGTAGCACAGATATATGATCAAATGGAAACGGGGATAGATGATGTTGAATTAATAAGAAAGCTTATTAAAAACGAAACTATAAATAATATATTAGAGCCTTTCTGTGGCACTGGAAGAATATCAATACCATTAGCAAGAGATGGCTATACAATAATGGGGATAGATATAGCAGATGGAATGCTCCAATTATTTAAAGATAAAGTAGATGACCAGTTAAAAGACAAAATAAAACTAGTAAAGCAAGATGTGCTGGCTAGCAAATGGCAGGAAGGATTCGATTTAGTTATATTGGGAGGCAATTGTTTTTATGAACTAGCTACAAAAGAAGAACAAGAAGCATGTATTATAAAAGCATACCACAGCTTAAAAGAGGGTGGTTTTGTTTTCATTGACAATAACCATATGGAAGGTAAGCTAGATAAAAGCTGGCAAGATAAAGGTGTAGAGAGGAAATCATTATGTGGTATAACTAATGATGGAGCAAAAGTTGAATCAACATTTCATACTATATGGTATGATGTAGAAAAAAGATTAGCAAGATTTAAAAGAAATGTAAAAGTTACAAAACAAAATGGAGAGATAATAAAGAACTCATTTATTCAACAAAAACACCCCGTTAGTACCTATGAAGTCAAGAATTGGTTAAATAAAAATGGCTTTCGGATAATACACCTATATGGAAATAGAAAGGGAGATGAATATACAGATGATTCTCCTAGGGCTATATTTTGGGCATGTAAAAGATAAAGAAGATATTGTCATCAATATATAGCAGACTGTAGAAAAAGTATAAGTTCAAGGCGTGTTAAAATTGAGTAGCAGAGCTTACTTAGAGGTAAGTGAGCAACGGAAATTTTGGGGCAACGCAGAAATTGGGCTTTTGCCTACAGTCTGAGGGATGCTTTTAAGCATCCCTTTTTAAGTTTATGTATATTACTTAGCTTTCTTTTCTTGGTTAATAGAAAAAGAGCTATTAGTTAGATTTATACTAATTTGAGCATGTCCATTTCCAGTGACGTGCTCGTAAGTAGAGTCTACTGATTTATAATCAGAAAACGGAACGGTTAAAGCAGAAGTTGTTTTGTCCAGTTTTAGACTATAATTATCTGCATTTTTACAAATAGATAAAGAACCAGAGCCTTTATTACTAGTGTAGTTAATACTATGAGATAAATCTTTTGGTAAATAAAAACTTACAGCACCATTATTATTGATGATATCTAAGGGAGCATATATTTTACATAAAGAAATGCCTGCATTAGATCCTTCGATATTAACTTTACTTACATTTTTGGGTATATAAACTTTAACTTTGTCTATAAAGGAAGTCTTAGCATCTTTCTTTAGGTTTACTGTGACAATAGTATCATTTGAATTATCATTCTTTTTTGTAGTTACATCAAATAGGTTGTTGTTATAATCGTATTTAAGGGTATCAGATTCAGTTACTATAATGTTGCAATCACTAGCTTTGATAGTAATTGAATGCTTAACATCAATTACATCACAACTTGCCCATGTACTACAAAATGTTAAAACCATAAGTACAGATATACAAACAATACCAAATAATTTAATATAATGCTTCATTATGTTGTCAGTCCTTTCTTTATTTTTGTGTATACATTATAAGGGACTAGTTATAAGAAGTCAAGAAATAGGGGCTACATACATCACAATAATAGAAAGCAATTGAGTAAAAATACGAATAAAAACAAATAAAATTAAACAAAATAAACATATTGACAAAACTAATAGTGTATGTTAATCTCATATATAAAGAACCTTTAAAGTAGTCCCGTGAGGCTATTAAGGTATATAGGATAACTATACCTTTTTGTCAATGGGCGAGAAGGTTTTTTTATGCAAAATAATAAGCAGTACCTTTAAATTAGTCCTGTGAGGCTAATAAGGGAGAATATTCTCCCAACCAAAAACGATAAGGGGGATTTTTATGAACTTAGTAGGAAGACACTTGATAGACCCATCTAATTTTTCTCTTGAAGAAATTGACCACATATTAACAATTGCACGAGATATGGAAAAAAACACTCGAAAGTATTCAGAGGTATGTAAGGGTAAAATTCTTGCAACGTGTTTTTATGAACCAAGTACACGTACGAGATTAAGCTTTGAATCAGCTATGCTTAGACTAGGAGGTAGCGTCCTTGGCTTTTCAGATGCAGCTAATAGTTCAGCATCAAAAGGAGAAAGTGTTTCAGATACAGTTAGAGTAATGGATGCCTATTCAGATATTGTAGTTATGAGACATAATAGAGAAGGAGCACCAAAACTAGCATCACAGTATAGTAGTGTACCTATAATCAACGGAGGAGATGGAGGTCATCAGCATCCAACACAAACGTTAACGGATTTACTTACAATCAAAAACTTAAAAGGTGAGATAAAAGACTTAAAAGTTGCGTTATGTGGAGACTTGAAATATGGAAGAACAGTACATTCATTACTAAAAACATTAGCAAGATATGAGAATATGTCGTTTTACTTAGTATCACCAGAAGCTTT
Organism: Clostridiaceae bacterium M8S5; assembly: GCA_029227815.1. Classification (GTDB taxonomy): domain Bacteria; phylum Bacillota; class Clostridia; order Tissierellales; family MCWD3; genus Abyssisolibacter. Next base: position 3,771,196 of record CP118523.1, on the reverse strand, counting down.
AAAGATACCAAGTTACATCAAAGAATATGTTGTATCTAACTACAATGTAGAAATAATTGAGACAGATAATCTGGACGAAGCAATATCAAAGGTTGATGTATTGTACATGACTAGAATACAAAGAGAGAGATTCTTCAATGAAGAAGACTACGTTAAACTAAAAGATAGTTATATCTTAACAAAGAACAAAATACAACCAGCAAAAGAAGATATGCTGATAATGCATCCATTACCAAGAGTAAACGAGATATATTGTGATGTAGATGATGATAAAAGAGCAGTATATTTTTATCAAGCTAAGTGTGGCGTATATGTTAGAATGTCATTAATGGCAAATCTTTTGGGGGTGTTAGATGATGTTGACTGTAAATAGTATTAAGAATGGTATAGTAATAGACCACATAAAATCAGGCAATGGATTGAAAATATTTGAAAAATTGAAACTCATAGAAGTAGATTATCCAGTAGTGCTTTTAATGAACGTTGAGAGTAGCAAATTAGGAAGAAAAGATATAATAAAAATACAAGATAGAACAGATGTAAACTTAGATATACTAGGATTGATAGATCCTGATATAACTGTTAATATAATAAAAGACGGCAAAATGATAGGCAAAAGAAAGGTTGGAGTACCACAAAACGTTAAAGGATTATTTAAATGTTCAAATCCTAGATGCATAAGCAACAATGATTTGTATATACAACCATCATTTAAACTAGTAGATGATAAAAATGTAAAATATCAATGTGAGTATTGTGATGATTTTACTAAGTATAAGATTTAGATAGTGTGTAGAAAGGAGATATTTTTTTAAATATCTCCTTTTCAGACTGTAGAAAAAGCCCAATTTCTGCGCTGTAGTTAAAATTTCCGTTGCTCACTTACCTCTAAGTAAGCTCTGCTACTCAATTTTAACTACAGTCTGTCATCAATCTAGAATGGAGATATTAAATATATCCATTTTTTACATATATACGAAATGTAAATTTATACATTGACTATTTTAGTTAAAAGTAGTAGTATAAGTATTACTAAATGTGTTTCATTTTGAATAAGAAAGGATAGTACTATGGGAGCGGTATCATTAGAAGAGATAACAATAAAATACGGAAAAATGGTGACTGCTATATGTAATAGAATGATTCAAGATACAAAAGATTAAAGATATGTAAAGGGCATTAAATCTTGAAGAAGAATATGCCAAAATCCGTAACTTGACAAGTGAAGCTAATTTCTTATTGAACTCTGAAAGAATACTAACAAAAAAGAATTTTTTGGAAAAATTTTTATAAACGGTCACAAATATAAAATCACTTACACTAATATTAATGTAAATAATAAAGTAGAGGTGATTTTTATGAATTTAGAAACTAGGGTAAAATATTTAGAAAAAATGTACATTGGAATATTGATTGACTCGATTAATAATTATTCAAAACAAGGAGTGTTAGATAAAGTTATTAATCACAAGAAAAAGCTTCAAATATCTATGGGAAAGATACAAGCACAGCAATCCGGGATGACTAAGCCTGAAGATGTGTTTAATATACTAGCTGAAATATTTAATTGTGCAGAGTGGAAAATAGAAAGACTTGAAAATGGGTTTAGAGCAGAGACAGAGGTTTGTAAACTTTGTGCTTATGCTAGCTAAAGTAGAAAGCCCTTGTCACATGTATTGCTTAAGTCCAATGGAAAGTATGGTTAAAGGAATAGATTCTAAACTAAATTTAAGATAAACCAAACATTATAGAAAGGTGATAAATTTCAAATTATAGGTGATAAATAATTATAGGCAAAAAACATAGACTTTTAAACCATATGCAGGAAAAATAATGCTAAATATAGAATTATAAGAATAATTGAACTAACAGTAATTGTATCAAAATCTAAGTTTCATTGTACCAAGAACAAATAAGGAGGGAGAAAGATGATGCATGCATTGTTCTTAGTTTTAAATGATACACATATGCTAGATGAGATACATGAAATATTTTTCGATTTAGGAGTAGGAGCTACGACTATAGATAGTATGGGTATGGGGAAAGTCTTATTAGAGCACGATGTAAACAGAGCTTTATTTTCAAATATGAGGATGATTTTAGAAGGAAATAAACCTTACAACAAAACAATAATAAGTGTTATTAGAGAAGAAGAAAAGTTAAACAAAGTTGTTGAGAAACTAAAAGACAAGCTCGGAGATATGAATAATAAACCAGGATTAGGTTTTATATTTGTAATACCAGTTTTGATGTGTGATGGATTTAAACTTGAAGATGCACAGGGATAGTATTATAATAAAATCAACAAACCCAAATACTTACTGAAATAAATCTACAATACATCAGAAGATTATAGCATATTTTTAGATAAATATGAATATATTTTAATTAGATTAAAAGGGGTTGTCTCAAGAATATAACTTGAGTTGCCCCTTTGGATTTTGAGAAAAATATGTTGAGTATAATGAGAACAAAAGAGGTGAAAATATTATGAAAAAACTATTGAATATAGGATTAGATGTAGGTTCCACTACAGTAAAGATGATAGTAGTTGATAAAAAGTTAAATGTTTTATACAAAAAATACAAAAGACATTTTTCTGATATAAAAAAGACAGTGGTAGACATGTTCGAAGACTGTAAAAACTTATTGCTTAAAAATTCAGTTACTATAATGATTACAGGATCGGGCGGATTAGACATATCAAATAAACTTGAAATTCCATTTATTCAAGAAGTAATAGCGTGTACAAATACAGTAGAAAAAATAGCCCCAGACACAGATGTAGCAATAGAGCTTGGAGGAGAAGATGCAAAAATCACATATTTAGGAGAATCAGTAGAGCAAAGAATGAATGGAACGTGTGCAGGGGGAACGGGAGCATTTATAGATCAGATGGCTGCACTGCTTCAAACAAATGCAAACGGATTAAATGAGCTTGCCAAAAAATATAAGACCATATATCCAGTAGCATCTAGATGTGGAGTTTTTGCAAAGACAGATATACAGCCGCTATTAAATGAAGGTGTAGCGAAAGAAGATATAGCAGTATCGGTATTACAGGCGGTAGTAAATCAAACAATAAGTGGATTAGCTCAAGGAAAGCCCATAAAAGGGAAGGTTGCTTTTTTAGGAGGGCCTTTACATTTTATGTCAGAACTCAGAAAGAGATTTGTTGAAACGTTAAAACTGGAAGAAGAAGACATCATAGTACCAGATGATTCTCAATATTTTGTTGCATTAGGCGCAGCACTATTATCTAAGAAAGAACATGAAATGCCTTTTGAATGTATCTATGATAGGATACCAAATATACACATGAAAACTGTCGTAGATAATGAAATGAAACCATTATTTAAAGACCAAAAAGATTATGATGAATTTAAAAATAGACATTCACAGCACAAAGCAAAAAGAGCAGATATAAAAACATATAAAGGAAATGCTTTTTTAGGAATAGATGCAGGTTCAACAACAACTAAAGTTGCTTTAGTAAGTGAAGAAGGGGAAATCCTATATGAATACTATGGTAGTAATATGGGAAGTCCGTTACAATCAACATTAAATGCGGTAAAGGATTTATACAAGAGATTAAGCCAAGATATAAAGATAGTTAATTCAACAGTTACAGGTTATGGAGAATATCTAATAAAATCAGCATTAAAGGTTGATATAGGAGAAATAGAGACAGTAGCACATTATAAAGCAGCAGAGTTTTTCTTGCCAGGGGTAGAGTTTGTATTAGATATAGGTGGGCAAGACATGAAAAGCCTTAAAATAAAAGATGGAGTAATAGAATCTATCATGTTAAATGAAGCATGTTCTTCAGGGTGTGGTTCGTTTATAGAGACATTTGCTAAATCACTAAATATGCAAGTAGAGGAGTTTGCAAAGAGTGCGATTACTTCAAAGGCACCAGTAGATTTGGGTACAAGATGTACAGTATTTATGAACTCAAGAGTAAAGCAAGCACAAAAAGAAGGAGCAGAGATAGGTGATATATCAGCAGGTATATCAATATCAGTAATAAAGAATGCATTGTTTAAAGTTATAAGAATAAAGAGAACTGAAGATCTTGGCAAAAAAATAGTAGTCCAAGGTGGTACATTTTATAATGAAGCAGTGCTTAGAGCGATAGAGCAAATAATACAAACTGAAGTGATAAGACCTGACATAGCGGGGATTATGGGTGCATTTGGAGCCGCATTAATAGCTAGAGAAAGATACAAGAAAGGTTACGAAACTAGCTTATTAAAAGAAGATGAAATAAATGACTTCAAAGTTAATACAACAATAAAGCGTTGTGGACTATGTGGAAACAATTGTATACTGACTATAAACAAATTTTCAGATGGTAGAATGCACACATCTGGCAATAGATGTGAAAGAGGTGCAGGAATTGAAACAAAAAAGAATGAACTACCGAATTTATACGATTATAAATACAAAAGAGTATTTGATTATAAGTCATTAAAATTAGAAGATGCAAAAAGAGGGCAGATAGGAATACCACGAGTAATGAATATGTATGAAGATTATCCTTTTTGGCATACATTATTTACAGAGCTTGGATATAGAGTAGTGTTATCACCAAGATCAAACAAAAAAATATTTGAAGAAGGAATGGATACAATACCTTCAGAGTCAGTTTGCTATCCTGCAAAATTAGTACATGGTCATATAATGAGCCTTTTAAATAAAGGTATTAAGAAGATATTTTACCCATGTATACCATATAATCTAAAAGAGGACAGTGAGGCTGATAATAACTATAATTGTCCAGTTGTAACATCATATCCAGAAACTATAAATATGAATGTTGATGCACTAGATGATAAACAGATAACATATTATCACCCGTTTTTACCAATTGATAGTCCTAAGAAAATGGTTAAGAGATTTTTAAATGAATTAAAAGGCGAGAAACTTGACGAAGTAGAAGTAAAAAGAGCACTAGAATTAGCATATAAAGAATTAGATAGATTCAAGAAAGATGTAATGAAAAAAGGAGAAGAAGCTATAGCCTTATCAAACCAACAAGGTATTAAAGCTATTGTTTTAGCAGGTAGACCATATCACATAGATCCTGAAATAAATCATGGAATACCAGAGCTCATACAATCATTTGGATTCATAGTACTATCAGAAGATGCTATATGCCATTTAGATAAAGTAGAGAGACCTCTTAGAATTGTTGACCAGTGGGTTTATCATACTAGGTTATACTCAGCAGCACAATATGTTGCCAAAAATGAAAACATAGAACTAATCCAGCTCAATTCGTTTGGATGTGGATTAGATGCGGTTACTACTGATCAAGTTCAAGATATACTAGATAGATACGGGAAGATTTATACAGTTTTAAAAATAGATGAAATTAGCAATTTAGGAGCAGTGAGAATAAGGATTAGATCTTTAATAGCAGCCATAAATGAGAGGGATAAAGCAGGAATAGTACCAAAAGAGTTATATAAAAATCCTAGCAAAGTTATATTTACCAAGGCTATGAGAAAGACACATACAATATTAGCACCCCAAATGTCTCCAATACATTTTCAATTTTTTGAAACAGCATTTGAAAAAGCAGGGTATAAAACAGAGATATTACCATCAGTAGATAAAAAATGCATAGACGAAGGGTTAAAGTACGTTAATAACGATGCATGTTATCCTTCAATAATAGTAATAGGTCAAATAATGGAGGCTCTAGGATCTGGCAAATATGATTTGCAGAATACATCGGTTCTCATATCACAAACAGGTGGAGGTTGTAGAGCAACTAACTATATAGGATTTATAAGAAAGGCACTAAAAGATGCTGGGCTTGAACATGTACCAGTAATATCGTTAAATGCAGTAGGTATGGAAAAAAATCCAGGATTTAAGATAACACTTCCAATATTAAAGGATATGATGATGGGATTAATATATGGAGATATCCTGATGCGAGTATTATATAAAGTCAGACCATATGAAAAAGTTAAAGGGTCAGCAAATGAGCTATATGAATATTGGGTAAATGAATGCAAAAAACATATTCAAAATAGTAGTTTTAGAGATTTTAAAAAGAATATAACAAATATGATAAGAGATTTTGATAACCTTGAGATAGACGAAAATATAATAAAACCTAAGGTAGGAGTAGTTGGAGAAATACTAGTAAAATATCATCCAACCGCGAATAATAACTTAGTAGAGTTATTAGAAAAAGAAGGTGCAGAAGCAGTAGTGCCAGATTTAACAGATTTCTTGCTGTATTGTGCATATGATAACAAAATAAAATATGATATACTTTCAGGAAGCTATAAGGAAAATGTCTTAGGAAATATAGCAATAAAGGTAATAGAGTATTTTAGAAAAGACATGAAAAAAGTTTTGAGTGACAGTAAAAGGTTCCATCCTCCAGTAAGTATACAGGAGCTAGGTGAAAAAGCATCCAAATTCCTATCATTAGGGAATCAAACAGGTGAAGGATGGTTTTTAACAGCAGAGATGATAGAGCTGATAGATTCAGGGGTCAGCAATATACTATGTTTGCAACCTTTCGCATGTTTGCCAAACCACATAACTGGAAAAGGAATGATAAAAGGGCTTAACAAAGCATTTCCATTGGCTAATATTGCACCTGTAGATTACGATCCAGGGGCTAGCGAAGTTAACCAATTAAATAGAATAAAACTTATGCTTTCGGTTGCATTTAAGAATTTGAATAAACCAAAGTTAAGCTATGATACGACAAAGTAAGTGTCAAATATATATTGACAGCTAAACCATCAAAGTCACTATGTAAAAATGGCGGTTAGGTATTGAAAAAATATACTAATGTGTTAGTATATTAGTAAGACGTAAGGCCAAAGAATAATCAAGAGCCTATCAGCTATACTGATGATAAAGGGGGAAGTTTTATGATGAAATTTAACGATTATAAGTATCAAAGACCTGATATAGAAGGTTATAAACAAACAGTTCAAGAATTATTGACGTCTTTTGAAAATGCGGATTCAGCCCAGCAACAAATTGAGATTATGAACGAACTCATTCAAAAGGAAAAGGATGTTGATACAATGGTTGAGTTGTGTTATATCCGTAATTCCATTGATACGACAGACAAATTTTATGATGAAGAAATGGCATTCATGGATAATATGATGCCAGAGGTTAAAGGTGTAAAAACAAGCTATTATAAAGCCATTTTGAATTCAAAATTTAAAGATGAACTAAAAGAAACATTTGGTGAGCTCTTGTTTAAAAAAGCTGAGAATCAAATTCAAACATTTGATGATGCTATTTTAGATGATTTAAAGCAAGAAAATAAATTATCAACAGAATATAGAAAGTTGATTGCTTCTGCTGAAATAAAGTTCGATGGCAAAACATTGAATATGTCTCAGATGGCACCTTATCGCGAATCTAAAGATCAAGAAGTACGAAAAAATGCGAATAAAGCTTATTTTGAATTCTTAGAAAGTCAACGAGATGATTTGGATAGAATTTATGATGAGCTGGTTAAGATCAGAACCACAATGGCGAAAAAGTTAGGTTTTGAATCTTTTATTGAACTAGGCTATAAGCGAATGGAACGTTTGGATTATAACCAAGAGATGGTAAAAGTGTTTAGAGATCAAGTAAGAGATCATATTGTACCAATTTGTAATGAGCTTAGAAAGCGTCAAACCAAACGTTTGAAGTTAGAGTCTTTGAAATATTATGATGAAAACTTTAGATTTTTATCAGGTAATCCGGTACCTAAAGGTGAGCCAGATTGGATCATATCAAAAGCAGATAAGATGTATGAAGAATTGGCTCCAGAAACTCATGAGTTTTTCAAGTTCATGCGTGAACGTGACTTGTTAGATTTGGTGACCAAGAAAGGTAAAGCTGGTGGAGGCTATTGTACTTTCATTCCAAACTATGAATCGCCATTTATCTTTTCTAATTTCAATGGAACTTTGGGAGATGTTACTGTATTGACTCATGAAGTAGGACATGCATTCCAAGTTTATAGCAGTAGGGATGCCATTGTACCTGAGTACAATTGGCCAACTTCAGAGGCTGCAGAAATTCATTCGATGGCAATGGAGTTTATTACATGGCCTTGGATGGACGAGTTTTTCTTAGAAGATGGTGATAAGTTTAGATACGTACATCTAGAAGAAGGGCTTCAATTTATTCCTTATGGAGTATCAGTCGATGAGTTCCAACATTTTGTTTATGCAAATCCACAGGCAACGCCTGAAGAGAGACGTCGTCAGTGGCGAGAAATTGAAAAGGTGTATTTGCCACACTTGGATTACGATGGCATAGATTATTTAGAAACAGGTGGTTTCTGGCAAAAACAAGCACATATTTATGAAATGCCTTTCTATTATATTGATTATACTTTGGCACAAATATGCGCATTCCAGTACTTAGTGAAATCTTTGAATAGTAGAGAAGAAGCTTGGACATCTTATTTGAAATTATGTCGTGCTGGTGGAAAAGATTCATTTTTAGGGTTATTAAAATTGGCTGATTTGACATCGCCGTTTGAACCTGATACGGTAGAAAAAATTACAAAAGTTATTAAAGCTTGGTTAGATGGTGTAGATGATTCTAAGTTTTAATGTGTAAAAAACTGCTTTAATAAATAGAATAAAACTTATGCTTTCGGTTATATTTAAGAATTTGAATAAACCAAGCTTAAGCTATGATACGACAAAGTAAGTATCAAATATATTATTGACAGCTAAACCACTAAATGTTACTATGTAATAGTGATACAATATATATTTTATAGGAGTATGTTTTATGAGTGAAGTTGCTTAACCATTATGTTAGTTTAATCTTGTAGCAGAAAATTCCAAATTACATTGGTTTATTTGTTGTGCTTACGAGATGGCAAGGTTGAGGACACGGGTGTTTAGCTTATAAAACTCTTATTAATAGGTTACGTATATATTTAGAGTATACCTATGCTATTAATACCGTGCTAATGCACGGTTTTTTTGTACTAAAAATAAAAAAGGAGGAATGTAGTATGTTAAATGTAATGAGTTTAGATAAAAAGATATTTTGTAAGGTGATAGCAATAGAATGATAAAAGGAGTGAAACATAATAAAGGACTATATACAAGAAATAGATAAGAAAGTTCAATTAGAAGAAGGTATTACAGTAATAGAGCAGTTTTTAATTAATTTGTACTTTGAAAGCCCAATATCAAGTAAAGAGTTAGCTAGAAAATTATATTTACCTGTACCGCTTATAACAGCAATGAAAAAAGAATTTATAAAGGTAGGTATAGTAGAGCAATATAAAGGCATATCAATAACACCTAAGGGTGAACAATATGTTGAAGATCAATTAGGCTATAAAGGGTTAAATAAAGGGTTATACCAAAAATTAACCAAGGCATGTAGAATGAAGGATGTCTTTAATGATGAGATTAAAACTATTAAAAACATATTTGATGCTAGACCTTCAGTTGATTTTACAGTCGATCAGGCACACTGTGATTATATTACAAGCATGAGGAGGGCTATGTTATCACTTAAATACAAGACACTCATAAATAAGAAGATACTTTGTATAGGTGATGATGATCTTGTAAGTGTATCATTAGGTTTATTAATAAATAAGTTATACGATAATAGCCAGGATAATAAAACAGAGATTCATGTTGTAGATATAGACAGTAGATACTTAGAGTATATAGATAAAATAGCTAGAGATTTTAACTTGCCTATAATATGTCATAACAGAGATTTAAGGCAAAAATTGCACGATGAGCTTATTGAAGAATTTGATTGTTTTTATACAGATCCACCGTATACAATGAATGGCATGAGATTATTTTTGTCTAGAGGAGTTGATGCATTAAAAAGAAGAAAAGGATTACCAATATTTTTATCTTTTGCACACAGATCATACGATGCATCTTATAAAATCTTAACAAAAATTAATCAAATGGGACTAAGTGTTGATAGAATAGTACCTAAATTTAATTCATATGAAGGTGCAAGTATTTTGGGAAACATAGGTCAGTTGATGGTATTAAATACTACTTCTTATACTAAATCAGATATAAAAGGAGATAATTATACAGAGTATTTATATACAAAGCAGTGCAAGAAAAATAGGAAAGAGAAGGTGAGATGTTGAAGCATAATTATAAATTGCAGGGTTTTAACAATCTCACCAAGACATTAAATATAAACTTTTATAAGCTGTATTATGTTAGAGAAGAAGACGAGCGAATATTTAAAAACTTTGTATACAAACACTATGGAGCAGATAAATTAACATATATATTGGAAATGCTAACACAAAAGATAAATGCAAATATACTAAATATATCAAAGCAAAACTATCAACCACAAGGATCAAGCGTAAATATCATGATATCAGAGGAATTATCATTAGATATGAAAATAGATGATTCATGTAATGGAGGAAACATTGGATGTGTGCAGTATGCGTTGGGGCATTTAGATAAAAGTCATATAACTGCGCATACTTATCCAGAGATTGTGCCTCTTAAAAATATATGTATTGTAAGAACAGATATAGAAGTTAGCACTTGTGGAGATATACCATCAATAACTACTTTAAATTACCTTATAGACAAATTTAAAGCAGATATTATATCGGCAGATTATAAAGTAAGAGGATTTACGAGAGATATCGATGGGAAGAAGTGTTATGCAGATCATAAAATAAAAAGTATACAGGATTTTATTTCAAAAGACCACAAAAAGTGCTACACAATGGAAGATCTAAATTTGCCTAATAAAAACATATTCTATACAAAAATGATGCTAAAACATTATAATATAGATGCTTTTTTATTTAAAAAAGAGATTCCGTTAACAGAAAAAGAACAAGAACTGTTGATAACAGATATGGAAATGGAGATAAAAGAAATAATAGAAAATGTATAAAAATACTAAGTAATTAGGGATGGGTAAAGCTTTTGCCTTACTACATCCCTAATAAAAACTAAAACATAAAAAATAAAATTATAACAATAGCAACAAACAAAACGACACTCAATATTGTATATACAGTTCTTTTTCTCATGAAATATATTTTGGACACATGACCACCTCTATCTAAAAATATAATAAGCTTATATTATAAATTATTATAGTTTGCAAATATTTATTACATAAAAAAACTAAGAGAGTGCCAATATCATCGAATCGATAAGACACTCTCTTTATTAATAAAATTAAATATAATACCAGAAATACTAGTATGGTGATTTTTCATTTAAGAAAGATACCGTAAGTCCTCCTGGGCCTGTATGGGAACCAATAGTACAACCTATGTATGTTATAATAAAGGATTTGCAGTTATACTTTTCTTTCAAGATATCTCTGATTTTTAGTGCCGCCTCTTCATCATCTCCGTGAGAAATAGATACTAACTGATTATCTAAGCACTTACCACGTTCTCCGATAAGTTCAATCATTCTTTTTATTAGTTTCTTTTTACCACGAACTTTTTCAATAGGTACCAGTTTTCCGTCATCGACGGTAAGTATAGGCTTTATATTCAGCATACCTCCAATAACAGCAGAAGCTCTACTTACTCTACCGCCTCTATACAAGTATTCTAAATCATCAACAGTAAAAATATGATCCATATGCTCACAGTAAAAATCTATGGCTTCTAAAATTTCATCCTTACTTTTACCATCTTTGACAAGTTGAACAGCTTTGTAGACTATTAAACCAAAACCTGTAGATGCACACTTAGTGTCTACAATTGTCAAATCAAATTCGGGATATTCTTCTAGAATTTCTTCTTTTACCATAAGTGAAGTTTGATATGTACCAGATAAACCAGAAGAAAAAGCAATATAAATGCAACTTTGATTACTTTTAGCATATTTTAAAAATACTTCTCTAAGACTAGCCATAGAAAGTTGAGCTGTTTTAGTGCTAGAACCCTCTCGCATTTTGTCATATAGAAACTTAGGCTGGATATCAATAGTATCTCTATGCTCTACATCATCAAGATATACAAGTATAGGCATTAATTCTATGTCGAATTCTTCAATGATATTTTTAGGCAAATCGCATGCACTGTCTGTAATAATCTTTATACACATACCTTACATCCTTTCAAATTAAACTAACTATATTATATTACATTAACAAACTTATGTAAAATATGAATATTATTATATGGATGAAATTATATAAGTACCTAAAATCTATTAGTAGCAAAATGAACAGCAACTTGTTATAATATATTTGTTATATAAATAACACTATGCATTGTATACAAAATGCATATAGAGAGGAGATTACTATGAGTCTAATACATTTTTCAAAAGATAAGTGTAACCATTGTTATAGATGCCTAAGAGCATGTGAAACAAAAGCTATAAAGATATTAGATGAAGTAGCTAAAATAGAAGATGAATTATGCATAGCTTGTGGGCTTTGTTATACTGTTTGTCCTCAACAGGCAATAAGCATAAATAACTACGTGCAAGAAGTGAAAGAAGCAATAGAGGATAACAAAAAAGTTATAGTAAGTATAGCACCGTCATTTCCAGGGGCCTTTGATATGGAAGAAATAGGACAAATAGTAACAGGGTTAAAAAGGCTAGGTATTGAGATAGTAGAGGAGACGTCTATAGGGGCAGAAATAATTATAGATTATTATAAAAAATATATTGAGGAAGGAAAGCAAAAAAATCTTATATCTACAAGCTGTCCAGCGGGTAATTATTTAATAGAAAAATATTATCCTTCATTGATAGAATATATGATACCAGTTGTGTCACCAATGATTGCACACGGTAAAATGCTTAAAAGTAAATATGGTATGGATGCATACGTAGTATTTATAGGGCCATGTATAGCAAAGAGATATGAGAGCCAAGACTTTGAACATGAAGGAGCAATAGACTCAGTTCTTACATTTGATGAGTTAGCTAAGTGGTTTCAGACGGAAAATATAGTTTTAAAGGAATTAGAGCCTCAAAAGTTTGATAAAAAGTCTAGTAAAAGGGGTAATTTATTTCCTATAAGTGGGAATATCTTTCCTTATAATAAAGATACAAAAAATAGCAAATATGATTTTATCACAGTTAACGATATAAAAGATTGCAAAGAGGTCCTTAGTTATTTAGAATCTGGTAGTATAGATAGCTTATGCGTAGAGCTCAATATCTGTAATGGAAGCTGTATAGGTGGACCTGGTATGCCTAAAGATGGTAGTAATTACTATAGTAGATATAAAAGAGTCAAAGAATATGTAAGCAATACAGAAGCTATTAATAGACACGAAGAAGAATATAAGGATTTAAATTATCATAAAACTTTCTTTGATAAAAAAGTAGATAGAAAAATGCCTAATGAAGAAGAAATCAAAAAAATACTAGGTAAGATAGGTAAATATACAGAAAGTGATGAGCTTAATTGTAATGCTTGTGGATATCAAACTTGTAGAGAAAAAGCAGAGTCAGTTTATGAAGGTATGACAGAGTTAAATATGTGTTTGCCTTATATGAAGGCGCAGGCAGATAGTCTGAAAAATGTCATATTTAAGTATAGTCCGAATGCCATATTTTTATTAGATAACAACTTATTTGTCAAAGAATTTAATCCCACAGCTGAAAGGTTATTTAATATAGACTCTAGAAATATAGTAGGTAAACCCATATCTTTTATACTGAACGATGAGGATTTTGTTAAAGTGATGGATACAAAAGAAAGTCTTATTAAGGAAAAGAGATATTATTCACAGTATGGAGTAACTATGTTTGCAAATATTCTATATCTAGAAGAAGAACATGTAATATTAGCAATAATGACTGATATAACTAAAAACGAAAAAGATAAAAAAGAGTTAGCTAGAGTAAAGGCAAATACACTAAATGCTGCTCAAGAAGTAATAAATAAACAGATGAGAGTAGCACAAGAAATTGCTAGTTTACTAGGAGAAACAACAGCTGAGACAAAGATGATACTGACGAAACTAAAAGATATGCTTTAATTTAATTTAAAATATGAGGTGTGTGTATGGATTTGTTTATAGATATTGCATATGATAGTATCAACAAAAATACAGAAGAGCTTTGTGGAGATAAAGTAGAAATAATAAAAACACAGGATAAAGTTATAATAGTAGTTGCAGATGGACTAGGAAGTGGTGTAAAGGCTAACATACTTGCAACATTGACCACAAAAATTGCAGCATCAATGCTAAGTCAAGGAGCTAGTATTAAAGAAACAGTTGATACAATTACAAATACTCTTCCGGTTTGTAATGTAAGAAATTTAGCTTACTCAACGTTAGGTATAGTTCAAATATCTAAGGATGGCAAAGCTTATATAGTTGAGTATGACAATCCACCAGTTATAATTGTAAGAGATAATAAAATAATGCATATACCAAAGAAGGAAAGGTATATAAATGATAAATTGGTTAAAGAGAGCAACATACAGCTACAGATAGGAGATATATTAGTATTGGTTAGTGATGGAGTCATACATGCAGGTGCAGGAGGAGTTCTAAATCAAGGTTGGCAATGGGAGAATGTAGCAGAGTATATTAAGAAGCAATCATATAAAGATAAAAGTGCAAAGAGAATATCCAAAAATCTAATAAAAACGTGTAATGAGCTTTATATGGACAAACCGGGAGATGATACTAGTGTGCTTGTAGTAAAAATCAGAAAACCAGAAGTTATTAATATGTTTACAGGGCCACCAAAGGATAAAAATTTGGATAACAAGCTAGTTAGGGATTTTTTAATAGCAAAAGGAAAGAGAGTTGTTTGTGGAGGAACAGCTGCGAATATAGTAGCAAGAGAGATGAGAGAGAAAGTAGATATTAAAATTGAGGATTTAAAATCAGATATTCCGCCCATATCATATATTAAAGGGATAGATCTTGTTACGGAAGGTGTACTAACATTAAGCAAAACAGTAGAATACCTTAAAGCATATACTTCACAAGGAGTGTATAATTTTGTTTATCCACATGAAGAAGATGGGGCTAGTTTATTAATGGATGTACTAGTAAATGACTGTACTCATCTAAACTTATGGATAGGAGGGGCAGCAAATCCAGCCCATCAAAACCTAACAATACCAATTGATTTAAAAATGAAGGTAAATGTTGTTAATGAAATGTGTAATCTTCTGAGAAGTATGGGGAAAATTATAAATATTAAATACTATTGATGTATCATCATTTGGCACTATCTATGTATAATAGCTAATAGTATTTGACATAATCTAATAAATGGGTTATTCTAAGTTCAATAATTATATATTCTTATGAAGGTGAGGAATTATTTTTGAAAATAGTAAAACATACCTCTGCTATAGGTTTGTTTGATTCAGGTATGGGGGGTATAAGTGTTTTAAGAGATGCAGTTAAATTTATGCCTAACGAAAAATATATATATTACGGGGATTCTATGAATGCACCTTACGGAGTAAAGAGTAGAGAAGATATAGAAAAGCTATCAATTAGCGCGTGTGATTTTTTAGTTCAAAAAGGTGTTAAGGCAATAATAGTCGCTTGTAATACTGCAACAAGTGCAGCTATAAAAATTTTAAGAAATAGATATACCATACCTATAATCGGAATGGAGCCAGCTGTAAAACCAGCTTTAAAAATAGCGGACGAAAAAAAGACAATAGTATTAGCTACACCTATAACATTAGCAGAAGAAAAGTTTAGATTATTAATAAAGAAGTTAAAGGCTAAAGAAAAAGTTATAAAAATACCAGCACCTAAACTAGTACAGCTAGTAGAATCAGGTGATACTGATTACATAAATGCAAAAAGTGTAGTTGAAAGTTATTTTAAACACATTGCAATGGATGACATAGGAGCTATAGTGCTTGGATGTACACATTTTATTTTCCTAAAAGACTGTATTAAGCAAGTAATAAAGAAAGATATACCGATAATAGATGGCAATAAAGGTACAGTAATGCATCTTAATAACGTATTGAAATTGAGTGATATGCTTAATAAAGAGCAAGAAGGAAACGTAAAGATTTATAACTCAAGTGAGGATAAGTCTATGATTGAGTTATCAAAGAGGCTTTTTAGCATATAGGGACAAAAAAGATAAACAGGGCTAAACTAATGCCCTGTTTTTTAGTTATGTTAAGGTAGGATTATTTTATTATTAATTGGACTAGATAATATTATATTTGTTTGTGTGTTTCCAGATAGTTTTATTTCATCAATTAGTTTTTCCAATTCATGAATGCCACTTACTAAAACTTTAAGAGTTAAACAATCTCCTCCTGTTATATGATGACATTCAATGATACTATTTTTCTTCTTTGCGTATTCAATAAAATTTTTATACATTCCTTCTTTCATATCCAATGAAATAAGAGCAGTTATGTTTTTGCCTAGTCTAGCAGGATTGATGACAGCTCTATATCCTTCTATAATGCCTGTATCTTCCAATTTTTTCACTCTCTCAGCAACTGCTGGTGGACTTAAAGAAACCATTTTGCCCAAATCTTTCATAGATATTCTACCATCTGTTTGTAATATTTTTATAATTTTATAGTCTGTGATATCCATAATATCCTCCACCTAATTAATTTAATAGAAATTTGAAAATAAATTATTATCTAAAGTAGTTTTATTATAACACCTTTGTTTGTATATGTACATAATTAATAATCGGTGATAGAATAAAGTTGAAAAAAGCAGGTAGAAATAGGGATATTTTTCACATAATATAAAATGAATAATAAGACAAAATATATGTACTAGGTTTGTAATGACAGGAGGTTTTAAAATGAGTAAAGTGGGTATTACAGAAACTGTTTTAAGAGATGGACACCAGTCTTTAATAGCAACAAGAATGACAACTGATGAGATGTGTCCAATACTAGAGAAAATGGATCAAGTAGGATATCATTCACTAGAGATGTGGGGAGGAGCAACATTTGATGCATCACTAAGATTCTTAAACGAGGACCCATGGGAGAGATTAAGAAAAATAAGAAAAAGAGTTAAAAATACAAAGCTACAAATGCTTTTAAGAGGACAAAACCTATTAGGTTATAAACACTATGCAGACGATGTGGTTGAAGAATTTGTGAAAAAAGCTATATATAACGGAATCGATATAATTAGAATATTTGATGCACTTAATGACGTGCGTAATATAGAAAAAGCACTAGTTACAGCTAAAAAAGAGGGCGGTCATGCACAAGCAGCAATATCCTATACAATAAGTCCAGTGCATGATACAAAATACTATTTAAACCTTGCAAAATCTATGGAAGAATTAGGAGCAGATTCAATATGTATTAAAGATATGGCAGGGATACTAACACCGTATTATGCATATGAATTGATATCAAAGTTAAAAGAATTTATATTAGTACCAATACAACTACACACTCATTGTACTAGTGGAATGGCATCAATGACGTATTTAAAAGCAGTAGAAGCAGGAGTAGATGTAATAGACACAGCAATATCACCATTTTCATTAGGAACATCACAGCCACCAACAGAATCATTAGTTGCTACATTTAAAGGCACTAAATATGATACAGGGCTTGATTTAAAAACCCTTAATGAAATAGCGGATCATTTCAAACCTATAAGAGAAAAATATATAAAGAATGGACAATTAAATCCTAAACTATTAGGAGTTGATGTAAACACATTAATATATCAAGTGCCAGGAGGTATGCTATCTAACCTTATTTCGCAGTTGATACAGCAAGGTGCGATGGATAAATTTGAAGATGTATTAAAAGAAGTTCCAAGAGTTAGAGAAGATTTAGGTTATCCACCACTAGTTACACCAATGAGCCAAATGGTAGGTACACAAGCTGTATTCAATGTAATATTAGGTGAAAGGTATAAAATGATACCAAAAGAAATAAAAGCATATGTTAGAGGAGAATACGGAAGAGCAACAACAAAGATAAAAGATGATATAAGAAAGAAAATAATAGGGGAAGAAGAAGTAATAAACTGTAGGCCAGCAGATTTAATAAAGCCACAGCTTCCTACAATAAGAAATAGAGTAAAAGAATATTTAGAGCAAGAAGAAGATGTATTATCAGATGCATTGTTCCCACAGGTATCAGAAGAATATTTTAAATACCGACAAGCACAAAAGTATAATCTAGATAGCGAATGTGTAGATATAGACCAAAAGACTTATCCAGTATAGGTAAAGTAAAAAGACATTAATGTAAAACGACCATTTAATACGAAAAATTTATTAGTGGTCGTTTTTTTGTGTTATAATATCAAAAAATAGAACAGATTTTAAATATTGGAGGTGAAAATTTATGAGAAACAAAAAAATAAAAATTCTTATTGTGACAATAATAGTATTAATCTTGTTAGTAGCAGGTTTGTTTTTTGTAGGAAGAAAATTTGAAATTACAGGAGACTATAGTCGTATTGATATTCAAAGTGGCAACACTGGAGAAATTGTCACGATTGAAGATCAAAAACGAATAAAAGATATTATTGAAAATCTAAATCATATGAAGTTTAAAAAACATAGTTTTTTTATAATTCCTACAATGGGATATACATATAATGTTAAATTTTACAATGGCGAAACTGAAAAAATGCAAATTATCATAAAGAATAAGAATGAATTCACAAGAAGGTTTTTTATTTATAAATCAGATGATAATATTATAAAATATTTAGATAGTGTTTTTGGAGATTAATTACTGAGAAGTGGATTGCTATTTCATTTATTAAAGAAAGTAAGTGTTTTATAAAACTAGTTTCAATAGAAAAAATAAATTGGAGGGCATATGAGTAAATTTGATTTTTTTATAATACCAGAAATTATTTTTAGCACAGGTATAATTATAGCTATACTTTTATCTATTAAATCATCTAAACTAGAAAAAATGAAAGTAGATGTTGAATTAGGCTCTATAAAAAAGAAAGATATAGTTAATATGGAATTAGGACAAAAAAGAAATCTAAGAAATAGTCTTTTAAAGATGACTTTTATTGGCATACTATTGACGGTTGCAGTTGGAATAATATCGGCGAGTATTGATATGGAAATAAAAACATTAATTATTTGTACTGTTATTCAAATAATAGTAGTTCTCACACTATTTATACCTTTCTTTAAAAGAGAATCAATTAAAAACTAAAGAAAAAATTAAAATGATTTAGCAATCACAAGAACTACAAAGATAAACTAAATCATCAACAAAAATAACTATTAAGTCTCAAAGCATGACACAAAAGAGAGCTATCAAAAACAAATTAAAGCTTTCAATACTCATCAAGGTATCAAATAACACTAAATTGGCAATAATCAAACTACGAAACTATTGTAGGAGGAAAGTATGAAAAGAGGATTATTGCTAATTTGTATGATAATATCATTAACTGTAGTAGGTTGTGACAAGCTTGCAACTAAACTGTATGATGAGGATAAATTAATTGTTGGAGCTACAATATTGCCACAAGAAACGTTCATAAAAGAGGTAGCAGGAGATAAAGTAGAAGTAGTAACAATTGTGCCTCATGGACATAGCCCAGCAAATTATGAAATTACACCAAAATCTATAGAAAAACTAAGCTCAGCTAGTGTATACTTTAGTATAGGAGTGCCGACAGAGAACAGTATATTACCCAAACTACAGAGTATAAATAAAAGCTTATCGATTGTAAATCTTGTAGATATTGTAAAACAAAAACATGAACTGTTGTATTTTTCGGAAGATAGCATTGACCCTCATATATGGATGTCACCTAGAAGAGTTATAACAATGATAGATGAGATAGCGTTGCAACTTGGGAAAATAGATGAAAACAATAGAGCGTATTATAGAAAAAATGCAGAGCAGTACAAGGAGAGACTTAAGGGATTAGATTATAAATTAGAAAAAGAATTTTCATATATGAGGAATAAAGATTTCATTATGTACCATCCATCGCTTGGATATTTCGCAGATGATTATGGATTAAATATGATAGTAGTAGAATCTGATGGTAAAGAGGCAAGCGTAAAACAGTTACAAAGTATTATAGATACTGCTAAAATAAAAAACATTAAAGCAATATTTTATCAATCTCAAATGGATAGTATGATTATAGAAACATTAGCAAAAGAGATAAATGGGACAATATATCAAATTAATCCATTGAGTAAAAATTACATTAAAAACATGCTTAATCTATCCTCATTTTTCCAAAAAATTAATATAGATTAGTATAAAAATTTCAAAATATACTCCCTAAATACTGTAAGGCATGATATGATATAAGTAAAGATATATCAATTCACAGATGAGAGGAGAGAAGTTTATATATGTATGCACTTTTTCTAATACTAAATGACGTATATTTGCTAGATGATATACACGAAGTATTGTATGAGTGTGGTGTAGGAGCAACAACAATGGATAGTATGGGAATGGGCAAAGTACTATTAGAGCATAATGTACATATGACATTATTTAAAAGCATACGAATGATATTAGAAGGTAAAAAACCTTACAATAAAACAATTATTAGCGTTATTAGAAGTGAAGAAAAACTAAATAGCGTTATAACTAGTCTAAAAGAAAAAATTGGAGATATCACACAAAGAGGAGTAGGATTTATGTTTGTAGTTCCAGTTACAAGATGTGAAGGATACAATGCAGAAGATGCTCAATCGGATTTATTACTATCGTATTGATATAAAAAATTTTAAAAACCCGTCAAGTTAGTGGCGGGTTTTTAGTATAGTGAATCAATAAGGTGGATTGTAGATAGAGATGTTAGAATTTATTGTTTTGATAGTGATTATAATAGTTCTTATCTAATAAAAAATATAAAGTAAATCAAATAAATACTTTTAGCAATATAATTAATTATAGCTGTACTTTTCTTGTTCTTAATATAAAAATAATAACTAAAGAAGGAGGCTTAGAGTTAGTTACATGTTGTTTTTATAATATTTGCTATTGCTTTGTTAAAAAGCTTATTTAGTATGGCAAAATAATTTATATATTAATTAGTTTGACTTCGCAAAATACATGAATTATAATATACACATGATTCATAATATAT
Organism: Clostridiaceae bacterium M8S5; assembly: GCA_029227815.1. Lineage (GTDB taxonomy): Bacteria > Bacillota > Clostridia > Tissierellales > MCWD3 > Abyssisolibacter. The sequence goes on along the minus strand of CP118523.1, from coordinate 3,750,153 downwards.
ACATATTTGCTATAGCGGTGGTAATTATACTAGTATTTATAGAAAAATATATTATAGCTGAACTTATTCTTTTAAGGCTATCATTTTCATATATTAGGCAAATGATTAACAGTAGAGGAGAATTATTAAAAGTAATTGAAAATTTTTTGTTTGTGGTACTAATTTTAGTGTATTTGTATAGTTCAATTTTTACAATTAGACCTAGGATGAAATGGGACATAGTCTTATGTGTTTTATTGTACTTGGACAATCAGTAGCAACATTAATAAAATCCTTAAAAATATACGTAGCAAAATTAGATAGACTTTAATTGGAGGTGTTGAAGGTAGGTAATATATTAAATTTTATAGCTAAACATGCAGTTCCTCTTATGATTGCTATTACTGCTTTATTTTTTTGTCTAAAAAAAATATTTGCTAATAAAAAAGCTCTTATAGAATTAATTAAGAGTATATTGGTTATTACATTAATTTTTGTTTATGGATATTGCAATAATAGAAAATTTATTTTTATTTTGTTCTATTTGAGTATATTAGTTTTTATGATTGATAAGTATAAAACGATATTAAATGAAAATGGTGATTAAGTATATGCCTTAATCACCATTTTTTAATATCAAGTATTCATACTTACAGCTTTTCTTTTCTTTTTCGTTTTTTTATCAATACCTACCTCGTTAGCTTTATATAAAATCATTTTAGTTAAAATCGGGCCAAAGATTTCGTATATAAAAACTGCTCCCATAACTACATTTGAGAGTTTCTTACCTATAGCTGGAAATTCTAAAAGTACAATCATTGCAAGTCCTATAGCAACACCTGCTTGTGGTAAGAGTCCAAGACCGATATATTTTCTAACTACATCAGGTGATCTAGTCACTACGCTACCTAAGTAAGAGCCTACAATTTTCCCTACAGTTCTAGATAAAACGTATGCTAAACCTAAAACTCCTAGTCCAGATAGAACCTTTATATCTAGTCCGATACCAGCAAAGGTAAAGAACAAAATATATATAGGAGGAGTGATAAACTCTATTTGTCTGTAAAGCTTTTTCTTTTCCTTATATAAATTAGATATGAATGCACCAAATGACATACAAGTAAGTAGTGGAGACAAATGTAGTACTTTAACTATTCCACAACTAAGTAGTATTGCACCTATAAATATAATCAAAGAATCATTATTATGTTTGATTTTCTTTAAAAGGTTAAGTACAATAAACCCTATAAAAATACCTAACAGTATTGAAAAAACAATTTCCATTACAGGTATTAAAAAGGCTTCTTTTATATTAAAATTATGTGCTGTTATTACTTTTGCTATTGCCGTTGATATACTGAAGATGAAAAGGCAAACCATATCGTCTAGTGCAACTACTGCGAGTAGCGTATCTGTTAACGAACCTTTTGCTTTAAATTCTTTTATGACTAGTAATGTTGCTGCAGGTGCTGTAGCTGATGATATTGCACCAATAAGTATACTGAAAGATAAATCATTTGTTAAGAAGTTCATAACAATAAATACTATGACAGCAGTACCTATTGCTTGTATTAATGTTAATACGACAATGCTTTTACCAAGCTTTTTTATATAACCTAGCTCAAAGCTACCTCCTATATGAAAGGCGATAATGCCAAGAGCAAATTCACTTATATACTCAATATTCGTACAGATTTCTGCTGGTATTACATTGAAAATAGATGGACCAAGAAGTAATCCTGCTATTAAATATCCCGTCACTGAGGGAAGTTTGAGCTTATTTAAGATCTTTGCTGTTATTAAACCACATAACAAAGAAATACTCAAAACTAGCAAAGTATTCATATTATTGTTGTTAATGAAAACTATAATAGTTTCAATAACTCCTCCCTTCTTATATATGATTGTTAGGTACGATAGACAAAGATTAACAAATGCCTATATCCATTATATACCCATAAAAAAAAATAGTCCATACAAAAACACATAAATATGGTAATAAGCATAGTATTTAGTATAAACAAATCCTAAAAATCTATGAGGAGGGTTGGTATGAATGAATAAGATAAGGCCATATGATAGGAAAAGTAATATGACGCTTGGGCAGTTAATAAATGATTTTTTTGAGAGGCCAGAAGTACTAATAAACAAGATTATAAAAAACTTCAATGTCTTGAGCGGTGATTTGTTTAAAAGTTTAAACATAGATACAAATATATTGCAAAATAACATAAACGAAACAGCAGATGCTTATATAATTAATTTAGATTTAAAAGGTTTTAACAAGGAACAAATAGATATTCAGACAAATAGAGATTATCTAACAGTCAAAGCATTCAAAAAAGATGAAATGAAAAAAGAAAAAGATGGTATGATGACATATAGTAGTAAAATGGGACATTTTGAAAAATCTTATAGTCTTGAAAATGTAAATAAAAGAAAAATAAGTGCTGTATTTAAAAATGGCATGTTAGAGATAGTGATGCCTAAGGTTAGGTGATAGGTTTTCTATAGGGGGATACTCCCTTTACACTGTAGGAAAAAGTTCAGTTATGCGTTATCATAAAATTTTGTTGCTTATCTTTAAGTAATCTCTGCTACTCAATTCTAATACACCTTAACTTGAACCTTTAATACAGTAGATAACTTTGTCATCATTTTAAGAGGGGGAAATGAACCCCCTCATTAATAAAGTAACCAAAATATTGTAAAATAATATATTGATAAAGAAACAATGTAGTGTTAATATAATGAGAAGAAGGGGGCATGATTCTGTGAAAGAGATAGCTACATATAACATAGAAGAAAACATTGATTATCTAAAGCTACTATCCAAACAGTACCCATCGATTAGAGATGTCAGTGCAGAGATTATAAATTTGCAAGCAATTTTAAATCTGCCAAAGGGAACAGAGCATTTTCTAACGGATTTACATGGAGAGTATGAAGCGTTTACTCATGTGCTCAGGAATGCATCAGGAGTACTTAAACTAAAAATTGATGATATATTCCAAAAGTTAACAATAGAGCAAAAAAGATCGTTAGCAATATTGCTTTATTATCCAGAACAAAAGCTAGAGATAGAGAAAAAAACAAACACAGATATAAAGAATTGGTATAGCGAAACTTTGTATAGACTTATACAAATATGTAGAGTAGTATCTTCAAAATATTCTCGATCAAAAGTAAGAAAAGCACTACCAAAACAATTTGCCTATATAATAGAAGAGCTACTACATGAAGATAGAGATATGTTAAATAAACACAATTATTTTAATGAAATAATAAATACTATAATAGATATAGATAGTGCGGATGAGTTTATAATAGCAATCTGTAAGCTTATTCAAAGACTAGCGATTGATAGATTGCACATTTTAGGAGACATATATGATAGAGGACCGGGTGCACATTTCATATTAGACGAGCTTTGTAGTCATCATAGCGTTGATATACAATGGGGAAACCATGATATATTATGGATGGGAGCTGCAAGTGGTTCAAAAGCATGTATAGCTAATGTTATAAGGATATCAACAAGATATGCAAATCTGGCTACAATAGAAGAAGGCTACGGGATAAACCTCTTACCTCTTGCAACTTTTGCTATGCATTTTTATAAGAATGACCCATGTAATAAATTCAAAACCAAGTTTCCAATACAAATGCATTATGGAGAAAGAGACCTTAAAATGATTGCTGCAATGCATAAAGCAATATCAATAATTCAATTTAAATTAGAAGGGCAGATAATAAAAAGAAGCCCGCAATATAATATGGAGCATAGGTTACTATTAGATAAAATAGATTATAAAGAAACTACAATTGTTTTAGAAGGAAAACAGTATAAGTTAAATGATGACAACTTCCCTACAATAGACCCACAAGACCCATACAGATTATCAAGAGAAGAAGAAGATCTTATGGATAGATTGGAGCTATATTTCCGTAACAGTGAAAAACTACAAAAGCATATAAGGTTTTTATATTCTCATGGAAGTATGTATTTAAAGATGAATTCAAATTTACTATATCATGGATGTATACCTTTAGATGATAGTGGAGAATTTAAAAAAGTTAAAGTAGGAAAGCTACACTATAGTGGAAAAGAGTTACTGGATATATGGGATAAACTAATAAGAAAAGCATACTTTGATAAAGCAAATATTGACGAAGAGCAGTATGGAGCAGATATAATGTGGTATTTATGGTGTGGAGATAGTTCACCACTTTTTGGAAAAGATAAAATGACTACATTTGAAAGATATTTTATAGATGACAAAAAAACGCATATAGAGGTTAAGAATCCATATTTTCATTTAAGAGATGACGAAGAGGTATGTAAAAAAATATTAAGAGAATTTGATTTAGATACAAAAGATTCACATATAATAAATGGGCATGTACCAGTAAAAACAAAGCAAGGAGAAAGCCCAATAAAGGCAGGAGGGAAATTACTAGTCATAGATGGTGGATTTTCTAGAGCGTATCAACCTATGACAGGAATAGCTGGATATACATTGATATATAATTCATACGGTCTTAGGTTAGCATCTCATGAACCTTTTGAGTCAACAGATAAAGCTGTAAATGAAGAGAAGGATATTGTTTCTACGCTAAAAGTTTTAGAGAAAATAAATAGGAAATATATAGCCAATACAGACGAGGGTAAAGAAATTATGTCAAAGATTGAGAGATTAAAAATGTTATTAGTGGCATATAGAAATGGTATTTTAAAAGAGAGATAATTCACAGGTTGTATTATTTTTGAATATTATATTATGAAAAAAGCTAAATACGGGAGGCAGATGATATGCCCAGAAAGTATAATAATAATATGAATTTAGTTTTGAGTAGTGCCATATTAACAGATAAAGACATGGAAGAATATAAAAAATTCATGAAAAAATACGAGAAAAGATCAGATAGATATTTGATAAGAGAGATCAGAAGAATTCAAAGAAAAGTATCTACAGAAAACAAAAAACTTCATGCGAAAAACTTGGATAAACTAGCGCAAATGGACGGCTTTGTAGATGACTTTTCTAAAAGAAAGATAAACTATGTTAAGAATTTGATTAATATAAACGATTCAAATGCTGAAGCGGAAGTAGAAGGTCAATTTTTTGATGGAGCTAGTTTGCTTCTTTGGTTCTTATTGTTAGTAATTATATTTAGACAGGATGTTCGTTATTAATTATGTGGAGACTGCCAAATGGCAGTCTCCTTATTTATGTGTGCCTAACATGAATATCATTTAAATGGTGAAAGTCGCCAACAAGATAATGAATAGTTATACTACGAATCCGTTGAGTATGGTGGTGAAAGGGGGTAAATAAAATAAATATTTATATCCTACAAAAAACTAGAACATATTTTCGTAATAATTCATAAAATATGTTGAATATAATATTAAAATAGTGTATACTAATATAGTGTTAAAAAATTAGAAAGAAGGAGGTCGTGGAAATGAGAACTGGCAATGTAATATTAAGCTTTGATAAAAATAGCAGTATAGGGCAAGTTAACATGGTGATGTTAGCCTTTAATAATAATGCAAAAATAAAATATAAAGTCACGACCAATGTCTATTAGGGAAACATTTGTACATAGTTGATAGTATAAAATAGTCATAGGTTGTACCTATGATTTTTTAATTTATATAGACTTAATCATAGGTTATAATAACCTATTTTTTTTTACCATTAAAAGCTAATTTAGTGCAAAATATTCATGTTGTGGTATAATCTCATGGTCTGTTATGAGTTTATATATAAAAATTAAGGAGGAATAAAAATGGCAAGAAAGAGAATTTTGAGATTATGGAGAGAGTTCACTACATTAGATACTTGACAAGAAAGTTATACAAAATGGAAACAAAAGGGGGCAGATAATAATGAATAGACTAAAATCATTGGCAGTAACATTAAAAGGCAATATATTAAAGTACACGTTTGCTATATTGAGTATAGGCATAGAAACTTTATTAGCATTGTTAATACCTTTAATTATAAAGATTACAATTGACGGAATATTGGGAACAGAACCTATAGAAGCTTCAAATTTTATTTTAAAAAGCATTGATTTAGTAGGTGGAAGAGAAGGACTTAGAGAAAAACTGTGGATTTGTAGTATATTAATAGTTTCAATAACAGTAATAAGAGGAATATTCTTATTTTTAAAAGGCAAGTTGTCGGCAGAGGCATCAGAATCTATAGCAAAAGATATGAGAGAAAGATTATACAATCATCTTCAGAACTTACCTTATGATTACCATGTAAAAGCAGAAACGGGTGATCTAATCCAAAGATGTACATCAGATGTAGAAACCATTAGAAGGTTTTTTGCAGTACAATTCGTCGAGATAGGCAGAGGACTTTTTATGGTATTAATATGTGGATGGATTATGTTTAGTATAAATACAAAGCTAGCATTAATAGCGGTATCATTGGTGCCAGTAATATTTATATTTTCATTTGTATTCTTTGGTAAAATAAAGAGCAGATTTAAGTTGTGTGATGAGGCAGATGGTAGATTATCAACAACTCTACAAGAGAATCTTACAGGAGTTAGAGTTGTAAGAGCTTTTGGAAGGCAAAATCATGAGATTGAAAAATTTGAAGCAAAAAATGAAGAGTATAGAAGGCTTGTAGAAAGGCTTATACAACTGATGGCAAGTTTTTGGTCGTTATCAGATTTATTCTGTATGATACAAGTTGGTTTAGTTCTTATAATGGGATGTGTATTTGCAGTTAAAGGAGAAGTAACACTAGGAACAGTTGTTGCATTTACAACATATGAGAATAGATTGTTATGGCCAGTAAGACAAATGGGACGTATATTAACTGATATGGGTAAATCCTTTGTAGCTATAGATAGAATAAATGAGATACTAGATGTATCAGCTGAAGAAACAAATGAAGGATTAAAGCCACAAATAGAAGGAAATATTGAATTTGAGAACGTACATTTCGCATATAATAGTGAAAATCCAATATTAAATGGAGTAACATTTGATGCTAAAAAAGGAGAAACAGTTGCAATACTAGGACCTACAGGTTCAGGAAAGTCATCATTAATCCATTTGCTAATTAGACTTTATGATTATGATAAAGGCTCAATAAAAATTGATGGGATAGATATAAAGGATTTTAATAAAAAATGGTTGAGAAGAAACGTAGGAATAGTATTACAAGAACCATTCTTGTTCTCTAAGACAATAAAAGATAATATAGGAATTGCTAGAGGAGACGTAGAAGATCAAGAGATATATAATGCAGCTTCGATAGCGTCAATACATGATGTAATAAAAGATTTTGACAATGGTTATGACACGGCTGTTGGAGAACAAGGGGTAACATTATCTGGAGGACAAAAACAGCGTGTGGCGATAGCTAGAACTATTATAAATGATTGTCCAGTATTGATATTTGACGATTCACTTAGTGCAGTTGACACAGAGACAGATGCAGCTATAAGAGCATCTCTGAGAAATAGAAGCAAAGATGTAACAACATTTATAATATCTCATAGAATTACTACTGTTTCTCAAGCAGATAAGATTATAGTATTAGAAAAAGGTAAAATAACGCAAATGGGGACTCATAAGCAGTTATTAGAGCAACAAGGATTATACAAAAGAATATGGAATATACAAAACTCAATAGAAGAAGATATAAACAAAATAGTATAAGGCAGGTGATTTAGATGGGTGCTTTTAAAGAACAGGATTATAATAGTAAGCTCAATTTGAAGTCATGGAAGAAATTATCAAAATTCGTAAAGCCATATAAAAAGTACGTCGTAATACTTATTATTATGATGCTATTAGTAGCGGCGATTGATGCAGCACTTCCATTGATGACCAAATATGTAATAGATAATTTCATAAAAGAGAGAACACTTGATGGTATAGGTAAATTTGCAATCATATATGCAGTAGTAATATTATTGCAAGTTCTAAATGTATACGTGTTCATATTTTCAGCAGGTAAAATAGAGACAGGAGTAGCTTATAGGATTAGAAAGAGTGGCTTTGAAAAGCTACAAAAACTATCATTTTCATACTATGACAAGACTGCCGTTGGATGGATAATGGCAAGGATGACATCAGACATACAAAAGTTAAGTGATGTAATTGCTTGGAGTATAGTAGATATGGTATGGGGATTAAGCATGATGACCCTGATAATATTTGTAATGATTTATGTAAACTTAAAGCTTGCATTAATAGCATTATCAGTATTACCAATACTGCTTATAGTAAGCGTGTATTTTCAAGACAAGATACTTAAGAGCTATCGAAATGTAAGAAAAATAAATTCAAGAATAACAGGTGCGGTTAACGAAGGTATAATGGGAGCAAAGACCACGAAGACACTAGTAACAGAGGAAAGAAACTTTAACGAATATAGAGAAATAACAGCAAAGATGAAAAAGTCATCAGTAAGAGCAGCTATATTCTCATCATTATACATGCCTACAGCGATTATTTTAGGTAATATAGGAACAGCACTAGTACTTTGGTTTGGTGGAGAAAGTATAATGTCTGGAGCAATTGAATATGGAACAATAGTAGCATTTATATCATATACAGTATTATTCTTTGAACCAGTTAGAAACTTAGCAAATGTATTTGCAGAAATGCAATCAGCACAGGCTTCAGTAGAACGTATACTCTCAATGCTTGATACACAGATAGATATAGAGGACAGTGAAGAGATAATCAAGAAATACGGAGAAATGTTTGATTCAAATAAAAGCCAATGGCCAGAAATAAAGGGTAATATAAAATTTGAAAATGTAACATTTGCATACAAAGGTGGAGAAAAGGTATTAGAAGACTTTAATCTAGAGATAAAAGCAGGAGAGACAATAGCACTTGTAGGAGAAACAGGTTCAGGTAAGAGTACAATAGTGAATCTAGCATGTAGATTCTATGAGCCTACAAAAGGTAGGATATTAATAGATGAAGTAGACTACACGAAAAGACCTCTTTTGTGGTTACAAAGTAACTTAGGATATGTTCTTCAAACGCCACACTTATTCAGTGGAAGTATAATGGACAATATCAGATATGCTAAGCTAGATGCAAGCGAGATAGAGATAATAAAAGCAGCAAAACTAGTAAATGCACATGAATTCATCATGAAGATGGAAAAAGGCTACGACTCAGAAGTAGGAGAGAGTGGAAGTAGATTATCAACAGGAGAAAAACAGCTGATATCATTTGCAAGAGCAGTATTAGCTAATCCAAGCATATTTGTACTAGATGAAGCAACATCTTCAATAGACACAGAAAAAGAAAAAATAATTCAAGATGCAGTTGATAAAGTCTTAGAAGGAAGAACAAGTTTTATAATAGCACATAGACTTTCGACAATAAGGTCGGCAGACAGAATATTAGTAATCAGAAATGGAAAAGTAACAGAAGAAGGCAATCATAGCCAGTTGATTAAAAAGAAAGGTTATTACTATAGACTTTATACTAATCAATTTAAAGATGAAGAAGGAATAAAGATGCTTAGTAAATAAGGTTATACTAAAGAGGCTGTTGCACTAACAATTTAGTGCACGGCTCTTTTTTTACAAGAAAACCTTGAACTAAAATTTTAGTATAAAATTTAATTATGTCAACTAAAAATCGTATCATATCGTTTAAAAAAGCATAACTAAAAAGTAAAGAAATAGATAATAATAGAAAATAAAAATTATATTAGATTCATCAAGCCGCAAAGAAGAGATATAGAATTTTAGAATATTAAGTGATGAAAGAGGTATATATTTAATGGATTATATAGATTTAATTAATAAAACGGTAGAATATATAGAGAACAATCTAGAAGAAGAGATAAATCTCAATAAACTATCAAAAAGATTTTATATGTCAAAATACTATTTTCATAGGATATTTACAGCTGTAATAGGATGTTCATTAAGCAAATATATTAAACAACGCAGACTAAATAGAGCGCTTGAGTATATTTTAGAAACAAATGATAAAATTGTTGATATTACTTATAAATTATTATTTACATCACAAGCATCATTTGCTAGAGCTTTTAAAACGCAATATGGATTAGCTCCGATAGAAGTAAGAAAAACAAAGAATCAGTTAAGTGTAATTCCTGTACCAAATATATTGGTGAGAACTATGAAAAACTTCAATAGTGATATAGTTATCGATTTTACTTTTATAGAAAAAGAAATTTCATTGACAGGGTTTTATATTGATGTTGATTTAACGGATAAAGATATTCAGCAGAAAGTTAATGAGAGAGCCCAAAAATTTACTAGCGGTTTAAAAGAGCAAAAATTCGATGCTTTTGCTATTTATTTCAAAGGTGGAAAAGGTAGTAACAAATTTATACACACATTTTTGGGTGTTGATTTGATGTTTGATACAGAAAAAACAAAATGGGAAACATATAAAATACCAAAAAAACTATATGCAAAATTCAAATATTCAGGAGATTTACTACATATAGGAGATATTGTAGTGAAAGATTTGTATAGATGGTTAAATATATCCAAAATAGAAATAGAAGAATCTGATATAGCATTTATTCAAAAATATGATGAATTCTATAAAGAAAATAAAATATCTAATATTTATTTACCTATAAAAGATATACCGCAAAATATGTAAAGAAAAATTTTAAGTCATGGCGTATACTTTAAAGAGATAATTAAAGGAGGTTATGACTATGAAAATTGTTGCATACAATGGAAGTCCTAAAGGTAAAAAGAGTACTACTCACATAATGCTTAATGAAGTTTTAAAAGGAGCTATGGAGCAAGGTGCAGAGGTTGTAAACTATACTTTATCAGAAAAGAACATCAATCATTGTAAAGGATGTTTACACTGTTGGTATGTAAATAAAAATGAATGTATAATTAATGATGATATGAATGAAGCTATTTCATACTTTCAAGATATGGATATTCTCATACTAGCAACTCCTCTTTATTTTGATAATGTATCTGGTATGTTAAAAGTTTTTCTAGATAGGTGTATAGCATATGGATCATATTTTATTGAGAAAGATGAAAACAATGAAAGTAAACATCTTGATTCATTTAAAGAGAAACATGGAGGAAAACAAGCCCCAAGAATTGTAGTTATATGTAATGGAGGGTTTGCAGAACAGAGTCAATTTCAAGCAATTGAGTTTATGATGGACAGAATGGCTAGAAATATGAGCACTGAGGTTGTAGCTAAGATATTTAGAGGGCAAGGGCCACTATTATCGATGGGAAGCAATGAGCAGTTAAAGCCAATAATTGAAAATTATAAAAGATTGTTAAGGCAAGCTGGAAGAGATATAGCAAGTAAAGGTATCATAACTGATGCTATTCAAATAGAATTAGATAAAGAATTAATACCAATAGATGTGTACAACAGCAATATCAACAATAGATAAGTAAGATAATGAGGGCTACTCACTAAAAATTAGTGTATAGCCCTTTCTTACATAAAATCACAAAAATTATACAATTAACTGCAACTATTATCAACTATCATTACTATTAGAAGTTGAAGTAATAGTGCTATGAATCATTTTGGTTGCTTGAAGCTGAGGTTGCATTATTAGGCATTAAAATACACCATTTAAACATAGTTATTTTAGCTTAAAAGCTGTAGATGAATGATGTTTTTTAATAGTTTTTGTTTCAATTATCTAAACCAAAGTAGGTTCTACAGCCTCGTAGTCAAAAAGTTCTACTTCCATTTTCTTCATTTTCTTATCTTCTAAAGGTTTATCAGAATAATCAGTCTCAGACTCTGCAATAGCATCAACAACATCTAAACCCTCAATAACTCTACCAAAAGAAGCATAGCTTTTATCAAGATGTGGAGAATTTTTATGCATTATGAAGAATTGAGAACCAGCTGAATTAGGATCGTTTGTTCTAGCCATTGATAATACACCTTTTTCGTGCTTTAGATTGTTAGTAAATCCGTTGTTTGTGAATTCTCCTTTTATACCATATCCAGGGCCACCCATACCAGTGCCATCTGGGCAACCACCTTGAATCATAAAGTTCTTTATAACTCTGTGAAATATAATACCGTCATAGAAATTATGATTGATTAGTGATATAAAGTTATTCACAGTATTTGGTGCTATGTGTGGATATAATTCTGCTTTTATTATATCACCATTTTCCATTGTTATAGTTACTATAGGGTTTTTACTCATTTAATACACTCCTTTTATTATATTTTTACTGCATTCTCCAAGATTTATTGTAGCAATTTTTTAGTATTGAGCCAGAGGCTTTTACCCATCCTGCAGGATGGCTGTCAATAAATATTCCAGTCCATTTGTTATAGTTATAATCTTTAGGGGATATAAGAGTTTCTCCTTTAAGATATTTTATAGCATTGATATTATTTGAATCTAAATTTATATATTGCTTTAAATCTGTGGTGGTGAGACTCAATATTAATTCGTTACTAGGAATGAAATTATTATTTTTATATTCACCTAGCAAGAGTCCCATGTATTCTACTCTTAGATTACTTAGATCAGGAGTTTCTTTTGGTAATAAATATAACTTTGATTGCTTGGATACAAATTTCCCATTTTGCTTTTTATTAAGAAAATCCTCCTGAAATTTCAAAAATCCTTCAACAATATTACTATCTGCATTAGAGGGTTGTTCCTTGTAATGCATTATTGAGTTTGATGTTTGTTTCTTTAATAATACTACAAAATGTCCATCTCCTTCAATTTTATGGGGTAAAGCCCTTTTTGCATATTTTAGTGAATCATCTGCATTTATCCACTCAGGTTGTCCACTATCTAGCATATCCATGTTGTTTATTTTATCTACATAAAATTCAGGAAATTCTTTTAAGAACCAATTAATAGTGCCTTCGTTTTCTTCAGGAGAAAAAGTACAGGTAGAGTATACAATACTTCCTCCTTCTTTAAGCATTTTAGGCACATATTTTAGTATAGATTTTTGCATATCACTATATTCATAGCATGAATTTTCACTCCATTTTTTTATAGAGACAGCGTCTCTTTTAAACATACCTTCTCCAGAACAAGGAGCATCTACAAGTATCTTATCAAAATATCCTACAAAGTTATTGCTTAGATTTTCAGGTTTTTCATTAAGAACTATACAGTTTGTAAAGCCCATTATCTTAATATTTTTTGCTAATGATTTAACTCTCTTAGGACTGATGTCATTAGTTACTAATAGACCAGTGCCGTTAAGTTTGTTGGCTATTTGAGTTGATTTACCTCCTGGGGCAGCACAAATATCAAGTATTTTATCATTACTAGATACAGACAATACCTCTACAGGTATCATAGCGCTAGGCTCTTGTATGTAATATAATCCACAGTGATGATAAGGGTGTTTACCCAATTTAGCACCTTTTTCACAATCAACGTAGTATCCGTCTTCACACCAAGGGATTTGTCTTAGTGTGTAATTATAAGCTTTGATGAAAGACTCATGAGTTATCTTAGATGTATTGACACGAACTCCTTTATATGATTTTGCATTAAAGGACTCAATAAAATCATCATATTCATCTTTTAGTAATGATTTCATTTTATATTCAAATTGTTTTGGTAAATTCATATATTTTCTCCTAAGTTAAATATATAGTGTGCATATATAATGATATATATAAAGTGTTATAATTTCAAGGTTTTTAATAAAGAAAATGGATATCTTATTGATATCCATAAGGTTTTTATTTAAATTTCATATGCTGAAATAGATTTCTTTTAAAGCGGAGTAATTTCCCGCTGTATTTAACAAAATCAAAGCTGCTATTATATAGTAAATGTTTTATGCCAGGAGTAGTTATAATATTTATAAGCTCATTATAGTTGTTGTTATATGCTTTATTAAATAAATACCTATATTCAAATAGGTTAATATTCAGATTAATTTGACTTCTGATCAAATTTTCATAATTTTTATGAAGCGCTATTGCTTTAGCAGCTTTCGCTCCAGTTATAAAGGAGTTTAATTGACCAAATCCAAGAAAAGGATCAATACCACCTGCTGCACTCCCAACGAAATATATATTATTTAGAGCATGAGGGTATACATAACCAGTTCTATGTTCTAAGATAAAAGCTTCATCTAGAACATGGTTTATATCTTCCATCTCTAAAAAAGTTTTAAGATACTGATTAGCTTCATGTTTTTTTACATTTGTTATAACTAAGCCAACAAAAGCCTTATTTTTATTAAATGGAGTCAGATATGCATATCCTTCATTGGTATATTTTCTATTAAACCATACCATTAGAGTATTTTCATCGAAATTACCATATACTGTTACACCAATGAGTACAGGGCTTATCCATTCTTGATAGCAACCAAGCTCTTTAGTAAAATTAATATCTCCATCAGCAATTATTACATAGTCATACTTTTCTTTAAGAGTCACATAATCACCAAAGGTATTGAATTTTATATTACTTCTTTTTAAGTGATTTAATAATTGATTTTTTAATGAGGTTTCTACTCGACCCCTTAAAAAAAAGTATCCAAGTTTGCCAGTTACTATTTTTTGATTATTTGGTGAATGGTGCACTACTTTTTTCATTTCATGCAAAGGTTTTATTTTAAGATTTAAATGTTCTTTTAAGTACTCAATTAAGTCACCATATGGTCTATGGAAAATATTCATTACTGCAGTTACGTGATTATATTGATCTCCAATGTATGAATTCTTTTCATATATATCTATTTCAATACCTTTATACTGTTCTAATTGATATGCGCAGGTCAAACCTGAAATACCAGCACCAATTATTGCAATTTTCAACTTTATCACCCCTAGTTATTGTCTAGAAAGATTACGATTTTAAACCATGAGATAACTAATACACCTATAATTAATAATAATATTATGTAAGTAAATAAATTCATGACTTGCTCCTCTCGTTTTTTAAGGGATCTAAAACTAGCATATTAAACCAACTGATGATTATTACTGCGCTGTAATTAATTTTTAAGCTATCGTAAAAACTCCAATCTACGTATACTAAAGAGCCTTTTTTAAGAAGAACATATTCACAAAATGAATACAACGTAGCGATAACAAATACGTGTAATATTATCAGATTCTTATTTCTAGGATGATTTTGCGCAACTAGTGTACTAATAACAAAAACAGGCCCAAACAAGAAAAAGAAAGAAGAGCCAAGCACTTTTATAACTGGATTGTGTAAATAATATAGGTTTTTTAAAACTATGTTTGGGTAGTCAACCAAAATTACCATTATAATAGCCAAAAAACCTGCTAGCATATTTATCTTAAGTTTTTTATAATCTATCAATATAAAAAAAACTATCCAATTAAAAATAAATAATAATACATACTCCATAATTTTCACTATCCTTTTATATATTTTTAAACAATCTTATCAATATGTTAGATTGAGATGAAAGTCTTTCTTTGGTACTCTGGATAGCAATAATGTCATTAGAACAATTATCTCTTAGCAAGCATAACAAACATTTTAGCTTAGGATTGATTGCATTTATTGCTTGATAGTTATAGAATGATTGCAATTGTTGCTTATTCAATAACAAATCATGTACAATACTTATATCGTCCAATATTTTCACCTCATATCCTAATTAATTTTTTAGATAGTTCATCTATTAGATGTATATTTTGATTAGATTTCTGTAACAGCTTTTTAATCAACAGCCTTACTTCAGGTTTATCTGTAGTCTTGTAATAGAGAACTAATTTTTTCTTTAGGAGTTGTTCTCTTTTTATAGATTTGGTTAAAACAGAATTGAGTAAAATAGTTTCTTTTTCCATATACAATCCTCCTAGTGTTTTTCTTTACCATATTTTTTGTTAAAAAAGATTTTTTATTCTAATAAATAAAATATCTTTATTAAGTAAATATTATTTTTATATAAATAAACCTAAATTATTCATATAAAGAACACATATAAGGAGAGGTATCATGAAAATATGTATAGTAGGAACAAATATAGCAGGTTTATCTTGTGCATTAGAATGTGAAAGACTTGGATTCGAACCAGTAATTTACGAAAAAAAATTTGTAGTAGGCGGAAATATGGAGTCTCCGTTATTTTGTACACGTAAAGAAGTGAACTATATAAAAGATAAATATGATATTGAGCTTGCTCCTCTAAATAAATTGAACTCAATAACAACATTGGGTTGTGATAAAGAAAAAACATCAAAAGGTAGATATGGGTATATATATAAACAAGGTATAGGAACTAACTCTATAGAAAATCAGATATTCAAAAAGTTAAAATGCAAAATAAACTATGGAAAGCACTTGGATGTTAGTCAAAGTAAAAAGGATTTTGACTACGTTGTTAATGCTGGGGATACGAATATATTTCCATTAGAAAACAATATTTACGAGCCATTTGCAAATACTAGCATAAGAATAAGTGATGTAGTGGGAAAGTTCAATAAAAACTCATTGATTATTTGGTATGATAAAGCTGTTTTTAGTAACTGTTATGGATACTTGATACCATATTCAAATAAACATGCAACAATCTTCTTAATAGTTAACAGTAAATCAAAATTAGAGTTTGAATTCATATGGCAGAGATTTATAAGAAAAATAAATAATAATTTTCAAATCATCTTATCGAGTGATGTGTTTTTAAGGCTAGGAAAAGTTAGCTCTCCAAGGATAGACAATGTGCTATTAGTAGGTAAAACTGTAGGATTATACGAATCATTTGTAGGAAATGGATTAAAAAGAACTGTAGAAAGTGGCATATTAGCAGCAAGAGCTATGATAGAAAATAAAAACTACAATACGCTAATGAGAAATATAATAAAATGTAGTGGTATTATACCAATGCCAAAGGTAGTAGGGAATCATGATTTTAGATATTAGTTTTTTTAAGTATCTTTGTTTTAAACAATAATATTATAAAAGAGGCAAATGGTATTACTAGGCAGATAAAGTAAATATAATATTTCCAATAATTAACATACATATCTACTAAATCGATAAGGTTATCATACAGAAAATAAGAAACGTTTATCATTAATAAACAACAGGGCATAACTATTACTTCATGTCCATTAAGTTTAAATAAATCACATATACCAACAGTTGCACCTAAGAGGCCTATACATATTTGAACATAACCAGCAGTTGACGTAGCTATTAGCATTGTAATCTCTACCCTTTCTATGAACGCACCAATAGATATTTTACTGGCTAGAGCGTGTGTTGGAAAGAATGATATATCATATAAATTAAACCCCATAACCAATATTTGTAGTAAAGTTACACCAGCTAAAGTCAATCCACTAACAAGTATGGATTTTGTGAAAATCTTATAATAGGATTTATTTGATTGCAACTGGAAGGTAATTGTAAAAAACATCAGAATTTCAGCAAAAGGTAATGCCAGAGAATATAACGAACCTTTGATTACTGGAGTTATACCGTTGTACATTATTGGAAGAATATTGTCAATATTAATAAACGGTATAATAAATATGAACACAATAGTTGGTAAAGGAGCATTAACAAAGAAAAAGAAATTACCCCATTTACTTAAAGCAACTATTCCTGATCTTGCACCCCAAGCTGCAAGTAATGCCATAATAATTAAAGGTACAATTATTGGAGTTTGAGGCATAGAGATAGTTATTAGATATTCCCCATAAGATCTATTAATAGCAGCGCTTAAAAACAGACCTGAAATAATAAAAAAAATATTAAAGAAAGTTCCTAAATATTTACCAAAAGTATATCTGTTAATATCATAAATATGCCTAGCATTAATTTTAATTTTCATAAAGCTATACATGTAAAACAATGGTAGAGCTAAAAATGTAGCGATCACAATGGACAACCAGTTATCTTGACCAGCAGATAAAGCATTATTATAAGCTAATGAACTTCCTAAGAAGAATAATATTAACATACGTGTAGCGTGACTGTCTGATAAATAGTTTTTACCCATACTACTCAACTCACTTAACTATAATTTATTAAAAAGTATATGCGCTAAACGATCCTATATTTATTTTCTTTGTTATCGTTTCTACCAATAGGTTTAAAAGCACATCTTACTATCCAAGTACACAGCATGCCTATAAAAATTATCAGATATATACTGTTTTCGTTCATAATACACTTTGCTATTCAATAGATTTTTTTTAGTATTGTTGTTTTAAATAATATTATTATAAAAGAGGTAAATGGTATTACTAAGCAAAGTAAGAATATATAGTATATCCAGTAGGCATACATATCAATTAAACTCAACATATGACCATATATGAAAAAAGATAAATTTATCATTAATAGACAACAAGGTGTAACTATTGATTTGTAGTCTTTAAGATTGAATAATTTGCTAATGCCAATAGATGCCCCTAAGAGCCCTATGCAAATTTGTATATAGCCAGCGGTAGATGTAGCTATTAGCATTAAAATTTCTACCCTTTCTATGGCTGTACCAACAGATATTTTGCTAGCTACAGAGTAAGATGGAAAATGAGATAATTCATATAACTTAAATCCCATGACTAAAATTTGCAAGAAAGTTACACCTGCTAGAGTTAATCCACTAATTAAAATAGAACGTGTAAAAATTTTATAATAGGATTTATTTGATTGTAATTCAAAAGTTATTGTAAAAAATATTAGAACTTCAGCAAAAGGTATTGCTAGAGAATATAACGAACCTTTGATTACTGGAGTTATACCGTTGTACATTACTGGAAGAATATTGTCGATATTGAGTAAAGGTATAATTAATATAAATACAATAATTGGTAAAGGAGCATTAACAAAGAAAAAGAAATTACCCCATTTACTTAAAGTGACTATTCCCGATTTTGCGCCCCAAGCTGCGAGAAATCCCATAATAAGTAAGGGTACAATTATTGGTGTTTGACGCATAGATGTGGTTACTAGATATTCAATATAAGACCTATTAATAGTAGCACTCAATTGCAGACTTGAATAAATAAAAAAGATATTAAATAAAGTTCCTAAATATTTACCAAAAGCATATCTGTTAATATCATAAATGTGCCTAGCATTAGTTTTAGTCTTCATAAAACTATACATATAAAATAATGGTAGGGCTAAAAATGTAGCAAGCACAATTGACAACCAGTTATCTTGACCAGCAGATAAAGCATTATTATAAGCTAATGAACTTCCTAAGAAGAATAAAATTAACATACGCGTAGTATGACTGTCTGATAAATAGTTTTTGCCCATGTTGCACCTCACTAAGCCATAGTTTTCTTTTTAAGGATATATACTTTAAAAAGTAATATTATAAGAGTTATAGAAGGTATAACCAAACAAAAAAATGCAGAATAATATGATTTATAATTTAAATACATATCCATTAAATCTAGTATATTATCATGTAGAATATAGCTTAACGCTATCATTAAAAACCCACAAGGAAAAGCTAACAATTTGGTATTTTTTATCTTAAAAATATAAGAGATACCATACACAGTAGCAAATAAACAAAGACTTACTTTTACAAATGCGGCTGTTGTAGTAGATATAAGAACTAGGGGTTCTAACCTTTCTATAAATGTTCCTATACTTATTTTTTTTGCTACTGTTTGAGCAGGGAATAATGATAGATCATACATATCGTATCCAAGTATTAATATTTCTATCAAACAAACACCTACTAAAGTCAGACCACTAATAATAATTGAATTTCTAAACACTTTCTTGTGAGAACTTTTTGATGATAAAGTAATACTGGTTAACAAAAATACAATTCCTTCTCCAAAAGGTACAGATGTTGAATAAAATGTCCCTTTAAGGATAGGTTTTATTCCGTTATAAAGTATAGGTAGTATATTTTCAATGTTTAACAGAGGAATAGTAAGAATAAATAGTATTGTTGGTAGAGGAGCATCAATAAAAAAGAATAGGTTACTCCATCTGCCTAGAGTTTTAAGGCCACACTTAACTATCCAAATACATAGTATGCCCATGAAAATTAGTGGTACTACTAAAGGGGTTCTAGGTAAAGATACAGTTCGAGAGTATTCTCCATATTCTCTAATTATAGTAGCTCCCAGATATAAAGGAAAACTCATATAAAGTATGTTTATAATAATACCTATATACTTTCCATAAACAAATGTATGTAAATCATAAAAATTAGTAGCATCTTTAATAAGATTAAGCATATATGAATAAATGTAGAATAAAAATATAGAGAAAATCATTGCTATAAAAACTGCTATCCAGTTATTTCTACCCGCATCAGTTGCATTGTGTAATGCTAGAGAGCTACCTAATAAGAATAAGATAAGCATACGAGTAGCATGGATATCAGATATACTATTTTCGTTCATAATACACCTCCCTATATAATAGGTTTTTTCTTAAGTATTTTTATCTTAAATAGCAAAATCAAAAATGTTGTAGTAGGAATAAATATGCAAATAACTAAAATATAGTATTTCCAGTAAAGAAAGTACATATCCATTAAATCGATTATACTAGAATTTATAAAATAAGATAAATTTATGACCAATAAGCTACAAGGAATAACTATTAGTTTATGGTTTTCAATTTTTAACATATTTGCTATGCCATTTGTTGCAGAGAATAAACCTATGCATACCTTTACAAAACCTGCAGTAGTAGTTGCAATTAACATTATTATTTCGAGTCTTTCTACAAATTTACCCAAAGAAATATTACTTACCACATCGTGAGAAGGAAAGTATGATAGCATGTATAAATCAAAACCTAATACCATGATTTGAATTAGAGTTACCCCTGCAAGTGTGATGCCACTAATAAGTATAGATTTAGTAAAAACTTTATAATATGATTTTTTAGAAGGTAGAGTAAAAATAATAGTAAATATCATTATTGCTTCACTAAAAGGGAGTTCCAGTCCGACAATTGAACCTTCAATAACAGGACGTACACCGTTATACATAATGGGTAGTATATTTTCAACATTAATTAAAGGTATTGTCAATAAGAAAATAATAGTTGGTAAAGGAGCATTAATAAAAAAGAATAAATTGCACCATCTACCTAAAACGGTTATGCCTTCTTTAACAATCCATGCGCCTAGCAAGATCATTATTATAAGTGGTATTATCAACGGAGTTTGGGGCATAGATGTTGTTATTAAATATTCACCATATTCTCTAGTAATAGTGGCACCTAAGAAGAAACCAGATACTACGTATGAAATATTTATTAAACTACCGAGATAACGCCCATATACATATTTATGTACATCAAAATATGTTTTAGCATTAGTAATACTAGTTAACGTATAACTAAACATATATAATAATGGTAGAGCTAGAAAAGTAGCAATTAATATTGCCAGCCAATTATCCTGCTTTGCAGGTGAAGCATTATGTAATGCTAATGAACTCCCTAAAAAGAAAAGTATTAACATTCTTGTGGCTTGGCTTTCAGATAGACTATTTTCGTTCATAAGTTTCTCCTTATCAATAATACAACAATTAATCTATGTGGATAATCACACATAATAACTTACATTGCAACAAAGTAACACTAGCCAAGCAAAAAAAGCTCTTGTATAATAGAATGTTGTATGACTACTATATATTTTCTAATAATATAGTAGGAATGAAAATCTACAAAAGAACTCTTCCTAAAGTTACGATACCTTTCCACTAAGCAGTTTAAAACTCATTAGTTAATAGCAGTTGCTTGTAGGATACTGCTTTCATCCATAATACACCTTCTATATAATAGTTTTTTTCTTAAGTATTTTCATCTTAAATAGCATAATTAAAAAGGTTGTAATAGGTAAAATTATACAGAAGAAAAAAGTGTAGTAACCCCAGTAAACAAAGTACATATTCATTAAATCCATAATACTAGAATTTAAAAAATAAGATAAATTTATTACCAATAAACTACAAGGAATAACTAATAGTTTACGATTTTGAACATTAAATACATGTGCTATACCATTTGTTGCAGAGAATAATCCTATACTTACTTTTACAAAGCCTGCAGTAGCAGTAGCAATTAGCATTATTATTTCAAGTCTCTCTAGAAATTTACCTATTGAAATATTACTTGCCACAGCATGGGAAGGGAAGTATGATAGCATGTATATATCAAATCCCATTACCATGATTTGAATTAAAGTTACGCCTGTAAGTGTAACACCACTTATAAGTATAGATTTAGTGAAAATTTTATAATATGATTTTTTAGAAGGTAGAGTAAAGATAATAGTAAATATCATTATTGCTTCGCCAAAAGGGATTCCAAGTGCATAAATAGAACCTTCAATAACAGGACGTACACCGTTATACATAATAGGCAGTATATTTTCAATATTAATTAAAGGTATTATCAATAACAAGATAATAGTTGGTAAAGGTGCATTTATGAAAAAGAATAAATTGCACCATCTACCTAAAGTTTGTATACCTTCCTTGACAATCCAAGCCCCTAGTAAGCTCATTATTATAAGAGGGACTATCAATGGAGTTTGTTGCATAGATATTGTAATTAGATATTCACCATATTCTCTAGTAATAGTAGCACCTAAGAAGAAAGAAGATATTACATATGTAAAATTTATTAAAGTACCTAAATAGCGTCCATAAACATAATGATGCACATCAAAAAACGTTTTAGCATTAGTAATACTAGTTAACATATAACTATACATGTAAAATAATGGTATGGCTAGAAAAGTAGCAATTAATATAGCTAGCCAGTTGTCCTGCTTTGCCTGTACAGCATTATGTAATGCTAATGAGCTTCCTAAAAAGAAAAGTATTAATATCCTAGTAGCTTGGTTTTCAGATAGGCTATTATCATTCATAAGTTTTCTCCTTATCAATAATGTAAAAATAAATCCTATGTAGATACTTTCTATATTCTTAAATTACATACTGTAATTAATACCTGTAACAAGAGATGTAATTAAGCATAGAGGTAATTATAATAATAAGAATATTTTACACTTGTGTAGATTTAAGCTGAAGATAATAATAGTAGGAAGGGGAGAATCCACAAATGAACAGATTGCACCATCTTCCTAAAATTTCGATACCTTCCTTATCAAATTCAAATACCAAACAACTTTGTTATATGAGAGGTACATCGGGTGGTATTTGATAGTGATTAGATATTTATCGTTATTTTTTAGTTGTACTCCTATAGATAAGGAGGGCTCACCATTAATCAAGCATGTAATTTTAGCGAGGAGTTATAGTTTTATTAGTCAATGCGCTACTTATTAATTTAAGATCAATATTAACCTCTATAGGTAGATTATTAAATGTGCAATCCCATTCTTGGGACACTTTTCTCCAAGCTTCAGGCATATATGATTTTACCTTAGTGGCAAATAAAAATACATCTGCGTGATAGTTTTTTTGTACTTTACTAATGGTACTTAGAATATTAAATTTTATTTGCTTAATTGCTTCTTCTTTTACTATAGGTCTCATTTCTTTTGTAAGGACATTTGTAGTAGAGCTTATTTCCCCGAAGTTTGCTTTGATAGAAACATCTATTTTCATAGTTAATTTACCATTTTTGTAAATTGGTCTTATTTTAGAATTAGCTCCTAAAATTTCTAAAGATATTTTAGATGTCATATGTTTTGCATTAACATCAATTAGCATGATTCCACCTTTAAGCTTATCTGTTATCAATAAGTGATACATAGCATCTTTTTGATTGAGTTCTCCAATGTATTTATCCTCCTTAAAAATAGCCATACCTGACAATTCTGGAGTATAGACATTGTTAAGATTTATTGTTTTGATTATAGGAAGATAAGAACTAGAACTTTCTTCAAGCAAGTTTTTAATAAATTGCCATATTGTTATTTTGCTGTATTTAGATACACCTTCTTGGCTACGTATACAATCAAGTATAGTAAAAGAAGTTATATCTTTTTCTGAATCTGCTTTATGATTGAGTTTGCTTTGCTCAAATATCTTCGCAGCAGTAACTTCATCTGAAACTAATAGATACAAATCAGAAGGATATTCAGCATCTCTTAAAAGATAATCTACTACTGTAAGTATTCTTTTTTTAGCAACATCTTTGCTAATTACCACAATTTTAACATGAGCAACTAATAGCTTTCTGCCATTTATATTAGTACATTTTCGTATAGCTTCAAATATACTCTTACCGGTGCTTTTAAATAACTCTCCTGTTTGTTTATCTGTAGACAGATTTATTATTTCAGAAGTTACTATATATTCATTATTCACAGAATCGTAATCAATAGCTAACCCTGCTACAAGTCTACTCTTATTTAAATCCTTGTAATTCCAACAACCGGTCATTGATGTTATACATAATATGATGATAAAGAGTATGAATTTTTTATTTATCATATGTCATCCTCCGATTTAACTACAAAAGAATAATCCCTAATCTAATTAATTATTGTTTACCTATGATTAGTTCAACAATGTACCTTATACCGTTAGCAGGGCTTGGGAGGTCAACTCCAAAGCTTAACAACATACTAATAGTAAAAGCAATACCAAGTAGACTACAATATACAATTAACTCTTTTTTATCACCCTTTTTATAAAGAGGTATTATTTCCAAAAAACCAATTATTAAATAAGCTATAATAACTATCAAAAACATTATTTCACCACCTTTAGAGGTTTAGATTTTAAAGAACTACCTTTAATTTTAAATTCTAGATTGAAAGTAATGTCTGCATTAGTAAACTCAAAATTCCAATTTCCTTCACGTGCTCTCCATACTTCTGGCATATTAAGTTTTACAGTTCTACCAAATCCAAAAATGTCACTTTTAAATTCTCGCTGAACTTTTTTAATTAAGCTATTAACATCCTTAGTAATTTTAGACTCACATTGATTCTCAATGAGTTTTAATCCTTCAGGGTCAAATAAATTACTTTGGCTACTATATTCAATGACATTAGTGTTTATTATAGAGGTTACATCAAAGCTTAAATGGCCATTACTTATTTTTGGCTTAACCTTAGTTTTAGTGGTAAGTATTTCAAAGGCAACTGGAAATTTTTCATTTTCATAAGCAATGTCTATAGTATATGATCCTCCTTTAAGTTCATTGATAAGTAATAAATAATCTTTAGTCTCATGACCGTTTAGCCAACCCACTATATCAGTTTTTCTGAACACAGATGTTCCACGTATTTGGCTTATGACTTTATCCATATATACACCTTTTTTTAAAGTTGGTAAAGTCGCAGATATATAATCAGACTCTAAAGCATTAATAAATCTCCATATTTCAACAGCATGATATTCAGATATATCCTTTTCATTTTCGAGCATATCACTAAGATAAAATGAGGTTATCCTAGATACTTTGACTTTTGTTTCCCAAATTTCTTTGGCCATCTTGTCTCTAGATATCAAGATATAAGCATCATCTCTTACCTCTGCATCACGCCTGATGAAATCAAGAGCGCTTGTAAACATATCAATATTTTTAATCATATTCTCACTGAATATAAATACCTTGCAATGACTCCAAAATGCTCTTTTACCACTAGATTGAATAGTATTTCTAACAGCATCAAAGAAGCTCTTGCCTCTATTTTCTATTACCTCAGATTCGTTAATATAACTTCCTTTTTGAACAACAGGTTTAACTACCTCTAAATTTACTATTATTTCACTATTTATTTCGTCATAATCCATAGAAACTCCAACGACAATATGTTCATCTTCTATTTCTTTATAATTCCAGCAACTGGTACATAATAAACATGTTATTATTGTAAGTAAAATGATTTTTTTATTCATATTATTACCTCTTGATAATATCTTTGTTTTTTTCTTTTCTTATAAGATTGCCTTCACCGATAATTTTAGGTCTTAGGTACATCAACCACCAAGGAGCTCTGATTTGAGTATCTTTGATATCTTGAAAATTTAAAGAAGCTATATCAAGCATGTATGGAACACCAAAGGATTTCATAGACATCAAGTGTATAAATAGACCAATAACTCCAAATATGTAACCATACAACCCTAAAAACGCTGAAAGAAGTACGAAAATCAATCGAACAATTATTAAAGCACCAATCATGTGAGGAGATAAGAAGTTACAGATACCAGTTAATGCAGTGATGATTACGATAGGAGAACTAACAAATCTAGCTGCAACAGTAGCTTCACCTAATATCAAAGCACCAACGAAACTAATAGCTGAACCAATAGGTGCAGGTAGTCTTACACCACTTTCTCTTAGTATCTCAAATTCAAGTAGCATTAATAGAATTTCTGCAATAGTAGGAAGAGGAACCCCTTCCCTAGCAGATGAAATACTCAGTAAAAGAGGTGTTGGTATCATCTCCTTGTGAAAAGTGGTTAATGCTACGTATATAGCTGGTAAGCTTGTAGATATAAAGAAAGCTATATACCTCAAAATCCTATTTATAGAAGCATAGATGTATCCATTATAATAATCCTCATCAGATTGAAAATATTCAATAAATAAAAATGGTACAGTAAGAGCATGAGGAGTACCATCTATGACTATAGCTACTCTCCCTTCAAGCAAGTTAGCTGCAACCTTGTCAGGTCTTTCAGTATTTCCTACTGTAGAAAAAGGAGAGAATGGAGAATCTTTTATCAATTCTTCGATGTAACCAGATTCTAATATACCATCTAGCTTGATTTCATCCAATCTCTTGTAGACTTCATTTAATATGTTCTTGTTTACGATTCCATCTAAATAGCAAACACATATTTTGGTTTTAGTTCTTTCTCCAAGAGTCTTAAACTTAAATTTCAAATCTGGATTAGTAATTTTTTTTCTAATCAAACCAAGATTAGTCATCAAAGTTTCGTTAAACCCTTCTTTAGGTCCTCGTACAACTGCCTCAGAGGTTGGTTCAGATACAGTTCTTTGTTTCCAACCTTTAGTATCAAGTACAAGAGCTTCTTTGTATCCATCGATTAAAAGAAGCGTAGAACCATAAAGGATAGAACTAACCATGTCTTCGACAGATGTTACTTTTTTTAAATCACTTTTAATCAAGATGTTTTTATATATGTAGTCTATATTTAATTGCTCCATATCTGACTCTACTATTGGTTTTATAATAGCTCGATCAATTTGTTCTGCATCTGACATACCTTCGCAAAAAATAGCCATAAAGCGTATCTTCTTGTTATGATGGTTTCCGAAAAATCTGTACTTTATCATATCATCGTTAACAAATATATTTTTAAATAAGTCAACATTATCATCTAGGGATTTAGTAGTAATCCATTGGGTATCAGTATTTGGAGCGTTATTGCTTTTTTTAGTATACTTTTTTAATAACCTATCTTTTATAATTTTAAACATATGTACCCCCAATTCAGTAGAATAAAAGTATTATCTGTACTTTTTCAAATATTATTCCATTTTGGAAATTAATATATACACAAGGCAAATAAAACCTAAACAATAAATTATTTACTAGCATCCTAAATTAAACAAAGCATAAAAGAATGTTGAATTTAAAATGAACATAATGTATAATTAATACCGATAAACATTATCATTTTTAATACCTTGTTATAAAGAAGGAGAAAACAATGAGTAAAGGTAAATATAAAATATTAAAAAAGATTGGATCAATACTATTTGGGATAAATACAAGTGGTTCGGATGTATTACAAGATACTAGAGGCCTAGAAAAGATTGTTTTAGTAGGTAACCCCAATGTAGGGAAAAGTGTTTTATTTAATAGATTAACAGGAGCTTATGTAACAGTTTCAAACTATCCAGGTACTACTGTAGAGGTTTCAAGAGGAAAGGGTAGGATAGGAGAAAAACAATATGAGGTTATAGATACTCCGGGAATGTATTCTTTACTATGTATCACAGAAGAAGAAAAAGTTACAAGAGATTTGTTATTAAGAGAAAATCCGAAAGCAGTTATTCATGTTATAGATGCGAAAAACATACAAAGAATGTTGCCGTTAACAGTACAGTTATTAGAAGCTGGATTACCTGTAATATTGGTACTAAATATTATGGATGAAGCAAAAAAATTAGGGCTTGAGATTGACATTGATAAATTAGAAAGAGAATTAAACATACCTGTTATATCGACAATAGCCGCTTTAAATGAGGGATTAGACACATTGAAAGAAAGGGTTGAGAAGTTTGTCAATGTCGCATAATACAAGCAGCATAACCTATGATAGCACTATAGAAAGTGCTATAAGAGAGATAATTAAGAATCTGAGCAAAGATTACGTTATATCCTACAGATCAGTAGCATTGTTACTTATTCAAGAGGATAAAGATATACTGAAATTAGTAGCAGAAAAAGAAGGTGATGTTAATAATATTAGGAATATTATTAATAAAACAAAAAATAGTTATGATAAGCCGTTAAATTATGTAATAGGCACAATGAGGCAAAGATATGTAGAAGAAGTAAATGACAGTGTAGTAATTAAGAAAAATAACAAGAGTGAAATAGGAAATAGCAAACTAGATGCCATTACAATGCACCCTATATCAGGATTTGTCATTCTAGTTTTGGTATTATATTTTGGTTTATATAAGTTTGTAGGACAATTTGGTGCTGGTACAGTAGTAGACTATATAGAAACGAATATATTTAGTGCATACGTAAATCCGTTTATTAACAATATAGTAAACAACTGTATACCTTGGGAGTGGTTGCAAAATCTGATAGCTAATGATTATGGGATACTTACGTTAGGTTTTAGATATGCAATAGCCATAGTTTTACCCATAGTTGGAGCATTTTTCTTAGTGTTTTCAATAATAGAAGACAGTGGATATTTGCCAAGATTGTCTATGTTAGTTGATAGACTATTTAAATGTATAGGACTAAATGGAAGAGCAGTTATACCTATGGTGCTGGGATTTGGTTGTGATACTATGGCTACTATGGTTAGTAGGACATTAGAAACAAAGAGAGAAAGAGTTTTGATAACACTATTATTAGCATTGACTATACCTTGTTCAGCACAATTAGGTGTTATAATGGCCTTATTATCAGAAAATGTTGTAGCATTGTTAGTATGGATATTATTTATGGCATTTATATTTTTGTTTATTGGATATCTGACATCAAAAGTTTTACCAGGGGAAAATGCAAAGTTCTATATGGAGGTTCCGCCTCTTAGGATGCCAAAAATTACAAATGTATTATCTAAAACGTATACTAGAATGCATTGGTATCTAGTTGAAATAATACCATTATTCGTGTTTGCAAGCGTACTTATATGGTTAGGTAATATTACAGGATTTTTTGATATTATATTAAAATGGTTAAATCCTGTTGTAAATATGATAGGGTTACCAGATGAGTTGTCAAAAGTATTTTTATTTGGATTTTTTAGAAGAGATTACGGAGCGGCAGGATTATTTGATATGAGACAATCTGGTCTCCTTAATTACAGACAGTTAGTAGTAGCAGCTTCAACACTTACATTATTTGTTCCATGTGTTGCACAGTTTGCTATGATGATAAAAGAAAGAGGAGCAAAAACAGCATTTGCTATGGGTGCATTTATATTTGTATTTTCATTTATAGCTGGATATTTTCTAAATATTATACTAAGTGTATTAGGAGTGTTAGCATGATAAAATGCAGTTATTGTGGGTATGAATTTAACGAAAAAGATACTCTAAAAGGCTGTAAAACATGTCCTATGACAAAGGTATGCAATAAATATAAATGCCCGAACTGTGGATTTCATATACTTAAAGAACCTAAGATAATCAAACAACTTAAGAAATGGGTGAGTAAGATTGGTTTCAAAAACAAAAACAGATAGTATTAAAGCTGTAAGTGAGCTAGAAAAAGGCGAAGAAGCTATAGTTGTTGAAATAAAAACAGAAGATGATTCAGTACTAAGAAAATTAATGGCGATGGGGGTTTTACCAGGTATTAAACTAATAGTACTACAAAGATTTCCATCCTTTTTATTTCAAGTAGGGTATACTAAAGTAGCTGTAGATAAAGATATAGCTTCAATGATATTAGTAAGCATATAAGTTTTACTCAGGAATAGATCATATAATAATGGTCTATTTTTTATCTCCTTAAAGTAACAGTCAATGTGATTTTATGGTAAAATGGCAGTAGCATACTTTTTCATGCTCAATAAATAGCTTTAAAATGTCGATATATATTTAACCTGATTTATATAATAAACTACAACGTATTTATTGAGGTTTAATAAATAAACTAAATTTAGTATAATACACTTAGGAGGAGCTTATGTTTAAATTTGGATCTAAAGAAATAGATATAGATTATAGCATAATGTCAAAAAACAATATACCAATACTTATAGAAGATAAGAGATGGTTAAAAATATTTGGAGATATAAAAGATAGGGAATTAGAAAAATTAAAAAGAGATTTAATGGTGGTTATAGCAGATTTAAATAAAGCAAAAAAAGACAAAAATAAAGCTACTAAAGACAAAAGAAAGTTAATGGCCGAAATTATAAATTTATCGCATAGAGTAAATAATGGAGATGAAAAGAATTCTTTAGCAAAACTCCAAGTTAAAAAAGAAGAATTACTTAAAATAAATGATATAATAGAAGAAGCGCAATTTAATACAGAAATACTACCATCAAAAATAAAAAAAGCAAACTTTAATTTACTAAAAACAACAATTAAGAAGGCATATGAGAATTTAAAAGAAGATGAAGAATGCTTTGATGGAATAGTAGGTCAGATAGATGAATATCGTAAGTTGCTTAAAGATCTAATAGACAAGAAGAATGATTATGAAGAAAAGATAAATGAAACATATAAGTTTATGCACAGTATACTTGGAAGTAGTGAAATAGACAAATTAGATAAAAATATGTATTAAATAGGGGGAATATTATTTGAGTACAGAAATTATAATGGCTATTATACTGATAGCCAGTTTTTTGGAAATATTCACTAAATTATTTAGTAAAGTTTTAGAAAAATTAATCAAGACATTTAAATTAGGTGACAAGATACCTATGAAGCTAGATGTAGTGTTTAAACTAATTTGGGTGGCATTGTTATTAGTTTCAGCAGTATATTTTATGTTTGCTGGAGTAGAAATTTTAGCTAAATTCTTAGGTATAAACTTAGATCAAGGTTTGTTTGATATTTTTAAATAAAACACATTACAAGTATTTTTAACAACCAATTTGTATATTAATAGATATAACCCTAAATTGGAGAATGGAAGGAACAACTATATGATAATGGGAAACGGCATAGACATAGTTTCAACACTAAGAATAAAAAAAGCTATAGAAAAAAATATGAGATTTATAAATAGAGTATTTACAAAAAAAGAGATAGAATATTTCAAAGAAAAAAACTATAGTATAGAGACTATAGCTGGGTATTTTGCGTCAAAGGAAGCGATAAGCAAGGTGCTTGGATGTGGTATAGGCAAGATAGGATGGCATGATATAACTATACGCAACAATAAAAAAGGAAAACCACTAGTGTGCTTAAGTCAAAAAGCTACTGATTATGCTAATTCAAAAAATATAAAGCATATACACTTAACAATAACTCATAATAAGGATTATGCAGTTGCAAATGCTATAGGTGAAGATAAAGAACCTTCAGAATTCATCTTTGACAATGAAAATACTAATAGTGACCCATTAATAACAATGGAGTATGTTAGATCAAAATTAGTGCAACGAAAAAAAAATTCGCACAAAGGTAACTTTGGAAGAGTTGGAATAATAGCAGGGAGTGTAGGTTTTAGTGGAGCAGCATATCTTACCGCTAAGGCATCAATAAAAAGTGGTGCAGGTTTAGTTTATTCGGTATTACCTAATAAGATTAACATGATAATGGAAATGAAAACAACAGAAACTATAACTATTCCAGTGCAAGATGATGATAAAGGTTTTTTCACCAAAGACAGTATAGATGAGATATTAACTAATATAGATAAGTTTGATGTTATAGCACTAGGACCAGGTATAGGAGTAGATAAAAATAGAAAAGATTTAGTTAGAGAAATACTAAAGCAATACAAGAATACCATAGTTTTAGATGCAGATGGTATAAACTGCATAGATGATGTACAGGTGCTCAAAAAACGAGAAGCTCCTACTATAATCACACCGCACCCGGGAGAGATGGCAAGGCTCTTAAAAGTTACAATTAATCAAATTTTAGAAAATAAAATATATTATACACAAATGATATCAAAATACAGTAAAGTTTTAACAATACTTAAAGGACATAGATCACTAGTAGATATAGGAGAAGAGCAATATTATAATACTACAGGAAATCCAGGAATGGCTACAGCTGGTAGTGGAGACGTATTAACGGGTATTATAGCCAGTTTAGTTGCTCAAGGGTTTAAACCAACTGATGCGGCAAATATGGGTGTATTTATACATGGATTAGCTGGAGATATGGCTGCTAACAAAAAAGGTGAATATGGAATGACATCAGTTGATATATTGGAAAATGTACCATATGCAATGAAATATATTAATAGATGGAGATGATAATGATAATATGAAACATTTCATTTTAGTGCTTTTAGCATTGTGTTTGTTGTTATTTACTTCATGTGAGAGTAACGTTAAAACAAAAGAAGATATATACAAAGAGCTTAAAAACACGATAAATGATATAGATACATATAAATGCAAAGTAAGAATAAATGTAAAAGGTACAAAGGTAGATAAGAAATATTTAGTAGAACATATATTTAAAAAACCAAACCTATTTATGATAGAAATAATAGAGCCAGCTGATAGTAAAGGATGTAAGACAATTTATGATGGCAAAAAATTGAAATATTATCATCCACAGATAGATCAATCATATATGCTAGATAGAGATAAGAGAAGATTATCTGATCATTTCTTTATGGGTTATTTTTTAAATAGTATAATGAATTCCGATATATCACAAATTAGCAAAGAAGTTTTAAGAGACGACGTATATATAGTAATAAAAAAAGAAACTAAAAGTAAACAAGGCACAAAAACTGAAAAATTGTGGGTAAATATTAAAGATTACAAACCATATAAATTTTTGATAAAATATGATGGAGCACTAAAACAAACAATAGAAATGTTATATACCAACTTTGAGTATAATTGCAAGATACAAGAGATTTTTAAATAACAATATTAATAATACAGTAAAATGGGGGAAACGACAGTGGATAAGTTGCAGGATTTAAGACCTACTTGGGCAGAAATAAATATAGATAATCTTATAAACAACATAAAAGAAGTTAAGAGATTATCAAAAGAAGACACTTTGATTACAGCAGTTGTAAAGGCAGATGGATACGGCCATGGAGCAGATGTAATAGCAAAATATTTGTTAGAAAACGGAGCAGATAGATTAGCAGTTGCTACACTAACAGAAGCAGTTCATTTAAGGCAATACTACAACGGATCTATACTAGTTATGGGATATACACCAAATAATCAATCAAATACAGTAATAAAAAATGATATAACACAAACAATATATAGGTATGAAGATGCTTTAGAATTGTCAAACTCGGCTAAAATACTAAATAAAAAAGCTCAAATACATATCAAAATAGAAACGGGTATGGGAAGATTAGGGTTAATGGTTGACAGAGAAGGAATAGATACTATTATTAAAATATCAAAACTTGAGAATATTATAATAGAGGGTATGTTTACACATTTTGCTCTTGCAGATTCAAGAGATAAAACAACTACTAAAAAACAATACGAAAAATTCACTAAATTAATAGACGAATTAAACAAAAGAGAGATTAATATTCCAATAAAGCATGTGGCTAACAGTGCATCAATTATAGATCTAAAAGAATATAATATGGATATGGTGAGAGCAGGTATTATGTTGTATGGACTAAGACCGTCAGACGAAGTAAACTTAGATAAAGTAAACCTAAAGCCTGCAATGTCATTAAAGACAAAATTAGCACATATTAAAGAAGTTGATAAAGGATATGGTATAAGCTATGGGCATATATATAAAACAAACAAAAAACAACTTATAGGAACACTACCTATTGGGTATGCTGATGGTTATACTAGATTATTATCTGAGAAAGCATATGTAAGTATAAATAACAAAAAAGCTCCAATAATAGGACGTATTTGTATGGATCAATGTATGGTGGATCTAACAAATATAGATGCTAAAGTAGGTGATGAAGTAATATTGTTTGGAGATGATGGCATAAGTCCATCAATAGATGATATAGCTGAAATGATAGGAACAATTAATTATGAAATAGTTTGTATGATTTCTAAAAGAGTTCCCAGAGTTTATGTTAAAGATGGTAAGATAATAGATGTGATAAATTATATCTAATGAAGTAATTTAAATTTAACATAAGTGATGCATTATATTGGTTGACAGAAGCAAAAAAATAGATGTATAATCAAGTATATACTAGCATATATATGAATATACTTAAAATAAAAAATATGGCAATCATAAACATTTGTGGCAGAGCGATATAGATTATAATACGAAATTTACATAAGACAAGATATTAGGGTATGAATACATTTCTGGTCTATATTTATGTTGTCAGTTTTCTTGTGGAGGTGGAAGAATGGCCCAAACAAAAAGAATTATGATAAGTTTACCAGATTCCTTATTGAAAGAAATAGATGGAATCGTTTGTATTGAAAAAAAGAACAGAAGTCAGTTTATAAGAGAGGCTATGAGGTTATACATCAGAGAAAGAAAGAAAATGCAAATGAATGAAAGCTTAAAAATTGGATACGAAGAAATGGGTGAAATAAATTCAATTATAGCTGAATTAGGATTGCAAAATGATACAAAAGAACTTTTGAAGTATGAAGCCAGACTGACAGGATGTGAATAATTTGATTGTAAAAAGAGGAGATATTCTTTATGCAGACTTAAGCCCTGTTATAGGTTCAGAGCAAGGTGGCGTCAGACCTGTACTTGTCATACAAAATAATGTAGGAAATAAATATAGCCCAACTATAATAGTTGCGGCAATAACATCCCAGATCAATAAAGCAAAACTTCCCACACATATAGAGATTAAAGCTTCTGAATACGGATTGACCAAAGATTCTGTTGTTTTAATGGAACAAATAAGAACCATTGATAAGAAAAGACTAAGAGAGAAAATAGGTCACTTCGATGACGACATGATGACTAAAGTTAATGATTGTGTAAAAATAAGTTTAGGATTAGTAGATTTTTAATAATACAATATATTTGTCATACATAATAGCTACAAATAAATATTAATAATCGATTATAGGCTTGGGGTATACCGAGCTGTATTTTTTTGATAAAATAGAGAACAGAGAGGATGTGACTGTATAATGAAAAAAAGAATGTACCTAATAATATTACCAATTGGAATAATGATACTCAGCAGTATAGCCTTTGGTCAGCCAGGATCACAAGATGATCCACTAGTAACATTAAAATATGTACAGAAGAGAATTGATCAAGTTAAGTTTTATGTAGATGAGAAGACAAATGGTATAACAAGTAAAGGGGAAGAAAATGCCAAATTGATTCAAGACTTAACAAATGAAAACAAACAATTAAAAGAGAAAATTAGTAAATTACAGGTATCAGGGGCAAGTACTTTAGATGTAGTAGAGCTCAAAAATGGACAAACATTAGTATGTAAATCTGGTTGTGAGATAATACTAAGAGGTGGCAGTGCTAAAGCTGTAGCTAGTCAAAATGGCGGTTTAGCAGACATAACAGCAGGATTAGATATACAGATGAATCAAGATATACCTTATAACCATATGCTTATAGTACCTAGAAGTGACTCTAGAGGAGTAGTAGCAGATAAATATGCTATATTAATGGTTAGAGGAAGCTATGAGATAAAATAGAAAGCAAAAAGTGTTATCAAAATAAAAAGATGGTTAATACTACATAATAAGTTAAAAGGCTTAGTATAAAATGAGCTAATGTTCAGTTTATCTGTATAGAAATAGTAGAAAAGATGTGGTATAATGATTGAGATAATAAGGAAGGAGGGGAGAGCTCTTTATAATGAGCACATGATATGAAGATACTTCATTTGATAAGTGGAGGCGACACTGGAGGAGCAAAAACTCATGTATTATCTTTAGTCAAAGAACTAGGGAAGCATGTAGATGTGAAAATCATATGTTTTTTAGAGGATTCTTTCTATACTGAAGGTAAAGAGATGGGATTAAATATACAGATTTTAGCGCAAAAAAAACGTTGGGATATGTCAGTAATTAAAAAACTAAAGGAAATAATAAAAGAAGATAACTATGATATCATACACTGTCATGGTGCTAGAGCTAATTTTATAGCTATGATTCTTAAGCTATACATAAAGAGGACTATGGTTACAACAATACATAGTGATTATATGCTGGATTTTAAAGACAATGTATATAAAAGAATTATTTATACATTTTTAAACAAACTAGCTTTAAAATCATTTGATAACTATATAGTTGTTTCAAGTAGTTTTAATAAAATGATGTGTGATAGAGGTTTTGCAGCTAGCAAGATATATACAGTTTATAATGGAGTAGATTTTAACCAGAAGCTAGATGTATCTACTAAAGAGGAGTTTTTAGCTAATTATGCAGTAGAATACAAAGGTGAGAAGATAGTAGGAATAGCAGCTAGGCTTGATACAAATAAGGATATTATTACATTGCTAAGAGCTGCAAAAAGAGTGCTAGCACATAGAAAAGATGTACTGTTTTTAATAGCAGCAGAAGGTACAGAAAGAGAGAGATTAATAGATTATACAACTAAAAATAATATAGATAAGAATGTAAAGTTTTTAGGTTTTGTTAACGAAAAATACTCTTTTTTTAACGCACTTGATATAAATGTATTAACATCAAAAAGTGAGAGTTTTCCATATGTTATACTTGAAGGTGCTAGGCTCAAAAAGCCGATAATCAGTACAAATGTCGGTGGAATAGAAGATCTAGTAGAAGATGGGGAGAATGGTTATTTATTTGAAGTAGGTGATGAAAAAGCTTTAAGTGATAAATTGATAACACTACTGGATGATGAGCAATCCTGCCTGAAAATGGGAGAAAATTTATATAACAAAGCAAAAGAGTGCTTTTCAGTAAACAAGCTCTCATTAGATCACTGTGAAATTTATAGTAAGATAAAGAATAAAACAAAAAATATTTAGGAGGTAAAGTAGTGAAACTTATTGATAAAAAAGGTAAATTATTTGGTTTAATAAACATAATAGATTTATTAGTAATTTTAATAGTAGTTCTTGCAGTTGGAGGTATCGGATATAAACTAAAAACTAGACAAGGTATTGGTGGAATAGGTTCAAAGACGGAGAAAGTTAAAGCTATTATAGAAATTAGCGATGTAAGATTAGCAACAGTAAATAACCTAAATGAAGGTGACAAGCTGTATCACTATGACAGAGGAAATTACTTTGGAACAGTAAAAGAAGTTGCAGTTTTTCCACATAAAGAAGCAGTTTCAACATCAGATGGTAAAATAGTATTAGCAGAAGAACCAGACAAGTTTGATGTACAGCTGACGCTAGAATCAAATGCTTCAGTGAGCGATTCAGTCATAGTTATCGGAGGAGAACATTCTAGAGTAGGTGCTCAGTTTAGACTTAAAAATAAAAAAGTAGCAGTAATGAGCACAGTATTAAAAATAGAAGAGACGGAGTAGGTGCTGACTATGTATAACAGCTATACAGTAAGCATATTAATTAAGGTAAAAAATATCTTTGATGATTTATATGAACATAGTGTAATAAAAGCTATTTTAGATTGCATATTAAATTACTGGAGAAGAATTAACAAGTCTTCTAAAATATATAGTTTTTTAACAGAAGAAAGAAGCTATATAGAGGATAGTTTCGTATATAGAATATACAAAAAAATAATAGAAGTTCTAAATAAACTATTTATATGGACAAAAAGGATTATGAATAAATCCATAAAAGGTAGTAAGACAATAGATATAATGAATGAAAGTATGAATGAGAATAGTTCAATAGTAGGACTACTTGGTTTTTGCGTTACTATGATGATACTTAAAATTTTAAATATAATTGTACTTAGCTATATTACGATGAGTCTTTTGTCATTAGTGATATTAGTTGCTATACTTATACTTATAACAAATGTCAAAATATCTGATATATTAAAAAATAGTTATATAGCAAAAAAAGTAATTTCAGTATTTACAATGGATAGCGGAGGAGAAGAATGGTGGTAAAAAGTAGAGGTATAAAAAGTATGATACTGCCATTGATTGTAGGAGTAGCATGTGCATTATCTTTTGCATACTTAGATAACAAGCTATTCATAGCAATGATAGGTGGTTTATCAATAATATGTATGACACTTTATAATGTCAATATAGGAATAGGAATAACATTATTAGCATTTCCATTTGTGTCAAATACAAAGGCACTGCTGTTATTAACGCTAATAGTGGGATTATTTATTATAAATAAAATGTTTGTAAGCAATAGAAGGCTAACAAAAAATCAAATGGATATACCAGTTTTGATATTCCTGGCAATGGCTGTTATAACGACAATAATATCTGTAGATTTAAGAGGTAGCCTAAGAGATATATCTGTGCATTTAGTGGCAATAAGCTTTATGTTTATTATGATAAACTCTATAAATAAAAAAGAAGATTTAAATATTTTAGCTACAGTATTTGTTATTGCAGCAGTTTTGCTATCACTTTATGGATTATATCAATTTAAAGTAGGAGTAAAATTAGATAAAGCATGGGTTGATGAGGCAAATAATCCAGACTTACTTACAAGAGTATATTCAGTATTTGGCAATCCAAACATATTTGCAGAATATTTAATAATGGCTATGCCTTTTTCAGTTGCATTGTTTTGGTCAAGTAAGAGATTGATAAAGAAAGCCATGTTCTTAGGAACAACATTAATATTAGTACTTACATTAGTGTTGACATCTTCAAGAGGAGGATGGGTTGGTTTTGCATTTGGAATGGTTGTATTCGTTGTGTTAGTAGATAAAAGGTTGTTATTAGGAGCAATACCTGTGGGATTAGTAACAATATTCCTAATGCCTGCTTCAATAATAAACAGGATAATGTCAATAGCGAATTTAAGCGATTCATCTACTACAACTAGATTTAAGATATGGGATATAACATTAGATATGCTTAGAGATTACTGGGCGCAAGGTGTTGGATTTGGATATATGCCCTTTAAAAAAACATTTGTAACATATATAAGAACAATGAATGTATTTCATGCACATAATACGTATCTAGAAACATTTGCTGAGATGGGTATATTTGGATTAATTGTGCTTATTTTATTAATATTTGTAGTATTTAAGTACACCATTATAGCAATAAAGAATGCCTCTGGATATCTTTCAGTAATGGGTGCAGGAGCTTTAGCTGCTTTTGCCAGTGTATTATGTCATGGATTATTTGACAGTATATTATATATGCCAAAGATTATAATGACCTTTTGGATATTGTTAGGCTTTATAATAACAATTAATAGATTGGCAAAAAAAGAGCAAATAGAGGCAAAAAGAAACACTTACTAATACAAATCGAAGGAGTATCGTATGAAAAAAGGTAAAAAGATACTTATTTCAGGATATTATGGATTTAGAAATAGTGGAGATGACGCAATACTAAAAGCGATCATAAACGAATTCAAAAAAATAGATGATACATTAGAAATAACTGTGCTATCAAAAGACCCTCAGAGTACACAAGAAATATATAATATTCGGGCAGTTAATAGATTCAGTATTTTTAGTGTTTATAAAGAAATAAAAAATAGTGATTTATTGATAAGTGGTGGAGGAAGTCTTATACAAGATATCACAAGTACCAAATCAATATTATACTATTTGTCACTTTTAAAATTGGCAAAACATAAGAAAAAGCCAGTGATGGTTTACGCAAATGGTATAGGGCCTATAAATAAAAGACTGAATAAAATCTTATCAAAAAAAATACTTAATAAAGTTGACGTAATAACACTAAGAGATTTTGACTCGCTTAATACATTAAATAAACTAAATGTCAACAACGAGAATATACACGTAACAGCGGACCCTGTATATGCATTAAAAGAAGAGAACGAAGACAGAATAAACGAGATACTTAATCTTGAAGGTATAGACATGAGCAAAGAAACCATAGGTCTTGCTGTTAGGTCGTGGAAAAATGACGAACATAACATAAAAGAGTTCGCAAAAGCAATAGATTATATAAATGAAAATTATGATGTAAATATATTATTAGTTCCTATGCATTACCCAAGTGATTATGAATTTAGCGTAGAAATCAAAAAGCATACTAAGAGTAAATGCTTTATACTAAAAAATGAATACAGTGTAGAAGAAATAATGGGTATAATCAAAAGGCTAGAGCTGATAATAGCGATGAGATTACATTCTTTGATATATGCTGCTACACAAACTACACCTATGATAGCGGTAGTATACGATCCAAAAGTAGATGGATTTATGAACAATATAGGCTTGGAGCACAAAATAGATATACAGAGCTTTAAATATGATGAATTAGCAGATATATTTGATAAAGCTTATACCAAGAGAAAAGAGACAAGAGCTCATTTAAAAGAACATAAAGAAGAATATAGAAAAAAATCACATGCAAACGTAGAATTAGCTATGAGCTTATTGAAAAGAGGTAGACAATGAACACAGTTAAAATAATGGGTGTAAATGTAGAAAATATAACATTACTAGAGGCATCTGAAGTTGCCCAAGAATCACTAGAACATAATAAACAAATTGCTATTTACACACCAAATACAGAAATAGTCATGCGCTGTAAAGACGATGAGAATTTAAGAAAACTAATCAATAGAGGAAATTTAATAATACCAGATGGAATAGGGCTTATATATGCTTCCAGAATTAAAAAGAAGCCACTTAAAGAGAGAGTTACAGGCTATGATTTATCAAAGAAGTTGATAGAAATATGCAACAAAGAAGGATATTCACTTTATATAATGGGTGGAAAAGAAGGCACAGCTAAAAGAGCAGCGGATAATATAAAGAAAGATTACCCTAATATAAAAATAGCAGGTACACATAACGGATTCTTTAAGGGTACGCATATAGGTTATGAAGGCCATGAAGAAGAGCAAGAAGTTATTAATGATATAAATAACTCAGGAGCAGATGTTCTTTTTGTGTGTTTGGGAGCTGACAAACAAGAAAAATGGATTGATAAAAATAGAGATAAGTTAAATTGTAAAGTCATGATTGGCAATGGTGGAACAGTTGATATATTAGCTGGAGATTTAAAAGAAACACCTAAAATATTTCAAAAACTAGGGTTAGAATGGCTATATAGATTGATGAAGCAACCTTCAAGGATAAAAAGACAATTGGCACTACCTAAATTTGCATTTACAATACTATTTTCAAAAGAAAACCTAGTTGAGTAAAAGTTTATCAAAGTTTTATATTTAGGAGGTGTAAAAACTATGAATTTGTTAAAAAACAAATGGTTTAAGCTTGCAGGGAGTTATATTTTCGTAACATTAGGAACATTGTTATTGGCATTATCATTAAATATGTTTTTACAGCCAAATACAATAGCGCCAGGTGGAGTGACAGGTTTTGCAGTAGTAATATATAAACTTTTTGGGATAGAGGTTTATATACTGAACTTGGTAATAAATATTCCGTTATTTATAGTAGGTGTTTTAGTACTAGGAAAAGTTTTTGGAGCAAAAACATTGTATGCTACTATAACATTATCAATTTTTCTAAAGGTATTGCCTAGCACTAACGCAACAACAAATATCCTATTAGCAGCAATATCTGGTGGAGTACTTTCAGGTATAGGAATAGGTCTAGTATTCAAGGCTGGAGGAACAACAGGGGGAACAGATTTAGCAGGAGCAATTTTAAATAAATTTTTTCCTGGTTTTAGCACATCAAAATTGATGATGGCGATAGATTTATGTGTTGTGGTATTTGCTGGTTTAGTATCGAAAAAGATAGAAATATCACTGTATTCAGTTATAACACTATATATCAGTGTTAAAGTTATAGACCAGATACTAGAAGGAATGAGCTATGCAAAATCATTTTTTATAATATCAAAATATCCTGATCAAATAGGTAGAGCAATAATAAAAGAACTTAACAGAGGAGTAACAGTATTCAAAGGAAAAGGAATGTATACAGGTGCAGATAAAGATATACTATATTGTGTAGTAAACAGAGCTCAAATAGTAAAACTAAAAAAACTTGTTTATGAAATAGATAATACAGCATTTGTAATAGTTAATGATGCCTATGAAGTACTAGGAGAAGGCTTTAAAAGAATAGAGTGTGTTTAAGTAATAGTTTATAGATAAAATAATAAAGAGCAAAAGAAGGAGGTTATATAATGTTAAAAGAAAAAGCAAATATTCTTAGAAAAGATATCATAGAAATGCTATTTGAATCTCAATCAGGGCATCCGGGGGGTTCACTATCAGCATGTGATATAGTAACTACATTATATTTTAAAGAAATGAACATTGATCCAAAAAACCCAAAATGGGAAGATAGAGACAGATTAGTATTATCTAAAGGGCATGCTGCACCAGTTATATATGCTGCATTAGCAGAGAAAGGGTACTTTGATAAATCTGAGCTTATGAAGCTTAGAAAGACAGGAGAAATGCTTCAAGGACATCCTGATATGAAAGGCACACCGGGAGTTGATATGAGTACAGGTTCATTAGGTCAAGGAATAGCAGCAGCTAATGGAATAGCTTTAGGAGCAAAACTACAAGATAAGAATTACCAAGTATATACAATACTTGGAGATGGAGAAGTACAAGAGGGGATAGTTTGGGAGGCAGCGATGTTTGCAGCTCATTATAAGCTAGATAATCTGACAGCGTTTATAGATTATAATGGATTACAGATAGATGGTAAAAATGAAGATGTAATGAATATTAACCCATTAGATGAAAAGTTCAAGTCATTTGGATGGAATGTAATAACAATAGATGGACATGATTTTGATCAGATATCAGATGCTATAGACAGGAGCAAAAACACTAAAGGAAAACCAACAGTGATAATAGCAAAAACAGTAAAAGGCAAAGGTGTTTCATTCATGGAAAATCAAGCTGGATGGCATGGTAAAGCGCCAAGCAAAGAAGAAAGAGATTTAGCGATAAAAGAGCTTGGAGGTGTTAAATAATGAGCAAGATGGCGACTAGAGAAGCATACGGAAAGGCATTAGCGAAACTAGCAAAAACAAATGATAAAGTAGTAGTACTAGATGCCGATTTATCTAAATCTACAAAGACAGCATCATTCAAAGAAGTATGTGAAGATAGATTTATAAACGTTGGTATAGCAGAGCAAAACATGGTAGCTACAGCGGCGGGATTAGCAGCTAGTGGTATGATACCATTTGCAAGCTCATTTGCAAT
The DNA here is from genome assembly GCA_029227815.1 of Clostridiaceae bacterium M8S5. GTDB lineage: Bacteria > Bacillota > Clostridia > Tissierellales > MCWD3 > Abyssisolibacter. Next base: position 3,706,728 of record CP118523.1, on the reverse strand, counting down.
ATTTGCAGCTGGTAGAGCATTTGAAATAATAAGAAACTCAGTAGCATATCCAAAATTAAATGTCAAAATAGCAGCAACACATGCAGGATTGACAGTAGGAGAAGATGGAGCTACACATCAAGCAATAGAGGACTTAAGTATAATGAGATCAATACCAAACATGACAGTAATAAATCCAGCAGATGGTATTGAAGCAGAGGCAGCAGTGCTTAAAGTAGCAGAGTATAATGGTCCAGTATATATAAGATTGGGTAGAAGTGGAGTACCAATCATATTTGATGAAGGGTATGAATTTGAAATAGGAAAAGGAGTACAACTATCAGATGGAAATGATGTAGCAATAATAGCTACAGGAATAATGGTAGCAGAAGCTCTAAAAGCAAAAGAAATGTTAGAAAAAGAAAACATACAAGCAAGAGTAATAAACATACACACAATAAAGCCAATAGATGAAGACATCATAGTAAAAGCTGCTAAAGAAACAGGAGCAATAATCACAGCAGAAGAGCATAGCATCATAGGAGGATTAGGAAGTGCAGTTGCAGAAATAGTAGCAGAAAAATCACCAGTATTGATGAAAAGAATTGGTGTCAATGATACATTTGGAGAATCAGGAAATGGAAATGAGCTGTTAGTTAAATATGGATTAACAGCAGAAAATATCGTAAAATCGGCAAAAGAGTTAATAGCTAAGAAGTAAATATAAACAATAAACATAGAACTCTCTATGGTGAGAAGAACATCACTGTAGAGAGTTTATTTATGTTTGAACAAAAAGCGAGGTAGGGTCAGGCTTGAAAAGTTGACAAACTGGGCATTAAATTCTATTTTGTAGATAAATAACTAACAAAATACTAATGCTGAACCAATAAAACTACGAATAACCATAAGACCCACATAGATAATCTAAAAAGAACTAATAACCAGAAACAAGCAAAAAGCATATCCGTTTTTTGGAGAAGCGATTTTAGAGTACTCGTTCCTACGACGTATTTATATAATCTGTAGGAACAAGTGCTATACAGAGCCCATAAGATATAAGGATAATCTTCTATAAATAAGTAATGAGCATTTAAAATCTAGTTTTACAATCTCAATCATGCCAAAAAATAAAATATCACAAACTAGCTTAAAGCTTATTTTTTAATAGACTAACTAACACTAATACAAGGATATAATGCTCTAGTATAATTATTATCTATCACAATATTTAAAAACAAACATAAATTAAAGTAGATAATAATGTTCGATTTTAAGGTTCAATATAAAAAAGAAGGTGGCGTAATGTTCTTTTATCCAGATAGAATTTATGTTGTCAAGCCAGAAGATACCTTGTATACAACTGCCAAGAAATTTAATACTTCAATAAAGAGTGTAATGTCAGCTAATTATTTAACATCTCCTATGTTGATGATTGGTCAAAGATTGATAGTGCCTTCAGCCAATATATATAGTGCTAAAAATGGAGACTCTCTACACACAATAGCAAAAAGATTTGGTACTAGCATAAAAAGGTTAATGTCCTTAAATAGTTTAACATCTCAAGAAATATCTATAGGTCAAAGACTTATGATACCAACAGAGGACATATATATCGTAAAGCCGGGAGATACATTATACTTGATATCAAAGAAGTTCAATACAACAATCAATAATATAATTAGACTTAATAACTTATCATCTCCTCAGTTAGTGGTAGGTCAGAAATTAAAAATACCAAGATATTCTGAGGCAATAGTTAAGATTAATATAGCAAATGTAAGACAGGGAGCAGGGCTTAACAACAAAATAATAACAAAGCTGAGCAAAGGTGCTAGATTGCCATTGCTAGGGTATTCAAATAAATGGTATAAAGTGAGATTATATAACGGTAAAGATGGATGGATTTCGAGTAACAGTGTTGATGTAAGAGTCTATAGCGGAGATAAGCCATTATCTTATATATTAGGATTTTACACATTAGAGGAAGGACCATCACTTCCTAGCTCTTATAAATCATTTGTTGGTAATACACAGTCTATATCAGAGACAGCTTTGTTTATGTTTCGGTTAAACAAAGATAATCCTACACAGATAGAGAAATTTGGCAAGTTTACAAAAGAATATGTAGACGATGTTATCAATCAAGGTCATAACAAAAATGTAAGAGTACTTGCTATAGTTCATAATCTACTATATGACGGTGGAACCAAAGTAGCTAAAGAATTAGTTTCTAAGATGTTAGCAACAAAAGCAAGTAGGAATGAATTTATACAGAGTATAGTAAAATTAATACAAGAATACAAATTTGATGGAGTAAATATAGATATTGAAGATGTCAATAAAGAAGATAGTGATAAGCTCTCAAGTTTTTATAGAGAATTAGGAGAAGAGCTTGATAAAAGAAAATACTATTTTTCAGCTTCAATACCTTCAAGAGTTAGTGATAAGCCGTTTAATCCTTTTTCAGACCCATTCAATTATCAAATAATAGGAGAATCTGTAGACGAATTTGTAGTAATGTTATATAACGAGCATGGTTGGCCGGGTAGCGGTCCAGGGCCAGTTGTATCGATTGGATGGATGGAAAAAGTACTCAATTATACAATAACAAAAATGTCAAAAGACAAGATAGTAGCGGCTGTATCAGTATTTGGTTTTGATTTTAATATAACAACAGGTAAGAATCAATATGTGACCTATGATATAGCAATGAGTATAGCTAAAAAATACAATAAAAAAGTTATATTTGATGAGAAAACAAAAACGCCTATGTTTGCATATGTGGATGAGAAAGGAAATAAACATGAAGTATGGTTTGAAAATGATGATAGCATATTAGCTAAAATAGAATTAGCAAATGAGATGGGTATAAGAGGTATAGCCTTATGGAGATTAGGAATGGAAGATAGTAATATATGGAAAATGCTTGAGAATGAAGTAGTAGTTGTAAAATAATAAAGAATTGGGATTTCTCAAGATATATATTGAGATAATCCCTTTCTTTTAAGAAAATTTAATGCTTATATTAATCATAAAAGCCGTTGCTCTAGAATAAAAATACTATAGATAGAGTAGATGGGGGGATATTATGAAGAAGTATATGATATTAGGTATTGCAGCTATTATAGTTATGGGAGCAGTATTTGTACCAAGATTTATGCATAAAGGTGATGAAAATGTAAAATTCACAACATTAACAGAAGAGCAAATACCACAGCAGATAATGAATGTATTACCAAGATACATAGCTAAAGAGAGAGCGCTTTCATGTAGGATTGATAACAGCGTATACGTAATAGTGACAAGAGGAGAAAAGAGAAGCTCAGGTTTTATGGTAGAAATAGACAAAATTACACAAAGTGTAGTTGACAATAAGCACGTAATGACTGTTCATGCATTGTATAAAGATCCAACACCAGATCAAGTAGTTAATCCAGTTATTACATATCCATACGTTGTAACAAAGACTAAGTTATCTAAGCTTCCTGATAAAATTAAACTAAAAGTTGAATACAAGAAATAAGAAAATGAGGAAATGACTCACGGGAGTCATTTTTTTCATATGCTAATATGGAAACTAATGAAAGTATGATTAAAGCTGACTATAGTTATAACAGATATAAAGAGATAATGTTTATGGAAGATAATATAAGCTATGCAAAAATCTTTATAAGATTTTTTCGATTGTAGAAAAGAGCCATTTCTACGTTGTAGTTAAAATTTCCGTTGCTCACTTACAGCTCTACTACTCAATTTTACACGCCTTGAACTAGAAACTTTTAATACAGTCTGTTATCTTGATGACTTTATCATCAATTTTAAAAATTCTTTATAGGATTTTTTCATATCTTAAACTTAGTGATTTACAGCGATAAAAGGCGATGTTTGTAAAGAAATATCCCCTATCACAGCACAGAACAAAGGAATTTGACAATATTTATAGAATATTATCTTTTAACGACAGTTATTAAATGTGCTTACTAAATAATTTAGTTATAGAGGTGATACTATTGTATATCGTACCTGTTCTTGAGCTTACAAATAATGATGAATTGTCAGAACTAGAATTTAAAACTACTGATGATATCTCTGCTGAAATTAGTTTGATAGGACAAGAAAGAGCAAAAAAGGCTCTGCATTTTGGATTACATTTAAACCAAAAAGGATACAATGTATTCGTATGTGGAGTAAATGGATGTGGGAAGAGTAGTTATTCTACAATCCTAGCAAAAAGACTGTCAAAAGATATGGACGTGCCAAGTGATTGGTGTTATGTGTATAATTTTAAAAAATCATACAAACCAAATGTGTTAAGACTAAAAAGCGGTTATGGAGCAATATTGAAAAAAGAATTAGAGATACTAATAAATAGATTAAAGATAGATGTTCCTAAAATATTCAATTCAAAAGAATACGAAGAAAGAAAAAATGACATATACAATGCACACAAAATTAAGATAGAAGAAGTAGTAGATAAATTGAATCTGAATGCTATAAACTATGATTTTAAATTTACAATGACCGAAAATGGTCTTACCCCTATGCCTTTGTCATTGCACCACCTAAGAAAAATAGAAGATATTTCTTCTCAGCTCAATCAAGAAATTCAATCAACACTAAGGCATATAAACGTAATAGAATCTCAACTTGTAAATAGGATAAAACAGCTAGATGGAAAAGTGGCATTTGATTTAGTAGATTTTCACATTAAACCTGTACTACAAAAATTTTATCATAACAATGATGTAGTGAATTTTCTAGAAGAAATAGAAGATGACATAGTTAAAAATTATAAAGAGTTCTTATGTGAGAGTAACTCTCTTAACTGTGAATTCTTAAACAGATATGTAGTAAATTTATTTATAGACAATAGTCAGTTAAAATCAGCACCTGTTATAAGAGAATTAAATCCTACATATAGTAATTTATTAGGGTCAATAGAGTACACTGGAGAAATAGGTGCATTAAGAACTGACCATACAAAAATCAGGGCAGGATCACTTCATGAAAGTAACGGAGGTTTTTTAATAGTAAATGCTAAAGAATTATTAGAAGATAAAGAAGCATGGCAAGGACTAAAGAGAGCATTGATATCAAAGAAAATAACTATAGAAAATCCACCCCATAACTTTAATATGGTTGAATCCATAAAACCACAACCAATAGATTTAAACATTAAAATAATTATTATAGGGGATGATGAAACGTATCAATCATTAAATAAATATGATGATGAGTTTAATAAGCTTTTTAAAATTAAGGCAGAATTTAATAGTGAGATGGATAGAACAACTAAAAATATTATTAATCTGTCAGGGTTTGTAGCAAATATGTGCAAACAAAATAAACTATTACCTTTTGATAAAAGCGCAATAAAAGAAATTATAAACTATAGTTCAAGGCTAGCAGGAGCTAAAAACAAACTTACATGTTGCTTTAACGATATACAAGAAGCAATTTTTGAGTCTGAGGCAATCTCAAGATTTAAGAGTAAGAAAATAGTATCATTGACAGAAGTACAAGAAGCTTTAGTAGATAAAAAAAATAGAGAAGGTAGATACGAAGAAATACTCAATGAATTAATAATAAATGATATGCTCTTAATAGATACTAGTGGTAAAAAAGTTGGTCAGATAAATGGACTTTCGGTAGTAGAATCAGGTAAATATTTATTTGCTAGACCCAATAAGATTACTGCTTCGACATTCTTAGGTAAAGAGGGAATAATAAATATAGAACGTGAAGCAGATCAAAGCGGTAGTATTTATGATAAAAGTGTTTATATAATAACAGGATATTTAGGAGGTAAATATGCACAGAAAAGACCATTATCACTAAATGCTAGCATTACATTTGAACAATCATATGATTATATAGATGGAGATAGTGCATCAAGTGCAGAACTATATGCTATACTTTCAAGTTTATCATTAGTTCCGATAAATCAATCTATAGCAGTAACAGGATCAGTAAATCAAAAGGGAGTAATACAACCTATAGGTGCAGTAAATGAGAAAATAGAGGGATATTTTGACTTGTGCGACAAAAGAGGTTTAACGGGTGAAGAAGGAGTTATCATACCAAAACAAAATATTAATGATTTAATGTTGAAAAAAGAAGTTATAGAAGCAGTAGCAAAACAAATGTTTACAATATATGCGATAAGCACAATAGACGAGGGAATAGAGGTATTAACAGGAATAAAAGCTGGGAAAATAGATAAAAAAGGGAATTATTGCCCGGGAACTATGCATTATTTTGTACAAAAAAAGCTAGAAAGCTACGCGCTCTTAAATAAAGATTACGAATAGATTACAAATATTAAAAATTTAATTTTTATAAAGTTACTAAAAATTAAAGAATATTAAAGGAAAACAGAGAAAAAAGTAGAAATAGTCTTGTAATGGAGTTTATTTCTACTTTTTTTCGTGCAAATAAGTATTATAATTATATTATGAGTATTTTTGCTTGCAAGTTATCGTAAATACATATAATAACAAGAAATTATAGATAAGAAAAATAGATATTTTTACATATTGGGAAACATACGTGTAAAAAAATGAAGATATATTAGATAGAACGTAGCTAAAATAGAACAGGAGTGGTGGAGTGATAGATTTTGTCAGTATAACAAAGCAATATCCTAACGGAGCAAAAGCTTTGAGAAATATAGATATACATATAGATAAAGGTGAATTTGTATTTTTAGTAGGTGCAAGTGGAGCCGGGAAATCAACATTTATAAAATTATTACTAAAAGAAGAGAATCCCACAAAGGGTAATATATTATTTAATGATTTAGATATTACATACGTAAGAAATCGAAAAATACCAGATATCAGAAGGGGGATGGGAGTAGTTTTCCAAGATTTTAGACTTTTAGAGAACAAGACAGTATTTGAAAATGTAGCATTTGCAATGGAAATAGTCGGGTCGCCATCAAAGGAAATACGGAGAAAAGTCCCGAGTATACTGAGTATGGTTAATTTGAGCACAAAAGCAAACTGTTATCCAAGAGAACTTTCAGGAGGAGAACAGCAAAGAACATCAATAGCTAGAGCAATAGTCAACAATCCTAGATTGTTAATAGCAGACGAGCCTACCGGAAATTTAGATCCAGATACAGCTTGGGATATAATGAAACTTCTTAAAATGATTAATAGAAGAGGAACAACCATATTAATGGCTACACACGCTAAGGATATAGTAGATTGTATGAAGAGAAGAGTTATTGAATTAGATGCAGGAGAAGTAGTAAGAGACGAAGCGAAAGGTGTGTATGACAATGGGTATTAGATCCTTAGGAAGGAGCATAAAAGAAGGTTTTAAAGGCGTATTTAGAAACAGATTAATGAGTATAGCATCAGTATGTTCCGTGACATCTGTGTTGATTATACTAGGTATAATCATGATAGTTATACTGAATATTAACAACTGCACATTAACAGTTAAAGATTCATTTGATGAAATGCAGGTATACATAAAAAATGATGTAATAGGCGAACCATTAAAAAATATGAAGTCCCAAATAGAGGCTATAAAAGGAGTAAAAAAAGTAGAATTCTTATCAAAAGAAAAAGCATTTGAACTAGAAAAAGAGAGATATGGTGATGATGCATTTTTGTTAGAAGGTTTTAAAGATGAAAATCCACTCCCAAACAAATACATAATATATTTGATCGACATATCTTATGCTGATAGCGTAGTAAAAGAGCTAAAGAAGTTAGAAGGTACAGACATCGTAAAATATTATAAAGATATTATAGATAAAATGCTTTATATATCTAAAATGGTTAGAATGGGTGGATTAGTAATCATAGGTATACTTATGGCTATATCAATATTCATAATTACAAACACTATCAGAATAACAGTAGCTGCTAGAAAACGAGAAATAAATATTATGAAATACGTTGGAGCTACAAATGGATTTATAAGAGGACCGTTTGTGATGGAGGGTATAATACTTGGTTTAATAGCATCTGGGATATCAATATTAATAGTTAATTTTACATATAACTATGTATTCAAAATTGCTAACGAAAAATTATATATATTTATGACAATGTATATAATACCACCTTTTAAAATATTCAATGACATAGTTATACTATTTACAGCAATAGGGGTTGGAATAGGAATTTTAGGAAGTATTATTTCACTTAGAAAGTTCTTAAAAGTTTAAATGAGACAAGCTAATAGTTTAAGTAATAATAAGGGGGAGAAAGTAATTGAAGAAGAAAATAGCTATTCTAACAGCTGTTATTATGATGTTTATTGCACTGGATAGTATATCATACGATAGTTATGCCGGCAATAGTATCAATAGCTTAAAAAATAAGCTTAATAATACTAACAGTGAAATAAAGAAACTGGAAAAGTCATTAAAACAAAATGAGGCAGAAAAGAAAAAAGTTGCAAATGAGATAAAACGATTAGATTTAAATATGGACAAGGCACAAGAAGAACTAGAGATAGTAGAGGCTGAGCTGAAAAAAGTCCAAGGAGAGATTGAAGTTACAAAAGGTGAACTGGCTCAGGCTGAGGATAACATACTCAAAAAAAAAGATGTGCTAAAACAAAGAGTACGTGCTACTTATATTAACGGAAATCTAGGATACTTAGAGGTATTATTAGGAGCAAAGGATTTTGGTGATTTATTGTCAAGATTAGATATGGTTCAGTATATTATGAAGCAGGACAAAGAATTATTAGGATATATGAAAGAGCAAAAAGAAATTATTGAAGATAAAAAGAAAGAGTTAGTAGGAAAAGAAGCTACGCTTACAGTAACGAAAACTAATGTAAAACAAAAAAAATCAAGTTTAATGCTAGCATCTAGACAGAAGGAACAGATTATAGCAAAGCTAAAAGATAGTAATGCACAATTAGAAAAAGAACTTAACACAATGGAAAGACAAGCAAAAGAGTTAGATAAACTTATAGCAAGCCAGATGTCAAAAGCAAAATATTCTGGTGGAGTAATGCACTGGCCAGTAGAAGGATATTTTTATGTTACATCTAAATTTGGAATGAGAAAACATCCAGTTTTGAAGAGACCTATGTTTCATTCGGGCGTGGATTTAAGAGCACCACAAGGAACAAGTATATTAGCAGCAAACGATGGTGTTGTAGCTTTTGCAGGTTATTATGGGACTTACGGCAAGCTAGTGATAATAGACCATGGTGGAAAGATTGCTACGGCATACGCACATAACTCAAGGTTATTAGTAAAGAAAGGACAGAAAGTAAAAAAAGGACAAGTAATATCCAAATCAGGTAGCACAGGAAGATCAAAAGGTGCTCATTTACACTTTGAGGTTAGGAAAAATGGCGATAGAGTTAATCCAATAAATTGGATAAAATAATATTATATTTCTCAAATTGACACTAACTAGGTATAATATGAGTCGTTGTTTAATAAAATAAACTATGCAATTGTATCCTAATTTTAGTAGAGGTGATGAAATGATACCAAAAAGAAAAGCAATAGTGATTGCAGTTCTTCTTGTAGTTATAACTAGTGTGTCTACAATATTTGTTACGAATTTAATAGAGTACAATTTTCTCGAATCGGTTAGAATCAGTAAAACAGAATACGATAAGATAAAAGATATATACAAGAATCATACAAAGCTTTTTCAGCTAGAGGAATATATCAAAGAAAATTTCTTAGAAGATATAAAAGACACAAAGTTATTTGATGGACAATTGAAGGGAATGTTTGAAGCTTTAGATGATCCGTATTCAGAGTATATGACGCCAAAAGAGTTTAAAAGCTATATGGATTTAGCAAAAGGTAGTTACGAAGGGATAGGTATCTACATAGCACCAGGAAAAGACAATCTTATAACAGTAATATCACCTATAGAAGATACACCAGCAGAAAAAGCAGGCATAAAGCCAGGAGATAAAATAATCAAAATAAATGGCAAAGAGTATTTGGCAGAAGACTTAGATGACGCTGTTAAAATTATGAAAGGCAAGCCAAATACAAGTGTAACAATAACCATAATGAGAAAAGACAAAAACAATAAAACAATAACCAAGGATATAAGTATTAAAAGACAGATAATAAGAGTAGAGAAAGTCAAATCTAAGTTAATAAATAAAGAAATAGGATATTTGAGATTAAGACATTTTGACGAATATGCTTATGATGAATTCATGAGTCATCTAAAGAATCTTAAGAGTAAAAATATAAAAGGATTAGTTATAGATTTAAGAAGCAACCCAGGAGGGTACTTAGACGAATGTGTAGATATAGCTGATGAGTTAATAGGTAAATCACTGATAGTTTACACAGAGACTAGAAAAGGAAAAAGAAAAGAAGAATATTCGGATGCAAATAAGTTACAAATACCATATGTGCTGTTAGTTAATCAAGGTAGCGCTAGTGCGTCAGAGATTCTTGCTGGAGCAGTACAGGATACAAAATCAGGAGTTATAATAGGAACAAAGACATATGGTAAAGGTATAGTTCAGCTAGTAAATCCACTTGACGATGGATCGGGGTTTAAAATAACAGTATCAAAATATTATACTCCTAATGGAAGAAGTATACATGGTATAGGTATAATACCAGATATAAAAGTAGAGATGTCGTCTGACATAAAAATAGGAGTAGATAACATAAATGCTGATGTTCAATTAAAGAAAGCAGTTAGTGTGCTAAAACAGAAAATTAAATAGTTATTAGTTGAAGGAGTTATTTTGTTTGTGAAATCAAATAAAAAAGCTCCTTTTTTAAAGATTTTTTTATAATTTTCAAGTAAGATTAGATTAAATATAAAGAGGTTATTAAAATAATTTAACAATTTACATATATAAACATAGTTGACAAATAATATAAATAAATTTATAATGTAGTAAAATAAATAATACAAAGGAGTGAGAAATATGAAATGTAAAAAAATAGCCTTATTATTAGTTATTGTATTGCTAATAGGAGCAAATGGTGTATTTGCTAAAGATTTATGTGCGTCGGAATATGAAGTAGGTATTAGAGCTGTTTCAGCACCTACATCTGAACCTTCAAGCTATCCGTACGAAGGTAGCTGGGATGGTACATCTAATTACACATATACTAAATATTATTTTACATCAAGCACTTTCTATGCTAAGGCAGATGGCAAATTCAGTGTTAAATATTATTATGATAATGGAGAATATATCAGCACTCAAAAAGCAACATATGATAGTTATAGTAAAAAATATGTAATCAGTGCACTAGTGAATGGACTTGGAGGTAGAAAATATTACTGTAAGATATACAATAAAGCATCTGGCTCAGCATCTGGTACAAGCTATATAGTAAGTACAGCATACTAATAAGCGTATTATAAAGAAATTATGCTTATTAAATTACGTACTAGCTTTCAATATTATAACATTTGATTTAGCTATAGTATTTTAATATAAGGAGCTTTACATTTAGCTAAATGTAAAGCTCCTGCTCTTTATCAAGTTATTTTTTTATAGGCATTTGTATCTCTGTTACAAAATTTGCAGGGTCAGATTCATTCCATCCTCCTTTAACAGAGACATGACGAACATTACCATTAATCTCATAGCGATTATCTTCAATCCACTTAGCAAGATAAAAGAAAGCAGCATCAATATTTTCATAACTACCTTTATGCTTAACAGATGCTACTAAAGGAATAGAAGACACTTCTCTAAAAATAATGCTATCTTCATTATCCTTTAGCACCGAGATAGGCATAGCTACTTCAATATCTACATCTTCTGTTTTATGCTCACCATCATGATAGATAGCAAAGGGTGGAGCTAAGGGTTGCAGTTCATTATTAATACAATAACTACCCAATTTTTCCCAAAGAGCTATTTCATTACTATAATTTTTAACAATTGCTCTAGTTGATACAACTTTAATAGTAGGTATTTCCTTTAACTTTACTTCATATTTCATAAAAAAATCATCCTTTCCCATTATAGATATAATATTATCGATATTATTAACTTTTTTCTTTTCTTCCTCAATACCTTTTAAGAGTTCTTTTTGCTTAAGCTTTAGTTGGTTTAAAAAGTCATGATTATCTTTACATTCAATCAAGTAAGTAATCTCATCTACATTAAAACCAGAGTCTCTGAGAGTGATAATTTTGACCAGTTTAGGTATTTGATAAGCAGAATAATAACGATAACCTGTAAATTGATCAATTTTAGCAGGTTTAAAAAGTCCTACTTTATCATAATATCTAAGCATTCTAGCTGATATTTTAGCAAACTTCGAAAATTCATTAATTTTATACAAAATTATACCTCCTAATAATATGCATATTATTGACTTAATTTTATTATAAACTTTGTCAGTGTGATAAAGTCAATATGATTTTATATAAATAAAAATAGAAATATAAAATATCGGATAAAATACTATTGACAAATTTAAAATAAGTATAATATTTAATAGTCTAAATTTTCTAAGTCTTTATAGAGCATTTGCTAATAAAAATAAATTTTTAATTTTTAATAAATTACTATTATAATCTATCAAATTTTATGTTAAAATAGTCAGAGAATAAAAAAAGATTGAGAGGGTAGATATGAGAATAGGTTTTGATCACAAGAAATACTTAGAAGAACAATCAAAGTTCATACTGGAGAGAGTAAATGATTACGATAAGTTATACCTAGAGTTTGGAGGCAAGCTACTTTGTGACTTACATGCAAAAAGAGTTTTGCCGGGATTTGACCCAAATGCAAAGATAAAATTACTACACAAGCTTAAAGAGAAAGTCGAAGTTATTATATGTGTTTATGCTGGTGATATAGAGAGAAATAAGATACGGGGAGATTTTGGTATAACATATGATTTAGATGTGTTAAGATTAATCGATGAATTTAGATTCTATGAGCTTGATGTAAACAGTGTTGTTATTACAAGATATGATAACCAACCTTCTGCTAAAGTTTTTATAAACAAGCTTGAGAGAAGAGGAATTAAAGTATATACTCATAGTTCAACGAAGGGATATCCAACAGATGTAGATATAATAGTAAGTGATGAAGGCTATGGACAAAATCCATATATAGAGACAACAAAACCAATCGTAGTAGTTACAGCACCTGGACCTGGAAGTGGTAAGCTAGCTACATGCTTAAGTCAGTTATATCATGAACATAAATTAGGTAAAGTTGCTGGATACTCTAAATTTGAAACCTTCCCAGTTTGGAATGTACCATTAAAACATCCACTAAACATAGCTTATGAAGCAGCGACGGCGGATTTAAAAGATGTAAATATGATAGATTCATTCCATTTTGATGCATATAACGAGATAGCGGTAAACTATAACAGAGATATTGAAACATTTCCTGTATTAAGGAGAATAATAGAAAAGATTACAGGGGAAGAATCGGTGTATAAATCCCCAACTGATATGGGAGTAAACAGAGTAGGTTTTGGTATTACAGATGATGAAGTAGTCAAAGAAGCTTCAAAGCAAGAGATAATCAGAAGATACTTCAAAACTGGATGTGAATATAAAAAAGGGTATGTTGATCTTGACACATTTCAAAGAGTAGCACTTATTATGGAAGAGCTAAATCTTAAAGTAGAAGATCGTAAAGTAGTAGTACCAGCTAGAGAAAGAAGTGCTAGGCTAAAGCAAGAGGAAAATAGAACAGAGCAAGCCCCAGCAGTAGCATTAGAATTAGAAGACGGCACTATAGTTACAGGTAAGGGTTCTGAAATAATGGATGCTTCAGCAGCAGTAATATTGAACTCCATCAAACATTTAGCCAAAATAACAGATGAGATTCATTTAATATCACCAGTGATATTAGAACCTATTATTAACCTTAAATCAAAAACTTTTGTTAGTAAAAAGGTAGCATTGACATGTGAAGAAATACTATTAGCATTAAGTATATGTGCAGCAACAAATACTATGGCTGCAGCAGCGATGGAAAAACTAGCAGAGTTAAGAGGATGTCAAGCACACTCCACAACAATATTGAGTACTAGTGATGAACAAACTTTTAGAAAACTTGGAATTGATGTAACATCTGATCCTGAATATCCATCTAGTAGTTTATTTTATAATTAGATAAAATAAAAAACGAGCAATTGTATATTCAAAAAATATATGACTATGGTCTATTTAAACTAATCTTATCAAATAAATGTATGTAATATTTAGTCTTAAATAAGACTGTAAAGAAATTGATATAAAATATAATTATTAAGCTTAAGTTGAGGGGGGAATTTAATTCTCCCCTCAAATTTATGCTTATCTTGAGCTAAGAATTCATTACAATTTCAGTATTCAGCGAGTAATAATTTACACCTCTATAAGTAATAACATAAAAATAACTACTCATTATATTTTCAAACCAGTTCTTAATTTTACTCTCTTGAAATTAATATTCTTTTTATACCTATCAGAGTCCATACCCAAAATTTAATTATGTAATAAATATAAATAAGAGCAACATTAATGTATTAATATGGATGTGTTTTTGAAAATAGTTTTATTATTTTTAATCCAGTGACATAAAGGGGTAAAAGAACAATGTTAAAATTGCAATAGATAGAAAAAAATACAATAATATATATTAAATAAAAAATAAGGAAAAAATATTGTGAGCTGTAAACAAAAGGAGAGGAAATATGAAATTAAATTTGCTAAAATTTAATGAATTAGATAGAGAGTGGATATTCATAGGGAACTATAATATATTGCTTCAAAGTACTAATTTAATTGATGATATAATTTGTCTTCTAGAAAACGATATGAATGAACAAGATATGATTAAAGAATTAGCAAAAAATTACAATAAGGAAGAAGCGCAAGCTCAAGTAAGAATTATTAAAGAATCTTTGGATTCTAGCATAGAACACAAAAAAAAGTACCTAGATAAAATATATAATGTAACACATCAGGAATGGTTAGATGGTAAGCTTTTAAGAGGATTATTTATGAATATTTCTAATGACTGTAATCTGAGATGTAAATATTGCTATGGCGATGGTGGAAGTTATGGATTTATGAGACAAGTCATGGATATTGATATGGCAAAAAAGACAATTGACTATTGGTTAAGGTACGCAAATCTAAACGAGAAACTATCTGTTATTTTTTTTGGAGGAGAGCCATTATTAAATAAAAAAGTATTAGTATTTTCAGTTAATTATATAAATGAATGTCTTAAAAAGTTTAATAAAAAAACGACTTATTCCATAACAACAAACGGTACTATACTAGATGAAGATATACTGACATTATTTAGCGAGAATGATTTTAGAGTCACAGTTAGTATAGATGGGGATGAGACTTTTCACAATGATAACAGGCCATATGTTTCGGGTAAAGGTAGTTATATTACAATAAAAGAAAATATATACAAATTAATAGAAAAAGGAATTAATGTAAGTGCAAGATTGACGCTGACACATGATAAAGTCAAAAATTTGTATGAGTCTGTAAATAGTATATGGAATATTGGTATAGATAAAGTGAATTTTGATTTAGTAATTTCAGAAAATGAAACGTATAAAATAACACATGAGGATATAAAAGACATAAAGCAACAGGTAAGTAAATTAGCTAATATCACATATGATAGCATAATTAATGATAACAATAAAGTCTTACAAGTGTTAATGAGATATGTACAAGCAATACATGGTAAGGTAGTAGCGCAAACTTGTGGATATAACTCGTTGAGAGCCTTGATGGTAAACACAAATGGAGAAGTTTTTAGATGTCATAGACTACTTGGAAATGACAAATTTACAGCAGGAAACATTGAAAAGGGGATAGACTGGGATAGATATACTACTGATGTTGATTTAAGTTGTAGCACATGTTGGGCAGACAGTATATGTAATAAATGTGCACAAATAAACTATAGTTGTAGTGGTGATGTAAAAAAAGTCTATGATATATGGTGTAATTTTAGAAAAATATTGATGAAAGAGAGTTTAAAACTTTATGTTAGATTAAACGCTAAATAACTACGGGCATGTCGTAAATAAGGATATAAATTTTGACATAATTTAACATACATAAAAACAATAAACTTTATAGAAAGGGGGAGAAAGAATGAAAGCTATAAAACCATTAAATGACAATTTCATTAGCCCTATAGGTGGTTTATGCCCATTAGATTGTGGTAGTGACGATTATTGTGGTAAATGTGAAGGAATTTGTAAGCCTTGGTGCAGATAGTAGAGAATAAGGCTTAGAGGTGTGTTTTATACACACCTTTTACCTATTTTAAGTACATGTAAGTTAAACTTTTAAAGAGAGGAAGAATAGTATGCACAAAGTACTAGAAATAAACGGGAAAAAATATATTTTTTTACCTAACAGTTTACTTATATTTGAATACGATAAAGAAATAGACGAGTTGTTTAAAAATAGTTACAAAGATAATCAAATGAGTGCAACTAGTCAAGCTGATAAAATAATTCATAATGAAATAGAGATGGGAAAGATTTTAGAAAAAACAAACAAAGAAGCTTTACTAGAGAGTGAAAAAAAACATGTTGGTTTACAGATAAATATAGCTCATGGTTGCAATATGAATTGTAAATACTGTTTTGCTGATGGAGGAGATCATGGTAAAGTAGGTAAAATGTCAAGTGAAACTGCAAAAGATGTCATAGATTATATTTTTAAAGAAGATCCAAATACTACAGCTAAATCAATACAAATTGTTGGAGGAGAACCACTTATTAATCCAAGTATATTAAAAGAGATAGTTAAGAATATACAAAAATACTCTCAAAGGAATAACACAGAAGTAGAAATCACTACAACAACTAATGGGACAATGTTTAATGATGAAATAATAGATTTTTTTAATAAAAATAAAGTTAGTTTTATGGTTAGTTTAGATAGTATGGATAAGAAGACAAACGATTATTTAAGATCGTGCTCAAATAAAACCATCAGCCAGTATGATAATGTAATGAATAATTTCAATAAATATAAGGAAGAAGTAAACTTTGATATATTTCATATAACCGTTACCCCATATAACAAAAATATTCTAGAAACAGCTGAAAAATTTTACGATATGGGAGCTTTCCATCTTCATTTTGATTTGGTGAAATCACAAGATAAGAATTTTAAGTTTTGTAAAGAAGATATTGAAGAAATAAAAAATGAATATTCTAAACTAGCAGACATGCTATTAGATTTCATGATAAGAGGAAAAAAAATTAGCTGTCATCCTTTATTGACTAATTTAGATAGACTATATGAAAGAAAACCTATAAGAAGGAAATGTGGATCAATGTATAATCTCTTTGCATTTGATTCGTTTGGAAACATATATCCGTGTGATATGTTGATGTGGGATGAGTACAAATTGGGTAATATCAATGGAGACTATGATTTGAGAAAGCATAAGAAATTAAAGCTATTCTTAGATGATGACTTAAAGTGCAAGAAATGTTGGGCAAGGTATGTATGCGGGGGGTTATGTTTATCCGAAAAATTGATTTATAACGACAATGAACAGCGTGAATTATTGTGTGAATTGAAAGAACACATAGCCAAGCTCAAAATATATATTTACGACATATTAAAGCAAAAGGGTTTAGAAAAAATGATAGCGTTAAAATGAAAAAGAAAGGATATCCATAATGATTAAAGATTTAATTTATAAAAATAGAAAGACAATCTTGCCATTTGAAGAAGATGGGAGTTTTTTCATATACAATGGAAGAAAAGGTATGCTATTTAATGTACCAGAAATAATTTATTATATATTTAAGTCAATTAATTTGTTTGATAAACAATATAATGAAGAAAGGTTTTTGGAATTTTTAGGAGTAAAATATGAGGCTAATGATATAAAAAATGCACTAAAACAAATCAAAGAACTTAATAAACAATACGAGCCACTAAAAAATGTGGTGTATGAAGCTTATAATAGAGAAAAAAAACGTAAATATATAACTGGGTTATGGCTAAATATAGCACATGATTGCAATCTGAAATGTAGTTATTGTTATGCTGATTGTGGTACATATGGAGGAAAAGCACAATTAATGACTAAAAACACAGCTAAAAAATGTATTAACCATTGGTTTGATAAAATAGATAAAACTAAGAAAAGATTTAACATAGTTTTTTTTGGAGGAGAGCCTTTAGTCAATAAAGAGGTACTTATATATTCAGTAAATGAAATAAATAAATTATTAAAAAATATAGGGGCTAGAGCTAAATACACAATGACAACCAATGGAACAATTTTAGATTATAAATTAATAGATTTTTTAAAAGAAAATGATTTTGATATGTCTGTTAGTATTGACGGATTAGAATTAATTCACAACAGAAATAGACCGTATGTATCTGGGAAAAATAGTTATAAAGATGTATTAAGAAACACAAAAATATTATTAAAAATATTTCCTGAAATGGTTGTAAACATGGTAGTTAAGAAAGAAGATATTTCTTTTATGGAATCATCTGTTGAGCATTTATGGAATCATGGAATAAAATTTGTCAATATAGCACTTTGTATAGATAAAGATGAAATACTTAACTATACAGATTTACTATTATATAAAGATCAAATAAAAAGCCTTGCAAATAAAACTAGTCAAAATATTATCAAAGGTAATTATAAATCAGTAAACAACATAATAGAAACTATAGTAGATATTAGAGACAGAAAAAATAATGGGAAATGCTCACTGTACAATAATAAAGTGCTTGTATTTGCAGCAAATGGAGATATTTATAAATGCTATAAGACCATAGGAGAAGTCGAGTATAAAATATCAAATGTAAATGAAGAGAACATTGATTTTTGTAGGAAAAATTACGAAAAACAAAAAATAAATGAATGCGAAAATTGCTGGGCGCAAGCATTGTGTAATGATGGGTGTCCTATAGAGAATAAACTGTATACAGGCGATATAGATTTACCATCTGATATAAATTGTGCCCAAATTAAGATTATAAAAGAAGAAAGTATAAGAATGTATTCTAAAATGCTAGTAAGCAACAATAAAGAATTAAATAATTTTTTTATGGAGATGAAAATATGAATAATAAACTATTTTTGTATACAAGTAACGGAAAAAATTATGTCTATGAAACAGAAACAGGATTAATTTATTTAGCTGAGCAATATGACTTTAAACAATATAATAACCAAAAGAATGGAAAATCTCTTGTGAGAAAGACATTTGATATAAGTGAGGATATGTGGAAAGACGGGAAAGTGCTACAAAATTTATGGCTAATAACTACACATTCTTGTAATATGAATTGTTCATACTGTTATGAAAAAGAAAATGATCTTGAAAATAAATTTATGAGTAAAGAAACAGCAAAAAAAAGTATTGATTACTTTCTAAAATATTTAAACAAGGATACTAGAAATATAAAAGTAAACTTTTTTGGTGGAGAGCCATTATTAAACAAGGAAGTTTTCTTATTTGCAACAGAATACATTAACGATAAATTATCTAAATCAAAATATAATATTAGCTATATATTAACTACAAATGGAACAATTTTAGATGATGAAATACTTGATGTAATAGTTAAAAACAATATGCATATAAAAATTAGCATTGATGGGAACAAGGAAACCCACAATGGTAATAGAAAATTTAAAAATAATAAAGGAACATTTGATGTAATAGCGGGTAACATAAAAAAAATATTAAAAGTTCACAATAATGTTGTAGGTAGAATTACATTAAATAAAAGATATATAAATAGCTTTAAGGATGATGTGCTTTTTCTATGGAAACTAGGACTGCCAAGTATATATTTTTTACCAGTTGATACAACTGATGAAAGTTTAAGACTCGATAAACAAGCACTAACTGTTTTTCAAAAACAATTGATTGATTTAATTCAAATAATGAATGATAAAACCAATAATAAGAATAAATTTACATTAGCAAATATAATTGATTATGAGAGTAGAATAGAAAATAATAGATTGATGAACGAATGCCAATTTTACAATTCATTTACTATTATGTTTTCACCAGAAGGAGATTTGTATAACTGCACTAGAGTTGTTGGAAATAAGCAATTCTGTGCAGGTAATTTGGATTCAAAGTTAATATGGAACAAATTCAAAAGAGAATTTAAGCCAATGAATAAATGTCATGATTGTTGGGCAAAGAGATTATGTGGCGGTGGTTGCCCCGTAACAAAGATGGATGAGGTTGATTGCTTATATAACAAAATAGTCATAGAAAATTCACTAAAAAGCTATACATTTATAAAGACAAGTAGTTAAAAAAGATTTAAAAAACTATAAATAATCACCCTAGAGAAATTAATGGGTGATTATTTTATATAGATATAAATGGTATAAGAAATTTATTCACTTCGTACTTGTTGTTTTAATCTTTTAATAGTAAATTTAGAAGGTAGCAAACCAGCAAGCAAACCTAAAACAAATGAACCAATAATTAAACTAAAGAAAATTTTAGAGTTTACGATATAATCAAATACACCAGTGTTGACATATGAATAGTGTCCACATATAGCTATTATCAGACTAGTACCAAGCAATAAACCAGTAGTAACAACTATCAACGTCTCAATGACAGTCATCTTGAATATTTGAGATTTTTTAGCTCCTACAATTTTTAACGAATTAAACTCCCTTTGTCTGACACTCATAATGATAGCAAATGTATTAAACAATGCAATAACAGATAGCAATATAGATATGCCTATCATTAATAATGTTGCTGCTACTTGGATATCAAAAGCAGGATTATTTTGATAATAACTTAAGCTATTTTCTTTAGCATTTGCTATTTTATTATTTAAGTAGATAGTGTTGTATTTATTATCAAAACTGTTTTCAAAAGCAACTTTATCACTTATTATGGCATCATATATTTCGCCAATGTAGTTTGAGTTTATATTATAAAAACCTACTACAGTCATTATTTTTTTAGACCCGTTCGTAAACCAAACCTCAATATCATCGCCTATATTAAATCCATGTACATATTCAGATAATATTATTTGATTATCGGACAATTTTCTTGAACTATCAAATCCCTTAATAGTGATGTTCAGAGATACATTATTTGCACCTATAATACGCAATTTATTTAGTTTATTTTTTTTATTAACCAATATATCTAAAGTTTTTATTCCTGTATAAGAAGCTGTCCGTGGGATGTCTTGATTACTTATATTTGTTACTATATAAGGATAGTTACTAGCTATATCATACTTTGCATTTGTTACAGTTTTAATATATGTCATGTTATTAAGCACCATTACGCCATTTATAGATATCATTATTGCGATAGAAATGCTCGCAATAGCAAATTTTGATGCTTTAATTTTAACATTGGCGCTAGCAACTTGACCTAAGCTATTGTGCATATTTCTAGTGAATATAGACAACAGGAAGTTTATAATAATCATGATAACAGGAGATAGAAGCATTATTCCGCCTAGAAATACTGAACATGATAGAAATCCCATGCCAACACCTATTCCTCCTCTAAATGGAGTGAATTTGGCTATTGAAATACCTCCTGCAATCAATATGATTCCAATAAGCACGCTCATTATAGAATACTCTGAGAATTTACCTCCAATCTGCTTAAAAGCAGACATAGGGGCTATCTTTAATGTTTTTCTAGCAGTAATGAATGAAACTATAGAAATAAGCAGTAATATACAAATAACAGATAATATATTTATAGATAAATTTGAAATAGGTTTAAAACTAATATCTGTAACACCTAGTCTAAAAAATCCATCAGCAATGAATTTTGAAACAGGAATGCTTGTATATATACCGATTATGCCACCTATTAAACCAATAAAAATATTTTGAACAGATATTAATCTATTAATCTTACTTTTAGTAAATCCAAGTATTCGCAGTAAAGCAAAACTTTTTAGTCTATGCTTAATACTAAATTTAATAGTGCCACTTAGTACAAAGCCTGATATAACTACGCATATAAATGCCATAGTCAAGAATATAATAAAAAGCGAAGAGTTAACATAGGCTATATAAAACAGCTCACCTTTATTTATACTATCTCCTGTTAGGACATTAAAATCATGGTCTTTTAGTTTATTTATATCGTTTTGAATATGTTGTGATTTAATTCCAACATTATAGCATCCATTTGATAAACTTATAGCTGTATCATCGTCAAAAAACACATAGTTTTGTAAATCGTATATATTATTTAAACTACTACTTACAATACCAGATACAGTGTAGAGTTTCTTATCTCTTTTAGTTTCAATAAGAATTGAATCTCCTACATTTAAATTATTTTTGTTAGCTAAATCATTATCAATCAATACTTGTTTTTTACTAGGAACATTACCCTTAACTATAGAAAACTTAGTTAAATCCATACTTGAAGCATTATGCCCAGCAATTTTACGATATGATAATTTTTTAGCATTGATGTAAAATGTATAATCAAAAACACAATCATACTTTTCAGACAGATAAGATATATCTGAATCATTTAAAGGGATATTGCCATCAACATCTTTAGAATGAGTCTTAATCTTATCTTTTTTATTATATTTTAGTACAATTTCGTTATTATTACTTACTACTATATCAACACCATCAAATCTATGACCATAATCTTTAAGTTCCAAAGCACCAAATAATAAAGAAAGGCAAGAACATATTATAGTGACAGAAACTATAACAGATAAAAAAGTGCCGAAAAAGAGTTTTTTATTTTTAAATATATCATTAAATATTAATTTATTCATCACTCGATAACCTCATCATAATATTAGCTACTTCATCAGTAGATGGCCTTTCTAGAGTTTTAATTATTTTACCATCAAGCATGAAATGAACAATGTCACATTTGGATGCAACATTTATATCATGAGTTATTATTAATATTGGAGATTCAAATTCCTTAGCTCCTAATAATAATAATTTTAAAACCTCATTGCTTGTTTTTAAATCTAATGCACCAGTTGGCTCATCTGCCAAGATAATATTATTTTCACCTAATAAAGCTCTAGCAATTGCAACTCTTTGTTGTTGACCACCAGATAGTTTATTAGGTAGTACTTTTTCCTTACCTTTTAGCCCTAGAGTATTAATTAGATGCTTGAGTTTTTTATTGTTGATTTTTGCACCTGATGTTTTGTAGGGTAATTTTATGTTATCAATTACATTTAGAACTTCTATTAAATTATATTGTTGAAAAATATATGTTATATTGTTTCGTCTAAATTTAGTTAGTTTAGATTCTTTCAACTTAGTAATATCTGTTCCCAGTATATAAATACTACCTGATGTTGATTTTTCTAATCCAGATATACAATTTAATAAAGTAGATTTACCACAACCAGATGGTCCCATTATGGCAGTTGAGACATTATCATATATATCTAGATTTAAGTTTTCAATAGTATACTTTTTACTATCATCGTATTTTTTACTAAAGTCTTTAATACTGATAGCTACTTTTTCTTTATTAATGAAATGTTTTGATTTATCATCAGCAACATTTTTATCAAAAAAATAATCTATATCAACATCAAAATATTTTGCAATACTAGGCATTAACAATATGTCTGGCATAGAGAGTCCATTTTCCCATTTAGATACTGCCTGCTTAGATATACCAAAATGCTCTGCAATATCTTTTTGTGTCCTGCCTTTTAATTTTCTTAGATATGCTAAACGCCCGCCAACAAATACGTTATTTACATTATTCATAAACAAATACCTCCTTCTCATTAATATGATTCTCAATAATAACAAAAGTAATTACATTGTTGCATAATAAAAATAAAAAATCAATATCATTTAGTCAACCATTGGTTGACTCGCATAGAAACTTGGTTTTATAAATAGTTAAATTTTAATATATAACAATAATAATGAAAATTCTCAGGTTTAACTTATTTGATTAACGGGGAAAATACTAAATATTTACAAAAGGAGAGCGTGTAGATAGTATGTATATGTTTAATAAATTATTGAAATTAATAGTTAACCCAATATACATCATAATGATCATATTAGTATTTTATCAATACATAAGATTAGAAAAAAAGGAAAAAGAATTATTAGGCATTGTCAGAGTGACATATTTAAAGCATTTTTTATTATCTCAGTTTAATGGACTAGCAGTTGGTATATTGATAAGTATAGTACTTAGGATTATTCCTATTAAAATTGATATATCCTGTTTTAAGTATGCTTTAATATTATCTATACTTATGTTTTTAGTCAATCCAAGATATGCTTGTATAGCTTATTCAGGTGCAGGAGCATGTATAATAGGGATGGTATTAAACAAAGACATACAAGCATTAAGGAGTATAATAGTTATAGTAGGACTGTTACACTTAGCAGAAGGTATGCTAATAAAGCTAGATGGGCACAAATCATACTTACCATTATATTTAGAAAAAAACCATGAATTAATAGGTGGCTATAAGCTAAGTAGATTTTGGTGTGTACCATTCTACATAACACTTAGAGGATACAATATGTTATTTCCAGTAGCTTCAGTGCTTGGATACACAGATTTAGCAATATCAGATAGTGTTAGTAATACAACAAAAGAATCCGCTAAAATGTTAATAAGTTATAGCTTAGTAATTTTTACATTAGTAGCTGTATCATACGTATATGATTTGATTTTAATAATTGCTATAATAGCAAGTCCAATACTACATGAGTTGATAATTATAAAAAGAAGAAGTGCATGTAAGAGCAAGAAACCAAGTATAACAGTTTGCAATAATGCAGTACGAGTATTAGACGTAATACCAAATACTATAGCAGATGAACTAGGTTTAGCTATAGGGGATGAAGTTATAACAATAAATAAAACAATAGTAAAATCAAAGGATGATGTAAAAAAAGCTGTTACTAAAGATAACGAATTAGAAATAGTTTATTATAGCAATAATGAAAAACGAGTAATAAAAAAAATACACAGAAATATAAACAACAAGACATTAGGTGTGCTTATACTAACAGAAGATGCAAAGATGACGTTAGATATAAAGCCTAATTACAGTATTTTTTATAGGATAATTAACTATATTATAAAGAAAACTTAAGAATGACTAAGTCGTTGATATGACTTTTTTATCAATGGAAAAACTCCAATATTAAAGAGCAAAAAAACAGTATAATAAATGGTGTATCCCTTCTATTTGATTATATCATTATAGAAGATTACACCATTTCGTTAATATTATTTATATAACCATTTTTTACGATAGGTTATTAGATTCTTATTTTTGTATCTTTTTTAATACTGTAATTCCCAAGGTTTACAAGAAGAAAAAGTTGTTCTTTGTAAATTTAAAACTATGATATTATTTTTCTTAGTTAGTTTTTTCATTTTTCCACCTCCTTTAATTCTTCGATTTGCAGAACTTTATAAACCTTATAAAGTACTTTATTGGATAGTGCATTTAAATGATTTTTTCACATAGTATTAATTAATATATAGCACATACATAATAATAAAAATACTTTGAAAAGATAAATCACTTAAAAACATTGTATAAATAAATTCACTTAAGTGAATTCATTGGCAATATAGTACGGATGTACTATATAGGACGCATAATGAAAGTTATTTTTATAAGAGAGGCTGTTTATACCAAGAAATTAGGTAAAAACAGCCTTTTTTATGAATAAAAAATAGCCTTTATAGTTAATACTGAATAAAATAATAGTCTATTAGATTTATTTACAAAAATTACAACTAAATAGTTTAATATTATGTTTGACATATAAAAATAAGTAATATATAATAAGTAACGAACAAACGTTCCTTGAGTATGAATTCTTAATTCGATAGCACCAATTTGTAGTGTATATTTAGGTGGATAAAATATAATTAATTAAGAAAGGAAAAGTATAATGATTTTCCCAATGTTTTCATTATACAAAGGTGAATATATGGGACAATTTAAAATAAGTTCGGATTATGTACCAAGAGGAGATCAACCAAAAGCTATACAGAAATTAAGTGAGTCAATTTTAAATGGAGTTAAAAAACAAACATTACTTGGAGTAACAGGTTCAGGTAAGACATTTACTATGGCGAATATAATACAGGAGGTTCAAAAACCTACAATTATTATAGCACACAATAAAACATTAGCAGCACAATTAGCAAGTGAATTCAAAGAGTTTTTTCCAGATAGTGCAGTAGAGTATTTTGTCAGTTTTTATGATTACTACCAACCTGAAGCATATATACCTGGTACAGATACGTTTATAGAAAAAGATTCATCAATAAATGAAGAAATAGAAAAATTAAGACACTCAGCTACAGCTTCGTTATTTGAACGCAAAGATGTGATAATAGTAGCAAGTGTATCGTGCATCTATGGATTAGGTGATCCTATAGACTATGAAAACCTTATACTTTCGCTCAGACCGGGTATGATTAAAGATAGAGATGAAGTCATTGAAAAGTTGATAGATATACAATATACGAGAAATGATATCAACTTTACAAGAGGTGTTTTTAGAGTTAGAGGAGATGTAGTAGAAATATTTCCAGCATCATCGACTGAAAACGCT
Organism: Clostridiaceae bacterium M8S5; assembly: GCA_029227815.1. Classification (GTDB taxonomy): domain Bacteria; phylum Bacillota; class Clostridia; order Tissierellales; family MCWD3; genus Abyssisolibacter. Next base: position 3,680,199 of record CP118523.1, on the reverse strand, counting down.
ATAAGAGTAGAATTTTTTGGAGATGAGATAGATAGAATAACGGAGATTAATTCACTTACAGGAGAGATAATAGGACAGAGAAATCATATATCAATTTTCCCAGCATCACACTACGCCACAACAAAAGAAAAAATAGACAGAGCGATAAATACAATAGAAGTAGAACTTGAAGAGAGATTGAAGATACTTATTAGTGAGGATAAGTTACTAGAAGCACAAAGACTAAAGCAAAGAACGAGATATGATATAGAGATGTTGCAAGAAATGGGCTATTGTCAGGGAATAGAGAATTACTCAAGGCATATTAGCGGTAGAGAAAAAGGTAGTAAACCATATACATTACTGGATTATTTTCCAGATGATTATTTAATGATAATAGATGAATCACACGTTACATTACCCCAAGTTAGAGCTATGTACGGTGGAGATTATTCCAGAAAATCAAATCTAGTAAATTATGGCTTTAGATTACCATCAGCATTAGATAATAGACCACTTAAGTTTGATGAGTTCGAAAAGCATATGAACTATGTATTGTTTGTTAGTGCAACACCTAGTGATTATGAAAAAAAATTATCAGAGAATATTGTGGAGCAAATAATTAGACCGACAGGATTATTAGATCCACTGATAACTGTCAAACCTACTAAGAATCAAATAGATGATTTAGTTAAAGAGATAAATATAAGAGTAGCTAAAAATGAAAGAATATTGATAACAACGCTCACTAAAAAGATGTCAGAAGACTTAACTGCTTATTTTGAAGAATTAGAAATTAAGGTCACATATTTACATTCAGAAATAAAGACTATGGAGAGAATGCAGATAATAAGAGATTTCAGGTTAGGAAAATATGACGTATTAGTTGGGATAAATCTTTTAAGAGAAGGACTAGATTTGCCAGAAGTATCATTAGTTGCAATACTAGATGCAGATAAAGAAGGATTTTTAAGATCTGAGACATCAATGATTCAAACTATAGGTAGAGCAGCTAGAAATTCAAATGGAAAAGTAATAATGTATGCAGACAAGATTACTCGTTCAATGGACGTAGCAATAAGTGAAACAAATAGAAGGAGAAGCTTACAGAAAAAGTATAACCAAGAGCATGGTATAACACCAACGACTATAAATAAATCAGTTAGAGATGTAATAGAGGCTACAAAAGTAGCAGAAGATGTAGAAGAATACAATGTATCAAGCTCTGTAAATATAGAAGATGTTAAAGAAATGATAATTAAGCTAGAAACTCAAATGCATAGAGCTGCTGAAAAACTTGAGTTTGAAAAAGCAGCAGAGCTCAGAGATGAGATAGAGAAACTTAAAAAGCAATTATAACATTAGAAGAAGGGAATGAAAAGGGTGGAGAAGCTAATAATCAAAGGGGCTAAGGAACATAACCTAAAAAATATAGATATTGAGTTACCAAGAAATAAGTTTATAGTATTAACAGGTCTAAGTGGCTCAGGAAAATCTTCTTTAGCGTTTGATACTATATATGCAGAGGGTCAAAGAAGGTATGTTGAGAGCTTATCTTCATATGCTAGACAATTCCTAGGTCAAATGGAGAAACCACATGTAGAGCATATAACTGGTTTATCACCAGCTATATCAATAGATCAAAAGACAACGAATAGAAACCCAAGATCAACGGTAGGGACTGTAACAGAAATATATGACTATCTTAGACTATTGTATGCGAGAGTCGGGATACCTCATTGTCCAAAATGTGGCAAAGAAATAACTTCACAGACGATAGACCAAATAGTAGATCACGTATTAGAACTAGAAGAGAGGCAAAAAATTCAAATATTAGCACCAGTTGTACGTGGCAGAAAAGGAACACACAAAAAGCTAATAGAAGATATAAGGAAGCAAGGTTACGTTAGAGTTAGAATAGACAAAGAGGTATACGATATAAACGATAACATAGACCTGGAAAAAAATAAGAAACATACAATAGAGATTGTCATAGATAGATTAGTAATAAAAGACGGTATACAAAATAGATTGACTGGTTCAATAGAGACAGCAATAGAGTTATCTGGGGGGCTAGTAATAGTGGATGTTATAGAGAGCGAAGAACTGTTATTTAGCACTAAATTTGCTTGTGTAGATTGTGGAGTAGCAATGGACGAGTTAGCTCCTAGAATGTTTTCTTTTAACAGTCCTTTTGGAATGTGTCCAGTCTGTAACGGTCTTGGAAATCACAAAAAAGTTGACGAAAAGCTAATAATACCTAATAAAGAATTATCAATTAATGATGGAGCTATCGAGCCTTATAGTAGAACAGGAGAGGATACCTATTATTACAAGATAATTAGGACAATAGCAAAGGACAATAACTTTAGTTTAGAAGAACCAATAAAGAATGCACCGAAGAAACTCATGGACGAATTACTATATGGAACTGGAGAAAGAGAAATATCTTTCACCTTTGATAGTAAGTATGGAGGAGAAAGAACACATAGGGGTACTTTTGAAGGTGTAATAACTAACCTTGAGAGAAGATACAATGAAACTAACTCAGACTATATGAGGAACAAAATAGAAGAGTATATGAGTATAATTCCATGTGAAGCTTGTGGTGGAAATAGATTAAAGCCTGAAAGTTTAGCAGTTACAGTTGGAGATAAAAACATAATAGAAGTTACTGGTCTTTCAGTAGCAAAATCACTAGAGTTTTTTAACAACCTAGAGTTAAGCGAGATGCAAAAATTTATAGCGGAGCAAATACTAAAAGAGATAACCAAGAGATTGTCGTTCCTCAAGGATGTAGGGTTAGGATATTTGTCGCTGTCAAGAAGTGCAGGGACGCTATCAGGAGGAGAATCTCAAAGAATAAGACTTGCTACACAAATAGGTTCTAGTTTGGTAGGAGTTTTGTATGTGTTAGATGAACCAAGTATAGGGTTACACCAAAGAGACAACGACATGTTATTGAAAACACTTAGGAATCTAACAGATATAGGCAATACACTATTAGTAGTAGAACATGATGAGGATACAATGAAATGCGCGGATCATATTGTAGATATAGGGCCTGGTGCAGGAGTACATGGTGGAGAGATAATTGCACAAGGTACATTACAAGAAATAATGGCAGTAGAAGATTCAATAACAGGACAATATCTAAGTGGTAAGAAAAAGATAAAAATTCCAAGCAAGAGAAGAGTGACTAACGGAAAATGGATAGAAGTAAAGGGTGCAAAAGAAAATAATCTTAAAAATATAAACGTTAAATTTCCGTTAGGTCTCTTTACATGTGTCACAGGAGTATCAGGTTCAGGTAAAAGTAGCTTGATAAATGAAATACTATACAAGGGAATAAGAAGAGAGCTTAACCGTAGCAAGGTTAGACCAGGAAAGTTTAAAGAAATAAAAGGCTTAGAGCATATAGATAAGATAATAGACATAGACCAATCACCAATAGGTAGAACACCAAGAAGTAATCCTGCAACATACACAGGGGTATTTGATCATATCAGAGACATATTTGCAATGACAAAAGAAGCCAAAGTTAGAGGGTATAGCAAAGGTAGATTTAGTTTCAACGTAAAAGGTGGAAGATGTGAAGCTTGTAAAGGTGATGGAATAGTGAAAATTGCGATGCACTTTTTACCAGACGTATATGTCCCATGTGAAGTTTGTAAGGGTAAGAGATATAACAGAGAGACATTAGAGGTAAAATATAAAGGCAAAACAATAACAGAAGTATTGGATATGACGGTAGAAGAAGGTGTAGAATTCTTTGATAATATTCCAAAAATAAAGAGAAAATTGCAGACAATGTATGATGTTGGATTAGGATATATAAAGTTAGGGCAGCCATCAACGCAACTTTCAGGAGGAGAAGCTCAGAGAATAAAACTTGCTGCAGAGCTTAGTAAAAGAAGTACAGGTAAGACGCTATATATACTAGATGAGCCAACTACAGGACTTCACATAGCTGACGTACACAAATTGATTAAAGTACTTGACAAGCTTGTAGAAGGGGGAAACACTGTAATAGTAATAGAGCATAACTTAGATGTTATAAAAACAGCTGATTACATCCTAGATCTTGGGCCAGAAGGAGGAGATGAAGGAGGATGTATAGTAGCAAAAGGAACACCAGAAGAAGTAGTGAAAGTCAATAAATCATATACAGGAAAGTTTTTAGGAAAGGTTATGAATCAATAAAAGTAGAGAATAAGTATTGTAAAAAGTGTCTATACTCCTAATAACTATTTAATATATTAGGAGGTGCTATAAATGCTATATAAGATTAGAGTTAGTATGATAGTGATATTGATATTTATGCTTTTTACATTTGGAGTATATGGTATAAGTACAGAAAAAGCCACAATATACAAAAGTAACGATATAGGAATCAGTATTAATAGAGAACAGTTGGATGTAGACAAGTATTTAATAAATGGCAAACTATATGCTCCAGTAAGAGAACTATTTGAGAAATTTTCAGATGTTAGTTGGAATCAAGTGCATAAGCATGTTTCAATAAAGACTTATAAGGATTTTAAAGAATGTGACTACCAAAAGGGTGAACATTTTGTATATGGTTTAATAACAAAAGTTGATTATAAAAACAATACTATAAACATAGAACAACATTTTGATGATAATAGTAGAGAAATACTATCGCCATTATACCTAAGAGATGATGTAATAATAGTTCTTAAAAGAAATGACAAATGTGTGAATTTAGATATAGCAGATTTAAAATGTGGAGATTTAATCGGAGCAGTAGTCGACAAAGATGATAGTATTAGAGGATTGATTATAACATTGTAAAATCTATTGATAATAGGGCTATTGGAAAATGATAGCCTTATTTTTAATTGAAAATCTGGGTGGGGTAAGTCATAAAAATAGATAACTTATGGTAAAAATTTAATCCTAACAATCCAAGATTAAACCAAAACAACTACTAATCTGTAGAAAATCTAAGAAGCTGTTTTTCAACTTTTTATTAAATTACTTGAAACAGCTTCTCCACTGCAAAAAAATATTTACTTATACCAACATACTAGATTTTCACAAAGAGCGTATGCTGCAAAGTACCGCTCATAAATAAGAGAATAATCGCAAAAAACTTCATTTTTACTATTTATTGTAGAATTTTAAATGATATTATAAACTTAATCAAATTTCTTCATTTCAATATGTTGTTGTATCATTAAACCAGTAAATCGTTTCCCCATTTCAGTATTTGAATGGAAACTTAATTTACCTTGATTATGTATAAGGTACAATTCAATTTTGTCAGGAAAGACAAAGTAGTTTTCAATGTCATTGTAGCTGTAATAGCCGGAGTTATTATACATTATGGTTCCAGTTTTCATAGGAGCATCAAGTCTTAAATCAAATCCGTTTACTACAATACCGTTCTTTAGAAAGGTTATTTTTATAGTTTTGCTTGAATATCTAAGCATAAGTTCAAAAACTAACAAAACAAGCACCAAGCTTATTACTCTAGTAATATTAAAATTCTTGATAGACTCTCCTCGTAAAAAGGGTAAACAATAGATTAGGGCAATTATAACATAATACAATATTTTATTAACCAAACTAAATCCTGCTGTGTTCACTTCCATATAAGTAGTGTTATTTTTGAGCAGCTTATCTGTCTGAGCATTTCGAACAAAATTCATGCTTAGTGCAAATACTAAGAGACAAATAGTATAATAGATAGGTATAATTACATTGAAAAGTATATTGTCATTAGTATAATTGCTAATGAAATATATAAATCGACCAGTTACAGACAAGAATAATAAAGAAATAGTAAAACTAATAAAGAAATTAATTACTTTTTTTGAACCTGACATAAGTTACCTCCCCAGAAAAATTCTATAAATGAGTACATTTGTATTATACATAAATTTGATATATACTTCAAATATGATAACAAAATTACATATTTTTAAGATTAAAGATAAAGGTGATAAATATGTTTGATATAAAAGAAGAACTCAAGAAATTGCCTGATAATCCAGGTGTATACTTAATGAAAAATGATAAAAATGAAATAATATATGTAGGGAAAGCAATATCACTACGAAAGAGAGTGAGACAATATTTTCAGTCTTCAAAAAATATGCTCCCAAAAGTCAGAGTAATGGTAAGCAAAATAAAAGAATTTGAGTATATTTTGACTGATAATGAAGTAGAAGCATTAATATTGGAAGCAAATCTAATAAAAGAATATAGACCTAGATACAACATATTACTAAAGGATGATAAACAGTATCCTTATATTAAAGTAACAGTAAATGAAGAATTTCCAAGAGTATTTAAAACTAGAACAGTTATAAAGGATAAGGCTAAATATTATGGACCGTATACAAATGCAGGAGCAGTAAATGTAACGTTAGAAATTATAAATAAGATATTTCCTATAAGAAGTTGTAGGCAGAGATTAAAAAATGAAAAACTAAATAACAGACCTTGCTTAAATTATCATATAAAAAAATGCACAGCTCCATGTGCGGGTAAAATAACGAGAAAAGAATATATAAAGATGATAGATGAAATATTAGTGTTCCTAAACGGTAAAAAGAAGGCATTAATGGATCTATTGATATCAAAAATGAAACAGGCATCTGATAAGTACGATTTTGAAACAGCAGCAGAGTATAGAGATAAACTACAATCAATAGAATATATGTTTGAAAAACAAAAGGTTCTGAGCACTTCTGAAGAGGATAAAGATGTTATAGGATTAGCAAAAAATGAGCATGAGGCATGTATACAGATATTCTTTATTAGAAAAGGTAAACTAATAGGAAGAGAACATTATTTATTAAGCAATATCAACGATAATACAGATAGAGAAATATTAGGCTCGTTTATAAAGCAGTTTTATGCTGGAGCATGGTATATACCAAAAGAGATATTAGTGCAGGAAAGCGTAGAAGAGCAAGAAATTATACAAGAGTGGCTTTCGGAAAAAAAAGAGCAAAAGGTCTTCATCAAATTTCCTCAGAGAGGAGAAAAAAGCGATTTGATGAAATTAGTAAGAGTTAATGCAATACAGGTGCTAAAACAGAACAGCGAAAAAATGCTAAAGAAATATAGTACTAGCAAAAAAGGAGTAGTCAAATTAGGCGAAATGCTTAATATAGAAGTTCCACATAGAATAGAAGCTTATGATATTTCTAATACACAAGGGAATCAATCAGTTGCATCAATGGTTGTGTTTGAAAATGGTATAAAGAAAACAAGTAACTACAAGAGGTTTAAAATAAAAACAGTTAAAGGTCCTAACGACTATGATAGTATGCAGGAAGTATTGTATAGAAGATTTTCAAAAGGTAAAGAAGAGCTAGAAAAATCAGATAGCAATAAAAAAGGAAAGTTCTCAATATTTCCAGATTTAGTGATGGTTGACGGAGGAAAAGGTCAGATTAATGTTGCTCAAAAGGTGCTATCGAAATTAGATATCAGGATACCTGTTTGTGGACTAGTTAAAGATGATAAACACAACACAAGGGGTATTATATACGAAAATAGAGAAATACTTATAAAAAAAACAGATGAGGTATTTCAGTTGATAACAGAAATACAAAATGAAGCACATAGGTTTGCTATAAGTTATCATAGAAATTTAAGAGGAAAAGAGATGTTTAAATCCATACTAGACGATATTCCTGGAATAGGAGACAAAAGGAAAAAAGTACTGCTTAGTTCATTTGGTAGCGTCGATTACATCCGAAGAGCTTCTGTAGAAGAGTTAGCAAAAGAAAAAGGTATGAATAAGAGAGTAGCACAAAGTGTATATGATTTTTTTAGAAATAGCAAATAGGAGGTAATATGAGCGAAATAGATTTAAATAAACTTATAAAAGACATGAATCTAGAAGTGTTATGTAAAAGCGATAATACAGAGTTAAAAATAACAAAAAGTGATATAAATAGACCAGGCTTACAAATGGCTGGATACTATAAATACTTTTCATTTGATAGAATTCAAGTTATTGGTAATGCTGAGTGGTATTATGTAAATGAATTGGATAATGAATTAAAATATAAAAGATTAGATAAACTCATGAAATATCCAATACCAGCTATAATAATGACAAGAGGATTAGACTTTACAACACATGCGGTGGAAACAGCAAAAAAATATAATAGAACATTTTTGAGAACTGAGCTTCCAACAACAAAATTCGTAAGTAAGTTAACAAACTATTTAGAAGACTTATTAGCGCCTACAATAACAATGCATGGGGTCTTAGTAGAAGTATATGGAATAGGAATTTTGATATTAGGAAAGAGTGGGGTTGGAAAAAGCGAAACAGCGTTAGAACTAATAAAAAGAGGGCATAGATTAGTAGCTGATGATGCAGTGGAAATAAAAAAACATGACGAGGGTGTTATAAAAGGAAGAGCACCAGAGCTAATAAAACATCTTGTAGAGATAAGAGGTATTGGTATACTTGATATAAAGAGATTATATGGTGTAGGATCAATAAGGAACTCAAAGACTATAGATCTCGTAATAGAGTTAGAATATTGGCAGAAAAACAAAGAATATGATAGACTTGGTCTAGATGATGAGCATATAGAGATACTGAATACAAAGTTGACAAAAATAACATTACCTATAAAGCCCGGTAGAAATGTAGCTATGATATTAGAAGTAGCTGCGATGAACCATAGGCAAAAAGTAATGGGATATAATGCTGCATTAGAACTAAATAAAAGGTTAATTAATGGGATAGACAATAAATAAACAAAGGAGAAAATAATATGGAATTTGTATTAGATGTGCATAACCACACTATATCAAGTGGCCATGCATATAGCACAATTATGGAGATAGCAAAAGAAGCAAGTAATAAAGGTTTGAAATTGATAGGGATAACAGATCATGGCCCCAAAATGCCTGGTGGTCCTCATATTTATCATATAGCTAATATGAGAGTATTACCTGAAGAAATGTATGGGGTTGAGATTTTAAAAGGTGTAGAAGCAAATATAATGGATAAAAATGGAGCTCTTGATGTTCCAGAGAAAATACTAAAAAGTCTAGATATAATATTGGCAGGTTTTCATACACCTTGCTATGAGACAGGAAGTAGAGAAGAAAACACAGAGACTATAATAAATGTAATGAAAAATAACTATGTAGACGTTATAGTTCATCCAGGAAATCCACAATTTGAGATAGATTTAGAAAAGTTTGTACAAACAGCAAAAGAAACAGGTGTATTAATAGAAATCAATAATAGCTCTTTTAGGAAGAGCAGAAGAGGAAGCAAAGACAATTGTATAAAAATAGCTAAATTATGCAAAGAATATAATGTACCTATAATAGTAGGAAGTGATTCACACTTTGCACCAGATGTAGGCAGATTTGACGTAGTGGAAAGAGTATTAGAAGATATAGATATGCCCGAGGAGCTAGTTATAAATACTTCAGTAGAAAAATTAAAAGAGTATTTGAAGGCTAGAAGAGCAAAAAGAATGTTAAATAATTAACTAAAATCCACAAAAAAATTGCCACATTATAAAAAATGAAATTTAATACAAAAGAAATTTCATAAATTTAAAAAAAATTTTAAAGTAAATTAATCCTTTTCTAACCAAGTGAAATACAGATACAGAAAGTATTCTGACTGTTACAATATTTTTTGACATTTACAATTAATTGTAACGTATTGACTTTGTTAAATCTGTTGATTATACTTAATGTATATGTTAACAATAAAAATGAAATTTTAATATAAACGAGGAGGTAACGACACATGGCAAAGGTTATGAAAACTATGGATGGAAATACAGCAGCGGCATATGTTGCATACGCTTTCACTGATGTTGCAGCAATATTTCCTATAACACCATCGTCTCCTATGGCTGAGCATACTGATGAATGGGCAGCACATGGAATGAAGAATATTTTTGGACAAGAGGTTCACGTATCAGAGCTACAGTCTGAGGGAGGAGCATCAGGAGCGGTACACGGTTCATTAGCAGCTGGGGCATTAACTACTACATTCACAGCTTCACAAGGTCTGTTATTAATGATACCAAATATGTATAAAATTGCTGGAGAATTATTACCAGGAGTATTCCATGTAAGTGCAAGAGCAGTTGCAGGTCATGCATTATCAATATTTGGAGATCATTCAGATGTTATGGCTTGTAGACAAACTGGATTTGCAATGATTGCATCAGGTAGTGTTCAAGAAGTTATGGATATAGGTGGGGTGGCTCACTTAGCTTCAATCAAGACTAGAGTACCATTCTTACATTTCTTTGATGGCTTTAGAACATCTCATGAGATCCAAAAAATAGAATTAATAGATTACGAAGAGTTTGCAAAATTAACAGATTTTGAAGCAGTTAATAGATTTAGACACAATGCATTAAATCCTGAGCATCCAGTTACAAGAGGAACTGCTCAAAACCCAGACATATTCTTCCAAGCAAAGGAAGCTTCAAATAAATTCTATACAGATATACCAAATGTAGTTGCTGATTATATGAAGAGCATCAGTGAAATAACAGGCAGAGAGTACAAGCCATTTAACTACTATGGAGCAGAAGATGCTGAGTACGTTATGATAGCAATGGGTTCAGTTACAGATACAATAGAAGAAACTATTGATTATCTAGTAGCTGAGGGAGAAAAGGTTGGTTTAATAAAAGTTAGATTATATAGACCGTTCTCAGAGAAGTATTTCTTTAATGCATTACCAAAAACAACTAAGAAAATAGCAGTATTAGATAGAACAAAAGAGCCGGGTGCATTAGGAGAACCATTATATCAAGATGTTTGTACATTATTCTATGACAAAGCAGAGAAACCAGTAATAGTAGGTGGACGTTATGGTCTAGGATCAAAGGATACTACACCATCTCAAATAAAAGCAGTATTAGAAAACTTAAAACAAGCAGAGCCAAAGAACGGATTCACAATTGGTATAAACGACGATGTTACACATACATCATTAGAAGTAAAAGAGAACATAGTTACTGCACCAAAAGGAACTATCAGATGTAAATTCTGGGGTCTTGGTTCAGACGGAACAGTTGGAGCAAACAAAAACGCTATCAAGATTATCGGTGATAAGACAGATATGTATGCTCAAGGATACTTCTCATATGATTCTAAGAAATCAGGTGGAGTTACAGTATCACACTTGAGATTTGGTAAAAAGCCAATAAAGTCAACATATTTAATTAGTGAACCAGATTTTGTTTCATGTTCTCAACAATCATATGTTGGAAACTATGATTTATTAAAAGGACTTAAAAAAGGTGGAAAGTTCTTATTAAATACACTTTGGACACCAGAGCAATTAGAAGAAAAACTATCTCCAGATATGAAGAGATATATATCTAAAAATGATATAGAGTTATATACAATAAATGCAACTCAAATAGCTACAGAGATAGGACTTGGAAATAGAACAAACATGATAATGCAAGCAGCGTTCTTCAAACTAGCAGACGTTATCGAATTAGATAAAGCAATAGAATACCTAAAAGAAGCTATAGTTAAGTCATATGGTAAAAAAGGTCAAAAAATTGTTGAGATGAACAACAAAGCAGTAGACAAAGGTATAGACGCTCTTGTTAAAATTGAAGTACCTGCTACATGGGCAGATGCTAAAGATCAGGCTAAAGAAGAAACTAAAGAGCCAGAGTTCATCAAAAACATACTAAGACCTATGAATAGACAAGAGGGAGACGATCTTCCAGTAAGCGCATTCGATGGTAGAGAAGATGGAACATTTGACAATGGTAGTGCTGCATTTGAGAAGCGTGGTATAGCAGTTACAGTACCAGAGTGGCAAATAGATAGCTGTATTCAATGTAACCAATGTTCATTCGTTTGTCCACATGCTGCAATAAGACCAGTATTAGTAAATGAAGAAGAACTTAAAAATGCTCCAGAAGGCTTTGAGACAAAGAAAGCTATGGGTAAAGGTTTAGAAGGATTACAGTATCGTATACAAGTAAGCACACTTGACTGTACAGGTTGTGGAAACTGTGCTGATATCTGTCCATCTAAAGAAAAATCATTAATAATGAAACCAATAGAGACACAAACAGAAGTAGAAGTTCCAAACTGGGATTACTCAGTAAATGAAGTATCAATCAAAGATGATAAGATGAGTTTAAACACTGTAAAAGGAAGCCAATTTGCTCAACCATTATTCGAGTTCTCAGGAGCTTGTGCAGGTTGTGGAGAGACTCCTTACATGAAGATTATAACTCAGTTATATGGAGATAGAATGTTTGTTGCAAATGCAACAGGATGTTCGTCAATCTGGGGAGGTTCAGCACCTTCAACACCATATTGTAAAAATGCAGTAGGTCAAGGTCCAGCTTGGGCTAACTCATTATTTGAGGACAATGCAGAGTACGGATATGGTATGGCTTTAGCAGTAAACCAAATGGTTGGATATATAGAGATAAAAGCTAAAGAATTAGTAGAACTTAATATACCAGCAGAGTTAAAAGATACATTAAACTTATGGTTAGAAGGAAAGGATTGCCCTGACAAGACTAAAGAAGCAAAATTAAGATTAATTCCTTGGTTCTCTAAAGACTTAGGAGACGATAAAGCAAATGGGTTACTAAAAGATATTAAAGAGAAAGCCGACTTCTTAGTTAAAAAATCAGTATGGATAGTTGGTGGAGACGGATGGGCATATGACATCGGTTATGGTGGATTGGACCATGTATTAGCATCAGGAGAAGACGTAAATGTAATAGTATTTGATACAGAGGTTTACTCAAACACTGGTGGACAGTCTTCTAAAGCGACTCCTACAGCTGCTGTTGCTAAATTTGCTGCATCAGGTAAAAAAGTTAAGAAGAAAGACCTTGGTTTAATGGCTACAACATACGGATATGTATATGTTGCACAATGTGCAATGGGTCATAACAAGAACCAATTCATGAAGGCGCTAATAGAAGCAGAAAGTTACAAAGGACCTTCATTGATCATAGTATACGCTCCATGTATTAATCATGGTATAAAAGCAGGTATGGGTAAAACACAAGAGCAACAAAAGCTTGCAGTAGATGCTGGTTACTGGCATTTATATAGATTTAACCCAGAGTTAAAAGAAGAAGGAAAAAATCCATTTATATTAGACTCTAAAGAGCCTAAAGGTGATTTCCAAGAGTTCTTAAGAAGTGAAGTAAGATATACATCACTTGAGAAGACATTCCCAGAGCTTGCTAGTCAAATGTTTGTAAAAGCAGAAAAAGAAGCAAAAGAAAGATATGACAGTTACAAACGTATGGCAGAAATGCAGTACTAAGAAATAGATATCAAGAAGCTATATCATTATTTAATGGTATAGCTTCTTTTTTTGTCTTTGTGAAGATTACAAGTTTATTAGTATATATAGTTTAGTTATAAATATATCAATAAATAAAAAAATTAAGCTTACAGGTAATAAAATTATTGTTTTTAAGGAAAAAGTAAAAAAATACAATAATTAAATATTAGAAGAGGTAATGTTTTGAAACAGGTAATATATGGCTGGATCTTTTGCATTGTGTAGATATGGTACTAACGTTATAGCGACAGGTGGTACAACTCCATTGAGACTAGTTGTATTCTTCTTTATAAAGAGATAAAAAATCCTAAATAAATCATCACTATGTATAAATAAGGGGAGTTTATATTAGAATTAGTTTACATCAATTATATAGCTAAACGCTTGTAAGAAGTTCAAAAAAAAGATATACTTTTAATATCAAGGTAGAACATAAACATAGATTGTTAATAATATATATTAAAAGATAAACAGGAGTGATATTTTGAGTAGTATAAATATAAACCAAAACCTTATAGAGAGAGGTTTTTTAGGGGAGATTCTAGTAGATGAGCCTATGAAAAGGCATACTTATTTTAAAATAGGAGGCAATGCGAGTGTATTAGTATTGCCTAAAGATTCTAAAGATGTAGTATTAGCATTAAAAGTATGTGATGAGCTTAATATTAATCCATACATAATAGGAAACGGTACAAACCTTTTAGTCTCAGATGATGGTATAAAAGGAATTGTAATAAAACTAGCAGATAATATGAACAAAGTTATAGTAGAAGGAGATACAATCACTGCTGAGTGTGGAGCATTGCTATCATCAGTAGGGAAATTAGCACTGAAAAATTCCCTAACAGGAATGGAAGGTGGTAGTGGAATACCTGGCTCTATAGGTGGAGCTGTTGCTATGAATGCTGGTGCATATGGGTTTGAGATGAGTCAGATTGTATCAAGTGTAAAATGTACAGATAAAAAAGGAAATATATACGTATATAGTAGTGAAGATATGGATTTTCGATATAGACATAGTAGAGTACAAGAAGAAGATTTGATAGTACTAGAAACTAAGATGACACTTAAAGAAGGTGTATATGACGATATAAAGGCTTATATGGACGAGTTAACAGTTAAGAGGACAACTAAACAACCACTTAGCTTACCTAGCGCAGGAAGTACATTTAAAAGGCCTGAAGGGGATTATGCAGCAAGACTCATAGAAGCAGCTGGATTAAAAGGACTAAGATATAAAGATGCACAAGTCTCAGATAAGCATTGTGGGTTTATAGTTAACTTAGGTAATGCTACATCAGAGCAGGTGATGACTTTAATAGAAATAGTAAAGAAGACAGTGAAAGATAAATTTTCAGTAGAATTAGAAACAGAAGTGAAGATAATACCAAATTGTTATATAGGAGAATAAAAATGAAAGTATATGCTGATTATCATACACATACAATATATAGTCATGGGAAAGGCACAATAGAGGACAATATAAAAAGCGCAATAAAAGTAGGTCTAGAAAAAATAGCAATATGTGATCATGGACCTGGACATATAGGTTTTGGAATAAGTAAAAAGAAATTGCCAAAGATGAGAGAAGAAATAGATTATTATAACAAAAAATATAGCAAGATAGAAATATTGCTTGGAGTAGAATCTAATATAGTTAGCTACGAAGGTGATATAGATGTAGATGATGATATGATAAAATATTTTGACATGATATCCGTTGGGTTCCACTATGGAGTTTTAATGAATAGTATAAAAGATAACTTTAGAATATTTATTTTAAATACACTGGCTAAAAAATCGAAAAAAATTCATGATAAAATGATAGATTTAAATACAAATGCATTGATTAAAGCAATAAACAGATACCCTATAGACATTATAACTCACCCAGGAGCAAAATTAGATGTAGATATAGATAGATTGGCGATAGCAGCAGCTAAAAAAAATGTAGCACTAGAGATAAATGCAAAGCATGGACATTTGACAGTTGATAATATAATAAAAGCTGCAAAGCATAATGTAAACTTTGTACTAGGCAGTGATGCACACCACCCAAACAGAGTAGGTGATTTTGAGAAATCAATGAAAAGAGTATTGGAGTCTAAAATTAATATTGACAAAATAATTAACATAAGGAAGACTGAATAAGGAGTGATAGCATGGAGTTTGTCATAATAACAGGATTATCAGGAGCAGGAAGAAGTCAAGCAATGAAGATAATGGAAGATATAGGTTACTATTGTATGGACAACCTGCCACCGTCTTTGATTCCAAAATTTATAGATTTATATATTCAGTCAAAAGACAGAATAAAAAAAGTAGCATTGGTTGTAGATGTTAGAGGAGGTAAGTTTTTTAATGACTTATTTGAGAACTTAGATGAATTAAAAGCTGATGGTTACGATTACAAAATGCTATTTTTAGATTGTGATGACAATATATTGATTCATAGGTATAAAGAACTTAGAAGACCACACCCTCTTAATCCTCAAGGAAGCATTGTAGAAGGAATAGATAAGGAAAGAGAGATATTAAAAAAGGTTAGAGAAAAGTCAGATTTTATAATTAACACTAGTAACTTTACTACAGGAATGTTAAAAGAAGAAATTAAAAAATTATTTTTAGAAGGTAAAGAAGTAGATAATTTTATAGTATCAATATCATCATTTGGATACAAGCATGGAATAGTAATAGATGCCGATCTAGTATTTGATGTTAGATTCTTACCTAATCCACACTATATAGATGATCTTAGACCAATGACAGGCAATGATAAAAAAGTTAAGGACTATGTAATGAAGTGGAATGATACAAAAATATTTATTGACAAACTAACAGATATGATAGACTTTTTAATACCACTGTATATAAAAGAAGGAAAGATGCAACTGATGATAGCGATAGGGTGTACAGGAGGTAAACATAGGTCTGTGACGATTGCTAACTACCTTTATGATTACCTAAAGATAAATGGCCATAAAGTAGCTATAAACCATAGAGATAGCTACAAAAACAAAAGACAGTAATTGTTAGTTAGTATAATTATAAAGGGAGGATTATAGATGCAAAGACATCCTAAAATAGTCGCAATAGGTGGAGGGACAGGGCTTTCTGTACTACTTAGAGGATTAAAAAAATATACAAAAAATATAACAGCAATAGTAACTGTAGCAGATGATGGTGGTGGATCAGGAATACTTAGAGAAGATTTAGGGATGTTACCACCGGGAGATATTAGGAGTTGTCTATTGTCGTTGGCAAATACAGAGCCAATAATGGAGAAACTGTTGCAGTATAGATTTACAGATGGAAATTTAAAAGATCAAAGCTTTGGAAACCTGTTCATAGCTGCTATGAATGGAATATGTGATAGTTTTGAGACAGCAATAAAAGAAATGAATAATGTTTTAGCAGTAACAGGAAAGGTTTTACCAATGACGCTTCAAGATGTGAGACTCAGAGCGATACTCAGCAATGACAAAGAAGTATGTGGAGAATCTAATATACCAAAATACTGCATAGAAAATAAAACATATATAAAACGTATATCTATAGAGCCAGAAACATGTATACCAACAGATGAAGCATTAGTGGCAATAAAAGAAGCTGATATAGTTATATTAGGACCAGGAAGCTTATACACAAGTATAATACCAAACCTTCTAATAAAAAACATATCTGCTACTATATATGACTCTAAAGCAAAATGTATATATATATCAAACATAATGACACAACCCGGAGAAACAGACACTTATACTGTTTTACAGCATGTAGAAAGTATCATAGATCATGCTAATAGGAATGTTATAGATTACGTTATAGCAAATGGTGAAATAATACCAGATGATATACTCACAAAATACTACAAAAAAGATGGTGCAAAGCCTGTAGTGCCAACACAGGGTGAAGAAGAAAAATTGAAAACGCTAGGAATAAAACTTATACAAGGAAACTTTGTTGATATCAAAAAAAGCTATATTAGACATGATGCTCAAAAAGTAAGTAGGGAGATATTAGAATTGCTTAAAAATTCATTCGGATTAAAAGGAGTAAATAATGCATAATTTACTAGAAGAGCTAAAAAACAAAGTTAATAAAGATAACAGTATAAAACATGAATGTATTAGAATACTGGATTTATACGATAAATCTATAGTCAGCGAACATACAAGTAGAGTAGCTTCTAAAGCTGTAGAGCTAGCGCGTTTATATAAAACAAATGAACAGAAAGCAGAGATAGCAGGGTATTTACATGATATTAGTGCAGTGATACCAAATGAGAGTAAAATAGAGGTAGCCCAGTCGTTAAATTTAGATATAGTAAAACAAGAAAGAGAGTATCCAAATTTGATACACCAAAAGCTATCGGCAGAGATAGCTAGACTGATCTTCGGTGTAAAAGATGAAGAGATATTAAGTGCAATAGCACATCATACCACATTAAAAGCACATCCAAGTAAGCTAGAAAGTGCAGTATTTATAGCTGATAAAATAGAGTGGGATCAAGGTGGGAATCCACCGTATATAAAAGAGTTAAAACAAGGGTTAGATACTTCATTAGAATGTGGGGTAGATATATTTATAAAATACTTATATAAAACTGCTCATTTAATACACCCATTATTACAAGATGCATATGAATATTTTGATACTAATAATCAATAAATAGACTAGAGCTATCTTTTCGATAGCTCTTTAATTATACGCAAACTTATACAAAAGAGGAAAATAACGCATGTTTAATGTTAGAATTAAGAAAAAATGCTAGGAAACTTATAATTTTTTTACGAATAATTAATCCATGACACACTGATGTCCACATTGCTTTGTTAATATAAAAATAAAACATAGGAGGCATCAAATATGAATTATGAAATTGTTACTATAGAAAAACGAGTTGTTATAGGTATAACAAAAAAGATAAACAACATAGAAAAAGCAGTTAAAGATATATCAGATATGTGGGTTATGTTTAATACAAAAGATATATACAGTAAAATATCAGACAAAACACAAGAGAATGTATTGGGTATTTACTATGACTATGAAGGTGATTATACAAAACCATATAAATTTATGATAGGCAAAGAGATAAAAAAACAGATATGTGGTGATAAGTTCACAAACACAACAATACCAGCTGGAAAATATGCTAAATTTACAGCCAAAGGTAATGTGAAAAAAATAGTTGGAGAGATTTGGGAAGCAATATGGAGCATGAATTTAGACAGAGCATATACGTATGATTTTGAAGAGTATCATAATATGAGTGATTTAAACAATACAAAAGTTGATATATACATAGCATTAAAACCATAACAGAAGATAAAGAAAATGTAATAAATAGTAAAAATATATAAAAAAGAGCAGTTCAACGATTCTGCTCTTTTATTAGTTGTGTTATATTATTACTTAGATTCCATAAAAGGATATTTATAATCCTTAGGTGAAACAAAGGTTTCCTTAATAACCCTAGGGTTCGTCCAACGAAGCAGATTAAGCTTACTACCTGCCTTGTCATTAGTACCAGAAGCTCTTCCACCTCCAAATGGCTGTTGTCCTACAACGGCACCTGTAGGTTTATCATTGATGTATAGATTTCCAGCAGAGTGTTTAAGAGCATTTTCCATTTTAACAAGAACACTTCTATCTTTAGAGAAAATAGCACCAGTCAATGCGTAAGGAGTCGATTCATCGCATAGATTTAGAGTTTTATCAAAATCTTCATCCTTATAAACATATATAGTAAGCACTGGGCCAAATATTTCTTCAGTCATAGTTTTAAAGTGTGCACTATTAGCGACAATAATAGTTGGTTGAACAAAATAACCCTTACTATCATCAGATTTACCGCCACATATGATTGTAGCGTCATCCGAGTTTTTGACATAGTCAATATATTCATTGATTTTGTCAAATGATTTTTTATCAATTACAGCACTTACAAAATTACTAAAGTCTTCAACATCACCCATTTTAATAGTTGATACTTCATCAATCAATTGTTGCTTTAGAGAACTCCATATACTCTCGGGGATATAAGCTCTAGATGCAGCTGAACATTTTTGACCTTGGAATTCAAAAGCTCCTTGTATGAGTGCAGTCCTAAGAGAATCTATATCAGCATCCATGTGGGCAAATACAAAATCCTTTCCACCAGTTTCACCGACTATTTTAGGGTAAGAACCATACTTATTTATATTTTGACCAATAGAACGCCACATAGTGTTAAATACCTCAGTAGAGCCTGTGAAATGCACTCCTGCAAAGTCTTTGTGGCTAAAAGCAATGCTACCGATTTCACTACCTGAGCTAGGTATAAAGTTGATTACACCGTCAGGTAATCCTGCTTCTTTAAATATTTTCATAAGTAAATAATTTGAGTATATTGCAGCAGCAGAAGGTTTCCATACAACTACATTTCCCATCATAGCAGGGCTAGCAGCTAGGTTACCTCCAATAGCAGTGAAATTAAATGGAGTTACAGCTAAAACAAAGCCTTCAAGAGGTCGATATTCTATTCTATTCCAAGCATTATTAGTTGATGCGGGTTGCTCATTATATATCTGAGACATGAAATGTGCATTGAATCTCAAGAAATCAATTATTTCACATGCAGAGTCAATTTCAGCTTGATAAGCAGTTTTGCTCTGACCAAGCATAGTTGCAGCATTTATAGCATATCTGTAAGGGCCAGCTAAAAGTTCAGCAGCTTTTAAAAATATAGATGCTCTATGTTGCCAAGGCATAGCTTCCCATTCTTTTCTTGCGTCTAAAGCTGATTTAATAGCTTGTTCAATTTCTTTCTTACCTGCTATATGATATGTTGCTAACACATGATTTTTATCATGTGGAATTATGCATTTAGCAGTATTACCTGTACGTACTTCCTTACCACCTATAATTAAAGGTATTTCAATTTCCGCTTGCTTTAGTTCATTTAATTTTTCTTTCAATTTAGCCCTTTCAATGCTACCCACAGCGTAAGAAAGCACAGGTTCATTTTCAGGTTTTTTTACTCCAAAATAAGCATTATACACAAAAAATCCTCCTTTGTTTAATAAACTTCTGTTTCCCGCTATTTATTAAAAGGAGTTATAAAAGAGAATATGCATACATCAAAAAATACTGGCTTAATCAGCAAGCTATATTCAAACAATTATCTCTCCTTTCCACACCGGGAGGCATAATAGTTTCCTAATTATACCCTATCGGTCTAAAAATCATAGGCTTAGCCCTTAGATAAGTAGACTCGAAGAGAATATACTATTAATTTACTTTAAAAATATTCAGAAATATAAAAATATTATATCTTGATATGGAATTAATTTCAACAAAAAGATATATTACACTCATTGTAAATATAAATAATAAAAACTTGAGAATAAAATATATAAATATTCTCAAGTTTTTTGTTAAGCTTGATCCATCATATAAGCGATACAAAGTTTGGTTGTATTTTCTAATGCATTAACATGGGTTCTTTCTAGAGAATGAGAAGCGTCAACACCAGGTCCAATCAAACCATGCTTGAAATTTCCACCAGCTCTCATAGCTGCACTTGCATCTGATCCGTAGAAAGGATAGATATCAACTTTGTAGTCAAGGTTGTTATCTTTAGCTAATTTAATCAATTTCTTTCTAAGTTCAAAATCATAAGGACCACTAGAATCCTTTGCACATATAGTTACATTGTATTCATCAGAGCTTTGACCTTCACCTAGAGCAGCCATGTCTATAGCTACAAATTCTTTTGTATTTTCTGGTATGCCACTAGAAGCTCCATGTCCAACTTCTTCATAGTTACTAATAAACAAATTAACCGTATGAGGTAGTTTGATATTGTTTTCAGTTATGTATTTGCAAGCACCCATTATAGAAGCAATGCCAGCCTTATCATCAAGATGCCTGGATTTAATAAAGCCACTATCAGTTATTTCTACTCTTGGATTGAGATAAACAAAATCTCCGATATCAATTCCTAAATCTTTAGTATCTTTATCGGATTTAACAACTTCATCTAGCCTTATTTCCATATTTTCCTCACTACGTTCAGTAGATTTCGTTTTTGCTCCATGAACATGAGTTGAAGCTTTATTTATAAGTATAGTTCCAGTGTATTCTTTACCTTCACTAGTGCTGATAGTGCAATATTCTCCTTCTACAGCATTAAAGGCATATCCACCAAGTTGAGTAAATATGATACGGCCACTGGGTTTTATATCTTTTACCATACCACCTAGAGTATCAACGTGACCTGATAACGTTTTCTGGTAGCTGGTATTTTGACCATCAATAGTAGCTACCAAAGCATTTTTAGATGTTTTATATGTTTTAATGCCCATCTTTTTAAACTCACTATCAACAAGAGCTATAGCTTTAGAAGTATCACCAGTTGGACTAGGTGTATTTAATAGATCTGCTAGAAAATTTACAACATATTCTTTATTAAATAACATATACAACACTCCTTTTAAATTAAGTTTATAACAAAACTAATATAAATACATACTATATTAGACTAAATTTATAAATATTATATATTATTAATAAAAGTATGGCAACTAAAGCAATAATATATTATAATAATTTTAATATCTATAAGAATGGTCTTTGATAGTTGAAATTACACAAATAATATGATAAATTGATAATGTATATATTTTTATAAGTTGTGTAACTTATATGTATGTTATATTTAAAAATGCTAGAGAGATATAACATATAAGCAGGATAATAGTTAGGAGAAGATATCAGATGTCGTTTTCGTCAAAAACCAAAAATGAAATAGCTAGAATAAATATGACTAAAAAATGTTGTCAGATAGCTGAACTAGCAGGATTTATAAGAATGAGTGGTAGCATAAACTTGAGTGGATTTAAAAACGTTAATCTTAAACTATCTACTGAAAATGCAGCTGTTGCACGAAGAATATTCAAAATTCTTAAAAAACAATTTAACTCACATACAGAGGTTTTAGTAAGAAAAAACAAGCAACTTAAGAAAAACAACAACTACCTAATCGTAGTAGATGATGAAAATATAGCAAAAGATATACTTGTGCAAACAAGTATATTAAATGAAGATTTCAGCAATTTGTTTAATATAAATTATCATGTTGATAAAAAAATAATTGAAGAGGATTGCTCAAAGAGAGCATACTTAAGAGGTGTTTTTTTAGGAGGAGGATCACTGAGTGACCCAGAAAAAACATATCATCTAGAGTTTGTGACACGCAATGAAGAGCATGCAAAGGATTTACAAGAAATAATGAATACATATAACTTGAAAGCCAAAATAGTCATACGAAAAGAAAACTATGTTGTGTATATAAAAGAATCAGAAAAGATAGTAGATTTTTTAAATATAGTTGGAGCACACAACGCACTGTTGCAGCTTGAAAATATTAGAGTATTCAAGGATGTAAGAAATAACGTAAATAGAGTTGTTAATTGCGAGACAGCAAATATGAACAAAACCATAGAGGCAGCGCTCAGACAGGTAAGCAATATAGAGTTAATTCAAAACACTATAGGTATAGAAAAGTTGCCAGAAAACCTTAGAGAAATTGCATATTTGAGATTAGAAAATAAAGATGTAACATTAGTTGAACTTGGGAAAATGTTAACAATACCAATAGGAAAATCAGGAGTAAACCATAGATTAAGAAGAATCGAAAAAATTGCAGATAGAATAAGAGAAGAGGTGAAGGAATGAAAACAGCAAAAGTAACAATTAAAAATAAGATAGGATTACATGCAAGACCAGCAGCACTATTTGTGCAAAAAGCGAGTAAATTTGTAAGTGATATTTACATTCAAAAAGATAATAAAGAGATAAATGGGAAAAGTATAATGGGAATAATGGCTTTAGGAGTATCATGTGGCGAAGAAATTACTATAAAAGTACACGGAGAAGACGAACAAGAAGCTATTTCTGCATTAGTGGAATTTTTAGAGTCATGCACAGATGAACAATAAAATTATATACGATTATAAAGGAGATTAATAAATTTTTATAGAAGTATAATAATGGATGTTTGTTTTATTAATTCCAAAATTGATAAAATTTGAGGTAACTACATGAGATTATTAATGGTTGATAAAATCAAAGAGGATATGGTATGTGCTAAAACTGTATTTACAAGTAACGGAACCATTTTAATTAGTGAAGGAACAAAGCTTAAAAATAAATACACTGATAAACTACTAAACCATGGTGTGTATATGATATATGTTGAAAATGAGCTAGCTAAAGAAATAGAAATAGACCATATAATCAAAGAAGAGATAATCCAAAGCGCGAATGAAATAATCAAAGATACAATAGACAATATATCATACTATCAAGATATAGATATTATCAAGATTAAAGATACTATAAATAATATAATATCACAATTGTTTACAAATGATAATTTGATATTGCAGGTAATGGAAATTAGAGCAGTCAACGACTATATACTAAAGCACTGTGTAAAAGTTGCAGTGCTATCTCTAATGACAGGGATAGCATTAGGTTACAACAAACAGCAATTAATGGACTTAGGAACAGGAGCAATACTGCATGATATAGGTAAAGCGCTAATTCCTAGTGAAGTAATTAACAAACCATCTCAACTAACAATACATGAATATGAAATAGTCAAAGAGCATACTAACCTTGGTTACGTAGCATTAAAAAGCCAAGGGTGTGTTAACGAAGAAGTATGTAATATTATATTGCATCACCATGAGAGAGTTGATGGTAAAGGTTATCCTAATGGGTTAAAAGGAAATGAAATCCACGAATATGTTCGTATAGTATCAATAGCTGATGTGTATGATGCATTGACATCAGATAGGATATACAGAAAGAGGATAGATTCTAGCATGGCTATAGAATATATAGTGTCAATGAGTGGTACGCAATTTGACCAAACACTAGCAAAAGCGTTTATTCAAAATATAGCACTTTATCCAATAGGTAAAGGAGTTATACTAAATACAAAAGAAAAGGGATTTGTAATAAAGAACTTTAAAAATTTTCCTACTAGGCCTATTGTAAAAATTATATATGATGAAAATGGGCAAAAACTAAGAAAACCTTATGAATTAAACTTGATAGATTATAACACAAAATCAGTGATAGGAACATTTAGCTAAATAATGTGAGGTAAGAGAAGAAAATTATAGTTTTATTGATTTTCTTTTTTTATAATACAAAAAAGAAATATTGTATAAAAAGGGAGGAAATACCATGAAAGTAGTAGCGATTAATGGAAGTCCGAGAATAGATGGCAATACAGCACAAGCTATAGAAATAGTTGCTGTAGAGCTTAAAAAGCAGAATATAGACGTAGAAACTTTACAAGTAGGCAATAAGAACATAAGAGGTTGCATGGCCTGTATGAAGTGTGTAGAGCTTGGAAGATGTGTGATGGACAATGATGTTGTAAATGAATATATTGCAAAGATGAAAGAGGCAGATGGTTTACTTTTAGCATCACCAGTTTATTATAGCGGTGTTGCAGGAACTATGAAAGCATTTTTAGATAGAGCTTTTTTAGTTACAGGAGTTACAGGTAACGCTTTTAGATATAAAGTAGGAGCCGCAATAACAGTAGTAAGACGAACAGGTGGTATGCCTACAGTAGATAACCTCGATAGATATATCCAATATTCTGAGATGTTTGTTCCTACAGCAAACTACTGGAATGTAATACATGGTGCAAACAAAGGTGAGATAAAAGAAGATTTAGAAGGAGTACAAATAGGTAGAATACTTGGGAAAAATATGGCTTGGTTGATGAAGGCTGTAGAGTTAGGTAAAAAAGAGATGGGTATACCAGAAAAAGAGAAAAAAGATTGGATGAACTTTGTGAGATAGTTGTTTAAAACTTAAAAAGAATTCTCATTTTTTTATGATATAGAGAAAGGATAGATAGGTAAAGTGAGAAAAAAGATAGTTATGGTTTTAGTGATTATTTTTATGGTGTTTTATATAATTAACTTTTTTTCACATGATAAGATTGATGCGAATAGAGATATTGAAAATTCCTCATCTGAGACTCATTGGTTTTATTAAAGATTCATTAATTGAATCTTGAAATAAAAAAGAGAGGTCATACTTTTAGAGTGTGACTTTTTATATTTGTAAAGAAACAATAAAATAGTCTTCTAACGCAGTTTAACAACATGGGACTAATTGCAAACTAAAAAAATGTAATATATAATTATTAATGGAATTAACAGTATGTAGAAATATTATGAAGTTTTAAATTAACAAACGGATAAAAAATAAACATCTATCTAATATCTTTGTTACAATTAAGTTCCTTACACAAAATTATAAGGAGATATTGTAGATGTTTACTCACTTAATTTATAAACAGATGGAGGATACTTAAATGAATGATACGAATATCAATAAATGTAAAACAAATTCATGTTGTTTTTTATTTAATAAACGTAATATTATTTTAAAAGAACACGAAAACTGTCTTGAATTTCTAACAACTAGCGAAGCTGAAAAATATGGAATTGGAAATGAAATGATATATATAGGGAAAGTAGATGGTATTGATTACTATGCTGCACATATACTTACCAAAGATAAGATTCAAGGACATTTTTTAAAAGGATTGGAAGAAATATATGGAGATGTTGATGAAGATGTATATTTTCTTACTTTACGTGCTTTGCATTTTATAAATTGGTTAAATAAAACTAAATATTGTTCTTGTTGTGGTGAAAAAGTAAAGATAGAGCCTAAAAAAACTTGTATAGAATGTTCAAATTGTGGAAATGTTATGTATTCATTTATAAATCCCTGTATAATAGTTGCTGTTTTAAAAGAAGATAAAATTTTATTAGCACGATCAAGTCACTTTACACCTAATATGTATAGTCTTATATCTGGTTTTGTTGAAGCAGGAGAGTATATAGAGACGAGTGTTGAGAGAGAAGTGAAAGAAGAAGTTGGAATTGAAATAAAGAATATTAAATACATAGGGAGTCATCCATGGCCTTTTTCTAATTCACTTATGTTTGGATTTATAGCTGAGTATTCATCTGGAGAAATAACAATAGACAATGATGAAATAGAAGATGCTAATTGGTATTCATTAGATGATTTACCAAACGTACCTGCATATAAGTTGAGTTTTGCAAGAAAGATAATAGAGTACATTATTAAGATAAAAAAAGAATAATGTAAATTTATTCATATGTTTAGTTGGTTAATTTTCTTAGGGTAAGGCGTTGGAGTGTGTAAGAAAAACTCATTGTCATTAGTGATTCATTGGTGAAAGGGAAATCAAAGATAAACTTTGCGGTGCAGTAGAGAAGCTGTTTCTAATATTTAAGTAGAAGCACCTGAGAAACAGCTCCTCAAATTTACCTACAAGTAATATCTTTTGATTTCCCTAGTTATTTTATTGGTTGTAATTTTGTACAATAGTTATATTGGGTATAAAAGACGACCCTAAGGTATTGCAACAATAATACCAAAAACTAACAAAGAAGCATATCCGTTTTTCTAGAGAAGCGACTTTAGAGGACTTGTTCACCGTGACATTGGAAGCTATGATTTAACATTTATTGGGTAGAAAAATCACAGCTTACGCAGGGCGACGAGAACAATTGAAATCCTGAACCAATAAAGTAACGAGTAACCACAAGACTCACAGAGATATACCTGAGCTATAGCAAAAGTATGGCTATTTATTTTGTATAACCAAACTACGAACCATAGAAAAAAATAGAAAATAGTATCCATTGATAAAAGAGTACTAATCACATATAATTAAACTAAGATTAAATAAGTGAGTTAGAGAGGAAACCAAAATATGTCTAATTTTACACATCTTCATGTACATACAGAATATAGCTTACTAGATGGTGCTGCAAGAATAGACAAGCTAATAGATAAGACTAAAGAGCTTGGGATGGATAGTATAGCTATAACAGATCATGGAGTAATGTTTGGAGTAGTTAACTTCTATAAAATAGCTAAGAAAAAAGGGATAAAGCCTGTAATTGGATGTGAGGTTTATGTAGCTAGAAGAAAATATACAGATAAAGATCCTATTAAAGATAAAAGGCAGTATCACTTAGTGTTATTAGCTGAAAACAATGAGGGATATACAAATCTTATAAAAATAGTATCTGAGGGTTTTAAAAACGGATTTTATTATAAACCTAGAATAGATTTTAGTGTGCTTGAGAAGCACAAAGAAGGGATAATAGTACTTAGTGCTTGTTTAGCAGGAGAAGTGCAGCAATATTTAAATAATGATGACTATAAAAAAGCAAAAGAAATAGCTATAA
This sequence comes from Clostridiaceae bacterium M8S5, assembly GCA_029227815.1. GTDB lineage: Bacteria > Bacillota > Clostridia > Tissierellales > MCWD3 > Abyssisolibacter. Next base: position 3,652,578 of record CP118523.1, on the reverse strand, counting down.
AATACAGAGATTTTTTTGGTGAAGGATATTATTATCTAGAATTGCAAGATCACGGAATAGATGAGCAAGAGAAAGTTAATGAACAGTTAATAAAATTGAGCGAAGAAACAGGGGTACCATTAGTAGTAACAAATGATGTTCATTATGTAGAAAAATCAGACGCAAAAGTGCATGATGTACTCCTTTGTATCCAGACAGGAAAGACAGTAAATGAAGAGGGGAGAATGAAATTCCCAACCGAAGAGTTCTATCTAAAATCTGAAGAAGAAATGAGACTACTGTTTCCAAAACTAGAAGAGGCGTATAGCAATACAAAGAAAATAGCAGATAGATGTAATGTAGAATTTGATTTTGATACTTTGCATTTGCCACAGTATGAAATACCAGAGGGCTATACAAACAAAGAGTATTTTAGAGAGTTATGCTATAAAGGTTTAGAGCAAAACTATAAGACTATAACACAGGAATTAATAGATAGATTAGAATACGAACTTACTACAATAGAGAATATGGGATATGTAGATTACTTTCTAATAGTTTGGGACTTTATAAAATATGCAAAAGATAACGATATAATGGTTGGACCGGGTAGAGGCTCAGCGGCAGGTAGTGTGGTTGCATATGTTCTAGGAATTACGGGTATAGATCCAATAAGCTACAACCTAATATTTGAGCGTTTCTTAAACCCAGAGAGAGTATCAATGCCAGATATAGATATTGATTTTTGCTATGAAAGAAGAGAAGAAGTAATAGAATATGTTATAAGGAAGTATGGTGATGATAGAGTAGCTCAGATAGCTACATTTGGTACAATGGCAGCAAGAGGGGCTATAAGAGATGTTGGTAGAGCATTAGATATGAGCTATGGTGAAGTTGACTATGTAGCCAAGCTTATACCAATGGAGTTAGGTATTACTATATCAAAAGCGTACGAAAAGAGTATTAAGTTTAAGGAAGTATATGATAGCGAGGCAAGAGTAAAAGAACTAGTAGATATAGCAAAAGCAGTAGAAGGTCTACCAAGACATACATCTACACATGCAGCAGGGGTAGTAATATCAAAAATGCCTGTTGACGAATATGTCCCACTTAGTAGAAATGGTGACAGTATAACAACGCAGTTTACTATGACAGAGTTAGAAGAACTTGGACTGCTTAAAATGGATTTCTTAGGACTTAGGAACTTGACAGTAATAAGAGATGCTATAGAATTGATAGAGGAAAACTATAACAAGAAGATTAGTTTTCAAGATCATGATTATGAGGACAAGAATGTATATAAGATATTTGCAAAAGGTGATACATTAGGCGTGTTCCAGTTTGAGAGTGCAGGTATGAGACACTTTTTAAAAGAGTTAAAACCAGATCGTTTTGAGAACATCATATCAGCAAACTCACTATACAGACCTGGGCCAATGAGCCAAATACCAACATATATAGCTAACAAAAACAATCCAGAAGATATAAAGTATTTGCATCCAAAACTTAAAGATATATTAGGAGTAACGTACGGTTGTATGGTGTATCAGGAGCAAGTAATGCAGATAGTTAGAGATATAGGTGGCTTTTCAATGGGTAGATCGGACTTAGTTAGAAGAGCTATGGGTAAAAAGAAAATGAAAGTTATGGAGCAAGAGCGAAAACACTTTATTTACGGTAAAAAAGACGATGAAGGAAATATAGAAATATCAGGAGCAGTAAGAAACGGAGTAGATGAAAAGACAGCAGATAAGATATATGATTTGATGATTGATTTTGGTAAGTATGCATTCAACAAATCACATTCAGCAGCTTATGCATTACTAGCATATCAGACAGCTTGGCTGAAGTATTACTATCCAGTGGAATATATGGCTGCATTGTTGACAAGTATCATGGGTAGCTCTAGCACAGTATCACTTTATATACATGAGTGTAAGAGACTCGGTATAGAGATACTAAAGCCAGATATAAATGAAAGCTTTGCTTCGTTTACAGTATCAGATGGAAAGATAAGATTTGGTTTAGCTGCAATTAAAAATGTTGGACATTCTGCGATAGAAGCTATAGTAAGAGAAAGAAAAGCGAATGGTAAATTTGAAAGCTTAACAGATTTATGCTCAAGGGTAGAAGACAGTTCACTAAACAAAAGAATGATAGAAAGCTTGATAAAATGTGGTGCTATGGATTCATTACAGGGCAATAGGTCACAATATTTAGCTATACACGAAAGAATACTTTCGCATATAAACAACGATAGAAAAAAGAATATAAAAGGACAGTTTTCGATTTTTGACCAACTAGTAGAAACATCAAAGAAGATGAACGATGACAACCTACCAAATATAAAAGAATTTGAGACAAAGCTAATGTTGTCAATGGAAAAAGAAATGACAGGAGTTTATTTAAGTGGACATCCATTATCAGAAATAGAAGATTTGCTTAAAGATATGACTAGCACAGATACAAGTGAGATAAACGAGGCTAATGAACACATAGCAAATGGAGAAAACAGTATACTTGGCGATGGTAGCATGATAACTATTGGTGGGTTAATAACTCATAAAAAGGAAATGATAACAAAGAACAACAAAATGATGGCATTCATTACACTAGAGGATTTGTTTGGTTCTATAGAAACAATAGTCTTTCCAAAGATATATGGTAAATATGAAAACTTGCTAAAAGAAGACAACATCATAATAATGAAAGGTAGACTAAATATAAATGAATCAGATGATCCTAAAATCATAGTAGATAAGATTAAGCCATTAGTAGCTAGTAAAAAAGAGAAGCTATATATTAGAATAGCAAAAAATATAGATATCAGTATATTTAATGACATAAAAAAGATACTATTAGAGCACAACGGGAGTACACCAGTATTTGTGTATATAGAAAAAGATAAAAAAACAGTAAAAGCACAAAATCAATACTGGATTGATATAGATGATGTTAATTGCATAAATAAATTAAATGGCTTATTGGGTGAGGAAAATATAAAGATTAAATAATTGGAAATAAAACTTATTAACAAAAAATTATTAAATGATTAAAAAATGTGCTATAATTAAAATAATTATGGGTAATATTAATTAAATAATGCCATACTAAGATTAAACACAAGCAGTGTTAATAAACAGGAGTTAAAAACCGATATTATATATAGATTATGAGTAGATACTTCTGAATTATTAGATTTAAAGTATTTTAGGTGCTTAAATGTAAATACTGCTTTAGTTTTTTAAATGATGTGGGACAAGTTGTGTCCATGAGGGGCAAAATGTAAGGAGGTCATTAAAAATGAACAAAATAGGAGTTTTAACGAGTGGAGGAGATTCGCCAGGAATGAATGCAGCCATAAGAGCTGTAGTCAGATCTGCTATATTTAGAGGCATGAAAGTTATGGGTATTAACAAAGGATACCAAGGATTAATATCAGGAGATATAACAGAAATGACACTGTCTTCTGTTGGAGATATAATTCATAGAGGTGGGACAATATTAAAAAGCGCAAGATGTGAAGAATTTAAAACGGAAGAAGGTAGAAAGAAAGCTATAAATGTATTAAGAGTATTTGGTATAGAAGGATTAGTTGTAATAGGTGGAGATGGTTCGTTTAATGGTGCAAAGAAGCTTAGTGAAGAAGGAATAGCGACAATAGGATTGCCTGGAACAATCGATAATGACCTAGCATATACAGATTTTACTATAGGTTTTGATACAGCTGTAAATACTGTCCTTGATGCTATAAGTAAAATCAGAGATACATCAACTTCCCATGGTAGAGCAAATATTATAGAAGTAATGGGTAGAAATTGTGGAGATATTGCACTATATGCTGGATTAGCTGGTGGAGCAGAGAGTATTATAATCCCAGAAGTGGGTTTTTGTATAGATGATGTTTGTAAGAAGTTAATACAAGGGAAAAACAGAGGTAAATTGCATAGTATAATAGTTTTAGCAGAAGGAATAGTAGCAGAAAATCCTCAAAATGCATTTGAAGTAGGAAAAGAAATACAAGATAAAACTGGAATAGACACAAGAGTAACAGTATTAGGGCATCTTCAAAGAGGTGGTAGTCCGACTGCGGATGACAGAATACTAGCTAGTAGAATGGGTGCAAAAGCAGTTGAACTATTAGCAAATAATGAAACAGGTAAAGTTATCGGTATAAAAGGAAATGAACTTTTTGCGATAGAGATAGAAGAAGCTTTACAAAAAGAGAAGAAATTTGATAGTGAAATGTACGAACTTGCTAAAATACTTTCAATATAGGAGTGATGATATGAAAAAAACTAAAATAGTATGTACATTAGGGCCAGCTTCAAATAGTGAAGATACAATAAAAGGTATGATAGACAAAGGATTAAATGTAGCGAGACTGAACTTTTCTCATGGTAGTCACGAGGAGCATAAAACTAGAATAGATATGGTAAAAAAGGTTAGAGAAGAGAAGGGCAAGCCTATAGCTATAATGCTTGATACAAAGGGTCCGGAGATAAGAACAAGAGATTTTGAAAACTCAAGTGTAGAATTAAAGGACGGACAAAGTTATACGATAACTACAAGAGATATTTTAGGAAATGATGAGATATGCTCAGTCACATATGAGGGACTGCCTAATGATGTAAAACCAGGAGATAGCATATTGATAGATGACGGATTAGTAGGATTAGAAGTTAAATCTATAGATGGAACTGATATATTATGTACAGTTAAGAATGCTGGAGTTATAAAGAACAAAAAAGGCGTGAATGTACCGGGAGTAAAAATAAATCTACCAGCAATAACAAAGAAAGATGTAAGTGACTTAGAATTTGGTATAAGAAACAATATAGATTTTATAGCCGCATCATTTATAAGAAAAACATCTGATGTATTAGAAATAAGAGAAATATTAGAGGCAAACAATGCAGAAGACATCATGATTATATCCAAGATAGAAAACCAAGAAGGTGTAAACAATATAGATGAAATCATTGAAGTGTCAGATGGTATAATGGTAGCAAGAGGCGATTTGGGAGTTGAAATACCAGCAGAAGATGTTCCTCTAGTACAAAAAATGATAATCAAAAAATGTAATAAAGCAGGTAAGCCAGTAATAACAGCAACGCAAATGCTTGATTCAATGATTAGAAATCCTAGACCAACAAGAGCAGAGGTAACAGATGTTGCTAATGCTATTATAGATGGCACAGATGCAATAATGCTTTCAGGAGAGACAGCAGCAGGTAAATACCCTCTACAGGCAGTAGAAACTATGGCTAATATTGCTAGAAAGACAGAGCCTACACTTGATTACCAAAAAATATTGAGTATGAAGGCAGATAGTAGCATAACAAATGCAGTAAGTCATGCGACCTGTACAACGGCATTGGATTTAGGAGCAGCAGCAATAATAACAGCGACTTCATCAGGATATACGGCTAGAGCAGTCTCAAAATTCAGACCATCTTCACCGATTATTGCAGCAACAAGCAGTGATAAAGTAAGAAGAAAGCTTTGTATGGTATGGGGAGTTGAATCTATACTAATAGAAGAAAGCAACTCTACAGATGAAATAATAGATAATTCAGTATCAACAGCAGTAAGTAAAGATTTCATAAAAAATGGAGATTTGGTTATAATCACAGCTGGAGTACCAGTAGGAGTATCTGGTAGTACGAACTTAATCAAGATTCACACAGTTGGAGAGATTATGTTCAAAGGTACAGGTATAGGTAAAAAATCAGCAATAGGTAGAGTGTGCAAAATTGATGAGGTAAGCGATGCACAGACTAAGTTTAAAGAAGGTGACATAATAGTTTGTGTAGCAACAGATAAAGATATGGTAAAGTACATGGAAAAAGCATCAGCAGTGATAACAGTGAAAGGTGGACTCACGTCACATGCAGCGGTAGTAGGATTACATCTAGGTATACCAGTTGTAGTTGGTGCAGAAAATGCATTGTCCAAACTTAATGACGGGGATATAATAACAGTTGATGGAAGTATAGGAGTTGTATTTAAAGGCGAAGCTAAAATATTGTAAAGTAAGTTAGACTGTATTAATATAAGAAGAACTAATAATGACATCATTTGATGTCCTTAGGTTGATGACAAAGTCATCTAAATAGCAGACTGTAGTAAGAGTTCAATTTCAAGGCGTGTTAAAATTGAGTAGCAGAGCTTACTTAGAAGTAAGTGAGCAACAGAAATTTTAACAACAACGCAGAAATTGGGCTTTTGTCTACAGTCTGAGGACATCATTTGATGTCTTTTTTTTGATGAATTAATAACTATATTTGTTGTAAAAGTAAAAAATTAATGATTGCAAAGACAAATAAAATACAAAATATTTTAAAATAATAAATATTACAAAAACGAAAGATAAGCAGTTATATAAAAGAATTCATAGAAAAAATATAATTTATCAAAGAACTTGTCAATCAATGTCATTTTTGATATGATAGTATTTTGAGAAAAGCTAAAATAGCATATCAATGGATCATACAGCATAATACTTGCTTTATAAAATGATTTTTCTATTTTATAACAAGCGGATATTTTTTCGTGAAAATATTACAAAAATTTAATATATTATTAATGTTATGTTAAGCATTGCTTGATATACTTTAAAAGAATAATAAAACAAGGAGCTGTGAGATATTGAAGAAACTTATATTAACGGAAATCCCTATGTGGAAGATGGAAAATGAAAAACATATTTCCGTTTTAATTTCAAAAGAAAGACTAGAGCGAGCAGAGCTTTTTTCTGATGAATACAAAAAAAATAGATTTCTATCAGCTGAGATAACTGCTTCAAAACTTGTTTCACAGACTTTTGATATTCCCTATTCTTTATTTAATGGTAAAGTGGGAGAAAAACCATATATTCGTAACTATCCAAAAATATCAATTAGTAGGTCGTATTCAAACCAACATTTGGTATTGGGGATGGATATTGATAATTTAATAGGTGTGGATTGTGAAAAAATTCAAGAAATAGATAAGCAAATTTTGAAGTATTTCTTTACAGATAAGGAGTCTAAATATATAATGGATTGCGGTAATTCAGATTTAGCCTTTTCATTACTTTGGACTCGTAAGGAAAGCTATATCAAATGTATTGGCGCAGGGCTTAAATACCCACTAAAGTCATTTGATGTAACTCCTAGTGAAGAAATATGTTTTAGAAATAGTTTACATCCTCTTTTTTCACACAATAGCAAAGTTGGACAGCTTTTTATAAATAGCTACTTGTACAAAGAATTTGTTATATCAATATGTAGTGCACAAAATGATGTGTTTCCAGATTTACAAATAAAACCAATAGAGGCAGGATTATAAAATGAAAAAGACAATACTTGATTATTTTGAAAGTACAGTAGAAAAATATCCATTAAATACAGCAGTTGGTGACAAAGCAGATATGCTTACCTACTCTTGTTTGATGGGAAAAGCTAAGTCAATAGGAACAGCAATTGCCGGGCTAAGTTTTTTAAGAAAGCCAGTTGCTATTCTAATGAAACGTGGCATAAACGTTCCGTCAGCAATGCTTGGTGTTTTATATAGTGGTAATTTTTACGTAGTTTTAGACAGTGATTCACCGAAAGAAAGACTTCAAAAAATAATAGATACACTGTCACCAGTAGCTATAGTTTATGAAACAGAGCTTAAAGATGCAGTAGATTCCATTTACAGTGATAGTATAAAAATTCATATAAATGGTTTAGACACTGTTGATGAGGTACTTCTAGGCGAAATCAGAAGACAGATGCTTAGTACAGATCCTGCTTACTCAATTTTTACATCTGGTTCAACTGGTTTTCCAAAAGGAGCATTGTTATCTAATCAAAATGTAATTAGTTATATTGACTGGTTTACTTCTTGTTTTGATATAACTTCACAAACAGTATTTGGATCACAGACACCACTATATTTTAGTATGTCAGTTTCTGATATGTATGCTTCATTTTGGACAGGGGCTGCTTATCAGATGATTCCAAAGGAATATTTTACATTCCCTATAAAGCTTGTAGAGTTTATGAATGAGAAGGAAGTTAATACAATTTATTGGGTACCTTCAGCATTAGGAATTGCTTCAAAAATGGACCTTTTTAAATATGCTAAGCCTAAATATATAAAGAAGATTCTATTTGCAGGTGAAGTGATGCCTGTTAAATATCTAAATTACTGGAGAAAATATTTTCAAAATGCACTTTATGCAAATTTATTTGGACCTACAGAAACAACTGATATATGCGCTTACTATATTGTTGATCGTCAGTTCGAGGAAACAGAAACATTGCCTATAGGTAATGCATGTAAAAACTGTAGGCTGATTCATCTTGATGAAAATAATCAGCAGGTGGCAGATGAAATGATAGGAGAATTGTTTGTTTCTGGGCCTTTTGTTGCAAGTGGATATTATAATAACAACGAAAAAACAAAAGAAGTATTTGTGCAAAACCCTCTACAATCGCAATACCCAGAAACAGTTTATAAAACTGGTGACCTTGTTAGAAAAAATAAATACGGTGAATTTGAATATTGTGGACGAAAAGATTTTCAAATCAAGCATATGGGTTATCGTATAGAGTTAGGTGAAATAGAAGCAGTATTTGGTTTAGTTGATAATATAGGTATTACAGTTTGTATATATGACAGTAGTAAAGATGAACTAATCTTAGTTTATGAGGGACATGAGGAAGTTCAAGGAATATTACGTGAAACAGCAGATAATAGATTACCGCATTATATGCGTCCAGATAAATATTTTGAAATAGATGTTTTTCCGAAGAATGCAAACGGAAAAATAGATAGAAAGAAAATACAAAAAATAATTACAAATAGATAAGGAGACATAAAAAATGGAAAAAATATATGAAATACTTTCACAGTTAATACCGGGAGAAGATTTTAAAAATGCCACAAATCTTGTGGATGGTAAAATACTTACTTCTGCAAATATAATTCGTCTTGTAGCACGTTTAAATGATGAATTTGATATTGAGATTACTCCGCTACATCTTATACCCGAAAACTTTAATTCAGCAGCGAGCATTTATAGTTTAGTAACAAAACTAGAAGAGGAATAATCGTGAGTCATTATAGTATACTGATATTCTTTGGTTTATTTGCAATTATATCTAGTATAATATACGCTGTTTGCCCTCGCAAGCAGCGCTATATTGCGCTACTTGTATTGAGTATTGTTTTCTATGGGTATTTCTGCGGAACTGCAATAATTTATTTAATTACTACAATTGTTTCATCATATTTTGCTACTGTTATAATGGATAAAATCCCACTTAAATATGATACTTCTGGGTTAGAAAAAGCAGAGCGAAAAAAATTGAAAGCAAAAATTAAAGCAAAAAAACGACGTGTTCTTATTATATATGCTATTATAAACATTGGTATTCTATTAGTACTCAAATACTTTAATTTCTTTGCTGCTGCAGGGACAGGTCTTATAGGTAAACTCGGTAAAGATATAGCGACTCCTGTTATCAAGATTGTTTTACCACTGGGGATATCATACTATACATTACAAGCACTTAGTTATGTTATAGATGTTTGTAGGGGTAAATACCCTGCTGAGAAGAATATTTTGAAAATAGCTCTATTTATAAGTTTTTTTACACAACTACATGAAGGACCGTTTGGTCGATATGATAAACTTATGCCTGCAATGTCAAGCGGTGAGCAAATAACATCAAAAAATTTGTACAATGGTATAGCACGTTTGATGTGGGGATTTTTCAAAATTTTTATGGTAGCAAACCGTGCAGCCATAATATCAGACGCTGTGTTTAAAGATTACAAAAGTCACTCGGGATTTACTGTAATTATAGCAACTTTAGCATTTACTGTTCAGCTTTATGCTGAGTTCTCAGGGTATATTGACATGGCATCAGGTATAGCTAAAATCTTTGGTATAGAATTTGCTAAAAACTTTGATATGCCTTTTATAGCTCAAAACGTGGCAGAGTTTTGGAGAAGATGGCACATATCTCTAGGTGCATGGTTTAGGGATTATGTATTTTATCCTATATCTACTTCAAAAACAATGTTTAAATTAAACAAAAAAATGAAACCTGTTTATGCAGATTTTATAATAATTACAGTAGCTTTATTTGTAGTATGGTTTTTGACAGGACTTTGGCATGGAGCAAGTTTTAAATATATTGCTTATGGTCTATATTATTTTGTACTGATGGTGATTTATAATATTCTTTCACCGTTAGCTTTAAAGGTGCTTGAAAAGTATAAAATAGATTCAAAAAATAAAGTTTTAACAGTTTTAAAGATTTTAAAAACACTTATATTTGTTGGAATAGGTATGCTTATGTTCAGAGCTGAAAATCTAAGTGTATTTAAGGAAATGCTCTATTCTGTGTTTGATACAAGTAAAGCATCTATGAAATTTCTTATTGCTATAGATACTAAAGACTTGATATTGCTTTTAGTTTCTTTCCTTATTATGATTATGGGAGCAGTATTAAAGATGAAGAACATAGATGTAAATAAACGCTATAATGAGCTTTCATCCTTAAAGAAATACTGGATTTGTTTCGCTGTGTTTTGTATAATAATTGTATTTGGTGCTTATGGGCTTGGATATTTGCCACCTGACCCGATTTACGGAGGTTTTTAATATGAAAAATTCAAAAAGAATATTTGTGATGATGAGTTGTGTTCTAGCCTCAATAATAATTTACTCATATATATGTATAATTGTTGCACCTAAATCGATTGACGACTCTGGAGGATCAATGTTTTATGGAGGCATGGGATTTATTGCTGAGCCTAAAAACACTATTGATGTAATGATATACGGTAACTCAGATGTATATGCTGGTATTATTCCTGCACTGATGTACGAGAAGTTTGGCTATACATCTTATACATCTGGAAAAGCATTGCAAACAATCAAAGGAATAAACCGCCTTATGAGACGAATGTTGAGAAATCAAAAGCCAAAAGTAATAGTTCTTGAAGTTGACTGTTTATACGAAAAAATCAATTCTATAGATATTACAAATTTCTTCCTTAATCCGATAGTATACCATACTAGATGGAAAGAGTTAAAAGCTCGTGATTTTTTCACATTTCCACATAGAGCAGATAAATATGATATAACAAAAGGCTTTGTATTTTCAAAAGAAGTATATAAAAATAAGTCTAGAAATTATATGGGAAATAGGAACGAGAAACCTAAACCTATACCAAAAAAGAATATGATTAAGTTACGTCATTTTATAAAAACATGTCACCAAAATAATATAAAAGTTGTATTATTAGAGTTGCCTAGTGTAACGTCGTGGAATTATGGTAAATCTAATTTTATACAGCAGTTTGCAAATAAAGAAAATATTCCATTCATTGATTTGAATATAGCAAGCAATCATTATAAAGTAGATTTGACAAAAGATTTTCGTGATAATGGTAATCATATGAATGTCTATGGTGCTCAAAAAGCGACAATGTATATTGGAAAATATTTAGCTAAAAACTATAAATCATTACTAAAAGATAATAGAAACAATAAAGATTTTAATTATTGGTATAAAGTTGTAAAACATTATAATCAACAATTGAGCAAAAATTTTAAAGCTAAATTGTAATGCTAAATTGTAATGCCGTAGAATGTATGGGTATAGCTACGTAATAGCTCATAGCTAAAGGCAATGGTGTCTTGATAAACTCATAGGCTATAGGTATAGAGTTTGTTTCTAACGATTATAAGATGAAATATTCTGAAAATAAATAAATATTAAATCAATTGATATAATATAGTTATATTGAAATTTCTTTCTTTATCATGATCATGGGAGTAGTTTTGAGAATAAAAAACATAGATGTTAATAACACTATGACGAGCCTTCACACTTAAAGAAATACTGGATTTGTTCTGCTATATTCTATTATACTTGGCACATATGAGCTCGATATTTGCCACCTGATCCGATTTATGGAGGGTTCTAAATATGAAAATAAAAAAAATACTCGTGGTTGTGAGTTGTTTTTTAGCCACTGTAATAATTTATTTATACATTTGTATAATAGTTACACCAAAATCAATCGATGATTTTGGTGGGGCGAACTTGTTTAGAGGAATGGGTTTCATTGCAGAACCTAAAAATACTATAGATGTGATGATATGTGGTAACTCAGACGTATATGCTGGTATTATTCCTGCATTGATGTACGAAAAATTTGGCTATACATCTTATGCATCTGGAAAAGCAATGCAAACCATTGAAGGAATAAACCGTATCATGAGACGATTGTTGAGAAATCAAAAACCAAAGGTGGTAATCCTTGAAGTCGACTGTTTATATGAAAAAAACAAGTATTCAATGGATAATACAAATTTCTATTATGCTCCATTTGTTTACCATGCTAGGTGGAAAGAGTTAAAAGTTCGTGACTTTTATACATTTCCTAGAAGAGCTAAAAAATACGATATATCAAAAGGTTTTGTATTTTCAAATGAAGTATATGTTAATAAGCCAATAGATTATATGGGTGATAAAAATTCAAAACCTCTTCCAATACCAAAAGTAAATATGGATAGGTTAAATCATTTTATAAGTGCATGTCGTACAAATAATATAAAGATTGTATTTTTAGAGTTGCCAAGTTCGTATTCGTGGGATTATTCTAAATCAAATTTCATTCAGAAAATTGCAGATAAAGAAGAAATCCCGTTTATTGATTTAAATATAGCAAACAAACAGTATAAAGTTGATATGACTAAAGATTTTCGTGATGATGGTAATCATATGAATGTCTACGGCGCTCAAAAAGCAACAATGTATGTTGGAAAATATTTAGCTAAAAACTATAAATCATTACTAAAAGATAATAGAAATAATAAAAATCTTAATTATTGGAATGAAGTTGTAAACCATTATAAGCAACAATTAAATAAAGGTTTTCTAAAACTAAATCGTAATAATTGAGTATGTTTGTATAGATATATTAATAGACTCTTTGTTATAACTAATGAGTGTTTTGAAACTCATAGGCTGTTGCATAGAGTCTATTTCAATAGATTAAAAGATAGAAAATTCTGAAAAATAGATAAATATTAGAACAATTGATATAATGTAGTTATATTTAAAATTGAAAGATTGATACATTAACATAACAGAGCAAACAATACTATAGAGTATAAATAAAATTGAAAAAGCAAACGATGTTGCCATATTTACAATATAAAAAGTTTATAAATGACTAGGAGGATTTTTTATGACTAATAATGCGAATATTAGAGTTAGATACGAAGAAACAGATCAAATGGGAATAGCTTATCATTCTAACTATTTCATTTGGTTTGATGTAAGTAGAACTGAATTTCTAAGAAAAATAGGAGTAAACTATAAAGAACTTGAAGATTTAGGAGTTTTATTACCTGTAATAGATGTTGGATGCAAGTATTTGTTGCCAGCTAAATTTGATGATGAGATAATAGTACAGACTAAACTAGTTCAAGTAAAAGGAGCTAGGATAATGCTTAACTATGTGGTTAGCCATAATGGCAATACACTGGCAACAGGATATACACAGCATGCTTTTGTTGATAAAACATTAAAACCAATTAACTTAAAAAAACACTATAAAGAGATATATGACAGATTCATAAAATCATTGACTACAGAATAGGAGGAAAAACATGATAGGTAAGCTAATATTACTATTTATAGGAGTACCAATAGTAGAGCTTTTTATATTACTAAAATTAGCTAGCATTACAAGTACACTAACTACGATATTTATCATTATAACTACTGGTATGGTAGGTGCTTACTTAGCCAAAAAAGAGGGCAGAAGCATACTGAGAAATATCAGGTTTGAACTCAATAACGGACATATGCCAGCTAATAATTTAATAGATGGGTTATGTGTATTAATAGGAGGGGCATTTTTAATTACCCCGGGTATAATAACTGATTTAGTAGGGTTTACATTAGTACTACCATTTACAAGAATATTATATAGAGAATATATTAAAGCCAAATTTACTAACATGCTTAATAGAGGAACAATTAATATTTGGAGGTCGTAATTATGCAGATGAGAAAACTGGGTAGAACAAATTTCAAAGTATCAGCAGTTGGTTTTGGAGGAATACCAATCCAAAAGGTTGATGAAAAAAAAGCAGTAGAAATAATAAAGGCTTCACTTGAAAACAACATAAACTTCATAGATACAGCAAGAGCTTATACTAAGAGTGAAGAATTAATAGGTTATGGTATAAAAGAAACTGGTCGAGAAAATTGGATTATAGCTACAAAATCACCAGCCAGAACTTATGAGGATATGAAAAAGGATATAGAGATAAGTCTTAAAGAGTTAGATATCAAGTGTATAGATTTATACCAAATGCACAATGTAAAAACAGCACAAGAGTATGAGAAAGTGATGTCTCCAAACGGAGCTTTAAAAGCATTAAAGGAAGCAAAAGCAAATGGATTGATAAAAGAAATAGGGATAACAAGTCATACATTAGCTATATTAGAGGATGCAATAGAGACAGGAGAGTTCAGTACAATACAGTTCCCATATAACCCAGTAGAACCACAAGCAGAAGGTTTATTTAAAAGGGCAGACGAACTAGACATTGGAGTAATAGTAATGAAGCCAGTAGCTGGTGGGGCAATAACAAATGTAGAGTATTCAATAAGATATATATTAGAAAACGAGAATGTATCAACAGTAATACCAGGAATGGATAGTATAGAGCATATAAAGGCAAATACAGCAGTAGCAAATCCATTTAGAAGATTGACAGATGAAGAAAGAGATATAATAATGCAAGAAGCAAAACAGCTAGGTACAGAGTTTTGTAGAAGATGTGGATATTGTGCACCCTGTCCTCAGGGTATAGATATACCCACACAATTTATATTAGAAGCATATCTTATGAAATATGATTTAGAAGAATGGTCAAAGAGCAGGTACAATGGGCAAGCAAAAACAGCGAAGGATTGTATAGAGTGTGGGGCTTGTGAACCGAAATGTCCATATGATTTGCCTATTAGAAAAATGCTAAATAGAGTATCAAAAAACTTCGGTTAGAAAATATTTAATACGAAAAACCATTTTGCTAGAATAAGCTAATGGTTTTTTATTACGACAAGAAGGAATAATACATAGTTTTGTGACTGTAGCTAAATCTATTTTCTACTAACATACTTAAATACTCTATAAATAAATACACAAAGAAAACCTAATATAGCTATACTTAGAATTTGAATAAGGAAATTTAGAATTGGCATCATGAGATAGTCCTCCTTTTAATAAGCTACTGTTTTGTATATAATAGCATGTATAGTCATTGTTTTCAATACAGATTTTCTTATAAGATTATAGTCTATAGGATCTTTATTATAATAGAAAAAAATATAACAAAATAAAAAAATATTTTAAAAATGAGTATAAATATAATATAATTGGATATAATTAAGGAATGTGTTTTGAAAAAAAGGGCTACTGATTTTAGTATTTATTTAGTTTTTACCCAGTGGATTAGCTGGGTATTTTTTTGTTTCTTGTTTGATTATTCAGGATTTATATAAAGAGGCCTCTTTACTGCCTTACTCAAATCATATCCTTTAAAACCATCTAAAGCGTTTCCATTTGATTTAATCAAAACATAGTCAATTCCTTCAATACTAGTGAATGAAAACAATATAGCATCTATCATCATAGATCTTAAATGATTATTATTAGCATGAGCATTAGAGATAGCATTGTTAAAATTGAGAGTGATAATATTATTATCAACAGATATGCCCTGCAGGTTTACGTCTTTAGGGATAACATTCAAAAGACCGTGATATTCAAAATTTTTCATAGCATTGAAAATTTGATTTGCTTTAGAGGTAGTATCATCTGATTTGCTTATAGATGGCACATCACAGTCAACAAGAAGATATCTTTTACCACTATCATATGCTAGATAAGATTTGTTGAAGTTGTTACATTCTATTGATTTATTGATATTCACCCCATTAAAGAAGGTGTCAGCTCTATTATAATCTACTAAAAACTTAACTCTACCATGATTAGGGATACAAGCAATAGTTTTAATAAATGAATTCATAGCTTTTCGTGCAGTTTTCGGATTTGTGTATTTATCATTGGAAGATGGCAAATCTATATATGTAATACCATTTTTCTGAGATACATAGTGAAAAGTATCAATTGGAGAAGTCGGGCAAAGCCCAGTATTTATATCTACAGGAGTTTGTAGTTCTTTAAGAGTAAAATTATATACATTACGAGATACTTTTTTAAACCTTGTAATACCAACTAATTGCTCTACGTCGCTATCAATGCAAGAATAATACAATGTCAAAGCATTTAGATTTTCACTAGGTAGCTTATTTGAAGCTTTTACATAAGGAGAAGAGCTCTTATAATTAATATCAAGCTCAATAGCTTTACATGAGTATTTTAGGCCTATTGCATTCGTAGTGATAACTAATTTATACTTACCATCAGGCACTTTTAAATTATCCTTAGATAAATTTATCTCTACAGAATATGGTTTATCAGGGCTTAGATCAATATTAAATGGTTTTTCACTAACTAAAACAAAATCAATAGCCTTATAGAACTTATTATTTTTGTACAGTCTTCCAGCCAGCATATAATCGTCGTAAAAGCTAAGAGATTTTTCTCTTGTAGATTTATGTAATATTGATATACTCCTTGGATTAGTTAGTGCGCTATTTGCAGAATTACTTTCCAAAAAAAACGCACTTTCAGTAACGTTACTAGTAGTATCACTAGTATCAAGAGTAGTTAAAGGGCTGTATTTTATAGATATACCAGTTGCAAGAATAACTATCAAGACAATTATCAATATATTTTTAATTGAATTTAACAATTAAATCACTCCTAATTAACTTGTATAAAACTCATTGGTGAATTAAAATATATTATGTATAATCTGTATGAAAAATGACTAGAGTAAAAGATATTACAAAGATTATTATGTGAAAGTATAGATTAGTTTATCCTAACATAACTACAGACTAGTTAAATTAATACCAATATTTTAATAGTTATATATATTTTACACTAAAATAAGCCAAAGATAAACATAAATAACGTATTTTTTGAAAGGAGCGTACAGCTTGAACATACCTATAAAATTAAACCATGAATATAATTTAAAAATAATAGATATGAATCATTTAGGACAAGGATTTGGTAAGATAGATAACTTTGCTATATTTGTCGACAATGCTATAACAGGAGATGAGGTTAAAGTAAAGATAAAGTTACTAAAAAAGAGCTATGCAGTAGCAGAAATAGTAAAAATAATTAAGCCATCAGAGCATAGAGTTTTACCAAAGTGTCATATAGCAGATAGATGTGGAGGATGTCAGTTGCAGAGTATGGATTACAGTGAGCAATTGAGGTTAAAAACAGACAGGGTAAAAAATGATCTTATAAGAATAGGAGAACTAGATAAGGTAGAAGTTAAACCTACATTTGGTATGAAGCAAATTACTAGATATAGAAATAAAGCACAATATCCAGTGGCATTAGATAATGGAAAAGTGAAGATAGGTTTTTATCAAAGAGGGAGTCATCAGATAATTGATACAGACAAATGCTTAATACAGCATACTATAAATGATAAAGTAGTAGATATAATAAGGGAGTTTATCAATAAATACAATATAAAACCATATAACCAAAGAACAAACACTGGGATAATAAGACACATATTAACAAAGGTGTCATTTAGAACAGGAGATTTGATGATAGTAATAATTACAAAAGGAGATAAGCTTCCTTACAAAGATGAGTTAATAAAAATGTGTACGAAGCTTCCAAACGTAAAGAGCATAGTTCAAAATATAAATAACAAGAGAAGTAACGTGATCCTAGGAGAGAAATGTAAAACACTTTATGGAGAAGACAAAATCACTGACTACATAGGTCACTTGAAATTTAAGATTTCTCCACTATCATTTTTTCAAGTTAACCCAATGCAAACAGAAGTATTATATCAAAAAGCACTAGAATATGCAGATTTAAAAGGTGATGAAACTGTATTTGATTTATACTGTGGGATAGGAACGATATCACTTTTCTTAGCTAAAAGTGCAAAAAAGGTTTACGGAGTAGAGATAGTAAAAGAAGCAATAAAAGATGCGAAAGAAAATGCGGAGCTAAACAAAATAACAAACGTAGAGTTCTACGCTGGAGAAGCAGAAGAACTGTTCCCAAAATTCTACAAACAAGGTATAACAGCAGATGTAGTAATGCTAGACCCACCAAGAAAGGGATGCGAGGAATCAGTACTAGAAACAATAGTAAATATGAAACCCAAAAAAGTAGTATACGTATCATGTAATCCAGCAACACTTGCAAGAGATTTAAAGTATCTAGTAGCTAAAGGATACAAAGTAGGAGAGGTTCAACCTGTCGATATGTTCGGGTTTAGTGTGCATGTTGAGAGTGTTGCTGTGCTTAATCGTTAGGATTCTTGACAGGAAATAAATAATAATAAATTGGAAATACAGTGCAAAGTAAAGGTGTTCACGTTCATATAGAGATTCACAAAGACTGATTTAAATTTGAGTTTCAAGCAAAGAAAAGGGACATGATACAGCAAATATTACTCTTTTGAGTGGCTTTTATTTGTCATTGTTTCAATAAGATAAAAAAAAGACTATACAGCTAAAAAAATAACTGTATAGTCTTTCTTATGAAAACTGCTCATTTTATTACGATTATGAATATGGAGTTATGCCTGCCCTACTAAAATCGCAAACATTGTGGATATGTTCACTGCAATTCTTAAGAATAAGCTCATCATACTTTTCGAATTTTTCTAATGTCATCTATGATCACCTCCTTTATGCTATACTTTATTAGATATAGTATATCATATTTGAAAGTATTTTTCATAATCCAATACCATTTATGTTTATATTTGGATGATACTTATTCAAAGGAAGTTAAACAATTTGATTGAAAAACTTAAAAATGTTACGAATAAAGTATTGATTAATACTAATACCTTCTTGTTTAGCATGTTGTGATAAAAAAGGTTACGAGTAGACATTATGAAAAACGAAATAATACTGATTTTTGAAATTAAAAATAATATAGTGACATAACGGGGTAAAAGCATAGTGTTAAAATGTTATATATAGTAACAAGTTTAAAAATCCATATTGAAACAGATAAATAATATTATCTATTAAATTATTGCTTTGTAGAAAATATCCCATATAAATATCCAATCTTTATTCATCCCATTAAATTTAAACAAATTAATTTTTATAATTCTTTCTTTTCAATTCACATTTCTAAAGAATATTAAAGATATAATTAAACAAGATATGATCAAAAAATTAGCGAGCAACAATTAACTTCTGCATGATATAAATTTTTTGATAATCATTTTGCAATTTTTAAATATTTTTATGGTTGTAGAGTTATACAACCAACTAGAAGAAATAGAAAGGAGGGAGTTTATGAAAAAACTTAAAAGAAAACATCTAAAAGGTAAAATATCAATGTTTATAGAATCATGTACACCTTGTTATTGCACTTCCAAAGATAATAAATTCAGTGAATTCATACATCCTTATTATTAGAAAATAATTTAAATATCAACTAATAATTTGTCTGAAATGTTTGTTTTATATACATTATGTATTTAAATGCGAATGTTTCAGGCATTCTTATAATTTCAAAAAAGATGGTTCTTTTGATTGTATAGTGTAAGTAAAATCGCCTATATCTTTTTAGCTATGTCTACATCTACAAAGTTAAGGGGTATCAACAATGGGTGTAAAGATATAAGCGATTTACGCAAACAGCATTCCGATTATAATATGTGTTTAGGAACAGAATTACTGTTTAAACGATTATAACATACGCAATTAGGAAATTAAGCAAAGTTACAAACGCTTAATAAACTTGAAATAAATGCACAATAAACATGCAATAAATATGTAATAAATCTCTTATTCTTTAACTTTTTTGAATGAATATAGCATCCAAAGAAACGGGATGAAAGCATTACTAAACACTATTTGGGAGAATTTAAAAAGTATAAAAAACTAATTGCAGTGAACATATTTATAATGTGTGCGATTTTAGTAGAGTAGGCATAACTCCATTTTTTAAGCTTCTTACCATCCTTGCAAGACGAATTATAGAGTTAATTTTTATGGTCGAATATGCAAATATAATATTTAAAAATTGGTATTATTAGAAATAATATGATACAATACAATACATTAATACAAAAAGTACTATAAATAAATTCAACGGGGTATACATATGTTAGATACAATAGTGTGCGTGATAACTTTAATATTGTTATTGATTGTTGAATGTTTATTATGGAATTACTTCAAAAAAAATAAAAAGAAGAACATATATCTTGTAGTAGGTGGTATGTTAGTAATTTCTATTGTTTTTATTTGCATATTAGTATATTTGTTAGTTGCTATAATACCATATCCAAACGCAAGAGGTACAAGCAAAGATGCGTGGATTAGCTTTTGGGGCAGTATAATAGGATGTTCTATAGGAGGCATTATTGGTGGTATAGTAGCATTTAAGATAATGCAATATCAGTTAAAAAAAGAGCGAGAACAGAATAGAGAACAAGCAATAGAAGATAGAAAAGAAAAAATGAAGTTAGATTTACAGATGGATACTATAAATGAGTTCACTAATATAATAGGTAATTTTAGCAAGTCGACTTTAATGATACCTCAAATGGTGAATGAGTTGCTTTTTTTACTTGATCATGAAATTTACTCAAAAGAAGAAGCAAATAGAATGATTAATGAATTTAGAAAAGAGACGTCTTTTCTACAAATTAATTGTAACAAATTAGTTGGAATATTATCGAGTAAGGCAGTTATTATTAATATGATAATAGATAAGAAGAAAGTAAAAGATGTATGTAATGGAGTTTCGTCTCAAGTTGCTAATTGTATCATATTAGGTGGTTACTTAAAAAATATTATATTATTCATTAATTTAAAAAAAGGTTGTTATTCAAGTAATGATTTTTACTATATAAATAAATTTAAAAAAAATATAGTAAATCATTATAACAATATATATATAAATAGTGCAGTTGAAAATTTAAACATTTTACTAAAAATAGGAAATTTATGCCAAAAATTTATTGGTGATATTTTCAATTTAGATTTCAATATAGATGATCGTAAATTCGATGATATGTTTGAGCCTGTTGAGTTTAATAGCTTTGACAAAGGGATGGAATCATCGGCGGATAGTAACTAAGTTATAAATTCTTTATCCTTTTATATTGACTGTGATTACTTTTTTAGTTAATGATAAATTTAAATCATAGGGGATATGTAATAGAGTTTTTGTCTTACAGAGATTAAAATGTTAGAATTATCAATAGAGGGTTTCATAATATTGATTTTCACAGAAAAATAGACATAAGCAAGGAGGAAAAAGAAATGAATGAAATAATCATCAAGACATATGATAAATATAATGAAAAAGAAATTATGGAGATATATGAAAGCGTTGGATGGATTAATTATACTAAGAAGCCTGAGATGTTAAAGAATGCATATAAAAATTCGTTAAGAATTTTAGGTGCGTATAAAGATGAGAAATTAGTTGGAATTATAAGAGTTGTAGGAGATGGACATTCAATTATATATATACAAGATATATTAGTCATGCCACAATATCAAAGAATGGGTATAGGTAGTATATTATTGAAAAAGATTATGGAGCAGTATGCTAATGTGTATCAAAAAATACTTTTAACAGAAAATGAGCCTAAGACGGTTGAGTTTTATAAAAGTTTAGGATTCACAGCTGATTGTGACATGAATTGTGTTGCTTTTGCACATTACACAGTATAAGAATAGTGTTTTAATTGAAATTTATATTAATTTTTTCTGTAGAATCAGAGAGTTACATATTAAAAAGTTAAATTTATTTTTGTTAACGTAATTTTAGTTTAATACTTTGAAATTCAATATGACATGGAATTGGTTACTGTTACTATACGAACTGATTAGCATTATTATTGCTTATTATCAAAAGAAAAGCGCTTAAAGACATTTTAGCGCTTAGATTGATGACAAAGTCATCAAGATAGCAGACTTTAGTAAAAGTTCAATTTCAAGGCGTGTTAAAATTGAGTAGCAGAGCTTACTTAGAGGTAAGTGAGCAACGGAAATTTTAACAACAACGCAGAAATTGGGCTTTTGTCTACGGTCTGAGCGCTTAAAGATATTTAAGCGCTTTTTATAATGCTATAATATATACTTGAGGGACTGTATGTACGGTATAATACATATTGTAAAATGAAAGAGAGAAGATTATTAGATATAGATGTTTATTAAAACTATAAAGAGGATGATGATTTATGTTCAAACAGTATAAAACAGGTGAATTACTTAATTATTTAGATGTAACTAGAGACACTTTACGTTTCTATGAAAAGAAAGGATTATTAAACCCTAAAAAGAATAATGAAAATAATTATAGAAGTTATGATATTTTTGATGTGTATAGATTAATGATTATTGATTTTTATAAGAAAAGAGGATTGTCTATACAGCAGATTCAGTCAGTATTGGAGAAAACAAAAGAGGATGAATTACAAAAAATCTTAATAGATAAGAGGAAAGAGTTAGAAAAAAGCATATTTGAGCAACAGTCTATGTTAAATAGAATCATTGAAACTCAAAACTTTAGTAGCGATTTAAACAATAAATTAAATACATTTACTGTTAAGACAATGCCCTTATACAGAGTTAACGATGAGGTATCAGATTTTGTAGCTGTAGAGGAATATAAAAATATAATAGGGATTAAATCAAATAGTGAAGATATGTTCTCAAAAATAATGAGATATGTTTCATTTGATGAAACCAGAGTTATTGATTCCAAGATACTTATTGTTGAACCTGTTAAAAAAATGGATGAAAAAGGTAAGTATATACATAGCAAAAAATGTTTATATACGGTAGTTGAAGAAATATCCAATGATAATCAAATTGATATAATGCAAGAAATGCACATTAAATCAAAGAGTTTCGCAAGGGAAAAGGGACTCAATCTAACAGGAGAAGCTTTTGCTATAATACGTTATATTACATTAGAAGAACATAATATACATGCATATATAGAAATATATATACCGTTTGAGTAAATAATGATAGAGCTAGCTATCAAACAACTTCTTGACTAGGGGGTTAGACCATACTTTATAATTTTATTATAAGGTTTTAAGGAGGAGTTGATACAATGAAAACTATTGTAATTAATGAGTATACAGAGTTAAAGGGAAACAATGGTTTGATGGAAAGCAATAAATTTGAGAATGAATTAAGACATAGATATAACAACCTTTATATTATTGATTTATCCAAAGTTAAAGTAAAACATTGTATAGGGTGTTGGTCTTGCTGGTGGAAAACCCCAGGTAGATGTGTGTATAAAGATCTTAATCAATTTTATCATGAATATATAACTTCTGACAGAGCTGTCTATTTTGCTAAAATAACAAAGAGTTTTGTTAGTGGGAATATAAAAAACCTGCTTGATAGAATGATACCATTATATCTTCCGTATACAACTTACAAAACAGGTGAATCTATGCATGTAAAAAGATACGACAAGTATCCTGATATTGAGTTTTACTATGATGATAAATTTATAAATGAAAATGAACGTAAGGTTTTTGTAGATTATATTGATCGGGTATTTTATCAGTTTTATTCAAAAGTGATTAAAATAGCAGATATTAAAGAATATGAAAGTTATAAATTAGGGAGTGAGCAGTGATGGATACAATAATCTTAAATATGTCACCAAAAGGTAATTCAAAAAAAAGTAATTCGAAAATTATATGTGAAGAATTTGTGCGATGTATGGAAAAACCATGCGAAATAATAAACATAGCTAATTCAAACTTAGAACAAACATCACAATATATTACAGATTTTGATAATATTATCTTTGCACTGCCATTATATATTCATGCTATGCCTGGAATAATGATGGAATTTATAGAGTATCTAAGTCCGAGTAATACAAAAAATCAGTCAATGGGATTTATTATTCAGGCAGGATTTATTGAATCTGCTCAAGGGAAATATGTAGAAAGATATTTTGAATTATTAGCAAAGAAATTAGATTATAAATATTTAGGAACTGTATTTAAAGGGGAAGCAGCAGCAATTTATATGTTTCCTAGAATGTTTAAGAAAGTGCTGTCAAAATTTAATGAACTAGGTAAGCTATATGAACAAACTCATTCATTTGATGAAGAAATAGTGTTAGATTTAGGTAGACCTTATGAACTATCAAAATTTAAAGCACATCTTTATCAGTTACTTTGTGACATAGGACTGAATAATATAGGATGGCATAGAATGCTAAAAAAGAATGGTGCATATAAAAAAAGACTAGATACACCATTTTTATAAAAGAATCTAAAAAATTCATATCACCAAATCTCTTAAAATATTTGAATATAATGGTTTAAAATGGTATGCTTAATGTATGTTAAAAAAAAGGGGGAAAAAATTATATTAACTAGACAAAAGGCATTACAATTAATTGAAAAAAATATTTTAGAGAAAATTCTATCAAGATGGGAGCTTAAATCTTGTAGAATATCCATTCATCCTCAATATGATGGGTGTCAAAACCTCGTTTATTATCTCACCAATGATGATAGTAGGTTTGTATTACGCATATCTTTTCGTGAAGATAGGAAATTAGAACAAATACAAGCTGAAACTCATTTTATAACTTATCTTCATACTAATGGCGCATTAGTAGCATATCCAATAAAATCAAGAAATGATTGTTTAGTTGAACAGGTAAAGGTAGGAGAATTCACATTTTATTGTGTGCTTTTTAACAAAGCTAAAGGATTTAGATTACCAGATAAAAATTATAAATATAGAGAAGGCGTATCTATTGATGAATATTTTCATAACTTTGGTAAAGCATTAGGTGAAATGCATCGACTTACTAAAAACTATATACCTATTAATGATAAAGTCATGAGACCTGATTTAATAAAAAATATGAATACATTACTTATACCTAAATATTTACCAAAAGACCTAAACGTCATAAAATCTAAATTTGATATATTAATAAAAGAAGCAGAAAAACTACCCAAAAATAAAAACTCGTACGGGCTGATTCATGCAGATTTTGGCGACGGTAATTTTGTGATAGATTATGATAATGGGAATATCACAACTTTTGACTTTGATGATTCTGCATATTGTTGGTTTATGTATGATATTGCTGATGCATGGACAAAAGGGTTCGGATGGGCAATGTTTGAAGATACCGCTGAAAAGCGAAAATATAAAATGAATAATTGGTTTGATAAAATAATGAATGGTTATGCTACTGAAAATACATTGAGTGATACTTGGATATCAAAGCTACCATTTTTCTTAAAAATTATAGAAATGGAATGGTTTATAAATGAATTCCAATCTGCAATTACAAATGATGAAGATATTGAATACGATGAAGAATTACTATTTAAAGTTAAATGTATAGAAAAAGACATTTCGTATTTCGGTTTTTTTGATAAAATATATAATCATAAAAATCCTTTTTGTTTAGATAAAATATAATAAGTAGTGTTATAGATATATAATATAAGGGATTGAAATAACCCACCTGTAAATTTTTATAGGTGGGTTTGATTTACATATACTTATATTTTTAAATTACTATATTAAAAATTAATGTAGTTGTAAACATACCATATTACACTGATGTTTAGGGACTATTTATCTTCCCCTTTAAGATAATTTAAAAATGCTTTATTAACCCAAAATTCATAAGTTTCAGCTTTCAAATTTGAGTTCTTTTTCATAAATTCTTCTACAATTTTTTTAGAATCTTCAGTGACAGAAAATGTTTGTACAAAATACCTACCGTCAATAAATTTGTTATTTGTTATACTAACATAGTCTTTAAGCTGTGTATCAGAGCTGTATAATGGTACCCACCATGATTGTACTAGTAATCCTTTCTGATCTTTGCTCTTCTTTTTAGCGTATTTAAGAATAATATTGTTAAACATATCTTTCTTTTCTTTGCTTTCAAATTCAAAACTAAGGTCATACTCTTTTGAATAACATATGCTATTGCCATCATCAAGTGGTATCAGCTTAAAATCTGGATAGTCAGGTTTACCCCATTCCTTTAAGTGAACATACGCAGATGATTTTGGTTCGAATTGTACTTTAGCATTCACGTTTTCACTTTTCAATAATTCAATAAGCTGTATTGCATGACTAATGTCGCTATGAGAATAAGTTATACTTAAATCTTTATCAAAATTTGCTGTATATCTAGTGTCTTTAACATTATAACCAGTAATTATGTTTTGCTTAAGAATATCTTCTGCTATAGCCTCTAGCTTTGAAGAACTGACAAGCGAACTTTGAAGCCATGCATGATATATTTTTGAAGAAATATCTTCATCATTTATATATCCTAAATAGTTCTTATATTTTCCTTTAAAGTTGCAAGCCCTACCTAATAATAAACTTGCAAATTCAGAGTCTACAGGTTTATCATTTATTATATAATCATAAAATTTTTGAGTAATAAGTTTTGTGTCAATAGCAAGTGCAATCTCTTGTGCTTCTCGCTTGTTTGATTCATTTATCTTATAAGCTACTTTTGCTTTTTCAAGTGCAGTTTTTATTTTTTCATCTGGATATGCGTATGCTAATTCTTCTAGCCCAGCAGCTCTAACCGTAAAAGATAACGCTTTTTTGCTTGTAAAACTGCTATCTTTCTGATCTTCTTCAGTATAGTTAAGTACCTTTGAAAAAGCATCAGTAAATTCTTTTTTATTAACTTTTTTTGAAAACACAATATTATAATTGTCATTAATAAACTTTGAATATTCCTTAACAATGTCTTCTAAACTGACATTAAGGTTTTTACTTGTATCTCCTGAACCAGATTCCTGTTTATTGCTTGCACAACCAACTGATAGAGAAAATATCAAAATCATAATCCCTAATATTAATAATAAATTCTTTGTACTTTGCTTCATGTTTTTCTGCATATAAACTTTTCCTCCTAATTTTATTAATAATTAGTCAATTGCACTCTACAACCATTAGAATATACTGCGTTAAGTATGTTTATGAAAGCTATATTTAAGTTAGAATTTTATTGCTTACAGTTTCTATTTTAAATTTTAATCTTTTTTAAATTACTCTATTTCTATGTTCAAATTTAATATTTTATTGTCAGAGTTAATATTACTTACCTAATTATAATAAGATGATTTTATCTCTGAAATAATTAGTTTCAAATTGTTATGTTAAAAAATTGATTTAAAATACATTATATAAATCTTGGAAACGTACTCTTAAAAACTCAAGTAATATTTTATTTTATAAATTATGCCTGTACTAAAATGATTGAGGTTACTAGTCTAGTAATTATAAAGCTATATTATTCTAGTTAAAATTTGCTACTACATTAAAATTGAATATTGTTACTAATGGTTTTGGTATTGTTAGGCATATTGACTTTAAACATTTAATCAAAAAGAGTTTGGATTATTGATCTAGTTGAACATAAAAGAATTATATTAAGTTAGCATATCTATTTTCCATACATGCTTTCATGATTAATGTCTTAATTTATTATAATTCAAATTTCGTCAGTTTTCAACATTATTTTTCCAATATTACATTAGTGTTAGGTATAAATCTACAATATGATGAATAAATATAACCAAAACACATCACATTTTGGTTTAAAAAAACAGTGTATAGCTTGTTGAGCTTTATAAATAACTATAAAAACATAAAGAAATATCAAGCATAATTATAATTTATATTATAAAGGAGGATGTTTGTGTATAGTGATAATAAAGTTTGTAATCAAAAACTAGGAGATATCAGCAGCGTTACAGTTATAGGATATGGTGTTGGAGGAATGGGGGAAGCAATTGCATATAATATATTTTATATGTTTTTTATCTTTTTTTTAACAAGCGTTGCAGGAATTAATCCAGCAATTGCAGGAACGATATCTCTCGTAGCGGTATTATGGGATGGAATTACAGATCCATTGGTAGGGCATTTTTCGGATAATTTTAAAGGAAATAAACATGGAAAGAGAGTGCCTTTCATACTTTACTCATGTATTCCATTAGGGATAACTGTGTTTTTACTTTTTAATGATATAAACATGAGTTTAGCAGGAAAGGCTATATATTTTACAGTTGTAAATATATTATTTTGGCTGTTTTTTACGTTGACTGATATTCCATATATATCATTAGCTTCAGAACTTACGAATGACTATGATATTAGGACAAAATTGAGGACATCAACTACTTTATTTTCAAATATTGGAGCAATGTTAGTAGCAAGTGGAATAGTTGTTTTTGTTGACTATATTACAGCCAATAATACTGAAATATATGCATGGAAGCTAGTAGGACTATTAATGGGTATATTAACGAGTATAGCGTTCTTGGTAGTTGCATTATGTATTAAAGGTAAAGAGCATAGAAATAGTGTATACGAAAAGAGAAAAAATGTTGAAAGAAAACTTAATATTGCAAAAGAGTATTGTAGTCTTTTAAAGATAAAGCAATATAGGATAGTAGTATATATGGCGTTTTTAATGAATCTAATGATTGGGATAAGTGCTAGTTCGTTGATGTATTTTTATATTTATTCATGCAAATTTGATAATATAGAAATTTCAAAGGTGATGTTTTGGCCTATGGTTATCTATGTAATCTGTGCCATTCCAGTAGGGAAGATAGCAACTAAGTTTGGTAAAAAACTTGGTATGTTATTTGGTAGTATATTTATTTTGATATCATATATGATAAAATGCGTTTTACCGTTGACCTTTGCAAATATAGTTGCATCAAACATTATTAATATGATAGGAAATACAGCTTTTTGGATACTTATATATGCTATGAATTATGATATTGTTGAGATTGATGAGTTTAAATCAGGTACTAGAAGAGACGGCAAGCTAGTGTCACTGAATAGTTTCTTGATGAAAGCAGGTGTTGCATTGGGAATGTGGCTTACTGGTATAACGTTGTCGTTAGCTAATTTTAATCCAGATACAGCAAATACAGATAAATTTGCTAGTCAAATGAAATTGATAGCAGCAGGAATACCAGTAGTATTATCAATACTGATGATATTAGCTTGTTGTTTATATAGAGTAGATAAAAATAAATTTAACGCTTTAAAAAAATCTCTAGAATTAAAAAGACAAGGTAAAGAATACTTTACCAAAGGGTTTGATGATATACTTTGATTTCAAAATTTAAAAATTTAAAGAAACAAGTTATTTAACAGATCAAGCTTTATTTTCATTAAGAAATAAAATTATTAGTTTAATGTATGGCCAATGCAAGAATATCGATAACGTGTTTTAGAAAAGAGATATATAAATTATATTTTTTCACAAGTCTCTCAATGACTTACTTGAGAGGCTTTTTAGTTAATAAAATACTACAAAATATAGTTGACTATAGTGATAGAATTTTTTCTAGTCTTTTTAAATCTAATATGTTTATTTTTCGTCTATTAAAGGAAATGATACCCTCTGTCTGAAGTTTTTTCAGTTCTCTTGAGAGAGAAGTCCTTGAAACATCCATGTATTCTGACCAAGCTTTTTTTGAAAATGGTAATGTTATAGTTTTGGAATTATTGACTTTAAAATCATGGATTAAGTAACCTGCAATTTTTTCTTTAATAGAATTTAAAGATAGTATTCCAATCTTGTGTTTTAAGTCTAATGTTAAATTAGAAATTGATTGTATATAATTCAACATAAAAGTATTATTTAGTGTAAATAGTTTTTGAAGATTAGCTTTGTTTAAAAATAGAATTTCACATGATTTATTAACACACGCAGTAGAAGGATAGTACTGATGAGTAGAAAATATAGAAGGTTCAGCGATTAAATCAAATCTTACTTTTCTATCTAGTATGATTATTTTTCCATCAGGAAATAGTTTTTGAATATCAACAGAACCAGACAGAATAACACCCATCTTGTCTGCAATCTGAAAAGGTGAAAAAATGATTTCATCTTCTTTATAGCGTACAATCCTATAGTTTATTTTTGATAAAAGCTCGTTTATTTTTTCATAAGAAATATTTTTAAACAAACTACAATTTGCTAGTATCAATGAAATATCATTCATAAAAAATCTCCTTTTAAAAAATTTAAAGTGTATCATAGGATACTCTTATTTTATATTTATTGTACTATAATAAATATATGAAGTAAATGAAAATCAATATCATTTATATAAGACATACTTAAAGATAGATATTTGCACATTTTGGAGGTGATATATATGATAGCAAATACTAATAAAATTAATAGCATTTTTCAAATGAGAGGCTATAAGTTTACATTACAACGAAGGACCATTTTAGAAATTATTTTAATAAATCAAGAAAAGCATTTAAGTGCTGAAGAAATATATGAAGAAGTAAGAAAAATAATTTCTGATATTGGATTTGCAACTATTTATAGAACTCTTGATTTATTTGAGAAAATTGGGATTATACAACATGTTTCTTTTGGAGATGGGTGCAAAAGATATCATATAGCAACTCTTGATAAAAAAAAGAGGCATTACCATCTAATTTGCGATATTTGCGGGGTTATTACTGATATTCATGAAGATTTTATAGAGATTTTTGAAGAGGACATTATATCTGAAACAGGATTCATCATAAGGAATCATGAGGTTCAAATATTTGGGATATGTAAAAAATGTGCTAATAAAATGAAAGTGAGAGGATAAAACATGAACTATGGTAAAAAATGTAACAAAGAACATTTTGGACATTACAAAAAAAATAGTAATAGAAAAGGACCTAGTAGTTTCAATATGCATGATCCTGAACTGGTGTTTAATAAACTTAATCTTAGAGAGGGAGACATATTTTTAGATTTAGGATGTGGGGCAGGAGATTATTCTATGTATGCATCAAAAATTGTTGGGGATTCTGGAAAGGTATATGCTCTTGATATATGGGAAGATTCATTAAATTCTATTAAAGAAGAGTCTGTATTAAAAGGTTTCACAAATATTAAGACAATTGTTTCAGATATAAAGAAGCCATTACCTATAAACAATAAAAGTATTGATGTATGTTTTATCGCTACAGTACTTCATACACTTGATATAGATAAAGTAGGAGAGAAGATATTTAGAGAAATTAATCGTATTCTAAAGATTCAGGGACGTTTGGTGATTATAGAATGTAAAAAGGAAGATTTACCTTTTGGGCCACCGAAGCAGTTGCGTCATTCTCCAGAAGAACTTGAGGAAATTGCTAAATTAAATGGGTTTAAAAAGACAGCTTATGTTGATCTTGGATATAATTATATGGTTGAATTTATAGCTAAATAATCTATGATAATGCATTATAAGAGGCGTGGATTAATGTACGTAAAAGAAATAGAAGTTACTTTGTAAAATGTTATAAAAATTTGGTAATTAATTTTGGGTTATTCTAACAAAGGCAGGATTTGATATACCGATCAAATCTTGTCTTTTTACAGTTGAACACTGTAAATCAAAATTAGCTTATTTCATTTAATAATTTGTTTATTATTGGCGATGCGTAAACATGTCCTAAACAACAACTACTCATTAATTCTAGTTGCTTATCGTACTATTTAATATGGTATGAATTACTATCCTGCGCATATTTACCATAACTATTTTTCTTGTTGTAAATTAACCTTTGTAGTAACATGTAACTATAATAAAGATGATAATGCCAATAATCCGTTGTAACACATATCTCCAAAATTTAAAATAGGATATTCAATGCCTGAGTTCTTAATTGCTTTCTTTTGTTTTTCAGTTAAATTTGTTGCTGGGTACAAACCAGAAACGAAGCATGACAAATTATAAAAAAATACCTGCTTAGAGTCATCGTCAGCGTATGGAAAATATTTAGATATACTTGAGGATAATGGTTCCATTAATCCCATTAATTTAGATTTGAATTCTGTTAGTTTTTCAAGGCTACAATTTTTCTCTAGTATTGAGTAAAGTACTGACATTAACTGAAGCATACGAGTATTTTTAAGAAATGTATTTGTTAATTCATGGCAGTAATCTTCTCTAGATAATGTTTCATGTTTCTCTAAAATGGTTTTGACATCCAAAGACCAAGTCCTAATATCATCAAGTAAAAGATCAAGAAGTATTTCTTCTTTTGTTTTGTAATATGTGTAAATTGTTGATCTTACGAAAGATGTTATTTTACTTACTGCTTTGAAATGCACGCCATCAATACCTGATTCATCATAAAGCTTTGCACAGGCTTTTAGGATTTCTTTTTTTCTTTCTTGTATTTGTTCATTAGTTCTCGCACGTTCAAATTTCATTATTTTCACCTCGTGTAAATATAGTAACATATATTC
This sequence comes from Clostridiaceae bacterium M8S5, assembly GCA_029227815.1. Lineage (GTDB taxonomy): Bacteria > Bacillota > Clostridia > Tissierellales > MCWD3 > Abyssisolibacter. Next base: position 3,620,106 of record CP118523.1, on the reverse strand, counting down.
AGCTAATTTTCAATAAATAGTTGACATTGTGTCAACTAAAACATATAATGAAATTATAGACACTGTGTCAACTAAAATTAAATTATATAGTCACACAGAAAGGAGTTGAAAATGAAAACAATAAGATTGACATATACAGCGTTCTTTATAGCTTTAGGGATAATATTACCACAGATTTTTCATTTGATAGGAGGACCTAGTATAGGGGCTATATTATTACCAATGCATATTCCAGTTTTAATAGGTGCAATTATACTGGGTCCAATTTCGGGAGTAGTTATAGGAACTGTATCAGTATCAATGGGTTTTGCGCTAGGAATGCCTGCCTTACTAATGGCAATCTTTATGTTCTTTGAACTGGGCGTATACGGATTAGTAGCTGGATACTTAGGATATACGAGAAAATTTAGCCCTTATATTGCACTAATTTGTGCAATGATTTCAGGGAGATTGGTATCATTAGCATTAATGCAAATTACCATTCAGTTAATCAAGATAAAGCTTCCCATTATATTTGGAACACTAGCCGTTTATAGTACAGGTGTACCTGGAATATTAATTCAGCTTATTATAATACCAGTATTAGTTAATACTTTAAGGAGGAATCTGTATGTCGATAATCGTATCACAGCAGCTAGAACTACTAAATAAGTATCCTAAAAAAACATGTTTTGTGTTATTGGAAGATAAAATAATCTATAGTTCACAAGCAAAAGGTGTAAAACCATTAAAAGATTATTATGAACAGTTTGGTTGTTCTAATAAGCCGATAATAGTAGTTGATAGGATTATGGGTAAAGGTGCAGTTATGCTTGCTGATTTGATTGGAGCAAAAGAAATAAATACACCAATAATCAGTCAAATAGCACTGGAGTATGCAAATGCGCATAGAATAAATACTCATTATATAAAGATCGTGCCATATATAATTAATAGAGCAGGTGATGGTAGATGTCCCATTGAAACTGCGGTATCAGAGATAGATAATGCAAAGAACGGATATGATGTTATAGATATGACATTAAAAAGCTTAGTTAAATAATAAAGGAGGTAATCATATGCAATATAGGAAACTGGTAAAGGGTGGTGAGAAACTATCTGTTCTAGGTTATGGTTGTATGCGCTTTCCTAGTAAAAACGGCAGGATAGATATCAAAAAATCTGAAGAACAAATGCTATATGCTTTTGAAAATGGAGTTAACTATTATGACACAGCCTATCCATATCATGGTGGTAAAAGTGAAGTTATATTAGGCAAATTTATCAATAAATATAATCTTAGAGATAAGATATATATAGCTGATAAGCTTCCAGCATACTTAGTGAACAAACCTATACAAATTGAAAAATATTTTAATACTCAGCTTAAGAGACTTAACACTGATTATATTGACTATTATCTTATGCATATGCTTGATAGTTTACAATCTTGGCAAAAGCTTAAAAAGTTTGGTATTATTGATTTTATTAAAGAAAAGAAAAAAAATGGGCAGATAAAACACATTGGCTTTTCTTTTCATGGTAGGCCAGAAGAATTTATAAAAATACTTGAAGATTATGATTGGGAGTTTTGTCAGATACAGTTTAATTATTTAGATGAGTATAATCAAGCAGGGCTTGCAGGATTAAAGAAAGCATATGAAAAAGGAATCGGTGTTGTTATAATGGAACCGCTTAGAGGTGGAAATTTAGCTTCAAAAGCTCCTGATAAGGTGAAAGAGAAATTTGCAGATTACAGTGAAAAAAGATCGCCAGCTTTCTGGGGGTTAAGGTGGATATGGAATCATAAAGAAGTTGGTGTTGTTCTCAGTGGAATGAATGTTGACGAACATATTAAAGAAAATATAAAAGTTGCAAATTTGACAACACCTGATAGCATGTCTGTAGATGAGATTAAGATTATCGATGAAGTAAAAGAAATATATAAGAAACTTATGAAAGTGCCTTGTACGGGTTGTAATTACTGTATGCCTTGTCCATTTGGAGTTGATATACCAGGTGCTTTCAGTGATTATAATAGTAAGTATTTCTTTGGGAAGAGTAGAATAACGCAATTTCAATACATTAGTCGAGTAGTCGGATTTGGTGGTGGAAATAAATCAGGCGCAGATCTTTGTACAGAATGTGGAAAATGTGAGAAACACTGTCCACAAAATATACAGATAAGGAAAGAATTAAAAAGTGCCCATAAGGAGCTTGATAGTAAATTAATGAGGTTTTTTGTAAAAATAGTCATGAGGTTCATGGGAGCAAGAAATAATAAAAAAGAAGTATCTGAATGATACTTGAATACGTATCATCTTGACAATTTTTTATAACTGGTATAGCTATAAGAAAACTCTTTAGTAGTTAATATAATATCTACCAAAGAGTTTTTATATTATGATTTACGAAAAGGGATAACAATTGGAGATTCAATTAGTTTAGGAATTGTTTTCTTTTGTTCATCATCAGATATGTTGGGTTCAAGTAAGGATGTTAATTTACTATCTGAAGTGGATTGCCACTGTTGCACGGTTTTTTCTATACCAATCGGATAAATTGTTAGGTCACCATTTTTATCTATGTGAATACGTAAAAAATTCTTCCAATCTTCTATTTTTAAGGAAGAGAAAGCTTCGTTTCCATGATAGCCAAAGACATTTAAGGATATATACAAATATAATCCCATTATAACTGAGCCAAAGATCCAACCACCAATAAAAATAAGTAATCCTGAGAATATTATAGTAATTAAATTCCATCCTAAGTTAAATGTAAATCTTACAAGATAAACAACACAGCAGGTCATAACAAAGGCAACTAATATATGACATAAACCATGGAGACCACCTATAATATATTTAAACCTACGAGAATGACCATCTGCAAATAAAATGAAACCACCAATGATAACTAGAATGCAAAAGATAGATATAGGAGAATGGGTAATCGTCGAAAGTTCTAATAGTGAAAATTCATAAAAATTAATAGCATCAGAATAAATAGGTGCTGTTTGTAATACCGATAATGATACAAATAAATATATAAAAGCAGTTACTAAACCAAATTTTTTATTTTTCCATAAGAACGTTATATTTTTTCGGCATAGTTCCCTTGAAGTTTGCTCTGTGGGAAAATCTTTTTTTCTTTCAAATTTACGTTCTTTTACCTCTATACAATCATCAGAAAAGTGTTCAGTTATATAATTTTCACGCATATTATGAGTTGGATGCAAAAAAGCTCCACCTCCACCAGATGTTATTTTTTCAGTTTTTAAGCTATGATTTAGAGTTTTATCTGATCTCTGAGGTATATGTTCAAAACGTCTGTAGTGGTGTTTGTCTCCAGCAATAAATATTTGTATATGCTTACGTAGGATATTTTCTAAAAACATTAAATTATTTTCATCGCAGATTATACTATTCTTTTTTTCTTTTCTAGTAGATATCCAGTAGGGCTCAGCATTGCATAAAATGACGCGATCAAGATCTTTCATTTTTTTAGCAATATCTTTAAAGTATTGAACTTGAGGTCCGTCAATGTCAGCATGAAGCTGTATATCTGTACCTATCAGCCACCAATTATGGGGAAGCTTTAGAGCGAAATAGCTTTTTTTCTGAGGAGCTTGCCAACCATTAAACCATTTATGTGAGCAGAAAAGTCTTGTAAACGAAACAAGCCCATCATACCAATCATGATTACCTGGGATGGCAAAGACTTGGGGATGTGGAGCATTTGTATATCTAAGAGCAAGATGATAAGGAGTAACTAAACGCTCTAGATATTTTTGTCTACTGGACACAGGATATACCTGATCACCACCAAAAATAAGTATATTACCTCTTAAAGTAGCCAATTCTTTTTGTGACTTAGGATCTTCCAATTTTAGCTTTAAACGGGATAAATAATATGCAACAGTATATGTTGAATTGAATCCCTCACCCAAATCACTGACATAATCAATCCAAATATCTTCTCGTTTACACGTTTCATCTCTAATATAAAAGCCTTCCTCATCGGTTATGTAACCACCATCTTCAGTTTGGAGATATTCTTTAGAAAAGTCGAAATATCCCTTTTGTTTACCGTATGCTTCTATCAATCTAGGGTCGGAGTACTGTCCTAGTATAGTTGATAAAACCGCTTTAATACCAGTTTTGATGAGCTGTTTTGGATTATACCAGTCTGTCATCTTAGGACGAGCATCTGGATTATGTACCATTGATTGTGCCATCTGCTTAATACAACAAAAATTAAATCTTTTAAATTTAGTTTTATTATTCATAATATACTCCTGTCCAGGAAAGTCTTAGCCTGATGTACAAAATGTTTATAGTAAGTCTTCATTTTTTCTGTGGTAGTATAACCAAAATACTTTATTAGTATGCTATAGGATGAATATCTTCAATTTTAAAATATGTTACAAAAATAAACGCCATCCGAGTATTGTTTGAAAGCATGTCGTTTATTAATCACTTGATTACAACAATAGGGAGTAATTTAAGAACAACAAGATATTTATCAATTCTTAAATATAATAATGATTAAGGTAATGTATCTTTATTGTTAACAGCAGATTCAAGCAAGTGGAAAAATAAGGACATAGAAATTAATGCGTATACATCAGCTTCTAGGAAAAAGAATGTCTCAGATTATGCAAAAAAAATTATAGACAATATTGAACAGGTGATAAACTAATATTTAAAGAGAAAATTTAGAGTTTATTCCTATAAAAAAATACTTCCAAATAGATAATCTGATTTTAGATTAGACTGTCTATTTTGGAAGTATCGTATTAAAATGGATGGTTTGGGTTAATATGCTTAAATAATTTTAGTTTATCTAATTGTTTGGATATGTTGCAAAGAGATATTTCCAAGTTGTTGGACCAACAATACCATCAGCAACAAGACCAATTTTAGATTGGAACATCTTAACATATTTCTTTGTTTCTGGTCCGAAATCTGCATCAATCTCATAATTATAACTAACACCTAAAAGTTTTTTATATTTATACTTTAGTTGATATTGTAATGCTCTTACCTCAGAACCTTTTGAACCAATTTGTATAGTTCTTATTAACTTTGACCAAGTTTTTGGACCAACATCACCATCCACTTGTAAGCCATTCTTTAATTGAAAACTCTTAACAGCTGATTCTGTATCACGACCAAACTTACCATCTACATCATTGCCGTAGAATCTTAAAAAACACTGCAAAGATTTAACATTGGTATTATCATCTCCCCTTTTAAGAATCGGCCATGATGCTGCGTAAACTGTAATACTACTTAGTGTAATCGTCATTATAAGTACAGCCACTAATGTAAATGTTTTTCTGTTTATGTTTCTCATATAATTTCCTCCTTTTAACATTTTTTACAATATTAATATAACACACAAATATAAAAAATAATAGAGGAAATTGTTATTTTAACTAAAATTTATAAAAGTTTGTACAGAATTATACCCTTCTATTTTAAATGAATTTGAAATGGATAATATAAATTAGTTTCTTTTACATCTCATCGCTATTAACATAATCATCAAAAAAAGATGGAATTGGTCTATCTGATGTTGTAGTAGTATCATATGGATGGTTCAATATTTCCTTTATGTTGTAGTCGTCAGCAACAGGAAAAAAAGTTAAGAATCTAAAATTAATTGAAGATGTCTGACACGAATAAACACACCTCATACAACTATTACATGAAAGTTTAAAACGAATTTTTCCATTCTTTAGATATATATTATTAACTGGGCAATTTTTAATACAAACGCCACAATTAGAGCAGGATTTATTTATAGTCAAATCTTTTCCTACTAAACGTAGTAAGTATGGAAAGCTATGCATTGCAAATTCAGCGAGTATTTTGAGACCTATACCTGTCTTCAAGATTCTTTTTTTCCCATCAATTAATTCATTACACATTATCCCCACTTTCTTGTTTGTAACTTCATAGAGCTGTTTAATAACCAAGTCATCAAATTTAACAACCCAATTACTGCTTATGGAAAATACTCTTTCATGAAAAACTTCATACCCTTTTTTAGCTAACTTTCTCATCATTAATTTTGAAGCATTGTAGTTAATAGGTGCAACCCCTCCAGCTGTACGAAATATAAATATTTTTTTACTACTTTCTTTTGGAAGTATACGTATAAAATCATAAATAATAGAAGGAGCTCCAAAACCGATAATCGGGGATCCAATACCAATCATTTCGAATTTTTCAAGTTCAAGTTTTAAGTTATTTTTTAGAACATCTTCAATGCGGATTAAAGTAATATTATAATTATTTTTTGAGAACTCATTTTTAAACATGTCTGCAACAATTTCTGTATTTCCAGTACCGGAAAAGTAGTATATAACAACTGATTTCATATTATTTCACTCCAATTCTTAGTTTTGTTTACCTTTCTATGACTTCTTGCATAAAAAGAGATAGGTATGGCTATCACCCATAAAGCTAATATTATAAACTTTAATGATGTAACAAAACTACAGACTTTCACAAGATTTGGCAATTTAGTAGGATAACTATTCAATAGAAAAAGAATAAGTGTATTTTCGCCAATATCAAATAAAGCACGTAAATATGAAAGAGAAAGCAAAAATCGCCATTTGGTTTTTATCATAGATTTGCCCATAATCCATTTTAATAAATTGCTTTGCACATATATAAAACTGATAATAAATAAAAAATCAACAAATAAAAGTTTTATATAAAGGAGTCTTCCTTCATTTTCTAAGCTATGAAACATATTATAAACATCATCCGTTACATAGCTAAAGCGCATGTCCAGTATATTAGCTCCATTACTATAATGCATAAACGTAGGATTATAACCCCTCATAACCAATAAAGTTGAAATAAAAATAAATACAACTAATATTTTATAAATGGTTACTTTATTGAATATTCCTTTTCCTTTCATTTAGGATACCTCCTCTTTGGGTAGTTGACAAAATTCATATAATTAGATATACTTCAAGTATACTAAGTATACCGATAGTATACTTTATAAAATTTCATTTGTCAATAAGTAAGGGAGGAATATTTTTGAGAGAGCTAACAAGGCGTCAACGAGAACAATTAGAACGAGAAGATGCTATTATTTCTAAAGCTGGGGAATTGTTTTGTAAGCATGGGTTTGAAAATGTATCTATGAATGATTTGGCAAGAGAAGCGGAGTTTACTAAAAGGACAATCTACAGATACTTTACTTCAAAGGAAGATTTGTATTTTGCAGTTTCATTTAGAGGATTCAAACGACTTTTAGATATGATAAAAGACAAAATCAAAAAAGGGAATACAGGATTTGAAAAAATCCGATTGTCTTATTATGAATACTATGAATTTTATTGCAAATTTCCACGCTTAGTTCAATTAATAAATATGAGAGGATTGGTAAAGTCTGAAACTAAAGACGAGGATGTACCTTACCGCAAAAAATTTATGGATATTGATAAACGCTTATTTGAAGAGCTTATAGGCATGTTTATTGAAGGAAAAGCAGATGGAAGTATTAGGTCTGATTTAGAAATATCTGAGCTTGCTCTTTCTTCTATATTTATTGTATCAGGTTTTTTTCAGATGCTTTCATTATCTGGGAATACCTATACACAACATTTCGACTTAGACAAGGATACATTTATTAAACATACAATTGAAATATTATTAGATTCATTGCGTAATAAATAGTATGATAAAAAATAACTTGTACATAAGGTAATTGCTAAATAACTATTAATGATTTATGATTAGTAGTAATAATAAGCAAAATACTCTTACTTGACAAACAGATTAATTATGTATAGCAATGCTAAATCAGCATGAAAGGATGAAATAATTTTGCAAGATATAATTATAATTAAAGCTATTGACTATATAAAAGAGCATTTAGATGAAGATTTAACTGTGGAGGTTATAGCAGAACATTGCCATTTTTCAAAGTATTATTTCAATCGTCTTTTTAAATCAATAATAGGAGAAAGTGTTTATGCGTTTATTAAAAGATTGAGAATTGAAACAAGTGCTTTTCAAATTACTAGGGAATACGATAAATCAATAACTCAGATAAGTTCTAGTTATGGATATAGTTCATCGAACTATAGTACAGCTTTTAAAAAGCATTACGGTAAATCACCAGCTGTATTTAAAAAGAACCGGTATAAGGATAAAATCATAAGTAATGACTTAACATACTGTGCTGACCTTACAGATAAGGATTACGACTACTATAATAGTAGAATGAAATTAGTAGAGTTAACGGATGTAGAGGTAGTGTATCAACGATTTATTGGGAATTATGTAAACCTTAAAAATTATTGGCGAGAGTTTTTAGACAAACACAGAATATATTATAATGATGAAAGTATACAGTTTGAGATTTCATATGATGATCCGATATTAACAAATCCAAATAGATGTATAACGGATGTTTGCATAACTACATCAAAACCTATAAAAGATGGATGTAATACTATGATTCTAACAGGTGGAAAATATATGATGTATGAATATGAGGGATCTAATAAGAAGATTTTTGAAACATTTCAAGGTCTATTAGGAATATGGTCTATTAATACACACTATAAAATGGATTTTAAGTCAAGAAAAATTATAACTAAATATAACACTATTAATCATAATTGTAACTATTTTTCCTTTGACATATACATACCTATTATATAAAGCACGAATTCAGAAGTTTTTAATTCAAAACTCCTATATAATCATTTATGAAATTAAGCTAAATGAGTTGAAAGGAGTTTTTTATGAATTTAGAAGAAATAAAAAAGAACACAATAAAGAGTATTTTGAAGTACTCAATACCTGCTACTATAGCAATGGTACTCTCATCATTTGTAACTATAGTTGATGGATATTTTGTATCAACTATAATAAATAAAGATGCACTTGCGGCTATGAATTTAGGATTGCCAATTCTTTATGTTTTTCTTGCAGTTAGTATTATGATAGGTGTTGGTGGGGTATCTATAGCAGGAAGACGGTTAGGAGAAAAGAGAATTAATAAAAGTATAAATGGATTTAATCAAACTTTAGTGACAGGGATATTAGCATTTATCATCTTAGCAACAATTTTTACTATAATATTAAGACCTATTTTAAATCATGTAGGGATAGATATAAGTACTAAGAATACAATGCTTGCTTATTATAATATAATGTTATGGGTATATCCATTTATGATGTTAAACATAATTTTGGGGATGTTTCTTAGGGGAGAAGGTAAACACAGCTTGTTTATGATTAGTACAATAATTACCACTATACTTAATATAATATTAGATTATTTATTTATAGATGTTCTAAGATTAGGCGTTAGTGGCGCTGCCTATGCATCTGGTATAGCAGTTGTTTTGGGAACATTTATCATGGTGGGTTATTTTATTAGTAAAAAGACACTATTTAGTTTTGGTAGATATAAATTTGATAAAAAGGATTTAAAACAAACTATAACAAACGGTGGATCAGAGTTTATAGGTCAATTGTCTCTTTCTATTACAATGTTTTTCTTGAATTTAGTTGTTATAAAAAGAATGGGTCTTATTGGTGTGGCAGGAATGACTATAATTGGATATTCACGATATATATATAATATGATAGTTATAGGGTTTGGACAAGGAATATCGCCAATGATTAGCTATAGTTATGGTGCTAAAGATTATAAAATATGTGATAAATTGCGCCAATATACCAGTAAATTAGTATTGGGGTTAGGCGTTTTATTTTATATATTACTTAATGTGTGTGGCAAATACTATGCAGGTTTATTTACAAGAGATATAGAATTAGTAACATTAGTAATATACGGACTTAGAATATTCAGTTTTTCATTTATTGCAACGGGATACAATGTAATAACCTCGTTCTATTTTACAGGAATTGGATATGCTAAGGAATCGGCTATTATTTCAAGTTTTAGAGGATTGATTCTTCTACTAATTAATATATGTGTATTACCAGTAATTTTTGGAGATACAGGAATTTGGCTAATAGCACCTGTAACTGAGATAGGTACATTATTAATTGTATTTTACTTATTAAAAAATAGAAATGTAAAAAGAAGTATTCAAAAATTATAAAATATGAGTCAAAATTACATTAACTAAAAAACAAAAAAGACGCTGTGAATAATTGGATGGGCATATTTACCAACTCCAGTTGAAGATTGAAAAAATATAAAATCAAAACTTTGATTATTCTTAGATTAAATAAAATTCATTTAGCAAAAAATATAATGTTTACAATTTGAACTGGAGGAAGACACATATCTATAAAAATGCAGTTTTATAATCAAATTTCTAATAAATTAGAAAAATATATCAGAATAGTTTTGTTATGATTCAACATTGAGAGTCAATTGAATTAGCAAAGGAAGCCTCAAGCAAAATGGTCAATTCTAGTGATACTCTTGAGTTTAGAAATGTACTTGATCCAAAAACTGTTAAATTAAGATTTTTAACATTAACTCGAAACTTGGAGTAAATCATAGTATTTTTAAAGACTAAGGACTTAAATATAAAGCCTCCTATATACTTAATTTATACACATTATTTATACACTTTTTGTCCCAAATAATGGATTTTATTTTTTGAATTTTATCTATTGTGTTTTTTCTTGTACGGTAGTATAATATGAAAAAAATAAAATCAATGGAGGTGCAACCAATGAAAAAAAGTATAGGTAAGTTAAGTTTATTTGTTTTGCTTATGTGTTTAATTGTACTTAATGTAGGTAACATAAACGCTACTACTGGAATGAATGATACAAATTACAGCATGAAGTCTATGTACAATACAACGACAGGAATTGATGCTAAAGTAAAAGAGCTTAATAAGGATAATTCATTACCAACATGGATCCAAGAATCTTTTGCTAATAGCAATTACAGAACAGTAGAAGCCACTCAGGATATAATAGTATACAGAGCTTTTGGTGGAACTGCAAAGGCAAATGGTGGATTTGTAACAACTTTTAATAGCAATAACAAGCAAGAGATTATGGATAAACTAGCGTTACTTCCTGAATGGGGAAATACAATGGATTATGTAGCTACTATAAAAATACCAAAAGGAACTGTACTAAACATTGGTAAAGTAGCTCCTCAAACATCACAAAATGGTCAAAGACTAAATGGTGGGGCAGATCAGATATTAATGCCATTAAATTGGCCAAATTCATGGATCGTCAACATTAGTCCACTTAATTAGGAGAGATAATAATGGAAAATACTGAGTTGAAAAAACTAATAGAGAATGCACTAGTTTTACTAGAGAAAAAATATTCTGAAACTAAAGAAGATATTATAAAAACATTTATAGATGAATATACAAGGGTATTGTCTTTATTACAGAATAAATCTACTAAGAGCATTAAACTTGAAAAAATAAAGACTTTTACAAGAATGTATATGGAGACATCTTCTAATTATGCTCAAGATTTTCTGTATGCAATGTCTAAGGTAGAAGAAGCAATCAAAAATAAATATAAATGGTGAGGAAAAGTTTATAAAGATTCTTCATAGCACAATGAAGGCTGTCAAATAGCAAATAACATTTGACAGCCTTCGATTTATAATTTTAAAAATAATAATACATGTATATGTCAAGTCAATCTCAAAAAAATATAACTATATGAGATTTACTATGATTAGCTAATTAAAAGATTAGTGGATTATAATTGATGCCCCTTATTCAAACAATTACTGCTACTATACTTTTACCTTTTGGTGTTTACATGGATGCTGTATACTTCTAGATATAATGATAGTGATTATATTAGGGGTAGCGTATACGGGTAAAAATAAGCTGTATATTTTTGAGTGAAGTTATATCTACTAAACATATTTTTAGGGTAATCATGATACTAGGATATAATTATTATAATGAAATTAGAAAGTTAAAAAGGTAATTGGATATAATAAACTTATCTTAAAATATTTATGAAGCTTTATTAAATATTGTGCAGTTAGAATGTTGTTATAAAGTTATTATTTTCTATTAATTATACAGGTTTAAGTACATTGTAAAATTTCTTTGTTAAAAAAGTGCCAATCCACTTGACAAAAACCGTATATTAAAGAATAATAAATATACTAAAATAAATATTAAGGAGGAAAATAATATATTAGTAAAATATATTATTAAACAAATATGAGTGCAAGAAAAGAAGACTTTTCAAAATGGTATCTAAAAGTTATACAAGATGCAGGTTTATCAGAAAATTCGCCTGTAAGAGGATGTATGACTATGAAACCGTATGGATACGCTATATGGGAATTGATTAGAGATGAATTTAATAAAATAATTAAAGAAGATGGAGTGAAAAACTGTTATTTTCCATTACTTATACCAATGTCTTATTTTGCAAAAGAAGCAGAACATGTAGAGGGTTTTGCAAAAGAAGTTGCAGTTGTTACACACTATAGATTGAAAAATAATGATGGAAATTTAGGGATTGATGAGAATGCAAAATTAGAAGAGCCATATGTTATTAGGCCAACTTCTGAAACAATAATAGGAGAGGCTATGAGTAGGTGGATAAAATCCTATAGAGATTTACCACTAAAGCTGAATCAATGGGCAAATGTTATGAGATGGGAAATGCGAACTCGTCCGTTTTTGAGAACAGCTGAGTTTCTGTGGCAGGAAGGACATAATGCTTTTGCAACTGAAGAAGAATCTAGTGAAAATGCAAAACAAGTACTACGCATATATCAGAACTTTGTAAGAGATTATTTAGCTATGTATTCAATAGGTGGAACAAAAACAAAAGAAGAAAGATTCGGTGGAGCTAAGGAAACTTATACTTTTGAATCAATGATGCAAGATGGTAAAAGCTTGCAATCAGGGACATCACATGATTTGAGTAATAACTTTGCAAAAGCTTTTAATATACTATACCAAAATAAAGATGGTAAACAAGAACTTGCATACACTACATCATGGGGGATTACAACAAGATTGATAGGTGCAATCATAATGTCTCACAGTGATGATGATGGGCTAATACTTCCACCTAAAATAGCACCAACACAGATAATAATATTACCATTTATAAAGAAAAACACAGACAATACTTTATTGCTACAAAAGTGTGATGAAATCAAACAAAAACTACAATCAAGAGGTATTAGAACAGAAGTAGATGGTGATATGGATAAGCGATTTAGTGATAAAATATGGAATAGCATAAGAAAAGGAATTCCACTAAGATTAGAACTTGGTGAGCGAGAGTTAGAGAAAGAAATGATAACATATGTACGTAGAGACCTTGGTAAAATATCAAAAACTACTATAAGCATAGATGAATTTATTGAAAATAGCGATAGTTTGCTAAATGAAATGCAAGTAGATATGTATGAAAAACATAAAAATTTCACAAACCAAAACACTAAACGTTGTGCTACATTAGAAGAATGTGAAAAATTATTTGAAAGCGGTTTTATAGGGTTTGTCGAGTTACCATTAAGTGAAACAGAAAAAGAAGAATATGATAAAGTAGCGTCTACTTATAAACTTACAAGACGTTGCATGCCTTTTGTTGATGAAAACTTTAATTTAGGTGAATCTGTAATAGTTGCAAAGAGTTATTAGAACATAAACAGAAAGACAAAAGCAACTTTTGTGTATTATAAGGGTAATAGATGTATTACTTATATTTTTTCAGACAACTAGTTTTAAGGAGAATAAAAAATGAAAAAACATGAAATCATTTATCAATCCTATAAAAGATATCACAAAGGAGAACAATGTTTAGAACTTGAAGAAAAAAAGATTCACAAAGAGCAAATGATGGCTAAAAAGAAAATGAAACAGGCATCAAAAAAACTAGATAAATTAATGAATTATGAAAACATTAATGACGAATATATTGAAGAGTTAGATAATTTGTTATACGCAGAAAAAAAAGTAAGGAAAAATAGAAAGACGCACAAAAAACGTCTTTCCGAGTTAAAAAAGAATAAAGATTTTAAATAAAAATACAATTTGTTTCATTAGGTTTCGTTATAATCTACTTTTAAACCATTGGAGGTAGTAATGAGAAAAATCATAGTAGAACCATATAATCCTAATTGGAAAACGGAGTTTGAAAAAGCTAGAAAATTCTATGAAGAGCTATTAGTTGAAGTTAATACCAAGATTGAGCATGTTGGAAGTACGTCAGTTGAAGGGTTATGGGCAAAACCAATTCTTGATATTGCTATTATTGTAAAAAATGAAGAGGACAGTTTGAAAGTAATAAAATTGTTTGCAAGTGTTGGGTACAAACATAGGGGTGATTTAGGTATAAAAGGGAGAGAAGCTTTTAAATATGAAAAAGATAATCCTCATATAAACTGGATGGAGCATCATTTATATGTTTGTATTGATGGTTGTGTAAATCTTAGAAATAACCTATTAGTCCGAAATCATTTGAGAAAAAATAAAGAAGCAGTTAAAGCATATAGCGATATAAAACGTAAGCTTGCTAAAGAATATCCAAACGATATAGAATCATATATAGATGGAAAAACAGATTTATTGATTAGCTTTTTAAAAGCAGAAGGAATGAATGCTGATGAATTAAATAGCATTAAAGCAATAAATAAAAAAGATAAATAATACAAAGGCCTCCTTGTTAAAAATAAGGAGGTCTCAGACTGTAGAAAAAAATCCGATTTCTGCGTTGTAGTTAAAATTTCCGTTGCTCACTTACCTCTAAGTAAGCTCCGCTACTCAATTTTAACACGCCTTGCAATCTATAGTCTGCTTTTAACTATTCGGATTAACCATGGAAGCAATAATCACCTTCAATTCTTGTTGTTCCACATCCACCGAATATTATGCGATCCATTCCATCTTTTTTATAACGCTTAAGCTTGATAAAGTTGGGATTGTTTTTATCTGAACCTTGCTCAACTGTAAAATTATCATTCCACAGATTTTCATTAATCAAATAATACCCAAACGATGCATTTCCTGACCCAGTAGCAGGATCTTCTAAATATCCATACTTAGGTGCAAATACTCTAGTACGATATTTGCTTGATGTAGTATTTGTTTCTTTTGTAGAAACATGTATGATATCTATTTCGTTGTCTAGACAAAACATTTTGAGATTTTCTTGATTAGGATTAATTTTCAAACAGTTTTCTAAAGATACTATTGGTACGATTAGTGTTCGTAGGCCACCATCTACAAGCTTTATAGGCATTTCTTTATTTATATCAGACAAATGAATTCCAAGTATATCAGCTACATTATTAGATTGTAAAGTGCAAGTTAAAAACTTGGGTTCTGGTGCCATGATGTAAACAGCATCATCTTCTTTAATATGATTAAATACAGATAAAGTGCCTGTACTAACATTGATAAGTACTTCATTTTTAGTCAATAACTCTTGATTATTTTTTATTAAATCATACATAATTGCTATAGTAGCGTGTCCACAGAAAGTCACTTCACACTCTGATGAAAAAAATCTTAAGTTAAATTGTTCATCAGTTTTATTGACATAACCGACCTCATTAACAAAACCCTTTAGTTCTGTTGCTATTTTCTGCATATCTACTTCGTCTAATTCTTTATTATGGTTCATATAGATATATCCTGCTGGATTTCCTGAAGATATACCTTTTGTAAAAGCATCAATCTTTTTGAATTTCAAGGTTTTCATAATATTTTCCTCCTGTTTTAAAGATATATTGTCTTCATTTAAATTAAATATGATGTAAAATAAAAATCTGGATAGTATATTTCTTTATAACGTACGATATATTATATTTAAATCCTATATATCGAATTATATAATATATTGTACATTAATTCAATATATTATATAATATTTTCAGGAGGTATCATCATGGAAAACATAAATAGTAGTATATCGAAAAACTTAAAACATATCCGCAAAGAGAGGGCTTTAACATTAGAAAAATTATCCGCTATAACAGGTGTTAGTAAAAGTATGATTGGTGAAATAGAAAGAGGTAGTACCAATCCCACAATATTAGTGTTATGGAAAATCGCAGATGGATTAAAGATACCACTTACAAGACTAATTAAAGAGGAAGAATTAGATTACTCAATAGTCAGAAACAATGAACTAAAAGTAATACATAAAGAATCAGAATATAGTATTTATAGTGTTTTTCCGTATTATGATTTACACAAATCCGAAATCTTGAAACTTGAAATAGCTCCACATTCTAAACTTTGCAATAGTGGACATATGAATGAGATTGACGAATATATCTATGTAATCAAAGGCAGTGTAAAACTTATTTTGGATAGTGAAGAGTTTGTTTTAAATGAAGGTGACTCTATACGTTTTAAAGGGAAATTACCTCATGAATTTGTAAATTGTTATGATAATACAGTTAGTCTGGTGAATGTATTGAATTATAAATAAATGTATTAAAATAGTTTTAGAAGACAGAGAGGTGATATAAAATTTGTTCTGTCTTTTTTTATGAGTTTTTTTAAAAAAAGGTTTTTCATTATAAACTATGCTAGTGTCAAATAAAGAAAATCATATATTACCTTCGGATTGTAAATGATTTTACTACAATAATAATTTGTATTTAAGATATTCATTAGCTAATTATACCCTTAGTTAGGAACAAAACTAAATGATAATAAAAATTATTATAATTTATTCTGAATGGACACCTTTTCATCTTTTTAATTAAGCAATAAAAAAATAATTGTGTTAATATAAATGAATAAAGTGCGAGAATGTTTTCTGTCTTAGGAAAATAAATGAAGATTAAATGAAGGAGAGTTGGTTGAATATGAAAAAAGTACTTTGGATAGCTATAGGACTTGTTGTGATTATAGTATTACTTCCATTTATTACAGGCGATATGGAAAGTAAAGATCTTAATGAAATAACAAGGGCTGATATTGGTGGTAGTTTTGCAAAACTATCGGATGGATACACTCATTATGAGTTAAAAGGAAATGAAGATGCAAAGGTAATAGTGTTGGTTCATGGAAACGCAGCACCTGCTGTAACATGGGATTATAATATACAGCCATTATTAGATGAAGGGTATAGAGTTTTAAGATATGATATTTATGGTCATGGATATTCTGACAGACCTAAATTAAAAGAGTACAATAAAAGTCTTTACGATAATCAACTTATGGAACTTTTAGAAAAACTGCATATAAAAGAACCTGTTTATTTAGTGGGAACATCTCAAGGAGGTAGTATTTGTGCTTATTTTGCAGCTGAACATCCTAGATTAGTAGATAAAATAGCATTATTAGCACCATTATTTGATGATTTTGAAGGTAAAAACAGATTAAAACTTATGCAAACTAAAGTAGGAGATTATTTGATGGGGGTAATGGGGGATAAATTAATAATAAAACCCGCTAGTATGCTTTCGGATAAGGCAAAAAAAGAAGAACTTGAAATAAAACTCAAAAATCAGTTAATATATAAAGGAAAAAAAAGAGCAGTATTAGCAAATATGAGAGGAGATAGTTTGCACGATGCAAAAATCTATTATGAAAAAGTTAAGCAACAAAATATTTCTACGCTATTAACGTGGGGCGAAAATGATAAGAGTATACCAAAACAATCTATGGATAGATTACGAGTAACTTTACCTAATATGGAATTTCACTTGATTAAAAATGCCTCTCATTTAGCACATTATGAATTTCCAGAAAAAATAAATTCTATTTTAATCGATTTTTTTAAAAAATAATGAAGAATGGCGTATTATCTACTAAAACACTTATAGTGCTATGTTTAAGTGAAGAAAGTATAAATTTTATAAGAAAAATAGTGAAGGCATAAGAGTGACGAGCATTAAGGTGAGTTGCTCTTATTTACTAATATAATAAATCATGTAAGTTTATAAAGCACTTCTAAATGGATTCTTTTTTATCTTTTAATTAAGCAATAAATAAGAACTATGTTTAATATAATTTAATATAGTAAAAACAAAGAATAGATTAAATTAGAATTAATTGAAGGAGCGTTGATAAAAAATGAAAAAAGTGTTTTGGATAGTTCTAGGGCTTGTTGTGATTATAGTTTTACTTCCAGTTATTACAGGTGATATGGAAAGTAAAGAACTCAATGAAACAACAAGAGCTAGTATTGATGGTAGCTTTGTCAAATTATCTAATGGATATACTCACTATGAATTAAAAGGAAATGAAGATGCAAAGCTAATAGTGCTAGTTCATGGGAATGCAGCACCTGCTGTAACATGGGATTATAATATGCAACCATTATTAGATGAAGGATACAGGGTTTTAAGATACGATGTATACGGACATGGATTTTCTGATAGACCTAAATTAGATAAATACGATAGATATTTATATGATCAGCAACTAATAGAACTTCTTGAAAAACTAAACATACGAAAACCTATATATTTGGTTGGAACATCTCAAGGAGGTAGTACTTGTGCTTATTTTGCAGCTAAACATCCTGAATTAGTAGAAAAAATAGTATTCTTAGCACCATTATCTGATGCCTTTGAAGGGAGTAATATTGTAAGGCTTTTGAGAAGTAAATTAGGTGAATATTTCATGAGTGTAGCAGGAGATAAATTTATACTTAAAAAAGCTAGTATACTATTAGATGATACAAAAAAAGAAGAACTAGAAAGTAAGCTTAAAGCACAATTAGTGTACAAAGGAAAAAAACGTGCTGTATTAGCAAATGCGAAAGGAAATTGCCTAACCGATTCAAAACCGTATTATGAAAAAGTAAAACAACAAAATATACCTGCATTATTAATATGGGGCGATAACGATAAGAACATACCTAAAGAGTCTATTGATAGGTTAAGATTAATTATACCTGATATGGATTTTCATATTATCAAAAATGCATCTCATTTAGCACATTATGAAGTTCCTGAAAAAGTGAATACTATATTAATTAATTTTTTTAAACAATAGAACTTGGATTAGGTATGTAATTGAAAAATATTACAATATAATTATTTACTAGATTCTATCAAAATTAAACTAAGTATTGGCAAAATGGGAGCGATTTTGTCAAGATAATAAAAGGAGTGATATTAATGAATATTAAAAAGTTAGCTGTATTATTACTAGTTATATGTATGGCATTTATGATAACAACTTCATTTGCAATTTCATCATCAAAAACTGTTACTTCTTCAAAGAAAATGAGTTTATACTTAGATGCGGGTAAAAGTGGTGATTCAAGTGTTATAAAATTTAATGTCTATGGTATTCCATCAGGTGCAGTTGTAAAAAAAGTTGTTGTTGATGCAAATTCAAATATATCATGGAGTGGGAAAGGTGCTATCGTATCAAATAGGATACACGTAAAAAATAGTAAATCAGGATATGTTTCAGCACCTTGGGGTTCATTAAATAAAACAGAAGTAACAGGAGCGCTTGTTGGCACACCTGCAAAAGGAACATGGTATGTTTACTATAATGGTACAAATATAAGTAACTACTATTATGGTTTAAAGTCTTATCAATATGTTAAGCTTACTGTTTATTATAATTACTAAATAAAATTGAAAAACCCCGATACTATTGTGCCTAGTATTGGGGTTTGAAATAATAATGAGTACAGATTGTTATAAACCCATTAAAGATATAAAATTAGATATACCATTATTATAGATGTTTACAATATTATCCAAATGGTTTGATAAAAATAGTTTGCCACTAACAGATGCATATTTACTCCAATAAGAACCACAGTTAGATTCAATAAGTAATTGATCTTGTTTGAGGGGGTTTTTTTCTTGTAGTGCATCTTTTAGTTTTGTGAAAGATCTATTATAGTGTTCATCTATATATGTAGAAAAATCTATTTGCTTAATATTATCTTTAAATGATAGTAAATGTGCAAAACTTTCATCAAAAATGATATATTTCATTTTGTCAATATAAGCGTTAGATAGAGGAGAAGGATATTTTTCGTGCAAACAAATGTGAGAAGTTTCGTGAGTGATTAATTTTTTTACTAATGTATTAATATTATGCCCCTTTATAGAGTATTCATAAAAACGGATCAAATCGAATATTATATATTCTTTATTATTATAAGTTCTTACCAAAGCATCATAAGGCTCAGGACATCCCACAACGAGTAGTATATTGAGATTACTTGTGATAGATTTCCAGTTAGGATACAAAGCAGAATAAATTGATTCATTAAGAGGTGTAAAATTTAAAAGAATCGATTTCATTATTGTATGGATTTTATTTATCTCATCTTTAAGGTTGCAATCTGGTGTTTCAAATAAAAATATTCCTCTATTTATATTTTGAAATACCCAATGATTTTTAATACAATCATGATTTTCTTTATTTAAAAAATCTAATACTATACTGTCGTCAACCAACATAGAAAAACCTCCTAAGGTGTATTATGTGAATAATTATAGTGTTTATTTTTTGCAAGTATAACATACTATTAAAAGCATGTAAATAAAGTGTATATATAAATAAGATATTAATCAATAAAACTCTAGCAGATAAGATCATATTTGCTAGAGTTATTATGCCATAAGCTTTTATCATTTTACTTTTTTAAACAAGGTATATAATAATCAAGTACTAAAACCTTTTGACCATTATTTTTAGGTATATTGAACCTTATATCAGTATAAACTTCACATTCAAAGTAATTTTGCAGATCTAAAGTATACCCATTTTGCTTAATAGAATCAATTGTTAACTTACTAGCATTAGGCAATATATCATATTCTTCACCTTCAATCCATGCTCTTGCAATAGTGCAAGCAGGAACATTGTAAGAAACATATCCATCAGGAGTAGGAGTGCTAGCTTTCATAAAAAAACCCACAAGATAAGTAAATGTTCCATCCTTATCACAATAGTCTCTTTTGTACCCTTGGTAACCTTCAGGTGTTTCTGATGGGAAGTATTTTTCCATAGCTATAAGCTTGTCAAAGGTACCATCAGAG
The DNA here is from genome assembly GCA_029227815.1 of Clostridiaceae bacterium M8S5. Classification (GTDB taxonomy): domain Bacteria; phylum Bacillota; class Clostridia; order Tissierellales; family MCWD3; genus Abyssisolibacter. The sequence goes on along the minus strand of CP118523.1, from coordinate 3,599,160 downwards.
AAGCATCTTTTCCATAGAGATGGTATAGTTTCATGCTTTGATCCCCAAACAGGGTTAAAACTTTGATGCTTTGTTTTTATTTCCTTTCCGATAATTTTATAAGGTCCAAATTCTATGAATTCTATCTTTTTTAATGTTGCCATTTTATCATTCCTTCCGTGTTATAGAGTAATTGAATTTTGTTTGTTAATAGGTATCCAAAGTTCATTTTGAGGATTATGATCTGGAGGATAATAACATTCAATTGCTGGTAAATTAGCAAGAGAATATATTGACGTTGGAAGCCAGTCGGTGTACAATTTTTTCCAAGCGTTTGCTACTTCAGAAAGATTTGAGGCTTCAAATACTACCCAATGGCTTTCAGGAAAGTGCAATTTCTCCATATTTACAGGTGTATTTTTTTCATACAGAATGGCTAGGTAGTATGATAAATCCATATTCTTTCCCCAATCTCCACCTGATAAAATACCAAGTATACCATTTAATTTTTTTTCTTCATTTGTGTCTATTAAATCTAGTAATTTCTTTGAAAAGCCTTTGTGATGTATTTGATGCCAAAGCTTAGGTACTGTTGTAAATACTTCATCAGTTTTTACAGTATGCTTGAAACCCACTGCTGAAAACTCATTCATTTTTTCGATCCTGTAATTCATGTTTGTACCTCCTGTAATCGAGATAGAAAAAGACATTCGTGGATAAGCCTTCAAATTTACACCTGATTTACGTGCTAAAGTAGGAGCAATCCCATGAAGTTCGTTAAAAGCACGAGTAAAGGCTGAGTGAGATGTATAACCATATTTATATGCAATTTGAATAACACTACTATTGCTATGTTGTAAATCAAAAGCTGCAAGTGTTAAGCGTCGATGTCTTATGTATTCAGAAAGTGATATTTCTGTAATAAACGAAAACATACGTCGAAAATGGTAATTGGGGCAACAAGCAATTTTTGCAATCTCATTGTAATCAATATTACCAACAATATTATCTTCAATGTAATTTATAACTTTATTCATTCTATCTAGCCAATCCACATTTATCATTCCTTCCATTACAGTTTAACAAAGAAAATAATACATTGCTTTGTAATTGGTGTACTAAAAATGCAAAGTAAAATATAATGTCATTAATGTATATATTAGTATATCAGACAGTGTTTAGTAGTCAAGATAGTATGTTAAAAAAATTGTAGATAAAAGCAATTTTTTATGTTATAATCATTAACAAAGTGAAGAAATATTGGTAACCAATATCTCTAATTGTAACAAGGAAGCTAAAGAAGTAATTATATTATTATTTTGCAATACATTGCTAACAGATTATGAGTTGGATTAACTAATTAAAAGGAGATGTGTATATGAAAAAATACAATATAATAATAGTATCTATTTTACTAGTTGTATCAATCATTTTCTTCATCATAAATCCAGCGATATTTTTAATGGTTTCTACAAATATTAGTATAGGCTACATTTGCATGAAAACATTTAGTTTAATTTTCACTAGAAATCCTTACTTCCAATTTGTCGATATAATTCTCTTTACACAAAAACTAGAATAAAATTCTCCTTTATATGAGTACAAACATATTGAAGGGAGAGTTAATATATGAATAATAATTCAGCATTAAAAATAGGCTATTGGGCATCAATAATGGCTGTTATCGCATTTGTAACATATACTATTTGCTATGTTGCAATTTTAGCCTTAAACCCAATTTTCTTGTGGACAAACTTTGAAAACTATGTAAATACAGTTCTAACAACTAATCAAATATTTAAGCATATTGCAATGTGTTTCATGATTTTGTATGGAGTATGTTTTGTTATACAGCTATGTAGCATTGAAGAGCTTGTTAAACCAACAAAAAAGTATTATATAAAGATTGCTAAACTATTTGGACTTGGTTTTTTAATATTAATTAGTATAAATTATTTTGTTCAAATAAGTAGTGTTAGAATGTTAATAAATAATGGGCAAACAAATGGGCTTGAGCAATTTATTTTATCGAACCCAATTTCAGCTATCGCCGCTATTAATATGCTAGGATGGACACTTTTTTTTGGTATGTCATGCATTTTTGTATCTTTAGCATTTGATAAAGATAAAAGAAGTAAGATAGTAAAATATGCTTATCTTGCTAACGGTGTGATAATGCTTATAGGATTAGTTGGCTATTTGATTAATAGTGCCATTGTTGTTTTTTTCTGCATGAATATTGGGATGGGAGTTGCTATTCCTGTTGCTACAATACCTTTAAGTAAGCTATTTAGAGATAAACAACAAAATTATAATTAGATATATTGATATAAAACTAGACCGACATATTGTATTTTGTCGGTCTAGTTATTTTTAGTATAGGAACTATGGTAAAAATTTTATGTAAGTTTCTATTGACAATTTGGTCTACAAGTTGTAAACTATAGAAAGTGGTTTACAACTTGTAGACTGAAAGGAGATGTTGATAGTGAAAGAATATAGACTTACTGATACGGAGTCAAAATTTGCAGATATTATTTGGGATAGTGAGCCTATCAAATCAAAAGAATTAGTAAAGTTGTGTGAGAAAGAATTGAGCTGGAAAAAATCTACTACATATACCATGCTCAAACGTCTTGAGAAAAAAAGAGTTTTTGAAAATAAAAATGGTGTGGTAATAGCTCTCATAAAAAAAGATGACTTTCATGCCGAACAAAGCAAACAGTTTCTAGAAGAAACATTTGATGGTTCGCTTCCGAAGTTTTTAGCATCATTTACAAGAAGTAAAAGATTAAATAACAAGGAAATAGATGAGTTGCAAAGGTTGATCAATGAGCATAAGGAGGGATAGATATGGATCAATTGTTTTTACAGATTTTAGATATGAGTATTACAACAAGCTATGTTATTTTATTTGTTATTGTTGCACGATTTCTACTTAAAAAGACACCTAAAATTTTCTCATATGCCCTTTGGTTAGTAGTATTGTTCAGATTTTTATGTCCATTTTCATTTGAAAGCATATTTAGTCTAATACCTGCCAATACACAGACTGTCCCACAAAATATAATGTATTCTAATTCACCACAAGTTAACAGTGGTATTACAGTAATAAACCAAGTAGTAAAAAGCTCAACGTCTGCATCTGATGTTAGTGCCAAAATGAGTTCAACTCAATTTTGGTTTACATTAGCAGAATTAGTGTGGGTTTTAGGAGTAATTGTTTTATTAGTATATAGCATTTTTACAGCTATTAAATTATATCGTAAATTAAAATCAGCAAAATTTATTTCAGATAATATTTATGAAGTAGCGAGTATAAAAACACCTTTTGTATTTGGTATAATTAAACCTAAGATATATCTTCCTAATAATCTTAATGAACATGAAAGAGCTTATATTCTTAAACACGAACAAACACATATTAAAAGATATGATTACATTGTAAAACCTTTAGCATATTTTGCATTATGTATACACTGGTTTAATCCTCTTGCTTGGGTTGCATTTTTTCTTATGTGTGAAGACATGGAATTGTCTTGTGATGAAAGTGTTATAAAACAAATGGGTAGTGATATCAAAAAGGATTATACAACTTCGCTTTTATCGCTATCTACGGGCAGACGAAACATACTCACTTGTCCTCTTGCATTTGGTGAAAATAATACTAAAGGTAGAATTGTAAATGTATTGAACTATAAAAAACCTGCATTTTGGGTTACTGTAGTAGCTATAGTAGCTGTAGTAGTAGCTTGTGTCGGGCTAATGAGTGACCCTAAAAAAGAACAATTTACAGTAGATGATTATGCTAATCAGTTTGTTGAGAAGGAGATTAATGCTTTTAATGATAATAAGAAGTCAGATATCAGGGTAGCTGATAAGAAAATTACGAAACTCGAAAAAATGGCGTCGTTTGATACTCTATATTCATCACCATTAGAAATCTGGAGTCTTGAATATAGGTTGAAGCTTGAAGAAACAGATAAAGTTATGCTCCCTGGAGGTAGAAATATGGTTGATGGATGGATTACTGAAGACACTAGTAGAGGAAAGCCTATATTGGTATTTTCGCGTAAGAAATCACAGTTACAGTATTTAGGGTGCATCTGGAGTGGTGAAGGTGATTTTACTACTATAGCGCAGCAGGAAACTGCAGTTCGAATATTCCTTGAAAGCATAAAATTATTGCCACATGAGACCTACAAAGGCAATCATATTGTGATGAAATTTACTACATCTTCAGGAGAGACAGCTAAACTTCTTTTATCTCAACCTGCGAAGCAAGGAAAAGCAGGTATATGGTGTGTAGAGCGATGGAAGGATACCAATGGAAATGTATATTATGTAACACCTAAAACAGATAAAAAGACAATAGACTATTATAATGAAATGCAAAAACAATGTGATGATGGGAATAAAACTTCATTACTTGATCCATTGCAGGTAGCTACAAACTTTACAAAAAATGATAAAGGATTGAATATTGTGCCTAAATCATTTGATACTGTAAATCCAGCTATGATAGAGGATTTTGCAAAAACTCCAGAAAGTCATTTTGTTGGTTTTATATTAAACTTTAGCACTGACAAGCCATCATTTCATTTTGATCAAGTTGAGTGGTTAACTGACAAAGATACAGAGAGATTAAAGGAACTGAAGATATCTCCTGTGGATATGCCAAATGGGTATTATATACACAACCCTGTTACTTACCCAATGTATTGTGAAGTGAATAAGCAAACTAAATATAATATTGTTGATTGGAAAGGAAAAGGTGGGTATAAAACTGTTAATAAAGAGGAGTTTGACAAATATCTCAAGGAATATAAAAGTTCTAGACCACCATTTAGGATTGTCACACAAGATGGATATGTGCAAAGCATTACAGAACAGTTTTTACCATAAATCATGAAAGATTAATTTATACGCTAAATAACCCAATAGGGATTATTACATCATAAAGCTAGTATAATTAGCATAGGTACCGAATAAAATATACTGCGTATTTATAATTATAAAGATGTTGTAAGAGTATATCATAATCAAACTTGACATAAAGAAATATGTTTGAAATTAAAACGTAGGAGGATGTTTTAATGACTTTTCAAGATTTGATTAAAGCTAGACAAAGTGTTAGAAAATTTTCAGATGAACCAATTAAAGAAGAAGATATCCTAAAATGTGTTGAAGCTGCCAGATTAGCACCATCAGCTACCAATTCACAGCCTTGGCGTTTTGTTCTTGTAGATGAACCAGATAAAATGAACAATATAGCTAAAGCAACATTTAATTCTGTTATTAGATTTAATAAATTTACACTTAGAGCAAAGGCGTTAATAGTGGTTGTTGCCAAGAAAGGAAACAGTTCTTCTAAAATTGGTCAGATGATAACAGGATTGCCTTATTATCTTTTGGATGTTGGGATGGCTGCGGAGCATTTTTGTTTACAAGCTGCTGAGTTAGGTATTGGAACATGTATGATTGGATGGTTTAATGAGAAGAAGATTAAAAAACATGTAACTTTAGAATCAAATGAACGAGTAGTATTAGTTATTGCATTAGGATATCCTAAAGATACAATTGTACACGAGAAAAAAAGAAAAACTATTGAGCAGATATATAGCAGAAATAAGTAATATAAGGAGAAAATGATTAATATAAGAAAAGAGAGCATATCAAATTTGCTCTCTTTTTAGCTACTATTTTTTCTTCCAATCGTAAACTTCAATACTACTAAACCTATAATAGTTATACCAAGCCTTATCCAGTTATTATAAGCATTTATTATCTGATAGCTAACTAAAGCTTCCAAAGCTATAGAGGGCATCTTTCCTACAAAAGTTGCGATAGTAAATGTTAAGCTATCTACATTGCTTATTGAACCAGCTAAAGTTACTAATCCCGATGGAAGAAAAGGAATCACTCTTCCTTCAAATATCAATAGACCTGCTTTTTTACCCTCGCTGTTAGCTAATCTATTGAGTAGTTTGTTTTTATCTGTTAGTTTATTAATTCTCTTTTTAAGACCTAGTCTATAAATAGTAAAAGTGATATAAGCACCAATAGTTTCACCTAAAAGAGATATAAAGAAACCTTTTATACTTCCAAAAAAAACTATATTAGCCCCTGTTACGAATACGGAAGGCAGTGCTCCTACTAAAGCTATACCTATGTTAATAAGTAAACTTATAGGGATTGCTATAGAGCTATTATTCTGAAAAATTTCCACTAGGTCGTTTAAATTAAACATGATTTCTCCTTTATAATGTTTTTTATAAAATTATTATAACAAAAACCGACAAGTTTTGTTACAAATTTTAGTACAAATATTGAAATTAGCAATAAAGTGGTTTACTATATAGACAATGAAAACAAATGTATAATTGGTGTGGATAGACAAAAAGAATAAATTAATGAAGAACTATTTAGTTAAGTAAGATTTGGAGGAAGAAATCAAAAATGAAAAATTTAAAAGTACTTATTATAATAAGCATGTTATTCTTAGCCATAAGTGGAGTATTTTATTTAACAAAAAGTGATGATGTTAATGCAAAAAAAGATATTAAAAGAAATGGATGTATTGGAGGTTATAAATACGAGTATGAGAATAATACAAAAAATTTAGTTGAAGATCATTATATTGTATTAGAAGAGGAAGATGAAGAATTAGTCGGAAGATACTATGGAACCAGTGATGAATTTGATGAAGGTAGAGAAGGGTATTATCCTGGCTTTTTTGTTGTGGATATGAAGGCGTTAAAAGTAGATAATAAATCCATAAGCTTTATATTGAGTGTTAAAGCAGATCAAATATTTACTAATCCAGTTAAATTAGAATATAAAGCTAGTACAGATATTCCTAAAGATGAAAATCCACAATGGACTGTAACAAATCTTTTGGGTAAAAGACAATATTCTGGAGCTATAGAAGATGGTCAAATAAAATTAAATATAGTTGATGGTAAAAGGATATTTAAAAGGATAAAGTAATTAAATACATTGACAACTTTAACTAGTATAACCCCCAATAGAAACTGCTTCTATTGAGGGTATTTGTATCATGATTCTAGATAATAATGGTCGTTATATCCACATCCCTACAGATGATTCAGTTTCTTCTTTGAAGCTATAACCCATTTTCTTATATAAGTTGTATGCACGTATATTAGCACTCCATACTTCAAGTCTTGACTCATTTAATCCTAATGATTTAAAGTAATCTAGACCGGATTTTACTAAAAATTCTCCCAGATGCTTATTTCTGTATTTTTTAGAGATAAACATATCCTCTAACCAACCAATTTTCAAGCCAGTATCTTTATTATCTTCAACTATGAGCAAAATATTGCCTATCATTGTTTCGCCATCATAAATCGCTATGTTTTTGAATCCCTTTTGTTCTTTAAATTCAATGATTTGTTCTTTAGTATAAGGATGAGATCTGAATACCTTGCTATGTACATTTATAAATTTATTTATTTCTTCGTCGTTGTTCAAGCAATCTTCTTTTATTTCGTAGTCAAGGTTACTACTTTTATGAGGAGTAATTGTACTTAGGTCACAGCTTAGTATATGCATACCTTCATCGTGTTCAAAGCCATCAATTGATGAAAATAACACAAGCTTTTTCTCATCATTAGAAAAACAACAATTGTACACTTTCGATTTATAACTTGGATAATTTTTTCTTTTTGTCTTTGCTTTCTCTACCAAATTTTGAATAATGAATTTTTTTATTTTATTATCATTGTCTCCTACTTCAGCTTTAACATCAATGAAATAGTTAACTCTATCTATTTCATATATCTCAGAAGCTATGAATTCATAAATATATCCTTTACCTAATATGTTATCATCTTTGTTAATTGCGAGTATTTCATTCTCATTTTTACCAGTAACTATTTTCAAATTTGTCAACTCCTTTTAATGTGTTTAAAGAATTAATTTAGAACAAATAATATGAAGAATACTTAGCTAAAATAAATCTACCTAGAATCGTTTGATTGTTATTATAACACAAACAAATGCATAGACGCAAAACTTAATATATTTTGTTAAATAGTAGATACTAAAACTGGAATTAAATATGACCATATTCTATAAAGATTAAAAATGAGAAAATAGGGTGAAGTTGTATGTCACAAAGACAAGAAATGATTGCTTCTTTAAAAGAACATGTTATACCATTGTTAGAACAGCAGGGATTTAGTGGAGACTTTCCGCATTATAAGAGAGATTTAGGTAATCGAATAGAATTATTAATGTTTTATACTTATAAATGTGGGGGAGCATTTAATATTGAAATATCTACAGCCTTTACTGATTGTGAAAAGGAATTAACTAATTATTATACTGAAGAATTTCAGTCTTTAGAAAATATTACAGTATATTCAACTATTAAAAGATATAGATTAAAAGGGATGTTTGATGGATGGTTTTATTATACAGATGTGTATAAATCAAAAAAACGTTATACGAGATTTAGAACATACTATCATTATGAATCAGTAGGAGAGAAAAAAAGTAAAAATTTTATACCTAGTAAGGATCAAATTCTAGTGCAAAAATCAGATTCCCATTTGTATACCAAAATTTCAAGTGAAGTTAATCGTCAGATGAAAAGTGCCTACAATTGGTGGAGTAAATATAGTACACCTAATAGAATGAAGAGAAATAAATGGTCATATATTTAGAGATAAGGGTAAATGTCTAGAACGCATAACTACGCTATCCAATTGTTGATAAATTTGACAAAAATGTATACTGTTGATATAATAAATTAAATACAAATATACTTAATGCTATCAAATCAAACTGATAGCTAATTTTTTAAAACAATTCTTTAGTTAAATAACGCAATATCTAATTAATACAATAGCAAGTTATAAAACCACAAAAACAAAGTTGTTTATCCTATCTTTTTTTCATCACCATATTTTATACCCAAATAAATACATAGTACATTATTCTAACATTAGCAGTATGGATGAAGTAGTGAAAGCTACCAATAAAAAAATATAGGAGGTTTGTATAATGAAATTAACAAGAGTTAACAAACTAATTGTGGGACTAGCTTTATCGTTATGTATAGTGGCACAACCTGTTATAGCTTCATCATCACCACTATTGCAAAGTACTAAAAGTATTGACATAGGTATTGCTAAACTTGATTACAACAAACACGAAATACTAGCAAATCAAGGAGATACCATTGAAAATGTTGTACCGAAAGAGGGGTACAATAAAGACGGAAAGTTCATAGTTTTAGAGCATACTAAAAAATCATTAGGAACTTCTCCTATTGATATAACAATAGTTGATTCAATAAGAGATAGAACTTATCCAGGATCTATATTACTAGCGGATAAAGATTTTGTTAAAAATAGACCAACACCATTGATTGTGAGAAGACAGCCTATAGATATCAGTATTGATTTACCGGGTTTAAGTAGTGATAATACTATAACAGTTAACAATCCATCTTATGGTACAGTAACAGCAGCAGTAAATGACTTGGTTGATAATTGGAGTGAGAAAAATTCAGATACACATACTCTACCAGCTAGAACTCAATACAGTGAAACAATGGTTTATAGTAAGAACCAGTTGAAGATGGGGTTAAACGTGGATATAGAAGTTGCTGATCAAATATTGGGAATTGACTTTGGAGCAATAACTAAGGGTGAACAAAAATATATGGTAGCTTCATACAAACAAATTTTCTACACTGTTAGTGCTAAATTACCTTATTATCCATCAGATTTATTTGCTACAGATTTAGAATACGAAGATTTAGCTAGAAAAGGGGTAAGTGATAATTCACCACCAGTTATTGTATCAAATGTTGCATATGGAAGAACTATTTATGTGGTATTGCAGACAAGCTATAAGAGTGATAAAGTCGAAGCAGCATTTAAAGCATTAATTAAAGGACAAAAGATAGAGGCGAACACAGAATTTGAAAGAATAATAAACAATAGTTCATTTACCGTAGTAGTATTAGGAGGAGATTCTCAAGAACACCATAAATTAATAACAACAGATTTTGAAAAGATCAGAAAAATAATAAAAGACAATGCGACTTTTAGTCTGAAAAATCCAGGATATCCTATATCTTATACAAATACATTTTTAAAAGACAACTCTCTTGCAGTAGTTCATAACACCACAGATTATGTAGAAACTAAAGCAACAGAATATAGTAAAGGAAAAATAATACTAGATCATAGAGGTGCATATGTAGCAAGATTTATAGTATCTTGGGATGAAGTGGAGTATAATGATAAAGGAGAAGAAATATTGACTCATAAGACATGGGAGGGTAACGATAAAGACAAAACAGCGCATTACTCAACGGTTATCAATGTTCCAGCTAATACTAAGAATATTAAGATTCTAGCTAAAGAATGTACAGGACTTGCTTGGGAATGGTGGAGAATAGTCTTAGATGAAGTAGATGTACCATTATCAAATACTATAAAAGTAGCAATTTGGGGGACAACCTTACATCCAGCTTCAAAAATAGAATATAAATAGATATAAAGGAGCCAAATTATCGTATAATAATGCGATAGCTTGGCTCCTTTTTCATTTTTATGTAATCTATTTGTGATAAAATAATAATAAATGTTTGTAGTGTTAATTTGTAGGGGAGAAGATATGAAAATCTCAAATGATATAATAAAAACTAAACGACTTATTTTAAGATTACCAACTACAGATGATTATAAAGAACACTTTAAATTTCAATGTTCATTAGACAATTTTGAGTTTGTAGATATGAAAGAGCTACTACACGAGAAGGAGGCTAAAGATTATTTTAAGCGTATGGAATCAGGTGTTAATAATAACAAATGGCTTTTTTGGGTGATAGCAGATAAATGTACAAATGAACCATTTGGGACTATCTCTGTTTGGAATATAAACCATAAAAAAGGAGAGTATGCGTATACATTGTATCCCAAAGCAAGAGGAAAAGGATATATGATAGAAGCATTACGTGCAATAAACAATTTTTGCTTTAATACTTTAGGGTTTGAGACTCTATATGCATGGACACACGAAAAAAATGAAGCATCTATTAAACTTTTAAAGAGAGCAGAGTTCTTATATGTTAAGACTGTAGTAGAAAAAGGGCATGCTGTAAAAATAGACTTTCCTTATGCAGTATTTAAGTTAGATAATCCAAAGTTTAATATTTTCTTTTCAAAATGATGAATGTTACTAGTATATAAGAGGAGTGTGAGTTGTTTTGTTTGATAAAAAGATAGAGTACATTATAGGAAGTAAGGAATTATTAGATGAAGTACAACCTTTATGGGAAGAACTTAATGAAGTACATATTGCAAAATCCATTGACTTTAGTGATTATTTTAGTAGTTTTAATTTTAGTATGAGAAAAAATAGTATATTAAATAGTGATAGGGATGTTTTTATTATACTAGCTAAAGATGCGGAAAATGATAAATTTATAGGATATATCATAGCATCTATTGATAACAAATTAGTAGGAGAAATTGATTCACTTTATGTAAAATCTGATTATAGAGGAAAAAAGATAGGCAAAGTATTAATGGAAAAAGCGTTAGAGTGGTTAAGTAAGAAAGACTCTCGTAGAATTAAAATAGGAGTAGCTGTTGGTAATGAAAGTGTTATTGGTATGTACAAAAAATATAATTTTTATCCTAAGGTTACTATCTTAGAGAAAAAGAATTAGAAGTCAAAGTATGAATTGAATGGATAGAGAAAGAAAAACTTTATTTTCAAGGTTTTAAAGATTGCGCTAAGCTTTTAAATGAACTCGGAATAATATGAAAGTTTAATTATCAACCAAATGATGTTTAGTCAATCAACAATAAACATAGCAACCCAATAATTTTATTAATGGGTTGCTAATTTTATCACTTAATTATGATAGCGTAAATTAGTCAACTTTTTAAATATATCTAGCTATAGGTATATATTGTTTTGCGAACGCCAACTACATTTACATACTACAGGGATAATATTACTCTAGAATCATTAAATTATGTAGTTGTTTTATTATTGTAAATAGAATCATATTAAAGTTTCACTCATATATTATAATAAAATTTGTCTATTATGCAGTTTGATTAATTTAACAAATTTAATTTTATTTGAGGTGATATTTTGAATCAAAATAAAGAAAATAAAACAATATCTAATTCTTTAAACAAACCTAATTTTCTATTCATACTAATTGACCAAGAACGTTATCCTACGGTATACGAAACGGAAGAAATTAAACTTTGGCGCAAGTTAGAATTAAGAGCTCAAGAAATGCTAAAAGAAAATGGATTAGAATTTAATAACCACTATACTGGTAGTACTGCATGTTCACCTAGTAGAGGGACTATCTATACTGGGCAATATCCTTCGTTGCATGGTGTAAGTCAAACTACAGGGGCTGCTAAAGTAGATTTTGAACCTGATATGTTTTGGTTAGACCCAAATACTGTACCAACAATTGGTGATTACCTTAGAATAGGAGGTTATAGAACGTTTTGGAAAGGTAAATGGCATGCATCTCAATCTGATATACTGATACCTGATACACAAGATTCTTATTTAACATATAATGCTGAAACAGGTGTACCTATTCCTGAAAATGAAAGCATATATGTTAACTCAAATCGCTTAGGGCCATTTGGTTTTGATGGATGGATTGGACCTGAGCCTTTTGGAGGAAATCCTAGAAATTCAGGGTCATCGGCAGCTATAGGTCTTAGTGGAAGAGATATAGTTTATGCTGATGAAGTAATTGAGTTAATAAATCAATTGGATGAGAATAAATCTAATTTAGATAATGAATGTAAACCTTGGATGATAACATGTTCTTTTGTTAATCCACATGACATAGCTATATTTGGTGATATTACAAGAATAGACCCATTATATGATTTTAGAATAGACCCATCTGTTCCTGATATACCTAGAGCGCCAACAGCTAATGAATCACTACTTACTAAACCAATAGCGCAACGAAGTTACAGAGAAGTTTATCCAAAAGCACTTCAACCTTTAGAAGATACTTTATTTTATCGTAAGTTGTACTATTCTTTGCAACTAGCAGTGGATAGAGAGATGCAAAGAGTTATTGAAGCTCTCAAAAAATCTTCGTTTTATGAAGATACTATTATAATCTTTACTTCTGACCATGGAGAACTTTTAGGTGCTCACGGAGGACTTTATCAAAAATGGTACCAAGCTTATGAAGAATCTACTCATGTTCCTTTTATTGTACACAATCCAGCAATATTTAAAGAAAGTAAATCTACAGATATACTTACTAGTCATGTAGATATATTACCAACAATTTTGGGTCTTGCTGGATTAGATGAAATAGAAATTCAAAGTGTACTTAAAGAAAATCATACAGAAGTACATCCTTTAGTAGGTAAAGATTTAGCACCTTTTATAATAGAAGAAATCAAAAGTACAATATTAGATGAACCAATATATTTTATGACCGATGATGATTTTACCAAAGGGCTATTTCAAACTAGTTTTTTGGGTGCGCCATATTCTTCAGTGGTTCAACCTACTAGTGTCCAGACCATAGTTACAATGTTACCTACAGGTGAAAATAATACTTTAGAGAAATGGAAATATTCCATGTATTTTGATAATCCTCAATTTTGGAGTAATCCAGGTTGCGAAGACGTCGTAACCACTACAGAGAAACCTATTGAAATTAATGATACAATTAGTTGCTCGGCTTGTATTACTACAACTAAGACGACTCCAATATCTCCTGAAATAGAATTTTATAACCTCACAAAAGATCCTCTTGAAAAACATAATCTCGCTTTTACAGAATTTTCAACACCAGAAACAGAAGTTGTAAAAGTAGTCTTAGCTAAGGTGCTTGAAGAACAGTGTCAACTAAAGCGGTTATATCCTACTAGTGGAAATGTACCAGGGAAGCCATCGTGTCCAACTTGTTCTCCTGAGTACCTTGTGTAAAAGCTCTTATGCTCTAAACATCCAAACTATATTATTAGTGCATTTAAATAGAGGACTGACTTTTATGTGTTGGTGTTTATCAACAAACATAACAACCCTATAATTAAATTATAGGGTTGTTTAATTTTAGTATTTAATCATAATAGAGTAAATTAGTTTGTATTTCTTCTTTTTTACTTTTTTTACTTTGAAAATATAGTTTTTTACAATTTTAATATACCAAATCATGTTAGCTTTTTATGTTTTTTGATTAATTTAAATGCAAACTAATCTTAGAAAAGTGAAATAAATTAAGATTTGATTATATTGGTAACCTATAAAAAGAGAGATTTCATTCCTATTAAATACGTGTTCACGGCAGATTATGTTCCTTTTTTACATTGTATATTTTAATTGGATAGCAAGGCATAACCTTCCGGTTGTAAACGTTCTTAGGCAGGTGTACAATCAACTCAAGAAGTAGACTCAAAAATATCTAAAGAAGAGGAGGATTGTATATGAAGTTATCAAAAATGAACAAGTTAATAGTTGGACTAGCGTTATCAGTGTGTTTAAGTGTTCAACCAGCATTAGCCTCAAATGAAGCATTAACACAAAGTAAAACTAACAGTATTGACAAAGGTATAGCTAATCTTGATTACAATAAGTATGAGGTTCTAGCTAACCAAGGAGATGTTATTGAAAACGTTGTACCAAAAGAAGGTTACAAGGAAGATGGAAAGTTTATTGTGCTTGAGCATACTAAGAAATCTTTAGGAACTAACCCCGTAGATATTTCAGTAGTTGATTCAATTATGGATCGTACGTATCCAGGTGCACTTCTGTTAGCAGATGGCGATTTTGCTAAAAACAGACCAACAGCTTTAACTGCAAAAAGAAAGCCGATAGATATCAGTATTGATTTACCGGGCTTAGGAAAAAATAACACAATCACAGTAGACAATCCATCCTATGGTGGAGTTACAGCAGCTGTCAATGAATTAATTGATAAGTGGAGTAAAAAAGATTCAGAGACACATACTTTACCAGCAAGAACTCAATACAGCGAAACTATGGTATATAGTAAGAATCAATTAAAAATGGGTTTGAATGTAGATATTGATGTTGCTGACCAATTATTAGGTATTAATTTTGAAGCAATAACTAAAGGCGAGCAAAAGTATATGGTTGCTTCTTATAAGCAAATTTTTTATACTGTAAGTGCACAATTGCCAGATAATCCTTCAGATTTATTTGATGAAAGTGTTACATTTAAACACTTACAGGGTAAAGGAGTAAGTGATCAATCACCACCAGTAATGGTTTCAAATGTTGCATATGGAAGAACAGTTTATGTTGTATTAAAAACAAATTCTCAAAGCAATAAAGTTGAAGCAGCTTTTAAAGCTTTAATCAAAGGTCAAAAGATAGAGGCAAACTCCGAATATGAGAATATAATAAACGATAGTTCTTTCCAAGTTGTTGTATTAGGTGGAGATGCACAAGAGCATAATAAGCTTATAACAACAAATTTTGAAGAAATAAGACAGATAATAAAAGACAATGCAACATTTAGTTTGAAAAATCCAGGATACCCTATATCTTATACAAGCACTTTCATTAAAGATAATGCATTAGCAGCAGTTCACAACTCTACTGACTATGTTGAAACTACAGCTACAGAGTACAGCAAAGGAAGAATAGTTCTAGATCACAGTGGTGGTTATGTTGCTAGATTCAATGTATCTTGGGATGAAGTATCTTATGATGACCAAGGAAATGAAGTATTAACTCACAAGGTTTGGGATGGTAATGACCATGATAGAACAGCACACTATTCATCTATTATCAACTTACCTCCAAACACTAAAAATATCAATATTTTCGCAAAAGAATGTACAGGACTAGCTTGGGAATGGTGGAGAACCGTAGTTGATGAAAAAAATGTACCATTAGCAGGAGAAATAAAAGTAGCTATATGGGGAACAACTTTATTCCCAGCTTCATCTATAGAATTTAAATAAATTATAAATATATAGAGCCAAACAGATATATGACGTTTGGCTCTATTTTTATGCAAATTTTGAGTTTTCTTACCATAATATAGAAGGATATAACAGAAAAATATAGAACTATACATATATTATATATTACCTAATTATGGAGGTCATTCATGGGAAAAAATGAGCTATTGAGCAAGCAGATAAAAGATTTAAAAAACAGAGAATTATTTGAAGTAATAAATGCAAAACGAGATGAATATGTAGAGGAAGCTGTTGATATTGCAAAAGAAGAACTAAAAAAAAGAAATCTTCCTCTATATATAGAATCAGATAACTATATTAATT
Source organism: Clostridiaceae bacterium M8S5 (assembly GCA_029227815.1). Lineage (GTDB taxonomy): Bacteria > Bacillota > Clostridia > Tissierellales > MCWD3 > Abyssisolibacter. The sequence goes on along the minus strand of CP118523.1, from coordinate 3,582,868 downwards.
CTAAAGAAAAGCATAGTGAGCATATGATGTTTATGGAATTATTTTTACAAGTTTCATTTGAGGATGTATTTAAAGAACTTTGTAAAATTGACTACTCATTTAAACAACTTCAAAAACAGTATGAAATTGTTTTCGATAGTCTAATAAGTACTTTTGCTCTCAATGATGAAAAGATATATATTTCTTTAAAGGTAAAAGATAATCTATTCGATTCTAAAATTAAAGAATGGGAAATTTGTGGTATTGATATAGATACTAAAGAAGAATATTCTGTTGAATTATTAGAGTGGGAATACTGGATGTCGTCAATAATAAATATAAAAGAGGTTGATGTTATAGGTAGAAATCTTTTTGTAGCTCACTGTTTAAAGACGATGACCAAATACGGATTGTCTGCTGAAGAAATAAACAATGAATATAACAATTTGAAAGATACTCTTAATTGCGAGGAGGTTTTAGTTGAGAATGAAATAGAAGAAGCTGAAACTAAAAGTGAACATAAACCTTGGCTTAGATTTTGGGCAAGGTGTGCTGACTATATAATAGTCTCATCAATTTATATTATCATTACTAGAATTCTGGGTATAAGAAATATATTTGTAGATATAAAGCATATCAATTTTATGCCTATTACGCGACTAGTGTATGTTATAATAGAAATAATAATATTATCAACATTAGGCACTACACCTGCAAAGTATATTTGTAACATTAAGATTAATACTGGAAATGAGAAAAAAATTTCATTTAAAAATGCTTGTATAAGAAGCACACTAGTATATGTTGTAGGCTGTGGTATGTATATTGCTTTCATAGATTTAATTACGGGAGGTTTAGCATACAATAAACTTGAAGAAACAAACTCTACGTATTGGGATAATAAAGCTAAAACTACCATAACCTATGGTAAAATGAGTAATGTAAGAATTATAATCATGCTTATCATAACTGCGATACCATTAGTGTTATTATATACAAAATGATGATAGAAGGTTTAGGAGGAATCACATGGCAGATGAGAAGACGGCAGATTTACATATTCATTCGTTGTACTCAGATGGTACAAAATCTCCAAAAGAAATTTTAGATACAGCTATCCAAAATGGAGTAGGATTGCTTGCTATAGCTGATCATAATGTACTTGACGGCACAAGACAGCTAAAGGAATTATGCACAGAAAAAGGAGTTAAAAGTATTGTTGCTGTAGAGTTAGACTCGCTTGATAAAGGTATTGATATACATATACTAGGATATGGTGTTGATCTAAACAACAAGGAGTTTTGTGATTTTGTAAAGGAAAACCGTAGATTATTGGATGAAATAAGTATTAAGCTGATAAGAAAACTAGAGGAGTATTATGACAATATTACACTAGATGATTTTATGGAATATGACTATGATAGTAGAAAAGGTGGATGGAAGGCATTACATTATTTTATGGATAAAGGATTGACAGATAGCTTAGTAGATGGTTTTGTACTGTATACTGATTATGGATGCTTTTATGATTCGGTAGAGTTTCATTCAGTTAAAGAAGTTTGCGAGTTTATACATAAAGCAGGAGGCAAAGCTGTGTTAGCACATCCAGGAGTTCGTATTATAGAAACAGATATGAGTATCTTTAAAAAAGAACTACTAAGACTTGTATCACTAGGATTAGATGGTATAGAGTGTTACTATCCTAAGCATACAGAGGCTGTGACTAACGCATGTCTAGAGACATGTGTTCAAAACAACTTGATTATCACAGCTGGCTCAGATTTTCACGGAAGTTTTGGAAATACAGATATAGGGCAAATGAGTATACCTATAAACAAACTAAACTTAGAGGGAATCAATATAGATTAGATATGTAAAGGAGTGAAAATGATGAATAAATCAAAATTATTTTTGGTTATTGGGAGTTTAATGGTTATAGTGATGATTGTATTTGTTGGATATGCCTTTAGGCACCCAGAGATGTCATTTGGGATAGGTATTGAAGCTACATATACAATTTATACAATATATATTTTAATCATGATAGTGATGTTTGTATTATCAGCAAAGTTGAAAAAATAAATAGAAAATTACCAAAAAGATTGTATGTTTTTAAAACATTACAATCTTTTTTATTTTCCTTATAAAATCCTTAAAATTATCTATTATTATGGTATTAAAGAAGGAGATGATTGATATGGAAGATTATATTTTGCAAACAAAAAAACTATGTAAACAGTTCAAAAAACAAAGCGTTGTGGATAATGTTAATATCTCAATAAAGAGAAATACAATCTATGGATTACTTGGACCAAATGGGGCTGGAAAATCTACTACATTAAAAATGTTAACTGGGTTATTAAAGCCTACAACTGGTAAAGTGTTATTTGATGGTCATGATTGGAGCAGAAAAGATTTGAATAATATAGGAGTGCTTATAGAATCGCCACCTCTCTATGAAAACTTGACAGCAAGGGAAAATTTGAAAGTTAGAACAATGCTATTAGGAATTAATGAAAAACGTATAGATGAGGTATTAGAAATAGTCGATTTGAAAGATACAGGCAAAAAAAGAGCTGGTCAGTTCTCAATGGGCATGAAGCAAAGGTTAGGAATAGCTATTGCTTTGATAAATCATCCCAAGCTATTAATATTAGACGAACCAGCTAATGGACTAGATCCAATAGGAATTAACGATTTACGAAAACTTATAAGAAGGTTACCGAGCAAAGGAATCACAGTGATTATTTCGAGCCATATTTTAAGTGAGATAGAGCAAACAGCAGATTATATTGGTATTATAGATGGTGGTATATTAAAATATGAATCAAAAATTAATAATGATGAAAATCTAGAGAGTTTATTTATGAATCTCGTTAAGAGAGAAAGATAGGGTGATAATGTGAAAAACTATATAAAAGCAGAAAACTTAAAATTGAAAAGGACGTTTATAAGAAAATTGATTATGATTATGCCGATACTTAGCATTTTGGTTGGCGCACTATCACCACCTTGGTTTGAAGTAAACAGTTTGAATTGGTGGTATGTAATGGTACTTTCGGGATATATCGCACTCATATGTTTTTTAGTTCATCAGAAAGAACAAAAAAAGCAGAAATATATTGGTGTTATGAGTTTGCCTGTTGATTTGAAAAAGATATGGATATCTAAGATTTTAGTAATTGGTAAATTTCTTTTTATATCTTCCATATTACTTGCAATAAGCGTCTTTGTAGGTAAAATAGTTTTTATAGATGATATAAAAGAACCTATACATAATATAAATATAATAGTTGGGTTAATAGTTATCGTTATAACTTCTCTTTGGCAGATTCCTTTATGTATGTATCTATCAAAAAGAACAGGGTTGTTCACAACAGTGGTGATAAATAGTGGAGTGGGAATAGTACTTAATATAATCATGGTAAGTGGTAGCTTTTGGTGGATATGTCCATATAGCTGGACTACGAGGTTAATGTGCCCTATATTAGGTATATTACCTAATGGAACATTGGCTGAAAAAGGAGATATGTTATTAGGGGATAACGTTATAGTATATGGATTGATTTTATCAATAATGTTATTTGCTTTGCTAGTTTTTATAACATCAAATTGGTTTAGTAAACAGGAGGTGAAGTGATGATTAAGCTATATAGATTCATAAAAGCTGATTATTATAAGTTAAAGAGGACTCAGATGTTTTGGATACATATATTGATTCCAATTATTGGAGCTAGTGTATTTGTAGGATATTATTCAGTTTCAAATTGGGCTACAACAATCAAAATCAGTGCATATTTTCAGACACTTGCCGTTTCTTTACCTTTACTAATATCATTATTATGTAGTATGATTATATCGTTAGAAGAACAAGCGGGTAATTTTCAAGAACTACTTATTGGTTCAAGATTTAAACCACTAGCATTAATTAGTAAACTAATAGTTTTGATTACAGGTAGCCTTATATCTATTACCATAGCATTGTCAACTTTTGCATTTTTCTTTTCAAACGTACTAAAAGAAACAAATTTACCTTTTAGCTGTTATATAAATGTAGCAATAGGGCTAATAGTGGGCAATATTTTCTTGTATATTTTGCATACGTATTTGAGCCTAAGATTTACGAAAGGTTTATCTATAGGAGTAGGGATATTAGGAAGTCTAGTATCTGCGATAATGGTGACTGGTATAGGTGATAAGTTATGGAATGTAGTCCCTTGGGCATGGGGCGTAAGACTTTGTGATTATTCAGTTTTAAGGTGTATTAATATGGATGTATATGAATTATTAAAGGAAAGTTTTAAAAGAGGACTTATTAACATATCTGCTATAACTACAATCTCATTAGTAGTTATAGTACTATGGTTTTCAAAATGGGAAGGAAGTAGATTTTACGAATAGTAGATAATAGATGAATTGGAGGGGATAATATGGCTAAAATACTTGTTGTTGATGATGAGCCTGATATTCTAATACTCATAAAAAATATCCTGTCTAAAGACAATCATCTTGTAGTAACTAAAAATAATGCCAAATCAATGTCAAGCAGTGATTTCATAGGATATGATTTAATATTGTTAGATGTTATGATGCCAGATATTGATGGTTTCAAAGTATGCAAGAAAATTAGAGATATAGTAGATTGTCCTATTATTTTTATTACTGCTAAGACACTTGAAAGTGATATAGTGTTAGGACTTGGTATAGGGGCAGATGATTATATAACAAAGCCATTTGGAATGAGTGAAATTAGAGCAAGGATAAGTTCACATATCCGTAGAGAAAAACGAGAGAAGCATAGTTTTTTTGTAGTGTCAGATGTTAAATTTAATTTACTAGGCAAAGAAATAATAATAGGAAATGATAAGATACTATTTACAAAAAGTGAGTATGCTATTTGTGAATATTTGGCTAGGAATAAGGGGCAGACATTTTCAAGAGAACAAATTTATGAAGCAGTTTTTGGATATGATAGGCAGAGTAATAACTCTGCTATAGCAGAGCATATAAAAAATATTAGGGCTAAATTTTCTAACTACAGTATGAATCCTATACAAACAGTTTGGGGGATAGGCTATAAATGGAAATAAATAAGATAAACAGAAAAACCACTTTAAAAGCAGTCTTTATAAAGTATTTGGCTACATTAATAATTGTATTTGCTATTATAGCTTCTATTATTATGCTTTTAGTTAGCATAGGTTTGAAATATGAATTTTTAATTCCTGCAAACCATGTAGAAAATATAATAAAACAAATGAAGCCTGTATTAATTAATGCAAAAGAAATAACAGAAGAGATGATACCACAGGGATGTAGATATACTATATTGGACAAAGAGTTAAACATCAAAAAGACTAATATGAACGAAGAAAATTTAAAACAATCCATCCTATTTGCAAAAAACAAATTAGATAAATATTTAGGGTCATCTAAAAGATATTACTTAATAGAAAACGGTGATGAAATATGTGTATTGCAATATTATGTACAACTCAATTATAACTCTGAGTGGCTAAACGAGCATTTTCCTAAGCCAGAGATTTTATTAATCATAAGTTTTGGGGTGGTGTGTTTAATAGCAGTAATATTTATTACACTTATATTTGCTAAAAATTTAAAAGTAAGCTTAGAACCTTTATTAGTTGCGACAAAAAAAATAAAGGAGCAAGACTTAAATTTTGATACGGGAAGCTCAAAGATTGAAGAGTTCGATAATATACTTATCTCGCTATCAGATATGAAAACAGAACTAAAGAAATCATTAGAAAATCAATGGAACTTTGAGCAATCAAAGAGAGAGCAGATATCTGCACTAGCTCATGACTTAAAAACTCCACTAACCGTCGCTAAAGGTAATGCAGAGCTATTAAAAGAAACAAAACTGGATAACGAACAAAAAGAATATATGGATTATATTTTAAAAAAGATTCAACAAATAGAGCAGTATATTATATTGTTAAACAGATTATCGAATATTGATTTAGGTATTTCATTTTCTTTAAACAATATAAATACAGAAGAATTTATTAAAGATATAACAAAAGAACTTATTGTATTGGCTACTCCAAAAGATATAGAAGTTGTACACAAGAATGAGAATTTACCACAATTACTAACCATAGATAAAGATTTATTTTATCGTTGTTTGATGAATATTGTTTCAAATGCAGTAAATTATACGCCTGTAGGAGGGAAAATAATATTTAAAGCTGTTGGAGAAGAAGATTGTTTAAAGTTTATAATTATAGATAGTGGTAAGGGTTTTACCAGAGAAGATATAAAATTTGCTAAGAAACAATTTTATATGTCTGATTTGAGCAGAAGCTCATCACAGCACTATGGTTTAGGGCTGTATATAGCTGACTCTATAGTAAAGAAACATAACGGTAAACTCATAATAGAGAATTCAAAAGGTCATGGTGGGAAAGTGGTAATAACTATACCTATAGTATAGTAAAGAGAGTGGTTTATGTATAAGACCACTCAGACTGTAGAAAAAAGCCCAATTTCTGCGTTGTATTCAAATTTCCGTTGCTCACTTACCTCTAAGTAAGCTCTGCTACTCAATTTTAACACGCCTTGAAACTGAACTTTTACTAAAGTCTGTTAGATTGATAACTTTGTCATCAATCTAAGAGGTTCATTATGAACCACTTTCTTGTGTTTTTAAATCAACCTATTAATTTCCAAGGCGTCTCCCAAGGGTTTGCGACTTCTTTAGTAGGGTTACTACCTTGATTCCACCATTTGGCTTCATATGTCTTTCCTTCATACTTAACTCTGTCTCCACCAACATAAACAGCTGTAGATGACCAGTTAGGGATACCTCCTTCACCAGGTGATGGCGGGGTAGGACCTGAACCTGGCTTGAAATTGCTCAAATCATTATATTTATTGAATGTGCTTGAAAACTCATAGTCTTTTTGAAGAATACTACTACAAGTAATTGATACATATTTAGTTTCACCGCCAGGGCATTGTTTGTCTCTGTTAAGTGACCACATAGATATCATACCTATTGATTTTTGTTTTGCAAAAGCTACTGTTTTATTAGCGTCATTAATCGTAAATATTTCAGTTGTTACATCATTCATACCAATCATAGGAGTGGTTCCTATCATGCTCCATAGTTCTGAATCACTTTTGCTAATACCATATTCATTGTGTACAGATTTGAGCTGAGCATGTAGATTAGTTATAGCATCTATTCCATACTGAGCCATTCTACCTTGTGGATTAGGTGCTACCGAATCACCATAATCCATAGTCATCACATTTACACCATCTAAATTAACTTTTTCAGCAAGTAAATATCGGAGTGAATTGATTCCATCTGCAGTTAATCCACTAGGCAGAACAGGTAGTGTATACCAAACTTGTAGCATGTAGTTTTCATTTTTTAGTTCATCTTGTAGCAGTTTTATTGCTTTGCTGTTTCTTACTAATGAGTTTTTATCATTTAGCCAAGCACCTTCTATATCAAAATCAATTCTAGTTAGACCATATGCTTTGATAAATCTCTTATATTGCTCCTTTAAGGTGTTTACATCAGGAGCAGTTACATGTAAAGGTGTATTTGCAGCTCCACCAAACGATACTATGACGTCTCCACCCATTGCACGAATGGATTTTATCTGGTCATTTAATGGACCAGCTTCGCCGGCATAATATGTTCCCCAACTTGCTTTACATAGATTACTACTCTCAGATACAACAAAACCTAGATTAAAGTATGGTACAGATAAAGTGTTTGCCATGTCAGCAAATTTAAGAGGTGGCCATCCTGTGGCATCAACAAAAGGAGCAAAACATTTACTTGGCCATTTTATACCTTTACCAACATCTACATTACTATAATCCGGATAGACGTTAGGTATGTTTTGTGTAGGTGGTTCTTCAGGAGTAGGTATAGGAGTTGGAATAGGGGTAGGTTCTGGAGTCGGCTGTGGAGTAGGGGATGGTTCAGTACCTCCAGAAACTAGTTTCCAAGGAGTTTCCCAAGGATTAGCTACAGGTTTATCAGGAACGTCACCTCTAGTCCACCATTTAGCTTCATAAACTTTACCATTATACGTAACTTGTTCTCCGCCCCAATAGACAATATTACTATTCCATGGATCTATTTTCATTGCATCAAGATAGTTAGTATGTTCATTTAAAGAATTGAGATAATTTGCATAACGCATTCTAGCATAAAAATCCATACGCATGTAGTGTTCTAGCATTAACCCATATATATACGGATGAATCATTATTTATAACCTCCTTCATAAAAATAGTCTTTATATATTTATATGAAGTTTCTAAAAAAACGCTTCAAAAACTATCCAATAAAAGAGTTACGTCAATGCTAAATGAGCTTATTTTCAAGGCTATCTGAATTTAATTGAACTCATCTATTTTTTTTAATATAAGTTAAAGCATTATTTATTAATTTAAGCCAGTTAATTTAACCATCTTCAGCAGTTGATTATTAATATTTAAAATATAAATTATATACTTTCATTATAAGTGTTTCAGATTATAGAACTAAATAAATTTGAACCAAAAAGTATAATATAGTAAAATAATAGTAGAAAGTAATAGCAAATAAAATATTATATTACAAAAATTGCATATTGAGTTGTAACTAAATATTATCCTAGGAGGTAGATATGGAACAAGAATTAGTCAAACGGAAATTCAGGAAAAAAGTTATTTTCAGGAATATTGGACTATTGATATCATTAGGTACAGTAATAATATTTGCAATACTTGAATATACAGGTGTTTTTAGAGAACCACCAGTGTATTTAACAGTAATAGCAGGATTAGCATTATTTAGCGGATTTTTAATTATGGTGATACCTTGGAGGTGTCCTGTATGTAGAGCATGTCTACCAAACAGACTTGCTGGTAATGTACATAGCTGTCCACATTGTGGAACAGAGTTTGAATAATATTTATTTGCTATTAGTAAGAGAACGATTAATTTAAAAATGTGTAGTATAAACAACCACGGAGCAAAGTATCCGTGGTTGTTTGTTGTTTTAATAAGCTTGGAGAATATTAAGAGTCAAATAATCGGTGTAAACAGCACCAAATGAGTTTTCCACCAAGAAACGGTAAGAGTAATAACCATCAGGTTTAGAACTTAGTTTTATTCTAACTTCTTGCCTATCTGGAGTCGTGTCAGTTACAGCTTTACATACAATAGGATTACCATTTTCATATAAGGTAACCATAGTAGCGTTATATCCCGAGTTAATATACATTATAAGCTCGTAGTTATTACCACTTGGGAAAATACGTGAACTGATACTTGGATTATTTGGAACTCTTGCATTCATTCCTTCAATAGTAATATTATCTACATTACTTAAATCAGATGGATTCGATAGTGGGAATAATGGTGCATCATAATTAGGGAATCCGAGGTTTCTAGCTATAGCACTAGCCATGATTTGATTGTCAGGGAAATCATCGCTTGGATCTGGCGTAGTAGCGTATAATTGCCACATCATCATTCCACCTACATTGTTATCATTGATATATGAACCTACTCGATTTATTTCAGATACAGTCCAGATATGATTACCATAAGCCTCTGGAGGAACATGAGCTCCCATTAAAATACCATTTCCAAAATAGAAATTATATGCTTGTGTGGCTTGTAGTGGATCAAATACTTCTCCAGCATTATAACCCTGTACATTCACATAATCAAGGTCGTCGCCAGCAGTTCTCATCGGATTCAAAAACATACCTGTATTAGCTAGGTTAGCAGGAGGAGCATCAACCCATTGATCTTCACCATACGCACCTACACTAAAAGGAGAAGCTGTTACAATCATAGGTCTAGGAAGAGCCGCTCTTGCAGATTGAATTAGTTCAATATATTGTTGATCTGCTCTACATTTTATAACACCAGAAGCATCAGGAAGGCATCCAAATCCACCGTCAGGCTCAAAGTCAATATCTATGCCGTCAAATCCAAAATCTTGAACGACTGTAACTATAGTATCAATATCCCATTCATCCCATCCAGTATAGGTTTCACCACCTATACTTAAAACTACTTTAGTAGAAGGGTTACGTTGTTTTAAAACTGCTATAGCTTCTTTTAAGACAGAACCATCATAACTAAAAGAAAGACCAGTACCGTCTAAATTTAGGTTTCCAGAGTAAGTCATATCAGGTTTGCCAAAGGAAACTAAGACTAAATTAACATAAGAAGGAAGATTAGCTAAGTCAGTACTCATACCTTGATTAGCCCATCTATCACTCCAAGATGCAAAATACCCACCAAATACATTAGGATTGATTTCATTTTGAGTATAATCAACAACAACGTTTACAACAGTGTCTGGTTTTAAATCTACAGAATTCGGAGTTGCTTCACCACTATATATATATTCGGTTGTAACATAAGGTTCTGCTTCAATTAGATAGGACATATCTGCAGGTAAGGTAAATGGCTTTGTTTCACCCCAAGGGATTTCCATTGAGATATCACCTATTGTAATAGTTGGAGTAAATATTGATGGACTAAAAGAAGGCGTATTTACGGTTACTGAGATATCGCCGTATTCAATAGTAGGAGGTATACCATTTAATGTTACATTATTAAAAGCTATAAAAGGATTTGTACTTGATACACTCATACCTATTTGAGCTGATCCACCTGGTGGAATATTACCAGTAAAACTTTCATTTGTCGCTGTTACATGAGAGCCTTCTTGTAGATAAGAAGCTACATTCCAAAAACTAAGGATTTGTTCATCACCAGCAAAGTCAAATTCCATAGTCCAATCGCCTATAGTTTCGTCACCTATATTGTTTATATTTATGTTAACAGTATATCCGCCAGAGTAATTGTTAGCGTCATAAGAGAGTGAGTATTTAATGGCCATTTTATTGCCCCTTTCATTTAAAATAAAATTATTACTATTCCACGATATAATATGCAAATATGTATATATATGTACAATGCATAATAGAATCGAACATGGGTTTGTATAAAACAAGACAATTTGATATAATGTTAATAGTTAAAAGGGAGAGGATTTTTTATGATTTTATTAACATCAACAGGTTTCATTAATCACAAAGTCTACGAAACAATAGAAAAAAACAATAACTAAGTGCATAAATAAAGCTTGTATAATACCAACGGGGATACCTACAAAAGCCAAACATCCTATAGCATTAAGAACTAAAGAGTTTTTGAAGAGTAAAGGTATTGGTGTTGTTGATTTTATTGATGTAGAAAGTCAAAACATATGTGGACTAAGAGAATATGATTTAGTTGTAGTAATAGGAGGAGTATATACTAAATTAGTAAAATGCATGAGGCAATCAGGTGCAGATAGAGTATTAATTGATATGATACAAAACAATAAAGTTATAGTAGGAGCAAGTGCAGGTGCTATGTTGCTTTCAACAGGCAATAAATTAGCAGGTGAGTTTAATAATATAGAAGGGTTACCTGTTGAAGAAGGTTTGGATATTAACGGGCTTAATATGACTTATCACATATTATTTCCCCACTACGATATGTTTGTATCAAAAGTAAATGGTCTAGAAGAAAAGCTTTTAACTTAGAGCAAAAATATAACATAGATATTATACGTTTAAAAAACATGGACTTTATTTATGTTGACAATCAAGGAAATAGTCATTTAATAAATGGTTAAAGAGAGGGATTGGATGATAAGTGCAAAAGCGTTATTAAATTATGATTTAGATACTATACCTAAGTACTTACTTATGAGAGATATAATAAAACTTAGCAAAGATGATAAAATACTTTTAAAAGCAAAACAAGCTTTGTTGGAATCAAAACACATAAAAAATATCACAAGCTTACAGTGGGACGACGGCTCATGGGGACAATTTCACAGTATGAGTCAGTTTTCAAGTTCAAAAATCACAACAGAGCAAGCTATCAGAAGGCTTTTGACAGTGGGGTTAGATATAAACGATGAACCTATAAAAAAGGTACTAGGTTATATGAATAGTTATATGCTTGGTGAGATAGTATTAAGAGACTATAATGAAAAGAAGCATGATTGGGGTTTGTTAACTAAGCTATTTGTTGCAACTTGGATGGTCAGAATAGATACATCAAATGAACTAGCTATAAATATGGCAGAAAAATGGGCTCAAATTATAACTCATGCATTTTCAGAAGATACTTATGATTATAAGGCATATTTAGAGGCTTACAATGAAGTTTTAAAACCGGAGCCTAAGAAGAGTATATGGGGATTTCAAAATTTCTATGTAGTTTCTTTGTTAGCAGGGTATTTGGATAGTGATATTCGATCAAAGTTTTTAGATTATATAATGAATGAAGATAAAGGAATATACTATATTTACAGTAATAATTTAAAGACACCACCTAAAGATTTTTGCTCTAGAGAGGCAAATAGATATATTAGAGCATACGAACTACTTAGTCGATATGAAGGTTGTAAAGACAAGTTTGTAGAGTTTACTAACTGGATAAACAAAAATGTTTCTGAAGATGGCTTTTGGGATATGGGGAAAATTGCCAGAGATAAGATGAATTTTCCACTATCCGAGTCATGGAGAAAAAGTATTAATAGAAAGATAGATTGTACTGTTAGGATAATCAGAATATTGGACAAAATCAAATAACAATATGAGATAAAGAAGATGTTTAAATTGACTAAACATCTTTTTTTAGTATAAAATTGTTAAATCATACGAATACATAACAAATATGAGAGGACTTTCATTGGGAATTGCATTAGAAACTAAGTTTAATTTGTAAAACCAGGTGCAGGGTCAAATGCTAATGAAGTTTGGATAGAGTATTCATTTAATACACCTATTACAATAACACGTGCTCAAGTCTTAGAAGATAACTCTGGTAGTTGGCATATAAATAAATGGAAAGCACGATACTATGATGGTTCATGGCATGATGCTTTCAGAGTGCTAATTCATTTAGTTATATAACCAAAGATTTTACGGATAGGTCCAATGTTACAAAAGTGAGATTGTATTGTACAGCACATCCAGGAGGAAGAGTAGAAATATTCGAATTTAAGTGCTTTGCACGATAAAATAATAGGAGATATAGGGTAGCAAAAAGCCTTTATACAAAAAAGGACAGAATTTATTTCTGTTCCTTTTTTTAATTTTAGCTAAAAAACTTATAAAGTAGTTAGTAATTGACCTACTTATTTATGATATTTGTCAAATTATCCATATCAAGTATAGTTATATCTCTATCGTTTATATGCAATATATTTTGCTTTTGAAGTTTTTTTATTTCTCTAAAAAAGGATGGTCTAGATACATTCAAATGTTCAGACCATGTTTTTTTTGTAAAAGGTAGACGTACTGTATTACCATAAGTATGTTCATTCATTAAATAGAGTAAAGAAAAAGCGATTTTTTTCTGTATAGATGAATAACACAATAACTCTGCCTTAAGATTTAACATCAATACTCTATTTGCAAAAGATGATAAGAAATTGTCAAGTAACTGTTTATCAGAAGATAACAACTCCAGCATAGCATTTTTTGATACTAAAAGTATGGTGCTTTCTGTCTCAGAATAAATATTACAAGGATATGTTGATGCTTTAGAAAATACAGAACCTTCTCCAAAGAGATCGCCTGTTTTTTTGTATAGTATGTTGATGATGTTTCCATTAGCAAGATTTTTCTGAACTTCTATACATCCTTCTAAGATAATACCTATATTTTTAGTGGATTGTTCCACGTTGAATATCAAATCATTTTTTTTATAAGAACAAATATTGTAATCAATAGTTGATAGTATTTCAGCTATTTCATTTATGTTTTTACCCCTAAAAAGCACAGTGTCATAGAGATAGTTAGCTATATTTTTCATAAGTACCTCCAAATTTTCAAAAAGTAGCTATAGATACGTGTATCTATATAGTAATTGTACTATAATGTTATAGATATGTAAATGATAAAGATTATCAATATTAAAATGGAGGGTGACATGTATAGCATTGGGATAGATATTGGATATGCAACATTAAAAATTGTCATATTAAATAAAAAAGGTGATATTGTATATCAAGTTTGTACATTTCACCATGGGAATATAAAAGAGTTATTAAAAAAAGAGCTAGAAATAACCAAGGAGAAATTCAATGTTTCTAGTTGTTATATTGGATTTATTGGAAGTTATGCAAAAGGGTTTAAAAATCAACTAAATGATTTGTCAGCAGTTATAGAAGGCACGCTATACACAAATAAAGACATTCAATCAATAATTGAGATAGGAGCACAAAGTTCAAGATATATAACAAATATAAGTAGTGATAATAAATCAAATATAAAATATGCAATGAATTCTAGCTGTTCAGCCGGTACTGGTTCTTTCTTAGAGGAGCAAGTATCAAGGCTAGGCATCAAACTCGATGAATATTCAGATTATACCTTAAAAGCTACACAAATTCCAAGGATAGCCGGTAGATGCAGTGTGTTTTCTAAAACAGACATGATTCATCATCAGCAAGATGGTGCTAAAGTTGAAGATATTTTGATGGGGTTAGCATATGCACTTGCAAGGAATTATAAATCAAATGTATTACAACGTATGCCTTTAGCAAAACCTATAATGTTTGTGGGTGGTGTTGCGAAAAATGAAGGGGTTATTAAAGCTCTAGTAGATATCTTAAAATTAAAAGAAGATGATTTAGTAGTTGAAAAAGAAAGTTCAAATATAGGGGCATTAGGGTGTGCATTATTAGCTAAAGATAAAAATATGGTATGTGATATTAGTGAAGTAGTTAGACAAATAAGCGTACCTAGAGCAAGCGAAGATAATACTAGTGTTCTTAGACCACTAATAGAGTTTGGAAAATATAATCATGAAAATAAGCATGCATGTAAGCTTGTAAAAGGAGATATTAACGGTTATTTAGGGATAGATATAGGATCTACTAGTACTAATCTAGTGTTGATAGATGATATGGGTGATGTTGTAGCATATAGGTACTTGAGAACTAAGGGGAATCCCAGACAAGCAGTAAAGTCTGGTTTAGAATCCTTATATGGTGAGTTTAATGGTAAGTTAAATATATTAGGCATAGGAACAACTGGCTCTGGTAGAAACTTGATAGGAAGAGAACTAAAAGCAGATGTTATAGTTAATGAAATTACAGCTCAAGCAAAAGGGGCTATCAATATAGATGAAGATGTTGACACTATTTTTGAAATAGGGGGACAGGATTCAAAATATATAAGAATAAAAAATAAAAGGGTAGTAGATTTTCAGATGAACAAAATCTGTGCAGCTGGAACAGGATCGTTTATTGAAGAACAAGCCAAAAAACTTGATATCAATATAGAGGATTATCAAAGTATTGCATTAAAAGGAGAGAGACCGGTTAATCTTGGAGATAGATGTACAGTTTTTATTGAAGGAAATATATCCAAAGCATTAGCAAATGGTAAGAGTAAGGAAGATATTACAGCTGGTTTAAGTTATTCAATAGTTAACAATTATTTAAACAAAGTAGTTGCTGGCAAACCAATTGGAGAAAATATCTTTTTACAGGGGGGAATCGCTCACAATCAATCTGTAGTCAATGCTTTTAAAGCTGTTTTAAATAAGGATATAAAAACACCGCCTTTTTTTAGCGTAACTGGAGCATATGGAGTGGCGCTGATAACAAAGGAAGATTTAGAAGATAAGAAAAAAGAAGATAAGGAAGTTAAAGATATATGTAATGTAGATGACCAAATAAACGAGCTATTTTTAAAAGGATACACAGGTCATATAGAGCAAGGGAAAAAGACTATAGGGATACCTAGAGTATTGTTTATACACAAGTTGTTTCCTATGTTTAATGAGTTTTTTAAATCATTAGGTTTTAACGTAATCTTATCTGAAGGAACTAATAAAGAAATAGTAGCGCTTAGTCAAGAGTATTCATTAGATGAAACATGTTATCCTATAAAACTCATAAATGGACATGTTGCAACGCTTATTAATAAAGGAGTAGACTATATATTTTTGCCTAGTCTTTACACTATGAAACACCCAATATCGAAAGCTAGAAAAGATTATGCTTGTGTTTATATGCAAACTGCTCCTTCTATAGTCGAGAAGACTATGAACTTAAAAAATAGAGGGATAAAACTACTTTCACCAGCATTGTCATTTAAATTCGGTAAAAAGTATATCATGCAAACATTATTAGACTTAGGTAAAAGTTTAGGTAAAAATAAAATGCAAACGTCAATAGCTTTGGCAAAAGGTATGAAGCGATTTAAGGAATTTGAGAAGGAAGTTGAAAAACTTGGAGAAGAAGTTATAGATTCTCTAAGAGATGAAGAAAAAGTATTTGTAATAATAACTAGAGCTTATGGGATTGCAGACGAAGGATTAAATATGCAGATTCCTAGAAAATTAAGACAGATGGGACATAAAGTTTTAACACTTTCAAATTTACCAGCACATAGCTATGATTTGTCTGATGATTACAGCAACATGTATTGGGCATTTGGTCAGCATATCCTATCTGGTGCAAAGATAGTTAAAGAAAGTAAAAATTTATATGCAATATATCTAACAAATCATGGATGTGGTCCAGATACAGTTTTAAGTCATTATTTCAAACAAGAAATGGGTAATAAACCATATTTGCATATTGAGGTTGACGAGCATGATTCTAATGTTGGTGTGATGACGAGACTTGAAGCATTTGTAGAAAGTTTAAAAAACAGTGATTACAAAGACGATGAAAAAAGAAAAGTCCATCAAAAGAAAGAAAGTGAACATATAATATTGCCTTATCTATACCCATATAGCGATTTGCTAAAGTCATTTTTTGAAAACAAGGGTTTAGAAGTGAGTTTATTAAAGCAGACAGATAAAGAGTCAATAGAAATAGGTAAAAAACATACAACTTCTAAAGAATATTTATCAATGATGTCATTAATAGGTGATGTATTTTCACAAATAAATAAAATACATGGAAGAGCTAAGATATGGATTCCTCAGACAGAAGGTAGTGAGACATTTGGGCAATATAGTAGAATAATCGAGCAAAAACTAAGATTATCAGGATATGATGATATAGATGTTGAATCACCTTTTATTGAAGATTTGTTAGAAGAAAAAAGATATGGATATAGTTTTGTCCTATTACTTATTGCTGGAGATTTAATTATGTCATCACCAAAAGATTATAGAGATACGTTATTAGATAAAATAAAGAGTAATATAAAATCTGGGACACTTAATGAAAATACGATAATAACTATAGCAGAACGTATTAAACAATTATTATCCAAGAAAAAATATGATAAACATCTATATGCACTTGGAGAGTTAAGTGTAGTTTACAATGATATATTAAATAACAATCAATTAAGTAGTTTAGAGAAAAAAAACAAGATATATTATCAGCCTATATCTGAAACATTGTATTTTAGATGGTGTGACTTCTACAAAGATAAAAAACAAAACAATAATATAAAACAAAATCTTTATAGAGTTGAAGACATTATAAAAAAGATCTCAGATACTTTGGGTATATATAGTCCATTTGATAATGATATAGATGAATTGATAAAAGTTGCTGATGAATTATTACCTCTTTACAGTGGAGGAAATGGAAGATATCGAATAGCTAAGCAAATGAGATGTACTAATAACATAGATGGAGTACTAGCAATGAGTTCTATGTATGAAAATACTAGCACTATTATCAATCTACTAAAAACAGAAAAGGAAGATATACCGATATTACAGCTGTGTTTTGATGGTAGCTTGCATAGTTCTAATGAAGAAAAAATACAAAATTTTATATATTATATTTAGAATATTAAATTACAACATAAGGAGGATAAATAATGAAAGAAAAATTTATTAAAAACATACCATTTGAAGAGGTGTTAGAGCTTAAAAATTTAGTTGAATATGCAAAAGGAAGAGTTAGTAGCAAGACGCTTGTGCAAAGAAACGATCTTAGTATAACTTTGTTTGCATTTGACAAAGGGGAAGGACTAAGTACTCATTCAGCACCAGGAGATGCCATGATTTATGTTATGGAGGGAAGTGTTAAAGTAACGATAGGAGAAGATACCAAGGTTGTACTAAAAGAAGGTCAGACAGCAGTAATGCCAGCAAATGTACCACATGCGCTAGAGGCAATAGAGAGATTTAAAATGTATCTAACAGTTGTAAAACCTCAAAAATAGACAATAGAATGGAGATTTATATATGGAAGAGAAATTTATAAAGAATATAGATTTTAGTGAAGTATTAGAACTTAAAAATCTAATAGATTATGTTGATGGTGGAGTTGAAAGTCGTACATTAGTACAACGAGAAGATTTTAGTATGACGTTATTTGCCTTTGATGAAGGAGAAGGAGTAAGCGAGTATTCAATGCCAGGGGATACTATGATATATGTGTTCGAAGGTAAGGCGCAGATTACAATTAATGAAGAAAGCAAAAACATATTATGTGAGGGTAAGTCAATAGTTATACCACCAGATGTATTACACAGTATTGATGTTTTAGAAAAGTCAAAAATAATGATAGTAATAGTAAAACCACAGTCATAAGGAGGAATAAAATGCGTAGAATATTAGGTATATTAGTTATAGTATTCAGTTTGACAATGTTGTTTGGTTGCAAGCAAGATGGGCAGGATAAAAACGTAACAAAAGAAAATAAAGAAGAGATAAAGATTGTATTTAGTGGCCCGAAAGCGCCACCTACATTCCCATTGCTTAGAATGATGGATACAAATGCACTTGGAGATAATGTGAAAATAGAGTTTAAGGTATGGAATGGTGTTGAAGAATTATTAACTATTGCAACAAATTCTGATTTTGGATTCTTAGCTATGCCTGTAAATACTGCAGCTAAACTCTATAATAAAGGTGTTGATATTAAGCTAACAAATGTTGATACATGGGGAGTAATGTATCTTGCAAGTACAGATTCTAATTTCAAAGAATGGAAGGACTTAAAAGGAAAGAAATTGTATATACCGTATAAGAGTGCTCCACCTGATATAGTAACACAATTTTTCTTGAAAGAAAATGGTTTAGAGGTTGGAGTTGATGTAGAGCTAGTATATTCTACACCACCACAAATAGCTCAAATGATGAAGGCAGGAAAAATAAAATATGCTGTGAATATCCAGCCATTTATAACTGCAAGTCAAATGGGAAACAAGGATGTAAAAGTAGTGTTTGATTATATGAAAGAATGGAAAAAGGTTAATGGTGGGGAGTATGAGATTCCAAATGCAGGGATAGTAACTAATAAGAAATTTTTAAAGCAGAACAAGGAGTTAGTAGAACTATTTGAATCAGAATATGAGAAAGCCCTAAATTGGGCGTTAGAAAATCCAGCTGAAATGGCTAAATTAACTGAAAAATATCTAGGATTAAATAACAAACTGATAGCTAAATCATTACCTACAGCAGGATTAAACTACAAAACTTCTGTGGATTCAAAAAAGGATTTAGAAAAATACTATGAATTGCTTACAAAATCAAACAAGGAGAGTATCGGAGGGAAAACTCCAGATGAAAACTATTATTACAAGAAGAAATAAAAGTATTTTAAAAACAATCATAGTACTATTAGCGCTTTGGGGTATATTAGCAAAGATGTATTCACCATTAATACTCCCAGGGCCTATAATCACACTGAAAGACACTTATAAGTTATTATTGAGTAGTGATTTTATAGTGCACGTATTAATAACAGTAAAAAGGCTTTTGATAGGCTTAGGACTTGCTATATTTATTGGTAGTATATTAGGTATAGTTATTGGTGAAAGCAAAAAGATAAGAGATTTATTTCAGCCTATTTTCCATCTAGTGCAAGCCACACCACCAATTTCTTGGCTAGCGCTAGCTATGATTTGGTTTGGATTAAATGGAAAAGCTACTATTTTTATAGTATTTATAGCCAGTTTACCTATCTTGATAATAAATATTATGGAAGGCTATCAAAGTATAGATAAAAAGTTAATAGAAATGGCACATATATTTACCTTAAATAAGAAAGATATACTTATTAATATTACAATACCGTCTCTAAGATCATATTTTAAATCAGGTGTAACGATAGCTGTTGGACTTGGCTGGAAGCTTGTAATAATGGGTGAGGTTCTTAGTTCCAATACAGGGATAGGCTCTCAAATTACTAATGCAAGACTAAACATTGAGACAGGAAAAGTGTTAGCATGGACAATAATAATAGTTATATTAGGAGGGGTATCTCAAAAGATTATAGATGTGTTATTTAGTTTTAACCGTAGAAGACAAAATCTATTTAAATTAGTGAGGAAAACACGATGATATTACAGTTAAACAAAATAGAAAAAAACTTTGAAAATATACAAGTATTAAAGGATTTTTCATTAGTAGTTAGTAAAAATGAAATAGTATGTATCATTGGACCATCAGGATGTGGAAAATCCACACTTTTAAATATGATATCAGGATATATATATCCTTGTAGTGGAGAACTTGAGAACAAAAGTGATAATATCAGTTATGTTTTTCAAGAGGATAGACTATTACCATGGAGAAATGTATACGAAAATATACAAATTGTAAATAAGAAACAATCAAAAGAACATATCCTATCATTGATAGAAAAGGTTGGTTTAAAAGGGTTTGAAGAACACTATCCTCTTGAACTTAGCGGAGGAATGAGACAACGATGTGCAATAGCTAGGGCGTTTAACTATGATGCTAATTTACTTTTGATGGATGAACCATTTAAATCACTAGATTATAACTTAAGATTTAATATGATAGATCAGTTACTAGAGTTATGGCATACAAAGAAATGTGCTGTAGTGTTTGTAACACACGAAATTGATGAGGCACTTTTATTAGGAGATAGAATAGTAGTTTTATCAAGTAGGCCAACTAAACCTATTAAAGAGATTGATATAGATAAACCTAAAGGAAAAAGAAGCTTAAAAGACAAAGAATTAATAGAAATAAGAAATAAAATTATAGAATGTATTATAAATTAATTTCACTAGAAGGATGTCTTATAGACATAGACATCTTTCTAGTGTTTTTTTAGTACTATTTTTTATCTTTTGACTTTTTTAAACAAAGTATATAATCAGCGCTTACATTGTAAAATTTACAAAGTGTTATGAGATGTTTTATGGGAAGTTCTCTAATGCCTAATTCATAGCGAGAATAGATTTGTTGAGAAGTTCCTAGTATACTTGCAATAAAGCTTTGAGATAAGTCTTGGTCTTCTCTTAAATCTCTAATAATATTATTATAGTTTTTCATAAATACCTCCATAAATATAATTACATACAACCATATGGTTGTGTTGATTTTACATCCAAAAGGTTGTAAAATAATTATAAGCTATATTATCAATTATTATACTTAAAAAAATAATAAGGAGGAAACGATGAAAATAAATAATAAAAAATGTACTATAAGAGATAGAATATACAAATTAAGACAAGAGCTTGAAACAGATTATGAAAAGTATGGACATGTGGATAGCGTAGTAGATAAAAGTCAGAAATTAGATAGATACATATATATAGAGCAAAAGAATATAATAAGTTCTAAAAATGATGAATCTGATTGATAGTATAGTTAGTTTAATGATAGAATGGTTACACAGACATAGTACTCTCAACCGAACATACCAGAGATTATCTATTGCAGGACAAAGTGATGTCAATAAGATGGCTGATATGTTGATGAATCCATATAAACACATGAGTGATATATGGAGGACATACATAACAATAGAGGAAAAACAGGATTTATAAATAATGATTTTAAAGCATGAGGAGAATGATATGAGTATTTTTGATAACTTACAAATGCAAAAACTACCTATAGTTCTTAAAGAAGAAAGCCTATTAAAAAGGTATTACGGATTAGTTCCTATAGCTGATAAGCTTAGCAAGGCAATTATTAATTGTGGAATAAAGGACACACAAACTTTTCTAAAAGTTACAGAAGATGTAGAGGGTATAAATAAAATAATAAATCGAACAGGATTAGAGGAAGATATTGTTAAATTGCTTAGAGGGACACTTATATTCCAAAGATTTAGGACTGTAAAACTAAAAAAAATTGATAGTTTCAAAGAAGAATATGTTAGAAAACTTGAAGCTAAAGGAATCAAAGATAACGGACAACTTATGCTTTTAAGTCAATCTAGATTGAAAAGAAAAATATTATCTGAACAAACGGAAATACCAATTAATGAATTAGATAGAATGATTAGTATTTCAGATTTGATGAGATTACCAGGAGTAAAAAACATAAGGGCAAGCTTATATTTGAATGCTGGATTTAAAAATATTAAACAAATCTCTAAACTACAGCCAATAGATATGATAAATATAATAACTGAGTACATAAACAATAATGGTATATCAAAAAAACCACCTTTACCAAAAGAAGTTTCTACTCAAATACTTTGGGCAAAAGTTTACCCTAAGATAATAGATTAATAATACAAAGGCTTATTTTACAATAATTTAATAAAATATCAACATGCTTTAGCAGTGTTATTTGCGTGTTTTGCTAGAACCTCTAGAAAAAGATAGAAAGAATTATATCTAGTATCGTAAAGCTAATGATACAATGACTATAATGTTAAGTATAATAATGTCAAGCTAAGGAGGAAGAATAGATGATATTTGAAAGTAAGAGAATAAAGCTAAGAAAGATGACTAAAGAGGATATACCTACATATAATATTTGGAGTAATGATGAAGAAGTAGTAAGAACTACATATCCTAATCTAGAAAGATATACCTTAGAAGATACTGAGATTTTTTATAGTAGAGTTACTAAAACAACGAATTCTAGAACATTCATGATAGTTGATAAGGTAAGAGAAAATGCTATTGGGATTATATCACTGATAAATATGGATTTATTTAATAGAAATGCAGAGTTTATAATTGATATAGGTGATAAGGACTACTGGGGAAAAGGTATAGGAAAAGAGGCGATGAGTTTAATACTTGACTATGGTTTTAAAGAATTAAATCTACACCGTATATATCTTAGAGTGTATTCGTTTAATGAGAGAGCGATTAAGTTATACGAGAAAAAAGGATTTGTACATGAAGGTAAGATGATTGAAGCTATATTTAGAGATGGAAAGTATCATGATATTGTAATTATGGGAATATTACAAAGGAATTACTTAAGCAAATAGTGCTGAAAGATAGTTTAGTATTAAGTATAAATATACTAAAAACAACCTATAACTAGATTATTTAAGTGATATAATATTAAGTTTTTCATAATATCGAATAGTTGATGCACTTAAACCGGTTTTTTAGCCAACTTCACTTATTTTCATTTTATCATCTCCTAATAATTTCAGTATATCACTTAAAGTATGATTTAAGTCAATAAAATATTTAAGTAGTTAATTTCATATATTAGATTATAATAGTCTATAAATTAAAATTCATGTTTGTATTGAACTTACAAAGGTTTATATTCAGAAAGTTCAAATAAATATCCTAGCGATACTTATATATAGATTTAAAACACTAAAAAATGGAGGTAATTATGATTGTAAACAATATTATTGATATTATTGGTAATACACCATTGATATCTTTGCAAAAATTGACTAAATCACAAATATTCGCGAAAGCAGAATTTTTAAATCCTGGGGGAAGTATAAAGGATAGAATAGCCAAGTTTATGATTGAGCAGGCAGAAAAAGAGGGTATACTTAAGCCTGGAATGACTATAATGGAACCTACATCAGGTAATACTGGTATAGGAATATCTTTAGTAGGTGTCCAAAAAGGTTATAGAGTTATAATAGTGATGCCGGAAAACATGAGTGAAGAGCGTAAGAAAATAATAAAGGCATTAGGTGCTGAACTAATATTAACTCCTGTTGACAAGAGTGTGCAGGGTGCTGTTGATGAAGTAGAGTATCAAAAAAAGAATAATTCAAATGTATTTGTGCCAAATCAATTTAGTAATCCCAATAATCCATTATCTCATTATAATACCACTGCAAAAGAGCTCTATGATCAGATGTCTGGTAACATTGATATATTCTTATCCGGAATAGGGAGTGGGGGAACAATAGCCGGAATAGGAAAATATCTTAAAGAAAAGAATGATGAGTGTAAAATTATTGCTGTAGAACCTAAAAGTGTTTCTGTGTTAAAGGGGCATAAATTTGGTTTTCATAAAATACAAGGTATTGGAGATGGTTTTATACCAGAAATACTGGATACATCAAAGATAGATGATATTATTGAGGTTTCTGATGATAATGCTTTTAAGGAATCACAAAGGTTAGCTAGAATAATGGGGTGTTTAGTTGGAATATCAGCTGGTGCTAACGTATGGGCTGCTATGAAAGTAGCTGAAAAGTATCCAAATGCGCGTATAGCTACAATATTGCCAGATAGAGCAGAGAGATATTTTAGTGTAGGGCTAATATAAAAAATTTAAAAGGGTAAAAAGCTTGATTTAACAATGCTTTTACCCTTTTTAAATACGCATGTAGTAGGATTCGACTCTCGATGTCTAGTGAAATATTGAATTCAGACTGAGTAAAGTTTTTAAGACAAATAGAAAGGCGGTCAATAGTTTTCTTCAATAAGATATGCTCATAAAGCTTACGAGCTATATCAGATAATAAAACTGATTTTGATGAAATTATTTCAACCATCATGTAAAGAAGGAACTTAAAATTGGGTTTAGATATCCCTTCAGAAATATTTTCACAGAAATTTATAATTAGGGATTTAGTATTGTATGAAATCTTGTATAATAAGACATCAGCAAAACTCTCCTTGTTTGATTTTGTTGTGGAACTTTATTATAACAAGTATTTGAGTAATTCTTCTTATTTTTATACAAAAAATTGAAATCTGTGGATAATACTATTTCATTTTATGTCCAATAAAAATCAACTCAAGAAAAAAAGGGGAAACTCAAATAAATAATATATTGACATATATTAATAATTTATGGTACATTGAAAAAAATAGAAAAATCATTGATTGTTGACTTGAGTATAAAAAAGTCTTCTTTAGTATGGTATATTAAGACAAAAGTTAATAAGTTATTAATGTTATTTAGTAATACTATTGGAGGTGGTCTTTACATGAATCTTTAATTGCTA
The DNA here is from genome assembly GCA_029227815.1 of Clostridiaceae bacterium M8S5. GTDB lineage: Bacteria > Bacillota > Clostridia > Tissierellales > MCWD3 > Abyssisolibacter. The sequence goes on along the minus strand of CP118523.1, from coordinate 3,557,738 downwards.
ACTCATATATCATAAACAACACAAATATAAGATTCATACGAAGGGAGACTAATTTTATGACTAAAACAACAATAAACAGCAGAGTAGATGCTTTGATAAAGGAAAAGGAATTTTCGGGAGTTGTTTCCATAAGGAAACAAGGTAAAATTATATACGAAACTGCAGCAGGATATAGGGATAGAAGCAATAAAATAAAGAATAATATAAATACTAAGTTTGGTATTGCATCTGGTACGAAAACTTTTACAGCACTAGCTATTGGTAAACTAATAGAGCAAGGTAAAATTTCACTAGATACGAAGTTATTTGATATCATTAAGTATGATTTCAAGCTGTATTCTAAAGATGTAACTATTAGAGACTTATTGACTCATACATCTGGGATACCTGATTACCTTGATGAATCTGTTATTGAGGATTTTAATAACTTCTTTTTAGATATACCTTGGTATAAGTTAAAAGAACCAAAAGACTATTTTCCACTGTTTCCAGATGAGACTATGAAGTTTACTACAGGAGAAAAATTTGCGTACAACAATAGTGGATTTGTGCTTCTTGCGGCTATTATTGCTGAGGTATCAGGGATGTCTTATAGTGAATATGTAAAAAAACATATATTTGAAGCAATCGGTATGAAAGACTCAGGCTTTTATGCAATGAATAGACTACCAGAAAACACTGCAATAGGATATATTAAAGATGACGAAGGTTGGAGAACAAATGTGTATAATCTTCCGATAGTAGGTGGAGGAGATGGAGGTGCATTTACTACAATAGTGGATATTTATAAATTGTGGGATGCATTACTTAGCTACCAAATACTATCTAAAGAATTAACAGAGTTATATGTTAAACCTCATATAAGAACAAAGCCAGAGGGTAAGACATATTATGGACATGGTATATGGATATACAAAGATGATGATATAACAGAAGAATATATGGAGGGATGCGATGCTGGAGTGTCTTTTAAATCAGCTATAGTAAGAGATAAAGATATAATATATACTGTTATTTCTAATACTGAAGACGGAGCATGGCCTATATTAAGAGAGATATCTAGCTTGCAGTTTTAAAAGAAAAAACTAAGAGATAAAAAGAGCAGTGATAGATGGTTTAACCTAAAAAGCTATTAGCATTGCTCTTTTTTGCTTGGAGAAAGTTTATAAATATTTTTAAAGGAGTAAGTAATATGTATAAAATAATGATTATAGAAGACGATATGACAATAGCAAATATAATAAGTGAAAGTCTACTTAAGTGGGGTTATGTACCGTATGTTGTAAAAGACTTTAAAAATATATTAGCCGATTTTACTAAACAAAAACCTCATTTAATCTTGCTAGATATCAACCTAGAGTATTATGATGGGTTTTATTGGTGTGGGAAAATAAGAGAACTTTCAAATATACCAATAATATTTATTTCATCAAGAGATACAGACAATGATAAAATAAGAGCTATGTCTCAAGGTGGAGATGATTATTTACAAAAGCCCTTTTCTTTAGATATATTGATTGCTAAAGTACATGCAATGTTAAGAAGAGCATATTCTTATAGTGACGACAGCTTAAATACACTACAGCATAGAGAGGTTATACTTAACATAGAAACAAATACAGTTTATTCTAAGGATAAAAGCGCTAAGCTTACAAATAATGAATGTAAAATATTAGCTTTATTAATTAGAAATGCTAATAAGATATTACCTAGATATCGCTTAATAAAAGCGTTATGGGATGATGAAAATTTTGTTGATGACAATACTCTGACAGTAAACATAAATAGGCTAAGAAAAAAGCTAAATGAGATACAGTGTCATGACATTATAGAAACAGTAAAAGGAGAGGGGTATAGGATAGTATGAAGTTTACTGACTACTTGAAAGAGAGATGGACTTTTTATACCTTTATTTTTATAGCCATATTTATTGTATTTGCAGTTTTTAAATTTGATAATAAGATTTCTATGAATGAATCAAACGCCGAATACTTAAGTTTTTTAATTATTATATTATTAGTTCTTTTCACTATTGTAGATTATAGCATATTAAAAATGAGATATAAAAGGATATTGTCAGGAGTTTCTAACGCAAGAGAATACTACTCATTTTATGCGCTAGATAACATGATAGTTAGCGAAGTACAGGAGTTAATTAGTGAACATGAAACGTACAAAAATAAAATAAGAACCCAATCAGCACAACAATTAGAGTTTATAACCAGGTGGATACATGATGTTAAGGTACCTATAGCTGCATTGCAACTGATATTAGAAAACAATGAAGAAACGATAAATAGTAAACTATACCCTATCTTAGATACTGAAATAAAAAATATTGAAGAAAAGACTAAGAAAGTATTCTTTCATATAAAGTCAGATGCTTTTATAGAAGACTATGTAGTTGAGGAAGCTAGTACTTTAGAGATGATTAAAAATGCTCTCAAAGAGTACTCCAGATTTTTTAGCTATAAGAAAATAAACATTGAGTTTTCTCAAAAATATGAGACTGTTTTAACAGACAAGAAATGGAGTGGATACATTATATCTGAGATAATTTCTAATGCTGTAAAATATACACCAGTAGGTGGTAAGATAACTATTGATACAATTAGAAATGATAAAGAAATAGTTATTAGTATAAAGAATACAAGTAGTGGTATAGCTTCAAAAGATATTAATCAAATCTTTAATAAAGGTTATACATCATCTAAAGATAGAAATGGTCTAAAATCAACGGGTTATGGAATGTATTTATCAAAGAAAATATGTGATATATTAGGTCATAAAATAACTGTGGAACCAGTTTGTTCAGGCTATGTACAGTTTAACCTTATATATAAAAAGAGTGATGTAATTTATGATATTACAAAAATGTAAGTTTGAATTAGAAAATGTAAGATGAATCAATTCAAATAACTCTGTTAAAGTAGTATGATTATTATAGGTTAACCGTTAATCATATGGAGGTGAATATATGTCTAATATATTAGAAGTAAGCAATGTGAGCAAGACATATAGTAGTAAAAGAAGTCTAAAAAAATATAAAGTTATAAAGGATATAAGTTTTGACATAGATAAGGGAGAGTTTGTAGGTATAATGGGGCCTTCTGGGTCAGGTAAAACTACATTACTAAATATAATTGGAAGTATTGATAAACCAACTAGTGGAAAATTGATTATAAATGGAAATGATATAACCAACCTAAAGAAAAAACTATTAGCAAAACACAGAAGAGAAAACATAGGTTTTATATTTCAAGACTATAATTTATTAGAGACTATGACGCTAAAAGAGAACATCATTTTACCACTCTCATTAAAGGGATGTGATAAAGAATTTATTAACTCAAAAGCGGATAAAATAATAAATGACTTAGGGCTAAGTAGTGTATCAGATAAATACCCTTATGAAGTTTCAGGTGGAGAGCAACAAAGAGCAAGTGCTGCTAGAGCATTAATAACAGATCCAAGTATTATATTAGCTGATGAGCCTACAGGTAATCTTGATTCTAAATCTAGCAAGAGTTTATTAAAGCTATTAGAACATATAAATGTGCAGTATAATTCAACTATACTCATGGTAACACATGATGTTTTTGCAGCAAGCTATTGTCAGAAGGTTATGTTTATAAGAGATGGAGAAATATATAACGAGCTATACTCTGGTGAAGATAAAAAAGAGTTCTTTGATTCAATAATTGATGTAATGAGCATTATTGGGGGTGAATAATTTGAAACTAGTGAAATTAGCACTTTCAAATGTAAAGAGAGATATATCAAATTATATCATGTATGTTATAGCGCTTAGTGTTTGTGTTTTTTCTACTTATACATTACTTGCTATAAAAGATAATAAATTTGTATATAATTCATTTAGAGAATTTATTGGATTCAAAACACTTATGCCGGTCTTTACGGTAATAATTTTAGTATTTGCAGTAGAATTTTTGATTAGCTCTAACAATAGTTTTATAAAAGCTAGGAAAAAAGAAATCTCTACATTTGCATTATTTGGTATGACAAATATGGATATTGGATTGATGCTGACGATAGAGACATTTATCGTAGGAGTAACATCCTTAATTATAGGTATAACAACTGGAGTGGTGTTTTCAAAGCTTATGGTAATGATACTACTAACAATAACATTGCCAGAGATAACTACTAATATTACATTTGCAATAGGATTTAGATCTATTTTATATACTACTGTTATTTATTTATTTATATTTGCTGTTATGAGTTTATTTGGAATGAGAGTCATCAATAAGTTTCAATTGGTTGATTTGTTCAAAGCTCATAAGATGTCAGAGAAAAAATCCAAGGGATCATATATAATGCTAATAGTAGGATTAGCACTAATAGCTTATGGCTATTTTATGGCTTGTAATTCCGATACATATTATTTAGTAAAACATTCAATACCCATATTGATACTAGTAATCATAGGAACTTATTTATTTTTTTGGAGTGGATTACCTAAAGTCCTCAATATAATCAAGAAAAATAAGAGAAATTATAGTAATGGATTAAAGTTGATATCAACATCTTCACTATCACACAAGATGAGAACGATAAGTAGCGTGATGTCTTCGATAGCTATACTTTCAGCAGTTGCAACCACAGCTATAGCATCTGCTTTTACACTTTATTATAACGTTGAGCGTAGTTGTTATAAGGTTAATGGTTTTGATATGTATTTTTATGAGAGTAATAACAGCGTAAAAGAAGAAGTGATGGAGTTATTAAAAAGACATAATAATGAAATGTTAGGTGAGATAACTATAGATAGATTTGTAACATATCCTAAAATAGTTTTTAACTCTAATACACCTGACAATGGAAAAATACAGAGGTATACTCTAAAGAAAGATACACCTTTTAGAGTATACACAGAGAGCACTTATAACAAAGCAATCCTTCTTAGTAGATATAGTGATAACGAATACAAACAACTAAGTCTTAATAAAGGTGAGGTTATACTAATATCAAGAGGAGCTATGTCTTTAAACCATAGTGAAAGTGAAGATTTAACTAATAAGCTCATATCATATAAGAATAAGCAGCTTGAAATTGTTGGTAATATTCAAAGTGGTATATTTGGTTTTGGTCTGGATAATATACTTATTTTAAATGACGAAGACTTTAAAGAACTTCTTGCTAGCGGTGAAATATCAAATAAAACACAAGAAGGTAATGTTATAGACAAAGCTACAGTGATAAAATATGAAAAACCATTATCATCGACAAAGCTAAATAAAGAGCTAAATAATGCACTTAAAAAAGCAAGTGGATATAGACTAATATACAATAATTATATTAACGATTTACAAACGTTTGGCCTAATATGTTTTATTGGATTTTTCATGGGTATAGTATTTATATTCATGACAGCAAGTTTACTGTATTTCAAACAAATAATGGCAGCTAAAGAAGACGCACATCAGTATAAAATGCTTTCAAAGCTAGGGATAGATGAAGATATGGAGAGAAAATTAATAGCTAAAAGGATAAAGCCAGTTTTCTTTATGCCGTTGATTATAGGTATAGTTCATAGTGTATTTGCAATGAGGTCAGCTAATACCGTAATTTTTCATCAAATAGTTTATTCAAAAAATACCTATTTAAGCGTTATGCTTTCATCTTTAGCAATGTACTGTTTATATGGAGCAGTATATGGATTGTTTTATCTCATCACTAAGGGACAATACACTAAGATAATAAAATCTAGATAATATACTAAAGATAAAGGGCAAACAGCTAGTAGTGATAATGGGGTAGTTCTTTATACTATAAAAGACTGTTTCCATTTTTAATAAAATTTTCGACAAATAAGATAGTTACAATCAAGAAAGATATATTTATTAAAATAATGGTAGCGTGTGTTCCAGCATGTGTAATAGGTACTTTATATGATGATAAGATAGATGAGCTTTTTTATAATTATCGAGTAGTAGCAATAGCTTTAATAATTATAACAATAAAATTTTTGTTAGATTACATTAAAAAACATAGCTTTAAAGGCTTTGGATGGTATAGAATAATACTAGAAGTTATTGTTATTTTAAATTTTCGTATAAGATAATAATAGAAAAGAGGATAAACTATGAGAAATATCAAAATGATCATACAATATGATGGTGCAAGGTATAGAGGGTGGCAAAGACTATCTGATAGTGATAATACTATACAACAAAAAATAGAAGATGTCTTAATGAAAATGACTAAAGAAGACATACAAATAATAGGTTCAGGAAGAACTGATGCTGGAGTTCACGCTATAGGTCAAGTAGCAAACTTCCACACAAATAGTACAGTTAAGCTTGATGAAATTAGAGACTATTGCAATCACTATCTTCCAACAGATATTGTTATAAAAAACGTTAGCGAAGCAGGAGAAAGATTTCATGCAAGGTACAATGCATTAAGCAAAAAATATATTTATAGTATACACAACAGCTACGTACCAACAGTATTTAATAGAAAATATACTTATCAAGTAAGTAAACACCTTGATATCAAAGAGATGAAAAAAGCGACTAAATATCTGATAGGAGAATTTGATTTTAAAGCTTTTACAGCAATGAAATCTAAGAAAAAATCTACAGTAAGAGAAATATATTCTATAGATATAAATAAAGAGCATAATCAAATAGACATAATATATCATGGTAACGGCTTCTTACATAAAATGATTAGGATTATCACAGGTACGCTTATAGAAATAGGATTAGGAGAAAAAAAGGAAAGTGTGATACCTAACATATTAAATGGTAAAATTCGTGCAAATGCAGGGATCACAGCACCTGCACAAGGATTATGTCTTAAAGAGGTGATATACTAGAGTGTAGTTAGATTGGAGGTTTTGTTTTGGAATTTGAAAAACTATACAAGGAACATTCTACATATATATATAACTACGCACTAAAACTATCTTGTAATCCACATGTTGCACAGGAGTTACTGCAAGAAACATATCTGAATGCTTATAAAAATATAAAGAGTCTTAAAAATGAGCAAGCAAGTAAATATTGGTTAAGAAAGATTTGCCTTAATAATTTTCTCATGAGAGTTAGAAAACAAAAGGGGAAAATAGAACTCTCATATGATGAATTAGCAAGTCTTAACAAAGAAGGGCAATCTATTAAAATAAGCTCTAGAGAGCCATCACCTGAGGATGAAGTAATTGTAGATGAGACAATAAAAGATATTCAAAATGGTTGTTTCCTAGCAATGGTTAGAAGATTAACTATTAACCAAAGAATAACTTTTTCTCTAATAGATATGTTTGGGCTCAAAATGCAGGAAGTTGCTGAAATTTTAGGAATATCTAGGTCAGCCGTAAAAGCGCTACTACACAGAGCTAGAATGAATTTGGATGATTTTTTTAGTAGGAGATGTAACTTAATAAAAGTAGATAATCCTTGTAATTGTAAGGCGTGGATAGATTTTACAGAGCATAGAAATGATATTAAAAATAAGGTTTTAAAAAACAAACTGGTAACAAAATTAGACTATAAGGAAACCAACTATGTATTTGATGAGGAAGTTAGAAGAAAGATAGCATATTTGTACAATAATATGCCAGAAAAAAAACCACCTCAAGAATGGTACAATAATATTATAAAAATAATAGATGATAAGAATAAAAAAATATAAATTAAACGCAACTCTTCTGTTAAGTTTGCATCTTTATATATAAGGGAATAAATCCACTACAATATAAGGAGGACTTAAGATGAGTTATGACAAAATTAAAAAAGAATTAGCACCTTGCGGCATTGATTGCTTTAGATGTGTTTCTTATAGCAAAGGTAATGTAGCTAAACTAAGTAGAGGACTAAAAGAAAATCTAGCTAACTTTGAGAATATGGCAAAGAGGATAGAGGATTTTATGCCATTATTTAAGAAATATAATGATTTTATACAAATATTAGAGCATTTTTCTAGTGGTGAATGCAAAGGATGCAGAGAAGGATACGCTTTAAATAATGCATGTAAGGTAAAAGACTGTCACAAAGAGGAAAAAGTTGATTTTTGTTTTCGATGTGATAAATATCCCTGTGATAAAAATAATAACAATAATGGTCTTTACAACAAATGGAAAGACAATAACGATGAAATGAAGCAAAATGGAGTCCAAGCATTTTATAAGGCTGTTAAGAGTAAACCTAGATACTAATAGTTCATTATAAATTAAGTATATTTAAATATTCCAAGGGAGCACTCCATAGTGCTCCCTTAGGTTGATGGACAAAGTCATATAAATATATATGTGTTATAATTAAGTGAATATTTCAATTAAGGAGAATAGTATGTATAGAATTATAAGACACAAAAAATTGATGATAGGTGTACTTATATGCTTTATAGTATACTTTTCTTATATATCTATAAGCATATATACTTATGGTAACAGAACAGAAGTCGTTAAAGCAGATGCTGTGATGGTTTTAGGGGCTTCAATATGGGGAGATGAGCCTTCACCAGTTTTCAAAGAGAGAATTAATCACGGAATATGGCTATATAAAAATGGATATGCTCATAAAATAATATTTACTGGAGGAAAAGGAGTAAACAAACAATACTCAGAGGCTTTTGTTGCAAAACAATATGCATTAAAGAATGGCGTAGATGTTAATGACATATATATAGAAGCCTATTCTACTATAACTGAGGAAAATATTGAATACTGCCTAAAAATAATCAAAGAAAATAAAATGAATGATATTATTATAGTCAGTGATCCATTACATATGAAAAGAGCTATAACTATGGCTAAAGACAAAGGATTAATTGCTTATTCTTCACCAACACCAACCTCTAGGTATAAGAGCGTAAAGAGTAAGATTAACTTTCTAGCTAGAGAGGTAGTGCTTTATATTGGTTATAAGGTGTGTATGTTATTTAACTAGATTATACAATATAACTTATTGTTGCTTTTGGGAAGTATGTGTGTATCATGTCCTTGAAATATTCACTGGCTTTTTCTCTGATATCAACATGATAACAATATTTGCCTCTACCTTTTGGTCTCATTATATTCTTATCAAATACATCTATTACGCCTTTTAATGCTGCCTGATTGATAGTCATGTTAGCATAGCCAAAAGTCATAAATATTAGCTCAAAAAAAAGGTTGTTTTTTAAATCTTCATCTAGTTTATTTGCTAGAAGTAAAAAAAGTTCTTTATACATAGATTGCCAGTTATCTAAAAGTATAATAGGCGCAATATTTACACCTATTTTGTAGCCTGCTCTATGCATTTTATTTGCAGCATTTATTCTGTCTATTAAACTCGAAGTACCTATTTCAATTTTTCTGATAATGAAATCTGGATTGACACTTATCCTCATTTGAGTGTTACCATTATGATTAGCATCTAATAAATCATCAACCATAGAAAATTTAGTAGCAAATGTACATTTTGCATTTTCAAGTTTTCCAAACTGCTCAATTGCCCATTTAAGATTTCCTGTAATTGTGTTTTCTAACACCATGTCACTTGTAGAGCCAATCTCGTACGTTTTTAATTGATTAACTTGCTTTATTTTCTTTTTTACTGATTGCATCATTTCATCTCTATTGACAAACACTCTCAAATAAGATCCTTTGAAAAAATTACATACTAAATAACAATACGTACATAGCGCTACAACCAGAAGAGGTAAAAGGCACAATAAAATCTGCTGAACGATTATTTGGCATTAGCCTTAAGCTTTTCCTTATACCAAGTACAAGGTATTTTTTGAATTCAACAAATTTGTAATAAGGTGCGTCTTTTATAAAATCAATATCGTGATGTTTTTTAATAGATACCATTTCCATATTCATGTTTTTATATTTAGAATAGAGTTCTTTACCTAGCTTGTACTTTAAAATATCTTCTTGATATAATACTTTACTAGGAATAAATTTTACCATAAATGTCACCACCTTTTTATTATTTTAGGTATAAGATAGAAAAATATACTTTTATTTATATAACAGATACATATTAAAACTACTAAAATAGAAAAGATTCGTTGAAAAATGCATAATTTAGAAATATAATGTAAATTGTATATTGTTCTAAAGAGAAGAGTTTACAAAAATATTAGCAGGGGGGCTTTATGAATCAATATAGAAACATCAGAAGAAGAATTTCTTTAGTTTTATTATTAATAATATTAATGAATATATTTTTTTGTAGTTTAAGTACTGCACGGTCAATTTATACCAGCGAAAAACCAAAAAGAGTGTTACTTATAAGCTCTTACTCACCAAGTTTTATAACATTTGATCATCAAGTAAAGGGCATAAAATCTCAATCTGAAGGTGAAAATATAGAATTAGATATTGAGTTTATGGATACGAAAAGGCTTTACACTAAAGAAAATTTAAAGAATTTTTATGATAATTTAAAATATAAGATTCAAAATTTACCTAAATATGATGCAATTATTGTTGGAGATGACAATGCCTTAAATTTTGCATATAAGCATCAGAGAGAACTATTTTATAAAACGCCTATAGTTTTTATGGGTATCGGTGATTATCAAAAAGCTGAGAGATTAAGTAAAAGTCCCTATATAACAGGAGTAATAGAATCTATTTCAATAAAAGAAACCATTGACATAGCTAAAAAGTTGAACTCAAAAGGAAAAAACATAATAGCGTTGACAGATAATACAGAGACGGGACAAGCTATGTTAAAAGAATACTATAACGAAAAGGGTAAATTTAAAGATTTGAATTTTAAGAGTCTTAGCTTAACTAATTTGTCTTACAGAGAATTTGGTATAGAGCTTGGTAAATTGAGTGATGAAGATATTGTGTTGCTGTTAACAATAAACACTGATAAGAATAATTTGCATCTTTCATTTGATAAATCAGTAGAGTACATACTAGAGTTCTGCAATCAACCTGTTTATCATAATTACTATTATGGCATTGGAGATGGGTTATTAGGAGGTAAAGTCATATCTCATATAGAACAGGGCAGTGTGGCAGCTTCTATTGTTAAGCAGGTATTTAAAGGTAAGGACATATCGAAGATTAATTATATTAAAGACAGTCCAAATAAGTATGTCTTTGATTATGCAATACTAAAAAAATATAAATTTGATGCAGATTTATTGCCAGAAGGTACTATATTCATTAATAAAGAAATACCTTTTTTTAAGCAGTATTTCAAGTATATACTAATAGTGATAATTATTTTATTGTTTCAATTTAGTCTAATTATGTTCTTGCAAGTAAATATAGCAAAAAGAAAAAAATCTGAGAAAGAGCTTTTAAGTAGCAAAGAAGACTTGATGGAAATAAATGAAGAACTTGTAGCAACAAATGAAGAATTAATAGCTTCAATAGATGAAATAAGAATACAGGATGAGAAAATACATGAACTTGTTTATACAGATATGGTAACAGGGTTACATAACAGATTTTCTATATTTCAGCTTATAGATAGTGAAATATGCAAAGAAAAACATAAAGGCATAACAGCTATTGTGTTTTTAGACGTAGATAATTTTAAGAATATAAATGATACTTATGGTCATGACATGGGAGATAGAGTATTAAAAATAGTTGGAGATAAGTTAAAAGCTTATGAAAATGAGCATACTTGTATAGGTAGATTTGGTGGGGATGAGTTCTTGATAATGATTAAGAATCAAGATGATATTGGAAATATAATTTATATAATAGAAGTTATCCATACAATATTTGATGAAGAAGTTGTTATAAAAACTACATCATTATTTCTTACAGTAAGCACAGGTATATCTTTATACCCTTACAATGGAAATTGTAGAGGGGAGCTTGTAAAAAAAGCTGATTTGGCACTTTATGAGGCTAAAAATTCTGGCAAGAATAAACATGTATTTTATGAAGAAACCATGAATGAACTAATTGAGGAAAAGATGTATCTTCAAGAAGCTATCAAAAAGGCAACTAAAAAACAAGAATTCTATCTTAATTTCCAACCATATATTAATTGTAAAACAAAGGAAGTTATCGGATTTGAAGCATTGATTCGATGGAATAGCAAAGAACATGGATATGTTTCACCATTTAAGCTTATTACTAATGCTGAAGAACTGGGCTTGATGATAGAGATAGGAGAATTAGTGCTAAAAGAAGCTTGTGCTTTTGCAAAAAAAATCAATGAAAAAAGAAAAGATAAAATAAAAGTATCTGTTAATATTTCTGCTACACAGCTAATGCATAATGATTTTTATGAAAGAACTATCGAAATAGTTGAGAAGGCAGGGCTATCACCTATGCAGATATGTCTTGAAATGACAGAAACAATATTGATAGAATCTATAGAAAAAGGAACTACAGTAATTAACAGATTGGCAGACTATGGTTTTGCAATTGCATTAGATGACTTTGGGACAGGGTATTCATCGTTAAAGTATTTTAAAGATTTACCAGTTGACATACTTAAAATAGACAAGTCTTTTATAGATAATATAACTTTAAGTTCATATAGCCAAAATCTTATAGATGCCATGATAAATATTGCCCACTACAAAGGAGTAGAGGTAATAGCAGAGGGAGTTGAGACTAAAGAGCAATTGAGTATACTAAAAAAGCATGATTGTGATATGGTGCAAGGATTTTTATTTAGTAAACCATTAAGTGAAGAAGAAACATTGAGATTATATTGTAGTTAATGTAAACAAGCTAAGTTATATATTAATATAAATGATTAAAAACACTGATACGACTATTTAGAGTGTATGTATTGGTGTTTTTTTGATTTAAAGATTTAAATATTAAAAACACATCTTTTTCAGATAGCTTTCACATTAGTTTCATATCTAGGTTTTATAATTTAACTATCAACAAAACAAACAAATTAAATCAATGGAGGGAATAAAAATGAAAATTAAAAAGACAATAATTACATCAGCAGTAGCATTAACACTTACACTTACACCGTTTACCTCAATATATGCAAGTTCTAATTTTAATACAGGAAAAGAAGTTTATTCAAAAGAATTTAAAAAGGATTTGTCACAAGATACAATAGATAAAGCAAAAACATTGCTTGAAAAAATGATAAAACGAGAAAAACAAGGCAACTATGATGATGCACAAAAAATCATGAAGCAGTTAACTGAGTTAGGTGTATTTGATGAAGGAGTAAAAGTAGAAACTACAGGAGATAAAGGCTCCAAACAAAAGGGTAAAGTAGAAACTAAATATGAGTACAATTTCGACAATTTTGCAAAAGAGTTAAAAAAAGATTTATCACAAGAAACAATAAATAAAGCAAAAGTATTGTTTGAAAAAATGATAAAACTAGAAAGAGAAGGGAACTATGATGATGCACAGAAAATCATGAAGCAGTTAATTGAGTTAAATGTATTTGATGAAGGAGCAAAAGTAGAAACTACAGGAGACAAAAACTCCAAACAAGATAATAAAGACATAAAACAAGAGGGCAAAGTAGAAACTAAATATGAAGGAAATACAGATGAGTACACTTTCGACCTTATAGCAAAAGAATTTAGAAAAGATTTATCACAAGAGACAAGAAATAAAGCAAAAGTATTGTTTGAAAAAATGATAAAACTAGAAAGAGAAGGGAACTATGATGATGCACAGAAAATCATGAAGCAGTTAATTGAGTTAGGTGTATTTGATGAAGGAACTAAAGTAGAAACTACAGGAGATAAAAACTCAAAACAAGATAATAAAGACTTAAAACAAGAGGGCAAAGTAGAAACTAGATATGAAGGAAATACAGATGAGTACACTTTCGACCTTATAGCAAAAGAATTTAAAAAAGATTTGTCACAAGAGACAAGAAATAAAGCAAAAGTATTATTCGAAAGAATGATAAAAGATGAAAAAGAAGGTAACTATGATAATGCACAGAAAATCATGAAGCAGTTAATTGAGTTAAATATATTTGATGAAGGAGCTAAAGTAGAAACTACAGGAGACAAAGACTCCAAACAAGATAATAAAGACATAAAACAAGAGGGTAAAGTAGAAACTAGATATGAAGGAAATACAGATGAGTACACTTTTGACCTTATAGCAAAAGAGTTTAGAAAAAATTTATCACAAGAGACAAGAAATAAAGCAAAAGTATTATTCGAAAGAATGATAAAAGATGAAAAAGAAGGTAACTATGATAATGCACAGAAAATTATGAAGCAGTTAATTGAGTTAAATGTATTTGATGAAGGAGCAAAAGTAGAAACTACAGGAGACAAAAACTCCAAACAAGATAATAAAGACATAAAACAAGAGGGTAAAGTAGAAACTAGATATGAAGGAAACACAGATGAGTACACTTTTGACCTTATAGCAAAAGAGTTTAGAAAAAATTTATCACAAGAGACAAGAAATAAAGCAAAAGTATTGTTTGAAAAAATGATAAAACTAGAAAGAGAAGGGAACTATGATGATGCACAGAAAATCATGAAGCAGTTAATTGAGTTAGGTGTATTTAATGAAGGAACTAAAGTAGAAACTACAGGAGATAAAAACTCCAAACAAGATAATAAAGACATAAAACAAGAGGGTAAAGTAGAAACTAGATATGAAGGAAATACAGATGAGTACACTTTTGACCTTATAGCAAAAGAGTTTAAAAAAGATTTGTCACAAGAGACAATAAATAAAGCAAAAGTATTGTTTGAAAAAATGATAAAACTAGAAAGAGAAGGGAACTATGATGATGCACAGAAAATCATGAAGCAGTTAATTGAGTTAGGTGTATTTGATGAAGGAGCAAAAGTAGAAACTACAGGAGATAAAGACTTAAAACAAGAGGGTAAAGACTTAAAAGGCAAAGTAGAAACTAGATATGAAGGAAACACAGATGAGTACACTTTTGACCTTATAGCAAAAGAGTTTAGAAAAAATTTATCACAAGAGACAAGAAATAAAGCAAAAGTATTATTCGAAAGAATGATAAAACATGAAAAAGAAGGTAACTACGATGATGCAGCTAAATGTATGAAACAGTTAATTGAGCTGGGTGTGTTTAATGAAGGTGCTAAGGTAGAAACTACTGGTGGAAACAATTATTAAAATGATTATATTTTGATAATGGAAAAGATGAAAAATAAAAAGTACTTCTATAATATGATGTAGGGGAGTTGTCGATAGACAGCCCCTATTTTTCGATTACTATAGGAGTATAAAAAGGATAATTTTTTGGTTATGTATAAATAATCGAAACATAGATTATCAGTATTAAATTATAAAACACATACATTTCAAATAGGTTTCACATCAATTTCACACAGCAGATATATAATTTAATCATAGAAACAAACAAATCAAATTAATGGAGGAATAGAGAATGAGTATTAAGAAAACAATCGTTATATCAGCATTAGCGTTAACTCTCGTAGTTACACCATTTACATCAATAAAGGCGAATTCTAACTTAAAAACAGGAAGTAATATGAAAATTTCCGTACTTACAGATGCAGATATACTAAAGGGAATAGAACAGGGTTTTAGATCAAATGCTACAAAAGAGGAAAAACAAAAAGCTAAAGATCTTTATTTAAAGATGGTTAAAAAAGATGAAGAAAGTGCGAAGTACTGGAATGAGATTTATAAAATGAACATCCTAAAAAATAATCCTTCACATTTTGAAGGAGAAGAGTATTCATTCAAATATTTTGCAGAGCAATTTAAAGAAGGTTTGTCTAAGGAAAAACTAAAACAAGCAAAAGACTTATATGAAAAAATGGTAAAAGCAGAAAAGGAAGGCAACTTTAATGATTCAGAAAAAATCATGAAACAATTGTTTGAATTGGGAGTATTTGATGAAGGCGAAAAAATAGAAACTACTGGAGATATAGACCTTGTGCAGGGTGATAAAGTAGAAACTAAATATGAAGGAAATATAGATGAATACACTTTTGAAATTTTTTCAAAAGAGTTTAAAAAAGATTTATCAAAAGAAACACTAAAAAAGGCAAAAGATCTATTTGAAAAAATGATAAAACAAGAAGAAAAAGGTAACTATGATGATGCAGATAAAATCATGAAGCAAATGAATGAATTAGGAGTATTTGAAGAAGGAGAAAAAATAGAAACTATAGGAGATAAAGCAGTAGGATTTGCAGATACCAAGGCTGAGGTTTCCAGTGTAATGACATTAGAAGAATTTAAAGCAAGTATAGTAAATAATGCAGATCAGGCTAAAGTTAATAAAGCAATGGAGCTATTCAAAAAAGCTGAAGCATGCAGAGAAGAAGCAGATAAGTGTTGGAAACAACTATTAGAAATGAATATATTTGATGATGGAAAAGATGAAAAATAACCAATGCTTCTATCATAAGTGTTAGAAAGATGTCAGATGATAAGAATTACCAAAAAAAGTAATCAAAAATATGATTACTTTTTTTGGGTGTAAAGAACATATATTATAAGCTTTATACTAGTAAAAAAACACATACATTTCAAATAGGTTTCACATCAATTTCACACAGCAGTTATATACTTTAATCATAGAAACGAACCAATAAATTAAATGGAGGTAGAAAAATGAAAATCAAAAAGACAATACTTACTTCAGTAGTAGCATTAACTCTTGTGGTTACACCATTTACATCAATTTATGCAAATACTACTAACCTAAATACAACAAGTGATGACAAAATCACAGTACTTACTGATGAAGATATATTGAAAGATTTAGAGCAAAGTTTTAGATTAAATGCTACAAGCGAGCAAAAGAAAAAAGCTAAAGAACTTTATTTAAAAGCAATGAAAAAAGATGAAGAAAGAGCAAAGTATTGGAATGAAATTTATAAATTAAAAATTCTAAAGAATGATGTATCATGTAAAGGAGAAGAGTATTCATTCAAACATTTTGCAGAACAATTTAAAGAAGGTTTGTCTAAGGAAACACTAAAAAAAGCAAAAGACTTATATGGAAAAATGGTAAAAGCAGAAAAGGAAGGCAACTTTAATGATTCAGAAAAAATTATGAAACAATTGTTTGAATTAGGAGTATTTGATAAACCATTTGAAACTGCTGAAGGAAATTTAGATAAGTACACTTTCAACATTTATTCAAAAGAGTTTAAAAAAGATTTATCAAAAGAAACACTAAAAAAAGCAAAAGATTTATTTGAAAAAATGGTAAAAGCAGAAAAGGAAGGCAACTTTAATGATTCAGAAAAAATTATGAAACAATTGTTTGAATTAGGAGTATTTGATAAACCATTTGAAACTGCTGAAGGAAATTTAGATAAGTACACTTTCAACATTCTTTCAAAAGAATTTAAAAAAGATTTATCAAAAGAAACACTAAAAAAAGCAAAAGATTTATTTGAAAAAATGGTAAAAGCAGAAAAGGAAGGCAACTTTAATGATTCAGAAAAAATTATGAAACAATTGTTTGAATTAGGAGTATTTGATAAACCATTTGAAACTGCTGAAGGAAATTTAGATAAGTACACTTTCAACATTCTTTCAAAAGAATTTAAAAAAGATATATCAAAAGAAACACTAAAAAAAGCAAAAGACCTATTTGAAAAAATGATAAAATTAGAAGAAGAAGGTAAATATGATGATGCAGACAAAATCATGAATCAAATAAATGATTTAGGAGTATTCAAAGAAGGGGAAAAAACTGAAACTGTAGGAAGTAAAGCAGAAAAATTTGAAATAAAGTGCAAGGTTGTGCTTTACGGTGAAATAACATTAGAAGAATTCAAAGCAAATATAGTAAATAATGCAGATCAAGCTAAAGTTAATAAGGCGATAGAGCTTTTCAAAAAGGCTAAGGCATGTAGAGAAGAAGCAGATAAGTGTTGGAAACAACTATTAGAAATGAATATATTTGATGATGGAAAAGATGAAAAATAAAAGTACTTCTATAACATTATGTAACGAGAGTTGTCGATAGACAGCTCTCTTTTTAAATGAATAAATACATGAACAAAGTATAAAAAACTAATATAGATATACGATGATTGTTTAATCTCTTTACACGATTAGGATTGAAATTGTTGTTTTTTGTTCAGAAGTTGCATTTGCATAATTGGGATTGAAATTGTTGTTTTTCGGACGGAAATGTCATTTACATAAGCGAGGTTTAGTACTATAATAAAGATATGGAAGATGTTTACATAATGTGCCGATACGGAATATTATGTAAACATATTATATTGCATAGGAGGTAATAACTATGAAAACCAAAAGTAGTTTGTCAAAAAAAGTTTTATATTTATTTATGTCAGTATGTATGGTCTTTAACTTAATGCCATGGGGTAGTATTTCGTATGCATCATCACCTGCAACGAATACTTCCTTCCCATCAAGCACAATGAATTACTCAAATTTTAAAGACGAACAAGATTTAATAAGCAAAGTAATAAACAATAGATACTTCATAAAAAATAATGCTATATTTGCAAATTATCTAGGTATCGCATGGTGCAGTGGAACAGCAAGTCAATATGTAGGCGATGATTTTTCATTTAAAAAAGATGGAGATAAATATATATTACAAGCAAATTATAACAAACACGATCCATACGCTAGTGGTTACTGGGCAGACAAGAGATTAAAGATGACTGTATCAAATGTAAGGTTTCACATAGATACAGATTCAATTAAATTAGGTAAAGAAAAAGTAACAAAATTAGATCCAGTAATGCTTCAATCATGTGATGCAGTTAATAAAGGAAACACTGAAGATTCTTCTACCGTAAGTTTCACATATACAAAAGATAAAACTGTATCACATTCATTTACCTATTCATTTGAAGAAGGTATACAAGTTAATAGTACAGCAACAATAGATGTTAAGTTTGTCTCTGCTTCATGTAATTATGGTTGGTCTTTTAAATCAGGACAATCATGGACTAACAGCACAGCAACAGCATCAAGCGTATCAGCAACAACATCATACGATGCGAAAATACCTGCAAAAAGTAAAAGAACAATCAAACTAATGAGCTTTAAAACTAAATCAGATGTTCCATATACAGCTACTATATATATGGACTATGATATAACTTACTCAGGTTTCTTAAAATATAGTGGTAATGCAAGAGCTGATCATCCTAGAAATAGACCATTTGTAAATATAACATTTGGCGATGATCACAAATCAGCTCAAGAAGCTATAAGAGATATGTATGACCATAAAGATATAAACGGATATTCTAATTGGGACTGGAACTGGATGGAGAAACAAGCCACTAATGACAAACAAAATTTCCAAGATATTTTGATGAATGTTTGTCAACTTGATGCAGCAGATATAAATGGTACATTTACATGCGTAGATGGAACACATGTTGTAATACAAGCAGGAGATGCTGTAGCATTGACAGATGAAGAGTTAGCAAGTGCTAGTAACAATGCAGCAAAAAGTATGCTTATGACTCAAAATGGTGCTAGTAACCAACAATCAAAAGGGATAACAATAGAGAACACTAAATTCAACGATACACCACAAAACAAAGTTACTAAAAGTAGCGTAACTACAAGTACAGGAACAGTAAATTTGAGATAGCTGTACTAGTAGTTAGAGTAAAAAAACAAAAACTTTGTTAAGAGCTGTTTTGCCAAACACATCATTTGGCAAGACAGCTTTTTGCATCTTTCACATTAATTTCACATATTAAGATTATAATATAAATAATAAATAAAAATTGATATACTACATATAGAAGAGACTAATTGTATAGGAGTGTTAATTATGAGTAATATTTTGGTTGTAGAAGATGAAAAAAGAATGAGAGAAATCATAACTGACTATTTAGAAGTGGAAGGATACAATATTTATGAAGCTGGAGATGGACAAGAGGCAATAGAAGTATTTGACAAAAACGATATAGATTTAGTCATATTAGATATAATGATTCCAAAGCTTGATGGATGGTCTATTTGCAGGAGAATTAGAAAAAAATCAGATGTACTAATAATAATATTAAGTGCAAGAAGTGATGAAGAAGATAAGCTTTTAGGATTTGAACTGGGTGCGGATGAGTATGTTACAAAGCCATTTAGCCCTAAAGTCATGGTTGCGAGAGTAAAATCATTACTTTCAAGATTTTCTATGCAAGATGAGCAAGGAGAAGATGAAATAGACCTAATAAATAGAGGTGGGATATGTATAAATAAAAAAGCTTACGTGGTTACGGTGAATGATAAAGAGATAGAATTAACTAAAAAAGAGTTTGAGCTTTTAGTGTTATTAATAGAAAATGAAGGGAACACACTTAGCAGAGATAGAATAATAGAGAATGTTTGGGGATATGATTATTTTGGTGATGGTAGAGTTGTTGACACTAATATAAAGACAATTAGAAAAAAATTAGGAAAATTATCAAGATATATTACTACGGTTATAGGTATAGGATATAAATTTAAGGTGGTATAGATATGTTTAAGAAGATAAAGCTAAATTCAGTAGTAACTAAAATGTTTATAATTACTTTTGTGTCTATGTTGATAGTGATTATTTCTATTTTTGTTGTTTTAAAATTTTACATGGAAAATTATTATAGAGATAACAAAATAAATAAACTAATAGATAATATAAACATATTTGCAAGTAAAGCTGTCAAAGATGAGTGGAATTATGAACAAATCATAAGACAAGTACCAATATTTAATGATTCTAATAATGCTACTATGACAATAGAATATTATAAGATTAAAGACAATGAATATATTCAAAAACAATTAAGTAAAGACTTTCTATTAACTATCAAATATAAGAATGAATTCTATGATTTATTTTTAAATCAAGAAGAAATAGAAAGCGTTTTTGGATACGAAGAACCTAAAAATAAAGATGTATTAAAGATAGTAGCATATAAAACAGAAGATAACTTATTGATTCCTATAATTATTAATGGAAAGCCCTTAGATAACGACCACAAAATAAATGATGGTGAATATTTCAAAATTGAAGGGAAGGCTGTTATTGAAAAGATTATATATGTACCAGAACAGATAATAGATGGTGCTATTTATAATAGTGCAGAAGAAGCTATTGAGATAAAGCCAACAGAAAGGGCAATATATTTTAAGGACGTAAATGATTTTGTGCACAAATGGAATTTGGAGAATGAAGGTTCTGGTTTTACTAAAAGAGGAATAATGTATTCTATTAATGATATGCCATATGTAAATTATAAGGAATTGGTATTCTCAAAATTTGTAACAGACAAGAACGATAATATTATAGCTATAAATGTATCAGCTTCTCTTCAACCAGTAAATGAAGTAGTAGCCATGATAAATAATTACTTCTTTATATTTTTCATATTATCAGCGATAATATCGTTAATTATAGCTTATGTATATAGTAACCTAATATCTAAACCACTTATAAAAGTAACAAAAGTAGCTAATAAAATGGCTAATATGGATTTTGAAGTCAAGTTAAAAGAAACTAGAAGTGATGAACTAGGAATACTATATAAAAGTCTCAATACACTATCGAGTAATCTAGATAATGCAATGTCTGATTTAAAAGAAGCAAATGAGAAATTAAAGTTTGATATAGAAAAAGAAAAAAAGCAAGAGCAAATAAGGAGAGAATTTGTTGCAAATGTATCTCACGAGCTTAAAACACCATTAGGTATTATAAAAGGTTTTGCTGAAGGATTAAAAGATGGAGTTAAAAAAGAAAAGAAAAATTACTACATTGATGTTATATTGGATGAAATAGAAGGTATGAATAAGCTAATTTTAGATATGTTAGAGTTATCAAAAATTGAGCATAAAAAACTCAATAAAATTGAAGAATTTGAAATCAAAGACGTAATTGACAAAGTGCTAAATACACTAGAAGTGAAGCTAAAAGAAAGAAGAATTGATATAAAGGTTTATGGTGATTTCAAGAAAGTAAAAGGTGACAAATTTAATATAGAACAAGTGCTAAAAAACTTCCTATCTAATGCAATCAAATATGGATCAGAAGATAGTACTATAGAAATAAAAGGAAAAACCTTGCAGAAAAAAAATTATATATATGTGTATAACGAGGGTCAAAGATTTAAAGAAGAAGAATTAGATAGTATTTGGTTAAGGTTCTTTAAGGTAGATAAATCTCATAGTAGAAACGAAGGAGGCATAGGACTGGGTTTAGCAATAGTTAAAGCTATACTTGATAAACACAATAGTGATTATGGGGTTTACAATAAACAAAATGGAGTAGAGTTTTATTTTTCTTTAGATATATCTGAGGGAAAGAGAGTCTAATGAATTGGACTAACTATTGTAAAGTAGACAATCAAATTAATTTAAAATATTATGCACATTAAGATGTATGGTTTTGATATTTTAAATAAGCTATGCATCTTGTTTTTTTGCGGTTTTAATTTATTATAGAACTTAATGTATTCTCTAAGGTTTTAAATTATAGTAGTCATTACGAATATTTAAAAGATTTGATTTTGATATATTATTAATGATATCATTAATAGTATGTGAAAGGTGTGGTATGTAATGTACAGTGAAATTTACTGGCTAGGTAACGTTGAAAGATATCTTGGAGAAATACAGATTACTAGCAGTAATGATATATATTTAGGTTGTTATGGGGGAAATGTAATGAAAGGGCTAATAAAAACGAAGATGGAGCATATATAAAGCAGATAAAAAAGGAAAATGAAAATTTGCAATGTTAATAGACGCTCACACCACCCACGAAAGCGCCGAACTAATATTAACTGCTTTCTGAGCAAACCAAAAAAAGCTTCTAGATGTTTTAACAAAACCTTTAGCTAAAGTATTTCACGACATGCAAAACTTAATGCTGAAAATCCTTAGTAACAATGATTTTCAAGAACGATGCAAAAGAGTAACTGGTGAGGCTACTTGTCTTATTTGTGTACAAAAAGAACAATTTGTATGGTGGTTTTCTATAGGTGATAATCTAATATATTTGTTACATAGTGAATTAGCAGAGCTAGGACAGTATTCATTAAATCAAAGACAATTTTACCAGTGGGTGGGTAAGGTTAATACGTTTGGTTTATAAGTTCCGTGTTATAGTAGTGGGATAAGAGAGTTAAGAGAAGGTTGGAATCATTTTTATTTAATTACAGATGGTGTGTTAGAGTGTGGTAACAGACCTTTTGAAAACTCTGAGTACTTTTATAAAATTTGTACTAAAAAACATAAAAACGATAAAGTAGAAATAGAAAAAAATATTATAGACATACTTACATTAGTTGATGAAGAAAAAGGAACTGGTAGTGCTACAGTCATAGCCTGGTCATTTTATAACTAAAAAAGATCTGCTAGACCATCTAGGAGATAGTCATTACATATCAAGTTTATAATAAAGTGGAGGTATTGTTATGAGAAATATTAACAAAATGTTTTTACAGGAAAATAACAAATTTGAAGCTAGCTATAACGAAACAGTTGGTAAAATAAAGACAATAGTTACCAATACTGAAAAACTAGTTGAAGGCGATAAATCTAATTTTAACATTTACTTTAATAAAGCAGGAAAACTTATAATTAAAATGACGTCATTAGAAAATCGTTTGAATGAAGAATATTTTGATAATGACATAGAAGTATTGCAAAAAGAAAATAATGAACTATACGAGGAGCTTCTACCTGAAAACTACAAAACTAGCTATGCAAATCCAGCTTATGCAGTTAAAGAACTTGGGGATAAATTTGGTCAATTTTTATCTAGTGTTTATGTAGAATTTAGAAATTATATACAGTATGCATATAAGCACAAGATATTTGAAATGGAGAGATACAATAGATTATTTATAGAAATGTATGAATATGTTAGCAATAATCCACTAAACTACGAAGAATTATTAAAGATATACAGAAAATATAAACTTATGTATGCAGATAGAGATAAAAGGATTAGTTTAATTGAAGGATATAATAAGGATGATAGCTTTTACAATAACCTATATGATAGTTTATCAGATATAAGATATCTTTACAGATTTGGTACAAGAGTAACTGAGAACGAAATAAAAACGGCTAAGTTTTTACAAAAGTGTTCAGACGAAAAGCTTATAACATTAGCTAATACTATGGCAGAAGCATATCTTAGGGGATATGAGACAGAAAACAAAGATAGAAATGATAGAACTGTAGTTAGAGTAATATGTAATTTGGGTCATGAAAAGATGATTAAATATGTTATCAAAAGCTTTAAAGACAAAGGATTGGATGTATTAGTGGCAAGAGTTAGTTCAACGCCAGCAAACAAACAATATCAGTATGACCATAAATTCAAAGAAGCTTTATTGTTGGATGAAGGGTTCCTAGAGGAGATGCAAAATTCACTCAAGAAAACTTTGGAAGAATCAAAAGGCATGCTTAAAGAATATGCTGGAGTAGTAATAGTTGAAACGTTTGGAGAAGAACCTTTTGCACCAGAGAAAAAAGAAGAAGTACTTAAATTTTCAAAAGAACAGACAGAATTAGTATCAAAAAACAGAATATTCAGATCAGAAATAATGGAGCAATACATTCCAGAGGTAGAAACTAGCTTTAGTATTATAGCTTTTCCAACGCCAGCTATTGGAGACAACTTTGAGGAAATTTTTGATGATATATTAAAGGTTAATATGATTGGTAATAGTGAAAATGAAATAATTCAACAGGCTATGATTGATGTGCTTGATAAAGGAGAGCATGTTCATATCAAAGGAAAAGGCGCTAATTTAACGGATTTGAAGGTTAATATGCAAGAACTATCAGATCCTAGTAAGCAAACTAATTTCTTTAATTGTGGAGCTGATGTTAATATACCATTAGGAGAAGTATTTACTTCACCAAGACTAAATGGAACAAATGGATTGTTGCATATAGAAGAGGTTTTCTTAGATGGGCTAAAGTATATTGATTTTAAAATAGAGTTTAAAGACGGATATGTTTCAGATTATTCGTGTGCAAATTTTGAAAAAGAAGAAGATAATAAAAGCTATATAAAAGAAAATCTCTTATTCCCGCATGATACATTACCTATGGGAGAGTTTGCAATAGGGACTAATACATTAGCATATGTTACAGCTGAAAAATACGGTATTATTGACAAGCTTCCTATATTGATTGTTGAAAAAATGGGACCACATTTTGCTATAGGTGATACATGCTATGCGTGGGTTGAAGATAATCCAGTATATAATTTACTAAATGAAAAAGAAATAACAGCTAGAGATAATGAAAAATCATTATTGAGAAAAGAAGATAAAAATAAGGCATATACAAATCGTCATACAGATATAACGATACCATACTATGCAATAGAATTTATATCATCAGTTACTAAGGATGGCGAATATATTGATATAATAAAAGACGGTAGATTTGTACTAAAGGGAACAGAAGCACTAAATGAGCCTTTTGATAAGCAATAAAATAGTTAATAGTGTACAAGGGAGAATATATGTGTTTGACGGTAGAATGAAAAAGAAGAAGATAACAAAAACTATGTACATGAAGATCTATTATTCCCACATGATACATTACCTATTGGAGAATTTGCAATAGGAACAAATACTTTGGCTTATGTTATAGCTGAAAAATACGGAATCATTAAAAAATTACCTATATTAATAGTAGAAAAGATGGGACCACATTTTGCTATAGGTGATACATGCTATGCATGGTCAGAGGATAATCCAGTTTACAATCTTTTGAATAACAAAGAAATAACAGCTAGAGATAATGAAAAATCTATAATCAGAAAAGAAGATAAAAGTAAAGCTTATACTAACATTCATACAGATATAACGATACCTTATCATTCAATAAAGTTTATATCAGCTGTTAAAAGAGATGGAGAATATGTAGATATAATTAAGGATGGAAGATTTGTATTAGTAGGGACCAAGAGCTTAAATAAACCGTTTGATGAATAGGGGGTTATTTATTTAATGCTAAAGAAGACCATTAAAACATCTTTGGTATTAACATTGATATTATCAATCTTAGTATCAGGATGTAGATTTAGTAATATACTTAGCAAAAATGAAAGTAAAATACCAAAAGACATTAGAGAACTTTGTTATATCGAAGGAGACATCAATAGTGATACAGTTATCATTAATGCTCAGGGAGGGCCAGATACAAAGTTAAGTAAAGAAGAGTATAACCTTATAAAAAAAGAGCAAATAGATAAAAAAATTATGATGGTCAACGTAGAACAGGTGCAAACTAGAAATCCAGAGAAATTTTTAGATGAAGAGATACCTTTTGAAAAAGCTATACAATATGATGAAGAAAGTGTAGAGTATCTATACAAAGTTGTAGAGTATTTTAAAGAGCAGGGCAAAAAAATTCATATTATAGGTGCTTCATTTGGAGCATTTATAGTACAGGAATTAATATTTGAAAGAGGCGTGAATATAGCAGATAACATTATTCTAGCAGTTGGAAGATTAGATATTAATGAAGAAACATGGGAAAATTTCTCAAGAGGAGATGGAGGAATGTTCATTAATGGAGAAGTATTTGTCTCAGAAGATATAGAAGATGAACCTCTTTCAAAGAATATGTCTAAACTAGCAGCAGGCCTTAGTTATAACAGATATACAAAAAAGCTAAAGAATCATGATTTGTCTAAAGTGACCTATATATATAGCAAAGATGATGAATCAGTAGGTAGATTAACAAATAAAGAAATAAAGTTTTTAAAATCTAAGAATGTCAATGTGATAGCAGTAGAAGGTGGACACGAAGCCGGATATGCTAAAATACCTAAAGTCGTAACTAAACTACTTAGTAACAAGAAATAACAACTTTAAAACATATAGAAAAAATAGCTTATTCTTAGTATAGGGGGAGGATATGACTAGAAAAATTGGATATTGGTCAACATTGATGCAGAGCATAAATGGATATTTGTACTTGGTTGTATATATCGTATTTCTTACAATGTTTCCAGCAAAACCTTGGAATGGGGTATATGATTTTGTATTACAGTATAAGGGGATGTATAAGGGATTATTAGTCGTCATACAGATATTGGCATTTTGCCAGTCGTTTCTATACTTAATAATATCATTAGTTATCAATAGATATGTCAGTGAAAAGAGGAAAATACTTGCTAATATCGGGGTATGTTTTGCGATAATCTTTCTTTTATTATCAAGTGCTAACTATTACATTCAATGGACTAGTGTTAGAGTAGGTATAAATAAAGGGGCATTAAAAGGATTAGAGTATTTAGTTCAATTTAATTTTGATTCTCCTGTCTCTGTTCTTAATATACTAGGGTGGACGTTTTTCTTTGGAATCTCAAATATATTTATTGCATTTTGCTTTAATAATTCAATTAGAGGCAAATGGGTAGCAAGAGGATTTTTACTAAATGGCTTAAGTTGTATAATTACATTCATTTTATTTGCAATAGGCATTAAACAAATTATGCTCTTATGGACAACAGTATTGGTAATTACATGGTATGTATATCCTATAATGACGATATCTTTTATAGAAGAAAAGAAAAATATAATAAGTTGATATGTAATTTCAAGGTGATTTACTTGAAAAAAATCTCAGTTGACTTAAAGGATTATATTTGATATAATCGGGTCAAGAAATAAATCGCACAATGGGGTGCGATAGATATAGAGCAATGACGCTCGCATGGAAACGATAACACGTTTTTAGCGAGCGTTTTTTTTCACTCAAGTATTCTACACATAAACATTAGAAAGGTGATAATTATGCAGGAAACAAAACAAAGAGTTATACAGGAATATGTTCCTGGTAAACAGGTTACATTAGCGCATTTAATAGCAAACCCACAAAGAAATATCTATAAAAAGATAGGTCTTCCAGTTGAATATAGCGATGCAATAGGTATTCTTACTATTACACCTAGTGAAGCTGCCATAATAGCAGCGGATGTTGCAACTAAAGCCGCTGGAGTAGAGATTGGATTTATTGATAGATTTAGTGGATCGCTGGTTATTGTTGGAGATGTATCAAGTGTAGAATCAGCGCTAAGAGAAGTGATGAACGTATTAGAAAACACCTTAGCTTTCACACCTGCAAAAATAACTAAATCATAATTAGCGATGAATATGGGGTGAACTTATGAGAAAGATAATACTAATAGGGCGTTCAGGAAGTGGTAAATCGACATTAACTCAAGTTATGAATAAAGAGAAAATAGAATATAAAAAAACGCAAGCAATGGAGTTTAATAACAGCATACTAGATACACCTGGAGAATATCTAGAGAATCCTCGCTTATATACAGCATTAATAACTGCTTCTTATGACTGTGATGTTATTGGATTTATAATTGATTCTACGGACGAAAGATCACTCTATCCACCTAGCTTTGCCTCGGTTTTTAACAAACCCACAATAGGTATAATAACAAAAACTGATTTAAAGTCCGAAAACATGGAATTCCATAAAAATAGCTTGTATTTAGCAGGGGTTGATCAAATATTTGAGGTCAGCTCATATAACAATAAAGGTATAGATGATATAAAGAGTTATTTAAAAAGCATATAAATTAATTGCTGATTAATAAAGGAGGATAATATGACAAGAACAGTAGTAATAGCCGATGATGAGCCTGTTACTAGAATGGACCTAAGCGAAATATTAGAAGATGCTGGCTACAACGTCGTGGCTACAGTCGCTGATGGATTTGATGCTATTGAAATGTGTCGTGAATTCAAGCCAGATTTGATACTCATGGATGTTAAAATGCCACTTTTAAATGGATTAAAGGCTGCAAAGATTATTTCACAGGAAAAGCTTACAAATTGCGTTATATTGCTTACTGCATATAGTGGACAAGAATTTGTAGAAGAAGCGAAAAATTTAGGCGTTATGGGATATTTAGTAAAACCAATTAATGATAGAAGCTTATTGCCAGCAATAGAAATAGCTCTATCAAAAAGTAAGCAAATAGAATCCATAAAAAAAGATGCACTTAAAGCTAAAAAACAAGTAGAAGACAGAAAGATTATAGAAAAAGCAAAAGGTGTACTAATAGACACATATGGTTTGACAGAAGAAAGCGCATACAACAGGATAAGAAAATTGAGTATGAACAAAAGATGCTCAATGAGACAAATAGCAAATGCCATACTGTTAAATAGTAAATCTTAGGTGTATTATTGGAGTGATAAATATGATAGAGCAACTATGTAAAAAATACACAAGGCTATCAGATTTAGAGATAGATAAGTTAAAACAAATAGCTAATATGCTTCCTATGATAGCAGACCTTGTTAGAGCAGATGTTTTTATAGACTGTTTAATAAAAGATTCAGACGTAGCGATAGTAGTTGCAGAAGCAAAACCTTCAACAGGCAAATCAATGTATGAATCATCCGTTGTAGGACAGCTAGCATACAGATTAAATGAACCCGCTGCACTTAGAACTCTTGAAGTAGGGATGGCTACGAGAGATTTAAAAGCTATAACACAAGAAAACAAAACGGTCATACAAAATACAATTCCAATAAAAAACGATAAAGAAAAGACTATCGGAGTATTGATTATGGAAGAGGATGTTACACAACATTTAGCTCAATCAAGGCAAATGGAACTACTTTCAGAGACAACTGAGCATCTTAGTGAGACACTCTTAACCTTTAAAGATCAGGAAGATAATATAACTAAACATATAAACGAAGCAATTGTAATATTTAATAAAAACAAGATAGCGACATATGCTAACCCTGGGGCAATTAATCTTTATAGAAAGCTAGGGTATAGAGATAACATAGTAGGCATGGGTTTTGATAATCTAGTACTGGGGGGAATATCTTTTGAAAAAATAATGAAAGATTCAACCTTTGAAGTATGCGAAGTGATAGTCGGTAATTTATGCTTACAGACAAAATATGCATTTTTAAAACATAAAGATAAGATAAACGGTGTAGTGATGTTTATAAAAGACAATACAGATGTAAAACAAAAAGAAAAAGAATTAATATTAAGATCAGTTGCAATAAAAGAAATACATCATAGAGTGAAGAATAATTTACAGACTATAGCTAGTCTATTGAATTTACAATCGAGAAGGATTGATAATAAAGTAGTAAAAAAAGCCTTTAACGAGAGCATAAGTCGTATACTTAGCATAGCAATAACTCACGAGCTTCTCGCGCAAAAAGGTGTTGATGATATAGATATAAAAACGATATTGTCTAGGTTAAAAGATACAACAACTGTTTACAGTATACCACCTGGCAAAAACATACAGATAAAAGTCATAGGTGATAGTATCACAGTTAACTCTGATAAAGCCACATCCATTGCGCTGATAGTAAATGAGCTACTACAAAATTCAGTAGATCATGGCTTTGCAGATAGAGAAGAAGGGAACATAGAGATATTAATACAAAAAGGATGTCTATATTCCAGTATATCAGTAATAGATAATGGAGTTGGGTTCAATACTCAGTCAGCTAGTAAAGGACATCTTGGACAAAAGATAGTTGAGCAGATAGTAAAAGATAAACTATCAGGGCATCTAATCATAGAATCCAGTCCAAAAGGAACTAGAACAATGTTTGACTTTAAAAGTGAATAAATAGACACAATGGAGTGTTTATATAAAGGCAAAGGAGCCAAAGAAATATTTAATAATATTTTTTTGGCTCCTTTGTGTTTTTATAGACGTAAATAAGGAGGAACTATAATGGAGCAAATGCTTAGTGTTGGTATAGACATAGGAACATCTACTACACAACTAGTGTTTAGTAAACTTACAATACGAAATACAGCTTCAATGGTAAGTGTTCCATGCATAAAGATTGTAGACAAAGCTGTAATATATCGAAGTGAAATATATTTCACGCCATTAAAATCGCTTACAGAAATAGATACAGATGAAGTGAGAAAGTTGATAGAAAAAGAGTATGTAAAAGCAAATATAAAACCAGCAGATGTAGATACAGGAGCAGTTATCATAACAGGAGAAACAGCAAGAAAAGAAAATGCTTCACAGGTATTAAAGACATTGAGTGGTCTTGCAGGTGATTTTGTAGTAGCTACAGCAGGACCAGCATTAGAAGGGATTATAGCAGGTAAAGGTGCAAATGCAGCTAAAATATCAAAAGACAGATCCAGTACAGTAGTTAATTTGGACATAGGTGGAGGAACAACCAATATAGCAGTTTTTAGAGATGGAGAGGTAATAGATACAGCGTGCCTTGATATAGGTGGAAGACTCATAAAACTAGATAGAGACAGAAGAATCCTCTATGCATCAGACAAGATAAAAAAACTAGCAATGAGTATAGGAATAACATTGCAAGAAGGAAGTACTATTTCAATAGAAAAACTTAAAAAAATAACAAATCGTATGGAGGAAATACTAGAGGAAGTTTTAGGGATAAAACAAAAGTCAAAAGAACTAGATTTGATTACAACAGACCATGACCTAAGAAGAGATTACAATATAGATTATGTATCATTCTCAGGTGGTGTGGCTGATTGTATAGATATAAGTGATTCTTCTAATGATTTTTGTTATGGGGACATAGGAATACTACTAGGTCGAAGCATTAAGAATGGAAACATATTAAAAGAAAAGCCTATTTTAGTATCTAGTGAAACAATAAGAGCAACAGTTATTGGAGCTGGAACGCATACAACAGATATAAGTGGAAGTACTATTACATTTGATGAAAATGTTTTACCGATAAAAAATGTTCCCATAATAAAACTCAGCCTGCAAGAAGAATCACTACCTTTAGAAAAGATAAGTCAGATTATCAAAGATAAAATTAGTTGGTTTCAAGTTGAAAACGATGCACAGTTAATTGCCTTAGCATTTGAAGGCAAAAAAGGTGCTAGTTTCAATTACATCACACAGCTTTCAGATAGCATAATAAGCGGGATGAAAGAAATTATAGAAAAAGATTATCCTATAATCATCATAGTAGAAAGTGATATGGCAAAAGTATTAGGACAAACTCTTAAAGCAAGAGTGGGTTACAAGAAAGAAGTTGTTTGTATTGACAGTGTTCATGTAGAGAATGGTGATTATATTGATATAGGTAACTCAGTAGCTAATGGTAAGGTAGTTCCTGTCATTGTTAAGACATTATTATTAAATTATTAATAACCTAAAATAAGAAGGGAGAGACAAAATGAGATTAAAAACAAAACTATTTGGAACTGTATATCAGTTCAAAGATGTTAATCAAGTCCTTGCTAGAGCAAACGAAGAAAAATCAGGAGACAAGCTAGCAGGTATTGCAGCTGAATCAGTAACAGAGATGATAGCTGCTAAAGAAGTACTAAGTAACATGACATTAGAAACACTTAGAAATAACCCAGCAGTACCATATGAAGAAGATGAAGTAACAAGAATCATTCAAGACAATGTAAACGAAAGAATATATGGTGAAATAAAAAATTGGTCAGTATCCGAACTTAGAGAATGGTTATTAGATCAAGATACAACAGGAGCAGACATCAGGAGAATAAGCAGAGGGTTAACAAGCGAGATGGTTGCAGCAGTAACAAAAATAATGTCAAATTTAGATTTAGTATATGCTGCAAGCAAGATAAGAGTAACTGCACATTGTAATACAACAATAGGTAAAGAAGGGACTTTGGCATTTAGATTACAGCCAAACCATACAACAGATGACTTAGATGGTATCAAGATTTCATTATTAGAAGGATTAAGCTATGGTGTTGGAGACGCAGTAATAGGATTGAATCCAGTAAACGATACAGTAGATAGTGTAAAAAACATACTAAATATGTTCCAAGACATAAAAGAGAAATGGCAAATACCTACTCAAAACTGTGTATTAGCACATGTCACAACTCAAATGGATGCTGTAAAGAGTGGTGCTCCATCAGATATGATATTCCAAAGTATAGCAGGTACCCAGAAAGGTAACGAAGCATTTGGAGTAACAGGAAAATTACTAAAAGAAGCACAAGAGCTGATGTTGAAGGAAGGTACAGCTTCGGGGCCAAACGTGATGTACTTTGAGACAGGACAAGGCTCTGAGTTATCATCAGATGCTCATCATGGTGTAGACCAAGTAACATTAGAGGCAAGATGCTATGGATTGGCAAAGAATTATAGCCCATTCTTAGTAAATACAGTTGTTGGGTTTATAGGTCCAGAGTATCTGTATGACAACAAACAAGTAATTCGTGCAGGATTAGAAGACCATTTCATGGGTAAACTTACAGGAATCCCAATGGGAGTTGATGCATGTTACACTAACCACATGAAAGCTGATCAAAATGATATAGAGAACTTAGGAGTTTTATTAGCTGCAGCTGGTTGTAATTATTTCATGGGTATACCAAACGGTGATGATATCATGCTCAATTACCAATGTACAGGATACCACGAAGCACCATCACTAAGACAAGTGCTAAATCTAAGACCAATAAAAGAGTTTGAGCAATGGTTAGAGAAAATGGGACTTTATGAAAATGGTAGAATGACAGGAAAAACTGGGGATGCTTCAATATTCCTAAAATAACGAGATAAGGAGGTATAGTATGATTTCTGAAAAGCAAATAAAAAGTATAATAGAAGAAGTTTTAATCAAAATGGAAACAAAAGAAAAGCCACAAGTAGAAACGAAAGTTAATACAGTATGTTGTGAAGATGTTGATATCCCAGATATCACTGAGATGGAAACAAACAAAATATTTAATGTACCTAATCCAGAAAATAAAGATTCGTACATGAAATTTAAAGAAAAGACACCTGCTAGAGTAGGAATATGGAGAGCAGGGCCAAGATATAAAACAGAAACATTACTGAGGTTTAGAGCAGATCACGCAGTAGCACAAGATGCTGTATTTAATAATGTTTCAGATGAATTTATAAGAGAAATAGGTAAGTTTTCAGTAGAAACACTTTGCAAAGATAAAGATGAATACTTAACAAGACCTGACTTGGGCAAAAAATTTAGCGATGAAGCAATTAGCAAAATTAAAGAGAATTGTACTATGAAACCAAGAGTACAAATATACGTATCAGATGGGTTGAGTTCAACAGCAGTAGAGACTAATGCTAAAGATGCATTAATGGCAATAAAACAAGGGCTAAAAGGTTACAACATTGATATGGGCAAGCCGTTCTTTGTTAAGTATGGTAGAGTACCTGCTATGGATGCAATATCAGAAGCACTAGAGGCAGAGGTAACAGTAGTATTGATAGGTGAAAGACCAGGGCTTGCAACAGGAGAGAGTATGAGTTGTTATATGGCATATAAAGCTACAGTAGGTATGCCTGAATCAAATAGAACAGTTATCTCTAATATACACAAAGGTGGTACTTCAGCGGCAGAAGCAGGAGCACATATAGCAGAGATAATAAAGAAAATATTAGACAATAAAGCAAGTGGTTTGGATTTAAAACTTTAATGAGAGGTGAAATAGTATGAGAAATGATCCATTACGCACATCAGTTTTAAGTGTTAAATTAATACCAAGTCTAGATAGAGAAATGGCTAAAAAACTAGAACTTCCACAAGGGCATAGAAGTATAGGAATGATAACTACAGACTGTGATGATGTAGGATATACAGCTATAGACGAGGCGACAAAGAAAGCAGATGTAAAAGTAGTATACGCAAAATCATTCTATGGTGGAGCAGCAAATGCAAACACAAAACTAGCAGGGGAGTTTATAGGTATTCTTTCAGGACCTAGTCCAGCAGAAGTTAGAAGTGGCTTAAATGCGGCAATAGATTTTATAGAGAATGATGCATGTTTCTATAGTGCAAATGAAGATGATTCTATAGCATATTATGCTCATTGTGTATCAAGAACAGGTTCGTATTTATCTGAAACAGCAGGTATAGAAGAAGGAAAAGCATTGGCTTATTTGATAGCTCCTCCAATAGAGTCAATGTATGCACTAGATGTTGCATTGAAGGCAGCAGATGTTGAGTTAAAAGAATTTTTTGGGCCACCATCAGAGACTAACTTTGGTGGAGGGTTACTTACAGGCAGTCAATCAGCATGTAAAGCTGCATGTGAAGCATTTGCAGATGCAGTAAAATATGTTGCAGACAATCCAAATAAATATTAGATGGTGATATATTATGTTAAAACAAGCACTAGGCTTTATAGAAACCTATGGGTATATTAGCGCCGTAGAAGCCGCGGATTCTTGTTTGAAGGCAGCAAATGTACAGTTAATCAACAGTCACTTTGTAGGTAAAGGGCTGGTTACAATTATCATACAAGGAGATGTAGGTGCAGTCAAAGCAGCTATAGATGCTGGTAGTACAGCAGCAGCTAGAGTTGGAGAAGTTGTATCTATCAATGTTATTGCTAGACCGGGTATTGGTTTAGAGAAAGTAGTAGAGGATAAAACATATTATTTATCACAAGAAGACAGGTTTATTTCAAAACAAAAAATTGACATAGAAACTAAAGAAGAGATAGAAAAAGTAGAAGAAAATAAACCATCAAAAGAGATATATGTTTATCATAAAGGTAAAAAAATTCTATTTAATGACATTGAGATATTCAAAAGCATGAAGGTTGTTGAGCTAAGAAAAATAGCTAGACAAGTAAAAAGAATAAATATCACTAAAGAAGAAATAAAATTTGCTAAAAAAGAAGAACTATTAAATGCATTAAGACAAGCATTAACGGAGGTGGATTAAGATGTATTTGGAAGATAAAGATTTAAAATCCATTCAAGAAGCTAGAACTCTGGTAAGAAATGCTGTAATAGCACAAAAAGAATTTGCAAGTTTCAATGTACAAAGAATAGATGAAATAGTCAAAGAGGTTGCAAAATCAACATTATCAGCATCTGTGGAATTAGCAAAATTAGCACACGAAGAAACTGGTTTTGGAAAATGGCAGGATAAAGTAGAGAAAAACAAATTAGCTAGTGAAAAACTATATGAATATATAAAAGACATGAAAACACTAGGGATAATAAACGAAGATAAAGACAAAAAAATAGTAGAGATAGGTACTCCTGTTGGTGTAATAACAGCTTTGATACCTTCAACTAACCCTACATCAACAACAATCTATAAGGCACTAATAGCACTTAAGTCAGGAAATGCAATAGTATTTAGTCCTCATCCAAGTGCAAAAAATTGTATAAGTAGGACAGTTGATGTTATTAATGAAGTATTAGAGAAAATGGGAGCACCAAAGGGACTAGTTAGTTGCCATAGCCTACCAACATTGCAAGGCACAGATGAGTTAATGAAAAATGATAATGTAGCGCTAATACTTGCTACAGGTGGCTCGGCGATGGTAAAAGCAGCTTATAGTTCAGGGACACCTGCACTTGGAGTTGGTCCGGGTAACGTGCCAGCATATATAGAAAAAAGTGCTAATATCAAGAAGGCGATAGAAAGAATACTTGCAAGTAAAACATTTGACAATGGTACTATATGTGCATCAGAGCAATCAATAGTAGTAGACTATCCTATAGCAAATCAAGTAAAAGAAGAATTGATTACTAAAGGAGGATACTTCCTAACAGGTGAGAAGTTAGATAAAGTAGTAAAAATAATGGAAAGACCAAATGGAGGTATGAATCCTAAAATAGTAGGAAAATCAGCGAACGATATAGCCAAAATGGCAGGTATAGATATACCTGTTGGAACAAAGGTACTTGTTTGTGAGGAAAAAGGTATCGGTAAGCAATATCCATTTTCAAAAGAAAAACTTACATGTTTACTAGGATTCTTTACAGTAAGTGACTGGAAAGAAGGATGTGAAGTAAGCTATAAACTACTACAGAATGACGGTATGGGACATAGTTTAGTTATACATTCTGAAAATGATGATATAATAAGAGAATTTGCACTAAAAAAACCAGTATCAAGACTTTTAGTAAATACGCCATCATCTCAAGGAGCTGTTGGAATAACAACAAACTTAGCTCCATCACTTACATTGGGATGTGGTGCAATTGGAGGGAGTGCAACTTCAGATAACGTAACACCTATGAATTTAATCAATATAAGAAGACTGGCATATGGTGTAAATGATATGCAAAACAATGATGCAGCTGGTGAGCAAGTAGATGTATCGCTTATAACTAAGTTAGTTCTAGAGCAACTAAAAAATATAAAATAAAAATCAAGGAGGAATTATAAATGGCTAGTATGAACGCATTAGGAATGATAGAAACAAAAGGGTTAGTAGGTGCAGTAGAAGCAGCAGATGCAATGGTTAAGGCAGCAAATGTTACACTAATAGGAAAACAACAAATTGGTGGAGGTTTAGTTACAGTTATGGTAAGAGGAGATGTTGGAGCTGTTAAAGCTGCAACAGATGCAGGTGCAGCGGCAGCAGAAAGAGTAGGAGAATTACTTTCAGTACACGTTATACCAAGACCACATAGTGAAGTAGAAATGATATTACCAAAAATAGAAGGATAATAAAATCACCCAAAATAAGTGTAAATAGGGGTATCGTGCAGTAATTTGCATTAAAAGATAGCCCCTATTTGCACATATACTTAGTTTTAGCTACAACAAAAGGGAGTGAAACCATGAGAGTTTTGACCGAAGCAACGCTTCGAGCAGAGTTTAAAAACAATACCCCAAAACAGTACCTTGTAAGCAAGAAAACAATAATAACTCCTTCAGCTAGGCAGTATCTAAAAGATAAATGTGTTGAGTTGGTATATAAAGATGGAGATGAAAATGTTTACAAAAAAGAAAGTTTGGGAAAAGACAAGCAAAGCAATGTATATAAGCCAATAAAAGCTCCTGACAAAAAAATAGCTCCAAAGTTTATAGATTATTATACAGGTGGTTTTTATGAAGAAAAACCAGAATACATGACGCACATGTATGGTAATAAATTAGTCTATAAAGATGATGAGAGAATCATTTTTAGAGGTAAGATAGATAGTTTTCAATCGCTATTGCTGGAAATGATGGTTTACACAGAAAATATAAAGCTTGATTCGCTAACAAACGATTTAGACGAAATACTAAAGTTTGTGAGAGAAATATTAAGAGCAGAGGTTTTAGAAGAACCATTAAAACAAATAGAATTATTAGGACTAAGTGAAAAACAAATTAGAGATATATCGCATAATCCGAAGAAGCATTATAATATAGATCACATATTGCCTGATTACGAAATGGGAGAAACAATAATAAAGCTAAATTCATTAAGAAGTGCTATAAGAGAAGTTGAGATAGCGGGGATAAATACATTTAGAAATGGGCATAAAGTGGATAGAGTAGATATCTTGAAGTCGCTCAATAGGCTTAGTAGTGTTATCTATATTATTATGTGCAAGTACAAAGTAGGGCTATATTAAGAAAGGAGGGGAGTTAGTGCAAGAGAGCAAAATAAAAGAGATAGTAGAACTAGTAATAAAAGAACTGACCAAAAAAGATGAACAAGCGTTTCCAGTAGAAATCTCAGCAAGACACGTACATTTGTGTGAAAAGCATATAGAGAAATTATTTGGAGAGGGTTATCAAATGACAGTCAAAAAAGAACTATCACAGCCGGGTCAGTTCCAATATAATGAGAGAGTTACACTTATTGGGCCAAAAGGTGTAATCAAAAATGTAGCAATACTTGGACCACCCAGAAACAAAACACAAGTTGAAGTATCAAACACAGATGCTAGGGCACTAGGGATAAAACCTCCAGTAAGAGAATCGGGTAATTTAGATGGTAGTCAGTCCATATTCATAGCAGGTGATAAGGGAGTAGTAGAGGCACTTGAATCAACTATAGTAGCTAAGAGGCATATCCATATGGATACCAAAGATGCGAAGAGATTGGGAGTAAAAGACAAAGAAATAGTAGCAGTAAGAGTAAAAGGAGATAGACCTATAGTGTTTGAGGAAGTAGTAGTTAGAGTAAGTGATGCATACAAGTTAAGTATGCATATAGACTTTGATGAAGCAAATGCGGCAGGTTTAAATAAAAACGCACATGGAGAAATAGTGAAGCTATAATTTAAATTGAAGAAAGGAAATTTCCTATGAACTTTGATAGAGTAGATGCTCTTATAAGCAAAGTAGAAAATAGCATAAAAAATACTGAGCAGTTTAACAAAGGAGAAAATGTCCTAGTAGGTGTTGATTTAGGTACAGCATATATTGTATTAGTTGTACTAGATAAACAAAAAAAACCTATAGCATGCGAGATGCAATTTGCTCAGGTCTTAAAAGATGGATTAGTAGTTGATTATATTGGGGCATCTCGTATAGTCAGAGAACTGAAGGCAAAGCTAGAGGAAAGATTGCAAGTTGAGCTTAGAAACGCTGCAATAGCAGTACCACCTGGAACACAAGAGTCAGATAGTAAAACACATAAATACGTAGTAGAAGGATCAGGGATGGAAGTTGTAGCAATACTTGATGAGCCTACAGCAGCTAATGCAGTATTAGATATCAAGAATGGAGTTATAGTGGATATAGGAGGAGGCACAACAGGGCTATCTATATTGAAAGATGGACAAGTTATATACACAGCAGATGAGGCAACAGGAGGTACACATTTATCTTTAGTAGTTGCAGGAAATTATAAAGTTACATTTGAAGAAGCAGAAGACATAAAAAAAGACAAAAAACGTCAAAGGGAAGTATTTACCATAGTTAGACCAGTGATTCAGAAGATGGCAACTATAGTTAAGAGCCATATAAAAAACTATGATGTAGATGATATATACCTTGTAGGAGGAACATGTTGCTTAGACGGAATAGAAGAGGTTTTTGAGAAAGAGATAGGAATAAAAACTCATAAACCAACAAATCCATTTTTAGTGACTCCATTAGGAATAGCTATGAACTGTACTTTGTAGGAGGAAATTATATGGATATAAAGCATATCATTGAAATGGTTACAAAAGAAGTTCTAAATAGATTAGAAAGTGCAGGAGAAATAAAAGATTCAAAGAAAGTCCTTATTGCTGGTAATAAATCAAAAGAATATGAGAAACTATATGAATTACTTTCTATAAATTACAGCAATATATTATTTTTAGATCAGATAGGTCAAGGCGTAGATTTAGCTCAAATTGACTATATAATAGTTCCTAAGCTAGAAAATAATGCATTGGCAAAATTAGCATTAGGAGTAGCAGATGATGAAGTTACGTTGGCTATATCAGAGACATTATTAAGAGGAAAGCAAATAACATTACTAGAAGAAGGTATAGCTTATAGAAAATTCAAAGGGTTAGCCAACGCCTCGTATTATGACATGTTTAAATCATATGAAGAAAAACTAAAAGAATATGGTATGACTATAATCAAGCAAGAGGACTTACATTTACAAAAATCAAAAACTGATGAAACATTAAAAATAGGTAAAACGGTTATAAACAAAAAAATCATAGTAGAATCTGATGTAAAGAAAGTTTATGAAGCAGGACATGATACAATCCAGATTAACGATAAATCAATAATATCACCATTGGCGTCAGATTATAT
The DNA here is from genome assembly GCA_029227815.1 of Clostridiaceae bacterium M8S5. Classification (GTDB taxonomy): domain Bacteria; phylum Bacillota; class Clostridia; order Tissierellales; family MCWD3; genus Abyssisolibacter. The sequence continues at coordinate 3,517,385 of CP118523.1, read as the reverse complement.
TAAAATTAATGATATAAACATAACAAAGAAAGGGTGATATCTGTGATTTTAGGTAAAGTAGTAGGAAACGTTTGGGCAACTAGAAAAGAAGAAGGTCTAACAGGACTCAAACTGTTGGTAGTAAAACCAATAGATTATTACGATGATAGACCATTGAATTCTTTTGTTGCCACAGATAGTGTAGGAGCTGGAATAGGAGATACAGTACTTGTAGTAAAAGGTAGTTCTGCTAGAAAAACAATTGAAAAAGACAATGCACCAATAGACGCTAGTATAATTGGTATAATAGATGAAATCGAAATAGATAAAAACATAGAACTTAAATAACGCTGAGTTATCTATGCAGGAGTAAAATCAGCAATAAAGATAGACTTCATATATATAAAGGAGGCAAGATATGGAGCTTTTAGACAAAATATATAACAGTGGAGTTGTAGGGGTAGGAGGGGCTGGATTTCCAACTCATATAAAACTCAATTGTCAAGTAGAATACCTCATTATCAACTCAGCAGAATGTGAACCTTTGCTAGAAGTTGATAAGTATCTAATGAGACAAAGAAGTAATCAAATAATCATAGCTATAGAGAAAATGGCAGAGTCAGTTAAAGCAGAGCATATGATTATAGCTCTTAAGAGCAAATACAAAGAAGAAATTAAATCCTTACAAAATGCTATAGATGATTTAAAATCAAATGTAAAGATTCATACATTTGAAAATTTCTACCCTGCTGGGGATGAACAGGTTATGGTTTACGAAGTAACTAAAAGAGTTATACCAGCAGGAGGAATACCATTAGATGTAGGTGTTGTAGTTAACAATGTAGCAACAGTAGTAAATATATATGATGCTATAAATGACAATCCTGTTGTAGATAAGTATCTGACAGTAGTCGGAGAAGTAAAAGAGCCAAAGTTTCTAAAAGCACCAATAGGTTTGGCAGTTAGCGAAGCTTTAAAATACTGTGGTGGAGTAGTACGTGAAGATTATAAGATAATTTTGGGAGGGCCTATGATGGGAAAAATCATAGACAAAGAAGATGCTAAAACTACTTACATCACAAAAACATTGGGATCACTTATCGTAATACCAGCAGATCATTACATGGTTAAAAGAAAATTAAAACCAATAACTCAAATTATTAATCAAGCAAGGACAGCATGTATACAGTGTAAGATGTGTACAGATATGTGCCCTAGAAATTTAATGGGTCATCAGTTAAGACCTCATAAAATAATGCGAGCAATGGGTGCAGGAGTAAAAAATAAAGATACACTAATGGAAGCATTGATATGTAGCGAATGTGGTGTATGTGAACTATATGCATGTCCAATGGGGCTTTCACCAAGACTTGTAAATGCTTTTATAAAAAATGAACTTAGAAATAACGGTGTTCGCTATGATAGAAAACCGTTAAATGAAGTAAACCAACTTAGAGAATATAGAAAAGTACCAGTATCAAGGTTGATTTCAAGATTAGACTTGAATATTTACAAAGACACTAAACTGGGCGAAATAGAGAATATAAAGGCACAAAAAGTATATATTCCATTATCACAACATATTGGCAAACCTGCTTCACCCGTAGTAAAGGTTGGAGATATTGTAGAGAAGGGACAACTCATTGGAAAAATTGAGTTAGGAACTTTAGGAGCTAATATACATGCTAGTATAAGTGGAAAAGTATGTGAAGTAGGAGAATATATTGCTATTATGAAAGATAGTGAGGTGAACCAATGATTAGAACAATAGGACTAATAGAATTAAACAGTATAGCAAAAGGGATAGAAGTTGCAGATGCTATAATCAAAGCAGCCTCGGTTGAGCTATTAAAATCACATTCAATATGCCCAGGCAAGTATATTGTGTTAATATCAGGAGATGTAGGTGACGTAAAAACAGCAATAGAGGTAGGCAAAGAAGTTGGACGTGCTTTTGTGCTTGATACACTAGTCCTTCCAAGCATACATCCACAATTAATAAATGCAATAAATTCAGCAACAAATATTTCAAAAGTCAATGCTTTAGGTGTGCTAGAGTTCTTTAGTATAGCGACATGTATAGTAGCAGCAGACGAAGCAGCAAAAGCGGCATCAGTCGATTTAATTGAGGTAAGATTAGGTTATGGTATAGGAGGAAAAGCCTTCATAACACTTACAGGAGATGTTAGTGGAGTAACAGAAGCAATAGAGGCTGGTGCAAGAGTTGGAGGAGATAATGGCATGCTAGTAAACAAGGTAGTAATTCCTTCACCTCGAAAAGAACTATTTGACAAATTGCTTTAGAAAGAGGTGATATAATGGGTAAACTTCTTGTAACCAAGAATAATTTATCACAATTTATGGAACAAGGTGATAGTGAGTTTTATGTTGAACAAAAAATGATACTGTCTCCTAGTGCTAAAGATATGCTTAGGAATAAAAACATAACTATAGTATACGGGCAGAAAAAACAAAAACAAAAACAAGAACAAGAACAAGAGAATGATGAAAGTTCTCAGATTGTAACACTAATAGCAAAAGTTTTAGTAGAGGATTTTAAGATATATGACCAAAATAAAATAAACTGTATAACAAAAAGAGTATTAGAACGTATAGATTTGTAATACTGCCTTAGTTAATCAAATAAAAAACTTTAGAATCGCTAGAGTTAATAAGAGGAGGATATTATATATGAGTATCAATGAAATTATTGTATATATAATGGTAGCATTTATGGTTTTAGGAGCTTTAGATAAAATAATAGGTAATAAATTTGGTCTTGGTGAGCAATTTGAAGAAGGTATAATGGCAATGGGTTCATTAGCATTAGCCATGGTAGGGGTAGTATCACTTGCTCCAGTTTTAGCAAAAGTTTTGAAACCAGTAGTAGTGCCTATATACACAGCGCTAGGAGCTGACCCTTCAATGTTTGCTACAACATTACTAGCAAATGATATGGGTGGTTATCCATTAGCTATGGAACTCGCACAGAATGCAGATGCAGGATTATTCGCAGGTTTAATATTAGGTAGTATGATGGGACCAACTATCGTATTTACAATACCAGTAGCACTAGGTATCATAGATAAAAAAGATCACAAATTCTTAGCAACTGGTATATTAGCAGGTCTTATAACAATACCGATAGGATGTTTAGTAGGTGGATTAGTAGCAGGATTTAGTATAACATTGATAATCAAAAACCTTATACCTATCATAATAGTATCACTGTTACTAGCAATAGGACTTTGGAAGTTACCAGAAAAGATGATAAAAGGCTTTACTATTTTCGGAAAAGGTGTAGTTGCAGTTATAACAGTAGGACTAGCAGCAATAATAATAGAAACTCTAACAGGATATGTAGTAATACCAGGTATGGCGCCAGTTTCAGAAGGTATATCAATAGTAGGATCTATAGCTTTAATGTTAGCAGGAGCATTCCCGATGGTATACGTAATAACAAAAGTGTTCAACAAGCCTTTACTTAAACTAGGAAGACTTTTAGGTATGGGGGATGTAGCAGCAGCAGGAATGGTTGCAACACTTGCAAACAACATACCTATGTTTGGCCTAATGAAGGATATGGATGACCGTGGGAAAATAATAAACGTTGCCTTTGCAGTAAGCGCATCATTTGTATTTGGCGATCATCTAGGATTTACAGCTGGTGTTAATAAAGAGATGATATTCCCAATGGTTGTAGGAAAATTAGTAGCAGGAGCTACAGCAGTAGTAATAGCAGTTTTCATAGCAAATAAATCAATAAACACTCAAACAAGTAAAGCACAAAGTAAATAATACAGAGGTGTAAATATGATAGAAAATATTAACGAAAAAATGTTAGAAGAAATCATAAGAAAAGTCATAAGTGAGCAAATGAACAACAAAAGCGAGTCTTTTGAAAAAACAGTAGATAGTAGCGGAGTAATATCAATAAAAACAAGCACCGTAAAAGGAGAAAAATTTGACACAGGAAAAGAAGGAGACAATGTCTACCTAAAAGACGTAATCTCATTAGATGAAAGCCCAAGATTAGGTTGTGGCATAATGGAAATGACTAAAACAACATTTGACTGGACACTAACATACGATGAAATAGACTATATAATAGATGGAACGCTAGAGATAGTAATAGATGGTAGAAGAGTAATAGGGAATAAAGGTGATATCATATTTATCCCTAAAAATACATCAATACAGTTTAGTGTACCAGATCATGCTAGGTTTGTGTATATCACTTATCCCGCTGATTGGGCTAGTGAATCCTAAAATGGCAAACTTCTGCGTCATCAAAACATACTGAGACTATCGTGAGTAGAGAACAGAAATCTATGATTTCTTGTGAGTCACTTACTCTTAGGAGCGAAAGCGAGTAGTGAGCGACAAATTAAAAAAACGCTCCTATCCGTGAAAATTTCAATGCCTTGGTATTCACTCATTTTAAAACGAAGTAGGGATTATGAGGTGGAATGGCAAACTTTAAAATTTCACTCTTTTAGAATTAACTATAGAGTCATGTTAAACATAATAAGATAAATAGTATATCGGGGTGTCTTATGAGATACCCCTTTAGAGTATAATCATTTTACAGGAGGAACAATATGATATTTCAATCTAAAACAGAGATACATTGGGGAGAAAACTCTCTTAAATATTTAAGTGGTTTAAAATCTCAAAGAGCTTTTGTGGTAGCGGATAGATTAATGGTTAAACTAGGGCTTGTTAAAAAAGTTACAGATGTTCTTAACGAAAGTAATGTAAAATATAGCGTATTTGATGAAGTTGAGCCAAATCCATCGGTAAGTACAGTGACTAAGGGTTTGCATCATATTATAAAGAATAAACCAGACTTACTAATAGCAGTAGGTGGTGGTTCAGTAATTGATGCAGCAAAGGCTATTATGTATTTTTGTATAAAGACCAAAGAAGAGTTAGTTGATAGAGCTGACATTAAAAAACCTTGGTTTGTAGCATTTCCTACTACAAGTGGAACGGGATCTGAAGTTACAGCATTTTCTGTTGTGACAGATGAAAAAAACAACGTCAAAATACCACTAGTAGATAACATTATGACACCAGATGTAGCAGTGTTAGATGCAGAGTTCACAAGAACAGTTCCACCAATAGTTACAGCAGATACAGGAATGGATGTTTTGTCTCATGCAATAGAAAGTTTTGTTTCCATAAAAGCATCAGATTATACAGATATGTATTCAAGAAAAGCTGTGAAGGATGTGTTTTCATATTTATATAGAGCTTATATTGATGGAGATGATATGATTGCTCGCCAAAAAATGCAACAAGCATCATGTATGGCGGGTATAAGTTTCACCAATGCAGGATTAGGTATAAATCATAGTTTGGCACACGCTATAGGAGGTATATACAAGATATCTCATGGTAGAATCAATGCCATGCTATTGCCATATGTTATAGAGTTCAACTCTGGTATAAATAATACATTAACAAACTCGGCACAGAGATATGAGGTGTTAGCTGATGAACTAACTCTGCCATGCCAAACAACAAGAGAAGGTGTACTTAGTCTTATAGAAGCTATAAAGATATTAAATGCGAAGTTAGGCATACCATTAACCTTAAAAGAATACGGAATAGATAGATTAGAATACTTAGAAAACATAGATGTCATTATAAAGAGAGCATTAGAGGATGTTTGTACACTTACAAATCAGACTAAAGTGACATATGAAGGGTTAAAGAGTGTAATGTACAAATTGTATGGGTAAATTGCTAATCGGTAGGAACTGTTTTTTTGATACTATTGATTGCATAAAATATTCTTGCTCTGAAATTACAACAATATCTTACAAAATTATTTATTTCTTATTTAAATATTATAAGCCTTGTAGTAATATAATACTAAAAGATACTTTAGGTTAAAATCGAAAGCATGGTGGATTAATGTGAAAAAGGTAGTTATAGTTACAGATTTTGAAGGAGAATTATCGGTAGAACTAACAAATAATTTGAAATATGTATTTGAAGATAAGATAATTATAGAAAATTGTTATCTTAATAATATGGACGACGACCATATTATAGATGGAGATACTATTCTTTTCATGCTTGAAAATAGAGTAGCTAAAGCTACTAAAAATATAAAAAATTTAGACAAAGTTATAGTTGTTTCTAGAACAATACTAGAAGAAGAAGCATTAAAAATACTTGACATACCTCAAAATAGTGAAGTGCTAGTAGTAAATGATTATTATGAGACAACACTTCAAGTAACGACATTATTGTATAAATTGAAAATAAAAGATTTACGTTTTATATCATATAAAGAGGGCGAAGATTATAGACATATTAAGTATGCGATAACAGTAGGTATAAAGGAAAAAGTACCTTCTTCTATTCCTAATATAATTGATGTTGGTGTAAGATGCCTAGATACATCAACATTTATTGCAATAATAAACAAGCTAAATATCAAGGATTCGGAGATAAATAATAGGTTACTAAAATATATAAAGAGAATAGTAACTTTAGATGTAGGTTTTAAGCAACAATATAAAGAATTATACAAGTTAAATGAACAATTACATTCTATACTAGAAAAATCTAGTGACGGTATAATACTAATCGATAACGATGGTAATATAATACTAAATAACGATAGACTTTATGAAATATTGAACATAGATATGGCTAACAATATGACCAATATAAATGAGATATTTGATGAGGATTTTATAGAAAAAATAAAAATTGAAGATATAGATAATGAACTAGTAAAAATAAACAAAAAAATATTGATAATATCAGTAAAAACACCTACTGTATATCATCATGCAGTGAATGAGAAGATTATAGTTTTACAAGATATAACATATATTAAAAAACTAGAACAAACGGTTAGTGCTAAATTAAAATCAACAGGCTTAATGGCTAAATATACATTTAAAAAAATAATATATTATTCAAAGATAATGGAGGAGTGTGTTGAGACTGCTAAAATATTCGCTGGCACAGATAAAACAGTATTAATATGTGGAGAAAGCGGAACAGGAAAAGAACTTCTAGCACAATCAATACACAATAGTTCTAGACGTAAAAAACAGCCATTTGTAGCCATAAATTGTGCTGCTCTTCCAGCTAGTTTGCTTGAAAGTGAGCTTTTTGGTTATGCTAAAGGAGCGTTTACAGGAGCTAGAAGTGAAGGGAAAAGTGGATTGTTTGAGGAAGCGAATAATGGAAGCATATTCTTAGATGAAATTGGAGATATGCCTTATGAGCTACAGTCAAGACTTTTAAGGGTTATACAAGAAATGCAGGTTATGAGAATAGGAAGTTATAAAATAATAGAGATAGACGTTAGAATAATAGCTGCTACAAATAAAAATTTGATGAGAGAAGTTGAAGAGGGCAGGTTTAGAGAAGACCTATATTATAGATTAAATGTACTGCCATTAAATGTACCACCACTAAATAAAAGGCGAGAAGATATACTGCCTTTATTTAAAAAATATGCCAACGAACATGGGGAATTAAAAGAAAGCATACAAAAAGCTCTCTTAGAGCATAAATGGAGAGGTAATGTACGAGAATTAAAAAACGTGGCAGAGTATTATTCATTTATGAAGAATAGCCCTAAGCCACTTCCAGATACATTTATTATTAAAGGTGATTTAAAGATAAGAGATAATTTGGAGATTTCAGTTCTTAAAGCTATTAATAAACACGCAGATGATGGAGATGGAATTGGAAGAGTAAAGTTAGTTCATGTATATAACGAAAACAACAACAAACATATAACCGAATATAGACTGCGTATAATATTAAAAAACTTAGAAGAAAAAGGTTATATCAGCAAAAAGATTGGCAGAAAGGGTTGTGTTATAACTCAAAAAGGTTTGAAGCTAATAAATGATAGGGATAAATAATTGGATGAAATGTGGATTTTAAAGTGGATTGTGGATTCGTTAGACAATCCACTTTTTTAATATAAAAATATTAACTATATCGAATAAATGTGCATAATAAGCTAACTATAAAATAACAGGAAAATTTTCATAGTTGGCACGGTAATTGCTCTTATATATTGCTACATAAGATTGTTTCTAAATATAAACGTATTTATAAAATAATTTTTATCGGTATTTGCTTAGAACTAATAATAGAAGAACAATCTTTGTATAAATGATAGGAGGGATTATTGATAAAAATCACAGAGTAAACATTTGACTATGTATGATAAAAATTGACAAGGAGAGATATACATGAAAAGTAAAATAAAAAAGAATTGGATAACTCTATTAATACTAGCGCTAGCAGGTGGATTAGTGTACAAGATTCCATACTTAAAAGGTTCATATTACGATGCACTTATATCTTCATTAGGAGTTACTAATACACAGCTAGGAGTTTTGGTTAATTATTTCGGTATAGCATCTACTATATGCTATTTTCCAGGTGGATGGATAGCAGATAGATTTAGTCCAAAGGCATTGCTTAGTTTTGCATTTATTTCGATGGGATCATTAGGATTATTATATTCGACATTCCCGTCGTACAATGTAGTGCTAGCTATACACATTGCATATGGAGCAATAGTATGCCTTTGTTATTGGTCGGTAGCAATAAAAGCTGTAAGGTTATTAAGCAGTGGTGAAGATTTAGGAAAAATGTTTGGATTCTGGGAAGGTGGAAAACAAGTATCGGGATTGATAATATCATATCTTGCATTAGCAGTTTTCGCTCAATTTAGTGAGGCAAAGCTTGGAATGTCCACAATAATTATAATATATTCTGTAGTAATGATATCGGTAGGTGTATTGCTGTTATTCTTGTTAAAAAACGTTAAGCAAGTAGAAAAAACAGCTATTTCAATAAAAGATATATTCACAATAATGATGGATTCAAGAGCATGGTTGATAGGTATCATGATTTTAAGTGCATATCATTTTCACAGAGGACTAAGTATAGTAACTCCATATTTGACTAAGATATTTGGATTATCAACAACATCTGCATCAGGTATATCAATGTTTTGCATGTATGTTATCGGATTTATTGGTGCAGCGACAGCGGGTATATTTGTTGATAAACTAGGCTCAACACTTAAAGTAGTTAGATACTTATTAGTTGTAGCGGTCGTATCACTAGTAGCATATATATTACTTCCAGGGAAAGCAAGTCTTTTATACGTAGTAATAGGATTATGGATGGTTGCACAATATGCAAACTTCTCGATAAGAGGAATATATTTCTCATCTTTAGGTGAGCTAAATATTAGTCCTGATAAGACAGGAATATTTATAGGATTTGCTTCATTCTTAGGATTCATACCAGATATGTATGTTCACGGCTTGAACGGTACGATACTAGATAAGTTTTCAGGAGAAACTGGATTTAAAGTTATATTTGGTTACATGTTAGTAATGGTAATTATATGTTTAGTTACTACAACTATTTTATATAGAAGAGCGAAAGGTGTTAAAAACTAAGTAAATAATTTTAATCCCGAGATATTCATATAAAATTTATTTTATAGTAAATCAATCAACCCTTCATGAATATTTCGGGATATTATATATAGGCAAGAGGTGTAAAAATGGATAGTACCAAAATAAAGCAAAAATTATTCGACTGTGTAAATAACGCAAGTGATTATATAAAAGCCATAGGTGAAGAAATTTATAAGACGCCAGAAACGGGGTTTAAAGAATACGAGACAGAAAAAATTGTAATTAGAGAATTTGAAAAATTAGGGTTAAGCTATCAAAAGCTAGATAATATTCCCGGTGTGAAGGCAACACTAGACACAGGGAAAAATGGACCAAACATAGCTTTGATAGGAGAACTAGATGCAGTAATATGTTCACAACATATAGATAGTAATAAAGATACAGGTGCTGTTCATGCATGTGGTCATAACATTATGATAGCAGACATTATTGGAGTAGCTAAAAGTATAATAAAGGCAGATATATTGGATGAATTAGTAGGCAAGATACATTTTATGGCTGTACCAGCAGAAGAATATATAGAAATGGATTATAGAAGTGAATTAATCAAAAAAGGAACTATAAAGTACCCGACAGGTAAAGCAGAATTATTATATAGAGGATTCTTTGATGACGTTGATATATGTGTAATGATTCATGCTATGGCATCAAATTATAAGATTGCATTAGAATCTGGGAGTAATGGATTTATTGCTAAAAATATTAGGTATATAGGTAAAGCTTCTCATGCAGCTTCAACTCCTCATGAAGGAGTCAATGCTCTATATGCAGCTAATATAGGGTTAATGGCTATAAATTCAATAAGAGAGACATTTAAAGAGCAATCATCCCTTAGAGTTCATCCAATAATAACAAAAGGTGGAGAAGCAGTTAATGTGATACCATCTGATGTTCATATGGAGACTTTCGTTAGAGGAAGTAATATAGATGATATTGTAGATGCTAATAAAAAAATAAACAGAGCACTTATAGGTGGGGCGATTGCTATGGGCGCAAAAGTTGAGATAGAGGACACTGCAGGGATGTTTCCTTTTGTTGTAGATGAAAAATTAACCAAAGTAGCTCATCAAGTAGGAGTAGAATTAGTCACTAAGGAAGAAGTAACAACATTTCCTCCAAGTAAAGGTTCGACTGACTTAGGAGATATATCTTCTGTTATGCCTGCAATAGAGACATGTATAGGTTGTTTAAATGGAGGATTACACAGTCCAGATTACGAGATAATAGATTATGATATTGCTTATGTATTAGGGACAAAGTTTATGGCTGGAATGGTATATGAATTATTATCTAACGAGGCGAAAAGAGCAAGAGTAATTATTGATGAATACAATCCAATCTTTAAAACTTCAAAAGAATACTTTGAATATGCAGATAAATTATTCGTAAAGAATACTTATCCTAAAGTTGATTATTGCGCAGAAGAGTGTTTAGCCAATAGTTAGGAGGAAAGCAGATGAAAGAGAATATAAAAATAAATGATATCTGTAGATTTAAATACTTATCTAATGTGAAGCTAGATGGCAAAGGAAATACTTATTACTTACTTCACGAGGCTGACGAGAAAGAAAATATATATAAGACAAATCTATGGATATATAACAAGAGTAAAGAAAAGCAAAAAAAACTTACAGAATGTGATAAAGTGGTCGATTTCATTGTGCTAGATGATGATTCAATTCTTTATAAATCCAGCAAAAAAAATGAAAAGGCTGATAGCACATTATATTACATTATGGATTCATTTAAAAATATAAAGGAATTATGTATTGGAAAAAAATCAAACAAGATACAACAAATTAATAAGAACATGTATGTATTTTCAGCTACTTATAATAAAAATAAAGAAGGTAAAGAAGCCAAAAACAAAGAGTATGAAATATTTGACGAGATACCATTTTGGACAAATGGTGTGGGGGGTACAAATAAAAATAGAAATAGGTTATACATTTATGATGTAAATACAAATAAATATGATGCTATTACAGATGAATATATGAATGTTGAAAGTTTTAATATAAGTGAAGATAGAAAAAAGCTTATATTTATAGGTATTTCTTATGAAAACAAAATGGAGATAGCAAATCATATATATATTTATGATATAGATGAGAAAACTATAGAAAGAATATCCAGAGACGAAAGGTTTCAATATAGTTATGCCAATTACATCTCAAAAGATAAAATAATATATACAGGCAGCGATATGAAAAAGTATGGTAATAATGAAAATCACAAATTTTATCTAATAGATATAAATACACAACAATTAAAAGAACTTACGCCTAATTTTGACTGTAGTTTATGGAACACAGTGGGTTCGGATTGTAGATATAAAGCATCATCAACCATGAAAATTGACAATGGCTGTTTATACTTTATCACTACAGAGGGTGGAAGTTCGCTGTTAAATAGTATAGATATAGCTGGAAATATTGAGAAAGTAATAAGAACAGAAGGTTCGGTAGATAGCTATGATGTAAAAGACGGTAAAGTTATGTTTATTGGTATGAGAGATAATAAACTACAAGAATTGTACGAGCTGTGTAAAGAAAAACAAATTACCCAATTCAATAACTGGGTTGAAAGTGATAGACATATAGTACAACTTGAAAAGATTAAGGTGAAAAATATAGATGATGTTGAAATAGATGGATGGATAATGAAACCATGTGATTTTGACAAAGACAAAAAGTATCCTGCTATATTAAATATTCATGGTGGGCCTAAAACTGCTTATGGTGATGTCTTTTATCATGAAATGCAATACTGGGCAGGATTGGGATATGTTGTTTTCTTTTGCAACCCAAGAGGGAGTAATGGTAAAGACAATGAATTTTCAAATATAAGAGGTAAATTTGGTACTATTGACTATGAAGATATAATGAAGTTTACAGATGAGGTATTAAATAAATATGAGTTTATAGATAAAGAGAGAGTCGGTGTAACAGGAGGGTCATATGGAGGATATATGACTAATTGGATTATAGGTCATACTGATAGATTTAAGGCTGCTGTATCCCAAAGATGTATTTCAAACTGGATATCGAAATTCAACACTACGGATATAGGTTACTATTGGGTAGAAGATCAAAATTTAGCTACACCTTGGAGTGATTTCGAAAAACTTTGGGATAGCTCACCATTAAAGTACGCAGATAAAGTAAAAACTCCTACTCTATTTATACATGCAGATAAAGATTATAGGTGTTTTTATGGGGAAGGGTTACAGATGTTCACAGCTCTAAAATATCATAATGTAGAAGCAAAAATGTGTTTATTTAAAGGAGAAAACCATGAACTCAGTAGGAGTGGGAAGCCACAGCAGAGAATAGCAAGACTAGAAGAAATAACTAAGTGGTTTGATTATTATTTGAAAGGACAGATATAAAATGCAATACAATAATTATAAAAGATATATAGATATTCTAAAAAAAGAGGTAGTTCCAGCCTTAGGCTGTACAGAGCCTATAGCAGTTGCTCTAGCTGTAGCTAAAGCTAAAGAGGTGCTTAATAGTGAAGTGAAGAAAGTGGATGTGCATCTAAGTCCTAATATATACAAAAACGGTATGGGTGTTGGGATACCGGGAACAGGTATGATAGGATTAGATATAGCAGTAGCGTTGGGTGTTATATCAGGAGATTCAAAAGCAGAGTTACAGGTTTTAAAAAATGTCAAAGAATCTAATGTAAAACAGGCAAAAGAATTAGTGGCATCAGGTTGTATAAATATTAAAGTTAAAGACACTAAGGACAAACTTTATATAGAAGCAATTTGCTATGATGATAAAAATAAAGCAAAAGTAGTTATTAAAGACATACACTCAAACATTGTTATGATATCTTACAATGACGATACAATTTATGAAAGAAAAGATTCAGAATGTGATATAGATATGGATAAAGAAGTAGAAGATTTCAAACTTTCTATAAATAGCATATATGAATTTGCTATGAATGTAGAATTCGAAGATATTGAGTTCATTATGGAAGGAGCATATATGAACAAAAAAATATCAAAAGAAGGTTTGGTGAAAGAATATGGATTGAAAGTTGGTAAAACGTTAGCTGAAAATGTGAAAAAAGGATTGCTTTCTGACGACTTGCACAATTATGCTATGCAAGTCACAGCATCAGCTTCAGATGCAAGGATGGCAGGAAGTATGCTAAGTGTCATGAGTAACTCTGGTAGTGGAAATCAAGGTATCACTGTCATGTTACCTATAGTAGCAGTTGCAGAGAAATTAAACGTAACAGACGAAGAATTAGCCAGAGCACTAATAATAGGAAACTTAATCGCAATACACATAAAAGTATTCTTAGGAAGACTATCCGCGCTTTGTGGATGTGTAGTAGCTTCAGCTGGAGCGAGTGGCGGTATTACGTATCTATTAGGAGGAAACTTAGACCAAATAAAATATGCTATAAAAAATATGATTGGTAATATTTCGGGTATGATCTGCGATGGAGCTAAGACAGGATGCGCACTAAAGGTGGCTACAGGTGTTAGTGCAGCAGTGCAGTCTGCTATACTAGCAATCAACGATATAGAGATTTCCCAAACAGATGGAATAATAGATAAATGCGTAGAAAAAACTATCAGAAATATAGCCAAAATCGGATCAATGGGAATGGTCGAAACTGACAAAATGATTTTAGATATAATGGTATCAAAATAATTAAATTCAATATAACAATATAAGCAATGTAAAAGCCCCGTATATATAACTTAGAATAAAATCTAATGCTAGAAACGGGGCGTATACAAATATAATTTACAAAAAAATTAATGATTAGTTGGGAAATCAATAAATAATCTAACAATATAACTATATTTATAACTAAATATAGGAATAAAAAAAGCTAAATATAATGGATTATTATAAAGTTTTTTTATTAGTTTTTTCATTATATTCCACCTCCTCATTAAATTTATCTATTGCCTTGTCCAAATATTTTTTATCCTTTGCTTTGTTTGTAAATTCTAAAAAAACATAGAAATCTTTTTTTAATTCATATGCTTTATCTCGCATTTCTAAATGTAAAAAATTCATAATTTTTATCATGATAGTTACAGTATATACTTTATTAAATAATCTTTGTTCACATGCTATTTTCAAGGTTTTTTCACAAAACTCTAGTGATTTAACATGGTTTTTAAATACATAATAACCGTTGGCTACATTGCCAAGTATGGTTGCTATAAGTTCACTATTGTTAAGCCTGTACAAATTTGAAAGTATGAGTTTTTTACATTTACGGAAGTTTATTTCATCTTCAATTTCTATGTAAAAACTCATTAAAGAGTTAAATATTCTAAAATGAATTTCGTTTGTGGGTTTATTGGGCTTTATTTTTTCTAACAGTTGTATTGCTGTTTTCTTCCTATTACAAGAAAAAAATTCAGCTAAAGATTTAACCCATTCATGAAATAATTGATCGCCACTATCACTTCTTTTCATTATTTGAGATGATAATAAAAAAGCTTCTGCGTATTTATAATTTTGTATAAGATTAAAAACTTCTTGTATGGTTAAGACTGTGCTGTCACTTACGTTTGACACATCTGTATTCAAATTAGTCACTCCTTGATATAAAGTCAATATTAATTATACCATAAAATGAAACAAATTACATTAAAACAAATTATAAGATATTTTTAAATTATATTTAAAATATTCCAAACTTCTTACTTTTTACTTTTTATTCAACATAAACAGACTATTATGTCTATAAAATGAGAGAGATTAAGAGAGTGTATTAAAAGTTTAGAGATAAAGTTAAAGAGAGTATACTGAGTATACTCTCTTTAGGTTGATGACAAAGTCATCTAAATAGAAGACTGTAGTAAGAGTTCAATTTCAAGGCGTGTTAAAATTGAGTAGCAGAGCTTACTTAGAGGTAAGTGAGCAACGGAAATTTTAACAACAACGCAGAAATTGGGCTTTTGTCTACAGTCTGAAGTGAGTATACTGAGTATACTCTCTTAGGAATAAAGAATTAAAGTTTATATATGTTTAAATTTCATAATTCCGTTTAATACATTGACTTATCAGATATTTTTTTCCTTCTATAACCTCGTCAATAGGCAAATTTCCTGCTGAAAGCTTACATTTAGTTTTATCAAGTAATCTATTATAAAAATTTATTCCTTCACTCACTATTGTTTTAGAATAAGATTCAGCATCTAATAATTGATATAAAATATCTTCAGCCAATGCATAGTCACCATTGTTTTCATAATATTTGAATAGTAAATGTTTAGTACTATCTAAAAGTTCATAAAGCTTTACTTCATTTAATACATCTGTTATTTCTGCATCAAAGTCTACTTTTTTTACATATTCATTTTTTAGTCTTATAACTAAAAAAATATTTAAGCTTTTTAATAGAAAATTGAAACCTTTTTCTTTTTTACCTTGCTCAATCAGAATTTTTCCATCTTCTTTCAAAAGTTTCGCTAAAAGAGTACATTTCTCAATATCCATATCTTCCATGTCACTGACAATTTTGATTAAATCATTGTACATCAAACTATTGATGATATCTTCATTTACTCCAAGCTTAGAAGTATAAACTTCCCCAATAAGTTGTCTAGCTTTTAAAAATTGATTCAATTTCTTTAATCCCATTAAGCGAGCTATAAAGGTAGTGAATTGTTCAATCATATCCATTATATAGTCTCTTTTTATCATAGTAACTAATCCTTTCAAAGACATCTTTAATAAAAAACATAAAATAGAATACTTAGATGTATGTAATGTAAATTACAGAAAACTATTCATACTGATCAGGATCAAAGCTATTATAAGAGCCTCTAAATATGTTGTATTCTATTTGATCCGGTGAAGTTCGTTCAAGGTGTTTTACACAAAAAGCTTCTGTATAAGCAAGAAATTCTTCAAGTTCTTTTTTAGTTATATATACTTTTTTGTGTAATATGCTCAATGCTATATCTACATCTATATTCATACCATTCTTTCCTTTTTCCTCTTCATAATTTCTAGCCCTACTTAATTCATCAAGAAACTTGTTTTTTATAGTTTCAAAAACTTCAGATACAGCTTTTGAAACATTGTTTATATCATAAGAGTTTTCTCTAGATGATAAAGAGCAACTAAAAGCCTTGGCTGTTGTATCGTAGTATTTTGCTATAATACCGTTTATAACCTCAGTATCAACTAAAGCTAAAACATTTATTTTTAAGAGTTTTACTACATGATAATGAACTTTAGCTGGAGAAACTTCTAGCTTATCTGCTATCTGTTTAACAGTCATTGGTCTGTTTTCTGACATTATCATAGTAACTATTTTAAATCTAAATGGATCACTGTAAATTTTTATTTCTTCATCAGTTTCAATTTTTCTTAAAGTTTCCTTTTTCATTATACACCTTCTTAAAAACATAAATTTTTATAATTATAGGGTATATTATATTTCTTAAAAAATCAAGGTAGTTAAGTAGTTTGTGATTTTGCGTCTTTACTTAACAAATAATATATTATAGCACCGATTAACAAGAATATACCAATAATTATTGATAAATATGACATTGCAATACTCTTAAGTAAGAAACCAATTGAAATTTGTCCTACTGGCACTGAGGCGGTAACTATAGTACTAAAAACAGACCCGACTCTTCCTAAGAATTCATTAGATGTAGTGCGTTGAAAATTTACAGACATCGAAATATTAATAGCTACTACAACACAAATAACAATAATACTTTCTATAGCTAATAAAGCTAATGGTGTATACTTTGAAGAATAAATATGCTGTATGCTAGGAATAAAAATAGTAGCACCGGCAAATATAACTACAGCGACAAATGAAAAGCCATAAACACAAATCTGCCTAGGATTTAATTTTTTAAACAAGAAATTAGCTAGAAGAGGACCTATAATCATACCTATTGCAATAATTGACATAAACGTTCCGTATTCAGAATCAGTTATAGAGTACTTATTTTTAGCTATAAAAGGAACTACAATTGAGAAAAAAGGAGATAGTCCAAAATTCACAAAAATAGCTGCAATGCATAATGCTAAAAGGTCTTTTTTACTGAAAATATAGTTAATCCCTTCCTTTAAATCTTTAACGAAATTTTTCAAGTTAATTTTTTCTTTTTTAGTTTTGCTTTTAGGTAACTCTATAAACATCTCACTTATTGCAGATAGTATGAAACTTATGCTGTTAATAATCATAAGCGGCAGTAGACCTATTAAACCATATATTAAGCCTGCTAGTACTGGAGAAGCAATATTAGCTATGCTATCTAAAAAAGAATTTATACTATTAGCTTTTGGTAAAGATTCACGGTCGATTATATTTGGTATAACAGTACCTATAGCTGGTGAGAAGAAAGCATTTATCAGATTTAAAAGTATTTCAATAGCATAGATATGAAGCATTGAGAAAGTACCTTTTATAACATATAAAATAATAAATGATGCCATAACTAATCCACTTAATAAATCAAGAAAAACAATAATCTTTTTTCTATCATATCTATCAATAATAACACCCGCAAATGGTCCAAATACTAACTGTGGAATTATTGCAACCGCCAAGACTGATGCAAATAATTTTGGGTCTCCTGTGGTATTTAGCACGAAGAGTGATAGAGCAAAGCTCTGAAAGTAAGTACCTACTCTAGAAATAAAACGACCTAAGATAGTTAGGATAAAATTACGATTAGTAAACAAAGATGTCTTCATTTAAATGTCCCCTTTAAAATAAATTTAACGTTAAAATAATTTTAACGTTAAATTTATTTTAAAGCATAATAATCATTTTGTCAATTATGTTTTTTTTGATATAATAAAATCATATTAAAATTAGGAAGGACAACAGCAATGAGTATATTAACAGTAAAAAATGTAAGTCATGATTTTGGAGGACGTGTAATTTTCGAAGATGTATCTTTTCGACTTTTAAGAGGTGAGCACGTTGGATTGATAGGTGCAAATGGAGAAGGTAAATCGACGTTCATGAATATAATAACAGGCAAATTAATGCCTGATGCAGGGAATATTGAGTGGTCAAAGAATGTAAGAGTTGGATATTTAGATCAACATACAAAGCTTAAGAAAGGTGATACAATAGAAGATGTATTAAAAAGTGCATTTACTTATCTATTTGATATGGAACAGCGTATAAATAGTATTTATGAGCAAATGGCTGATGCAACTCCACAGGCTATGGATAAAATGCTTGAGGAGGTGGGTACTTTACAAGATTTGTTAACTAATAATGATTTTTATACTATAGATTCTAAAGTTCAAGAAGTGGGTAGAGCATTAGGATTAAGTGATATAGGTCTTGATAGAGATGTACATGATTTAAGTGGAGGACAACGTACAAAAGTACTATTAGCAAAACTTCTGCTTGAAAAGCCTGATATATTGTTGTTAGATGAGCCTACAAACTATTTAGATGAACAGCATATAGAGTGGTTAAAACGATATCTACAAGAGTACGAAAAAGCCTTTATACTGATTTCACACGATATACCTTTTTTAAATAGTGTTATTAATCTCATATATCATGTAGAGAACTCTAGACTAAGTCGTTACGTTGGTGATTATGATAGTTTTATGAAGGTGAGAGAAGCAAAGATCAAACAGGTGGAAGCTGCATATAAAAAGCAACAACAAGAGATTGCATCACTTAAAGACTTTGTTGCTAGAAATAAAGCAAGAGTATCAACTAGAAACATGGCAATGTCAAGACAAAAGAAACTTGATAAAATGGAAAAAATAGAACTAATTAGAGAAAAGCCAAAACCAACTTTTGATTTCTTATCATCTAGAGCTTCAGGGCGTATGGTATTTGAAACAAAAGACCTAGTGATTGGCTATGACGAACCACTATCAAAACCACTAAACTTGCTAATGGAGCGTGGTGAGAAAATAGCACTTGTTGGAGCAAATGGTTTAGGAAAGACGACGTTGCTTAGAAGTATACTTGGAGAGATAAAATCTATATCGGGAAGCGTTGAATTAGGAGATTATCTGTATATAGGATATTTTGAACAAGAGATTAAGAAGGGAAATAAAAATACATGCTTACAAGAAGTATGGGATGAATTTCCTTCATATTCTCAAGTTGAGATAAGAGGAGCTTTGGCAAAATGTGGGTTGACTACAGATCACATTGAAAGTAAAATAATCGTTCTGAGTGGTGGAGAGCAAGCTAAGGTGAGACTTTGCAAATTAATCAATAAGGAAACAAATTTATTAGTACTTGATGAGCCTACAAACCATTTAGATGTTGAGGCAAAAGCAGAGTTAAAGAAGGCTCTAAAAGAATATAAGGGAAGCATATTATTAATTTGTCATGAGCCTGAATTTTATCAAGATGTAGTTACTAAAGTTTGGCAATGCGAAGATTGGGCGATGAAAATATAATATAGATAATAAAAAAATGACTAATATTAGTCATTTTTTTAATAAGTTCTTGTGTTTTTTGACTTATAGCACACATGTTTGATATAATCCAGATAAAATACGACTGTATATAGATTGAAACGGATAAGAGGAGAGATTATTATGTCCAAAATAGATGGAAGGACTATAATGTTTGCAAGAATGAGCTATGAAAAAGGAAGTAAAGAGTATGAGGACTATTATAAAAATTATCCAGAGCATGAAAGCATAGATGATCAAATTAGACTTAAACCTCATATTAATTCAGAGGGGACTGCAACATTTAATAACATAAATAGCCCTTTTGCAGATGCTGGATTTATGATGTTGAGCGATTTTCAAAAATATGTTAATGGACCAGTAAAAAAAGAAAAGACTAATATTAAAGATGTGGATATGACTAGCAAACTAAAAAAATTTTGTAGTTACTTAGGAGCAGTGGATATAGGCGTTACAAAAATGAAACCAGAGTTTTTTTATTCATTTATAGGTAGACCACTAAAAGACTATGGCAAGAAGGTTGATAACAATCATAAATATGGTTTAGTTATAGCAGTGGAGATGGACAAAAATATGATTAATAGAGCACCACAGTTAGAGGAAATGTTTGCTGTGACAAAAGGCTATGTTGATAGTGCAATAATAGCATTATGGATGACTTATTATATTAAAATGTTAGGATATGATGCAAGAGCGCATATTGATGGAAACTATGAGGTTATAGTTCCACTAGTAGCACAGAATGCAGGTATTGGAGAGATTGGTAGAAATGGATTAGTTATATCAAGAAAATATGGACAGCGCATTAGAATGTCTGTAGTTACAACGGATATGCCACTTATTGCTGATGAACCATCTGATTTTGGCGTTAAAAAGTTCTGTAAGCTATGTAACAAATGCTCCAAAACATGTCCTGCAAAAGCGATATCCTCAGAACCTCCAATTATTGAAAATGGAGTCGAGCGTTGGCGTATAAAACAAGAATCATGTTATGAGATATGGCGTAGTTTGGGGACAGATTGTGGTATATGTTTAGCTACTTGTCCGTTTAGTCAAGGGCTAGATTTAGATAAACTTGAACAGATTAAACATTCCGACGAAATGATTCTAAAATTACTTAAAGAACATGAAGAAAAGTATGGTATAAGAAATTATATAAGAGAGCCACTTAACATATTAAAATGAAAGGAGAGGATGTGTAAGTTGGATAATATAGCTATAATAAAAAATATAGTTGAAGATGCATGTAAAAATGATAACAATACTTTTGGTTACGGAATATGGTCACATCACATAGTAGATGTAGTAGACTATTCAAAGATATTGGCTAAGAAACTAGATGCAAACATAGAAATTGTAGAGATAGCGGCATTATTGCATGATTATGCTGGTATAAAATGTTTAGAATATTACGATGAACACCATAAATATGGAGCAATAGAAGCAGAGAAAATTTTAAAAGAGTTGAATTATAACAATGAAATAATAGACCAAGTTAAACATTGTATATTTTCGCATAGAGCAAGTGTTATGGAAATGCAAATGAGCAAAGAGGCTATATGTGTAGCAAGTGCGGATGCTATGGCACATATTAAACAGGTTCCTTCATTATTATATTGTGCCTATGTACAAAAAGGTATGAATATAGATGAAGGGTCAACATGGGTAAGAGATAAGATTAAACGTAGCTGGAATAAATTATGCAAAGAAGCAAAGGAAGTTATTATCGATGACTATAACAATGCTATAAAGATTTTACAAGCTTAAAAATTAGTTAATCAAATTAGATATAAATAATATTATAAGAAATGTACTATTAACGTATACACGTGAAGGTTATAACATTAATTAGTATATATCTTAGTATAAGTAAAAGCATCAGAGGAATTTGAGGAGAATGTTTATGAACATAAGAGTTTTAGTTGTAGAAGATAACGAGAACTTAAACGAACTTATAGTAAACGTGTTACAAAAGGAGAAGTATGTGTCTTTTGGAGAAAGAAGTATAGAGACTGCAAAGAAAACATATATGCTAAAGAAACCACATATAGTGCTATTAGATATAATGCTTCCTGGAGGAAAAGGCTATGAGTTGATTTCATATTTTAGAATACATGGTGTGTGTAGAATAATAATGATCACTGCACTCAATGATTTTCATAGTAAAATGGTATGCTATGAAAAGGGAGCAGATGATTATGTCATTAAGCCATTTGATTTAGCGGAACTAGTGTATAAAATAAACGCTATAAAAAGATGGATTGAACTTGAAATATACAATATTGGAGACATAAGCTTTGATAAAAAAAAGAGCACATTAACAGGCAAATGTAACATAATAATGTTACCACCAACACAAGCCAAAATGTTTAATTTGTTGTGTGATAAACACCTTCAAAATACATATGTGAATAAAGTAGAAGTTTTTAGATCAAATTTAGATGAGAGTCATAGATTACAGATGGTGATAGCTAGATTAAGAAGCAATCTACAATTTGTCGGAAGTGATAAGGTTTTTATAGAAACAATAAGAGGTAAAGGATATCAGCTTCAGGTTTATGGGTAACAAAAGGGGCAAGTAAATGAGAAGAAATAAGAGAATACTTATAATAATATTTATTCCTATAGCAATTTTTCTTATAATAATAATGCTAAATTTTATAAATACACGCATGAGTAATTTTGTGTTAGCAAAATATAGTGAAGTTAGGTTAGATAAATTATCGAACAAGCTTTATCTAATAAGTAATATAGAAGTAGAAAATGAAAATGAAATAGTATTAAAAATAAAACCACAAGATAATAAGAACATATTTATTTTAATTAACGGCTTAAGATATAGCCATGAAATACATATTAATGATAAGCTTGTCAGTCAAAATATTAATCCTTTACTTAATAATTATAATAAAGCAATCGCTTATAAAGCTTTTAAAATACATAGAGATACTGAAATAAAAATAAAAGGAAATGCAGTTGCACTAACAAGTATATATATTGCAAAACCAAGGATAATGAATATGTTTATAGGTTTAAGAGCTGTAACATACTCTATAGTAATATTTGTTCTTTTATTTGTTGTAGCAGTATGTGTTTTTATGTACATTAACAATATGGAAATGAAGCATTATTTGATATTTATATTTATAGGAATAGTGTATATATATAAAATTGTAAATTTAGGGGAAATATATGGACTGACAGGCTGGTTAGCGTATACATCACAAAAGTTCTATATATTGAATGTGACAACAAATTTAATAAGTCTAGGACTTGTAGTTATAGTATTGTTTTACATGTACAATATAAAAACTAAAAAATATACCAAGATAATGTTATGTGTATCGTTTATTATACTTTGGTTAATAGGTGTAAATACTGATACTAAGATTCAACATTATAATATTGTACTTGTAACGCTATGCCTAATTTCTTGGGCTGTCTTAATATGTAAATATGTAAAGCAAACGAACTATTGTCATTTTCTTTATGCAAATAATTTGATATTTATTTCGTTTATATATTACGAAAACCTAATAGAGTTTAAAGTGTTTAGAGAGGGGACAGTTAGTTTTTTAATAAAGATTTCTCATTTAGGAGCAGTTTTATATCTCTTAGGTTTCATGATTATTTTCATATTTAACAGCTATAACAAAATAAAAATGTGTGAAAATCAGCAAAAAGAGCTAGAAAAAGTAAAAATGCTTAGAGGAATAAGCCATGATTTTAAAATGCCATTATCCGTTATTAAGCTAAGTTATCAAATGATGTTTGCGTATAATATGAGTCAAGAAGAGAGAATTCATCATAAAAAGATATGTTTTGAAGCTATATCACAGATAGAAAACATGACAGATAACATAGGTAGTTACTTAAGTCTTGATAAACGTATTAAAAAAAACAATTATGCCATTTTAAATGAAACATTAGATAAAGTACAAAGTAGGTATAAACTAATAGCAATAGAAAAAAATATAAAACTATTTATAATTACTGATGGTAAAAATTGTATAGTACCTATAGAGGACATACAGTTTGAAAGAGTGCTTTATAATTTAGTAGATAATGCATTTAAATATAATAAACCTAATGGACATGTAAAAATAGAGAGCAAAATTAATAAAAAAGTGATAATAACTGTAGAAGATACAGGAATAGGTATGAAAACAACACATAAAATATTTACTCCATTATATAGGATAGATGAAAGTAGAAGTGTAGAAGGTATAGGTTTGGGGTTAAGTATTGTGAAATGTATTATAGAAAAAGGTGGAGGAGAAATAGAAGTAAAAAGTATAGAAAATAAGGGAACAAAATTCACTGTAATTTTGCCAAAGAAAAATGAAATCTGATATATCTAATGAAATATAAATTACAAGAAATGTTTAAAATATACTATAATGTACTCACTTCCTCACATTTTGTGAGGAAGTGTTTATTTTGAGCTTTTATATACTATAATTGAAATTATAAATTTAAAATTGCTAAAAGGGGGTAGATCGTTGGAATTAGTAATAAAAAACAATAAACGAATCAAGCCAGTTGTGCATACCATAAAGAAACATCCTTATCATTGGCACAAATCAATAGCGATTGTAAAAGTATTAAGAGGTAGGATAAAAGTTAGAGTATGGGCATCAGATAACCTGATGAAAAAGGGTGACTTCATAATTTTTAATATAGGTGAAGTTTATCAAATAGAAGGATTAAGTAATGATAATCTAGTGTTAACTATTTATATTAATGAAACCTACTGCAATAATATAATAGAAGATTTTAAACAATCAATAATAATGTGCAATTCAATTAAATTCGAAAAATCGCATCCAAAAAAGTATCAAAAACTAAGAGAGTACATTAATGTGCTCACACAAGCGTTACTAAGAGATGTTGACTTTATTGAAATTGATAAATGTGCTAGTGAATTCTTAAAGTATCTAGTTTACCAATTTGATTACTTAGCTTGTGGCATAAATCTAAAAAGATTTAGTGATAAAGTAGTTGCTAGAAATAAAAAACTATACGAATTAGCATTTTTAAAGAGAAATATGTTTTTTAAAGGTGGATTAAAAGACTTAGCAGTATATTCAGGGTTGAGTTATAATCACCTAAAAAAAGATATAATTGAACGCTTTGGGTATGGATATAGGTGGCTCAAATATTCGTTTATGGTAGAAGAAGCTGCAAAGATGATATTGACAACAGAGCAGTCTTTGACCAATATTGTTTATACTTGTGGATTCTCAGATCCTAAATATATGATTAGTTACTTTAAGATTTTTTTCGAATGTACTCCTTCACAATTTAAAAAACGTTACAAAGATAGATATCACGAATTATTGCAAATAAATGAGAAATCTTTTCAAATAGTTGGAAAAATAGAGTGATAAAATTCTACAAATAATTTTATAAAAGCCCTACATTTGACAAAGTATTCGATAAAACTAATTGATATAATTAAAATAAATGAGTGTGGGAGTTATTCGTGTCGAAAACTGTCGATATATTTAAGAAGTAGCAGATAATAAAAATAGAACCGAATATAACGAAATTTCATAGCGATTACGCCCATATAGCAAAACTATAAGAGGAGGTAACAATATGAAACTAAAAACCAGGTTGATATTTTTAAATCTAGGACTTTTCATAGCTATAATAGCAATAATATTAAGTTACTCATTTATTAATACATACATAAATATCAAAGACAGTAGCGTTGAAAAGATTGCATTAGAAACAGAAACTATTTCAAACAAAATGCAAGAATTATTAAATGAAGGAGTGAATGATGCTCAAGCAATCGCTAGTACAATTAAGACTATGAAATTAAGTGGCGCTACAGATAGAAAAGTGGTAGTTGATTTGATAAAAGAATATATTGACAACAACAAAAACTATGTATACACATGGGTGTGCTTTGAGCCAAATGCCTTTGATGGACAAGATATAAATTTTACTAAAAAATATGGTAGCGATGCAAGTGGAAGATTCGTACCTTGCTGGGCAAGAAGTGGAGATAAATGTACATTATCACCAAGTACAGAGTTAAGCAATGACTACTATACGGTTCCTAAGGCTACAAAGAAAAGTTTTATAGCAGATCCAGCGGAATATGAGATAGAAGGACAGAAAGTAATAGTTATAAGTATTTGCGAACCAATAGTTGTAAATGGCAGATTTCTCGGTGTTGTAGGATTGGATTTCTCATTAGACCAACTAACTACAATAAACTCAGATGTTAAGTTATTTGATAACGGATTTGGAAGACTTATAAACGATGAAGGTATAGTTTTAGCTCATAAAGATCCAAAGAAAGTCAATATTATAGCATCTGAACTTTCTACAGACTCAGGAAAGGAGTATTTAGACCAAATAAGAAAAGGGAAAAAGTTTAGAAACATTTCATACTCAACTAAATTAGAAGAAGATGTTTATAAATTCTATAACCCTATACATTTTCAAAATAACGATAAAAAATGGTCATATTCAATTATAGTTCCAATAAACGAATTGATGAATAAAACCAATAGCTTAATAATAGTAATGGTTGTTATAGCAGTTATAGGCATATTGATTATGGGTGGAGTGCTTTACTATAACAGTATTTATGCTGTTAAATCTATTAAAGTAGTAGCTGAAAGGATTTATAAACTTGCTGGTTGTGATCTAAGAGACGATAAGGACAAAAATATGGAAAAGCTTTTAAAACGCAAGGATGAAACAGGAGATATGGCTAAAGCACTAGCTACTATGAGAACCAATATAGCCAATCTAATAAACAAAGTACAGGATGTAGTAGGGCATGTTTCAGCTTCATCAGAGGAATTAAATGCTACGTCACAACAGGTGGCAACAAGCTCACAAGAAGTATCTAAAACTATTGAAGAATTAGCAAAAGGCGCAATGGATCAAGCTCAAGATACAGAAAGAGGTTCTACCAAGATAAATAACTTAGGAGATATGATAGCAAATAATCAAAGGCAAATGGAAGATGTAAACAACGCTGCTGTTAATGTTGCAAATTTAACTGACGAGGGATTAGATGCCATAAAAGATCTAATAGATAAAACAGAGCAAAGTAAACAAGCAGCAACAGAAATTTTCAAAGTTATCGAAGAGACAAATGATAGCTCAGATAAGATTGGGGATGCTAGTGAAGTTATAGCATCAATAGCAGAACAGACTAATCTACTTGCTTTAAATGCAGCTATAGAGGCAGCAAGAGCGGGAGATGCAGGGAAAGGCTTTGCTGTAGTTGCAGAAGAAATCAGAAAATTAGCAGAACAGTCAACTAATTCAACAAAAGAGATAGATATAGTAGTAAATGAGTTAAAAACTAATTCAACAAATGCAGTTAATACAATTAAAGAAGTAGGGCTTATTGTAGAAGCCCAAGCAAATAGTGTAGGTAAAACAGAGAATAAGTTTAAAGAAATTGAACAAGCAATGCAGGAGGCAGAGATAGTAGTTGGCGAAATGTATGGCTCAGTGAATGCTATGCAAGAAAGTAAGATAGAAATATTAGATATTATCCAATCATTATCGGCTATAGCTCAGGAAAATGCAGCTGGAGCAGAAGAAGCAACAGCATCAACACAGGAGCAAACTGCATCTATACAACAAGTTGCAAATGCAAGTGAAAGCCTTTCGGAAATGGCTTTAGAGTTACAAGAGACTATATCAGAATTTAAGATATAGATATTTAAAGGAATCTGGTGAAAGAAATTATGAATTATATTGAAAAAAAGGTTAAAAAGAATGATATTGATAATATAATTAATGAATTGATATATTTGTTAGATAGAATAAATTCTATTATTAAATGGATTGATAAAAGTCGAAGAGATATTTATCATTGCATAGAAAACAATATGCCAAATAATAAAGAATTGACAACAGATATGATAATTGATTTGATAGATACAAAGAAGATATTAAAAGCTAGCAATGAAATAGGAGAGATAGCATACTCAATGGAGAAAATATTAGAAGAGATTTCATAATACAAAAATAATAATAAAGGAGTTATTTGTGGCTAACTCCTTTATTATAGAAACAGCTTTGACTTATCTAAGAAGACTACTAAATTTATAATATATAGCTTAGTTAGTATATTGGTATATATATTTCTGAGAATATGTACTGCGATTATTATTGTAATAATTAGTTCGTATATTAGTTGTATTTTGTTTTGATAATAATTATAGTGTCAAAGCTATATATTACTGAAACAATTTTTCTATAGATGGCACAAGACTTGTGAAAAATTCTGCGAATTTTGTAAAGAAAGAAGCAAAGAAATTAACGAAATTCATAATAGATTCCCCCTGTTCAATTTTTAGTATTTTTTTATTCCATCTACACTACTTCAACTTCATGACGTCACTACTTAATTAGTAGTTGGTATGTTTATACTATACAGATTATTGTTGGATAAAGCAATACATATGGCACAATATTGTAGTTTTATGCCATGAGTGTGTAATATAAGTAAAGGAACTGCAATTTCTTGTCGTATATTTAACTCTTTTTAGGTTAGATTATTTTCAATAAATATATAAGAAAAAGTGGCTTACTGAAATAAAAGTAGCCACTTTATAAATTTTATAATATTTAAATTCTACATAGCGTTTTTAAATATACTGACTATTTCTTCATGAGTAGCTTGCTTAGGATTTGTAATTCCACATGCATCTTTTAGTGCATTTTCAGCTAATGTTGGAATATCTTTTTCCTTTGCACCGATTTCTTTTAAGCCAGATGGGATACCTATGTCCTTAGAAAGCGCTATTATTGCATCAATAGCGCTTTGAGCACCTTCTTTGTCACTTAAGCCTTCAACTTTTATTCCCAGAGATTGAGCTATATCTTTTAATTTTTCAGGGCAAACTTGGCTGTTATATTTTTGTACATGTGGCAAAAGAATAGCATTACATACACCATGAGGTAGATCATAAAAGCCTCCTAACTGATGAGCCATTGCATGAACATAGCCAAGGCTTGCGTTGTTAAATGCCATACCAGCTAAAAATTCAGCATATGCCATTTGATTTCTGGCATTTTCATCTTTACCATTATCGACTGCTTTTCTCAAATGATTAGAAATCAAGCTTATTGCCTGAAGTGCGCAAGCATCAGTAATTGGAGTAGCAGCAGTTGATACATAAGCTTCAATTGCATGAGTTAACGCATCCATACCAGTCGCAGCAGTCAGAGATTTAGGCATATCCATCATTAGCTCAGGATCATTTACTGCAAGAATAGGAGTTACATGTTTATCAACTATAGCCATTTTTATATGTCTTTCTTCATCAGTTATAATACAAAATATAGTCATCTCACTTGCAGTCCCAGCAGTGGTGTTTATTGCAACTAGAGGTAATTGAGGTTTAGATGATTTATGAACACCTTCATAGTCTTTAATGTTTCCGCCATTGGTCGCGACAAGAGCTATTCCTTTAGCGCAGTCATGAGGAGAACCACCACCAAAAGATATAACAAAATCACATTCCTCAGATTTAAGCATATCTACACCATCATGGACATTTTTAGTAGTAGGGTTAGGTTTTGTTTCATCAAATATTACATACTCTATACCATTATTAGCAAGCACAGATGTCAACTTATTTACTAACCCTATTTCATTTAATACTTTATCAGTAACTATAAAAGCTTTTTTAAAACCAAGATTTTTAATCATATCACCTGCATCAATTAAAGCATTTTTATCCATAATGCTTATAGAGGGCATATAAAATACATAGCTCACTTATTTCACTCCTTTTTAATATTATCAGTTATAGTATTTACATAAGTAAAACAATTATTATATATATTAACAATATAAAAGTTTAAGGTAAACATAAAAGGGTATAATTAATATAGTAATAGCTAGTTAAAAAAGGAGGAAGGTCAATGGATTATAAAGAACAAGTACTCAAAGTATTAAAAGAATCAGATGAACCTATGAAAGCAGGACAAATAGCAGAGAAGATTAATGCAGATAAAAAAGAGGTAGACAAAGCAATAAAAGCATTAAAAAAAGAAGAGCTTATAAACTCTCCTAAAAGATGCTTTTACGATGTAAAGTAGATATAATGAACAGAGAAATCTAAAATAGTCAGGTTTAAAATTTTATTATTCGTCAGGGTGTTTTAGGTGATTACTATATTAAATATAATATTAAAAAGAAGATGTCTCAAGGGGCATCTTCTTAGTTATCTTTTTTCATGGTTTCTTAATGTGTCTTTCCAGTAACTAAAGCAATATCTTTATTATTTTCAATTGAAGCTTCTATTATTAACCTTAGAGCAGTTACTATATTTTCAAGAGACATAGAAGCTACGTTGTTTCTACCAATTACTTGATCAGGTAAATAAGGAACGTGTATAAAACCTCCTTTGATATTGTCAAATGTATTTTCAATCATATGAAGCAAGCCATACATTAAATGGTTGCAAACGAAAGTACCTGCTGTATTTGAAATATTTGCTGGTATATTGTTATCACTCAATTTTTTTAGAATTGCATTAATTGGCAGATTAGAAAAATAAGCATTTTTCCCTTCTTTATAAATCGGTGTGTCAACAGGCTGATTTTCTTCATTATCTGGGATTCTAGCATTATCTAAATTTATTGCAATTCTTTCAATAGATATAGTAAACCTACCACCTGCTTGGCCGATACACAGTACTATATCTGGTGATTCTTTGATAATTGCTTTTTTTAAAGTGTCTATAGATTTTTTAAAAACTGTTGGAACCTCAAGTTTTACAATATTATAATCCATTATCATATCAGGTAATTTTTTAACAGCTTCAAGAGCAGGATTTACAGACTCTCCACCAAAAGGATCAAAACCTGTTATTAATACTTTTTTCAAATTAAAGCCTCCTTTATTACATATATGTTTTTGTTTAATATTTTATATATTAAAATGCTAACGTATACATTAGTATAACATGAATAACCCATAAAACTAAAGCATAAGGCAACTGTGCAATAATAACTCTATATTTGTTTTTAGTTTCTAATACGGCACCAGGGACAATATTAAAATTTGCTGCCATAGGTGTTATCAAAGTTCCGCAGTAACCTGCTGTAAGAGCTAATATACAAGCAATAGCGGGATTAGCACCTTGTGCTATGACAAATGGCATACCTATACCAACAGTCATAACAGAGAATGCAGCAAATGCATTACCCATAATCATAGTAAATAAAGCCATCCCTAAACAATACGCTATAACGCCAACAAGTTTACTAGGACTACCGATGACATTGCTTATACCTCCAGAGATAACGTCACCAACACCAGCAGCAGTAAACAAAGCACCTAAAGCTGTTAAGAGCTGAGGTAAAATACTAGCAGCACCAACACGTTGCAATAATCTACTTCCGTCGTAGCAAACTTTGCTTGGTTTTGTTCTTGTCATTGTTGCTGCAATTAATAATGCTAATAGAGCTCCAACACCTAGTCCTATAATGCCACCTAAAGATTTTATAAATTGACCAAAAATAAATGCAACAATTCCGATGGTTAATGCTGGTATAAACAGCTTGTTTTTGTGTT
This sequence comes from Clostridiaceae bacterium M8S5, assembly GCA_029227815.1. Taxonomy (GTDB): domain Bacteria; phylum Bacillota; class Clostridia; order Tissierellales; family MCWD3; genus Abyssisolibacter. Next base: position 3,485,919 of record CP118523.1, on the reverse strand, counting down.
TGATAGCACAATTTTCTCGATCTTTTTCAGAAGCATTTGACATTGAGCCAAATGTTACTTTCTTCATTGCAGTTAGACAACCCATGAAGACTATCATACCACCAGTAATATATCCTGGGATAAGCTTTCCAAATATAAAAATTATTCCTACAAGTCCCCAGAATAAACCAGTTCCTATTCGTGAAGGGTGTTTATCATCCTTGAAAGCATATATAGCTGTCAATATTGCAACCATACCTGTTAATACGTATATTGTTTCTAATAAAATTTTCTTCATTTGCTAAGCTCCTTTCTTACTTTAAGCTTTCTGCTAATCTTTTTATCAAGTAAATAATTTTGTATAATTGCTAGTATTAAAGCTATAATAGCTACAGGTATTGCATTTTTAGAAACTTCAGCATCAGTTACAGTAATCCCTTGTTCTTTTAAAGTGTTTATAACTAACAAAACTCCACCTGCTGTAATAAAAACATTTTGTCCAAAGAAGTTACCATAGTTTTCAGAAGCAGCTGCATACCCTTTAATTATTTCCTCTGTGTCTTCATCTACGTTTTCGTAAGTATTTTGAGCGGCACCAAAAGCCATAGGATTGATTAGAGGTCTTATAAATTGAACATGGCCACCAAGTCTCAAAGAAAGTGCGGCAGCTATCATCCTAATAGTAGTATAAGTTGATAATACTTTTCCAACAGTCGCTGATTTGAGGTTATTGATGAGATGTGCAGCTCTTTCCCTTAGTCCATTTCTTTCTAATATACCTATAACTGGAAGCGTTAATAAAAAGATAGACATATTTCTTGAGTTAACAAATGTTGTACCTATTTTGTCTAATATTTCGATAATATTAAGACCTCCCAATAGACCTGTAGTGATGCCAGCTATCAAAACTACAGCTATAGTATCTAACTTTAAGAAGAAGCCGACAACTACAATTAAAATTCCAATAAGTTTAATGTACTCCATAATAAAACTCCCTTCTAATATTTTGAATATTTTGATAATTATAATATTTATTTTGAATATATTCTGTTGTTTAGGCAACATTTTTTAATAAATATTACTGGAGTTTTTTTAAATTTATTACAAATGATAATTAACATATTCTTGTAACTTTGTTTTGTTTTTTATAATAATTCTTTTTTTATCAATTTCAATTAAACTTTCAGAGCGAAATTTATTAATAGCATTTGTAACAGTAGTACGGTTACAACCTATTCTATTAGCGAGTTCTTCATGAGTTATCTTAAATTCTATAGAATCAATTGATTTGGTACTCTTATACCTAAACTTGCTTGTATGAGCCAATCTAAGTAGACAATTAGCAACTTTGCCAATAGCGTTGTTAAAATTATAATCTGCTATATTCAACATAAGTATCCTATATTTACGAATAATACTATGCATAAAGTATCGATAGATTTCAGGATGCTTTAACAGTTCGTTTTCAAGAACAGCTTTACTTATCAATGATATTTCACAATCTTCTATAACTTTTGCGATAACCTCAGTGTGTTGACCTTCAAAGAAATTCATTTCTCCTAAAATAGTGCCTCTTTGCAGTCTAAACAAGCACACTTCATCTCCTGTATTGCTAATAATAATTTGAGTTATTTGTCCTGATATAACTATATAAATGCTATCAGAAGTACAATGGGTTATATACTCTTTCTTTTTGTATTTTTTGATAGAGCCCTTTTTACTTAACTCGTTAGCAAAAAAGTTCGTCATTTTGATTTGTAGATTTTCATCAAAAAGTTTATCAAACATAAAATAACCTCCAAATAAATATAGATAGACAGTTTAAATAGTATGATACCATAGTGTATACAAAAAATCTAGATATGACTTCAAATAGAAAATTAAAGAATTATCGCATAATCATATCTAAAAGAATATAAAATCCTTGTTAGGGTAGTTTGTCCGATAAATTAAGTATTGAACTGACAAACTAACATCGAATACAATAATATTTTCAGTAAAAGGGGAATGTGGTATTAATTACAATAACATGGTATACTAAGTATAGTTATGATTATGAGTAAATAACAAAATTTGGAGGTATAACGATGGATAACGAATCAAAACAATTTTTAGAGCGACTACTTACAACACCCTCACCATCAGGTGCAGAATATGATTTGCAAAAAAAATGGATTGATTATACTAGAGTTTTCGCTGATACAATCGAGACAGATACAGCAGGAAATGTCATAGCTTGTGTTAATCCAGATAGCTCTTTTAAAGTTATGTTAGCAGGGCATTGTGATGAAATAGCTTTTGTAGTAAATTATATTGATGATGATGGCTTCGTATATATAACAAAAGCAGGAGGTATAAATCATAAAATAGCACTCGGAATGCGTGTTAAAATACTCGGTAAAAAGGGTCCTGTACTCGGTGTATTTGGTGTACCTGCAGAGCATCATGGTGGTGCAAAAGATGATATCAAAATACATGAAGTGTATATTGATTGTGGAGCTACAAGCAAAGATGAGATTTTAGAAAACATATCTGTAGGCGATTATGTAATCTATGATTGTGACTATGATTATATGCTTAATAATCGTTTGGTAGCACGTGGATTAGATAATAGAACTGGTGCATTTATAGTTGCAGAGGTTCTTAAAAATGTAGCCAAAGCTAATCCAAAAGTTGGTGTCTATGCTGTTAGTACAGTTAATGAGGAGACCAATATGGGTGGCGCTTACTTTGCAAGTAATTCTATTCAGCCTACATTAGGTATAGCATGCGATGTTACATTTGCAACTGATCACCCTAATGTGGACCAAAAAGAACATGGTGATGTAAAACTTGGTGGAGGACCAGTTTTATCAAAAGGAGCTCCTATAAATGATTTAATAAATGATTTACTTGAAAAATCAGCTTCTGATACTAATATACCTGTTCAATACGAATTAACTCCAAGAAGCACAGGAACTGATGCGGATAAGATTAGATTAAGCGGTAAAGGAGTACCTGTTGCACTTGTATCTTTACCACTCAGATACATGCATTCTCCAGTTGAAGAAGTAAGTTTAGATGATATTGATAAAGAAATTGAACTGCTCACGAAATTTATATTAGATTTGACAGGAGAAGAGAACCTAAAACCTGTAACGGTTTAAGTATAATAAGCCCTTATGCTGTTAATATTGGTTGTCATTAATCTATTCATTAATCTATATTAATAAAGTTAAATATTACTACTTAAAAAAAAGGGGTGTCTTTTAAGTTTAAGACACCCCTTAGATTATTTTTAAAATATTAATTTCTGTTCATTACTTGATACCCATAATTAATACCTTTTGGAGATGGAGGTGTATCAGAAGGTAGATGTTTTTTCATTACTCTTATGATAGTTAAGAAATCATATCTAAATGATATATTATTGTCACCCCAATGTTTTGCTAGCACATCAAATGCATTGTTCACGTCTTTAACCATAGCAGTCCATTGTTGTTCAGTTGGTACACCATGTGGATAGAATGCTCTCAAATTATCAATAAACACTTTTACATCTTTCTTAGATAGTTTAATATCATAGATATCAGAAGTTTCATTATTCATCTTTTTCATTATATTTAAAACTTGTGGAACATGGTCAGCAAAACCATTATATCCTAGAGTTTTAACTATATTAGTTGAATTCATATTTGTCTGTCTATTTGCTTTAAATACATCACCATTTACAGAATAAAGACCTCTGTTGTAGATGTATGTTAGTAACACATCTTCAGCTGACCTGTCTTTAGCATTTTGAACAAAATCTTTAAATTTATAAGAAGGTACAGCATACATGAATTCTCTAGTCATTGTTAAGCTTGCAGCAGATGATATAGCAGCTTTAACAAATTTAGGGTCTTCTGTAGATATAGATACATGTGTGAAATCATCATGACTAGCATTTTTAGCAAAAGAATCTGGGAAGAAATCTTTTACTTCATTGAAGTTTGGTGTCTCTTGTTGGAATGGTCCATCAGGAGAACCAGAAGTCATACCCCAATACCAAGTTTTACCTTTGATATTGACAGGGTGGCTTAAAGCACCCTCTCTAGTAGGGTATACTGCAAAGGAGAAATTCTCCTTAGTTCCAAGTGCTGCCATGTAGTTTGGATTGATTCCATATATCTCTTGAATATAGCCTAATGCCATAGCCATGTATTTTGAAGGAACCCACATCTTTATACCATTAGTTAGATTTGTATATACATTGTTTGCTAAACCTATATTTATTTGAGTATTAGAAGGACTGTTATATAATATAAGCCCATCTTTTATAGGTGAAGCAGATGATTTGTAATAATCAGAAGTGTTACTAATTAAATCACTAACACTAAGATTTGATTTTCCTTTAACAAATGATGATGGTAGGCTTGGTCTTTTTGGATATATATTCTCACCACGCATAAAGTTAGGAGTTATATTGCTTGGATAAGCATTATTACCTTTTTTCTCAAAATCCATTGTAACAGTTCTTGACTCACCCATTCCGAATGTTATTTCCCAAGGATTAAGCAATACTGTAACCTTATTTCCATCTTGAGAATAAGACTTAGCACCTGTGATGCTTTTTACTTTAGAAGTCGTTTCAAAAGTAAAGCCCCAAAGGTTGAACATTCCGCTATCCCACTTGTATGAAGTGTTTGGATTTTTTAAGACGAAATTAGATTTAAAGGTTGAACCATTATCATTAATATTTTTAGTTTCAATAACAAATCCTTGCTTTTGAGCTGATGAATTATTGTTATTATTGTTGTTGTTATTATTGTTGTTGTTATTATTGTTGTTATTGTTGTTGTTATTGTTGTTATTGTTGTTTGTATCCTTTAATGGAAATTTATTTCCCCAAGCTGGAGAATAAGAAGGATTACTCAATGGAAATAGTGGTTTATTTGCTTCTGGCAATTCTAAATCCTGAGCTATAACTGTTGAAATCATTTGATTATCAGGTTTTTCATAGCTAGCGTTAGAATGTGATCTTTGTAAACTCCAGATCATCATACCACCCACGTTGTTTTTATTAACGTATCTCGCAGTTTTAGCTACTTTTTCAAGGTTCCAAACATGTCCACCCCAATCTTCTGGTGGAACCATAACTCCCATATTAACAGGGCCATTAAAATAGTTTTTGTAAGCTTTTAAAGCATCAATAGGATCGTATTCACCAGCATTATATCCCATAACATTAACCATGTCTAATTTATCTCCTGCTTTACGGAGTATAGGTAGCATCATACCTGTACTAGCAAAAGGTCCTGGCTTAGCATTCTTCCACTGGTCTTCTCCATATGCTCCAACACTCCAGCCAGTAGCGCATAAAATATATGGTCTAGGCAATTGTTTACGCATTTGAGTCAATATATTAACGTATTCATTTTCTTTTGCATATGTTATTTTGCCATTAGAGTCATATGATGTATTAAAGCCGCCACTAGGTTCATAATCAATATCTACACCATCTAGACCGAAATCTTTTATGAATTTAGCAATATTGCTGTAATTCATATTTGACCAATTTGTATAAGTCATTCCACCTATAGATATGATAACCTTTGTGTCAGGGTTTTTGTTTTTAAGATGCTGGATAGCTTCTTTTAGTACTGTGCCATTATAGCTAAATTCAAGTCCAGTACCGCTTAGATTAAGGTTTCCAGAGTATTTCATATCAGGCTTTGCAAATGCGAGCATTACTACATTTACATATTTAGGTAGATTTGCAAGATGGGTATCTTTTCCTTTAGATGCCCATTTATCAGACCAAGACTGGAAATAACCAACGTATTTGTTTTTAATATTCTTATTATTGTTATCCTTGTCTTTATCTTTATCTTTGTCTTTGTCTTTGTCTTTATCTTTATTGTTATCTTTATCTTTATTGTTATCTTTATCTTTATTGTTGTCTTTATCTTTATTGTTGTCAATAACATACTTCATCTCATTTAATAAATACTCTTTTGGAGTTTTAAATGAACCAGAGTAACTGATTGACATACCGAATGTAACGCTTTGTCCAGGACGTATAGTTTTGTTCCAACCAGCATTTTTAACTTCTATGCTAGTTCCACTTTTTTTCATATTTCCATTCCAAAGACTGTTGATTTTAGCGTTTTTGTCAAGAGAAAATTTAAGTTTCCAATTTTCAATGTTTTTATTTCCAGTATTTTTTATTGTTACATTTGCTGTCATACCACTACCCCAATCTGAGGATGCATCGAATACAACGTTAAATTTGTCATTACTATTATTAGTAGTATTATTGTTATTGTTGTTTTGATTGTTGCTACTATTATTATTTGTATTGTTGTTGCTATTGCTACTTGTAGGGCTTGAAGTGCGTTTCCATAGAGACAATGCTTTGGCAGGGGCCCAAGGTGCTATAGATTTATGTGATTGTAAGCAACTATAATTTACGTTGTTATAGGATACTATATCACCAACTTTGTAATATTTGCCTGTTTGCCAATCATTGACTGAAGCATTAGAAGTTAGCATAGGCGAGAATAATCCTGCTATCAATATGAAAGCCATAGTCAAGGATATTAACTTTGTTAGGTTCTGCGTTTTTTGTTTTGTCTTGTACATTAAATTCCTCCCTTGTAATAGTATTTTGATAGATGGCTGTAATAGTTATTTTAAATATGACATGGTGAATATGCATACTTTAATAACCTAATATTTTTCTATTATCAGACAGCCCCCTTAATGAAATCATATCATAGGTGACTCGACAATTTAATTACAGGAAAGTTAAACATTATTAACTGTGTATGACATTTTAACACTAGTGTTAACTTTAGATTACTATAACAAAATTTATATTATAGAAATATTACAGGATTAAAAATAAAAAAATAGCTAAAATAGATAGGATTAGAGTTTGTAATACAATTTTTTGATTCAAGTTATTCCTCATTGTTTTATTGTTTTTTTATGAATTTATTAAACCACTTAAAAAAGGAATGTTTAGTCTAATTAATGTAAATGTAATAAAACCGTTATGTTATCATGCTAAAATATAATAAAAACAAATGTAATTTGTAGGCATAATATTTGAAATAACTCTTAAAAAGGAGTAAAATAATATACAAGATTGTTTAAGACGTATATTTACAATTTTATATGTGTAAACTATCAGATAAAATATTATGCAAATTAGCGTAACTACGGAGGTATTATAATTGTCTAAGAAAGTATTATTAATAGGTTTTTACAATGAAAAAGCTCTTGGTGTAAAATACCTAGCAAATAGCCTAAAGAGAAATAACTACGAAGTACATATATTATTTTTTAAGAAATTTAATAGTGTGAATCCAAAAAAAGCTACAAAAGAAGAACTCGATTTATTAAAGAAACTGATAGAGGATATAAAGCCATCATTTATTGGAATGAGTGTCATGTCTTCTTTATATTTAGAGACAGTATACCAAGTTAACAAATGTATACGAGATACTACAGATAGTAAAATAATTTGGGGTGGAGTTTATCCTACGCTTTTTCCTAAAGAATCACTTAAATATGCTGATTATGTTATAAGAGGAGAGGGTGAAAATGCTTTAACTGAACTCGTGGATAATATAGAGAAGAAAGAAGATATTAAGAATATACAAAATTTAGCATACACAGACGAAAACGATGTTATTATAAATGACGTTAGACCATTAGTTCACGACTTAGATATACTAGGTTATCCTCATATAGATGATGTTCCTACATATTTTATAGAAAATAACAATTTATTATCAAAAGACCCACAGCTAAATGCGCTTACATACGAACTTACGTGTTCAAGGGGATGTCCATTTACGTGTTCATATTGTAGTTCAATAAACTTAAAACGTTTATATGCTAAAAAAGGAACTTATGTAAGATTTAGAAGTGTTGATAGTATTATAGCAGAATTAAGAGAAGCTAAAAGCAAGATGACTCACCTCAAAGTAATTCATTTTTGGGATGAAATATTTAATGACAACGAAGAGTGGATTTCAGAGTTCAGTAGAAGGTATAAGAGTGAGATAGGTCTGCCATTTAACATATGGGGTCATCCACTTAAAATAAAAGAAAATGTAATAAAGCATTTAGTAAGTGCAGGACTTAATCAAATTGTAGTAGGTATTCAAAGTGGTTCGTTTAATATCAGAAAAAATGTGTTTAATCGTCCGGAGACTCAAGAAGAAATCATAAACTCAAGTAAAATATTAGTAAAGCATAAAGTACCAGTAATAATATATGATTTTATGCTACAACATCCATTTGAGTCGTTAGATGATTTAAAGGAGACTTTTGAATTATGTACTAAATTAGAAAAACCATTTAAGCTTCAGCTACATGGATTGAACTTTTTGCCAGGTACGGATATAGTTGATATGGCAGTTGAGGCTGGACATTTAACAAAGCAAGAACTCAATAATATAATGTATAGCTCTATACAAGATCAGTACGATATGTATTGGGGACCAGCAGCTATGAACATAATGAACAAAAATCAAATATGGATAGCTCTAATTTACCTTACACAGTTTAAAAAGCTTGGAGGCATAACAAATAGATTAAGAAATAAAGCAGAGAATGGTAAAGGGAATAAAACTATACTAATGACTTATAAATCTATGAAAAAATATGCTCGTATGATGAATTTAGCGCACAAGGTTAAATTAGCAATTAAAGGTTAAGAAAGGCATCTATATTACTTAGTAATATAGATGCCTTTTACAGACTGTATACAAAAGCCCAATTTCTGCGTTGTGTTTAAATTTCCGTTGCTCACTTATCTCTAAGTAAGCTCTGCTACTCAATTTTAACACGCATTTATCTTGAATTTTTACTACAGTCTGCTATCTTGATGACAAATATTGATTTGCAAAGAATTTTATATATTCTGCTGGAACAGCGAGATTTAGATTTTGCCCTTCATTATAACCAGCAGTAGTTATTCCTACCAAGTTGCCATATAAATCAATAAGTGCTCCACCAGAGCTACCAGCAGACATAGGGGCAGTTATTTGAATCATTTTATTGTCATCAAAACTTCTAAAGCCAGATACTATACCTTCAGATATGGTGTTAAACAAGCCTAGAGGGCTTCCAATAGTGATGATTTTTTGTCCTCTTACTAGTGCTTTGTCATTAAGTGGGACAAAAGTACAATTTCTTTCTACTTTCAATAACGCCAAATCAAAGTCAGTATGGTATTTTATTATATTAGTTGCAAGATACTCCGTCTCGTCATTTTCAAACAATACGCCAAAATAAAACCCTTTTCTCACTACGTGAAAATTAGTAATAATATAACCATTGTTTTTAATAGCTACACCAGAACCACCACCGATAACTTTTTTGTTTTTATTGTATACTTTTATCATTACTATAGAAGTAGAAAGTTTAGCTAATTCTTCATACGATTTTTCTATCTTAGAATTTGTTGCTGTGTTTTGGTGTAAAGTGTTTTGACTTGAAATATGTATATTGTTAGTAGTTTCTTGATTATTATGTATAGGCTTAGTTACTTTTTGTGATGTAACATTATTTTCTTTTTGTTGAGGAAAAGGGATAATACTATTAGTAAAACATCTATTGATTGTTAGTGTAGAGTATTCTAATATGCTCCTTGAAAAACGAATATCATCTTTAGGATTAATATATAGTATATCACAGCCTAGCTTAGACAATAGAATTAAAAAATAATATTCATGTTCTTTTATACTTCCATAATAAATCAATTTTGGTGCTGATGATACTTTTTCTGTGAATAGCTTTTTTATGTATATGTCCATCCATATTAATATCTTGATACCGAAATTTCTAATAACAGTAGAATTGGTATGTGGGTTATTTTTTCTAAACAAGGTTAATATTTTTCTAAATTCAAGTTTTTTAGTCCATTCTAATATATCATCTGCTATAACTAGCCCTAGATCAAAACTGATTAAACATAATGGATTAAATGGAGTAATTGATTCTAATTTCATATATGAGTCTATAATTTGTTTGTATTTGTGAACTTCATCATTGTTAAATGTTCTATCAAGACCTTCGGTGATTTTTACATAATTAACAGTGCTATTAATTAAATGATAATCTATGTCCTGTAGCCTTTGATAGTAGCTTTGTTCATCACCTTTATATCCAATATACCTACAGAACAACACAGGTTTAATTAAAGATTTGTTTTTGTTTCTATTATATACATTTTCAATCTTCATATCCTCAAGAGGAGTTGATGATGTGTATAATATAGTTTTCAAAGGTTTTGTTTTAAATATCATATTATACGCTCCTAGTTTCTTAATTGTATAACATAATTGTACTAAAATTTGATAAAATGTTCTAGAAAAATATCAATAATTTCTAATTGATTTATTTTACACATACGTATGTTTTGAAGATTGAGTGCTTCAATAAATATTACTTGAGTCTACTAATTCGAATAATATTGTGTTAATGGTTAAGTATAATGTAAAGGAGGAATATAATATGGGAATTCTCGAAATGCTTTTAACTAACTCAAAAGCAATAGAAGATGGTTTTAAACAGGTTATGGGAATTAAGACATACAGAATAGTAAGAGATAAACAAGGGGATATTATTGGTGTGTCTTATGAGTTGATTATGGCAGAGCCATTATTAAAGAATATCTTAAGAGCAAAGAAATAAATGAAGGTAGTGTAAAAATAGAAACAGTATCAATAAGAGATAGAGAAAAATTAGCAGAGATATTACCATATAAGATTGTGCTGTTAGATAATAGACTTGTTCTATACAAAGAATTGGAGAGAGAATCTAAAAAGCATGGTATTAAAGGTTATGATGGACAGTTGCCTAAACATGGTCTAAATAAATATGAAACTATAAGTGATTGACAATACAAGCAAACATCACTTATAATATAAATAAAATAATAGAAATGGAGGTAACCACACGAACATGATTAAATAATATGTAATTTTACTAAGATGCTAAAATTTTAATAACTTACGACTATTTTTTCTAACATCAATTTAGATGTTTGTTTGTGTTGTCTGTTGTTATGTTTAAATTTTAGGTGGTAGGAGAACATATTATGTGGTTACGAATTTTGTAATATATATAATAGATTGTTTTGTCTACCCCTATGTTTAGAAAGGGGTTTTTTTATGTTGTATTTAAATAATATTTGTAAAAGTTATGATGGAAAAATTATATTTAAAGATATATCATGTTCTGTTTTTCAAGGAGAAAGAATAGGACTAATAGGAAATAATGGAGTAGGAAAAACAACACTGATTAAGATATTGTTAGGTATTGAAGATAAAGATAAAGGTACTATAAATGGACTAGATAAATTGAGAATTTCATATATGCCTCAAGAAATTGATTATAGTAATACGGAAATGGCGCAAACAATAAGTGACATAAGAAAGAATATTAGTAGTGTTAATGATAGCATAACGTTTATAAAAAATATAAAGCTGTTAATCAATAGCTTCGAATCGAATAAAAAAACAATGGCTATGAGTACAAAAGATTTAAGTGGTGGTGAAAAAACTAAGCTATATTTATTGAAAACATTGACTACTAACGCAGATATATTTATATTAGATGAACCTACTAACCACTTAGATATAGAGACGATTGAAATATTAAAAAAAATAATTAATTCTTCTACTAAGACGTATATATTTATTTCTCATGATAGAGATTTTATGAACTCTGTAGTAAAAAAAGTGTTTGAGCTAACAAAGCATAAATTAAACGAGTATACAGGTACTTATGATGATTTTAAGATGCAAAAAGAGCACGAAAATTTAACTAAGTCAAATATATATAATAAACAAAAAAGAGAGATAGCTCACATTGAGAGTATCATAGATCAAAAAAAACGTAACTATGCTATAGCACATAAAGAAGCTGGGCAGCATGATTTTTATAGAAGTAAAGCGAAGAAACATGTTAATGTAATGAAAAACGCTCAAAAGAGATTAGAAAAAATAAAACGAAACAGAGTAGAAAAACCAGAAGATGATCCTAGTTTAGCATTTGACAGATTAAATCATTTTATAGGCAATACATCTCTACCCAAAATAGTAATTCGAATAGAAAATATGAGCAAGAGCTTTGGAGATAAAGAAGTACTAAAAGATATAAATATCAATATAGAGAGAAATGTAAAGGTAGCTTTAATTGGAGAAAATGGATCAGGAAAATCAACGATTCTAAAGTTGTTAGTAGATGAATTAAAGCCTACGAATGGCAATATAAAGAAAAGTCCGAGTGTTTCTATAGGTTATTTTTCACAGGAACTTGATTTATTAAACCAAGACAATAATATATACGAAGAAGTAAGAGTACATGATATGGAGCAAGGTGAAATTAGGAAAGTATTAGCTTGCTTCTTATTTAAAAGAGATAAAGTGTTCACAAAGATAAAAGATTTAAGTATGGGTGAAAAATGCCGTGTTGCATTTGTAAAACTACTGTTAAAAAAGAACAATGTATTAGTGTTAGATGAGATAACAAATTATATGGACATAATTTCAAAAGAATGTCTAGAGAGAGCATTACATCAATATAAGGGAACAATTTTGTTTGTTAGCCATGATCTATATTTTATAAAGAGAATAGCTAATAAAATAGTAGAGATAAAAGATAAACAAATCAACAAATTTGATGGCTCGTACGATGAGTATGTAAATTATAAAACAGAAAATAATAAAAATGATAAAAAACATGAGTACAAAAATCTAAAAGCAGAATTAGCGACACTCCAGATAAAACGTTCATTCATACAGGGGAAACTTTGCTTTGAAAATAGTAATGATGAGGATAAAGAATTATTAGAGAATGAATTTAAAGATATTAGTGATAAGATAAATGAAATTAATAGTTTATTGAAGTAAATGGAGTTGTAAAAAAATAGCTAATTGACAGAAAATTCAGTGACTGTTACAATGAGAGTGTATGTTAATATATAAGGAGATAAACTAATGAAGTCAAAACTCACACATTCTATAATTTTAGATAGGCTTCCACTGGCATTTTGTGGAATAATTCATACTTTATTTATACCAAGGGAGAAGTGCGTCTATTTTTAATATTATAGAATGATTAAGTGAGTTAGAATAGCTAAACCAGGCATCTAAGTTGCCTGGTTTTTTAGTTGTCTTCTTTTGGAATGGAGGAGAACAATTTATGTTGATTAATACAAGAGAACTAAAGAATAATGTAAAAAAGAATTATTTATATACATTTTTAAGTAGCTTCAATTTAACAGGTGGTATATGGATGCTGTATCTAGCATTTAAGGGATTGAACCTGATGGAGATAGGAATTATGGAGTCAATTTATCATATTACATCTTTCACAATGGAGATACCAACAGGAGTTATTGCTGATATTTATGGCAGAAAAACTTCAAGAGTTCTTTCAAGTGTAGCACGAGTGATAAGTGTAGTTATAATGCTTATTGGTAATAATGTATATTATTTTGCGCTAAGTTTTATTATTACAGCTATAGGCAATAACTTGGAATCAGGTGCAGGAGATGCATTGATATATGATTCGTTAAAGGAAATAAACGAAGAAAATACGTACATGAAGATATCGGGCAAAAAAGAAATATTTTATCAGGCATCTAGTTCTATAGCACTTGTCGTTGGTGGATATTTAGGGACAATAAGTTATAATTATGTTTACATGCTAGCATTAGCATTTGCAGTAATTACACTACTGCAATCATTAACATTTACAGAACCTACAATAGGGAAAATACAAAAGAGCGATAGTAGATTCAAAACATTTTTAGATCAAGTTATGAAAAGTATAAGAGTTATAAAAAGTGATAGTAGAATTGCATTTTTGATAATAACTGCAGAGATATACTCTACATTTGTAACAACAGAATTCTTTTATATACAAAATTATTTTAAAGGGCTAGGTAGAAATGAGTTGAATATAGGTATAATACTTTCTATTTCTGCATTGACGGCTGCATTTGCAGCAACTAAAGCTCATAAAATAGAGAAAAGGTTTGGGTTTAGAGGAATACTGACAGTTATGCCTTTGCTAGGAATATTAAGTCTTTGGGGTATAACTATTATCAGGATAACAGAGATATCCTTCGTATGTCTCATAGCAGTTGAGTCTATATTATATGTTGTGATAAGTGATTATATAAATAGATTGATACCTAGCGAGCAAAGAGCGACAATACTATCTTTTCAAAGTATGGCTTTTAGCTTGTTCATGATTTTATTATTCCCTCTAATAGGGAAATTAGGAGATCAATATAGTTTGATATATGCATTTAAAATAATAGCAATAGTTGCGAGTGTAGTATTGTTTATAATTATAATGATAGTTAACTTAAATACGAAAATTACGATAGATAAAAGGTAAAAAATGATATACTTAAAAAATAGTATAAATATAATTTTCGAAGAGGTGATTGACATGAAATGTCGTATGATACAAGAGGTTAATATATCCATTTAAAATAGAAATTAAAAGGAGAAAAAACCTATGATGAATTTAAGATATTTAGTTGATAATAGAGAGTTAGCAGTAACTATGCTAAAGAATTGGGATTATGATATAGATAATATGGAAATCATGAATCAATATAGAATCTCATCAAGTGCCATCTATCCATTTACCAAGGATGGGGAGATTAGAATATTAAGATTTTTTCCAAGTCAAGAAACTAGTTCAGATTTAGTAGAAAGAGAGTTAGAATTTATACAATTTTTAAAAGCAAATAACTTCCCAGTAGCTGATATTATAAACTCAAAAAATAATAATATAATAGAAGAACTTGATACTAAATGGGGTAAATATAATGGGAGTGTTTTCAGTAGAGTTAATGGGAAAAGATTAGACAAAATAACTTTAACTGATGACATACTATTTGAAATGGGAAAAACATTAGCCAATTTACATGAATTAAGTGTCAAATATGAGAGAAGAGATAAAATTAAAACCCATAAAGATTGTATTAGCGATATCAAGAAGTATCTAACAGATAAAGATATAAACGATAGCAATATAAATAAAGAAATACAAATACTAGAGAATTTTTTTAACTCATTAGATAAAGATACAAGTAATTATGGACTAGTACATTTTGATTACGAACTAGATAATTTATTCTATGATGAAAAAAATAATAAAATTAGCGTAATAGATTTTGGGGATATGATGTATCATTGGTATATAACAGATGTAGTTAATTTTATAGAAAATTTCTATGAAGAGTTATCAGAGTCAGTGAGTGAAAAGCAACTATTAAGTTTTAAAGGTAACTTTATAGATGGATATAAGTCCATCCGTAATTTAGAAGATAAACTATTAAACAAATCAAGTATGATAATAAGATTCTCAAAACTATATAAGTATATTAATATAAGAAAAGCCATGTTGGTCAATATTAAAGATAAACCACCATGGATGAGCGCTTTATCCAAACGATTAAATGAAAAGACTAAGGAACTGTATCAAAAATTTGGAAAAACATAAAAAAAGTAAGGGATTTACCCTTACTTTTTTTTATGATAAAATTATTTATGACTTATATAAGCAAATATACCTGAAATAATTAATAGTAGTATAGAAGTTAGTAGTAACAATTTATATTCAAATTTGTAATTATATTTTTCAGTACAATATTCATGTAGTTCTTTAATTTTTTCGTTCTTGTCAATTACTTTATGATTTCTTAGCTTTACCTGCTTTCTCTTATAGAAAAAATACGTAAAAGATTTAAAGAAACCTAAATTTCTAACGTAAAAAGCAAACGATATACAAAAATAAATCATACCCAAAATAAAAAATGCATTAGATATTCGTAAAAAAAGTGCATATTCATTGCACATAATTAAATATAATGTAATAAATATAGTAGATAATATGCCTACAATAATTTTTGTCATTTTAATCTCCTTTATAAGGTTATTTATTAAAAAACTATATACTCAAAAATAAAACTAAAATATTTGTTCTTTTCTCCAAAAACTAACAAAAATCAACAAAGCCAAATAAATAGGCTCCAAAGTTTATTATACAATAAATAATAAAATTAGTAAATTAACTTTTTGTCATTATGTATCCAAAATATTCTGTATATAAGAAAAATTAATGTGATTGTAGTTATATTTTAAATTATTAAAGCAAAAAATCATATATATTAACATGTGGATTTAATTATTAAAAAAGTTTACAATTTGTTAAGAATACATATGATTGACATACAGTACAAAAATATGCTAGTATAATAACAGCAAACAGCTGAAACAATCAATAAATAAGGAGGAATAGAGAATAATGAAAAATTTTAAAAAAGTCCTAGTTATAGTATTAGCTATGGCAATGATGATGTCTCTTTTTGTAGGTTGTGGTGATAAAGGCAAGGTTGATGAGCCAAAAAACGACAACAAGAAAAATGAGCAAAATCAAGAAGGAAAAGATGAAAAAGAAGAAGCAAAAGGACCTAAGGTTTTAAGATTAGTAGGTGGAAAAGTTAATACACTAAATCCACATAATACAACATTAGGTGACAACCAGTCAACAGCTAAAAGGTTCTGTGGTACTCCAATTGATATTATATTAAATGAAGCTGGTGATGGCTATGAATTATTCCCTAATCACTGTAAAGAGATACCTACAGTTGATGAAACTGGTAAAGTGTGGACATTTAAGTTAAGAGAAGGTCTTAAATATGACGATGGAACACCAGTTAATGCTGATGCTTACGTTTACTCATATAAGATGCTAATAGATCCAAATCTTAAAAATGTAAACTCTACTGTTTTGACAGACAACATACCTGTAGTAAATGGTAAAAAATACTTCTTAGGCAAATGTAAATGGGAAGAAGTTGGAATCAAGAAAGTTGATGATTTAACATTTACAATTGAGTTATCAAATCCTATATCTAACGCTGATTTTATAACACAGTTTAGAAATGTTGTTACTGCACCAGTACACAAAGGTATGTATGAAGCAAATATGAATGAAGACAGAAGCGAAACAAAGTATGGTATTGATATGGATAAGACTCCTAAATGTATTGCAGGTCCATTTAAATTAGCTGAGTGGAAGCAAGATATGAATAGAAAATATGTGAAGAACCCAGATTCTCCACTTGCTGAAGTTTATGTTCCAGACGAAATAACAGAGAGAGTTATTGAAGATGCTGAAACAGAGTTAAGAATGTTTGAGAATGGGGAAATTGACAGATCTGCAATCCGTGGTGCTAAGGTTGATAAATATAGAAATGATCCTAGAGTAAAATATGGTCCAGCATATACGATTTTTGGATTTGAAATTAATACTGAGAGTAAAGAAAACCCTATATTAGCAAATAAAGATTTCAGAAAAGCTTTATTTGTAGGTATGGACAGAGAAAGTATAGGTAAAGGAATATTTAGAACAGGAACATCAGTAAATTACTTAGTAACAAAAGCTTATATAACTGATTATGAAACTGGAGAAATGTATAGAAATACTGCAGAAGGAAAATCAGTTGAAGCAAATCATCCAGCTTATGATAAAAAATTAGCAAAAGAATTATTTGATAAAGCATATGCTGCAAACAAAAACAAGAAAATAAAATTAGAGATTAGTTACTACGAAGAAAATGATAGATTAAAGAAAACAGCAGAATTTTTACAAGAAAACTATGAGAATTTATTCGGAAAAGATAAATTCGAAATTTCTTTAAGATCTGTACCATTCCAAGTACAAAGCGAGAATGTTAAAAAAGGAGATTACCAAACTAACTTCTCATTCTCATATGAAAGTATATTTAACCCATGGTTATGGTTTGTAGGATATAAAACAGATGCTCCTGACAAATCTAACAGTTACAAAAATGCTGAATTTGACAAGTTATTGGATAGATGTTTAACAGGTGATTTAGCTACTAAGAAGAAAGAAAGAAGAGAAGCATTAGCTGAACTTGAAAACATGTTGATTTCGGATTATTCAACTCAACCAGTAGCAGGTTTTGAGTTGCCAAGTATTTATTCTGATAGAATTAAGATAAAAACAAAAGATGGAATGTATATACCAGGAATAGGTTTTGCATTATTACAAGCTGGCATAGAAGATTAGAAAATATTAATAAAAAAATTAACAATAGTGCTTACAGTCCATGCTGTAAGCACTAATAGTATGAAGAAAATAAATTACAAAATCGTAATATAAAATAAATTATAGTAACATGTTTAACAGTATAATAGTTTAATAGTTTAAAACTTTGCTATTGAGAGGAGTAATAGCTTATGCTTAGATATACACTACAAAGAGTAGTGGCATTATTATTGACATTATTTATTATTATTAGTTTATCTTTTTTTGTAGTTAGGATGATGCCGGGGAGTCCAATAGATAACCCCAAATTACCTGAAGATATAAAAAAAGCACTGGAAGACAAATATCATTTAAACGACCCTTTGATTGTGCAGTATGGATACTTTATAAAAGACTTTATTAAGTTAGATCCAGGGGTATCAATGAAAGTAAGACCTAAAATGGGAGTATTTGAATATATTAAATTAAAACTACCTATAACGATGCAGTTGAATGTGTTTGCGTTAATACTGATAATACCTTTAGGGATGATTTTAGGTATAATAGCAGCACTGAGAAAGAATAGATTTTCTGATCATTTTATATCGTTTTGGGTTATATTATTTATTTCAGTCCCGAGTTTCGTATTTGCATCGGTAATGCAATATTTCTTATCATTCAAGTGGGGATGGTTCCCTTTAACATTAAATATTGGTGATGGTATATCTTGGGCTAAATTCTATTCTATGATACTTCCTATATTAGCACTATCATTTGGAGGAATAGCCACAGTTACAAGATATGTAAGAGCAGAGTTATGTGAAGCACTAAATTCAGAATATATGCTGTTAGCTAGAGCAAAAGGACTTACAAATGTACAAGCAACTGTTAGACATGCTATCCGTAATTCTTTTATACCTCTTGCAAACATAATAATACCGATGTTTACAGGACTTATATTTGGTTCACTTGTTGTTGAAAAGATATTCGCGATTCCTGGAATGGGTGGAGCAATGGTGACTTCAATAAATGCACATGACCATTCATTAACTATAGGAATACTGTTTTTCTATTCACTTATTTCCTTATCTTCTATATTACTAGTGGACTTATCATATGGTATAATTGATCCTCGTATTCGTATTGGAGGTAGAAAGTAATGAATAAGAATATAAAAATAGACCCTAAAGATTTTAATTTTGTACAGTTGCGAGAAGATATTAAGGATACAAATTTTGAAACAAAACCTATTGGATTTTTTAAAGATGCAATGATTCGTTTCTGTAAAAACAAAGCCGCAATTGTCTCGTTTATATTTATAGCTATAGTTATATTAATGGCTATAATAGGACCATCATTTAATAAATACTCTTATAGAGAGCAACGTATAGATTTGACATATATGCCGCCAAGAATACCGATACTAGAGAAATATGGTATATGCGATGGAACAACTGTTATCCCAGTAAGGAAAGATACGTTAGATACATTTTACAAGGGTGCTGTTGTAAAGACTTATGACACCTATAAGGTAAGAGGAATTGAAATGGTGAAAGCAAAAATAGACATGTATAAACTCAATAAAGCAGAAGATGTTTATTTTTGGCTAGGAAGCGATTATCTAGGTAGAGATCAGTGGACACGTCTTTGGAGAGGTTCGAGGATTTCATTATTTATTGCATTTTTGGCTGTAATTATAAATTTAATAATCGGTGTTACTTATGGTTCTATATCAGCTTATTACGGTGGGTGGACAGATATGATTATGCAAAGAATCGTTGAGATACTTGTATCTATTCCACAACTGGTCATAATAATACTCTTTATTATGTACTGGGGCGCTGGTATATTCTCACTTGCTATAGCCATGGT
This sequence comes from Clostridiaceae bacterium M8S5, assembly GCA_029227815.1. Taxonomy (GTDB): domain Bacteria; phylum Bacillota; class Clostridia; order Tissierellales; family MCWD3; genus Abyssisolibacter. The sequence continues at coordinate 3,466,008 of CP118523.1, read as the reverse complement.
TTTAACAGGTTGGGTTGGAATGAACTATATCATAAGAGGACAGTTCTATAAATACAAAAGACAAGAATATGTACTAGCATCAAGGACAATGGGAGCAAAGGATAGAACATTGATATTTAGGCATATCTTACCTAATGCAATAGGTCCTATAATTACTAGAGCTACATTATCGATACCATTAGCTATATTTTCAGAATCATTCCTAGCATATTTAGGACTAGGATTACAAGCACCAGAGCCATCAATAGGAGTTTTGCTTGCGGAAGGACAGAAAGAGCTTTTAACATATCCGTATTTGACACTATACCCTGCTATTTTGATATCTATATTAATGATAGCATTTAACTTATTTGGTAATGGTTTAAGAGATGCATTTGATCCAACACAAAGAGGACAATAGAAGTGAGGTTGTTATTATGAAGAATAAAGAAAAGATATTAGAAGTTAAAGATTTATATATAACTTTCAACACTTTTTCGGGAGAAGTTCACGCTGTAAGAGGAATTAACTTCGGTTTGCATAAAGGTGAAACACTGGCTATTGTTGGTGAATCAGGATCTGGTAAGTCTGTAACGAATAAATCAATAATAGGGATATTGTCAAAAAATGCAAACGTTAAAAGTGGAGAAATACTTTATAAAGGTAATGATATAATTAATTATAACGATAAGCAGTTTACTGAAATAAGAGGATCCGAATTATCAATGATATTCCAAGATCCTATGTCTTCGCTTGATCCAGTAATGAAGATAGGTAAACAGATAACGGAAACATTAAGATTAAAGCATAAAGTTAAAGAAAGTGATGCAAAAAAGAAAGCAATAGAATTAATGGCAGCTGTTGGTATACCACAGCCAGAAAAAAGATATAACCAATATCCATTCCAGTTTTCTGGAGGTATGAGACAAAGAATAGTTATTGCTATAGCACTTGCCTGTGACCCTGAGGTACTAATCTGTGATGAGCCTACAACGGCCCTAGATGTTACTATACAATCACAGATATTAGAATTGATTAGAGATATGCAAAAAGAGCGTAACCTTTCAGTAATATTTATCACACATGACTTAGGAGTAGTTGCTAATGTTGCAGATAGAGTTGCTGTTATGTATGCTGGTAAAATAGTGGAGATAGGAACAGTAGATGAAATATTCTATAATCCAAAGCATCCGTACACATGGGGATTATTAGCTTCAATGCCAGACATGGATACAGATAATGATGATGATTTATTTGCAATACCAGGAACACCACCTAATATGCTATTTCCACCTAAAGGAGATGCTTTTGCAGCTAGAAATAAATATGCTATGGAAATAGATTTCAAAGAAGAACCTCCAATGTATAAAGTGAGCGATACACATTATGCAGCAACTTGGCTTCTTCATCCAGATGCACCAAAAGTAGAAATGCCTGAAAACTTAAAGAATCGTATCAATAAACAGTTGAAGAAGGCAGGTGAAAAATAATGAATATAGATAAAAAAGATATTGTTTTAGAAGTTAAAGACCTTAAACAGCACTTTACAAGTGGACGTGGTAAAAATAAGATAACTGTAAAGGCAGTTGATGGTATAAGCTTTAAGATATATAAAGGAGAGACATTTGGTCTAGTTGGAGAGTCAGGTTGTGGTAAAACTACTACAGGACGTTCTATAATTAGACTTTATGACCCTACAGATGGAGAGGTTTACTTCAATAGTAATTTGATATCAGGTAAACTTTCAAAAACGCAAGTAAGAGAAGTAACACAAGGTATACAGATGATATTCCAAGATCCAATAGCATCTCTAAATCCTAGGATGACAGTTAAAGAGATTATAGGAGAAGGGTTAAAAATAAACAAAATGGTTAACAGTGAAGATGAGATGATGGAAATGATATATGATATTCTTGACACTGTTGGTCTTACAAAAGAGCATGCTACAAGATATCCGCATGAGTTCTCTGGTGGACAAAGACAACGTATAGGGATAGCTAGAGCATTGATTACTAGGCCAGACTTAGTTATAGCTGATGAGCCTATATCTGCACTAGATGTTTCGATACAAGCTCAAGTACTAAACCTACTAAACAAACTAAAAGAGAAGTTAGGCTTGACTATACTATTTATAGCGCATGATTTATCTGTAGTTAAATATTTCTCTAATAGGATTGGAGTAATGTATTTCGGCAAGATGGTTGAATTAGCTAATTCTGAGGATTTATATAAAAATCCAATGCACCCATATACTAAATCATTACTATCAGCTATACCTCAGCCAGATCCAAAACATGAAAGAAATAGAAAGAGAATAACATATGATCCAAGTATGCATGATTATGAAACAGATAAGCCAGAGCTTAAAGAGATAACACCTGGACATTTTGTTTTAGCAAATAATAAAGAGTTTGAGCAATATAAAAAAGAATTAAAATAATATTGAAAAGACCATTTTATAAATGGTCTTTTTTATTTGGAAAAAACATCATATTAGTAGTTTTTATTGGAATCAATTTCATTATTATTAAAAACTTATAAAAAAATAGAAATTTATGTTGAAAAAAAAAGTAAAATCATGATATAATTAGGTGAAAATATAAAATATACTAAAGAAAACATATTACATACATTATAATATTTCAATATATACATAATAATTTACGACAATTTCATTATTCTAATGTAATATGTGTTATAAGGAGGTGAAATAATGAACGGTTTAGATGATCACACTAAATACTAATAATTAGAAACAAAAGTCATGTAAAAGAGTATATGCTATTTTACATGACTTTTACAAAATAGAAAGAGTAATTATTAATATACACAAGGATTAAATTATATAGATTTATTATATTTAATAGTAACCGTAAATTCTAAATATAATAGATGAGGAGCGAAAATAAGTGAATTTTGAATTAATAACAAAAAAAAATATAAATGAGGCAGTATTATTATTTGATGACCCAGAGTTTTTATTTTTGACAAAATACCCTAAATTCGTACCAGAAAAAGAAATAGAATTATTTTTATTAAGCAAACAAACATATCTTATAAAAAAAGAGGATAAAGTAATAGGATTAGGATTATTTAATAATTATACATGTGAACACGGTTATTTCAGATTTAAATTAATCAAAAATATAGATTACAATATGAAACTTAAATTGCTAAAGGAATTCTTAAATATAATAAGAGATAAAAATCCTGAATTGGTAAGAATTCAAACTGAAATATTTGAATTTGATACAGAAGATATAGAGTTTTATGGAAAAAGTGGATTATGCAAAGAGATGATAGATAAAGATAATATAATTTACAATAAAAAAAAATGGGATACAATAACTTATTCTTTAATTAATAAAGAAATTAATGAGTTTTTAAATAGATAAAATGAAGGTGAATATTATGGGAGATGAAATTTTATTAAGCAGACATAAGAGTAAATATGACAAATATTATGACATGATAATTAACCAAGAAGATATAATTAAAATTATCCCTAGTATGGATAAGATAAAAGAAGAAATTAAAAGGAATAAACCTGATATAACAACACTTTTATTGCAAAGAAAAATATTTGCTTTGACATTAGAGATAAAAGGAAATGTAGTTGGTTTTTTTTGTTTAGATAATATTGATTGGGAAAATAATAATTGTCAAATTAAAGGTTCTTTATTAGAGAATGAAATTCACATAGTGAAAGATGCATATTTAATGAAAGCAATAGAAGATATAGTTGATTTTGCGCATGGTTGCTTGGGATTAAAACGTGTTTATGGAGTAAGTACAGAGAGCTCTTACAATAGCAGTATTGTTAATGAAATATTTTGCAATGAAGGTAAAGCACTAGACAAAGAAACACTCTACTATGGACATGTTGTTGATTATATAAACTGAGTTTCATTTGGGAGGTGATGTTATTGAGCTATCAACTGGTGAAAATAAATGATGAAAATTTAAGTACTATTTTAGATTACTTCACAAATAATTTTTTTATAGGAACTAGTAAGCCAGAGGCATTATCTGAGGGACAGATAAGAGAACTGATAATTAAAAGTAATAAATCTTATATAGTATTTAGGGATAAAAAAAGAGAAGGATTATTACTCTTAGAGAAAGATAGATTTGATGAGGATGCTATATTTATGAACATAAGATTCAATAACATGGCATTACTGAATGATGAATGCATAGAGGTTTATAATACTATACTTACATATTTAAATGATTACGATAAAGTAAAAATGAAGATTTATGATTTTGATATAGAAGGCAAAAAAATGTGCGAAAAGTTAAAATTCAATATAGAAGCAATATTAATAAAACATACCTACAAAAACTATGCTTATCACGATGTGTTAATATTCAGTAAAATAAAAAATAAGGAGTCTGGTAGAGTTGATTTATAATAATAAATTTTATATTTCACGCATGAGAATAAAAGATATACCTGATGTCATAAAATTATTGAGCACTAAGCCAGCAAATATGATAACACAAGAATATGGTGAATGCATGGACAAAGAGAAAAAATCAATGGAATTAAAAGATATATTAAACAGTATTCGCACTGATAGGATAGACATGATAATTCGCAAAACTAAGAATAATAAAGTAATTGGATATGCATATATTTGCATGATAAATTGGGTAGAAAAAATATGCCAAATAAGTATTATAATCGATGAGAAATACCATTGTATAGGATATGGACCATTAGCTTCTAGAGAAATAATAGAGTATTGTTTTAGAGAATTAAATATGAATAAAGTAAGTGCTAAGATAAGAGACGATAATTCAAACATACCTGAGCGGATCGGAAAACCAAAATACAGAAATTTGCCTATTTCAAAGGGAAAGTATGTAGATTTTTATTATACCCAATGGGTCAAACATCAAAAGATAGGGGGGTATTGATATGAAGGATATAAATAAAATAACAAAAGAGATCATAAAAAAAATAGTTACAGAAGATTTAGGGAGCAAAATAAACATAGAAGATATTAATGATAGCACAAATCTAATAGAGCTAGGGTTTCATTCTCTATTGTCAATAAAGCTAATTGCTACCATAGAAGGAATGTTAGATATAGATTTGGATGATTATGATTTAGATAAAAATACATTATTAAAATATTCAAATCTAAAAGATATTGTGTGTGATGCATATAATAAGTCAGTAGAATAATAAATAATACAAAAGATTATGCAAGGAGTATTTTTTATGAACAACATGACGCTTTATAGTAGAATAGACAAAATAGCTAATAAACACTCAAATAAAGTCTCTATTAAACATGGCGAAAAACACATAACATACAGAGAACTAAAAACATCATCAGATAAAATTTTCACTCAATTGGACATGATTAAATGCAATTCGAAAAACATAGCACTAATAATGGACAGAAGCATAGAACTAGTTACCTCTATCATAGGAGTGATAAAATCTGGGAAGGTGTTTGTGCCTATTTCACCTAAATTTCCTATTGAAAGAATTAAATATATACTAAGTAAAATCAAAAGTGATGTAATAATTACAACTGATAACTACGAAAAAGAGCTTAGTGAGTTACTAAAAGATCTAAATATCAAAATAATAACGATATCTTATAAATATATCAAAAAATTACCACCGTATTCTTTGAATAAAAAAATAGATTACATTTACAATGAACATTGTTATATATATTTTACATCTGGTACAACAGGTAAGCCCAAAGGTGTTGTTGGAAGACAATCATCTCTAATACAGTTTCTAGATTGGGAAATAAACCAATTTAAAGTGGATGAGAGATTTAATGTTAGTCAAATTATAACGCCTGTTTTTGATGCTTATTTAAGAGATGTATTTGTACCTTTGCTATCTGGAGGTAAACTTATCATACCTGAAAATGACGATATTATATATAGACCTCTTAAACTTATTAATTGGTTAGATAAAGAAAAGATAACTCTAACACATATGGTCAAATCATTATTTGTAAATATGGCAAGAGAATTGGTCGATAGTGAAATATTTGCATCAATGAAATATATATTGTTATCAGGTGAGAAGTTGAAAGGAATTGATATAAAACATTTTTATGCTGTGTTTGAAGATAGAATAAAGATAGTAAACTTATATGGAACTACTGAAACTACTATGATAAAAGCTTTTCATGTAACAAATAAAGAAGATATAAAGAAAGATAATATACCAATAGGTAAACCTATTGATGGTGCTAAACTATACTTATTGAATGATGAACTAGAAGAGAGTGATACAGGAGAAATATATATAGAATCAAACTATATGACAGATGGCTATTACTGTGATTATGTGGCTACTAAAAAAAGCTTTATAACAATAAAATCAGCTAAAGGAAATAAAACACTGTATAAGACTGGTGATATAGGGACTAAAAATAATAACAATGATTTCATATGCTTAGATAGGGTTGATAGACAGATAAAAATACAAGGGGTAAGAATAGAACCGTGCGAGATTGAGCAAGCAATGATTCAGCTACTACCCATTAAAGAGGCAATAATAACAGCAATAGATATAACTGAAAACAAAAAACAGCTATGTGGATATTATACAGCAGTAAATATATTAAACCAAGACAACATTATACAAAAATTAACAAGTGAGCTACCCAATCATCTTATACCAACCTACTTTATATATTTAGAAAAAATGCCATATCTATTGAATGGGAAAATAGATAAAAAAGCTTTACCAAATCCAATCAATTTCAAAAAGGATAAAGAAAATAAGTTTATAGACAGATATCAAAAAGGCATATTAAAAATAATAAAGCAGGTATTATGTATAGAGAATATAGACTTGGGAAGAAGTTTCATAAGACATGGGGGTAACTCTTTAGATGCAGCTAATTTAGCAATGAAATTACATAAATTTTATGATATAGATATGACAATAGCAAATGTCTTAAAAGCTGAGACAATCAACGAAATAGTAGTTTATGTAGATAGGGCTCAAAAAAATAAATACGAAAAATTAACTAAAACTTATAAAAAACAATACCCATTAACAGCAGGTCAAAAAAGTATATATATAGTTAGTAATATGCAAGATACTAAGACAAGTTATAATCTTCCAGAATTGATAGAGATAAATAAAAATATAGATGTAAATAAACTAGAGCAATCGTACATAGAATTAATATCACAGCATGACATATTCAAAACATCTTTTCATGTTATAGATGAGCAAATAATGCAGATTATTAACACTGATGTAATATTTGAGATTCCAACATATATATATAACCCAAGAGAGATGACCAATGTAGCAGAGATTGCTTCAAGGCTAGTTAAGCCGTTTGATTTGGAAAAAGCACCACTTATCAGAGCAGCAATATTAGATTTTAAAGACAAGAAGTTTCTTTTTACAGATGTACATCATATCATATTAGATGGAAGTTCACAAGAATTAATAAAAGAGAAACTATCATCCATACTAAACGGCCAAAACAAAGAATTTCACAACCAATCGTTTCTTGACTATAGTTTTTGGATTAAAAAGCATGGAGTAAAAAACATTCAAAAGCACAAGAAGTATTGGATTGATTATTTTAAGGGAGACATACCTACACTTGGGCTAGATACAGATTACCCAAGAAAGCCAATAAGATCATTTAAAGGCGATAGCATTACAAAAAAATTAGACAATCAATTATGTAGAGAAATTAATAAAATTGTATTAGCTGAAAACAGCACGATGTATTCATTTATGATATCAGTATTTTTAGTATTTTTACATAGATATGCCAAGCAACAGGATATAATAGTTGGAACACCGATAGCAAGTAGAAGTCATGCAGATATACAAAGCACACTAGGAATGTTTGTTAATACTTTGCCACTTAGAAGTAAAATAGAAGATAGTATGTCATTCAGGGATTTAATGCAATATCAAAAAAATAATTTACTTGAGTCAATTGAGAATCAAGGATATCCACTTTACAAGGTAGTTCAAGATTTAGATATTAAACCATCATTAAGTAGGAGTCAGCTCTTTGATGTCATGTTTATATTGCAAAAAATAAATAACTTAGATTTTGGAGAAAGACAAATAGTCAAGAGGTATTCATCTAAATTTGATATCACAATGACCGTACTAGAAGAAGAAAGCATGTTAACTATTGAATTAGAATATTCAACAGATTTATATAAAAGTACCACAATAGAAAATATGCTCAATAGTATAGATAATATTATCAAAAACGTAGTATACAGTAACGAGGATATAAAACTTAAAGATATAAATATATTATCTAAATCAGACAAGGACAAAATTTTGAATGGATTCAATAATCAGTTTATAAGTAATATGGATATTAAAGAGAATATAATAGAAATGATTAACAAGCAAGAAATAAAACATCCAGAAAAGATAGCAATAAAATGTGAAACTAATACGATAAGCTATAAAGAACTACAAATACGATCAGATATAATAGCGCATATCCTCATAAAAGAAAATCTAAAGATTGATGGTGTAGTAGCGCTAGTAATGGATAGAAGTGAGCTTATAATAATTGCTATGTTAGGTGTACTAAAGGCTGGTTTAAGTTACTTGCCAATTGACATGTCTGTACCTCAAGACAGAATAGATTATATTATAAAAGATAGTAGATGTAATATAGCATTAACAGATAGAAAATTTAATCTTACACTAAAGCAAATAGTTATGACAGATATACTTATAGATAATCTAGAGAACAAAATAAAGCCTATTAATAAATGCGATTTAAATCAAAATGCTTACATAATATATACCTCAGGTTCTACAGGAAATCCTAAGGGTGTAATTGTAAGTAATAAAAATTTGATGAGTTTTATATTATCAATTACAGACAAAATAGAGTTTAAGCAAGAGCAGAAATTATTATCATTAACAACTATTACATTTGACATATTTGTACTAGAGTCTCTTTTAGCCTTAGCAAAAGGACTAACAATGGTTTTAGCATCACATGAAGAGACTGTAGATCCACATAGCATAGAAAGATTAATTAGGGAAAACCATGTCGACATATTACAACTTACACCATCAAGATTAAATATGTTGATAGATACATTAGGAATGAATTTTTTGAGTGGTTTAAAAACATTAATAGTAGGTGGTGAAGAATTTGATGAAAAGTTACAAAAAGTAACTAAACATAATGATTTAAAAATATATAATGTCTATGGGCCAACAGAAGCTACCGTATGGTGTAGTACTAAAGAAATAGAAGATAACGAAAATATAACTATAGGTAAACCTTTAAAAAATACAAGAGCATATGTATTAGATAATAAAATGCGTATACAACCAGTGGGTGTACGAGGAGAGTTATATCTCAGTGGAAGCGGAATAGCTAGAGGATATTTAGGGAAAACAAAGCTTACAAAGCAAAGATTTATAAATAGTCCTTTTGACGAAAATAAAATATTGTATAAAACAGGAGATATCGTAAAATGGACAGAAGACGGAGAACTTAGTTTTATAGGAAGAAGTGATTATCAAGTTAAATTAAGGGGCTATAGAATAGAGCTAAAAGAGATAGAAAACCATATTAGCAAAATAGAAGATATATCTCAATGTATATGCGATGTAAAAATTATAGATAATAATAAAAGTCTAGTGGCGTATTATGAATCAAAGAAAATGTTAAATGTAGCAGTTTTGAAAAGAAAATTAGCTAAGAAAGTTCCTCATTACATGATACCAGATAGATTTGTATATATGGAAAAATTGCCACGAACCATAAATGAAAAAAAAGATAGAAAGAATCTACCTGAGATAAATACTCACAGACCTAGCCTTCAAAATGATTACAGTATTGCATGTACAGAAGTAGAAAAGAAAATACTTGAAATTTGGGAGGATATCTTAAAAATAAACGAAATAGGAGTTGAAGATAATTTTTTTGATTTGGGTGGAAATTCGCTATTATTGATAAATATGTTAAATATAGTCCAAAGAGAGTATAGTAGCAAAATTAAAGTAACAGATATATTTGCCAATCCTACTATAATGGAATTATCACGCTATATAAGTAGCATAAATAATCAAGCCAATATTGAAAATAGCTACGTAAACTTACCAAATGATTATTTTAAGGTAAGTGATATATATGTAGATAATATTGAATATGAGTTTAGAGATTCGACTATAAAAGCACTAAAAAAATTCGATGAAGATGAAGAGTATATATTATTATCTTACTATATGTACTTAATTCACCAAATAAACAATACAGATATAATTAACATTTATACAACAAAACAGATGACCAATATAAATATTTATAAAGCAACGATACAGATATCAAAGTACAATAATTTAGTAGAAATTGCAAAGCAACTAGCAAGTCAGGATTGCTTAGAAGATATAACTATGGATGATTTAAGTCATTTTAAAAGCAATAAGAAAGCAGATGAAGCAATGATTTTATTTGGCACGCAATTAAGAAGAATAGATTATGATTTATTCGATATAGCAATATCACTAGAGAAGAAAAGTATTAGGTGTTATTATGATTCATTAAGATTGAACTCTCAAAAGGTAGAAGAGTTGTTTGATCTATATATAAATATTATAGAAAACTATATATAGAAATTATAATAAGGGGAGATTAGGATGAATAAAATTGCATTACTATTTCCAGGACAAGCTTCACAATATGTTGGAATGGGAAAGGATCTATACGATAAGTATGATAAAGTTAAAGATATATTCAAACAAGCCAACGAAGCACTTGGTATGGATTTGGCAAAGTTATGTTTTGAAGGTGATATAGAAGAATTGACAAAAACTCAAAATACTCAAGCAGCTATATTAACTGTAAGCTACTCAGCTTACAACATAATAAAAGAATTATATGATATAAAGCCTACTATTTTAGCAGGGCATAGCTTAGGAGAATATACAGCACTAGTATGTAGTGGTGCACTTTCATTTATAGATGCAGTAAAGATAGTTTATAAAAGAGGGCAGTTTATGCAAGAAGCTAGTGCAGAAGGCGTTGGTAAGATGGCTGCTATAGGGGGGCTAGATAGTAGCATTATTGAAGATATATGTTGTGAATTTTCAACAGATCAAGAATGTTTAGTGATATCAAACTATAATGCACCCAATCAGATTGTAATTTCAGGCCATAGTAATGCAGTAGAAAAAGCATGTGAAAAACTTAAGAAATTAAATGCAGTAGTAATACCTTTAAAAGTGAGTGCAGCATTCCACAGCCCGTTAATGAAACCGGCAGCTAGTAAATTAAAGAATGAATTAATGAAATATAAATACAGCGAGCTGAAATATCCTGTTATATCCAATGTTACAGCTAAACCATATGAGACATATAAAGATATTATAACAAATTTGACAAAACAGTTAGAAGAACCAGTACACTGGTCAGATTCAGTGAAATACCTAGATGACAATAGTATAAATGTGGCTTTAGAAATAGGGCCAAAAACAGTACTAAAAAACTTAATGAAAAAGAATAAATTTGACATAAAAACATATTCAACAGATGTTCAAATGGATATGCAATTATTAAAAGAAGAAATGTTAAAAGAAACTAGAGAAGCACCATCAGTTATAACAAGGTGTTTAGCCATAGCAGTATGTACTAAAAACTACAACTATGACAATGAAGAATATAAGAACGGAGTTATATTGCCATATAAAGAAATAGAAATAATTAGAGATAAGGTAGAAAAAGAAGGAATCGAGCCTTCCATAGAACAGATGAGTAAGTCACTAGACTTATTGAAACAGATATTTATAACTAAAAAAACTCCAAAATCAGAGCAAGAGCAGAGATTTAAGCAGATATTTGAGGAAACGAATACTAAAGATATACTAAATAAAGACAACCGATATGTTGGATAGAATTATTGCTCAAAAGATGAAAGGAGGGAGATGATGAAGGGCGAGTTTTTTAACATAAACGACCTTAAAAATATAGAATCAAAAGTTACAAAAAATAAAGTAGATGATATAGCAATAATAGGCATGACATGTAAATTCGCAACAGCAGAAAACTGTAAAGAATACTGGCAAATTCTTAAAAATGGGAGGAATTGTATAAGAAGCTATCCAGAAAGTAGAATGAAGGATGCATATGGAGTTTCATATGAACCATTAGTAAAAGAAAAAATAGTTAAGGCTGCATATTTAGATGAGATAGATAAATTTGATTATGAATTCTTTAATATTTCCTATAGAGAGGCAAAATTGATAGACCCAACTCAGAGAATATTTTTAGAAGCAGTATGGAGTACTCTAGAAGAAGCTGGGTATGGAGGAGAAAATATAAAAGGAAGTAACACAGGTATTTATGTAGGGCATAGTAATGATCTAAGACTAGATTATTATAGGTATGTACAAGCAGTAAATAACAAAGCATATGAGAATCTATCACTACCTGGAAATGTAAGATCGGTGTTAGCGGGAAGGATTGCATATATACTTAATTTGAAAGGCCCTAGTATGGTAATAGATACTGCTTGTTCTTCAGCATTAGTAGCAATACACTTAGCATCAAAAGCGATAAAAAACGGAGATTGTGACATGGCTATTGCAGGTGGCATAAAAATAAATCTAATGCCTATACAAAGGGGATTTGATGATAAAGTTGGAATCAGATCACAAAGAGATGAAACTAGAGCTTTTGATGAAGGTGCAGATGGATTTGCCTCTGGAGAAGGCGTAGGAGTATTATTGCTAAAATCACTAGAGGCAGCGATTAGAGATAAAGACAATATTCATGCTGTAATAAAAGGTAGCGCAGTTAATCAAGATGGAAAAAGCATAGGATTAACAGCCCCAAGTGCAAAAGCACAATCAGATGTGATAATTAAAGCATGGAAAAGTGCAAGGATAAAGCCAGAGACCGTTTCTTATATAGAGACACATGGAACAGGAACAAAGCTAGGAGATCCTATAGAGATAAATGGCATTGAAATGGCATTTAATAAATATACACAAAAAAAAGGCATATGTGCAATAGGTTCTTGCAAGACAAATCTAGGTCACTTGGATAATGCAGCAGGGATGCCAGGAATTATAAAATTGATATTAATGCTTAAAAATAAACAAATAGCTCCTACGATAAACTTTAACGAACCAAATAAAAAAATAGACTTCATAGATTCACCAGTGTATGTAAATGATAAGTTAAACAAGTGGGAGAAAAAAGAAACTCCATTAATTGGAGGGGTTAGTTCCTTTGGGTTAAGTGGTACAAATTGTCATGTAGTGCTAGAAGAATACACTCAAGATATGCATGGTATAAAGACAAACCAAAATGAAATAAGTGTATTTACATTGTCGGCTAAAGATGAAGATACACTTAAAAAATTAGCAAAAAGTTATATAGATGATTTAAAAGTAAGACAGATAAACATACATGATGTATGTTATACGAGTAACATAGGTAGAGTACATCATGAACATAGATTAGCAGTAATTACAAGAGATAAAGATGAGATGCTAAATAGTTTGAGTAATTTTATAAAAGATAACAAAGCTGATAATGTGTTTTACGCTTACCACAAAATAGCGTATCACAAAAAGAAAAGATTAAATGATTACGAAATAAGCAGTGAAGAAAAAGAGAAATTAGATGTAGAGGCAAGTAGTATTAAAATACGTACTGAAGATTCATTGAAAAAATTATGCATGTTATATGTAAGAGGTGCGAAAGTCGACTTCATTGGCTGTACTGATAATAGAAAAGTGACATTGCCTTTATATACATTCAAAAAAAATAGATGTTGGGTAGAAAGAATTGTGCAAAAAACGTTACCAAAAGATACAAAAATAACTCGAACATTAGGCCAAACAATCTATACATATAACTATAGTCCTAAAGATGATTGGGTTATAGGGGATCACAAAGTAGGAGACAAGTATGTAATGCCAGGAACTGCTTATATTGAAATGGTAGTTAAAGCGATTAAGCAAGCTCACGATACAAAAGGAATAGTGTTTAGAGATGTAGTATTCATTAAACAATTTGCATTGTTTAAAGATGAATGTAAACAATTACAGTTAATATTGAAAGAAGGCAAAGAGGGCTACAGATTTACTATAGCTAGTGAAGATAATGGAATTTGGGATATACATGTTGAAGGAGAAGCAAGAATAGTTGATTTACAAGAAGAAAAAGCATCAATACCCCAGCTAGAAGAGGAAATATCAGTAGATAAAAAAGATAAGTTAGTAATTACTAAAGGTAGATGGAAAGGAATATCAAAGAAATTATACAAAATAAATGAAGGATATGTAGCTAAATTTAAAGTTAGTGATGAATATGCAGATGATTTTAAAGAACATTTTTATCATCCAGCAATGATGGATAGAAGCTTAAACACAGCTATAGATATAATAGATATAGCAGGTAACTATTTACCTTTTAACTACAAAGAGATAAGACTTTATAGACCATTACCTAAAGAAATATATAGTGTAGTAAAAATTAAAAACAAGGATAATCAAATAGCAACCTTTGATATTAAGCTTTTAGATGCATCTTTAAATATATGTGTAGAAGCAATTGATTATTCAATAAAAAAAGTCAATAAAATTAACTCAAATTATTACAAGGCTATATTAAAATATATTTGCTTTAAACCTGTAGATGTAAGCATTAAGAAAGTAAAAAATTATAAAAACCTAGCTGTGATTGGTGATGAAACATATGCTAAAGAGTTGAGAGAATTTGGGTTCGAAGTAATGAGTATTAATTTTGGTCCTAAATATGTAGAAGAAGAGAATAAGATTTCAATAAATCATAATATAAAAAACTATCAAAGATTAGTAGAGAAGCTTGAAAAAAAGAATATAGAAAAGTTAATCTATATTAATGATGGTTATTTTGATCCTAGAGACAGTAAAACTCAGTTGACATTAGATAGTGTCTATAAACTGATTAAAGAAATAACCTGTAACAAATTATCTAAGAAAATCAGCATACTTTATATTAGTAAAAATGCATTTCAAATAAAAAAAGATGAGAATATAAACCCTTATAATACAGCGATAGTGGGTTTAATTAAAGTAGCGATAATGGAAAATCCAGATTTAAAATGTAACTTCATAGATGTGGACGATGTTAATACAAATATTCTTATAGATTGTATAAAAAATGACCTATTAGACCCAATAGTTGGTCTCAGAAATGAAGTGTATTATAAAGAAGCAATTAAAGAATATAGTGATACTGACTTCAAGCTAGAATATAAACTAAAAAAAGATGGTGTATATTTGATAACTGGTGGAACAGGTGGTCTTGGGCTCGAAGTAGCAAAGTATATATCTTCAAAAGAGCGGATAAATATAGCGTTATTAGCAAGAACAGAAATACCAGATAGGAACAAGTGGGAAGATGTATTAGATAGTGATAAAGATACCAAGGTGTCTAGGGTAATAAAATCAATAATGCATATTGAGAAGAATTCTAGTAAAGTAAAAACGTATAGTGTAGACATAAGCAATAAAAACATATTGGAAAACGTAATTAAAGACATAAGAAAAAGATTTAGCAAAATAAACGGGATAATTCACTGTGCAGGAGTGGCAGGTAACGGTTTCATATTTAGAAAAGACATAGATGAGTATAAAAAAGTCTTAGCTCCAAAGGTGGATGGAACTATTAATCTAGATGTTTTGACTAGAGAAGATAATCCAGATTTTATGGTGATGTTCTCATCAATAAACGCGCTAATAGGAGGTAAGGGACAAGGCGATTATAGCATGGCAAATGCATTTATGGATGGTTACAGCTACTATCGAAATAACCAAGGGCTAAAGACGGTATCTATAAATTGGCCAGCTTTTAATTCGGTAGGGATGGCATATGATAATGGTGCGATAAAAAAAGATGATGTATTCAGTCCGATAGATGTAAATGAAGGGCTAGAGATATTAGAATGGGCATTTGGTAGTGGTACAAATAGAATTGTAGTGGGTGATTTCAACAAAAATGTATCATCAAAGCTACCGTTATTAATTGATGACTCAATAGAAACATCTAACATTGAAAAAAAACAAGTAAGAATGAATAAAAAAGTAAGTATAAAAGAAGAAATTAATGAAGCTTATAGCCCTATAGAAAAGAGACTATCTAAAATATGGGCAGAAGTATTAATGGCAGAAGAAGTAAACATATATGATACTTTCTCTAGTATGGGGGGAGATTCTATATTAGCTATCGAGTTATATAAAAAAATAGATAGTCAATATCCAGAAGTTTTAGATGTAACAGATGTATTTAATTATCCAACAGTTTTTGATATGGCAGAGTATATAAATAAAGAGTTAAATAAAAGCAACACTACTAAAGAAAAGAGTGATGATTTAGACGAATTACTGAGTAAGCTGGCTAATGGAGATATCACAGTTAGTCAGGCAGATGAAGTTTTCAAAAAATAAACGATTTGAGGTGTAAAAATGGAGAGTATAGAAAAATATATTTTTTCACAGGTTGCAAATCATAAGCTGACTAAAGATGATGCAAAGAAAATGCTTTTAGAATTAAAAAAAGATTCAAATGATGATCAAAATATAGATATAGCAGTAATAGGGATGTCTGGTAAGTTCGCAGAATCTAGTAATCTCAAAGAATATTGGCAAAACATACTTAAAGGTAAAAATAGTATAAGAAGTTTGCCTAACGAAAGAAAAAAAGACGTAGAAAACTATCTGATGAGGTTTCATTATAAGCGTCTTAAAGAATCTGGATACATAAATCAAAATGAAGAAATAAAAGTGGAGTATCATAAAAGAGGGTATTTAACAGAGATAGATAAATTTGACGCCAAATTTTTTAGGATACCTCCTAGAGAGGCAAATGCAATGGATCCTTTTCAGCGTATTTTTTTGGAAGTAGCATATGAGGCTTTTGAGGATGCAGGCTATTGCAAAGATTTGTTAGAAGGAAGTAACACAGCAGTTTATGTAGGTATGGATCATGTGGCAGAATTACAGTATAAAAGGTTAGCAGCAAATGATCCAATGGTTGTTACAGGAACATGGCCAGGTATACTAGCTAGCAGAGTATCATATATATTAAATCTTAAAGGGCCAGCAATTGTCATAGATACAGCGTGTTCCTCAGGATTAGTGTCTATACATCAAGGCTGTCAAGCTATACTTAACGGTGAATGTGATATGGCTTTAGCTGGTGGTTTAAGTAATCTAAATTATGTTCCATTGACATTTAAAGATGAATTAAAAGAACTAGAGTCGGTAGAGTCAAAAACAGATGAGGTTAGGACATTTGATCAAAACGCAGCAGGTACAGTTTGGGGAGAAGGAGTAGGAGCAGTAGTATTAAAAAAACTAACCAAAGCTATAGAAGATGGTGACCCTATACATGCAGTGATAAAAGGATCAGTAATAAACAATGATGGAGCATCAAATGGTATAACCGCACCAGATGCTGATATGCAAAAAAGGCTTTTAACATCAGCGTGGCAAAAATCAAAAATAGATCCAAATACGTTAAGTTATATGGAAGCACATGGAACAGGAACAAAGCTAGGTGATCCAATAGAAATAAAAGCTATAACCCAAGCATTTAATACTTTAACAGATAAAAAACAATTTTGTGCAATAGGATCAGTAAAATCAAGTATAGGGCATTTAGTAGCTGCATCAGGACTAGCATCATTTATAAAAGTTATTTTGATGATCAAGAATAAAGTAATACCAGCAACAATAAACTTTGAAGAACCAAACAGATTCATTAATTTTTCAAATTCACCAGTATATGTAACTGATAAAAAAATAGAATGGAAGAGTGATATACCTAGAACAGCAGGTGTCAGTGCATTTGGATTTAGTGGAACAAACTCACATGTAATATTACAGGAAGCTCCTGAAATCATAAATAAAGATTTGAAAAAAGATGATAGTATAAAAATAATAACGATATCAGCAAAAACTACGGATTCATTAAAAAATCTATTAAAAGAATACAATGAGTATTTAGAAAAAAATAGCGTAAGTTTAGAAAATTTTAGTTACACAACATGCATAGGAAGAAGTCATTATGCTCATAGAATAGCATTAATAGCTAGAAATGTAGACGAACTAAAGACAAAAATACGTAAACTAATGAGTGAAATAAAAACTATTGATGCAAAAGGAATATATTATGGGTCAAATAAAATAGTATCAAAAAATAAACCCAACAAAAATGATGGAGAAATTACAGAAACTCAAAAAAGAAATATGACTAAAGAAATAAATAAATTAATAAAAAGACTTAGAGAAAACACTACAGATGCTTTAGCAAAAGAAGTATGCAGTTTATACGTAAAAGGTGCGAGTGCAAAATGGGATGAACTGTTCAATGAAGAACAGTTGAGTAAAATAAATATACCATATTATCCGTTTGAGAAAACTAGATATTGGTATGAGGTAGAACCAAAAAAAGAAATAGAAGTTAAAAGTACATCACACGAAAAAGAATATGACCATCCATATTTAGATAGATGCTTGGTAAGGTCAATTGATCAAGATATATACGTAGTTAGGTATGGTAAAGATAGACAGTGGGTTTTAGGCGAACATAAGATTTTCGATAATCATGTACTACCAGGTACCACATATATAGAAATGGTAGCTCAGGTATGCAAAAATTACTATAGTGAAGAATTGGATATAAGAGATATAATTTTCTATACACCGTTAATATTAGAACCTGATGAAGAAAGAGACATGCAAATAATAGTAAACAAGAAAAATGATTATCTAGAAATTAAATTTGCTAGCAAATTAAATGATGAATTTGAAGAAATTTGGATAAAACATTGTGAATGTAAAGTTTACGAAATAGAAGAGCAAAAGGAAAGAAAGCTAGATATAAATACGATTATAAACAAATTTAGTGATGAAAAGGATAAAGATAATAGCAAAATTGATTTGGGTCAGAAAAGCATAGGTATAGACTTAGGGCATAGATGGGAAAACGAAAAAAGAATTGGAATTGGCAAAAAAGAGATAATATACGCTTTCGAGTTAGCAGACGATATAAAAGATGATTATAATACCTTTAGGCTACATGTAGGTATACTAGACAATGCAATGAATATAGTAAGCCAAAAAATCGGAACAGGAACGTATTTGCCATATTTCTACAAAAGCTTTAAACTATATAAATCTATAGATGGCAAAATTTATAGCTATATCAGAATAAACGATAAAACACCAGATAAAAAAGAGACAATATCATTTGATATTGATTTAGTAGATATGAATGGTGAAATTATAGCAAGCGTAGAGGATTACAATATAAAGAGAGTGAACAAAACACAAACACAATTCAAAGAGCAAGGGATACTAAAGAATAAATACTTTAATTTAATCTGGAAAGAAGAATCTGTATCTAAAGATAGAGAAATAGAAAATAAAGTTACACTGGTATTCAATAATTCATCACAAGATTCAGAGTGTATAACAGAGGAATTAAGAAAGACAAATAATAAAATAATAGAAGTTAATTTTGGACAATCATATAGAAAAATAAACGATTTTGAATATATTATAGCTAATACAGAAATTGACTATATACAGTTATTTAAAGATATAAAAGATAAAAAAATAGAAAGAGTTGTACATCTATTCATAACAGATGAAGGTAATCCAAAATCTTTAGAGGACTTAAAGAGATTACAAGAGTATAGTCTATCTAGTTTATTTTATAGTACAAGGGCTATCTTAAAAAATAAGTATAGTGACAATATAGAACTTGTTCTAGTAGCGGATAATGCCAATAAAGTAACAGGATTAGAGAATATAATTAAACCTCATGGAGAAGCTTATTTAGCACTTGGAAAAGTAATAAACTGGGAGTATGATAATCTTAAATGTAGATGTATTGATATAGATAAAAGTAGCAATAAAGAAAATATAGTAAAAGAAATACAGTCATACACACAATATAAAATAGCCTATAGAAAGAATAAAAGATATGTGCAGGAATTTGGTAAAGTAGATATCAAAGAAAATAGACAGAACATAGAGATTAGTTCTGATGGAGTTTATGTAGTAACAGGTGGAACTGGTGGATTAGGACTGGAAATGGGTAAATATCTTGCTAAAAATAACGCATCAAATATAGCATTAATAAGTAGATCATCAGTACCTAAAAGAGGTAAATGGGATGAGATATTAATTGATGGAAAAGAAAAAAAACTAATAAGAGCAATAGAAAGCATAAAAGAAATGGAAAGTAAAGGAGCAAAAGTACATTGTGTGAGTGCGGATGTATGTAGCCTATCAGATATGGAAGAAGCATTAGACAACCTAAGAAAAGAACATGGCAAACTAAAAGGCGTAATTCATTGCGCGGGAAAAGCAGGAGATGGTTTGATAATTACAAAGGATAAGAGAAAATTTGATAGTGTTATTGCTCCTAAAATGTATGGAACATGGATACTAGATGACTTAACAAAACAAGATGAACTTGATTTCTTTATAATGTTCTCATCAATGATTTCAGTATTTGGAGATTTAGGACAGAGCGACTATGCAGCATCGAACGCATATATGGATTCATTTGCTTCATATAGAGGGAATTCCATAGCTATTAACTGGCCAAGCTGGAAAGAGACAGGAATGGCAGTGGACTATGGAGTGACGGAATCTTACTCATTTATTAATGGAAACAATACTGCAAAAGCATTGAGTGCTTTTGAAGAAATATTAAATTCCAGTTTAGAAAAAGTAATGCCAGGAGAGCTAAATTATATGAAATTTATAGATAAACGTAATTTTCTGCAGTTTAAGCTCTCTAAAGAGATAGAAAAGCTACTTATTAGGAAGAAGATAAATAAACCTGAGGAAAAGAAATCACATACACAGAATGTCAAAGCTAAAATAAAAGGAGAGTGTATAGAGGATTATAGCGATACAGAAAACTGTATAAAGGGTATATGGTGTGAAGTATTAGGGATGGAAGATATAGATGTATATGAAGGATTCTATGCATTAGGAGGAGATTCCCTAATGGCGATACAGTTACTAAAAAAAATAGAAGAAGTATATCCAGAAATAATAGATATCTCTGATATATTCACATATTCTACAATAGAGCAGATGGCTAAATATATAAACGATACACTAGTAGCTGAGTACAAAAATGATGAAGAAGGAAAAGAGGATTCGTTAGAAAACATGTTAGATGATCTAGAATCTGGTGATATCTCAATAGATAATATACTAGAAGCTTTAAATGACTAAGAACATAATAAGGGGATGTTTGATATGACAAATAAAGAGAATATAAATAGATATATATTAGAGCAAGTCAAAAAAGGGAATATGGACAAAAAAATATCTTTACTTATATTAAAAGAGATCAATAAAAAAACATCATTAAATGACGATATAGCTATTATAGGAATGTCATGTAAATATCCTCTTGCAGATAACATACCAGAGTATTGGAGATTACTAAAAAATGAAGTGCATGCAATAAGAGAATTTCCTAAAAGAAGAAAAAAAATTATGGGAATTGATAAGAATATCACAATAGGTGGCTATATAGACAAAATTGATATGTTTGATGCACAGTTTTTTAATATATCACCTAAAGAAGCAGAGTCAATGCACCCTACTCAGAGAATGTTTCTAGAGAAAGCTTGGGAAGCTCTAGAAGATTCAGGCAATGTATCAAGTAACACAAAGAACTCGATTGGAGTATACCTCGGTATAGATACTACTTATGGGATAGATTATGGCAGAAGTGACAAGGATGCAACAGAAATGATAGGGATAATGACAAGTATATTATCCAGTAGACTAAATTATCATCTCGATTTAAAAGGGCCATGTATATCCATAGACACAGCATGCTCATCTAGCTTAGTGGCAATACATTTAGCTTGTCAAGCTCTTAGTTTTGGTGATTGTAGCATGGCAATAGCAGGAGGAATCAACCTTATAGGAAAGATGCAGTCTAAAATAGAGAGTATGGAGGCACCAAAGGAAGTAGGAGGGGGAAAACTAAGAATATTTGATAAGCGTTCAAATGGAACAATATGGGGAGAAGGACTTGGATTCGTAGTGTTAAAACCATTATCTAAAGCAATAAAAGATAGAGACAATATCCAAGCAATAATAAAAGGAAGTGCAATAAATAACAGTGGAGTATCGACGGGCATATCTGCTCCTAGTGCTCAGTCGCAGGTAGAAGTGATGCTGAAAGCATGGGAAAAAGCCAATATAAATCCAACTAATATATCACATATAGAGGTTAACGCTATAGGAACAGAATTAGGCGATAGTTTAGAGATAAAGTCATTAAATAAGGCTTTTAAAAAATTTACAGGTGAAAGACAGTTTTGTTCTATAGGCTCACCTAGACCAAATATAGGACATTGTTTAAGTGTTGGTGCTATGGCTTCGGTGCAAAAGACAGTAATGTCATTAAAACACAAGCAACTCACTGGTTTAATAAATATCGAAAAACCAAATCCACTAGCACAGTTACAAGACTCCCCAGTATATATAAACGATAAGTTAAAAGAGTGGGATGTAAATGAAGGAGTAAGAATAGCAGGGATTAACTCTTTTGGATTTAGCAGAACCAATGGACATTTAGTATTGCAGGAGTATACAAAAGAAATTATTAACGAAGAGAAAAATAGTAAATTTATATTTACAGTTTCAGCAAAATCGAAACATGCTCTTTTAAAGTATATAGAAAAATATGAAGAGTACTTAGAAGAAAATTCAGACGTGAATATAGAGGATGTTTGCTTTACATCAACAGTTGGACGAGCACATTTTTCACAGAGACTTGCAATTTTATGTGATAGCCCAAAAGATTTAAGAATGAAAATAGGTAGTATTAAAAGATTAGAGGATTTGCTTTCACCAGAAGTGCTATATGGCAATCATAAAATAGGTTCCGTATCATCAGCCCAAAACAATACATTATCTAGGGAAAAGAAAAAAGAACTTGATGCTACAGCACAAAAAGAAATCAATAATATTGATAGCGGTAAAGCAGTAGAAAAGCTATTAGACATATGTAAGCTGTACGTTAATGGAGCAGATATTGAATGGATAAAACTATATAAAGACTCAAATTGCAGTAAAATTAGCTTACCTACGTATCCTTTTGAGAGAAGGAGTTACTGGGCTAAAGATAGCCATAATAAAGAAAATGAAAAAGTAATATTAATTGGGAAAAATTTGACAAACACTCAGCAAATTATAGGCAATATATGGGGAGATATATTAGGATATAAAAAGATTGATTTAGATTCAGATTTTTTTGAGTTAGGAGGAAATTCATTATTAGTGATAAGGTTAATAAGTGAAATTGAGAACAGCTTTGACATAGATATGGAGAGTGAAATGGATGATAATATCTATGAGCATAATACAATAAGAAAGCTAGCAAATTACATAGATAATGCGAGTAGTAAACAAGAACATAAAAGATTTATAAAAAATATAGAACCTTATAATGATCTGTTTTATAAAAACTGTTATTATAATTCATTATTTCCAGTAATAAAACACTTCGGTGGGGATGTAATGAGATTTATGATTAATGACATAATGACTTATAACCTAGCGCAAACAGAAAATAGTATTAATATAGATATAAAATACAATCAAATAGAAGAAGAGGAGACACTTTATGAAGATTTAGCTATAGAGTGCATTAGCATGATTTACAGCGAAGATATTGTAGGTGAATTAATAAATCAAATAAACAAAGAAAGGCCTGCTATTATTTGGATAGATTGCTTTTACGAAAGCATAAGAGAACAGATGTATAATAAACAGCATTGGGCTCATACTCTGTTAGTATTTGGATATAATTTAAAAAATAAAACATTTGATATAATAGAGCATATGCATAAAGATAGTCTAGGATATCAGAAAAAGAGTATTTCATTCAAAGAACTAGAAGCTTGCTATGAAGGATATATAAATAATTTTCATAAGAATGAACAACCTTCACTTTATATGTTTGACAAAGGAGCTACGTGTAAAAATATTGACAAGTATAATGTATATGTAGGCAATTTTTTGAAGTCTAAAGATATATGGGCTAAAGGATTAAATGATTTAGGAAATTTTGCAAAAGATTTTAAAATAATAATGCAAGATGAAAAAAAATTAAGTGAAAATGTACAAGAGTTAGTTGCAAGTATGAATAATATCATAAACGCAAAAGAAGTAGTAAAATATAAAGCTGAAAGATTACTACAAAGCGAAGAATTGACTAGGTTAACAAATGATGTTGTATTGATGTGGAGTAAAATAAGAAAAAACATAGCAAAATTTATGTACACTAATAAATATAAAATAAATGCAGTAAATGAATCCATAGAGTTAATAGATGAAATCATCAAATTAGAATACCGCTTTATAGAAAGGTTTTGCACAAGATAAGGGGGGAAACATGGATTTATTCGAGTATGTTAACAAGAGAAAAAGAGATGAATATGAAATGATAGGAGTAGATGGAAGTGTTATAATCGCTAATAATACAAATATATCAATAGGTGTAAGTGAATTAGACCCACCTAAATTCTATACAGATCATTTTATAAAAGAGTTAAAAAATCATGATTTTATCAAAAGGTATACTGCAAATGCAGGTCACCCAATGTTGACTGGAACATTAAAATTCTATGAAAACACTCTAGCAAATAAGTTCAAAGGAAATAAAAATTTAGTAGAAAATTTATGTGTTACAACAGGTGCTACTCCAGCTATAACATTTTTCTTTGAATATTTCGCTAATAAATATATAAATGAAAAAATAATGTTAGTAGGACTTAATTATTATTTATTTTATGAGTGTATGACGAAGTATAAAATTGAGGGAATAACAGTTACATCCACGCTTCATGACAGGATAGCTCCAACAACCACAGAGTTAATAATGTATATAGAAAAGTATAATCCAAAACTAATAGTTTTGACACTTCCTATGAATCCATCAGGAGAGTGTTATAGTGAAGAAGAGTTAAGAGAGATAGTTAGAATAGTAAAACAAAAAGATATATTGTTGCTACTAGATAAATGTCAATTAGAAGAATTTGCAAGCTGTTATCAATTTTTAAATATGAACAAAGTAATATTAGAAGAAGACTATGTACAAAACACAATATTCATAAATAGCATATCAAAAACACGTAACTTACCTGGAGCAAGATTGGGTTATATATTTGCAAATAAAGAAATAATTGATTACATAACATATTTAAATGAAATATATTATTGCATACCTCCATTGACATATGTAATACCATTTATAGCAGACTTACTAGCAAGAATCAATTATATAATACACGATGAACAATCAAGAGTAAGTGGTATGAAGATAGTAAATAAGATGTATAAAAATATCTCAAAACTTAATACTCCAAAAGGATTATATAGAAATTATACAAAACCTATATTAGATTCAGTATTTGAAGTTAAAGAAATAGATAATTTTTATAAAGAGATAGATAACAATTATAACATTACATATAATAACTATTTATACACTAAAAATAAATTTAAAAAGCATCTCCATTCTGTAACAGAATTAAGAGGTGGATTTAATTTTTGCATAAAACTTAAAAACATACCTAGCAAAAAACAGCTAGACTTAGCAAGAGACATAATAATAGAAAAAGAGATAGCTATACTACCAGAAATATTTTTTAATAATAACAAGATACAAAATCCAAATGAATTGTTTTGGATACGTATAACGGCAGCTAGAGTAGAAGAAGAATATAGAAAATTAATAGATGAAATATGTGATTTCTTAGATAAGAACATAGACAGATATTTAAACTAGAAGGGATGAGTAAAGTGAAATTATTTTTTTTGCCATACGCAGGCGCAAGTGCAATTTCGTATAGTGTATTAAAAAAATACATAGATAATGAAATAGAAATACATTTCGTTGAACTAGCGGGTAGAGGTTCTAGAAAAAATGAACCGTTTTATACTGATGTATATCAAGCAGTAGAAGATATTATAAGCATAATAAAAAATGAAATAAATCAGCCGTATGCAATATTTGGACATAGTATGGGAGGTTTACTAACGTATGAACTTATATGCAAGATGAGAGAGCTTAATCTAAGAGAGCCTGATCATGTATTTATATCTGCTAGAAGAGCGCCACACCTAAAAAGACCAGATGGTAAAGTGTTTCATAAAATGTCACAGAAAGAATTTCTAGCAGAGTTATCTGATGTTGGAGGGCTTGATGAACAATTTTTTAAAGAACCTCAATTAATAGATTTTTTCTTACCTGTAATAAGAGCTGATTATAAGATAATAGAAGAATATAAGTGTAAGAGAGAAGGCGAAAAAATTAATAGCGATATGACAGTTTTGTATGCTTTAGAAGATACAGAGGTGTCTAAAGAAGAAATACTAGAATGGAAATCATACGCAGGAGAAGAAATTAACTTTTTTGAATTTGAAGGAGGGCACTTCTTTATATTTAAACAAACAGAGATTATTTCAAACATAATTAATAACACGATAAATTAATTCAAAATTTATGTTAATAATTAAACAATATACTTGACAAAACACTCATTATATTATTTAATGAGAGTAGGTAATCAAACTCTAAGAATTACGATTTTTTTAGTTTGTATTCAAAATTATAAGCCCTTAAAGGAAAGATAAATCTGACCTTAGTAGGAATTGTTATATAATTTATAATACCAGTAGTATTTTCTAATAGTTGGTATATAAAATGTGATTATATAAACTTTCCTAGGGCAGGGAAGTTTTTTTAATGCAGTGTAAGTTAAAAAAATATCAAAGATTAGGGAGGAATAACTATGGCAGTTATGAGCGCAAAGAGTTGGGCTGATCAAGTAATAAAGCAGGATGAGATTGATAGATATTTAGTCGATGGGAAAGACTTCATAGATGAACAGGAGATTATAACTAAAATAAAGAACAATGCAAATCCAGACAAAGGCTACATAAGAAATATAATGGATAAAGCACTTAGCATAAAGACACTGTCACTAGATGAAACAGCAGCATTGATAAATCTTAAAGACGAAGATTTGTGGCAAGAGTTATATGAAGCAGGTAATAAAATAAAAAAGGATGTTTACGATAATAGAGTAGTGTTTTTCGCACCATTATACTGTAGTAATCTATGTGTTAATAGCTGTAAATATTGTGGCTTCAGAGTTGAAAATAGCCAAGAAAAAAGAAAAATATTGAGTATGGAAGAGGTAAGAAAAGAGACAGAAGCACTAATAGATGAAGGACATAAGAGATTAATAGTAGTTTATGGAGAGCATCCTTCTTCGGATATAGATTATATAACAGAGACAATAAAGAACATATATAGTGTGCAGAGAATATCACCTAAAACAGGTAGACCTAGCAGTATAAGAAGAGTAAATGTAAATGCAGCACCATTAAGTATAGCTGACTTAAAAAGACTTAAAGAAGCAGGTATAGGAACATTTCAAGTATTCCAAGAGACATATGACAGAAAGTTATACAGAGATTTACATCCGTCAGGACCAAAATCAAACTATAGGTGGAGATTGTACGCACTCCATAGAGCTATGGAAGCAGGAATTGATGACTTTGCTATAGGAGCACTTTTTGGACTAAACGATTGGAGATTTGAAGTAATGGGATTATTGGCTCATGCTAGAGATTTAGAGAGACAATTTGGCATAGGACCTCATACTATATCATTCCCTAGATTAACAGCAGCATCGGGTTCATCAATAAGTACAAATCCAAAATACAGAGTATCAGATGAAGACTTTAAAAAGCTAGTTACTATCTTAAGGTTATCAGTACCATACACAGGATTGATTATTACTGCTAGAGAAAGAGCAGAGCTTAGAGATGATATAGTAAAAGTAGGCTGTACTCAGATGGACGCATCCACAAAGATAGGGATTGGTTCATATAGTGAAAAAACAAGCCAGCAGGATAAAGAAAAACAACAATTTATGTTAGGAGATACCAGAAGCTTAGAAGAGGTAATACACAAGCTTGCTGAGGATGGAACCATTACATCTTTCTGTACAGCGGGATATCGCTGTGGAAGAACAGGAGATAAGATAATGGATATGCTAAAAGAATGTTCAGAGGGCAAGTTCTGTAAACTAAATGCAGTATTGACATACAAAGAATACTTAGATGATTTTGCATCACCAGAAACTCAAAAACTAGGAGAAGCATTGATACTAAAAGAAATGGACGAAATTAAAAACAATCCATTCTATACAAAAACGGGGTTAATCAACACACTAGATAAATACTATGATAGAATCTCAAAAGGTGATAGTGATTTGTTTATATAATTAAGACTTAAATTGTACTAGAATGTTTAAAATATGGTGAATTTGAACAGAATTTAAAATAAGCTATTGGATGATAGCTTATTTTTTTAGTACTAAAAAGGAATGATTAATATGGATATTATACAATTTGAAAATGTTACAGCAAATTATGGAAAGATATGTGCATTAAAAAATGTAACAATTTCAGTTAAAAAAGGAGAGTTCATAAGTATAACAGGTGACAATGGTTCGGGTAAATCCACCTTACTAAAATTGATATTAGGGCTCAAGAAGCCTAAAACAGGCAAAGTTATAATAGCAAGAAACTATAACATAGCATATGTACCTCAATTCAGAGCGTTTGATAGTAGTTTTCCTATTGATGTTAAAAGTGTTATATTGCAAGGTAGACTTAAGAAGAATTTTCCTTTTTCAAGATATAACAAAGAAGATATAAAAGCTCTGGAATATTATTCTAAGGTTCTATGTTTACAAAGTTTATTAGAGCGACAAATAGGGGAATTATCAGGAGGTCAAATACAAAAGGTTCTTATAGCCAGAGCATTAATAGCTGGTAGTGATGTATTATTATTAGACGAGCCAACAGCAAATATTGATGAAGATAGCACAAAAGAGATACTTAAAATACTAAAGAACTTAAATGATAAAACAATAATTTTGGTAACTCATAATACGAAAGACATAGTAAATTATTGTGATTATATACTACATATAAGGAAAATAGGAGTAGAAAAACATAAGTGCATATAAAGTAAGAAGTTGTTAGGAGGAATATATATGATTGAAGCTATACTTAAATATCAATTTATGCGAAATGCTGTATTATCTGCGTTTTTTGTTAGTATTATATGTGGTATAGTAGGAACTATAATAGTTGAAAAACATATGGCTAATATAGCAGGAGGAATAGCACATACATCGTTCGGAGGAATAGGGCTAGGGTATCTTATAAAAAAAGAGCCGATAATAGTTGGATTAGTTTTCACTGTTGTATCTACATTGATAATAACCATGATAAAAAAAGTGTCTAATACAAAAGTAGATACATTGATTAACATGCTTTGGGCAGCAGGTATGGCGTTGGGAATATTGTTTATTAGTATAACTCCAGGATATCCTCCAGATATGACTTCATATTTTTTTGGCAATATACTAGCAGTATCAAATAATTATATAAAAATTCTAACAATACTAAGTAGTATTATCGTATTAATTATATTTACTATGTATTATACATGGCAAGCGTATCTATTTGACGAAGAACATCTTAAAATATTAGGATATAATGTCACGCTACTAGAGATAGTATTCATAATAATGATTGCTGTAGCAGTGGTGTTACTTATTAAAATAGTAGGTATAACACTTATTATTGCATTACTAACCATACCATCAATAATATCTAGGCTTTATACCAAAAGTTTATTCAAGAGGATAATAAGTTCAATAATAGTATCTATGATACTGTGCTATTTAGGTCTATATATATCATATACAATGAACATTCCTTCAGGAGCTACAATAATACTATTAGCAATAGTCAGTTATATAATATTGATATGTTATTTTTCTGTTAGCAAAAGATATAAATATAGTAAAGAAGCAGAGGATATTGTATAATATTGATTAATAATTTAAAGTTGACGTTTACAGTTGAATTTGGTACTATAAAGTAATAGATTAGTTAAAAACAGAATATTGTGAATGTTTAGAGTGATTAGTGAGATATTTATTTTAGATTGTAATTAGAAGTCTATTATAATATAAATTATTAACAGGAGGTGGGAACTTGAAATTCAAAGTAAGCGAAGAATTGTTTGATAAAATACCAGATTTATGTTTCGGTGCAGTAGTTGGATATGGTATTGATAATAAAGTAAAAAACACTGATATAAAAGAAATGTTAAATAAAGAAATGCAGGTTCTTAGAGATAGACTAGAAGGATTGAATATAAAGGAATTTGAATATATAGTTCCTTATAGAGACACATTTAAAGAATTGGGGATAAACCCTAATAAATATATGAGTTCAATAGAGGCAATGTCTAAAAGAGTTGCTAAAGGTAATGATTTACCATCAATTAATCCAATAGTTGATTTAGTAAATGCTATATCATTAAAATATGTATTACCTATGGGTGCTCATGATATAGATGCTTTAGAGGATGAGATAGCAGTAAGATTCTCACATGAAGGTGATGCATTTGTACCTTTAGGTAGTGAAAAAATAGAAAATGTAGAACCAGGAGAGCTTGTATACGCTGATAGTAAAAGAATAAGAACTCGTAGGTGGATTTGGAGACAGAGTAATAGAGGAAGAATAACAGAAGAAAGTAAAAATATATTTTTCCCAATAGATGGCTTCATATCTGTTAATAAAGAAAATGTGTTAGAAGCTATGGATTTATTGAGTAATTTATTAGAAAAGCATTTTAACTGTACTACAAAGAAATTTTTTATAGATAAAGATAATAATGAAGTCCAGTTATAATTAAATAAATTCTAAGAAAATAAACTTAAGTCATGCTGTATACGCATGGCTTAGGTTTATGACAAAGTCATCTAAATAGCAGACTGTAGTAAGAGTTCAATTTCAAGGCGTGTTAAAATTGAGTAGCAGAGCTTACTTAGAGGTAAGTGAGCAACGGAAATTTTAACAACAACGCAGAAATTGGGCTTTTGTCTACAGTCTGAGTCATGCTGTATAAGCATGGCTTTTTTGTTTGATAAAATTGGTTAATGACGCTATATAAAATGACGAAAATTTGTAAAATTGAAAGTATTCACAAAATATTATATATGTGATATATTTTTAAATTAATAAGATAAGGAGGTAAAATATGAAATCTAGAAAATTTAGACTTTTTATTATTACACTTATAGTTTTACTTTGCACAGCAAATTTATCTGTAGCTATGGATACATGCTTGATTCAAAAAAATAATGAACACATTGTAATTATATGTGGATTGCCTTGTCCTGATTGTGAGACTACTATGCATGTTATAGACAAGACAATAGGAGATTGGAAAGCTGTTAGTACCCATTTATGTGAATCATATAAAGGTTGCATAATTACAGTTTATGAAAGAAATGGCGCAATAACGTACAAGTGTTCAAAATGTGGGGGTACTTATGTGAAACACTATACTCAAACAAAAACTAAACATTCAATAAAACATTAACTAGGTAGGCTGTCATTTAAGGCAGCCTCTTTATAAAGGAGAAAATATAATGAAGCGAGTAAATAAGCTAATATTTTTTATAGTACTCAGTATATTTTGTTTAATGGCGTGTAGCTTGGAGACTTATCGTGGTAATAAAGATATTGTCATAGAAGATGCATTAGAGTATTTAGCATCAAATAAATGTGATGGCAGACTTGTTGGAACAAAGGGAAACAAATTAGCAGAAGAATATATTGCAGATAAATTTAAAGAGTTTGGATTAGATACTTTTGATGAGAGACACTATGTTCCATATGAACAAAAAACAGTCACAATAGATGAAAGTAAAGTATGTTTAGAGCTAGAAAATGGAAAGAAGTTTATATATGGAAAAAATTTCGTAGAAGCAAAAATAAAAAATGAAAATATAATGTTGCCAATATATAAAAATGATGAAGGTGTTGATTGTATAATATTGACTTCAAATAACGCAAATGAGTATTTAGATAATGAGCATGTCAAAGGAGTGTTAGTTCTAAAAGAGGATTTACAAAGAGCAGCTCCCAGTACTATGAAAATTGGAAATAAAAATGTATTCAGCATAAATAAAGGTACATATGAATCACTAAAAAAGTGTGTAGGACAACATTTGAAGATGTCTATGGTCTATAAACAAAATAAGGAAACAGTTAATAATGTAGTGGGAATTTTGCCAGGTAAGGATAGAGGTAAAGCTATAATCATAACAGCCCATTTGGATCATGCAGGAAGTATCGGAGATTCGATATATAGAGGGGCTTTAGACAATTGTTCAGGAGTGGCAGTGATGCTAGATATTGCTAGTAAATTAAGTGAGTATTACAAAAATGGGAAAATCCCGAGTAGAGATTTGATATTTTGTGCTGTAAATGGAGAAGAGACTAATCTAAAAGGGAGCTATAAAATATCAAAAGCTTTAAGCGAAAAATATAGCAATGTGATTGATATAAATTTAGATTGTGTGGGGGAGAAAGGCACAGATGAGATAATAATAGATTATATAGGCACAAAAGAAGTAGAACAGATGTGTAGAGAGATGGTAGATGTTTTGGACCATAATAATATTAAATCAAAGTATATAAGCAACTATGGTATAAGTGACCATATATCATTTGGAGATTCGATTCTTATAAGTACTGGGTTTAATTTTGATATAATACATAAAACTAAAGATACACTAGATCAAGTAGATAGCGATTGGATGAAGACTATATCTTATAATATATGTGAATTTCTAAAGCAATTCAGTCAAAAGGATAAAAGTAAAATAGTTAAGACTCAAACTCAGTTTGACAATGATAGAGAAATAGATATAGAACTAGAAAAACTAAAATTTGGAGAATATAAATTCATAAATAATAACGATAGACCATTTTATATAGCTAAATTAAACACAAATGGAACGCTAAATGATATTAATACACACTTTGATGATAAATTTACATTTATTCCTCAAGTGATAGAAAACAAAGCACTCAGTGATTGTGGGGTAAATGCCAGTAGGAGTGTGTATTATAACAGTCCAAAACCTGAAGAATATCAGATGGATAAGGTATATAGACGTGATAATATTATCAATGATGTAGTAGGCTTATATCTAACATATGGTTGTGATGATGAACCAAGGATATATGTTAATATGCATATGTATTTAAAAGATAGCTCATTGGAAATGCAACTATCTGAAGAAATAAACACATATGGTAACAATAAAGATACCATAAATATCAATGATAACACATTATATAAGTTAATAAGAGATGAAAGTGACTTAATGGATAACTTAATTTATACGAAAGAAGATGAAAAAGCTAAGTATATATTGACTATTCAAGGTTGTGTTATAGAAGAAAAAAGTAATAAAGATATAGAGAAATTTATAGAGGAATATAATATAGAGAAAGTTTTTGATGAGTTTATTAGAAGTCTCATGAAGTAAAAAATGACCATTAATTTTACAAGAAAATAATGGTCATTCTCAATATTTTATTTTAGAAAGTATTATATAAAAAACATGATATTATTGAACAGGTATAGTGAAGTAACGTGTAGATGCTATATTTTGTGCGTAGTCTAATACTGCCAAAAATAACTTATGATTACCAGTACCAAGTTTGCTCATATCAAATTTACCATCACCTGAAGTTGCAATTTTTTTACCGTTTTCTACTAATACATATGAATGAACAGAACTTCCCTTGTCTATAGCAGAGGCTGACAAGATAGAAGTTTTTTCATTGTATTTTAGATCAGTTATTGTAGGTTTAGTTGTATCAATATATATAGGGTAAATGTTAGAGTTCCATCTAGAATTAGGATAATCAATAATTGTATTTATACGCATATAGTATTGACCATCAGGTAATACAGAGTCATTGACCTTACCATCCCATTTCCAATCTGGATTATAATATATAGTATTTTCTTCTTTACCGTCTCCAAAGCTTTTACTCAAATACTCATCATCAACAAGATCAAGTATTTTATTATTATTAGCATCTAAGATATCTATATCAATCTTTCTAGCATTTCTATAGAATGATAATACAGGAACAATAGTATCACATGTATTGTTTCCGTTAGGAGAAAATGCTATTTTATTAGCATCAAAAGTTTTATCAAAGTTTTGTCCAAGATATTGTTGGCTAGCACCATCTATAAAACCTGAATTACCATAAAAAGAACTCTTGTCATATTTAGTTCCATCTAATATAGGAGCAGAATCCCAACTACCGTAGAATCCACAATATGGAATCAATAAATCAGATTTAGTATTTACATCTGAATTCTCCCTAAAAGTAATAAATCCTTCAACAAAACATCCATTTTTAAATATTTGACTAAGAGATTTATTATTTATCAGTCCTTTTGCACCATTCAAATCAAGAGTAACTTTTACATCAGTAGAACTATTTGCAGGTACAGTGATGTTGGTAGAAGAAAACTTAATAGGAGTTTTTCCGCTTGAATTAACTATAGGTTGAGGTTTAGCTAGTATATTGCCGTTTTCTGCTAAGTCTGTAGCTACAGAACCTTCGACTGTATAATTAAGATTTTCAGAAGTAAGGTTTTTAACAGTAACTACAAAATCAGTTGAGTTGCTTATTTCTTTTAGTGCAACTTTAGATTGATTAGTACGACTATCAACTACTATAGCTTTAGCAGAAGTTGCTTTAACCAAATCCATTACACCAGCACCTTGTCCTCTAGGAGAAGTAAATTCATTAACACCATTTCCTACATTCTCCAATATCGGATTTGCTGTACTCATCATAAGATTTTTAACCATTAGTACTTTAGATTCTCCAGTTAGATTTGGAAACTTGTCATCAATATATTGTAATATCAATGCACTACCTCCTGCAACACATGGAGAAGACATAGAAGTCCCACTCATTAACTGATATCCATTGTTTTGGTCAGTAGAAAGAATCATACCGCCAGGAGCTGATATTTCAGGTTTAAACACTAAATTTGGAGCAAGACCAAAAGAACTAAATGGTGACAATAAACCAGATATAGGATTTATATATTTTTTTTCTAATGAGGCACTAAAATTAACAGAGCCATTTTCTAATAATGATTCAAGAGCCTCACCATCTTCTTTAGATATTAACGCAAATGGTATGTCCCAATTGCCTTGGTTTTTATAAAAGGTAGATTGTCCATGATCATAAACTATTATAGCTTTTGCACCTTTTTCTTTAGCCCATAGAGTTTTATCCCTAAAAGGGTGTTCGCCTCTCTTAACCAAGACTACTTTACCAGTGACATCTATGCCATCATAATCAGTAAGTTTACCAAGTTTTGTTCCACCTATTGAGGTTAGTTCCAAACTATCTGAACTAGTTAATAATTCTTTCCAATTATCTGCACTATAACCTAATACGTTGTTGTTTAATGGAGCAAAACTAAAATTGTTTTCATAAAGATAAGTGGTGTTATTGACAGAAGATATTTGGAATGATTCAAGAGTAGTACCAGGTGCTCCAACAAGACCAGTATCTGGATTGTCAGTAGTAGGTAGCTTAAAACCATTACCGAATCTATGAGAATTTCCACCAGAAACAGCTACTACTATACCATTATCAACAGCTTTTTTTATTGCTAATTGAGCTGGAAAGTCAGTTGAAACATAACCAGCAGGTGAGCCAAGACTCATATTTATTACATCGGCTCCTAATAAAATAGAATCATCTATTGCTTTTATATAAACATCGCTACTAGTTGTGCCGCTGCCAGTGTTACCAAATACTTTCATAGCAAGTAATTGAGACTCTGGAGCAACGCCCTTAATTCCACCATTAGATTCATTACCATTAGCACCAACAATACCAGCCACATGCATACCATGTCTGCTAGCATCTTTACCTAAATCAAGTATTTCTTGGTTTTTATCATAATAATTATAACCGTAAGGGACTTTATCAGATCTCCATGTACCAGGTAAATCTAAGTTATTAACAGTTTGTTGATTAATTTTTTCATTATTAGGATTAGATAAAGCCATATCATGATGCGAAGGATCTATACCAGTATCTATAATAGCAACAACCTTACCTTCCCCAGTATAGCCTAATTTTGACCATAGTGTTCTAGCTCCAACAGTAGTAACACTTTCATGCATTTTAGGTATCGGACGAGTATATTCCATAGCTACGTACACGTTTTTTATACCAGGAATTTTTTTTAGGTTTTTAACTTCCTTTGCTTTTGTTGTACAACTAAAGCCATTAAAAACATTTTTAAAATCCTTGTGATATTTTATGTTGTAGTTCTTACTAGCCAAAAGATTTTTTATAACTCTTTGCTGAGTAATTATCTTTTGAGTAATTGATTTGAGAGTTCTTTTAGGAAGTTCATTTACTTTTTTATGAGCTTCTGTAGCATGAGTGATAACAGGTTTTTCCGTCAATTCAACAATAAGTCTAACGTTTTCCTCATCACTTAATTTTAAATTGCTTTTTTCAAATACTTCTGAGTTTAAATTAAATTGTGAAGTATCCAAATTTGGCTGTTCTCCACTTGTCCAGTCAATATCAACAGTACCATCAGTAGCAAAAGATACTGTAAAGCTTGAGATAACAAGAGTTAAAATAGCAAAAATAGTTAAAAATTTTTTCATAAAGACATCCCTCCGTTGTAGTGTTAGAAACCACTGTTTATAAAGCATTACTATACTGTTAAAACATAGCCCCTTATATTAATTGATGGATAAGTTAACTCAAAACTCATAGGGGTAGTTTGTTGCTCAAAAATTTTTGCCATAAATAAAAGAACATAAGCAAAGTAACGCAGTATCTAAACATAGTGGAAAAGTATTAAAAGTGTACTATGATTAAATATACCACTACAGTAGATGTCATTTCAACGATATATATATTACATGGAAGGAAAATGTAGGAAATCAGCTGAAAGGCTTGACATATTGCGATTTATAGATGATATTAAATTAAGAAAAGCAAAAGAAATGATGTACCTAGCAATAATTACATTAATTATGTAGAACGTATAATTAGCATTATTGGTTACTGAATTAAATCATGTGTTATATATATAAATATAAAGGGACTGAAACATACAGTCCCTTCAGACTGTAGACAAAAGCCCAATTTCTACGTTGTAGTTAAAATTTCCGTTGCTCACTTACCTCTAAGTAAGCTCTGCTACTCAATTTTGACACGCCTTGAAATTGAACTCTTACTAAAGTCTGTTATCTTGATGACTTTGTCATCAATTTAAAAGGGACTGAAACATACAGTCCCTTCAGACTGTAGACAAAAGCCCAATTTCTACGTTGTAGTTAAAATTTCCGTTGCTCACTTACCTCTAAGTAAGCTCTGCTACTCAATTTTGACACGCCTTGAAATTGAACTCTTACTAAAGTCTGTTATCTTGATGACTTTGTCATCAATCTAAAAGGGACTGTAACATACAGTCCCTTTAAAAATATTATTTATTAATTGACTCAAAATCCTCAAATAGATTAGTAAAAGTCAAATCAGGTTCGCTAAGTCCACTATGGTTAAATGTGGCAACTCCTTTTTGTCCAGGTTGATCTCTTTCAAGTGACCACATAGATAGTAATCCAATACCTTTTTTCTTAGCAAAATTCATTAGTATTTGAGCATCATTTTTTGTAAATACTTCGCTTTTATTAAAGTTTTGACCAAGCATAGGGGTAATACCTACCATTGACCAAAGTTCTGTATCTGATTTAGATATATTATTTGAAGCGTAAGAACTCTTTAGTTGTTTAAATAAGTTATTCATAGCTTCAATTCCAAGTCTTCCTAAATCTCCAGATTTAGCAGGCTTATTAGGTAAATGATAATCACCGTACTCCATAGCCATGATATTAACGCCTGCTAATTTCACACCTTTATTAATAGCGTCTTGCATTACATTAAGACCATTGCTATCTAGTCCAGTAGGAAGCACAGGTAGTGTATACCAAACTTTTAGGTCTTTATATTTTGGATCTTTTTGTAATAGTACTAAAGCATCTGAACGTCGCTTTATAGATGCAGAATCAGCTACCCAAGTGCCTTCAATATCAAAATCAATGTATTTTAGTTTATAACTATCAATGATTTTTGCGTAAACATCTTTTAGTTCTTTGGCAGTAGATATAGAAGCAGCTAGAGGAGTATTGTTTGCACCTCCTAGAGATACCATTACTTCTCCGCCTTTTTTTCTTATTGCATTAATTTTTTCTTTTTGAAACTCCATATCATACACTGAGTATCCACCCCATGTTGGATTCTTTTTACCATCAGTAGAAGTAACAATAAAAGCCATTATAAAATTGTTAACACCATTTATGTTAGCCATATCAAATTTTGGATTCCATAAAGTTACATCTACATATGGAGCAAAAGCATGCTTAGGAAATTCATTTGCTGGCAACATATCACCATTTGAAGGTTCAGGCTTTGGCTCAGGCTTTGGTTCTGGTTCTGGCTTTGGTTCTGGTTTTGGTTCTGGTTCTGGTTCTGGCTTTGGCTCAGGCTTTGGTTCTGGCTTCGGTGTTGGCTTTGATGTTGAAGAGCCCCCAAAAGAAATATTATAAGGTTTATTATCCTTACCATCTCCAGTTCCGCTACCACCAAAACGTAAAGATTGACCAGGAGCAAGCTTACTAATATATGAAGCAGGCTCAAAAGTATAAGTATTGCTAGAAGAACCAACTAACTTCATATCAGACCAAGAAGAAGTAAGTTTGCTATCAATATCAAATTTCAAATTCAGATTAGTAAGAGTCTTATTGCTCGTGTTAGTGATAGTACAATCATATGTGAAACCAGTGCCCCAAGAGCTAGAAACATTATAAACAAGCTTATAGTCACCATTATTTACTGGCTCTGGTTTAGGCTCTGGTTTAGGCTCTGGTTTAGGCTCTGGTT
Organism: Clostridiaceae bacterium M8S5; assembly: GCA_029227815.1. Taxonomy (GTDB): domain Bacteria; phylum Bacillota; class Clostridia; order Tissierellales; family MCWD3; genus Abyssisolibacter. The sequence continues at coordinate 3,427,070 of CP118523.1, read as the reverse complement.
TAGGTTCTGGTTTAGGCTCAGGCTTTGGTTCTGGCTTCGGTGTTGGCTTTGATGTTGAAGAAGAACCCCCAAAAGAAATATTATAAGGTTTATTATCCTTACCATCTCCAGTTCCGCTACCACCAAAACGTAAAGATTGACCAGGAGCAAGCTTACTAATATATGAAGCAGGCTCAAAAGTATAAGTATTGCTAGAAGAACCAACTAACTTCATATCAGACCAAGAAGAAGTAAGTTTGCTATCAATATCAAATTTCAAATTCAGATTAGTAAGAGTCTTATTGCTCGTGTTAGTGATAGTACAATCATATGTGAAACCAGTGCCCCAAGAGCTAGAAACATTGTAAACAAGCTTATAGTCACCACTATTTACTGGCTCGGGTGTTGGCTTTGGCTCGGGTGTTGGCTCGGGTGTTGGCTTTGGTTCTGGCTTTGGTTCTGGTTTTGGTGTTGGTTTTGGCTCTGGTGTTGGATTAGGTACAGATTGTCCATTCATCAGTTTGTATGCTAAAGATGTCATAGGGAAACCTTGATTTTTAATATCTCCTGTTAGTTGCCATATAACTAAGCCACCATAACCGTTTTTATTAACAAAGTTACCACGTTCTGTAAGTGAAGTTTCATCTTCGTAGCTAAGAAACACCTTTTTTGCAGAATTATACAAATAAGGAACTTTAGCGTATGTGTCTCTGTATTTTTTCCATCCAGAAGTATTTTCCAGTTTTTTCAGTTCATAATATGGAACTTGTCCACCTGCTTTTGGATTTGATTGTATATCCCAAGAACCAGTATAATAACCAGTAGCAGTAGCATATAAACCATCGTTAGAAGAATTTACTTCTCCCCAGCCACGTGAATAGAAAGGTGTACCCACATTCAATTTATTAGAGGATATACCGTATTTTTCGGTAAATATTTTCATTGATTCTTCAGTAGTTAAATGCAAAGAAGCAGAAGGATCATTTGGATTTTTATATATAGGTGAATGATGATTAGTTGTTTGTTCCCAAGCACCATGCATATCATAAGTCATGACATTTATAAAATCTAGATATTTACTATATTCTGTTGGATTAGTTAGGCTTATTTTCTCTTCACTTGCAGAAGCTGCTATAGTGAGCAATTTGCCAGTTAATCCATTAGCGTTATAAGCTGAGCGTAATTCTTTTAAAAGTAAAGTAAAGTTTTCTTTATCTTCTGGGCCGCCAGGACAACCTCTATCATATTGATCATATGGATCAGCAGAACGGTTTATACCTGGATATTCCCAATCAATATCAATACCATCAACAAAAGGATATTTTTTCAAGAAAGATATTACGCTGTTGATGAACTTCTTGCGATTTGTCTGATTTTTAGCCATAGAATGGAAATTTTCACCTCGTGTCCAACCTCCTACAGAGATAAAAAGTTTTACATTTGGATATTTTTCTTTGTAGTACTTGTATTCCCCAAGATGTCCTGCTAAACGGTTAGATGAATTCCATCCATCTGAATGAGGAAATGTTTTCTCAAAATCAGCAAAATTGTCAGTAGATACAAGATTATAATTTCTATCTACGGTAAAAAATGCGTGATTGATATGGGTAACTTTATTCCAAGGGATATCACCAACGGACATATTCTGGTGATTAGCACCGTAGGTACCCCAATTTGGGAAATAAGCTACGACACGTTTACTTTTGGTAGGTTCTGCAAAAACAGAACTGGGGGTAAGAACCGATGTCACAAAAAGAGATAGCAACATCACATAAGTCAATAATTTTTTCATCAAATTCACTCCTTGTGCTGATATTTTGTTGTAAATGTTAAAATTAAACTGGGTTAGGTAAGAAGTTAACCCCATTATATATTAGACAAAAATGTAATACAATTAACGAGAAGTTACATGTAAATGACAATATAAGATAGTATATGACTATATTTTTACGTATTGATTACAAAAATTATAAGTGAATTACATCATTAGTATAAAAAAACTTGACAAATTGATGAAATTGATATAGATTATGTATGAACAAGAAAAGCTAGGGGAGCCATTAGGCTGAGAAGTTATTAACTGACCCTTAAGACCTGATACGGATAATGCCGGTGTAGGGAAGCATTGTAATAAGATATCTGTCTTACAGTTAATAATCTTCCTAGAGAAAAGAGGAGGATTTTTTTATGATTAAACAGTTTTTGGATGCTGTTAATAGTGGTAATATTACTGAAATAATGGCATCGACATTAGGACAAATACTTACAGCAATTATAGGTATAATACTCTTAATAGCAGCATTAGCTATAGGTAGCAAAAACAAGAAAATCAAGACCAAAGAATTAGTATACTGTGCATTAGCTATAGCTATAGCTATGGTGTTGTCACAAATTAAAATAGTTGAGTTACCACAAGGTGGGGCAATAACTCCGTTTAGTATGTTATTTGTGGTGTTGATTGGATACTGGTTTGGAGTTAAAACTGGTATAATGTGTGGCGTTGCGTATGGATTATTTAAATTGTCAATAGGAGGGTATGTAGTACATCCATTACAAATGCTATTGGATTATCCATTAGCTTTTGGAGCTTTAGGATTAGCAGGTATATTTAGTAATTCATCAAATGGACTGATGAAAGGCCTTATAATAGGAGCTGGAGGTAGGTTCGTATTTCACTTCATAACAGGAGTAGTATACTTTGCTAGCTACGCTAAAGATTTTGGTTTTGCTACAGTACCATATTCATTTGGATACAATTTATCATATATAGCAGGAGAAGTGTTTTTAACAATAATAATACTTATCATACCAGCTGTTGATAAAGCGATGAATCAAGTAAAGAAAGGCGCAAGTGCATAGATAAACAATATCTTAATAAATCTGCTACTAGATGACTTTGTCATCAACATAATAGGCTGTTGTAAGAGTTCAAGTTCAAGGCGTGTTAAAATTGAGTAGCAGAGCTTACTTAGAGGTAAGTGAGCAACGGAATTTTAACTACAACGCAGAAATTAGACTTTTGTCTACAGCCTGAGACTCGAATAATCGAGTCTTTTTTTATATATATTTGTCTTTTTCTTAAATTTAATTACAAAAATTTAAATTATTACATGCAAAATATTACAAAATTTTCAAAAACAATAGTGTATAATTTACACAATAGAACATAAAACATGCTCGGGAGGAAAAAAATGAAAGAAAGTAAACCGTTTATTCATTTATTTAAAACGCCATCTGGATATTATATATTTGATGTAAATACCAATTCTATAATAAAAACTAAGAAAGAAGTATATGGTGCATTAGAAAAAATTATGAGAGATAAACCATTAGATACTATAAAAGATGAGACACTAGAGATAATTAATAGTTTAAAAGAAAAAAAGTATTTGTCATCAAATAAAGTAAAAGAATTAGAGCATCCATTAACACAATATGTAGAATCAAGAATATATAATAAAATGAAAAAAATCACATTACAATTAACTCAAAATTGCAATTTAAGATGTTCATATTGTATATATGCAGATAACAAGAGCATTAATGATAAACAGAGAGTTCATTCAAATAAAAAAATGTCATTTGATATAGCTAAAAAGGCAATTGATTTACTGATAAATAATTCTAGAGATGAGCAAGTAATCAATGTAGGTTTTTATGGTGGAGAGCCAGTATTAGAATTTGATTTAATTAAGAAATGTGTATTATATGCAGAAGAAATAGCCGAAGGTAAAGATATTGAATTTTCCATAACAACAAATGGAACATTATTCAATACAGAAGTAATAGAGTTTTTTATGAAGCATGATATATTGTGTTTAATTAGTTTTGATGGACCAAAAGAAATTCATAATAGGCATAGAAAATTTGCAAACGGGGAAGGAAGCTTTGAAACTATTGAAAAAAATCTATTATTTATTAAAAAAAATTATCCAGAATATATGGATAAGATATCATTTAACGTAGTTATTAATCCACAGGATGATTATAAATGTATAAATGAGTTTTTTGTAGATTATGGGTATTTTAAAGAGACAAATGTTAGATCATCATTAATAGATGATTTATTTTTAGATGAAAAAACACAGATTACAGAGCAGTATGCAATAAATTCTAATTATGAGATATTTAAAATGTTTCTAAGCTACTTTAAAAAAATCGACCCAAAACACATCTCACCTATAGCAATTCAAGAATTAGAATCATTAAAAAGATTTGAAACAAACTTAGATAGAAGAGAGAAACTTGTTGATAAGACGGCACCATCAGGGCCATGTGTTCCAGGACAAATCAGGTTGTTTATCAATGCAGATGGCAATTTTTATCCGTGTGAAAGAGTAAGTGAAGTATCTAAAATGATGAAAATTGGGAACATAGATGAAGGTTTTAATATAGATCAAATCAAAAAATTGATAAATATTAGCCAATTGACTAGCAAGCAATGTAAGAATTGTTGGGCAATTACTCATTGCTTTTTATGTTGTAAACACGCAGATAATGGTACAGAATTACTGGGAGAATTAAAAAATAAGCATTGTGATATTGTTAAAAGAGTGACAGATAGAATGCTAAAAATGTATGTACAATTGGCAGAAATAAAAAAACAATACAAAGTCAATATATGATAAGGGGGGATTACTATGAAAGAAAAGCTAATAATTTATCCATATAACTATGAGTTTGCATCTATTATAAGGAATAATTTGCTAAGCGAATACGAAATTGTACACTTAATAGCACCTAGAGGGTTTGCGCTTACAGGAAAAGATGCAGGTATTGCTGATCATGGTAGTGCTATCAATATAGATGTTAAGACTAATCTAAAAGATCATATTGAAGAATGTGATACTGTATTAATCGCTGATTGTGTTGTTTTAGAGAACTTTAAGAAAACGATTTATAAAAACATAGAAGATATATTAGCTAGTAAAAAAAATGTATTATGTACCATGACTTTAGAAGAAAATCAACTTAGAAAATACAAAAAATTAGCAGATGAGAACAACGTGTATTTTAAATACTATGGAGAATATCCAAATTATGATGTTGTAATAGATATGCAGTGGAAAAATTCTATATATGAGACAGAAGTGCCAGTTGTATTTGTACTAGGAGAGACAGAATATACAAATAAATATGAGATACAATTAATGCTAAAACAACAACTAAATAATATGGGCTATAAAGTTAGTCTTATAGGAAGTAGACATTATAGTGAACTATTTGGTGTAAGGGCTTTACCAAATTTTATGATAAGAGACGAAGTTAATGAGTCAGATAAAATAATACTATTTAATAGATTTCTAAAGATAGTTGAAAAGCAAGATGAACCGGATATTATAATAGTAGGAATCCCTGGTGGAATAATGACTCATAGTAAAAAATTCACGAATAGATTTGGATTACTAGCATATGAGCTGGCACAGGCAATAACACCTGATTTTGTTGTTCTGAGTCTATTATATAATGAAGTAGATAATAAATTTTATGAAGAAATTAACACATTAATGAAATATAGATTTGGTTTTGAAATAGATTGTTTCAATATATCCAATATACAATTAAATCAGCAAGCATCATTAGATCAAAATAAGCTTATTTATGATTATATTGATTATGATTTTGTTGTTGATAAGAAACAAGAGATAGATGCAAATAAACATATATATCAGATATTTGATAAAAATGATAGATTAACTTTAGTAAATCAAATAATAGAAACACTATCAGGTTATAGTGATAATCAAATAACTAATTTGGGAGGTATGCAGATATAATGGAAAAGCAAAATATAAAAGATATATTAGTCAAGTTAATATATGATTTGTTTGAGCTTGATATAACAAAGATAGATGATTATGAAAACAAGGAGTTATTAGGTTATGACATCAAATTTACTTCAATGCATCTATTGTATCTGTATTTTGAATGTGAAAAGAAATTCAAAATTAATATACCTCAAAAAGATATTTTAGAAGGTAAGTTTAATAATATTAATAATATTAGTGAAGTTATAAATAGATATATTGCCTGTGCTTTGCAGAAGTGTTAAAGATACATAAAGTGTATAACTATGAACTGTAGATCGCACTCATAATGAGTATGATTTATAAATTAATAGGCTCAAAAGGAGGTGAAAAAATGAAAAAATTAGGTAGAAAAAATGATATTCAAGAGAATACAATGCAAGGATTCAAAATACCTTGTAGTGGATGTGGTTCATGTAGTTGTGGATGTTCAGGAAATAAAAACTACCAAACTGACTTTAATAGTGATGATGTTCATGCATATGATCCAGTAGAGGAGTATAGATAGTTATAGAAAAAAAGGGCTGTTGCACTAAAAATTAATGCACAGCTCTTTTTTAGTATAGAAAATGTAGAACTAAAAAGACTACGATTTAGCCTAAAATTGTTTTATCAAATGTAACTGGTACTCTATCTGCAGTATCATATACTAAATGGTATGCTTAACGATGAGATGAGTCGTTGCCTGAAATAATTGATTGCCGTCTATTTAATTTTATAAGAACTAATTTGTCGACAAATTGGGATTATTGTAATATAAAGTTTCAAATTTGCACAAAAAATAATTGTTACAATAATTTAATAATTACAGAATATTCATAAAATTAGGACTATTACTAAAACATAGCCATAATTTACAACATAATATTATAGAAAATTACAAAAAAAATACTATAATACATAAAACAACAAAATCTTCAGACATTATATAGTATAATTTATACATAATAAATAAATGTGATGGTTTATGAAAAATACAATCATATTTTTAGTCCATGTAAAAGAAATAAATAAAACCAAATAAAAGGGGAGTTATAGTGTGAAAAAATTAAGAAAGAACAATAAAAGATCTAATCCAACATTAAGAGCAAATGTTGTTATATGTGAATGTAATAATAAACACGTTTATTTTGCGTATTACAATGAGCATGTATGGGGATTCTATCCTAAAGGAAAATAGTTATATCATTAGATTTAACAAGATAGTTTCAAAAATTGAACATTGATAGAAGAAGACATAGGGGGCTAAATATGAAGAGTTTAAAAAAGAGTAATAAAAACAAAGGATTAACTTTAGTCGCTAATATGTGTGCGTGTGATTGTGGATTTTGGACTATTAACTCATATGCAGAGCATGTATTTATTAGACACTAAAATCCTTAATTAAACGATAGGAGAAACTATAATGAAAAAATTAAAAAGAGGGAACAAAAGAACCAACTTAACATTAGTTGCAAATTATTGTCCTTGTAGTTGCTGGAACACAATTCTATTTAAATACAGCGAACATGTTTGGATTAAGGGATAACAATTTGTATATCTATAAGTGAGAGATATTATTGTAATTTATTAACTTAGAATATGATTGTATAAAAATAAAAGATACCCATTAATTATATATTCAATAATTAGGGTATTTTTTTTGTAGTCATTTTAATGATTTGTAAAGGATATATTAATAACATGTTTACATAGGAGTTCAATATGGAAAATACCTTTAGTTAAATATATTAAATATATGATATAATTAAGTATTAATAAAAAATACCTAAATTGCTGTTATGATATAAGTGTTAATGAATTCAAAAGCATGAAGGGATTCTTATGCTAGGAGGAAAAAGATGATTGTAGATGAAAAAAAGCTTTATGAATTTACTCGTAAATATTTTAGAAGCATGCATATACAGCATTATACTATTTTACTTTCTCTATTAGCATTATTATCCTATTTGACAAATAACAATGAATTTGATGTAGTTAATATTCTTATAACAATAACAGTTGGTATTGTTGCAGTTTTCTTATTTCCAGATTATTTAAAAGCAGAAACAAACAAATCTATCAAAGAATTTTACCAAACTAAATATGATTATGAAAATAAAATAGCAATAGTTTGTAATATTAAAAAGATTGACGGACCAACGTTTGGAGTATTAGTAGTAGATAGCTATGGTATGTCATTTGTACCTTTTAGAGATAATTTGATGGATGAAAAATTTTCTGTTAATAAAGAGAAGATAGTAAGTATTGAAATGCAAATAATTAGTATAAATTTGTTTAATCGAGTTTTTTATAGAGAGCTATGTGAAGGGATATTTTTAGTAGTTGATGACCGCAGGATTATACTACAGACAGCTGAGGCAAGTAAAGTATATAGTGCAATGAAAAAGGTATTAGCTTTTTAAAGAAAGGAATTTTTTATTAACACAAAGGAGGGCTTGAAGTGATACCCAAATATCCTGAATTAGTGGAGTTAACAGACAAGCAGATTCAAGAAATAACAGACATTGTTTTTGGCGAAGATAAAGATGTAGGAAATCATGACGTGATTTTCGTGTTTGGGAGTACGCATCCGTTATGTTATGAAACTACACTAAAAGCGTATAACAATGGACTAGGAAACGATATAGTGATATCAGGAGGAAATTCAAAAAGTAGAGATAAACATAAAGACTGGAAGTATGGGAGTAAATCTGAAGCAGATGCAATATCAAGTAGATTGATTGATAAAGGAGTACCAATAGATAAATTATATATAGAAGAAAAAGCTACTAATAGCAAAGAAAATGTTATTTTTACTAAAGAGATTTATGATTTTACAAGTGTTAAGAGTATACTAATTATAAGTAAGAACTATGTTGCAGGCAGACAAATGAGAACGTTAAAGAAATATATGCCAGATAATATAAAAGAGATAAATCAATATTCATACAATGTATATATAGAAGATGGTGTAACTTTTGGAAGATATGACTGGATGAAATATGATAAAAGTAAGTCGTTGATTTTAGGAGAATACTTAAGGATTTATCATTATGGAAACAGAGGAGATATAGAGAAACTTAAAAAACCAGTTGAAGGGTTAAGTGAATATGTAAATTCGTATAATTTAGATTAGATAAAAAAATGGATTGTTTGTACAATCTATTTTTTTATTTGATAGAGAATGAAATCCTTGATTAGAAGGCGGGGTTCATATATACAGTGCTACCATATATATAGGTAGCACTGATAAAAGTAAGCAAATAAAAATAAACTTAGTTTACTTAAAACTAATATAATTTAGCGCTCTAGTATTAGATTCATAGAATACTAATTTCTTGCTGTCATCTGACCATTTATATGATGTAGCAAATGAATTTTTCTTAACATAGGAGATGTTATGCAGTCCATTTTTATCAATATTTGCAACATATATATCATTATCATATTCAAATGTATCTTCTTTTCTAATAGATTGTGAAACAGAGTAAACAATTTTATTTTGATCTGGTGCTATACTAAAATTTATACCATCAGAAGCAAACAGTTTGCTTATTTTATGTGTGTTAATATCATATAAATACAATCCACTTACACTCTCTACTAGTGCATCAAAAACAACAGTGTTATTATCAAGAAATTGAAAGTTATGCAGTGCATTTTGAGCTTGTGTTTTTGTCGTAGTATCTAATTCTAATATACTCGTTATTGATTCTGTTTTGGTATTTAGATGGTAAAGACCAATTTTTTCAGTATTTTTTACATTTTTTCTACCAATGAAGTAGATGTTTTCTCCGTTTGTGCTATAATATTGGCCATTATTAACATAGCTAATTCTATCATTTAGGTTAATACTTTTTTCTATATTTCCCGTTTTATTTATAATATAGAATGTATGATTTGCTTTGTTGTATTTAATTAAAAAATTACTATCTTCAGTCCAATTTCCAATTAGGTAACTATATTGATTATCGTTAACACTATTATTTAGTGATTTTAGTTTGTATTCATTTGTTTTTCCAGAGGATATTTCATATATATAATTTTTATCATTTTTCATAAAATCTATATATTCTCTATCCGGAGAATAGCCCGAATTAGAAGTTATATCAAATACTTTGAGATTTGTTAAATTATATTTTGGAATAGAAGGGTTAGGATTATCTATTTCAATCTGATATGTACTTCCAGATAGCTTCCTGTGTAGCTCAATTTCTTTATCGTGGGTGCAATTATCTAACTGAGTTTTTATCTTATCGTATTCTTTGTTCATTCCTAAGATTATACGATTTTCTCCATCAAAATGCAAGAGGGCAGTTACATTTTTCAAATTTACAAAGTTTCGTAATTGTACAATATCTATTGTATTTTCTATCTCATACTCTTTTTTGCTCAATACAATAGTTTTATCTTTATACAAAATATTTGAAGAACTAACTAAATAACCTACAGCAACTATACTCAGTATAAAAATTGGTAGTAATAATTTTATGATTTTACTTTTCATGTTTTTCCTCCATTTATATTATGAATATACTCATATAATAAAACATTGATATATATATCTTTTAAATAGATGTTGTCAAATTGTAAACATTTAAAGGAATTTTCAATTTTACTTTAGTTCCTATGCCTTTTTTACTATCTATAGAAATAGTACCCTTATGTTTACTGATAATTAATTTTACAATGTATAGTCCTAAGCCACTGCTTTCTCTTTTGCTTTTATTTACTCTGTAAAAGGGCTTATAGAGATTATCTAAATTTTCATTATCAATTCCGATTCCATTATCTTCGATTGTTATAACACAATATTCAAGCTTTTTATATAGCTTAGTAGAAATACAACCATTAGTATCTGTATATTTAATTGCATTGTCTATAATATTAGCAAATGACTGGCGTATTCTGAAATCATCACATATTACTGTTATATCATTAGCGATATCTGTAGATATTTTGATACCTTTTTCCTTTGCTTTTATTGTCATATCATTTATGATATCTTTCAATATATTAGATATATTATGTTTAGAGAAATTATATTTCATTTTTGAGTCCGATTTAGCAATATTTAATATATCTAAAACTAGAGTATTCATTCTAGTTGATTCATTTATTATTTTTCCTAAGGTAGAATATACAAAGGTTTTATCTTCTAAGTCATGATCATTTAAGATCTGGCAGTATCCTGAAATGATAGTCAATGGAGTTTTTAATTCATGGGTTACATTGTCAAAAAATAGTTTTCTATATTGATACATACGCACAAGATTGTTTCTCTCCACTTGCAGTTCGTTTAGTTGTTGTTTTATTTTATTTTTCATTATATTAAAATTGTCACCAAGTTCTTCAAATTCATCATTAGTTTTGATTTCAATGGAGTGATTATAATCTCCTTCTGCTATTTTGGTAGTTGCGTTGCTTAGTTTAACAATAGGTCTAGTTATTTTTTTAGAAAGTAAAAAGATAAATATAAAAAGGCATAGAAATGCAAAAATTAATGATAAATTTATATATTTTATTAGAGTAATGCTTGTTTGATTTATATGGGTATAATCAAAGAAATATCTTATAATACCTACATTTTTATGATTAATTACTAAAGGAACGCAGGAAGAAACGAAAAGCTTATTGTTGTTATGTATAAGGGTATATGCACTATTTTTCTTTAATGCAGCTTTAAAATCATCACCTGAATTCATGATCTCATCTACATTTCCATTATCATATATTGAGTCAAATAAAAAGTTGCCGTTATTAGAATAAATGATAAAACGTTCTTCGAATTTGTTTGATAATACAGTACCTATATTAGATACATTCTCAGCAAAGGCTTTAGGATTAGCTGATATTCCATTTGATTTAAGATATTGTATCAAATAAAGAGATATGTTGTACGAATGTTTAGCTATATCTTCTTTTATAATTTGATTATTATTTCTATTAATAGTACTGCTTACAAATATTGATGTGATAGCAAATATAACAGAAAAAATAATCAACAAAAAAACTGTCATTTTGTATCTTAAAGAAAATCTCATATATTTCCTCCTAAAGGATTTTATACCCTACACCAAAGATTGTTTTGATAATAGAGTTATCTTTAGTATCGCCTAGTTTTTTTCTAAGTCTTTGAACATGTACATCTACAGTTCTAGAATCTCCTTCAAAATCATAGCCCCAAACCTTTTCTAAAAGTTGCTGTCTACTCAAAACCATATTTCTATTTTCAGCCAATGTTAAAAGCAAATCAAATTCTTTTGGTTTTAATCTTACTAACTTATTATCTATAGTAACTTCATAGCTTTTCCTATTTATTAGAACAGCGTCACTTAACTCTATAATATCATCATTTTTTGTTGTGATGTTTTTGTACCGCCTTAAAATCATTTTAACTCTAGCAATAACTTCTCTTATATCAAATGGTTTTGTTATATAGTCATCTGCGCCTAAATCCAATCCAAGTAATTTATCATCAATATCATTTTTTGCAGTGAGCATAATAACAGGTGATTTATTTTTAGAAGCTATTTTTTTGCATAGTGTAAATCCATCCATATCTGGGAGCATAACATCAAGTAGTGCAATGTCGAAGTTATCATTTTCAATGAATTTGATGGCTTCATTCCCATTAGCAGCTTGAAGAATAGTAAAATCTTCTTTATTAAAGGAGTATACTAAAATTTCTCGTATAAAATCATCATCTTCAACTATTAATATAGTATCCATAGCTTATTGTCCTTTCTAATTGATTAGTTAATTATAATATAACTCAAAGTTTGTATACTTATAATATCAAATACTTATTGCCAAATTGTAAACAATATAGATAGGTTTATTTAATATACATCGTGGTAGAATTGTTATGGAAGATAGTTCGATTATATAAAACAAAAAGAGATGTAGTATTATAATGATTAAACATGATAACTACACCTCTACAAATGCATTAATAATCTTTTTTTAATATAGCATAACACTTTCTATCTTCCAAAATACCTTTTTTTGTAACTATTTTTCTAAGCTCAGCTTCAGGAGTTAAACCACATTTTATCAAAACTTTACCAGATGCTATATTGTCAATATGATGGCGAGCGCAAATTTGTTCAAAGCCGATTTCCAAAAAAGCTAGTTTTATTGTGCCTTTAGTTGCTTCTGTTACTATTCCTTTATTCCAATAATCACGTCCTATGCAATAGCCTATATCACAGCATTTATTTTTATTATCAATATGCAGTAAATTTATAGAACCAATAACTTTGTTACTATCTTTTAACTCTATAGCCCATAGATAATATTCATTGCTGTCATAATTTTTTATCCATGAATTGATAATATCTCTAGTCTCATGAATACCATGGTGTGGTTTCCAAGACAAGTATTTAGCTACATTTTTGTCAGATGCCCAGTTATTAAACATGTCTTGAGCGTCATTAATAGTGAATCTTCTAAGTATGAGCCTATCTGTTTCAGTGAGTTTAGTTCCGGTATGATTTAACATTGTATAACATTCTCATATTCATCTTTTAAGACAGAGTAATACTTAATATCAACTAGATTACCAGTGTTATCTAAAGCATATTTTCTAAAGAGGCCTTCATATGACAGACCACATTTTAGCATGACTTTTCCAGATGCAGGATTAAGAGTATTATGTCTAGCAGTTATACGTTCAAAGCCTATCTCAGTAAATCCAATATGTATCAAAGTTTTAAAAGCTTCTGTTACAATACCCTTATTCCAGAAATCTCTTCCTATACAATAACCAGCCTCACAGCTATACGTTTTGTTGTTAATATTCAAAAGACTGATAGAGCCAATAATAGTATTAGTATCCTTTAATACTATAGCCCATTGATAGTATTCTTTGTTTTCATAACTGTTTATCCATGAATCAATTATGCCTTTAGTAACATCAATATTAGTATGAGCTTTCCAAGTCATATATTTAGTAACTTCAGGATCAGATGCCCAGTTATTATACATATCTTTAGCATCGTCAGCTTTAAATTTTCTAAGAATGAGCCTATCAGTTTCAACATCCATAGTTCCAATATGATTAAGCATAACAATATCTCCTTTAAATTTATTTTAAGTAATATTCTATATAATAAAGAAATGATTGTCAAGATCATATTTCATTGTACCCAAAAGTAAACATGCTACATATGATGTATTGAGAACTAGCATATTCTATTGTTAAAATATTTTAATAAAAGTATAGGAGGATTAATATGGTAGATATGACACCTGATTGTGGTCATAAAGACAAATATAAAAAAGGAATGATGAAATCAATGCATCATATGCATCACATGATGGGTATGCATTGTATGATGGTTATGTGCTGTGGTATGATGTCTATGAACGATATGCAAGGTATGCATCAAATGATGAGCATGCAGCCAATGCATGGTATGCATCAGATGATGAGTATGCAGCCAATGCATGGTATGCATCAAATGATGAGCATGGACCCAATGATGAGTATGCATCCAATGGGTGGAATGATGTAATATATAGAAATTTAAAGGGCTACCTTCAACGGTAGCCCTCAGACCGTAGACAAAAGCCCAATTTCTGCGTTGTTGTTAAAATTTCCGTTGCTCACTTACCTCTAAGTAAGTTCTGCTACTCAATTTTAATACGCCTTGAAATTGAACTCTTACTAAAGTCTGTTATCTTGATGACTTTGTCATCAATCTAAGGGCTACCTTCAACGGTAGCCCTTATCATATTAAATTAGATTTGTTAGCATATTTTGGTCGATTTTATTTAATAAATACTTATCTTTTAATATTTTATAAACATCGGTATTTGTATTTACTAAACAATGTTTTTTTAAAGAGCATTGTTCACAATTAAAACACTCAATTTGACCATAGGTATTTAGTATTCTATTACTATCTCCAAAATCGGAGATTACACCCTTGATAACCATGTGAGGATATACTAAGTTTAAAAGAGTCATAGCATCATCATCAGGAAGCTTATCAGCTTTAGTAGCTATAAAATCTCTAGCACATTTATAATATGTTTTTTCTAGACTACTGTATGGCATAGAGCTCATGTGGTTAACGTAACCTTCTATTGTTTCATAGGCTTTGTTATAATCACCAAGCTTAATGTATAAAGCAGTTAAAAAAAGATCAACTTTAGAGTAGTACCAAGGGAATACATCTTTAACATTGATATTTAAAAATTGAGTAATATTTGCTTCTTTATTGTAATCGTAAGTTTTAAAAAATGATATTATTTCAAGTATTTGTTCATTGGTTAAAGTATCTAAATTCCTTATATATTTCTTGATTTTATTATATTTAGAGTAATCATCTATAGCTTCTATATCGTCAATACCTTCAATTTCGCTAAAATTAGGAACTATAACATGATAACTTGGAAAACCTAAAAAAGATACATCTCTTACAAACACATCATGACCTTGTTTTTTCAGTAAATTTACTAAAAAATTTAAAAGAGTTTTATTATCGCTATGCTCAAATTCTTCAAATTCAGTAAATTCATAAGAAGGATTAGATGCAAACAATTCAGAAGGATACAAACCACTTCCATTAACAAGAATACCTATAAGATTGTTTTTTTCATTTTGGATTTTTGGGGTATAAGAATATTCTTTTACACCTTTCATATTTTTAATATCTTGCCCTTGTAAAAGTTCAGTTAGAGTTCTTTCCAGAGCTATTTCAAATACTGGGTGAGAACCAAGCTTGATAAAGTAAGTTTGGTCATCTTTATTAAAATATATAAGACCAACTACAGGATAGCCCTTACCCAAAGAGCAATCCTTGATGATAACATCATAGTTTCCACTAGCTCTAATCTGAGTTATCATAGACAATATTCTAGGATATCTCATTAGATAATCATCAGGAACAGTGGGAGGAGTGATTTTATTTTCTATAATATATTTATTGACATACCTTTCAAAGACTTCAGATAAACCTTGAACTATAGCTTCATATGCACTATTACCTCCACACATACCATTAGACATGTACATTTTAGATAACATTTTTATAGGTATATGTGAAATATTATTAGTGTTTATATTCATAAATGGCAGACTAATAAAATCGCTAGGAGTGGATTCATAAGAAACCGTCTTCCATTTCTTTAAAAGATCTAGCTTAGATAGATCAGTTTTCATATTATTAAATTGTGTTGTAATCCATTCCTCATCACTAGAAATAATATCATCATAACTTTGGTTAATTTCATCGGGGGCATAATAAAAACCATTATGCATCAAATTTTCATGGCGCATATCTGAATTAAGTCTAAAAAAAGTTTGATTTTGTAATCTTTCCATCATTTCTCCATATGCGCTAGCTAAAGCGTAACGATAAGATGTGCCTTTTCCATTTGTGCGAATATTTGTGTTTGCAACACTAAGATTAGTAGAAAAAAAGTCTGTAGCAGAATTTTGCCAACCTACTTCAACTGCAAGTATATTTAAGCTAGTTAGTATATTTCTAATATTATTTATAGTATCAATAGGCATAGCATCCTTAAATTTATTGCCTAAAAAATCCAATCATATCCCTCCATTATTACCACTCATATTATGACCTCTTCAATTCAGAATCTAAAGCAATATTTATGCTTTTATACAAATTGAATAAAAACTCATTGTATTTTTTTTCTGCTGTCATTAGCTTTTTAATTTCTGGTATTTGAGACAGATTCATAAACTCTTTTTCAAGCTTAGTTGCTTCAAATTCTTTTTGAGCAATTTGCATTTTACTGTTCATCAAATTTAAGCGTTTTTTCTTAAATGAATCTATTTTATTTTTTATATCAGGGTATTTTTCTATTTCTAGCATAGCATTTTTAAGTTCTGCAAATTGTTTAGATTTTTTTATTTCATTAACAAAATTTTTTTTCAGTTCAATTAAACTCATAGTGTGCCACCTTTCATAGATAGAAGTACTCATATCAGTATATGTAAGTAGATTATAAAAGGTTAAAGAGGCGGTACTTGCAAATAAGAAATATTTTTTTAGTATTTAGTGGTATAATTGTAATAGATATAGGTGGTTGAGAAATAAGTTTACAGAGAGGTGTTATGATGTTGTCAAAGAGTAAGTTGATATTAATTAATTTTGTTATATTACTTGTGTGTGTTTTAATTATTCCAGTAGTCCCAGTTGGCAAATTATTATTTACAGATGCACAAGTGGTATCATTGTTTCCATACGATTATTACCTTATAAAAGATGATTCACCTGCGAGTTCATTTGGTGAATATTTAGAAGATAGAGGATGGATATATTCTCACGAGGGAGAATGTGGGTACTATTATAGTAAAGGTAATCAACAGAAATATATCACAAGAGACATGATTATAACAATGTATTTTAGAGATTCTAATGTTGGTTTCTGGAAAGATATGATGACAGTATTAAGTTTCCCTAAGTTTCTGTTATACATTGCTTATCCGTTTATTTTTATAGTTATCATTTTTTTATTAATTATTACATATAAAAGGTTAAAGTGCTAAATAGATTATAAAAATATGTTTTTATCTTACCAAGCATGACCTGAAGAGAAATATCAAGAAGAACCAACATGAAGCTTAGATTTTTTTTGACAGTAACATTGTAAGCTGTAATCTAACAATAATATAATCAAAAATTACAGCTTACGCAAGACAAAAAACACCAAGTCATCAAAGACCCACGAAGATATTGTAGCATTATTAGAATTTTAATTATCTAACATTATGTTATATCTCTTAGCTTTATTTATAATAGTCGTATGAGATACACCTAAAGCCTTAGCTGCTTTTCGGTAGCTTTTATGCTTATTTAAAGCTTTAACGATCGCTTCCTTTTCACATATTTCAACAACTTCTTTTAGCTTGATATTTTCAAGCTTAGCATGAGTATTTTGAGAAGGTGCTATTTCTTTATTAAAGTTTATAATTAAGTGCTTAATTTGCAGTATATTATCAAAGCACAAATTCATAGCTCGTTCAATAACATTTTGTAGTTCTCTAACATTTCCAGGCCAATTGTACTCCATAAGACTTTTTATAAAAGACAGCTCAGCACCTGAAACATTCTTTTTTAATTTTACATTTAGTTTATCGATAAAGTATGAAACAAGATTAGGTATATCGTCAAGTCTATCACGTAATGGAGGAAGAAATATAGGTATTACATTTAATCTATAATATAAATCCTCTCTGAATTGACCACTTTTAATCATAGCTTCTAAATTCTTATTAGTTGCAGCTATAACTCTAACGTCTACAGGTTCTTCTTTGTTACTTCCTATTTTTCTGATAACACCTTCTTGAAGAACTCTCAAGAGTTTAGCTTGCAATACCATAGATAGTTCACCTATTTCATCTAAAAAAATAGTTCCACCATCTGCTTCTTTAAACAAACCTTCTTTATCAAATTGATTTGCGCCAGTAAAGCTACCCTTTTTGTATCCAAAGAGTTCACTTTCTATTAGATTGTCAGGAAGAGCAGCACAGTTTATAGTAACAAAGCGCTTGTCATTTCGAGAGCTTAAGTTCCTTATTGCTTTAGCTAACAGCTCCTTGCCCGTACCACTTTCACCTCTCAACAAAATCGTAGAATCACTTTTAGCTACCGAAGAACACAAGTTTTTGCAACTCTCAATAGCAGGACTACTACCTATTATTTCTTTAAAAGCACCTTTTTCAGTAAAAGAAACAACATTGGCCATTTCAATAGCTTGCTTAATATCCTTTATAGAAGCTACAACGCCTATAGTTTTATTGTTATCATCTTTGATAGGTCTTCCAGTAGTTAAATAATGACTTTTACCTTTTTCGGTTTTTAAAATGATTTCAACATTGTCGTATTTTTCACCGGTTTTAAGTAGTTTAGCCATCAATGTATTTTCACCAAATATTTCGTCTAGGGTTTTACCTATAACCTCTTCTTTTTTATAGTGAAGTATCTTTTCACAATAATTATTGTAGTATTCAATTTCAAGTTTATTATTGATAGCAATGATACCTTCATCAACAGAATCTATCATAGCCAATAACTTTTTTTCATTTTTTTCCTGTCTAAGCAAGTCTATTTCACGAACTTCGATAACATCTTCAACACTATACAAAGATGATATTAGTGCTTCCTTAGATTTATTTGAGATATCCTTTATTTTAATACTACCTTTCTTAGGTAATACTTCAAGTGATATTAAACTAATATTGAGTTCGTATACCTTACTGAGTAAATCAAGTGCCATCCCAATACGATCTCCAGATATAATTTCTAAACGAGTATATTTTTCGGTAGTCTGTTTTAAACTATCGGATTTATTATTCATTCAAACACCTCTTTAGGGTTATCATA
Organism: Clostridiaceae bacterium M8S5; assembly: GCA_029227815.1. Lineage (GTDB taxonomy): Bacteria > Bacillota > Clostridia > Tissierellales > MCWD3 > Abyssisolibacter. Next base: position 3,407,941 of record CP118523.1, on the reverse strand, counting down.
GTATTTATAAATATTATATGAATAAAATCAATATATTACAATAGCATGAATCCTATTGATAGAAAAAAAGAACTATTTAAGTGGAGTAAGCTCTATTTTCTTGTCAAAAATATAAGCTTGTATCAATTTGGTAAATCAATAAAATGTAATTTAATATAATCTATTGACTAATTGTAATATATAGTATATTATTACATTAGTGACCACGTGGTCATTATTCAATGATAATAATACTAGGAGACTCAAATGACCTTAGAATCGTTTAACAAGTTGACAAAAAGTAAACAGGAAAACATCATGAAAGTTGCAACAAAAGAGTTTGCGATTTATGGATATAACAATAGTTCAACTAATAGAATTGTTAAAGAAGCAAAGATTGGAAAAGGTAGTTTGTTTAAGTACTTTTTAAATAAGGAGCAATTATATTTTGATGTTTTGGATTATACCATTAATGATTTTAATAAAGTAATAAAAAAATATATATTGCAATTCCCAAAAGATGTATTTGGGAAGATTATTGCTTTTGCTCAAATTGAGATATCATGGCATATTGAAAACCCAATTTTTCATAAACTAATCAAAGATGCTTTTACTAATGATAGATCGGAGATACATACAAAGATAATAGCTAAATACGGAAATATATGTGATAAATTATATGAGCAGTTGCTGAATGATTTAGATGTGTCTGAGCTAAAAGTTGACCAGAAAAAAGCTACAGATATATTTAAATGGTTTATTTGTGGTTTTAACAAAGATTATATAGAAAACTTAGATGAGAAGCTTAGTATATCAGAAGTAAAAAAAGATTATATCGCGAAATTTAAATCTTATTTAGAAATATACAAAACACTTTTTATAAACGAAAGTGATTGTAGCAAATAGATTACACATCTTAATAACTTTCCCCAAAATAAGCTAGATATAAGAGAGTATAGTTAACATATAATTTTGGTTAATAGCACTTTTTAAAACTGCTATGTATTAATTTAACTATTACTTAGATAACATATTATAATATGGAGAATAAAAAATGAGAGTTAATAGATTAGTTAGAATTATTATAACATTATTGAATAAGGGAACAGTGACTGCGAAGTACCTAGCAGACAGGTTTGAAGTCTCTACTAGAACAATTTACAGAGATATAGATGAGCTAGTATTATCGGGGATACCTATTTATACGAATAAAGGCCATGGTGGAGGTATTAGCTTAGTAGAAGGACACACTTTAAAAGAGACTTTTTCACTATTTCTAGACAGTGATGAAAAACAAGAGTATGCAGGTGATAAATATGATTTTCAAGATGAAGGCAGACTACAAATAGATATAATATCAAAAATATGGGAAAATTTTGTTGAAGAAATATACTTTGATAAAAATTTACTGAAAGAAGAGATACTACGTTCATGGAAGCGGTGTAAGAGTAATAATGTATCACTATCAGATTTCGATATAAAGAATCTAATGAGACCGGATGAAAAACAGAAATATGTGCTCAAATATCTTCCAGAGTATGAACTTGATGAGTATAGGGAATTTTACAACATTGTTAAAAATCTAAATATGGATATCAGTATATACGATAAAGATGCTAAGTTAAAATATATTATAAGTTATGATGACAAATTGGATGACCTATATCCTAATGTAGGTTATTTTGTAGACGTATCTGAGAATGTATTAGGGACCAATTCTACATGCATAGCGCTTATGGAAAACAAGCCTGCTTTGGTAGTAGGCTCTGAACACTATAAAACAATGTTTCATGAATATAGCTGTGCTGCTGCACCGTTTTATGATTCGAGAAATGAGATTTGTGGTACGATAAATGCTTCGTTTACTCATAGATCTGTAAACAGTGACACCTTAAAAATAATTTATAATATAGCTAGATTATATGAAGTTATAATACTAAAGAAAATAAACTATAATAAACATCTAGATTATCTTAGGAGAGAAAGAAGAAAGACGGATCTCTACACATTTGATGATATTATTGGTGAAACGAACACTATTAAAGAATTAAAAATTACTGCACAAAAAATAGCAAAAGCAAATGCATATATATTACTGCATGGAGAAACTGGTGTAGGAAAAAGACTTTTTGCACAAGCTATACACAATAGTAGCGATAGAAGAGACAAACCGTTTATTTCAATAAATTGCAGTGCTATACCAGACTCATTAATTGGAAGTGAGTTATTTGGCTATAAGTCAAAAGGTTTTGAAGAAGCAAGTAGAAAAAGTCTTTTTGAATACGCAAATGGTGGAACAGTATTTATAAACGAAATAGAAAAAATGCCTATATCTGCTCAAGCTAGATTAGTAGACTTCCAACTAGACTATCAGACGTATGATTATGGTTCAGCTCCTATAAATACAAGAGTTATTGCAGCGTCAACAGTGGATTTAAAAGAAATCATAAAAAGAGGGGGCTTTAGAGAAGATTTATATTATATGCTAAGCATTATAGAATTAAATATCCCTCCATTAAGAGATAGATTAGAAGATATAGAATTGATAACTAGGGAATATTTAAAAAAATTCAGTATTAAAAACAATATGGAAATAAAAGAAATTGACATAAAACTCTATAAATACTTTAAAGCATACGAATGGCCAGATAATATAACTCAGCTACTAAATGTGATAGAAAAGCTAATAGTATTATCTGATGATAAAGTAATAAAAGAGGATTACTTACCACAATATATAATAAACACTAAAAAGAAATATTATTAAACAAGGACTACTCAGTACTTCCAAAGTAGACATTCTAATTAATAAAAATTAGGTATCAACTTTGGAGGTATTTTTTATGTTAAAATTACTACAGCATACGATATAAATAGTGAAATTCATCAAAAATTTGCGCCAAAATACTTTATTTACTTGCCTGAGTGGTATAGAATATTAATAAGAATAATTCAGTTTATCACGCTAAAGTATTGTCGGCTTATTACTGAAATAATCATAGATCAATTTGCCTACATAGTTCATAGATTTTATAGCTATGTTGTTGTCAGTTAATTCTTTTGTCAACATAACAATGATGTATTTTTGATTATTTATAGTCATGATACCTGCATCATGAACAATACCGTTTATTTCACCAGTTTTGTGAGCAAAGGGTATTTTATAACTATCAATTTCATCAACAGATGTTGCGCATTTATGACAAGTGAGTTTTGAAGAAATCAGAGTATTGCATTTGCCACAAGTGACTAAATCTTTAGATAAATATCCATTATGTTGCTGTTTATGTAGTATAGACATAGCAACGTCCATTAGTTCTTTGTTTAAGACTGTCGAGTTAAGAAAAGTTTCTAAAATGTGGCAAGTATCTTATGCAGTAGTATAGCTATATACACCTGGTATAACTCGCATTAGTTTTCTAGCAATGTATGTATTATTTATATTCAACTGATGAAGAGTGCTATTTATATTATCTTTACCTAAGATATCAAATAGCATATTAGTAGCAGTATTATCACTTACAACTATCATAAGTGTAATGATATCTAAAAGGGTTAATGGAGTATCATTATGCAAAAGCTTTAAAACTCCAGAGCCATCAACTTTTTCGTTATCAGGAAGCTTGAAGATTTGGTCTAGATTTAAAATCCCTTTAGATACTTGATGTAGAGCTTCATATAAATAATAAAGTTTTATAATGCTAGCTGCATGAAATCTTATATCTTGGTTAATACAAATAGTGGTCTTGTCTTGAACGTTTTTAACAATTAAAGCATATTCATAATCTGAAGAATCAAGAAAAAGCTTTAATTTCTTTTTTAATTCAATCATAGTTGAGCTCCTTTTAATAGATTTAATTATTAGTAAAGATTTGAGAAAAAATAGATTTTTTAAACTTATTAATTGCAAAATGTATGCCAAGATAGTTAAAATAGATATTATTTACGAGAGGAGGAAACTTACTTTCTAAATCAGTCAGGTAGATAAATGGGTTATAGTATTAATTTGACTAATTTACTTAAGTAAGGAGTATAATATGAACTTAGAATTTTTAGATATTATAGATGTAATGAATGAAGGTATTATTTACATAGATAGGAACGGAATAATAAAGCTATATAGCGAAAAAGCTAGAGAAATTCTCGGACTTAAACGAGAGTGTAAATATGCTCATGAGGAAGGGAAAGTTAAAAATGGAGATATTGTAATTATGGGCATAACAGCGCTTGGAGTAGATGATGGACAGCTATCACCAAACGATTTTAAAATGATAGGAATAGATCCAGTTCATCTTAAAGAAGGTTACTCAGTAGCGTGTATTGGAAGATATGGGAGTGCTATAGGAAATAGTCACTATAAAACTAGTTTGAAAAGTTCAACAGAAAGAATGGTGATGAAAAGGGCAATTGATGATTTACATATAGAAATAATCATAGATTTTGTAGATAGGTATATAGATATTACTATAAACGGAACACTTTATCGCAGTAATTTTAACAACGACTTTGGGCATATGGTAATAGTTGATGGACAAACAAAGAAAGTAAAGTTCTATCAAAGTATAGGATATACAGCTTGGAAAGAGGATATAAAAAGTATAATAAATAAAGGAAGCTACTATGAGAAGAAGATAGGTATTAACGAAATTGTACCTATAAATACAAATATACTACAAAACCATAAAGATTCTAAACTTTTACAAGATTTCATAAGATGTGCTAAAGGAAGTAAAAAGATATATAAGAGACAGCTTGCTGTAATAAATGGATTTAGCGTTTTGTGTGGTATGAAAGAAGTAAAGAGAAAAGGACAGACAATAGGAGCAGTATTATTAATAGAGGATATATCTAAGCTAAAAAACATAGAGAATCAAAGAAATATAGCATATAAAAAATTACAAAAAGTAGAGGCAGGATTAGATAGCCAAAACATATACAAGAAGCTATTTCCAAAGGTAATAGGATCAAGTGACGGTATAATAGAGATAAAAAAACTTGCTTATAAAGCTAGTAAATCTAATTCAAACGTACTAATACTAGGGGAAAGTGGAACAGGAAAGACAGTGTTAGCAAGAGCAATACATGAAGCAAGTGATAACAAAAATAAACCATTTATACAAGTTAACTGCAACTCTATACCAGAAAGTCTTTTAGAAAGTGAGCTTTTTGGATATGAAAAAGGAGCATTTACAGGTGCAAATATAGGGGGGAAAAAGGGCTATTTTGAGATGGCAAATGGAGGAACGCTGTTCTTAGATGAAATAGGAGATATTTCAAAGAATATGCAGGTTAAATTGCTAGAGGTGATACAAAGTAAAAAGTTCTATAAGGTTGGTGGAAATAAAGAAAAACAGGTTGATGTAAGGATAATAGCAGCAACAAACAGAAATCTAGAAAATGAAGTTAAGAATAATAATTTCAGAGAAGACTTATATTACAGAATCAATGTATTTCCTATTCAGATAATACCTCTCAGACAAAGGAAAGAAGATATTTACGAGTTAGTTGAATATCTTATACCTAAAATATGTGAGAGAGTAGGAACGAAATTGAAAAGGATATCAGGAGAAGCATATAATAAACTAATGATGTATTCTTGGCCTGGTAATATTAGAGAATTGGAAAATGTACTAGAACGTGCTGTAAACCTTTGTGATGACTTAAATATATTATCAGAAAACATAATGATTAACATAGACAAAAAGGAATTGGGTCCAGTAGTAAACTATATGAAACCATTGAAAGAAACAATGAATGAAATAGAAAAAGAGGTTATAAAAAATGTAATGATACATACCAAAGGAAACAAAAAAGAGGCTATGGAAATATTGAAAATAAAAAAATCTAGCTTTTATAAAAAATTGAGCAATATATAGTTCCATATTATTGGAAACCAAAGATATAGGTCTATAGAGCTAAATAGTTCCAGTTAACTGATTTTAATAGATTGAAAAGAAATCTTTTAAAAAACTTTCCGTTTGTGTGGAAAGTGAGGAAAATGGCTTTGTAGACCTATTTGTCATTATAAGTATTCCGAAAATTCGGAATCATATAAAAATTACATGCTTTGAAGTTAAGTAAAATAGCCGAATCGTGGTTGGCATATTAATTGCTATACATATCAATAACCCATATTTTATATAAATATAAAAAAACGGATGCCTTGACATCTCAAATCCAAAATATTTTTAGTTCAACAACTAAGAACTCTATCCATAGTAAGAAGTGTCACTAAAGAGAATTTTCAAATTTATTAATATAAGGGAGGATATATATGAAAAGAATAATTGCTTTAATTTTAGTATTGTCTATGTTATCACTAGTAGGTTGTGGAGATAAATCTGATGATACAGCAACAATCGGAGCTTATGCAAATAAACAAGAGTATTTAGGGACTTATTCGGATGAAATAACAACAATTAACTACCTAGTTACATCTACGACATTGGAGTTTGGGCTAGCAGCAAATTTTGTTGATACTCTAGTGGACTATGATAGATACGGAGTATTAAGACCTTGCTTAGCAACAGATTGGTCAGTTTCTGAGGATGGACTTGTATGGACGTTTAATATTAGAAAGGGTGTTAATTGGTATGATAGTGAAGGTAAAGAATACTCAGAAGTTACAGCACAAGATTTTGTAGATTCACTAGAATATATATTTAACCAAGAAAATGGTTCAAAAACTGCAAATATAGCATATAGAGTTATAAAAAATGCAGAATCATACTACAACAAAGAAATCACTGATTTTAGTAAAGTTGGAGTTAAAGCAGTAGATAAATATAAGCTTGAATACACATTAGAAAAAGCAGTTCCATACTTTGAATCAATGCTGACATACTCCTGTTTTTTCCCTGTTAACGGGAAGTTTCTTAAACAACAAGGGAATAGATTTGGAACAAGCAATACAAGTATATTATATAACGGAGCTTATATAATGGAAACATTTGAGCCACAGAATAGAAGGATACTAATTGCAAATGAAAACTATTGGGATAAGGATAATGTATTTATAAAGAAAATAAAATATAAATACAACAAAGAAGCAAACACTCTAGCACAAGAGCTATACAATAGAGGAGAGATTTCTCAAGTAGCAATACCATCAGCTTCCATAGATGCATGGATGAATGATCCTAAATCAAAAGATAAAGTTAGACCAGCATTACCGAGTTTTTATACTTATTTCTATGCTCTTAATTTTGATCCTAATTTTGACGCACAATATGAGCCTGAGAACTGGAGAAAAGCTGTTAATAATAAAAACTTTAGAAAGGCGTTTTTCCACGGTTTAGATAGAATAGCAGCTATGACTACAGCTGAGCCATACAGTCCAGAAAATAAAATAAACAATACAGTTACACCAAAGAGTTTTGTTGCTGTAGGTGGTAAAGATTATACTCAAATGGGTGAGCTTGCGCAAATAACAGCTAGAGATTCATTCGATGAAACTAAAGCAGTAGAGTTTAAGAAAAAAGCAATGGATGATTTAAAGGGCAGTGTTACATTTCCAGTAAAGGTTATGATGCCATATAATACAGGTGGTAGTGAGGCTAGTCAAAGAGCACAAATAGTAGAACAACAACTTGAAAGAACGCTAGGAACAGATTTTGTAGATGTAATGATTGTTCCATTTCCTCCATCTGGATATCTTGGAGCTACAAGGAGAGCAGGAAACTATGCATTGCAAGAAGTTAACTGGGGTCCTGATTATGCTGATCCTGAAACATATACAGATATGTTTGTAGTTGGATCTACTTATAATTTTCCAGAGAAATGTACCGAGATCAACGAAAATAATAAAAAGACATTTGATGTATATATAGAGTTGGTAAATAATGCTAAAGATGAGATAGTAGATATAGAAAAAAGATACAATCTTTTTGCGCAAGCAGAAGCATATCTTATAAACGAAGCATGGATTATTCCATATGGTGTAGGTGGTGGAGGATATATATCATCATTACTTAATCCTTTTGAAGCACCTTACTCACCATTTGGTGTATCATCAGAGAGATGGAAAGGTCAAAGAATACTAGCAAAACCTATGAATACAGAAGATTATAACAATGAAAAAACTAAGTGGCAAAAAGAAAGAAAAGAAGCATTAGAAAAAGCTAGTAAGTAAAAAAGAGTTTTCTAAAGCTGTTTGCATAGGGCTGGGCCCTAGGGGAGTGTTTCTCTAGCACTCCCAAGTTTATTTAACGAAAGGGGCGTGAATGAATGAAAAAATACTTTATAAAAAGACTTTTTAGATCGTTACTTACACTATTTATAGTTATAACAGCTGTTTTTTTACTTATGCGAATGATGCCAGAAGAAGGGTATTTTGGTGAATTTGGCACAGATAAATTAGATGAAATGCAAAAAGAAGCTATTTTAGAAAATATGGGTCTAAGAGATCCAATACATATCCAACTAAAGAACTTTTACTTAGGATTATTTAAAGGGGATCTAGGCAAATCATTAGTATATAGACCTAACATTCCAATAAGAGAAATAATATCAAAAAAAGTTCCATATTCATTATGGTTTGGTCTAGTAGCATTGTTAATATCTTTAATTAGTGGTTTGTATATGGGTATAGCAATGGCCAGAGAAAAAAATAAATTAACAGATAAATTAGGGACTACATATATAGTATTTATTAGAGCAGTACCGGCAGTAGTATATTATTTATTTATACAAATCTATATAACTAGTTTACTCAAATTACCAATATTATTTGATATAGATGAACCAACAAGTTGGATTATACCAGCTATATCAATGTCACTAGGAAGTATTGCTGGATATGCAATGTGGATGAGAAGATATATGGTAGATGAGCTAAGCAAAGACTATATCAAGCTTGCAAGAGCTAAAGGACTTGGTAATAAAAAGATAATGTTAAAACATGTGATGCGAAATGCATTCGTTCCAATGGCGCAGTACCTTCCAGCTTCGATTCTTTTTACCATATCAGGTTCTATATATATAGAGTCGTTATTTTCAATACCGGGAATGGGAGGACTACTTGTGGATGCAATACAACTGCAAGATAACAATCTAGTTCAAGCGCTCGTGTTGATATACTCATCAGTTGGGATCATTGGATTGTTCTTAGGAGACGTATTAATGGCATTGATTGATCCAAGGATAAAATTACAAAAACATGGAGGGGGAAGATAGATGAAAAATACAATAGATATAAACAATATTGATCCCTCGCTATTTAAGGTAGCTAAATTTAATGCACAATCATCAGAATTGACGGGATATTCAAATTATTCTTATTGGAGATCAACATGGCAAGTTTTTCTTAAAAACAAAATAGCAGTTATACTTATGTTTGTTATAATAGCTCTTTTAATATTTACAATAATACAACCATACCTACCATACCAAAAGTCACCCACCAAGATATATATAAATGAACAGACAGGTATGCAACTTAGAAATGAATCACCAAGTAGTGAATTTTGGTTTGGGACAAATTCCATTGGGCAGGATTTGTGGGCTAGGATATGGAGTGGAACAAGAACCTCACTATTTATAGGTTTATCTGTAGGATTTTTTGAGTTGATAGTTGGTATATTTATAGGTGCTATTTGGGGATATGTACGTAAATTAGATGCACTGATAACCGAGATATACAATGTTATCACAAACATACCTACGACTATTATACTTGTATTGTTTGCATACATAATGAAACCTGGATTATTTACAATAATATTTGCTATGTGTGTAACACGCTGGACCAATATGGCTAGATTTGTTAGAAATCTAATAATAATTATAAGAGATAGAGAGTATAATCTTGCCTCAAGATGCTTAGGAACTCCAACAAATCGTATAATCTCTAAAAACTTGTTACCATATTTAGTTTCAGTTATAATGCTCAGGTTGGCGCTTGCAATACCACTAGCAATAGGCTCAGAAGTGTTTTTGACTTATATAGGAATAGGATTACCGGTAGATGTACCATCACTTGGTAACTTAATAAACGAAGGACGTGTATTTATGATGGTACCATCACTCAGATATCAATTGCTTTTTCCAGCGATAATACTGTCAGTTATAACTATTTCTTTCTATGTAATGGGTAATGCGTTTGGAGATGCATCAGACCCTAAAAATCATATATAGGTGGTGATATTTATGGATGATAAAAATAATATAAACCAAAAACCTATAATTTCTGTTAAAGACCTTGTTGTGAAATTCACATTGAGAGGAAAAGAATTAACAGCTATAAGAGGTGCATCTTTAGATCTATTAGAAGGAGAAAGTTTAGCAATAGTAGGAGAATCTGGTTCAGGAAAATCAGTATTTACTAAATCCTTTATGGGACTACTTGATTCAAATGGATGGGTGGATTCAGGGAGCATAGTCTATGACGGAAAAGTTATCTCAAAATATAAAAAAGAAAAAGAATGGCTTAAAATCAGAGGAAAAGAAATAGCAATGGTATTTCAGGATCCCATGACTTCACTCAATCCTCTTAGAACAATAGGTTCACAAGTACAAGAAGCTGTAGAATTACATCAAGGGCTAAAAGGATTAGAAGCAAAAAAATTAGTATTAGAGATATTAGATGATGTTGGTATACCACAGCCAGAAGCTAGGTATAAGCAATACCCACATGAGTTTTCAGGAGGTATGAGACAAAGGGTAGTTATAGCGATAGCAATAGCATGTAACCCAAGAGTCTTAATATGTGATGAACCAACAACAGCACTAGATGTAACTATACAGGCTCAGATATTACAGTTACTAAAAAACATGCAGAAAAAATATAGTCTTTCGATAATATACATAACACATGATTTAGGAGTAGTAGCAAATGTAGCAGATAGAATTGCAGTTATGTATTCAGGAGACATAATAGAGATTGGTAATAGTGAAGAAGTTTTTTACAACCCACAGCATCCTTATACTTGGGCATTATTATTATCACTACCACAGCTGGGTGTTAAGGGTGAAGATTTATACTCTATACAAGGAACACCACCTAGCTTGTTTAAAGAAATAAAAGGAGATGCATTTGCACCAAGAAACCCGTATGCATTAGAAATAGACTTTATCCATAGGCCACCATATTTTGAGGTTAGCCCAACTCACAAAGCACGTACTTGGCTATTGCACCCTAGCGCACCAAAGATAGAAGTTCCAAATGCCATAAAGAAATTGCATGAAAAGCTAGGGGGTAAGAAATATGGAGAATAAATCAAAAGAGATACTATTACAGGTTGAGGATTTAAGAATAGAATTTGGTAAGGCTAGAAATAAATTTGTAGCAGTCAATGACGTTAGTTTTAATATATATAAAGGAGAAACATTTGGTCTAGTTGGAGAATCAGGCTCTGGAAAAACAACAATAGGTAGGGCTATAATGAGAATAAATGAAACAGCAGGAGGTACAATCAAATTTAGAGGTAAAGTAATAAATGGGAAAATAGATAGATCGTTAGATAAAGAAGTAACAGAGAAAGTTCAAATGATATTTCAAGACCCTATGGCATCACTTAATGAACGAGCAAAAGTAGATTATATAGTATCAGAGGGATTATATAATCTAAAGAAATTCAGCTGCGAACAGGAAAGAAAAGAAAAAGTAGAAAGAGCATTAAAAGATGTGGGGCTTCTGCCTGAGTTTGCAAGCAGGTTTCCACATGAGTTTTCAGGAGGGCAAAGACAGAGAATTGGTATAGCAAGAGTATTAGTTATGGAGCCAGAGTTGATAATAGCAGACGAACCTATATCAGCACTTGATGTTTCAATTAGAGCACAAGTATTGAATATATTATCAGCATTAAAGAGAGAAAAAGGATTGACTTATCTATTTATTGCACATGATTTATCAGTTATGAGATTTATAACAGATAGGATAGCTGTTATCCATAAGGGGAGAATAGTGGAGTTAGCTGAGACAGAGGAGTTGTTCAAAAATCCACTCCATCCATATACAAGAGCATTATTATCAGCAATACCTCAGCCAGATCCAGTCTTAGAGAAGCACAAGAAAATAGAAATATATGATCCAAACTGTCATGAATATGAACAAGACCCACCTAAGTGGCACAAACTTGATAGCGATCATTATATACTAGCAAATGATAAAGAACTAAAAGAGTATAAAAAGTGTTTGAAATAATAGCAGGAAGGAGAGATAAAAAGTGTCAGCTACAATATTTTATGAACAGGATAGTTTTACGAATGGAGTCTGTAAAGATATTGTTATAACAGAAAGTAGTGAGCTACAGTTAGCTGATAACGTAGCCTCAGGAGTTTATGAATCAGAAATCATCAGCACAGACGAATTTAAAGACTTAGTGGTATCATGGAATAGCACAACATACAAAGACACATATATAGAAGTAAAAGTAAGTATAAATGTAGAAGGTGATTGGTCAAACTGGTTATCCTATGGACGGTGGTCAAGTGATGGACTAAATATAGGAAGTGAGAAAGGTCAAAATGATGAAATAGCCAAGTTAAATATAGATGTAGTCAAACCTATATGTGGGAAGGCAAAAGATATAAAGTTTAGGGTAGAGTTAAGTAGAAACAAAGTTGGGGTGAAGGGTCCTTCTATTAGGTTTATTGCATTTACAATGACTCTTACTAAAAAAGATATTATGGATAGAGAAATTATGGATATTGATATAGCGGTGCCAGCAAGATCTCAATTAGTAGTACCAGAAATCGGAGGTGTTATTTGCAGTCCGACATCTCTCTCAATGGTAATGGAGTACTTAGGAGTAAAAGAAAATACAGAAAGAGTTGCTAAAGGATGTAGAGATAACAATCTTGCAATTTATGGTAATTGGTCATATAACGTTGCTTATGCAGGGGAAAAAGGTTTTAGAGCATATGTAAAAAGATGCAGCATAGAGGATGTGCATGATCTAATAAAAAAAGGTATTCCATTAGTAGCATCAATAAAAACGAATAGTAAAGAAGAGTTAGAAGGGTCTGTACAGAGTTATATAAGTGGTCATTTGATAGTGATAAGAGGTTTTGAAAATAGAGAAGGAGAGCAGTATATAATAGTAAATGATCCAGCATCGCCACCTGAGGTAAGTATTAAGAGATATTATAAAGTAAAGCAGTTTGAAAAAGCTTGGAAGAATATTGTTTATGTTTTGTCAAAAGAAGAGAAGTGATAAATCGTGAGTGAATATGCAGTTGTAAAAAATCCAGTAGTTTCAATAAAAGGTCATCCAAAATCAAAAGGAGAACATATAGATGAGGTACTACTTGGTATGGTTGTAGAAGTATTATGGGAAGATGTAAATGATTTTTTGTTCGTACAAACTGATTACAACTATAAAGGGTATGTAAAAAAAGGTGATTTGATTAGGAAATACGAGGAGGTAACAAGCTGGAGAAATAATAATAAAGTAATTGTGACAGGTGGCTATGTAGATATTACCCAGGACACATCTTATAATAGTTATATTATAAAATCTGTAGTTAAAGGTACTTACCTAAAGAATTTGAGTGAAGTTAAAGCCAACCGCTTATTAGTGGAACTTCCAGATGGGAGTGTAGGCTGGATTAGAAATAAGTATGTAAAAGAAAGAGTAAAGCTAGACTTTAGTGTTAATGAGGATGAGATTAGAAACAACATAGTGATAACTGCATTACAGTATCTAAAAACACAATTTAGATGGGGTGGTAAAACTCCATTAGGAGTTGATAGCTCAGGGCTAACATCTATAGTGTATTTAATAAATGAAATAGCTATCTATAGAGATGCAGAGTTAATGCATGATTATTTTGTGGATATTGGTATAGAAGATATAAAAAAAGGAGATGTCTTATTTTTTCCAGAACATACAGCGATATATATAGGTGAAGATAAATTTATACACTCATCATCCATAGATTCTGGAGTAGTAATACATAGCCTAAATCCAGAAGACGAAAACTATAAAGGAGAGCTAATATCTACGCTTAAAAAAATAGGGAAATATAAGGGCTTTAAATAAAGAAAACTAAGAGTCTGTCATTTTTGGATTGCAAACTAACTAAAATATAAACAGGTGATTAGATTATCCCCTTATTTCTATTATTGGTAAAGCCTTTATCAGAAAAAAGAGTTGCATTAGCAAAATAATTTGCTAATGCAACATACCTTATCAAAATTATATCAATATCTATTCTCTCATAGTTATTGTTCCAGAACTTGAAGTTACACTACTCTTAGTAACATATGCCTCAGGAGTATCATTAAACTTAATGTCTTCTATAGTAATACCTTTTGATGTCATTGATTTTAGAGTGTTAGAAAGACTTTTTGTACTCATTGCTGTGCTAGAGGTTGCTAACTCTTCATCAGTCAAAGGTATAGGATCGTCTGCGACTATTTCTACATGTGTTCCATCTATACATGTAAATTTACCATCTACATGAGCTCCTTTAGGTCTACAAATTTGGGATACTACAATTTTCACATTATCAGCACCAAATTCGTTTTCCATCCAATTCCAGTCCCAGTTAGAATATCCATTTATATCTCTGTGCTCATAGATATCTTTAATTTGTTCTTGTGCTGTTTTGTCTCCTTCGCCAAATGTTACATTTACAAATGGTCTATTTGTTGGATGGTCACTTCTCGCATTCCCACCCCATCTTAAGAAACCTGAAAAAGTGATATCATAATCCATATATATATTAGCTGTATATGGAACATCTGATTTAGTCTTAAAGCTCATTAGTTTAACAGTTCTTGAACTTTTAGCTGGTATAGTTGCATCATATGATGTTGATACAGATACACTAGAAGCAGTTTTTGTACCATCAGTCCATGCTTGTCCTGCTTTAAATGACCAACCATAATTCAATGAAGCAGAAATAAACTTGATACCTACTGTTGCAGTACTATTAACTTGTATTCCTTCTTCAAATGAGTAGGTAAAAGAATGCGATACGGTTTGTCCTTTTGTATACGTGAAATTCACGGGAGCAGTATCATTGGTATCACCTTTATTAACAGCCTTAAAGCTTTGAAGCATTACAGGGTCTAACGTAGTTACTTTCTCATCTCCCAATGTAACAGAATCTGTATCAATGTAAAATCTTACATTAGATATTGTCATTTTTAATCTCTTGTCAGCCCAGTAGCCACCAGAATGTGGATCATTTTTATTATAATTTGCTTGTAAAATATAATTGTTTCCATCTTTTCTAAATGAAAAATCTTCTCCGACATATTGACTAGCAGTTCCTCCACACCATCCAAAACCCATATAATGTGCTAAATAAGCGTGGTATTTAATAAAATCTGGTGAGTTTATGATATTCCTTTTGAGATCTTCTTCGTCAGTAAAAGTAAAATATGCTGGTGTATAATGAGAAATTGGTGATGCTGCATAAGAGATGTTTCCTTTAGGCATTAAATTTAAAATCAAACATGTAGCTACAAATAAATATAGAATCTTTTTGCTAAATTTACTCTTATTACTTTTGTTTTTCATACCTAATACCTCCCGTCAATTATTTGATTGTATTAAATGCAGTTGCATTAGCAGAATATGCTAATGCAACTTATCATTATAAATCTTAATATCTATTTTCTCATAGTCACTGTTCCAGAACTTGAAGTTACACTACTTTTAGTAACATATGCCTCAGGAGTATCATTAAACTTAATGTCTTCTATAGTAATACCTTTTGATGTCATTGATTTTAGAGTGTTAGAAAGACTCTTTGTACTCATTGCTGTGCTAGAGGTTGCTAACTCTTCATCAGTCAAAGGTATAGGATCGTCTGCGACTATTTCTACATGTGTTCCATCTATACATGTAAATTTACCATCTACATGAGCTCCTTTAGGTCTACAAATTTGGGATACTACAATTTTCACATTATCAGCACCAAATTCATTTTCCATCCAACTCCAGTCCCAATTAGAATATCCATTTATATCTCTGTGCTCATAGATATCTTTAATTTGTTCTTGTGCTGTTTTGTCTCCTTCGCCAAATGTTATATTTACAAATGGTCTATTTGTTGGATGGTCACTTCTCGCATTCCCACCCCATCTTAAGAAACCTGAAAAAGTGATATCATAATCCATATATATATTAGCTGTATATGGAACATCTGATTTAGTCTTAAAGCTCATTAGCTTAACAGTTCTTGAGCTTTTAGCTGGTACAGCTGTATTATATCCTGTTGTGACAGAAGTACTTGATGCAGTTTCTGTACCATTAGTCCATGATTGTCCTGCTTTAAAAGACCAACCATAATTCAATGAAGCAGAAACAAATAATACATCTATTTTGGCTGTACTATTAACCTGTATACCTTCTTCAAATGAATAGGTAAAAGAATTTGATACAGTTTGTCCCTTTGTATATGTGAAACTTACGTTAGCAGTATCTTCTGTATCACCTTTATTAACAGCCTTAAAGCTTTGAAGCATTACAGGGTCTAACGTAGTTACTTTTTCATCTCCCAATGTTAGTGAATCTGTATCAATGTAAAATCTTACATTAGATATTGTCATTTTTAATCTCTTATCAGCCCAGTAGCCACCAGAATGTGGATCATTTTTATTATAATTTGCTTGTAAAATATAATTGTTTCCATCTTTTCTAAATGAAAAATCTTCTCCAACATATTGACTAGCAGTTCCTCCACACCATCCAAAACCCATATAATGTGCTAAATAAGCGTGGTATTTAATAAAATCTGGTGAGTTTATGATATTTCTTTTGAGATCTTCTTCGTCAGTAAAAGTGAAATATGCTGGTGTATAATGAGAAATTGGTGATGCTGCATAAGAGATGTTTCCTTTAGGTATTAAATTTAAAATCAAACATGTAGCTACAAATAAATATATAATTTTTTTACTAAATTTACTCTTGTTACTTTTGTTTTTCATATTAATACCTCCTGTTTTTTTATTTGTTTACATAATATATCGCATCAAGAATTATGTAAACATAGTCTATAACTTAATTATACTACTATGATTTATAGAAGTAAATGTCGTTTCAGGCCTAAAAACAACGGTTTTATTAACAAATTGCTAAAATGATTGAAATGTTGTAAACGATAAATAGATTTTTTGTACATTTGTGCATGGGTGTTCGTATACAGATAAGAAAATACAAGGAAGTAGTTCATCTAAATTTGAGTAATAAATGAAGGATTAAGAAAAATACGCACAGATAAGCTTATACAAAACTATTAGTAAATAAAACTTGTTTCAATATCAAAAAGAGGTAGGGGTAGATTCATGTAAGATGTGTAATATTTGCTTAAATTAATAAAATATTTCAATTTTATGTAAACAAAACTTATTAATCTATTTATATCATATTTCTTATACCGATTTATATGCTTCTTGGAAAATCATTTTATATTCAAATCTTATCTAGGGTAGTTTAGATTAAATGACACTCTGTTATTAAGATACAAGTTGTGTAATTAGTTTACAATAAAACAGTGTTGCATTATCAAAAATTATTTGCTAATGCAACACATATCAATAAATAAATTGGGGGAAATCTATTATCTCATAGTTGTTGTTCCAGAACTTGTAGTTACACTACTTTTAGTAACACGGTTCTCCTGTGTATCATTAAATTTAGTATTTTCTATAGTTATACCTTTTGAAGCTGATGCCTTGGCTAATTTTAATCCGCTAGATAAACCTTTTGGGCTCATTGTAGCACTTGTACTTCCTAACTCTTCATCGGTCAATGCTACTGCATTGTCCGCTACTATTTCTACGTGTGTTCCATCTACACATGTGAATTTACCATCTACTTCTGCGCCTCTAGGTCTACAAATATGAGATGCTACAATTTTTACGTTGTCAGCACCAAATTCTTTTTCCATCCAGCTCCAATCCCAATCAGAATATCCACTTATATCTCTATGTTCGTAGATATCTTGTATTTGTTCTTGAGCTGATTTATCTTTGTTTCCAAATGTAACATCTACAAATGGTCTTTTCTTAGGATGATCTTTTCTTGCATTTCCACTATATCTTAAGAAACCATGGAAAGTAATGTCATACTCCATATATATTTTAGCTGTATATGGAACATCTGATTTAGTTTTAAAACTCATTAATTTAACAGTTTTCTTGCTCTTAGCTGGTACGGTTGTATCGTATGATGTTGTTACTGAAGTACTTGAGGCAGTTTTCGTTTCATTAGTCCATGATTGTCCTGCTGTAAAAGACCAACCATAATTACATGAAGCAGAAATAAATTTAATGCCCACTTCTGCGGTACTATTAACTTGTATGCCTTCTTCAAATGAATAAGTGAAAGAATGAGATACGGTTTTATCTTTTGTATATGTGAAGCTTACATTAGCAGTATCATCAGTATCGCCTTTATTAATTGCATTAAAGCTTTGGATCATTACAGGGTCTAACTTGGTTACTTTTTCATCACCTAATTTAATTGAATCAGTGTCAATGTAAAATCTAACATTCGATACAGTCATTCTTAATCTTTTGTCAGCCCAGTAACCACTTGCATGAGGATCATGCTTGTTATAATTTGCTTGTAAAATATACTTGTTTCCATCTTTTTTAAATGAAAAATCTTCGCCTACATATTTACTACCAGTACCACCGCACCATCCAAAGCCCATATAATGTGCTAAATAAGCATGGTATTTGATAAAATCATCTGAGTTTATAATCTGTCTTTTGAGATCTTCTTCATCTTTAAATGTATAATATTTAGGGGTATAGTGGGAAATCGAAGTATCCGATGCATAAGAAATATTTCCCATAGGTATTAAATTTAGAACCAAAATCATTGCTACAAATAAATATTGAATTTTTTTAATAAATCTGCTTTTGCATTTCATAATTATACCTCCTACACTATGTTTTTTGTTTACATAATATCAATACTACGAGGATTATGTAAATATTCTTTATACTTTCATTATACACCTATGACTTGGTTGAAGTAAATGTCATTTTAGTCCGAGAAATAACGTTTTCATTGACAATTTTAAAACAAATAAAGAGTAATGTATATATGTAAGATTGTTGCAGGTTTTGTGCATAAATAATCAATATAATCTATTATGTTAAGCAAAATTTTCCTTTTATTATAAATTGAAAAAAGTATGAGATTATATTTTTATAGTTCAAAAAAAGGTATTGCACTAGCAAGGCTTATTTGCTAATGCAACACATATCAATAAATTAATTGGAGGATACTTATTATCTCATAGTTGTTGTTCCAGAACTTGTAGTTACACTACTTTTAGTAACACGGTTCTCAGGTGTATCATTAAATTTTATATTCTCTATTGATATACCTTTTGAAAGTGATGGTTTAACTGATTTTAGACTACTAGAAAGATCTTTTTTGCTCATAGCAAAGCTGTTTGTTGTAGTATTATCACTAGCTAATTCTTTGTCAGTCAATGGCACAGCATCTTCTGATACTACTTCTACGTGTGTTCCATCTACGCATGTGAATTTACCATCTACTTCTGCTCCTCTAGGTCTACAAATTTGAGATACTACAATTTTCACATTGTCAGCACCAAATTCTTTTTCCATCCAGCTCCAATCCCAATCAGAATATCCATTTATATCTCTATGTTCATAGATATCTTGTATTTGTTCTTGAGCTGATTTATCTTTGTTTCCAAACGTAACATCTACAAATGGTCTTTTCTTAGGATGATCGTTTCTTGCATTTCCACTATATCTTAAGAAACCGTGGAAAGTGATGTCATACTCCATATATATTTTAGCTGTATATGGAACATCTGATTTAGTTTTAAAACTCATTAATTTAACAGTTTTTTTGCTTTTAGCTGGTACGGTTGTATCGTATGATGTTGTTACAGAAGTGCTAGAAGCAGTTTCTGTACCGTTAGTCCATGATTGACCTGCTGTAAAAGACCAACCATAATTACATGAAGCAGAGACAAACTCAACATCTACTGTTGCTGTACTATTAACTTGAATGCCTTCTTCGAATGAATAAGTGAAAGAGTGTGATACAGTTTTATCTTTTGTATAAGTAAAGCTAACATTAGCTGTATCATCTGTATCTCCTTTGTTAATTGCATCGAAGCTTTGAAGCATTACAGGATCTAACTTGGTTACTTTTTCATCACCTAGTTTAAGTGAATCTGTGTCAATGTAAAATCTAACATTCGATACAGTCATTCTTAATCTTTTGTCAGCCCAGTAACCACCTGCGTGTGGATCATGTTTGTTATAATTCGCTTGTAAAATATAATTATCTCCATCTTTTTTAAATGAAAAATCTTCACCTACATATTTACTGCCAGTACCACCGCACCATCCAAAGCCCATATAATGTGCTAAATAAGCATGGTATTTGATAAAATCATCTGAGTTTATAATCTGTCTTTTGAGATCTTCTTCATCTTTAAATGTATAATATTTAGGGGTATAATGGGAAATTGAGTTATCAGATGCATAAGAAATGTTTCCCATAGGTATTAAATTTAGAACCAAACACATTGCTACAAACAAATATTGAATTTTTTTAACAAATCTACTTTTGCTATTCATAATTAATACCTCCTACGTACATTTGTTGTTTACATAATATTTGCCAGCAAAGAGTTATGTAAACACTATTCATATTTCCATTATACTCCTAAACTCTTTTCAAGTAAATGACATTTCAGTCCGAAAAACAACGGTTTTGTTGAATATTTACAACATTAATTGAATTTTGTAATGAGGAAAAGAACAGATTGAACATTTGTGTAAAAATTATATATTTTGCTTATAAATAAGAATAAAACCTCCAAAAACTATTGTCTAATAGTTTTTGGAGGTTTTATAATATTTAAATCTCTTAATTTCTAATCCTATCCACATAAATAAAGAAGGGAATTGTATAGTTATAAGGAAAATAATAGGTAGATTCAAAGATCCTTTGATTATAGAATTATTAGTTAGCAAATAATCTATATGTAAAAATGCAATTCTAAATGGCAAATTGTACAAATGAACAGATAACCAAAAGCCTGATAATTGTTCAGTTATTTGAGTAGTGAAACTAAATCCCTCTGAAAAAAATATATCAAAAAACAATATTGATCCTATAACAGAAGGAACGGATATAGATAATAAATCAAGTGAAATATTTCTATTAAGATTCATTTTATATCCTAAAAATATATAAATAAAAGTAACTATTATTGAAAATGGGATGCTAATTAATGGACCAGGATATAGCTTGTTAGAAATAACTATAAAAATTAATATAATACTCAAAATTACTATTAGAGTATGAAAAATAAATGAGCATAAAAGATTTTTAAGCATTAAAATCACCTCCGAATAGAAAGATTTAATATAATATTTCTTTTTATAAACTTAAATTGAAACTGCTATGGTAATCCAATTACATATTATAGCATGATATAGAAAATTATCAAATCAAAATATTGATAATTATATATATATAAATGTTTTTATTATAATTGACACAAATGCATATAAATTGAAATAAACTACTTAATATGATAAAATAATACATAATTGCCTCTTAAGGAGTGAGAGTTTTGAAAATAGGGAAATCTGGTGTGAGTGATGATACTGTATTGATTATCCAGGAAGTTTTTAATTTGATTAAAAAGAATAATTATGAAGACGCATTTTTTTTATCATCGCAAGTGATGAAAAGAGAGGATAAAG
Source organism: Clostridiaceae bacterium M8S5 (assembly GCA_029227815.1). Taxonomy (GTDB): domain Bacteria; phylum Bacillota; class Clostridia; order Tissierellales; family MCWD3; genus Abyssisolibacter. The sequence continues at coordinate 3,386,292 of CP118523.1, read as the reverse complement.
GAGATCAATTATTTCATGAGTGGGTTAAATCGTTAACTGAATTTTATGCGTGTGATAAAAAGAAAACCGCAATTGAGTTATTGGAGAAGGTTAAACCTAAAAAACCAGAGAATGAAATTCATTTTAGGATATTTAATACATTAATTATATTTTATGCTCAAACAGAAGATTATGAAAACTTCATAAAAAATACTGAAATATTCTTAGCAAATTACCATTTATTGAAGGATGGAGAGTTGTTAATAAAGATATTTAGTAATATTTGCAATGGATATTATGATTTTGAAGAATATAAAAAGTCACTCGAATACTGTGAAAAGAATATAAAAATTGCGCAAGAATATAAAATATTTGATGCTAGATATTTTAAAACAATTATGATTAAGATTATGGACTTATATTATTTAGGCGAAAAAGCAGATGCTTTGGAGCTTAAAGAAAATTTTGATGACTTCTTAAAGATAACTGATAATTTATTTATAAAGGATTATATAGATAAAGATGACATATAGATTTAAATTGTTTAATATTGAGAATTGCATACATGAACAACACAAAAAAATCAACCATAACAAAACCAAAAATAAACCACATAATAATAGCACTAACATACATAGGTTTAATCATAGCAATAAATCAAATTAATAGTACAATCTATAATGACGTCATAAACACTTTTGACTTCTTGATAATTTGCCTTTTACTCAGCTTATCAGAAATAAAAGACATATACCATAGAAGGACATTGATGAAGAAAATACTTTTTATACATGTACTGATGTTTATAGCGATTATAACTGTTTATATCATGATATTACCAGCATATACTCACGATGAAGCTATCGATATTGTAAAGAATGACTTTAAGAATAAGTATGATTTAGATATTGTTTATGAACAGTCAGCTCTTGAAAGGGTTTATGGGAGATATTTTGTGAAATTCAAGTATGTATTGTACTTTAAAGATAGATATAAAAAAGTGATAATATGTTTTAATCCTCTAACAGGAGATTATGAGGCTGATAATTGATGAGGAATAGGATAAGTTTATTAGAAATATTAACTGTAAGATGATACATTGAACACAAACAAAATATTGAATAAATATTGGAGCTATACTTTTGAGTATAGTTCTTTATTTTTGTGTGGAAGCGTCAAATAACATTTGCTTAACTCTGATGGAAGTATGTTTTTTACTACTATTCTCAATGTTGCTTACAGCAAATGTCATTCAGCTTCTAAAGGCTACCGTAAATAAAGATAAAACAAAGGATATGAGATACATGGGTATTAACTATTTAATCAGGTTCTTTTCCTTTAGCATTTTAGTAGCTACGGCTTTAGGATTTTCACCCTCATCAACCATTAGGTTATATTTTTGCAGTTCATCATTTGACCATTTGTTACCTAGCTCTTTAAGTGCTTTGACTATTTCAGGATTTTCTTTTGCATAGTCTAATCTTAATATTGGAGTAACAAAGTAAGGCGGAAAAAACTCTTTATCATCTTCTAAATTAATAAAACCAAACTTTGCTATTCTTCCATCAGTACTAAAAGAAGAATTAACATCTATTTGACCATTTTTGAGAGCTGAGTAAGTCAAACCTTGATCCATTGCAACTTCTTTTTTAAATCCAAGATTAGTATACACAGTTTTAAGTCCTTTGAGTCCATCGGTTCTATCTAAAAATTCTACGTTTCCACCAACGATTAACTCTTTAGAGACTTTCTCTAAATCCGAAATTGTTTTTAGATTGTATTTATCAACAGTGTCTTTTCTTACAGAGAGAACATAAGTATTATTCCAACCTAATGGAGTCAACCATGTTATTCCGTGTTCTTTTTCACAGTTAGTTTTTACATAATCATAAGTTTCTTGTTGACCAAGCATTTTTATTTGTTTAAAAACAGCTGTATAAGCTGAACCTGTAAATTCGGGATATATATCAACATTCCCATTTTTTAAGGCATTATAACATAACATAGTACCAGCTAATTCTTTAACCTCAGTTTTATATCCTTTTGACTCAAGATATATTGCTAATAATTGCCCTGTTATCCTTTGTTCAGTATAATTCTTGTGGGCTATTTTAATCGTCTGACTTTTAGAATCTTTATTATCTCCACATGCAATAAGAGATAGAGATAATACAAATATCATTAATATACTTATTATTTTTTTCGTCATACTACACTCCTCCTAAATATTTTCTTCCCTTACAATCCCTTTTGATGTCAACAATTTTTCAAACATGCTTAATATAAAATCAGCAAATAAAGCAAGTAATGCAGAAGCACCTGCACCTGTAAGTAACATAGGATAGTTGTAATTTCCTATAGCTTGGTATATCATATCACCTAAGCCACCAGCTCCGATTAAAGTGGCAATAGTAGCTATACCTATACTTGTAACTGTAGCGATTCTAATACCGCCCATTATTACAGAAATAGCTAATGGGATTTCTACTTTGAACATGATTTGCATTTTTGACATACCCATACCTCTTGCGGCTTCAATAGTTGCTGGATTGACATTTCTTATTCCTATTAAAGTATTTTTTATTATAGGTAAAAGAGCATATAAGAACAAAGCAAATATTGCAGGATTTTTACCTATACCGAAATATGGCATACAAAATGCGAACAGTGCAAGCGATGGGATAGTCTGAATGACATTAGCTATATTTATTACTATATTAGCAAGTTTTTTGTTATTTACTATTAAAAAACCAATGGGAACACCAATGCCGCAAGCAAGTAACACTGCTATACCTGCTAAGGATACATGTTCAAAAGTCTTAGTCAAAATCTCATTGGCATTTGTACTAATAAAATTGTAAATATCTATTAAACTAGTGTTCATTAATATTCCTCACTTTCTGGTACGATTTGACTTAGTACATTTAGTATACTTGTATTGCTAATAATCCCTAGTAAATTATCATGTACATCTATTACGGGACTATATTTTAACTTGTTATCTTGCCTTATATTAAGGACGTCAGTTAATGGCATATCAAATGGTATCTTTATAATATTTTTTTTCATTATATCTTTCATTTTAATACTGTGATCATTTATACCATAAAATCTATTAGAACCAACGATACCTAATAGTTTTTCGTTGTTATCTTTTTTATTTATCACAGCCAATACATCTGTGTCATTTTTCTTCATAATTTCTATAGCTTGAGCTACAGATCTATTTGCATGCACTTTTACAACCTCTTTATTCATAATATCTTGAGCTCGTAACATATCGGGTGTTTTCCATAACCTGTCTTTACCAACGAAGTTTTCTACAAACTCGTTTTTAGGATTTTTGAGTATTTCTTCGGGGGTATCATATTGAACTATCTTACCATCGCACATAACTGCTATTTTATCACCTAATTTTATTGCTTCATCTATGTCATGTGTAACAAATATTATAGTTTTGCTTAACTCATCTTGTAGTCTTAACAATTCGTCTTGAAGTTGTTCTCTGGTTATAGGGTCTAAAGCGCTAAAGGGCTCGTCCATTAAAATAATATCGGGTTCATTAGCCAAAGCTCTTGCAACACCAATACGTTGTTGTTGTCCACCACTTAATTCTCTAGGATATCTTTTGGCGTATACATCATAGGGTAACTCTATAATGTTCATTAAATTTTTGACTTTACTTTTGATTGTTTTTGGATTTACTTTACAGAGGTTTAGAACGGTAGCTATATTTTTTTCTATTGTATAATGCGGGAATAGTCCTATATTTTGAATTACAAAACCTATATTTTTTCTAAGACTATTTTTGTTAATAGATTTAATATCTTTTCCATTGATTAAGATTTGTCCACTGGTTGGCTCAATTAATCTGTTGATCATCTTCATAGTTGTTGTTTTACCACAACCACTTTCACCAACTAAAACAACAAACTCACCTTTATTTACATACAAGTTAAGATCATCGACTATCTTTTTCTTTCCATTGTATGATTTACATATGTTTTTTAATTGTATCATTTATCCTCCTTTTGTACATTATTTTAATATATAATAAAATAGCAAACTGACAACTTCATTTTGAAGTAAGGTTTGCAATAATCTTATTATAACACATAAGTTGACAGATGTGAAGTGAACTTTTTCTTGATTTCTAGGATAGATATTTGTTAAAATTAGTTATATCAATAAAGGAGATTACTATGAAAAAAAAAGTTTCTATGCCAAGGTACATAAAAATAGCGCTAGATATAGCTTACAGTATAATAAATGGTGATTTAAAGATTGGAACAAAAGTAAGTGGACGTTCAACTCTCGCTAGTAAATACAATGTTTCGCCTGAAACTATCAGAAGGGCAATAGCTTTACTTAGAGACATGAATGTTGTTGAAGTTTCCGAGAAAAGTGGTATTAATATTCTTAGTGTTGAGCAAGCACATTCCTTTGTTAATTATTTTAATGTCAAAAATGATGTTTTAAGATTAAAACATGATACAGAAAAATTATTAAATGACAAAAAAGATTTGGAGAATCAGATTTTAGACAATATCAATTCCATAATAGAGTATTCTTCACAATTTAAAAACATAGGATTAATATACACTATGGAATTAACAATACCTAAATCAAGTAAAATAGTTCACGAAACGATTAGTAGTAGTGCATTTTGGCAAAATACAGGTGCTACTATTTTAGGTATAAAAAGAGATAAACAGTTAATCATTTCTCCAGGACCTCATTTTACTTTTTTAGAAGAAGATATAATTTTGTTTGTTGGGCAAGATGGTGTTTTTGACAAAGTTAAAGATTTTATAGGAGTACAAAATCAAAACTAGTTCAGTATAAATTGTGTTTTTTTATTTGATAAATGTTAGATAAATTTAGGAAAATTTACAGAAATTGACAAAACAGTGAGATATGATTTCTATAACTAAGAAACGAGCAATACAAGAACCATACAACTATAAATATAATCAAAAAATAACCTATATTGAAATTAACATTCAATGATAGGTTATTTTTATTTAGCAAATTATTTATCTACTCTACAACCATAACCTTTACATCTTCTGGGACGATAAGGTCTGCTTCTGTTTTACTTACAACTTCCTCTACGGTTACTTCTGGAGCTAGTTCTCTAAGTACTAGTCCCTCATTAGTAACCTCAATATATGCCAGTTCTGTTACTATAGCATCTACTACCTTTGCTCCTGTTAATGGGTAGATACATTCTTTAAGTATCTTAGAACCACCTTTTTTAGTGCAATGTTCTGTAGCAACTATTACTTTTTTAGCACCTGTAACAAGGTCCATAGCGCCACCCATACCAGGTATAAGTTTGTTTGGAATCATCCAGTTTGCTAGGTTGCCTTGTTGGTCAACCTGTAAAGCTCCAAGAACAGTTATGTCAACATGTCCTCCTCTAATGATAGAGAAAGAAGTTGCACTGTCAAAATAGCAACCACCAGTTAACATTGTCACTGGCTGAGCACCTGCATTTGTTAAGTCTTTGTCTTCCTTTCCTTCTTCTGGGGCAGGGCCTAAACCTAAGAATCCATTCTCAGATTGGAAAGTTACATCAATATCACTAGCAACGTAATTAGCTACCATAGTAGGTAGTCCAATACCTAAATTTACGATATCTCCGTCATGTAGTTCTTTTGCAATTCTTCTAGCTATAAATTCTTTACTATTCATGACTAACCCCCTCTACAATATAGTCAACAACTTCTCCAGGAGTCATAACTAAGTGAGGATCGATTTCTCCTACTTCTACTATTTTTTCAGCTTCAACTATTACAGTTTCAGCAGCCATAGCTATTAGTGGGTTAAAGTTTCTAGTTGTTTTGTTATAGAATACATTACCTTTTTTATCTACCATAGATCCTCCTACTAGAGCTACATCAGCTTTTAATGGAAGCTCTAGTATATAGTCTTTACCATCAATAGTAATTTTTTGTTTTCCTTCTTCAACAATAGTACCTACTCCTGTAGGAGTTAAGAAACCACCTAGACCTGCTCCGCCAGCTCTAACTTGCTCAGCGAGCGTTCCTTGAGGAACTAATACAACTTCAGTTTCTCCTTCTGACATTTGTCTACCAGTTTCTTTATTAGTACCTATATGTGAGGCAATGACTTTTTTAGCCATTTTATTTACTATTAGCTTACCTATACCTATTTCAGTGAAAGCAGTATCGTTAGCTATAATAGTCAAATCCTTAACACCTTTTTTTATCAATGCATCTATTAAACCATGAGGATTACCTACTCCCAAGAAACCGCCTATCATGATTGTCATGCCATCTTTTATTCTGCTTACAGCTTCATCGTATGAAATAATCTTATTCATAGACTGCACCTCCTATTATCTTTCAACAAGGATTGATGTTCCCATTCCTCCACCAATACATAAAGTGGCTAATCCTTTGTTAGAATCGCGTTTAATCATTTCGTGTAATAGTGTTACTAATATTCTAGCGCCAGAGCAACCTATTGGATGACCTAAAGCTATAGCACCACCGTTTACGTTTACAATATCAGGGTTTAAACCTAAATCTTTAACAACAGCTAGAGATTGAGAAGCAAAAGCTTCATTAGCTTCAACTAAATCTAAATCTTCTATAGTCCAGTTAGCTTTAGCTAGAGCTTTTTTGGTTGCTGGAACAGGTCCATATCCCATTATAGTTGGGTCAACTCCAGCAGAAGCATAGCCTTTTATAACTGCTAGTGGAGTAATACCTAATTCGTCAGCTTTTTCTTTAGACATTACTACTAACATAGCAGCACCGTCATTTATACCAGAAGCATTAGCAGCTGTTACAGTTCCATCTTTTTTGAATGCAGGTCTTAATCTTGCAACCTTCTCTAAAGAAGCACCAAGCTTAGGGTATTCATCAGTATCAACAACTACAGGGTCGCCTTTACGTTGAGGAACGCTTACTGGAACAATTTCTTCTTTAAATCTATCAGCCTTTTGTGCTTTTTCAGCTTTATTTTGGCTGTTAACTGCAAATCCATCTTGAGCTTCTCTTGTCAAATTCCATTGCTCAGCAATATTCTCAGCAGTTATTCCCATGTGGTAGTTATTGAAAACATCAGTAAGACCATCATTTACCATAGTATCAATAACTGTAGAATTTCCCATTCTCATTCCCCATCTTGCTTTAGGGAGTACATATGGTGACTGACTCATGTTTTCAGTTCCGCCACATAGTATAATGTCAGCGTCATTTAGCATTATGAACTGAGCCGCCATGCTTACAGCTCTTAAACCAGAGCCACATACTTTGTTTATAGTCATAGCGGGCACCTCTTTTGGAATACCTGCGTTGATACTAACCTGTCTAGCTACGTTTTGTCCAAGTCCTGCACTTAGAACATTTCCGATAATAACTTCATCAATCATTTCTGGTTTTACACCTGCTCTAGATAGAGCCTCCTTTGTAGCAGTTACGCCTAGGTTAACCGCTGAAACTTTTGACAATGCACCATTAAAACTTCCTATTGGAGTTCTAACAGCTGATGCAATTACTACATCTCTCATTTAAAATCCTCCCTTTGATATTTATATATTAATATATGCTAAAATATAAGCATCATAGCACTTATAATTATACCACTATATAGTAGATTAATAACACAAAATCCCATGATATCTTTTGCACCTAGACCAGCAATACCTAAAGCAGGTAACGCCCAGAAAGGCTGAATCATATTTGTCCAAGCATCTCCCCAAGCTATAGCCATAGCAGTCTTAGCAGCAGGTACACCTATCTCGGCACCAGCAGGCATCATTATAGGTGCTTGCACAGCCCATTGACCTCCACCAGAAGGTACGAAGAAGTTCACAATTCCTGCACTCAGGAATGAAAATAGTGGGAAAGTTGTTTCATTTGAAATGCTGACAAATGCATTAGATATAGAACCAGCTAATGAAATGCCTTCTATACTTTTTCCTGTCATCATTCCCATTATCCCTGCATAGAATGGGAACTGTAATACTATACCAGAAGTACCTTTGATAGCATCTTTGACAGCGTCTAAATAATTTTTAGGAGTTCGATGAAGGAATATACCCACAAATAAGAATATAAAATTAACAATATTTAGACCTAGAGTAAAACCATTTTTCTTAAAATAAGTAACAATAAGTATAAATCCCATTAAACTCAATAGTATAGTTATAATAGTAGAGTTTTCTAACTTATCAGCAGGTGTTTTAGCAAAAATAACTTCTTTATCTTCAGTATCATCTTTTAATAAGTCTGGATTAATAGAGATCGTTTCTGATTTTTTAGGATGCATTGCTCTGTTTATAAAAGGCATAGTAAGTAATAATATACCTAATATAGCGAGATTCATTGGTGAAAACAATGTAGCAGAAGTGCTTATTGCTTCAGTTACAGCACCATTTGTCTGTTTAACAAGATCTGCGCCACTAGAAGATAATTTAAGCGGTATAGATCCTGAGAGACCAGCATGCCATACTAAGAAACCAGAATAAGCCGAAGCAATTAATAGTCTATAATCTACATTCTTCACTTTCTTAGCAATTTCCTTTGCGAGTAGCGCTCCGATTACTAAACCAAAGCCCCAGTTGATCCAGCAAGCTATAATTCCAACAAAAGAAATCAATAGTATTGCTGATGTAGGCTTTTTAGGAATGCATGCTATTCGTTCTAGCATTTTTTTAAATAATGGGGCACTAGCCATTGCAAAGCCAGTTACTAGAATTAGAACCATTTGCATAGAAAAACCTAGTAAGCTCCAAAACTTGTTGTACCAATGACCTATCATATCAAAAATGCTTTGGTTAGTGACAACGACACCCATTATTAAAACTATGAATGTTAGTATAACTGCAAATATGAAAGGGTCTGGTAGTAATTTTTTTACTATTGTTACGCAAAAATTTGTAAACTTTTTAAACATTAGTTAACCTACCTTATAAAAAATTTATTACAATGTAAATATATTAGCAAGATGTGTGCCAATTGATTCAAGTAGTAAAGATATGTATTTCATGAGGACGAGCTATTAAAAAAGATATACCGAAATTGCATTGTATGCAAAACTGCATATGCAGAAATGATAAAATATGCAGTTTTGCATATTTTCAACTTGATAAATTTTATATTTTGTGAGACTATAAAGTTAATAGTAAAAAGGAGGATTATTTATGGAGTTTGTAGGTATATGCTTAATAACTAAAGATGTTATAAAACTCAGTGAATTTTATTGTAAGATTCTCAGTACTGAGTATGAAGGAAATAAAGAGCATACAAACATAAAAGTTGATGGTGCTGGTATATCGATATTTTCTGAGGAACGAATGAAGGAAATGGCTAAAGGCTGTTTGAGTAATTCTGGAGTAGGTAGATTTACTATTGCAATAAAGGTAGAGGATATAGAGAAACAATATAATAGATTAATTGCAGATGGTGTGGAAATCATCAAGCCACTACAAATGCATGACTGGGGGACTAGTTCGTTTTGGTTTAGAGATGTTGACGGTAATATAGTTAATTTTATGTCTTTGGATAGCTAGGAGGGAGAAAAAATGAATCAAACACTGCTTGGTAATAATATTGGATTTGTACTGACTGATGCAGATTATAATATAATTGATTACAATAGTGTTTTTAATTTTTTAATAAACGGAAATAATCAAACGATAACTAAACCGCTTACTTATTACTATCCAAAACTATTAGAGTATACAATGAATGATGGTATAGTAGTAGATGCAATTAATAATAACAAAAAAATTCATATTATAGGTAATAAGATAAACGTAAATAATAGTACGCAGTACATTTTTTTCTTCACTGATTTTTCTGTAAAATATGAATTAGCTGATCAAATTAAGTATCTAAATGAACATATTTACTTTTATAATGAGATGTTTAATAAACTTCTAGATGGTATATATATAACAGATGAGTACGGAAAAACATTATACGTCAATGATGCATTTATAAATTTATCAGGATTATCTAGAGATGTACTTTTAGGTAAAAACGTATATGAACTGAGAAAAGAACATATATTGCCAAATTCATGTTGCATGAAAGTAATAGAAGATAAGGCCCCAGTATCAACAATTAATAACTATTACAAAGGACAAAAGTGCTTAGTTAGTGGTTCTCCTATATATGATGATGATAATAATTTAAAGAGAACTATAGCAGTTGTAAGGGATGTATCGGAGCTAGATTTACTAATGAAGGAGATAGCAAAAGAAGATAATCTATCACTTAGTTATGCTAAAAGAATAAATACTAGTATCAATTATATAGAAAATGATCATGTAGTAACTGAAAATATGAATATGAAATCAATATACAGCAAAATCAAAAAGATAGCCAATGTAGATAGTACTGTTTTATTACTAGGAGAAACTGGTGTGGGGAAGGATTTCATAGCTTCATTTATACACAAAATAAGTGATAGAAGTAAAACGGGAAGCTTGATAAAAATAAACTGCGGTGCTATACCAGAGCATCTATTAGAATCAGAGTTATTTGGTTATGAGGAAGGAGCATTTACAGGAGCACAAAAAGGTGGCAAGAAAGGGTTGTTTGAAGAAGCTAATAATGGGACATTATTTTTAGATGAAATAGGAGATATGCCATATACATTACAGGTCAAACTACTCAACGCTATAAATGATAAAAAATTTCACAGACTGGGAGGTAATAAATCCATAAAATTCAATGCTAGAATAATATCTGCCACTAATGCGAACTTAGAAAAATTAATTGAAGAAAAGAATTTTAGAGCAGATTTATATTATAGGCTAAATGTCATAAATATTAGGATACCTTCGCTAAAAGAACGTAGAGAAGATATATTACCGTTAGCAAGGAATTTCTTAGAATATTACAACACTAAATACAAAAAATCATGTTACTTTTCTCCAGATATATTAGAGTTATTTTTAGTGTATTCTTGGCATGGAAATATTAGAGAAATGAAAAATCTTATAGAGAGATTAGTCATAATATCTGATGATGCTAGAATAGATTCAAATACATTTAATGAACAAGTATCGAGCAAAACTATAAAGAAAGCATTTGATTATAAACAAATTATAGCAAAAGGGAATACTAATCTTTCCCTTAAAAAACGAGTGGAGTTATTTGAAAAATCAATTATAGAGCAAACTATAAAGAACTCTAAAACTCTTAAACATGCTGCTGAAAAACTAGACATAGACATATCGACGTTAGTTAGAAAAAAGCAAAAATATAGTATATAAATATTAAAGCCAAAACACAGCTAATAGGAGAGTGAAGCAAACTGAAAACTCCTAATATTACCATCGTTTAAAATTAGCTTACTTAGACTTATATTATATGTTCTATGTTATAATGTTATCTGAGGTATAATTCAATATATTATTGTAAGTATATGCAAGAGTTGCAGTGCTTACTAGTTTTATTAATATTAAGATTAGAGGAGGAAGAAATGGAAGGAGCAAAAGATACAAAAAATCTAATAAGAGTTGTTTTATTAACTGCTATAACTATTATGCTTGCTTTTATATGCTATGTAGAGATAAATAAGATATCGACAGCAAATTGTTCGGAAAATGATAAGATAGGTAGATATCAGTTTTATCAAGCAAATGATGTTAATATAGCTATTCTAGACACGGTTACAGGGACGGTATGGACGAAATACATACGTTCAGATGGTGGAAATAGCAGTTGGACTAAAGAAGAAATAAAGTAAAAAAGGAGTAGAGATGTTAAGAATTCTGCTTAGAGGTAATTGCAATTCATAAATATAGCGTTAATCATTAAAGTTGATTAACGCTATATTTATGAATTGATTTATGGTGAAATATATCAATGAAGGTTAAGTGGAGATGATTTGGTAAAAAGATTACTAAAGCTTTTTTGTATGGTGGAGGAACATTAGGTGCATTTTATTATCTTGTTATAAACAGGAAGTTATATTATAAATTTTATTAATTATTTATATTTATATATCCATAGGGTAGTTATAAATAGTATAATTATAAGTAAAATATAGGGAGGAATTGTACGATGAAAAAAATAATAAATTGTCCAGAGAACGTTGTAAACGATATGATTGAAGGTATAGTTAAAGCACATCCAGAGTATATAAAGAGATTAGAGGGATTTGATGTTTTAGTAAGAGCTAAAAAGCCATGTGATAGTAAAGTTGCGCTAGTGAGTGGTGGTGGAAGTGGCCACGAACCAGCTCATGGAGGTTTTGTGGGTGAAGGAATGCTAGATGGAGCAGTGGCTGGCGAGGTATTTACATCTCCAACACCAGATCAAGTATTTGAAGCAGTAAAAGCTGTAGACAATGGAAAAGGAGTATTATTAATAATCAAGAATTACACTGGAGATGTTATGAATTTCCAAATGGCAGGGGAACTTGCTGAGGCAGAGGGCATCAAGGTTGATAGTGTAGTTATAAATGATGATGTAGCTCTTGAAAATAGTACATGGACAACAGGAAGAAGAGGTATAGCAGGAACAGTATTCGTTCACAAAATAGCAGGAGCAGCAGCTGAAAAAGGTATGGAACTGGAAGAAGTAAAAAGAATAGCGACAAAGGTCAATGACAATGTTAGAAGTATGGGAATGTCATTATCACCTTGTACAGTACCTGCTGCTGGAAAGCCTGGTTTTACGCTAGAAGAAGATGAGATGGAAGTAGGACTAGGGATACACGGAGAACCTGGGACGCATAAAGAAAAAGTTAAGACCGCTGATAAGATAACAAAGGATTTAATGGACAAAATATTTGATGATATAGAGATAAAATCTGAAGATGAAGTTGCTGTGTTAGTTAATGGGTTAGGTGGTACTCCATTAATGGAACTTTATATAGTAAACAATGAAGTGCAAAAAATATTAGAAGAAAAAGGAGTAAAATCATACAAAACAGTTGTGGGTAACTTTATGACATCTCTAGAAATGACTGGATTCTCTATAACGATATTAAAATTAGACGATGAACTAAAAGAATTATTAGACTATAAAGCTGATACTCCTGCTTATAAACAATTTTAAGTAATAGGGGATGTCTTTTTTTGGCATATTCCTATTTTAAGTAGTGGAAAGGAGAAAAGATATGATAAAAAGCGATTTATTATTAGAGGTACTAAATAACATTGCACAAGTTATACAAGAGAATAAACAATTCTTAACGGATTTGGATGGAGCGATAGGTGATGGAGACCATGGCATAAATATGAGTAAGGGATTTAAGGCTGCTGGGGAAAAGCTTGATACTCTAAAAGATAAGGATTGTTCTACAATATTGAAAACTGTAGCTATGACTTTGATATCAACAGTTGGAGGGGCATCAGGACCTTTATATGGAACGGCATTTTTAAAAGCATCAACAGCAATTAGTGGTAAAGATGACATAAATCAAAATGATATAATAAACATGTTTGATGAAGCTATAAAAGGAATAATAATGAGAGGTAAAGCTGAGAAAGGTGAAAAAACAATGCTTGATGCATTAATTCCTGCTTTTGAAACTCTAAAAAATTCATTTGAAAATGGTGATTTGACTAAAGTTGCATTTGATAAAGCTGCCAAATCTGCACTAGAAGGTGTGCAGTATACTAAAACTATAAGAGCTACTAAGGGTAGAGCTAGTTATTTGGGAGATAGGAGTATAGGACATCAAGATCCAGGGGCAACTTCTAGTTATCTTATAATAGACACTATAGCTAAAACTTTGAATAAATAACAAGATGCGTTGAATAGGAGGATAAAGAAGTGGTTGGAATAGTAGTAGTATCTCACAGCAATAAAATTGCAGAGGGCATAGTTGACTTATGTAGGCAAATGGCTAACAAAGAGTTGAAGTTGATAGCAGCTGGAGGAACCGAAGATGGGAGAATAGGAACTGATGCTACTAAAATAATGGATGCTATAGAAGAAGCAGATGATAAAGATGGAGTATTGATATTGGTGGATATGGGAAGTGCGGTCATGAGTACTGAACTTGCACTTGATTTATTAGATGAAGAATTAAAAAATAGAGTAAGAATAGCTAATGCACCAATAGTAGAAGGTTGTGTAGTTGCTTCAGTTCAGGCATCAATAGGAAACTCGCTTGATGAAGTTCTGGCAGTAGCAGAGAAGAGTAAGGATATGAATAAAGTAAATTAAATTATCATACAATAAAAACTATAAAAATACCTAGTTTAGTCTATATAAACTAGGTATTTTGTATTTATCGTGAGAGCAAAGCTACTGCTTGGATTTTTTAAACAGATTATTATTAACAACGAAATTTATACTTCCAGCTAATATTATAAGCAACGCTCCTATAAAAGTAAGCCAATCTAGGCCTTCTTGCCATATTAATAACCCAATTATACTTGAGAAAATTATATTAGCATAAGTATATATAGACAACTCGCTTGCAGGTGCGTATCTATATGCATAAGTCATCAAAAATTGTGCTGAAGTTGCAAATATACCTAATAGAATTAAACGTATTATTTCAGGATTTGTAGGGATGCGAAAGTCTCCAAAAACCATAAATGGTATCGTGGCTACAGTTGAAATAAAAGTAAAGTAGAGAACAATAGTTTCTGGTGAATCTGTTTTTCTAAGATGCCTTATAATGGTATATGCGCATCCAGCAAAAAATGCTGAAGATAAAGCAAATAGTGATGGTACAATACTCAAGTCGAATTTGGGTTTTATAACAAGACTAGCCCCCACTATAGCTATGGTTAAAGATATTATTTGGTATTTTTTTATTTTTTCTTTTAAAAATAGTGCAGATAACAATATTATAAAGAATGGTGAAAACTTATTGAGTATAACAGCATCTGCAAATTTTATCCTATTTAATGCGTAAAAATAACAAACTACGCCGAGCAATCCAAAAACACCTCTGGATATAAGCAGTTTTTTATTGTTTCCAAACAGAGAACTTTTTCTTTTTTTAAGTATAATTAGTGAAAAAGCAAAGCCTAATATATTTCTAAAAAATATTTTTTCTGCCATTGGGACATTTGGTAACGACTTAACAGTAGCAGCCATTAGTGCAAAAAATAATGCTGATAGAAGTATTAAAAATGTTCCCTTTAATTTATCATTCATAGAAAACCTCCTGTAAGATACAATATTAGTATAATAACATTTATATTAATTAAATACAAGGTAACATATGCCATTATATTATAATAAGTTTTTTGTTTATGATATTTATCAAAAAATGTGGGTATAAAAGAATAAACAACGCAAAAAATCACATAATAAATGTGCAAAAGGAGGATGATAAATGAAAAAATATACTTTGATATTTATTGTAGTTATAACGCTGGTTAATTTTAGTGGCTGTAGTAAAAAAACTGAAGGTAATAATGAAAATAATGAAGGGGTAAAGGTTGGAACTGTAAATAACACATATCAAACTATAACTCCACAAGAAGCTAAAAAAATGATTGATGAAGATACAAATGTCCAACTATTAGATGTCAGAACAAAACAGGAGTATGACGAAAACCATATACCTAGTAGTATACTTTTGCCATACGACGAGATAAAAGATAGAGCGAAAAGTGTATTACCAAATAAAGATGCAAAAATAATAGTCTATTGTAGAAGTGGGAGGAGGAGTAAAATAGCTTCCTTGGAATTAATTAATATGGGGTATAAGAATGTATATGATTTGGGAGGAATTATAGATTGGCCATATGAAGTAGAAAAATAAGAAAATTTTCAATAAAAATCTTGAGGGTTTTACAAAAATGTAATATAATAGAAAAAAGTAAATGTAATTCTAATAATATCTTACTCATATTAGAAATATTATATTAAAGGAGGGTGAAATATGAAGAAAAAGTATAACGTTTTAATGATTGCATTACTTGTAGTTATAGTGATGTCAGCGGTTATAGTACAAGCTAGTGGCTACCAAAAGATTACTCCGCAAGAAGGGAAACATATGCTTGATTCAGATCCTAGTATAAAACTGTTAGATGTAAGAAATTCGTGGGAATATGAACAGGGACACATACCGAATAGTATATTACTTCCGATGTATCAGATAGAAGACGAGGTAGAAACTTTAATACCTGATAAAGACACAAAAATAATAGTATACTGTAGAAGTGGTAGAAGAAGTAAATTGTCAGCAAATAAGCTAATTAGTATGGGATATACAAATGTTTATGATATGGGCGGAATATTAGACTGGCCATATGAAATAGTTAAATAACATATATTTAAAGAGATGTCTATTAAATACAGACATCTCTCAGACCGTAGACAAAAGCCCAATTTCTGCGTTGTTGTTAAAATTTCCGTTGTTCACTTACCTCTAAGTAAGCTCTGCTACTCAATTTTAACACGCCTTAAAATTGAACTTTTACTAAAGTCTGCTATCTTGATGACTTTGTCATCAATCTAAGAGATGTCTATTAAATACAGGCATCTCTTTTTAAGTTATAATAATCAAAAATTGACAAAACAGGAAATGTGGTATATTATTACGTTTATATCAATTATTACATAACAAACTAGGGGAGGTGTAACTATGAGAAAAATCCTATGTATTATCACTATTGGTATTTTATTAGCAATTGCGGGATGTAATAAAGTAGAAGAGGATAAAAAAAGTAATTTGAGTGTTCAAAATGTAACAGAGGAAGAAACATTTAGTGTCAAAGAAATAAAAAAAGATATATATGAGTTAAGGTTAGCGTATGATACGATGCATCTTTCAAAGAGGGACAAAAAAATAAGGGAAGATTTTTTCCGAAGATATGATGAAATAGTGAGTTCGATAAATAGACCTATGACAAAACATGAAATAAGGTTCATGCTAATGAAATACGTTGCAACATTAGATGATGGGCATAGTTGGGTTGAGATTGAAAATGAATGGTATTTACCGATGAATTTAAGATTAATAGGTGAAGGTTTAGCGGTGCTTAATGATAATGATGATGGATTAAATAAGGGTGATATAGTTTTAGAGATTAATGGGGTTGATATTGATGAAATATTGGATAAACTGAAAAAAATAATTTCTGGAGAGACTATTCATGGTAAAAAGTATAAAATGTCGTATTATGTGACAGCGAAGAATGTATTGAAATACTTAGAGGTCGTTAATGATGAGAATGATTCTGCGTTAATTAAAGTAAAAACACCCAAAAATGAAATTAAAAGCTGTACTGTTAAATTTGTAAAAATAAATAATAGTAAAGGTGAAAAAACTAAAGAATATTTTCACAAGGGATTTAAAGAGTTTGATTCAGCTGTATTTGTTTATAAGAGGTGTAGAGATAACGATGAACATAAAGAGGCAATTAAAAGCTTTTTTGAATATGTTTACGATAACAATATCTCTAATATATTCATAGATTTAAGAGACAACCCTGGAGGACATACTTCAATTGCAGAAGAGTTTTTTAAGTACATTGACATAGATAAGTTTTATTATCTATATAATACAAAAAAAACTATAGAACATTATAATGATAAGTTATACGATGGAGAAATATATGTAGTTACTTCAAATGGGACATATAGTGCAGCTCCATTAATTGCATATATGTTAAAAATCAACAAGGAAGCAAAAATAATTGGAGAACCGACAGGTGGTGGTAATGTTGTATATGGTCGCCCTAGGTATGTGACATTGCCAATAACACAAATAAACTATAGTGTTTCGACATTTATTACACATTTCTCAAATCGAGACGTCAAATATACTTTAGAGCCAGACATATATATGCCACTAACTGTATCAGATATAGTACAAGGGGTAGATCCTTTAGAAGAATGGATTAAAGGGATGAAGAAATAAATAAAATATTCACATATGCGTAACAAATATAATAAACTTATGAATAAAGGGAGGGATTGTTTAAACAATCCCTCTTTGTTATAAGTTGTAATATTCTTGAGTCTGTCAAGTAATTGGTGTAAACTAACTAAAATAAATAACAATTTTAAGATGAGAGGAGGGATTAAATTCTCCCCTCAAAATATATACTTAGTTGACCTAAAATCATAGCCCAATTCCTAATCCTTTGAGTCCATTTTTCTTGGATTTCATGATTTTAATATTATAACTTGTTTAAAACACTTTTTATCTTTTTTATTGATGTACTTTCAATATCCTTTATTTCTCTAAGTACATCTATTCTAGGTACTATTGGAAGATTACTTTCAGATATTTTAAGTAAGCTTTCACCTATTAATTTATAGTTATGGCTCAATGATAAAAATTCATTTGACAAATTAGGATACATTTCAGAAAGTTCTTTAAAAAAGATTGATGCCATAACTCTACATTCTCCCCATACTGTAGCGTTCCAACGATTACCTTGTCCGTTACCATGTCCATCTTCAATGGCTTTAATAAAAACATCATATGCCTCTAATCCAGTAAAATATGGTTTAGTTGTATACTTGTCAGGATTTGTATTGATCTCTATTGCGGAATACAGAGCAGCTCTTATCATTTCATTTATTGGCGTTTGTGTTACACTTTTAAAAGTAAAAATGCTCATATGAATTTCATTTTCAATCTCTTCCCATGATTGAAATGTCAAATGTCCTGCTGGGTAATCTGTTGACCACGGTTGTGCTGTAATTAAACCTTTATCATCATAACCATTTATCAGCTGATATTCCGTATTTAATAGTGCACATGGATTATTACTGTCTAAATGTTCTTTGATTGTTTTTTCAATTTGCTTTCTTTCTTTTAATGTACTTGATTTAGTGAAGAAACCACAGTTTTTCATTTCAATACCAATGTTTTTAAGAAGCTCGATAAATACTGTTAAATTGTAACAATAAGGTCCACTAGCGCATAGTTCATCATGTATATTTATCATAAATGCTTGCCCAGTAAGCCCATAGAGCATCGCTGGACTAAGATCTAAAGAATAAAAATTTGCAATTCCTTTTATTGTTCCCATTAAGGTTGAGTGGTCAGGTGATTGATATAAATTATTTAAAATCATTTCTTCTTTCTCCTTTTCTATTAATTCAGAAATTCTTTTTTTTAGGTTTGCTATTTTCATATCAGTAAATTGACGTTCTTTTTCAGCAACGAATAGTTTTTTTTGATATAGACGGAGCAAATCAGAATCATTCATTTTATTTATATCCTTATTAGAAATTTCATTAAGCGTAAAACCACATTCTTTTAACTCAACGATATGATTGATTTCCGATAGTTGTTCAAGTCCATAGTACCGATAATTATTACCCTCTATACATGCAGGATTTAATAGTCCAATTTCTGCATAATATCTAAGTGTCTTAACAGGTATACCTGTTAATTGTGAAAAAGCACCAATTTTCATCATGATAACAACCTCCAAACATATTGAGTTAACTCTTTGTTAGTATATCATGTCCAGTAACTGGAAAGTCAATATGTATTTTATGACTTTATTAAATTTATTGAATAAATATGTTTTTAACATATTAGAATGATATTTTGCCTTAAATGATTTATTACAGTAATTAAACATCTTCAGGAATGTAAAGAAGCCACTAAAGGGCTATAATATCAGGGTTAGTTAAAGGGTTATTTTTAAAAACCCAAATTGTTTTGTAGGATTTAACATAATCAGTTTTCATTTAAAATAATACTTATTCACGAATTACTGGACTGATGCTACGCAAATATGTATATAGAAAATATTGATATACAAATTACCACCATAAAGAGCTATAATACAAAATACTACTCAAGTATCTATTTGAATTAAAATTAATGTTATTGGCATATAATTTGCATTATATTTTATAAACGTTTTCAAATTATACACATTCTAAATTTTCATATGGATTGATAAATTTATATTCTATGAATAATTCAGGATTATATATAAACTAACATTTTAAAAAAGGAGAGACATAATAAATGAACAGAGAGTATCTAATAGGTAAAGGTTTTGGAACAAAAACTATACATGGTGGACATGTAGGTGACAAGCAGTATGGGGCATTAGCAACACCAGTATATAGAACATCAACATTTGTATTTGATTCAGCAGAGCAAGGTGGAAGAAGATTTGCTTTAGAAGAAGAAGGATATATCTATACTAGATTAGGAAATCCAACAAATACAGAAGTTGAAGAAAGAGTTGCTATATTAGAAGGTGCAGATGTAGCTGTATCAGCTGCTTCTGGAATGGGAGCTATTACGACTGCTTTTTGGACAGCGTTAAGAGCAGGGGATCATGTTGTTGCCTCTGATACATTGTATGGATGTACTTATGCATATTTAAGCCATGGCCTAACAAGATTTGGAGTAGAAGTAACGTTTGTAGATGTATCTAAATTAGAAGAAGTAGAAAAAGCGATGAGACCAAATACAAGAGTAGTATACTTAGAAACTCCGGCAAACCCAACATTGAAAATAACAGATATAGAAGCAGTAGCTAAAATAGCACATAAAAACGAAAACTGCCTAGTGTTTGTGGATAACACTTTCTGTACTCCATATATTCAAAAACCGCTAGAGCATGGAGCGGACGTTGTAGTTCATTCAGCTACTAAATATCTTAATGGACATGGAGATGTTATAGCAGGTTTCATAGCAGGACCAAAGGAATTTATGAATGAAGTTAGATTCTTTGGATTAAAAGATATGACAGGTGCAGTTATGAGCCCAGATGATGCATATTTGATTTTAAGAGGAATGAAAACACTAGAAGTGAGGATGAAAAAGCACTGTGAAAATGCTATGAAGGTTGCTGAGTTCATAGAGAATCATCCAGCAGTTGAAAAAATATACTATCCAGGGTTAAAGAGTTTCCCACAATATGAGCTAGCAAAGAAACAAATGAAGTTACCTGGAGCTATGATATCGTTTGAATTAAACGGAGGAATAGAAGAAGGTAAAAAAGTGATGAATAATATCCATATGGCACAACTGGCAGTTAGCTTAGGAGATGCTGAGACATTGATACAACATCCAGCTTCAATGACTCACTCAGCATATTCGCCAGAAGATAGAGCTAAAGCGGGAATCACTGATGGATTAGTAAGATTATCTGTAGGTCTTGAAGATGCAGAAGATATTATATTTGATTTAAAACAAGCTTTAGATTTAATAGTAAAATAAAATTATTATATCAAAAAAGGGTTGTAAAATATTACAACTCTTTTTAAGTGTAAAGATATTTTGACATATGTAAAGAAATATTTACACTTTGCAAATTGAAGTGGTTCTAAAACTTTACACGAATAAGACGTAGGAGTCTAAAAAGCACCTTAAAAGCTGATGATAACTGATGTTGGATTTTTGGCACAACACTTGCTATTAATTATTTCATGAGTACATTATGTGAATTATATATATTCAAATATAAATAAGGGGAGAGATTTAGATGAACAGAGATTATTTAAAAAGCAAAGGCTTTGGAACAAAAACTATTCATGGTGGTCATAAGCCAGATAAGCAATATGGAGCGTTGGCAACACCGATATACAGAACATCAACATTTGTATTTGATTCAGCTGAGCAAGGAGGAAGAAGATTTGCTCTAGAAGAAGAAGGATATATCTATACTAGATTAGGAAACCCAACAAATACAGAAGTAGAAGAGAAGGTAGCGATATTAGAAGGTGCAGATGCAGCAGTATCTATGGCTTCAGGTATGGGAGCAATTTCTTCAGCATTGTGGACAGCATTAAAAGCAGGAGATCATATTGTTGCTTCTGATACGTTATATGGATGTACGTTTGCATTCTTAAGTCATGGATTAACAAGATTTGGAGTAGAAGTTACTTTTGTTGACGTTGCTAATTTAGAAGAAGTTAAAAATGCAATGAAACCAAATACAAGAGTAGTATATTTAGAAACACCTGCAAACCCTACTCTAAAAATAACAGATATAGAAGCAGTAGCAAAAATTGCTCATGAAAATGAAAATTGTTTAGTATTTGTAGATAATACTTTCTGTACTCCATATATTCAAAGACCTTTAGAACTTGGCGCAGATGTAATAATACACTCAGCAACTAAGTACTTAAATGGACATGGAGATGTTATAGCAGGATTTGTAGCTGGTTCTCAAGAATTTATGAATGATGTTAGATTATTTGGGTTAAAAGATATGACAGGTGCAGTTATGAGCCCAGATGATGCATATTTGATTTTAAGAGGAATGAAAACACTAGAAGTGAGAATGGTGAAACACTGCGAGAATGCGATGAAAGTTGCTGAATTCTTAGAAGGACATCCAGCAGTTGAAGAAGTTTATTATCCAGGATTAAAGAGTTTCAAATACTATGATTTAGCAAAGAAACAAATGAAGTTACCAGGTGCTATGATTGCATTTGAACTTAAAGGTGGATTAGAAGAAGGAAAAATAGTTATGAACAGTGTTCATATGGCTTTGCTAGCAGTTAGTTTAGGAGATGCTGAGACATTGATACAACATCCAGCTTCAATGACACATTCGCCATATACTCCAGAAGAGAGAGCAAAAGCTGGTATAAGTGAAGGTTTAGTAAGGTTATCAGTAGGATTAGAAGATGCAGATGATATCATAGCAGATGTTAAGCAAGCTCTAGATTTAATAGTAAAATAATAAATTGTTCTAAGACATCATGAAATTAAAAGGTGTAATTGGGGCATGAATAATCCCGATTGCACCTTTTGGCTATATAAATTTTTTACATATTTGAAAACGTATTCATACTATTTTAACTTTATAAATTTAACGCATTACTAAAACAAAGGAGGAAATTGTAGTGAATAAACAATTAAATAAAAAGACCTCTAATGGATTTGCTCTAATACCTTTATTGGTATTTGTTGGAGTTTATTTAGGGAGTGGCATATATTTTCAGATGAAGGGCGTAGCGAAAGCTTTTTACCAGTTCCCTGCACCAGTGGCGATTTTTTGTGGGATTATAGTTGCATTTATCATACTTAAAGGAACTATTAATGAAAAATTTGAAACTTTTGTAAAGGGCTGTGGAAACAACGATATTATAATAATGTGTATAATCTATCTTCTTGCTGGAGCTTTTGCTGCTGTGTCCAAAGCTATGGGGGGAGTTGATTCCACAGTTAATTTGGGACTTACATATATACCGCCACAATATGTAATGGCGGGACTCTTCGTAATAGCAGGATTTATATCTATAGCAACAGGTACATCTGTAGGAGCTATCGCTGCACTTGGTCCTATAGCTGTAGGAGTATCAGACAAAGCAGGTCTATCATTAGCATTGACTTTGGCAGCGGTTTGTGGTGGTGCAATGTTTGGTGATAATCTATCAGTAATATCAGATACTACGATTGCTGCAACTAGAACTCAAGGCTGTGAAATGAGAGATAAGTTTAAAGTTAATATATTTATTGCGTTGCCAGCAGCTATAGGTACGATTATATTATTATTAATATTTGGACATCCAGAAACTGTTCCTGCTATGCAATCCTACGATTTTAATATTATCAAAGTAATACCTTATTTATTCGTTTTGATTTTGGCATTGTCAGGCTTAAATGTTTTTGTAGTGTTAACAGGAGGTATTTTTTTATCAGGTGTTATAGGGTTATATTATAATGATCTGAATATTATTGGTTTAGCAAATGAGATATTTACAGGGTTCACAAACATGACTGACATATTGTTGTTATCACTGCTGACAGGAGGTCTAGCGGCTATGGTAACAAAGTGTGGAGGAATACAGTTTTTACTTGATAAGATACAAAAAATAATTAAAGGCAAAAAATCAGCAGAATTAGGGATAGCTACATTAGTTTCTTTAACAGATGCAGCAGTAGCAAACAATACAGTTGCTATAATCATTAATGGTCCTATTGCAAAAGAAATCTGTGAAAAATATAAAGTAGATCCTAGAAGAAGTGCATCTTTGCTTGATACTTTCTCATGTATAGTACAGGGCTTGATTCCGTATGGTGCACAGATGCTTATATTGACTAGTTTTGCGAAAGATTCACTATCATCTATTGATGTAATTCCTCTTTTATGGTATCAGCAACTATTAGCAGTGTCTGCTATCATATCAATATTTGTACCGTTTGCAGATAAAATAATAAAAAAGAATCCTTGGAAATGGGAGAAAAATAACCAAAAAATCAAGGCTGAATAACGTTTGGCTGATAGGAAAAACAAATAATAAGATATTTAGATAAAGGATACTTAGTGGACGATAGTTTGCTAAGTATTCTTGCTTTTATATTAACTGTTAATAATGTATGAAGATATTATGTGCTATAATATAAGTGAATTGATGAAATGGAAAATAAAATTAAGGAGTTAGTTATGAGTAAAAGTAAAGTATACGCGGTTAGAAAAGGAAGAAAAACAGGTATATTTAATACATGGAGTGAGTGTCAAAGATCAATAATGGGGTTTTCGGGCGCAGAATATAAAAGTTTCGATAATATGGAGAATGCTCTACAGTTTATGAATAAAGCTATTGATGAGAAGCAAGTAAAAACAATAGAGCAATTAGATGACGACGAAATGATAGCATATGTAGATGGTAGTTATGATAAAAAAGAGAAATGGTACAGTTATGGAGCTATAACATTCTACAAAAATAAAAGACAAGATTTTTCGGATAAAGCAAATGATATAGACCTTGTAGAAATGAGAAATGTAGCAGGGGAACTAGAAGGAGCTAAAAAAGCCATAGAATACGCACTAGAGCAAAAGGTAAAGCGACTATACCTATATTATGACTATGAAGGTATTGAAAAATGGGCTAACATGTCTTGGTCAGCTAATAAACAAGGAACTAAAGATTATCAGGAGTATTTTAATCGTATTTCCAAAGAACTAGAGGTTGTTTTTGTTAAAGTAAAGGCACATTCGGGAGATAAATATAATGAAGAGGTTGATCAGTTAGCAAAAGAAGCATTATTTGCTACTAAACTTTCACAAAAAGAGATTGTTTCAGATGAAAATATAATTAGTAGTAAGGTTAGCACAAATAAAATAACACCTGTTTTTAACATCAACATAAACAATAAATATGTAAATACTAACGATTTAATGAAAGAGTTCAAACAGAAGTGGAAAAGTATGAATAAAAAGATTTCCGATATAGAGGATTTAAAAATTATTATATCCAGAGAAGAAGAACTAAAAACAGTGTTTCAGGTAATAACAAAAACAAATGATGTAATTATCGTTGAGGTGAACAAATGATAAAGACTATAGGAGTTCTTGCTCATGTAGATGCAGGGAAGACTACATTTTGTGAACAGCTATTATATCATACAGATAAGATTAAAAGCAGAGGTAGAGTAGATCATAAAAATTCATTTATGGATACACATTATATAGAAAAAAACAGAGGAATAACCGTGTTCTCAGATCAAGCAGTTATAAATTACTCAGGATGCAAATATTATTTGATAGATACACCTGGGCATGTAGACTTTTCTCCTGAGATGAATAGAGCAATAAAGATGATGGATTATGCAATAGTTATTCTAAGTGCAGTTGAAGGCTTGCAGGGTCATACTGAAACTATTTACGAATTTTTAAGAAAAAATAACATACCTACTTTCTTTTTTATAAATAAAATAGATAGAATAGGTGCTAGGGTAGAAGAAGTAATGGAGGAAATAAAGGACAATCTCTTTGAAGATGTATATTATATAGAAAAAAATCTAAAACATGAAAATATGTTAAGTGAAGAACTGATTGAATTCATGGCAGAAAGAGATGAAAAATTACTTGAAAAATACTTGGATGGTGAGAGAAGCTATAAATACTGGATAGAAGCTTTAAAACATATGATAAAAGAAAATAATATTAGTATATGTATGAGAGGTTCTGCGCTCCTAGATGATGGTGTAGTGGATTTTTTTGATAATGTAGACCTTTTGACACATGTCAAAAATGACATAGAAAGTGGCTTTGGTGGCAGGGTTTATAAAATCAGGCATGATAAAGATGGCGCTAGACTTACACATATAAAAATAACTACAGGCAAATTAAAAGTGAGAGATGAAGTAAACTATATAGCTGGTGAAGAAGAAATTAAAGAAAAAGTTACACAGTTAAGAGAGTACAATGCGGATAAGTATGAAAAAGTAAATGATTTAAATGCAGGTGATATGGCGTGTGTATTAGGACTTACAAAGGCAAATGTGGGGGATGGCTTGGGTGAGCTATTAGGAACTAAAGATAACTATGAAAGCATGACTGCATTAAAAGCAAAAGTAATATTCAAATCCGATACAAGGCCAAAGGAGGCTCTCAAATATTTTATGATTCTTGATTTAGAAGAACCATCATTAAAAGTATCATGGCAGGAAAAGTTAGAGGAAATACATGTTCATGTAATGGGTGTGATACAATTAGAGGTCTTAGCTGATATAATAAAAGATAGATTTTCACTTGATGTTGAATTTGCAAAACCTGAGATTATATATAAAGAAACTATCAAAACAAAAACCATCGGCTATGGTCATTTTGAACCACTCCGTCATTATGCGGAGGTTCATCTAAAGATAGAGCCAAACGAAAGCGGAGAGGGAATAATATTTGAGAATCAATGTCATGTAGATATGCTTCCAATAGGAAATCAAAAGTTAGTAGAAAAACATATTTTTGAAAAAGATCACAATGGGTTATTAACTGGTAGTGAGTTAACTGACTTAAAGATAACACTTTTAACAGGTAGAGCAAGTAAGCTTCATACTAGTGGTGGAGATTTTAGACAGGCAACATATAGAGCTTTGAGACAAGGGTTAGAGAAGGCAGAAAATATACTATTAGAGCCTTATTATGATTTTAAAATACAAGTAAAAAACGAACATATTGGAAGAGTAATATCAGATATACAGAAATATCATGGGAGTTTTAATGAACCAGAAAATTTAGGCGATAATGTGATTATAACAGGTAAAGGACCAGTTGCAACTTTTATGAACTACAGTATGGAATTAACAACGTTTACTAAAGGGAAAGGTAAGCTAAGTTTTAAATTGGCGGGTTATGAAGCTTGTCATAATCAAGATGAAGTAATAGCCAAGATTGGATATGATAAAACGGCGGATAGTGAGTATATATCATCTTCTATATTTTGTTCTAAGGGTAAATCGTATACATTGAAATGGGATGAGTGTGAAAAAGAAATGCATTGTCTAAGATAGAATAAACAGTAACAAGAAAATGTGGATAACTTAATTGTAATTATTTTGAAAATTAATAATCTTACGTGACTTCGTAATGAATCTGTAGTTTTATTTTATTTATAAATTATTTTGGGGGGATAGATAATGATTGAAAAAATACTAGAGTGTTTTATGACTTTAGCAGTTGCAACTGTTTTTTATGGATTTATGATTTATCAGTACCTATATCCAGAGAAAAGTTTTGTAATGGGTAGAAGGTGGATGTATAAAGAAGAACCAAAAGCTAGTGAAGATTTAATCCGATTTTATAAAAGATCCGCCATAGTAGGTATTGTTGTTCTTACATTATTATTAGTAATTGTTCTATATATCATAATAAGAGGATGAAACTAAAATGAGTAAAAATTTTAGTTATACAAAAAATAAGATAGTTTAAAGGAATTGTTAATGATTGTATTGTAAATAAGTACTTTTATATTAGATGATGGAGGACGATATGAAAAGAAGACTAGGGATAGTTACATCTAGTAAAGATGTTGGACATGAATACGAAAAACAGCTACTAAATGTCTTTGGTGATAAGATAGAGGTTATCACTTATGCATTTGAGTCAAATGACGTGAAAAATATAACAAATCTAGATGCAATATTGATAAGTACTTTTTCACAATACGAGGTTTTAAAAAAATATATAGACAATGAAGTTGAGATTATAATATCCAAACTCACGCTCTCTAAAAGAAGTTTTGATTTGTTGAGGAATTTTAAGATTGATAAAACAGCAATGCTTGTAAATTTAAGCTTAGAGATGTGTATAGAAACTATGGCTTTACTATATCAGTTAGGTTTTGATAACTATGAATTAATTCCTATGTATCCTAATATTAATGAAATACCTAACCTAGATACAGCAATAACTACTGGAGAAATGAGATATGTTCCCCGAGATATCAAAAAAGTTATTGATTTAGGACATAGATTGATAGATAAAAATACTATTGTTGAGATTGCTGCCAGCTTGAATTTAGAAGAAGTACTTTCAGAAAAAAGAGCTCTTAAATACTTTGAATCATTGGTTGCATACAACAAAGGTGTGGAGTTTTTGATAAGTAGATCTAACACTATAAAAAACCAATTTAATACATTGCTCTCCATTATGAAAAAAGGAGTAATCGGTGTGGATAGTGATTGCAATATAGTAAGTTGCAATGGCATAGCAAAAAAGATACTAGGCGAAAGCAAATCATCTATTGGACATAATGCAAGAGAGGTTCTGCCACAGATAGAGTTTGATAAATTTTTCAAAACGAAAAAAACCGTAAAGGATAAACTAATTGAGGTTAAAGGAAAATACGTAACAGTATCAATATATCCAATTGGAGTAGTGAGTGGGTCAGATGTTTACGACATAACAGATGGTGCTTATGCTATAATAGAAAGTTTTCAATCACAAGAAAATAAGCAGAATATGTTAAGACTACAACTAGCTAACAAGGGTCATATAGCTAAATATAATGTTAATAATATCGTAGGTAGAAGCAAAGAAATAGAAGAAGTAAAGAGTCTGATAGTTAGAATGGGTAACTCAAAATCAGCTGTTTTGATTACAGGAGAAAGTGGAACAGGAAAAGAAATAGTAGCTCAAGCAATACACAATGCATCTCCAATAAGAGATAAACATTTTGTTGCTATTAACTGTGCTGCAATATCACCTAATTTGCTAGAAAGCGAGCTATTCGGATATGAAAGTGGAGCGTTTACAGGAGCTCTAAAGGGTGGTAAGATAGGTATATTTGAATTTGCTAATAATGGAACACTGTTTTTAGACGAAATAGGGGAAATGCCTATGGAACTTCAGGCTAGATTGCTTAGAGTTATACAAGAAAAAGAGGTTATGCGTGTAGGAGGCAATAAGATTATCAAGATAGATGTTCGTATAGTTGCGGCTACAAATAAAAATCTCTATGAGCAAGTTGAAAAGGGACAGTTCAGAAAGGATTTGTATTATAGGCTTAATGTACTTCCTATCAATCTACCTCCACTAAGAGATAGGGTAGAAGATTTGGAGGTATTGATAGAACATATTAAAAGCAAGGAAGGATACGATTTTAAAATCTCTGATTCTGTCATGAGATTTTTAAAGGGATATAAATGGGATGGAAATATCAGAGAGCTTATAAACTGTATTGAGTATTTTGATAATATAGGTACAGAAGTTATAGAGATGAATCATTTGCCACATCACATGGAGGAAATATATAAAAAAAGTAAACAATCAAAGCAAGTGGAAACTATAGAAGATTTGAATGAAAAACAAAGTTTTGTTCTAAATCTATTTTACGAGTCATTCCTTAGTCGCAAAAAATTAGGAAGAAGAAGTATATCACAGAGAGCTTTTGAAGAAAATATGCATATAACAGAGTATGATGTTAGAGGAATACTTAATAAATTGAAAGAATTAGGATATATAAATATTGAAGTTGGTAGAGGTGGAAGTACTATTACTAGTAAAGGTATAGATATAATGAAAAATAAAATGGGTTAACGGGGGATAAAAATTCCGTTAGCCCATTTTATTTTAAATTGTTTAGGAAAACTTTTTCATAGATATTTTTTTATAAGCGAGAAAAATGTTTAAATTTGAATTGTTTAATAAAAAAATAATATAAATCTATTTAATTTGGCACTTCTTTTGCAATATAAAAGAACGAAAGCTGATATCGCTTCGTGAAATTATTTTACTCATACTTACCTAGACAATCATGTGGGCTTGATTATTACTTTTCAAATTTAATGCTTTACAATGGTTAAGTTTGTAAATATAATGATATGAAACATGATTAAATAGGACTAAAATTAGGAGGTTATTTATGTCACAAACAAAAATTACTAAAAAAACAGTGTTTCAATCGTACAGATCATTGATATTATTGCTAATGGGTATTATAGCTGGCTGTATTATTGGTCTAATTTATGGAGAGAAAGCGACTGTACTTAAGCCTTTTGGTCAAATCTTTCTAAACTTAATGTTTACAGCAGTTGTACCACTTGTATTTTTTAGTTTATCTAGCTCAATAGCTAAAATGTCAAACACAAAAAGACTTGGAAAAATACTAGGTAACACACTATTAGTATTTATTGTTACAGGACTTATAGCGTCAGTATTTATAATTGGAGTAGTGACTATTTTCCCACCAGCTGAAGGTGTTAATATATCACTTGGAAGTTATGAAGAACCAGAGCAAATGAATTTGATGGATCAGGTTGTAAAAGCTTTAACCGTTGGTGATTTTAAAGATATTTTATCTAAAGGAGCAATGCTTCCATTGATAATTTTCTCAATAGTATTTGGTTACTGCGTGAGTTTAATAACAAGTAGCAGGAATCTTGAACACAACCCAGTAGTTGATGTGTTGGATATATGTGCAGAAGCATTTATGAAGATGATAAATATAATCATGCTTTATGCTCCAATAGGATTGGGTGCATACTTTGCATCATTAATTGGAACTTATGGCTCGAATTTAGCAAAAACTTATGCTAAAGCAGTTGGAATGTTCTTCCCTATATGTATATTCTATTTCTTAGTATGTTTCACTCTTTATGCATACTATGCTGGGGGACTAAAAGGTATCAAGGTATTCTATAAAAATATTTTACCAGCAGTTATAACTTCATTAGCAACACAAAGTTCAGTAGCAACACTTCCAACAAACTTAAGTGGAACTAAGAGGATGGGAGTACCTGAAGATATCAGTAGTATAGTTTTACCATTAGGAGCAACTATGCACATGGATGGTACAGCGCTCACAACATTGATGAAGATATCGTTCTTATTTGGAATATTTGATATGAACTTTACAGGACTTAGTGTTTGGGCTACAGCGATAGCAATATCAGTAATGAGTGGTGTTGTAATGAGTGGTATACCTGGTGGAGGAATGATGGGATCACTTATCATAGTAGGGTTCTATGGATTTAACACAGAAGTTATTCCAATTATTGTAACAATAGGACTTCTAACAGATGCTATAGCAACTATGATCAATGCTACAGGTGATGCTGTTGCTTCAATGATGGTTACAAGAAGAGTTGAAGGTAAGAATTGGATGCAAAAAGCATTTAAATAAATTAGCGCTAAACAGTGCTTAACGAAAGATTTGGAGGTAAACATGTATAATTTTGATTTAGCAATAGATAGAAAAAATACTAGTTCAGTAAAATATGAAGAAATGGGCCTTAAATTTGGCAGTAATGATTTACTTCCTTTTTGGGTAGCAGACATGGATTTCAAATGCCCTGATTTCATGATTGATTGCCTTGTAAAGAGAGCAAACCATGGTGTGTTTGGATACACTAAGAGAATGCCAGAGTACTATGGTGCTATAATTAACTGGCTAGATACAAGACACAATATAACTGTTAAAAGAGAAGAATTAGAGTATGGTCCTGGTGTAGTTTTCTTACTCAACATGATGATTAGAAAATTCACAAATGAAGGTGACAAAATCATAATACAAACACCTGTATACTATCCTTTTAAAGCTGTTATAGAAGGCAATAAAAGAGTAGTTAGTGACAATACTTTAGTATTTGAAGATGGAAAATACGTAATGGATTTTGAAGACTTAGAGAAAAAGGCAAGTAATCCAGAGTGCAAAATGATGATTCTTTGCAGCCCACACAATCCAGTAGGAAGAGTTTGGACTAAAGATGAATTGAGAAAAGTTGGAGAAATATGTTTTAAAAATGATGTATTGTTAGTATCAGATGAAATTCACTATGATTTAGTGTATAGTGGATACGAGCATACACCTATGATAAACGTTGACGAAAAATGGAACAAAAATATTATCATATGTACAGCACCTAGCAAGACATTTAATATAGCTGGACTTCACACTGCTTTCTGTATAATCAAAGACGAAGAAAAAATGAATGCATACAGAAGTGAGTTAGGGTTGTTAGATCTTAACAGATCAAATTCATTTAGTAGAGAAATCACACAAGCTGTTTACGAAAATGGAGCAGAGTATGTAGATGAGTTAGTTAAGTACTTGGAAGGAAATATGAATTTTGTATACGACTTTATAACAGAAAACATTAAAGGGATAACTCCATACAAAATGCAAGCAACATATTTAATGTGGATGGATTGCAAAGGGTTAGGGTTAGATACAAAAGATATAGACAAGCTGTTCTTTGAAGATGCTAAAATCGCCCTTGATAGTGGACACTGGTTTGGTGAAGTGGGAGAAGGCTTTATGCGAATAAACATCGCTTGCCCAAGAGCTATGCTTAAAGAAGGCTTAGAAAGGCTAAGAGACGCAGTTAACGCAATAAATAAATAGTTACTCAATATACATCCTGCAAAGCTGTATCAAGATAAAATTCTTGATACAGCTTTTTTCTTTGATTTATAACAGATATAGTTTACAATATTCTTATAGAAGAGTTTTGTATAGAATATAATGTGAAACAAAAATATAGTATTAATCGGGGGGATTGATATGTATGAACTTGGACTGAATAATTATATGAAGCCAAATGAATATAGATTCAAATTTTATAAAAAAATACATAATCATTTTTTAAAATACAAGAATAAATCAATAACTAGACAGCAGCTATATAAGTATGGTAGAGAAATAAATATGACAAGGAAATGGGTGGAAAATGAAATAATAGGATGTCTATACGCTCCGTTTTTGATAGAACTGGAATATAATAGAGATGTATTTGAGTTAACATATAACGGAGAGCAGAGATTCAGAAATTTTTTTGACTATGGTAATTATATAAAATATGAAATGCCATTTAAGATGAGTATTGCTAATGACAAAACTAAATTTCAGTTTTTCTATACAGACAGCTTAAATGATGAAAAGACACTTTCTACGTTTACTGAAGAAGGATGGAGTAAAAATGTTTCACATAAGAGACTAATGAAAAAAACTAAGAGTAAAATATCTTTTTTAGATAGTATAAGATTAATCATTAATTCATTAAAAGTATATAAGCAAAATCAGTATAATTATCTAGATTGGATAAACCAATACGGGAAAAAACATCTAACAAGTGATAACAGGACATGCTTTTTACATTCGAGATTCTATTTAAAAAGTGAACTCGTAGATGGTCATAGAAATTTTTTTAAAGAACTACTAGAATTTTGTGAGAAACCTGTAGATTGGAATGGTAAGACTATACTAGTAAAGCAATATAAAAATATTATGAAGAAAAATGATATTAATATTGATACAAAAGAGTTCATACAAACATGTATAAAAGATACTATTATAAGATATTGTGACTATGAAACATTAACTTTGACAAGTACAGGTTATTTTATATTGACTACTTATTTTAATGAGTTAAAAAACATACAGATTGTTTTGAGAAAATATGAAGATGAAAAATATGAAGTGATAATAGGGAAGAATGATAAATTTTTAAAAGAGATAATGATGTATTTAGATGAAAATGGGTTTAGTGATGATAAAATGGGATGGAAGTATAAAAAGGTAAATAGAGATGATTTGATTAAAGTTTTTAGTAATATTTATGATATATGTAATGTACAAAAGAGTTTCTTTTAATTAACACAAAATGCCTTAGGGACTGGATTATAAAGTTGGAGAAAGTAAGACTATAATATCCTTATATTTTATTTCTATATCTCTTGCTTGATATCTTAATATCTTATTCTTTTTGAATTTTAGAATGTAAAACATTAAGATTACTGTCAAGACTGTGTGGAGACAATTTCTATTAGTTATGATCCCATCTTTTTTCTTTTCATCAATTATACATAAACAAACTAAAAAAGACATAATATAGTTTGGATATATATTGTGCAAAAACAGATAGTCAAAGCATAAAACGATAAAGGAAGGTACTAATTAAGACATCCTCCTTTATCGTCTTTTAATGAATTTTACCAGTAATCAAAGCTATCTTTATTTATTTTCTATAGAGGCTTCTATTGTTAACCTTAGAGCAGTAGCTATAGTCTCAAGAGGCATAGAAGGTAAGTGGTATCCAGCTTGCTCAGGTAAATATGGTACGTGTATAAAACCTCCTCTGATATTGCTAAATTCATTTTCAATCATATGAAGCAAACCATACATTAAGTGGTTACAAACAAAAGTACCTGCATAATTTGAAATAACTGCTGATATATTATTATCGGTCAATTTCTTAAGAATTGCATTAATAGGCAAGTTAGAATAATAGGCATATTTACCATCATCGTAAATAGGTTTGTTAATAGGTTGATTTCCTTCATTATCTGGAATTATAGCATAATCTAAGTTATGTGCAATTTTTTCAATAGATATAGAAGAACTACCACCTGCTTGACCAGTGCAAATTACTATATCAGGCGATTCTTTTACTATTGCTTTCTTTAAAGTATCTATAGATTTTCTAAAGACTGTTGGAACTTCAAGTTTTACGATACTATAGCCCATTATCGTATCAGGTAATTTTTTAACAGCTTCTATAGAAGCGTTTACAGATTCTCCTCCAAAAGGATCGAAACCTGTTATTAATATTTTTTTCAAATTAAAACCTCCTATTTATTTTTTCTAAGAAAGTTTAACCGGTTAAATTTAACTTCTCACTATATACAAACAAAAAAACTAATCGAAATGTAAACCCCCTCAAAAAATTTTTTTAACGAGTTACTTTTTATCGGCTTTAAATACATATTTTTTTATTTCTATTACATCTTCTTTAATATCTAAAACTAAATTAAGCTTTTCAGTAAGACTAGTTATAATATCTTGATATTTTATTTCTCTTTCTTCTTGCTTAATATCTCGTTTTTCTTGATTTTTTAAAATGTAAAACACTAATATTACTGTCAATACTGCCCAAATACCATGTTTGGAGGCGATTTCTATTAGATTCGATTCCATCTTTTTCACCTCCGTCGGATGATATGTATTTTCTAAGATTTTTCAATGCTCTGTTTTTTAAATGATTTACTGCTTGCCTTGATATTTTTAATTGTTTAGCTATTTCTATATCTGGCAAATCATAAATGTATTTCCTTACAACAATTCTTCTTTGCTGTACTGGTAGTTCTTTTAGTAACTCACAAATAAATAGATTACTAGCAAAGTCTACCGTTGCGCTATTTTTCAATAATTCTTGGTTAATTTTAAGACATTCTTTTGTTTTTATTTGATTGTTTTTTCTTAATAATCCAAGTGATTTACTTTTTAAAAAAGCATTAATATATTTAGCTATCTGACTATTATTGCGATTCTTTATTTTGCATGGATTTAAGTTTAATATGAAATCTAAGAATGATATAGTTAAATCACTTTGCATATCTTCATTTTTTTTACTGTAGTATACTATAGATTTATAAAAATCAACGTATAACTCTTTTAATGCTTGCTTATCTTCTTTTTGCGCGTCTAGTATTGCTTTACTTAACTTCATCTCATGCGACCCCTTTTAAACATACTTGTACTAGATACAAATGAATTTGGAGCTGTTTTTGTAAACGGGTATATTTTGACTTGTTTTGTAATTTTTTAAACTTTAGTAATATAGACTGCTTTAACCTAAAATAAGAGCAACTAAAAAGTTTTAGTTGCTCTTATTTTAGGTTTTTCTCCT
The DNA here is from genome assembly GCA_029227815.1 of Clostridiaceae bacterium M8S5. GTDB lineage: Bacteria > Bacillota > Clostridia > Tissierellales > MCWD3 > Abyssisolibacter. The sequence goes on along the minus strand of CP118523.1, from coordinate 3,350,556 downwards.
GTAAATACATTAAAAACAAGTGCTGATATTGAAAAACAAAGTTAGATTATTGCATAAGCTATAGCATAGCTAGAGTACAAAAGTTTAAAACTGGAAGTGTTAAAAGAATTGAAATACATGATTTAAGGTTAAAAAATGAGAAATCACATACAAGCAAACATATTGATTAGTCTAAAACTAATCTTAACTATAACCTCCATGAGTTTGAAGGTTCGTTTATGTTAAAGACAGATAGGGGTTATGATTGAAAAGTTGAAGAACAGTTTAGTGAAAATCATATTTCAGTTAATTAAGATAGAAAAAAAGCAACTGCAAGTAGTCACTTCAGATCGTGGGGTTTTGGGGTCAGGCTTGAAAAGTTGAAAAACAGTTCGGTGAAAAACATATTTTAGTTAATTAAGATAGCAAAAAAGCGACTCTAAAGCAGTCGCTTTTATACCTAATATAGTATAAAAAAGTTTGTTACCATCATGTCTCTAGCGGTTTTGGCAGTGTATTTAACAGTAGTATCGTTTACTAACTCAACACCTGGATAAAAACTTGCTCGCCTAGCAAGTTGATGTTTTTTGTAGTTGATTTCTAGTTCAAATTTTTCAGGAAGTTTTATAGTGCATTTCTCCATCTTTGATAGACCTACCTTTATTTTTTCCTTTATTAGAGAGCAAGCATAGCTAGGGTTTAAGCTAATTGTGCTATCTCCTAGGCCTTCTAAAACTGCTACAGTTTCCAAAGTAGGATTGATAAGTTTTGCATCTTCGCAGAGCATCTTGTCTCCACTTAAGAAAACAACAGGGATTCCCATTTCAGCAGCAGCATATGCATGTAGCGTGTATTCCGTTGCTATAGTACCATTAATTTTTATATAGTTTATCTGAGTATTCATGGTGTGAGATAGAGGATTTCCATTTCTACTAGCACCAGAGTGATAACCTATAAAAGCAACAGCATCGTATGTATCATCTATACCACCTATCATAGAATTTGGATCAGATGTCCACCCTCTAACTAATCTAACATTTTGGGGCAAATTTGCTATTATTACATTTCTTCCAGTAGCATGAGAGTCCTTTACCAATATTTCAGTATCATCACCAAAGGCTTCATTGATACCTTCACATGCAGCTTTGATTTCGTTAGTCATCTGCTGTCTAAGCATCGGATAGTCTATGTTTCCCATACGTACTTCATCCCAGTGAGTACAGCCAGCAACACCTTCTATATCCGCACTTATAAATACCTTCATAAGAACATACCTCCTATAGTTTTTTTGTTATATTTAGTATTACTAATATGTTTAGATTTGTCAAGAAGGCTTTCGGTGGATTTAAAAGTTGCATTTGTAACTGCAACACTAACAAAGTTGCACTGTAGACTGCAACATATTTTTAAAGATTGATATTTTGAAGAGTATTATTTGTTAGGAATATTTTTCAGCATAGTATCAACAGTGGGAATATATACAGTAGTTATGTATATCATTAAAGCTGTATAGGATGATATTTAGCAAAATATCTAAATGATTACTACGGTATCAAAAACTAACTAAATGAATATCCGCTTTTATGGAAAGTGACTATAGACACTTGTTTTAGAACGCTAAAAAGGGAGAAATTATATCTCCCTCATCTTTATAATATAAAGAAAATAGTTACCATCATATCTCTAGCTGTTTCAGCCACAAATTTTACAGTAGTATTGTTTATTAAAGTTACACCTGGATAAAAGCTTGCTTTTCTAGCATCTTGATGTCTTTGATAATTGATTTCAACCTCAAAGCTATCTGGAAGATTAACTATACATTCATTAATCTTTGATAGACCAATTTTTATTTTCTCTTTAATTAATGAACAAGCATAGTTAGGATTTAAGCTTATAGTACTATCTCCAAGCCCTTCTTTTACAGCAACAGTTTCAATAGAAGGATTTATTATCTTAGCACTTTCACAAAGCATTGCATCTCCGCTTAAAAAGACAACAGGTATTCCCATCTCACTGGCAGCATAAGTATGTAATAAATATTCTGTAGCTTGCAAACCATTAACCGTGATGTAATTAGTTTTCAGATTCATAGAATGAGACAAAGGATTACCATTTTCTCCTGCACCTGAATGGTAGCCTATATAAACTAAAGCATCAAATGATTCGTCAATACCGCCTATCATTATATTGGGGTCAGAAGTCCAGCCTCTAATCAATTTTACGTTTTCAGGTAAGTTCTTCATTATTATATTTCTTCCAGAGTCGTGTGAATCTTTGACTACTATTTCAACATTACTGTCAAAAGCTTCATTGATACCTTCACATGCTGCTTTGACTTCATTTGTCATTTGTTCTTGAAACAAAGCATACTCACTATGACCAAGAGTTGTTTCGTTCCAATTATTACAGCCAGTTACCCCTTCAATATCAGTACTTACATATACTTTCATACAGTTACCCTCCTTAGTTTATTTTAAATCTTCGTCAGTTATGATTCCTTTACATACTATATTAGTATCTCCTGTTAGAAATACTTTTGTTATAGCATTATTATCTTTTAACAAACTAATTTTTAAAGCTCCTATTTCCACAAGTATATTGACAGTATCTTTTCTTAGTATGCCTTTGAGAATAAGTGCTATAGCTACAGAGGTAGAGCCTGTTCCACAAGCTAGTGTAAAGTCTTCTACACCTCTTTCGTATGTTTTGACAATAGCAGTATTTTCGTCTATTATATCATAAAAATTGATGTTTGCCCCTTTTGGAAAAGCTTTATTATATCGAAGAGATCTACCAAGCTCAAATATACTATCATTGTCAGTATTAGCTAAGTTATCGTACTTAATAACGCAGTGAGGTACTCCAGGATTACCAAGTTCAATATAAGAACATTCGTATTTTTTTCCTTCAATATAGACTGTTTTGTCGAGTTCTAAAACACTTGGATTGTTTAACTGTATTTTAACCTGTCTATTATCTAATATCTCAGCATTAACTACTCCAGCGGTGGTTTCAAAAGACATTTGTTTATTTACGATATTTTCTTCAAAAGAATACCTAGCTATACATCTGGCGCCGTTTCCACACATTTCTGCAATACTCCCATCAGTATTGTAAAATTTCATTAGAAAATCAGTACCTTCAGTAACAGGATTATTCACAGCCATTAAACCATCAGCTCCAACAGAAAGTTTTCTTTTGCAAACTCTTGATGCTAGAGTAGACAGTTCTTTGTCTGATAGATTGTATTTTCTATTATCTACAATGATAAAGTCATTACCAAGTCCTTGTAGTTTGTAAAATTCGATATTCATTATACCACTCCTTATAATTGTAATATCAAGAGATATAGATTACAAGTCCAATAGAGCAAGAGTATTAGCTATTTGCAGCCTTACACCAACTTTTAGACATTCCTCGTCTATATCAAAACTAGAATTGTGTAGAGAGTTGTTAATATGTTTTTTAGAATTACCACAGCCAAGATGAAAAAAACCACCTTTTGTTCTATTAGAGAAATAAGAAAAATCTTCACCGCCTAAACTAGGCGTTTCTTTAAATACAATATTTTCTCTACCAAGTAAACTTTCCGAAGTATTTTTAATAATATTTACAACATCAGAATCATTTACTAAAGGCTCATAGCCATCGAGTATTTGAGCTTCTCCACTACCACCAAAAGATGCAGAGATATTTTCTACAATACCTTTTATTCTGTCTTTAGTATATTGTCTAGTTTCTGAATCTAATGTACGAAGTGTTCCGATCATAGTTACTTCATCAGATATTACATTACCCCTAGTACCACCCTGTATTGTTCCAATAGAAAGTGCAACTGAATTTAAAGGAGATATGTTTCTACTTACGATAGATTGTAGACCTACAAGAACATGGCCAGCTATCATTATAGCATCAATTCCTTGCTCAGGGTAAGCACCATGACCACTTTTACCTTTTATGGTTATATTTACACTGTCAGTAGAAGCATTTAACTTACCATATTTTAATTCTACTTTACCAGCATCCAAATTAGGCATCACATGGAGTCCTAGTACATAATCTACTTTTGGATTATCCATACAGCCTTCATTTATCATTGGTAAAGCACCACCAGTTGATTCTTCAGCAGGTTGAAAGAACAGCTTTACATTTCCTTTTATAGAATCTTCCATTTGTTTAAGTAACTTAGCTACTCCTAGAAGTATAGTAGCGTGGGCATCATGGCCACAAGCATGCATAATACCTTCATATTTAGACTTATATAGTACGTTGTTTTCTTCTTTAATCGGAAGTGCGTCGATATCTGCTCTTAAAGCTACTGTGTTTCCACTTTCTTTTCCTCTAATTATACCAACTACACCTGTAGTAGCTATTACTTCGTGTTCAATACCCCATTTGGTTAAATATTCACATATTTTATCTCTAGTCCTGAATTCTTTTGTGCTTAGTTCTGGATGCATGTGAAAATCTCTTCTAATATCAACTAATTCGTTATATATACTGTTAACAGCTTTTTTTAAATCCATAATGTACTCTACTCCTTTAAATATTTGAAAATTAATCAAGTAAATAATCAACAATTTTAATAATATTATTGCTTTTTATATAAACTCTTGGCGTTCTACGAGTTATTCTTGCCACAATTTCATTCTTATTTGTTTCTGCTAATTCACTAGCTTCTTGTATACTCATGGTATTATTTTTACCGTCTCCGTATATTATTACTTCATCGCCTATTTTAACATTAGGGACATGTGTTAAATCAACCATACATTGATCCATACATATTACACCGATTATAGGGGCTTTTTGATTGTGAATAGTTACATAACCTTTATCTTTCATATTTCTAGGGTAACCATCAGCATATCCAAAAGGTAGAGTGCCGATTATACTATCTTTTTTTGCAATCCATCTATAACCGTAACTAACACCTTCGCCTTTTGAAACTAATTTTATATGAGAAATCTTTGTTTTAAACGTCATAACTTGCTTTAATTTTAATGAATCATTTTCATAGGATTTCAAGCCATAAATTATTGCACCAGGTCTAATCATATTTAGTCTATATTCTGGATAATCCACTGCTGCTATACTATCACATATATGTTTATATTTAAAGATGATACCGCGTTTTTTTAACTCGTTAATAGCGTTTACAAACTTATTGTATTGAATGCTGTCTGTAGATTTGTTTTTTAATGCAAAATGTGAAAATATACCTTCAGGGGATATATGTTTGAGGTTATAGATTTGCTCAATCTCATCTATACTACAAGTACAATCTCTAAAACCTAATCTATTAAAACCAGTATCATACTTTATGTGAATTTTAGCTTGTTTATTATAATTATATGCAACTTTATCTAATAGGAGTGCCTGATTTAGCGAAAATATTGTTTGAATTATATCGTGTTTCACAGTATGTTCTAGAACATTATCGGGAGTATATCCCATTATAAGTATATCATCAGTGAAATTATTTTTCCTAAGTTCAAGAGCTTCTGTCAAGGTAGCAACAGCAATCATATCTGCGCCACTCTTTATGATTATAGGTGCTAAAAAAGCTCCTCCATGACCATATCCATTTGCTTTGATAACAGCAGCTATAGCTACATCTTCGCCAATAAGTTTCTTGATTTCTTTGATATTGTACTCTAAGTTATCAATATTTACTTCTAATATGGTATCTCTAAATAAATTAGACATTATCAAACTCCTTTATTTGTAGTTAAATGCAGGCAGATTCTAAAAATTCAATTTCTTTAGTAGTAGCATTAAGTCTTACTTTTGTTCCAAAGGCAATAGTTGCTTGAGGGTGAATATGACCAGCTCTAAAATTATTAATCGTAGGTTTATTATAAGGTTTTATTATTTCATCAATTATAGTCTCTAATGATAATGAGAAATCTTCGTATTCCTTTTCGCATTTATTCCACGTGCCAAGAATTATACCATTGCAGTCTTTGAATTTTCCTGCAAGAGCAAGCGAGTTAAACATTCTATCTAATCTATAATACATTTCTCCTACATCTTCAATAAACAATATTTTACCTCTAGTATCAATCTCATAAGGAGAACCTAGAGTTGAAACTAGTAGGGATAGATTACCACCTATTATTTCGCCGTAAGTTTGCCCATCATTGATAGTGATAATTTCTTCACCGATAGGATTTTTAACTGAGCCAATGACATCAGTTTTAAATATGTTATTTATAATACTTTTCTTTGTATATTCGTCCATTTTATTTTTAACAAAACAGTCACTCATACCGACTGGACCATGAAATGTGACCATACGGCATATTTGATTAAGTACCATATGAAGTCCTGTGATATCACTATATCCCATAAATACTTTAGGATTTCTTCTAATAGTTTCATAATCTAATAGCGGTAATAATCTGGGAGTTCCATAGCCCCCCTTTATACACAAAATACCGTTTACATACTTATCAGCAAAAGCGTCGTTTATATCTTTTGCTCTAAGTGAATCATTTCCTGCTAAAAAACCATGCTTTGCGTAACAACTAGGGTACATTATAGGGTTTAATCCGTAGCATTCTAAAACATCATTCAATAAATTAATATATCGGTGATTCTTTACAGGCGATGAAGGAGCAATGATTGCTATAGTATCTCCTTTTTTTAGAGCTTTTGGCTTATTGATCATAATCAGTCCCCCTAAAATTTTGTAATTTATAAACTTACAACTTAATCATCAAATTTTATGAATATTGAAGATTAAAAATTCAATCTATCTGGGATTATATTATTACGAAGCATATCATCATAAGATTGCCTTTTTACAATGACTTCATCTTTTCCATCCTTTACCAATACTACTGCTGGTATTACATTTGAGTTGTAATTATTCGCCATAGAATATCCATATGCACCAGTACTAAATACTGCTAATATATCTCCTGGAGAAATTTCAGGAGTTTTCAAATCGTGTATCAATATATCACCAGATTCACAGCACTTACCGCAGATAGTAACTGTTTTGTATGTTTTGCTGTCAAGTTTATTTGCTATTACTGCATCATATTTGGCTTGATATAATGCTGGTCTTATATTATCAGTCATACCTCCATCTATAGCTACATAAGTTCTGATATTTGGTATGGTTTTTATAGAGCCTACAGTATAAAGAGTTATTCCGGCTTCACCAGCTATCCATCTGCCAGGCTCTATGATGACATGCATATCATCAATGTGATTTTTACCACAGAAATCATTTATCTTATTCATAATAGGGTCAATAAAATATGAAAGAGATTTAGGCTCATCATCATTGGTGTATTTTATACCAAAACCACCACCAAGATTTAATTCATTAACTGTATAATTATGTTTTTCTTTAGTGTATTTCACTAACGATAAACTAGCATCAAGAGCAGCTAAATGAGATATATTATCATGAAGTTGAGACCCTATATGAAAGTGAAAGCCCATAAATTCAATATATTTAGAATTAATAGCTTTTTCTATAGCAGGGTAGATGATATTCTCATTTAATGGAATTCCAAATTTAGAGTCTTTATTACCAGTTGTAATATATTTGTGAGTATCTATTTTTACTCCTGGAGTTATTCTAAACAATATCTTAGCGGATTTGTTTTTTGATTTACATATTGTTTCTAGCAAATTAAGCTCATAACAATTATCTACTATTATTCTTCCTACTCCATAGTCGATAGCCATTTCTAGCTCTGATTGGGATTTGTTGTTGCCATTGAACTCTATCTTATCAGCAGGAAAATTTGCCTTGATAGCAGTGTATAACTCGCCACCAGATACTACATCTAGACCTAATCCTTCACGCTCTATGATTTTACACATTGCTAATGATAGGAATGCTTTGCATGCATATACTGCCTTTGTATTTTTATATTTATTGAGGAAAGATTCCCTTATTTCTTTACATCTTGAAATTATTACATTTTCAGAAAAAACATACAGTGGAGTACCATATTTATTTGCCAAATCTATGGTATTACAACCATCAAAATATAACACCGAATTATTGTTTTTGCTTATCATGTTATCCTCCTTCGTTACTCATGAAATTTCTATTATTAGTTATGCGAAAACTGTGCCAACTCTATAAATAATAAAATTATAGTTATAAAATTTTATACAATTTACATATATAGTGCAGTTATTTTTATATTAACATATAGAATACATACCTAAAAGGTTAGTATTATGGATAATTTATATTAATTTTAGATATTTGTCTATATTTTTGGACAACTTTCCAATTTTGTGGAAAGCATTTTACTGAATATTCATAATATTAAATTAGCTATATTGACAATAGTGTTTAATAAAGTATTGCGGGAAAACGCTATCGTAATAATTATTAACGATAAAATAAAAATCAATTGCATTTAGTAATGGGCATGTGTTAATATATTAGGAAACCTATAACATAATATTGATATTGGTATTACTAAACAAGGTAATTCGTTTAGCTATAAGGGGTAGTACATATAGTTATTTGGAAAAGTGATATAACAATTTAACTTTATTGCTTTAAAGTTATAATCAAATAAACCGATAATAATATTATGTTTTAGACAATAAAAACAAGGAGGAATAAAATGAAGAAGAGAGTTATAGCATTGATGTTATCTATGTTTGTACTAAGTACAGTACTACTAAGTGCATGTGGTGATAATCCAAAAAAAGATGATAAAAAAGCTGACAATGACAAGCCAAAAACTCTTATTTATGCAAGAGGCGCAGATTCTGTAGGTTTGGATCCAGCGTATGTATCTGATGGAGAGTCAGCAAAAGTCACATGTAATATTTATGAAGGGTTACTAAGATATAAAGAAGGTACAACAGAAGTTGAGCCAGCCCTTGCAACAGATTGGAAAGTTAGCGAAGATGGGAAAGAATATACGTTTAACTTGAGAAAAGATGTCAAATTCCATGATGGTACACCTTTTAATGCGGATGCAGTTTTATTTAGTGTAGAGAGACAATTACCACCAAAGAGAACTAGTGATATGCCATATGCATCATTTACATATGGAGCCGTAGAAAAAGTTGAGAAGGTTGATGATTACACAGTTAAGTTTATTTTAAAGGATAAGTATACACCATTTTTGGCTAATATGGCAATGGCTTTAGCAGCACCTATTGCTTGTCCAAATGGAAAAAACCTAGCATCAAACCCAATAGGTACGGGACCTTATAAGTTTGTAAAATGGGACAAAGGTCAATCTATAACACTAGAGAAGAACAATGAATATTGGGGAGAAAAAGCTAAGATAGATAAAGTTATATTTAAAATAACAAAAGAAAACTCTGTTAGAGCTAGTGAGCTAATAGCTGGTTCTGTTGATATAATCGACGGAGTTGACCCTAATGATGTAAAACAAATGGAAGACAATAAGTTAAATGTTATAAAACAAAATGGTATGAATATTAATTACATGGCGTTTAATTGTGAAAGAAAACCATTTGATGATCCAAAGTTAAGACAGGCAATATCATATGCAATAAACCGTGAAGAGCTAGTTAAATACTTATATCAAGGATATTCAGAGATGGCTAATAGTTACATGCCAGATTTTATACCAGGATATAATAATGACATAAAGCCTTACGAGTATAACGTAGAAAAATCTAAACAAATGTTAAAAGAATTAGGAAAAGAAAACTTAGAGATCAAAATAATATGTTATTCTAATCCAAGACCATATAACCCAGTTGGACAAAAGTTAGCTGAAGCTATTCAAAATTACCTATCTAAAGTTGGAGTTAAAGCTACAATAGATGTTTATCCTTGGAAGGAGTATAAGCAAAAAGTAAGACAAGGTGAAGGAGATATCCTATTTAATGGTTGGATTGGTGATAATGGAGATGCAGATAATTTCTTATCCCTTTTAGATTCAAAAGAGATAGAAGGTGGGCTTAATTCAGCAAACTTTGGTAGTGAAAAAGTAGACGAGCTTTTAGCTAAAGCGAGAACTTTACCAAATGGCGAGGAAAGAAACGAGGTATATAAGAAAGCACAAGAAGAGTTAACTAAAGAAGCTCCTTGGTTACCTATATCACATGCTACAGATATGGCAGCAACAGCTAAGAATATTAAAGGTTTCAAGCTTCATCCAACAGGTGTTGTTAATATAAGTAAGATTGATAAAGAGTAGTTAAGATTCTAAACACATATTGAACACTTAAAGGGGCATCTTGAGGTCATCTTGAGATTGCCCTTTTTACATACTATTAAATAAGAAAGGAGACTGTTATATGTTAAAGTATATTATTAAAAGATTGATGTTGCTTATACCTGTACTAATAGGAATATCAATAATGGTATTTGTAGTTATGCATGTATTTACAACAGATCCAGCAAGTATTATATTAGGACAACATGCCACAGCTGATCAGATAGAAGCATTACAACAGGAGCTAGGTTTTGACAAGCCTTTATATATCCAATATTGGGATTTTATAAAAGGTATTATGCATGGGAGTTTTGGAGATTCATTGATAACGAAAGAATCTGTAACCAGTGAATTTTTTGCAAGATTTCCTGCTACAGTAGAGCTTGCAATAGTTTCTATAATCCTAGCTTCTGTATTGGGCATAACTATAGGGATTATATCAGCAATAAAGCAAAATTCTATTATTGATTATATAAGTATGATAGCATCGCTTATTGGAGTATCTATGCCGATATTTTGGCTTGGACTTATGCTAATAGTAGTGTTTGCAGTTAATCTTCATTGGCTACCAGTAGCAGGTAGAATCCAACTTGGGCTTGAGCCTGTCAAAATTACGGGATTATATATTATAGATAGTATAGCAACAGGAGATACCGAAGCTTTAATTAGCACTTTAAAACATCTTGCATTACCTTCTATAGCATTAGCTTCATATTCAACAGCTATAATAGCACGTATGACTAGGTCCACAATGCTTGAAATAATAAGACATGATTATATAAGAACGGCTAGAGCAAAAGGATTGTTTGAAAGAGTGGTAATTCTATCACATGCACTTAGGAATGCACTAATACCTATAGTGACTGTAATAGGACTACAACTAGGGAGATTACTTGGAGGTGCAGTATTGACAGAAACTGTGTTTGGGTGGCCAGGAGTTGGAAGCTATACAGTTGATGCTATACTCAAATCAGATTTTCCAGTAGTACAGGGCAGTGTAATGATGATGGCAGTCGTATTTGTGGGAATGAATCTATTAGTTGATATATTGTATGGATTTTTAGACCCAAGAATCAAATTTTCATAAAGAGAGGTGAAATAGATGGAAAAAAAATCGTCACAGTGGTTGGAATTATGGAATACGTTAAAGACCAATAAATTAGCTATGGTTGGTCTAGGAATAATAATATTTCTAGTTTTTATCGCTATCTTTGGGCAATTTATAATGAAGTATGATCCAAATGTGGGAGAACTAAAAGATAGCTTACAAACTCCATCATCATCTCATCCTTTAGGAACCGATGAGCAAGGCAGAGATATACTTTGTAGGATAATTGATGGTACACAGATATCACTTAGGGTTGGAATGATATCGGTAGCTATTTCACTCAGTATAGGAATAATAATTGGCGCATTAGCAGGATATTATGGAGGCAAGATAGATTTGATTTTGATGAGATTTATGGATATTATATTAGCTTTTCCTTCATTACTGTTAGCTATAGCTTTTATGAGTGCATTAGGTAAAGGAATAGATAAAGCAATCATTGCAATTAGTATAGTTACAATACCAGAATACGCGAGAATAGTGAGGGGTTCGATATTATCTATAAAAGAAAGTGAATTTGTACAAGCAGCTAAAGTTATAGGAAATCATGATTTTACTATAATTTTTAAACATATACTACCTAATATTATTTCACCCATAATAGTAAGAGGAACGTTAGGTATATCAACAGCTATATTGGAAACAGCAGCACTTGGATTTTTAGGACTAGGTGTTCAACCTCCATACGCTGAATGGGGAACTATGCTTGGAGCAGGTAGAGGATATTTCTACAATGCACCACATCTAGTATTCTTCCCAGGTATTGCTATAACGATAACAGTTTTAGCATTTAATTTGCTTGGAGATGGTCTGAGAGATGCATTAGACCCTAAGCTTAGAAAATAAGGAGGGATAAATTATGCTATTACAGGTTAAAGATTTAAAAACTCAGTTTAAACTAAAAAAAGGACTAGTCAATGCTGTTGATGGAGTTGATTTTAAAATAGATAAGGGAGAAGTAGTTGCATTAGTTGGAGAGTCAGGAAGCGGGAAAAGTGTTACTTCATTATCTGTAATGGGGCTTATACCAAATCCTCCAGGTAAAATAATAAATGGACAAATTTTATTTAATGGTGAAAATCTACTAGAAAAAACTAAAAGACAAATGCAAGATATAAGAGGAAATAAGATATCTATGATATTTCAAGAGCCGATGACTTCACTTAATCCAGTATTTACAGTAGGAAAACAGATTTCAGAGGCACTTATTAGACATAAAAAGATGAGCAAAAAAGAAGCGATTAAAGAATCAATAAATATGCTCAAACTAGTAGGTATACCTTCTCCAGAGGAAAGAATACATTCGTATCCACATCAACTTAGTGGAGGTATGAGACAAAGAGTAATGATTGCTATAGCGTTAGCGTGTAAGCCAGAGTTATTAATAGCTGACGAGCCTACCACAGCATTAGATGTTACAATACAAGCTCAAATATTAGACTTGATGGTAAAGCTGAAAAATGAATTTAATACTTCCATACTACTGATAACACATGATTTAGGTGTTGTAGCAGAGACAGCCGATAGAGTTGTAGTAATGTATTGTGGAAAGGTAGTGGAGACTGGAAGTGTTAAAGAGATATTTGAAAAACCGCTACATCCATATACTCAAGGTTTACTTTCTTCAATACCAAAGATGGATAAAAAGGTTGAAAAACTATTCATTATTCCAGGAATGGTTCCAAATCCTCTCGATATGCCGAAAGGATGTGCTTTTAGCACTAGATGTAGTAAGTGTATGGATATATGTAAAGAAAAGATGCCAGAACTTAAATTTATTGATGGTAGAAGGGTAAGGTGTTTCTTAGAGATAAAATAAAGGTAGGTGATAACTATGGAAACTCTACTACAAGTAAAAAACTTAAAAAAGTACTTTCCAGTTAAATCAGGAACGCTCGGAAAAACTACTAATTATGTTAAAGCAGTTGATGATATTACATTTGATATATATAAAGGAGAAACATTAGGACTAGTAGGTGAATCAGGTTGTGGTAAATCTACAACAGGAAAAATGATCGTAAATTTGTTAAACCCGACATCAGGACAGATATTGTATGAGGGTAGAGACATAACAAAGCTATCAAAAAAAGAGAAGAGAAAGTTAGCTATAGACATACAAATAATATTTCAAGATCCATATGCATCTCTCAATCCAAGAATGAATGTAGGGGATATTATTGCAGAGCCAATGAGAGTAAATAAAATAGTAGAAAAACAGGATATTAATAGCGAGGTTTTAAAGCTTTTAAACTATGTAGGGCTTGCAAAGTTTCATAAGGATAGATTTCCACATGAGTTTAGTGGAGGGCAGAGACAGAGGATAGGTATAGCGAGGGCATTATCATTAAGACCAAAGTTAATAGTATGTGATGAGCCAGTTTCAGCGCTTGATGTATCAATACAAGCTCAAGTTTTAAATCTATTAAAAGATTTGCAAGAAGAATTCAAACTGACATACTTGTTTATAGCGCATGGCTTGAACGTAGTAAAACATATAAGTGATAGAGTAGGCGTAATGTACTTAGGAAAGATCGCAGAAATAGCAGATGGTGATAAGCTGTATGATAATCCAACTCACCCATATTCACAGGCTTTATTGTCAGCAATACCGATACCAGATCCAAACAAGAAGAAAGACAGAATACTCTTAACAGGAGATGTACCAAGCCCTATAAATCCACCAACAGGGTGCAGGTTTCATACTAGATGTATACATGCAAAAGATATATGTAAAAAAGATGAGCCAAAGTTAATAAGTATAGATAAAAACCATGATGTTTCGTGTCATTTGATTGAGAAGTAGAAGTGTATAATTTTAGAATTAGATAGTAAAGGATAAAGGAGATGTTTTTAAGTGAACAGCTCCTTTATTAATATCTTATATGTTTATATCTTCTTCTCAAATATTATTTGATAAGCATAAGGCATAAAAGCCCCCGCTTTTTCATTTTGTGGAGTTACAATCTGAACCAATCTCCATCCGTCTTGTGCATGTTCTTTTATGATTTTCATACATTCATCAAAAGTAACTCCTACTTTAGCCTTTAGTCCTTTTTTCAGTGGTACTTCAACTGATTTATATTCGTACATTGTATCAACTCCTTAAAAATCATTAATATTTTGTATCTTTTTGATTTTATATAATGATATTATTCTACTCTAGCTTCTATGTTTTCACATTATCAAATATTTCGCTATATAAATTATACCCAATAGTTATACTACAAATTGGAGTTTGTACTTCCTCTAAAACTAAAACTTGTCATGTACACCTTATGATAATAAAGTGTACTAAGGAAAATTATCATTTAGATACAGCTTAATGGACTTACCTAATTTATACTTCTGCAGTCTCCACTTTATTCACAAAATCCATATTATAACGGACAGCACCGTGGTCTCTAAATATCGAGCATCTTGTGATGCGTATTGCCAAAATAACGCAGTTTTCATCTTGTTCGTTGTTTGCGTCATCGTACCAATCGGCAAAGGCATTACGAAGTTTAGCCCTTAGTTCAGCGTTTTTCGGATCTAAAACCCATCCTAGGTTTTCGCCAATTCCATTTCCGGAAATCCCCTGTAAGCAAACTGTAAATGCAACCTCTTTGTTTTGAGCTATCTGTTGCATTTTATTTGATTTTCCCCAAGTAGTAACATAAAACACACCGTCTTCATAATAAGCGTCCACCTCACGGACATAAGGAAAGGTGACTTTGCCACCACTCGGTTCCATTCCGATGGTTGACAGAGCAATGACATTATCTTTTCCATTGCCACAACTTTCCTCTATTAATCTTAATCCTTCTTCGTATCTGCTACTCATCTTTAACTCCTCCTCTAAATTGGCATTGTGAAATTACTGCCATTTTCACAAAATTATATCATCTCCATATGAGTATTATAATATATTTTAGATGTTTTTTAAATTAATTCATCTAAAGCAAAGAAAACATTGTATCCTAAATAAAAGTATGATAACATATCTCTACTAAACCTTAAATGAGAGGAGAATAGCATGAATACAAAAGATATACAGGTGTTTTTCTTTGACATGGGTAATACCTTGATGGATTTTCACCAAGGTAAAACAGATGTAGAAAAGGATATTATAGGATTACAAGAAATGCAAAAATACTTAGATAAGTTTGGTATAAACTATACTGTAGATGAACTTAAAGTGAAATTTTTAGATCCATTGGACGAATACATGATTAATAGTAGAAAAAAGAATGGGCACGAAACCCCTATAGAGGATTTTTTTAGATTAATAGTTGACAAGAAGTTACTCAGTGAAAAAGTAATCCTAGAGCTTTCAAAGTTATTTTACTCACAGTACATGAAAGAGGTAGTAGTGAATGATTTTGTGGTGGATATATTAAAGTATGTCAAACAAAATGGCAAGAAAATAGGTATCATATCTAATTGTTTCTTACCAGAAGAAGTGTATATAGACATATTCAAAAGTAAAGGTATAGATAAATATGTAGACAGATATTTCTTTAGTTATAGCAATAACTATATGAAGCCAAATATTAAGCTGTTTAACAAAGCATTGGAGTATTTTAAAGTAATCGGTAAAGAGGCAATTATGATAGGTGACAATTTTAAAGCAGATATACTGCCAGCACATGAATTAGGCATGAAGACATGTTTGTGTAATAAAAAAGATGAAATGAATCCATATGGATTGAAGGTCATAAAATTAAGAGAGTTATATGAAAAAATAACATAGAGAGGGAGTGTCTATTAAGACATTCCTTTTATTGTGACTTTGACAAATCCATCTGCAATTAATAGAATTAACATATAACAACCAAAATAGGGGGTGAAAAATTTGAAAGAAAAACAGGGTATATATATACTAATAGCAAGTGTAATCATTGGAATATCAATTATATCTACTGCTTATATATTTACTCATAGTGATAAAACTATTGAAAAAGAAAAACAGACAGCACTTATGGATATAAATGAGTTATCAGAATATTTAGGAATAGAAACTAATATTATAGATAAGATATTAAGGATGGAGATTAGAAGTTTGAGCAGTAATGAATATACTGGAATACCACTAAAATACATGTCTATAGACGGGAAAAAATATTTCTCAAAAATGTATGTAGACATATGGCTACATAATAGAATTGAAGTAGCAGAAAAATACGATACATCAAAAAAGACAATACAGCATCATAATTTATTTACTAAATCAGATGATTACGATATATTTAATAAAATAATCGAATATAATAAAAAAATTAATAAGTAGGTGATTTAAGTGAAAGTACTAGTATTATTAGGCAGTCTTAGAAAGGGCAACACTTATAAATTAACTAAATTAGTCCAAGATAATATGAATGAGCAAGGCGATGTAGAATTTGAAGAGATATTTCTTGGTGATATAGACTTGGGTTACTGTATATCTTGTCACAACTGTATACTTAAAGGAGAAGAATTTTGCCCTCATAGAGAAACAACAGATATGCTAGAACAAAAAATGTTAAACGCAGATGCTATAATTATTTCTGCACCTGTATATATGTTGAGTGTACCCGGAGTAGTTAAAAATTTAGTAGATCATTTTGCTTATATATTGCATAGACCTGTTTTATTTGATAAAAATGTACTAGTAGTAGTGAGTACAGCTGGTGGGGGAGATAAAAAAGTTGCGAAATATTTAAAAGATGTATTTGAGTACTGGGGAGCGAACAAGGTGTTTATATTTAGACATAAAGTGTTTGCCATTAAGCTAGAAATAACCGATAAATTAGCGCAAAAAGCAAAGCGTATATCTAAGATGTTTTATAATAGCATTGAGTCTAAGAAGCTAAAAGAACCTTCAGTAAGAAGGATAGCATTTTATAACGCTTTTCGAGCTATAACTTTTCTGGATACTACCGAAGATACAGCAGATTATAAATACTATAAAAAACTGGATTGGTTTGATAAAGTATATCCTGTTGATACAGTAAAGAACCCATTTAAAAAAGCTATAGGTAACATAACATTTCACATACTAAAAAAGATTGTACCTAAATCTAATAAACAATGATTTAACAAAACATTCTCAAGAAGTCAATAAATCGAGGGTGTTTTTTATTACTTAATCATAATATAAATGCTTATTGGTTGAGAAAAGATAAACATATGAACTATGATATAATAAATATATTATTTATATGTAATAACTTTATATAAATATACAACTTCACAGGGGGATTTTATGGACAAAATACTAAGATATAAATTAGAAGGTGACTATCGAATAGTTGCTATTAGCGATATCCATGGTGGATATGAATTATTAAAGAAATTAATAGATAGAGTTAACTTACGAGAAAAGGATTATTTAGTTATAATAGGTGATATAATACAAAAAGGAAAGTACAATATGCAGACACTTCAATATGTAAAAGAGTTGTCAAAAAGAAAAAATACTATAATACTAGCTGGTAATCATGAAAGAAAGATATTGCACATGTTGAAAGAAGAAAATTGCACTGATGTAGACAGTTATTTTAAAACCAAGAAACATCCTTGTATATTAAAAGAGTGGATGAAAGAACTAAATATCAAATATAACAATATAGAGGATGTTTTAAATATTCAAAATCAAATAAAATCAAGATATAAAGATGATATTAAGTTTTTAGAAAGTTTACCGATTGCTTTAGAATTAGATGATTTTATATTTGTACATGCAGGTATAGATGATATAGAAGACTGGACTAAATCAAAAACATGGAATATGATAAAGACAAAAGGATTTTTAGATAAACAACATAAAGCAGACAAATATGTAATAGTAGGACATTGGCCTACCCAGAATTATAGAGAAAACAGTCTAAGTGGTGATGTAATAATAGATAAAGATAAAAAAATCATAGCTATAGATGGTGGGTATAGTGTTATGACTACTGGACAAGTTAATGCGCTGGTTATAGAAAAATTAGAGGGTAAATTATTATTTAATAGTCTTAGAGAAGATTACTTTGAAAGGGTACAAGTAATAAAGGATACATTACCACATAAATTTCAAGTAATGAAACTAGATTGTAGAGGTACAGAGTTTGAAATATTGAAAGAAAACAAGGAATTTTCAATTTGTAAAGTAGCAAATGTGAGTGATGAGGTATTAATAAAGAATGAATTTATAGATAAAACAAAAAGTAAACTTAGCCTTAAAAAAACATACATATCGTTATTTTTAGAAGTTAAAAATGGGGATAATATAAAACTTATAAAACGTTGTGGTGAATATGTATTAGCTAAGCATAATGGAGAAGTAGGTTGGATTAAAGCTGATTGTGTTAATATATAAATATATTTATTTTAACTAATAAAAATATAAATGTTATGATATAAAATACTCTTAAGTTTCATAGATTAAGGGTATTTATTTTTTTTAAGTTTATAATATATGTGAAGGATTATTTAAGAACAGATAAATATAAACTGATTTATGCGATATGGTATAATAATAAAAGAGATTAGACTATTACGTTACGGATATTATTATGAAAGGAAATATTATATATGAGTGATAAAGATAGATGGTACAGATTAGACAACGCAGCGAAGATATTCCCTGCCGCATCTACATCAAGCAATACAGCAACATTTAGAGTATCTGTAACACTTACAGAAGCCATAAATGCAAAGTTACTTCAAGAAGCATTAGATAAAGTAATAACAAGATTTCCTGCATATGCTGTAAGGATAAGAAAAGGCCTATTTTGGTATTACTTCGAGCATAATGACAAAAGACTAATAATCCAGGAAGAAGTTGACTCACCATGTCATAAGATAGATAAATATTCTAATAATAGATATCTTATAAAGGTCTTATATTATAAGAATAGAATATCAGTAGAAATATTTCATTCTTTAACTGATGGAACAGGGGCACTTGAGTTTTTAAAAACTCTAACATATGAATATCTTAAAAGAATACATACAGATATAAAACACGAAGATAAAATATTATTGATAGAAGATACACCTTCAAAATATGAAATAGAAGATAGTTTTCAAAGATACTATCAGCCTAGTGATACTCCAGCTATAAAAGATGAAGATGCTTACCAGATAGAAGGAAAGCCATTTGTTAACTTTGGTAACAATGTAATACATGGTGTAATAGATTCAATGGAGTTTAAAAGAGTAGTAAAATCATATGGAGCAACTATGACAGAATATATTGTAGCTCTATTAATTTATTCAATTTATAACGAGAATATGAAGTATGGAATATATACTCATCCAATATCCATATCTGTACCAGTTAACTTGAGAGGGATTTTTCCTTCAAGAACACTTAGAAATTTCTTTACAGTTATTAATATAAGTGTCAAAGTAGACAAGGATATGACACTTGATGAAATAATAAAAGAAACATCAAGGCAGCTGAAGTACAAAGTTAAGAAAGAGAATCTTTATCCAAGAATAGCAGAAAACATTAAATTTGAAAAACTACTTATCGCGAGGTTTGTACCTCTGTGGGTTAAAAATATAGTGATGAAATATGCATTTGAAAGAGCCAATATAAAGAAAACAAGCAGTGTAACAAATTTGGGGAAAATAATGATACCTGAGTCTATAGAGAAGTATGTAGAGCGTGTAGATGTTATATTGTATTCTACAGCAAGCAATCCTTTAAATTGCTCTATTTGTTCCGTTAAACATGATCTGTCAATAACATTCTCTAGAACCATTGTCCAGACAGAGATAATAAAACATTTCTTTTCCTATCTGTCAAAAGAAGAAGGATTAAATGTTGATATATACACAAATGAATGGGGGATGGAAGATGAAGCATTGTAAGTTTTGTGATGTAAATATAGATGATAGTCAAGTAAGATGTCCGTTATGTCATAAGAAATTAGAAGGTCAAATAGAAAATGAAGATAGACAATATCCTCAATATAACTTAGAGAAAATACAAAAAAAGAATTATAGATCTAAAGTGTTTTCGTTTATAGTTATTATAGTAATAAGCGTATGTACGTTAATAAATTTACTTAACTACAATGGATTACTATGGTCATTTTACGTGATATTTCCATTAGGATATGTTTGGCTATCAATTAGAAATACTATAATATCTAACATGCACTATGGGGTAAAGATTTTACTGCAATTAATAGGACTATCGTTTATGCTTTTTATGGTTGATATAACCAATGGCCAGTTTAGTTGGTCTGTAGATATAGTAATACCTTTATTGATAATAACATCAATATTTATAATGACTATAATTATATATACAATTCCAATGCTTTGGAGTGAGTATATAGGATATTTGTTTATAATCATGTTTATTGGTTTAATACCTATTGTGCTTTATTTAACTAATATAGCAAAAATACTTTGGCCTAGTGCTGTATCAGCATTATATACATTACTTACACTGATAGGAATGTTTATATTCTCAGATAAAAAATTGAAGAACGAATTTGTACGAAGGTTCCATATATAACATGAGACTAGATTTTCAATGATAATTTTGTTTTACAGTAGGAGGGGGAGAATGGACAAGATACTCAAAATGAATGTAATTAGTAATTATAGAATAGTAGCTATAAGCGATATTCATGGTAGCTATGATTTGTTAAAGAGGCTTATAGATAGAGCAAAATTAAAAGAAAATGATTATCTTATTATTCTGGGGGATGCAATACAAAAAGGTGAAGATAACAGAAAAACACTTGACTATATAAAAGAGCTATCCAAAAGAAACAATACAATTATACTCACCGGCAATCATGAAAGATATATTCTAGGGCTATTAAAAGAAGAAAATGCAGAAGATTTAGCTTATCATCTGAATAACGTGAGATATCCTTGTATAATAAAAGAATGGATCAATGAACTTGGCATAGAATATAAAAGTATAAATGATATAAAAAACATACAAACAAAGATAGTTTCTAGATATCAAGACTATATACGATATATGATGGATTTACCCATAGCGCTAGAACTTGATGAGTTTATTTTTGTACATGCAGGTATAGATGATATAGAGGATTGGACTCAATCAGAAGTCAGAAGTATGCTTAGTATAAGTGAATTCTTAGAAAAAAAGCACAGCGCAGGAAAATACGTAGTAGTAGGACATTGGCCAACTCAAAACTATAGAGAAAGAAGTTTAAATGGTGATGTGATAATAGATAATAAAAAGAAAATCATTGCTATAGATGGTGGAAATGGGGTAAAGTATGCTGGGCAAGTTAATGCACTAATTATAGAAAAAAAGGATAATCAAACATCATTCAATAGTATTAGTGAAGACAAATTTGAAATAAAAGAAGTAGTAAAGGATTTTATATCAGAAGATAATCAAATAGTAAAATTAGATTGGAGAGATTTAGAATTTGATATATTAAAAGAGGATTGTGAATTTTCGCTTTGTAAAAAAGCTAGTACAGGGGAGAGGTTTTTACTTAAGAATGAATTTATCGACCAAACAACGGACAAGCCTAGTCTTAAAAAAACTTACATATCTTTGTTTTTGGATATAAAGAAGGGTAATCAATTTAAGGTGATAGAGAAATATGGCGGTTATGTACTAGGCAAATACAAAAATGAGGTAGGTTGGGTGAAAAAGGACTGTATTAATTTATAAGGAGGAAACGCCTGTAGTTTAATAATAGGAATTGTATTTTAACAATTAATATATTAATGGCTAAGGGAGTCAGGCTGAAAATAATGGAGGTGAATAGAGGTTTTTTGAAAACGTGTATTTTAATATATTTTGGAGTTACCTGCTGAAGAATTTTTATATAGAGGATTGCTATTATATCTTTGTGCGAAATAGTTGATATTAAATCGTCAATACTAATGAGCATACTTGGCTTTATGTGCTTACATGTAGTATTTCTAGATGAGCAAACAGAGGAGGAGAGAGTATGGGATATATAGATGATTTACGTAAATACATTGGAACAAAACCGATAATAATGGTTGGCGCAAATGTAATCATTATAAACAAAAAGGGAGAGGTATTATTACATCACAGGACAGATAGAGACTGGTGGGGATTACCTGGTGGTGCAATGGAGTTAGGTGAATCTTTACAGGAAACAGCTATAAGGGAAGCTAAGGAAGAAGTGAATCTAGTCTGCCAGAATTTAAAACTCATGAATCTTTATTCTGGGAAAGAGTTGTACTATAAATATCCAGATGGAAATGAGGTATATAACGTAACAGCTACGTATGTATGCAAAGATTATAGTGGAGAAATAAAGGTAGAGAAAACAGAAGGAAGAGATGCAAAGTTTTTCTCAATAGAAGAATTACCATATAATTTATGTGATCCAATAAGACCGTGTATAGAAGAGTTTCTAGAAAGGTATGATGAGTATTACCAATAATAAGAGGGGGAAATATGAAAAAATTATTCTTTATAGCAATATTGATTATTGTAGTAACTATAGGATGCTCAAAAGACAATAAAGGTATAAAGGGAAATATAACAAAAGAAGATTTGAGCCAATATTATGATGAACTTGATGGATGTTTTATATTATTTGATAGTAATCAAAATAAATATATTGTACATAACATTGATAGAATGAACAAAAGAGTTGCTCCATGTTCTACTTTTAAAATCGTAAATTCATTAATTGGACTCGAGACAAAGGTTGTAGAAGATGAAAACACAGTTTTCAAATGGGATGGTAAAAAACGCTTTTTAGAGAGTTGGAATAAGGACCATACATTGGCTACAGCTATAGCAAACTCAGCTGTCTGGTATTATCAAAGGCTAGCAGAAAAAGTAGGAAAAGAGGATATGCAAAGATATCTAAACAAAATAGATTATGGAAATAAAGACATATCAGGCGGGATAACAAAGTTTTGGTTACAATCATCGCTAAAGATATCTCCTATAGAACAAATAGAGATACTTAAAAGGCTGTACAATTATGATCTTCCATTCAGTAAGAGAAATATGGATATAGTCAAGAAAATAATAGTTCTAACAAATCAAAATGGTGTTGTATTCTCTGGAAAAACTGGAGGAGGAACAAGAGACAATAAATTTATAAATGGTTGGTTTATTGGATATGTTGAAAAAGACGATAATGTATACTACTTTGCTAACAATGTTAAAGGAGAAGAAGGAGCAAGAGGAATAAGAGCAAAAGAAATAACTGTGAAAATATTAAAGGATAAAAAGATATTGGAATAGAGGAAGATTATTGGTTGGTTATAAGAAAGTTAAAACAATGATATCAATCTATTTAAAAGAGACAGATTGAAAATAAAGAGAGGGGAGATTCAATATCCCCTAGAAAGTAAAAATATACCTAATATTTTTATTTGACAGATTGTACTATACCATTCAAGCGTGTATTTTAGACTGCCTTTTAATCGATTTAATATAGGAAGGTATTATTAGTGAGTTGTCAAACACAAAGATCATAAGTCAGATTAATTTCTTTTTAAAGACATACGATACTTTTTAGGTGTAAGTCCTGTATATTTTTTAAATACAGTAGTAAAATAGTTTTGATTGTCAAAACCTACAGCTAAAGCAATATCGACTATAGAGTGATCGGTGGTTTCAAATAAGAGTTTACTGTTTTCTATACGAACTTTATTAAGATAAGAAGTGAAGCTTTCTCCTGTTTCTTTTTTAAAATTGGTAGACAGATAACCGGGACTTAGCTTTACTTTATTAGCAACATCACTTAGACTGAGGTATTTATCATAGTTTTGAGTGATATAATTTATAACTTTCTTTATTAGATAGCATTTGGGATCATTTTCAATACTAGATAATATGAAAAACTGAGTTTCTTTAATAAAAGATTTACCTATCATAAAAATAAAGCTATACTCGGTTGAGCTTGCTAACTTATCTAAGCTATTTTCATATATTTTGTATATGAAACAGTTATTGTAATCAACAATTAGGTAATTACTTATAGTACCAATAAAACTTACAATAACATTTTTAGCAATATCAAAAGGAAGTAAAGAAAGAGCATGGGTAAAAGAGGTTTCATAAATACTTAGAGCTAATTTGAATTTAGATAGCCTGATATTTGCAATAATTTCATTCATTATACTTAGATAATTAGTTGAATGATTGAGCTTCTTATAACAGATACATCTTTTCATAGTAGAAGAATCACTTAAACTTCTTATATGATGTAGGCCATTTTCTACTAATAAATTTATAAAATTTTTAAGGTAACATTCCTTTGTTATATCAGAAAAAGAACCGATAACTATAAATCCCAATTGAGTATTACGTATATTAATTGGGAGAATTATAAAATAATCATTTTCAATGCAAATAGTTGTATTTTTACTGTTTGTATTTTTTAATACAGAGGTTATATCGACTGTTTTTGGAATTGTTCCTTTTTTACATATAATTTCTAAGCTAGAAGATATAGCGAAAATGCTAATACCACTTATATTATAAAAATAATCTAGTATAACATTTAGGTGATGGTTGTTAATAGAACCATCTTTTTTTAATATACATTTCATATAAAAAACTCCTTCGTGAAAAATTTATAAAAAAGTGAATAAAACTATAAGAACTTATAAAAAAATTTTGTTAAACTATATAAGATAATGATAATCAATATCACATAAAAAGTAAAGATATTTATCAAAGGAGAATCAAAATGAAGAGAATAGCTGTATATGGAAAAGGTGGGATAGGCAAGTCAACAACAGTATCCAACTTATCAGCTGCATTGACTACATTAGGATATAAAGTTATGCAAATAGGATGTGACCCTAAGGCTGATTCAACAAAAAACTTAATGAAAGGTAAATTCATACCAACGGTATTGCAAGTGATGAGAGATAAAGAGGATATATCACTTGAAGATATAGTGTTTGAGGGTTACAATGGGGTTTTATGTGTAGAGGCTGGAGGGCCTAAACCAGGGATAGGATGTGCAGGAAGGGGCATTATAACTGCATTTGAAAAACTAGATGAGTTAAAAGCATTTGAGAAATATCAGCCTGACGTGGTAATTTATGATGTTTTAGGTGATGTAGTATGTGGAGGATTTGCAATGCCCCTTAGAAATGGTTATGCACAGGAAGTCTATATTGTGACTAGTGGAGAAATGATGAGCATGTATGCTGCATCTAATATATCAAAGGCAGTGGGAGAATTCCAAAATAGAGGTTATGCAAAGCTAAAAGGCCTTATATTAAATGCGAAAGGAGTAGAAAAGGAACAAGAATTAGTTGAAAAGTTATGCGAAGAAATAGGAACAAATATTATCAAATATATCCCTAGAGATGGAAATATTCAAAAAGCAGAAAACGAGGGTAAAACTGTAGTAGAAGCTTTTTGTGATGCAGATATATCAAAACAATACATGAAATTAGCAAATCAAATTATTGGATAATAAAATGGGAGGTTATGTTATGAAAAAAATATTAATTATAATAAGTATGTTAGCAATGATTATGAGTTTTGCAGGGTGCTCAGAAAAAAAAGAGGATGTTAATACTAGCGCATCTAAAGAGCAAAAAGAACAAAACAATGAAAATGATCAAAATAAAGAAGCTGATAAATTAACAGCTGAAAGTAGGATAGCAGTTGGTACAAATTCTCTAACAGAAATAATAAATGAGTTAGGTATAAAAATGCTTGGAATACCTACTACGACTCATGAAAGAAAAGAAGAACTTAAGAAGATTGATACAATAGGGAGTCCTATGAATCCCGATATAGAGAAATTAAAATCTCTAAAGTTAGATTTCTTTATATCAGACGATGTACTTAAAAACTCATTACAAGAAAAACTAAAAAACCAAGATATAAAAACATTATTTTATAAAACTTCAAAATACGATGATGTTAAAAATACTATCAAATCATTAGCTGATACATTTGGAAAACAAGAAAAAGGGAATAAGCTAATTAAAGATATGGAAGCTATAGAAGAAAAGATTAAAAAGGAAACAAAGGATAAAGAAAAGATAACAGTGCTTGCTATATTTGGAACTCCAGAAAGTTTTATGATGTGTACAAAGCATTCATATGTTGGTGATTTGGTAAATAAAGCAGGTGCAATAAATATAACAGATTCACTAGAAAGTGCAAAAGGACCATATGTACCATTTAGTATAGAAAACATTGTAAAAGCTAATCCAGATGTAATATTGAGAATGACTCATGCAAATCCAGAGCAGAGTAGAAAGATGTTTGATAAAGAATTTAACAACAATAAAGTATGGCAATCACTTGATGCAGTAAAGAACAACAGAGTATATGATCTTGACAATAAATATTTTGGAGTTGTAGCAAATATAAGATGCGGTAAGGCTTTAGAAAAAATGTTCGAGATGATACACAAATAAGTCTTAGATAATGGAGTTATAAGCAAATGAGTAAACTTTCAAGTATTAAAACTAACAATAAAAAATCAGTGTTATTTGCAGGTATATTAATATTAGCTTTATCGTTTTTGTGCTCGATTAAGTTTGGGAGTATTTCGTGTAGTTTAAAAAGTGTAGTAAATATAATATTAGGTAAAGACGAAGGAGTGCTTAATGTTATATTGATGGATGTAAGAGTGCCAAGAGCTATAATTGCGATAATAGTAGGCGCAAATCTTTCTATAAGTGGAGCATTATTACAAGCAGTTATGAGAAACCCATTAGCTGACCCTGGAGTAACAGGGGTCAGTGCCGGGGCAAGCTTATCAGCAATAATAATATTATTACTTTTTCCAACACTTACATATTTACTACCAGTGGTTGCTTTTGCAGGAGGAGCGGTCGCGTGTTTGATGGTATATATGTTGGCATGGAAAAATGGTATAAAGCCTATTAGGATAATATTAGCTGGAGTTGCTGTTAATGCAATTTTAGGAGGAGGAACATCACTTCTTTCGATACTGCATAGTGATAAGATTCAAGGAGTTTTGATGTGGGTTAACGGTTCACTTGCAGCTAAAAGCTGGAAGGATGTCTATATGTTATTACCATATTCAATAATAGGACAACTCTTATCAGTGTTTTGTATAAGAAGTGCAAATATACTACAGCTAGGTGATGATACAGCAACAAATCTAGGTAAAAATGTCAATAGAGATAGAGTGATAATATCAGCAATAGCTGTATATTTAGCTGGAGTATCTGTATCTGTAGTTGGAATAATTGGATTTGTAGGTCTAGTAGTACCTCACATTAGTAGATTGATTATAGGATCTGATTATAAATACATGCTTCCATTGAGTATATTACTAGGAGGTAGTGTTCTTAGTATAGCAGATACTGTTGCGAGAACAATAGTTGCACCTATAGAGCTTCCAGTAGGAGTTATTATGGCAGTATTAGGTGGACCCTTCTTCTTGTATTTACTAAGAAAGGGGGATGCTTAATGTTAGAGGCTAAAGGATTGATGATAGGCTATGAAAGTAAAATAGTAGTTGAGGATTTCTCTATAGATGTAAAAAAAGGAGAAATACTCTCTATCATAGGGCCAAATGGTTCAGGCAAATCAACTATACTCAAATCAATAGCAAGAATAATAAAACCTGAAAACGGAGTAGTTTATCTTTCAGGGGACAATATAACTAAAATCAGCCAAAAGGAGATAGCAAAGATACTCGCAGTAGTATCACAGCAAAACACATCACCAGCAGATTTTACAGTAAGAGACTTAGTTTATTATGGAAGAATGCCCCATAAAAAATGGTATGAAAAGAAAAATAAAAATGATCAAGAAGTAGTGGACTGGGCACTTGGTAAAACTAAGCTTTTACATATGAGTTCTAGAAAGGTTATAACACTATCAGGTGGAGAGAGGCAAAGAGCTTGGATAGCAATGGCACTAGCTCAGAAGCCTAAGATATTATTATTAGATGAGCCGACAACATACCTTGATATATGTCATCAACTTGAGGTATTAGAGCTAGTAAGAGAATTAAATGAAGATTTAATGCTTACATGCATTATGGTCCTACACGATTTAAATCAAGCAAGTAAGTATTCACATAGAATTTGTGTCTTAAAAGAAGGAAAAATATATAAGGTTGGATTGCCACAAAATATAATGACTAAACAGACAATAAGAGATGTATATAACGTAGATGTGCAGGTCAGGCAGGAAGAAGTTACTGGTAAACCACACATAATACCATTAGGAATAGCTGGGAGGTAGAACATTGAAATACAAATATGATTTATCGTTACTTGCATTATTAGATACGATAAAAAGTGATAAAGATATACCACAATTGTCATATGCACAATTTCCAGGAACACATTGTCCATTATTCGGAAGTGTTATGACAGCTTCTTATATAGAAGATTTAGTAGTTATGGTTGTAGGAACAGAGGAATGTACTTACTATGCTAAAGATTTTGCATACTTAAGGCAAAATGGCAAAGATAGATTTTATTCGTTAGTAATGGATAAAAACGATGTAACATTTGGATGTGGAGAAAAAGTAAAAAAGGCATTAAAAGCAATATACAAAAAAGAAAAACCAAAAGCGATATTGATAGTGACAACATGTATACCTGAATTGATAGGAGAAGATTACGAATCTTTAATTATAGGCATGCAAGAAGAGGTAGCTTGTAAACTGCTAGTTGTTAAAACAGATCACTTTAAATGCAATAGTCATATTTCAGGAATAGAAAAGACGCTACAGGTATTTTCTAAATTAATGGTTAGCGGAGAAAAGAAAGAAAAAACAGTGAATATACTAGGTTATAGGTATGACGAGATAGAAAACACTGAGTTGTACAAGTTGTTAAGTGATGCAGAAATAAAAGTCAATATGACGATACCATCTAGCTGTACTATAGAAAACTTAAAGTATGCTCCAACAGCTACAGTTAATATCGTGGTAGATCAAACAGCAATGATGTTAGCGCATCAAATGAAGGATCAATATGGTGTAGAATATGTTAATTTTGCAAAGCATCTAGATATTGATGATATAGATGAAGCTTATAATAAGTTACAGGAGTTATTGCAAATAAATTTAACGAAAAAATTAGAGATTCTTAGAGAGAAAGCATTAGAAAAAGTACAAAAGTCTAAAGCAAAACTTTCGGGAAAAACATTTATATATGGAAACACTCCATTTGACTGTATGAAGTTGTCTTTATTTTTAATTAAATTAGGAATGAAACCAATATTAATTCAAATGAGGGAATATCTCAAAAAAGATGAGATTAATATAAAACGAATCCTAGATACAGGTAATAATCCTTATGTGAGTAGGATAGCTAACATAGCACCACTTAGGACTGTGTATGATGAATATAAGCCAAGCTACTATTTAGGACACGAAAACCCTATGGAATTAATATCTAGAGGAATAACTCAGATTATACTAGACCCTGTAAGTAAAAAGCTTGGGTATGAAGTTATAGATGAGACATTAGAAATATTGACAAATGATAAATCTTTTAATTTTAGAAACAAAATGATGAAAAGCAAAAAAAAGGAGGTAATATAAATGCTATATGAGAATTTTCCATTACCTTCGGATAGGATGGGTACACTTTGGACTTTAACATCAATAAAAGATGCTATAATAGTTGAATTTGGGCCGGCAGGTACTACACATTTTGCAATAGAAGGGTTAATGCAACTAGGAGGAGATAGCCTAGCTAGAACCTTTACGACACATATAGATGAGACTGACATAGCTTTTGGAAAGCATGATAGATTAGAAAAGGCTTTATTAGAAATAGACAAAATATATAACCCACCAGTGATATTTATATTAGCTTCATCAATATCATCAGTTATAGGGATTGACACAGAAAGTATATGTTATATGATGAAAGACAAAGTAAGAGCAAGATTGATAGCTATAGATACAGGAGGATTTAAAGGGGATTATACAGTTGGAATAAAAGATACACTGAAAATGTTATGTAAAGAAATAGTAAAAGCTAGTACAGCCAAAGTACCTAAAACATATAATATCATTGGAAATCAAATGGACTATTATAACTATAAATCGGATGTGTGGGAAATAAAGAGGATGATGAAAGAACTATTTGACTGTGAATGTAACTGTGTTATGACAGCAAATACAAGTATAAATGAAATAGAAGGTGCTTCTAAGGCAGAATTCAATATCGTAATTAGGGCAGAGGGGATTGATTGTGCAAAATACATGTTAAAAGAGCACAAGCAAGAATATACAGTAGGTAGGCCATACGGATTTAAAGGTACGATGAAGTGGATTAAAGATATAAAGAATAAGTTTAATCTTGAAATTAATGAAGAGAAGCTAAATATTATTAGTCATGAAGCAACTAGTGTGATGATGAACTTATCTAGATATCTAAAATCCTATAAAATAAAAAATGCAATAGTAACCGCACCATATGATAGAGCATTGGGACTAAAGAACTTTTTAGGAGAAATAGGAATAAAAGTTCAACACGCTGTAATAAACCACAAAATAAAAGATAGCAACTATATGTCAAAGGAAGAACTTGAAGACGAGAATGTAGTAATATGCCCTAGTGAAAGTAAGCTACAGGATATATTAGAAAGCGTGAAACCAGATATGATATTAGGGGATTTCATGTCAAACAAATACTATCAGACAAAAGTAAACTTACAAGTATCAAATCCAAATCTAAATAAAGTGCTTTATTATAATAAAACTCCTTACGTTGGTTTCGGAGGGCTGAACTACTTAGCTGAGGAGATAATAAACAAGATTAGAGAATAATAAGTTCATTATAGAAAAAATTAACCCCTTATTTAGGACATGATTCTAAATAAGGGGTGTTTATAACGATGGAATTATTTCAACACATCAAAGCCTTTGTTGATAAATTCATCATAAGTTACAAGCTTTCCTACTGGTGCATAATCTCCGATATAAGCATCACCAGTTGCTTTTTTATTTTCCTTGAAGTTTGGTACGAGATTTATATTACCTTCAAAGTTTGGATTAGATACAAGATTTCTGTAGATTAGTACCATATTTGAATCTGCTTTCCAAGGCATATAATTATAATTTGCATCTAAAGAATTTTTTACTTTAGTATCACCAATAACAAGATATACATATCCATCATCGGCTATCTTAATCTCTTCATCACATAGAGTCAGAAGGTTATGACTTTCAATATCTCCTTGACCTAGAGAAAAATAACGTACGTCTTTTTCATTTACTTTTGATAGAGTAGGTGCTTTAAATTTTACAACAGCTACTTCGTCATTTTTCCTAGTAATAGGCATAACTAAATAATCATTGTCTTTATTTGGATACATCCCATTACCACTTAGATGGTATGAATGTAAATCTTCAGTACGATTCACCAAGAAGAATGGTCTAACGATAGTTTTAATGATATAATTACCTACCGAAGAACGTATATGCATTCTTTTTGAGCCAACATTTTTACTTGTTTTAGGCAAGTCTGTTTTTTCTCCTGTGGTTGTATCGAATGCTTCAATAGTAGGAAGCACAGCGCCTCCTTTGTCATCTTGGTTAGGCAAATAATAACGTAAGAAAACAGATATTTTATTGAGTGAGTTGTCGTAATAAACAACGTTTTTACCAGAAATATTTTTAGTGCCTTTTGGAACTACATATATTGTATAGTGCTGGTCTGCTTTATATTTATTATCTTCAAGTGAAGCGAATTGGTTAATACTACCTTCGTCTGGAACTATATCATAATCAGTTATACTTTCTATAGGTGAAAAATTTGAGTCATTATAAACATTAATACTCATGTATCTAGCATCTGGAAACACACCTGTTATTTTTAAGCCTATATTTTTATTACTGTCTTTACGATTAAGACCAAAACGCCAATAATTAGCATACGCATCTGGATAAAATTTGATAGTAGGGTCACTGCCTATAAATTCATTATCCCAACCACCTTCAATAGTTGATGAACTATTTATTAAAGAGGTTTGAGATTTTGAAGTACCATCCATATTTTTATCATTTGCAAAAGCACAATTAGTAAAGATCATACTACCTAATAAACAAAAAGATATACAAGTTTTTAAAAGATTCATATTAATCATCATCCTTTCAATATTTTTTATCAGCTTGTGACTTTATTGTATATCCTCTTGTATTTTCATATCAACGGCTAAACTGTTGCTAAGTTGTTGCAAATGTATAATAATATATTTATTAAATTAATGGAAAGGATATTTTGAAAATTGCTCCGTTTTCACCCTCACCATTCATTGCGGTTAAAGTACCTCCCATTTGTAAAGTGGACGCCTTAGCTATTGCAAGTCCAAGACCAAACTTGCCAGTTTTTCCCTTGTAGAAACGTTCAAATATATGAGGTAAATCTTTATCATCAAAACCAGAACCATCATCTTTAATAGTGATTATAGCTTCATGATCAGTAGACTCGAAAGTAATAGATACACTGTGTTTGGCGTAGCGTAAACAATTTGAGGTAATATTATATATGATTTGTGATAGTAATGTATCATTTGCTTCTATCATAACCTCATTCACCTTTATGTTGCTTATTAACTCTTTATTTAGTTTTACAGCTATACCTTTAAGGCTCTGGTAATATTCTAGTAAGCTATGTGATAGTATGGTTGGACTGAGTTCATAGTTATAATCAATATTTTCTATGCGAGATAGCGTTAGTATTTGATTTACAAAGTCGTTTAACCTTTGACTTTCTTCACATATGATACTAGAGGCATGGTGAACATCAGTAAAAACCCCTAGCTTAATACCCTCAGCATAGCTACTAATAGCCATCAGAGGGGTTCTAAGTTCGTGAGAAATATTTTGCATATAGCTTTTTTGATTTTCAGTTAACTTATGTAATTGCCTAGACATATCGCCCATATGAGAGCTTAATTGATATATTTCTGTAAAACTTTCATTAGGAGGAACATCTATAAAATCCCCTTTACCAATGAGTTTAGTATAATTACATAATTTGCTTATTGGCTTAATTATACCTTTTACAATAAAGGATGTTAGGACTAAAGCAATAATAACTGCTATAGTAGCTATAGATATAAAAATTATATTCATAATAGATATAATAGGCCCTGCAAAGTCTACTCTGGATACTAGTAAGATATTTGGTTTTAGTAGTAGTGAATTCATTTTAAAGACAGCGTATAGGTAGTTTTTATTATCAAAATTAACTTTGTAAATTTTTTCTGCTTCTAAATCAGGAAGTTTTTTTTGTAAATTTGCTACAAAGTCACCAGTTAGAGCTGTACCTGAGTTAAATTGAGATAGGGGTTTGTAATTTCTATCAAAAACCACGAATTCAATGTTTTTATTAAAGCGTGTGGATTGTAAAACAAGTGCTAAAACACCATTATTGATAGCTATAGATGCATTTCTTTTAGTTGAATCCCATAGTATTTTTCGATTTTTAGACATTTTAATTATGTTTTGTAGCTCATCTCTAGAAATTTTTTCTTCGGCATAATTCATACCAATGTTTACTACCAATAGAGTAATAATAGGTATAAGTATAATAATTACAAACATAGGTACTAATAATTTCTGCTTAAGAGATTTCAAGTTAAGTACCTCCTTTAGTTAACTTAAAGCCGAATCCCCAAACAGATTCGATAATAAGATTAACACCAGCAATTTCAAATTTTTTGCGTAATCGCTTGACAGCATAATCCGTAGAACGAGTATCAACATCAAAATCATAATTCCATACATTTTGTAGTAGTTCTTTTCGAGATAATGCGATTTCTTTATTTTCTAATAAATATTTGGTTAGAACAAATTCCGTAGGAGTTAAGTCAAGAGCTTTATTATCGCACCAAGTATTACGACTATTAATATTGAGTTTGAGATTGCCATAAGATAACTCTATGATTTCATTAGATTTTTTAGTAAAATTTATACGTCTAAAAATTGCCCGTACTCTAGCTACTAATTCAACAGGAGAAAATGGTTTAGTTAAGTAGTCATCTGACCCCAGAGTAATGCCTGTTATTCTATCTACTTCGCTATCTCTAGCAGAAACAATAATAATAGGTACATTGCTTTTTTCCCTGATTTTTGTGCAAAGAGCTAGACCATCTGTACCAGGCATCATTATATCGAGAATAACCAAATCAGCAGGTTCAAGTAAGAAATGCTTTAGAAGCGCATCTCCTGTTTCGAATTCAACTACAACAAAGCCGCTACTTCTTAAAAATGCAGCCATAGGATCTCTTATGTTACGTTCATCGTCTGCTATATATATTTTTTCTTGCATTCTATCACCTCGACATCATTATATAATATAACTGTTTTTGAAAAAAGTATGCAACAGCTCTTGCAACAGTTTTGCAACAAGTTCATGAAAAAGAGTTAGGCTTTTACAATTACATGGATTGTAAAATATTGAGTACATATTTTTTATCGTAACTATATTAGAAGCATTATTTAGATTGTAGTAGAAAAAACAATAGACCAAATTAATGGATTTAATAATCCGATAATTGGTCTGTTTTAGACATAAAACTTAGCAAAGAAAATATGTAAAGTATTAATTTATACATAAATTGTACTTTACTTTTACTTGCTAGGATTATATATAACTTATATAATTGTCCTAGAATTTAGAAAGATAGATTCCATAAAGTTAGACCCAATTGTGGTGGTTTATTTGGGTCTGTTAATATATCATTAGTTTCAGTCATAAAACTATTTTAATTATTTCTCCATTAGTTCATCTTCTGAATTTGATTTAATATAGTAGTTGCAAAACTTTACACTATTTATTTCCCATATGTTAATTTATAAATCACTAAAATAGATACTAGTAAATAACCTAATATTTTTTAAATACATTACTTCAAAAGTTCGTTTCTTCATTTCTTTTCTAATCATAAACTTATGGGTAAGTAAATAAACGTTAACCACACATTACAGTAAAAGTTTTGCAACTATTCAATGTTATATAATATAACATTAGAAGCTACCTTAAAGTATATAGAAAGTTATAATATCGTTCTTGGTGGATAATAATTGTCTGTTGCTTGCCATGAAATAGAAACAGCACATATACATTCGCAGAATTCCTCAAGTCTAAAGATCTCAACATATGAACCATCATTATTCATTCTTTTTTTTAATTTTTTCATCTTTTTTCCTCCTATCAATTATAGTTGGTTGTATAATTGTAAAACCAGCAAACACATTTCATCCTATAATAGCAATAATGACAAGCAAGATTGCATTTGCCTGTTACTTTGAACATTTGATAATGTATCATCAATATCGTACAGTTTAGAAAAATTTTAAATCAATAATATTATAACAATAAATTACATAAATGTAAATAAATATATTAAAATTAATCAAAACAACTGAAGTATCAAGCAAGTTAATTAATTAAGTTGATTCTCAGATGTTAATCATTATTGTCTTTAATTTAGAATATAAAATTTAATATTTCAACTTGATTTTTTAGTATTATGGGTGTATACTACACATAGAAATGATAATGAAAACTGTTATCAGTGAAAGTTAGGAGGATATTATAATGAAAAGATTAATATGTGCTATGTTATCTTTGATGATGATTTTATCATTTACAGCATGCTCTAATGATAAAACAGAAAACGTAGCTGGTAGTCAAAGCAATAAGAAATCATCTGATAAAATATTGATTTATCTATCGGGAAGTCAAGCAATGATAGATAAGTTAGAAGCAGAATTTGAGAAAGATAGAGGAGATGTAGCTGATTTTCTTACTATGAGTTGTGGGCAAGTTAGAAGTAAGGTATGGACTGAAAAAGAAGCTGGGCAGATACAGGCTGATGTAATATGGGGGTCTGATCCACTTATTTATAACAAGCTAGATGATCAAGGATTACTTGAGAAAATTGAAGTCAAAAATATGGAATCAATGAATGAAGAATACATAATAAAAAACAGAAACTACATATACATAAATGAAAGATACATTACTATAATGTACAACAAAAAAGCATTTAAAGATTCAAAGGTGCCTCAGAGTTATGAAGATTTATTAAAAGAACAATATACGGATAAATTAGTTATGGCAGATGCAAACAGGTCTTCTACAGCGCTTGGGATTGCATCTAGTATCTATCAGATTAAGAATGAAAACATAGATTACTTTAAACAGTTACAGAAAAATGGAGTATATCTTGCTAAATCTAATGGGATAGTCCCATCTAAGATACTAGAGGGTGAATTTGACTTAGGAATTGGGCCTCATGATTCTGTTATTAGACTTAGAAAAAAAGCTAAAAAAGAAGGTTATGAAATGCCTGTAGATATTATCTGGCCAGCTGAAGGTGCTATATCAATAAAGAGACCTATTGCTATAGTTAAAAATAAAAATAGAAGTGACAATAACAACAAAGTAGCTAAAGAATTTGTGAATTTTATGTTATCTAAGAAGGCACAAATGATAACTAATAATTTTGGATTTGTAAGTGTTAGAAAAGATATCGAAAATAAGTATTTACCAAAAGATATCAAAAAGTGTAACATTGATTGGAAGAAGGCTACCGATAATGAAGATAATTTCAAAAAACAATATGAACAGATATTCCAAGACTAGTAAAAACATAAAAAAACCAAAATTGCATTTGAATTTTACAAATGCAATTTTGTTAGTATTTAGTGTATTTATAGCGTTTTTGTTCTGCTTTCCAATACTGAAGATAGTGTATAATAGCTTCAATATAGATGGTAATATTTCTATGAAAGCATATAAGGATATGATAACAAGTGTTGGTACATATAAAGCTCTATATAACACGATGAAGTTAGCGTTAGGAGTATTGTTACTGACTTGGTTATTAGGGGGTAGTCTAGCTTTTTTATGCCAAAAGACAGACTTTAAATATAGCAAGCTAATAGACAAATTAGTTTTTCTTTCATTTTGTATACCATCATATATAATATCTGTCTCTTGGGTTCAAATCACCTCTAAGGGAGGGTATTTACATAGAATACTTAAATTATTATTTAATATACAAAGTTACAATTTTAAAACATATTCAATAACAGCTTGTGTGCTAGTAATGTCGGTACATCTATACCCTTTAGTTTATTTTGGTATTAGTAATGCTCTAAGGAAAACAGGTGGTGTACTAGAAAAAAGTGCTCGTATATGTGGGGGCTCATCAATACATGTCATGAGGACAATAACTCTTCCATTAATTATACCAGCTTTTTTATCAACAGGATTATTAATTGTGAGTAGATCAATGGCTAACTTTGGTGTATTAGCATATTTAGCTTTACCAGTAGGGAGTGAAGTGTTAACTACAAGGATATTCAAAGCTATGTCAGAGCTCAACATTCCACTTGTTTGTGTATTGTCTATAACATTGGTTATAATATCTAGCTTGATCTATATAATAACTCAAAAATATATATTTAGAAGAAGGTTCGATATTAAAGACGGTGCCTCAAGTAATAAGACAGTAATCCATTTAGGTAAATTTTCTACTATAATTTATCCTATTGTCTTTAGTTTTTTTATGATAGTGCTAGTGATACCAACTATAACGCTAATCATATCATCCCTTATGAAAAGATGGGGACTTTCGGTTGTTGGTGCAAATATGACGCTAATTAATTACAAGAGAGTGTTATTTGAAAATACACTAATAAAGAGGGCGATAATAAACAGTCTAGAATATGGAGTTGTATCAGCATTTATAGCATGTATTATAGGCATAGCAATAATATATATTTATAAGTTTTCAAAGAAAAGGACCGCTAGATTGGCAATGAACATAGCCATAATACCTTTAGCTTTACCTAATATGATATTGGCTATAGGGGCTGTTTTTGCGTGGATAAATAAGCCTTTAAAACTATATGGGACTAAATGGATAATAATAGTTACTTATGTGATATTGTTTATTCCTATGATAATTAAACAAATAAAGGGTATCTCAGAAAACATAGATATTTCTATGGATAATGTAGCTAAAACGTTAGGAGTTCCTTTGTTTAGAAGAATAAAAGATATATTTCTTCCACTCATAAATAGAGGGGTTATAACAGGGTTTTTAATATGTTTTCTTATAGCACTAAGAGAAATCCCCATATCATTATTATTGTATTCAAAAGGTAACGAAACAATAGGGGTTATGCTATTTACTATACAATCAAATTCATATGGATTAGAGATGACATCAGCAATTGCTGTGATAGTTATAGCTATAAGTATTATAGGAAATATAATTATTAACAAAATAGGTATTAGGAGATTGAACAAATGAGCGAGTTAAGTATAAGTAATCTAAAAGTTAGCTACGGTAAGGATGAAATAATAAAGAACTTTAACTTGAATCTAGCAAATGGAGAACTTTTAGTTATATTAGGTTCTAGTGGATGTGGAAAGAGTACTTTGTTGTCTGCGATATCAGGTTTACTAAAACCAAAATATGGAGATATTATATTGGGCAACAATATTCTTTTTTCAGTTGATAATAAAATAAATGTACAAGTAGAAAAAAGAAATATCGGATTTGTATTTCAAAATTATTCACTGTGGCCTCATATGAATGTATTTGAAAATATTGCTTATCCACTTAGAATAAAGAAGTTAAAAAAAGCACTAATTAAAGAGGAAGTAGTAAATATACTAAAAAGTGTGGAGTTATCTGACAAGGCCAATTGTTATGAAAGCCAATTAAGTGGTGGAGAGAAGCAGAGGGTTGCACTAGCTAGAGCTGTTGTAAGTAAGCCAGAGTTATTGTTGTTAGATGAACCACTTGCCAATATAGACGCTGTACTCAAACATCAGATATTAAATTTAATATCAAGAATAAACAAAGAATATAGTCTACCGATGATATACGTTACACATGATCAAAATGAATCTTTTTTAGTAGCGGATAGGATAGTTATTATGAAAGAGGGTGAAATAGTCCAAAAAGGATCTCCAAAGCAGATTTATAGACATCCTAAAAATGAATTTGTAGCTGAGTTTATAGGAAGAAACAATATTATACATTCAGGTATGTACGGTAATATCACAGATATAACTAAGGGAAATACAATAGCAGTAAGACCTGAGGATATATATATACATAGTAGTGGTGAATTTACTGGAGAAATAAAGAGAGTAATATATAGAGGTTTTATTAGCGAACTGTATGTTGATTTTAACAATCAGACTATCATAATATCAGTAAATTCAGACGAATATAAACAAGGTGATATTGTTAAATTCAATATAGGTAAGTATCATGTTTTAGACAGATCAGTATAAAAAAGTAACGATAAATCAAAAAAGGGATTATATAAATTTATTTATACAATCTCTTTTTTAATTTTTTATTGTGGTACATTTTGCTGTCTATGCACTTAATAAACTGATTAGCTTCTTGTTTTGTTTCATAAGTGTAAAGCTCATAGCCAATACTAACACTTAAAGGATTAGAGTCTTTATTGGTAGTATCATTATATATTGAAAGCTCGTATTTAATCATATTTATAGCGTTTTGTGCATCATAATGACTATCTATTTCACTGATTATTACAAACTCATCACCTGCATATCTTGCAATAAAATCATTTGGCTTAAATGATTTTCTCATTATTTTTACAATAGCTATCAAAGCTTCATCTCCACGAGTATGTCCGTAGTGATCGTTTATATGCTTAAAATTATCAACATCTACCATAAAACCAGTAAAGGTGCTAGATGGAGTTATAGTCTTGATTTTATTTTTCAAATAAGAATCTAGGTGTCTTCTATTAAAAGCATTAGTTAGGTAATCAAAGGTTATATTTTTTTCTTGAAAACCAAACAATATTAAAAAGTTAGATATTGCCATACTAATCCAGATAATTGATTGATTATCATATATAACTTGAGATATAATACAAATCATAGGCGGGAGAACTACTGATAATAACGAAAACATATTTTTTCTTTTGTATATAATTTCCATAAAAGCTATAAATAGTATGCTGTAATTTGCAATTACATAACAAGAATAGAAATAACCCTTAATAAAAGAATTATCAGTATAAGAAAAAATTATATTAGTATATATATTAATAACTATTAAAATTGAATTTATTATAATAAAGATATAAAGAACATGCCTTAGCTTAGAGTTTCTATTTAAATTTGAATGAATTTGATAATCTATAAACATAGCGCAAACATAAAAAGGTAGCCAAAAGAAAGCATAATATATAGAATAAATTGTCATGCAAAGCACATCATTAGTTATAAAGTGAGTATCGCACAAATATGAAAGGCTACCTAAAAGAACTATTAATATATTTAATGTAAGAAATAATACCATCAGTCGATGTTCAACAGACGTATAATCAAATCTTTTGTTTTTATTAAAATAAAAATATGCAATTGTAAGTAATACAACAACGAATATATTGATGTCTAATTGCATTAGAATAATGTTCATAATATCTCCCTCACAAAAATTAGGTCTAAAGTTCTATTGACGATTTTAATTATAACACAAAATTTCGTGAAGTTGTAAAAAACATGTAAAAATATAAAACAAAATAGCAAATCTTAAAGGTTATTGTATTGCGGTATATATAGAAAGGATTAACAGTAGTAGCTGTATAAGAAAATTGTAAGGTAAAGTATTATTTAAATATATATATAAGATGTTATATTTTTATTATCTTTTATAATATATTGTATACAAAAATAAAATTTAAAATTAATTATATTAAAGTAAAAAAATATTAAATTAGCATGACAGTTGTGTTAATATAGTTTATAATAGTTATGTCTGCAATATTTACATAGAGAAATAATTGTAACATAGTGACATATTATTTCGAAGATATTTAACTTGGTATCTTAAGACTTGATAAGAAGGGGTGATTGGATGATAGTTAAAAGTATAAGACCATACTTAAAGAAGTATAGTCCGTTGTATCTAATAGGTTTGCTTAGCCTTTTTATGGTGGATTTTTTGCAAGTTAAAATTCCTGCTATTATAGGAGATACAACAGATGGTATATCAATGGGAACCTATACAAAAGAAAACATATACCAAAATTTAACTAAGATAATAATGATAGCAGCTTTTATCATGATAGGACGGTTTGTTTGGCGATTTTTCATTTTTGGTACCGCGAGAAAGATAGAGTATAATTTACGTAATGATTTTTTTAGGCACTTAGAGAAATTATCATTGAGTTACTTCAATAAGACAAAAACGGGAGATCTAATGTCTCATGCAACCAATGATTTGAATACTATTAGGATGTCACTGGGACAAGGAATGTTGTTTGCATTTGATTTTATATTGATTATTTCTTTAGTTTTATATCAAATGATAAACAGTATATCTTTAAAACTAACATTGATAGCAATAATTCCTTTACCATTTATAGGGATACTAGGTGTTGGTTTTGGTAAAGTAATGATGAAGAGATTTAAGGCAAAACAGGAA
The DNA here is from genome assembly GCA_029227815.1 of Clostridiaceae bacterium M8S5. Lineage (GTDB taxonomy): Bacteria > Bacillota > Clostridia > Tissierellales > MCWD3 > Abyssisolibacter. The sequence goes on along the minus strand of CP118523.1, from coordinate 3,308,903 downwards.
GCATTCTCTGATATGACTGAGCAAGTTCAAGAGAATATTTCAGGAATCAGGGTTGTCAAAGCATTTACACAAGAAGATAAAGAAATAGGAGCATTTGCAGACATAAACAAATATAATTTCAAAAAGAATATCCATGTTGTAAAGTTATTTGCTTTATTATTTCCTACTATAACCTTAATAAGTGGACTAAGTACTATGATAACTATAGGTTATGGTGGTTACATGACTATGATAGGGCAGATATCACTAGGACAATTTATTGAGTTTATACAGTATTTAGGAATGTTAGTTTGGCCAATGATGGCGTTTAGTATGACAATAAACATATTCTCACAGGGAATGACCTCAGCTAAAAGATTGCAAGCTATATTAGATGTGGAGCCAGAAATATTTGATTCAGAGAACACAGCTGATATAAAAGAGCTAAAAGGGGACATAGAGTTTAAGAACTTTTCATTTGATTATCAGGGCGGTCAAAAAGGAGCATTAAAAGATATAAATGTTAAAATAGAGAAGGGTCAGATGGTAGGTATTATCGGTAGAACAGGAAGTGGCAAAACTACATTTGTTAATTTATTGCTTAGATTATATAATCCAAAGAAATCAGAAATTTTTATAGATGGAGTTGATATACTGGATATACCGTTAAAAATACTACGCAAGCAGATTGGTTATGTACCTCAAGACAACTATCTGTTCTCTAATACAGTTAAAAACAATATCTTATTTGGAGCTAGAGATAAGACCAGTGAGCAAGTAAAGGAAGCCGCAAAGATGGCAGATGTACATCAAAATATAGTCGATTTTACTGATAGTTACGAAACGGTAATAGGTGAGAGATGAACAACTTTATCAGGAGGACAAAAGCAAAGAGTATCAATAGCAAGAGCATTAATTAAAGACCCGTCAATATTGATATTAGATGATTCGGTATCTGCTGTTGATATAAAGACCGAAGAAAAAATATTGAGTGAGCTTGAGAGAACTAGAAAAGGTAAGACGACAATAATAATAGCTCATCGTATATCGACTTTAAAGCAAGCTGACAAAATATTAGTAATAGATAATGGAAAAATTATAGAGCAAGGTACAAATGAAGAACTTATGGCCTTAGACGGACTATATGCTGATATGGCTAAAAAACAACAACTTGAAAAATCATTAGATGATGAGGCGTAGGAGGTGTTAGTATGGATAATCACGAAATAGAATACAAATCCTATGACCCAGATATTATGAAGAGGCTCATGGGTTATGCAAAGCCCTATAAATTAATGATTATGTTTAGTATATTATTGCTATTATTATCAACGGGTGTTTTGCTAATTAGACCTTTATTGATGGGAAGAGCAATAGATTCAATATTTCAAAACTACGAAAAAACATTTATCATTGAAGATACAGGCGATATAAAAGTAGAAAACTATAATTTAAAGCTAATAGACGTAGATGATGAAGATGATGTTAATGAGCTTAATAGTTCAAATACATATGCAAGAATATTTAGTAGCGATGATACGTATTATCTTGCTGTAAATTTAACAACAGGAGATTTATCTAAATTTATAAGTGTTGATGAAAAAAAGATCAATATATCTGATGGTAGTTTAATAATGAATAATCAAAAATATTCAATACTTAAGTTATCAAAAGACAATTTAAAGGATATTAGAAAAGATGATTTTGTCCAATTAGCAAAGCTAGTTGCTTTATATTTTGTATTATTGATAATAGGTATGTTAGCGGAGTATTTCCAAGCAGTGTTATTACAAAAGTCTGGGCAAAAGATAATTTACAATATCAGAAATGAGATATTTACCCATATAGAAGGATTATCAACAAATTATTTTAACAATAATCCAGTAGGTAGGCTTGTAACTAGAATAACCAATGACACTGAAACACTCAATGAGATGTACACTAGTGTTATATCAAATTCTATAAAGAATGTATTCTTATTAGTAGGAATAATAGTGATGATGTTTACATTAAAAGTAAAGCTTACTTTAATAGTGTTGTGTATAATGCCTGTCATAATTATAACAACATTTATATTTAAGAAATTCTCAAGAGAGAATTTTAGAACGATCAGAACAAGAGTAGCTAAAATCAATACATTTTTATCAGAACACATTCAAGGAATGAAGATTATACAGATATTTTCAATGGAGGATGAAGTTTTTGATGAGTTTGACAAGGACAATAAGAAACTTTACAAATCTAATCTAAAAAGTATTATAATATTCGGAATGTTTAGACCTATAATGTATGCTATGTATATAGTAGGAATTTGTTTAGTTTTAGGGTTTGGTGGAAACATGGTGCTTAACGGTGCGCTTACTATCGGAACGCTAGTAATATTTTTCAATTATAATACAAGACTGTTCCAACCGATTAACGAACTAGCAGAGCAGTTTAATATACTTCAATCAGCTATGGCAGCAGCAGAAAAGATATTTACTATATTAGATACACAGGATCGTATAGAAGATAAAAAAGACCATAAGGAATTGAAGCAGGTTAAAGGGGAAATAGAGTTTAAAGATGTATCTTTTGCATATAAAGAAGGTGAATATGTACTAAGAGATGTTTCATTTAATATTAAACCAGGTGAAACAGTAGCATTTGTTGGAGCCACAGGAGCAGGAAAGACATCAATATTGAATCTAATAAGTAGATATTATGATATTCAAAAAGGAGAAATACTAATAGATGGAGTAAATATAAGAGAATATGATAAGAAATCTATTAGACAGCATGTAGGGCAGATGTTACAAGATGTTTTCCTGTTTACAGGAGATATAAAGAGTAATATAAGATTACGTAATGAAGATATCACAATAGAGGAGATAAAAGAAGCTGCCAAGTACGTAAACGCAGACTATTTCATACAGAAATTACCAGATAAGTATGATGAAAAGGTTTATGAAAGAGGGGCTACATTCTCAGCAGGTCAAAGACAGCTTTTATCCTTTGCTAGAACGCTTGTGTTCAATCCTTCAATATTAATACTAGATGAAGCAACTGCCAATATAGATACAGAAACAGAAAGATTGATACAAGATGCAATGGAGAAACTTATGGAAGGGCGTACTACATTAGTAGTTGCACACAGACTTTCGACAATACAGCATGCTGATAAGATTATAGTACTTCACAAAGGAAAGATTCGTGAAATGGGTAATCATCAAGAGCTTCTAACTAAAAAAGGAATGTATTATAAGCTGTATGAGCTTCAGTATAAAGATCAAGCAGAATAAACACCAATTATGGGAGTGTCTATACTATCAAGACACTCCTTAGTTGTATGCAGTTTTGTATTAATGAATATAAGTTAAATCTAAGGAGATAAATATGTTATTAAAAGATTTTAAGGAAAAAATGATTTTTCCAATTAAAGAGATTCTAATAGATAAGATAGTAAAAATTAGAGGTTTTGATGTTCATATAGTATCGCTAACTCAAGAAAAAAATAAAAATGTTTTGTGGGTATTGTATGAGTGCAATGACGAATTGACTGACTTAGAAGAAAGAGAAGAATACATTTCAAATAGAGATAAAATGATTAACAGTGTGAATAAACACATGAAAGATATTAATTTTTATATATCTGAATTATACATACAAAATCAAAAGATGACATTTATAAGATCAAGGGGAATAAGCTTAGATGATTATCACCCAGACGAAGGATATAGTTGGTTGCAACATTTTATTGAAAATGGAATGTCTACAGATCATTGGGATGAAGTCAACGTATCTAATATAGTTATAGAAGCGTATGAGCAAAAAGAAGACGAAAAATTTCCTAAAATCGATTTATCAAGAGAACTAGATATCACAATAACGATTAGTGAAGGATTTAAGGAAGTGTTAATAAATCAGCCTATCAAACTAGAATTTGGTGAAATGCAAAAAGGAAATGAGCTTTATTTTTATGACACTATTGGAAACAAAAAACGTACTTTTTATATTGACAAAATGGAGCATTATGATGTATGGCAAGACATAAATAAAAAATTGGAAAGTCAAGAATTTCAGAACTTTTCAAAGAATCAGATGAAGCAGATGAAAACAGACTATTTAGCTAGTATTGAAGAAATTTGTCCTAAAGGTATGGATTTAGCAATGCTTGAATATGAAACAGAAGATGGGATACAGCTTAATTTTTATACAAAGGAATATCTTGATAAAAAGCCAGTCTATAAAAATTATTCAGGCTCCTTGGGTTTTAGATTAGACAAAAAAATTGGTATTAATGGATTTAAGAATAGATTAGCTATGATTAAGCCAATAAAAAAAGATTTTTATAATAGCATAGATGTCGAATTATTTTCATGGTACTTAGAGATACCTAAAGAAGTAATAACATTATAAGCTTATATCGTTAGAATGTTAAGATAATATGTAATAATATAGAAAACACAATTACACACAATTTACCTTAATATCACACAATACAAACATAATCTTACCAAATTATCTATGTATACTTAGTCTATAGTTAATATTTATTATCACGAAAATTGAATTGTTTACTATAAATAACCTTACGGTTAAAAACACAAAGAATATAGGAGGGTATGTTATGAAGAAAATAATTTCACTAGGATTAGGAGTGCTTATATCTGCTAGTATACTAGCCCCTACTAATGCAGATGCAGCCACGAATAATTATAACTCGAATTTCAATAGAATAAACAACGAACGCAGTACCGAATATAATTCTAATAATAAAAATTGCATTGATTGGTGTCGTAATGAAGATGATATAATTAAAGTGTTAGAATATTACACAAAAGTATTCAACGACGCATATAAAGATGGGAAATTAGAAAAAGGCAAATATTATGGAAATGAGGATTTGCTTAAACTAATTAACGAATAAAGTCAATTGCAAATAGATAATAATTTATTAACTAAACAAGTAGAATAAATAGGTTAAGTAAGAAGTTGAAAATATGCATCTTGTACTATGAATTAAAATGTACAATCTTAAGGGAGTGTTTCAAAGTTGAAACACTCCTTTCCCTGTCTATATAACTTTTAATGGTATTGATATAACAACCTCTGTCCCAACACCTATAGAACTGTCTATGCTTATTATCCCACCATGTGATGTTACAATGCTCTTAGCAATTGCCATACCTAGACCGTTATCTTCTATATATACTATAGTACTTTATATATAAAAAACTATTTAAATATAATTGAAAAAATGGTAAAATGATTATGAAATGAAACCAATAATTAACCTTAAAATCCAATCTATAGTAAAAACATTATAAAAGGTAAAAGAATCCGTTACATTTAATCAAATCATTATAATTCCTGTTGAAAGAAAATAAAGAAAGGACAAAATATAGTTATGAAAATCAAAAGTGCGTATATAAAGCAGTTTTATAAGAACAATAAGCTTAATTTTTCAATGTCTATATTTATATGTATACTAGGAGCTATTTTTAATATAGTAAATGCTTTTTTATTACAACAACTCATTGATGTTGCAACAGGCGGAACATTAGAAAAATTAAAAGTTGTTATCTTAAAATATATTATTTTTATGGTTATGTTTTTAGTGATCTATTTATTAAAAAGATGTTTTATAAATAATTATGTTGAAAGGGCTATGAAACAATATAAGGACTATGCTTTTAATAACCTACTAAAGAAAAACATGAATGCCTTTGGAGGAAATGTTACTAGCAAATATATTTCAATATTTACAAATGATTTGAATGTTATAGAATCAGGGTATGTAAAATCCGCTATTACTATATTTGCTCAAGGATTACAATTTGTCCTAGCAATCTTGGCGATGGCATATATGAATTTTACACTTATGGCGATTGTTGTGACAGCCAGCATATTATCCATAATAGTATCTATCTTATTTGGTAATTCTCTTAGCAAAATGGATCAAGAACTATCAAAAATCAATGAGAAATTTATTGCTACAGTTAAGGATATGTTAACTGGATTCCCTATAATCAAAAGCTTTAAAGTGGAAAAAGAGGTCTTTGCTCAATTTAACTTAAGCAATAAAGCGGTGGAATATTCAAAGAAGAGAAAAAAAAGAAAAGCTGAATTAATAGAAATGATTTCAGGAGAAGCTGGATTAGCTCTTGCTTTGGTAACTTATGGTGTGGGAGCATACTTTTCAATAAAAGGAGTCATTACGGCAGGAACAGTGGTAGCTTTTATACAATTGTTAAACTATGTAATAGACCCTATAAATCATCTTGGCAATTTGATTCCAGCCAGAAGATCTAGTAAAGGCCTTATAGAAAAGATGGAGATAGCTACTTACTGTGATAATAATGAAGATGATAAGATATATAAAGACGAATTTGACAATTGTATAGTATTTAAAAATGTTTATTTTGGATATGATGAAGGTAGAGATATACTAAAGAACATCAATGTATGTTTTGAAAAAGGGAAAAGTTATGCTTTAGTTGGAAGTAGTGGAAGTGGAAAATCTACCTTACTCAATTTGATTCTTGGATATATGGATGGCTATAGAGGAGAGATTATCTTTGATGATCTAGAATTGAGAAGAATAAAAGCAAGCAGTTTATATGAACTTTTTTCTGTAATTCAGCAGAATGTATTTATATTTGACAACACTATTGAGGAAAATATAGTAATGTTTAAGAAATATGAGGAAAATATAGTTAATAAAGCTGTAGCTATAGCAAGTTTAGATAATTTAATTAATGAAAAAAACTATGACTATAGCTGTGGTGAAGGTGGAAAATTTTTATCTGGTGGTGAAAAGCAACGTATTTCCATAGCTAGAAGCTTAATTAGAAAGTCACCTATATTAATTATGGATGAGGGTACATCTGCTCTTGATGTAGTTACAACACAAAAAATTGAAGCAGAGCTTGCTAAAATTGATGGATTAACTAAAATTGTAATTACTCATAAGATGGACAAAAATATATTATCTATGTATGATGAAATTTTAGTTTTAAATGATGGGGCTATTTACGAAAAGGGATCTTTTGATGAATTAATTTCTAAAAAGGGATTTTTTTATTCACTATTCAATGTAAGTAATGTAAATGCTTTAAAGGATGAAAGCAAAGAAGCTATGAGTTAAAACAAGATGGTAGATTTGATTAATGACAATTATAAGGGATGTTACTCTAAAAATTTAGAGCTACATCCCAATTTTTATAATCTTATAGATATAACAACCTCTGTCCCAACACCTATAGAACTGTCTATGCTTATTATCCCACCATGTGATGTTACGATACTCTTAGCAATTGCCATACCTAGACCACTACCTTCTATATCAGAACTAGTATTAGTGCCTCTATAGTATTTGTTGAAAACATGCTTCAAGTCATCCTGAGGTATACCTTTCCCGTTATCTTTGATTATAATATTAGCTGTACTTGTTTTATTTATAGATATATTGACATTTACATTGTCATCATTGTGTTTAAGAGCATTTATTATAATGTTATTAATAGCTCTTTCCATCAACGATTTGTCAATATTAACATTGATTTTACTACTGGATTTTTGTAAGTCGATATTTCTGTTTGAGTATAAAGGATTACCTGAAATTTGTAAAACTATATCCTCTAACAAATCATTAACATCTATACGAGCTAATTTTAAAGGAATTAGCTTATTTTTAAGCTTATTTGTTAGATTCAAGTCGTTGATTAAATTCTCAATATGCATTGATTTTGACCATATTATATTTGAGTATTCAATTAATTCATCTTTACTAAAGCTATAATCTGGATTTTTTAGTAGCTCAGCAAATCCTCTTATTGAAGAAAGAGGTGTTTTCAAATCATGAGATATAGAGCTAATCCATTCGTTCCTAATGTTTTCTACTTCTTTTCTACTAGCTAAGCTTTTATTTAAAGTTTCTCCTAGCTGATTCAAATTATAAAAAACGTGTTTGAATATGCCCTTATTTTCAAGATTAATATTATAGTTTCCTTTTGCTAAATTGTCAATACCACCAATTATTTTATTTATAGGTGTAGTGAATTTTCTAGAAAGTAAAATGTATAATACTAGAACGATTAAAATCAAATCAAGAGTGACAAGCAGACCAAGTTTTTGTATTGCATTTCTTAGCATTGAAGGTTTGAATACAACAGTATGTTTTGCAATTTCCTCTAATGGATACCCTATGACATATATATATTCATGATTATCAACATTGATATTGTTTACAAATATAGTATAACTTTTATTTATATCATATTTGAAGTTGTTAAGTAGTTTAAATGTAGTATATGAAGCTGGTATACTAGAAGGCTTATATGTTGAATAGACTTCAGTTAAATTATCATCTAGTATTTGAAGCCATGCATTATTGTCAGTAAGAAAAGTTTTACCTCTATCTTTGATTGATATTGTTTTATTAAAGGAAATATACTCTTTGAACTTCCTTGTCAATGTTTCAGGGTCAGTATTAGTTATTTTGTTATATGATACTACACCTAAGCCAGTAAAAATGATATTTATTACAATAACAAATACAGTGATCAGGATGAATACTATTAAGAATGTATTAGTCAATCTTATATTTGTTTTCCATTGTCTAAATTTTTTCATAATACTCCCCTTTATTGTAAGCGAATTTATAACCCATGCCCTTGATAGTTTTTATAAATTTGGGCTTTGATGGATCAACTTCAAGCTTTTTTCGTAGTTTACGAATATGAACCATTATAGTGTTATCATAACCTTCAAAGTCACAACCCCATACATTAAGACTAATAAGATTCTTGCTAAGCACGTAATTATAGTTCTTTGCCATATAAGCCAAAAGCTTATACTCAATAGGTGTTAATGTTATTTCATGGTTATCCTTCAATACTACATGCCTATCGGTATCAATAATAATATTATCGAATTTAAGTATATTTTCGTTATGTTTTTTATTTACATAATTATTCCTTTTAAGGTTTGCTATAATCCTCAAAACTACTTCTGTAGGACTGAATGGTTTAGTAACATAGTCATCAGCACCAGTTTTAAAAGCATAAAATTTATCAAACTCTTCAGATTTTGCAGATAAAAATATAATTGGTACAAATGAAAACTTGCGTATTTCTTTACATACCTCATAGCCATCTAAATCGGGTAACATTATGTCTAAGACTATGATATCAAAAGAAACGTCTTCTGACATTCTAATAGCTTCAGCACCAGTTTTTGCTTTATAAATATTTGTAAAACCTTCTTTCTTTAAAACAGTTTCTAAAAGCAACAAGAGAGACAGCTCGTCATCTACTAATAATATATTTTTTAAATATAATGATTTTTTCATAAAATATCACACTACTTTCTTCTAATTACTCTAAATATAGCAAAAAAAATATAGATGTTCAATGTTTCTATAAAAAAATAAGGTTTAGTTAAGGTTAAGAAAATTATTTGTTAAAGATAAGATAGTATCATGAATATATACAATATTTATTCATGGATAATTTGTGTATTTATAAGATAGGAGGTCAAAAAATGAACAAGTACATTATAGAAACTAAAGGATTAACTAAAAATTACAAGGATATGAAAGCAGTAAATAATTTAGACATAAAGGTTAGAGAAGGATTAATATATGGTTTTTTAGGGCCTAATGGTGCAGGAAAATCGACAACCATTGGTATGTTACTAGGTCTTATTAAGGCTAGTAAAGGAAAGGTGAGTATATTTGGAAAAGACATCAATAAACACAGGATAGATATACTAAAAAATGTAGGGTCAATTGTAGAATCACCATCATATTATCCAAATCTATCTGCGTATGATAATTTAAAAATATCAGCTGATATACTTGGATTAGAATATAAAGAGATAGATGAAGTATTAGACATTGTTAATCTCAGTAAGGTAAGAAACAAAAAGGTAAAAAAATTCTCGCTAGGAATGAAACAGAGATTAGGAATAGCACAGGCATTGATTGGTAAACCGAAGCTTTTAATATTAGACGAACCAACCAACGGGTTAGATCCATTGGGGATACATGAAATTAGGGAGCTTATAAAAAGCTTCCCACAAAAATACGGTATAACGGTTTTAATATCTAGTCATATTTTAAGTGAAATAGAATTAATTGCTGATGATATAGGTATTATACATGAGGGGAAATTGCTATACCAAGGAACGCTAAAGCATCTTAAAAAGCTTAAACCCAATGCTAATCTTGAGGAGGTGTTCTTTGATATATTAAAAAATGGTGGTGAAATTAATGATTAGTAGATTAGTAAAAATCGAACTTTTTAAATTTAGAAAAAACTTACTGTATAAATTGACTTTAATAGTTCCGCTTTTTATTTCTAGCTTATTTTATATAGATATACTACTAAGAAAAGAGACAATAATTAAGGGGACAATGAAATATTATGAAATCAGTGAGTTATGGAGAATTGCTCTCATAGAAAATTTCTATATGAATGGGTGGGGGTTAGTTTTACCAGCCATAGTAGTTATGATGGTATATATGTCAAATACCATAGAAAAGCAAAATAATACGTTAAAATTAATACTCGCAAGACCTATAAGTAAAATGAGCTTTATAATAAGTAAATTTATAGCAATGGCGATCTGGACATTAGTTATAGTGATATTGACTTACATTAGTGTTTTGATTGTTGCAGATATGAATAATATGCTATCTGATATAGACTACTATCAGTTAAGTATTTATATTGCATCAATGATATTAGCAGTAGTTGCATTAATTAGCTTTCAACAGTTAGTAGCAATAGTACTAAAGAGTGAAATTGCTGCAATGGTAATTGGATTAATAGCAAGTTTTGGTAGTATCATGGTGCTTCAGAGTCCATTACTGCCCAAAATAATACCATATGCGTATATATTTAGATTAGAGCCGAGTAGTGATAGATTCATAGTATCAAGCTGTATAAGTTCAGTTGCTTGTATAGTGATATCACTATCTATTAGTAGTATAGTTTTTAACAGAGAGGATGTACGATAATGAGAGTAGGATTCTTAAAGTTAATAAAGGTTGAATTTAATAAATTAAAAGGGACAAAATTAATACCAATATTTATATTGTTTCCACTAATATTTTGTTCACTTGGATTGATGAATGTTATAAGATATAAAGAAAAATTCTTTAGTAACACAGATCCTTGGTCTATAGTTTACGAACAGAACGCAATATTTTATGGTGGGCTATTTTTTCAAATTATGATAGCAGTGATTGTTGGAGCTATAGTAGGAGTAGAGTTTAAAAACAACAACCTTAAAAATATGTTTACGTTGCCAATAAAAAAAGAACAAGTTTATATCAGTAAACTAATAGTCGTAAGCTTGATGATTTTACTAAATGTAGTGATATTTATTGTTTTTATAGCTGTAAGTGGTTTAATTATAATTAAGCCAGATAAAATACCGTTATATGTAATAATGAGTCCTCTGATATCTTTCGTATCTTCTTTGCCAATAGTAGCTATATATTATTACTTAAACATAAGACTAAGAAACAGAATAATACCAATCATACTATCAATTTGTCTAGTATTTCCTACTATGATAATTAATTCGAGTAAATTATGGTGCGTGTTTCCATTTGCATTTCCAAGTCATTTGATTATGGCAGGTACATGTTTTTATAGCAATAGTTATTCAATAGTCATGGTATTTGTAACGATAGTATCATTTGGACTGTTTACTAGGTTGGGAATCAGGTACTTTAGAAGAATGGATGTGAGATAAATCACTTAGGGTCATGCTTTTGAAGTGTGGCTCTTTTCTTTTGGTGGAAAGGATAAATAACATCTGCCAAACCATGCGAGAGTAGTGTTTCATTAATTATATTAGAGAATGAGTGGCAAAGGGGCAGGCTTTTATAGTTTTATGACTTGCATATATATAAAACTAAAGATAAAAAAATATAAACCACATCCATAAGATCTCAAAGATAAGCTACAATAAAAAGATTAACCAATAAAGCAACAAGAAGCATATCCGTTTTTTGAAGAAGCACTTTAGAGGACTTATTCCTGCAAAGCTTCTAGTGAATAAAGAAACAGGATACCTGTTGAAAAAATCAGGATATGCTTTTGTCAATAATCAATAAGCTTAGAGACGATTCTATGTTAAAAATAGCTTTAATGATTAAACCTACTTATCAATAACCACAATATCACCGTAAACTTTTTTACTAAAAGCACGTTCACCTTCTGCTATAGTCATACCTTTTAATATTATATTATCCAAATTGCTTTCACCTAACTTTAGCTTTGAACAATTATAAAGATAATGTATAGCTTGAGGTTTAAAGCCTAAAAGCCTAGCACCTATAGTATCAGTTGCTATAGCATCATTGCCACATATTACTATACCCGTGTGTCTTGCTATACCATTTGATGGACCAGAACCTATCATAGCTGGATTAGCGCTTACAATGGATATATCTATAGGTAGTATTTTTGTCATAGCAGTAATAAAGCTGTGTAAATCGTCATGAATACCTAGATTTTTCTTTGGATAGCCATGTATTTCAGCTGGAGGCCATCCAAGAGCTATATTTTTTATACTGGCTGACATAGTTGCTTCTTCGTGATGTTTTAATTGAGTAAAAGATATTAATACAGTCATTTCTTCAATGAGCTTATTAATTTTGGTTTTCTTTGGATTGTCGTGATTAAGTTCTACTTCTATAAAAGGCCCATTGTTTAGGTCTATAAATTCAACATCTTCTGATTTTATTATTTCATCATAGCCCACTTCTTTCATAACAGTGTGAGTTTTTACACTTCCAGAACCAGTGGCTACAATAATCCTTTTTGGATTTAGATTTTTCACATATCTTATAATGGTCTTTAGAGTTTTAGCACCTACGACAATAGCATCGCTCGCATGATTTTTTTTGTTGTTTACCCAATTAGGTGTTATTACAACAACATCATTAGTATTTATGATATCTTTAGCGTTTATTTTTTCAAGAGCATCTAATACAGCTGTACTTTCATTATCATTTTGTACTAGAGCTACAATAGATTCTTTATTGTTTAATTTATCCTTCAAATTATCACCTCTAAACGGTATTATTCCCAATAAGTTAGAGAATACAAGAGGTTTTTTTATATTATGTAATTATAAATTAATAGAAAATGAAATAAACTCCCTAAAAGAATAAATACATGGAAAATCTCATGGAATCCAAATTTCCATATACGTATTTTACTTGATTTAACCATATATATAATAGCACCTATGGAATAAGCTATTCCTCCTAAAAACAAAAGGAAAAACGCAGGTTTAGGTAACAAGTTATAAAGAGGGTAAATAACAAATATAGCTGACCATCCTAGAATAAGATAAAAACTAGTATATAGTAACCTTGGTGCATTCAGCCAAAAAAATTTCAATACTATACCTACAATAGCCAATGTCCATACAACGCTAAGCAAAGTATAACCCACTTTTCCTTTTAGTACAACCAAGCATATAGGAGTATAAGATGCAGCAATAAGCACATAAATCATTGTATGGTCAATTTTTCTAAGGATTTTTATAGTATCATCAGAAGCTTTAGACCAGTGGTATACTGTAGAAGCACTGTAAAGACCTATAAGACCTAAACAAAAAACTACAGAGCTTAAAATCTTAATCCAGCTGTGGGAACTAATAGAAGTTAACAACAATAGAACTAAACCTATTATTGAAAGAAAGATTCCTATTAAATGAGTAATTGAATTAATTGGTTCTCTCATCTTCATAATACAAACACCTCCATACATAGTATAAAAAACTAGATAACATCATATTAATATAATAGCAACATAGTTGAGACAAGTCAATAAGTTTTTAAAAGTTTTGTAATAATAGAGTTATTACTATATAATTATTAATGAATAGTAAGTACATAACTTTGAGGTGAGTGTAATGAATGAAAGTGGGAATATTCTATCATACGAAGCTGTAACAGCTGATAGTATACCAACGATTGATTTATATATGGATCAGTTGACGAGTTATTTAGATTCCGTTTTTGAGAAATATAAAGTGTCAACTGATGAGAAAATATTAACTAAGACGATGATTAATAACTATGTAAAAGCCAAGCTAATAGAAAAACCTACCAAGAAAAAATATAGTAAAGAACAGATTATGCAACTCATAATGATCTATAGTCTTAAGAATGTAATGTCTATAAATGAAGTTTCTGATATATTCAAATTAAATTCAGATAATTGTGAGTTTGAAAAATCTATATGTATTAAAGAAATGTACAATATGTTTATTGACATCCAAGAGAAGGTTCTGAATGAATCAAAGAGTGAAGAAGAGCAAAATGAGAGTATTAACAAAGTAGAAACTATACTAAGATTAATAATAAAAGCAGATATAAATAAACGATTAGCTCAAAAAATGCTGCTTGATATTAATATTGCTGATAAAGAGAAATAATACAACAAAGGAGGATATAGATTATGAAAAGAGTTGCAGTAATAAGTGCAATACTAGATAATCCATTAGCTTCGCAGGCTAAATTTAATGATATTGTATCAGATTACAAACATTTGATAAAAGGAAGAATGGGATTACCACTTAGTAATGATAAAGTGACAGTAATATGTATAGTAGTAATGGGAGAGCTCGATAACATAAATAGCTTGACAGGAAAGTTAGGAAGATTAGAGAATGTTCAGGTCAAAACTTCTATTTCAAAACAAGAGTTATAATTATTTAGTAACACAATATAATAATTATACGTATAATATAATTGAATAATAAATATATTGCATTAACACAGCTGATATTACTTAAAGATGAAAATTAGCTGATTAACAGAAAATCAATATGATTTTAAAATACAAATATACTAAATATTGATCTCAGAACAAATAACAAAAGAAAAAGGTTAAAAGTTATACAATTTTCAAGTAGCTTAAGAGGGTAAATAACAATAAGAGACTGTTCCTAGATGGACGGTCTCTTTCATGTTGTAAAGAAATAAAGAAAACTATAATAAAATGCAAAATATGACAAAAAAATAATATAATGTAATGATATACTATACATATAAAATAATATTTTGGAGGTGTAAATATGACAATATCTAGATTTATAAGCTATAAAGAGGGTCCTAGATATCTTTGTTTACCTGACAGAATACATGGACGGCCTTGCTTAGACGATAAAATTCACTACTAAAACTGACTAGATTTTATAAACACCTGTAGTTTATACCTTGTCAATAAATAGTATAATTTAAGCACAAATAGCTATAGTGAAATATAGCTTATAAAGCATTGAATTGATAAAAATACAAAGGAGGCGAAAATATGACAATGTCAAAATTTGTGAGCTATGATAATGTTCCTAGATATATTTGTTTACCTCACAAAGTAATAGGAAAACCATGCTCAGGCGATAAAATCTTTTACTAAATTGACTATATTTATAAACATCTATATTTCACGTTGAAATTAAAGGTGAGCATAATTAATACAAAATCGCTATAGCGAGATATAGCTATAAAGTATTACTACTAATAATATAAAGGAGGTGACATAATGTCATTATCAAAATTTATAAATTATAAAGAGTTACCTAAAAGAATTGACCCATGTAAAGTAGACAAAATAACATATTTCTAAGCATAAAATGATAGAAATAAAGCATGATATAAAAATTAACAAAACACCTTGATAAACTAGACATAGAATAATATTTAGGAGGTGTAATATGACAATATCAAGATTTGTGAGTTATAAAAATGTTCCTAGATATCTTTGTTTACCTAATAAACCAATTGGAAAGCCATGCCCAGAAGGTAAACCATATTATCCACCATACTAGATTTTATAATGATTAAAATGAAGCCCCGTTAAGGGGCTTTATTTTGTGCTATGCCTAAATAAAATTAAAACATATCGGATAAATTTTCAATTTCTTTATTGACTAATGCGGTCAATGTTGATATAATTATATTGACCGCATTGGTCAAAAAATATAAAGGGTGTGATAATTTGAATAAGAACTTCAAAAACATTGACCCGAAGAAGAAAGACACTATCTTAAATAGTGCGTTGACGGAATTTGCACTAAAACACTATGAAGAAGCCTCATTTGATAGTATTGCTCAAAAGGCAGGTGTATCAAAAGAGGAACTATGCCATTACTTTAAAGACAAAGACGAGATGTATGAGTATATTGAAAGATTCGTCTACAAAACTATGATCAATGCTATTGAGGATGGTATTGATTGGGAAGAGAGTGATTTACTAGAAAGAATTAAGCAAGTGGCTCTAATTAAGTTAGAAGTTACAAAAAAATATCCTGAGATACAATCTTTCATAAACGTTATAATGGAAAAAAGGACTGTTCAGGAGTTAAAAGAAAAAGCAGAAGATATTATGCCAGAATTAATATGCCAGATTTATAATAAGAACATTGACTATTCAAAATTTAAAGACATTGATGTTTCAAGGGCAATAAATACGATAAGATGGACAATAGAAAAAATGTCAGAAGAGTACTTTAATAAAGCTAAAAAACTTGAAGAAGATATTGATATGCAAAAAGCTATAGCTGAGATGGATAAATATTTAGATTTATTTAGAGAAGTATTATATAGCTAATTGTATTGCTAATGAAACCTCGTTTTTTGTAAACGAGGTTTTGTTTATATAGAATAAAATCTATAGAAATAACATATAAATTAGTTTAATAGATAAATTGACCACTATGGTTAAGTATGATATTATTACTATAATCTTAACAAGTTATAAATAAGAAGAAGGTGAATATATTGGAAGATTCATTTAAAAACATTGATGAAGAAAAAAGAAATCGAATAATAAATAGTGCGATGCAAGAATTTGGTAATAACACTTATGAAAAAGCTTCTACAAATAATATAGTAAAGAATGCAAATATATCAAAAGGAGCATTATTTCATTATTTTAAAAATAAAAAAGCATTATATGACTATCTTGAAAAACTGTCTTATGAAGTATTTTTTGAAACTATAAAAAAGAAAGTAGATTGGAATGAAACAGATATCTTTAAAAGATTGAAACAAATAGTAATAGTAAAGATTGAAATTACAAAACAATATCCTCATATTTTTAAATTTTCACTTAAAACTTTTGAAAACAAAACTCAAGAAGAACTGAATAAACTTTTTGGTAATGAAACGCTTGGGTTGATGAAAAAGGTATATTCCTACAATGTTGATTTGACAAAGTTCAAAGAAGGTATTGACACAACCAAGGCGATAAAAATCATCAGATGGACTATGGAAAAATATGCTGATGAGTATAGAGAAACATTAAAGCTTTCTGAGTACAAATTAAACCTAAAAGAATTATGGGAAGAGTTTGATCAATATGTTTTTATGTTAAAAAGTGCTTTTTATAAATAATTTGAAGGAGGTAATATTATGTATGTTATTGAAACCGACAAATTGACAAAATATTATGGCAAAGCGAGGGGGATAATCGATGTTTCACTAAAAGTTGAAGAAGGAGAGATATTTGGGTTTATAGGTCCAAATGGAGCAGGCAAATCTACTACTATAAGAACAATGCTATCTCTAATATACCCAACAAGTGGGAGTGCTAAAATATTTGGAAAAGATTGTATTAAAGAGGGTTCAATGATAAGAAAAGATATAGGATATTTACCATCAGAGGTTTTTTATTACGATAACATGAAAGTAATTGATCTATTAAAATATTCTGCTAGTTTTTATTCTAAAGATTACACTAAAAGAATTTATCATTTAGCTGAAATAATGGATTTAGATTTAAAGAGAAAGATAGATGATTTATCATTGGGAAACAAGAAAAAAGTAGGTATAGTTCAAGGATTATTGCATGAGCCAAAGCTAATAATATTAGACGAACCGACAAGTGGTTTAGATCCTCTAATGCAAAAGAAATTTTTTGAGCTTATTAAAGAAGAAAACAAAAAGGGAGCTACTATTTTCTTTTCATCACATATTCTGGATGAAGTTCAAAAGTTATGTCATAAAGTAGCAATAATAAAAGAAGGTAAGCTAATTAAAGTAGAAAGTATAGAGACATTAAGACAAAACAACTATAAAAAAATAAGAATCGAGGCAGCAGAAAAACTTAGCGTTGAAATGTTTAATTCAAGTGGCATAAAGGATTTAAAAATAGAACAAAATAATGCGAGTTTTATGTTTAAAGGTGATATAAACAAAGTAATAAAGATATTTTTAGGTATAAATATTAGAAATCTACTAGTCGAAGAACCAACATTAGAGGAGATTTTCATGTATTATTATGAAAAGGAGGAATAGTATGAATATCTATAAATATGAACTAAAAACATATTTAAAAGAAAATATAATATGGACTATATCTTTACTAGCGTGTTTATTTTTATTCCTATCTACTTTTAATTCTTTTGCAGCAGAGGCAGAAACATTAGAAAGAATGTTTGAGAACTTTCCAGATGTGTTTAAAAAAGCATTTGGTCTTGGTAGTATAAATTTGTCAGAGTTCAACAGCTTTTATAGTATGATTTTTCTGTATATTAAATTGATAAGTGCTATATTTGCAATGAAGTTAGGGCTAGATGTCATATCAAAAGAAGTAAGAGAAAAGGCAGTTGAATTTTTAATCACTAAGCCAGTAAAAAGAGTCAAGGTGGTTACTTATAAATTGATTGCAGTTTTTACACATATAATCTTTATGAATCTAATTTTTTTACTTGTATCTTTAATATCAACTAGAATATTTGGAAAGGGAGATATAAATTATAGAGTATTCTTATTGATAACTCTCAGCATGTTCTTTATACAAATGTTCTTTTTTTCATTAGGAATATTTATTGGATCATGGCTAAAGAAGATTAAAAGTGTTATAGCAATAGCTATGGGGACTGTATTTGGATTATATATATTACAGCTTTTAAACAATACACTACAAGATGCAAAGTTAGCTTACATTTCTCCATTTGGTTATTTTGATACAGATACAATTATTCTAAGTGAAGCGTATAGTAGTAAATTTGTTATTATCAATTTCACATTGATTATTGTATTTTTTATCTTAACATATGTGAAATATCAAAAGAAGGATTTCCCTTCTATATAGATTGGAGGAAATGGTATGAATATAGTTTTAAAAGAATTACGTTCAAATAGAAAATCACTCATCATATGGTGTTCATGCATGATCTTACTGATAGCAGTAGGGATGATAAAGTATCAAGGTTTTGTTGAGATGGGAGAAGAGGCTAATGAATTACTAAATAGCATGCCAGATATATTTAAACGGGTTTTTTCACTTGATAAAATTAATCTCTCAGAGATAAGCGGGTATTATGCGATATTTAATATATATTTTTCACTTATAGCAGGCATACATGCAGTATTGTTAGGTTCCTTAATTCTTATAAAAGAAGAAAGAGATAAGACAGCAGATTTCTTGATGGTTAAACCAATTAAGAGAAGTCGAATAGTAACTTCTAAGATAATAGCAGCAGTAATCAATATGGTTATACTTAATGCAGTGACATTGATAACATCAATGTTGTTTGTGAACAAATTGAATAAGGGAGCTTCAATAACGTCGTATATACTAAAAATAATAGGAACACTATTGATATTACAATTTGTCTTTTTTAGTATAGGAATGATGATTTCTATGTTCACTAAATCGGCAAAACGGGCTTCAGGTATATCAACATCTATTTTACTAGCGACATATATATTATCAATAGTAATCGGAATGTATGATAAAATTAATTTTATACGCTACGCTATACCATTTTACTATTTTGATGCTAAAAAGATATTGATAACTGGAAAGATAGAAACTGTTTATATAGTAATATCAATTGCTATAATTTTGGCAGGTATAGCATTGACATATAAAAAATATCAATATAGAGATATAAATGCTTAACTGAAATGTTTGTGGAAACTCTCATGAATATCAGAAGGATGCTTATATAGTTATTGATTTTCTATGAAAAGTTAAGGTTTAATATACAAAAGAAAGAATGTCAAAGTAATTCACAGTGGATGAAATGGCATTTTTTAATTGCAAAAATTTGCTATATTAAACTATAAAAGAGTATGTCAAATATTATTTTTTAACACTGATTATTTCATTAGAGAGATATAGTAATAATGGATAAAACAATAGTAAAATACACACATAGAGACTTTTTATATAGGTGTTTTGGTTTATGGGCATATTCTAAAATTAATGTAATAAAATTTGCAACAAATGATGACATTTTTTTAAAACAGCCTTTATTATAATTAAGACTATAACAGCATTAGAAACTTTTAAACTATTATTATGGTTAAACTTATTGTTTAATTAGTATAAGTTAGTTATGCTGCTCATTAATTACTAGAAAGGAGGGAAAAAATGAGTATAGGGAAATTTATCAATTATAGAAAATCTGAAAAAACAAAAGGATGTGATACTGTTAAGTCATTAATTAGTTGTCTGCCAGGGATAACACCTATGACAAATTTTTAGTTAAAGATTATATTAAATTTTTTAAGCTGTAGCCAATTAAACAATTGTCTACGGCTTATTTAATATATAGCTCAAATAAAAAATCAGAAGAAAAGTATAAATTAACTTATATAAAAATAATATTAATTAGAGAGGAGGGATAATTGTATGAAGCTATCTAATTTTACAAGATACAAAAAATCAAAAACATCAAAACGCCATTGTTTTAGTACGTATTGCCCACCATCAGTAAACTATAGTTATAATGGTTAAATAATATAATAATCAGTACATATAATGGAGGATGTTTATCTTAGACATCTTCCATTATATATTACAATATATTAACAAAACATAACACAATTGTAATAAATCGACAATAAATATCTACAAAATCTGCAATATATATCTATTATAATTACATTAATAAAATAAACGGATATTAAAAAATAATAAAGGAGGTAAGTATTTTGACTATTAATAAATTTAAGCAATACAAAAAAATAGACAAGCTTTACGGATGCATTAGTTTATATTGTCCACCACTAGTTATAGCTAGATTAGATAACTAATAAAATATGTAGTTATAGAAAAATTCTAATCAATTCGAAAACACCATTCTAATTAATTTATACTAAAAATGAAATCAAAAAAGTTGCTAGGAGGTGAAATAATAACACTTGCTAGACTCTCAATTTACAGTTATAAAAATCAGATATAGTGTATTGAATACTTTTACTGTGTTCGTTATATAGTAAACATGAAAAGCAAAACTTATGTTATACAGTATATTCTTTATACTAATTTCATTGAAACAATAATTGACAGAGTGTTACAGAATAATTAAGAAAGAGATACGGAAAATTATTATATCGAACTAATTCTTCAAATACATTTAATATAATAAGAGCATTAAAATATAGTCTACTGATAGTACTTCCTTCTTTTAGCTTATCTACAAATTTAATATATATAAATCAGTCCATACGAATAATTCAAGCCAATAAAAAAATCTATATTTCTTACGTTTTAAATCCAAAAGCAAAAAGTCATAAAAAATAATTAATAGTGAGGTGAAATAATGAATTTAGCTAAATTTTCTAATTACAGCTGTATCAAATGCTACGGCGTATGTAATCAAGTGCAAATATCCATGTGTAAGCCGTATGTAACGTTTATTTGCTCTTCGATTAATTACATTGCACAGTAATACAACTATGATATGTTGAAAGCTCTAAAGTGAATTTTCTTTTTTCGCCTTGTCGTTCTAAAGTAATGATTGTACGTAGTTCGTATGAGTGATCTAAGTTATCGTCCAAAAGAAACATATATTTTAATAGGTTTGCATCAAAAGTAAATCATAAAAAATAAATTTATTTGTAGGAGGTGAAATAATGTCATTAGCTAAATTTTCTAATTATCAATACCAAAAAGGATATGAAACTTGTGTTCCTGGTACTACTCGTTATGTAGATTGGTGTAATGGAAAACCATACGTATGTAATGATATTAATTATATTGCAGTTTAGGTAAAATCTAATCAATTTTTAAAATGTAAGAACAAAATATATTTAAAATTAAAAAAAGGAGAATTTAAAATGAGTTTAGTTAAATTTATGTGTTATAAAAAATCAGAATCTTATGCTGGATGTAATATAGTTGTAGTGTTGTTGTGTCCTCACGATGTAAATTACATTAAAGAATAAGGTAGCAGTTTAATAAAATATAAGAGTAATAGAAATATTTGTAATTAATTAAAAAATGGGAGGTGTTTAGACATCTCCCATTTAAAAAAACAAAAAGTGTACCAAAATACTACAAATTTTTTACATTGTATATGATATACTTTTGTAAAAGAATAGTACATAGAGGCAAATAAATTATGGACAAGGGGGATTGTTTGTATTTTAACTGTATACTAAAAAGATAGAGAAAGGAGAAGCTATGTATCCACATTTAAAGGAAGAGTTAAAATTCCATTATATTAATGATTATGCCATAGTTACAGGTGGCAAAGACCGTATGTTAAGCGATATTGATATTTATATATTTGATAAATTAACAGGTGAAAAGACTATAGACAATGTAATAGATGAAATAGCTATTGAACTAGGTGCGGAGGAAAGATCTCAAATTGAAGTAGTATTTGACAAGTTCTTAGATGCAAATAATGATATTTTAAAATATGAAGAAAAACCAGCAGTATATACAATACCATATACTGGAGAGCGAAATATGAAGTACCCAAGTACTCTTATATTATCTTTGACAAATAGGTGTAATCTTACCTGTAAACACTGTTACAAATCATGTAACATAAATAATAAGGATTTTTTACCATATGATGAACTCATAGATATCCTAGAAAAAGTAAATGGTAAAGTACCTGGTCTTCAATTAACAGGTGGAGAGCCAATGTTACATGAAAGATTTTTTGATATTTTGAAATATTGTAATGAAAATTTCGGTGTAAATATAACTACTACAGCAACACTAATCACAGAGGAAAATGCACCTAAATTTAAAGGAACAAAAAGTGTACAAATATCTTTATATTCTCATATTAAAGAAAAACATGAACAGCTTACTAATACAAAAGGATCGTATGATAAAACAGTAAACGGAATAAAACAGTTAGTTAAAAATGATATTAATGTATCTGTTGCCATGCTTGCAAATCATAAGAACTTAGATGAAATACAGCTTATGCTAGAGTTTTTATTGTCTATGGGAGTTAAGAGATTTAGCCTAGGATCTTTAAGTAAATGTGGTAGAGGGTTGAATTTAGAAGACCATTGGTTCTTGGATGAAGAACATAGGGTAAAAGCAGAAGATTTATTATTAGAGCTAGGAGAAAAATACAAAGGCAAAATAGATATAGAACAGTGGAATGATGGTAAAGATGCAAAAGAACCAGAAGAGGAAGAAAAAAAAGAGGATGAAAAAGAGAGAGAAGGAATGGGCTGTGGTGCAGGAACATTAACTTGGTGTATATCAGCAAAAGGCAATATATTACCTTGTGATTTCTTCCCTGAAGATCTATTCACATATGGCAATATTTTAGAACGAGATATGATTGATATAGTAAAAGACTTTAAGCTAGATAAACTAGATGAAAAAATGATTACATGGGATAAAGAATTGAGAGAAGTAAATAGTTCTGTAAAAGAGATATGCGAGAAAATGGAATTTTTCAGAGAGAAAAGCGTTAAGAAGTTAGCCGAAGCAAGTGTGTGATGTAAAGGTGATTTGAAGATTAAATCTATATTATAAAAAACTGCTCATAGAGCAGTTTCAGACCGTAGACAAAAGCCCAATTTCTGCGTTGTTGTTAAAATTTCCGTTGCTCACTTACCTCTAAGTAAGCTCTGCTACTCAATTTTAACACGCCTTGAAATTGAACTTTTACTAAAGTCTGCTATCTTGATGACTTTGTCATCAATCTAAAACTGCTCATAGAGCAGTTTTTAGTTTGCGTAAGGAACAAAAAAATGGTTCAAATAATCTTATGTTAAAAATGGAGAAAAATAAAAGAAGGTAAGTTTATGACATTATTAAAATTTGTAGCATATACAATATATGAAGAGCCTAATGTATGCCAGACACTTATAACTTATTTTGTTGTTCATCCGTACTAATAATATTTAACTCTTAAAACAACAACCCCTCGCTATGAGGGATTGTTTTATTATAATTTAACTTATAATATTATATTAGAGGCGATTAGAATTTTGAGCAAAAAAGAAAGCTAAGGGAAGTTGAAAAAATTATAAATATAGATAAGATTTGTATACGACATAATCTCTTACATTTAAAGATATCTTAGAGTGAGATACAAATAAAAGATAAAACGCTGTACTACAAAGTTCAGAGCGTTTTATCTTTTTGTATTTTTTTGGATAATTAATATTAACTACTAACTGATACAATAGTTTTGATTAAGTTATAAATAACAATACTTTTGCTCACAGGTAGTTATTACTTTCTAAATAAGATTTTGGGCAAATAAATTATATTTTATTATTTTTTCCACTTTACACTAAAACTGCCACTATGGTTGTCACCTAAAACTTTAAATGTATAGGTGGTATTCTTCTTAACAGAAAATGTAACACCGTCTTTTATTTCGCACTTATGATCATCTGTCACAATATAAAAAGCAAATTTACCTTTATTGGTTTCTGTCGTTATATCAAATACTAATTTATCATCTTCATTGAAAGAATATTTTCCATATTTTTCTCCGTTAAATTTAGAATACTTACCTGTAATTTCATTGTCTTCAAAATCTATATCGCCTTTTATAAGTAGGAAACTTCCGCCTGTTGACCTGACGTTACATCCAGTTAGAATTAATAATAATATAATCAATATTATAAAAACTTTTTTATTCATATCTATTCTCCTTAATGTGTTTTATTTTATTAATTATTCCAATAGATTGAGATATAGGTATTATTGCTAATAAAGAAAGAACTCCTATTAGAGGGATTTTTATTTTACTTGCAAAATCCTCTATCATGTATGTATAATCTTTTCCCATAATGGTCAATTCAGGACTTCCCATTATACTTAATAAAATAACTACTAAATATAAAAATCCTATATTTCGTATAGCTCTATAGTGTGTTAGTTTACTTTCGTTGTCTGTATAAACTTCAAATGCTTTACTGTCATTTTCTTTTTCAAGAATTAAGAACTCTGAATTTAAAGAGCCTTTGGTTGTATCAATTCCTATTCTATCTCTATTAAAAAACCTTAGTTTTAGATTATGATAAGAATATTTGCCCAAATTCATTTTTTTAGCATAATATTTTATACCCAAATCACTTAACAAATATGTATAGTCTTTAAAACTTTTATCGCCTCTTCCACCTACGAAATCTACTGCATAAATATATTTATTCTTTTGACATTTTTCAAAAGTGTATTTGATACTTCCTGTATCTGTCAATCTATAACCTTGTGATGACATATTATTAAGAAATTTAGCTTCTTTTTCTGTATCAATAAAAAATCTATATTTTATCATTTTAACCCCTCCGTTGAAATCTGTGATGCTAATTTATATATTTTTTTTAATCTTATTACTTCTTTTTGTACAACTTCTTTTCCTAGGTCTGTTATAAGATACTCTTTTGTTCTTCTGGTATCTTTTATATCTGTTTCTATATTGATAATCCACTTGTTTTTTAATAAAGTTTTTATACCACCATATAATGTGCCTGCACCAATTCCCACTCCTCTATTAGTTTCAATAAACTGCATGATAGCGTATCCATGCTTAGGTTTATATAACGCTAATAACGTATATAATGTCGTTTCTGTTAAAGCTCCTGTTTTTTTACTTTCATACATACAATTTTTACACCACCTATTTATATCGTTAAACGTAATATAAATTATAAGCATCATTTTATTATTTGTCAAGTAATAGGTGCAATTAATTATGTCATAGCTAAACTACATTAAATAGCACTAATGATTGAGAAATATCTTTTTTGCGGATTTATGGGTAAATAAAGTGAAGAAAGAACAAAAAGACACCTAAAATAATCTTATAATAAATGAGAAAATTTAAAGGAGGTTGACTTATGTTATTATCAAGATATGTAGAATATAAACCATTAGAGAGTTTTGAATGTATCCCTGAAGCAGTTTCTACAAATATTTGCGGTGAAGTTATTTATAATTAACTCTTTGAACAATCCCTTACTATTGGGATTGTTTTACTATAACTTTGAAGTAATATTATATATTAGAGCGAAGTAAGTATAATACTTTTTATCGGAACAAAAAAATAGCTGAAATAATCTTATAATAAAGGATAAAAATAAAAAGGAGGCGAATTTATGTCTTTATCAAAATTTGTAGGATATAAAGTGTCAAAATCTCGTAGACCATGTTTACCCACTCAAAATATAGAGCCATGCTTCTGCAAAGAAGACGAACCTATTTATCATTTATAAAACACTAAGTGTTTAACTCTTAGAACAATCCCTTGGTATTGGGATTGTTCAGACCGTAGACAAAATCCCAATTTCTGCGTTGTTGTTAAAATTTCCGTTGCTCACTTACCTCTAAAGTAAGCTCTTCTACTCAATTTTAATACGCCTTGAAATTAAACTTTTACTAAAGTCTGCTATCTTAATGACTTTGTCATCAATCTAAACAATCCCTTGATATTGGGATTGTTTTATTATAAATTAAAAGTAGTATTATATATTAGAGGTGATTATCATAAATGAGCTAAAAAGAAAGCTAAGAAAATTAAAAAAACTAGAAATTAAGATAAGATTCTATTCTGATAATAAAAAAAGAAGAAAATTAGTATGGGATGAGTTTTTTGATACAAAGGATGAAAAAGCACGCGTCAGATATAACCTCAGCACTTTAATTGCAATGGATAAAGAGACATACAAAAAGGTAATAGATGAATATTTTTTTAATGTTTATTTTAGGAGTTACATAGAAAATGGTTTGACTATGTCTTCATACGATCCACATTTACTTCAGATATTAGGACTACCTTTCAATGCAGAATTAGCTGAAATAAAAAAGAGATTTAGAGAATTAGCAAAGATCTACCATCCTGATCTTGGTGGAGATACATCAAAAATGACTGAGTTATTAGATGTTTATAACCAATTGACAAATAAAAACTAGGTCGTGAAAATTTTATATATTTGATTAATATTTAAAAAGGCTTTTTTAATGGATAAGCCTTTTTTGGTTTTATTATTGACAAAGCGTATAAGGAGATGTTATATTAGTTATATGGTTAGTTAGTTAACTAACTAACCATATAACCAAGTGAAAAGGATAGGTATAAATGTGAAAAATAAAAATCTATTAAAAAAGTTTCTTAGAGTTTTAATTTACATTTTGGTAATAGAGGGTCTTATAATGCATCCTGTATTGTTTAAGATATTGAAAAGACCAGTGAAATACACAATAGTTGAGGAGTATGAATTTAAAAATAATATCGGAGAAGATATTAGATTAGCTATACTGTTGCCCAAGGATGGGGCATATCAAACAGTAAGTAATATATCAATAGACTGGGATAAAAATATAGAGATGGTAGACTATGATAGCCTTCAAGTAGCAAGAGTAAGCGGTAAATTTACTAGACACAATCAAAAGATAGTAGCAAAATATGATGTACAAATTAAAACTAGAGAATATAGTTGGCAAGGTAATATAGATAATAGTTACTTACAACCTTCCAAAGACATAGAATCAGACAGTGTTATTCTTAAAGAAGCAACGAGTAAAATTACGAAAGGAAATACTGTTGAAGATGCATATAAGATATACACATTCGTATCAGAGTACCTAAGTTATCCCACCCAAAATAGAATAGGAGTTAGTCAATCTGCTATTAAAGCTTACAATTGCAAAATTGGAGGGTGTGGAGAACATGCAAATCTGATGGTGGCTATGTGTAGAGCGAGTAATATTCCAGCTAAAAGTATATCAGGGTTGGCACTTCCTAAAATAGCAAAATTGTCAAAAAAAGCATGGAATCATCAAGCTGGTGCACATGCGTGGGTGGAATTTTATGCTGATGGTAGATGGCATTATGCAGATCCAGCATGGGGAGGAAAAAATAACTTTGGGAAGATTGATGGAGGACATTTATCTTATGGATGTAAGGATAAAGAACATAAAATATATCTAGAAAATCTAAAATGGGCTAAAGAAAATGATATATACACCATAATTGGGAGTATGACAGCACCTCTTAAATACATTTGCTCGTCAACAGGTAAAGTAGAAATAACCCCAATGGGCTACATAGACAATAATGAAAAATATATAGCATTGGCAGTTATATTAATGATTATCATTTTCTTAGAAGGCGTAGTTTTTTCTAAAAAGCTAAAGTTCAAATAACGGAGGTGTAATATGGAGGTAAAAAATGATTCAAATATACCTATATTCGTACAGATAGCTGAATTGATAGAAGACCAAATATTAAAAGAAATTATAAAAGAAGAAGAACAAGTCTATTCAACTAATCAACTTGCCACACTCCTACATATTAATCCAGCAACAGCAAGAAAGGGGTTAAATATGCTTGTAGAGGAAGAAATAATATACAAGAAAAGAGGGATAGGTATGTTTGTAAAATCAGGAGCTGTAGAGTTAATTAAAGAAAAAAGGAAGAATAATTTTTTAAATGATTTTATAGGGAAAGTTTTGTCAGAAGGTAAAAAACTAGGAATTACAAAAAAAGAAATCATAAGTATGATCAATAATTATTCAGAGGAGGGATTAAATGAATAATATAACGATTTGTAAAGTTTGCAAATATTTCGAAGAAGTAAAGTCTATAGATAATATATCAATAGAGATTATGGAAAATAAAATATATGGATTGATAGGAAGAAATGGTGCAGGAAAAACAACATTGCTTAAATTGTTGGCAAATCAGCTAAGAACAAGTGAAGGTGAAATCAAAATCAGTGGAGAGATACTTGAAAATAATGATGAATTAATGCAAAAAATATGTTTAGCAAGAGATACTATAAAGAATTACTTTGGTGTTATAAATTATAAAATAAAAGATATATTAAAACAAGCATCATATATGTATCCATACTGGGATAATGAGTATGCAAATGAGTTAATAGAAAGGTTTGATTTAGATATATACAAAAAATACAATAAACTTTCAAAAGGTATGCAGACAAGTGTAGGAATAATCATTGGGTTAGCAAGTAGAGCACCTATAACACTTTTTGATGAACCATATTCAGGACTTGACCCTGTAGCGAGAGAATTATTTTACGAGTTATTGTTAGAAGATTACGATGAAAATCCAAGGACGATAATAATATCTTCGCACTTAGTTGGCGAATTTGAGAATATATTTGAGCATGTTCTAATACTCGAAAAAGGTAAACTTAAACTTGAGACTTCGATGGAGGAGCTAAGTAGCAAAGCTTATATAGTTGAGGGAGAATATCAGACTACATTTGAAGCTCTAAAAAATAAAAATATAATAAACAGAAATATCTTAGGAAGAATGGTAACCTATACTATTTATGACTTCTTATCTGAAGATGAAAAGAAGCATATGAGAGAGCTAGGCATTAATGTAAAGAACATAGGGTTACAAAAGTTATTTGTCAATCTTTCAAAAGGGGGTAAGGAAAATGATAACTAGTAAAAATATAAAAAAGTTAATATTTGAACATGAAAAATTCGCTATACTTGCTTCAATTATACTGGTTATATTTTTCATGGTACTTATAGGTGTGGGTGGATTTTTAGATGATACAAATGAATCTATGATGCAAATGATAGCGGAACTTGGACCTTATATGATTAGAGTTATATTGTTTTTATATGCAATAATGTATATTTTATTAATAGTTCTTTACTGTTTACCGCAAGCATCAAACATGAATTGTCCTAAAAAGTTGTTAAGTAAAGTTATGTTTTATCAGATAATTAAAAGAAGTATAATACTATCAATTATCTATATGGGCAGTATATATTTTAGCAATAATAGTTATTTTTTAGGGTTCAAGATAAGTACACTAAATAGCGAAGAGGTTATAACGCTGTTTATAGCTATGATTTTAGTAATTAATTTTGTATTTAACTTTTACTTTTCTTTAGACAATATAAGTAATACATATAATAAGCAGATAGCATTAACGTACATGCTTATAGTAGTCTCAATAGCATTTTTATCTGCAAAGCAGTTAATAATATTGGCTTATTTTGGTGCAGGGATATATAAATTTATATTTATAATGCTTATAGTTGATATTTTATTGTGTATTCTAAATTATAAATTAACAAAAATCAGTGAATATAAATTTTAGGTGGTGAGGTCATGAAAAAGAGAAATATAATATTGTTAATAGCTCTTGTATTTTTAGCATTTAGTTCTTATTCATTAATTCACACATTCGAATATATGAATACAAGTCATAGTCATAGTACATATGAAATAGCTGAAGGTGTTCAAAAATATAGGCTAGAAGTTTTAAAAGATACAAAAATATATTTGAAGTTTGATGCAAGTTTAAAGGATGGATATATAGAAATAATGCTAAAAAATAAAGATAGCATTATAGATAAACATAGGATAACAGATGAATTATATATAAACAAATCTTATGCATTACAGCCAGGAGTTTACGAAATTCTTTTAATTAAAAAGGCCGTTAAAGGGAAAGAATATTTTTATATGTTACATGATGGAACTGAGGTTAAGAAACGTAGCGGAAGTAATAAAACAACGCACTATAGAGAGAAAGATATCTTTGGTAAGGTATATTACAATTAGAAAAATGGCATTCTAAGCATCTAGATTTTAGGTTTATCAATAAATATATTAAAGCATTTCTCCTGATAATAAAGTACAGAAGAATTGCTTTTTTACTTGTTGGAACATTTATAAATTTGACAATAAAATATTGTATCATTATAATATTAATTAACTTAGAAGTTCATATGTATTGGTTTTACTATAATACAAAATAGGAAGTAAAGATATGAAAGAAATTACTACTCTAAAAAAAATCATCATAGTATCAGCTATAGCTACTCTAATGGGGCAAGTGTACATCAATCCTTTTAACTCATCTTTTAGAATATGTATAGGTGTTGCAGTTTTAATGTTTTTATTGCTTTGGTTTGAAAAACTATCAATAATCAAAACCACTATAATAACATCTGCTATGATATATTCATTTAGGACAATTCTAGATATATTAAAATATGGTATGGTGAGAGATTTACTCCTAAACCATTTGCCTGCAATTGCATTTTATATAACTATGGGATTTATATTTAACAAAGTTAATATACGTAGATATAAAAGACAACCAATATTGCTAATATTTTTATTAGGAATTACAGATGTTATTTCAAATATAGTGGAGATATTAGTTAGAAATGAAGTACACATAAATATGGTTGAAGCTATATTGAATAGATTATTAATTACTGGATTTGGAAGAGCTTTGCTAACACTTTTTCTTTATATGATGGTTAGGTCGTTTAATACATTGACTATAAAAGAGGAGCATCAAAAGAGGTATAAAGAATTATTGCTGTTTACAGCTAACATGAAAGCAGAGGTTTTCTTCTTACAGAAGAACTCACAACTAATTGAGCAAGTTATGGGAGAAAGCTATTCAATATATCAGCAGTTAAAGGACTACAACTGTACGAAAGATACATTAGATTGTCACAAAGTTAATGAGCTAAGGCAAAAGGCACTTAATTTATCTAAAGATATCCATGAAATAAAAAAAGATAATAAGAGAGTAGTATTAGGGATAGAAAAATTGTTACCAAATGAAAAGACGAATAATAGTATGTCGCTAAGTGCTATATTTGAAATTATCAGTGATAACACGAAGAGATTTATCCAGCAACTAAACAAAGAAATCAGTCTTGAGTTTATAATAAATGAAAACATTAATATAAAAGATTATTATGCAATTATTACTATAATAAACAATCTGATTAACAATTCCATAGGAGCTATAGATAGTAGAGGTTTTATAAAGGTTACTCAGACAGTCAATGGTGATAATGTTATATTTGAAGTGTTAGATAATGGTTGTGGAATACCAAAAAAGAACATATGTGCTATATTTGAACCCGGTTTTTCAACCAAATTTGATCGAAAGACTGGTAACATGTCGACGGGCATAGGACTTACTCATGTTAGAAATATAGCCATGAATAAATTTGGTGGCGACATAAAAGTGAAGAGGCGAGATAAAGGAACAAGTTTTTATGTTTATATACCAATAGATAGAATTTAAGTGGTATTATGGAGGGGTTGTATTGCAAACATTTTATATTGTAGATGATGATTTAGGCATAAGAAAAATGCTAGAAAATATAATTATTGAGTATTCCCTTGGAAATGTAATAGGTGAAGCAGAGGATGGTAACCAAGCAATACAGGATATAAATGAGCTCAGTCCAGATATAGTGTTAGTAGACTTGTTGTTGCCATCAGTTGATGGGATAGAAATAGTAGAGAAAATAAAATCGCAAAATGATTTAGTGCAGTTCATTATGATATCAGAGGTAAAATCTAAAGACATGATTGCAAAAGCGTACAAAAGTGGTATAGAGTTTTTTATCAATAAACCTCTCAATGTAATCGAGGTAGTATCAGTTATAGAGAAAGTAATAGACAACGTTAATCTAAAGAAAGCTCTATCACTTATAGAAAGGACAATGGAACGAAAGCGGAAAATAAAAGACAATAAAAATGTAGTAAAGCCTCAGATAATAAGGGTATTATCAGATTTAGGGATATTGGGAGAGACAGGAAGCAAAGATTTGATTAATATGTTAGAGATAATAATAGAAAAACGAAAAAAATTAGATGTAAAGGTTCATCAATATAAAATCGGTGAGTTATACAAAGAATTAGCTAATAAATACGAAAAGGAAGCAAATGATAAAGTATCTATTAAAGCGATAGAACAAAGAATTAGGAGAGTAGTACAAAGTTCGTTTGTGAATATATCTAGTATAGGATTAGATGATTATACTAACATTAAGTTTGAGAGATATTCAAACACATTATTTGATTTTTCACAGGTGAGAAAAGAAATGCTGTATTTAGATAAAAAATCCGATAAACCAGGGAAAATTAATATAAAGAAATTTATAGAAGGTATTATAGGATACATAGAGTTTTAAAATAGAGAGAAGACCAATCAGTTGTGAGAGGTCTTTTTTTTATTTTCTAAGTATATATTATTTCAAACAAATGAAGGTCTATTTTGAAGCAATGCAATATTTAAAAAAGTCAGAAAATTTAATGTAGTATTTAGTAGTTTGGCGTAGTAAATCGTAGTGAGTAAATAAAATATAAATAATGAACAATTTATAATATATTTCAAGGAGGATTTATACTTATGAAGATGAAAAAAGGATTAATTCTTACTGTTGTTTTACTAATGATAGTAACGTTTGCTGGCTGTGGTGGCAAAGATGTTTTTGTTAACATCGGTACAGGAGGAACTGCAGGAACATATTTCCCACTAGGTGGAGCATTTGCTGATATATGGAACAATAATATAGAGGGGATAAATGCTACAGCGCAATCAACAGGTGCATCAGTTGCAAATATCAATTTACTTAAAGATGGAAAAGTGGAAGTTGTTATCGTTCAAAATGATATAGCTTGGTATTCAAAGAATGGAAAAGTTATGTTTGAAGGACAAAAATTTGATGACATAAGAGGTATGGCTACAATGTACAATGAGCCATTGCAAATAGTAACAACAGATCCTGATATAAAAACTATAGCAGACTTAAAAGGAAAGAGTATTGCTGTTGGAGCTATAGGTTCAGGTGTTGAAGCTAATGCTAGACAGATAATAAAAGCTGCTGGTCTTGATTTTGAGAAAGATATCAATGCTAAGTTCTTATCATTCTCTGAAGCTTCTGCTGGGCTTAAAGACAATCAAGTTGATGTAGCATTTTTAACAGCTGGTATACCAACAGCTGCTATACAAGATTTAGCTACACAACATGATGTTCATGTTGTACCAGTTGATACTGAAATATCTGATGCTTTGATGGCTAAATATGATTTCTTCACAAAGTTTACTATACCAGCAGGAACTTATAAGGGTCAAACAGAGGATGTACAGACTTTGACAGTAAAAGCAATGCTTGCTGTTAGTAATAAACTTGACGAAAATGTTGTGTATAACTTAACTAAGACAATATACGAAAACCCAGAAAGAGTAAAAGCAGCTCACAATGTAGGTAAATATATAACTAAAGAAACTGCGGCTGAAGGTATGTCAATAGACTTACATCCAGGAGCAGAAAAATACTTCAAAGAGATTGGTGTAATAAAATAACGTGAATATTAAAATAAGGATATTATTACTAAGCTTAGGAGTGCTTCTATTAGTGAGTGTGTGCTTTTTAACAGATATACTATCCTATGACAAAGTATTAGTAATAGAAGACTTAGATGAATATTCAAAAGTTAAATTTGTGCTAGAAGATAATGAATTCACATTAGGGTATATTCATTCGGTGTTACTCACACCAGCAGAAGAAGTATTTACTGTAGGAAGAGACAATGAATTACTACTCCAAAAGACTATTTATGAGTCCTTTGGAGTAGGGTTGCCTTATGATAGAGAAAAATACAAATTTGAGATAAAAGACGGTAAGTTTATATTATATGTAAAGAGATCTTTTGATTCAATAAATATGAGAATATCGTCAATTCCAAAGCACTGGTTACAAATAGGAAATGCAAAATATCAACTCGTAGACTTAATCGCAAAAGAGGAAGATTTGATAAAAATATATGCAAAGAACACGTTGATTATAAAGTTCGGAAAAAGAAAATTGATTTTATAACCAAAGAGAAAGGAGTTTGAGAATGCAAAAAAGTAATGTAGTTGAAAATGCAAATCCTGAAAATGCAAATGACCTTTTGAGAAAATATGATAAAGGGTCAGACTATAGAGAGCTAAAAGGGTTTGCAGCTAAAGTAATATCTGCAATACTAATTATTTTTACATTATACCAACTGTATACAGCTGTATTCGGACAATTAGATGCAATGCTTCAAAGATCAGTACATCTAGCATTTGGATTATCTTTAGTATATTTGCTATATCCATCTAGCAAAAAATGGTCAAGAGATAAAATGCATCCTGTTGATATAGTATTGGCAATAGTAGCGGCGGCAGTGTGTATGTATGTCTTCGTATTCTATAAAGATTTAGTATTTAGAGCAGGTAGAGTTACAACGACAGACATGATAGTTGGGCTTGTAGCTATAGTGATGGTTTTAGAGGCAGCTAGACGTGTTATAGGGTGGCCTATGGTGATTATAGCGTTGCTATTTATTGCATATGCATTATTAGGGCCATATATTCCAGGAAAGTTAGCACATAGAGGTGTTAATGTATCGGATTTAGTACAACATTTATTCTATACAACAGAGGGTGTATTTGGTATACCAATAAAGGTTTCCTCGACATTTATATTCATGTTTTTATTATTTGGTGCATACCTAGAAAAAACAGGAATGGGAGAATTTTTTATAGATGCAGCTAACGCAATTGCAGGATTTGCTTCTGGTGGACCAGCAAAAGTTGCTGTTATCTCAAGTGGGTGTATGGGAACACTTACAGGAAGTTCAGTAGCAAACGTTGTTGGAACAGGAAGTTTTACAATACCAATGATGAAGAAACTAGGATACAAAGGAGAATTTGCAGGAGCAGTTGAGGCAACAGCATCTACAGGAGGTCAGTTAATGCCTCCAATCATGGGAGCAGCAGCTTTCCTTATGGCTGAATTTACAGATACTCCATACATTAAAGTTATATCAGCAGCAGCGATTCCAGCTTTATTGTATTACTTTGGAGTTTGGGCAGGAGTACATTTTGAGGCTAAAAAACTTGGATTAAAAGGATTACCAAAAGATAAATTACCAAGATTAGGGAACATAATGAAGGAAAGAGGACATTTATTAATCCCAATCATAATAGTTGTTTACTTCTTAGTAGCAGGATATACTCCGATAAGAGCAGCGTTAGGTGCAATAGTAGCTTCTATAGTGTGTTCAGCATTTAAAAAAGAGACTAGACTGAGCTTTTGGGATATAATAGATGGGCTAAAGAAAGGCGCAAGAAGTGCAATAACAGTTATTGCAGCCTGTGCATGTGCTGGTATAATAATAGGTGTTGTAACACAGACAGGTTTGGGGCTTAAGATGGGTTCAATACTTGTTAGTATGGCAAAAGGGAAACTATTCTTAACATTATTCTTTACAATGCTTACGTCTTTGATATTAGGAATAGGAGTGCCAACAACAGCAAACTATGTTATAACTTCAACGATAGCAGCACCAGCGTTATTGATGATGGATGTTCCAGTATTAGCGGCTCACATGTTTGCGTTTTATTTTGGTATAGTAGCAGATGTAACACCACCTGTGTGCTTAGCAGCCGTTGCGGCATCAGGAGTCGCCAAATCAGAACCAATGAGAACAGGTGTACAAGCAGCAAGACTTGCAATAGCAGCATTCTTGATACCGTTTATATTTGTTTATTCTCCACAGCTACTATTGATAGATGTAACAGTAATTGAGATTGTATTTATAATTATAACATCATTAATAGGTATAATATCAGTAGCATCAGCATTAACAGGATTCTTCATAGCAAAGATGTCAATAGTAGATAGGTTGTTGTTCATAGCAGGTGGAGTTTTACTAGTTACAACAAATTATACATTCAATGCAATAGGGCTTGGAATGTTAATATTAGGATTTATTTTACAAAAGAGAAGTAAAAGCAATACAGTAGTAGCTTAAATACGTAGTATTGTAAATAATAAATAGTGTCGAATAATATCCTCAGGGGGCTGTGAAAGCAGCCCCCTTTTTG
Organism: Clostridiaceae bacterium M8S5; assembly: GCA_029227815.1. Taxonomy (GTDB): domain Bacteria; phylum Bacillota; class Clostridia; order Tissierellales; family MCWD3; genus Abyssisolibacter. The sequence goes on along the minus strand of CP118523.1, from coordinate 3,272,008 downwards.
AGTTCAGATGAAATAAATATAATAATATATTTAAAATATTACTTTTTACAGTAAAAATGACAAAATTTGCGTAAAATTGATGTTATAATAATAACATATTACATAGGCATATTTTTGAAACTCAAAGGTAAATGGAATAGACATTTTTTTAGAAGAATTATTTACTTAAAACTAAATATTGGATTGTAATCATATGTAAGCTATTTTAATTTTACTGATTAACACAAAATTAATTATGATTGAGGTGTTTAAATTGTTAAAAAAAGAGTACAATATTTACGATTTGTACATCACTATTTTTAATACTTATCAAAGTAAAATTTATCATATTGCTTATTCAGTACTGGGAAATGATTATGATGCAAAAGATATAGTACAAGACACAGTTATGAAAGCTGTAGATAAAATTGGTCAGTTAAAAAACGACGAAAAACTTGAATTTTGGATTTGCTCCATAGCATACAACTTTTCAAAATTACGTTATAACCAAAATAAGAAAAATGTCAAAGTAGAACAGTATTGTTTCGACAAGCTCAATTATGATAAAGGGTTAACATCTATTCCAGAGAATCTTATAGAAGAGGAACGTAGATCGTTTATGCTACGAAAGATTGAATGTCTTAATCCTAAGTATAGCAAGGTTATTTACCTTTATTTCTACAAAAATCTATCTTACAAAGAAATAAGCGACGAACTAAATATCAGTATAGGAACGGTAAAATCAAGAATATATCGAGGAAAATTATGTTTGAAAAATATGTTAAATCTTGATACACATTTCAATTGCGATGAATGGAGTAAAGTGCCTGACTATGGGCTTAAGAAGTTGAGTTAGACTATGTGCAATTTTAATGTTGAGAGTTTAGTGATTTACTATCAGAAAGAGATATCTAATGCAAGATATCTTTTTTTGATATATAAGTTAACTATCTTTTTTTTACCCCTTGAAAACTATGTGGTATAGTGATATATTATGACATAGTGAATTTATTACATGATAAGGAGAAGTAAATGGTGAAATTAGGTGAAATACAAGAATTATATGTTGTTGATGTAAGTTCTAAAGGAGCATGCCTAAATGACAATATGAACGGAAACAACAATATAGTACTGCCAAGTAATGAAATAAATCAAGATATTAAAATAGGTAGTAAAATAGAGGTGTTTGTTTATCGAAATGCAGATGACAAAATCGTAGCTACTACAAAAAAACCCAAATTGACTGTTGGGGAGATAGGATATCTAAAAGTTGCCCAAATAGCTAAATTTGGAGCGTTTTTAGAATGGGATATGGATAAAGATTTATTCTTACCTTTTAAAGAACAAAAAGATAAGATAGTAGAGGGAAGAGAATATTTAGTTGGTGTTTATGTAGATAAGAGCAATAGACTATGTGCTACAATGAGGGTTTATGACTTACTTAGCACTGAGCTACCATACAAGGTAAATGATGTCGTTAAAGGATTTGTGTATAGTCTAAACAGAGAAATGGGTGCATTTGTAGCGATAGATAACAGATATCATGCTATGATACCTAAGAATGAGATTTTTCATAATGTAAAAATAGGAGATACAGTAACAGGAAGAATTACAAAGATTAGACCGGATGGAAAGGCATACATAAGTCTTCGTGATAAAACGTATAAGCAAATGGATAAAGACACAGATACATTGATGAATAAATTAATAAAAAATGGTGGCAAACTCCCATTAAACGATAAAAGCTCTCCAGATAAAATAAAAGCTCAATTAAATATGAGTAAAGGCTCATTCAAAAAAGCTGTAGGAAGATTATTAAAGAAGAGAATAATAAAGATAACTGATAATGGTATAGAGTTAATAGTGTAGTTAAAAAACTTTCTTGAAAAAGAGAGTTTTTTTATTGACAAATACTATAAACATATACTACTCTATATATAGAGTAGTATATGTTTATAGTATTTTAGCGAGGAGGAATAAGTTATGTTAAATAAAACTGCAATAATGTTATTAGGTATAATAAATGATGAACCTGTAAATGCATATGAAATAATAAAACAACTAGAATACATGAATATTAAATGGTGGTTTAATATTGGAGATTCTACAGTTTATGCTACCATAAAGGTTCTAGAAAAAAAGAAGTATATCTGTGGAAATATAGAGAAGATAGGGAATATGCCAAGTAAAAAAGTATATTCAATTACACAAGAAGGAATAGACCAATTAAAAACTTCTATAATAGAAATATGTGAATCATTTAGTTATGATACAGTTTTATTTTCTATTGCAGCATGTTATATCCATGTTTTTAACAGAAAAGAGATTGTAGATATATTAGAAAGAAGATTAGAATATCTTGATGTATATTTAAGAAACATAAACAAACAACTGCCAATACTAAAAAACGACCAAGTACCAATACATCATATTAGTAATGTTAGTAGAATGGTTGAAATTGTGAAAGCCGAGATAATAGGAACAAAAAGAATTTTAAATGATATAAAGGAGGGAAATACGTAAATGAATAGATTATTTAGATTTAAACCGACAAGAGATACGTATATTGCCTTAATGTGCGGAATCATAGTCATCACACTTAGCTTTACTATGAGTTTATTTCATGAAGAAACAATTTTAAATAAAATAGTATGTGTGATATTAAGAGATATATTAATGATATTGGTAGTTGGCATTGGATTTACATTGTATTATATTCTAATTAATAAAAAAGGTAGTTTAGCTGATCTTGGAATTACAAAAAGAAAACTACCACTAAGTTTAATTATCAATGTGTTACTTGGTGTAGGGTTATTAATGATGTTTATGAAAGAAACTGATAAGCATATAGTAATAGATTATAACAATATTTATGCCATTACATATATATTTATGGCAGGTATATTTGAGATAGTATTTATATATGGATTTCTTAGATTTTATTTTGAGAGAGCTTTTGGAGTAATACCTGCAATCATACTTACTGCGATATTTTATAGTTCACATCATGCAGGGTTTCAGCCAGAATTTTTAAAGCTATTTTATGTAGGAATTATGTATACATCAGTCATTTATATTACCAATAATATGTTTATAATGTTTCCTATATTTTGGGGGGTAGGAGCCACTTGGGATGTTTTAATCAATTCAACAGCAGGAAAGAGTATACGAAACACATTTTCGTTCATAGTTGCAATTATAGTCTTGATTTGTATGATATTATATTTTTTGGTTATTAGATATATTTTAAAGAAAAATAGTATAAAGAGTAGTAAAGTATAACTTTTTCAGCTTCAAGTATAGCGTGTAATAATTTCAAATAATAACAATAAATGTTGCGTTAAAAAAGAAAGCATCAGGGATAGACTAAATTTCTATATAATGTTAAAATTACTACAATCTATAATTTAGACATTATATAGATAAGAGGGAACATTTATTTAAATACATAGTCTAACCGAATAAGGGGGGATTTGAGTTGAAAAAATTTTGTACTATTTTTATAATTATCATAGTAATTAGTTTTGTTGGTTGTACAAATAACAAGATGACATCAAGTAGATTGATTGAAATAAAAGATAAATCATTAAATAATGGCGTTGTAGCTGATATTAACAGTTTAGGTGTAAAAACTTTTAAAGCTACTTCTGATGGCAAAACAAATAATATAGTTTCACCCATAAGTCTAGCTATGGTATTATCGTCAATTAATCAAGGTGCAAAAGACAATACGAAAAAGGAACTGGATACAGTAATAAACAGTGCAGGTTTAAGTAATATGGAGTTGGCTGAGCAGTATGCAATAATAATAAATGCATTAGTTAAAACGACAAAAAACACAGATACTATAATCAATTTAGCTAATTCATTGTGGGTAGATAAAGATAAAAACATAAAAAGCGATTTTCAGCAGTTAATTGGGAGATATTACGACACAGATACATTTAGCATAGAATTTAGTAATAAAGATGCTAAGAAAAGTATAAATAATTGGATAAGCGAAAAGACAGATGGGTTGATTAAAAAATATATAGAAAATATAGATGATTTAAAGGTATTATATGTGATAAATACGTTATATTTTAAAGGGGATTGGGTAGATAAATTTGACAAGAGATATACTAAAAAAGAAAAATTCACATTAAAAAGCAAAGAGATAGTAGAAGTAAAAATGATGAATGAAGAAAGAAAAATTGATTGTTATGAAGATGATAAAATTGTCTCAGGAGAGTTAAAATATAAAGACTGTAGCATGAATATAATAGTACCTAAAGGCGATATAGATGATTATATCAAGAATTTTAATCTAGAATGCATCAAAGAAATGGAGTATAGAAATTGCGAGATAAAACTACCAAGATTTGAATATAAGGTAGAAAATGATTTGACAAAGTGTTTGAAAGATATAGGTATTAGAGACTTGTTTTCTAGTAACGAAGCTGATTTGTCAGGAATACTAGAAGTTAATACACCATTATGGACAGATATAATAAGACAAAAATGTGTCATACAGGTAGATGAAGAGGGCACAAAAGCAGCAGCAGTAACATCAGCTGAAGTAAATGAGAGCGAGGCACCTGAAGAAAATATCATAAAATTACATGTAAATAAACCATTTATATATGTAATAAAACACAATGAAACAGGCGTTGTATTGTTTATGGGAGTTGTTTATGATCCTAATAAAAATTAAATTTACTTATAAATATATGACCAGCTAAAATAACTATAAGGGATAAAAGAGCTACACTTAGAGTGTTGCTCTTTACTTTATATGGGTAAAAGGGTATCAGACTTGAAAAGTTGAAAAGCATGTCATGTGAAAAGACATAGCTCATTATCATTTTGCCTAATTGGTAAAGACATTACTCTATTTTTAGAGAAAAATTCAAGTGAAAAATTACAAAAAACTAATCATTTCGTCCTACCAGAGTATTTCTACAGACTTCCGATCAACCAACTTGAAGCAGATACGATTTTGGTATAAATACATTCAAAACTACCTAAAAATTACAAAAAATATTCTGAGATTCATTGACAAAGACAAAAAAACATGCTATTATTTGCATAGATGCACAAATATGCAAAGAGGTGATTTCGTGAAACTCAAACAAGGATACTATGGATTTTTGGATATGCTACTCAGTTTTAGAGAGATATATATGGGTGAGAGGTTCAAACCTTATTGTACTCAATTATTAGATTTAATGGCTAAGTTAGAAAAAGAGGAATTAAAAAGTATTAATGATATAGGAGATGAAAATAATGGATATCTTGATACTATTGAAAAAGCTATTGATATTACATTAAAAAACAATGTAATAATAGAAGAACTGTTTTTAAAATTAATTAAAAACCCTGCATTAGTTCTAAACGATTGTAATAACAACTTAAGTAACATCAATTTTTTAATATTTATGTGGCAGAAGTATTTTAATATTGAGATTTCTAAAAACCATAAGCAGTTAGTAGAAAAAGTATTTCACATTGATAAGAAAGTGAACGAAAAGGGACTGTTTAAATACCTACAAAGCATAACAGATAGATTTGATATATGTAACGATATAATAAGTTTTCATATTAAACCAGATTTAGAAGTAGAGATTAAATCTATAGAAAACATAATAATTATGCCATCATTGTACGCATGTAGAAACTTTACATTTTGGTATAACAATAGTGATTTTATCTTTTATATAGGACTAGATAGCCAGCAAATAACACCTACAGACCCTTCAGATATGCTGTTGTTAAAGACATCAGCATTTAACGATAAGACTAGACTTAAGATACTTAAATTATTAACTAATAAAAGTATGAGTGCAAATGAAATAGCACAGATATTGAAAGTCAATGCTTCAACAGTGTCTAGACATTTGAAGATATTTAAAGATACAAATTTTGTAGATATACAAGCTAGGGAAGGTAATTCAATATACTATTACCTTGATGAAGTCAAAGTAAAACAAGCACTAGAAGATATAAACAATTTTATATTAGGAGGGATAAAATGATAAGACTTATTGAAGAACTAACAATGAACGCAATGCCTTCGTTAAAGACAGTTTTATATGATGGATGGGTTATAAGAATAACCGAGAATTCTAAAAGCAAAAGGGCAAATTCGGTTTATCCTGTGAGTAACTCAACACTGCCTTTGGAAGAAAAAATAGATGTTTGTTCTTGTATCTATGAGAAAGAGAGTATAAAAACAGTATTCAAAATAACAGAAGATGAAGAAAGTTTAAAAGTAGATAGTTTATTAGAGGCAAGAGGTTACGAAATACAGGCTAAAACAGGTGTCATGACAATGGATATAGATAATAACATAAAAATAGATAATGATGTTAATATTGAAGATACAATGTTTGATGGTTGGCTAGATTATTCTAATAGCATAAGTAATAAAAGTAAAGAACATGCAGAAGCTTCGAAGAAAATATACAGAAATCTAGTACAACAACCATTATGTGCATCAATAATCATAGATGGCGAATGTGTGGGAGTCGGTTTAGGTATTATAGAACGAGGATATATAGGGATATATGGGATATTTGTTAAGCCAAACTATAGAAGAAAAGGGTTTGCTAAAAAAATAATGAATACACTGCTATACGAGGCTAAAGAAAGAGGAGTAAACAAAACATATTTACAGGTAGTAGATAGTAATACACCAGCAGTAGATTTATATAGGAAATTAGGTTATAAACACCAATATTATTACTGGTATAGAGTTAAATAGGAGGGACGAATGATTGTCTATAATTATGATGAAATAAGTAAGGTGTATGATGATGTTAGAGATGGAGATTACGAGATAATAAAAGAGATGCTCAGATGTAGTGATTTACAAGTAGGTGACAATATTTTAGAAATAGGATGTGGAACAGGTAATTATATAAAAATGATGCCAGAATGTTTTAATTTATATGGTATAGATCAATCAACTGGTATGCTTTTAAAAGCTAAGGAAAAATGTAATAATGTGGCTTTTACAGCTGGAGATGCTATCAGGCTAGAAGATTATAAAGATAATCAATTCGATTTAATCTATATGGTAGATGTTATACACCATATTAAAGAGGAAGAAATTTTCTTTAATAATATATATAGAATACTAAAAGATAATGGGCGTTTATACATATTTACAGATAGTCATGAGCATATAAAAAATAGACTTACTACAAAATACTTTCCCAAAACATTAAAGTATGAATTAAACAGATACCAAAGTTTTGATGAATTAGCTGGTTTGCTAACATGCAATAATTATAAAAATATTAAGTCAGGGATTGTAAATATGCCACCAGTAAAAAACTATGGAAAACTTCTTATTAATATAGCAAAAAAGAGAGCATATTCAATGTTTACAGCTTTAAGTGATGAAGAAATTAATGAAGGTATAAAAAATATTCAATTAGAAATAGATAAAGGAATCAACATTGAATATCATACAGGAGCAACCTATATAAAAGCACAGAAATAAGTATATATTCATAATACTTATAAAACTATGAAAAAGTCATCTAATATGGATGACTTTTTTGTAGGTAAAATAGGTAATTAACAGTGTTAATAAAGTGGTGGGATGATATAAATACCGCTACAGGTATGTTATAATTATTATAGCTTTAAGACATTAAAGGAGGCTATATGAAAAATAATGAATTATATGAGTACCTTATGGATGGAAAAACTAAATTACCCTCGGTAATGGGTATAGTACCTCATACAGAATACATATTTACATTTGAGAACATCTTATACAATCTAAAGAATAGTCAATTGTTTGATGTAAAAAATGTTAGAATCACACAAGAAAAACTTAACTGTGATATATTAATTCAAAATAAGAACTTTAAAGTAGAATTCCATATTTATAATTTAAAGGAATTAGACCTTGAGATAATGAAATTAGGAAATAAACTTGGAGCAGATGAACTAAGTTGCTTAAAAAACAAAACACAATATATAGAAAGCAAAATGTATTTTGATAATGATTCACTAGTTTCTTATCATATACAACTTAAAATATTGGATGCCATTGTACCCAATAAAGGTTTATTATTAGATATTAGTAGTTTAAAGCTTTTATCAGGTGAGTGGCTAAAATTAGTAGCTAATTCTGATATATGCCCTAGTCCAACATACTTATATTCTGTACATGTTGTATATGATGAGTATGATGAAGAAACTAAGTATTGGTTACATACTCATGGTTTACATAGATGTGGTTGTGTAGAAATAGAAATAGTAGAAATAGAGTTTGAGCCTGACGAGTACATATCTATTATAAATACTATAGCTAAAAGATTTATAGAGAATGGTATGATAAGAACTGAAAAAGTAGTTGATGTCGGTGATGGAATGGATTTTGTCTGGGTTCCTTGGGAAAAAGGCCTAAAAAAAATAAAACAAGAGTTAAAAATAGAAGAAATTATAGTAGGCGGGAAAGAAGATAGGCAAGATGGATTGCATGACAGACCTTCAGGTATACTATTTGCAGTAAAAGATAAACAATTTACTCATCCAAGTATATATCACGGATTACTGCAAGATAATCCAGTATTTTATGTTACAACATCAGAGACGGATAGAATGTCTAGTTTAGCAAAAGAAAGATTTGAGCATTTTAGAAATATTTTAAGTTTTTATAAACATATTAAAGGATGGAGATTTTTAATTAAGCTAGGAATAATAGTAGATAGTTATGAGGACATAAATCAAAAAGAGCATTTATGGTTTAATGTTGAAAGTATATATGATGATAAAGTTGATGCAGTATTACTTAATAAACCATACTGGGTATCAAAAATGAAAGAAGAAGACAGAGTTATATATGATCTAGATACAATGACAGATTGGATAATATACTCACCAACAGAAGAATTTACACCAGATAGTATATATAGATTTTATCAAATGGAAAATGAAATCCATTAGATAATAGCTGTTTAAATTTAAACAGCTATTTTAATATGTTTTTTTAAATTGATTAATGAACAGTTAAAATAAATTAATATAATTTTGTAATAATATTATTAAAATTAATAATGACATAAATGAAAAAATGGTATATAATATATATATGTTATTCATGTCTTAAGTTGCCTAAATATTATGAAAAAATGTGTTTTAATAAAGGAAGTGAATAAATGAACCAAGTAAAGAGAGTAGCGGCTATACATGATTTGGCGGGGTTTGGTAGAGCTTCTTTATCAGTGATTATACCGATAATATCAACAATGGGTATACAAGTATGCCCACTACCAACAGCTGTATTATCAAGCCATACAGAATTCAATGATTATACATTTGTAGATTTTACGGACAATATGGGTGATTATATTAATCATTGGGTTAAAGAAAAAATAGAATTTGATTGTATTTACAGTGGTTTTTTAGGTTCTAGTAGACAAATAGATATAATATCCAAATTCATAGACAAATTTAATCATGAAAAGTGTTTAGTAGTTGTAGATCCTGTTATGGCGGATAATGGTCACTTATACAGTACAATGGACGATGAAATGGTTCAGAATATGAAAGAACTAGTGTGTAAAGCTGATATAATAACACCTAATTTTACAGAAGCAGCGTTTCTTCTTGGAGAAAAATATGATAAAAATATTTCCGAGGAAAATGTAAAAAGCTGGCTAAGGAGATTGTCAGATATGGGTGCCAAAACAGTAATCATAACTAGTGTTCCGGAAACAGACACAAAAAACACGTCGGTTATTGCCTATGATAGTCTACAAAATAAGTTTTGGAAAGTTAGCTGTCAATACATACCTGCTCATTTTCCTGGAACAGGAGATGCGTTTACAAGCGTTATAGTAGGAAGCTTATTAAATGGAGATAGTCTACCTATGGCATTAGATAGAGGCGTTCAATTTATAACTGCATGTATTAGGGCAAGCTATGGATTTAACTATGATAGAAAAGAAGGTATATTACTAGAAAAAGTATTGAGTAATTTAAATATGCCATTTATGATGAGCAGTTATGAATTACTAGAATAAAAGGTTAAAAAATTAAGGGGGTAAAAAAATGTTTAAATTTCCAAAAAATCTATACACAGATGTAAGAATTGAAGAAGTATTTAACACAGATATTAAATATGAACAACGAAAGTTAGAAGATTTTAAAGCATCAAAGCACAAAGCAGTATTTATTAGAGTATTTGACGGTAACATATGGCATTATGCATCTACTACAAATGTAGATAATATTCAAGAAGAGATAGATAAGCTTGCAAAGAAAGCCATACCTAACGAAGATATAAACAATAATCCTATAGTTATGAAATATCAAGTTAACAAAGAGAAGGTTTTTAAATACGACAAGGAAAATGATGTTACTAAAGTATCTAGAAAAGATAAGATGGATTTAATAGAGAGTTATTTTAAATTTGTTGATTCAAAATATCTAAAGGTATTTACAGCTAGGTATGTAGATTTTAAGAAAATTATAAGCTTTTATTCATCTAAGGGAACAGAAATTGAGTACGATACACAAAAAGCAGGATTCAAATTTGTCTTTGCACTAGAGCATGAAGGTGAAAATTTCGCAGATGGTTTCTCTAAAGATGGTGATAATTTCAGCTTCCTTAATAACTTAGAAGAAGATATGGTAAAAAGATTAAAACAGTGTGAAGATGCACTTTTGAACGCACAGCCAGTTGAGCCAGGGAAATATACAGTAATAATGTCACCAATAACAACAGGTGTATTTGCACATGAAAGCTTTGGGCATAAAAGTGAAGCAGATTTTATGGTAGGAAATGAAACTATGAAAAAAGAATGGGCTATAGGTAAAAAAGTAGGTTCGGATATATTAACAATAGTTGATTATGGGATGACACCGGGAAGTGGATATGTGCCATTTGATGATGAAGGAACAAAAACAGAGGAGACGTTTTTAATCAAGAATGGTATATTATCAGGAAGGTTACATAGTGTAGCTACCGCAGTAGAGTTAGACGAAGAGTTAACAGGTAATGCAAGGGCAGTCAGTTTTGAGTTTGAGCCTATAGTTAGGATGACAAGCACATATATTCTTGGTGGAGACAAAACCAAAGAAGAGTTATTTAATGAAGTTGAAGATGGTATATATATAGAAACCATAAAACATGGAAGCGGAATGTCTACGTTTACTATAGCACCATCACTAGCTTATAGAGTTAAGAATGGAAAGATAACAAATCCAGTTAAGATTGCAGTAATCACAGGAAATGTATTTGAGACACTGGGGGAAGTCGATGGATTATCTAATGAATGTGAGGTTCTATCATTTGTACTAGGTGGTTGTGGTAAAATGGAACAGTTTCCGTTACCAGTAGGAATGGGTGGCCCATACATGAGAGTTAAAAATATAAATGTTAGATAGATAAAAGGGGGTAAGTAGGATGATAAAGGAAAAGTATATAGATAAAAACAAAGAGAGTGCTGTAATAATAGCTAATACTTCAATACAATCTACTAGAACAAAAGATACAGTCAAAACAGGTATTAGAATATATGATAATGGAAAGATAGGTATAGCTGGAGCAATCGGAAGTTTTGATGAAGGTGAGTTAGAGAAAGAAGCTATAAAAGCATTAGATTTTAATGTGGTATATGAAGATGAGCCTAGCAAGAACATGGTTAAGAAGTTAGAAGATACACCTGATATTATTAAAGAAGATTTAAAGGATGAAGTTGAAGAGGTATTATCACATTTGAAATCAAATCATTCAGATTTTGATTTCTCAGGAAATTTTAAACTCAAAGAAAGAGAAGTTACACTCTGCAATGACAACAATCTTGATTTGAGGTATCATGGTAAGGGGTTAGAATTTTCATTATTGTTTACAGAAAAGAAATCAGTAAACATAATGGATGGATATATTTTTTGTGAGGGTAAGAAATATAATAGAGAAAATTTCTTAAATGATATTGATAAAATATTAGATGGATATAGAAATGTTGTAGAATTACCTGAAAAGACTAAAATGCCAGTAATTATCTTACATGATCTATCAGAAAGTTTCGTAAATAAATTACGCCAAGAATCAAATGGAGAGTTGTATGGAGCTGGCTACTCAAAATTTAGTAACAAAATCGGAGAAAAGTTGTTTAATGAAAAATTCACAATATACAATACTTTTAATCCAGAAGATGTAGCTGTAGAACCATTCTTTGATACAGAAGGAGTGGTGAATGAGGACTATAGATTTGCTATAATAGAAGAAGGAGTATTTAAACTACCTTATACAAGTAAAACAACGGCTAGAAAATATAATCTAAAGCAAACAGGAAGTGCTACAGGTGGATATTATGACAAACCTTCTAATAATGTGAATATTACTTATAGCATAAAGCAAACCAATGAAGATATAAAAGAGTTGCTAAAAGGTGAAGTAGGTATATTAATCTGGGTAGCGAGTGGAGGAGATTTTACATCAAGTGGAGATTTCTCAACACCAGTTCAACTTGCATATTTATTTGATGGTGAGAAGATAATAGGTAGATTACCAGAAATTCAAGTATCTTCAAACATGTATGATATGTATGGAGACGATTTTAGAGGTGTAGCAAAAAGCAAAGCATTACCAAATAGTGACAATAAATGTTTAGTAATGGATATGAATGTTTCAAAACTATAGGGAATATTTTAAAAGGACTGCCACCGAAAATGAGGCAGTCCTTTTAAATAAAGGAGGATAATATGGGAAAATTATCAATAAGATACGCAATAGATGAGGATAATAGTTTCATAGACGAAATGCTTAAGTATTCATTCAATAATTCAGAAGCAGGGATTGGATATCCTAGATGTGAAGATTTAAAAGAATTAATCGCAGAAATTAAAATATACGAAAATGAGTTAAAAAACTGTATATGTATTATACTATATGAAAATGAAAGAGTAGGAATAAGTGGTTTATTATATTCACCAGAGGACCAATATGGATATATGATTGGGCCAATAATAAAGCCAAAACATAGCACTAAGCCTATCATTAAAGAAATAATAGGTTTAGTAAAACAAAGCAAAAAGGATACTCTAAAAACAATATATGCGACTATAACTGATGAAAATACACTACTTAAGGATTGTTACTTGGAGTTAGATTGGACATATAAGAGCACAGACAGAGAAATGTGTTTTGATATTTCTGATGAAATAGTATATAATCAAACGAAATATCAAGTTCAAAATTTAAATAAGAAAAATGAAAAAGTAATAAATGGTATATTTAGACTATTTGATAGAGTATTTAAATGGCAAGGAGATAGAAAAAGAATAGAAGAATTCTTAAAAGAAGGATATAAATTAGGTTATGTTGTTAATGATAGTAAAGAGATTATAGGTGCAGTTTGCTCAGATTACCTTGATGATATGGATTTTTCACGATTAGAATATGTAGCAGTAGACGAAAAACATAGAGGTAAAGGAATAGGAAGAGCTATGATAGAGCACGTAATAAATCAAAGTGCTAATAAAAATATTAAGCAAGTATATTTAAGTACAGATATAGATAATAATGCATCAAATTTATATAGTAAGATTGGTTTTTATGATACGGTAATTTCACATTCATATAAATCGGAATAAAGGAGTGTTAACGTGAAAAGATATTTAGCTCTAATTATAGTAATGATGATAGCAATTACTTCATGTAGCAATAAAGGTGCAGAGAATAAAAAAGCAGATAATAATAAAGAGAGCAGTAATATAACTTGTGACAACAAACCAAAAGGGGAGCAGAAAGAAGATCAAAAACCTATAAAAACAGACAATAAAATATTAAACAAGGAAGGCAAAACTATAGAAACTAGGTTTAATGTAATTAATGGATGCAAACGAATAGATGTAAGTGAAAATAGTTTTGGCAAATATATTAGAGATTTAGAGTTAAAACCTCATGGTAGTGAAGTAAAGTACTATAATGGAAGCACAAAATCAAACAACAATGTATACGAAGCTGTTGTAGATATGGATATAGGAGATAAAAATTTACAGCAATGTGCAGATGCAGTTATGAGACTGAGAGGAGAGTATCTATACAGTCTAAAAAAATATGATGAAATTCATTTTAATCTCACAAATGGTTTCAGGATGGATTATAAAAAGTGGAAGCAAGGATACAGAGTAAAAGTTAGTGGCAATAAAACTAGTTGGGTTAAGAGCAAAAAAGCATCAAATACCTACAAGGATTTTAGAGAATATATGACATTTGTTTTCATATATGCAGGAACATTATCCTTAGAAAAGGAGTTAGAACCTGTAAAATTTGAGGATATGCAAATAGGAGATGTATTGGTGCAAGGTGGTAGCCCAGGGCATGCTGTAATAGTAGTAGACATGGCAGAAGATAAAACAAATGGTAAAAAATATTATATGTTGGCACAAAGCTACATGCCTGCACAGGATATACAAATACTATGTAACCCAAACAATAGTGATATAAGCCCTTGGTATATGTTAGATAATAACGAAACTATAATAACACCAGAGTGGACATTTAGTAAAGATAATTTAAAAAGATTTAAGTAATATAAGAAAGTGAGTATAGAGCCTAATTATTTAGGCAAACTATACTCATTTTTTCTACACCAGCTAAGCCAGCAACTACTTCACATTTAGCCATAAATAATAAGAAAAGATTATTTCTTTTTTCATCACTTAATCCTTCATAGTTTCCTTGGCCTTTAGCAATAACAATATCTGATGAATTAAAGCAATTCTTAAACTCATCACTAGAATCATTAATAATAGCACCTGGAGATCTATCACCACTATCAATTACATCTGCTAGTTCGTGCATATTAACCATAACAGCATCATCTATAGTAACGTCATTTAAAGCAGGTTTGCCTCTAACAGCAAAAGTTATATGCAAACTAGGATATAACCTTTTCAAAATTTTGATAAAAATTTTATCAAGTACTAGTTCACCGCAATTATCGCCAATATATAAAAGAGATTTAGAACTGCTAAGGCTTTCTTTTAAAGCATCACTATTATCAATAGTTAGGTTGTAGTCGTTAACACTTCTTATTTTTGAGAGTATTATTTCTTTATCAAATTTATGAGCAGGACCAAAATCTATTATATTTCCAATTATCGCAGTCTTTAGAGCAGTAAGGAAGATGTTATTAGATTCTAAAACCATACTTTCAATTTCATCAAATTGCTCAAGTAAAATACGGTTATAATATTCTTTTACTTCCTTATATGGATTATCATTGCCTGTGTGTTTTTGTATAATTTCAATGATGAACTTCATAGTATGTGGGTTGGGTAGTTCATAATCTACATTTTTAAGTAAGTTAAAAACATCTGAGAGTATAGCTTTTGTTTGATGATCACCACAATTTATAAGCTCTGTTATTTTGAGAACTTGATTTATATTACAAGGCAAACATTTTAAATTAAGCTTCATATAAAACACCTCTTATGTGGAAAATTTATTTGTCGTTTGTATAGTATAACAAAAACAAAGAATAGTCAAATTTACAAAATAAGTAATTAATGATAAAATATACACAAAGGGAGGTTGGTTAGTTATGATGCATACACTATGTATTATCACAATTATGATTATCTCTGGAGTATTAGGAGGTGTGGTAAATAACTATATGCAAAATAGCACAGATGACAATATTGAAAGCAAAAAAGATAAGTTGTTTAAGTCAATTATTATAGGTATAGCAGCAACATTTTTAGTACCATTATTTTTAAATATGATTTCTAGTGATCTAATTGATGCTAGTCAGACTGATAAAAATAAGTTATTTGTATTCTTAGGATTTTGTACTATAGCTTCAATAGCGTCAAGCTCGTTTATTAATTCAATGACAAGTTCTTTCCTAAAACAAGTAGATGAAGTGAAAAGTCAGGTAAATCACATAAATAAATATATAGACCCAATAGTAAATAAGGTGATAGAGGATGAAGAGATAGAAGACAATGATACGAAAGTCATACCAAGTGACAAAAAAGTATCAATTAAACCAGAGGATGCAATGATGGATAGCGAAAAGATACTGATATTAACCGCAATATACGAAAGTACTTTTGTATTTAGATCAATAGAAGGAATAAGTAGAGAAACTAAACTAGAGATACTGGTTGTAAAAGCTGCTGTATCGGATTTATTGTATAAGGGATACATAGAAAGTCTTAAAAAAGGTAAATATGTACGATATTATATAACAACAGATGGCTGTGAAATAATAAAGTTCTTAAATGTTGATAAGCAACTAATTTGAATTACTAATGGAACGTCTTAAATACACTGTAGTTTTTTAAATTGAAATATTTCAGCGATTTTGAAAGCGTACTGGGTAGTACGGTGAAAAATCGATAGAATAATTAGAAGGATGCTGTGTAGTTATTGATTTTCTGTGAATAATTTAGATTTAATCTAAAAAATAATAAATTTATGCTATCAATATTTTATATAGCGTCATAATTATAAAGTATAAAGATATTTGAGTAATTAATAGAGACAGTAATTAGAAGGGAGGCATATAAAATAAATAGCATAACTATTATAGGAAGTGGTTACGTAGGATTAGTTTGTGGAGCTTGTCTAGCTGATTTTGGTATGAACGTTATATGTGTAGACAAAGATAAAGAGAAAATTGATAAATTAAATTGCGGTATAATTCCAATATATGAACAGAATCTAGAGGCTCTGATAAAGAAAAATAGACAGAATAAAAGATTAGAATTTACAACAGATATATCCTATGCTATCAAGCAAAGTAAAGTAATATTCATAGCAGTGGGGACACCAGCTATGGAGGATGGCAAAGCGGATTTGAACAATGTATTAGAAGTTGCTAAAACTATAGGAAAATACATGAATGGATACAAGGTTATAGTTAACAAATCAACAGTACCTATAGGGACTGCAAAATTAGTAAAAAAAGTCATAAAAGAAATATTAGATAATAAAGGTGTAAGTCACAAGTTTGATATGGTATCAAATCCAGAGTTTTTAAGAGAGGGTTCAGCGGTATACGATTTTACTAACCCTGATAGAATAGTCTTAGGGGTAGATAGTAAAAAAGCAACACGTATAATGAAAGAAGTCTACAGAGTGCTATATTTAAGTGAGACACCATTTGTAATTACAAATATAGAGACAGCAGAAATGATAAAATATGCATCAAATGCATTTTTAGCTATGAAGATAACATACATTAATCAAATAGCTAATTTATGTGAGAAAGTGGGTGCTGATGTCTGTCATGTGGCAAAAGCAATGGGTATGGACCAGAGAATAGGTTCAAAGTTTTTAAACCCGGGACCCGGATATGGAGGTAGCTGTTTTCCAAAAGACACAAATGCATTATTTAGAATTAGTGAAGAAAAAAAGGAACCAGTTACATTGATAAAAGAGACAATAAAGGCAAATGAACATCAAAAACATAAAATGGCAAAAAGAATTAAAAGAGAGATAGGAAATCTAAATGGAAAAACAATTGGAGTTTTAGGGTTAACATTTAAACCAAAAACAGATGATATGAGAGAATCTCCAGCTATAACTATATTAAATAAACTATCTAAGTATGATGTAAAATTTAAAGTATATGATCCACAAGGGCATAAGGAAAGTGCAATGAGGCTACAAAATATATTAGATAAGATTAAGTATTGTGAAAATGAATATGATGCAGTTACAGATGTAGATGCAATCGTAATCCTAACAGAATGGAATGAATTTAGAACAATGGATCTCCAAAAGATAAAAAAGATAATGAAGGGAAACTACTTTTTTGACTTTAGAAATATTTATGATAGAAATATAGTTGAGAAATTGGGATTTAAGTATTATTGTGTAGGTAGATAAGAATAAAAAAGATATGTCAAGGCGTATTGTCTTGACATATCTCAGACTGTAGATAAAAGCCCAGTTTCTGCGTCGTAGTTAAAATTTCTGTTGCTCACATACCTCTAAGTAAGCTCTGCTACTCAATTTTAACACTTCTTGAAAATGAACTCTTACTACAGTTTGCTTTTTTGATGACTTTGTCCCGAAAAAGATATCTCAAGATTACATACCTTGAGATATCTTTATTTTATTATATAGAATAAAATGGTATAATACTATATAGCATAAGTGAAATGAAAAGGAAGTGAGTTTAATGATATTAATTAAAAACGGGAAAATTTACACTATGGAGAATGGAATATTAGATGGGGCTTCAATACTAATCAAAAACGGTAAAATAGCTGAGATTGGATATGATATAAAGACAAATGGTGATGTGGAAATTATTGATGCCAAAGGTAAACTTGTTATGCCTGGATTTATAGATGCACATACGCATTTAGGGATAACAGAGAGTAGTATTGGATTTGAAGGATCAGATCACAATGAGAGGACAGATCCTATAACTCCACATTTAAGAGCAATTGATGCTATAAATCCAAATGATATAGCATTTAAAGAAGCTGTGGAAAAAGGGATAACATGTACAGCTACTGGTCCGGGGAGTGCTAATGTTATAGGTGGTGAATTCGTAGCTATAAAAACATATGGTAATATTATAGATGATATGGTAGTAAAAAAGAGTGTTGGTATGAAATGTGCTTTTGGAGAGAATCCTAAAAGAGTCTACAATGAAAAAGGAAAAATGCCAATAACTAGAATGGGTATAGCTGGATTACTAAGAGAAGCACTATTCAAGGCAAAAGATTATAAAAATAGAATAGAAGCTACAAAAGGAGATTATTCAAAAAGACCAGCATTTGATATGAAAAATGAAGCATTACTTAAAGTATTAAACAAAGAAATACCACTAAAAGTACATGCACATAGAGCAGATGATATATTAACAGCAATGAGGATAGCAGATGAATTTGATGTAGATTTAACATTAGAACATTGTACAGAAGGTCATTTAATAGCGAAGCGTATAAAGAATGCAAATTTAGATGCTATAGTTGGACCTATTATGACACATAGATCAAAATTTGAACTAGCAAATAGATCATTTATTACACCAAAGGTACTATCTGAAAACGGAGTAAAAGTAGCTCTTATGACTGACCATCCAGTAATACCACTACATTTATTACCAGTATGTGCTTCATTAGCAGTAAAAGCAGGGTTAGATGAGATGGAAGCATTAAAAGCACTTACTATAAATCCAGCAGAGATACTAAAGATTGACGATAGAGTTGGAAGTATTAAAATTGGTAAAGATGCAGACATAGCTATTTGGGATGGCAATCCACTAGAAATAAGTTCAGAAGTTATATACACTATAATCGATGGTCAAATCGTATATAAAAAATGTCAATAGTATACAAGTTCGAGTTAAAATAAACAAAAAATGGGTGTTTTATGATACAATATAAATGTAGAGGGTATTATTATTTATACTTACCCTCTGATATTTGATTTTTTTTTTATTTTATAATAAAATCAAAACTAATAAATGAACTAAAATAATATATTCTTTCCAAGTTGGTTTTACATTACCATAATATCCTTGTATAACAAACCTAATAACACGAAAAAATAATCTCATGAGATTGATTATAAATTAGGATGGTGAAGGATTATGAATGTAAGACTAATAGTTATAGCAACTATACCAGTTTTTGCACTTGGATTAGGAATATACTTAACAGATAGATTTGACAAAGAACCTTTCAATTTGTTAGTAAAAGTATTTATTTTTGGAATGTTATCAGCAATACCAATATCTATAATAGAAAGAATTTTAATGTCTTTTGATATATTTGGGGGATTTTTATCAATTGCATATGTAGCATTTATAGTAGCTGGGCTTACAGAGGAATTTTTCAAAAGGCAGGTAGTTCTTAGATTAGCCTTTAATCATGAAGCTTTTAACGAAAAGCTGGATGGAATTGTATATTGTATATATTCAGCTCTAGGCTTTGCTCTAGTTGAAAATATTATTTATGTTGCTTTTAGATTTACTACAAACCCTCATATAGGAATTTACAGAGGACTATTATCTGTCCCTGCACATACATTATTTGCAGTTACTATGGGGTACTATTTATCTTTATCTAAATTTGCAGATAATAAAAAAGAGGCTAGAGAATTCATGACTAAATCATTAGTTGTGCCAATCATATTTCATGGACTATTTAATTTTATATTGATGTCAAATATACCGTTTTTAATGCCGATATTGATTGCATTTGTTGTTTATTTGTGGATTATTAGCTTAAGAAAATTAAATTCATACTATAAAGAATCCAAACATATGTATGATTCAGAATTTCTAAAAAAATAGTTAAATATTTGATTTATAAAGGAGTAATAATTGAGATGAAACGAAATTATATGCTTAATAATTATATCAATCTAGCAGAGGATTTTCGACAAAACAATAAACTATTTAAGTCGATAGAATTTCTTAAAAAGGCATTGTCATATGCAGATAAAATAGATAAATATGAAATAGTTCTTAAAATGGGTCTAATTTATGATGAGATTGGAAACTACACTCTAGCAGAAGAAAAATATAGGCATATATTAGAGATAAATCCAAATGAAGCGAGGGCTTATTATGGACTAGCTATATTATATGACGAGCAAAAGGAGCATCTTAAAGCAATAGAATACTATGAAAAAGCAATAGAAATTAAACCAGACTATGACAGAGCATATTTCTTTCTAGCTGATACATGGGACTGTATGGGAAATAAAGAAAATGCTATAAAGTATTACAAAAAAACAATAGAGCTTAAACCAGACGACTTTTGGGCATATATAAATTTGGGTTCAATATACGAAGAGTTAAATGAAAATGAAAAAGCTTTGGAAATGATAAGACAAGCTATGGCAATAAAGTCAGATAATTTTTTAGCATTATTTAATATGGGAGTAATAATGAAAAAACTTGGGAAAATAGATGAAGCTATAGATAGTTACATGTTATCAATAAAGCAGAACAATACTTATCCATACAGTTATTTAAACCTAGCTATTATTTTTAAAGAGAGGTTAGATTATAAATACGCTATAGATATAATTTCACTAGGAATAAAGAATAACGAAAAATCAGCATTTTTATACTATAACAGAGCATGTTTTTATGTACATATAGGCAATTTAAAATTAGCATTAGAAGACGCTTTGAAAGCAGTCGAGTTAAATATTAATCTTATGGACTATATAAGAGAAGATGAGGAGCTAGACCCAATTAAAGAAATGTATGATTACAAAGTATATTTTAATAAATGATGTATGAGACGAAAGTCTCTTTTTTTGTATGTCAAGAAATGAAGATAATAGAAAAAAATCACTTACAATCATTGAAAAATCAAGATATAGAGATATATCAAGTATTGTCAAGAATACTTGATATATTTGTGTTATACTTTTACATAAAGGTTGGTGATATTAATGTCAGATTATTATAGTAGAATTCAAAAAACTCTTGAGTATATCGAGAGTAACATAAAAGATGAGATATCTTTAGACAAATTAGCTCAAATGTGTTTTTATTCATCCCATCATTTTCATAGAATCTTTCAGTCAATAGTAGGAATACCAATCAGTGATTACATAAGGAAAAGGAAATTAGCAGTTATAGCAAATGAAATAATAGAAACAGATAAAAAGATATTAGATATTGCAACAGAGTATGGCTTCAATTCGCATGAGACATTTACGAGAGCATTTAAAAGAACGTTTGATATAACACCTACTGCGTATAGAAAACTAAATACACATGCAATACCAATAAATTTTTGGAAGGTGAGTTTTGCTAATAGTGACTTGCAAAAAAAGTACATGAAAGCGGTAGAACGGTTATGTAATAGATTGAAACAGGATAAAAATATACTGGCAGTGATAATATCAGGTAGCTTATCATATGATCAAGTTTGGGAAAAATCAGATATAGACATATCTATTATAGTCAATGATGGTTGCAAACTAAAATCAGAGATATGTTTATTAGAAGAAGACATATATGTAGATGGACATGTAATAACGAGAAGTGACTTTAAAGGACTTCTCAACAAAAGTCTTAAATCATCTTTTTTTTATTCATACTATTCATTAAGCACTATGATATATTGTAAAGATGAGTCAATAAGAGAATTATTTGAAGAAATCAGTAATAATGATAATTCCCCAGAAAAAGATAAATCTGTCATGCTGATGAACAATATTGCGTACATACTATGTAGAATATACAAAGCTGAAAAATGGCTGAAAGTTAAAAGTGATGTCAGATATGCATATCTTTGGATAACAGAGGCTCTGAGGTATATCGCATCAATAGAAGTAATAATGAATGATGGAGTACCATCAAGAGAGGTCATATTACAAGCGTTGAAGTACAAAAATCCTTTAATCGACAAGCTTTACATCGGGCTTATGGATCAGAAAAAAAACAGCATAAACATATCTCAAGCAATAGATATGATATATGCTTACCTCCGTGAGAATGTAGAAGTAATATGTAAGACTGTATTAGATTATTTTGATAGTACCAATAAAATGAAACCCTTATCAATGATAGCGCAGGATTTTAAAAACGCTCTTAATGCAAACGTAATATGTGAAGTGTGCGAATGGTTGTGCGACGAAGGAATCTTAGTTAAAGACATGTCAGAAATTAGAATAACTAAAAAGGGTAATACAATAGTATATGAACCAGCTTATTTCCTAAGCAATAAAGACATTGATATATTTCTATAGAAGGATAGGAGTGGTTGAATGATTAAAAAGCATATAGAAATAAAAGGAGCCAAACATCACAATCTAAAGAATATAGATATCAATATACCTAGAGACAAATTGACGGTTATAACAGGTGTAAGTGGTTCAGGCAAATCATCACTTGCATTTGATATCATCTATGGAGAAGGACAAAGAAAGTTCTTAGATTCATTACCAGTGTTTTCACGTAGCAGAATAGTTCAGCAGAAAAAGCCAGACGTTGATTTCATACAAGGACTATCACCAGTTATAGCTATAGAGCAAAAACGAGGGCTTGTTAATCCAAGATCTACAGTTGGAACAATGACTGATATATATGATTATATGAGACTATTATATGCTACAGTTGGAAGAGTGAAATGTCCACACTGTAACAATGAATTTGATATAAAGACATCTGGGCAGATTATAGAAACAGTACTATCTTTGCCTATAGGGACAAAAATAGAATTTTTAGCACCAGTATACAAGATATATGGAGAAAAGTATTCATATTTATTTGATGAGATTAGACAAAAAGGTTATAATAATCTAATCATAGATGGTGAACGAATAGATATAAGTCAAGAAATAGACATAGATGAATATACTGAACATGAGATATATGTGGTGATGGATAAATTTGATGTGAATAGTTCTATAGAGAAAAGTATTGCTAATTCATTAGAAACAGGACTAAATATAATCGGAGAGCATGTACTCAAGATAGAGATATTATCAGAAATAGATCAGAGAATTAAAGATGAGTTTTATAAAAAAATAGGATGTTGTCATCATCATATAGCAATGGTAAACATAGAACCACATTACTTTTCTTTTAATAATATAAACAGTTGTTGTAGAACATGCTCAGGAATAGGAACATCTAAAAAAGCTGACCCTAGGTTGATGATAGTTGACGGGAGTAAGAGTATAAACGAAGGTGCATTTGATGCTAGTGTATATTATAGAAGAAGTGAGATGACATACAAAGACATCATAATGTATAATATAGCAAAACACTATAAATTTAGTTTAGATGTTCCGTTTGATAGTTTATTAGATAAAGATAAAGAAGTGTTATTCTATGGAACAAAGGGAGAGAGTATTTTAATCAAGAAACCTCCGGCATTAAAAAAAAGACACTGGCTGATAGGAAGAAAGATACAGTTTAGTGGTTATGTAAATCAAACAGAGCGTTGGTATAGAGAGTCAATAAGAAAAGATAAAATAAATGAATCAGTTCTTGAGTGGTTTAGAAAGAAAATGGTTGAATATACATGTCCAGATTGTGGAGGGAAAAAACTAAAAAGGCAAAGATTTAATTTAGAAATAGACGGTAAAAATATTAATCAACTAGTACAAATGGAGTTAACCGAGCTTCATGATTTCTTTAAAAAGCTAGAGTTTAGAGAAGATAAAAAACATATTGGAGAGCCAATAGTAGAAGAGATTAAAAAGAGAGTAGCACTTCTGCTAGAAGTTGGACTTGATTATA
This sequence comes from Clostridiaceae bacterium M8S5, assembly GCA_029227815.1. Classification (GTDB taxonomy): domain Bacteria; phylum Bacillota; class Clostridia; order Tissierellales; family MCWD3; genus Abyssisolibacter. The sequence continues at coordinate 3,247,838 of CP118523.1, read as the reverse complement.
TATCTATAGGCAGAAGAGCAGATACTATATCAGGAGGAGAAGCACAGAGAATAAGACTTGCTACACAGGTAAGTTCAGGGTTAATGGGTATGATATATATACTTGACGAACCTACGATAGGATTACACTCTGTAGATAGTGACAAAGTAATCAATGTATTAAAAAAACTTAGAGATATAGGAAACACAGTAATAGTAGTAGAACATGACACACAGGTGATAAAAAGTGCGGATCATATAGTTGAGATTGGACCAGGACCAGGATTTCATGGAGGTTATATAGTACAATCAGGAAAGATAGAGAAAATTTTATCAGATAAAAAATCTATAACAGGTAGATTCTTAAGTGGTAAAGAAAAGATAGATTTACCGACAAAAAGAATGTTAAAGAGTGATAAAAAATTATCCGTATTAGGGGCAAGAGAAAATAATCTTAAATCAATTGATATTGAAGTGCCTTTAGGTGTATTAGTATGTGTATCAGGGGTGTCAGGGTCAGGAAAGAGCACACTAGTTAATGATATAATTTACAAAAAACTTAGAAGTATAAAAGACCCTAGAATAATCCCAGGCAAGCATGATGAAATAAAAGGTATAGAACATATTGATGGTATCATAAACATTGACCAATCCCCTATAGGAAAAAGCAGTAGATCAAATCCAGCAACATATATAGGAGTGTTTAATAGTATAAGAAAGCTATTTGCAAATACGGAAGAATCAAAGGAAAAAGGGTTTACAATATCTAACTTTAGCTTTAATAGTAAAAGCAGTGGAAGATGTGAACATTGCAAAGGAGAAGGGCGAATAGTAACAAAGCTACAGTTTATGCCCGATGTAGAAGTTGTTTGTCCAATATGTAAAGGTAAAAGGTATAAAAAAGAAGTTCTGGATATTAAGTATAGGGATAAAAACATATATGAAGTGCTGAATATGAGCGTAGAAGAAGCAACAGAGTTTTTTAAAGAAAAGAGAAATATTCACTATAAACTAGATATTATGAATCAATTAGGATTAGGATATATTAAACTATCTCAACCCTCTACAACACTTTCAGGAGGAGAAGCACAAAGGATTAAGCTTTCATCAGAGCTAGGTAAGATAAAAAGAGGTAAACATAACATATATATTCTAGACGAGCCTACAACTGGGCTACATATATCAGATATAAAAAAATTGTTAAACTGTTTAAAGCTGTTTATTGAAAAAGGTCACTCAATGCTAATTATAGAGCATAATCTTGAAGTACTAAAGATGGCAGATCATATCATAGACCTAGGCCCAACAGGTGGGAAAAAGGGTGGAATAGTAATAGCTGAGGGAACGCCAGAGGAAATTGCACAATCTTCAGAGTCTGTAACAGGTAGATTTTTAAAGGAAGTACTTGAAAACTGATAAAACTTTTACACGAGGAGCTATAGAAAAAACATAGCTCCTTTTTAATATAATTAGAGGAAATCAGACTAATTAGTACAATATATATTTTAAGGACAATCATTTAAAGGAGGTAGTGATTATGGATGATAATATGAAATTTGTAAATCAATGTAGAGCAAAAAAAACAATAGAAAACTTAGCAAAAGGAAATATTAATGGCTATTTAGTAGAAGATGGAAACGACGCTATAGAAATAATAGAAAAAATATTAAAAGAAGGTGATACAGTTACGGCAGGAGGTTCGATAACTCTAAAAGAAACAGGTGTTATGGATTATTTAAGAAAGGGAAGATATAATTTTCTAGATAGAGAAGTTAAAGGCTTAACAGCTGAGGATAAAAAAGAAATATACAGAAAAGCATTCTTTGCAGATGGCTACTTAACAAGTGCTAATGCACTTACAACAAAAGGAGAAATATACAATGTAGATGGAAATGGAAATAGAGTAGCTGCAACAATATTTGGTCCAGATAAAGTAATATTTGTGGTAGGTGTAAACAAACTAGTAGATACAATGCAGGAAGCAATAAATAGAAACGCTAAAATAGCAGCACCAGCAAATGCCAAAAGAATAGATAAACAGACCCCTTGTACCAAAGTAGGAGAATGTGTAGACTGTTTAAGCAAAGATAGAATATGTAGAAAATACGTTGTAATTAAAGGGGATTACGATAAAGACAGAATACACGTAATAATAGTTAACCAAAACCTAGGATACTAAGGAGTGAGAATATGAAGATAACTTATTTAGGTCATTCAGCATTTTTATTAGAAGGAGATAAAATAAAAGCATTAATAGATCCTTTTATAAGTGGTAATCCAAAGTGTACCGTAAAAGTAGAAGATTTAAAAGACATAACACATATTTTCTTGACGCATGGTCATGGGGATCACTTAGGAGATACAGTAGCTCTCGCAAAAGCAAACAATTCACTGATAGTATGTCCATATGAATTAGGGCTATATTTAGCTAAAGAAGGACTATCAGTACACACAATGCATATAGGAGGAAGGTTTGGCTTTGATTTTGGAACAGTTAAAATGACTCCCGCACTTCATGGTGGTGGGATAGAGCAACCAGATGGTACAGTGATAAATGGGGGAACTGCCTGTGGTTATGTAATAGGAGTAGATGGCAAAAAAGTATACCATGCAGGGGATACAGGTCTTACAATGGATATGAAGTTATTAGAATATGAGAACATAGATGTGGCATTACTGCCAATAGGAGGTAACTTCACGATGGATATACAAGATGCCATAAGGGCAGTAGACTTTATCAAACCAAAAACAGTTGTGCCGATGCACTATGATACATTTCCTGTGATAGAAGTAGAAGTAAAAGAATTTAAGAGTGGAGTGAAAGATGTACAGGTCAAGGTTATGAATAGTGAGGATATGCTAGAAATATAGTATATTATATATATATATTAAGAATATCTAAAGGAATGATACATCGTGATAGAGGTGAAGATTTTTGGATAAGACACATATTATAATACTCATTATTAATGCTATTCTTATATTTGTTTATGATAACTTTATATTTTATAAAATGAAAACTAGAACATTTATTATATTGAGATTATGTTATATATTTTGTTGGTATATATTTCTTATAAATAAATTAAAGTTTGAAGGCAAGACAAGTGTTTGGATAAACGGACTTTTTTTAATAGCTACAATAACCACTATTTTTTATTTTAAGAATAAGGTAAGGCATAGAGAGGGTACTTAGAACTGTATTAGAATAAAAAGAAAAGAAAAAGCTGCTTACTATGAAAATAGCTGGTTGACCAAAATTGCAAAGGGCATTTTGCTTTTAATGGTATTAATTATAATACTTATGATATAAACGATGATACATTTCCTGTGATAGAAGTAAAAGAATTTAAGAGTGGAGTAAAAGATGTACAGGTCAAGGTTATGAAGAGTGAGGATATGCTAGAGATATAAAATATCATAGAATATAAGTTAACAATATTTATTTGGAAAGGGCTGGAATATTATATTCAGACGGTTTTTCTGGACACATCAATGAGTATTCTTTTAGACATTAGTTTTTGATGGAGTAGATCAAGTCTGAACTTGTAAGTTAAACAAAATATGTTTAAGGAGTGACATTATTGAAATTTCGAGAATTTAACAAAGAAGATGTAATTCAAGCATCGAAATTATTGGCAAATAGGCATAGAAAAGAAAGGGATATTTTCCCCTCATTAAAAAGAGAATTCGAAGACAGTAAGCATACAGAAAAAATACTTTATGAATTGATGGAGAGTAGTTATGTTAAAGGAATATGTGCATATGAAAATAATAATTTATTAGGATTTTTACTATCAAATATTAAGACCGATGGTATGGTTGGCAGATGCGCATTTGTAAGCTATGAGGGCTTAGCAATAGCAGATACAGAAACACCTGAATTATATAGAAAACTTTATGCTGAAATAGCAAAAATATGGGTGGAAAATGGAGCGCTATCCCACTACATAGAAGTCCCAGCTGGTCATAAAGAAGTAGTAGATTCGTGGTTAAAACTTAGTTTTGCATTTCAACAAGTATATGGAATAACTGGCTTATCAAAAGCAGAGGTTAGTATTCCAGAGAATTTGGTTATCAGACAAGCAGATGAAAACGATTCACAGGAGTTAAGAAAAATTTCTAATCTTATATACTCTTATCAAGCTGGATCACCAACTTACGCTGCCGGATTACCAGAAAAAGTAGCACAAATAAGAGATGGTTATGGAGAGTTGCCAGATGATGAAGATGCAATTGTTTTACTTGCTTATAATGATAGTAAATTATTAGGATTTCAATGTGCTAATATAGAAGAGAATAACTCAAATATGATGATTCCTGAAAAATCTTTAGAAATATCTATTGGTGGAACTATAGAAAAAAGTAGAGGAACTGGTGTTGGCGACATACTTACTAAGTTAATGTTTAACAGAGCTATAGAACAAGGATTCGAAAATGCTATTGCTGATTGGAGAATTGCCAATTTAAGTTCATCTAATTTTTGGCCAAAAGAAGGATTCAAACCAGTTGCATATCGTATGTTTAGACCTATTGATGAAAGAGTGTATTGGGCAGATGGTATAAGCGTATTGAATAAATAAAGTAAGACAATAGTAAAAATTTAAAATCAAAGAATTTCTTGGAAAGTCTTCTGCACATCCCACCACCTTAGCTCGTCGGGAAAGTCATCATTAGACCTCGATAGTTTATTGTAGACAACACCAATATGAAATATCAGCACCCAAATTGCAAAATAACGACTGTGCAGTCCAGCTCTTGTTTTGCCACAGGGTATATCTATCAAAACCGTGATCCAAATTAACTACCATAAAAAATTATAACTGATCAATTTACTTGGGAAATTAAGAGATTTTACTTGTAGGTAAATTTGAGGAGCTGTTTCTTCAAAGCTCTAGTTAAATAGTTAGAAACAGCTCCTCTACTACACCGCAAAGTTTATCTTAGATTTCCCTTTACTAGTATATTACTTTTTGCAATAAGTAACTTTTTACACTCTTAATACGTTAAGCATCAAGTTGATATTAAAACTATTCAATAAATCTGCTTTTAAATTTAAACATATAAACCAACATCCCTACAATACTCAAAGCAAAGATAGCAGTAACAGTAACTCCACCTTCAAGTCCAAAACTACCTCCAGTTAGCCAGTCAGAGCCTATGTTTTCAAAATCTAGTAACATTCCACCAGCAGGAGTAGTTCCACTTACTTCAAAGCCTACAATGTTACCTTGAGCCCAATTCCAAGCAGTGTGAAAACCACATATACCCCAAATGCTTTTGTCTAGTAAACAATAAATAGATGCAAAAACACTAAATATTAAAAGATTAACAATAGAAAGAATAGTTAGATTGTCATTGCCTATATGAATCAACGCAAATAATAGTGATGATAGAGTAATAGCACTAATAGCATTGTACCTAATACCAACCGATGTCATAAACCATCCTCTAACTAATATTTCTTCAGAAGCACCTTGAATTACCCATCCGAACAAAACAATTAAAACACCCCATATAGCATTTAATCCAGTATAGCTTCTAGGAGTTGTATTTAGCTTGATATTATTAGTTAACAATAGAAATAATGTACATATCATAATCATAGCTACTGCAACCACAAAGCCTATAAAATACTTTTTGAGAGGTTTATTTTTAGTATTAAAGCCAAGGGTACAAATTCCTCTTTTTTCGATAAAGATAGCAAATAAAAAGACGAGCAATATAATTAAACCAAAGGGAACTGCTAATGATAAAATAGAAAAATTAATACTCCTACTTATCAAACCAGTTTTAGATGGTATAAATTTCTTTATGTATGGACTAATAAGAAAAGATAGAATAGATGATGTTAATAGAATTATTATGAATATAAAAATTGTTACAAGTATATGTGGATAATAACTAGAATTATTTTTTTGTTTAAATAAATAAAATTTGATAATATGCACCTCCTCGATATTTACATTATATACCAAAAACAAGTTTGTTATCAAATCGTCAACTTGCAATTTTGTAAGGTTGACAATAGTGATGTGTTTGTATAATATAAGTATATGACAAAAAGGATTTTAATTATGATAGACAAAAGGATGTGTAATATGAAAAATCTAATAAAAAATATAGAGCAAAGGATATTAAGTGGTGGAGAAATCACATATGATGAGAGTTTGAAGCTAATAAATTTAGGTGAAGAAGGAATTATTAAAAGCTTATTAATATCAGCAGACAATATTAGAAAAGCTAACGTGGGGAATGATTCAAATCTTTGTACTATTATAAATGCAAAATCAGGAAAGTGTTCAGAGGACTGTAAATACTGTGCTCAATCAGTCCATTATAACACAAATGTAGATCAGTATAATTTACTAGAATACGATAAAATACTAGAAAGAGCATTATATGTAGAGAAAAAAGGAGTTCATAGGTTTTCGTTGGTAACAAGTGGACGAGGTATAGAAGAAAATGATTTAGTAAAATTGACTCAGATATATAAAAAACTAAAAAGAGATACAACACTTATGTTATGTGCATCACACGGTATATTAACATATGATCAAGCATTAAAGCTAAAAGAAGCAGGAGTAGATATGTACCATCACAATCTTGAGACTAGCAAAGACAACTATAGTAATATATGTACATCACATAGCTTTGAAGATAGAGTAAATACAATCAAAGATGCAATGAAAGCAGGGCTAAAGGTTTGTAGTGGTGGAATAATAGGTATGAAAGAATCATTAAAAGATAGAGTGGATATGGCATTTGAGCTAAAAAAACTGAAAATAGAGTCTGTACCTATTAATATATTGAATCCAATAAAAGGGACACCTTATGAGAGTTTGAATCCAATAAAGCCATTAGAGGCACTTAAAACAATGGCGGTGGTTAGGTTTATATTACCAAAAGCAAACATAAGATATGCAGGAGGTAGACTAGCGCTAGGAGATAATCAAAGACTAGGGCTTAGAGGAGGAGTAGATTCAATGCTTACAGGAGACTATTTAACTACTACAGGGCAGAATATAGAAAGTGATAAAAAAATGCTAGGGGAACTTGGATATACTTTGGAATAATATTGATAGTATTTTTAGTGACAGAAACGATAGTTAATAATAAGAAATTATAGCTAGTTACATGACTAATTATAAATAATCACTATTTATAACAGTCATGTAACTTTTTATATAACTTTACACTCGTGTATTCTTCTTGAAAAATGTATAAGGTCATGAATACATGCCTATTACCTTGATGACAAAGTCATCAAGATAGCAGAGTGTAGTAGAAGTACAAGTTCAAGGCGTGTTAAAATTGTTAGCAGAGCTTACTTAGAGGTAAGTGAGCAACGGAAATTATGACTGCAACGCAGAAATTGGGCTTTTGCCTACAGTCTGATAGGTCATGAGAACATGACCTATATACTTAATTTTAAATGAATATGCTTATATTCTCACAAACTTAGGCTTCATACCTTCAAAGGTAGTCAAATAATCAAAACCGACATGTTTTAGAACATCTATTGCATATTGATAATCAGCACCTAGTTCATCAACTGTGTGAGAATCAGAGCCAAAAGTGATTATCTCTCCACCTAAATCCTTGTATAATCTTATAATATTACTTGAAGGGTTGATATCTTTAACCCAGTATCTTAAACCACCTGTATTGAGTTCAATACCTTTTCCCTTTTCTATAGCTATTTTAAATAATTTTGAAAGTCTTTCATATAAAAGAGACGTGTCAACTTTAGCTATATCTTCATTGTATCTTTTCATCAAGTCAATATGCCCAAGTACTGAATAAGAGTCAAACTTATCAGCACAATCAATAAATTCATCTAGATACCTATTATAAGCCTCAATTGCTGTTTTACCATTATAGAATTCCTTGAAGTAGACATCCTGCTTATCGCAAGTATGTAAAGATAATATAACAAAGTCAAAATCAGCCGAGTCAACGAAAGCTTGACATTTGTCTAAGAGGTGTGGTTGCACACCTAGTTCAACACCTTGAAGTAATTTTATTTGATTATTATAAATACCCTTATGTTTATTTATTTCTTCAGTGTGTTTCAGAACATCAAAATTTATACTTGTTTCATTAAAATCAGCATGATCGGTAAAACATATTTCTTTCATTCCTAATTTTATACCATTCTCAATAAGATTTTTCATTGAAGATTTGCTATCAAATGAATGTTCTGAATGGACATGATAATCGTACATTAAATTCACCACCCAATTTAATTTATGACAGTATTAATATTATTATATCTCCTTAGAAAAAGCAATATACATTACATCATTAGCGTAAAGTCATTTTAGATGTTTCAGATTTTTTCATAGTCATATAATCAGCTTTATCTGTTGTTTTAAGATATATATCAAATTCCCCTGAATTAGATATATAAATATTAAAATTATTAGCACTAATCCAAGAATCATCTCTTTTAAAACTACTTGATATATTAACACCTCATCACATTTATTTAAACTCTATTATTTTTTCAGTATTCAAGTCATAAACATTAGTAAACTTAGCATCATATCCATTTTGAAAAAATAAGTAATTATCTATAACACATGGAAATAATATTACTCCATCCGTGATTTTAGTTTCTTTTTTAGAATCTATATCATATTCATATAATCCTGTTGATTCATCTGTATAGAAAATAGTATTATTAACTATAGCATATTCACCTACTTCATTGTTCATTTCATATGATTCTGATTTGCCATTAAAATCTATCTTTGATATTTTATTTGAAGAAAAATAAGTATGATATATATGGTCATTAATTGCATGTAAACCTATAATACATGATCCTGATCCTTCCGCTAATAACTTAGATTCCGAATTTTCCAATATATGAATATCTCCATTTTCTGTATATATAATTTTATTGTCTAAAACAAGCATGTCATCACAGTCTTCAATTAATTGCTTTTTATTTGTATTATCAATACTTAAAGATATTATTTCTTTATTATCTCCAGGATTATCAGCATAATAGATTTTGTTATCTACAACATTTAAGCGGTATGGAGTTACATTATAAGAGAGAAATTCATGATTTTCCTTATTAATACGTCCTATATTATCGCATTTTTTAGCATAGTCATAATAAGAAAAAATAATAAAATTATCAGCTAAATTTATATCAAATACATCCCTAATCTCACTGATTTTTTCCACATTATTGCCTTTTAAATCACATCGATATAATTTTCGCCCATCTGCCACATTAGAAAAATATAAATACTGACCATCCGTATTAACAATATTATAACTTGGAGCATTTATTATATTGTAATTTGTTTTAGGATTGACTGTTATATCAAATTTTGAACGAGCTTTAGTAATTGTGACTGTGTTTGTTTTTCCATCCCAGCTAACAGATGCACCAAAAGCTTTAGCTACGAATGTAAGTGGTACAAAGGTTCTGTTATTGTTTGTTATTGCATTTGTATCCATCGATTTTTTGCTTCCGTTTATATCAATGATATTCTCATCAATTGTAAGTGTAATTGTATTATTTTCCGATTCAAGTTTTACGGTGCGAGTTTTACCATCCCAACTAGGTTCTGCTCCAAAAGCTTTGGCAATTTCTGCAACAGGAATCATTGTTCTGTTGTTCTCATCAATATAAGGCTTTACATTGTCTTGAAATAGTATTTTTTCATCATCGATAACAATGTTAAGATTAGCTGCAAATGATGCAGTACTAAAAATAAAAAGCGTTAAAATTATCATTAATATTGTTCTTGTTTTTTTCATACTTTCATCTCCTAAGTATATTTTTACTTCCATAAATTTGGTTCTAATTTTCTTGACTATTTCTTTAGCTAACTGGAACTTAAAATTGAAGTTTTTTAAACTGAAAAAAGCCAGTTTAGGATACTCCTGCACTAACTCAACTTGAAAGGTAACTATAAAATATGCAAATTACTTTTGTTGCTTTGTAGATATAATTACTTTATTTAGTTGTATTAAGCTACTAATCCATGAGTTTTGTTATATGTAATAAATGTTATCACCCTTTTAAGCGTGGTTTTCATTTTTTGTGCAATCTACTATAATACTATTATCATTTAAGAAAGATGCTTGATAAGTTATCATGGCAATTGTTGCTTTATGTATAATTACTAAAAGATACGACATCCAACCTCCAATAAAAAATATTGCTTATTTGCATTAAACTACCTCCTTTCATCAAAGTACATATAAATATAAGTGGTTATAAAACTATATATTTTAAAATTAGTTAAATTAAAACAATATACCCGTTTTGCGGATGATTTTGATTATATCACATATGAAAAATATTTAAAACGACTTGATAGTGTAAAATTAAAAATTTCTACATAAATACCTATATATATATAATAAAAAAATATTTAACACGTTAAACTTTTTGGTTACTTAAAACCATTGTAATAACCTAATTTACAGAGCTTAACTATGTACAAAATCAGGGTTATATTTATTTATATATTGCAATTATATCTAAGTGCAGTTTTTTATTTTTAAATCATCTTAAAAGATAGCGTTATATATACACCTACTTGGATATCCTATAGGGATACTATATCTTGCTGATTGCATACTCTATATGGTCATATTTAAGCTTTTTCTTACAGCTTTGTAACTTGCATCACTGTTAATATAAGTGTATAATGACAGTAACAAAATATAGTAAGAAGTGAAAAGATGGAGTGGGTATTTTATGAGGATTTTTAGAGTTATAGCAAAAATAAAAATAGCCTTTAAGTATCTATTTGATTCAAATGTTAAATTTCGAAAAAAAATACTGATATTTTTTGGATTTTTATACTTAATATCACCTATAGACTTGCTCCCAGACCCAGTTTTTGGGATTGGATTAATAGACGACTTGGTAGTTTTGCTAGCTGTAATATTCTCAATGAAAGAGAAATTAAATGAATATGAAGCAAAGCTGAAATACGGTGATATAAAAGAAGCTAAACAATGTAAAGTCATAGAACTTTTGGAATACAAAGAGGATGAAAAATAGGGTTACTAAAGAGGCTATTTAAGAAAAATAACGAATAGTCTCTATTAATTCATAAATAAACTAATATATTACAAAAATATAATTCTTAATAGTATATAATATTATATAATTTATGTAGTGCCTATATTAATCATTATATCCTTTGGATTAGGGAATAATAAATAAGAATGTTTTGACATTAAAAAGAGGTGTAACAATGATTACTGAGTTATTGAGTGGATATGGTTTAATAGGTATATTTGTACTAGGAATTTTAGAAGCAATGTTTTTACCAGTTCCAGTAGAAACATTAATAATACCATATCTCATGATGAATAAGAAAATGATAGTATTTGCTATTATAGCTAGTACAGGTGGTTCAGTGATAGGTGCGTTAATTAATCATTATATAGGTAAAGTAGCAGGTAAAAGAGTTATATATAAATACATTAAAAATGATAAGTCTGATATGATACACAAATTATTTAATAAATACGGAGTTTATGCTGTTGCAATAGCAGCACTCACGCCACTACCATATAAGATATTTGCATTAATATCAGGAATTCTTGGTATGGAGCGAAAAAAACTTGCATTAACAGCTCTAATAAGTAGAGGTTTTAGGTTTACAGCAGTAGGTATTTTAACAATTAAATATGGTGATGCTTTTATGAAAACAGTTAAAAGTATGTCAGTAGATCAAAAAATACTTGTTTTTTTAGTACTGATTATTATAGTTTATATAATGGGCAATATATTTAGTAAAAAGAAAGAAAGGTAGATTTGTACATGGTAAAAGATCAAACAAAGTTTTTAGTATTAACAGGGCTGATAGCTGCTGTATATGTAGTAGTAACTATAACATTTTCATTTATGAGTTATGGTCCAGTACAGTTTAGGATTTCAGAAATAATGGTATTCTTTGCGTTTATAGATCCGCTTTATATACCAGGTCTTGTAATAGGGTGTTTTGTAGCTAATCTATTTGGACCTTTTGGGGTAATAGATGCAATAGTTGGAAGTACAGCGACTTTTTTTGCAGTTTATATGATAAGCAAGTGTAGAAGTTATATAAAAAATACACATAGAGCGTTATTTGTAGCTAGTTTATTTCCTGCTATATCAAGCGTTATAATTGCACTTCAGATATATGTTTTAGGTAAGGGATCGTTTTTATTTTGGAGTACTATGATAGCAATAGGTGAGCTTGCTGTAGTGACATTAGTTGGATTTCCACTTTTCAGCTACATATTTACGAAACCTAATTTAGTAAAAATATTAACAATAAAAGATAATTATGATGAAATAAAGAAGGTGTAACGAGTGAACATAAATCAGTTTTTAACAGAAATTATAAATGAAGATAAGTTAATATATGGGGTATTGAGTGGAAGAAAGAAAAAAGCATCTAACGAGTTTAATCCACAAATAAAAAAGGTCAAATTCAAATATGTAAAACTAAAAGAACAATTATATATTCAGATTGAAGAGCAAACAGACAAGCAAGCATTTCACAGAAATATAAGTAAAGAGGAAGCAAAAAAAGAGTTAGAGATTTTGCTTAAAAATGGATTCAAGCAGGCAAATATATTTACAACAGACAGTGATTATCAAGTATTTATAAACAAAGATCATAAAATCAAGATACTAAAGAAAAAACCAACAAAAAAGAAAGTGGATATAAATCATAATAGAGAAAAGAACTATATTCTAAAGGAACAAACAGAGTTTTTATATAAGTTAGGAATAACAAATAAAAGTGGTAAAATATTTGATAAAAAATATGATAAATACAAGCAACTTAATAGGTACTTAGAGTTAGTAGAAGATTGTTTTAAGAACTATAAAAAAGATAAGGAACTCATGATAATTGACTTTGGATGTGGCAAGTCGTATTTGACATTTGCACTATATCATTACTTAGTGAAAATGAAGAAAATCAAAGCAAAGATAATTGGACTGGATTTAAAAAGAGAAGTAATAGAGTTTTGTAATAAAACAGCTAAGGATTTAGGTTATAATAAATTGAAATTCATACATGGTGATATTAAAAACTATGATGAATTAAACAGTGTTGATATGGTTATCACATTACATGCATGTGATACAGCTACAGATGATGCATTAGTTAAAGCTGTAAACTGGGGAGCAGATATAATCCTTTCAGTACCATGTTGTCAGCATGAACTATTGAGCAAGATACATAATCCTATAATGGAGGGTATAGAGAAGTATGGAATAATAAAAGAGCGTATGTCCTCTCTTATAACAGATAGTATTAGAGCAAATATATTAGAAATACTAGGCTATAATACACAAATACTAGAGTTTATAGATATGGAGCATACCCCTAAAAATATAATGATAAGAGCAATTAAAAACGACAAAAAAGATAATACAAAAGCAATAAAAAACTATAAGGATTTGACAACATTTTGGAATGTCAAGCCGTATATACAGGAAGCAATGGGTAATAAATTAAATTTATAAAGGAGTGAACAAAGTGGAAGTATTAAAAGGTTTAAAACCAGAAGATGTATTTAAGTATTTTGAAGAAATATCAAACATACCTAGGTGTTCAGGAGATGAAAAACGTATAAGTGATTATCTTGTAAAGTTTGCAATAGATAATGGACTTGATTTTTCTCAAGAAGAGTGTCTAAATGTAATAATCAGAAAGCCAGCGACTAAAGGCTATGAAAATGCGCCTACAGTAATATTGCAAGGTCATATGGATATGGTATGTGAGAAAAATAATGATTGTGTGCATAATTTCTGCACTGATCCTTTAAAGCTATTAATAGATGGAGATATGGTTAAAGCACAGGGAACTACTTTAGGAGCAGATAATGGAATAGCTGTTGCATATGGACTAGCTATACTTGCTGACAAAACTCTTGAACATCCTGCAATTGAAGTATTAATTACTTCAGATGAAGAAAGTGGCATGACTGGCGTGATGAATCTAAATCCAGAAGACATAAAAGGAACAACTTTAATCAATTTAGACTCAGAAGAAGAAGGAGAGTTTTGTGTATCATGTGCAGGTGGTGTAAGTGGTAGTTTTTATATTAAAGCAGATTATGTTGACGTAGATTCAAAGTATGATGAGTTTTACTCAGTAAAAATAAGAGGGTTAAAAGGTGGCCATTCTGGCGCAGATATAGACAAAGGTAGAGCGAACTCTCATAAGTTAATGGCAAGAGTATTAGATTCTTTTGATTTTGATTATACGTTGGCTGATATTAAAGGAGGAGCAAAAGCAAATGCTATCCCTAGAGAGGCAGATGCAGTTATAGGAGTAAATGCAGGGGATAAAACTAGCTTAGAGTTATGTGTAAAGAAATGCGAGGAGACATTTAAAAACGAATTTAGCATTACAGATTCAGATGTAAAAGTAGTGCTAAAGCCAGTCAGTAAACCAGAAAAGACATTTACAAGCGATGTTAAAAATAAAGTTATTGCATTGATTACAACAGTTATAAATGGGATACAAACTATGAGTATGTCTATAGAGAATTTAGTAGAGAGCTCAACAAGTTTAGGTGTAGTAGTGCTAGAAAATGATAACATAGAGTTTAGATGTGCATTAAGGAGCTCAGTTGATAGCTTAAAAGAATATATGGTAAAACAAATGAAAAGAACGGCTGATCTGGTAGGTGCTGAGTTTATTGCATCTGATGGATATCCAGGTTGGGAGTATAAAGAGGATTCAAAAATCAGAGAGATATGCATAGAAACTTATAAAAATATGTACCATAAAGAACCTAAAGTAATGGCTATACATGCTGGCTTAGAGTGTGGTTTCTTGAAAGAAAAGCTCGGAGATATAGATATGATTTCTATTGGGCCAGATTTATTTGATGTGCATACTCCAGATGAATGTATAAGCATATCATCAGTAGAGAGAACATACACGTTTTTAAAAGAAGTATTAAAGAATATTAAATAAATTTATAAGGGGCTGTCTGATGACAGTCCCAAGAATTGTAAGTATAAATTTTAAATTTACTATGTACATATTTTTTAGAACACCTATAAATTATACGACATAAAATCATGGTTGGAGGCTATAATGGATAAAGACAATATAGAGATTAGTATTAATGGTAATAATGTAGTTTGTAAATTAATAGCATCATTTATAATGAAAAATAAAGAATATGTGGTATTATTAAATGAGAAAGACAATGAAGCATATGCCTTTAGTATAATAGAAGAACAACTACAAATTATTGAGGATGAAAAAGAGTTAAACGATGTTATGACAATTCTACACAAAGGGTATAAACATTAATATAAGGAGTGATGACGGTGAACAAACAACAAGTTTTTGCACAGGAATTAATAGATTTCATACAAAATAGTCCATGTTCATATCATGCGGTAAAAACAGTAAAGAGTATACTAAAAGAAAATAATTTCGAAGAATTAGATATGAGAAAGAACTGGAATATAAAAAAAGAAGGTAAATATTTTGTAACTAAAAATGATTCTGCAATTATTGCTTTTACAGTAGGAACAGGAGAAGTTGATGAGGATGGTTTCAAGATTGTTGGAGCACACACTGATTCACCATGTTTGAGAATTAAACCTAATCCAGAGACTATTAAATCAGGATTTCTTACATTGAATACAGAACCATATGGAGGGCCAATATATAACACTTGGTTTGACAGACCATTATCTCTAGCAGGTAGAGTTATGGTAAAGAGTGATGATATATTAAATCCAGAGCATAAACTCATTGATTTTAAGAGACCATTATTGATGATACCGAACCTAGCGATCCATCTTAATAAGAGTGTAAATAAAGGTGTAGAGATAAATCCTCAAAAAGAACTATTGCCAGTATTGGCGACAATAAATGACGAAATGAACAAAGATAACTTTTTAGTGAACTTAATAGCAGAAGAGCTTGACATCAAGGTGAGTGAAATAACAGATTTTGAACTTTATACATATGAATTTGAAAAGGGATGTTTAGTAGGCTTAAAAGAAGAATTTATATCATGTAGCAGACTTGATGATTTAGCTATGGTTCATACAGGTTTAAAATCTATATTAAATTGTGAGATAACAAAAGGGACTAACGTGCTTGTATGTTTTGATAATGAGGAAATTGGAAGTTCAACAAAGCAGGGAGCAGATTCACCATTACTAGCTACATTACTAGAGAGAATATGTTTAGAGCTTGGCAAAGATAAAATAGATTACTATAAGAGCATAGAGAACTCATTCTTAATATCAGCTGATTCAGCTCAAGGAATTCATCCGTATTATGCGGATAAATTTGATACTAGTGCTAATTGTTTAATCAATAAAGGCCCAGCCATTAAGATAAGTGCTAAATACAGATATGCAAGTGATAGTGATTCAATATCAGTATTCGAGCAAATATGTAAAAAAGCTGATGTTCCATGCCAAAAGTTTGTCAATAGATCTGATATGCCAGGAGGTAGCACAATAGGACCTATTACAGCTAGTAAAGTAGGTATGAGAATAATAGACATAGGTAATCCTTTATTAGCAATGCATTCAATTAGAGAATTCGCAGGAGTATATGATCACTACTATATGAAAGAGGCAATGCTACATTTTTATAACATATAACAAGAGGTGTTAGTATGAACTACAAATTAGTAGCAATTGACCTAGATGGAACACTGCTTAATGATGAAAAGACTATCTCTAAGCAAAATATAGAGGTCTTAACTAAGGTAATAGAGCTAGGAGTAGAAGTAGTTATAGCAACAGGAAGGAGCTATCATTCTGCTAAGCAATTCATTAAGGATAGTAAACTTGATTTAGTTATAATGGCTAACAACGGTAATATAGTCAGAAATATAAAAGATGATAAAACTATATTATCTAAGTATTTACATGACGAACATTTGCATATACTACTTAAAGAAGGTAGAAAAATTGATTTATACCCAATAATTCATGTTGATCATTATGATGAAGGGTATGATATGATTATAGAATTAAACAAGAATCATGAGAAATATTCAAGTTACCTCAAAAATGTTAAAAGGTATAAAGAGATACAAAATGGATTAGATTATAACTGTGGAAAAGTCCTATCAGTGTGCTATATATCAGACGAGAAGACATTAGAAAGATTATATAGCATATTGAAGCAAAGATATAGCGAGTTATATTCAAGCCATATACTGAGAACCTTATCTAAAGTAGGTACAATGTTAGAAGTAATGAAAGTAAACGCTTCTAAATGGGATACAATAAAAAGTTATGCTGATTCTAAAAATATAGAAACTAATCAGATCATGTCCATAGGTGATGATATGAATGATTTAAGCATGATAAAGGAATCAGGATTAGGGATAGCAATGAAAAATGGACATGAAGATATTAAAGCATTTGCAGATATAGTGTCTGACAGAACTAATAATCAAAATGGTGTAGGACATATACTTAAAAAGATATTTAACCTGTAATATATATAGATGTATTATTATTGATTTTTCAAATATTTGAAGTTTAAGTTGGACATCTGTGCCATAATTTGATAATATAAAAAAAGTAGATTTAAAAAGGAGAGAATTAAATGGAGAATAAAGTTTTAGCAGTTGTAGAAGGTAAAGAAATAACACAAAAAGATTTAGATTTTTTATTAGCAGGTATAGGCCCTCAAAGAGCAATGCAATTCAATAACGAAGAGGGAAAGAAAAAGTTATTAGATGAATTAATCAACCAAGAGATGTTTTACTTAGATGCTAAAGAGCAAGGATTAGACCAAGAAGAAGCGTTCAAGATGGAATTACAACATGCAAAAGAAAATATATTAAAGCAAATGGCTATTAAGCAGTTATTAGATTCAATAGAAGTTTCTGATGAAGAAGTTAAAGAGTACTATGAAGCTAATAAAGAGCAATTTGTTAGTGAAGAAAGTGTAAAAGCTAGTCATATACTTGTAAAAGATGAAGAAGTTGCAAAAGAACTTTTAGCTAAGCTAAAAGAAGGCAGTAGCTTTGAAGAAGTTGCAAAAGAAAGCTCAGAGTGTCCTTCAAAAGCTCAAGGTGGTAGTTTAGGTGAATTTACTAGAGGTAAGATGGTTCCAGAGTTTGAAGAAGCTGCATTTAAATTAGCTATCGGAGAATTAAGTGATCTAGTAAAAACACAATTTGGATACCATATAATCAAGGTGACAGATAAAAAAGAAGCAGGTACAAAGAAATTTGATGAAGTGCAATCACAAATTAAAAATCAACTATTAGCTATGAAACAAAACAAAGAATACTTAAACAAAACTAATAGCTTAAGAAGCAAATATAAGTTTGAGGTTAAGTAATTGTAGATAATGGGGAGTCTCATATGAGACATCCCCATTATAAATTAATCAAATAATTCATCTGTAAAATCGCAATTATGATGTTCAAATAAGTCTATTCCACCTAAAACAACATGAGCTAAACCAAAGCCAACAATACCCCAAGCAACCTGTTTAGGTAGAACTTTTTTCGATAAAATTCCTCCTACAGTAACAGCTGTTCCTAAAACTGTAGGAATCATACCTTCTCTAATGCGCATGACAACCTCCTATGAACCAATAAATTAAACAATCTAGACTTTATTGACCGTTATATATATTTTTACCTGATAAGAAAATAATATTTATATAAATTTAAAATAACTATAAAATAAAATTATGACGATATAATATATAATAAAATTAAGATAACTATTGTATTTATACAGAAAATAAAGTATTTTATTAGATAGCTCAAAATTTAAAAGAAAGAAGTTGTAAAAATGAATGAAATGCCATATAGAACCTATTCACAATATCTAAAAAATAAGTACAATGCTAAAGTATATAAATTGCCAATAAATCTACCAGTGACATGTCCAAATAGAGATGGATGTGTTGGCGAAGGCGGATGCATATTTTGCGGAGAAGTTGGGGCTGGATTTGAAAATTTGGACAATAAACTTACAGTATCACAGCAAATAAATCAAAACATGCAGTATATAAAAGAAAAGTATAAAGCTAACAAATTTATAGCTTACTTTCAAAATTTCACAAATACATATGTTGATTTTAAAGCGTTTAAACAATATATTAATGAAGCTATCAAACCAAATATAGTAGAGATATCTATATCAACAAGACCAGATTGTATAAATGACAATATATTAGATTTTTTAAAACAAATAAAAATAGAAAATAATATTGAAATTACAATAGAGTTAGGGCTTCAAACTGTAAACTATAAGACATTAAAAATAATAAATAGAGGACATACACTAGCAGAGTTTATAGATAGTGTTTTAAGAATTAAAGAGCGTGGATTTGAGGTATGTGCACACTTGATACTGAATTTACCATGGGATGACGTAACAGATGTTATAGAAAATGCAAAAATACTATCTGCATTAAAAGTGGATTATGTTAAACTGCATTCACTTTATATTGTTAGAGATACATATCTAGCACAGCTTTACAAACAAGATAAGATTCAAATGCTATCTAAGGAAGACTATATAAATAGGGTGATATTATTTTTGAAGTATCTAAAAAAAGATATAGTAGTTGAAAGATTGCTAGGAAGAGCTCCTAAAAAAGAAACATTGTTTGTAAACTGGAACACTAGTTGGTGGAAAATTAAAGATGAAATAGTTGAAAAAATGAATGATTTACATGCAAAACAAGGAGATGTCTGTGATTATTTAAATGGAAAAGCAATTAAAAAATTTCATAATGAGTGAATTTTATGATATGATAATGGTAGAATATTGTGTTATAATAAAGTAATTAATAAGAAAGCAATTAAAAGCATATAGATATTATCAAATAAATTTATAATTTCACATACACAAAATTAGTTAAAGAAAAACGTGTATTATATATAGCATTTATAACTATCTGTATATTCTAGCCATGAAAAATTTGGAGGTGTTAATTAATGAATATAAAACGCTATCTTCCTAATATTTTTACTTTTTTAAATTTAGCATTAGGAATTTTAGCTATTATGTGGATTTTTAAAGAAAATTGTTTTGTATCGGGATTATTAATATTACTAGCTGCCGTGATGGACAGATATGATGGGAAAATAGCTAGAAAGCTCAATGCAACATCAGAAATAGGTAAAGAACTAGATTCTCTTTCTGATTTAATATCATTTGGAGTAGCACCCACATTGTTGATGTGGAATATAGCATTAAATCAATTTGGAGTTGTAGGTATAATTATTACAATATTATATTCAATAGCAGGAGCATATAGGTTAGCTAGATATAATGTAATGGAGTTTGATGGAGTTTATTACGGTATACCAATTACCATGTCTGGTGGTATAGTAGCAATAATATCACTATACTTAACTAAATACTACATAAATATTGTAGTTTTAGCTGTTATAATGCTTTTATTATCATATACTATGATAACTAAGAGAATAAAACTTAAAAAAAGATAGCAGAAGCTAAAATAATCACATAATAGAAAGGTTCAAGTATGAAAGAAACTATATTTGATAAATTTTTTAATCATAGGGATTATCTTATAATACAGTATAAACAGGGTGATTTAACAAAAAAAGAGTATATACAAGCTAATGTTGATTATATATATAAAAATAATATTAAACCATTTGATAAAATAGATATATATGAAAAAGGAATGTATAACTATCAATATTATAACATGATGGCTAAGTATTATTTTATGCAAGGTAAAATACTAAATGAAAACAAAGACGATGAAAAATATGTTAAATCTTTTATCGAAGAAGGACACTATTATTATAGAATGAAAGATAAATCAACATTAAACTTGTTAAAGCTACTAAAGTTTAAAAACATGGAAGCGTATTTTATAAAACTAAATTCTAAAAATTTAATGGGTAAACTTTATGAGATATGCTTAAAAGATTATGATAAAGCAATATTACATTCTCAAAATTATAAAATATTAGAAATCTTAAAAAAAGAAAGAGTTTTTTCAGGAGATTACAAAAAATCAGTAATAGATGAATATGTTAATGTAAAATATTAATAAAAAACTTGGAGACATAAATAAATGACTCCAAGTTTTTATTCTGTAATTTGGTAAAAGCTATTCTTTATAACGTACCATGTATCTAAGTACAGTTTTTAATTTTGAACTTTCAACTCTTCTGAAATCTGTAAGATAGATTTCTCTATGCTTAAATACTGTTTTTTCAAGATTATTTTCATTTATAAATTTATTCATTTGTTTGAAACTTTCAGGCTCGTTATCATATGAGCCTAAATGCATCATTTGAACAGATAGTCCATCTTCAATTGTTTTAAAAACTACATCATTTAAAAGAGGGTTATCTTTTTTCTTTTTAACAAGTTCAAATGCCTTATCTACAACATCATCTGTAACAAAATCAGGTTGTCTAATCATGATAGAATATATTAGCTCATCTTTATTAAAAGTATCAGATTGCTGACCTTTTTCTGTCAAATCCCATATACCTTCAAGAGGATAAACAGTATATTCAAAGTAACCATCAGGAGTATAACCTTTCTTTGGCATCATCCTGATTGCATACGCTAAAGAATATAATACGCCTATTTTTTCAGTAAATTCCGGGCTATTAGGATTTCCTTTACCATCGATGACAAAGAATTTCTGTTTAGGTATAGTTATTAGAGACGGTGTTTTACTAGGTAAATATAAGTCTTTTTCTTTTTTTCGCCATTCAAATTTCATTTATATCACTACTTTCTTTAATTAATATATTCAGTATAACATTATATTCTTGACATCAGCATGGCATAATATAAAATAAAAGCTTTGATAGATGTCTTTAGTTTTAACAAGTATCCTTAGTTTAAAACAATTTTTAAGAAATAGATATTGGAGTTTTCAAAGAAGTTTGATTTAGAATCAAATAACTTGCTTTGTGGAGTAAAACAATTATTAATTGTTGATTATCTTTTCATATACTCTTAAAGAGAATCCTTTGGGAGCACCTTTTGGAGTGATATCGTTTATATGTTTATATCCACACTTTTCATAAAAGTAGTGATTTTGCTTACTCATTGAAGGTGTCTCTAGATTCCATTTGTGTACATCTGCATGTATATTTTCTAATAGTTTAATTACATCAGTACCAAATCCTTTATTTTGAAGCTTTCCATCTAAAAATAAACTACATAGGTAACATTTATCTTTTTCTTTAAAGATATTAACACCACCAATTATTTTTTTATCATTTTCTATTACATAATAAATACTTTTAGTTATCATGTGTTCATGCCATTCAATACTTATCATTTCTTCAGGAATAAATCCGTATTTTTCAAATTCTTTTGCAAAGGCATTTCTCTTAATATTGACTAATATTTTAATATCATCTTTTGTTGTTTTTTTAAGTTTTAACATAGTGATATCCTCCCTATTTGTATAGAATATAATAAATATAGCACTATATTCTTGACGCCTGTATGACATGAATAAAAAATAAAAAGAGCAATCTTTTACAGATGCTCTTTTATTTAACAAATATCATTAGTTTTATTTCTTTTTCCAAGCCAATTTATAAATTATATCTTCTAGAGAACTATTTGATTTAATCTTATAAGATCCAGATCTCAATTTAGTGTCCAATTTTAATTCAACAGCTTTGTCTAAAAATGCTTTTTTAGACTCAATTAAATTGTTTTTAACTAAAATATCTCCAATAGTTCCAGGAAGTGACCCAGAAGGAATATCAATTTCTACAACTGTTGCTTCGTTGGTGTTTTGTTTAGGTGGTTTTGTTTCACCATTATTATTTTGTTCTTGATTATTGTTATTTTTTTGTTCATTGTTTTGATTGTTTTGATTGCTTTGGTTGCTTTGGTTGTTATTGTTTTGACTATTTTGATTCTTATCAGTATTCTTATCTGTTCCTTTTGGATCAGTAGTATTGCTATCAGCGTTAGAATCTTGACCATCCTGATCTTTAACATCACCAGTGTTATTGTCAGGAGATTTTTTATCTGTATTACCTTTACTATCAGTATTAGTTTTTTGTGTTTCTACAGCTGCAATACTAGTATCATTTGAATCAGTAAATAAAATAGGGAGTTTCCAACCTATAATACCGCCAACAACTATAACAACAGCACCCATAATCAAGAAATCAGAAATATCATAAACACCATCTTTAAACCATTCAATAAATTTTTTCAAATTACCACTCCCTTAAAACTGTTAATTAGTATGTATTTATCAATACCTATGAGTACTCATGGATATAAGATGACCATTCTTAAAACATAGTGTATAGATACTCTGTTTTTATAATATCATAATATTACTGTATAATTCAATTACAATAAGATGATATAATAAATATTATCATGAAATATCGTGGAATATTGATAAATATATTGTAAATAGAGTTCTATAGATAATTTGGTTTAGATTAAAGAGAAAAAAGCAGGTGAAATTATGATAGAAATATTGATAAAAGAAAATGAAAGTGAACAAAGATTGGATAGATTTCTGAAAAAATACATGGATAAAGCACCTAATTCATTCATATATAAAATGATCAGGAAAAAGAGAATAAAGCTTAATAGTAAAAGAACTGATCCAAAAGAGATGATTTTAGCTGGAGATAAAATACAACTATATTTATCTCAAGATACGATTGACAGCTTTAGGGCTAAAAAAGATAAACTATCAAAGTCATCAAATCATATAAAAGTTATTTATGAAGACAATAATATAATACTAGTACACAAAGAAGCGGGGGTATTATCACAGCCATCTCAAGCAGGGGAGAGCTCATTAACAGATGATATAGTAAATTACTTATATAATAAAGGTGAATATAATCCAGATGAAGAAATGGTATTCAGACCTTCTATATGCAATAGACTTGATAGAAATACAATAGGAATAGTAATAGGTGCAAAAAATTATAAAGCATTAAAAGCTGTAAACGAGGCTATAAGGCTTAAAAATATAGATAAATATTATAGAAGCTTAGTTGTAGGAACACTCAAGAATAATCTTAAGCTAGAAGATTATATAGTGAAGAACAAAGATGAGAATAAGTCATATATAACAAAATATGAGACTTCAGAATCTAAAAAGATACAGACAGATGTAAAAATAATAAAAGCAAATAACCAATATAGTTTACTAGAGGTTAAATTAATAACAGGCAAGTCACATCAAATAAGAGTACATCTAGCATCAATAGGTCATCCAATAGTTGGTGATAGTAAATATGGACTAAAGAAAGTAAATAAAATATTTAAAGAAAAATTTGGGCTTGAGCATCAATTTCTAATAGCATATAAATTGAAATTTGGCAATATATCAGGTGAAATGAAGTATTTAAATGGAATGGAGTTTGAAGACAATATAGAGGAAAGTTTTGCAAATATTGAAAACGATATATTTAGAGCCTAAGTTTTTGATTAAAAACTAGAAAAATACATATCCTAAATAATAGAGTAACTAAGGAGGAGATGTATATGAAAATATTAAGAGACATAATGACTAGTGAAGTATCTAGCTTAAACAGCGATGCTTCAATTAGAGAAGCAGCTGAGAAAATGAAAAACTTAAATGTTGGCTCTATACCAGTTTGTGATAACTCAAACAGACCAATAGGTATAGTAACTGATAGAGATATAGTACTAGGTAGTGTTTCAAAGGGTCAGGACAGCTTAGAGCCAGTAGAATCAGTAATGACAAGAAACGTTATAACAGCTTCACCAGATACAGATGTACATGAAGCAGCAAGAATAATGGCTAAGCATCAAATAAGAAGATTACCAGTCGTAGATAGTGACAAGCTAGTAGGGATAGTATCTATAGGAGATTTAGCAATAAGAGACATATATGAAAATGAAGCAGGAAGTGCTCTTTCTAGCATATCAGAAGATGTGCTTAAATAAATAGGAAATACTTCTTGGGAGATGCCTTTATGGGATGTCTATATGACATCCCTATTATGTATGAATATTATTGCAATATATATTATAATAATATTAGGACAAACATATTTGGAATAATAGTGCTCGCCTAATGCATAGTTATATAACACATAAATAAGGAGGGTGATATATGCAAACAGTAAATATAACTGAGGTTGGTAAAATAAAAATAGAAAAAGGTACTAGTATATATGATATATTAGTAAAGCATAATATAGAAAAAAAATATCTATGCGCTAAAATAAAAAATGATATTAAGCATATGAACTATGAAATAACAGAGGATTGCGATATTGAGTTATTAGATATAGAAGATAAAGATGGTTTTAGAGTATATCAAAGAACACTTTCCTTTATATTTATCAAAGCATGTATAGACATATTTGCAGAATGTAAGGTGTCAATTGAACATTCTCTTAACAAAGGGAAATATGTTGAGATTAGTAAGGATTCACCTTTAACTGCAAGCGATGTAGACAAAATCAAAGCCAGAATAAAAGAAATTATAGATATGAATCTAAAAATAGAAAGAAAACTAATTGACTTACAAAAAGCAGATGCTATATTTAAAAAGCAAGGTTATACTGATAAACTTAGATTATCTAAGTATAGAAAACAAGATAAAATGCATGTATATATATTAGATGGCTTGTATGATAAATTTTATGGATATTTAGCGCCACTGACAGGTTGCATACATTCATTTGACTTAAAATATTTTGGACCGGGGGTTATAATACAATTCCCAAGAAAAGAAAATAACTTTAAAATCCCAAAATATGAAGAACATAAGAAGTTAGCAAAGATTTTTAAAGAAACTGAAGACTGGGCAGAAATTTTAGATATAGGTTACGTTGGAGCATTAAATGATAAAATATCAGAGGGATTGTCTGGTGAAATAGTTAGAATTGCAGAAGCATTACATGAAAAAAAGATAGCATATATTGCAGATCAGATATGTGAAAAAAAGAGTGTAAAGCTTATATTGATAGCAGGGCCTTCGTCCTCAGGAAAGACTACTTTTGCTCAAAGGCTATATACACAGTTAAGAGTCAATGAAAAGAGACCAGTTTCTATATCACTAGATAATTACTTTGTTAACAGAGTAGATACGCCAAAAGACAAAAACGGAAATTATGACTTTGAATCAATAGATGCTATAGATATTGTTAAATTTAACGAAGATTTACTAAATCTAATGAACGGTAAAGAAGTAGAACTACCTATATTTAATTTTAAAACGGGTAAAAGAGAAAAAGAAGGGATAAAGTTACAAATTGATGAATCTCAAATTATAATAATAGAGGGGATTCACGGACTAAATGAAAAACTTACTAGTATGATACCACATGAGAAAAAATTCAAAATCTATATAAGTGCGTTAACACAATTAAACATTGATAATCATAATAGAATACCAACAACAGATACAAGATTAATCAGGAGAATGGTTAGAGATTACAAGTATAGAGGAAATAGCGCTCAGAGAACATTAGATTTATGGACTAACGTAAGAAATGGAGAAGAGAGAAACATATTCCCGTATCAAGAAGAAGCAGATGCAATGTTCAATTCTGCACTTGTATATGAACTCTCTGTATTAAAAAAACATGCTAAACCTTTACTCAGAGAAATACATCAAAATAGTGAGCATTATAGTGAGAGCAAAAGACTTTTAAAATTTTTAGATTATTTTAAAGAGATAAGAGATGAAAGCATAATACCCAATACATCAATAATTAAAGAGTTTATAGGAGGCAGTTGTTACAGAGAAGAGTAGAAACCAAAAACACTATTTTTCCATACTATATTTTATAGAGAGAAATTTTTAATTTATGGTGGTGGAAAATTTGCAAGCTAATTTTATTATAGATAGATTAAAAGATAAAGTGTGTATTTATTTTGAAAATGATATAGATAATTTATTAGATAAATTTAAAAATATATTAGTAATACCTTTTTATAATTCAAGTTTAGTAATGACTTATCATCCAAAGAAAAAAGTATGGGATTTTCCTAAGACAGAAATGATAACTGATGAAGATATAAATGCGTGTGTAGCAAGAAGTGGGTTCAATGAAATAGGTGCTACGTTTAACACTGTGCAACCATTTGCTTATTATGAAATTATAGCGGAAGATACAAAAGTTACAACAGGAGTAGTTGTTGGGCAGATAGATAAGTTTGAACCAAAACCTAGATGGAGTGAAACTGATATAGTTAAACTTTTTAATGAATTACCGGACAATGTAAAAGAAAATGATAAGTTAATATATGAAATGTTGATAAAAGAAGCACTTGATAATCCAAATATATTATTGGAGGGATAAAACTGAGTATAAGAATACCTAAAAATGTAGAAATAATATTAGATATACTAAAAAAATATAATTATGAAGCCTATATAGTAGGTGGATGTGTTAGGGACAGCCTCATCGGGAGGCTCCCTAACGATTTTGACATTTGTACAAGCTGTAAGCCTGATAAGTTAAGAGAGATATTGGATAAGCATGATATAAAAAATATACCTACAGGGATTAAGCATGGGACAATTACAGCAGTTATAGAAGGTAATGCTTATGAGATAACAACATATAGAGTAGAGGGCGAATATAAGGATGACAGAAGGCCGGAGAGAGTTGAATTTACAGAAGATATACTAAAGGATTTAAGTAGGAGAGACTTTACAATAAATGCAATAGCATATAACCCTTTAGAGGGACTTGTTGATCCATTTAACGGGTGTATAGATATAGAAAACAAAATTATTAGATGTGTTTTGGATGCAAAAGATAGATTTAATGAAGATGCCTTAAGAATAATGCGAGCAGTCAGATTTTCTTCTCAACTAGGTTATAAATTAGACGAGAGATGTATACAAGCAATTAAGTTAAGAAGAGAAAAATTAAAAAATATAAGTAAAGAAAGAATAAGAGAAGAATTCAATAAAATATTGAGTAGTGAATTTGTAGATATGGGGATTAAACTTATTAAGAAACTAGAACTAGGTGAATATATAACTGCTTATGATATATTCAGTAATAATGAAATACTTACAATGATGAATAAGATTCCTAGAAATACTGATATTAGATTATCGGTGATGTTTATAGTAAATAATATCAGCACCGAGCAATCAAAAGAGATTATGAAAAAATTAAAATATGATAATAAAACAATAGAAAATAATAGGTTTATTTTAAAGAATTACAATAAATTATTAAAGAGCAATGATGAAACGGAGTTAAAAGAGTTACTAAGAGGTAATTTAAAGTATATAGAACTGTTGATTAAAGTGTGCGATGCATTACAATTATTAAAAAAGTATAATAGTAATATTTTTATAGAAAATAAAGAAAAAATAAATATAATATTACATTCAAATTTCCCGTTAGAGATTAGAGATTTAGCTATAAATGGAGATGATTTGATAAAGATAGGAATAAAAAAAGGGCAAGCGATAGGGAATATGTTAGAAACACTATTACACGAAATCTATCAGCATCCAAATGATAATAAAAAAGACATACTTTTAAAAAAGGCAAGAGATATATTAAATCAAAATAGAGATTAGACAAAAAAGAGTAGTGTATTATTAAAGATGTTTAAACACTGTTCATAAATTGCGATTATTTACGATACAAGCCTTATATTGGTTAATTAATTTCACAAAGACCTTTCTATTAAAACAACAAACTTATAACGTAAGCTATCCTCCAAATTTACTATTACTTTGGTAAATAAGGATGAATGACAACGCCTAATAATTGTAAAAAATGATTGTGGTTAATATACTTGTCACTTTCATATCGAGCAACAGGTATATGAGATAAATACAAATGATGTGGTTAGTTTAGAAAACTATTAAATGAAAGGTGGGTGTTATGCGAGTAGATGAATTAAGGAATTACGGGAAGGATATTTTAACTATTCAAAAAAACATGAAGTTACCATTAAAAAGTAAGATGAAGATTATAAATTCAGCGCTAGGATTAGGAGGTCGTTTAGTTTGGCATATGAACCCAGTCGGGTTTTTAAAGTTTATCAAAAAAGTGAAATTAGAAAAGCATAAAGCGCTTCAAATGGATTGGACCCATGTACGGGCAAAGGGTATCTCTGAAAAAGATCTTACCTCAGTTATCAGTAAACAGGTAGTAGCTAAGGTGATGGTTGATATCTTAGGCTATGAGCAAGCTGCGAAGATTAGAAACCACTTTTCAGATAGATGTGCTTATTACATACTACAAGAAGTTTTCGCAAAACCTGAGGATTTTGTTGCGTGCGGTGAAGGTGATTTTTTAGTATCTTTTAAAGAATATTATATAGCTCTTCAAGATGCTATGAAGGAGGTAGGTTTAGAAGAATATGAGGTTGGTATAGATACAAAAGATTGCTTCCAAATGAATGTAACCTATTGCGTGTACCATGAGGTAGCTAAGGCATTAGGGAACTCAATAAATTGCTATTATTCAACTTGCTATGGCGATGAAGTTTTCTTTCCTAAACTATGTGAGCAAGTTAATTTTGAATTTAAGAGAGAGGGAACATTAGCTACAGGTAAAACCTGCTGTGATATGAAATTTACTCGTAAGTAAAATTGGTGGGGTCAAGATTGAAAAGTTGACTTATTAAGTTATAATATACGGATACATTTATTATTTAGAATTTTTAAAAATTGTTTTCTATTAAAAACTATAAATTTATAATGTAAGCCATCTTTCAAATTTATTATTACTGCGGGGAATACAAGTAATGAACGACAACGCCTAATATATTTTATATCAGAATATAGTATTTTAATGTTTCTGTAGTTGTCAGATAAGACAAGCTTTTGAGTTTTATAAACTAAAAATTCATTACTTAGTAATATCATGCCTCCATGTGCCCCTATATGGCATAAACTTGAAACAAATTGCTTCTTCATGTTGTACCTCCATTTAACAATACAAGTGTAATATTTTGTACATGGGTATTAATATTATTATAACAGAAATAGATATAAACCTTTAACCTAAAAGTATATCATAAAGTAAAATGAGATAGTATAGACATGTTCTAGAGCCAAGACACATTTATTATTTTTTAGTGAAAAACGGTTTTATCACTACAATAAAATATAATCAACCACAAGGCTCATAAAGGATATGCTATATTACAATAATAAAATAAGCATCAGAAAAGAAACTAATAATTCATTGACAAGAATGAGCTTCAATGGTACACTCATAATATATTTAAAAACTGAATAATAAAGGCTATTGGTGCAATAATATTGTTAAAAGGGAAGTTGGTTAAATTCCAACACGGTCCCGCCACTGTAAGAGCTTAGTATATTCATTATCCACTGTAATTTGTTATGGGAAGGAGAATATACGTATTGCTTGAGTCAGGAGACCTGCCAATAGTAACAATGCTATTTATTGACTCACGAGGATGAGGAGGTGTTATATAACATAGAGGAATTTATAGATTCATTCCATATGTTTGTAGTGCCCTTTCTTATGAAAGGGCTTTATTAATTGTGAAAATAACTAGCTAATTATGGCTAGTTTTTTGTTTAAGGAGATGAGACTTTGGTGAAGCAATTAGTACAGAATCCTTTATTGATGATTGCAGTTTGTATTGTTTTAGGGCAAATCATAGGGACAATAAGAATAAGACATATCAAACTTGGTAATTCTGCGATACTGTTTTTGGGTTTGTTAATAAGTTATTTATTAACGAAGTATTTAAAAGTAGATATTAGTATAGAAAAAACAGTATTTGAACTAAGTTTGATTGGATTTATAAGTTCAGTAGGGCTTATAGCATCTAAAAATTTAGCAAAGATACTAAAACAATATGGTATTAAATTCTTAATATTAGCTTTTATTATAACATTTACAGGAGCAGCTACAACACTAATATTTATAAGTTTATTTTATAGCCAAAAAGCAAGTATAGTAGGTACGTATATAGGGGCACTAACTAGCTCACCTGGCTTAGCCACAGCATTAGAAATAGCCAAAGGAATGTATACTGACCAAAGTGCAAATGTAGGATTAGGATATTCGATAGCTTATATACCAGGAGTGTTGCTTGTAATATTATTTACTCAATTAGTAGGAAAGAAAAATAAAGCAACAGTTAGTGAAGAAATAGTTGAAGTATCTGATGAAATTCAAAAACCTTTTGATTTAGTAAGCTTTATAGTAGTGATAATTGTAGGAACTTTACTAAGTTTGATTGAAATAAAATTAACTAAAACTACGACGCTTTCATTGGGTATGACAGGAGGAGTATTGATAAGCGCTCTAGTGCTTGGTAGTTTGAGAAAAATAGGAAAGTTATCTTTTGATTTTAACGTTACGCATCTGAGTATAATCAGAGATATATCTCTAAATATGTTTCTAGCAATTGTTGGACTAAATTATGGATATGAAGCTATAAATGCATTAAGTCAATATGGAATAACATTATTGGTAATAGGATCGTCTATAGGAATAATTAGTATAGGGACAGGATATTTAGTAGGCAAGTACATTTTAAAGATAGAGACTATATATTTAATCGGAGGAATTTGTGGTGGGATGACAAGTACGCCAGGATTAGCAACAGCTATAGATACATTTGAAAGCGAAGAGGTGGTAGTAGGCTATGGTGCAACATATCCCTTTGCATTGATGTTTATGATTGTTTTTACAAATCTATTATTTGGAGGTAGTTAGGAATGAATATACACGAATATCAAGCTAAACAAATTTTAAAACAGTACGGTATAAAAGTGATGAAAGGTTATCTAATAACTAAGGAAGAGGATATAAAACCTAATGTACAAAAGATAGAAAGTGATATAGCAGTTGTAAAGGCTCAAGTTCATGCTGGAGGAAGAAGCAAGGCAGGAGGAGTCAAACTGGTTACATCATTAGCAGAAGCTATAGAGACATCCAAAGATCTATTAGGTAAGACACTCGTAACACACCAAACCGGAAGCGAAGGTGTTTTAGTGAGAAAGCTGTATATAGAAGAAGGATGTAATATAAAGAAAGAATATT
This sequence comes from Clostridiaceae bacterium M8S5, assembly GCA_029227815.1. GTDB lineage: Bacteria > Bacillota > Clostridia > Tissierellales > MCWD3 > Abyssisolibacter. The sequence goes on along the minus strand of CP118523.1, from coordinate 3,215,865 downwards.
ATTTGAGTATAGTACTTGATCGTTCAAATAGTCAGGTAGCAGTTATAGCATCAGAAGAAGGTGGAGTAGAGATAGAAGAAGTAGCAAAAAAGACACCAGAAAAAATTATAAAAACTGATGTTAATAGTTGTATAGGATTAACTGACTATCAAATAAGATATATTATCAATAAGCTAAAGTTACCTTTAGAAGCTCACAAAGCAATGGAAAAAACATTAAAAGGTCTGTATAAATGTTATATAGAAAATGATTGTAGTTTAGTAGAAATAAATCCTTTAGTGTTGACTCTAGATAATGATATCGTAGCGTTAGATTCAAAAATAAACTTTGATGATAATGCATTATTTAGACATCCAGATATAAAAGATTTAAGGGATATAAAAGAAGAAAATCCAAAAGAAATAGAGGCGTCTGAATATGGATTATCATATATAGCGTTAAATGGTTCTATAGGATGTTTAGTTAACGGAGCTGGTTTGGCGATGGCAACAATGGATAGTATAAAAAATGCTGGTGGTTCACCTGCTAATTTTCTAGATGTTGGTGGAAGTGCTAGTAGTGAAAGTGTTACAAATGCATTTGTACTTATTCTATCAGATCCTCAAGTTAGAGGGATATTTGTCAATATATTTGGCGGTATAATGAAATGCGATGTAATAGCAAATGGTATAATCAAAGCTACAAATATTATACATACAAAGATGCCTATAGTTGTTAGATTAGAAGGTACAAACGAAGAAAAAGGCAAAGAGATATTAAAAAAGTCAAATGCAAATATTCATATAGCAAACAGTTTGGACGAAGGTAGTGAGATGATAGTAAAATTGCTCAATAAGATAAATTACGAAAATCATAAAAAATATGACACATATGAATAATTTCTTAACTAGTCATGAGGAGGAAAAAGATAATGAGTATATGGATAAATAAAGATACTAAGGTTTTAGTACAGGGAATAACTGGTTCAGCTGCTAGGTACCATACAAAACATATGCTAGAATATGGGACTAAAATAGTAGCAGGTGTTACACCCAATAAAGGGAATACAGAGGTAGAGGGTGTGCCAGTTTTTAATTCAGTAAAAGAAGCGGTTGAAATTACAGGTGCTAATGCTTCTATTATTTACGTGCCAGCACCATATGCAGCAGATGCTATATTAGAAGCTGTTGACAGCGAGTTAGATTTAGTTATATGCATTACAGAGCACATTCCTATCCTAGATATGGTAAAAGTAAAGAATTATATTATGAATAAGAAAACTAGATTAATTGGCCCAAATTGTCCAGGGATTATAACTTCTGGTGAGTGCAAAATAGGTATTATGCCGGGACATATTCACAAGAAAGGTAATATAGGTATTGTTTCAAGATCAGGAACCTTGACTTACGAAGCAGTCAATGTTATTTCAAAAGCAGGCTTGGGGCAATCGACTACTGTTGGAATTGGTGGTGACCCAATAAAAGGAACAAGTTTTATTGATGTATTAAAAGAGTTTAACAGAGATGATCAGACACATGGAGTTGTAATAATAGGAGAAATTGGAGGAGACGAAGAAGAAAAGGCAGCTGAGTGGATTAAAAACAATATGACAAAACCCGTTGTAGGATTTATAGGTGGGAAAACAGCACCAAAAGGAAAAAGAATGGGGCATGCAGGAGCAATAGTCTCTGGAGGAAAAGGAACAGCTCAAAGTAAAATAGAAACTCTGAATTCATGTGGAGTAAAAGTAGCTAAAACAATATCCGATATAGTACCAGAACTTTTATTGGCTTTAAAGAATAATCAAAATTAAAAGTTTTTTGAGAAAGGGGATAGGGTTATGGTGCAAAAACTTAAAGATTACATTTTTATAAATTTGGGATTATTAATAATGGCAATAGGTTTATATTTCTTTTTAATACCTGCAAATCTAGCTGTTGGAGGAGTAAGTGGTTTAGCTATGGTAATACAAGGCTACTTACCATCTATAAACATAGGCTTAGTTATGGGAGTATTTAATATAATACTATTTTTGCTAGGGCTTATAGTTATAGGCAAACAATTCGGAGGGAAAACAATTTATTGTAGTTTTTTATTATCAATTATAATAGGTGTTTTTGAAATAGTTTTACCTTTAGAAGCTCCAATATCAGATGATATAATAATCAATTTAGTGTTTGGAATAATTATTCAAGGTATAGGAATGGCTATAATATTTCATTATAATGCATCAACAGGAGGGACAGATATTATTGCTAAGATAATCAACAAGTATACACATATAGACATTGGAAAATCGTTGTTTTTGTCTGACTCATTAATTACATTATTAGCAGGACTAACCTTCGGACTGACATTAGGGTTGTATGCATTTTTAGGAATACTCATAAATGGACTGATAATAGATAAAGTAATTGAGAAAATAAACGTAAAAATTCATGCACTAGTTATTTCGCAGGATTTTGATACAGTTAATAATTTCATACACAATGAACTTAAGAGAGGAACAACATTTTTACCAGGAGTAGGAGGTTATACTAACAGTGATAAAAAAATAATAAGTGTAGTTTTAACCTATAAAGAGTATAAAAAACTAAAAATCTTTATAAAAAAACAAACACCTAAAACATTTATAATAATGAATTTTGTAAACGAAGTTTTAGGAGAAGGCTTTGATTTGACTTTACAAGTAAGATAGTATTACTTCATATAACAATCACAAAACAATATACATTAGCATAAAATATAAAGAGTATATGTCTAGGTATTTGAGGTGAATGTAATATGAGTGATAAAGAGCCTAAAAATATAAAAAATCAAAGCATTACGAGCTTAGCAGTTCCTATAGCTATAGGAATTTTTGGCGGAAAAGCTATTGGGCTAGGTAAAGTTTTTAGTGAAATCACAGGAATGTCAAAAGGGTTTGAGAAAAATGCTAATCTATTAAAACATATTAAGCCGTATTTTTCTCATAGCGAACAATACACGATTTCTAAATTGCAAGATATATTTGATGTATTAAATAAAGTTGGCAGAATCAGAGGAGAGCAGTACGAAACAGAAGTTTGTAGCTTAGATGTTGAATTGGATGTGGGAGAAAAAAAACAGAGGATCATTGAGGCGTTATATGATTATTTAGATTATGATAAAAAACAAATAATAGATAAAGCAATGGAGGTTAAAGAGCAAATATTCACAGCTAAGAGTAAAATAAATGGACTTAATGCATTAGATGACGTGGGTATTAATAGTACTATGGATATTTTGTTTGAATTTATAAAATGTTTTAAGCCAATACTTAGCCAAGAGCATACTAGGAATCTTGACAAATTTGAAAGAGCGGTGGAAGTATTGAAATCACCAGATTGATATAAAGGGGCTACTCATTTGAAAAGTGACTAGTCCCTTAATTAATTGTAATTAATTATTGTAACAAAATAAGAACGTAAGCATATAATGAACATATACTTATAATTAGGGAGGGACTGTAGCAGTAGGGCTTATCCTAAGCTATGGGAATATATGTTTAATAGGGTAAAGAAGTATATCAAAGAAGGCGTTGACGATTTATTGTTTTTCTTTTTACTTTTAGCAGTCATATTAAACAATTACATATCTTATTCAGAAGGTGAAGAGAGTTTATTGTTTTTCTTTTTAATTATTTCAATATTTTTAATAAATTAGTAAAATCCCCCTACCTAGATAAATAAAATCAAGAGGACATTTCAATATGAAATGTCTTTTTGATGTAATATAACAAATTTTTTATTACAATAAAATAATAAAAGTTACAAAGTATTGCTACTTTTAAGAATTTAGTGTAAATTATAAATAGCAACTTTAGGCAAAAATTTAAAGTGACACTATCGAGTAGGAGGTAAGAGGATGATTAATAGAAACACTATCGAAAAGGTTCTAGAAGCTGCATTGACCACTGGAGGGGATTTTGCAGAGATTTTTGTGGAGAACAGAACAAACAGCAATATTATTCTGATAGGCGGACAAGTAAAAGATAGTAATTCGGGGATAGATTATGGAGTAGGTATAAGAATATTTAGTGGGTTTAATTGTATTTATGCATATACCAATGATAGTAGTGAAGAGAACTTAATAAAAACGGCTCTAAAAGCTGCTAAAGCTATCAAAAAATCAACATACAAAGAAGAAATAGATATAATATCAGGGAAGATGATAGACATAAACCCAATAAAAGTTTTACCTTCAACAGTAGCAAAATTAAAAAAAGTAGAAATGTTAAAACGAGGATATCATATAGCAAAAAACGCATATGATACAATCTCGCAAGTTGAAGCAAGGTATTCTGAATATGAGCAAGATATATTAATTGCAAATTCAGAAGGGCTATATGTAGAAGATAAAAGAGTTAGAACAAGAACGGATATTATAACAGTAGCTACTAGTAAAGGACAAACTCAAAGAGGTGGCGATAATATAGGTGGCCACAGAGGCTTCGAAATATATGATATCTACAATATTGAAGATACAGCACGTGAAGCTGCAAGATTAGCTCACACAATGGTAAATGCAGAGTATTGTCCAAGTGGGAAGATGCCAGTTATAATAGATAACGGTTTTGGTGGAGTAATATTCCATGAAGCATGTGGACACGGATTAGAGGCGACATCAGTAGCTAAAAATAAATCTATATTTTCAAACAAAATAGGTCAAAAAATAGCTTCAGACATAGTTAGCGCAGTAGATGATGGGACATTACCTAATGAATGGGGTTCATCTAATGTAGACGACGAAGGAATCAAAACTCAAAGAAACTTATTAATAGAAAATGGTATATTAAAAGGATACTTAATTGATAGATTAAACGGTAGAAGAATGAACAGTGCTCCTACAGGATGTTCAAGAAGACAATCATATAGATTTGCACCAACATCTAGAATGTCAAATACCTTTATACTTAACGGTAAATCTACACTAAATGAAATTATTTCAAATACAGAGCATGGATTATATGCTAAAAGATTGGGTGGAGGCTCAGTAAATACTACAACAGGAGACTTTAACTTTGTAGTATTAGAAGGCTATATGGTAGAGAATGGAGTAATAGTTAAGCCAGTTAAAGGAGCTACATTAGTAGGTAACGGAGGCCAAGTACTACATGATATAGATATGGTAGGAAATAACTTGAAACAAGCAATAGGAGTTTGTGGCTCTGTAAGTGGTCAGATACCAGCTAACGTAGGACAGCCGGCAGTAAGAGTAAAATCCATGACAGTTGGTGGAAGGAGTGAAAAATAATGATGAAAGAATTCTCAAGCAAACTATTTGCACATGGTAAAGCGTTAGGACTATCAGAAATGGAAGTTTATATAAATAAAAAGAGCAAGCTAAAGATTGCTTCATTTAATAAAAAAATAGATAAATATGATATAGCAGATGAAGTAGGTTTGTCATTTAGAGCTATAAGCAACGGCAAAATGGGGTATGCTTACACAGAAAATATCAATGAAGAAGTTATAGATAGATTAGTTAAAGAAGTAATAGAAAATGCTTCTATAATAGAAAAAGATGATGTAGATACAATCTTTGAAGGTTCTAGTGAATATATGCAACCCCAAACTAAAGAAAACAAGCTAGATAATGTATCAGAAGAAGAAAAAATAGATTTTGTACTAAAACTTGAAGAAGAAGCATTGAGTTTAGATGATAGAATTACAATGGTAGGAATGAGTCAATATATAGAAGAGATAAACGATATAGAGATATTTAATTCAAAAGGTTTAGAATTAAAGAATAGACAAAATAAAGCATATGTATATTTAAGCACTACTGCAAAACAAGGAGAAGATATCAAGACAGGGATAGCATATCAAGTTGCCACAGATTTCAGTGAATTTGATTATAAAAAGTTAGCTAAAGAAGGAGTAAAAGATGCTGTAGATAAATTAAGTGCAGAGCAAATTGCCTCTGGTAAATACAAGGTGGCTTTTAAAAATGAGGTTATGTGTGACTTACTAGATAGTTATAGTGAAATATTTTCAGCACAAAAAGTGCATGAGGGAATGTCGTTATTAAAAGATAAAATAGGCACATTAGTGGCATGCAGTGAGCTCTCAATTATAGATGATCCTTTTGCTAAAGATAGTGTAGTTAATAGGAACTTTGATGATGAAGGAGTTGCAACAAAACCAAAAAAATTAGTAGATTGCGGGATGTTAAAGACATACTTACACAACATAGCAACAGCAAAAAAAGACGACGTAGAGTCGACAGGAAACGGATTTAAACCTACATTTAAGTCTGTAGTTAAGATTGCACCAACAAATATGTATATACAAAAAGGAGAAATATCTTTTGAGAACATGTTGAAAAAGATGGGAAAAGGTGTTCTAATCACAGATGTACAGGGATTACATGCTGGTTTAGACGCAGTTACGGGTGATTTTTCTCTATCTTGCAATGGTTTTTATATAGAAGATGGAAAGATACAAAAAGTAGTTAACACAATAACTGTTGCTGGTAATTTCTTTGATATGCTAAAGGATATAGAAGAAATATGTTCAGACTTTAAATTTTCAATACCATCAACAAATACTTGCTTTGGATCACCATCTTTATTAGTAAAAGAGTTAACAATATCAGGTAAATAAAAAATCTAAGGTGGCAAGAAAATGAAATTTAAAATTGGTGTCTGTCAAATGATGACTACAGAAGATAAGCTATCTAATATATGCACTGCTCAAAGATTTATAGAAGAAGCAGTAAAAAGAGGCGCACAGATAGTAGTACTACCTGAGATGTTTAATTGTCCATATGATAGTGACTTATTTCAGGGATATGCAGAGAGACAACACGACAGCATAACTTTAAAAATGTTAAAAGAAGAAGCAATTAAGCATAAAGTGCACATAATAGGTGGGTCTATACCAGAGATTGATGCAGGAAAAATATATAATACGAGTTTTATAATAAATAGTAGTGGAGAAATAATAGCAAAGCACAGAAAAATGCATTTATTCGACGTACAGGTTGAGGATGGTATTTCGTTTATGGAATCAAAGACTTTATCATCAGGAGATAATGTAACTGTAATTGATACAAAATTTGCAAGGATTGGAGTTTGTATTTGCTTTGACATTAGATTTCCTGAACTGTGTAGGCTAATGATAGAGCAGGGAGCACAAATAATAATAGTTCCTGCTTCATTTAACATGACTACTGGTCCAATGCATTGGGAAACACTATTTAGAGCAAGAGCGATAGATAATCAAGTATATATGATAGGCTCAGCACCTGCAACAAATAGAGAAGCATCTTATACCTCATATGGAAATAGTATTGTGGTAGATCCATGGGGAAAAATATTGGCAAGATTAGATAGTAATGAAGGCTTGATAATACAAGAACTTAATTTAGAAGTAGTTAGAGAAGTTAGAGAACAATTGCCACTTATTAAAGCTAGAAGATTAGATATATATAATTAAACAAATATACTTAAACAAGTAAAGCCACCTTTTAAAGGTGGCTTTACTTGTTTAAGTAAGTTAATTGTTATGGGATGCTAAATGCATCTCTTCTATTTTAACAATTATAAGGAAGCTTATTTAGTAGTTCTTCTATTTCTGTCATAGTCTCTGAACAGAAATGTTATAGAGTATAATCCTGCTATTCCAACTAAACCATAAACCACTCTGCTTAAAATTTCTGTTTGGCCACCAAATAATGATGCAACCAAGTCAAATTGGAATAGTGCAATTAAGCCCCAATTAATAGCTCCAATAATAACTAGTATTAAAGCTGCTATATCCATAAAATCACTCCTTGAATTTAGAAATATTTAGTAAATTTATAGTCATGTTTATTATTTCTAAAAAAACAAAATTATATACCTAAAATTTAAATTTTATTAAAATTCAAAGTATTGCCTTGTCACATATATTACTAATATGAATAAAATGAATTAAGTAAAGATTGTATTTTGTTATATATGAAAATTTACATATCTAGAAATTGATAAGTTTTAGGAGGTAATATAATGACTGAAGAAATCAATGTTAACTGTGATGAATGCTCAGGAATAAGCACGAATCTGCTGTTTTTCTTCCTATTATTAGTTATATTAATGAAAGATTATGGCTGGTTTGATCCAGGAAATGAAAGTTTATTATTCTTTTTCTTAATTCTAGTAATACTTTTCTGTCAAATGTATTATTAGACAATGTATAGGACTTGAATAGACATGTATTATAATTATTATGATTATTTTAATTGGATGATACCTGTTCAGCATGGAAATACATCACATCTAAGATTATTTCATGCAAGTCCAAGAGCACCTGGTGTAGATATCTTATTAGGCAATAAATTAGTAGCGTCGAATTTGAGATATAGGGAATTTACTAAATATATGGCATTAATGCCGGGATCATATAGTCTAAAAATTTACAAAGCTGGTATGCGCGATGTTCCGATAATTAATAAAATGATTGATATATCACATGGCTCAGATAATACTATGGCAATAGCTGGAGAGCTAAGTAATTTAGAAGCTATAAGAGTCTATGATACTGCAATGACTATAACTGATTATAAAACACAAATCAAATTTGTTCATTTAGTTCCTAATGCACCACCAGTAGACGTAATACTCCCTAATGGATTAGTGCTTTTTAATGATATTAGTTACAAACAATCAAGTGAAAATTTATTAGTCTCACCAGCAAATTATACAATTTTAGTAAGAGTTAATAGTACAAAGCAAGTAGTATTAACAGTGCCTAATGCTACATTACGTTCAAATAAGTACTATACAATATATGCAATAGGTCTTGCGAATGCTAAGCCAGGGCTTCAAGCAATAATAGCACTTGACAGAGCTTCTTATTAACAAAAATTTAATGATATTCATGAATAGCATAAAATTTTATGAGGACTGATATATATAAAGAAAATCAGTCCTTTTCCTATTGTCCTAGTTTTGTAAGTATGCATATAACTATAGATATAGTAAAGAATATATCATAGGATAATACCAAAATTATAACCTATGACAGGAGAAGATAAAGTATGATATATCAACCAAAGAGAGTTTACATAGAAGAAAAAGCAATAAGCTATGAAATAGGAAAAAGATTGTATGATTATTTTACAAAAAAGGGAGTAGAGATAAATGTATTAAAAAACAACAAGATAACAGGGATACCAGGGAAGACACCTCAGCAAGCATTTGCCGAAGGGAAAAGTACATTAGCAATAAGAGTTAGAAAAAAGGGAGAATTTCAAACCTGTAAACCATCAGCACATTACCAGTTACCTTTGTTTTCAGGGTGTGTTGGTAAATGTGAATACTGTTATTTGAATACTCGTTTTGGAAACAAACCATATAATACGATTTATGCAAATGTAGATGATATTTTAAATCAAGCTAAAGAATATATGAACCAAAGAGAAAAACAGGTAACAATATTTGAGGCAGCAGCGACATCAGATCCAGTACCATTAGATTATTATAGCAAATCATTAAAAAAAGCAATAGAGTTTTTTGCAAACGAAGAATTTGGCAGATTGAGGTTTGTGACCAAATTTCCTCAGGTAGATAATTACTTAGATATAGATCATGGAGGACATACAACAATTAGATTTAGTCTTAATACAGATACAGTAATAAATAGCTACGAACATGGAACATCCACAGCAAGAGAGAGAATAATCGCTTCAAAAAAGATAATAAAAGCAGGATATAACACAGGTTTTATAATAGGGCCAGTAGTGTTATATGAAAATTGGAAAGAAGAATATCGTGAACTATTAAAAGAAACAGCTAACGAGTTAGCAGAGTTAAGTGATAGTGAAATACACTTTGAAGTGATATCCCATAGATTTACAGCATCGGCTAAAAAACAAATACTTAAAGTTTTTAAGGACACTACACTTCCAATGAATGAAGAAGATAGAAAATTTAAATACGGTCAATTTGGTTATGGAAAATACGTATATCCAAAAGAGCAACTAGTGGACATGAAAGAATTTTTTACTCAAAGCATACCTGGGTATTTTAATAATGCTGTTATAGATTATATAATATAATATCAAAAAAATAAATTTTTTAAGTATTTAAACATAAAGGGGCTGTCGGAAAATAGGGTTTAAAATAATGAAAATAGTATATGTAGATTATCACTGTAAAATCTTAAGATTTTCACAACTTTATTGGGTTTAAACATGATTATTTTTCTTACTCAAAATAAATTAAGTACTTATGACCATAACAAAATACCCTAAAGATTTCAACCAATAAAGTAACAAGGAAAATTAAAAGATGTTACTTGTAAGTAAATTTGAGGAGCTGTTTCTTCAGCGCTTCTACTTAAATTATATGAAACAGCTTCTCTACTGCACCGCAAAGTTTATCTTTGATTTTACTTCACCAGTGAATTTTTCTTTACAATGAGTATTTTCTACACTCCAAAGCCTTTACCCTAAAAATTAAGCAATCGATAAACCTACTAGAAGCTAAAAAACATCATTCGTAAATGACATTCAGGCGCCTGTTTTATCACTATTACAATCAAAAAAACAGGTGCTTCTCCGAATTAGAATGATGTTTTTTAATGCTTCCATTCAAAAATGACGTGCTAACGCTCCAGAGCATAACCCTAATTCTCTCTATTACGTTTTGGTTATTCATTGTATTTTAGCTATTTCTGTACATACCTAAAAAAGAACATCTAATTTTATATTACATCTTTTATTTCCGACAACCCTTTGTTTTTTGATAGATTGTATCCTATAACTAACCTATACACTTATAACATTATATTTATGTACGAGATTAATATAGTTAGATTAATTAATCCAAGAGGCAATATCATACAATATTTTTATCATTATTTTATGTCTCACCTTGGTTTTACAAAATTCGACAAAGCAAATATGTTATACTGTGTTGTCAACTTAACACCATAATAATTAAGTTGAATTGGATTTGTATAGCTCTAAATAAATCTGATAACTTAATAAACATGGTATGCTTAGCTTATTGTTGTCATGAAATAATTTAAATAAGGTATTAAAATAGCTTAAAAGCTAGAAAGGTAGGGAGGATATTATGTTAATCTCAAAGAAAATCAAAAAATTATCACTTGTGTTAGTAGTAATATTATTAGTTAAGCTAGTATTTTTTTCATCAAACATGCTTAGTAGAGTAGTATATGCTCAGGGAGTTACTAAGGTAGAAGAAGCAACATTACCAAAAACAGCCTCTTCAGAGGTAGAGAGCATGAAAAGTGAAGGAGAAATAGCAGAAGAAAGCAATCAACAACAAAAAGATATAAAAGATTCAGAGACAGAGTCATCAGAAAAAGAACAAATAGCAAAACCAAATAATGAAAATAATCAACCAACTGAGCAAGAGAGTAAAGTAAAAGAAGAAACTAAAGATACTAATGAAATCAAAGAAGCAGAAAAAACAGACGAATCAGAGATTAAAGAAGAAACAGTAGACCAAAATGATATTGAAAAAGAAGAAAAAGAGTTAATACATGAAATCAAAGAAGCAGAAAAAACAATAACAGCATTACAGCTTGATGCAGAGATATACTCTTTAGAAAAGGATACGGCACACGAAATGATTGTAACAGCAGTATATTCAGATGAAAGCAAAGAAGATGTAACGAAAACTGCAAAATATACTTCATCAGATGAAGCGTTAGTGGAGATAGATTCTACAGGCAGGATAACAGCAATTTCAATAGGGAACGCAGAAATAACAGTAGAATATCAAGGAGTATCAATACAAGCAATAGTTAAAGTAAAAGAACCACAAAAAACAGTATTAGAAGTGCCAAAAAGCATACTAACATTTTCAACACAGGATAAGATATATCTAAAGTGGGACGAAATAGAAGGATGCACAAGCTATGATATAGAGATAAATTCAAAGGTACATACAAATGTAACAAGAGCAGAGTATACATATGAAAAATTAAAGCTAAACACACAGTACAGTATAAGAATAAGATCAAAAAAACAAGAAGAAGTAAGTGAGTGGAGTAGTGCAGTAAAAGTAAAGACCCTAAAAAGAAAACCAATATCATTTATAGAATACACAATAGACCTAAATGAAAATGAACTAGTAGATATAATAGTAACAGCATCAGCGATAAAGGAAATAAAAGATCGTAGTTTTATACTTTTCTATGATTCTGAGAAATTAGAAGTAGAAGATTTAAGTACAGCAACTAAGCAAAGAGATATAAATAAAGGTGAAATATCAGGAACAGATATAGAGGTAAAAGAATATGTACCAGGAACGATAAAGCTTATCATGAACAAAGAAGTAGATGATAATCAGGTATGGTCTGGAGTAGTTAATACAATAAAGTTTAGATCGAAGACTGGTGGGAAGAGTGATATTAAGTATGTTGTTGAATAAAGGAGAGAAAACTATGTTTAAATATAAAAAAATACTAACTTTTCTTATAATAACTATTATTTTAAATTCATGTTTTGCTAATTATAGTATGGGAGCTAATTTAAGTAATAATAATACTACTCCAGATAGATACTATTATAAGGTTTATAGTATTGAATATGAATGGATAGAAACTGCAAAATGGAAGGGTATTAGTTTTGGTGAGGGCAGCCATTGTGGAGGGTATACAAGTTACTATTTTGATAATAAAAAAAATAAGTATATATGTTCAGGAACATATGTAAATAAAAGTTATGTACAAATAAATAAATATTACTATCAAATACGTTATGATGGTAAATTAGTAAGATATGAAAACTATTTTAGAGGAGAGCATGATGATTTTTGTATATCGATATATTTTAAATATCCATCTGAAAATAAAAGAATAGAAGTAAAAGGAAATTATATTAAAACAATAAAAGGAGATTTGCATTATCCTGCTAACGGAAAGCACAGTGATGGTTATTGGTATGTGAGGGGAGGTAAAGTTAATAAGATACCTATGATGGTAAATAATACGACTGATAATCAAAGCATATCAGAAGTTGAAGGGCACAAAGAGGTAAATATATCAGGAAGCATGAGAGATGAAGATATAGGAGACATATTAAAAGTATACTATAGAGTAGATGGAAGTAATTATGAAAACGGTAATCAGCTCGGAAATATTACAGCAGATGGGCTAGAGCAAGAATTTAATTATAATATTGATTTAAGTTCTTTATCTGAAGGTACTCATAAGCTGTATATATGGATAGAAGATGGTAAAAATCATAGTACTCAAGAGATTAGAAATTTTACAGTTGACAAAACAAAGCCTACAATGAATCAGCTTAACTTAGCTCGTACGTCAACTAGCATCACTGTAAATTGTACTGCTTCTGACGCTAAAGGTTTAGCTACATCACCATACCGCTATACAATAGGAGATATAGCAACAGACTGGATAAGTACTCATAGCCATACTTTTACTGATTTGTCACCAAATAAAGAATATAACATTAAGGTAGAAGTCAAGGATTTAGCTGGAAATGTTGCAGATGCTACAAAAAAAGTATACACAAAACCAGAAGTGCCAAGTATTAATATAATTAATCCAACTTCAACTACTCTTGATGTTAAGATTAATGATAGTAACCCATACGGAACTGCGTACCAAATTGTAAATATTAATAACAATACTTATGTAAATACATCAGGTGAAGAAACAGCTACACCAACATGGGTTATTCCAAATAGCAAAATTATAACAGTTAATAATTTGACGCCCTTAACAACTTATACTTATAAGATAAAAGCTAAAAATGACGAAGGAATAGCAACCGTTTTTAGTTCTCCAGCTAGCGGGACAACCTTAGCGCCACCACCATCAGTTATTGATGAGGTAACAGCTACCGCAACAAGCAATGAGATAACTATCAACTGGAAGCCTGTTGAAAATGCAACCTCTTATGAAGTTGAGGCAGATGGCGTTGTTACTGATAACGGTATTAATGTGTCATATACTCATATAGAGCTTCTTCCAAACACTGAGCATACCTATCGTGTGAGAGCTAAGAATGGCGAGGTTACTGGAGAGTGGAGTAGACCTATTACAAAATTAACATTGCCGAAATCTTCTACTATACCAACAAATATTAATACGCTTTCAAATGAAAACTCCATTACGCTTACATGGAATGCAGTAGGAAATGCAACTTCATATGATATTGAAGTTGATGGTCAAATAATTACTAATGGTAATAGTACAAACTATGTACATACAGGACTGCTTCCAAATACTACTCACTGCTACAGAGTAAGAAGTATAAACCAAGCTGGTAAGAGTGAGTGGAGCAGTGAAGTAACAGCCAAAACTAAGGCTGGTACATTACTTATACCTCAAAACATTACTGCAAATCCAAGTAAGACATCTGTTGAAATTAGATGGAAGCATTCAGAAGGAGTTCAGTATCAGATTGAGGCAGATGGAAATATAATTGATTGCGGAAATAATTCTGTATATATACACAGCTCACTTACCCCTAATACAGAACATACGTATAGAATAAGAAGTCTGAAAGATGGAGGCTATAGTGATTGGAGTTCTTTATTAGTTGTTACTACAAGGGAAGCTGTATTTACAACACCATCTAATATCAAAAGCAGTGCAACAGATACAAGCATAACAATATCATGGGAAGAAGTAACTGGGGCTGATGGATATGATGTAAAAGCAGATGGACTAATTGTAGATAATGGCTTAAACACATCCTTTACTCATGAAGGTTTAAAGCCAAATACAACCCATATTTATAGAATTAGAGCTAGACAGGGTGAAACTGTAAGTGAGTGGAGTAACGCTATAAACATAGTTAATATAAGCACATATGTTTTAGCAACACCAAAAAATCTAAGAGCTCAGCCTACTGAAACAGAGATAGCTGTAAACTGGGATATAGTAGAAGGTGCAGACAGTTATGATATAGAGATAGATAATGTGTTAGTTAAAAATATAACTGATACAGCGTATACAATAACTGGGCTTACACCAGGTACTCAGAAGAAAATAAAGGTAAGAGCTGTAAATGAAAAGGGTACTAGTGGATTTACAGTGCCAATAACAGCTATAACAAAGGCAAGTAGCAATGACTGTGTGCAAAATATATCAGCTCTAACAGCTAAGAACCAAATAACACTAATGTGGGAGCCTATACAGGGGGCAGTAAGCTATGATATAGATGTAAATGGGGAAATTACAACAAATGTAACGGCTACTAACTATACCTATGAAAACTTAAGTTCAAATACAAGTTATGAATATAAGATAAAAGCTAACAAGGATGATGGATCACAAGGGAAATGGAGTAAGGTAGTAGCAATTAAGACAATGCCTCAAGCGTCAAAAGCACCAGAAAATCTGATAGCATCTGCAACATTAAATGCAGTTAGATTGACATGGGACGGAGTCGTGGGAGCAGTAGAATATGAGATAGAAGCAGATAACCAAATATTAAGTGTAGGTGCATCAAACAGCTACCTAATAACAGGACTTACGCCAAACACTGAGTACAGCTATAAAGTAAGAGCAAAGAATCCTTCTGCTGTTGGAAGCTGGAGTCAGCCAATAACTATAAGAACAAAAAGTTCAGTGCAGAGCTATAACATCAAAGGAAACATAGGAGAGGAAAAGAATTTAGTATTAAATGCTACAGAAATAAGAGATTTTAAAAACTACACATTTACAATAACATATAATCCAGAAGAAATAGAGATAGTAGATATAGCTAGCCAAACAGCAAGAAGAGATATAATGCTAGGAAATATAGTAGGAACAGATATAGAAGTAATCCAAAATACAAATGGAACACTACAGTTTAAAAAGAAAAGTAAAGTACCAGTTGGGCAAAGCTACAGTGGAATCATAAACAGCATAGGTCTTAGATTTAAAACAGATAATGAAGTTCAAATAACGTATACGATTCAGTAAAGAGGTGAGAGGAATATGAAGAGTTTAAAGAGATATATAGCAAGCGTATTGATAGCAGTATTAACTCTAGCAAGTGTATTCTCAGTCTTTACAGAATATGCTTTAGCAGAGAAAGAACAAAAAGTATCAAAAGAGATTCAGCCGATTAAAGAAGAGATAAAGAAAGAAACAAAAGAGCAGGAAGAAGCAAAAAGAGTAATAGATAAAAAAACCAAAAAGAAACACTGTGTAAAATTAGCAGATAAAGAAAAAACGCAAGTAATAGTAAAATATAAAAATCCGCAACCAAAAAGTGAAAAAAGAAAAAGAGTAAGAAGAAATATCATGTCAAATGATAGCTATGCATTAGAAGCAGGGAGTAAAGAAAAAAAAGAACAGGTAAAAGAGGAAGTAAAGAAAAAACTAAAGTCTAAAAAGCTGGAAACAAAAAAGGAATTTAAGCTTCAGAAAATAGATATAATAGAAACCGAAGAAGAAGACGTACAGACCCTAATAAAAGAGCTTTCAAAATCAGAGGATGTAGAGTATGTACAGCCAAACTATAAGTTGACAGTAAATTCAGGTCCATTAGATAAGCTTTTTAGTAGTCAGTGGTCGCTTCAAAATAGTGGACAAGAGATAGAAGGAGAAATTGGAAGAGCAGGAGTAGATGTAAATATAATGCCAGCTTGGGAAATAACCAAGGGAAAAGATATAATAATAGGAGTTTTAGATACAGGAATAGATATCTATCATGAAGATTTAACAGAAAATATATATATAAATCAAAGAGAAATAAAAGCAAACGGTATAGATGATGATAATAATGGATATATAGATGATGTAACAGGTTGGGATTTTGTAAATGGAGACAACAGTGTATATGATGGAGCTAACTATGATATGCATGGTACAGCAGTAGCAGGAATAATAGCAGCAAAGAGTAATGAAAAAGGAATAACAGGTGTAGCACCAAAGGTAAAGATAATGCCATTAAAATTCATAAATGGAACCTCAGGGTATACATGTGATGCAATACAGGCAATAGAATATGCAATGCAAGAAGGAGTAAAAATCATAAACTGTAGCTTCGGAGGCTCAGACAATAACTATGCATTAAAGGACTCAATGAAAAATAGCGGTATACTGTTTATAACATCAGCAGGAAATAGAGGTGGAAATGTACTAACACACCCAACATATCCAGCATGCTTTAACATACCAAATGTGCTATCAGTAGCATCAATAACAAATATGGGAGTTTTAAGCAAGTATTCAGGCTACGGAAAATATATAGATGTAGCAGCACCAGGAGAAAAAATAATGACAACAATGCCTGAAAATGAATACAATACCTTTAGCGGTACATCAGCAGCAGCGGCACATGTAACAGCAATAGCAGCGCTACTAAAAAGTAATGAACCACAGTTAACAAATACACAAATAGCACAGAGAATAAAAGAAAATGTAGTAGAGTGCAAAACGCTTAAAGATAGACTAGCAACAAAAGGTAGGGTAAATGCCTTTGCGGTATTGAGTAATACAAAGCCAGAGCCAGATACCTATGAGGATACAAGTGGAGAAACACCAGTAGACCCAGGGGATAATGGTTTTAATGATGATTCATGGTATACAATGGATCAGTTAGCAAAAATAAAAGAGCAGATGCACTATGGAAAGAGTGGGGTAAATCCATCAACAGGAAACTACTCTTTTACAGTAAACGATATGAGCATACAAGCACCAGGATTTAAGATAAATATAAGCAGAACTTACAATGCAAAAAATGAAAGAAAGGCATTGTTAGGAAAAGGCTGGACTTTTGGATTTGAAGGGAAAATAGAGGGAGAAAACAATGTGCAAGTATCCCTTCCAAATGGAAGTGTACAAATCTTTCGAAAGAAAAAGAATGGGACATACGAGCCACAAAATAATAGAAGTACCTTTATAAAAAATCAAGATGGGACGTTTACACTAAAAACAAAAGATCAATACACATATACATTTAATGAAAAAAAACATATGAAAGAGATGAAGGATCCAAAGGGCAATACAGTAGTACTAGAGCTAAATGCACAAAATAAAATAACAAAGATAAAAGATATAGTAGGAAGAGAATTTCAGGTATCATATAATGCAAAAGGGTATATAAGTACTATAACAGACCCAATAGGAAGAAAAGTAGCATATAACTATGAAAGTGACTTACTAAAGAGCGTAACCGACCCACAAGGAAGTCAAATGAAATACAGCTATGACTCACATGGGTATATAAATGAAATAAAAGATAACAATGATGTAGTAATACAGACATTAAAATACAACCACACAACAGGATATGACCAAGGAAAAGTAATAGAAGCTAAGGATGTAAATAAAAGTATATCAAAATACACCTATGATACAGTAAATAAAAAAACAACCATCATAGAAAACAATAACAATAAGATATGGGTATATTGGTATGATAAAAATAACTATATAACAAAGATACAAAATCCAGAAGGAGAAGAAACAAAAACAGAATATTACAAAGTAGAAGGAGAAAATAAATACGGAGATATAAAAAGTGAAACAGATGAGTATGGAAATATCACAAGATATGAAATAGATGACAGGGGAAATATAACAAAGATAACATACCCAGATGGCTCAGTAAAGACAATAACATATGATGAAAAGAACAATGTGATAAAAGAAAAGGATCAAGAAAATAAATCCATCTACTATGTATATGACAGTGATAAAACATATCTAAAAAAAGAAGTAAGCCCATTAAAAGTAGGACAAGAATACGTAGAAGGACAAAGTAATGAAGAAAACTTTGCAATTACAACCTACAACTATTATGCAGATGCTCAGGCTCAAGCACAGGGATATAGAGCAAAAGGGCTATTAAAAGATATTACAGATACAGAAGGAAGTAAAGTAACCTATACCTATGATCAGTATGGTAATGTAAAAACAGAAACAGATCCAGAAGGAAATACAAAAACATATACTTACAATCAGATAGGATGGAAAATAAGCGAAACAACAGCAAAACAGTATACAACAAGATATATATACAACAATAACGGTCAGATTCAGAAGGTTGTATATCATCAAGGAGAAACAAAAAGGATAGTTTATGATGCGTTAGGAAGAAAAATAAAGGAAATATTACCAAACCAGTACAGGCAAGAAGATGAGGATTTAGAAAATAAAATATACAAAGGTGACGTAGGCACAAGATATGAGTACTACCAAAGTGGACAAGTAAAAACTATAACAGACCCAATGGGTAATGTCATAAAGTATACATATGATATTTATGGCAATATAAAGACGAAAACTAATCCAAATGGAGGAATATATCAATATACCTATGATAAGCTAGATAGGATTAAAAAAATAGAATTTAAGGAAGCAGAAGATAAAAATTCAGTAACCTTAGAAGAATATACTTATAGTAAAACAGCAGATAATAAAGAGTTAGAAAAGCATACTTTATATCTAAATAAAAAAGAGAAGGCACAGGTCTATAAAATCTTTGACTTTGCAGGAAGAATAATAAAAGAAGAATATCCAGATGGAACAAGAGTAGCAATGGCATACTATAAGAATGGAGAAATAAAAACCCAAACAAATAAAAATGGAAGTACAAAATACTATTATTATGACCAACTAAATCGCTTAGAAAAAGAATATATTCCATTAGAAATAGAAAAAGGAGAGACAAAGTATACCTATAAGAAATATAGCTATGATAAAGCAGGAAGAAAGATAAAAGAGAAGATAGGAGTAGACAAGGTAACGTTAAATAATGAGCCAAAGAAGTATATAACAGTAACAAAAGAATACTATAAGAACGGTAAACTAAAAAAAGTATTAAAGAGTAGCGGTCAAAGCATCGTCTATATCTATGATCAAGATGGCAATATAGCAAAGACAGATGAATATATAGACGATACAAATAAAAAGGTAACAGAATTTGAGTATATCCATTTAAATAGACTAACAAGACAAACAGAGTACGTAAGATCAGGCGATATATATGGAAATGACTTAGAAAGCACAGAAGAGTTAGCCTTAACAACAAGCTATACGTATGATTTAAATGGAAATGTAAAGACATTAATAAACAAAAAAGGAGAAACAACAACTTTTGAATATGATGAAAATAATAACCAAATAAGTGTAAAAAGAGAGATAACAGGTGCAGAGGGAAATATAGAAAGAATAATAACAAAAGCAACATATAACTATCAAGGGGACCCATTAACAAAGACAGACCCAAAGGGAAATAAGACAATATATGAATATGACAAAATGGGTCAGCTAATAAAAACAAAGGATTCACTAGGAGCAGTAGTAGTATATGAATATGATTTAGCAGGGAGAAAAACAAAAGAAATAACACCAAATAATTACGATGAAGCAAAGAGCCTAGAAGAAATGAATCGTATAGAATATACCTACGACAAAATGGACAGGCTCAAAACAAAAGAATATCATTACAAGGATAAAAATAATGAATGGCAGCATATAGTAGCTAAGGCATATAAGTATAATGCAATGGGACAACCAGTAAAAGAGCTAGATGCATTGGGTTATAAAGCAGGAAGGGGTAAATCCAAAGAAGAAAAAATAAACAGAGGATATGGAGTAATAACAACCTATAACCTAGCAGGAATGGTAAAAACAAAGCTTGATCCAGTAGCAAAAGATAGAAGTAAATCATATACAACAAAGTATGAATATGATGCAAGAGGAAGAAAGATAACAGAGATAAATGCAAAAGGAGTAATAACAAGTTATTACTATGATGATGCAGATAACATCATAAAAACAACAAGAAGAAAAAGCAAAGATTCAGTCGAAAAGACAATAGCAAAGTATACCTACGATAAACAAGGTAATTTGCTGACAAATACAGATGCATTAGGAAATACCACAATATATACCTACAATAAATTAGGACAAATAAAAAGCATAACCTACCCTAAAGATGAAACAATACAGGAAAACATAGAGACTTATCAGTATGATAAGCTTGGAAAGCTACTAAGCACAATAAACAGCTTAGGAAAGCAGACAATCAAAACATATGATGTATTAGGTAGATTAGTAAAGGAAACACAGCAAAGCAAAAGTGGTGAAGAAGCCATGACAACAAGCTATACCTATGATATGAATAGTAATGTATTAACAAGTACAGATGGAAATGGAAATGTGAGAACATACATTTACGACAAATTAAATAGAAAAATTAGCGAACAGAATACCACGGGTGGCATAGATAAAACAACTACCTATGAATACGACTTAAATGGTAATCTAATAAGTACAACAGATTGGAAAGGAAATACGTATACAAAAGTTTATGATAGCTTAGATAGACTCATAGAAGAAAGAGACGCATATGGGAAAATAATACAAAGACTAGAATATAACGAGAACAGTGCCCAAAGAAAGAGCATAGATGCACTAGGAAACGAAACAAGTTATCAATATGATAAGAACAATAGGCTAATATATACAATAGATCCACTAGAAAAGGTAGAAGGAATAACCTACGACGATATAGGAAATATAGCAACAAAGACAGATAAAAACAACAGAACTACAACATATAGATATGATGAAAGTAACAATTTAGAAGAAGTCTTAATGCCAGAAGGAACAAAAACAAAGTACAAGTATGATTTAAATAAAAACCTAGTCAGCAAAATAGATGGTAATGAAAATGAAACCATATACGAGTACAACGTAAGAAATATAATAGTAAGAGAAATATCACCAGATGGCAGAAAAGGAGAGCAAGGAAACTATATATACAATCCATCAAAGATTACAGAGTATACATATTATAAAGATGGAGTAGTAAAAACAAAGACAAATCCAAAAGGCGATACTATCACATATATATATGACATACATCAAAGGTTAAAAGAAGAGAAATTAGGAGAAAAGGTATTAAAAGCATATGAGTATGACAAAAACTCAAATCTACTCAAAGTAACAGACGAAAGAGGGATAACAACCTTTACCTATGATGAAGAAAATAGAATGCTGACAAAAAGCATACCAGCAATTGGGACATTAGCCTACGAATATGATATTATAGAATCAGTAGAGACAGGAGAAGTAAAGCAAAAGATAATAGCTCCAAAGGGAAAAGAAACGTTAAAGACCTTTGATAGAGTAGGAAGATTAAAGAAAGTAGAAAGCGATAACGAAGCATCAATATATGCATATAACGATAATGGAAGCAGAAAAGAAGTACAATATCCAAATGGAGTAAGAGAAAAATTTGAGTATAATAAAAGAGGAGAAATAACAGCCCTAAGAAATGAAAACTCAAATGGAGCGAGAATACAAGAGTTTGGCTATACTTATGATAACAACGGTAATCAGCTGAGCAAGACAGATAGCTCGGGAACGACAAGTTATAAATATGACAGCTTAAATCGTTTAAAAACAGTAACAGAGCCAAATGGAAAAACAACAAACTATACTTTTGACAAAGCAGGAAACAGAGAATCACAAATAATATCAGAAGCAGGAGAAGTATCACTAACAAAGTATACCTACAACAAGCAAAACCATCTAGAAAAAGAAACAACGCAGAGTCAAGGAAAAGCAAAGATAACAAACTATGAGTATGACGAAAATGGAAACATAGTAAGCAAGAGTAGCTATAAACTAGAGCCTGCAGAGGCAGGAGAAATAGAAGAGATAGTAATATCCACAGCAGGAGATGGAAAAAACAAAGATATAACCTTATATGAGTATGATACATACAATCAGCTAACAAGAACAATAACAGATAATAAGACAGCAGATTACAGCTATGATTATCAAGGTTATAGAATAAAAAAGACAGTAAAAACAATAGAAAAAGAAACAAACAAAGCAAAAATAGAGACAACTAAATATCTATATAATCGTGATAAAGTAATACAAGAAACAGATGAAGAGGGGAATATATCAGCGCAAAATGTCTACGGTATGAACCTAATATCAAGGACTGTAGAAGGGAAAAAGTATTACTATCTCTACAATGCACACGCTGATGTAACAGGACTAGCAGATAGAGAAGGAAATATAACAGACACATATAGATATGATGCATTTGGAAAGATAGTAGAAAAAACAGGAGAGTCAGCAAACCCATATAGATATGCAGGATATCAATATGATGAAGAAAGTAATCTTTACTACTTAAAAGCAAGATATTATGATAGTAAGATAGCAAGATTCATAACAGAGGATACGTATAAGGGGCAATTAAATGACCCACTAAGCTTAAATTTATATACGTATTGCTGTAATGAACCGATTATGTATATAGACCCAACTGGACACTGGGGTGGGAAACATGGAGAGTATGACGATCGCGAGCTTTCAGCAGATGATCAAAATGAGATAATAAAGTATACCCGAAAATGGTATAAAGCAGAAACAGATGAAGAAAGAGATTATTATCACGGATTAGCCAATGATATAAGAAAAAAAGCAAAACTTAAAAAAAGAGATAAAAACATAAAGAGTACAACAAAAAGAGGATATGATATATATGGATCAGAAGGTTTCACAAGTAATACTAATAGTAGTCTTACTACGACAAAGCCAACGAATGATGTAGATTCATCCCAAGAAGAAGGCTTGTTAGAGAGTGCATGGAATGGTGTGAAAAAAGCTGGGAACTTTATAAAAAATGTAGGTCATGATATGGCGCTTGGAGCGTTAGATTCAATCGACAATAATTGTTTTTATGGTGCTGGACAGAAGCTAAATAAGAGACAAAAGCCAGACACATTAGCATATAAAGCATCAAAAACTGCAACAAATATAGTAACATTTGTAGGAGGAATAGCTGTAACAATAAAAGGTGGAGCTACAGAAACAGCAGGATTAATGCTTGATGCTACTGGTGTAGGTGCGCCTGTAGGAGTACCGTTAAATGCATTAGGAGCATTAGAAGTTGGATATGGAGTAACTGTAGTAGGAAGTAGTTATGGGAATTTTAAGAAAGATTTTACTTCTTTGTTTTCTAGTGAGGGAAGTAGCGGGGGAACGGGTGAAGGTGATTTCATGAAAAAATGGTCAGTAGATGATTTAAAATCTTTACCTCAAGCTGATAGTAAAGGGATTAAGAAGCTTATCGGTAATAGCGATGATGGATTTAAGTTTTTCAAAAACCAAATTGATGTAAATACTATGAAAGAAGTTAAACCAGGAGTTTTTATTGGGAAAGATACAAATGGTTTGACTTTCACGTATCGAGCTGTTTCAAAGTCGGGACCTCCAACTATTGATATTAATGGTATAAAAGGAATTAGAAAAATTAAGTTTTTGGGAGAGTGATTTGTTGAAGAGATTAAATGATAAAGATTCAATAAACAATGCTATAATGGAATTTAAAAAAATTTTTAAAAATAACAACCCATTCAGTAATGTTTATAATCCAAAAGTGAGTAGTAAATTGTTGCTATTTAGAACTGATGGATATTTTTTAACTGAATCTCAGTTTAGTGCTTTGAAAGAAGCAATAAGAACTCTTGAGGAGTCAGAGATGTATATATCAATAACAGAACATGAAGTTGGAGATTTTAATAATTCAGACCATTGGATAGTAAACACTGATGTTTCTTATAAAGAATATATCCAAATGCCCATTTATCTTGAAAATGCTATATATTCAAAAGATGGAAAATGGGGTGTTATTATATCTCATGAGGAACATGCATTGATAGGTGGAGAAAGTAGATTTATTGAAAAGTTAAAATCCATATACTTTAATTATTTAAAAGATATAAAAGAGTTCAAATTATATTGGGAAAATTGTGCAAAGGAGTATTCGACAGATATTGGATGGTTTAAATCATTCTTAGAAGATTTTGAAAAATAATTTTGGTCCTAGTGGGGACAGGATACTTTCTATGAAACAGATAATGGATTAGAAATTGAAGAAGATGGATATGAAGAATACTACGCATGTGCAATTACAATTCAAGAAGTAATTAGTTTGCCTAAATTAATTAATACAAAGCATAAGTTACCCAACAAGGAGTGAAATTAAGGTCGGTGTAGGCACTGAATTATCTTACCACAATGCTCTAAAGAGAATTTACACTTTAAATGAAGAAATGATTTGGGAAAAATAAGATAATAAATTTCTGACCACATAATCTATTTAATCTGGATACAAAACAACAACTAATTATGGTAATGGATAGACAATCAAGTCTTTTCATTACTTTTTAGTATTTTAGGAACAGAATACTCACTGGTCTCGGACGGTTCTTTTTGATTGGGGTTGGAGAGTTTAAAGGAAAAAAATAATGACAATGGAAGTGAAATTAATGAAGGATATATTAAGCTCTTTACAAGAAGATTTAGAATCAAATAATATTTTTGAATTCAATATCTTAAGTTTGAAAGAAGATGGTACACTAACAATTGCTGGAGATTTTGATTTATCATATTGCCACAGCGTTGAAATTGTTTTTAAAAAGACAACATACATTTCTTGTCCAGTATGTTTTTCAGATGCATTTTTTAGGATTGCTACTGAATCTGAAAAAGAGGTGCTTAGTTCTAAACTATATGGTAATTGGAACGAATTAATAATCTGTATAGAAGCAGATAAGAATTTATATGATGTAGACAAGAATTCATATGATTGTTCTAAAAAATATTTTATACTTGCAGAAGAAATTGAATATAAGTTTGGAACAGTATATTACTATAAAAGAGAAAAGCTTGAAGAAGGAGAAAGAATTGCAGAATGGATAAAATAATTATCAGTATGGTGTAATTTTATAATAAATTTTAGATAACATTAGTACTGCATAAGTTAGTAAATTTCACTGCAAAAGAATAGTCAAACAATATATATGGTGGGACAAGTTATTTCTTCCATAACCTTTTTGATTGACAGGATATAAGCACTAGATTGGTAAAACAAGGAGATAGTAATATGTGTGTAGAAAAGATTCAAGAGAAGATAAATGCATTGGAGTATTGGGATGCTCGTGTTTTGTCATTTGAATGCAATTATTTGGGAGATGAAGTTAAAATGACGTTTGGAGAACCTGATAGAATCGATCAAATAAAGTTTGAGGAGTGTTATAAGGTTGTGATTGAACATGACAAAGCTTATAAAAAAGATATGCCTTCAAGAGACCTAGAGTTTGCTCAAATCTCATACTTCTTGCATGATATTAAAGTAATTGAATTTGAAGTACAGGGTGAAAAAATGTACAAAACTAAAATAGATATGTATCCGCTAGATATAGAAATTCATTCTGAAAAAATAATCGTTTAGAGTAATTAGTAGCTACTACTGGAAAAACATTTGAGGGAAGATCTAAATTCTTTCCTCAATTTTGACTTTGTTGGTAGTTTAGCTCGTAAAGCCAAAAGGGACGGTTCTTTTTGATTTGTGCTCATGGTATGCCATTGAATAGTCATCCATACTTTATAATTAGAAATATCCAATCATACTTGTAATTCATTTTTTTATAGTTTCATTATAACCTTTTCATAAACCACATCCTTTAGCATACTACTTATATCAAGAAATGCTAATCGATGTGCGTTTCTCGGTGTATAATATATCTTCCTTTGTTAGAATGGTGCAAGACTTTAAAAAAACTAGAAATTATTAAATCATACATAATAGTAGTTATTTTCAAGTACAGTAGTTTGTATTTTTACTTTTTATAGCTGATTTCGGTTCGTCTATCTTGACAATTGATAACTATCGTGGTAATATTGCGATGACTATAGTAATAGTTTATAAGGAGGATATGAAAATGAACATTAAATTATTTGACTCTGAACGTAGAGTCATGAACGTTTTATGGGAAAAAGGTAATTTATCTGCAGGACAACTAGCTAAAATATTAAAACAAGAAATTGGTTGGAATAGGAATACTACGTATACTGTTATAAAAAAATGTATAAACAAGGGTGCCATAAAAAGATATGAACCCAATTTTATGTGTGAGGCTATTATTAGCAAAGAACAGGTTGGAGAATATGAGACTAATGAATTGATTAAAAAAATGTTTGATGGCTCAACCGAAAAATTCTTTGCGTCTTTCCTTGGCAACTCAAATTTATCCAATGAAGAAATTAAAAAATTGAAAAAGCTGATTGAAGAATTAAAGTGAGGTGAATATTATGAGTATCATGCAAATGAGCTTAATAGCCAGTGTTTTTATCGTATTTGTCACCATTATAAGGATGCTTGTACTTAACAGCCTAGCAAAAAGAACATTTGTATATTTATGGACTATTGCAATTGTTCAATTGTTGGTACCAATACGTATACCTTCACGTTATAATATCTATACTCTTTTTAATAATTATATGCAAAGGAATGAAGGCTATACCTACAAAATAATGAAGAATACTATTACAGGTATAAATAATCTTATACAAGATAATCTGATTTATGTTCCGCAACAAGAAATGAAAACAATCCATCCAATGACTATCTGTTGGTTAATTGTTATGATACTATTTATCCTATATTTTTTGATAAACTTTATAAAGAGTTATCAAAAGATACGAGTAGCTGTACCTATTCAAACTAACGATTTTATAACTCGTTGGATAGAACAGCAAAAATTATATCGCAAATTACAGATAATGACTTCTGATATAATCTCAACTCCAATTGCCTATGGTTTTATCCATCCCAAAATCATTTTACCTAAAGGTATAGATTATACTGACATACGGCAGCTTGAATATATACTCAGCCACGAACTAATACATATTAAACGGTTTGATGCTTTATGGAAAATAGGGGCTGTAATAGCTTTATGTATTCATTGGTTTAATCCTATGGTATGGCTACTGTATATTTTATTAAATAGGGATATAGAAATGTCTTGTGATGAGAAAGTAATTTCCATCTATGGCGAAGATGTAAAATCCGATTATGCCTTGTCTATTTTGAATTTGGCGGAGCAAAAATTAAGTTTTTTCTCCATGCACGCCTATGATAATGCATTTTGTAAAAATGCCATTAAGGAGAGGATCGTATGCATTATGAAATTGAAAAAAACATCAAAAATAGGTCAAGTGTTAGGGCTTGCATTCGTGTTTGGTTCGTTAAGTTTAGTTGCATTTGCTAAGGATAAAGATATTGGATTGAATAGAGTAGTTAAAAGTGTTATTATTACTGATTCGAGCGGTATTGAAAGTAGATTTTCAAAAGAAATTGATTCAATATATAGATCAGTATATACTGCAGAAGAATATGAAGAACGTATTAAAAAAATGAAAGAGATTTCTCCTTCTACTATGAAGAATTTAGGCTGGACTCAACAGGAACTTGACGAAACAATTAGGAGAATGGAAAAACTATTGGAAGAAATTAAATCTGGTAAAGTGATAGTATACAAGCTTGATACAATTGAAGACAACATGCATGAGAAAGGAGAATATGTTAAAGGTGTGGCAAGTTATACTACAGGTGAATCACAGATAGTAATTTGTACGGATAAACAGCAGAAATAAATAAATCAAAGCTCTCAAAGAATCTTTCTGGAATTAGAGAGCTTTAAATGAGATATAAATACATAATTATAGTAGTATAGTTATATTTTCTTGCGTATATTAAGTACTGAACAAATAAAACTTTTATTCTTATAAGTATATCATTTAGTAATTTCCTATGTTTAACATTGAAAAGATAAACTTAACTAAATATAACTCTTCAATGTTGACTTTATCCTTTGTTGTTTAGTCACTTTAGAGGATACCATAAAATTGCCTTTAAAGTGTTATTTTTTTTATGGAGAGCTTTTGATTGTTCAGGTAAGTATATAAAGCATTTATAACATTAAAAGATATCCAATGATAGCTAGTACCAAAAAGTGAAGGGGATAGAAGGCGTAAAAAAAATATTGAAACCTTTTCCCTATATTTCCCTTCTCACCTGAATAGAATAATGTTATCAATATACCCAAGTAATTACCAATAATATTAAGAAGACAAGTAGAAATATAAGATGCCAGCAACCGTGAAGGAGCTTCAAGAGTTAATAGAATAAGACGGAATCGGGACAGTATAATAATAGGAATAAAATATAAGGCTTTTTTCCACATAGCACTATCTCTTAGTAGGTAGAAAGCGAAAATAATGAGTATGTATCCCTGTCCTCCTTCTATGGGAAGAAACCAGGCAAGTGCTAATGCAAGTGCTGCGGAGCCAATGCTTAATAGGATTTGTTTTCTCTGATGAAAATACTTCATTACAGTCAGAGCCAATAGCCCTAATCCCAAAGTGAAAAGAATGTTGAAACCCCACCAATTAGTAAACCCACAACTCACAAAATCAAATAGAACATAAGGAACTTGTGCAATAATGGCTGTAATAAAGATACGAACAATATATCTTTTAACGTTGCGAGTATGTATAAATCCCTGTACTAGACAAAATAGGAATATGGGGGCAGCTAAACGACCAATATAGCTTAAGAGCATTGGAAACCATTCAATAAGCCACCATCCTAAATCACTATACCCCTTATGGTCAAGGTAGTTACAAACAGGTATAACGACATTATCCAATGAAAAAATACGAAATGTGTGATCAAAAATCATACTGCAGAGTGCAATAATTTTTAAATTCTTATGGTTCATTATGAATCCTCCTTTAATTTTTTTTAGAAGCCACTAAAATGACTATTGCAATAGTATACTATCACAATAGTCACTTGCTGTCAAGAAGTAGTTAACGTTACCTATATGGTAATATTGCTACAAAAAATGCCATAACAAGTAGTAAATATAATGGTTTCAGATTTCATTAACTTAAATATATGTATTAGGATTGACCAACAAACAAGCTATATCAAGAGTCTATTTACAAATTTAAGCTGGAAAAGTTGAGTGTGCAAATAAACTCATTAAACTCCCTAGAGCTGTTTCTAAATCTATATCGCTTATATTATCTAGTATAGAAATAAATAACTAATTCAAACTGCAGACAATTGTTGCCTGCAGTTTTTTTTGATGATAGAATAAGATTAAAATGATAATTAGGGAAGTGAAAAAAGTGTTGTCTCAAAAAAAAAAAGTATTTACTTGAAAATAATATTATTAGTTATATTTGTGATTTCAATTATTTTTTTTATAATTTATAAAACAACAATACCTTTTTCTAAAATACAGACCAATATAGAAAAAACTGTGAACGATAAAATAACAATAAAAACCGTTAAATACTGTGAAAATAATGATGTTTTACTACTTTTTGAATTAGAAAATAATAAAGGTATTGGAGTAGCACAGCTAGATAAACACTATTTCAATAGATTTTCGATAATAAAAATGGGTTGGAAAAGAAATTGCTATATTTATTATGGATTCTCGGGCAAACAAAAAAACGATAAACATATTATATCTGTATTAGTTGGAGGTAATAATTTAAATAACAAAATAGCAAAATACAAATTAGTTATCCAAAATAAAAATCCAATTACTATTGAAGTTAATCCTAATTCTTATTTGTTAGATTATCATATAATTGAACTGACTAATATTGATCAAACTAAATGTCTTTATGATATTATATTTTATGATGAAAATAATAATATTATAAGTGCTAAAAATTCATAAAATGCATACTCTATTTTTATTTTAAACGTTTTAGGAGATTGCACCATTTATTTTACACAAAGGAGATGATGGATTTTGAAGAATGCAAAGAAGTAAATAATAATAGAGGTACGAGATGGATTAGTTGAAAAGGTCTATGCTAATATTAGTACAGGAGTTGACGTTAAAATTATACAATTATGATTGTGCTGGAAATGAAAATCAGATATCACAGGAAAAAACAAGCGAATTAACGAAAAACATGAAATAATATATTAGGAGAGTGAGAGATGACTAAACTAATAAAGCAAAAAACTGTTAAAAATTTAAAAGAGGAATATACATATAAGACAAAGAACTTAAAGCTACTTTTTTAGTATTGGAAGTAGCTTTAAGCATGTAATAGATGTTAAAAATAATAAAATCATTACTTTACCGAATGGATACCAGATTCCAAATCCTGATGATTTTTAGTAAAGATTTGATACCTTTGGTAAAGAAGGTAGTGAAGAAAATAGAATCAAAAGGGACGGTTGACGGTTCTTTTTGATTTACGATTTATAAAAATAATAAATCCTATAGACTGGAGAGAAGGTGAAAAGAATTGGAGCAAAGAGCTATATTAAAAAGAGCTAGTGAAATTATAGAGGAAGAAGTTATTTTACAAGTTTCTGATATAGAATTTGTATGTTTTGCTAATTTTATACCTTATGAGATAAATGTAGGGGATGAGTACGAGGTATCGCTAGGAATTACTATCTTAGATGATTTTAGTATATCAGAATCTACATCAAAAACAAAAGAGATAGAGCGTATAAATGATGGTTTTGAATATTTAATTAGAGGAAAGTTACAAGAAGGAGGAAAGATTGATGTTGGCATAATTCTTGAAAATGAATTGCTGGTAGAATATAAGTATTTGCTAGGTAAATATGTTGAAATGAAGGTAGATAGAATAAGTGTAGAATTCCTGTAGAGATATTCTTAACTGAATAAAATGGACGGTTTTTTTGATTTAACTAAACTAAATAAACTTTCACACCATGTAATTCCAGTGGATATGAATATTATCCGATTGAATAAAGTTGTGAATATATAAAAGTCAAATATATTAATATTCTTACAAATGAACCTAATTTAACATCAGATAAAGTTTATTTAGTAATTTTTATTGAGTTTAGTAATTTGGAATCTAATTCAGACGATTATATCAAATATATAATAATGAATGATCAAAACATGGTTATACCTTTTATGTTGCAAGGAACTTTGAGGTTGTTTCTGATAAGTTATGCCTATGTTGGATATACAGTATGAAATCTAAAGATAATTTTTCAAATATTCCAATAGATATTACATACAATTAATATAATATTGATAACGAACTAAAATTGAGGGTAGATTAAATCTCCCCTCAATTTTTATTTATTGATAGTTTAACTCTTGAACTTAATTAATCCTTATAACATTACTTATGTATATATAACCAGTAATCTACACTTTTATACTATCATTATTACTTATCATTTGCCTGCTTTTCAAGTAAATAATCATATAAATTAAGTGCATGCTTCTCGCTACTTGGACTACCAGCGATATTTGTTATCATCTGAATAAGCTGTTTATCAATAATTTTATTATTAAATACCTCTTCGTTATGAGAATCTGTATATTTTATCAGTAGGCTTAAAGCATTTCTCAGGTTCATATGATTATTCGTGTAGGATGTAAGATAAACCATCTCGTAAGAACTATGCAAACTATGATATAATCTTGGCTTGTAAAAATCAATATCTTCAGAGTTTAATTGACTATCCGAAAAAATAATAGAGCAAGAGCCTAATAGCTTAGACAAGTGTTCATCAAACATTTTATCCGCTTCTATTTGGACATCAGGTGTAGTATTATAGGTTTTATAAAGTGCAACTGATAAAGCTACACTGACTATTAATAAAAAAACAATGCAAATGGTCTTAAAATTTTTCAAAAAAATCACCTCCTTAACCACAGTATATATTATACAATATATATCATGGAATAAAAAGGCGATAGTTACTATTTTTTATTGAAGGCATACTCAAATAACTTATGAGCATCATTATATATTTCTTCTTTAGTGCTACCTAATATAACAGCTAAATATTCCTTGCCTTCATATGTTGCTGTAGCTATTAGACAGTACCCAGATTTATCTGTATGCCCTGTTTTAAAACCAGTAGCTTCTTTCAAATACCATTTGTTGTTTTTTTGTATAAGAAGATTTGTATTTATCCATAGTCTAAAATCAGGGTCGTTTTTACTATATTGTTTCCAGTCCTTAACTTTCATTTGGTCAGTTTTTACGATCTGGCGAATAGTAGGATTTTTATAAGCTTCGGAAGCTATAACAGCCAAATCTCTAGCTGTAGTATAATGATTTTCATCATGATAACCATCTACAGTAGCAAAATTAGACGAAATAGCGCCTAGTTTTTTAGCTTTTTCATTCATAAGAGTTATGAATCTATCGACAGCTGTGTCCACATCCATAGATTGGTTTTCTTCAGATTTTCTAGCACCATTCACAGCAAAAACATAGGCAGCATCATTGCCAGATGGCACCAACAAAGCATAAAGAAGCTGATTTACACTTAATTTTTCATTATAATCTAATCCAGCCCTACTAGAATCAAAAGATATTTTATTGGCTTCATCACCAACTTTAATTTCATCTTTCAAGTCCAAATAATCAAGTGCAGTAATAGCAGTTAAGATTTTAGTGGTACTAGCTGGATACATTTTTTTATTACCGTTTTTACTATAAATCAATTTAGAAATAGTGGGATCAGCCATGAAAACACTTTGAGCTGTTAAGCCTAAATCAGGAAAAATTAAGCTCTCCATTTCTGAAATACTAAGCGTCTTTTTAGGTGTAGATTTTTTAGCTTCAGCTACCTCTGTATTATCATTACCAGTGCTAGATATGTAATAGTATCCCAAGACACATAAGAATACAATTAAGCATAACCTTATAAAAATTTTAAAAATATTAGTTCTTTTTCTACGTTTAAACATATGCCCTCCTTCGTATATATTAGTAAATACAGTGTAGCATATTAGACGTAAAAATGCCATTAAAAAATATTACAGTTTAATTAAAATATTCAAGTTTGTAATAGGTGGAGATGACTTATCGAGGCTATCCCCACCTATTAATGAAGTAGCGTAGTAATTGAAAACTCTATAAATTTACTTAAAAGCGTCAACTACACCACCGTTGTATTTTTCCTTTATAAAGTTTTTGACTTTCTCTGATTGTAAATATTGAATAAGTTTTTGATATACTTTTTTATTTTTTTTATTTTTTCTGATTGCAACAATATTTACATAAGGAGAATCTTTATCTTCTAATATAATAGCATCTTTAACAGGATTCAAATCAGAAGCAAGAGCGAAGTTACCATTTATCACAGCTAAATCTACATCAGGTAGTATTCTTGGTATTTGAGCAGCTTCAAGAAATTTAAACTTTAGATTGTGTGGATTCTTTACGATATCTTTCTCAGTAGCTTTTAGACCAGAGTTTTCCTTAAGCTTGATCAGTCCATTCTTCTCAAGTAGTAAAAAGGCTCTTCCTTGATTAACAGCACCATTTGGTAGTGCTATAGAGCTACCATCTTTGATGTCTTTGATAGACTTTATGCTTTGTGAATATACACCCAGTGGCTCGATATGAACACTGCAAAGAACTTCTAAATCAAGCTTACGCTCTGATTTGAAATCATTCAAGTATGGTGTATGTTGAAAAAAGTTAGCGTCTATTTCTTTATCAGAAAGAGCTATATTTGGCTTGATATAATCATTAAACTCAATAATTTCAAGGTTAATGTTCTCTTTTTTAAGGTCGTCTTTGATTAGAGCCAGTATTTCTCCATGAGGAACAGGTGTAGCACCTATTTTGATTGTGTTTTCCTTAGAACTTCTGTTGCAACCAGTTGATACAAATATAACTAGAGCAAATATAGACAATAAAATATAAAGTTGCTTTTTCATAATAATTACACTCTCCTATCTTTTACTTAAAATATTTTGTGAAACTTTATTTCCTATTAATTGTACACTTTGAACTAATACTATGATGAGGATTACAGATTCAAACATTATATCGGTTTGAAATCTTTGATATCCATATCTAAGAGCTAAATCTCCAAGACCACCACCTCCGATAGCTCCAGCCATAGCACTATAACCTATGATATTGATAATAGTTAGAGTTATACCTAGTACTAATGAAGGTAGTGCTTCGGGCAATAAAACTTTGAAAATTATTTGTCTAGTAGAACATCCCATAGCAATAGAAGCTTCGATAACACCTTTATCAACTTCCTTTAGAGAGTTTTCTACTATCCTAGCTATAAAAGGTGAAGCGGATATAGCTAGGGGAACAATACTTGCTGTAGTACCAATAGAAGTACCTACTATGAGTCTTGAAAGCGGAAAAACCAATATCATCAATATAACAAATGGTAGAGATCTACATATATTGACTATAAAACTTAGTATAGAATTAAGAGTTCTTTTTTCATATATCCCATTTTTTTCAGTAATAAATAGTAATATACCAAGAGGGAAACCAAGTAAAATAGCAAAACTACTAGATAGTATTACCATATATATAGTTTCAAATAAAGAAGGTAAAACTAAACTAATAAAATTACTCATTACGAATCACCTCCAATCTTATAGATTTTTCATTAAGATAATTTATAGCCTTGTCAATTTCATTATCATCACCTTTAAATTCAACCACCAAAGTTCCTAAACTAGTAGACAATAGCTCATTAATATGGCCTGAAAGGATATTTATAGATATATCAAAAGATTTAATTAAATCAGATATAATAGGTTGGTGAGAGATATCACCATTAAAAATCAATTTATAAACTTTAGAGCTATCAGATAATGTAGCGAGACTTATATCATCTTTAGTCATATGTGATATGAATGCTTTAGCTGTGTCAGATTGAGGATTGCTAAACACCTTGTTAACGGTATCAAGCTCGATTATTTTTCCATTTTCCATGATAGCTACTCTATCACAAATATCTCTGATTACTTCCATTTCATGAGTTATCAATATAATAGTGATATTAAGTTTATTTTGAATATTCTTTAATAGCTTTAAAATTGATTTAGTAGTTTTAGGATCAAGGGCACTAGTAGCTTCGTCACATAATAATATATCTGGGTTATTGGCTAAAGCTCTAGCTATAGCAACTCTTTGCTTTTGACCTCCACTTAACTCGCTTGGATAACTTAAAGCTTTATCACTTAAACCTACTAAGTGTAAAAGTTCTTTAGCCCGTTTATTTATAGTATCTTTATCAAAGCCAGCTATTTCAAGAGGAAATGCTATATTTTTGATAACAGTCCTTGATTTTAATAGATTAAAATGTTGAAATATCATACCTATTTTTTTTCTAAAAACATTTAATTGTTTTTTGTTTATACTGTTTATATCAGTATTGTTAATGAGGATAGTTCCACTTGTGGCTTCCTCTAATCTGTTTATCAACCTGATAAGAGTAGATTTACCAGCACCACTTAAACCTATAATGCCGAAAATTTCATTTTCATTGATATCTAAACTTATGTCGTCAACAGCTGTAGTTACAGTAGAATTGTTGGTATATGTTTTAGTCAGATTTTTTATTTTTATCATATTGCACCTCCAGTTAAATATAAAAAGCTTCTTCTCTAAAAAGAAAGAAGCTACAGACAGTTAGACAAAAACCCAATTTCTGAGTTGTTACTAAAATTTCCGTTGCTCACTTATCTCTAAATAAGCTCTGCTACTCAATTTTAGAACGCCCCCGACTTGTGCTTTTACTACAGTCCGGAAATTTAATGACTTTGTCATAAATAAAATAAAAGCTTCTTTCTAAAAGAAGAAAGAAGCTTTTTAAAAAAAACCGCTTCCCTCATCTTTCGAAATTATTCGCAGGATTTAGCACCTCGTACATAACGTACAGGTTGCCGGGTTTCATAGGGCCAGTCCCTCCACCACTCTTGATAAGGAAATCAAAATTATATTCAGTTATTAAAATCTATTATAGATGTATTCTAAATAAAAGTCAAGAAATTTTAATATATTAACCATTTTAAGTAAAAGAATAACAATAAATCCTGAAATTTGAGGATAGTAGAATGTACACAAGGTGATAAATCAAACTATACTATATTATATTATGTAATATATTTAGTGTGAAAAAATATTAGTTATGGTAGAACAATGTAGATTAAGTCCATATAGCTAAATAACTACAATTAAAAACTAAAGTATTAATACTACAAGAGTTTGGCTAGTTTAACAAAGTAAAAATATATCCTTTCAACTATTGAGATTGTTTGATATAGTGATATAATAATCTTATATATATAAATTAAATAATATCAAAGGTGCTCATAAATAGTGAGCTAAGAGGGAAAGAGGTGAAAAACCCCTACAGCCCCCGCTACTGTAAATAGATATGAAATCTTAATACCACTGACTATGTTGGGAAGGAAAGAGAGTAAAGAAATCTATGAGTCAGGAAACCTGCCTTTGATTGAGGATTGTAACTACTTCGGTGGGAAGTGTGTTAATATTAACATTCGATTATTAAAACACATAATTTCCATATGTGTTTTTTGCATTTAAAAATAAAACATAAGAATTGGAGTGTACAAAGGTGAAAAAAAATATAATGTTTCAAGGAACAGGGTCATCGGTTGGCAAAAGCTTATTAACAGCGGGTTTATGTAGAGTATTAGTTCAGGATGGATACAAAATAGCACCGTTTAAGTCGCAAAATATGGCATTGAATTCATTCGTAACAAAAGATGGCAAGGAAATGGGGAGAGCTCAAGTTGTACAGGCAGAAGCAGCTAACATACAGCCAACAGTAGAAATGAATCCTATACTACTCAAGCCTTCTAGTGATGTTGGATGTCAAGTTATAGTAAATGGACAGGTTTATAAAAATATGGACTCGTTTGACTATTATAACCACAAATCAGAGTTAAAAGAATGTATCATGAAGGCTTATAACAAGCTAGATGAAGAGTATGATGCCATCGTAATAGAAGGAGCAGGTAGTCCAGCAGAGATAAATCTAAGAGATAATGATATAGTAAACATGGGTATGGCAGAAATGGTCGATGCTCCAGTTTTGCTGATTGGAGACATAGATAGAGGGGGAGTATTTGCATCAATATATGGAACGATTAAGCTTTTGACAGAAGAAGAACAAAAGAGGATAAAAGGATTTGTAATAAACAAGTTTAGAGGCAATGTTGATATACTAATGCCGGGAGTAAAGATGATAGAGGAGAAAATAGGTATCCCATGCTTAGGAGTAATACCTTATATGAATCTTAATATAGATGATGAAGACAGCGTGACCGAGAGGTTTAAAGACAAAGGCAATGGAGATATCAATATAGGAGTAATCAAGCTTCCTTATATATCTAATTTTAGTGATTTTACACCACTAGAATTAGAGCATGGCATAAACGTAAGATATATACTAAATCCTAATGATTTTGATGATATTGATTTATTAATAATACCAGGAAGTAAAAATACTATAAAAGATATGAGATATTTATATGATACGGGTTTTGACAAAATTATATATAAACTTCACAAAAAAGGAGTTCCTATAATAGGTATATGTGGAGGATATCAAATATTGGGACAAACAATAAGTGATCCTGAAAATATGGAATCAACCACTAAGCAAATTAATGGACTTGGTCTACTAAGAACTAAAACTGTGATAACAAATAGTAAAGAGACAGTTCAAATTACAGGGATAATTAACAAAGATATAATATTAGGGGATGAACTTAAAAATACAAAAGTAAGTGGCTATGAAATCCATATGGGACAAACGGAGCTATTAGATGCAGTAACGCCATTTATTAAGCTAGAAGATGGTAGATTTGACGGAGCAACTGATGAATCAGGAAATATAATAGGAACATATCTACATGGAATATTTGAAAATGATGATTTTAGAAAGTCAATAATAAAAAAATTACTTAGTAAAAAAGGATTAGAGCTTAAAGAGAATGATATGAGCTATGAAGAATATAAAAAAAGAGAATATGATAAATTAGCTGATTTAGTTAGAAATCATCTAGATATAAGCAAAATAAAAGGTATCATGGGACTATAGTATGCAAAACGTAATAATGCTTACAGTAGCAGTAATATTAGATTTGATATTAGGTGATCCTAACGGATGGCCACATCCTATTATTTATATAGGTAAAATGATTAGGAGTTTAGAATCTAGGATAAGAAAGCAAAAGATAATATCAGAAAAATTAGGAGGTTTTATTTTGCTAATATTAAGTGTAGCTACAGTAGTGGCTATACTGAGTTTAATGTTATATATTGCAGGTAAAATTAATAATTATGTGAAGATCATTTTGTCTATATATTTTATATATACTTCATTGGCGTCAAGATGCCTTCATGTAGAGGCACTAAAAGTATATGATACACTAAAAAGTGATGATATAAAGAAAGCTAGAATTCAAATATCTTACCTTGTAGGCAGAGATACAAGTAGTCTTACTAAAGAAGAAATAACAAGAGCCACAATAGAGACAGTAGCTGAAAATACAATAGATGGCATACTTGCCCCTTTGCTTTACATAGCTATAGGATTTATGATAGGATACCCTGTTCAATTAGTATATATCTATAAAACAGTAAACACACTCGATTCAATGGTAGGATACATACAACAGCCGTATAAAGATATAGGGTATGCTTCAGCTAGATTTGATGATGTTTTAAACTATCTGCCAGCAAGGATAGGTAGTATATTTATGCTATTAGGTGGAGGATTACTAAAATACAATATAAAAGATGGATGGAAGATACTATTAAGAGATAAAAGGAATCACAAAAGTCCAAACTGTGGATATCCTGAAGCGGTAGTAGCAGGCCTTTTAGATATACAGCTTGGAGGCACTAATACTTATTTTGGGCAAAAACTGTACAAACCAACATTAGGAGATAAAAAAAGAAATCTACAAGCACATGATATAAAATCAACAGTTAAAATAATGTACAGTTCATTTATATTAGCGTATTTATTTATAGTGTTTATAATATAGAGAAGGTAGGTAATCAGATGAATAAACATGGAGGATATTATGGTGAGAGTAAAGACGTCATAGATTTTAGTGTCAACATAAACCCACTAGGAATATCTAAAAATTTAGAAAAGGCGATAATTAGTGGTATATCACAATTACACAAATACCCAGAAATTGATGGTAGCACAGCAATTAAACATATTGCAAAGCATTACAATATTAAAGAGAATCATATAACGTTAGGTAATGGAGCTATAGAACTTATATATCTATTTGCAAGAGCACTTAAACCAAAGAAAGTACTAATAGTTCACCCAACATTCAACGAATACAAGAGAGCGTTTAAACTTAGCTC
This sequence comes from Clostridiaceae bacterium M8S5, assembly GCA_029227815.1. Lineage (GTDB taxonomy): Bacteria > Bacillota > Clostridia > Tissierellales > MCWD3 > Abyssisolibacter. The sequence goes on along the minus strand of CP118523.1, from coordinate 3,175,891 downwards.
ATCAGAAATTCATGAGTATGTATTAGATAAACATGATTTTAAATTAAATGAAGATGATTTGATTAATCATATAAAAAAAATTAAGCCAGATGTCATTGTGCTTTGTAATCCTAACAATCCTACTGGAACATACAATGAAGTAAATAAATTAGAAAAAATATTGAAAGTCATCAAAGAAATAAACAGCATAATGTTTGTAGATGAGTCATTTATAGATTTTGCTAATAAAGAATCTTTAATTGATTATTACAGAAAATACCCATTGATTATACTTAGGTCAATGACTAAATTTTATGCTGTACCAGGTCTTAGATTGGGTTTTTGTATTGCAGATGAGCAGATTATAAACAAGTTATACCAATATAAAGAACCTTGGAGTTTAAATTATTTATCACTGAGGGCAGTACCCGTTTTGCTTGAGGATAAAGAATACGAAGAGGTTACTATAGATTGGTGCAATAAAGAAAGAGACTATGTTTATAGTGCCATTAAAGATATAGATAATATTTACGTTTATAAGAGTCATACCAATTTTCACATATGTAAAACTGAAAATATCTCAGCATTCCAGCTACAAGAAATGTTATTGCAAAAAGGTATATATATAAGAACATGTGAAGATTTTATAGGGTTAGACGATAAGTATTTTCGAATAGCACTTAAAACAAGATTAGAAAACGATAAATTATTAAACGAACTCAAAAAATTAGCAAGGAGTGAGTGTTTATGATGATAGTTGTTACAGGGGGCGCTAGGAGTGGAAAGAGTACTTTTGCAGAAAAAGTAGCAAGAGAATCTAATAAAGCAGTGACATACTTAGCGACAGCAATAGCTTTTGATGATGGCATGAAAGATAGAATAAAAAAGCATAAAAACTCAAGACCTAGCCATTGGAAAACTATCGAAAAATATAAGGGTTTCAACAGTTTAAAAGATATGGATGCTTTTGATGGGTGTGAGTATATATTATTAGACTGCATGACTGTTTTAGTGTCAAATCTATTGTTAGATAGTAGATTAGATTTTGATAAATGTGAGATGGAGCAAGTTGATGAGTTGGAAGAGAGCATATTTGAAGAGATAAACGAACTCATAAAAGTTGTAAAAGAGCATAAAAAGGATATTATAATTGTCACAAATGAATTAGGAATGGGGATAGTTCCACCTTATAGAATGGGAAGAGTATTTAGAGATATAGCAGGAAGAGTCAATCAATATATCGCTAGTATAGCAGACGAAGTGTATTTTACTGTATCTGGAATACCATTACAAATAAAGTGAGGTAACTAAATGAAAGGTTTTTTATTGATGTTGACTTTTTTAACAAGGATACCAATAAATATTAAATTTGAGTTTAAAGAAAAGGATTTTTTAAGTGCAGTTTATATAATGCCTATAATAGGTCTAATAATAGGAGGGTTAATGTATACTGTTACTTTACCATCTCAATACTTCCATAAACCTATAATTAGTATAGTGGTATGGATTATATATATATACATAACAGGAGGTCTTCATATAGATGGATTGGCAGATTCAGTAGATGGAATACTAAGTAACAGGAGCAAAGAAAGAGTACTAGAAATAATGAAAGATAGTAGAATTGGTGCATTTGGAGTGTTAGCGATTTTTATGCTATTTACATTTAATATAGCACTTACATGTTATATAGATCCACGCTATATTTTACTAACACCAGTAGTAGGAAGATGCTCGGGAGTAGTTGCAGCATCAATTGGTAGATATGCAAGAAAAGATGGTATGGGAAAAGCAATAATAGAGAGTAGTGGAAAGAAAGAAGCAATATTGGCGATATTAATTAGTGGTATTATTTCTTTCATTGTAAGTGGATTGGTATCACTTACATTCTTGATAGGTGCAATCTTTACTGCAGTACTTATAGTGAAGTATTTTACAAAAAAAATAGATGGAATAACAGGAGATACAATTGGATTTACAATAGAGTTTACTCAGTGTATTTATTTATTCATAACATATATATATTTGTGTTTGAGGTGATAAATTGAAGCTAATTTTAGTAAGACATATAGAGACAAAAGCTAATTATGAACAAAAGTATATAGGACATACTCATTCACAAATAACTCAAAGAGGGTATGAACAAATAGAAAAGTTAGTAAAGAAGCTAAAAAAATATGAATTTGATAATGTATATACTAGTCCTATGTATAGAGCTAAAGCAATAGGAGAGAGGTTAGCAGTAGATAAAGAGCTAATACAGGATGATAGGTTAAAAGAACTGAATTTTGGAGTATTTGAAGGATTGAGCTATAAACAGGCGAAAGAGCAATACAAAGATATTTGGAATAATTGGACTAATGACTACATAAACTATACATTACCTAAAGGCGAAAACTTATTAAATCTACAATATAGAGTAGAAGATTTCGTTAAATCATTAAAAGAAGGTATACATTTAATAATAACTCATGGAGGAGTTATACAGAGTTTTTTAACTTATCTATTAGGAATAGATATAGATAAAAGATGGCATTTTAAAATTGGTCTAGGTACAATAATAGAGATTGAATATGACAATAATTATGCAATAATTGAAAGTATTGATAGACTAGTTTAAGAAAAATATATATAATATAAGTGAATAATTAATAGGGAGTGTTTTTATGTCTAATAGTTTTTACGGTAAGCTGGAATTAAATCCGGTAATAGCCGCAGCTTCAAGCATAGAAAAACTAGAAGAAGCACTTAAATCACCTTGCGAGATTATATTTTTATTAACAGGAAGTATATTTAACCTAAAAAATCTAGTAGAGAGATGCAAAGAAAAATCTAAAAGTGTCTATATACATATAGATTTACTAGATGGATTTTCAAGAGATATAGTAGCAATGAGGTACATAAGTGAAAACATAAAACCAGATGGAATAATAACAACTAAGAGCAATCTTATAAAACCAGCTAAAGAACTAGGGTTGTTTGTAATACAGAGATTGTTTATGCTTGATTCGCTATCACTTGAAACAGGAATAAAAATCATATCTAACACAAAACCAAATGCAATAGAGATTATGCCAGGAATAATGCCTAAGGTTACAAAGATATTAACTAAAGAGACAAAGATACCAGTTATAACTGGAGGACTTATTATAGACAAAGAAGATGTTATACAAAGCCTAAAAGTAGGTGCAGTAGGAATATCAACGAGTAAAGAAGATATATGGTATATGTGATTGATAAGCACTTATACGACAGTGATATAATTGGACTTTAAATCAGTAAAACCTTGAAATTACAAGGGTGGTTACACGATTGAAGTCCAATTTTTAATACTCAAAAATTAATGGAAGGAGCGAGATAAGAGAAGTAGCAAATTAAAAAGGAGGAACGAGTAAAAGTACAACATATAGAATCTAGTGGCAACAGTAAAGGACAAAGCCTATAAAGATTAGTAATTGTTATTGATATATCATAATATCATTTAAAAGTTAGCTACAATAGCTAGTCATACATCATTATTTGTATCTTATGAAGATTTAAAATATATAAGGGTATAAATATGTAAATGTGGATGTAGAAATATTATTATAGAATTAGAAATTCAAGATAAAGAGGTCGTACACATTAATAAGCTTATAGACGAGATTGAATATCCATTTGAAGATGAAAAATTGAAGTTGTCTATGAGTTATTATGATTTATCTTTAAGATGACACTATGACATCTGTTTCTTATATTGATATTAAAAGTATAGAATCTTAATATAGTAAATAATTCAATCTACACATTTAAATTTTTTTATTGTACCAATTCTTTGACCTTTTCTAAAAATATTAATTTTCCTATTAAATAAAAAAGACCTCAAGGTCTTTTCATAATATAGTCAAAATCTCATTCAAAAACATATCTTAAACTTATGATTTTACTACAATCTCCTATACTAATGACTGCGTCATAATATTGAAAAGACCTCAAGGTTTTTTATCTATATATTTATCTTTATTTTATCTGCTAATTTCAATCCTAAGATTCCACCTACAGTTAACGCTGGCAAGAATACCCATCCTGACAATGACATATTAGACAATCCTGAATATAATGCTCCTACGTTACATCCTAATGCTATTCTAGCACCATATCCCATTAACAAACCACCTATTGCATAAAACACTACATCTTTGAAATTGAACTTAAATTTAAATTTAAAGTGACCTGCTAATAAAGGTGCAATTAATGCCCCTACTATAATTCCCATATTTCTCATTGAACCTGCATCATTAATAAATCCTGCTCTCATTGAATCCATTTTATTTGCAAACCAACCCCAATCAGATACATCTATAAGTCCTATAGATTGATAAATCCAACCAGCCCACTTTGCAAATATAGCTGTTACACCCCAGCTTGTACCTGTTGTAACTAATATAGTTACAAACATTATCATAATAAATGCAGCACCTGTATAATATGACCATCTTTTTACAAAGAATTTATGATATGTTTCTTTGCTAAATATCTTGAATTCTTTTGGTTTAGCTATTTCTTTTTCCCAGTTTTCATATTTTTCTAGTTTCAATGTATTATTATTTCTTCTTTTGTTTTCATACTTTTTAGCAATTGCATATATTAAAAAATAACCTAACAATGATAACACTATTGTACCCATATATCCAAATACATCTGGTAAATACAGTCTTTTGTGAACTTTGAAGAATACACTTTGAGTCCACCACGGCATATCATGTGCTCCCCATAATGCTCCTGTTGAGAAAAAGAAAAGTACTATAATTCCTCTACCGTATCCTTCTCCTACATCTGTAAGTGTACCAGACGCGCATCCACCACCAAACATCATTCCTATTCCAAATAATATACCACCAAGTATTGTTGCAATATTTGCTGGCTCTACATAATCAGACCCTGGTATAACTGCTACACCAGATTCTACTGCTCTATAATACACATCTGCACCATTTACGTGTGCGCCATAGTGTATAGCAGCAGTTATTACCAAAGTTATTGAAAATAAAAACATAAGTCCTTTTGTTAAGCTACTATCACCAGTGTGATATATCTTTCTAATACCACCTGCAAATCCAAATCTTGATCTTTGCATAACATATCCTATAGAAAGCCCTATTATTAAATGCAATGCAAGTCTGTAGTCTTTGCTATACTGATATATTCCCAACGCTATCATTGAAGCTAATATAGCAAAACCAACATAAATTTGATTCTTCTTCATATTACTTATACCTCCTAAGTTTTATGTTTATTATAGTTAGTCACAAAACTCTACAAAATTTATAATTAATTGTTTTAAAAGTTCTAATTTATTTAATACTACCAAAACTATTCTAATCTATGGATAAAATAAAATTTTACTTATTTATATGCTTATGAGCAATTTGTTATAAATAAAATTCCATCATTATATTAAATCCCTCACCAAATGCTTATCAACTTTATTTATTAATATATCTACTTTTATTTGTTTTTCGTTTTGCAACTATTTATGATTGTTGTTATGAAATATTTGATATTATAGATTAGCTATGAGGACTTTTTTGTTAGGTCCTCATAGTTTTTATCTTTATAAGAAATTGTAATCTGTTACTATTGGTTCTCTATCAGTTGTTTCATCATTAAAATATTCATAGAAACATAATCCCATGAATCCACCTGATATATTATTAACTTTGTCAAATCCAAGATGGCTTAATGCGAGTACCATGTTGTAGCTTCTTTGACCGCTTCTACAATGAATATAGATTTCTTTATCTTTTGGAAATTCATCAAGTCTTTGTCTAAATTGACTTAGAGGTATGTTCACTGCACCTTTTATATGACTTTGTTCATATTCCTTTTGTTCTCTAGCATCTACTATAAAAGCTCCTTGCTCTATTAAATCTCTTACATCTGAGGCATGAACTTGTTTAAATGAACCATTTAATATATTTGATCCAACATATCCTGCAAAATTTGTTACATCTTTAGCTGTTCCAAAAGGTGGTGCATAGCACAATTCTAAATCTCTTAAATCTTCTACAGTTATTCCAAATTTTATCCCAGTAGCTATTACATCTACTCTCTTGTCAACATTTCCTCTGCCTATTGCTTGTGCTCCTAACACTTTTCCAGTTGGAAGTTCAAATATTAATTTAAAGTGTAATGGTTCACTTACTGGCATTAAGCCTACTTTATCATTAGGTATTATTTTTACTACTTCATAATTTAATCCCATCTCTTTTGCCTGAACTTCTGTAAGTCCAGTTGAAGCTCCATTATAATCAAAACATTTTATTACTGAAGAACCTATAAATCCTGTGTTTCTAATATTTTTACCGTTTATATGGTCAGCTACTGATCTAGCTTGTTTTTGTGCTGGTCCTGCTAGTGGCAATTTTACCATTTTTTTAGTAAGCGCATGATAAACTTCAATTGCATCTCCTACTGCATATATGTCTTTATCAGCAGTTCTGTAGTTTTGATTTACTTTTATTGCTCCTGTTTTTCCTATTTCAAGTCCTGCATTAACTACTAAATCTGTTTCTGGAGTAACACCAATAGCCATTACTACAACTTTAGACTCTATTTTTTTACCTGAATCAAGTACTACAGTATCTTCTTCAAATGAAGCCACTTTATCATTTACAATTAGATTAATTCCTTTATCATGTAACTCTTTGTGTAATATTTGTACCATATCATAATCAAAAGGTCTCATAATCTGAGGCATAGCTTCTATTAAAGTTACATTGTATCCTGCTTCTTTAAGGTTTTCAGCTACTTCTACTCCAATAAAACCACCACCTATAACTGATACTTCTTTTGAATCCATTGCTTGTACATATTTTTTCAATTTAGCAATATCAACTACATTTCTAACAGAAAATACGTTTACTTTATCTATACCTTTTATATTAGGCACTATTGCTTTAGCTCCTGGAGATAAGATTAATTTGTCATAGCTTTCCACATATTCTTCACCTGTTAAAGTATTTTTTACTGATAATTGCTTGTTTTCTCTATCTATTGATAAAACTTCATTATTAACTCTAGCTTCTATTTTATATTGTGACATAAATTTTTCAGGATGCATTAAAACTAAATTATCTGAATCCTCTACTACACCACTTAAATGGTATGGTAAACAACAATTTGAAAAAGATACATGAGGTCCTCTTTCAAACATTATGATTTGATCTTCTTCACTTAATCTTCTCAGCCTTGCTGCTGATGATGCTCCACCAGCAACTCCACCAACTATCAAAATTTTTCTAGACATTGTTATCCTCCTATTTTAACTTATATATTTTTTAATATTTTTTATTGTAAACATAAGCATTGCTAATATGTTTAATGACCCTACTATAAACATTAGTAAATCAGATGCATCAAATATCATATTGAAATCAGTTATACTTAACATTCCTGATAAACTAATTAATGTTATATATAATACTATTCTTTTATTCTCTTTTATATTTATAGTTTTATTTACAAAATGAAATGAACCTAGTATTGTTGTCAATCCTGATATTATAAAGAAAAACATTATCACTAATTCTCCGATATACCCTGTTACTTCTTTTACACTTTTAAAATAACCCGATATCCTCTCAAAACCATTTACACTTAAATTTACACCAGTCAGATTATATTTACCATAAGTAAATATGTAAGATGTAATAATTACAGCTATAAATATTGTTATTATGGTTGATAGTATCTGTATTGCTGCCTCTCTTCTAGGTGAATTATATCCATCAGCACTTGCTAACGCGCTTGTTCCTAATGCAGTTTCACTAATTTGTATAATTCTTTGAAAACCTATTACAATACCTATAGGCAATCCAACAGCAGCTCTTCTTAATGTAATGAAGTCTTTCCATATCAATGAAAAATATTTTGGGATAAAATCATTAGTTTTAATTACAAATACTATAAATAACAGCACATATGATGCTATGACAAGCCCTATCATTGATGCTAGTGTCTTTATGAATAATTCATGATTTTTAGTTATTACTATCAAACTAACAACTATTATAAGTGGCAAAACAATATATAGTGCTGAACTAGTATTAGTAAATTCATAATCCAAACTAACTTTTGCTATATTTTTAATTACACTTTGTATCCCTGTAAGTTGAAATCCTACAAAACCAAATGTATATAATACAACTAGACTTACTGAATAAACATATCCAGATTTTTCATTTAAATTATAGCTTATAAATTCTCTAGGTTTTCTTTTTGTTATTCTCGAAAAAAGCACTTCACAATAAGTAATAGGAACTAAAATTAACATTCCTAACAAAATCCATAATACTATACTTTCACCACCAACACCGTTATTGGACATTTTAAACATTGCTGCTAAAACACCTATTATTGCTCCTGTACCTATTTTTGAAGAAAGAGATATAGCAATAGAATTTCTTATTTTCGACCAATACCATCTGTTTTTGTCTGCTTTGCTTATTTTATTTCTATATTCAAATGTTCTATATATTATAAAAATTCCTGCTAAGATTACTATGGGTAAAAACACATCCCACAAGTACCCATTAAGTGTGTAAATAATTTTGCTTATTATATTTTTTATATCTATCGCTCCTTATGTCTCTCGTAAAATCTTTGTTAATTTTATCTCAATTCAATTATAATCTACAATTACATATTTTCATAATAAATATAAGTTATGTACTATAAGCATTTGTTATGATACATAATTATAGTTATTTATTTCATTAATTTTACATTGATTAGATGAGTATATATCTTGAATAGAAGTATTGTTTGCACTTATTGTTCTTCTAATGTATAATAATGTTATATTTCTTTTTATTTGATCTATATTAAATTTACAATTTAATCTAAATAGTTTTGAATGACAAAAAATAAACACATAATATATAAATTTTTAGATAATATAACTGTGAAAATCATATGGACAGATTATTAATTAAGTTTTAGATTAATTCTTAACTTTGTCAATTTCATATAAATACTATCTCTATTTGGATATACTAAATAATAGGACGTTTAATTTACATACTAGACAAAACGAAGAGATACTAACTTTATTTACTATAAATATTTGATTTATTTTTATTATTTAGATACTTTTAACCTCAAATATCATAGATTTAAAAATGCATAAATTTTCAACCCTCTATGAATAATTAGGTATAAATACAGTTTTTAATGGGGATGTGATAATGTGAATCTTGAGTATCTACAATCATTTTACACTACTGTAAATTGCAATAGCATTTCTAAAGCTGCAAAGCAACTACACATGACTCAACCCGGTCTGAGCCTTCAACTACAAAACTTAGAAAAAGAACTTGAAGCAAAACTTTTAATAAGAAGTAATAAAGGTGTAAAGTTGACTGAAGAGGGTAAGGTAGTATTTGATTATGCTAATACAATTTTATCTATACAAGGAAATATAGAACGAGATTTAAAAAATCTTCAACAATCAAGACCAATGCTTAATATTTGTTCTTGCAAAAGTGTTGGAGAATATGCACTACCTTGTAGTGTATATACTTATAAGAAACTCAACGAAGAAATTGATATTAACATGGATATTTGTAATTCAGATTGTGTTATTGAAAAACTTAGAGATCATACAATTAATATTGGTATTATACAGTACGGGCATGAATATAAAGATATTAGCACCTTAAAAATTATTTCTGATAACATTGTACTCGTAAAGAAATATGAGTCAGATGAAAATCAAAGTATTACAATAAATGAGCTAAAAAAAATTCCTCTAATCTTAAGAGAAAAAAATTCTGGCACTAGGTATTTAATTGAGGATGCTTTAAAAGATAAAAACATATCAACAGATAGTTTGAATATTTTGTATGATTTAAATTCTCTTGAAGCTATTAAATCTTCAGTAATATCAGGAAAAGGACACTCTTTGTTACCAAAACTTGCTATACAACATGAATTAAAAGCTAAAACAATTCAAGAAGTAGACGTTATAGGTTTAAACATTTCGTTTAATTACTATATTGCATATAGAAAAAATTATACACTTACTGATTTCGAAAAGAAATTTGTTGATTTTATAATATCTAGCAAAAGGGGCTTTTGTTAATAATAATGCCCTATGCTAGATATTTAATAAGTATCTTACATCCTATCCACGCTCCTACAAATAAAAACAACGCAAACACCCATCCATGTAATGAAAATGAAGGTATTCCACTAAATAATGTGCCTATATTACATCCTAATGCTAATCTTGTTCCATAGCCCATTAATATACCACCTATTAATCCAAAAAAAAGTTGCTTCTTATTTTTAACTCGTCTTATTTTAAATTCAGATGCTAGCAATGTTGCTACTAAAGAACCTACTATAACTCCTATGTTCATGATTGTATATTTATTAAGCATTACATTTCCACTCTGTAGTATAGGGTCATAATAATGATGAAAATAATTAAAATATTCGTAACTAATAGGATCAAAACCTAACCACTGTAATATTCCAACTCCCCATAATAAAAAACCACTTGTTATCTGCCAGCTGATACCACTAAGAGCTAAAAGTGTTACATTTAAAGCCCCCAATAAAATACCTCCAACCCAAAAAGGCCAAGGCTTTTTAAGCCATTTCTTCATTAATTCACCTACTTCTTTTCTATAAAAACATTCCATTCTCCATTTTCTGTTTCTATTACCTCTACTGAATAGTCTTTCTTTTCAGCCCATTCCTTCAGACTTATTCCCACACAACTATGATCAGTTTTTACTATTAAAATATCACTAGTATCCATAGCTTTCAGCTCTTTAATAGATTTAATTATTGGTATTGGACACGCTTCATACATACAATCTAATTCTCTTATTGCCATATCAATCTCTCTCTTTTTCTTTATTTTATAATTTAATATATCTCATTTAAATTCTTCATCCTAATATTTTTTAGAACATATAGTTTTTGAATCGTTTTTTCTCATAGTATATTGCATACCTGTATAGAATAACAAGCACAAATATTTGAATTACTGTAACTACTCTATAATCTAAATACTCACTAAAATATATGACTTTAGATAAATTTTTAGTAATCTTATGCCAAAAAGAATAGTCTCTAGCTCCCAATAATGCACCTATTATAAATCCTACTAATACAACTATCTGTAGTAAATGTCCTTCACCTATTCTCATAAGCACTCCTGAAGCACACCCTCCAGCTATCACCATACCTATGCCAAATATTATTGCCCCTAAAATTACATGTGGTCCTACAGAACTTACTTCTCCAGGTATTGTATTATAATTTATTGTATTATTAGAAAGATATTCTCCTTGTATAAAAGTAAAACCTAATGTTGTGACTATTAATGCCAATATCAATCCTCTCATAAGTCTAGTATCACCAGTGATTATAGGGTCTCTAAATATTGCTGTAAAACAAAATCTTGAATATCTTAGTACGATACCAAAACATACTCCAATAATCCAACATATCGCCATAGTATTATCTTTCTTTAATAAGAATATAAAAATGATTATGGAAATTAATATGAATAATATTCCATAAAAGAATTGATTTTTCTTTTTATTAGATTTATTTTGTCGTTCTTGTATCAATTTGGCCATTTCATTTGAAGGCATGTATATATCATCCTTTTCTATATTATATAATGAACAGTTTTGTATCCATTCAATTTAAACTTTAGAAATATTATAAAACTATACTCATTTTATCACAAATTAACTAATGTGTATAAAAGAAATGACTCTAGTTTTTACCATCTACAAACTACATTGTATTATCTTTAATTCTCCTTATTTTTCTTCATGTGTATCGTCTTCGTGTAAATCTTCATCTTCATCGCATAATAGCATAAAAGCCTCTGATACTTTAGCATACTCTTCATCAGATTCTATATGCAATAATTCAGGTTGTCCATTATTTTTAGAATACCCATATATAAATATTGTCTCTTCTTCTGGAGATATAGCTATGTATTCTTTTTTATCTACCACCTCTAGAGTTGTACAATCTATTCTAATTCCAAATGTAGTGTATTCTCTTGAATCCATAAATCCTCCAATATACTAATATGATATTATTATATATCTGACACAATAAAGTATACAACAATTATATTTACTCATATTTATAAATACCATATAAAGTTATACAAAAAATATATTAATACTGTATAATAGCACGTTGTAAATATAAAGTTCTAGTAAATATCAATGCTTTAAATACTATTTTCTTTTGAAACAGTTGGATATGTGGATATAAAACCCCAATTCATAATAATAATATTGTCTGTTTTGTCAAAATGGTTGTAATAGAATTTTCAGTGTGTTCCATAGATGATAACAAAGTTTCATTTGTTAAATAGCCAATAGATCTATAAATATAGCTTTTGGTACTATCATAAACCATTTCTTTAGATAATTTTCCTAAATTAAGATTAACCTTATATCTTTAGGGAATTCCCTCAAACAAGTAATAATGTTTGTTCCATCACACAAGAAGTGCAGATTACTATCGTCATCTTACATATTATCAATAATACTTTTTACATTAATACATTAGTATTTTTATATCCAATAAGAAAATGAGTATCATCAATTTTTTTTATTTATATTTTCATACTACTTAAATCAATTTAGTTTGAAATTTTTCTATTATTGACAGAAAACTATAAGGTTTTGTTTGTGTATTACTAGATTTAGTACATCAAGCTAAAATTATAAGTGATTAATAATAATTTTTTGGTATTAATATAGTTCCTTCTTACTGCATTAATAGAACGAGGGTTCCATGACAAATAAACACAGTAAGATTTAGGTTAGTTTGTAATTTGATACAATTATAAAATTATTGGAATAATTTGCTCATATACTTTGTAATTGTACTGAAAAGAAGTAATCCATCTAGTAAGCCAACAAAATGTATTGATGTGACTTCTACATTTATATTGAGATGGGGTGTTATAAGTCACATAATCTGGTAAACTATTTTTTTATCACTATTGACAAAGAGTATAAGGTTTGTATTATAATTATGATAACGATAGTCAATATCAATGAAGGGGGATAGGATATGAAGGTAAGTCATATTTTGTACAAAGTTAATGAATTAGATAAAGCAGTAGAGGAATGGAGAGATAAAGGGTTTGTGGTCGAATATGGAAAAGAGAAAAATCCCTATAATGCTCTTATATATTTCACAAATGGACCATATATAGAACTTTTTCAAAACTCTGGAATGCCAAATATAGTTAAGAAGATTTTAAAATTACTTGGAAAAAGTGCCTTAGTTAATCAAATTGAATATTGGGAAAATGCAGGTGAAGGGCTTATAGGAGTGGCTATAGAAAACTATAAAGATAATTTAGATGATGAACTAGCGATACTCAAAAAATACAAGCACAAATATTTTAAGATGAATAGTAAACGGATGGATACCAAGGGTAATTTACTTAAATTCAAGGTAGCATTTCCTTATAATTTGAAAATACCTTTTCTAATGACTTATTTTAATATTGATCCAAAACCATTTAATTTCATTCATCCCAATGGTATTGAGGGGATTTCTAGCATAACTTTTGGAACAGATAAAGAGCTTATACCATTAATTAAAGAACTCTGTGATGACCCTATATTAAAGTTATATCATGGGTCTGAGGTAAAGGATATGGAGTTTATTAAAAAGAATAAGGAGGCTTAGTAATGAATAATAAAAGATATATCGATTTAAAAGATGGGAAAAAATTAAGTTATATAGTTCATGGATCAGGCGAACACAAGATATTGTTCTTTCATGGAATAATAGGTGGGGGATATCTTAGTAATGAGTGGATTAAAGCTATAGAAGAGAGAGAGATAACTTTAATAGCGATAGAGCGCTTAGGGTATGGTTCTTCATCAAAAATACAGATGAATAGTGTTGCTGATTTCGCAGATATAGCTAAAACAATAGCTACTCAATTAAATATAGACAAATGCGATATTATTGGCTGTTCAGCAGGAGCGCCATATGCTTATGCAACTGCTTATGCTTTAGGGGAGATAGTTGAAAGAGTTTTTATATTAGGAGGTGTACCTTTGGTTTATAAAGAATCAATTTTTAAGCATTACTCAGAAGAAGCACAGGTAGAATATATGTCTTTTCTAGAAAACTCAATAGAGGATATTCAATCCAAGTATGTAGCATATCTAGACCACTTGAAACAAGAGCTTGCATCGCATGGTGAGCCTTATATTAACAAAACACTGAATGAAAATATCAAGCAAGATTGTTTTGGAATGGCAATGGAGAGCAGATTACAGATTATAGATTGGGGTGTTCCTTTTGAAGATATTGAACAATCTGTAATATATTATCATGGGAAAGTAGATGAGATGGTACCAATAAATGGCGCTAAAGAAATGCTAAAGTATTTAAAGAATACACAATTTATTGAGGTGGATAAATCTGATGGAGCAGATCATATGAGTTCAATTAGTCATGCATTTTTGCATGTAATTAGTAAAATAAATATAAATGACTTATATGATAGTAAATCTAATGAATATGAAAAAGCTTAATACTTTCTTAAAATTCAATGAGCAACGCCTTTAAGAAAAAGGAATTAGAACTGATTTATTAAAAGAGATAGAGGAATTGTTAAAGTCACACAATGAATACACAGAGTAACTTGTGTTCCACGTGAGCAAAAGCTAAAAACTAAAGGCATAGTTGATACAGCATTTTAATCAAAAACTATATTGTATATGGGATGCACAAAAAAGTGCAGTCCCTTTTTTGTTACTATAACATAATATATAATAATACGATAGTAAGGGGTAATAGGGATGTTATACAGCAATACAGAATTGAGAAGCTGTGTAAAAATGGATAATTATTATACAAGAATAATGTTAAAAAACGGGACTTTGAGTAAAAAAATAAAAGTGGTAGTTCTAAATACAAGCTATACATCAATAGAAAATGTAGAGGTATTTATTACATTTACTATACCTCATGGATTAGCACTAGCACAGGTTGATATAAATACAGAAATAGATAATAAATTAAAGATATTATCAGATGGAAAGGCTTTGATTCAAACAAAAATACTAAAAATGAAACCAAGTGAGGATGAAACAATAGTAATACATGTATATTATGCAGGAGAATTAAGTTCACCAGAATATATTTTGGATTCAAGTGTTTATTTGATGCTTAATGGCGAGCTATATGATGCAAAATCTACACAAGAAAAGATATTAACAACTCCAGATACAAAAATTTTGGAGCAAGAAAAGTATAGAATTATCTAGCTCTATTAATTAAATATTAGCAATAAACTACTATTTTCATATTATATTAATGAGAAAACTTTTTAAAAATTCCTAAAAATATAGTTATAAGGAGATTATGAAATGACAGAAATGAATAGTAATAATTTAACTCAAAATATGGAGTTTGAAGCTTTTCAAGTTAAACCAATGGTAAAAGATGCGGCTTTGTCAAATGAAATATTTATGCAAATAAAAAATGCTAGCTATCAAACAATAGAGGATGCTCAATTGATTATGATGACAAATATTCCTGCTGGTCTAATGTTGTCAGAGGTGACAATTATACAGGAATTAAATCAACTAATAGAGATGCTAGAAGACGGCTTCATGGAAATAACAGTAGATTTACCTAAGATGGCTCCAAATTCTTCTATGATAGTGAATGCTTGCATATATTATGCAGGTGATTTGATGAATCCAAATTATACAATAGATAGTACAGTATATCTTACTATGGATGATGAAGTAAAAGATTCAAAAGCTGCAGAAGTAGTTATGGTTATGAAACCAGAAATAGATTAATCCAATATACTGGAATTACTAAAAAACACAAGGTTGTCTGATAGACGGCCTTTTTTATGTATTTTTAGTATAGAGGATGTCAAAATAAAAGTTATGTCATATTATATTAGTGGGACAAAGGAAAACAAGCCCTAATTAAATTGATGATTAATTAAGGAGTAGGTATTAATATGATTGGTATGAAAAATCCTTTAACAATGGCTTTATTTTATTCAAGACCAATGGCAAGAAATGGAGCTTTAACTAACAAAGTAGCTGTATTAACTAAAAACGAAGGTTTTGTAACAGCTGATAAAGCGCAAGTATTTATTGAGAGTACAATTCCTCCTGGAATGATATTATCACAAATAACTATTACACCAGAAGAGTTTGAGTATGAGATGAGAATGTTAGGTAATGGTAAATTTTTAGTAACAGTTGATTTACCAGAAATACTTCCAAACGAAGATGTTATGGTTACAATGGATGTTTATTTTGCAGGAGAGCTAACAGCACCTTCATATAAATTAGATACAACTGCAGCGTCTGTAATGAAGGATGAACTTCAAGATGCTAAAGCTTCAAATGTTGTTATGGATATGGAGCCTGAGATAGATTTAGATGTTTGGCAATAATTAAAGATTACGAGGCATTTCTCAGTGGAGCGTGAGAAATGCCTTTATTATTGTGATTATCTTTTTACTGGTTAGTGTAAAGGAACTTTAATAAAAGTATGAAAAAATATATAATAGTCAGTACGGGTGGTAGATAAATAAAATAAAAGGTGTGAAAAATCCTAATAAGGCTAGATTTTTGAAAACTTTATAAAACAAAAAGAGTTAAATATATAGATGTTAGTTTAAAATATGATATAATGAAGCAAGACAATTCTATCATTACATAGGGGTTATTCAATCTCTAAATTCTCTACAGTAAACGAATGCTATTTTTTTATTGTAAATGCTTTGACAATTTATAAAAACTATTATAATATACATAGAGTACATTGTATACACAAAACATTTATTATATATTAATTTAACATATAAGTTATAAGAAGGGAGCGAAATGAATGTATAATTTTGAGACAGAACTAAAAAAGCTCAAATTTCAGGTTTTGGAAAAAATTGCTAATTTAGCAAAAGAAAATAGATTAAACAATGATGAATTTAGAAAGCTATCATATGATATAATACCTGGGAAAAAGCCATTATATAGGTGTTGTGTTTATCATGAAAGAGCAATACTAAAAGAAAGAGCAAAGATAGCATCAGGATATATTCCAAATGGCGATTATGCACAAGAGCTAATACAGCCAGAGCATGATGATGAAATAATGTATATAATAGAAGCTGCTTGCGATAGATGTCCAATAAATAAATATACAATAACAGAAGTATGTAGAGGATGCATTCAACATAAATGTGTAGAAGTATGTCCGGTAAATGCAATAACGAGATTAAATGGTAGAGCATACATAAACCAAGAGCTATGCAAAGAATGTGGTAGATGTAAAGATGTATGTCCTTATAATGCAGTATCAGAAGTTATGAGACCTTGTAAAAAGGTGTGTCCCGTGGATGCAATAGCTGTAGACAGTGATAGAACAGCAACAATAGATAACACAAAATGTATAAACTGTGGAGCTTGTATGGAAGGATGTCCTTTTGGAGCAATATCAGATAGAAGTTATATTGCATCAGTTGTCAAAGGTATAGAGAAAGGTGATAAACTATTTGCTATAATTGCACCATCTATTATTGGGCAATATGGTGCTGGTGTTTCTTTAGGGCAGGTCAAAGCAGCACTAAAAAAAGTAGGATTTACTGATATAATTGAAGCAGCGTTAGGAGCGGATATAGTTACAATACATGAAGCAAACGAACTAATAGAGAGATTGGAAAATGGAGACAAGTATATGACTAGTTCATGTTGCCCAGCGTTTGTATCATATATAAGAGAAAAGTTTCCAAGTGAGATATCAAAGATATCCCATACAGTATCGCCTATGATAGCTACAGCAAGGTTTATAAAAAAAGAGCATAGCGACGCAACAGTTGTTTTTATTGGACCTTGTACAGCTAAGAAAGAAGAGATGAAAATGCAAGACGCAAAAGATGTTGATTATGTACTTACGTTTGAAGAACTGACAGCATTGTTGTCTGCGTATGATGTTGATGTAAAAGAATGCGAAGCTATAAAGGCAAATGATGCATCACAGTATGGAAGAAATTTTGCTCAAAGCGGAGGTCTATCACAGGCAATACAAAATGTTATAGAACAAGGAGATAAAGATGTACAGTTTGAGCCTGTCAAAGTAAGTGGACAAGCGGAAATAAAGAAATGTTTGACACTAGCAAAAATGGGCAAATTACAAGGGAACTTTATTGAAGGTATGATGTGCGAAGGTGGATGTATAGGTGGTAAGGCATGTATATTGGAGCAGAGAAAAGTTAAGCCCGCCTTAAATAAATTTAGCAAAGCCTCAAATGTTGTTGATATAGTTTCTAATGAAAAATTAAAAGAATTTGAGGGTATTGAGTTAGATAAAAGAAACATAGTAAAAATATAAATTTAGAATCAGACAGATTGACATTAATAATACTATTTATAAAACAGCTATTTAAGTATAACCTAAATAGCTGTTTTAAATATAAATATAATCAATTTTTAGTAAAATCTATCTGAATCAAAACAGGATCATGATCAGAGCATCTACCGTCTGCTTCAACAAACATAGAGTTCATATTAACTGGATTGATAGTAGTTTTATTAGCAAAACGAGAGTTTATGAGTACATTATCAAGCACCTGAGAGCTTCCTCCATGTATATAGGTAAACCTTTCATTAACATTTATATCTTTAAATAGATTATTCATATTCCCATTATCCTCTAATACTACAATAGGATCACTATATTCGTAATCATTCATATCACCAAGTACTACAACAGTAGTTCTTTCATTATTCGGAATAGTTTTTACAAAATCACGAACAGCAGTTGCTTGTTCTACACGTTTTGTAGTATTATCTTTTTGCTTTCTTTCTGCTTCACTGTAAACAGTAAAGATACCTTTCCCTCCTCTTTTTGAAGAAAAGTGATTATTTATGACTATGATTTGTTGTCCTTTAAATTGAAACTCTGTAGCTAATGATTTTCTAGTCCCATAAAATGCTGTGTTTTGAGGGTCTATCCTAACTGGATTTTTGTTCAAATGGCCATTAGTATATATACCTTTGTCTGAGAAAGTGCCTTTATTACTTTCATTTCCAACTAAGATAACTCTATCAGTTCTATATAAAAATCCTACTCTGATATTACTTCCTGGCTGGCCACCATCTTTATCATTTTCAGGGGCAATATCGGTAAATTTATAGTTGTATTTTTTTCCTTTAGGAGACAGCTGAGCAATCTTATTTATTAGAGTTTTATAAGACTGGCTGGCATCGGTTGTACCATCATCTATAGGGCCATTATTATCTTGAACTTCAACTACTCCTATAATGTCTGGTGCTTTTAAATTACATATTATCGCTCTAGCTAATCTTTCTATTTTTTCTTCACCAACATTTTT
Organism: Clostridiaceae bacterium M8S5; assembly: GCA_029227815.1. Classification (GTDB taxonomy): domain Bacteria; phylum Bacillota; class Clostridia; order Tissierellales; family MCWD3; genus Abyssisolibacter. Next base: position 3,156,489 of record CP118523.1, on the reverse strand, counting down.
ATTAAAGTTTTCAATATTGAAAGATGCTATAGTTAGTTTATTGTAATCAGGTACTATTTTAGCACTAGGTTGAACTAATCCACAATCTACTAATTTCGGCAAATGGTTTATATTATATACTTTGTAAGTACCAAATGCATAACTAACAACAGCAGTGATAGAAGAATCAAATTTATCACCTGTTTTGGGCATAAATGATTTGTCAATAAAACCAGTAGTAGTTTTATTACCTTTTGGCTCTGTGATAGGATATGCATTTTCACCTATGATAAAGATTTCAGGGTTTTTGTTATTTTTAGTGGTTTTAATACCTCCATAGGAGTTTAGTTTGCTAGTTGACGCTATACCATTATCGGCTAATACATAAACTTCACCGAATTTTTCATTAGCACCTATTATGTGAGGTCTGTTTATTTGTATTAGCATACCTTCAAGAGACTCATAAAAATCCATTGCATCAGTCTCAGGATTAAAATTAGCATCATCAAAAGCTACAGATTCATCTTCACTATAAATTATTGAAGTAGAAACCATTCTTTTACCTTTACCAGTACCTATAATTACTGGGCTAGGAAGCGAGTTATTGCTTGATATTTCTTTAATGTTAGATTCTGTTTGAACTAATATTGAAGTCTGCTTTAATTCTCCTGGATAACCTGATTCTATCACTTTACCTGAGACTTTAATAAGATCTCCTACATCTATAAAATCAGGTTTTTTATAATCATATTTAGAGCTAGGGGTTTTCAGTGGTAGTATTAATATTCCTTCAGATGTTTTTATGTCATTGTCAATAAATTCGTCTCTTTCTTGAATAGTGAAACCATCAAAGACCCTATAAAATTCACCTGATGAGTTCTTTTTGTATTTATATAGTATGGCAGTAACAACACCCTCAATATCAGATACATTTTTGTTTTTTATAGGTGAGAAATGACTTGCACCTTGAATATCATGAATTCTTAATTGTGTAGTAGGTGGCTCATTATTACTAAAAACACCAAGAGTAGAAAAGTCATCTATATTATTTGAAAAAATCCATTCATCAGATGGAGATATCTTTTCAATATTACCTTTTGTAATATGTGCTTTTCTCATTATTTTAATATTTGCTCCGTCTTTCTTTTCAGTAAACCATATTCTGTCTACAACTTCATTGTTTTTGACTAATTCTAGCATATCATCACCATTAAAGGTTGTTATGGTAGTATCATTATTGATGTTACCCTTTTCTTTTAATTCACTTGTAGCATCTTTGTTTACAATTACATATGTTTTGTAGTTTGGTAGTTTACCACTTAATGATAATTCTTGTTTATTGTTTTCGTTTTTGTTTACATATTTAACAATTTTATATTCTGATAAGTCAACAGGTTGGTCAGTAGGGTTATACAGCTCTAGAGCCTTGTTATATCCACTACCTTCAAGGTATTCAGAAAAAATTAGAGTATTACTTTCTCCGCTAACAGGTTCCTCTATACAGCTAGCTGATGATATAGAAATAAACATTACCATAATAATTATAAAAAGTTTACCTGAAAATTTATAAGAATCCATGACAAAATCTCCTTTCATTATATAGCTTAGTTAAAAGCTCTGATAAAACCTTCAGTATAATAAAGATTTTATGATTTTTTTAGTTAAAATATTCAATTACTTATATTTTAGGTATTGATGAAGTGCTATGGAAACAATTTAAATATTAAAAAATTAAATAATTTGAAACTATTTAGTTTAGTGCCACATCTAATAAGGTGTTAGAAAGTTAAAATAAGTCTTTGTAATGTAATTAGGCAGAATTATTTAGGTTATAGATTTGCGACTAGTATGTTTTCGTATAATTGTTTAGGCATAATAGCAAATCAACCAAATGATTGAACAATAAGTAATTATTGCAAGAGAGTATTAGTAATAGTTTATGATAAAATACAAAAGTAATTAAGGCTTAGTGAAACTTTTTTCTTACATACTACATCTAATTGGAGAAAGGAGCTAATAAAGTGTTCAACCAGCTGGAAGAAAAATATGTAACAATGATAGAACAAAACAAAGAAGAATTTTATAGATTAGCTTATAGCCACGTTAAAAACGAACATGACGCATTAGATATTATGAGTGAAGCAGTTTACAAAGGATTAAGATCTCTTCATAAATTAAATGACGAGAAATTTATGAAAACTTGGTTTTATAGGATACTTATAAATGAAAGCTTAATGGCGTTAAGAAAAAAGAAAAAAATAGTATATAACACGGAAATTGTGGAAATAACAGAGTCTACTGAAATAGATAAAGATGAAATCATGGATTTATATCATGCTATTGATAAACTGTCCACTAATTATAAATCAATTGTCATTTTAAAATATCTAAGACAGATGAAAATACAGCAAATATCAGATATATTGCAATTGAATCCTAACACAGTCAAAACCAGGTTGAGAAGAGGGATACAACAGTTAAAACAATATATGGGAGGTTATTAGCATGGAGGAAAAGCTAAAAAAACTAAACGAAATATATGATAATATCAAAGTGCCTGATAAGCTAGATGAAGTAGTGCATGAAGCATTAAAAAAAGGTAAAAATGGGAGGGTTATATCAATGAATAATAAAAGAAAGAAAAATAGTGTAAAAGGGTGTGCTAAAACAATAGGTTTAACTGCAGCATCATTAATAGTAGCTCTTGGAATATCAGTAAATGCTAGTGCTGAGGTTGCACAAGCAGTTAGTAAAATACCTATACTTAGTAGTATCGCTAAAGTGATTACGTTTAGAGAATATAACATAGACAATGAGGCTTCTAAAGGTAGTGTTAAGATACCAGAGGTTGCTGATGTAAGTAACAAAGAAATAGAGGAAAAAATCAACAAAATGATAAAAGTAAAAGTTGAAGAGATGGTAAAAGAGCAAGAGCAACTAGATAAAGAATATAAAGAAGCTTACCTAGAAACTGGTGGTAAAGAAGAGGACTACAAAAAAGTTGAAACAAAAATTGGATATAATAAGCATTATATTACTGATAAGTTGATCTCATTTGATATATATAAATATCAAACATTAGCTCCAGCATATGATGAGGTTAATTATTACAATATAGATGTAAGCACTGGAAAAGTACTAACTCTTAAAGATATATTAAAGGATGATTTTGTAGACGTAAAAGATAACATCATCAAAGAAATGAACAGACTTATGAATTCAAATGAAGATGAAGAAAGAAAAATGAAGGAAAGCTTGAAATATTCTAAAGAAGCGCTTAAACAAAGCAAAAGCGATCAAGAGAAAAAGCATATAGAGGCTACTATTAAATCTACAGAAGAAAAAATAAAGAATAAGGATTACAGTCAAATTAAATATGATACAGACTATGTAAAGGATATGAAAATTGATGATAATCGTCCATTCTACATAAATAAAGATGGATATATTATGTTTGTATTTAACAAATATGAAGTTGCAAGTGGCTCAATGGGTAGGCTAGAATTTAAGATAGGTAGTATTAAATAAGTAATTTATCAAAGTGAGGTGTGTACTAAACTAGTGCACACCTCACTTTGATATGCCTGTCAGTTCATCTTATAGATGGATTAAGAAGAATCAGAAGAATAATGGAATACAACTGTGCTAATAAAATATGGGATGAATATATAGATGCTTTTAATTACTGGAAAAATCTAAAAAATGCAGATATAAAAGAAATAAAAAGAAGGTTTAAATTGGTTAGTGAAACTATGTGGTATAAGTTTAACTCACATCAATTTGCTGAGGCTTTTAATCGTGTGATATATAATATGGTAGATAATAAAAAACTACAAAAACGGTTTAAAAAAATAAGAGAAATTTATTGGCAAACACATGATATATGTTATCAGATAATAGCGCTTAATATGTGTAGAGACTGGTCAAGTAAACTCTATGATTTACTAGAATGGGGAATGTGTGAGAATGTTATTACGAACCTTAGAGTCATAAAGGAAAATGATGATAAAGTATTTGCATTGATAAAAGAGTGTGTCCAGATATTAGAAAAAGAGTTGGATTAGCAAATAAGGGGTATCTTATAAGATACCCCTTATTGTTGTAAACATGAAAAAAATTCAGTCGTAACTTTCTTTTTTATTATGTCTATACTTTTTGGTGTTTGGCGAATTAATCTTCACGTTTTTCTTTTTTCAAAGACTCTTTTAAATGATTGACGTAAAGTTCTTGTACTGACTCTATTTGACCTAACCCTTTTAATATTGGCTCTACAGCATATCCTTTACTTTCGAGTATACTACGCCAAGAATCATCATCTTTTCCAGCCATATCATTAGTTGCATGGTCGCCAGCAACTAACATTAAAGGCATCAAATAAACTTTTTTATAGCCTTTATTTTTGGTTATTTTTAATATAGTATCTAATGTAGGGAAACCTTCCACAGTTCCTACGTAAACATTTTCATGACCTTTGTATTTGAATGTATAATCAAGACATGCATAAGCTGAATTTGAAAAATGGTGAGTACCATGTCCCATAAAAAACAATGCTTCATTCTCTTTTAAATTGGGCATTTCTGTTGATAGTGCATCAACCAAATTTATATAATCATCAGGAGAAGTTAAAAGTGGATTTCCAAAATTAACTTTTTTAAACTTATCTTTATATTCGCCAACTATTTTTAAAGTATCGTGATATTCAGAGCCATTCATAATATGTAATGGCTGAATTATCACTTCACTATAGCCATTTTTAACTAGTTTGTCTAGTGCTTCTTTTACATTGTCTATTTCTAGATTATCTCTTTTCTTTAGCTTTTTAATTATGAACTCAGAAGTAAAGGCTCTTTTAAGATCATATCCAGGAAAAGCTTTGGCTATCTTATTTTCCGTAGCCTCAATAGTTAATTTTCTAGTTTCATTATGACTTGTACCAAAACTTATTACTAGAACTGCTCTTTTACTGTTCTGCACATTCTTGCTTATAATTTGAGAATTTGTACAACCTATTAAAACAATAAATGATAATAGTATAATAAATATAACTGTTATACATTTTGACATAAAAACACTTCCTTTCAAATTAGTATGTGATAGGAAGTTAAGATATTTGTATTCATCAAGATACAGACTGTAGTAAGAGTTCGAGTTCAAGGCGTGTTAAAATTGAGTAGCGGAGCTTACTTAGAGGTAAAGTGAGCAACAGAAATTTTAACATCACTGGACTTTTGTCTACAGACTAAAACCGCCATAAAAGGCGGTTTCATAGCGTACTAGTTACAACTAATACTCTAACTTCCCACCGAAGTTTGAATATAATAATCTCTAAAAGGCAGGTCTTCCGACTCCTGTTTATTGCTTAATATCGCCTTCCCGAAATATTCAGTGGCATATTGATATTAAACAAACAGTTACGGCAGCGGGGGCTGTGCAAGAATTACACTTGACTTCCCTTTTAATCACATCTAATGTGAACCTTCCGAAATATTATTCAATTGTTTATAGTATAACACCAAAATAAGAACGTGTCTATAACTTATTTAAGGTATTTAAGAACTTCATCAATTCATTGTATGAGTCAATAGGCATTTGAAAGTATTTATTATCTTTATATTTTAATATACCATTATCTAGAATACCCAAATCGGTATTACCGTGGTTCTTAGCATGAAAATATAATTTAGGAACTTCATCTGTTTTGTGCTTAATTTTTTTCCAATCATCTATCTTTAGAAGAGAAACAAACTTTTTGCTGTCGTTAAGATCAAGTGTCACTGACTTATTTGATTGGTCTAAGCTTTGAGATATAACTATAATAGCATTATTTTTATAGATTGACTCTAAGCTATAATATGTTGAGTACATGTGATAGATAAAAATAACTATAATTGATACAAATATAAACGGTAAAGTTCTTAGTATTTTTTTAGTAGATGTTTTGATAAGTATAACCTCCATTCTATAGTGTAATTAGTGTGCTGATAAATTGGAAAAAATAAATTGAACATTATATACTAAATATAATATTATTTTCTCATGATGTCAAAATTTTTTTAAATTGGTTTTAATAATGTAAATAATAAGTTTGAAGCATATTAGATATTTCTTTATTTTTAAATATATGTATATTATACCTTATAAAAGGCTGTTATGGTATATTGTTAAATTAATGTAAAAAATAACTCTATTTTTTTTAAATAAAAAACATAGAACGACAAAATAATAATAGAAGTTTCAAAATTAAATAGGATAGAATCTTTAATATTGGGTTCGATTTTATAGTATAATTAATAAAAAAGAGGTGAAAGTAAATGAGTTTCTATGAAGAAATAGCAAGATACTATGAATATATATTCCCATTAAAACAAGATAAACTAGATTTTGTTTTAAGCCAAAGAAAAGGTAAGATATTGGATATTGGTTGTTCTACAGGAGAGCTTGCTTTAGCTTTAAATAAGGAAGGATACGAAGTTATAGGTATAGATTTAGATGAAAAAATGATAAATATTGCTAAGAAAAAAGAAATTTCAAAACTTAAATTCTATCACCTAAATATGATGGATATAGAAAAGTTTTTCAAAGACGATAAATTTGATCAGATCACATGTTTAGGAAATACATTAGTACATTTAAAAAGTACTGATAGCATATTGAATTTCTTTAATTCAGTTAAAAAATTATTAGTAGAAGATGGAGTGTTTAAATTTCAGATATTAAACTATGATAAAATATTAGAAGAAAAAATTCAGTATCTGCCAAAGATAGAGAACACAAAAATAAAATTCATTAGAAGATACAAATATACTCCAGATAAAATAATATTTGAAACAGAATTATATATAAAAGAAGAAAACAAAACTCTTACAGGTAGAGTTGATTTAATACCGGTAAAGAAAAAGCAGATCATCAATTTATTAAATGAAGCAGGATTTAATAAAATAACCTATTATAGTGGGTTTGATAAGAGGCCATACACCATAAATGCATTACCGCTGGTTTTTGAAGTTAAGATATGAAATGATAAAATATTAAAAACTAAATCGTAAAGCATTATCAGTTGTGCTATGTACAGTTTTGTAGCGATTAACATAAAGTTAATATACCTACTATAGATGTACATAGTGTTACATTATATAAAATTAAAAGAATTAAAAAAGAGTTATAAAATTAATTACATGGTTTCATATGTATATTAATTTTACTTAACTCTTTTTTTATGACTCTAATAATGAAAGAAGACGAGTGTTAGTAGTTTTAATAAAGCTAAGAAAGAATGTTAAAATATTGAAAAAACAAAATTAAATTAATGACATATTAGACTTAAATTGTGTGAATATTCAATTAAATGTGTTATAATTATAAATTATAATAAAAAGGGGGCTTTATATGCTAAAAGGCAAAAGAATAATAATAGTTTGTATTATGATATTAATTTTAACTACAGTTTATGTTACATACGATAACAATAATCCAGTCTTGATAAATGATTTTAGTGAAGATAAAGTAATGGATCATATAAAAGAACTTTCATCAGATAGATATGAAGGAAGGTTAGCAGGATCTAAAGGTGATAAACTTGCAGGAGAATATATAGCTAACCAGTTTGAGAAATATGGTCTTAAGCCAGGTGGAGATAATGGTACTTATTTTCAAAAATTTAGGACTACAGTACCAAGGCTTAATAGCACACCAATATTAAGGGTAAAGGATCAAAAAGGAAACATTATCAAGGACTATATACATAGAGAAGATTTTTATGAGTTAACATCAGGTTGCGCTGGATCAGGGAATGCAAGTGGAATAATAAATATTATTAGTAATGCTAGTGAGTCAAAAGGAAAACCTATAGTTCTATATAATAAGAGTTATGATCAAAATTTTAGAAAAGAGTTATTAGATACAGGAGTTAAAGCTTTTATTACACCAGGCAAATACGACATCACTAACAAAAAAATTGTCGCTTTAGGGGAATACTCTGGTACTAACAATAAATTCGCACATATAATAATTTCAAATAAAGCATATAACGAATTGATAGAATACAGCAACAAAGGATATATACTAGATGTAGCTGTTGACTTGAAATACGAAAACATAGAAACTAGAAACATAATAGGGTATATAGAAGGTACTAATGAATATCTAGAGAAAGATATGTTAACTATTACAGCTCATTATGATCATATAGGAATTGACCCAGATGGAACCGTGTTTGGTGGAGCATTAGATAATGCTTCAGGAATATCAACGGTTATGGAATTAGCTAGGTTAATATCAAAAACTAATCCTAAAAGAACTGTAGCATTTGTAGCATTTGATTCAGAAGAAGTGGGTTTACAGGGTTCAAAGAAATATGCTAGAAAACCATTTAGAAGAGCAGAAAATAATAGAATATTAAATCTAGATATGATTGGGACTAAAGAAAATGTTAAACTTTCACTTGAATATAGTTCATTTGGTAAACAACCTAATCAATTTGTAAAAGATTTAGTTAAAATATTAGAAGAAAATAAAATAGAATTCCAAGTATATAACACTTCTCGCCGTAGTGATCATTATAGTTTTAATGAATGCGATATTGACGCGGTATCTTTTATAGACCCAGGTATGAAAAATATACATACTAAATCTGATGATATAAGCAATATAGACAAAAACAGGATTAAAAAAATTAGTGTAGTTCCTATCGAATATATGAATCAATATGCAATAGAAACTCATGATTTATACAGATTATGTTTGAGTGAAAAGCAGATAGAAATAGCTAACTACGTTCCAATATATGTAGCTGTATTAATAGTTATATTTATCATAATAATATTAGTTATATCAAAGCTTAAGAAAAACAAAGATATACAAGAAAAAATACTTAAGAGAGGCATATTTACTGCTTTAACTGTATTAATTACCATGTTTGCAATTTTTGTTTTTAACAATTATCTTTGGGAAGATGAGATAAAAGAAAGGGCAGACATACAGCCATTATATACTAATGTTGAAGTTGAAGATGGTTATGAAAAGATAATAGACATTAATGTAGATAAAGAGATAACGGCAATACTGAGTAACAAAAAAGGCATATACAAGATAAAGTTTGATCATTATGGAGATATTGTTGATGATGTAATAAGACTTGACGATGGTTCAAATGTTAGCTATAAAATTATGAATGGTTATATTTATAACATTAAAGATAGCAAATTGTACAAAGAAAGTGATTCTAACACTAAAGCAATATTTAATAATGTCGTGGATTTTGATGTATTTAATGTAAATGGTGATAACTTTATAACAGCATATAATGATAATGAATTGATTTACAAGGTTAACGATAAAGAATATAAGATACCATATGATAGTATAAAAACAGCTAAATTTAGTGCAGATAAAAATCAAAATGTACATGTGCTACTATCTAGCAAGGGGATTATTAGACATGTAGTATTAGATAAAAACGGAAAAGAAGTATTGAGCAACGAGCTTGATAATATTAAACTACCTGATAGTTTTAAGTTTGGCATAGATGAAAACTACGGATATATTATTTATGAAAATCAGGGCATAAAAATGTACTCTACATTTAGCTTGAAATCAAAACAAAAACCTAAAACAAGAAAACTAGAGGTACACGATAGATATGGAGCATTGGTAGAAATTAAAGATATAGAAATATCAAAGTATAGTGATAAAGAAGGTTATTTAAATTCAATGCTAACTGGCTTAACACAAAATGGATATAATTACGGAATGCTTGTAAAATTTAAAAAAGGAAGTTTGTTTAACAATAAAGTAGTATGGGAATACAAAGGTGAAAATAACATTATGAGCAGTACTTTTGTAACATCATATGAAGATAATCAATATGTTGGTGTTATAAAAGGAAATAGCTTCTGTATGAAAAGTTCCAATGTTATGTTTGGAGAAAACTATTCTACGAAGACTATATTAAGCAGAATATATAGAGTTATGCAAAACTTTATAATGATGTTTTTTGTATTAATATCTAGAGTTATATGGATATTAGTTGGATATGTATTCTTTTTAATATGGTATTTAATAAAGAAACATGAATATGATAATGATACGTGGATTGTGTTATTACCTATTACACTATATATGTCTATTCAATTAATGAGTTCTAGTTTAAGTAGTATATTTGGTTACAGATATGATTTCATACTTGTTAGTTTTGTCATAGGAATAATCTCAGGTATTTATACACTACTATATAAGTATGAAAAAGGTAAAGTATCATCAATAAGATTATATACTGTATATGCTGTAATAAACTTATTATTAATAGCAAGTATATATACGCCTTATATTCTGAAGCATAGGATGTATATGGTACAATAAAAATTTATGTGAATGTCACACTTAGGTGTGACGTTTGCTTTTTAAATATATTATTTATTAGTTGATAAATATATCAATAAATAATAAAATATAATAAGCTATAATATTATATTACATAAAGGGATTAAAGGTGGTGATATTATGTTATATTTTGTTATAGGATTAATATCTTTTATGATTGATCAAATATCTAAATATATAGTGGACATAAAATTAGACCAATTCGAGAGAGTACATCTTTTTAGAAGACTATATTTAGTAAAGGTTTACAACCATGGTGGAGCATACGGGCTCTTTAAAAACAAAAAGAAGTTTTTAATTATTGTAACTACCATAGCTACTATAGTTTTAATATTGCTTGGGATATATCTAGAGCCATATGAATATATGCTCAAAATTGGATTTGCGTTTATGGTTGGAGGAGCACTTGGAAATTTGATAGACAGAATAAGACTTGGATACGTAGTAGATTATATATATATAAAAGTCAACATAAAAAAAGCACCTATATTTAATATAGCTGACATAAGCATTTTAATAGGTGTTATCATAATATTAATTTATGACATAATTGAGCTTGTATAAATAAGGCAAACAAAGGAGAGAAAAAATGTTAAAAAACATAAAAGCGGTTATATTTGATTTAGATGGGACACTAGTAGATTCAATGTGGGTTTGGAAAAGTATAGATTTTGAGTATTTAAAAGATAGGCTGCATGATATACCAACAGATTTAATAGATGATATTGAGGGAATGAGTTTTACTGAAACAGCTGTATACTTCAAAGACAGATTTGAGTTAGAAGAGTCAGTAGATGAAATAAAAGAAGAGTGGAATAAATTAGCTCTTGAGTATTATAGTAATGAAGTAAGATTAAGAGAAGGTGCAAGAGATTTTATAACCTATTTAAAAGAGAACGGTATAAAGATGGGGATAGGAACAAGTAATTCTAGAGAACTTGCTCAAGCAGTGCTATCGTCTAATGATATATTAGATTACTTTGATATATTAATAACATCTTGTGAAGCTGGCAAAGGAAAACCAAATCCAGATGTATTTCTTAAAGTTGCAGCATCACTAGAAGTTAAGCCTGATGAGTGTATCGTATTTGAAGACACATATGCAGGAGTTCTAGCTGGAACTAGAGCAGGCATGAAAGTATATGGTGTAAAAGAAGAACTTTCAATTCATAATACTGAAAAGATAACGAATTTAGTTCAAAGCTATATAACAAATTATTATGATTTAGAAATTCTTGCAAAAGAGAAAATATAAGATATTTTATTTTCTTAATAATGTGTTATTGTACTTGATTTATGTTTCTATCTATTATATTCTTTTGATAGAGAAATAAAGAATATAGAGTTAGGCATAAATAAAACACTTTACTCTGCGAGTTAGAGTTATTGACAATGTCATTTATCTTTAAGGGTAAGTGTATAAAATTAGATTTATGTATACTAACAAAGTCTTGGTTTATTAGGCTTTGTTTTGGTTTTAGGCAAAAAAACATGCATTTCTGTTAACAAAGTGTAAATTTATTAAATTTATTGGTAATTATTGATTGACAATTTTTCTACAATAAATTACAATGAATATGCAATATATAAACGACTAAATTTGTACTAGTATTAAAGAAATGTATTTACAATTTAGGAGGTGTCTTTTTTGAAAAAAGTTTTAGTGACAGGTGCTTTGGGTCAAATAGGATCAGAACTAGTTGTTAAATTAAGAGATGTTTACGGAGAAAATAATGTAATTGCTAGTGGTAGAAGTGAAAACGTTACTACACATGGATTATATGAGCAAGTTGATGTTACAGACCCTAATCAGATTTTTCAAGCTGTAAAAAAACATAACGTTGATTGGGTAGTACACCTAGCAGCTATATTATCAGCAGTGGGAGAAAATAAACCATCAGCAGCATACAATGTAAATATGGGTGGATTATTCAATATCTTAGAAGTAGCTAGAGAAGAGGGGTGCGGAGTATTTACACCTAGTTCAATAGCAGCTTTTGGTCCTGATACTCCAAAGGTTAATACACCACAAGACACAATTCAAAGACCAACCACTATGTATGGAGTTACAAAAGTAGCTGGAGAACTTTTATGTGATTATTATTATAAAAGGTTTGGAGTAGACACAAGAGGGGTAAGATTCCCAGGACTAATATCATACGAGACTCTACCAGGTGGAGGAACGACTGACTATGCAGTTCATATTTATTATGAGGCATTAAAAGAGAAGAAGTTCACATGTCCACTTGATAAAAATACTTACATGGATATGATGTACATGCCAGATGCTTTAGATGCAATAGTTAAATTAATGGAAGCAGATCCTAGCAAGCTTATACACAGAAATGCTTTCAACATAGCGTCAATGAGCTTCTGTCCAGAAGATATATATAGTTCTATTAAAAAGATAATACCTGATTTCACAATGAATTACGATGTGAATTCAGTATTGCAAAACATAGCAAATTCTTGGCCAGATTCATTAGATGATTCAGCTGCTAGAGCTGAATGGGGTTGGGATCCTAAATATAATTTAGATTCTATGACTAAGGATATGTTAGACAAATTAAAGATTAAATTGAATTTATAGAAGAATAGATTTCGGGTCATGCTCTGAGTATGACTCGTTATTTTTTGTGGGCAAAATGGGGTCAGGCTTGAAAAGTTGAGAAAAACCAGATAAATTTTTTATATGATGAGTTAAAAACAGAAAAGCTCAACTAAGTAAGCAAATGGCTCACATAGTTAAGCTGATATACTTTACTTAACCAATTCATTTTCAATATTTTGTGCAAATAATCTTGCTCTTTGGTATATGTTTTCTACTTTTTTAATAGCATCTTTATCGTTAGCAGTTTCCATTATAGCAAAATAAGGTGGTAGACTAAAAGACTTGTTCATATTTAACGCACTTATTAACTGTTTTGCCAATGCATCACCACCAGAACTTCCAGATACTATAATTGCAAATAATCTTTTATTATAGAATTTATTTGATCTAAACAATGCAGTGAGCCTGTTTATAACAGCAGATATATTTGCAGAAACAGCGTCGTTATAATTAGGACAGATAAAGACAACACCGTCTGAAGATAGTATTGCTGGATATAGTTCTTCAACCATAATACCACCATAAAAACAACTCTCTTGATCGCCATAATGTTTACACATAGTATAAGAACAGCCTATACAATCTTTAACAGAACCGTTTTCAATATGTATTTCCTCAATACTATTGATAGATAGATTATCTTTTACCATATTCCAAAGAGTTAGTGTATTGGATGTACTATAATTGCTGGAATGAAGCGCAAGTAGCTTTGGTTTCTTTATTTTATCAGTCGATTGATTAAAGAATCTCTTTGCAAGTGCTTTACATGCCTCATAGCATACTTCTTCTAAAGGAGCTTTAATAACTTTTTGAAGAGTTAGAAAGTTGCGTAATGAGCCTATTGCTTCTACTAAGGGCTTTCCTATAAATCTACAACCAAGCATATTTGCATGAAAAACTAAATCTTGGGCAGAGGTTTTTGTATACAAATCACTACCACAATGCACTAAAATTGCTCCTATAGAGCCTTGTAAACTGTCATGACCTTTTTGAAAAAGCTTAGTTATGATATTCATCATACCTAGATTATAGCCTGCGGTATTTAATTCAAGCACAAATAAAATCTTTTTGTTTTTTAAATTAGGCAAAGCTATAGCACTATTATCAACTAATGTATACTTATTATTCGAAACAAAGCATCTAAGCATGGACATAAGCATGCTAGATGGCTTTTCAGGCATAATTACAATAAATTCTTTCAAACTTTAGACCTCCTTAAAGGCTCTGATACGTTTTTAAAAGCCTATTGTATAATATACTATTTAAATCTAATCTTTCTAAAACAACACCACAATCAGATAGTTTATTTTTAGCTCCCATAAAAACACCACCCATGAAAGTTGAACTATAATGATATTTTCCAGCTATAGTACTGATTATTGATAGACTACCAGAGGATAAAGCAGGAGCTATATACGGTTTGTAGCCAGTATTTCTAACACTAATATTAGCAGTTTTAGCTTTATGAGTTAATGTCTTTGAAATCTCATCATTATAGTTTTCTATGCTATCAGCTATAACTAATCCTTCTCCATGAGGACCAAAAGCTCTTCCATCAGTGATATAATGCTTCATTGCATTATCTTTATTGGCATAATAACATGCACGAGCGTTCATTACTCCAAGACCATAGCCTCTTATTTGTTCACCAGATAAACCTTTAAAATCCATTAAGCCATGAGAGTTTCTGTTGCTTTCTAAAAACACTGTTTTACAGAGCAAATCAACAGGATCAGAAACAACAGCAAATATACCTTTGAAAGATTTATTTCTAGCCATATTAGCGTACTGCGAAATAATTTTGGCGTTGGCTTCGTATTGAGCCATTCTTACATCCCCATGTTCTTTTCCAACGGGAGGAACTCCTTTGGAAGCGCAAAATATAAACATATCACAATCAAATAATTCATCATATTTTATAATGGAAACATTAGGGTACTGAGCGTTATCAAAAGCTGAATATATCTGATTTATTTCTTGTTCCCATCTATTTAATTTATTTTCAGACCTATCATATATACCTATATTATCAATATAATTTCCACCTAGTAGTCGTAAGCCTATTAAGAGTGTGCTACCAACATCACCTAGAGCTAATATGTTTATGTTCCATTTCTTTGGTATTTGATTGCTAAGGCACTCTTCCCAATTAGGATAGGACATGTTTACCGCCATAACTTGTTCGTCACTGATTTTATTTAAGAACCAATCAGGTAGATTTTCGCAGATATTAGTAGATAATTTCTTTATTAGGTTCAAATTCTCAGTATTTATGAACAGTAGTTCTGGATCCGTGATACTGTAAAATTTCCTAGAGCATTTAGGATTCATATTAAATACAAAGTATATCTTACCTTCATATTTTTTAGGGTTATCAGTATATTTTTTAAAGCTGTCAATCTCTTTTAAGCTGACGAGCAATTTATTTTGAAATTCATATAAGTACATTCAATCACTCCTATATCACTTAATATTATAAACCAGAGTTATTCATACAAAATCAATCAACAATACATCAAAGTTCTACGAATTATAAAGTTAAACCATATTTTCCATTCTCTGAAGATGCTCCAAATCATTTTTAATATACTTTGAAGGATTTACATGTAGATCATAGTGCACATCTTTACCATGATCAGGATATCTAGGATGCACAAAGACCTCACCAAGGTTTCGTAGTGTTAGACTTCTTTGATGTATAGTTTGATATTCTTTTTCCATAGTGCTTATTATATCCAAAGAATTGATTAAGCACGTTTGTGAGACGTTAAATATCTGCTTTTTATCAACATCTTTTATATACATAGGCAATGCATATGGAAGGAATAAATTTATAGAAGGTAAGATATTATTTTGTGGATTATTACCGCGCCATATTGAGTCACCTCCAATAAAAGGATACATTAAGCTTTCCTTAAACCATAAATTCAAATTTGGTATAAAATAAGCACTATCTACTTCACGTTGTTGTATATCCATTAGTTCTTTACCTCTGCCTGACAAAAGTCCAACCAATATTTTGATAACCTTAATATTGTACTTTTTCAATAGAGGATCTATAACCTTTAATCTATAGCCTTTATTTAAAAGATCATCTACTAATATAATAGGTCTATTAAAAGCCTGAATCATCTTTATTTGATTCTCAAGGTTCATATAATAAGGGTATGCACCGATTGTAAAGCTTTTTAAATTAGGGTCGAACATTTTTTCTGTGTGCATTGATTTAGTAACGGTATTTGGCACTATAAATCCATTCAATATAGAGCCAAAAGGTACGCACATATTGTTTCCTAATATTCTAGGTTTTTTTTGTAAGTTAGGAACGTCATTGATATTGCAGATTTTGTTTACAATTGCTTCGTTAGTAACAGTTCTATTAAAAGATAGCATAAGCTGATTTGGATATAGTTTTATTAACTCAGCCTGCAATCTTTTAGTACATCTGTTTAATGCCTTTACTACATTAGGATTACTTCTAAAGGGTTCTTTTATAACTGATTCCATATCTAGACTTAGAGTACAAGGATTACTCATTTTGACACCCATGATAGGTGCATTTGCACTAGTAGTAGGTATCTGCTCAAACCCATTTAATTGTAGAAGATTACTAAGAGAGACAGAGGTATTATTTGTTATGATGTCCTTATAAACTGCATAAGTATAATCCTTCGCTATACAAAATGATAATGTCTCAGTTAATAAAATTTGCTCTATATCATTAGAATATGATTTAGTATAAATACCATCTATTGCAATGATTCTGCCTATAGAATTTTTCCTTATATATTCAGAAACAGTGCTGTTTTTAAATTCATTATAGATATTATGAGATTTTAAACGATGAAAAACTGAAAAACCAATTATATTATTATTATCTTGTAGATTTCTTATAACAACTATTCTCACATTAGTTTTATTTCTTAACTCCTTTAGATTGCAATAGGTGTCACTATTTCCATCAAAGAAATTTTTATATAATAAATCTAATACAGTGTCACTGACATGCTGTATAACACTAATGTCCATTGAATTAGTTTTAATTAATACTTTATATTGAGGTTCTCTTCTATAAATACCATGAGTGTAAATGTATTTTTGTGCTAAAGGATCAATCAATTCAGATATATCTCTGTTTTCATCTATATAATTTCTTATTTGTGTTGAACTAATATCTTCATACTGTGCAGGTAATGCTAGTTTTATTACATTATTATTTATTTTACCTATAGTTTTATTTAAATCTACATCATCTTGAGGTGATGAGAGAGAACTTTTACGCGAGAATACTAAATGTGCAAAATTTAGTATTGAGTACTTATTATCTGATTTATGTTTGTAACTAGATGCATTTAAAAGTACATCGCTTCCTACAGAGATGTATATATTTTTATTATCAAAAATGTCTGATAGTTGTTTTAAACTATCTGGATTAGCTATATTTATTGAAAAATCCTCAGGAAATAAGTAAATATCCATTTCATCTGCTATAGACATAGATATAATATTTCTTCTCAATTTATTTGGCTGAGCTTTTTTAGACCAAGAGAATTCATCAACAGCCAAGTAAACCTCAAATCCTAGATCTCTTATATCCCTAGCAATTTCTTTATGACTTAGGGTAAACGGATCAAAAGTTCCTGGGAAAAAAGCTATTTTTTCTTGATGCTTGAGATTTAAATCTCCAATAAAGAATGAATAATCAGATATAAAACGATATATATGGTTTATTGAAGCAGCGCTATTAAAGAACAATAATTTATTTGCTTTATTACTAGGTAATAGAGTTAATAGTTTTTTACCAATTATATCAATAATTTGTCTCTTCTGATTTAAATTAAGTATATTAGAACCAAATATATCTATCCCTAGTATTCTTAAAGACTCTCTCTTAATTTGGTTATCATAATTAGCAAGACCATTTAGTAATAGTCCAAGCATTTTATTCAGTCTTTTATTGTATACATCGTTAGGTTCAGGGAACAAATCCTTATAACTGTTATAGTTTTGTATAGCTATACCAATAGTTTTGAAGCTTAAATAGGTTGTTCTAAAATTTGCAACCTTAGTTTTTTCGCCAAAATCACTTATAAGCTCATCAAGTTCACTTGGCTGTAAAAATAGTATTATTCTACCCAAATATTCAGGTATATATCTTGTAAAGTGGTATCCTTCTATTTCTAGAGCTCTAATAAGTTCTATAGTTATATCATTTCTTTCCTCTAGTGACAGAAAAGGCGTTATCTTAACAAGTGCATTACCAGCATGATTTCTTACATTTTCAACAGAGCTAACTTTTAGTAGATTACAAAAATGCATGGCAGTATATATTCCATTTTGTCTTGGTTTCATGATAGCTTGCTCAAGTAATATACGTATATTTATTTTTTTTATTATCCAGCTAGTAGCACTTTTAAGATTTTTTAAGTATAAACTGGATGTATTACTAAAATCATTGTTGTATATTGTTTCAAATTTCAGCAGCAGACTTTCTTCGACATTTATCTTACTAGCTATTTTATATATAAGATAATTTTCAGCTTGCAAATCAGATTTTTCACATTTAAGAATGATTTTTCTTAATTTACTAACAAAAATATGTCCTAAAGAAATCTTTTCTAATAGATTATAAGTCCTTTCAAAAGCAGATAAACGTATTATCTTATTTTCACTTGAAAGTTTATCTATCAAAAAATCAAACATTGGAATTATAGGCTTATCAATTACATTTAAAAATGGTATATGTTTTACGATTTGCAATAGATAAAACTGAGTTATATCATCACCATAATTATAACCTTCATAGTATTTTAGTATAATATCTCTATATATCTTTTTTTGCTTTTCAGACGAATTTGAGAATAAAGAAGCCAGCATTATTCTTAAACTAAAAGTTATCCATTCTCTATGAACTTCTAATATTTTATGATCTGGCATTAAAAATAACCTGATATATTCATCAAGAAGCTGATGGCTTGTGTAAGAAGGCGTTGGTAAAATTACATCTGAAGGCACTTCTTTTCTATATTCCTCATCAAATTTAGATATCAGTATACCAATTAAGGAGGCAGATTGTTTTCTTATATCCTCATCTTTGTGTATTAATAAATCATACAAAAACTTTAAAGTTATGAGTTTTTGGTTTTGAGTAAAGTAAATAGAATATTCCTGTAATACCTGTATATATCTTCTTAAATCCATCCAATTGGTTTCACTTCTTGCTAATTCCAATATAGACGTAAGTGATTCTTCATTTCTTAGCTGATACATCAAATTAATATTATGTTTTATTGCCTCAAATTTGATGCTGTCTATAACTTGCTTACCATGCATTAATGAGTAATATTTAGTTTTTTTATCAA
The DNA here is from genome assembly GCA_029227815.1 of Clostridiaceae bacterium M8S5. Classification (GTDB taxonomy): domain Bacteria; phylum Bacillota; class Clostridia; order Tissierellales; family MCWD3; genus Abyssisolibacter. Next base: position 3,137,160 of record CP118523.1, on the reverse strand, counting down.
TATGTTTAATATCCATATTTGCGTCAAGAAGAGACACGTCAACACCTATATTTATCATAAATGCTTCGAAATCATATAGTTTGTTATATACCTTTTGATATCGCTTTTTTTTATCTTCATTTAAGTTGTCTAATTTATTTAGTACTATATCAAATGATTCTTTTAGTGAAAATATATTCATTTCTCTTTTATTGTTTACAATATGATTTTTAACTCTTATATCAGAATAAATTAATATTAAAGATTCTAAAGATAGATTTTCGAGCTCTAAATCCCAAGTAGAATGGTTAACTGCAATATGACCAATATAGTTAATATTATTATCCTTAAACCATTGGTCTGTATAATAGTAATGCAGATAAGGTACTCGTTTAGATTCTTGGCCTATACATCCATATTTACCTATGTCATGGCCTATAGAAGCACCACAAACACGCCCTATATCTATAGGTATATTTGCTGCTTTTAATTGCCTAGAAATACTCATAGCTAATAAACTAACACCACTTATATGCTCAAGTGTATTGTGATTAGTTACTTCTTTATTCAACTTCATCATTTCATAAACATACTTTTGTCTGAATACTTTCTTGAATTTTTTATATTCAAATGAACTTGTCAAATCTAGTTCCTCTCTAGGAGTCAGAAAAACAAGAGGATATTTACTATACAAGTTTTTGATTTTATTATTTTTTTCAAGAGATGAAAAGATTCTCAATATCTCTAGATATATTTTACATACATCATTAAAGTCATCAATAAGTGGTATTTGGACTGCATTTGGAAAAGAAAAATGTAGCGTATACTGATATATGTAGAATAAAAAATTATCAGTAAGAGTTTGATTAGATAGATGTTCGAATAGATTATAATACAAATCTAGAATATCAGAACACGTATAATTTTTATTTTCAATTATATTTTCTAGTTCGGCTATATGTTTTTCATTATTTATATAATTTTTTACAAGTTCAAGTCTCTTAGGATTAGATTTAATTATATCTAGACTAATGAGACGTATATACAATTTTTTATGAAGTATAGATATTGTAGGATTCATCATGATAACCTCCAACTTGAATATTATTGTTTATAATAACATTATAATATAAACATATTGCCATGTCTGCATATAAAAAAAACTTATAAAATTAGTGCTTTCTTACTATTTTTTAGTAAATAGAAAAATAAGTAAGCTAAAATCTTGATTTAATTTACCACTTATCGTATAATATTATATGTGACACATTTGGATTAAAATGTTAAATATTCTATTTATTAATTGAATATAGACATTTAATGCAAATTTATCCCCTTATTTATATAAACTATAAAGTGGTTGTATTATATTTGGACAGCCCGAGGGGATGCCTAAAAAGGCATCCCCTGTATACATATTAGTTATCCACCTAAAGTTATATCTTGTGTATTGTACCACTTGAGTGCATCGTATAAATGTTGAGGTTTAAAGTCTGGCCAATAGTCATCAACTACATAAAAATCAGTATAAACGGATTGAACAGGTAAAAAGCCACTTAATCGTCTTCTACCGCCCCACCTGATGATTAAATCCATTCTAGGGATGGATTTGGATTTAATCATTTCGTTTATATTTTTCCCTATGTTATTTTTTACATCCATCAGATCCCATTGCCAACCATAGTTTACTAAGAAATTGACCTTAACAGTACCCTTTCCAAATTTTTTATTTTGTGTGAATGGGAGTAATTCTTCGGGAAACATTTTGGAATTCGTGTTACCCACAACTAAAAGCTGGGCATCATGTTTGTGAAGCATAGTAACAGCATTGATGCACGCATTAGTAAAAGCCTTAGTTTGAACAGATGGACGTTTTGTGTTGTCCATAGTAAAACCATAAAAGGTAAGTTCGTTGATTCCAATTTCTTTACATAGTTTAAAAATTTCGATCCCAGGATTTAATCCTCTATCATATCCTTGTTCTTTACTCAATCCATTTTGTTTAGCCCATCTTCTGTTTCCATCAGGGATAATTCCTATATGGTTTGGTATTCTCATATCAAAAAATACCTCCTGTTAATTTTAATAGTATATTATATATATATTATCAACAAAGGATGTATTTTTATACCATTTATGGTCACTTATATTTTGATATGGATATTTTACAATAAAAAAAATTTTATAAATAGGAAATAATACTACCAATAAGCTTTTTGGGAGGATTATATATGGAAAGATATGTCGTAAGAACAGACACATTAGTGTCAAAACCTGTTTCAAGAGAAGAAGCAATCGAAAGAGTAAAAAGCTATGCAAAGCAAGGAGTATCAGCATATATTGTTTCAGAAGACGAAGCAAAAAGAATTAGAGAATCAGATACAGGTTTTAATAAACCGTCATGGGAATAACAATATATTTATTACACTATGAGTTATCTTATTAATTAAGATAGCTTTTTTTTATTAATTTGTGTCAGTATAGCATCTATATAAATATATTAATAGTATATAGATATAAGAGAGGTAGATACTATGCCATATTCAACAAGAGAACTATTTGCAAGAATCATAAAATGTGAGGCCGGTGGGGAAGGCGATACTGGCATGAAAGCTGTAGCAACAGTGATAATGAATAGAACAAATGTTGGTGAAGGAGAATATCAACGAATTTGTGGAGGAGATCTTAGAAAAGTAATATATCAAAAAGGACAATTTGATTGTGTTAGAGGGACAATTAAAGGAGTATCTAATCCTCAGACTATTTGGGCCAGCAACCCTGAGCAGGTACATTATGATATAGCTGATTGGGCTATAGCCGGGAATAAATTGTGGAATATTGGAAGTTGCTTATGGTATATGAATCCTTTTAGACCACAATGCCCTCCTAAGTTTCCATATAATGGATCAGGAATACTCCTCACTAGAATAAAGAAACACTGTTTTTATAACCCTACTGAATTATATAAAGACACATAAAAAATTTAAATTGAAAGGGAGGTATAAAATATATGCAAGACTTTAACGAAAAAGAAAAAAAACAAATGATACCACCAAATCCAAACGCACTGGGTCATTCACCAGATATTATGCCACCACCTGCGCCAATGAATATGACGCAGATGACACCAGTAATTGGACCTAATTACAATATACCTGCAATGCCATATGGTTCTCAGATGTTGCCACAAGCTATGGGATACCCAGATATGAACATGATGAATACATGCAATAATAAAATGATGTCTATGGATGACAATAATACAGAGCCCCCAGTATTAGGAGATAAAAATTACTTACAGGGTTATTTAAAAACATTAATAGGAAAATATATTAGAGTAGATTTTCTAATAGGGTCAAATACTTTTTTAGATAAAGAAGGAGTACTTACAAATGTAGGTGTTGATCACATAATACTAAGAGAGCCACAAACTGATGATTTGGTAATAGCTGATATGTATTCAATAAAATTTGTTAAAGTGTTTGAATGAAAGGAGTAACACTATAATATGGTAGATTCTATAAATCATACTGGACATACAGGCAGACCACTTAATGAATGTCAAATAAAAAGAATACTTACGGATGGTGTATATGGTACTATGGCAACAGTAGGAGAGGATCAATGGACATATGCAGTACCGCTAAATTATGTATATTATGATGATTGTATATATTTCCATTCAGGTACGGAAGGGAAGAAAATAGAACACATGAATCACAATAACCAAGTATCATTTAATGTTGTGACAGACGAGAGAATGATAGAAGATAAGTTTAATATGCAATTTAGGAGTGCTACAGTTACAGGAAAAGTTTGTGAAGTAGAAGGAGCAGAAGCAAAATTAATGTTTGTTCAAATGTTCAGAAAATATACACCTCATTATATTGACGAAGGAATGAAAAGGTTAGACAAGTGCCTTAAATACACTAAGGTATTTAAAATAGAAATAGAAAAAATGACAGGAAAAGCTAATATATAAGTTGAAAAAGCTGATGCAAGATGTTGTATCAGCTTTTTAGAAATAGAAATAAAAAAATTTCTAATATAGCTAATAACTAACTGAAAAACATACCATGTTGAGATATAATAACAATAGATAGACATTTTAAATATGTAAGTTAGATAAAATTATTTTTAGGAAGGGGTAAAAAAGATTATGTTTAAAGAAATGAGGAAAAAAGGTAGACAAGTATGTGATGAGCAAATAGAAGAGATACTAAAAAAAGGCGAATATGGAACAATGGCAACAATTAGCGAAAATGGTTATCCGTATGTGGTGCCGTTGAATTATGTTTACTGCGATAATAGTATTTATTTTCACTGTGCTAAAGAAGGACATAAACTAGAAGATATAAAAAGGAACAACAATGTATCATTTAACGTAGTAATTGATACAGAAATTTTAAGTGAAAAATATACTACATTGTATAAAAGCGTAACTTTATTTGGACAAGCAAAAGAAATAAAAGAAGTATCAAATAAGAGAGAGATATTAGTAAAGTTACTACAAAAGTATATGCCTGATAAGATAAAAGATGGCATGAAAAATACAGAAGATGTAATCAATAAAGCTCTTACAATAATCAAAATTGATATAGAGCATGTAACGGGAAAAGCAAATTCTTAAATTGATTTTAAAATAGTTGCAAAAATTGTATAATGGTATTATACTTAACATATGCCCCCTGGGGGGATATATGATTATAATTTGGAGGCAACTATTATGTTAAAAACACTATCACTTGAATCATTAAAGAAGAATAACTACGTTAAAACAGTACTAGTTTTAGCTTTGCCCGCTATATTAGAGAACATATTACAAGTGTTGATTGGTACTGTAGATATGTATTTTGTTAGTAAAATTGGAGAAGATGCGATTAATAGTGTAGGAATAACTAATTTAATAATGAATATGTATATAGCTGTGTTTATGGCTTTGGGGATAGGAACTACAGCGATGGTATCACGTAATATCGGAGCGGGAGATACAAAAAATGCTAACGATACTGTAAAACAATCTGTAATATTAGGAGTGGTAGTAGGATTATTATTTGGATTAATAAACTTTATTTTTGCTAAAGATATTTTATCGTTAGTGGGAGTAAAGGATCAGAAAGCATTTGAGTATGCTATGCCGTATTTTTATACAGTTGCGGTCCCATCAGTGTTTTTATGTGTTATGCTAATACTATCGAGTGCATTAAGAGGGGCAGGAGATACAAAAACACCACTTAAAATAGCTTCTAGCGTGAACATAATAAATGCAGTTTTAGATTTTATACTTATAAGAGGTATTGGTGGCTTTGATGGATTAGGAATAGTAGGTGCTGGATTAGCTACTACATTAGCAAGATTAATAGCAGTAATACTACTAATAAATAAATTGAGAAATAAAAACAATAAAATAAACCTTATTGGTAAATGGAATGTCAAGAGAAATATATTAAAGGCTATTACAAAAATAAGTTTACCAGCAGCTACAGACAAACTTATAATGAGGCTGGGACAAATAATATACGGTGGGTTAATATTAAAAATTGGAAAAGATGCATACGCAGCGCATAATATAGCAGGAGGTATAGAAGCTTATTCGTATTTACCAGGAATGGGATTTGGAATAGCAGCAGCTACATTAGTAGGGCAAAGTTTGGGCGGGAAAAAACCAAAACAGGCAAAAAAATATGGTCTAATAGCTTATACACTATCAACGGTTTTTATGATAGGAGTTGGGATTGTATTCTTTATATTTGCTCCATTATTGGCGAGGATATTTACCCAAAATGATGAAATTATAAATCAAGTTGTAAAAGTTCTGAGAATTATTGCCTTATTTCAACCTATGTTATGTGTTACTCTAGTAGTAAATTCTGCATTGCAGGGAGCTGGTGACACTAAATTTCCTATGTACTTGACACTTTTGGGGATATGGGGGATAAGGATTACTGGAGTATTACTGTTGGGAATAAAGCTAAAGCTAGGGTTAATAGGAGTCTGGTTAGCATATGCATTAGATATTACAGTAAGAGGAACTATTTTAATGATTCGTTTTTTAAGAGGCAAATGGAAAAATATACAAATATAGCTTATAGATATACTTTATGAAGGGAGTAGACAAATGCATGATCATAATCATCCAAATAGAAAACAAATAATTAATAGAATGGCGAGAATAGTAGGTCATACAAATGCTGTAAAAAGAATGTGTGAAGAAAACAAAGAATGTAGTGAAATACTAATACAAATAGCAGCTGTTAAATCAGCACTTAACAATGTTGGAAAGCTAATACTGAAAGATCATATTGAACATTGCATACTACAAGCAATTGAAAACAATGATCAAGATAAGTTAGAAAGCTTGTATGATGCTATAAATAAGTTTGTAAAATAATTTTTTGAGATTAAGAGAGGTATTATATTGTACCTCTTATTTTATTGCATATAATGAAAAGGGCTGAGTTGTTATTTGTAGAATAATAATAACATAACGTCGATTTATGGGCGAATTAACAGAAATATAAGGGGGGTAATATGTTGGAAGAAAAAATAAAAAAAGATTTGAGTAGGTTAGTATTATTGTTGGTAATAACCATATATCATGCAGGTCGAGAAATATATAAGTATTACAGCGAACAAGTATATGATTTTAGTATAGTAAATTTTATATTAGTAACAATAGTTGTTTATATATTTATGGTTTATACATCTAATAGGATAGCGCTTTGGACAACACTTAGAAAAAGTGGTGCTACAATAATAGCAACTTTACTTTATATCAGTTTAAGCATAATACATATATATATTCAAAGTGCTAGCTAAAAGGGGGAGATTCAAATAGAAATTAAAAATGTAATACCAAATGATAAGATAAAGAAAGATAAGAAAGTATTTGCATTGATTTCATTTGTATTAGGGATTATTCCAACAATATTAAAAATTATAATGTATGAAGAAACAATAGTAGGGTTTGAAAGTGGGCAAAAGATTGGAGCTTTCTTAGGAGAAGGATTAGCACATATGGTTATACTTTATCTAATCTGTATAGGGTTGTATAGAATATTTAAGAAAAAAAGCATGACTATAACTATCATTCTTGTGCTATGCACGATAGTAGCTTTTGGGAAAATCGGGAATGAGCTAAAGTCTATACAACTATCAAACGTAGAAAATAAATGCATATCATTATTAGAGGGGAAGGACAGAATAAGAGAGTTTATAAAAGAAGATATAAAAGAGATAAAGTATGGAGAAGCAACTGAAATAATGATATTACTACAAGAAAGCATTAAAACTTTATCAGAGAATAAAGTAGATGAAATTGTAGATTATGATGAATTAGACAAAATGCTTACTATGAAAACATTTAATAATATAGAACAGATAAGGCTATACAGAAAATCAATAGAAGATTATATAAAACATATAGATAAATCAATTGATAAATATAAAATTGTTACTGATGATTTAATATCTAAATTAAATGAGATTAAATTAACCAATGAGTTTAATGGAGGTTTTACTAAAGGGTTTTTAGAAAGTCATGCAAATTCAACCAACTATGCTATTGAGCATGGAAAAGTATTAAAAAAGTTGTTAATAAGTAAAGATGAAATACTCAAATTAATGCAAAGTTCAGATATTGTACGCATAAATGGTAACGTATCTTTTTCAAGTAAAGAAGCTTTAAATAAATATGACAAATTAATAATGAAACATGATAAGAACATAGATGAATATAATGAAGTAGTAGCTAAAGTGAAAATCAAACTTGATGATATGAAAAACAAATTAAACAAATAAATATAGGGGATAGTTTATTTAGATATTGATATGTTTAGTTGCAATAAATACTCAAACAGGTTAGATAAATGCAATAAATACAGATAATATTTTAGATTTGTAAGAGTATTTATCTGTTTAAATAGAAATAGTAGTTATACAATTGTACCATATAAATACATAAATATATTATTAATGCAATGACATGCATAAATTACCATACAATTTAGTATTGTAATTCGTGAAAATTGAAAGTATAATATAAGTGGCTTCTAGGCTTTTTTATACAAGCTGATAAAAATTATTTTTAACAAATTTAAATAAAATGAATATTTATATATAGCAAGCAGGATTAGAAATGAAGGTGAAAGCTTAGTGAGAGCAGGAGTAAGTACTGTAGAAAAGTATTATGGATTAGCGTTTCGATCAGTATTAAAGTTTATTAATACAATAAAAAAAAGAGTCTACATTAATGATTGTAAAGTACACCAGTTTATAAATAATCAATCCTTACGGATTATATACGAAAATGGATGTTACGTAGAGCATGGACTATTAGAGTATTATATAAAAGACTTGAACAAAGGTGTAGTATGGGCAGATCAAGATTTTAAGAGTATAGGGCATTTTTATAACCCTCTTAAACAACGAGGGTTGTATGGACATTATAATGCTTTATCATTAGCACAAGATTATTATAAGCTTGCGATAAAAAGCTGGAAGAAATCACATTTTAATAAAGCAATGTTTTATTTAGGCGCTTGTGTACATTTAGTGCAAGATGTTACAATACCACAGCACGTAAATATAAGACTCCTAGATAAACATAGAAAATTCGAAACTTATGTTAAAAAAATCTACAAGGATGCAAAGGAATATAGAAATACAAATGATATAGTGCATAAGGACTCTATAGAAAGTTATGTGATATTTAATGCAAACAATGCTATAAATATTTATAATACTTATTGCGATGTAAGCAATGATAGTCAAAAGTTCCATAGTATTTCATTAGAATCTATGGCGCTAGCACAGAAGACTACAGCAGGATGTTTGATGATGTTTCTTAACGATGTTAACTATAGTGAGAATATGAATAACATTAAAAATGCACACTAAATAGGCAAGGATGATTGTAAATATGCAATCAACCTTGTCTTTTTTTGTGGAAAAATATGATATAATACATATATTATGTTACGCATAAGGGGGTAAATTATATGGAAGTAATATATTTACAAGAAAATAGAGCTCAAGAATTCGCCAGATATTGCCAGAAATATGGAAGAGATCATGACGAATCATTCCTTCCAGATTCAAAATTTAAACCTAATAAAGACAATCCTACATATGTATTATTAGATGATAATGACAAAATAGTAGGGGCTGCATCCTTGATAATGGACGAAAAATATAGAGCTAAGGAAAAAGCTAGATTTAGTATATTTCACACAATATTAAACGATAAACACTATTACAAACTAATGCTAGACAGTATTTTGGAACATGTAGAAGGCATTAATTACATATATTTATTTGTTCCAGAAAATAAGAATGTTAGTAGAGATATTTTAACAAGTATAGGTTTTAATATAGAGAGGTTCTCATATTATATGGAGAGAGGTAATATAAACGTAGAAAGAACTGCGTTAGAAGATTCATATGAGTTAAAATCACTGAGAAAAGGACAAGACGAAAAAACATGGTGTGATATTTATAATGAATGTTTTAAAGAATCACAGGGACACGTGGATATAAGCATAGATAGTATAAATAAAATGCTTAGTGAAGCTGAGCATATAGAAAATGGAATGAAGCTATTGTGGTATGAAGATAAAGCAATAGGCTCTATACGTATATCTAAAGATCAAGACGGAGACAAGAGTTTTGCTTTTATAAGTGATGTAGCTATAATCAAAGGATATAGAAGAAGAGGTTTAGGTAGGTATCTAATTAAAGAAGGAATTGAGTTTGGTAAAGCAAATGGACTTGGAAACAGTTCATTAGTAGTAAATGCTATCAACGAGAATGCTGCTCTTCTATATTGCAGTGAAGGTTTTAATAAAAAGCTAGCGATTGTATGTTATGGTATGAAAATATAATAATAATTTAATTTTATTTTTAAACCATTACTAATTAAAGTATTTATGATATCATATATATTAAGTATAAAATAAATTATTTAATTAAATAGAATATAAATAAGTTTAAATAGAGAGGAGGGTACCGTTAAAATATTTTTAACGGGTAACTATGTTTAAAATTATTTGTGATAGTTGTTGTGATTTGAATGAAAAATTAAAAAAATTATTAAATGTTTGTATAGTACCTTTAAATATACAAATTGGAAGTAAGCTATTAGGGGAAGATGGTCTAAATCCAAAAAAAGTCTTAGAAGAAATGAAGAAATGTTTGACATTACCAAAGACATCGAGCCCATCACCAGAAAGATTTATTAACGCATATAAAGGTCTAGAAAAAATATTTGTAGTAACAATATCATCAAAATTAAGCAGTACATATAATAGTGCATTATTAGCAAAGGATATATTTCTAGATGAGATAAGTAAAAAATTTATACATGTATTTGATAGCAAAAGTGCAGCTGTAGGGCAGACTTTAGTGAGTATGAAAATTTCAGAGTATATCCAACAAAACCTAACAGAAAACCTAATAGTGGATAAAGTAAATAAATATATTGATGAGATGAAAACATTTTTTGTGCTTGAATCATTAGATAACTTAATAAAATCAGGAAGAATTAGCAAATGGAAGGGTATAATAGCATCAACATTGTCTATAAAGCCTATAATGAAAGGTAATGATATTGGAGAAATAGAGCTAGTAAAAAAAGCTAGAGGAACTAAAAATGCGCTTAGTAAATTAATTGATATCATAGAAAAAGAGGGCATAAATATAGAGGAAAAGATTTTAGGAATAACACATTGTAATTGTTTAGAAAGAGCAATTAAATTTAAAGAGGATGTTATGAAAAGATTAAATTTCAAGGATATAGTAATAGTAGAAGCAGCGCCTATAAGTACTGTATATGCAAATGATGGAGGAATAGTAATAGCATTCTAATATAAAAATATTATTAATAAAAGCGATTTGTTTAAAGTTTATACCTTAAACAATCGCTTTTTGAATCTCTAGGATATCATCTTTATATAATCATATAGGGTTTATCCTATTTCTTAATAAAAAAGTGATTACCAATTAACATAAGTATACATTCTTAGTATTGCCTGCGATATGTTAATGTTTTTTCAATACAGTTATTCTTTAACATTGGTATATTTTATTATATAATGTATCTAGGTATATTTTAAGTATTATGTATTTAAAAAAGGGACTTTAGTATTAATCTGAACCAAAGAAATTTATTATAACATTACATATATTATTTGGAGGGGATAGCATGGAATTACTTTTAGGAAAACCAGTAGCTGATCATATAAGTGAGCAGTTAATTAAAGAAGTAGAAGGATTTAACAATAAACCAAAGCTCGCAATAGTTAGACTAGGAGAAAACCCTAATGATATGGCTTATGAAAGAGGTGCAAAATCAAGGTGTGAAAAGATTGGTATAGATGTAGATGTGCATGAATTTAGTAGTGATATCTCACAAGAAGAACTTATTGACATGCTAAGAGACTTAAATAATGATGAAAAAGTAAATGGTATACTTGTCTTTAGACCATTACCTAAACATATAGATGAAGATATAATAAAGCACGAAGTAAGATATGATAAGGATGTCGACTGCTTTAATCCAATTAACTTTGGTAAATTGTACGAAGGCGATAGTAAAGGATTTGTGCCTTGTACAGCAGTAGCAGTTATGGAGATATTAAAGTATTATGATATAGATGCTATGGGTAAAAATGTAGCAATAATAGGTGCATCAAATGTAATCGGAAAACCAGTATCTTTTTTATTATTAAACAAAAGAGCAACAATAACAGTTTGCCACAGTAAAACTAAGAATACGAGCCAGATAACAAGTAACTCTGATATTATAGTTTCAGCATGTGGTGTTGCTAAGATGGTTAATGAAAGCTATGTAAGCGAAGGTGCTATAGTTATAGATGTAGGTATAAATGTAGATGAGAACGGCAAACTTTGTGGGGATGTTGACTTTGAAAATGTAAAAGATATAGCATCAATGATTACACCAGTGCCTAGAGGAGTGGGCTCGGTTACTACTTCTATACTAGCTTCACATGTTGTAAAAGCATATAAAATGCACAATAATTGTTAAGAGGCATAAGTTAATGGATGATGATAATAGCAAGAACAACAAAAGAGTACTCATTTTCATAGCGATATTAATACCTATATTGATTTTAAGAAAGTGTTGTGCTAGTGAAGAAGTATTATTTCCTAAGAAAGTAGATTATGATCAAGCAAGTTACTACATATTTGATAGTCATGGAAATATAGCAACATATTTATCAGAAAATAAGCTTATTAAAGTAGAATATATAAATAACGATAGATATAAGGTTATAATTAAGGGTGAAGATGATATTATTTGTGCCAGACACAGTGGATTTAGAGTAGGTATGGTTAAAGATAAATTTATCGATCTCATATTTGATGAAAAAGAGTCTAAATCTATTAAATATATATTATTAGCTATTTTTTGTTTTATAATGGGGATATTGCTAGTGACGTGTACAGAAACCATGATTTATTTGTCTAGAGGATGGATGTATAAAGATGCTGAACCAAGCGACGAGTATATAGCATTTAACAAAGGTTTTGGATGGATACTTATGATAGGTTGTGCAATCTATTTTGTTATATAATTATGTCAGTAAAGAGTATATCTTTTCTAGTGGGGGAGTGAAATGAAGGAAAATACAAAAGCATTAAAAAATCTGCAAAAACTAGACTTCATATCAAAATCTATTCAATTGTTGATTAGAGAAGATACTATGGATATAGTAGAAAACTGTGAAATGCTAGAGGAGACAAGCATTTTAGAGTTACTAAAAGTACAAAGCTCATTAGTAGATAAGATATTAAACAGCGTTGCAGAAGGTATAATTATAACTGATAAAAACGGAATCATATTATGGGGGAACGATGCTTTTACTGATATAACAGGCTATACAATAGATGAAGCAATAGGTAAGAAAACATCGTTACTAAAATCAGATAGACATGATTATAAATTTTATAAAGATATGTGGGAATCACTTATCAGCAAAGGTCATTGGCAAGGTGAAATATGGAATAGAAGAAAAAGTGGAGAAGCATATTTAGAAATGTTGACTATAAAATCCATCAAAAGCCAAGATAATATTAACTACATATCTATATTCACTGACATGACTGATACTAAAACAAAAAATTCAAGTATAAATCACAATATAAACTACGATCCTTTAACAGGATTACCAAATAGACTTCTCTTAAATGAAAAACTAAAGATAGCGCTAGAATATGCTAATACACATAGTATAAAAATATCAGTACTATTCTTAAATCTGGATGATTTTAAAAAAGTTAATGATGGTCTAGGATTTGAAATAGGAGATATGCTGTTAAAAGAAGTGTCTGATAAAATTAAAAGCACCTTAAACTCTACAGATATAGTGGCTAGGATAGGTGCTGATGAATTTTTGATTGTGAACTATGGCATAAGAACAACAGAAGAATTAAATAGAGTTATAAATAGCGTATTAAAGATATTTAATGATAAATTCGTAATTAAAGGTAATGATATATATATAACAGCTAGCATAGGTGCAAGTGTTTATCCTCAAGATGGAGTACAAGGAGCTACGTTAATAAAACGATCAAATTTGGCAATGTACCGCTCTAAAAAACAAGTTGGAAATACCTATGAAATTTACGGAGATTTAAATGTTACAAATGATACTATATTAAACAAAATAAAGCTTGAAAATGATTTGAGAGAGGCTCTAGAAAGAGAAGAGTTAGAGATATATTATCAGCCTAAAATCGATATATCAACAATGAAAATTAAAGGACTTGAGGCTCTTATTAGATGGAATCATCCTATAAAAGGTTTTATAAGCCCGAATAAATTTATTTCTATGGCTGAAAAAAATGGTCTTATAGAGCCTATAGGTGATTGGGTACTAAAAAAATCATGTGAGCAAAGTATTATATGGCAACAAAAAGGTTATGAACCTTTGGTGATGTCAGTTAATATATCAGCTATGCAATTTAGGTCAAGACACATAGTAAATGCTGTTAAAGGAGTTATTCATCGAACAGGAATAAGACCAGAACTACTTGAACTAGAGATAACAGAAACAATTGCTATGGAATCTGTAGAGTATACTTATGAAATAATGAGAGAGTTAAAAGAAATAGGAGTTACATTTTCACTAGACGATTTTGGAACGGGGTATTCTTCGCTATTTTATTTAAAAGAGTTCCCTTATGATACGGTTAAGATAGATAAATCATTTGTTGATGACATAACAAAAACTGAAAATGATCTAAAGCTTGTCAAAAGTATAATATCAATGGCACATAGTCTAAACCTGAGAGTAGTTGCAGAAGGGGCGGAGACTAAAGAACAAGTTGTAGCTTTAAGTGAGATAAATTGTGATCAGATACAAGGATACTATTTTTATCCTCCATTAAAAGCAAATGATGTAGAAAATATTTTATATAATGGGACTACAATAAATTAGATAAAAAGATTGATATTATTTTAAGATTATGTGATAATAGTATAAATGAACATAAAAAGCTATGACTAAGAGTAGTAGATGTTATGAAGTTAAATAGCGAATCGAGGATGGTGGAAGCTCGAAATTACGGATGGCATTGAATGGACTTAGGAGTTTGAGTCTGAAATAACAGTAGGACTTGACGGTACTTGCCGTTATAAGTAAGTGGGTATATCCAAGTTGAGTGGTACCGCGGAAGTAAACTTTCGTCTCATTATAGACGGCAGTTTTTTTTATACAAAAATATGAATAAGGAGGTTATTAAATGGATGAAAGAAAGATTATATTTAGTGGGATTCAACCATCAGGTGAGATGACAATAGGAAATTACTTAGGGGCAATGAGAAATTGGGTTAAATTACAAGAAGAATACAATGCGTATTACTGTATTGTTGACATGCATGCGATAACCGTTCCAAAAGAACCTGCATATCTTAGGAAGAAATCTATAGAACTACTAGCAACGTATCTAGCATGTGGAATAGATCCAGAGATAAATACACTGTTCATACAATCACATGTGAGTGCACATGCAGAGTTGGCATGGGTGTTAAGTTGTATGGCGTACATGGGTGAACTTAATAGAATGACACAGTTCAAAGACAAATCAAAGAAAAATGAAACAAGTATAAGTTCAGGGCTGTTCACATATCCAGTGTTAATGGCAGCGGATATATTATTATACCAAACAGATTTAGTACCAGTAGGAGATGACCAAAAACAGCATTTAGAGTTAGCAAGAGACATAGCAAGTAGATTTAACAACAAATATAGCGAAACATTCAAAGTTCCTGATCCATATATACCAAAAGTAGGAGCGAGAATAATGAGCTTGCAAGAACCCGGTAGTAAGATGTCAAAATCAGATGAAAATGAAAATTCATATATCTTGATGCTAGATAAACCAGACGTAATAAAAAGAAAGATAAAAAGAGCAGTAACAGATTCTCTAGGAACTGTAAAATACAGTGATGAACAACTAGGGATTAAAAACCTCATGACTATATACTCATCATTTTCAGGAGAAAACATTGAGAGTATAGAGCAAAAATATGAAGGTAGTGGATATGGTCAGTTTAAGAATGATTTAACAGAGGTAATAGTAGAAGGGTTAAGACCAATTAGAGAGAAATTTGATAATCTAATGAAAAATAAAGATTATCTAGAGAATATTTATATGTTAGGAGCAAATAAAGCAGAAGCAGTTGCTAGAAAGACGCTAAGAAAAGTATATAAAAAAGTTGGTTTTATTCCTAGAAAATTTAAATAAAAAATAAAGCGATAATTAAGAGTAGTAGATGTCAAGAAGTAATAATAGCGAATCGAGGATGGTGGAAGCTCGAAATTACGGATGGCATTGAATGGACTTAGGAGTTTGAGTCTGAAATAACAGTAGGACTTGACGGTACTTGCCGTTATAAGTAAGTGGTTATGTCCAAGGTGAGTGGCATTAGCGAAATCAAACTTTCGTCTCATATGTAGATGGAAGTTTTTTTATTATACAAAAATAGGAACAAGGAGGTTATTAAATGGATGATAGAAAGACTATATTTAGTGGTATAAAGCCATCAGGAGAGATGACAATAGGAAATTACTTAGGGGCAATGAGAAATTGGGTTAAATTACAAGAAGAATACAATGCGTATTACTGTATTGTTGACATGCATGCGATAACCGTTCCAAAAGAACCTGCATATCTTAGGAAGAAATCTATAGAACTACTAGCAACGTATCTAGCATGTGGAATAGATCCAGAGATAAATACACTGTTCATACAATCACATGTGAGTGCACATGCAGAGTTGGCATGGGTGTTAAGTTGTATGGCGTACATGGGTGAACTTAATAGAATGACACAGTTCAAAGACAAATCAAAGAAAAATGAAACAAGTATAAGTTCAGGGCTGTTCACATATCCAGTGTTAATGGCAGCGGATATATTATTATACCAAACAGATTTAGTACCAGTAGGAGATGACCAAAAACAGCATTTAGAGTTAGCAAGAGACATAGCAAGTAGATTTAACAACAAATATAGCGAAACATTCAAAGTTCCTGATCCATATATACCAAAAGTAGGAGCGAGAATAATGAGCTTGCAAGAACCAGGTAGTAAGATGTCAAAATCAGATGAAAATGAAGATTCATATATCTTGATGCTAGATAAACCAGACGTAATAAAAAGAAAGATAAAAAGAGCAATAACAGATTCTCTAGGAACTGTAAAATACAGTGATGAACAACTAGGGATTAAAAACCTCATGACTATATACTCATCATTTTCAGGAGAAAACATTGAGAGTATAGAGCAAAAATATGAAGGTAGTGGATATGGTCAGTTTAAGAATGATTTAACAGAGGTAATAGTAGAAGGGTTAAGACCAATTAGAGAGAAATTTGATGATCTAATGAAAAATAAAGATTATCTAGAGAATATTTATATGTTAGGAGCAAATAAAGCAGAAGCAGTTGCTAGAAAGACGCTAAGAAAAGTATATAAAAAAGTTGGTTTTATTCCTAGAAAATTTAAATAAATATATATTAAAGGTTGGAGTTGGAAGTTTTTTCATGAAAATAAAACTTGAAACTTGGTATTAGTATCTGGTACTATATAATAGAGGTGATAATCGTGGCAAAGATTAAAATAATAACAGATTCATCAGCGTATATAAAAGAGGATATAGTAAGAGCAAGAGGAATTGATGTAATGAAATTGAACTACGAAATGGATGGTGTTCATTACAAGGAAGGGTTTCCAGGGTCATTTAATGATTTTTTTGATAAGCTTAGAAATAGCGATAGTTTTCCAAAGACATCACAACCATCAGCTGGAGATTTTATGGAAATGTTTAAGAAGGCGTTAGATGAAGACCAAGAAGTAGTAGCCATATTACTATCTAGTGGGGTAAGTGGAACGTATAACAGTGCTGTACTGGCTGTACAAATGTTACAGACAGATAAAATTACTGTAATCGATTCATTATGTACTGCAGCACATTTAAAAAATATGGTTTTACTAGCTTGTAATTTATCGGAGAGCGGACGTAGCAGAGCTGAGATAGAAGAAGAAGTATTAATGTATAGGGATAGAATAGGTATAAATTTCACAGTAGGAACTTTAGAGTATCTTCAAAAAGGTGGAAGACTATCAATAACGAAAGCTAAGATTGGGAATATCCTAAACTTAAAACCTGTATTAAAGATGAATGAAGGAAGGCTAGAGTTGGATAAGACGGTAAGAGGTAAAAAAAGAGCATTAAATTATATGATTGACACCATACCTCATGATGTTAAAAAGGTAAGTATTATGCATGTAATGAACGAAGGTGAAGTTACAAAGTATGCAGAGTTAGTAAAAGAGAAATTTCCAAATGTAGAGATAGAAATAGAAGAATTAGGACCTATTGTTGGAGCACATATAGGCCCGAATAGTTTTGGATTTGGATATAAATATTAGAATTGAAGAAGATGTTGTTTTACATGGATTAATAAATAATAATAATAATTAGAGCTTAATAGTGTAAAGTTTTTAAACTCACAGAAAAGGCTATTTGCCTCCTGTGAGTTATTTTATTACTATAATATTTTTTACTGCATTTTCTGCAAATTCAGTTGTAACTATTTTTTCATATGGTGCTCTTTTTTCTAGCTCACCTGCAAGCTCTATGATATCCATCATATGATTTAAGCCTTCTTTAGTCAATATAGGATTAGGCTTCCAGGTATCCTGATCCTTGTATCTTTTTATTAACTTTACTAGTACTTCTTTATCTGTTTCTGGAAATTGATCAGCAATTTGTTCTGCTATTTCTTCATTAGTATGACTTTCAGTCCATAGCATTCCCTTATAGATAGCATTTGTAAAGCTTTGTATAATTTCTGGATTTTCATTTATATAACTCTTAGTAGCACAGTAGCAAGTATAAGGTATATATCCAGCTTCCTCACCAATAGAGGCTACTATATAGCCTTTGTTCTCCATTTGAAGTGTTGTAGCAACAGGTTCAAACAATGTTACATAGTCACCTTCACCTGCTGTAAAAGCACCAGCCATCATGCTAAACTGTATGTCACATCTAAGAGTTAAATCATCTGATATATTTATGTTATGTTTTTTTAGTACGTATTCTAGCGTCATCTCTGGCATACCACCTTTGCGTCCACCTATGATAGTTTTACCCTTTAGCTTTGCAAAAGTAAAAGACCCGTCTTTTTCTTTCCCTACCAAAAAAGATCCATCTTTTTGGGTTAGTTGTGCAAAATTTACTGCATAATCTTTCTTGCCTTGATTATATACGTATACAGATGCTTCTGGTCCCATAAAACCTATGTCAGCTTGACCACTGAGTAAAGCGGTCATGGTTTTATCTGCACCTTTTCCATTTGATAGCTTTATTTCTAGACCTTCTTCTTTGAAAAAACCTTGAGTCATAGCAATATATTGTGGGGCATAAAAAACTGAGTGAGTTACTTCTGTCAATCTAACAGTGGTAGTATTATTGGTAGAGCAACCTAATAACACAATAGGTAATATGATAATTATGAGTATTGTAGCTGTAAATTTATACATCAAATATAAACCTCCTTACGATTATATGATAGATATAGATTTTCTAAACAAAGTTTAAAAAGCAGTATTAAAAGTGAGATGGAAGAATATATGTAACTAGGAGAAAAGCTCCTAGTATTAAAATCATAATCTAAAAAAATTGTCTTGTTCAATGGTATATAGCTAATAAATATCTTATCTGGGGATGAAATATTTATTAGTTTTAAATCATTTCCTTTAGGTTCATCACATCCAATTATAATTAGGCTAATTATAATTACCATTATAATTATAAGATAAGTAAATCTGTGTTTATGCATGATCAGACCTCCTTATTTAGTTATGATTATGATATTCAAATAAAAAACGTTTGTTACAGCACTTTGCTAAAATAGTTAAATTTTAGTTGAAATTTAAATTAATTTGTTTTAAAATTTAAATAAGGTTATACTATAAATAAAATGATATATAGCAACTTTGAAGTTGAATATATAAACCAAATGTTATAAAATATACATATGTTGAAAAATTGATTTAGTGGTTCATCACTAGGTTATTATGAGGTGAAAGATGAATATACCAAACATTCTTACAACTATAAGATTTGCGTTAGTACCTGTTTATGTTTTAGTATTTTTTTCTAATGCAAAGTATAGCGTGCTATATGCTACATGTATTTTTATCATCGCAGGGATTACCGACGTATTGGATGGATATATTGCTAGAAAATATAACATGATAACAAAATGGGGAATAATATTAGACCCTTTAGCAGATAAGACAATGCTGGTGACAGTGATACTCTGTTTATACCTAAAAGAATATTTACCAATATGGGTATTGTTATTTATAGTTATTAAAGAGTTAGCAATGGTATTTGGAGGAGCTTTATTGTTTTGGCGTATGGATAAGACAGTAGTAGCTGCAAATAAATATGGTAAAATATCAACATTGATGTTTTACATAGCTATATTTATAGTAGCACTTAATATAAACACTATATTAAATTATGTTATAATCTCAGTAGCAATATTAACAGCTATGTTGGCTTTCTCAAAATACTTGATTAGATTTAAGGATATTAAACATAACAAACATAACAAAGAATTAGATATTGACAAATCATGATAATTATATGATAATGTTAATAATTAAAAGTTAATAAATGGCTATGAAGGAGAAGAGTAAACAAAATAACCTTTCAGAGAGTAATGTTCATTGGCTGAGAAACATTATAGTAGAATTTTGTTGAAGGTAGCTCTAGAGCTTTTGAAGTGAAATAGTAGTAACTTCAGACGGTTATAACCGTTATATTATTATTGAGAGTCATAATTATTTTGTATTATGAAATTAAGGTGGTACCGCGAATATAGTCTTCGTCCTTACTTAGGGATGAAGGCTTTTTTTAATACAAATACAAAGGAGTTGTAAAATAATGTACAAATTAAGTATATTACTTCTAGTACTTAGCGGAGTAGTCGTCTTTGGGGCTGATAGACTATATCATAAAGGAAAAATAAAAAATTTAAAACAACTATTAATTATAAAAAGTAGTGGATTATTAGCTACTATAATAGCTGTAATATTGTTAATATATTTTAAACAATAAATTATAGGAGGAATAAAGATGAAAGAAAATTTAGCAAAAAAATATAATCCAAAAGAGTTCGAAGATAGATTGTACAAATATTGGATGGAATCGGGAAATTTCAAGGCAGAAGTAAATAAAGATAAAGAACCATTTACTATAATGATGCCACCTCCAAATGTAACAGGGATATTGCATATGGGTCATGCGTTAAACAACTCTATACAAGATGCACTTATAAGATACAAAAGAATGCAAGGGTTTGAAGCACTGTGGCTACCAGGGACAGATCATGCATCTATATCAACAGAATCCAAAGTAGTAGCTAAAATAAAAAGTGAAGGATCATCAAAAGAAGAACTAGGAAGAGAGAAATTCCTAGAGAAGTCTTGGGAGTGGACAGAAAAATATGGAGGAAACATAAAGAAACAGCTTAAAAAACTAGGAGTTTCCTGTGATTGGTCAAAGGATAGGTTTACATTAGATGAGGGATTAAGCAATGCTGTAGAAGAAGTTTTCATTAGATTATATGAAAAAGGATTAATATACAGAGGTAATAGGATAATAAACTGGTGTCCAGAGTGTAAAACAGCTATCTCAGATGCAGAAGTAGACCATAAGGATGAAAATGGAAAGCTATGGCATATCAAGTACCCAGTAAAAGGAGAAGATATTGGGTTAACAATTGCTACAACTAGACCAGAGACAATGCTTGGTGATGTTGCAGTAGCTGTGCATCCAGAAGATGAAAGATATAAAAATTTGATAGGTAAGACATTAATACTTCCACTTGTTAATAGAGAAATTCCAATAATAGCAGATGATTATGTTGAAAAAGAGTTTGGTAGTGGGGCTGTTAAAATAACACCTGCTCATGACCCTAATGACTATGAAATAGGATTAAGACATAATCTTGAGCAAATCATAATAATGAATGAAGATGCAACCATAAATGAAAAAGGTGGAAGATATGCGGGATTAGATAGATATACTGCTAGAAAACAGATAGTTAGTGATTTAGAGGCGGAAGGCTTACTTGTAAATATAGAAGAGCATGCTCATAATGTTGGACATTGTGAGAGATGCAAGGCTACTATTGAACCATCATTATCAAAGCAATGGTTTGTTAAAATGAAGCCTTTAGCAGAGCCAGCGATAGAGGCTGTAAAAAGTGGAAAAATAAAGTTTATACCAGAGAGATTTAAGAAGATATATATGAATTGGTTAGAAAATATTCGAGATTGGTGTATATCGAGACAGCTATGGTGGGGTCATAGATTGCCAGTTTATTATTGTGATGATTGTGGAGAAGTTATAGTTTCTAGAGATGCTCAAAGTGTATGTACTAAATGTAGTAGTAAAAACATCCGTCAAGATTCAGATACATTAGATACATGGTTTTCTTCTGCTCTATGGCCGTTTTCAACATTAGGGTGGCCTGAAAATACAGAAGAACTAAAATATTTCTTCCCAACAGATGTACTAGTAACAGGTTATGATATAATATTTTTCTGGGTTGTAAGAATGGTATTTTCTTCAATAGAAAATATGGGAGAAGTACCTTTTGATAAAGTAATGCTCACAGGCTTAGTAAGAGATGCTCAAGGAAGAAAAATGAGTAAATCATTAGGTAATGGAATAGACCCATTAGAGATAATAGATCAGTATGGAGCCGATGCGCTTAGATTTTCATTGGTGACAGGAAATTCACCTGGAAATGATATGAAATTCAACATCGAGAGAGTAGAGTCAAGTAGGAACTTTGCTAATAAGCTCTGGAATGCTTCAAGATTTGTAATGATGAATTTGGGAGACTATACATTAGATAGAGCTAAGGGTAAAAAATATGAACTTAAGCCAGAAGATAAATGGATACTATCTAGAGTTAATACAGCAGCTAAAGAGATATCATACAATATAGACAAATATGAACTAGGAATGGCAGCACATAAGATATATGATTTTATTTGGAATGAATATTGTGATTGGTATATAGAGATTGTTAAACCAAGGTTATATGGAGATAACGAAGAAGATAAAGAGACTGTTAAGTTCGTATTATTATCAGTATTAGTAGATATATTGAAGCTATTACATCCATTTATGCCATTTATCACAGAAGAGATATTCCAGCATATTGGAGGGACTAACGAAGATCTTATGGTTAGTGAGTGGCCTAGATATGATGCAAACAGAGAATATAAAGAAGACGAAAAAATTCTTCAGTTCGTTATGGAGGCTATTAAAAATATAAGAAACATAAGAGCAGAAATGAATGTTGTGAACTCTAAAAAATGTAATATAGTATTTGTAACTCAATCAGACGAAAGAAAAGAAATGCTAAAGAAAGCTAAAGAATATTTTATAACTCTTGCATCAGCATCAGATATAAGCATATTGGGTAGTAAAGACGAATTTAAAGAAGATGCTATGTCCACAGTAGTAGATGATTGTGAGATATTCTTGCCAATGAATGAACTAGTAGATATGGAAAAAGAGATTGAGCGTTTGCAAAAAGAGAAGAAAAGGTTAGAGGGAGAACTAAAAAGAGTAAAGGGAAAACTTTCAAACGAAGGATTCTTAAAGAAAGCACCACCTCACTTAGTAGAAGAAGAAAAACAAAAACAAAATAAGTATCAGACTATGATGGATAAAGTAGAAGAAAGATTAGCAGGGATGCTTAATAAATAGAATGTTATCATCAATCTAAACAAAGGGCTATAAGATTAAATTCTTAAGCCCTTTATTTAAATCACAAACTTGTCCAATATTTATTAATAGCTAATGACTTGTTGGGAAACTTCGAATTATTTGTACTATTTCATCTACAGCTATAGGTAGCACGAATACTGAAAATAGTGCTATGTTATATAGTTTTTTTAATGAAGTTTTCATTATTTACCACCTCCTCATTAAACTTTTTAAGATTATCTTGTAAGTATTTAATATCACTCTTATTATTAGTTAGTATTGCAAAAACTTCAAATTCTTTTTTTAATTTATTAGCTTTAGTAGCCTCTCCCAGATAAAGCAAACACATTATCTTTATCATTATAACCAAAGAAAAATTAATCCCAAAAGATCTATTCTTCTGAGCTATAGTTATTGTTTTTTCACAATATATTAAGGCTTCTTTGTAACTTTTAAATTCATAAAAACCATTTGCAAAATTACAAAGTATCTTAATCATTAAGTCATCATTATCTAAAATATGTAAACTCGTATTAAGAGACTTCATATATTTGAAAAAACCTCTACGGTCTTTTGCTTCTATATAGAAGCACATTAGTGAATTGATAATTCTAAAGTGAATATCATTTTCAATATTCTTAGGTTTAATTTTTTCTAAAAGCTGAATAGCTGTTTTTTGATTTTTACACGAAAAAAACTCTGCTAAGGATTTTACCCATTCATGAAATAGTTGGTCGCCACTGTCGTTTCGCTCCATTATCTTAGAAGATAATAGAAAAGCCTCTTCATATCTAAAATGATGAATATATTTGAATATTTCTTGTATATTTAGTATGGTTTTGTCGTTAATAGTAGGCTCCAAAATTGTCACTCCTTACAAATATATTTAAATTATTTCAATAATACCATAAAATAGAAAATAGTTCAATCTCGAAAAATGCCATTTTTTTGCAGGAAACTTTTTCAAGTATTACAAATACTGTATTTGAATTAAAAAAATATTTTTTATTAATATTTACCTAATTATTTAATGAACTTTAATAAAAAAATGTTATAATAAAAGTTAAGTGTTTTGATAATAGTAGACGGAGTGATAAAAAATGAACTATAAAGAAGCATTAAAATATATACATGGAAGTAAAAAATTTGGAAGTAAGTTAGGGCTAGAAAACATTACTAAATTACTAGAATTGTTAGGAAATCCACAAGATGAGCTTAAAATAATCCATATAGCTGGAACTAATGGCAAAGGTTCTACTGCCTCTTATATAATGAATATATTAAAAGAAGAAGGTTATAGAGTAGGATTTTTTACATCACCGTACCTAGAAACATTTACAGAGAGAATAAGAATAAATGAAAAACACATACCAGAAAATAGACTAGGTAAAATTACTCAGAGAGTTAAATTGGCTATTCAAGATATGATAGAAAGAGGCTACAATCATCCTACAGAATTCGAGATAGTAACAACTATAGGGATGGTGTATTTTGCTGAGGAGAAAGTGGATTTTTTAGTCCTAGAAGTAGGACTAGGAGGTAGGTTCGACGCTACAAACGTAGTAAAAAATACAATAGCCTCAGTGATAACATCCATATCTTATGATCATGTTGATATATTAGGAGACACTTTATATAAAATAGCTAAAGAAAAAGCAGGGATAATAAAAGATAATGGCATAGTGTTTTCTTATCCACAGCAAGAAGAAGCAAAAGAATCAATAATTGAGGTAGTCAAAGATAAAAATGCTGATTACTATGATTTTGACTATAACAATATAACCATAATAGATATAGCTAAAGATGGTAGTATATTTGATTTTAACTATAAAGATATAAAATACGATAATATCAAGATACAACTATTAGGAGAGCACCAGATTTATAATGCTGCGTTAGCAATATTATTGTTGGAAAAATTAAAACAAAAAGGTGTAATAGAGATATCAACAAAAGCTATAAAAGAAGGATTAAAAAACACTAGATGGGCGGGAAGATTAGAAACAATATCTCATAATCCTAACTTTATAATAGATGGGGCACATAATCTAGATGCAGCAATAGAACTTAGAAAAGCAGTACAAACATTGTATAAAGGCAAAAAAATAATACTAGGGATAGGTATGCTAGCAGATAAAGATGTAGAAAATTGTATAGAACAATTAGTACCACTAGCAGACGAAGTAATAGTTACAGAGGCGACGCTTCCACGAGCTATGAAAGCTACAGAGCTTGCACAAAAAATAAAAAAGTACAATAAAATAACTCATGTACATTCAAAAATCAGCGATGCTGTACATAAAGCATTGGATATTGCTTGTGAAGATGATTTGATTATATTTTCTGGATCTTTATACATCATAGGAGATGTCAGAAGAATAGTAAAGAGAGTAGATTAGATAGTTAATTACTTTCACAAAAAAAAACACACCGCATAAACTGTTATATAAACCAAAAGTCTTTATGGGGTGAGTTGTGTGATTTTTGAATCAAAAAAACTATTGATAGCAAACACAGCAGAGGATTCAATATCTATTATTTCCTTTGATGATGAGAATTTTAACGTGCGTACTAAATCCTTATATGATATGCATTTTAATAATAGAACGTTAAAATGTATTAATAGAGTAGAAAAAGTAGGGATTCATCAATTATATAGAGACAAAACGACTGATTTAATTTATACAGTTAATTCGTATGATAATAGCATTTTTAAAATCGATATAAAGGAAAATAATATATTATCCCATACTTATGTTGGAAAATGCCCAACACATTTAGCAATGTTTGAAGATAGGATATTTGTATCAAATAGTGACTCAAATTCAGTATCGGTCGTGGATAAAGAATCTTTTGAATTAATAGAGAATATTTCAGTGGGGGAGAAACCACATGGAATAGTATTAGATAATGTAAATAAAAAAATATTTGTAGCCAATAGTAGTGGATATAGCATGGATATAATAGATTTATATGATTATAGTATAGAAAGGGTACCACTATCGTATAATCCACTTCATTTTTATATGTTTAAAGAAAATTTATACATCATAGCGGGGATGTCAAATGGCATGTTAAGTAGTCATATTATGATATATAACTTAATAAAAAAAGATATAATAAAAGAAGTTAAAGTTTGCAATATGATACACAACATCTGTTGTACTTCAGAGAACTCTATATTCACACCTAATGTAAGTGATGGCTACTTATATAAAATAGAATTTGGAGAAATTGATTATACAAAAAGATACCATGTTGGAGGAATGCCTTGTAATTTGGTAAACATAGATAACTATATATATATTAACGATATACTCAATAATATTATCATCGTTTTTAATCATAAAAATGGAAAAATAAAAACTAGGATTAAAGTTGGAAAAGAGCCTAGTGGAATGTTAATTGTTTAAATTATAGAGGAGATGTTTACATGAGACATCCCCTTTTATATTACATAAAAAGACTAATTATTAGAAATCAATTGATTAATAATATTTTTGTATATTAAATCAGGGTTCTTTTTCCAATTTTTACAGATGAGTTTAGCTTGTTTACTAGATACAACATTCAAAGATATGTTAAAAATTGTAATATCATTTTCCTTAACAGACAGTTCTACAATATATTCAGAATCATTCTTTTTATAAAAATCTCCAATGATTTGCTTTTCCTTAATTTTTTGTATATTGTTTTCCTTTACTTTTAGGTCTATTTCGTCTTTTATAGCTTGAGGAATATTATTGCTAAAGTACCTTAGCGTTTTATTTCCAAGCTCAGTTAATTTGTAGTATTTCATGTCGTTAACATCATTCTCCACTACAAAATTTGATGCGATTAATTCACCGAGATATTGTTGCAGTAGAAAATAATTCATATAGTTTGATTCTAGTACAAATTGAGTAATTTCAATATTTGTTATATCAAAATCTGTAGCACTAATAATATATATTAAGACTAATTTGTGTTGAGCTAATTCCTGAGAATTTTTGGCAAACACTTAATCACCTCTTACTTTTAATAATACGTAAATTATAACATATAAAAGTAATATATGCATGTATCTTTTTCAAAAGAAAATAATAAACACATACAAAATATAATAAAAATATAACAGTTATTAAGATTATTAAGAATTGATTAAATCTGTTTACAAAATCATAAATGGATTATAAAATTAAGAAAGAGTACAAAATATATAATAAGGGTGATTCTGTGAGTAGTGATATTAAAGAAAAATTGTCTGAAAAATCGTATCAAATGGGCGCATCTAAAGTAGGGATAGCAGACCTAAGAGGTATAGTAACAGGTGATTTAGAAAACCTGACTACAGGTATTTCTATAATGGTTAGATTATCCGATGCGATTATGGACAAAGTGACAAAAAAACCTACTAAAACATACTTTCATCACTATAGAACAGTAAATTTTCTTATTGATCAAATAACATTAGCACTCACCACTATGATACAAAATGAAGGCTATTATGCTTTAGCAATTCCAGCATCACAAACAGTGAAAACTGAAGACGATCCATATACAGGACTTTTTCAGCATAGAACAGTAGCAGTAAGAGCTGGGTTAGGATGGATTGGTAAGAATGCATGTCTAATAACAGATGAATATGGTCCTAGAGTAAGATTAGGAACCGTACTAACTGATATGCAGATAGATTACGATGAACCTATTTCAAAGTCTAAATGTGGGCAGTGTAATATTTGCGTGATAAATTGTCCAGCTATAGCTTTGAAAGGGAACCTATGGCATGTGGGCATACCGAGAGAAGATTTAGTAGACGTTATCGCATGTAGTAACCATATGAGCGAGCATTACAAAGATATTGGAAGAGGATCAGTTTGTGGAGTATGTGTATCAAGTTGTCCAAAAGGAAGTAAGAGAATAAAAAGATAAGAGAAAGAAGGTAAAATTCATGGCGATAAAAAAATTAGCATTATATACAGTAATGGCAACTACAATATTACTTGCAGCATGCTCAAATGATGAAATAGCTAAAAATGACAACAAAAATGATGTAAAGGTAAAACAGGAACAAGAGCAACAAGACAAAGAGGCAGTAAAGCAAGAAAAGCAATCTAAACAGGGTGAAGAAAATATATCTTCTGAAAAAAATAACGAAGCAAAGAAGGATGAAAGCGATATAGACTTAACACTAAAGCCAAACGAATCAGGTGAGATTATGGTGTTAATGTATCATAGTATAACAACAGGCAAAGAATCAGAATGGGCTAGGACAACAGAGAATTTTAAGAAAGATTTAAAAGTACTGTATGAGAAAGGATATAGACCTATCTCACTTACAGACTTTGTTAACAACAATATAACTACACCAGCAGGTTATACACCAGTCGTGTTAACATTTGACGATGGTTTGCAAAACAATCTCAATATTATTGAAAAAGACGGTAAAAAAACAGTAGATCCAAATTGTGCAGTAGGTATATTAGAAGCATTTAACAAAGAACACCCAGATTTTCCGTTAGAAGCAACGTTTTTTGTTTACGGATCTAATCCTTTTAGACAAAAAGATTTAGTAAAATATAAGCTAAATTATATAGTGAATAAGGGCATGGATATAGGAAATCATACAGTATCACATAATGATATGTCAAAGAAGTCAAATCAAAATGTAAAAGCTATACAAGAATACATTGGTAAAGAGGCACAATTCTTAGAAAGTATGATAGATTCTGATTATAAAATAAACACATATGCTTTATGTAATGGTGCAAGACCAATGAAAGATTTACAGCCTTTATTAGAGAAAGGAAGTTATAAAGGATTTGAGTACCATAATATAGCAATATTAAACGTTGGAGCTCGTCCATCAGTTTCACCAATAGATAAGAACTTCAATCCAATGTCTATAAAAAGAGTAAGAGCAAGTGAAACTAACGTTGGAAGATTTGGCTTATATGCATACCTAGAAATGTTTGATAAATATCCACAAAAAAGATTTATAAGCGATGGAGTAGCAGATATTGTTACAGTAAATAAAAAAAATGAAAATAAGATAGATAAACAAAAAATAGGAGATAAAAAGCTATATATATATGAATAACAGTTAAAAGGGGGAAAAAATGAAGAAATTAAAAATACTAGTGATGATAATGATAGTTATCATATCAGCTAATATATGTTACGGGGCAAGCGTTGAAGAAGGAAATCACAATAATAAACCTAAAAAAGAAATGATTAGAGGAAAAGCATTAGAGATAGTAGCAGAGGAAAGAAAGGGAATAGAAGGTTATACACAAGGTGAAACATTGACTTACCAGACAATAAAAGTCTTAGTTAAAAATGGAAAATATAAAGGGCAAGAGCTATTAATACAAAATATACTAGATGATAGATTAGCCTATAATATAAATGTAAATCCAGGAGACGATGTAATTTTACTAATAGATGAAGATGAAGATGGCTATTTTCAAGCAGCATACATATCAGATGTAGTAAGAGATAAATATTTGTACTGGATGATAGGGCTTTTTATAGTACTATTAGTAGTAATAGGAGGATTTAAAGGGCTCAAGTCAGTAATTACACTCTCACTGACAATAATAGCTATACTGAAAATTTATCTTCCATTGATATTAAAAGGGAATGACCCAATATTATTATCCATAGCTGTTTGTATTGGAGTAATAACACTAACTCTTATAATATTAAATGGGATCAACACAAAAAGTGTATCAGCGATTATAGGAACATCTCTAGGAGTATTATTGGCTGGTATCTTGACGTTAATAGTCAGTAAATATGCGCATCTTAATGGTTTAAGTAATGAAGAAGCTCAGATGCTGACAATGATACCTCAAGAAGTAAAATTTAATTTCAGAGGAATATTATTTTCAGCTATTATTCTAGGAGCTCTTGGTGCAGTCATGGATGTTAGTATGTCAATATCATCTGCTATGTCAGAGATAAAAGAAAAAAAGCCAGATATACACATGAAAGAGTTATTTAAGTCAGGTATGAATGTAGGAAGAGATATAATGGGAACTATGTCCAATACATTGATACTAGCATATACAGGAGGGTTTCTTAACTTAATGCTATTATTTATGGCATACGATTACACCATAGTAGATGTAATAAATAAAGAAATGGTGGCAACAGAGATAGTTAGAGCGTTAGCTGGAAGTATAGGGCTGATATTTACTATACCTATAACAGCTTTTGTATATACATTAATTATGGGTAGAAAAAAACAGGCATAAACTTGAAATAATCAATTTTTTGTAATAATATTTACTTAAAGACAAAGAGACGAGGAGGATACACAGGTGAAAAAAAGTTTAAAAGTATTTGCTATACTAAGCGGAGTGTTCTTTTTAGGGCTTGTAGTATGCAAATTTATAATGAAACTAGAAGGATTAAAAGATAAGAACAACTTATTTGTAGAAGAAGATGATCAAAATTCAATAGTACTGGGTAGATCTTATACAAAAATAAATTAGTAATAGATAGCTACAGTCTAGATAAGAAAACAAATTAGTTTATTTGTAATAATAGTTAGGCAATACAAATAAATTATATTAAAGCAACAATTTTTCTTACTAGGAGGTATGCTATGAAAATAGTTTTATTAAGAAGAAAAATTATTATGAAATATATATTGCTTTTTCTATTTGTATTTATGGCGATTAGTTGGTCAGATATCATAGATGATGGTATAAAGAATGTATTTGGCCCAAAGAAAGAACTTCCAATATACAGCGTAGATAAAAAAGAAAAAGTTATAGCCATAAGTTTTGATGCAGCATGGGGAGCAGATCATACACTTAGTATCTTAGATACACTTGATAAATACAATATCAAAACAACATTTTTCTTGGTTAAATTTTGGGCTGAAAAATACCCAGAGATGGTAAAAGAGATACATAAAAGAGGTCATGAAATAGGCAATCATTCATCAACACATCCTCATATGACAAAGCTTAGTAAAGAAAATATAATCAAAGAATTGAAAGGAACAGAGTTATTAGTAAAAAAACTCACTGGTCAAAGGACTATTGTATTCAGACCTCCATTCGGAGATTATAATGATAGGCTCATAAAAACATGTAGAGAACAAGGCTACTATGTGATTCAATGGGATGTTGACAGCCTCGACTGGAAGTCTTACGGAGTGCAACCAGTAGTAGATAAAGTAACCAGAAATGTAAAAAATGGTTCAATAGTATTATTTCATAACAACTCCAAGTATGTAGAGCAGTTTTTACCGTTAATACTAGATAAATTGACAAAACAGGGGTATAAAATAGTACCAGTATCACATCTAATATACAAAGGAGAATTTCGTATAGATAATACTGGTAAGCAGATAGAAATTAAATCTAAATAGGTGGTGAAGCGTAACGATTTGAGGGTTGTTGCGCTTTTGTTCTTTAATAGGAAAGTTCAACTTTTTTAGAAAAGGTATGGAATAACAAAATGAACCTATAAAAGCAGATTGAAATTATTTACTATATTGATATTTTACACCTTGAATTCCAGTATAAGAAACAGGAATCATAGTGCCATCACAAGATTGGCAAAAAGGCTGAGGTGGTATTGATTTATCAAGACCATTAAAAATATTATCTTCTTCAAGTTGAACAACAATGAATCTAGGTACCCACAAAGAATAACCACATTTAGTGCATTTGAATTCAATTAAATCATCATCTTTAGTAAAACCATCAAAAATATTCATAAAAAAACCTCCTTAGTTTAGAGGCCACTGAAATTAGCTAGATTTTCAGTGGTCTCTTAAATCAAAGCTCTTTCTTTTACTTCATTTTCATTATTAGGCCATTTGAAATGCCCTTTTTCTGATCGTTTATAATACAGCCAAAATCCTGAATGTTCCCACCGCAAAATTTTAATCTTATCTCTATTACAAATTGAAAGTAGCTATTAATATTTTACGGTTCTTTGTATCATCACGGTTTATACTTACTAGAGTAATTCAAAGAGTATGATTTATGATAAACATTTAAATTATTCGATTTATATTAGCTTAATTATTATACATTAATTTCAAAAACTAGAAATTAACTTAAAAATGGTAAATTAGTAGATGCATAAAAAGTAAATTAAAGTAGAAAAAAGTCGAACGAAAATAGAAGATAAATGTCAGAAAAAACAAAAAAACAAGTAAAAGTGTGGTATAATAAATAAATAAATTGGTTAAATGTAGAAATAATAAAAAAAATATAATAATCTTCATTATTGTTCACAATAATGAAAAAAAATCTAGTTATATAATTATATAGCATTGATATTACGACTTTAATAATTGCAGAGGTTATTAGGCGCCTACTCTAGTTAAGTAATGGATTTATGAGAATAGGCTTCATTAACATAAGTAAATGAAGGGTCTCTTTTAAGTTGATATTAACCATGTTTTAGACTTGTTTCTCCTTTAATTTATATAGGTAATTATACTTTAAAATCTGAGGAGGTCAAGTTTATTATAAATAAGATAAAAAAATAAGCTGTCAAAGATGTTTGTATAAACTCTGACAGTATTGTAAAGGAAGGAGGGAGAATTATGGAAAAATTTGAAAAACCTGTAATTATTAAGGTTGTTGATGAGAAAATCGTCGCTTCTTTAAGTGCTGGTATGGAGATTTAAGGTTTTAGGAGCCAACTTTGTTGGCTCTGTATTAATAAAAGAAAGGGTGAAAGAATGAATAAAATTCTTGTTAATAGACTAAATGAGTGCGAAATAAGTGTTGATGGTATTTTATCAAAGATTGAAGTTGACACGTCAGATGCTATTGTGTTTATTTATTGTTCGCATTTAGAAGGATTAGGTAATAAAGACTCAGATTTTGATGTATATGTTCTTATGAAAGAACCAGGGAACATACCATTTAGTAGAGATGCTGAAACGCATCAGATAAAAAATATTAAGTTAAAAAAAGCGTCTCTAGATATTGAATATTGGCCAATTTCTGAAATTTATAAATTAATTGATGAAATTGATGAATCATATAATAAAATTTTAGATATAGATTATTTTAAATTAGTTCATAGAGTTAGGGTTAGTGAGATGATTGTAGGAAAAGTCGAAGGTGAAGAACTAAAAAATAGAATTAAAAAATCTAAGTTAAATGATGCAATATTGAATTGCTATATAGTAGAATCAAATTCATGGTATCAAGATGCAATTAGTATGTATAATTCAGGCAATTATGTTGCTGCTGTGGATTGTGCTTATTATGCGCTTCATAATGCTATCGGTGCACTTAATGTAAAAAGGGGTATCATAACAGTAAAAAGCAAGTGGATTTCAAAGGTATTTTTAATGAATTTTGAAAATGATTTTTCGATGAAAGAAATAGTTGGAAATTTCTACAAATATCAATTATATCCTTCGGTTGATGCTGAAAATATAGAGAAATTTATTGAAGAAAAATTAGAGTTAATTCAAAAAATTTTTAATTCTATAGCTCTTACGTAAAAAGACAGCATTGAGTAGTTATTCCAATAGATTAAATTTAATACCAATAAACTGACCTGAGAGATGAAAATTTACTATGTATTACTAATCAACAAAAGCAAATTGTAAAGAAATTTTATGCTGTAAAATCAAAAATCATTAAATTTAAAGGTTAACAAACTAAAGTTGATTCATCACTATTCTTAAATTCAGTTTATTATATAGTGATTTTGCAATCTTCAGGAAAAGTGCAATTTAGAGAGTGCTTCGGATATACTATGCTTACATATTTGAATGTTTTTAAAGATGTAAATATTCGTAATCATGATAATTATCTTCTTGGGTTAGCAACGACATTCTAAAACGAGAATTTAAAATTTTTATAATCAGGTAGCAAAATACTGTCCACAAAATATGTTAACAATTGATTAGGTTATAAATTAAGTGATTTTTTATGACTAAAAATTTTTTAATATACACGATTACGAAAATAAATTAGTTCTAAGTACAGAGTTAATAATATTCTGTACCTGAGCTTATGAAAGGAATGAATATTATTTATGAAAATATATAAAAAAGTATTAGGAGCAGTGATATTTAAAAATGAATCAGGATTTTTTGTTATAAATAGTGGTGAGATATTTCAAGTGAATGAAGTTGGGGCAAGAATATTTGATTTATGCGATGGAAAAAGAAATATAATTGAAATTAGTAACATATTATCACAGTTTTATCAAATGGACTCAAAAGAGATTTTTGAATATATTGAAGAATATTTGATAGATTTAGATGCAGAAGGAATAGTTAAGGTAGTTTAATGGTGAAATTATGGATAGAAAAAAAACACAACCATATATTTTCAAAAAACAAATCATATCATTAATGATTCTTTGTATTATACTAGTATTTTTTTTGTTTATAAAAAAAAATAAAGTTTATTTCAATATTACTATTTTTTATTCGTTTATAGTTTTGGTTCTTACTTTTGCACCTATTGTTAGAAAAATTTTAAAGTATAATGATTATATTCAATATATTGTTTTTTATGTTCCTAATTTTTTTCCTATAATAATTTTAAATATTGGAATTACTGATTCGCAGCAAGTATTATCTTTAGTATATGGTTTTATTGGAGGGAGTCTATTACTTTTATTAAATCATAAAAATGTTATTAAATTGCTCAAAGAAAATAGCATAACGACTATGTTTAGAATATCAAAAAGAGTTTTTTTTGAAAGGATGTTATTTTTAAGTTTGAGTATTGTTGCTGAAGAGGTGTTCTTTAGATATTTTTTAATAGGATATGCTAGAGAAACTTTAGGAGTATATTCTATACTAATTAGCAGTATTTTATTTGTTCATGGTCATTATATGTATAGATGGAGTAACCAAAGTTTTAAAGTAGTGGCTTATATTTATCATTTTATTGTAGGATTAGTGTTAGGAATAGTATTTTATTTAACAGGAGCGATAGGGGGCTGTTTGTTGGGGCATTTTCTTTTTAATAGTCCTCACTATATAGTTTTGATAAGAAGAGTATTTAGAGGTGAAGAAATAAAAGATTTTTCGTTTAATGATTATTAAATTTTTGGAGGGCTTATGTTTGAAATTATAAAATCTACTTATGTGAAAAATAGAATTACTCGAAAAAGAGCTTATCCTTGGACTTATCTTTTAGGAAGGTTATTTAATGCTTTATTTTCAATATTGATTCCGTATTTAATATATAAGTTTATGTTCGATGGAAAGGTTACATCAAGTTTTGTTGAATATACAGATTCTTCAGACTATATAACTTTTATTGTGCTTGGTATAGCAATCAATATCCTTGGAATTGCTACTTTGATGAATATTGGTAGAGCATTGATAACTGAATTGAGAGAGGGCACCATAGGAGCATTGCTTATTTCACCGGCTTCACGTGCTGGGTATTTTATTGGTTGTCAAATTGAACAAATTTCATATACAATAATGCAATTTGGAATAGTTGTTGTTCTTGGGAGTTTTTTTGGTGCTAAAGTATCAAGAATTCTTACATTTGAATCTATCATTATTATTCTAATTATACTATTCTCCTTTTTTGCATTGGGAGTATTATTGTCATCAATAATGTTAAAAACAAGAGATACTTATATAACTCAAAATACACTATTTATGATTTTATATATTATTTCAGGAGTTGCGTTTCCCATTGAATATTTACCAAAATCTATTCAATTTATTTCAGAAATCATTCCTATGACAGCTAGCCTAAAGTTATATAGAGCAGTTGTTTTATTAGAAGAAAAGTTGGTAAATAACATGCATCTTGTAGTTCAAATTTTGGCTTTAAGTATTATATATCTTGTTATAGGTATTTACTTCAATAAAAAAATGGAGAAGAATATAATGAATGATATTTTTGGATAATTATTTGGTGTAATTGCTAAATAAATATAGATATTATAGTAATGATTGAGTATTTACAGGATTTTAAATTATATACAGGAGGTATAGAGTGTGTTAGTAGCTAGTAATATTTCAAAAACATACACATTTAAAGAGAAGAAGAAGTTTCATTTAGCAAAGAGAAAAAGAGTTTGTGCAGTTAAAAAACTGAGTTTAGAGTTAGAAAAAGGCAAAATTATTGGTCTATTAGGTGTTAACGGTGCGGGTAAGACAACGACTATTAAAATGTTGTGTGGAATTATTGATCCTACTTCAGGATCAATAATGATAGATGGGATTGATTCTGTAAAATATTATAAAAAAGTAAAGGAAAAGTTAAATTTAATTACTGGAGGAGAGCGAAATTTATACTGGCGTTTATCAGCTAGAGAGAATTTGGAATATTTTGGTTCGTTATATGGGATTCAAAAGAAAGAGCTG
This sequence comes from Clostridiaceae bacterium M8S5, assembly GCA_029227815.1. Lineage (GTDB taxonomy): Bacteria > Bacillota > Clostridia > Tissierellales > MCWD3 > Abyssisolibacter. Next base: position 3,100,537 of record CP118523.1, on the reverse strand, counting down.
GATAAGAGGATAGATAAATTATTAGATATGGTTGACTTAAAAGATTCAGAGAATATGCCTGTAGAAAGATATTCTAAAGGTATGAAGCAAAGGTTGCAAATTGCTAGAGGAGTAATCAATGATCCAGACTACATTTTTTTAGATGAACCTACCCTAGGATTAGATATAAATATTGCTCAGAAGATGAGAACATATATTAAAAAATTAGCAACTGATAATAATAAAGGTATATTATTAACCACACACTATATTACTGAAGCAGAAGAGTTATGTGATTATATATATATTATTGATAAAGGGCAGATTATTGCTAAAGATACACCAGAAGGACTGAAAAAAATGCTTAAATCACAGAAAGAAACTTTAATAAAGGTTGAAAATATGAAAGTGAATTTCAAAAAGAGCTTATCAATATTAGCTGAGAAAGAAAAATTTAAATTAGAATTTGATGAAATAGAAAATTTAGTTAAAATAACTTCGTGTAAAAGTTATAATGCAGATATTTTTAAAATGATTGCTGAGTATGAGTGTGGATTATTAAGCGTTTTAGTTAAAGAACCTTCTCTTGAAAATATTTTACTTGATACACTTTTAGGAGGAGGAAAAAATGAAGAAGTTCATTAGACAGGTTTATTCAGAAGCAGTTAAGCAACATAGAAACATATTTCATTCAAAGCTTATTTATTTTACAATGATTGCTTGGCCATTATTACAATTAGTAAGCATTTTTCTTGGATACAAACCATTCTTTGAAGGTGAGATAGTAATTGGGAATATAATATATACAAAACAAACATTCTTTTTGTTTATACTGACAGGATTTATAGGTTTTAATTGCTTTTGGAGTATGGTTGAGAGTGCTTGGAATATGAGTTATGAAAGAACAAGTGGGACTTTAGAAATAATATTTTTGTCTCCATGTAATAAACTTGCTGTCTTATACGGAAGGGCATTAGGCACTCTTTTGGAAAATGTTTGGATAATTATTGTGTATAGTTTTTTCTTTATTGTGTTAAACGGTTCTTTAAACCTTATGATTTTGATAAAAACTCCTATAATATTCCTAATGCTAATTGTTTCAGCAGCTATTTGGGGGGGATTGCTAAATGCGATTTTCTTGTTTTCAAGAGATTCTACATTTTTATTTTACTTGCTAAATGCTCCAATGGAACTTTTTTCAGGAGTTAAGATTCCAGTATCAGTGTTTCCATTTTGGGCAAAAGTAATTTCAACTTTTTTTCCATTAACATATTGTCTTATAGGTATTAGGCATTTATTAAATATTGAGTTGAATTCCCAAATATTTATGAACTATATATATTTGATTCTGAGCTTGGGGATTATAGTATTGTTAACATCGATTATAATAAAACTTGCAGAAAAAAATTACAGGAAAACTGGAGAAATGTCTTTTTACTAGTGTTATCCATTATATTTACCGTAATGTAATTAAGGTGCACATATTATAGTAATACTAATTTTAATATACTAAAAAATAACTAATAAACATCAAATATTATTATAAAAGTTAAATTATAAAAAATTGTAGTTTGTTAGTTGTTTTTGATAATAACAACCCAGATTGATGCTTAAATATTTACTTTTATGACTATGGTGTTTTTTATGTTTAGATTTAAGATCTTTTAGGAAATTAAAAATATAATAGAGTAATTATTGCTAATATTTGAAAAAAGAGAGGGAAACATAAATGAATAAGTGTTTTTCAATGGTTGAGATAGAGGTGAATCATGCTTGTAATAGGAGGTGTAGTTATTGTCCAAACTCAATCTCAGAAAGAGTTGAAAAAGGACAAATGGAAGATAGCGTGTTCAATGAAATTGTTAAGCAGTTGAAAGATATTAACTTTAAAGGACGAGTTTCATATCATTTTTATGGTGAACCATTGCTTTGTACAAAGTTAGAAAAATTTATTAGTACAATCCGTGAAGAATTACCAGAAGTTAGAAATGTACTATATTCCAACGGAGATTTCTTGTATGCAAATAGAATAACTAATTTATTAAATATTGGGATAGATAGAATGATCGTAACACAGCATGAAGGAAAGAAAAATAGATTTGAACAAGAACTTTTAAAACTAGATAAAAAATTAAAACTTAAAGTGGAATATATTAAATATAGTGATTTGAATCTTACTAATAGGGGGGGGAGTATAGAAAGTAGAAAAGTAGAAATTGTTAAGAATAGAGCATGTTACATTCCATCTTCACTATTAGTTATAACATTATATGGAAATGTAGTCCCTTGTTACGAAGATTATTATCAAAAGAATGTATTTGGAAATATTACTGAAACTCATATCAAAGATATATGGAATTCAAATGAATATAAAGAATTTAGAAATTCGCTCATAAATGGAGACAGATGTAAATATGATGTTTGCAATATCTGTGATAATTATAGTGTATCAAATTTTGAACAATTTGATTATGTGTTATAAAAAATATATTTAATTAAATATTGGATTAAATAATGTCGGAAAGAAAGGGGATATAGGTGAAAGTACTAAGGGTTACACCACATTACTATTTTAACAGTGATTATTGGCCAAGTGAATTTGATCCTATTGGCGGTATGCAAGTACAAATAAAGAATATATCAGAATGGTTAGCCAATAATGGGATTTTTCAAGATATTGTAACAATGGGGTTTCCAGGGATAGAAAATGAGATTAAAATCAACGACAATCTTTATTTACATTCAACTAGGTCATTTACACTGCCTTTTAAGTCAAAATATACAGGAACAATAATGCTTGACGAGAGTTGGGTATTTGGAACAATAAAATGGTTATTGAAAAATAAAAATAAGAAAGATTATAATCTAATCCATATTCATGGAAGTGGAGTGATTGGGCCATATATTGTTGCTTTGTTTTTAAACAAGTTTTTCAAAAATATACCTATTATTACTTCTATCCATTGTAGTAGAACATTTACATATGAACCCATGAATTTGGTTGATAAAATTATTCATCCAATAGTAAAAAAAATTGAAAAAAAAGTAATTACAATATCGAAAAGCATTGTACTTACATCAGAAAAAATGTCAAAAAAGTTTAAAGAATCTTTTATAGAACATGAGGACAAGTTTGTAGTTATTAGTGATTGTTTAGCACAACATCATTTAAAACATAAAAAATCAATTTGTTGTGATATTATAGCGGATAAGTATAGTTTACCAAAGGATAAAAAAATTATTTTATTTGTTGGAAGAGTAGCACACGAAAAGGGATGGGATATATTTTTAAAGATGGCAAATAACTTGAAAAAGAGAGATGACTTATTCTTTCTAGTCTGTGGAGATGGGCCTCAGCATGAAGATTTAGTTGAGGGTGTTTTAAAGTATGGTTTAGAAAATAAATTTGGAATTACAGGATTTATTTCACATGATGAAGTTGCATGTATCATGAAGAATGCATCTGTTTTAGTAATGCCTTCAAGACATGAAGAATTCGGTGGAGCATCCATAGAAGCTGTAGCTGCTGAAATACCAGTAGTAGCATCTAGTGTTGGAGGGCTTTTAAACATATTTAAAAATGAATATAATGGATTGTTAGTTGAATCAACTAATGATAAAGCTTTTGCGGATGCAGTAGAAAGAATTATTGAAGATGATATTTTAAGAATGGAAATAATTAAGCGGGCTACAATTGATATAACTTCAAAGTATATACCTAAAAAAGTTTATCCTCATTATCTTAAATTATATGAAATTTGAAAGTAATGTGACATAAGAAAGAATGTATTAATTATTTTTACTACACATTAGTACTTTAAGTACCTAAAAAGTCAAATAGCTGATTTGATGTGATATGATTACAAACTTTTAATTTACAGTATAATTATCATTATCGCTCCTGCTTTGTATTGGGTATTTTCAAAAATTAAGATATGATAAAAAAGAATGAGTATTTTGCTTGCTTACAAGGAATAATTTCTTACAAAAAATATTATATTTTATTTAAGTATTTTAGTCTATTACTACTAATTAAGCATTTCTTCAATTTGAAGAGAATTTTGAAGAGAATTTAAAATAATTAGATTAACTGTTAGGTTTTTCAGAGTACATTTAAAAATCAAGAGGTGATAAAATGAGTTTCTACGAAATAAATATTGATGGAAATAAATATTCATATTTTTTGAACTATAACTTAGATAATACTGTAGAACAACTGTTGAGTACAGACCTTGAAAGGTATGTAATTATATATGATGGAAAGTTAAACATTGAAGTAGTTAAAATATTAAGAGATAGGATATTAAATAGAAAAAAAAAGTGCAATCTAGTATGTAAAAAGGTTTGTGAAGGATTGAAAACAATCAGCAATGTGGATACCTTGATATGTGAATTATTAGAAATAGGTGTAGATCGGAGTAGCTGCCTAGTAGCCATTGGGGGAGGGGTTTTAGGTAATTTCGTAGGATTAACAGCAAGTTTATTGTTTAGAGGAATTAAATTAGTTCATATTCCAACTACAACAATTGCTGCAGCTGACTCAGTTTTATCATTAAAACAAGCTGTAAATTCGAAGTTTGGCAAAAATTTAATTGGTACATTTTATAAACCTGAAATTGTAATTACAGAATTTACTTTTTTTTCGACACTTTCTACAAGAGATTACAAATCAGGAATTGTAGAACTAGTAAAAAATCTATTGGTTATTATTCCTGAAGAGATTGAAAGTTTTATCAAATTAACAAAAAATGGTCTTTTATACAACTATGAAGAATTAGAGTTGATTATTGAATTATCTATTAGAGCAAAAACTAAAGTGTTAAAGAAAGATATGACTGAGAGGAAAGATGGGTTGGTACTAGAATATGGACATACAGTAGGACATGCAGTTGAATTCTTATCCAATGGAAAATTTAAGCATGGTGAATGTGTTGCTTATGGGATGCTAGTGAATGCAGAGATTAGCAGTGCATTAGGTAAAATATCAGAAGATGAAGTAGCAATGCATTATAAGTTATTAGAACAAATTGATGTTGTTAAACAAATTTATAAAATAAAAGAATATCCAATCAATAAGATTATGCAATTAATTGAGAATGATAATAAAAGAGGATATATTGTAAATAATGAGTTAATACCGATTGTACTGTTAGATAAGTTAGGAAAAAGTAGTCAAACAAATGGCTATAATTTAACTTTTGTGAGCAAAGAAGACATTGTTAATAGTATATGTAAGGTTAATAAATATCTAAATAAATGGGGCTTTTAATAAGCTAATATTAAAAAATGAGATGTATTGTAAGATAATATTTTTCTTTGTTATCTAAATTAGTAGTTGAATAGTAATATAGTTTATAGTGGTATTATACTTAGTACTGATATAAGAACATTTTATTTGTGCTGAGGGCTAATTAGCATAAGTAAATACATAGTTATTTTTGATTAGAAATAAAAAATTATTTTATGTGTTTTCAGTGTATTGAATTTTCTGTTGCATGGCACTATAAAGGAAGAATAATGCTCAGCACTATAAATTTTAATGCAGAGTTGTGTGATGAGTAAATTGAAAGGAATGAACATAAATAAAAATGGAAAATAGCTATGGAAAATTTCAAAAAATGATTTTCTTTAGTCCACATTATGATGACTTTGCTTTGTCAAATGGAGGATTATTAAGTTTATTAAAAAATAAAATGAAAATAAAACTGGTTAATGTTTTTACTTTGAGCAACTGGTCAGTAATCAAAAATAAAAAGAATGAAGATTGGAAGCAAATTTCAAAAATGCGTAAACATGAAGATGATAAGTTTTGTGAAAAAAATGGAATTGAAAAAATTGACTTGGGATACATGGATAGTTCTTTACGAGGCTATAATGATGAAACTGAACTTATAAAAAAAGAAGAGGATGAGAGTTTAATAAAAAGCATTAGGAACGATATAAAATCAATATTAGAATGCGATGATTATGACTTGATTTTTGCACCATTAGCGATTGGAAATCATGTTGATCATATAGTGATTCATGACATTATAAATTCAATTAATGTAAAAAACGTAATTTATTACGAAGATATTCCTTATATTTGTGGTTTTGATAATAATGAGATTATTAAGTTTGTTGAAGAAAAGAAATTAAATTTATCTAGATTTTCTGTGAATATTGACAAAGTTATGCATGAAAAAATTCACAACATTTTACTGTATAAATCTCAACTAGAAATTAATTGGTTAGATTTATTGTTAAAATATAGTGAAAATTCAAATGATTACAAATATTGTGAGCGGATTTGGATAAATGAGAAAATGAAAATTATTATAGAGAGGGTTCAAGTAATGTTAAAAGAATATGAACTAAATAGAGAAAAAGAAGAATGGCCTGAATGGCCAGTATTTAATAATAAAACGATTAAATCTGTACTTGATGTTTTTCAAAATAAAAGATGGGCAATTAGTGGTTACTACACTAACAAAAAGAGTAAAGAAAGGGAATTTTCAGAGAAATTTGCTGAATTTAATGATGTCCCGTATTGCGTTCCGACAACAAATGGATCATCGGCTTTAGTTGTTGCTCTTGAAGCATTGGATATTGGATATGGAGATGAAGTTATAGTACCAGCATTAACATGGTTAGCGACTGCAACAGCAGTTCTTAATGTCAATGCTAAGCCAGTGTTAGTTGACGTGAATCCTGAAACCTATTGTATAGATGTAGATAAAATAGAGTCCTTAATAACAGCAAAAACTAAAGCCATTATTCCAGTACATTTATTTGGATGCGTGGCAGATATGGATAAAATTATTGAACTTTCGAAAAAGCATAAACTAAAAGTTATTGAAGATTGTGCTCAGAGTCACGGTTCAGTGTGGAATGGAAAAAAAGTAGGATCCATTGGTGACCTAGGTACATTCAGTTTTCAACAAGGTAAAGTTTTGACAGCGGGTGAAGGAGGTGCAGTTATTACTAAGGACTATAATTTATATAAAAAATTGCAGCAATTAAGAGCTGATTCAAGGGTTTATACTGAAAAAAATATAGATTATGGTGATATGGAGATTATACCAAAAGGAAGTATTCAAGGATCTAATTATTGCATGTCAGAATTTCAAGCTTCTATATTGCTAGAACAACTTAGTTTGCTAGATAATCAAAATAAATTAAGAGAAAAAAACGCCAAGTACCTAGATGGTGAAATAAAAAAAATAAATGGGTTAAAAACTTTAAAAAGATTACTTAAGATAGAGGCTCAAACTTACTATGGATATGTAATAAAGATTGATAGAGATTATGTGAGTTCCATTTCATCAGAGGAAATCTGCATCAAACTCCGTGATAAATTACAATTAGGAAATTTTTATATTCATCCACCTTATACACCAATTCATAGTAATAAATTATTTTGTCCTTGGACGAAGTGTAGGTATGATAAAATCATTGTAGGAGATGAAAAATATTGGAAATCTCAGATTCATAAAATTTCAGAAAGTGCACAGTATGATTTGATAATAATACATCATTCAATGTTATTAGCTAGTAGAAATAAATTAAATACATTAATTGATGCATTAAAAGATATTATGAGTTGTACAGAAAGGAGATAATTAAATGATAAACGAATGTGCTGTAAGTCAAGAATATGTATATTCAAACTTTAGTAGACTGTTTGATTTAAAAGGTAAACGAGTATTAGAAATTGGTGGTGCATTGCCAATAGATTTAATTAAAGAATCTAAAGTAAAGGAATGGATTTCAATTGATCCTAGAAATGAGAATGTTCAAGAGAGCATTGTCTGCAGGAGGATTAATGGAAGGGGTTCTAGTATTTGCTATAAAGATAGCTATTTTGATTTTGTATTTTCAAGTAATGCATTTGAACATATTTCAGACTTAAGAGAAACATTTGATGAGATTGCAAGAGTTTTAGCTACTGATGGAGTATTATATACACATTTTGGGCCAATTTGGACAGCTCCAGATGGACATCATATTGATATTACAGTAGATGATGAAAAATTTTATTTTTGGGAGAATTCAGTAATACCTCATTGGAGCCATTTAGCTTACAAAAGAGAAGAGTTTCAAAAATTTATGAATAGGAAATTTGATGAAAATATTAGTGCTAAAATTACAGAGGCCATTTATGATTCAGATTGGCTCAATAGATTACATTTTGAAGAATATGTTGATATTATCAATAATTCTCAATTAAGATTGTTAGAACTATCAACATGTGATTTGGTTGATTACGAGTATGAATTTCCGAATTATGGTATAACTGAACATCAACTACTAAAAAAAACCATATCACATCATAAAACAAACATAGATGTATATACCAGAGATATTTTACTAATAATGAAAAAAGATTAAGTATGACTAGGAGACTTATAAATGTCTGAAAATGTAAAAATAACTAAATTAAAAAAGGTTGTATCAATTGGGACTATAGAAGAATTCTCTTTTAATTTGTGTGAATTGAGACCGATAAGTGCTGATTACTTAGATAATGACAAGATTATAACTCTTGTTAATTTAGATGGAGTTAATTGTATTTATACAATAAATAAATCAATAGACAGTAATATAATAAAAAAGATAACTTTTGCGAATCGAAATATAACATTTATTAGATATTGTGGTAAAGGGTTACTAGTTGGGATTGACACTTTGAATCGAGAAATAATTGAATTTGATAATCATTTGAATGTTAGAAGAGTACAGAGTTACTCTCAAATATGCAAATCACCAGGCTTCATCGATCAATATGCTAATGGAGATATTGCGATGTTAGATGTAGAGGAAAATAAGTTATGCATTTTGAGTTCTGAATATGAACTTAAGTACGAATATTTTTTATCTAAATATGGAATGAAAGAACCTATATCAATTAGTATAACGAATGAAAATGGTATATTGATTTGTGATGAAGAATCTCATTGTATATTTGAGTTAGGAAATAGAGGCGAAATAAACATATTGTATGGAAAATATAACAATCCTGGAACAAAAGATTCACAGTTGGCATATCCGCTGTATGCAGAAAAGTTAATGAATGGAAATATGTTAATTGTAGATTCTATGAATGATAGAATACTTGAAGTTAACTTAAATAGAAAAATTGTTTGGAAGTTTTGTAATGATAAAGAAGGATTCTTCAAGAAAAATAATTTATTTGAACCTAATTACGCTAGAAGGAATACAATTGGAGATACATTGGTTGTAGATAAAAAAAATAATCGAATTATTGAAATTGATGTAAATAAAAAGGTAAGTACGCTAATAGGAAACTCAAATGTCTTAAGAAGAATGTTTCATTATCAAAGGTCAGTTCAAAGGTTAGATAATGATGAACTACTGATTGCTGATACAGGAAATAATAGAGTAATACAAATTAATAAGAAGTATGAGGTTTTATGGACTTATGGTAATGGTAAGCAATCTATAGAAAAAGGACACTTATTTTGGCCTAGATGGGCTGAACGATTAGAAAATGGAAATACTCTAATCGCAGATGGACGAAACTCTAGAATTATTGAGGTCACACAAAATAAAGAAATTATTAGAGTTATAGACAAAGTAAAAAAGAACGGAGAAATTAAATTGCATGACCCCCATTACTTTAAAAGGTTATCTGAAGGGATTTTGATTGTTGACTCAGAGAGTAATACAGTCTTTGAGGTGAACGATAATCTAGATGTTATTTGGTCTTATGATAATCTTTACGATCCTCATTATGCAGATAAAGATAAAAATGACAATGTAATTATTGCTGATTCGGGAAATAACAGAATAATAATTGTCGATAAACAAAAAAACTTAGTTAAAGAAATTAAAACAATAGAGTATGAAAAAGATTTAATTAAACTTTCATGGCCTAGGGTTTGTCGGTTTATTGATGATGAGAAAATTTTATTCGTGGATGGAGGTACAGGTTACATTTTTATTATGAATTATAAAACTAATCATATAGAAGAATGTATTATTTCACAAGGATCTTTGAATCAATCACTTAAATATACTAGATGTATCCAGTTTATTAATAAAAAATTATTAATAATTTCTGATATAGAATCTGGGATTTTAATTGAAGCTGAAATAGTTGATAAATAAATAGAATTGTTTAAAAGGAGAAATGGAAAATGAAGGTGTTATTAGTTAATCCACCATCTCCCAAAGGAAAAATCCTAATTAGGAGTTATGCCGGAGGATATGGAATCATAAATACCGTAGAAGATATGGAAGAGTTACTTCCGCCGATAGAACTTATGAGTATAGGGGGAGCATTACTTGATAAAGGAATTGATGTCGAGTTAATCGATTATCAAACAGTAGATTTTAATGAAAATGAACTTAGAATTAAAGTTATTCAAGAAGGGATAGATGTTATTGTAACGATGTTATCTCCAATTTCTTGGAAAAGTGATAGTTCCTTCGCTAAAAAATGTAAAAAAATTAATAATAGTATCAGAGTATATGCAAGGACAAATATAATTTTTGAAGATTTAACAAATCAAATTATAAAAAATAGCAAAATAGATGGAGTTATATCCGCCTGGTCTATTAAAGATATAGATTTGATTGTTAAAGGGGAATTATGTGATAATATGGCTTACTTGGACGAAAATAATAACTTTGTTATTAGTAAAAAATCACACATCAGAAATATTGATATGGTTCCTAAAGCTGCAAGACATTTAGCTGATCATAAATATTATTCTTTTGTTCAATTTAATGATATTGAAGATATCGATCTTCCTAAATCTTATGTAACGACAATGCATACAAGTTATGGGTGTAGCTATAAATGTGGGTATTATTGTCCTTATGTAGCATCAGAGGGTAATCAAGTTAAAATGATATCAGTTGAAAAAGTAATAAAAGAACTTAAAGAAATTAAATCATTGGGAATTAAAGGTGTTTCTTTCAGAGACCCTAATTTCACGTATAAAAAGCAACGCATTATTGAGATGTGTAGAGAGATGATTACAAATAAAATTGATATTCCATGGTGGTGCGAAACGAGGATTGATAAGTTAGATTATGAGCTTATGCGTATTATGAAAGAAGCTGGCTGTATAGGATTTGATGTGGGAGTAGAATCAGGTGATGAGGAGTTCATAAGTGAACATGCTAAACCAGGATTGAAACTAGAGAGTGTACACAAGTTTATTAACACAGTCAAAGAACTTGACATGCATTGTGCACTATTATTTATGGTTGGCTTACCAAATGAGAAACCTCAAAATATATATAAAACTTTTAAGTTGATTTTGGATCTTGATTTGAAATTTAACGAGTATAATTTAACCACAGTTTTACCGTATCCAGGAACACACTTATATTCTGATGCTAAAAAAAGAGATTGGATACAGGTTGAAGAAGATATGTATAGTTATATTAAACCAATGGTTAGAAACAACACACTTAATAAAGATGCTATTGTAAAAATTAATGAATTTAAAGAAGAGTTAAATGAAATGATAAAAAAAAGAAGTCAATATTCTAAGCATGAGTGGAGTGAGAAAAAATTAGAGTTTGAAAGAAGGGTGGAAAAATGGGCTTTGAAAAATCAGTGTTAGAAATAAAAAATAAGGAACAGAATGCACTAATTTGTGGGTGGACAAAAGTAAATGATGAAAAAGATGCTGTTTATTGGCCAGAATTTGTTGACAGTGATAGGCATTTTTTAATAACAAAGAATGGAACTCAATATTTGGATGCTAAGTCTACTCTTTTATGTACTTCATTTGGTCATAAAAATAAAGAAATTTTAGTACCAATAGCAAAGCAACTAGAACAATTAGCATTCTCACAATCAAGTGACTATCATAGTAATAAGTTAGCAGTACTTTTATGTGATAAATTAATTGACATAACAGAGAATAATTTTTCAAAAGTATATTTAAGCACAACAGGTACTTCTGGTGTTGAATTAGCGTTTTTATTTACATTTTTATATCATAGGTCAAAAAAAGATTTTAAAAGAAAGATAATAGGGTCATTCAAAGATGCTTATCATGGTTGTTCACTAGGGGTTTATAAGTATACTGCATCGGAAGAGTATCAGGAAATGTATAATACATCAACAGATTACAGAATAAAGTTAGACTTACCAAATTGTTCAGTTTGTAAAAGTTATAATGAAGAGGAAAATTGTGAATTAGAGTGTTTTGAGTCGCTTAAGAAAAATTTAAAATCTGTTGGGTTAGAAAATATTGCAGCTATAATTATAGAACCTATAACAATGAAGGTAGTTTTACCACCAAAGATTTATTATAAAAAAATTCGCCAATTGACTAAAAAAAATGGGATTCTTTTAATATTTGACGAGGTCGTAACAGGATTCGGTAGAATTGGAAGCGAATTTGCATTTATGTATTATGATATTAAACCAGATATTTTGATTTTATCAAAATCATTAAGTAACGGTATATTACCTATAGCAGCGACTCTATTTAGAAAAGAAATTTATGATGAAATTGCAAAAAGTAAGTTGTATTTAGAATATGGTTCAACGCAGGATGCTAATCTAACATGCTGTATGTCAGCTATTGCTACAATTAATTATTTTGAAAAGAATAGATTTAGTATAAATTCATCAAGAATGGGGAATAGGTTATTAATTGATTTAAGACAAAAATTGAGGTGTTTGAACATTGTATCAGATGTTCGAGGATTAGGGTTGTTTTTAGGTATAGAATTACATTTAGATTTGGAATATGATTATTTTAAAAAAATGTTTCTTTTAAAAAAATGTTTTATTAGAAATCAAATATTAGTTCATATAGAAATGCCAATGATTATTATAACACCTCCATTAAATATAAATGAAGAGGTTATTGATGAAATATCTAATAGATTAGTAGAAGCTTTAGAAGAGTTTGAAAAAGAATTAAAAAATTTTTAGATATATAAGGAGAATACTAATGAAAATATTAGGAATTACGATGGATGCAAATTCAACAGCAGCGGCAGTGAATGAATGCGATGTAGTAGCATGTGTATCGGAAGAAAGATACAATCGAGTAAAAAATTATTGTGGATACCCGAGAGAATCAGTGGAGTATTGTTTCCAAGCCTTAGGTGATGAAATAGATAAAATTGTCTTGCCATCAATTAATATGGATCCGGTAGGGGTCATAACCCATTGGTCATCGGATAGAACTGTAAGAGAAAGAATCATTGAGATGAAAAAATATAAATATCCTAAGCATTATTTAGGATATGAACCAAATTATCTAGAGCTATACGAACATAGAATTGATTTGGAACAGTATCCAGGTAAAGAATTTTGGAGTTCAGTAGATGTGACATCAAAAGAAGAGGTAAGAGCTAAAAAATTTAGAGATAAGAGAAAAGAGTTAGTTGCAAAGCATTTAAATATTTCAGAAGATAAAATTGAATTTGTCGAGCATCACTTAGCACATAGTATGTATGCGTATTATACAAGTCATTTTTATGACGAGCATGTTCTAGTATTTTCAGCAGATGGATTTGGAGACTATTCAAATGCTAGTGTAAGATTATTTGACTCTGGTGGTAAAGTAAAGTTATTAATGGAAACTGATCAAATGGGATTAGGAAAATTATATCAATATATTACATTAATTCTAAATATGAAACCACATGAACATGAATACAAAGTAATGGGACTAGCACCGTATGCTTCAGAAGAGTATTCAATTGAAGCTTATGAAATATTTAAAAAGATTTTGTATGTTGATGGAATTGAGATTAAATATAAAAATAAACCTAAAGATTTCTACTATGATTTAAAGAATGAACTAGAAGGTATTAGGTTTGATAATATTGCTGGTGGTATCCAAAAATTCACAGAAGAATTATTGAAAACTTGGGTTAAAAATGTAATCGAAAAAACAGGTGTAAAAAAGATTGCTTTTTGCGGTGGTGTTGCTATGAATATCAAAGCAATGATGGAAGTAAGTAAATTGACAGAAATTGAAGAATTGTTTGTTCCTCCAAGTTCAGGTGATGAATCATTAGCAATAGGGGCTTGTTATGCATATTTACATGAGAACAAAAAGATTAAGAAGTCGCCAGAAGGTTTAAAATCGATATATTTAGGACCTTGCTACTCAGAGGAAGTTATTAAAGAAGTAATAGAGAAAAAAGAATTAAATAAAAAATATACTGTAATAGAAAATGTGCAGTATGATGATGTTGGACAATACTTGGCAAATGGATATGTTTTGGGACTAATGAATGGCAAAATGGAGTTTGGGGCAAGAGCACTTGGAGGTAGGTCAATTTTAGCAGATCCTAGAAATAGTAGAATGATAAATATCATTAATGACAAAATTAAAAATAGGGATTTTTGGATGCCATTTGCTCCAGTAATTATGAGAAAGAGAATGCATGATTATATTTTAAATCCAAAAGAAATAAATGCGAAATATATGACTATTGGTTTTAATACTACTGAAAAAGCACAAAGAGAACTTATAGCAGGATTGCATTCAGCAGATTTGACATGTAGACCTCAAATTATTGAAAAGGACGACAATAATGTTTATTATTCAATTATCGAATCATTTGAAAAAGTGACAGGTGTAGGAGGTTTATTAAATACATCATTTAATTTACATGGATTTCCAATTGTAATGACACCAGAAGATGCTATAGAAGTTTTTGAGAACTCTTGTATTGATATGATACTACTTGAATCTACTTTAGTTGTTAAAGAGAATGTAAAATTTGAAGGTGAAAGAGTATAATGCTACAGAATTTTAAATTTGATGAATTAATTGAGTGTATAAACAATACATATAATATTTCAGTTTTAAATATCGAAGAAATAAATATGAATTGGGGAAGTCGATTATGTTGTAAGGTTAAAAGCCATGAAGAAAGATTTTTCTTAAAAGAAAAGCCATTTTATTTAGATAAAAAAGAGTTCGAACACGCATTGGAAATTTATTCAATATTTGAAACGAAGGGAGTTAAAATAGCAAATATCAAGAGGACTATGAAACATAAGTTGACTTTTAATTTTAGTAATAGGATATTTTGTCTTATAAAATGGTTAGACGGAGATAAACTATGGTATATAAAAGAATCAAACAATTATTTTGAGTTGGGTGAAACTTGTGCTTGTTTAGCCTGTGCATCAATGGAATTACCTAAAGGTGAAGTAACGATACCTTTGTGTCGAGAAGAACAACTTTTAGATATAACTGAAAATTCAATAAATATGTTATTTGAAGTTTTGAAAAAAAATTTTTGTGCAGAACGATATTCTTTTAATAAAAAAATTGTTGAGTTTGAAAGAAAATTAATTAAACAATATAATTCCATAAACTGGGATAAATTTGAATATTCATGGTTGCATGGTGATTTTCATGGAAACAATGTCATCAAGAATAAAGGTAATCAATTATATATAATTGATTATGATGATTTATTCTGGGGGTATAGGTTAATTGATTTAGTGTGGTGTTGCGTAATTCATTCAGTTTGGATACTAGAAAAATTGAAAATTAGGAATTCAATAGACTATAGTATCATGAAAAATATTGTAAAAGGGTATAAAAAAAGAATCAAATTATCAGAAGCTGAAAAAGCGAGTTTTGATTTTGTTTTTAGAGTTCTGATTTTGAGATCATTAATAGAAATGTTTAGTTTAACTGACGAAACAGTGAAAGTTTCAGAAAATGTTAAAAATGATTTTAGCAAAAGTGTTATTAAAATTTTGAATATATTAGAAAACTACGAACACAAAAAAATAATTAAAGAAATTATTGAGAAAGAAGGCTAGTTCAATGAATTTTGAATATGGAATTTTGATTATTAAACCTGATGGAAATAAATATGCAATTTATGAGAAAGTTAAACAAAGAATATTAGAAAATAATTTAGATGTTGTTTATGAAAAAAAGTTAAAATTATCAAAACAACTTGTTTTAGAGAAATTTACTTCTCCTTTCGATATGGACATTTACTCGGATTATTTAAGTAGTGATGAAGTAACTGCGTTTTTAGTAAAAGGTAAAAAAACAGCGTATAACCTAAGAAAAATGAAAATTGATTTTAGAGCTGAGCATGGTTATACAAGCAAGGATATGAGAAATTTAGTTCATTCTGTAGATCCAGGAAATGAATATTATAATCAATTTCCTGTTTTTTTCCCAGAATTGAATATGATAGAATATAGTTTTTGTGCTGACTTGACAATTACATTGAATTGCAATAATAATGAAGCTCTTAATAGACTAGATTATTTAGATAAAGTCAGCAACTTAGAATATATAGGGATTATTGATAAGTATAACAATGAGAATGACATATTAGAAAAATTTCATAAAGAAAATAGATCTATAAGAACTTTTTTAGGGTTAAGTAAAGAATTTGAATTTGAAGGTAAAAATATACAAATAATAGGATACTTGCCTGAAAATATTAAAAAAATAAATAACATTCCTGAATATATTAAAGACGGAAATATCGAAACTTTTTTTAATTGGATAAAATTGCATAAAGGCATATGCGTATTGGGGTATCTACCTTATCATGAACATTCAACGGAATATTTAAAGAAACTTACGAAATATGGTTTAGATGGAGTTATAGTTTATGACCCTAGAAGTACATTATACGAAGCAGAAGAACTGGAGGATATTGTATGTGATTTGAATCTTGCATGTTTTGGAGGAAGTGGAACTAGTAATAAATGGGGAGAATTAAGTATAGGGTACCATGAATTTTCATATTGTTTTAAAACACTGAATAATGAAACAGTATAACTGAATGGATATGAATTGGTAGCAGAAAAAACAAAAGTAGTTTTGAATAGTTAGGGTTATAGAATACCTATATTAATCTCCTAAAATTATTTTTCTTAATGGCTAAGAACTTAAATTTGCTTAATCCGTGAAATGTGATAAACAATTAAGAAATTCTTGTTTATGGTGATTAATTAAAAAATATATTTTGGTATATTATAAGTCAAAAACTTACGTTAGTGGCTTAAAACTAATGAAATTAGGGATATCAACAGTTTGCTATCTGCTAATTTATTTATTAAACAAGGAGGAAGTCTATGGGTGAGGAAGACATTTGTTTTAGAATTCTGACAAGATATTATAGGATAGGTAGACCAGTATTTGATAATATTTTGGATATAAAAAATAAAAGTAAAATTTCTGATGTATTAGATAAAATTAGTATTTCAGATCCAGGACATAGAGATTCAGAAGATTATTTAAAGAAGCGAATTGAGTTTGAAGAATATGTTTATGAAGAAGTTATCAGAAAAGGCTTAAGTCCTGCACTTAAGCATCCTATTTATATGTTTTTGGGAAGGAAAAAGTATTATGGATCAACTGAAAGACCATGGACAAGAACTGGTTGGGTAAGTATTGACATCTCTCATTTCAGCAATAAAGATATATCGTTTACTTATGTTGATCCGCTACAAGTTGATAGAAAACCAAAGATATACTTATTGAATGAGTTAGATGAAATGTTTGAAAAACATCAGAAAGAGGTTAAAAGATTTCTACCAGAAGTTCATGTTTGGAATAGTGAGCCTCTATTAAATTATCTTAACAAAAATCAACTAGATAAATATGGTGGTGCGACACGTTGTAATATGAAAAGTATTGCCTAAGCAAATAGATTGCTTAAGAACTGATAGTTTGAAAAGTCAAATGAAAGGGTAACGTCTTGAAGGGCTTTCTCTGATACTCCGAATAGCGTGGAAATGAATAAGAAAAGAAGCGTTATAAGCTCGGTGAAGTCGGTTGAGAATACATCCTAACAGATTAAGCTGAGGAAAAGCGAACCAGAGGTGGATGAGTGTATGATAGACCGGGAGTCTTTAAAATATCTATGGTAAGAATGTTGCAACAAAAATTTGTGACTGACGAAATTCTGAATGTACGGGTCTATAATCAATGTAGTAGAAATGTTACAGCTACAAGAATGTAGCGTTTGTGAGGGTGAGTAAGATTTGCCATTATGAAAATCCTTATACTATTAAAGGTGGTATCAAGCAAACAGGCTCAAAGGAATTACCTAAGGGTATATATATGGATAGAACTATCGGAACGTGGTAAGCTGATAACATGGAGGACTTATTTCCTGTGAAGTGGTAGCAAGGAAAATGGATAGATACTAATAACTTGCTTTTGTATTAGTGAAAGTAGTGGGATAGTACCAATGAAACTCTAATAATACGGAGTGGAGGGATAGCCACAAGTCAATATTTACATTAAAGCAGATATCCAGAATAGATGTGATTTCTGTATGTATATGAAGAATGTAATCGATGGATAAAAAAGGTGATTACTACCGATTTAAATATTAAAGTAATAATTAGAAATTAAATCTAGTTAATTATAATTAATTTGGTATTAGAGAAATATGTGATTATTTTATATAAAGAGTTTGAATGGATACTGTAAGTGGTGTATTTAAGATATTATGATATTTAATTTATTTTTGACTTAATTACAAGTAAAAAATATTTTAAATATCATGAAAGAAAACAAAAATTTAAAATGCTATTATATACAAATATAATAATCTCAAAATACTAATTAATTATATTGTGGAATATTGATCATTGACATTTAGCTTATGCATATATATGTTAAGCAGACTTGCGTTGTCCTTTATGACTAAGGGTTAGCTAGCAATTAATGCTACTATATATGGTTTTAATGCAAATGATTCACTACTTCTAACTAATCCATTTTATTTAATCACTATTTTATCAAAAGAATAAAAATACAACAAATGTACATTTGGAATTATAATTTTTTAAGTTTTAAAATTTATTAGGTATTCATAAATTAATTCATGTTTATAAAAAACTTATTACTAAACAGCTATAAATAGAATATCTATTAAATAAATAAAGAAACGGAGAAAATTCATTAAAATCTGTCTTAAAAGTAAAAAAATTATATTATCCGTAAATAAGTAAATATTGATGGAACGCCGTATGAGTTCGAAAGTCTCACGTACGGTGTGGAGGAAGGGAAAAAATGGAGATTTATTCAAAGTTTTACCTATTCCTATTAAGTAAAAGGATAAATAAACAATTACCTTATTTATCCTTAGAAGATATAGTTAAGATTAAGTTATTGAAAGAGGACGTTGAAAAACTTTTTTTCAATCCAAAAGGTATTCATGGTGTTGATCATACTGTAAGAGTAATGATTTTAATTGCAATGATTTCTAACTTATTAAGAGTTTCAGATGTTGAAAAATGTTTGCTTTTACATGCTGGTGCTATACATGATATTGGAAGAGAAAAAGATGGTATTTGTTTAGTGCATGGTGAAAAGAGTTTTCAGAAAGCGATGAAGTATAAAGTATTAAATAATATGACACTTAATGAAAATATGATTATTAAAAAAATTGTAGAGAGTCATTGTAAGTCAGATAAAGAAGCTAATTTTGTTGACACAAATCTATTAGTATTATATAAAATTTTTAAAGATGCAGATGGTTTAGATAGAGTTAGGCTAGGGGATTTAGATAGGAGCTATCTTAGATTTGAATGCTCTCACAGATTAATAAATGTAGCAAAATACTTGTTAAATAATGATGTTAATGAATTATTGAATCAAGATTTAAAAAAATTATATAAATTGGAGGTGTATTAATTTGTATTTAGAAAAAGAATTAAAGTATTTGATTTCAGCAAAGGATTATAAAATATTAAGAACATACTTAAAAAATAATCATATTAAAGAAGAAAGTATAGAACAAATAAATTATTATATAGATTCATATAATAATATAATGAATAAAAGCAAAATGTCATCAAGAATAAGAAAAATTGGAGATGGAAAGTTTGAGTTTACAATAAAACGAAAATTAAAATACGAAGGAAGTAATATTCATATAAAAGAAGAGTATAATAAAAAGATTACTTATGAAGAAATGATGGAAATTAAAGCAAGTAGAGATATTTTTAATATACCTGCAATAAAAAAGTTTATTAATGAGAATATTAACAACTTTAACATTAATGAATGTGTAATGGTAATTGGAGAATTAAAAACAGTTAGAGAACTGTATAAGTTTGATGAATTTGATACTATAATAATTGATAAAAGTACTTATTTGGATAATGTTGATTATGAAATAGAAGTTGAGGCAGACGAGTTATGTAAAGATAAGTTTGATAATTTTTTACACGAATTGGAAATTACCCCATTTGATGATTCTTTATCAAAGACGGATAGATTTTTAACTCACTTAAAAATGAAAAAATAAAATATCTTTTCAAATTAAAGAAGTGTAATATATACACTTAAGGTTGATGACAAACATAATTTGTCATCAACCTTTTTTGATGTACGCCTAGCATGGGTGCAATCTTTAGGGTGAAAGTCTCGAACACCGAAGGTGATATAGGTTTTAGCCAATAGCTGTAAATGTGTAAGCGTAAAATAATCGATACATTTTATTAGTACTAAAGGTATGCTATACTTTGTCTATGTTTCAAAGTTATTGTGTACCTTTAAAAGTTAATATAAAAAGCCTCATGATTTAAGTTTCATTCAGTAGAACAAGGGTTCTTCAAATTCGAAAGATTGGAAATAAAAGGATGGATTCATATAATTACGTCTATTGTGATTATTATTGTTATGACATCTATCATTATATTCTTTTTTCAAAATAGAGATTTGTTAGGCTTGATTGTTTTAGCTATTCTATTATATGGATTTGCTACCATAGAATTTTTAGCTGGATTTAGATTAATTAAGAAAAATACTAATGAAAATACTCTTGCAAAAATAAAGAAGAGGTTAATAGTAACTAGTTGTTGTGTAGTAAGCATTGTGGCTGTATTGATATCCATAAATAATATTTTCTTAAAAGAACAGAGATCAATTAAAATCTATGATGTTAATAGTATAAAGCTTTTACAAGAAAATAATAAAAACTATATTATAATTAACAATGAAAAACTTGTGTTGAGTTGTGGATTTTCTGAATACAGTGATATTTGGGATATTAAGGTTACTGATGGTAAGGCGATTTTCAATATTCAATATGAGTGGAATGTGTTATATCCAGACAAGGGCAAAATAGTAGAAATGGAAATATTGAAATAATAAAATAGGAGTTAATCGCATAAACGAATGTGATTAACTCCTATTTATTTGAGTATATAAAAAATACATAAAATTAGATAAATAAAACAACAATTAAAGAGAAGTTATTGTGTATTATGCCTTGGAAATGGCTTGAATACAAGGTTGTATTTTTATATCCAGTGCTGACAGCCTCGACTGGAAGTTTTACGGAGTGCAACCAGTAGTAGATAAAGTAACCGAAACGTAAAGAATGGTTCAATAGTATTATTTCACAATAACGCCAAGTATGTAGAACAGTTTTTACCGTTGATATTGGATAAACTGACAAAATAGGGGTATAAAATAGTACCAGTATCACATCTGATATACAAAGGAGAATTCCGTATAGATAATACTGGTAAGCAAATAGAAATAAAATCTAAATAAGTAGTGAAGCGTGATGACTGTAGTTGTTACGCTTTATTTTTTGTAATGGAGTAATATTTATTATATAACTTCATCAGATAACATACAGAAAATGTGAAGAACTATAGCCTACTATTAAGTGATTTAACCTTTTCTTCACATTTTCCTATTATGTCTTAATTTTAGGTAGTATTATTTAAATCTAGTTTACGAGTATCTTGTACTAATTCAGTTTTTACTGATCTTGTACTAGGATTAAGTTATTTCCACCAGTACTTAAATCCAAGTTATATTTCCCGCTACCGTGATATGAGAATACTCTAATTTTGTATGTACCAGTAGTTTTTGGTAACAAATATATATTTTCCTGTCTCTCTTTATAAGTTGATGATCCCAGCTTATTACCGCTTGGGTCATAAAGATATACGTCGAAATCTAGACTATATTTCCAATCATCCATTATTAATGTTATAGCAATAGGATAATCAGTATTATTAACATTAAATTCCCAAATATCTGTTGCACCTTTTTGTGCCAAGTCTTCTGACTTATATATATGGTTAGGTGTAACTATATTAATTCCACTACTAAAGCCACCTGCTTGTTTGATAGCCTCATATCCATCTAATCTACCAAATCCATAATCAATATCCTGACCATTTGAAGACCAATCTTCAGCTGTAGAAGTTATAATATTTTTTATCTGCTCAGTTGTTAAACTACTGTTTGCATCCAGTATTAAAGCTATTGTTCCGGCAGTAAATGGAGCTGCCATGCTAGTTCCAGAAGAAATTACATAACCGAAGTTATTTTAGCGAAAAACTATATGTGTGAACCGTAAAATAAAAAGAGACGGTTCTTTTCAATGTGATAATAAAGGAATACATAAATAGTATAAAATAAAGACAGCCTCAATTGGAAGTCTTATGGAGTACAGCCGGTTGTTAACAAGTAATGCTTACTGTGTTTATTTTATTGAGAGCAGTTGTTAAAGTCAGAAAACCAATTGCGTAGAAGAAATAGAAATGGTAATATAAACTATGACAGAAAACAAGTGGGGTGTTATATTGAAAAATAAAATTTTAGCAGTTACTTCGTTGTTATTAACAATAATAGCATTATCTATGATGCTTAGTACTAGATATTTTCCTGCATTAGGAGATTATGTGTTACAAGCTATAGGTATAGAAGCCTGGACTAACGGAAAACATATTGCTATTTTATACTTTTTAATTCCTATGATGATTGGATTAATTGGTATAAATAAATATTGCTATAAGCAATTAAAAATTAAATATAAAGAAATAGTTATATTGATTTGTATTTCTATTTTTATATTTAATATTGCTCTTAATGGATATGCAAAATGGAGCAAACAAAATGCAGAAGGATTATTGTCGATAGAGTTTATAGGAGAACAAAGTATGCATGATTTTGATACAAATAATAAAGAAATAGTTAAATTTGATGGAGAGGTGAAGCTAAAAAACCACAGCAATAAAAAGCAACAATTCCATTTAGGAATTAAAACTTCTTGCAATGACTTGTATTGCACTTCAAACAAGTATGGTTATGTAGCATATAATGAGGATAATAAACCTTTAATGATTACTTTAGAACCTAATTCAGAAAGGAATATCAAAGTTGACTTTAAAAACAATGTAGATGATATTACGTTCATATCTAATTGTGGCTCAGGTGGGAAAATAGATGAGGTTATATTATTTAATGATGATAAAGCAGTAATATTGACTTATGGAAAGTTTTTAGGTTCAGTTTTGAAATAAAATAGAAATGTAGTATTGAATAAGTTAATAAAACTTTTTTGTTGACAGCCCATAATATTTAGTTTATAATCTTTATTAATTAAGTTGGTATACCAACAAATTTTATAAAAATATATTAGAACGAATTAAATAATCTTATTAAGAGTGACTGAGGGAACTGGCCCATAGAAGTCCGGCAACCTGCTTTATGCAAGGTGCTAAAACCAGCGGCATAGCCGAATGATAAGAGTTATCAACGAACTTTCTCTATATCATTTAGAGAAAGTTTTTTTATATTATATATCATAACTTGACAATAGTTAGTTAAATTTTAAAACTATTAAACTTTATTTACAAAGAAAGGAGTGTAAGTTAAAAGATGATTAAAAAAACTTATCAAGAAATCAATGAAAAAATCAGGAAAGGGGAAGCAGTGGTTGTAACTGCAGAAGAAATAATCGGTATTGTAAAAGAAAAAGGAATAGAAGAAGCTACTAAGCAGGTAGATGTAGTAACTACAGGAACATTTGGGCCTATGTGTTCATCTGGGGCATTTTTAAATTTCGGGCATTCAGATCCGCCTATTAAGATGAGCAAAATCACGCTAAACAATGTTACGGCATGCGGAGGGCTTGCAGCAGTTGATACCTACATAGGTGCTACAGAAGAATCATTAGACAGAGGAAGAGAATATGGTGGTGCTCATGTAATATGTGATTTAATAGATGGTAAAGAAATAGAATTGAAAGCCAAAGCAAGTCCTACAGATTGTTATCCAAGAAGTGAAGTACAAACTAATGTAAGATTAGAAGACCTAAATGAGGCTTATCTTTTTAATCCTAGAAATGCTTATCAAAATTATGCAGCCGCAATAAATACTAGTGATAAAAAGATATACACATATATGGGAATATTAAAGCCAAGCAAGGGTAATATAAACTATTCTACATCAGGAGAACTTAGTCCATTGCTAAATGATCCTAATTACAGAACTATAGGAATAGGTACTAGGATTTTCCTAGCAGGTGCTCAAGGATATGTGTCGTGGCAAGGAACACAGTTTAATTCATCGGCTAATAGAGGTGTTAATGGTGTGACTTTAGGACCGGCAGCAACACTAGCTGTTATTGGAGATTTGAAGGATATGGATACTGAGTATATTCAGCCTGCTGTATTTGAAAACTATGGTACATCTATTTTTGTAGGTATAGGTATCCCAATACCAATATTGGATGAAGATATGATGAAAAAGGTATGTGTAGAAAATAAAGACATATATACAAGTGTTATAGATTATAGTGTTAAGAAAAAAAATAAACCTTCAGTGGCGAAAGTTAGCTATGAAGAACTTAGAAGTGGAAAAGTAGTAATTGATGGAAAAGAAATAAAGACAACTCCACTATCTAGTTTACAGAAAGCTAGAAAAATTGCTAATGAGCTTAAATTTTGGATAGAGAATGGTAATTTTTTTATTCAAGAGCCTATACAACGGTTTCCACAAAACAATATAGTTAAGGCAATGAAAATTAAGGAGGAATGATAAATGACAACAACAAAAAAAATAAAATGTAATGAAAATGGAAATTTCTTCATCGAAATTAAAGGAAAAGAAAGTGAGATAATTAATGCTATAAATTATCTTAAAAAAGAAGGAATAGGATTAGCTCAGTCTAATATCAGTATTAATATAAATAGAAATAAATGTGTTAACTGTGGTGCATGTACGGCAGTTTGTGAAGCATCTGCATTAAATATGGATGCAAATTGGCATATACAGGTTGACAGTAAAAAATGCCTGACATGTAAATCATGTAAAAGAGCATGTCCTACTAGAGCTATTTCATATATATAGTATAGGGTGCATTGTATGTATGAAGAAAGAACTTATAGAAAAAGCTTGAAGACTTCGAATTTAGTTAATTTTACTGCAATTATAAAAGAAACAGATTTATATATTTCAGCAGATGTTGATTTAAAAAAAGAAGCTATGCAGTATATTAAAAAATACAGGTCTCAATTGGAGATGTACGGTAATATGAACAAAAAGTTTATTCACTCTCTAAAACCTATTAAAGAAGATGTTAATGCGCCTTTGATAGCAAATGCTATGATTAATGCATCAAACCGAGCTGGTGTTGGACCTATGGCTGGAGTAGCTGGAGCTATGGCGGAGTATGTAGGGAAGGATTTATTAAAACATAGCAATGAAATAATCATAGAAAATGGAGGAGACTTATTTGTAGCTTCAAATAAAAAAAGAATTATTTCGATTTATGCCGGCACATCATCTCTCTCGCAAAAAATAGGAATTGAAATAAATCCTAATGAATCTCCAATAGGTATATGTACTTCATCAGGAATGATAGGGCACTCATTAAGCTTTGGAAAGGCTGATGCAGTTGTTGTGTTATCTAAAGATACTATACTAGCAGATGCAGTAGCAACCGCAACTTGCAATATCATAAAATCAGAAGAAGATATAACTAAAGGAATTAGATTCGTTAAAAGTATACCTGATATAATTGGGGTATTGATTGTGATAAATGATAAACTAGGTATTTGGGGAGATATAAAATTTATAACTTTTTAGTTTTTATATAGTTGACAGCGTCAGTGTACACCAAATATATCAAGGAGATTTCTTATAAATAATAAGCATATAAAAATTAAACTAAAATAGAAGCAAAGCGTAACGAGAGGATGGTTGTTACGCTTTTATTACTTCTATGCTAAAAAATTGCCCGTACTAAAGTCAGAATAATACGGATGAATTATTTGAAATAGAAATTAACTGCATCCTTTTCTTATGCAGATTTTAACGATGTCTTTTTCTACAAATTTATAAGCCAATAGTTGATTTGTGATGTTGTTTGTGCTAAAGTTTTGTGTTCGTGCAAATACTTCACATAATATAGATGCACCTGTAATTTGAAAATCATCACCTTCATTAGCATCTTCCCTATCAATGACACATTCAAAAGGTATATCATCTATAATTTCGTGGTTTTTTTCATTACCATTTTCTAAGATAGCAGTATAGGCGATAGATCTACGAATAAAGCCACTGATTACGACTTTTTCAGGACATACTTTTTCAATTTTGGCGTGCACTGTATTTTTATGTATTAAAGGAGCATCATTTAATGCAGGCGGTACTAGCTGTGTTGTTCCTGTAGTGATAACTTGACAACAAGATTGTGGATTTGCTTCAGGTATAGGACTAGAAATAACTTTAAGTGGTCTCATCATCTCATTATCTTCATGGTCTAACATATGACAATGCCATACATATCCTGGGCCAAAAGTAGGATCAAATGGGAACAAATTTACTCCCGGTTTTGCTTTTTTAGGATTTGCATCTTGAGGTGCAAATCGCAAAATAATTCTAGTTACTTCATTTGGATTAGCTCGAATAGTATCTTTCCATCCTCGTTCATTCATATCTGGGTCTATGGGGTTACCTACTAGATAAGGCTTAACGTCTAATGGTATTGTTGGATGCTGAAGAGGAGGTTCACCATTAAGTTTAGTCCAATCTTCTGTATATTTAATCCTTTCAAATTTTTGACGGTTAAGCATTTTGAACTGCAATAGATGTATATGAATAGGGTGAGTAACTCCAGTTAAATTTACAATTTCCCACGTTACCGTTGACCCAACTATAGGCAATTCTGAAATAGGAGCGGTAAATTTTTGACCATCTAATAATATTTCTAGAGGCCCGTTTGGCCCACTTACCAGATTAAGAGTTAAGATTTTTTTAGGTACATTTGGTACTAGTGTAGGTATTTTATTTAGTTCTGCTGGAAGTTTAACAGGAGGTACTGCTGGAGTTTCAAGTACAGTGAATTGCATAATTTGCCCAACAGTATCTGGATCAGGAGGACTTCCATTAGGGAAAACAGCTGGAGCATCATTAGTAAAAATGATTTTAGTTCCATGATCTAGTTTAGAAAAGTCTATTAATATATCAGCGCGTTCTCCTGGTGAAATTAAAAGTTCTTTTAATTCAACAGGGGAAGCTAGAAATCCGCCATCCGAACCAATTTGAATAAAGGATTGGTTATTTGAGAGCTTAAGATTATAGAAACGAGAATGCGATCCATTAGCTAGTCTAAATCGGTATTGTCTACGTTCTACATCTAAATTTGGCCATACTTTACCATTAACCATAATAGTATTACCTAAGAAAGATTGAATCCAGTATGGATGAACATCAGGATTAACACCATCGCTAGGAAACAATAATGAACCATCTTCAAAAAATGAACGATCTTGAATAACTATCGGAATTTCATATGGCTTCTTAGGAAGCAGGGGCTCTATTTTACTATCTAAATCGCGTAGCAAATAAAATCCAGCAAGACCAGCATATACATTAATACGAGTGATACCTAGAGTATGATCATGATACCAAAGTGTTGCTCCTTCTTGCTCGTTAGGATAAGTATAGCGAGATTTTGTAAAGTCTGGCCCTTTCATTGCCTCGCCAGCTGTAAACCATGTATCTGGACCACCGTCAGAATCAGATCTAACTTCTCCACCATGTAAATGTGTAACAATAGGGACAGGTTTTTGTGCTAGAGGAAATCCTGGTGGAAATGGCGGAAATGGTGGAGTTGGTGTTGGGATGTTATTTGGGTTTGCCCAGTGTAAAGTGGGGTCTACTGCAAATAAACTTGGCTCAGTAAGGTTATTTACCCACTGCACATTGACAGGTATGCCTCTAATAGCTTCGAATGTAGCGCCTGGACTACTATTGAAATATGTTGAAGGATGTAAATGGTCACATTCAATAGTACCTTCATATCCCCACACCGTAGTCATGGGAAATTCTGATGGAAGTATTTGTTGTTTAAATTGAGCGATGCTTATTGTATAATTATGACTTTGTTCTTCACCTGTAACTGGATTAGTTACTATAGTAGGTTTAAATGTTGGTGGAATGGACAATTCGTTAATGTATTTAGGGATAAGCATTGGATCTAATGGTTTTGGCATTTTATAGCCTCCTTCATTATATTTTTTTAAGGAAGATAATAAGTACTCCTCAATTTACAATATATGTAGATGTATTCAAAAAAAGATATTTTTGAAGAAATTTTTTACTAGAATAATAGAATAAATAAGGTTACATGTACAATAGCTGATTCAATTTAAAAATTTTATTACTTTTTTTGTCTTAATACTCTAACTATGTATAACTTTTTAATTTAAATATACATCTAATCTGCCGATATAAATAATGATGTATATTAAAATTAAATTACTATATAGGGGTGATATCATGAAAATAACAGGAGGATTGAGTAATCAGGCTAGAAATAATAATGCAATAAATAATCATATTAACAGCTTAAATACAAATAAAGATGTTAAAGCTAACAAATTTGGTATGATAAAGTCCAATTCTTTAGAAATAAGCAAACAGGGCAAAAATAAATCAAAACTAGATCAGTTAAACAAGCAAAGACAAAGTATTATAGATAACAAAAATGATCTAATAAGTAAAACTCTTGAAAGAGGGGGCGATATAAGAGAAATTAAATCTCAGATAGAATCCTATGACGAACAATTAAAAAATATAGATGATCAAATTTCAAAAATCCAAAACCACGAATTAAATGACAAAGATAAAGAAAAAAAAGGAAAAAAACAACAAATAGGAGATAAGGACAATAAAATATTTAATGATATAGTAAAGCTTGACGGATTGCTAACACAAAATAAAAGTTTAATGTCAGTAAAAAATGATATAGAAGGTAGAGCAAAAGTACTAGAAGCTGAGATAAAACTTGATGAAATGCGTGGAATGACGGTGAAGGATAAGAAGTCACGATTAGCAGAGTTAAAGGAAGGTATAAACAAATTAAATGAATCGATAGGTGAGAAACTAGAAGAATTAAAAGAAGAAACTTTGAAGAAAAATACAGTTGATTAGGAGTATAATAAAATACTAATTTATAAATATACATATTTAAGCTGTCTAATAGTGGATAGCTAAAGAGTTTTTACAAATAGCACATATATATGTTTTACTATTGTGAAAGAATATATAAAGTTGCATTATTATCTATCGTTTTACATTTATAACAAATTTATGATATAATTTGAAATATAAAGTTGAGAACTAATGAAGATAGGAGACTCTAAGATGTTTTACATAGAAACAGAAAGATTATTACTTCGTGATTGGCAAGAAGAAGATATACCGATATTTTGTAATATGAATAAAGATAAAGAGGTTATGCAGTACTTACCTAAAGTACTAACAGAAGAGGAAACAAAGAACTTTTACAATGTAATAAAGAAGGAATTTAGTGATAAAGGGTATGGTCTTTATGCAGTAGAATCAAAGGAAAAGAGAGAATTTATAGGCTTTGTAGGATTTCATATAGCTACATTTCATATAGATTTTACACCTTGTGTGGAAATTGGATGGAGGATTCGTAGAGAAGATTGGGGTAAAGGTTATGCCACAGAAGCAGCTAAGGCGTGTATAGATTATGGGTTTGAAGTATTAGGATTTAAAGAAGTTTATAGTTTTACGTATGTTATTAATGAGCCATCACAAAAAGTAATGCAAAAGATTGGGTTGGAGTATGTTAAGAAATTTAATCATCCTAATTTAGATTTGAACAATCCATTATCACCTCATGTTTTATATAAAATAGAAAGGTGAATTTGCTGTTAACTTTAGAGTATATAAAAGTAAATAATACAAGTACAAAATAAGAGAGGCTGTCATAATTAATGGGACAGCCTTTTTTATTAAAGGATTTAATAAATATAATGGACAAATAATGATTATGGCTTAACTTGAATGTATTATAATTTAAATAATGGAAAAAGGGGGTGAAGGAATGTCATTATCTAAATTTGCAGGGTATAAAATGTCAAAAAAAAATGGATATCAATGTAAAACAGAAGCACTTTATTGTACAAGGATTATTTATTATTAATAGTAGTAGGATAAAAGGGGTGCTTTACATTAGCCCCTTTTAGTTATATTTTCATTGAAGGTCGGAGCAGTGGTTTATAGATTTGTAAATTTGAAAAATGAAAAAAATTATAGCGTTTGCTATGATGTAAACAAATCCCTTGGTATATTTAACCAAGGGACTAAAATTAACTCTGAAGGCGTAAAAGCATATTATCAGAAGTTGCTTTATCTGTAATAACTTCAAGTTTTTCTAGAAATCTTGAGGTTGTATCTATTTTTTCTGAATGAATAGATTTTAATAATTTGTTAAATTTGCATAACCCTATTTCGTCTTCTAATTCGTAAAGCAAATATGCACCCTTCTTATATAGAACGTCAAAAGCATTCTCATCTGAGCGGTTTAAGCCTATAATAGGTGGTAAATTCTTTGAAATTTCTTTATATTTATTTATAGTATCATTGAATTCATCTACTCCAAATATATCTCTAATAATCATTAAGCAAGAATATTCAGCAAATGATTCGTTTAGCCAGTCTTCATATGTAGATGAGTTTGCTTTATTCCACCACAGATGAGCTAATTCATGAGCTAAATACTTCAGATAATATCTTTTTGTATCTTGATTAGTATTTTTCTTAACATTATCTAAAACAATCAGATTTTTTCTGCAATAACCACCACCACGTTCTCTAGGAAGGATAACTATGGATAGTATACCTTTTTCTATTTCACCAAACGTAGAATTAAATGTATTTAATAACTTTGATATTTTATCACTTAAAAAAGAGCATATGTCTAAGTGCTTATTGTCGACATAGTACAAATTTACATTAAAATCATTTGCTATCACAGAGTGTTTATTTATTGAGAACTTATCTGATACAATAAAGGAACAATCGTTGGATTCAAAGTCTTGGTTAATTATCCAATGGTTGCCGTTGAGTATAACATTACTTGCTAAAACAGTAGTAGGTTCTGATGTTTTTATTTTTATATTGAATTTTGCATGCGCAAAAGATTCAGTTAAAGGAAACCATGGTGAATATAGACCTAATTCAGTGTATGAAGAAGATATTCTGTTAACATGTGATTTTTCTAATAATCCAATTTTGCCACTATATTTGAAGAATATTTTTTCAAAAGTCCCTTTAACAAGTTCTTTATTAAATACAATAGTAAGCTTTTTAGATTCAGTTATAAATGGAGACCATGAAGAAATTTTATCATCTACAATATATTTTTGAATGTTTTTTCCAGATATAGAACGTACATCCAAATCCTTATGAATATATAGTGTTAATCCTTTACAGTTTTCTTCAACATATAAATTAAGTAAAATATCAACATCAATGAACTCTTTTTTCATATCCAATAATAAAGTACCTTCGTATAGTGAAGATTTAGCTGTCATATTACTCCCCCTTTAAGTTGCTTATACTGTATTTATTATATAATACATTATACATTGACACAATTATAATATATACTCCCATCAAGAAACGAATATCGTTTTGAATCATTTGTAGCTCAATGTTTTTTCATTGTGTAGCGAAGCTAGACGAATACATTATATTTCTGCAGTGTTTTTAAGATTATTTGTATAAAGAATTTTACTGCAATATGGTTATTTTTTATCCCTTGAGAGTTCTAATATATTTCAATACTTAGATGTTTTTCCACAATAAACGCCTGTTGTCGAAAAACATACCAGAGATATGATTATTGACAGTTTTAAAATTTCATAAATATAAACAAAGGTAGATGTAAAAAATATAAACAAATACTATTTTATTGGGAGGTTAAAGTATGGGTATACTTAATGCTATAGTGACAGGGTTCAAAAGAATAACAGGGTTAAGTGAGTATATATTTGTTTACCATAAAAACAAAGAAATAATTTGCACATTTTACAATACAAGTGAAGGTAAAAGGATTATACAGTCTTATCTTAAAAAGTTAAATATTAAACAAGATGAGGTTGATTATATAGTAAAGGATAGTATCAAAGATGAGCAAGATGAGCATGAGTTCAATGTATTTAAAGTAGTTATGTTAAATGACGAACCTATGCTATACAATGAAGTAGTTAGGTTTGCAAAATCAAAGCAAATAAAAGGATTTGATTTTAAACAACCTAAGTATGGATTAAACAAATATACTGTAGAAAATACCAATGAAAGTAATTCAAATAACCAAGATGAGCAGTATACACAGGGTGATAAATCAGATAAGACGCCTTCAAATAATATTGATAAAGAAGTTGGAGGAGATGGTAGTAATACAGATAGTTCTCAGAATGGGACAAATGATAACACTAATCAAACAGAAAATAAAAAAAATCAAAACCAAAATAAATCAGGAGATAATAAAGACCAAAAACAGAGTGAATCAGAAAATAATAAAGATGAAAAAGACCAAAAACAAGATGAATCGAAAGATGATAAAGATAAGAAAGACCAAAATAAAAAGGAAGCAAAAGATAACAAGGGCAATAATAAAAATAAAACAGAAGATACATGATAATAAAATTTTCATCGGTGATGAAATAAAAATGGAACTTTTATAACAAAATTAAGTATAAATATATATAACATATATATAAAGGGAGGAAGTCATGAAAACAAAAATATTAATAGTAGGATTAGTTGCTTTATCTACCATGATGTTTTCAGCATGCGATTCAGCAGATAGCAATAAAAAGGAAGATAGTAATGGAAAGCAAGAGAGTAATATAAGTCAAAATATAGATAAAGAAGGTAAGCCTAAAGCGAAAATAGCAGTAAATATAAGTGGCAAAATCACAGAGATAAGCAAAGATGGTAATAAGATTAAAGTAGGAGATAAGTGGGTCATAATAGATGAAAATACGAGGTTTGAAGATGATCCAGACAATGGAATAAAGCCAGTACCTAAAGATTTTGAGATAGGTAATGAAATCACAGGGTATACAGAAGATGACCTGAGTAAAGAAGAAGTAAGAGCAATAAATATAAGTAGCAATAAAAAGAGTAAATAATATAAATCTATATTAATGGCAACTCGTAAATAATTCATATAAAATACAAGAGACTTGTTTAGTGCGGCAAGTCTTTTGTATTTGGTCAAATTATTGTATATACAGATTTGTTTTGAATATTACAAACAATCGATTTTTTGAAACGTCTACAAAAACAAAGAAATTATTAAAATCGAAACCTGTTGACTTTCGATGAATATAGAAATATAATAATATAAAATATATTAAGGAGGAGTAGGTTAGTGGAAAAACTATTTAATGATGTTTATTTCTTTGAAAGTCCTTTGTTAAACTTTATATCCTGTATGTTTAGAATGTTGAATAATGAAAAGTTTAAAGATAACCATAATGAAATAGATAGATTATTACAAAAATGTAAAGAATCAAAAGACTATAATGATAATATAAAAAAGAAATTGAACAAGTTTTTTAACTGGGAAACTTTTTTTGGAATATGCTTAATTTCACGTGTTATAAAAAACAATATACAAACAATAGACGAGTTTATTGAGTATATACAAAATATTGATAGCAATGAGCTACTATCGTTATTCTTATCAACAGGCTATAATAGTGAAGATAATGCGATAAATATAGAAGAACTTTTAGCTGATGAAAAGAAATGCATTGATTTTATTAATAATGAAATGTATTTACCAACCGAACATAAATGGGATATATTACAGTTCTTTATGAAACCAGATGATATGAAGAAAGAGTTTCTGGAGTTGATAGTAGAGTTTAATAAAATTTATGTAGCTATACAAAATGAAGTTATAAATAAAACAAGAGATGCTAAAATAGATATTATTAAAAATATAAAAAAATACAGAGATGAATATATAGGCATTGTAACTAATTTAAAATATAAGAAAGAACAAAAAATCATACTTGCAATGTCTTATTTTTATGGAAGCGCTTGTTTAGAGACAGGATATGATGAATATAGAATATACATGGTTGGGTTTAAATATTACAAAAAAAATACTGAAACGAAGCACAGTATTTTATCAGTGGTTGATGTTTTTAAGACACTTGGAGATGAAACTAGACTAAATATAATTAAATTACTTTCTAATAAAAGCTGTTATGGAAAGGAGATTTCGAAAGCTTTGAAACTTTCTAATTCAACTATATCACATCATTTATATATGCTTGTCGATAAAGAAATTGTAACAATTCAGAGAGTTGATAATAGAACATATTTTTCATTAAATAAACAGCAACTTAAGAAGATTGTAAATGATACTGTGAATAAGATATTAAACTAGAGGTTAGTTTAATAAAAATTTTTAAAAATAAATTTCGATACACATAGAAACACTACAAGTTTTTATACAACATGAAAATCAAAATAAGATTTAAAAAGCAAACAAAGAAGTTTTAATATGTGTGATTATTTGATATTTGTTGTAAATGATTGATACATGAGGTGTTTATTATATTTTTTTAAGATTAAATTTCGATGTTTATCGAAACTTAGTATATTAACATAATGATAGGAGATGACAAAATGAGCAAAATTGAATTATTAAAACGCAATAAAAATTTTAGATTACTTTGGTTAGGAAGGATTGTTTCATCACTAGGTAGCAATTTTCACTCTATAGCTGTTATGTGGTATGTCTTACAAACTACAGGTTCAACGGTTCAAATGGGAATAAGCTTGATAATTACACAGCTACCATATATAATTCTAGGGTTAATTAGTGGTACTATAGCTGATAGATATGATAAAAAGAAAATTATAGTGATTTCTGATGTTGTAAACGGTTTGTTAGTTGGGGTAATATCTGTTTTATTATATACTGATTCGTTGACTATAACTAGATTATACTCTATATCCTTTGTGATGTCCTGTTCTGGAGCGTTTTTCGGGCCTTCAGTTACTTCTCTAACACCAATAATAGTGAAAAAAGACGATTTGATAGAGGCAAACTCTCTTATGAGTGTGGGGGTTAAAGTATGTTCAATAGTTGGACCAGCTTTAGCGGGCATACTATTTTCAATAGTTGGATTCACAGGAATGTTTTTAATTGATAGTATTTCATATATATTATCTGGAATATCAGAGATATTTATAAAGGTGGAAAAAATACGCATAAACAAAAATGATGTAAAAAAGAAAAATTTCTTTGACGATATGAAGATAGGATATCAATATATGTTCAAAAATAAATTGGTGCTAAAGTATACAATAGTTGGTGGATTGATAATCAATCTATTCAGCGCGCCATTATCAATATATATACCTGTATTTTCAGATAGAGTATTAAACAATCAAGCTGGCTATGGTATATTGCTAACATCTCTATCAATAGGTAGTGTACTAGCAGCAATGCTTGCTAGTACAATTACTAAACGAGTTGATTATTTTAAAGCAACAGCTATTGGGTTTGTAGGAGAGGGTATTTTTATGTTGTTGTTTGGGATATCGCCTAATATGATTAGCACTATCATTGTGTTTATTTTATTAGGTGCATCATTTGGATTATGTGGAGTGTGTTTATCCACCGTTTATCAGAGGATTGTCCCTAGTGATTATTTAGGAAGAGTGTCTAGTGTAAGTATGTTACTATGTAGTATAACCACACCTATAGGTTACTTTGCAGGAGGTTTAGCTGTAAAATATCTATCACTGAAAATTATACTTATTACATCAGGTATTATAGTCACGATATCTGGGTTAACTACTATAAGAGCTAAAGAAGAAAATAATAAGTTACATCAAAATTGTTAGTATAAACCGTTATGCCCACTTTAATTTAGTTGAAGTGGGTTTTTTAAGTATTCAAAATACCCTGATTACCTTTACTAAATAGAATTTTTTTACAATAAAGAAGGAGTTTTAATTAAAATGTCAAATATTTAATTTGATGATAAATTATGAAAAAACCAAAGAAAATAATCATAATAAAACAAGTTGTTGAATATGTATTAATGTAAGATTCAAAAAAACATAAGAGTAAGAAAGGGTGTTGAGGTATATGACAGACAAATTAATTGAAAATAATACTGTTAAACTAGCTGGAGAAGTTGTTTCAGGGCTCGAATTTAGTCATCAAATGTATGGTGAAGGGTTTTATATGTTCAAGATAGAAATACCTAGACTTAGCAATTTTGCAGATGAATTACCTGTGACTATATCAGAGAGGCTTTTGGTTGATATTGATTTGAAAATAGGTGCTAAAATTTTTATTGAAGGACAACTAAGATCATACAACCGATACATTAATGGCAATAATAAATTATTGTTAACAATTTTTGCTAGAGATGCATATATGCCAGAAGAAGAAGATTTCATAAATATGCTTAAGAAACCTAATGAAATTTACCTCGACGGGTATATATGTAAAAAACCAGTATATAGAACCACTCCATTTGGTAGAGAAATAACAGATATACTTTTAGCAGTTAATAGACCTTATAATAAATCAGATTATATTCCTTGTATATCATGGGGAAGGAATGCCAGATTCTGTGAGAAGCTTAAGGTAGGAGATCATATTAAGCTATGGGGTAGAATTCAAAGCAGATCATATCAGAAAAAGCTTGGTAACGCAGAAGTTAGCACGAGAATAGCTTATGAAGTATCGGTATCTAAGCTAGAGTTTTTGAAAGATGAAAACAATAGAGAGATAAGAGAAGAAGACGATTGTAACTTAAACGAAGAAGCAGATGCATTGGTATAATCTATATAGTATTAAATATTTATAAAAAATAGGAGGCTTTTCAATATTGATAACCTGACAAGGGTTATGATTTTGAAAGACCTCTTTTTAGATTTATATTGTTTAAAACAAGTAATTGATGTAAAATTGAATTAGTTAATTTTTTAGGAGTGATATTAATGAATGGCAAAAATAGAAAAGTTGTAAAAATAGTTTCGTTGCTTATAGTAGCGATGATGGTAATAGGTCTATTTGCTAGCGTTTTTATAAGATGATAGGGAGATAGAGATATGTATTATAAAATAGCATTAGCTATAATTTTATTAATAATACTAGTTAGTATACAGTACACATTAAATAAAATTTTATTAGAGATAAAAAAGCTTGGTAGAATTTTAGAAAAAAAGACTTACAAATAAAAAGAATTAAAAAAAGCAATCGAATTGCTTTTTTTAATTCTTTTTTTTATCTTTAACTAATGAAATCCCTTTTTTAATAGTTTTTACGTATGTATCTATATTTAAGATTTTATCTTTAGTATAAGATGAAACTTCATCTACATTTTTAGTGATATCATTTACATTGTTCATAACACCAGTAAGGTTGTCTTCGTTTTTCTTAATTAAGTCGTTTAGAGATCTGATACACTCTGCAACTCTAATAAATATAGGTATAAGAAAACAAACAATTACTACAAAACCGACAAAATATCCGAATCTTAATACTTCTGAAAATGTTAATTCCAAAATTTTCTCCCCCTTTTGTAAAAAATTTATAGCTTGTTTATGTTTTTCATATATATTATATACTAAAATCAACAAACCGTCTAAAATTTATAAAAATCATTTTTACTACAAAATATTAATTATATCATATATTTGAAGTAAAATAATTAGGTATTTGGGAGGATTTTTTATAAAAATAATAGAATACTTTCATAAAATATTAAACTGGGAGAATGAATTAGTATGAAGCTAAAGAATGTTTGGAAAGTATATTACTGCGCTATAAGTATTATTGGATTTGTATTCTTAACAATTCATGCAAGCAGCGGTTTTACATATAGACAAATAGAGATTATAATCCTTTTTAGTATACTCAGTTTATTACAAAGCAAAACAAACTTTAATGTAGATAGATTAATACTTGAGCTTGATTTGATTCTAGTTATTACTATATACAATGTTTCTAGTTTTACATATGCACTATGGATATATGTTGTTTATGCGATGATAGAGAGTATTGTGTTGCTATCGAAAAAGGTGATAGTTATTTATAAGTTATCATTAGCGTGTGTTATTATAACTATATCACATTATCTTAGTCAAATAGTGTCTATACATTCAGGTAGAGTTGTAGGTATGTTGCTTTTCACAGAGTTAGTTATAGTATTAAAATGGACAGCAATATACATTGAAAATAAGGCTGTATATAAAACTTCAAGGAAACAATATGAAAATGTAGTATATAAAATAGTATTAAACATATATGTATTAGCTATAAGTGGTAGCATGTATTTACTATATGATAGAATGCAAGCAAAAGGATTGTTTATAGGGATACTAATAACATTGTTTGTGTCATATTGTACTAATTTTACTTTTGGGCTTAAAAAACACAATGATGACTTAACTATTGTAAGTGAAATAGCTGCAGCGATGGCATCCAAGTTGGATTTAAATGAAACATTAAATAATATAGTAAACGGTATTTATGACATGCTTGACTGTGAATTTTGTGGGATATATGAGTATGATGCTAAAGAAAATAAATTTAACTTAAGAGATTACAAGATGTCAAACTTACAAGTGCTAAACGATAATGAGGTAGAGATAGATAAAATGTTTAATTGCAATGTTAATGATATCGTCAAAAATAAAAAGAGTCTAATTGTTAAAGATATGGCAAAAAAGACGTTAGCTACTAACTCAAGCTTTTCAGTGTATTTCAAATCAG
This sequence comes from Clostridiaceae bacterium M8S5, assembly GCA_029227815.1. Classification (GTDB taxonomy): domain Bacteria; phylum Bacillota; class Clostridia; order Tissierellales; family MCWD3; genus Abyssisolibacter. The sequence goes on along the minus strand of CP118523.1, from coordinate 3,061,726 downwards.
TGATTTATGAACCTTTAATATTAGCCAATGATTATTTAGGTTGTATTATAATAGCGAGCAACACTAAAAAATATTATAACAAAGAACAATTAAAAGTAGCTGATATGCTTAATAGTCATGCAGTAATAGCATTTAAAAATGCTAAAATATATAAAAAGGTTAAAAATGAATCTATTATAGATAAACTTACAGGTCTGTATAATCAGAAACAATTTTTTGCAAAGTTAGAAAACATAGATTATAATAAATCTAAAAACATAACTAGTCTTATAATATTTGATATAGATAAATTTAAAAATATAAACGATACTTATGGACATCAAACTGGGGACAAGATACTAAAGGATGTATCAAGTGCAATAAAATCTAATATAAGAAATATTGACACAGTATATAGATATGGTGGCGAAGAATTTACGGTTATTTTACCTAATACTAACCAAAATGATGCATTCAAAATTGCAGACAGAATAAGAGAAATAATAAACAATAAACCATTCTTTAGCTGTGATGGAAAAAGGATAGATGTAACGATTAGCGGTGGTATCTCAGAATATCCTAGTATAGCAGATAGCTCAGCAAAACTTTTATCATATGCAGATAGAGCATTATATGTTGGCGCAAAGCAAAAGGGCAGAAATAGGGTATCAAAATATTAAAAATAAAATAGAGGGGATGGGGATATAATGAAAAAAATCAATGAGCTTAAAGCAGATATTAATGAGGTGGTAGTTTATCAGATGCCACAATTAAAATTGATTGGTAAAGAGATGCGTAGTGGAGGGGTACTTGGGAATAGAGCTCCTGAACTATGGCAAATATCAATAGATGATGGCTCACTAGATGTAATAAAACAACTTCCAAGGATTATTCCAGATGCAATATTAGGATGGACAGGAAACTATACTAAAGAAGATGAAACATATTCTTATATTGTAGGAGCACTTGTGCCAATGAATACTATTGTACCAAAGGGTTTTGCTTTTCGTATAATACCTGAGACATTAGTCGCAAAAGGTATATACGACCAAGGATTTTCAATGGTAGAGGTTTATAAGAAAATGGGATATACACAAAATTACGAGCTGTATGGATGGAATGCAGAACTCTATTTTGAAACAGACCATGATAAAACTAAGTGGACCAATATAACACCTGTTAAAAAAATTGAATATTAATAATATAAAAGGTTTGTTCGTTGTATTGATGAAACAAGCTTTTTTATTTTATAGTGTTGCTTTTATTAGTGGGAAATAACTTATAAAGCTCCAATGCTGATATTTTCTTCTCAAAACTATAAAATGACCAGTATTTTACAATGTTGTTTTATATTTTTCTATCAAATATGCAAGTTATTTAATCAAATATATGCTATAATTTTATTAAAACATAATATTTATGTATATTCGTACTCCGAAAAAAATACTATTAAATATAAATAGTATTTCCTTAGATTTGAAGACGATAAGGAAAAAGTAGGAGGGTGAAGTAATGTTTCAAAACAGATTTAAAGACAATGGCAAGGACAAGCTGACTAATTTTGTAGTTTTTTTCATTATAGCTCCGTTGGTTTCAATAACATTTGCTTATTTTGCAGTGAACCATTTTATTATGCCAAAGCTAGAAAATAAAGCGGAGACAATCAACCAAAGTTTGCAAGAAAATCAAGATAAGGATGAGGATGTAACAACAAGTTTTCCAGCTCCACAGCCAGAAGAAACACAAGATGGGCAGGATATAAAAAACTACAGTCAAGAGTGTAAATTTAAAAATGTAGATTTCTTTAGTGTACAAGTAGGTAGTTTTAGTAGCTTAGAAAATGCAAAAATATTCCTTGAACAAATGAAAGATAACTTAGTATCTGGGTTTATAGTTAAAGTTGAAGAAAGCTATAAAGTATATTCAGGAGTTTTTACTGACAGAAATGATGCAAATACTCATAAAGATAAAGTAAAAGAAAAGTATACAGATGCATTTATAAGCTCTAATCTTATAAACGGAGGAGTTATCAAATACACAGAAAAACAACAGCCACAGATAAAGCAGTTGGTAGAGATAATAGATAGCTTAAAAACTTCATATGAACAAGAGAGTAAGATATGGCTGGGGTCATCTGAAACAAAAGACATAGAAGAAGTTACATTAAGTATACAGGACAACAATAAATCAATAAAAGAAAAGATTTCAAAAATTAATATAGAAATTAAACATGATATATTTAATAGTGTAAAAGATCAAATTTTAAAGAATATAGAAAATAGACAAAAACTTGCCGATTCAAAAGATAGTATTGAATTTGTGAGTTTGTATAACCAATACAATAAATGTATGGTTGATTATTTAAATATCATAAAATTGAATTAAATTAAGCCTTAGTGATTTAGTGCTATTATCTAAAATTAAGGCAAACATAATTTAGAAGGGAAGGTGAGATCGTTACTGTGTCAACCCGATTTTGAGTAGACAAGAGTAATGGTTATCAATATGAGGATTAGGGATATTAAAGATATTTTGGATGCCGAAGTTTTAACTGGTGAGAATATGCTTGACAAAGAAGTTTCTTATGCTTTTGGTGCTGATTTGATGAGTGATGTGTTAGCTTATGTTGATGGTGAAACACTTTTATTAACAGGCTTAACTAATCCACAAGTTATTAGAACAGCTGAAATGAGTGATGTTTTTGCTATAATCTTTGTACGTGGCAAAAAACCTACGCCAGAGATACTAGAGCTAGCCAAAATGAACGAATTGATATTACTAAAGACAGACCATATTTTATATACAGCTTGTGGCAAGCTTTACGAGCAGGGATTAAAAGGGCTAAAAATATAGAAAGGATTGACTTTTGTGGATAGTGAATCAGGCTTAATAGTATTAGAATACGATATTATACAAAATGATTTTTCTGTAGCTGGAGAAGCTTCTAGTAACTTAAAAAAAGTTTTAAAACAATTAGGTATCCCCCATCAAATAATACGAAGAGTAGCTATTGCTGCATATGAAGCTGAAATAAATATAGTAATACATTCAAATGGTGGGAAAATTATTGCGAAGATAAGTCCCGAAGATATAGAATTGATTGCAAAAGATAATGGACCGGGAATAAAAGATTTAAAGTTAGCTATGACAGAAGGGTATTCGACAGCCTCAAATAAAGTCCGAGAAATGGGATTTGGAGCAGGAATGGGATTGCCAAATATTAAGAGATGTTCTGATGAATTTAACTTAAAATCAGATAGCAGTGGAACTCAGGTAACAATAAAGATTAATTTTTTTAGTGAATAATATGATAGGTTAGGATATATTACAAAATAGTGGGTGAGTGATACGTATGAGCAAATATTTTCATTCTGTTATTCTAGATAGTGACAAATGTACAGGGTGTACAAACTGTATGCAAAAATGTCCTACTCAGGCATTAAGGGTGAAAGATAAAAAAGCTATAATTTTAGATGAAAGATGTATAGATTGTGGGAATTGTATCATCGCATGTCCTTTTCATGCTCAAAAGGCAGCTACAGATGGATTAGAGAAGTTAGAGAAATTTAAATTTAATATTGCTGTACCATCAATGACTTTATACGGTCAATTTATGTCTACAGTAGATATGGATGTCATCTCCCAAAGTATAAAGGACTTAGGTTTTGACTTTGTGTATGATGAAGCAATAGGTGCTGATTTAGCTAAGATAATAATAGAAAATTATCTAAAAAGAAACGGCGATAAAACTCGTCCTCTAATATCATCACATTGTCCGTCAATAACTAGATTAATCCAAAGCAAGTTTCCCGCTTTGATGAATAATATAGTAAAAATAGAATCGCCAATGGAGATTTCAGCAAGACTAGCTAAGCTTAAAATTAAAGAAAAATATGGTTATGAATTTGATGAAATAGGTGTGTTTTATATTACTCCATGTCCAGCAAAAATGACAAGTATAAATAACCCAATAGGAATAAAGAAATCCTATGTAGATGGTGCTATTTCAATAAACGAAGTGTATCTTAATATATATAAAAACATAAAAAGTAATGCAAATAAAGAAATAGAAAGTTTTATGAGTGGATCAAAAGAAAGTTTGAAATGGGCTATATCGGGAGGGCAAAGCGAAGCATTAGACGTTTCAAATTATATAGTGGTTGATGGAATAGAGAATGCTCAAAGAATATTTGAAAAGATAGAGTTAGGTAAGTTGAATAATGTGGAATATGTAGAAGCATTAGCCTGTACAGGAGGATGTGTTGGTGGTGCATTAAATGTAGAAAATCCATTTATAGCGCAAAATAATATTAGAAGGATATCAAAAGATAACAAAGCTAATATTACAATAAATGAAAAGTACGCAATAGATTTATGCGATGCTGGATTTTTATGTTGGACAGAAGAGTTAAAATCTAAAGATGTAGATGAATTATCATCAGATATTAGGACAGCCTTTAAAAAGATAGAAAAAATAAACAAGCTAGTAAAGCTCCTTCCAGGACTTGACTGTGGCTCATGTGGCTCTCCGACTTGTCAGGCATTTGCAGAAGATGTTGTAAACGGTATATCAAGTATAGATTTCTGTGTATTCAATAAAAATCATGATTAAAGAAAACGTTTAAATAAAAACAATGAAAAATAATAGGAGGAGTGGAAATGAAGCTTTTAGATGTAGTAAATAAACTTGGATTAGAAGAAGTGGTTAATGCCACAGACGATAAAACAGTAGAAGATGTTTATATAGGGGATCTGTTAAGCATAGTTATGTCAAAAGCAAAAGAAAACGATATATGGATAACAATACAAACTCATGCAAATGTAATAGCTGTAGCATCGTTAGTTGGAATAAGTGCTGTGATAGTTGTTGAGGGTATGAAAATCGACGAAGAAACAATAGTTAAAGCAAAAGATATGGATATACCAATTTATAAAACGGGAAAAAGTGCTTATGAGATAGCTTGTCAAATAAATTCATTTGGTATATAGATATGAAATTATACTATGATTTGCATATGCATTCGTCACTATCTCCATGCGGCTGTGATGACATGACACCAAATAATATAGTTAACATGGCATGTATAAAAGAGTTAGACGTTATAGCAGTTACAGATCACAACACTATGCTCAATGTTCCATCAGTTATAGAAGTGGCTAAAGACAAAGATATATTAGTCTTGCCAGGTATAGAGGTTACAACAAAAGAGGACATACATGTCCTTTGTTATTTTAAAGATATTAATAAAGGGCTGGTATTTCAAGATATTATATATGATAGTTTGCCAGATATAAAGAACAATGAACTAATTTTTGGAGAACAGTTGTTGATGGATAGTAAAGACAATATAACAGGAAAGATTGACAAATTACTACTAAACTCATCTAGCTACAATATCAACGAAATATGTAAATTAGTAAAAGAGTACTATGGAATAATGATACCAGCGCATGTTAATAAAAATACAAATAGCATACTTTCTAATTTGGGTTTTATACCTAATAAATTAAAATTAAAGACTATCGAAAAAAATTGTGACCATCACAAGAGCATTTGTGATATAATAAATGGCGATGTGTACAATGTTATTACTAATTCAGATGCACATTATCTTAAAGATATTAATGAACAGGTTAATTTTATAGAAGTAAAAAATAGAAGTTTAGAATGTGTTTTTAATTATTTATGTAGAGGTGTATAATATGAAAGAATTATCGCTCCACATACTAGATATAGCAGAAAACTCTGTTAGAGCTGATGCTAATTCAATAAAAATAAATATTAATGAAGATACCAAAAAAGATTTATTTACAATTATTATAGAAGATAACGGAAAAGGAATGGACGAGGAAACTATTAAGATAGTAGAAGATCCTTTTTACACTACCAGAACCACTAGAAAGGTAGGAATGGGAATATCATTGTTAAAAGTGGCAGCTATAAGATGTGAGGGAAGCTTTAAAATAACTTCAGAATTAAAAATTGGAACTAAAGTAGTATGCTCATTTAAAAATAGTCATATAGATAGAGCACCACTGGGTAATATAGCAGAAACAATAATAGCTTTAATCAATAAAAGTGAGAAGCTTGATATAATATATACTCATAGAGTAGATGATAAAGTTTTTGAATTCAACACTAGAGAAATAGCTAAAATGCTTGATGGAGTAAGTCTTAATAATCCCGATGTATTGATGTGGCTTATAGATTATATAAAAGAAAATGTAAATTCTATCCACAGTATGTTAAATACGTAACTATATTTTACAATAGTAAGATGAAGTGTTATAATAACAATGTTAAACATTTTTAATTAATATTACTTAATTAAGACATATTTGAAATAGTATCTATATAAACGGTTTTGAAAGGAATGGGGAGTTAATTTAAAGTCTCTGTGGTGAAATCTTAGTTGATTTTACTTTTGATTGTTCATATAGTTTACTGTTTTTTTATGTTCAAACTAAGTTGATATATACTTTTAGTATAATTTAATATAAAGAGGTGAAAAGAATGAGTCAAAAATGTGTTACTTTCAAAGGCGGGATACATCCACCACATTTCAAAAAAATGACAGAGAAACTGCCAATTGAAAGAGCAGCAGAGCCTAGTCAAGTCATAATTCCGATGCACCAACATATAGGAGCACCATGTGAACCTATAGTTAAAGCTGGTGATATAGTAAAAGTAGGACAAAAGATAGGCGAGGCAAAAGCGTTTGTATCAGCACCTATACATTCCAGTATAGCTGGAAAAGTTAAGAAGGTTGCAGAGATGGACAGCCCTACAGGAAGATCAGTTTCAGTAATTATAGAATCTGATGGGACAAACGAAATATGTGATACAGTTAAACCAAAAGGAAACTTTGAGGATCTCTCAAAAGAAGAAATTATCAGTATTATAAAAGAAGGCGGTATAACAGGTTTGGGAGGAGCAGGATTTCCTACTCACGTAAAACTATCGGTACCACCAGATAAAAACATTGATTGTGTTATATTAAATGGTGCTGAGTGTGAGCCTTATCTTACTGCTGACCATAGGTTAATGTTAGAAAGTCCAGAGAAGGTTATATTTGGATTAAAGATATTAATGAAGGCAGTTGGAGTTGAAAAAGGGTATATTGGCGTTGAGAACAACAAAATGGACGCAGTAGATGCTCTTAAAAAAGCAGCTAGTTCAGAAAAAGGTATAGAAATAGTAGTATTACAAGTAAAATATCCTCAAGGGGATGAAAAAAGATTAATAAACGCGGCAACAGGAAGAGAAGTACCTAATGGTGGTCTTCCAATGGATGTTGGAGTTGTAGTAAATAACGTAGGAACTGCAGCAGCTATATACGATTTATTTAAGACAGGGATGCCATTAATAGAAAGAATATGTACAGTTACAGGGAGTGCTGTAAAAGACCCTAAAAATTTACTTATAAAAGTAGGTACTCCTTTTAAAGATATAATAGAGCAATGTGGAGGATACAAAGAAGAGGTTGGTAAGATTATAATGGGTGGCCCTATGATGGGACTAGCTCAGTTTACAGATGAAATCCCAGCAATAAAAGGGACTTCGGGTATATTATTGTTGAACAAAGAAGATGCAACGTTGCCAGAACCTCAAGCTTGCATTAGATGTGGGAAATGTGTAGAAATTTGTCCTGTAAATCTACAACCGTTAATGATAAGTAAGTTATCATTAAAAGGGATGTACGATTTAGCAGAAGAATATCATGCAATGGCATGTATAGCATGTGGATCATGTTCTTATATTTGTCCGTCTAAGAGACCGTTAGTAGAAGCTATTAAAGTAGCGAAAAATGAGATCATAGCTAAAAGAAGAGCTAGAGGGTAGGAGGTATAAAAATGGATAAGCTTCTAATAGGTTCATCAGCACCTCACTTGAGGTCAAATGAAACTATACAAAGCGTAATGCTAGATGTAATAATAGCATTATTACCAGCTACTATAGCAGGAATTTATTTTTTCAGATTTAATGCTGCAAAATTAATTATTCTAGCTGTAGTATCAGCAGTTGCAACTGAATATATAATACAAAAATTAACTAAGAAACCAGTTACGATAAATGATTTAAGTGCAGTAGTTACAGGATTGTTGCTAGCATTTAACATACCGGCTTCAGCACCTTGGTGGATACCGGTTGTAGGGTCAGCATTTGCTATAGCTATAGTAAAAATGGCGTTTGGTGGACTTGGAAACAACTTTATGAATCCTGCATTAGGTGCTAGAGCAATGTTACTTGCGTCATGGCCAGTAATAATGACAAGTTGGGTTACTCCAGGAGCTGATGCTGTTTCAACAGCTACACCACTTGCGATAATGAAGGGAGCAGAATCATCTGGACAAGCATTACCAACACTTACCAACATGCTTCTAGGTAATATTGGGGGATGTATAGGAGAAACATCAGCAATATTACTTATATTAGGTGGGTTATATTTATTGTACAGAAAAGTAATCAATTGGAGAATACCAACAATATATATAGGAACTGTAGCAATATTGACATTTGCTTTAGATGGTGGACTTACTTCAATGACATATCATCTATTAGCAGGGGGATTAATGATAGGAGCATTCTTTATGGCAACTGATTATTCCTCATCACCTATAACACCGAAAGGACAAATTATATTTGCACTTGGCTGTGGTGTGTTAACGAGCGTTATAAGACTATATGGTGGATATCCTGAGGGTGTATCATATTCTATATTATTAATGAACGTTGCTACTCCTATTATAGATAAATTTACAAGTCCAAAAGTATTTGGTGAGGTGAAGAAGAATGCGTGAGACGATTAAATTAGGGGTAATACTTTTAATCATAACATCTGTAGCAGCAGTAGTATTAGGATTTACAAATGATTTGACTAAAGGCAAAATAGAGGAAGTAGAGGCGGCTATTAGTGAAGAAGCTAGAAGAGAAGTATTACCAGCTGATAAATTTGAACAATTACAGTTAAGTGTAGACGATGCTAGAATACTAAGTGTATACAAAGGACTTTCTAGTTCAGGAGAAGTAGTTGGGTACGCTATAGCTACATCCACAAACGGATATAGTCCAAACTTAGAGATGATAACAGGTATTTCAATAGAAGGCAAAGTTACTGGCATCAAAGTAACAAAGCATCAAGAAACACCAGGTTTAGGTGCTAATGCAGAAAATAAAGAATTTACAAATAAATTTATAGACAAGAGTATCGACGAAGAGATTGTAGTAGTAAAAACCGCCCCACAAAATCCAAATGAAGTACAAGCATTAACAGGTGCTACAATGACTTCAAATGGAGTAAGAGACGGAGTGAATCTTGCAATCGGATTATTTAACTCTGAGTTAAAATAGGGCTTATAATAGTGGAGGTGAAAAAATGAGCATTTTTAAAAGTTTTAAGAATGGAATAATAAAGGAAAATCCCATATTTGTTCAGTTAATGGGTATGTGCCCAACACTAGCAGTAACAACATCAGCAGAAAATGGTTTAGGAATGGGTTTAGCTTCAACAGCAGTTTTAATAGGCTCTAACTTGTTTATTTCTGCACTAAGAAAGGTCATACCAGATAAGATTCGTATACCAGCATTTATCGTAATTATTGCGACATTTGTTACATTGATTGACATGTTCATGCACGCATACGCAAGTGCATTATATAAACAACTTGGATTATTTATACCATTGATAGTTGTAAACTGTATCATACTTTCAAGAGCAGAGTCATTTGCATCTAAGAATAAGATAGTACCTTCAATAGCAGATGGTTTAGGGATGGGTCTAGGCTTTACTCTAGCATTGACAATATTAGGAGCAGTGAGAGAGATATTAGGGGCTGGATCAATTTTTGGTTTTTCATTGTTTGGTCAAAGCTTTAAACCAGCCATAATAATGATACTTCCTCCGGGAGCTTTCCTTGCACTTGGTTTGTTGATTGGTCTATTGAACGTTATAAAATCAAAGAAAGCTAAAAAGGCATAGAGGAGGTTAAAATATGGATTTTTTCAAAATATTTATAGGTACTCTTCTTGTTAATAACTTTGTACTATCAAAGTTCTTAGGAATATGTCCATTTCTTGGTGTTTCTAAAAAAGTAGAAACAGCAACAGGAATGAGTATGGCAGTTACATTTGTTATGATAGTATCGTCTATTATAACATATTTACTACAAATAGCAGTATTAGAGCCGTTAGGTATACAATATTTACAGACTATTGCATTTATATTAGTAATAGCTTCACTAGTGCAATTTGTTGAGATGTTTGTTAAGAAATCAAGTCCTACGCTTTATGAGTCATTAGGAGTATATTTACCACTTATAACTACTAACTGTGCAGTACTTGGACTTGCTATAATGAATATACAAGAAAAATACTCGCTAGGTGGATTGATTGTGAATTCAGTAGCAGCATCACTTAGTTTTTCTCTTGCAATAATATTATTTGCAGGAATAAGAGAGCGAATAGATTTATCTGATACGCCAGGGGCGTTAGCAGGGTTTCCTATTGCATTAATATCAGCAGGATTAATGGCAATAGCATTCTTAGGATTTACAGGTTTAGTGTAGGAGGTGGAAAAGTATGGATATAGTAAATAGTATAGTATACCCAGCTATTACACTAGGTGGACTAGGGATACTATTTGGTGTAGGCTTAGGGGTAGCATCTAAAAAATTTGCAGTAGAAGTAGACCCAAAGGTAGAGGCAATTAGATCAGTACTTCCAGGCGCTAACTGTGGAGCATGTGGATATCCAGGATGTGATGGGTTTGCAGCTGCAGTAGCTGCAGGCAAAGCACCTGCAAATGGTTGTCCAGTTGGAGGGGCTTCATGTGCAGAGAAAGTAGCTGGAATAATGGGAGTAAATGCGCAGGCAGGAGTAAAAATGGTTGCAAGAGTCATCTGTAACGGAACAGAGTGCAATGCAAAAGAGAAGTTTGAATATGCAGGCGTAAAAGATTGTAAAGCTGCTTCTATGGTATCAGGAGGATCAAAAGCTTGTCAGTATGGTTGTCTAGGTTTAGGAAGCTGTGTAAATGTATGTGATTTTGATGCAATAACAATAGTTGACGGTATAGCTCACATAGATAAAGAAAAATGTACAGCTTGTGGCAAGTGCTTAAAGGCATGTCCAAAAGCAGTTATAGAATTAGTTCCATATAACCAAGAAGTATTTGTTGATTGTAACAGCAAACAATTCGGTAAAGATGTGAAGACAAAGTGTCAAGTGGGCTGTATTGGTTGTCAAATATGTGTGAAAGCATGTCCGTTTGATGCCATGACGTTTGAAGACAAGCTTGCTAAGATTGATTATGATAAATGTACAAACTGTATGGTATGTGCAGAGAAATGTCCAACAGGAGCAATATATGCACAGCTGGATAAAAGAAAAAAAGCAGAGATAGAAGAAGATAAGTGTGTAGGGTGTACAATATGTGCTAAGAAATGTCCAGTAGGAGCTATAGAAGGAGAATTAAAAAAAGCTCATACAGTAGATAAAGACAAATGTATTGGATGCGGAGTTTGTGAAGAAAAGTGTCCAAAAGATGCTATAAACATGAAATAATAATAATTAAATTTCGAGCATTGGTTATGTCAAACTGTGCTCGAAATTTTTTATTATAATGTTAATGTTGTTAGTAAAGCGCAAATGTTCATTAATGCTTAGAATCCTGACATAAATAGCGCAGTTTTATATTATGTACATAGCCCTAGAGGTTTAAGGAGGACGTATATGGATACGTGTAAAAACTGTAGAAAAATAAATAATCGAATAAATAAAATTATAGGCCAGCTTAATGCAGTAAACAAGATGGTAGGTAGTGAAGATGTTTCTTGCGAAGAAATTCTAATACAACTTAACGCTGTAAAAAGTGCTGTTCACAAAGTTGGTCAAGTTATATTAGAAAACCACTTAAAACACTGCGTCAATTTAGGCTTAAAAAACGGAGATGGTGATGAAATTCTTGTAACTTTCTCAAAAGCTATTGAACAATTTTCAAGAATGACATAACAATAATAGTAAAAGAGAGTAATTAAAAGTGACCTTTTTTTATTGACACATTATACCCCGGGGGGGTATAATGTAATCATACTTTTAATATAGTATTGTTATATAGAAAACTATAAAGGAGGGTTAGCACATGTGTAAATCTAAAGATGACAAAAAAAATGGATGTGGCTGCGGGTGTTCAGATAATAAGGAGCATATTAATAAAGAAAAAGAACAAGAAGTAAAAAAATCTGATTGCGGATGTGGCTGCGGAAACTAACATTAGTTTTACAATATAAATAATAAAGTATTAGATATTTGATTTGAAGGGGCTGTGGTATGCCCCGTTTTTATTTGCATTGTGGTTGTATTTGATTAAACTAAAGTCATATATATACTTAGTTGTTGTTTCTTTTCCACACCTAATATGTACTAAACCATAAACCCTTTATTTTTAAATCTACACTTTCATAAACATAATTACCATTTTCATAATATGTATCTAACAGAAACATCATTCATGTTCATGCAAGTCAGCGTAAAAATACAAATGCTAAAAGAAATACAAAACAGATAAAACAATAATAAAATCTTCTCATCAGATTTAACTTCCTTTTATTAAGCATATACGTTGTAATAAAAACATATAAAAAAAAGCAAGTAAAGAAAAATATGAGAATAACAATAAAAAGATACAAAATAAAAATTGTTTTACATTAAGCAAAACTTTCTTGTAAATTAATAATCAAAATGATAAACTTGTATTGTATGGCTTTGTATGCATAAGTCTTAAATAAATAATGCTTAATCAAAGCTATTACTATATAAAAATAATTAAGAATTTGTTTCATTATTACTATATAAAATGGTAGAATAATATAGTATAGATTTTTAGTTATTGTACTTAATAAAGAGTTTATCACAATAATAATTTCTTACTTGAGCTAGCAAAGTTTCTTTAGCTGTAGGCATTAACTTAAGGAGGAAAACGAAGTTGAAAAGTAGAGCTGGAAATACAGGAGTACTTATTGTATTATTAATTGTGGGACTACTTATTGGAGGAGTTATTGGAGATTTTTTTAGTGACAAGGTTGAAATCTTAGGCAAAAATTATACTGTCGGAACTAATGCACCAGTAGTTCTAAATTTAAGGGTAATTACATTGACATTTGGATTAGTAATCAGTATAAATTTAGCTAGTATAATAGGCATAGTTATTGCTATTATAGTATACAGAAAGTTGTAGGTGATTATATGAAAAGATTAATTCTTGCATCATCTTCACCAAGAAGACTAGAAATATTGTCTAAATTTGACATTGACATAAAAGTAATAGCCAGTGACATAGAGGAACATGTAAGCGAGGATGAAAAGCCTCATATAGTAGTAATGTCACTTGCCATGCAAAAAGCCTTAGATGTACTAAGTAAAACTGACAGCTTAGATATAGTAGTTGGGGCAGATACAATAGTGTATAATGGACATAAATTAGGGAAACCTAAAAGTAAAGAAGAGGCCTATGACATGTTAAGAAGGTTATCAGGTAAAAAACACAGCGTATACACTGGGTTAGCAGTGCTAGGGCCTGAAGATACTAAAATAGTAGATTATGTTGAAACTAAAGTAGAGTTTAAAAATGTAAGCGATGAAGACATACAAAGTTACTTAAGAAGAGATGAATATAGAGATAAAGCTGGAAGTTATGCTATACAAGGGTTAAGCTCGATATTTGTAAAAAGAATAGAAGGTTCATATTCAAACGTAGTTGGGCTACCTATCTCTATGTTAGATGATATTTTAAAGCAATATTTTAAATTTGAACTATTGAGCTAGAATAAGAGTGTATATTACATAAACATATAAAAGGGTTACTTGATTGATAGAGAACTTGACATATTTTGGAGCATAAAATTGAGCAATCACTTAAAATAAAATGGAGATTAGCTTATGAATGGATATGTGAAATATGCAATTAAAGATTTGCCTGTTAGTGAAAGACCTAGAGAGAAACTTTATAAATATGGATGTAATAATCTATCAAATTCAGAGCTTATAGCAATTATAATTAGAACAGGTAGCAAGAAAAAATCTGCACTGGATTTAGCACAGAGCATACTTGCTTTAGATGAAGTAGGACTAGCCTTTCTAAATGATTGCTCATTGCAAGAATTGACAAGTATAGAAGGTGTAGGGGAGTGCAAAGCAGCACAAATACTGGCTTCTATAGAACTTGGCAAAAGGGTGATTTCCTATCAGAACGAATATAAACACAAAGTTTGTGCACCTATTGATATCGCTAGGATATTAATGGAGGATATGAGGCACCTAAAAAAAGAACATTTTAAAGTAGTGTTATTGGACACAAAAAATCAAATAATAAGCATGGAAAAAATATCAATAGGAGATCTAAGTTCATCAATAGTCCATCCTAGAGAGGTCTTTAAGATGGCAATAAAAAAAAGTAGTGCTTCAATAATATTGGTTCATAATCATCCAAGTGGAGATCCAAGACCAAGTAAAGAAGACATAAGTATTACAGAAAGATTGATAGAATGTGGCAAGATTTTAGGGATAAATGTATTAGACCATGTAATAATAGGAAATAAAAAATATATTAGTTTTAAAGAAAAAGGTTTATTGTAGGATAAGCATAAGGAGGAGCAGAAATATAATGGGATTATTTAATTTTTTCTCTAAAGATATGGGGATAGATTTAGGTACAGCAAACACGTTAGTATACGTGAAAGGAAAAGGTATAGTAGTTAGAGAACCATCAGTAGTTGCTGTAAAAACTAAAACAAATGAGGTACTAGAAGTTGGATTAGAAGCAAAAAAAATGATAGGTAGAACACCAGGAAGTATAGTTGCTATAAAACCTATGAAGGATGGGGTTATAGCTGATTTTGATGTAACTCAAAATATGATAAAGCATTTCATTAAAAAGGCAACTCAAAAGAGTGCATTTGTACAACCAAGAGTTGTTGTCTGTGTTCCATCAGGAGTAACAGAGGTTGAGAAGAGAGCAGTAGAGGAAGCAGCACACCAAGCTGGCGCAAGAGAAGCATACCTTATAGAAGAGCCTATGGCGGCTGCTATAGGAGCTAATTTACCTGTTCAAGAACCTACAGGAAGCATGGTAGTAGATATAGGTGGAGGAACAACAGAAGTTGCTATAATATCTCTAGGAGGTATAGTAACAAGCAAGTCCATCAGGGTAGGAGGAAATGAATTAGATGAGTCAATAATCCAATTCATAAAGAAGAATTTTAACTTGATGATTGGTGAAAGAACTGCTGAAGAGATAAAAACTAAAATAGGAACAGCTATATTATCTAAGTCAAAATTAGATAAATTTGACGTAGAAGGAAAATTGATAATAGATAGAAAAGATTCTATGAATATAAAAGGTAGAGATCTAATTTCAGGACTTCCAAAAAATTTAGAAATAACTTCGAAAGAAATATATCAAGCTTTAAAAGAACCAGTTGCTAGTATAATAGATGCTGTAAAATATACTTTAGAAAAAACACCTCCTGAGCTTGCTGCAGATATTATGGAAATAGGTATAATGCTAACAGGTGGAGGAGCTATGCTTCATGGATTAGATAAACTCATCTGTAAGGAAACAGGTATGCCAGTGAATATAGCAGAAGATCCATTAGATTGTGTTGTATTAGGAACAGGTAAAGCAGTTGAAGATATCGACATGCTTAGAAAGGTTTTAACTAACACTAGAAAAGGCTAGGTTGGTGATTGATAATGAAGATATTTAGAAAATATAAAAACAGAATGATAGTAGCAAGTGTTACTATCATTCTACTTATTATTATAATAATAACCTCTGGTAATAAATATCAGGGTACGTCATTTAAAGGTTTTATAGGAAAAATAGTAACACCGATTCAAGGATTTTTGTACAATACTAGTAAATCAGTGACGAATACGTTTAGTTCTATAGCTAATTTCTCTCAAACTAAGCAAGAAAATCAAAGGTTAAAAAAAGAAATAGCTAAACTAGAAGAAGAAAATAGAATAATGAATGATTTGATTAGTAGAATGGACGCATTAAAAAATGAATATGAATTAAAAAAGCAAGAAAAATTTAGATGTGTAGATGCTAGAGTAGTTAATAAAGATTCTGGAAATTGGTTTAATAGATTTGTTATAAATAAAGGTACAAATGATGGTTTAAAAAAAGGTGATGCTGTAATATGTGCAGTGAAATTAGATGGAGATATAGTAAAAGCAGGATTAGTAGGAAGAATAGTTGAAGTACAGAGTACATGGTCAAAAGTACTAACTATTATAGATAAGGGTAGTAATGCTAGCTTTAAAGTAATAAGAACACAAGACAATGGTATAGTATCTGGAGAATTAAAGCAAAAGCTAGACGGGATACTTTTTGATTATAAATCAGACGTTGTCAAAGGAGACAAGTTGGTCACATCAGGAATGGGTAAAATATATATTCCAGATTTGTATATTGGAGAAATAGTAGAAATACATAAAGATAATGATGATTTAATTAAGAAAATAGAAGTTATTTCACCAATAGATTTTAAAAATATTAATAATGTTATGGTGGTTACAAGTAAAGCACCAAGGGGGCAGTAAATTGAAAGGGTTTGTTATTGGAGTAGTGGTATTTTTGTCTTTTTTATTACAGACAACAATTTTAAATCATTTTGCTATATATGGCGTTATGCCTAATTTGTGTTTAGTTATAATCATATGCTTTTCACTACTTAAAGGGAGCATAAAAGGAGCTACAATAGGTATAGTTATAGGGTTTCTATATGATATCATATTTGGCAATGCACTAGGAGTAACAGCACTTATATATTTTTGGATAGGTTACTTTAGTGGTATGTTTAATAAAAAAGTTTTTACTAGCACGACACTGACTCCATTTGTTTTTACAGCAGTAGCTACACTTATGTTTAATCTATATCAGCTTTTGTACTTCTATTTTAGTAATTATAAAACAGATACACTAAAGCATTTTAGTAGTATAGTTGTTATAGAAACCATATACAATGCAGTATTAAGTATCTTTATATTTAAGATAATTTCTGGTATCATAAAAACTCCAAATCTTAGATTTATGAGGAAACGAAGGAGTTGATTTAATTGAAAATAATTGAAAAGATAAAAAATAGATATACCATTATGTTAAGTTTTGTTATAGTTGTTTTTGTAATAATGGTATTAAAATTAGCAGATTTAACATTAGTTAAAGGTGAAGAATATAAAGAAAAAGCGGATTCGATGAGGGTACAGGAGATTCCAATAAGACCAGCTAGAGGTGAGATAAGAGATAGGTATGGAAGATTAATGGCAGGAAATAGACCAACATTTACTGTGCAAATAATCAAGGATCAAGTTAGTAGTACAGAGAGGAATAAAACAGCTCTTAATCTACTTAGAATATTAGATGATGAAGGAGAAGAGTACATTAATGAGTTTCCTATCGTACTAAATACTATATCTTATTCGGGACCTAATTTAGAAGGAAAAGATCCATACGAAGAAATTGCTGATATAATGATAACAAATAATTTAATAGACAATCTTTTAAACAAATACGAAGTAAACAAAAACGGTGAGTTTACATTCTTTGCAGCAAAAAGGGCAGTACTAGCTATAGCAGAAAAAAACGAGCAGATACCTATTGTATTTAGTCTATCACAAGACAAGAAAGTTCAAATTGAATTTGATACATCTAAGGATGTACAACAATGGAAGTCTAAATACAATATTCCTACAGAGCTAGGTGCAAAGGATTCTATAGCATATAGATTAAAAAATGATAAAAAGAAGTTAAGATATATGTTAAAACATCCAATTGTTTCAGAAATGGTATTTGAACTATTATTGCAAAAAGGTTTAAGTGCTAATTTTAAATTTGATGAGTATAAGTTCACATATGATGAGGACTATGAGAAGATAAAAAGAAAATTGATGAAACAGTTTCCGAGCGTAACAATGAAGACTAGCGCTACAGAGGACTTTATAAATATTGCTGTAGAAAGTGGAGCATTGAAAGCATATTTGAGTAAGATAATAATTAGCGAAGAGGATGGAAAAGAGAGTGAATTCATACCAGCGAAAGTATTATTTGACTTACTTACAAAAAGCAATGTAAATGTCCCAATTATGTATGAAATAGCTGACAATAAGATTATTTTTAAGTATACAAACGATAGCGATAAAGCTAAGTTTAATTCAAAATATGGATTTGTTGATTTAGAGCCAATAGATGCACTTATACATATTGGACTAAATGCAGAGTGTAAAATAATTGATAAAGAAGAAAAAGAATATAAGATAAACGTATTAGAAGCATTTATCAAAGACGAGCGCAATTCATACAATATGCAAAAAGAGATACTAACTACAGGTATTAATCCTAAAATATCTATCACTGAATGGCAATACGTGCCATTGAAAGAAAAAAATCAATGGATTACTGTATATAAATCAGCTAATATAAAAGAAGGACAAAGCGTAAAAGAAATGTTCCAGAAATTAAGAACTAAGTATAATATAGATAAAGATTTTAAAGACTTAAATGATTATGAGGCTAGATATATATTTTCTATAGCGCAACAGCTAGGTAGAAAAGTATATACTGCGTATCAGCCTGTTAATATTGCATATGAAGTAAAAGATTCAACATATGCTAGAATAATGGAAAACAATACAGATTTACCTGGAGTTAAAGTGTCTATAGATCCAACTAGATTTTACCCTATGGGAAAAACAGCAGCACATGTATTGGGCTATTTAGGAAAGATATCTCAAAAAAAGGAGATAGAGAAATATAATGCAGAGCTAGGTTATTTTCCAGATGATATAATAGGAAAAACGGGTATAGAACAGAAGTTTGAGACATTATTTAAAGGTAAAAATGGATACAGAAAGATGGAGGTAGATGTTGGAGGTAATACACTTAACGTCTTAGAGGAAAAACAGCCTAAGCCAGGAAATAATCTGTTTTTGTCAATAGATTCTAAGTTGCAAAAGGTTACCGAAGAGTCACTTAAGCAAGCATTGGAGCAGATACAGATTGCAGGAGAATATAAGAGTAAATGGGGTAATTATAAATATAAACCAGAAAAAGATGGTAGATTACTTAAAAATGCTACATCAGCAGCAGCGGTAGCTATAGATGTAAAAACGGGACAGGTGTTAGCATTAGCTAACTATCCAGCGTATGATCCTAACTTATTTGTAACAGGTATATCTAATGAGGATTACGATAGCTTAAAGCCAGAAAATGATGATGATCCACTAGCACCTAGACCTCTATATAACATATCATTAATGACAGCTATACAACCAGGATCAGTATTTAAAATGATTACAGGGTTAGCAGTATTAGAAAAAGGGATAAGCCCTAATCTAACAGTCAATTCCCTTGGTTATGTAGAGCTTGGAGTTCAGAGATATGGATGTTGGCTTTGGAATACAAGAAGAGGGTCTCATGGTCCAACGAATTTGTATAAAGCTATAAAAGATTCTTGTAACTTTTACTTTTATACTATGGCAGCTGGAGAGAATCTGAGAACTGGTAGGAGAATAGGCAGAAGAATAGAACAGCAAGATATACTTGATGTTGCAACAAAATTTGGTTTAAATGAAAAAACTGGAATAGAAATAGATATACCGGAAGAGATGGTTAAAGGTGTTCCTTCATCAAAGAAAGAACAAACCAAAACATCACTCAGAAGGTTCTTAAAAAGAAGCCTTATGGACTATAAGAAGGATGATATTACAATAACAGATGAAGAACTACAGGAAAAAATAAATGAGATTGTGAGCTGGGTTGATGATGCTGAGAATCTAACAGGTAAGAAGGTTTATGCTAAGTTAAAAGCGCTGGGATTTGAACCTGGTAGAAAGATTGGTGGAAGTAGAAATAGTTTAAATGATTTGGTGACATACACTTATCTTTACCAAGCCAGATGGAAGCTAGGAGATACCTTTAATATAGCAATAGGACAAGGTCAAAATGCGTACACGCCTATACAGATTGCTAATTATATGGCTACGTTGGCAAATGGTGGTAACAAATATGATGTTAGTGTAGTCAATAAGATTGAAGATATCAATGGTAATGTTGTTTTGTCAAAAGAAAACAAAGAGCCTACAAAAGTTAAGCTAAAAGATGATAGATATATAGACTATGTAAAAAAGGGTATGAATATGGCTGCTACAGATGGTACGGCAAGATCTATATTTAAAAATTTTCCAGTACAAGTAGGTGTTAAAACTGGTACAGCTGAGCAAGATGGTAAAAATCCAGCAACTAAAGAGAAATACGATGATTATTCTTGGTTTGTTGCATTTGCACCGTATGATGATCCACAAATAGCAGTAGCTACAGTAGTGTTCCAAGGAGGCCATGGAGGTTTCTCAGGCCCAATAGCAAAAGATATAATCGCGCAGTATCTTGGTTTGAATAACGAAGAAGATAATATAAGTTTGAAGACAAGACTAGCTGAATAATTTTAGTTAGTCTTTTAGATAAAAGCGATAATTTGGCAAAATAGCCCAAAAAACTTAAAAATATGACTAAATTCAATCAAAAATATAGTAATTTATACCTAAACGATACTTTTCAATAACCACTAGAAGGAATTAAGTTTTAGTCTGAAGAATAATACTAGTGTAGTGTTTTATAGGAGGGTAAAAATGAGCCTTGTTACATTTAAGGGAAATAAAGAAGGTCTTAGTATACATATAAAAGACGGTGAATTAAATCAAATAATTAAAGAACTTGATGAAAAGCTAGGTAAAAGTAAGAATTTTTTTAAAGGAAGTAAAGTTACTAAAATCCTAGGAAGAAAACTTACAAAAGAAGAACAAGAAGAGATAGAGTGTGTGGTAACTAATAAATATGGTATTGATATAGATTTAATAGATGAAACGAATATACAGCAGAAAATATACAGCAAAAACATCGATGAAGGTATGACTAAATTCGTAAGGACAACTATAAGGTCAGGACAGACTATTGAGTATGATGGAAATTTAGTTATATTAGGAGATGTCAATTCAGGTTCTGTTGTTCTAGCAAGTGGAAATATTGTAGTATTAGGTACATTAAGAGGAACAGCCCATGCTGGATGTCATGGAAATAGAGGTGCAATAATAGCATGTAATCATCTGTATTCATCACAACTTAGAATAGCAGATGTAATAGCTAGGAGTCCTGACAATAAAGACAATAAAATAAAATGGGCAGCAATGGCGAGTATAAAAGAAGACGTGTTAATCATACAGCCATGTTTACAGAAGAATATCTTATTATAGGAGGTTAAATTGTGGGAGAAGCATTAGTGATAACATCAGGCAAAGGTGGAGTTGGTAAAACAACAACAACAGCTAATATAGGGACAGGCCTCGCAATGCATGGCAAAAAAGTAGTTGTAGTAGATGCAGATATAGGACTAAGAAATTTAGATGTTGTTATGGGATTAGAAAATAGAATAGTTTATAATATAGTAGATGTAGTTGAGAAAAACTGTAGATTAAAGCAAGCATTAATAAGAGATAAAAGGCATGAAGGGTTGTTTTTATTACCAGCAGCACAAACTAAAGACAAAACTGCAATATCTCCTGAGCAAATGCAAGTATTAGTAGAAGAACTAAAGGAAATGTTTGACTTTGTAATCATAGATTGTCCAGCAGGAATAGAACAAGGGTTTAAAAATGCGGTTGCTGGAGCAGATAGAGCATTTATAGTAACTACACCAGAGATATCTGCAGTAAGAGATGCTGACAGAATAATAGGATTATTAGAAGCAAAAGGCTTGCACAATCCAAAATTAATTGTGAACAGAATAAGGCATGAGATGGTTGTGCGTGGTGATATGATGAACATAGAAGACATGATAGATATATTAGCTATAGATTTAATAGGAATAGTGCCAGATGACGAAGCAATAGTAATATCTACTAATAAAGGTGAGCCAGTAGTTACAGATCAGAGTGCTCTATCAGGTAAGGCATATAGCAATATATCAAGAAGAATAATGGGCGAGGAAGTAGAGTATATAAACTTAGAAGTAAAAAGAGGAATGTTTTATAAACTAAGAATGAAATTATTTGGAAGTTAAAGGAGGTATTTAGATGGGTTTTACAAGTTTATTTGGTAAAGGTAATAGTAATAGTAAGAATGTCGCAAAAGAAAGATTAAGGCTTGTACTAATTCATGACAGAACTAATATTTCTCCTAAATTTCTTGATATGTTGAAGGGAGATATAATAAAAGTTATTTCTGACTACATGGTAATAGACGAAGAGAAGTTAGATATTCAAGTTACTAGAAAAAGAAATGATGAAGAAGGCGAAATAAAGTCATCAGCTCTCATAGCTAACATACCAATAATAAAAATGAAAGAAGGTTCTATGGATTAGAATTAATATGAAAAGGCTGATTTAGGATTTCCCTAAACAGCCCTTTTATATTTTAAATTTAAATAAATATTAGTAAGAAGCAATAAAATGTGATAAAATATTTTAGAGAAAGTTTACATAAACGCGTACGAAGAATACACCAATAAATGGGGGTAAAATATGAATATAGCACTTATTGCACATGACAAGAAAAAAAATGATATGGTTAATTTTGCTGTAGCCTTTAAAGATATCCTTGCTAAGCACAATTTGTTTACTACAGGAACGACAGGTAAAAGAATAATTGAAGCTACGAGTTTAAAACTACATAGATTTTTATCGGGTCCACTTGGAGGAGACCAGCAAATAGGCAGTAAAGTAGCCGATAATGATATAGATTTGATTATATTTTTAAGAGACCCATTAACAGCACAACCACACGAACCAGATATCTTAGCTTTAATGAGACTATGTGATGTGCATAATATACCAGTGGCTACAAATCTAGGAACAGCAGAAGTGCTAATAAAGGCTTTAGAGCGGGGAGAATTAGACTGGAGAAATGCAACTGAATAATTATTATTGAAATTATAAGATAGGCTTTTTAAAGGATGTTATTAAAAAGTCTATTTTTTTAATTCAAATGCTAGAATCTAATAAAGAATAAATCTGATGGAAGAACAATAATAAATAGCGTATTCGAATTTAATATCTTCTTTAAAATAAAGATGATTTATAGCATTGTTATTTACTATTAAAGGAATCATGGACAAGTATTTAACTGTAATAAAACGTAAATTATTCAAATAGAATATTATAAGAACTATCTATACATGAGTTAAGGTGGTGTTTTATTTGAATACAAACAGATTTGCCCTAAATAAGAGTAATAAAAAGAGGAATAATTACTACTATAAAAGGAATAATAAATCATTTTATCAGAGCCAGTTAAAAAAAATAATAATATGTATTATCATAGTTTTATGTGTTATCTTTCTTAAGAAAATAGATACAAATCATACTAAAAGAGCAGCTGAATTTATAGATAAAACAGTTAGTGAAAACTATGATGTAAAAAGTAATGGTAAAAAATTTCTCGAGTTTTTAAAGAGTTTAGTAGGAAAAGGGAGTAAAGAAAAAAGTACAGATAGTACTATAATATCCGATGCAAGTAGGCCAATAGTAGGAAAAGTTTACCGAAGATTTGGTAAGGTTAGAAAGAGTAAAGACATATATATTAATAGCAAGGGCTTAGATATTAAGCCATTGAAAAAGGATGTTATATGCATAGCAGATGGAGTAGTGCAAAATGTTGGCAACGAAAGAAATAGAGGATATTTTGTGATTATAAATCATAAAGGTATAAAGAGCAAATATCAAAACCTAGATAAAGTATTTATCAAAGAAGGACAACGACTAAATAAAGATTATAAAATAGGTGAAATATCGTTAAGCAAAATGCTACATTTTGAAATATGGGAAAATAAAGTAGCAGTCGATCCTTTGGAAAAATTATACAACAATAAGTATTGATGATGGTTAAAATATGCGTATAATTAAATATAGAGGGTTTACTATAGAGCTTAGTGGTAGCTTACTTCTACTAGTCCCGTTTATACTATACGATATAACTGAATTTATAGCTATTCTAGTAACAATATCTTTGCATGAACTTGCACATTTTGTGGGGGCTAAGTTGACAGGGACAAAGATTGAAAAAATAAATATATTTGTATTTGGATGTATATTAGAAACAACAACTGATGTTGGTCTTAATTTAAAAAAAGATATAATAGTGTCTGCTTTAGGCCCCATCTCGAATATTATATTAGTATTGGTATTAAACGTATTACCGTACGATTATAGTTCAAATGCGTTTATTTCAGTACTTATTAAATATAACTTATATATGGCAGGGTTAAATATATTACCACTATTACCACTAGATGGAGGGAGAATAGCTAGAGCTTTAGTATCATGCTTTTTGGGATACAAAACAGGCTCTTTAGTTGTTGTATATTTTACATATTTTATTTGTATGGTAATGATTATAATAAGCTTATATGCTTTTTTTGTATATAATATTGGATTGATGATGATAGTTTTGCTAATGATATATATTATTAAGATAGCCCACAAAGAAAAAACTAGATCATCTTTTTATTTTATAAGTAATCTCGCAAATAGAAAAAATATATTGATGAGGAAAAAAGTTCTAAAAGCTTATATAATAGTTAGCTATGAAGATGTAAAGGTTAATAAAATACTGAATAAATTATTACCTATGAGATACCATATAATTATTGTTATAAATAAATCAGGTAAAGTAATTGGAACATTAAGTGAAGAAGAATTAATAGAAAGTGTTTTCAAACAAGGATTTGATGTTATAATAAGAGAATTATTATTAAAGAGAGACTAAATTAATTAAAATTAATTCCAGACTGTAGAAAAAAGCCCAATCTGCGTTGTTGTTAAAATTTCCGTTGCTCACTTACCTCTAAGTAAGCTCCGCTACTCAATTTTAACACGCGCCCGAATTGAACTTTTACTAAAGTCTGCTATCTTGATGATTTTGCCATCAATCTAAAATTAATTTAAATTAATTCTAGTTTGTTTTAAGAAAAAATGTTAATATAATAAAAGTGGACGAATATAAAAAGTGAATCAAAAAAACAAAAGTTAAGAAATGTAGGTGGATTGATTAATGGTTTCAAATGAGAAATTAAAAGATATACTACTACAGGTTGAAAAACCTGCTAGATATATTGGCAATGAAGTCAATATGATTACTAAAAACTTAAACGAAATAAATATAAGGTTTGCATTCTGTTTTCCAGATGTTTATGAAGTTGGAATGTCTCATTTAGGGATGCACATATTATATAATATTTTAAATAATCAAGATAATGTATATTGTGAAAGAGTTTTTTCTCCTTGGATAGACATGGAGAAGAAAATGAGAGAAAATGACATAAAGCTATTTTCATTAGAGACAAAAAGTTCGCTTGATGAATTTGATTTTGTAGGGTTTACTCTTCAATATGAGATGAGCTATACAAATATACTCAACATGCTTGACCTAGGTAATGTTCCATTGCGTGCTACAGACAGAAAAGAAGGACATCCATTTGTTATAGCAGGAGGACCATGTGCTTATAATCCGGAGCCTTTAGTAGGTATAGTTGATATATTTTCTATAGGTGAAGGAGAAGAGTCTCTTGTTGAAATAGTGAATATATATGATGAATGGAAGAAAAGCAAGCTATCTAGAGCAGAATTTCTAAAGATGGTTTCAAAGGTAGAGGGTGTATATGTACCAGAGTTCTATGATGTTGATTACAACGATGATGGAACAATTAGAGAAATGAAACCTATATCAGATGAATTTCCAATAAAAATAAAAAAGAGAATACAGAAAAATCTTGATAAGACATATTATCCAGATAAGTTTATTGTTCCTTATATAGAAACAGTTCATGACAGAATAATGTTAGAGATATTTAGAGGATGTACTAGAGGATGTAGATTCTGCCAGGCAGGGATGATATATAGACCAGTTAGGGAAAGAGGAATAGACACATTAGTAGACCTTGCAAAAAGACTAGTTAAGACAACAGGACACGAAGAAATATCACTTTCATCATTAAGTACCAGTGATTATTCTGACTTAGAAAATTTAGTAATAAGGCTAATAGAAGAATTCAAAGACAAAAAGATAGGGCTATCATTACCATCACTTAGGCTTGATTCGTTTTCTATGGAGATTATAGAAGAGATTCAAAAGATAAGAAAGACTGGATTGACTTTTGCTCCCGAAGCGGGAAGTCAAAGGTTAAGAGACGTTATAAACAAAGGAATTAATGAGGAAGATTTGATTAATTCAGTAAATGATGCTTTTAAGCAAGGATGGTCTACAGTTAAACTTTATTTTATGGTAGGGCTTCCAACTGAGACAGATGAAGATATACTTGGTATTAAAGAACTGTCATATAAGGTTAAAGATTTGTTCTTTTCAGTTCCAAAGGATAAACTCAAAGGTAACCTAAAAATTACAACTAGCGTATCGTGTTTTGTACCAAAGCCTTTTACTCCATTCCAATGGTTTGGACAAAACAAAATAGAAGAATTTGATAGAAAACAAAAGATGCTAAGAAAAGAAATAAGAGACAAGAAAATTAAGTTAAATACTCATGATTCAAAACTTAGCTATCTAGAGGCAGTAATAGCTAGAGGTGATAGAAAGGTTGCAAAAGCAATAATAAGAGCATGGGAAAATGGCTGTAAATTTGATGGATGGTCAGATCATTTTGACTTTGATATTTGGATGAAATCGTTTGAGGAAGTAGGTATAGATCCAGATTTTTATGCTATTAGAAATAGAACTTATGAAGAGATTTTACCGTGGGATTTTATAGATATAGGAGTTAGCAAAGAATACCTAATAAGAGAAAATGAAAAAGCTAATAAAGAAACAACTACAAGAGATTGCAGACAAGGATGTACAGCTTGTGGTATAAATACAACGTTTGATGGTGGTGTTTGTAATGAACTTAATTAGAGCTAAATTCAAGAAAGGTGGGTATCTAAAGTATATTTCTCATTTGGATTTGATGAGATTAATGTATAGAGCACTTAGGAGAGCAGATATTCCAGTAGTATATACACAAGGATTTAACCCACAACCAAGAATATCTTTTGCAACTGCATTATCCTTAGGAGTTGAAAGCGAAGGGGAATATATAGATATAGAACTAGGCGAAAAGATTAATGAAGAAGAATTTGTACAGAGACTAAATCATAGTTTGCCTGAAGGAATAGAAATAATTAAAGCAAAGTATATTAACAACAAAAAATCCATAATGAGTTTAATAAGATGGTCACAATATGTTATAGAGATGAAGTTTGATAGAGAGATAGAAAGACAAGAACTACAGAAAATTATAGATGCTATATTAATAGAGAAATCAATAATGCACACTAAAATAGGTAAAAAGAAAGGCAAGAAAGTAAAAAAGGTCGTAGAAATAAGAAATCTGATAAAAGACATAGATATACTGATGTTAGATAATGATACTGCTATAATAAAAAGCACATTACGTACAGGTAGTGATGGTAATTTAAAACCAGAAGTACTGATAGAAGTAATCAAGAAATATTTTAATGAATTGTTAACTGTAAAAAGTTTTGATATACAAAGGATAGAGCTCTTTGTTGAGAAAGATGACAAAATCATTTCACCTTTAGCATAAAAACAATACAGATATTTAATTTATCTAAGGAGAGAATTTTATGAATCAAATTATTATTGATGATGGTGTCAATCAGAAAAGAGCTGCAGTTGTAGAGGATAATAGATTAGTAGAGTTATATATAGAAAGAGAAGATACCAAAAGGACATTGGGTAATATTTATAAAGGAAGAGTAGTTAATGTTTTGCCAGGTATGCAAGCAGCATTTGTAGATATTGGACTTGTTAAGAATGCTTTTTTGTATGTTAAAGATGCGGTGAAATCTTTTGATGAAGATGCTAAGAAAGATGTAGACAAGACGTTAATACAGCAAGTTGTTAAAGTTGGACAGGAGATTATAGTACAAGTTATAAAAGAACCATATGGTTCAAAAGGTGCAAGAGTTACAACTGAGATTACATTTCCAGGTAGATACCTTGTGTATATGCCTAATAATGATTATGTCGGTATATCTAGGAAAATAATAGCTGAAAAAGAAAGAGTAAGACTAAAAGATATTGCAGATGAGTTAAGAAACGATGAGAAGTTTGGACTGATACTAAGAACTGTTGCAGAAAATAAGACTAAAGAAGAAATTCAATCTGACTTAGAATACCTAAAGCTAAAATACAAGAGAATACTAAGAGAAAAAAATCTGGGAAGACCACCAAAATTAATACATGAAGATTTGGATGTAGTTGAGAGAGTAGTAAGAGATATATTTTCATATAAAACAGATAAATTAGTGATTAATAACTATAGTAAATACAATGATGTATTAGAAGAAATAAACATTCAAAGCCCTGTACTTTCAGATAAAGTTGAATTTTTTGATTTAGCTGAGAATATATTTGAACATTACAAAATACAGTCTCAAATAGATGCGTCTTTAGATAAAAAGGTATGGCTTGAAAATGGTGGATATTTAGTAATAGATGAGACAGAAGCGCTTACAGTTATAGATGTTAATACTGGTAAATATATAGGAAGCTCTAACTTGGAAGATACAGTGTTTCAAACTAATTTAGAGGCCTCAAAAGAGATAGCACGGCAGATTAGATTAAGAAATATAGGTGGTATAATAATTATTGACTTTATAGATATGTATAGTGAAGAGGACGACAATAAGGTATTAGAAGAATTAGAAAAAAATCTAAAAAAAGATAGAATAAGGACTACTGTTTTAGGGATGACTAAGCTTGGGCTGGTAGAAATGACTAGAAAAAAAACAGGTAAAAGATTATCTAGTAGACTTCTTAGATATTGTCCATATTGTGGAGGTAAAGGAAAGATTCAGTCAGAGTATGAAATTGTTCGTCAGATAGAGAGTGAAGTTAAGAGGATTAATGAGCATACGTGTGAAAAAAATGTGCTTTTTTCAGTACATCCTTATTACTATGATATAATTATAAAGAATCATATTCAAGATATAGATAAAATCAAAGAGACCTTTGGTATTAATATATATTTTAAAGAAGATGAAACACAGCTTGGTAAAATTAAAATTTTAAGAGTAGGGAGTATAAAAGAAATAGAAAAACTAATCTAAATTATATATGACCTTGACAATATCAAAGTTATTTGTTAAAATAATTATCTGTAGGTAGCCGCTCAATATGGGTTAACTTAATTAGTACCTAATATTGGCGAGTCTGGTTAGAGGAGGTGTATTTATGTACGCTGTAATAGAAACAGGTGGTAAACAATATAGAGTTCAAGAAGGAGATACTGTATTCGTTGAAAAGTTAAACGTAAATGAAGGTGACAGTATAAAATTCGAAAAAGTGTTATTATTATCTGATGAAGGTAAATTAACAGTTGGAAAGCCTTATGTAGATGGTTCTACGGTTGAAGGTAAAGTAGTTGAGAATGGTAAAGCTAAAAAAGTAATCATATTCAAGTATAAGCCAAAGAAAGACTACAGAAAGAAACAAGGTCATCGTCAACCATATACAAAAGTTGTAATCGAAAAAATAAACGCATAGTTGGGAAAAGAAATGATTAAAATAGAAGTATTTCTTAACAGCTTAGGCGATATAAGAAAATATAAAGCTAGTGGTCATGCTGGATATGATGAAATAGGTAAAGATATTGTTTGTGCAAGCATATCAATACTAAGCTATACAGCATTAAATTCTCTTATAGAGATTTGTGGTATAGATGTTAAGTATAACATAGATGATGATGGCTTTATGGAAATTAAGATACCTGATGATATTGATAAAGACAAAAGGTATAAAGCGAAAATAGTAATGGATACATTGATTATTGGTATAAAAAGTGTAATTGACAGTTATCCAAAATATGTAACCCTTAAATATAGGGAGGTGTAGAGAATGATAAGAGTGAATTTACAATTATTTGCACATAAAAAAGGTGTTGGTAGCTCTAAAAATGGTCGTGACAGTGAATCCAAGAGACTTGGTGTAAAGAGAGCTGACGGTCAATTTGTATTAGCTGGTAATATTTTAGTTAGACAAAGAGGAACAAAGATCCATCCAGGAAACAACGTAAAAAGAGGTGGAGATGATACATTATTTGCAATTGTTGATGGCATAGTTAAGTTTGAGAGAAAAGGCAAAAACAGAAAGCAAGTTAGTGTATACTCTAGAGAAGCAGTACAAGCGTAAAATAGTATATAAAAAACAGCCTCCAAAAAGAGGCTGTTTTTAAATAGGAAAAAGTACTTAATATATTTATACTATCAAGGCATACTAATGGTATAATAAAAATAAAAATAAACAGCCAAAAAACTAGGCAAGGATGGTAAAGATGTTTATAGATAAAGCGAAAATATTTGTAAAAGCTGGCAATGGTGGTCATGGAGCAGTGGCATGGCGTAGAGAAAAATACGAACCTTCAGGCGGACCAGCAGGAGGAGATGGAGGATACGGGGGTAACGTAATCCTAGAAGTTGATGAAGGTTTAAGAACGTTGATGGATTTTAGGTACAAAAAAAAGTACCAAGCGCAAAATGGTGAAGATGGGCGTTCTAAATATCAGTATGGAAAGAAAGGTCAAGATTTAATTATAAAAATACCGCCAGGAACAATAATTAAAGATGAAAATTCAGATAGAGTGATTGCCGATATGACAGAAAATGGACAGACATTTGTAGTGGCAAAAGGTGGTAGAGGTGGAAAAGGAAACTGTAAATTTGCCACAGCTACAAGACAAGCTCCTAACTTTGCAGAAGGTGGCTCAAAAGGGCAAGAAAGACATATAATATTAGAGCTGAAATTATTAGCAGAGGTTGGATTAATAGGATTCCCTAATGTAGGTAAATCAACAATACTATCTACTATATCTGATGCAAAGCCTAAAATAGCGAATTATCACTTTACGACATTAAAACCAAATCTAGGCTTTGTGAGAATAGGTGAAAATAAAAGTTTTGTTGTAGCCGACATCCCTGGATTAATAGAAGGTGCACATGAGGGAATAGGGCTAGGACATGAATTCTTAAGGCATATAGAGAGAACAAAAGTACTAGTTCATATGATAGATGCTTCAGGACATGAAGGAAGAGACCCAGTAGATGATTTTTATAAAATAAACGAAGAGCTACAAAAATACAACCCATTATTATTAGAGCGTCCACAGATAGTAGTAGCTAATAAGATGGATTTACCTGATGCAGAGGAAGGATATGATATGCTGAAAGAAGAGCTAGAGCCAAAAGGTTATAAAGTAATGAAGCTTTCAGCGGCTACTAGAAGTGGAGTAAATGAGCTTAAATTTCAAATTTGGAATGAATTAGAAAATTCACCAAAATTAGAGCCTCTCATAATTGTAGAAGAAGATATTAAAGAGGTTAGATCTGATGATGATGGTTATACAGTTAGAAAAGAAGGAGACAGATACATAGTTGAAGGGGATTTTGTAGAAAAATTAATGAACTCAACAAATTTTGATGATGTTGATTCAACTAGGTATTTCCAAAAGAGATTTAGAGATAAAGGTATAGTTGAGGAACTTGAAAAACTAGGAGTACAAGAAGAAGATATAGTTGAGATATGTGGATATGAATTTGAGTTCTTTTTCTAACATTAGAACAGGAGGAATAAAAGTGATAACTAGTAAACAAAGAAGCTATCTTAAAAAGTTAGCAAACAGTATAGAACCTATATTTCAATTGGGTAAAAATGGTATAACAGATTCTTTTATTGATCAGATAGAGGATGCACTAGAGGCAAGAGAGTTAATTAAAGTAAAAGTACTAAATAACAGCTTTTTAGATACTAAAGAAGCAGCTAATGAAGTAGCAAAAAGATCAAATGCAGAGTTTGTACAGAGTATAGGTAGCAAATTTGTAATATACAGAGAATCGGAAGATAATAAAAGAATAGAGCTACCTAGAAAGTAACCAAATTTTATGTTGAGTTTGCATAAAACTGCCCCTATTAAGTAATGATATTAGTAATATTATTAGGAGGGAAAGTTGTATGAAAGATCAAAAATTAGGCAAAGTCAAAGAGTTGGTTGATAAAGGATACAAATGTATAAGATACGATCATGACAAAGGGAATTTAAAAGCGTTTTTTAAGCACTTTGAAGAAGAAATGAGCGACGAATTAACATGCTCAAACAAAAAAGAAATTAAAAAAATAATAGACTATATAAATAATAGTAAGGAATAACATCTAAAGATTATCTCACAAGGCTTATAATAGATAACCAGTTGTTTTTAAATACTTAAAGAGCATAGTAGTTGATTTTATGTAGATGATTCAGTTATAATAGTAAG
Source organism: Clostridiaceae bacterium M8S5 (assembly GCA_029227815.1). Classification (GTDB taxonomy): domain Bacteria; phylum Bacillota; class Clostridia; order Tissierellales; family MCWD3; genus Abyssisolibacter. The sequence continues at coordinate 3,029,376 of CP118523.1, read as the reverse complement.
GTAAATACAACCAATAAGAGGTGATTTTTTGAATTTTGCAATCTTTGGTGGTACATTTGATCCGATACACTATGGTCATCTTTTTATTGCAGAGGAAGTAAGAACAAAACTTCAGCTAGATAAAATAGTATTTATACCTACTGGTAGATCACCACATAAAAAAGATAAAAGTGTTAGTAGTAAAAGGCATAGGTATGAGATGACGATGTTAGCGATAGCTTCAAATCCATGCTTTGAAGCATCTGATTTAGAACAAAAAAACAATGAAGTCAATTATACAGTTAATACAATAAAAAGATTTATAAGAGATAGAAGTGATATAGAAAATCTATATTTTATAATTGGTGCAGATACGTTATTACAGTTGAGAACATGGAGAAATATAAGCGAACTATTTAAAATGTGTAAATTTGTAGTCGTAAGCAGACCGGGTTTTGATGATGATAAAGTAAAACAGGAAGTAGACAAATTAGAAAAAGAAAACGGTATAAAAATTATTAATTTAAAGGCTAAATCACTGCAAATATCCTCTAGTGACATACGAGAAAGAGTAAAAAACTTCCATAGCATTAGATATACAATACCAGAAGAGGTTAGAAATTATATATACAGGAATGGGCTATATGTAGATGGGAGTTGAAATAGTTGTATGAACTTATAGATAAATATAAAGAAACATTAATAAAAGACATAGGAAAAAAACGATATGAGCATTGTGTTAGAGTGATGGAAACTGCTAAGAAAATGGCTGGGGCATATGGAGTTAATGAACAAAAAGCTCTGGTAGCTGGATTGTTGCATGATTGTGGAAGATATATAGACGAAAAATTACTATTACAAAAATCAAAACAATATAATATATTAAGTAGTAATAGTTTTGAAAATTCCAAAGAGTTGTTACATGCTAATCTAGGAGCATATTTAGCTAAGCATAAATATGGTATTGACGATGAGGACATACTAAATGCTATAAAATACCACACTACTGGTAGAGAGAATATGAGTAACTTAGAAAAAATAATATTCTTAGCAGATTATATTGAACCCAATCGCGTATTTGAAGGAGTTAAAGAAATTAGAGAACTGTGCTATGAAGATTTGGATATTGCAATGTTGAAATCACTAACTAATAATATCTTGCATATAATTAATAATAATAGATATCTAGATATTAGAACTGCCCGTGCGAGAAATTATTTTCTCACAAAAAACATTGATTTACAGTATTAATGTACTATATAAATAATTAGGAGGTCGTTTTGTGACGGATGTTAAACACTTATTATCTGACGTGCTTGAAGCTGTTCATGAGAAAAAGGCTTTTGATGTAAAGGTATTAGACATTACTGGTTTAAGCTCAATAGCTGATTATTTTGTAATTTGTAGTGCTAATAACGAAAGACAAGTACAGTCAGTTGCAGATGAAATAGAAAAAGAAGTAAAAGATAAAAATATAGATATAAATTTAGAAGGCTACAGAAATGGAAGATGGATATTAATGGATTTAGGAGATATAATAGTTCATATATTCCATAAAGAAGATAGAGATTTTTATAACTTAGATAGACTATGGGTAGATGCAGTTAATTTAGATGTTGACAATATGATATAAAATCTGTATAATATTTTTAATAAATTTATTATAAAGATGATATAAAGATAAAGGATATAATCTGTATCGTTAAAGAGTATTAGGATATTTATAATTTTAGAGAGTCGGTGGTTGGTGTGAACTGGTATTATAAATTTCTGAACTTGCTTTAATAATTTAGATACAGATGGTTAGTCACCATTACAAGACTACCTAAGAGAGCCATATGGCTAATAAGGGTGGTACCGCGGGAAAATACTTCTCGTCCCTACAGATTAGAGGGATGAGAAGTTTTATTTATGTACAAAATTCTAGGAGGGGTTAGTTTGCCTTATAATTTTAGTAAAATCGAAAAATATTGGACCAAAGTTTGGGATGAAAACAATACATTTAAAACTAAAGAAGATAGTTCAAAAGAAAAGTTCTATCAGCTTGAGATGTTTCCATATCCTTCAGGAAAACTTCACATGGGACATGTTAGAAACTATTCTATGGGAGATGTAGTTGCAAGATTCAAAAAGATGAGAGGGTTTAATGTACTGCATCCAATGGGATTTGATGCATTTGGGCTACCTGCTGAGAATGCAGCAATAAAGCATGGGGTGCATCCTGATAAATGGACAAATGAGAATATCAAAGAGATGAAGAATCAATTCAAAGAGATAGGATTATCTTATGACTGGGACAGAGAGGTATCAACTTGTCATCAAGATTATTATAAGTGGACACAATGGTTATTTTTAAAATTCTATGAAAAAGGACTCGCATATAAAAAGAATTATGCAGTAAACTGGTGTCCATCATGTGAGACTGTATTAGCTAATGAGCAAGTAGTTAATGGGCTTTGTGAGAGATGTGATTCATCAGTAACTAAAAAAGAACTAGATCAGTGGTATTTTAAAATAACAGATTATGCACAAAGACTACTAGATGATATAGATAAGTTAGATGGTTGGCCAGATAAAGTTAAAGTAATGCAAAAGAACTGGATAGGAAGAAGTGAAGGAGCGCACGTTCAGTTCAAGATAGCAGATTCAGATAAAGCTTTAAAGGTATTTACAACTAGACCAGATACAATCTTTGGAGCTACGTATATGGTACTCGCGCCAGAACACCCATACGTAAAAGAATTAGTAGCAGGATTAGAGCAGGAAGATGAAGTAAATGCTTTTAGAGAGAAAATGAATCATCTATCAGAGATAGACAGAACATCAACAGAAGCTCCAAAAGAAGGTATATTTATTGGAAGATATGCAATTAATCCATTAACAAATAAACAGATACCAATATATATAGCAAATTATGTATTGATAGATTACGGGACAGGAGCTGTTATGGCTGTTCCAGCACATGATCAAAGAGATTTTGAATTTGCTAAAAAATATGGTATAGAAATAACGAGAGTTATATCATCTGATGACAACAGAGAATTAGAAGAGGCCTATACAGGTGACGGAGTAATGGTTAACTCTGGTGATTATAATGGAATGAAAGCAAGTAATGCAAAAAAACAGATAATAGACAGGCTACAAGAACAAGGAATAGGAGAAAAAACTATTAACTTTAGACTTAGAGATTGGCTAATATCTAGACAGAGATTCTGGGGGACTCCAATACCGATGATATACTGTGAAGATTGTGGAGTAGTACCAGTTCCAGAAAAAGATCTGCCAGTGCTTCATCCAAAGACAGTTGATTTTACTGGAAAAGGAGGTTCGCCACTTGAGAGCTGTAGTGAGTTTATAAATACTACATGTCCTAAGTGTGGCAAGCCAGCAAAAAGAGAAAGTGATACTATGGATACATTCGTAGATTCATCATGGTATTTTCTAAGATATACAGATGCAAATAACAATAAAGAAATCTTTGACAAAGAGAAAGCAAAATACTGGATGAAAGTAGATCAATATATTGGAGGAGTAGAGCACGCGATATTACATTTACTATATGCTCGATTCTTTACTAAATTTATGTATGACATAGGTATATCTCCAGTTGATGAGCCTGTTGAGAATCTATTAACACAAGGTATGGTACTAAAAGATGGTGCTAAGATGTCCAAATCAAAAGGCAACGATGTTAGTCCAAAAGAAATAATAGCAAACTATGGAGTAGATACAGCCAGGTTATTTGTACAATTTGCAGCACCTCCTGTAAGAGATTTAGAATGGAGTGATCAAGGGGTAGAAGGTTGTTATAGATTTTTAAATAGAGTCTATAGATTGGTAGAAGAAATGGAAAGTAGATATACTAAGAACAGAGAATTAGATATGTCAAAACTAGATAGTATAGATAAAGATATGAGATATACTATTAATAGTGTGATTAAGAAAGTAACTATTGATATAGGGGAAAGATTCAGTTTCAATACAGCAATAAGTAGTATAATGACACTTGTCAATGAGACATATAAATACAAAGAAAAAGAAAACAATGAAGAAGTAAGAAATATCTTGCTATCGCATGCAATAGATGCTATATTAATTACATTGGCACCATTTACACCATTTATTACAGAAGAACTATGGCATAGGATAGGGAATGATGAGAGCATACATGAACAAAAATGGCTTGAATATGATGAGAGTGCTATAGTCAAAGACACAGTCAATGTAGTTCTTCAAGTAAATGGGAAAGTAAGAGATAAGATAGAAGTTCCAAGTAGTATAGAAAAAGATGAACTTGAAAAAATAGCTCTACAAAGTGAAAAGATAGCCAAGTTTACAGAAGGTAAGAATATAGTTAAAGTCATAGTAATTCCTAAAAAATTAGTAAACATTGTAGTTAAATAATGAGGTGATAACGTATGAGTAAAAATATCCATCCTGTATTAAAAAATATGATTCCTATAATTCAAGGTATAGCAAAGACTTTTGGACGTAACTGTGAAGTAGTATTACAAGATTTGAGTAATCCTCAGAAATCTGTAGTAGCTATAGTAAATGGACATGTTACAGGGAGGGATATAGGAAGTCCATTAACAGAAAGAGGATTAAAAGCTGTTAGAAATAAAGAATATGAGACTGATTTAATAAAATATAAAACAGTTACCTCAGATGGAAGAACACTCAAATCTTCAACTATTTTTATTAAAGATGAAAAAGATAAAGTGATAGGATGTATGTGTATAAACTATGATATAACAGAATTTGTAGTAGCAAAGAAAGTTATAAATGAAATGGTTGAGACTCTTGAAGATAGTATAGAAAGAGAAGAAGAGACTTATAGTAATAACATAAATGATATACTATATACATTAGTAGACAAGGTGTTAGGTAGTCAAGGAAAGCCTATAGCATATCTTAATAAAGAAGAAAAGGTCAATATAGTAAAGCAGTTAGATGAAAAAGGAACATTTCTTATAAAAGGAGCAGTTGAATACGTTGCAGAAGTACTGTGCGTATCAAGATTTACAGTTTATAATTACTTGGATGAGATAAGGTCAGAAAATTATTAAGGAGTTTAATTATCACATTGCTACATTAAGGAGACATCTAACTAGATGTCTCCTTTTTCAGCTTATAATAATGCAATTTCTATAATAGATAAAATATATACATTAAAATGTTTAAATATGCTTGCTTTATCCATAGGAAGTGGTATACTATATATTGATATAAAGAATAATAAACAGGAGGTTACATAAAATGAACAGTATTTACACAGAGAAAGCACCAAAGGCAGTAGGACCTTATTCACAAGCGATGAAATTAGGAAATATGGTATATACATCAGGACAATTAGCTATAGACACAGAGACAGGAAAATTGGTTCAAGATAATATAAAATTAGAGGCTGCAAAAGCATTAGATAACCTAAAAGCAGTATTAGAGGAAGCAGGAAGCAAATTAGAGAACGTTGTGAAAACAACAGTATTTATTCAAGACATGAATCAATTTGGAGAGATAAATGAAGTATATGCAAAATACTTTGGAGATCATAAGCCAGCTAGATCATGCGTACAAGTAGCTAAATTGCCATTAGGCGGTAATGTAGAAATAGAAGCTATAGCGGTAGTTGAATAAACTAGATATAATATACTTTAAAAGGGCTGTTGCACTAAACTTAGTGCAACAGCCCTTTTTTTGTAGTATAAATTAAAATAGTTTGTCCATGCTAATGACTTGTTGGGAAATCAATAAGTAGAGATATATATTTACTAGAAGAAATAATTGCTAGTGCAAAAACTGAAAACAATGGATTTTTATAAAGTTTTGTTAATGAGAATTTCATTATTTTCCACCTCCTTATAACTTTTTGATTTCATTTATAAGTACAGTTTTAATTCTTTTGTAAAAGATATATTTTGTCAATAATAAGCCACAATTAAGATAATTTGAATAACTAGGTCTATATTTTTGCATTCCAATGTTATACTGTACTATCAATATACCATATACAAGAATAAAATTCAATAATATACAAAAAAATAATTATATGGAACACAAAATTTTAAAAAAATTGCCAGTTAAATAATTAAAAAGGAATGTACTATAGTACACTCCTCTTTCATCCTTTGCATATATATAATTGCTTGGTATATATTATTTGGTATATACCTTATACTTACTTCTAAATTTCCTTTTCCTTTTTCTACGTTTATATATATAAATTCTCCATAGTATAAATAGCACGATTAGCCAAAACCACCATTTAGTAAATAGCCATAAAAAGCCTTTTTCAGTACTATTAACAACGCTGTACATAGCTTTCCTGTGAACAGGTTCAGCGGCAACAACATTTGCAGTTGCAAAAGATTTGTTATCCACCAAATATTCAACTTTACCTATAACCTGATCTTTCGCTATTGGTACAGATAAATCATTATTGATTGTTATCTTACGTTCTATTTTAGATGAACTATTAACAGGTACACATGCAGTTACGTTTTTACCTATTATAGCTGTTACAAAGGGCATGCTTCCATGCTCAATAGGTACATTTTTAATAAACTCATTTTTGCTAGAAATTTTTTTATTAGTAAAATTTTTAAAACCGTAATTAAATAACTTATGTGCATCTATAAATAATTCATTACTTTGATCGTAAAAAATAGCAACTATTAAATTTTGACCATTTCTTGAGGCAGAAGCAACTATACAGTTAGAAGCCTCAGGAGTATATCCAGTTTTAATTCCAGTAGCGCCAATATACTTTATATCTGTAGTTATACCATCATAGGTTATTTTGTTGCCACTTCCTACTCCATAGAGCAGTTTATTTTTAGATTTAAGGTATCTAGGTTTAGGCTGTTTGTTAGTAGGATTAATAGTATACGTATAATTACTAACTATGCTTCTAAAGGTTTGATTTTTCATAGCATATCTAGCTATCATTGCCATATCATATGCAGTAGTGACATGCTTATCGTTGTGGAGCCCATTTGGTGTTACAAAATTGGTGTTTTTAGCGCCTATTTCCTTAGCTTTTTCGTTCATTAATTTTGCAAATTTTTCCTGACTATCAGATATTTCCTTTGCTATAACTAATGCAGCATCATTAGCTGACTGGATTAGCAAAGCATTCAATAAATCTTTCATAGTTATAACTTCATCAGCCATTAAGTATATTTGCTGACCTTTGATTTCATAAGGTGTTTTTTCATCAACGGTTACAAGTTCGTCTAATTTGCATTTTTCTATAGCGAGTATACCTGTTAATATCTTAGTAGTACTAGCAGGATATATTTGGGTATCCATGTTTTTTTGCGCTAGTATTGTGCCAGTATCAGCATCAATGAGCACAGCAGATTTGGCGGATATCCATGGAGTCTGAGCATAAGAAAAATTAAACAAAAGCATAAAAAGTATTACAGCAAAAATTATAGTGAATCTTTGTTTCAATAAAATCACCTCTTAGTAAATTGTGAAAAGTACTTTTATAGTATAACAGAAAAAACATGCAACAACAATTAGTAATGGTCTAATGACAGTTATTTTGGTTAAAAAATAAAACTAATGTACTATACTGTATAAAAATATGGTAAAATATTGTATAATTTAAAATATATACTACAAAATAAAGGGAGTGAGCAGTTTTGTTTAACTTTACAAAAAAAGAACAAATAGTTATACTAATATTAGTAATATTAAATATCAGTTTAGTTGGGTATAATGTAAAGATAAAAAGTGATGTAAAAATACTTAAATCTAATCAGATAAAGTGTGAGATGCAGATAAGCGCAAACAATGAAATAGATACAAAAAAAGATGAAAATAAACAAGAAAAAGAAATTGTCTGTGTAGATGTAACAGGTGCTGTAGCCAAGCCAGGAGTTTACGAACTTTCAAAAGGTAGTAGAATAATAGATGCTGTAAATAAAGCAGGAGGTTTTACTGAGAAGGCAGATAGAGATAAAATAAATTGTAGTAAATTACTATACGACGAGCAACAAGTACACATATACAAAATAGGTGAAATTAATAACTTAGAAAGTGATGAAAAAATAAATATAAATACAGCAACAAAACAAGATATTATAGATAAGATACCTGGAATAGGGGAAGTTAAAGCAAGCAGTATAATAAAATATAGGCAAAAAAAGAAATTCAAGGACATAAATGAATTATTGAATATAGAAGGAATTAAAGAAAAGACATTAGAGAATATAGCTAAATATATATATGTACAGTGAGGTGATAAATATGTCGTTAAAGGACAAAAGACTAACAGAAATGACTAAAAATGCTGGTTGAGGTGCTAAAATAGGTCCAGAGACCTTGGCACAAGTATTGTGCCATTTACCTAAAAACCCAAATGATGATAATTTATTAGTAGGTATAGGGACTTCAGACGATGCTGCAGTATATAAAGTAGCAGAAGACAATGCAATTATACAAACAGTAGATTTTTTTACACCTGTAGTAGATGATCCATATGTATTTGGGCAAATAGCAGCTACAAATTCACTAAGTGATGTTTATGCAATGGGAGGAGAGCCAAAGCTTGCTATGAATATCATATGTTTTCCTGATTGCTTATCACCAGATATAATGAGTGAGATATTAAGGGGAGGATATGATAAGGTATCAGAAGCAGGAGCTCTTATAGTTGGAGGACATACAATAGAAGATGATGTCCCTAAGTATGGGCTGACAGTTACAGGCTTTGTACACCCAGATGAAGTATTAACAAATGCCAATGCTAAAGTTGGAGATGTTTTAATATTAACCAAACCTTTAGGAGTAGGAATAATTAATACAGCTATAAAGGCTCAAATGGTATCAGATGAAACCTATAAAATAGCTGTTAAAAATATGACAACGCTAAATAAATTTGCAAAAGATATTGCTATAGAAGTTGGAGTTAACAGCATGACAGATGTAACAGGTTTTGGACTACTAGGACACGCATTAGAGATGGCAGAAGGTAGTTCAGTTAGCTTAAAACTAGACATAAAAAATATACCTATAATAGAAGAAGCAAAAGAATTAGCTTCTATGGGATTAGTTCCAGCAGGAGCTTATGCTAATATGAAATATATAGGAGATAAGGTTAATATATCAGAAGATATCAAAGAAGAGATATCAGATATACTTTATGATCCTCAGACTTCAGGAGGATTGTTAATATCAGTTCCAAAAGAAAAAGCAGATATTATGATGAACAAATTGAAAGAAAATCCTATTGAATGTAAAATAATTGGAGAAGTACTCGATAAACAACAGTATAGCATAATAGTAGAATAGACAAGTTGTGATTAGGATGGTGCAAATGAATAGAAAGTTATTTAGTATGCTTCCCAAAGTTGATGACATATTGGGAACACAGGAAGTTAGTAGCATTTTAGATACAGTATCTAGAGTTATTGTACTAGAAGCTGTTAGAGAAGAAATTGAAGCTATGAGGAAAGCTATAGCTGAAGGTGTTATAACAAGCGAGCAGGAGTTTAAAGATTTATTATCTGGTTTATATGGTAGAATTATATATAAAGTTAGAGATAAAAACGATAACAAGTTAAAAAGTGTTATAAATTGCACAGGAACAGTAGTTCATACTAATCTTGGCAGATCACTCCTTAGTAATGAGGCAGCAGAAAAGTTGAGTGAGTTATCAAGATCATATTCTAATTTAGAATACGATCTATTTTATGGTAAAAGAGGTTCAAGATATAGTCATATAGAATATATAATAAGAAAAATCACTGGTGCAGAGGCTACTATAGTAGTTAATAATAATGCTGCAGCAGTTATGTTAGTACTAAGTACTATGGCAAAGGAAAAAGAAGTTGTTGTTTCAAGAGGTGAATTAGTCGAAATCGGAGGTTCTTTTAGAATACCAGATGTGATGGAGCAAAGTGGTGCAAAATTAGTGGATGTTGGTACAACAAATAAAACACATGCTAGAGACTATGAAAATGCAATAGGTGAAGATACGGCAGCGCTACTAAAAGTACACACAAGTAACTATAGAATAGTCGGATTTACTGAGAGCGTGTCATTAGATGATATGGTATCTATAGGAAAGAAAAACGAAATCCCTGTAATAGAGGATATTGGAAGTGGTGTACTTATAGATTTAACTAAATATGGACTTAGTTATGAGCCAACAGTACAAGAATCACTAAAGAAGGGAGTAGATATAGTAACCTTTAGTGGAGACAAACTCTTAGGCGGACCACAAGCAGGCATAATTGTAGGTAAAAAAGAATATATAGATAAGATGAAAAAGAACCCACTAACTAGAGCTTTTAGAGTAGATAAATTTACAATAACAGCACTTGAAACTACACTAAAGTATTATCTAGATGAAGAAGAAGCAATAAAAAACATACCAACTTTGAGAATGTTGACTAAAGCTGTAGACCAAATAAAAGTAGATGTAGAGTCATTAAAATGTGAGCTAGAAGCTATTGATGAAAATAAGTTATTACAATACAGTACAGCCAATGTATATTCTCAAGTAGGTGGAGGAGCTATGCCTCTAGAGAGGATACCAAGCTATGCAGTAGAAATTACATCAAAGAATATAAGCATAAATAACTTAGAGAATATGTTGAGGAAAGTAGAGGTGCCTATAATTTCTAGGATTTATAATGACAAGATGTACTTAGATTTGAGAACGGTTAAGTCAAATGATATAGACAAGATAAAACAAGGTTTTATACAAGTATTAAAGCAGATAGAAGGAGAACTTTCATGAAAAATATAATAATCGGTACAGCAGGTCATATAGATCATGGAAAAACAACTCTGATAAAAGCTATAACTGGAAGAGAGACAGATAGGCTAGCAGAAGAAAAAGAACGTGGGATAACAATTGAGCTTGGATTTACTTATTTTGATTTACCAAGTGGGAGAAGAGCAGGTATAATAGACGTACCAGGGCATGAGAGGTTCATAAAGAACATGCTAGCAGGAGTAGTAGGTATGGATATAGTTGTACTCGTGATAGCCGCAGATGAGGGCGTGATGCCTCAGACAAAGGAACATTTGGATATACTCAATATGTTAGGTATAAAAAAAGGGTTAGTAGCACTTACAAAATCAGATTTAGTAGATGAAGAATGGCTAGAGCTTGTAAAAGAAGATGTAAGAGATAGTTTAAAGGATACTTTTTTAGAAGAGAGTGAAATACTAAGCGTGTCATCAACTGATAAAACTGGTGTAGACAAACTAGTAGGGCTTATTGATGATATGACAAAATCAGTACAAGATAGAGATGTCGAGGAAACGCCTAGATTACCTGTTGACAGAGTATTTACTATGACTGGTTTTGGTACAATAGTAACAGGAACACTTATAGAAGGTACTTTATCAGTAGGAGATGAAATAGAAATATATCCTAAAGGCTTAAAATCAAAGATAAGGTCATTACAAGTTCATTCTGACAGCCAAGAACATGCTTATGCAGGTCAGCGTGTAGCTATAAACGTGGCTGGGTTAAAAAAAGAACAGATAGACAGAGGAAATGTGCTCTCACTAGCAGGTGCTATGATTTCAACAGATGTGTTAGATGTAAAAATCAATTTGCTTGAACATTCACCAAGAGTTGTAGAAAACAGAAGTAGGGTAAGATTGTATATTGGATCAAACGAGGTTTTATGTAGAGTTATATTACTTGATAAAGATAACTTAACTCCTGGAGAATCGTGTTATGCACAACTCAGATTAGAAGAAGCTATAGCTACTAAACGAAAGGACAAATTTATTATTAGATTTTATTCTCCGATGACTACAATAGGAGGTGGAGAAGTATTAGAAACAAATCCTCAAAGGCATAAAAGGTTTGATGAGGAAGTAATTAAAGAATTAGAAGTTAAAGATAAAGGTGATAATGATGAAGTAATAGAAAAGATAATAAAAGATAAAAGTGCTCAAATACCAAATATAAAGCTACTATCAACTATTACTGCAATAAGTCTGAATAAGCTAGAAAACGTTATCAGTGATTTGGAATCAAACAATAAAATAATAAACATGAGAATATCAAATGACAATTATATAATCCATAGAGATTATTATGACAATTTAAAAGAAAGTATATCAGAGTTTTTAAAGGAATATCATAAAAAAAATTCATTACAGGCAGGAGTATTAAAAGAAGAACTAAGAAGTAAATTCCTTAGTAATATAAAAACAAATATATTTGACAATATTATAAGCATATTAGAAGAAGACAATATTATAAAGCAAACAAATGACAAAATATCCATATTTGAATTTGTAGTTAAATTTACTGATGAGCAAAATAAAATCAAAGAAAAGATTAAAACATATTACTTAAGTAACAAGTTTGCACCAGAAAAAAGAGAGTCTATTATCAACTTATTAGGTGATAATATAGAGCATGTAAATGAAGTTTTTGATGCTATGATAGATAATGGTGAGATTTTAAGAATTAAAGATGGAATTTACATTCACAAAGAAGCATACCAAGATGCAATAGATATATTAGTTGGTATTAGTGAGAACTTGGGAGAAATAACGCTCTCAGGTTTTAGAGATAGTCTCAATACGTCTAGAAAATATGCAATGTATTTATTAGAGTATTTTGATGAGAAGAAAATCACAAAGAGAAAAGAAGATGTTAGAATCCTAATCAAAAAACAATAATAAATTGGATGATAGGAGAACTTAGTATAAAATAAAGTTGTGATTTGAAGGACTATGATAGAAATATGTAGAAATAAAGCACTATAAATAAAATTAAGTAATTGAGTAACAACAAATGTTCTTATCAGATAAAATTTTGAGGTGATTTAAAATGGGTAGTAGAATATTAATTGTTGATGATGAGCCATTATTGGTTAAAGGTTTAAAATATAGTTTAGAGCAAGATAATTATGAAGTTGATATTGCATATGATGGGAAGGAAGCCTTTGACAAAGCTAAAGCAGAACAATATGATTTAATAATATTAGATTTAATGTTACCAGTAATGGATGGATTAGAAGTTTGTCAAAAAGTAAGAGAAATCTCGCAAGTTCCTATCATAATGCTTACAGCAAAAGGAGAAGATATTAACAAGATACTTGGGCTGGAATATGGAGCAGATGATTATATGACAAAGCCGTTTAATATCTTAGAACTAAAAGCACGCATAAAAGCTATACTCAGAAGAGTTAATCATAAAGATATGAAACTCGGTGAGCAGATTATACAACTTGATGGTTTCACAATAAATACTTTAGGAAGAAAAGTTAGTATAAGAAATAAAGAAATAAATTTAACAGCGAAAGAATTTGACTTACTATTATTGCTTACGACTAATCCTGGAAAGATATTCACTAGAGAAGAATTACTAGAAATAATATGGGGATATGAGTATTTTGGCGATTTAAGAACAGTAGATGTTCATATTAGAAGATTAAGAGAAAAGATAGAAGAAAACTCTAGCCAAGCAGAATATATACTAACCAAATGGGGAGTTGGTTACTATTTTAGGAATAAATCTTAGGAAGAATAATAAATTCATTAGCATGAGGTGGAAATTTATTTCCACCTATTTATTATTGATATTTATATTTATGATAGTTTTAAATATATTGATAGTAGAAAAAGTAATAAGTACAGATCTAGAAAATAGGCATGTAGAAGAATTTACGAAAGCAAATATGACAGCAAATAGATTAAAACATTACAGTGGTAGTGAATATGATTACCATATAGCTGTAGTACAAAACATAATGTATAACTTGAGTAAAGATTTTGGATCAAGAATATTAATGACAAATAATAAAGGCGTAGTAGTAGCTGATTCTTATGATAAACTAGTTAATGTAAAGTTAAATCATAGAGAAATAAACGAGGCACTAAAGGGAAAGAACAGTACGGGAACTTATTATTTAGAAAACATAGGAAATACAATATACACTGCTGTTCCAATATATAAAAACGAAGTGTTAATAGGTGCGGTTTTGTTATCTACATCAATAGATGATATATTTATAAAAATGGACAATTTAAAAAAGACATTATATCTTATTTATATAATTTGTGCAGTAATAACTACTGTAATAGGTATAGTTATGTCAGATTATTTACTTAGTCCAATAAAGAAATTTACTAAAACTATAAGTAATATGTCTATGGGTAAATTAGGTCAAATAGTAACAGTTGATACAAATGATGAATTTAAAAGATTAGCTAATACATTCAATTTATTTAGCACTCAACTTAGTCAAGTGGACATGCAAAGAAAAGATTTTGTAGCAAATGTGTCACATGAGCTTAAAACACCACTTTGCGCTATAAAGTTACTATCTGGTTCATTGCTACTTGAAAATGAAGTAAATGTAGATATCTATAAAGATTTTTTAACGGATATTGATTCAGAAGTAGATAGACTAACAAAAATAATAGACAATTTACTAGAGCTAGTAAATTTAGATAGCAAAAAAATCACATTAAACTATCAAACAGTTTATATTAATTATCTTCTAGAAAAAATTATACAGAGAATGAAGCCGATAGCTAAAGAAAAAGATATAGCCATTAAGTATGACCAAATAGACCAAGTGCAAATGGATGTAGATGTTGATAAAATGCATCAGTCAATAATAAATATAATACACAATGCAATAAAATATACTCCAAATGGAGGAAAGATTGTTGTTAGCTTATCAAAAGAAGAAAACAATATGGTCATAGAAGTTAAAGATACAGGTATAGGGATCCCAGAGAAAGATATAGAGCATATATTTGAGAGATTTTATAGAGTTGATAAAGCTAGGACAAGAAACACTGGAGGTACAGGCTTAGGGCTTTCAATAGCACACCAAATAGTAGCACTTCATCAAGGTTTTATAGACATAAAAAGTGTCTTAGGAAAAGGGACATCGTTTTTTATTAGGATACCAATTGATAGTCAAGATATCTATCAAGGCAGGAGGTAGTTAAAATATGTATAAAAAGATACTAATAATAGCTTGTATGTTGACGTTTATTCTTGCTGGATGTGGTAAAGAGTTTTACAAAAATGAGGATGAAAAACAATGGCCAATTATAGAACCATATGCTTATAATTTAAACTCAAATATAAGCTTATATTTTGCCAATAAGACAGAAGATAGATTATCTGTAGAAAAAAGAGTAGTAAAAAGCGATAAAAACACTTTGAAAAATGTAATTATAAATGAGCTATTAACAGGGCCAGTAAGTAAAGATAGAGTTGATATTATACCAAACGATGTAAAAATAATATCGATATTAGAAAAAGATGGAATAATATATTTGAATTTATCCAAAACAATTAAAGAACTAGACATAAACGAGCAAAAAGAAGCACTTATATTGTATTCGTTAGTTAACACAATTTGTGATTATAGAAGCAATATAGGAATTCAGATTCTCGTAGAAGGTAAAAGATGTGATAAATTCATAAAATACTATAGTATAAAAGATACAATTACAACCAGTGAATTAATATTAAAAAAATATCAAAGTCCTATTAGTTTAATTAGAACGTACTGTGATTATATCGTAAATAAGGATTATAGTAGTGCAGCACGAATGAGAAACTCATATCAGGAAAGTGGCGATATCAAAGAAATTATATACGAAATAAAAAGTCAATTTAATAACATATCAACAATCAATATAAAAGAATATACGATTGACAAATATGATAAAAAAATTGAAATTTTACTTGTGTTAGAATTATTAGATGAAGATCAAATGGGCTACATGTATAACTATAAATGTACTATAGAAATGAAAAATGGCAAGTTTATAATGAATGATATTTATAGAGTTTAAAAAATAAGTTGTTTATATTATAGTGTTAAAAAATAAGGAGGAGATTAAATTGTTTATCGGAGTGGATTTAGGAGGAACAAATATTGCTGTTGGGATAGTAGACAGTAAGCACAATATACTTAATAAAGTATCAGTAAAGACTTTAGCTACAAGAAGTTCAGATGAAATAATAGACGACATAAAAAATACAATATTAAAAGTAATAGAGATGTCCAATTTAAAATTATCAGATATCGAAGGAGTAGGAATAGGAGTACCGGGATTAGTAGATGATGTAGGAAATGTAATTTCTTGTGTAAATTTAAATTGGTATGGAGTGAAGGTAACAGAAAAACTAAAAATGGCGTTGGGCAAAGATATTTATATAGATAATGATGCTACAGTAGCAGCAATAGCAGAGAAATATATAGGAGCAATGAAAGAAGCTGAAAGTGGAGTCTTTATAACGCTTGGGACAGGAATAGGTTCCGGGATAATAATAGATAACAAGGTATATAGAGGGCATCACAGAATCGGAGCAGAATTAGGGCATATGATAATAGGAGAGAATTTCTATGATTGTAATTGTGGGAAAAATGGATGTTTTGAAACATTTGCTTCGTCAACAGCTATTATAAAATATACAGAAAAATTACTAAAAGAAACAGATGAAGAGAGTATGTTAAGAGGCAACACAATAGATGCAAAAGCAGTTTTTGATTGTGCAAAAAAAGGAGATAAATTAGCACAAAAAAGTGTCAACAGACTTGTCAAATATTTAGCGATGGGTATTCAGAATATAATATGTATATTAGATCCACAGGTTATAGCAATCGGAGGAGGTATATCTGGAGCAGGAGATTATCTTTTAGATATGGTAAAAAAAGAAATAGGGAAAGACAAAAACTATAGTGATATGCCTATAGCAGAAATAAAGTTGTCACAATCAGGAAATCAAGCAGGAATAATAGGAGCAGCTATGCTATGTAAATGTGAATCATAGAGGTGATATATGAAAAAGTATGATATTAAAATAATCAAAAAGAAACAGCAAATAACCAGTAACTGGTCAGGAGGAAAAACAACAGAATTGTTTATATACCCACCAAATAGTAACTATAAACAAAGGAATTTTTTATGGAGACTTAGTTCAGCAACAGTAAATGTAGAAAAATCAACATTTACTCATTTACCTGAGATAAAAAGAGTACTCATGGTACTAGAGGGAAGATTAAAGCTAGAACATATAGGACATTATAGTGTAGAGTTAGAAGAAGGTGAACAGGATACATTTGACGGAGATTGGGTAACAAAAAGTTTTGGAAAAGTTAGAGATTTCAACTTAATGTTAACCCATGGATATACAGGACAAGTAGAAATAATGAATTCTACCTATATTGACTTAAGTACCAAAAACGGAGAGTGCAAAACAGAAGTGATATATTGTTTAAAAGATGATACTCGTATTAGATTAAAAGATGATGATATATTGCTAAATAAAGAAGATTTATTAATAATAGATATAAAAGAAGGTTGTAGTAACCTTGAAGCATCATTAACAAATGATAAAGAAGATGGTATCAAAGTAATCAAAACCACAATACTGAAGGGAAGTAGGGATTAATGAAATACCAAAAGTTGATTGAAAATCTCAACAGTAGAAATATAAAGGCTATTTGTTGTAATGATATTAAAGAAGCAAATTACAAAATACTAGATATGATTGCAAGTAGTCTTACAGTAGGTATAGGAAACTCAAAAACATTAAAAAAGATGGACATATCAAATATTCTAATGGGTAGAGGAAATATAGTATATGATAAGACATTGGCTAAAACAGATGAACAAGTTAAAGAATTAAAGAAAAAATCATTATTAACTGATTGGTATATAACAGGTACTAATGCAGTATCAGTAGAGGGACATCTGGTCAATATAGACCATAGTGGAAACAGAGTAGCTGCGATGATATATGGGCCAGATAAAGTAATAGTAGTAATAGGGAAAAATAAAATAGTAGGTACATTAGAAGAAGCAAAGGAAAGGGCAAGGAATCATGCAGCAGCACTGAACGCAAAAAGGGCAGGATATAATCCGCCATGTTTGAATGTGGGAACATGTGTTGATTGCAGGAGCATAGAAAGAGTATGCTATAACCATGTGATAATAGAAGGGCAATATGACCCTAATAGAATGATTGTAGTTATAATAGATGAAGAGTTAGGGTTTTAATTTACTTTGATATATAAAATCGTTAAAAAGAGAAGTATAAAAGATGAATTTATGTAAGTAGCTTGAACTAATAAAGAGTTTTGCTAATTAAACCTGAAAGTTTTTTAGAAGTATATCTGGTTTTCATATGTAGTGGCTTTAATGAGTTTATTTCAACATCTATTAGAACAATTAATGATTTTTACGGAACTGATATGCTTCTACTATTAAGTAATCACTAGTTAGATTCAAAATATGCTTTAGACTAAAAAAGATCAAAAATTACATCACAGCCCTTGACAAAAGCATATAAATTTTTTATACTATAATAGTTGCAATTATGGGGGTAGATGGTGGCTGGTGTTGCCTCTGGTCTTCAAAACCAGTATGGGGCGTTAGGAGCGTCCCGGGTGGGTTCGATTCCCACATACTCCCGCCATAAAAAACGTCGTTAGACGTTTTTTTATTTTACGAAAAATTTTAGGTAAAGAGTAAAGAGAATAAGTAATGAAAAAGAAATTAGTAGAGGCTGTATATTAATTGGTACATAAAAATAGTGAATTTAAAAATGACAAAGAGGTGGTGCTAGTATCGATACAGGGCATCACTTTTATAATTCAAAAGATAGGACCAACAAATTAGTAATATTAGTGATATAATAAAAATATAAATAAATTAGCGAGTAAAATAACAAAGTTTGTGATTATGAATATAATATAAATATGTATGTGAAATAAAACAAAAGGGTAAAAATAATCTTTAAAGCTTTACAAAAATATACAACAATGGTATTATAATCTTAGGTGTGCTATTTTCATGTAGTAGGTGATGATAATTGAATAGAGAAACTAAGATTGAAAAAATGATTGTTGATGATAAACCCACTAAGTTTGCATCTCTAGGCTGGCGATGCATATACACTACAATATGTTGGCTAATATTAGGAAATACTATTTCAGCAGATAGGAGTTTTTTAGTTTCATTATTTATTTTTTCTATGCCTTTATTCATGGATTATCTCAAATTTATACCTGTTAGAAAGGGTTGGCGTATGGCTATACGCAAACTGGGAATAATACTATCAGGTACATGGCTTAGTATAGGATTACTAGGACTTTTTGACATCATACGTATGTGTGGCATAGATGATGAAGTGTTTTTTCAGGTGAGCAACAATTTTATTGTGTTAAAAGGATACTTAGTAGCTGCAAAGCATATTTGGTGCTTAATTGGTGTGAGTGTTTTTTTCACGCTAATAGACTACGTTGCATATGAGAAACCTATGTACAAGAAAATTAAGAACAAAAGCTAATAGATATACAAGGAGGAAGGAGTCTGTATATGAGTTCATGGATGATTCTATATGCTATAGGAATTATTTACTTTGCTATAGTTATAGGAATGGTTATCAGATGTCTTTCAAAAGAAGACATGAAAGATGTTGCATGGGTTTCGTTAATAGCACCAATAATAGTCGTATTCATTATATTAGCTGTACTTATAGATATATTTACAGAAAAGAATTACTGTTTTAAGGCTAGGGTATTAAACCTATGTAGAGCAATATGGTTTTATATTTGCACATTTCCGTTAGCAATGGTTATATTTTTAGAAGAAGTTTCTAAAACAGGTGTATTAAAATGGAGAAGTGCTAGAAGAGACCTAATGTTTTGTTATAAAAATAAATATGCGTTAAATTAATCATAAAAATAAAAGCGTCTTGTTGACAGCTTTTTTTTTGTGCATTTTTATCTACGTTAAAATAGCAATATGGAATAGACATAAATATATTAAAAAATAAGTTGAATTATGTAAATAACCTTTATTAATAAAGTAACTTATGATAAGATAAGTATTAGTAAAATAATATCGAATAATGACAATATACATCGAATAATTGGAGGAATTATATGATAAAAATAATGGCTGATTCAACTTGTGATTTATCGGCTGATATAATAAAAAAGTATGATATATCAGTAGTACCACTTACTATTAACATAGATGGTAAGACATACAGAGATAAAATAGATATAACAGCAGATGAGTTTTATGAAATATTTGAAGATATACAAGATAATCCAACAACATCTATGCCAAGTCCAACAGAGTATTTAAAAGAATATAACAAAGCTACAGATGATGGATATAAAGAAATACTATGTATATGTATGTCTAGTGGTACAAGCGGAGCATATCAATCAGCCTTTATAGCAAGAGATTACTACTATGAAGAATATGAAGATACAGATGTCAAAATACATGTAGTAGATTCCAAATGTATGAGTCACGGAAGTGGATGGTTGATATTAAAAAGTGCAAGGATGAGAGAAGAAGGAGCCAGTTTTAAGGAATTAGTGGATTTTAACGAAAAGTATAAAAAGAATGTTAAACATTTTTTATCTTTAGATGATTTATCACATCTAATAAGGAGTGGGAGACTTTCAAATGCAAGTGCCTTCATTGGTAAATTTCTAAAGTTAAAACCAATTATGACAATGAAAAATGGTAAAGGATCAATAGTTGCAAAAGAGCGTGGGCAAAAAAGAGTGTTAAAACACTATATAAATGAATTTTTAGATAGAAATGATTGGGATATGACAGACTTCATTATCATAGGATACACATCAAATATTAGCATAGCTCAGACACTAAAAAGTAAGTTAGATCAGACACCCTATAATGGTGATGTATTTATAATGCAAATGGGGGCGGCAGTAGGTACACATGTTGGTCTAGGAGGTTTATCAATGTTTTTCATGGAGAAACTTAGAAAGATGGATAACTTATTGATAAATCAAATGCATGAATTAGTAGAGAAAAAGAATGAGCTAATAGATAAATTCATGAAATAATAAAAACGAACAAAAATAATTAATTATCAAAAATTATTTTTGTTTTTTTGTTGCATATATCTATATATTCAAATATAATAATATTAGGAATAATAAATATATCATGGAGGGAAAAACATGAAAAAGAGAAAATCATATATGAATATATCATGGATATTTCTAGTTAGTTTTTTTATATTATCATTATTAGATATTAGATTTGGAATGCTTGGTTTCATTTGTATGATAGTTCCGTTATATCATGCTACAAGAAAAAGAGGAAGGATTCATTGTTCACATTATTGCCCCAGAGGCTCTTTCTTAGGTAGATTCCTGAAAAATATAAGTTTAAATAACGACATGCCTAAATGGATGAAGAGTAAAACAACTAAACATATTATACTAATATTGATGATAACAATGTTCTCTATTTCAATGATTACGACTAAAGGTGAATTGTTAAAGATTGCATTTAATATGTTTAGATTTATAGCTGTATCATCTTTGATAAGTGTGATGCTAGGAATTATCTATAAACCTAGAAGTTGGTGTGTTATTTGTCCAATGGGACACAGTGCAAAGCTTATTGATAAAGCATTGAAAGCTAAAGATCAAAAGCATAGAAATACAATTAAAGTGTAAAGTAATAGCTTGAGATTCACAAAACCTTCTGATATTATATAATAACAATGAATATTAGAGGTGCATAAAATGAGAATAATTAGAGTCACAAATATAACTGAATTACAGCAAATCAAAGAACTCTTCATAGAGTATGAAAAATCATTAGATATTAATTTAAAATTTCAAAATTTTAAAGAAGAACTAGAAGTGTTATCCAAAAAATACGGAGAACCAGATGGGACTATGCTACTAGCGTTATACAATAATGAAGTCAGTGGTTGTGTTGCAATAAGAAAGATTGATAATCAGATATGTGAGCTAAAAAGATTGTATGTTAAACAAGAATTTAGAGGAAAAAAGATAGGAATTGCGCTAATTTCCGAGGCAATAAAGAGAGCGAGAAAAATTGGTTACAAATCCATGAAATTGGATACATTAAAGAGGATGAAAAGTGCTGTAAAGTTATATAAAAGATTTGGATTTAAAGAAACAGAGTCTTATCTTTACAACCCAATAAAGGACGCTTTGTATTTTGAAATAGAACTATAAAAAACTTAGGTGATTAACCTAAGTTTTTTATAGTCCTAATTGAGTAAATATTAAATTTTTTTAACTTGTAAAAACTTTAGTGTTAAGTTTTTGTATAATTTACACAAAATAATTGACTGAATTTTCAAAAAATGATACCATTGTGTAAAATATTTCTAAATAAAAAAGGAGGAAGTGCAATGAAAAGATCAAGGAAAATATTGATATCAATAATAGCTTTATTAACTATAGTGTGCTCTTTTTATACGATAGAAGCGTATACAGTAAAGCAATACACTATAGATACAACAATGCAGACACTGATATCAGACGATTTTAAAGGCAGATTAGCAGGAACAGAGGGAAACGACAAAGCTGTCGATTATATTACAAATGCATTTGAAGCTTTTAAGCTTGAAAAATTCGATGATGATTATTATCACGAAAGCTTTAAGACTATATATCATCCAGAAGGTCAACAACACCATTTAGAAGTTATTTTTAAAGATGGTACAAGTAAAATTTACAAGTATGGTGAAGATTATATAGATTATCAAATCAAAGATAATATTGATATGATAGCAAAAATCACTTTTGATCCGAAAGATGAAAATTTGAAAGATAAGATTCTTGTTCTAGATAAAAAACAAAAAGTTAAGGTTTTTTCATTACATACAAAAGGAGTACTTCAAGTAAAAGATAGGTTTTTTAGGTGTGTTGGAGTATTTAAAAAATTAAAGTTCCCATATGTTCAAATTTCACAGAATTTATATAATGATTTAAAAAACAAAGGCGTTGAGAGTGTAAAATATAAATCAATATATACTCCAAGTGAGGTTCAGCTTAAGAGTGTCATAGGAAAAATATCTGGAAAAGATTCTACAAAAGCAGTAGTAATATCTGCACATTTTGACCATGTAGGATGGATAGGAGATGCAATATATCGTGGTGCAATAGACAATGCTTCAGGAACAGCAATAATACTAGAGCTTGCTAAGAAGTTGAACGAGCAATCATTAAAAGAAAAATTTGATATGGATATAATTATAGCTGCTTTCAATGGCGAAGATTCTTTAATACCATGTAGTGAAGATTTTGCAAAAGACTTTCAAAGCAAATATGATGAATTATATAATATAAATATAGATTGTATCGGAAAAAAAGACGGAGGAGTTATAACGTTAAATGGTGAGCGTAAAGATACTGGGTTAAATGATACTCTAAAGGAAGCTTTAATTGATTGTTTTACTACTAACAATATTGAAGTTTTAGATGAAACATATGGCTTTAGTGATCATCTTTCATTCAATGAAAGAGGTATATCGGGTGTGACAATAGGGCAGAAAGATATACAAGGAGAAAATAATACTACTTCTATACATACAATAGATGATGATATGTCTATAGTGGATTTCAAACAAATATATGATGTAGTGGATGCTATATATGATTTTATTATCACTAATGATGGTACTGTTTTCAAATCACACAATTATACCATAGAAAAAACAATGCGAGTATTGACATCAGATGAATTTAAGGGCAGATTAGTAGGGACAGAGGGAAATGATAAAACAGTTGATTATATTACAACTGTGTTCAAGGAATTAGAACTTGAAGAATATGATGATGACTATTATCATGAGATTAATGGAACTATATATCATCCAGACAAACAAGAGCACTATTTAGAGGTGTTTTTTAAAGATGGTACAAACAAAGTGTATGAGTATGGAGCAGACTATGTTGATAGTATGATTAAAGAGTACAATGAACAGGCGAAGATTACATTTGATCCAAAAGATAAGAATCTAAAGGATAAAATACTAGTATTAGATAAAGATGATAAAACAAAAACTTATCAATTGAAAACTAAGGGTGTATTCAAAGAAAGAGATACTTTTTTTAGGACTATAACTATGTTTAAAAGAAATACACCTAGAGTGCAGATTTCTAATAATTTGTATAAGGACTTAACAACAAAAGGAGTTGATTATGTAAAATTAAAAATAAAATATGTTCCAAGTGAGAAAGTTATCAATAGTGTTATAGGTAAAATAAAAGGAAAAGATTCATCAAAGGCTGTTGTATTATCTGCACATTTTGATCATGTAGGATGGGCTGGGGACACTATTTTTACTGGTGCTGTTGATAATGCATCAGGTATCGCAACTATTTTAGAGTTGGCTAAAAAATTAAAAGATCAATCTAGAAAAGAACCTTTTGATATAGATATAATTATAGCTGCTTTTAATGGGGAAGAGGATTTATTTATAGAATGTAGTTCTGATTTTGTTAAAGATATTGAAAAGCAATACGACGAATTTTATAATATTAACATTGATTGTGTAGGGAAGAAAGAAGGAGGACAGATAGTATTAAGCGGGGAACATGAAGACACAGGTCTAAATACAACTTTGAAAGAAGCATTACAAAAGAATTTTTCTAAGTATAGTATGGAAACTATAGATAAATATGGTGCATATAGCGATAATATAGCATTTAACAATCATGATATATCAAGTATTATGATTACACAAGAATATATATTGGGACAAAATGGAACTGCCAAAATTCATACTCCAGAAGATAATATAACTATAATAGATTTCAGCCATATTAAAAAAGTTGTTGATATAATCTATGATTTTATTATGGAGAATGATGGAGTGATTTATAAACCTAGCAATAAATAGTTACAATTCATATAAATTTCAGCGTAAAAGCATGATTCCTATTTACATTATGAATCATGCTTTTAGTTGTTCAAGATTAAGCAAAATTACTTTACTGAACATTCTACGGAACGTATAAAAAGAAGAGTACATATATTGAACTAAGGTACAACCTTGATTAATAAAGTATAAATTAGTTAGTTATTCTATTGTTAATTATTATAGCATAATGATATAAATAAATATATAAGGAAGTTGTTGTAAATGCATAATATATTAATATTAGGTTCAACGGGTATGGCAGGGCATGTTATAACCATGTTCTTACAAAATAAAGAGGATTTTAATGTGTATAATCTGTCTCATAGATATAAATTAAATCCTCAAAGTAAAATATTAGATGTGATGGATATAAATAAGATAGACAATTATCTAAATACACTTCAGCTTGATTTCATAGTTAATAGTATAGGGGTTCTAAATAATAATGCAAAGTTAAATATTGATAAAGCTATATATCTAAATAGTTATTTTCCAAATTACTTGTCTAATAAATACAAGAACACAAATACAAAAATTATTCAACTGAGTACAGACTGTGTATTTTCTGGACTTAAGGGAAGATATAAAGAAGATGACTTTAGAGATGGCAATACTATATATTCAAGAACAAAGGCATTAGGAGAACTAAAAAATAACAAAGATATAACGCTTAGGATGTCTATAGTAGGACCAGATGTTAATGAAGATGGAATAGGGCTATTTAATTGGTTTATGTCGAAACATGGACAAATTAAAGGTTATGATAAAGCTTTGTGGAATGGATTAACAACATTAGAACTAGCAAAGATAATAGAGGTGTGTATTAGGAATGATTTAAGAGGACTATACAATATTGTTTCAAAAGAAATTATTAGCAAATACAAACTATTGATGATGTTTAAGAAAGTCTTTAAAAGATATGATATTATAGTAAAACAAGATAGTGAATATGTGGTAGATAAAAGTTTAGTGAACACAAGAAATGACTTAGAATATGAAGCACCTGAGTATGAAAAAATGATAAAAGATATGAAAGAATGGATAATCAAGCACAGTAATCTTTATCCACATTATTTTAGAGTAGAGGTATAGAATATGAGTTATATAAAGGATTTGGTGAGTGTAGTTATTCCAACTTATAACTATTCAAAATATATTACTGAAACGATAGATAGTCTAAAGTATCAGACTTATAAGTTTATAGAAATAATAATTATAGATGACTGTTCGGTAGATAACACAGAAGAAATATTAAGGGAATATATTTTCAATAATAAAGAGTATTTTCATGATATAGTATATATGAAATTGCCTAGAAATAGTGATGAATGGTGGGCACTAAACATTGGCTTTTTCATGTGTAAAGGAGAATATATAGTTATTCACGGTTCGGATGATATAAGTGAAAAAACAAAGATAGATAAGCAGGTAAAATATCTACAGAAGAATAAAAGTGTATCTTGTGTAGCGACGGGCTATTATAGTTGTGACGAAGATATTAAAAATTGCATAAACGGAAGCTTTTGGCTGTCGTTTAATAGACAAGAAATCAAGTATAATTATATTGCAGCTAGAGTTAAACACTGCATATGTTATGGAACATTGATGATTAGGCGATTTGTTATAGAAAAGATTATAGGGACTAAGAAATTAGTGCCAGTTATAAATGATATGTATTTTGTTAGAGATATAGTAAGGAATGGATTTGTAGTAGATAATATTAAGCAAAATTTATATTATATAAGAACACATAAGAGACAAAAAAGTAAGAGTATAGATGATAAAGACTATATCCACCAATCTATGAAATATATTGAAGATAGAGTATCAGCTGTCATAATTATTAATGATATGGCAAAGAGTATAAAAGCACTAAAGAGTATATTAAATCAAAGCTATAAAAATATAGAAATCATAGTTATTAATGAAAGTAATAAAGAAATTTATGACGAAATAATAAAATTAAATCACAAAGATACTTGTTTGTGTTATCTAAAGACCAAGCGCAAAATTGGATTTCCGTTAGCATTAAATGTTGGAGCATATTTAGCTAGAGGTGAGTTTATAGCATTTAATGATAGTGAAAATATTAATGATAAATACCGATACGAAAAGCAAGTAAAAGATATACAAGAGAATAAATTTGATTTAGTTACTACAGAGAATAAAAAAAGCACTGTAAAAAATATTGCAAATATATATCATATAATGATGTTAACAAATATCATAAATACTACAGCGGGTATCAGTTCTTATTATAAAGGAAAAGAAATAACTAAATTCTTAGAAAATGTCGAAAAAAATTATAATGTAAAAAAATAACTGTTTTTCATTATATTTTAGAGAGCTGTCTTTAGGCAGCTCTCTTTCATATGTATTTATATTTTTGTTAAACAAAATTACAGAAAAATATTGAATCTTAAAAATTTATTAAATAGAGCATGAATATATTTAAAAACCATCTTAAAAATGTTATACTAGTATAGTAACAAATTAATTTGATTATTGACCTTAGAAAAAACTAAAATTCAGAGTTATTAATACTTTTGTATGGATAGTAGAAAGGAGACATTATGCAGCGAATACAAAATGTTATGGTTTGTGTAACTCAACAAAAAACTTGCGAAAGATTGATTTTAAGTGGACATAAACTTATAAAAAATGAAAAAGATAAGCTTTATATTATACATGTTGTTAATGAAAAAGATAAATTTCTAGATAACTCAAGTGACGGAGAGGCTTTGGAGTATCTTTTTAGAGTATCAAAAGATGCTGGTGCTGAGTTAACAGTTATTAGATCAAAGGATGTAATCAAAGCAATGTCGGATTTTGCGATAAAAAAAGAGATAACCGATATAGTAATGGGGATATCTCCTGATACAGAAGATTTACAAGAACATCCTATTGCATTTAAACTAAAAAAGATATTACCTAGCTTAGAATTTATAATAATTTAAACTAACAATTAGTAATAAAGGTACAAATTGATCTATTTTTATATATTAAAGAAGGATTTTTTTAGCACATTGTCGAAGCAATATTTAGATACGGTGTGCTTTTTTTATGAGAATATATAAAAATGACTTATATAGAGTTCTTGTGATAATAAAAAACAAACATTAAAAGGGGAAGATTGTATATGGTTAATCATGTTTTCAAGGATTTAGAAATATTAGATATATTCTATGAAAATGACTTTCAAAAAATATTTATATGCAGAGATAAAAATGATGATCAAAAGGTTTATGTTAATTCTATCGGAGATAAACAGATAGTAGATAATATCAATGAGCAGGAGCTAGAAAATGCAGTTGAATCTATTAAGAGTATTAAAGAGTTTAATGGTAGACTGTTTATAGTATCGGATTATAACGAGAATAATTTGCATGCTTTTATAGAAGGAAATCATCTGAGTCTAGGAGAGCAATTTACTATAACAGAAAAAATAATGGATAATATAAATACATATAATAGATTACCCAATTTTTTATCAAAAGCAATGATCAACAAATACAATGTCGTGTTAGAAGAAAACAATAATATTAAAAACCTAGGGCTATTCATTTTTGATGGAGAAGTAGACAATGCTCCAAATAGTTTTTCTGTGCCGTTGGCAGAGATGATCTCTTATATATTTACAGGTAGCGATAATAAAGAAACAAGAGATGAAGGACTAATACCTCCTGATGTTAGAGAGATAATAAATAAGTGTAAACAGTATGATTATCTAGACATACAGCAATGTAAAGACGATCTTAAGAATTCTGGAGTGTATGGACTAGTTAGCGTATCAAGAGATAATAAAAATGATGATAGTGATGATACGAACACAGAGGAAGCTAATTTTAGGAGAAACATAGGAGATGTATATAACTATAGAAGAATAAGAAAACCTAGAAAGAGCGTTATAGCTGGGATAGCAGCAGTGGTGATAATAGGCGCATTTATAGCTTTTGGTGGTTTAAAGTTATTTACGTCAAATGATACCAAAGACCCACAAAAGCCAGTAGTAGCAAAGAGCGATAATGAAAACAATGATACAGAAGGAAAAGATGATGTTATAGGTAAGAATACAACTCCAGATGTAATTGATAAGCAAACAGATGATGTTGAAGTTATAGGAAATTATTATAATGACGATTTTACTAATAAATTTAAAGATGAAACATTAGCTAAGCTTAGTGATGATAAAATACACAAAGGGCAAAGTTCTTTAAAAATAGAGAATGGCGAAGATGCAGAGAAAAAATACTTAGTAGCGGGAATAGATTTAAATGATAAATTTAAAGAATTCAAAGGAAAGAAAACGGAGTTTTCATACTGGATATATACAGATAAAGGTCAAGAAATAACAATATCGTTAGATTACTTAAAAGGTGGCAAAAAGATTACAACAAAAACTAAAAAAGTATATATACCTAGTGACACATGGGTATTAAATAGTTGTAATATAGATGCAAACAAAGGTGATTTTGTTAAAATGTATGTAACAACTAAAGTTAAGAGTAATCTTTGGATAGACACATTTAAATTAGAACCATTAAAATAAGTTTATTAGATTAAAAAGAAGCGTTGTCGATTGTATTTGATAAGCTTCTTTTTAGATTTTGACTAGGAGTATTTATGGATATAAAAATAGAAAAAATAATAGAATCAAAGAGAAGGACTATATCGCTAGTAATCAACGATAAAGCAGATCTTTTAATAAGATGCCCTATGGGAACTGATATTGAGTATTTAAAGGACATAGTTATAAAAAAAGCTGACTGGATTAAGAAAAAACAAGAAAAAGTAAAGATGTATAATAAAAAATATCAAAGTTATGGATTTATAGATGGTGCTAAGATGCTTTTTCTTGGAGAAGAATATACTTTAAAAGCATCACATGATGCTAAAGAGGTAACTATTAATGGTGAGAATATTGTTTTTCCATGTGGCAATAGCAATATACATCATATAATGGTAGAATGGTATAAGCAAAAAGCAAATCAAATAATTTTGAGCAGAGTAAGAGACCTTTCCATAAGCTTAGGAATAATATATAAAACGGTAAAAATATCACATGCAAAATCTAGATGGGGATCGTGTAGTAGCAAAAAATCATTGAATTTCTCATGGAGATTAGTGTTTGCACCTATCTATATCATTGATTATGTTATAGTTCACGAGCTAATGCACACAATAGAGCTAAATCATTCTAAAAGGTTTTGGGCATTAGTTAAAAAAGAAATACCACATTATCATCTTTGCAAGAAATGGCTAAAGGATAATAATTTTTTAATGAAATATTAGCAGACCAAAAAAGAGGCTGTTACATTTCCAGCCTCTTTTAAGTATTCAAATTAGTTAGTTACTTCAAGTTTAGTTTTTCCAGCATTAACTATAGCACGTGTTATATGCCAAGTCCAACCACAATCACCGCAGCTTTTTTCACCAGGTGGTGTAGGATGAGTAATCATAACTTCCATTAATAAGCCCTCCTTTCGTAAAATGTAATCTACCTTAAACATATGAATAATATGTAGATTCTCTCGTTAAATTTTAAGAAGATAGAGATTTTTCATTATACATAAAATCAAAAATCTCAGGATTTTTTTCATAACAGTTCCAATAAAACTCGAGCGCTGACTTAAAGCTTAGTTTACTAACTTTGCACTGGTTCTTTCTGCCCTCAGTATCAAATACACCATTTTTATAAAAATGGGCATAACACAGTGAACATGTTTTAGATAGCCAGCAATTAGAGCAATCATCAATAGATAACTTACAATAATCATCAATATAAAGAGATTTTATTTTATATATATTTATAGAATTAGTTACGTTTCCAACTATGGTAGGGCCCATTATTTTTTCGCATATCCTTATATCTCCGTTAGGAGATATAAAAATACGTTGTCCACCTGGTACACAGCATCCATTTAGAGGCAAATTAAAATCAGCGCTACTAGATACTCTTCTCTTATGGACAGCTTTTAAACCACCATCAATTACATCTTTAAATGATAATTTATTTTTATTATTTGGCATTACATTGTCTACAAAATCTTGTTTGCACCAAGAGAACAAAGAATCTTCAACATCATAACGAGTATCCATACCTTTATAAAACTCAGAAGGAACACTGCCATCTTCAGGGTACGTAATCATATTTGCAATACCTTCTGGTAGCCAGTCTTCATTAAAAAAGTTAGCAATATAGTCTAGTTTTTGCTTAGAATATATTGGAGTATAAACAGAATTTATCAAAAGACGCGACTTACAATCGTCTCCTAATGCATTTATCAAATATTTTAAGCCGTTAATAGCTTTGTCAAAGGTTCCGCTATTATTAATGTCTACCCTGTACTTATCATGTATGTCTTTAGGGCCATCTAAACTACCTATAACTATAAAATTCTCAATAGAGCTAATGTAGTTAGCTAATTTAGGAGTCATCAAAGTTAGATTAGTGGTAGTAGTAAAAATCAACTTTCTATCAGTTATAGTTTTGCTAGCATAAGCCACACATTTTTTGATTAAGTCAACCATGATAAGTGGCTCACCACCGTAAAATGAGATGACGACTTCTTTTTTATTACCGTGTTCTTTAAGATAATCAATAGCAGAAAGTGCTATATCAACACTCATGTTTTTATAACCATGATTTCGTGTATTGTTAAAGTCTTTGCTGTATGTGCAATATTTACATCTAAGATTGCATTTTTCAGTTACTTCAAGGACTAGTTGTCTTAGATCTGATTCTATATTATCTTTTAAGTTATTATGATTGGGGGAAACAAAAGAACGTTTAAGGGTTACATTAAGCAAATCTTCTGACTTTATTATGTTGCAAAAATTTATAAGTTTTTTTGCAAGATCTTCTTCTTCTAGTCTAAATCGTTCCATAAGAATATCTTGGCTTAGAGTTCTGTTAGATAGAATACAATCTAATATATAAAATTCAAAGTTTTTGCACCTTACAACTTTACAGGTTCCTGTATCAAAAAGATACGAATTATTATCAGTTTTAAATAGAACGCCTAATGGATTATTTTTTTTAATATAATCTAGATTACGTAAACAAATCTCTATGTTTTTATTCATTAATAACACCTCTTTACATTGATAATATTTAGAAAAATGAATGTTACAATATATCAATTTAATGATTTAACAATATGCATTATTAAAGATATTGGAAAATACTCAATCAAAAAATAAGCATATCTGCGTAGTTTAAATAAAAACAATATAATATATTTTTTATATATATTCAAAAAAGTTAGGGATTTTAAATGGGTTGGGGATTGAATTAAAATAGTCAAATAAATATTATAGTAACAGTAAATTCCATAAATCAGGGGAGGGAATTTACATAATACTTATTACATACAACATTATAACATTAATGTTGTAATTTATCAACACATAATAATAGATTACATTTAAAAAAATAATTGTAATCTATTATAATACTAGAAAAGATACGTTTTATAACAAATATTACCTAAGATATAAATAGTAATAATAGCTCAAAGAAAGAACTAAACAATACAAAATAAGACTACTCAATCTAAAGAAAGAGCAGTCTAAATTTTTAAGAATGTGGAATAAATATCTTTAATTTAAGTGGATAATATGTAAAGTAAGCAAATATGAGTATTACTAATATATTAAAAACAATAACAATAAAACTATATTGCTTTAATTTTTTATCAGAAGTTAATAGATATCTAAAAATCAACTGTCCGACAATAGAAATAATAAAAGTATTTAGAATATCAACCCATAAGTACCCTTTACCAGTAAAATAAGTATAGACATAATAAACTATAGGAACTAAAAAAGTTATTATAATGTTAGCAGTTCCTCTAGCAACAAGAAAATTATCGTATTTTTTATATCCACAAAAGCATTCAATTATTCCATAAATAAAACCTGCATAAAACATCATCTTTAGATGCTCCCAGATACTTTCGTTAATAGGAACAAAAGGCTTTAAAAATTCAAGTTTAGTGATGTCATATAAGCTATGGATTAACGATGCAAAAATAAAAATTACAAAAGAAGTTTTTAATATGTACCAAAATCCAAATTTTTTCTTCATGTAAATATATTATTCATAAATATTAATGAATATACTATCTTTTTAAGATACCATATCCGCCATAAACAGCCTTTATTTCATTTATAGTAATAACAACATTTTTTTCCTTTTCTTTAACAATTTCAATAAATTCATTAGTTCTTTTTCTTTGTATGTGAGAGATTAGGACTTTTCTATTAAAGTTCATACCTTCACCTTGTATAAGTGTTACAGCAAAACCATGACTTCTGATAACTTTAGCCAGCTCATCACCATTTTCCTGTTTTACAATCATCTCAACTCTAGTGGTTCCTACACCTATTTTTTCTTCTACAATAGAACCAATATAATTACCTAGTGCAAATCCAAGTGCATAAATTAATACTTTAATAGGGTCTTCCGATAGATTAGTTAAAACAGTTGATATCAACATAACCCATATTAATACTTCAAAAAAACCAATTACTGCTCCTTTAACACGTTCGCCTTTTGTTATAAATACAATTCTAGTTGTAGCTAAAGTAACTTCAATTACCTTGACGAATAGTATTAATAAATAAGTTAATATATCGATCATCCTCCTTTAGAATCAATGATGATGGTATTATAATATGTCAGAAGTTAGATGTCAACACATTTGCATAAATAAGACAAAAATATAGTAAATTAAGCTCAATTAATAAAAATAATAACTCAAATACCCGAATTGTCAAAGAAAAAGTTACACTTTTAAGCTATAATTAACAATTATATTGTTTTACAGGAAAGATATAAATGCATTACCAAAATGTACATATAAGATATTATTCTATGTAGTAAATCAAGCAGCTATTAAAATTAGAGACATAGACCTAAAGCTGCTTTATTTAATATTTAATAAAGGAGCATTCTTTATGATAGAAAACATCATGGAATATTTAGATAATTTAACTATAGAATTAGATTATAACAAGAAGTTGTCTAGTGCATTATTAGATAACGAAGGTAGACGTAATTTTAATATGTTTTTAGGCGAAAAAATAGTAGAAATTTTTCCACAAGAGCATCGAGAATGTATAACATCATTATTAAAGAAGTCACTTTTGTATAACGTTGACTCGAGTAAGGATATAAAGTTCACATGTGGAGAAATAACAGAAGACATAAAGTTCAAAATTCTAATAGAAGCTAATAAAATGCTAACTATTTTTAGCAAAGATTCTAGTGAGATTAATAGTAATCAAGGAGATAAAAATAAAAAGGAAAAGATAATAGAAGCATCTGAGGTTACAGAAGGATATAATTCAGTTATGTATAAAATATCCAAGCTATCAAGCTACAACTTAGCTACAAGAGAGTATATGTATAAGTGTTTTGAGCTGGTAGGTAATTCTCTTGGAGTAAACAAAATATACATCTTTGATTATAGTACGGAAGGGAAAAAAATAAAAAACATTATTGAGTGGTCTGACATTAATCAACCCAAATATATATCAGAAGACTTTTATAAATGGGTGAAAAATGAACTAAAAAGCAATCAAGTTCTTCACTACAGCAATGTTGAAAATATTAACAATGATGACATTAGAGAGAGATTAATAAAAGAAAATGTTAAATCCATATTAATAGCGCCAATTTTTATAGGTAATGCTTTCATTTGCTTTGAACAAACAGATTTATATAGACAATGGACAAGTTTTGAAATAAATAACATACATTCTCTATCTATTATAGCCAGCAATAACATTAAAAAAATAAGTAAAGGTACTCCTGAAGCTAAATGTGATTTAATCATAGATAAAATAAAAAAAATTGAATATGAAGTAGAAAATTTAGTTACAGAGAATAAGCTATTGAATACGACAATAGATTTAGTTAGTAATGGAATATTGTTAATAGATAAAAGTGGAATAATAAAAAGGATAAATAAAAAAGCATTAGAGATATTTAGCTGTGATGAGAGTGATTTATTAAACAACAATCTAACAGATGCAATAAAAATTGTGGACAAACATACAGATAAATCAGCAAATAATATAATTAATATAGCTTTAAATACATTGCATAGAATTAAGTTAGACAATTTGAAAATTGAAAGATATAAAAGTGATACATTGTGTTTTGAAGTGTCAATAATAGCAACTCCATTATCAATAAAAGGATATAATGGCGATGTTGTATTGGAAATAATTGAAAATGTAGAATTACCCATTAAAAAATATTCAGAAATTAAAAACTTAAGTGATTTTGATAGCGTTACAGGATTATTTAATAGAGAATACTTTGAAGATTATATCGACTCTGTAGATATAGAAGAAAGCATGCCCATATCAATAATAATGGGAGACGTTAATGGTCTTAAAATGACTAATGATATATTCGGACATCAAAAAGGAGATAAGTTATTAAAAAGTATAGCAGATGCAATAAAAAAAGCTACTAGACCAGATGATTTAGCTACTAGATGGGGGGGAGACGAATTTGTCATCTTGCTTAAAAATACCACAGCTACAGAGGCAAAAAAAGTGTGTAATAAAATAAAGAGTTTTTGTATTAAAAATACAGATGCAACAAACCAATACAGTATTTCACTCGGATATGCTACCAAAAATGAATATCAAGAAAATATAACCAAAATATTGAAGCAGGCAGAAGATATGATGTATAAGAAAAAATTGGTAGAAGGAAAAACGTTAAGGAATCTTGTAATTAAGACTATACAGAGTAATTTAGATAGTATTACATACAAAGACAAAGAACATATAAAAAGAGTTAAAGCAATTAGCCTGAAGATAGCAAATTTGATGAAATTAACGCCAAGTGAGATGGATAGATTAAAGCTATTAGCTACATATCACGATATAGGAAATGTGGTTATAAAAAATGATTTACTAAAAAAAGAACGAAAATTAAGTAAAGAAGAATGGGATGAGATAAAAAGACACTGTGAAATAGGTTGTAGAATAATGCAGACTGTTCCAGAACTAGCTCAAATAGCAGATAGTGTATTAAGTCATCATGAAAGATGGGATGGTAAAGGCTATCCTCAAGGATTAAAGAATACAGAAATACCTATACTAGCTAGGATTATAACTATAGCTGACGCATTTGATGCTATGACCAATAAAAGGCCTTATAACGAAACACTAACAATAGAACAAGCCAAAAGAGAATTAATTAAGCATGCAGGAACACAGTTTGATCCTGATATAGTAAAATTATTTGTAAATGTTGAATAAATACGTATTAATAGGGTATTAGAAATTACAGTATTTAAATCTTTTACCATATGTATAAAGACATAGGCTAAAATCGTTCTATGTTATTTTTTCTAGGTGTAAAAAGAGTATCCATAAATAGTTTGAGTATAGGTAATTGCTCATTAGGGAAAGATAGTCGTTCAAAATTGTACACTATATAGCATTAAACTTGAATATTTCAGGTTAATTCTTAATGAAAATATGATAAATTATTAAGATATAACAGCAATTTATTGTATAGTTATACAAGGGGCTGTCTTTTAAGACACTTCTTTGTTAATAATTTATGCTAAGGATGATGCATGCGAATTCCTAGATTGATAATATTAATCAATGCATATGTTATTGTTATATAAGGAGGGGCATGACTGAAAATGATAAGTGATAAGCGAGGGGATTTACAGGTTGTCATTAGGAATATAAATGAGCATGCATATTATTGGCATGATTCTATAGCTATAATCAATGTACTAAAGGGAACGATAAAGCTAAGTAAAAAGACAAAAGAATATATTCTTAATAGAAACGATATAGTTGTAATAAATGTGGGAGAGGTTCATAATTTAGAAGGTATAAGCACAGACAATAGAGTGCTTTGTATATTTATTGACCAGACATTTTGTAGAGTGAAAATTAAAGATTTCGACAGGATATATATAAATTGTAATACAGTATCACAGAAACAATTGAGTAACACGAAAAAATTTAAAAAAATACAGAATTATATTATTGAATTGTTATTTACAATGACTAATTTAGTAGATTATGACTATGACAAAGAAATATGTGAAGTAATAATGAAGCTATTGATGTACATAGTAGATAATTTTGACATAACAAGATGTGGAAAAGATTTTAAAGGGCTTGATAGAAAACAAATAATGAGATATAAAAAAATATACGAGAGTGTTTTTTCATCTAATGGTAAATTAAAAGAAGCGAGTTTAACAGAAATAGCAAGGCATTACAACATAAACTATGACTATTTAAGAAAAGATATTAAAAAAAAATTTGGACATACATTTACATGGATTAAGTATTGCCTTATGGCAGAAGAAGCTATAAAACAGCTACTTAAAACAGAGTCTAATATTTTGCAGATAAGTTTTGAATGTGGTTTTTCAGATCCTAAATATTTAATAAAGTACTTTAAAGTATTTTACAAATGTACACCATCAACTTTGCGTAGTAGATATAAAAATAATAATAAAAAAGATAATTACTGCGAATATTTTAAATATGGGTGTAATCTGTTCTGATATGCTCACGATAAACTGCATTGATTTTAGGTAAGTTATATAAAACTTGTCTAGCAATGCTTTTTTTATTATTAAATATATAAAAAATTAAAACATAATGAAAAAACTAGAATAATATATAATAATATTGTTAATTAAGAAAGAGAATTTAAAATCAATACAATAAAAAGAGAGGAGAGCGTGTATGTCAATATCAAGAGATATGTTTCCAGGCGGAAATACATCAGAAGGGTTTTACTCGTATTACCAGTACATGATAGAAAAAGACGCTAATAGAATATTCGTTATAAAAGGGGGACCAGGAGTTGGTAAATCATCACTTATGAAGAAAATAGGAAAAGAAATGCTAGAAAGAGGTTATGATATCGAAAAACACCACTGCTCATCAGATAATAATTCATTAGACGGCATAGTAATACCTAAGCTTAGAGTAGCGTTATTAGACGGAACAGCGCCACATGTAGTAGATCCAGTAAACCCCGGGGCAGTAGATGAGACTATACACCCATTTGGGATGTAGACAAACAGATGTAGTTTAGGTATGAATATAAGGTTGTGCATGATATTTTTGTGGGTAGACAGGACAAGGTATAGAAGAGTTAAAGATTCTAAGAAGTAGAAAAGAGAAATCTATTTCCTAGGATTTTTTTATTATCAAAATCAAGTGTAGTATTGAGAATACTAATCTTTACCAAGAAACTACATGAAGCTAGATGTTTATTTCTAACATATCGTATAACATCTTTTAAGCTATGTAAATATAAGGTGCTGAAATAAATATACCTATTGAAACAACAGAGATTTCGATTGTTAATAATTTGATTTTTAAATAATATATTTTTTTGTGCGTTTTTTTTAATATTATTGTAATAAAAGGATGGCTAGACAGTCATAATGTTCTATGATAGAAATTTATTGGGAAAAAGTAAATAGAAAACATTTTACACATTTACTAAAATATGCTATAATAGTATTAAAAATTAAGAAAGGAGGAAAAAAATAACAAATCTGTATTGAATTTAAATAATATTTAAAGAGGAGGATTAAAATGTTTTATAGTTTAAGAAGAAAGAATTTAGCTATCATGTGTGTTTTAGTATTCGCAGTTGCTCAATTATTATTTGTTGCTAATGGTTCCGTATCCTATGCAATTCCTGAGACAAACACAAGTGAGCAAAGTGACATCGAAGCAATAGTAGAGGAATCAAATAGCGAGCGTACAGTTATCAAGTTTAATATTAAGAACTTTACAACTGAATCCGTAACGATTGATGATGAAATATATAACAAAATAATTTGTGAGGATACTAGGTTATTACAGGAAAAAGGTCACCCAGAGCTTCCTCGTTTAAATGGTAGTATTATTATCCCAATGGATGGGGATGCAGAGTTGAAAATTATTGATACAGAGTATGAAGATTTTGATTTAACACCTATCGTACCATCTAAAGGGAATATTACAAGAGATATAGATCCTTCAACAGTTCCATATACGTTTAGTGATACTTATGAAAGCTCAGAATGGTATCCAAATGGAATAGCATCTATAAGCAAACCTTTTATCATGAGAGATTTACGTGGCGCTAATGTTATTATTAATGCATTTCGTTACCAAGGATCAACTCAAACATTAAGAGTATATCGTTCTGTTACAGTAGAGATCGTTAATTCAAGTACAGCTTCTATAGCAAGTACTCAAATAACTCCAGCATTTGAAGGCACGTATGATTATATGTTTTTAAATTACAAAGAAGCACCTATGAAAAGTCATAGAGCTGCTAGCCAGAAAATGTTAGTTATTACTAACGACGCATATAGTAATGCTATGCAACCTTTTGTAGATTGGAAGAATCAAAAAGGAATCAGCACTGAGATGGTAAATATCTCTCAAGTTTCACCAAGCAACAAAGCGTCAGAAATAAAGACTTATATTCAGAATTATTATAATCAACATAAAGATTTAGTTTATGTTCTATTGGTAGGAGATTATGCACATATTTCTTCACCTAGCATGAATGGCGGGGTATCCGATCCTGAATATACTAAGGTTTCAGGTAATGACAATTATCCAGATATCTTTGTAGGACGTTTTTCAGCAGAGAGTATTGATGATGTAGATACGCAAGTAAGACGTACATTAGAGTTCGAAAAAAACGGTTTTAACAAAAAGCCATGGTACAAAACAGGAACCGGTATTGCATCTAATCAAGGACCAGGCCATAACGGTGAATATGATAACCAGCATATGGATATCATCCGAGATAAGCTACTCGGTGTAGGCTACACACATATTGATCAGATATATGATCCTACAGCAACATCACAACAAGTTACAAATAGTTTAAATGCAGGAAGAGGTATTGTTAATTATTGTGGACATGGAAGTTCTTCTTCATTTGGAACAACAGGATTTAATAATAATGATATTAAGAAATTAACAAATGCGAACAAGTTACCGTTTATCATCAGTGTAGCATGTGTAAATGGTAAATTCTATGACCGTACTTGCTTTGCAGAAGTATGGCTTCGTTCAAAAGATGCTAGCGGTAATCCAATAGGAGCTGTTGCAACTTATATGTCAACAATTAATCAGCCTTGGGTACCACCAATGACAGGGCAAGATGGCATAAATGATTTAATTGTAAATAAAACAGCAAAAACATTTGGAGCTATCTGTTATACAGGTGCTAGTAAAATGTTACAAAATGGTTCATATTCTGATAAAAAAACATTTAATACATGGACTGTATTCGGAGATCCTTCTTTACAATTGTTTGATTAATCTATAAGAGAATAGTGAGGAATCAAGAAATAGAAGTATCTAGAATAAGATTATTTAAATAGAAATGATTAGAATAGGACATGCTTTAGTAGCATTTGAGGAGGAAATTAGAGATAATAAAGAGATGGGAAAATTCTTGAATTCATTAGGTTGTTTTACTTCATGATGCAATTTTTTTAAAAGAGGCACATATCTTAACTTGCGGATATAATGATAATAACTTGGGTAGGTTTTAGAAGATTTGACTTAAGGCTCTTAATTCACAATATAGAAATGTTAGCTATAGAGTTTTTACTAAATAATTTGAACGAAATGAATAAACACACTAAGATGACATATAGCTATATATGAACGGTATGATTAATAAAGCCAACTACACCCAATAAAAACGAAGATATAGATAAGATAGAAGTTAAACTTATAGATGAATTAAAGGCTATTGAAAATACATTCAGAACTAACCTCCAAGAAGAAGAGACTAGAAATTTTATAGCATGTTAAATAAAGAGTCAGAATACAATCAATTTAAAGAGACTATCTACTAATATGTGGATAGTCTTTTCGTTATTATTTGATTAATTGAGATAAACACTTAGATATCCTCCCACAAATCAGTACTTAAGTATTTAGTGCCCGAGTCAGGAGAGAGAATTACTATATTCTTACCTCGGTAGTCACCTTTAAGTAATTTTAATGCAGCAGCAACATTTGCCCCAATTGATAAACCAGCAAAAATACACTCTTCCTTTGCAAGTATTTTTGTGTAATTCATTTTGCGAATATATTACCTTCAATATTACATGTTAAACGGCCTAACTTTACCAGTGGTGCATTACCAATACTTTCAAGTATTGATGAGTAGATTCTTTTTGTCATAGACAATACCCTATACGCTATTTAGCCAATAAAAAATTAAAGTTTTATTTTATTCGACATAGGCGCTCGGTATTATTTCTCGTAACTGGCTTAAAATCATAGTAAGAGAAATATAATGATAATATTTTAGTTGCTAAAAAATATTGACAGAAATAAAAATAATGTGATATATTTTAGTTACTAAAATATTTTTATAAATTATATATATAAGGAATGATAAGATGAATAATTACTATAAGATACTTGAGCAAATGGCTAGGATACAATACAGAATAGGTAGAAATGATAAAAAACCAAGAAAATTTGGAACAAATCAATTAATGTACCAATCTGAAATTCACTTTATTGACGCTATTGGATGTAATGAGCAGATAAAGCCTTCAGAATTATCCAATAAATTAGGAATTACTTATGGGGCAATAACACAAATTGCTACAAAACTAATAAAGAAAAAGTTGATAGAGAAATATAAAATAAAAAACAATAAAAAAGAAGTATATTATAAATTAACAGAGTCAGGAAAAGTAGCATATGAAAATCATAGATTATTTCACCAAGAGTTAAATGATAAAATAGTAAGCTATTTAAAGGATTTAAGTAAAGACGAAATACAAGTGTTATTGGGATTATTAGATATAGCAGACAAATATATTCCAGAGTTATAAAATTTTTAGCATATTATTGATAAAGATTATTATTATCAAATTAAGGGGGAGAAACCATGAAAGTAACAATAATAGTATTTAGTCCATCAGGTCATACTTTAAAAGTAGCTCAGTTATTTAAGAGGGAATTTGAAAGCTGGCACTCAAAAGTTCAGTTAATTAATATTACCAAAAACGAAGAATATTTAGATACTAATAACATTAAAGATTCTTTGAAAGAAGATCTTGATGAACATGATGTTTTGCTTATAGGAGGACCAGTATATGCAGGACATGTTGAAAAAAATATATTGAGCACAATAGACCAACTACCTGAAGTTGGAGAAAAATATGGCTATTTAGCAGTGCCATTTGTAACTTATGGTGGTGTTCATAGTAGTATTGCGTTAGAAGAAATGGGTAGACATATAAAAAGAAAGAGCAGGAAATCGATTATAGGTGTTAAAATTGCTTCAGAGCATACTCTTACAAAAGCTATGTCAAAAAAAATTAACACAAATAAACCAGATAAATTTGAAGAAGGAATAATAAGCAGAGCTGTAGAAAAAATAATGAAAATAGCAAAAATAGATTACAAGAAAATTAAAGATATTAGTAGTTCATTTAGATATGCTAAATTACCTGAGAGGATATTGTTTAATACTTTTAGTCAGTCATTTTTCCATAAAAAACACAAGAACGTTACATTAGATAATGAAAAATGTATAAAATGTAAAAGATGCATAGCGAGATGTCCTATTAATATGTTTGAAGAACATGAGGGTATAGTCAAGATGATTAAAGACAAATCACAATGCATATTATGTGGTGAGTGTTATTACAACTGTCCCGTAGAAGCCATCAATTACTCTTACATAGAGATGGCAAAGAAAAGATTAAAAGACGGTTATGCTAAGCTAGAGAAAGAACAATCAGCGATTTATCCAAAGGAGGGGTAAAATGAAAATAATAAAATGCAAATTAAAACAGACAATAAGTTATCTTATTCCTGTTAAAGATAAATATTTACTCATAGACACAGGGTATGAAAAACATAAAAAATTATTATATAAGAGACTAAGAGATTTAGATATAGAAGTTAAAGACATAGCTTATATTTTATTAACACATCACCATGATGATCATGCAGGACTGGTTAGCGAAATTAAAACGTGTAATCCATCATGTCGCATCATCATGCATGTAAATGCTGTATCTCGAGTTGAAAAAGGAAAAAATGATTTGGATGGAGCAAAATATATAAATAAAAAGATTGCAACAATGGTTAAATTAATAAAAAAAGTTAGCAACATATGGAGAGAGCCTTTTCCTCAATACAAGATTGCCAGTAATGATATTATTATAAGCAAGGATACCAAGTTACAAGACATAGGAATAGATATGGTAGGCGAAATATTATATACACCTGGACACACAGATGATTCTATATCATTGTTATTGGAAGATGGAAGTTGTTTTGTTGGAGATGTTGCGTCAGATATGCTACAGTTCTTAGGTACAAAATATTGTGTTCTATTATTGAACAATCTAGACCAATATTATAAGAGTTGGGAAAAAATAATTAAAACAAATGCGAAGATAATATATCCTGGGCATGGAAAACAATTTTTAATACAAAAACTTAAAGACTTTATATATAAAAATAAAGAAGAACAGTTGGTAGAATTAGATTAGGATTAATGTTTATAAGAAGTTAAAGAAAAATAAGGTTTTATCGGGAAACTATTTTTAGTTTATAAAAGAAATTTAGCTGAATTATAATATAATGATAAAATAACGTGTTGTAAGAATAAGAGGAGACTAGACATGAGGACTGATAGATTACTTGCTATAACTACCTATCTGTTAAATCGAAAGATTGTAACAGGGAAGAAGCTTGCAGAAAAATTTGAGGTATCATAGAGAACTATACAAAGAGATATAAACACTATTAATATGGCTGGAATACCGAGAGTATCCCATAAAGGCATAGGTGGAGGATATCA
Organism: Clostridiaceae bacterium M8S5; assembly: GCA_029227815.1. GTDB lineage: Bacteria > Bacillota > Clostridia > Tissierellales > MCWD3 > Abyssisolibacter. The sequence continues at coordinate 2,985,820 of CP118523.1, read as the reverse complement.
AATCATGGATACCTTTAAACTGATAAAAACGCCAATAAACAATGAAGATATCAATTCTATCCTTCATTAAAAGCATTAGAAACAATAGATGGAAACCAAACAAATGATACATTAGAAAAGATTAAAACAATATTTACAAATCGTAAAGAGACTATGAGTGTAGATTTTAGCAAATTCAATAACTAATAGAAAAGTGATTCTTATAACGTGGTATTCATGGTATTTAGTAGCTTATTGTTTAGATAAAAGGATTAAAGAATATTTAAATTAGCTAGAATGATTAATCGAAACAAGTAAGCATAAGTTTAACAACAATCATATAGAAGAACCTAAGAAACCTTCGGTTAGAAGGTTTCTCAGACTGTAGACAAAAGCCCAATTTCTACGTTGTTGTTAAAATTCCGTTGCTCACTTACCTCTAAGTAAGCTCTGCTACTCAATTTTAACACGCCTTGAAATTGAACTTTTACTAAAGTCGGCTATCTTGATGACTTTGTCATCAACTTAAGAAACCTTCGGTTAGAAGGTTTCTCAGACTGTAGACAAAAGCCCAATTTCTACGTTGTTGTTAAAATTTCCGTTGCTCACTTACCTCTAAGTAAGCTCTGCTACTCAATTTTAACACGCCTTGAAATTGAACTTTTACTAAAGTCGGCTATCTTGATGACTTTGTCATCAACCTAAGAAACCTTCGGTTAGAAGGTTTCTTTTTTTGTATAATTTCACATATATCAACAAAAGACTTCTGTTGAGACAAATGGGAGCATAGTTAGTAGATTTAATTAGTTAATAATTCTGTTTTTTCCATATAAAAAATGGATTTGTATATTGTTATTAAAATAAAATAATGCTAGGCATTGTTTTATTATGTTTTTAAAGAGATATTTATTGGGAAAGTAACCAAAAAAACACCAAATAAATTTACAAATTTACCAAATTATGCTATAATAAAAATTGCGTTTCAAGAAAGGAGGAAAAAATTAACATATTTGCCCGAAATTTTTAATTATAAAACTTAACAGAAAGGAAGATATAGATGAATAACAAGAATAATAGCGAAAAAATAGCCATTATTGGATTGGGTTGTAGATTTCCAGGGGGAATAAATGATCCAATTTCATATTGGAATGTGTTGGAAAGTGGAACAGATTGTATAACTGAGATTCCAAAATCAAGATGGGATTTGAGAAGTTTTTATAATTCATCAAAAGAAAATCCTGGGAAAATCAATACTATGAAAGGTGGCTATATTGAAGGTATAGATGAATTTGATCCAACTTTTTTTGGTATTTCACCAAGAGAAGCCCATTATATGGATCCCCAACAAAGAAAAGCGTTGGAGGTTGCTTGGGAGGCATTAGAAGATGCGGGTTTAAAAGCGCAGGAGTTAGCAGGCGAGCAAGTAGGAGTTTTCATGGGTGCATTTACACTTGACTATAAGTTACTTCAGTACGGTGGAAGTAGTTTTGATGGTATTGCAGCCCATACACCAACTGGAGTAATGATGACGATGATATCAAATAGGATTTCATATGTATTTGACTTCAAAGGACCAAGTTTATCTATTGATACAGCATGTAGTTCTTCACTAGTAGCTACGCACCTTGCATGTGAGAGTTTAAAAAACGGAGAGAGTAACCTTGCATTAGCAGGAGGTGCAGGACTTCAGTTTGCACCACAATACACAATCTCAGAATGTAAAGGGGGATTTTTATCACCAAATGGTTGGTCACATGGTTTTGATAAAAGCGCGAATGGTTATGTTCGTTCTGAAGGTGTTGGAATAGTAGTATTAAAAAGACTTAGTGATGCAATAAAAGATAAGGATAATATTTATGCTGTTATTATAGGAAATGGATCAAACCAAGATGGACATTCAAATGGTATAACAGTGCCAAATCCTCAATCACAGATTGATCTTATGGTGGATGTTTGTCAAAAAGCAGGAATAAAGCCAAATACAATTCAATACGTGGAAGCGCATGGTACTGGAACACCAGTAGGAGATCCAATCGAAGCTAATTCCATAGGACAAGTGCTTAGTATAGAGAGAGATAAAAAAGATAAATGCTTTATAGGGTCGGTTAAAACAAATTTTGGACATACAGAAGCTGCAGCTGGCGTAGCGGGTTTAATTAAAACTGCGCTTAGTCTTAAAAATAAAAAAATACCACCTCATTTACATCTAAAAGAAATAAACCCTAAAATTGAGATGGACAAGTGGTCTTTTGAAATACCAAGTAAACTTGAAGAATGGCCAAAACATTCGGGAAAAGCTAGAGCAAGTGTTAATTCTTTTGGATTCGGAGGTACAAATGCTCACGTCATATTAGAGGAGGCACCTATAGTAGATAAAGTAAATACAGAGAATGAGGAAACAACTATAAATAGACCAAAGATTTTCCCTCTTTCTGCAAAAAATAAAGATGTGTTTAGTGAGATGGCATTAAAATACAACGAGCATATAGCCAAGATGAGTATCGAGGAATTAATGGATGTTTGCTATACATTAAGTCACAAAAGGCAACACCTAGATTACAGATTGGGTTTAGTTTATAATTCAAAAGCAGATTTACTAGAAAAATTATCATTGTGTGCTGACGAAAAAGAGAATCCTATGATTGTAAAAGGAAGAAAATTATCTGGTGATAAAGTAAAACTAGTATGGGTATTTACTGGTATGGGGCCACAATGGTGGGCTATGGGACGAAAACTATATGAAACAGAGCCTGTATATAGAGAAATGATGGACAAGTGTGATAAAGAAATGAGAAAATGGGTTGATTGGTCATTGGTTGAAGAAATGAATGCATCACAAAATGATTCAAATATGACTAATAACTGGCTTTCACAGCCTGCAAATTTTGCACTTCAATTAGCCTTATCCAAACTACTACGTCACTATGGAATAAAGCCAGATGCATTAATAGGTCATAGTACTGGTGAAGCAGCAGCATTTTATGAAGCAGGTGTATATACATTTGAAGATGCAGTTAAAGTAATAATGAATAGAAGTAGATTACAACAAAAGACTAGCGGAACAGGTAAAATGTTGGCAGTAGGATTGAATGAAGAGGATGCATTAAATTTAATTAAACCTTATGGTGACAGTGTGTCCATTGCGGCAATAAATAGTCCAAGTGCAGTTACGCTAGCAGGAAAAGAAGAATCGTTAGAAGCTATTGCTAAAAAATTAGAAGTTGATGGTGTATTCGCTAAATTTTTGAAAGTTAAAATACCATATCATAGTCCATGTATGGATATGATAAAAGATGAATTGTTTGAAGATTTAGAAAATATAAAACCAATGAAAGCAAAGATAAGACTATATTCAACAGCACTAGGCAAAGAGGTAGATGGTACAGAGTTAGATGCAGGCTATTGGTGGAAAAATGTTAGAGGTTCAGTATACTTTGCTAAAGCATTTACAAAGATGCTCCAAGATGGATACTCTGTTTTCTTAGAAGTTGGCCCACATCCAGTACTTAAAGCATCAATGAGCGAGTGTGGAGAACGAGAAGAAAAAGATGTTAAGCTTATAACTAGCCTTAAGAGAAAAGAAGATGACTTAGAAAATATCACATTAGCGCTTTCACAGTTATTTATATCAGGGTTTGTTATTGATTGGGACAAGTTATATAAACAAGGTAACTTTGTACATCTTCCAAACTATACTTGGAAGAAGGACAAATACTGGGTAGAGCCTTTTAATGTAGAGAGAAAAAGACTTGGTTATGTCGACCATCATTTACTAGGTTATAGTATGAGAATTGGTTCATATGCTTGGGAGAATTCTATAAATTCTAGTAGTGCTAAATATTTAAAAGATCATTTAATTCAGGGTAATGTCGTTTTTCCAGCTGCAGGATATATTGAAATGGGTTTTGCAGCATTAGATAACTTAGTAGGGGGAGGAAATTACTCAATAGAAAAGCTAGAGTTTAAAAAAGCATTATTTTTAAGTGAAAATAAAGATAAGAAAGTTCAATTCTTTGTAAGTGATAAGGATTCATCTTTTAAGATTATCTCATATGATGAAGAAAATGATAATAAAGACATACATTGCTCTGGTATTCTTAAAACTATACAGAATACGTCAATTACATCTGATATAGATATATCAAGCCTGACAAAGAATATGACTCAAAGCTTTGACAAAGAGGAATGTTATAATAAGCTAAATAGCATGGGATATGAATATGGATATTATTTCCAAGGCATTGAAAAAATATGGTTATCTGAAGAAAAAATAATATCAAAGATATGCATAAACGATGAGCTTTATAATGAAGAAGAAAGTTATTTCCATCCAACAATTACAGACGCATGCTTCCAGACTTTTGTCACTACAGAGTTTTTGAGGGATGAAAGTGAGACAGGTGAGATTAGATTGCCAGTTTCAATAGAAAAAATAAGACTAACTAATGGATATAAAGGAGAAATTTGGGTAGTTGCTGATATAAAAGAAAATACTGCGAAGAACTTAGTTGGCTCAATATATATTTATAATAATAAAGGTGAAGCAATAGGTGAGATTAAGAACTTTAGTGCAAAAGCTCTAGATCAGGTATCTAGTAATGTATCTTTAAATAGAGTAGATACAATGCTTTATGATTTAAAATGGGAAGAAAAAGAATTTGAAAAGAATGAGCAAGAGATATCTGTGAATAAAAATGAACTATGGGTAGTATTTGGTGACGGAGGCGGATTAGCAGATGAGATATCAAATATATTAAGTGATAAAGGGTATGGATATTTAAATATAAGATACGCAGATACATTAAAAATAGACGAAGATTTAAATTATATAGAAATCCCTAGAAATGATAAAAAAGCACTTAACAATATTTTTGATTTATATTTCAAACAGAAGAACTATAAATGCAAAAAAATCCTCCATTTAGAAAATACAAACCTACCTGATCTTGATAATTGTACAATTGATGATATAGAAAAAGCAAAAACAGAATCCAGTTACTCAATTATACAAATAGCAAACTTAATAGTGGAATATGGTATAAAAGGTAAACTTACTATTATTACAAGAGGTAGTCAAAGAATTGGCTTTGAGAGTAACATGCATCCTTTAGCAGCTCCAGCTTGGGGATTAGGAAGAGTGCTATATCAACAGGAACTTACTGAAAACTTTGATTACTTGATTGATTTAGATTTAGAAGAAGAATTAGCTAAAAACGATGCAAAGAATGTTTTTGAAATTGTGACTATGGATAAAACAGACGATAAAGAAATAGTAGTTAGAAATGATAGTAGATATATTCCAAAACTAATGCTGACAGATAGTGTAAAGAAACCTATCCCATTAAGTTTTAATAAGGATGGTATTCATATTATTACGGGTGCATTTGGAGCATTGGGAAAACTTGTATCAAAGAAAATGGCATTACATGGTGCAACGAAGCTTGTACTGGTAGGTAGAAGTGAGATACCAGAAAGAAGAGATTGGAAAAAAGTTTCTGACAGCTCAGTATTAGCAAAGATTAATTTTATTAAAGAGTTAGAAAGTATGGGTGTACAAGTTATATGTAAGAGTGTAGACATGAGTAGCGAAAATCAAGTAAGTCAGTTTGCACAGGAATTAAAAGATTTGGGATACCCGCCAGTTAGAACTATAGTTCATTCGGCAGGTATAGTTAAAGATACAGTAATTTCAGAGATGGATATAGATAGTTTTAGCAAAGTATATGATACAAAAGTATATGGTGGATATTTACTCAATAAATATTTTTCAGAAGAAACTGTTGAAAACTTCATCGTATTCTCATCTGTTGCGTGTATTTTAACAGCTACAGGCCAGACAAATTATGGTGCAGCAAACGCATTTTTGAACGCACTTTCAAGTTATAGGCAAATGAATGGTCAGCCAGCATTAGCTATCAACTGGGGACCATGGGCAGTTGGAATGATAAAAAAATTAAATCTTGGTGAGTTCTACAAGAATAATAGAGGAATGGATGTAATAGCACCAGAAGTAGGAATGAAGGTCTTCGAAAGACTGATGGGCCAAGATGTAACTCAAATGATGGTTTGTGATGTTGAGTGGGATAAGGCTTTACTATGGTATCCAAAACCAATTTCTATGTGTGAACATTTGATAGAAAAAGATAGCATGAAAGACAGTGGTGACGATGAAAACTTTGAAAATGTATTTATTAATTCAGAGCCAAGTGAAAGAAAAGTATTGGTGCTAAATGGTTTATCTGAAACCATCGCAGGGATATTAAAATGCGATGTGTCTCAAGTAGCTTCAGATGCTTCATTGAGTGTGCTAGGTGTAGATTCTATAATGGCAACAGAGCTAAGAAATAAAATTTCATCAAACTTTGGGTATATGTTTAAAATAGTGACGCTTTTAAGCAATACAACAATAGCAGAACTTTCAAATGAATTATATAAGGATATTTCTGAGAGGCTGTCTGATGTTGATACTCAAAACGCAAATAGCAAAGATGAACAAGATGATAATATTCAAGTAATTGATAAATACTCTTTATCATATGGGCAAAAGGCGCTATGGTTCTTATATCAGCTTAATCCAGAAAGCTCAGCTTACAATATTGCAGGAGTACTGTATATACCAGTGGAGCTTAACATAGAAGCCATTAATAAATCAGTTGAAGAAATCGTAAAGAGACATGAACAATTAAGAACAAATTTCTTTATTGAAGACGGAGAGCCTTGCCAGAAGATATATGAATATAGAAATGAATATTTAACTCACATAGATGCACAAGGTAAAGACAAAGAAGCTATTTTAAATATGATTGTAGAAAACACTAAAGAACCATTTAACCTTGAAAGAGGACCACTTTATAGATTTACATTATACAAACAATCAGAAAAAGATTACTATCTATCAGTTAATATTCATCATATAGTTTCAGATGCTTGGTCAAATTATATGTTTATAAACGAAATACAAGCCTTTTATGCTAAATTTGCATTAAATAAAGAAGTAGCATTAAAGGAAATTGATACAAGCTACAAGGACTATATTTTCTGGGAAAATGAGAAAATGAACAGCTTAAAAGGTACAAAAATGTTTAACTTCTGGAAAAATAACTTACCAAAGGATATTCCTATTTTGAATATTCCTACAGATAAAGTTAGACCAGTTGTTCAAACAAATAATGGAACATCATATTCATTTACTATTGATGCAGAACTTACAGAGAAGTTAGTGTCTGTGTCTAAACAAAACGGTGCTACTTTGTTTATGACATTGCTTAGTAGTTTCTATACATTACTTTATAAGTATTCTGGTCAAAAAGATGTAATAATTGGAAGTCCAGTATCAGGAAGAACCCAACCTGAATTCTCAAACGTATATGGATACTTTGTTAATCCATTACCTCTTTGGGCAAACTTTGATGAAGACCCTACATTTAAGGAATTCTTAGGAGAAGTAAAAGAAAACGTATTAATGGCACTTGAAAATCAAGATTATCCATTTGCACTTTTACTTGAAAAACTGGGACTAAAAAGGGATCCAAGTAGATCAGCGATATTCCAAGTTATGTTTGTGTATCTAATGCACAATATTGAAAGAACAGGGTTTGAAAGTGGAAACGTAGGAAACTTCCAAGGATTCCCTATGCAAGTATTATCAATACCAGAAGAAGAAGGGCAATTTGATATTACTCTATCTATGTACGAAGAAAATGGAATACTCCATGCAACATTTAAATACAATACAGACTTGTTCTACGAGAGTACTATAGTTAGAATGAGTAAGCATTTTAAAGAATTGATGAGTAAAATAGTAGAAAGCCCTGATTTAAATATATCAAAATATAGTGTTTTAACAGATGACGAAAGAAAAATGATACTCACAGAGTGGAATGGAAATATAGACGAAAATCAAAAGGAAGAAACAGTTCATCAATTGATAGAGAAAATATCTCTTGAAAATCCACAAAAAGTTGCTATTACAGTACCATATGAAGATAAATCAAAAGATTCAATAACATACGAAGAATTAAATAAGAAATCCAATCAAATAGCAAGATACTTAAGAGATAAAGGAGTAACAGCGAATACACCAGTAATAGTATGCATGAAAAAATCAGTAGATATGGCTATAGTTTTGATAGGTATAATGAAATCAGGAGGGGCTTATGTTCCAATTGAAGCTAATTGGCCAGAAGATAGAATAAACTATGCTATAGAAAACTCTAAATCATTACTTATGATATATGATTCAAATAATGATTTCAAAGAGGGTGATTTTAGCATAAAAACAGTATCATTTGCTGAAATGAAAAATGAGGCTTATAGATTAGATGATTCAACAGTTGAGAGTATAAATAGCATAGATGATATGGCATATATTGTATATACTTCTGGTTCCTTAGGAAAGCCAAAAGGAGTTATGGTTTGCCATAAGAATGTTGTTTCAATATATAAATCATGGGAAGAAACATATGAACTTAAAAAAGATGAATACTCACATCTTCAAATGGCAAGCTTTTCATTTGATGTATTTAGTGGTGATTTAGTAAGAGCATTATGCTCAGGAGGCAAGTTAGTATTATGTAGAAAAGAAGTACTTCTTAACATACCACTTTTATATGACATCATGATAGAAGAAGGAGTAAATATAGGAGAATTCGTACCTGCCATAATTAGAAATATGATGAACTATATTAAAAAAGATGGCAAGAAGCTAGATTTTATGAAAATCCTCATAGTTGGATCGGATGTTTGGAATATGGATGAATACAGAGAATTAAAGCTTCAATGCTCGCTAGATACAAGGGTAATAAGTTCCTACGGTTTAACTGAAGCAACAATTGATAGTACCTATTACGAACCACAAGGGACACTTACAACTGATGGTGCGGTGCCTATAGGAAAGCCATTTGCAAACACAGAAATATATATCCTTGATAATGAGATGAACCCTGTTCCTGTTGGTATTCCAGGAGAAATATATATAGGTGGAGATGGTGTAACACTAGGCTATGTAAATGCACCTGAATTAACTAAGGAAAGATTTATTAATCACTCCTTTGATAAAACTAAGCAGATTAGATTATATAAAACTGGAGACTTAGCACTTTGGAATAATGATGGAAACATAAAGATGCTACAAAGAATAGATAATCAAGTAAAAATAAGAGGACATAGAATAGAGCTATCCGAGATAGAAAAGCAACTTGAAAGTATTATTGAAGTAGAAAAGGCATTTGTTGTTCCTAAAGAAGCGCCAAATGGTGAAAAATTACTTTGCGCATATTGTAAGGCACCTGCAAGTCTTGACATCAATAAAACTAATAAATATCTCAAGAAAAAGTTGCCAACATATATGATTCCATCTTATATGTTGAGAGTTGAGGAGTTTCCACTTACAAACAATGGCAAAGTAGATATAAAAAAATTGCCTGTACCAACATTAGAAAAAGAAATACAAAATAAGCCTCAGACGGAAAATGAAAAGAAATTAGCCAAGCTGTGGAGTAAACTTCTGGGTATAAGAAGGATAGATTTAAATGATGATTTCTTTGATCTTGGTGGAAATTCACTTAATCTAGTAGAGCTTATGATCTTGATTAGACAGGAGTTTGATATTAACATAAGTGTAAATAAACTCTTTAGTAGCCCATCACTATATTCAATGGCATCAGTAATTGATAGTATCACAGCAAAAGAAATAGATGGAGATCAAATATATGGAATATACAATGAAAAAGGAACTAAGACCATATTTGGTTTTCCACCTGCAGGAGGATATAGTATAGTGTATAAAAATATAGCATACAACATGCCTCATGTAAGATTTGTATCCTTCAACTATATAGAAAATGATAAGAAGATTGAGCAATACGCAGATATGATTTATGAGATAGACAACAGCGGCAGGTATACACTTTTTGGATATTCATTAGGTGGAAATCTTGCATTTGAAGTTGGAAGAGAATTAGAGAGAAGAGGTTACGAGGTACTAGATGTTATAATCATGGATTCCTATAGGATTAATGGAAGCTTTGAAATATCAGATGCAGATATGAAAAAATTTGAAATAGAATTATCAGAGCATTTTAAGAAACATACTGGCTCGGATATAGTTCATAAGCATACAATGAAGCAGGCTAAAGAATATATAGATTTTTGCTATAGTAAGAAAAATCTAGAAGATATAAAAGCAATAGTTCACTTTATTGTAGAAGAAAATCCTGAAAGTAAGCACAGAGACTTCAAAATAGAAAGTTGGAAAGGTTCATCTACAACAAAATATAATTACTATCAAGGAATCGGAAAACATGCTGATATGCTTGATGAATCTAAAGCAAAAGAAAATGTGAAGATTTTAGAGGATATTATAGGATAGATATGAGGGGGCTACCTCAAGGTAGCCCTACGTTTATAAAATTAACAAAATCTTACTAAATAAAATGGAGTGTTTATATGATTAAACAAAAAAGTAAATCTATAATTATTATAGGCGGAGGAGTTTCTGGATTAGCAGCAGGAATATATGCACAAATGAACGGATATGATACAAAGATTTTTGAAATGCATAGTATACCAGGTGGACTCTCAACTGCATGGAAGCGCAAAGGATATAACTTTGATGGAGGGATGGATTGGATAGTTGGTATAGATCCTAAAATGCAGGAACATTCAATTTGGAGAGAACTTGGAGCGCTTAAAGGAAAAAACGTAGCTTTTTACGATGACCTTTTTCAAATAGAAACAAGCAAAGGAGATATATGTACCTTTTATGCTGACCCAGCTAAATTGAAATCAGAGTTATTTAAGTTTACAGACGACGATGAAGACAAGAAAAAAATAAAGCATTTATGTAAATCAGTAAAGCGATTTTCAAAGTCACCATCATTTAGCTATAAAAAGCCAGAGAATTTATATGGACCATTAGATAAACTGAGTATATTTATAAAGTTTTTCCCTTATATGGGCATACTCACAAAGTATAATGCTCTAATGATTAAAGATTATGCCAATAGTTTTAATGATCATAGACTTCGTGAAATCATCTCATATATTTTTTATAATCCTGACATAGAATACTCAGTTTTTCCACCTCTTTTTACATTGTCAAATATGTATAACAAGAATGCGGGTTATCCAGAAGGGGGAGCATATGGTTTATCAAAGTCTTTAGAGACTAGGTACAAAGAATTTGGTGGTGAGATTTACTATAAAAAATATGTGAAAAACATAATCATAGAAGATGACAAGGCAAAAGGTATCGTATTAGAAGATGGTAGTGAGCTATATGCAGATATAATAATATCATCATGTGATGGAAGAACAACCATATATGATTTACTGGGTGGTAAGTATCTAGATGAAAACATTAAAGGAATGTATGAAAATGCACGAGTTCATCCATCAATGGTAAAGGTATTCTTAGGAGTAGATATGGATTTTAATGATGAACCACATTCGAAGATTTACCTAAGAGATGAACCAATAGATATATTAGGAACTATAAGTAAAGAACAAAAGTCAATATTAATAAGACACTATTGCCATACAGAACCATCCTATTCACCTAAAGGTAAGTCAGTATTAACTAGTTTCTTTGTTGCAAATTACGACGAGTGGAAAGAGCTTTCTAAAGATAGACAGGCGTATAAAGATGAAAAAGATAAAATAGCAAATATAGTTATCAAACAGCTTGAAACCGTATATCCAAATATTAGAGAAAAAATAGAAGTTATTGATGTTAGTACGCCAGTTACGATTGAGCGTTACACAAAAAATTACAAAGGTTCTATAATGGGATGGATAGCAACGAGTGAAGTTGACGTGTGGTCAAAACAAGTAGGGATTAACATACCGGGGCTTGACAATTTCTATATGATTGGACAATGGGTTTCATATGGAGGATTGATAAGAGTAGCATGTTGTGGTCGCTATGCAATACAGACACAGTGTAGTAAAGATAATAAAAAATTTAGAACTGTTTTAGATTAATTATAAATGAAATAGAAAAAGGAGGAAAAATATGAGTAAAGAAAAAAAGTCTATAATTATAATTGGCGGAGGGATATCAGGCTTATCAACAGGTTGCTATGCTCAAATGAACAACTATGAGTCTAAAATATTTGAACTACATTTTATACCAGGCGGGTGTTGTACTGCATGGAAGAGAAAAGAATTCATATTTGATCAGTGTATAGATTGGTTACTTGGAACAAAACCAGGCAATGACATGAATCAAATATGGAGTGAACTAGGAGCACTAAAGGATAAAAAAATACGTTACTTTAGAGATATATTCAATCGTGTAGTAGATACTGATGGACAAACTGTTAATTTTTATATAGATCCAAATAAGTTAGAAAAACATCTACTAGAAATATCTCCAGAGGATGAAAGTTTGATTAAAGAATTTTGTGATGGAATGAGTGCTTTTATGGGTGTTAACTTCCCTATGCTAAAACCGATACCGCTAGTAAATCAAGAAGACGAGCAAAAAATAAAGAACGAATTTTTAAGGCCATTTGGTGAAATACTCCAGAAAAGTACAAGTATTGAAATAAAAGATTTTGCAAAACGATTTAAACATCCATTATTGAGAAATGCCTTTGAATATATACTACAACAGCAAATGCCAGACTTCCCGTTACTACCTAATATGTGTAATTTGACAGCAATGTATGAAAAAAACGCTGGATATCCAGAAGGAGGATCTTTGGAGCTAGCAAAATCAATAGAAAAAAGATATTTAGAGCTAGGCGGAAAAATGATGTACGAACAGCGAGTTAAAAAAATACTTGTAGAAAATGATAAGGCAATAGGCATAATGTCAGAAGATGGGACTAAGCACTTCGCAGATATTATAATATCTGCAGCAGATGGAAGAACAACAATATTTGATATGCTCGATGGTAAATATATAAGTGATGATATAAAACAGCTATATGAAGGATTAGAAAATAAAAAGTATAAGACGTATAAGGGATTTGTATTAGTATTTTTAGGAATTAATAGAGATCTAAGTGATGAACCAGATAGTACGACTTATTTTCTAGAAGATACCTCTCCACTTACTGGAAGCGGTAATCAAAGAGGTTTTACAGCTAGACATTACTGTCACCATGCACCAGAATTTGCACCAGAAGGTAAATCTGTAATGCAGTTCTTTTATTATTCTGATTATGATTGTTGGAAGGAATTATACGATACAGATAGAGATGCTTATAACAAAGAAAAAGAAAAGGTTGGAAAATACATTATTGAATTTATGGATAAAAAATATCCAGGACTTAAAGAACAGGTTGAATATGTTGATGTTTCAACACCAGTTACAGCTGTTCGATACACTGCAAACTATAAAGGTTCAGTTATGGCATGGATTCCATTTGCTGATACAGAAGAAAATGTTATACCTTTGGTTGAGAAGCACCATATGAAATTACCTGGGCTTAGCAATTTTTACATGGCAGGTCATTGGGTTTCCCTTGGTGGTTTAGTAAGATCAAGTGCATCTGGTAGACACGTTATCCAATTTTTGTGTAGAGATGAAAATAAAGAATTTAGGGCTTTTGAAGGGATAAATAAACAAGAGATGGCTTTAAATAAATAAAAACAGCAAAACATTTGTTATTGTCAAAATTAATCAAACTCGTATGATTTAAAGATACTTTTCAGCTATATAAGAAGAGTATCTTTGTTTTTTTATAAAGGAGATAATAAGTGATATAATGAATAAATAAGAAAGAGACGATTTAATCTAAAAAGTATGTAATAGAAGGGGAACAATGATGACAAATAAAATTTTGTTGGTTGAAGATGATATGAGTATCAGTGAGATGATAAGTGAACATTTAAAAAAAGATGGGTTTGATGTTATATGTGCATTTGATGGTCAGGAAGGCATAAGCAAATTTAGAGAAGGTAAATTTGACTTAGTCTTGCTAGATATAATGATGCCTAAGTTAGATGGTATAGAGCTTATGAAGATAATACGTAGTATTAACCTTCTTCCTATACTTATAATGTCCGCTAAAGATAGCGATGTTGATAAAGCTATAGGACTGGGCTTTGGGGCAGATGATTATATAACTAAGCCATTTTCAATGATTGAATTAACAGCGAGAGTAAAAGCTCTTATAAGAAGAGCGAATAGATATTCCAATGTAAAAGAAATAAATGACAACAATATTATAAAAAAAGGAAATTTAGAGATAGATTTAGATAATTACAGTGTAAAGAAAAACAACAAAACAATAAACCTTACTTCAAAAGAATTTGAAATATTAAAGATATTTATGAAAAATCCAAAAAGAGTATTTACTAAATCACAAATATATTCATTTGTCTGGGAGGAAGAATATTATAACGATGTTAATGTGATAAATGTTCATATAAGAAGATTAAGAGAAAAAATTGAAGATAATGCATCAGACCCTAAATATATCAAGACTATTTGGGGAATAGGATATAAGTTAGGTGAATTTTAGTATGATAAAAATGTTATTAATAATAGTTGTAATAATACAGATTATATACATATATTTTCAATATAAGAAGATAAAAACTAAAAACAAAAATGTTAAATATATATACGATGTCTTACAAAAAATCTCTGAAGAAAAAAGTAATCAAAAAATATTGCTTACAACTGATGATATGTATATTAAAAATCTACTAGTAGAAATAAATAAGGTTTTATTCAGTATCAATAAGGCTACAGCAGATTATGCAAATACAAAGGAAGAAATGAAAAGAATGCTTTCTAATATTTCACATGATATAAAAACACCATTAACAGTAATACTTGGATATATAGAGGTATTAAATACAGATAATTCACTAACACACCAAGAGAGGACTATGTTGCTTAGCAAAATAGAGGAAAAAAGTGAAGAATTGGTGGATTTATTAAACGATTTTTTCAGATTATCTAAGATAGAATCACGAGATATTGATATTACTCTTAGTAAAATTAATATAAGTGAAATATGTAGGAAAAGCATACTTTCTTATTATGGAATCCTTACAGATAAAAATCTAGATATGAACATTAATATACCTAATGAAGATGTGTATGTTTTAGGAAATGAAGATGCAATGAATAGAATTCTAAACAATCTTATTTCAAATGCTATAACTTACGGATATGAAGGGAAAATCATAGGTCTAGAGGTAAGCGCTGATAAGGAATTTGTATATATAAAAGTTTGGGATAAAGGAAAAGGAATAAATGAAATATATGCTGATAGAGTGTTTGAAAGATTATATACTTTAGAAGATTCAAGAAACAAAAAATATCAAGGTAGTGGTTTAGGGTTAACTATAACAAAAAAATTAGTAGAGAATCTTAAAGGACAAATAAAGCTAAATAGTAAACCATATGAAAAAACAGTGTTTACAATAAGGTTAAATAGACTAAATTATTAATAATCTTAAGAAAAAAGTAATAAATGCTTAAGAAGAAAGAAAACTTTACCCCATATAATACTAATATATTAACAAAAATGAAAGGGGAGCGCGTATGACGTATGTTATAAAGACCTATAATCTAACAAAGATATACAATGGTATAGAAGTTGTATCTAATGTAAATATGAGTGTTAAAAAAGGCGAGATATATGGTTTTTTAGGGCCTAACGGTGCAGGAAAAACAACATTGCTAAAGTTAATAACTAATCTTATAAAGCCTACTAATGGGGAGATAGAGATATTTAATGAGAAGCTATTAAAAAATTCATATGAAGTATTTAAAAGAATTGGAGCTATTATAGAATATCCAGTGTTTTACACTAATTTAACAGGCAAAGAAAATTTAAAGATCCATTGTGATTACATGGGGTTTTATGATAAAAAAGCTATAGATGAAGTTCTAAAGATAGTTAATTTAAGAGGCATTGAAAATAAACCAGTAAAAAATTATTCACTAGGTATGAAACAAAGGTTGGGTATAGCAAGAGCTATTATAACAAAACCAGAGTTATTATTATTAGATGAGCCAATTAATGGATTAGACCCTGAGGGAATAAAAGATGTTAGAGATTTACTAACAATGCTATCAAAACAATATGGTATGAGCATACTTGTTTCTAGTCATATATTAACTGAGGTAGAGCAGATAGCAGATACTATTGGGATAATATCAAAAGGCCGTCTGATACAAGAGATTCAAATGAACGATATTAAGAGAGAAACTACAGAGTATGTTGATTTACAAGTAGATAATGTTAGAAAGGCATCTATGATACTTGATGATAAATTAAAACTGTCTAACTTTAAAATAATAGATCAAAACAAAATTAGAATATATGATCAAAATATATCGTTAAAAGAGATATCCAAGGCTTTAATACTAAATAATATTCTCATACAAACTATGATAAAAGGCACTAGCTCATTAGAGGATTACTTCCTAAGCATAACAAATGGAGGTGAAGTGAAATGATGAGACTAATAAAGCTAGAACTTAGAAAAGTCGAAATAGGTAAATATATAAAAGGTATTCTCATTATTACAAAAGTAATCGTTGCTATTCTCATATTAACACTATTAGTGGCTCAGTATAATAAAGATTTTACATTTACATCGTATAGTAGAATAATGAATTTAGCTGAATCTATAGTTAATGGGATATTTGTTATTTTTGCAGGAGTGTTAATCGGTGATATAATAATAGGAGAATACACAGATAATACAATCAGTGTATTGTTTCAATATCCAGTATCAAGGAAAAAGTTAATGATAGCAAAATTAATATTAGTTACATCATTAACATTTTTAGCTATATTAATAGGAATAAGTATAATAGTACTTGACTTATACATTTTAGAAAAAATATATCCAATAACACAGGAACACATGAGTTTAACTATGATAAAAGAGGTGTTGTATGATACATTATTTAGTGCAACGACTACATCATTTATAGCATTAATACCATTGTACATTGGTATGCGAAAGAAAACCGTATCAGCTACTATGGTAACGTCAATAATAGTAACTTCAATACTAAATTCAAATAGTAATGGTTTTTCATTAGCAAGTATAAGGATTATACCAATAATTCTTGCAGTACTAGGAATTGCTTTAGCCTATAAAGCAGTAATAGAAGACATAGAGACAACAGATATATAAAATAGAAATCTGACACTGTAAAAGTATCATACCAGATGTCAGTTTTTTTATACAATAAAACTGTTTATTAATAGGACAAATCCCTTCATACATAAGCTTTTATATAAGGAGGGATTTAATTTGAAATCAGATAAAGACAACCTCTGGCTATATAAAAGCAGTAAAGTTTTCATGACAAAACTTGTAAAAAGCAATATGATTAGTAAAAATGAGTACAGTATAATCATAGGAAAGCTAAAGCGAATATATAATCAGGAGGGTGATAATGAAAAAAAGGGCAGTTGCTTATTGTAGAGTTAGTAGCGACCATGAAGATCAGAGAAGTTCACTAGAAAATCAAAAAAAGATGTGGTTAGAATATATAGATAAAAATAAAGAACTGAAATTTTGTGGATTATATATAGATGAAGGACTAAGTGGAACATCAATAAAAAATAGAAAAGGTTTTAATGATATGATACACGATGCTTTACTAGGGAAGTTCGATATCATATTGACAAAAGAAGTATCAAGGTTTGCTAGAAATACAGTAGATACATTGAGATTTACAAGAGAACTCAAGAAGTACAATGTTGATGTGTATTTCAAAATAGATAATATTAATACAGGTGATAATGATGGAGAGTTACGATTATCATTGATGGCGACGTTAGCTCAAGAAGAATCAAGGAAGATATCAGAAAGAGTTAAAGTAGGTCAAGAACAAGCCATGAAAAATGGAGTAGTATTTGGAGCCAATAGAATACTTGGATATGATTTAGTAGACAAAAAACTCATAGTAAATGAGAAAGAAGCAGAAATAGTAAAGAAGATTTACGATTGGTATTTACTTGATGATTGTTCACTTCATAATATAGTCAAGAAGTTAGCAGATATAGGAATCAATAGAGGTAAGATGGGAGGTAAATTAAACCATTCGTCAATAAGAAGAATCCTACAAAATGAAAAATATAAAGGAGAATTAAAGCAAAAAAAATATTATACACAGGATTACTTAACACATGTTAGAAAGAAGAATAACGGAGAAATGAAATATATAACAATCAAAGAAAATCATATTCCAATAATAAATAAAGAAATATGGGAGAGCGTACAAAAAAAGATTAATAACAATAAAGAAAACTATATAAAAAAAGGAATTGGTAAGAGCAAATCTTTGTTTTCAGGAGTAGTGTATTGTGCTAGTTGTAAAAAGAGATATAGAAAGAAGACTATGAGAAATAAAGATCGAGAAATGGTTGTTTATAAATGTAGTAATAATCATAGTAATGGGAAAAAAGCATGTATGAATGGTACATATATTAAGGAGGAACTATTGAAAAAGCAGTTTATTAGAAAACTTAAAAGTATCTATAATAAACAAGCTAAAAAAGTATTTGTAAGTAATATAGAAAAAGTGTTAAGAGACAGTTTAGATGAAGACTGTAATATTTCAAAGCTTGAAAAACAAAATAAACTACTAAATAAACTACTTGATAATAAAAATAGATTATTAGAACTGTATATAGATGGGCAATTAGATAAAAAAGTATATAATAAAAAAAATAATGATATTATCAATTTAGAAAAATTGATTAGAGAAGAAATAAATAAGAACAATAAAATGACACCATTTAATAATGAACTACGAATAGATAATATTACTAAATTAGCAATGAAAGAGCTAGATTACGAACATATAGGAGAAAATGATATGAAGTTTTTTATTGATGAATATATAGAAAAAATAGTAATAAACAAGAAAAATAAAGTGAAAATCTTCTTAAAAGCTTGAAATATAAATAATAGAATGAATAAGTAGTAAATATATATTGCATACATTAGGCATTATTGTATATAATTAAAAGCATAATAAAAATACAAATTGAAAAAGGAGGAAGATATGCTAAAAGTAAACAGTCTTACGAAGACATATGCAAAAGTCAGTGTAAAAGCAGTGGATGATATAAGCTTTTCAGTTAAAAAAGGAGAAATATTTGGATTCTTAGGGCCGAATGGTGCTGGTAAGACAACAACTATAAAAATGATAGTTGGACTTCTAAAACCAACTAATGGAAAAATACTAGTTAATAATATAGACAATCAAACAGACATAATAAATGCCAAACAACAAATAAGCTATATTCCAGATAAACCAGAGTTATTTGATAAGCTAAAAGGCATTACATACCTAAAATTTATGGCTGATGTTTATAAGGTAAATAGCAAAGATAGAAAAGAGAGAATAAGTAGGTATCTAGAAATATTTGAGATGAAAGATGCAGTCAATGATGTGATAGGCAGTTATTCACATGGGATGAAACAAAAAATTGCATTGATAGGCGCTCTGATTCATGAGCCAGATTTATTTATATTGGATGAACCAATGGTTGGGTTAGATCCTAAAGCAGCCTTCAACTTAAAACAAATCATGAGAGAAATGTGCGATAGAGGCAAATCGGTATTTTTTTCAACACATGTATTAGAAGTTGCTGAAAAACTATGTGATAGGATAGCAATAATCAGCAAAGGACAAATAATAGCCGAAGGAACAATGCAAGAACTAAGAGCGTTAGAAGGTGAAAAATCATTAGAAAAAATATTCTTGGAGTTGACTGAAAAATGAGAGAGATAATATCATTAACTAAGTTAGGTTTAATTAATATGTTTGGATTTGGAAGCTTAAATCTAAAGAAAATGAACAGAGAGCAGTTAAGAAAGCTTTTGATAACTGCTGTTATAATGATATTTATTATTTTTACGTATAGATATTACTTGAAGTTTTTAAATGTTATCAATCTACAATTTATTGCTATAAATCAGATTAATATATTTAATGCGCTTATATATAGCATCGAAAGTTTTATTATATTTATATTTAGTATACCATATGTAATGGCATATTATTTTTTCTCAAGAGAAACCGAGATGTTCTTATCACTACCAATAAAGCCTAGAAATATAATATGGTCGAAATTCAACTTACTATTAATTTATGAGTATATAATAGTTTTTTTAACTTTAGCACCTGCATTTATAATCAATGGAATAAATACAAATGCAGTTGGATCATATTATTTTATTATGGCATTAGCATTACTAATAATACCTGTTTTTCCATTGGCCTTAAGTACTATAATAATTATACTTTCATCTAGAATAATCAATTTAGGAAATAAGAAAAATTTGATAAGAGGTATATTCTTGTTTTTGATGACTTTTGTTGCGATAGGATTGCAAATATATATACAAAAATATGCAATGGCAATGGGGCAAGGAGGAAATTTTGTAAAACAACTGCTTGAGAATAATGAAACTTTAGTAAATTTATTAGGGAAAACTAATATATTAGCCAAATGGCTAGGTAATGCACTTTCTAGTACAGTTACTATAGAGAGTCTTATCAATTTTGCGTTATTTGCCCTAATGAATGTACTTATCTTCGTAGTATTCCTAATAGTAGGAGACAAAGTTTACTTAGGTGGTATCATAGGCGGAAACGAAGTTGTATCTAAGAAAAAACAACTTTCAAAAACACAATTTAATAAAGAAATTATCAAAGCAAAACCACCATATTTTGCAGTGTGTAAAATAGATGTAATTACAATATTAAAGACACCAATATATTTATTTAACTGTTATTCAGTAGTTATTATATTACCCATTATATTCATGATACCAATAATTACTGGAATTAACATAGGTAATTTTAATCAATTAATATCGTCGATACCAACAGGATATATAAATTTCTCGGTGGCAGGTATTATCATGGCGATGTGTGCAATTACACCAGTAGCATCAACTACATTTTCAAGAGAAGGAAAGTATTTTTGGACGTCTAGGATAATTCCTACAAGTGCAAAAGATCAAATAATAGGAAGAAGTTTAAGTGCTTTGATTCCTCAGTTTTTATTATTAGTATTAATGATAGTAGGGCTTAATATATCTATGGAGATTAACATGACAGTATACATTGGTATGTTATTAGGCATAATTGGATCAGAGCTCATGATAATAGTTGGAATGTTTGTAGATATAGGAAGACCTCTATTAAATTGGACTAACCCACAGAGAGCAGTAAAACAAAATATGAACGTAATGATATCTTTAGTTGTAAATGCAGCATTACTTTTAGCAATAGGGGCGTTAACAGTTTTCATGATTAAATCGTCTATAAATACTAATACCATATTTTTAGTAGACTTCGTAGTTATATTGATACTTACGTATGTATTTTATAAAAAACTTGAAAAAAAGATTATTAGAAAATTTGTGGAACTTGAATAAAGAAATAACCCTCAGGAGAATAATCACTCTAGAGGGTTATTTTAAGCTACAGATTAACTTTCTTATCAAGCAAGTAAGAAGTACTAAAGAACAATGCTACACTTACAATTCCAAGAGTAAATAAACTAGGGAATAGCATACTTTTAGTAGTAAAATCTATATTAAATACTTCACTAAAAAACAAATCATAAAACTTTTGTATAAAGAAGTTTATAACTAGAAATAATCCAAAACTTATTAGTCCACCACGTTTTACATTAGATAACACACTTTTATAAATAGTCATAGCTAGATATATACTAAGAGTAAAATTAAACCATGCAAAAACAATGATAAGACATACATAAAACACATTTAGTATACTTATGTCATAATGTGATAAGTTTTGTTGTATAGTACTGAAGAATCTAAGGACTTCGTGCTCGGTATAATTACTTAAAAGTATTTTATAGTTCATTAAACCTAGCGAAAAGTATATTAAAAATCCAACAATATTTTCAACTAGAGAAAAGATTACTTTACTACCTAGTATTTTATATCCATTGTTAGGAGTCAAAAAGAGCATATATCCAGATTTCTTGAACAAATCAGACTTATATGTATTTATGTTTTCAACTAACAAAAATACCATTCCTGCGATACCGAGAAGCGTGTAAATAATGATAGCTGAACCAGCTTTATTAAAAGAATCGTAAAGGTAATATATGCATATTAATTCTATAATAGCGATTATAGTTAGAGATGCAAGTAGAGTTTTATATTTCTTATAAACTTCGTATTTTAATAAATTAAACATTATGAGAATACCTCCTTATATAAATCTTGAATGGATTTGTTATACTTAATTCTAAGTTCTTCTAAATTATGAGTGCCAGCTATATGTCCTTCTTTTAATAATATAGCAGTATCAAGCAATTTTTCCATTTCATCAACCAAATGACTAGATATAACCATTGTTTTTTCGGGAGTCATTTCACTTATTATTGTTTCAATAATCTTTTCTCTAGATATAAAATCAATACCACTTAACGGTTCATCAAATAAATATAGCTTAGCATCCCTAGAAAGACATAGTGCTAACTTTAATCTTCCTGACATACCAGTAGATAGAGAAGAAACCTTAAGATCATCACTTAAACCCATGAACTTAATTAAACTATCGAATTTGTTAGTATCAAAATCATTATACATATCACGGAAGTATTGTCTTACATTTTTAATCTTCATCATAGGATACAAATAATTTTCAGTAGGCATAAAAGATATTATTTTTTTAGTTTCTACTCCTAATTCACACCCATTTACTAGTACACTACCAGATGTAGCTTTAAGTAAACCAGTTACAATGCGCATAAGTGTCGTTTTACCACTTCCATTTGGGCCTAGTAAGCCATAGATTTTTCCTTGTGATAAATCAATTGAAACATTACTTAGTGCTTTCTTAGAAAAGAACCCCTTTGAAAGATTATCTATTTTTAATATTTGCATTATTTTCCACCTTCTTTTAATTTTCTAGTTTTGATAATTTTCAGCATTTCATCATAGCTATAGCCTAACTCATTCATGCCACGTATAAAATTATGTATTACATCGTTTGCCATTTGATTTTTGAGTTCATTAACTATATCTTCAGATTCATTAATATATGTGCCTTTACCTCTTTTAGTAAAAGCAATACCTTCTAGCTCTATTTCCTTATAAACTCTCTGAGCTGTATTAGGATTAACAGTATAGAGAACAGCAAGTTCTCTAGTGGATGGCAACTTGTCACCTACATTTCTTTTGCCTAAAACTATATCCTTTTTTATGTCATCTATAATTTGCTTGTATATAGGTTTGCTGTTGTCAAATTTCATTACTCACCTTCTTTCTACACGATGTATTAGTGTGTTATATAAATAGTACACTAATACATTGTGTGTGTCAAGAGTAAATGAAAAAAACTAAAATGTTTTAAGTATATTATATGCTATAATAAAGGATAGAGTTTATTAGAAAGGTGGAATTATTTGAATTATCTAACATTATTAATTGTAGGTATTGTATTTATAGTTATTTTAGAATTAATCAAGGAATTATTAATAAAAAAAGATAAGGAAATTAAGATTATAGAGAGATTAAAGACGGCTATAGGAATACCTATGTTAGCATATATTATCTATATTAGCACTGATAATTGGTCAGAGTTTTTTATATCATTGACTTTATTTTTATTAATAAGTAGTTGGGTTTATCTTTATTTGAAAAATTCTAAGAAGTATAATGATAACTGTTTTATTGCATCTATTTTAATGATGATTATTTTATTGTCTTATTTAGTATTACAAAGATATTCACTTAATAATATACTTAAAGCATTATATTACTCTTTTATAGGTAGTTTAGTGCTAGATACGTGGGAAAATAGAGATTTAAAAGATGATAAAATTATTACTATTAATATTATCACTGCCATTATAGTATGTGCTATTATAGCGTTTGGGAGAAACTACAATAAGCCAGAAAGGTATGCAATTAAAGAACTGGAGAATAGAGGATATGAAATTGCTAAAGAACATGAAATAAAAGGTTATTCAAAAACTAGATTTGAACCAATAGTTGTAAGAATCTTTGGAGAGGAAGTAGACTCCCTTAGGAGATTACTTTTTGATGTTGAATATTATAAAAATAAAATAATTAAAATTAAGAAATATTAATTATCTATAGGCGGTGTTTAAATGAACTTTATAGAATTGTTTATTTTATTAGGACTAGTATTAATATTGACATAGTAAAGTGCAAAGTAATAAAAGAAAAAGGTTTAAGGTATAACATTTTTAGTATGGTACAATTTTTAATTAGTGTAGCGTATATATCAAAGTATATCTATATGAGAACCGATGTCTTTTCAGAATTCATTATTGTGATGGGAAGTATATCACTGATAGCAGCTATTATATTTTTATATAGTAAATACATAGTCGATAAAAAGTATAATTGGGTAGGGATGATAATAATAACTTTCACTACATATGGACTTTATATAATAGCTAAAAGGTATTTGTTAGTAGACAGAGACTTACTTATTGTAGGGGTACAAGGAGCGGTGATTTCACAAATATTCAAGTCAAAAGTAAATAAATACAAGGTAATCATGTATGGGATAATTTCAATTATAGTTGTATTTATAGTAATAGATACATATAATTATGAACTATCAAGGCTAAGTAAGCCAAGAAGATATGCAATTGAAGCTGTGAAAGAAGTGGGATATGAATCTAAGGACATAGAGACTATTGGTATTTTCTTTGACGATGGAATAAGAAATAAGGAGATAAAACTAGATATATTTATTAAAAAAGATAAAGCAAAAGAAAGAATTTGGTTAGAAGCTAAGTATCAAAACGACAAAATTACAAATATTATCAAAAAAAGAAAGATAAAATTAAAATAGAACCAAAATCATCAGTTTTACTGGTGATTTTATTTTGTCTATTCGCAAGTCAAAAAAACAAACAAAACATATTGTTGTTTGAAAAAATACAAACAATATGATAAAATAATTGATATATGATGGGAGAGGAGAGAAGGTTATGAAAATAAAAGAAAGAATGGAGTCTAATAGATTAGTTATCAAAAAATCGTCTACAATAGAGTGTGAAAGGCTACAAAATATTTGTATGTCATGGGATGATAAGATTAAGCTAGAGGGAGAAGAGTTTGAAGATGATTATATAGAGAAATGTCTTAAAAATGGAGATTTGCCACCAATACAAACTGCTAGCAAAGATAATTACAGATTGAAATCCATATATCTTAAAAAAGGTAATGAACTTATAGGTTTTTTTGATTTATACTATGGCTATCCAGCAGAAGATACTATTTGGATTGGTATGTTTTTAATAGATAAAAAATATCAAAACAATGGTTATGCCAGAGAAGTGATAGAATTAGTTATTAAAGAATCAAATAAAACAGATTATAGAAAAATAGGTATAGGAGTTTATCTTAAGAACTGGAAAGGGCTTAGATTTTGGACCAGAGCAGGGTTTGACAAAGTGTTTACAATATCAGGAGATAAGGAGTATAGCGATAAGACATTTGCACTAATTGGACTAGAAAAATACTTAGATTAATTAAAAATACTGTAAAAAAATACGTAGTTGTTGTTAAAACTTATTGTTCTTATTTCTAGATAAGCTAAGCTACTCAATTTTAATAAGATGATTTTTTATAAATTTAAAAGGATGTTGATTTGACATCTTTTTTTTCTTGACATTGCTCTATCTGTTCTATATAATATATAACAAATAGAATAAAACATTGACGAAAGGAGTAAATATGTTAATACAGATAGATATGTCTATAGATAAACCTATTTATGAACAGATAAGAGACGCAATCATTAAAGGAATATTAAAAGGGGAGTTGACTAAAGGAAAGCAGCTACCTTCTTCAAGAGCACTAGCTTCTAGTCTTAGTGTTAATATGCATACAGTTAATAAAGCATACAATATATTGAAGCAAGATGGTTTTGTTTCTGTAATAAAAAGAAAAGGTGTTGTTATTAATGATAAAAATCAGTATAGAGCTGATGAAGCTTATCTAAATATACTGGAAGAAAAACTAGAAAGTATAGTGACAGAAGCAAAATGTAGAGGACTAACAGCAGATGAGATAAACAGTATTATTGGTAAAATCTACAATCAAATATAACACAATTTATAAGGAGGTTTGTTATGAATACTATTGACACAGTTATGGATTGGACTATATATATAATTGTTGCAATTACCTTGATTATGACACCTTTAATAGGGCGCAAAGATGTAGTTTTTGGTGTTACAATACCAACTGATCAGAAAAAGACAAAAGAAATTGTTGGATTTAAGAAGTTATATATAAAGCTTAGTATGTTATCAGCAATAATAATAACACTAGGTGCAGTATTGCTTAACTTCTTAGTAAAGAATAAGCTTTCCATATACAATATATCAGCGATGCTTTATTTAGTTAGTATATTTGTGATATACTCCATAGTTAATAAAAAAGTAAAGGGGTACAAAAAAACAAAGAACTGGGCAAAAGAAGCAAGAAATATAAGAGTAGTAGATATAGAGTTTATATCTTCAAAACTCGTATGTTCGGTTTGGTGTTTTTTAATTCATATAGCTATGATAGTAGCAACAGGAATAAGTGCAATTCTTCTATATGAAGATGCACCAAGTAAGCTTCCTATAAAAGTTAACATGTCAGGACATATTACAAAGTATATAGACAAAAGTATAATTGCTGTGCTTTTTCCGATAATTATACAGATAGCTATATTAGTGACATGTTTAATAATATATATGACTATAAAGCATACACCGCCGTATATAGATCCAGATAACATAGAAATAAGTAAAAAACATGCAAAGTTACATAAAAAGGCTTGGTCATATTTTACTGTGATATTTGGATTGCTTTTAATAGGTCAATTTTCGTTAGTAGAACTTGGATTGTTTAATCTAATACAGGTTAAAACAGGCTTTATAATAGGAGGTATAGTGACAATATTTCTTATAGCACTTACGTTGTTTTTAAGTATAAAAGTTGGGCATAGCGGTGGACATAAAAAAGGAGTAAACAGTGCTGTTATAAACAGAGATGATGATAAACATTGGATTTCAGGTAAGTTCTATTACAACAAAAACGATGCTTCGTTATTTGTAGAAAAACGATTTGGAGTTGGTTATACAATTAACTTTGCAAAACCACTTGCAATATTAATGATATGTGGATTATTAACATTCATAATAGGATGTAGTTTGATTGGAACATTATTATAAAATATAGGAGGGATATAAATGAAAACATTATGTAAAATAACAATTATAGTTACATTATTAATATGTCTAGTAGGATGTAAGAACAAAGATATAACTAAGAATATTAGTGAAAAAGATATAAAAGCAGAAGCAGAGAGATTAGTAATAAGCATGACAAAAGGTGATTTTGATGAAATTTACAATAAATTCACAGAAGATACAGCTAAGAAAATATCTATAGATCAATTAGAACAAGGATGGAAGAAAACAGTTGCTTCTATAGGAAGCTATGTTAAGCATTATCAAACTACAATAGAAAAAAAAGAAGGGCATTTTATAGTAAAGGTAGTTAGTCAATATGAGAAAAATGGACTATTAAACACATTTACAGTTGATGATAGAGGGCAAATAGTTGGGTTATGGACTAATTATTTTGCAATTCCACAAGAAGATAAAGATTATAAAGAAGTAACTTTTAAAGTCGGGAAGTATGAATTATCAGGTATGCTTACACTGCCAACAGGTGTAGAAAAGCCACCAGTTGTATTAATGATTGCTGGGTCAGGTCCTCAAGATATGAATGAAACAATAGGAACAACAGGTAATACTCCATTTAAGGATATAGCTCATGGTTTAGCAAAAAAAGGGATAGCTTCGTTGCGCTATGACAAACGATATAGAGTAAGACCGGATTTAGCAAAAAAAAATCAAACAATAGAGCATGAAGTATTGGATGATGTAAATAGTGCAATATCTCAGCTAAAAGAAGATACTCGTATAGATAATAATAGAATAATAGTATTAGGACATAGTTTAGGAGGAATGTTAGCACCTAAAGTATCATCAGACAACAAAGAGGTAAAAGGGATAGTAGTAATGGCAGGAACATTACGTAATTTAGCAGAAATTTCCCTTGATCAAAATCTTGAAATACAAAAATCTATTAGACCTAAACTGTCTGATGATGATAAGAAAAAAATGGACTTACAAATGGAAAAAGTTAAAGCAGATGTAGATAAAATACTTAAGTTAGACAAAGACGATGGAAAAACTTATCTAGGTATACCTGCATCATATTGGTACAGCTTGAATAAAACTGGTGGAAAGAATTTCATAGATAAAATAAACATACCAATGTTGATAATGCAAGGGAGCAAAGACTTTCAAATTTACTCAGACAAAGACTTTGAGCTTTGGAAAGAAGTATGTGGTAATAGGAAAAATGTCATATTTAAGTTATACAACAATCTGAATCATTTATTTATGGAAAGCTCAGGTCTTCGTACAGTGGAAGACTACAACGCTCCAAATAAAGTTCAAACTGTCGTAATAGATGATATAGCTTCATGGGTTAAAAGCATCAAATAAAATATATAGATAAAGGGGATGGTTAACATCCCTTTTAGGTTGATGACAAAGTCATCTAAATAGCAGACTGTAGTAAGAGTTCAATTTCAAGGCGTGTTAAAATTGAGTAGCAGAGCTTACTTAGAGGTAAGTGAGAAACGGAAATTTTAACAACAACGCAGAAACTGGGCTTTTGTCTACAGTCTGAAAGGGGATGGTCAACATCCCCTCTAAAATTATAATAATAAAGACTATATGCAAATCAAGTATTCTATCAATCATCAAATTCAGGATAGACAGCTAAAAATACCCCTTTTTTATCATGAGATACATCGTTATTTCCTTTTGTAGAATATTTTTTTATCAATTCAATTACATCGGCTTTAAATTTAGGAAAAATTTCATCATTAAGATATACATTAGATAAATAAATAAAACAATCATCCTTAGCTTTTTCATTTTCTTTACCTTTATTATTTTCAGCATACCGTTTGATTGATTTTAAGTAATCATCTCTACTATCATTGTAAAATTGAGCTACCATTTTCATTGCTTGATTAACTTTAAAATCGTAATTGGACTTATTTTCTGGATCCTTGCCAAAGTCTATATCATCAAATGTAAGTTTATAATATTTAGCTGTAATACCATTTATGTTTTCCGTTTTATGAATTTCTAAAGCACCGTAATCAGCAAGCTTTTTCACATGATAATATACTTTTCCATGGGGATCACCCAGCTTATTAGCAATCTCTTGTACAGTAAGAGATATCTTTTCATTTTTCATAATAATCTGAAGGATTTTTAATCTATAAGGATCAGTTATCATTCTCATGTCCTTGTTATTCCGTAAATATAGTATTTTTTTCATTTTAATCACCTATATCTATTATACAACAAAGATACTAACGTTAACTATAAAATTAAAAAAATTAACCAGCTATATGACTATCAACTATTGGTAAGTTATTATTTTCAAATTTTGCCAAAGCTGTATAAGGGATAAATGCCAAAAGCACAAATATTATTCCAAATAGTAATAATAGATATTTTAATCCTATATATGTTACTACAATTCCAGATACAAAAGCACCTAAAGGAGTTGCACTCATACCAATCATATTATTTATAGATATAAAGCGAGCATGCATTTCCTTAGGGACGTTAGTCATTATAAATGTAGACATAGCACCCCAACAAAAAGGCAAAAATATACCCATTAAAAGCATAGATAAACATGCAAAGTATATTGGAGGAAAATAAGTAGTAAACGCTGGTAAACTAAGTGTAGAATAAAATATGCCTGAAACAAATAAACCAACGAATGTAAGTTTTGATATAGCAAATTTACTTCCTATTTTACCAACAATAAAACCTCCAATTATATTACCAATAACAAAAGAAAGTGAAAAGTAACTCAAACCTTGAGCTCCCATATTTAAGATTTCATCTACATAAGCAGGAGCAAGTGCATTTATAGGTGTAACTAAAAAATTTAAAAGGGCAAAACTAATGATTACTACTAAAAACGTTTTGTGATTAAAAAGAAATTGAAAGCCTTCCTTATAAGATTTAATATAATTATTAGATGTAAGCTCTTGGTGGCTTTCAACAGGGAATACAATAGTTGTTATAATAAAGCCAGATGTAATAAATGTAATAGCATTTACAATCATAGCGCCAGATACTCCAATTGCTCCAATGATAGTTCCAGCTAGAGCAAGTCCAATTAATTCACTAAATTTAGTTATTGATTGTAGTGTGGAATTAACCGTCAAATAATGTTTTTCATCAATAAGTTTAGTAATAGTAACATATTTGCTAGGTGAAACAAAACTCTCAATAGTAGAAGTTAAAAAAGTTAGAACAAATAAATGCCATGTTTCTAATAATTTTGCGTAGTATAAGTAAGCAGTTAACAAAACAATAGCACTTCTAAGAAAATCTCCAATAATAATTAATTTTTTCTTTGAAAAGAATCCAACCATTGTACCCATAAAAGAAGAAAACAATAGATTTGGAAGCATATTAAAGACATATATTGTAGCCAATAAGAGCTTTGATCCAGTTAATTGATATACCATAAAACCATAAGCTATCATATCAATTGAGTCACCAAAACGAGATACATTATTGGCAATATACAATTTCATAAAACTTTTAAACTTAAATATTTCTTTCATGTCTTTCCTCCTGTAAGTTAAATTATTCGCCAAATATATTTTGACGTTAAATATATTTTACATTGCTCGTGATTTTACGTCAAGTTTTTTTTGACGATTAAATATTTGTTAAACATTGACTTAAATATGATATAATAAGAAAAAAGAATTTGGACTATATAGTTAGATGAATTGCATAATTTTAGGTTAGATAAGTTAGGAGGATTGATTATGAATTTTTTAAGTATTGATAGTCTAAATATTAAAAATATTCATGAAATTTTCAGTATTGCAGACTATCTTAAAAACAACAATGAAAAGCTGTTATTAGGTAAAACTTTTGTATTATTTTTTCCTGAGTCAAGTGTTAGAACAAGGTTATCATTTGAGAAAGGTATTAAAGACTTAGGAGGAGAATGTGTACTTTTTCCACCAACAACACTTGATAAGAAAGAAGAATTAATAGATGTTATAAAATACATAGAAAATTGGGCTGATGGTGTAATAGTGAGATATTCGGATTATGACAAGGTATGTAAACTAGCTTCAAACTCAGCAATACCTGTAATTAATGCAATGACATCATATAATCATCCGTGCGAGATATTATCAGATACATATTCTATTAGTAAAATACGAGAAGACTATGAATCTTTAGTATATACATTCGTAGGAGAAAACGCTAACATATCAAATTCTTGGAGGATTGCTGCTGAAGTTATGAATTTTAAGATAAATCATGTTGGGTTAATAGGGAATCGTATAATAGAAGATAATAAAAACTATAGTTTTCACACTGAGCTAGAGGACGTACTAAAAATGAGTGATGTAATATTAACAGACCCACTACCAAAAGAACTGCGAAATCGAGGTTATACTGATAAATATCAAATAACTTTAGAGAGAATGAAAAAATGTAAGCCTAATGCAATATTAAATCCATGTCCACCATTTTATAGAGGCGAGGAAGTAAGCAAGGATGTAATAGATTCTGTTTATTTTGTTGGGTATGAGTTTAAGAAAAATTTACTGTATGTTCAACAAGCAATAATATTATATTGCTTGGGCATAAGAAAATAATAGATATGTAAAAGAACAAAAAACATATGATCTAATCCCTAAAAGATGAAATTTTCTGGATTTCCTTCTCAGGCTAGAGTAAACCATCGTTACTCAAGAGGTTATGAATTTATTATAATAGAAGTAGAAATCTTGATACTGTCAAATACTATTTAAATTTAGAAAAAGGTGTTGATACAAATATATAGAATAAATATAATCATACGTAAAAAGAGAAAATTAATGGTAGGTGCTAATCTATGGGAAAGACTGTAGCTATAGTCAGTCATAATACCAAAGCTATTGAAGTATTTAGTGAACAGATTGAATCGCTATACGCTGATAGTTTAAGTATTGTAAAATATTATATAGATAAAAATGGACTTAGTTCAAAGGTAACCGATGACATTGTATTAATAACATCCTATGAAGAATTGGAAGAAGTTAAGGATTATATTGATAGTAATAGTCAGATTATTTTTGCTAATAGAACTATATCTCGTAGAGGAATGTATAAATTAAATGAGATTAGTAAAGGGAGTAATGTTTTATTACTAGATGAGAGCATGGATATGGCAAAAGGAATGATAAGGGTGCTATATCAAATTGGTATTACACATCTTAATATTATACCAGTTACTAAGGATAACTATAATAAATGTGTTGGCGATTTTATTATAATAATGGGACAATCTTCACAATTAGAAATACCAATTGAAATAGTTAACATAGGCAATTGTATATTGGATATAAGCACTATAATGGATATAGCAATAAAACTAAAATTAGAAGAAGTGTTGACTAGGCAAAATATTAAAAAGAGTTATAAAGAAATAATTACATCTGCTTTTGGTTTGTCTGGAATACTAGGAAAGATGAATAAATTTGAGAGTCAGTTAGAAATAATACTCCAAGTAATAGATGAAGGAGTATTAGCTATAAATAATAATGGATTAATATTTTCTTATAATGATAATGCTAAGAGGATATTAGGAGTAAAAAAGAACCTAATAAACATAAATGGTATTGAATCATATCCACAGATACCTTTTAAAGAAATTCTTAATAATAAATTTGCATTAAAAGATAAACTTATAAAAATAGATGATAATGATGTTATCGTCTCAGTTGATCCTATAACTCATTCAGGTAAATTGTATGGTGCTGTGGCAGTTATAAGAAATTTCAGCGAGTCAGAGCGTAAACAACATAAGCTTAGAGCAAAAGTAATGAGTAAAGGGCATAAAGCAAAGTATACATTTGATGATATTATAGGTGAAAGTAATGCTATTAAAAGATGTAAAGAAATAGCTAAGCGTATGTCAAAATCAATTTCTTCGATACTAATAACTGGTGAAAGTGGGACTGGTAAAGAATTATTTGCACAAGCTATACATAATAATTCTAGTAGAAGAGAATATCAATTTGTGGCAGTAAATTGTGGAGCCTTACCTGAGAATTTATTAGAAAGTGAACTTTTTGGTTATGAAGAAGGGGCGTTTACTGGAGCTAAGAAAGGTGGGAAACCAGGTCTTTTTGAACTAGCTCATAGAGGAACTTTATTTTTAGATGAGGTTGGAGAAATGCCTATGAAGTTACAAATGAGACTATTAAGAGTTCTTCAAGAAAGAGAGGTTATGAGATTAGGTGGTGATAGGTTAATAAATATTAACTTAAGATTGATAGCAGCTACTAATAGAAATCTTAAAGTAATGGTTAATGAGGGCAAATTTAGACAAGACTTATATTATAGATTAAATGTATTGCCATTAAAAACTCCTCCTTTAAGAACACGTGTTAGTGATATTATACCACTGATGGTTCAGATAAAACGTAGTTTTAATAGTGATTTTACGTTAACAAAGCGGGCTGAAAAAGTTCTATTAGAACATAGCTGGAAGGGTAATGTTAGAGAACTAAGTAACTATGTTGAATACTTTGTGAATTTAGGTTTGAGCATAATAGATATTGGAGATTTACCAATGGATTTACGTGAACAAGCTAATGAAAAACTACTAGATAAAGAGGAAGTAGACTTAGTTGATAGATTTATAGAGATTGTTGGTAAACATTACGATAAATATATTTTTATTCTTGAAGAGTTAGAACTAGGTTTTAGAAATAATAAGCGTATGGGAAGACGTAGTCTTTATCAAAGGGCTAGAGAATCAGGACTATATATTAGTGAGCAAGAGATTAGAAAGATATTATTAAACCTTGAAAAGCACTTGCTTGTAGAAATATACAAAGGTAGAAGTGGCACAGTTATTACTGAATATGGAAATAGGGTAATTCAGTATTTAGGTAAGGGTTAAAGGGTATAAAATAATAATACCTTTTAACCCTTTGTTTATATATAAAAAATATATATTATTAGCTTTGATTTAGTGAATTAAGTATAAGAAGCTGAATATCATTGGAATACTTCTTGCAGTTAATTACAGATAATTCTGAATTATCAGACTATTAACTTTTGAAAAGTTATGAATTACATAATATTTAGATTTTCATTTGTGCTAAAGATAACATACTGGAGGTGAGAATTTTATATATCTCTTGGTGCAAATAAAATATAATACTAAATCTAGGAGGAGTATTGATGAAAAGTATAACAGATAAAAAGAGAGATCAGTTTAATTCCAAGCTTGGTTTTATACTAGCAGCAGCAGGCTCAGCAGTAGGTTTAGGTAATTTATGGAGATTTCCTTATGTAACAGGAAACAATGGAGGAGGAGCATTTGTTTTTTTATACTTGGTATGCATTATTGTTATAGGTGCAAGCCTCGTAATAGCTGAATTTGCTATTGGTAGAAATGGAAGAGCCAATGCTATAGAGAGCTATGGGAAACTATGTAAAAAATTTAAAGCTGTAGGCTATTTAGCAATGATTGCAGCGATAGTTTTATTTTCATTTTATGCAATTATAGGGGGTTGGACTATATATTATGTTATACAAGCTGTATCAGGGAAGTTAATTGGATTAGCTCCAGATAAACTAGGTGCTATGTTTGAAACTTTTTTAAGCAATCCATTTCAGATGGTTATCTATCAGATTGTTTTTCTATTACTTACAGCTATTGTAGTATCAAAGGGTATATCAAAAGGTATAGAAAAGTATTGTAATGTATTAATGCCGTTATTATTTGTAATGTTAATCGTATTAGCTATAAGATCAATAACCTTACCAGGTGCTATGGAAGGGATTATATGGTATTTAAAACCTGACTTTTCTAAGATTGATGGCTCAATAGTAGCTAGTGCATTAGGGCAAGCTTTTTTCTCTCTTAGTATCGGATCTGGATGTATGGTTACATATGCTAGCTATTTAAGTAAAGAAGAAAATATACCTAGAACTGCCATGGCTGTTACACTTGCAGATACTGGAGTTGCATTGTTGGCTGGTTTTGTTATAATTCCTGCTGTGTTTGCTTTTAATATGGAAGTTGGTTCAGGTTCTGGTTTGGCTTTTGTAACATTACCACAGGTATTTAGTAACATGCCTATGGGGACATTATTCGCTATAGTATTTTTTGGGTTATTAGTTGTAGCAGCACTTACATCTTCTATAGGTATGTTGGAAGTAGCAGCAGCTTTTACTGTTGAAAAAACTAAGACAAGTAGAGCAAAGGCAACATGGCTTACTACTTTGTTTGTATTTGTGCTTGGTATTCCACCACTAATGAGTTTTGGAGCTTGGAGTAATGTCAAGATTGGTGGAAAGAACTTGTTTGATATGTATGACTTTTTTGTTTCCAATATTTCATTCCCTTTAGTAGGTTTTTTCGGAGCTATTTTGGTAGGGCATTTATGGAGAAAAGAAGATGTTTATAATCAAGTAACAGGTGATAGGATACATAGTTTTAGCTTGATTAATATATGGTACTTCTTTATCAAATATTTAATACCTTTCATTATTTTAATGATATTCTTACAATCCATAGGAATATTAAAAATATAGATGTATTGATTTAAAGGGTTAAAAGGTATGTACAACTAATACCTTTCAACCCTTTTATAAACGCTACAATAGTTAAGGGTTTGAAAAATAGGATAAAAATGGATGGCATGTTTATTGCTATAAAGAATAGTATAACTTAAACAGTGAGGAGGTTTTTAGTGTAAAATTATTAACAGAAAATTAGGCTGTTGATTTAGTTGAACTAAAAAAAGCATATCAAAAGATGAAAATGTGTACAAATTTAATTAAATGGAGGGTGTTACATGAAGAGTTTATATAGGGAACAACTTGCTACTATGAATCCTTATATTCCAGGGAAACCAATAGAAGAAGTGAAGAAAGAATATGGAATAGAAGAGATAGAGAAACTTGCATCAAATGAGAATCCATTAGGACCTTCTCCAATGGCTATAGATGCTATTAAAAATGAGGTTGAAAATATTCATATATATCCAGATGCAGCAGCAATTAAACTTAGGACAACTATTGCTGAGAATTGTGGATTAGAGTATGAAAATGTTATTGTTGGCAATGGAGGAGAACAGATATTAAGTATTGTTGCACAGACGTTTATAAATGATGGAGACGAAGCGATTATGGCAAAGACAACATTTGGATTATATGGCTCTAGTGTTCATCATATGGGAGGAGTACCAGTTAAAATTCCTTTGAAAAAGTATGCTCATGATATTGATAACATGATAAATAGTATTACAGAAAAAACAAAGTTGATATATATATGTAATCCGAATAATCCTACTGGCAATATTACTAGTAGAGAAGATATAGATAGATTTATAAAAAAGATACCTAATAATATAATAGTGATATTTGATGAAGCATATTATGATTATGCAAAAGTAAATCCTGAATACCCTGAGAGCTTGAATATTTTGAAAGATAGACCTAACACTATCATATTGAGAACTTTCTCTAAGGTAGCGGGTATAGCAGGAGTAAGAATTGGTTATGCTTTATCTTCTAAGGAGATAGTAAAAGAGATGGGAAAAGTAAAGGGAGTATTTAATGTTAATAAACTTGCACAAGTAGCTGCTATAGGAGCCTTAGGAGATAAAGAACATATAAATAAGACAGTTGAATTAAACTATAAGTCAATGGCATTAATGAAAGAATATTTTGAGAGTAAAGGATTCGAATATATAAATTCAAATTCAAATTTTATATTTGTAAATGTAAAGAGAAGCTCTCAAGACATTTTCGAGGAACTTATGAAAAAAGGTGTAATTATAAGGCCTGGACATTTATGGAATTGGAATAATTGGATAAGAGTTAGTACAGGGACAATAGAGCAAACAAAAAAATTTATCGAATGCTTTGATGAAATTAGATGAAGTAATTGTAATACTAATTGAAATACTAGAAGAGATTAAATGTTTTCGAGACTGAAAATTATTATCAAAAATCAACCAATCAATCTACCCAATTATGCACGATAGTATTGAAGAAAGGAGGAAGAAATAACAAATTTGTCTCGAAATTAAATAATTAAAAAAGGAGAATTAAAATGTTCTATAGTTTAAGGAAAAAGAATTTAGCTATCATGTGTGCATTAATATTTGTAGTTGCTCAATTGTTATTTATTATTAATAGCTCCATATCTTATGCAATGATTCCAGAGACAAACACAAGTAATCAGAGTGATATTGAAGCAATAGTGAAAGAATCAAATAGCCAGCGTACGGTTATTAAGTTTAACATTAAGAATTTTACCACTGAATCCGTAATGATTGATAATGAAATCTATAACAAAATAATTTGTGATGATACCAGATTATTAGAAGAAAAAGGTTACCCAGAGCTTCCTCGTTTGAATAGTAGTATTATTATCCCAATGGATGGGGATGCAGAGTTGAAAATTATTGATACAGAGTATGAAGATTTTGACTTAACACCTATTGTACCATCTAAAGGGAATATTACAAGAGATATAGATCCTTCAACAGTTCCATATACGTTTAGTGATACTTATGAAAGCTCAGATTGGTATCCAAATGGAATAGCATCTATAAGCAAACCTTTTATCATGAGAGACTTACGTGGCGCTAATGTTATTGTTAATGCATTTCGTTACCAAGGATCAACTCAGACATTAAGAGTATATCGTTCTGTTACAGTAGAGATTGTCAATTCAAGTACAGCTTCTATGGCAAGCACTCAAATAACTCCAGCATTTGAAGGTATGTATGATTATATGTTTTTAAATTACAAAGAAGCTCCTATCAAAAGCCATAGTGCTTCTAGTCCAAAAATGTTAGTTATTACTAACGACGCATATAGTAATGCAATGACATCTTTTGTGGCTTGGAAGAATAAAAAAGGAATCAGCACTGAGATGGTAAATATCTCTCAAGTTTCGCCAAGCAATCAAGCATCAGAAATAAAAACTTATATTCAGAATTATTATAACAAACATAACGATTTAGTTTATGTTCTATTGGTAGGCGATTACGAGCATATTTCTTCACCTAAGTATAGTGATGGTGTATCCGATCCTGAATATACGAAAGTCTCAGGTAATGACGATTATCCAGATATCTTTGTAGGACGTTTTTCAGCAGAAAGTATAGCTGATGTAGAGACGCAAGTAAAACGTACCTTAGATTTCGAACAAAATGGCTATAACAATATGTCTTGGTACAAAAAAGGAACCGGTATTGCTTCTGATGAAGGACCAGGTCATAACGGTGAATATGATAAACAACATATGGATATCATTCGTGGTAAGCTACTGGGTGCAGGGTACACAGAAATTGATCAAATATATGATCCTGGAGCAACGGCACAGCAGGTTACAGATAGTTTAAATACAGGAAGAGGTATTATCAATTACTGTGGACATGGAAGCCCTGAATCGTTTGGAACAACAG
Organism: Clostridiaceae bacterium M8S5; assembly: GCA_029227815.1. Classification (GTDB taxonomy): domain Bacteria; phylum Bacillota; class Clostridia; order Tissierellales; family MCWD3; genus Abyssisolibacter. Next base: position 2,947,251 of record CP118523.1, on the reverse strand, counting down.
AATTTAATAATGATGATATTAAGAACTTAAAGAATGTAGAAAAGTTACCGTTTATCATCAGTGTAGCATGCGTAAATGGTCAATTCTTCAACCAAACTTGTTTTGCAGAAGTATGGCTTCGTTCAAAAGATGCAAGCGGTAATCCAATAGGTGCTATTGCAACTCTTATGTCAACAGTTAATCAACCTTGGGTTCCACCAATGACAGGACAAGATGCAATAAATGATATAATTGTAAATAAAACAGCAAAAACATTTGGTGCTATCTGCTATACAGGTACTAGTAAAATGCTACAAAATGGTTCGAATTATGATATATTAACATTTAATACATGGACAGTATTCGGTGATCCATCTATACAATTGTTTGATTAATCTATAACGAAAATAGTTAATTCTTCTTCTACTACAATATGTTGATTTTGCAATTGTGTGGAATCCAACATATTGTAGTGAAGAATCAAGTTTTTTAGTAGCAGTGAGTAAAGCTCACTGAAAGAATGGTTGGGATGGGACAGGCTCTAACAGCATTTGAGGAGGAGTTTAGAACTAATTAGGAGATGTAGAATTGTTGAATTTAGTAGGTTATTTTACTTCATAATGCAATTTTAAACATGTCTTAAATTATGGATATGTTGATAATGACTTGGTATTCGTTATGAAGGATTTGAGATAAGGCTTAATTCAACGAAAAATAGAGGAATGGTAGCTATAAAGGTATTACCAAACCGTGTATATGCTACGATATTGTTAAATTTGAGAAAGCATAAATAAAATAAAAAAATAATAAGTACTCAAAAAGGAGAATTGAAATGTTCTATAGTTTAAGAAGAAAGAATTTAGCTATCATGTGTGTTTTAGTATTCGCAGTTGCTCAATTATTATTTGTTGTTAATGGTTCCGTATCCTATGCAATTCCTGAGACAAACACAAGTGAACAAAGTGACATCGAAGCAATAGTAGAGGAATCAAATAGCGAGCGTACAGTTATCAAGTTTAATATTAAGAACTTTACAACTGAATCCGTAACGATTGATGATGAAATATATAACAAAATAATTTGCGAAGATACTAGGTTATTACAGGAAAAAGGTCACCCAGAGCTTCCTCGTTTAAATGGTAGTATTATTATCCCAATGGATGGGGATGCAGAGTTGAAAATTATTGATACAGAATATGAAGATTTCACCTTAACACCTATTGCACCATCTAAGGGGTCTATTACAAGAGATATAGATCCTTCAACAGTTCCATATACGTTTAGTGATACTTATGAAAGCTCAGATTGGTATCCAAATGGAATAGCATCTATAAGCAAACCTTTTATTATGAGAGACTTACGTGGTGCTAATATCATTGTTAATGCATTTCGTTACCAAGGATCAACTCAAACATTAAGAGTATATCGTTCTGTTACAGTAGAGATTGTCAATTCAAGTTCAGTTTCTATGGCAACCACTCAAATAACTCCAGCATTTGAAGGCACGTATGATTTTATGTTTTTAAATTACAATAAAGTATCTAGCAAAAGTCATAGAGCCACTAGCCAAAAAATGTTAGTTATCACTAACGATGCATATAATAATGCAATGAAACCTTTTGTGGCTTGGAAGAATAAAAAAGGAATTAGCACAGAGATGGTGAATATCTCTCAGGTTTCATCAAGTAATAAAGCGTCAGAAATAAAGACTTATATTCAGAATTATTATAATAAACATAAAGATTTAGTTTATGTTCTATTGGTAGGCGATTACGCACAAGTTTCTTCACCTACTTATCATGCACCTACTTATAATAAAGGGGTATCTGATCCTGAATATACGAAAGTATCAGGTAATGACAATTATCCAGATATTTTTGTAGGACGTTTTTCAGCAGAAAGCATCGCTGATGTAGAGACGCAAGTAAAACGTACCTTAGATTTCGAACAAAATGGCTATAGCAATAGACCATGGTACAAAAAAGGAACCGGTATTGCTTCTAATCTAGGCCCAGGCCATAACGGTGAATATGATAACCAACATATGGATATCATTCGTGGTAAGCTACTCGGTGTAGGCTACACACATATTGATCAAATATATGATCCTGGAGCAACGGCACAGCAGGTTACAAATAGTTTAAATGCAGGAAGAGGTATTGTTAATTACTGCGGACATGGAAGCTCTGAATCATTTGGAACAACAGGATTTAGTAATGCTGATATTAAGAAATTAACAAATGCGAGCAAGTTACCGTTTATCATTAGTGTAGCATGCGTAAATGGTAAATTCTTTGACCGTACTTGTTTTGCTGAAGTATGGCTTCGTTCAAAGGATGTAAGAGGTAATCCAATAGGAGCTATTGCAACATATATGTCAACAGTCAGCCAACCTTGGGTACCACCAATGAGAGGACAAGATGGCATAAATGATATAATTGTCAATAAAACAGCAAAAACATTTGGAGCTATCTGTTATACAGGTGCAACTAAAATGTTACAAAATGGTTCAGCTGATGATATAGTGACATTTAATACATGGACAGTATTCGGAGATCCATCTATACAATTGTTTGATTAATATATAAGGTAAAATAATCTTCTTCTACTACAATATGTTGATTTTGCAATTTTGTGAAATTCAACATATTGTAGTGGGAATCAAGAAATTGGAATATACACAGAAGAAACATCAATTTTAAAAAAGCGTTTCATTTGTCCCAAAGAGGTTAACGGTGGAGATAATACATCTAGGTGATTATTGGGACGTTGAAGGTATGGAAAAAAATAAAAAAGAGATTATAAAGTGTAACAAAGAAGTGGGCAGATTGTTTAGAAGAGCTTATAAATACTTAGCTTCAGCAAGGTATGTTTATGAATCAATAGAAGACAAAAATAAAGAAGCATTAGAATTTGGGCTTACAAACGTAGTTTGTGATACATTGATAAAAGAGATATTTTGTGGGCAAGAGGCAAGTGTAATAGAAGGAAAACAAAGACATCTATTTGGTAGCGCATATACCCCTACTGGATGGGTAGAATACACAGAATCAATTTTACAAAACGCAGAAAGAGTTTACTACTTAAAAGGAGATATAGGCTCAGGAAAGACAACAATGATGCGTAAGATTTACAAGAGAGCTACAGAGCTAGGATATTACGTGGAAGTGTATCATACACCATTAAAACCAAATAAAATAGAAACAATATATATTCCAAAATTAAAAGTAGGGCTTACTAGCAGTAAGTGCTATAGTCAGAAAAATTTTAAATTAGTTGATTTAGAAAGCTTTTTAGTAGAAGATATAGTAAGTAAATATAAAAATGAAATAGAGGAAGATAGAAAAATATTTGAATTTCTTATAGCAACAGCAATATCAAATATATCAGCAGCAAAAAAGATGCATGATGATATGGAATATTTTTATATAGAAAATATGGACTTTAGTAGCGTTAACGAACTAGAAAAAACATTAATAATGAGAATTTTAAAATACGATAAGTAGTAAAATAAAAATAGAGGTGCAAGCATAGTACCTCTTAGGTTGATGACAAAGTCATCAAGATAGCAGACTATAGTAAGAGTTCAATTTCAAGGCGTGTTAAAATTGAGTAGCAGAGCTTACTTAGAGGTAAGTGAGCAACGGAAATTTTGGGGCAACGCAGAAATTGGGCTTTTTTCTACAGTCTGAGAGGTGCAAGCAAGCGCCTCTATTTTTTATTTTAATAAATATTGTAATAACTTTGTCAAGATTTATAAATAATTAATTTATATAATATAGACAAACACATTACAAACACATCAATGGAGGGAAAAATATGAAAAGAGGATTAATAATAACAGCATGTATAACAAGTTTATTATTTGGAGGATGTAAATATGCAATGGAGGATATAATGGCAAAACCTAAATCAAGTATAATAAACAAAAACATACATAGTCTAATAGAAAAGAACATACCACAAAATTTTAAACTATTAGAAGATAGCATTAATTCAATAAATATGTTAGATTTAAATAATGATAATGAGAATGAATTAATAGTGTTTTATCAAAATAAAGATGAAGAACTAAATAAGGTTTTGAAAATTGCAGTATACAATATAATTAATAACAAATTAAAGTTGATAGACGAAATAAATAACAATGGGAAAGAACTTAGTACAGTTCAGTTTGAAGATATAAATGCAGATGGAGTAATTGAAATTATAACAAAAATGAAAGAAGATAATCCAAGTATTGCAAACAACTATACATTAAATATCTATAAATATAACAAGTCATTACATGAATTAGCTAGCATACCATTAGAACAATATAAACTAGTTGATATGAATGAAGATAATAAACTAGAAATACTTACAGCATTTAAGGAAGATATGTTATTTACAAATGTAAGGTTATATCAGTACAAAGAAGATGGATATAGTATGGTAAGTGAAGAAATGCTGGGAGATGCAGAAGTTCGAGATTTGGTGACAGGAAATGTAGCAAAGGATGTAAAAGGTGTATATGTACAAAGTATACTGGGAGCTAATACGTCTATAAACCATTTGCTAGTTTATCAAGATGATAAACTTACAAACCCTATAAAATTAAATTTCAGTAATACTAGAGATAAAGGAGCTTTTGAGCTAAATCATATAATGAATACAGGAAAAGCACTAGATATCAATAAAGATGGCATACTAGAAATACCTATGTACTATAATCTAACGAATAGTATAGAAGATAGAAAGATGGGTATTAAGTGGTTTAGATGGGACAAAGAGAATAACATTGAATTAGTAGCTAAGGGGATAGGAAATCATTACAATAATTATCACATATTATTACCATATGAATTGCAAGATAAAATCTCGTATACTAGTATCCATGATGATTTAATTAATAAAGATTTATATACAATAAAACAAGATGGTAAAGATAAAACAATATTTAATATTGTAACTGTATTTGATAAAGAGACAGCGAGTAAATTAGATGAAACATACGAATATCTAAAAAGTTATCAAAACAAAATGTATTTCGTAAAAATTAAAGATAAAGACTTATATAAGGAATATAATCTAAATCAAGAATTAAAGAATAATTTTATAGTTGGGTGGAGGAAGTAGTGAATATATTGTTACTAGAGGATGAAGACAGTATCCGAAGCTTTATAAAGCTGAATCTATCAAGAGAAGGTTATAAAGTATATGAAGCAATAAATGGAGAGCAAGCAATATCTATAATAAAAAATGAAATTATAGATATTGCTATACTAGATATCATGGTGCCTACACTTAATGGGATTGAGGTATTAAAAAATATCAGAAAAACAGATAAAGAAATAGGGGTAATAATGCTTAGTGCAAAATCGTTACAGGAAGATAAAATAGAAGGATTATCACATGGGGCTGATGATTATGTAACAAAACCTTTCAGCCCCAAAGAATTAATATTGAGAATCAAGTCACTCAGTAGAAGAGTAAAAATTAGTAATCAAGCTACAATAAAGACTAAAAGATTTGTACTTATTATAGACGAAAGAGAACTTTACAAAGATGGCTTATTCATAAGCACCACGCAGACTGAGTTTGAGATAGTTAAGTATTTTTTAGAAAATCAAAATAAAGTACTTTCAAAAAATAATATGTTAGATCACATTTGGGGGAAAAACTATTTTGGATCATTAAATACACTAGATGTAAATGTAAGTAGATTAAGAAGAAAAATTGAAAAAGATCCATCAAATCCTATGCATATAAAAACTGTTTGGGGATATGGATACAAATGGGAAGATGAATAAATGAGAGGAATAAAAAAACGATGGTTAAGAACCTATTTACTAATACCTATAGTTATTCTTATGTGTTTTGAAGTGGGTTTTGTTATATTAATAAAGAATTATTATCATGGATATGTAAAGTCTGAAATTGTAAAGAACTTAGAAGTAACAATAACTATCTATAACAAATTTCTAGCAAAGAGAAGTGTGAGTTTTAAAAATGCAATAGACGAGCTATATAATGATGATCATACAGAAAACAATATAGAAATACAGATAGTTGACAGATTAGGAGAACTCATATACACATCAAATAAAACAAATATAAACCTTAAAATAAAATCCAAAGACTTTCTTCAAGCACTACAAGGTAAAACAGGGTATGAAATAATGGACTATTACAGTAAAGAAAAAGTTATGATAGTATCAAAGCCTCTGTACTTTAATGACAGGGTGGAGGGAGTAATCCGCGGAGTAGTTTCACTTGAAAAAGCAAATAAAGCTATAATGGCGATAATAGAGATATCTATTGTCATATGCATAATGATACTATTAATAATGATACTATTAAGTACCATATTTTCAAAATCGATAATAAATCCAATAAGAGAGATATCAAGGGTATCAAAACTATATGCACTAGGTGATTTTACAGAGAGGATAAACAAGCAATACGGTGATGAGATAGGAGAACTTACAGATTCAATTAATAATATGGCTAGTGAGATAAAAAAAGCTCAAGAAATCAAAAACCAGTTTATAGCATCAATTTCACATGAACTAAGAACACCATTAACAGCAATTAAAGGATGGAGTGAAACTTTACTTGAAAATGATACAACTAAAGATGATATGATGGCAGGGCTAAATATAATTAACACAGAGACATTACGCTTAACACGATTAGTAGAAGAATTATTAGATTTTTCAAGGATAGAAAGGAAAGAGCTAGAACTTAAACTGACAACAGTAGATATAGGGATATTGATAAATGATGTAGCACATCTCTTTGAACAAAGAAGTAATAAAGAATCTATAATAATTAATATTAAAGAATATGAGCAAGATATGAAAATCCTAGGAGATTATAATAGATTAAAACAGGTGTTGATTAATGTAATTGATAACAGTTTTAAGTTTAATAAAAATGAAGGGTATATAAATATAACAGTTTCTAAAGAAGATGAATATGCAATTATAGAAATTGAAGATAGTGGAATTGGAATAGCTAAAAACCAACTAAAGAAAGTTACAGACAAATTCTATAAAGGAAGTGAAGATACAAGTGGCAGTGGATTAGGACTTGCAATAAGTAAAGAAATAATAGAGTTGCATAAAGGAGTTTTCAAGATTAGTAGTAATATCGGTAAAGGAACAAAAGTAATAATAAGGTTGAATTTAATAGATACAAAATAGGTTAATATAACAATGAAAATACGATAATCATATATAAATTTCTTAAACAAACTTTGTGTTTTTTTAAATTTATTAATTATAAAAGTTATATTAGAAAGCGAAAGATTTAACTCTTTTTTAGTGCTATAATAAGTGTATCAAATATTACATTAAAAGTCATAAAAAGGAGTGAGGATGCATGGATTTGTACAAATCATCAGCGCTATACAATCAAAACATGTCACAAAACCAGCAAAGTAAGCTACTAGATTTTTATAGGAAAGTTTTCGAAGATTATGATATAACAACACTTCATGACTGCTCAATAGGAGCAGGAGGGACGACATTGCCTTTAGCTAAACTGGGCTATAAAATATCAGGTTCAGATTTGAGTGAAAATCTATTAAAAAAAGCAAAAGAAAATTTAAAAGAAATAGAGTATGACGTGGAGCTTTTTATATCTGATTTTAGGAGTTTAAAAACTAATTTGCAAAATACATATGATTGTATTATTTCAACAGGCAATTCATTGCCACATGTGAATAATGAAGATGTTAGAGATTTTATAAAGAATATATCTAACAAGATTAATGATAGGGGATTAATTTATATAGATATAAGAAATTGGGATAAAATTTTAAAAGAAAGACCAATTTTTACTCCAAGAGATCCCTTTGTTATGACAAAAGAAGAACATACTAGCCTTTATCAAATATGGGATTGGCACGATAATGGGTCAGTAGATTTTATATTTGCGACATCTACAGATAAGATGGGTAAACATGAAAAAGTTTCATTTGTATTTGCTCCAACTTATTATCCTTTAAAGCTTAAAGACTATGAGAAAATATTAAATGATTTTGGTTTTGAAATTAGAAAATGCTTTGATATGGATTATATATGGAATTATAATCAAGGTAAAACTAAACATGGAGAATTTGAAAAAGATTTTGATGAAATTAGCTGGTACTCAATCCTTGCTCAGAAAATTAAATAAAAAATATTGATATATTTAAAAATGACCATTTTATCGTAAAAATTATACGATTGCTGGTCATTTTTTATGATTCAATATACAGAAAATCCTTGACATTCAATGACTACAGGTGTAGACTATACACAAGACTACAATCGTAGTCGAGGAGGTGAAAATATGAGAAAACTACCACAAATAACAGATTCAGAGTGGCTAATAATGCAGGTATTATGGTATAATCCACCGCATACATCTAGCGATATAATGAAACAATTATCAGCGAAGACCAATTGGAAGCCTACAACTATTAAAACTTTACTTAGCAGATTAGTCAAAAAAAGTATTATAACTTATGAAGTGAAAAATAGAGCTTACTACTACTCACCATTATTGAACAAAGAAGAATGTGTAAGAGCAGAGAACAAATCTTTTCTACAAAAGATATATGGAGGAGCATTAAAGCCAATGATTGCAAATTTTCTAGAGACAGAGCATCTTACAAAAGAAGATATAAGGGAGCTTAAAAAGATATTGGATGAGAAGGATAAAGAAAGGTAGTGTAATATGAGTGATGTCATACTAAAATTGCTAATAGATACAACTGTAAAATCAAGCCTAATAATAATAGTGATATTGCTGATTAAACAACTACTAAAAGAGAGAAGTTTTATTAAATTTAACTACTATATTTGGTATATTCTATTAGTTAAGTTAATAGTACCTTTTTCCCCAAAATCAGCTTTAAGTGTTTATAACTTGGTTAGTACGAGTACAAAGGATATTGTCAATACAAGTGATTTAGTTAGTGAAGTCTCAGTAGCAATAAAAGTAGCAAATTTTCCTATATCAGAGCAAATAGTTAACACAAATATGCAGACTACTCAAGGAGTAGGTAGCTTATTAGATAATCATCAGTTTCTAATATTAAGCGTGTGGTTTATAATAACAGTTTCATTAATAATAGCAGTAATAGTTAAAAACATGTATTTCAATAAACAGATGGAACTGTATAGTTTACCTTCAAACAATAAACTGCAAAAGATATGTAGTGAATGTAAAAATAAAATGAACATAAGAAAAGATATTCCTGTATTGCTAACAGATGTTGTTGAAATACCATCAATTTATGGAGTTTTTAAGACTAAAATTTTATTGCCTTCAAATATTGATAGTTTATTAGATGATACAAAGCTCAAATATGTATTAATGCATGAACTAGCTCATCATAAAAGACGAGACTTATTACTATTTTGGATATTAGCTATATTAAAATCAATATATTGGTTTAATCCTTTAGTGTGGTTAGGGTTTAAGGTTATGAAAAATGATTGCGAAATATGTTGTGACACAGTTGCGTTAAATTACATAAGTGAAGATAAGAAAATACAATATGGCAAAACAATACTCAGTCTGATTTCAAAAAGCATGGAAACAAAAAATATAGGGATAGTGGAAGGGACTATTGGAACTAAATACAGTTTAAAAAGGAGGATAAAAATGATAGCTAAATTTAGGAAAAACGCAGTAAAAGCAACTTTTGCAACAGTTATGATAGTAGGTGTACTAGGGGTTATGTTCTTGACAAGTGCTAAAGGAGAAGTTAAAAATAGTGAGTATGAAAAAGATATCCCCAAAAAAGGTTTTTTTTCTTTAGTTTTAGAGCAAAACGAAAATAAAAATATTGATATGTGTTGGCCTTTACCAACTGAATTTAATAGAATAACTGGTAGGTTTGGAGAGCGAATTCATCCAATAATAAAGCAGAAAAGGTTTCATTCAGGAATAGATATTAGAGCAATTAAAGGGACTAATATAATATCAGTCAGAGCAGGGATAGTTGAAAGAGCAGATTTTTATGGTACATATGGAAATATGGTAGTAATAGATCACGGAAACGGTATAAAAACACTTTATGCTCATTGTGATAAACTTTTTGTTAAGGAAGGACAAAAAGTAAACAAACAGCAAAAAATAGCAACTGTAGGTGTAACAGGAAAGGCTAATGGACCACATTTACATTTTGAAGTAATAGAAAACAATCTCAAAGTAAACCCACTAGGTAAAGAATATTTAAAGAAATATATAAGTATATATAATTAAAACAAAACAGCACTGATAAAAATGATTGCCAATAAAGGCAATCTTTTTTGTTTTACATACTTTCTTTAAAACTTTAGGTTAACTTAAGATTTGGTTTAGACTCGTAAAAGAATGTGTTGTTAGTATATATACAGAGGTGATGATAATGTTGAAATGTGAAGGGTTAACTAAGAAATATAATAAAAACATAGTAGTTAATAATCTTAGTTTTCATGTTAGAGAAAAGGAAGTATTTGCACTTTTAGGTAGCAATGGAGCAGGCAAAACTACTACTATTAAAATGATACTAGGTTTGGTAAAACCAACAGCAGGTAGGATTTATAGGGATGAAGGTGTAAGTATCGCTTATTCTCCAGAGACACCATATTTTCATGGATTTTTATCAGCGGTAGAAGTTATGGATTTCTTTTCTAAGCTTCAAAGGATACCAAAAAGAAGTAAGAATAATCAGATAGAAATCATTTTAAAGCAAGTAGGTTTGTGGGATAACAGAGAAAAGAAGGTTAGAAATTATTCAAAGGGAATGTTACAACGCTTAGCAATAGCACAGTCTTTATTAGGCAATCCAGATATATTGCTTTTAGATGAACCATCAGCAGGACTTGATGCTGTTGGTAGGGTACATATCCTAAATTTAATAAAAGAACTTAAAGAAAAAGGAAAAACTATAATACTCAATTCTCATATTTTAGGAGATGTACAGAGAGTTGCAGATAGAGGAATAATTATTGATAAAGGTAAGATTATGAAGGAATGGACTGCAGATGAATTACAAGATCATACGAGTCTAGAGAATATATTTCTTGATATTATTAATCAGTAAGTATTTAAAGTTTAATATAAAACGAATGGAGGTAACTTATGTTAACAATTATGAAAAACAGTATCAGAGCAAAAATAAGAAATAAAACTATATTTATTGTTAGTGGCATAGGTATTGGGATTATACTATTATTAGCTCTTAGTGGGAGCTTTTCTTACAAAGGACGTATGATGGTAACTTTTAATGAAGTTATACCAGTATTAATTGTTATGGTAAGTTTTATAGCAAGTATACTAGCAGTAACATTATCGCTAGTAACAATACCAAAAGAGATTGATAACAAGACACATCATCTTGTCTTGATAAGAGGAGTTAAACCACACGAATATGCATTAGAGCTTGCATTAAGCAATATGATTATGTCTATAATTTGCCTAGGAATATTGTATACGAGTATAATAGTCTTCAATATTGTAAGAGGAAGCGAAATATATTTACATAGGCATATTATTGCGTTCATTATTATGGCTGTAAATACAGTTACAATAAGTGCAATTGTTAGCTTATTTAGTATCAAATTCTCTTTAACAATCAATGGACTATTAAGTATAGTGATTTATCTATTAGGAAGTTTTCATAACATGCTTGCAATATATGTAAAGACATTAGATGGATTTGGAGGTACAGTGTTAAGGGGGTTATTGTATATAGTTCCCGATTTATATACAGTAAATAAACAAGTTGGGCTATATATAACTGGAAAAACAGTGCAAACATCCCCCATTATATACCAGTTGTTATTTGCTTATATAGTATTAACGTTATTATTGGTTAATTTCAGAAAGAAGGTGTATTAATGAGCAAAATAGATAAATTCTACAAGATATATTTTATAGTGGGTGTTTTATTGGTGATTTCATGTTTTGTTACATCTAATAAAGGACTTGATAAAAAAAACTACGAGCTATACAAGTATTCAAAAGAAATAGAGAGTATAGTTGAAGAGAAAGTATGGAAAGGATTAAGAATTAGTGATTATCCAGTAGCTATAAAAGCTCAAGATATGGAATATGTATTTTATAATGAAGAGATAAAAAAACGAAAAGAAATACTACCAGTTTTAGCAGCAACAGCATATAGAGTAGATGGTAAAATGAACGTATTAGTGCCTTCCTATGACGAATTAGGAAATGTAAAAGAGTTTGTAGAAGGCATAGGTGATGAAAGCAAGATGATCAAAAATAGCTTTGGATTTAGTGAAAGTAACATGACGGACGAAGAATACATAGCTATACTTTACCATGAAGCTTTTCATGCTTATCAGTTTACACACTTTAAAAAGCTAGAAGAGACTGAGATAAAGCTTGACGAGGCGTTAATGATAAAAATAAAGCAGGATGAAGTACTTAGTAAATATACTAAAGAAGAGGGAGAAACATTGTATAATGCTTTAACAGCAAAGACAAGTGAACTTTGTTTAATCAATGCTCGAAGATATATACAGATTAGAAATAAGCGCAATAAATACCTAGAGAGTAACTTAACCAAAGAGGAATGTAAACAGTTAGTAAATAGCGAAGATTTCTATGAACTAATCGAAGGAACAGCCTACTATGTTCAGTTGAAAGTATTAGAGATTCTAGCAGATAAAGAGAATTATGATCAAGCTATTAAGGATACAAAAGAATTAGGTTGCTCGAAACATAAATATTATGAAAGTGGTATGGCAATGTTACTGATATCACATAAGCTAGGATTAAAGATTACAGATGAGATATTTATGATGGAAGGAAGTTTATATGATAAATTTGCTTCTCTGATTAACAACATATAATAATGTATTCATTTTCAAGGTATGGTATGATAGTAGAAGATATAATAATAGGGAGGATTTTATGAGCGAGCGAATATTAATAGTAGATGACGAAAAAGATATAGTAAATCTTTTAGAGCTATACCTTGAATCAGAAGGATATACAGTAGTGAAAGCTTATAATGGTATTGATGCACTAAAATTTATTAAAGAGCAGAATATTGATATGGCTATACTTGATATAATGATGCCAGGCATTGACGGTTATAGATTGATTAAAAAAATAAGAGAAAATTACAAAATACCGATTCTCATGTTATCAGCCAAACGTGAACATCATGATAAGATTTTAGGTTTAGAGTTAGGTGCAGATGATTATATGACAAAGCCATTTAATCCCATGGAGGTCATTGCGCGTATAAAGGCTCAATTACGTAGATGTAGTAAGTACAATAATACCAAGAGGCAAGTAGAGAGTGATTATCTACAGCTTGGAAACCTAAGACTGGATTTACCAAGTTGTACACTGTATAAAGATGGTAATAGTATAGAACTGACATCTCGTGAATTCCTAATACTAAAAATGCTCATGCAAAACCCATCAAGAGTGTTTACAAAAAAACAGATATTTGAAGAAGTCTGGGAAGATCAATTTTATGGTGATGATAACACCATAATGGTGCATATAAGTAATCTTAGAAATAAAATAGAGCAAAATCCAAAGCAACCTGTTTATATTAAAACAATTAGAGGGTTAGGTTATAAAATAGATAATATTAAGTTAAATAAAGGTAGTGAAAGTTAATGAAGAGATCAAGGAACAAGGGCATATTTGCTCTGATAGTCAAGAACTATATGTTATCCTTATTTATCATGTTAATATCTTCTTTAATTATAGTACTAGGAGTAGTTAATTATACAACAAAAGAAATACAAGATAATAAAGTTATGAAAGTAGTAGCTTCTAAACTTGTCAGAGCAGACTACGAAAACATAGACATAAGTAGTATTAAAGATATTGGTGGATGGGTCGAAATATTGGATGAAAAACTAGATGTTATCTATGTCAAAGGTGATAAGAAAGACATAATAAAACATTATACTAGGGATGATATTTTTAATATATTAGATATAACCAAAAACAATCATGATAGATACCATGGCACAATACAGCAATTCAAAAAAGATGATAGGACTTACTACTGTGTAGTCAAAATTCCTTTAGATAGTGTAAAGGTAAATTATAGTTTTATAAACGCACCGTATAAATTTATGAAGGCAGTATACGATCCAATAATTGCAGGATTAATATTAATAATTATTAGTATCATAATAAATACAATATTTTATGGGAGATGGACATCAAAGAGGATTATCAAACCTCTTCATAAATTAATGAATGGAATAAAAGTAATGACATCGGGGAATTACAGCATGAGACTTGATTTTAAAGCAGAGAGAGAATACTTACTTATACGTGATGCATTTAATGATATGGCTGGGACTATAGAAAAAACACAGAAGGAAAAAAAGAAGCTAGAAGCGAGTAAAATGAGACTGCTTGCTGATGTGTCACATGATATTAAGACACCTATGACTACTATAATAGGTTATATAAAGGCTTTAAAAGATGGGATAGTAAAAGAAAAAGACAAAGAATCATGTTACGAGACAATATATAAAAAATCACAAAGAGTAGATCAATTAATCAATGATATGTTTGACTATGTGAAGCTTGAAAATGTTGATTATAATGTTTATAAAAAAGAGAATAATTTCACAGAATTTTTACGTCAAATAGTAGCAGAATATTATCAACAAATGGAAGATAAAGATTTTAAAGTTATACTTAACATACCAAGTGAAATTATTAATGTTAGTTTTGATAATCATCTAATGAACTCTGCTATCGCAAATATATTAGAAAATGTAATAAAATACAACCCAAAGAATACAAAGGTAAGAATAGAACTATATAAAAAGAAAGACAAAGTCTATCTGGAAATAGCTGACGACGGAGTAGGTATACCACAAGATGTAAAAGAACATTTATTTGATCCTTTTGTCAGAGGAGATAAAGTCCGAAAAAGTGATGGTGGTTCAGGGCTTGGACTAGCTATAAGTAAAAATATTATTGTTAAGCACGGGGGAGATATCAGTGTTAGCAATGGACGAAAGTACGAAGCTACTATGTTTAGGATAAAGTTGGATATATAGGGAAAGTTTTATTAGAATTGAATGATGTATAAATTTCTAAGTAAAAATGTTATAAAAGAGGGATAATATTTACTTTGAATTTCAGCAATGACATGGGCATACCTGATGATGTGATGGAACATCTATTTGATTCTCCAGAGGAGATGAAGCAATAAGAAGAGATGCAGGTTCAAATAAAAAGACCTAGAATTCTAGGTCTTTTAGTTTATCCTGATATAGTTGTACCAGTTGAATGAATCCAAGGTAGAGACGTATTTCCTGCATCAACTGTTTCTGATGATATCGCTTTTATATCGTTGAACAATGAAAATAAATTACCAGAGACCATTGTTTCACTGATTGGGCGAACAATTTTTCCATTTTCAATATAAAATGAATTTTTTGCAACACCTGAGAAGCTACCATCACTACTAGGATGACCTCCAGAAAAACGACAGAACAATATACCTTTATCAACGTTTTTTATAATTTCACTTAAAGATTTCTCACCAGGAGATATAACATGATAGTTACCATAATTATTTGATCTAGATAGATTAGATTTATTTGCACCGTACTGGGTCAACATAAAGTTTTTAAGTACACCTTTCTCAATAATTGGCATATCTTTAGCTTCAAAGCCATCTATGGTAATACATTCGCCTACACTCACAGTTCTAGGATTAGAATACCAACTCAATTTTTCGCTTGCAACTGATTTATTAATTTTATTAAGCAATTTACTCTTTTGACCAATAATTGGAGCATCTTTTAAAGCAATATCTTCATAACCTCTTAATAATTCTAATAAACAATCTGGTGTTATGATAATATCACCAACAAATTTATCACCTAGTGGTTGTGATTCTAACTCTAAAACTGACTGATCAAGCAATGTTCTAATTGAACCAGTTTCCATCAGTTTTTTCTTAAGATCTGTCATGCTGACAATTGTATAGTTGAATGAAGTTATCTTCTCACCATCTTTTGCAGTGAACTCTATTTGAAAATTATAGCTTCCATTGTTTTCAGTTAAATTTAAACCATTTGTGTTAGAAAGAAACCTATTTTTCAGATCAAAGGATAAAATGGCATCACCTGCTATTTTACTATATTGATCCTTCATTTCAGAAGCAAATTCCTTTAAGGAATTATATATTTTATCAAGATCGGGTTCTAATATCCCAATCATGAATTCACCTTCTAATTTATCTGCAATATCATAAGCATCATCTACTGGAGATGCATCAGTTATCAATTGCAACTGTTTAACACCTTCATCAATTGCTAAATCATCAATCTTGTTCAATGTTAAAGTACCTTGTTGTTGGTTTTTGATATACTTAAGTTTTAAAGTTGTATTAACATTTGTACGAAATAAATTAATTTCTCCTGCTTGCGTATTTAACTCATGTTTTTCACTAACAATCAATTCACATTGAGCCTTATCAGCTCCTGCATTTTTCATAGCTTTTAGAGCGTATTCTAACTTATTATTATAATTCATTACTGACCTCCCACATTGATTTTACACTTGATTGCAGGGCCACCCATTGCGGTAGGAATCATTTGTTTCTTGCCACAGAACCCACCAGGTGTCCACTTCATATCGTCTGACACCATTGATACAGATGCTAATACATCAAATGCTTTACCAGAAATCGTCGTGTCTTTAATTGCTCTACCGAGTTTACCATTTTTTATTTCATAACCACATGTAACTGCAAACATAAATTCACCAGTAGAATCTGCTTGTCCATTATTTGTTTTAGTAAAATAATAGCCATCTTCAATTGAAGCTATCATTTCTTCTAACTTAGAAGATCCAGGTAAAATACAAGTGTTTCTCATTCGTATAAGAGGCTCATCAGAATAATCCCAGGCTCTTGCATTACCAGTGTTCTCCATTGAAAACTCTAAAGCAGAATCTCTGTTATGTAAATAAGAACCTAAAATACCGTCTTTAATTATCCATGCATCTTTAGACTCAACCCCTTCATCATCTATAAATATTGGGCATGGTAATATTTTTCCATTATAACTATTAGCAAAATCAACTAACGTGATTAATTCACTTGCAACCTTTTCGTTTAAGTAATCTCCAGCGATTGACCCAATTCGCACAAAATCAGCTTCAACAGTATGACCTAATGCTTCATGTGCTAATATACCTGCTAAACTAGCATCTAAAATCACTTCATGAGTACCTGCAGTTGGTATAATACCATTGTTTTTGGCAGACAATTCAGTGTACAATGTGTCAATACCAGACTTCAAATCTTCAATTGATTCAAAAACATCTTCAAAGTGTCCAAATCCACCGAAACTTTCTAGCATACTATTTGGCCCATCATCGTTTGTCATTGTCATTTCAATATATATATTTGTTCTTGGCCAATTTAAATAAGATGTAGTTCCATGAGATGTAATTAAGTTCTTCTCCATGTCAACACATGCTAATATAATCGCTCTAGAAGTTAAGTTAGGATACTTTTCAAAAATATATTTATCTACTTGATTCAAAAATTCTATCAATTGGTTTTGAGAGAGCCTTTTCTTTTTAGTAGAATAATCGTGACTTTCTGCTATCGTTTTCCCTTCATGCATTGGTAAGTTCAAATCCCCTTTAGAAGCCAGAAAATCAGCATTTTTCTTGGCTATATTTAATACCTCATCAATAGTTTCATTATTGACAACGGGATTTGAAGCAAACCCCCAATAACCATTTTTAAAAGTTCTAGCAGAAACTCCACTAGTGATTCTTTTCTCATTTTTTACTAGGTTACCATTTACCAGTTGGATACTCATAAAACGATTTTCTTGCTGTCGTAATTCAGTATATGGTTTAAGTTTTGGTAAATATTTTTCTAAATCAATTTTTTGCACGTATAATCCCCTCCCTTTCATATGTAAATTCAAATAAATCTAATAATTCAAAATAGTTTCTCAATTACTTTATTATAAATCTTTAGGAAAAAAGCGTCAATATAAATTTTGATTTTAAGATTATCTAGTTTGTTGAGGTATAGCGAGCAAAGAGAGATATTAAACAACCTTTTTAAACTAGATAACCTTTGATTTTAAAAAAAAATATTTTTTACCTACATACGTTCTAAAGAATCTATTCCAAGTAACCAAAGTGATTTTTCAAGAACCTTAATGCCTAAACTCAGTAAATTTATCCAAGAAGACTTAAACTCTTTATTATCTTCAGAGATAATTCTAGTTTCATGGTAAAAACGGTTAAACAGAGTACTTACTTCATAAGCATAATCACATATTTTGCTAGGAGAATAATCTCTATAAGCTATATCTATCGTTGAGTTAAACTCGATTAATTTTAGCATGATATTCATTTCAGTTTCACTCTGAGGGTTAGAAATAGTATGGTTAGACCATTCGGATACATCTACTTTTTTAAGAATAGATTTCATTCTTACGATACTGTACTGTATATATGGTCCTGTTTTACCATGAAAATTAGTAAATCTCTCTAGATCAAACACATAATCCTTAGTGAATTGATTAGATAAATCAGAGTATTTTAAAGCAGCTAATCCTACTTTGATAGAAATATCATCTATTAACTCATTATCATAGTTCTCATTTCCTGCTAAAAGTTTTTCTCTAGCACCATTTTCAAGAATTTTGATGACATCTTCAAGACGCATTATACCTCCATCACGTGTTTTGAAAGGCTTTCCATCCTTACCGTTCATGGTTCCAAAACCGATAAATTTAAGATATAAGTTATCTTTTGCTATATTAGATTTTCTAGCGCACCTAAAAACTTGTTCAAAGTGTAGATTTTGTCTTTTATCAACGACATATATTATATCATCAGGGTTATATTCATCAATACGCTGATATATAGTAGTTAAATCAGTAGTACTATATAAAGCGGCACCATCAGATTTCAGTACCATAAAAGGAGGCATTGGTTTTTTATCAGTATCAAGTTCTACGGGAACAATCAAAGCACCATTACTCACCTCTGTTATACCACACTGTTTTAGATAATCTACCACTTTAGGAATACAGCTTTGACAGTCACTTTCACCTTTCCATAGATCAAACTGTACATTTAATTTACCATAGTTTTTCTTTAAATCAGCTATAGATATATCATATATATATTTCCATAGAGCCATATACCCTTTATGACCTTCTTGAAGTTTAGCAGTAGCTAATCTAGCTTCGTCCATTACCTTTGTATTTTCTTTAGCTTTTTTACTACCAGTAGGGTAAATGTCAGATAGCTCATCAATAGTAAGTGGTGGCTCAGATGGATGTCTATCATAATTATCATCAAAATATGGCAGATGAGGTTTTCTTTCCTTAAGCTCAGTTATGACCATGCCCATTTGAAGTCCCCAGTCACCTAAGTGAACATCACTGGTTACATTATGTCCTTTAAATCGATTTATTCTTTTAATGCTTTCGCCAATAATAGCAGAACGTAAATGTCCTACATGTAAAGGTTTAGCAATATTTGCGCCACCATAGTCTACAATGATGGTTTTAGGTGTTTTTTCGTTATCACAACCTAATTTATCATCTTTATACATATCATTGATGTAATCAGTTATAAAGTCATCTGATAGAGTTATATTTATAAAACCAGGTTTTACTACACTTATTTCTTTAAAGTGACTATTGGGTTTTATATTTTTCACAACAGAATGAGCGATGTCTATAGGTGATTTTTTGTAGATTTTAGCAGCAGAAAGACACCCATTACACTGGTATTGACATAAATCAAGTCTATTTGATAAATTGACAATGCCGTATTTTTCATTGTAACCAGCTTTTACAAATCCTTTTTTGAAAATCAATGTTAAAATTTCTGATATTAATTTCATAAAAAACATCCTTTCATGTAAAACCTGAATTATTCATGGAATATTAATAAATATGCTGTAGTTTTCTAAATTACAGTATTTTATCGATTTTGAAAGCGTACTGGGTGGTACGGTGAAAAAGTGATGGATATATTGTAATTAGAAGGATGCAATATAGTTATTATTTTTTCTGTAAATAATTTAGGTTAAATAATATATAACAAAAAAAACCGCCTCAACAAAGAGACGGGTATATCCGTGGTACCACTCTATTTGGGTATATCTACGTATAAATTATTATAAAGACGTCCCCACTCTAACCAATAACGCAGGCATGCGTTTATCCCTACTGCTATTTCAGGAAAACTCCTCAAAGACTCTCTTCCTCTTTAATAATCTTATGGGCTTACACCAATCCCCACTCGCTAGAAGATATTTTAAAAAGTACTTTTCTTTTCATAGGATTTTATATTTACTTATACACTATTTCTGTGCTATAATCATAAATCTATGACTAATAAAATCAATATAATCTTGTCTTTTTATTACATTGTCTATATAGACTAACTTATCAAAATACTTATCAACAGAGAAATCTTTTATCTGCCAAGGTATGCATTTTAGTAAATAATATGCTAAAGCACATACATCATAAAATCTTACTTTAGTCAAACATTCCTTTTCCTTAACTATGGTAAGTTTTGTTGATTTAATATTCTCAGAAAATTTACATAAACAAATATCTAAATATTCACTTTGCTTTGCACCAAACATAGAGTTTATATCAGAATCATTCATACCTCCAACTTGCTGAGTAATGAATATTCCGTCTTTTTTCATGATTCTACTTACTTCATTAGCATTAAAAGATTCATGTCTGTTTATTACTAAATCAAACTTAGAATCATCAAATGGAAGATTTTCATCATCATTAACTTCAAATACTTTGATGCCTAACGGCTTAAGATTGTCTCTAGCTATTTTTATGTTCGGTTTATAACCTTCTGTTGCACATGTCAACTTTGGTAAAGGTTTTAATGAGTATAAGAACTCACCACCGCCAGTTCCCATATCTAGCATAGCGTTGCTACTGTGTAGATGTTTTTCTACTTCAATAGCATAGTTCCAAGGTAATGGGAATTCTTTCATTTTATCACTAATATAACTGAAATCCCAACCTTTAAAATCTACGTTTAAATAATCTTTAATTTTATCATATAATATTTTATTTTTCACTATTTAATCCTCCATTTTAGTCTATTATTAATTTAAGAACAAACAAATGGAGGGCCTCGAGAACGTTGTTACAGGCCGTCAAATCTTTTGAAATTGTTCATAACTAATTACCTCTCTAAATTTATATTGGTAGTATTGTAACATAATACAATCAATAAGTAAACCCTATAAATATATCTAGATAAAAAGGATTATTATTGTCAATTGTTGAAATATTGTAAGATAAGATTAAAGAATAAAGTAAATAAATGTCCATATTTTTACAAGGAGTGTTGCCATGAATGGTATGATTTTTAATATACAAAAATATAGTATCAACGATGGTCCTGGTATTAGAACAACAGTATTTCTAAAAGGATGTCCACTGGATTGTATATGGTGTCATAATCCTGAGAGCCAAAATACATACAAGGAAATAACTTATGATGATAAAAAGTGTATAAGTTGTAAATCTTGTGTAGCCAACTGTAAAAATGGTTGCTTTACAGAAAGTCAAAGTAATATAAGGGTCAACTTTGAAACCTGCAGTATGTGCAGTGAATGTGAAAGTCAATGTCCTTCAGAGGCTATAAAGATATTAGGGCATAGTAAGTCAGTAAAAGAAATAATAGATGAAGTCATAAAGGATAGAATGTTTTACGAAGAATCAGGAGGAGGCGTTACTTTTTCTGGAGGTGAGCCAATGATGCAGATTGACTTTTTGAACAGTCTATTAGATCATGCCAAGTCAAAAGGATTACATACAGCCATAGATACATCAGGCTACTGCAGTGAAGAAGATATAGACAAAATAATAGATAAAGTTGATTTATTTCTATATGATATAAAACATATGGATGAAGAAAAACATATAAAGCTAACAGGTCACAGTAATAAACAAATACTAAAGAACCTACAAAAACTAATCACACATTCAAAGAATATTTGGATTCGCATACCTATAATACCAACAATAAATGATGAAATAGAAAATATATTAAAAATAGGAGAGTTTTTAAATTCCCTAAATCAAAAAAAAGTCTTTTTACTACCTTATCATAATATTTCCAAAGATAAATACATAAAACTCAGTAGAAATTATGCATTAAATGATATTAAAACACGTTCACATGAATATTATGAACAAATAGCTTCATATCTAAAGAAATATAACTTAAATGTTAAGATAGGAGGATAGAAAATGAATGAAAGAGTAAGAAAATTAAGAAAACAGAGTCTTTCATCAGAGCCTAAAATTTCTATAGAAAGAGCTGTATTAGCAACACAGGCATACAAAAAATATCAAGGGAAAGTATCTATACCAGTGTTAAGAGCGTTGTCATTTAAGTATGTGATGGAAAATAAGACCATCTGCATAAATAATCATGAATTGATAGTTGGCGAGAGGGGAGAGTATCCTCAATCAACGCCAACATATCCAGAACTTTGTTGCCACACATTAGAAGATTTAAAAATTATGAATGATAGACAAAAGATATTATTTAAAGTAAGTGATGAGATCTTAGAACAACAAAAATCACAAATAATACCTTACTGGAAAGATAAATCCATGAGAGATTTGATATTTAAGCAAATGACATCCGAGTGGAAAGAATGTTACAATGCTGGTATATTTACAGAATTCATGGAACAAAGAGCTCCAGGACATACAGTAGCGGATAATAAAATCTACAAAATGGGTTTTGTGGACTTTAAGAAACAGATTCAAAGAGCTTTAGATGATATAGACTATATTTCAGATGTAGATGCGTTTAATAAACAAGAAGAACTTAAAGCTATGATGATTTGCGCAGATGCTATAATTATATTTGCAAAAAGGCACTCTGACTTAGCAAAAGAGATGGCATACAAAGAAGAAAATGAAATGAGGAAACATGAATTATTAGATATAGCAGACATATGTGATTATGTTCCAGCTAATAAACCTAGAACGTTTAGAGAAGCCTTACAGATGTATTGGTTTGTACATCTAGGCGTAATAACAGAATTAAACACATGGGATTCATTTTGCCCGGGAAAACTAGATCAGCATTTATATCCATTTTATGAGAAAGAGATAGAAGAAGGTACACTTACAAGAGAGTCTGCAAAAGAATTGTTAGAGTGCTTTTGGGTTAAGTTCAATAATCAGCCAGCACCTCCTAAAGTAGGTATTACATTAGAGGAAAGTGGGACTTATACAGATTTTTGTAATATAAATATTGGTGGAATTAAGCCAGATGGAACAAATGGGGTAAATGATGTATCATATTTATTGTTAGAAGTTATAAGTGATATGAAAATATTACAGCCAAGTACAAATGTTCAAATTAGTAGAAAAAACCCAGATCATTTTATAAAAAAAGCATTGGAAGTAATAAGAGAAGGAATGGGTTTTCCATCAGTATTTAACACAGATGCAGTAGTAAAGGAGTTAATAAGGCAAGGGAAAAGTCTAGAAGATGCAAGATGTGGAGGTACTAGTGGGTGTGTAGAAGTAGGGTGCTTTGGCAAAGAATCATATATACTAACAGGATATCTTAACCTAGTAAAGATACTAGAAATAACACTTAACAATGGATTAGATACAAGAACAGGAAAAAAGGTAGGTTTAGAAACTGGTCAAATGAATGAGCATACTACGTTTGATGATATACTTAAAGCATTTGGTAAACAGCTAAAATACTTTATAGATATAAAAATAAGGGGTAACAATATAATAGAAATGCTTTATGCTAAGTATATGCCTGCTCCATTCATGTCAATAGTCATAGAGGATTGTATAAAAAAAGGGAGAGATTATAATAACGGAGGAGCAAGATATAATACAAGATATATACAAGGCGTGGGAATAGCAAGTTTAACAGATTCACTATCAGCAATCAAATATCATGTGTATGATAATAAACTAGTAAAGATAAAAGAATTAGTTAATATACTCAATGATAATTTTTTAGGGAATGAAAAATTAAGAAATAGATTAGTAACTAAAACACCTAAATATGGCAATGACCTTGACTATGCTGATGAGATCATGCAGATAGCTTTTGATATGTTCTATAATGCAGTAGATGATAGAAATACAGTTAATGGTGGCAAATACAGAATACAAATGCTACCAACTACATGTCATGTTTACTTTGGAAGTGTAATAGGAGCTTCACCAGATGGTAGAAAAGCTGGGATGCCATTGTCTGAGGGAATATCTCCAGTTCAAGGGGCAGATGTCAATGGACCAACTGCAGTTATAAAATCAGCCTCTAAAATGGATCATTTAAAAACAGGAGGAACGCTATTAAATCAAAAGTTTACACCTGATCTTCTGCATAGCGAAAAAGGAATCGCGAGTATGAAAGAACTAATACGTGTATATTTTAAATTGGATGGTCACCATATCCAGTTTAATGTGGTTGACCTAGATACACTTAAAAAAGCACAAGCTAATCCACAGGAGTATAAAAATCTAATAGTAAGAGTAGCAGGGTATAGCGATTACTTCAATAATTTGAACAAAGAATTACAGGATGAAATAATAACTAGAACAGAACATAGACATTTTTAGTTTAAAAAAGAGTTCTAACGTAGTATAATATTATTGGTGATAAAAATATATAAAGTACCAATAAAGAAAGGAAGAGACGATTTGAGGATAACTCCAAGCACTATAATTTTTGGAAGTCTGATATTTTCACTTATAGGTTTTAGGCTTATAGTAATGTTGAGACTAAAAAAAGCATATGTAAAAGGTTTGAGAAGGTATAATTCATTGTTAATGATTCTTTCCGTTGTATTTATATATCTAGCTTATAGATATTTTAGAGGATACCTAACATATACACCTGATCCGAGTAATCAAACACTGCTAGATGCTTCAGTGTATTTACTAAATGCAATACTTTGGTTCAGTATAGGTGTATTTTGGATATTAAAAGGAGCTGATAAAGACTATATAAATGATATAGGAGTATCTACACAAGAAGGTAGCTTCAATTGGGATAGAATAGGGTCATATAAATGGAGTGCGAAACAGTCAAAGGAAAATAGAAAGGGAGTAACTAGGTATTACGTATTGACTTTTACTACAAAGGAGAAAAAAGGTAGCTTTAAATGGTTAGGTAGTAAAAGTAGAGATGTATCAATGAAAATAAAAGCTGCAGATAGAAAAAAAGTAGATGCTTATATAAAACAAAGATTAGCATAGATAAAAAAGAGTCTCTCAAGTAGACTCTCAGACCGTAGACAAAAGCCCAATTTCTGCGCCCGTGTTAAAATTTCCGTTGCTCACTTACCTCTAAGTAAGCTCCGCTACTCAATTTTAACACGCATGAAATTGAACTTTTACTAAAGTCTGCAATCCTGATGACTTTGTCATCAATCAAGAGTCTCTAAAGTAGGCTCTTTTTTTTAAAATTATAGAAAAGAGGTGATTAATCTTGCATTCATATAAACCAAAAAACAGAAGCAGTTTTAGAATATTTTTAGGTAAAAATTATTATACATATAAAAGATACATTAAATGGCTATTATCACATAAAAAGTTTGCAAGAGTGAAATCAAAAGACTTGCTTAGCTATACTCATTATACCCATAAAACACCACTTTATAGAAAACTTAAAGATGTAGATATGTGGGTACAAGAAAACAAAGTAATTAACTTAAAAATAGCAACCAAGAAACTCAGTGGTATAATCGTATACCCAGGGCAGACACTTTCATATTGGAGGATTATAGGAAAACCTACAAAGAAAAAAGGGTATGTTGATGGAATGTTTTTAAAGTATGGTAAATATACAACTGGTACAGGAGGAGGATTGTGCCAACTGTCTAATTTGATATACTTCATGACGCTTCATACACCTCTAAAAGTAGTGGAAAGATATAGACATAGCTACGATGTATTTCCGGATACAAAAAGAACACAACCTTTTGGTTCTGGTGCGACATGCGTATATAACTATAGAGACTTGCAGATATACAATGATACACCAGTAGCATTTCAACTTAAATTAGAAGTAACAGACAAATATCTAGAAGGAAGCTGGCACAGTACACATGAACCTACAAAGAGATATGAGGTATATGAAAAAGAGCATAAGATAACGCACGAAGTGTGGGGAGGCTATGTTAGACATAACCTAATTAACAGAAGAGTGTACAACCTTCAAGGTAGTGTAGTAGGTGACGAGTACGTAGCAGAAAATCATGCGCTCATGATGTACGAGCCTTTGCTGACATGTAAACAATGTGAAGAATAAAAAATGAGGTGAGACGCTTGGAAATTAAATTAAAAAATGGAGATGTTTTAGTTCTAAGTAAAGCAACTGAGGATGATGCAAAAGCATTAATTGATTACGTAAATAAAGTTGCAGGTCAGTCAGATTATCTGACTTTTGGAGAAGGTGAATTTGGTATTACAGAAGAGAAAGAAAAAAATATGATTAAAGAGAGTAACAAATCTAGCAATAAGTTATTCGTAGTAGGAAAAGTAAAGGGAGAAATAATAGCAAATTTAAGCTTTGCTGCAGGTTACAGAGAAAGAATTAAGCATACTGGAGAATTTGGGATAAGTGTAGATAAAAAATACTGGGGTATGCAGGTAGGTAAATATTTAATCGTTTATATGATACAATGGGCAAAACAAAATGATATTAGAAAGATAAATTTAAGAGTAAGAGAGGACAATAAAAGAGCAATAAAGTTATACGAAAAAATAGGCTTTGTAAAAGAAGGTGTAATAACTAGAGATTTTTACATGGAAGGAAGTTTTTATAGTAGTATTGCTATGGGTATAGCAATAGATTAAATCAATATAAGGGGAGAAATTATGGATAAATATAATCTCAAAAATGGGAGTGAACTAATAATAAGAAATGCCACTTTAGAAGATGCTAAAGAATTAATTGAGTTATTAAATAAAGGGGGAGGGCAAACGGACTTTTTGCCTTTTGGTAAAGATGAATATTCATTATCGGTGAAAGAGCTGCAAAACATGCTGGAAAGATTCAGCAAAAGAGACAATCTACTATATATAGTTGCAGAAATAAATTCAAAGATAATTGGTATGCTCAATTTTAGAAGCAATAATAGTAAAAAGACTAAGCACGTAGGAGAGCTAGGTATAATGATAGACAAAGAAAGCTGGGGTCTGTCAATAGGTACGCATCTTATAAATTATTTGATAGTGTGGGCAAAAGCAAATGGTATAACCAAAATAAACCTGAGAGTTAGAGAAGACAATGCTAGAGGAATAAGGTTGTATAAGAAAATGGGTTTTGTAGAGGAAGGAATATTAACAAAAGAAAATTTTAGCAATGGAAAATACTACAGTTGTGTTTTTATGGGACTTGATCTGGAAAAGAAATAGGTTATATACTAACATTTAAATACACCGTTAAATAACACCTTAGCATAGGTGTTATTTTTATTAAAAAAGTATTGACAAAAAGTAATAGTGTGTATATACTGTTCATATAATATATATACAGTATATACGAAATACACAGTGTGATTTCATGAAATGAGGTGAATTATGAGAATAATAATTTCCAACTCATCAAGTCAACCTATATATGAGCAAATAGTTGACCAAATCAAGACTTTAATTTTGCAAAATGATTTAGAAGAAGGCGATGCTCTGCCATCAATCAGAAAGCTTTCAAGGGAGCTTCAAATAAGTGTCATAACAACCAAGAGAGCTTATGAGATATTAGAAAGAGAGGGATTTATAGAAACAGTAAGAGGAAAGGGATCATTCGTAGCACCTCAGAACAAAGAGTTACTCAAAGAAAGAAAGATGAAAATTATAGAAGATAAACTGTCTGAAGCAGTTAATGAAAGCAAAATGCTAGGGATTTCATTACAAGAATTAATAGATATGCTTACAATTTTATTTGAAGATATTTAGGAGGGTATAACATGAACGAAAATATTTTAGAAATTAAAAACTTAAGTAAAGATTACGATAAATTCAAACTAGATAACATCAGTTTTACTGTGAAAAAAGGATATATAATGGGTTTTATTGGACCTAATGGAGCAGGTAAGAGTACAACTATAAAGCTAATAATGAACTTATTAAAGAAAAATAGTGGTCAGATTAATATTTTTGGTAAGGATAATATAAAATACGAGCGAGAAGTAAAGCAACGTATAGGTTTTGTCTATGATGAGAACTATTTTTATGATGATTTAAAAATATCTCAAATGAAGAAAATCATAGCGCCATTTTATAAAGAGTGGGATGATAAAGCATTTGATAGATATCTATTACAGTTTAACTTAGATAGAGATAAAAGAATAAAAGAGCTATCTAAAGGAATGAAGATGAAGTTTTCGCTTGCAGTGGCATTATCACATAACGCACAGCTCATAATCATGGATGAGCCAACAGCAGGTCTAGACCCAGTGTTTAGAAGTGAAATACTTGATATATTATATGAACTAATTGAAGATGAGAATAAAGCAATATTCTTCTCTACACACATAACAACAGATTTAGACAAAATAGCTGACTATATAACGTTTATAAATAAAGGGCAAATAGTGTTTTCAGAGTCAAAAGAAGAGATATTTGAAAAGTATTCAATCATAAAAGGTGGTCTAGAGCTAATAAATGAAGAGAGTAAGGGTCACTTTATTGGACTAAGGAAAAATTCATATGGGTTTGAGGCATTGACAAATAGCGAAAAAATAAAAAAATTATATAGAAACCATGCAGTAATAGAAAAGGCAACATTAGAGGATATAATGGTTTACACTGTTAGGGGGTAATAAGTATGTTTAATTTAATAATGAGAGATATCAGAGTAGTATTTTCCAAGAGAAATATATTGACGACTCTTGTATCTGTATTTTTACTGAGTTTAGTATTTGCTAAAACAAAAGGTACTGATTTTATACCAATAATATTTTTTGTGATAGCTTTAACATTTATATCAACATCGTTTATATATGATGATATGAGTAAAGTTGAAATTATAATGAATTCACTACCTATAACAAGAAGAGATTTTGTTAAATCAAGATATGTAGGAGTAATTATTTTTCTTGTTTTAGCACTTATATCTTCATTTGCTGTTATTCAGTTGTTAGGGGTTCTAAATCTGATGGAGGTATCCATGAATCCACTTGAATTAATAGATTTGAGAACTTTTGTTATAATATTAGGCATACCTATAATAGTGTCAAGTGTTATGTTCCCTTTGTTTTTTAAGTTAGGATATAAAAAAGCAAAAATTATATGGATAATGTCTTTTGTTTTAATATTTATTTTTTTCTCCAATAAAGCATTAATTGACGCAATACTAACTAAATTGGTTATTAGTGAAAGTATTTTATATACAGTTATTCCAGCTATATTGCTAGCTATGCTATGTATATCTTACATTATTTCCGCAAGAATATACAGCAATAAAAATTTTTAGGGTCTGGAGTTGATGCAATATGATTAGATTATTGATGAGAGATATATTTTTAATAAGATGTATTAGAAAATTAATACCACTTTTAATTATGATAGGAATTCCGATAATTTCACTATTTGAAAAAGCTATATTAATTTATCCTGTGGTGATATTCTATTTGACATATTTAAGTATGTATTGGATAAATAGTTATGATGATAAAAATAACTCAGAAGTATATTTTAGTAGTTTACCGGTCAAAAAGGAGGATGTGGTGATATCTAAATACATTTCGACAGTATTAACTACAATTTTGATTGGAGGAATTGCTTTAGTAGTATCAAATTTAACTGTATTCGTTATTGAGGCATATAATTTATATACAATAGAGGGGCAAGCTTGTAATGGATGGAGTGTACTAATAAGTTTAATGTTAATTATGGTTTACTTTTCACTATATTATCCATTTTATTTCAGATTTGGAGGCAAAAAATTACAATTAATTAATTCGTTAATAACATTAATTATAATTATGAGTCCAGCTATTATAGAAAGTTTTGTTAAAGGTACTAATTTTGCAAATTGGCTTGGTAAGACATTTAGTAAGTACAACGCCAATCAAATATCATTATTATCAGTATTAGGAGTAATAATATTGTATATTATATCAATGATACTTTCGCAAGTTTTATATAAGACGAGAGATTTGTAAATGGGAACAGGGTCAAATGACCCTGTTTTTTATTAGTTTTATATGAATACCACCCGCTAAGCGGGTGGTTCAAAAGAGCTTTAGCGATGAAAAATAAAAAACTCCCTTGATGTTATAATAAAGTCAGGTCTAGCCAACCGACAAAAATAACAACAAGGGAGGAGTCCTAATGAAGGACAATAATAGTTTAGCACATACAAAGTGGAATCGTAAATATCATATAGTGTTTGCGCCAAAATATAGAAGACAAATAGTATATGGAAAATTAAAAGAGGACATAGGAAAAATAATAAGAAAACTGTGTGAATATAAAGGAGTAGAAATTATAGAAGCAGAAGCGTGTAAAGACCATATACATCTGTTAGCATCAATATCACCGAAGCTAAGTATATCTTCGTTCATGGGGTATTTAAAGGGAAAAAGTAGTTTAATGATATTTGATAGACATGCACAACTAAAATATAGATATGGAAACAGAAGATTTTGGTGTAAAGGATATTTTGTGAATACAGTAGGAAGAAATAAAAAAATAATAGAAGAATATATAAGAAATCAAATACAAGAAGATATAGCGTATGATCAAATAAGTATGAAAGAATACATTGACCCATTCACAGGGATAAAATATAAGAAGTAAAGAAAGCTAATAACCCCTTAAGGGGTGGGTGTGAAAAAACGCAGCGGTTGGCTGACTATTCAGAGTGTCTTAAGACACAGCAAGCACCATGCCCTTATAGGGCTGAGCAAACCACCCGTTTTACGGGTGGTTTTGATACATTTAGAACTATACTTTCATTCCTATCTTTTCACCCATAAATACACTGGTTTCAATTCCTTCATTAGTGTTTTGAATTAAATCATCATCTATTTTTATGACATTTTCCTCTAATAACATTATCACAGTTGAACCACCGAATTTAAAATAACCTTTTTCATCGCCTTTGCCAACAATTTCTTTTGTGTAAGTTTGCTCGATTGTTCCGACGCAAGTAGCTCCAACTTCAATGATACATATATCTTTAAAATTATCAGAGTCTAGAGTAGAGATATGTCTTTTATTAGAGCAATAAACCTTAGGGATACTTGATAAGCTAATAGGATTAACAGAATAATATTCTCCGCTAATTTTTTTTACTTTGCTTATTCTACCGCTATCAGGAAAGTGAAAACGATGGTAATCGGTCGGACATAATCTAAATATAAACAATGATCCATTATTATACTTTTCAGCCTGCTTTTTATCATTACCTAATAGTTCATAAAGGCTATAATAAGATCCTTTTACTTGTATTAAATTATTTATGTCTATGTTTTCATAAGCAAACACCTTACTGTCAGCAGGAGATACAAGTACATTGCTACTAGCATCTATCTTTCTGCTTTCTTTTTTTAGTTTTCTAGTAAAGAAATCATTGAAATGCTTATAATCGTTTATATTTTCTCTTAGAGCTTCACTCATATCTATACCAAAATTATCTACGAAATCTTTGATTTTTCGTTTACTATATTTAGAGTCTTGTAGTTTACCATAAAGGACAGAAAAAAGTTTTTTTCTTATTAAAAATTTGAGTGTTAGCTTTCCGCAGTATGAATCAGATAGCCATTTTAGATACTTCACACCTGCTACTTTTTCCTCTATAGTTTTATTACTATTTCTGTTTCTATAGTATATAGCCATTTTAATCCTCTTTTCTATAATATTTCTTTAATCATTGATTCAGCCATATAAAGACAATGGCTCAAATTATCAACCTTAGTGCCACCACCCTGTGCTAGAGTATTGTTGCCACCACCTTTTCCATCAATGATGCTAATAACACTAGAGAATATATCTTTAGCACTTAAACTAATATTTTCACTAGTGGCAATGATTAACTGGCATTTATGGGTAGACTTTATAGCAACTATTATAACATAGTTTTCATTATTACTAATAATATCATGGCTAATTTTTCTAAGTACATTAAAATTAATGTCTTCATCATTAAATATATGCTTTATAATATTTACATTATTATAAGCTTGTTTAGCGCTTAGTAATGCTTGCTTATTATAAACTGCAATTTCTTTTTTTAAAGTTATGATTTGCTTATTATATTCATTCATATTTCTTAAAATATTTTCTACGCCTTGTTGGCATTCTGTATCTTTCACAGATAGCAAGTTGGATATATTATTGATTTGAGTGTTTTTGTTATCATAATCAAGCAACGCCCTTTGACCACAAGCAAACTCTATTCTAGTATTTCCTTTATAGTTCTCCCATTTTCTAATTTTAATAATTCCGACTTCACCAGTATTTTTTACATGTGTTCCAGCGCATGGAGTGCAGTCTATACTTTCAATCTCAATAATTCTTATATCTTTGTCTACAATAGGTTCTTTTCTGATCGGGATATCTTTTAACATGTCTTTTTGAACAACGAAGTTTTTAACAGGAAGATTAGAGTATATTACCTCGTTAGCAAGCTTTTCTATTTTCTTAATAACTTGAGCTGAGATGTTATGCATAGTTACATCAATATAAGTGTAGGTGCTACCTAAGTGAAAACCTACAGTATCTACGTTGTACAACTTTTTAAAGCATGCTGAAAGTATGTGTTGGCCAGTATGTTGTTGCATATGATCAAATCTAGTTTGCCAATCAATGGACAAAGAGACTTCTTTATTGTATATGCTTTTATCAAGTATATGTATTATTTTTTCATTTTCCTTGATTACATCTATAACTTTAACATTATCAATACTGCCTTTATCCCTAGGTTGTCCACCACACATATGTGGATAAAATAGTGTTTTGTCAAGTTCTACAGTGCATTTATCATCTTCGTGTTTTATATCAACCACATTTGCTTTGATTTGTTTAATATACGGATTTTCAAGAAACAATTTTACTGTCATAAATAAGCCCCCCTTTGTTAATTAAGATTTTTCAATTTTTCTACTTCATTGTTAAAATCGGACATATGCTTTTTAGCTTCATCAAGCAATTTTTCGGCATAGTAAATTACATTAGTATTATCTGTTGATAAGCCTTCTCTAAAGGTTATAAAAGCTCTAAATTGATGTTTATATCCATCAACTAAAATTTTATGAATCCTAGTTATTTCTGCAGACTCACTATGAATACCTTCTAAGCTAAAAATAATGTTTTTACTTTTAGGTATTATAGACTTATCAAGAGCGTTTAACATCGTCTCAGGTTCTAT
Source organism: Clostridiaceae bacterium M8S5 (assembly GCA_029227815.1). GTDB lineage: Bacteria > Bacillota > Clostridia > Tissierellales > MCWD3 > Abyssisolibacter. Next base: position 2,913,879 of record CP118523.1, on the reverse strand, counting down.
GGATTTATTTTGTGTTAGCTTCTCGTACTCATCTAAAATCTCGTTTTGAGTATCTATAATTGGCTTTAAATCAACAGTTATATACTGAGTTAGATATTCTTGTTTTTTATTAGAACAGCCAATCAAAAACAACATAGACGATATTAGAATAATAAAGCTAATATATTTTTTCATGTAACTCCACCTCACAGTAGTTAATACAAATATTATACTTCTTTTAGAGATAATTATAAATAAAATATTGATAAATTATTGTAAATAAATTAGTATAATGCTAGGTAGAATAATATAATGAGGTGATGAATTTGAAAAAATTTGAGTATAAGATAGAAAATCTAAGAACACATGGAATGGTATCTATGGTTTTGACAAAGCAACATGAAGAGAAACTAAACGAGCTAGGAAATCAAGGATGGGAGTTAGTGGGAATTAACAATAACAGCAAAGGAAGAAGTATAGTTGCAATATTCAAAAGAGAGAAAGAAATAGAAGCATAACATAAGTGTACCCATACAAAAGAAAAACGTATAGCTGGATTATGCTATAACGATTCTAAATGCAATTGTATTGTAGTATAATTAGTGAGAAAACAACGATACAATTGTAGAGGTGGTTCATAATGAGTAGAGACAAAATTAGATTTATAGTTTTTGGTGGGTTGTGTATTACACTGGTCTTTGTAGCAACAGCAATAATACCACATATTCCAGTGCCGTTTACAGAAGGATACGTTAATGCAGGCGATAGTATGATATTTATTTCAGCGATATTGTTTGGGTGGAAATATGGAGCAATAGCTGGAGGACTAGGCTCAGCATTAGCCGATTTGTACTTAGAATACCCACATTGGGCATTACCAACATTAATAATAAAAGGACTTATGGGTCTAATAGTTGGAGTGATAGCTCACAACTCAAATAAGAGATCAATGAAGATGAGAGTAATAGTTAGTGGTTCATTGATAACGGTGTGGATTGGTCTAGCATTTTGGATAAGGACTTTACTTTCAGGTATACTAAAAAAACCAGATATAACAAAGCTACTTATAGAAAAGTTTGAGTTAACTAGTGTAGGCGAGCTGTCAAAAATGATAACAAGAGTCGAGCATATTATAACAATAGCTATTATATTAATACCATTACTTATAGTTACAATATCAATACTATCTAATAAAAAGAACGAATACATGAACATAAACAATATGTTAGGCATGTCACTAGCAGGAGTGTGGATGATAATAGGATACTATTTTGCAGGAGGTATACTAAAAGGAAATATGGTAGTGCCTATATTCAGCATACCAGCAAATATATTACAATTTATATTAGGGAGTGTTATAGCGTATTTAATAGTATCTGCTATAAGCAAAACTAATACAATAAATAAAATGTTGGATAAAAACTAATAATTGTTATATCATAATATGTATAGTGAATATTAGTTTAAGGGGTGACGTTTTTTGAAATTAACGATTTTAGGGAATAATGGACCTTATCCAACAGCAGGAGGTGCATGTTCTGGGTATCTTATAGAAACAAAAGATACTAAGATATTGATTGATTGTGGAAATGGAGTATTATCTAATCTAAAAAAAGTTTGTCCTATAGATGAAATAGACGCTATATTTATTTCTCATTTACATGCAGATCACGTTAGCGATATATTTATAATGAGATATGCAATTGGACTAAATATGGATAAAACTGATAAAGTATCAATGCCACTATATACACCAATGGACAACGAGAACATATTGCAACTCATGAATTATAATGAATCATTTAATATTATGCCTATAAAAGAAGAACAGGAAATACGTGTAAAAGGACTAATAGTAACATTTAAGAGGACAATGCATCCAGTTGAATGTTATTCAATAAAAGTTCGATGTGATAATAAGAGTTTTGTTTATTCAGCTGATACAGCATATAGTCAAAATATTATCAATTTTGCACGCGATGCAGATGTATTTTTATGTGAAGCAGGAGTTTTAGAAAAAGATAGAAAAAAAGATACTCCACATATGTCAGCAAAACAAGCTGCTGAGGTAGCTACAAAAGCAAATGTCACAAAGCTTATATTAACACATTTTTGGCCTGAGTATGATCTAAAGGAAATAAAAAGAGAAGCTTTAGCAGAAAGTAGAGTAGAATTTGAGCTTAGTGAAATTATGAAGGTATATAGAGTATAGGTTTATAATAGATGTCTTTATGGCATCTATTTTTATTGTGTCAATGTGCTATTTTAAATCAATGAAAAAGAGAATATACATATTATTTATGGGGAAGATTATAGTTAAGAATAAATATTTTTGATGTATAAATATAACTCAAATGAGTATATAATCTACAAGTAAAAAAAGATCTAGAGGCGATTAATTGTAATGAGTAAATATTAAACCTTATCAATATACGCAAAATGCATAAAAATGCATGAGTTATAAAAATACGTCAAACTACAAGTCTTGACAAAATTTGGGGCAGTTAATATAATCAAAATTGAGGCAAATTAGTTAAGACTATCATTATTTTTAGGGAGGCTAAAGTTTTGACTAAATCTGCAAAAACACCTTTAAATGTTAAATCAGAAATAGGTACATTAAGAACTGTATTACTACATAGACCAGGTAAAGAAATAGAAAATATTACACCTGCATTGATGGAGAGATTGCTATTTGATGATATCCCATATCTAGAAGTTGCAAAAAAAGAGCACGATGCATTTGCAAATGTGCTTAGTGACAATGGAGTAGAAGTGTTGTACCTAGAAAATCTAATGGCTGAGTCTATAGTTGATGAGATAGTAAGAGATAAATTTATAGACCGGTTTTTAAATGAATCAAGAATAAGAGGAATAGGTGTTAAAGAGCAACTAAAGGAATACCTTGAACAGTTTAATGATAAGGAATTAATAGACAAATTGATGTCGGGTATAAGGACAAAAGAGCTTAAATCTTATAAGAAAATATCACTTTCAGAGATGGTTAAATCAAACTATCCATTCATACTAGATCCTTTACCAAATTTATATTTTACAAGAGACCCATTTGCTACAATAGGAACGGGTATTACGCTGAACCATATGAGAACAGAAACAAGAAACAGAGAAACTATATTTGCAAAATATATATTCCAATACCACCCAAGATTTAGAGATTTTAATATCCCAATATGGTTTAATAGAGATGAAGAACTTTCATTAGAGGGTGGAGACGAGCTTGTTTTAAGCGATAAAGTATTAGCGATAGGTATATCTCAGAGAACAGATGCAGGTGCAATAGAGAGGTTTGCTCAAAACTTATTTATAAGTGAAGAGAGCTTTGAGACTATATTAGCATTTGATATACCAAAGAAAAGGGCATTTATGCATCTTGATACAGTTTTCACTATGATTGACTACGATAAATTCACAATACATCCAGAGATAGAAGGACCACTCACTGTATATTCAATTAAAAAAGATATCAATAGCGCAAACGGTTTTAAGATAGCAAAAGAACAAGCAGATCTAAGTGAGATATTGAAGAAATATCTAAATTTAGATTCAGTTACATTAATAAGGTGTGCAGGAGGAGACCCTATTGACTCGGCAAGAGAGCAATGGAATGATGGTTCAAATACATTAGCAATATCTCCAGGGGAGGTTATAGTATATTCTAGAAACCATGTAACTAATAAAATTTTGCAGGAGCATGGCATAAAAACACACATCATACCAAGTTCTGAGCTTTCAAGAGGTAGAGGTGGACCTAGGTGTATGAGTATGCCTTTGATTAGAGATGATTTATAATAACAAAATTATAAATATAAATTAGAAAAAGCGAATATAAGGAGGAATATTAAAATGCCAGTTAATTTAAGAGGAAGAAGTTTTTTAACATTGTTAGATTTTACACCTAAAGAAATAAAATTTTTATTAGATTTATCTAGGGATTTAAAAAGGGCTAAATATACAGGAACAGAGCAAAAGACTATGGAAGGTAAAAATGTTGCTTTAATATTTGAGAAAGCGTCTACAAGAACAAGATGTGCTTTTGAAGTTGGAGCTATGGATCAAGGTGCTGGAGTTACATACTTAGGACCAACAGGTAGCCAAATGGGCAAAAAAGAATCTATCGCTGATACTGCAAGAGTGCTTGGTAGAATGTACGACGGAATAGAGTATAGAGGATTTTCACAAGATAAAGTTGAAGCTTTAGCTAAATATTCAGGAGTACCAGTGTGGAATGGATTAACTGATGAATTCCATCCAACTCAAATATTAGCTGACTTCTTAACTATAATAGAGCACAAAGGACACTTAAAAGATATCAAGTTTGCATATGTAGGAGATGGAAGAAACAACATGGGTAACTCACTTATGATTGGTGCAGCTAAGATGGGTATGGATTTCAGAATCGTATCTCCAAAAGATTTATTCCCAGAAGAAAGCTTGATAGCAAAGGCAAAAGAAATAGCTAAAGAGACAGGAGCTAAGATAACAACAACAGACTCAGTAGAAGAAGGAACAAAAGGAGTAGATGTAATCTACACTGATGTTTGGGTATCAATGGGTGAGCCAGACGAAGTATGGGCTAAGAGAATTAAAGAATTATTGCCATACCAAGTTAATATGAATATGATCAAGAACGCTGATGAAGAAGTTTTATTTATGCATTGCTTACCAGCATTCCATGATACAAATACAACTATTGGGAAAGAAACATATGAGAAATATGGAATAGATGCAATGGAAGTAACTGACGAAGTGTTTGAGAGTAAACATTCTGTAGTGTTTGATGAAGCAGAAAACAGAATGCATACAATCAAAGCTGTTATGGTTGCTACTTTAGGCAAATAATTATAAACAATACACATAAATAAAATTGGGTGTTGATTTATCATCACCCAATTTATATTAGGAGGGATTTAATTGAAAAAAGTAGTAGTTGCTTTAGGGGGTAATGCACTACAAGAGAGCGGAAAACCAGCTACAGCTGATTCGCAGCTAGAAGTTATAAAGAAAACAGTCGTATACTTAGCAGACCTTATAGAAGAAGGGTACGAATTGATAATAGCACATGGTAATGGTCCTCAAGTGGGAAGAATCGTATTGCAAAACGAAGCTGCAAACAGTGTAACACCGGCAATGCCATTTGATGTTTGTGGTGCTATGAGCCAAGGTATGATAGGATACCATATACAACAAAGTCTGGGAGATGAGTTAAGGCGTAGAGGAATCAAAAGTCCAGTATCATCAATAGTAACACAGGTAGTTGTTGATAAAGAGGACAACGCTTTCTTAAATCCAACAAAGCCCATAGGGCCGTTTTATTCAAAAGAAGAGGCAGATGCACTAGTAAAAGAAAAAGGTTACAATGTAGTAGAAGATTCAGGAAGAGGTTACAGAAGAGTGGTAGCATCACCAATGCCTAAGAGAATAGTAGAGATAGAGACAGTCAAAACGCTAATAGATGCAGGTCAAATAGTCATAACAGTAGGCGGTGGAGGTATACCAGTAATAGAGACAGCAAATGGCTTAGAAGGAACAGCTGCTGTTATTGACAAAGATTTAGCTTCAGAAAAATTAGCAGAAGATTTAGACGCTGATATGTTAGTCATATTAACAGCAGTAGATAGAGTTTCTATTAACTTTGGTAAACCTAATCAAAAAGATTTAGAAACTATGAGCATAGAAGAAGCTAACAAATATATAGAAGAAGGACATTTTGCACCAGGTAGTATGTTGCCAAAGGTAAAGGCAGCTATGATGTTTGCAGAATCGAAAAAAGGAAGGAAGTCATTAATAGCTTCATTAGCAAAAGCAAAAGATGCATTAAAAGGAGAAAGTGGAACAGTTATAACTGCATAAAATATGACTTAAAAAAGAAGCTAGATTTGACAATTAACTAGTTTCTTTTTATGTATTAAAATAAAATAGGGGGAATCTTATGAATGATTATGAAATGATGAATAATGCATCAAAATCAAATGGATACTATGGTGGAGGTGATGATACAGTTAGCGTGGGGTGCTGGATACTGATATTGATAGCTACTGCTATACCTATAGTTAATATCATCACAACTATAGCATTAATATGTTCTAACAATGCAAATTTGAAGAATTATGGAAAAGCAGGTCTAATACTATCACTCATAGGTTTTGTATTATATGTACTTGTATATTAAAAAGATGACATAAAGATATATAGTTTGAAATGACTATGATTTTAATTATAAAGGGGGAAAAATGTATAGAGACAAAGATATAATAAAGGAAGCAGTGAATTCACAAGGATATTATAGCGAAGATTATGGCGAAGGAGAAATAAAAACAGAAGTCATAAGCATAGGAAAATGGATACTAATGCTAATACTATTACATAATAAGTTGCTATTGGTAAAATTCTTAAGTAACATATATTTTTGTGTTTACTATATAATTATAGATGCAGTTATAATAATATATCTATTATCTACATCAAGAAATATTAATCTTAAGAATTTAGTTGTAGCAATAGCTATAATTGATTTTGCGGGTTTTATATTTTTTGTATTTCTAATAATATAGTTTAAGTAAATATAAAGCGATTGATATCAAAAACAACCAAATATTATAAAATATAGTAAAACTCTAAAGAAAGGCTGATGATATAAAAAAACCTTTTGTGATGTTTACTATATTTTTATTTTCGGATTATTAGATGTTTTATTATAGATATAGATTTATATATAGTTACAATAATTAGCTGTATTTTCAGATGTTTAGAGAAGACTTCTATAGAGGTAAATGATATAATTATATCATAGAAAAATATTTTATTTTAAATAGTTAAAGGAGTTAAGGATTAAATGGTTTTATGCTTTGGAGATAGTATTACACAGGGTAGACCAGGACTTACATACTTAAAATACATTAAAAGCAAAAAAGGATTTAAAAACTATGGTTTAGGTGGGGATACATTAATTGGTGTCTGCAAACGAATAACATATACTTTGGAAAATTCAAATTACAACGATTACTTAATTGAAATTGGTGCAAATGATATACTACTACCATACCTAAGAACATACTCAGTTAAATGGAGAATAAAAACAGATTATTTGTTTAAACGGGGAAGCATACCATGTAAAAATAAGGAGGAATTTAAGTCTAAATATCGTCAATTAATACATATGCTTTTAAACTACACAAAAAATATTAAGATTGTAAGCATTCCATGTATAGGAGAAGAATTAAATACGAAACTAAATTATACTGTTGATATTTTTAATGAAGCTATAAATATTTTGACTAAAGAGTTTAGTATTGACTATATTGATTTCAATGCATGGCAAAAAAAGGTGATTAAAGCAAAAAATGAACAAAATGCATATTTCATATCTAAAGAACCTTTTGATGTTATATATGATACAGTTTTAACTACTTATTTACCATTTTCTAAATATATAAGTAATAAGAGAGGGTGTGCAAGTACTATTGATGGCATTCATTTGAATAATATTGGAGCAAAGGGATTAGCTAGTTTGATAGAAGAAAGATATATTAATTCAATAGAATAGAGATTTGATCTATTGGGCATAAAAAAGTGTACAAAAGTTAAGAAACAACAGCAACTTGATAATCACAAGGAAGTTAAACAGTAATTTGTAGAAACTATACAGATAATTTTAAGGTTAAATATAAGGTGTTTCCGTATGTAATTTTACTTAACATATTTTTCGTTTGCTACGCACATCTCTTCATTGGGTGCTATAGCACCACTACAGGGAAGGTCGTTCGTTGTGGGTATACAGTTCAGAGACATCGGAAATATGGAATATAAAAGAATATATACAAAAACAACCAAATATTATAAAATGTAGTTAACTCTCTAAAGAAAGGCTGATGATATGAAAAAACCTTTTGCAATGTTGACTATATTTTTTATTTTGGGATTATTAGCTGGTTTTTTTATAGATATAGATTTATATATAGTTATAATACTTAGTTGTATTTTAGTATTTATCACAGTTTATATACATAACAATATAACATTTCTGATTCTTGTTACGTTACTAGGCATGATAGTAATACAGCTAAATTTGCACAAGAGCGAAATGACAAATTTTAATGGTGATATGGTTATAATTAGAGGCATTATTTCAGATAAAATATCGCAGAATGAGTACAGTACAAATTATATAGTAAAAACAGAGTATATAAAAAATAAAGAGGAGTTTTTAAAGGTAAGCGAAAAAATTATCCTTAAATGTATAGGAAATAATGAGCTTAAAATAGGTGATTATGTGGAGTATAAATCAAAAGTAAGCTTACCGAGTACCAATACGAACCCCAAATTATTTGATTATAGATTATATTTAATGATGGATGATATATTTACTATGACAAAGTGCAAAGCTGTTGATATACAAATAATAGAAAGAAGTAGATTATCAACAATCCCTAAATTTATTATTGACGTTAAAGAAAAACTAAAAAAAAGCATGGATATCTCGCTTTCGCCTGAATGTAGTCAAATAGCAAAGGCGATTATATTTAGTGACAAAACAGCGTTAAGTGAGAAGGATAGCAAAACTATCAGAAGTATAGGTATGGCGCATATTATAGCTGTATCAGGTTTTCATGTTTGGATACTAAGTGCTATAATACTATACTTATTAAAATTGTTTATATATCAAAAGAGAATCAGAGTGATTGTATGCTTGATACTACTATGGTTATATGGAGGGTTGATAGGATATCCACCATCTGTACTAAGAGCATTGATAATGCTATCGTGTGGTATGTTTGCAGATGTAATATATAGAAAAAATGACTCTATAAATAGTCTATGTTTTGCAGCTTTTTTAATACTTATGTTTAAACCACTATGGATTTTTAGTGTTGGTTTTCAACTCTCATTTACAGCTGCGATATCGTTGTTATTACTTACCCCAGTAATAAAAAAGGTAGTTCCAAATTCATCAATAAGTGCAATAATAGCAGTTCAATTAGGTATATTACCAGTTATAGCTTATCATTTTAATCAAGTACCTATATTTGCTATCATAGTAAATTTCATAGCACTACCATTGATATCACTGATTATAGTAATATTATTTATAATGATGATAGTTTCACTTATAAGTATTAAAATATGTTCTGCAATAGGTATACTTTGTGGCGGTTTGATTTTATCTTTTAGATATATGAGTATTTTACTATATAAAATTCTAGGTTTAAATATGATATTGCCATCATTGACTACAGCAGAAATAATAGTGTATTACATGGGTATTTTTATGTTATTTGGGTATATAAAATTAAAGGATTTAAGTAGAGAAATAAAACGCGTAATTTTTGTATATGCAGTATTAGTGGTGTTATGCATCGGACTCACAGATATGCTTTACAACGATTACAAGATAGAGTTTATAGATATTGGACAAGGTGATTGCATGCATTTAGAGCTTGGAAATAAAAACTATCTCATAGATTCAGGAGGGATATTATATGGCTCATTTAGTGCAGGCGAGAAGGTAGTAGTACCTTATCTATTAAAAAGCGGGATAACACACTTAGATGGTATTTTCATATCACATTTTGATACAGACCACTGTGCTGGAGTACCTTATATATTAGACAATCTATCCGTGGACAAACTATATATATCATATATAGATTACAATAACAAACTGTCAAAAGAGATCATAATTAAAGCAAAAGAAAGTGATGTAGATATAGGAATACTAAAAAAAGGGGATAAATTAAGTATTGATTCTAATTCAAACATAGAGATAATATATCCCAAATCAAACAATGAAAAAGGATTAAGTGCTAATGACAAATCAATAGTTATGTTAATGAAGATTTTTAACACTAAAATACTGTTCACAGGAGATATAGAGCTAGAATCAGAATCAAAAATTATAAATGATATAGAAGACATAGACATACTCAAAGTTGCTCATCATGGTAGCAAAACGTCATCTAGTGCAAAATTCTTAGAAAAAAGCAAACCCGAATATGGTATAATTTCAGTCGGTACAAATGTTTATGGACATCCACACAAATCAGTTATAGATAGATTAGGTATGTATAATACAAAAGTTTTTAGAACAGATACAGACGGATTGATAACTGTAAGTATCACTAAAGATGATTATAATATAACTAGTTACAATATGAACAAAAACAGTTTGATAGGATTGTTTAAGGTATTTAAAATGATTATATGGAATACAATTTTTGTGTGCATATTAAGTTTATTAATAAAAAAGAAGAGTTTTGTAAATCTGATAAGTTTAAATGAATTAAAAATGATTATAAACTAAATAAATTTTATTATTTTTAATATATTAATATCATGAAAATATAAAAAATGATCATTAATAATTATAACAGAAATTAACGATCATTTTTATTTGGCTAGGTTAAAGGTTATTTTATTTATTGTAACGTATACGTATACTGTTGTTTACTTATCACTTAAAGCTTTTAATAGTATGTCTTTAACTTCTTCTATTTTTACTTCTCTAGGATTCATAAAAAGACTAGGTTCTTTCATAGTAGCATCTGCGATTAAATCAATATCGGATTCCTTAACTCCTGTATCAGATAAGCTAGGAATTTTGATATTGTCATTAAGTTCTTTTATTTTAGCAACAACTTTTTCAGCTGTTATATCACCATCAATATTCATAGCCTTACCGATATTCTCTAACTTAGATCCCATAAAAGGAGCATTGTATTCAACAACATATGGTAACATTATAGCATTGGCAATACCATGAGGAACATTAAAATGAGCACCTAATGGGTGAGCAATACCATGTACTAGACCAAGAACAGCACAATTGAATGCAAAGCCAGCCAATACACTAGCGTTTATCATATTTTCTCTAGCAACTATATTTTTTCCATTGTGCACAGCTTCCTCTATATTATTAGATATAAGTTCTATAGCTCTAAGTGCACATGTATCAGTAAATACAGTAGCAAATTTTGATACATACGATTCTAAAGCGTGAGTAAGAGCATCCATTCCTGTTGAAGCAGTTATGCTTGGTGGTAAACCTAATGTCAAGGTAGGATCAACTATTGCAAAATCAGCATTAACATTGATTCCGCCTATAACCATCTTAACTTTTCTTTTAGTATCAGTAATAACAGAAACACCAGTTACTTCACTAGCAGTACCTGCAGTTGTCGGTATTGCTATTAATGGTAGTGTTTCATTTTTGACTTTGTTCATGCCTTCATAGTCACTGATTTGACCAGAGTTCGATAGTAATACGTTTATTGCTTTAGAAGAATCAATAGCGCTTCCGCCACCGACAGCAATAATTAGGTCAATATTTTGATCTTTATAAGTATTTACACAAGATTCAATCATAGTATCAGTAGGATTAGGCATAACTTCATCAAATATCAATACATTATGTTTAGTAGTATCTATATTTTCTAGCACCTTATCGACTAAACCAACAGCTCTAACTCCTTTGTCAGTTATAAGTAAAATATTATTAGCAGAATAATTAGATACGATACTTTGAATTTCTTTTAACGAATCAACACCCGCCTCAACTTTACTAACTATTTCAAAATGACTCAAATTTATCATCTCCTTATTAAAATAAAAATTATAAGTATATTTATTTAGTTAAAATATTAATAAACATTGACTAATATAGCTATAGTCTTTTATAATTATTTTATCATATTTATTTTCAGAAGAACAAACTTTTTTTAATAAAATTTACTAGGAGGGTTACAATGAAAAATTTAAAAGCTGTGGAAGCTATATATAAAGTAATGCAGTTATATATAGAAGGAACAAAGACAGGTAATTCAAAATTATTGAGAAGTTTATTTCACGAAAAAGCTATAATGTCAGGGAATCTAGTAGGAAATAAATTAGTAGGTGACTCACCGGAGATGTTTTTCAATGATGTAGATGGGAAAACAGCAGAAAAAGAATATACAGCTAGAGTTATTAATGTAGATGAACAAGGAGTTGTTGGTTGTGCAACTTTGATAGAAACAAATCTAATGGGTAAAGATTTTGTTAATTTCTATCATCTACAAAATATAGAAGGGACATGGAAGATAGTTTCAAAATTATTTACATCTGTTGATTAAGAATAAGATATTGGAAAAAAGATATTAAATAATAACTTTCAGACTGTAGACAAAAGCCCAATTTCTGTGCCCGTGTTAAAATTTCCGTTGCTCACTTACCTCTAAGTAAGCTCTGCTACTCAATTTTAACACGTCTTGAACTTGAACATTTACTACAGTCTGTTATCTTGTTATCTAAAAATAACAACTAATAATAGTAGAAAAGTAATCCAAAGAATTTATTAAACAAATTGAAAGTATTGCTTAAACCATGTATAATAAAGTATAAAATATAACATTTGGCAATATAAAAGGAGATAGTGTATTAAAATCTTCAAGATTTGTTGATGGTAAAAATAAAAATATCAAGGAGGAAACAATGTTACAAACCATAAGAAATAAAAAATGTAATACCTATTGTAGTTTAGAATTTATAGAGTATATAGAATCTGACTGGTGACATATAGAATAACTATAAACAATGAATATGACAGCTAAGTTATAATTACAGAAAGGACTGATTTAATGAATTATGATTTAAATACATATAGAACATTTAAGTATACTTCTTTTAAATATATGGATAATGAAGAGATAGAAGAAGTTCTAGAAGAAGTTAATGTATTGATAGCTAAAGAAGATACATTCTTCGGTTATAAGTTAGGAAATTCAAATAATAAGATACATGTGTATTGGGCTAGTAATGATAAGGAAAGTTTTATTGAAGGACTAAACCAAGTAATAAATGAATTCAAAAAAACTATATATATTGAATTTATTCCACCTTCATTTTTACCCGATATGGAGCAACAAGGGTTTAGAGTTGTTAGTGAATTTATGGATTTTTGGAATCAAGATCTTAAAATTCAGGATATCCTATATAAAAGCAATGACATCAAAGTAAGACCTATAAATAATGAAGAATATGCATTAGGAAGTAAAATAACATTTGCTTGTGCAGGTTTGTCTAGAGGTTTTGATGGTATGGAGGTAGAAAAATTAACCCAGTGGAATGAATCATCAACAAGTGATATACTTGTAGTAGAAAAAAATCAAAAGTTAGTTGGAATAGCATTGGTTAATCTTTACGGATTTGATTCTGAAAAAGGAACTTGTTTATGGTTAAGATTAATAGCAGTCAAGCCATCTGAGCAAAACCAAGGGATAGGTAAGCTTCTATTAAATCATTGTATAAACTGGGGAATTGAAAGAGGAGCTAAAAGAAGTTTTTTACATGCTGATGTATTAAATGAAAATGCAGTAGGCCTTTATAAAAAGATAGGCTATGTGAATCATTGTGAAAGAGGTCAAATTAATATGGAGAAGATTAACAGATAGAGAATAGGAAGTAAGATTTTGCTTATTATTAAGAGATTTATTGTGACTATTATCTAGACTAAACTCGGGAATAAAACAATAGAATATCACTGTCAGCTATATCAAAAGCGAAAAATAAAAAAAATAATTATTCAATATTTCAAGCCTGATTCCATCTTTTGCATTGAAGGGGGATGGAAGATAGTTTATAAATTATTTACATCTGTTGATTAAGAATAAAATACTCAAAAAAAGATATTGAAAAAATATCTTTTTTTTATGCTCCAAATAATTAAAACCGATACATATAGTAGTAAAATATCAATCTACAGCAAATTTCTTTAAGAAAAGTGAACAGGAATATGGTATAATTTCAGTTGTAAGTAAAAAATATGGTATCACTAGAAAAACGATTATATGTATAGTGATAATTTGCAGAAGGAGCGGGATAATGAGTTACAAAATTATATTAGACGATGTAAAAAAAGGATGTTTAAAACCTGTGTATTTATGCTATGGTATAGAAAGCTATCTCAAAACAGTCGTTCTTAATGAAATAATCAAAAAATACATAAACAAAGCTTTTTTTGATTTAAACTACATACATATAAGAGAAGATATAAAACCATCTGATATAATAAATGCATGTGAAACACTTCCGTTTATGTCAGAAAAAAAAATAGTAGTAATAGAGGACTACGAAGTTTTTTTATCAAAGACGAGTGAAAATATCACACAGGAGATATTAGATTATATTGAGTCTCCAAATAATAGCACGTGTCTTATTTTTTATTGCAATGTAGAGAAAGTAGATAATAGAAGAAAGATAGTAAAACTCATAAAGAAGCATGGAGGAATAATAGAGCTTAACAAAATAAATGAAAGAGAGTTATATTCTTGGGTTAACAAAGAGTTTAAATCAAGGAAGAAGAAAATAAGTACAGCTACAATAGAGTACTTTATATCAATGATTAATTATTATGATAAAAGTTTAGACAAGAGTATGTTTGATGTAAAAAATGAAATAATAAAAATCTGTGATTATAACATAGATAGAGAAGATGTAATAGACTCTGACATTGACAAGGTTATAACTAAATCCATAAGCAATAATATATTTAGGCTAGTAGATGCAATAGGTCTAAAAAATACTACAGTTTGCTTAGAAGAGCTTAACAACATAATAATAAACCAAGAACCAATTCCTAAAATTATGTATATGATTATAAGGCAGTTTAGATTATTAACAGAAGCGAAATTACTAGCATTAAAGGGATATAGTTATAGTGATATAGCTAAAGAGATGAAAATCCAAAGCTTTATTGCTAGAAAACTAATGGATCAGAGCAGATCATTTACCAAAAATGAATTAAGCAAAGCACTAATGAGGTGTTTACAAACAGACAAAAGTATCAAAGTAAGCTCTAAAGACAGTAGGATAGCAGTAGAAATGTTGATTGTAGATTTGACTATGAAGGGATAAGCAAATATCCCATTTTCTCCAAATGGGGTCAGGCTTGAAAAGTTGACGAAATAGGTGGTATAATATAACAAAAGGGGTGAAAATAAATGGCTAGAAAACAGAGAATCCACTACGAAGGTGCATTATATCATGTGATGGTAAGAGGAAATAACGGAGAATACATATTAAAAGAAGAAAGTGAAAAGAAGAGTTACAAAGATTTAATATATAGATATAAGAAAAAATATGACTTTAAACTATACGCATATTGTATTATGGACAATCATGTACATATGTTAATACAGGTAGCAAAAACACCGTTATCGAAAATAATGCAAGGAATACAACAGGTATACACACAAAGATATAACAAAAAGAATAAAAGGACAGGACATGTGTTCCAACAGAGGTATAAAGCTATATTGTGTAAAAAGGATGGATATTTGTTGTACTTAACAAAATATATACATATGAATCCACGAAATGCAATGTTAAAAGGAGATATTGAGTACGAGTGGAGTAGTTATAAAGAATATCAGAAAGGTATAGGCGAACTAGCAGACATTGATTTTGTGCTTAATATGATATCTCCAAATAAGACAATAGCAATAAAGGAATACACAAAGTTCATTGATAAGGAAATAGAAAACATAGAAAAAGCAGAGTATGAGATACTAGAAGAAGTTACTGCAGAAAAACAAAAAAGAAAACAAAAAGATATAGAAGAAATTATAAATGAGGTAGTAAAAGAAGAACAAATAACAATAGAAAAATTAATGTCAAAAGGGCGAGCAAGAAGCATATCAAAAGCTAGACAAAAGATAATACTAAAAGCTGAAAGAGATTGCAACATAACAAATACAGAACTAGCAAAGAGGTTAAATATTTCATTGTCAGCTATATCAAAAGCAATAAATAGAGATTAATTATTCAACAATTCAAGCCTGACCCCATTATTGAGAAAATAAAAAAACTTCGGCTATAGTCCGAAGTTTTGAAAATTCACGTGAGTTTTCAATATTTTATTATTACATAGCAGCATTAACTTTTTTATTAAGTCTGCTTATTTTTCTTGATGCAGTACTCTTGTGGAATGTTCCTTTAGCAACCGCTTTATCAAGTTTTTTCTCAATAGTTCTTAATAACATCTTTGCATCATCAAAGTTTTTGCTCTCTATAGCTTTATCAAGTTTCTTGATATATGTCCTAACTTCAGATTTTCTTTGTCTGTTTAGAGCTGTTTTAGTGTTTATAACACTTATTCTTTTCTTAGCTGATTTAATATTAGCCATCAGTACACCTCCTTTGTAGCTTAACAAACAGTATTTTACCACGAATATCATAAAAAAGCAAGGGTTAATACATATAAAATATATAAGGGGATAGATTAATATATGTGTTTTTGAATAAATTTTTAAATTAGAGTAAACATAAAAATAATCAAAAAAAGTGAGGTGGGTATTGTGTTTCAAGTCAGAACTGACTTAGCCATAGAGAGTAGAGAACTCTATAAAGAAGGTAGAGATGTAGAAATATCGGGTGTAGAGGTTGATGTAAAAGAAGAGAAAGACTATAAGATAACTAGAGTTAAAGTACTAAACAAAGAGGGAGAAGAAAAATTAGGTAAAAAAATAGGAAGTTATATAACTATAGAATCAGCTGCTTTAAAGCAAGCTGACCAAGACTTAAAAGATGAAATAAGCCAAGTGTTAGCAAAAGAGTTAAAAGCATTAATAAATACTGACAAGCATACTAAAAGCTTAGTAGTAGGTTTAGGAAACTGGAATGTTACACCTGATGCGTTAGGGCCCAAGGTAGTAGAAAAAGTATTTGTTACGAGACATTTTTTTAAGGCGTATAACAAAACAGAGGATGATACAATGGCTGATGTATCTGCAATATCACCAGGTGTAATGGGTATTACTGGACTGGAAACTGGTGAAATTATCAAAGGAATAGTGGAAAAATCAAAACCAGATGTTGTAATAGCTATAGACGCATTAGCATCTAGAAAGATGGAGAGAGTCAGTAGTACTATTCAGATATCAGACACAGGAATAAACCCAGGTGCAGGCGTTGGCAACAATAGAAAATCACTAAACAAAGAATATTTAGGAGTACCAGTTTATGCGATAGGAGTTCCTACAGTAGTAGATGCAGCTACAATGGTTAATGATACTATAGATCTGATAATAACAGACATGAAAAACCATACAGAGAAAGGTGGGGAATTCTATGGGTTATTAGAGGGTTTAGAGGATCAAGAAAAGTACCAAATGATCTCCCAAATGCTTAATCCATATATGGGAAATTTAATGGTTACGCCTAAAGAGGTAGATACTATAATAGACGATATATCACTTATCATAGCAAATGGATTAAATATATCACTGCATCACGGAATAGACCTTAAAGATGTTAATAGATACATTAACTAATAAATAAAATTATACACATAATTATAGCTTCTCTGGAATATAATCTTATATACTCACGATAAGAAAACGTAAACAGATAAAGTATGTTTCAGAGGAGTGTTTTTATGTCTAAAGGAGTACTTATCAAAGATAAAGGGTTACAATATGTAACAATAGCAGGAATATGTTTAATGATTTTTATAGTCGGATTCTTTAGTGTTAAAAATATAATATCAAGTAAAGGTTCGGTACAAGCCGTTAGTAATATAGAAACAAAAGAAAAACTGGACAACAAAGGATTAGATTTTTTTTTAAATGTTATAATGTCTAGCAATTCTTTTATGCAGGTTACATACGCAGAGGTTTGTGAAGATAATGCTCAAAAAAGCCTTATAAGAAGCGCATTATCATATATATTTAATAGCGATAGAATCCAAAATTACATAGCTAGCAAATTGCCATCATCAGATAAAGACGCAGTAGCGGGAGAGGATAACGAAGAGCTAGATGGTCCACAGATAGCTACGCCAGTGTATAAAACAAATACAACACCCTTACTAGAAGAAATAAAAGATGCGCAAGGTATTGACATACCTAAAGATAAAATATTAGAAGATGTGATAATAATAGAAGAAGCATTAAAAACAGCTAAAACTACTAAAACTAATAGTAGAAGCATAAGTTTGGCAGACATAAACAAAATTAAAGGCGAACTAGGTTATAACAGCAAACAAATTGTAAATGAAGATAAGCCATATGTTTTGATATATCATACACATGCTACAGAAGTATATCTACCAATAAAAGACGACAATTTTCATTCAAAGAAGAAAGAATTCAGTGTTATGAAGGTAGGGGAGATAATAGCAAATGAGTTAAATAAAAAAGGCCATAAAATAAAACAAGTACAAACATATCACGATTTACCGTCTTACAATAAATCATATGACAGATCATTAAGCACAATAAGAAGTGAAATGAAAAAAGAAAAAAATATTAAATTTCTAATTGACATACATAGAGATGGCATACCATCTAATGCAGCATATCTAAGTAGATCCAAAAAGGAAGCCAAGGTAGATATAAATAATAAAAAAGCCGCTACATTTAAATTTGTTATAGGATCAGATTGTAAAAATAAAACCCAGCTTACTAAGTTTGCAAAATACATAATGTCAATATCAGAGCGTATGTATCCAGGGCTTTGTAAAGGTTTAGTCATAAAACCATATGGACGATATAATTTGTTTATAAGTGATTATTCAATGCTACTAGAGGTAGGAAGTAATCTTAATACAATAGAAGAAGCAAATCACACTGCAACATTACTAGCAGATGTTTTAGATGTAGCAATAAAGAATATTATAAAATAATCAAATATCAACAAGTTAACCTATCGTTATAGATGTATTAGGTTAACTTTTAATTTATCTATAAAAGTGTTATAATGTTTTTAGCCATGTAATGGGGGGATTATTTATGAACAATAAGAGAGAAGTTAAGAAAGAAATCAAAGAATGGATTAGAAGTATAGTAGTAGCTGTAGTAGTAGCATTTATTATAAAAATGTTTTTATTTGATACAACATACGTAGTAGGTAGTTCAATGTTTCCAACATTACATAACAAAGACAGACTATTTACAAACAAAATTGGATATCTACTAACAGAGCCAAAACAAGGAGATATAGTTGTCATAAAAGCGCCAGATGATCCTAACAAAGACTATATTAAGCGTGTAGTAGGAATTGAAGGAGATAAAGTAGAAATAATAGATGGTCATGTTTACGTCAATGGCGAGCTTTATGTGGAGAACTATACTGAATCAGACATTAGAACAGAAGGAAGTTTAGAAATAAAAGTTCCAGACGGGGAGATTTTTGTACTGGGGGACAATAGACATATGGGAGCTAGTAAAGATAGTAGATACTTTGGTACAGTGAAAGTAGATGCAGTTAAAGGAAAAGCCGTATTTAGATATTTTCCGTTTGATGGTAGGTTTGGTGTATTAGACTAAAAGTAGTATACAATGATTAAAAATTGACTATAATAATCACGTGGTGATTTTTGTGAATAGTAGAATAGAGCGATATAAAAATAGAAAGAAGAACAAATTTAAAAAATTCATGGCTTTATTGGTTATTATAAATTTATTACTAATAGGAATAGTGATAGTAGACAATAGTTTTTCAGAGTTTATGGGTATAAAAAATAAGAGAGTATTTTACATAGATAGTAAGAATGAAAAATACACAGCAACGATATTTGGCAAGAACTATACAGTAGAAAAACAATTAATAGATAATTTAAAAGATACCATAATTAAAAAAGCTGAAGATGTATATGATTCCATAAGAAAAGTGATAAAATAAGAACAAAAAAGAGAAAGACGGATGGTTTTCTCTTTTTTTAAGTGTAAATATTATGTTATAAAATAATATTTATTTTATCTAAAATAATCTTATGGTATAATTGTAAAAGACTACTTCCATTAAAACTAAGGAGGATAATATGAATAGACAAGATAGAATAAGGAATTTTTCTATCGTTGCACATATAGATCATGGAAAATCTACATTGGCGGATAGATTGATAGAAAAAACGGGATTGTTAACAAAAAGAGAAATGACAGACCAAATATTAGATAGCATGGATTTAGAAAAAGAACGTGGAATAACAATAAAACTACAAACAACTAGATTAATATATAAAGCTAAGGATGGAAATGAATATATACTGAATCTAATAGATACACCGGGTCATGTTGATTTTAACTATGAAGTATCTAGGAGCTTAGCTGCTTGTGAAGGAGCAGTGCTAGTAGTTGATGCAGCGCAAGGAATAGAGGCACAAACACTTGCAAATGTTTACTTAGCTATAGATCAAGACTTAGAAATACTTCCAGTTATCAACAAAATAGACCTACCGAGTGCAAGACCGGATGAAATTAAGCAAGAAATAGAAGACATAATAGGACTAGATGCACAGGATGCACCACTTATATCTGCTAAAGATGGTATAAACATAGAAGATGTGTTAGAAGATATAGTTGACAACGTACCACCTCCAACTGGGGACAAAAATGCATCACTAAAAGCACTTATATTTGATTCATACTATGATGCATATAAAGGTGTTATAGCGTATACGAGAGTGGTTGAAGGGACAGTTAGAAAAGGCACAAAAATAAAGATGATGGCAACAGGTAGCGAGTTTGAAGTAACAGAAGTAGGAATATTCTGCCCTAAAATGGTAGCAGTAGACAAGTTAGAAGCAGGAGATGTTGGATATATAGCAGCAAGTATCAAAAATGTAGGAGAAGCAAGAGTGGGTGATACAATTACAGAGACAGAAAATCCTACTCTAGAGCCATTGCCAGGGTATAAACAGGTTACGTCGATGGTATTCTGTGGTATCTATCCAGCAGAAGGTGAAGACTATAATGATGTTAGAGATGCACTTGCTAAACTACAAGTAAACGACGCAGCATTGACATTTGAGCCTGAAACATCAGTGGCACTAGGATTCGGTTTTAGATGTGGTTTCCTTGGATTATTGCATCTGGAGATAATACAGGAGCGTTTAGATAGAGAGTTTGATTTAAATATCATAACTACGGCACCTAGCGTTTTATACAATGTAATGAAGACTGATGGAGAAATGATAACTATACAAAACCCGACTAATTTACCACCAGTTCAAGAAATAAGTTACATGGAAGAACCTATAGTAGATGCTACCATATTGTCACCGACAGAGTATGTAGGACAAATCATGGAGCTTTGTCAAAATAGAAGAGCAGTATTTAAAAATATGGAATATCTAGAAGAGACAAGAGTAGCAATAAAATATGAGATTCCACTAAACGAAGTAATATACGATTTCTTTGACGCTCTAAAATCAAAGACTAAGGGATACGCTTCTTTAGATTATGAACTAAAAGGTTATAAAGAGTCTGAGTTAGCCAAGCTTGACATATTGATAAACAAAGAAGCAGTAGATGCATTTTCAATAATAGTACATGAAGAAAAAGCTTACGAAAGAGCTAGGCAGATATGTGAGAGATTAAAAGACGTAATCCCAAGGCATCAGTTTGCAGTACCAATACAAGCAACAATAGGCTCGAAAATAATAGCTAGAGAGACGATTAGAGCTCTTAAAAAGGATGTATTAGCTAAATGTTATGGTGGAGATATATCTAGAAAGAAAAAGCTACTTGCTAAGCAAAAAGAGGGTAAGAAGCGAATGAGATCAGTTGGTAGTGTAGATGTTCCACAAGATGCATTTTTAGTAGTACTGAAGTTTGACGAAAATAAAAAATAATATAAAGGGGCTGTCTATTAAGTCAGCCTCTTTTGTTGAGAGGGAGTATAAAAACAAGCATGAAACAACTAAGTTTATATTTTCATATACCATTTTGCAAAAGCAAATGTTACTATTGTGACTTTATATCATTTCCTCAGCAAGAGAATATAATAAAAGAATATATAGAACATATGATAAAAGAGATAAGTATTTATTCGTACCTTAGTAGCAAATATAGTATCTCAACAATTTTTATAGGAGGAGGGACTCCTTCTAGTATAGATAGTTCATATATCCAGAGGATATTATATGAGACTGGTAAGATATTTACTATAGAAAACAATGCAGAGATAACAATAGAATCAAATCCCAATTCATTAGACAAAAATAAGGCAACAGCTTATAAGAATAGTGGGATAAACAGGATAAGCATGGGAGTACAATCCTTAGATAATAGACTGTTAAGATCCATAGGTAGAATACATGATAAATACGATGTATATAGAGCGTACGAAATCATTAGAAATGCTGGTATAGACAATGTAAATTTTGATATTATGTTTAATTTGCCTAGGCAGAGCATAAATGACGTTTTATATACGCTAGAACAAACAACTAAATTAGATGTAGACCATATATCACTGTATAGCTTAAAGATTGAACAAGGAACACCTTTCTTTCATAAATACAATAACGATCAGATAGCATTACCACACGAAGATATAGAAAGAAATATGTATCATAGATCTATAGATTACTTACAATCTAAGGGATATATGCAATATGAAATATCAAACTTTAGTAAGAAGGGATTTGAGTGCATACATAACCTCACATATTGGAAATTAAAGCCGTACCTCGGCATAGGGCTAGCCTCACACTCAAACATAGATGATAGTAGGTGGAGTAATAGAGAAAGTTTTGATAGCTATTTCAAAGAGGTGAAGGAAGGTAACAGACCAATAGAAGAAGTAATAGAAGTAAGAGATGATAAAATATTTGAGTATATGATGTTAGGGTTAAGATTGACAGAAGGCATAGATATAGATGATTTTTATGGTAAATTTAAAGTAGACATATTCGATAGGTATGGGGATGTACTAAAAAAACATAAAAAAGAAGGGCTTTTAAAAATAGAAGATAATAAAATAAAGCTTACAAGACGAGGATTTGACTTGTCTAATACTATTTTTTGTGACTTAATGTAATAGTTTTTGAAAAAAAAATAAAAAAAACTATTGACAAATTTCAATATCAATGATAATTTAAGAACAGAAAGTGTTAGCACTCAACACTAGAGAGTGCTAATAAAATAAAATACTATCAACAAAGGCGCTACAAAATGCATTAGATTGGTAGGAGATATGTATGAAAGATGACAGAAAAATAAGGATACTACAAGCTATAATACACAATTATATAACAAGCGGTGAGCCTGTTGGGTCTAGAACGATTTCAAAAAAATACTCTTTAGGAGTAAGTGCTGCTACTATAAGAAATGAAATGTCAGACCTTGAAGAATTAGGTTATCTATTTCAACCCTATACTTCAGCAGGTAGAATACCGTCTGATAAAGCTTATAGACTATATGTGGATAATTTAATACAGTTTAAGAAGGTTGAAAACGAGAAAAAACAAAACATAAAAAGCAAACTGCTGGGCAGTATAAATGAAGTTGAACAGCTCGTTCAATCGAGCCTAAGTATATTATCCAATTTGACTAGCTATACTACATTTGCAATAGCGCCAAACCTAAGATATAGCAAGTTAAAACATATACAGTTAGTTTCGTTAGATGAATTTAGAGTATTAGTTGTTATTGTTACAGACACAGGTGTAGTAAAAAACACAATAATTAGGCTTCAATATGAAGTAAATGATGAACAACTGAATATAATAACAAATTTATTAAATACTAAGCTAAAGGGCAAAAATATTAATGAATTGCCAAGAACAATAAAAGAAGAAATAATGAATATGTTTATAGAAAATATGGAAGATTTACGTCATATTGTATCAGATATATTTCCAACTATAAATAGCACATTAGATGACTTTGATAAAATCAAGTATTATACAGATGGAGTAAATAAAATATTTAACCATGCTGAATACAACGATATCTGCAAGGCAAAAGAGATTATTTCATTTCTTGAAAATAAGCAGACAGTTATAGATATGCTGTTAAAGGAGAGCAATAAAAATGATATAGAGGTCATCATTGGTAGTGAAAATGACCATAATGAAATAAAAGATTGTAGCTTGATAACAGCAACATATAAAATGAATGGAAAAACTATAGGAAAAATAGGATTAATAGGTCCTACAAGAATGGAATATTCTAAAGTTATCCCTATAGTAAGACTCATGGCTATGGATATAAATGATATATTGTCAAAATATTTCTTTGATTAATGGGTGTAGGATAATCCAATCTTACACCTTTATAGAAGTAAACCTTAGCCATACATAAAAAGAGCAAAAGAGGGGTGTAAAAAGTGTGTGAATGTAACAAAAACCAAGATATAAAAGAAGATGCTAAACAGTGTGAGTGTAATCAAGAGTGTGAATGCTCATGTGAAGAAGAAAATCAAGAAACAGAAAATCAGCAAAAAGAAGAGCAAGTAGATAGTGATAAAATTATAGCAGACCTAAAGGATAGATATGTTAGGCTTCAAGCAGATTTTATAAACTACAAAAAAAGAGTAGAAAAAGAAAAACAATCAATTTATAAATATGCGAATCAATCACTCATTACAGATTTATTAGGTTCATTAGACAATATGGAGAGAGCTATAGATTCAGTCGATGAAGAATCAAAAAAAGAAAACTTATATACAGGTATCGAAATGGTCTATAAACAGATTCTTGAAATATTTAAAAAGAATGAATTAGAGGAGATTGATGCTTTAAATTGCAAATTCGACCCAAATCTTCATCATGCAGTAATGCAAGATACAATAGATGAAGATGGAGAGGATACAGTAACAGAAGTATTCCAAAAGGGTTATAAATTACATGACAGAGTTATAAGACCAAGTGTAGTAAAAGTGTCTAAAAAAAGAGTTTAGGAGGATATAAAAATGGCTAAAGTAATAGGAATCGATTTAGGAACAACAAACTCATGTGTAGCTGTAATGGAAGGTGGAGAACCAGTAGTTATAGCAAATGCAGAAGGAAATAGAACAACACCATCAATAGTTGCATTTACAAAGGATGGAGAAAGATTAGTTGGAGAAACAGCAAAAAGACAAGCAATAACTAATCCAGATAGAACAATAACTTCTATAAAGAGAGAAATGGGAACAGATTATAAAGTTAATATAGATGGAAAAGCACTAACACCACAAGATATATCAGCTATGATATTACAAAAGCTAAAAAGCGATGCAGAAAATTATCTAGGAGACAAAGTAACAGATGCAGTAATAACAGTACCAGCGTATTTTACAGATAGTCAAAGACAAGCAACAAAAGATGCAGGAAGAATAGCAGGCTTAAACGTACAAAGAATCATAAATGAGCCAACAGCAGCATCATTAGCATATGGATTAGATAAAGATGATGAGCATCATAAAATAATGGTATTTGACTTAGGTGGAGGTACATTTGACGTATCAATATTAGAACTTGGGGATGGAGTATTTGAGGTTATATCAACAAAAGGAGATAATCACCTAGGTGGAGATGATTTTGATAAAGTTATAATAGATTATTTAGCAGAGAACTTCAAAAAAGAAAATGGTGTAGACTTAAGAAATGACAAGATGTCATTACAAAGATTAAAGGAAGCTAGTGAAAAAGCTAAAAAAGAATTATCAACAGTAATGACAACAAATATCAATCTACCATTTATAACAGCAAATCAATCAGGTCCATTACATTTAAATATAGATTTATCAAGAGCTAAATTTGAAGAATTATCAGCAGATTTAGTAGAAAGAACATTAACACCAACAAGAAATGCGTTAAAAGACGGAGGATTAAGTCCTTCAGATATAGATAAAGTTATATTAGTTGGTGGATCAACAAGAATACCAGCAGTACAAGAAGCAGTTAAGAAGCTAACAGGTAAAGATCCACATAAAGGAGTAAATCCAGATGAGTGTGTTGCATTAGGAGCAGCAATACAAGCAGGAGTATTAAGTGGAGAAGTAAAAGACGTATTGTTACTTGATGTAACTCCATTATCATTAGGTATAGAAACAGCAGGTGGTATTTGTACAAATCTAATAGAGAGAAATACAACAATACCTACAAAGAAAAGCCAAATATTCTCAACTTATTCTGATAACCAAACAGCAGTTGATATCAACGTATTACAAGGTGAGAGACAAATGGCTGCGGACAATGTATCACTTGGGAGATTCCAGTTATCAGGTATAGCACCAGCACCGAGAGGAATACCACAAATAGAAGTAACATTTGATATAGATGCAAATGGTATAGTAAATGTATCAGCAAAAGATTTAGGTACAGGAAAAGAGCAAAAAATAACTATAACAGCTTCAACTAACCTAAGTGAAGATGAGATTAAATCAAAAGTTAAAGAAGCAGAAATGCACGCAGAAGAAGATAAAAAGAAAAAAGAGCAAATAGAGGTTAGAAATAATGCAGATTCATTAGTATATCAAACAGAAAAAACACTAAAAGATTTAGAAGATAAGATATCAGATGATGAAAAAGCTAAAATAGAGGCTAAAGCTACTGCATTAAAAGAAGCACTAAAAACAGATAACATAGATGATATTAAAGCAAAAACAGAAGAATTGACTACAGAGTTCCATGCAATATCACAAAAATTATATCAACAACAAGCTCAGCAACAGCAAGCAGGGCAAGCTGAACAAGGGCAAGAAAACAACGCAGCTAAAGATGATGACATAGTAGATGCTGACTACGAAGTAGTAGATGACGATAAATAAAACAAACCTCGGGGTGTCTGAAAGACATCCCCAGAGGGCTGTTTCAGGGTGTGAGACAGCCCTATTTTAACTATCCAAAAGAATATTATAGGAATTATATATTAATAATAGAAAAATAAATAAAATTAGCATATAATAGTCTTGGATAACTTATTATAGATATGAAAAGGTGATAAAATGGGAAAAAGAGATTATTACGAGATATTGGGAGTGCAAAAAGGGGCTAGTGAACAAGAAATAAAAAAGGCATTTAGACAACTAGCTAAAAAATATCACCCTGATTTAAACCCAGACAATAAAGAAGCTGAAGTTAAATTCAAAGAGATAAACGAAGCATATGAAGTACTTAGCAATCCTGAAAAAAAGAAAAGATACGATCAATTTGGCCATGCAGGTGTTAATGGTCAAGCAGGTGGTTTTAATGCTCAAGGCTTTGAAGGATTTGGGGATATATTTGGAGACATATTTGGAGATTTCTTCGGTGGAGGATTTTCATCACAAGGCAGAAGAAGAGCTGGTCCAAAAAAAGGTGCTGATTTAAAATATAGAGTTACAATTTCTTTTGAAGAAGCAGCATTTGGGACAGATAAAAAAATAGAAGTAACAAGATCAGAGGACTGTAAAGAGTGTAATGGAACAGGAGCAAAGCCTGGAACTAGCAAAAAAACATGTTCGAAATGTGGTGGAAGTGGAGAAGTTAGATATTCTCAGAACACACCTTTTGGTCAGTTTGTAAACGTAAAAACCTGTGAAGCATGTAATGGAAGTGGAGAAGAAGTAGAGAGCCCATGCCAATCATGTTCAGGAACAGGAAAACAGAAAAAAACTAAGAAGATATCAATTAAAATTCCAGCAGGTGTAGACACTGGCTCAGTAATACCTCTCAGAGGAGAAGGAGAACTAGGAGAAAAAGGTGGACCAAGAGGAGATTTATATATTTACATCAATGTGTTACCGCACAAGATATTTAAAAGAGAAGGTAATGATATAATATGTGAGTATCCGATAACTTTCGTTCAGGCAACACTAGGAGACGAAGTAGAAGTTCCAACATTAGATGGTAAAGTTAAGTACAAGATACCAGAAGGTACACAAACAGGGACAGTGTTTAGACTTAAAAACAAGGGGATACAAAGTCTTAGAGGCTATGGTAGAGGAGATCAGTACGTAAAAGTGAACATAGAAGTACCGAAAAATCTAAACAATACTCAAAAAGACATACTAAGAGAATTTGCCAAAGAAACAGGAGTGAAAGTATACGAGCAAAAGAAAGGTTTCTTTGACAAAGTTAAGGATATGTTTGATAAGTAATTTTGAGGGGGCTGTCTAATACGACAGCCCTCAAACTGTAGAAAAAAGCCCAATTTCTGCGTTGTCCTAAAATTTCCGTTGTTTACTTACCTTCAAGTAAGCTCTGTTACTCAATTTTAACACGCCCCCAACTTAAACTTTTACTACAGTCTGATATATTGATGACAAGTCATTAATATAACGGATGTAGAAAGCGTTAAAGTATAATGCTTTTAAATTTCAGCATATGAAGGCTGGTTTTTTAGCTGTATATAGGGTATAATAACAACAAGAACATTATCTGGTCAAGATAAAATCAAAGGAAGTGAAAATATGATGTGGACTGAAATACAAATAAAAACAACTACACAGGCCGTTGAAATAGTATCAAATATATTGTATGAGGTTGGAGTAGGAGGACTTGTAATAGAAGACCCTAATGATATTATTGATAGCGAAAACGAGACATGGGATTACATAGATACAAAGCTACTTGACCAAGATTTTGAGAGAGTAATAGTCAAAGGTTATTTAGAAGAAAGTGAGGATTTAAAAGATAAAATAGAGCTTATAATAGAAAACGTGGAGAAAATACCTCAGTTTTGTAAAAATAAAGAATTAGGACATGTTACAGAAGTAACGACGACAGAGATAGAAAATCAAGATTGGTCAAAAACATGGAAGAAGTACTATAAACCTAAAAAGATAGGTGAAAAAATTGTGATAAAGCCTTCGTGGGAAGAGTACGAAAAACAAGTTGACGAAATAGTAATAGAAATAGACCCAGGAACAGCATTTGGAACCGGAACTCATGAAACAACAATAATGTGTGTAAGAGAGTTAGAGAAGCATGTGCATAGTTTAGACACAGTGATTGATGTAGGTTGTGGAACAGGTGTATTATCTATTGCAGCAGCAAAATTAGGCGCGATGAGCGTAGTTGGAGTTGATCTAGACGAAGAGTGTGTAAAAGTAGCTAGAGAAAATGTCAGAAAAAATGGTGTTACAGGAGCAGTCCAAATAAAGCATGGAGATATGCTAAAACAGATAGATTGTAAAGCCAATGTAGTAGTAGCAAATATAGTGGCAGAAATCATAAAGATAATATCAAAAGATATAATTACGTTCCTAGAAGATGACGGCGTATTTATAGCTTCAGGAATAATATTAGATAAAATACAGGAAGTAAAAGAAGCACTAAAAGATAACGGATTAACAATTATAGAAGAAACAACCATGGGTGAATGGGCATGTATAGTATCAAAACTAGATGGAGATAAGCATGAATAGATTTTTTATAGAAGATAGCTTTGTAGACAATAGGGTGACAATAAAAGGTGATGATGTAAAGCATATAAAAAATGTGCTTAGATTGAGTATAGGAGATCAAATATCACTATGTGATGGTAACGATAACGAATATATAGCAGAAATAAAAGCAATCAACAATAAAGATGTTATGTGTGAAATGCTATCCAAATGTGATATTAAAAGAGAAAGTAATATCAAAATTACACTGTATCAAGCACTTACTAAAGGACAAAAGATGGATTTAATAATCCAAAAAGCAGTCGAATTAGGAGTGAATGAGATATGTCCAGTTCAAACTAAAAGGTGTGTATCGGTTATAAAAGATATATCAAAAGAAAATAAAAAAGTGAATAGATGGAATAAGATAGCTTACGAGGCAGCAAAACAGAGTAAAAGAGGAATAATACCTAGCGTAAAAAATATTCTTACATTTAAAGAATTGCTAGAAGATATGGAAAAATTGGATGAGATAATAGTGCCTTATGAATGTGAGCAGAAAAATAGTATAAAAAATCTACTAAAAACAGTAGATGCAAAGAGCATAGGTATAGTTATTGGTCCAGAAGGTGGCTTTGAAGAAGAAGAGATAAATATGCTTAGAGAAAAACAAGCATCAATAGTTACTCTAGGTAATAGAATACTCAGAACAGAGACAGCAGGGCTTGCGACAATAGCAGTCATTATGTATGAACTTGACAGTTAAATTTATAATGGTATAAATACAAAAGAGGCGTCCAATAAGGACTGCCTCTTTTGCGATTATAAAACAAAGGGAACTAGGGAAATAAAATTAAATGAATTCATGTAATCCTGTTTTTACTAGGTCATTACGCAATTTAAGTAATGGTTTGCGTTCAATACACAGTTTTAGTTCTTCAGTTTCATATAGAATAGCCAGAGTAGTATCGTATTCTCTAATTTTTCTTATATGTTCCATAAAATCATCATGATTCGAATTAGCTGCTTCTTTTGCAAGTTTATATAACTTATCTAGTTCGATTTCAATGTCCTCTAGTCTAATCATCTTTTTTACAAATAAATCTCTAACAGAATCTCTCATATAGTAAATCCTCCAGTATGGGTAATTGTTTTGTAGTAAATTATTGAGGGTCTTGGATTGGATTATCACGCTCGGTGATAGTGTAGGGTAAAAAAATATCTTCTAACTTACAGCCAAACAGGTGGCACATTCTCATTCCTAAGCTTGCACTTGGTTTCTTGTAACCACATTC
Source organism: Clostridiaceae bacterium M8S5 (assembly GCA_029227815.1). Taxonomy (GTDB): domain Bacteria; phylum Bacillota; class Clostridia; order Tissierellales; family MCWD3; genus Abyssisolibacter. The sequence goes on along the minus strand of CP118523.1, from coordinate 2,883,538 downwards.
GATTTGATAGATCATGCTTGAACTAATATCCAGAGCTGAGGCTGCTTCTTTGACATTTTTATATCCTGCTTTTTTTCTCAAAATTGTGATATGATTAGCCATAATATATCTCCTTTCAAAACTATCATCTACTAATATAATACAACTTTAAGTAATTTTTTTCAAGAGTCGAAATTATTCATGTTATGGAATTATATTGCGTTTTCTTGAAATTACTGTATATTTCTTTATATTACATTGATTCTCACTTAAAGTGACTTGAAAAAATTGTTACTTTTGGTTATAATAATAATATATACTAATAGTGATAATTATGGGGGATTACTATGATAGGTAAAAGACTTAAAGAAAAGAGGCTAGAAAGAAAGCTCACTCAGAAGCAACTCTCAGATGCGCTTAATATCAGTACTTCATCAATAGGAATGTACGAAACAAATAAGAGAGAGCCAAGACATTGTGTATTGATTAAAATAGCTGACTATCTAGGTGTGTCAATTGATTACTTGACAGGACAAGATTATTACCAGCCAAAATTCGAAACAGCAAAGATAATAGAGTCTAATGAAATGTATTTAGAATTAATAAAAAAACTTGAAAGTAATAAAGTATCAGATGAAAAGATAAAGGACATGATAAAAGAAATAGAAAAAAAAGCAAAATAAAAGCAAGATTATGTAAAAGTGGTTGCAAAAATTATCACTGTTGGTTATAATAAAATTAAACTAATAGTGATAATTTATTTTATGGGGGGAGTAACATGATCTCAGAAAGAATCAAACAATTAAGAAAAGATCGAAATATTACTCAATCAGTATTAGCCAATCATATAGGAGTAAGTACATCAATAATAGGAATGTATGAGACAAATGCACGAAAGCCAAGCTACGAAGCACTACTCAAAATAGCAAACTACTTCAACGTAGCCACAGACTACCTTATGGGCAATGACTTATATGATGCTAACTCCGCAGAAGAAAAGATTAGAGAAATAGGAATGGATTATATCGATTTAGCATTAAAATTCAAAGAAAAAAACATCTCAGCAAAAGACGTAGAAAAGATACTTGAGATAATGGAAGATTTGAAAAAGTAACAATTAAGAGCTTCTCACTTTACGTGGGGAGTTTTTTTTGTGTTTATATGTTGGAAAATCTAAATAATTTATACTCAATAAGGTAATAAAGGATGAATCAAAAGGATTTGCAAAATTTATGTAGAAATATAAAGATATACATTCAAATGAGCAGAAAAATGAGAGGAGAATACAATGAGATTCAAAGTAGAAATGAATTTAGAAGAAGAAAGATTTGTATTAGATTATCGGCCAGTAATAATTAGCTTAATAAAGCATAGTCTTACAGAATATGATGATGGCAGACACTTTAAAACATATTACGATGTAGGGAAACAAAAGAATTTCTCATTTGCAATAGATATACCTAACAGTAAGTTTACAAAAGATATGATATTAGTTCCTAGAAAAAAGTTATATATGATATTTAGTACAGATGATATAGGGACAGGCATAGTGTTTTTTAATGCATTATCAAATCAAAAGAATAAACCAAGATTTCGATTACCTATGAATAACTCTATATCTATAAAAAAGGTAATAACCATAAGAGAAGATATCATTACAAATGATTCTGTGAATGTTATATTTAAATCACCTTTGTGCATAAGACGGCACGATAAAGAGAGCAATAAAGATATGTATTATTCTTATAAAAGAAAAGAGTTTGATGAGGTTATAAAAAATGTAATATCAAGGCAAATATCAAATGCAGGACTATCAGCATCTTTATTAGATGGTTTTTGTATTACACCGATTAGATGTAAAAAGACAGTAGTTAGACACCATTCTAAATTTATAGAAGTATCACTTGGAGTATTTAATTTAAAAGGAAATCCCACGCTATTAAATTATTTATACTCAAGTGGAATTGCCAGTAGGAAATCAAGTGGGTTTGGACTTATAGACATATTGAGTTAAAGGAGGTGTAAGATATGAAGAGCAAAATAGAGCACGATATATACAATACATCATTAGAAACTTCTGATTGGAGATACTCAGCTAGTATAGTTGGACTAATCAAATATTTTAACTATTTGGTTGATAATGGAGATGAAAAAGAAGAGAATTTATATAAAGTCGATGGTGACGTTATATTTTACAATAGTGATCACATAACAGAAGAGAGATATTTGCTATTTGTAGAAAAATACTTTGAAAATGCAATGCATCATAGAGACGTTGAAAAGATATTAAGTAGTGATGAGTTATCAGACGAGCAGGAAAAACTAGTAAAAGAGAAACTAAAAAGCAATAGTATCATGAAAAAAGTATTTGCAAAAACAAAATTTACAGGAGAAAATAAGCAGGAAATACTAAAGAAAATTGACGAAAAGAGATTGTCTATAGTTAAAGAAACATTTAGAAATGGAAAGAGTCTATATGCCAATTTTGCAAACATAAATAGCCTATTACAACAAAGTGGAGATATATGTAGGATGATTAATTACGATATAGACAAAGGAAAGAAGAGTAAATCAATTTCATATAATTGGAATTTTAAGACATACAGCTATGTAGATGAAGCTGAATTTGATTTTATACCATTTGCATTTTCAAAATCATATGAATCATTTTTTATTAACAACAATTTTTCTATAAAACAGCTATACAATACTAATAATCAGATATGTGATAGTGAAAATCCTAGAAGTGCATTATTTCACCATATGAAGAACTCATCAAAGTTCATAAACTATGATGTAGAAGTGATTATCAAAGAAAGAAATGAAGATTATTTTAAAACGTTATACATAAGAAAACAAGCAATAGATATATTTGATAAGATAGAAAACTATGAAGTGATAAAGAAGAGATATAAAGTGAATGAAAACTATTATATCAATATTGAGAAAGAAGTTACTGATAGTATACTCAATAATTTGAAGTTAGATTTATTAATACAAACACTATTAAAAGTACCTAGTTATTCGTATACTGTTAAAACACTTATAGATATAAATATATTAATTTATGGAGGGAAAGAAATGGACAAGCAGATGAAATCAGCATATGCATGTGCTAAGAAAGTTATAAAAAGTATACCTGAAAACAAAGTGAACAGCTACAAGCAGAAACTAATCAGTGCAATTACATTTAGAGATAATGAAAGATTTTGTGAGATATTGTTACAACTTTCTTCATATTCAGGAGTAGTATTTGATTTTGCATATGATTTATTTGAAGACTTTGATGCTAACAAAAACATAGCATATACATTTATAAATGCACTTAGTAACCAACCAAATAACAATAATGGAGGTAACAAAAATGAATAAAAAATCACTAACGCTAACAGTAATTGCCAATATGACATCGAACTATGGAGAGGGACTAGGAAACATATCAAGTGTGCAAAAAGTATTTAGGAACGGCAAAAGTTATGCAACAAGGAGTAGAGAAAGTCTGAAAAATGCTGTGATGGAGCAAAGTGGATTATATGAAGATTTACAAACTATAGTAGATAAAAAGGTGAATCAGAAAATAGTTTCAAAGGAATTAAATGCAACTAATTGTAGAGCATTAGAGGGTGGATATATGAATACTATGAATAACACATACATAAGAAAGAGTTCATTTTATCTAACAGATGCTATAGCATGTGATGACTTTGTAAATGAGACAAGATTTCACAACAACCTATATATGGCAACTAACTATGCCAAAAACAATAACATAAATCTACAGGCGGAGTCTGGGAAATGTGGGCTTATGCCTTATCAGTATGAGTATGATAAAACTATGAAGATTTATAGTATAACTATAGACCTTGACATGATAGGGAGAGACGATAACTTTGAAGTAGAAGAAGCAGACAAAAAAGAAAAAGCATATAGAGTTAATGCTATACTAAATGCAATAGAAAACCTTAGTTTAGTAGTAAAAGGAAACCTAGACAATGCAGAGCCAATATTTGTGGTAGGAGGATTAGTTGATAGAAAGACTCATTACTTTGAAAATGTTGTCAAAGTAAAAGATGGCAAACTATCCATTACAAATGATTTAAAAGCTAGAATACAAAGTGGTTGTAGTGTAGGGTTATTAGAGGGAGATAACTTTAAGAACGAACTAGAGATTAAAGAAGAACTAAAACCAGTGAGCACTTTAGAGTTTTTTGAAAAGCTTAGAAAGCAAGTTGATGAATACTATGGGGTGTAGAGATGGAAGTTTTAAGAATCAAATTAACTCAAAGTAGTGCTAATTACAAAAAAGAAGAGACAGTAAAAAATAAGATGACATATCCACTCCCACCATTTTCAACTGTAATAGGGGCATTACATAGTGCATGTGGATATAAAGAGTATCATCCTATGGATATTAGTATACAAGGTAAGTATGAGTCGATGCATAAAGAGCCATATACAGATTATTGTTTTTTAAACTCTGTTATGGATGATAGAGGTATTTTAGTAAAATTAAAAAATAATAGCTTGCATTCAACAGCATTTGATAAAGTTGCAAAAGCTATAAAATCACAAGGTAACAGTTTTAGAAAAGGCATAACCATAGAGGTAATAAATGAGCAACTATTAGAAGAATATAGACAGTTAAAAGTTTTGGTTGATGAGGTTAAAGAATTCAAAAAAAGCAGAATAGATAAAGTTATGGCAATAATAAAAAAGAGAAAAAAGACACTAGCTGATAAAAAAAAGAATGGGGATAAAGATTCTATAGAATACAAGATAATCGCAAAACGAGAGAAAGAAATAAAACAACTAGAAAAAACTATAAAAGATAAATTAAAAGCATACGAAACAAATAGTATAAAAGATCCTTACTCTAAATTTGCGAGTCTTACAACATCACTAAAATATTACGAGGTGCTAAACAACATAGAGTTAATTTTACACATAAAGAGTGATGAAAATACACTCAAAGACATAAAAGAAAATATCTACAATCTGAAAGCATTAGGCAGAAGTGAAGATTTCGTAGATGTCCAAGAAGCATGTTTTGTAGAGGTAGTAGATGAAATAGATGATGAGATAGAGAGCATGTACTCAGCATATATAGATTATGATTTAGTTAAAAATGAAGATATAATCACTAGCACAAAAAAAGGTATAAGTGCAGATGGAACAAAGTATTATCTTAATAAGAACTATACAATAAAAGATAACAAGAGAGTATTTGAAAAGAAAAAAGTACTATATACATCAAGATACTCAGCACACGAAGAAAGTGAAGGGCTTTATTTTGATTTAGATGGAGATAAGCCATATATAGTCAATTTAAATTAGGAGTGATATAAATGAATTTATCAGAATACAGTGCAAAGCCAAATAAAACTATAAGAGAGCATACAGATGATTTACTAAAAAATCTATCTATACTTTGGGATTTAAGATATATAACTGACAAACACTTGTATGATTTGATTAAACTTGCATGTGAGTATCACGACTATGGTAAAGCAAATAGAGAGTTCCAATATAGAATAAAAAACAAAACCAAATTTAAAGAAGATAAGGAGATAGCACATAACGTGTTATCTCTGTGTTTTATAAATAAAAATGATTTTGAAGATAAAGATGATTATTATAGAGTTGGGTTTGCTGTACTTAACCATCACAATTATTGTGATAATTTTCAAGTGTTAGATGAACAAAAAGAACTAGTCCAATCTTTGTTAGATGACTTTGGAGTAAAAGTAGTAAAAAAACGTACCATAAAAAAACTAAAAGAGATTACAGAAGATAAACAAAACATTCTTATAAAAGGGTTTCTTCACAAATGTGACTACAGTGCAAGTGGAGATATAACCATAGAATACAATAATGATTATCTACTAGGTGGATTAGACAACTTATTAAGCAAATGGAAGAAGAATGATAGTAGAGCTGAGTGGAATGAGTTACAAAAGTTTTGTATAGAGAATACAGACAAAAACATAGTAGTAACAGCACAGACAGGAATGGGTAAGACAGAGGCAGGGTTACACTGGATAGGTGATAACAAGGGCTTTTTTATATTGCCACTCAAAACGGCCATCAATGCTATATATGAGAGAGTAAAAACAGATATACTAGAGCACAAAAAACTAGAAACAAGGCTGGCGTTACTCCACTCTGATGCAATGAGTTATTATAATAAAAACAATAAAAATGAAAATGATGAGATGGATATAATGGATTATTTCAATAAAAGTAAACAGCTATCAATGCCACTTAGTATATCTACGCTTGATCAATTGTTTGACTTTGTGTTTAAATATCAAGGCTATGAACTAAAGCTTTCTACATTGTCATATTCAAAGATAGTAATCGATGAGATACAGATGTACAGTGCAGATTTATTAGCGTATCTTATATATGGTATGAAGAAAATAAATAAACTTGGTGGCAAAATTGCTATTTTGACAGCAACATTAGCACCATTTATAAAAGATTTATTAAAAAATGGACAAGATGCTATCGAATTTGTAGAAGGTGTATTTAGAAATGATACCAAAAGACATAATGTGAAAACTCTAGAATCAAAAATTGAGGTAGATATAATCATTGACAAATATCTAGAAAACAATGAGGAAAAAACAAGTAACAAAATTCTAGTAGTGTGTAATACAGTCAAAAAAGCTCAAGAAATATACAAAGAATTACTAGAAAGAGGGTTATCAAATGTAAACATACTACATAGTAAATTTACAAAAGCTGATAGGTCAAAAAAAGAAGAAGATATACTTGATTTTGGAAAAACCGAGTATAAAGGACAAGGTATATGGGTGTCAACACAGATAGTAGAGGCAAGTTTAGATATAGATTTTGATTATCTTTTTACAGAACTTTCGGATTTAAGTGGATTATTTCAAAGGTTAGGAAGATGTAACAGAAAAGGTGAGAAATCGACAGATAAAACTAATTGCTTTGTGTTTTTAGATATAGATAAAAATTTGCTTACAAACGGTGATAAAGGATTTATAGATAAAAAGATATATGAATTATCAAGAGAAGCATTAAGGCAAATTGATGGAGTATTATCAGAAAAAACTAAGATAGATATGATTAATAATTGCTTGACAACTCAACATCTAGAAGGTAGTGATTATCTTAGAAAATACAGAAAATATTACAGATGGATAGAGGATTTAGCCCCATATGAAATAGATAAGAAAAATATAAATTTGAGAAATATTGTTTCATATGATGTCTTACCTTGTAGTGTATATCAACTTCATAAAAAAGAGATAGATGAAAACTTAGAAAGATTAGAAGATTTAAAAACAGATGATTTAGGACTTAATACAAGATTAGAAAGAGTGGCTTTAAAAGAAGAAATCAAAAAATATACAGTTCCAGTAGGAAGATATGATATATTTTACAAAGGGTACAGTGCAGTTACTCAAAATATCAAGCTTAGTAGAAAAGAGTCTATACCAGTGGTTAATTGTAAATATGACGATTTTGGGTTTGTACGTTTGACTAGCGAAGACATTAAAGAAATTGAAGATAACTATGACAATTTCTTATAAGGAGGTTTAAAGTTGGATAAGCAAATTAGTGGAATGATGATTTACTATTATATAGTTTGCAAAAGAAAGCTATGGTATTTTTATAATCAAATCCAAATGGAAGCTAATAATGAAAATGTACAGATTGGCAAAGTGTTAGATGAAAACACCTATAAAAGAGAAGAAAAGCATATAAATATAGATGATGTGATTAGTATTGATTACATAAAAGATAAAGGGATATTGCATGAGGTAAAAAAGAGTAAGAAAATAGAAGAAGCAGGAATTATGCAGGTGAAATACTATATTTATTATCTTAAAGAAAAAGGAGTTTATAATTTAAAAGGTAAAATAGACTATCCGCTTTTAAAAGAAAGCATAGATATAGAGTTAACAGAGGAAGATGAGGAATATATTAAAGAGACAATAAAAGATATATTACAGATAGTGAGTAATCCTATACCACCAATGTTAGATAAAAAAAATATTTGCAAAAAATGTGCATATTTTGAGCTTTGTTATATTTAAACGAAAGGAGATGTTTACTTGAAACGTAGTTACTACATATACAGTAATGGTAAACTTCACAGAAAAGACAATACACTGAGGTTTACAAATAATGAAAATGAGACAAAAGATATACCTATAGAAAGAGTAGAAGATTTATATATCATGTCAGAGATGACATTTAATACAAAACTCATAAATTTTGCATCAAAATATCAAATACCTATACATTTTTTTAATTATTATAGTTTTTATTCAGGAAGTTTTTATCCTAGAGAAACACTTTTGGCAGGAAAGTTACTAGTAAATCAAGTAAAACATTATGATGATTATGGAAAAAGGATTTGTTTAGCAAGGAAATTCATAGATGCAGGCACATCAAATATATATAGAAATCTAAGATACTACAATAGTCGTGGTAAAGATTTAAGCAAATCAATGATAGAGATAGAATCATTAAAAGAAAAAATATACAAGACAGAAGATATAAAAGAGTTAATGGGGATAGAAGGAAATATAAGAAAGCAGTACTATAGTGCATGGAATACAATAATTGATCAAGAAATTGACTTTGAAAAGAGAGTTAAACATCCACCAGATAATATGATAAACACATTAATATCTTATGTTAATAGTTTAGTTTATACAAGAGTATTGTCAGAAGTATATAAAACACAACTTAATCCAACAATAAGTTATTTGCACGAACCGGGAGTTAGAAGATTTTCGCTATGCTTAGATATATCAGAAATATTTAAGCCACTATTAGGAGATAGGTTGATATTTGCTTTACTTAATAAAAACCAAATAAATAAAAAGTGTTTTACTCCAAATCTAAACTATCTTCATCTTACAAAAGAAGCATCAAGAATAGTATCAATGAAATTCGACGAAATGCTTAAAAAGACTATACGACACAAAGAACTATCAAAAGATGTGACTTACAAACACCTGATAAAACTCGAGTGTTATAAGCTAATCAAACATATAATGGGAGAAAAAGAGTACGAAGGCTTTAAAATATGGTGGTAGGAGGAATTAGATGTATGTAGTATTAGTATATGATATAAGTGGAGAAGAAAATGGACAAAGAGTACTAAATAGAGTGTTTAAAACTTGTAAAAAATATCTTACACATATACAAAACTCAGTATTTGAAGGAGAACTAACAAAAGCTCAAATAGTAAAATTAAACGCTGAACTAGATAAATTGATAAGGAAAGATTTAGATTCTGTGATATTATTCAAGAGTAGAAACGAGAGATGGTTAGATAAAGTATTTTGGGGGAAAAGAGATGATGTGATGTCTAATTTTATTTAAAAAGTAGAATATTAAATTTGTTCTAAGAATGCTCAAAAAGTAGTAAAGTAATAAAAACATATATCTAAAAGTTAGAAAGCATAGCGAAATATAGCAGGTTATGGTATTATAGAATAAAAACAAAACTGTCGATGTCCAATAGTGCAAAAAAACAGGGGGATCGACAATATCAGTTGTAGCAATGCTTAGAAGGGGAAATTATATTTTTTTAGAGTTGGAAATAACCAAGAAAAAGCAATAAAAAATGAGGTCGACAGAAACGGTGACTACACACCGCATGAAAAGCGAATCAGAGATAGCACCTGTTTTAATCTAACCATAGTGGAATGTAAATTAGTTTGTATTTACTGTAATCACTTCGCCTTTGTTGTTTTAATCTAACCATAGTGGAATGTAAATGATATTGTGAAACTTGTTGTTTCATTTGGAGCTGTAAGGTTTTAATCTAACCATAGTGGAATGTAAATTTTACTTTTTATCGCTTAATATTTAAGTCAAGAAAAGTTTTAATCTAACCATAGTGGAATGTAAATAAGTCAAGGAAGACAGACGGTTTCAAAGCTTTTATAGTTTTAATCTAACCATAGTGGAATGTAAATATTTAGAATAGGAGCAAATAGCGTAAACGACAATCTTGTTTTAATCTAACCATAGTGGAATGTAAATCTCAGTGGAACTCTTTCAGCTTCAATGTTGAATTTGGTTTTAATCTAACCATAGTGGAATGTAAATTTGAGTTTGTCTATTGTTTTTGATGGAGTTCTAAAGCGTTTTAATCTAACCATAGTGGAATGTAAATTCAACTGGATAATAAGAAAAATCAACAAAATATCTAGTTTTAATCTAACCATAGTGGAATGTAAATCGCAACACCTGTGCAAGCGCATGAGACTTGTTGAAGTGTTTTAATCTAACCATAGTGGAATGTAAATTACCTTGGGTCTATATAGGGACGTCAACGCGTTTATAGTTTTAATCTAACCATAGTGGAATGTAAATCTAGAAGCAACAGGAGGACAAGCAGTCGGACTAGCATGTTTTAATCTAACCATAGTGGAATGTAAATTATAAATTCATGCTACGATTTAGATTTTAAAGAATGTTTTAATCTAACCATAGTGGAATGTAAATAACTTCATCAACTGAATAACCATCAATCCTAAGTAGTTTTAATCTAACCATAGTGGAATGTAAATTAAGTTGCTTATCTCTGCCTTTTAGGTCTGTCTCTAGTTTTAATCTAACCATAGTGGAATGTAAATGCATTAATAACGGTTTTCATTATTTCGATTTCTTTCGTTTTAATCTAACCATAGTGGAATGTAAATTCTATACTTTGGATATATCGACATGTCAGAATATATGTTTTAATCTAACCATAGTGGAATGTAAATGTAGTTATTTAAGTCTCTATTGCGTGCGTCCATCATAGTTTTAATCTAACCATAGTGGAATGTAAATTTGCTTGTTTAATATATTCCTGCAACTTATTACATTGTTTTAATCTAACCATAGTGGAATGTAAATAAATACATCAGAATCACTGTTCCTGTCTGACGTGTGGGTTTTAATCTAACCATAGTGGAATGTAAATATTAATGTCTTTAAATGCTTTTAATATAGCTGGTTTGTTTTAATCTAACCATAGTGGAATGTAAATAATATAGAACCTTCTTCATTTCTTGGGCCATCTTGGTTTTAATCTAACCATAGTGGAATGTAAATTGTCCTAACTCCAAATCTAGGGGCTTGAACCGCTATGTTTTAATCTAACCATAGTGGAATGTAAATTAAATAGCTGTAGTATTTACTTTATCAACTAAATCGTTTTAATCTAACCATAGTGGAATGTAAATGAAGACGTAAAAGATTACGTAAGAGGAATTGCAGATTAGTTTTAATCTAACCATAGTGGAATGTAAATGTGGTTCGCCATTAATTTTTATATTTAATTTAACTTCTTGTTTTAATCTAACCATAGTGGAATGTAAATTTGCTATAGCCTGTATTGCCACTATAAGCAACTACTGTTTTAATCTAACCATAGTGGAATGTAAATTAGGAACGCGCATTTTAAGCCCTTTTAAGGCAATTGTGTTTTAATCTAACCATAGTGGAATGTAAATTTTGATACATGTAGACACAACAAAGATGATATTTGCGTTTTAATCTAACCATAGTGGAATGTAAATTTCTATGTCACTACCATGTTTGGTTTAGATATAACAGTTTTAATCTAACCATAGTGGAATGTAAATATAACTATAGTTTTTTTGGCTTGGGTAATGGGTGGTCGTTTTAATCTAACCATAGTGGAATGTAAATGTTGTCAAGGAAATAGACAGCTTCGCACGTGTCTATCGTTTTAATCTAACCATAGTGGAATGTAAATATCATTATTTTTTAGTTGATATTGTAGGTTGCTACCGTTTTAATCTAACCATAGTGGAATGTAAATGCTAAGTGAGCATAATTGATGACGTACCCACAAAAATGTTTTAATCTAACCATAGTGGAATGTAAATACAGTATATTAAAGATTGTTTAATAAGCGGTGTAGCAGTTTTAATCTAACCATAGTGGAATGTAAATAGTTGTAGTCTTGTCTCTTTTATAAAAAGTTTGTTGTTTTAATCTAACCATAGTGGAATGTAAATGAGAATAGCTAGCGAAGTAAAAGAGTATGTATCAAATGTTTTAATCTAACCATAGTGGAATGTAAATGAGAATAGCTAGCGAAGTAAAAGAGTATGTATCAAATGTTTTAATCTAACCATAGTGGAATGTAAATTGTTTTACTGCTCCTAGTTGCTCCAATGCAGAGAGTAGTTTTAATCTAACCATAGTGGAATGTAAATATATTTCAAATACAATACTATTTTTATCTATATCCCAGTTTTAATCTAACCATAGTGGAATGTAAATATTTGAATTGGTAAAGAAGATAAAGAAAGAGTTAGGTTTTAATCTAACCATAGTGGAATGTAAATACAATTCCGTCTTTTAGTTCTTGAGCATGTTTTATGGTTTTAATCTAACCATAGTGGAATGTAAATGATGTCATTACAGGTATCTTTTTCTTGTCACTCTTCGTTTTAATCTAACCATAGTGGAATGTAAATCTTGACCACCCGATGGGGTTGTGTTCACAGTTGCCAGGTTTTAATCTAACCATAGTGGAATGTAAATCTTTAAAACCTTTCTCTATTTCTTTAAATCTATTTAAGTTTTAATCTAACCATAGTGGAATGTAAATCCAGTAATAAGTAAATTTACTGCAACAGCTATAGATGTTTTAATCTAACCATAGTGGAATGTAAATGAACTTTAAGGTCGTGAGCTAGTATCTGAAAATGCACGTTTTAATCTAACCATAGTGGAATGTAAATAAATATGTTGTTGCAAGTGACAAGAAGCAATATGAAGTTTTAATCTAACCATAGTGGAATGTAAATCATATACGACTCTGGAACTGGATAACTATAACTCACGTTTTAATCTAACCATAGTGGAATGTAAATATTTGACGGAATGGGGCGAGGGGTAAGCCCTCTTAAGTTTTAATCTAACCATAGTGGAATGTAAATACTGACGCAATGTCAAACAATGCAAAAAGAGGGCTTGTTTTAATCTAACCATAGTGGAATGTAAATTTGAATCGGGAAAAGCAAATATTAACAATGAACATTTAGTTTTAATCTAACCATAGTGGAATGTAAATGTATTATAGTTTTCTATATTTTTGAAGCTTACCGTTTTAACCTAACCATAGTGAAAGGTAAACATCAAAACTTAAATTGATGTTTACTTTCATAGTTATGTCAAAATTATTTACATGAGCAACTTTGGAAATTTAATCATTATTATAAATCAAAAAACGTAAGTTTTTACTATGAATTGAATAATTTCTTTTGATTTTCCTTGTAGTTTTATAATTGACTAATATAAATTACAAACATATTCTATTTTATTATTGTTATTGTCATTACATTATGGTATCGTAATACTAGTATAAAAATAATAACTAACATTAAAACGATAGGAGAGCTAATATGTTTACTGCTTCTAAGATAGATAAAAATGTTCCTGTTCCGCTATATTACCAGCTAAAAAAATTAATAATGAATAATATTAGCCAAGGTATCCTTAAGCCGGGAGATATGTTACCCGCGGAATTAGAGTTAACTGAGATACTACAGTTAAGTCGAACAACTGTTAGGCAAGCAATTATTGAGCTTGTGAATGAAGGACATTTATATCGAGTAAAAGGTAAAGGTACCTTTATCTCTCAGCCAAAGATTGAACAGGAATTTGTTGCACGTATTGAGCCTTTTCGCGACCAAATGCTTAGAAAAGGATATACTTCCAAAACAATTATTCTTGAAAAAAAGATACTCAATGCTTCTAAAGATGTTGCAGAAGCACTTAATATTCAAGAGCATGATGTAGTAATAAAGCTAAAACGACTACGGTTTGCAGATGATACACCGATTGTTATAGTGGATACTTACTTAAACGGTAAGTACTGTCATCAAATATATGATGTATACCAAAAAGAACATTCTCTTTATGATCTCTTATCTACTAATCGTGAAACAAAAATCACTCATATGAAGAGGGCAATAGAGGCATCAGTCTCTGGAGAATATGAAAGTAAACATCTGTGTATACCAAAAGGGTTTCCTTTACAGATTTTTAATTCAATCGGTTTAAATCACTTGGGAACACCTATAGAATACTCTATTGCAGCTTATCGTGGAGATAGGAGTAAATTTATAGTAAATATTTCCATGTAAATAGCCCTTATTATTATTAAAGGTAAAATATAAGAGTAAATACGCATGTCATGACATAGTGACATAGATACATAATTGCATATATTACATATCTATGATTGAACCTAAAGACTTATAAATGGGATAAGCTTGAGAAGTATTTTTTAAATAGGATAGATATAGTTATTAATGAATAATTAAAGTTTAATATATAAATTAAATAATTACTTAATAGGAGGTTCAAATATGAATTATAAAAAGTTTAATTTAGTCGAAGATAAATTATCAGTGCTAGGTCTTGGTACTTGGCAGTTTGCAGGTAAAGGCGATTGGCCAAATTTTATTAAAAATGACGCTATTAAAGTGATTCATCAAGCCATTGATGCCAGTATTAATTTTGTAGATACCGCGCCAATTTATGGGCTTGGTCACTCCGAAACTGTAGTAGGTGAAGCGCTTAAAGGTAAACGAAATAAAGTATTTTTAGCAACCAAATGTGGCCTTGTTTGGGATGATAGTAACAATGTAACGAATAATTTGACTAAAGAAAGTTTACTTAAAGAAATAGAGGATAGTTTACGACGTTTACAAACTGACTATGTAGATTTATACCAAATTCATTGGCCTGATCCAAATACAGATATCAACGAAACATTTGAAGCATTAGCTGATATAAAAAAATCAGGCAAAATTAGATATATTGGTGTGAGCAATTATTCTCAAGCGATGATTAAAGAGGGAATGAAAACTGCTCAAGTAGTATCTCATCAAGGGCTATACAACATACTTGAGCACAACCCAACTTCTTATCATAATATACCGTTACAATACAAAGTAAGAGAATCTTTACTTGGGTTCCTTGAATCTAACGGACAGTTCTTCTTACCATACAGTCCACTAATGCAAGGATTATTGGCAGGCAAAACTATATTTGATAAGGGGGCTGTAAGTAACAATCCAGAGCTTCAAGGAGAACGATTATCTCAGCACCTTAAACAAGCAAGAGAAGTTGAAGAAACAATAGGTAAACCGATTAATGAAATAGCACTAAACTGGCTTATAGCTCAAAAAACAGTAGGCCCTGTTATTGCAGGAGCTACTAAACAGTTACATCTTTCAAGCAACTTAAAAGCTTTAGAGTGGAAGATGAACAACGATATGATTGCTAAAATAGATAGTATAATTAAATAATAATTAGACAGACAATAGGTAATTTTATAGATTACCTATTTGCTTTTTTGTATGATTGTATAACGGATAACATATGATATTACCATAGATTGATGACAAATTTATTAGAATTCTAGATAGGGGTGCTGTTTTTTCTATGAGAGTTACACGCAAATAAAGCGAAGAGGTTAACAGAAATCCAATATAAAAACTAGCGTACATGTTTTTAAAGTTTCAAATCATTATCATTAAGTACAATTATACCGTTGAATAATTACAAATAATATGGTAGATTATATTATGAATAAAATAGTGTTATACTGTTAATAACAAGAGAGAAAGCTATTTCTTAGGAGGAAACTATGAACAAGGTTGATTTGAGCAATGATAATGATACTTTTTATAATAGATATGGCAGAAAAAAGACTGTGTCTACATTTACGCTAGGGTGTAAAGTAAATCAATACGAAACACAGGCTATGAGTGAACTTTTTGTAAAAGCAGGGTATGAAGTTGTAAAACCTGGAGAATTCGCAGATATATACGTGATAAATACGTGTACAGTTACTAATCTAGGAGAAAGAAAATCTAGACAGTTTATAAGGAAAGCAAAGAAAAACAACGAAGATGCTATAATAGCTGTTGTTGGTTGTTATTCTCAAGTTTCACCTAAAGAGGTGAGTCTGATGGAAGATGTAGATATAGTGCTTGGGACTAATGAAAGAAAAAAGATAGTAGAGTTCTGTGAGGAGTATATAAATGAAAACACTAAGATAAATGCCGTAGGAGATATTATGTCTATTGATGAGTTTGAGGAGCTGTCTATAGATGCGATTAATGATAAAACAAGAGCTTATTTAAAAATACAGGAAGGCTGTAACCAGTACTGCTCTTATTGTATAATACCATATGCTAGAGGGAGAATTAGGAGTAGGAAAATAGACAATATAAGAGATGAAGTTAAAAAGCTCTGCAAAAAAGGATTTCAAGAAATCGTCCTTACTGGAATACATTTAGCATCATATGGCAAGGATTTAAAAGAAGGTAGCTTGATAGATGTAATAGAGCAGATACATGATATAGAGGGCTTAAAAAGAATTAGACTAGGTTCTCTTGAGCCTACACTTATAGATGAAGAATTTATGATTAAGCTTAGTAGGTTACCAAAGGTATGTGATCATTTTCATTTATCACTACAAAGTGGATGTGACAAAATACTTAAGCGAATGAATAGAAAGTATACAACAAAGCAATACAAAGATAATGTAGCTTTGATCAGAAAATATATGGAGAATGCTGCAATAACTACAGATATTATAGTAGGATTTCCATCTGAGACAGATGAAGATTTTATAGAGACTTGCAATTTTGTTAAAGAGATAGAGTTTTCCAAGATACATGTATTTAAATATTCACCTAGAAAAGGGACTCCAGCTTCGAAGTTTGACGACCAAATCAGTGGGGATGTAAAAAATAAGAGAAGCAAAATATTAATAGAAATTGCACAGCAACTTACTAATAACTACTTACAGAGATTTATTAATCAGACAGTAAGTGTATTGTTTGAACAAAGTACTGGTAGCGATCTGGTAAAAGGGCATACTACAAACTATATAGAGGTTTTATCAAGTGGCAAAAAACAGCTACTTCACGAGATACATGATGTATATGTAAGTGGGATACAAAATGAAGTGTTAGTCGGAAAACTACTGAAGTAATTTTATAAATTGAAGTTAATTGTAGAATTTTATTCTTATAAAGGAATTTACGCTATGATTATAGAATAGTATATAAATGAGGGGTTACTGAAATTATCCCTAAATATGCAAAAACCCTTTTTAATATAGGAGGTGAAAATATGTCAGATTGCATATTTTGCAAGATAGTAAATGGAGATATACCTTGTGACAAAATATATGAAAATGAAAATGTAATAGCTTTTAAGGATATACAGCCACAAGCACCTGTACATGTATTAGTAATACCTAAAGAACATATAGAATCTCTAAATGATATAGATGAGAACTTAGATATTATTAAAGACATTCATCTTGCTATTAATAAAATAGTTAAAGAATATAATATAGATAGAGATGGTTACAGAGTAGTAAATAATTGTGGCAAGCAAGGCGGTCAAACAGTTAATCACTTGCATTATCACGTTTTAGGTGGTCGAAATTTAAATTGGCCTCCAGGGTAATTCATATTTGCATTTAGATGGAATTTGAGGTATAATGATTTAGTGCCTATTTTCATTTACTGTGTCCCTAAGGATTTAAAGCAGTAAACGAGGGGAGGGAGAAATTGATGGCAGAGATTAAAGTAGGGGAAAATGAAACTCTAGATAATGCTCTTAGAAGATTTAAAAGACAATGTTCTAGAAGTGGAGTGCTTTCAGAACTTAGAAAAAGAGAGCATTACGAAAAGCCAAGTGTGAAGCGTAAAAAGAAAGCAGAAGCAGCTAGGAGAAAGAATAATAAAAGAAGATAAGAGGTGAGTTATGTCTCTTAAAGGAAAGCTTTTAGAAGATCTTAAACAATCGATGAAGCAAAAAGATACACTTCGTAAGAATGTTATCACAATGGTTAGAGCTGGTATTAAGCAAAAAGAGGTAGATGAGCGTATAGAATTAAATGATGAGCAAATCTTGGACGTTATATCAAAGCAAATTAAACAAAAAAAAGATGCTATAGAGAGCTTTAAGCAAGGCTCAAGAGATGATTTAGTTCAAAATACTTACAATGAAATAGATATACTGATGCAATATCTACCAGAGCAGTTGTCTAATGAAGAGGTCGAAGCTATTGTTAAAGAAGTGATAAATGAAGTAAATGCTACTAGCATGAAAGATATGGGTAAAGTTATGGGCAAACTTGTACCTAGAATAAAAGGCAAAGCAGACGCCAGTATTGCTAGCAGTTACGTAAAAAAAATATTAGGTTAGTTACTAAAATCTGAGCATATATAGTGTTCAGATTTTATTTTTTTACTTAGTTTTCTAATATTATAAACAAAAATATAAGTGCCGATTTACAAAATATAGTATTTATTAAAAATAATTTAATAAAATTCATTAAATAAATCTAGTAAAAAATATTTGCTTGTATTATAATAATCAAAAGGCTATTTATGGAAAGGGGAGTGTTTTATGAAAGCATCTAGAAATATTATTAAATGTTTATTTGTGATGATGTTTGTACTTACAATATGTTCAGGATTTGTATATGCAAGCGATTCAGAGGGTGATGTATATGTAGTACCAATAAAAGGAGACATAAACAAAGCCACCTATGAATATGTTAAGAATAATGTCAAATTAGCATTATCAGAGAATTATAGTGCTATTATATTTGAGATAGATACATATGGAGGATATATTGAATATGCAGAAAAAATAAAAAAAGAAATAGTATCAATCAATATCCCTACCATATCTTATGTAAATGATAAGGCTGAGTCAGCAGGCGTATTGCTAGCAATATCAGCTAATAAAGTAGCAATGGCTCCAGGGGCAACTATAGGTTCGGCTGAGCCAATACCTAACAACCCCAAAATACTATCTTTATGGGTAGAGATGCTAAAAGCTACTGCTAAACTAAGGAATAGAAATGATGAGTTAGTTGCTGCCATGGCAGACAAAAATATAGAGATTGAGGGAGTAGTGAAAAGAGGATATTTATTAAATTTAAACTACGAAGATGCAAAAAGACTTAATCTTTCAGATGCTATAGCAAGTGACTACTCTGAGATTTTAGAAAAATTAGATGTTAAATATAATAAAATAGTAGTTGCAAACTATAACTTTAAAAATACTATAGTGAGTATTTTATCAAATCCATTTATCGTAATGTTATTAATTGTATTAGGGTTCATAGGTTTAATTGCGGAAATTTTCACACCTGGATTTGGTATTGGAGGTACCCTTGCGATATTATGCTTTGGTTTATATTTCTGGGGAGGTGTAGTAGCTGGAAATTCTGGGTATGCAGCAGTGATTATGTTTGTTGTAGGTATTGTTTTATTGCTTATAGAGTTAGTGATACCAGGCTTTGGAGTACCAGGAGTAGGAGGATTAATAAGCATTGTTGTGTCTATATTATTAGCATCAGAATCAGTTATGCATGGAGTGATATATCTGGTTTCTGCATTCTTAACTAGTGGGTTGTTTATATTTATAATGGTCAAGTATGGTCAAAAAAGCCCAATGTTTAATAAGCTAGTTCTTACAAAAAGTCAGGATGATAGTTATACTAGTTCAAAAGCAGATATTAACTTGATAGGTAAAGAAGGTATAGTTGTGGCATCTCTAAGACCAGCAGGTACTATAAAAATTGATGAAAGTAGAATAGATGCTGTGTCAGAGGGGCAATTTATAAAAAAAGGCTCAATAGTTGAGGTAACAAAGATAGAAGGAAGAAGAATTGTAGTAAAAAAGAAAAAATAAATTTGCATTATTTTGATAACGGTGTTATTATTATCAATAATACAAAAATTTAGTTAAATTTGGGAGGGAGCAAAGGTATGGATGGTTTAGTTTTCTTAATTATTATTGTTGTTGCTGTAGTGATATTTTTAACTTTATTGTTTAGCTTTATTCCAGTAGGGTTATGGATAACTGCTTATTTTTCAGGAGTTAAAATAGGACTTTTCACACTTGTTGGGATGAGATTTAGAAGAGTTATTCCATCAAGGATAGTTAATCCACTCATTAAAGCCACAAAAGCTGGATTGAAATTGGATTTGAACGAGCTGGAAGCACATTACTTAGCAGGTGGTAATGTAAATACTGTAGTCGATGCACTTATCGCAGCACAAAGAGCTGAGATTGTATTACCGTTTGAAAGAGCAGCAGCGATAGATTTAGCAGGAAGAAATGTATTAGAAGCTGTAAGAGTAAGTGTTAATCCAAAGGTTATTGAAACACCAAAAGTATCGGCAGTAGCTAAAGATGGTATAGAGGTTATGGTAAAAGCGAGAGTAACTTTAAGAGCAAATATAGAAAGACTTGTCGGTGGTGCAGGGGAAGAAACAATCATAGCAAGAGTTGGAGAAGGTATAGTAACTACAGTTGGTAGTGCAGTAAGCCATAAACTAGTGCTAGAAAATCCAGATTTGATATCACAAACAGTTTTAGAAAAAGGACTAGATGCAGGAACTGCATTTGAGATATTATCTATAGATGTAGCTGATGTTGATGTAGGAAGAAATATAGGTGCTAAATTGCAAACAGACCAAGCTGAAGCAGATAAGAGGATTGCTCAAGCTAAAGCTGAGGAAAGAAGAGCTATGGCTGTTGCTAAAGAGCAAGAAATGAAGGCAGAGGTTCAATCAATGAGAGCTAAAGTTGTAGAGTCTGAAGCACAGATTCCACTTGCTATAGCCAAAGCATTTGAAAAGGGTAATCTAGGTGTAATGGATTATTATAACATGAAAAATGTAGTGGCTGACACAGATATGAGAACATCTATATCCAAAATAAACGTTGATAAAGAAGACAAATAGTAATATATACTAGGAAGGATTTGATGTCTATGGACAATATTATTGATATTCTGGTGTCGTCGTCGTTAATAATAGGATTTATTGGCTATATAGCAGGTAAAATTAATAAAATAGCTAAAGAAGCAAATAAAAGTACAAACCATGCAGTAAATTCTGGTAGTAATTTACAGGTAGTAAATGGAGTTAATATACATCATGCAAAGGGAGAAGTAAAACAGATAGAATCAACTAAAACAGATGAAGAAAGAACTGTGGAAGAAGCTATTTATGATAGTCAAGAAGAGATAGCAACAGTAGTTAAAGAAACACCTTATTCAATCAAACAGACTCAAGCTCAGAAAAAAAATTATACCCAAAATACTTCATCTAAAAAGGATAACAATAATTTTGGACTATCATTTGCCAAAGATGATGTACTAAAAGGCGTTATAATGGCTGAGATATTAGGAAAACCAAAAAGTTTATCTAAATAATCAGTATAGGCGAGAAGATTGCTAAAATCTTCTCGTTTTTATTTTGCCCATGTAGTAATACATCCTAAAAAAAATACATATTTTTATATAAAGGAGGGCTTTGCGTGAAAAATATAGATAAAATAAAGAGTGACATTTCAGATGTGCTAGAACTACCGAAAGACATAGTTATGGACCTTCCAAAGATAACTATGATAGGGAATATCCAAGTTTATATAGAAAATCATAAAGGAATTTTAGAATATAGTAAAACTGTAATTAGAGTAAAATACAAGGATGGAATCATAAAAGTGTTAGGAAATAATATGCTGTTAAAGACAATAGTGAGTGAAGAAATCATAATAACTGGTGTAATAAATGAAATCGAATATTTGATTTAATAAAGAGGTGTTATATTTGCTTATTATAAGATTATGGAATTATTTTAGAGGATATGTTATTATTAAAATTGAAGGATTAATGCTAGAAAGGTTTATAAACAACTCAATAGATGATAATATATATTTATGGGATATAGACAGAGTAGATTATACAACATTAGTAGCGAAAGTTGGTGTAAAAGGTTTTAACAGACTAATACAAAAACTAGGAAGTAATAGCTTTAAAGTAAGTATAATCAAAGAAAAGGGATTTCCTTTTTTTATATCTAAATTAAAGCATAGAAAAATGATGGCAGTGGGAAGCTTAATATCATTAATAATTATATTTTATTTGACATCGTTTATATGGGTAATAGAAGTAGTAGGAGAAGATAAAATTGTAAACGATAAAGTGATATCGCATTTAAAACAGTACAATATAAGACCAGGAATAAGAAAAGCAAATATAGATATAAAGCAAATAAGAGATAAATTGATTATAGATATTGACGATATATCTTATACAAGAGCAGAAGTAGTTGGAACAAAATTAGTAATAGAGGTAAAGAAAAGAGATGTAAAAAATGAAGTCGATAACAAAAGCCCATGTAATATAGTTGCAAATAAAAATGCAATCATATATAAAATAATAGCTAAAAATGGCAAAGCATTAGTCGAAAAAGGAGATGTGGTTAAAGCAGGACAGATATTAATTACAGGACAGATAGAAGATGAAAGACTAGAAAAGCCTCTTTTAGTTCATGCTAATGGAGAAGTATTAGGAAAGACAAGTTACACAAAATATATAAAAGAACCAATAAGCAAAGAGATAAAAGAGGAAACAGGAAAGACTTATACAGTTAAGGAACTAAAAATAGGAAGCAAAAGCATCAGCGTATCAAATGGAAAAATTCCTTTTGATTGCTATATAGAAAAAACTAAGAGTAATAAACTCATAGATAACGCACTAATGAGCTTGCCAATAGAAATAATTACACATAAATACTGTGAAGTAGTTTTAAAGAACATAAAACAGGATGTAGAAGCATTGAAAGAAGTTCTTAGGGTTAGAGGTATTCAGAATCTTATGAGTAACATTCCAAAAAACTCGAAGGTAGTGTCACAAAATGTTTCTTATAAAATAGATGAACAGTACATTACTGCGATACTACACATTGAAGTTATGGAGAACATTACCTTAAAAAAAATTATAAAATAACAATGTACCCTAATAGTCAGAATGGAGGATTATAATTTGAATAAAGAAGTAGTTGAGAAAAGGATTAAGATAAGCGAAGAGGATTATTCAAGAGAACTCTTTGGAGATTTAGATAGTAATGTAAAAACGATAGAGAAAGAATTCGATGTAGACAT
Organism: Clostridiaceae bacterium M8S5; assembly: GCA_029227815.1. GTDB lineage: Bacteria > Bacillota > Clostridia > Tissierellales > MCWD3 > Abyssisolibacter. The sequence continues at coordinate 2,860,537 of CP118523.1, read as the reverse complement.
AGCATATAGAGAAAATGACATAATAATAATAGGGAACAAAGAAAATGTTAATGCTGTTGGAATATTAATATCAAAGCTAGTTGATATAATTAAAAATAAAAAAACATTAACAGATCAAGAATTAGCATATACTATACAGCTAGTTCAGGAGGGAAATGGTGACTTAGTAAAAGAACTAATAAATGATGTCATGTGTACCACTTATTCGGGAAAACAGATAAAACCTAAAACAATAGGGCAAAAAAGATATATAGAAGCTATGAAAAATAAGGATGTAGTGTTTAGCATAGGGCCTGCAGGAACTGGTAAAACATATCTTGCAGTAGCTATGGCAGTAAATGCATTTAAGAATAAAGAAGTAAGTAGAATCATTCTTACTAGACCAGCAGTAGAAGCAGGAGAAAAATTGGGTTTTTTACCTGGTGATTTGCAGGATAAAGTTGATCCATATTTAAGACCACTAAACGATGCACTGTTTGATGTTTTAGGAGGAGAAGCTTTTGCAAAGCACAAAGAAAGAGGATCTATAGAGATTGCTCCTCTAGCATATATGAGAGGTAGAACACTTGATTCGGCGTTTGTAATATTAGATGAAGCACAAAATACAACATCTGAGCAAATGAAGATGTTCTTAACAAGATTAGGATTTGGCTCAAAAGCAGTAATTACAGGAGATATAACACAGATAGATTTACCAAATGGCAAAACATCAGGACTTAAACAAATAACGAAGATATTAAAAGGTGTAGAGGGAATAGATTTTATAACATTATCAAAAAGTGACGTAGTGAGACATCAACTGGTTAAAAGAATAATAGAAGCATACGAAAAATTTGAAGATAAACAAAAATAATATGTGATGAGGCTTGTGGGGTGGAAACATGCTTTTTAAAAAGCATAATATTAGGAAAAGATTAAAAAGCACTAAAGTAAATAGATTTTTAAAAAGAAGATTGATTAAACAAATATTACTTTTTGTATGCTTTACTATTGTGTTATCAGGGATTTTTATATTTAACATGACTACAAATAAAATATCAGCAGAAGTAGGAGATGTAGCTAGGCAAGATATTGTAACTAATAAAGATATAGTAGATAAAATTGAAACTAACAGACTTAGAGAACAATCAATGGACAAAGTAGAGCCAATATACAAATTTGATTTATCAGTGCAAGTTAATGTTAAAACAAAGATAAATAACTTTTTTGATATTATACAGATGATAAGAAACTCGCAAGACGAAAATAAGATTCTTCAAAAGGAATTGTTAAAAAGAGAAGCAGATATAGAATTGAGTGATAATGACTTTAGTATATTATTGACAACTAAAAAATCAGATCTGGATAAATTACAAAGTTATATAGGTGATATCATTTTTCAGGTTATGGCAAAGGGAATAAAAGAAAAAGATTTAGAAGAAAGTAAACAAGTACTAATTGAAAACTTTGATAAAATAGAAGATCTTAAAGATTCAAATAAAAGAATAGGCAGAGAAATAATAGTCAATTTTTTAAAACCAAATATGTTTCTAGATATAAAGCAGACAAAAGAAGCAAAAGAGGCTGTAGCAAAGCAGATAGAAGACATAAAAATAAAAAAAGGACAAGTTATAATATTAAAAGGTGAAGAATTTAAAAAAAGGCACATCGCACTATTAAGAGAAAGCGGTCTCTTAAAAGAAAAAAATATGAAAGAATATAAGCCTAAAATAGGGTTAATATTACTGGCAGTACTGATAGTATGTAGCTTTATAGTATACCTATATTATTTAAATAGGAAGCTATTATATAACCCTAAGCTATTATTTATGGTTATGCTAATAGTCATAGTTATACTTTTGTTAGGAAAGAGCGTTAGTGATGTATCAACATATTTAGTGCCTATAGCGACAGCAACAATGCTTATAACGATACTACTAGATGAAAAAGTATCAATTTTCATTAATTTAATAATGGTAATACAACTAGCTTATATCACAAATGCATCACCAAGTATTATAGTGTTGTATATGCTGAGTGGTTTAGTTGGAGCAATAGGTGGAAAAGAGGCTAATCACAGATACAAAATATTTGTAGTGGGACTAGTAGTAGGATTAGTAAATGTATTCATGTCGGTGTCTATAGGATTGATTTTGGATGAAGGTGCATATTTAATAGTACAACAAAGTATCTTTGGTATATTAAATGGAGTTATGTGTAGTGTTATTACAGTAGGTTCACTGCCACTTTGGGAGAGTGTATTTGGTATAATTACACCACAAAAGCTATTAGATTTATCTAACCCAAATACTCCAATAATGAAAAGATTACTATTAGAAGCTCCAGGAACTTATCATCACAGTATAGTAGTAGGTAATCTTAGTGAATCAGCAGCAGAGGCTATAAATGCCAATGCGTTGCTTGCTAGAGTTGGATCATATTATCATGATATAGGGAAGTTGAAAAGACCATATTTCTTTAAAGAAAACCAGTTTAATTCTGCTAATCCACATGATAAATTAAAGGCTAATCTTAGCACTATAGTCATATTAAATCATGTAAAAGATGGTGTAGAAATGGCTAAAAAATATAAGCTACCAAAATTCATAGAGGATATAATAAGACAGCATCATGGTAGAACATTAGTAGCATTTTTCTATCACAAGGCGTTAAATAGTGAGAAAAGTGAGTCTGTAAGAGAAGAAGATTTTAGATATCCTGGACCTAAGCCACAGACTAAAGAAGCAGCCATAATAATGCTAGCTGATTCAGTAGAGGCAGCAGTAAGATCAATACAAGAGCCTACAAAGGTTAAAATAGAAAGTTTAATTAAAAAGATAATCAAAGCAAAGTTAGAAGATGGACAGCTTGATGAAAGTGAATTGACCTTTAAAGATTTGGATATAATAGCAAATAAATTTACAATAATATTACTTGGTATATTCCATGAAAGAATCGAATATCCTAAATTAAACATTGATGAAATAAAAGGAGGCATATAAATAATATGCAACTACTGATAGACAATAGACAAGAGAAAATAGAGATTTCACAGGAGATAATAGAAGATATAAAAAAAGTAGTTAGCGAGTGCCTAATGCTTGAGAGAGGAAACACTGATTATGAAGTAAGTGTATCTTTTGTAGACAATGAAGAAATAAAAACACTTAACAAGATGTATAGAAATAAAGATAGCTATACTGATGTATTATCGTTTCCTATTGAAGATGATAGCATATTCATAGAAGGACAAGAAAGCATGTTAGGTGACATAGTTATATCAGTTGAAAAAGGAATAGCACAAGCTAAAGAATTAGGACATTCAATAAAAAGAGAGTTGATGTATTTAACTGCTCATAGTATGTTTCATCTTTTAGGATATGATCATATGACTGAAACTGAAAAAGAAATTATGAGACAAAAAGAAAAAGATGTTATGAAAAACCTTAAAATATTTAAAAGCGATAAATAAAACATACAAGTTTGTCATGTAATTGGGAAACATATAAATAGTTAACTATTTATAGGAGGCTAATTGCATGGCTTTTTATTTTAAAATTGTAGCATTAATAGTACTTCTTTATCTGTCATCTGTATTTTCAAGTGCAGAAACTGCATTAACAGCAATAAAACCAACGAATATAAGAAATATAAAAGAAAAAGATGCACGTAAAGGAGAGTTGATAAAGAAATTAAAACAGCAAATAAATTCAGTATTATCAGTAATATTGATAGGAAATAATGTAGTAAATGTTGCAGCTACAGCTATAGTAACAGAGCTTACGTTAAAGTTTTTCAAAAAAGATGGGTCAATAGTTATTTCAACTGTTATAATGACTGTGTTGATAGTCGTATTTGGAGAAATAACACCTAAAACATTTGCTACTCAAAACCCGGAGAAGATAATTACAAAGCTAGGTAAAATGTTGGATATATTAGTGAAGGTGTTTAAACCATTACTTCATATATTGACTGGCTTTACAAATGCAATTATCAAGTTATTAGGCGGAGAGACTAGTAAAAACGTAGCATTCATAACTGAAGAAGAGATAAAATCCATAGTAAATGTAGGAGAAGAAGAAGGTATACTTGAGCATCATGAGAGAATGATGATAGAAGGCGTTTTTGAGATAGATGATACAGATGTCACAAATGTGATGGTGCCTAGAGTAGACATAATAGCAGTATCAATAAAAAGTAATCTAAAAAAAGCACTATCAATAATTATAGAAAACGGACATTCTAGAATTCCTATATTTGAAAATAGTATCGACAATATAGTAGGTTTATTATATGCCAAGGATATATTGCCATTTGCTTTTGATAATGAGCTTGATATAAATGAAGCATCAGTAAAAGAGCTTATGAGAGGAGCATACTATGTTCCTCAAACAAAGAAAATAGGAGAGCTTTTAAAAGAAATGCAAACACAGCAAGTCCATATGGCTATAATACTTGATGAATATGGTGCAACAGAAGGCTTAGTAACTATAGAAGATATAATAGAAGAAATAGTAGGAGATATACTGGATGAATACGATGCAGAAGAAAATATAATAGAAAAAATAGGAGATAACAGATATAATGTAAAAGCAGACATAGAACTAGAGGACTTTAATGAAGCCTTTAACGTAGATTTGCCATATGAAGATTTTGACTCATTAGGAGGTTATATATTTAACTCTCTAGGTAGAGTAGCGGTAATTGGTGATAAAATTAAATATAAAGATTTAGTTATGTCTGTGTTAAAAGTCAATAAAAGAAGGATATTGAATGTTGAGGTAGAAGTAATAAAGGCAAAAGTGTAAAAAATAAATGGGGGTTACATAATGAAAAGATTTTTATGTATAGCAATGATTTTAAGTCTAATGATTACAGTAATAGGTTGTGGAAGTGACAAAGATGTGGTTGATAATAATGAAATACCAGTACAACAAAAAGAAGTAAAACAAAGCCCAGAGGAGAAACCAGAACAACAAGAGCCAGAAAAAATAGTTGTAGAAGGTGTTAAATCTCCGTTGAGTGGTATAATTGTACCAGAGGAAAAAATAAATAGAAGACCTGTTACAGTAATGTTTGATAACCATAGGGCAGCTAGGTGGCAAGCAGGATTAAGTCAAGCTGAAATTGCCTATGAGATGTTGGTTGAAGGACGTATAACGAGATATTTGGGTGTGTTTTTAGTAAACGAGCCTAAAGTGATAGGATCAGTGAGAAGTGCGAGACCATATTTTATAAGTGCAGCTCTTGAATATGACCCACTATACGTTAGATGTGGTGGTAGTGAGCAAGCAAAAGCAGATGTAAAGAAATTAAAAGTTGCAGATATAGATGGACTATACAGTGGAGCTTTTTATAGAAACTATAAAACAGGTAAGAAAAACGAACATACACTTTATACAAGTATGGAAAAGATAAGAAAGGAACAAAAAAGAAGGAAATATAGAGAAACAGCAAACTTCACACCATTTTTATTTAACAATGAAGATATAGATATAATAACAGATACGTCTTTTAGTGCAAAAGAAGTGTTTATAGACTATAAACTTAAAAATACTACTAAATACATATACGATAGCAAGAATAAGGTATATAATAGATATAAGGATGGTAAACAACACATAGATGAGACTAATAAAGCTCCTATAGTAGCCAAAAACATAATAGTCCAAAAAGCTAGTACAAAAGCAATAGATAGCTATGGTAGATTGAGTATTGCTACAGTAGGAAAAGGCTCAGGTTATTATATAACAAATGGAAAGGGAATAAATATTACTTGGAAAAAGAGTGATAGAAAAGCAAAAACAAAATACTTTGATGAAGATGGCAAAGAAATTATACTTAATCCTGGAGTGACTTGGATTCAAGTAGTTGAGGCAAAGCCTATAGTAAAATTTGATACTAACAATTAATGAACTAATTAGCACAATGGATGAAAGCAGGTGTAGACAATGGATATAAATGAATTGGTTAAAAAGGCTATAGAAGCAAAAAAACTGTCATATGCTCCTTATTCAAAATTTAAAGTTGGCAGTGCCTTATTAGGGAAAAGTGGTAAGGTATATACAGGTTGTAATATAGAGTATGCATCATATAGTCCTACAATTTGTGCAGAGAGAACAGCAATAAGTAAGGCTGTAAGTGAAGGAGAAAGAGAATTTGAAGCTATAGCCGTGTGTGGAGATTCAGAGTATTCATATCCATGTGGAGTATGTAGACAGGTTATGAGAGAATTTTCTAAAGACATGAAGGTTATAGTTGTAAAATCAGAAAACGAATACAAAGAGCATACATTAGAGGAGCTATTACCATATAGCTTTGGGCCAGAGGACTTACAAAACGTATAGGAGGAACAAATGAAATATAAATCAGGATTCGTAACAATAATAGGTAGACCTAATGTTGGTAAATCAACATTGCTAAATAATATTATAGGAGAAAAACTATCCATAATATCAGATAAACCGCAGACAACAAGAAACAAGATACAGTGTATTCATACAGAAGATGAATGCCAAATAGTATTTTTAGATACACCTGGTATACACAAACCTAAGAATAAATTAGGTAACTATATGATGGACGCAGTAAAGAGTACATTTGCGGGAGTAGATATAATACTGTGGCTAGTAGATGAGAGCTTAAAGCTAGGAGCAGGAGATAAATATATACTAGAAGAATTAAAAAAAATAAAAGCTAAAAAAATACTAGTAATAAATAAGATGGATAAACTAAATAAAGCTAGTTTAGCTAATATAGCTATGCAATACGAAGAATTTGGTATATTTGAAGATATAGTGCCAATATCTGCATTGAAAGATATAAATGTTAATAGACTATTAAATAGAATAAAAAAACATCTGCCAGAAGGTCCACAATATTTCCCGGGCGACATGATAACAGATCAACCAGAAAGATTTATAGCAGCAGAAATAATAAGAGAAAAAGCTCTGCATTACTTAGACCAAGAGATACCACATGGTATAGCTGTTGAGATAGAAAAGATGAAGAGTAGAAATAATAAAGAAATAGTAGATGTAAGTGCAACAATTTATTGTGAGAGAGACTCACACAAAGGCATCATAATAGGGAAAAATGGTAGGAAGTTAAAAGGTATCGGAAAAGCATCTCGGATGGAGATTGAAAGATTACTTGGTAGCAAAGTTTTCTTAGAACTTTGGGTCAAAGTAAAGAAGAATTGGCGTGACAAAGAGAGCTTAATAAAAAGAATGGGTTATAAGTAAAATAAAATTAGAATAATTTGATTCCACAAATAACACTTTTTACATAGAATAATTGAACTTCTTAGTAGCAAACTATCTATAAGTACAAGTTAAAATTAGGAGGAGTTTATATGCTACAAGATATTATGTGGAAGTTATTTGAGAAAACAGGAAGAATAGATGTATATATTGATTACAAAGAAACACTGAAATACAACGAAGATATTAATCAAATCTAGAATATAATAGAGGTGTATTATGCTACTTAAATTAGAGGGGGTAGTATTAAAAGAAACAAAATATAGTGAAAGTGATAAGATATTGACCATTTTCACTAAAGAAAATGGAAAAATACAAGGAATAGCAAAAGGTGCTAGAAAACAGAAAAACAAATTGTTTTCTAGCACACAATTACTAACTGTAAGTAATTTTGTGGTTTATCGTGGTAGAAATATGCATACAATTAACCAAGGCGATATGATTAAAACATATTCTAGTGTAAGAGAAGATTTGGACAGACTAACATATGCAATGTACGTATTACAATTAGTAGATGCATCAGTTCCAATAAACGAACAAAATATTAAAGTATATAACTTACTATTAAAAACACTAGAAGTTTTATCAAAAACTACAGAGGGATATATAAAAATAATACTTGCATTTGAATTAAAGCATATGAGCTTTATAGGCTACAAACCTAATACAAAGAGATGTTGTGAATGTGGTAAAGAAGTTATAGGAGAAGCGGTGTTTAGTTCTAAGAGTGGTGGAGTTCTTTGCGATGTATGCAAAAGCTATAATTCGTATGATTTCATGCTTGATAAGAATCTTGCAGAAGGTTTAAGGCTATTAATGTATTCTAGATTAGATGAGTTAGACAAGATTAAGTTAGACTATGGTGAGCTTAAAGAATTACAAAAATTAACAAGAAAATATATAGAATATTACGTAGATAAAAAAGACTTTAATGCACTAAAATTTCTCGATTTCATATCATAATTAATAGTATAACAAATATAGATGACTAAAAATATAATAATATAAATAAGGAGGGGTAAGATGAATATCAGTTTAGAAAAAATTGATGCTCTAAGAGAAAGAGCGGATATATCCTACAAAGAAGCAAAGGAAATTCTAGAAAAGTATGAGGGTGATTTAGTAGAAGCGTTAATACACATCGAAGATTTAGGCAAAAATAAGTGTTGCAAAGATAAGGTAAACAAAACAGTGGACACGGTAATAGATAGTGTAAAAGAAGTCATAAGAGCAGGGAATGTAAATAAGATACTATTAAAAAAAGATGATGAGACAATTATGAATATTCCTGTAACTATTGGTGCTATTGGTATATTTTTAGCTCCAGTTTTATCAGCACTTAGTTTTACAGGTGCATTACTTACAAAATGCTCTATAGAAATAATAAAAGAAGATGGAGATGTTATAAGTATAAGCAACTTTGCTGATGATACTATAAACAAGGTGAAAAATGTCACACAAGATACGTTAGGCGCTGTAAAGAGTAAGACAGAGGATACATTAGAGAAAATAAAAAAAACTAAGCAAAAAGATGAAGATGTAGAAGAAAAAGAAGAGAAATATATAACTATAAGCAAAGAAGAGAATGATGAAGACGAAGAATAAAATTTAGTTGCTTAAATAAAGGCTATAAAGGATGTAAAGTAATGGTAAATTCGTGGATTAAAGCCTAATAAATTAACTCATTGTGAAACAGCCCTAAGGGAGGTCTTGTGAGAAAGCACTACAAATCTTTAAGACAATCCCTTATTTTATTTGTATAGGTATTGACAATAAGATAATAATTGAATAAACTTGTTTTCATAAAAGGAATACTATTATAGAATATATATGAAACAACCTTTAAGGAGGAAACGATATGAAAGAAGTAACAATGCAAAACATAGTATCATTAGCTAAGGCTAGAGGTTTTATATTTCCTGGATCAGATATATACGGAGGATTAGCGAATACATGGGATTATGGACCATTAGGAGTAGAGCTTAAAAATAATGTAAAAAAAGCTTGGTGGAAAAAATTCATACAAGAGTCACCAATGAATGTAGGTTTAGATAGCGCTATACTAATGAACCCTGAGGTTTGGGTTGCATCAGGGCATGTTGGAGGTTTCAATGACCCGTTGATGGATTGCAAGAAATGTAAATCAAGATTTAGAGCAGATAAATTAATAGAAGATTTTATTAAAAATAAAGGATTAGAAGAAGTCATAGTTGATGGATGGACTAATGAGCAAATGGAAGACTACATAAAAGACAAAGAAATAAAGTGTCCGGATTGTGGAAGTAATGACTATACAAATATTAGGCAGTTTAATCTTATGTTCAAAACATACCAAGGGGTTACAGAGGGATCAAAAACAGAGATATATTTAAGACCTGAAACAGCACAAGGTATATTTGTTAACTTCAAGAATATGTCCAAAACAGCTAGAAAAAAAATCCCATTTGGTATAGGTCAGATTGGTAAATCATTTAGAAATGAGATAACACCAGGAAACTTTACATTTAGGACAAGAGAATTTGAACAAATGGAAATGGAGTTTTTCTGCAAGCCTGAAGAAGACTTGAAATGGTATGAGTACTGGAAAGAATTCTGTATAAATTGGCTTTATGATTTAGGTATAGATAAAGAAAGTCTTAGGATAAGGGATCATTCAGAGGAAGAACTATCACATTACAGTAATGCAACAGCAGACATAGAATTCAAATATCCATTTGGTTGGGGTGAACTTTGGGGTATAGCTGATAGAACTGATTTTGATTTAAAGAGACATATGGAACATTCGGGTGTTGATTTAAGATATATAGACCCAGTTACTAACGAGAGATATTTACCATATTGTATAGAACCAGCTCTAGGAGCAGATAGAGTTACTTTAGCATTTTTAATAGATGCTTATAATGACGAAACCTTAGAAGATGGAACTACTAGAAAAGTATTAAAGCTACATCCTGCGTTAGCACCATTTAAAGCTGCAGTGTTTCCTCTGACTAAAAAATTAGACAAAGAGGCTACAGAAATTTATTCTGAGTTAGCTAAATCATTTATGGTTGATTATGATGCATCAGGTAATATAGGAAAGAGATATAGAAGACATGATGAAATAGGAACACCATATTGTATAACATTTGACTATGATTCTTTAGAGGATAAGTGCGTAACAGTAAGAGAGAGAGATACAATGGAGCAAGAGAGAATCAAGATATCTGATTTAGAAAACTATATTAGAGAGAAAATAAAGTATTAGTTATAGGATAGACGAAGGGGTATTTCATATTATTGAGATATCCCTTTATTTACAATTGTCCTATTTTAATTTATACTAAAATAAAGAGTTTAATAATGATAAAACCATGTAGATGAAGAGGTGATAGATATTCAATTTTCAACTCGGCAAAATAAGATCATAGAAATAGTAAAAGAAAAACAACCAATATCTAGCGAGCAAATAGCCAGTATGCTAAAAGTAACAAGAGCAACCCTAAGAGCTGATTTATCAGTTTTAACAATGATGGGTATGCTAGATGCTAGACCAAAGGTTGGATATTTTTTTACGGGGCAATCAATAAATACGATTTTTGCTAATCAAATAAAAGACATTAAGGTTAAAAGTTTCGTATCCACTCCAGTCGTGGTAGATGAAGAAACCAGTATATACAACGCAATAGTGACATTATTTTTAGAAGATGTAGGAACAATATTTGTAACATCAAAAGGTTATTTAGTAGGTGTAGTATCAAGAAAAGATTTCTTGAAAAGTGTTATAGGTAATTCAGATACAAATAAAGTACCTGTTGGATTAATTATGACCAGAATGCCTAATATAGTTATGGCATATCCAGAGGAAACTATGTATGATGTAGCAGTAAAAATAATAAATCATCAAGTAGACTCTCTTCCAGTAGTAAAAAAAGAAGAGAGTGAAGGTAAAATTCACTATAAAGTAATTGGTAGGATTTCCAAAACTAATATAACAAGTCTTTTTGTAGACTTGGGGGCAAAAAAATAGGAGGTATGAGATGAAAAGCAATATAGTTGTATACGTATTATCTGATTCAATAGGAGAAACAGGAGAACAGGTTGCAAAGGCTGCAATGAGTCAGTTTAATACAGGTAATTATGAGATAAGAAGATTTCCTTACATAACAGATGAAGAGCAAATAAAAGAGATAGTCGACGAAGCAAAACATGAAAAATGTATAATACTTTTTACCATAGTAGTTACAGAGCTAAAAAATTACCTAATAGATAAATGTGAAGAGCGTGATATAAATTACATAGATTTGATGACGCCAATAATAGATCATATACAAAATGTGCTATCTCAGTCTCCTAAAAGAGAACCAGGACTTATAAGAAGATTAGACGAGAAATATTTTAGGAAAGTAGAAGCAGTAGAGTTTGCAGTAAAATATGATGATGGGAAAGATGCTAGAGGTATTAAAAAAGCAGATATAATACTCGTAGGAGTATCTAGAACATCAAAAACACCACTTAGTATGTATTTAGCACATAAAAACATAAAAGTAGCAAATGTTCCACTAATTCCAGAGGTATCACCACCAGAAAGTTTATTTGAAATAGATCATAAGAAGATTATAGGTCTTACAGCTAACCCTGAAAAACTAAATCAAATTAGACAAGAGAGATTAAAAGCATTAGGACTTGATAATAATGCTAATTATGCAGCGCTAGAGAGAATATTAGAAGAGCTAACGTATGCAGAAAAGATAATGAAAAAGTTAGGCTGTACTATAATAGATGTTTCAAACAAAGCGGTAGAAGAAACAGCAGGAATAATACTAGATATGATTAAATATAAATAAAAGAATGAGTCATGTTTTAAAATGAATCCTATAGAATAGACACTCGTAAAAGAGAGTTTATTCATATAGGGTTTTTTGTGTAAAAATAGCCAATACTAAGGTGTTTTTCGTTTAACATATTGGGTGTCTGAAAAGACACCCATAAGATTACTCTTTGTATAATATTACCTGATTGTATTAATACCTTTGAACAAAGATCTGATCATAAGAATGGGAAGGATCATCCATACAATAACAATTACATTGCGGTGGAATAACAGCTAAAGAAGTAAATTTTTCTTTTTTACCAATTCTTTTCATTTAATTCGCTCCTTTCAAGTATTATTTTCTTAATAATATATTCTATATATATATAGCGTAATCCTTTTTTATTGTAAATTTATAGAAAAAATTAAAAAGAAATGTTCGGTTTTGTAATATTATGGAATTGTTATATATTGCTCACAATACTATATCATTTATATATGGATTTTAATTATAGTACTACTGAAAATACATTTAACTGTGAAAGGTATTGTTTTTGAGTTCAAGTTTATTTACTTGTTTTCAGTTAGTTCAAAAAATTAAAGGATTATTTTTGCATTTGTTGTATATATATAATAAACATAGATTAAAGCATTATGCATAAAATAATTAAGTAACTATTCTCTAATAAATTTACGTCTTATATGGAAATGAGGGGAAAAAATGAAGATTAGAGAAAATACCGAAATGCTTGAGTTGAAAATTTTATCTAAATTTGCTAAAAAAAGCTGTGACAGTAAAGGTCGTGAGATAGAAGAGGAAAAATGTGATATAAGAACAGATTATCAAAGAGATAGAGATAGAATCCTTCACTCAAAAGCATTTAGAAGACTGAAACACAAGACACAGGTGTTTTTAATACCCGAAGGCGATCATTTTAGAACAAGACTAACACATACATTGGAGGTATCGCAAATAGCTAGAACAATAGCAAGAGCGATAAGAATAAATGAAGATTTGACAGAAGCTATAGCACTCGGACATGATTTGGGGCATACACCTTTTGGTCACGCGGGAGAAATGGTACTAAATAATTTGCATAAAGCAGGATTTAAACACAATGAGCATAGCCTAAGAATAGTTGATTATATAGAAATAAGAAATAAAAACAGAGGACTAAATCTAACATATGAAGTTAGAGATGGTATATTAAACCATACAGGAAATAAAAAACCATGTACATTAGAGGGACAATTAGTACGCATTTGTGATAGAATAGCATATATAAATCACGATATAGATGATGCAATAAGAGCAGGTATATTAAAAACAGATATGCTTCCAAAAAAATGTTTAGATTATGTAGGAAATACTCATGGTGAAAGAATAAATAATATGATAATTGATATTATTAACAATAGTACTGACCAAAATGAAATAATTATGAGTGAGTCTATGAGTTACTACATGAATGAATTAAGAGAATTTATGTTTAAAAACGTTTATTTAGATAAAAATGCAAAGCAAGAAGAAAGTAAAGCAAAATACGTAATTCGACAATTATATGATTATTATATTATTAATACCGAATCATTGCCTACAGAATTAAAGACTATTGATGAAAATACAAAAAATGTAGCATGTTATTATATTGCAGGGATGACAGATAGGTACGCTATAAACAAGTTCAACGAGCTATTTGTTCCAAAGCCATGGGACAAATTCTAAAAAATCCAAAAAAAAAAAGGGAAACATAGATTTGTGTCGAATAAATATTTGGTGATTGACTTTTGTAAAAATATTAGTTTTATTTAGTTAAAATAGAAATAACATAGAAATAATATCATAATTCGGTAAAATATTACACAGTATTTTTGGAGGATATATGAAAATTGTGGAGAAATAATAATAAAGGAGGTATATATGTCATATGCCTTGTCAGATGAATTAATAGAAAAAATTAAAGAAGATAACGATATAGTTGATGTTATATCTGATTATATAGAGCTAAATAAGGCTGGAGTAAATTACAAAGCTTGTTGCCCATTCCATCAAGAAAAAACACCTTCATTTGTCGTTTCACCAAGCAAGCAAATATATCATTGCTTTGGATGTGGAGAGGGTGGAGATGTTATAAGTTTCATATCAAAGTATTTGAACATTGATTTCAAGGAATCTGCAGAAATTTTAGCAGATAGGGCTGGTATAGTAATAAACGAAAAAGATGATAATAATAAAGTAGCAAATAAAAAAAAGCTTTTGTTTCAGATAAACAAAGAAGCTGCAATATATTTTTATAAAAATTTAAGAAACAACTATAAAGCTATTAATTATTTAAAAAACAGACAAATAGATAGTGATATGATCAAAGCTTTTGGATTAGGGTATGCTTTAGATGACTGGGAAGATTTAAAAAGATACTTAGTCAGTAAAGGATACAAGGAAGAATTAATTTATGAAGCTGGATTAATAATTAAGAGAAATAACAATAATGGCTATTACAATCGATTTAGAAATAGAATAATCTTTCCAATAATCAACAATAAAAACAAAATTATAGGTTTTGGAGGTAGAGTCATAGACAAAGCTTTACCAAAGTATTTAAATTCTCCTGATACTCCTGTATTTAATAAAAGATACAATGTATATGGAGCAAACAATCTTTCAAAGCATTCAGAGAATAACAAAATACTTTTAACAGAGGGATATATGGACACTATCACTTTGTATAAATATGGTTTTAAAAATGCTGTCGCATCATTAGGAACAGCATTTACAAAGGAACAAGCAGAGTTTCTAAAAAAATATAAAAAAGATATATATATTTGTTATGATTCAGATACAGCAGGTCAAAAAGCAGTTAGCTTAGCGTTTGAGATTTTTAATCAAGTTGGTATAAAAGCTAAGGCTGTTATATTTAATAAAGCTAAAGATCCAGATGAGTACCTAAGAAAATTTGGGCCTAGCATGTTTAACGAATTATTAGCAAATTCACTTAATTATATAGACTACAAAATATACTTATACAGGAAACTTTATAATATACAGACACCGGAGGGGAAGATTAACTTTACTGAGGAGGTAATAAAACTATTAGCAACAGTGAAGAGTTCTGTCGAAAGAGATGTTTATATTAAAAAAATATCAAAAGAGACAGGGATATCTCCCGAAGCCATTAATAGAGACTCGTATAAATTAATGAATGATGGTAAGGACAAGTATATAAAGAAACAATATAGATATAATAATAAAGATAGAATATCACCGGTTAAAAATACATTACAGCTGGGGTATATATCAGCAGAGAGTAATCTAATTAATCTGCTTATAACAAATAAAAATGTTTATGATAAGATATTTACTGAATTTATGACAGATGATTTCTTAGATGAAGTAAATATCAGTTTAGCAGAAAAAATATATGAAATTTATCAAACTGAAAATTATATTGATCTCAACGTACTAAAGAGTAAATGTAATGATGAAGAATTAAATAAATTAAATACTATTTTAGATACGGATATTAAAATAAATTACAATAACAAAGACAAAGCTATAGAAGATTATATAAGTATAATAAAAATGCAGAAATTAAAAATAACAAAAGATGAAGTTAAAAATAAGATAAAACTTATTGAATTAAAAGAAACCAAAACAGACGAAGATATAAAAGAACTAAAGTTATTGTTACAACAATTAATTGATATTAAAGAAAAAATAGTGCTTCATGATAAGTTTCACTAGAGGAGGCGTAAGTATTGGGTGAAATAGATAACAACAAAAAAATAAAAGATAAAGAAGTAATTCTTAGCTCAGCGAAAAAACTTATAGATACAGGGAAGAAAAAAGGTGTTTTGACATATAAAGAAATAATGGATGCTTTAGAAGAGATGGACTTAAATCCACAGCAAATTGATGATATATATCAATTAATAGAAGATATGGGCATACAAATAGTTGGAGAAAAAGATGAAATTATATTAGAAAAAGAAGTAGAAGAAGAGAATGATATTGATAACGCATTACTTGTGCCTAAAGGAATAAATGTAGATGATCCTGTAAGAATGTACCTTAAAGAAATAGGAAAAGTACCACTTTTAACAGCTGAAGAAGAAATTAATCTTGCAAAGCGTATGGAAGAGGGAGACGAAAGCGCAAAAAGAAGATTAGCTGAGGCAAATCTTAGACTTGTTGTTAGTATTGCAAAGAGATATGTAGGTAGAGGTATGTTATTCCTAGACTTAATACAGGAAGGGAATATGGGTCTAATAAAAGCAGTAGAAAAATTTGATTATACAAAAGGCTATAAATTTAGTACTTATGCTACATGGTGGATAAGACAGGCGATAACTAGAGCGATAGCAGATCAGGCAAGAACTATAAGAATACCAGTTCATATGGTAGAGACTATAAATAAACTCATAAGAGTTTCAAGACAGCTTCTTCAAGACTTAGGAAGAGATCCATCGCCCGAAGAAATTGCAGCTGAGATGAACCTTGATGAAGAAAAAGTAAGAGAAATAATGAAGATAGCTCAAGAACCCGTTTCCTTAGAAACTCCAATAGGTGAAGAAGAAGATAGCCATCTAGGAGATTTTTTACCAGATAATGATGCATTAGCTCCATCAGAGGCGGCAACATTTACAATGTTAAAAGAGCAGCTCATAGAAGTATTAGATACATTAACTGAAAGAGAGCAAAAAGTGCTCAGGTTAAGATTTGGCTTAGATGATGGTAGAGCTAGGACGTTAGAAGAAGTGGGAAGAGAATTTGACGTAACTAGAGAGAGGATAAGGCAAATAGAAGCCAAAGCTCTTAGAAAGTTAAGACACCCTAGTAGGAGTAAAAAGTTAAAAGACTTCTTAGAATAGGGAGGATGTCTAAAATGCAATTAAAGAATCCTTGGGTTGTTTCGAAATGAGTGAACTTCAAATTTTTGAAATTTATCATTTCAAACAACCCATTTCGTTCTTTATAATAGTGTAATATTAGGAGGAAAACTATGAAAATAACACCTAGATTAAGCAGTATAATACATCTGGTAGAAAACTGCGGTAGCGTGGCTGACATAGGTACAGACCATGGATACGTACCAGTATATCTTATAGAAAATAAAATATGTAAAAGAGCAATTGCTTCAGATGTAAACATTGGTCCTCTGAATATAGCTAAAGACTACATACAAAGCAGAAAACTATCTAATAAAATAGAGACTAGGCTCGGAAATGGGTTAAAGGTGTTGAATAGCAACGAAGCTGATATAGCAATTATTGCAGGAATGGGAGGATTGTTAATTGCAGATATATTAGATGAATCAAAGGAAGTTGCAAGGTCTATACCTTTTTTTATTTTACAACCAATGACTGCATCAGATAAACTAAGAAAATATCTATATAATAATGGATATGAAATAGTAAAAGAAAAATTATCAAAAGAAAATGAAAGAATATATGAAACAATGTTAGTAAAACATGGTGAAATGAAAATTTCAGATGATATAAACTTTGAAATAGGGGAAAAATTAATACAGCAGCAGGATGAACTACTGATTCCTTTTATAGATAAGAAACTCTCCAAGATATCCATAATAATGGACAATATAAAAAGCAATAGTAATGAAACAGTAAAATATAAGCAATTACAGGAAAAACACAATAAAATTTTGGAGGTGAAAAAAGCATATGAAAGTGAACGACATAATTAAAGCCTTTAATAAATTAGCACCAAGTCATTATGTATATAAATGGGATAACAGTGGACTGCAAATTGGAGATGTACAAAAAGAAGTTAAGAAGATGCTATTAGCACTTGATATAACGGATTCTGTTATAGATGAAGCTATAAAGGGCAATTTTGATATGATAATAACACACCATCCATTTATATTTAAACCAATTAAAAGTATAGATATGAGTACAAAGAAGGGCACATTAATAAAAAAGATAATAAACAATGATATAACAATATTTTCATGTCATACAAATTTAGATGCGTGTAAAGGAGGAGTTAATGATGTTTTAGCAAAATTGCTAGATATAGAGGATATTCAGATACTAGAAGAAAAACAAGAAAAATTGATGAAATTTGCAGTATACGTACCTTCAACACATGCAGATGATTTGAAAGACAAACTTGGAGAAATAGGGGTAGGTCATATAGGTAACTATAGCTATTGTAGCTTTCAAAGTAGCGGCATAGGGTCTTTCATGCCAAACGAAAATACAAATCCATACATAGGTGTACAAAATGAATTACAACAAGTAGAAGAAATAAAAATAGAAACAGTCATGTATAAAGTTGATGTACCGAAAGTATTGGATATAATAGCTAGGTATCATCCCTATGAAGAACCAGCTTATGATATATATGAGCTAGAGAATAAATATGTGAGTCATGGGGTAGGAAGGATAGGGGAATTACCAAATATTATGACTTTAGAGCAAGTGTCTCATATGCTAAAAGATAAATTAAAATCTAAAAGCATTAGAGTATATGGTGATATGAACAAGCCTATAAGAAAAGTTGCAGTAGTAGGAGGAAGTGGTGCAGATTTCATACCACTTGTAGCAAAAAAAGATGTAGATGTCTATATAACTGGAGATATAAGTTATCATGATGCACAGTTAGCTAATGAACTGGGAGTAACCGTTATTGATGCTGAGCATTACTATACTGAAAAAGTAGTTTTAAGTATGATAAAAGAATACATAAATAGTATTGATGAAAAAATAATAGTCTCTATATCTAATGATGACAATAGCGCAGCATATCATTTAGTTTAATATAATTGGATAAATATAATTACGTATTATTATTTAAACATTGATTTTTTAAAAACAAAAATTTCATAACAATTTGTAAAAGTAGAAAAAAACAAAAAATAACGTAGATATAATTGTTATCAAATGATAAAATAATAGTTGGTAAAATTATAAATAATATAAGCATAAAACAACTTTTAAAGTCACAGATTAAATATTAATTCATTTAAGACAGTGAAAAATGCACTTCATATGAGTTATATACTCATTTATAAAATAAATCTTTTTAAAAGCGATGTTATATCATAATAAGTTTAGCTACTATTTATTATAATATAATTTTTTAGAAAATTTTTATAATTTAGTTTCGTTTTATAGTATATAAAGCTAATAAAAATTAGAACAATGTATTATTATACAGTATTTTAATTTTTATTTTCAATTGGTCGCAAAGGATAAAGATTAATTATAAAGGGGAGGTGGAGCTACTCATAGAATATTGTAAATTATATTCACCATATGAGTAGCAACAGCAATGAAACAGATAAAACTACTATGGGAACATCAAGAAAAACAACATGAATTAACAAAAACACTAAAAAGTTTAAAGCAAATCAAAGAAGATGATAAACTAGAAAATGTACAGGTAGAATTAAAGCAATTAGAATATGATTTGATTACAAACAAAACACAATTAGAAATGAAAAAAATAGAAATTGAAAGAAGCGAAAGAAAACTAAAGATAATAAACGATAATCTTGGACAAACAACACAAAGATTATACAGTGGAGATATAACTGATAGCAAGGAATTAATTGAGATACATAAAGAAGAAGAAAGATTAAGAGAACAATGTGATTTGATAGAAGAAGAAATATATTTAAATTTAGAAAAAATTGACGCGTATGACGAAATAATAAAATTAAAACAAAAAGAGTATACTAGATCTAGTGAAAATGTATCATTTTTACACAGGGAGCATATAGATCAAACTACCAAATTAAAAGAAAAGTGCAAAGAGCTTAGAACTAAATTGCAACAATTAAACTCTAAAATAGAACCGGATTTTATTAAAAAATATAATGCAATAAGTAAAATGAAACACAGAGCTGTAGTAAAAGTAAAGAACAAAAGCTGTACCGGCTGTCATATGAATATTCCTTTGTCTACAATTTCAAGGCTAAAAAAAGACGAAGTAGTATGTTACTGTGATAACTGTGGGAGGATATTGTTGTATTCAAAAGAACCAGAGTAGGGCGTACATTGAAAAATATAAAAAAATACGCTACATAACACATGAATGGGAAAAATAAACAATTGACAGCACCTATGTATTTGTGGTAGACTATGTCTTGCATGATAAAAATAATAAATTTAAAATTAAATACGAGTAAATCAGACAGTTGCATGTATAATGCATGAGGAAAGTCCGAGCTCCATAGAGCAAAGGTGCTGGGTAATACCCAGTGGGGGCAACCCTAAGGATAGTGCAACAGAAATAAACCGCCTGATTATATTAGGTAAGGATGGAAAGGTGAGGTAAGAGCTTACCAGCAGTTAGGTGACTAACTGGCTATGTAAACCCCATCTGGAGCAAGACCAAGTAGGGACTAAAAAGGTAGCTGCTCGTTACTGTCCCGTAGGTAGGTCGCTTGAGCTTATTGGCAACAATGAGCCTAGATAGATGACTGTCAAAAACAGAACTCGGCTTATAGATTTGCTCGTATATTAGTAAAATACACTATCACAGGGATAGTGTTTTTTTAATTTGCCACTCATTTGCCACTGAGATTATTTTTTTACTTAATTTGCAAATGGTGTTTTTTTAATATTTATTCCACATCAGAATGAATATTCAAGCCAGTATTTATGTTTTAAGGGTGCTTGTATAATTTTAAAACATGCTATATCTCCAAGTCTTATTGTTATGCTTGCAACCATAAATATTATATTTTTTTGAAATTTAAAAAATACGATTAATAAAGGAATAATATACAAAATGTAGAAATATGTAATATGTGGATAGCATAAAAGAAAGAGGGGGAGTAATTTGTGTACTAATATAGATGAAATAGTATCAGAGATAATCAATTTTAGAGATGCAAGAGATTGGAAGCAGTTTCATAATCCTAAAGATTTAGCCATTTCTTTAAATATTGAAGCAGGTGAATTATTAGAGTGTTTTCAATGGAAAAATTCAGATGAAGTTAACGAGTTAATCAATAGTAAAGATAAGAAAAAAGTTGAAGATGAAATAGCAGATGTAGGAATATATTTATTATTATTGTGTAATGAACTAAATGTAAGTATAGATGAAGTTATAAAAAACAAACTTAGTAAAAATAAGGAAAAATACCCTATAAATAAATCAAAGGGAATTGCTACAAAATACACTGAACTATAGGGAGGATATGGCATGAGTATTCATCATTCAAGGCATTTATTTTTAAAATTCAATAAGCAATATGAAGAGACTAAAATAGATACTATGACAGAACATATTAAGATTGATAATGAAGAAGGTAGTGTTGTATGGGGAGCATTTACTAGAAGTCTTACTGCCGAAGGCTTTGAAAAAAAGAAAATCGCTGTTTTAAATGAGCAAATTCTCAGAGGTATGCCTACTTTTATATTTTTTTATTCTCGTGAAGAAGGGAAGATATTTGTAGCAGATTATATAGAATGGTTTAAGCGTTATGAAATAACAAAACATACTGAAGAAATTAATTTAATCCCAAGCTACTATCATGATAGAGTAGGAGTCAAGCCAGACCCACTAAAAAAGAAACTTACTTGTAAAGCATACTTAAGAGTTTCAAACATTCGAGAATTAGATGAGTCTAATACAAATAATATGTTTAACTTTGAAAATCATGATGTGAGAATTTATCATAGGCTGAAAGAAAAGCATAATTTTAGCGTTTCTTATATTAATATATCTAGTAATTTATTTGAAATTTTATCAAAAGAATTTAGTAGTTATTTGCAAGAGTCAATAGAAATTATTCAAGAAGATAAAATTTTACAATTAAATAAAACAAAAAAATCAGTAGGAGTATTAACTGAACCACCACATAGAACAGATATAAAAAAGAAAAAAGCACTTAAAAAGAAGAAACCGCAGAAAATAGACTATGTTAAATTAGCAAAGTCTAATGATACTATTGGTAAAACAGGAGAAGAATTTGTTTTAAACTTACTAAAAAAAGAACTCAAAGAAAAAGGATTATCAAATAAGAAAGTACGCCATGTATCAAAAAAAGATGGGGATGGACTAGGGTATGATATCTTAACATATAATGAACACGGTGAAGAAGTATTTGTAGAAGTTAAGGCTACTACACAAGGAGTAAAGAGTCCATTCTATATGTCGTCATATGAAAGAGAGTTTGCTATAAGAAACAAAGAATATTATAAACTCTTTAGAGTTTTTAACCTAGACTTATCAACAGGTATTGGTGATTACTACATTATTGAAGGTGATATAGAACAGCAGTTAAATTTTGTAACAGATACATATAGAGTTTTTAGATAATGTTATCAAAATCATTCTATGGTAATATCATGGATTGTATGTAATTTTGCAAACAACACACAGATTGTATTAAAATATAGATTATTTTGTATAGTATATAAGTAAAAGCACTATCGCAGAGATAGTGTTTTTTATTTTGCCACTGAGGATAATTTTCTACTTAATTTATCAATGGCACTTTTTTGCATTTTTATATCTACATGAGAGTAAATATTTAGAGTAGTACTTATATCTGAATGTCCTAAGCGTGCTTGAATAATTTTAATGTTTTCATTTTGCGATATTAACATAGTAGCATTAGTGTGTCTTATATCATGAAAACGCAGTCTTTTTATAAATCCTATTTTTTTAACGATATAAGAAAATTTTTGAGTATAATAATTAGGATGTAATATTTTTCCATTTTCCCATGACATAACAAACTCACAATCAATCTCTAATCGTTCTTTATGCTTTAATAATATTTGTTTTAAATTATCAGATATATATAACAGCCTGTCACTACTTCTAGTTTTTGTAGTACTATAATACGTTTTACCATGCGAATAAACTAAATTATTATTTACATAAATAGTATTATTGTTAAAATCTATATCACACCATTTAAGCCCTGCTATTTCTCCACGTCTTAAACCTAATTCCATAACAATTTGTAAAGCGACATAAAATATATAGTCGTTATACTTAGATAAATCTAGCGAATCAATGATTTTACAATAATCCTCAATACTTAAAACATTAGCTATAAATCTATCTCTTTTTGGTCTATCTACATATTTACATACATTCTCATTAATTATACGTAACTTAACAGCCCTATTAAATGCAGAACTAATTACACCATAGATGTTTTGTAAAGTTGTACTACTTAATCCCTTCTTTTTTTCAGCAGTTATCAGCATATCTATATGTATAGGCTCTAAATTTTTTAATTTTATCTTACCGATATTAGGATAAACATTATTATTTAGAATACTTCGATATCTGTTATACGTATTTATCTTTCTATATTCTTTAATATAGTTTTCTAGCCATTCATTTAGATACATATATACAGTCACTTTGCTAGGAGTCAAACAATTATACTCTTGCCCTTGTAATGCTTCTTTTAGTTTCTTTTGGGCTTCAAGTTTACTAGTACCACTTACACGCTCAACTCTTTTACCATTTACATTGTAATAATAATACCATTTCTTACCTCGTTTTCTAACTCCACCTATCAACAATATCACTCCTTACGCTGTCAATAAAGCCGATTTTCTATTTACTTCTTCATCAAATGTTTTACGTTTTACCTTACATAGATAATCTAATCCTCTTGAAACAATATCTTCTATACAGTCAACTATATCTAGTTTTTTACTATCGTTTCTATTAAAATTTTTCTTTGAACAATAACTTGTTACATAACCTATTACAGAAGGAACAAGCTTTTCTGCATCTCTTGACATTCTCTTATATTTTCTTATTAATCCGTTAGTTCTTGTTTTACTAAATGCTTTTTGTAGTTCGCTCCACACGTGATCTAAATTACTTCTTGTATTTCTTGTTGTATCTCCTTCAGTAAATCTTAACCACTCGTTAGTGCAATAATGCCATAATGATTTTAAATTATCAAATACATGTTCTACAGTCTCAAAACCACATTGTTTAAAAAATTTACGACATAGTTCAAACTCTACATTCCATACATTTTCAATATCCATATTAAACTTATTCCATATGTCACGAAACCATAATTTATTATTCTTTTGTTTTATTTCTAGGCTTTTATTATATATACGAGCCATGATAGTTTGTGATTTACCAGTACCAAATACAAAACCACTCAAAGCCCTGTCACTTCTATAAATTGCATCCGACCTATATTTACCGACAAACTTTTCAATATCTCCAGTTGTAAATTTAAACTTATCAGTATGACAACATAAATCAACTCTAGATACTTTATTTGCAGTTATTTGACCTTGTGTACTTATGATTTCACATATATCTTCCCAAGCTTTAATATAACCTTTTTCCCATAGACACGCTGACTTTATCTTAATATGAACTGGATATGTATCTAAACTCTTACTTCTAAAATTCGCAATCTTAACTTCATAACAATCATTATGCAAAATAAATGCATGATGTCGACTACCATTAGGATATACTTCAAACTCCATATTAGCTATTTTAGTTGTAACAGTTTCAAAGCTATTATTTTTTACCAAGCTTTTAGCTTCCATCTTCTTTATTGATAAATCCATTATTAAACCTTTAAAAGCGTTGTCATAATCCAATATATCTAATGTTGCAATCAACGTATCTATATTTGTTATCATCACATTCACTCCTTTTTATTTAGGCTCTTTGCCTTTAGGTGGTCTTACAGCCCCCCTTGTTAATAGGGAAGGGGGACAGGTTAATAAAAGCTTAGTTGCTTCGATTCTTTCTGTGTTTGATTAGCTTTTCTTAGTTCCTTGTCCTCAATGTTCCTAATTATTTTCTTGTAGATATCTTTTTTATCTTGTTCTAAGAAAGTTATTTTTTCATAAGCTTGTTTTAATATAGATAATTCATTCATAACCAATCCTCCTATTAAGTTATTGGTTCGGAACGATAAAACCATTGCTCCGCTATCGTTCCTCTAGATACTTCTTTTTTAATTTTACTTATTGATTTTGCCTGTATGGGAAAAACTTCATATCTTATTTGACACTTCTTTAAACTTTGACTCAATTAGTTTAATTAGCTTGTTTTCAATTTTCTTTATCTGAGTTGTTGCAAGTTTTTTACTTTTACTTTGTTCTTCCTTTTCTTCTATATCCCATCTATCAATTTGTGCTGATGTGTCGTAATAACTATAATTTTTATCTTGAGCAACCAAAGTGTATTTAAACTCTCTAAGTTGACGTTTTTTAATTTGACTTGTGACTCCTGTAATATTCTGTGCAATTACATATTTATCAGCTCTGTAAAACTCATAAACAAACATTCTGTCAAACCCAAACATATTCCTAGCAGATACAACATAATCAGTTGATTCTCTTAACTCTATACCCATACGTGAAAATACAGGACTAGTACAAAATATAACTAAACCATGTTTTCTACACTGTGTAAGTTTCCATAATAGTTCAATAGGGAACTTGCTAAAACGTGAACTTGCAAAGGTGGATTGTATTTCATCAAAGATTACTATTGTGTTTTTAGGTAGGTCTATCAAATCTTCCCACTTTTCAATTTTTCCAGTTTGACCTACTACATCAAAATTACTATATATTTTAATATTTTTGTTAGGGTGTTCCTTTTGCATCTTTAAAGCAAAATTCACAGCCCCTAGACTTTTTCCTTCTCCATAATATCCAGTAAAACACCATATACCAAAGAGTTTAAATTTATCCTTACCCCTTAGAATATCAATAACAATCCATTTTACAAACTCTACTAAATTAATATATCTGTGATTTACAAAATTAGATTTAAAGTTCTTTAATCGCTTCTTAAACCCTGCTTTATGTCTCAATCTACCTTTAACAGCCATAAATATAGTAGCTATAGTAAAATAGGATATAAATATAATTAAAGCTATTAAAAAAATTATTCCGATAATAGTAAGTATTTTCCCAAACATAACAATCCTCCTATCCTCTTATTGTTTTTACAACCCATTGACCTAATCGCATAAGTAAAGCAAAGTTATCTACAACGAGCATAGCTGTTAAACATAGAACAAAGACATCAAGGGGAATAAAATAATTAGCTTTTTCAAGTAAATCAATTAAGAATGTTATAGCATTATCTAGCCCATTTAAGAAATTTTCACTTAGACTGAATATAGGTAATATTTTATCTAATTTACTAATAATCCACTTTACAATAGTATTAATAATAGACACTATTCCACCACCTTAGAAGGTATCATTTTACCCCAACAGTAAAGGAATGTTTTAATTATCATTCCATAGCCTATAATCTTTCGGAAGTAATCTATAATAGATATTCCTAGGTACTGCCATTTATCAAATACCCCAAAGTCAAGCAAAATATAAGGGTCACGCTTAAAAGGATTATTAATATTACCAATATGAGAAACAGCATCAAACATACTATGCAAATCAACTTTTATAACTGGTGCTTTTCCTTTACTAGTATTAATATTTTTTAATCTATCCCAAGCTTTTTTAAATATATTTAACCCCATTCTATTTTCAAACGCATCACGAAGCCCTACAGGCTCAATATTAACGTTACCACTAGGAGGAGTTGGGGGAGTTGTCGGTATATTTCCTATATCAGTACTGCCAATATCAACAAGTTTATTCCAAGTTGTAGGGATAGGAACAGCAATAGTCCCATCTTCGTTAGCATCACCATCCCAACTGCCATTAGGTACATATTCACCAGTTATAGGAACAGAACCACCATTTTCTAGAACGTAATTTGTTGGATACAAGGCAACATCAATCCTATTGTATCTATTACCTACGTGTTCATATAGGACAAACGGCAAATTTCTTGTAGTACCATCATTAAGCTTAAGTTGCAAAGCAGTAAGATTAATCATTTTTCCATCAAATTCTTTACGAAAAGTGAAATATGCAAATCCAATGCATTTTTCAATAACAAAGTCCATTGTACTGTATGGATTAACTTCAACAACAAATTTATGACCATTATGAACAAAACTTCCTACATTAATTCCTTTTTCAATTATAACTCCGTCAAGACACATCTTATACCGACGGTCACCCGAAAACTGTTTAAAACCAATAGCTCGATTACAAACACTCAAACTTATACCAGCAGTAACTTCTTTTTCGTAAAAAAATTTATTCAAAAGGTGATCCCATGCCCTAGAACAAGTCACTTTTCCAGCTTTTAACCATTCTGACACTTTTCCTTTAGTAAAATTCCATGCTTCTTTAGAAACATTAGCAACTCCGTTAGCCCCTACATTAAGCATATTTTTTACCTTTTCAGCTGACCAGTTACATGCCTTTAGCATCTCATCATATAACTGTTGTGATAAGCGTTCGCAAGATTCCTTAGTTGTAAACTGTACGCCTGCGGCAACTAATAACGCACCAAGAATTTTTAATGTTTCGGCAGCTACTGGAATTACAAATGCAGGATTAGCATTTACTACAGTTCCATTAAACACGCTCATAATCAATACAGCTATTAATAAAATTGCTTCTTTTTTTCTTTTCCTCATATAATCACCACCTTACTATAAGATAAAGGGTAAATATAATATTCACCCTTTAAATTACTATCTAAATGCTTTTGAAGCTTTTCTTTGCAAGAATCCAACTCCTTTGCTAACTGCAAAACCTATAGCCCAAAGAACTAAACCAGTTGGAACTATTACAGTTACTATATCAGTTACAGTCTTAACTACGTCTGCTCCAAAACCTTTAATTATATTCATTAAACCACTATCAACAAGACTTTTCGGAGCAGGTGCATCAACAGCAAATGCCATTGAGCAAGTCATAGCCATCATTACAACTGTCAATACAGATAATTTATTCCTTTTAAAAAATGCCTTAACTTTATGCATGAGTTCACCCCCTTTCAAAAGCTATATATTAAATTAACAAATATTAAACTTCCAAAATCTTTTTATCATGCCTTTAATACACCCATAAAGCTTAATACCTGCAAATGTCGCTGTGCCTAATCCTGCAAAATATATCAATATACGCAAGAATAAATGTATATCATTGATTTGGGCTTGTAAGTCAGACATTACAACTAACATGTCTTTAACTGCTTTTTGAATCCCATCAATTTCAAGTTGATTTCTAACAATTACGTCCATTGTTTTCATACTTAAAAGTTCTCAAGTTGTTTTGCATATTGACCCGACTTGCCATTCATACTATACATGCCTACCATTATATTACTTAACGACATTTCTTTATTTTCAACTGCTTTATTATACACATCTTCATTTACTGTAACGATTACTAGATTTTTATTACCTTTTTGATACATGTGTAATTTATGCTTTTTTTCACCTTTTTCATTTGTAGACATTACTTTATCCATCACTAAACCTTTTACAGATACTATCATAACTTGACCTCCTTATTTTTTTATAATCTATGTCAAAACGTTTTGCAAAATTTCTAAACTGCAACCTTGCAGTTGTTAGAAATTTTTGCAAAAACGTTGTTTGCTTATTTATATCAAATTATTACCAAAGATTGTAAAAATGCATCTATACGTACTTGTTTTATAGATTTTAGTAAAAAGCTACATTTGTAATCATTATTTATGCTAAGTATTACACAGCCACTTGAGTAAACAGTTATACTTGTAACGTCTAATATTTCCATGCCTTTATAATTTACTTCTTTTTCATCTAGGATATATTTACAATCTCTCTTTAGTTTTATGTCTTTATCTTCTGTTGCACCTTTTATACTTAAATAAACATGTTCCATAGTGAACCTCCTAATTTACAGTTAGCGTACAAAATAATGTACTCTTTACGTACAATTATAATGTACGCAAACCGTAAAGTCAAGAAAAATCTTACATTTTACTTACAAAATGTTTATAAAAAAATTTTTGTGATATAATTATGTACAGAATACGCACATTAAGGAGTATGTATTATGAATAAATTTGGTAACGTATTAAAAACTTTAAGAAAAGAAAAAGGATTAACTCAATCTAAATTAGGAGAGTTATTAAATACATCACATGCAACAATCAATAGATATGAAAATAATGTATATCAACCCGATTTATCAACTTTGGACAAATTAGCTAATATATTTAATGTTACTACAGATTATCTTTTAGGTAGAGTTGATAGGAGAGAGATATCTGTTATTGAAGGTACTGAAATACCTGAAGAACTTAGAAAAATAGGAGTTGAATATCTAGAAGTAAACAAAGAATTAAAAGAGAAAGGATTTACACCCGAAAAAATTAGAGACTTAATAGAGGGATTGGAAAAAGCGGGATTAATAAATAACAACCAAAATTAGGTTGTTATTTTTTCTTATACTTATCATTTTCATATGACACCCCCGATATCTTTATCTTATATATTTCTTCATTTTTAACTAAACAAATTTTATTCATTTATGACACACCCCTTTATGCAAATTACATAGTTGACCATGTGTAAATCTAGTATACTTAATACTTACGCTATATGTCAAACGTCGAAATGTGTCGTTTTTAACATATGCTCAATTATTAAATAAGCAATTATACACATTTTTTCATGTCGCAAAATCTCGATTTTGAAACATAATTTCACACCTCGGCAATATTTAGAGTATTTGACTGATTTTGAACGAAATAGGGGATATAAACAACAAAATTTTAAGTTACATATTTTTACTAATGATTCAAACATGCATAAATAATTATTTACAATAATGCTTATTTGCCATCGGCTTGCCATCCACATGCCATTTTAAACCTAATAACAAAAAATAAAAACGTGTTGATTTACACGTTTATAGCTAATAAATTCACTTCCAAAGGTAACAGAACTCGGCTTATAGATTTGCTCGTATATTAGTAAAATACACTATCACAGGGATAGTGTATTTTTAGTTTGCCACTGAAGGTTATTAGTTTATCATAGTAAGATAGTATATTCATATTTCAAATGAAAAAAAGATATCCTTACAAAATTATTACGAGTTTTTCCCACTAATTTTTAAATTTATTTTATTAAAATCTACAGTTAACTTTCCATTTTTGTAACTAATAATATTATTTTTGTTTTCTAGATAGTAAGGTCTATCGTCTACAATATTGCTTAATCTATATACTGATAGCATTAATCCAAGTAACCCCATAGAAAAAACAAAACTCAGTGAGCCATAAGATAAAAGTGGTGGAGCAAATTGAAGTATAAAGTTTATTCCTATATTATTTAATAAAGAAGATATAAACTGCAAAGACAAAAGAGACAAACAACCTAAAGAAATAAGTTTTCCTAAAGTATTACTTTGCGCTGATGTTACTTTATATAATCTGTATAGTAAGAATAAAATAGCAATACTAATTATGATAGCTGGCACATAGCCAAAAGAACCTATAATGAAAGCAAAAGTATTTTCGCTTGTATAGTTTGGTAAAACAGCTTGAATAGGATGATTATTAATAAGTACAGAACCAAAAGGTTTAGCGCTTGTTATAATTTGTCTAATAATATATAACATATATCCTTCAGCTTTAGGGTCGAGATTTTGAGATATACGACAATAAAATCTGTCATATCTATAGCTACAATTGGCTATCAAAAAAACAAAGGTAAGGATAAAAGTTGTTATAGTAGGCACATATACTAGTGCTAAACCTAATTTCTTATTACAATTAAATACATTTTTTTTAATAGCAAAAGTTAGTGTAATTAAACAAGATATAATAATGATTAGTGTACATTGTAAAGAAGGTATGTTTAGAGTTATTAATAGTGGAGGAAAACATACTATACCAGATAAAATTATTCCTAGGTAACCTTTACCTCTAAATCTATAAATCAACGCTGAGAAAATAGGTATAAAAAGTAAGCTAGGATAATACGTATAGTAGGATCTACCACGGATAACTGGTGATATTTTTAATAATATTAACATCATAACTAAGTATAATACATAGAAATGCCATGCATATTTTTTTATTAGTGAATAGTTAAATAAATATGCTACTAAAAAAATGGCAAATCCTAAAGGGGCATAGAATAAAAAATGTCTAAACATAGAAGATTGGGTATTTGCATACATTAGTTTATAATTGTCGAATATATATTGTAAGATGCCACTTGTTAGTATTAAAAATGCTATAGTAATCAATATGGACCATTCTACTAGAGGCTTGTGAGCTTCATTAAATTCTTTACCAACAATTATAGGATCGCCCATGTCTTTAATAGATTTGCTAAGTGCTGCCTGTTCATTCATACCTTTTAGTATATAAGCTTCTTTTTGATCTTCTATATGGTTAATCAGTTCTTTTCGTATCTTTTTATGTAGTTTTTTTACTTTTATAGATTTACAAACGATTGACAAAAACTCTTCTTGTTCATTAGAGTGTTTCAATTTGCATACCTCCTAAAATTTTATTTATACTGTTAGCGTACACATGCCATTCCTTTTGCTTATCAGCCAAGAATTTTCTGCCATCAGTAGTAATACTATAGTATTTACGCATTTTTTGATTTTCAGCTTTTTTTTCATAAGAAGTAAGTATGCCTTTTTGCTCAAGCTTATGAAGTAAAGGATACAATGTACCAGCTTTGAGAGTAAATATTGTTTCTGAACGAAGTTCAAGTTGTTCAATGATTTGATAGCCATACATATCTTCTTGATCTAATAGTTTTAGTATAAGCATGGAAGTGCTTCCAGAGATTAAACTTTTATCAATTTTCATAAATTCCATTCCTTTCGTGTATAGATTATCTATATATAATTATATGTAGATAATCTATATATGTCAACCATATATGTTTATAGATAAACATATGCTTTTTAGGGTATTTAAATATGATGAATGGCATAGATTCTATAACTATTAACAAAAGACAACTAGAAAATCTATTGTTATTTTTCATAGATAGATTTTTTAGTTAAATAAAAAATAAAGAATTATTTTGATATTTAAATTTGCATATCACGCAAAGGTTGACAATAAAAATTGTTTAATACACCTAGATACCAAAAACCATCTTACATCACCTATATTTTACACGCAATATGCAAACCCCCAAAATACTACAATAAAAAATTTAAAAAAATTTTTTTGGATTTTTATACACTAAAACAGATGTATTCTTTCTCTTTTTGTCAACTATAAATGTCGCTTTTTTTCATATATTTTCCTATATAAAGTTTTAAATGAACTAATATAAAAACTATGTAAAAATAGTAACAAATAAGGTTAAAACCCATCTATTGACAACTAGAAAAAAGGTTAGTATAATAATGACACTGGCAAAAATATATAAATACTTTTAAAAATGATTAAACAACACTAAAAATGAAATAATATAAAGTATTTTATGATAAACGCATGTAAAAAAAGTAAAATAGAGGAAGAAGGAGAAGGGAACATGCAGTATGAATTATTTGTAAAAAAACAGAGACTCAACAATATGGTGAATATTACAAGTAGCTTACAAGAAGATTGTGTACAAATATTAAGTCGAGAAATAGACAAACTTATAGTTGTTGAACAAAAAAAGATACTAGGCTGTATACTAAAAAAACAAAAATTAGTCTATTAACAAAATAGAGTAGATAAATTTGAAAAAGATTATACTAACTACTTGAATTTACATCTAATTTATGAGATAATGACAATATATAAATAAAAATTTAGAAAATAGAGGTATTTTATGAGCGTGTTACTGGTTAAATAGTAGAGTTAATTAGATGAGTTTTGCACAATTCGATTTTTTGTCATATTAATCGACTATTTATTGTGTAATCTATTAGACTTGTTACTATTAACATTGGCTTTTGATATACCTTTTTTTGATGCAAAAAAATGAGTATAAACGATTTCTAATTAACTCTGCATATTATAGGTTTGAATTAATTAATAATATATATAATAAAGGAGTTAAAACAATGAATACAAATACGTTTATTAAACTAGAATATAAAGAATTAATAGAAGAACTTAAGAAACATTGTATAAGTGGATTAGGAAGAGCTATGGCAGAGAAGTTAAAGCCATATAAAAATATAGAAGCTGTCAAAAAAAGACTTACAGAAACATCACAGGCACTCAAAATATTAGAAAGTACTAATCATGTGCCATTTGATGGCATAAATGATGTTAATATCATAATTAGTAAGTTACAGAAGTATGAATTATTGACAACAAAAGAATTTATGTTGGTCACAGATTTTTTAAGAGGATGTAGGAGATTAAAAAGATTTATGGTGAATCAAGAGTATATTGCTCCAATGTTAAGCAATTATGCTCATTCACTTACTGAATATCCAGATGTAGAAGAAGAAATAAATAGTATGATAAACAATGGAAAGATAGTTGATAACGCAACAAAAGAGTTATCTAGAATCAGAAGGAAAAAATATATAATAGAAGACAGAATAAAAGGAAGATTAAACGAGTTTATATCAAAAAATAAGAGCTATGTAAGAGAGCATATTATAAGTAAAAGAGAAGGCAAATTTGTTGTATCTATAGTAGCTTCATATAAAAACGTGATACAAGGAAGTATTATTGATCAATCTTCTAAAGGAACTACAGTATATATAGAGCCTAAGATTGTTACAAAATTGAATGCAGAACTATCAGAGTTGAAACTCAGAGAACAGCAAGAAGAGTATCAAATATTATCATATTTAACAGCGATAATACAGGAAAATGCAAAAGGAATGTCTATAAATATAGAGCTTATATCACAATATGATTTAATATTTGCTAAAGCTAAATACAGCTCTAAGATTAAAGGAATAGAGCCGAATATAAATGACTATGGTTATATTAATATAATAAAAGGTGAACATTTTTTATTAGAAGGTAATTGTGTCCCTCTAGATATTCATGTTGGTAAAGAATATAAGACATTAGTTATCACTGGTCCAAATGCAGGGGGTAAAACAATAGCCTTAAAAACAGTAGGATTATTGACCATAGCAACTCAGATGGGACTTCATATAAAAGCAAAAGAGGGCAGTGAAATAGCTATATTTGAAAATATATTTGTTGATATAGGAGACAATCAGAGTATAAAGAATGCTCTTAGCACATTTTCATCACATATGAAAAACATAGCAGATATAATTAATAAATCAGACAAAAAGACGCTAGTGTTATTTGATGAACTAGGAGTAGGAACAGAGCCAAATGAGGGTGCTAACTTAGCGATAGCAATATTAGAAGAATTATACTATCTAGGGTGCACTACAGTAGTTACAACACATTATGCAGATATAAAAGAATTTGCATCTGTTCATTTAGATTTTCAAAATGCTCATATGAAGTTTAATCCAGAAACATTACAACCACTATACAAATTGATCATAGGTCAAGGTGGAGATAGTAATGCACTATGGATATCTAAAAAAATGGGGCTAAAAGACAGAGTAATAAAAAGAGCAGAAAAATATATTACTACAAAAAACTACCAATATAAAACCATAAAACGAGATGAAAATAATAATAAAGAAAAAGAAGAAGATATGGCACAAGTTGATTTAAGAATCGGTGATAGAGTGAAGTTACTTGATACAAAAGAGAGTGCTATAGTATATAAAGAAGTCGATAAATATAATAATATCGAGGTAAAAATAGGAAAGACGTTTAAACAGATTAATATAAAGAGAATAATACTTGAAGTAAAACGAGAGAACCTGTATCCGGCAGGATATGACTTTAATATATTATTTAAAGAATTTAGTCAAAGAAAGCTAGAAAAAGATATAAAAAGAGGGTCAAAAAAAGCGTTGAAGAAAATTCATAAGGATATAAAAAATAAGAGAAAAAATGATAAGAATAAAGGTTGATAAATGATTTCAACCTTTTTCTTTAGTTTAAAATCATTTAAAAATGCAAAATAGTAAATACTATTAATGTATTTTATAGATTTATTAAATAAAATTAAATTAGTACAGGGGTAAACAAAAAAAAGTAAAACTGATATAATAAAATAAATGAATAATAGGAGGGGAAAAAATGTCTAGTATAAAAATAGACGATTTTACTAATTATAAGTTTTTATCTAGAGTCAAATATTCACCTAATGGAGAAAATGCTTGTTTTGTTGTTCATAGTGCAGAGTTTGATGAAAATAAATATAACTCAAATATATGGGTATACAATGTGAATCAAGATAAGTATTTTCAATTGACTGCATTAGATAAAGAAAGTAGTTTTGTATGGTTAGATGATGAACGAATCATTTTTCCAGCTATAAGAGATAAAAAAGATAAAGAAAAGAAAGAAGAGGGAGACGTATTTACTCAGTATTATCAAATAAACATTAGCGGTGGAGAAGCTAAAAAATCGTTTAGGATACCCAAAAATGTAGGTAAAATTATACCTATTAACAGTGAAGAATATATTTTTACGGCTTCTGGGAAAATAGGGGAAAAAGAGCTTTATACACTCGATAAAGAGAGCAAAAAAAGTGAGCTTGAAAGAAGAAAAGAAGAAAAAGACTATGAAATAGTTGATGAATTACCATTCTGGAGCAATGGAAGTGGGTATGTAAACAAAAAAAGAAATAGCTTATTTAAATATAACACCAATACTAAGAAGATCCAAAAACTCTCTAATGATTACATGGCAGTAGAGCATTTTGAGCTAAACAAAGACAAAAACAAGATAGTATTCATTTCAGCGGAATACAAAAGTATCGATAACTTCGTTAACAAAGTATATACATATGATATACAGGCAACTCAATTAGAGGAGATATCAACATTATTTAAAGATTATAGCTTTAGTTTTGCTAGCTATATTAATGACAAAGAAGTAATATGCTTTGGTAGTACGATGGAGAAATATGGATTAAATGAAAATGGAAAGTTTTATATTATTGATACACATACAAAAGAAGCAAGATGCATAACGCCTGATTTAGACCTTAGCTTGTGGAATTCTGTAAATTCCGATTGTAGATATAATAACGGTTCGGATATTAAATTTGATAGTGGACAGCTTTATTTTGCATCAGCAGATAGATATGATACTTGTCTATTCAAAATAGATATGAAAGGAAACATACAAAAGATCATAGAATCAAATGGAACAGTAGATAATTTTGATATAGTAGATGGTAACATATTGTATATAGGTCTTAGAGGAATCAAGTTACAAGAGCTATATTTGCACAGCAAAGAAAAAGAAAAACAAATAACTGATTTTAATAATTGGGTTTTGGAGGAAAGAACTATATCAAAGCCAGAAAAAATTGAAATCGAATCTGAAGATGGAGTATATATCGATGGATGGGTAATGAAACCAATAGGTTTTAGAGAAGATAAGAAATATCCAGCCATACTCAATATACATGGTGGTCCAAAGACTGTATATGGCAAAGTATTTGTACATGAAATGCAGTACTGGGCTAATGAAGGATACTTCGTGTTTTTCTGTAACCCAAGAGGTAGCGATGGAAAAGGAAATGAATTTGCAGATATTAGAGGAAAATATGGAACTATAGATTACGAAGATATTATGAAATTTACAGATAATGTTTTAGAAAGATATACTCAAATCGATGAAGAGAGAGTAGGTGTAACAGGAGGGTCATACGGAGGGTATATGACTAACTGGATAATAGGACATACAAATAGATTTAAAGCAGCAGCGTCTCAAAGAAGTATCTCAAATTGGATATCGTTTTTTAATACAAGTGATATAGGTTATATATTTGGAAAAGATCAATGTGCTGGGGAACCTTGGAAAAATCATGATGAACTATGGAGCCAGTCTCCATTAAAATATGCAGACAAAGTAGAGACTCCAACATTATTTATACATTCAGAGGAAGACTACAGATGTTGGCTACCAGAAGGAATGCAGATGTACACCGCTCTTAAATTCCATAATGTAGATACTCGTATGTGCATATTTAAAGAAGAGAATCATGAACTCAGTAGGAGCGGTAAACCAAAGCACAGGATAAAAAGGCTAAAAGAGATAACACAATGGTTTGACAAATATCTCAAATGAAATAATATAACAATAAATTAATAACTTGTTAAAACAAAAATTAAAGGTTATTCATAGAACAACTAGAAATATACAGGGAGGGATAATGTTACTAGATTCCTCCCTTTAGACAAGAAGGAGCATTATATGAATTACACGTATATTTTACGTTGCAGTGATGGAACATATTATACTGGCTGGACTACAGATTTGAAAAAAAGACTAAAGGCGCATAATGGCAAAATAGCTTCAAAATATACAAGAGGTAGAACGCCCGTGAACTTAACTTATTATGAAGAATTTGAAACAAAAAAAGAGGCAATGAAAAGAGAGGTGCAGATAAAAAAGCTCACAAGAAAACAAAAAGAACTATTAATTGCTAAATTTTCTTTAAATAAAGGGGGGATGGTGTAGTTAATACACATTATTTATAACAAAGGAGGCAAAAGTATTGGAATTTAAAAATTTATTGTTAAAAATAGAAGACAGTATTGCTACTTTAAGCATCAATAGGCCAAAAGCTTTAAATGCTTTAAATACAAAGGTATTACAAGAATTAAATACTGCCTTAGACTTAATAGAAAAAAATAGTGATATCAAAGTGCTTGTAATAACAGGGATAGGTAAAGCTTTTGTTGCTGGAGCAGATATTACAGAAATGAAGGATTTAAACGTAGAGCAGGCAAGGGAGTTTGCAAGGTTTGGAGCTTTAGTATTTAGAAGGATAGAGTTGTTAGAAATACCAGTAATAGCTGCTGTTAATGGATTTGCATTAGGTGGTGGATGTGAGCTTGCCATGTGTTGTGATATAAGGTTAGCTAGTGAAAAAGCAAAATTTGGACAACCAGAGGTTGGTTTGGGGATAACACCAGGTTTTAGTGGTACACAAAGATTACCTAGAATAGTAGGGATAGCAAAAGCGAAAGAATTGATATTCACAGGAAATATAATAGGAGCATTAGATGCAGAGAAAATTGGGTTAGTAAATCAAGTAGTTGAGATGGACAAGCTCTTAGAAGAAACAATAAGTATGGCTAAATCGATAGCTAAAAATGCACAACTAGCAGTGAAATACTCCAAATCTGCAATAAATAGAGGAATAGAGACAGATATAGAAACGGGTATAGAAATAGAAAAGGACATATTTGCGTTGTGCTTTGCTTCAGAAGATCAGACAGAAGGCATGAATGCGTTTGTAGAAAAGAGAAAGCCAGAATTCAAGAATAAATAAGAGGGGGAAAAGTCATGAAAGTAATGGTATTAGGAGCAGGAACGATGGGCAGTGGAATAGCCCAAACGTTTGCAC
Organism: Clostridiaceae bacterium M8S5; assembly: GCA_029227815.1. Lineage (GTDB taxonomy): Bacteria > Bacillota > Clostridia > Tissierellales > MCWD3 > Abyssisolibacter. Next base: position 2,822,249 of record CP118523.1, on the reverse strand, counting down.
AAACAGGACACGAAGTTGTACTTAGAGATTTAAAAGAAGATTTCGTACAAAAGGGGATATCTATAATAACAAAAAATTTAGATAGAAGTGTAAAAAAAGAGAGAATAACAGAAGAAAGAAAACTTGAAATACTTAGTAAAATTGAAGTTACAACAGATATAAATGCTTGTAAAGATGTAGATTTAGTTATAGAAGCTGCTATAGAAAATATGGAAATAAAGAAAAAAATATTTACAGAGCTAGATGAGTTATGTAAAGAAGATGCAATCCTTGCAACAAATACATCTTCATTATCAATAACGGAAATAGCAAGAGTTACAAATAGACCAGATAAAATTATAGGAATGCACTTCTTTAATCCAGTTCCAGTAATGAAGTTAGTAGAGGTTATAAAAGGAATAGCTACATCAGAGGAAACAAAAGAGAAAATCCTAAATCTAACGAAAGAATTAGGTAAGACTCCAGTAGAAGTAGAAGAAGCTCCAGGTTTTGTAGTAAATAGAATACTTATACCTATGATTAATGAAGCGGTAGGGATTTTAGCAGATGGAGTAGCAAGTGCAGAAGATATTGATAATGCAATGAAATTGGGAGCAAATCACCCTATAGGGCCATTAGCATTAGCGGATTTGATAGGAAATGATGTTAATCTAGCTATTATGGAGGTTCTATACGAGGAATTCGGTGATCCAAAATACAGACCACATCCATTGCTTAGAAAAATGGTAAGAGGCAATTTGCTAGGTAGAAAGACTAAAAAAGGTTTTTATGATTATACAAAATAGATTTTAATTTTAAGGGGAAGCTATCAAGAGATTGATAGTTTCCCTTTTAGATTAATTAAAAAATAAAAAAATAAAAAAACTAGTTGTAAGAAATAATATTTCATACTATAATAAATATAAAGAAATAAAATTTTAAGTAAGAGTATTGAATAAATACCAACAATAAATAAAAGAGGTGAGCGCATGAGCAACAAAAATGACAACATTGCTAATGGTATTTTAAAACATGTAGGAGGTTATGATAATATCGTATCAGTAACTAACTGTATGACTAGAGTTAGGATGGTTTTCGTGAATGAAGACCTTGTAGATGAAAGCGCAATAAAAAAGATTGAAGGAGTTATGGGAGTTGTAAAAGCAGATGGGCAGTATCAATTCGTTGTAGGACCAAGCGTTGCAACAAAAGTAGCTAGTAAGATATCAGAGATTATTGGCAGTCAAGGGCAATCAAACTTTGGGAATGCTGCTAAAACAAAAAAAGAAGTAAAAGAGAAATATAAAGCTCCTATGAGTGGTGTATTAAAGAAGATAGCAAATATATTTATACCTTTAATTCCTGCTTTCATAGGGTGTGGACTTATAATGGGGATTAATAATATAATCAAGAAATCAGGAGTAATAGAACAAGGTGCATTGACATCATTACTAGGAGTATTTTCTTCAGCAGTCTTTGCATATATGGCAATAATGGTAGGTATGAATGCAGCAAAAGAGTTTGGCGGATCACAGACTATAGGTGGACTTATGGCAGGTATAGTTATATCTCCAGGACTTGCAGGAATAGAGTTGCTTGGTAGAACGCTAGTTCCAGGTAGAGGTGGAATCATAGCAGTATTATTAGTAGTAGCATTTTCATCATTACTAGAAAAACAGCTTAGAAAAATCATACCAGAAGTTCTAGAGTTGATATTCACACCAGTGCTTACAGTATTGATATCAGGTTTTGTAGCAGTTTTAGTATTGCAACCAATAGGTGGTATGATATCAGATGGGATAGGAAAAGCATGTGTAACAGCAATAGAGAGTGGTGGACCGATAGTTGGTGGTATATTAGCTGGTACTTTTTTACCATTGGTAATGACAGGGTTACATCAAGGATTAACACCTATTCATGCAGACTTATTAGCTAAAACAGGCGTAAATACATTGTTACCTATACTAGCTATGGCTGGTTGTGGACAAATTGGTGCTGCATTTGCGGTTTATATTAAGACAAAAAATCAAAGACTCAAGAAGACTATTTTAAGTGCTTTACCTGTAGGTATATTAGGAATAGGGGAGCCATTAATATATGGTGTTACATTACCATTAGGAAAACCTTTTATAGGAGCGTGTATTGGAGGAGCTGCTGGAGGTGCAGTAGTAGCTGCGTTTAAAGTAGGAGCAGTGAGTATGGGATTATCAGGATTGCCACTAGCTTCACTAATAGAATCAAACAAGATAATATTATATGTATTAGGTTTATCAGTAGCATATGCAGTAGGTTTCGTAGCTACTTATGCACTAGGATTTAAAGATCCAGTAGAATAATAGGAGATAATTATGTTTGGTATTTCAGTATACAGTGGTTTAGATATAGATTTAGAAACTAATATAAGGTACATTAGAAATGCAAAGAGGTGTGGAATAAACACAATTTTCACATCTCTCCATATTCCTGAATCTAATAGTGATTTATATAAAGAAAGCATAAAGATAATAGAGTTAGCTACAGAGCTTGATATGGACATAATAGCTGATATTTCAAAGGAGTATCTTAAAAAAATAGATATAACGAGATACAACATATATGCATTAAGATTGGATTTTGGTTTTACAGAAGATGAAATCATAGAACTAACAAAAAATAAACAATTCAAAATTCATTTAAATGCTAGTACAATTAATAAAGAAGAACTAGAACGTTTGATGCATAAAGGTATTGATATAAACAATATAGAGATGTGTCATAATTATTATCCAAGAAGAGACACTGGTATATCATACGAGTTGATGATGGAAAGAAATAAGGCATTTAAGGAATATAATCTTAAGATTTATGGTTTTATACCAAGTAATAATAAAGATGGCATGAGAGGACCTATATATGAAGGGCTTCCAACATTAGAAATACACAGAGATAAACCTATAATAGTTTCAGCCCAGCATCTATTAAGGTCAGGGATTGATAGTATTATTATAGGGGATGCAATGGCATCACAAGAGGAATTAAAGATATTGACTATGATAAGTGAAGATATTTTAATGCTACCTGCTGAGATTAAAGAAGTCAGCGATACAGAGCTGTACATAGCTCAGGGGATACACACCAATAGAACAGACCCTGGCGAAAAAGTAATAAGATCTCAAGAAGCAAGGTCAAAAAAAGGTAGTATAATTAAGCCAAATGGATATCATATGAGAGAAAAATATTCAATAACTATTGATAACTGTTTATACAAACGATACGAAGGAGAGCTACAAATACTTCGGGATAATCTGACAAAAGATGAGAGAGTAAATGTTATAGGCAGAGTGCTTTATGGTGATATAATGTTACCAATGCTTAAGCCAGGTGGCAAATTTAAATTTTATTATAGTTAGAAAAAGGGGATATCTTATGAAATAATTGAGATATCCCCTATTTATTACAAAAATAACTTTGAAAAAAAACCATTATTGATATAATATAAGAAATAATAGGAGTCCATATAAATCTTCAAATAGGAGGAAAAAAGTGAGTGTCATAGTTAAAATTAATAGTATGCTAAAAGAATTTACTGATTCAGAAAAAAGACTGGCGAATTATATAAGTTCAAATATAAATGGAGTTTACAATCTGACTGCATCACAATTAGCAAAGTTATCGTCAACTAGTCCAGCGAGCGTTGTTAGATTTTCAAAGAGATTGGGTTATGCAGGCTTTCAAGAATTGAAAATTGCATTAGCAAAAGATGTAGTGAAAAAAGGTACAGAAAACAACGATATATATCAACAAGTATCAATAGAAGACTCTACAGCTGATATAATAAGTAAAATACCTATTGGAAATATAAAAGCAATAGAAGCAACAAGAGATTTATTAGATATAAAAGCAATAGAAGAAGCTACAAAAGGGATAATAAAGGCAAAAAGAGTACATTTATTTGGTGTAGGTCAATCAGCTTTAGTAGCAATGGATTTACAGTATAAACTGATTAGGATTAATATACCTGTTAACATGTCTATGGATTACCATTTACAATTAGTATCCGCAGTTAATGTTCAAAAAGATGACGTAGTTATAGCTATATCACATCATGGAAAAACATTAGAGACTATAAAAGCTGTCGAAATAGCAAAGAAAAGTGGTGCAAAGATAATATCACTTACCAAATATGGCAAAAATCCTCTTACAGAACTATCAGATATAAAACTATATACTACAGAAGTAGAGCAAACACTTAGAATGGGCGCTATAGCTTCGAGAATAGCTCAATTAACTGTTATAGATGTACTGTTTATAAATATAGTTAGAATGAAGTTTGACTCTATTCCAGAGCAAATAAAGAAGACTAGAGAGGTTCTGGATTTTAGAAAAATATAAACAACTTAATAAATGGATAAAAGATATCGTTTAGCGCAGAATAATACAGAGGTGAAAACAATGAAAAACACTGCATGTATAGCAATACTTTCGATATCTTTTTTAATTATAATAACAGGAGCTTTAGTGTCTCCTGCATTGGGAAGTATAAAGGAGTATTTTCCTTTAGCAAGTACATACAATATAAAGCTATTAGTAACGTTACCTTCCATGCTAATTATTCCAGCTTCATTAGCTTCTGGTAAGCTATCTAGTAAAATAAACAAAAAGAAGTTAGTAGTAATAGGTTTAATTTTATACATAATAGGTGGAGCCTGCGGGGCTTTTGTTAGCACGTTAAGTCAGCTGTTATTAGTTAGAGGAATTATAGGAGTAGGGATGGGAATATTATTGCCATTAATAGGCTCCTTGATATCTGACATATATAAAGGAAAAGCTAAAGTTAAAATGTTAGGATATTCAAATGCATCATCAAATTTAGGAGGAATACTTGGAACATATTTTAGTGGTAAATTAGCATTAATAGGATGGAGATATATTTTTTTGTTGTATTTAGTAGCAGTGATTTCATTTACTTTAGTTATAATCTGGTTACCTTCTTCAGATATAGTATTAAAGAAGAAAAAAGCTAGTAGTAGCTATATGAACAAGGAAGTCATTAGAGTTTCTGTTATAGCTATATTTACAAATATAGCTTTTTATAGTGTCATGACTAATATAGCATTGTTTTTAATAAATGAAAACTTAGGAAGAGCGGATTCAGCGGGACTTTCCATATCTTTTTTAACATTGGCTGGTTTTCTGAGTGGATTATTGTTACATAGGCTAACAGCTCTAATGAAAAAAATGAGTATATCAGTGCCATTATTTCTGATGAGCATAGGGTTTGTAATAATAAGTAGGGCAACTACTTTTACAGGTATAATTGTCAGTGTAGTAATGATAGGTTTTAGCATGGGAATATTAACACCAGTATTTCAGCTTAAAGTTATAGAGGTGACACCTAAAAACAATAATACATTTGCACTTTCATTTCTCAATGGATCAATTTACTTTGGGAAATTTGCATCACCTATAGTCTTAACATTGATAGCAAGTCTTTTTGGGTGGGATTCACAGAGAGTAGTATTTTTATTTGTTAGCATAATGGTCTTGGCTATAGCGTTAGTGGATATATTATACCAATCAGAGTTTTTTAAATCATTTAAGAAAAATAGATTATATAATAAAAGAATATATAAAAGTTTATAGTTGTTAAAATTAATCATACATGAGATAATACTATTGTCAGATTTTTAGTATGTGGTTTACATGTATATAAGGGGGATAAATTGTAAATGAAGAAATTAATTATAGTGTCATTGCTTACAGCTGTTTTTATATGTGGCTGTAGTAGCAATAACAATGATTTAGCAGTAAAAGAAAACGAAGAGCTAAAAAAACAGTTGGCCCAAATAAAAAAACAAAACGAAGAGTTAGAGAAGAGTATTAAGGAAAAGGATGTCTTAATAAGTAGCCTTAATAAGCAAATATTAGAGAATAAAGAGAAAGAAAATGCTCAGCCAGTAGTTAAACAAGAAGAAGAAACAAAAATTGGGCAGGATATTAAGTACAAAGGAATTACTTTTAAAGTAGATGGTACATATGTAACAAATGCATGTAAAGTAAAACTTTACGAAGATCAGTATGTAAATTATAGTGCAACCAACAAGTTTTTATTAGTTCAGGTTTCAGCAGTAAATAGTTCAAATATAAAAATAAAACTAGATAATTTCAAATATAAGTTAATAGAAAAAGGCGGAAATCAGTATGACGTAACTCTAAAGACAGGAGAGTTAATAAAGCATGACAATATGGAAACAGAGTTAATGGGGGGAAAGAATCTTCGTATAGAGGCAGACCCTAAGGTAAAAAAAACAGGTATGTTAATGTTCGATGTGCCTAACCCTGATGGAGAATATGAGCTAAAGGTATATTACAAAAACGATGATAATTTAGAGATAGATTATAATGGAGCTAACATAGTATTAAAAAAATAGAGAATTATAAAAACGAGTTGGTACACTTTTGAAGTGACAGCTCGTTTTAATTTTGATTAAATCAATATATATTATACTAGATTTTCAGTATTCTTTTTATGTTACAATACTTTATTCTATTTTTTATATCGTGAGGATTTATTTCATTACAATCATATTTTTTAATTAGTATTTCATTAGCATCATAAACCAATATTTTATTTTTGTTTTTGGCAATCCATAAAGGAAAATTATTATCCATAGTATCACTCCCGAATTTACTATTACTAACCATAATGGTTAAGGAGTCTATACGACTCCTTACCAAAGTTATGCAACAATCTAATATTTATTAAATGCATAATTAGCTATTTATCATAAGGATAACATTAGCTTTTAATTGTTCACAAACAAGATGTCATTAGAGTCTTACAACTAGCAGCCGCCTGAATAGCAGTTACAGAAAATAATAACTAATAGTAAGAAGAAGAATAATAAACTGCTGCCTTCACCGTTAAATAAACTTCCAAAAAGACCGTTAGCCATAACGCAACCTCCTTTGTTTAGTATATTTAGTCAATAGCTATTATATATTATGGAGATTAAAGAAAACTTGTTACAAATTAAAGAGTTATAATAGCTTATGTAACCTGTAAACAATTAAATTATTTTATGTAGTTATTAGGAGCGTTGCCAGCTCCTAATATGGTTTTAATTAAAAGCAGTAACAGAATAATATTACTAATAGCAAGAAAAAGAATAATAAACTATCACTATATCCTCCGCTTCCACATTGAGCATCAGCCATAAGAATACCTCCTGTAATTAGATTTGATATTCGAATATAAATATATTACATTTGATTATCTATGTACTATAATATATGGAGATATTAAAAGATTTGTTACTTTATTAATAATACTAGTTTCATACATACTAATATAACAAAAAAGACACCATGGTTGCGAGCAAAATACTACCAAAGATTTTAGGATAAATTATAGACGGATTTATAAAACCAGCTATTAATAGCATTATAAAACAAACTAAAACGACTAAAATATTATAGTTTTTAACAGAGCCTATTTTACTACAAAGATATTGACGAAAACAAACACGTCTATCCAATTTTATTACTAAGAAATAATATATCATGAAAAATAAAATACATTTAATAATATCATCCACTCAATCTACCCCCTAAAATAATTCTTTATATTAAAAATATGAAAAAATCAATAGGACTATGATAAGTATCACAAAAATATAGAAAAAGTGCTGAAAATAAAGGCAAGAAAGGCTATAATATGGCTCTTTTATAAAAAAAACTAATAAATCTATATTTTTTTTGGCTAATGGGTTGACATCAACCCTTTAGTATGGTAAGATATATCTTGTCCTTAGGAAAGAGAGGACAGCGAAAAAAATTGTTCTTAGGTAGCTCAATGGTGGAGCAACCGGCTGTTAACCGGTAGGTTGTGGGTTCGAGTCCCACCCTGAGAGCCAAGTTAATGCCGGAGTGGCGGAACTGGCAGACGCACAGGACTTAAAATCCTGCGATCCTTATACGATCGTATCGGTTCGATTCCGATCTCCGGCACCAATAACAACAGAACATAATAATAAGAGTTCATATATAAGTTTTTTGTCGCGGGGTGGAGCAGTCTGGTAGCTCGTCGGGCTCATAACCCGGAGGTCGTTGGTTCGAATCCTTCCCCCGCAACCATTTGAGGGCGCATAGCTCAGTTGGGAGAGCACCTGCCTTACAAGCAGGGGGTCATAGGTTCGAGCCCTATTGTGCCCACCATGTAATTCAATATATTTTTTTAAAAATTATATTGACAAAACACAAAAAAAGGTTTATAATGAACTTCTGAGGCAAAAAAATGGCCTGGTAGTTCAGATGGTTAGAATGCCAGCCTGTCACGCTGGAGGTCGAGGGTTCGAGTCCCTTCCAGGTCGCCATTTTAATCAAAAGTTAATATGCTGGTGTAGCTCAAATTGGTATAAGTAGAGAACCGAAATCTTTGATTTCGTGTGAATCACTTAGTTAGGGAGAGTGGCTAGCATCACAAAAAGTCAAAAGGTAACAAAAAGTAAATAAATTACGCTGGTGTAGCTCAATTGGTAGAGCAACTGACTTGTAATCAGTAGGTTGAGGGTTCAAGTCCTTTCACCAGCTCCACAAAATAAGGAGGGGTTCCCGAGTTGGCCAAAGGGGACGGACTGTAAATCCGTTAGCTGTGCTTTCACTGGTTCGAATCCAGTCCCCTCCACCATTTTAAATATATCATGCATGCGGGTGTAGCTCAGTGGTAGAGCCCTGGCCTTCCAAGCCAGTCGCGAGAGTTCGATTCTCTTCACCCGCTCCAGTATACAACATGCACCTGTAGCTCAGTAGGATAGAGCAACGGACTTCTAATCCGTGTGCCGGGGGTTCGAATCCTCCCAGGTGCACCATGTTGGGGTATCGCCAAGTTGGTAAGGCACTAGACTTTGACTCTAGTATGCGTAGGTTCGAGTCCTGCTACCCCAGCCACATTTTGACCCATTAGCTCAGTTGGTAGAGCATCTGACTTTTAATCAGGGTGTCCGGCGTTCGAGTCGCCGATGGGTCACCATTTTAATAATATAATAAGGAGAGGTACCGAAGTGGTCATAACGGGGCGGTCTTGAAAACCGTTAGGGTTCACGCCCACGTGGGTTCGAATCCCACCCTCTCCGCCATATGGAGAAGTACTCAAGTGGCTGAAGAGGCTCCCCTGCTAAGGGAGTAGGTCCTTTACGGGGCGCGAGGGTTCAAATCCCTCCTTCTCCGCCATTAACCAAATTATTATTAATTTGGGCCTTTAGCTCAGTTGGTTAGAGCGCCCGGCTCATAACCGGTAGGTCCGGGGTTCGAATCCCTGAAGGCCCACCATATAGGGGTATAGCTCAGTTGGTAGAGCGTTGGTCTCCAAAACCAAGCGCCGTGGGTTCGAGTCCTGCTACCCCTGCCATTTAACTTAATATAAAATAAAAACGGGGTGTAGCGCAGTTTGGTAGCGCATCTGGTTTGGGACCAGAGGGCCGCGGGTTCAAATCCTGCCACCCCGACCATTTTTTTATTATAGGACTATAGCTCAGCAGGTTAGAGCGCACGCCTGATAAGCGTGAGGTCGGTGGTTCGAGTCCACTTAGTCCTACCACATATAACTTATGTGGGCCTTTAGCTCAGTTGGTTAGAGCGCCCGGCTCATAACCGGTAGGTCCGGGGTTCGAATCCCTGAAGGCCCACCATTAGAAAATATCTCCTATTTGTTTTAAATAGGAGTTTTTTGCGTTATAAAAAGTCAAAAGCCTGACCAGTTTTGACTTTTGACATAGTGTAACTTAAAGATATATGTATTTTGCATCATGCAGAAGTAATATCAGAAGTAGTAAATACATTTTCAAAGATAAAATTCAAAAGTTGCTTTATGTTTTCATAATACAAAGCATTTTTTTCCTTAACAATCAATATATTACTAGGTAGAGTATGAGTAGACGTATCATAAATATATGAATCAATATACTCCAAATCAATATACAAGCATTTATTGCCACTTGTCAGTTTTCCCTTATTAATAATGATGTCTAAAGTTAACTCGCCTAAATCAAAATTCCATTCTAGATTATATAAGTCACTATAATGTATAAACTTAGGTATAGATAAAGGAGAAGTTTTTATTTTAACTGACATTGTATTTTTATCAAAGATTGTTTCATCTAAATTAAAGTTTATGCATATATTATTATCATTAAATAAAAAATCGTATGAAAAAAACTTATGTTCAGAGATGATAGGATATACTCCTAGAAGCTGAGGGAGATAGTAAATATCATCATAGTTATGTTTTAGTATTGTTTCTAATAAATCAGTACTAGGTTTTTTCACGTATTTTTTGTATAAATCAATACTTTCTTTTCCAGAAATTTTGTCATCTCTATATATTCCCAAACATTTTTCAACGGATTTCAGCTTACAATCTTCAAGCCCTAAGATTTGCTTGTTTTTTCTAACCACTTTTATTAGATCTAAACCATTTTCTTTTTTTAATTGTTCGTTTATATTGTGATATTGCAGTCGTTTATTGACAAAAGGTACATCAAATGTATCACCATTGTATGTTATGTAAGTATCAAATTTGTTAATTAGTTTTAGAGATTCTATTAAAAGAGTGACCTCATCATCAGGAGACTCTGAAAAAAATTGATTAATTATAATCTCATTATTTTCAAAATACAGTATACCAATAAGTATCACTTTATTTCTAGCCCCGCTAAAACCAGTTGTTTCAATGTCAAAAAAACAGTAATTTCTGTAATTAATAAACCTATTAAATTCACCGCAGATGTCAAAATCAATTTGTTTTTTATCTTTAATTGTTATCATGTCATTTCTCCTATTTCAATCTTTTATATAATAACTTCACAGTTTTATTTTACTAATGTAGTAATTTTATATATAATAATTATAAAACAAAATACGAATAATTAATAGTAATGATTTGAGGTGGATAGATGTTAAAAGACAAACTTAAAGTTCTTATCAAACAGATTACATCAGAAATTGCTATTGATAAAATTGATGAATATATAGATTTAAAAAAAGCGGTTATATATTTAATAGGTATAAAACTTTTGTGCATCAGATATTCTATCAATCAGCAGGAAGTATTAAAAGGTATAAAATTAGATCCAAATAATAAGTATCTAAAAAATAAATATTTAAACAAAGAGCATCAATATAAGTTAGAGCAATTAATAAATAGATATAAAAATGAAATAGATAGTTTTTCTCTTGGAAGATTGTATGAGGATTTTATTACTAGTAAAGAGAGAAAATATCTAGGGCAAGTGTATACACCAGCATATATAATAGATGAAATGATTGACATAAGTATAAAAAACGAAGATATTATATCAAATCCACATCCCAGAATTATAGATCCATCATGCGGTGGAGGGTATTTCTGCACAAAACTACTGCGAAAACTAAAAAGTATACTAATCCATAATAAAACTATTATACAGAATAAACATCCAGAGTATAAAAACACAATATTTGATGATATTGAAAAATACATAATAGAGAACTGCTTATGGGCAGCAGATATTGATGAATTCGCAGTATTCCTAACCAAAGTCGATTTGTTACTGAGTTACACAGGTAACAAGTTTATAAGAACTAATGTGTATCATCTAGATATACTAATTGGAAAAAATGAACATATTAAAACAAATTACTTTGATTTAGTTATAGGCAATCCACCATATATAGGACATAAAAAACTACCACTTGAATACAAAAAGCTGTTAAAGCTTAAATTTCCAGAAATCTTCTCAGACAAATCAGATATTTCTTATTGCTTTTTCAAAATAGGTTACGATTTATTAAAAACAGGAAAGACACTAACATACATTACCTCAAGATATTTTCTAGAAGCACCTTCAGCTAAATATTTGAGGAATTTTCTCAGAGATAATATGTCTATAAATAGAATAATCGACTTTTATGGACATCAAGCGTTTGAAAAAATAGGTATAAGTCCAGCAATAATAAACTGCACTAAAGCTGATAATGCTTTTTATTTAACCAATATAATTAGATATCGAAATAAAAACAGCTTCAAAGTTAAAAAGCTGTCTAGTTTTCCTTATAAATTTTTTGATATATATACAGTTGATAAATTCATAGATGATAAGTGGCTTTTGATAAAAGAAGAAGAAAAAAAGCTCTATGGTAAGATAGATAGCCAATTGCAATATAGGCTGAGAGACATTTGTGAAAGTAAGCAGGGCATAATAACAGGGTGTGATAAAGCTTTTGTAGTCGATATGGAAACAATAGAAAAAGAAAAGCTTGAGCGAGATGTGATATATCCTTGGGTGAAGAATAGCCAAATAAATAAATACTGCAAAATTAATACAGACAGATATATAATTTATACTAATAAGATTAAAGATATAGCAAAGTACCCTAATATTCACAGACACATATTACCATATAAAAGTAAATTAAATAACCGAAGAGAATGTAAAAGAAATATAAGAAGGTGGCACGAACTACAATGGGGTAGAAATATTGATTTATTAATAAAGCAAAAACTTATGTTTCCATATAAAAGTAAAGCTAACACGTTTACATTAGATGATGAAGGAATATTAAATAGTGCTGATATTTATTGCTTAACAAGCGTAAAGAAATCCGTTTGTTCAATATACTATTTACTAGGCATATTAAATTCAATTCTATTTGAGTTCTATTTCAAATGCATAGCTAAAAAACTGACTGCAAATCTATATGATTATTATCCAAATAAGATAATGGAGTTAGGGATTAAGGTAAAGTATCATGATGAAATATCTACATATGTCAAAGAGCTTTTAAAGCTGAGTGATACTGACTATAACTTTAAAATGATAGAAACTAGAATAAATACATTGATATTTGAAATATACGGAATAAACAAGAATGAGGTTCAAATAATAAACAATAGAGTAAATATATCAAAACAAGTGTGATATTGTACAAACAATTCGTAATATCATTAATATATAAACCATTAATACAAGAAACTTCAGGGAGATAAAGAATATGTCATAGGGATATAAGGGGTAGATAAATTTGAATGTAGTTTATTTTTCTGATTATTTACTACGTCAAGCTGAAGATATATGCATTAGTAGATTTGAGAGTGATATAATGCTTGTTTTTAATAACTTTACAGACAATGCTATATTGTCTATTACAGATAAAATTAAATCTGACTTAAAAGAGTTTATAGATGCAGGTATGTTAATGGACATACCAATAGTTAAAGTGTTTTGTTCAATGTACCTAGGGTTAGCTTGGAGTATGTATGGGAAAGGGAAATTACTTCAAAAAGAAAAGAAAGTAGTAGAGGATATAACAGAGAGTAAAAATGAAGTGAATAGTAGTAATGATATTTTAAAGCTAATAGAAAACAACACATTTTATGTAGATATTATCGATGAAATAGCTATTAGGTATTATACATTGTATTTAAGTAAATATATTATAGACCTATTCTTAAGAATGAATATAAAACGAGATAATCGTATTAGTAATTTCGGCGATTTACAATTCTTGATAATAGAGAAACTAAAATCATTTGGATTGAAGATACTCGCAAAAGGGATATTTGAGGAATATAAAAAAAGTATCTAAAGTGGATTATCATTAATAAAGGCTACTTCATGAAATATCGAGGTAGTCTTGATTTTTAGTTGAAATAAAATGTTAAATTTTAGTCATATACTTGTAACAACAAATACATTTTTATTATGATATAATTAGCTTATTCAAAATAGTTAGTACATGAATTAAAATAGGAGGTCAAAACCCAGTGGGTGATTTTATGAAGAAAAAGAAAATGAAATTAATGGTTTTTTTAGTGGTAGTTTTGACATTTAGCTTTAATACAATCTACTCAAGCATGTTTTTCTTTGATGTTATAGGGCATTGGGCTGAAGAAGAGATATTCTGGGCTACAAATGATTATGAACTTTTCAAAGGATACGAAGATGGTTCATTTAAACCAGATAATTATATAACAAGAGGAGAATACATAAGTATATTATATAGAACAGCGGTAATAAATAAAATAATTAAAGAAGAGCCACTAAAACCAAAGGAAGAAACAAAAAAAGATACAAAAGAAGAGAAGAAAGAAGAAGTTAAAAAAGTTATAGTAAAACAAATAGGCCCATATATTGATTTGAAAGAGTCTTACTGGGGCTATAAGAACATAGCAGCTATGTACAAGTTCATTAATAGTAATTCAGGCATAAAATTTGAAGATATTTTTGTAGGAAATACTTTTGATGCAAATAAATATATAACTAGAAATGAAGCAGCTTTGCTTATTAGTATTTTTGATTATCCAGCTGTAGAGGAAAAAGGTTTAGTATTTAAAGATGTGTTACCTAGCTATAAATATTATAATGAGATAATGAATCTTGTTAACAATGAGATAATAAATGGTTATGCTGATAATACTTTTAAACCCCAAAAAAATATAACAAGAGCAGAATCAGCTAAACTAATAAAAAGATTGTTTAAGGAAATAGGATATGGAAAAGGATTTATAAAAAATATGCTACTCGTAACAGGAATATATGATAGTAAATTCATGTATTTTGGGAACTATTTTGGCAATGATAAACTAAAAGAAGATGATAAAAAATATGTTAAAGCACTTAGAACACTTGAATATTTAGATTTTATAGTGACAATACCATATGATGAAAAGAAAAACTATGATGATAATCCTTTAAAAACTCTTATTTCACTTAAAGATGAAGGATATTGGAATAATATAGGTTTAAACTATTATCTGATAAAATATGATCTAGTGAATGATGAAGTCATACAGCAGTTTATAAATGAAATGATTAAAGAATATGAAACTAGAGATGATTTAAAAGGCTGTGAAGTAAAATCCATATTTAATCAGCTGTTTATTAAATCAAAAAATCCAGAATTATTAGATAAGGTTTTTAAAAAGTGGGAAGTAAGTGCACAAGATAAAGAATACTATAATGTAATATTTACAAGAGCTATTTATCTTTGCAATAACAATAGGTCACAAGATGCTTTAGATATGATTAATAACCTGTTATACAATGATAAATCTAAAACTACAGATCCAGAAATATTGCGCACAATATATCTTAATAAGACATGGATAGAATATAAATTAGGTAAACTTAATCAATCTGTTAAGACGTTAGAAGAATTACTTAAAATTATTAGATTCTATAGTATAAATGACCCTAGTTTAAAGAAAGTGGAAGAAGACATAATAGGATATATTAAAGTAATTAAAAGTGAAAATCTTAAATTAAGCATTAACAAAGATATGAAAACTGAACAATAAAAATTTAAAGCTGTCAACAATATACCAAAGGTATATATTGACAGCTTGCTTTTATTGCAATATTATAGAATTACATAATTGTTTAAGGGGGGAATGCTTTGTTTAATAATTTACATGAGATCAAAAGTTATTGTGAGCAAGAAGGTATTAAAATAATTGATTTTAAAATAATCGATTTAAAAGGAAGATGGCATCATTTATCAATACCATATGAAAGATTTAACGAAAAGATGTTTTCAGAAGGTATAGGATTTGACGGTTCAAGTTATGGTTTTTTAACAGTAGAAAAATCAGATATGATATTCATACCAGATATTAGTACAGCGTTTGTAGATCCATTTTGCGAAGTTCCTACAATTAGTATGATTAGTGATATATATAAACTAGGAGATAAAATTAAGAGGTTTGAAGGGGATCCGAGATACATAGCACAAAAAGCTGAACAATATTTAATAGAAACAGGTATAGCAGATGAAAATATCATTGGACCTGAGTTTGAGTTTTACTTATTTAATCATATATCATATGACAATAAGCCTCACAGTCAAAAGGTAAATATAGATAGTCAGCAAGCTTATTGGAATACGGACGATGATGATTATAACATAGGATATAAAGTTCCATATCAAAAAGGTTATCATGTTGATATACCAATGGATAGCACAAATGATTTAAGATCAATTATGACACGAAAATTAGAAGATTTAAATGTGAAAATAAAGTATCACCATCACGAAGTAGGTGGGACAGGCCAAGTAGAAATAGAAACAGAGCATGGTAAAATGAGAGAAATGGCAGATAAAACAATGATACTTAAATACGTAGTTAAAAATACAGCTATACAGAATTATAAGACAGCTACATTCATGCCTAAACCACTTTACAAGGAAGCAGGAAATGGAATGCATGTGCATATGCAGTTGTTCAAAGATAAAGAGCCTATTTTTTATGATAGAGATGGGTGCTCTGGTTTAAGTAAAGAAGCGCTTTATTTTATAGGAGGTATATTAAGACATGCACCAGCATTAAGTGGTATAACTAATCCTAGTACAAACTCTTATAAAAGGCTTGTTCCTGGTTATGAAGCGCCTGTAAGCATATGTTTTGCAGTGTCCAATAGAAGTGCAGTAATAAGAATTCCAGGTTATGCAAACACTCCAGAGACTAAGAGATTTGAATATAGGTCATCAGATGCAACATGTAATCCTTATCTAGCATATTCAGCATTGCTTATGGCAGGATTGGATGGTATATTAAATAAAATAGACCCACAAGAAGAAGGATATGGACCTTTAAATGTAAATATATTTGATTTACCAAAAGAAGAAAAAAGCAAAATAAAGAGCCTACCTAAATCTTTAGATGAAGCAGCCGACGAATTAGAAAAAGATTATGAATTCTTATTAAAAGGTGGAGTATTTACAAAAGAATTAATAGATAATCAAATAAAGAGTATTAGAAAACAGTGTCAAATAATCAACTCTATACCACATCCAAAAGAATTTGATATGTATTACGATTTATAAAAAAATAAGTTAACTTGAAAGGGCAATTTGTAATTAAAAAGATTGCCCTTATTTTATGACTATAAGCTTGAAAATTAGTATTTCTAATAGTAAACTATAAATAGGCGATTAATGATTATAACAGCAAATAGAATATATTATATATAGTAAAGGTGATTATATGAATAAGAATAAAAAAGAAGATAAGGACAATACCAATCAAAATGAATTAATTAACAAATTCTTAGATGTCAACAATCAGGTAAAGAAAATCATAGCTAAAATATCCGTATATGAGATTCACAATCACATAATAAACTTAGAAGATAAAATCAATTCCAATAAAAAACTATTAGAGAGTTTTGAAGATGAATACATTAGCATTATGTCGATAAAAAAATCACTATTAAACAACATAAAAGAGATAAGTATAAACGACTATAAATACTATAAATTGCTTAGAAAGAACATAAGAGAACTTTATATTTTACTATCTATTTATACTAATGAGTTAGATATTTATGAGGAAATATTTTTTTCTGAACTAACAAATTCAAATAGTGACATAAAACACATAAATATTAGGAAGCTAACTAATCATATAAAAAACATAAATAACAAAAACCCCAAACTCTTAAAACAAAAAATGCCACAAGTCGTAAGGGTTCTACCAATGTATATAACTAAAGATAAGTATTTTAGTTATATAAAAAGAACTATATTGAAAAACTTTACTAGTAGCTCTAAAGATTACTGTAAAGAATTAATATCAATGTACAAGAGTTATTTTGCAGGATATTTTTATACTGATTATGGAATGAAGTTTGATAAGTATTTTTATTTTATAGAGGAGTTAAAAATATCAAAGTTAAAATCAATAGATAGTGATAAGTTAGAGAAAAAACATGAAACTATGATACAAATGTTCAAAGAAATATATGACTTATCAGAAATAATAAGATTAATGGGTATCATAACAAATAAACTAATTATACTAACTCTAGTAGATATACAAATTAGTGAAGAAAATATACTAGACGTACAGTTAGAAAATAGTAAGAAAGATAGTAACATAAAGAAAAATAACAAAGAGATAGACAAGCTATATAAAGAGCTTAATGTAGCAAATAAAGAATTAGAATTAATTATGGAAGACATAAAGGACAATCACGATATATCTAGGCAGATGAGAGTAACAGAAAAAATTGTTTCTTATTTTCAAGATAAGACTTTAGTATCAATAAGAATGATAGAAAATGGTGAAGACGTAGTTCAAACTGAATACCTAAAAATACTCACAGGTAACTTTGTAGATTATATGAGAAGGTGTATGAAAGGTATGGATAAAAGAGAAAAGAAAATAAGAATGAAACGACTACTTTCTATGATAGGTATACCGTTTGAAACAGTAGAGGAGTTTATAAGTTATTTGGAATATTCTATTAACAGATGTAATGACAATCAGGATAGATTAAAGTATTTAAGTAATGTGTATAATGTACTAGACCACTAGATAGTTTTAGGAGAATACAAATGAATTACGAAAAACTAAAAGAAGAATTTATGATATTAAATAACAATACGACCATAATCGATAAAAGATTTGATTATAGTAAAGATTATGAGTTTGTTGTATCTAAAAAGAGTTTTAAAAAGTTAACCATAGGTATAATTATTCTCCTGATTGTGATAGGGATAGTAGTTTGGTATTTATTGTGGGCATTAACAAAAGTAAAGACTGATATGGGAAAGTTCAATATAATGGGAATGCTCATTATTGGAACCGTAATAACAATATTTGCTATCTACGAGTGTCATAAAAAACGTAAAAAAATATATCCAAAGATAAAGTTAGAGTATCACAATAAAAACATACATTACTGTGATGGATTAGATTCTTTCGATTTTAAAATAAATGATATATATGAGGTAGAGTTTATAAATCCTCAACCTAAAAGTAAACGATGGATAGTAGTTGTAGTAATAAAAAGAAACAAAAGAATAAACATAGATATATTAAATATGGACAACCCAAAGTTACTATTTAAACTACTAACAAGCTATAATAAAAATATAAAAATCTATGGTTGATACAATAATTTGCGTCAATATTTACCTATAAATCTTTTGCATAAACGTAATCTGGATATAATTTATTTCTATTTCTAATGAAAGAAATTATATGATATATTTTTGATAAAAGATTAAAAGGAGCTGATTAAGTGAAAACAGAAGTTAGTATAAGTAAAATCAGGCATGATGCAGAAGAAGAATTTAGAGCAGGAAATTTTTATTGTTCAGAAGCAGTTGTATATTCTATAAAGAACAACTTTAATATTGATATGTCTGATGATATGATAGCAATGGCATCAGGGTTCCCAGTCGGAATAGGAAAATCAAAATGTGTATGTGGAGCTGTATCAGGAGGTATTTTAACATTAGGTTATTTCTTTGGCAGAAAAAAAGGCGGAGATAAAAAAGTTCAAAAAACACTAGAGCTTGCAAATGAGTTACAAGAAAGCTTTAGAAAAAATCATGGTTGCCTTTGCTGTCACGTACAAACAAAAGGGATGGATATGGGATCTGGAGAGCATAAGTCGCAATGTATATCTTTTACTGGCGAGATTGCACAGAAGACTGCAGAAATAATAGTAAGAGAATTAGAACTGATAAACACAGACAGAGAGCTTATTAATGAACATTATTAAAAGAGTACCATTACCTATATCAGGATTGATGTTGGCATTGGTCTCAATTGGAAATTTATTAGCTAGTTATAATCAAGTATTAAAAAAAATTTGTGGCATTTTAGCTACATTCATTTTTATTTGCCTGATATTTAAGATTATAATTGATTTCCAATCGTTAAAAAAAGGCGTAAACAACCCTGTCGTTGCAAGTGTTTTACCGACATTTTCAATGGGTCTTATGATACTAGCGACATATATGAAAACTTTTAATAGCAAGGTAGCTTTAATAGTATGGTTTCTGGCTATAATTATCCATATTGCTCTGGTTATTGTGTTTACAAGATTATATTTGCTTAATTTTGATATAAAAAAGGTGTTTCCAAGTTATTTTATAGTATATGCTGGTATAGTAGTGGCAAGTGTAACTGCACCAGCTTTTAATAAGCTAATTGTTGGGAAAAGTATGTTCTATTTTGGATTTATAGGGTATTTATTTATATTGCCAGTTGTAGTTTATAGAGTATATAAATATAGAGATATGACAAAAGCGACATTACCTACTTTAGCAATTTTTACAGCACCATCTAATCTTTGTTTGGCAGGATATATCTCTGCATTTAAAGATAAAAATGAAGTGATATTGTATTTTTTAATACTATTATCTTTTATTACATTTACCTATGCTATTTATAATATGCCTAAGTTGCTAAGAAACAATTTTTATCCTAGTTATTCAGCATTTACATTTCCATTTGTAATAAGCGCAGTTGCTACAAAAAAATTGTACGTTTACTTTAGAGCAACAGGGTTAAACATAGAGATTTTTAAGTATTTATATATAGCTCAGATGATTATTTCAGTACTGTTTGTGTCTTATGTGACAATAAAATATACAGCATTTGTTTTAAAGACTGATAAGTATAATTAAATTTAAGTAAAAAAACTGTCTCAATTCTGATACGGCTGACAACTTTAAAAAGGTTGTCTTTTTTTATTTTTTCTTTTTCTTGAATATTATATATAAAACATACATTACTTCCGTTGTTATTAAATAAATCGCATAAAAAGGATAGGCGACTTTTATACCTCCAATAAATTTTATTTCAGAATGTTAAAAAACATAAGTTCAACAATTATCAACACAATACCGATTCCTAAAAATTTTTTAGATTTCATATTTATTTCCTTTTTAAGTTTAATTAAACCCTTTTTATTAGTAGTTATTGTGTTTGAACTCATTATGTGTTCTATTTAATTTAATTCTTTGTTTTTCTTGTATTTCCTTCCATGTTGGTGTTACTAGGGTTGAAATGAAAAAGGGGTTAAACATTTACCATCTGTTTACTTATATCTGTTTTTTAGCTTATAAAATTTTCTATAATATGGATAGAAAACAAATATAATGTTCATAATATAAAGAGGTAAAAAAGGAGGGAGATAGCTTTGAAAATAGGCATACCAAAAGGATTACTCTATTATGATTATATAGCTGTATGGAAAGATTTCTTCGAAGAATTAGGACAGGAAGTAATAATATCTGATGATAGTAACAAAAAGATTCTCACAGATGGGGTAAGTAAATGCATAGATGATGCTTGCTTGCCGGTAAAGCTTTATCATGGGCATGTTTTAAATTTAAAAGATAAGGTTGACTATATATTTATACCTAAAATCATTAGCGTAGAAAAAAAGACATATCAGTGTCCTAAAATACTAGGATTGCCAGCTATGATTAAACAATCTATAGAAGGATTACCTGAAATACTAGATACAGAAATAAATTTAAGAAACAGATCATATAAAACGAGTATATTTGAGTTAGGGCTAAAGTTTACTAAAAATATTGCAAAAATAAAAAGAGCATATAATAAAGGGCTACAAAGCTTATGTGATTATGAGAGTTCATTTAAAAATAGATCGATTTCACATGCTATTAAAAAAACTATAAATAACAGTAAAGGTATTTCAACTATAATGCTAGCAGGTCACTCATATAATTTATTTGATGAAGTTATAAATCTCAATCTTATACAAAAGTTGAATAAATCAAATGTACAAATAATAACACCTCAGATGTTAGATAAACATACTAATGATTATTTACACCAAGTAAAAAGAAAAATATTTTGGTCAGTAGGTAAACAGATAGTTGGAACATGCTTTTATGCTGTAGAAAATAAGATGATAGATGGTATGATTTACATATCATCATTTGGATGCGGATTAGATTCTATAATTATAGATATAGTCAGTAGAAAATGTGAAAGAAATAATGTACCTTTTACGGTATTAGTAGTAGATGAACATTCAGGAGAAGCAGGGTTCAACACCAGATTAGAAGCATTTTTGGATATGATACATTGGAGGAAAAAAGATGAAGATAACATTTCCACACATGGGTAATGCATATATTGGAGCAAAAGCAGTTATAGAAGATTGCGGGATAGAAGTGATAGTACCACCTAAGTGTAGTAAAAAAACACTAGAATTAGGGACTAAATATTCACCAGAGACAATATGTTTACCTCTCAAAATAAATATAGGAAATTATATAGAAAGTATAAAAAAAGGAGCAGATACAATTATTATTACAGGTAGTACAGGGCCGTGTAGATTTGGCTTATACTCTGTAGTAGAAGAAGAAATATTAAGAGATTTAGGCTATGATGTTAAATTTTTAGTGATAGATGCGTTTGAAAAAAATGACAATAGCTTATTAAATCAATTTTCTAAACTAAAATCAAAGCAAAAAATTAATGTACTGACTAGTTTTCTAAAAGGTAAAAAAATTATAATTATGGCTGACAGACTTACAACATTGTCAAATAGAAAAAGAGCGTATACAAATAACAAAAGAGAAATAGATAAAATAATGGATGATTATAGAGATCAAATTTATCATAGCAAAGGTTCCAACAAGATAATAGAGATCATCAAGAAAACAAATGAAAAGCTTTTAAGTATAAAAGAAGATAATACAAAAGATGTACTTGAGATAGGCATCGTAGGGGAGATATTTACAGTTATAGAGCCGTTTGTAAATCTTGAAGTCGAAAGAAAGCTTGGATACTTTGATGTCTTAGTGCATAGGTATCACTCGCCAAGTACTTGGATAGAAAATCATATGTCAATTAAAGCGCTTTTTGGTGGTAGTCTCGAAAGAGAAATACTAAAAGAAGCAAGGAAGTATTTTAAAACTCTAGTAGGTGGGCATGGTAGAGAAACTGTAGGCAGTAGTATAATGTATGCAAAGAAAAAATACGATGGAATAATTCAAATATATCCATTTGGTTGTATGCCAGAGATAGTTGCCGCAAGTGTGCTACCATCAGTATCAAAGGAGTATAACATACCAATAATGACATTGATAGTAGATGAGATGACAGGTGAAGCAGGATATATAACAAGAATAGAAGCTTTTGTTGATCTACTAAGAAAAAGGAAGGAGCAAGTTAATAATGGAAAAATTGTATCTAGGAGTTGATGTAGGCTCTGTTAGTACTAATTTAGTACTTATAGATGAAAATAAAAATGTTATAGATAAATATTATTTAAGAACTAAAGGCAAACCTATAAGTGTATTGCAAGAAGGAATGAAACTAGTAGAAGATAGATCACAGTTTATAAAAGGAGTTGGAGCTACAGGTAGCGGAAGACACTTAGCAAGTGCTATGCTAAGTGCAGACATAGTGAAAAATGAGATAACTGCCCATGCTATCGCTGGACTAAATATCATACCTAATGTTAGAACAATTTTAGAAATAGGTGGTCAAGACTCGAAAATTATTATACTTAGAAACGGAGTAGTACAGGACTTTGCAATGAATACAGTATGTGCAGCAGGAACAGGGTCTTTTCTAGATAGGCAAGCATCAAGGTTAGGAATCAAAATCGAAGATTTTGGCAAACTTGCATTAGAATCAAAGATACCTGTTAGAATTGCAGGAAGATGCGCAGTATTTGCAGAATCAGACATGATTCACAAACAACAGCTCGGACATTCTCAAGAAGATATAATTAACGGGCTTTGTGAATCATTAGTTAGAAACTATTTAAACAATGTTGGAAAAGGTAAAAAAATAACAGGACCTATATTATTTCAAGGTGGGGTAGCAGCAAATATAGGTATAAAAAGAGCGTTCGAAAAAGCACTAGATACAGAGGTATTTGTTCCAGAGCACTATGATGTTATGGGAGCATTAGGAGCAGCTATACTAGCAAAAGATAAAGTTTCAAATGCTGGTAAAACAAAATTTATAACTGATAAAGTTTTTAACAAAGAATTCGAGGTTAATGGATTTGAGTGTAAATATTGTTCTAATGCATGTGAAGTAATAGAAATCCTAAGAGATAAGCAGATAATAGCACGATGGGGAGATAAATGTGGTAGATATAGCAATATGATAGTTCATGATGATGAGGAATTGGCATAAAATTTATATATGAAGATGCAAAGCATATTCTGTTTTATTGATGGATATGCTTTTTGTTATTTCTTGTTTATGTTGTTTAGACTATCTCTGTGGGTTTTGTGATTGCCTCGTAACTTTATTTGTTCGGCAATTCAATTGTTTTGGGTGAGATTTTATTTGGATTGGCTATTAAAATACTATTATCAAAGAGTCATTTATAATATTAAACATAATAAGATATATTTGTAATATAAAGTTATAAATATATGGCACTAACAGGGAGGATTTATGAAAAAAGGTGTAAGTAAGAATTTAGTTTGCCTAGGGTTTTTAGGTTTTATAGGATTCAGAGGATTAAATCACAATCCACTATACTTTTTATACTTTGCTTTTGGGGGATATTTTTCTTATTTTTGGTGGTCTAAATTGGGTCAAATTAAGGATGAGTGTTTAATGGCTAATAAACGTAAAGCAGCTTCAATATCTTTTGGAGTATGTTTTGCAATAGCATTTGTATTAAGTTTTATGGTGAAGCTATCTTCATTTGATTTACAATCAAGTTATAAGATGCAATTATTAATAGTATCTTTTGCCTTTGCAATATCAATAAATTTATGGGCATATTTAACTTACAAATTTAATTAATAAGTTGTTGTTAACTTTCGATTCACTTATTTTTACCTATATTAAAATCATAAAATAAAGTAAGAGCTCTTCTTTAGATTTGGAGGAACAAGCTCTCTAAAGTTGCTTCATATTCTTTTTAGATTGTCTTTGTGGGTCTTGTCGTTGATTATAACTTTGTTGGTCTTTCGATTGTTTTTCTTGCCCTCGTAAGCTGTAATATACATAAAGTTATAAAATTATGAAACTGTGACCCTTTATTGTTTCTTGCTGTAAAGGACATGGATAGTAGTGTTTCTACATCCAATGTTAAGATTAAGCCCGTCCAGTAATCCTATCTTGGTAGATTTATTCTTCAACTCTAATACACTCAAGCCATTGATAATATGCTATAATGAGTCTAGATTAATAGAAAGGACAAGCATAATATGAAAGACAGTACCGCAAAATCGCAAGGTTATAAAACATTAAAAAGAGGTCTAGAAAAAGGACTCAAGACAACATGGATGTTAGCAAAAATAGTAATACCTATTCAATTCTTAGTCGTGTTTTTAAAATACATACATTTACTAGATAAAATTTCAGTAGTATTTGAGCCATTTATGAATGTTTTTGGTTTACCAGGAGAAGCTTCGTTAGTGCTCGTTTTTGGTAATGTAATAAATATCTATGCTGCAATAGGAGCTATTACATCTTTGTCATTGACAGCGAAGCAGGCAACAATAATAGCTGTTATGTTATCGTTTTCTCATAGTTTACCTGTAGAAAGTGCAGTAGCAAAAAAGACTGGTATTAGTGCGGGCTTAGTTATAATTATTAGACTAATTCTAGCAATTTTAGCAGGAATTATATTAAAGTATTTAATCTAAAATGACGAGGTGATAAGTGATGATAATAATTCAATATATAAAAGAAGTACTATCCATGAGTTTGAATTCTATATTTAGCATGGCAATAATGATAATACCATTGATGATTATAATGGAAATACTAAAGGATTTAAAAATACTTGACATAATATCAAACAAATGCAAACCGGTTTCTAAAGTTTTAAATATGTCTGAAGACTCCATATTTCCTTTGATGATAGGATTGATACTAGGATTATCGTATGGAGCAGGAGTTATTATTGATAGTAGTTCACAGGGAAAGCTTAGCAAACAGGATTTATATCTTTTAATGATATTTTTAGTAGCATGCCATTCAATATTTGAGGATACTTTGTTGTTTGCGAGCATAGGTGCAAATGGTTATTTATTATTATGTATTAGATTTGTAATAGCTTTTTTGTTGACGTACTTTGTGGGCAAAGTCATTGGAAAAAGGTCGAAAGCAGCTAAATAAAATTCAAACATTTGTAAAAAATGTAATAAATCAAAGGAAAAAGCATTTTTAATGTAGAAGTTATAAATAACCGATATTATTTATGACAAAATAATATATAAGTAGGTGATTGTTTGAAACTTATTAGGATTAGCGATGCAAAAGATGGGATGATTTTAAGTAGAGATATAATAAACGAGATGTCAGGTACCGCAGTATTAACTAAAGGAACTGTATTAAATAAATCTCTTATAAAGCGTGTTAAAAATCTAAATATTTACGAAATATATATTATTGATCAATCGCAATATGAACTAGCTAAGCAAAGGAAAGATAAAGATAGGACTGAAATATTTTTGTACAGTCATAACCAGCTTGCAGACAAAGTTAGAAGAGTCTTTGATAATGTTAAAATAGGTAAAGAAATATTACTCTCAGAAATAAGCGCTGAAGCAGACGATATAATTTGTGAATTGTTTGAAAGTGACAATATTTTATCGAGACTTAGACAAATCAAAGAAGATGATGATTATACATTCAAACACTCTATAAATGTTTCGATACTAGCTACAATGGTTGGAAAATGGCTAAAATTATCTAAAAAGGATATCAAGCAATTATTTTTAGCAGGGTTATTTCACGACATAGGTAAACTTAAAATATCAACAGATATAATAAATAAACCTAGTGAACTAAATGAAAAAGAAACTAATACTATAAGAAGGCATCCTTTGTATGGATATGAGATACTATCTAATACAGTAGGCATAAGTGAGGATGTATTATTTGGAGTATTACAGCACCACGAAAGAGAAGATGGTTCAGGGTATCCAAATGGATTAAAAGGCGATAAAATTCATCAGTTTGCTAAAATAATAGCTGTGTGTGATATATTTGATGCTATGACATCTGAGAGAATTTATAAAGAGAAAGTGTCACCGTTTAAAGTGGCAGAACAGATTGCAAATGACAGCTTTGGAAAACTTGATGCTAAAATATCATTAGTGTTTTTGAAAAACATATCTAATTTTTATGTAGGTAATACAATAAAACTCAATACAGGGGAAACTGGAGAGATAATATACATATACAAAACAGATCCAACAAGACCAGTTGTCAAGGTAGGAACAGATTTTTATGATTTGAGTTTAGATAGAAGCTTAGATATAATAGATGTATTGAGTTAGATAGTAACACTAAAAATATGAGGATGTCTCTTAGATATCCTCAATATTTATATGTAAGAGATAGGAGAAGATGTACAAAATGATTGAACTAGCGACAAATGAGTTGGAATGTGTAAGTTCACTTTGTGAAGGGAAAAATAGCATAGATCTTAAATCAGTGATTGAAGGAAATATGGGGACTGTATGGGTTGATAATAAACAAAGACCAGTTGTAGCTATTATTTTAGTAGCAGATTTTTGTCATTTACTCGGAGATATAAATAAGATAACAAGTAAAGACAAAGTTATAGAGGTACTAAAAAAGTGCAGGGGTCAAATTGTAGTAGTGTATGATATATCATGGATACATGTATTAAAAGAAAATTTTAAAGAGAGTTTTAGGAGCTTTAAACGATATGCTTTAAAAAGAGAAGTTAATGATTTTAATAAACATCAATTAAGTGATTACATAGCAAAAGTATCTAGTAAATTTAAGATACAAAGAATAAATGATGAGTTATATGCAAAAATATTATCTGATAAGTTTATGGCAGATTGTTGTTCTAACTATAAATCGTTAAAGCATTTTAAAGATAGTGGTATAGGATATGTTATAGAGCATAATGAAGAAATCATATCGGGGGCTTCTTCTTATAGCTACTGCAAAGGTTATATTGATATAACAATAGGAACAAAAGAAGATTATAGGAATAAAGGCTTAGCATTAGCATGTGCTTCAAGTGTTATATTAGAGTGTTTAGAAAAAAACATAATTCCAGTATGGGATGCTGTTGATATGAGATCAGTGAAACTTGCGAGAAAGCTAGGGTATATATTTGACAAAGAATATAAAGTATATTCCATCTAATTACAATCTATATTCAAATACTTTTTTAACATCTTCAATATTGTCGTATGTACTTAAAGCTAATAGGAGCTTTATTCTTGCTTTTTGACCTGGTAGATTATCTCCGAATATAGCTCCGTATTCTTTTAGCTCTCTCCCAGCTCCAGAGTATCCATACGTGTCTAAAACTCTCCCTGCATAGCATCTTGATACAATAACAATTGCGAGATCATTATCTATAGCTTTTTTAATACCACTAACCATACCTATAGGGACATTTCCTCTACCTAGTGCTTCAATTACAATTCCGTTATAACCAGCGTTTATACAAAACTCTAAAATATCAGAGCTCATACCAGAAGCACATTTTAATAGAGCAACTCTAGCATTTATGTTTTTTACATTTAGCTTGGGTTCATTTTTTATTGTTCTATAAAAAAGAACCTCATCATTATCTACTATTCCAAGAGGCCCGAATTGAGGTGATTGAAATGTATTTAATGAGAGTGTATTTGTTTTGGTTACTTCACTGGCAGCATTTACTTCATCGTTCATAACTACCAATACACCTTTACCACATGAATCACTGCATATAGAAGTACATATTGCGGCAGCTAGATTGCTTGGACCATCATATCCTAGTTCTGATCCATTGCGCATAGCTCCTACTACAATAACAGGTTTTGTGCAGTTGATTGTTAAATCTAAAAAATATGCTGTTTCTTCTAATGTGTCAGTACCATGCGTAACTACTACTCCGTCTATGTCATTTCTTTGTATTAATATAGTTATTAACTTTGAAAGTTCTAGCATAATCTCAGGAGTAATATGAGGACCGGGTAATCTAGCAAAATTAATAGTTTCAATTATAGCATGTTTTTCTATATTAGTAACCATAGAAATGATTTCTTCATTAGTTAGTAGTGGGATAGCTGCTCCTAGTCTAGAGTCAACTTTCATAGATATTGTTCCGCCAGTAAAAATAACAGCTACCTTCTTTTTCATCTTAATACCTCCTAAAACTAAGTATATCCATATTTAGAGGTATTTAAAGTCTATAATTTTCAAAAACAAAAGAAAGCTCCTAGAAAAATCTAAGAGCTTCCTTTTTTAAATCATGAACCGATACATAAATAAAACTGTTCAAAGGGGTATTGAAATATATTTCTAAGGTTACCAGGGGGATAACCAACATAAATTATAACAAACTTCGACAAAATTAGCAACAAGAAAATAGTGGTAATTTTTAAAAGGGTACACTTATATCTAAAAGGATTAATAAAGCTTATTTTGTAAACAATAATAAAAGAATATCCCATATGAATAATTATACTTTTATAAGGAGTTATTTTCTTATATAATAAAGATATGCGCAAAAAGGAAATTGAGGTGACCATGAGTGAATGTGTATTTAGATAATAGTGCAACAACTAGAGTCAGGGAAGAAGTAATAAAAGAGATTACAAAAGTATTAAAAGAAAGTTATGGGAACCCATCATCGCTTCATAGAATGGGTTTTGATGCCGAAAAAATGATAAAGAATGCAAGAACTATAATAAGCAAATATTTAAATGTGGACGAAAGTGAAATTGTATTTACATCAGGAGGAACCGAAAGTAATAATATAGCATTACAAGGAATAATAAATAAATACGGTAGAAATAAAAAGCACATTATAACAACAAAAGTAGAGCATCCCTCGATTTTGAATGTTTTTAAACATTATGAAAACAAGGGGTTTAATGTTACTTATCTACAGACTAATGAATTAGGAATGGTAGATTTAAATAAACTAGAAGAAGCTATTAATGACGAAACTATATTGATTTCTATACAGATGGTTAATAACGAAAATGGAACTATACAGCCAATAAGTGAAATAAGTAAAATTGCAAAATCCAAAAATAAAAATATCAAGATACATGTAGACGGTATACAAGCATTTGGTAAAATTAAAGTGGATCTGAAAAAACTAGGAGTAGATAGTTTTTCTTTTAGTGGGCACAAATTCCATGCTCCGAAAGGAATAGGTGGGTTATATTTATCAAAGACTCTAAATATAGCACCAGTAATATATGGATCAGGTCAAGAAAAAGGAACTAGACCAGGTACTGAAAATGTTCCTGGAATTGTAGCTATGGGTAAAGCAGCTGAAATATTAGAAAGAGAATTTGATAAAGAAACTAATAAAATATTAGATATTAAGCAATATTTTATAAATTGTGTAAAAAACAACATTGAAGATATCAAATTTAACAGTTATACTGATGAGAGGTGTGCACCTCATATAGTAAATATCTCTTTTTTAAAAACTAAAGCAGAGGTATTATTGCACTATTTAGAAAATCATAATATTTTTGTTTCAACAGGTTCAGCATGTTCTTCAAAGGATAGATCTGTTAGCAAAATATTATCAGCTATGGGACTTAAAAACGATGATATTGAGGGAGCGATAAGATTTAGTTTTTCGCATTATAACGACATCAATCAAATAGATTATGTTATAGGGAATCTTAGAAATAGTGTTATAGAGATAAGAAAAATTATGAGATGAAAGGAGTTTAAATATGAAGAAAAGTTATAATACAGACAGATTAGTATTAAAAGTAGCCGATTCAAAAGATGTGGAATTAGTAGTTGATTACTTTATCAGAAATGAAGAATTTCTAAAAGAGTGGGATCCTTTAAAGCAAGAACAGTTTTTTACATCAGATTATCATAGGCAAGTGATAAAAAAAGATTTAAAAGAAATAGAAAATGGCACTAAGCTTAGGCTATGGATAATGAAAAAAGAAGATAAAGATAACCCTAGAATAATTGGTACAATAGCGTTCTCAAATATAATTAAGGGAGCATTCTTATCATGTATTTTGGGATATAGATTAGACAAAGATGAAATAAATAAAGGATATATAACAGAAGCATTGAATAAAGGAATAGATATCATTTTTAATGAATATAAAATGCATAGAGTTGAAGCAAATATTATGCCTAAAAACGATAGATCAATTAGAGTTGTAAAAAAACTAGGTTTTACAGAAGAAGGATTATCAAAGAAATACTTAAAAATAAATGGTAAATGGGAAGATCATCTTCGTTTTGTATTACTTAATGATGGTATTGAATAATTTGTAAGACAAAGAGCTAACAAGTCAGGAGGAAATAATTTGGTAAAAGTAATATCAATAAGCTATGGAGAAGTAGCATTAAAGGGAAATAATAGATCCTATTTTGTTAATAAGCTTATAAAACAAATAAAAAGATTAGTCAAAGATTATCAAGATACAAATGTATACCAAGATAGAAGTAAAATTTTTATAGAAGCAAATGAAGCTGATATAGACGAAATAGTAAAAGAAGTAAAGAAAATCTTTGGTATAGTCTTAATAAGTATATGTTATAGAGTAGAAAAAGATATGGATAATTTAAGACAATGTGCCATATATGCAATGAATGATTTAAAAAGTAAAAGGGAAGTTAATACTTTTAAAGTAGAAGCAAAAAGAGCAGATAAAAAGTTTCCAATTAATTCGATGGAGGTCGAAAGAGATTTAGGTGGAGTTGTATTAAAAAATGTTGATAATATCAAAGTTGATGTGCATAATCCAGATATCTATTTGTATGTAGAGGTAAGAGATTATTGTTATGTGTTTACTGAAAAAATCAAAGCGTATGGAGGGTTACCAGTAGGTACAAATGGCAAAGGGATATTGCTTCTTTCAGGGGGAATAGATAGTCCTGTAGCTGGATTTATGATGAGTAAAAGAGGTCTTAAAATAGATTGTGTTCATTATCACAGTTATCCATTTACAAGTGAGAGAGCAGAAGAAAAAGTTATGTCACTTGCTAAAATAATGGCACAGTATTGTGGCAATCTAAGGATACACAGTGTTAATATACTAGAAATACAGAAGAGCATTAATGAGCATTGCCCAGAAAGCCAGATGACTATATTATCAAGAAGATTTATGATGAGAATAGCAGAAAGAATAGCATTGGAGAATGGATATGATGCTTTAATAACAGGAGAAAGTCTTGGGCAAGTAGCAAGCCAGACAATAAAAGGTATAAATGCAACTAATGCATCAATAAATATACCAGTTCTTAGACCATTAATAGGCATGGACAAAACTGATATAATAGATATTGCGCAAGATATAAAAACATTTGAGACATCTATACTTCCTTATGAAGATTGTTGCTCAGTTTTTTCGCCTAAGCACCCAGTAACAAGACCAAAGCTACAGGTGATAGAAGAATCTGAAGCAAAGCTAAATGTAGAAGAATTAATAGATAATGCCATAAAAAACAAGAGAGTAGAAGTAATAAGAAGCATTTAGAGAGGTAGATAACTTAATATGTAACATTAAAGAGAGCTCAGACTAAATATTAGATATATAGTCAAAAAAACGTGAGAAAAAGGTGATAAGCAATGCCAAAAATAGTTGATTTTCAAAAGAGAAAGGATTACATAGCTAATGAAGCTGTGGCAATTTTTGTAGAGAAAGGATTTCATAAGACAAAACTACTTGATATAGCGGAGAAATGTGGATTGGGTAGAACTACGCTATATCAATATTTTAAAAATAAAAATGATGTATTCCAGTACGTTGTTGAAAGTGAAAAAAGTAAGCTCATAATGAGCATTAATCAGATTAAAAATGATTCAACTGTTAGCTCTATAAACAAGATAAAAAAGATTGTTGAAGAAGTTGTTAGCAATGAAAATATAAACGATATTATAATTATTTTTATTGAACTTTGGATGCTAGTAAAGAGGGAAGCAAAAAGAGAAAATGAAGAATTGCTAAAAAATGCAGTAGAAGTTAGGAGTATGTTCAGAGATCTCTTAAGCTTAGCTATGGAGGATGGAGAAATAAGAGAAATAGATGCAAAACTTATGTCATATACAATTTTTTCATTCATAGAAGCTATGACTTTAGAAAGGTTTATAGATAGTGGTATAACAGTTAAACAAAAACTTCAAGCAGTAAATATATTTATAGATGGATTAAAAAAGTAAAAGATATTTTATAATATTTTTGGGGAAAGCTAGGAGATAAAGACTTCTAGTTTTTTTATGCATATAAAAAATAATATTTAAGAAAAAAATTAAAGAAAAAACATAAAAAAAACCATTGACTCATAGGTTAAAGGCTTGTATAATAATTATTGGCTAGAGTTTAGTAATTGTAAACATAATATTTAATATAATGTCTATGTGTTTTATATAACAAGTAGATATTATTATAATATATAACCAATAAAAGCCAAAACTCAGATAGAGGTGTTTGATATGAATATAGGTAACAAAATCAAAAGTCTAAGAACAAAATATGGATTAACCCAAGAAGAACTAGCAGACCGAAGTGAGTTATCAAAAGGTTTTATATCTCAGGTAGAGAGAGATTTGACATCACCATCTATAGCAACGCTTGTAGATATACTAGAAAGTTTAGGAACTAATTTAAAAGAGTTCTTTAATGAGAGTATAGAAGAGAAAATCGTATTTAAAAAGGAAGATTATTTTATAAAGATGGATGAAGATTTAAACTATGAAATACAATGGATAGTTCCAAATGCTCAGAAAAACATGATGGAACCGATACTATTAGAATTAAAAGAAAATGGTAGATCAAATATAGATTATCCTCACGAAGGAGAAGAATTTGGATATGTATTAGCAGGAACTATTATTGTGCATTTAGACAAGGAGCGATATACAGTAAAAAAAGGTGAATGCTTCTATTTCAAAGCAGGTGTAGATCACTATATATCTAATAAAGGAAAAACAAAGGCTAAAGTGTTATGGATTAATACACCGCCAAATTTCTAATATAGGAGGTGAAAAGCTTGAAAAAAGACATAATCAAGCTTTTAAATATCAGCAAAGAATTTGATAATGAGACTATACTGGACAACTTAAATTTAACAATTAAAGAAAATGAATTTATGACGTTGTTAGGGCCAAGTGGTTGTGGCAAAACTACTACACTTAGAATAATAGCAGGTTTTGAGAGTGCTTCAAGAGGAGAGATCCTTTTCGAAGGCAAAAGTATAAAAAACGTAAAACCACATAAGAGATCAATTAATACTGTATTTCAAAAGTATGCATTGTTTCCACATATGAATGTATTTGAAAATATAGCTTTTGGACTAAGAATCAAGAAAACACCTGATAAGATAATAAAAGAAAAAGTAGAAGCTATGCTTAAGCTTGTTAATCTAAAAGGTTACGAAAAAAGAAGGATTACATCACTTAGTGGAGGACAACAGCAGAGAATAGCTATAGCTAGAGCACTAGTTAATCAACCCAAGGTATTACTTTTAGATGAGCCTTTAGGAGCGTTAGATTTAAAACTCAGAAAAGATATGCAAATAGAGTTAAAGAATATGCAAAGAAAATTAGGTATAACATTTGTATACGTAACTCATGATCAAGAAGAAGCACTTACTATGTCTGATACAATTATTGTAATGAACAATGGAGTAATACAACAAAAGGGTACACCTATAGATATATATAATGAGCCAGAAAATAGATTTGTAGCAAAATTTATTGGTGAGAGTAATATAGTTAAAGCAATTATGTTAGAAGATTATAGAGTAAAGTTCGCAAATAATGTATTTAAATGTGTAGATAAAGGTTTTAGTAAAAACGAAGAAGTTGATGTAGTAATTAGACCAGAAGATATCAAGTTTGTATCAGGGGAGCAAGAGATGTTCTCAGGGATAGTTACAAATGTGATATTTAAAGGAGTTCACTACGAGATTATATTAGAAGATGAAGCAGGTAGAGAGTGGATGATACACAGTACTTTAGCTAAGACTAAAGGAGCTAGACTTAGCCTTAGTGTAGAGCCCGAAGATATACATGTAATGAAGAGGGTGATATCATGAACAAGAAATGGATAGCTTATCCTTATGTTTTGTGGAGTGCAATATTTATAGTGGTACCACTAATATTGATAATAGTGTTTAGTATAACTGAAGGGAATAATCAGAGTATAGCACAGTTTAAGCTTACGTTTTCAAACTTTGTTAAGTTTTTTGATCCCTTGTTTTTACAAATACTCAAAAGATCAATAATACTAGCTTTGCTTACTACAATAGTATGTTTGATAATAGGTTATCCTATGGCAATGATACTGGCTAGTCTAGACTCAAAGAAGCAAAAGATAGTATCATTATTGTTCTTATTGCCAATGTGGATGAATTTTCTTTTGAGAACATACGCATGGCTAGCTATATTGAGTAGAGTTGGAATATTAAATAGTTTCTTAAAGATGATAGGATTAGGTCCTATGGAAAATTTATTATACAATAGTGGAGCTGTATTGATGGGGATGGTATACAACTTTTTACCATTTATGATATTGCCGATATATACTGCTCTAAGTAAAATGGATAACAACATTATAGAAGCGGCACAAGATTTAGGAGCAAACAAAGCGAGAGTATTTACAAAAGTTATATTGCCATTAAGTTTACCAGGAATAGTGTCTGGGATAACTATGGTATTTATGCCTTCAGTTAGTACATTTGTTATATCGAGATTGTTAGGTGGAGGAAAATACAATCTAATAGGTAATTTGATAGAGCGTCAATTTATGGTTGTAGGAGATTGGCATTTTGGTAGTGCAATGTCTATGATAATGATGATAATAGTATTTATATCTATGGCGGTACTTAATAAATATGACGATGACAATGGAGGAAGCTATATATGTTAGATAAGATTTTGAATAAACTAAAAATACTATATTCTATATTGATATTCGTATTCTTATACGCACCTATAGTGGTATTGATTATATTTTCATTTAATAATTCAAAATCAAACTCGTCATGGAATGGATTTACGCTTAAATGGTATGCTAGCTTATTTGCTGATAAATATATAATGAAAGCACTTTATTACACATTGGCAGTAGCAGTGTTATCATCAATAATAGCAACAATATTCGGTACATTTGCAGCGTTAGGAATATATAATATGAGACCGCTAAAAAAGAAAGTAATGTTAGGGATAAATAATATACCAGTAGTTAATCCAGATTTAATAACAGGAATTTCATTAATGGCTTTATTTATATTTTTAAAGATGCCACTTGGTTTTATGACAATGTTAATAGCACACGTAACGTTTAACATACCGTACGTTATATTGTCAGTTTTGCCAAAGTTAAGGCAGATGCCAAAAGAGTTAATGGAAGCTGCATTGGACTTAGGGGCTACGCCAATGTATGCAATAAGAAAAGTATTAATACCTCAAATAATGCCGGGAATAATAACAGGGTTATTGATGGCATTTACATTATCGATAGATGATTTTGTAATAAGTTTTTTTACAACAGGACATGGAGTTACGAATTTATCAATAACAATATATTCGATGGCAAGAAGAGGTATAAAACCAGAAATCAATGCATTATCAGCATTGTTGTTTTTAACGGTATTAATATTATTGATAATTATTAATATAAGATCTATTAGAGATGAGAAAAGAAAGGAAGTGCTATAATGAAAAAAAACGTTAAACTAGTTACATGCATGGTATTATTAATGATGGTAACAATGATCTTTAGTAGTTGCAAAAGCGATGACAAAGTACAGCTTAATGTGTACAATTGGGGAGATTACATTAAAAAATCAGTGTTAGAGGATTTTGAAAAAGAATACAATATTTCAATTAACTATGAGGAATTTGCAACAAATGAAGATATGTATATTAAATTAAAACAAGGTGGAACAAACTACGATGTAGTAATACCATCTGAT
This sequence comes from Clostridiaceae bacterium M8S5, assembly GCA_029227815.1. Classification (GTDB taxonomy): domain Bacteria; phylum Bacillota; class Clostridia; order Tissierellales; family MCWD3; genus Abyssisolibacter. The sequence goes on along the minus strand of CP118523.1, from coordinate 2,785,609 downwards.
TATATGATAGAAAAAATGATAAAAGAAGATATGTTAGAAAAAATAGATATGAAAAACATAACTAACTACAAAGAAATAGACGAGAATTTAAAGAATTTAGTATTTGACCCTAAAAACGAATATTCAGTGCCTTACCTTTGGGGGACAGTAGGAATAGTATATAATAGCAAAGTGATAAAAGAAAAAGTGAACAGTTGGGATATACTGTGGGATGAAAAGTATAAAGATCAGATATTAATGTTAGATAGCTCAAGAGATTCCATAGGAATAGCACTTAAAAAACTTGGCTATTCATTTAATTCAAAGAATGAAAAAGAATTAGCAGAAGCTAAACAAGAATTAATAAAGCAAAGACCATTAGTTTTGGCATATGTAGTAGATGAAGGAAAAGACAAGATGCTAAGTGGAGAAGCAACAATAGGAGTATTTTGGTCAGGAGATGCAATGGTATTGGCAGCTGAAAATCCAGATTTGAAATATGTCGTGCCAAAAGAGGGAAGTAATCTTTGGTTTGATAGTATGGTAATACCTAAAGGAAGCAAGCATAAAAAAGAAGCAGAGCTATTCATAAACTATCTAAGTCAAAAAGATGTAGCTAAAAAAACAGCTGAATATATTATGTATTATACACCAAATGTAGAAACTAAAAAAATGTTGGGTATAGAGTACCCTTCATTAGAACAACTAAATCACTGTGAGATATTTAGAGATCCGGGTGAATTTATAAAGAATTATGATAGAATATGGACGGAAGTATTGGCACAGTAAAGGTATAAGGAGTTGTCTAAATAGACAACTCCCTTATTATTAAGTATACATCACAAAATTACAGGACTTAACTGTTAAGGTCTCTAGTAACACTAGCAGATTCACCACTGCGACTATCTATACTTTCATAACCCAGACAAGCACATAAGCATAGTTTTCTAGAATATGGTGTTAGATTGGTTAAAGTTATTTTTTTGCACAACTTTTTCATTTAGTACCTCCTATAATTATTCCTTGAATCTACAGTATCTCCACCAGAGTAATAATCTGGTATTATGATGTCTTTGCTTCTAGGTTGTATTGTGCATCTACAGAAACATTGACAAATAGGTTTGCATACTTCAATCGTATTTTTAAATAGGTTTTTATTTAATCTTTTCATAGATTAACCTCCTCTCAATTTATTAGGAATTCAACAATAAGATAAAGCGACAATGAAAAATGTTCCATAAAATTATATATTTTACAATTGATATTAGAAGAATTTTTTAAAATAAAAAAGAGGATGTCTTTTATACATCCTCTCTATATTAAAGATTAACTTTCACATGGACATGGGCATGGACATGGTTTATAGCTTCGTTTAACAAGTGTATATTGAGTAGAACCACTCATTCTTACAAATTCAATATCAACAATTTTAAATCCATCATTTAATAGCTCATTAATATAAGGGCCTAATGGATCGCCGAGTAATGGAGGTGCAGTGTCAGGATCATTACTTGCATGTGTGATAAGAATATTACCACCATCATCAGGTTTACCTATAACTATTGACGTGTTGTATTTTTTCATTTTAGCCACCCTTCCAAATATTATTTCCCTATATATAATATGAGAATCATATTGCGATGTGAAATAAAGGCATAAAAACAATAGTTACTAGTAAATGCTTTAATATGGAATTAATAATATGCTTGAACCTAGTCATAGCATCTGGTACTATATATATAAGAGGTGATATTCGTGACAAAAATAAAAATAGTAACAGATTCTACAGCATATATAGGTGAGGATATCTTAAAAGCCAAGGATATAGATGTTTTAAAATTAAGCTATGAATTAGATGGAGAAAGAGAATCAGAGGGACTTCCAGGAACATTTGTGGGTTATTTTAAGAAACTAAAAGACAGTGATAGCTTCCCAAAGACTTCACAACCTCCTGTAGGAGATTTTAAAAGAGTATTTAAAAAAGCATTGGATGAAGGAAAAGAAGTAATAGGCATTTTTTTATCTAGTGAAATAAGTGGGGCTTATAGTACTGCAGTGATGGCAGCAAATATGTTTGATACTGATAAAATTACAGTAATAGATTCATTAAGCGCAGTAGGACATCTAAAGAACATGGTATTAACAGCATTCAAAATGGCTGAAGAAGATCATAGTAGAGATGATATAGTAAAAGAAATATTAGAGTACAAAAATAGAATTGGTATAAGTTTTACTGTTGGAAATTTGGACTATTTACATAAAGGTGGTAGGCTTTCAACAGCCAAAGCTAAGATAGGAAACATATTAAATCTAAAGCCTGTATTAAAGATGGAAGATGGATTACTAAAGTTAGATAAAACATTTAGAGGCAGTAAAAGAGCTTTTAATTATATGATAAATAAAATACCAGAGGATGTTAAGAAAGTGACTATTAGTCACGTTGTGTGTAAAGAAAAAGTAACGCAGTTTATAGAGATATTTAATCAGAAGTTTCCCAAAGCTGAGATAGAGATTGATGAGGTAGGACCAATAATTGGCTCTCATTTGGGGCCTGATAGTTTTGGATTCTGCTACAAATATTAATCTAATTTATAATGAGATATGAGCTATACTATATAGATATAGCTCGTTATTTATTATATAGACTATTTACAGTTATATAGACGGACATAAAAAAAGATAAAGGAGGATTATTCCATTTGTTTGAAGCAGTAAAAAAATACATCCCTATAAATGAACAAGAACAGAAAGATTTAGATTTGTTTTTAAGCAGTATTAAACATTTTGAGGATTTATTAACAAGAAATAATATTTTTACACATATAGTTAGCATAGGATTTGTAGTAAATAAAAATCGTAGTCATATTTTGATGGTGCATCACAATATATTTAATGAATGGTCTTTGCCTGGAGGTCATGTAGATGGCGAATGTGATTTTTTGAAAGTTGCAATAAAAGAAACTCGTGAAGAAACTGGAATAATAGCAGTTTCTTCAGTTATAAAAGATATATATTCTATAGATGTTTTACCTGTTATAGGTCATATGAAGTTAGATTCATATGTATCAGCACACACGCATTTAGCTTTGACATATCTTCTTGAAGCTGATGAGTCAGAACAACTTGTGATTAAGAGTGACGAAAATAGTGATGTGAAATGGATTGAGATAAACGAGGTTATAGAGAAATATTGTAACGAATCACATATGAGGAGTTTTTATAAAAAACTTATAAACAAATTGGATAGTGTTGATGTTTAATTACAAATAAAGCATCACTTTAATACAAAATGACCATTAGATAGATAAACTTCTATCTTAATGGTCATTCTTAATGAAGCAATATTTCGATTATGTATTTATTAGTTCTAATTTTGATATCTGCTAATATGCTTTTTCGTTAACGCTTAGATTTATTTTTTTCATTTTTGATATACCAACTGCTGATAATACTATACTCGGAATCAAGAATGGAGCATAAAGCATAAATGCCAATGCAGAAACTCCGTATAGTACTAACGATGTAATATTTGCCCATCCTTTATTTGCAAAAATGCTATAAAGCCAAATATTATGCCTATTCCTAATAGTAACATATGTGGATAAACTAAAACAGCTGCTATACCTGCACCTATTTGTTCAGCTCCACTAGTTGAAGCTATAGCACCGAAGAAATGTTGTACTATGTAGATAAAATAGATTGTTGCTAACAATAATGAAGTAAATACCACCTTACTCCTTGTCTTAAACATTTAACTCATCCTTTTATTTTTAACCTAAGCTCAGTAAAAGTATAAAAGATATTATTGCGCTTATTTAGAGCTTGGGCAACAAAGTGAATTATACCACCAACCAATTATACCTTATTATTCCAACAAATACAATGATATTTCTGTTATTTTTAGACATATATAAACATATTATGCGATATCAAGCAAATTAGTAACAGATGATTTAATAATAGTGATATACCTGCTTAAATTTATACAATATGGGTTAAACTATAGTACATGTACTATTTTATGGAGGAAAATAAAGTGGAAAGATCCAAATTGACAAGTACAAAAATGGTTATTATACTTATAATGTATTTAACAGGTACTACGGCGCAGACAGTGACTGGTATAGACGCTAAAGAAGATTTTTGGATATCGACAATTATTTCTGTGGTGTTTGCTGTTCCACTTGTTTTTACATATAGCAAGTTATTAGCGTATTATCCAAAAAAAAATCTATTTGAAATATATGAAATATGTTATGGAAGAAAACTATCAAAGATTATAATGGCATTGCACTTTTATTATTTTTTAGATGGAACAACATCAATATTACTTAATTTCACATATTTTGCTAAATCGATGCTGCTCTACTACACTCCTAATATAGCTTTTTCAATAGGAATGATGTTGCTTTGTATCTGGGTAGCTAGAGAAGGTATCATAACAATAGGGAATTTTGCAAATGCATTTTTGCTTCTATTTATTATACTTATATTATCACCAGTGATTCTATCCGCAACCAAAATGAATCTAAATAATATAAAACCAACATACTACAATGGAATAAAACCAATATTGATGGGAACGTATAAAACATTTACATTTCCATTTGCACAGATGACAGCTTTTACAATGATATTTACTAATTTTAAAGATAAAGAATCACCATTTAGAATGTACATGACAGGGTTAATTATAGGAAGTGTAATAGTGATTATAATGTCGAGTACAAGTGTATTGTTGTTAGGGGTACCCGCAGCTACAAAACTTGTCTATCCAATATATACGGCAATGGCCAGAGTTAATATAGCTAGAACATTACAGGGTATTGAAGTTATCTTGTCAGTTGTTTTTGTATTCGGAGTATTCATAAAAATAGCTATATATCTTATAGCAACAAGCAAAGGTTTTGTAAAGCTTTTTGATTTAAAGGATTATAAAACTTACTTAGTACCATTATCTCTATTCATTATTATATTAGCAAAGATATCTTTTAGAGGTATTCTAGATTATTGGAGCTATACCAATTCAATATGGCCAGTGACAGCTATAATATTTGATGTAATACTTCCAATACTAACAGTTTTAGTAGCGTATATAAGAGTTACGCTAGCTAAGGCGAAATAATTGGAAAGCAATAGTGTTTGACGTTTATGATAAAAGGTTTTATAATTTATAGTAGTGAGATTATATATGAATGGAGGTAATTAATTTGAAAAAAACAGTAAGTATAGTACTGTTGTTAGTAATATTAACTACAATGTTTTTAAGTAGTAGTTTTGCAGGAATTACTGATAAAATGTCTATAGTTGTTAATGGAGAAGTTAGGGAAATGAAATACGGTACTTTTCCAAATAAAGTAAATGATATAGTTTATTTACCAGCTAGAGATGTATTTGAAATATTTAATTCAAAAATAGTATGGAACAATAAAACCAAGAGTGTAGAAGTAGGGCTTAATAATGACAAACTAGAACTTAAGATAGGTAGCGACGAAATAAAAATAAATTCTAGACCTCATACACTTGAGAGTAAAGTTATAATCAAAGATTCAAGAACTATGATTCCAATGAGTGTATTAAATGCTGTAGGAATAGATACATATGTAAACAAACAGGGAAACGTCAGCATATCACTAGATATAAAACAGCCAGAAAAAGTAGATGTAAATGTTAACTACTTGGGAGGTCCTTCAGCAATAAGTTTAATCAAGATGTTAAAGGACAAGCCTTATCTAGGGAAGAATGTAAATGTGAATTATGAGATGTTAAAGCAGGTATCATTGATACAAGCAAATATGCTAAATAAAAAAGCTGATTTTATAGTAGCACCAACAAATTTAGGAGCTAACATATATAACAAAACAAAGGGAGAATATATATTAGCAGATGTGTATTCTTGGGGAGTACTTTATTTATCTAGTACGGAAGAGATAAAGGATTTCAGTGGATTAAAAGGCAAAGAAATATACTTAATAGGAAAGACAGGGACACCGGGTATAGTATTTAATAAGCTATTACAACTAAATGGATTAGATCCAGAGAAAGATGTGAAGCTAATATACCTAAGTAGCCCTCAAGAATTAGCTATGTACATGATATCAGGTAAAGCTAAAACAGCCGTTTTACCAGAACCTGTACAAACACAAGTATTAATGAAGAATAAAAAAGTAAAAGTAGTGATGAATATACAAGAAGAGTGGGGCAAAAAGTATGATAGCAAGTTAGGCTTCCCACAATCGTCAATATTTGTTAAAAAAGAATTCTTAGATGCACATAGAGACATTGTAAAATCATTTCTAAGAGAGCACAAGAACTCTATAAAATGGGTAAATGAAAACAACGCTCAGGCAGGGTTAGCAGGAAAAGAACTAGGTATTATGCCGAGTGAGAAAATCATAGAAAAATCAATACCAAGATGTAATCTAAAATATGTAGATGCAAAAGATGCTAAAGCTGCTGTTAAAGAGTTCTTAAATACAATACTATCATTTAATCCTAAATCAATAGGTGGTAAATTACCAGATGATGGATTTTATTATGAAAATAAATAAAAATAATAGGGGCTATAAAAGTTATAGCCCTTTAATAAACACAATTTATATTATACTTTCTCTTACGATTATAATATCTATTTGGGCATTACTGTCTAAAATAATAAACTTAGAGGTTACGTTTCCTATGCCATCAAGTGTATTTGAGAAATTAAAATATATAATAATGGGGGAAGATTTTTGGACAATAGTTTTAACAACTTTTAAAACATGTATGATAACATTTATCATAGCGTTATTAGCAGGTATTATATTAGGCATAATTGCAGGTGTATTTAAACCTTTGTTTTACTTACTCCAACCATTAATTGTAATAATAAAAACCACTCCAGTCATATCTATAATACTCCTAGCACTTATATGGTTTAGAAAAATAACTCCAAACTTTGCAGGGTTTTTAGTCACATTTCCAGTCATATACAGTAATGTATTAGAGGGAGTAAGAGAGATAGATTATAGACTTATAGAGATGGCTAAGATGTACAAGGTCAAGAAAGCTAGCATAATAAAAAACGTATACTTGCCATCAATAGTATCTTATGTATTTGCTGGCATATCCATAGGATGGGGGATGACTATAAAAGCAGTAGTAGCTGCTGAAGTGCTCAGTCAACCACCTATGTCAATAGGAACAGTCTTGCAGGATGAATCTATATACTTAGAAACAGCAGGAGTATTTGCTTGGACTATAGTAATAGTTGTAATGTCATTTGTATTTGAGTCGTTATTTAGATTATTGCAACATAGATTACAGCGCTGGAGGTGACTAGGATGTATAAGATAAGAGATATTAATAAGTCATATGGAGAGTTAATTGTATTAGAAAATTTGAATATAGATATAAACAAAAACATTATTACATGTATAATAGGGCCTTCAGGTTGTGGTAAAACTACACTTTTTAATATAATAGCAGGCATGTTAAATGCCGACTCTGGCAAGTTAGGTGATATTGAAAATGAGACAATAAGCTATTTGTTTCAAGAATCACGTCTACTTAAGTGGAAAACAGTCAAAGAAAATATAGAGTTTGTATTAAAAGACAAAATGGATTTAAAAGAGATACGTGAAGTAACAGATAAATATTTAAAACTAGTTGGATTAAAAGAGTACAAAGACTATTATCCAAACAAGCTAAGTGGAGGCATGAAACAAAGAGTTTCCATAGCAAGAGCATTTGCATATCCAGCTGATTTGTTGCTAATGGATGAGCCATTTAAATCCTTAGATTACGAACTTAAAACTAACTTAATATATGATTTTAGAAGAATACAGAGGGTAGATAACAAGACAGTAATATTTATAACGCACGACATAAACGCAGCTTCAATATTAGGAGACGAGATAATAGTTTTAACAGATAAACCGACCAAGATAAAAAAGGTAGTTACTAATACAATACCAAAAGAAAGCAGAAGTTTAGAAAATGCGGAATTATTGGATTTTCAAAGAGGACTAATACAGGTTATAAAAAATAAATAATATAATTATTAAATGAGCCATGCTTTTATAGTGTGGCTCGTTTTTTTGTTAGGAAGTTAAAAAAGCTTAATAGTTAAAAAGATTCAATAAAAATGGCTACAAGATACAATAATATAACAAAAAGTTTTTAAAACAAAAAAATAATTTTTTTATAAAAAAATTATTTGACATATCAAATTTATTTTTATATACTAAAAATAATTAATATATGTTTCGGTAGATAAAAAATAGAGGGTTTTAACTTTGGTTGTTAATTTATATTAAGTGATTTCTATTCAGAATTAAGTTTTCAAAGATACTTTTTATATCAGGTATTAATTTAAAGGCACCTATTATCAACCACTTATAAGTTAAAGGTAGAAAGCAACTTCTTGTCAGCATTGATTTCTTTAAAATTCCACGACATAAGATGATATACAGCTAAGAAATTTAGTAACCGCAATACATAAGATATAACTTCTACTTATGATTTTGTATGTAATTTAGCAATCATTATTATTCATTAATTTTCACTCACATCAGTATATTAAGTTTTTTCAATATAAATCATTATAGTCATGTATAATTAAAATTCCAATACAAAATCTCTATATTAAACTGTTAACAGTCTATTGATTTTATATTAGTTAAAGATTGATTAAAAATATGAGGAGGAAATAGTATGAATACCCAAGAAATGATGAAAGTTGCTTTAAACTTAGCAAAATTAGAAGAAATACCCGTAGACTCTGGTATATATTGTGAAGGAGAAAATATTAAGAAAGTTCTAATGGGAATTGATATGGGAACCCCAGAACTTTTACTAGCTAGAGAGCTAAAATATGATTGTGTTGTATCTCATCATGGATCTCAGGATGACAAATTTATTAATGTTGATATAATACTTGATACCCAGATAGAAACAATGGTTAAACATGGTGTACCAATTAATAAAGCACAAAAAGCTTTAAGTAAGATAAAGAAAACTATGAAACTTAATTTTCATGGAATTAATAGTGATAGAGCATCTTCTGTTGCAAGATTGATTAATATGCCTTATTTCAATATGCATCAAATAGCTGATTTGTTAACTGAAAGATTTGTGCAAAATTATATTGATGATAAGGTGAAAAATAAAACAAATGTGACACTTAAAGATATTATAAAGATATTAAATGAAATATATGAATACCAAAATGGTTATGTCAAACCATTTATTGCAGTAGGTAAAGAAGATAGTTTTGCTGGAAAGAATGTTGTAACTATGGCAGGTGGAACAGACGGAGGAATAGATGTATCAAAAGCGTATTTTGAAGCAGGTGTAGGGACTCTTATATGTATGCATATGGATGAGAAAGAACTAGATCAAATAGAGTCCCATAATGTAGGCAATGTAATAATAGCAGGACACATGCCTAGTGACTCAATTGGAATGAATATAATTGCTAAAGAATGGGAGAAAGCAGGCATAAAAGTAACCAAGATATCAGGTATGGTATAGATTCATAATAACAAATTATAAAACTAAGGAGTATACTATGATAGCTATTAAAGGTGGAAAAGTAATGACTATAACAAATGGTGTTATAGAGGAAGGTACAATAATAATAAAAGATGAAAAGATTGTTTCAGTTGGAAAAGATATCGATATACCAGTAGAAGCTGAAATTATAGATGCAAGTGGAAAATGGATTATGCCCGGGTTAATAGACGCACATACTCATATCTCTGTAATGGGAGAACCAAATACTATGCCAGGCTTACAAGGTGATGGCAATGAAGTTGGTGATCCTATCACTCCTTTTGTATCGGCTGTTGATGCATTAAATCCTGATGATGAGGGTATTAAAATCGTACGTGAGGCTGGTTTTACATCCGTCTATACAGGCCCGGGCTCTGCTAATGTAATAGGTGGTACAGGGCTAAGCCTAAAATTAAGAGGAGAAACAGTTGAAGAAATGGCTTATAAAGGCAGTGCGCATATGAAGATGGCTTTGGGAGAAAATCCAAAACGTGTATATGGTGTAAACAATAAAACACCTAAAACTCGTATGGGTATAGCTGCATTGCTTCGTAAAACTTTGCTAGAAGCAAAAGAATATGCTAAAAATAAAGAATTAGCTAAAAAAGATCCAGACAAAATGCCTAAATATGATATTAAGTTTGAATCATTACTAAAAGTAATTAGTGGAGAGCAAAAAGTTAGAATTCATTGTCATAGATCAGATGATATATTAACTGGAATTAGGATTGCTGAAGAATTTAATTTAGATTACTCATTAGAGCATGCAACTGAAGGGTATAAAAAAGCAAAGATTTTAGGAGAAAAAAATGTTAATTGTGTAGTTGGTCCATTTTTGATGCCACCAGCAAAAATGGAGGTATGGGATCAAAAACTAGAAAATGCTTGTATATTATCAAAAGCAGGTGTAAAAGTATGCTTAACTGCAGACGGAGCGTCGGGCACAGCGTGGTTACCTATACATGTTGGATTATTAATAGCGAGAGGGTTACCTGAAGAAGAAGCATTTAAAGGAGTGACTATTTATCCTGCTGAATTATTAGGCATATCAGATAGAGTAGGGTCTATAGAAATAGGCAAAGATGCTGATATAGCGATATTTGATGGACATCCTTTCTCGAATTTTACGTTATGTTGTTTAACTATGATAGAGGGGAAAGTTTATCATACTGATGGACAATTGATTTAGATATAAATAAAATATGGAGGGGCATATGTTAAAATACATACTAAAAAGGTTAGTGTTAATAGCAATCACTTTATTTTTAGTTTTAACAATAACCTTTACAATATTACAGATACTGCCTGGTTCACCTTTTAAAAACCCAAAGATACCTAAAGCTGAAATGGAAAGATTAGAGGAGCTATATGGATTAAATGACCCAATATATGTTCAGTATTTCAGATATATTGAAGATATAATTACAGATTTTGATTTTGGTATATCATTTAAATATAGGAATCAAAAGGTCACAGATATGTTATTTACTAGGATACCTTATACTATTAAAATAGGTTCATTAGCCCTAAGCTTTGGTGTAGTTGTTGGAATATTTTTTGGAATTATTGCAGCTATAAAACGTAATACTGTATGGGATCATGTCTGCACTATTTTAGCAGTAATTGGAGTATCAATACCAAGTTTTATCTTTGCAGCTTTAACACAGAACTTTTTTGCTTTTAAATGGGGAATATTTCCTAGTGTGTACAGTAAAGCAGATATAAGTGCGGGTATTACAGGTTCTGATGAGTTTTATTCTATGATTTTACCTGCGTTATCTATGGCTATATTTGTTATAGCTACAACTATGAGGTATACACGTTCTGAACTAGCCGAGGTATTAGGGTCTGAATATATATTACTTGCAAAAGCAAAAGGTTTATCAGATAGAAAAGTTATATTAAAACATGCTATTAGGAATGCTATGATACCAGTAATTACAATTGTTGGCCCAATGACCATCATGCTTATATCAGGAGGTACTGTTATGGAAAAATTTTTTGGTGTTCCCGGGCTGGCACAGACTCTTATAAGTGCAATTCAAACACGAGATTATTTTTTGATTTCAGGAATTGGTTTTACCTATAGTGCTATATACGTAATTGTAATTTTGATTATAGATATATTATACGGATTTATTGATCCAAGAATAAGGCTGGCAGGTGTTAAAAATGATTAGTAATGCAAATATAAAAGTAGATAAAAGTAAATTTGTTCTAACGAAAAATAAAGTTATAGATACAGAAAAAATTTCAGGGGAAAGTATTAGCTTTTGGCATGATGCTTTTAGACAGTTAAAGAAAAATAAACTAGCTATTGTAGCACTAATTTTTATTGTAATAATTGGAATCTTTTCGATAATTGGGCCAAATATAAATAAATATAATTATGAAAATCGCGTTATTAAAAACAAAAGCTTAGCTATAAAGATACCACCACGAATACCATATATAGAAAAATTGGGAATATTTGATGGAACAATGAATTTAGATTATGAAATAAATTCATTTAATTCATTATCGGAGGGTAAAAAGCAATATTATGAAGTTATTAAGACATATGACAAAAACGGAGTTACATATATTAAAGCTAAAGTACATGTATACAAATTAAAAGGTATAGAAGACAAATATTTTTGGTTTGGCACGGATGACTTAGGGCGTGATTTGTGGACTAGGTTATGGTATGGAACTAGAATTTCTCTATACATTGGATTACTGGCAGCTTTTGTTGACCTTACAATAGGAGTTACGTATGGTAGTATTGCTGGCTATTATGGTGGCAGCAAAGTTGATAACATAATGATGCGTATAACAGAAGTAATAGGTGGGATTCCATCTCTCGTAGTGTTATTAATTTTTTTATTAATACTAAAACCCGGGTTATTGTCTTTGTCCCTTGCGATTTCAGCAACAGGTTGGATTGGTGCTGCAAGAATAGTAAGGTCTCAGTTCTTAAAATTAAAAGACCAAGAATTTGTTCTAGCTGCTAGGACTTTAGGAGCATCACCTTTTCGATTGATATTCAAGCATATGTATCCAAATGTAATAGGACAACTAGTAGTAATGGTTACATTTACAGTTCCTGCAGCAATTTTTTACGAAGCTTTCTTAGCTTTTATTGGTCTTGGTATGCCTATGCCTATTCCTTCTATAGGAACATTGATAAATGATGGATATTCATATATGAAATCATGTCCATATATGCTTTGGATTCCAACTTTCACTATTTGTTTATTAATGCTAAGTATTAATATATTTGCAAATGGATTACGAGATTCATTAGATCCCAAAATGAGGGTAAGGTAAGGAGGATTTATGACAGAATTATTAGAGGTGAGAAATCTCAAAATTAATTTTAAAACAGATGATGGGGTAGTTCAGGCGGCTAGAGGTGTTAACTTTAGCTTAGAGAAAGGTGAAACTTTAGCTATAGTTGGAGAAAGTGGAAGTGGAAAATCCCAGACTGTAAGGGCAGTTATGGGTTTGTTAGCTGACAATGGATATATTTCAGATGGAGAAATAATATATGATGGACTGGATTTGGCCAAAATTGATAAACAAGATATACATAAATATCGTGGAAGTGATATCGTTATGATATTTCAAGATCCAATATCTTCTTTAAACCCTACAATGATTATTGGCAAACAAATACTTGAAGCAGTCTTATTACATAATAATATATCTAAGAAAGAGGCTAAGAATAAAGTTTTACAGTTAATTAATCAAGTAGGTATAGATGAACCTGAAAAAAGATATAAACAATATCCTCACCAGTTTTCTGGAGGAATGAGACAAAGAATAGTAATAGCTATAGCACTTGCGTGCAATCCCAAAATTCTCATCTGTGATGAGCCTACTACTGCTTTAGATGTTACTATACAAGCCCAAATATTAGATTTAATTAAAGAACTTCAAGAAAAAACTAAGGTAGGGGTTATATTTATAACACATGATTTAGGTGTAGTTGCTAATATTGCTGATAGAGTTGCTGTAATGTATGCAGGTAAAATAGTAGAATACGGCAAAGTAGATGAAATATTTTATAATCCAAAGCACCCATATACTTGGGGGTTGCTTGCTTCAATGCCAGATGTTGATTCAAGTGAAGAGGATTTATATGCAATACCAGGTACTCCTCCTAATTTATTAAATCCACCGATAGGAGATGCTTTTGCCGTGCGAAATGAATATGCTATGGATATTGATTTTGAGGAGCATCCACCTTTCTTTAAAGTATCAGATACACATTTTTGTGCTTCTTGGTTGTTACATGAAAGTGCGCCTAAAGTTAACCCTCCAAAGGCGGTTTTAAATAGAATGATTAAGTATAAAGAAAGGTATGGTACTAATGAATAATGACAGAGAGATAATTTTAAGTATAAAAAATCTAAAACAATACTTTAAAATACCTAATGCTACTATTAGAGCTGTAGATAATATTTCTTTTAATATTTACAAAGGCGAAGTATTAGGGATAGTTGGTGAAAGTGGGAGTGGTAAATCTACAACAGGAAGAAGTATCATTAGGCTATATAAACCTATTGAAGGAGAAATAATATTTAAAGGAAAAAATATATCTGGAAAAATAGACAAGAAAACAAATACTATGTTACGTAAAAAGATGCAAATGATATTTCAAGACCCTATAGCTTCACTTAATCCAAGGATGAAAGTATTAGATATTATTGCGGAAGGCTTAGACATACATGAAAAGATATCCGACGTAGAGCGTAAAGAAAGAGTATATGAAATTTTAGAGGTTGTTGGATTAAATAAAGAACATGCGAATCGATATCCACATGAGTTTTCTGGTGGACAAAGGCAACGAATAGGAGTTGCTAGAGCTATTATTATGAATCCTGAATTTATAATTGCTGATGAACCTATTAGTGCTTTAGATGTTTCTATACAAGCACAAATTGTTAACTTAATGAGAAAATTACAAAAAGAAAGAGGACTTACATATATGTTTATTGCCCATGATTTGTCTATGGTTAAATATATTAGTGATAGAATTGCAGTTATGCATTTAGGACATATTGTTGAAATAGGTGATTCAGATAGTATATACAATAATCCCATACATCCGTATACAAAATCACTGCTATCTGCAATACCATTGCCAGATCCACAGTATGAAAAAAATAGAAAACGACTTATCTATAATGCAAAGCCTAGTGATTATGTTAATAGAGAATACAAATCGGTTTCTTATAGCCATGTTGTATTAGCTAATGATGATGAATACTATAAATGGGTTAATTCTGAAAATTTGAAAACTAATGATTTGATTATATAAAGTAGGTGGTAGTTTGATTAAGAGAATAAGTATTAGAATTATATTAGGACTTTTTATTTCTTTATTACTATATATATTAAAAATATTAAGCATGCACAGTTTTTCTGATATATTGTTTATTATTAGTTTGCTTTTTTTTACAATAACAGGTTTTCAGTTTGTTATCAATGAAGGGTTATTTGATTTTCAGAAATATTCTTTAAAACAAATAAAAAAAATCTTCTTTTCGTGGTCAGCTAATCTTTTTTTTATAAATAATTCAAGTTGTGTTACAGATGATGATAATGATATAACCAGTGATTATATAGAGTTTTCAGAGAAGCATAAGAAAAATAAAAAAGACTATAAAAAGAATATTGTTTCAAATATGATAGCAACTTTGGTTTTAAGTATTATAGCAATAATAATTTCATAAGTACAAAAAAATGGTTAATTATTATTTATAGATTATTATTAAAGGAGGTTAACATGAAAAAAATCTTATGCATTTTATTTATTATTATATTATCGCTAAGTTTTGTAGCCTGTAGTAATAATAGTGAGACAGAAACAGCTTCTTATGGAGGAGAAGGAGATCCATTACTTGTTTTAGATAATGTAAATGCTAGATTAGCATTGTCAATGGCATGTGATAAAGATTTTATTGTTAATGAAATACTGGCAAATGGATCGGCTGTATTAAACAATGGTATTCCTTCAGGATTTTTTATAGGGCCAAAGGGGACAAAATTTGAAGGAGAGGATTTTGTAGCTACAGCCAAGAAAAATAAATCTGGACTATATTATGACCCTAAAAAAGCAGCAGAACTTTGGTTAAAAGCTAAAAAAGAAGTTGGATTTGATACAGTTAAAATGGAAATGTTGATATCTGCTTCAGAAGTAGGTGGTAAACTTGCTGAACATATGCAAGAGGAATTCGAGACGAATTTAGAAGGACTGAAAATAGAATTAATTGTTTTACCGGGTATGGAGCGTATTAGTCGAGTAATGGCTGGAGAATATCACATGACTGTTGTTGGTTGGGGAGCGTCTTACCATGATCCTGCTACTTTCTTAGAGCTATTTATTACGGATTTTCCCTATAATGACCAAGGATATTCAAATCATGAGTACGACGAATTAATGAAAAAGGCTAATGAGACAACAGATCCAAAAGAGCATTGGCAAGCACTACTAGATGCTGAGGCTATTCTATTGAAGGATCCAGCCGTTGCACCATTATATCAGACGGGGCAGATATGGCTTCAAAACCCTTCTATAAAAAATATTTATAGACATTCATTTGGTGGTATAGCTAATTCATTTAAATGGGTAGATATTGATGCAAATGAAAAGGGAAATAAAATACTAAAGTTACTTAGTTTGGCTGATATATTTACTTTAGACAGTACTAATTCAACAGATTTTGGTTCTGCGGAAATCATTAACCATATATCAGAAGGATTAGTAAGATTAACAAAAGGAGATACTATTGCTCCGGGATTAGCAGAAAGTATAGAAAAAAGTGAAGATGGATTAACTTATACATTTAATTTAAGAAAAGGAATCAAGTGGATAACTCATACAGGAAAGGTATATGGTGAAGTTACAGCACGTGACTTTGAATACAGTTGGAATCGATTAATTGATCCTAAAACTGCTTCTGAAAATGTATCTAAGCTTATTGATACAGGTAAAGTTAAAAGTTTTAAAGCTATAGATGATTATACATTTGAAGTCAAGTTAAAGAGGAATATCGATTATTTTAAAGCAATATTACCGCTTTGCTATTTACAGCCAATAAACGAAAAATTCAAGAATGAAGTAGGAGATAAGTATGGAACTAGCAATGAGTATATTTTGAATTGCGGGCCTTTTTACCTTAAAGAATGGGATGTTTCAAACAAAATGATACTTGTAAAGAACCCATATTATTGGGATAAAGAAACAGTTAATTTAGATGAAATTAATTACAGAATAATCAACGGCATTGACAATAATACTGAAATAAGCTTATACCTTGAAGGTAGCACTGATATAGCTGAATTGAAAGGTGAAAATGTTATGAGATATATGGATAGAGAAGATGCTGTTATATACAAATCAGCAGCTATTAGTAGTCTGTATTTTAATATAAATAAACATAAAGATTAATATCTTAATTCAATATCATTGTCTAAATTATAAAAAAATAAGTTACAGTTTGATACTTATAAGAAGTTGAAATAGAAAGGGTAATTATAGTAGTAAATATTTATATAAAAAAACATTGAAATTAAACCAATAATATAATTATAATATACAGTAATTAATGAGTTTTTTACTAAGAAAGGATGATGATAATATGGAAAGTGTAATAGAAAATATCAACTTTTACAAAAGTTTAATGAGCAATATAGCAAGACAATTTGGCTCGAATTGTGAAGTTATATTACACGATTTTTCAAATAGTGAGTTTGAAAATACTGTAGTAGAAGTACAAAATGGTCACGTTACAGGTAGAGAAGTGGGAAATAGTCCAACAAATCTATTTTTTGAATCTTATAAAAAAAATAAGGATGATGCAAAGCCATATATTACAACAACTGAAGATGGTAAAGTTATTAAATCTACAACTACACATATAAGAAACAAAAAGGGAGATATAATTGGTGCGATTTGTATTAATTTTGATATATCACATTTGATATTAGCTGAAAATGCTATTAAAAGTATTTCTGACTATAATCTAAACAACGATAAAAGAGAAACTTTTACTAAGAATGTTACAGAATTACTAGATCAGAGTTTATATGAATGTGAACAGTTTATTGGAAAACCTCCAAGTCTAATGACAAAAGAGGAAAAATTAAAGGTCTTAGAATTTTTAGATGATAATGGGATTTTTCTAATATCAAAATCAAGTAATAGGGTTTGTAATTTTCTTGGTATTTCAAAATATACATTGTATAACTATCTGGATGAAATCAGGTCGAACAAATAGTAATAAAATTAGTGTTTGGAGGTATTTATCATGTATGATGTTTTAATAAAAAATGGTATGGTTATAGATGGTACTGGAAGAGATGCATTTAAAGCAGATATTGCAATTTCTGATGGAAGGATTGTTGAAATTGGGGATGTAAGTGCTGATGCAGAAACAGTAATAGATGCTGTGGGCAAATATGTATCCCCGGGGTTTATTGACATGCATTCTCATGCAGACGCCAGTGTTCCATTTTATCCTAAAATGGAAGCACCGTTAGGACAAGGTATCACTACTGTATTTGCAGGACATTGTGGATTAGGGGTTGCACCCGTTAACAAGTATTGGTTTGAAATGTTTGTGGAAGAACCTGCAATTTCAGAACTTATTCCGAGAAATATACAGGGACATGGCCCATTTTTTGAGAGAATAGTAGAGACAGATAAACTAGCTCCGATAGTAAAGAAATATTTTGATGTAGATTTGGATTGGCGTACTTGGGGGGAATATTTAAAGCATCTAACAAATGTAGGTATTGGAGTTAATATGGCTGCTGTAGTGGGACATGCAAATCTCAGAGTACAGATTATGGGTATAGATTATCAACGACATGCAACTAAAGAAGAAGTTGAAGAAATGAAGAATTTGTTGGCAATATCTATGAGAGAAGGTTCTTTTGGTTTAGGGCTTGGGTTAGATTATGATCCAGGTAAATATGCAGATAAATATGAATTAAACGAACTTGCTAAAACTGTTGCAAAATACGATGGAATGTTAACTGCTCATGTAAGAATGCACAATACCTTAGAAGATATGAATAAATCACAGCCTCCAATTGAGGGGTTTAAAGAAATTATGGAGATTGGACTACAGACTGGTGTAAGAGTACACATTAGTCATATATGTGCAGGTTATCAAGTGGAGCCTTATGACGCACAATTACATAAAAAATCTGCTGAAAGAACATTAGAAATAATTGATGAGTACAAAGATAAAGGCGTAAAGGTTTCGTGGGATGTTCTACCCAAGCATACAGGCTCAGTTTTTAACTTTAATCAGCTTATCGGAAAGTTATATCCTTATGTTATGCAAGCAGGTGGAAAAAAAGCTTTTTCAGAAAAGCTAGCGAATGATTACTATAAGAGTCATATTTCAAAAGAAATAAAAAGCGGAAAACACTTGTCAAAGTCTCCGTTTTTCAGCTTTAACCCTGATGAAAATCCTGATTGGCATGAAGGCTTTTATATAGCAAAATCTAGCAATGAAGCATACGTTGGAAAAAATCTTAAAGATATTGCCAAGGAAAGAAATACTGATACCGTAGATGTATTATTAGATCTAGTACAAGAAGATCCTGAAATGTATATTGCACGTGTATATACTAATGAAAAGGTAGCAGATTCCGATTATTTTTGCGCCCATCCACATGCATGTATAGGTCTAGATAATGCAGGATTTAATTACGATTATATTGTTGATTATAATGATATGCCAATACAAAAGACCCAACCAGCCGCATACAATGGAATGATAAAATTATTAAATTATAAACTAACTTCTAGAATAGAAGATATGATAAAAAACTTAACTAGTAACCCATCAAAGGTTTTAAAACTAAAAGATCGTGGATTAATAAGAGAAGGAATGATAGGAGATATAGTTGTTCTTGACTATGAAAATCTAGATACCAATGAAGATTTTGTTAATCCCGGTCAACCCCCTAAAGGAATAGATTATGTTTTAGTTAACGGAATTATTGCTGTGTATGAAGGCAAACAAATTGTCAATAATGCAGGTAAAGTATTGTACCACAAATAACATTTGATTATTAGGGAGGAAAAAGACATGACATATAAATATGATTTTGATACTTTAGTAAACAAAGATAACTGTGGAAGTTTCAAACAGGCGTTTAAAGAAAAAAAATTAATCCCTGATGAAGTAGTACCCTTTGTAGGAGCAGAGCTAGAGTTTAAAACATCTCCCTACATAATAGAATCATTAAAAAACAAAGTTTTAAGTGGTGTGTATAGTTATACAAAAGATGATGAGCAATATAGAGATTCCGTAAAATGGTGGATGAAGAATGTTAGAAAATGGCATATTGATAAGGAGTGGATATGCCCATCTCTAGGAATATTAAAGTCTTTGTCAACATGTATCAATGCTTTTACAGAAGAAGATGATGGTGTGATAATTCAACCCCCTGTTTTTGGTGCTTATAAAAAGATTATTACTAGAGCAAAACGCAAAGTTTTTATAAATAAGCTTAAATATAATGACGGTAGGTATAGTATAGATTTCATAGATTTAGAAAATATAATGAGTAAAACTCAAGTCAAATTGATGGTAGTTTGTAATCCACAAAATCCAATAGCAAAGACATGGTCTAAAGAAAATTTAGAAAAAATTTGTGAGTTAGCTTATAAAAATGATGTAGTTATATATTCTGATGAAATCCTTGCAGATATGACTTCTTCCGATATACATACAACAGCTTTAGCTTCTGTAAAACACGGAGAAAATGTGGGGATTATAGGAACATCATTAAGTAAAGCTTTTAATTTTTCAGGGGCTATACATTCAAACATTATTATTCCTAATAAAATATTAAGAGAAAAATATTTATCTCAAAGAGACAAGGATTATTATGATGGAATGAGTTGTTTTATGTATAGTGCTGTGATTTCAGCATATAATTCTGATAGTTTGAATTGGCTTAAAGAAATGAACAAATATTTAGATGAAAATGCACAGTTGATATACGATTTTTTTGAAAAAAATATCCCTGAGATACGTGTTTGCGAACGTAATTCTGGTTTTTTGTTATGGATTGATTGGAGCGCATGGGAATTGACAGAACAAGAGCTACATGATTTCTTAGAAAAAGCACATTTTTATGTAGAAGAAGGTTCTTATTATGGTAATGATTATTGTAAATTTACCCGTATGGTTATTGCGATGCCAAGAAGATATATTTTACAAGCACTTAATAGACTTTTGACTTTACTCAAGAAAGAGGATTGATAGTATGAAAGATAAAAAGGCAGAACCATTTTATTCTCCTTATGTGATAAGCGGAGATATGATGTATATTTCAGGACAACTTCCTATAAAAGATGGTGTTTTAAAAGCTGTTGAAGGTGGAATAAGACAGCAAGCAAAGCAAGTATTAAAGAATATGTATAATTTGTTAAAAGAAGAAGGATTAACCAAAAAAAACGTTGTGATGTGTAAGGCGTATATTACTGACATAAAATATTGGGAAGATTTTAATGAAGTATATGCTGAGTTTTTTGGAGATCATAAACCTGCTAGAGTTGTTATTCCAATATCGCCTTTATCATTTGGTTGTAACATTGAATTAGAAGCCATTGCTGAAATAAAATAAACTTTTAGCATGGTGGAGAGAATAGAGTAAGCAGTAGTGAAGCATATAATAATATATATGATTTTGAATATGGGAGTTTTGGATTTTCAAAGAGGATGATACGGGTTATACTTTTATAGTGTAGCTCGTTGTTTTTTGTAAGGAAATAACTCATAATTATATTAAGATAAAAAAATTGTATAGGGAAATTTTTATGGGTAATACTATTGAATATTAGATAATATATATTAAAAACGAAACAAAATGTATCAATAATTTAGTTTACATCTACATAATTATATGGTATTATCAAGTTGGAGGTGAATCTATTGAAAGACACAATTGTTCGCATTCAGCAAATTGAATTGGTGAATGTAAAAAATGTTGAGAAGGGAACAATTACTTTTCCTAATCACGTTAGATCAGATAATAAAAAAAACAGATCTGAAATTATTGGAATATATGGTCAAAATGGATCAGGTAAAACAGCATTAGTTGATGCGATGTGGCTTCTTAAATTCATAATGAGTGGTAGAGAATTACCTAAGAATACGGGTGATTTTATCTTTAGTAAATCAGAAAAGGCATGTATAAAGACTGTTTTTGAAATAAGCAGTTGTACAATTAATAGTATTTTATATTATGAAATAGAGATAGAGAGAATTGAAGAAAATAGAGCACGAGTAGTAAGAGAAAATTTATCATATAAAGAACTGATAGATGGAGTTTGGACGAAAAAAGCAGGTATAATAGATTTTGATATAAAATATGAAGAGATATTTAAACCAGCTAAGAATTTCAAGCTACTTACAGCTAATAATTCTGAGGTTCATATTAATTTAGGTGTAGCTAAAAAGTTATCTGAAAAAGATTTTACATCTTTTATATTTAGTAATGAGACAGAAACAATAATTAGTAACTGCCAAGCGTTTGGTAAGTACACTAAGCTAATAAAAGCACTTAAGCATTATGCTAACATCAATTTATTTATATTCAGAAATAACTATTCAGGTATGATAAATATGAATTTTATGATGCCTTTGAGTTTTAGATTAAAAGATGGTAAAAAAATTACTCAAGGAGATTTAGGAATTGGTTTGCTAAAACCATCTGTTGTTGAGAATGAAGTATATAATCTTCTAACAAAGGTTATCCGTCAGATGAATATAGTGCTAGAAAAAATTATACCTGAGTTAAATATTGATGTTGCTAATCATGGTAATCAGCTAACTAAAGAAGGGCAACAAGGTACAAGAATAGAATTAGTTTCAGTAAGGGATGGAGAAGTAGTACCTTTAAAATATGAATCAGATGGAATTAAAAAAATTATATCAATTTTAAGTACGCTTATTACAATGTTTAATAGTCCAACTGTTTGTATGGTAGTAGATGAACTTGATGCGGGTATATTTGAATATCTATTAGGTGAGATATTACAGATTATTAGCGAAAATGGAAAAGGTCAGCTTATTTTCACATCTCATAATTTAAGACCTCTAGAAATGCTAGATACATCATCTATTGTATTTACAACAACAAATCCTGTAAATAGATATATGAGATTTACACATGTTAAGAGTAACAATAACCTGAGGAATCTTTATATAAGGAGTATTAATCTAGGAGGTCAAAAAGAGGAAATCTACAAAGAAACAAATAGTTTTGACATAAGTAGAGCCTTTCGAATAGCTGGGAGGTTAATAAATGAGTACTAAAAAGGTCATTCTATTTATAGTTGAGGGAATTACAGATAAGACTTCTCTAGGTGGCATAATTGATAAGCTTATTAAAAATGAAAAAATTAGATTTTATATATCTAATGGTGATATTACAAGTGATAGTTCTACAAATACACAAAACGCAGTAAAAAAAGTTAATGAGCATGTGAAAAGATTTTTAGATGGTTATTCGTTTAATAAGAGTGACTTACTACAAATTATACATTTGGTGGATACTGATGGAGCTTATATTTCGGATGATAGTATAGAGGTAGATGATGTAGAAAAGTTTATATATTCAACTGAGTCAATAACAGCAAAAAGTATAGAGCAAGTTCTTGAGAGAAATAATAGAAAAAAGCAAGTTATGAATAGACTTGCTTCATGTCCTGTTATATCAAAGATATCATATACTATGTATTACTTTTCATGCAACTTAGAGCATGTACTGCATAATGAGATAAATTTAAATGACGATTTGAAATTTGAATATGCTGAGAAATTTGCTGAAAAATATTATGAAAAAGAAAGTGAGTTTATTGATTTTATAAATGATGAGAAGTTTGCAGTAAAGGGGAACTTTAGAGAAACATGGGATTTTATTAAAAACGGTAATAACTCACTAAGAAGGTATACTAATTTCCATCTTTACTTTGGACAAGCATACGGTGAAAAGAAAACTACTTAAAACAAGCACAAATACATAATTCCTAAAAGGAATATTAGTTTTAGAAAGACCTTCAACTCCAAGTCGAAGGTCTTTTTATATACCATCAAACGATAGCCTTGTTATTCGCTTATTATTTATATTTCTTTCAAGAACGATAATATGCTCTAACAGTATATCAACTTTATCGAATCAAAAGGGTGGATGTGCTTGGTGTAGTGGGGTACAACTATGATGATGCTTGTATTGTACAATATATGAAAGAACAACATATATTTGTGAATTAGGTCTTTTGGGCTATACAATTAATTTGCAAAATAGGAGGAATTAGATAAGTAATCTAGGAAAGTAATATAATACAATAAATTAAATAAAAAGGTAAAAAAGATGTATGCAATCAAAAGGGACGGTTCTTTTTGATTGGGTTTCGTTAATAAATTAATTGTATCAACACAAGACACGCAAAAATAAAAAAATATATTCGTTTAAAAAAGACCTTCAACTACAAGTCAAAGGTCTTTTTTATATGCCATCAAACGATAGCCTTGTTATTCATTTATTGTTTATATCTCTTTCAAGAAAGCATGATATGCTCTTACGGCTTCGTAGATATCAATTTTACTAGCTACTTCATAAGGCGCATGCATGTTGTGGACAGCAATACCAGCGTCTATAACGTCCATATCATATTCAGCAAGTATATAAGCTATAGTTCCACCACCGCCTTGATCAACTTTACCTAACTCTGCCATCTGGAACTTGATATCATGTTTATCATATAGTTTTCTTAGCTCTGCAATGTACTCAGGAGAAGCGTCATTAGAACCAGATTTACCACGGGCACCTGTGTATTTGCAAAGTACTAGACCTTTACCAAAGTATGATGAATTATTTTTTTCATAAACATCAGGGAAATTTGGATCAAAACCAGCGTTTACATCAGAAGATAACATCTTAGAATTTGCTAGAGATCTACGTAATCTTAACTCACTGTATTCTCCACATAACTCCATGATTTCAGCTAGCTTGTTTTCAAAGAATTTTGAGCACATTCCACTAGCACCAACACTACCTATTTCTTCCTTATCAACAAGTAAAGTTACACATGTCTTGTCACAACTATCTAATCTCATCATAGCTTCAAATGATGTATATGAACAAATTCTATCATCATGACCATATGCTAAAATCATGCTATTATCAAGACCGTAGTCTCTAGCTTCTCCAGCAGGTACAGCTTCGAATTCTGAAGATAAAAAGTCGTCTTCTTCAATGTCATATTTGTCCTTAAGAATCTTGAGTATGTTTTTCTTAACTTTGTTTTCCTCTTTATCGTCGTCAGATTTTAAAGGGATGCTTCCAACGCAGATATTTAGATTTTCACCAGTAAAAGCTTCACTTATTTTTTTACTATTTTGATTCTTAGATAAATGAGGTAGTACATCAGAAATACCTATAACTGGATCAGTACTATCTTCACCAATAACTACATCAACTAAAGTGCCATCTTTTTTAGCAACTACTCCATGTAAAGCTAAAGGTAACGTAACCCATTGAAATTTTTTGATTCCACCGTAATAGTGAGTTTTAAACATAGCGAATCCGGACTCTTCATATAGTGGATTTTGCTTTAAGTCTATTCTTGGAGAATCTACATGTGCACCAAGTATTCTAAGACCATCTTCAAATGGTCTAGAACCAATATGGAATAACGCTAGAGATTTATCTCTATTGTTACAATATACTTTGTCACCTGGTTTAAGATTTTCTTTGTTTTTGATTATAGTTTCTAAATCCCTATAACCATATTCTTTTGCTTCTACTATAAGATTTTTAACACATTCTCTTTCGGTTTTACATTTGGACATGAATTTTCTATACTTTTCTCCAAAACTGAACGTTTCGTTAGTGAGTTGTTCACTGTAAGTGTCCCATAAAACAGTTTTCTTTTTGTTTTTATCCATTTATCATACCTCCCTATTTAGTATTGGCTATTTGTATGTAAAACTATCTAAGATATATTATACAACTATATGAAAAATATAACAACAAAAGGAGAATTATATGACAAAAAAGAAATTTCACGTAAAGTGAAATTTCTTTCAATCTATAATGTCCATATTTTTCAATACGTTATTAAGGATGAAGATGTCTTTTTTATTATTAGTAATTTTTAAAAAAACTTCAAAATCGTTTTTCAAATTTTTAGCTTCAATAGTTTTTCCTATTTTAAATAAATTGACTATCTTTATCATGATAGAAATAGAGAAAGGTCTGCCAAAATATCTATTCTTTTGGGCTATAGATATAGCGATATCACAATATTCAAGTGATTTTTCGTAACACTCAAATTCATAAAACCCATTAGCAAAATTACTAGTTATACTTACGTGTAATTCATCGTCATCATGTAGCTTATTCATATTTGCTTTCAATAACTTATAATATTTGAGAAAATTAGTTTTGTTGCCAATCTCAATAGAAAAGCTCAATAGAGTATTGATTATTCTAAAATGAATTATATTTTCTATTTTTTCTGGCTTAATCTTCTCTAATAACTGTATGGCGGTATCTTTTTTATTACATGAATAAAATTCAGCTAAAGATTTTACCCATTCATGAAATAACTGATCACCGCTGTCGCTTCTCTCTATTATCATAGAAGAGAGTAAAAAAGCTTCCTCATATTTGTAATTCTTAATACAATTAAAAATCTCTTGAATGTCAACTATAACCTTATCATTAATAGATGATGTATTATTTTGCATCAAGATCACATCCTCATTTATAGTATGTTCTATTTAATTTGATTATATAATCAGATGACAAAAATTGCAATACTGCGGAATAAATAGGAGTAATATGAATTAAAATGTAGAATAGTAAAATGAAAGAAAAAGGTTGAATAAAATCATAATTCAAAGGTGATAAAGTATGATAAAATATATAATATATGTACTTTAAGAGGGTGAGATAGATGAATTTAAGATATATATTAGGTAGAGCAGGTAGTGGCAAAACTACACATATATACAAAGAAATACTTCATAAATTAAAGCAAGATAAAAAAAAGAGATTGATATTATTGGTACCAGAGCAATTTACACTAGAAGCTGAGATAGATTTAATATCTAAAATGGGTTTAGAAGGTATAATGATGGTTGAAGTGCTGAGTTTTGAAAGACTTATATATAAAGTTTTGGGAGAGCTTGGAGGACTTAGAAACAATGAAATAAATGAACTCGGAAAAGTGATGATTCTAAGAAGATTATTTGAATCAAATAAGCATAATCTCAAGGTTTATCAGAGAGTTTCAAATCAAACAGGTTTTTTGTCAAGTATAAATGATTTGATAGACGAATTTAAGAGAAACGATATAATGCCTGATGAGCTAATACAAAAACAAGAAGGTTTAGGTGAAAACAATATACTAACAAAAAAACTTCATGATGTTCATTTAGTATACTCACAGCTTCAAGAATATATGTCAGAGAACTATACAGACAAAGAGGATAGAGCAAATCTATTTATTGAGAAGATAGAAGAAGCTGGTATTTTTTCTAATACAGAGATATGGCTTGATGGATACAATAGATTTACTAGACAGCAATATAGAATCATAGAAAAGCTGGTACAAAAAGCAGAGAAGGTCAATATAAGTTTGACAATTGATATGAATAAAGATGCAAATGATACTGACTTATTTAATACATCCTATAACACATTAACTAAACTTAGAGAGATAGCTAATAACAATAACTTTAAAGAGACGAAGACAGATTTAGAAGATATAAGCTATAGAAAATCAAGCACCCTAAATCACCTAGAGAAAAATTTCTTTGCATATCCATATGCCAAATATAATCACAAATTGGGTGATATTGATGTGTATAGTTTATCTAGTCCGTATATAGAGATAGAGTATGTAGCATCTAAGATTATGTCTTTGGTACGGAAAAGAGGTTATAGATTTAGGGATGTTGCAATAGTTACAGGTTCAATGAACGAATATGGAATAATCATAAAACAAGTATTCAAAGAATACGATATACCATATTTTATAGATGAAAAGAGGAATATAACAAGCAATACTATAGTTAAGTACATAGTATCACTGTTAAATATTATTGATAGAAATTATAGGTATGATGATGTTTTTAGTTATGTAAAAACGAGGCTTTGTGATGTAGAAAAAGATGACTACGAATTACTAGAAAACTATTGTCTAGAGTATGGGATAAAAGGAGAGACATGGCTTAATGATTTTGAGTTCAAAGATAAAAATTTGAGTCACATTAACAAAATCAGAGCAAAAATAATAACGCCAATAGATGCACTTAAGAAAAGCATAACAAGCAAGAATACTGTTATAGATATAACAAAGAATTTGGTTGACTTTTTTGAGGCTATGGCTTTAGAAAGTAAGATAAATAGTTGGGTTGAGGAACTTAAAGATTGTGGAAATCTAGAATATGCTAATGAAACAACACAAATTTGGAATATAATAATGGAAGTTTTACAGCAGGTCGTTGATATATTAGGAGATACAAAAATAAAGCTAAAAGAGTATATAGATTTATTAGAGACAGGATTCAAAGAGTATAAGCTTGGGCTAATACCAACAACTTTAGACCAAGTAATAGTGGGTAATGTAGAAAGGTCAAGAACACATCCAATAAAAGCATTATTTGTAGTAGGGGTTAACGATGGGGTGTTACCTTCTCCAGCTAGTATATCAGGTTTGATATCAGATGAAGAAAAAGAAATATTAAAAGAAAAAGGGATGAATATAGTATCTGATAGCTTAACCAAAGCTTATGAAGAAAAGCTATTGATGTACAGTGCAATATCTAAACCTAGTGAATATATATGGATGAGCTATGTCTTAGCTGATAGCGAAGGTAAAACTACTAGACCATCAATATATATAAGTAAATTAAAAAGCGTATTTTCTAGTCTTGTAATAAAAAGCGATATTTCAGACCCCAAAGAAGTATTAATAAACAGACAGATAACCTCTGCAAAATCTACGTTTAAATACATGGTGCAGATTCTTAGAGATTATGTAGACGGTAAAGAAATAAGTGACTCTTGGTGGGATGTGTATAACTGGTATTACAATAGTGAAACATACAAACAAAAGCTAAACCATATGCTAGAAGGGCTATTTTATACAAATGCGCATAGACAGCTAGGTTATGATAACGCAAAAAGGTTATATGGTATACCGCTAGTATCAAGTATATCAAGATTTGAAAAATACATTAATTGTCCGTTTTCACATTTTGTTAAGTATGGTTTAAGACCACAAAGAAGAAAAGAATACAAAATAGATCCACCTGACATGGGTAAGCTTTTTCATGATTCTCTAGAAGTATTTTCAAATGATGTTACTAGTAGATACAAGGATTGGGTTAGCATAGACAAAGAGCAAAGTGATATTATGGTAGAAGATATAGTAGAAGATGTGACTAACAATTTCGGCAATAAAATACTATTTAGTTCATTTAAATATAAATATTTGGTTAAGAGATTAAAAAGAATAACAAAAAGATCAGTCTGGACAATGATAGAGCAGTTAAAGCAGGGTGAGTTTATACCTAAAGAGTTTGAGTTTAGCTTTGGAGAGTCCGAAGGGTACAAAGCACCTCCAATATTAATAGAGCTTGATAATGGTGATATTTTAAAATTAGAGGGTAGAATTGATAGATTAGATGTATTAGAAGGAGATACACAGGATTATATAAAAATTATAGATTATAAATCAGGTAGTAAAGATTTTACATTGTCAGATGTATATTATGGACTACAGCTACAGCTGATGGTTTATCTTGATGCAGTTTTGCAAAACAAGCATCTATTTACAGACAAAGATTTGATGCCAGGTGGAATATTCTATTTTAGACTACATGATCCACTAATAAACACAGAAGAAATGGATAGTGAGGTTATAGAAAAAGAGATACTAAAGGCATTAAAACTTAAAGGTTTAGTATTAAACGATATAAAGATTATAAAGGCGATGGATAGAGATATAGAATTAGACCAAAAATCTTCTATTTTGCCTGTTGCAGTAACAAAATCAGGATCAGTATCTAAGACTTCATCTGTAATATCAAAAGAGGAGCTTGATGCACTACTTGAGCATGTTAGAAATCTCATTAAAGACTTAGGTAAGAACATATTAGTTGGGAATATAAATATCAATCCTACAAAAACCAGCACTCAAACTGCATGCGATTTTTGTGAATATAAATCCATATGCAGATTTGATATAGCGTCAAATGAAAACAAGTACAATAAGATACCTAAGTTGTCAAACAAAGAAGTAATAGAGAAACTTAAGCGTGAGGAGAGTGAAGCAGATGCCTAAATGGACTAAAGATCAGCTAGATGCAATAACAGCTAGAAAGCATAACTTACTTGTTAGCGCAGCTGCTGGCTCTGGGAAGACTGCGGTATTAGTAGAGAGAATTATAAAGCTTATAACAGAGGATTTGCTAGATATAGACAAGCTTTTGATAGTTACATTTACTAAAGCAGCAGCAGGAGAAATGAGAGATAGGATATTAGAAGCAATATCTAGGAAAATCGAAGAAGACAATATGCACAAAGAGCATTTAAAGAAACAACTTACACTATTAAATAGAGCTAGTATAACAACACTACATTCATTTTGTATAGATGTTATAAGGAGAAACTTTCATGTAGTAGGACTTGACCATAGCTTTAGAGTAGCTGATATTACAGAGAGAAATATATTACTTCAAGAAGCACTAGACGAAGTGTTTGAAGAAGAATACAAAGAAGAAAATGAAAATTTCATAAAACTAGTAGAAGGCTATGCAGGTGCTAAAAACGATATAAAACTACAGAGTTTAGTTTTAAAGATATATAGCTTTATTCAAAGTAAGCCGGATCCAAAACAATGGCTAGAGGAAATAGCACAGTATTTTAATATAGAGGAAGATAGTTTTTACGATAATATTTGGGTGAAAACAATAATTGAGAGTATAAAAATAGAGCTAGAAGGAGCTTATGATTTACTACTAGAAGCATTACAAACATGTAGAGCAGACGATGGGCCTACAGAATACCAAGAAGCAATATGTGATGATATTGATATGGTAGATGATTTAGCACATAGGTTATGTATAGGATTAGATGAATTTTTTACTGGTGTTAGAGATATAGAGTTTGAAAAATTTAAATCTATTAGAGGAGCAAGAAAAGAAGAAATAGATCAGGCGAAGATAGATGAAGTAAAAGAAATAAGGAATATATTTAAAAAGAATATAATAGGCAATCTCAAAGAAAACATACTAAAAAAAGGTATGGATAAACAAATAGAAGAAATGAAAACACTAATGCCTATAGTGGAGTATTTAAACAGTGTAGTAAATAAATTTGCAGACAGGTTTAATGAAAAAAAACTAGAGAAAAACATACTGGATTTTAACGATTTAGAGCATTATACATTAAAAATATTAGAAAATGAATATGTAAAAGAAGCAATAAGAGATAAATATGAGTACATATTTGTAGATGAATATCAAGATAGCAATATAGTTCAAGAGACAATAATCAATAGAATAAAAAGAGATGACAATCTGTTTTTAGTGGGAGATGTAAAACAGAGTATATATAGATTTAGAATGGCAGATCCATCAATATTTATAGACAAATATAATACTTATGAGCAAGATACTCTAAAAAACAAAAGGATAATACTATCACAAAACTTTAGAAGTAGAGAAGAAGTGCTATTAGGGGTTAACTATATATTTAAAAACATCATGAGAAAAGAAATCGGCGATATTGAGTATAACAAAGAAGCATATCTTTATAAAGGTATGGATTTCAAACCAATAGATGATGAAAGCGTAGAAATAAACATATTACCAAAAAAAGATATAATAGCTCAGTATAGTGAAATAGACTCAGAACTAGCTGATTTAAAGAGCATAGAGCTAGAAGCAAAAGCAGTAGCAAATAGAATAAAGAAGTTAATAGGGAAGAAAACGTATAAGCCAAAAGAAAACGGCTATAAATCAATAGACTATAAAGATATAGTAGTGTTACTTAGAGCCACAAGAAATGTAGCAGATGTTTTTGTAGAAAGCTTTATAGAGGAAGGAATACCAGTTTATGCAGATGATAATCAAAGGTATTTCCAGACGGTAGAAATACGCCTTGTTTTAGATGTGCTTAGTCTTATAGACAATAAAAGAAATGATTTACCATTAATAAGCGTTATGAAATCACCTATAGGTGGTTTTAGTATAGATGAATTAATACAGATAAGGATAAACAGCCATGAAAAAACTTTCTATGAATCTTTAGTTGATTTTACAAGTGATATAGATTTACAGATTAAAATAAAACACTTTTTAGGTAAACTAGATGAATGGTCTAACAAGGTAAGATACCAAAAACTTGATGAGTTCATCTGGGACATGCTAATAAGTACTGGTTACTATTATTATGTAGGTGCGATGAAGAACGGAGCTCAAAAACAAGCCAATCTAAGAGTGTTGATATCTAGGGCAAATCAGTTTGAGCAATCTTCAATAAAAGGACTTTTTAACTTCATAAGATTTATAGATAAGATGAAAAAAAGTGGAAGTGATATGAGCGAAGCTAAAACACTAGGAGAAAATGAAAACTTAGTTAGAATAATGAGTATTCATAAGAGCAAAGGGTTAGAGTTTCCAGTAGTGATATGTGCAGGACTAGGAAAAAAATTCAACATGATGGATACAAGAGAAGAAGTCTTGCTCCACAAGGAATTAGGTATAGGCCCTAAATTTGTTGACATAGATAAAAGAATATACCACACATCTTTACCACAAGCTGCAATAAAGAAGAAAATAAAACTAGAGAGTTTAGCAGAAGAGATGAGAATTCTTTACGTAGGGTTAACAAGAGCAGTAGATAAACTCATACTCTTTGGCTCAGTAGATAATATAAACAAATCAAGTGTAAAATGGTGTAGAAATATTACTACATACAACTTGATGAATAGCACCTCGTATATAGACTGGATTATGATGACTTTAACTAAGCATCAAAACGGAACTCTTATTCGTGAGTTAGCAAATAAATGCGGGATGGTAGAAGAGGATGTTTCTAGTTTCAAAATCAATATAATCTCGTTAGATGATTTAATCTTAAATGAAGAAAAAACATTAGCCAAAGATAAAGTCAAAGAAAAGTTACTAAAATTCAATCATGAAGAGGGTAAAGCAGCAAAAGCTCTAGAAAAAAGGTTTAACTTTGAGTATCCCAACAAAGAATCCATATTTATTCCAGCAAAGATAACTGTTACGGATACAAGTAAAGCAACATACAATGACATTAAATTAATGAACCATAGGATACCATCACTTAGCAATATACCTAGGTTTGCATCTGATACTGGTAAGTTTACAGCAACTCAAAAAGGAACGATAATACACTATGTAATGCAGCACTTGGATATAAACAACGTACAAGATAAAGATAGTATATCAGCTCAAATAGATGCTATGATTACAAAAGAAATGATTACCAGAGAGGAAGCGCAGGTAATAAATATAAAGCCTATATTAAGCTTTTTTAACAGTGATATAGGTAAAAGAATGAAAAAATCAAGTAACATACTAAGAGAGACACCATTTGTTATGAAAAAAGAATCAACTGAGATTATAGGAGATTTAGAAAATTGCAAAGATCAGCTATATGTCCAAGGGATTATAGACTGTTGCTTTGAAGAAGATTCAGAGTTTGTATTGATAGATTACAAGACAGATTATGTAGAAGATGAAAATATAGAAGAAATAAAAAATAGATACAAAAAACAGATTGAACTATATAAAGAAGCGTTTGAGAAAATCAGGGAAGTAAAAGTAAAAGAAAGTTATATATATTTATTGACAATGAACAAAGCTATAAGTATTTACTAGGAGGTGAATAAATGAGGATATTGCACACCTCTGACTGGCATTTAGGAAAACACCTAGAAGGACATAGTAGGTTAGAGGAACAAGAGTATATACTAAAATCACTTACAAAAACAATAAAGGAAAATGATATAGATTTGGTTTTGATAGCTGGAGATATTTACGATACTAGTAACCCACCAGCAAAGGCTGAAAAATTGTTTTACAATACCATCAAAGATATCTCAGAAGATGGTAAAAGAGTAGTAATAGCAATAGCGGGTAATCATGATAGCCCAGATAGATTATCAGCTTCTAGAGTATTGGCATATGATCATGGAATAGTGCTTCTAGGAACTCTGAATGATATACCTAGTGTAGGAAAACTAGGGAGTCATGAAATCATTGATAGTGGAAGAGGATATATTGAAGTAAATATTAACTCAGAAAAAGCTATAATTGGTCTGTTGCCTTATCCAAGTGAACAGAGAATAAAAGAAGTATTTAAGGATGTTACAGATTTAGAATCAATGCAGATATCTTATAGCGAAATGGTAGGCAAAATATTTGATGAGATAAATCAGAAATATAGAGAAGATACTATCAATTTAGCGATGAGTCATTTGTTTGTTGAAGGATCAATAACGACGGATTCAGAAAGACCTATACAAATAGGAGGTGGACTTGTAGTAGAAGGTAGCAAACTGCCAAACAAAGCGCAATATATAGCACTAGGGCATCTGCATAGACCTCAGAGAGTGAAAAAATCAGAAACAGCTTTTTATTCTGGTTCACTTCTTCAATATAGCAGTAGCGAGATAGGTTATAGCAAAGGAGTATATATCATAGAAGCACAAAGCAATGAAGCACCAAAGATTTCGGAAGTTTTTTTAGAGAACATAAAACCAATAGAGATATGGAAGTGTGATACATTAGAGCAGTCAATAAAAAGATGCTTAGATAACAACGATAGGCAAACTTGGGCATATCTAAAGATTAAGTTAAATCAAGTACTAATGCAGTCAGAAATAAAGAAACTCAAAGAACTAAAGCCTGATTTACTATCAATAATGCCTATATATGACATAGAAGAAGAACTACAAAATGAACCAGTAGATATCACTAAAAAAAATATCTCACAGCTGTTTAAAGAGTTTTATCTAAGTGAAAGAGGAGTAAATCCAAAGGAAGATTTACTGGAGTTATTTGATGAAGTAGTAAGAGAAGCGGGTGATATAAATGAGGCCTAGAAAATTAAAAATTCAGGGATTGAACAGCTTCTTGCAGATGCAGGAGATAGATTTTATGAAACTCAATCAAAGAGGTTTATTTGGAGTATTTGGACCAACAGGGAGCGGTAAATCAAGTATATTAGATGGTATAATACTAGCCCTTTATGGCAAAATCCCTAGAGGAACAAGAGAGTTTGTGAATACTTCAACAGATAAACTTTATGTAAGTTTTGAATTTGATACAAAAAGCTCAGAGAATAGAAATGTTTATAGAGTAGATAGAGCGTTTCGTAGAGACAAGCATGGCAAGACAAAAATGGATTTTGCTAGGTTAAATTCTCTAGGAGATAAAAGTGAAGTTATAGCAGAAGGAGCTTCTCAAGTTGAAAATAATATCATAAATATCATAGGTCTACAAAGGGATGATTTTACAAGATCGGTTATACTACCTCAAGGTAAATTTAGTGAGTTCTTAAAATTACAAGATAGTGATAGAAATAATATGATGGAGAGGATGCTCAGTCTTAGCAAATATGGAAAGAACCTATCAGAAGCACTCAAGGCTAAAAGTAACAACAATAAAGCAGAATTAGACTCATTACAAGGGGAAAGAAGCAGATATCAAGATGTGTCAAAGGAACAGTTAGATACTTTAGAAAAAGAATATAAAGAGCTTATAAAAACTGGAGAAAAACTTGAGATTGAGATAAAAGAGTTAAACACAAAGTATCAAGCTTATAAGAAATCGTATGATTTAAACATAGAGTTAAACAAATATGTATCCACAAAAGAAAATCTAGAAAAAATGTCTTATGAAATAGATAAAAACAAAGAGGTATTGTTAAAAGCAAATAAAGCTAATATTGTATGGCCAGTGATAAGAGAGCTTACTCAATTAGAAAGTGATGCATTAAAATATAGTGGACTATTAGAACATGTAAAAGCAGAGTTAGAGAAAGCAAAGCTTGAACTTGATGAGATAAAGAAAAGCTATGAAAAAGCACTTTCAATAAAAAACAATGAACTTGGTAGTCTACTTGTAGTAGAGCATGAAGTAAAAGAATCTATAGAGTTAAATAAACAATTAGAGACATTGAGTAATCAGCTTAAATTCTTAGACGAAGCATACGAAAAAGCAAAGTACAGTATGATAAAGGCTGACGAGAGTATATATAAAAAAACACAGGAAAAAGAAACAATAGAAAATAGCTTGGTGATGTTAAACAATCAAAAAGAGAGTTTATTAGTTCAGCCTGAATATAGGAGAAAAATAGATGATGGTGTAAACATAGAAAATGAAGCAGAAGCAATCCAAAGCAAAATCCAAGATATAAATGATGATTTAAATAAATACGAAGCATACGTCAAAAGTGACGAAAGAACTTTAGGCGAAATAAGAGAAAATATCAATAATGAAAAAGAAAAATTAGACAGTTTGCAAGGTGAAATCACACTATTACAAAAAAACAAACCACTAGAACAAGAGGAACTTTTAAAATGCCAAAATGATATACAAACATTAAAAAATGAATATGATAATGCTAAAAAGTTATTACTTGATATAAATTCAGACAAAAACAAAATAAAAGAATTGGAAAAACAAGTAAGAGAAAGCGAAGAATTAATTGAGCCCATACTTGAAAAAGTAAAGAGACTAGAGCTTTTATATATAAAGTTAGAAGAAGAACAAAGGATACAAGTAAAAAAGAGATACTCTAAGGAACTAGCACATAGCCTCATAAAAGGAGAGCCATGTCCTGTATGTGGTTCTATAGAGCATCCTGAAATATATAAAGAGATAGAAGAGAAAATCATAATAGACAATATCACTTTAGAAGAAGACATAGACGAGTGTAAAATGGAGTTAGAAAAATCCAAAAACCAAAAGATAAAGCTTGAAATTGAAATAAACAGCTTAAATAAGCAAATATCAGAGATTTCAAAAGTAATAGAGAATAAACAATCATTATTACCTGAAGATAACCTAGAGGAGATATTAAAAAGTATAAAAAATAAAGAGTCGCAGTTATCAAGTAACTTACATTATTCTAAACTATACAATAATCAAATGTTAGAATATAAAGAAAGAGAGAAAGAGTATAGTGATAGTATTAATGAATATGATAAAAAAGTAAAAGAAATAGCTACAAAGTTAGAGCAATATAAATTAATCATAGCAGAACACAAAGAAAAGTTAGTAAAGCATAATAACCAATATAAATGGCTATCTAGAAGGTTATCAAAACTCAGATTAGAGTTTGATATTGACTCTTTCAAAAAAGAGATATTGAATATCTACAAAAGCGAAGAAAAACTAAAAGTAGTATATGACCAGATAAAGCAAAAAGAATCAGTATATAAAGAGCTCAATATATCAATAGACTTACTTAGGAAAAACAAAACAGATTTAAGTATGGAAATCACAAAATACTCAGAACAAATAAAGCAGAAAAATGAATTGATAAATCAGAACAAAAAAAAGATAAATAGTGTCTGTAAAGATATTAATCCAAATGATTATTTAATGAAAATCATAAATAGAAAAGAGAGCATAATAACTGCAGAGAAAGAATTAAAATGTAAATGTGAATACAAACAAAAAATAGTAGATAACTTGTATGAGAAGAATGTTAGATACAGTGAGCTATCAAGAGAAAAACATGAAGAAAGCAAAGATAAAAGAGAAACAGTGAATACACTAATGAAAGAACATGGATTTGTTGATTTCACGCAAGTAGAGAATAGTCTCAAAACAAAATCGGATATACGAGTTTTAAACGATATGGTTACAAAATATGATGATGATTTAAAGATAGTAGAAAATAACATACGAAGAATCAATATATTACTAAAGGGTAAAAAAGTAGATGAAGAAGAATTATTAAATCTTGACGAATCAATAAAAGCAAGAACTGAGCAATGCAAAAAGCTAAACGAGCAGCAAGGCTCAAAATTGCAAAGTATTAATACTATTAAAAAAGATCTAATTGTGGTAGAAGAACTCAATAAAAAAATAGAGGTTAAAGAGCATACAAAGGACATGATAAGAGAGCTTACATCACTGATAAAAGGGAAAAATTTTGTTAAATACATATCCAAAAGCCATCTTGACTATATTGTAAGAGAAGCGTCTAGCAATATAATGGATATTACAAATAGTAGATATAGCTTAGAGCTTGACAGTGATAGTGGATTTATAATATGTGATAACTATAATGGTGGGGTAAGAAGAAGCTGTAAGACATTATCAGGAGGAGAAACATTTATAACTTCCTTGTGTTTATCATTAGCACTATCAAGCCATATACAATTAAAAGGAAGTACAAGTTTAGAATTTTTCTTTTTGGATGAAGGTTTTGGTTCTCTTGATGCACATTCGCTTGATTTAGTTATCACTGCTTTAGAAAAACTAAGACAGCAGAACCTATGTATAGGGATAATAAGTCATGTAGAAGAATTAAAAAGCAGAATTCCTATAAAGGTTATAGTAGAGAAAGCAAAAGCAGGAATAAGTGGAACTAAACTAAGTATTGAGTACTAATAAGAAGGAACAAATTATCATGTGCTAAAATATTATATAACAAGAGACATGCATAAAAAAGGTAACTAATGAAAATGAAAGAGGTGTAGATATGCAAGTAAATGCCTTTAAATTTTTATTAGGATCACTATCAGGGTTAATTGTCTATATTGCTGGGCTTAACTTTGAACTAATACTTCTTTGGTTTGTCTTTTTAGTGCTAGATATTTTTTCAGGGTTATTAAAAGCATTTAAGACTAGACATTTTTCAAGCCAGAGCATGAGACTTGGTTTATCAAAAAAAGTAGCAGAGATTATACTATTATGTGCAATAATTACAGCCCAAAGGATACTAGCAATAAATTGTTTTGATCTGCCATTACTTGAGATATTTATATGTGCATTGTGTCTTAAAGAATTTGGCAGTATAATAGAAAACTGTAATACCATGGGAGTAAGAATACCAGAGTTCATAATGAAATGGCTTAGAGCGATAGATGACGATATAGATAAAGAAGAAAAAGATGTTAATAACAAGGGGTAACTTCATATAAGAGTTGCCCCTTTATAATATTACTGATATAATATATCAATAATATTCAGGAGAAGACGTATGATTATATATGAAAATTTGATTAAATCTAACAGCAGATGATAAATATTGAGTAATAGCCAAATTAGCTGAGATTGGATATGAAAATAATAAAATTACACAGATATATAAGTTTTTAAGAGATGTATATGATAGAGAAAATATATATAGCACTTTCATAGGTGAAGAAATGGCTATCCTACATGCTAAGACTATTGCAGTAGAAGAAGAATTTATTGTTATTGCAAGGTTAGATGAACCTTTACATAGGATATGAATACTAACAAAAAGCGAGTATTTGATATTTTTTTTAGCAATACTTTTAGAAAACAAGGACAACCTTCATTTAAAACTATTGTCTAAATTATCTAGGAAGTTACTGTGTAAAGAGTTTATCAAAAAAATATAGATGGCAACAAATAAAGTAGATATAGTTAGAATGATAGAAAATGTTTTATGAACTTGTACATATGATTTAGCAATTTACCTTGCGAAACTATAAAAAGAGGAGACTGAGAATGAAAACAAAAGAAAACAAAAAAATATACATGATGATGGTGTTAGCAGCACTATTTTGGGCGGGAGCATTTATAGGTGGAAAAGTAGCAGTAGTAGATTTCAAACCTGTCTCACTTACATTTATGAGGTTTTTCTTTGCAAGTATAGGAATATTTATAATATTGATATATAAACAAAATGATTCTTGGAAGCTAAAAACAAAAGATTTACCTGCAATTATAACGCTAGGACTAATCGGTATGGTAGGATATCATATATTATTTTTTACAGCACTTAAATACTCAAATGCATCAAGTACATCAATATTAGCTGGAACTAATCCAATGATAACAATGCTTATTGCATGTATTATAGGTCAAGAAAAAATAGACACTAAAAAAATAGCCGTGTTAGGTTTAGCATTGTTAGGAGTAGTACTTACAGTAACAAAGTGGGATATAAACAATCTTCTAGCGATGAAGTTTAATAAAGGTGATATCATAATGATGTGTGCAGTTACAAGTTGGGCAATTTATTCAATATTGGTTAGAAAATTTGTAAAGCAGAATACACCGTTATTTTTGACGGCCTATAGTTTTTTAGTGTGTACAGTTATATTATTGCCATTTTCAATAAATGAGGGTTTAATGAGCATGATATCGACAGCATCAACAAAAGCATGGGCAGGAGTATTATATATGTCTATATTTCCAACAATAATCGGTTATCTAATACAACAGAAATCAATTCAGCAGATAGGAGCATCGAGAACAGCTATATTTATAAATCTAGTACCAGTGTTTTCAATAATACTTTCAATAGCAATACTAAAAGAGGAGTTCTACAAACTAAATGTAATTAGTTCATTGTTGATAATATTGTCCGTGTATATGGTTACAAGGTTTAATAAAGATAAGAAATAATGAGCAATGGTGGGGTATAAGTATAAAGAGTTGTACAAAATAAAGGCAAATAAATTGATTGAAGCTAAGGGTCGGCTTAGTGTAATAGAACAAAAGCTTCTAGCAACTGTAATTTCAGAAATAAAATCATCAGATAAAGATTTTAAAGAATATAATTTGAATATAACAGAAATATCAGAATTTCTAAATTTAAATTCAAAAGCAGTTTATGAACAAATAAAAGTAGCTTCAAGAAACTTGAGAAACAAAGAACTTATTATAGAAACTATAGACGAAAAAGGAGGTAAATCCTTTCTAGTAACGGGTCTATTATCTTCAGCGAAATACAAAGAAGGAAAAGGGTGTTTAACTGTACGTATATACCCAGATTTAAAACCATATTTATTAGCTATAAGCGGTAAAGAACCCCCTTTTACTAAATATAGGATAAAAAATATTTTGAAGTTGAATAGTAGCTATGTTATAAGATTATATGAAATTCTAAAACAATGTGAAAAAATGAAAAAAGAGATTTTAGTATTAGTGAACTAAAGAAGTATCTAAGATCTAATGAAACTAGTTATAATAGATTTGATAATTTTGAAAGGGAAGGATATAAAAAAAGTTGGGAACCAATTCGGGAACCATTTATTTTTTATAATTAGAAGTAACTGATCCATTAGATTTAATAATAATTATTTAGTAAAAAGGAGATTATAAAATGACAATTGGTGAGTTGATAGAAAAGTTTAATGAAAGAAATTGGGCGTATATAATAAAGCATAAAAGTACTTAACTAAAATAATTTGGAATTCTAGAGAACAAAACAGCTATCATATAAAAATTTTTATATGATAGCTGTTTATATACACTATTATCATTTAATTCAAA
This sequence comes from Clostridiaceae bacterium M8S5, assembly GCA_029227815.1. Classification (GTDB taxonomy): domain Bacteria; phylum Bacillota; class Clostridia; order Tissierellales; family MCWD3; genus Abyssisolibacter. The sequence continues at coordinate 2,744,537 of CP118523.1, read as the reverse complement.
GTAAAGGAATAAGAATAGTTTGTTGTAAAATTAATTAGTTTCTTAGTCTTAAATATTTTTTTCTAGCTTCATCAGCAATTTCCTTTTCAATTGAATCATGCTCAAGACTTTTTAAAGACATATCTTTACTACCTTTTTCATCTAAAGAAACTTTCCCTAATGTTGCTCCATAAGGTACAAAAATACCTTCTTCTGTTTCTTCGTTTAAAAACAATAAGTATTCATTATTGTTTTTCATATTTTCGTAACCGTTAGTAGTATAAATTTTGTTTGTTTTACTGTCATACAGAGCGTATTCTAAAATTAATATGTTATTGTCAGCCTTTATTTTAGGATTATTTGATTTGTTTTTATATATATCAGTAATTTTAAAACTAGATCTTGTATGTCCTCCTAAAAACATGCCATCAATTTTAGAGTAATGACGTTTAACCTCAACTTCATCTATTTTAACACCTCTAATAATAATTGAGGCTTTTTGCTCTAAATCAGTTAAAGAATCAGCACCATCCGTTTTCCCTTCTAAGGAAACAATTTCCGCTTTGGATTTATCATTTTTTTCAAAAGGTTGATAAAAAAACCAAACAAAACTAAACAAAATTACAAAACCCAGCACTCCTAATAATATATTTTTTTTCATTATTTTTACCTCCTTTGTTAATATATTTTTTTAATACCAGCATAATCATCAGATAACGGATAAGCTTTATTATTGAACCCTAATTTACGCATTACAGAAATTGAATTATTTTCTTTTTGCGTATGTGCTAAACCAAGTTCATGACCAACTTCATGCACGACTGTTTCTACTCTTTGTGTTTTGGATATCCCATTCCACGCTTTAAACAACACTATTCTACCATTTCCGTAAGACCTACCATAGACACCATCTTCTTCATCCTTATATTCGATTATTATATCAGCACTATACGGTGCCCCACATTTTGTTGTGAATTCAATTTCAGATGTAGAATTCCATGCTAGAATTCCCTGTTGTACCTCATCATATATAGGCCCCTCACTGAAATCAATCCAATACCCTGCTTTTTTTATATTAGCATAATTTAGTCTTTTGTCATTTAGCTTATAGGCATTAACTATACTACTAAAAATACAAACAATTGCTAAAACTGCTATTAAAATTTTACCTCGTTTCATCTTAATCCTCCCTACATTAAAAATATTTTTTATCTACTAGTTAAGTAGATTTAAACTCCATCATACATTATAACGAACAAGATATGAGATACTTGTCGTTTTGTGGAATATAGAAAATTTAATATATTTTTAAAAACATAGGTAAAATAGTTAAATTAAATAAATTTAAGCCAAAAATACTCCTTTGATTAATATTACTAATTGTATTATATATATTTAAGTATATTTATTCTTCATATTACTATCAAGAATAAATAGAAAAAACTAAATACATTTTAGCTTCTTAGCTTCGCAGAACACAGGCTTTACGAATGTAAAGTATCCTGTGTTTATACTTTATATATAAAGATGTCAGTCGCTTCGCTCCTGGTGAGATTGGGTCAGGCTTGAAAAGTTGAAAAGTCATTCTTATTTAAGAGTAGCCGTTGACCCACAAAGATAACTAAACATAATAAATAACCAAAAACTAAATAACTACTTCGTATACTTATTAGCATACGAAGATGCAGCATAAGAATCTGGCTTAATCCTTGTTTCAAATCCTAAGCCAGAAAAGTACTTTATTATTTCTTTAATCATAGTTTTTGATTTGCCTTTTTTACCTATGTCTATGTGAATTTCATTGTAAAAATATGTACTATCATCTAGATAATAAATAACAGAGCTAAGTAGCTTTTCAAGGTAATTATTTGATATTTCAGTTACTATTTGTAGAGTTAGATTTGCTTCAAGAACTAATTTTTCTTTAAGGTCATTAATAGCATATGGTATGATTATTTTGTTTACACAGCCCCATGCGCCAGTTCCTATCCTGTGAATGACTATAGCTGTCACAAATACAGTGTGGTCATTTTTTACCTGAGAATCACTGCCGATAGATAACCTATAGCTAGAGTTACAATCTTTTTTTATAAAATTTATTACATGTTCAAAAACTGCTTCTAAATCCATATTTCTCTGAGAACTATTATAAAACCTAGATTCATAAAGAAGATTTCTGATATTAAACTCCATATATTCACCCCTTAGATAGAATGAAATCATACTCTATTTATATTAAAAAACTTAGTTATATATGAAAATGTAATTATAAAATAAAAAAATAAAATATAAAACAGATAAATATGATATACTATGTTCATTAGGCAAATTAAACAAATGAAATATGTTGTAAGGAAGGAAAGAATATGCATACAAATGATATAAAAATAAAAGATTATCCACTCAGCAATGAGATAAAAAGAGGGCTTAGTGAGCTTGGATTTAAGAAACCACTAGAAGTCCAGTCAATAGTTATACCAAAGTTATTAGAAAACGATGTTGATTTAATAGTTCAGTCACAAACAGGAAGCGGAAAAACAGCAGCCTTTGCAATCCCTATATGTCAAAAGATTGATGTAGAAGATGAATCAGTGCAAATGGTAGTATTGGTTCCAACTAGAGAGCTTGCAGAGCAAGTAAAGTATGATATATCAGGAATAGGAAAATACAAAGGAATAAAATGCGTATCAGTTTATGGTAAACAACCTATAGAAATTCAAAGAAAAGAATTGAGAAAAAAGCCTCATGTAGTAGTAGGTACACCAGGTAGAACGATGGACCATTTATTAAAAAAGAACTTAAAATTGAATAATTTAAAATATTTAGTTTTAGACGAAGCGGACGAAATGTTAATTATGGGTTTTGGTGAACAACTACAAAAGATTATAGAAAAGACACCAGATAGCAGAACTACATTGTTATTTTCTGCAACAATGCCACAAGAAGCAATTTATCTAAGTGAAAGATATCTAAAAAAACCAGAAAGAATAGAAGTTAAGCCAGATAACTCTGCACTAAATAAGATAGAGCAGATATATTATAAAGTAGAAGCACTCAAAAAGGTTGATTTCTTAAAAATGATGTTAAGGAGAGAAGCTCCTAGAAAAACCATAATATTTTGTAATACACAAGAGCAAGTAGAAAGGCTCTATGATATCATGAAAAAGTGGAGCTATCTTATTTGTCGTGTTCATGGAGGTATGAAACAAATAGACAGAATGAGCACAATGGCAGCCTTTAAAAGAGGACATTACAACTGTTTGATAGCTACTGATGTTGCAGCAAGAGGTATCCATGTAGAGAGAGTTACACATGTTATCAATTTCTTTGTGCCGTTTGATAACGAAAACTATATTCACAGGATAGGAAGAACAGGAAGAGTAGATCAAAACGGAGTCGCTATAACATTTGTGACAGAGCGTGAGGAGAGTAGGTTTGAAGAATTGGAAAAATTCTTGGGCTACGAAATACCTTGTAAAGGTGGACATGTACAAAGACGAATAGGCAAGAAGGAACAAAAGAGAATGTCCAAAAAGAATCGTTATGTCGCAGGAAGCAAAAGAGGGGTACAGTTACAGATAAACGCAGGTGTAGTGAATAGTTCATTTACTAAAAAAGACTTAATGCAAGCGATTAGAAAAATAGGCGGAATCAGCAATAATGATATAGGTAAAATAGAGATTAAAGGTAAAGTGACCAATATTGAGATACTAAATGAAAAAGAAAGACTAGTATATAAAGGATTGCAAGATAAAAAAATAAAAGGAAAGAGTTATCGTGTGAGATATAAGAAGTAGCATTTCCTGGGTAATTATGTAAACATATATTGTTATTTTGAAAATTACCCTTGACAATATAGTATAATATAATTATAATGTTTACAAAGTTAATAGTTAAAAAGCTATGAAGGGACGAGTAAATTAGAGAGAGTAATAAAGAGATGGAGTACCGTGGCTGTAAGTACCCTATTACTTGCTAGTTGAAAACTAACCCAGAGCTGTATCTGAGGTCATGATTTTGTGACGTAAGGATTTTCCGCGAAAGCGTTATTAAAGTGAGTGAAATATCAGTTTGATATTTAATTAGGGTGGTACCGCGTGAATTATACTCTCGTCCCTAGAAGAGATTCTAGGAACGGGAGTTTTTATATTTAGAAATAAATAATATTAGGAGGAGTTAAAATGATTAATATTACATTACCAGATGGCAGTGTACGTCAGTATGAATCAGGAATAAAAGTTATTGATATCGCAAATGACATAAGCCAAGGTTTAGCTAGAGTTATTTTAGGAGCTAAGGTAAATGGTAAAACCGTTGGAGTAAATGAAGAGATAAATGAAGATGCTAGTTTAGAACTATTAAAATTTGACAACGATGATGCAAAAGATATATTTAGACATACAAGTTCTCATATATTAGCTCAAGCAGTTAAAAGGCTATATCCAGATACTAAACTTGCAATAGGACCAGCAATCAAGGATGGCTTCTATTATGATTTTGATACAGAGCATAAATTTACGCCAGATGATTTTGTAAAAATTGAAGCAGAGATGAAGAAGATAGTTAAAGAAGACTTGAAGATAGAGAAATTTATACTACCAAAGGATGAAGCTATCAAAAAAATGAAAGAAATGGGCGAAGACTATAAAGTAGAGTTGATAGAAGACTTACCAGAGGGAGAAATAATATCTTTCTATAAACAAGGAGATTTTGTAGATCTTTGTGCGGGGCCACATCTACAATCAACAAAGAAAGTAAAAGCAATAAAGCTATTGAATATAGCAGGAGCGTATTGGAGAGGTAATGAAAACAATAAGATGTTACAAAGACTATATGGAACATCTTTTGAGAAAAAGAAAGATTTGGATTTGTATATTGAAAGACTAGAAGAAGCAAAAAAGAGAGACCACAGAAAGCTAGGTCAGGAACTTGATTTATTTAGTTTAAATGAGGCTGGAACAGGTTTTCCATTCTTCCATCCAAAAGGAATGGCTCTTAGAAATGTATTAGAAGATTTATGGAGAAAAGAGCATGTTCTTAGAGGATATGGAGAGATAAAAAGTCCAATAATACTAAACGAAGAGCTATGGCATACATCAGGGCATTGGGATCATTACCAAGAAAATATGTACTTTACTAAAATAGATGATATGGATCATGCTATTAAGCCAATGAACTGTCCTGGTGCTATGTTGGTATATAAGAATAACAGATACAGCTATAGAGATTTTCCACTAAGATTGGCTGAGCTTGGATTAGTTCATAGACATGAGCTTTCAGGAACACTTCACGGGTTAATGAGAGTTAGATCGTTTACACAAGATGATGCTCATATATTTATGTTACCAGAACAAATCAAAGATGAAGTACTCGGAGTATTAAAGTTTGTAGATGATTTCTATAACTTATTTGGATTTAAATATAACGTAGAGCTTTCAACAAGACCAGAAAAATCTATGGGAACAGATGAAGAGTGGGAAATGGCAGAAAATGCGCTAAAAGAAGCATTAGAAGCTGCTAAGCTAGAATATGCTATGAATGAAGGAGATGGAGCATTCTACGGTCCAAAGATAGATATTCATCTTGAAGATGCAATAGGTAGGACTTGGCAATGTGCAACTATACAGCTTGATATGCAAATGCCACAAAGGTTTGATTTAACTTATACTGGTAAAGACGGTGAAAAGCATAGACCAGTAATGATTCATAGAGTTATATTTGGTGCTATAGAAAGATTTATTGGGATATTGATAGAGCATTATGCAGGGAAGTTTCCATTGTGGCTTGCACCAGTACAAGTAAAAGTTCTTCCTATATCAGATAAATACAATGACTATGCGTATGACATAAAGAAAAAATTAATGGAAAAAGAAGTAAGAGTAGAAGTTGATGACAGAGCTGAAAAGATAGGTTATAAAATAAGAGAAGCACAGCTACAGAAAATACCGTACATGCTAATAGTAGGTGAAAAAGAAGCAGAGGCAGGAAATGTAGCTATCAGAGATAGAGAAAAGGGAGATATAGGAGCTATGAAAGTAGCTGAATTTATGGATATGGTTGTAAAGCAAAATGAAGAAAAGAAGTAATCCATAAAATAAACTGGAAAGTCAAAGATAAGAATTAAATATAATAAGCTAATGGGCTGTATTTTAAATCTTCAATACAGCCCATTTTGTATAATAATGATTTTATTTTATGTCTTAGCTATTATAATTTGGATCGCGCTCACGGATTATTTCATCAATCTGAGCCCAAATCTTATCAGCATCTTTAATTTTGTTTACTTTAACTAAAGCAGTTGCTTTCTCGTAAAGCTTTCTTAAATTACCTAATTCTTTAGCTGTAAATTTAGCACTTGTTTTACTCATGAATTCGTCAAATGGAACTGGGTTGGGTTTAACATAAGGCGTATCAGGTTGACCACTAATAGGATCTACGTATCCACCACCTAAAAACTTCTCAAAAGGGTTCTCTTTGGGGTTTTCTTTAGAGTTTACTGTAGGATTTGCAGGTTCCACGGGAAGACCATAATAGCCTTTCTCTATATCTTCTAGAAATTTTTTGTAAAACTTTTTGATTGCTTCTTCAGACATCCCTGGGAAATCTAGTCTTGTTCTTTCTGCGAACTCTTCATATGACATTTTTTTGGAGTTAGAGCTTGTTGTTGGCTGTCCGTAAGTACTTCCGATAGATAGACCATTCAAATAGTCATCAAAGCTCATTTTTGATGCTGTAACAGGGGATAAACTTGTTGCTAATACTGTAGATACTAAAACTACTGCTAGTGCGATTTTTTTCTTCATTTTGTGCATATCAAATACCTCCTAAAAATTATAAAATTAGTATAATATTTTTGTCGACAACCATATTATATCATGACCTCATTATACTTTGTAAATAGTACTATGACACTATAAAACTACAAAATGTTCTGAAAATCAAAATAAAATTTTGTTTTTTACGATTAAGTATTTTTTATGGATAACAACGAGCAATTTTATTACAATAATTAATGAGACTTTATTGATTTACAATAATTTGTACATTATAATAGACTAGCAAAGACTTTAAGATTGGATGATAAAGAATGAACCTAATAATATTATTTGAGCAAGATTTTACACAAGATGATACAGTTAAATTAGAGGGAAGGCGACTTGAGCATGTTTTATCAGTACATAAAGCAGAGGTTGGTCAGACGTTAAAGGTAGGATTGTTAAACGGTAAGATAGGTATTGGCTTGATAACACATCTTAGTAAAGATATGCTATGTATGAAAATTGAACTGTTAAAAGAGCCACCAAAACCATTAGAATCCCAGCTGATATTAGCAATGCCTCGACCAAAGGTATTTGCAAGAATATTACAAACAGTCACTGCATTAGGAGTTAAGAAAATATTTGTGATAAAGACATGGAGGGTTCAAAAAAGCTATTGGAATAGTCCAGTACTCAGCGAAGAAAAACTTCGAGACAATATGATACTTGGACTAGAGCAAGCAAAGGATACGATTTTACCGGAAGTTAGAATAGTAAAGTTGTTTAAACCTTTTGTAGAAGATGAAATAAGCGAAATCATAAAAGATACTATACCATTTGTGGCACATCCAATAGCTGATAAGCAGTGTCCATACAACATAAATAAGCCAACTACTGTGGCTATTGGTCCAGAAGGTGGATTTATAGAATACGAAATTGATATGCTTATAAAGTATGGTTTTATTCCAGTAAGCTTTGGTGATAGGATATTAAAAGTAGAGACTGCGATTCCATATATATATGGTAAATTGTATTAGATAGGAGTGGGTTATGAAACTAAATGATATATGTAAAGCATACAAAAATAAAAAAGCAAAGCAAATGAATGTTGATAGAAGATATTCAGTATTAATGCCCTTGGTTGAAGTTGATGGCATACTACATATCTTATTTGAGGTAAGATCAAATAAACTAAGTGAAGAGCCAGGGGAAATAGGATTTCCTGGAGGGCGTATAGAAGAGGGCGAAACTAAGAAAGAGGCAAGTGTTAGAGAGACTTGCGAAGAGTTAGGAATAAGAAGTGAAGATATAGATGTTATTGGAGAGTTAGATTATATTGCAGGTCCATATAATATACAGGTATTTGGCTATGTGGGACTGATAAAGGTTGAGAATATAGAAAACTACAGTAATAGTGAGGTAGATCATTGCTTTTTAGTACCACTTGAGTTTTTTATAGAGAATAAACCAAGAGAGTATGATTCATACGTAAAGATAGAGTTGCAAGATAAATTTCCGTATGATTTGATTCCAAATGGAAAACATTATAAATGGAGAAAAGGAGTATTTCCAGTACATTTTTATGAATATAATGAGTACATAATATGGGGATTTACAGCTAGATTTATTGATAACTTCATCAATTCTATAAAAAAGGGTTTATAAAGATATTATTATAAGATATTATTTTTTTGTTAGATATTATCAATTATATTGAAAATATGATATAATACCGTAATAACTATGTATTGGAGGAGATGAAAATGGATAGTAGAATTGTAAAATTAGCACAGAACTTAGTTAATTTTTCAACTAAAGTGAAGAAGGGTGAAAAAGTATTAATATCAACAGGCGGGACAAGCGCTTATCCACTTATAAGAGCTATAATCAAGGAAGTTTACAAAGTTGGAGCATATCCATTTGTACAATTAGCCAATAGCGCTATAAGTAGAGAATTGATGCTGGGTGCAAGCGAAGAACAATTAAAGCTTAAATCTGATTTAGATCTCGCAAGAATGAAAGAGATGGATGTGTATATCGGAATAGGAGCAGGAGATAACAAAAATGAAACAGCAGATGTTCCAAGTGAAAAAAAGCAATTGATGTTTAAATATGCTAGACCAGCATTAGATCAAAGAGTTAATCATACAAGATGGGTAGTTTTAAGATATCCAAACAACAGTATGGCTCAAGATGCTAACACAAGTTTAGAGAGTTTTGAAGATTTCTATTTTGATGTTTGTACATTAGACTACGATAAAATGTCAAAAGCTATGGATAGTTTAGTAGAGTTGATGAACAAAACAGATAGAGTTCATATCAAGGGCGAAGGAACAGATTTAACATTTTCTATCAAAGATATTCCTACAATAAAATGTGCAGGAAATTATAATATACCAGATGGGGAAGTATTTACAGCGCCAGTTAAAGATTCTGTAAATGGTACTCTTACTTATAATTGTCCAGCAGTCTATCAAGGGTTTACATATGATAATATTAGATTGAAGTTTAAAGATGGTAAAATCATAGAAGCTACGGCAAATGATACTGAGAAGATAAATAAGGTATTTGATACAGATGAAGGAGCAAGATACGTAGGAGAGTTTGCAATAGGAGTTAATCCATATATAATAGAGCCTATGAAAGATACACTATTTGATGAGAAGATTATGGGAAGCTTCCACTTTACACCTGGTAAAGCATATGATGAAGCACCTAACGGAAACACATCAGCAATACATTGGGATTTAGTATGTATACAAACTCCTAAGTACGGCGGAGGAGAAATCTATTTTGATGATGTATTAATCAGAAAAGATGGTAAATTTGTTATACCTGAGCTTGAATGCTTGAATCCAGAAAACCTTAAATAAAGCTATAAATACAGAAAAGTCCAAGATGCAATTTTATCTATGGGCTTTTTTTATTTAGAATAATTATATTGATACAAACTTGACAATATTAACCAAATCAATTACATTTATACTCAAAAGATTATTTGCTTAAATAATAAGGAGATGAGTATAGCTTATGCTAAGAAAGTTATTGATTTATATTTTGCTTACTGCGATAATATTAATAGTTACAGGATGCACAACCCAGAGTAACAAAGAGGTAAGTGTAAAAGAAGAAATTAAAATTACTGATGAAGAAATACTGCAAATAGCAAATAAAGATGCTAAAGAAGAATGTGATAATATAAAAAACGTAAGTATATTTAAGCGCTATAAAAATTACACAGCGTTAATTGAAGTAATACTAGATAGTAATAGACAGTTATTTATGTATTATAATCTTAAAACAAATATAGTATGCTGGGTGCCGTCTGGTACGATGTTTGTGGATTCGTGTAAATTTATTAATGATTATTGTTTTGAACTTAAAATGACTGGTTATAGTTCTGAATTCTATTGTAGTTACGCTCCTTATAAAAAGCATTATAGAATAGCACTTGATGAAGAAGGAAACTATGAGGTAATAGGCTACAATAAAGATATATGGATTCCATTAGAGGAGTCTATAGATTTTGGTGAAGGCGGGAAATTTGTTAATTATGATTTGAAAGACATACGTATATCAAGTTATGGATTACAGTTAGAATTTGACAGGGATAATAACGCATATTTAGATTTTAGACCACGTATAGTTACTGGTTTTAATAACGATAAATTTATCATAGAATTACATGATACAAAGGTTTCAGATAAACAAAAAATATATAATCTAATGAATTATAACGATCGTATAAGTGACATACAGATAGTTGAAGAAGGTAAAAACACTAGATTGATATTGACATTGATAAATGACATGAAGTTCTATAGGATAAAATCTGGATATAAGATTGAATTTGAGTTTCATACTGATGCTGATGGTTTAGTTGAGGTGAGTTAATAATAAATTTTATTTTATCCATATATAATTACTATGGTGATATTTTGATACCTTATGGTAGAGAATAAGATACACAAAGAACTAACATAAAACCAGTATATAATACTTAATATACACAGATGTAATTCATCTTTGCATTGACAAAAGGATAAAAGTTAAACTATACTATATATATAATCAAATAATCTAAAAGGTGCTATGAGGGATGTAAATAGAAACAGCCCCATAGGTAAAAGGGAAAAAGGTTAGAAGCCTTTGCAGCCCCCGCTACTGTATGTAGAGATGAGATTCTTAATAACCACTACTCAAAATATGAGTGGGAAGGATAGAATCAAAGATGACCTACAAGCCAGGAAACCTGCCTTATGGATAATAAAACTAGTGCTTCGGGAGGAAGTATGTTGTTAAAGAAAACACATATTTCTAATGTGTTATTTTTTTGCAAATAACCTCCAAGCTAAATAAGAGAGGAGTTTTAAATTGAAAAGATTTACAAAACTATTTACACTGTTTTTAGCGATAACATTTTTATGCTTAAACATAGCATCACCAGATGTTTTTGCGAGTAGTGAGAAACAAAAAGATTATATTATTAAAGGCTGTAGAGCTTACATATCAACAGATGATGTTAGTAACTATGGTGTAAAAGCAAAAAAAGAAGGTAACAAAGTAAAAGTTTATAATAGTTACGTGACTATGGAGTTTAATATAGACTCAAACAAAGTGAGTATTAATAATATCAATGTAACTTTAGATTGCAAAACATTCGAAGAAAAAGGTAAAGTATACGTACCTTATAGAATGTTACTAGAGACACTCAATTATAAATTAACGTGGTTATCTACCACAAAATCAGTATCTTTTAGTAAGCAATCAGGAGATACAACAAAATATCCATTGACAATAAAAAATGGAGAGAACAAGATTGTAATAGATAAAGAGCCACAGAAAATAGTATCATTAGCGCCAGGAGTAACAGAAAAGCTATATGAACTAGGTGCTTTTGAAAAATTAGTAGGTAGAACACAATATTGTAAGTATCCATCAAAAGTTAAAGATATCAAAAACGTAGGGACTTTGTTTGAACCAAACATTGAAACTATAATAGACTTAGAACCTGATTTAGCATTGGCAGAAACACACTTTAAAAAAGAGATATTAGATAAATTGAGTCAAGCTGGTATAGCTTCAGCATCAGCTAAGACACCAGTGAGCATAGAAGGTATATATGATCAAATGCTGTTAATGGGGAAAATAGTAAATAAAAATTACGAAGCAAGAGCGTTGGTTTCAAGCATGAGATCAAAAGTTCAAAAGATAAAATACGTTTTAAATAATAACAGCAATAAAAAAAGCATATACTATGTTGTTGGAACAGGGCAACACGGCGAATATACAGCAGGAAGTGATACATTTATAGCAGATATGATAAGAACAGTAGGAGCAACAAATGCTGCAGATGATGTAAAAGGTTGGAAGTATAGCGTTGAAAAGATAATAGATAATGATCCAGACATACTAGTAGGTAATAAGACTAATATAGATAGCATGATAAACAGTAGCAATTTTAGTATATTATCAGCTATAAAAAATAAATCCTACGAAAAAATTGATTCGAATATATTGGAACTATCAGCACCAAGAGCAATTAATATAGGTTTGAAGATGTTATTTAAAATGGTACATGGTGATTTAGTAAATGAATTAGGATTCTAAGATGAAGCGGTGATTTGATGTCATATAATAAAAATAAAAGGAAAAACCATATAGTGATACTAATACTGTCAGCAGTATTAGTATTGCTTATGTTTAGCGCAGTATCTTTAGGAACTGTAAAAATACCAATTAAAGATGTTGTGAAGATAACCATTAACAAACTTGAATTCTTAAATATAAACATGGATATGTCTAGTATAAAAAAATCAGCCATATTTATAGTATCTGAGGTAAGATTACCTCGAGTACTAATGTCAGTTATATGTGGAGGAATACTTGCAATAGTAGGAGTAGCATATCAGGCTATATTTAAGAATCCAATGGCAGATCCGTACATAATGGGATCATCATCAGGAGCAGCATTTGGTGCTACGGTAGGTATAGTGCTAGGAGTGAGTAATAGTTTTATGGGGCTAGGAATAATAAGTATACTAGCTTTTGCTGGAGCGCTAGCCACTACCATAATTGTTTATGGTTTAGCTAGAAGAGGTAGTAAAATATCAACCACTTCAATATTATTAGCCGGTATAGTTATGAGCTCGTTACTTTCTTCAGCAATATCATTAATGATGATTTTTAATCAAAGAGATCTCGGTAAAATAATAGGGTGGACTATGGGTAGTTTTAATGGAACTAGTTATAGACAAATATTAATAGTAATTGTACCTGCAATAATAGGGTTAGTTATATTGATATCCCTAACCAAGGAACTTAATGCATTATCTATAGGAGAAGATAGTGCACAAAGTTTAGGTGTAAATGTAGAGACTACTAAAAAAATAGTGTTAGTAGTAGCATCCTTACTAGCAGCTTGTGCAGTATCTGTAAGTGGCATAATAGGATTTGTAGGATTGATAGTTCCACATCTTTTGAGATTGATTTTTGGTTCGGATCATAGGGTATTGATGCCAGTATCAATTGTAGGAGGAGCTATATTTATGCTGATTTGTGATACTTTAGCTAGAACAGTACTAAATGGCGTAGAAATACCTGTAGGTATAATAACATCAATATTTGGTGGACCATTTTTCCTTTATTTACTCAGAAAATCAAAGAATAGCATATAGAGAGGTAACCGTTATGAGCAGTGCTATGAAAATAGAAAATATATCATTCAAATATACAGACAACTTAATATTAAGAGATTTAAACTTTACAGTTGACAAAGGAGAGTTTTTGGGGATATTAGGACCAAATGGCTGTGGAAAAACTACATTACTTAAAAATATGTGTAACTTATTAAAGCCACTATCAGGAAATATATCAGTTGGGAATGAGAATATTTCAAAAACATCTCATAAAGAATTAGCAAAAAAAATTGCAGTAGTACATCAATTTGATAATATTAGCTTTGATTTCTCAGTGCATGATATAGTGCTAATGGGAAGAATGCCTCACCAAAGAAGATTCTCAGGGGAAACTAAGAAGGATTATGAAGTAGTAGAAAGATGTATGAAGGTCACAGATTCATGGGATCTAAGAGATAAAAAGATACTTCAGATAAGTGGTGGAGAAAGACAAAGAGTTATGCTAGCCAGAGCTTTAGCTCAAGAACCTGAGATATTGCTTTTAGATGAACCAATTTCACATTTAGATATTAAGCATCAAATAAATATATTGAATCTATGTAAGAAGTTAAACAAAGAAGATAATCTAACAATAATAATAACGATACATGATATTAATATGGCTCTAAAGTACTGTAAAAAGATAATAATGATGAATAATGGACAGATAGAAGCATACGATAAGCCAGAGATAGTCCTTACAAAAGAAAATATCAGTAACATATATGATATAGGTGTAGATATAATAAGAAATAAAGATAAGAATATAACTTATATAGTACCAAAGACAGAGTAAAAAAGCAGTCCTTAGATAGACTGTTTTTTGTTTTGAATAGAAAACCAAGGGTAATGCTTTGTAGTGGTACTCGTTACTTTATTTGTGGAAGCATTAAAAAACATTATTCTAACTTGGAGAAGCATCTGTTTATTTGATTGTAATAAGGATAAAATAGATGCTTCAATGTCGTTTACGAATAGTGTTCTTTAGCTTCTAGTGAATTTATTAGTAATTCTTTTTTTAGTAACATAATCTAAGAAAAACAACCTTTCTTCATAACAAATGATTTATTGTCAATAGCACGCATAGTAGCGAGTATCCCTTCCAAATGATCATACTCATGTTGAATAAGTTCAGATAAATCACCTTCAAGATGAAGTACCTGCTTTACATTGTTCATATCCGTGTATTCAAGTCTACATCGTTTATGGCGCATAACTTTTACATATAAATTGGGTAATGACATACAGTCATCAAGCACCTCTATCATTTCATCATCTTCGAAAGTAAGAATAGGGTTAATCATGACAACAGGTTTATCAATATGCATGTATATAAGCTTTTTCATCTCGCCAATTTGAGGAGCGGCTATTGCTCTTCCTGCATTATGTATACGTCTGTATTCCATTAGAGTATCATGTAAATCAGAGATAATATCCTTTATTGAATCAAGGTTATGGGTGTCAATTTCTTCACTTCTTTCATAAAGTTTATTATTTCCTAAAATTAATACATCTTTTATCATGTGATAATCTCCTTTGACATTAATCAATTTGTTTCAATTATACCATAAATAATAAACAAAAAAATGCATCAACAAGATATAAGATAAATAAGGAGGAATCAAATATAATATCGATGCATTAAATAAAAAGCCTCATATTATTTAATTAAATTATGTTTAGAATTGCTATTGATAAATAACCAGCTTGCAATAATTCCAGTAAGAGGAGCAACTATCACAAGACCTATACTACCAATCAAAGTACGCATTATTTCAGCTGAAATAATCTTCATGTTAATAATTCTTATAAAGCTTGATTCCCTAATTTGAAATAACATAAATAGTGTCAAATATCCTCCAGAGTAAGCAAGTAATAAAGTGGTAGTCATTGTGCCAATAACATCTCTTCCTACATTAAAACCAGATTTAAGGAGTTCTTTTCTACAGATATCCGGCTTTTTCACTTTTATTTCCCAGCAAGCAGATGATATGTCCATAGCTATATCCATAGCTGCTCCAGAAGAGCCTATAATGATGGTCGCATAAAATATACTTTTCATATCTAGATTAAAATATCCAGAAAAAACAATAGTTTCAGCATATGGAGATGTCATCCCCCCTAAACCCAGCTTGTTTCCTATTATAACAGTAAGAAATAGTGTTATAGCCAGACCAAAGATAGTACCTAAAAATGCGACAAGCCCTTTTTTTGTAAAGCCAGCGACAGAAAAAAGTATAATAGCTGTCAATATAATTAGTATAAATGTAGTGACTAACAAAGGGTTTTTATTTGCAATTAAAAGGGGGATTAGAATTTTCCACAAAATAAAAACAGTAGCAATAAATGAAAAGAGTGCTTTTAAACCAATAACCCTTGAGTACCATACAAGCAATATCACAAATATCAGAAATACATATAATATATAATTTTGTCTGTAAAGATCAACAGCTTTGGCAGATACTATGTTGTTGTTATCATCATATTTTAATGCAACGATTAGTTTATCACCAACTTTGTAATAATTATCAAAGTCAAGTTTACCTAAAAGAGAATTAATAACATTAGTAACAATCCCATCGTAATTTGCAGTTATAATTTTAACACGTAATATTTGATTCCCTATAGAAGATAATCCTGCCTTAACAACATTAGAATCATCAATTTCCATTACTATGCCTTTAACTTCTTGGATTTTTTTATTATATTGTTTATTATTGTCTATAGATTTTATAAAAATTAAGATTATGACAAGACATAAAATCGTATATATAAAAGATACTCTTATTTTCATGAAAGACCTCTTTTCTCTTTATAAGTAATTAAAATTATTTAGAGAGTTCAAGTTTAAGTATCTTAGCAGTTAATTTGGCTATTTCAGTGTTATCTAAAAATCCATTATAGAGTTCAGAACCAGCACCTATAGCACTCATTGGTATTTGAGTAGCAGTATGGGCATATGAAGTCCAATAAATCCCTGCTCTTTTAGATAGAATATGAGTTACAGCCATAGCAGTTTCATCATATTTGTATCTATTACCCTCTGAAAACTTAGACTCATCAGACATAGCCATGCTTTTTTCTAATAGCTCTTTTTCAGTTTTAGTTAGATTACATAGACCAAAGTTTTTCTCAATTAATTTATAAAATTCATTTCTATTTCCATTATAGCTACCTTCAAGAGATTCAATTGACATTTTTGCATTAAATAATTTTTCTAGTGTTAAGAAATAATCAGTATTAACTCCCATTCCAAGACCTCCAGTTTCATGGTCCCCCATTACAAGTATAAGTGTATCTTCTGGGTGTTTTAAATAAAAATCATATGCTTTTTTTATAGCATTATCAAAAGCTAAAGTATCCATTATCGCTGATGGAGCATCATTTGGATGACAAGCATGGTCGATTCTACCACCTTCTATCATAAAAAAGAAACCATCTTTATCTTTAGACAATAAATCTATTCCGTTTTTAGTCATTTCTGCAAGTGTTGGAGCATCATAAGTGTTATTGTTGTAATCATCCAAAGTATATGGTAGATGAGAGTTTGAAAATAATCCGATATATTTTTTTGTATATTTGAAGTTAGTATTCTTAAAATTCTTAGAACCTGTTAATCCAATATCCACAGAATAACCTTTTTTACTAAATTCGTTTAGGATATTTTTATAATCTGTTCTTTTTGATTTGATATCTTTGCCAAAACAGTCTTTTATGGTTGTAAAATTTTTAGGTATGAAATGTCTTGCTCCACCACCTACCAAATAGTCTATACTACTATCTAGCATGTCAAAAGCTATGTCGTTTTCATTACCTCTGTTCTCATTGTGAGAAATAAAAACAGCTGGTGTGGCATGAGTAACACGTGTAGTAGTAGCTATACCAGTCGCCATACCTCTATCTTTCGCAGCTTCTATAAGAGTTACAAGATTATTACCATCAGCATCTTTAGAAATAACACCGTTGTTAGCTTTGAATCCAGTTGCAAGTGCAGTACCTGCAGCTGCTGAATCTGTAACAACCGTATCCATGGAGTGTGTAGTATTGATTGCAGAACAAGGGAAAGTATTCATTATAAGTTTGCGAGTATCATCTTTAGTGAGTTTTTGTAGATAATACTCTGATATTTGTCTTTGAGAAGAGCCCATACCATCACCAATAAAGTAAAAAACGTATTTTGGAGTTTTAGCGATTGGTTTGATAGAGTTATTAGTTGAAGCAATAGTAGTAAGTGGACCATTAAACAACGATAAAGTAACCATAATAGTTAATAACAAAACAATACAAATAGATTTTTTTTTCATAGATCTTTAGCCTCCCTTAAATTTTTAGAATTTTTAATACAGTCTAAGTATAAGCTCTTTATGTTATATGCATATAAAATCCATGTTAACTTTCTGTAAAACAATTATATAAATTGATTTATTGCGTTATTAATCAATATTTGCAATGTTAGATTTTACACACAATGATATATGTTAAAATTACCTTTAACTAAATACATAATTAGACAATATAAAGCAGGAAAAAAATACAATGGTAACGAATATTGTAATAATGCTATTAGGAGGAGATACGAATGGGACTAAATCAGATAAATTTAAACCATACAGACATATCGAGTATTATGAGTACATCGTTTTTAAAAATATACAGTAACAATACCTCCAATATTATTAATAAATTCGTAAAAGAAGATATAAACATAGCTGTGATAGTCGATAAAAAGCACGATAAAGATATACCAAAAGCAGTATTGACAGCTAAAGATATACTAAAACTAACAATAAATAAAATACCATTTGAAAAATATATAAAAAAGTGGGAAAAGACAAATTCTTTTTTTTGCTGTGTAAATAGTAAAATGCAAACGAGTGATGTAATAAATACAATATCTAAATTCAATCCTGAATATGTGTTAGTATATGACGATAAGAAGGTTATAGGTATACTC
Source organism: Clostridiaceae bacterium M8S5 (assembly GCA_029227815.1). Lineage (GTDB taxonomy): Bacteria > Bacillota > Clostridia > Tissierellales > MCWD3 > Abyssisolibacter. The sequence goes on along the minus strand of CP118523.1, from coordinate 2,726,169 downwards.
ACGCAAAAAGAGATACAAAAACTGTATGACGAAAGTCTTATGTATTCATATACATTACTAAACAAAATAGTAGATGTAGTAAACGATGCAGTTTGTGTTATAGATACAGAAGGAATAGTAAGGTATTGGAATGGTAGTGCAGAGATAATGCATGGTATTAAGAAAAAAGATATATTAAATAAACCTTTACATGAAGTTTTCCCAAATGCATTATTACCTAGAGTGTTAAAAGAACAAAAAACTTTTGAAAATATATATAACGAAGCAAGAGAAAGTTGTTTCAATATAATAAGTGCTAGACCTCTATATAAAGATGGAAGGCTTATAGGGGCAATAAGCTGTGATAGAGATATAACAGAGATTACAAATATATCACGATTATTAAATCAAACTAAGTCAAACCTAGAAGCATTAAAAGAAGAATTAGGTAACATCAATAAAGACAAAATGACATTTGACAAAATTATTGGAAATAATCTTGGATTTAAAGAAAAAGTGAGGTTCAGTAAAAAAATAGCTGGAGCTAATATAAATATTTTACTGATGGGAGAGAGTGGCACAGGAAAAGAGGTTTTTGCAGAGGCAATACATTGTGAAAGTAAGAGACGAGGAAACTTTATACCTATCAATTGTAGTGCTATACCAAAGGATTTACTAGAAAGTGAGCTGTTTGGATATGAAAAAGGTGCATTCACTGGTGCAAATAAAAATGGAAAGATAGGAAAACTTGAATTAGCTAATAATGGCACAATATTTCTTGATGAAATAGGGGATATGCCATTAGAGATGCAACCTAAGATACTCAGATTTTTAGAAGATGGTATAATAACTAGAATCGGAAGTGAAAAGTCTACCAAAATAGATGTAAGAGTTATAGCTGCAACTAACAAAGACATAAAAGAAATGGTTGATAAAGGTGGGTTTAGAAAAGATCTATTTTATCGTCTAAACTCCATTACTATAGAGTTACCTCCATTAAGGGAGAGAAAAGATGATATACCAATACTAGTAGATAATTTTGTTAAGAAATTTTGTAGGCAATACAATATGCTAGAGAGAAATATACCTTCGCACATTATGGACATTTTAGAAAACTATCAATGGGAAGGTAATATAAGAGAATTAAAAAATATAGTAGAAAGAATAGTTATATTAGCAAAAAATAATAGCATAGATATAAGCTTACTGCCAGAGAAGATCACGAAAGATAAAGATATAAAAAATAAAGCAAATAAAGACGATTTAAATCTGAACAAAATACTAATAAAGGCAGAAATAAATGCACTCAAAAAAGCAATGCGAATATCAAATAACAATAAAACAAAAGCGGCTAAGCTGTTAAAAGTGCCTAGAAGTACTTTATACTTTAAACTTGATAAATATAGATTAGAATAAGTGGTAGTATATTGACATGTGTCTGAAAATTGACACATGTTTTTTATTTGCATCAGATAACAACTTTTAATTATTAGCATAGTGTTATAGATGGCTTGAAATGCTTGCTTTACAATTTCATGACAGCATAAAAATATACGTGCTTTAATATATATAGATTAAAGTAGATATATTTATATATTGATGGTGATGAAGAACTGTGCTATATTGTTTATCAAACTAAAGTGCTAAAAAGGAGGATTTTTATGGCGGTAAGTGGAAGCATAATTTTTACATTTACATTATATTTACTTGGAATGCTTGCTATAGGCATGCATTTTTACAAAAAAACTACCAGTTTATCAGAATACATATTAGGGGGTAGAGGGCTTAATAGCTGGGTAGCAGCAATGAGTGCATCAGCATCAGATATGAGTGGATGGCTACTAATGGGTTTGCCTGGAGCTGCATATTTGAGTGGTCTAGAAGCAAGTTGGATAGCTATAGGCTTAGCAATAGGTACATATTTGAACTGGCGATTTGTTGCTAAAAGGCTTAGAAAGTATACAGAGATATCAAATAATTCTATTACCTTACCAGATTATTTTGAAAACAGATTTAAGGACAATACAAGAATACTTAGAATGGTGTCGGCATTTTTTATAGTAGTATTTTTCTTAGTGTATACAGCTTCTGGTTTTGTAGCAGGAGCAAAATTATTCAATGCAGTATTTAATTTACCTTATATGTGGGCTCTAGTAATAGGTATAGTAGTAATAATAGGATATACTTTCTTAGGAGGTTTTATGGCAGTAAGCTTTACAGACTTTATACAAGGTATATTGATGTTTATAGCAATAATAGCAGTGCCATTAGTAGCTATTATTACTCTAGGAGGATTCACAGATACGATTAGTTCGGTCAAGGAGGTAAATCCAGAACTATTAAATTTATTTACAAAGACAGATGGAACTAAGTTGACATTTTTATCAATAATATCACTAGCAGCTTGGGGTATAGGGTATTTTGGTCAACCACACATATTAGTGAGATTTATGGCTATAAAATCATCTGAGAAAGTAAAAAAAGCTAGGATAATAGCTACAACATGGTCAGTAATAAGTTTAGGGGCAGCTGTATTAATAGGGATGATAGGTATAGTATACCTAAAAACACCACTTGAGGGAGCAGGTAGTGAAACAGTTTTTATGGTAATGGTAAATGCGTTGTTTCATCCATTAGTAGCAGGTATTTTCTTAGCAGCTATATTGGCAGCAGTGATGAGCACAGCAGATTCACAGCTATTAGTTACATCATCATCATTTACAAAGGATTTTTATCAAGTTGTATTTAGAAAGAAAGCTACTGAAAAAGAGCTTGTATTAATAAGTCGTATAGCAGTAGTTATAATAGCATTTATAGCATTTTTAATAGCAACAAATCCAGATAGTAGTGTATTGGGGTTAGTATCTTATGCATGGGCAGGACTAGGAGCATCGTTTGGGCCAGTAGTGTTGATATCAATTTATTGGAAGCGTATGACTAGAAATAGTGCAATAGCCGGCATGGTTGTAGGAGGATTAACAGTAATCATATGGAAACATCTAGAAGGAGGACTTTTCGATGTATATGAAATACTGCCAGCATTTATATTTGCCTCTATTGCAATATTCATAGTCAGCATACTTGGCAAAAAACCATCTAAAAAGATACAAGAAGAATTTGAAAATGCTATAAAGGCAAAGGTATAGCTAGCAGTGTAAGGGGAGTTTCATATACTTCCCTTATTTTAAAAATAAGCATGTACTTTTTCTAAAGAAGTAAAGAATTGTCTTTGCAATGTTTCTAAACAATAAAAAAGAACAAGATATCTATTGAAAATATAGGTATATTTTCCCTAATAAGTATGAATCATCAAAACTTTAAGTTACTATCTGGATAAAGTTTGATTATTCAATGGAGATACCAGAAAATAAACCTTAAGCTGAAAATGTTTAGACTTTGGGAACTATAAATTAACATGAACGATTTACAAAAATACAGATTACTACTAGCAAGTATAACACAAGACCCACAAAGATAAACTATAGTAAATATCCAATATTAACATTGCTACATATAAAATACTTTGATAAGATAAAGTGCAAGGTAGGTGCTAAATATGAAGATAAAAAATTTAATATTAAAAAATATTAAACTTATTGACCTAATGCAAGATGACATATTTACTTCCAGTATAAATACTAAAACGAATGATATGTTAGAACGCATGGTGGCTGAAGATAAGCAAAACGTAATAATAACGGATAGTGATAAAATATTCGCTATGCTTTCATTGATGGATATACTAAAAGCACACAAATCAGGTATAAAAATAAGAGATTATATAAAAAACAATAATAAGTATTTAAAATTTGCTCTATATAAAGAAAATAGCTCAATCGATTTAATAAACATACTACAGAAAGAGAGTGAAATAGAGGCTATACCTATATTAGATAGAGATAAAAGACCAATAGGTTTAATTGATGAAACACAGATTAGAAGGCTATATTCATTACTCATAGATAAAAGCTACGTATTATTTAATAATATAATAGATAATCTACATGATGCAATATGTGTAGTTGATGAGGATAGTCGAGTGCTTTTATGGAATCAAAGTGCACAAAAGTTATACAAAATTGCTGAAGACGAAATAGTTGATAAACTTATAACAGATAAATTTCCTACAGCATTGCTACCCAAAGTTATAGCACAGAAAAAAGAATACAGAAATATATATAACAATCCTAGAGAAAATTGCTATGACATAATAAGTGCGACACCTCTTTATGATGGGCACAAGTGCATAGGAGCGGTGAGTTGCGATATGGATATATCAGAGCTATTTCGAATATCAAAGCTTCTCAATGATGCAATGTCAAATATATCAATGCTCGAAAATGAAGTATCAAAGCTAAACGAAAGTAGGCTAACATTATCACAAATAAAAACAAAAAACACGAGATTAAAGAGCACAATAAAGTTGTGTAAGAACATATCAAAATCAAAAGTGAACATACTAATATCAGGCGAAAGTGGTACAGGAAAAGAAGTATTATCAAGAGCTATTCATATAGAAAGCAGTATGAAAGGACATTTTGTATCTGTCGAATGTGATAAGAGCTCACAGGAAGATTTAAAAAAAGAGCTTTTTGGAAGTAACAATATGAAATCAAGTGTACTCGGCAAACTCCAGTTAGCAGATAAAGGGACGTTGTTTCTAGATGAAGTTGGAGAATTACCATTATCACTTCAGGATGATATATTAAAAATAATAGATAATAAAATAATGAATATAGATATAAGAGTTATAGCGGCCACTAGTGATGACTTAAGGAAGAAAGTAAATAAAGGCTTATTTAGAGAAGAGCTATTTCATAGATTGAGCAGTGTTAATGTTTATCTGCCATCACTAAAAGAGCGAAAAGAAGATATACCAATGCTAGTGAACAAATTTGTAAGAGAATTCTGTATAACATATAGGAAAAATATCGTAGATATACCAAGCGAAATAATGGATAAGCTTAAAGAGCACGAGTATATTGGTAATATAAGAGAGCTAAGAAACACAATAGAGAGAATAGTTATTAGCTCACAAGGCAATAACATAGATAGGTCTTACATTAATGGAATATTGCAAAAAGAAGAAGAGGATAGTTATAATAGTAAGACACTTGATTTAACCAAAATATTAGAAAAAGCTGAATTAAAAGCAATCAAACAAGCATTAAAAATAACAAACTATAATAAGATGAGAACTTCAAAATTATTAAATATACCTAGAAGTACACTTTATTTTAAAATGAAAAAACATAACCTAGAATAAAACGTCAATAATCTGGCACTAAACGTCGAGATATTGACGTTTAGTGTTGTAACAGTTATTGCTTAAATAGAGTGCTAAAAATACATAGAATCTTCAGAAAATTCAGTAACAAGCCTATATTAAACCATATAATTTAAAATGAAGAAAATTAACCCATAATAAAAAACGTCAGAATACTAACACCAAAGAATTTGATAATTTTAAAATGTGATTATAGCTAGGGTCAATAGCATTCAAAACATGGCACAAAAATTGCTATTTTATAACTATAGCAAAAATTGCATATCAAATATCTGAGGAGGGATTTGCATGAGAATAAAAGAACATCCCATACTAGACTTTAAAAGAGGTGAAGAAATAAAATTCATATTCAATGGTCAAGAGATAGTGGGGTATAAGGGTGAAACAGTTGCTGCTGCTTTACATGCAGCAGGAGTAAAAGTTTTAGGAGAGAGTTTATTTAAGCACAGGCCTAGAGGTTTTTATTGTGCTATAGGAAACTGTTCATCTTGCTTAATGAAAGTTAATGGAGAGCCAAATGTGAGAACATGTATTACTGATTTGGAAGAAGGTATGGTAGTTGAGACGCAAAATGGTAAGGGGGAAATTCTATGAAAAAAGTAGAACTGGTGGTAATAGGCGGAGGTCCAGCAGGTCTTTGTGCTGCTATCAGTGCAGCAGCTAGTGGAGCTAAAGTACTCATATTAGATAGAAACAATAAAATAGGAGGACAGCTCATAAAACAAACTCATATGTTTTTTGGCTCGGAAAAACAATACGCAGCTACAAGAGGTATAGATATCACAGATATATTATTAAACGAATTAGATAAATACAAAGAAAATATAGAAATTATGGAGCAGACAACAGCTTTAGGAATATTTGAAGATGGTATATTAACAATAGAAAACAAAGATCAATATATTAAAGTTAAGCCTGATGCAATGGTAGTGGCAACAGGAGCTAGTGAAAAAGTATTGGCATTTCCACAAAATGATTTGCCAGGTATTTATGGAGCAGGAGCAGTACAAACGTTGATGAATGTTTATGGAGTAAAGCCGGGTAACAAGGTATTGATGGTTGGAGCTGGAAACATAGGTCTAATAGTTAGTTATCAGCTAATGCAAGCAGGAGTTAAAGTAGAGGCTATAATAGATGCAGCACCTAATATTGGCGGTTATTTAGTACATGCATCTAAAGTTAGAAGAATGGGAGTACCAATTCTTACTAGACATACAGTAAAAGAAGCAATAGGAAAAGAATGCTTAGAAAAAGTAATAATATGTGAGTTAGATGAAAAATGGCAACCTATAGAAGGGACAGAAAAAGAGTTAGAGGTTGACGTAATGTGTTTATCAGTAGGATTAACACCACTTACAGAGTTATTAGCACAAGCAGGATGCGAAATGAAATACGTTCCAGAGCTAAGTGGAAGAGTGCCTATTAGAGATAACAATTATGAAACCACAGTAGAGAAAATATTTGTCGCAGGAGATGTAACAGGAGTTGAAGAGGCAAGTAGTGCTATGGTTGAAGGATATATGGCAGGTTTATGTGCAGCAAAAAGTATAGGGTATGTACACCCAAATTTTGATGAGCTTAGAAAAGATTATATAGATCAGCTAGAATCATTACGCTCAGGACATGTAGGTGAAAGAATATTAGCAGGTATACAAAAAATAGTTAGGAGTGAGGCAACATGTTAGAGAGTACAGGGATAGCTACACCAGCGATGATAAAAGAAGTATTTCCTAGCGAGGAGAGAATAAATAGAGGGCCAGTAGCAGTAATAGAATGTTTTCAAAGAATACCCTGTAATCCTTGCTCTACAGCCTGCAAACGAAATGCAATAGAAAATTTTAATGATATAAATGATAGACCAAAAATAAATGAGGACCAGTGCAATGGATGTGGACTTTGTATAAGTAGATGCCCTGGACTTGCAATCATGATTGTTGATGGTAGCAAATCAAAAAAAGAACTTATATACAAACTACCGTATGAGCTATTACCATTGCCAAGTGAAGGTGAAATAGTAAAGGGATTAGATAGAGCTGGAGAGCACATATGTGATGCAAGCGTTATCAAGGTTCAAAATCCAAAATCCTTTGACAGAACACCAGTGATACATGTATCTGTTCCAAGAGAGTATATGTACAAATTCAGAAATATCAGAGTGGAGGGATAAGAATGGATGACAATACTATTATTTGTAGATGCTCAGACGTAACATTAAAGGAAATAAGGGATTTAATAAAACAAGGTTATACAAGTTTAGAAGAAATAAAGAGAATCTCAAGAGCAGGAATGGGGCCGTGTCAAGGAAGAACATGTGGACAACTAATACAAAGAGAAATCGCAAAATACACAGGGGAAAACATAGCAGATATACCTCCCTGTAATAGCAGACCTCCTGTTAAAGGTTTAAAAATAGCTCAATTTGTTAAGGGAGGTTGTGAAGATGATTAAAACAGCAGAAGTAGTGATTATAGGTGGTGGAATTTCTGGTTGTTCAATAGCATATAATTTAGCTAAAAAGGGAGTTAAAAATATAGTAGTAATTGAAAAAAGTTATCTTGCTAGTGGTTCAACAGGAAGATGCGGAGCTGGAATCAGACAACAGTTTGGTATGGAAATGAATTGCAAATTAGCAATGGAGAGTATCAAGTTTTTCCAAACAGCTAACGAAGAGCTGGAGTATGATGGAGATATAGAGTTTAAGCAAGGTGGATACTTAATGGTAGCTACTACAGAGAAAGAAGATGAACAATTTAAGAAGAATATAGAACTTCAAAGAAGCTTAGGAATAAAGGTTGACAGATTAACTCCAAAAGAAGCGACTAAAATAGTGCCATATTTAAACACAGATATAATGACTAGTGCAACGTTCTGTCAGAGTGATGGACATCTTAACCCATTTCTTACAACAGATGCATATGCGAAAGCAGCTAAGCGATTGGGAGTTAAGTTCTATCTATATACAGAAGTAATTGGTATCAAAAAAGAAAATGGCAAAATTAAATCCGTAATAACAAACAAAGGAGAGATAGCTACCAATATAGTGGTAAATGCTGCAGGTGGATATTCAAAGCACATAGGAGATATGGTATCAGTGGACATACCAGTATTCTCAGAAAGACACCAAATACTTGTTACAGAGCCAGTTGAGGCGACCCAAGGGCCTATGGTTATGTCGTTTTCATTAAACATTTATTGTCAGCAAACTCCACATGGTTCATTCATAATGGGTAGAGGTGATAATACAGAACCTAGAGATCTTAGAATAACATCAAGCTGGAAGTTCATGGAGGAGATGGCTAAGACCGTAACTAACCTTTTGCCTCCTATAGGTAAGCTTAGAGTAGTAAGACAATGGGCTGGTTTATATAACATAACGCCTGATCATCATCCAATACTAGGTACAGTAGACGAACTAGAAGGATTTTATTTAGCTATTGGATTCAGTGGTCATGGATTTATGCTTGCACCTGTTACAGGTCTTCTTATAGCGCAGCAAATAATAGGTGAGGAAAATACTATCGACGTATCATCACTTGATAGAGATAGATTTAAAAGAGGAGAACTTATATTTGAGCCATCAGTTGTATAGGAATATAGGAGGTGTTAGAATTGAAAAAATTAATTATAAACAAAGATTTATGTATTGGCTGTCATGATTGTCAAGAGGTGTGTTCAAAGGCCTTTTTCAAAGAAAAAAATCTCAATAAATCTTCAATAAAAGTCACAGAAATTGTAGATGGAGCTAATAAAATCAATCATTGTAATCAATGTGGCACATGTATTGATATATGTCCAGTTCAAGCAATTTACAGAGATAAAAACGGAATCGTAAGAATTAACAAGAAAAAATGTGTAGGCTGTTTTATGTGTGTAGGATATTGTCCAGAAGCAGCTATGATGCAACATGATGATTACTTAGAACCATTTAAGTGTATAGCTTGTGGCTTATGTACTAAAAAATGCCCAACAGGAGCATTATCAATAGAGATAGCACAAGAAGCGAATATATAAAAAGGGGGCGTTATATTTGAACATAGAGCAGTTAAAGAACTCTAGAAAACTTTTGAAGCAGTTTGATTACAAGCTAGGTACTATAGACAAGGGTTATACCAATAGGACATTATATATAAATGTATCGGATAATACAGTAGAATCTAGACCAGTGACGCAACAGATGAAGGACAAATTCATAGGAGGAAAAGGATTTGGACTAAGGAAACTATGGGATGCTACAACTCCAGATACCAAATGGGATGACGAAGAAAACGAGATAGTAATAGCAGGAGGGCCGATAGCAGGCATAACACAATATCCAGGAGCAGGAAAATCCCTAGTAGTAACCATATCACCACTTACCGATATAGTAATAGATAGCAATGTTGGTGGATATTTTGGGCCATTATTAAAATTTTCTGGATGGGATGCACTAGAGATACAGGGAAAAGCTAAAAATGATGTAATCATATTTATAGATGGAGACAAAGGAGTAATAAAAATAGAGGAAGCACCACTAGAAGCAGTAGATAGCCATGTGCTAGCAGAACAACTTACCGAAATGTACGCTGAAACAGAGGAAGATAAACGAAATATTTCAGTAGTATCGGCAGGAACAGCCGCAGAGAATACATTTATAGGTTTACTTAACTTTAGTTTCTATGATCTAAGAAGAAAAGTAGCAAGATTAAAGCAAGCAGGTAGAGGCGGAATAGGAAGAGTATTCAGAGACAAAAAGATAAAAGCACTCGTAGTTAAATATAGTAGTGTAAAAGGTAATCTAAACAATGCAGTAGATCAATCTAAGATAAATAGAGCAGGTATAAGATTCCACAAAGAAATGTGTAGATTTGACGATGAGCAAAACACAATGAGAAAGATAGGTACAGCAAATATAATAGAAGTAATGGGAGAGTACGATTTATTACCTACACATAACTTCAAGTTTGGTACACATGAGGATGTTCTCAATATAGCTTCATATGTATTTAGAGATAAATACATCACTCAAGGCTTGGCGGATGGATGCTGGTATGGATGTTCAATGTCATGTGCAAAAGCAGCAGATAATTTTGAGTTAAAATCAGGGCCATATAAGGGTCACAAAGTGACGATAGATGGGCCAGAATATGAGACAGCAGCAGGCGTAGGCTCTAACTGTGGTATATTTGACCCAGAGTATATATTGGAGTGTAATTTCTATTGTGATACTTATGGTGTAGACACTATCTCCTTCGGCACATTGACAGCGTTTGTAATGGAATGCTATGAAAATGGTATTATAAATAAAGAAATAACAGGAGGATTAGATCTTAGATTTGGAAACGCAGAAGCCGCTATAGAGTTATTACATCAGATGTCTAGAGGTGAAGGATTCGGACTTATAGCAGGGCAAGGTGTTAGAAGAATGAAGAAGATTTTCATAGAAGAATATGGAGCTGACCCTGATTTTATCAATGACATAGCTATGGAACAAAAGGGACTTGAATTCTCTGAATACCTATGCAAAGAATCATTAGCTCAGCAAGGTGGCTATGGATTAACAAACAAAGGACCTCAACATGATGAAGCTTGGTTAATATTTATGGATATGGTACACAACCAAATACCAACATTTGAAGATAAAGCAGAAGCACTACATTATTTCCCTATGTTTAGAACGTGGTTTGGATTAAATGGTCTGTGTAAACTCCCATGGAATGATATCACGCCAGCAAGTAATGCTAAATCAAAAGAGCCTGCCAAGGTTATAGAGCATGTTCAAAACTATATAGAGATATTCAATGGTGTTACAGGTCAAGATATAGATTTGGATGAATTAATTAGACAGTCAGAAAGAGTGTATAACTTCCAAAGGATATTTAATATAAGAAGAGGTTATGGAAAGAGAGCTAACGACGCAATACCATATAGAGCTATGGGACCAGTAACTGTAGAAGAATACGAGTCTAGAGTAGATAGATTTGATAAGCAATTAAAAGAATTAGTCCACTATGATCCAGTAGGTAAAACAGTCAAAGAAAAGATAAAGGTAATGAGAGAATATAGAGAAGATCAATATCAAAAATTGATAGATGCAGTATATAAAAGAAGAGGATGGACAAATGATGGAGTACCAACAATAGAAAAACTAAGAGATATAGAAATGGATTTACCAGAGTTGATAGAGGTAGTAGAAAAACACATAACAGCAGAAACATCAACTACTATATAGCACTATAATTAATAAAAGCTGTAACAAAACAATATGTCAAGAAGGAGTTTTGTTACAGCTTTTTGAATCTATTATAGAGGAGTTGATGACATGATATATATAAATGAAGAAAATATTAGAGAAATAGTAAGGTTGGAAGAATTGATGGAAGCAATAGAAGAGGCGTATATAGCATATGAAAATAATAGTTTCATAATGCCTGATAGAATCCATATCAATAATAAGAGTAATACACTATTATACATGCCATGTATTACAGAAAAAGTATTTGGAACTAAGATGATAACAGTATTTCCAGATAATAAAAACCTAAATGAGCCAGTTATTCAAGGTGTAATGATGCTCAATGATTCAGTGACAGGTACACCAGTATGTATGATTAACGGAGCTAGTTTAACAGCTTATAGAACAGGAGCAGTCGGAGGTGTAGGATTAAAATATATAACACCAAAACATATAAAAAGTATAGGTGTAATAGGTGCTGGAGTCCAAGGATATTATCAAGCTTTGTATGCATGTAAAGTAAGAAACATCGAAACCATTAATATTTTTGATTTGTCATTACAAAGTGCACAGATATTAAAAACGAAGCTACAAGAGAGTATAGATAACATAGTAATTAATATTTCAAAAAGTAGTTCAGAGCTTTTAGAAAATAGTGAAGCTGTTTACACTTGTACAACGACAAATAAACCAGTATTACCAGATGATAAAAGTTTATTAGAAAATAAGTATTTCATAGGCATTGGATCATATAAACCTGATATGAGAGAGTTTCCAGAGAAATTATTTGAAGTTGTAGAAGAAGTTTATGTAGATACAGCATTTGCAAAAGAAGAAACAGGTGACTTGATAACACCATTAAGCAAAGGATGGTTAAAAGAGAGTCAAATAAAATCTATTAGCACAATAATTAAGGACAAAAAACAAATAACCAAAAAGACTATGCTTTTCAAATCGGTAGGAATGGCATTATTTGATATTTATACAGCTAATGCTATTTATAAAAAGGCTCTAGAAAAAGGGGTTGGAACAAAAATAAAACTATAAAGGAGTTTGCCGTATGATGAGATTTGCTAGAATGATAACAGCAATAGATGCTCACACCGCAGGGGAACCACTTAGAATAATAACAGCAGGTATGCCTACAATACCTGGAGATACCATATTGAAAAAAAGACTAAATATGCTTAAAAGATATGATGATATAAGAAAATTATTGATGTTAGAGCCACGAGGTCATAGTGGAATGTACGGATGCATTATTACTCCACCAGTTACACCAGACGGTGATTTTGGGGTGCTATTTACTCACAATGAGGGATTAAGTACAATGTGTGGACATGGAATAATTGCTGTTACTAAAGTTGCATTACAAACAGGGTTGATCACAGCTAAAGACGGTATCAATAAAGTTAAGATAGATTCACCAGCAGGACGAATAACAGCGTATGCTGATGTACAAGGGGATAACATTACAAATATTAGTTTTAAAAATGTACCATCGTTTGTATTTGCAGAAAACGTGAAAGTTGATGTAAAAGGTATAGGTGTTATATCTGTAGATATAGCATATGGAGGAGCATTTTATGTATATATAGATGCTCGTAAACTCGGACTTACTGTTGAGCCAAAAAATATTAACAAATTAGTAGAGGTAGGCATGGAAATAAAATACAAAGTCATGGAGGAACTAGAAGTTGTACATCCACTAGAAAGAGGTATAAAAGGAATATATGGGACTATTATTACTGGACTAATGAATGTAAAAGATGATAAAATAAAGTCTAACAATGTATGTATATTTGCAGATGGACAAATAGATAGATCGCCTACTGGAACAGGAACAGCAGGAAGAGTGGCACTTCTGTATAAAAAAGGGATAATGAGAAAAGGAATGACACTAGTTAATAACAGTATAATAGATACTACATTTAAAGGAGTAATAGAAGATGTTGCAAAAGTAGGAGAATATAACGGAGTTGTACCTATAGTATCAGGAAATGCATATATTACAGGTTTTAATCAGTTAGTATTAGATCCAGGAGATCCGTTACCAGAGGGTTTTAGAATAATAGGAGGCTAGCTTAAATAATATATTTTAAAACTCTTTATAGGAAGCATTAGACTACAAAGATAAATTTAACAACAAGTCATATGTATGAACAAAGGAGTGCAAGTTAAAATGAATAAAAAATATTTAGACAAGTTAGTTAGTATAATGAACAACAAAAATATAGATGCTATGCTTATTGCACCATCAGAAGACATGGAGTTTTTACTTGGTTTCTCACCTCACATGGATGAAAGATTTCAATCATTATTTATATTAAATGACAGTAGATGTTTTTACATAGTTCCTAAACTAAATTTTGAAGAAATAGAAAAAGTAATAGGAAATCAGGGGACAATATATCAATGGGACGATGGTGAAGGATTCATGAGTGCTGTAAATATGGCATTTGATGAGCATGATTTGATAGGGAAAACTATAGGGGTCAATAAAAGCGCTACAGCAGTAAGTATAATAGATATTAAAGAGAAGTTAGAAATAGAATTTATAAATGGAAATCAAATTCTAGAAGAGCTTAGATTAGTTAAAAATGATGAAGAAGTAAACAAACTTAGAAAAGCTGCTAGATTAGCAGACGATGTATTTGCTGACATAGTTAAGTTTATAAAACCGGGTATTACAGAAAAAGATATATGTGAAAAGATGAAAGAGCTTTTTATAGAAAAAGGAGCTGATGGACTGTCATTTAGCCCTATAATAGCATCTGGTGCAAACAGCTCAAAGCCACATTATAATGATTATAGTAGAGTAATACAGGAAAAAGACATCATAATATTAGATTTTGGCTGTAAGTGTGAAGGCTTATGTTCAGATATGACAAGGACAGTATTTGTTGGAGGAATCTCAGAAAAAGAAGAAATAGTTTATAATGCAGTAATGAGAGCAAATCTAGCAGGGGAAGAACAGGCAAAACCAGGAGTACAGGCACAGACAGTAGATAAATCAGCAAGAGAAGTTATAAAAGAGGCAGGATATGGGGAGTATTTCATCACAAGAACAGGACACGGAATAGGATACAGCGTACACGAAGCTCCTTATATAAAATCAGGTAATGAGCAGATACTAGAAAAAGGTATGGCATTTAGTGTAGAGCCTGGTATATATATACCTAACGAATTTGGAGTGAGAATAGAGGATATAGTAGTAGTTACAGAAGATGGGGTAGAGGTATTGAATAAATCAGAGAAGAAACCAGTTGTTATTAAATAGTGTCAAAAATAGCTATTGTACTATACAATAAAAAATCAACTAAACAGTGCGCTTTAGTTGATTTTTTATTTTTTCAGAGGTACAAATAGTGGGATTTATTAACTAAACTAAAATTATACTTGCAATAAAAAGTAAGGTGATATATAATATGATTACAATATACGGTATTTTGTACATTAAAGGTTGGATGATATGGAGAATATAAAAAAAGAACTAATGTCTAAGAATGGAAAGACAACAGTAATGTTGGCTAGAGAGCTATTAACTCATAATGTAGGCGATAGAATAAAAACCATAGGTCAGTTTGCAAAAGATTTTGGTTTTGGGAGAGGTACTGTACAAGCTGCTTTTAAATATTTGCAGGACTCTGGTGCAGTAAAGCTTGAATCAAGAGGACATTTAGGGACTTCTATTACAAAAATGGACAACCACAAGCTTTGGAATATATCTGGATTTGGGATAATTATGGGAGTAATGCCACTTCCTTATTCAACAAGATATGAAGGACTAGCTACAGGCTTTTACAAAGAGTTTGAAAAGTGCAATATCCCATTTAGTTTAGCTTTTATGAGAGGTGCTAATAAAAGAATAGAAGCACTGAATTTAGGAAAGTATAATTTTGCAATAGTATCTAAATTAGCAGCTAACTTGGAAAAGAGAAGCACAGATAGTATAGAAATAATCCATGAATTTGGTTTAGAGAGTTACGTAGGTAATCATGTTATAATATACAAAGATGATGCATACAATCAAATTACACATGGTATGAGAGTAGCTATAGACCCAACTTCTCCAGATTTAATAATACTCACTACATATGAGTGTGAGGGGTTAGATGTTGAATATATAGAGACTCCATACAATCAAATAATACAAAGACTTGAAAACAATGAAATAGATGCTGCTATATGGAATATAGATGAGATATTAGAGAAGAATTTAAAATATAAAACTAGTTCACTAAGAAATCCAAAAACAAAAAAAGTGGACTCAGAAGATACTATAGCTACAGTAGTTGTAAATAAAGATAATTTGCAGTTTGGTAACATATTAAATAAATTTATTAACATGGATAAAATTGAAGAAATACAAAGAGACGTAATGAATAAAAAAACAATTCCTATATATTAGGAGTTAATTTTTAAAATCAATATACAAAAAACAGTATATTGAGCATTCTTAATCTTATGAATTAAGCTTAAATTGGAGGGATACACTTGGATAGCGCATTGATAGAAAGACTTAATATTTTACAAATAGCAGGAGAAACGACTGAAGATATTACAGAAGCTATTAAAGATTTTTCACAAAAATTTAAAGAAATATTTAAGATAGAGTTAGTAGAAGCAAATTCTTCTATGTTAATCACTCATTTAGCTATGGCTTTAGCAAGAGTGCAAAAGGGTGAGCCAATAAATGAAGTAGATAAAATGGTTTCTGATGAAGTAAGAAATAATGAACATTTTGAGCAACTCAAAGAGTTATTTGAGTTACTTGAGGATAAACTAAAGTTAATATTACCAGAAAGTGAAAAAGACTATATTGCATTACATGCATGTACTATCATTATGAATGACAGTAAGCTATAGTCAATAATTTTAAATTAGATTAAGGAGGAATTGACGTGAAAATAGTTGTTGGTGGGCAAGTGGAAAAACAAAAGATAGCTGATTTGATAAAAGAAATTGGAGGTGACAGTGTACAAGTTGATATAAAGACAGATTTACAGGCGGCTAGTGATGTGAAAATGGGAAAAGCCGATTATTACTTTGGAGCTTGTCACACAGGTGGAGGTGGTGCTTTAAGTATGGCTATGGCACTCTTGACAAGAGCTAAATGCGAGACAGTTTCTATGCCAGGTAAAGCTCCTAAAAAAGAAAATGTAGTAAAAGCAATAGAACAAGGAAAGATAGCTTTCGGTTTTACAGGAGATCACTACGAATTAGCAGTACCAATGTTGATGGAAGAAATACTAAAAAAATAACAAGCTAATAGTGAGAGGAGGGGTTATTAAATACAAACGATATGTAAACGCTTGGATTGTTTTTTATTAGTTTATTATAACAAATTTGACTAAGAGAACGGAGGCATAATATGGAGATAGTACTTATAGCACTAATTGGTGCATTAGCAGCAGTTATGGCTAATACTGGAATAGCAGTATTCAATGATGGACTTAGACCTATTATACCAGAAAAAATAGAAGGTAGAATGTCTAGGAAAGAAGTTGCCGCTACATCATTTGCAATGAGCTTTGGATTAGTTATAGGTTTTGGTATACCATTTTCACTTACAGCTAGTATTCTTTTGATACATTGTATTTTATTAGGGACTGATATTATAGGTTGTTCTTCACCAGATGGAAAAAAGGGTATAGCTATAGCAGGTGTGGTAGGAGCATTATATGGTATAGGTATAATGACAGGATTGGATGTTATAGTTGATGCATTCGCAAAATTGCCTGTAAACTTTATGCCAAGCTTAGGAAAAGTAGGAGAGCCAGTAGTTGTTGCATTTGCAGCTTTTCCAGCTTTAGCTACAGGATATCAATATGGAGCCAAGAAAGGTGTACTTAACTTAGTATTGTCATTATTAGCTAGGCAATTGGCTGTAGTTATTGGTCCAATAAAGATTGGTTCTGCAAGTATTAAAATAAATCCAGAAGGATTAGCATTAATAGTTGGTATGACGATATTAATAATATTTGCTATGAGAGAAAAATCTGAAGAAGAATCAGTGGATTTAGTATCTTTGTTTGCAGAAAGAGTAAAGAGAATAAAGAAAAATGCACCAATACTGATGGTAATGGGTGGGCTAGTTGCAGCAGCAACTACTTACAAAATCATGGCTGGAGATCCTATTTCACTTAACCTATTAAAAGAAGGTAAAGTACTTGATGCAGCATTTGCAGCATTGGCAAGGGGTATTGGATTTATACCGCTGATAGCTTCGACAGCTATTGCAACAGGTGTGTATGGTCCAATAGGTATGACGTTTGTATTTGCTGTGGGATTATTTGTGCACAACCCAATCTTATCTGCTGTATTAGGAGCTGCAACAATTGGAATAGAAGTTCTATTAATAGATAGAATAGCAGTGTTTTTAGACAAATTCCCTGGAATTAGAAAGTCAGGAGATAACATAAGAACAGCGATGTCTAAACTTTTAGAAATAGCATTGTTAGTTGGCGGTATGAATGCTGCAAATGCTATAGCACCGGGAATTGGATTTTTTGCTGTGGTAGGACTATATATATTAAATGAAATAGCTGGAAAACCTGTTGTTAGAATGGCAGTAGGGCCTATGTCAGCTATATTGGTAGGAGTACTTGTAAATATACTTTCATTAATCGGAATGTTCAATATTCCAGCTTAATAGTATTTTAGGATTCCTGAGATAATATATGATATGCAGGATAGGGATGTCTAAAATGATAAGACATCCCTAATTTATTAATACAATCCTCGTCAAAGGAGAATAGCTATGGATTATCAGCAATTACTATATAAGATGAAAAAAGTAAGCAAATCAATAATTAAAGCAAATGATATGATAGGAAAAACTGTCACATATTCAAGAAGAGAGATATTAGATGAAGCTGTTTTTGCTCTAAGTAAAGACCCTTCTATCGAGCCTATTTTATTTGGAGTAAAAGATACAAATCAAATAAATAATGAAATAGTTAGTAAATTAAAAGGAAATAATGGTTTCTTATTTCATACGATTGACAAAATGTCAGATAGAGGAAGGGCTATAGATATAGATAATATAAACCCACTTACAGGTAGAGTGATGACAGGTTCATCTAGTTGTGGATGTATTAATATTTTAAGAGGAATCAATGATTTGGCAATTGGTACAGATGGTGGAGGGTCAGTTTTAGCACCCGCGATAAGTACAGGGCTTTATTCTATAATGGCAAAAGGTGTGGGGTTAAAAGGTTGTATAGAGAAACAATCAACAGATAATATTAGCTTTACACCAGCACTAGGAATAATATCACATAATTTTGATCTATGCA
The DNA here is from genome assembly GCA_029227815.1 of Clostridiaceae bacterium M8S5. Classification (GTDB taxonomy): domain Bacteria; phylum Bacillota; class Clostridia; order Tissierellales; family MCWD3; genus Abyssisolibacter. Next base: position 2,707,391 of record CP118523.1, on the reverse strand, counting down.
AAAGAGCATTAACTTCTATAGTAGATTATGATTTTAAATATTGCTTTAATGAAAAGATCAAAATAGCAATACCTAGAAAAGGAGATATACAGTTACCAAACAAACAAGATATGAATATGCTAGCTAAGACGGTAGCTGAGAATTTAAAAGATTATGTAGAAGTAGAAGAACTGCCTTTTATTGATTTTGATGATAGAAACGAAGCTATAAGAATGTGTAATGAAATTTTCAACAAAGATATAGACATTATTTTGACAGTAGAAGGGCCTATTGATTTATATGGTCTAGGGGATTCAGTAATAGGGACAAATGGGTTGATAGGCAAAAGGGAGCAGAGATTAGGAGGAAAGTACATTATAAAAGTAGCAAATATGGTAGAAGCAACAACTATTACACTACCTTATGGAGAACTGGCTATGGGTGTAGTTATAACAGCTAAAAATGGTATTAGTGGAGCAAAAAAAGCACTATTTTTAGCATCAAAACTCAAAGAAATATATAAACCAAATGATTTATACGAAAGGTATTTTATAAATAGTAATAGTCAAGAAGTAAAAGGATTTATATAGATTATGATAAAGGAGAATTTATATGGAAACAGTTAGAGGAAATATAGATATTGAAGGAATTAAAGCCGTATATATTCATGAGCATTTGAAAATAGATTTATCAGCTCAAAAAAAAGATGAAGATGCTAGGTTTGACCAGTCAGAGCTAGTAATAAGTGAAATGAAAGAACTAGTATCAAAAGGGATAGATACTATTGTTGAAGTAACTAATATGGGAATGGGAAGAGACATAGAAGCTATAAGATATATATGTAATGAATCAGGAATAAACGTGGTAGTGAGTACTGGATTTTACAAAGAACCTTTTTTACCAACTTATGTGTATAGTATGAAGGAAGAAGATATCAGCAAAATATTAGTAAAAGAGATTGTTAAGGGGATAGATAACACTAACATAAAAGCTGGCATGATAGGAGAAGTAGGTACTGGTAAAGGTCAAATGTCAGAAATAGAGATGAAAATAATGAAATCATGTGCATTAGCACATGTTGAGACAGGAATACCAATATATACTCATACTACATTAGGTACATTAGCACTAGAACAATTAAAGCTACTTAAAAATACAGGAGTAAATTTACAAAAAGTTGTAATAGGACATATGGATCTCAATCCTAGCATAGAGTATCTTTCAAAAGTAGCTGATACAGGTTGTTTCTTAGGGTTTGATACAATAGGTAAAATAAAATACCAGCCAGATGAATATAGAATAAAGGCTATAATTCAACTTATAAAAAGAGGGCATTTAAATCAGATAGTATTGTCACAGGATCTAACAAGAAAATCTCATCTTAAAGCTAATGGTGGGATAGGATACAGCTATCTTGTCGATACATTTATTCCCCAAATGTTAAAAGCAGGAATAAGCCAAACTCAAATAGATTGTATGCTAAAAAATAATCCAAAAAGATTATTTATATAAGTGGAATAGAACGATTTTATAGGAGGAAAAAATGAAGACATATCCAATAGACACAATTAATTTAGAAGAAGCAAAAAATAAGCAGTTTAAGTTAGTAGATATTATCCATCAAAATTTCAACGGATATGAAATATTAAATAATGGTGATTTAGGTGTGGTAAAAGGAATAGGTCATCCAACGTATACAGAAAAAGTTGAAAAAACAATAGCCCAATTTTTTAACGCAGAAGCATCAATACTAGTGAGAGGGTCTGGAACAGGAGCAATCAGGAATGTAATGAATACATCTTTAAAGGCAAATCAGAAAATATTACTCCATGATGCTCCTATATATCCTACAACTAAGGTGATTATTGATTCAATGGGACTTGAATGTGTATTTGTTGATTTCAATGACTTAGAAGCTATAGAAAAAACAGATTTATCAAATATTAGATTTGCTTTGATTCAACACTCAAGACAAAAAATAGAAGACAAATATGATTTAAGTGAAGTAATAGCAACAGTTAAGAAAGTAAACAAGGATATTGAAATATTAGTTGATGATAATTATGTTGTCATGAAATCAGATAAGATAGGTGTTGAACTTGGTGCTGAAGCAAGTGCTTTTTCGCTGTTTAAACTACTTGGGCCTGAAGGGGTAGGGTGTATAGTAGGAACTAAAAAAGTAATTGATTTAGTGAGGAACATTAATTATTCAGGAGGAAGTCAAGTACAAGGTTTTGAGGCAATGGATGCACTCAGGTCATTAGTATATGCACCTGTAGCATTAGCAATACAAGCAGAAGAAGGCAACAAAATAATAAAAAAAATTAATAATAAAGAAATACCACATATCAAGTCAGCATTTATAGCAAATGCACAATCTAGAGTAATATTAGTAGAGTTTGATAGACCAATAGCAAAAGAAGTTTTAAAATGTAGTAGCACTTTAGGGGCTGCACCATATCCAGTAGGAGCAGAATCAAGATATGAGATTACAGCTATGTTTTATAGAGTGTCAGGAACGTTTTTGAAAGCAAATGCAAAACTAGAAGATTATATGATTAGGATTAACCCTATGAGAGCTGGGTCAGATACAGTTCTAAGAATACTTAAAGAGTCTGTAAAGAAAGCTATTGAAAAGGAGAGGAAGTAATGTTTGTAGATTTGATGTTAAAGAAAAACCCTTCCTTGATTAAAGCAGGAGTAAATATGCATCAAAATGGTGAAATAATGCCTAATACTTATTTAATAGATGTTGATGCAGTTAGGCATAATGCAAGGTGTCTAGTTAAGAGTGCTAAAGAAAACAATATAAATTTGTACATGATGACAAAACAGATAGGTAGAAATCCCATGCTAGCTAAAATAATACGTGAGTGCGGAATAGAAAAAGCAGTAGCAGTAGATCCATGGGAAGCATTAACCCTTGCAAAAGAGGGTATAAAACTTGGGAATGTAGGACATTTAGTTCAAATCCCTAAATTTCTAATCAAAGATATATTGTCCTATGAGCCAGAAATTGTTACTGTTTTTTCAGTAGAAAAGGCTAAACAAATATCTGAGATAGCTACTAAGTTAAATAGAGTTCAAGATATTATGTTAAGAGTTGTAGGGAAAAGCGATAATATTTACGATGGACAAGTAGGTGGATTTAAAGAAACAGAGTTAATAGAAAAAGCAAAAGAAATAATGAACTTAAAAGGTGTTAATATTGCTGGAGTAGTAGCATTTCCATGTTTTTTGTATGATGAAAAGGCAAATGATATAAAGGAAACACCTAATGCTATGACAGCTTTAAGGTGTAAAGAAATTTTAGAACGGGAATTAAATATAAAGTTAAAACAGATTAACACTCCTAGTGCAAATACATCAACGTCTATGCATTTATTAAAAAAATTAGGGGCTACACATGCTGAACCTGGGCATGCTTTGACAGGAACTACGCCATTACATGCATACAATGAGGAATTACCAGAAATACCTGCTATGATTTATGTTACTGAGATATCTCATATGTTTGATGATAAGGCATATGTTTTTGGAGGAGGTTATTATAGAAGGTCGAAAATGAAAAAAGCATTAGTAGGAAGAGATTTCGACCAGCTGAAAGAAAATGACCTGAAAACAGTTGAATTGCTTCCAGAATCTATTGATTATTATGGAACTTTGCAAATAGGAGATAAAAAAGTTAGAGTAGGAGACACGGCAATCTATTCATACAGAACACAAATTTTTGTTACTAGAAGTGAAGTAGTATTAGTGGAAGGAATACAAAAAAACAAACCTAAAATAATCGGAGCGTTTGATAGCTTAGGGAAAAAATTAGATAGGTCGTGATAGATATGGCAAAAAAAGTAGTTTTATTAGTGATTGATAGCTTAGGGGTAGGGCAAATGGATGATGTGACAAAAGTAAGACCACAAGATAATGGAGCTAATACACTAAAACATATATTAGATAAAGCAGAATACATTGAATTACCCAATCTCGAAAAATTAGGATTAAAAAATATTATAAATCATAATAGATTAAACGATGCTCAAGATATTGGGGCTTATGGAAAGATTAAATTACAACACTACGGTGCTGATAGTTATGTGGGGCATCAAGAAATAATGGGTACAAAACCACTTAAACCGTATACAAAGCCGTTTAAAGACGTTATAGATGATGTTAAAATAGTACTAAAAAAAGAAGGTTACAAAGTTTCTATACCAGACAAAGAAAAACCTTACTTGCTTGTAAATGACTGTGTTTATGTCGCAGATAATATAGAAACTGACTACGGACAAATATACAACGTAACAGCATCATTTGATTATATATCATATGAAGAAGTTTTAAATATAGGACGTATTGTTAGAGAGTGTGTTAAAGTAAATAGAGTAATTGCCCTAGGCGGAGAGGATGTAACAAAAGAGTGGCTACGAAAATGTGTAGAAGTTAGAGATGACGGATTGATAGGAATTAACAGTCCAAAGTCAGGAGTATATCAAAAAGGGTATAAATGTAGACATATGGGATATGGAGTTGATCCTAAAGGTCAAGTAAGTACCATACTAATGAAAAATGGAATAGATGTTACATTGATAGGTAAAATGCAAGATGTAATAGATTGTGATGGAGCAACAAAGATTCCGGCAGTAGACACAGAGTTAGTTATGAAGAGTATAGTAGAAAGTTTTACGAGAATGAAACATGGATTCATATCGGCAACTGTTCAAGAAACTGATTTAGCAGGACATGCACAGGATGTAGATAAATATGCTCATAGACTCATGGTAGTAGATAAATATATAGGTTTACTCATGGATAAAATGAGACATGAAGATGTATTAATAATAAGTGCAGACCATGGAAACGACCCAACTATTGGCCATAGCCAGCACACTAGAGAAAATGTGTTGTTACTTGTTTATGGAAAAAACATAAAAAAAGACAATTTAGGAATAAGGAAAACACTGTCTGATATAGGAGCAACAGTTGCAGAGTATTTCAACGTTCATAAGCCAGAAAATGGTTCGAGTTTTTTAAATTAATATAGTTTTTAGGGGATGGTTCAAGAACACATCCCCCTTTAATTTAAGTTTATTATTCCAGTAGTTGGTTTGTCATCAGGATTGATATTTATACTGCTAGTAGGATTTGATTTAGGTTTAGATTTTGGATTGTTACGTGAACACCTTCCATTAGCACAAGTTGGAGTAGGGCGTTTTTTAGGTATTATACAAGAATTTTTACCATAATCCATTTGACTATTCTCCTTAATTTTTATTTAAACAAGGTCAATATATTATATTTATGTGACGAAAATAAAGTTACAAATTAATATAATACATAACATGGAACTTTTTGGAGTAATTATAAGTCTAAATAAAAAACATATGTTAGGGGGAGTATAGGTGAAGAAAATCATAACAGTATTATTAATTATTTGTTTATTTTTCACGTTATGTTTTAGTACAGAAAGAAGCAAAAAAACGCAAGTTCAATTTTTAATAGATGATAAACCAGTTGATATGAATTATATATTTAATAAAGACAGTAAGGTATTAGTTCAAGTAGAAGATTTATCACAAGTATTAAATCTAAAATCAAGCATAAAAGGGAGTAGTATTATAATCAGCAATAAAGATACAGAAATTTTGTTAAAGCTGTATTCTGATGAAGCTTTAGTAAATAAAAATAATAAAAATATGGGGGTACGATGTAAAAAGATATACGGCAAAGTTTATGTACCGATAAGATTTATAGTTGAAGCTTTAAGACATGATATAGCTTGGAATTCAGAGAAAAACAGTGTGATTATATCAACACACAATCAAATGAATAAACTGCCAACTATAAAATCGAGGCAAGAGTATATGAAATTGATGGATAAATTTATAGCTCAGAAAATTAAATATAAGGATGATGTTAGTGTTAAAGAGGCTAATTCTAAGAGTAATAGTTTAAAAAAAGAATACTCAGAGACTAATAACCAAGTTGATGGAGTAGAAGAAGGTGATTTAGTCAAAACTGATGGCAAATACATATATATGATGAATAATAATCGTATATCTATAATAGATAGTCACCCTACTGATGGTAAAGTTGTAAGTGTTATATCTTTGCAAAACGATACTAGGGAGATTAATGAAATATTTATAGATGATAATAAACTAGTAGTTGTGGGAAACAAATATGAAGAACAAGTAACTAAAAAGCCAAATATCTTAGAGAAAATAGCAGGTAACTTTACAGTTCAGGCTACACCAGTGTATTATATACAAAAGAGTTTTATAAAAGTATATAATTTAGACAACATAGAAAGTCCTAAACTAATAAAAGACTACACATTTGATGGAGAGTATGTATCAGCAAGATTGATAGACCATCAATTTTACATGGTGACATCAAGATATGTAAACTTATATAGAGGTATGCTAAAATATCAAAATGATTTTTTAGATAAAGTTATATTACCAAGTTATAAAGAGAGTATAACAGGTTTTAATCATACAATGAAATATAACGAACTAAAATGTCTGCCAGAATGTAAACAATTAAGCTATATGATAACTATAGGCATTGATCTAAATCAACAAGATAGAAGACCAGATGTAAATGCGTATGTAGGTCGAGCAAAAAATATATATGTTTCAAAAAACAAACTATATATAGCAGGAGTTAATCATAGAAATAATTCAACAACTATATATAGATTTACACTAGGCTCTGGAAAAGTATCAGAGGCAGGAATAGGGCGAGTTCCAGGTTATATACTCAATCAATTTTCAATGGATGAATACAAAGATTACTTTAGGATAGCAACTAATTCATTTAAACTAGGTAACAATCTATATATACTAGATTATAGTATGAACATAACAGGAAGGTTAGAAGGTATTGCAAAAGGAGAAAGAATATATAGCACAAGATTTGAAGGTGATAAGCTATATATGGTTACATTTAAACAGATAGATCCATTTTTTGTAATAGATACATCAAATGTTAATAAACCAAAAATACTGGGATATCTTAAAATACCGGGCTATAGCACTTACTTGCACTATATAGATGAAAAGAGTGTATTAGGTTTTGGTTTAAATACTAAAGAAGTCAAAAAAAACGTTCAAACTGGAGGATTTAAAATATCGCTTTTTGACATAAACAATATAAAGAATCCGATAGAAAGAGATAAAGTAATAATAGGGGATAGTGGTACTTATTCAGAGCTATTAGATAACCACAAAGCACTTATGTACTTAGCCGATAAAAAAATATTTGGATTCCCTATAAAGGTAGTTAAAAAAGGTGATTACTTTGAGTACAATGGGGCATATCTGTATGAAATTGAGAATAATAAATTAAAGCTAAAAGGAAAGATAGATAATTTAAGTGATAAATATTTTAATGATTCTATTAAACGATTGCTTTATATAAATGGACATATTTATACAGTTTCTGAAAATAATATAGTTGTATATCAACTAAAAGATTTGAAAAAAACAGGTGTGATAGAATTGAATAAATAAGAAATACGTAGGATGCTTCGATAAGAAGTATCTTTACTGTAGACAAAAGCCCAATTTCTGCGTTGTTGTTAAAATTTTTGGAATAGTGGTGAAATAAAAGTGGTGGTATTGCTTGTTGAGCGTCCGCCGCTTTTTATTTTACTTCTGTAGGTTGGTCATCGTAATATTTGCTAACATTCTTACGAATCAATTCAATTCAGACCGATTAAGATTCTCGACTTCTCGACATTTATCAAGTTTTTCAATAGTAATCTTGTCCATTATTATTCGCACAGAGTGATTTTTTGGATTGTCAGTATGATGACCTATTTTTTTATCAGACAAGCTTCTAACCCCCTTTCATAGCTACAAATTAAGTATATATCCTACAGAAATGCAATAGATGGTTAGAATTAAATATTTTGTTTTTTTAGGGCTTGATTTTATGGTAAATAATAGTATCATTATAGCAGATAATAACTAACCGATAGATAAAGATATATCATATCAGATAATGAAAATAACCAGCATAAGATGAAAATTAAATAGTTAATTCATATATTTGAACTAATAGATGAGTTAATATAAACTTTGGATAAAATATATTAATATTTAAAATGAATAAAATATAAAACTATGCTATTAGTATTTTATTAGAAGGGATATGAAAGAAAGTCATCCTAGCTATGGTAAGCTAATTTAAAAATTAAAGCAAGAGGAAAAGATATTTGAGAAAAACTAGAGATGTAAAGAGGCAATAAATGAATACTATAGTTGAGTTAAAAGAACTTCATAATTATGAAGGAGACCATTTTTATTTGAGAGGTTATTTTGATTGTGTGAGATTACTTTATAGATTGAATATGATAAAATATATTATTATAATTAATAATTTTTTAGAAAGTTTAGGGTGATTATATGAGTAATTATAGGTTAAGTGCAAGAGCTATAGTAATTAAGAATGGTCGTGTGTTGCTAAATGAATTTAATAATGGTGAATATTATAATCTTCCTGGCGGTGGTGTTGAAATTGATGAAACTTTGAGAGATGCTGTGGCTAGAGAAGTACTGGAGGAAAGTGGATTAACTGTTTTTGTTCGAGAAATGTTATATATATACGAATATAATCCTATAAGAGATGGGTATAGATATGGATCACGTGGAGGGTTAAGCCATGTGTTTAGATGTGAAGTGGATGAGACTAAAGAAGAGGTAGCAGAGAGAGTACTTGATTTAGATCGTTTAAATAATTCAGTTAGTACAGGATGCAAATGGATTTTAGTTAAAGAATTAGAAAATATTAATCTCGTCCCTAAAATAAATAAAATTCTTATTAGGGATATTATGACGCAAGATTTTACATTAAAATTTCTAGAAGATATACATTAAAAATGATAGCGGATGCTTAATTACTCGTGAAATCAATATAGTGGAAATCATGGATAACTATTATTTCTTAATCAATATCAATAAAACCGCAGTCCCTTTGAAGGCTCCTTCCTGAGCTTCCAATTTGTATGACAAATTGCTAAAATGGTGTCCCAATCCCCTAAAATTGGGCTAAGCCCAAACCCATAACTAAATACGGAACTATGAACTTAAAGTCAATGAATTAAATATCATTGGCTTTTTATAATACAAAAAAGGAGTGGTAAAAATGTTGAAAACTTTATGGGATAAAGTGGTACGTTTTCTTGACGCTTTTCAGCAATAATGATATTATAATTTGAGTATACATAAGTTGGTTGAAAGAAGTGATTATATGATAGATGTATTAAATTACAAGGAAAGTAATGTGAAATCAAAAAAGCGAGAAGAGATTCTAAAAAAAAGTATGGATATCTTTATTAATGAAGGGATTTATGCTCCTACTATGAAAGAAATCGCAAAGAAATGTGGTGTTTCTCTACGATCATTATATTACTATTACCAAAACAAAGAAGACTTAGCTGTTGATATTCAGCTGTTATGTATGCATGAATACAATAATAGTGTTTATAAAAATTATGATGGAAATAAATCAGCTCATGAATTAATGTCAGAGATTATTTATAGGCAGGTAGATATGTTACAATCTAATGCTAAATTAATCAAATATATAACCGTATTTGATTACTATTTTATTAATAGTTATCCAAATGATAAATATGTGAATTACTTGGAGAAGATGCTTGTAGAAAGTTTATACGATGAGTTGATTGAAAAAGCAAGAACAGATAATACTATTGAGTTGCACGGTGCAGATCCAACTGTTATTTTCGCTTCAACAGCGCAATGTATATTAGGATACGCTCAGAAAATTATTTATAGAGAGAAAGCTATGTTAACTGAAAAAAGGGAGACTAAAGGAGATTTGAACGTTCTTGCAAACATGTTAGTTTGTGCATTAAAAAAGCGCTAAATTGCGCTTTTTCTTTTATCCTTTTATTGTTTAATATCCTCTTTGTTCATCATATCTATTAATTCTTGTCCTTTACTGTGTGATATCATCCCTCCAGATAGCGTTGAAAGAGATCTAATTGGCATTTCATTTATCATTGCTTCTACTATATGTGATGTTATTTTATCATTATCAGGATTACTTGCTTTTTCTAACAGTATGTCATGTAGTTGTTTTCCGATAGCATTGTCTTGCAGTTCTGAGATAACGCTATTCATTGTGAATGGTCTACGCGTTGGATATTCTGGAATCTTAAAGCCCAGAATTTGCTCAAATTCTTTTTGTGTTGGAGAGAAATTCGAAGTAATGTTTTTGTAGATATCATCATTCTCTACTAATAAAGACGTTCCTTTTACTGATATGAATTTGGTTAATCTAATATCTCTTGAAGATGCTCCTACGAGAACTTCATATTCTCCATTTTCGATTTTGAAAGCCTCTTTATTGTATACTGCTAGCATTTCGATTGGTACAGATATCTCGACTGTTTTTGATTCCTGAGGTTGCAGAGTAGTTTTTGCATATCCCTTCAATTCTTTATCAGGACGATAGACTATACTATCTTTTTTTCCAATATAAAGCTGAGAAATTTCTTTTCCTTCCTTATCACCAGTATTGGTTACGGTAAATGATACTTTGATTTCATTATTCATAACATTTATTGATAAGTGATCGTAAGAGAAAGATGTATAACTTAAACCATGTCCAAATGGATATAAGGGTTCTTTGTTAGCTGTATCATAATATCGATATCCTACATATAATCCCTCACGGTATTCAATTTGACGTGGTTTTTCTGAAAAGTTTTGGTTGCTTGGAAACTCATCTAGATGATTAGGGAACGTTTCAGCCAATTTTCCGCTAGGATTTGCTTTTCCAAATAGTACGTCAGCAAGTGCTTCACCACTAGCTTGTCCTGCTAGATACTGTTCTAAGATGGCTTTCACATCCTGTTTCCATGGCATAACAATAGGGCTACCATTTGATAAAGCAATAACAACATTTTTGTTTACCTTAGTTACTCCTTTTATCAACTCTAATTGATTGTTTGGAATATTAAGATGAGTTCGATCAAACCCTTCACTCTCAGAGCCATGTGTCAGTCCAACCATAAGCACAACGACATCTGCTTGTTTTGCTGTATTTATGGAGTCATCAAGGAGTGCTTGGTCTGAGATATCCTCGTCAGAACGATATCCTTGAGAGTATAGCAGTTTATCTCCTAAATTCTTTTCAAATGCATCTTTTGCGTTGGTTATTTTTGTTGGTGCCACTAAACTACTACCACCACCTTGAAATCTTGGTTTTACAGCGAACTCGCCAATCAACGCTACTTTTTGGTTTTTATTTAATGGCAGTATATGATCTTCATTTTTTAGTAACACCATCGTTTCAGTAGCTACACGCCTTGCAAAGTTATGATGGCTCTCTTTATCATATGGTATAAAATTTTGATTTAGAGTTTCTTGCGATTTTAAAATTAATTCAATAATTTTAGCAACTCTCTCGTCTAAAATATCTTCACTTATTGTACCACTTTTAACTGCTTCAATGATGTTTCTTTGATTCTCATCTGTACCCCCAGGCATCTCTAGTTCTTGTCCAGCGATTAAACCTTTAACACGATCGTTACATGCACCCCAATCTGTCACGACTAGACCTTCGTGCTTCCATTCTTCTTTTAATATATCATTTAATAATCTCTTGTTCTCACTTTGATATGTACCATTTACTAGATTATAAGAACACATTACTGTCCATGGTTGTGATTCTTTTACAGCTATTTCAAATCCTTTTAGATAGATTTCACGTAGAGCTCTTTCATCAATAAAGGTATCTAGAACAAAACGCATTGATTCTCGGTTGTATGCCACAAAATGTTTAATTGATGTTCCAATCCCTTTTGACTGAACTCCATTGATGAAGTTCGCAGCCAGTGTTCCACTTAAATAAGGGTCTTCGCTAAAGTATTCGAAGTTACGTCCACAAAGTGGATGTCTTTTGATGTTAACTCCAGGACCTAATAAAACTGATATTTCATTAGTACGGCATTCTTCCCCTAAATGCTCACCTACTTGGTAAATAAGTTCATTATTCCATGTACTTGCTAGTCCTGCTGCCGTTGGATAACAAGTGGATGCTACACTTGAATTAATTCCTGCAAGATCTGCATTTCCTTCTTGTTTGCGAAGCCCATGAGGGCCATCAGACATTAAAATATTCGGTAAACCTAATACACTTTCTAATGTCCAGTAATTTCTTCCAGAGCAAAGTCTCGCTTTATCCTCCAGTGTCATTTTACTTAGAATTTCTTTTACTTTTTGTTTCATTTGGCTCACTCCTTTTCATTAATAATAGTCAATTTCGCTTTCGTTAATCTACATTTTTAGAGTTATTATTCTTTTAGATTATAGAAAGAAGTAAATATGATTAATGTATAAGTTAAACCTAAAATGCAGAGATGATCATGTTACAAACCAATTATACAATATTTGCACACGACGTGCATTTTTTTTCGGTTATTACTCAAAATTTAGGTGGAAATAGTTAAAAAAAACAAAGATAGTATAAGAATTTTTTATTAAAATTTATGTATAATACCACTAAGGTTAATCAAAGGAGAGGTGTTTAAGATGAGTCATAAAAGCATGAAACAAAGTTTCTTAACCAAAAGAAGTGAACGTTTTTCTTATGGTAGTTGGATGATGGGGCAAAATATCATCTACATACTTGTTCTAATTTATTTACCTATGTTCTATACAGATGTAGTAGGACTGTCAACAAAAGCTGTGGCAACACTATTTTTTATTTCAAGAATTTGGGATGCAATCAACGATCCTATATTGGGAGGATTGATAGACAAAACAAATCCTAAAAAAGGTAAGTATTTAGTATGGGTTAAATCTGTAACTTTTTTACTTCCTATATTGACTATTATTGTTTTCATGAATATCAAAGGTGGAAGTGTATTTAACTTGACTTATGCTTACATTACGTACATAATATGGGGGATGGTTTATACTATATCAGATGCACCTATCTTTGCCTTAGTCACTACTATGACCGACAATCCAAATGAGCGTAATACCTTAATAGCCATTGGTCAATTTTCAACGGGAATTGCGGGTGTTTTTGCGGGTATTTTATTAGCACCTATTATTGACAGTGCAGGATGGACACCAGCAGTTCTCATGGTAATGGTAATTGCGTTTGTTGTAATGATGCCTATTAGGTTTACAGTGAAAGAACGGGTTGTAGCGGAAAGAAAAAATAAACTTACCGTGAAGATGCTGTTTACTTCCATAATTAAGAACAAATACTTATTAGTATTATACAGTGGGATAATTTTTAAAGGCGCGCTAAATCTAGGATTGACTGTTAGCACATATTTTGTAAAGTACAACTTAGGTAATCTAAAATTAATGGGTATCTTAAGTTTAACAACAATATTGCCTCTGATAGTTTTACCGCCTATACTGCCCCGAGCGATTGATAAGTTTGGAAAGATAACTTTAATGATAGGGTTTTTAATATTGGCTGTTGCTACTTCTATAATTCAATACTGTGTTGGTTACAACAATTTTATGTTATACTTCATAATCAGTATTTTTAAAGGAGTTGGGTTTCTTGGTCCAAATATAATGAAAAGCATGTTTGTAACAGACTGTATCGAATATGGAGAGTATGTAACAGGTGAAAGGAATAGTGGTTTAGCCTTTTCTATCCAAACATTTAGTGCGAAGTTTAATACTGCTATATCGGGCTCTTTAACAATGGTCCTCCTAGGAGTTTTTGGCTTTAATGGTTTAGCAGAGATGCAGTCACAAACTACATTAGATGGGATTTGGCTTATGACGACGTTGATTCCGGCTATAGGAGCACTTTTATGTTTAATCATATTTGCTTGCTTCTATAAACTTAAGGAATCTGATGTAAGAGATATGATGAAGGAAATGAAGGAAAGAAAGCTGAGTTCTTAACATTTTTTATAAATAATTAATAAGGAGATGAATCTCATTGAAAAATAGAAAAACCGAAATGCATAACATGAAAATATAGCAGGCACAGTTCTATCAAGATTGCTTTGCCAATGCTATCGTTATGATAAGAGTAGGGGCAGATTTAAGGTACTATATTGAAAATGAAGAGAATCTAAATATTAAAGAACATAACTCATATTGGAGCAGTTGAAGCAAGATTTACACTGTATGTTGAATAATTATAAAGTTTTATGGACAACCAATAGCAAGGTTGGTGAGTTAGAAAAGAGTATTCAAGCATTTCTAAGATTGCAGGGACAAATTAATCACAAGTTAGATGCAGTGCGTTAGTAGTAGCGCATTAAATTATGGTATAATAAAACCTAAGGTTTATTATACTAGAATTCTACAATGCCATATTAGTACAATGGCAAACTTATTGAGGTTTCAATGTTAAATGTAACTGGCTATAAGCTTAGAAGTGAGAAGTACTATACTTTGTAAAGGGTGGTTATACATGTATGTTTCACAAATATTCAATAATATTGAGAGTTTTAAAAACATAAATAAGTTGATAGACAATTACCAAAAAAGCGTTAAATCTTCAAAGAGTCACAATGTTAGTAACAAGCACTATCCCTTTGAAATTGAAAGAATGTTCTATGAATCCTTGTTAAATAATTTAGATGATGAAATAATAAAATATGGAAGATTGCTTTCAAAATATCAAGTATCTAATTTTTGTGAGGGTAACGAGATTAGATCCTTAAAAAATAATATAATAGGTTCTTGTGCGGTGTTGGTAAGATATGTTATACAAGCAGGTGTTGACGAAAGAGCGGCCTTTGAATTAGCTGATGAGTATATTTATTTGGTTGAAGCAGCTACATCTCTAGATGATTTATATTGTTTATCTGATTTAATATACTTGAACTTTATCCAAGAGATTAAAAAACATAAGATCCTATCAATTTACTCAAAATCTGTTACTCAAGCGATAAATTATATTGATAGCAATATTGAAAAGAATATTTCCCTAAATGTCATATCTAAGCATCTTAATATAAATGACAAGTATCTTTCTAAACTATTTAAAAAAGAGACAGGGAATACAATTACAAACTATATTCACTATAAGAAAATCATACATGCAAAATACTTGTTTGCCTATACTAATATGGGCATTTTAGAGATATCCCAACAATTGAGTTTTAACTCTCAAGAGTATTTTTCCAAGGTATTTAAACAATTTGAAAGTATTAGTCCAGGCGCCTATATGCGAAGACTGGGGCGGTAGTAATTTAGATAATTCATTTTTGAATTATCTGAATCACTGCCGTTTTTTACTTTTCTGCTATGAGGAAAAGCTAGTCCCATGCTATAGTAAAAACAAATGAACAAGCTCTTTTTAGTGGAAGAGAACTAGGAGCAAATTTTGGGGTGAAGCCTTAAATAGTATATTATGGTATGAATATAGATGTGAAGCTATTAAAAAGCCCAATCAAGGTGTTGTTTTAGTATTTTACATAGTGAAAATAAATGATACAATAGTTATATCACAAAAAATGACTAAATATTATGTCTAAGTCAAAAATTCACATCTAGGGGGAATTAATGGAGAAGTTTAATTTTAAAAATCAAGTAATTACAGAACAAGGATTAAATAATAAGAGCCTTAAAGACTTAAAGGAGTTAGAACAGATATGTAATGAAAATGATAATACAGATTTAACGTTCCATCTTGATGGAGGAGATGCTACTAAATTTTTATTTTATAATGAAGATAAATTGATTGGATATTTTGGTATGGTTCGTAGTTATATTGAGGGAGAAGTTATGGCATGGGGGACTATTCATCCAGATTACAGAGCAAAGAGTATATTCTCTGAATTTTTTAAGAGTGTAATAGAGGAATGTAAGGAGAATAATGTAGACATCATAAAAATTATTAATGAAAGAGATGCTACTAGCTTCCGAGAGTTTGTCATGTCTGAGGGTGGAGTAGATAAGTATTCAACATATAAAATGAATTTCAATAAAGAATATTATAAAGAGGATGTTAAAAAATGTACGGATATTCTATTGAATAGGGCCACACTTGAAGATTTACATGATATTATACCAATAGGGATGGAAGCTTTTGGAACAACCAAAGAAGATGAAAAGTCATACAATGAGTCAAATTTAAATAATTCTAAATACAGTAACTTCATTGGAAAGATTAACAATACTCCAGTAGGAATTATTTCTGCAAGAATAGAGAATGGTGAGGGAAGCATCGCTGATTTAGCGGTTTTAAAGAGTTATAGAGGAAGAGGAATTGGGAGAGCAATATTATCAAAAACAATTGCCTATTTACTTAACCAAGGAATCGAAAAATTTACTCTTAGCGTCGAAACAGAAAACAAAAAAGCATTATCATTATACTAGCATTCTGGATTTAGAATAGTAAAAGTACATGATTGTTATGAAGTAAAAATATAATTACAAATAAAGTACCATAAGTTTGTGGCAACGTTGTTGAGATAGATAGTGAAAGCTTGATTTCTAAAATTTATAATGGACCTATGCGGACTTTCGTAATGATTTCTATTAGTAAGCATGTACATACTAATACAATTAAACAAAATTATATAGATTCTTGAAAATTTAATAGAGAATTCTCTATTAAAGTCGTAAATTAGGTTATAAGGTCAATAGCTTTTTATAGATTGAAATTACTATTTCGGTGATTACAAATTAAATTAATGAGTTTATGTTAGTACTACAAGGAGGGAAAGTATGGATGTAGCAATTATTGAAATGTCTGATAAGGATTATGTAAAAGCAAGTAAAATTTTAAATTTAGAAGATGTGGATCCTGAAACTTTAATAGATTTGAACTTGAAAATGGATAATATATATTCCATAGTTAATGATAATAAATTAGTGGGGATTGCTCAAATCTCAGAAGGAAAATTCACTTTTATATATGTCTTCATAGATCCAACTTTTCGTCACAAAGGAATTGGATTTGAGGCTATTAAGTTATGTGAACAGAAAATATGCAATGGGCAATCCAAGCAAATAATGACAACTTATAGGGTAAATGATGTTGATGCAGAATATCTTGCTAATAAATTTGGTTATAAACGTAAGTATTCATCAACATATATGAAATATACAGGTAATAGATTTGATATTGAGAATTTGCCTATTAGAGGGTATAGAGATGAGGATTATGAATCGGCACATGAGATGTATGCAAAAGCCTTTCATGAGATGCGTGTAGAAGTTGGAGATTTTCCTAATTCAGTTATTGAACAGCCTAATGATAAAATGCGTAAAAATTGGGCTGAGACATTAAATGAGCGATTAGTATATATACAAGATGGAGAAATAGTTGGGTTTGCACATATCAAAGGGAATGAAATAGGAAGTGTATCTGTGAAATCAGAATATCAAGGCAAAGGTATTGGACGAGCTTTCATAAAATATATCTGTAATAGGATATTTGATGAGGGATATGATTCTATAATTCTATATTGTGTAGTAGGAAACAAAGCCAAAAAGTTATATGATAGTTTAGGATTTAAAGATATATATATTGCTGATTATGCAACAAAATTAAGATAATGAAATTTGAGAAATATTTAAAGGTAAATACAGAGAAAAAACTTGGATTCTGACATATAACATATATAATCAATTATCTTATATAGCTATATATTGCATAGTAGAATTTTAAATATATACTTATTCACTGGTCTCGAATTTTCCCTATGATTGGAAAGGAATTGAAAATATGAATATTAGTTTTAAAGAGATTAATAAAGAAAATTGGGAAGAGTGTATAAATTTAGATGTTAGGAAAGAACAAGAAAAGTTTGTAGCGTCAAACTGGTACTCAATACTAGAAGCAAAATTCGGCGAAAAATTATACCCTCTATGTATCTATGATAATGAAACTATGATTGGGTTTTTAATGTATGATTTTGACCCAGAAACTGGTAGATGGGAACTGAGTAGATTTATGATTGATAAAAAATATCAAAGAAAAGGGTATGGGAAAATGTCAATGATACAATTAGTAAACTTGATGAAAGAAAAATTGGGTAATATAAAATTTTACTTAAGCATTGAACCTAAAAATCTTATTGCTCAAAAGCTATATGAAAGTATAGGATTTAAAAAAACAGGTGAAATAATGTGGGATGAAGAGGTTATGGTCATAGAATTATAAATATGATTTAAGAAAAATTAGCTGCAATTGCAACTAATATAAAAAAATAGCAAGGATAATATCCTCGCTCAGATTATTGACAAAAGGGGCTGTTGCATTAGTGAATTTAGAATTGCTAGTGTAACTCCCTTTTTTGTTTATAAAGTACGTTGTTTTATTGCCCATTGTGCATAACTTTTGTTAAACTATTGGTTTGAGAGCCTCTTTTTCACTGGTCTCGGACGGTTCGTGACCAGTGAAAGGAAGTTGTTTGAGTATTTCTAACTTTACTTACTATTCAACAACTACACTACATTCGGTACCTTCATTAAGGTTGATTTCCAGTGCATGAGTAGTAGTTTCTATATCTTTTAAAGTTAATTCAATAAATGATTTTTGTTCTGATGGAATAGTAAGGTTAAGTTTAGATATTTCAGCTTTCATTGACAGAGCTTTCTCAGTCTTATATTTTCTAGCAACTGATAATATCGTTTTTAATGAATTACCAAATGTAATATACCTATGATTTTCTTTCGAATCAGACCAAAGTAGCTTAGTAATCGAATTTTCTTTTTCGAATTTCTCAAAGAAGCTTTTATATATTTTCTCAGTGATAAATGGTGTAAAAATTGAGTATAGCTTCAATATGTTAAGTAATGATTGATATAAAGCGTACTGTCCAGATTTTCTTTCTTCTGCACCATGAATTTCAGGTTTATATAGTCTATCTTTTACTAATTCAAGGTAATTATCGCAATAATCCTTCCAGAAAAAATCATCAATAATATTTCGTGCTAAACCTATTTCGTATTCGTCTAAATATTTCTTTGCACGATTTGTGGTTTCTTTAACTCTTTCAATAATCCATTTATCTTGTGGAAGTATTACAGTAGAGATAGAACCATCGTAATCATCTAAATGCATTAAAGAAAATTTTGAAGCATTCCATAGCTTAGTTGTAAACCTTTTTGATATTTTCAAATCTTCTTCAGAAAAGGTTGTATCCGTTCCAAGCTTCGCGGATGCAGCCCAATATCTAATTCCATCAGCTGAATGATTTTCGATTAGTTTATTTGGCTCCAAGTTAGAGTTTTTCTTCGATTTACTAATTTTTTCACCTTTTCTAGCTAATACAAACCCACAAATCATAATATCTTTCCAAGGAATCATATTTAGATGAAAGTGAGTCTTTGCAATTGTATAAAATGCCCAAGTTCTAATAATTTCATGTGCTTGAGTTCTCATGCCCATAGGTAATAATTTATTGGTGATATCATTTTCTTCTCCCCATTTAGAATTTATAAGTGGAGAAACTGACGAAGTCGCCCAAGTGTCAAGAACTGCTGATTCAGGCACAAAATTTGTTGAACCGCATTTGCAAGGAGTCATTGGATTAGTTTCTAGTGGGTTTATAGGTAATTCACTTTCTTCGGCAATTTTTATTTCACCACAATCTTCACAATACCAAACAGGAAATGGTACACCGAAGTATCGTTGTCTTGATATACACCAATTCCACTTTAAGTTTTCAACCCAGGACAAGTATCTAGATTTCATATATGATGGATACCAATTTATCTGATCAGCTAGCTTGATTAATTCATCTTGTGAACTTAATATATCAATATACCATTGTTGTGATGGTATAATTTCAACTTCATTAGAGCATCTTTCATGTACTGAAACGGGGTGAGTTATTGAAGTTGATTTAATTAATAATTCATTTTCTTTTAATAACTCAATTATTGATTTTCTTGCTTTTTTCACATGCATTCCACCAATAAATTCAACTGATTCATCAATAAATCCATCTGTATTAATGGTCTTTTTATAGGGGTAGTCGTATTCTTTATACCACTCTAAATCCTTAGTATCTCCAAAAGTACAGAACATTACTGCTCCACTACCTTTTTCCTTATCTACATCTTCGTTAGGTAGAATTGGTACTTCGTAGTTATATAATGGAACTATAGCAGTCTTTCCTATATAATGGGAGTTTTTATCATCATCTGGATGGATAAAAATTGCCTGACATGAATTTAACAGTTCAGGACGTGTTGTTGCTACCATCAAATATTCATCATCAATATAAAATTTAATATAGTTAAAATGAGATTCAAGCTCTTTTGTCTCTAGTTCTGCTTGAGCAATTGAAGTTTGGCAATGAGTACAATAAAGAACAGGACTTTCTTCGATATAAGCTTTTTTCTTATTATATAAATCAATGAATGATCTTTGTGAAATTTTTTGAGATAGTGGGGATACAGTTTTATACTCAAGGCCCCAATCACAACTAAAGCCGAGGTTAGTCCATAAATTTTTGAATTCTGCTTCGTAATTCTTGATTACGTTTAAACAATTTTGATTGAACTTGGAACGAGGCATTTCTTTAGCTTTTATTTTTAAATCATTTTCAACTAAACGCTCTGTTGGTAGGCCATTGTCATCGAAGCCAAAAGGATAGAATACATTATAACCTATAGCTCTCTTATAACGTGCAATCATTTCAGCTTGAGTATATGAAAAAATATGACCTATGTGTAGTTTTCCACTTACAGTTGGAGGTGGAGTATCTATGGAATAAAGTTCTTTATTACTCGTTTCTTCATACTTAAATATTTCATTATTTTTCCAAAAGTCTACTAATTCTTTTTCGATTTCATTAGCTTTATATTTCTTTTCTAACATTTCATTATCCTCTCTTTCTTAATAAAATAAAAAACATCCTATTAAAATAATAGGACGAAATAACCGTGGTACCACCTAAATTCATATAAATAAATATATGCACTTAACATCCGATAACGAGGAAAAACAATGGGATCTACTTCCAAATTGGTTTCTGCCCATAACTCAAAGACTACTTCATTTGAGTTCTCATAGAGTATTTCAGCAAACTACTCCTCTCTGGAAATCGAATTCAAATTACTACTTCTTATCATTGTTTGTTTTATATAATGGCCCTAGCAGGACTCGAACCTGTTCCCTCTGATTGTGAGGCAAGTTAGCTATGCGACCTTATTTTTTTTATATTACAATATAACCAAAAAAAAGTCAAGCAAACTTATCCAAAACATGGATAAGTTAGTTTATGTAAAAGTAAAAGTGTCTAAATCCAATAGTATAGAAGTAGACACTTTTAAATATAAATATTAATTAAAATGATTTCTAAACACCTATTATATTTTACAGACTAGGTATAGAAGGTTGAGTACCAGGATCTAAATGATGGCGAGGAGCATTAACCATAGCACGTGTTACATGCCAAGTCCAACCACATTTACCGCAACTTTTTTCTTTTTCTCCGCTTACAGCGTAATCCATAAATTCCATTATTTCACCTCCATGTATTTATTTTATCTACTAATTATCTAAACATATGTAGATATCACAATAATATGGTAAAGTTTTTATCATAATTATTAGGATACTTAATGTTAAAGATACGAAGATAATTTTCCTAATTAATAAGATTATTTATAAACTGGACCTGTAGGTCTAGCTGCATTAACCATAGCCCTAGTTACACCCCAAGACCAACGACATTTACCGCAGCTTTTTTCTTCTTCTTTTCTTCCTGATAAATCATAATCTGAATTCATAAATTCCATTATTTCACCTCCTTTTAATTTTTATCTATCAATATATTTGAAAATAGATAATTCAATGAAAGAAAATATCATATTACCGAATTATATAAAACTTCAAAAATATTAGGATTTTTTTCATAACAATTATAATAAAATTCTAATGCACATTTATAGCTTTCTTTAGTAACATCACATTGAGGTTTTTTGCTTTTTATATCATATGAACCATTTCTTATAAAATTGGCATAACATAAAGAACATGATTTTGCTAGCCAACAATTACTGCAATCATCAAGAGATAAATTTGAGTAGTTGGTTAGGTATATTTCTTCTATTTTTTTAACATCAATATGATTAGTGACATTTCCTACAACTTCAGGACCAAGCATTTTTTCGCATACTCTAATATCTCCAGTAGGAGAGACAAAAATACGTTCAGAGGCGGGTATACAACAGCCATTTAAAGGTAGCTCAAAATTTGCTTTATTAGTTACACCTCTGGTATAGATAGAAGTTAAGTAACCATCAATAACTTCAGGGAATGCTAATTTGCCTTTTTCATCATATAAAAAATTTTCAACAAAATCTTGTTCGCACCATGTAAACAATGAACGCTCAATTGAATCAGAAGGTGATGTACCTTCGTAAAACTCAAGCGGGACACTATTAGTCTCGGGATATGTAATCATATTTACAATTTCAGTCGGCAACCATTCTAAGTTATTAAAAAATTGAGCAATAGAATCTAATTTTTCTTTAGAATATAAAGGCGTATATACTGAATTAATTAATAATCGTTTTGTGCTATCTATTCCAAAGGCATCTACTAAATATTTAAGACCATTTATGGCTTTATTAAAAGTACCATTATTATTAATATCAACTCTAAATTTGTCATGGATATCTTCAGGACCATCTATACTCCCGATAATAATAAAATTGTTGATAGAGCTGATATAATCAGCAAGTTCAGGAGTCATTAAAGTTAAATTGCTTGTAGCAGTGAAAGTCAATTTCTTGTCAGTTATAGTTTTCGTAGCATATTCTACACATTTTTTAATTAAATCAATCATTATCAAAGGCTCACCACCATAGAAAGATATTACAACTTCATCTTCTATTCCGTGTTCCTTTAAATAATCTATAGCAGAAAAGGCAATATCCACACTCATATCTTTGTCACCATGATTTCTTGTGTCTGAGAAATCACTGCTATAAGTACAATACTTGCATCTAAGGTTGCATTTGTCAGTCACTTCTAAAATTAATTGCCTTAGACCACTATTGATATGTTTCTTAAGCTCGTGATGATTAGGATACATAAAAAGTCTCTTAGAAGTTACATTTAATAAATCTTGTGTTTCTAATATATTACAAAAAGTCATTAATTTATTTTCTAAATCATCTTCAGATAAAGAGAATTTTTTTATTAGAGTTTCTCTTTCTATATTTTCGTTATTCAAAATCTTCTCTAATAAAAACGATTCAAATTCTTTGCAACGGACTATTTTCAAAGTACCAGTATCATATAGATAGGTGTGATTGTTTGAATTGAATAATATAGCTAATGGATTATGATTCATTATAGAGTTTAGCTTTTCTATGCATTTTTTAATGTTTTTATTCATAAATACGCCTCCAAGCAATTAAAGAAATTTAAGCACTACGTATATATAGATAAAATAAATGAGAAAATGTTCCCGAAATATAAAAAAATATAAAAAAAATAGCAGAAAAAAGTAAAACTAAAATCTATCTATTGATTATAATCCATTCCACTTAACATGGGAAGTTGATAGTAATGAGATTTTTTATGTCAATTTTGTGACGTCTTAAAGAACCAACAAAATTATATTAATTACTATTTTTCGATTTGTTTATTATACCTATTTAAACAGGTTCTTTGTCAATAGTTAGGGTGAAAAAGCACTCCATTACTGACATTGAGCTTATTATAATGTTAGGACATAAGTATCAAAACATACAAATCGCCACAACCGACAAACTACGTAAAAGGAGAAAAAGAAGTACTATACACAAAAAAGATACCTACTACATCTACCATCAACAAACACACTACAAAAACTAGTAGAAAAGATGTATAATATAGTAGACAAAAAAGAAAAAAATACTAAAAAAATGATTCATTAAATCTATGATAATCAGTAAAGATGAGTTTATCTATCCACACGATATAACAATGAGACAATTGATGATAGAATATGTTAAAATTATTTACATAGATAATATTGTGGTATAGGGATATTAATATGCTTTTGCTTTTTATAAAAGTTTACAGATTGGAAATGGATTCTATATTCTTTGGATACAGATATTCGCTATAATAATCCTATAAAGAATAAGGAGGACAAATAATAATGAAAAAGGTAAAAATAAGAAAGGCCAAAAAGAGGCACCATTCTTTACTTTTAGTAGGAGTAATAGTATTTGGTATAAGCGTATTATCTAATAGTAATATGGTATTTGCTCAGAATAAGATATCAGGTATAAAAGTGCTTAAAAATCAACAGAAAGAAATTAATGAGGTATTATCTATTAAAAATATAGTCCAGCTACAGAATATTGCTGATATATTTTGGATGGATGAGAATCAACTATTGTGTGTAGAAAACGTTAATGGTGTGGAAAATCTGATAGTCTATAATGCAGATACAAAGAAGACAACTAGGATTACAAATAATAAAGAAAAGTATAATGCACGTTATTTTATTGCAGGGTCAGATAAAAAAATGTCCTATAATGACAATAAATATATGGTTTATACAGAGAAGCAAACAGTTACAAATAAGAGATTTCTATATTCTCTAAATACTGAAGATTTTACAGTGAAAAAGATAGATGAAGGGATGTATGGTCTTTCACGAGTTAGTAATGATAGAGTTGCATATATAAAAGGCAAAAAAATTATTCTTTTTAATCTTTGCACAGGGGAAAGAAAAGATATTAAGCTGCCTAATGACTTGTATAATAAACTAACTAGTCCAGCTTGGACATTTGAAGAATTCCTTGCAATCAGGGCTAAGGAAAGATTTTTTCCTCCTAAAGATGAGGAATCTAAAGCTTGGTTAAAGGTACATTATGATTCTATAACCAGTGAGTTTGTGGAGAAAGTTGATTTAAAGGATGATAAATTATATATACAAGATTCGTACTTAGAAGGCTATAATTATGTTTTAGATTTAAAAACCAATACTTATATTAATGCTACCGACAGTAATGATTTTGATGGATATGATCCTAAAAGAGTTGAAGTAGGCCTTATGACATTAAAAGGTGTAAAGCTTTGGGAGTTGAATGAGAAGGGTGAAAGAGTGAAGATAATAGATGAAGGTATGATCGATTCTATTACTGTTTCCTCAGATGGTAGTAAACTAATCTATGAAGTTCAGCAAAATGGCATTGGAACCACATATATTTATGATTTTAATACAGGTGAAAAAGTTGGTCTGTATCTAGAGACTAATTCCCGTGTATTCTGGAATGGAAATTCTAATAGACTTGCTTATAAAAATTATATCTTTGAAGGAGATAAATGTGTCTCTGAAGTTGTAAATGTTATTACAATTAATTAAAAAATGAAGGTGATACGATGAAAACCACTATTCTTGTAGCTGATGATGAAATGCATATTGCTAATTCTATATCCTATGCATTGACAAGAGAAGATTATGAAGTATATACTGCCTATGATGGAAAAGAGGCTATGAACTTATTTACAGAGCATTGCCCAGATATATTGATTCTAGATGTTATGATGCCCTATCATAATGGTTTTGATATATGTAAAATGGTAACACAAGTACGAAGTGTTGGCATCATCATGTTAACAGCAAAGGCGGAATTAGTGGATAAAGTATTAGGATTGGAACTTGGGGCAGATGATTACATTACAAAACCTTTTGACATGCCAGAGGTGATTGCTCGTGTACGCTCTCTTAGTAGACGTATTACAAAGAGCAATCTGACTCAGACAGTAAAAAATATTATTCAGATTGAAAACCTTAGTATAAATTTAGATGAAAGATTAGTTAAGATAAATGACTCAAATATATATCTTAAACCAAAAGAATTTGATTTATTAGCTTTTCTAATACAAAATATAAATATTGCTTTTTCTAGGGAAAAGATTTTGGATAAGGTTTGGGGACTTGACTATTTTGGTGGAACACGAACAATTGATATTCATGTACAGAGGATAAGAAAAAAACTAGGTTCGTATGGGACGTTAATCAAAACAGTTCCGAAGTTTGGTTATAAAGCGGTGAGAAGTTGTGATGAAAATTAGTATAAAGAAACGGTTAACAATTTTTATTTTGCTATTGCTTCTTTCTAATCTCTTAATTATCTCATTTTTTGTATTAAAGGGGATAGAGAGAAATCAAGTAAAAAATTACGAACAGCTTCTAAAGGATGACTCAAAAACCGTTAATTTATTTATAAGAGAAAAATATGCTTTAAGTAATGTTGATAGCTTTGAAAAATTCTACATCTCTAATTCTAGAGTTCTATGTGTTGAATTGAGTAGATTACTTAATCTATATACAGCGCTGTATGATAACAAGGGAAATCGTATATCTATAGCTGCAAATTACTTAGATAAAGAAGAAACTCAATTACCTGAGCTAGTAAAAACAGCTCTTGATAATCAAATTGCATATCAGCAGGTTGGATATCTCATTTATTATGTTGCGCCTGTATATGATTTTGATAAGCAAATTGGTGTTGTTATGATTGAGTACGACATAAAAAAAGATCGTATCTTTTTTGAAGAAATAAGAAAACTATTAATAACAGTTGGACTTGCCTCTATTATCATTACATTTTTTTTGTCAACTTTTTATTTACTACATCATGTTAAGAAGATTCTACGATTAAGAAAATCTGTTAAGGCAATAGAAAAGGGAGACTATACTAGTCTCTTTAAGGTAACCAGCAAGGATGAGTTGGGAGAACTTAGTCAAGGGATAGAAGTTATGGCAAATAAAATAAAGAGAAATATTAGAGATATTGAATCAGAAAAGAATAAATTAGAGGATACTTTAGGTAAACTACAAAGATTAGAGATGAAACAAAAGGAGTTTATTGGCAACATAACTCATGAGTTTAAAACGCCAATAACGATTATAAAGGCACAGCTTGATCTAATGACACTATATGATGATGATCAGAACATGGTAAAAAACTCTAAGGAAATTGCGTTAAAAGAACTTAATCGCTTAAATAGTATGGTAGAGAACATACTCTACCTATCATCTGTTGAACAATATGATTATAAACTTAAGGATGAAGCATTTAGAATAGATATTGCCATAAATGAAGTCTTAGATAAAATGAAAGGTAAAGCATCAAAATTTGGAATAACTATAGAATCTTTTGTAGAAGAAGCTATTGTATGGATGGATAGGGATAGTGTTATTCAGATTTTAATTAACCTTATTGATAATGGGATAAAGTACAATGTGATTAATGGTAAAATTATTGTGAGTGGTTATGCTGATAAAAGTAATTATGTTATAGACATAGAAGATACAGGAATTGGTGTTCCAGATGAACATAAAAACAGTATTTTTGAACCATTCTATACTATAGATAAGAATCGATCTAAAGCTTTCTCAGGGACTGGTTTAGGTCTTGCTCTTGTTAAAAAACTTCTAGAAAAACAAAATGGATTTATTAGCTTAGTTGGTTCAGACAAGTCAACTATTTTCAAAGTGCAGATTCCCATTTACCAAGAAGACACTAACCTTTAGATATATTTTTTCTTATGGCTTATAACTTCATATTAGTATTTGGATTATTTGTACAATCAATATAACCTGATAGAAACGCGCAGGTTATATTGGTTTAGGATAAATGTAAAGCCACAACTAACATGTAATAATTATAAAAGTAAACTAACAGAATCTAAAATAGTAATATTATTCATATTGTTAAATATGATTTTTTATTTTTATAAGTAAATTGAATATAGGGATTAAAATAATATTATTTATTATAATATAGTTGTAATGTTATAAAGATTATTATGTTCCAATAGTAAAATAACGTGAATAGCTCTGATTGCTGAGGATTAGGTACAATTAGTTTGCAAGTAACAAAATTATAAAAATCAACTAAAACAGAAATGCTTTAGTTGATTTTTCTTTATCTATGCCACAGTGCTCTTAAAGAATGAATTACAATCACAAGGCATTAAATGGTTTCAGTTTGAATAAATACAAATGATAATGAATATCGTTATTGACAAATACAATAAGACTGTGTTATCATTAAGACCAGTGGTCTTAATATTAATAAAATGATAAGAAAAGAGAGTGTAATAGTGAAACGAGTTGAAGGTGTAACTGAAAAAATATTAGCCTGTGCGAAGCAAGAATTTCTAAGTAACGGATATGAAAATGCTTCATTACGAAACATTGCCAAGAATGCTGATTCAAGCAAAGGTGCAATCTATATACGCTATCCTGATAAAGCGAGTCTTTTTAAGGCATTAGTCCAACCGACTATAGATGAATTTATAGAGATACTCGTAATAGAACAAGGAGGATATAATGTGGATGATGATATGAAAAGATTAATGTCGGATTATTCAGATAAAAGCTTTGATATCATTCTAAATTATATATATGATCATGCAGATATTTTTAAATTGTTGTTGTCATGTACTGATAGCAAGGGGTATACTGATTTTATGCATCGTATAGTAAAGCAAGATGTCGAATGTACGATAAGATCAATAAAAGGCACAAATAACGATGCAATTACGTCAGGACGAATGGATGAGCAGTTTGCTCATATTGCATCTCACGCATTTTATACTGGTTTGTTTGAATTAGTCCTGCACAATATTTCTAAAGAAGAAGCACAGATACAATTAGATCGATTACGACGTTTCTTTAAGTCAGGTTGGCAAACTATATTAAATATAGAAGGAGGATTATTTTGAATGGATGGATAGATAAACAAGGATGGATTCATTGTCCAACATGTGGGAATAAAACAAGAACGAAGACATTTGCAAATACTTCTTTAAAAAACTTCCCACTTTATTGCCCTAAGTGCAAGAATGAAAATATCATTGACTTAAGCGATCAAAAATTGAAAATAATAGAGCCAGATGCTAAGACACAGAGCCAGTAATAATTGAGAGACAATCTTATTATTACTGGCTTTTAATATATGAAGGAGGATTAAATGAATAGTATAAAACGAATGTTTTCTTATGCTGATAAAAGAAAGGGGTTGCTATGGGGGAGTATTGTTTTTGCATCATTAAGCGTTTCGTTGGGCATTTTAGCGTATATAATGGCTCATCGAACAATTATGCTCTTTAATGGCAATAAATTACCAGAACTTAAAATCGTAATTGCTAACGTAGGCTTAATTACGATTATATTATTACTAAAAACATTTTTATTATTTGAGGCACTTAAACTATCTCATATTAATGCATATACAATTTTAGGCGAGTTGAGAAAAGCCATAACATCAAAGTTAATGCGGTTACCTATGGGTGATATTAAAAAAAGAACTGCAGGTAATCTTAAAATGCACATCATTGATGATGTTGAGTCAATGGAGTTGGTTCTTGCTCATATTATTCCAGAAGGGATTGCAAATATATTAACACCTATAGCTACAATTGTTTTGATTTTTATTATTGACTGGCGAATGGCTCTTCTAACGTTTACAATTATACCTATTGGATTAGTACCATTTATGATGATGTTCAGAGAATATAAGCCGAGAATGGAAAAGTATACAAGAGCAAATAGCCATATGAACTCAACTATTGTTGAATACATTTCAGGTATGAAAGAGATAAAAGCATTTAATCAAACAACTCAGTCTTATGAAAAGTACACTGATTCGGTATCAGGATTTAGAAAACAAGTTGTAGATTGGGCGTTTCATACTAGTAAATATACAACGGCTTATGTTACTTTATTGCCAGCATCTATACTATTTGTATTACCATTTGGTGGGTTGTTTTATCTTAATGGGTCATTATCGATTAGTGATTATGTTATGTGTATAATATTAGCACTTGGTTTTGCAGAACCGTTGTTACGACTTACAAATTTTTTTGATAATATTGCGTTGCTAACTGTTAAAGAGAAAGCAATCCATCAATTGCTAAATGAAAAAGAGATTGAGTTTGTAGATGATGGAATTACAGATATTGAAGATTACTGCATTAGTTTTGATAATGTAACTTTTGCATATGAAAAAGAAGATGTTCTAAAGGATATCTCTTTTACATGTAAACCAAATACTGTGACTGCATTAGTGGGACCGTCTGGCTCAGGAAAATCAACCATTGCCAAATTAATCGCTCGATTTTGGGATGTTGATGGTGGAAGTATAAAACTTGGTGGAGTGAATATCTCAAATATTGAATTTGAATCTCTCATGGATTCGATTAGTTATGTATCACAAGATTCATATCTTTTCGATACAACGATTATGGAAAACATACGTATGGGACGAGTTGATGCTTCTGATGAAGAAGTTATCAAAGCAGCTAAAAATGCGATGTGTGATGAATTTATAGCAAAAACAGAAAAAGGCTATTATACCAATGCAGGTGAAGCGGGT
The DNA here is from genome assembly GCA_029227815.1 of Clostridiaceae bacterium M8S5. Lineage (GTDB taxonomy): Bacteria > Bacillota > Clostridia > Tissierellales > MCWD3 > Abyssisolibacter. Next base: position 2,677,089 of record CP118523.1, on the reverse strand, counting down.
GACAAATTTAGTGGCGGTCAGAAACAACGACTTTCTATAGCTAGAGCGTTATTGAAGGATGCACCTGTAGTGATTTTAGATGAAGCGACAGCATTTTCTGACCCGGAAAATGAAGATAAGATTCAGTTATCCCTTAATCAATTGCTCAGAGGGAAAACTGTAATTGTAATTGCTCATCGTTTATCCACCATTGTAAATGCAGATAACATAATTGTTGTTAATAAGGGAAAGATTTTGAACCAAGGAACGCATGAAGACCTTTTAAAGTATTGTCAAAAATATAATGATATGTGGAGGATACATCAAGAAGCAATGGAATGGGACTTTAGGGCAGAGGAGGAGAGGTCACATGTTTAAAATATTCACACGTATTTTAGAACTCTCAAAGGAAAGGAGCTCTAGGATTAAATTATCTTATCTTTTTAGCTTTCTTGCACGTATATGTACATCTTTATCTATTGGTGCCATATTATATGTGTTAGTTAAAATAATGACACCAAATGAGTTTGGCCAACTTAAAACAAATGACATATGGATATCCTTGCTCATTATACTATCTGGATTAATTGGTGAGTATATATTTAAATATCTTGTTTTTTTATTTGGCAGTCTTTCAGGTTTTGAGACAGTGGCTGATGAAAGAATTCATATTGGCAATCATTTGAAACGTTTACCAATGGGAGCATTTAGTGATAAAAATATTGGTGATATATCAGGCGTAGTTACATCAGATCTAGCGATGATAGAAAATTATAGCGCAAAGATTTTAGATCAAGTGCTTAATGGTTTTTTAAGTATATTAGTAGCATTTCTTTTCATGCTTATTATCAATTGGAGACTAGCCTGCGCTGTAGCTTTGATAACAGTAATTGCATTAATATTTTTAAACAGGAATCAAGATATTGGTAAACGAGTGAGCATTAGAAAACAGGAAGCACAAGGTGAATTAATCAAAGCTGCGCTTGAATATGTTCAAGGTATGTCTGTAGTTAAATCATATAATCTAGCGGGGGAAAAAGCTAAAAGGATGGATGAAGCTATTAATTTGGCAAGGGATAACTCGCTGGATCTAGAGAAGAAAATACTACCTTCTATCAGTCATTTTGATTATGTGCTTGATATTGGAATTGGCGTACTGATTTTCTTAGCATGTTACCTAGTACTAGGAACATCGCTAACATTACCAATCCTATTTATGCTTATAATCTATGTTTTTAAAATGTTCTTGCCTGCAAGAGCGCTTATAGTGGCTGCGACAGTAACAAGAATTCTTGATGCTTCATTAGACCGATATCAAGCAGTTAAAGATTTGAAACCTATAGTAGATAAAAAGCAAACTGTAAAAATTAATGCCTATAATATTGAATTCGATAAAGTTTCTTTTGCATACGAAAATGAAGTGGTTATTAAAAATTTGAGTTTTTATATACCAGAGAAAAGTATGACGGCATTAGTTGGTCAATCGGGATGTGGAAAGACAACAATAACAAGTTTGATAGCACGTTTTTGGGATGTACAAAAAGGAAGTGTGAAAGTAGGTAACGTAGATGTTAAAGAAATGTCGGTAGATCAGTTAATGTCTAGCATCAGCATGGTATTCCAAAAAGTTTATTTATTTAACGATACGGTTATTAACAATATTCGTATTGGGAAACCAGATGCCACTGAAAAAGAAGTTGTTGAAGCTGCAAAAAAAGCAAGATGTCATGATTTTATTTTAAGTATGGATAATGGCTATAATACTAAAATTGGTGAAGGTGGTAACACATTATCAGGAGGTGAAAAACAAAGGATTTCTATAGCCAGAGCAATACTAAAAAACGCCCCTATTATACTTCTTGATGAGGCGACAGCAAGTATTGATCCAGAAAATGAAAAGTATATTCAAGATGCAATTATGGAACTAGTGAAAGATAAGACTTTGGTAGTCATAGCTCATAGGCTTTCGACAATCAAATCTGCTGATCAGATTATTGTACTAGATGAGGGGCAGTTGGTGGAACAAGGAACTCATGAAGAGCTTCTAAATAATGAAGGGGTATACAATAGTTTTTGGATGAGAAGAACAAAAGCAAGTGGATGGAAAATTGAAGCATAAACTAACGATAATGGAGGATACAACATGAATAACAAAATGAACGTTAAAGATTTAATTAGTATTGGTATTTTTACAGTATTATACTTTATTATGTTTTTTATTAGTGGCACGACGGGGTATATACCGATTTTCGTAGCAGTTTTACCCCTGATACTAGGAATACTCACGGGCATTCCATTCATACTTTTTATAACAAAAGTCAATAAATTTGGGATGGTTACTATTATGGGAGCTTTAGTTGGGGCTTTGAGTTTCCTTATAGGAAGAGGATGGATGGCTCTTGTAGGAGCTGTTGTTTGCGGAATCATTGCTGATTTGATTTTTAAATCGGGAGACTATAAAAGTTGGCCAAAGATAGTTATAGGCACTGCTGTTTTCAATATATGGATTGTCGCAGCTATGTTACCTTTATGGCTAATGAGAGAGGCATATTTTGCAGCTCAAAAAGGAGTAGCTTCACAAGAATATCTTGACGCAATCAATGCATTGTTACCTAATTGGATGTTACCTGGTAGTATCATACTTGCAATTGTAGGTGGAGTTATAGGCGCATATATCGGGCGCGCAACTCTTAAGAAACATTTCAGACGTGCAGGGATAGCTTAGAATGGATGTTAATAGGAATCTTTATGAAAGTATTGGACTGAAAATTGATCCACGCACAAAAATATACGTTCTGGTAATAATGAACATTATAGTAATTAGTTCTAAGGATTTAGGATCAATGAGTTTTATGAGGCCATTGATTTCAGCAATACCATTAGTGCTTTTGTTTATCGATAAAAAAATGAAACCAGCAGTGATTTACTTGGTAATGTATCTGATTGCTTTGTACATCAACCAAGGATGGATGATTGATATAAAGGGTATTATTGGTATGTTACTTGCGTTGTTCTCGGGATTGATATTAGTATTTGGTCCATGTGGAATGATGGGGTATTATCTTGTTGTTTCAACGAGAGTTAATGAATTTATTGCAGCAATGGATAGAATGAAAGTACCGAAAAAAATCACAATTTCTTTTTCAGTTGTTTTTCGTTTCTTTCCAACAATAGTGGAAGAATATAGAGATATAAAGAGTGCTATGCGTTTAAGAGGAGTTGGTTTTGTAAGTGGATCAGGTAATATTATAACTTTTCTAGAATATAGAATGGTACCGCTTATCATGTCGGTTGTTAAAATAGGTAATGATCTAACAGCAGCAGCCATGACAAGAGGGCTTAGTAGTCAAAAAGAACGTTCTCATATTAGTGAAATAGGGTTTGGGTTATGGGACATTATTTTTAGTGTTATAGTGACAGCGGCTATTATAACATATGTGTTCATAAGGTGAGGTGTCAAAGGATGATAAGTTTATCGAGGGTAAATTATAAATACAAGAATTCAAATGATGAAAAAATTGGATTAAACGATATCAATCTTAATGTTAATAAAGGTGAATGCGTAGTTATTTGCGGAGAAAGTGGATGTGGAAAAACAACACTTACAAGAGTAATCAATGGTCTTATACCACATTTTTATGAAGGTGAGATATCTGGACGAGTTTTAGTAGCTAACCATAGTGTTATTGATGAACCTATAGAAAAAACCGCAGAAGTCGTTGGTTCTGTATTTCAGAACCCAGCAACTCAATTTTTTAATATTGATACAACTAGTGAATTAGCATTTGGCTGTGAAAACCAAAATATTCCGGCAAATGAGATTGTAAAGCGGTTACATGAAGTCATAGAAAACTTTGAACTTGAAGACTTAATTGATAGAAATATATTTAAATTATCAGGTGGAGAAAAGCAACGTATAGCTTGTGGTTCAGTTTATGCTACAAAACCTATAGTTTATGTCCTAGATGAGCCTTCATCAAGTTTAGATACCCATAGTATACATTTACTAGGGAAGATACTAAAAAAAATTAAATCCCTAGGTTGTACAATCGTTATATCTGAACATCGACTTTATTATTTAAAGGATATTGCAGATAGATATATATATATGAAACAAGGAAGAATCGTCAATAGCTTCAGTCAAAAGGAATTGTATAATTTTAACGATGAATATCGTTCAGAATTGGGATTAAGAACTCTAAATCTTAGTGATTTATTTAGAAAAGAAACAGTGATAGAAAAACACCAAGAGCAGTTGATTATTTCTAATTTAAGATGCTCGATAGGTAAAAAACGCATATTGCAAATAGATCATCAAATGTTTAATAAAGGTAATATCGTGGCTATTATAGGTTGTAACGGGGCTGGGAAAAGCACATTTTCAAAATGTCTCAGTGGCTTAATTAAATTTAAAGGAGATATTAAAATAGGAAATGTAAAACAAAAAAATAGTTCATTGAGTAAAAATAGTTTTGTAGTGATGCAAGATGTAAATTCTCAACTATTTGCTGAAACCATTTTAGATGAAGTGACACTTAATATTAAGGAATATGATGATATTTCGGTTCGCAGTTTACTAGAACATCTTGGCTTAGACATGGATTTAGAAACACATCCGATGGCTTTATCAGGTGGTCAAAAACAAAGAGTAGCAATTGCAAGTGGCATGATTGCCCAAAAAGAAATTATGATATTTGATGAACCTACTAGCGGATTAGATTATCGAAGCATGAAAAACATGTCAGCTATTATGCATGATCTAGTAATAAAGGGCTCCTATGTATTTATTGTAACGCATGATTTGGAGTTAATTATGGAATGTTGCACGCATGTATTACACCTTGAAAACGGTCAGGTGATGGGAAATTATGATTTAGATAAAGAAGGGCATCAGAAAATTATTGAGTATTTTGATCAATATAACAAGGCTGAATAGTAAGCATTTTAAAGAAGTTGTGGTGCAATGATAGGGATATTATGATTTGTATTACTTTATTTATTATAATAGCTAAATATAAGAATAATAATTAGGGTATTATCTGGTATATTTTTGTATTAATTGCAATTGCATTAATTTTGATTGTTTTGATACGCTATTAGATTCATATCAGCTTAAATATATAGCTTATGAAATTTTTTTGAGTACATTTTATTCTCAATTGATGCTCTTTTTTGTCACTTTTCGTGAATCGTCCCTAACGAAGTATTCCTACAAATAAATAATAAGAGGTTAATAGTTTTTTGTTATTAATACTATAAACAATGCTGAGATAAAAACTCCTTCGTAATAGAATGGAGTTTTTTTATTGATACAGATTTTAATGGCTTCAACGAACCAAAAGGATGATATTTCTAAAGGAAATTCGACTAAATTTTACAAAAAATTAAACATTATTATGTTATAATATGAACTATTATGGCAACTGAACGGTTACAGTAAGGCAAGTAGGAGGAGGAACTTGAATACAGAAAAATATGTATAATACATTTGATATTATTACGGTAGCTGAACAGTTATCTTAAAACAAGTAAGAGGGGGAAATTGAATGCAGAAAAATATGTATAATACATTTGATATAATAAAAATACCTTTCAAGTTTGCGCCTAAATATGCAAGTATAATAGGAATCCAAAAGATACTAGATGGTGTAGTGCCAATATTACAGGTTTTAGCTACAGCTAAATTTATAAATACTGCTATAAATATATTAAACAAAGAAATGAGTTTTAATCAAATTTTAATCCCTTTAACTTTGGTGGTTTTACTTATTTTTTACTCATGGATGTCAAATCAACTTATTAAGTTTATGGAAGTAAAGTTAGAGATACGTCTTAGAGATACCTTTAGAGTTAATATTACAGAAAAAAGAGCAAAGCTAAAGTATAGATACATAGAGGACAACTATACTTGGGATTTAATTTCAAGAATCGCAAAAGAACCAGAAATACAATTCAAAGATGCATATATGAATTTTATGTCGATGACAGCTATGTGTATTAGAGCAATAAGTTTAATAGTATTACTTGCCATTAATGTTTGGTGGAGTGCGATAGTTATGATTATTATTTCAGTTATTTTATTCAAAGTGGCAGTAAAGAATGGTGAAGATAGTTATGAAGCACAAAGAGAAGTATCCAAATATAGAAGAAAGTATGAATATTACGAGGATATTTTAACAAGAAGAGAAAGTGCCGCAGAAAGGACTCTCTTTCAGTATACAAATGATATTAATGAAAAATGGGAGCAACAGTTTGAACTTGCACGAAAAACTTTTTATAAAACAAATTTAAAGAATATTACAAGGTCAAGGTTGAGAAGCATATTAGCAGCAATCAGTGCTATGATTATTGTAATAATTCTACTAAAGCCATTGCAGATGGAAGTATTAAGCTTAGGTTTATTTATATCCCTAGCAAATGCTCTTTTTGAGTTCAGTAACATGGTTTCTTGGCAACTTACATTCTATGTTAACGAACTGGCTGAAAACAAAGAGTATTTAAAGGATATGAATGAATTTTTTTGTTTGGAAGAAAAAGAAGAGGCATTGTGTAAACCTTCATCTGAAAATATAGAATTAAAATCTTTAGAATTTAAGAATGTATCCTTTAAATATCCAAATACAGAAGAATATATATTAAAAAATCTTTCCTTTACTATAAAAGAAGGGGGTCACTACGCCTTTGTAGGAGTTAATGGAGCAGGCAAGACAACTATAACCAAGCTTATAACAGGATTGTATGAAAATTTCAAGGGAGAAATATTGATAAATGGTAAGAGTATTAGGGAATATGAAGAAAGCCAGCTTAAAGCGCTTACTTCAGTAGTGTACCAAGATTTTGCTAAATATTATATATCATTCAAAGACAATATATCGTTAGGAAACATAAACAGTATGTGTGAACAACATCAAAATAAAAATATCGAAAATGCTATAAAAATTATGGAGCTAAATGATATATGTGAAAACATGCCTAACGGACTTGAAACAAATCTTGGAAAAATAAAAGGTGGTAGTGTAGACTTATCTGGAGGTCAATGGCAGAGAGTTGGAATGGCAAGATCTATCATGAATGATGCTTCACTTAGAATATTAGATGAACCAACATCATCATTAGACCCTATAAGCGAAAGTAATATCTATGAGCAATTTGAAAAATTAAGTAAGGGAAATACTACGCTATTTATAAGTCATAGGTTAGCTTCAACACAAATTGCTGATGAGATATTTGTAATAGGAAATGGGACTATTATAGAAAAAGGCTCTCATCAAAAGCTTATGGAGGTTGATGGATTTTACGCAGAAATGTACAAAAGTCAAAGGAGTTGGTATTTATGATGAAAATCAAAGAAAAAGAAAATATTTCATTATGGAAAATATTATGTAGGCTAATTCCTATGGCTTTTGGAGCGAGCCCTGTTTATTTTACAGCTAGTAATTTAGTTAGTGTCGTAGATGGTATTTCTATTGTAGTATGTACATTTATGACTCAGAAGTTTTTTGATAGTGCAGTGGTTTTGGTAAGTAATAAAAGTAGTTTTAATAATGTCATAGTAGCCGGGGTGGCACTGGGAATAGCTTTTATATTGAGTAAAGTAATAAATGGAATTGATAATTTTATGTACTTTAATGGAGAGAAACTTATCGAGAGACACATGGTAAAGATATTAAATGATAAGGCTGGAAAATTAGACATGGTAACTTTTGAGAACACAGAGTATTTAGACGATATAAAAAGAGCAAAAGAAGGCGTCAGACAAGGCGCAGCGTTAGTAGGTGCATTCATAAATATTTTCACATTATACGTGCCTTATTTCATATTTTTGGGGATTTATCTCTATAAGATTAAACCTATTCTTGCCATGTCTTTGGTTTTAATATTTATTCCTGTAGCAGTGTCTCAATTTATTAGGGTAAAGGTTTTTGCAAATCTCGCAGATGAGTCTGGATCAATAAAGAGAGAGTACGAGTACTATGAAAGGTGTATAGTTGACAGAGAGTATTATAAAGAAACTAGGCTTTTGGGAGCGTTTGGATACTTCAAAGAGTTATACACAGATTCTTTAAAGCTGTTAAATAAACACATATGGAAGGCAGAGAAAAAGGCTGGGCTTTTAGAGCTAAGTATGAAAGGTATTACTCTTTTAGGATACATGGGAGTTTTGTATTTGCTTTTTCGTTCATTATTAAATGGAGATATATCAGTTGGTGCTTTTGGAGCAGTATTCGCATCTATTGGTTTTATGTTTAGTATAATGGAGGAGATAATATGTAGAAGATTAGGTAGTATTACTAGTAGTCTTGGTACTGTAAAAAATCTCATAAAATTTCTAGATATGCCTGAAAGAGAAGGTAAGGACGTAGTTATAAACAGGATACCTGATATATCTTTAAATAACGTTACTTTTACTTATCCAGAGGGAAACATACCAGTTATATCAAATGTTAATTTAAAGGTTGAGTTAGGAGAAACGATAGCCATTGTAGGAGAGAATGGAGCTGGAAAAACTACTTTAGTTAAACTAATGATGGGGTTATATGTTCCAACTAATGGAAGCGTTCTAATTGGAGGAGAAGATACATCTAAAGTTTCACCTAAATCTATATATGAAAATATTTCAGCAGTATTTCAAAAGTTTCAGAAGTACAAAATGACTCTTAGTGAAAATATTGCTATAAGTTCGTTAAAAAATGATGCAAATAAAAGTAACGAGTGTAGAAGAGAAGATATAAAGGAAGCTATATCAAAAGCAAATATAGAGGTTAGTGAAGAAAAGTTTATTGATGGATATGAAACTATGCTTAGTAGGGAATTTGATGGAATAGATTTATCAGGAGGGCAATGGCAGAGGATAGCTATTGCAAGAGGTCTTTATAAGAAGCATAATATGATAATTCTAGATGAACCAACAGCAGCTATAGATCCAAATATGGAGACTGAAGTATACAATAAATTCGCAGAAATCTCCAAAGATAAGACAGCTATATTAGTTACACATAGATTGGGTTCAGCTAAGATAGCTGATAGGATAGTTGTTATGGATAAAGGTAAAATAGACGCTATTGGAACTCATGAGCAATTAATAAAAAAGAATAGAAAATATAAGGAGATGTATGAAGCTCAAAGCAAATGGTACGTTAAACAAGTTGAGGTAAACTGTTAATAAATGACGATGGTAAATTAGATTATACACTAAAGTATAACACAAATAAAATTGTATAAGATTATAAAATGACCATAACCTAGTTAATCCTCTAGTTTTATGGTCATTTTTGTATATAGTAAAGTTTTAAATTTTATTTAACAGTTTCTCAAATTCAGATAAATACTCAATATTAATTATAAAATTCTAATAAATCTAGAGCTTTCTTTTTAAGAGATACAATTAGTGATCGAGGCTTTATAATTTTTATTTGATTACCCCACTCAAAGACAAACTGCATAGCTTCAAATTCAACATCAAAAACAATCTGTACATGATATAATTTTTGAGTTGAAATGTATGTTTCGTTAACTATTCTAACCGTTTTACGTTTTTTTAATATTTTATAAATAGATTCAGATATTTCAAAGTCTACAGGGTACTTAGGTAAATTTTTTCTAAACGAATTTACAGTATTATTCCAATATACTTGCAAATCAAAATCTGTAGGGCGTGTAAATTGCTCTTCTGTATTGTAGATGGTCAGAATACGGTCTACACGGAAACTCTTCACATGAGAGCCATCCATTGCTACTAAATACCAAACTGCTCGTTTTAACACTAGTGCTAAGGGTTTGAGGTGATAGCTTTTCTTTTCATTAGTTTTTTCATAGTCTATATTTATCGCATTTCTATCAAAAACTGTACGTTGTAGTTTTGAAAGTATATCACGATTAACTTTATAAGTTTCTTTTGTCCAAGAATCCATATCAATATAAATTAAATTGTTTATATTAGTTAAATTAGGAATTAATTCTTTAGGAGCTGTGCTTAAAAACTTCATATAGCTATCACTTTGTGGAATAGTTATTCCTAAATCATCAATAAACCTTTGTGGAACAGGCAGTGAAAAGTAATATAGATCATTATAAGTTAAACCTGTTAAAGTTGTTTGATATTTACCATTTAATTTAATTCCGCCATATTTGCCTTTTTCAGTATAGATAGGCACACCTAGTGAACTAAGAGTATCAATATCTCTGTAGATGGTTCTTTTGGAGACTTCAAGTTTTTCGGCTAGTGTTTTTGCTGTTATTGACTGATTTGCTTGCAATAATAATATAATTTTAATCAAGCGATAAGTTTTCATAATATTAACCTCACTTATTAATAAAATAAAACATATAATATGACACTAGGTGTCAATTTATAAAGATATAATAATAATATCATAAATAAATATATATGTGAACAACAATTTAAAGGAGGAGATAATATGAAACGTAAGATTATATTAAATTTAGCTATGAGTTTAGACGGTTACATTGCAACAGATGAAGGAAAATATGATTGGATCGAAGGTGATGGGGATACAACTTTAAATACTGAGGAAGAATTTGATTTCAAAGGTTTTTTAGAGACAGTTGACACAATGATAATGGGTAGGAAATCGTATGATGATTGTAGTATAGAGCCATTTAAAGACAAATTAATATTTATAGCAAGTTCTAAGATGAATAAGGACTTTGATAATGTTAGATTTATAAAAGGGGATATTGTTAAAATTATTCAAGAAGAACAAAAGAAAGATGGTAAAAACATCTATTTATTTGGGGGAGGAGAATTGATTGACCAATTTATTAAAGAGGATATCATTGATGAGTATGTAGTAGCTATAATACCAACTATCCTTGGAAAGGGTCGTAAATTATTCTTAGAAAATAACCCTTATATTAAATTAAAGTTATATCATTATAATATTGGAGAAGGTGTTGTTGCTTTACATTATAGAAAGCGTTGTTAAATTAAGAAGCCTTATTAATAACAAGTCCTATTGACCTGTTTAATAATAAAACAAAGGTAATCAACTAGAGCAAAAATGCTTTAGTTGATTTTTTCGTGGTTGCAAAGCGTTCATAATTTTGAAGGTACGAGTGTATCTGTAAATGTAACTCTACTCATTTTATTACTAGAAATAAATGTTTTACAAAAACAAATATATTATGTTTTCTATTTATGATTAGTCATGTAATTATTATAATGCAAAAATTGTCATTGCAAAGCAACACTACTACAAAAACTGGTAGAAAAGATGTATAATATAAAGGACAATAAAGAAAAGGTGTGTTGTGACAAATTGTTTAATACATCTATCATAGATAGATGTAATTAAATTTATGATGAATTTGCAGAAGTATTTATAATATAGTTAAAAAATGAGGTGAAAATTATGAGTTTATGGGGTTCCAAATTGAGTTGGATGTTATTAATTATAGCTATAATAGGAGATTATGTTGTTGCATATATTTTAGCTTTATTTTACCCTAGTTATAGTCATATGAGACAAGTTATGAGTGTTCTTGGAAATCCTAAAAGCCCAGTATCTTTTATTTATAATCTGTGGCTAATTATCCTAGGAATATTAATATGTATTTCAGCAGTAAATTTTCATATTATCTATTCTGAGATATCTAAGAGTTATGCAAGTGCAGGAACAATAATATTATTTATCTTTGGAATAGGTGCAGGAATTGTATCTGGGATATTTAGTGTCAATGAAGCTAAAGAGATCGAAACAATAGCATCAAAAATTCATGGAATTGGAGCAGGCTTAGGATTTTTATTTTTAACTTTTATACCTTTAGTAGTAGGTTTAATATCCTTTAAAGAAGGTAATTCTACAATAGGAATAATCTCAATTGCATTCTTTATACTTAGTATAGTCCTTTTTGTGTTATTTATTATCTCTGAAAAAGAAGCATTCCAAAACTCTATAATAGGTTTTAGTGGATTATGGCAACGATTACTGTTAGGGAGTATGTACACACCATTATTATTGATAGCATTAAAACGTATAATAATGTAACATATTTAATAGCAAGTTATAACAATAGCTTATTACATAAAAGCGTCGAGAAGGATTAACTGGTCTAAATAAAAATCAACTAGAACATAAATGTTTTAGTTGATTTTATTTGTTTTATATGAATATCTCCTATAAAGAGAAGGTAATTGTAGTAGGATATCTAGATTATCATCTTCTCTAAAAGATATTTCGTGTACACTAATATTATCTAACCATAAACCATCCAGCAAAAATAGTATAATCGCCTCTATCACAAGTTTCTGGATCAGATATAACATTTCCGGAATCATCTAAATTAGTTACCTCAGCAATTCCAGGTTTGTGAGACCAATATCCATCTGAGTTTTGCTCATACCAGTGATAATCTCTGTCAGGAGCGATTACAAGGGCAACTTTTCTATAACCATTAGTAGGTATTGCATACTTAGTTGTTTCATAAATATCACCTTCTAGATCTTTTTTAACAGCAATTATAATTGCACTTTTACTAAGAATTGTTAAAGGGTCTCCAGATATATCACCTGGTTGAAGTGGATAGAATTCTTCCCTACAACATGATTTTAATACGGCATATTGATAACAATTATTAAAGCCAGCTTTATTATTCCAAATACTTGGGTTATAATCCCACTCACTACCACCAGTTGGGAGCAATGAATCTGCAAAAACCGTTTGGGTAAATAGCATGATTAAAATTGAAAATGCTACAATATGTCTTTTAATATTTTTCATAATAAATGCCTCCTTTTATGATGTTAATTACAGTTACCAATAAATTATACAACACTAAATATAAATGTCAAAAGGTAAAAATTTCATATCACTAGTTTATAAGAAAAAAGTAAATAAATCGTTAAAATTAACTATTTTATTGATAACGTACACTTTAGGAATATGTAAATAACGACAAAAAATGACAAAATATCTTGTGATTATTTGATATTATCAAATTAGTAAATAAAATCACTTGGAATATTAATAATATAAAGGTACAATAACCAAAACAAATGTATAAATTACAAATACCATAGAGATACAGTTTGAATTTGTTGATATTATATACGTAGATTATCATGCAAAAGGAATAGGCCTTGTTAGAAGAAAAAGTGGTAGTACTGAGATAGATATTGCTAAAATAGAATATTTAAAGTAAGTTATTTGAAAGGTTAAAACGTAATATTGCAGTTCTACAAAACAATATCATCAAGAAAATCAACTAGAGTAGAAATACATTAGTTGATTTTTATTGTTATAATTGAAAGATATACTTTAAATTATAATTTTTAAAAAGGTGACAGAAAATCATAATGATATACGCATTCTATTAGTGAAACAAGAATTAACAAGTAAAGTGAAAAGGAGAGATATGAAATGAAGATTAAAAACAAAATAATAGCAGGAGTAATGTCTGTAGCTTTAGTTGGAGCGCTGAGTGTACCCTATGCATACGCGATTGACATAAATACTGGAGGAAACAACGTTTCAGGAAATGGTAATTACGTTAACACAGGAGGATGGTACTCCAATGGAAGAAATGTAAATACAGGTGGAATTAATATTAATGGAGATAATAAAACTGTTGATAACAGTGGATATAATTATGGTTGGTCTAACTGGAAGCAGTTGCTTGATAAATACAGTACTGGAAATGGAATTGGAAATGGAAATATAATTGGAAACAATAATAAACCAGGTGACTATGACATATCTGGTAATGGAAATGCAAATGGCAATGGAAATATAATAGGTAATGGCAATGAAAATGGTAGAGGCAATATAGTAAATGGTGAAGGTAATATAATAGGTGAAGGTAAAGGTAATAAAATAGATGGCAATAACAATATAATAGGTGATGGTAAGGGAAACGGTAAAGGATATGGAAATATAATTGGAAACAATAAAAGAGTTGGCGATATCAATATAAGTGGTAATGGAAATGCAAGTGGGAGTAACAATACAATAGGTAATGATGATAGCAATGCAACAGGCGATATCAATATAACTGGTAACGGAAATGCAAGTGGTATTGGAAATCATATTAGTACAGAGAATCCATGGGATGATTTAAATCTTAATGGAGATGGATATGCTAGTGGCATTGGCAACATATTTATAATGCCATGGGACAGATAGTAATAACTGGAGATAAAAATAAAATCGATTAGATTTGTACCCCAACGTAGGTTTGTATAAATAACAAACAATTAGGAAATCAACTAGAACGAAATGTTTTAGTTGATTTTTTAATATAAGTAAATAGACTTCCAAAAATAATCAAAAAAATGTATAATTAAAACAAAACTATAAGATTATGATGTTATAATGTATATAATAGAAATTAGAAAAAAACACAGTTATGTTAAACGGAGGATATAAAATGAAAAAACCATTGGATACATATGAGAAAAGAAAAAACTTTTATTTTAATTTGATGAATAAACAAAGAAAAACAATTAATAAACTTAGTAATATAAGATTGGTCACTGTATTAACACTAATAGTAAATATAGTCATTCTATATGTAACAAAAAGATACTCTTTGATTTATTATGTATCACCTGCGTATATAGCATTATTTACAATTTTGGTTGTAAAACATAATAAAGTAAAACGTAAAAATAAGTATTCCAATGCACTGTATAAAATTAACTCAGATGCACTCAAACGTTTAACGGGAAAGTGGAACAAATTTAAAGATACTGGTTTAGAGTTCCAAGATGATAGGCACAGTTTTACAAGTGACCTTGATATCTTTGGACAAGGATCTTTATTTCAATATATTAATACTACCACAACATACATGGGAAGACGAACGCTGACAAAATATCTTTCACAGCCATATAGTAACAAAGAGCTAATTAATAAAAGACAGGAAGCTACTAATGAACTAGGGGTTAAACTATGGTGGCGTCAAAGGTTTATGGTGGAGGGTTTGATAACATTTGACGAATCCAAAAATAATGAGGAATTGTATAAATTTGCTGAAACTAATAATGAAATATATACAAAGCCTTGGCTAATAATTGGAGCTAGACTACTACCGGTAATCAGTATAGGATGTATTTTACTCTGTTTGTTTAGGATAATACCATACCAAATTCCTGTTATAGCATTAATTATACAACTGCTTATACTAAAGTTTAAAAATAAAGAAAGATCGAAAATTTTAAATTTAGTTTATAAACATAAAGATAGTTTAAAATTATACAGTAAAATGCTCTATCATATAGAGAGAAAGCATTTTAAATCGGAATATCTTAAAGAGCTAAAAGATAAACTCATAAATGATGATAAACATACCGCATATCAACAAATTAAGAAATTAGAAAAGATAACTGATAGTATATCTAACAGGAGTAATTTTTATTTTATAGTAATTAACATTATTGCTTTATGGGATTATCAATGTATGATTGCTTTAGAAAGATGGAAGAAGAAATCAGGTGTATTGACAAAGACGTGGATGGAAACTATAGGAGAATTTGAAGCATTATCAAGTTTAGCTGATTTAAGATATAATAACCCTGATTGGGTATTCCCAAATATAATAGATAAACCATACTATATGAAAGCACGCGATATTGGACATCCTCTACTTACTGGTAATCGTGTATGTAATGATTTGGAAATAGATGATAAAACTAAGGTATTATTGATAACAGGTTCAAATATGTCAGGTAAGAGTACATATTTAAGAACAGCAGGAATTAATCTAGTACTAGCTTATGCTGGTGCGCCTGTATGTGCAAAAGACTTTTCTTGTAGCATATTTAGTATATGCACTTGCATGAGAGTAAAAGATGATCTTGAAAAAAATATATCTTCCTTCTATGCTGAACTTCTTAGAATTAAAAAAATTGTAGATGCTTCTGAACAAAAGAAAATATTCTTTTTATTAGATGAAGTATTTAAAGGAACGAATTCTTATGATAGACACGAAGGTGCAAAAATTTTGATAAAGAAGTTGATGAGCAATAAAGCAATAGGGTTAGTATCGACTCATGATTTAGAATTAGAAGTACTTGAGAAAGAAAGTAATAAAACAATTAGAAACTATCATTTTGAGGAGTATTATAAAGATAATAAAATATATTTTGACTATAAACTAAAGTCGGGTATTTCGACTACTAGAAATGCTTTGTATCTTATTAAAATGATAGGGATTGATTAATAAAATTAGAGTTATTTCAAATGGGATATCTTATTAGATATCCCATTTGGCATTTTACTTATATTTAATCATAACGATATTATATTTTGAGGAAATGAGTACAACTTATATGATAAATAGCATATCTAGCTTTATGTGCATGAACTATATAAGAAATGTTTATCTAATTATAAGTTGTGTAATAACTATAATGAATACAATATAAAAGTAAGATAAGCTTGTTTTGCGTTATCAATTTAATGATATTGACAATCATTATCAAAAAATGTTAGTATAGTTTTGAAAGAAAATATTTGGTGGAGGGGATGTATATGAATAAGGAATTAAAAGAGTTATGGGATATTGCTTATAGTCCCATTAAAGAGAAGCTGTTTATATTGGCTATCGAAATGAAATTATTCGATGATTTAAAAAATCCTAAAACATCAATAGAGATAGCTAAATTACATAATTTACATGAAATAAATACATCTATATTTTTGGATGCGTTGTGCTCAATGAATTTTTTAAGTAAAGACAAAGGATTATATAGTAATACTGAATTATTTAATGAAATGTTCATAAGTAATCATGAGGATTATCTTGGAGAGTTTTTTCTGGCTAATAGAATATGGTCAGATATGTCTTTAGATAATCTTAGAGATTTAATAAATAATGGGCCATCAAAAGTTATGAATATTAGTTCTGATGAAATATGGGAGAGACAAACTAGGATAGGCGCTGTTTATCAAAGATTAGGAGTAGCTAGGGTTGCACAATCAATTATATCAAAATTACCTGAATATAATAATATCAATAGAATGTTGGATTTAGGAGCAGGAGCAGGAATGGTTTCGATTAATTTGGTAAAAAATCATCCTAATCTTAGGGCGGTGATAGTGGATCAAAGAGCTGTTGCCAAAGTGGCAAAAGAATATGTAGAAACAAATAATTTAAGTGATAGAATACAGGTAATAGGTGGGGACTATCTAGTAGACGATATAGGTAATAATTATGATTTAGTTTGGGCTAGTCTCACATTTAATTTTTATCAGCAAAAGCTCGATGGCATTGTGAAAAAAGTTTATGATTCTCTTAATGATGGAGGAACTTTTATATATTTTGGCGATGGAATATATAATGAAGGTACATATCCTAAAGAGCCAATAATACAAATGCTTACTGCAAATTTAAAGAGTTCATGTTCTTTGAACTTTCCAAGAGGTAAAATAGCTGAGTCTATGATAGACAACGGATTTAGATCGGTAAGAAGCACTACTATTTCAACAGATTTAGGAGATATGGATATAGATATTGCAACTAAATAATTTAGTTTAGTGTATTAAAAACAGCTAAAATCTATTTAGTTGTTTTTTTACGTAAGTAAAGATATTTAAATATAAGTGTATTAGAGATATGAATATTTCAGTGATACATAGTATAACATATTAACCAAAAACTAAGAAATACATATTGACAAATATAAATATAAGAAGATTTAAGCATATATAAGTAAGAAACAGATTTTGGTTGAAAAACAATCTAGATATTATATAATATAAAACAGAAAGACAAAATAGACAAGGAGTATTATATGAAATATGAAGTAATATTATTTGATGCTGATGAAACATTGTTTGATTTTAAGAAAACTGAAAAATATGCTTTAGAGAAAACAATGATAGAATTTGGTATAAATTATAATGAAGATTATCATCTAAATATATATAAAGAAATAAATAAAAATATTTGGGAAGAACTAGAAAAAGGGCTAATAACACAAGAAGAGCTAAAAATAGAGAGATTTAATAGATATTTACGTGCATTAAACATTGATAATGATGCTGAAAAATTTGCGAAGTCATACTTGAAACATTTGGCAAACGGTTCATATTTAATAAAAGGGGCAAAAGAGACCTTAAATATTCTAAATGATAACTGTAAAATGATAATAATCACCAATGGACTTAAATGCGTACAAAATAAAAGAATTAGGCAATCTGAAATTGCTAAATATTTTGAAAAAATAGTTATATCAGAAGAGGTTGGCGTTACTAAACCAGATACCGAAATATTTAATATAGCACTAAAAAATATCGATTACACAGATAAAAGCAAAATTCTAATGGTCGGTGATAGAATACAGTCAGATATAAAAGGTGGAGCTAACTTTAGTATTGATACTTGTTGGTATAATCCTAGTAGGATAAAAAATACTTTTAGCACAAAACCAACTTATCAAATATCAAAGCTACAAGAACTAGAAGATATAGTCAATTTATCAAAAGTAACTGGTTAATTCTTATATATGTCCATGTTTGTTTTATGCTATGTATGTTAACACATTTGGGAATTGTATTTTAATCATATGACGTTAAATAGGATTTCTATATTATACAAATCATTGCAAAAATCACAAATTCAATTACAGTGTTGCAATATTATATATTATTACACTTTAATATTTACGTTGTAAAATTTTACAGATAATAAAACTCTCCTAAGAGAGTTTTTAGAAGTCTAGATTCGTTTGTTGAGTATCTCTATTTTTTTTATGGCATAATCAAATACCCAAGACCTAGTATCTGATTTAGAGATATATATACATTCTCCATTTTCGTCTATGCAATAAGAAATTGGAATAGATACTCCACAGTTTCTATAAGAACCATCTGCATGACTTGTTCCTATTACCATCGTACTATATCTTTTAGCTATTTTTTTAGCTAGATTAATCCACAATTCGTATTGAGCATCACTAAACATTCCTACCCCTATTGGGTGAAAGATTAGGTCTATTTTATCTGTTATATTAGCCAAATCTCGTTCGCCTTTTAGTATTTCCATGCACAATATATAGCCTATCTTTAATCCATTACTATCAATAACCAATGGTGGTATCAATATAGCCTCATCTTCTTTTGGTGTCTTATCTCTTTCTAAAATTTTTTCACCGTTATTGTTTATTATTACTGCTCTGTCTTTATTGTCTTTACGATATGATGATATTATTGTAATCATGCGTTCTTTAGCTAACTTACATGCTTCTTCTAGTTCTTTTTCATTTTCCAAATATCCTTCTGGATATAAAATCAATTGTGTATTATTATCTAAAACTTCATTTCTCAGCTGTAAAATACCCACTTCATGTATTGGTTGTCCAACTAATATTCTCATATGTTTCTCCCCTCAGTATGCTTCAATACTAGCTTCAATGCTTTTGTTGTCAATTTTAGGTATGAAAAATATATATTTTTAGTAACTACCTTTTTAATCCTTATTATAACATATATGCGCCTAGTATATTGATTTAAGAACTTAAATAATGTATATTTATATCATAAAAATTGCTTCCTGTATATTGTCTGATACTTTTATGCTTTTGCATATTAAACCTTTAGCACATTGACAGAGTACAGTTTCGAGTTGAGCAAACAAGAGGTCGTTTTATTACGGCAAAAATTTTCCAAATAAGGAGGGTTATTATGTTAAAGATGAAGTCATCAAAAGTAAAAAAAATTGTTATGGGTATGGTGCTGTCAATTTGTGTTGGAGCACAACCTGCTTTAGCAGTCGCTGAGCCAGTGGTAACTGCAACAGAAACACAGAATAGTGTTGACAAAGGTATTGCTAATCTTGATTACAACAAGTATGAAGTTCTAGCAAACCAAGGAGATGTTATTGAAAATGTCGTACCAAAGGAAGGTCTTAGTGAGAATGGTAAGTTTATAGTTTTAGAGCATACTAAGAAGTCTTTAGGGGGCGATCCTGTGGATATCTCAGTAGTAGATTCAATAATGGATCGTACGTATCCAGGAGCATTATTATTAGCTGATGGAGAATTTGTCAAGAATAGACCAACAGCGTTAATGGCTGAAAGAAAGCCAATTAATATTAGTATTGACTTACCAGGACTAGAAGATGATAACACAATTTTAGTTGAAAATCCATCATATGGTACAGTTAATGGAGCAATACAAAAACTAATAGACAGATGGGCTGCAAAAAATTCTGAGACTCACACTTTGCCAGCAAGAACTCAATATACTGAAACTATGGTTCATAGTAAAAATCAACTTAAAATGGGATTGAATGTTGATATTGATTTAGTAGACAAAAAGCTAGGTATTGATTTTGGGGCTATTATGAAGGGTGAAGAAAAATGTATGGTTGCTTCATATAAGCAAATATTCTATACAGTAAGTGCTCAGTTACCTAATAATCCTTCAGATTTATTTGGTTCTGATGTTACATTTAAAGAGCTTCAAGGTAAAGGAGTAAGTGATAATTCACCACCAGTTATGGTATCAAATGTTGCGTATGGTAGAACTGTATATGTTGTTCTAAAAACAAGTTCTTCAAGCAATAAAGTAGAAGCTACTTTTAAAGCTTTATTAAAAGGACAATCTATAAAAGGAAATACAGAATTTGAAAATATAGCTGAAAACAGCTCATTCTCTGTAGTTGTTTTAGGTGGAGATGCCCAAGAACACAACAAACTTATAACTACTGACTTTAATGAAGTAAGAAATATAATTAAGGATAATGCGGCTTTTAGTCTTAAAAATCCTGGATATCCTATTTCTTACACAAGCTCTTTCCTCAAAGACAATTCATTAGCAGCAGTTCATAACTCTACAGATTATGTAGAAACAACTTCAACGCAATATAGCAGAGGAAAAATTTCTATTGATCATAGTGGGGGTTATGTAGCTAGATTTTTTGTATCATGGGATGAGGTAAGCTACGATGATAAAGGTAATGAAAAATTAACACATAAAAACTGGGATGGCAATGCTTACGTTAGAACTGCACATTACACAACGGTTATTGATTTGCCAGCAAATGCAAAAAATATTAACATTTATGCGCATGAGGCTACATTTGTTTTATGGGAACCATGGAGAGTAATATTAGATGAGAAAAATCTTCCTTTAACAAATAACATACAAGTAGCCGTATGGGGAACTACTTTATTCCCTGCTCATAGTGTTAAACTTGTTTAAAATTTTAGATAAAACTCATTGAGACAATTATTAAGGTATTAATCTTCAAAGGATGTAGAATCTATATAAGCAACAAGAAGTCCTTTTTATTAAAATAAAAATTTATAAGTAGAGGAGGGTTATTATGTTAAAGATGAAGTCATCAAAAGTAAAAAAAATTGTTATGGGTACGGTGCTGTCAATTTGTGTTGGAGCACAACCTGCATTAGCAGTCGCTCAGCCAGTAGCAACTGCAACAGCAACACAGAATAGTGTTGACAAAGGAATTGCTAACCTTGATTACAATAAGTATGAAATTTTGGCAAACCAAGGAGATGTTATTGAAAGTGTTGTGCCAAAGGAAGGTTATAGTGAGAATGGTAAGTTTATAGTTTTAGAGCACACTAAGAGATCTTTAGGAGGCAATCCTGTAGATATCTCGGTAGTAGACTCGATAATGGATCGTACGTATCCAGGAGCATTGTTATTAGCTGATGGAGAATTTGCTAAGAATAGACCAACAGCGTTAATGGCTGAAAGAAAGCCTATTAATATTAGTATTGACTTACCAGGATTAGAAAACAACAGCACAATATTAGTCGAAAATCCATCATATGGTACAGTTAATGGAGCAATACAAAAACTAATAGACAGATGGGCTGCAAAAAATTCTGAGACTCACACTTTGCCAGCAAGAACTCAATATACTGAAACTATGGTTCATAGTAAAAATCAACTTAAAATGGGGTTGAATGTTGATATTGATTTAGTAGACAAAAAGCTAGGTATTGATTTTGGGGCTATTATGAAGGGTGAAGAAAAATGTATGGTTGCTTCATATAAGCAAATATTCTATACAGTAAGTGCTCAGTTACCTAATAATCCTTCAGATTTATTTGGTTCTGATGTTACATTTAAAGAGCTTCAAGGTAAAGGAGTAAGTGATAATTCACCACCAGTTATGGTATCAAATGTTGCGTATGGTAGAACTGTATATGTTGTTCTAAAAACAAGTTCTTCAAGCAATAAAGTAGAAGCTACGTTTAAAGCTTTATTAAAAGGACAATCTATAAAAGGAAATACAGAATTTGAAAATATAGCTGAAAACAGCTCATTCTCTGTAGTTGTTTTAGGTGGAGATGCTCAAGAACACAATAAACTTATAACTACTGACTTTAATGAAGTAAGAAATATAATTAAGGATAATGCGACTTTTAGTCTTAAAAATCCTGGATATCCTATTTCTTACACAAGCTCTTTCCTCAAAGACAATTCATTAGCAGCAGTTCATAACTCTACAGATTATGTAGAAACAACTTCTACTGAATATAGCAGAGGAAAATTAACAATAGATCATAACGGAGGATATGTTGCAAGATTTTATGTAAAATGGGATGAAGTATCTTATGATGCACAAGGAAAAGAAGTGCTAACTCCAAAAGAGTGGAGAGGAAGCGGTGCTGATAGAACAGCTCATTTTGTAGAAACAATAGATTTACCAGCAAATGCAAAAAATATAAGAGCTTACGCTTTTGAGTATACTGGATTGATCTGGGATCCAATAAGAGTCATAGTTGATGAAAAGAACATGCCATTAACTAATAATATGAAAATAGCTGTATGGGGAACAACACTATTTCCAGCTACTCAAATTAGCTACACATAAAATAAAATAATCTAAAAGGGGCTGTGCATAAGTAGTGCAACAGCTCCTTTTTAATATTCAAAAGTGTATATTCATATATGATTTCGAAATTGATTTGTTTACTTGTCACGTAACTACGAAACAAGGGATAATCTAAGACAAACTTTACCATGTTAGTGGTCTATCTAATAACTTAACAACATTTATAGTAGTGCTATATATATTAATTTTGTTTTTAAACGATAATTTAAAGTTAAAACTTTTTAAATTCAACCAAATAGCTGCATTTGTTTCTGTAATATTCAAAATAATAGTGTTTGATAATGTTTGCCCAACAACATCGGAAGCTATGGTTGGTATTCCTGTATTGATTACCAATTCAGGTATAAACTGACCAATATTAACCCCTACTATTCCAATAACTACTTGATAGAAATTACCTAGAGTGCCAAATTCTTTATGTGGTATAAAATAATACTTAAGATTTATATCCATTTTATAAACACCTACATCAGGAAAGTTAAGAGTATCATTAGTTATTTGAGTGCTAGTTAGTGTGAAGCCACCATGTTCAAAAATATCAGAATCACTTTGAAGCTGTATTGGTCCTGGTTTAGTTAATTCAAAAGATAGATTACCGTCATCAATTTGGGCAAAAACTGGTTCTATTGAATTTAGAGGCACTGGAAGAAAAACACGAGCTTTATTTTTTATAAATGGAGTATAATCTGAATCCACACATTTACAATCATATTTTACACGTTTCATTTTTCACAGCTCCTTATTAGAATTATTAGAGCAAGTGGGTTCAGTATAAAATATGGACAAAGTAACAAAATTGTTACATGAAAATGAACAAAACCTGCTACATTCAGCACAAGAACTAGCAAGAGTGTAAGATGATAAAGTGGAGTTAAAGAATCAGAAGATAGTATTATGTAGAAAGGGATTTGTCGTTGATAAAAATAGGGATATTAAGCTAGGTAAATATACTATAAAAGGTAAAAGAGCAAAATAAATATTCATATATGATTTAACGAAATGGACTTATTTGCTTTTCCATAACATAACTTCTCAGCACATGCAAAAACAAAGGATAATCTAAGAAAAACTTTACCAGGGTAGTGGTGTATCAAATAATTTAACTACATTTATAGTAGTACTGTATATATCAAGTTTTTTATTATATGAAAGCTTGAAGTCAAAACTTTTTAAATTTAACCAAATAGCTGCATTTGTTTCCGTAATATTTAAAATAATAGTGGTTGATAATGTTTGACCAATAGTATTATCGAAAGTCGGCATCCCTGTATTGATTACTAATTCTGGTATAAACTGACCAATGTTAACTCCTACTATTCCAATAACTACTTGATAGAACGTACCTAGACCACCAAATTCCTTAGGCGGAAAAAAACTATACTTTAGATTTATATCCATTTTATAAACACCTATATTAGGGAAATTAAGTGTATCATTAGTTATTTGTGTGCTAGACAGTGTAAAGCCACCCTGCTCAATAATATTGGAGTCACTTTGAAGCTGTATTGGTCCTGGTTTGGTTAATTGACAGATTAAATTGCCGTCATTAATTAGAGCAAAAACTGGTTCGATAATATTTAGAGGCACCGGAAGAAAAACACGAGTTTTGTTTTTTATAGATGGAGTATACTCTGAATTTATACATTTACAATCATATTTTATACGTTTCATTTTTACAACTCCTTATTTAGAATTATTTAGAGCAAGTGGGTTCAGTACAAAATATGGACAAAGTAACAAAATTGTTACATAAAAATGGACAAAACATGATATACACTACACAATACTTGATTCAAATTAATAAACTGTAGTCAAATTTTCTCTAAAGATACTATCCCAATTCACTATTATAATGAATAATATGTAACGAAAGACAAAATATTGATATGGAGTGATTTTATTGTTAACATTAAATAACAACGGATGGTTACTTGATGGACAACCAACTAACGTTGCTTCTTGGTATCCAGAAGGTAGGATAGCGGTAATCAATGAAGATATAACAAATAATATAGAGATATTAATAAGTGATGTGTTACTTTTGGGTATGGATTTTACTCTAACAGGCTCAACGGGTTCAGGAATAAAAATTGCAAATCAAAGTAATATTCAGATATTAGATTATACTATTTATGGGTTTGCTAATGGAGTAGATTTATCAGCTACTAGCAATGTCAATCTGATGAATCTTAATATAAATAATTGTATAAGTGGTGTTCAAATAAGATCAACACAACGTAGTTCAATATACAAGTGTAATATATCATCGTCGTCTGAATATGGTATTAGGTTTATTTCTTCAAACAACAATAGAGTTACAAATTGTACAATTAAAAGAAGTGGATTTGCAGCTATTTCAATGGATTCTTGTAATAATAATAGTGTAGTTCAAAATCAGATGTCTAATAATAGCGAGGGCTTGGAATTGTTATTTACATCTACATTCAATGGAATTGTAGATAATGTATTTGATACTAACCAATTTTCTATTGTATTATTTTCAGGGCCTTCTAACAATTTGATTAAAGAGAATAATTTTATGAATGATACTACTCTTGCAATAAATCTATTCCAAATATCCAATGATAATGATGTTCTAAACAACACATTCACCAATTCTCAAGTAGGTGTTAATGTTTTTGAAGCATCAAATAGAAATGTGATTAATTATAATACAATAAATGTAATAGACAATGGTATAATAAATAGTGCATCAGATTTCACACAAATAGTAGGAAATACAATCAGTAGCCAGCAAGGCGAAGGGATAATGATAATAAGTGGTAATAATCTTGATATACGTGATAATATGATTTCAAGTGAAATGGTAACTCAATCCATAATGATGGATTTTCTCCCTATGCATTTAAAATCAATAGTAGCATTAAATCAATAGGGAGTATATGAGAATTAATTTATAAATCAAGATTAAACATAATAAGTCGGTTTTCAACAAATCTTAAGCTTAATATAGGCTATTGGGTTTAATTGATGAAAAATAAATATTATAGCACATAATGGTTATGTAATAGAAGCCAATTATGTGCTATTACTCTATTATTTAATTGCAAGTATAATATCATATATATTATATTTACAGGATGGATTCCACGGTAGTTAGAATATAAAACACTGTTAAATAATATTTGATAATTGACTAGAAATAGCAAAATCATTACATGTGTATGGAGCATTTTTTAGTTGAAGGAAGCGGAAAATTAATAAATCAATATTTGTAAATAAAAGATATAATAAATTTATTTTTTTATGATTGGAATGCATATATCTGCAACTATTTCTCCTTCAGACCAGAAGTATCTTTCAATGTCATGGGATCCAGCATGTTTGTACTGAGATTCGTTTAGCCAAACTGTGTAAATATAGTCCCATGTTTTTTGAACACTTTCTGTTAGAGGGCCTATTGTTCTAAACACCGCATATTGAGATTTAGGGAGTTTGTGCATAAACATATTTTTTGGTATATGCTTTATAGACTCAACTTCATAAGCAATCATATATTCAAATGTTATTTCTTCAGAGAATATACATATACCAAGGGATTGACTATCATATTTTTTTTCTTGAATTTGCTGCCAAGATTTTTCCTTTAACCATTTATTCCACAGCAAAGGTATATCTTGATAGTTACTTCCGTCGCTTTTTACTATATATTTTTTTCCTACTACAAGACGCTCTGGTATTTGCTCAAATACTGGTTTCATACCTCTTGTTTTGCGATTAAACTCAAATAACATATAATCATAAGTCATAGGTTCTCGAATAGAGTAAAGTAGTCCTTCCTTTTTTACTTGAAAAGGTGTTCTTCCGTATACTTTTTCAAAGGCTCTACTAAATGATTCCCTCGATTGATAACCATATTTTATTCCTATATCGATAATTGATTTATTTGTATAGGCTAATTCTTTAGCAGCTTCAGTTATTCTCCTTTTTCTAATATATTCCTTGATTGGATCTCCTACTATCCCTTTAAATATACGATGAAAGTGATAGGTAGAATATCCCGCTTCTTTAGCAACAATAGACAAATCAATACAATCATTCAAATGATCTTCTATATAACGAAGTGCTCTTGCTAGTGCTCTCATATACGACATTTTAATACCATCCTAACTAAAATATAGTAACTTTGTTTAAATCCTCTGGAACTTTTATCTTATCATTTTTTTGGATATAAGTGTATAAATCATCAAAATTATTATTTACATGCGATACGTATTTTGCTAATTGGTCCATAGCTAAATAATCTTTTTCAGTCCATTCTGAAATAGGAGTATTTTTATAACCTTGCCATTTATCCCAAGGTTGCATAGGTATCTTTAATAGTGAATTAGCATCGAGTAGTAGATTGCATATCAAATAATCATATCCCCACCACGTAAAAATACCGAATAATTCTGGATTAGCTTTACCTTGACGACACATTTCCCATGCTTTTGATCCAGTAATGAAGTAATCTTCACTTATATCTAGTGAATTGAATTTTATGTCAAGTGATTTTTTTTGAAGATCATCTAGTTGAGCATCAACAATCACCCATCTGTTTTCTTGTTCATTCCAATATTCAATAACCCAATGGTCAATATATTTGCCTTTTTCAAAATATGTTGCAAAGCCACACCTAGCTCTTGCAGGTATGCCTACCTCTCTACAAAGAGCGACACCCATAACTGAAAAATCTCTACATATTGATATCATTTTATCTTTTAACTCTTTTTCTTGTGTGATGTGACTGTATCCTATACTTTGCAAATGAATAAGTTTTTCTTCAACACTTCTAAGCAAAGGTTCATTTTTTTGTTCTTTTGTCAGTTTTATGCCATATCTTTCAGCCCAAAATTGATGCAAAAAAATATTTTGTATAGTAGATACAATGCATTCAATATCTCTAGGTAATCCATTAACCATATGTTTCATATTCTTCACTTCTGTCATTATTCCATGGTCAGTATAATATTTAAGTAATTTTTCCATTTTTATTCCTCCATATTATTAATCAGTTTAGTTAAGATTATTACAAGTATATCAGTTTATATTAAATAAAGAGTGATATTTTGTGCTATTTTGATTAATGAATTTAATTAAGAGGCTATAAGATATCTAACAAATTGATTAAGGTTAATAATTTATGAATTATATAGTATTGCTATAAATATATTTCAAGTATCTAATGAAATGATATCCTAAACAATACACTAATTCTCAAGTAGATGTTGATGTTCTGTAAACATAAGACAGCGTGTAATGGGGTGTTCTTAACACTCTATTTGTGTTATAACTCTATTATTTTAACTTTGATTATACTATAATAGATTAAAAGGAGAGCATTATATCAAAAGTCAATATTTTATCATATCATAGGAAGGGTGTTACAGTGGCTAGAGTAAATGAGGAAACAGTGTTAAATTTTTATTTGGAGATGATAGAAAAGGATGGTGTGGAGTTTCTAAAAGGAAAGACACAAATAAAGAATAAAATCAAAGTTTATATTCAGAGATTAAAGAAAGAAGAGCAAATACATAATCGTATCGGCGTAGCAAAAGATTTATGGAAGATTTTATTTGAAGCAGCAATGAGTTTTATTCATGTGGACAAGGTAGGATATGAAAATCTTTTTAGCTATTTTGATAAATATGTGGAGTTTGAAGAACTCATATTCGCAACTGATTCTTTTTACAGAGACCACACACTTCATTGCTTATGGGTTTATTTCCTTGGAGAATATATTTATTATAAAGACGAATTTTATCCTGTTGTTAAAGAAGGTATAGATAAAGCTATGAGGCTTGTTAAAATGATAAGTGAACTATCTCAGGATGAAGAGATTGTAGATATATTAGGACCGAAAGCTATCGATTCAATAAGAGCAACTGAAAAAATGGTTAAGATGAGTCAATCAGTTCGTTGTATTTCCGCACTTACTCATGATTTAGGGTATCCAATAAAAAAAATTAACCGTATAAATGCTTCAATAGGCAAGATATTGCCAAATTTTTCCATTAAAACATTTGATGAATTTGATTTTAGCTATAACAATGAGCAAGTACAGTTTATTAAGAGTTTTATTGATTTTATTGGGGATGATATAAGTTGCGATATTACGATAACCAAAAAAGATGAAGATAAGGATAAAATTAAACAAGAACGAGAAAAATTTGTACAAGAAGATGATATGGATGCCTTAATAAACTCTATTAAGGAGTCCATAAAAGATAGTGATGCTAATGAAGTTAAAGTTAATACTGTATTAAAGCATATGCCAGCTCAACGTCTTAGATATGCAAATGATTTTGAGACGTATCAGCATGGAATAATGAGTGCGTATCTTCTTATGAATACTCTAAGGGCGTTTAAAACAATGAATTATCATTATAAAGGTGATGAATTAGTAGTTGATTTAGAGAGTATGGCGAGTTTAGGTGCTAAACAAGATATACTAAAAGCTATAAGTGACCATACCTGTGATGGATTTACTATGAAAGATTTGTTTGGGGTATCAGAATTCTTAACATTTGTAGATGAATTAGAGGAATTTTCACGTATTTCAAGAGGTAATCAATATAGACAATATATCAATGAATTTTGCCAGTCAGATTTGTATATGAAAGGAGATGTATTTCATATAGATTTTATATTTAATAATGATGATATTATAGGGATTGATCCAGAGAGGGCATTTAAAGGTAAATGTTGTCGTATGCTCTCCCTTTTAGATATATCTAATCTAGATAAAAGTATGAACATACACTTCCGTTTTATAGGAGAACTTAATCATAATAAAAGTATTTATGAGCTGATAATAAGAAAGAATTTTGCTCAGATTATTATAGATGATAAAGAGCAAATCATCCCAGAATATTTGAAATCAAGAGATTTTCTTACTAGAGAGGAATATGAATTGATGAAAAATTCATAAAAGATATAAGGTACCGTTAAAACGGTTATGGACAGAAAAGGAATTAATTTAGATTTGGTAATAGATAATTTAGTTGAAATAGTAAAATGTTTTAATTTGATTATAGATGGGATAGTTATAATAGACTAGGTATATTGAAAATGTAAAAGAAGATATATACAAGCACAAGTAAGAGGGCTGATTAATTAACAGCCCTCTATTTTAATACCAATAATCAAATTATTAATGGAACAAACTCACTATTAGAATAATCTATATTGGAATAATTAACAGGAGGTGTGTTCTATATTTCAGTTAAATTAACTGTCAAACAATAAACTCAAATACACATTAAAATGGAGGATTAGACAATGAGAAATAAACATTTAAAAAAAAGTAAGTTTTCTAGCAAAGGATTAGCAAATATTTTTAGGAACTCATATGTAACTGCAGAATCAAAAAATGACATTAGCATAAAAAAACAAGAGGAGTATTGGCTTAAAATTTTCAGTGTGCAACCACCGGCTCTAAATATGCCTTTAGATAATCACAGGTCCATGATTCAAAATTTCAATATAGGAAAAATAGAGCTTGAATTAAATAAAAATCTTATAAAAAGGTTAGAAGAAATAGTTAAAAAGACAAAGAGTAGCTTATATGATGTTTTATTAGCTGGGTATACTACTCTGTTGTATAAATATACAGAGCAAAATGATATAATAATTGGGTTGCCTGTAATGTTAAGGCAACTAGAAATGACAAATAGCGTATATAAATATAATACTCTAGCTTTAAGAACTAACCCAAATAAAGATAAAAAATTTATAGATTTCTTAGTAGAAATAAAACAAAATGTATCAAATGTTTATGAGAATCAAGACTATCAGCTTGAGGATATAACAGACATTTTAAAACTCAGAGGAAATATTAGCGGTAGTAGACTATTTGATACTATATTTCTTTTCCAAGACGAGCAATATACTAATTGTGATAATCTCATATTAGATGATTACTATGCTGATAAGAAACAGTCTAGATATGATATTGGGTTAAATATAATTAAAAATAATGAAAAAATACATCTAGAGTTTGAATATTGTAAAGAACTATTTTCTGTAGAAACTATTAGAAGGTTTGCATCACATTACATTAATATCTTGAACACAATAATCTATGATGCCAATATAAGTTTAGCAGATATAAACATGTTATCCAGCCAAGAAAAAGAGCAAATAATATGTGAGTTTAATTGTACAAAAAAAGAATATCCAAGAAACAAAACTATCAGTATGTTATTTGAAGAGCAAGTCGAAAAATTGCCAGACAAAATAGCAGTAGTCTTTGAGGAAGATAACATAACATATAAAGAGCTAAACCAAAAATCGAATAGTTTGGCTAGAAAGCTAAGAAAAAAAGGAGTAAAAGCAGATACGATAGTAGGAATAGTTGTAGATAAATCCATTGAGATGATTATAGGTATGTTAGGAATTTTAAAAGCAGGGGGAGCGTATTTACCAATAGATCCTAACTATCCTAAAGAAAGAATAGAATACATATTAGGAGATAGCAAGCCTAAGATTTTATTAGGCAAAAAAGAATTATTAGAAAATATAGATTATAAAGGGGAGAAACTCCAGCTATCTCTAGGAAAGTTTTATAGTGATGATTTTACTAACCTAGAAAACATGATAAATCCAGATAATCTAGCTTATATTATCTATACATCTGGAACAACAGGAAAACCAAAGGGTGTAATGAACAAGCACAGAAATGCTGTCAGATTAGTTAAGGGTGTTAATTATATGCAATTTAGAGAAGATGATAAAATTTTGCAAATGGGGTCTTTAGTATTTGATGCTTCAATATTTGAACTTTGGGGAGCATTGTTAAACGGATTAGAGCTACATCTAGCTAAAAAGGAAACTGTCGTTATTACAAATATTTTACATAGATATATAGTGGAAAACAACATTACAATAATATTTTCCACTCCAGAGTTACTCAACCAAATGGCAGAGGAAAATGTAGATTTGTTTAAAGATTTAAGGTATCTACTAGTAGGTGGGGATGTATTATCTCCAAAGCATGCTAGCATGATAAGGACAAATTGTAAGGAGCTTAAAATAATTAATGCATATGGACCAACAGAAAATGGAACATTTTCAACAACATATTCTCTTGAAAGAGAATGCAATACTTCTATACCTATTGGTAAGCCTGTGTCTAACTCATATGCATATATAATATATGAAAACGGTTTGCTCAAACCAATAGGTTGTTATGGTGAGTTGTGTGTTAGCGGAGATGGATTAGCTAGAGGGTATTTAAATAGACAAGAGCTCACAGCTAAGAAATTTGTAGATAATCCATTTGCTCTAGGAACAAAAATGTACAAAACAGGAGACCTAGCAAGATGGTTACCTGACGGTAATATAGAGTTTTTAGGAAGAAAAGATTATCAAGTCAAGATAAGAGGTTTTAGAATAGAGTTAGGGGAGGTAGAAAGTTTTCTTCTAAAACAAGAGATGATTAGAGAAGCAGTAGTATTAGCAAAAGAAGATGAATCGGGAAACAAATATTTATGTGGATATGTAATAGCAAGTGAAAATCTTACAGTACATAAATTAAGAGAAAAGCTTCTAAAGGAAATACCTGATTATATGATTCCGTCTTACTTTGTACAGCTTGATAAGATGCCATTGACGCCGACTGGTAAAATTGACAGGAAAGCTTTATCCAAGCTAAGCAGTAAATTAAATACTGGAGTAAAATATGTACCACCAACAAACGAAATGCAACATAAAATAGCAAACTTGTGGCAAAAGGAACTAGGTATAGATAAAGTAGGTATAAATGATAATTTCTTTGAAATTGGAGGGAACTCATTAAAAGCTATTAGAGTAGTTTCGAGTTTAGCAGTTGATTTTGAAATAAATACAAATGATATTTTTGAGTATCCTACAATTAGTGAGTTAGAAAAAAGACTCACATTGAAAGAAGATAATTTAAAAGACAAATTTTGTAAAATTAAAGAGGTATACAAAGATAGTGACAATAGAGATTTATCAGAGAATACAAAAGAAGAATACAATCGATACAGAGAAATAAACAGAAAATTTGATTATAAAGATATCCATGAGCAAATTAAATACAAGAACATCCTATTAACAGGAGCTACTGGTTATTTGGGCGTAAATTTGCTCTATGAAATTCTTAAAACATCAAGAAATTGTAAAGTTTTCGCGTTGATGAGAGGGGAAAATCAAGACAAGGCTATAGAAAGATTAAGAGATAAAATGGAGTTTTATTTTGGTGAAAATCTTTATGAGATATACAAGGATAGAATAATTATAATCAATGGAGATTTAACTAAAGATAGATTTGGTATACCAGAAGAGATTTATTATAAATTAAGTAAGAAAATTGACTGTATAATAATCGCAGCAGCAAATGTTAAACACTATGGAATTTATAGCGATTTTTATGAGATAAATGTAGCTGGTATTCAGAGACTAATTGATTTTGCCCTTAATATAAAAATAAAAGATTTAAAACATATTTCAACAATGAGTGTTGCATCAGGAAAAATAAATGATAAAGAAATAGTTCTATTTACTGAGTATGATTGTGACATGGGTCAAGAGATAGAAAATTTTTATGTAAAGACAAAGTTCTTAGCAGAAAAATTAGTGATAGAAGCAAGAGATAAAGGAATAAACACAAGTATATTCAGAATAGGTAATCTAATGTTTAATTCAGATACAGGGAAGTTCCAAGAAAATATAAAAGATAATGCGTTTTATACTTTGATAAAATCTTTGATGAAGATTGGAGCAGTACCTTCCTTAAATATTAACTCATATGATTTTTCGTTTGTAGATAATGTCCGCAAAGCATTTGTATTACTTTATAATAGAAAAGGAGCTATAAATGAGATTTATCACTTGTCAAATCCAAATACAGTAAGCATAGCTAAGATTGGTGATT
This sequence comes from Clostridiaceae bacterium M8S5, assembly GCA_029227815.1. Lineage (GTDB taxonomy): Bacteria > Bacillota > Clostridia > Tissierellales > MCWD3 > Abyssisolibacter. Next base: position 2,643,380 of record CP118523.1, on the reverse strand, counting down.
TCATAAATCAAGCAGAACTAAGCTACAAACTCAATAAAATGGAAACAGAATTGTTTTTAGATTATTTATATGATAATTATAATAATCCAAAAGTAAAAAAACATATAGAAGATTTCTTGCTACATTCGGAGTTGTTTGATATTAATGATAAGACTAATTTTGTAAATACGTCTGACAAAACGAATATGCATTTAAAAGCTTTAGGATTTGACTGGTTACGTTTAGATAAAGACCATATTAGAAAAATGATCCAATATTGTGAAGAGGTTGAGTTTCTTTAAAATTAAAATATTAGTAATTAATAAGGAAAATAATTCAGTGACGTTAAACCTAACTGTGGAAAAACAGTTGGGGCAGACTGTAGACAAAAGCCCAATTTCTGCGTTGTTATTAAAATTTCCGTTGCTCACTTACCTCTAAGTAAGCTGTGCTACTCAATTTTAACACGCCTTGAAATTGAACCTTTACTACAGTCTGCTATCTAGATGACTTTGTCATCAACCTCACCCAACTGTAGAAAAACAGTTGGGTTTTTTGGATAATTAGTGTAAAACTAGAGCTATTACAGATAATTATACTTAGGTGTAATGCAGATGATAGCTCTTACTAAGAGCAAATATTATTTGTTTTCTAATCGTGTTAAAAATATTTTATAAATTAAAAAAGTTTTTAAATTTTTAAAAAGTTATTGACTTCTTTTTTTTATCTGATATAATCAATTTCAATATAAATTTTATGAAATAAAAAAAATGATTTGATTTTATAGATGCATTTGCATATAAAACTTGGAGGAAATAAAAATGGAAAAACTTATTAGAAAGATGAGTGCAAAACAATATTATAGTTTTTTTGCTTTTTACTGGGGCTATTATTTTTACTTTTATTTTAGCGTTGGTTATTTGTTTTGTAATAAAATATGGAAAAATCTTTCTAATGAGAATAGGAGTAAATATTTATTAGCATATGGCTTAAAGGTATAAATTATCAAATATAGACCTTTATTAAACATATATAGTAAACCAAGAAGACTCATTAGTACGAGTCTTCTTTTTTTTATAGATAATATTCTGCAGAAAATATTATTTGTTTATAAAACCCATGGGAACGATAGATAAAGAAGTTAATTATGAGAGGAGAAGACAAAAATGATTATTGTAATGAAGCCAAAAACATCGATAGAAACGATTAATAAACTTAAAAATAAAATGGAAAGCTTAGGTTGCCAAACACATGAAATAGTAGGTGAAAATTATAGTGTATTTGGACTAGTAGGTGATACAAGTAAGATTGATAGATCTCAGATACAGGCTAATAGAGATGTGGAGAAAGTAATATTTGTTCAGGAACCTTATAAAAAGGCAAATAGGATATTTCATCCTCAGGATACAATTGTAAAAATAGGAGATAAGCAGATTGGAGGAAGTAAGTTTTCTATTATAGCAGGGCCTTGCTCTGTTGAAAGCAAGCAACAACTAATAAGCATTGCTGAAGAGATCAAAGAAAGTGGAGCGAGCTTTTTAAGAGGAGGAGCATTTAAGCCAAGAACATCTCCTTATAGTTTTCAAGGTATGCGTGAGGAAGGATTGGAGCTTCTTAAACTTGCTAGAGAGAAGACGGGGCTTCCAATAGTCACAGAGCTTATGTCTGCTGATAAAATAGAAAGATTTGTTGAAGATGTTGATGTAATTCAAATTGGTGCAAGAAATATGCAAAATTTCGATTTGTTAAAAGAAGTTGGAAAAACAAAAAAACCTATTCTACTAAAAAGGGGAATGTCAGCTACAATCGAAGAGTTACTAATGGCTGCAGAGTATATTATGTCAGAGGGAAATGAGCATGTTATACTTTGTGAAAGAGGAATAAGAACCTTTGAAAAATATACAAGAAATACATTAGACCTTAGTGCTATACCAGTAATAAAAAAGCATAGCCATTTACCAGTAATAGTAGATCCAAGTCATGCAGCAGGGTTATGGTGGTTAGTAGAGCCGTTAGCAAAAGCAGCTTTAGCAGTAGGGGCAGATGGATTAATGGTTGAAGTCCATAATGATCCTGCAAATGCAAGATGTGATGGTCAGCAATCAATTACACCAGAGAGATTTAATGATTTGGTAAGCAAATTAAAGAAACTTGCAAATATAGAAAATAAAGAAATATAGGGGTGGTGCTCTTGTCTAAATTAGACTTTAATATTACGATAGTAGGTCTTGGGCTTATTGGAGGTTCTTTTGCAATGGCTCTAAAGGAGCTGAATCCTAAAAATATTTGGGGAATAGATATTGATGTAGATGTAATAAAAACTGCTGAGGAAATGAAAATAATAGATAAAGGATATATTAATCCTGAGATTCCTTTAAAAAAATCTGATATAATAATTACATGTATATATCCAGAATTAACCGTTAAATTTGTAAAGGACAATATGGATAGTTTTAAGTCAGGTGCAATTATAACAGATACAGCTGGTATAAAGGAAAAACTAATAAAAGAAATATACAAAGATATCAGAGATGATTTAGATTTTATTGGAGGACATCCAATGGCAGGGAGAGAAAGCCAGGGATTAGAGTATGCTGATAAAAATATTTTTAATAACGCAAATTATCTAATTACACCTATTAATGAAAACAAGAAAGATAATATTGAAAAGATTGAAAAAATCATAAGGTTGATTGGATGTACAAATATTATAAAATTAGAGCCAAAAAGACATGATGAGATTATTGCTTATACAAGTCAGCTTCCTCATATAATTGCTTCAGCTTTAATCAACTGCGCTAATAGAGGACTAGATACTAAGCGTTTTGTCTCAGGAAGCTATAAAGGTGCTACAAGAGTGGCAATAATAAATTCAGACCTTTGGCAAGAGCTTATTATGGATAATAGTGTAAATATACTTAAGCAAATCGAAATATTTGAAAATAGCATAGCAAATTTTAAAAAGGCTATTATAAGTAATGATAAAGAGAAATTAAATTTTCTATTTACAAAAGGCAGTCAAAAAAGAAAGGAAATAAGCTAATATGTCTATTTTAGAAGTAAAGCTTCCACAAAAACAATATTCTATAATTATAGAAAAAGGGATTTTAAAGAATATAGGTAATGAAATAAAAAAAATATACAACAATAGAAAAATTGCTATTATAACTGATTCAAATGTTGAGAAGTTATATGGTGAAGAAATGATTAACTCTTTGACTAACCATGATTTTGAAACTAAAACCATTGTGATTCAGCCTGGTGAAAAGAGCAAATCACTAGATATTGCCACAAATATATATAAGGAACTTTTAGACTTTGAAATATCTAGAGGAGATATGATAATTGCCTTTGGAGGAGGAGTTGTTGGAGATTTAGCAGGATTTGTATCTTCTACGTTACTTAGAGGAATACCATTCATACAAGTACCTACTTCTCTTCTAGCTCAGATTGACAGTAGCGTAGGTGGTAAAGTTGCAGTAAATTTACTAGAAGGTAAAAATCTTGTTGGTAGCTTTTATCATCCTGAGGTAGTGTTTATTGACCCAGAGGTTTTAAAAACACTTGATAAAAGATTCTTATATGACGGGATGGCTGAAGTAATAAAATATGGATGTATAAGAGATGAAGAATTGTTTAATAAACTAATGAAAATTAAAGGAGAAGAGGAACTATTTAATAATATGGAAGAAATCATTCAAAATTGTTGCTTGATAAAAAGGGATATAGTCGAGCGAGATGAGAAAGATGATGGAGAAAGGATGCTCTTAAATTTTGGACACACTTTAGGGCATGCTATAGAAAAATACTATGATTATAACAAGTATACTCACGGTGAGGCTGTAGCAATAGGTATGTACAATATTACTAAAAAGAGCGAAGATATGGGTATGACTATAGAAGGAACTACTAAGCTTCTCGAAGAAATAATCAAAAAATTCAATTTATCATATGAAATGCCAGAGATGGATAACGAGATACTCGCAAAAACTATAGGTCTTGATAAGAAAAATAAGGGTGATAGTTTAAATATAATATTATTAAAACAAATAGGAGAATCTTTTATTAAAAAAATAAGTAAAAATGATATAAAAACATATATATAGGGAAATGACCTGAAAGGGGAGAGTATAGGTGAGCTGTGTAAAAATATATCCAAAAAAACTAAGCGGAGAAATAAATATTCCACCATCAAAAAGTCTTAGTCATAGAGCAATCATTTCAGCAGGACTTGCTGAAGGAGTAAGTAAAATAGATAATTTGATTTTTTCAGATGATATTAAAGCTACAATGGAAGGGATGAGAGCTTTAGGGACGAGTATACAGTGCATAGTTTCTAAATCACATGAAAAAAATCATAGTATTAAGCTAAAAGGGATTTCTGATATAAAAGCAGTTCAAAGTGAGATAGACTGTAAAGAATCAGGATCTACTCTTAGATTTCTAATACCTTTTGCGGGAGTAGTAAATAAACCGATGAAGTTTATTGGTAGAGGAAAGCTTGTAGAAAGACCATTAGATACTTATTATAAGATTTTTGATGAACAAAATATAAACTATAAAAATGAAGACGGTAAGCTTCCGTTGATAGTGGATGGAATGATTAAACCAGGTACATTTAAAATAAAAGGAAATATTAGCTCTCAATTTATAACAGGACTGATGTTTATTTTACCACTATTAGATGAAGATTCTAAAATAGAGATAACAACTGAGCTTGAGTCAAAGGGATATGTTGATTTAACTTTAGATATATTAAGAAAGTTCAACATAAAAATTGAAAACAACGACTACAAAGTGTTTTATATAAAAGGAAACCAAAAATATAAAGCAAGAGATTATAAGGTAGAAGGAGATTATTCTCAAGCCGCTTTTTGGATAGTTGCAGGTTTGTTTGGTGGCAGGATAAAATGTGAAGATTTGGATATCAACTCTCTTCAAGGGGATAAGGCAGTAGTAGAAATTGTTAAAAGAATGAATGGTAATCTTAACATTAAAGAAGATGTTATAGAGGTTAACGAATCACAGACAGTAGGCACTATAATAGATGCATCACAATGCCCTGATCTAGTACCTATTTTAGCAACACTTGCATCAGTAAGTAATGGGACTACAAAAATAATAAAGGCTGAGAGATTAAGGATTAAAGAATCTGATAGATTAAAAGCAATTTCAACAGAGTTAAATAAAATTGGTGCAAATATAAAAGAACTAGAGGATGGGTTGTTGATTGAAGGTAAGGATAGTTTGGTTGGAGGAATGGTGGATAGTTGGAATGATCATAGAATCGCTATGGCACTAGCAATAGCCTCCATTAAATGTACAAAACCTGTTATAATCACTGGTAGTGATGCAGTAAAGAAATCATATCCGAATTTTTGGGAGGACTTCAAGAGTCTAGGAGGGAGAATCGATGAGTAGTATATGGGGTGAAAATATTAAAATCTCAATTTTTGGTGAATCCCATGGGAAAGCTATAGGTGTTGTTATTGATGGATTACCTTCGGGGATAGAGCTAGACATAGAACATATTAAGAAAGAGATGATGCGAAGGGCACCAGGAAGAAATAATGTATCGACTCCTAGAAAAGAGGGAGATAACTTTGATATATTGAGTGGTTATTTTAATTCAAAAACTACTGGAACTCCACTTACTTCAGTTATATTTAATACAAGCCAAAAATCCAGAGATTATGAGGCTACAAAATCTATACTGAGACCTTCACATGCAGATTATACTGGATATGCAAGGTATGCAGGTTTTAATGATTATAGAGGTGGAGGTCATTTCTCGGGAAGATTAACAGCTCCGTTGGTATTTGCAGGAGCTATAGCAAAGCAGATACTTCAAAAAAAGAATATTTTGATTGCAAGTCATATAAAAAGCATTGGAGTAATAGAAGAAGAATCTTTTAATCCTGTGAATATAGATAGTTCAATAATAAAAGGGTTAAGTGATAAGGAATTTAGTGTTTTGGACGATGACAAGGGACGAGAAATGATTGAGTATATAGTAAGAGTTAAGGAGCAAGAAGATTCAGTAGGAGGAGTTATTGAAGGAGTTATTTTAAATGTACCGGTAGGTATAGGAACACCTATTTTTGGTGCAGTTGAAAGCAAGTTAGCGCAGTTACTTTTTTCAATACCAGCAGTAAAAGGGGTAGAGTTTGGTATGGGTTTTGACATGACAAAATCAATAGGGTCTCTAATGAATGATGAGTTATATATTTGTGATGGTGATATAAAGTCATATTCAAATAATAACGGTGGAATAATTGGAGGTATTACAAGCGGAATGCCAATAATATTTAGAGTTGCGATAAAACCTACACCTTCCATAGGTAAGAAACAGAGAACTGTAGATATATCCAAATGTGTAAACACAGAGCTCAGCACTAAAGGACGTCATGACCCATGTATAGTACCTAGAGCAGTACCAGTTGTTGAAGCTGCGGCTGCATTAGTATTACTAGACTTGATGATGGAAAAGGGTGGGTTGCTATGAATGAATTAGATAAATTGAGAAATGACATAGATGAGATTGATAAAGAACTTGTGGCTTTATTTGAAAAACGAATGGAAAAGGTAATAGAAATTGGTGAATTTAAAAAGAAAAACAATGTACCTGTGTTAAATCAGTCTAGAGAGATAGAAGTTATAAATAAAAACACTAAGAGGCTTAAGAATAAAGATTTTGTAAACAAGGCTAAAGAATTTCTAAACAAGATGATGGAAATAAGTAAAGACATACAACGAAAGAATATAAATAACAAACCAGAGAATGATTTGTCAAATCATAAGAATAACATTCATTTAGATGAAGTGGCTAATCATTTAAGAATAGGATATCAGGGGGAGCCAGGTTCATTTAGCCAAGAAGCGTTAATAGAGCATTTTACGGATAAAGTAAAGATGTTTAATGTAAGAGAATTTGAAGGAGTATTTGAACTTATTGAAAAAGGCGAAATAGATTATGGTGTACTTCCAATAGAAAACTCTTCTACTGGTGGGATAGCAGAAGTATATGATCTCCTAAAAAAATATGGATTCTATATTATAGGAGAAAGATGTATAAAGGTTGAACATAACCTTGTAGCGTTAAAAAACGCTGAAATTAAAGACATAAATCAAGTATATTCACACCCACAAGCATTTAAACAATGTAGTGAATTCCTTAAAGAGCATCCAAGACTTAAACGGATACCTTACAAGAACACAGCTATAAGTGCGAAATATATAAAAGAAGAACAATCTAAGAACAAGGCTGCAATATGTAGCAAAAAAGCGGCGCAATTGTATGATTTAGAAATAATTAATGAAAATATAAATTATAATAAACATAACCATACTAGATTTATGATTATAGGTAAAAGATTAGAATATAACGATATTTCTAATAAGATTAGTATAATAACTACATCTGCTCATACACCGGGTTCATTATATAAAATATTAGAAAGTTTCACACAGAACAATCTCAATATGATGAAAATTGAGTCAAGACCAATTGTAGATAAATCATGGGAGTATTTATTCTATATTGACTTTAGCGGTAATTTAAATGACGATGCTGTAAAACAGTCTATTGAAGCTATTAAGGAAAATAGTACTTATTTTAGACTTTTGGGAAATTATCAGAGCCATAAAGTATAAATAAGCCTTAATGTGAAGGGAGGAATACAATGAATCATCTATTTGGTCTTATAGGGGAGAAACTAGGACATAGTTTTTCGCCAGTGATACATTCATTAATATTTAAAGTGCTTAATATAAAAGGACATTATCAATTATTTGAAGTAAATAAAGAAGATTTAAAAAATGCAGTATATGGATTGAAAGCATTAGGTGCAAAAGGAGTAAACGTAACCATTCCGTATAAGGTAGATATCATAAAGTATCTAGATGCTATATCAGAGGAAGCAGAAAAGATAGGTGCTATAAATACAATATGTTTTAAGGATAATAAGACAATTGCTTATAATACAGACTATTTTGGATTTGGAATTATGTTAAACAAATTTAATGTTGCTATTCAAGATAAAAAAGCTGTAATATTAGGAACGGGTGGGGCAGCAAAGGCAGTATTACAGTATCTAATTGATAAAAAAGTAGGAGATATAACTATTGTAAGCAGGAATGAAAATACAGCAAAAGCTAAATTCAAGGACTATAAAATTATATCATATGATGATATAAAAAATATAAATAAGCAAGACATAGTTGTTAATACAACACCATGTGGTATGTATCCAAATACTGATAGATCATCTCTTTGTGAGGAAGACATATCAAAATTTGATGCAGTAGTAGATTTGATTTATAATCCTACTGAAACTTTATTATTAAAGTATGCTAAAAATCATGGGATCAAGGCTGTAAATGGATTATATATGCTAGTAGGTCAAGCGGTAAAAGCTCAAGAACTTTGGAATGACATACATATTACTGATGAAGTAATAGACAAGGTATATAATGAATTAATAGAAGAGAAAAGTTTATAATTAAATTAAATAGAGACAAGGGATGTCACGAGACATCCCTTCACACTGTAGACAAAAGCCCAATTTCTACGTTGTAGTTAAAATTTCCGTTGCTCACTTACCTCTAAGTAAGCTCTGCTACTCAATTTTAATATGCCTTGAACTTGAACTCTTACTACAGCCTGCTATCTTGATGACAAAGGCATCCCTCATTTTAAAACGGTTTATCTTTGTCATTATTTTTAGTTGTTTTAGTTGTTTTTAGTAGGATAACTATTCCAGATATAATAAGTAAGATTGGAATACCATATCTTAACAATTCTTCGCCTATACCAATCTTGATGTACTCATCAAATAGAACTATTATAGATGAAAAGCCAAAAAAAGCTGATACTATAAGAGGCCAATATCGTTTCCCCCATGAACTATAAGTAAAGAAATTTGTATGAATTATAAATACCAAGAAGAACGATATAGCTAAACCTAATAAACCATACAAAGCTTCAAAGTAAATCAAATAATCATTTTCGTTTATAACTATAAGACCTGTTATATGTAAAAAAATAACTCCAGAAATTAAGAAACCAACGTTTCTGTAACGAGTATTACCTCCTTTTAACCAGTAGAATACTAAAAATACTACAGCTCCACTTAATGTAAATACACCTTCAAAATTAAAATGAAATCCAATTAGAAAAATTATACCTAATGCTATTAATCCAGCACCGATAAGTTTTTGATTTTTCATAATTACCTCCCTAAATTATTATATAATATATAGCTATTTGCTGTTAGCCAAAGTATTGATTATTGAATAACCTAAGCCTGCGACAATCCCAAGTATTGCTAAATAATTAATTGGATGTGGTACAAACATTGAAACAGCAGTTATAGAAATAATCATAGCCATTACTTGGCTAAATAATTTCGCAGGTAATTCCTTAGGGTTAACTTTATGTTTATCATTTTTACTATAGTTATCAAAAGAGCTATCGTCAGTGAAACGTTCGATTGCTATTTTGACAGCTTCTTTTTCATCATATCCTTCGGATATTAATTCATTAACACTACTTTTAAGGTTCCCTAACATTTCTTCCTCAAAATCTTTTCTTTCCATACCTTCTAATTCCATTCTCGCAGATATCTCATCTACATAACGCATAAGAGAATTTTCACTATTTTTTGTAATCAATCAAATAACCTCCTAAAAAATTATTAATAATATCCTTCATATATTCCCACTCTTTAATCTTATACTCAAGGAATATTATACCTTTTTGAGTCATCTTGTAGTATTTTCTTCTACCACCATTACTAATACCGTCATACCAGTATGACTTAATATATTCATTTTTCTCTAGTCTTTTTAGTGCTATATATAGAGTACCTTCCTTTAGCTCGAAAGAGCCATTGCTATTATCACGTACAGTCTTTGCTATTTCATAGCCATAACAATCATTTTTATTAACTATACTTAGAATAATAGTATCTATATAGCCTTTTAATACTTCCTTGCTTATCTCCATTTGCATCACCTGAGTATATAGTAACATAAAGTACTTAATATTACAAGGTACTTTATAATATAAGTTATTAATAATCTTAAAAACTAGGCAATAATTATATTAGTTCATAATAGACTTGTTAAAATTAACAAGTAAAATATTTTTCGTTGCTCACTTACCTCTAAGTAAGCTCTGCTACTCAATTTTAACATGCCTTGATATTGAACTCTTACTACAGTCTGCTATTTAGATGACTTTGTCATCAACCTAAACCACCCGTTTTTACGGATGATTTTGATTTAATGGAAAATTACGTTAAAGGAATATCAAGAATATAGTAGAATAAAATATATAGTAATTTATTTGAAATATATAATGAAGCAGGAAATGAAAATGTTGTGGTTTATAGAGTTGTAGGTATTCTATAAATACATTAATAATTAAGGAGAGAAAAAATGAATAAACTAAGAGATTTACCTAATATAGGTAAGACTTTAGAGGAAAATATGCTTAAGGTAGGTGTTAATTCACCTAGCGAGCTAAAGAAATTAGGGAGTAAAAAAGTATTTAAAATGATAACATCAGCAAATGGTGGAATTGGTTGAATAAATATGCTTAGAGCTCTAGAGGGAGCTATACAAAGGGTGAGATGGCATAATCTTGACCCAAAATGCAAAGATGAACTTAAACAGTTCTATGATTTGCTATCAAGTGGAATAAATGAGAAAATTAAGTGATGTTTTCTACAATATTGAATGAACTGTTTAATGGATTGCTTTTCTTTGACAGTTCATTTTTTTTATAAAAAAAATGGAACTTTTTAATGTTAAGATACGTTTAATAGATATGATAAATATCATAACAAAAAATTGTAGTGAAGAGAGGAAGATAAAAATGAATAAAATAGTATCGACGCTTTTAATAACAGGAATAGTAGCAACGATAGTAGGAAGTGGAGTTCAAGCTGGAGCAAAGGGATTATCTTCTAATATTAAAGATAATAAACATGTAACAAAGAAAATAATGTTTAATAATGGAGCTATCAAAATGCCAGATAACTTAGAACAAATGCCAAAAATCATAGATGATAATGCTACTGAAAAATTATTTATAGGAAAGATAATATCTTTTACATCAGAGAAAAATAAAAAAGGAGAAATGGTTCATATAGTAAAGACTGATGCTTTGTTTGGATTAAAAGGAAAAATTGAGATTGTTGTTAAGGCAAATGATTTAGATAATAGTAAAAAAATAGGGTTCCCAAAAGATTATATTATCAGTGTGTTCTATAATCCCAAAAATGTTGCAAAGGATAAACAAGGTAAAGTTGTAAGAATCGAAGCGGACGTGATAAGTGCTATGGAAAAAAATCAAAAGGCTTCACTAGATATGGAAGATAATATCTATATTAAAGATAATCAAATATCAAAAGACAATAAAGAGCAAATGCCGATAATCATAGATGATCAAGAGCAAATGCCAGAAATTATAGATGATCAAGAACAAATGCCAGAAGTCATAGATGATACAGGCGAACTTTTTATAGGAAAGATAATTTCATTTACAACAGAGAAAAATGAAAAAGACAAATTGGTTAGTATTGTTAAAACAAATTCTATTTTTGGATTAGAAGGGAAAATAGAAATCGTTATTAACACAGATGATTTAGATGGCAATAAAAAAATAGGATTTCCAAAAGATTATTTAATCAGTGTATTCTATAATCCTGAAAATGTAGAAAAGGATAAAAAAGGTAATATTGTAAGAATCAAAGCAGATGTTGTGAGTGCAATGGAAAAAGATAAAGAGGCAAAATTATACTAATTCTAATTTGATTTAACTTATATAAATTAAGTACAATAAGAAATTATAACTCCAACATGAAAAGGTTCATTAATCCTATCATGTTGGAGTTTTTTGTATTGATAGATAGGTTCTACAAACTTACGTTTTATTAGTGTTAATCAGTAGAGTGTTTGTAGAAAATGTTTAAATAAATGATACAATCATAATAATGATTTTTGAGAGAATATAAAAATACATTATTATGATATAATAAAATAAAACAAATATTTAATAAAAGGTGTTGTAATGAAAAAATTTAAAAAATCAACTATAATAGTTAGCTTAATAATGTTAAGTGGTATTATTTTTTTTATCGTAAATTATGCTATATATGGAAGAGATGTGTTGTATTATTTTATGCCCAAAATAGAAATAGATAAAATAGTTGTAAAAAGTGATCTAGATAACGATGGCTTAAATGATATGGATGATATTATACAAGGAGCTAGAAAAGAGATAGCAAACAAGACAACATATAGAAGTCAATATTATAAAGGTGGATATCCTCCAACTACAGAAGGAGTATGTACAGATGTGATATGGAGAGCTCTATTTAATGCAGGGTTCAATCTAAAGGATAATATGGATAAAGATATAAAAGGAAATCTAAAGGATTACTTTAGAATAGATAAAATAGATTCAAATATTGATTTTAGAAGAGTGCCTAATCAGTATGTTTATTTTAAAAGACATATGAATAGCTTAACTACTGAGGTTATACCTAGAGATAAAGAAAATCTTAAGCAGTGGCAGCCAGGGGATATAATTGTTTTAACAGATAATGATAAGAAATGGTTATCTCATGTGGCGATTATATCAGATGAAAGAAGAAGAGACGGAGTACCATATGTACTTCACAACGCATACAACAGAGCAAGTGAAGATGATATGCTAATGTATTATTATGAAAATGGGCTAATCAAAGGTCATTTTAGATTTAAATATAGTTATTAAAAAAGATTAGTAGCCTGGCTTTAAAACATTAATAGTGAAAATCAAAGTAGAGGTTGTCGAAAGACATCCTCTAGATGTGTGTGGAAGGCTCATATTAATTATGGGCTACGCTACAGAGTTAAAAGTTATGATTTATTCTTGTTTAAATGTACTATAATGTTTAGATTTATAAAGCAAAATATACAAGGGGGGGACTTAATGGAGATACAATTTTGCTTGGATTTTTCAGATAATAGAATTAATGCAACTGTTAAAGGTGAATTGCCTAAAGAATTGAATATAACACAATTTTTATTGAATAGAGATTTTGTTATAGAAGAAATAAAAATTGATGGGTTTACTATTGATAGTAAACAAGTAAAGAACAAAGCTAAAATAGATGACTACATAATAAATGAATACAAACTACCAGAAGATACCAAATATATAGAAATGAAATATACAGGAATCCTTGATGGAACTTCGGGCTTTTGTCCGTATGTTAGAGAAAGTGTCAGTGCAGATTTCACGTTTATACGCTGGGAAACTTTTTGTTATCCTATATTTGCATTGAGTGATTTTAAAGATATAATTAGATATCTGAACAACCATATAAAATTCGATATCAGAGTGGTTGTACCAAAAAATTATTTAGTACTTTCACCATCAGAATTGATAAAAACTACTACAACTGATAAAGAAGAAATCTATAATTTTAAAGGTAATGATTTGAGTTTTGCTATTGCTAAGTATACAAGAAGAAGTTTGTCAGTAGGAGATTTTTACTTCTTTCAAAATGTATCAACACAAAGCATTACCCAAATAATCAATATATTAAAAAGAACCCATGAATTTATGAATGAACAATTTGGAAGAAGAAAAATAAGTTCTAATGTTAAGTATGTATCTATTCCAAATAAGTTTGGTTCATTTGCAACAGATACATGCGTATATATTGATGAAAAAACTTTTACATCAAAAAGAAAAATGAGAGAGATAATACATGAGTTTATACATCTAGGATGGAATGCGAAGACCGATGAAGAGACACAGCGAATACGGTTTTTTGATGAAGCATTTACTAATTATTTTACTCTTAGAGTACTAGAAGATATATTAAGTGAAGATGAGTATAAAGAGGAGTTAGAGAGCTATAAAACTGATCATAAGTTAAAGATTGATGAGAATTTAGTGCCAATTATTGACTATGGCAAGTATGAATGTGGTGGTCTTAGTTATACTATTGGAGCATTATGTTTGCATGAACTTTGTAATATGGTTGGGAAAGAGAAATTTGACAATGCCACTAATTTGTTTTTATCTAAATATAGATATAAGGCTGTCAATATGGAGATTTTGTGCAATGAATATATTAAATTATGTGATTGTCCAGAAATAAAGGATTTTTTTGATGAATGGATATATACAACTAGAGGGCCTAAGAAATTTTTAGGAATCTAGAGTTTTAGTATAGACAATATTGAAAGTATTATTATAATTTAAATTAGCTAATTTGAAGATTTTATAGTTGAAGGAATGAAGATATGATTGATAATTTAAAGATTTTAGTTGTAGATGATGAAATAGAGATAACTGATTTAGTAGCTATCCATTTATCAAATGACTATGATGTGATTAAATGTTATGATAGCACAAGAGTAATGGATATAATTAATATAGAAAATATAAGCTTAGTAATATTGGATATCATGATGCCAAATATAGATGGACTAGCATTATGCAAGATGATAAGAGAAAAATACAATATTCCTATAATAATGTTGAGTGCTAAATCAATGGATATGGATAAAGTTATAGGTTTGACGTATGGAGCAGATGACTATATAACAAAGCCATTTAATCCTATCGAATTAGTTGCAAGAGTCAAGGCTCAACTAAGAAGGTTTATTAAATTAAACCAGAATATAAAGGACTGTACTAATCTAATAGAGCTAAATGGGCTCGCTGTCAATAAAGAAAGCCATACAGTAACTTTATATGATAGAAATATAGAGTTAACCAAAAGAGAATTTGATATACTTTATTTGCTTATGTTAAAGCCTAATAAGGTATATTCTAGTGAAGAGATATTTGAAAAGGTATGGAAAGAAAAGTATTATGAAGCATCAAATAATACAGTGATGGTACATATAAGACATCTTAGAAAAAAGCTTGGTGATAAATCTAGAAAGCCAAAATTCATTAAGACTGTTTGGGGGGTGGGTTATAAGATTGTTAGGTAATAATATATTTAAGAGCTTTAGGTCTAAAACATTCATGTTTTTCATATCAAGTAGTTTAATTGCTGGATTTATTACATGGTTAATATTTTACATAGCACAATGGTATTATCATAGTAATGCTAAAATAGGAGATTCACTAAATAAGATCAGAGAGTATATGAGGCATAGTATTGGAGATTATACAGTTATAGGTGTAGTCTTTATGATAATATTTATAGTGGTTTTGCTTATTCAGACCAAAAGATATGTAAAGATGCTTGATCATATATGTACAGGAATTTCTAGTATTGCAGATGGAAAATTTGACTACAGAATAGATGTCAGATACGATGATTGGATTGGAGAAATCGGACAAAACGTGAATATAGCAGCTACAAACTTGAAAAAAGCAGTTGAAACTGGTGAATATGCTAAAAGTAGTAAAGAACGGTTAGTAGTTAACATAGCACATGATTTACGTACTCCTTTGACATCAATAAATGGGTATTTAGATTTAATAATTAATAATAAAAGTTTAACAAAAGAAGAAATTAGTCACTATGCCCAAATTTCATATAATAAATCATTACAAATGGAAAAATTAATAGAGCAATTATTTGAGTATACGCAGATTAATTTTGGGGGTAATAAAATAAAGTTTGAAGAAATTGAATTGTCATTATTTATAAAACAGATTATTGAAGAGTTTACACCAATATTGGATCAAAACAACCTTAGGTGCAGACTAAGGTTAGCTAAAGAAAAGGTATTTATATTAGCTAATGGAGATTTGTTGGTAAGAGTTTTTGATAACCTTTTAAGCAATGCTATCAGATACGGTAAAGATGGAAAATTTATAGACATAGAGCTTTTTACAAAAGAAGAAGATGTTGTTATTAGGGTTATAAATTATGATAGCCTAATATCAAAGGAAGATTTGCCAAATATATTCGAATCCTTTTATAAGGGAGACAAGTCAAGAACTTCGAGTGAAAAAGGTACTGGCTTAGGACTAGCTATAGCTAAGAATATAATTGAACTTCATAATGGACAAATTTCTGCTAGTAGCACGTTTGAAAGAACATACTTTGAAATAAAATTAAAAACGAGTATAAGTTTAAAGCGTAAGAAAAATGTATCTTGTATATAGGCCGAGGGTGTCATTTCAATATGACGCTCTTTTTTAATGTAATTAAGAAAAATTTAAGATTTAGTTAATATAAAATATATCTTCGAATATGTGATATTTGTTATAGTTATTTGTAAATAATAAAGCATATAGGAGGAAGTAGTATGAGAAGAAGTAGAATAAAAAACAAGAACTATAGCAAATGGATATTAGTGGTTACGCTTATTATAGCAATGTGTGTAGCTTTACATAAGAATGTTGTTACTGATAAAGAAAATTCTATTGAAAGAAGTGATGATGTAGAAAAATCTATTAGCATATACCAAAGACATAATAATATTGATATAAAATCTCAGAGTGCTATTATGCTAGATTTAAAAACTAAAGATATTTTATTTGCCAAGAAAAGTGACAAAAAAATGTTTCCTGCAAGTACAACTAAAGCATTGACTGCTATTACAGTATTAGATTATTTGAAATTAGATGAAGTACTAAGAGTTGGAGATGAAGCTAATAAAATAGCTTACAATGCAAGTAGAGCAGGCTTAGATTATGGAGAAAAAATAACAGTAAAAGATTTGATTTATGGGCTGATGTTGCCATCGGGAAACGATGCGGCTTATGTTTTAGCTGTAAACACAGCTAGAAAAGCTTATCAAGATGATAAAATGAGCATAGAATTAGCTATAAAAAAATTTAGAAATTTAATGAATCAAAAGGCTAAAAGTTTAGGGGTAAAACAATCAAATTTTATAACAGTAGATGGATACCATAATGATAATCACTATACAACTGCATCAGATTTAGCATTGATAGCTTCAAATGCTATAGAGAATGATTTTTTAAAGGATGTAGTTAAAACTACTAATTTTAAGATAAAGGATTATAAGCAATACAATAAAAATGATCCTAAATATAGAAGTTGGATAAATACCAATATGTTAATACAAAAAGATAGTAGATGGTATATGAAAGAAGTAACTGGTTTTAAAACTGGACATACAAATGAAAGTGGATATAGTTTGATAATTACAGCTCATATAGATAATAAAGATGTATTAGTAGTATTACTAGGAAGTACTAAAAACGAAATCTATAGAGATGCTCATAAATTATTGTTATCAATAAAAAAGTGATATCAATTGTGAACAGTATAAATCGATTGAATAAAACGTAAAATAGTGTTATATAAATTTTGCAGATAATACATTTACAGTTAAGTGTTTGTAATGAACGTCAATTACCAAATGATAAACTTGGGGTGTTTTCAAAACGCCCTTTAATTATGTATAAAAAGATAGTAGAGTAAAGTATGGTATTTAATAAAATACAAAAGAAATTGCAAAAAGTTATGATTTGCAGCCTTTTTAATCCTGCAAATGTGTCAAAAAATACATTGAGTTATTACAATATATTCATAAATATAAAATAATTGTAAAATTAAAGGGAACCATACTACGTTTATAGAATTATCAGAATATACAGAAAATTGGATCAATTAGTAAATGATATAAGTGATACATTAGTATTATTTAGTTCAATAAATAGGTAATTGCGAAAAGAAAAACTCATAGATGTGGATAAGTTTATAAAATTAAAACGAAAGAATAGGTTTTATTGCAAATAATTCACTAGTAAAGCCACCTTAGGATGAAACTATCCACATATCCATAAGTGATTTATATTATTAAATGTAATGAATTTTGAGGAGAGTGTGAGATAGAACCTCAAAAAAAATCTACATTTATTAATACTTTGAGATTTTTGCAAACGCCTATTAGTTCAATAAAATATGAAAGGAGGGAGTTCATGAGTAAATATAATGACTTTAATTTAGATATTAAAAATTTAAAAATTACTAAAAAATCTAAAAGATCATTTTCATGTGATTGTACAGATTCTTTATTTCAATGTTCTTTTGAAAGTTGTTTACCTTAGTTAAAAAGAAAATATAATGATTTTAATTTAGATGTTAAAAATGTAAAAGAATCTAAAAAGGCTAGAATAGCAGGCACATGCCTATGTTCTGTAACAATTTATTTTTGTTTTTATGATAGTTGTTTACCGTAGAACAATAGAGAAATTATAGGTTGTTTGCATACTTGCAAACAACCTATATCTATATATTTTATAGATAATTGCAAAACTAATTAGCCAAAAGCAGGTGAAAGCAACAACTACTTTTGGATAAAGAAAATAATGCTAGTAAAGAATCTTAAATCAAATAGCTTAAATTTCAAATCATCCAAATTACTAATGGATTCACTTAAGTGAATTTGGTTATACATTTTTCATGAGAGATTTTTCCTTTCTATTTATGCTGTGGGAGTTATATTAATAAATGTTTCGTTTTATGGAAAATTCTTTTGAAAACATATTTAAATGTAGGATTTTAATGGTTGTAGAGTTCTGCAATCAGCTAATATAATCATAGAAAAGGGGGATGGCATGACAAAATCTACTGAATTTCGAGCAAGTGATTTTTATATGATGAGAACATCGCTGCTATCACTTGATTTTTACAAGGATGTATTTAATCAAAATTCGAGTGAAAAAGAGCAATATGACAAATTGCTGGAATTTATTGGGAGTGATATAGTAAATGAAGCAATCGCAGTATCTAGTAGTAGTTTAAAAGATGCAATGAATAGGCTCAAGAATAGATTAAAAAACAACCTCCAATTTGATAGTAGAGATAAAAAGACATTACAATCTTTAATGAAGTATCTTATAAGAATGTCAAGCAGGACTACACCATTTGGTATTTTTTCTGGGGTGATGACAGGGAGATTTAGTGAAACTTCATCAGTAGTTATATCCTCGATAAATAAACACAAGAAGAGAGCTAGAGTAGACATGGCATGGTTATACGGAGTATTAAAAAGTATTGAAAACACTGAAGAGATGTTATATGAGATGCGTGTTAGATTTAATGACCTTAATTATAAAAATGGTACTAGACTTGAAAATCCATATATAAGCAATCTAGGGCATTTTTATAAGGACGATAATATTGACAATGCAACTTCATCTATTAGATACACAAATCAGGTTCAATATGTAGAAAAGATTTGTAAGAGGTTTATTAAATATTCAAGTTTACTTGAAAATATATGCAATAATAACCCGCATGTTGAACATCCTATAATAGCTAGATTTATAAAACAACTATTTGACAATGAGTATCTCATATCAGAACTTAGACCAGCTACAATAAACAACAGTCCTTTAGATTACTTAATAGATACACTGAAAGATAAAAGTACTACTAAAGATATATATATGAAATTAATAGATATAAAGAACCGTATAAATGATTATAATAATACATCAGTTGGAAAAGGGTTAATCATATACCAAGATATTTGCAACCTTATGAAAAATCTGTATGAATGTGAAAATTATCTTCAAGTTGATTTGAAACTTGAGAGCAATAAAAATGTTTTGAGTAAAAATGTAAGTGACGAGTTAGAAAAAATTATGAGATTATTGATAAAATTAGCACCACCTAATATTGTAGAGCCTTCTCATATTGCTGACTATAAAAATGATTTTATAAAAAAGTATGGAAAATATGCTGAAGTTCCAGTTATGGAACTTTTGGATACAGATATTGGATTAGGAGCACCTGCTGGATATAAAAATCCAATAAGTAGAAGAGTTTACAATAGTAATAAAGAAAGCGAAAATTATAAACAGTATAAAAAAATTATCAATAATAAAATTATAAACGCAATAAGAGATAATCAGAGCGAGATATATTTAACAGATAGCGATATAAGGGCTATTAATAGAAATACGAAAGATATAAATGAAAATTTATTACCTATATCTCTAGAAATTAATGCTTTTATTTCTGCAAAAACTGAAAGGGATATAGATAACGGTGATTTCAGAGTCATTATTGGTCCAAATTATGGCTCGCACTATGCGGGTAAAATGTTTGGTAGATTTACGGATATGTTATCTAAAGATATAGCCTGCAAAATAGAGGATATCTATTATAAACAAAAACAATGGTTAGGAGATGAATATATATTTGCAGAGGTATTTGAATTATTTCAAATAGGAAGAACAGGGAATATAGTGCTAAATAAAAATTGTACAGAGAATCAAATATCAATAGCTACAAATTATTGTGGTGAAAAGAAGGTAATAAGTATAAAAGACTTATATATTGGTATAGATAGAAAACGTAATGATATCTTTTATATAAAATCAAAAAAACTAAATAAAAAAATTATAATAACATCAAATCATATGTTGACATATCGTGGGGGAAGTAACATTTATAGATTTTTACGAGAAATCACAAGTTTTAGAGGCATTGATATTATAAGTTCACTTGTAAACTTAGAAGTAAAAAATGAACTAGAGTATAGACCTAGACTAGTATATGGGAAAACAGTTTTAGTTCCAAGAGGATGGATGTTATCCAAAGACATAATGAATGTATCATATGATAACGAGGAAATTTTTAGAAAAGAATTTAAGAAATGGTCGCAAAAATGGAGTGTACCTAGATATGTTTACTTGGTAGATAAGGACAATCGTTTATTACTAGATTTAGAAAATATAATGCATGTTTTTGAATTATTTCATACCTATAAAAAATCAGATAAGCCAGTAGTTTTACAAGAAATAGAGAGTGAATTAGATGATGTGTGGAGCAAAAACCATAAAAAAGAAAAATTTTTAGCAGAAATAGTAGTTCCATTTTATATAAATAAAGAGAAAAATAACACTAAACTGATAAAACTAAATCATTTAAAAACAATGTCTGATATATCTAAAAATATAAACCAAATTAGTATGTGGGATAATAGACGAGTATTATTGCCATTTAGCTATAATTGGATTTACTTTAAACTATACGGTATTAGTAAGAGAGTTGAAGAGTTAATAGGATTTAATATATTGCCGTATTGCCAGAAGTTAAAAAATACTAAATTGATAGACAAATATTTTTTTATAAGGTACGCTGATCCAGATGAACATATACGATTGAGAATAAAAATAAGCAATGGGATAGATATATCAAAAGTGATAATAGATATAAATAAATGGCTAAATACACTGAAAGATGATGGATTACTATCAAGTGTTCAAATAGATACTTATATAAGAGAGATAGAAAGGTATGGTGGTATAGCACTAATAGAAAATGCAGAAGATTTATTTCACTATGATAGTGAATATGTTGCTGAGTTAATAAAGGCTAAAAGAGAAGGGAAGATGATGTTAAAAGACGAGTATATAGGAATTGTAAGTGTTATATATATGCTAAGTAGCTTTGGACTGAATATTGAGGCTCAAGAGAATTTACTTTCGGCTATGATAGATAAAAATAAATATAGAGAAGATTTTAGAGAAGATAGAAAGAATTATACGAAGATGGCTTATGGTTACGAAAACTGGATGTATTTAAGAAAATTTGAATCTGGTGAAGAGGTATATAAATTGCTAGATAAAAAAAAGAGAGCACTAACTCAATATATTGATAAAATAAACAATGCGGATAATAAAGAAAGTTTAACTAATAGCAAGATAAATATACTAAGAAGTTTAATACACATGTTTTTTAATAGATTTAAGGGAGATAACAATTGGGAAGCCAAAGTTATGGCATTAACTAGGCATAGCGTATATGCCCTGAAAAATAGCCTAAAAAACCAAGCTACCTTAAAAATATAAAAGAGATTAAAATGAGTATATTCAAATTTAATGAGAATTATTATGATCTTTCCGAGATAAGCTTAACAAAATAGATTTTATTTTGAATGATTATTTCAGTAAACTTGAACAATTTTTATATGAAGATATATCACATGAAGAAGCTATCTATGTAAATATGGTTATAGCTGAAAGTTATAGTTTGTTAAAAGATAAAGGAAAATGGGCTGAGCTTAGCTATAAAACTATGCAGAGTCTAAGAGAAGGAATTCAATCACAAGCATTAGTACATCAACTAGCGTTATTTGGAGGATTCTGTGAAATAGGTTTATCAACATATATGACATATAAAAATACTGGGATACTATAAGGAATTTTTAAATAGCTTAAATGATTTAATAATAATAGCATAAGTAAGTATGGGTTACTATGAACAAGATATAGATGATTTGAAAACAAATCAATATGATTGCATAAAACAGTGTGTCAGCGGCTATTGATAGGTGATTTATGCAAAATGTGCAATGTAGTGATGGAAAATTTAAATTAGGAGCTATCAAAATTAAGTTAGATGAATAGTAGTCCGTTCTGCCTCATGAGGTAGAATGGATTTGTTTTACTAATTCATCTACAGTTGATATACTTGCTATAATACACAATATATATATTACTAGATTACTCTGTGTATAAATGTATACTATTGGAAATGAGAATAATAATAATCCCGTGAATTTATTTAATCTAGAGTGAGCCATAAGCTTTTTGTATTTAATATAAGCAATAATAATCAAAACTAATCTAACAATGAATATAGTTATAATCCATATAATTATTACATTAGTAATTAGTATAATTGGACTAAAAATTATAAAAACTACTGTAAACATTATAAAATCGGCTACTGAATCAAGCTTTTCTCCAATTATGCTTTCAGTGCATGTTTTTCTTGCTATATATCCGTCAAACATATCACTAAGACCGCATATTAAGTATATAATATAAAATGGCATGCTAAATGGACGTATGAAAAATAAAAAGAGTGCAAGAGGTATCCTTATAATTGTAATACAATTAGCTAAAATTTTTTTATTCATAATAGACCTGTAAGATTTTATTTTTTTAAAATACATTTTTACCACATCTTTCAGTTAAAACCAGATTGATTACGATTTTATTTTATACTATAATATAAGTATAAACTACATTAAGAGAAATATAAATATTAAAATATATTAAGAATATTATAAAAATTTGTTGAAAAAAGTTGTTTTGCGTTATATAATATAGACATGAAAACGATTTTTTTAATAAAATTTAATATTACTGCTTTGTTCACGGTGGTATTGTAATCCAATATTGCATAGAGAATAGAATCCAGTACAGAATGATACTCTTAAGTATGAATTTATTGTGCTGTTTTTTTTATATAAAATTGGAGGTAAATTAATGAGAAAGTACAATAAAGACACGGTTTATTTTATTTCGTATGCTAAGCTACCTGAAAATATTTCTGCTGGCAAGCTTCATGGAGTAGTTGGTGTAGGACTTATAATAAATACTAAAACAGGTGTTATAGAAGATGCAGTATCTACACTTCTTACAGAAGAAGCTAAAGATTTTCTCAAAAGTATCATGATAGGTTTTAATCTTCATAAAAATGATATAGAAAATTTAGTAAATGAAATAAGTAATAGATTTCACGGAGTGTCTAGAAAAGCAGTTTGTGTAGCTCTTAAAAGCACATATGAAAAATATGAAAGTTGGAAAAATGGTTTAGAATAAAACTAAGTTAACTGCTTTATTTATTGTGATAATGTATCCCATTGTTGCGAAATAAATAAAATCCAGTACATTAATAGCTTATGCTATTTTGTGTTGGATTTTTTTATTTATATATTTTTGTTTGTCCGGACAAGATAAAAAATGCAAAGGTTTGCAAAAGTAAAAAAGTTAGTAAGAAAAATTTGAATTGGGGGTAG
This sequence comes from Clostridiaceae bacterium M8S5, assembly GCA_029227815.1. Taxonomy (GTDB): domain Bacteria; phylum Bacillota; class Clostridia; order Tissierellales; family MCWD3; genus Abyssisolibacter. Next base: position 2,619,635 of record CP118523.1, on the reverse strand, counting down.
AATATGAAAAAAATTAAGATAAAATTATTTCACAAGATTTTTATCGGACTGATATTAGGTGCTCTAATAGGATTTATATTTAGTACTTTAGGTGGAGAGGAAAACGCTACCATTGCAAAATGTGTACCTATATTTTCATTTATGGGAGATTTATTTTTAAGATTAATAAGAATGGTTGTTGTACCGTTGGTGTTCTTCTCTATAATTAGTGGAGTTGCTAATTTAGGAGATATCAGAAAGCTTAGAAGTATTGGAATTAAGTCAATTGTATTTTTCTTTGGAACAGCGTTTTGTGCTGTAACAATAGGGCTTGTATTAGCGCAAATAATACAACCTGGTGCAGGTATTCAATTGGGTGAAATAACAAATAGCATCGAGGTTAAAGAGTTACCTGGTATAGCAGAGACTGTATTAAACTTTTTCCCTAAAAACCCAATAGAATCTATGGCAGATGGTAAAATGCTACACATTATTTCCTTTAGTGTATTCATAGGAGCGGCGCTACTTATGATGGGACAAAGAGGGAAGGAACTTATTAAATTAGTAGATGGTGCATCAGAAGTGATGTTTAAGATAACAGATATAGTTGTAAAAGTAACTCCATACGGAGTATTTGGACTTATGGCAAAAGCTACTACTAAATTTGGACTTAAAATATTTGGACCAATATCTAAATTTATAATAACAGATTACTTAGCATCTTTTATACACATAGCAGTTGTTTATTCATTAGTTTTATTCATATTTGGAAAAGTAAATCCACTCAAGTTCTACAAGAAAGCATTCCAAACATGGTTAGTAGCTTTTAGTACATGTAGTTCTATGGCTACATTACCTGTTACAATGAGAATTGCAGATGAAGAGCTTGGTATACCAAAAGAAAATGCAAGCTTCGTATTGCCATTAGGAGCTACAGCTAATATGAATGGTACATCTATATACTTTGGTATCATAGTATTATTTGCAGCACAAATATATGGAATTGATTTAAGTTTCAAAATGCAAGCGTTATTAGTATTGCAAGCAACATTACTGTCAGTAGGATGTGCTGCAGTTCCACAAGTTGGATTGTTAATAAGTATAGCATTATTAACAGGTATGGGATTACCGTTAGATGGAATAGCACTTGTAGCAGGTATTTATAGAATAGTGGATCAAGCACATACATCAACAAATGCTTTAGGTGACTTAGTTGTTGCTACTACAGTTGCTGGTATGGAAGGAGATTTAGACAGAGATAAATTTGAAAACGGTGGAATGTTTAGAAATAATAAAATAGCCTAATAACATAAAAATATATAGAAAGGGGTAAGAAAAATGAGTTTAAACAAAGCGCCAAAAAATAATGTATTTTATAGAAATCAAAATTGGCATTACCCAATGATTGAAAGAGGAGAAGGCATCTATTTATATGATAAAGAGGGTAATAAATATATAGATGGATGTTCAGGTTCTGCTGTTGCAAACATAGGTCATGGAAATAAGGAAGTTGCGGAGTTTACCAAAGAACATATGGAGAGAATAGCATTTACCCATCTTTCAAGATGGACTGTAGACTCAATTGAAAAGTGTGCTGCTAAAGTAGCAGAGTGGGCACCAGGAGATTTAAATCATGTTTATTTTGTATCAGGCGGTTCAGAATCTACTGAAACAGCTATAAAAATGGCTAGACAATATTTTATCGAGAGAGATGGTAGTAAAACTACTAAGTGGAAAGTTATATCTAAGTGGAATTCATTCCATGGGAATACAATGGGTGCGCTTTCAATGACAGGTATTACAGGTAGAAGAAAAATATATGATCCTATGTTAATCAATTTCCCTAAGATACCACAGTTTTATCATTACAGAAATCCATGGAACTGTGAAACTTTAAAAGAAACTAGTATAAGAGCAGCTAAGTCATTAGAAGAAGAAATTTTAAGACATGGAGCAGATAATATAGCAGCATTTATAACTGAGCCTGTTGTAGGATCTGCAGCACCAGGAGTACATCCTGATAAGATATATTTTGAAATGGTTAGAGAGATATGTGATAAATATGATGTCCTGTTGATAGTAGATGAAGTTATGGCTGGTTTCGGAAGAACTGGTAAGAAATTTGCGATAGAGCATTTTGAAATAGTACCTGATATCGTAACATGCGCAAAAGGAATGAGTTGTGGTTATACTCCTATGGGAGCTACGATATGTACAGATAAGATATTCAATACTATAATGGTTGAAGGTTCAGGTCATTTTGTGCATGGGCATACTTATGCAGGAAACCCATTATCTGCAGGGATAGCGAATAAAGTTATAGAGATAATGGAAAGAGAATCATACGTAGAAAATGCTGCTAAGCAAGGTGACTACTTGATGGAGAAGATACAAGATTTATTCAAATATCCAATAGTAGGAGATATAAGAGGAAAAGGCCTGATGATTGGTATAGAATTTGTTAAGAATCAACAAACAAAAGAGCCTTTTGATACTAGCATTGGAGTAAAAAGTAAAATTTTAAATAATTGTATGGATGAAGGATTGATAGTATATCCTGGCGGTGGATCAGTTGATGGAGTTAGAGGAGACCATATACTTATAGCACCACCTGTTAACATAACAAAAGAAGAAATAGATTTATTATTTGAAAGGTTAGAAGCTGGAATAAAGAAGACTTGTGAAGAAGTAAAATAATAATTCTAGCTTGTAGCTAGATTATAGATAATGAGCAGAAAGGTTGTTTGAGTTATGGAAAAATTAATTATTACGCTAGCGCATACTGGAAATGTCCCTACAAAAGAATTAAATCCTCATTCTCCTCTGACAATAGATGAGATAGTAAATGATATAAAAGTATGTAAAAAATTAGGAACGAGTGTAGCTCATATACATGTAAGAGATGAGGATTTAAAACCGACTAGTGATAGAAAATTATTTAAAGAAGTTTTAGATAGATTAGATAATGAAAATGTAGATATCATAAAGCAAGTATCTACTGGAGCACGTGGAGGAGAGAATACGATAGATTGGAGAGGGCAAATGCTTGATCTAAATGCTCATATGGCAAGCTTATCAACAGGATCATCTAATTTTATATCAAGTGTAAATGCTAACTCTCCACAGTTGATACAATCACTTGCTAAAAAAATGTTTGATAATAATATAAAACCAGAAATAGAAGCATTTGATGTATCTATGATACACAATGCAATCAGATTAGAAAAAAAAGGTATATTAAAAGGACCGTTGCATTTTAACTTTGTTATGAACGTTCCAGGTTCTCTTCCAGGAACACCTAGAAATCTAATGTTCATGATTGACAGTTTACCAAAAGGAGCAACATGGAATGTAAGTGGTATTGGACGCTCGCAAATACAGATGATAACAATGGCAATACTCTTGGGAGGTCATGTAAGAACAGGTCTTGAAGATGTATTAAAGATGCCTGATGGAAGCTATGCGACTAATGAGTTATTGGTTAAAAAAGTTGTAAGTATAGCAAATGAGCTTGGTAGAGAAATAGCTACCGTAGATGAAGCTAAAAAGATACTCGGGTTAGTATAATTTACTAATAGAGTATTATAAAGATATGTGATAAAAGATGATATTTACTTTGAGTAGAAATCATCTTTTTTTAATACCACAATAATCTCGCAGATATGAATAAAATTGGTAATTTGACGCAAAATATATAATATTTGACTCATTGCTGTTGATATTATACCTCGGAGGATAGTTAATGAAAAAAGAAATAATAAGTGATAAACAAGGCATACATCTTATGATTTTATTCATAATGGGAAGTACCCTAGTAATGGGAATTGGTAATAAATCAGGAAGAGATTCATGGCTATCTATTTTAATCGCAATGGCATTAGTATTTCCAATGTTGATGATTTATGCTAAGACATTATCTTTATACCCTGGAAAAGATTTATATGATATTATAGAGCATGTTTTTGGAAAAGTTATAGGTAAAATAATCTCGATTTCATACATATGGTTTTCATTATACTTAGCATCGTTAATTTTGAGGAATTTTGGAGAATTTATAAGGACAGTTTCTTTGCCTGAGACTCCTATCATAGCAACGATGATAGGTTGTGGAATATTGGCTATATGGGGTGTTAAAAGTGGTATAGAAATGTTAGGCAGATGGGCCAATCTTGTTTCAATAGTAATGATTACAATAGTAATAATGACTTTATTTTTCCTATTACCGATGTTTCATTTTAATAATTTAAAGCCTGTACTATATAATGGATTCAATCCAGTATTAGATGGTGCTTTTGATGTATTTACATTCCCACTAGCAGAGTTAGTTATTTTCACTTTGTTTTTTTCTGCTTTTGGTGTTAGAAAATCTTCCTATAAAATTTATAGTTGGGGGTTGTTACTAGGAGGTCTTGTAGTTCTTGTTGTTACAATGAGTGAAATTTTAGTTTTAGGTGAAATTGAATATAAAACTGTGACATTCCCAGCATATAGCACTATCTACAAGATTAATATTTTTCATTTCATACAACGGATAGAGATAATAGTTTCAATCAATCTTTTAGCAGGAGGATTTATTAAATGTTGCATGTGTTTGCTTGGAGCATGTAATGGTATCAAAAAAGTGTTTAATTACAGTGATTACAAGTTCTGTGTGATTCCTGTTGGATTGTTGATGGTGAATTTATCGCAGCTTATATACGATGATCTCGAAGAGATGGTGGATTGGGCGTTTTATATATGGCGATATTATGCTTCTGTATTTCAGGTTATATTACCGCTAATTATATTTGGCGGTGCAATTATTAAGAAAAGAATTGAATCAAAGAAAGATAACAAAGTAATATGAATATTTGGTGTTGTATAAACTTATGAAAATTGTTATGATTGGCTATTTAGAGAAGAGTCAATAAATATGGCAAAGCTAAGATTTGAAGAAATTTTAGAAATACAGTGATATATTGGGACAAGCATATTTAACCTATTAAGAAATTTTAATATTTTCTTACATATTGATATCACTTTAATAGAAAGAGGTTAACGACGAAATTTATTTAGTTATATATATAGATACGGTACAATTAATATATGTAGATACGATAAATTGAATATATATTAATTACTAGGAGGTAATGCATTGAAAGTATTTAGACAAACATCACTCTATCAATTTTTATTGTTTTGTGAAAGAAATAATATTTCTAAAAACGTTTTAGACTGTGGAGCAGGAGGGGATTTACCTCCATTAGCATTGTTTGCTCAACATGGTTATAAAACTGCTGGAATAGAGATAGACCAGAATGAAGTAATAGAAGCGAAAAAATATGGTGATAATAACAATATTTCATTAAATATTGAGCAGGGTGATATGAGAGAGCTACCATTTGAGAATGAATCATTTGGGGCAGTTTATTCATGGAACTCAATATTCCATATGAAAAAGATAGATATAGAAAAAGCGATAAACGAAATGAAACGAGTACTAAAATCAGGTGGACTAATGTATGTTAACTTGTTATCAATAGATGACGATGAGTGCGGAGAAGGAACATGTATTGGAAATAACGAATACAAACAAGAAGAAAGAGATAAGGTAGTCATACATACTTATTATGAAGATGATGAAGGAGATAAGTACTTTGATGGCATGGAGTTAGTATATAAGCAAAAAAGAGTCATATACAGAGATTGGAAAGGTCAAAGGTATAAAATAGCTTATATTGATTATGTGATGAAGAAATAGGGGTATAAAGGGCATATCTCATGCCCAGCCCTATTTTTGTTTTATATAATTCCTTAGATCAAATGGTTTTTTTGATCTTTATTAACACCGTATATTTATCATATCTTCAAATTCAGTTCTTTTTTCTCAGTATCAATTGTCCTTATAAATATCTTTTTTAACATAAGTATATATTTATGTTGCAATTTTTTTTTACTTAGCTGTTGTTTAATATATCTTGTAATTATTGTGTATATTCGTATGTATAAAGGAGTTTCAAGAATCAAAAAACATTGTTGTCTTGTTGTAACCATTTTATAACCATGTAATAGACAATGCCTTTATTTGCACCAGTAATAACCATTATCCTGTTCATGAAATATCGCCACTTATTCTTTTCCTATTTAGATATGAGTAATTTTACTATAAATAAGTCCTAAATAATTACAAAAAAAGTTTATAATACATTATAAAATTAGGAAGGTGAGTTATGAAAAAATATAAATGCCCTGTATGTAAAGAACGGACAATCGATTTTACGCAAAAAAGAAAAATGTATTACAGATATAGGTGGTCTATAAAATGTAGTAATTGTAGGAGCGAATTGACGGAATCAAATATAGTTATGGTTGCATGGGGGCTATGCGGGGCAATAGCGTATTTTATTTTAATGCTTTCGTTTATACATATTATACTTAGGATTATTCTAGTTGCTCTACTGTTTAAGTTATATAATGAAATAAGCGTAAGGATATCTCCTATAGTAGTAAAAAAATAACATACAATAAAGCTATTGATTAAGTGCTATATTTATGTTACGATATATCTGATTAAAATTTAATTTAAATTTTTGGCTAGGGGGGCTGATGTTTGTCAGCTGAGATAAAGAACTGTATTCTTTGACCCTGTTAACCTGATCTGGTTAGTACCAGCGGAGGAAAGCTTATTTATGATGTATTAAAATTAAGGCAATCCTTTTGGATTGCTTTTTATTTTGAAGTTATACTAAAAACAATGCTTAGAAATAAAAGATAATATCACTTTACTTCTATATCTAATACTTCATGTATAAGCCTAAATTTATTTCATAAGAAGGAGAGACATAGATGAAAAATAAAAAACTTATGTTAAGCGGATTATTAGCCACGATAGGTGTTATTTTAAGTCCATATTCTATACCTATTGGGATAGCTAAATGTTTTCCTTGGCAACATCTAATAAACGTGTTATCAGCAGTTTTATTAGGTCCTTATTATGCTATAGGACAAGCGTTTGTTGTATCAGTTTTACGTAATATTTTAGGATTAGGGACATTGCTTGCATTTAGTGGTAGCTTGTTTGGAGCGTTATTGGCTAGCTTACTATATAGAAGATTCCCGAAAATATACATAGCTATTATAGGAGAATTAATAGGAACAGGTATCATAGGTGCTATAGCTTCATATCCAATAGCAAAGTTGCTTATGGGTAAAGAAATAGCTGTGTATGGTTTAGTTATACCATTCATGGTAAGTTCCTTTGGTGGGACAGTAATAGCGTTTATAGTTTTAGAGATGTTTGGATTAAAGAGAATTATTAATAGCAGTTTTAATTTATACAGTAACGAGAGTAATAACAATGTTAATTAGTCATTATAATCAAATCTAAAGAAAGAAAGGAAGTAGTATATGAATTATACAACACAAATGGATGCAGCTAAAAAAGGTATAGTAACAAAAGAGATGAAAATAGTAGCACAAAAAGAAAATATAAGTGAGCAGGTACTGATAGATAAAATAGCTAAAGGTACCGTAGTAATACCAGCAAATAAGAATCATGTAAATATAAATCCGGAAGGAGTGGGAGAGGGTTTAAGAACCAAAATAAACGTGAATCTAGGGATATCAAAGGACAGTTATGATATAGAGAGAGAAATAGAGAAAGTAAAAGTAGCAATTGACATGAATGTAGAATCAATAATGGATTTAAGTAATTATGGAAAAACTGCTGAATTCAGAAGAAAGTTAGTAGATATATCACCAGCGATGATAGGTACAGTACCAGTATATGATGCTTTAGGTTTTTACGAAAAAGAGTTAAAGGATATAACTGCAAAAGAATTTTTAGATGTAGTTGAAAAGCATGGAAAAGATGGAGTAGATTTTGTAACTATACATGCAGGTATAAACAAAGAAACGGCGGATACGTTTAGAAGAAATCCGAGACTTATGAATTTAGTTTCAAGAGGTGGCTCGTTGATGTTTGCATGGATGAGACTTAATAACAAAGAAAATCCATTCTATGAGTACTACGATGAATTATTAGAAATATGTGCTAGATATGATATAACGATAAGTTTAGGAGATGCTTGTAGACCAGGAGCAATAGCAGATTCAACAGATGCAAGTCAGGTTAAAGAGCTTATTGTATTAGGAGAATTGACTAAAAGAGCATGGGCTAAAAATGTTCAAGTTATGATAGAAGGGCCAGGACACATGGCAATAGATGAAATAAAAGCAAATATGTTATTAGAAAAAAGGCTTTGCCATGGAGCGCCATTTTATGTACTAGGACCTTTGGTAACAGATATTGCACCAGGCTATGATCATATAACAGGGGCTATAGGAGGCGCAATAGCAGCAGCAAGTGGAGCAGACTTCTTATGCTATGTTACACCAGCAGAGCATCTTCGTTTGCCAACTGTGGAGGATATGAAGGAAGGAATCATAGCTAGTAAAATTGCTGCACATGCTGGCGATATAGGAAAGAAGCTACCAGGTGCTAGAAAATGGGATAACCAGATGAGTCTTGCAAGGCAACAACTTGATTGGAGTAAAATGTTTGAGCTTGCTATAGATCCAGTAAAAGCAAAAGCTTACAGAGAAAGTTCAAAGCCAGAAGACGAAAAGTCATGTTCAATGTGTGGTAAGATGTGTGCTGTTCGTAATTTAAATAAAGTTTTAAATGGAGAAGATATTAACATATTAAGAGACTAGTATATTGAATCTAAGGCTATCATATTTATTGATAGCCTATTATTTAGACAAGAATACATTATTGAGAGCTACTATAATTTTTGTTGTTCACTTATAAAATGAATAAGGATATGTCCCAAAAGTTGTAATTGATTATTTATTTTTATTTAAACGTATATTACGAGAGGAGTATTTATAAAGACTAAAAAATTTTGATAAAATATTAAAAAAACCTTTAAATATGTATAAAAATATGATAATATGTCGCAGTATACTATTTTAAGGAGGTTTAATGTGAACAATAAACAAACTAATGAAATTAAGATTATAACTGCTGATCCTTCTGCTTTAGGATTATTTGGACTAGCTATTGTTACCTTGGTAGCATCAAGCCAAAAACTAGGCTGGACAAGTGGAACCGCTTTCATAATTCCTTGGGCTATATTTTTAGGAGGTTTTGCACAGTTATATGCATGTGTAAATGATGCAAAAAAGAACAATGTATTTGGAGCTACTGCATTTGGAGCATATGGTTTATTCTGGTTAGCAGTTGCATCATCTTGGATGATAAAAGCTGGAGTATTTGGAGAAACGCTAATGGATGGAATAGATGGTAAACAGCTAGGATTTGCTTTTATAGGATATTTGATTCTTACTTTAGTATTGACTATAGGAGCTATGGAGACACACAAGGTATTATTCACTATATTCGTTTTAATAGACCTACTGTTTATAGGGTTATCTTTTTCAACACTAGGTATAGCTGAACATGCTATGCACAAATTAGCAGCTTACTCAGAGCTTGCGATATCTATAACAGCGTTCTATGGATTTGCTGCAGCAGTACTAAATGGGCACTTTGGAAAAGAATTTTTACCAGTTGGGAAACCATTTGGAATATTTAAATAATATTATAAAAAGAATACAAATTATATAGGCTAAAGCTGTCAAAGATTTTGACAGTTTTTTATTTGGAACAAAATTCCTTTTAAAACCATCATAATATTAAAGTAAAAAACTAAAAGGAGTTGGTTATATGAAAAAATTACAAAAGAAATTTGATTTAGGACTAGAAGTATATGTTGATTTTATGTGCTGCTGTGGTTGTCATAAGGTGTTAGATGATCCTGAAGTGATAGATGATAGTAACAATCTAAAATTTGTATACGTTCCTGAATAAATCAATTTCGTAGTATTAATATCTATTTAATTAGACCGCTAAAATAATGTTGGAAAGGTGTATAAAGAGATTAATTAAAAAAGTGAAAAAGTCTCTTGAGAAATTTGCATGTACAAGATGAATTTGTAGGTAATAGAGCACCACCTGATGATAAATATAATAACCATAGTCATTTTACAAGATTTTTTAACAGATATTAAAAGGGAGCTTTGCTCCCTTTTAATTGTATATTTATTGTTTGTTTTTATACTCTTCAATTTTTTCGGCTAATTCGTTAAGGTATTCCCATCTGTCCATTAAAACTTCAAGTTGATTTTCGTGCTCTTCCTTTTTCTCAGAAAGCTCTTGCAATTTAATAAAATCGCTGGCAGAGTTGTTCATTTTGTTATCAATATCTTGTATGCATTTTTCTACAGTTTCTATTTTTTGATCTATTTCTTCATATTCGATTTTTTCTTTATAAGAAAATCGGGGTGCTTTTTCTTTCTCTGGTCTTTCAGCTTTGACCTTCATGGTTTTATTGCCAACTGTATTAGAGTTTAGCTCTATAATTTTAGTGTAATTACCCGTATATTGCTTTATGTTACCTTTCTCAGTAAATACAAAGATTTTTTCAAATGATTTATCCAAGAAATATCTATCGTGCGAAACTGTTATTACTGCACCTTCAAAATACTTGATATATTCTTCTAATATAGATAGAGTTTGTATATCTAAATCGTTTGTAGGCTCATCTAAGAGTAGAACATTAGGATTACTCATTAAAACTCTTAAAAGATACAACCTTCTTTTTTCTCCGCCTGATAATCTATCTATACGGGTATATTGCATTTCTTTAGAAAATAAAAATCTCTCTAACATTTGACTAGCAGTAATCTTAGTACCATCTTTTGTAGTTATATACTCTGCTAATTCTTTAATATATTCGATAACTTTTAAACTTTCGTCAAGCTCTTGGTTTTCTTGAGAGTAGTAGCCGATTACTACAGTATCGCCTATTTCAATATTACCACTATCAGGTTTTAGTTTGCCTGAAATTAGGTTCAACAACGTAGATTTACCTTGACCATTTGCTCCTATTATGCCTATTCTATCATTTCTTAAAATAGTGTAATCAAAATTATTTATTATTAGGTTATCACCAAATTTTTTAGTGATATTATTGAGGTTAATTATTTTTTTACCAAGTCTTCTAGAACCCACACTAATTTCAAAATTTTCTTCTTTAATATCAATTTCTGCTTCTTTTAGTTTTTCAAATCTGTCAATTCTAGCTTTTTGCTTTGTTGTTCTTGCCTTTGCTCCGGCTTTAATCCATGCTAGTTCATTTTTAAATAGATTACGTCTTTTTAGCTCTTTAGTTATGGCTTCCTGTTCTCTTATAGACTTTTTTTCAAGATATACACTATAGTTACCTTTATAGCTATACAGTTTGCCTTTATCAAGTTCCAATATACGGTTTGTAACTCTATCGAGGAAATACCTATCATGAGTAATCATCAATAAAGCACTTTGTTTGTTTTGCAAATATTCTTCAAGCCATTTAATTAATATATCATCTATGTGATTGGTAGGCTCGTCAAGTATAAGCAAATCACAAGGCTGTATTAATGCCCCAGCTAAAGCTACTCTCTTGCGCTGGCCACCAGATAATTTATCAACTTTCATATTATAATCAAGTATTCCTAGCTTATTTAAAATGCTTTTTGCATCGCTTTCCATTTTCCAAGCATCTAGTGCATCCATTTTATTGCTTAATTCAATCAATTTTTTTTGAAGATTAGTATCGTTATTGCTTTTTTCAAGCTTATGCACAATGTCCTCATATTCTCTTATCACATTCATTATAGGAGTATCCCATTTAAATATTTGATCTAATACTCTAGTATTTTCAGTGAAATGAGGATTTTGTGGCAAATAACCAATAGTAATATCCTTGTTCATAGTTATCACACCGCTATCAAGACTCTCTAATCCTACTAGGGTTTTTAGAAGAGTTGATTTTCCAGTACCATTTACGCCAATAAGGCCTATTTTATCTTTACTATCTATACCAAATGAAATATCATTATATAATTGTTTTTCAGAGTAGCTTTTGCTCAGATTTTCAGCTGATAGTATATTCATATATTTAACCTACCTGTCTTATATTTTAATTGTTAAGAATTACATACAAGATTATATCATAATAGCTTGGTTTTACTCAATTGATGTTTTATAAATTTGTAAGTAACATTTATCAATGGCATTTACTATAATAATTTTTACTAGATAAAAAATATAAAAAAATCTTGCAAAAAAATTCATTTTATTATATACTATATTGATAGTTGAATAAAATTGGATAGAAGTATTATATTTTTTATATTTTTCTCATCGTTAAATCGAAAATTATTAAGTACTTATCAGAAATACAAGAGACAACACGACATTTCTTGTTTATTATCCCAAAACGTATTATGTATAAATATTTTTTAGTATATTACAGTAATATATTTATTTAAGATGCCATAAATAATGATTTCAACTAAAGATAAAGAAAGGAAGTGAGACTATTACTCAAAATATTATATTAGGGTTAATAGGTTTATTTATAATAACGACTTTTACTAATATTTTAGCTACATTAAAAACTATACTTATTTCAAAAAAAATCATGAATCCGGTTTATATTGTTGTATTTGTAGATGCCATGATTTTTGCGACAGTTGTAACAAAAGTAACTAGTTCTGAAGGTATTCATTTTACGCTAGCATATGCTTTTGGTAGAACGGTAGGAGTATATATTGGTAACAAAATAGAAGAACGTTTAGCACTGGGAATTGCAGAAGTAGATATATTTTTAAAGAATAAAAATAAAATGATTGTAATAGCTGAAAAACTTAGAGAAGAAGGTTATACAGTTAATAACTTTGTTGCTAGAGGTTTAAATGGAGGTAGAAGATATAAAATTGAAGTAGTTATTAAAAGGAACGAAATAAAGATACTAGAGAACATAATGGATTCATATGGTATCAATAACCCTACAATGAAAATTAAAAATTTAAGTAAAGTAAATGGAAAAATTACTACCACAAGTAAAATTTCATAAAAAATAGGGGGTGCCTCGAGTGAGACACCTCCTATTGCTGTTTATTTGATGAATTTTAATAGGTGACAGTTAAACGATAAGGTTTAGTTGTACTATACGCACCATTGTAGCCAACTATTTTTATATAATAAGTATCACTAGACCCATTATAAGTAATAGACTCACTGGTAGTATTGTTGTTTTCAGATTTTGCAACAAGAGTTCCATTCCCATTGAACAAATACAAATCATAGTCACCAGCTAAATTAGTAAGTGATATTCTAATAGTAGAGTAATCTGTTGTTTTAAACTTATAAACGTCATTATCTGATTCAGAGCTTATATAAGATTCATATGTTTTACCGCTAACTAATGGACCATAAGCATCTGAAGCTGTATCATTTGGTTCATAAGTATCTGAACTGCTAGAAGAGCCAAGTCCTACTTTACTAAATGCATCTTTAGCTGTATTATATTCTGTACTTGTAGCTCCATAAATATCGGAAGCTGATTGTAATATAGAATTTCTAAGATCCATAAAATCAGAAGTAGAAGTCAAGTAAGATGTTAATGCACGATAGTATATCTTACCTGTTTTATTAAATCCTAAAGAATTAGCTATAAGATAAAATGCCCTATTAGGGATACCGCTGTTTATGTGTACACCACCATTATCGTAGCTAACATTTTTGTAGCTGTTCATATGACCAGGTTGAGGTTGGTCAACATTTTCTGGATTTTTCATATCACGTAGTGCATCACCATATTTACCAGGAGTATAACAATCTTCTCCTACAAGCCACCATTTATCTACAGGACCTTGACAAAGAACACCGAAAACATCTGATATAGATTCATTTATAGCACCTGACTGATTTCTGTATTCAAGGTTAGCTGTATATTGTGTAACAGCATGAGTAAATTCGTGAGCAACAACGTCTAGAGCGGATCCAAAAGAACCAAAACTCTCACCGTCGCCATCACCAAATAGCATTTGACGACCATTCCAGAATGCATTGTTTTTACCACTTTTATTGTCATAGTAATGAACAGAACTTTTTATATTACTGTTTCTATTATCAAACCCTTTTCTACCGAAAGTATTGTAATAGAAATCATATACTTTTGCAAGATTTGAATGAGCATCAACTGCAACTCTTTCATTCATGGCATTGAAATTACCAGTTGTATTTTTTACTCTTGCTCCTGGTTGAGTAGCATTTAAAATATTATTAAGAGTATAAGTTTCAATAACAGCACCATGAGTAGTATCGTATAAGTAGTAGTAACTATTTTGTTCATACCCATTAAGAGATACTGTATCACCAAAGCTATTTGTTCCGCTACAAGTTACACTACCATTTGCAACAGCGTTATATGAATCAACGATGCTACCACACGTTAAATCAACGAATATTTTGTAGTTAGCTGGATATGGTTCGTTAAATTGGAGTGTGACAAGGTTTACTAAATACCAATTGTCTTTAAATTCATATAGATAGTGCTGAGTTTGTGGCTTTGATATTAATTTAGAGTCAATAGAGTCAATGTTTAAAAATTCTTTCGCTTTGGCTATACATTCTTCGTCAGATAAAGTAATATATTTACTCCATTTAACAGTATCAATGCCTATGTCAGGTTGTAGAGCACCGTTTAGTGCATACACTTCGTTATTTTTATCGGTATGAACTACTAGTTCTTTTCCATAGAGAGGGATACCATCAATCTCTTGAATAATTTTATAGTGAGTCATATTGTATTTATCTTTAAATGATTTATTAAGTTTATATTTACCAGAGTTAATATTAAATAAAGCTTCATTGTTTTTTACAAAGTCAATAGCTTGCTGACTAGATTTGATTTTTTTATCAGAATTTAGACCTTGTACAAAGTTAGGGATGCTTTTTTTCTTATTCCAATGAACTTGAAAATCTACAGAATTTTGACTGGTATTTTTGCTTTTTCTTTGCCATTTCTCTAAGATTTGTTTTTGTTCAATTCGATTAGATTGAAAGGGTTGATTAACTTGCCCAGTAATCTGTTGTTGTATTTGTTGATTGATTTGTGCTGCATTTGCTGGAACAACTTGAATAAATAATGCTACCATTAATACTAAAATTAATAATCTCTTATATCTCATTAATGAGGCCCCCTTATAAATTGTGTGAATATTTCGTATATATATTTTACAATTTACGACAATATAATACAATATGCGGGGCGTGAATATGTATTATGATGACATGAAAATACATAAAATAAGTCAAAAATCAATAAAAAAACTACATATTCAAACATGAAAATTCATCGGACTACAGCAAAAAAGTGAGATGTAAATTTGATAAATCCAATGAGGAGAAAGTACATTATGAATTTAGAATGAGAATATGAAGAACAAAAAAGAATTCACTGATATACTAGAAAGACCATCAGCTAATCAATTTTAGTTATGGTATTTTAAACAAGATAACAATATATCAGACATGAAAATTCATAAATATAACACGAAAATATATATTTAGTCAAAAATCTATGTGTAAAATTGTATATATTAACTATGAATTTTTTAACTGATGGTTACAGTGTAAGTGTGATAACTTCTATAACTTGAAAGCATATAATGAATTAGAAGGAGGTTATGGAATGTTTTATGATTTTAACAGTTATTACAATAATCCCTATATGAATTATTCAGGATTAGATTCAGGTGGTTCAAAGCTATTGTATAACAATGGTAGTAAATTAACACCTCTCAACAAAACAATAGTGACTCCAGGGTACAGAGCAGAGGTAGGAGAAGGAGGTGGGGGAAGCCCTGTTCCAATTATATTTCCTCAACCAGATCCAAATTGGTATTACTATGGTTATCCAGGAACGGTTAAAGCAGGTAGTGCTGATGGTGGGCTAGTAGAGTATATACCTGTAAGTTTTTATGCTAGAAAGAGTGGGAAACTATACTTTGGCTTTAATCAAATTGATATATATAAGGGATATTTAAATAGTCAAGGGCAATTTGTAGAAACAGTTGGGTCAAATGGAACTTACTATAATCAAGGAGATTTTGTATTTGCAATTTTACTAGATAAATATGCTGGTGCAGCACAGGGTTCAAAGGTGCATAATGAATCTTATTGGAATTTATTATCTGAAATATCAAACATACAGCCAGGGCAAACTTATACAAAGTCTGTAGCAGTTACTTCTGGTGTTACTACACAGGAAAGTAAGACATTTTCAAGCACAGTAGGTTCAACAGTAGGATTTAAAGCTGGATTTGAAGGGTCTGAAATATCCGCATCATTATCTGTATCACTTACAAATTCTTTCTCAACTAGCGTGTCTATATCTACGCAAATTACAGTGACAGATACGGTTAATTTCCAAGCACAACAAAAACCACAAAGGGCAGCGCTTTATCAATTTATAGAAAAATACAGAATAGTACCAGGAGGTCCAATTCAAGGGTGGAGAGATTATTTAAATGGAACTTCTACCGAAGAAGCAAGATGGTTTAGTAATCAATTTGTTTGTAGCGTTGAGCCTCCACCTGAATTCCCTTATCAAAGTAGGTATTTTGCAACATCTTTTGTATTAGAGCCTGATAAGTAGAATGATATAATAAATAGAAATAAAATTTTCATATTTTTTATGAAAATGCAAAATAATGCTTGTAATTAAGCCAAAATAGTATATACTATAATTATAACTTTGATTCAATAATAAATAGTGATGTATGAATAAACTTGCTTCAAATTTTTTATTCATAGATGCTTTATAGGAATTAAAGAATAAAAATTTTGGAGGTAAAGATATGACTGGAACAGTAAAATGGTTTAACAGTGAAAAAGGATTTGGATTTATTACTACAGAGGAAGGAAACGATGTATTCGCACATTTCTCACAAATCAACAAAGAAGGATTCAAAACATTAGAAGAAGGCGAAAAAGTTTCTTTTGATATAGTTGATGGACCAAAAGGACCACAAGCTGAAAATATTACAGTAATATAATTTTGAAATTCTAAGGGTGTCTAATTAGACACCCTATTATAATGCGAAACTTGACTTTATAATATGATATGTATTAAAATAAAGCTATATTAAAACTGAATATTAGTAAAAGGTTCTCTTTATAAGAAGAGCTAAGAGGGAAAGTGGTGAAATTCCACTACAGCCCCCGCTACTGTAAACATGACGAAATCTAATATCCACTGTGCAAATGGGAAGGAAAGAGAGTAGAATGATTGTAAGTCAGGAGACCTGCCTTTTATCTGGTTAGTATTACTACTTCGGTGGGAGGTAGGTGGTATTTAGCTTTATATGCTTATATAGAGATTTAGAGTATGTGCACACCTATTTTTTAGGTGTGTTTTTTTATATTTATTAAGGTGGTGATGATTTGGCAGGTGTTATTATAGCTGGAACAAATAGTGGGGTAGGAAAGACAACGATATCAATGGGAATAATGAAAGTGTTATCCCAGGAGATGATAGTTCAGCCATACAAAGTTGGACCAGATTATATAGATACTGCGTATCATACATATATAACGAACAGAAAGAGTAGAAATTTGGATTCATGGATGTTAACAGATGACGTTATAAAATATCTATATAATAAAAATAGATTAGGTAGTGATTTTGCAGTCATAGAAGGAGTAATGGGTTTATATGACGGAGCAGAAATAGGAAGTGATATAGGGAGTACAGCAAAAATAGCTAAAATACTCAAATTACCTGTGGTATTGGTCGTGAATGGAGGTGGTTTATCTCAAAGTATAGCTGCTATAGTAAAAGGATATGCAGACTTTGATTCACAAATTGATATAAAGGGAGTAATATTTAACAATGTGAGTTCGGATATTCATTACTATATATTAAAAGAAGCCGTAGAAACCTATACGGATGTAAAGCCACTGGGCTATTTGAAGAAAGTTGAGAATATTAAGTTATCTAGCAGGCATCTAGGGTTAGTACCATCTTTTGAAAATGAAACATTAGATGGATTACTAACAGAGTTAGCGCTACATGTAAAAGAGACCATAGATATAGATGGATTAGTTAAGTTAGGCAAAGAATATAACAAGACTGAAATCAAAAGCAATCATGTTAAATCTGTATGTGAAAGTTATAAAGGGCTTAGAGTAGCGATAGCAAAAGATGAAGCGTTTAATTTTTATTATCATGATAACTTGGATTTATTCTTAGAAAATGATATAGAGATAGTAACTTTTAGCCCAATACATGATGAGAAGCTACCAGACAATATTCATGGATTAATGTTTGGTGGAGGTTTTCCAGAGGTGTTTGCAAAGGAGTTAGAACAGAATGAGACCATGAAAAACAGCATATTAGAAAAATTATCATCAGGCATACCATATATCGCAGAATGTGGAGGGTTGATGTATCTATGTAATAATATATATGATTTCGACTCAAACAAATACAAAATGGTTGGATGGTTTAATAAAGATTCATATATGACAAAAAGACTACAACGTTTTGGGTATGCGGAGCTTGAGTTAACTGAGAAATGTATATATGGAGAAGAGAGTGATAAAGCAAGAGTACACGAGTTTCATAGATCAAAAGTAGATGAAGGTGGTAAAAAAGTATTCAGATTGAAAAAATACAGAAAAAATAAAATTACAAAAGAGTGGAACTGTGGATATGAAAAGGGAAATGGATTAGGCGCATATGCTCATATTCATTACTATACTAATTTAAAATTTTTTAATAACTTTGTAAAAAAGATGGATGAATTTTACCAATCACAAGGAGAGTGAGTAATATGAACAACTTTGAAGTTAATCCACATGCTATAGAGTCTAAAAGCATGGAAATCATTGAATCAATAATGGAGGACGTTGATAGTTTTAGCTCTGAGCAGCTGAGCATTGTTAAAAGAGTAATACATACAACAGCAGACTTTGAATATTCAAAGTTAATAAAATTTAATGGCGATGTTATAGAAAAGTGTAAAAAAGCATTAGAAAGTGGATGTGCTATATATGCAGATACACACATGATAAAAGTTGGGATTAACAGAACAAACGTAGCTAAATATAATTGTAAGGTGTGTAATTATGTACATGATGAAGATGTAAAAAAGATAGCAAAAGAAAGAAACATCACAAGGTCTATGACAGCTATAGAAAAAGCTTATCACGATAAAAATATTAAAATATTTGTCATAGGGAATGCGCCCACAGCCTTATATAAGCTGATGGAGTTAATTGAAGAAAACCATCAAGAATCAGTACCTATCATTATAGGTGTACCAGTTGGGTTTGTCGGAGCGGCAGAGTCAAAAGATGAATTAATGAAAAGAACTAACATATCATCTATAGTTATAAAGGGACGTAAAGGCGGAAGTACAGTAGCCGTATCAATAATAAATGCAATATTAAAAATGTGTAAAGGTAAGTAGTACTATGACAGATCAGTTCATTATTAAAAATGGAAAGAAACTTAGATGTGGTTATACAACAGGATCATGTGCCACTGCAGTTGCAAAGGCTTCAACTATGATGTTATTTAAAAATATGATTCTAAAAAATGTAGATATAAATACGCCTAAAGGAGTAAAGTTAAAAATTAACATAGAAGATGTTCGGGTAGAAAAAAATCAAGTAACATGCTCTGTAACTAAGGATAGTGGTGATGACCCTGATATAACAAATGGTATAAAAATATACGCCACAGCAAGAAAAATTGAAAAAGGTATTAATATCAAGGGAGGTAAAGGGATAGGAGTAGTAACAAAGAAGGGGTTATCAGTATCAGTTGGTAAGCCTGCAATAAATCCAGTGCCTATGAAAATGATACTATCTCATGTAAAAGAAGTATTACCAACAAGTAATGGAGTGGAGATAGAGATAATGATACCTAATGGGGAGGAAATTGCAAAAAAGACCTTTAATCCAAAGCTAGGAATAGTAGGAGGATTATCAATTATCGGTACAAGTGGGATAGTAGAGCCTATGTCAGAAGATGCCCAGAAAGAATCATTGGCTCTTGAGATATCGATGCTTAAAGCAGAAGGAGTAGAGAGTATAGTTTTTGTACCAGGTAACTACGGGAGAGATTTTGCTTTGAAGCTTGGAATAAAAGATAAATATATAGTTAAAACAAGTAACTATATAGGATACATGTTGGACTATGCTACAAGACAAAACATAAAAAGGATACTGATAATAGGGCATTTAGGAAAAATGTCTAAGGTTGCAGGAGGTATATTTCAGACACATAGCAAGTATGCTGATTGTAGAATGGAAGTGATAGCATCGTACTGTGGGTCACTATATGATTGTAGCTCTAAATTAATAAAAGAGATATTAGAATGTATAACAACAGATGAAGTAGTTGATATCATAAAGCAAGAAAACAAACAGCAGGTATTTAATGTTATAGCAGAAAGAGTGTCAATTAGAGCAAGTGAACGAGCTCTAGAAGAAGTTGAGGTTCAAGCAATTATATTTACAAATCAATATGGAGTAATAGGTAAAAGTAAACTAGCAGATGATTATTTGGAGGAATTTTTAAATGAATAAAATAAATGTGATTGGACTTGGACCAGGTAATAAAGACTACATACTACCCATTGCGCTAAGGGAAATAAAAAACTCTCATATAGTGATAGGAGCGAAAAGGAATATAAGCAGTATACTTGATTATGTAGAGAACAAAGAAATAGTATATATAAATTCAAATCTACAAGAAATAATACATTTAATACATCAAAGAAGAACAAAAAAAAAGATAAGTGTAATAGTATCTGGTGATACAGGGTTTTATAGCTTAGTTAGATATATGCAAAAATATTTTAATAATTCAGATTTAAATATAATAACAGGGATAAGTAGTATGCAATATATGTTTTCGAGGGTAGGTAGAACATATGAGAGAGCAAAACTGATAAGTTTACATGGCAGATACATTGAATTTGTACAATATATAAAAGAGTACGAAATGACGGGGGTACTTACAGATAAGGTATGGACACCTTCAGCAATAGCTACAGAACTACTCAATAATAATATCTCAGATTGCAATATGTATATTGGAGAAAATCTATCGTATGACAATGAGAAAATTATAGAGCTTTCATTAGAGGAAGCAAGCAAATATAAAACTGAAAATATAAATATAGTTATAATATCTAACGGTAGTTATTGTAGGGGAGTGGATGAGTAATGCATTTTGGGTTAGAAGATGAACTTTTTATAAGGGGAAATGCCCCAATGACTAAATCAGAAATAAGAGCTATAACCCTTAGTAAGCTTCAGATACAAGAAAATAGTAAAGTTGTAGACATAGGAGCAGGGACAGGTTCAATAACTGTAGAATGTGGACTTAACTCGAAAAAAGGGATTGTTTACGCAATAGAAAAAAAAGTAGAAGCTATAGAATTAATAAAACAGAATATAGAAAAATTCCAGCTGGATAATATAAGAATTTACCATAGCACTGCATCAACTAGCTTACCTCATATAAAAGATGTAAATAGAATAATAGTAGGGGGAAGTGGTGGAGAACTAGGTTATATAGTAAAGTGGGCAAATCACAATCTTGATGGAATAATAGTAGCTAATTTTATTTGTATTGAGAATTTATATGAATTCATACAGTTACTAAAAAAATATAGTTTTAAAGATATTGAAGTAGTACAAGCTCATATATCTAGAGGAAAAAACATAGGGAGCTTGACAATGATGATGAGTAACAATCCAGTCTTTATTGTAACAGCTAAGAAATGGAGGGTTTAATATGAATAAAGTTTATTATGTTGGAGCTGGACCAGGAGATCCTGAATTATTGACAATAAAAGCTAAAAGATTAATAGATAATGCTGATATTATAATATTTGCGGGGTCTTTGGTAAACCCAGAAGTATACAGCGATAAAAAAGAAGATGCAAAGGTTTATAATAGTGCAAGTATGACATTGGAAGAGGTCATGGACGTAACTATAAGCGGAGTAATACAAGGTAAAAAAGTTGTAAGAGTTCATACAGGAGATCCGAGTATATATGGGGCAATAAAAGAGCAAATGGATATATTAGAAAAAGAAGATATTGAGTATGAGGTAGTGCCAGGAGTAAGTTCATTTACTGCGGCAGCTGCTACTATAAAAAAAGAATTTACATTACCAAATGTTTCTCAGACTATAATTTGCACGAGACTTAAAGGAAGAACGTCTGTACCAGAAAAAGAAAACCTTGAAAAATTAGCTAAGCATAGAGCTAGTATGGCTATATTTCTTTCTGTTCAAATGATTGAAGAAGTTGTAGATTCGTTAATTAAACACTATGACAAAAGTGCTCCTATAGCTGTAGTTCAAAGAGCAACTTGGCATGATGAGAGAGTAGTTATTGGCACGCTAGAGAATATAGCTAAGAAAGTCAAAGAAGCAAATATAACTAAGACAGCTCAAATATTAGTGGGTGATTTTATAAATTCTGAATATGAATTATCCAAACTATATGACAAATCATTTGCACATGAATACAGGGGTAGCAGATAATGAACTGGGCTGTAGTAGCGCTTTCAAAAAAGAGTTTACAGCTGGCTTTAAAAATCAAATCAAAAATAAAGACTATAGATATATATGTGGTGGATAGATATGCTAACGAGCGAGCTATGCCAATAGTGGGTAAACTGAAAGAATTCAACGGTTTTTTATTTAAAAGCTATGAGACTATAGTGTATATAATGGCAACTGGAATAGTGGTAAGGGACATACAACCATACTTAAAGCATAAATCAATAGATCCAGCAATCCTAGTGCTAGATACTAATGGACGATTTGTGATTAGTTTATTGTCAGGACATCTAGGAGGAGCAAATGAAAAAGCTAAGTATTTAGCCAGTGAGATTAATGCAATACCTGTGATAACTACAGCCTCAGATTGTATGAATAAACTTTCAGTAGATATGATTGCAAAGGCGAATAATCTTCGCATTAAGAGTTTCGAGAAGGCTAAAGATATAACAGCTTTGATAGTAAATGATGAAAAGGTAGGGATATTCATAGAGTCAGATAGATTAATATATGACATACCAGAGTATATTGAATATGTTGAGAAATTAGATAAAGGTTTAGATATAAAAGGGTTGATATGTATATCTAATAAAGCAAAAATGGATTTTGATGTAAATGCAGTTCAATTGATACCTCGTAATATTGTTATAGGAGTAGGCTGTAGGAAAGATATAAGTGTAGAGAATTTTGAGAGTTTTATAAAAGATGAAATGATAAAAGCTAATATATCATTAAAAGCTGTGGAGAGTATAGTATCTATAGATTTAAAAAATGAAGAAAAATGTATAATTGAATTTGCGAAAAAGCATAGAATAGTGTTTGATACATATACGAAAGAAGAACTTGCAAAAGTAGAAGATAGATTTGAAGGATCTAGCTTTGTAAAAAGCATAACAGGAGTAAGTTCAGTATGCATTACATCAGGATACTTAAAATCAGGTAAAGGAACGTGTCTAGTACCAAAGGTAAAAAAAGATGGTATGACGATGTCGATATGGCAAATGTAATACATGAAACAAAATGAAAAGGAGAGTTTATCATGATATATATAATAGGAACAGGCCCAGGGGCAGATGAACATATGTCTATAAAGGCAATAGAAGCAATAAACAAAGCAGATGTGATAGTTGGCTATAAAACATATGTTAATCTAATAAAAAATCTTATAAAAGACAAAGAGGTTTGTTCTTTAGGAATGAGAAAAGAAGTAGACAGATGTATGTTTGCTTTAGAAAATGCATTAAATGGAAAGGTAGTAGGATTAGTTAGTGGAGGAGACTGCGGTGTGTATGGTATGGCAGGTATAATGTATGAGATAGCTAAACCATATTTAGGTAAAGTAAAAATAGAGGTTGTTCCAGGTATTACCTCAGCTAATGCAGCAGCAGCATCTTTAGGAGCACCGTTAATGCATGATTATGTAACAATAAGTTTAAGTGATCTATTAACTGACTGGCAGTTGATTGAGAAAAGAATGAAATATGCGTGTAAAGGGGATTTTGTAATAACTATATACAACCCAAAGAGTCATGGTAGAGTAGAGCACATAAACAAGATTAGAGATATATTACTTGAGTACAAGGATAAAAATACACCAGTAGGAATAGTAAGAAATGCAAAGAGAGACAACGAAGAAGTAGAGATAACTACTATAGATGAGATGTTAAATCATGAAATAAATATGTCTACAATGGTTATAGTAGGCAACTCAAAGACTTATATATGCCATAAAAAGATGATAACTCCTAGGGGGTATAACTATTGATACTAGTTTTTTCAGGAACAAAGGATGGTAGAGAAATAATATCAAGATTACTTGATAAAGAACATGAGGTTATAGTATCAACAGCAACAAGATATGGAGCTGATCTTATAAAGAAAAGAAATAATCTTGATATCATATATGGACAATTGTCACTTAAAGATATACAAGATTTAATTAAATTAAAAGGTATTGATACTATAGTAGATGCTACACATCCATATGCTCAAAACATCTCCGAAACTCTTATAGAAGTTTGTAATCAAAGTAATACCAAACTATACAGATATGAAAGAGAAAGTATAGATAAGAAAGAAATAAAAAAATATGATACCTATACAGATATATGTAGATATCTAAATACAAAAGACGGAAATATATTAATTACAACAGGTAGTAAGAACAGCAAATTAATAATAGATAGTATAAATAGGGATAGGCTTTATATAAGAGTTTTGCCTATACCCAAAGTTCTAAACAATGTTATAAATTTTGGTTTCAAACCAAGTCAAATAATAGCTATGCAAGGACCATTTTGTATAGAATTAAACAAAGCATTATTTAAGCAATATAATATCAAGTATATTTTAACGAAAGATAGTGGATTAGAAGGGGGGACTTTAGAAAAAATAGAAGCTGCAATAGAGTCAAATGTAGAAATAATAATGCTTAAAAGACCAATGATTGAATATAAAAATAGAACTAATTCAATAAAAGAATTGCTAGAAAACATAAATTAGGAGGGGTATAATGAAAAATTATAAAAAAGTGAGCATTTATATATTAGTATTGATAATGAGTTTAAGTTTTATAGGTTGTAGTAAAGAACAAACAGAAAAAGTAGATGTACAAGAAAAGCAGTCAGTTTCACAAAATAACGATGAATTTGAAAATATTTATCCGGATTTCATAAAAAATGAAACTGAAGGCAGTGTTACCTATGTAGATTGTGATGGAGAAGAAACGAAATTAACTAAAAAACCAAAAAAAGTAGTAGTGCTATATAATTCAGTGTTAGATTTGTGGTACTTAGCTGGAGGAAAAGCAATTGCTAGAGTTAAAGGGACAATCAATGTGCCAGAAGAGGCAAAAGATATCACTGATTTGGGTAGTTTTAATAAGGTTAGCATAGAATCAATATTAGCACTAAAACCAGATTTAGTTATACTTATGAATACGCAAACTCATAAGAAATTAAAAAAACCACTAAAAGACAATAGTATAGAGTATGCTGTGATAGATGCAAGTACAAATGCTTATTTAGCTTTCCAAAAGAACCTGTATCTATTTACTAAAGTCTTAGGGACAGAAGAAGTATATAAAAACAAAATAACAAAGATAGTACAAAGTTGTCAGCAAATTACTTCAAAAACTAAAGAAATAAAAGAAAAGCCAAGTGTTGCAGTATTGTTTTCAAGTAGCAAATCAATAAAAACAGAGACAAAAAATTCACTTACAGGAGAAATGGTATATTTACTAGGTGGAAAAAATATAGTTAAGCTTGAAGAACTGCCAGCTAAAGATGAGATACGTGTAGATTTCAGTATAGAAACATTAATAGCAAGAGATCCAGATTATATAATGATTTGTACAATGGGAGATGTTGAAAGTTGTAAAAATAGAATTAAAAATGATATAGAAACAAATCAAGCTTGGGGATCGATTAAAGCTGTAAAGAATGGTAATGTTCATTATTTACCAAAAGAATATTCAGTATATAAGCCAAATGCTAAGTATCCAGAAGCATTTAAATATATAGCTAAAATATTGTATCCAGAGGTATTTAAATAAATGAGAAACGTATCACAAAGTAAAATCAGAAGTAAAACAATATATAAAATAACAGTTATTGCTATACTAATATTATTTTTATTGATAAGTTTTTTACTCAGTATTAGCTTTGGAGCATATAAAATCCCAATCAAGGCAGTTATCAAGTCTGTGTTTATAGATAAGGAAGGGTTAAATAGAAACATAGTGTGGAATGTAAGAGTACCTAGAACTCTGGTTGCAGCGCTAGTAGGAGTATGTTTATCAATCTCAGGTGGCATATTACAAGGGGTTATGAAAAACCCCCTTGCTTCACCTAATATAATAGGAGTTTCAGCAGGAGCAGGATTAATGGCAACGGTTTGCATAGTACTCTTTCCGAAATTTGAAAATCTTGTTACGCCAGTAGCTTTTGTAGGTGCGTTAACTACCACAGCAGTAATATACCTGCTTTCATGGAAGAATGGTATAAAACCTCTTAGGATGGTGCTATCAGGTATAGCTATATCGTCACTTCTAAGTGCTCTGATAAATTTGATTCTGATATTCTACCCAGATAGAGTACAGGATACACTTGGATTTACTATAGGAAGTTTATCAGTAAAGGGTTGGGATGATTTTAGATTATTACTGCCATATGCAGTAATAGGGCTATTGCTTTCATTGATAGTATCAAAGAAAATAAATATACTAATGTTAGGTGATGAAATAGCTACTAGTCTTGGTTTAAATGTTGAGGTGACAAGATTTGTATTGATAGCTATTGCATCTTTACTTTCAGCAAGTTCAGTTAGTGTAGTAGGATTACTTGGATTTGTTGGATTGATAGTGCCACATACAATGAGACTGATTATAGGTTCTGATTATAGATATCTTTTTATAGCAAGTGCATTGTTTGGAGCTAGCCTAATGATGTTTTGTGATATGCTAGCTAGAATAGTAGCAAAACCTATAGAATTACCTGTTGGGATAATAATGGCTATCTTAGGGGTTCCATTTTTCTTGTATCTATTAAGAGGAGGAGTAAAGAGTGATAGAAGTTAATGACTTAATAATAAAATATGAAGACCAGCTTGTTATAGATAATATTTCATTTAGTATACAAAAGAATGCAATAACAACTATCATAGGACCAAATGGGTGTGGTAAATCTACTATATTCAAAGCTATATCTAAGACTAAAAAAATACAAGCTGGAACTATATCATATAATTCAATAGATATAAGAAAGATGAAAAAAAAATCATATGCAAAAAAAATAGCAATACTTCCTCAAAGTCCTAGCGTTCCTAGTGATCTTACAGTAAGGGAGTTAGTAGAGTATGGGAGATATCCACATTTAGGTTGGACTAATAAGCTTAGAAAAAAGGACATAGAAATAGTGGACTGGGCTGTAGAGATTACAGATATAAAGCGTTTGGAGCATAGAAAAATACATACTATGTCAGGTGGAGAGAGGCAGAGGGCGTGGATAGCTATGGCAATCACGCAGCAACCAGAGCTATTATTGCTAGATGAGCCAACTACTTATTTAGATGTATGCTATCAGTTTGAAGTTTTAGAACTCATAAAAAGGATTAATAAAGAAATGAACATAACAGTAGTAATGATACTCCATGATCTCAACCAAGCTGCTAGGTACTCAGATAGAGTGATAATCATGAATAGTGGAAAGGTATACAAAAGTGGCGTGCCACGTCAGATCATAAACCAAAAAGCTCTTAACGAGGTTTTTAAGCTAAATGTAAAGATAATAAACGATAAAGAAGATGATAGTTTGTACTTTGTTCCCCTTAGTAGTTGTACATAATATATGCTGGCTATATTATAAAGATGTAGAAAAGTAGCCGAAAAAAATTCATACAAACACCATATAAACGCAATAAATAAGTGTAAATGATTTTAGTAACACTTATTTAGTAATTGTGAGAAGATGGTGTTTTTTTATTTGACAAAAGAGAGTATAGCATATAAAATAAATATGTAATAGTAAAAGCTATTACAACTATTACACAAAGTGAAAGGAATGGTATCATGGAAAAGAAGATTTCTTTAAAGGGAAGTTTCTCAACTGATTGGATTAGATATAGTGAATACGAGTATAAAACTGCTGAGGACGGAAGTACTTATATAATACCTTCCAGAGATGCAGTATTTAGTATGTACAATCCTTTTGATGTTGCACAAGAGTTACTTATGGACTTGATGAAGATTGGAGATATGGCTATAAAATTAGAAGGTGATAGCAATAAAAACTTTGAGACTTTAAAAAAGCCTTTGATGATATTTGTAAGAAAATACGGGCTGTTAGGGCTAATTAGTGCAAGTGCATATAACAGAAATATAATCGGAGAAAAAAACATATTAATGATAGAAAATAACCATATAACAAAGAAAGAGATAATTAACGCAGAAGAATATGTTAATATGTTCATACCTTTTATAAATGAAGGTGATATAAAAATTGGAGAATATAAAAATAAAGTATATCTAGCAAAAAGTGAAGATTCGCCTAGTTTTTATGGTAAAAGACCAGTTGTGATGGATTTAATATTTTCAATGTTTTATAGTGAAAAGATTGACTGGATAATTGATTTTGCTAAACTAATAGTTAAACATTTCAATCAACTGTTGATGTTTAGAAATTCTTTAAATTACTTAATAGAAAATGTAACTATCATGGCAGGACAGTTTCATGCAGAAAAAATCGGATTTACTATTAATCAATTAGACAAGACTTTTATAGCTTGGCAATTTGATTCTTTAAAGACAGCAATAGAAACAATATATGCGTTTGCTGTAACAGATGAAAAAATAATATTAAACAGATGTAGTAATTGTAAGGAAATATTCATAGCAAAATCAGATAGAGAAAAATATTGCAATACTTCATGTAGAAATAGAGCGAATGTTAGAAAAAGCAGAAATAAGAAATCAAGTAGTAAAAAGGAGAATTAAATTATGTATTCAAAACAAGATAAAAAAATTATGGTTCGAAAATTCTTAGATACAAAAACACCTATGGGGATATATGCTATTGAGAATCTAGTAAATGGAAAAGTGTATATTAATGCTCATACAGATGTCAAAAGTACGTTAAATAGTTATAAATTCCGATTAAAAATGAATAGCCTAAGAATAAAAGAACTTCAAAGAGAATGGAATGAATATGGAGAAGAAGCATTTGAATTTAAAGTGCTAGAATATTTGAAGTATGATAAAAAAGATGAAGATAGAGATTATAGTGACGATTTAGATATATTAAAAACGGTTTGGTTAGAGAGATTAAGTAGAGAAGGGGTACAACTGTATCAGTGGATATAGTTCTTAGAAAATTAGACGAGAGTTTGTTATTGTAATAAAGTGATTAAGTGTTTTAAGAAGAACTAGGGGTTTTATCTTACAAAGCATGACTCTAAAAATCGTGGTATCAAAGACTATCTTAAGCTGAGATTGTTTTTTGACCGCGACATTGGAAGTTGTGATTTAACATTTATATAATCAAAAAATCACAGCTTACGCAGGGCAAGAAAAACAATCGAAAAGCTGAACCAATAAAACTATTAGCAACCAAATGACCCACAGAGATAATCTAAAACAATATATGAATAACCAATATAATAACAAAGAAGCATATCCGTTTTTCTGGAGAAGCGACTTTAGAGGACTTGTTCCTACAACGCTTTTAGATAATAAAAAAGGAACAAGTTCTATACGGAGTCCGTAAGAAATTAGGATATGCTTTTACCAATATGTAATGAGTAACCTCAGGGACCCACGAAGATTATCTAAAACAAGTTACGAGAATCTAGAAATCAGATCATTTAAAATAGGTATATTTGACGGAGCAATATTAGTGGGTAGCTTATCAAGGGCAAAGAACTCTAACTTTGAACATTCATAATCATCTGCCTTCATTTCACCCTCAAAATCCCTTGTAATATATGCTATAGCAGTAAAATAAACCTCATTACCATCTGGGTATATATGATGCTGAGTATCACCTGAGTAGATACCAAATAATTCAGCTTTTTTAACTATTATATTAGTTTCCTCAAATGTTTCTCGTATTGCGCAGTCAAGTAGGTTTTCACCAAGCCCTGACATTCCTCCTGGAAGACACCACACATCACAATCAGTCCTTAGCTGAAGTAATACTCTATCTTCATCATCTAATATTAACATCCCAGCAGTACTTACATTCATAGGCATAGTACCTATTAGTTTTCGAATATTCCAATAATAATTATCTGACATATAATTCACCCCATAATTGTTACAATTATCATATCACAAAGATAATATTAGGTATATAGAATTATATATTGTTGAAAAAAAGTGTGCTATAATATATTACGAACTTACGTTCTAAAAATGACATCATAGGAGGGACATTAAATGAAGAAATATAAATTTGAAAAAATAGCTATATTATTAGTAATAATTACGATGATTGTTTGTGGATGCCAAGGTACACAAAACAGTGATCCAAAAGCATTAATTACCAACAGAGATCTAAAAGAGGCAGGAGTGGAGGTGCATTTTATAGATGTAGGACAAGCCGATTGTATTTTAATAAAGATGGGATCCAAAGTATCGTTAATTGACGGGGGAAATCGAGATGATTCAGAGCTTGTGGTAGCCTATTTGAAAAAACAAAATATAAAAGCAATTGATTATCTAGTAGCTACACATCCACATGAAGATCATATTGGAGGATTACCAGAGGTAATAAGAAGATTTGATATACATAAAATTTATATGCCAAATAAAGTAGCTACTACAAAGATTTTTAAAACTATGCTAAAGGAAATCAAGAGTAAGAATATAGAGGTTGTTTCAGCAAAAGGCGGAGATATGATATACTGTAATGACAATATCACATATTCTGTAGTAGCTCCAAATTCGGATGAGTATGATGAAACTAATGAATATTCAGTAGTAACGAAATTAAAATACAAAGAAAAAGCTTTTATATTTACAGGAGATGCAGAAAAAGATTCAGAAGATGAGATGGTAAATATGAAATATGCTTTAAAAGCAGACGTGCTAAAAGTTGGGCACCACGGAGGAAGAACTTCATCGAACACTAATTTTCTTAATAAAGTACAACCGCAGATAGCGGTAATATCTTGTGGTAAAGGTAATGATTACGGACATCCTAATGATGAAGTGTTGCAGAGGTTAAGAAATGTAGGAACTAAAATATACAGAACTGACTCATCAGGAACTATTATTATAAAAACAGATGGAAATAATATATATGTAAATAATAACGTACATCAAGAAGTAGAAGTAGAAAAAGAATCAAATAAAGTAAAAAAAATAATAGGTAATATAAACTCAAAAATTTATCATAAAATAGAAGCTAATCATTTACCAAAGAAGAACAACCAAACAATCTTTGATTCATCCATAGATGCAGAAAAAGAAGGATATAAGCCTTGTAGCAAGTGTTATTAGATAGGAGGAAGATATGAAAGGTATAATAGATAGGTTTGAAGGAAAGTTCGCTGTAGTAGAAACCTATGACTTTAAATACATAAATATAGATGTCAGCAAATTACCACTCAATACAAAAGAAGGTGATGTCATATATTTGTCAGGTGGAGTTTTGAAAATTGACCGTATTGAAACTAAAAAAAGGAAGCAAGAGATAGCTGGTATTATGACAGAAATTTTTAAAAAGTAGATGGATTTATATTAAAAGGGGATGTTGTTTTTAAACATCCCCTAGTAACAAACCTTAGATTTATTCGTTATAAGGAAGATTAAGCCTAAAGTGGCATAGGTGGTTTGTGACCTAAACGATTATGATTTAGTGCTGTTGTGGTATAGTAATTATTGTTATTACAAGTGCAAGGGCAAACATTAAAGCAATACAGTGTAGAGCTTGTAGGTTTTGCCTTTTTTATTTTTTTCATCTTATACCCCTTCCTAATAATTTAATCTTATTAAACTGGCATAGGTGGTTTATAACCTAAACGATTATGATTAAGTGCTTTCATTTCGTATGCTTCCAAACCATTATTGCAATTGCATGGGCAAGTAGCATAACAATAAACTAAAGAATTTCTTTTTTTACTCATTAATTTTTTCATTAATATTCTCCTCTCTCAATTTAAAATGGCATAGATAGTTTATACCTAAGCTTCCAATTTGTATGTTTATCTGTTGTCAAGCAATTAAAAAATGCTTAACATAACAATGAGCTAAAAGTTATTTTCCAACAATAATTTGCCGCTCTCTTTATTGAGAATATACTATAACTTCTATCAAGCGTTCTTTTTTTCTCTTGTATCTAATAAATGATTTGTATAGTTTCATGTTTTTACTACTATAATAAATTATATTTTGCTTTAAAATTCTGGTGGATATCCATAATTGCCAGAAGGACTGCAATCTGGATATGTTCTAATTATTGGGGGACAAACATATCTTCCCAATGGTTCATAGTTTTTAAATTTAGATAATGTGATATATACCACCTCCTTTTAATTCAGCAAATTAATAAATTAAACTATCGACGCATAGTTGCTATTAAGATGATTTATGACATAAAAATGTTCCCGAGATTAATAAAAATCTCAAATTAGTGATTTAGGGATTATTAAATATATGGCATTGGTGGCTTATAGCCTAATGAATTATGGTTATAAGCTTTAGTTTCATAAGCATCCCAAGAAACTTTGCATGTGCATGGGCAAGTAGCATAACAGTAAACTAATGATGATTTTTTCTTATTGATCAATTTTTTCATTTTCTAACCTCCTTTACTATAAATTTTCGTACTACTTTTCATTGTTATCAATAAGATAAAACAAATCTGAATAATGTTCCAATTTTAGATATATTTATAACACAATTTGTAAATAATATATAAAACAGTGAATAAATCAGTATCTAATAAATAATAAAAATACTGTTTGTTTTACCGTTTACAAAACATTTTGTATGTGATATAATCACATCTAGGCATAGAAAAATACCGCGGCAAGTATTTATTATACGGAGGTAGTTAATATGGCAAGAATGAAAGGACCACGTTTTAAGCAATGTAGAAGACTTGGTTTAAACGTATGTGGTCACCCAAAAGCAATGAAGCGCGCTGGTAATGGAACTAGCAGAGCTGATAGAAAGCTATCAAGCTATGGCTTACAACTTTTGGAAAAACAAAGACTAAGAGGATATTACGAGGTGCTTGAAAAGCAGTTTAGAAAATATG
Organism: Clostridiaceae bacterium M8S5; assembly: GCA_029227815.1. GTDB lineage: Bacteria > Bacillota > Clostridia > Tissierellales > MCWD3 > Abyssisolibacter. Next base: position 2,586,436 of record CP118523.1, on the reverse strand, counting down.
TTGACAAAGCAGCTAAATCTGACGGAATTACTGGTGACGTTTTAATCCAAAGCTTAGAGTGTAGATTAGATAATCTTGTATACAGAGCAGGATTAGGTAACTCTATACGTCAAGCTCGTCAAATGGTAACTCACGGACATATTCTTGTAAACGGCCGTAAGGTTGATATTCCATCATATGATGTGAAACCAGGAGATGTTATTAGCTTAAGAGAGAAATCTAGAAAGAATTCAATGTTTGTTGAAAACTTCCAAGAAGGTGGATTCAACTTAGATTACATTGAAAAAGATATAGATGGATTCAGTGCTAAGCTAATAAGAGTACCTGAAAGAGATATAGTGCCGATAGAAATAGAAGAGCAACTTATTGTTGAATTCTACTCTCGTAAATAATGCCTATTTAATAGTCTGCTTAACAATAAGCAGACTATTTTTTATATTGCTTGAAATGGCAAGATATTGTGTAGGGATTTGCTTATTATGATAATTGTAATTCAAAGTACAAGTTAAAAAAAAGTAACATTTTAACTAGAAGAGAAAGTTAAAGCAGAATACTGTTGTAGACATAATCATAAGCATAGTTATATAAATAATTATTAAATATAATTAAAAAACTAAATGTTGCAATATACAGTCAATATCAATTATAATATATTATTGTGGGAATAGAGAAAACTAAGGTTGATTAGGGCCTTATTGTTTTTTGGTTATAAGATGTTATTTATTAGTAAAATGTTAAAAAGTTAACAAACATAACGAACCTAACAGTAAATTAACTAGTATGTATAACAGCAAAGGAGGTTTTCATGGAAAAAGTAATTAGAAAAAATAAAAAATATAAATCTATTCTGGACACGCTATTATTCTTAAGTATTATGATTTTTTTCTTTGGTTATGTTGGTATGACTATGGGTGTTGCAAATATGTTTTCAACGATTATGGAGACGGCATATGATTTATTAGTAAAGACGGTATTATATATAATGGGGATAGCTGTTCTAGCTGGAGCATTTGGTAAATTAGCTACAGAGTTTGGAATTGTAAGGATATTAAACAAGTTGTTTTCTCGTATAATGAGACCTATATTCAATTTACCAGGAGTAGCATTTATGGGTATTATAACTACATATTTATCAGACAATCCTGCAATAATATCACTTGCGAAGGATAAAAAATATTTGAGCTATTTTAATGAAGAAGAAGTACCATGCTTATGCAATATAGGAACAGCATTTGGTATGGGATTAATAGTTACTACGTTTATGATAGGAAAAGGTTTTTTTAAAGAAGCTATGGTTGGTAACGTAGGGGCATTTATAGGAAGTATAGTAAGTGTTAGATTGATGTCACGTAAAACTAAGAAGGCATTGAGAAATGGATACAAGGTAGAAACTCCTAAGAAACAAATTAAGGGAATGGATACTATGTTGGAAGAAAATGATGGTACATTTTTTGAAAGATTCTTAAGTGCTTTCCTAGAGGGTGGAAAGCTAGGGGTAGATATAGGACTTAGTATTATACCAGGTGTACTTGTTATATGTACAGTAATAATGATGCTAACGTTTGGACCAGCAGATCCATCGGTAGGGTACCAAGGTCTTGCATCTGAAGGTGTTAGATTGTTACCTAAGCTAGGAGAATACTTATCGCCAATAATTAAACCTTTATTTGGTTTCACTAGTCCAGAGGCGATAGCTTTCCCGATAACATCATTAGGAGCAGTAGGAGCAGCACTAAGTTTAATACCATCGTTCTTAAAAAATGGTTTTATAAGTGGAAATGATATAGCAGTGTTTACAGCAATGGGGATGTGTTGGAGTGGATTTTTAAGTACACATGTTTCAATGTTAGATACATTAGGATATAGAGGATTGATATCAAAAGCAATATCAAGCCATTTTGTAGGCGGCTTAATAGCAGGAATATCAGCACATTTTATTATGGTAATATTGAATCAAGTAGTTGTACTATTTTAATATATTTGATGAGGAGTGTTCTAGAAAATCTGACCTCCTTTTTTTATATTATGAGCTAAAATAACTATTGTAAAACAAATTTAGCATGGTAAAATATATATATATCAAAATATTATAATAGTAAAGAATTTAGAGGAGAGATTGATTTGAGGAAGGAAAAATGGAACTATCTTTCATTTTTCTTGTTAGGTCTTAGTTTGGGTGTTATTGTGGTAAGCACTATCTATGAATTTAGTCAAAAAGAAGTCGAAGTGGTAGGATATACAGAGGAAGATATTCTAAATAAAGCAAATGAACTATTAATAGAAAAACTTAGAGAAACTACAGATAGTGAAGAAACGAAATCTCTAAAAGACAAAACACAAGATAAACAAATAATTAAAAATGAAGACAACAAAGATCAGCAAGAGATTGAAAAAGATAGCAAAGACGAAGATATTGCAAAAAATGAAGATGAAGAAAAGATAAATTACATAAAGTTTATAATAAAAAAGGGCGAATCCAGCGATACTATAGTAGAAAACTTATATCAGAAAGGATTAATAAGTGACAAAGAAGAATTCAAAAAGACTATTGTTAATAAAAAATTGGTTAGGAAATTAATGTATGGAAAATTCAATATTCCGGAAAATGCTGACATAAATACAGTTATTGAAGAAATAACGCATTAAACCTGAGGGGGAATCTCAAAGTATGAGAAACCCCCTTTTGAACATAAACATATATATTTATACAAACAAAAGCTTGGCAAAAGTATTAAAAAGGCGTATAATAAAAATAGCATATGCCATAAATGCATAGAAGGAGGATACACATGATTAAAAATATAATAGCAGTTATGAGTGGTAAAGGCGGTGTTGGTAAATCATTTGTAAGTAGTTTGTTAGCAGTAAACTTGAAAAGAGAAGGTAAAAAAGTAGGTATACTTGATGCAGATATAACAGGACCAAGTATTCCTAAGATTTTTGGACTTAACAATGAAAGAGCTGACGTAGTTGATGGTAAAATCCAGCCAGTCATAACCAAAACAGGTATAAAGGTTATGTCTCTTAATTTATTATTAGAAGAAAATAATAAGCCAGTTATATGGAGAGGACCTTTGATTTCGAATGCAGTTAAGCAATTTTACAATGATACAGCTTGGGGAGATTTGGATTATTTAGTTATAGATTTACCACCGGGAACAGCAGATGTTACACTAACAGTTATGCAAAGTATACCTTTGACATCAATGGTAATAGTTACTTCACCACAGGATTTAGTAAATCTAATAGTAGAAAAATCAATTCATATGGGTAAAAAAATGAACATATCTATAGTGGGTATGGTAGAAAATATGAGTTATTTATTATGTCCTGATTGTGGTAAAAAAATAAATCTCTATGGAGAAAGTAAAGCAGAAAATATATCAAAAGAGATGGGTATAGATCTCATAGCTAAGCTACCTATAAACCCAGAGTTTGCGAAGCTCTGTGATAATGGTTGTATAGAGGATTTAAAGACAGACAACGAAGAGTTCAATAAATTAGGAAAGATTGTTATAAATAGTATAAAGGAGGATAAATAGTATGAAGATTTGTTTTACTAGTCAAGGACAAAATCTAGAAGCAGAGGTGGATGGTCATTTTGGAAGATGTCCATATTTTGTAGTTTATGATACGGAGACTAAAGAACTAGAATGTCATGTAAATGAAGGACCAAAATCAGAGCATGGAGCTGGTATAGCTGCAGCTCAGCAAATACAACAGCTAAATATTGATGCATTAGTAACAGGTAGACTAGGGCCTAATGCAAAGAAAATAATAGAGGAAATTGATATGAAAGTATATAAAAAAGAGGCAGAGACTGTAAAAGAAAACATAGATATGTTTATTAATGAACAATTGAGTCCTTTGTCATAAGGGGTAGATAAATATGAATATTGCTATACTAAGTGGTAAAGGAGGAACTGGAAAAACTACAGTTTCTACTAATTTATCATATAGACTGAGCAAACTAGGTTATAATGTACAGTACTTTGATTTCGATGTTGAAGAACCAAATGGTTTTATATTTTTTAAACCTAAAATTGAAAAAAAAGAAGATGTAGATGTACTAGTTCCAAAAGTAAGTAGTTTGTTGTGCGGCTTTTGTGGTGAGTGTGTTAAAAAATGTAATTTTAATGCACTTGCTTTAGCAAATGATAAAGTGTTGGTATTTGAAAAAATTTGTCATAGCTGTGGTCTATGTAAGCTAGTATGCCCAGTAGGAGCTATTAGTGAAGAAAAGAGAACAATAGGAGTATTAGAGCAAGGTATAGTAGAAGATTTTCCAGTTTATAGAGGAATGTTAAATATAGGAGAACCTATGGGGGTACCCGTAATAAAAGCTTTAAAGAGTAAAATAAAGAAAGATTGTATAAATGTAATAGATTGTTCGCCTGGTAGTTCATGTAGCGTTATAAGTACTGTGCAAGATGCAGATTATTGTATATTAGTAACAGAGCCGACAAGGTTTGGCTTAAATGACTTAAAAATAACTGTGGATTTACTAAAAATGTTAGGCAGATCATACGCTGTAGTCATTAACAAGTCAAATGAAGATGATTATATAATAGAGGATTACTGTAAAGAAGAAGATATAAGTCTATTAGGTAAGATACCTTTTTCTAAAGATATGGCTATCAAATATTCAAGAGGGGAATTACTTGTTAATACAGATAAATGTTTTAAAGAACGTATGAGTGATATTATTTATGAAATCAAGAAGGAGTTAATGATATGAAACAAATAGTTGTCATAAGTGGTAAAGGAGGAAGTGGTAAAACCACAGTAACATCATCACTTGTTTACTTGTCAAAAGATATAGGTATAGCTGATTGTGATGTAGAGACTCCTAACCTGGATATATTACTCAAAGGCAATAATGTATTTAAGAAAAAATACATTGGTGGAAAAATAGCCAAAATGGACAAAGAAAAATGCATATCATGTGGCAAATGCAAAGAAATGTGTAGATTTTCAGCTATAAGTGAAGATTTAGATATAAATTCTCTTAGCTGTGAAGGTTGCGGGGTATGTGAATATATATGTCCTGAGTCTGCTATAGAATTGATAGACGATGAAACAGGAATGATATACTTAGATGAAACTAGTAAAGGAAGATTTGTCCACGCAAGATTAGAAATAGGAGCAGATGGAGCAGGAAAGGTTGTCTCTGAAGTAAGAAAAGAGCTACAAAAAGTAACACATAAAAATAATAATGATATATTAATAGATGGATCACCAGGAATAGGATGTGTAGTTATAGCATCTTTAACAGGCTGTGATTTAGCGGTAGTAGTGACAGAGCCTACGCAATCTGGATTAGAGGATTTAAAGAGAGTTATGGAGTTAGTTGACTTCTTCAATATAAAGGGCTTAGTGGTTATAAATAAGTTCGATCTTAATACTGATATGACCGAAAAAATAGAAGAGTACTGTAACTATAATAAATATGAGATATTAGGCAAGATACCATTTGATAAATACGCTAGCCTAGCTGTTAAAGAAGGAAAGCCTATAGTAGCTTATGAAAAAAGTATAGCTGCTATAGAGATATTTAAAATATGGAAAAAATTAAAAATATAAGAGGAGGTAACAATATGAAAATTGCAATACCAGTAGAAGGTAAACAATTATCATCACATTTTGGATACTGTGAGGGCTTTAACATTTACATTATCGAGAACAAAGAGGTAGTAAGTACGGAATATTTACAAAATCCTGGACATAAACCAGGACTTTTACCAAGGCTATTAGGAGAAGCAAAAGTAAATGTAGTAGTAGCTGGAGGAATGGGATCAAGAGCTCAGGAATTATTTGCTGAAAATGGTATAGAAGTATTGACAGGGGCAGCTGGAATAGCAGATGAGATAATTAAAGAATATATAAAGGGAAATATAGTATCAACAGGAGAAGTGTGTAGCCACGATCATGATGACCATGATCACGACCATGAAAATTGCTCTCATTAACTTTGTATATTTTGTAAATATTAGCTTTACACTTAAATCTTCAAGCAGCTCAAGAGGGTGTCGAATAAGACACCCTCTTTTCGTTTTAGGATATATTCAGGATTAGGGGCTTAGTAACAGCCGCCGCGACCTCCCCATCCTCCCCAGAAGAAGAATATTAAAACAATAATTATTAAGAAAAATAATATCCAGTATCCACCGTAGCAGTTATCATAAGATGCATTGTTGTCAGGAGATGGATCTTCTATCACTTCTGTTAAAGGACTAACGTTTTTTTTACGCATAATAAACCTCCTTAGAGTGAAATATACATGTAATAACATGTTAGTTAAACGATATCTAACTTAATTAAAAGCTGAAAAAAGACAGCATATATATTATAAAAATCATTGCCAAAATTAGATATCTTAGTTAATTTTTAAGAAATTATCTAATATATATTATGTTTGATAAACTATATTGTTACTTAAATAAGACGTATCAGAGTCAAAAAAGTAATGTATACATTTGATTAAATAATCTTGTATAATTTTTGATTATATTTTTTATACTATTAACAACAAAACAAATAAAAATAAGGAGATAAATAGAAGTATGGATAAAAAACCTAATTTCCAGGAAATAAAAAATAAATTTCAAAATGCTGACCTTGACGAAAAAATAAGAATATATACAACTACAAGTGGTTTGTCAGTACAAGAATTTAAAGAGCTTTTAAAAATGTTTCCATTAAAGCATTTGGATAAGCTAGAAAGAGCTATGGCGTAAATTAATAATTAAAAGACTCACATAAAGTGTAAAGTGTGGAGTCTTTCAGGCTGTAGGCAAAAGCCCAATTTCTGCGTTGTTGTTAAAATTTCCGTTGCTCACTTACCTCTAAGTAAGCTCTGCTACTCAATTTTAACACGCCTTGAAATTGAACTCTTTCTACACCCTGTTATTTTGATGACTTTATCATCAATCTAAAAGACTCACATAAAGGTGTGGAGTCTTTTATTTTAGTAAATAGTATTGATTTTACCAGTGTTTTAAAGTAAGCTAAGATATATGACTGTTTAAGAGGAGATTAGCATGTTTAGATTAGCAAAAATAATTTTTATTATTACACTTCCACTATTTTTATTACTAAATGCTATTAATTTGATAGCATTTGATTTAGATTATTACCAAGCTAAATACAAAGAGTTCGACATTCCAAAAGTTGTGAAAATGAAAGAAAGTGATTTGATTTTAGCAACAGAGAAAATGTTAAGCTATTTGTTAAATAAATCAGATGATATAGATTTTAAAGCTACAGTAAAAGGAGAAAATGTTACATATTTTAACGAAAAAGAGCAAGTTCATTTAAAAGATGTTAAAAGACTGATAGAAGTTGGCTATAAAATAAGATTAGTATTAGGTATAGTACTTCTTATAAGCGGGGTATATATTTTAATACTAGATAAAAATAAACTATTCAAATTGACTATTATATCAATAATCTTTGTTAGTTTACTATTGGTTATTTTGGGTATTTTAGTTGCTAGAGACTTTGGGTTATGGTTTGACTATTTTCATATGGCGTTATTTACAAATGAATTGTGGCTTTTAGATATCAATACAGATATCTTGATAAATATGTATCCTATTGAATTTTTTGAAGGTATTACTATAAGAATAACTTTAGCGTTTGTAATTGAATTATTAGCTGTTTTAGTCTTTTCATATTTTATAAAGATAATAGATATAGGTAAACGTAAATGGGTATAAAAATCACACTAATGTCAATAATCTTGATAAATAATTAATAAGGTGTGATTTATAAAGTGGAAAGAGTGTTAGAAAAGAAAGTTAGGGAACATGTCAAAGGCGTTAAGTTAAAAAGATATTATAGAAGTTATAATAAGGATACATCTATTGTCTCAGAAATTCTTGACTATATATTAGTGCTATCTGTACTATTTTTTATTACATTTTTATATAGTGCTAAAGCTACAAAAAGTATAGTAGCTAGCTTAATTATATCCTTATTCTTTATAGCATTGGTTTTTTCATTATTACACAAATTAAAAAAACATCAAAGAAATAAAGAGGTAAAAATAATAAATGAAAAGATTTCGCTAGACATATTAATTAAAGAGATTTCTAAGAAATCACCTTACGAATTGAGTGGATACATGAAAGAAGTACTTGAAAAAACAGGTATAGAAAATCTAGAAATACTATACGAAAATGGTATAGACATGATTGGCGTAAAAGATGGAAAGAGAACGGGTATAAGGATATTTCAGTTAGATGAGGATTATAAGGTATCACTAAAAGATCTCAATAGTTTCTTTGTTTCTTTGAAAAGACATGATGTAAAAAATGGTATAGTATTGACGACATCCTATTTTTTCAAAGAAGTGTTTACTGTATGTAGACAGATAAAGGATATAGTAGATATTGAGCTAATTGACAAAAGTAAAATACTAGATTTGTATAAAAAAGCTAATAGTTATCCAAGTGATAGTATCATCCAAAGAAATATCTTAGAGCAATTAGAAGATACAAAAAGAGAGACTAATAAAAAGAGGATAACTGAGGTATCTTCTAGCAGAAAGATATCAACTTATATATTTACAGGATTGATTATAAGCTTAATGGGTAGAATCACGCCATACCAAACGTATTATAAGATAGCTGCGCTGATTTTATATTCGTTAGGGGTATTATCTTTAATAGCTGTAGTGTATAGAAAAATCAAATTAAATAAATATTAAGAATTCGTTAAAAAACCTATATATGGCTTTTTAACTAATATAAAGAATTAATTTTAAAAGTAGCTATTTACATAAAGCACTAAGTAATATACAATATTGTTTGGAGATAACAGAGTAGATAAGAAGCGTTAAGTGTTAAGGGATGGGAGGTTGCCCTTAAACGAAAGGATTTAATCCTGCGGTTTCTTGTCGCTGCCGCTGTTTAAGAGAGAAGGCTTCTTTTCTTAAAATATAACAGCTGGTGTTGTCAAAATTTTAAGAAGGGAGTTTTTTTAATGGAAGTAAGCGTAAAAAAAACTATGACAACAAAAGTATTAGTAATGGCAAGTTTATTAGTATGTATTAGTATAGTATTAACTAGGTTTGTTTCAATAATGATACCATTAGCAGGACTACCTGCAATAAGATTTGGGATAGGTAGTATTCCGATAATAATGGCAGGTATACTATATGGACCATCAACTGGAGCATTGGTGGGTATTGTTGCAGATCTAATAGGATGTTTTATTTTCCCACAAGGTACTTATTTTATTGGTTTTACAATTAGCGCTGCTCTAAGAGGTATGTTACCAGCTTTAATGTATGGAATTATTAAAAAAAGAAAAATAGAATTTGATTTTACATTTATTAATATTTGTTCAATGCTAGCTATATTCGGTGGAGTAATATATATTATGGTTAAAAAGGGAGTTTTAAGCATTGTTTCTGGGCAAATATATCTATATGAAGATAAAATGCCATTAGTTTATATTGTTTTAGGAGCATTTATAGTACTTTCTTTTGTAATATTACCAATAATAATTAAAAAGAAAAATACTTCAGCAGGTATTTACAGTATAGATAAAATAACTTTTATTGTAACATTGCCATATATAATCATATCTTTAGGATTAAATACATTGTGGTTGTCAATCCTATTTAAGAAAGGGTTTATGGTATTTTTACCTGGAAGGATATTATCAGCGTTAATAATAATACCTTTATATACATCAGCACTATTTACCTTAAGTAAGGTTTTCAAGTACATGAAAGTTGACTAATTACAGGAGTGGTTGGATGAAAAAAGCACTAGCTATCGTTGCAAGTCCAAGAAGAAATGAAAATACACAAAAAATAGTTAGTAGTGTAGTAGATGGATTGTTAGAAAAAGATATACTAGTAAAGAAGATAAATCTCAAAGATTTAAACATATCTGCATGTACTGCATGTGGTTATTGTGAGCATCAAGGAGAATGTATAATAAAAGATGATATGACAGAAATATATAAGGATTTTGATGAAGCAGATATAGTAGTATTTGGATCACCTGTGTATTTTAATACAGTAAGCTCATATGCTAAAGCTATGATAGATAGATGCCAGATGTTTTGGTCAAGTAAATACAAGCTAAGAAAACCTTCAATAGATGTAAAAAAGAAAAGGTTAGGAGTATTCATAGCAGTTGGAGGAGCTCCTTATTACAAAGAGCAATTTGATTCATGTATATCTGTAACAAAACTTTTTTTTAAGGCAATAAATACTAGTTATTCGCATGAGATTTTAGTTTCAGATACAGATAAAAAACAAATTGAGAGTAGAGAAGATATATTAAAAAGAGCATATTTCATAGGTAAAGAATTGGTATAATATAACTATCTAAATTAAAAATTTTTCAAATTCCGAATTATATTTGATTTTTAATTCAAAAAGTCTTATAATTTTATTGCAGAAGTGATATATTGTATTTAAAAATAACAAACAATATAGATAATAGTAAATGCATAAAATTAGGAGGAATCACATGAAAACACAATTACCAATAGCTTTATCTAACAAGCATATCCATTTAAGCAAGGAGCATGTAGAAATACTTTTTGGAAAAGGATATGAGCTTACAAAAATGAAAGATTTATCACAACCAGGACAATATGCTTGTGAAGAAAAAGTAGACGTAGTAGGACCAAAAGGGACATTAAAGAACGTTAGAGTATTAGGGCCAGTTAGAAAAGAAACACAGTTAGAGATATCATTATCAGATGGATTCAAATTAGGAGTAAAGGCTGATATAAAAGATTCGGGAGATTTAGAAGGAAGTCCTGGGGCTAAAATAGTAGGACCAAAAGGTGAAGTAACAATAGATAAAGGAATCATAGTAGCTGCAAGACATATACACATGCATACGGATGATGCAAAAGATTTTGGTGTAGAAGATAAACAAAGAGTAAATATCAAAGTAGGAGGAACTAGAGGATTAGTATTTAACAATGTGCTAGTTAGAGTTCATCCAACATATGCACTTGAGATGCATGTTGATATAGAAGAAGGAAATGCTGCAGGTGTTAAAAATGGAGATTTGGTTGAATTAATTAAATAATGGAGGGTATATAATGAAAAATGTAGCTTCAAAGATAGACCATACTATATTAAAGGCTAATGCTACAACTAGTGAGGTTAAAGCGTTATGTGAGGAAGCTAAGAAATTTAACTTTGCATCAGTTTGCGTTAATCCAACTCATGTAAAGCTAGTTAAACAAGAACTAGAAGGAAGTGACGTTAAAGTTACAACAGTTATAGGATTTCCTTTAGGAGCAAATACTCCAGAAGTTAAAGCATTTGAATCACAAGATGCAGTTAAAAATGGAGCGGACGAACTAGATATGGTTATTAATATCGGAGCACTAAAAGAGAAAAACTATGACCTAGTAAAAAGAGATATAGAGGCGGTAGTAAATGCAAAAGGAAATGCAATAGTTAAAGTTATAATAGAAGCTTGCTTACTGACAGATGAAGAAAAAATAAAAGCATGTGAGCTATCTAAAGAAGCAGGAGCAGATTATGTAAAAACATCCACAGGTTTTAGCACAGGAGGTGCTACTGTAGAAGATATAAAACTTATGAGAAAAACAGTAGGTCAGAACATAGGAGTTAAAGCTTCGGGTGGAGTTAGAACATACGAAAAAGCAGTAGAAATGATTGATGCTGGAGCAACAAGAATAGGAGCAAGTGCTTCAGTTGCAATAGCAGAGGGTACTAAATAGAAGAATTTAATATGTTTATACATAGAAAAAGGACTCAGATATTGGAGTCCTTTTTTGTAAATTGGGAGGATATAATAAAGTGAATATAAATCGTTTTAAACTTGTAAATGGTGATCATAACATAGAATGCATATGTTGGAGTGACGATAATGGTAAAAAAATAAAGGGAGTTGTGCAAATAGCTCATGGTATGGCAGAGCATATAGATAGATATGATGACTTTGCGAAATATCTAGTTAGGAACGGATTTATAGTATATGGTAATAATCATAGAGGTCATGGAAAAGAAGCAATAGATAATGGAACGATAGGACATTTTTCAGATAACGATGGTTGGAATAGTGTAGTTGAAGATATGTTTATACTTAATCAGGAAGTAAGTAAACACTATAGTAACTTACCAATAATACTATTTGGACATAGCATGGGCTCATTTCTCTCTAGAACATATATTTATAAATATCCAAAAACAGTAGATATAGTAGTACTTTCTGGCACAGGATATGGCGCATTTTCTACGACTTCTCTTGGCAAATTCATATCAAAATTAGTAATATTAATCAAAGGTAAAAAGGAAAAGAGTAAGTTGATGAATTTATTATCATTTAAAGGCTATAATAAAAGTTTTAGTCCAGTAAGAACTGATTTTGATTGGCTTAGCAGAGATGAAAAAGAGGTGGATAAATATGTAGAAGATGAGTTGTGTGGAGAGGTATTTACAGCAGGCTTTTTTTATGATTTACTATCCGGGTTAAGAGAAATTCACAAGAAAAAAAATATAATAAATATTCCAAAAACTATCCCTATATTATTAATATCAGGAGATAAAGATCCAGTTGGCAATAATTCTATTGGCGTTAATAAAGTATATCAATTATATAAAAAATTTGGAATAAATAATATAGAAATGAAGATTTATAAAAATGCGAGACATGAATTATTAAATGAAACAAATAAAGATGAAGTGTATGAATATATACTCAAATGGATAAATTTAAACCTAAGTGAAATAGAATAATTGATGAATAAATAAACATAATAATTTATTTTTATTTAAAAAAATCTTGACATAGACTCTCTATACAGTTTATAATCATATAAATGAACAAATGAAATTATTAAGACATGTAACAAGGGAACTGCTTTGATATAGAGCAGATTCCCTTGTTATATGTCTTAGCTAAACAGTAAGAGGGGGAGTCGTATGGATTTCAGTTTTATGAAGCAATACTATCCATTTTTTATAGATGGAGCCAAAGTAACGATACTATTATCATTATTTACTATTATATTTGGGATAATTATAGGTGTGCTTGTGGCACTGCTTAGGATATCAAAGAATAAGATATTTAAAGCAATAGCTACAGTATATATTGAATTTATAAGGGGGACTCCAATTTTAGTACAGCTGTTTATTGTATATTACGGATTGCCACAATTAGGAATCGATTTTTCCGACATCCCAGTTATAGGAGAAGATTATGGTGATCTTATTGCAGCTATAGTTGCGCTATCAATAAATAGTGGAGCATACATAGCAGAGATAGTAAGAGCAGGCATTAATGCGGTAGATAAAGGGCAAATTGAGGCATCTAGTTCACTAGGAATGAACTATGGTTTAACTATGAGATATGTAGTTTTACCTCAAGCAGTTAGAAATATACTACCAGCTTTAGTTAACGAATTTATAACACTGATAAAGGAATCTGCAATAGTGTCAATGATAGGAATTCATGATTTGATGTACAATGCTGAGACAATTAGAGGAAATACATTTAAGCCATTTGAACCATTATTGGTAGTAGCAATGATATACTTTATAATAACATTTTCTCTATCAAAGGGCATGTATGTACTAGAGAGGAGAATGAATAGATGCTAGAGATAAAAAATTTAAGTAAAAAATTTGGTAATAATCTTGTATTAAAGGAAATTAATCAAGAGATAAAAAAAGGTGAAGTAGTAGTTATAATAGGGCCGAGTGGATCAGGAAAGAGTACATTTTTAAGATGTCTTAATCTACTAGAGAAGCCTACAGGAGGAGAAGTAATATTTGAAGGAGAGAACTTAAAAGAAGACAGTAATCTTAACGAGCTTAGGCAAAAAATGGGCATGGTATTTCAAAGTTTTAATTTATTTCCTCATATGAGTGTTTTAGATAATATAACATTAGCACCTATAAAAGCTAAGCTAGAAAAAGAAGATGTAGTAAAAGAAAGGGCAAAAAAGCTACTAAAAAGAGTTGGGCTATTAGAGAAAGCAGACAGTTATCCTAAACAATTATCAGGAGGTCAAAAGCAAAGAATAGCTATAGCTAGAGCAATGGCTATGATGCCAGATGTACTTTTGTTTGACGAACCAACATCAGCACTAGACCCAGAAATGGTTGGAGAAGTTCTTGATGTAATGAAAGAGTTAGCATCAGAAGGGATGACTATGGTAGTAGTAACACACGAGATGGGTTTTGCAAAAGAGGTTGCGACAAGAGTCATATTTATGGATGAAGGAAAAATAATAGAAGAAAACGAACCATATGAGATTTTTACTAATCCTCAGAATCCTAGAACCAAAAATTTTTTGAGTAAAGTATTGATATAGAATATACATTTATTAAAATACGAGATATATTATTTTTGAAATGAATGTGATATGATAGGACTATATATGTGAATTGATGGAGTGAACATAGTTGAATTAACGTTTAAATTATCTATAAATTAAATACAGTGAAAAAATATATTCGTGTTTTAAAGATATTAGTGATATGGTCGAGTATGTAATAAAGAATATATTCAGGCGGTATAATGATAACGCCTTTGAATACAATATGAGGATGGATAAGCTATGTGTGGAAGATTCTATATGGGAAAAACATTGATGGAGCTAATAGAGAGGTATAAACTACAGGATTATTTAGAAGCAGAAATATTAAACCAAGAAACATATCCAACAGATAATGCTGTTGTAGTATTAGGAGACGAACAAAGAAAACTTAAAAGTATGAAATGGGGATTTGTTAATCCACATAACAATAAACCGTTAATAAATGCTAGAAGTGAGACGGTGAACACAAAGTATTTATTTAAAGATGCTTTTAAAAATAACAGATGTCTAATACCGGTTACAGCGTTCTACGAATGGAAAAAACAAGGCAATACATCTACTAAATACAAGATAGGATTAGAAAATGAAAAGATCTTTTCATTAGCAGGTATATTTAGTACATCTTTAATAGATGCCAAACCACATGTAACCTTTACGATATTGACAACATATCCAAATGAGCAGATTAAAGAAATACATAATAGAATGCCTGTGATAATAAAAGAAGAAGATGAAGCAATATGGTTAGGTACAAATACAGAGATGATTAATTTACTCGGTTTACTGAAACCTTATCATAATATATTTGATATTCAGCCAGATACAAACAGTAATGACCTTACATTATTCTAGGTTAACTGTTTGTGTTTTTTTGATACGAACATATTTATGAAAATTTATTATTATTATGTCATGTATGTTTAAATTATGATATAATGTCTAAGTGGTAAGTTAGTGGAAGTTTTGGAGGTTTTTTTATGAAAAAAGTTTTAAGAATAGCTACATTCTTTGGGTGTGTTTTACTTATTGCAACATGCTTTTTATTTGCCATAATAGAGAAAAAAGATGTAGATCTTAGTAAATACAATGTTGAAAATATTGATTTAACGTTGTCAATGAAAGATATAGAAGTAATGAATACATATAAAACAAGTGCAACATCTAATAACAAAAAAAGAAAAGTAATTATGAATATAGAGGATATATCATATGAAGCTACAATAGATAAACTTGATGAAAATTTACCACTAGATAGTGAAGAGATATCATTTGAATTATCAATAGAGGATGATAATGCATTCATAAAACAAGATAAACTTAGAGTATTAGCTTATGATAAACTTGCAATAGACAAATCCATGAAGATTATGTACTTAGCAGATAATATGAAGCTATTAAATGCAGGTGCAAATGTTTGTAAAGTAAGCATCAATAATGTAGATAAAGGATATTATTTGTTAACAGATAAATATAGTAGTGATTTCTTAAAGTCAAATAATATAACAAATGGTGCTGTAATAAAGATTTCAAGAAAAAAAGGTAAATATGATATAGATTTTATAGCAACAACTAGCAAACATAAGGACTTAGAAAATCAATGCCAAAAACTGTTTAGTGAGATTGTCACAACACAATTGATAGATGAAAGTACAACAAAAAACATTGCTACTATTGGATATTTAATAGGTGGTATAAATACTTCAAACATGTATTTTGCTTTAGATGTAGATCGCAAAACGTTGTCACCTATAATAGATTCACAGATGGTTTATGAGAAAGCAAGTAATCTTATTGATATAGATAAATATGACCAAGAAGCATTAAGACAAAATGCAATAAACTTGGGTATTAACATAGATGATATGTATAATCAAAAGGTAGATATAAAAAAAGTAGAGGACAATATGTATCTAACAGAGCTTTACATATCTGGTGAAAAAGCATTGATAAATGAAAAAGAAGGTTTAATATTTGTAAGTTTGCCTAGAGGTGTAGATACAATCAATACAATTAGTTATAAAGCAAAAGATAACAAAAGGTTATATATACAAGATTCTAGTAATCAAAGGGTATTATTAGAAAATAACAAAAGCTATGATTTTAAAGAATATATATACCGAGGAAAGTTGTTTATAGAAAATGTTGCTAGAGAATATGATATTTTCATTACAACTGGTGATGTGGATATTATGCATGTAGATTTGGGTGAGGAAATTGACCCAAAAGAAAAAAAGCCATGTGATATTATGTATTTAAGCAGAAAAGAAGCACATCGATTATCAGCAGGTATAGAACTATATAATGATAATAAACAGCCTAAAAAGAACTATTCAATAAAGCTAAAAAAAGATAATAAAATAGAAACACTGGGCGATTTTAGGGAAATTATATTGGATGGGATAGATAAGGACAGTTCACTTATAAAGAAAAAATTAATGTATGATATTATGAATAGTGTAGGTAATAGTAAGTTAAAAGCTAGATTTATAGAAGTAATAATAGACGGAGATTACAAAGGGTTATATGTATTATCACCAAAAATTGATGAAGATTTTTTAAACCTAGATGATTTTAACAGAGACTACAATTTTAACAATGCATTACTATACAAAGCAATGGATATAAATGCCGATTTTAAGTCAACAAACACTATTCTAGATTTACATAAAAACAAATATGAAGACTTTCCAAAACAGCGACAACCAAAGCAAAAGGCTGATGACCCGATATTGGGCTATCATAGTGGGTATGAGCAAAAGCATCCTAAAATCAATGAGTTTGGAGAGAGATATAGCCAGATAGAATCCCTAGTAAAATTTATAGCTACTGCAAGTGATAAAGAATTTATTAATAATATATTTAGTATGATAGATAAAGAAAGTTATATTAGAAACTGCGCTATATTACAGGTATTAGGAGTAAATAATCTATCAGTACAAGATCAATATGTATATCGAGAAAAAGGTAAGGCAACAACTTTTAAGTTTATACCTAACGATTCTAATAGTGTTTTTGGCATGATTAATCAAAGCTATGTAGATTACGATACATTGATGTCAAACTCTCTTTACAATAGATGCATGAATAGCCCTCAGTTCAATAAGGAAGTTTGGAGTAAAATAAAAGAAATAACTAATAAACTGATAACAGAAAATTATATATCAAATAAAACAAAACAATATAAAAAAGAAATAGCACCAGCACAGTCTAGAAATTATTGGGCATGGTGCAGAAAATATAAATCATTAAACAATATAAATCTTTATAGCAGGGAAATACAAAGTATAAATATACTTATGAATAAAAGGCTTAGCTGGCTGAAAGCTGAAAGTGATAAATATTAAGAGGTGCAATTATGAAAAATAAGAAGATATATATAACTATACTTGTATTAGTATTATTAGCTATATGGTTTATAAATGATAGATTGCTATATAAGGAGTATGATTTTGTTAGTAAATATGAGTATAGTTTTTTAGACAAACAGACTGGTAAGGTACATGAAGAGTGTAGAGAGTTGTATAAAAACTATCAGGAAAATAAAGAAGATGAGATATATAATAGTATAAAGCTTATAAACATGCTAGACTATTTACTTTATGAATCTAGGATACAAACACAAACATATTATGAAATACTAGCTACACTTTCTAGCCAAAAATTCAAGTTCGATAATGACAAAGTTAATGAAATAAACAAGTACATGACTAGAAAGAGAAAAACTAATATAGTGTATGAGAAGTTTTTAATATCTGAAATTTACATAGTTGACGAGCATAATGCACAAGTAATAGTAATAAGAGAATTTAGCACAAACAAGGAGTATTTAAAGTGTAGGTATGTCTTAGAAGATGGAAATTGGAAATATGATGGCTTTAGTAATATAGATAATGTTAGAATAGTGGTGAATGATAATGATCAATGAGCATAGACATACAAAAACATATAGAAATGAAATTAAATTCTATATAGAAATGAATGAATATAAAAAATTATCTGAGATTTTTAAAAGTATTTTAAACCTTGATAAAAATGCGAATGAAAATGGAGAGTATTGGATAAGGAGTCTGTATTTTGATAGCTTATACAATAGTGATTATTATGATAAAATGATGGGGACTGAGAATAGAAAGAAAATTAGACTAAGAATCTATGATGTGAACTGTCAAAATGTAAAACTAGAAATAAAAAATAAATACAATTCTTACATGTTAAAAGAAAGTGTTACAATTAGCAAATCAGATGCTACGGAATTAACAAAAGGGAATAAAGAAGTATTATTAAAATATAACAACCAAATTGCAAATAAAGTCTATTACTATATGAGTAAAGATTTTTATAGGCCAAAAGTTTTAGTAGATTATAAAAGAGAAGCATATATAAGTGAGGTTCAAAATGTTAGGATAACATTTGATAAAGATATAAGATCTACAATATCTGACTTTGATATATTTAGTAACAAGATAAACTCAATACCAATTTTTGAGCATAAAACAATGGTAATGGAAGTTAAATTTAATAGATTTCTTCCTAGTATCATAAAAAGTGTGCTTTCAAATATAAAAAGTGATAAAAGTGCAATAAGCAAATATTGCATGAGTAGAAATATTCTTTAAGGGGGAAAAGGCAACGTGAATGTAATAGAATTCATTAATTCAACAAGTAAAGGTCTTACTGTAAAAGAAGTAGTATTAAATATGGTGGTGACATTACTTATCGCTATGTTTATATACTTTGTATATAAGATGACGTATGATGGAGTTATGTACTCAAAGAGTTATAATGTTACATTAGTATTAGTATCAGTAGTGACTGCTATGGTAATGATGGTTATAGGTAGTAACTTAGCTTTATCACTTGGTATGGTAGGAGCATTATCTATTATAAGATTTAGAGCAGCAGTAAAAGATCCAAAGGATATAGGGTTCTTATTTTGGGGTATAGCTGTAGGGTTAGCATCTGGAACAGGTTCCTATATGATAGCAGCAGTTGGATCAATACTTATAGCTATCATATTGTTTGTGCTTTCATTTAGTAAAATTGATGATTTAGCATATTTACTTATAGTAAAAGGCAATGAATTAGATGAAACCAAAATTGAAGAAATAGTAAAAAATAATAGTAAAAAGTTTAGGTTAAAGATGAGGAATATTAGCCCGATGTTTAACGAAATAATATATGAAGTAAAATTGAAACAAAACCAAGGAGAACAGCTAGCAAAATCAATTAGTGAATTAGACAATTCACTTTCTATAAATATAGTTTCACATGATGGGGAAATTGCAGGATAGAAGGTGAAAAAATGTTAAGTTGTAAGTTAGAGGTGATACAATGCTAGGTAATAAAAATTTAAAAAAACAAGCTATGTTATATTTGCTAGTATTGTTATGCTTAATATTCGTGCTTATTGAGCTTAAATCATATAGGAAGTATCAGTTTGCCTCAAGTCAATACAGTGAAAACAGTGAGATAAACCTTAAAATATCATCAGATGACCTCATAGCATTGAATAACAAAGATAGTAATAAGTTTTTTAGAAGTGTTAAGATGCTAAAGGATAATGAATACATAAACATAGAAATTAGATGTAGTGAAAATAAGAACTCACCATTTGAATTAAAAATAGATGATGATATTTATAAACTGTATGAATTAAATCCAGAAAATATTAACAAATATTCGCTGATTCAGATAGCAAAGCATTTTGACTTAGAGGCTTCTAGTATAGAGGTCAAAGATTTATGTTTTAATGAGGTAAGTATGGGAACATTTCTAGTAGAAAAAAAAGTTTATGAGTTGGTTCGTAGAGATGATACTGGTTATTTTGTGTCTTTAGACAGTGAAACAGAATTCATTAGAAATCTAAGATATATGCTCAAAAACGAACTTCCTAATGCGTTAGATAAAATTGACGAAGAAAAGCTTGCAAGATATACAATAATAGGGCAGTTACATAACAATAAGTATGATTTTGATAATCTATATTTTTTATATAATGGAATCACTGAAAAAATTGAACCATATGCATGTATGGATATGCCAGATTCTAAAATAAAAGAGTCAGAAAGGCTATATTCACAGTTATCTTCATCATATATATTCAAGCAATTCTTAAATAAACTAGATGATAAACTAATAGACAATATTATTACAACCAATAATAAGATATATGCTGAGTTCAATATAGATAGTGGTAAAATTCTAAAAAGAAAAAACATGTTAAGTACAATTTCCAACATTAAAAAAGGAATACAAAAAAAAGACAAAACTATAAAAGAAAAAGTTTGGTATGAAGCAAACAATAAATGGGAGTGCATGACAATATCCAATAAGAGCGGATTTTATGAAAAACCATTTAAATTAGAGTTTGAAATACAAGATGGATATAGAGTGTACTACACCATAGATGGGTCAGAGCCTACAATAAATTCATATTTATATGAAAAACCTATAGATATATATGATAGAAGTAATGAGCCAGATGTATTGTCACAGATAAGAACAACATCATTAGGATGGAAAAATACTCTGTCCAATAGCTTTAAAGGTACAGCAATAAGATGTAGAGTATTCAAAGATAGTTTACCAGTTAGTGATATTGTAACAAATACTTATTTTGTAACGCCAAATATGAAAGAGAGATATACATTGCCTGTAATATCATTAGTAACAGATAAAGACAATTTATTTGGTTATGATAAGGGAATATATGTGTTTGGTAGGATAAGAGGATGGTGGAAAAGTAAAAATCCAGGTAAACCTCCAACAAGTGGTTCATCTGCAAATTATACACGTAGAGGTAGAGTATGGGAAAGACCAATTCACATGGAATGGTTTGAACCCAATGGTGCTAAAGGTTTTTCTATAAACTTAGGCACTAGAATAAATGGAGGTTGGAGTAGAAGGTATCCTATGAAGTCACTTAGATTCTATGCTAGAAGTGAATACGACGAAGAAAATATTATAAAATACGAAATGTTTCCGGGCTTGAAGAAAGAAAACAGTGACGAACCAGTAGATGAATTTAAGCGGTTTTTACTAAGAAATTCAGGTCATGATGTTGTACTCACTATGTTTGAAGATGGATTAACTCAAGGCTTGATGGATGGATTTAGGATTGATACACAGAGTTATAGACCAGTTGTAGTCTTTATAAATGGAGAGTATTGGGGAATTCACAATCTTAGAGAAAGACAAGACGAAAGATATATACAGACACATTATGACATGGAGCTAGAGGATTTTGTCATACTTGAGAACAGATATGGAATATTACATGGTACAAAAGAAGATAAAAAGCATTATACAGATACATTGGAGTATATAAGGACTCATGATATTACTAAAGATGAAGTGTATGAAAACGTAAAAACTAAAATAGATATAGAGAACTTTATAAACTATTATACATTACAGATATATTTAGTAAATCTAGATTGGCCGGGAAATAATTCCAAGATGTGGAGGCGGAACACGATAGACTATGAACCTAACACACCATATGGATTTGATGGTAGGTGGAGATGGCTGTTATATGATACGGAAGGTGGCTTTAAATACTATAGATATGATATGATTGACTACATGACAAAAGAAGGTCAAAAAGTAGGTCTTAATGCTGAGTGGGCAACATTTCTATTTAGATCACTTCTGAAAAACGATGAATTTAGGAATCAGTTTTTGTGTAGAGTGACAGATATGTTAAACACGAATTTAAAACCAGAGCATATTCTAGAAAAAATAGAAGAGTATAAGCATCATATAGAGCCAGAAATGCAGGAACATATAAATAGATGGAATACATGTGGAAAGTCCATGGAAGGTTGGGAAAGTAATATAAATATATTAAGAGAGTTTGCTAAAAGTAGGCCTAAATTTATGCTAAAGCACTTCTCTAATCACTTTGGGCTAGATGGAACATGTGATATTAAATATTCTACAAATATTAAAGAAGCAGGCAAGATAATAATAAATGGTTATGAAACTAAATTTACTGATTGTCATTTTGAAGGAACATACTTTAAAGGAATTACAAATACAGTTAGAGTCGAGGCAAATAATGGGTACGTATTTAAAGGATGGCAGGGAGATATCGCCAGTCATGATAGTACTATTAATATATCACCATCAGATAATATAAGTATTATAGCAGTATTTGAAAAAAAATAATACAACAGACTGTAGACAAAAGCCCAATTTTTGGTTGCCCCAAAATTTCCGTTGCTCACTTACCTCTAAGTAAGCTGTGCTACTTACTCAATTTTAACACGCCTACTACAGTCTGCTATCTTGATGACTTTGTCATCAATTTAAGGATGTCATATCGACATCCTATTTTTTTTAGTATGTACACATTTATAAAAACATACATATACTGAAATAGGAAAACTAAGATTTTGATACTTAGGAGTGGTAAAATGAATCCTCTAGTGAGTATAATAATTCCTGTTCATAATAATGAACAACACATAGTAGAATGCTTGAATAGTGTACTAAAACAGACGTATCAAAATATAGAGATTATTATAGTAGATTCCAATTCACAAGATAATACGAAAAATATAATTAAAGGATACACCGACGATAGAATAAAGATAATTGAGCTACAAGAAGATTTGGGACTTGATAAAGCATTTGATGAAGCTTTTAATAAATCCACAGGGAGCTTAATATCTAGAGTCGATCCCGATGATATATTAATTGATAATAAAGTAGAGGAGCAAGTAAAATATTTAAATATAAATACGCAAAAACAAATGGTCTCCTGCTTGATAATATGTTCATCAATAGATGAAAAATTACTAAAGCCGTCTAAAAGAATCCAGAATCTGCAAAATGCATATAAATCATGGTTAGAGATAGAAAAAGCAATCATTTCAGATTTTGTACCAGTGCTTTTTCCAACTATGATGTTTAGAAGGGAGCTATATGAAAAGGCAAAAAAAGTGACGAATAGTGATGGTTTTAACAATCAAGTTGACTTGTTCTTAAACTTCTTAAAAATAGCTTCAATAGAAAAAATAAATAAAAAATTATACATTTATAGAAGACACAAAGATGCATATCATATAAAAAATGATGTAGAGAGCAATAAATATCAAAATAAATGTCTTAATAATAGTGGAATAAAAGATTTTTTAAATGCTAGAAAATTAAGAGATAATAATAGGCTTAGTAATATAGAACTAACATCAGTAACTGATAGTAGTAATTTAAGAGTACTATTATTAGTAGATTCACTTGATATAGGAGGAACAGAAACGCATGTATTAAGTTTAGCAAAAGAGTTAGCCAGAAGAAATATTCATGTAGTTGTAGGAACAACCTCTGGACCACTAAGGTATATGTTTGACAAATTCGGAATAAAAGTAGTGAATATTGGAACAAGAGGAGAGCTTAGTGGCAAAAAATTATTTGGATGTATAGGAGAGGTTAAAAAGATAATCACAAACGAAAATATAAATATTGTACACAGTCACCTATTCTCAAGCATGAAGATAGGAGCAGAAGTTTATAAAAACTATAAGATTCCTCACGTTATCACATTGCACGGTTTATTCTATGATGATGAAATATTATGGACAACATGTATAGATTCTTCAAAAATAATAGCAGTGAGTAATCCTGTCAGGAGAATGCTTGTTAACAGACTTGGGGTGGCTATAGATCGGAAAATAGCAGTAATAACAAATGGCATAGATACTTCATCATACACTCCATACAGTATAAGTGATGAAAAGAAAGAAAATTTAGGAATATCTAGAAATAGCACTATTGCACTTTATTGCGGTAGATTATCGTACAATAAAGCAATTGCCGCCAAAGTATTTGTAAGGAGTTGTTATGAAGTAGGAAAAATGTACCATGACTTTCAAGCTATAATTATAGGTGATGGATTTGAGAAATGGAATATATTTAATGAAGCGAATGGGAAAAATTGCAATGTTGGCAGAGAATTAATAAGTATGAAAGGATTCAAACTTAATGTAAGTGATTATTACAATGCAGCTGATATAGTAGTAGGTACAGGAAGAGTAGCAATAGAAGCAATGGCATGTGCAAAGCCAGTAATTGCATTAGGTGACAAGGGTTTTACAGGATTAGTATCACCACAGACAAAGCAGGCACAAATAGCTAATTACTTTGGAGATCATGCATCACCTCATGGATTCAGTCATGACAAAATAGTAAAAGAGTTGAAAAGACTTCTAAATAAGCCTTCATTAAGACATGAATTGGGTACATGGGGTAGGCAGTGGTGCGAGGAAAGCTTTAATATAAAGAGTGTAGTAGATGAAACAATTGAGCTTTATAAATCAACACAATAAATACAAATAAAAATCTTGAGTCGTATTTCAGGCTCAAGATTTTTTATTGTATTTTATCGCCATTTAGGACAATCAAGACAGTAACATATCACATATAGATTAAATAATATAGTATTATCTACTAGAATTAATAGCAAACGAAGGGTGATTAAATGAAAGAGCTTATTATTTATCCTACAAAAGATGCTATGGTCAGCAGTAATAATAAGAATCAAAATTATGGTAAGGACCATAACTTTTTCATAGGTATATCAAAAGGAAAATCTGTGTATAACACATATTTACAATTTGAATTACCTTCATTAAAATCACACAACAAAGTAGAAAAAATAGAACTCAATATTTATATTATGAAAAATGAGAATAAAGAGGTAACTAAAAAATATAAAGTAATACGACTGATAGATTCATTTGATGAAAATAAGATAACTTATCAAAATGAATTGTTACAATCAGATCCTCATGAAGCATACTTTGAAATAAAAGATGAATTAGATAAATATATAAAAATAGATGTAACAAAACTCTACAAAGCTTCTATCAACAAAAACGAATTTATAATGGAGATAAAACCATTACAAGATAGCGAAAAGGATTGTGTAGTAGGGTTTTATAGTAAAGATTCAAACGAAATTAAGTTTTATCCATATATAAGAATGACATTTTCCGCAGAAGATAAAAACTTAGCAGATATGAAAGCGGATAACGAAATAATAACAAAATACTTTAACCTAGGTAGCAAAATGTACTATAAAAAAGACTACAAAAAAGCTATGGAATACTATATACAATTGCTTAAGGTATTTGATAGAGAGGCTAAAATTAGCCCAGTACTACTTTATAGATCATGCATATGTTATATAGAGTTAGGGATGTATGTGCATGCATATAAATTATCAAATGAAGCACTTCGTATATATGAGAATTTACCTGAGTTATATTATGTAAGAGGATTACTCAATATAAAACAATGTGAGTTACTAAAGGCAAAGACAATGTTTGAGACATATCTAAAACTACAAAAAAAATCTCCTAAACTATATCAAAGAATAGGAAGTAGTGATTATTTAGCTAATTATTATTTGGGAGAAATACACTATGAAACAGAAAGTTACGAGAAATCTTTTGAATATTATATAAAATCAGTAAAAATAAATCCAAGATTTAAAAAAGCATATTCCAAAATAGTAGAAATATTGCTTTTAGAAGATAGAGATATTGGGTATATCGAAGAGTTGTTGCTTAGATTGAAGATGTATGAGACAAAAGAAAATGTAATATGTGATTTAGTAGAGGTTTTAATAGACATCAAAAAATATGTAGAAGCTGGAGAATTGCTCAGGAAAATAAACCAGAAAAATAAAAAGGCAATGTATCTAGAAGGCGTATTGCTAATGAGAATTAAAAAATATGAAGATGCGATAAATAAATTTAATAGTATTGATAATTTAGAAAATATAGAAAATGCAGGGTTTGATAAAATATTATGCTACCTGTATTTAAATCAAATTGATAAAGCAAAAGAAGTTCTCTATAAAATAAGTTTTAATTATACAAAAAAATCGTTAGTTTACAGATTGTTAGTGTATAGCGTATTTGATAAAAATACTAAGATAACAAACAAAATATTAATAGAGCTTGAAAAAAAATCAAATGGATATGAAGAAGAAATATATAATCTTCTTGATAAGATATTGGCGACAGCAGGAAGTGAAATATTTGATGATTGTTTGTATTTAACAGAATTTATTGATAATGATGAGGTATTATTGAGACTAGGGAAATTATTTTATAAGCACAAATTGTATTTGATAGCATTATCTGAATTTGTCAGATCTATTAAAGAATACAATCACATTGACAAAGAGGGTTTATATATAATGAAAAAATGCTTAATAAAACTAGAAACAAATTAATCCCTTGACATAAATGAAATCAGGATATATAATTAACCTTGAGTTAGGAACTAAAAGTTAATAACTCAAGGTTAATTTCTTTTGTAAAGAAGGTGTTAGTGTGGACAACAATATAATAAAGGAACATGATACATATTTATCTAACTATGCATCTAGATTTTACGTGACATGTGATACACTTGTATTTACTGTACAGAACGAAGAAGGAAAAGAGAATTCAAACGATTTGGATGATAAGAAGCTGAAGATAGCACTAGTAAAAAGAGAGAATACGCCATATAAAAACGAATGGGCATTGCCGGGGGGCTTTGTAAAAAAAGAACAAGAAACAACGTATCAAGCTGCAATGAGAAAACTATATGAAGAAATATCATTAAAAGACATATATATAGAACAGCTCTATACATGGGATGATGTAAGCAGAGATCCTAGAGAGCATATACTTTCAGTGTCGTATATGGCATTAGTCAATAGTGATGAAATAAAAATAAAAGCTGGTAATCATGCCAAAGATGCAAGATGGTTCGAAGTTAACAAGAAATTTAAACAGTTAAACAAATCCTTAACAGATTATGGTTACATAAAGGAGGAAATATATGAAATAATACTAACAAATAAGGATATCAAGATAGTTGGAACAATTAAAGAAATAATAACAGTAAAAGGTAGTATAAAACAAAAGAGAACAGAAGTCATGAAAGACGAAAATATAGCTTTTGATCATATAAAAATTATAAGTTATGCATTAGAGAGATTGAAAAATAAAGTTGACTATACGGATATAATGTTCAACCTCTTACCACAATATTTTACAATAGCACAGGCTCATTCAACATATAAATTACTAACAGGTAAAGATTATACAAATCAAAATTTTAGAAAGAAGTTTAAATACAAGTTGATAGAGACAGATAAAAAGTCCAAAAAATATAGTCCAAAACCTGCTAGATTGTACAAGCTAAATATAAATTGGGATCAAGAACAGTAAGGAGAGATGACAAATGACTAAATTTAATAAAAAAAGATTAGATGATAAATTATTTCAAATTGATGATAGAGTTAAAATGGGATGGTTTACAGATGAATACCTCAACAATAACGTTAGGATACTTTCAACATTAGCAAAAGAGGGATATAAATTTGGTGATAATGAAAGTGATCTTTCACAAGTAGATACGACGGATGTAGAGAATGGCAACCTAGAAGTAGAGATGCAGTTTTTTACAAGAAGAAAGCCTTTTAGCGTGGTAGTAGGGGTAGACGAGGCTTTATCAATTTTAAAAGAATGCACAGGATATTACGAAAATGGAGAATTTATAAATACATACAAAGACATAAAGATAGAAGCAGTAGAAGATGGAACAATTGTAGAATACAGTGGTAATCCATCAGAAGTAAAGCCAGTATTAAAAATTAGAGGAAGATATAGAGATTTTGCACATTTAGAAACAGTACTTTTAGGTGTGATGTCTGAGCCTACAAGAATAGCAACAAATGTGTATAATACATTCGTTGCAGCAAATGGTAAAGATATATTGTTTTTTCCAGCAAGGTTTGCACATTATAAAATGCAAGGAATACATGGATATGCACATAAAGTAGCTGTAGAGTGCTATAATAATACGCACAAAAAGAAGCTTCATCCATTTGTATCCACAAACGAACAAGGATCATGGTGGGGTGGAAAAGGTGGTGGAACAGTAGCACATGCTACAATAGCATCTTTCTTAGGCAATACAGCAGAAACAATGCTTCAATTTTCTAGAATAATGCCAGTAGAAATATTAAGGATAGTACTCATAGATTTTCACAATGATTGCGTGAATGAGACATTAGGAGTAATGAAGAAAATGTTTGATAAGTATTGGCAATATTACAGCAAAGGTCAGCTAGAAGAAGCTAAAAAATACAAACTATATGGAGTTAGACCAGATACATCATCAAACATGATTGATAAAAGTATTAAATATCCAAGTAGTGAAGAAGATTTTGGAGTAAATCCAAAACTCATATGGAATCTAAGGTCATCGATAGACACAGCATATATTGATTGGGCAAAAGAGTTTACAAAAGAAGAGGTAAAGCAAGGTAAATTAGAGATATTAAAAGAATGGTGCAAAAGCATTAAGATAATAGTTACAGGTGGCTTTGATGCAAAGAAAATAAAATACTTTGAAAAATTCAAAGTGCCAGTAGATATATATGGAGTAGGATCTAGTTTACTTAAGAACGATAAAGAAAGCAATAACGACTATACAGCAGACGTAGTAAGAGTAAAAATCCATAACGAATGGTATGATTTAGCCAAAGAAGGCAGAAATGTATGCTACAATGAGGAGCTTATAGAAGTGAAATAGATACAATTATGAGAACAAAGGTCAAGTGTTTGTTATGTAAGCTCACAGATTGTCTTAGACTTTGTAAACATCTATGAGCATTCTATACGATATAATTGTTTTAATACTGTGGGGTATTTAACTTTATCCTTTGATAGAATGTAATCGAAAGGGGGATGCATATGGAGTTTATGGATAGGATGATGGAGGTTGTAGATTATATAGAAGACCATATTACTGAAGATATCGATTATAATGATATGGCAAAGATAGTCCATTGTGGAGTATATCAATTTGGTAGAATCTTTTCATACGTAGTTGGGATATCTTTTTGTGAATACATTAGACGAAGAAGACTAGCGCTTGCGGCATTAGATATGCAATCTGGTAATTATAAAGTGATTGATTTGGCTATGAAGTATGGTTATAACTCGCCTGATTCATTTGCTCGTGCATTTCACAATATGCATGGGATAACACCGAAAGAGGCCAAAACTTCGGGAGTTAAACTAAAAATGTATCCTAAACTAACCTTTTATATTACTATTAAAGGAGATGTAGGAATGGAGTATAGGATTGAGAACAGAAGCGAAATCAATGTAGTGGGTAAAGTTAAAAACATAGGCAAGTTCATTAGAAAGAGGGATGCTGATAATTGGAAAGATACGATGGGAGACGTATGGGTGGTATGGGATGAATTCCTTAACCATGGAATGAACAATAAGATAAGAGATGATTACAAATTATATAGAGAGCCATTCTGGCAGATAGGAGTCACTCAAACATTAGAAAACGGTGAGACTGTTATAGCCATAGGGGCAGAAGCTAATGGAGACTGTTATGATGATTTAGATGAATTAACTGTACCAGCGAGTACATGGGCAGTATTCACAGCAAAAGGTAGGCTTAATCAGGATAAACATCCGATAGGTGAAGTTATGACAAGAATCGTAAGTGAATGGTTACCTAATAGTGGCTATGAAAAATCTATGGATTATGAACTAGAAGTCTACGGGCCAGGGAATACGAATAATGATGACTATACATGTGAAGTATGGATACCAATTAGAAAGATAGATTAAGAGTAATAATAAGCACGCCGAATTGGACAATAGTCTCATTCGGCGTTTGTGATATATTGATATCGTACAAATTATAAATTATTTATAGATGATGTATTGCATAAAGCGGTAATCAAGGTGGGTGAACAAGGAAGTGAGGCAGCAGCTACAGTCATACAGGTGAAAGAGGAAGCCTGTTTAAAAGAGGAAGATTTAAGTTTTGACAGACCTTTCATATTTAGTATCGAAGATTTATCATATTGTGTGTATTATTATTTTGTATGGGAGTAGTAATTCCTTTTGTCAATGTACCGATTATGACAACATTTCATAGATTGATTCCAGATGAATATGCAGGCAGATTTTGGGGAATACATAATGCATTAAGTCAAGGGATAATACCATTAGGATTGATTATTATAGGTGCTTTATCTGATATAGTAACACCTGCTACTATAGTTATGTTTGGAGGAAGTGTAGCTATTATATTAGGTTTATGCATGAAGTTTGTTACGATTTTAGATGAGATATAGACAGATCTTAATATAAAATAAACCATTGACAAATCCCACCACAGTATTATATACTCATAAAAAGCTTAGAGGGGTGATTTGTGATGATTGTTAGACTAACTGAAAAGGATAACGAAAAACTAATGGAATATCTCTACGAAGAAAGTGAAATAAACTTGTTTATAATAGGAGACATAGAGAACTATGGTTATGATGAAAGCATCATAAAGATTTGGGCGGATGTAAATGATAGCAATGAAATAAAAGGAGTATTGCTCAGATATAAAGAATTCTATATTGTATATTCCAAAGGAGAGTTTGACGTAGAAGGTTTTGTTTCTATTATGGAAAAATCACAATATAAAGCTATTTCAGGTAAAAAAGAAGTTATGTTAAAGATAAGAGATTTAATTGATCATGATAATTTTAGAGAGATGTACTTCTCAAAAGTCACTAAAGATACATATAATGATGAAGATAATAATCTGGCAGAAAAGTTAACATTAGATGATATAGATGATATGTTTAAGCTTAGAGAAGGTATAGAGGAATTTACAGTTAGTTATAATAGAGATGAAATAATAAAAGAAATTAAAGATGATTTTAGAAAGCAATATATAGTAAAAATTGATGGCAACGTAGTATCAACAGCATCTGCAATAGCAGAAAACTCTAAATCAGCTATGATAGTTGGGGTTTGTACAGATAAAAACTATAGAAAAAAAGGGTATGGTTCAATGTGTGTACGAGCTCTGTGCAAAGAATTACTAGAAAAAGATAAGACGCTGTGTCTATTTTATGATAATCCCAAAGCGGGAAGAGTATACAAAAATATAGGTTTTGAAGATATAGATAAGTGGTGTATGATGTAGAAAGACTTCTCTTAATATAATGAGAAAATTTATTTAGAATTTACAAATATGGAATGATAGAATAAAAAAGATTATATAAGTGATTTGCAATGATTATTAGACTAAAAGAAAAAGATAGAACTTATGAAGTATCTCTACGAAGAAAGTGAAATAAATTGTTTATAATAAGAAACATAGAGAGCTATGGTTATGATGAGAGCATAATAAAGGTCTGGATTGTTAAATTGGTAGTTTTTATAAAACAAGAATATTTTAAAGAGTAATAAACTAAGCCATCAAATATGATGGCTTTTATTTTAATGAACAATTGGAACATCAATTAACATACAAATATATTTACTAGTATAAATTGAGCCTATTAAAGCAATTGAAAATAATGGACTTTTACAAATATTTGCTAATGTTTTTTTCATTATTCTCCACCCCCTTATAATATTTTTCTATAGTTTTGTCCAGATACTTCTTATTATCCAAACTATCTGTTAGTTTTAAGAAGATTTCAAAGTCTTTTTGTAATGTTTTAGCTTCTTTTATTCTACCAGCATAATGCATATTTGTTATTTTTAAAATCATAGCTACTAAAAAAGTCATGTCAAAGTATTTATACTGTTGTGCAATTTTTATTGCTTTTTCACAATAATTTAATGATTCTGTATAGTTATTAAATACATAAAAACCGTTTGCAATATTACCGAATATTTTAGCTGAAAGTTCATTGTTATTAAGTCTATATAACTTTGATGTTAGTTGTTTTTTATATTTCATGAAGTTTAGTTCGTCTTCATTTTCTATATAAAAACCCATCAAAGAATTAAATATTCTGAAATGAATTTCGTTTTCTAACTTATTTGGTTTAACTTTTTCTAAGAGCCGTATTGCTGTCTTCTTTTTGCTACATGAATAAAACTCTGTTAGGGATTTAATCCATTCGTGGAATAATTGGTCTTGAGTCTCTCTATCTGTTATTTTGGAAGATAATAAAAATGCTTCATCGTACTTTCCATTTCTAATGAGATTAAAAATTTCTTGTATGTTTACAACTACTTTATCATTTATGCTTATTTCCAAATAGGTCGCCTCCTTGGAATAATTCAATTTAATATAATTATATAGCATAATGGAAAAAATGTCTAGTTTTACACTCTTTTTACAAAACTTTGCATATTTTGCTCTTAGGAGTAATTATAAGAATTTACAAACACGAATTTTTAATAGACAGTAACATTAAAAGAATTATTTTAATCTTTGAAATGTAATAAAATGACATGATATATAATCATATTGTTATACAAGTGAAACAATATTTTGTTATAATATAGTTAACATAATATGAGAAGAAATATAGGAGGTGTTAGAAAGAGTGTTACAATCTAAAAAAACTAAAATTATTATGTTAGTTATATTAATTATGATATTTACAATTAATTCATATGCAATGGTATCAATAACTGACTTAAAAGATATCAACAAAACTGGGTGGTACTATGATGATGTCAAATTGCTAATAGAGAAAAATATAATACATGGTTATTTAGATAACACTTTTAGACCAAACGATAAAGTAAAAGTAAACGAATTTATAAAAATGGTCGTAGAATCACTAAATTACAAAATAAAGCCAGTTAAAAATGATTGGGATGCAGGTTATATAAATAAAGCATTGGAAGAAGGTTTAATAAATAAAGGCGATTTTGATAATTATGATAAATATATATCCAGAGGAGAAATGGCAAGAATAATCTATAATAGCTTAGACGAAAAGTACGATAAAGATATTAGTAAATATAGTAATCAAATTAAAGATTATTCATCTATGAATAAAGCAGATCAGCAAATGGCATTAAAAATATATTCAAAAGGCATAATAACTGGATTTACAGATGGTAGATTTGGGTTTAACATGTCAGCAACAAGAGCTGAGAGCTCTACAATAATAGTAAGGATGCTTTATCCAAAGAAAAGAATAATGCCTAATGAAGCATGGACAGGAAGCAGTGATTTTAAGTATAGAGATATAGATCTTGGGTTAAAAGAATCAGAAGTAAAGAAAGTACTAGGTAATCCAAACCGTATAGATCAAGAATCTAGTGGATATAAATGGTATATCTACAATAGTGATTATTCAAAATTTGGTATGGTTCTTATAAGTAAAGGCAAAGTTGTAGGATATTATACAAATACTACATTGACAAATGTAAATGGCTTAGATATAGGTAGCACAATACAAGATATAAACAAATACTACAAAGGAAAAGTCATTGAAAATAAGTTTATAATAAACAATGAAAAATTTACAGCAAATTTACACATATATGATAATAAAATATTAGGAATTTTAGTGTTGGACTCAAAAGTAAAATATAGCCCTGCAACGACTCAGAAAGATTTAAAAAACATGGAACTAGGGCTATTAGATATAGTAAATGCAGAGAGAGTTAAAAGGAATCTATTAAAGCTTAGATGGTCAACTCAGGCAAATGCTAGTGCTAGAAAACACAGTAAAGACATGGTAGACAATAATTATTTTGGGCATGATAGTTTAGATGGTAAATCAGCATTTGATAGAATGAAAAATGAAGGTATCAATTTTATGGCTGCTGGTGAAAATATAGCATCAGGCCAAAGGAATATATTTGATGTGCATACAGCATGGATGAATTCGTCAGGACACAGAGAAAATATATTGAGTAAGAATTATACACATTTAGGAAATGGAATATGGCTAGATAAAAGTAAAAACTATATGTACTACACACAAAATTTTTATAAACCATTATAAGATAAATAAACTTCCCTCTAAACATCTTTTAAAAGATTCTTAGGGGGATATTTTATAGCTTCAACAAGAAAAATATTACATACATACAAAAATGTAGTATAATTATAGTAAGATATAAAGAATCTGTTAGGAGGTGAATTTATGAAAAAACTAACTAAAAAAGTATCGCCAAGACAAAACACACTAATATACTCGTATAATTGTGTGTGTACTTTATGTCCAATGTTTGATTATAGCTACAAAGATTCAACAAGATATTCAGATATACGTTAAAAATTATTCATAAAAAATCAATAAATATAACATATTTACCAAAGTTTCTAATATGTCTCGTTAAATTTATAAAGGCTGTTTCCGATATGGAAACAGCCCTTTTATCTCTATCTTTGCCCAATATAAGGTCTCAACCATCCACCAAAAGCAGAAGGATTTCTTGTTTGTATATATATTTTACCAGGACCTGTAAACCTACATACTAAACCTTCTCCAGAAGTAAAGGATGATATCCATCCACTAGCTGCTTTTTCTACATTATAGTCTACATTACTTGGCCAAGCTACTAGATGTTGGTTATCAACTATATATTCCTCACCAGCAGGTATATCTATTGCGTGAATTTCACCAAACGAGCTTATAAATAATGTACCGTTTCCACTGGCTCTTAAAATAAAGAGTCCTTCGCCAGAGAAAATTCCTTTAGCTAGATTTTGAACTTTAGAATCTATATTTACATCAGGAGTTGATGCTAAAAAGCCATCCTTTTGAAGTATATATTCATTAGTACCATCAAGTTCTAATGTGATAATTCCACCTGGTGCAGATGTAGTAAAATAAACCTCTCCGTTACCTCTATTTGCCTTTAAAGTCTGAAAAAAGAACTTTTCACCAGATAATTTTCTACCAATACCTTTGAACAATCCACCTTCAAGCTTTCCTTCAACATCTATAGTGCTAGACATAGCTACCATTGCTCCAGATTCAGCTTTTATTTCCTCTCCTTTTATAAGGTTTACTTTAACCATAGGAAAAGAACCTCTATATAGTATTTCATATTCCATGCTATTGCCTCCTTTATTAATAGTTGTCTACATTATATATATAAAATTGACAACATACAATACTATATTTCTAGTAAATAAAAGTAAAAAAAGTATACTAATAGTATTGACTATATACCAAAAAAAATGTATAATAGTTATACATGACAACAAATATACTTAACAACTGTTATACATTATAACTATTTAGGAGGATGGTATGGATAAAAATAAAGAAGTTTTAGTAGATATTATATTTAAATTTTGGCCTTTATTTGGAAATAATATATTTAAAGGTATACCATATAAAAACCATGGAAAGTATTATCATCTAGTGACATTAGTAGATAAATTCAATGGTAGACCTATGAAATTTTACTGTGAAAAATTGATGATATCAAAGCCAAATTTATCTAAAATGGTCAATAAAGCTATAGAAGTAGGTGCAATTGAAAGAAAATATGATGAAAAAGACAGAAGAGTAATCAATCTATTTGTAACAGAAAAAGGGAAAGAAGAAATAAAGAAGTCAAGAAAACTTGTAAGAGAAGCTATATTAAATAACTTGAATAAACTAGATGAAGAAACTATAGCTAGATTTACTAAAAACTTAAAAGAAATGATAGTTATACTTGAAAAGCTATAATTAAGAAGACAAAGGGGATAGAAATATGCTGAGACTTTTTAAAGGATTAAGGCCGTTTAGAACGTCGGTTGTATTCATAATGATTTTGACTATAATAGGGACATTAACAGATTTGTTTCTGCCAATGCTCATGGCAAAAATAGTGGATATAGGAATAGTCAATAATGATATAGGGTATATAGTCAGGGTAGGTGGACTAATGCTGGGAGTAACAGCAGTAGGAGTAGGTTCAGCGTTATATACAAATTATCTAGGGGCAAGACTAGGTAATGGTTTTGCAAGAGATTTAAGAAATAAGATATTTAAAAAAGTAGAAAGTTTTTCATTAAGTGAATTTGATGATATAGGTACTTCATCACTAATAACAAGAACCACAAATGATGTATCACAAATACAAAATATAGTTATTGCATCATTGAGGATATTCATAAAAGCTCCATTAATGGCTATTGGTGGTACAGTTATGGCAGTATCAAAAAACTTAAAATTATCAGTTATTATAATACTAGTGGTAACAGTACTTAATTTGATAATGGTATTAGTTGCTAGAAGGATTATACCTATGTTTAAGGCAAGACAAAAGAAATTGGACAAATTAAATTTGGTTCTCAGAGAGAGACTTACAGGCATAAGAGTAATAAGGGCTTTTAACAAAGTTGATACAGAAATAGATAGGTTTAATAATTCAAATAAAGAGTTGACAGATATATCATTAAGAGTTAATAGACTGATAGCAATATTATCACCTATAATGATGTTGATTTTCAGCATTACTACAGTAGTAGTTACATGGTTAGGAGCATATAGAGTAAATGACTCCAATATGTTAGTAGGTGATTTAATGGCATTTATACAATATATAACATTGATTATGTCATCACTATTAATGATAGCTATGATTTTTTTCATGGTACCAAGAGCATTTGCTTCAGCGACGAGAATAAACGAAGTACTTGATAAACAGCCAAGTATTAAAGATAATCCAAAAACTTTAAATGACAATGAAAAAAGAGGATATTTAGAATTTAAAAATGTAACATTTAGATATGATAATGCCGAGGAGCCTGCAGTAGAAAATATATCGTTTAAATCAGATCCTGGAGAAGTTACAGCTATAATAGGAGGTACAGGCTCTGGCAAGAGTACAATAGTAAACCTATTATTGAGATTTTATGAAGCAAGTGAAGGTAATATATTAATTAATGATATGGATATTAGAGACATGAACCAAAAGAAGTTAAGAGATAAAATAGGACTAGTACCTCAGAAAGCACTTCTATTTACAGGTAGTGTAGCAGACAATGTCAAGTTTGGATTAGAAGATATAAACGACCAAGATATAATAAAAGCTTGTCAAATTGCGCAGGCTGATGATTTTGTCAATAAAATGGATGACAAGTATCAATCAGAGATAGCACAAGGAGGTAGAAATCTATCAGGTGGTCAAAAACAGAGATTATCAATAGCTAGGGCACTTGCAAAAAAACCACAGATATATGTATTTGATGATAGTTTTTCCGCATTAGATTTTAAGACGGAAGCAAAGCTTAGAAAAGCTCTTAAAGAAGAAACTGCCGATAGTTCGGTGATTATAGTAGCTCAGAAAGTATCATCTGTTATGGATGCTGATAGAATACTGGTACTTGATAATGGAAAAATAGCAGGAGTAGGGAAACACAAGGAATTGATAAATACATGTGATGTATATAAACAGATAGTCCTATCTCAGCTTTCAGAGGAGGAATTAGCATGAGCAAAAAACAAATGCATAGAAAAGGGCGTGGAGTTCCTAGAATAGCAATGCCACATGAAAAACCAAAGGATTTAAGAGGAACCCTTAAGAGATTGGCAGGGTATTTAAAACCTAGAAAGTATAGTATAGCAATATGTTTGTTGTTATCTATAGCAGGAGCGTTATTTGGTATAGTAAGCCCTAAAATTATGGGACTTGCAACCACAGAATTGTTTGATGTATTTAAAGCTAGATTAGCTGGAAATGCTGATGCGATGGTTAATTTTGAATATATAGCTAAGATACTATTATCGTTAACAGCCTTGTATGTAGTAAGCTCATTATTTACGTACATTATGAGTTATATAATGGCAGGAATATCACAAAAGACAGTTTATGATATTAGAAAAGATGTAAACGAAAAAATAGCCAGATTGCCATTAAAATATTTAGACAGTCATACACATGGAGAAATATTATCTAGAGTGACAAATGATGTAGACAATATTAGTAGTTCATTACAAGAGAGCATAATTCAAATAATAATGTCAGTCATAACTCTAGTTGGTGTAGTTATAATGATGTTATCAATAAATGTGATATTGACATTGGCGATAGTCTTAACATTATCATCATGTATATTTTTAACTAAAAAAGTTGCAAAGAGATCAAGAAAATACTTTACAGAGCAACAAAAGATAATTGGTAAAATAAACTCTCACGTAGAAGAGATGTACACAGGTCATAAGATAGTTAAATCATTTGGATATGAAAATAAATCAATAGAAGAATTTCAGAGATTAAACGAAGACTTAAACAAAGTAGGTTGGAAGGCTCAGTTTATATCAGGAATAATAATGCCACTCATGAGATTTGTAAACAATCTAGGATATGTAGTAGTATGTATCGGTGGTGGTATGTTGATGATAAAAAATGCCATAAAACTAGGAGATATTCAAGCATTTTTACAGTACCTAAGAAAATTCAGTCAGCCAATAATGCAGGTTTCAAATATTATAAATATCATACAATCAACGATAGCCTCAGCAGAACGTGTATTTGAAGTATTAGATGAAGAGGAAGAGATACCAGATAAAAAAGATTGTATAACTATTGAAGATGTAAAAGGAGAAGTTGCTTTCAAAAATGTTAGATTTGGCTATAAAGAAGATAACATACTTATAAAAAATATGAATATAGATGTTAAAAGTGGTCAGACTGTTGCGATAGTAGGTCCAACAGGTGCAGGGAAAACAACACTAGTAAACTTACTAATGAGATTTTACGATATAAATGATGGAAGTATTACAATAGATGGTGCCAATATAAAAGATTTAAAAAGAGGAGAGTTAAGAAACATATTTGGTATGGTGTTGCAGGATACATGGTTGTTTAGTGGAACGATTAAAGATAATATAGCTTATGGGAAACAAAACGTAACAGATGAAGAGATATATAATGCAGCAAAAACAGCACATGCACATCACTTTATAAGAACATTATCTAAGGGTTATGAAACAGTGTTAAACGAAGACGCAAACAATATATCACAAGGTCAAAAACAGCTACTGACAATAGCAAGAGCAGTTTTAGCAGACCCAGCAATATTGATACTAGATGAGGCTACAAGTAGTGTAGATACAAGAACGGAAGTTTATATACAAAATGCAATGAATGAGCTAATGAAAGGTAGAACGTGTTTTGTAATAGCCCACAGACTTTCTACAATAAAAGAAGCAGATGTCATATTAGTGATGAACGAAGGAGATATCATAGAAAGTGGTACTCATAAAGAGCTAATAGAGAAAAAAGGGTTCTATGAGGATCTATATAATAGCCAATTTTCACACGAGGATATTAAAGAAGTGGTGTAGATTTTTTAGTGTTAAGTCCTTGAGATATAACAAATAAATAATTTAGTATAAAGCATATCTGTTTTCATAATAGAAAGTCAGATATGCCTTATTTTTTTGTTAGACGGAAAAAGATAGTTATATTGTACAAGAAATTAAATCCTAATTTCCTTTACACAATTAGATAATTATGCTAAAATATCTAAAAGTCAAAGGGGAGATATATATGGTTATAAATCGATTTAGAGATGTAAGTAAATTTAACGATGTAGTGAAGGATTATTTATTACGAAATGAAGCATTTAACATACTTTCACTTGGTATAATATCAAAGTGTATGCAAGAAGAGGTGAATCCTAAACATATTTTTATAGCCATACAAGATGATAACGAAGAAATAGTGTTTGTAATGATACAAACGATAAATAAAATGGTGCTTACAGGTGATATAGATTACATAGACGAAGCTATAGAATACTTAGAAAATAATTATATTAAACTAGAGGCTATCATAGGAAGAGTAGAGTTAATAGATGAGTTTGCAAACAGATATTCAAAGAGGTATAAGCTTGAGCAAAAAACAGATATGAACCAGAGAATATATAGACTCGATAAAACTAACGAAGTAAAAAAACAAAATGGCATACTTAGACTTGCAGACAACAAAGATATAAATGAATTAGTTCCTTGGGTAAAAGATTTCGTTAAATATGCAGGTAGTGAAATTTCACTAGATAAGGCTAGAGAAAATGCAATAGAGCTTATAGATACTAAGAGATTACATGTTTGGGAGAATGATGGAAAAGTTATATCTATGGTAGCAAGAGCAAAAAAATCAGATAATGGTATAGTTATAAATTGGGTTTATACACCACCTGAGTATAGATGTAAAGGATATGCTACAACATGTGTAGCAGAGTTTAGTAGTAAGCTACTAGAGAAAAATGAATTTGTAGCATTATACACAGATTTAGCTAATCCTATATCAAATAGTATCTATATGAAGATAGGATATAACCCAGTTGGAGATTCAAAAGTTATATCATTTAAGTAGGTAAATATAAAAGGGGTTATCGGAAAATAAAATATTTTCCGATAACCCCTTTTATCACAATTAATACTTATCAACCTAGCCTTTAGTTGCTACTATAAGGTTCCTCTTAATAGATTGATCAACTCTATGTAGATAACCAATATAAGGTGGGTTATCTAGAACATTAAACCCATTTTCGTCTAAAGCTATAGCGATATCATCATACTTCATGGTGAATTCATTAAAAGATAAAACAATACTTCCCTTAGTCTTTAGTACATGATGATAAGAAGGTAAAGAATCTCTTAAAAGCTCAAGAGGGCTTCTAGATTTATTTGATGTTTCTTTACTTTTACTTTTGTGCTTTACTCCATATGGCAAATCAGACACTATGATATCACATGATTTTTTCTTAATCAGCTTATTAGTTAGTCTTGTATCGCAATTAAATAGCTGAAGTTTTTGAACATTACCAGACTTAAAATCAGCTTTATTTGCAGATGCGATTATATTAAAGCCATTAGCAATTTTTTTGCTACCTGAATCTGTTAATTTTAATTTACTAGCTTTATGCTTGTATCTTCCTTCTTTTAGATATCTAATTACATATGTTTCTATTTCATTAGCCCATTTTTCGTTTATCTCAACACCTATAACATCAAATCCTCTGATAAAACCTTCATATAGAGTAGTGCCTTTACCGCACATTGGATCAAGTAATGTAATATTGTTGCTTGAAGTATTACATGCACTAAGTGCAAGATTGACCATGAGTCTTGTAAACTGTTCATTTGTTTTGCCACTATATTTTAATATCTGAACCATGCTCTCAGGAAAAGTATGAAAATCAGGCACGTCTATAGGTTTTAAAAGCATAACATCTACTATTTCAAACATAGCATAGTACATAGAAAAGTAACCTAAAAATTTAAAGTCATTCATTGTAAGTTCTCTATCTGAGCTAAACGCTAATGTAGTAGGAAGACCTACATCTACATGTGCTATATTATCAATTTCTATATTATTTGCATCACAAATCGCTTTAAGCTCTGAAGTAGCAATATTGATAGATTCATCAAAATAAACGCGATTGTGACCGGGATTTGCAAGTATTAAATATTTATTCACAACTAAACCTTCTTTCTTTATTAAATTACACATTTACCATTATAACACTAAAAACAGATTTTTATAATTAAATATAGATTGCTTTCGCAAAATATAATAAATAAAATATATTTTATAATTTATACACAAAGCGACAAAATATTCGGTAATATTATGTTAATATAAAAGGTGAAGAATAGACTAGAGGAGGTGGAAGAAATGGATTTAAGTAAATTCTTAGATTATGTAGTAGTACCGGCATATGGTAAGGGTGGAGATTGCAATACTCAAAAGATTGGTTTTATTGTAAGATAAATTGATGTGGTCTCCAAAAGAGGGCTAATTACAAAGTATGTTTTGTCTACAATCCGCTATTATGCTGACTAAAAAGGGAGCTGTCGGAAATAAAATGCCCTAATACCGAAAAAGAAAGCAGAAATTTTAAATTTTGCTCTCTTTTTCGTATATATTTGTATAACATAA
The DNA here is from genome assembly GCA_029227815.1 of Clostridiaceae bacterium M8S5. Classification (GTDB taxonomy): domain Bacteria; phylum Bacillota; class Clostridia; order Tissierellales; family MCWD3; genus Abyssisolibacter. The sequence continues at coordinate 2,544,410 of CP118523.1, read as the reverse complement.
AAGTTTAGCCTTTGTTTTGGAGATAAATAACTGTAATGACTATGCTTAACTCAGATATTAATTTGATTGATATAATTTTTCTATAGCATCTACTGCAATTTCTGGGACTTCATCTTGTAACCAATGTCCATGAGTAGGGTCTTTCCAAACACCTATTACTTTGTCTTTATCCCAACTATTAAGGAATCTATCTAAATACGGCCATACTAAATTGCCATTGCTGTCAACACAATTTGTGTTGAATGTTGGTTTTTCATCTTGTGGCTTATAATTGTCAGGACATAATTTTCTTTTACCAAATTGTCCCAAATCAACTTTAAGTGGCCCAAAGGCTGTGTCATCTCCAAACATAAAATAAACTGGTTTAGAATGTAGTTTCTTCATATTGTTATCGAGGTTTCTTAAGAATTCATTATCCTCCACCGTAGCTTTTGCAAATATATGGAAAGGTTTTGTGACATTCTCATCTATCACCTGATATGGTTCTTCTAAGTTAAAAAAAGGACCCCACTGTGCATTTCTAAGTTCTATAAAAGCTGTTGTACCTTCTTTTGCATTTCGTTTTGCTAATCCAATTCCACCACGTTTAATAAGGTCACCCTCAAGATATGGTTCTGGATTTTTCTTAGCATCAATACCTCTGTCATATACAACATGATATGGCCCAAATTCTCCATCTGGAATAGGTTCTAACTCCCATGCCCATGTATTCATAAGAAGAATTCCATTTATTCTTTTCGGCATTTCTACTCCTGTAGCTAATCCGATTGGTCCTCCCCAATCTTGTAAAGCAAGATAAATGTTGTTTAGGTTATTAGCTTTTATAAAATCTGTTAACACTCGGGCATGAGAGTGTGGCATATAATCAAATTCCGCTACTGGAGGTTTATCTGACATTCCAAACCCTAGTAGATCTACTACAATTACTCTAAACCCTTTATCTGTAAGTGGTTTAACCATCTTTCTATATACAATTCCCCATGTTGCGTTTCCATGTACTGCTAGTACAGTACCTTTAGATTTTTCTGATGGATGTTGATCAATATAATGAAAATTATATCCTTTCCATGAGTAAACATGTGAATCAAATGGATATACATTATTTGATATTTTAAAGGGACGCTTAAAATTTGTATCTTTATTATCCTTACTTAATTGTTTTTCTGTACTGGAGCAAGCTGTGCAAAATAAAATAATGATTAGTGTAAAGGTTAAAATTTTGACTTTTTTTAATTTCTTAGGTAGCATAGGTCGTATTCCTCCTCTTCTTATAATTAATTCTATTCCAATAATAAGTCTTGTTCCTAAGTTGTCTGTGTACCCAAGTATATTTATTAATTTTTTTGAGATTTCGTTATCTCAATTATTGCCATATTAGAGTAATTTTTAATCAGTTTACACAAAAATTTTTAGTTCTAAACAGTCCTTGTACAACAGGATTTTCATAAGATGAATGGAGTGTGTATCTCCGTTATATCACTAAAAACAGGTTTTTATAAATATATTGAAGTTTTATATTAAAAATAAAGTATAAATAATAAGGGACTGTCATCTAGACAGTCCCAAAAAATTCGGATTAAATAATTTTCTTCATTATCTCATTACTTCTCTTAATAAACTCAGACATAGCTTCAGGTGACAATGGTTTGTGGCTAATCATAGCTAAATCATAAAGTTGTTTAGCAATTATAGAGCTAGTATCATTGTCATCTTTTTCTATAATATACTTTACAAGAGGATGCTTCTTGTTTAGTACTAAAGTTTCTTCGCTAGGGAACATATTTTGATCCATACCCATACTATACATTTTCATCATATCCTGCATACGTCTGTTTGATTCAGATAAAAGTATCATACTAGATACATCATCGTTTTTAAGAGTCTTTATATCTATATTCATCTTCTCTACGCCTAAAGCTGACTTGAACAAATCTTCCATCTTTTTAAGAGTGTCCTTATTTGCTTCTTCATCAACATTTTCGTCATCTTCAGTTAAAAGGCTAGATAAATCAGAGTCAACTCTTTTAAATTTGACATCTGTATTAGCACTTTCAACATGAGAGATAAAAGCTTGGTCAATATTGTGGTCTAATAGAACAACTTCTATACCATGTTCATCTAAAAGATTGATGTATTGTGCTTGTTGGGTAGTGTCAGTAGCATAGTAAATTTCATTTTCAAGTTTACCAGTGTGCTTTTCTAAATACTCATTAACACTTAGATAGTTATCTTTATTAGTTTTATATAGCACAATATCTTTAACTTTGTCAGCAAATTTATTGTTTTTAATAATACCAAATTTTACAAACGGGCTTATATCATCCCAGAATTTTTCAAAATCTTCTCTTGAAGTTTTAAACATGCCTACTAATTTATCAGCAACTTTTTTAGTGATGTAGTCAGACGTTTTCTTTACAAAACCATCGTTTTGTAGGAAACTTCTAGATACATTTAAAGGTAAGTCAGGGCAGTCAATTACACCTTTAAGAAGTAATAAGAATTCAGGAACTACTTCTTTTATATTATCTGCAATGAACACCTGAGTATTGTAAAGCTTTACTTCTCCTTCTAGAGTATCAAAATTATTGTTAAGTTTAGGGAAATACAAGATTCCTTTTAAATTAAACGGATAATCCATGTTTAAATGAATCCAAAATAGAGGTTCCTTAAAATCTCTAAATGTTTTACTATAAAATTCCTTGTACTCTTCATCTGTACATTCATTAGGTCTTTTAGTATACAATGGTACAGTATCATTTAGAGGTTTTGGTTCTTCGATTATTATATTACCATCATTATCTTTTTCAGGTTCTTTATTAGCTACTTCAAAATAAATAGGATAAGGCATGAAATTACAATATTTTTCTATAGTTGATTTAACTTTATGTTCATCTAAGAAATCTTTGCCATCCTCAGAAATATTAAGGGTTATTTCAGTACCCCTAGAAATCTTATCACTTTCATTCATTTCAAATTCAGTGCCACCGTCACATAGCCACCTGACAGCTTTAGCATCTTCCTTATAGGAAAGAGTATTAATCTCTACAGAATCAGACACCATAAAAGAAGAATAAAAGCCAAGACCAAAATGTCCTATAATTTGCTCATTTTCAGCTTTATCTTTATAAGCTTTAAAGAAATCTTCCGCACCAGAAAAGGCGATTTGGTTAATATATTTCTTTATTTCTTCATCAGTCATACCGATTCCGTTGTCTATAAATTTTAGAGTTTCATTATCTTTATCAAGAATAACCTTTATAGAAAAATCTTTATCATCTTTCAAGTCAGCTTCTCCAAGCGAGCTTAATCTTTTAACCTTAGTAATAGCGTCGCAACAATTTGAGATAAGCTCCCTTATGAATATATCATGGTCTGAATATAGCCATTTTTTAATAATAGGAAAAATATTTTCACTGTGAATTGAAAGATTACCTTTTTCAATAGTCATAAAAAACACCCCTTGTATTCTGTAATTTAAAGTTTTTATTATCAACAATATAATACTTCAATAGAGAATATTTGTCAATAAAAAATTAGCACTCGTGGTCGTAGAGTGCTAACAAAATTATAAGTAATAATTAACAATTATTTTAAAATAATAATTGGAAAGCATAATAAATGAAAAAGATTTAGGAGGTAAAATATTATGAAAAGAAAAAAAATTTTAATATATACTACAGTATGTTTTATAATGTTTATGGCGACAATAAATGTGCATTGTCAGCCTAAAAATGGTGACTATGATACATATACAGTAAAAAGAGGGGATTCACTGTGGAAAATAGCTGTAAAATATCAGGTAGGAATAAGCGAAATAATAGCAGCTAACAAACAATTTAAGAATCCTGATCTAATATATCCTGGAGATAAAGTGTACGTGCCATTGTTTACAAATGTAAAAGCAATAGAAAAAGAAGTGATTAATCTAACAAATAGAGAAAGACAAAATAATGGACTAAAGCCACTTAAGTACAACTGGGAGCTATCAAGAGTAGCAAGATATAAATCAGCAGACATGCGAGATAGAAACTATTTTAGTCATACATCACCTACCTATGGTTCACCTATCAAAATGGTAAGAGATTTTGGCATAAGATATACAGCAGTAGGAGAAAACATAGCAATGGGGCAAAGGACTGCATGGGAAGTAGTAAATGGCTGGATGAACTCATCAAGTCATAGAGCAAATATATTAAGTAAATACTACACAGAAATAGGAGTAGGCTTTGCCAAATCATCATCGGGGAAGACGTATTGGACTCAATTGTTTATAAAGTAGATTGGCCTATATTGGCAAATTACTGCGTTATTAAAATATTATACGACTAATCATAAGTAGAGAACAGAAATCTATGATTTCTTGTGAATCACTTACTCCTAGGAGCGTAGCGAGTAGTGAGCGACATTACCAGTTTATATCCGTATAAATTTTAATGCCTTGTACTTTACTCAATATTAACCAATCTACAGATTGTACTGTATTGACAAAATTACTGCGTTATTAAAATGTTCCAGCAACTTATTTATAGGTTGGAATGCGTTAGAAAATTATTATATTGTATACTAAGTATGTTTATAATTAATGGCTACCTTTCGGATAAATTAATCCTTAAGATAGCCTTTGGTTTTAATCTTGCTTCATATTACTCATATTGTTCATAAACTGAGCAGCAAGTTGAACGTATTTATTGAGTTCGCCTTCTATTGTTTTCTTACATTCATCAGCTGTACCTTCTGTGGTAGTAACTCTAGCTGATACAGAAGATATTTCAAGTTTAACAAACTTATCTCCTAAAAGCTTCTTTAATAATTCCTTAGCTTGTTTTCTATATTCCATATTTGAAAGTTGATCTTTAACAGCATCACCAGCAACTACGACGATTCTGTTATCATCGTCTAAACTAATCGATTTCACAAAAAAAGATAAATCCATAATATATGTACCTCCAATATTTATAATATAACAGTTTAATATTATACTACTTTATAATAATTTGCAATATGCCAATATAAATATATAAAAAGTTATAGTATAATATACATATACAATAAAAAATAGAACAAATTTTAATATATTTTAGCGTATATTAATTATAAGCTAAAATATATTAACATGACTACAATAAATTATTGGAGGTGATAGTACATGTTACATAAAAACAAAAAAATAATAATAGCTGTATTAGTAATTGTATGTATAGTTTTAATAGCATATAAGGTACATAGCCCTAATTTGAAGAGTGAATTTGGTATATATTTATTACAAGACGATATTCCACTAGAGCAGTTGTTAAAAACTGACGTGTCAGATATAAAGATTATGAAAGAACCACTTCTAAGTGTTAAAGATTTTGTATATTATAAGTGGCAAGATCACAGTTTTGAGTTGACTACTGATGCTAAAGAGATGATACTTAGTAGAAAAGAAGATTTGTATAGAAAACCTTTTGTAGTTGTGGTAAATGGAGAAAACATGTATGCAGGAGTATTTTCATTAATGACATCATCATATGCATATCCTATTCCTACTATACTGATTGAGAAACCATGCTTAAATAGGATTATTAGAGGGGTTAGTAAAAGTGAGCAAGATCCTAGGAATAGACAAGAGATAAAAAATGTTTTAGAACAACATGGAATATTAAAATAAAAATAGATAGGAGATGTTTATGGAGGTTATACTTGAAGTAATAATTGAGCTAGTGATTGAAGGTTTGTTTGCAGGAATATTTTATATTTTTAATAAGTTTTTTAAGCATAAGGTCTCCGAGAGAACTGCAAAGATAATAGCTGGTGTTTTAACAGCACTATTGATTGTGGGTGCTGTGGGGATATTGATAGTTATAATTATTAAAATTTGGAAATAGAGAAGACAAAAGTAGGTGAGTGAAATAGCTGATAATAGTATAAACAATAGTTTGGACAAAGCATTGGGGCTTCTAAAATATTTTACAAAAGATAATCCAATCAGAGGATTGAGTGAGGTAGCTAGGTTGTCTTCTGTTCCCAAGGCTACTGTGTATAGATTATTTAATACATTTGAGAAAAATGGATACCTGATGAAGGTAGATGTTAGTGGGAAACAAAATCAATATAAACTCGGTATGAAGTTCTTAGAATTAGGATTATTAGTATCTGATAGTTTAGAGATTAAAGATATAGCTCGTCCGTTTATGGTGGAATTACGAGATAGTATTAATGAAGATGTACAGCTTGCTATAAGAGATAAAGATCAAGCAATTTATATAGAAAAATTGACATGTTCACATTCTATAAGATTATATACTAGAATAGGAAGAAGAGCTAGATTTAATGCAGGTGCATGTCCTAGGGTGTTGTTGTCTTTTTTGGAAGATGAAGAGATAAACAAAATATTAAAAAATGAGCAACTAATAAAATACACTGATAATACAATAATTGATAAAGAAAAACTATGGGATAAGATAAAAGAAAGTAGAAAGAATGGATACGCCATTAGTTTTGGAGAGATGGAACCTTATACAATTGGGATAGCAGCTCCGATATTTGATTATACAGGTAAAGTCATAGCATCTATAAGTGCAGCAGGGCCACAGCAAAGATTTACAGATGAAAGAATTAAGTTGATTGTTGTAAAAGTCAAAGAGACAGCGCAATATATTTCAAAACAATTAGGGTTTAGAAAGTGAACAACCATTTAAATAAATGGTTGTCAGGCTGTAGAAAAAAGCCCAATTTCTGCGTTGTTGTTAAAATTCCGTTGCTCACTTACCTCTTAGTAAGCTCTGCTACTCAATTTTAACACGCCTTGAAATTGAACTTTTACTAAAGTCTGCTATCTTGATGACTTTGTCATCAATCTAGAACAACCATTTGAATAAATGGTTGTTTTTTTCTGTATAACATATAGATAAAACACTATAAACAGAATAAATATCAAAAATAAAAGCCCTATAAATATAGACATATTAAAAATTATATGATAGTATTACCACGAGAAGTTTGGAACGTCGGTTCAAATAATGAAACACAGGGAGGGAGATAATGTACAAAGTAGATTTAAATAGTGATATTGGAGAGAGCTTTGGAAACTATAAAATTGGTTTAGATGAAGAAATGATAAAATATATTACGTCAGCCAATATAGCGTGTGGATTCCATGCTGGTGATCCTATTGTTATGCAGAAAACTATTGACATGGCAATCAAATATAACGTAGCTATAGGAGCTCATCCAGGATATTGTGATTTGATGGGATTTGGTAGAAGAAATATGAATGTTACACCAAAGGAAGTAAAAGCGTACATTATATATCAATTAGGAGCATTAATGGCATTTGCAAAATCAAGAGGTATAAAAATGCAACATATTAAACCTCATGGAGCTATGTACAATATGGCTGCAAAAGATAGAGTTTTAGCTATGGCTATTGCAGAAGCTGTATATGAAGTGGATAAGGAAATAATACTTATAGGGTTAGCAAATAGCGAAATTATAAATGCTGGGAAAGCGTTCGGATTAAAGGTTTGTAATGAAGTTTTTGCAGATAGAGCATATAATCCAGACGGGACATTGGTGTCACGTAATTTAGATGGTGCAGTGATACATGATGCTGATTTGGCAATCAAAAGAGTTATTAAAATAGTTAAAGAAGATAAAGTAACTGCTATAAATGGTACAGACATAGATGTACAAGCACAATCCATATGCGTACATGGAGATAATCCTAAAGCAATCGAGTTTGTGAATAAGATACGATCAAAGTTAAAACAAGAGGGTATAGTAGTAACTTCTATTTCTAATTTTATTAGATAATTTATAGAGAGGCATTATTATAGGAGTGGTAAACATGTATGATAACATAAAGTATTTGATTTCAGGGGATAAATCGTTGATTATAGAATTTGGCAACTCTATATCTAAAAAAATAAACAGTAAAGTAAGAGCAATGATGATTGCTATAGAGAAAAGAAGATTAAAAGGAATTATAGAAATGATACCTACATATCGTTCCTTGATGGTACACTATAACCCTATAGATATAAGGTATAAAACATTGGTAAATGAGATGAAATTATTAGAGAGCAAACTAGATGATATAGACATACCACTATCAAAAGTTATTGAGATACCTACATTATATGGAGGAAAATATGGTCCTGATATAGAAAACGTTGCTACGCACAATCAAAAGACAGTACAAGAAGTAATAAATATACATACATCTAAAGAGTATCTAGTTTACATGTTAGGATTTATACCAGGGTTTCCGTACTTGGGAGGAATGGATGAAAGTATAGCTACTCCTAGACTAAAAACTCCAAGAATTAAAATAAGTAGTGGATCGGTAGGGATAGCGGGTGGACAAACAGGTATTTACCCCATAGATAGCCCTGGTGGATGGCAAATGATAGGGAAAACACCATTGAAATTGTACAAAGAAAATAGAGAAAAACCTATACTGTTACAAGCTGGCAATTATATCAAATTTGTATCTATAGATAAAAATGAATATAAAGATATAGAAAAACAAGTACAAAGTAATACGTACGAATACACAATATATCACAAAGAAAAGAGTGGATATAAATGGGAAAAATAATGGTGTTGACACAAGGTTTTTTGACTACAATACAAGATGGTGGAAGGATAGGCTTTCAGCAATATGGAGTTCCTGTTTCGGGAGTTATGGATAGATATTCATATCGTATTGCCAATATACTTGTTGGGAATGATGAAGAACAAGCAGTATTAGAGATAACAATGTTAGGACCCAAATTAAAATTTACTAGTCCAGAAATCATAGCTATAACAGGAGGAGATTTATCTCCGATGATAAATGGTAAACAAATTCCTATGTACAGAAGTGTGAAAGTAAATAAAGGTGACATATTGGCTTTTGGAGAGCTAAAGAATGGATGTAGAAGCTATATTGCATTTACTGGAGGAATTGATGTACCAATAGTTATGGGAAGTAGATCAACATACTTAAAAGGGAAAATTGGTGGATACAGAGGACGGGAATTAAATAAAGGCGATATTGTTGATATAATTAATTATGACAGTGAATACAAAGTGAGATTATTATCAAAAAAACATATATCAATATACGAAAATAAGATTGATATTAGGGTAGTACTAGGTCCTCAAAATGAATATTTTACAAAACACGGTATAGATACGTTTTTAAGTGATACATATACAATCACAAACGAATGTGACAGAATGGGATTTAGATTAGATGGTGCAGAGATTGAGCATATAAATGGTGCGGATATTATTTCAGATGGTATAGAGTTTGGTGCTATACAAATATCAGGTAACGGTAAACCAATAATAATGATGGCAGATAGACAAACAACGGGAGGGTATACTAAAATTGCTAATGTGATAAGTGTAGATTTACCCAAAATAGCACAAGCAAAACCTGGAGATAAAATATCATTTAAAGTAGTAAGTATAAAGGAAGCACAAGACATATATGTAGAAGAAGAGAATAAGCTTAAATCTATAGAATTTGAAGTGGAAGATACAAAAATAGTTAAACAAAAAGAACTTATTATAAGAGTGAACTCTAAAAAATATGAAGTAAACATTATTGAGTACGAATAAGATCATAAATACTAAGTTATATATAAATTTAGTTAAAAGCGCGAGATAATTAATAATATAACTTAAAACAAATAAACACAATAGTATTTATAAAAGATTGTTGATGAATAAATTGACAGTCTTTTTTTGTTATTTATATGGTATTAACTCAACTTGAAATATAATAAAAACTGCTTCATGCGATTTTTTTATGAAAAAAGTAAATGAAATGCACCTCCAAATAAGTAAACTATTGACATAATATACAATAAATTATAAAATTAAATAAAAAAGGAGGATTTTTATGAAAAAAACTATTTTTACGTTAATGCTCGTATTTACTATCATGTTTTCAATGACTCTTTCAACTGCAAATAGTCCTATGTCATGTTATTCAACATCAATGTTAAAATCAGCACCAAACGTCTATATAGTTGGACCTACACCAGAGCCTTACAAAGGATATAATGATACGAATGGAAAGTATTATTTAAGGGTTAGAGAAAGTAAATTAATTCATGGACCGGCAGACGATGATCCAATAGTAAAGTACAAGCCTTTTGGGATATTGTATAGAAGTAGTAACTTTACAGGAACTTTGGGCGAAACAATTTCAATATCACATTCGGTATCAAAAAGTGTTTCAAACACTAATTCAGTTAGTGTATCTATGGGAATAAGTAGTCCTACAGGTTTTAGTAGAAGCGTAACAGCTCAACATTCAACAACAATAACTAAATCAATAGGGTCATCAATTACTAAAACATATTCAAGTGGTTATAGCTATGGATTCCCATTGTCAACAGCTCCGGCTAATTGTACTAAAGCTGAAGCAGGTGTAGGGTTCCAGTTTGCGACATATAGGTCTATAATAGATGTCAAGAAACTAGTTACAGTTTCGAAAAAAATAAAAGTCAAATACAAAAGATATGTGAATGAATGCAGTATCTGCAAAAAGAACGAAGGAAAACCTGGACATAATCCTGCACATTTTCATGATGGATTAGTTGGATGGAGACTATATCTACAAGATGGAACAACAGTGGAAGTGGAAGAAATGTTCAAAGACAGTCTTGTGAAAGACGGAACAATAGACAAAAATATGACTTATTACAAAAAGCCAGTTAAGGAGTGGAAATATGAGACTATAACTGGTAATGTTAAAGTTCCTATAGAAACACTTGTAAACATATATTATGATGCTAAAGGTAATATCATAGATAAGAATGGTAATATAGTGAACTAAAAATAAACATTCAATGGAGGAGCAAAATATATGAAAAAAACTATTTTTATATTCATGCTTACATTTATAGTTATATTTTCAATGACATTATCTATAGCAAGTAGTCCTATGTCCACTTATACTATATCACAGACAAAAGCAAGTCCAAATGTTTATATAGTTGGACCAACACCTGAGCCATATCAAGAATATAGTGATTCAGGTGGTAAGTATTATCTGAGAGTTAGAGAAAGCAAATTATTACATGGGCCAGCTGACAATGACCCTATAGTGAAGTACAAGCCATTTGGCTTACTTTATAGAAGTAGTAATTTTCAGGGGAGCTTAGGAAGTTCGGTATCAATACAAGAATCAGTATCTAGAAGTGTAGCAAATACAGACAGTGTAAGCGTATCTATAGGAGCAGATTTATTTGGGTTCAAGCAGAATGTAACAACAAAGCATTCAACAACAATAACTAAAACAGTAGGTTCCTCAATAACTAGGTCGTATTCAAGTGGATATAGTTATGGATTTCCGCTGTCAACAGCGCCAGCAAATTGTACTAAAGCTGAAAGGGGTGTAGGTTTTCAAGTTGCAACATACAGGTCTATCATTGATGTCAAGAAACAGATTACATCACTAAAGAAATTTACAGTTAAATATAAAACATATATAAATGAGTGTAGCTTGTGTAAAGCAGGCAATGAATGTCATGATGCTCATGATGGACGAGTTGGCTGGAATCTAGAGTTAGAAGACGGAACCACTAAATATATAGAAGAAGAATATAAGCATGAGTTAGTTAATAACGGAACAATAGATGAAAATATGACTTATTATAAGAAGCCAGTTAAGCAGTGGAAATATGAGACTGTAATAGGTTATGTAAAGTTACATATTGAAGCACTTGTGACCATATATTATGATGCGAACGGTAATATTATAGACAAAGACGGTAATATAGTGAATTAAGTTAATTTAAGAATGAATTAAGGGGATGATTAAATCATGAAGATGATTAAGCCATCCCTCTTTTTATGTTATAATTGTATTAATTGATCATAAGTGGAGGTATTGTAATACATAAATTAAATAAGAATGATTAAAGCAAACAAATCTATGGCATTGAAAAATGTTTATTAGAAATGTAAAATAATAATTTATACCATACTGGATTAAGTGATGATATAAGAAAGGAGCTATTCAATGAAATTTGAAATAATAGGTAGTGGTGGTTGTGTATCTCTTCCTAAACCATTGTGTAAATGTAAAGTATGCGTAGAGGCTAGGGAAAAAGGTAGGCCTTATTCAAGATATGGGTGTTCTATATTTCTTCACGATATAAATTTACTTATTGATACGCCAGAAGATATAGTTCATGCTATAAATAACAGTGGTGTCAATGAGATTAATACTGTTTTGTTTAGTCATTTAGACCCTGATCATACATTAGGTTTTAGAGTGTTTGAACAATTGAGGCTCGATTGGTTAAAAGTTTCAGAGGGAATGGAGTGTAATAATCCTATAGATGTTATTGCAATGCCACATGTAATGGAGGATTTAAATGCAATAAAATCTGTCTATGGCAGTTTTTTAGATTACTATGAAAATGTAAGAAATCTGATAAAACGTCAAGTTGTAAGTAAAGAGATAACTATAGAAGAAGTTAAGATCACATTTGTAAAAATAGATAGAGCTACTGTATTTGTATTCCAGAAGGATGGCAAGAAGGTGATTTATGCACCTTGTGATGTAAAGCCATTTCCAAATGACGATATTTTCATGGATGCAGATTTGTTGATAATTGGAAATACTATAGTCGGAGATATACTTAAAGATGGATTTATATTAGCAGAGAATAATTCGCTTAGACAGGAGTTATTCACAATGGATGAAATAGTGGATTTAAAGAGTTTATTTAACATAAGAAAAGTCATAGTCACACATTTAGAAGAAGATTGGGGAAAGTCATATGATGATTATGTAAACCTAGAAAAAGAATATAATAATATATATTTTGCATATGATGGTATGATAGTTTTTGTTTAATTAAAAAGGGCAAAAAACTCAAGGAGGAAATATGTACCTTGAGTTTTTTATAAATATTTTTTTATCTATAGCTTTTTCGTTCAAGTCTACATATTCAGACATCGTCCATAAAAAGTAATTTAATACCAGCAAATTTATAGGAACATTTCTCTTTAGTTATTAATCTTACTAGTAAGTGATTACCTTGAAAATAATATTAAGATTAAAAATAAGGAGGAATTTTATGAAAAAATCTATTTTTACCTTAATGCTTATATTTACTATTGTGTTTTCAATGACACTAACAACCGCAACTAGTCCTATGTCATGTTATTCAACAGCAGTGTTAAAATCAGCACCAAATATTTATATAGTTGGACCTACGCCAGAGCCATACAAAGCTTATAGTGATTCTAATGGGACATATTATTTGAGAGTCAGAGAAAGCAAATTAATTAATGGACCAGCAGACGATGATCCTATAGTGAAGTACAAGCCATTTGGTATACTTTACAGAAGCAGTAATTTTACAGGAACTTTGGGACAAACAGTTTCAATATCACATTCGGTATCAAAAAGTGTTTCAAATACTAATTCAGTTAGTGTATCTATGGGAATAAGTAGTCCGGCAGGTTTTAGTAGCAGTGTAACAGCTCAACATTCAACAACAATAACTAATACAGTAGGGTCGTCAATTACTAAAACATACTCAAGTGGATACAGCTATGGATTTCCGTTGTCAACAGCTCCAGCTAATTGTACTAAAGCAGAAGCTGGTATAGGTTTTCAATTTGCAACATATAGGTCTATAATAGATGTCAAGAAACAGGTTTCAATACCTAAAAAAATAAAAGTTAAATATAAAACATATATAAATGAGTGTAGTATTTGTAACGGAAATAATGGAGATGAAGGAGGACATTTACCTGGACCTGTACCTGGACATTTCCATGATGGACCAGTTGGGTGGAAACTACATCTAGAAGATGGAACAATAGAGTTTGTGGATGTATATTTAAGAGATACAATGGTAGAAATGGGAACAATAGATAGTAATATGACATATTACAAGAAGTATGTTAAGCAGTGGAAATATGAGACTGTAATTGGTCATGTTAAAATTCCTGTAGAAACACTTGTAAACATATACTATGATGCTTATGGTAATATCATCAAATAAGTTAATATAGAAAGATGAATTGTAAGGGATGTCTTATGAGACATCCCTACAGACCGTAGACAAAAGCCCAATTTCTGCGTTGTTGTTAAAATTTCCGTTGCTCACTTACCTCTAAGTAAGCTCTGCTACTCAATTTTAACACGCCTTGAAATTGAACTCTTACTAAAGTCTGCTAGATTGATGACTTTGTCATCAATCTAAGGGGATGTCTTATGAGACATCCCTATATTTTTTATATCAAAGGTTTATGTTATAATTGTATTAATATTATAAGGGTAACAAATGGATAGCAAAAATACGACAAAAAGGTCATTTATGAACCTTGTGATGTAAAGTTATTTACCGATGATGATAGTAATATAATAATAAACGAAGGATGATGAGAGCATGAAAAAGATTGAGAGACTTTCAGGTATCATCTATGCTATAAAAGAAAATAATAAAATAACAGCTACAAAGCTAGCTACAATATTTGAGGTCAGTAAGAGAACTATATACAGAGATATTGATGCTCTTTGTCAGTTAAAAGTCCCTATAATAGCCTATGAAGGACGAGAAGGGGGCTACGAGATTGATCAAAAGTTCTTTATTCCTAGCTTACATTTAAAAGAAAATGAAATACTGCACTTATTGTTTTGTTTATATGCAGGTGATGTTATAAAAGTACCAAATATGCAATCTTCATTTACATCGTTAAGCTATAAGCTTCTAAATATATTGGATGAAGATATGAAGAATAGATATAAAAAAATACTAGATAGAGTTTCTTTAAATATTAATTTAATCACTCCAGGGAGTTATTGTGATGAATTCTTTAGTAAGATGGTGAAAAGTTTTCTTGAATACAAAAATCTAGAGATAGAGTATTATACTCCACTTAAAGATGAATATACTACTAGAACGATAACACCGTATAGGTTGTCTTTTTATAATGGAGGATGGTATTTAGACAGCTATTGTAATCTAAGAAAAGAAGTCAGATGTTTTAGACTTGACAGAATTAAAAATGTTAATATAACAAATGAGAGTTACACACAAGATAAAGTCGAAAAATATTTAGAAAGTATTAAAAATAGTAAAAAAGAGTATACGGTTAAGTTGGAAATAGAAAAGAATTTTTTTGAAGTTATAAAAAACGATTACTTATTCTTTGATGCAGATATAAAGATGATAAACAATACAGCAAAAATAACTGTTGATACAAACAATCTTAATGATTATATATTTTTAGCTATTGAAAACAGTGACAAAGTTAAGATAATTGAGCCAAGGGAGTGCTTAGATAAAATGAGCAAATTATGTAAAGATGCTATTAAAAAATATGATTTTTAGTAATGCTTTATTTATTAATATAAAAGATTTATGTAATAATCAATTACTTATAAAGGGGTGATATTTGTGATATATAAATTAGATAAGAATGATTATAGTAATCATATAAATTTGTTAGATGGGATAAAAAATTTTCCAGAGGTATATAGTGTTATAGCAGGCAATAATCCAGGAGAAATATACGTTAATAGTAAAGAGAATCCTAGGTCGGCTTTATTATGGAATCAAGGTATGCAAGGGTTTTATTTTATTGGAGATCATAAATGCAAAGTTTTTACAGATGATATAAAAGTATATATGAATCAAATTTTAATGGAATTAACTAAAAAGAACATAAACTGGTTTGAAATTTCAGGAGTAACAGATCAGTGGCATAAAATAATAGAAGATGTATTTAAAGATAGATGTATAAAGTATGGAGTTCAGTTAGCATATTTATTTGAGCACGGCTTTAGTAATAATATGGATTGTGAAAATAGTCGTGATATAAGAAAAGTTAACGAAGACATATATGGATTAGATGTGACGAATATTGAATTCATCATAAACGAATTACAATTATTTTGGGGTAGTATAGATAACTTTTTTGAAAATAAAGGAATATGTTTTTATGCAGTAGAGGATAAGCAAATTGTAAGCATATGTTATACAGGATTTAGACACAATAGCATACATACAATAGGTATAGAGACGTTAAAAGAATATAGAAGAAAAGGATATGCTATAGCGTTAGCAAAATGTTTTATAAAGGAGTGCAATAAAAATAAATTTATACCATATTGGGATTGTAGTGAAGATAATGATGGTTCAAGAATTTTAGCTGAAAAACTGGGATTTGGGATAAGTAGTAAATACAGATGTTATTGGTTTAATTTTTAAATTAAAATAAATTTTATAATTTAAATGTAAAAAATATTGACTTTAACGATATTATAAAATATAATGTAACGAAATACCTTGAATTAAATATATAGAAACTATGACAAGAACAAGTAAAGTTGGTGTAAATTAACAGAAAGTTTCCGGCTGATGAGAGGAGCAATTGAAGCTAATTTGAATACATCTTTGAGTTCCCTAGTTGAAATTAAACAAGTAGATTAGAGGCATTTGGTATATGTTATAATACTAAGAAATTAATTTCTTTATGAGGCTAATATAGTGATATATTAGTGAAAAAAGGTGGTACCACGTGAGAAATAACCTCTCGTCCTTTTATTAGGACGAGAGGTTTTATTATTGTTTAGATTATTAATAATCATATTTTATAGGATTTTTCATGTTATATTCTAGATATTGTGAAAAGCCTAATACACATTGGAAATTGCTTTACAGTCGACTGATTCTTTATAAAATAAGGAGGATCAATAATGAAAAAAGATATTTTTGATGTTTTAAAAGAAAGAGGATATATTTATCAGTTAACAAATGCAGATGAAATAAAAAACATGTTAAATAGTGAAGAAAAAATAACCTTTTATCTAGGAATAGATCCAACAGCAGATAGTTTACATATAGGACATTTTTTTGCTCTAATGATGTTTAGCTATTTGCAAGATGTTGGGCATAAAGGTATTTTGGTAATAGGTGGAGCTACAGCTCTTATTGGAGATCCTAGTGGGAAAAGTGATATGAGAAAAATGTTGACTAAAGAACAAGTACAACATAATTTTGAAGAAGTTAAAACTTTGGCTACTAGATTTATTAAAGTAGATGGTGACAATCCAGCTATTATTTTAAACAATGCACAGTGGACTAATCCATGTAGTTTTGTTGATTTTATGAGGGAAATAGGAACCCACTTTAATGTAAATAAAATGCTATCAGCAGAAGCTTACTCTAAGAGGTTAGAGGAGGGTGGATTAACATTTTTAGAAATGGGATATATGCTTATGCAGGCTCATGACTTTGTTTATTTGAATAAAAACTATGGTTGTGTTCTCCAAATTGGGGGAAGTGATCAATGGGGAAATATATTGGCTGGTATTAATCTAAATAGAAAGCTAAGCTATATAAATAACGAAGAAAAAGATGTGATATTTGGATTGACGTGTCCACTCTTGATGACCAAAGAAGGAAAAAAGATGGGGAAGACTGAAAAAGGTGCTTTGTGGGTTCAAAGAGAAAAGACAACAGTATTTGATTTTTATCAATACTTCTACAACGTATTAGATGAAGATACAGAGATGTTACTTAGATTATTTACTAGAGTTCCTATTAATGAAATTGAGAGTGTATGTAGAGAGAATATTTTAAAGGCTAAGAGATTGATGGCTTATGAGATTACAAAGTTAGTTCATGGGAAAGAAGAAGCTGATAATGTTTTAGAAGTAACTAAAACACTGTTTGAAAAAAAATCTGCTTCAGATGATATGCCTAGTGTTGAGCTAGATTATATGATTTTAGAAAATGGTATAAAATTAGTTGAACTAATCAATATGGTACAATTTATTAATTCAAAATCAGAGACTAGGAGATTAATACAGCAAGGTGGAATTAGTCTAAATGGAAAAAAGATAGAGAGTATAGATTATGTAGTTACTAAAGATGAACTGCAAGATGGATACATCATAATAAAAAGAGGTAAGAAAAATTTTCTTAAAGTGATTTTTGCAGATTAAATTTAATGCGTAGGAAAAAAAATAAAACAATTAATAGACTATAATGAGAGGGGAGTTTATATACTCCCCTCAAAGTTATTTACATACAATTATTTACATATGATTAGTTAGTGGCTTTAGTAATTTCATAGTTTTTCGCTTGGGAATTAAACAGTTTGTAGTACAAACTGTCTTTTTTAATCATCAAATTAGAGTGAGTATCATAATCAGCTATACTTCCGTTTTGCAAAAGCAATATTCTATCACAAAAAACACTGCTAGACATACGGTGTGAAATATATATGGCAGTTTTGTTTTGAACTAAGCTATTGAAGTTTTCATATATCTCAGCTTCAGCTAAAGGGTCTAAAGCACTCGTTGGCTCATCTAGTATGATTAAAGAAGCATCTTTGTATAGTGTTCTTGCTATAGCTATTTTTTGCCTTTCTCCACCAGATAGTTCTATTCCTTTGTCTTCATATGTTTTTCCTATAATGGATTGTAAACCTAAAGGTAAATGATCAATAACATGTTGTAATCCCACTTTTTTTATTATACTTGCGACAGTACTTTGATTTTCAGGTGCATCTTGACATGTGATATTTTCGTTTATAGTGAAGGAGAATAATTTAAAATCTTGAAAAATTGCAGAGATATTATTAATATAGCTGGTGTATTCATATTCATAAATATCTTTTTCATTTATGCAGATTGTTCCAGAGGTAGGTTTGTAAAGCCTGCATAGTAGCTTAATCAATGTAGATTTGCCAGCTCCGTTTAATCCTACTATGGATATTTTTTCTCCTTTTTTAATATTAAAGCTTATATTCTTTAAAACGTAGTCGTTGCTACTAGGGTATTTAAAAGATACATTGTGAAATTCTATAGAATCTATTGATGTGAGTTTTAAAGTAGCTTTGCTACTTACACAGTCAGGTAGCTTAACAAATTCCATATATGGCTCCAAATAACCTAACATCTGGATTATAGTTGTGATGTTTTCACCAAGCTGTTTTGTTGTGTTAGAAAAATTAATTGCTGCTGATACATACATTGTAAATGAACCTATAGAAATAGGTGAGTCGAATTTACCTAATGCTCTTAAACCTACATAGCCGTATGCTAAACTTGATTGAAGATTTGTAATAATGCCATATAATCCTTCCACTTTTCCTAATTTGTTGTAATATGTAGAGAATTTATTTATTAGTTCATCGTTGTATGATTCAATTCTATTTATCAACAAAGGTTCAAAGTTAAACAACCGGATATCTTTTTGAAATTCATGTAAATAGCATATATTGATATAGTATCCGTATTTACGGTTTATTGGTATAAGAGATTGAAAAAATTCTTGTTGATATTGCATGAAGTTATAGTATATAAATAGCGATAGACATATTGTTGCTAACAAAATTATTACTAAAACAGGACTGAGCATTAATAGTATGGTTACCAAACCTAGTATGCTGACTATGTTGTTAATAATATTAGCTATACTATTTATTATAGTTTCGAGTGCATCTTGGTTGTTTATAGCGAATACTGCTCGTTCTTTTAGATCCAAGTAATAAGGATCTTCTAAATATGAGAAGTTGATATTCATTATTTTTTTTGACATAGCTAATTTCATTTGTTCGCTCATGTTGATCTTCTTGATGGATACAATCCTGTTTAAAAGATTATTACAAAAAGCAAAGAATACATTTGATAAAACTAATGCTAATCCAAAGATTAAGAGGGATTGAATTTTTTTATCACCTATGAGTTCATTTATTAGATACTTAGGGAGTATTACATTAATCATTACTCTAAAACCAGTAAATAAAGCATTAAGCAATAAAAGCAATATGTAGCTTGGAGATATTTTCCAAGATAGAGTTAAAAATGATTTGATCTTAAGGTAAGTATCCATTCTAGCTAATCTCCTTTTGATAGTATCTTCCTTGAGTTATAAACATGTTGTAGTATGACCCTTTCAGATCCATTAGTTCTTGATGAGTGCCATACTCTGCAAGCCCATCATTACTAAAAAAAGCTATCTTATCACAAAATTTGGTACTTGATAATCTATGAGATATGAAAATAGAGGTTTTATTTTCAATTAAACTATTAAATTTTTCATATATTTCAGCTTCAGCTAGAGCATCTAATGCACTTGTGGGCTCGTCCATAATAACCATATTTCCGTCTTTGTATAGTGATCGTGCTATAGCAAGTTTTTGGCTCTCTCCTCCAGATAATATTCTACCATTTGCATCTATTATTTTAAGCATCATTTGTGATAGTCCTGATGTTGATTTGTTTGCCAAATGACTCAAACCTGCTTTATGTAATACTTTTATAGCCTTTTCATTATCGACATCATTGGTACATGCAATATTTTCACCTAAAGTATAAGCCAATATATTTACATCTTGAAAGAGAACCGAAAACATAGAAAATAGCTCTTTTTTATCAAATTCATTAATAGATATATCATTGATAAGTATATCTCCATCAGTAACATTAAATAAGCCCACTAGTAATTTTATGAATGTGGATTTGCCTGAGCCATTTATTCCGACTATTCCTAACCGTTGATTTTTAGGTATGTGTAGGTTCAAATTCTTAAATACATATATATCACTTTTTGGGTATTTAAAACTTACGTTTTTAAACTTTATATCTAATGTTGAGTTTTTAATCGCTTTTTTATTACCTTTGTTTTCGACTAAATCTGAATCTAGTAGTTTAAATAAATCACTTATATAAGCGGTTTCTATGTATATGAATGAAATATCTGTAAGTAGTGTGTTTAACAAGAATGTAAGTTGTATTATAAGTGCTAGATACATTGAAAAATTAGCTATAGACATACCACCTACAACTTTATATATTAGTATTCCATACATTAGCATATTACTAATGAGTAACGATAATAAGCCTAAAAAACCAAGTATAAATTGTTTTTTCTGAATAAGTTTGTGCAAAGATATAAACTTCTTTAATTCATCTTTGTAATTATGTATAATTCTCTCTTTTAAACTATAAAGTCTAATATCCTTACCATATGAAAAATCATGTGTTATATCATAGTAATATCTTTTTTTACGTTCTTGATGCGAAATATCTCTTTTTAGTGAGTACTGGTAATCGTTAACTTGTTTTTGAATCCATAGGTTTACTAATAAATTGAGTATTAGCCCTAGAAAAATTAATATGTTTACATAACTTAACCATATTGATAAAGCTATACAAGATAATAAGACTGAAGGAGATTTGAATAATCTATGGTATACACCTTCTACACCATTTTCAGTGGTACTAGTTGCGCTAAATGCTCGTCCATTTTCTTCATAAAACATCGCACTTTCCACATATTTATAATCCATTCGCAGTAGCTTTTGAGTTTGTTTTTTTAAGTAAGTTAATCTCAATAATGAAATTTTAGTATGACAATTTTCTTTGATATATGTTTTGGTAAAACCTACAATACTTGTGGAAACAAAATATAAAATAACTATGTATATGATTGAATTTATATGAGGATTTAGTATATTGTCTATTAGCATCTTTGGCAGTAATATGGAGAAGAATGGAAAAACAAGCTCTAATATTGTAAAAATAAAGAAAAATATATAAAGTTTTGGATTTTGTTTATTGACATTTTTTATTAAATGACTAATTGTATCAAAAAAAATATATTTTTTTTGTGTTTTGTTCATAAAATTAGGCTCCTTTTCAAAAAAATTGAAATAATTTTAGTGCGTTAAAACGTAGCTATATCCTTATTTTATATTATTATATAATATTTAACAAATAAAATCAATATTTACAAAATTGTAACATATGTTATAATGTAAATAGAATCAGGAAATATTCGATGACAAATTTACTTTTGTTGTTGAGTAGTTATAAAAAATTAAAGGAGGGAATATTTATGAAAAAAATGAGTAATGCTTCATGGTTACAAGCTAGCGAAGGTTCATCAGGTTCTTGTTGCCTAAAGAAAGTTACTAAAGAAAAAGTAACAATTCACTAAGAAATGTGATAACATAGGGGTTTCTCAAAGTTTTTGAGATGCCCCTATACACAATATCTATACGATGACTGGAGGTTAATATGATGAAACTATGTCAAAGGATATATGTTCATTCAGTTGATTTTGAGGATAATTTTATTTTTAATGGGTTAACAGGGTCAATTGATTTGGCTAATAGTAAGATAGCTAAGTTTTTAAAAAGTAAAGATATGAGTATGATAGACAACCTTGAAAAAGAAGAAATAGATGAGTTAATAAAATCAGGTTATTTAATTGAAGAAGGTAGCAATATAAGCGAAAAGTTTGTGTATGATACATATATCAAATCGTTAGGAGATAGATATGAAAATAACTATTTTGTTATCTGTCCAACTCTTGATTGTAATCTATGCTGTCCGTACTGTTTTGAGCATAGCTTTGCAGATAAGAAGGCTATATTAGATGATGACAAATTAGATAGATTATTTGATTTTATACTTGAAAGGATAAAAGAAAATCCTAAACAATCAACTATAGAGCTTTTTGGAGGAGAACCATTACTTAAGGAAAACTATGATATTGTACAAAAAATATTTGAGTTCGCTAACATTAATCATATAGACATGATCATAACTACTAACGGAACACAGCTAACAGAATTTTTGGATTTATTTGATGAATACAAAGATATATTAAAGAAGATTCAGGTAACATTAGACGGGGATAAATCAACTCATGACAAAAGACGTATATTTAAAGATGGTTCAGGATCGTTTGATATTATATTAGAGAATGCAGAAAAAATATTAGATATGGGAATTGATACAGATATGAGAGTTAATATAGATAAATCTAATATAGGGAATATAGAAGAGATGGTTAATGATGTTATTGATGATAGCGATCTACTTATGTACGATAACTTCTCATATTATTTTAGTACAGTAACAGATCATCATAATCTAGATAATGAAAACATGGTAGATGAAGCTGACTTAGCAATAGCTCTTGATAAGCTCAATTTGGTCGAAAAGGGGTCTTTTCCATTGCTAGGGTATCTAGTAGATTCGATTACTAAAGTGAATGGTAGTAGACTTCCAAGTTTCTCTAACTGTGAGGCAAACTCTATATATAACTATATAATTACGCCAGATGGAAATGTATTTAACTGCCCAGAGGCAATTCAAAATGATAACTATAAAACGTGGAGTTTTTATCCTGAAACAAGAAAATATAGCTTTGAGAACAAAGGTTTTTATCAAAACATACTGACTGATGAGAGTAGAAAAGATTGTAACAAATGTAATATTGCTTTACTTTGCGGAGGAGGATGTGTGTTAGTTAAAAACAATAAAGCTCAGAGTGGCCACTTCTGTAAGATGCAGAAAAAAGCAGTTGATAAATACTTAAATTACTTAAGAGGAAAACTAGCGCTTTGCTAATATTTATAAATTACTATGAAAGTAGGTGACAAATATGAAATGTGATTATGTTTTAGTAAATCCTCCCAAGTTAGAAAATCATAAAAAGGCAATAGATGATGTTTGCCTAGGGATAGGATATATAAATGCGGTTGCTTCACAAACACATAAAGGAATGATATTGAATGCTTATTTGAATGATTGGAGTGTAGATGATACTGTAGATAAAATACTAGAGCTTGATCCAGAAGTAATAGGTCTATCTTGCAATTTCTATACCTCATTACCTCCGACAGTTAAAATAGTAAATAAGCTTAGAGAAAGAAACTACAAAGGGCATATAAGTATAGGAGGACATGGAGCAGTATCCTGTAAAGATAAAATGCTAGAGTTTTTGGATATAGATTCTTTAGCTTTAGGAGATGGGGAGATATCATTTTCTCAATTAGTTACTCAAATCGTAAATAAAACATTCAAACAGGATATTGATGGCTTCTATTATAAAAGTGGTGATGAAATAATAAGTGACTATGCAAAGGTTAGTTTGGTAGATATAGAAAATCTACCATATCCTACACGAGTGAATGAAGAGACATATCCTTTAGAAGTTGGAAAGGATGTTGATGATAGAACACACTTGATTTCTACGTCTAGAGGTTGTACATATAGGTGTGTTTATTGTGATGTTGCAGCTTTTTATAACAAGACGAGAAGAATTAGAAGTGTAGAAAGTGTTGTTGCTGAGATAAAGCATTTAGTGGAGACTACAGGTGTAAATCA
The DNA here is from genome assembly GCA_029227815.1 of Clostridiaceae bacterium M8S5. GTDB lineage: Bacteria > Bacillota > Clostridia > Tissierellales > MCWD3 > Abyssisolibacter. The sequence goes on along the minus strand of CP118523.1, from coordinate 2,520,271 downwards.
ATTTGCATTTAGTGATGATAATTTTATAGGTGGAACTCGAGAGGGAAGAAAGAGAGCTTTGGAGTTTTGTGGTGCTATAAAGAGAGAAAAGCTAGACATAGAATTTGCTATGGAGGCACGAGTAACAGATATGATCAATGAGGTATTGTTGCCACTTAGAGATGCGGGTTTAAAGCATGTAAATATAGGAGTAGAATCCGCTAGTCAAAGAATGCTAAACACATGGAAGAAAGGGATAAAAGTAGAGCAAAGTGAGCAGGCTATAAAAAAAATACAGACTTTAGGATTATCATATAATATCAACTTCATACTATACGATATGTATACGACAATTGATGAGCTATGGGAGATATATAGATTTTTTGTTAAAACTAAAATAGTAGAGTATTCTGAGGAATTTATATCTATATTTAGTAATGCATTAGGTGTCCTAGCAGGTACACCTATAGCTAATGAGTTAAAAGAAAGTGATATTATTGATGATTTTGTACTTGAATACACAACAAATGAAGAACAAGAGATATTAGATAAATATAAACCTATATATGGGTACAAAATTATAGACAAAAATATGGCATGTTTTAAAGAAAACCATGATTATTGGATAGAGCAGATATCTCAAATGATAATAGATAATAATTTAGACTTTTTTAGCTATAGCACAAAATCAATGAGGATATTGTGCCTAAAACTATTTAAGAAGTCAATAGAAAATGGTGAAAAAGGTATAGTAGATAAAGAATCTTTAGATAAACTTATTAATAAAGTAAGAAAAATAAAAAGTTACGCTTAAATACAAATTTTATTTATAAACACTGACACATTGTTGACAGTGTTTTTTTATTATAATTTAATAAAATAATATAAATGAGGTGGAGTATATGAAGATAATAAATGTAAATGATAAGATAATTCAATATGTTTTTGATCCAGATGGAAATGAAAATCTGGATTGTAGGATTACAGTATTGAGAGATAATGATAGAGCATTATTGATTGATACGGCTTACGAGGAACAATCTATAAAAGTGTTAGAGGATTTGAATTCTAAGGGAATAGAAGTGAATGAGATAATATTATCACACTGTCATCCAGATCATGCTAATGGTACAGGAGTATTTGAAGGTGCCATAGTAACATGTAGTGACGAATATAAAAATAATTATACAATGAGCTGTAGTGGGACTAAGTACAAATATAAAGAGCCAGATGTTTTGGTATCTAGTAGCATAACAAAAGAGTTTGGAGATTATAATATAAAGTTGATTAAATCTAAAGGGCATAGCAAATGTGGTTTAATTATAATAGTGGATAATGATGTTGCATGTCCGGGGGATTTAGTTATGGCTAGTAGACAAGATAAAACTGTAACTCCATATATATGTTCAGATGGTACAATTACAGAGCATATAGAAAGCCTAAAACGTTTGAAATTATTAAATCCTAATATGTTAATACTAGCACATGGTAATAAGATAGAAGGTAAAGAAAACATTAAAGTAGAAATAACAAAGAGAATAAAGTATTTAGAGAGAATTTTAGATAATAACGGAAATGTAAAGTTTGAAGAATGTGTTGAAAGCCCAAATGAGTGGGCGTTTTCTAGATGGCATGAAAACAATACTACAATGGTATAAATTAAAGAGGTGGTAACACTTGAAGAAAATAATAAATAAGTATAAACATTTTAACATATACCAAATAAGTGACGATGAAGAATCTATTAGAAAGTGATATAGAGTATTTTATACCGGAACATGGACCTGTATGTTCAAAGGACAAAGTAAGAGATATGATTGAGTATATATTGACTAGTCTAGTTAAGAAGAGTCTTGAAATACATAAAATAATCATTGATTTTTATATTGATGATTATTTCTTATGTCTTAGAATAGTTTAAAAATTATCATAGTAGGATGGTTTGGGTCATAAGTTTAATAACGGAGGTGATTTTTTGATTTTTAATAAACTTAGAAAACCAGCTACTGGAAAAACTAAGCTAATGAATGAGAAAGCGTACAAGGAAATGAACTGGGAAAAGTTAAAGGAAGAAGAAAAGCTAGCTAATATGAACCAAATAGTAGATGGTAAACTACCAGTGGTTGGTAAAGAACATTCTTTTATACCAGTGTGGAATTTAAAACGATACAAGTTTTTACTAGAAGATGATATGCCTGATACAGTGCACCCAAAACTATGGGAGCAAGGAAAAATGAATATCAAGACAGGTTTATTCAAGATTACAGAAAATATATTCCAAATTAGGGGTTATGACCTTGCTAATATGGAATTAATAAGGGGAAAAACAGGATGGATAGTAGTAGGTTGCTTGACATCTGAAGAAACTGCTACAGCAGCACTTGATTTTGTCGCTAAAAATTTTGAAGATAGACCAGTAAGTGCTATTATAATTTCACATTCTCATGTTGATCACTATGGTGGAGTGCTAGGAGTGCTTAACTATAATTCAATAGGAGATGTTAAGGTGTATGTACCTAAAGGCTTTAGTACAGCAGTTATTGAGGAAAATGTCAATGCTGGTGTAGCTATGACTAGAAGAAGTGAATACATGTATGGAGAGATTTTACTTCGTGACGAAAAAGGGCAGATTGACTGTGGTATAGGTAAATATGCTTCAATTGGTACGGTAACTCTAACAGATAAGATAGTTGAAATAACAAAAGGTAGTGATGATAAATATTGTGAAAAGATTATAGATGGCGTTAGAGTGCAATTCCATCTATCTCCTGATTCAGAGGCTCCAGCAGAAATGAGTTTTTATTTTCCAGAAGAAAAATCCTTATGTATTGCTGAGATGTGTACTGCTACTCTTCATAACATTTATACACTTAGAGGTGCTCAGGTAAGAGATCCTGTAGCTTGGGCAGACCATATTCAGGAGGCAATAGATTTATTTGGAGCTGACCTAACATCAGTATTTTGTGTTCATACTTGGTCTAGATATGGAAATGAATATTGCTTAGATTATCTATCAAAGCAGAGAGATTTATATCAATATATGAATGATCAGACACTTAGATTAATAAATAAAGGATATACAATTGATGAAGTTGGTAGAATGATAGAGTTTCCTAAGTCTCTCAATGATGAATGGTATAATAGCCCATTTTACGGGACTATTAATCACAATGTAAAGGCGATATATCAGAAATATATGGGATGGTTTAATGGTAATCCAGTAGATCTCAATTTATTATTACCACAGGATTCTGCAAAAAAATACGTAGAATACATGGGAGGAGAAGAAGAAGTTATTAAAAAAGCAGCTAAGTCATATGAATTGGGTGAATATCAATGGGTTGCAGAGGTTACTAAGCAAGTTATATTTGCTAATCCGAGTAATAAAAAAGCAAAGATGTTATGTGCAGATGCACTTGAACAATTAGGATATATAGCAGAGTCAGGACCGTGGAGAAATATATACCTAATGGGATCATTTGAACTTAGATATGGAAAACTTCCATTGATTGATACAACGATAACTAGTCAAACTCTTGATAATATACCTCTTGAAAAAGTATTATATCTACTTAGTATTAGAATAGAAGGTATAAAAGCTGGAGATATGGATTATAAAATTAACTTCATAATCCCAGATAGAAACGAGAAAGCATGTACAGAGGTTAAGCGAGGCATATTTAGATATTTGAGCGACGAGATATGTGAAGATGCAGATGTAACAGTAACAATGGCTAAAAGCATATTGTATGAGCTAGCAACCACTAACAATAAACCTAAATTCTCCGAAATAAATGTAGAAGGTGATAGGAAGAAATGGTTACTATTCCTATACACACATGATACAATTGATCCAGTATTTAATATCATGACTCCTTTGCCTAAAGAAGAACAATAATAAAATAAAAAGAACTGCTTAATTTTTTAAGCGGTTCTTTTTTTAAAATATACTATTGACAAAAGATGCGAAGTAAGAATATAAATGGTGATATGAAACTTATACTAAATAAAATAAAAAAAACAAATTTTTAAAAACTAATCTTGTAATATTCTTATCGAAGACACAGGTACTATTTCTTTAAAACCAAGTGCAATAGGTATTTTTATTGAGGTAGTGTGATAACTAAACACTCTATACATAGGAACTATTTTATGCTTAATATTCCACTCGCATAATCGTGAAATCACTGATTTTCCTAATCCTTGACCTCTATATTTAGGGTGTATCAGGACACCCATATCTGCTATAATATCATCCCAGTATCTATGACTTGCATATGCAATCATTTTGTCATTATCAAAGTATCCAAATATTATAGGATCTGGCTTGTCTATGTATATATCAGCTTCGTCTAAATCTTCATCACTGCAACATGCGTATAATTCTTGTAAATATTTATCATCTGCGATTGGGTCTAATTGACGTAAAGTATAATTGTTTTCAGCTTTAAATGGTTTAAAATTTTTTGCATCAAGAAAGTGGTCTAATAGTGTATTTTGGCTTGTAATTTTAAGTTTCTGTTCTTTTAAAATCTCAAATATATCTTCTATATAAGTAGAATTATATCCAATTGGTAAGTTTAATTTATTTGCCAGTTTAGGGGACACTCTTATTAATTTCATTTTATCTATATTATATTGAATAATTAAATTTTCTGAAAGGTTATTTTCTCTAATAACAAATATGCCTTCTTTTTTAAAATTTTCTATATTGCAGTTATAAAGCTTTGACCAATAACCATAAACAGTATTTTTAAATTCTATGCCTGTTTTTTTCATTTAATATCATCTCCTTGCAATGATTTATATAGTGTTATTTGGATTATAACATAATTAAGCACAATAGTAAAAAAATAAAATTGTAGTTAAATTAAAGCAAGGAGAGTATATAATAAAATGAATTTTTAATATTGATATATTATGTTCATGTAATTCCAGTGTTTTTAAGAATAATACTATTGACAAAAGATGCAAAGTAAACTATACTAAAAATGCAAAGTGGGCTATACAAATATATTTATTAAAAAAACGTAATATTGGAGGTGGGATGCCTGAAAAGTAAAATTAAAATACTTAGAAAAGAAAGGAAAATATCTCAAGAGGAGTTAGCTAATGCTGTGGGTGTTACCAGACAAACAATCACTAGTATTGAATGTGAAAAATATACTGCATCACTTGTGCTAGCTTATAAAATAGCTAAATATTTTGGAATGACGATTGAAGAAGTTTTTGATTTAGATAATGAGGAGGTGTAGTATGAAAGATTTTAGGGATGTATTAAAAAAGAGAATAAACCTATATATAATATTGATATTGTTTTCTTGTGTCGCTGTAATGTTTTCAAATAGATTTGGAAGCATATACTTTGCTGATGACGATTTTTTAGGTGGTTTTATTATAGGCTTCCAAATGGGTATATTTTTATGCGTAGTGGGATTTGCATTTAAGGATATATATACATTTACAAAGGCTCTAAAAAATGAAAGTAAATTAAAAGAACTTTACACTAAAGAAAAGGACGAGAGAAATCAATATATCAAAGATAAAATAGGTCTTTCAGGGTTTAATATAACATTAGTAGCAGTAGCGCTAGCAACAATTATATCTGGATTTTTTGATAAAAAGGTGTTTTTTATACTATTATCAGTACTTTCTTTTATTACTCTTGTAAAATGTGTACTTAAGATATACTACAACAAGGTATATTAAATAGCTAGGGAGGAGTATAAATACTTTGGACAATAGTAAAGAAAAGTATTATTTAATCGGAGAGGTATCAAAGATATGCAATATTCCTATTAGGACATTACATTATTATGATAATATAAACTTACTACAACCGAAAAAAGTAGATAACCAAAGCAACTATAGATATTATTCGCATGAACAATTATTGGCAATCAACACTATAAAACATTTCAAGAAAGCTGGTTTTTCTCTCAAAGAAATTAAGCTACTTTTAAAAAGAGATGATTTAGAGTATAATTCTAAAATGTTAGAGCAAAAGTGTAAAGAAATAGAAAAGAATATAGCAGAGCAAACTATCTTAAAGAATAGATTGAAATTATACATCAACCAAGATGAAAAAAAACATTCAAGTACAGTAGATATAAAGCTTAAACAAATACCTGCTTGTTATGTCGCTTATTCAAGATATATAGGAAAGTGCAGTGATGATGAATTTTATCTGAGGTTTACTAAATTAAACAACCTGGTAGAAAAAAATAATCTCCATATGTCCGGTACAATGATGGCTATATATTATGATGATCATAAAAACTTTGACTATAGTAGTGCAGATATTGAAGTTTTAGTTAAAGTGTCAGTAGGCAAAGAAATTAAAGGTGTTGTTAGAAAATATGGAGATTTTTTAGCAGTAGTTGCATATCATTACGGAAGTTATAAAACAATGAGTGAGACTTATCAGAAAATGCTTGAATGGATTGAAAGCAATAATTATATATATACAGGAAGAGCTACAGAAAATTATATAATCGATGTCATTTCAACTGTCAGTGAACATGAGTATATTACAGAGCTTATATTGCCTGTCAAAAAAAGAAGTTAACCATAACTTGACTTTACACTAACTGTAACCTTTATAATTATCTTAAATTCTTTGATTAGGAGGAAGATAGATGGAGCATTTAGTGTATACAGATAGAAGGGCAAAAGAGCTATCAAAAATTTTAGAAGGAAGCAAATCAATGATAATAAGAGGTGCGGCAGGGAGAAAAGTACCTTATGGTAGAGTATCTGTCGGAGAAAAACTGTTTTTTATAGAAAATAACGGAGATGGTATTATTAGAGCTAGTGCAACAGTTTGCTGTGTATTTAACTCTGAAAAGATGACTGAAGAAGAATCAAAGACATTAGTGAGTGAAAATCTAAACAAGCTTATACTTAGCGATGCTCAGATAAAAAGATGGGCAGGAAAGAAATATCTCTGCTTAATAGAGATAGAAAATGTTAAAGAAATAGAGCCCTTAAAGCTTAATAAACAGAAAAACATGGATGATTGGATAATAGTTGAAGATATAAATACGATAGCTAAATATTAGGGGAAAAAGGATGTCTTTTGAGGCCTCCTTATTTTTTTACCAATTTAAGAGAAATACTACAAAATTAATACAAACATGTGTCATTATACTAAAGCATAAGGGGATAAGAAATAGATGATGTTTTTGGAGATATTAGGTATGATGAATTTTGGAGAAGAGATTATGAACTAACTATTATTTACAAAGGCGAAAATATATGCTACAATTGATAATGATAATCAATATATATAAAAAATAAGAATAGGAGGGTATGGATTGAGTAATGGATTAGATTACTTATATATGAGGTATTTGGAATGATAGTAGTTAAAGAACAAAATTTTCATACAAAATTCGTAAAGTAGCAAGCGAGATATTGTGATTTAAAACAGTAGAGGTAATTTAAAACTATTTTAGCAAGTAGGAGAACATGAGGTTTTCTCAGGGACACTTAAGGAATCTTTTATGGATTCTTCGACATTCATAGTAAAAGTATCAAAGGAAATAAAAAGCAAGTGGATAGAGACTATATGTAGATGACAACTTAGTATCATTGGATGCAAAGCTAGTAGCATTATAACTATAAAGACTTATTTAAAGATGATGAAATTTAAAATATCTATAAGTGACGACAGTGATAATATTACTGTTGCTAAAAAGTAGTTTTAGGAGGAATAGGAATATGAAGAAAAAAATTATTAGTATTTTCTTGGGGTTATTACTGGTTAATTTTACAATAGCTTTTGCTATTACAGAACAGGAGAATTTGCAAATAGATGGAAACGCTTTACTCATAGGAGAACATCTTTTTGAACTTGGTGAAAATGCAGAAATCCTCACCCTTGAGAAATTTATTGATGCTGCAAGAAGTATAATCAAAGAAAAATCTAATAAAATTTACTATAAAGATAAGTTAGGTAATTGGTATGAATTATTAGCCGATGAAAATATGAATACTAAAATTACAATCTCTGAAATAGAAAATAAAATCAAGAAGAAAAATGGTAAGTCTATAAGTGGTGACCCAAATAGACTAACTGCAAAGGATTTAATAATCTCCCCTACGGAGATTGTTGAAAATCAATCTAAACAAGGAACTTTTGATACAATTGTTAAGGTTTCAATTAAGAGAAATAGTAATGCTAAATTTGCAAGTTTTAACGGTGGGCCTGTTGATACAATAACTGGTGCAAGCTTAGTTGGCTCTCAACCAACGGGTACAAATGTTAATGTAGAAAGAATTGATGACAAAAATATTCAGTTTAAAATTACAGGGACAGCTACAAGCCATGATTCTAGTATTAACACTACATCTAATAGAACTGAAAAGAATAGGCAGGATTATAACAATAATGGATTATATGGGGACATAAAGTTTCTAATGTTAGAGAACCTTTTTACGGGAGTATCTGTCGTAGAAAATGGAGGGCAGTATGCTGTTGTAGATGTGAAATATAACGATGTACAAAGCAGTGGAAAGATAATAGATGAGGTGAAAAGTCGTATAACTAATATAGAGCAGGTTCATTATGGGGTACTTGCCATTACTACAGGTTCTATTTATGATTACGATTTTACATTGAATGACGTAGCTCTCAATCCGACTAAAGTTAACGATCAAGGTACAATTGTGAAGTTTGAGATAAATCCTAATGAAGTAGCTAGTGTAAAGGTTACAAATAAAACGGATAACAATCTATCTGACACAATTAAGCTAGGCTCAGGAGAAAAAGATTTTACAGGAGTTATAGAAAATGAAGATCCTGATAGGATACTTGTTTCTGGTCCCGTTAGTTACTCTGACTACTACTTGGTTGACTATGATGAAAATGGAAAAGTTAGAAGTGAGTTAGAGAAGACAACGTTTAATACAGAAAACGAGGGTTCAAAGCCAGTGGATACCAGTGTACCAGCTTTGACATTAGAGAAAGAAAGAACGCTTTTAGGTAATGACATTGTTATCAAATTTGATAACACATCAATAAATGCTAAGAAATGGCAAGCTAATATATACGAAGTATTAAAAGATTATGGTAAGAGTGAGACTACAAGAGTACCTGTTGAGTTTAGGGTAGAAGACGGTAAGATAATTATATTGGCAAAATCTACTGCAATTGATGATAGGAATGGTATGCATACAGTTGTTATTAAATCTAATGGTTTTAACGACGTAAAAGTGACCTTTGAACTTATTGAACGTGCAGGGGAATTATTACTTAATAGTAATTTCAACTGGTGGGCACATAATGATCTTTTATTTGAATTAACTGACTTTAATTATGCTATTATCAATCCAGTTCACACTGTTTTATTAGATGATCAAAAATTAGAAGGGGATTGTAAAGAATGGCATGTAGTATCTAATCTGATTAGACTTGAAAATGATGCATTAAGTAAGCTTACAGTAGGGAAACATACTATAGTTGTTAAGGCTACAGGATTTGAAGATTATAAGAAAACATTCGAGTTGGTCAAAGCACCAGCAGGATCAGAGAATCCAAAATATGATGGAAAAGCATTGAAAAGTAACCAGTTCCATGGAAAAGTAGATGCTGTAACATCCGCAAGTATTAATGGTTCTAGTGGAACAGGAGGAGGTTCTATAAGGGCAAATGTTATCTATGATTTTGACCATCTTGCAAATGCAAAAATCTTAACAGAGTTGGATATGGCGACGCCTTATGTTAAGGCAACTTTAAACTGGTGGGGATTATTTAAGAAAGATGCTATTTTAACAAATGAGAGTGATAAGGTTGTAGATTATATTTACTATAAGAATAAGGTTGGATATGAAGATAATGGAAACTATGTAACCTTTAAAGATTACTTTGATAGTCTACCGGGAATGCCTACTCTATCACAGATAGTAGACATTAACTATGATGTACCAAAAGGTTTATATGTTAATAAGCCATACTATGTTAAAAATATGCTTCATGATGGTGTATTAGGTGATATGTATCAATATAGCCAAGCTACAGCAAAAGAAACACCTACGCTATCATCAAAGAAAGTGATGTATGGCAATGATATTGTTATTACGTATGGAGAAAACAATGGAGCAGATGATTGGGCTGATAAGATTATCAATATAAAGATAAATTCCAATTATCTAAGATACAGTATAGATAAAAATAAGAATACTATTACCTTTAAAGCTAGTGATAATAGCTTTGTAACAGGAAAAAATATATTTGTATTTACTTCAGAAGGTTACAAGACGACAAGTATTAGTATTAATATGTCTAAAGAGACACCTAAGAATATAAAAGCTAAACAAGATGATGCAAATAATATTATTGTAAAAGGATTTACATCGGATTATATAGCTTCCTTAACAAGTGTTTATCTTGATGCTAAAGGACTATTTAATGATAGCCAGGTAGGAGGGAACAGTGGTGCATATGAGGTCGTAGGTGATACAATTGTTCTAAGATCTAAACTATTCGGCTCTGATTCAGGACAATATGCTAACGATAAACAACATGTACTTAAGATAAAGGCCAATGGTTATAATGACTATACTTTTAGTTTTACACCAAATAATTTAAAAGGCAACTTAAAGAAGGTTCCAAACTATGTTGAACTTGACGATGAGAAAAACACCTATAAAACGGGTTCGGATGTGGAAATCACCATTTCTGAAACTATGGATAAAAACTACAGTGATGCTATAACAGAGGTTATGGTAAATGAGCAAAAAGTAGAATATAGCAAGTCATTTAACAACATAGTTCTCAAGGGTAACCTATTTACAAAGGAAAGAAGCTATAAGATTGTCATTAAGGCTACTAATTACAAGAATAAAAAGTTTAATGTAAAAATAAGTAATGATGCTTTAAAAGTACCGAGTTACGTGACATTTGCACAGGATGGTAAAAAAGTGCCGATGGGTACAGAGTTAAAGGTGCTAATAAATGATGGTATATTCAATTCCGTTTATGGTAATGCCATTACAAAGGTTACTATTGGTAATATAGATTATAAACCAATCGATGTTGGAATTAATAGTAACTCAAATAAATTCTTTATTACCGATAAAGTATCTTTAGGATCTAACCATATAACAATAAAATCAACTGGTTACAAGGATAAAACTTTTAGTATAACTATTACGGAAGAAGAAAACCCAGCAAAGCTTGTAAAAGGAGATAAGTTGATTGATGAAAAGATGTTAAATCTTTTAGGAGCTAATGATGTAAAAATTACTCTAGGAGGTTATACGTCACAAACATATATGAATTCTATTACAGCTGTGAAGTTAGATGATATAGAGCTTGTTAAAGATAGCGATTATAAATTTAGTAAAGAAGGCTATGGTTTTTATTCTTACAATGTATTAACCGTGGATAAAAGCAAATTTACTAATAACAAAAGTTATACTCTAAAAATAGAGTCAAACGGGTACCTTACTGCAAACTTTGAGATAAATGTAAAAAATGTGGATGAATCGAATAAAAAGAATTCTGTACCTAAAAGTGTAGGTATTGGTAATGAAAACCTATATGATATTCTTAAAGAAAACTCTGTGACTTTGAAGTCCAGTAAGGATGTTATAATAGTACTTGGTGGCACTAGTGATAAACTAGAAAATAACTATATTAATGCCATAACAAATGTAACAATAGGTGGGAAAGACTATAGCTACAGTATTGATAACAAGGGTATAGGATGGCTTATGAAAAAAGTAATAGCAGTACCGGCTAGCTATTTTCCATTAGGTGAGACCAAAAAGGTTATTATTAGAGCTACTGATTATGAGGATAAAGTATTTGAAATAACAAAAGAGCAAAATAACTGATTTATCTATAGTGACTCAGTCTATAGATGGTAATTAAATTCCTGTTTTAAGTAGGCAGGCAAAATAATAGAAATTATTTTTTATCTCCAATCATATATACGTGGTTGGAGATGTTTTTATGCTGTTTTATATTAAGGTAATTTTTAAATTCTACTAAAGCTACCAACTAATGAAGAGTTTGATATATAAGCCAGTTTAATTTTTACATGAAAACAATTTCATAAAATTCCTATAAACTATTATAACAAATATTGAATCTGCAGATTTACCATTTGCTTATTTTCCATGCCTCAAAATAAAGAAAGCAAACGAAAAGGTTATCTTCCTCAGATGATTTTTTTAATGCACTATTTTAAGTCATGATATTAATTTAATTATATAGCATTTTTTTTACCAATATAAGTGAAATACTACAAAATGTATTGTATAATATAAACATGTGTCATTATACCAAAGCATAAGGGGGATAAGAAATCAGATGAATATTTTTGGTGATATTAGGTACGATGAATTTTGGAGAAGAGACTATGAACTAACTATTTTTGGAAGCACATTTACAGGGGAACTTCTAATTCTTGCTAAAGAAGAAGAAGAAATTGAAGAAATGCAAAAGTTGTCGTTTAAAGAATTTGAACAAAACAAAGATGTTATAATAGCAGAGTGTGAAGAACAGTTATATTTGTATTATTGTAGTGTTGTTGATGAATATAAAGATTGTTATAGAAAAAAAGATTTTGATTCACATTCATCTAAAGTTAGCAACAAGAAGGTAATGAAAAATTTGCTAAAGTTCAAAGCAGTATATGTACCATATAGTTTCGTAAAAGAACAACGAAGGATAGGGATTTTGTTTGAGTCAACTTTTGAAAAGGAGCATGGTATAGGAGTTGAAATAATAGATAACAAAATCACAGAAATAGGTTATCAAGTAGTTGCACTGTAGGAATGTTCAATAGATAAATAGTTAGGGAAGTATAAAAAAATAAATTGTAACATTTAGTTCTGATTTCTGTGAACTAGTGGTAAACAGTATAACACAAAAAACGGTATAGCTTAGGAACTTATATCTTTCACGTGATTATTCAAACCATTGTAATCAGAACAATCATCTATAATAACAATAGGGATGTCTTATATAAGATATCCCTTCTAATAAATAGTATACAAGTAAATAAATTATTTTATTAAGTTGACAAATAGTTTAGCGATGTGATATATTTATAACAACATGATAGAAATATATCACATGAGAGGTGACAGGATATGAAAGTAAAACAATTTAATCCACTTGCATTACTAGGGTTATTATCATTATTAGGGTTGGTGGGGATTATTAAAGATGAACCATTATGGTACAGTTGGTTTGGGTGGTTTGTTTGGTTTAAATATTTGAATCATCCTATCGATGAAAGATTTAAAAACAACATAAACAAGGCTAGTAGAAATGGTTTTATTGTAGCTGTAGTTGGTATTATGACTATAATCTTTATGAAAGGGATTCATATTGCAGAGAATATTGTTAATGGTATTATGGCAATAGCATTTATTGCGATGATGCTGATATTTGTAGTATCATTTTTGTATTTTGAGAAATTAGGTGATTAGAATGAAGCTAGTGACAAAAATAAAATATTATCGTTTATTAAACCATATGTCTCAAGAAGATTTGGCTAGCAAAGTTGGCGTTAGAAGGGAAACGATTGGAAGATTAGAAGCAGGAAAATATAATCCATCATTAAAATTGGCATATGATATTTCTGAAGCTTTTAGTGTAGCTATAGAAGATATTTTTAGTTATGAAAAGAATGATTCTTAATAATATTGAGTACATAATAGAACTATGTTGACATATATAAAAAAAATGAGGGGTGGTAAAATGTTAAAAAGAGTAATATCTCTAGTATTAGTATTGTGTATTTTGTCTATGACTGTTGCTTTTTCTGCAGATGTTCAAGAAAAGGTGAATGATGATCCGTGTAAGAAAATATTAAAGGAACTTTTTACTGTTGAAGGGAGTAAACTAGAAGCATATTTTAGTGAGGGATTTTTAAAAAAAATACCAATAAAACAAGTGATAGCAAGTATCCAGTGGTATAAGCACAATCTAGGCAATATTATTGAAGTTACTAAAGAAGATAAAAAATATATAATGGAATTTGAAAGAGGTAATTTCACATGTGAAATTGCTCTTGACGAAGATAAAAAGATAATAGGACTATTTTTTAGTAGCTGGACATTGAAAGAGGATACACTGGAAAGAATTATATCTGAATTTGAAAGTTTTAAATGCGATTTTTCAATTTGTATAAAGAAAAACAAAAAAGACCTATTAGTTGGAGTTAATCATAAGGAAAAATTGGCAGTAGGCTCTGCATTTAAACTATACGTACTAAAAGCATTATACGAAACTATAGAAAGTGGCAAAGTAAATTGGGACGATATAATACAGCTAGATAATGAGAATAAGTCACTCCCAAGTGGGATGATACATGAATGGTCTGAAAAAACTCCTGTTACAATTAAAACACTGTCAAACTTAATGATATCAATTAGTGATAATACTGCAACTGACCATTTAATTGGATATCTTGGTAAAAGAAAAGTTGAAAAGTATATGGATAAAGAGAACTGTCCACTATTAAAAACAAATGAAGCTTTTAAACTCAAATATTCAAAAGATGCAAAAATATTAGAACAATATTTAAAAGCGAATTTATATGGTAAAAGAAAAATACTTAAAGATTTAAATGATAAAATTACCTTATCTAATTTAGAAATTAAAAATACTCCAACACATATAAAAGACATTGAGTGGTTTTTCTCAACAGAAAGTCTTTGTGATGTTATATATGATTTAAAAGATAGTGATGAATTAAAAATAAATCCTGGATTAGTTTCAAAAGACAAATGGGCAGATTTTGCATACAAAGGTGGATCGGAGCCAGGAGTTTTGAACTATACACAGTTGATTCAAAAGCAAAAAGATGGAGATATTTATGCTATATCAGTTACTTTAAATAATACAAATAAAAATATAAACAACCAAAAAGCCACAGAATTATTTCTCAGACTGATAGAATTAATTAATAAGAATAAGCTTGTTGTAAAGAATAAATAGTTATTTATTCACTTTAATAGTTAATAAGATATTTAAAATCGAATTCTAAAAAGTGCAATAGAATAATAAAAAATAAATGGTGTAAACTTCTATAAATATTAAAGAGAAGATTACACCATTGTTAGTTTAATAGATAATAAATAGTTGTTTATTTCCAGTTATATAGGTTCTTAACTACATTATCATAAGGAGTATAAGGGAAGTCAGGTTTATTATAATGAGCATAAAGCTTTAGTTCTTTATCCTTATAATCCACTTTGAGATGTAGCATACATCCTATAGTATTAGGGCTAAGAGCAGAACCAAGTTTAACGTATACTTTTTTGCAGTAAGGTAAGTAGGATATTGTTGGTCTACTGTAATCTATTTTTTTAATAATAAGTTTACCTCCTAGTTCCTTGTAAATAACTATTCCGTCGATTTTACTACAGTTTTCATTGTACGAATATTTTAGACAGATATTATTATCAAATAGATACATTTCATGATCATAATCCTTATTCAAAAGTTCTGAATCTGGTGGGATTACTTCGGCTGAGTTGTCCGTTATAGTTAATGCATAAGCATTAACAGGTACTAAAATAACAAATAACATTACTAGTGTGATGATTTTAATTAATTTTTTCTGCATTCTTAATGCCCTCCTTAATTATAAAGTGAATTTTGCTATAAAGCATAAATACATTATAGAAAATAAATAAAACGTTTTCAATTATTAATTATTACCAGTATTGTAATTCGTTTCACTGAGTATGTCTTCTTGACCAAGCTTGTGTGTGTTATAAAATAATTTTTATTAAACTGTTTCTTCTAAATATAACATAATAAAGTATATAAAGATAAATACTAATTGTGATATTTTTAATGAATAAATATAAACTTGAAAGGAGATAACATGATGGAAAATAAAAATGATTTAAATCAAGGATGGAACTTTGATAATACCTACGTAAAGTTACCTAGTATATTTTTTACTAAAACAAAACCAAAACTTGTTCCTAGTCCAAATCTAATAAAATTCAATGATTCATTAGCATTAAATTTGGGATTAAAAGCAGAATTTCTTTTAAATAAAACTGGTGCAGAAGTGTTTTCTGGAAATGCATTACCACATGGCTCTGATCCTATAGCACAGGCTTATGCAGGTCATCAGTTTGGTTATTTTACAATGCTTGGAGATGGTAGAGCTATATTGCTAGGGGAGCAAATAACACCAACAGGAAATAGAATAGATATTCAGTTAAAAGGAGCAGGCAGAACACCTTACTCACGAGGAGGAGATGGTCGTGCTTCCTTAGGACCAATGCTAAGAGAGTATATTATAAGTGAAGCTATGTATGGACTTGGCATACCAACAACTCGAAGTTTGGCAGTGGTCACAACAGGCGAATGGATAACTAGAGAAGAACCACAAATCGGTGCAATATTAACTAGAATAGCTTCAAGTCATCTAAGAGTAGGTACATTTGAGTATGCTGCTAAATGGGGTAACATAGATGAGCTGAAAAGCTTAGCTGATTACGCACTCAAAAGGCATTTTCCTGATTTCGCAGATAAAAGCAATAAATATTTATATCTTTTACAGGAAGTAATCAAAAAACAAGCACAGCTTATAGCTAAATGGCAATTAGTTGGCTTTATACATGGAGTAATGAATACCGATAATATAACGATTAGTGGAGAAACCATAGATTATGGACCTTGTGCATTTATGGATACCTATGATCCAAACACTGTGTTTAGCTCAATTGATATGCATGGGCGATATGCATATGGCAATCAGCCGCAAATTGGAGCGTGGGATTTATCAAAACTTGCCGAGGCGTTACTTCAACTTTTAGATGAAGATAAAGATAAAGCTATAGATATTGCAAGTGAATCAATTTCTAACTATGGACAAATTTATCGTTTAAATTACCTATCCGGGATGAGATCAAAATTAGGTATACATAATGAAGAAGCTGAAGATGATGTTTTAATAAAAAATTTACTAGATATTATGCATAAATACAAAGCTGATTATACTAATACATTTAGAGCTTTAACGCTTCAGAAATTAAAAGATATGAAGATGTTTTGCTCATCAGAATTCATAAAATGGCATGAATTATGGCAAGAGAGACTAAACAGACAAAATGCATCAAAAGAAGATATTTATAATCTAATGAAAAAAAGTAACCCATCAGTTATACCAAGAAATCACAGAGTAGAAGAAGCACTAAAATCAGCAGTAGAGCATAGTGACTATAGCGTAATGAATCGTTTGTTAGATGTATTATCTTGTCCATATGATTATACAACAAATCATGAAGAATATGCTAAATTACCTCCAAAATCAGATGTGCCGTATAGAACGTTTTGTGGGACGTAATAGTGAAAGAAGATGTATCCTACTGAGACATTGCTAAATTATTTGTATCAATTAAATTTAGTGTTAAAATAATGTTATATATGATATAGTGAAATAGTTACATACATCTTAGACTAGAGTTTTTTTGGAGGTGGAAATTGTATGAAAAGAAGAATTATTTTACGAAATAGCATAGACCAAGCTATAGCCCATGCAGAGTAAGCGATAGTATAAACTATTTCTGTATGGGAGTAATAGACTACTATCTGCTGAACTCTGTACTTTATTTATAACTAATAAATAAGGAGCGGATATTATGAAATATGTAAATGCAGCAGAAGTACTACCAAAACATTTGTTAACTGAAATTCAAAAACATATAAGTGGTAAAATAATATATATACCAAGTGAAGATAATCATAGATGGGGAGAAAAGAGTGGTTCTAGAAGCTATTATAAGAATAGAAATAAATCGATAAAGAAAAAATATCAAGATGGCTACACTATAGAACAAATATCCATAGAATACGGATTAGCATATGAAACAATAAGGAAAATTATATATAAAAAATAATATAGAGCTGTTTTGTAATGCAAATTATTGCGTTATTGAGTGCTTTAACTTATATTGAAAAGTATAGTAAAGGGATGTCTGATAGGAGATCCCTTTTAGGTATAAATTGACTATATCCAAAGTTAGCATTTATATTATACTGTCTAGAGGTTATTATATAGTAACAGAGGAGGAGATATCATGTCGATAAGGTTTAGAAATTACACAAAACAAGCAGGTATTACAGATGATTACTATAAAGTAAGATCATTTTTCATAAAATTAGGTTATGCAGAGTTTACATATACAAGATGGGACTGGATGATAACTCATGTTATGCTAGACAAGGAATCAGTGGGTAAAATCGGTATGTGGGAAGATAATGAACAGATAGTAGGAGTGGCAACATTTGACTGTATGCTAGGAGAAGGTTTTTGTTTAACTTTACCTGAATATACATATCTAAAAAAAGAGATGCTAAGCTATGCAAAAAGTAATTTCTCTAAAGATGGAAGTTTTGGCGTTATGATTGCAGATACTGATTTGGAATTTCAAGATATTGCTAGTGAACTTGGATTTATAGCCACAAAGGAAAAAGAAAATGATGCAATTTTTTATACAGATAAAACACCTACAGCATATGATTTGCCAGAAGGTTTTAATATTACTTCAATGAAAGAAACTTATGACTTATATCAATACAGACGTGTAATGTGGAAAGGATTCAACCACGAATTAAATGGAGAAGGTGAACTCAAATTTACTAAAGAAGTTGAGCAGTTAGCTAAAGAAGCTATGTTACGTCCTAATGTTGATTTGAGTTTAAAAATAGCTGTAACTGAGCCAAACGGAAACTTCGTTTCATATTGTGGTATGTGGTACGATGAAGAAGCTGGCTACGCAGTAATAGAACCAGTGGCAACAGATCCAGATTATCGCAAAATGGGTTTAGGAAAAGTGGCAGTGCTAGAAGGAATAAGAAGGGTTAAAGAGCTTGGAGCTAAGACTGTTTTAGTAGGATCTTCACAGCAATTTTACTACAGTATCGGTTTTCGTCCATATAAAACAACTACAATGTGGAAGGAAAGATAGATAATTTATAAGGATTTGTAGAAACGAAAATGTGAAATAGGTAGCATAGGCTAGTTATTTTAGTGGACAGAAATTTATACATAATTGAATATAATGGTATAAGATATGTGAAATTAAACCTAATGGATTGTTCGCGAGTTGTTAAAAGTTATTAATATCTAATACAGGGGGCTAGATAGTGATAAATATAGGAGTTGATTGGAATGATTTGCGAAGATATATTGATGAACAAATATTTACTTTGCCTGGCATTACTAATCATGAAGAAAGTTAACGGTGTTATTAACAGGAAGTAGAGCACTTGGTACATATTCTTGTAACTCAGATGTAGATATAGATATAATATGTTCAAGAGAGATATTTGATAACATCCAACGTGCTATGTATCAAAAGAAATTAACACCAAATACTAGCCAAGCTTTTTACCAATTGCCTACTGAAGGTTGGGATAGATATTTTGGTAAAGAAGTATCACAACCACACTTTAGTATTACGCCAATAGATGTTATAGAAGACCAATTTAAAAATTATAATGATGTTGCAATTTGGATTTGGATTAATGCAGTTATTGTTATTGATCCTTTGAAACAGTTTAAGAGTATAGTAGAGAATTTTAAAGGTTATACAGATGATGTATTGTTTAGAAAAGTTAAGTATAGATACCTGCTATCACTTTACTGGTTAATTGATGGGTATCCACATCATCATAAAAATAAAGAAGAAGAATTGTTTACTGCTTCATTATCTATATTAAATGGAATAAATGAGATGTATAGATTGTTTTTTCTGCTTGATGGTAAACCATATCCATATGCTGAGAAACTACCAATCTATGCTTCATCAACAAAACTAGGAAAGAAATTTAAAGCATTCTTTGATAAAGCTATTAATATGACATTGGGTAATGGTTACGAGGATATTACTATCTGGGATAGGTTGGATAAAGTCATTGAAATTTTGTTATATGAAGATAAAAGTAAAGAAGCGCGGGAACTGTCAGAAGCATGCGATAACGAATTGCTTAGTTTGGGGATTAATACAGATTGGGTAGAGTTAGGATATGATAATATTGATGAGTTATTGCATGGGAAATTAGGTCCTACACCATAACAGTTTATTTCAGAAAAACTTTATATAGAGAATCAAAAATATTCAGTGGAAAATATATATAACACTATAAAAAGCTAGCAATGTACAGAGTACAGCTAGCTTTAAATTTGTGGTTATTTGTTTTTCAGAAAAAGGGTATAGATGATATAATGTACATTACATATAAATACAAGGGGGATTTCAAATGATATACGATAAAAATAAGCAAGAGATTACGACTAATAGGTTGATACTGAGATTATTTGAAGAAAAGGATGCAAAAACGGTTACAGAACTTTGCAACAACTATAACCTTTACAAAAGTACATTGAATCTACCTTATCCTTACACTGAAGAATGTGCTCTAATATGGATAAAAAATCACAAATCCAATTTTATCAATAATAAATTATATGAGATGGCTATTATTGATAAAGAGACTGGGACGCTATATGGTTGTATTTCACTAAGCAATAACAAAAACTTTGGGCGTGGAGAGTTAGCGTATTGGATAGGAGAAAAATTCTGGGGTAATGGCTATGCAACAGAAAGCTCAAAGGCAATGATAGAATTTGCCTTTAAAGTAAAAGGAATGCACAAAGTATTTGCTCGATACTTTGCTTCAAATCCAGCTTCAGGTAGAGTTATGGAAAAGGTAGGGATGATAAAAGAAGGTATACTGAAAGAACACATTATCAAAGAGGGTAGATATAAAGATTTGATATATTATGGGATTGTTAATGAATAGAAGAGAGTATTATGTTTTTTATTAAAATGCTTTTGCTAACCTGAATTATTCATAGTGATTCACTTAACGGTACTCCACATCACATAGCTACTAAATCTCTGATAATTTTTGCTTTCATTTATTAAGTGAAGCTAAAATAATAGAAAAAGAGCTTCAACTTTGTTAAAATGAAGTCACCACAACTAACAATAAACAAAGGAGAAATTTTTTATGTCTAGTTAAAGTACACTTCCAACCGGGGCGAAGTGGTAAATACCCTATATAATTCATAATAACCACAACGAGTATCATAAATTATTGCTTCATATTGCTTATACTTTTGTTATAGGAGGTGCTAATGAACACAAAAACTATTTATGAAATAATCAAGTATATAGAAGATCATATTACTGAAGTCATATCATTGAATGAGATAGGAAAGATGGTTAACTATTCACCATATCACTGCTCAGCTTCTTTTCATAAATATCATGGAATATCAATAAAGAGCTATATTAGAAAAAGAAGATTGCAACTTGCTTCAGAAGATATCAGAGAAACAGAAATGAAAACCATAGATGTAGCATTTAAGTACTGCTATTCATCACAAGAAGCTTTCTCTCGTGCTTTTGCTAAGCAATTTGGAGTGACACCATTTGAATATCGAAGAGTTCACCTACCTATTTTAATCTATGATGAAAAAAAAATATTAGCAAAGCGAGGTAATAATTTAATGAAAGATGAATCAATTAGAAATATTCAAAATGAGATATCTGGTAAGAATTCAGTAAAAGTACTTCATGTTTTGAATGGCAGATGTATGATGCAGGAGTTTAAGGAAAATGGTCATTTCAAAGAGGATACTACCTATATTCCATTCAATGAAGCCATGTGCTGGGGAAGTGTAACTGAAGATTTATTCTCTGATGCTTTTATAAAAGCAAGAGTGATGTCACATCAAATAACTGTGAAAGAGTATAAAAATAATGTTATAAAGCCCTTAGAGCCGTTGTTTTTGAACGATTTTAATACAATTGTTTTATGGTTTGGATCAGATATGTTTTGCCAAATAAATATGTTAACAATACTTGCCTATTTGGATAAGTCTGATTTTTTAGGGGATGTGCTATTTTGTATGAAAAATGAAATAGCAAATGAAATGCTACCTGAAGCATATGAGATTGATAGTGCAGGGAGTTATGAAAATTATCTTAGCATTCTTTGTAAAAAAGAAATGCCAGTTAATAAAATGCTACCTGCTACATATCAAGCAGCTTCTCTATATTTAAGTTACAGATCACCAAATAGTGAAATCAATGACTATATAAGAAAAAATTCAAGTAAGGATAGAAAAACACTTATTAAAGACTTACTTAAAACATTTCCACAGTATGGATTAGGTGATGTGCAATTTGATATGATGATTAGCGACATAGTCAACAGTAAAGCTCTTTAATACCAACATAGTAAATAAAGGGTGGAATTTTCTAAAATGAGTAAAATACAAGGAATAAAAAATATCGAGGGTAGAAAAAAACTAACCTCGATATTTTGATGTAATAATTTTTTATACAATAATGTGTAATGAGGTGATAAGCTCTAGAATGAGTAAAGTACAAGGCGTTTAAATTTTCACGGATATGAGCGTACAACCGTACGCGATTAGTCGGGAAAATTTAAACAACGCAGTAATTTGCCATTTTAATAATAAGATTTTAAGATATAACTAATACAAAAACAGTTGAATTTTATAATACACAACATAGTAAATAAAGGGTGGAATTTACTAAAATGAGTAAAATACAAGGAATAAAAAATATCGAGGATAGGAGCGAAAAAAACTAACCTCGATACTTCGACACAATATTTATATACAATAAGGTGTATTTAGGTGATAAGTTCTAGAATGAGTAAAGTACAAGGCGGCGAAAATATCACGGATATGAGCGTACAACCGTACGTGATTAGTCGGGATATTTTCAACAACGCAGTAATTTACCATTCTAGGACTTATCATACGTTGAAACGGAATTCGACTACGTCCCCATCCTTCATAACATATTCCTTACCCTCAAGTCTAAGCAATCCTTTCTCCTTAGCAGTTGCTAAAGAACCACATTCAACTAATGCATCATAATCAATTACAGCTGCTTTGATGAACCCTTTTTCAAAATCTGTGTGGATTCTACCTGCTGCTTGTGGTGCTTTCCAGCCTTTTTTTATCGTCCATGCTCTTACTTCTTTTACTCCTGCTGTTAGGAAAGATATAAGTCCTAGTAGCTTGTAACTTGCTTTTATCAATTTATCAAGTCCCGATTCTTTTAAACCAAGTTCCTCTAAGAACATTTGTTTTTCTTCTGGTTCTAACTCAGAAATTTCAGATTCTATTTTTCCGCATATAGTTATAACCTCTGAGCCTTCATTTTCTGCATGTTGTTTTAAAGCTCTTAAGTGTTCATTCTCGTTTTCGCTTACTATATCATCTTCGGATATATTAGCTGCGTATAATACTGGCTTGTTAGTTAAGAAATTGTATATTTTATTGTATTTTAATTCTTCTTTTTCAAATTCAACACTTCTAACTGGATTACTGTTTTCAAGTGCTTCTTGAGCTTTTTTTAGGTAGCTAACTTCTTTTATTAGTGATTTATCTGATTTGGCTTGCTTTTCTACTCTAAAAAGTCTTTTAGTTACCATATCTAGGTCAGCAAGTATAAGCTCTAGGTCTATTATTTCAATATCTCTTATTGGATTAATATCTCCTTCTACGTGAGTTATATTTTCATCTTCAAAGCAACGAACAACATGTACTATAGCTTCAACTTCTCTTATATGAGACAGAAATTTATTTCCTAATCCTTCGCCTTTGCTAGCTCCTCTTACCAAGCCTGCAATATCAAAAAACTCTATTGCTGTTGGTACTTTCTTTTGAGTGTTGTACATTTTTTCTAGTACATCCAATCTTTCATCTGGAACTGAAACTACTCCTACATTTGGCTCTATTGTACAAAATGGATAGTTAGCTGATTCAGCACCAGCAGAGGTTATTGCATTGAATAGAGTACTTTTGCCAACGTTTGGCAGTCCTACTATACCAAGTTTCATTTATATCTTCCTTTCATTTCATTATAATCATTAGATTTTTAGTTTCTATAAATATTCTAAGGTTATACCACACTAGTGTAAATTATACATGATAGTGGTAATTATATCAACTATAAATAAACTCTTATAGAGCGAATGTTAACATGGTATTAACTATTACTTAACATAAAGTTAACCTTTACAAAACAAAATTAACAGAAATACTTGTTATACTTTAGCTGTAACTAAAAAGGATAATAAAGGAGTGTTATATTTGAAAAAATTAATTATTGGTATGAGTTTATTAGTAGCTATCTTATTTACAGCCATAGGATGTTCAAATGAAAAAGTGGCTAGTAGCGATGCAAGCAAGTCCATTGATGTTGTAGGATCTACATCAGTTACTCCAGTTGCCACTAAATTAGCAGAAGCTTTCAGTAAGCAAAAGAATAATGTAAAAATAGACGTACAAGGTGTAGGTTCAACTCATGGAGTAAAAGCTGCAAATGATGGAATTGCAAATATTGGTATGGCTTCAAGAAATCTTAAATCAGGAGAAAAAGAATGGGGATTGACTCAGCACATCATAGCATATGATGGTATAGTTATTACGGTGCATCCTAGTAACGAAGTTAGTGATATAGATGTGGAGACTGCACAAAAAATATTCAGTGGCGAAATAAAGAATTGGAAAGAAATTGGAGGTAAAGACGAAGATATACTAGTAATTAGTAGAGAAGCAGGTTCGGGTACTAGAGGTGCTTTTGAAAGTATAATAAAGCTTTATAAAAAAAATAGCGATGGTAAAAAAATCAGTACAGTTGTAAAAGATGCATTAATAGCAGATAGCACAGGCGCTGTTATGGCCAATATAAGTAAAAAAGAAAACTCTATAGGATATATATCACTTTCTTATTTAAATGATTCAGTTAAAGGCTTGAAATTAGATGGTATTGTTGCAAGTATACAGAGTATAAAGGATAGTAAATACAAACTAGCTAGACCATTTTTATTTGTTACTAAAGGAGAGATAAACGATACTACTAAAGAGTTTATAGATTATGTTTTAAGTGATGCAGGGCAAAAAATCATTAGTGAAAAATTAATACCCGTTAAATAGTAAGAGAGGATTATAGATATGAAAACAGCTGATTTAAAAATTAATAATACAAATGTGTACAATAAAAGAAAATTACTGCCAAATAGCTATAAAAAAGTAATAGAAAAAATATCTGAAGGATTATTTTTTATAAGCACATGTATTTCAGTATTGAGTGTTTTCAGTATATTGATATTTATATTATTAAAGGGTGGGCCAGCTATATTGAAAGTAGGAATAAGTGATTTCCTTCTAGGGTCTCAGTGGATACCTGAGGCGGATATATATGGCATAAAGCCTATGGTAGTAGCTTCGTTATATGCTACAATTGGAGCAATCTTAATAAGTGTACCTATAGGAGTTTTAACAGCTGTTTTCTTAGCTGAGATAGCACCAAGAAATGTGGCAAGGATTGTAAAGCCTGCTGTGGAGCTACTTGCTGGCATACCGTCTGTTGTCTATGGTTTCTTTGGATTATTAGTGATAGTACCTATTATACAAAAATATATAGGAGGAGTAGGCAATAGTTTACTTGCTACTATAATAATTTTAGGGATCATGATACTCCCCACAATTATCAATATATCATGTAATTCAATTAAATCTTTACCAAAGGAGTACAGAGAAGGTTCTTTAGCATTAGGAAGTTCTAAGATTCAAACCATTTTTAAGGTGTTATTGCCTGCTGCTTCTTCAGGTATTTTGACCTCAGTTGTTTTGGGTATTGGTAGAGCAATAGGGGAAACAATGGCTGTTATATTAGTTTCAGGTAATACTGTGGTTATACCTCATACGTTAACTGATAGAGTCAGAACGTTAACGGCAAATATAGCTATAGAGATGGGCTATGCTTATGGTTTACACCAAGAAATGTTGTTTGCTACAGGAGTTATTTTATTAATATTTATAATGATTCTTAATTTATCATTAAATCTAATAACACGTAAAAAACTTAAGTAATCAAGGAGTGTTTGTATGAAGACTAGACGTATTAAGGACAATATTATGAACATATTGATTTGCTCAAGTGCTATTATAACCACTGGAGTGCTTATTTGGATAATAGGTTATGTTGTACTAAATGGTATAACAAAGATTAATATTTCTGATATATCGTCACAGATAATAATTACTATTTATATTATAGGTATTACTCTTTTGATATCTGCGCCCATTGGTATATTTTCAGCTATATATTTAGTCGAGTATTCTAAGAAAGGGAAGTTTATTAATTTTATTAGATATACGACAGAATGTCTAGCATCTATACCCTCGATTATATTTGGATTATTTGGCATGATATTATTTGTAGTAATACTGAAATTTGGTTGGTCGATACTAGCAGGCAGTGTTACGCTTAGTATTATGGTCTTACCTACAATAGTTAGGACGACAGAGGAAGCTTTAAAATCCGTACCTGATTTATACAGAGAAGCTAGTCTGGGTCTTGGAGCTAGTAAACTAAGAACAGTTTTATACGTAGTTTTACCAAGTGCAATACCTGGTATTTTGACAGCTATTATCCTTAGTATCGGTAGAATTGTTGGAGAAACAGCTGCTGTATACTTGACTGCAGGAACGGTAGCCAGATTGCCAAGTAGTGTTTTTGATTCAGGTAGAACATTATCTGTTCACTTGTATTTATTAGCTAAGGAAGAGGTATCTTTTGATAAAGCTTACGCTACGGCAACTGTTTTGATAATTATAATACTTTTTATAAATTTGTCTACCAATAAGATAGCTAGAAGATTAACTAGATCAAAAATGGAGGTATAGCATATGGGAGATAGAGTTTTGATAAGTGGACTAGATTTATATTATGGTCAATTTCAAGCGCTTACAGATATAAATATTAATATTCCAGATAAAAAGGTTACTGCTTTGATAGGACCTTCAGGCTGTGGGAAATCTACATTTTTGAAGACTATAAATAGAATGAACGATTTAATAGAAGGTGTGAAAATAAATGGCAAGGTAATGCTTGATAATGTTGATATTTATAAAGACATAGATGTAACAAGACTCAGAAAAAAAGTTGGTATGGTGTTCCAAAAACCGAATCCTTTTCCTATGAGTATTTTTGAAAATGTGGCTTATGGACCTAAAGCTCATGGTATTAAGAATAAAAATAAATTAAATGAAATTGTCAAAAGAAGCTTAGAAGCAGCTGCTTTGTGGGATGAGGTAAAAGATAGACTTAAAAAAAATGCTCTAGGGTTATCTGGAGGGCAACAGCAAAGGTTATGTATTGCTAGAGCGCTAGCAGTAGAACCAGAAGTGCTGTTAATGGATGAACCTACATCAGCATTAGATCCAATAGCGACTGCAAAAATAGAAGATTTACTGCAAGAGTTAAAGAAAGATTATACTATAGTTATAGTAACACATTCTATGCAACAAGCTGGTAGAATCTCTGATAACACAGCATTTTTCTTAATGGGTAAATTAGTAGAATACGGTGAAACCAAAAAATTATTTGCATGTCCTACTGATAAAAGAACCGAAGATTACATTTGTGGAAGATTTGGTTAAGTGAGGTGTATAGAATGAGAGAATATTTTGATAATCAAATAGAAGAAATCAGAAACAAAGTTATGAAGATGGGAAATATGGTTGAGGATATCATAACTCTTACAATGTCAGCACTACTTGATAAAGATGGAAGAGTGATAAATTATATAGTTAAGCTTGATAATGAAGTAGATGAACTGGAATTAGAAATAGAGAAGAATTGTTTAAGCGTTATAGCTCTTCAACAACCAAAAGCAAAAGACTTGAGATATATTAGCACAGCACTAAAAATAATAACAGACCTTGAGCGTATAGGAGATTTAGGAGTAAATATAGCCAAAGTTATTAGAGAAATTGGAGAAGATGAGTTTATAAAACCATTGGTTGATATTCCTAAAATGGGTGGTTTAGCTGTAAGTATGCTAAATGATAGTTTGAATAGCTATATCAATGAAGATATAGACTTAGCTATAAATACTGCTCTAAAAGACGACGAAATGGATAAACTATACAAAGGTATATATATAGAATTATTAGATATGATTAGTGTTAATAGTAGTGTGATTAAACAATCCACACAGTTACTTTTTATTGGAAGATATTTAGAAAGAATAGGGGATCATGTAACTAACATATGTGAGAGAACAGTGTTTATGATTAATGGTAAAAGAGTTAAATATTGATTTAACCTGAATTATTCATGGAACATTGATAAATATGATGTAGTTTTCTAAATTACAGTATTTCAGCGATTTTGAAAGCGTACTGAGTGGTACGGTGAAAAAGTGATGGATATATTGTAATTAGAAGGATGCAATATAGTTATTATTTTTCTATGAATAATTTAGGTTTAATAATAATTCCCCCAATTAAACATATGTATCCTAAGTATAGGGCTGTTTTGTGTATAAATAGCCCTATTATTGATTTTCCCAGTGACATTGTTGGTTGAAATGTTAAGAAAGAACATCTTGTATATATAGAAATCAAAGTTTAAAAAGACATCAACTAGACCACCTCAAAAAGCTGAACCAATAAAATTATGAGTAATCTCAGGAACCCACAGAGATAATCTAAAAAAAGAATATAAATAACCAACAAACACACAAAGAGCATATTATTTTATATAATCATCTACATTTAAATTCCATATCATGTGATCACTGCCTTCATCCCAGTAATCTATAAGATAATATTCAGGGTATTTAAATTTCTTACACCACACCTTTTGCGCGGTTTTATAGCCACTGTCCATACAGAATTTGTTGATGTCTTTACTTTTCATCTCCTTTAAAATAGCATCAATCATCATACTTCCGATACCTTTGCTTTGATAATCAGGATGTACATATACCGTACCTATTTCGGGTATATCTTGTAGTTTACCATTAGTACATTCAATAATTAAATCATTTGGATTGCCATAACAAATAGAACCGACAATTCCATCATTAGAAGTAACAATCAGAAAAAATTTATCATTTCCATTGCTACTAAAATCTTGATCGAGCTGATTTTGTTTATCTATTATTTCTATATCAATCAAATCTACTAAGTTATCTATGTTGTTTTTCTTAAATGTATCTCTTATAACGACCTCAAAAAAATCATTTATTATTCTAGCTTCTTCTATTTTAGGTCTTCTTATGGTTAAATCATGCATGTAATATCTCCTAACATACTTAGTATTTTTCTATTAAAATAAGAGGTTTTAAAACCTCTTATTTTATATTTGAGTGAAATAGCCTTTATATATAATGTATTGTAACCAAACTAATCTGCAGTTAGATTTCTAACTACAATTTTTTTGACTACATCATTATCAAGTAAAAAAATCATTGCTATTGGTTTATCATCAAATGTAAAGTAGCAATAGTCTGTATAAGTCTCTAAATCAATTTGCTCATTGCCTCTTTTTAATCCCTGTATTTTCATGTCTGCAAGAGGCTTTTCTTTTCCACTGTTAAGCGGATACTTTTCTTTTATGCCATAAATTTGTTTGATTTTTTTAAAAGTTTCATTTACAGTTACACCTCTAAAAGTAGTTATGTTTTTGTCTGTTATATCTATTTCAGTTACTGTACCGTTTTTTAAATCAAAATTTACTCCAGCATCTATAGTAACATTCATGCCTTCATAATGCAATATAACAAAATACCCATGATGGCTTATGATTGTTTCATCTGTAATGTTTGTTGTTTTTAAAGGTTGGCCAAGTATTTCAATAAGTTGTTCATATTTTGTATCAAATATTAATATGTTTTTAATTTTAAAGTCATTTTCTATGTAGCCTGCTAATTTTCTGTCTTTTACATCCTTGTCATTGTTTAATACATAGTAGAAGCTTAATAATGCTATTATGACAATAGTAAATATGGATATTACATAATGTTTTTTGGTCATTTTTACCTCCATATTACGGTACATTATATATTATACAATATATCAAGCAAAATTCAAATGATTTTAAACTATAACGTACATGTTTTTTAAAATATCATTGATATTTTGGTATGATTGACTTGTTTAAATTTTTTTAAAAACGATATCTTTGAAAAAATAAAAATACTTGGAAAAAATATAAAATAACAAAATTAATATCAAATATTACGTACAATATAAATCGTTTTTGGAGGAAAAATAATATTGAAACAAATTTTAAAAATTTCAGGAGGTGAAACTTTGTTTAAGAGAATATCATTACTTTTATTAGTGTTTGTTCTGATGTTTACATTAGCTGTTGGTTGTGAAAAGAAAGCTAAGGACGAAGAGAAAGATTCAAACACAACACAGGAAAACAACACTAACAATGAAACAAGTGATATAGGCTATAAATCTGGTACGAATTTAGCAGGAAACTATGGCAACTACATGAGAAATAGAATGCTAAATGAAAATACGATGGAAATGCAAATAGCAAATAACGTTCAAAGATTACCAGAAGTAAATAATGCTGTATGCTTGGTAAATAATAAGAATGAAGCGGTTGTTGGTGTAAACTGTAAAGGTATACCTAGTGGAACAATACCCAGTAATATACAGTCTAAGATTAAAAGTGAAATAAAGAAAGCAAACCCAAATGTTAAGAATATTATTATAACGTCAGATGATGAAATGTATAGCAAGATAGGAAATTTATCAAACAGAATCAATCAAACTACTAATACTATAAGAACAGACTTAGATAAGATAATGAATAGTATGAGAAATAGGATGAGATAGGTAGTTATAAAAAAGGGAGTAAGTATAAAACTTACTCTCTAAAACCGTAGACAAAAGCCCAATTTCTGCGCCAATGTTAAAATTGAACTTTTACTAAAGTCTGCTAGTTTGATGACTTTGTCATCAATCTAAGAGAGTAAGTTTAAACTTACTCTCTTTTTTAAAAGAATGGATAAAATATACCATCTAGCAAATAATAAGTTAATAACATCAAATATCAAAGGTCGAAATTTGCTGAAATTTGCCAAAAACGCTATAATATAAAATAACAACAAATATGAATGGAGGTTTTATATTGGCACTCAATATGGAAAGAATCAGAATAAGCAATGGTGTAAATCTTAATATTGTAAAAACTAATAAATTCAAATCAAATCTAATAAACATCTATTTCATAAGGCCTCTGAATAGAGAAGAAGTAACTACAAATGCTTTATTACCTTTGGTACTTAAAAGAGGAACTAAAAGATTTAATACGTTAATTGACATTGAGAAACAGTTAGAAGAAATGTATGGAGCATCTTTAGCAGTAGGTATATCAAAAGCGGGTGAGAAGCAAATAATGAGGTTTTCTATAGAGGGAGTTAATCCTGATTATGTTGAAAATAAAGATATGTTAAGTGATATGTTTAAGATGGTAAATGAAATCATAAACAACCCGTACATTGAAGACAATGGATTTAAGAGTAAATATGTCAAGCAAGAAAAAGAAAGACTATCCAATAAAATTAGTAACAGGATAAATGATAAAAAAACATATGCTAGTGAAAAATGTTTAGAGACTATGTGTAGTGATGAACCATATAGTATATACAAGTTTGGATATGAAGAAGACTTTGATGATATTACACCTACATCCTTGTATGAACACTATCAAAAAGTCTTAAAGACGAGTAGAATAGAGATATTTGTAATAGGAGATGTTAGTCAAAGAGAAGTAGAAAATGAAATACGCGAGGAATTTAAATTTGAAATTGAAGAACCTGTAGAACTACCTAGAGAAAAAATTAGTAAAGATATCAAAGAGGTAACAAAGATATCTGATAAAATGGATGTTGTCCAAGGTAAGCTATCTATGGGTTACAGAGTCAATGTACCTTATGAAGATGAGCTTTATGATGCGTTTATCGTCGGAAATAATATCTTAGGTGGAGGAACAGATTCAAAGCTGTTTTTAAATGTTAGAGAAAAAGAGAGTTTGGCGTATTATACATACTCTAGAGGATATAAATTTAAATCAATAATGATGATAGATGCTGGTGTGGAATCAGACAAAATGGATAAAGTGATAGATATAAGTAATAAACAAGTAGAAAGTGTGAAAAATGGTGAGTTTGAGGATAATGATATTAAGATTGCCAAAAACTCAATAATTACATCTATTAAATCAATGTATGATGATCCATATTCAATATCCGAATTTTTCTTCACACAGGCTCTAAGTAAAAGTAGCAGAAGTCTTAGAGATATAATATCATCAATAAATAAAATTGATAAAGAAAGTATAGTCAAATCGTTCCAAAATATACAGCTTGATTCTATATATATGATAGTATCTAACAGAGACAAGGAGGAATGAAGATGAGCCTAAAAAAAGTTGAGAGCTTTAAGCTTAATGAAGAATTGTACTCATATGAATTTGAGAATGGATTAAAGGTGTTTTATGTACCAAAACCACAATATACTATTAAATTTGCTATTTTTGCAACTAATTATGGTTCAATAGATAGCAGGTTTATACCTATAAATGAGAATGATTTTATAGATGTACCAGATGGTGTTGCACATTTTCTAGAACATAAATTATTTGAAGAAAAAGAAGGCAATATATTTAATGAATTTTCAAAGTTAGGTTCTTATGTTAATGCGTACACCAACTTTAATCAAACTGCTTACTTGTTTTCATGTACTGATAATTTTAATGAGAATCTGGATTTGTTAGTAAAGTTTGTACAGGATCCTTACTTTACAGATGAAAATGTAGAGAAAGAAAAAGGTATTATAGAACAAGAGATAAAGATGTATGAAGACAATGCTAACTGGAGAGTGTTTTTTAACTGCCTAAATGGTATGTATCATAACCATCCAGTAAAAATAGATATAGCTGGTACTGTAGAGAGCATTAATAAAATAGATAAAGAAATACTTTATAAATGCTATAATACTTTCTACAATCCTAAAAATATGGTTTTATTTTTGGTAGGGGATTTAGACTTTAATCAAGCAATTAATCAAATAGAATCAAGTATGAGAAAAGATATACACATTTTAGATCACGAGATAAAAAGAGATTATCCTATAGAACCTAAAACGGTTAACAAAGATTATGTTGAGCAAAAGCTTGATGTAGCAAAGCCACTGTTTACAATTGGATTTAAGGATACTGATATAGGCTATGAAGGAGAAGAGCTAGTAAAAAAAGAAGTAGCTACTATAATGCTTATAGATATGCTTTTTTCTAAAAGTTCGAAATTCTATCAAGAAATGTATGATTCAAAACTGGTTAATGGACCTTTTGGTTTTCAGTATATTGGACAAAGAGATTATGGCCATACTTTAATTTCCGGAGAATCGGAGAAACCTAAAGAGTTATTGACTAAGATACTGGAATATATTAAAGATGATGGTATTGAGGATTTAATCAATGAAAATTTTGATAGAGTTAAAAAGAAATTTATTGGTTATCACATCACTGATTTGAATTCAGTTAGTTTTATAGCTAATAATTTCATATCATATTATTTTAATGATTTCTTATTGTTTAACTATATAGCAATAGTAGAAAACATGAAGTCAGAAGACTTAATAAATAGATTAAGACAATATTTAAATGACAAAAATCACACATTATCAGTAATCAATCCTCTTTAGATAAGTTGACGTGAGCTGTCTTATGCCCTATAATCTTAATAGGATAGGTTATCGTAACAAGATAAATATATATTTGGAGGTATAAAGATGGATCCAGTGGCTTTTGAGATTTTTGGTATTGCTGTACGTTGGTATGGTATATTGATTTCGTTAGGATTAATACTAGGTATAGTTTTTGCACTTAGAGAATGCAGGAGAGTAGGGTTTAAAGAAGAAACTTTAATAGATTTGCTGATATTTGCAATACCAGTTTCCGTTGTAGGAGCAAGACTGTATTATGTAGCATTCCAATGGGATAACTATAAAGGTGACCTATTAAAGATACTAAACACTAGAGGTGGCGGATTAGCTATACATGGAGCAATAATTGGTGCAGTTGCTACTGCAATAATATTCTGCAAAATAAAGAAAGTTAGCTTTTGGCAAGTGGCAGATATAACAGCACCTAGTATCATTTTAGGGCAAGCAATTGGTAGATGGGGTAATTTTATTAACCATGAAGCATTCGGTACACCTACAGATTTGCCTTGGGGTATAATGATAGACGGGCAAAAAGTTCATCCAACATTTTTGTATGAATCGATATGGAATTTTCTAGTTTTTGGATTTTTGATATGGTATCGAAAAAATAAAGCAAATACTAGAGGTGAGGTTTTTATACTTTACTTGATTCTATATTCATTTGCTAGATTCTTTATAGAAGGACTTAGAACAGACAGCTTGATGTTTGGTAGCTTTAGAGTAGCTCAATTAATTAGTGCTTTAATTATAGTTGTATCAATAATCGTATTGGTTATAAGAAAGAAAAATGTAGCTAATAGAATAGATAAATAAGAACTTTGAATCTAAGGGATGTCTAGTCAGGCATCCCTTAGACTGTAGAAAAAAGCCCAATTTCTGCGTTGTTGTTAAAATTTCCGTTGCTCACTTACCTCTAAGTAAGCTCTGCTACTCAATTTTAACACGCCTTGAACTTAACCTTTTACTACAGTCTGTTATCTTGATGACTTTGTTAACAATCTAAGGGATGTCTAGTCTGACATCCCTATTTTAATGAAAATTTTTAACACGTTATTGGAACAAATTGAAGTTCATAATAATCTATATGCTATATAAATTATAAAGATAAAGAAAGGAGCATTATCATGAAAAAGCTAAACAAGAGAATCACAGATTGTACGTTTTACATAGGAGAGGTTACAAACCATTGTCCTTGCATGGGTCTTCCAGAAGAAGCTTATGAAGCTACAGGTGGTGGAACTATACATCCAGAAGATAAAATGTACTAAATGAAAAGGAGTTAGCTCAAATTTTTGAGTAGCTCCTTATTTAATATAAATGCCACTAATTGGAACAAATTAAAACCTATTATTATCTATATATAAAAAGTAAAGGAGTGATTATGCAATGCAAAAACTGAATAAACAAATAAAAAATTATACTTACTACATAGGAGAAGTGATAAGTCACTGTCCATGTAAAGGATTACCTGAAGAAGCTTATGCTATTACTGGAGATCAAGGTGCTATAAAAATAAAATAATGTGAAAATCTATATGGCTGCTACACTAATATTTAGTGTTACAGCCATTTTTTATTTTAGGGAAATCTCGACTTTAGGAAATAGGAAAAACATTATTGCACTAAAAAAATTGTACAATAAACGAACTTACAAAAGTAGATTAATTATATTTATATCTTTATGAGTTTCTAGCTATAACCCCGCCGTGGCTAATAACAGTATTGATTACATCATTTGCACCATCTTGCTGAACATTTTTACAAAAACAATTGCAAGTTTTATTAAGCGTTATAGTTGATTGTTGTATTTTATTTTTCTTTAAGGATTTCATGATATTCTTCCTTTCTTCTAAATTTTATTAATATACTGTTAGTTTACACCAATTACATAGCAGACTCGAATTTTAAGTAGTGGTATTGTTTAATTTCCTGGTGGATCTAATAAAGTGCGAATCGAAATAAAAGTTTTGTCATCTGCTATAGCTTTATTATTATAACAATTACAACTACATTTTGTTGGTAAAAAAACTTCTAAGCTAGATGTTTTTTTAAATAGTTTTTTCATTAAAATCTCTCCTTTCGTTCAAATTTATATTTATAAGATTAACAACTATAGGCAAATGTTCCTATATTTAAGAAAACAAAACTATATAAGTAAGAGTTTGTGCGTAACTAGGACATTGTTCCTAGTTTTAATCATGTTTAAATTTAATAAACAAATTAGAAGGATTTTTAAACTTTTTATAGAAAACAAATAGTAATGTGGTTTAAAGTGGTGCAAAGTGGAGTGGATTCCCTAAAATGAGGTGTAATAATGTTTATTGGTGAATATTCTCATAATATTGATAAAAAAGGAAGAATTATTATACCTTCTAAGTTCAGAGATGAACTTGGGGAAACATTTATTATGACCAAAGGACTTGATAATTGTCTTTTTATATATCCTCAAAGCGAATGGGATATATTAGTGGAAAAGTTAAAGACACTACCTATTACTAGGAAAGATGCTAGAGCTTTTGTGAGATTCTTTTTCTCTGGGGCTTGTGAATGTGATCTCGATAAGCAGGGAAGGATATTAGTACCAGCAAATTTGAGAAAGCATGCTAAATTAGAAAAAGAAACTATAGTAATAGGAGTTTCAGGTAGAGTAGAGATATGGGATAAGACTTCATGGGATAACTACAATGATGATGAAGATTTAAGTTATGAAAGCATTGCAGAAAAAATGGCTGAACTAGGAATATAAAGATATAGATGAGGTGGATTGAGTTGGAATTAAAGCACGTTTCGGTGTTATTAGATGAATGTATTGAGAATTTAAATATAAAAAGTGATGGTATTTATGTAGATGGAACACTAGGTGGTGCTGGACATTCTAAACATATACTACAAAAACTCAATAAAGGGAAACTTATAGGCATAGATCAAGATTTGTATGCATTAAAAAGAGCTAAAGAAAGACTTAACGAATATGAAGGAAAAGTTGAGTTCATGCACAGTAACTTTAAGAATATAAAGAATGTTCTAAATGATTTAGGGATAGATAAAGTAGATGGAATACTACTAGATTTGGGAGTATCATCATTTCAGTTAGATGATACTGATAGAGGTTTTTCGTTTCATAATGATGCTAGATTAGATATGAGAATGAATAAAACAAGTGATTTCTCTGCATGGAACGTTGTAAACGAATACTCTAAAGAAGAATTAACTAGAATCATCAAACAATATGGAGAAGAACGTTGGGCTAGTAGGATAGCAGAGTTCATTGTTAATGAAAGAGTTACTGGTGATATAAATACTACATTAGAACTAGTTAATGTTATAAAAAAAGCTATTCCAAAAAAAGTTAGAATGGAAGGACCACATCCAGCTAGAAGAACATTCCAAGCTATTAGGATTGAAGTAAACAGCGAACTTGAGATTTTAAGACAAGCTATTATGGATATGTGTGATTGTTTAAACAAAGATGGCCGATTATGTATCATAACGTTCCATTCACTAGAAGATAGGATCGTTAAAGAGACTTTTAAATACTTAAATAAGGATTGTGTATGTCCTAAAGAAGTGCCAATATGCATTTGTAATAAAAAAAGAGAGCTAAAGATTATAACTAGGAAACCTATTATACCAAGTGATGAAGAAATTAATGAAAATAGTAGATCAAGAAGTGCAAAATTAAGGGTTGGACAGAAAGTATAAGTTCTAAAAGATACGGAGGTTGAATAAATTGTTAGTAGCAAAAAGGCAAGTAAAAGAATATGATACTAGTTATAAATCGAAACCAAAACCAACTGTAACTACAAAAAGAAGAAAAGTTACTAAGAAGAAAACACAAAATAAAATGCTTGTTAGAAGCAAGGTGAAGGTAGTGATAGGCTCGATATTGGTGTTTTCATTGTGTATTGGGATGCTTCTTTTAAATGCAAATATATCTAGTTTGAATTACAAATTACTTGGTTTAAAAAAGAAGAAAGATATATTAATAGAAGAGAGAAATTTACTTGAAATAGAAATAGATAAAGTAAAGCAATCTGATTGGATAGAAGAAGCCGCGATTAATTCTGGTTTGATTTATCCAACTAAAGAACAAAAAATATATGTCAGTGTCAATGATATCATAGATGACAATCAAGAAGACAAAACTGAGAAAAAAGATACTTTTTTAAAGTCAACATTTAATAAATTGCTAGGATTCATTAATAATTAAATAATTTCTGATTAACAAATAGATAATCAAAATTTAACCTGAAATATTCAAAGTAGATTGAAATTTAGGTTCTAAATACTAAAGTGGATTATGTGGAGATGCAGGAATATATCTCCTAGCCATATGACTTATAATATACAGGGGCTGTCTTACAATGGTAAAACATGGCGTTGCCCAAACATTACGCTATATGCAAATTATGTATATCTGTGTAAAATTCAATGCCTTGGACTTTATCTGATTTGAAACAGCCCTCGGGGGTGTCTCAATAGACACCCTTTGGTTATTTATTCTATTTGTTAAGGGGGAAATT
This sequence comes from Clostridiaceae bacterium M8S5, assembly GCA_029227815.1. Taxonomy (GTDB): domain Bacteria; phylum Bacillota; class Clostridia; order Tissierellales; family MCWD3; genus Abyssisolibacter. The sequence continues at coordinate 2,482,192 of CP118523.1, read as the reverse complement.
TATGAATATAGCAAATGTGACAACGAGGAAAAGAATATTCATAATGCTAGTAGTTGCTATTGTAGTTTTTGTATTGCTAGTGGGAAGGTTGTCTCAAATACAGATACTGGATGGTGATAAGCTTAGAAATGAAGCTTTAGAGCAATGGACTAAGGATATACCAGTTAGACCTAAAAGAGGAACCATATACGATAGAAACGGCAAAGTGATGGCCACTAATATAAATCTTGATACAGTATGGTGTAGACCAGCTGACATAACTAATCCTAAAAAAACAGCTAGCGTTTTATCTCAGTTATTAGAAATGGATGAAGAGAAAATTTATAAACTCATAACTAAGAGACAGAGCTTAGTAGAGATAAAGAGATGGATAGAAAAAGATATATCAAATAAAATAAGAAAACAATACTTAAAAGGCATAGAAATTGTCGACGACAATAAAAGATACTATACATATGGGCAAATAGCATCACATATTATCGGTCATACTGATAGTGACAACAAGGGGCAATATGGCGTTGAAAGGACGTATAATAAAGAATTAGAAGGGGTATCAGGTAGATGGATAAAGACTGTTGATGCAAAACAAAAAGAGTTACCTTATGGTAATGAAAGACTATATGAAGCAAAGAATGGTCAAAATTTGGTATTAACGTTAGATGAAACTATACAACATTTTGCAGAAAAAGCTGCTTATGAAGCTTTAGTAAAAAATAAAGCTAAACATGCTTCTATAATAATAATGGATCCTAAAACTGGAGATATTTTAGCTATGGCAACAAAGCCTGACTATAATTTAAATGACAAGAATACCTTACAGTATAATCCAGAAAGTCCATGGGAGCTATTGACTGAAGATCAAAAAGAAGTATGGGATAATAAACCTTGGGTTGATAAAAGTAAACAAATATTTGATGCATGGAGAAATTTTCCTGTGAATGATAATTATGAGCCTGGATCTACATTTAAAATTATCACTGCTGCTGCGGGACTAGAAGAGGGAGTAGTAAGTAAGGACAGTAGATTTCATTGCGATGGCTTTGTAAGACAAGTAAAAAGTTATAAGCCTATAAAATGTTGGAGGTATTACAATCCTCATGGTAGTCAAACTTTTCTGGAAGGTGTGCAGAATTCATGCAATGAGGTTTTTGTAGAAGTTGGCCTTAGAATTGGAGCTAAGAAAATGTATGATTATATTAAAGCATTTGGATTTGGTAAAAAAACTGGAATCAAATTAACAGGAGAACAATCAGGAATAATACCTGCTGACGTTAAATATATAAAGGAAATCAATTTAGCAACTATTTCATTCGGTCAAGGTATTGCAGTAACACCTATACAGCTATTAACAGCGGTTTCAGCAATAGCTAATGGTGGGAATTTGATGAAACCAAGAATAGTTAAAGAAATAGTTGATGATGAAGGTAATTTAATAAAAGAAAATAAAACTAAGGTGGTTAGGAGAGTTGTATCTGAGAAAACTTCAAAAACGTTACTTGAAATACTCGAAAGTGTAGTTTCAGTAGGTACTGGTAAAAAAGCATATGTAAAAGGATATCATGTTGGTGGTAAGACAGGTACGGCCCAAAAGGTTATTGATGGAAGATATGCTCAAGGAAGATATATAGCATCATTTATGGCTGTAGCACCTGCGTATGATCCGCAAATATGTGCATTAATAATTATAGATGAACCAACAAATGGAATATATTATGGAGGTCAAATAGCAGCACCTGTTGCAGGAGCGGTTGTAGAGGATACTCTGAAATATCTGAATTTAAAACCAAGATATACTGAGGAAGAATTAAACAGTATTGAAAAAAACAATTTGAAAGTACCGGATGTTAGGAATAAGACAATTACCGAAGCAGGTAAAATGCTTAGTTCTATGGGATTGAAATACAATACAGATATAGTTGATGTCAAAAAAGGAGATATAGTAATAGATCAATACCCATTGCCTGGGACAACAGTTAAAAAAGGGCATTTGATGGAATTATATATAAATGGTAAACAAGTTAACTAATGTATTAATATATGTGTTATAATTGAGGTTAGGGCTGTTTTACATAGAGATATTAAATGTGTTATACCAGTGTTACTTTAAAACTATTTTCTAACAGCCCTTTTAGGTGTTTTGCTATATGCTTTGAAGCTTGGCTGACTATTTAAAAACTTATTTTAGAATTATCATATATTGGTAATAATTATATATATAAGAAATATTTGAACATATTATGCTGGTGTTATTTATAGAGGATTTGACTTTTTTTTATAGAACAATACAATATACTCATAAATTTAATCATAATATAATATGAAAAAAATCAAGTAGGCTGTATAATATATATGACACTACTGATGCATTTAACATGAGAGGAGATTAAAGTATGATAGAATATAAAGATATAATAAGAACGGTGATTATATCTTTCGCCATAATGTTGATATTAGGACCATTAGTTATACCAATGTTAAGAAGATTGAAGGTTGGTCAAAGTATTAGAGAAGAAGGACCTCAGAGGCATCTTTCTAAAAGTGGCACACCAACTATGGGTGGAATAATGATATTGTTAGCGGTATTGATTACAACAGTATCTTCTGGGACTTATAATAAGGATTTGATGGTATTATTTATTTTTACTATAGCAAACGGACTATTAGGTTTTATAGATGATTTTATAAAGGTTGTTCTAAAAAGAAATCTAGGATTAAAAGCATATCAGAAGTTACTAGGACAAGTCATAATAGCAGTAGGACTTGCTGTCTATCAATCTCACAATTCAGCGATGGGTACTAAAATATTCATACCATTTACAGAAAATTATCTAGTAGATTTAGGGCCCCTTTACGTTCCGTTTATTGTATTTGTAATAGTTGGAACAGTGAATAGTGTAAACTTAACCGATGGTTTGGATGGATTAGCATCTGGAGTTACTTTGATAGTGATGTCATTTTTTAGTCTTATTTCTTTAAAGCTAGGGTATGACAGCATAGCTATATTTAGCTGTGCTTTAGCAGGTGCATGTTTGGGTTTTCTGAGATACAATGCCTTTCCAGCAAAGGTTTTTATGGGAGATTTAGGGAGTCTCTCTTTAGGAGGAGCTGTAGCAGGTGCAGCGGTACTGCTCAATTTACCATTAATACTCCCTATAGTTGGAGGTATATATTTTGCTGAAACACTATCAGTAATAATACAAGTAATATCTTTTAAAACGACTGGTAAAAGAGTATTTAAAATGAGTCCTCTTCACCACCATTATGAATTAAAGGGATGGTCTGAGGTTAAAGTTGTAGCAGTGTTTTGGACAGTAACAGCGTTACTATGTATAGTAGGGGTTTATGGAGTAGGCTATATAATATAAATTAAATAATGTTAGTAGGTGAATCGATGTTGAAAAATAAGAAAATTTTAGTTCTAGGATTAGGAATTTCTGGAGTTTCAAGTGCGAAGTCGTTATGTAAATTAGGTGCAGAGGTTGTTGTGTGTGATAGTAAATCTAGTGAACAACTTACAAAATACATAAATGACCTAAAGGACTATGATATAGAGTATCATCTTGGTACAAACAATATAGATGTAAAAGATATAGATTTAGTTGTAAAAAGCCCTGGAGTACCTTTAGGTGTAGAGATACTAAAAAAAGCTAGAGAAAAGAATATAGAGATAGTAACTGATATAGAACTTGCTTATAGAATGTCAGATAATACAATGGTAGCTATAACAGGAACTAATGGTAAAACAACAACTACAGCTCTTATAGGAGAAATGCTTAAGGGGACAAATGAAAAAGTACATGTTACTGGCAATATAGGAGTTGGTATATTATGGGAAGTGGTTAACTGTGAAAAAAATGATATATTTGTTATTGAATGCAGTAGCTTCCAACTTGAAAATACAAGTAAATTTAAACCAAAGATTAGCGTATTTACGAACATAACACCTGACCATCTGAAATGGCACGGTAGTTTTGAAAACTATATGAACGCTAAGAAAAAAATATATGCTAATCAAGATTTGTATGATTACACAGTGCTAAACTATGATGATAAACTTTTAAGAAATATCAGTGATGAAATCAATTCAAATATAATATACTTTAGCACTGAGGAAAAAATTGCTAATGGCATATATGTTGATGGAAATGATATTATAGTAAATATAGATGGACACAGTAAAAAACTTATGAAATGTAATGATATCAGAATAATAGGAAAGCATAACCTAGAAAATTCCTTGGCAGCAATTGCTGTTTCGTGGATTTTAGGGGTTGATAAAGAAGTAATAAAAGATACATTACAAAGCTTTAAAACTGATGAACACAGATTAGAAGAAGTAGATACTATAAATGGAGTAACTTACTATAATGATTCAAAGGGTACAAATCTTGATTCATCTATAAAAGCATTAGAGGCAGTAGCTAGTCCTATTGTATTAATTGCTGGAGGGTATGATAAAGGTTATGACTTTAAAGAATTCATAAGTGCTTTTAATGGTAAAGTAGAAACACTGATATTGATGGGAGAGACAGCAAAACAAATAGAAAATACAGCCATAAATTTAGGATTTTCTAATATATATATAGTAGAGGATATGAAGGAAGCGGTAAGTACTGCTTACTCATTTGCTAAAGTTGGTTACAATGTATTACTATCTCCAGCTTGTGCTAGTTGGGATATGTATAGTAATTTTGAGCAAAGAGGTAATCATTTTAAAAAATGTGTTAATGATTTAAGGAGGTCTAATGAATGACCCAGAAAAAATCAAGTGATTTTATGTTATTAATAGCTGTGATTTTTCTAGTTTTTATTGGTATTGTAATGGTATTTAGTTCTAGTTATCCTGATGCATACGGGAAATTTAACGATCCCTATTTTTTCTTAAAGAAGCAACTTAAAAATGCTGTTGTTGGTGTAGTAGCAATGATATTTTTTATGAATCTAAACTATAGAGTGCTACAAAAATTGAGTAATGTGATTTTTATAGGATGTTTAGGACTTACAGCATTGTTGTTTACACCTATGGGGATAGTAATAAAAGGTGGAAGAAGATGGATAGATTTGGGTGTTACTACTTTTATGCCATCTGAATCTATGAAACTAGGGGCAATAATACTTTTATGTGCATTTTTGTCTCGTAAAAAAGACATTATAAAAGACTTTAAAATGGGAGTAATTCCATCACTAATGATAATTGGAGTTGCTTGTGGGTCTATAATTATACAGAAAGATTTAAGTACCAGTGCAGTACTAGGAATGGCATTAGGGATAATACTATTTTTAGCAGGTATGAAGATGTATCAATTAGTAGCATTAGGTTTTGCTGGTATAATGGCAGCTACAGGTGCAATATTAGCTGAGGGCTTTAGAATTAACAGGGTAGTTTCTTTTCTAGATCCATTTGCTTATAAAACATCTACTGGCTGGCAGGCTGTTCAATCACTATATGCACTAGGTTCTGGCGGATTATTTGGCTTAGGATTAGGGCAAAGCAGACAGAAGTTTTTTTACATACCAGAGCCATATAATGATTTTATATTTTCCATTATAGGTGAAGAATTAGGGTTTATAGGATGCATATTAGTTATTCTATTGATGCTAGTAATTATATGGAGAGGTATCAAAATATCTCTAGGGGCAAAAGATATGTTCGGATGTCTTTTGGCAGCAGGTATAGTTGCACTGTTTACCGTTCAATCTATTGTACATATAGCGGTTGTAACTTCATCTATGCCACCAACAGGTATACCATTGCCGTTTGTTAGCGAGGGAGGTACATCGCTATTAATGTACTTGTCGGCAGCAGGTATATTGTTAAACATATCTAAATATGACAGCATAAATAGGAGTTGAGATAGATGAAAGTATTAATTACAGGTGGAGGTACTGGAGGACATATTTATCCTGCACTGTCAATTGCTAAAAAAATAAAAAAGGAAATAAAAGATGTCAAGATATTGTACGTAGGAACTGAAAAAAGTATGGAAAGTGAGTTGGTTCCTAGGGAAGGTTTTGATTTTAAGACTATTAGAGTTGAAGGGTTTAGAAGAAAGTTATCTATAGGTACAATTAAGACTGTAAATAAGATGTTTAAGGGTATAAATGATGCAAGAAAGATTATAAAAGTATTTAAGCCTGATATAGTTATAGGTACTGGAGGATATGTGTGTGGACCTGTAGTGTTGGTAGCCTCACTAATGAAAATACCGACTGTTATTCATGAACAAAATGCATTTCCGGGCGCAACAAATAGGATATTGTCACGTTTTGTTGATAGTATTGCCTGTAGTTTCGAGGAGAGCAAAAAATATTTTAAACATAAAAGTAAGATTACCATAACAGGTAATCCTATAAGAGAAGATTTTTTTGAGATTGATAAAGTTGATGCTTCAAATAAGTTAAGTATAGATGGCGATAAAAAAACGGTTGTAAGTTTTGGAGGTAGCGGAGGACAGAGAAGTTTGAATAAAGCTATGGTACACGTAGTAAAGAGACTTAACAAGCTATCTGATATACAACTAATACACGTAACAGGTAAAGGACACTATGATGAATTTATCAAACAACTTAAGGAAGCAGGAGTTAATAATTTAAATAAATCTATTAGAATATTACCATATATGTATGACATGCCAGAAGCTATGGCAGTGGCAGATTTAATTATTGGGAGTGGAGGAGCTATCACTATAGCTGAGTTTACTGCTGTAGGAGTGCCTACGATTCTCATACCAAAGGCGTATACTACTGAGAATCATCAAGAGTATAATGCTAGAGCACTAGAGGAAAAAGGGGCAAGTGTTGTTTTATTAGAAAAAGAGCTAACTGGAGAGTTACTTTACAAAAATATACACACACTGTTGAATGATAAAGAAAGACTAGCAGATATGAGAGAGGCTTCAAAAAGGCTAGGCAAAAGAGAATCAATAGATGATATCTATCAGTTAATAAAAAGCCACATATAGCTAGAGTAGTAACACCTTCATTTTAATATGCATACTATGATTATATATTGTTTACATAGCTTTGCATAATCTGGAGGTGTAATGATGACAAGATATATAGTAGAAGGTGGAAGAAGATTGGTAGGAGAAATTTCTATCAATGGAGCTAAAAATTCTGTTCTTCCTATTCTAGCTGCTACTATTATTAATAATGGATTTAGTACTATTATGAATGTACCATTAATAAATGATTTCAAAATAATGATGAAGATACTAAATAATATTGGATGTAAAGTAAGTAGAGTTGGAGATATTGTATCAGTTAATTCTAAAAATATTAGTACTGTAAAAATTCCGGAAGATTTAGTTAGAGAAATGAGATCATCTATAATATTAATGGGAGCGATGCTTAGCAGATGTGGTGAGGTTAAGATATCTCATCCAGGTGGATGTGAGATAGGGACTAGACCAATTGATTTGCATCTGAAAGCATTAAAGCAGCTAGGTGTTGAAATTAATGAATCATATGGATTCATAGAATGTAAAGCAAGTAAACTTATTGGTAGTGACATATTACTTGATTATCCAAGCGTTGGTGCAACTGAGAACATAATGCTTGCCGCTGTAAAAGCTAAGGGGCTGACTGTTATAAGGAATGCAGCTAAAGAGCCTGAAATAGTAGATTTGCAAAACTATTTAAACAAAGCAGGTGGTAAAATTTACGGAGCAGGAACAAGCGTGATAAGGATTGAAGGAGTAAATGAACTTAAGAGTGTTGAATATTCAATTATTCCTGATAGAATAGTTGCGGGGACATATATGACTGCAGCAGCTATAACAAATGGAGAGATTGTGTTAAAAAATATAGACACTGAACATATACAATCTATTATATCTAAGTTGAGAGAAGCAGGATGTAAAATATATAGTAACTGCACTACTTTAAAAATTGTTGGACCTAAAGAGATTCAGGCAATTGAATCGATCAAAACATCACCTTATCCGGGATATCCAACAGATATGCAAGCACAAATGATGGCAGTGCTAACTATATCAAATGGAACTAGTTTGATAACTGAGACTATATTTGAAAACAGATACAAACATGTTCCAGAGCTTACAAGAATGGGAGCTAATATAACAACAATAGATAGAGTTGCTGTTATTAAAGGAGTTAAAAAGCTTACAGGTGCAAAGGTAACTGCAAAAGATTTAAGAGGCGGAGCAAGCCTTGTTCTTGCAGGACTCGCAGCTGAAGGCATTACTGAGATAGATAATATATATCATACAGAAAGAGGATATGATATGTTAGACGTGAATCTAAGAAAACTGGGTGCTGTTATTAAGAGAGTTGATTAAAAGTAAAATAAAAAAGTTCTATAGCGGGTTACTGCTTTAGTCTTTTTTGTTAAAAATAATACGTACAAGCTATATTATGTTTATGGAGTGATCAGATGGCATCTAAGGCTGTAAATAGGAAAATAAAGAGAAGAAAAAGAAAGTTCAAGCTTTTTATATTTTTTATGTTAATAGCAACATCAATATATTTGATGTTTAATACAAAATACTTTAATATTGAGGAAATAGTAGTAGTAGGTAATTCTCAAATTGAGACTGATAAAATAGTACTCTTATCTGGGATAGAAAAGGGGATTAATATATTCAAATTAAGAAAAAATGCTGTAGTTGAGAATATAAAAATGCACCCATATATAAAAGGAGTAAGTGTAGATAGAGATTTACCAAAAAAAGTTGTTATAAATATACTTGAAAGAAAAGAAGCTTTTGTGATAAAATCTTTAGATTCCTATATCTATGCTGATGATGAAGGAAAAGTACTAAGTGTATTATCAGATAAAAAAGATGTAGATCTAATAAAACTTAGTAATTTTGGTATTACCAATGTTATTATTGGGCAAAATCTAAAATTAGAAGAAGATATAACAATGAAAGAAATACTTGATTTCATGAAAAAATGTAAAATAGTTAAATTACATGATAAATTAACCGTTATAAACAAAAATGAAAATCAACAAATAGAATTGTTATTAAAAAATGGATTGGTTGTTGAATTTGGCAAACTGAGAAATATAAACCATAAGCTTTCATTTTTAGTATCAATACTAGAAGATTTAAAGAGTAAAAATATTAATAACGGAATAATAAGTTTTAACAAAGGTAAAAATCCAGTATTTATGCCAACTAACAAATAGGAGGAGATTATGAACAATGCAAAAAACAAACTTGCTATTGGAATAGTATGTATATTTTTAGGCTTAATAATATCATTACAATTTAGAACAGTAAATAGAGTTGTAGGTAAAGGAAATCTCATCGGTAACAGAGCTAGGGAACTATCAGCTGAAGGTGAAAAATTACTAAAAGACAAAGAGGAACTTATAAAACAATTAGAAGAATGTAATAATAAAATTAAAAAATATGAAGAAGATGCATCCAAAGAGAATGTTTACATTGAAGAATTAACTAAAGAAAAACAAAAATTGAAAATGATAGCAGGGTTGGAAACGGTTGAGGGCCCAGGAATAGAACTTACTATAGATGATCCTGATATAGAAGTCCTAATTGGTGATAATACAAGCTATTTTGTCTATAATTATGATACAATAATGACAATAATAAGTTTTTTGAACACTGCCGAAGCGGAAGCTATTTCAATAAATGGGTTGAGATATACTAATTATACCGAAATACTACCAGTTGGCAATCACCTTAATATTAACAGGGTATCTATAGGTGCTCCTATAGTTATAAAAGCTATAGGAAAGCCAGATAAATTAGAAGCGGCACTTGTATTTAAAGGAGGTATTATTGACAACCTAAAGAAAAACGAACTACAAGTCGATATAAAGCAGAAAGATAAGGTAACAATAGAAGGTTATAAAAATATTGTAGATTTCAGGTATGCACAACCAGCAGAAAATAATCAATAGAATGGAGTATCGTTATGAAGAAAATAGTTTATAATAAAATTATTTTATTTATTGCTGGGTTAGTTGTAGGATTATTTGTTATAGTTCAATACAGACAAGGTGGTTTTAGTTATTATTTCGTTTCAATAAATTCAGTAAAAGAGATGCAACATGAAATTATGACTACAAAAGATGAAATGAAAAATCTAGAAAAACTAATATCAAAAAAGAAAAGAGAACTAAAACGAATACAGGATGCTGTTGACAAAGGCAATGTTGTAAACATGCTAAATGAAAAAATAGCTAATGTTAAAAATGTTGCAGGAATGTCAAATCTAAGAGGTCAGGGGATAATGATAAGGATAACCGATGGCAATAGAGAAAATGAAGAAGAGGACTTAAGAAAGTATGTAGTACATGATGCAGATATATTAAACATAATCAATGACTTAAAAGCGGCAGGTGCTGAAGCAATAAGTATAAAGGGACAAAGAGTATTATCATTTTCAGAGATACAATGTGGAGGACCTATAATATGGGTTAACAGAAGGGCAGTAGTGGCTCCTTTTGTTATAAATGTAATAGGGAACCCTAAGCAGTTATATGCAGCAATAAATGCACCAGGAACTAATGGTGATAGATTAAAGATGTATCTAAACATTAGTACTAAAATAAGTGATAATATATTTGTGCCTAAATACAATTATGATGTTGATTATGATTATGCTAAACCTATAAGTGAGGGTGATTAATTATGATTTATGCGATTTTTGGTATAATAATTGGAGTTGTAGTTGGCAAATATTTACCAATAACATATTCAACAAGTTACACAACATATATTTCAGTAGCTATACTTGCTTGTTTGGATTCAGTTTTTGGTGGGGTTAGAGCAATGTTTGACAAAAAATTTGATATAAGGATATTTGTATCTGGATTTTTTGGAAATGCAATATTGGCAGCACTTCTAGCCTATATTGGAGATAGATTAGGACTACCGCTATACTATGCAGCTATATTTGCATTTGGTAGTAGACTGTTTGAAAACTTTGCCATAATTAGAAGATACATCATAAAAAGAGAAAGTTTTAAATAAAAATAAAAAATATCAACTACAACTATCTAAATTAGAAGGAAAATTAACATGTATATAGAATAATAATAGGTATGATTATGAATTTAAGTAAATTGATATAAAAAGAAGATTAGTTGTTGTAGAGTTTCATTAAGGAGGTTAAATAATGTTTGAATTTGATGTAGATATTGAAGCATTTGCACGAATAAAAGTAGTAGGAGTAGGTGGCGGAGGAAACAATGCCGTTAATAGAATGATAGATGCTGAGGTTAAGGGGATAGAGTTTGTAGCAATAAATACGGACAAGCAGGCATTGCATTCATCAAGAGCTGAGACAAAGATACAAATAGGTGAAAAACTTACAAGAGGATTAGGAGCCGGAGCAAACCCTGAAACAGGAAAAAAAGCTGCAGAAGAGAGCAGAAATGAGATACATGAGGCCCTTAAGGAATCAGATATGGTATTTATAACAGCTGGTATGGGTGGAGGAACTGGAACTGGTGCTGCACCTATAATAGCAGAGGTTGCTAAAGAGCTAGGTGTCCTTACAGTAGGTGTTATAACAAAACCTTTTATGTTTGAAGGTAAAAGAAGAATGGTACATGCTGAGAAAGGCATTAAGGAGTTAAAGGATAGAGTTGATACTCTAGTTACGATACCGAACGATAGATTATTCCAGGTAGCAGATAAAAAGACTACATTGATGGATGCATTTAAGATAGCTGATGATGTATTAAGACAAGGTATACAAGGTATATCAGATTTGATTGCTGTACCAGGACTTGTAAATCTAGACTTTGCAGATGTTAAAACTATAATGTTAGACCAAGGACTTGCTCACATGGGAGTAGGTAAAGCAAGTGGTGAAAATAGAGCTGCTGCAGCTGCAAAACAGGCTATACATAGTCCTCTATTAGAAACATCTATAGAGGGTGCAAAAGGTGTATTGTTAAACATAACAGGTGGATTAAATCTTGGTATATTTGAAGTCAACGAAGCAGCTGATATAATAAAGGAGTCAGTTGATCCGGATGCAAATATCATATTTGGTGCTGTTGTAGATGAGAACTTAAAAGATGAAATAAAGATAACAGTTATAGCAACTGGTTTTGAGAACAAAAAAAGAGTAGAAGTTCAAAAGCCTATAACAAAGCCGTCGGTTGCTACTGTAACCAATAAAGAAGAAGTAGAAAAGGCAGTAGAAGAAACAAAGGAAAGAGTAGCAGTTTCTACTGAAGAAAAACAAATAGATGTTGATGATTTAGATATTCCAACATTTTTGATTAGAAAAAAGAATAGATAAGAATGAATTATAGAAATTAAGACTATTTTGCTAAATGAAGTTTAATGTTGGTAGGGTGGTCTTTTTTATTATAGTGAAATTATAATTTAACCAATAGTATTTATGGGACTATAATAAATAAGTTGTAGTTTTTCTAAATACATATTTTTGAAAGCTAATGAGAAGTACTGTGAATTTAGTGCAAGGACTGCAAATAGAAAAATGTAAAATAGTTGCTACTGTGAATAATATAGGTTTATATCTTATTAAAGAGGTGATGTTGTGGGCAAAGAAATATTAACAAGGTGTGGTTATAGATGTGACATATGCCATGCTTACAAAGACAATATTTTAAAAGAGGATAAAAGAGAAATGCTCAGTAAAGGGTGGCATAAAATCTTTGGGTTAAATTTAAGACCAGATGAAATATACTGTGAAGGATGTATTACTAGTAATGAAAGCGATTTGAAAATAATTGATGATGGTTGTAAAGTGCGACCTTGTGTTATAAATAAGGGATATGAAAATTGCTCACAATGTGACAAATTTGCATGTGGTATATTAGAAGATAGAATAGTGAGATATGACGAACTTATCAAAAACACTGATAAGAAAATAAGCAGAAGTGACAGAAAAAATTGTATAAAACCATATGAAAACTATGAACGATTAAAGGCTATAAGAGAGAAAAATGGACCACATTCAAGAATGTATAACGAAAGATTAAAACCAACAACAGAAGATATGGAAAGATTTATAGAGAATGAACATGTAATAAAACTCTGGAATCAATTCCATGATTATATTGATAAATCATATGATTTTACTAAGATAATCCATTATGGTGGCAAAAACTATGGGTGGGAGATTAAATACAAATATGGAACTAAATCTATAGTATCTATTCATCCAGAAAGAAATGCGTTTACTATTCTATTTGTTTTCGGCAAGAATGAAATTGCTAAGTGGGAAGAGGGAAAGCAAGAATTAAGTGAAAAAACTAATAAATTAATAGAAAATACTAAAAAATATCATGATGGTAAATGGATATGGTATAGAGTAACTGAACTCGATCAAATTGATGATTATATAAAGTTATTAAATATAAAAAGGAAGTTAAAAAAGCAACATATTTAAATATGTTCTGCTAACGAAGAGATTAACACATTAATAAATGTAAGAGCTCCTTTGAAAATAGAGGTGAGTTATGACTAAAATAGAGACTAAAAGGTTGATGATCAGAGAATTTATTGATTCAGATATAGATAATCTATATGCTTTATTAAGTGACCCAAAAGTAATGCAGTATTGTTCAGGTGTGATGAATAGAGTTGAAGCAAAAAAATGGCTGGAATCAATTATGAAGTACTACAGTGAATATGGATACGATTATTTCGCAGTTATAGAAAAATCAACTGGAAAATTTATAGGTCAATCAGGGATAATAAAACAAAAAATAGATGACGAATTGATAGATTGTGTGGCTTTTATGATAACTAAAGATAAATGGGGAATGGGTTATGCAACAGAGGTAGGAAAAGCATGTATCAGTTATGGATTGCAAAACTTAAATATAAAGAAACTGTATGCAACTGTAGAAAATGATAATAGAGCATCTCAAGCAGTACTCAAAAAATTAGGTATGACATTTGAAAGAGAGAGTTATTTTTATGGAAACAAAGTGAAACTTTATAGTTTGAATAACGTTATAAATTTATAGAGGGGCATATGCCCCTCTTAGATTGATGACAAAGTCATCAATCTAGCAGACTTTAGTAAAAATTCAATTTCAAGGCGTGTTTAAATTGAGTAGCAGAGCTTACTTAGAGGTAAGTGAGCAACGGAAATTTTAACAACAACGCAGAAATTGGGCTTTTGTCTACGGTCTGATAAGGGCATATGCCCCTCTCTTTTTCAGTATAAAAAGTTTAATTTGTGCTCCATCAAAATTTTAGTTACTAATTTATTTTTGGAAATACTGATTTACTTAATTTCAGTAATATAAACCGGAATTTCAAATACAACACGGCCTCTCATAATATCTCTAGGTGATACTCCGGGTTCGTTAAAAAAAGACTTAGTTTCAATATTAACACCTTGGTTCATATACGCTGCATAAGCTAATTCAGAACAATACCAATTACTTTCATAAAAACCAGTATCTTTGGCTAGATCTAGCCAATAAGGTTTTCCAAGCTGACCTTTGCAGAAATAAATTATATTATTTTGCATAGTATTATCAATACCTGGTAATCTGTAAAGATGACCATTTTGTCTATCGATTCTATCATCATCTAAGACACCTCTGCATACACCATATTGGTTTGCTTCTATAACTCTGATGTAATATTGACGTAGTATAGGATCATAGAACTTACCTTCTACTATAGCAATATGTCCAGTTATCCCAAATCCACCTTTAGCTTCGTAAATAAGGTCGCCAGGTTGGCAGACTGATAATAGATTGTATTTGCTATAGTTTGCTTTACGAGGTAAAGATGTACCTGTATTGTATTGCCAAGAGAATGGACTGCCCAAAGATGATCTTATAGATATTCTTTCGTCTGATGTTAGAGATGGAACGAATCTATTATTTAGTGACGGTTTTAAGAGATTGTAATATACATCAGTATATTTTTTTACACTACTATAACTGCCAGAATTATATTCTTTAGCAAATTGATCATAAGACATATTAAGAGGGATATTGTTTTCTAATGCATAGTTTGTTAATTCATTATAAGATGAGCGCAAATCATTTTGCAGAGTATTAGCCCAAGCAATAGTAGTTGACAAACTACTTAAGCTTACTACAATAGACAGCACTAGTATGAGTATTGTTTTTATATAATTTCTATTCACAAGTAACACTCTCCATTCTAATATTTTAAATAAAATCAACATGTTTATTACGATATCGTAAACATATTTTCATAATACTAGAAAAAAAGGGAGATTACAAGAAAAAAACAGGAAAAATGTATTATTATATAAAAAATAGTACTAAAATACTATAATTTGTATAATAACTTATAATTTAAATTAAAATGCAGAAATTATTATCTAATATTATACACAAGGATACAATTGAGGGTGATAAAATGCTCTCCTGTAGAAAATTATGGAACTATGATGTGCGATAGTTGGTTTCGACTACAGCTTATGACACAATTTAAGGATATATTGTTGTATAATAATCATAAAACTAGGACAGGGCGAATAAGCTTTAATATAAACAAATATAAACAACAGCTGCATAGATTATGTCTAAGGGGGAGGGTCTAAATTGTATATCTATGCTGAATATTTAATTGCAGAAAATCTATTGATAAATCTCATGATATTGTATTTGCTAAAGGTTTTGACTAAATCAAAAACTAGAACATTAAGATTAGTTATCGCATCTTTAATAGGTGCAGTGTATACCTTAGTAGTTTTTTTTCCAGCATTGAGATTCTTAGCAACATTTGTTATGAAGATATGTATATCTATACTGATGATTATAATTGCTTTTAATCCACGGAAGTTGCTACAATTTATAAAATTGATGTCGTTATTTTACATAATAACATTTGCATTTGCAGGAGCAGCTTTAGCACTATTCTATTTGACAGAAGACAAAATTCACATTGGGAATGGAATATTTTATATAAATAATTCTATGATTATAATTTTACCTTTAGCTATTCTTTTGTCTTGGTTATTATTTAAAACTGTTTGGGCATATATATCCAAAAGGAAAAAGAGAGAGTATATTATAGTCAGTATTACACTAAATGGCATAAGAAAGGACGTGCTTGCGTTACTTGATACTGGTAATTCATTAAAAGAACCTATAACAAATAAACCTGTTATAGTTGTAGAGTTTTCGGCTATTAAAGATTTGTTACCACAGGATATACAGACTGTATTTAAAGACCACGAGAATGACAACAATCTAGAAATATTGTCTTATGTAATGGAGAATAATCCTCAGCAAGTGCATTTTAGATTGATACCATTTAAGTCACTTGGAAAAGAAAATGGTTTGTTAATTGGTTTTAAACCTGATTTACTAGTAATTCACTCAGAAGATGAAGTCAGTACTGAAGCAATTATTGGGATATATAATAGCGTTTTATCAAATGATGATGACTACTGTGCTTTATTACATCCAGAAGTTCTAAAATAGTTTGGAGGAGATTGTTTTGAAGGATATTCTAATAAAGGTTAAATTTTGGTTTAAAATAAATTATATTAAGCTTATAAAACTATTGAAACTAGAATCTAACGAATTGTTTTACATAGGAGGTAGTGAAATACTTCCACCTCCATTGAAGCAAAAAGAAGAATTATATCTATTATCAAAGCTAAAAAGTGATTCAACAGTAAGAACTATATTAATCGAAAGAAATTTAAGGCTTGTTGTATACATAGCTAGAAAATTCGAGAACACAGGTGTTGGAGTGGAAGACTTAATTTCTATAGGTACTATAGGATTAATAAAAGCAGTAAATACATTTAAACCAGACAAACAAATAAAGTTAGCAACATATGCATCAAAATGTATTGAAAACGAAATATTAATGTTTCTTAGAAGAAATAGTAGAATAAAAGCTGAACTTTCACTTGACGAACCACTCAACACAGACTGGGATGGAAATGAATTGTTATTATCAGATATATTAGGGACGGAAGCAGATGTTATATTTAAGTATTTAGAAGAGCAAGTAGACAGAGAGCTAGTGTATGACGCAGTAAGAAAGCTTTCTAACAGAGAAAAGCGTATTATGGAGTTAAGGTTTGGGCTAAATGGACAAGTGACTAAAACTCAAAAGGAAGTTGCTGATATATTAAGTATTTCACAATCCTATATTTCTAGATTAGAAAAAAGAATAGTAAAAAAACTTAAAAAGGAAATAAGTAGGTTGGTCTAAAACGAAAAGGCGTATTATATGTGAATTCATATAATATGTCTTTTTTATATAAACAAAAAAGTTGGCAGTACATTGAAATATTCGCAGAATTTTTATGAATATGCTGTAGTTTTCTAGATTACAATTTTCTAGCGAAATTACTTGGTAGTACGGTTTAAAATTGATATATATTGTAATTAGAAGGATGCTGTATAGTTATTTATTTTCTATAAATAATTTAGTATATATTAGTCTATATTGAATAAAAATAATTAATAAGTTAATAATTTATTTGAAAGGGGAAAAACAACAGAAGGGATGAATAGGTATGCATGTCAACAAAGTAGAAATATGTGGAGTAAATACTTCAGAACTAAATGTACTTACAAACAAAGAAATGAGAATCTTATTTGACAGAATATACCAAGGTGATTTGAGCGCTAGAGAAGAATTTATTCAAGGAAATTTAAGACTAGTGCTTAGTGTAATCCAAAGATTCAATAAAAGAGGAGAAAACGTTGACGATTTATTTCAAGTAGGTTGTATCGGATTGATTAAAGCTATAGATAATTTTGACCTAAGCCAAAACGTTAAATTTTCTACCTATGCCGTTCCTATGATTATAGGCGAAATCAGAAGATATTTAAGAGACAATAACTCAATTAGAGTTAGTAGATCTCTAAGAGATATCGCTTATAAAGCTTTACAAGTTAGAGACCAGCTAGTAAACAAAAAATCAAAAGAGCCAACAGTAGTTGAAATAGCAAAAGTTTTAGATATTCCCAAGGAAGATGTTGTGTTTGCGCTAGATGCCATACAAGACCCTATATCACTATTTGAGCCTATATTCCATGATGGTGGAGATGCTATATATGTAATGGATCAAGTAAGTGATAAGAAGAATGATGATTCAGTATGGCTTGAAGGTATAGCGTTAAGAGAAGGTATGAGGCAACTAAACGACAGAGAAAAACTCATACTTAGTCTTAGATTTTACGAAGGGAAGACACAAATGGAGGTTGCATCAGAGATAGGAATATCACAAGCACAAGTTTCCAGATTAGAAAAGAATGCTTTAAAACATATGAGAAAATTAATGTAAATGGTTAAAGGCTTGTTATTGCAAATATGTTCCTTTAAATAGGGAATTTGCAATACGAGCTTTTTTAAATTTGATAAAGATTGTACTATTTTTTATAGTTTTATAATAAATATATTATAGGATAAATATATTTATTGGTAAGGAGCGAAAAAAATGATTAGAATATCTGAATTGAGAGATAAAGAAATTATTAACGTAAAAGATGGTACAAGAATAGGTATGATATCTGACCTTGAAATAAACTTAGACAAAGGTATAGTAGAAGCCTTAGTATTACCTCTGCAGGGGAGTTTCTTAGGGTTTTTTAGTAAGGGTAAAGGTTATTATATTAATTGGGATAAGATAATAAAAATTGGTGTTGATGTAATATTAGTTGATTATGATCCGGTAAAAAATGCATTTAACGATAGAAATATACCTACTTCTTAATTGACAGATGTATATGATATTGGTTATAGTTAATATATAACCTCTACAAAGAAAAGGAGAAGATTATGAAATGTCCATTTTGTGAATATAATGAAACAAAAGTTATTGATTCAAGACCTACTGTTGAAGGACAGGCCATAAGGAGGAGAAGAGAGTGCAATAAATGCAACAAGAGATTTACTACATATGAAAAAATAGAAGAAGTGCCAGTCATAGTTGTTAAGAAAGATGGGACTAGGCAAACTTTTAATAGAAACAAACTTCTAAATGGGATAATTAAAGCTTGTGAGAAAAGACCTGTTTCCATAAAAACAATGGAGAATATAGTTTATGATATTGAAAAGAGTCTTAATAATGTGCTTGAAAAAGAAATAAAGACAGATCGTATTGGGGAAATGGTAATGAGCAGATTAAAAGAGGTGGATGAAGTATCATATGTTAGGTTTGCCTCAGTTTATAGACAGTTTAAGGATATTAATACTTTCATGGAAGAACTTAAAAAGATTTTAGATGAAAAATAAAAGAGACTGTCATATGACAGTCTCTTGGATTGATGATAAGTCATCAATCTAGCAGACTGTAGTAAAAGCAATAGTTCAAGGCATGCTAAAATTGAGTAGCAGAGCTTACTAGAGGTAAGTGAGCAACGGAAATTTTAGTAACAACGCAGAAATTGGGCTTTTGTACTATAGTCTGAGGGGACTGTCGGATGACAGTTTCTTATTTTATTTCTTATTTTACTGAGAGGTGTTTAATATGAGCAATAATGATTTTGTATTAAAAGAAAAAGAAGGAATTAAGTATTATGAAGATAGAAATCTTGCAGAGAATGGATTTAAACATATGTTCACTACGAGAGTAGGAGGAATGAGTAAGGAAAAATTTTCTAGTTTGAACATGGGTATAAGTACTAATGATAATATAGATGATGTATTGAAAAATTATGAAAGTGTATTAAAGGTTATTGATGTAGATAAAGATAAAGTGTATATGACAAAGCAGGTTCATGAAGATAATATTATCGCTATAGATAAAAATAATTATTCAAGTTTAGATTATACACTGCTTAGAGAAAATGGTGTAGATGGTTTAGTCACTAATGTAAAGGACATTGCACTTTTTTGCTATAGTGCTGATTGCGTCACACTAGTTTTTTTGGATAGTAAAAAACAAGTAGCTGGAGTAGCACATGCCGGCTGGAAAGGGACTGTTAAAGGGATAGCATCTAAGATGATAGAGATGTTCATTAAAAAATATGGATGTAATGTAGAAGATATATTAGTAACTATAGGGCCAGCGATAGGACCTTGTTGTTTTGAAGTTAAAGAGGATGTATATAAAGTGTTTAGCGAAAAATTTAAGAGTAAATATATAGGTGATATAACTAACCAAATAAGCAAAGAAAAATGGACCATAGATTTATTTAAAGCAAATGAAATTATTATAAAGGAAAAAGGAATAAAAGACAGAAATATAACAGTAAGCAAACTGTGTACTTTTTGTAATGAAGATTTATTTTTTTCATATAGAAGAGATAAAGGTATAACAGGCAGAATGGCTACAATAGTCAAGCTGTAATTAAGGGAGGGTTATGAGTGCATAAGGTTTTAATTGTAGAAGATGAAGATCATATTTTAGAGTTAATAAAATTCAACCTAGAAAACAATGGATTTAATACTGCTATTGCAGTTGATGGGGTTGAAGCTGTAGAAAAGGCAAATCTAATCATGCCAGATTTAATATTACTGGATATAATGTTACCTAAAAGAGATGGTATAGAAGTTTGCAAAATCCTAAAATCAAACAATAAAACTAAAGATGTACCAATTATCATGCTTACGGCTAAAAGTGAAGAATTTGATAAAGTACTAGGTTTAGAAATGGGCGCGGATGACTATCTAACAAAACCTTTTTCAATAAGGGAGTTAGTTGCTAGAATAAAAGCTGTTATGCGTAGAACATATAGAGATAGGCAGACAGATGAAGAGGTCATAGAATTTGAAGATATGATAATCAATATAGATAAACATATGGTACTTAAAAAGGGTAAAAAAGTTGAGCTCACTTTAAAAGAATTTGAACTGTTAAAGATATTAGCTATTAATAAAGGTAAGGTTTTAAATAGAAATTTTTTATTAGATGAAGTATGGGGATATGATTATTTTGGTGAAACTAGAACAGTAGATGTTCATATAAGACATCTGAGAAAAAAAATTGAAGATAATAATGGTATTATAGAGACGGTACGTGGAGTTGGCTACAAAATAAAATAATAGCCTAAGGAGAAAACCATGCAAAGAAGATTATTTGTAGCGTTAGTGGTAGTAGTGTTAATAGCAGTTGCAATCACTGGGTCATTAATTATGAGCTTGCTAAGAATAAACTATATAAAAGATCTTGAAGATAAGCTACTAACAAATTCAAAACTAATAAGGCATTTTATCATTGAAGAGGAAGAAAAGATATCGTTTAATGATATGGCAATAAATTATGCTAAGGATATAAATGCTAGGATTACGTTTATAAATGACAGGGGTTATGTTATAGGAGATTCGCATATAGACATTAAAAAGCTTGAAAATCATGCAAACAGACAAGAAATCAAAGAAGCATTAAATGGGAAAATTGGTATTGCTAAAAGATATAGCCAATCACTTAACAAGGAAATGTACTACGTAGCTTTGCCATACAATAATACAGATAGAGAGATTTCAGTGATAAGATTGTCAGTGCCTACAGCAGATGTAAGCAAATATTATACAGATAGTATAATTTATATATTCATATCTCTTGGGTTCGGAACTGCAGTAGCTATATTCTTGGGATATAGATATGTATATAGCATAACAAAACCTATAAAAGAACTGACTCTTGCTACAGAAAGTATAGCAAATGGCAAATATGGACAAGAGGTTCACTATAAAAGCAACGATGAGATTGGAGTGCTTGCAAACAGTTTCAATATAATGAGCAAGAAATTATATGAAAACATAGAAGAATTAGAAGAAAATAGTATGAAGACTAAAGCTATTTTAACTAGTATGATAAATGGTATTATAGCTATAAATAATATAGGAAATGTAATATTTATAAACCAAGCAGCAGAAAATATGTTCAAGGTAACAGAAAGAGAGGTGAGAAACAAGCATATACTAGAGACATTAAAAAATGAAGGCTTAAATAATAAAATAAAAGAATTATTAAAAAGCAACACTGCATCAAAACTAGAGATAGAGCTTGTTAATCCATATAGAGTATTGTTAGTATATACAAACTATATTGTATTAGATAACAATCCTACAAGAAAAATTGGAGTAGTAATAAGTTTTCAAGATATAACAGAGATAAGGAAGCTTGAAACTATGAGAAAAGATTTTGTTGCAAATGTTTCACATGAGCTTAAAACTCCACTCACTTCTATACAGGGTTTTATAGAAACGCTAAAGGATTCTAATATAAAAGATGAACGTGTTAAAAGAAGATTTTTAGGTATTATAGATATTGAAGCAAAGAGACTTACAGCATTAGTTCAAGATTTACTTATATTGTCTGATATAGAGAATAAACATCAAATGATATCAAAACAGGATATAGATGTAAGAGAATGTATACTTGATTTGATTGATATATTTGAAAAAAGAGCAGATAAGAAGGCGATATTGATTACTGAAAAAATAAGTGGGAGATTACCTTCTATATACGGAAATTTGAGCTGGTTTAAAGAGATGTTCATAAATCTAATTGATAACAGTGTTAAGTACACTCCCAATGGAGGGAAAATAGAAATAATAGGTTATGAAATAGATGGGAATGTTCATATAAAAATAAAAGATTCAGGTATAGGAATATCTAAAGAACATATTCCTAGGCTTTTTGAGAGATTTTATAGAGTCGATAAAGCAAGGTCAAGAAAAATTGGAGGAACTGGTTTAGGATTGGCAATAGTAAAACACATAGTTATAGCATTTAAAGGAGAAATAAAAGTGAAAAGCAAGCTAAACAAAGGTACTGAGTTTGAAGTAATAATTCCTACCTACGAAAATAATGTAAATAAAGGATGATAGCATGAGGAATGAAAAACTTATATTTAGCACACTGCAACAAATTTTGCACCACATCAATATAGGGATACATGTAATAGACAAAAAGGGTATAACCATTTTATATAACGAAGCAATGGCGAAGCTTGAAGGAATAGAGAGATCAGAAGTAATGAATAAACCTATATTGGATATATTTCCTAGTTTAGATGAAGATTCGAGCACTCTTATAACAGCAATGAAAATAGGACGAATAATAGAACAAAGAAAGCAAACATATTCAAATTATAAAGGTAAAAGCATAACAACTATAAATACTACTATACCTCTATTTGATGGTGAAAATAGATTGGGAGCCGTAGAAATAGCAGAGGATGTTACAAAGATAAAGGAATTGTCAGAGCAGGTTATAGACTTGCAAGATCAGTTAATTACTAAGAAATTCAAAGGTCAAAGTATAACTAAAAGTATAACAAAGAGATTATATACTTTTGATGATATAGTAGGAAGTAGTGATCCATTAAAAAAAGCTATAAATTTAGCTAAAAAAGCGTCTAAAACTACTTCAAGTGTTTTGATATATGGAGAGACAGGAACAGGGAAAGAACTGTTTTCACAAAGCATACACAATGAAAGCAATAGGCGAAGTAAACCTTTTATAGCTCAGAATTGTGCGGCACTTCCAGAAACTCTTTTGGAAGGCATACTATTTGGTACGTCAAAGGGAGGGTTTACAGGAGCTATAGATAGACCTGGATTGTTTGAGCAAGCCAATGGTGGCACATTGTTACTTGATGAGATTAATTCTATGGGTATCTTGTTACAAAGTAAACTGCTTAGAGCACTGCAGGAAGGATATATTAGGAGAGTAGGCGGATTAAAAGACATACCTATAGACGTAAAAATAATAGCGACGATGAATGAAAACCCTAAAGATGCAATAAAAGAAGGTAGGCTTAGGAAAGATTTATATTATAGAATAGGAGTTTTATCTATAGAGATACCAAAATTGAGCGATAGAAAAAATGATATGAAACTTCTATGTGATTGCTTTATAAAAAAATATAATAAGAAATTCCATAAAGATGTCTGGATGATATCAGATAGTACTTTAGAAATATTTAAGCAATACGAATGGCCCGGAAATGTAAGAGAGCTTCAAAACAAAATAGAATCGGCAATGAATATGATTGCTGATGATGAACACGTGCTAAAAAAAGAGTATTTTAGTCATTTTTTTGAAGATACACATTATTTTAATAGGAAAGCTAATAGTGAGTATGATTGGATACTAAAGAATATGAACAAAAACAAGTCATTACCTGAGGTTATGGCTGAAATAGAAGAGGAACTTATTACAGTAAAACTTAGCGAAACTGATTTTAATATATCAAAGACAGCAAAACTATTAAACATAAAACGACAAACCTTGCAACATAAAATAAAAAAATATGATATAAAATCTAAATAACTGCAAAATATTTTGCGCATAACTGCAAAATGATTTGCAGTTATTTTTTAGGAGTTTTTTCTATTTTCGTGCCATAAAGCTTACAAAATACAAGGTTTTGCTAATTCACTTATTTTTATGAAATATAACGAATTTTATCTAAAGTTTGGCACAGATATTGCAAATAATAATTAGTGTCATTATATTTAAGGTGTTATCTCAAAGAGATATTCATTTTAAGAATTAATAATAAAACTTGGAGGTGTATTTTAATGGAAAATGTTAGAGTAATAATTTGGGGATTTGGAGCTATGGGAAGTGGAATGGCTGACATGCTATTAAAGAAAAAAGGTGTAGAAATAGTTGGTGTATGTGATAGAAATGAAGCAAGAGTTGGAAAGAGCATGTATGAAGTATTAGGAGTAGATAAAGGAAATAGAGCAGAGGTTATAATTAGTAATGATATAGAAGAAGTAACAAGTAATAAGAACATTGATGTTGCTCTTATAGCTACTGATTCATTTACAGCTAAGACTTTTGATAAATTGAAACTGATATTAGAGAAAAAAATCAATATAGTTTCAACTGCAGAAGAAATGGCATACCCTCAAGCACAAGAGCCAGAGCTAGCTAAAAAGCTTAATGAAATAGCAAAAGCTAATGGAGTAACAGTATTAGGTACTGGTATAAATCCAGGATTAATAATGGATTTATTAGTTGTTACTTTAACAGGAGCATGTATAGATGTTGACCATATTAAAGCAGAGAGAGTTAACAGTTTATCTCCATTTGGGCATGCTGTTATGGAAGAACAAGGCGTTGGTATAACTAAGGAAGAGTTTATTAAAGGTGCTGAAGATGGAACACTTGCAGGACATGTAGGATTTGCTGAATCAATAGGTATGATAACAGATGCTATTGGTTGGAAGTTAAGTGACGAAATAAAGCAAACAATGGCTCCAATAGTATCGAATGTATATAGAAAGACTAAGTATGTGGAAGTACAGCCAGGTAATGTTGCAGGTTGTAATATGTTAGGCTATGGTTATGTTGATGGAGATTTAAAGGTAGAAATGGTACATCCACAACAAGTAGAACCTCAATTAGAAGGAACAGACACAGGTGATTATATTACTATTAAAGGTACACCAGATATCAATATGAGTATCAAACCAGAGGTGCCAGGTGGAATAGGAACTATAGCTATGTGTGTAAATATGATACCTCACGTAATTAACTCTAAAGCTGGTTTAAAGACTATGTTAGATTTACCAGTACCTAGAGCAATAATGGGAGATATGAGAGATTTAATAGATAGAGATTAATAAAAAGGAGCTGATTAAATGTTAGCTAAAAAAGGAGATTGGGTGAGAATTCACAATATCGTATTGACTCCTGACCAAAGAGCTCCACAGGTGCCAGAGGATACTAAAGAAGTTCCACTTGAACTGTGGGATAAAGGATTTTTAGTTGATGAAGAAGCCCAAATAGGAGATATAGTTGAAGTTGAAACTTATATTGGTAGAAAAATGAAAGGTAAGCTACTAGAAGTAAATCCAGTATATAAACATAATTATGGGAATTTTGTACCTGAGCTTATGTATATAGGAAGACAGCTTAGAGAAATATTAAAGGCAGGTGAAAATAATGAAAGATAATAGTTATTTAGCCGTTATGTCTAGAAAAAATGAAATAATGAAAAAAGCTGTAGGAATAGATTACAAAGAATTCGAAGCTGATGGTATATCTTTTGATTATGAAAGAATGATGAAAGAAACAGGATATACGCTAGAAGAAATGATAGAAATACAAGGAAGAACAGGTGTGGGGAATACACCAATATATGAGTTAAGAAATCTGACTGAAGTAGCAAGAAAATTTGCACCTAAGGGTAAGGGTGCTAGAATATTTGTAAAAGATGAAGCAAGTAATCCTTCAGGTAGTTTTAAAGCTAGGAGAGCTGCAAATGCAGTTTATCATGCTAAAAAATTGGGCTATAAAGGAGTTATAGCTGCAACAAGTGGAAATTATGGAGCGGCAGTAGCAAGTCAAGCTGCTATGCATGGTCTAGATTGTATAATAGTACAAGAATGCTATGATTCAAAATGGAAAGGTCAGCCAGAGATCATAGAAAAGGCTAGAAAATGTGAGGCTTATGGAGCAGAGGTTGTTCAATTAACAGTAGGGCCAGAGTTGTTTTATTATTTCTTATTGTTATTAGAAGAAACAGGATACTTTAATGCATCATTATATACTCCATTTGGTATAGCAGGTGTAGAAACTTTAGGATATGAGATTGCTATGCAGTTTAGAGAGAAAGAAGGAAGAGATCCTGATGTTGTAGTTGCAACTAACGCAGGTGGTGGAAATCTTACAGGTACAGCTAGAGGTTTGATTAAGGCAGGAGCAAGTAATGTGCAGATTATTGGTGCTAGTGTAGATTTAAAAGGGTTGCATATGGCAAGCGACAACCAGTTTAATAAGAAATCATTTACAACTGGACACACAGGTTTTGGTATGCCATTTTCAACATGGCCAGATAGATCAGATGTTCCAAGGTCAGCTGCAAGACCACTTAGATATATGGATAGATATCTAACTGTGACCCAAGGAGAAGTATTCTATATAACAGAAGCTCTTGCACAGTTAGAAGGATTAGAAAGAGGGCCAGCAGGCAATACTTCATTGACAGCAGCCTTTTCATTAGCTCAAGAGCTAGATGAAGATAAGATTATAGTAGTACAAGAGACAGAATATACTGGTGCTGGAAAACACATCCAACCACAGCTGTCCTTTGCAAAAGAAAACGGAATAGAAGTAATCATAGGAGATCCAAAAGAACAAATACCAGGAAAGAATATAATCTTGCCAAGTAGTCCAGAGCTTATCAAAGCAAAGGACATAGATATGGATAAACTCAGAAAGTCATTGATTACTAACGCAGTCAAAAACAATAAATTAACAAGTGTATCAAACGAAGATATTAGCTTTTTAACAGAAGAAATAAATAGAAATGAAGAATATGTGAAAAATTTACTTAAAGAGATTAACATAAATTTTTAGGAGGGATGACTTAATGAGTAGAGCAGACGATTTTCAAACGAGAAGAGCACATCTAAAAGATTTAACAGAGGCTCAATTAGAAGAACGATTTTGGAAATTAGCAGAGCAAATAATTGATCCTATAATAGAATTAGCTGAAAAGAGTACTTCTCCATCAATAGAAAGATCAATATTACTTAGAATGGGTTTTTCTAGTATAGAAGCTAAAGAATTAGTTAACAAAGTTATAGATAAAGGATTAATGGGTAAAGGTGCAGGTCATGTAATATATAAGGCGGCTAAATTAAATAATTTAAGTGTCAGAGACGCAGGGCTTAGATTAATGAAAGATGAACTTTGGGAGACAGTAGAGAAAGCTTTTGACGGAGGTGCGAAATAATGAAATTAAAACCAAATGAAAAGCTTAATATAGAGAATATATTAAAAGATTTAGATAAATACGCTCCAAAGAGAAGAGGTTGGCATTGGAGAGAGCCACTAGGAAAAGCACAAATAGGGAAATTTAAATATTCAGATTGTAGTAAGGGATTAGAGCAAAGCGAGCCATTACCAGCAGCACACTTTTTTGATAACATAGACCCACAACCAACTAGTGTAATAACTACAGAGATTGCATCTGGTAGATTTGAAGATGATATCAGAAGAATGAGAATGGCTGCATGGCATGGAGCTGATCATATAATGGTTATCAGAACTGCTGGGCAGAGTCACTTTGATGGATTAATAGAAGGCTCACCACAAGGTATAGGTGGTATACCTGTTACAAGAAAGCAAGTAAGAGCACAGAGAAAAGCACTAGATATGATAGAAGAAGAAGTAGGTCGTCCTATAAACTATCATTCATATGTAAGTGGTGTTGCAGGTCCTGAGGTTGCTGTAATGTTTGCAGAAGAAGGTGTAAACGGAGCACATCAAGATCCACAGTATAACGTTCTTTATAGGAATGTAAATATGATTAGATCATTTGTTGATGCAGCAAATGCTAAGAAAGTTATGGCATGGGCTGACATTGCTCAGATAGATGGAGCACATAATGCAAATGCTACAGCTAGAGAAGCATGGAAAGTTATGCCTGAGCTTATGGTACAACATGCTATAAACTCAATATTCTCAGTAAAAGCAGGTATGAAAAAGGAAAATATATGCTTATCTACTGTACCTCCTACAGCACCACCTGCACCATGTATGAAGCTTGATTTACCTTATGCAGTAGCACTTCGTGAGATGTTTAGAGAGTACAAGATGAGAGCTCAACAAAACACTAAATATATGGGTTCATCGACTAGAGAGGCGACAGTAACACATACGCTAAATCTATTGATATCTAAACTTACAAGAGCAGAGATACAGTCTACTATCACACCTGATGAAGGTAGAAATGTTCCATGGCATATATTTAACATAGAAGGAACAGATACTGCTAAACAGGCTCTAGTAGGTATGGATGGATTAATGGATATGCTAGAGTTAAAAAGAGAAGAAGGATTTTTAGCTGATAAAGTTAGAGAACTTAAAGAAAGAGCAGTCTTATTCATGGAAGAAATACTAGAAATAGGTGGATATTTTAATGCTGTTGAGCAAGGATTTTTTGTAGATTCAGGCTACTATCCAGAAAGAAATGGAGATGGAATAGCTAGAAAAATAAACGGTGGAGTTGGAGTAGGTACAGTTTATGATAGAGATGAAGATTACATGGCTCCAGTAACTGCTCTATATGGATACAACAATGTTGCTCAATATGATGAAAACGCTACAAGCAATCCAGCATCATTGATAGATGGGTGTTCATTTGAAGATAGAGATAAGATAATATACATTGATGAACTTGATGAGAGTGACAATGTATATAAGAGAATGCAGGAAAATAAGCATCTAAGAGAGAGTTCACTTCTTAAGCCAGAAATGGAATGGCAAGGCGATGGTACTATATTGATAACTATGATGTTACCTACAGATGAAAGAACTGCTGAATTTGCAGCACTTGAGTTTGGTAAGAAAATGAACCTTGAAGAAGTAGAGGTTATCCATAAGGAAATAATGCAAACATCAGAAGGTACGAGAATAGAGATGAAAGGAAAAGTTCCTTTTACAATAGATATCAATGATTTAGTAATACCTCCTAAGCCAATAGTTATGACTGATGATGAGATCAGAGCAGATGTAAAAGATAAACCAATGAAGATAGTTGCAGGAACAGTTGGTGAAGATGAGCATTCAGTTGGTTTAAGAGAGATAATAGATATTAAACATGGTGGAATAGAGAAATATGGAATAGAGTGTCACTACCTTGGAACGTCAGTGCCTGTTGAGAAATTAGTGGATGCTGCTATAGAGCTAAATGCAGATGCCATATTAGCTTCAACTATAATTAGTCACGATGATATCCATTACAAAAATATGAAAAGAATCAATGAGCTTTGCATAGAAAAAGGTATCAGAGAGAAAATCATGATAGCTGCCGGTGGAACACAAGTTACTCCAGAAATGGCTGTTAAGCAAGGTATAGATGCTGGTTTTGGTAGAGGATCAAAAGGTGTAGATGTTGCGACATTCTTAGTTAAAAAAAGAAGAGAAATGAAGGCGGAATAATGAAAATAGATGTTTTGATCGCTGAAATCGGTAGTACCACTACGGTAGTTAATGCTTTTAATGGAGTAAAAGAAGGTAGTGAAATTCAGTTTTTAGGTCAAGGACAATCACCTACTACAGTTATGCAAGGAGATGTAAATATAGGGTTAAAGGGTGCTATAGACAATCTCAAAGAAAATCTTGGAACCAGTGATTTAGAGTATAGTGAGATGTTTGCAACTAGTAGTGCGGCTGGTGGACTTAAAATGACAGTTCATGGATTAGTATATGATATGACAGTTAGAGCAGCTAAAGAAGCTGCTTTAGGGGCTGGAGCAAATATACATCTAATAACAGCTGGAAGACTAAGAAGAACAGACATTAAAAAGATTAAAGAGATGGAGCCCAATATTATATTGCTTGCAGGTGGAGTAGACTATGGTGAGAGAGATACGGCTATTTACAATGCAGAGCTAATAAGAGAGTTAGACTTAGATATACCGTTAATTTATGCAGGTAACATTGAAAACAAAGAAGAAATAGAAGAGATATTTGCGGATTCTAGGAACAAACTATACGTAGTTGAAAATGTTTATCCTAAAATAGATCAACTAAATATAGAACCTACAAGAAAAGTCATACAAGACGTATTTGAAGAGCATATAACAAATGCGCCTGGGATGAGTAAGGTTAGAGATATGGTAGATGGACCTATCATACCAACACCAGGAGCAGTGCTATTAGCATCCAAAGTTCTCAAAGAGGATATAGGTGATTTGTTAACTATAGATGTTGGAGGTGCTACGACTGATGTACACTCTGTGACAGAGGGCAGTGAGGAAATAAGCAGAATACTTATAAGTCCCGAGCCTGTTTCAAAAAGAACAGTTGAAGGAGATTTAGGTGTTTATGTAAATATGAGAAATATTGTGGATTTGATAGGTACAGATGAACTAGCAAAGAGGATGCAGATATCACAGGAAGAATTGAGTGGTATTATAGAAAATCACAGGCCTATTCCTAAAACTGATATAGAAAAAAGATTTGTTGAGGAACTTACAAAAGAAGCTGTAATTACTGCTGTGCAAAGACATGCAGGAAAGCTTAGAGATTTGTTTGGGCCTTCAGGAAAATGTACGCTAGCGGAAGGTAAAGATTTAACAAAGGTTAAATATATAATTGGAACTGGCGGAGCATTGACTAGGTTAGAAAAAAGTAAAGAGATTATGGCTATGATAATAAAAGACTCAAAGGGTAATGAGCTATTTCCTAAGAAAGAGGCTAAGATATACAAAGATGAATATTATATAATGGCGTCTATGGGTGTACTTTCTAAAAAGTACCCAGAGTCAAGTGTAAAGCTTCTGAAAAAAAGTCTCAATTTTAACGAATCATAAATTTGAAGTGTCGCCATAAAATATAGGCGACACTTTACCATAAGGAGGTTTCTAAATGAGTTATCCATGTATAGAAATGGACTTAAACAAAATAAAACACAATACAAAAGTACTCATTGATATGTGTAATAAAAATAATGTAGATATAGCTGCAGTTACAAAGGTTTTTTGTGCCAATAAAGAAGTAGTAGAAGCGATTGTAAGTTGTGGCATAAAGTATTTAGCAGATTCAAGGATTAACAATTTAAAGCAATTGCAACATATTGATTTAAAAAAGATTCTTTTAAGGCTTCCTATGCAAAGTAGAGTAAATGAAATAGTTAAATATGCAGATATATCTTTAAATTCAGAGATAGAAACAGTAAAACTATTGTCCAAAGCTGCTTTAGAACTTGGGAAAATTCACGGAGTAATACTAATGCTTGATTTAGGAGATTTAAGAGAAGGTTTGTTTAACGAAGAAAAAGTTGATGAATTCGTTAATAATATTAAGAAACTAGATGGAGTCAAATTAATAGGTATAGGCACTAATCTTACGTGCTATGGTGGAGTAATACCAAAGTACGATAATTTGTCAAAGCTATCATATTATAAGAAGAAAATTGAAGATATGATAGGCTATGATTTAGAAATTATATCTGGTGGTAATTCGAGTAATATTTATTTACTGCAAGAAGGAAATATGCCAAGTGATATAAATATGCTAAGACTAGGAGAAGCTTTAGCACTTGGTAGAGAAACAGCCTTTGGTAATCAAATAGAAAATATGTATGATGATTGCTTTATAATGAAGGCTGAATTAATAGAGCTACAAGAAAAACCATCAGTACCTATTGGAGAAATAGGGATGGATGCGTTTGGAAATAAACCAGAGTTTGAGGATAAAGGCATAATAAAAAGAGCTATATGTGCAATAGGAAGACAGGATATAAGCTTAGAGGATATCATTCCTTTAGATAAAGATATAAGTATAATAGGTGGAAGTGGTGATCATTTACTGCTAGATGTAACAAAGTGTAAGGACTATAAAGTAGGTGATGTGATCTCATTTAAGCTAACTTATACAGGAATATTAAGAAGCTCTACATCTGAATATGTAGATAAAGTATTAATATAAAAGTTAAAATATATAATCAATAAAGATAACGGGGGCATATCACATTAGAATGTAGATAGCCCCTTTATTCTCATCATTTATTTATATTTATTAGTGTTACTTTATCACTTCTAGATATATCCCTTGGAGATACTCCTGGTTCATTTAACCAATATTGTGTTTCAATATTAATACCTTCTCTCATGTAAGCAGCCCACACTAATTCAGAACAATACCAACTCTTTGTATCCGCGCTAGTATGTTTAGCAAAGTCTAGAATGTATGGTTTACCAAATTGACTTTTACAAAATTCAACTGCATTGTTTTTATTTTCAGCTGTTGCAGAAGTAACTCTATAGATGTAGTCTCTTTGAGTATCAACTCTATCATCATCTAGTACACCTCTACATACTCCGTGTTGATTTGCTTCTATTACTCTGATATAGTACTGATTTTGGGTTGCGTCATAAAACTTTCCTTCTACTATTGCAATATGTCCAGTTATTCCAAAACCTCCATTTGCTTCATATATAACATCGCCCGGCTGACAAACATTTAGTAAATTATATTTACTATAGTTAGCTTTTCTAGGCAATGATGTTCCTGTATTATAATGCCATGAAAAAGGGTTACCTTTAGAAGTTAAAATAACAGAATCGGTATGAACTTCTGTATTTTTAGGTACTTCCTTTAACATATTATAATATACATTAGTGTATTCATTTACACTATCATACCCAGTAGCCAAATATTCTTTGGTAAATATATCAAAAGTTAAACCAAGAGGAATATCGTTTGCATTAGCATGATCAATAAGTTTGTTATAAGATGATTGTAATTGTGCGTACTCATTGTCCGTTATTACTTTAGGTGCTGTAGATGATGTATCACTTGCATGTGTTATTGAGCTTGTACCAAAAACTACGAAACAAAGAAGTAATGATAAGAAAATCTTAAAACTGTTTTTCATTTTTAACACCTCTCTTATAATGTCTAGAATTTTAATTATGTGGTTTTGGAATTAATTTTATAGTACTGCTGATAGTTTATAAAGTCAATACAAATAATAATTTTACCAAACATTGGAATTTGAATTAGATATATAAAGTATAATAGTAAATATAAGTTTGAGATTTCAGAAAACCTTTATAATCATGACTAAAATTTTTAAAATAATATAAAATAAAGGAATTTTTATAATAAAATAGAATATTATACATATACTACAAAACAAAAACGAAAAGGAGGAACGATATGAAAAAACTTGCTAAGAAAGCTAACTTTGAAGCAATAAGCAGTCCTAAAATGATGTGTAACTGCATTTGCTTGATGGGCGGATTACATGATTCACGTGACAGAATGTATACACAAAGATATTAATTAAAGAAATTAAAAAGGGGTTAAGCCCCTTTTTTATGATTTTATAACATAATAATTTAATATTAGAGAAAATACTAGATAGTATTTTGCAGCTTATCTAGGATTAAATATCTTGTATTAAAGTTTTTAATGGAGTTAAATCCATCGGTTTAAGGCAACTTTTATAGTCAACCTGATGAAATGTAACACTTTAGGTTTAGGAATAACTAAAACTTGAGAAAAATAAAATCTTTTGACTATATTACATAGTGCCAAAAAAAGGTAACTAGGAGAAAAAGAAGAGAGTACAGAGTAGTATAAAACAAAAAAAATAACAAATTATTTCATAATTAGAAGGAATATATAAAATAAAATAGAATTATATACAATAACCAAAAAAAAGGAGGTAGCAAGATGAAAAAACTAACTAAAAAAGTTAATTTAGAAACTTTGTTTAGTCATAAATCTAATTGTAATTGTATATGTGAAACGCCAGAATTATCTGTTTCATTCGACAGAGCAATTGGGATATATGTTAGATAAAGCAGAGCTGTTGCACTAGCTAAAGTTAATTTGTTAGTGCAATGCTCTTTTTTTATTTAATAGAAAAGTTCAACTTTATTGATGAAAACAAAAAAATCGTTATACCCAAATAGCATAACAAAACAAACCTATAGAAGCAGTTGAACTTATTTGCTATATTGATATTTTACACCTAGAGGTTTAGTATAAATGACATAGTGCTATCACAAGATTGGTAAAGGTAAAGAGGCTGAATTTTTTTGATTTATCAATAACATTAAAAATATATTCTTCTTCAAGTTGAACAACAATGAATCGCTCGTACATTAACATAAGGTGATTTGCATGTATTACAGAATCTATTTTTACATCTGAAAGAAACATAAGTGATCATATTTAGTTCAAATCGCACTATATTATCTCAATATTTAGAAAGACAGTGAGTGGGAGTAAAAACTAAAGCATTTTTAGCAGAGTTGAGTAAATTTTAGTTTTAGTTTATGTAAATGTAAAGCAAGTTTTGGAAATGCAAAAGATAGATATTGGATTAGTCACAACTAAGAAATCTTATAATAGTAAAAAATTAAAATATTGAAATAAAGGTTGCTTAACATAAAATATCTATATGTATTTGTGTAAGTAGCCTTTATTTTATATAAATATGAAGTTTTGTATTTTGAGTCAAGGTCTATTTTAAGGTTTAAAACAATTATTATATTTATTCAGCTATAAAATCATGATAAAATATAATATAGAATAAATGTTAATTATGCAGACAAGATTGTAGGGGGAATTTTATGAAAATTGTAGATTTGAGAAGTGATACGGTAACCCAACCAACAAAAAATATGAGAAAGGCAATGATGAATGCTATAGTAGGAGATGATGTATATGAAGATGACCCTACGGTTAAGCAACTAGAAGAATTATCAGCTAAAATGTTAGGTAAAGAGTCAGCTTTATTTGTGCCTAGTGGAACATTTGGTAATCAATTGGCTGTTTTTACACATACTAAAAGAGGCGATGAAGTAATACTACATGAAGAAAGCCATATATTTGCTCATGAAGTAGGGGCATCAGCTGTAATAGCGAATGTACAGCTTAGGATTATGCAAGGTGAAAATGGTATGATGGATCCTGCTAAAGTGAAAAAGGCAATAAGAGAGGAAGATATTCATTTTCCTGACACAGGTTTGATATGTTTAGAAAATGCTCACTCAACAGGTGCAGTAGTACCTCTAGAAAATATGAGAGATATATATAATATAGCTAGAGAAAGAAATATTCCTGTTCATTTGGATGGGGCTAGGATATTCAATGCAGCCGTTGCTTTAGAGGTAGATGCTAGTGAAATCGCAAAATATTCAGATAGTGTGATGTTTTGTTTATCCAAAGGATTATGTGCGCCTATAGGATCTATGTTAGTGGGTAATAAAAAGTTTATAGATAAAGCCAGAAAAAATAGAAAATTAATGGGCGGTGGCCTAAGACAAGTTGGGGTTTTGGCTGCTGCAGGAATAGTAGGGCTTAATGAAATACTACCAACACTTAAAGGAAGTCATGATAATGCAAAATATTTAGTAAGTGAGCTGTCTAAAATAGATGGTATAAAGGTACAGAAGGATAGAACAGACATAAATATGGTATTCTTTAAGATTCCTGATTCACTTATAAGTGAGAAAGACTTGGTAGAAGGCTTACATAAAAATGATATAAAAGTAAACGGTATAGACAACGGAGAGTATAGATTTGTAACTCATTATTATGTGAGTAAAGAAGATATAGATAAGGTAATAAATATTATGAAAAAATTGATATTATAAATAATAGGATGATGTGTATGAAACCATTGGCGGATGTAGTTAGACCAACTACTTTAGAAGATGTAGTGGGTCAACAGCATATATTAGGTAAGGGCAAGTTATTAAATAAGATTATTAATTCAAATCATATTTCAAATATGATATTTTATGGTCCACCAGGGACGGGGAAAACTACTGTTGCAAACATTATTGCAAAAGCTACAGATAAAAAGCTCTATAAGCTTAACGCAACAGATGCTTCACTAAAAGATATAAAAAATATTATAGGTGACTTAGGTACGCTTATGACAAATAATGGGGTGCTACTTTACTTAGATGAGATTCAGAATTTTAATAAAAAGCAACAACAATCTCTGCTCAAATACATTGAAAGTGGAGAGATAACACTGATATCAAGTACAACAGAAAATCCTTTTTTCACTATATTTCATGCTATACTAAGTAGATCAACCATATTTGAGTTTAAGAAAATTGGTAAAAATGATGTGTATAAAGGATTGATAAGGGCTGTGAATGTTGTATCAAATGGATTAGATAGAGAAATAAGATACGACGATGAAGCAATAGAGTATATAGCAAATATATCAAATGGAGATATGAGAAGGGCACTAAATGACTTAGAGATAGCTATATATTCAAACCTCAAAGAAAAAAATTTTAAGATTGATTTAGATATAGCAAAAGAATGTACACAAACAACAGGATTTAGCTTTGATAAGTTTGGTGATAGTCATTACGATACATTAAGTGCTTTTCAAAAATCTATAAGAGGTAGTGATGTAGATGCATCATTACACTATTTAGCTAGACTAGTAAAAGCAGGAGATTTAAAATCAGTATGTAGGAGATTACTAGTAATAGCTAGTGAAGATATAGGCCTGGCTTATCCAAATGCTATAACAATAGTTAATAACTGTGTAGATGCAGCTTTAAAAGTTGGTTTTCCAGAAGCTAGGATACAATTAGCACAAGCAGTGATTTTACTTGCAAGTTCACCAAAATCAAATTCTGCCATAAGTGCTATAGATAAAGCGTTAGCAGATATCAGCTTAGAGACGATAGGTGACATACCAAGCCATTTAAAAGATGCACACTATAAGGGTGCTAGCAAACTAGGGAGAGGTACAGAGTATTTATATCCTCATAGTTATCCAACTAACTATGTTAAGCAACAATATTTACCTGATGAACTTAAGGGTAAAAAGTATTATAAAGCAGGTAATAATATGACAGAGAAGAAATTTGATGAGTTTTTGAACAAATTAAAATCATAAATTGATGACAAATAACGGAGATGTTACGTCTCTGTTTTTTTATGCATAAAACTACTTGACATTGTCCTTAGAGCAAAGTGTAAGCTATAAATTATAGCTTACCTAAAGGAGTGAAAAGTATGAGGGAGAGTAATAAAGCACTAATAATCAATAACTTAACAAAAAAATATGGAGATGTTACTGTTTTAAACAATCTGACTATTGAACTTGATAAAGGAGAGGTATTTGGTTTACTAGGACCAAATGGAGCTGGGAAATCAACGACTATAGAATGTACACTAGGTACAAAAACATTTGATAGTGGAAATGTTGAAATTCTAGGTATGAATCCAAAGAAAGATAAAAAAAAGCTATTTGAAGAAATAGGAGTGCAGTTTCAAGCCAGTTATTATCCTGATAGAATAAAGGTAAAAGAGATTTGTATGATGCTTTCAACGTTATACAAAACTACTAGTGATTGGAAAGCACTATTGAAACAGTTTGGGATGGTCGATAAAAAGGAACAAATGGTATCTACGTTGTCAGGAGGAGAAAAGCAAAAACTATCAGTAATATTAGCATTGATAAATAATCCAAAGATTGTTTTTTTAGATGAGCTTACAACAGGTTTAGATACAAAAGCTAGAAGGGAAATGTGGGGAGCTTTGAAAGAGCTTAAGAACAGAGGTATTACAATTTTTTTAACATCACATTACATGGACGAAGTTGAATATTTGTGTGATAGAGTAATGATTATAGATAATGGGATAGAAATCATCAAAGGTTCGCCTACTAAAATATTAAAGTTATCAGGCAAGGAAAACCTTGAAGAAGCGTATCTGTTTTACACAAATGAGGAGGGATATTATGAATAGATTAAGAGTTTTAACAAAGACCGAACTGATATTATCGATGAGAGAATTCTCAGGTATGCTATTTGGTGTTTTATTGCCTGCAGGGTTGATGATGTTACTAGGAGTTTTGTATAGTGGTAACAGTATAAAGATAGGACAATCATTTAGTGCAGTAGTAACCATTGGTATATGTGCTACAGGGCTTATGGGGATTCCATTGACAGTAACAAACTACAGAGAAAAGAAAGTTTTAAAACGGTTTCAAGTTACTCCCACATCTCCATTATTACTATTATTAGCTCAATTTTTAAACAATTTTATTTTTGCAGTAGTATCATCATCTATAGTTTATATCATTGCTAGATTTGCATTTGACTATACTATGAAAGGATCAATAATTCAGTTTATAATAGTATATTTATTTTTACTAATAGTGATTTACAGCATAGGTATTTTAATTGCCAGTGTGTCTAACTCTATAAAAACCGCAAATTTGTTATGTACACTGGCATATTTTCCAATGTTTTTACTCTCTGGAGCGACAGTACCTTATGAAATTATGCCACGAGGGTTACAGCGATTTTCTGAAATTATGCCACTCACACAAGGAATAAAAATGTTAAAAACAATTTCTTTAGGAAACACATTGAAAGAATATGATAAAATTATTATTATATTGATTATCGTAAGTGTAATTAGTTTGATTGTATCTGTAAAGTTTTTCAGATACGATTTTGAATAGAGGTGAAAGCAATTGTATAGAATAGGTTTATTTTCAAAAATGAATAGAATAACTACAAAAACACTTAGATACTACGAAAAAATTGGGCTATTAAAGCCAGCATACATTGACGATGAGACTGGATATAGGTATTATACAAGTAATCAACTTCCAAAATTACACAAAATAATAACATTAAAGCAAATGGGATTATCGTTAACAGATATTATGCATATTGTTGACCAACCTATAAGTGTGGAAGTGTTTTTAAAGCTTAAAGAAAAAGAACTAAACGAAGTAATCAACGATAATAAAAAGAAGATACTACAAATAAAAAATTACATGAAAATATTAAGTAATGATGAGCATATAAAGTACAATCCAGTCGTAAGAAGTTTACCTAGAGTAAATGTAGCATCAATGCGTTTTATCGCTAGCAGTTATGATGAATATTTTGAAATAATACCAAAGATGGGATTAGAAATGCGTAGAAAAGGAGCTGTATGCGCAGAGCCTGAATATTGCTTTAATATATATCATGATGGAGAATATAAAGAAAAGAATATAGATGTTGAAACATGTGAGGCCGTAGTTGAGCTTTGTGAGGATTCAGATTTAGTTAAGTACAAAGTGATAGAAAAAGTAGATGAAGCCTTATGTTTACTTCATCGTGGGCCATACGAAACTTTAAGAGAAGCTCATTGGTTTGCATATAAATGGATTGATGATAATGGATACAATGTAATTGGAAATCCAAGAGAATCTTATATAGATGGTATTTGGAATAAGGACGATAAAGATTTGTGGCTTACAGAGATTCAAATACCTATTAAAAAATAGTAAAATAAACTCTAGAGTACAGGTATTTTTATTTCTGTAATGTGTTCTGAGCTATTGTGAACAATAAATGAACCCGCAATGGTTGTTGTTACAATATCACCACGTATTTGTATATTGTTAGATTCAACATACTGTTTTAAAGAAGGAACTAAGATTTGATTAAAATCGGTAATATTTCCCATAAAATATACACAAATACAATTTCCAAGTTTATATTCTTGGACATTAGGATTGTCTATAAGTGTTTTATCTACAGGCAAAATTATTTTTTTTATATTATCACCATATGAAGTTAATAAGAAGTTACCATCATGTATGAAAGTTAGACCATGATTGTGACCTATTTCGGAATAATTTGGATATTTCTTAGTCAGTTCAAGTAATTTATTTTCAAACTGATACCAATCTTTCACATCTTCACAATCACCTATTATTCCTATTAGTGGGTCACAGTATCTAATTTCTATTTTACTTCCTATTTTTTCATAAGCATCTTTAGCTCTTTTTATGTCTTCAATAATATTATCAATATTATTAGATATAACTTGTAACTTTTTTATTTCAAAATCAAAGTATTCTTTTTGTTTTTGTAATATATCTAAAGATTTATCTAGTGAAGATACTTTTTTGTATTCAATCATTTCATTTAAAGATAAACCGATTTTTTTATAGAATTTGATTTTATCAATCTCAACAAATTGCTCTATAGTGTAGTATCTATATCCAGTATCTGAATCTATGATTGCTGGTGAAAATAGACCTATTTTATCATAGTATCTTAATGTTTGTATGTCTATATTTTTTATATTTGAGACCTCTCCAATTTTATATAGTCGTTTCATCTGATACCTCTCACTTATTTTTTAAAATATATTGACTCTATAACTACTATAGGGTTTATAATGGAATTTGTCAATATAATAATGAGAGGGTGTAACAATGAAGAAACACTTTGAAAACATAAATGTGAAAAGTTACTTTAAGTTTGTTCTACCAACAATTTTTTCAATGCTTTTTATATCGGTATATTCTATGACAGATGGGATATTTATTTCCAATAGATTAGGGAGTAGCGCACTTGCCAGTTTAAATATAACTTTACCAGCATCGAACTTTATTTTTGGAAGTGTATTTATGGTAGTTATTGGGGCTTCAGCTATTATAGGAATAAATATTGGAGCAAAAAAGATAAAAGAAGCAAATGAAAATTTTAGTAACATGATATATATTTTAGCTGGATTAGTTTTTATATATCTAATTATTGGTTTATTTTTTGCTGAAGATATAGCTGAGCTTCTAGGTGCAAAAGGAGAATTGTTGCCGTTAGCTACAGATTACTTAACAGTTATTTTACTCGGATCAATAGGATTTGTAATTAAGTTCTTTACAGAAGTTTTTTTACGGCTAGAAGGAAAATTTAATCTATCTATGTTTGCAACCATCATTGGAGGTGTTGCTAACGTAGGTTTTAATTATGTATTTATGTATATTTTTGATATGGGAATGACAGGAGCTGCATTGGGAACTATTTTTGGAGCGTTCATAAATGGTATAATAGGGGTGCTTTATTTTTGCTTGAATTACTCAAGTTTAAAATTTAGATTTGTTAAGATAGATACTAAATTTATAAAGAGTTCATTAGCAAATGGTTCTTCAGAAATGGTATCTAGTTTGTCTACAGGAATTACAACGTTTATATTTAATACAGTGCTATTAAAATTAGTAGGGAAAATAGGAGTATCTAGTATATCTATCGTTCTTTATGCGAATTTCTTTCTATCATCAATATTTATTGGATTGTCTATGGGAATACAACCATTGTTAAGCTATAATTTTGGGGCGGAAAAGATAGGAAATATAAAAAAATTACTTAAAATTTCAATAATAACTATTGGGAGTATAAGTTTAGTATCTTTTACAATTTGCAATATTTTCAAATATCATTTAATACATCTATTTGAAAGAACTAATTTGGATTTAATTATGATGACAGGTAGGGCTTTTACAATATGTAGTTTTGCTTTTTTTGTAAATGGATTTAATATACTAGGGTCAGCATTTTTTACATCAATAAATAATGGTAAATACTCTGCGATAATATCTTTTAGCAGATCGTTAATATTTAAAATGATTCTTGTTCTTTTATTACCTAAAATATTAGGGCTGAATGGTGTCTGGATGACAATGCCATTATCAGAGTATTTATGTATTATAATGACAATGTATTTTTATAAGAAGTGCAAAAAAAGGTATTCTCTGTAAGTATAATCATTAATTAATAATAAATGAGTTACTATAAAGTATACACTGTTAAGTAGATGGGGAAGTAATAAAAAAGAAGTATAGTCATGTACATTGACTATACTTCTTTTTGACTATATAGTTATAATTAATGTCTAAACTAACCCTTGTGCCATCATAGCTTCTGCTACTTTTAAGAATCCAGCTATGTTAGCTCCAGCTACATAGTTTCCAGGCATTCCATATTCTTTAGATGCGCTGTCAGCAGCTTTAAATATATTAACCATTATGTCGTTAAGTTTATTATTAACTTCTTCGAAGCTCCAAGATAATCTTATACTGTTTTGAGACATTTCTAATGCAGATGTTGCAACTCCACCAGCGTTTGCTGCTTTTGCAGGAGCAACTAGAACATTGTTTTCTAAGAATGTTTTAACAGCTTCGTTTGTGCATGGCATGTTAGCACCTTCACCAACAACTTTTACACCATTATTAATTAATATTTTTGCAGATTCAATATCTATATCATTTTGTGTAGCGCATGGAAGAGCTATATCGCATTTTAATGTCCATATGTTTCTTTGTCCTTCATGATATTCTGCATTTGGATGATGCTTTACGTATTCGCTTATTCTCTTACGTTCAACTTCTTTAATTTGTTTAACAGTATCAAGTTTTATACCATCTTTATCATAAATATATCCTTTAGAGTCGGACATTGCTATAACTTTAGCACCATATTCTTGAGCTTTTTGGCAAGCGTATATAGCAACGTTACCAGCTCCAGAGATAACGATTTCCTTATTTTCATAAGAATCATTGTTTGCTGCTAATATTTCTCTCACGAAATATACTAAACCAAATCCAGTAGCTTCTTTTCTAGCTAATGATCCACCATAAGTTAAGCCTTTTCCAGTTAATACACCAGCCTCGTATGCATTTTTGATTCTCTTGTATTGTCCAAATAGGAACCCGATTTCTCTAGCTCCAACTCCTATATCTCCAGCAGGAATATCTAAATCTGCTCCGATATGTCTATAAAGCTCAGTCATGAAGCTTTGGCAGAATTTCATTATTTCATCGTCAGATTTTCCTTTAGGATCAAAATCAGATCCTCCTTTTCCACCACCAATAGGAAGTCCTGTTAAAGAGTTTTTAAATACTTGCTCAAATCCTAAGAATTTTATTATACCTAAGTAAACTGATGGATGAAATCTTAAACCACCTTTATATGGTCCAATAGCGCTGTTGAATTGAACTCTAAAACCTCTGTTAATTCTTACATTGCCTTCATCATCTAACCAAGGAACTCTAAACATTATTTGTCTTTCTGGCTCAATAATTCTATCTAAAATACCTGCTTTTAAGTATTCTGGATGTTTTTCAAATACTGGAGCTAGACTTTCTAGTACTTCTTCAACTGCTTGATGAAACTCACTTTCACCAGGATTTCTCTTCTTTACTTGATCCATTATATTAGGAATATTTAACAATATACACACCCCTTTAATTAAAGTAGTTAACACGAAAATATATAATTATTCGTGATTACATATCCTATTATATATATTTTTGTGATTAATGCAATACCTACAAGCAAATTTATAAAATATTTGCTTATAAAAATAGAGATGTTTCATATACTGATTCAAATAATTCATCAAGCTTTTTAGCAGTTCTATTAAGGTTATATTCATCTTCGGCAAGTTTACGACCTTCCATTCCCATACTTTTTCTTATTGATGGATTATCAAGTAGATAATTGATTTTTTCAGAGAATACATCTGGGTTATCATATTCATCAATGTATATACCATTGTTATCGTTAATTACTTCTTTGTTACCACCTCTATTTGTGGTAATTATAGGCAGGCCAGATGCCATAGCTTCATAATGTATTCTAGCAAGAGGTTCATCCCACTGAGAGGCGCATACAAATACATCTCCTATACTATAATAATGTGGAATAATTGCTGGCGGTAAAAATCCAGTAAAGATAACAGGGCCATCTAATGTAGTTGATATGTGTTGTATCTTCTTTATGAAATCATCAGTTTGATTGCTCCCGTACCATTTACTACCTACAAATACAGCTGCAACATCTTTTCTTTGTTTCATAATACTTTTTAGAGATT
This sequence comes from Clostridiaceae bacterium M8S5, assembly GCA_029227815.1. Classification (GTDB taxonomy): domain Bacteria; phylum Bacillota; class Clostridia; order Tissierellales; family MCWD3; genus Abyssisolibacter. Next base: position 2,438,176 of record CP118523.1, on the reverse strand, counting down.
TCATTATTATATGTGTACCTTTCTTTTTACAAAGCCTTCCAACATATAATATTACTTTTTTATCTTCTATATCTAGCTTTTTTCTTATATCTACTCTATGTTGATTTTCACTATCCCATATAGTTTTATACTGATCAAGTATTACTCCTGAGTAGACTGGGTGTATTTTTTCCTTAGCTTGAGGATATAAACTTACAACTTCATCAGCGATAAATTTACTTACGGTAGAGATGAACTCTACCTTTTCTATTATTTCTTTTGCGCGAAGAGAGTCTACTTTTTTAGGCAAGAACATGGAATTGTGCAAGCTAAGTGTAAATTTTGACTCGGGGGCATATTTTAAAAGACGTAGTACCCACAGAGGCCTATTGAACACATGTATAACATCATATTTACATGTACTGATGTGCTTCTTTATATTGTTAATGTATTCATCTTTAGTCCTGCCTTTCACACGTACATATCTAACAGAGTTCATTATTTCGTCAGATGGCAACGATTTATGTTCTAAAGAGTAAATTGTTATATTATATTTACTTGAAAGAATAGGTAATATTCCTTGGATATAGATTTGTATAGCTCCACCAGCTACAGGTGGGACAGGTAATTTTTCTGTGCAAATAAAAGCTAGTTTCATAGGATACCTCCTTTAAGCATATCTTGCAAGATATTAAATTTTTTGTGCTCGAAACGAGCTGTGTTATTTATTTTAGAAGGTTCTACATTTTTGTTTTTCTTAAATATATTCTTAACGTCAGCAAAGAACCAGTGAGGAAACATCATATCTATTAATAATAGCTCAATTTCATCAACTGACAAAGGGTATACATTTGTATAACAATCAAGCATAGTGTTTATAAAGTTATTATCAAGTGAGCTATTTTTGGACATTCGTTTACCCAGTATTTTTCTCAGATCCCTTGTTGGCAAATCGTAGGTAACACCATCTAAATCAATAACATAAAAATCATTGTCATGGCATAAAACATTACCAGATCCATAGTCTTGATGGCAAAGAGGGAAACAATGATTTTCAAAATCAGTTAGGAGTTCATATTTTGAATGATTTAATAGTTTGAGAACTTCATCCGCTAAACATATGATAGAGTCTACGTGCTTTACATAAGTATTGTTTGTAGAAGTTTTGTTTGCAAGAGCAATAGACTTCCATTTTGCCATTCTATTACGCATTGATACATATTGAGATGGCATCCGTCCAACTTTGGATGAAATTTTGCATTCTTTTGGTGGTATATATCCTAAAGAATGTTTATGAAAATGTGCTAGTCCCTTTAATGCAAGACTTAAATGATGATTATTTTTAAAATTAAGTGTTTTATTAGTGATAAAAGAATATAATACAAAGGATTCGCCAGTTAGGTAAGTTATTGGTTCATTATTTTCGTTTTTATAAATTTTAGGGACTTTACCCCCTTGATTATAAATATGGATTTGTGCATTTACGGTGAAAATGCATTTTTCATGAGGTTGTTTCAATCTTTTTAGGCAATATTTACTATCATCTGTAACTACTTTCCAAAGCGTTTTTATGCCTTCGTTTTGCATTATTGTTATATTATCTGATGTTATATTATATTGTGATAATACAATTTTAGCGAGTTGTATTAAATCTGTTTTTGTTTGCATGAATTAACCCCCTTTAGGATAAGGAAAATTGTTTATTATTTCCTCTAGAGAATATTCAATATTTATTATGTTTTTAAGCTTACTAATATATTTTGATTCTGGCCATGTTGTTTCTCTTTTTTCATAATATTTGCTCATTATACCTATATACAAATGAGGATAGAGTAGTGTAGATTTTAAAATATCCCATTGCCAATGTTCTAGAGCATTTACATTGTTATACCAACATAATATTTCATGTGTTAAATTGATATCCCATTGACCATTTTTTTTCATTATTTTATTTAATAGCTTTCTAATATCTCTAACAGGAATATCGATAGTGACGGAGTCAAGATCGATTATAAATATTTCATTTTTTGATGTTTTAATTAAATTACCAGCTGCAAAATCTTGATGACAAAGACTACCATTCTTTTCAACATATTCAGTCCACTTATTATATCTATCGCAATTAATCTCAGTTATAGAGCTGATGGTTCTTTTATAAAAGTGCTTGAATGTATCTAATATAATTAGATCAAATTCAGTAGGATTATTTTGATTTATATTTTCATAATACTTTTTAAGTCTATTAGCCTTAGCAGTTCTTTTTGATAGCCATCTTCCTAGATGAGTCCTGTAACTATGGTTATTGTTAGCCTTAAATCCAATCGATGCTTTATGAAAATTGGCTAAAGAAGTGACCATGGACTTAATTTGGTCTTTGCTTGTATAATTGAACTTATTGCCATTAATTGCTTGAGATAGAACATAATAACGATCTTCGATTTTAACAAATCGTTCATTGTTTTTAGTTAATAATACAGTAGGTATGTTAACTCCATTGTTAGATAAATATATGCTAGCATCTAATATAAACTTTAGTAAATCGTTATTATAGGTGTGCATTTTAAGTATTTTTGTTCCTTTATTAGTATTTATCCACCAGACACCTTTTTTTATTTTATAGGATTCTGTTTTTATTGATTTTACTATTAAATCATAGTTTTCTAAGATTTCTAATATTTCTTTTTCTATAATTTTATTCATATTAACCTCCGCTTAAATCTATGTATTAACGGTTATTGAGGCTGCCAGATAGACAGCCCCTTTTTTTATAATTTACCTATAATTCATCCTTATCTTCAGCTTCATCTTCTTCATCTTCATCTTCGCAGCAACATTCTTCTTGCCATTGGATTTTTATTGTTAATTTGGATTCACAGCAATCTTCATCAAATTTTACTTTTACTTCTAGATCTTTATCGTTAGGTAATTCAATCTTATTACCTTCAATTTCTAAAGAATCTTTCAATACTTGTGTAAAGATTTGCTTTAATTGCGTAATACTTTCTTCCTTTGAACATAAGTAATTCTCTTGATATTTCATATACAATACCTCCTTTTTTTATTCATCTTATTCTGAAATCAAAAAAATGTGAGACTTTATTATTATTGGAGGAATAGAATAAATACTAAATGAATAAAAATTACTAAGAGTATGTATTATACTTAAACCTATATTATTCTGCTCAACTAATTATCACGTATGGACTTTTGCTGAATATAATATTTAATAGAGTGTTTTATTGTAGAGGAGGGAAATGATGGACAAAAAACGTATTAAGTCTAATCAGAGTAAAATTAGAACTATTATAACCAATGCTGTTTGTGGAGAAGCTACCGAAACGTTCCAAACTGCTGTTTATATCACTACAGATGACAAAAAGCCTAGTAAGATATTAGGTTGCACAATAAAAAATACTGAAATAATAGAAAGTAGTTTTGATGAGATATCTCCTAAAAAAATGGATATAACAGTTAATGGTAGATTTGAAGTGCATGTATGGTATGAAGCTAGCGGAGATACTAAAGTAGCTAAGAACATAGTAAAATTTAGTGAAAATATACAGTTAGATAAGATTGAAGATAATAAATATTACAACAAACATGTTTTAGCATGGATTAACAAGAGTCCTAACATAGTAGGTACAATGGTTATTAGTAAAGATGGTAAACCATCTATATCAGTAGAAGTTGAGTATGAAATAGGAGTAGAGGTTATAGGAGAAGCAAGACTAAACATTGTATCGTGTAACAATGAGAGTAGGTACATTCAAAAGGACGAAGATAAAATGTTTGATTCAGTATTAGCTGAAAGAGAAGATATATTTGAAGACGATGACGATTAGGGATAAAAGAATTGTCTAGTAATTTGGAAAAGCAATGACAAAGAACAAAGTCAACATTAAAGCTGACTTTGTTCTTTCTTTATTTGGTTTAGATCAACATTTCTTTTAAGAGTCATACAGAATTTATTTAGCAGCTCTTTATCACCAATTTTCCAAGTGTGATTTGCTTTACTAGGATATCTTATATAGATATGGTGATTTCGACTTGCAGAAAAAATTCTTATACCAGACAGTAAGCAATCTTTACAAAATATAACGTCTTCAGCAGCATTTACATTTCTAAAAGGAGCGATTTTACATATAGCCTTTTTGAAAAATAGGGTAGAGCCATTTACGAAATTGACGTATTTATTTTCATTGCCAGGATGTCTTATAGCTAATGTTTTGAGAGCTTTAAAATATACTAAATGAGCTTTTTTTCCTATAACATCTGCATCAGTTTTAACCATCTTGTTTAAATTATAAGTTAGATATTTAGGTGAATAATAATCATCGTCGTCAAATTTAGCTATTATAGGATATTTTGCTTTACTGATTGCATAATTTAAACATCTACCTAAAGTATTATTAGAAGGCAATTTAAATATTTTTACATTTTTATAATTAGAAGCTTTTTTTCTATACGTTTCTAACTGTAAATGAGTGTTGTTTACTATTATAATTAATTCCTTTAACTTGTGAAGCTGTCTACTATAATTGTTAAATAAATTAGTCATAAATATTGATTTGTTAGTAACAGTTATTATTGACACACCACTATTTGTTTTCATTTTTTTCTTCACAATATTAGGTTTAGAAGCGAATCTTTTTTTCTTTAATAAAACTTGATAAATGTTTTTATTCACAGGACCACTTTTAGATATTGAACTAACTATTTTACCACTTTTTACTTTGAACTTACTTTTTGTTAGTTTTACTTTAGGTTTTGGTTTGTGTTTGATATTTCCGGTATTATATTTATTGCTGCTTATTTTTATTTTATAAGAACCTGAATTGTTAGCTTTTACCTGTTGTGAACTAGAATTTTTGTTTTTAGTAGAAATTTTTATAACAGAGGTTCGATCATTATTAATCTTGACTATCTGATCTTTGCTATTTATAATATCACCTCATTTAAAGTATATTACTATATAATAATTAATACTTGTCATATTTCATAATATGTGCATGTAAATTAGTTTGTGTATAGCTAAAAATTAAGATATTTTTTAAAATTATCGGTTATAGCTATTTTTTTGCATAAATTAATATATAGACTATCACTCATGCCAAACGTATGGTTGTGTGAACTTCCATGTCTTATATAGACGTGGTGGAGTTTATTGTGTGAATAGATTCTAAAACCAGCCTTAATACAGTCTTTACACAGCTGTATATCTTCACCTAGATTTCTATTAGAGAAGCTAATAGTATCAAATAAATCTTTTTTAAACAAAAGAGTAGAACCTTCTACTCTATAACTAAACATATGCTCGCGTTTTGGGTTCCTTATAGCTAATACTTTATCCTTTTTAAAATACACATATGTAGTGTACTTGCCCACTATCTTTGCATCGGTATACAAAAAAGGTTTGATAGAATCAAGAAGATATTTTTCTCCATAATAATCATCGTCATCAAATTTAGCTATAATAGGATATTTAGATTTGCTTACAGCAAAATTCAAGCAATTTCCTAGGGAAATTGCTTGGTCAAGTTGAAATACACTGACATTGTCATAGCAAGATAAATTATCTTCCCAGAATTCTTTATTAATAGCATTGTTGTTGAGAATTATTATTAATTCTTTATTATTGAAATCTTGTCTAAAGAAGTTCTTTTTTATATTATAAAGAGTATTGTTTCTATTAGTACAACTAATAACTGAAACTTTTTGTTCTTTTGATGATCCATCACTAATATGAGCAAATCTTTTGTTATTGAGTTTTATTGATTTATTTATAGGTAGATTATATATTCTGGTAGAAGATTTCATATGTATCACCTCTAATTTATTTTATTTATATAGTATTTAATTTTAAGATAATGGTGAATAAACAACCTATAAAATTGTTCATATTAGTAACTAAATCATCTGAGTAAAAATATAATAATGTATCTAACTATATTGGAGGGGATATTTTTGCAATATAAAAATATAAATTATAGAGACTATTATTTTGTAATTTTTAAGTCTAGAAATCAAGCGATACAGCTATACTACACTATGGAAAAGAAGAGAACTCCTTTCTTTCAGCTAATTTCTACTCCTTGTCATATAAGAGCTGGATGTAATTATGCTATCAAGTTTAGTAATTTAAACCACTATAATATATTAAAAAACGAAGCAAAATTAATGAATGTAGAGTTAGATGAAGTGTATCGCTTTTATATAATGAATGGTAAAAGAACATACGATAATATAACTAGTTCAGTAATTTGAAAATTTTATCAAATATTTTACTTTTGTTTTCTTTAGATATGAGAGATTTTATTTCTACAAGATAAGATGACATAATGTCTATATCTTCATAGATGTTGAACTGTTTATCTTTTAGTATCTGAATAGATGTATTTATTTCCTTAAGTAAGTTTTCATTTTGTTTCATGATAGTTTCTGAGGAGAAGTTTTTTGGGCGTATTTTATTTTTAGTAGATATTTCACTAAATACAGTATTACGAATATTTAATAATGCATGAGTGAGGGTATCGGTATGAGATTTTTTTACATTATATTCTTTTAAAATATTATTTAATATATCAATAATATTATTGAAGCTTTTGTCTATAAGATTGTCTTTTGATAGGTTTAGATTTATATCGTGATAAATATTATCAGTATCACCGCTATCATTGTCTACTTCTAATTCTTCGTTAGCTATTTCGTTATTTGTTTTTTCTTGAACTATTTCTTGATTACAAGTATATTTATCATTGGTGGTATTTTCTATAAATGAAACAATATCAATAATATCACCTGTTTTAATATAGCCATGTCTCATTTTTGTAATTTTGTTACTAAAAATATTACTTAACAATAATCCTTCTAGATAAGTATCATAGTTTTCATAATCCCATTTATACCCATGATCATATGATACTAAAAATTTAAGAGTACTATTTTGACGATATATGATATATAGCTTGTTGTTATATTGATAAATAAAAGGGTGAGTAGAATTAAAACTTATCTCAGGCAAGCTGATATTGTTCCAAACTATTTTATTATATCTATTTATAGCTAGTTTTTTATAATTTAGTTTAAGGTTATTATTTGTTAGAGTACACCATATAACATGAACATTATCTTTATTATCTACAAAAAGATATGGATGTGAGTTGCTAGAGTTATCATAAGAAATTTTAGTAGGTTGTTTTCCCCATTTATTAATTGTAGCATTTGTAGATATTAAGTATATATGACTTTCTTTATTACTGAAATTTTTGTACAACAAATATATAGTACCAAAACTATCATAGTCAATTTTAAATGAAGAAGACATTTTGTTTGCTGTATAACTAATAACATTTCTTTTTTCGAAGCCTTTTTTAGTGTTAACTATATGCTTTATAGTCCAGATAGTAGGGCTGATATAATTACATGTGCTATAGAATATATGAATATTATTTTGTATGAATTTGATTTGAAGATTATTATATAGGTTCGACTTTATATCTACAGTATATAATGTATGTTTAATCCACTTAGATTTTTTTAAGATATAATGATTTATTTTTCCTTTGTCAGTTATAAATATTAGATGTATTTCATCATTTGCATCTATATTGACAGTGAATTCTAATACGCCATTTTCTATTATAGCGATTTCTTTTTTAGATAATCTATTATTATCATAGAGATCGTAATAGATGCTGTTGTCTTTAGTTTTATAAAAGAAATATTGTAAAGATTTTGATGTTTCAATTAAGTAATAATTATCTTTTAGGAAATTAAACATTTTATCACCCCAACATTAAATTTGCTATCGCAATTCTTTTAGCTAATTTCAAATACTTTAAAAAAAATAAAAAATTTATTCACCAAAGTATTTATAATACATAATATGTAACTAAAGATGATTTTATTATATTTAGTAAAGGAGTGAATTTGATGGCAAACGGGTACGATCCAAGTCCTGGCGAACTTATTGTTGAAAATGATTTAAGTTACATTACAGAGACAGTTTGTATAATAACTGATAAAGTATATTCCCATTGTCAACAAAGAGAGTGCTTCCCAGAGATTAGTGTAGAAATAGATGAGTGTGATCCACCAGTATCAATTACATTTAAAGAAGGATTTATAGTTGAGGGAAGTTTAATCGTTACGGATATACCTAATAGACCTAATTTTAAAAGAGTAAGATTTACTATTAGAATACCATTCCAAATCACAACAAAATGTGGCAATGTAATAGACGGATTCTTGCCAGATATATTTAAAGACATTGTACTATTCATACCTGACTCAAGAGATGAGTTCAATTTTAGAATAGTAGTAGAAACTAGTTCAAGATTATTGGGAGAAATTACTATAACAGGAAATATAGCAACATTTGCTGTTGGTGTATTTATAATAGTAAAAGTTGTTGGAAGAGTTCAATTACTAATACCAGCTTTTGGTTTCTGTCCAGAGCCACCTGCATGTGAAGAGTTTAATCCAGAAGACATTTGTGAAACATTTGAGTATGAACCATTTCCAGATTTCTTCCCACCGCAATTTGAAGATTTATATCCAAATGGACTATAGATTACTTAAAAGGGACTGCTTTAAGAAATCCTTCATTAGCAGTCCCTTTTCAACTATGTTATTGTTGGACAAACTATTTTATAAAAACCTGTGTGTAATAGTTACCTACAATACCTATTCCTATTTGAGTAAAGTTAGGATTAAGTATATTTTTTCTATGTCCATCGGAACCCATAAAACCAGAGTGAGCTCTAGAAACACTGTAAGTTTTGGCTATATTTTCACCAGCATAACTATATGGTATACCTAGCTTTTTGATAAGGCTGTATGTTTTACCAAACGTTGGAGATGTATGTGAAAAGTAATTGTTGTCCTGCATATCCTGAGATTTCATTTTAGCTACGCTAAAAAGTTTAGTATTAAGAGTTAAAGGTTTTAAGCCGTTTTTTATTCTTTCGTTGTTTACCATATTAAAAAGTTGCTTTTCATTAGCAGAAATGCTTCCAGTAGGAATATTAGTAGGGGTACTAGGTTTAGAAGTATTAGTGTTCACTGGCTTAGAAGTACCAGTATTGTTATTATTAGTTTTAGGTAACTTATAAGAATTGCTTCGTCTTTCAGAGTTATTAGAACCTCTAGTTACAGTAATAGTATTAGATCGTTTATTTACAGTTACATCGTAATAGCTTCTGCCACCATAGGAAGGTGTAGCATTATTTGTTGGGATAAAATATTTTTTTGTTGTAGTGGAGGTAGTAGTTGGTTTATAATTAACCTTGGTGGTTATTTTGTTCAACCTATAACCTACATTGTTATAATAATCATTGTTATCAATTACAACACCACCTAACACAGTAGTATTAAAACATAATAAAACCGTAGCCAAAGCAGTGAATCTAGTAACATATTTTTTCATGATATGAAATCAATCCTTTCTTAATTTAGTTTAAGATTGTAATAAATACATTTAATAAATAAATATGTAATTTATAGACAACCCTATTAGGTAAATTATATATTATTGAATATAGCTAATAAAAGAGGTAATACATAGAGGAAAGACCATAATAAAGAGATACAGGGATTGTAAAGAAGTACAGGGAAATTTATTTAAAATAATGTAACAAATAAAATGAAATATTTAATGTTGACAAAATTACTAGGATATACTATACTTGAATTAAATCCAAGTAAATTCGTAGGAATTGAAGAGGTGATTAAATGAAACTTTCGACTAAAGGCAGATATGGACTTAAAGCAATGTTTGAACTAGCGTTATATTATGGAAAAGGACCATTATCCATAAAAGATATTGCAGATAAGCAAGATTTATCAGAGAACTACCTAGAGCAGTTAATATCAACTCTTAAAAAAAGAGGTTTAGTAAAGAGCATAAGAGGAGCACAAGGTGGATACCTGCTTACAAAGCCTCCTAAGGAAATAACTGTAGGAGTAGTTATAAGAGCTTTAGAAGGTGAAATAAAAATATCTGATTGTATAGCAGATGAGGATAATGCTTGCGAAAGAGAAAGCTTTTGTGTGACAAAAAATGTTTGGATTAAAATAAGAGATAGTATCAATGATACTATTGATAACATAACTTTAGAAGACATGGTTAATGAATATGAAGATATTCAGTAAATTTAGGAGGGCTAGTATATGAGCAAAAACGTATATATGGATAATTCAGCTACAACTCCATTAAAAAAAGAAGTTTTAGATGCTATGATTCCATATTTAACTAGATTTTATGGCAATCCATCAAGTATTTACTCATTAGGAAGAGAATCGAAAAAAGCTATAGACAGAGCAAGAGATACTGTTGCTAATATTTTTGGAGCTAAATCTAATGAGATATATTTTACTGGTGGAGGTTCAGAGGCAGACAATTGGGCACTAAAAGGTGTTGCTTATGCCAATAAGAAAAAAGGGAATCACATAATAACTACAAAGATAGAGCATCATGGAATACTTCATACATGTGAATATCTAGAGAAACAAGGCTTCCAGGTTACTTATTTAGATGTAGATGAGTATGGATTGATTGATATAGAAGAGTTAAAAAACAGCATAACAGACAAAACAATATTGATTACTATAATGTATGCAAATAATGAAATAGGAACTATACAACCAATAAAAGAAATAGGGCAAATAGCAAAAGAACATAAAATATACTTCCATACAGATGCAGTTCAAGCAGTAGGGAATATTGATATAGATGTAAATGAATTAAACATAGACTTGATGTCAGCTTCTGCACATAAACTTTACGGACCTAAAGGAGTAGGGGTGCTGTATATTAGAAATGGAGTTAGAATTGACAATCTTGTACATGGAGGAGCACAAGAGAGAAAGAAGAGAGCGGGAACAGAAAATGTTGCTTCAATAGTTGGTCTTGCTTATGCTTTAGAACTAGCTTATGATAACCTTAAAGAACATAATGATAAGCTTTCAAAATTACGTAATAAGTTTATAAACGATATTATGGATAATATAAAATATGTTAAATTGAATGGACATCCTGAGAAAAGATTACCAGGCAATGTAAATGTTTCAATAGAGTATGTAGAAGGAGAAGCACTATTGCTAAGTTTAGATATGGAAGGTATAGCAGCATCAAGTGGATCTGCTTGTACATCTGGATCGCTTGATCCATCACATGTTTTACTAGCTATAGGCTTGCCTCACGAAATAGCGCATGGATCTTTGAGATTCAGTCTTGGGGATTTTAATACAGAAGAAGAGATAGACTATGTTGTATGTAAACTTAAGGATATAGTAGCAAGACTAAGAGCTATGTCTCCATTGTATGAAAACGTAGAGGGGGAATAAAGAATGTATTCAGAAAAAGTTATGGAGCATTTTAGAAATCCAAGAAATGTTGGAGAAATAGAAAATGCTGATGGAATAGGCGAAGTAGGAAATGCTCAATGTGGCGATATAATGAAGATATATTTAAAAATAGAGAATGATATTATAGAAGATGTTAAGTTTAAAACATATGGATGTGGATCGGCGATAGCTTCGTCAAGCATGGCTACTGAACTTATAAAAGGAAAAAGCATTAAAGAAGCGGTTGAACTTACAAATAAAGCAGTTGTAGAGGCTTTAGATGGGTTGCCTCCTGTGAAAGTACATTGTTCTGTATTAGCTGAAGATGCTATAAAATCCGCTCTTTACGATTATGCACAAAAAAATGATATTGAAATAGAAGGACTTGAAAACTTTGAGCCAAGAGAACATGAGCATTAATCTTAAGGTACAAATGTAACTTTGATATGGTTAAATGTTTTATACAAAATAAAAGCTGTCTACAATATCGTATGACAGCTTTTTTATAGTATAATTAGTTTATTCAATTTGGGTAAAATAAAAATAAGACTTACGATGAGGTGAAAAAATGGATAAAAATAAAGTTGTTATTGGAATGAGCGGTGGAGTAGATAGTTCAGTTGCAGCGTATATATTAAAAAAACAAGGTTACGATGTAATTGGAGTTACTATGCAGATATGGCAAGATGATAAAGCGGCGATGAATACAGCAGAAGACAGTTGCTGTTCTTTATCTGCGGTTGAAGATGCCAGACGAGTCGCTAATAAGATAGGAATACCGTTCTATGTGATGAACTTTAAGGACGTATTTAAAGAGAAAGTAATAGATTATTTCATAGAAGAATATGGCAAAGGTAGGACACCAAATCCTTGTATTGCCTGTAATAGATATGTAAAATTTGAGGAATTACTCAAAAGATCTAATAAATTAGGAGCGTATTATGTTGCAACTGGGCATTATGCAAAAATAAGGCACGATGAAACCACAGGACGTTATCTTCTTAAAAAAGCAGATGCATCTGCAAAAGATCAGACTTATGCCTTATATAACCTTACTCAGGAGCAATTAAAACATACATTGATGCCACTTGGAGATTATACTGATAAAGCTGAAATAAGAAGGATAGCTAAAGAACTAGACTTAGTAGTAGCAGATAAAAAAGAAAGTCAGGAAATATGTTTTATAGATGATAATGACTATGGTAAATATATAGATGAAAATGCTGATTATGATATAAAGCCAGGTAATTTTATTGATACAAAAGGCAACATATTAGGCAGACATAAAGGTATAACAAAATACACAATAGGCCAAAGAAAAGGGCTAGGTATAGCGTTAGGTAAGCCAGTTTATGTAGTTGAGATAGATACAGTCAAAAACACTGTCATGCTTGGTGATAATGATGATGTTTTTGGTAATGCTTTAATAGCATATGATATTAATTTGATTTCAGTTAGTGAAATATCAAAGCCTCTACAAGTAAAAGCAAAAATAAGATATTCTGCCATAGAACAAGATGCTACAGTATATCCTATAGAAAATGATATGGTTAAAGTTGTGTATGACCAACCAGTTAGAGCAATAACACCAGGTCAAGCAGTAGTATTCTATGATGGAGATACTTTAGTAGGCGGAGGTACAATATTAAAAAAGATATAGAAAGTAAACAGCACAATAAGCTAAAACTGTCCTATAAGAAGGGCAGTTTTTTTGTAATTTACAGCATAAAATTTGTACAAATTGTGTCAAAAAATATGCAAAATCAACCTATAAATGGTTGAAAATGTAAATTAATTATAATATAATTATCTTATAGATATTTTACATAACAGAAACTATTTGTGTGAGAGGAGGGGAAGTATGAAAAAACTATTCAAAAAAGTTAGAAAAGTAGATAGCTGTAGTATAAAAAAAGTTTGTCATTGTCCAATGTTATCTATTAAAACTTATTATTGGATGGCAGAGGAAACAATGAGGTAAAAATTACAAGAATGGCCTATTTTAGGGCCATTTTTTATATATTTTAATAAATAGTATTAACTAAAAAAAGAAATAATATAATAGAATATATAATAAAAGAGAGGGATAAATTTGCTTGCTTCAAGTGATTTGATAGGTAAATACATTGTTGATATGACCAATGGAAATAAAATATGCAACATTAAAGAAGTAATATATTCAAAAGATTTTTTTAAAGCAGCCGGATTTTTAGTAGATTCAAATAGTTTCAAAAATGACAAAAGAATTATACGATTTAAAGATGTAAAAGATTTTGGTGATAATTTTGTAATAATAGATAGCTCAGATGTTATAAAGAAGCCTTATAATTATCCCAAGATAGATCAAATGATGAAAAATGAATATTCAATTATTGGTTACGAGATACTTTGCGAAGACGGTATAAGTATGGGGTTTATAAAAGATGTGGTTTTTGATGAAAAAAAAGGTAGAATAGTTGGGTTTAAGATAACAGATGGAATAATACAAGACTTGTTAGGTGGTAGAAATTTCATGCCGTATACGGAAGGGATGAAATTTTGTGACAATTTTTTACTGATAAATAGGCAAATTAAGGATGAATTTGAAAAGAACAAAGAAGAGTACAAAAAACTACTTAGTATATAAATTGTTAGTTGAATCAAAATATTAATGTACAACTCTAAGAGGAGGTCAAATATGAAGGGCAAATTTATAACTGGCATGATTGCAGGTGGATTGCTAGGTGCTTCATTGAGTATGTACTCTTCATCTATGAGCCCTAGACAAAGAAAAAAAATGATGAACAAAGGAAAAAAAGTAATAACTAATATGATGGATAGTATGCACTAGTATCATATTATGGGATGTATCAATAAACATCCGTTTGGGCATCTCATAGTTAATGAGACGGCCCCTTTTTTTCTAACAAAAAATATATGGAAGTGATAATATGCAGTATTTTATAAATTATGCAAAAAATACAAGAAGTGTATTAATAACAGTGCTTTTATTTGTACTAATATACTACTTGATTAGAATAGGTAATAGATATTTAGAAGCAGATAAAGCATTAAGAATTTCAAAAAAACAGTTTATTAAGATATCTATTTTTTCTGTATTTATATTAGTAATAATAAAAATATATATATCAGTACCTATAGTGAAAGATGTAATTTTTGCGATAATTTTTTCAATTACTATAGCTTATATATTAAACCCATTAGCTAATTTTTTAGAAATGAAAGGGATTAAAAGATCATTAGCTATAGTTTTAATATACGTAGTTATGATTACATTTGCAATAGTAGTATATATATTAATAGTTCCAAGTATGTTAGAAGAAATATCGAATTTAATTGATGATTTTCCAGATTATATAGTCCAAATTAATAATAAAATTGATTCGTTATATACAAATATAGATAAATTGCCTAAAGGGCTAGGCAATTTTAAAAGTATAATAGACAATATTATCGCTATGGTAGAGAAACTTATCACTAGTGGCATAAATAATATAACAGAAAAGATAGCGTCAACATTTTCCAAAATATTAGTTTTAGTTCTGATACCAGTGATTACATTTTATTTTCTTAAAGACAAAGAGCTTTTTAAAAAGAGTATAATTCTAACATGTCCTAAAAGATACAGAGATGATTTACTCAAAATATCTAGAAAAATGAACGTTATACTAGGTAGATTTGTTAGAGGACAACTGATATTAGCAACCTTTATAGGGATAGCGTCAGCTGTAGGTCTGTTTTTTATAAAAGTAAAGTTTTGGTTAATCATAGGTATAGTTGCAGGGATAGCTAGTATAATTCCATACTTTGGGCC
This sequence comes from Clostridiaceae bacterium M8S5, assembly GCA_029227815.1. Taxonomy (GTDB): domain Bacteria; phylum Bacillota; class Clostridia; order Tissierellales; family MCWD3; genus Abyssisolibacter. The sequence goes on along the minus strand of CP118523.1, from coordinate 2,423,037 downwards.
AATAATAGGTATAATACCAGCATTATTCTTTGCACTACTGGATAGCACAACAAAAGCTATTTGGGTAATAATACTTTTTTTTGCAGTACAACAATTCGAAGGAGATATATTATCGCCTAGGATTGTTGGAGAAAGTGTTGGATTGCACCCTGTAATAGTTATGGTGGTATTGTTAATAGGAGGAGGTATATTTGGAGTAATGGGGATGTTACTAAGTGTACCAAGTGTGGTGTTTATAAAAATACTTATGAATCATGTTATAGAGAAGCTTGATGAAATGAAATAATAGTAAATTCATGTATTGACAAACAGAGGTGATATTAATTATAATATACTAAATGAATGAGATGTTAACAGCTGTGATAAGGAGTAGTAAATATTATTTGCTTTTATAGAGAGAACATCATATGGTGAAAGATGTTTAAAGTGAAATATTGAAGCAGCCTTTGAGCTATGGCTTTGAACTAATAGTAGAGGTCATCGGTGATTCCGTTATAATTCTAGAGTGGCTATTATTAGTAACTAGGGTGGTACCGCGGTTAATCTCCGTCCCTTTTTGGGAAGGAGTTTTTTTATTTATGACATAATTTTGAAGATATTATATATAAGGGAGCGCGATAATATGAAGAAATTTGATTTAAATGAGGCTAGAAAAGTATTTCTTGATTTTTTTAAAGAAAAAGGACATTATATTTCAGAGAGTTCATCTCTAGTGCCTAAAAATGACAATAGTTTGTTATTAATCAATTCAGGTATGGCACCGTTAAAGGCATATTTCCTAGGGACAGTAAAGCCACCAAGTACAAAAATGGCAACATGTCAAAAATGTATTAGAACAGGTGATATAGAGAATGTAGGTAAAACTGATAGACATGGTACTTTTTTTGAGATGTTAGGGAACTTTTCTTTTGGAGATTATTTTAAAAAGGAAATTATCCCTTGGGCATGGGAGTTTATGACTAAGGTTATAGGAGTACCAGAGGAGATACTGTGGGTTAGTGTGTATCTAGATGATGATGAAGCTGCTGAAATATGGAAAAATTCAGTAGGTATATCACCTGATAGAATAGTTAGACTTGGCAAAGAAGATAACTTCTGGGAGCATGGACTTGGTCCTTGTGGTCCATGTTCAGAGATATACATTGATAGAGGTGAGCGATACGGATGTGGAGATGCAAACTGTAAACCAGGATGCGAGTGTGATAGATTTGTAGAGGTTTGGAACTTAGTTTTTACTCAATATGACAAAGATGAAGAAGGTAATTATAATCCTTTAGCAAATCCTAATATAGATACTGGTATGGGATTAGAAAGGCTAGTATTAACTATCAATGATGCAAAAAACATATTTGAGATCAAGCCTATAAGTTCAATAATAAATAAAATTGAACAAATCAGTGGCAAAAAATACGGAGAAGACGACAAACAAGATGTATCAATGAGAGTTATAACTGATCATCTAAGAGCAATGACCTTCTTAGTATCAGATGGAGTTATTCCTAGCAACGAAGGAAGAGGGTATGTATTAAGAAGACTTATAAGAAGAGCGGCTAGACATGGAAAGCTCTTAGGTTTACAAGGTGAATTTTTGAGTGATATGACTAATTTAATAATAGATAATTGGGGAGAATACTACTACAACCTAATTGATAAAAAGGCCCAAATTAAAAAAGTTATACAAGTTGAAGAACAAAAATTTCAGGAAACTATAGACCAAGGAATAAATATACTTAAAGAGTTTTTAAAGGAGATGTCTAGTAATGGACAGAAAGTATTAACAGGTGCTAAAGCATTCAAACTTTATGATACTTATGGTTTTCCACTTGATTTAACAATAGAGATATTAGAAGAAGAAGGATACACAGTTGATCAAGAAGGCTTCAACAGTGAAATGGAAAAACAAAGAGTTAGAGCTAGAAACGCTAGATCAGATGGAGACTTTGAGAGTTGGTCAGTAAAAACAGAAGCTAATATATCAGATGATATAGTAAGCGAATTTGTTGGTTATGATAAATATAAGAATACAGCTAAGGTTATATATATACTCAAAGATAATGAAGGTGTTGATAGTTTAACAAAAGGAGAAGAGGGTATTATAATACTTGATAAGACAGCATTGTACCCGGAAGGTGGAGGACAAATGTCTGATACAGGTAGTTTATATTCTGATGACTTTAGAGCTAAGCTTAAGAGTATTAAGAAAATAGATGGAAATAAAATTCTTCATTCAGTTAAGGTAGAAGAAGGAACTATAAATGTAAATAACGATATAACTGTTGAAGTAGATAGAAAAAAGAGAATGAATTCTGCTAGAAACCATACTGCTACACATTTATTGCAAAGAGCATTAAAAGATGTACTTGGTGAACATGTAAATCAAGCAGGTTCGCTAGTAGACGATGAAAAGTTGAGATTTGACTTCACTCATTTTCAGGCAGTGACTAAAGAAGAATTAGCAGACATTGAGCAGAAAGTGAATGATAAAATATTAGAAGGTTTAGATATAAATGTACTAACAGGAAGCATTGAAGATGCAAGAAAAATGGGAGCAATAGCCCTATTTGATGAAAAATATGGTGATAAAGTTAGAATAGTTAAAATGGGCGATTATAGCATAGAACTTTGTGGAGGAACTCATTTAGACAATACAAGCAAAGTTCAAATATTCAAGATAGTAAGTGAAGGAGGTATAGCTTCAGGAGTTAGAAGAATAGAAGCTATAACTGGAGAAGCGGCGTTTAAAAATATTAATGATACTTATAATCATATTAAAGATATAGCTAGTATGCTCAAATGTAATACTAATAGTGTGATAGATAAAATTAAGAGTACACTAGAAGAAAATAAAAATTTAAGTAAAAAGATAGAATCATTAATGGCAAAGATGGCTGTTTCTAAAGTAGATGATCTGCTAAAAAATGTTATTACAGTAGATGATTTTAGTTTAGTTGTAAGCCAAGTTGATGGATTAGAAGTAAACGATATGAGAAATCTATGTGATGAAATAAAGAATAAAATGAACTCAGATGTTTTAGTAGTATTGGGTACAGTGAAAAATGATAAAGTAAACTTTGTAGCATCTGCTACTAAACCTCTTACAAAAAAAGGTATACATGCAGGTAATATAATAAGAGAGGTTGCAAAAGCTACTGGTGGAGGTGGTGGCGGTAGACCAGATATGGCTACTGCAGGAGGAAAAGATCCATCAAAAGTAAAAGATGCATTAGGATTAGTTGAAAATCTAGTTAGAAATAGTGTAAAATAGATTTAAGGATGAAAGAAAAAGAAATAAATCTGGTAGCTACTTTAGGGTAGCACCAGAAAATTTTTCTTCTCGGAGAATAATTAAAAAGAGGTGAGAGATATGAATGAGAATATGAGTAATACTATGAAGTTTGATGTACCAGATGAGACGAAAAATAAGGCTAGAGATATAATACTAAAAGTATTTAGTGCATTAGACGAGAAGGGATATAACCCAGTATACCAAATAGTAGGTTATATACTTTCAGGAGATCCGACATATATTACAAGTCATGAGGATGCAAGAAGCCTAATTAGAAAATTAGAAAGAGATGAATTATTAGAAGAACTTATAAAAAGTTATATAAAGAACAATAAATAGTCAAAACAGGAAGTGGTAACATGAAATATGAAGCTTTAGGTGCTTCTAATATAGAAGTATCTAAGATGTGCTTTGGTTCATTAACGATTAGCCCGCTTCAAGCAAACTTGAGCTACAAGGATGGAGCAGCTTTAATTAGAGATGCTTATGATAAAGGGATAAATTTTATTGATACAGCAGAGCTTTATGAGAATTATGGTCATATAAAGGAATTTCTAAAGCATATAAATAGACAAGAGTATGTTATTGCAACAAAATCTTATTCATATTCAAAAGAAACAGCCAGTAAGAGTTTGGATAAGGCTTTGAAAGAGATGAACACAGATTATATAGATATATTTTTATTGCATGAACAAGAAAGTGAGCATACGATAAGAGGACACTATGAAGCTATTGAATTCTTTTTAAAGGCTAAAGAAAAGGGAATAATTAGAGCTATAGGTATATCTACACATAGAGTTGAAGGTGTAAGAGCATTTAATAAATACAAAGAACTTGATATAGTTCATCCTATATTAAATATTGATGGTATAGGTATACAAGATGGAAGTGCAAACGATATGCTTGATGCGATAAAAGAATCTAAGCAGTTAGGAAAAGGCATATACGCTATGAAACCTTTAGGTGGAGGTCATTTAATCAGAAGTGTAGAAGATTCTTTAAGGTTTATAACAAGCGTTAAAGAGATACATTCTTTTGCTATAGGCATGCAGTCTATAGATGAGATAACTGCAAATGTTTCGTTTATAGAGAAAGGTTATATAGAAGATGAACTAAAGAGAAAATTAATAAATAAAAAGAGAAGGCTACATATTGATGACTGGTGCGAAGGCTGTGGCACTTGCGTTAAAGTATGTCAACATGGTGGTATAAGATTAGAAAATAACAAAGCAGTCCCGGTGAAAGATAAATGTGTGTTCTGTGGTTATTGCTCTAAACACTGTCCACAATTTTGTATAAAGGTTGTATAATTTATGAAGAGAATAATAGGTTTAGATGTTGGAGATAAGACTATAGGAGTAGCAGTGAGTGACTTGCTTGGATTAACTGCTCAAGGAGTAACAACTATAAGAAGAAAAAATTTAAAGTATGATTTAGAGCAATTATTGGCTATAATAGAAGAGTATCAAGTAGAGAGTATAGTTGTAGGTCTACCTAAAAACATGAACAATACAATAGGGCCACAAGGAGAAAAGGTCCAGTTGTTTGTGGAGAAATTAAGAAAAAAATGCTCACTCAATATCGACTTTCAAGATGAGAGATTGTCAACAGTATCAGCGCATAGAGCTATGATAAGTGCAGATATGAGCAGAGCAAAGAGAAAAAAGGTAGTAGACAAAGTAGCAGCTACATTTATACTACAAACATATCTTGATAGGATGCGAAATAGTTTATAAATTAGCTTTAAAAGCTAATATAGGAGGATTATAATGAGCGAAGAAAGACAAATACATACATTTGTAGATGAACAAGGAAAACAACATGAATTTGAAATATTAGATGTATTTAAAGTTGACGATAAGGATTATGCTATACTAAGACCGATAGAAGGTGACGATGAAGAAGAGGCATTACTATTGAGGATGGAGCTAGACGAAAACAAAGAGAAAGTTTTAGTAGTTATAGAGGATGAGCAGGAGTTTATGGACGTAAGAGATTTGTACTTTGAGTCTGAAGAGTAGATAATAATTTATTGACTTTTCCATATTATAGATATAGACTATAAATATGAGTAGGTGATTATATGAATGATAAAAACACTTATAATTTATCTGATATTTTAAAAGAAAATGGTTATAAATTGACTAATCAAAGGAAAGTTATTTATAATGTTTTTTTGGATAATGAGCACGCTCATTTAAGTCCAGAGGAAATATATGATAAAGTAAGAGACAAACATCCTGAAATAGGAATAGCAACAGTATATAGAACGTTACAATTACTAGAAGATTTAGACGTATTATACAAAGTGAATTTTGATGATGGTTGTAGCAGATATGAGCTTAATCAAGGTAAAGATAAAGGTCATCATCACCATCATTTAATATGTCTAGAATGCGGAAAAGTAACAGAAGTAGAATTAGATTTACTAGAAAATCTAGAAGAAGAGATAGAAAAAAGTGGCGAATTTAAGATTGTAGACCATATTCTAAAGTTTTATGGATATTGCAAATCATGTAAGAAATAAGTCCCTAGAGGGATTTATTTTTTTGGGATAGCAAAACTAACAGGGATTTCGTATCATATTTATAAGTAGAAAAATATTTATGATAAATGTTCTTTATGGATAAAATAGTAGTATCTAATAATACACATGAAATATATTTACTTAAACCAATATTGTAAAAGTACAAATTGGTTGATTATATAATATTAAATATAGTGAAATACAGAAGGAGTGTGATACGGTGGCAAAAAAAGCACCAAAACTAAAAATAATACCGTTAGGTGGACTATGTGAAGTTGGAAAAAATATGACTGTAATTGAATACAAAAATGATATAATTGTTATAGATTGTGGTATGAGTTTTCCAGAAGAAGAAATGCTAGGTATTGATGTTGTTATACCAGATTCATCATATCTAGAAAAAAATCAAGAAAAAATCAGAGGAATAGTTTTGACTCATGGGCATGAGGATCATATTGGAGCATTACCATATGTATTGCAAAAGATGGATATACCAATCTATGGGACAAAATTGACATTGGGATTAGTTGAATACAAACTAAAAGAGCGTGGTATAAAGAATCCTAAGCTTAATATAGTGAAACCTGATCAAACTATAAGTTTAGGTTGTTTTGATATAGAGTTTATCAAAACAACTCATAGTATTCCAGATTCAGTAGCGCTTGCAATCCATACACCAGAAGGATTAATCGTACATACAGGCGATTTTAAGATAGACTATACACCTATAAAAGGTGATGCTATTAACCTGCACAAGTTTGCTGAGCTCGGTAAACAAGGTGTACTAGTGCTTATGGCTGATAGTACTAACGTAGAGCGAAAAGGTTATACAATGTCAGAGAGAACGGTTGGAACAACTTTTAAGAATATATTTATGTCTGCAGAGCATAGAATTATAGTAGCAACTTTTGCATCAAATATACACAGAATCCAACAGATAGTAGATGCAGCAGTTATGTTTGATAGGAAAATAGTTGTATCGGGACGAAGTATGGTTAATGTAGCTAAGGTAGCTATGGAGCTTGGATACTTAGACATCCCAGAAGGTACATTGATAGACATTAGAGATATGAACAAATATCCTACAGATAAGATAGTTGTAATAACAACAGGAACTCAAGGAGAGCCTATGTCAGCACTTTCAAGATTAGCTTCATCAGATCATAGAAAAATGACATTGCTTCCAGGAGATTTAGTAATTATATCAGCTACTCCTATACCAGGCAATGAAAAAGGCGTTTCAAAGGTTATAAACCAGCTATTTAAAAAAGGAGTAGATGTTATATACGAAGCGTTGGCAGATGTGCATGTATCTGGCCATGCTTGCCAAGAAGAGCTAAAACTTATACACAGCCTAATAAAGCCTAAGTTTTTTATACCAGTACATGGTGAATATAGACATCTAAAAAGACATGCAGAGCTAGCTAAAGAATTAGGAATGGATGAAGAGAACGTATTTATCGCTAAAAATGGAGCTGTTATGGAGTTTACAAATGAAAAAGGAAGGTTTAACTCTAGCGTAACAGCAGGTAAAATACTAGTTGATGGACTTGGCGTTGGAGATGTAGGAAACATAGTTTTAAGAGATCGAAAACATTTATCAGAAGATGGCCTAATAGTAATTGTAGTAACTATAACAAAAGAAGATGGAAAGGTAGTTTCAGGTCCAGATATAATTTCTAGAGGATTCGTTTATGTAAGAGAATCAGAAGACTTAATGGATGAAGCTAGAAGTATAGTAAAAGCTGTACTAGAAGAATGCGAGAAAAACAAAATTACTGATTGGGCAACATTAAAGACTAGAATAAAAGATGCTTTAAGAGATTTCTTATACGAAAAAATAAAGAGAAATCCAATGATATTACCTATAATTATGGAAGTATAGTAAGCTTATTTTACGGAGGTGGATCTATTGAATATTAATGATGCAGCTCGAAAGATGGCTATGGCTATAAAACAAAGTGATGAATATAAGAATTATAAGATAAAACATGACAATGCATTTAAAAGCTCAGAATCTAAAAAAATGATAGTAGACTATAGAAACAAAATGACATCAATGCAAAAGAAGTACTATGATGGTGCGCAAATAGATGAGAGTGCTGTAAAAAGAATAAAAGAACTTGAAAATATTCTTATGAGTAATAAAACAACAAAAGAATTTTTTGAGGCAGAGGCTAAAGTAACAGAGCTGATAAATAGTGCTTATAATGTTATTTACAATGATGTATACATCAAATAATAGAAAAATTGACTGTATCAAGAATTATCTTGATACAGTTTTTTTATAACATGTATTAGAATAACATGTTGATTTGTGATATAATATGTAAATGTGTAAATACTAATAACTAATAATAATACTAATATGCTTGTATTATATTTAGTGAAATTATATAATTTATATATACCGTATTAGGAGGAATTATAATGGGAAACGTAGAAGGTATGATAGGACATAAAAAGAAAAGTAAAAAAATAATATTGATTGTATTACTGTTATTTGTAGTAGCTGTGGCTTTTGGAGCAAAGAAATATTATGACTACCTAATGATGCCAGTATCAAGCACAGATACGAATGACGTAGAGATAGTTATACCAAATGGAAGTTCAACAGCTAATATTGCTAGTATATTAAAAACGAGTGACTTGATTAAGAATGAAAAATTCTTTGTATTAATATCAAGATACAAGAAAACTAGTAGTAAATATAAAGCTGGTACCTATGTGTTGAATAAAAGCATGGGAGTAGAGGAACTAATGGCTGCTTTAATAAAAGGTGGTAAAAATAAAGAATCAGTGACGATAACTATACCAGAAGGGTATGAAATAAGGCAAATAGCAGATAAACTAAAAGTGCTTAAGGATTTTAATAAAGATAATTTCCTAAAGTTAGCATCAGATGCTAGCAAGTATAAAGATAAATACGAGTTTTTAAAAGACGTACCTCAAGGACAAGGGCTAGAAGGCTACTTATTTCCTAACACATATGAAGTTTATGCAGAATCTACTGAAGTAGATGTTATAGAGAAAATGTTAGATGAATTTATGAAAATATATGATAAAGAAATAAAAGGGAAAAAACTATACAAAGATTTTAATATACATGATTTGATAACGATGGCATCTATTGTAGAAAGAGAGACAAAATCAGATGAAGAAAGACCAATAGTAGCTAGCGTATTTTATAACAGATTGGGAATAAAAATGAGATTAGGTTCATGTGCTACAGTTCAATACGCATTAGGTGAAAGGAAACCTAAATTAAGTACAGCAGATACCAAAATCAAATCTCCATACAATACTTATATAAATGATGGATTACCTATAGGACCGATAGCATCACCAGGTTTAAAATCTATAGTGGCGTCAGTAAATCCTGATAATACAGATTATTTATACTTTGTTCTAACAGATTATGATAAAGGTAAACATACATTCACAAATAATTATAAAGATTTTCTAATAGCAAAAAAATCTGCAAAGCAAAAGAATTAACATTTGAATAAAAAAAGGGGGTGTCTAAAAGACACCCCCGAGGACTGTATCAGAATGTAATAAAGTATTAAGAGATAAACATTCATGTGTAAAGTGAGGGAAATTAATGGAATACATAAACAAACAATATGTTATAGATTATATTCAAAAGGTAATACCAGAAAACAATAATGAGTTGAAAAAGCTTGAGCAGTATGCCAAAGAGCATAACGTACCAATAATACATCCCGAAGTGGCACAGATGTTAAAGGTGCTTATGAGCATAAAAAAACCAGTTAGAATACTTGAAATAGGAACTGCGATAGGGTATTCTTCTATTTTGATGGCATATTGTATGGATAGAGAAGGAAAGATAATAACAATAGAGAGAAGACAAGAAATGATTGAGTTAGCAACTATAAATGTAAAAGCAAATGGATTCGAAGACAAGATAACAATCGTCAATGGAGAGGCAGAAGAGATTTTGCCAAAAATAGAAGAAAAATTTGATTTCATATTTATAGATGCTGCGAAGAGTAGGTACATGGAGTTTTTAACATATTGTTTAAAATATTTAACTAAGGATGGAGTTATAGTATCAGATAATGTGTTATATAAAGGTATGATAGCAAATGATGAACTTGTACCTAGAAGACAAAGAACTATAGTGCGTAAGATGAGAACTTACTTAGATTATATATGCAATGATGATAAGTTTGAATCTTGCATTATACCTATAGGCGATGGAGTTGCAATAACAACACTCAGGAGAGGAGATAAATAATGAATAATAAAGTTGAGCTATTAGCTCCAGCAGGTAATTTAGATAAATTAAAGATGGCAATAATATATGGAGCAGATGCAGTTTATTTAGGAGGTCAAATATTTGGACTTAGAGCACAAGCCAAAAACTTTAGTATAGATCAAATGAAGGAAGGCGTAGAGTTTGCTCATAAAAGAGATAAAAAAGTATATGTTACACTTAACATAATACCTCATAATGAGGATTTGGCATGTTTACCTGAGTATGTAAAGCAACTAGATGAAATAAATGTAGATGCTGTAATAGTATCAGATCCAGGAGTTATAGAGATAGTTAAAGAAAATGCACCTGATATGGAAATACATTTAAGTACACAGGCGAATGCTACAAATTATGCAGCAGCGAGTTTTTGGTATAAACAAGGAGTTAAAAGGATAGTAGTTGCTAGGGAGTTGTCATTAGAAGAAATTCAATACATCAATGAAAACACACCAAAAGAGCTAGAAATAGAAGCATTTATTCACGGAGCTATGTGTATATCATATTCGGGAAGATGTCTTCTTAGTAACTATATGACAAATAGAGATGCTAACAAAGGTGAATGTGCTCAAGCTTGTAGATGGAAATACAATCTAGTAGAAGAGCAAAGACCAAACGAATACTATCCAATATATGAAGATGAAAGAGGAACTTACATATTTAATTCAAAGGATTTATGTATGATTAATAGTATACCCGATATGATCAAGAGTGGTATAACAAGTCTGAAAATAGAAGGAAGAATGAAAAGTGTATATTATGTAGCTGCTGTAGTTAGAGCGTACAGGATGGTTATAGATAATTACATGAAAAATCAAGATTCGTATAAATTTAATAGTGAATGGTTCGATGAACTAAAAAAAGTTAGCCATAGAGACTTTACAAAAGGCTTTTATTATGGCAAGCCAACAGGAGAGGATCAACTATATACATCAAGTTCATATATTAGAAATTATGATTTTGTAGGATTAATACTTGATTATGACGAAGAAACAAAAATTGCTACAGTAGAGCAAAGAAATAGAGTATTAGTAGGTGATGGGGTTGAAATCTTTGGACCAAATAAAGAAATGTTCACACAAAAGATAGAGAAACTATGGGACAAAAACGATAAAGAAATAGAGTCGGCACCACATGCTCAGCAAATATACAAATTAAAAGTAGCAAGACCAGTAAGTAAGTATGATATCATAAGAAAACCAAGGGAGGAATAAACATGAGTAAACCTATTTTAATAGGAATAACAGGTGGTACAGGCTCTGGTAAAAGTACAGTAGCTTCGTCTATTTTTAAATCACTACCTAAAAAGAATATAGCAATCATAGAGCACGATTCTTACTATAAAGACCAGAGTGACCTTACACCAGACGAAAGGTGTAAGACTAATTACGATCATCCTTTTGCGTTTGATAATGATTTACTAATAAGTCATCTTAAAGATTTGTTAAATGGAAAAAGTATTGAGAAACCAATATACGATTTTTCAATTCATAATAGGATAGAAGAAACAGAAAAAATAGATCCAAAAGATATAATAATAATAGAAGGTTTTATGATATTAGAAAATAAAGATATAAGAGATATGCTAGATATAAAGGTTTTTGTAGATACAGATTCAGATGTAAGAATTATTAGAAGAATAATAAGAGATATAAACCAAAGAGGAAGAACGCTAGAATCAGTTATAGAACAATATATGACTACAGTAAGACCAGGCCACATGCAATTCATAGAGCCAACAAAAAAATATGCAGATATTATTATACCTGAAGGTGGCTACAACGAAGTAGGAGTAGATATACTTGTAACAAAGATTAAATCAATAATAAAAGAAAAAGAAGCATTATATAAATAAACTGATTACTTATATCTTCAAAACATATTGTCAATAATAATAAAGTTATGATATGTTTTGGGGGTGTTTTTATGAAGAGAGAAAAAAAGAGAGATACTAGTAGATATGTTTTCTTTATATCATTAGCATTCTTATCATTTGCATTATTGATAGCAAGATTAGGCTTTATACAAATAGTCAAAGGAGCAGAGTATCAAGCTAAGGCAGATAAACAAAGAATAAGCGAGATAGTGGTAAAGCCTCCTAGAGGGAATATATTTGATAGAAATATGAAGCCACTAACTAATGTGGTAAAAGATGATGTGTGTTATGTGTTAAAAGATATATTATTTAGAGATAAAGCAAGCTATGATTATATAAAATCAGTATCAAATATGTCAGATGATGAACTAAAAGAATTAGCTTCAAGCAAAGGAAGCATGATAAAAGTACCAATAGATAAAAAAACAGATTTAGAGAAACCAAGAAATATAATAATGTTAGAACAAGTAAGCAGATACGATAAAAATAACTTATTATCTCATGTTATAGGTTACGTAAAAAAAAGTGAAAATATTGGAGTTTCAGGGTTTGAGAAAGCACAGAATGAACTTTTAACTGCAAATAAGACTTATCAAACGATTAGATTTAGTGTTGATGGTAAAAATAGAATGATACCAGGTTTAGGATACCAGAAAGTCAATAAATCAATAGAAAAAATAGTTAACTCAATCCAATTAACAATAGACAAAGAGTTTCAAAAAGCAGTAGAAGAAATAATGGATAACAGAAAAATGGATGGATCTATAATAGTAGCAGATGCAAGTAATGGAGATATATTAGCTATGGCGAGCAGACCAAATTTTGACCAAACTAATGTAAGAGCAGTTAACAATAAAGATTCAATGGCTTTTTTCAACAAATGTATACGAGTAGGATATCCTCCAGCATCAGTGTTTAAAATAGTAGTCTTATTAGCAGCACTTGAAAATGATGTGATAAACTTTGATGAGATTTTTACTTGCGATGGTTCACAAGATATAGGTAATATAAGCATAAAGTGTCACACCTATAAAGAAGGTGGACATGGAAATATAAATATAGAAGAAGCATTTTGTGATTCCTGTAACTGTGCATTTATACAGTTAGGCAAGCGACTTGGCGGTAAAGTTATAATAGATACAGCAAAGAGGTTTGGACTTGGACAGAAAGTTAATATAGGACTTTCAGAGGAAGAAATCAATGGTAATCTACCAGTAAAAAACGAATTATTAGGTCCTGCAATAGGAAATATATCAATAGGCCAAGGTAATATAGAAGTAACACCACTACAAATCACAAATATGATGCTAACAGTTGCAAATGATGGTATGCAAAAGAATATGTCATTACTTAAAGCTTTAGTTCTTGACGATGGGTATGTAGCGAAAGAGATACCTAGAGATAAAGATATTAGAATATATGACTCTAAATACTCAGATATAATAAAAGACTTGCTTAAAAAAGTAATAACAGATGGAACAGCAAAAGAATATGTTAGCGTTGATGCTGGAGGAAAAACGGGCACAGCTCAAGCTACATTAAATGGGAAAAATATAAACCACTCTTGGTTTTCAGGATTTTATGGATTTGAAGAGCCAAAATACGTAGTTACAGTACTATATGAAAACAAATCTTCAGGTGGAAAATATGCTGGAAGCGTATTTGAGGAGGTTATTAAAGCAATAGATAAAATAGACTAAAAAAGGCTATGAACTAAAGGGGGAGTAATTATCATAATAAGTAAGAGTATAGTTCATATATTAGATACAAACACAGGTATGCCAATACTATCAGATATAGAGTTACAGTTAAACGAAGACATTATAGAATTTATACTAACACATCTAGAAAAAATTACAGTAGATGCAGATCTAAAAGAAGCTACAATAACAGAGGAAAGTCATGAAATTATTGATTGGTGTTTAAAGTTAAAAGAAGACAGCAACTCGTTTATAGATATTACAACAGAGATTGCAAAAAAGCTATATGATTATATGTTACAAAATGTATCAATACCGTCTGGAGATTGTATATTTGTACTTATGGAAGAAGCAGAGCAAAAGTATCTATGTTTCTTAAAGCTTGCATATAGTGATTCGTACATCCATTATGTAGAGCAGGATGGAGAAAAGAAAGTGAACACAATAATAAAGCAAAAAACAGCGTTACCAAACATCAATCAAAAAATCAGCGAAGCTTTTATAATCAATTTAGAAAGCATGCAGATAAACTTAAAAGAAAAAGAATATGATATCGACGGAGTAAAAGATTACTACATGTCTAAATATTTTCTTAAATGTGATACAGGATTAACAGAAAAAGAAAAAATAGCAATACTAAATAAAACATCTAAAAAATTTGTAAAGAAGTACTATGACGATGATGTATCTAAGATAATGGAAGTAAAGAAAATAGTGGTTGAAAACATAGACGAAGAAGATACTATGAACATAGAAAAAGTTGCGACCAAGATGTTTAAAGGAGACGAAGAATTAAAGCAAAGCTACATCGCGGAGTTAGAGAATAAAGGTTTAGATGATCAAAACATCACAATAAGCGAAGACAAGAAAGAAAAAGTATTTAAGAAACAAAAAATAGTTACAGACACAGGAGTAGAGATTAAGCTTCCGTATGACTATATAGGAAATTCAGAAAAAATAGAATTCATAAACAATGTAGATGGGACAATATCTATTTTAATAAAAGATGTAAATAAACTATTAGGGAAATAGTGTTTTTAAAAAAAGACCAAGTAGTTTTGATTAAAGATTGGGAGTACATGCACATTTTCACAAATATCAGCATATCATTAGTATGTGGGTATATGATGGAGGTGTGCGTTTTATGTTGAGCTTCATTATTAATTTTGTGCAATTATTGAAGCCATATTTATTTTTTGTAGGCTATATATCTAATGCGAATTCATTTCCAGAACCATTGACAAAAGAAGAAGAAGAAAAGTATATTTTGCTATTAGAGCAAGGAGATGAAGAAGCTAAAAATATATTGATACAAAGAAACTTACGACTCGTAGCACATATAGTAAAGAAATACAACAATACCAACAGAGAGACAGATGATTTGATATCTATAGGTACAATAGGCTTAATCAAAGCCATATCAACATTTGATAGAAATAAAGGAAGTAGATTAGCAACATATGCTGCAAGATGTATAGATAATGAAATTTTAATGACAATAAGAGCAGACAAAAAGATAAAGTCAGAAGTATCATTACACGACCCAATAGGAGTAGACAAAGAAGGTAATGAAATTTCATTAATAGATATATTAGGCTCAGATGTAGATGAGGTAGTAGACAAAGTACATCTACAAATACAGATAAAGAAGTTATACAGAAAAATGAGCAAAGTATTAAAAGGAAGAGAAAAAACAATAATTCAGTTAAGATATGGACTAACAAACGTAGGAGACAAAACACAAAGAGAAATAGCTAAAAACCTAGGAATTTCCAGGTCGTACGTATCGAGAATTGAAAAGAAAGCTATAGAGAAATTGAATAAAGCGTTGACACAATTAGAATAAAAATGCATGGCTTAGGTCATGTTTTTTTGTTTGGATAAAGTAAAAATGATTATGGAAAACTGATGTAATTATTTCATGAATGATTAAGACTAAATATTACCAATCAAAAAGAACCGTCCGAGATTACTGAAAAAGACATAAACTTGAGTTCTGACATACAACATATATAATAAATTAGCATATTTATAGCTATATATTGTATAGTGTAATTTAAAATATATACTTTTCACTGGTCTCGAACCGTCCTTTTTGATTTATATTGTTATACTATTTCATAAATATACTGAAATATGTCGTTGCAGAAAAGAATTTAAATTAATACGATTGCTTATAAATGAAGATGGATAAAGTAAAGGAACAATGTATACAATTATTTTAGGGTGTCTACTAGGAATATTATTTGGGTTAACGTATAAGGCGTATATTATTGTAGAGGATAGTACGAGTTATATACTTATTCACATTAGAGAATTTCATGAAGAAAATATGAAAATATGTATTCAAAAAGATCAAATAGAAAGAATTTATAAGAAAGGTTAAAACTTTTGTTGTATATGTTTTTTGTTAAAAATGAAAAAAATAGTTATAACTTATGATATGGAAGTTTGAATAGGAATAGTTAATGGAGGTGTTTTATGGCTAGCGTAAGCTAGCTGTTGTTTATGTTTATTATAGATTAGAGATCATTGTTGGTAAATGATGGTATTTAAGAATATAATGACAGGTACATAATTTACAATAGAGTAACATGAAATGTTTTCAAAAGAAGAAGTAGACATGAAATTTATAAAGATAGTTAATATTTACGACATTAGTTACGTAGACACTACTTATTTCGAGTATTTGTAAGGTGAGTTTGTGGATGAGGTAGTTACAATAAACTAGCAAAAGAGGTGAAACATAGAAGGGAAATGACGAGAAATACACCACTTATTAAAATAAACAAATATTGACTAATTTACAAAAATAATGATATAATTAGAATATTATATCATATAAATGAAGTGTTTTATAACATGGGATTGTTACTAGGAGGTGAATATATGAAGATTTATACTGTACCACAAATTATCACAATAAGTAATGACGATGTTTATTCTATAGCGTCTATGGGTTCAGCAGTTGTTGAAGGAGTAGCTGGAGGAGTAATAGGAGGAGTAGTTGGTGCGATAGTAGTGGACATGTTTCCAGGTCCAGTAATACCAGGATAAATATAGGAGGAGATTGATATGAAAATTTACACAGTTCCAATGTTAATCAGTAGTCAATCAAAAGAAGAGGTATATTCAACATCTTCAATAGCAGAAGCAGTAGTTGGAGGAATAGCAGGTGGTATAGCGGGAAGTGTTGCTGGTGCAATAGTTGTAGACATGATTCCGGGACCAGTTATTCCAGGGTAATAGGTATATATACATAGATAGCACAATGTTATTTATATATATACTGAAGTTGCATTAATATGATTATTAACAATCCTATGTATGAAAAATAAAATTATGGTAGGTGAAGATGTGAAGTCCAAGCAAATAAAGTGGGAATGCAATAACTGGTACAAAGCAGAGAATGGGTTAGTTGTAATAATTAACCAAAAAGGAAGTAAAATACTTCTGAATAAAACGCAGTCGATAATATGGGAAAATATCGATTACCAAATAGAGCAAAAGGACTTATTTAATGCCTTATCTGAACAGATAAAAATAGATAAGATTAAAGTGCAGAAAATACTTGAATTATTTAAAAAAAACAAGCTTATATCCATATTAGAAGAGTCGGAGTTGTTTAATGTTATTTTTGGATAAAATGAGCTTTGTATAGAAAGGTAAAAGTTTATGAAAACTGTTGATATATTATTTATCAATCTACCAACTAATAATTGGTATAAAGATAAGATTGCAAAATCTAATAGTATGCCACCACTTGGGCTGTTATATGTGGCATCATATGTTAAAGAAAATGGATACAGTGTTAAAATTATTGATTTTGCGGTTGAAACAATGACACATGAGAAATTTATAGATGTTTTAAAAAATTATGAGCCTAAGATAGTTGGATTAAGTACTTATAATGAAACATGGAATGCGCAAAAAGTTATATGTAAAACAATAAAAAATGTACTGCCAAAATCATATATTTTTGCAGGAGGAGCCTTTGCAACATTTTGTTATGAAGATATGTTAAGAGAGTCATGTACTGATTATGTTATTAGAGGTGAAGGTGAGATAGCTACTTTAGAACTAATTAAGTTCCTACTTAAAGAAAAACAAACAGATAAAATTAATTATAAAGGTATAGTATATAAAGATAGTATGAATAACATTGTAGATAATGGAATAGCAGATAGAATTAAGAACTTGGATAATTTAGGTGTACCAGACAGAGAGTTAATAGATTTATCCAATTATATTATGCCATATACCATTAGTACAGCAAGAGGTTGTCCAGGTGATTGCATATTTTGTTCATCAAAATCATTCTGGGGGAAGAAGGTATATATGAGGTCTGCAGAGAGTGTATTTGCCGAAGTAATGTATCTGTATGATCGGTTTGGAACATTAGTTTTTTATATTACTGATGATACATTTACAGCATCATACAAGCGTGCTATAAAGTTTTGTGAGCTGATTATGGAATCTGGTATTAAATTTGTTTGGGGATGTGAATCTAGAGCAGATGTAATTAATGAGGATCTGATTAGAATAATGTCAGATTCAGGTTGCAAGAAATTACAAATAGGCTTGGAGAGCGCAGATAATGAAATATTATCGAAAATAAAAAAGAATGTAACAATAGAAGAAATCGAGAACGGAATTAAATTAGCTAATAAATATAATCTTCATATCACAGCATCTTATATTATAGGTCATGCTTTTGACACTCATGAAACTATCAATAAAACTCTAACATTCGCCAAAAGAATACAGAAGGACTATGGTGCCCATGTAGTAGGTAGTGTAAATACACCATTTCCTGGAACAGAGCAATATGAAAAAAGAGATGAATTAGGCATTAAGATATACGAGAGCGATTGGAACCAGTTTATCTTAAATAGCCCTATTATAAGTACTAATCATATTACCAGAGAAGAGTTGCGTAAATACCACAATAATATAACTAATGTTATGAGCAATAATAGAAACTGATAACAATAAAAGGAGAAGATGTCTTGAAAAAATTAAAAGCAGAAGATAGACTCTTTTTTGATAAAAAAGATTTCCAAATGATTGAGAATGATGAAGAGTTTATTTTTACATCAAACAATAGGTTTCAGTGGTTTAAAACAAGTAGGACAGGCTATGAAATATTAGAGTATTTTGATGGCAACTATACAATTAATGAAGTAGCAAAACTATTATCAGTAGAATATGAGTTAGATACTCAGACTATTATAAAAGATATTATAAATTATGGTACATCACTAATCAAACAAAAAATTATAAATCACGGCGAAGATATTAATAACGAATCAAATGATAATGAAGATTTGAGTGCAGTATATATTGATATCACTAATGCATGTAATCTGAACTGTAACTACTGTAGTAAAGATATTAAGAGAGAATCAGAATGTACTTTTATGAAGGTAGATAAATATGAGTCAATTCTTGATATGATTGATTCTAAGAATAATGGTGAAGTCTTACCTAATTTATATATTACTGGTGGCGAACCTATGTTGCATGAAAATTTGGAAGAAATACTATCATATGCAAGTACAAAAGGATTTAATGTTTTTCTTTGGACAAATGGTACTCTATTAGAAGATGATAACTTACTAATGATTAAACAGTATTGTAATTCTGTAATCATGTCGATAGATGCTAGTGAAGAAATAAATAATGATACTATAAGAGGAACGGGAAGTTTCAAAAAGGTAACAGAAGCTTGTAAAAAGCTTAAAAATAATAATATACCATTTTTACTAGCTACAACTCCTCAATTGAATAATTTGAATGACTTAACCCAAATATATTCATTAGCATATAACTTGGGGGCTAGAGGGTATTTCCTTAATGAACCTATACATATAAATGAAAGAGGCAATGATATTTCACAATATTTTTGTAAAGATATAGAATTGTTATATGGAATAAATGAAGAGTTAGTGAATAAATCAATACTTGTTAGCTCATGGAAAAACAATCAACTTAAACAGAAAAAAACAAATATAAATAACACGGTGTATTTTAAAGATATTAAAAGATGTCAAAACAATCCAATAAAGTTAGAAGTGAAGCATTCATGTGGAGTTTGTCATAAGGAGATATGTATTGATGTAATGGGAGAAGTATATCCGTGTCACAATCTACAATTTGATGAATTTAGAATAGGTAATCTTAGTGAGTATTATGATAATAAAACTCAATTTGTAGATAGATATCTAAAAACAAATGAGGAATGTAAACAGTGTTATTATTGGATATTCTGTCTTGGAGGGTGCAAAGCGAGAAATAGATTTTATAATGGAGATGTTGAATCAATAAGTCCTGATTGTGAAAAAGAGAAGAAAGAGTACTTTGAATTTCTAAGTAGTCCTCTTCAACCTATATATGAGGAAGAATAAAAATGGATTATTTATTGAATGAATTAATTAATAATGAGCAAGTATTCTACAAAATGACAGATGCAAAATATAAAGATTATTTATGGAATTTAAGATTAATAAATATAGAATCTCTTTGGGATAAAATTACTGTTAAGCAATTAAATAATATAAATATCGCAATTTTTGACTCTGGGGTAGATAATAAGCACGCAGACTTAAGCGAAGTTAAAGCGGAAGGATTCAATTTTGTTAACAACAATTATGATATTGAAGACAAACTTGGTCATGGTACTAAGATAAATGGGATAATATCTGGTGATAGAAATGGGAATGGGATATGTGGTATTGCAAGCGGTGCAAAAATACATAACATAAAAGTCATTAATGAAACTGGAACAGGGAATATAAGAAATATTATAAAGGCGTTTCAATGGGCTATAGAAAACAAAATGGATATAATTAATATGAGCATTGGGCATCCGTTGAACATAGATTCTGGTTTGAGTAAGCTCGTTCAAGAAGAGAGAGAAGTGATTAATGAAGCTATCAAAGCAGGTATTATTATAGTAGGTGCTATTGGGAATATACCAGGTAGTGATACACAAGTACCAGCTTGTTATGAAGGCGTAATTTCTGTAGGGTCATATGGAGTAAAAAATACGAAACCGATAGAATTCTACGTTTCTAAGCTAAATAGTAATTATTGTTGTGATAAAACAATTTTTGCCCCAGGAGAATATGTGCTTACTACAACTAGAGGTAATTCTTATGGATATGATTCTGGTAGTTCCATAGCTGCTGCCCATGTTACAGGTGTCATAGCTTATATAAAAGCTATGATCCCAACTATAACGCCAGATGAAACACATAGAATATTGTTAGATACATGTATTGAATTCGAGTATGAAACATCGAAGTTGAATATTCTAAATGTTAGAAAAGTAATAGAAAGTATTGTGCGTAGATAGAGCTTTTGAAGTTAGAGTAATAAGAAAAATGGGGTGATATAATGAAGATAATACCCAACTCAGACGTACTTCTTATCAATGTGCCAACTAGTAGATCAAGTAGAATTAATAAAGCCTCGGCAAGAATATTATCTATGCCTCCTTTGGGATTGTTATATATTGCATCTACTTTAACTAGTGCCGGGTATACGGTTAGTTTTATTGATTTAGCCATCGAAAGTACTACAGGAGATAATTTGATAAAAAAGTTATCAGTAATTAATCCAAAGATTATCGGAATATCAACGTATTTTAATTCGTGGTCAGCGATGAAATCTCTGATTAGTATAATAAAATCTTATAATAGTCAGATCCAAGTTATTGGAGGCGGGGTATGTGCTAATTTTTGTAGTGAGAAACTAATCAATGAATTGGGTTTTGACTATGTTAGTTTAGGTGAAGGAGAAAACTCTTTTTTGGGAATTTGCAATATGATTCTACAAGAAGTTAATATTATGGATTGTTATGGCATTACCTACAAGGATGAAAATGGAGTAATTAAGTCTAGTGAACCTATTAGGATAAGGGATTTGGATAAATTACCTATTCCAGATAGAAGTTTATTAACTTTAGATAAATATGTATATCCCTTTACTATTTCAACTTCTCGTGGATGCCCAGGTAGATGTATATTTTGCTCATCCAGTTCATTTTGGGGTAAGAAGATATATATGAGATCTATAAAAAGTATAATAGATGAAATTAAGTATTTAGTACTACATTTTAATGCTGAAGAGTTTTTTATAGTTGATGATACTTTTACAATGAAACCACAGAGAACAAAGGAATTTTGTGAAGAGATGATTAAGTTAGACAGACAATTTATATGGGGATGTGAATCACGGGCGGATATTATTGATAGAGAACTATTATTAATAATGTATCAAGCGGGATGTCGTAAGATACAATTTGGGCTTGAAAGTGCCAGCAATAAGGTGTTAGCCTCAATTAAAAAAAGTGTGACATATGAACAAGTTGAAAATGCAACTAAGATTGCTAGTAAGGTAGGTTTCGATATTAATATTTCAGTTATAATAGGACATGCTGAAGATACTCATGAAACGATCAAACACAGTATAGATTGTGGTCGAGAATTAAAAGAAAAATATAATGCAAACGTATTGTATAGCATTAATACACCATACCCTGGAACAGAATTATATAACAACCGTGAGAAATATGGAATAGAATTACTTACGGATAATTTTGATTTTTATTCTACGGACAATGCAATTATTAATACGAAATATCTGACAGCAGGTGAGATTCGTTATTATTATAACAAAACATTAGGAATACACAAAGGATTCTGACTAGGGAAATAGAAATTATATATAAGGGAGAAATGATTATGAGTAGTACTATAATAATTGCTGGTATTTTAGGTTTTGTGATTAGTGCCATAGTAGCACTAATAAAAAATAGTAAAAGAAAAAATAGATAAGGTAAGAAAAACTAGAGAAATAAGTTATTTGAAGAGGATAGATAAGTATGAATAAAATTATTTTTAATGAAGCATACAAAGAGTTTGGAGAAATAAAAGCATTGAATGGCTTGAACCTTAGTATTAATAAAGGTGAAATATTTGCATTATTAGGTCATAATGGGGCAGGTAAAACAACAGCATTAAGGTTAATGTTAGGATTATTACCTCCAACTAAAGGAGATGTATCAGTATTTGGTATAGATCCTATTAGGGATGGGTATAAACTAAGGGAAAAATGTGGTGTATTATCAGAAGATATAGGGCTATATGAACCTTTATCAGTCTATGATAACCTGAGATACTATGCAGAAATATATGGTGTGGATAAAGCTCTATATAACAAAAGAATTGATGAATTATTGAAGCTTTTAGACATATCACATGTTAAGCATTTAGCTGTGAAAGGATTTTCAACTGGTATGAAAAAAAAGGTAGCTATTATTCGTACCTTGATTCATAACCCTGAGATTATACTACTAGATGAACCTACAAATGGACTTGACCCAGTAAGTATTGAGAAGCTTAGAGAAACTATTTTATTGCTTAAGAGCGAGTTTAATTCAACTTTTATTATTACTACTCATAATTTACATGAAGTGGTTAAGATATGTGACAGAATTTCTATATTAAAACATGGTCAAAACATAGTAACCAAGAATATTAACGAAGTAATGGAAGAAAGTGGACAGAACTTGATAATAAAAACCTCAAGCAACTTAGACAATGATAAAATAACAATCAAAAGAAAAATTGAAAACATTGAATATGTAAATGAATGTATAGTAGGTCATAATGAGATCTTAATTAAACAGAGCAATAATAATACATCAGATATTATTAAAGAACTTGTATTAAATAAAGTAGCCATAGAGAGTGTAATAACAGAGCAAAATAATTTGCTGGATCTTTATATGGAAGTTGAGAATAATTAAAATGAGAGAATTTAAAACCCTACTAAAAAAACAATATATTGAATCAAAGTATATGAAGAAATATACAATTATTCTTATGATAATAATTGCATTAATTACAAGTATAATTATACCTATTGTATTAAATAAAAGTGCTCTTAGAATTCAACTATCTATTGTGGCTACTTTTACAATTATTTTATTAAAACAATGGGCAGCTGAGAGCTTTGCATCCGAAAAAGAAAATAAAACATTAGAGTCACTTTTATCAACTTGTGTTAATATAAAATGCTTATTTTTTGCGAAGGCTTTTTTTGTATATCTGTTATCTTCATTTATACAATATTCATTAATAATTATATTAACTTTAATTAACTATTATTTTGAAACTCAAGTTTTTTTAGAACTTAATGAAATTATTATATTTATTATTCTACTTAGTTGTATTAAACTATTTATTACAACGAGAGTCACATTAATTTCTTTGTTTTCCAAAAATGTTCAAGTTGCTAATAGTATGGCTGCAAAATATCTGTACGTATCAATATTATGTATATCTATTATTATTACTTTGAAGTTTGTATCACTATCTAACCTGATATATTTATATAGTATATTCATAGTGTTTTTAATAATAGTCAATGTTCTTTCTATAATACATGTTAACAATAAAATTAAGAAGTTCTTTATCGAAGGAAATCTTGCAAAAGATTAATTATTAATATACTGAAAATGTAGTTATACAGTTACAAGGAGGATATTTATGAGAAGATATCTAACAGTTTTTAATCATGAATTACGCTACTTTCGTACTCTGCATCGTATTAAAAGAAGTATTTTAATTCAAATCATTGCACCAGCAATATTTACATTACTTAATTCAGTTTTTTTAAAAACAGTTGATTTAAGGATTGCAGTTCTTATTATGATTTTAGGGGTTATTAGGATACCTATGGCTTTGATGGGATATTCTATTGGTGGCGAAAAAGTATACAAGACATTTGAATCTATAATGTCTACACCGATTTCTGTAAAGGTATTTTTTATTGGTAAATCAATATTACCAATAATTATCTCTGGGGTGATGTTCATAACATCATCAGTTGTCAGTATTATATCTGTTAATGTATATGCTAGGTATGTTATGAGAGTTAAAACATTTGAGGTATATAATTTGTCAGAGATTATTATAATTTTTGGGAATGGACTACTAATTGTAACTTTAATAATGTTTCTAACTTCATTATTAACGCTAAAAATGAAAGCACCTAGAACAGGAATGGTTATTGTATCATTTATAAGTTTTTTAGTTAGTTTGCCATATATTAATATCCTTTATTTCAATAAAGGGAATGCTTTAATATTATCCCTAATTTGCATGGGAGTTTTATTTATAATAAATTTGCTTATATATGTATTATTTTTACAAAAGATTACTGTTGCAAGCTTGTTTTCAAAAGTTATTTAGTCTAGATTTATTATTAATAATAGATATAAATATTAAGAGCTATTCACATGTATGGTATCTAATAGTAAACAGTAGATAATTTATAACTGTTAACTATAGAAGGAGTATTCCAGTAACATAAGTGAATAGCTCTTTTTTTGCATTTTAATCCACTTGTATTTCATTATATAAGAGTACATAAGGATAAAGTGGCATAGACTACTGCCCATTACAAATAAATTGAATAATTCATGGAAACCAAAGTTCTTAAAGTTAATCTTATATAAAATAGCTAAGGCATAACTTTAATACCAAATCTATTCTGTAATTAACCTCCATCATATAATTTTAATGATATCAAATCATAAATAATAGGAATTTTAGGTGATAATCCATTACAACTTCTATTTAAAGTACTGGAACAAAATCAGCCAAAACCTATATTGTTATCTGCCTTTATTTCAAAGTTAAGATTTGTCAACCTTTTCCGGTTTCTCGTATATCGGTTTCATGAAGAATAGCCTGAGTATTCCTAAAATATCATTTTTCAAGGATTTAACTTGAGAAATAATTTATTTTTCATAAACAACAAATAGTGCATTGTTTAACGATTTAGCTTTGATTCATCTAAAAATAAAAAATATGGTTTTATCTATATCCCTCTTGTGGAGTATTTTATAATTATAGCATATAAAAAAACGTATTTAATGAAATTCTAAAATTTAACAATATAGTTTTATATAAATCAACAACTTCTTTAATTTGACTATTATTTTAAATTTGTTCACATAATGAACTAATTAATATACCACTTCGAGCTCCTGCATCGCATAACTTTATACTTTTTTTGAAATAGACATTAAATTAGACATGAATTGAGCG
This sequence comes from Clostridiaceae bacterium M8S5, assembly GCA_029227815.1. GTDB lineage: Bacteria > Bacillota > Clostridia > Tissierellales > MCWD3 > Abyssisolibacter. The sequence goes on along the minus strand of CP118523.1, from coordinate 2,397,247 downwards.
ACAGGGATAGACGTAAAGAATTGCCCAATTTTTTTCTTTCGTTTTTATTAACTTTTGCTACAAATTCTATAGTTTTAGAATATATTTTATCTAACATTACTTACTCACTTCTGTAGACTTAATTGTATCATAAGTTTGTGTAAATCAGAAGATGTTAACTGAAAGCCTAGTTCAAAAGTTTCAAGTGGATTTAAGCATAAAAAATTTAATTCTACTATAAGACTATCTACTTTAAAAATCTTTTAATAATGAAAATTCATAAATTGTTATATATTTTTTAAGTTCTTTGAAGTTACAGATTTATTAAGAAAAGCTGAGCTTATCAAACATACTAAAAACTCTACGACTAACAACAGCATTCCCACCTTCCCAAGCACCAACAGTCTTCCAATGAACACCAAGCATAAGACCTAGCTCCTTTTGAGTTAGGTTTTTACTTTCCCTATATTCTTTAATCTTATTACTAAAATCACTAGCAATAAAAGCTAAATAATCATCATATAATAGGAAAGGATTTATACAGAGAGCAGTAGCTATTTTATTACATAACTCTAAAGAGTGCAAAAGTTGATTATGTTCGTATTTAATAATAGTAGTACGGTCAATACCAGTTAAGTTACTAAGTTCTTCTTGCGTTTTTTCTTTCAATAACCTATAGTACTTTATTTTACCACCAACAGTTGAAAAATCAGAAATACTCTTAAGTAATTCCAAATCATCACTATAATAAAATGTTTCCGTTATGTGTGAATAGCTAATGAAATTTTAATGACAATAAGAGCAGACAAAAAGATAAAGTCAGAAGTATCATTACACGACCCAATAGGAGTAGACAAAGAAGGTAATGAAATTTCATTAATAGATATATTAGGCTCAGATGTAGATGAGGTAGTAGACAAAGTACATCTACAAATACAGATAAAGAAGTTATACAGAAAAATGAGCAAAGTCTTAAAAGGAAGAGAAAAAACAATAATTCAGTTAAGATATGGACTAACAAACGTAGGAGACAAAACACAAAGAGAAATAGCTAAAAACCTGGGCATATCGAGGTCGTACTCGACAGATATAATAGGGCTAAACCAGTAAATAATTAATGTTGTTTACTAGTTTAGCCCTATTTTTATTATACCCCAAATTAGGGGTAAATCCAAACAATGAAAGGAGAAAAGAATGGCAAAGGTAATAGCGATAGCTAACCAAAAAGGAGGTACAGCAAAGAGTACGACTTGCAGAAATTTAGCAACTGCATTAAAAAACAAAGGATACAAGGTATTAGTAGTGGATTGCGATAATCAGGCAAACCTAACGGATTGTTTTGGAATCGTAAGTCCAGAAAAACTTGATATGACACTATACAATCTTATGGAGTGTGTAATCATGGAAGAGGATTTACCATCAAAAGAAAGCTACATCATTACTAGAGAAAACATTGACGTAATTCCAGCCAGCATACTTTTATCTGATATTGAAATCAGATTAGTAGCTGCAATGAGTAGAGAATATATTCTTAAGACAATCATTGATGAAATCAAAGATGATTACGATTATATCCTACTAGATGCAATGCCATCACTTGGATTAATGACCCTAAATGTTTTAGCGACAAGTGATACTTTACTAATCCCAGCAACACCAGAGTATTTATCAGCAAAGGGGTTAGAGTTACTTCTTAGAACGGTATTCAAGATCAAGAAGAGAATTAACAAGGAGATTGAGTTTGAGGGAATATTGTTAACTATGTTTGATGAAAGGACAAACTTATCTCAAGATATGCTTAAAGTAATAAAAGAATCATATGGCTCAAACATTAGAGTATTTAATACTAAGATACCAAAGACCGTGAAAGTTGGAGAAGCAAATGCTAGGAGTATGAGTGTCATAGAATACATGCCAACAAATAAAGCAGCTATAGCATATGAGAAATTCACTAATGAACTAGTATATGGGGAGATGATGAACAATGGAAAAGAATAAGCCTAAAAAAATAAAACCATTTATGGAGATATTCGGAGAGGACTATGACCCAAATCAACCAGAAGATGATACTAGTCAGACAAAGTTAAAGATATCACATCTAGTTCCATTTAAAGACCATCCATTCAAACCATATGAAGGAGAAAGACTTAGTGAGATGGTTGAAAGTATAAGACAGTTTGGTGTAATAGTGCCAATAGTAGTTAGAAAAAAGAAACTTAAATATGAAATTTTAAGTGGCCATAACAGAGTAAAAGCGTGTAAAGAACTTGATATCAAAGAGATACCTGCTGTTATTAAAGAAGGACTAACAGAAGAAGAAGCTTTATTAATTGTGACTGAGACTAACACAATGCAACGTTCGTTTACTGATTTACCCCATTCAGAGAGAGCGACAGTAATATCAGTAAGACATGAAGCAATGAGGAAGCAAGGAGTTAGGACAGACTTACTACAAGAAATTGAGAGACTTTCAAAATCACCAAATGATTATACTAATTTAACTTCTTCCCCAGTGGAGAAGAAGTTAGAAACAAGTATGAGTAAAGTAGGTGAAGAATATAATTTAAGTAGAAATTCAGTTGCAAGGTATCTCAGAATTAACAAACTTCCAAACCAATTCAAAGACCTAGTTGACTCTGGACAAATAGCAATAAGAGCAGGTGTTGATTTATCATACCTTAAACCAGAAAGTCTTGATATTGTACATGCTATCATTACGGAAGGCAATTTCAAGATTGATATGAATAGAGCAAGAAATTTACGTGGAGCTGATAAGAAAGAACCACTGACATTTGAAAAAGCAGAGGTGATAATAAAGGGTGAACCAAAAGAGAAAAAAAGTAAGCCACCTAAGTATTGGAACAATATATATGCAACATATTTTAAACCTAATCAAAAGGAAAATGAAGTTAAGAGTATTATTGAAAAGGCATTAGAGATGTACTATAAATCATTAGATAATGAAAATGTACCAGAACAAGAAGTAGAGAAGGAAGGTTTAGAGATGTAGGAGGGATACTTTGAAAAGATATAATAAAATCAAAGATATATATAACTATACCCTCACAGAGATAGTAAAGAATAAAAATGAATGGATTAAGTTTCTTGATTTCTATACAAGAGTCTACAAGCATACCTTTGATGATGTTGTGCTGATATATGCACAAAGACCAAATGCTACATTCGTTGCAGATATGAAAACATGGAATCAAAAGGTAGGCAGATGGATTAAAAAAGGAGCAAAATCCATAGCAGTATTTGATGACACTAAGAACTATCCATCACTTAAAAACTATTTCGATATCAAAGATACAACAGTTAGGCAGGAAAACAGGTTTAGTTATCCTGCCTACTGGAAAATAGACAAAAATAATGAGCAGTTACTTTTATCTAAACTACAAAAGCAGTATAATGTTGATACGATAAGTGAGTATATAGAAGTAGTTGCTTTACTAGAATTAGAAAAGATAAAAAATGAGATATTTAAAGATTTTGATAAGGGTATAAAAGAAAGCAGATTATCTAACTTTGATATTGAAAAAGTAAAAGGTAAATTTAGGACAACAGTTATAGAGAGCATATATTACATGACAAAGAAGAGATGCAATATAGATGAAGTATCTGATTTCAAAGTATTATGTTACTTCAATACAAAGCCTTTAATATTCAGATTAGGAAGTTTAGTAAGTAGTATCTCAGAGGGGATTTTAAGAGACATTGAAAAACAGGTGAAAGAGATAGATAGAGAAAGGAGTCAAAGGGATGGAGAAAATAGAGCTAGAATACAGACAGACCAAAGAGGGATTTCTAGAACCGATACTAGAAGTAGCAAGCAACCCGAATCTGAACATAGGCAAATACGGGAGCAAGGCAATGAACTATCTCAAAGAGGAACACCCACACAGATACAGTTTACTAAGAGCAGAGGGGACATTGATAGAGACGATGTACAAAGTCAACGAAGAAGCACACAAGAGACTAGAGATACTACAAGAACAGATGTTAAAGACAGACCCAATACCAAACCCAGAGAACTTTTACGAGAGTTACAGACACAGGGAAATGATAAAATCACAAGCAGAGGAAATAGTGTTACACGAGATAGTGTACAAAGTGAGGTAGCAAAAACTACATTAAGCCCCCATTTGGAGTCATCATATGATGGCTCTTTTTCTTTGGAGAAAATATCAGATAATCAAATCATAGATGAAGTATTAAATAAAGGGAGTGGCTTTGTAGAGGGTAAGCAAAGGATAGTAGATTTCTTTGCTAAAGAATCAACTAATAAAGAGAGAGTTACGTTTCTAAAAAACGAATATGGAATAGGTGGAGGAACTCTATTAATTAGGGTTGATGATAAGAATCAATCAATAGGCTTTACTTCGCATGATGCAAAAGGTATTAGTCTTGATATTGATGATGGTAGAAAGATTAAACTAACTTGGTCCAAGGTAGCAAAGGGGATAGATAGGTTAATTAATAACGGTGAGTATTTTGTATCAAGATACAAAAATGATGTACCACCAGTGCCAAAGACACAAGTACAGCAAACACTTCTAAATACAAATAATGTCATAGAAGATGATGATATTGACAAAAGTGATAATACTCTGAAAGAGGTTGATACTGAACTAGAAGACAGGATAGGAGATTACAATATACCCGATGAAGTAGATGAGATGAATTTAGATAAAGTTAGTGTAGTTGTTGAACCTGATATACCTGAACCAAAGAAAAAGATATCCAATACAATACCTCATAGGAACTATAAAAAACTAGATAAAATTGCTACTGGTATTATGGAAGGTAGATACAGTTATCTCAAACTAAAAGCGAAGGGTTTTATGGATTTATCAATAGAGAGACTAACTCCTGACCGAATCTCTATGACTCACTACTATAAACAAAATGGTGATTTAATGTCAGACCCAGATATGGAGTTGATGATTAACCATGAAAATGAAACAATAATGGCAGCAACATATAGGCAAGATGGATTAGGGATAGAGCAACAGGTTTATCTAAGTGATGGCAGGTGGTTGCCTAAGTTAAGTAAGCAACTAAACAGTTTTTTAAATCAATGGTTAAGAAATATAGAGCAACAAGGACATAAACCGTACGAAGCACATCTTATTGACTATGGAGATAAAAAAATTGGATTTGACGAGAAGTACAAAGAAGAGATATTAGAAGAAGACTTATTAAGTATTATGGCAAGAGAAAAGGAGATAAAGAAGCCATATAATTCAAAGAATGATATATCTATAGCTAAATCATATTTAGATAATAACGTAGAAGATATGCCATATAATGATACATTTATTAAAGAGAGCGAAGCTGATTATCAAGGAGAAGAGATGTAGCAAAATGATTGAAGGAGAGATATGATATGAAGAATAGTATAGATGAACTAATAGAAAAAATGAAAGAATTTTTTAGTCTTACTAAAAATGAAGAAGAAACAATAAGGAGTGTAATAACCATATATGGAGTTAGAACATTTATATTCAATATTGAAGAATATGACTTAAGAAAAGAAATAAAAGAGCAGATTATGTGTTTTAGAAGTATTATACAAGAGCTAGATAAAACAAGTCGTAATGATATACCAGAAAGTAGTGATATATGATGTATAAACCAATGAATCATAAAGTAGATTTCTTTCGGTCACTAAAAAAGCTAACAGGTATTCCAATAAATAAGATGGTTGATTACGCTGAGAAAAATGAAATATTAAATATCCTACAACATCCGTCAGTTGTCAATCCAACAAAAGCTCAATTAGGAAGGTTAGAAGCAATAAACGAGTTTATATCTGCGTATAAACTTCTAAGTATAAAACAAGAAGATAACCGTATCAAACTAGACACAGCAAGAGTGGCAGGAGAATATTTTACAGCATTACTATCACATATGAGGAATAAAGAAAGAGTAATAGTCGCATATTTAGATAGCAAGAACTTTATCATAGAGACAAAAGTACTTTCAGTAGGAACTATAAACTGTGCATATATACATCCTAAAGAGATATTAAAACAAGCACTAGCAAATGATTGTACAAGCTTTATTTTGGCTCACAATCATCCATCTGGCGAAACAAAAGTATCAAGAGAAGATATAGAGATTTCACAAAGATTAGTAGATGTGTTTAAACCAATAGGTATCAGTTTTCTAGATCATATAGTAGTTGGTGGCAATAAATTCACATCAATGCTATCAGATAAGATATTACCTAAAAGCACACTAAAATTAGCAAGCTATGACCCAATTCCAATAAATGTACACAGGATTAAAGACGAACAAGAATGGAGTGAAAAAGAAGAATTTAAAGAAGATGACGATGAATTAGAACTTTAAAAGAGGTGATAATTTGTATAAAGAAAAACGATTTACGGATCAACACATTAATCAAGCTAATAGTATAAACATAGTATCATTAGCGATGAGTAGGGGATATGATGTAATAAAAATATCCCCTCGTTCATATAAGATACCTCACTTTGGAGGTCTATACCTAAAAGCAGATGGTACTAAGTGGAACTGGTTCACACGAGGAAAAGGAGGAGGACCAATACAGTTTCTGATGCAGTTAGAAAACAAGACATGGGTAGAATCAATGAATGAGTTACTAGGAATAACACATGATGAACTACCATATATAGAGCCACCTCCAAAAGATGCAGATGTAAAAGGAGAATTAGTATTACCCAAAAAGAATGAAACATATAAGCATATATTTGCTTATCTTATCAATAACAGAAAGATTGACAGTAAAGTAGTACAAGAGTTTGTAAAGAACAAGCAATTATATGAAGATATAAAAAGAAACTGTGTGTTCGTAGGATATGATGATAATAATACTCCAAAGTACGTAAGTCAAAGGGGTACAGGCTACAAGAAATTTAGAAAAGATTTATGGGGTTCAGACAAAACATATCCATTTCATAGAAGAGGAACAAGTGATACATTACTCATATTTGAAAGCCCAATAGATTTGATGAGCTATATATCATTGTCAAAGTTATATGATATAAAGGACTTCAACTACCATATGATTTCAATGGGAGGAACAGCATATCTACCGATAGATTATTATACAAACAAATATAAAGATATAAAGAAGATGATTCTATGTCTAGACAATGACGAAGAGGGTCATTTTTTTTCACAACTAATACGAGAAAAGTATAGAGATAGATTTGATATATCAAGACATGTACCTATCGATAAAGATTTTAATGATGATTTAAAAACTCATTTAAAAGAACTAGAAGTACCAAAAAATAGCATAGAAGAAATAACCCATGACGAAGTTGAGGTGATATAAAGTGGGAGTAATAAATGATTTTATTGAAAGATTAAGATATGGTAGTAAAATAAAACAGCTAGAATGTAATGATCTAAACAAGATGCAATATAACGAAATCATGCAGGGACTGAAATCAGGTTTAGCAGTATCTCAAGTAAAACTATATGCACATGATATATTAAATCATAAACAGATGAAAGAAATAAGGATAGGGATGGAAAATGGATTAAGTAAACTACAAGTTGCACTATATGCTAACAAGCCATTACTAACATACATGCAGATGAAAGAGGTAAGGTTAGGATTAGAAAATAACTTAAGTAATGCTCAAGTAGAGATGTATGCAAAAGCAACGCTCTTACCAGAGCAAATGCAAGAGATAAGAAAAGGGTTTGAAAGTGGATTAAATAAAGAACAAGTAGAGTTTCTAATAAAACAATCCTATCTAACACCACAACAGATGAAAGAAGTTAGAATCGGACTGGAAAACGAATTACCAGTTGATCTAATAAAAAAGTGCATAAAACAAGGTAATGGTAGGGTAAGGGGTGCTAAAGAAATAGAAGGAATCAGAAAAGTTTACGAAGAAGGCAAGAATGAAATATCAAGAAAAAATATAGAGAATCTGAAGAAGAATCTGTTTAAAGATAATGATAAAAAAATAGATAAAGAACAAAAACCGAAAAAAGATAAATCAGAAGTCAAAACGGTTATAAAATCAAACCCAGAAGAAGATAACGCCAAGGTTTATCAACAACACTATCAAGATATGATGAAGAATTATGATGATGAAGAATATGTAGCAGTTGAAGGGGAAGAGATGGTAGAGTAGTATTGCTAGTAAAAATATATAAGGACATTCTACACACATTATATGATATAGAGATGTCCTTATATAGAGCAATTACAATACACTTAATTCCTGTAACAATCTAATACAATGTTTGTATCCAGCAGAATACATGAACCTATTACTACAAGAAGATTGGAGTATTAACTTGTCGATGTAGTCAGTTATAAACTGCAAATCCTCATCATTATATGTGTTAAGAAGTTTATAGTATCTTTCTTGATTGGTATCTAAATAGCATTTAAGTTCTTTATATTGTAAATTAGATTGAGTAAATTCAGTATAAGCTAGATCAAGTAATTCAGCAGAAAAGTTATCAAATTTATCACTAAATTTTTCCATAAGGCTCGAACCCTCCCTCTTGAAATACTACCAGAAACAGGGTATAATAGATTTACCACTGTTTCTGATAGTGGGATATTTAAAAGTGGTGTGTGAGCTGGCTGGCTACCGCCACTTTTTAAATTAATCCTGTAGGTCATCATAATATTTGCTAATACTCATACGAATCATTTCAGAACGATTAGTATCTTCAAATTCACGACATTTATCAAGTTTCATAAGAGTAGTTTTGTCTATTCTAATTCGTATAGAGTGGTCTTTAGGATTATCAGTAGGACGACCTATTTTTTTCTTAGTCAAATTCATTCCTCCTTTCGTGACTACAAAATAATTATATCTCTTGGAGAGATTTAGATGCAATAAATGGTTGGAATTAAATAATCTGTATAGTGAAGGTTTGTTTTTTTGGTGAATAATGTTATGATTATAATATAAATTTAATAGGTAAGATAGAAATAGAATTACCTCATCTATAATTAAAAAAGTATTTATTTTAAACTTTATAATATCAATGCATATTGTATTCTAATTAAAAATTAGGAGAAGTTGAGTAATATCTTGTAAAGGAAGTGAATAATATGATTGCGGTAGCACCTACAGATATTGAATGGTTTTCTTATCTAAGACAAAGAGAGAATAAAATAAATGAGTTTAATTTTTGGACACCCACACCGTGGAATATAAAGAAAATCAATAAGGGTGACAAATTTTATTTTTTATTAAAATCTCCATATAGAAAAATCGGGGGATATGGATATTTTAAATACTATAAAAATTTATCAATTACTGATGCATGGAAAAAGTTTGGAAAATCAAATGGCGTTGAAGATTTGCAGGCTTTAATTAAGAAAACATCTAAATATGTTCACAAAAATACAGAGAAAAAAGTAAGCAATAATGACTATAAAATAGGTTGCATTGTTTTGCAATCTCCTAGATTTTTAATGGATGAAGGTTTTTATTCATTGAATGATATAGGTATTGATTTTCCAGGTAATATAGTTAAATTAAAGTATTTTGAACATGATCTTGAAAGTCAAATTAATAATAAATTTAGATTAGTTAATGAAGATAAGGTAGAGTATTCAAAGAATAAAGTAAAAAAAAGACATGGTCAAAGAATTTTTAGAGAGAAACTTATTAAAGCTTATGAAGGAAGATGTGCTATAACTGATGAGACGTGTATAGAGGTATTAGAAGCAGCACATATTCAACCTTATATAAATAGAGATAGCAATGATGTCAGAAATGGTATTTTATTAAGAAGTGATTTACATAAATTATTTGATGAGGGACTTATAACTATAGGGACTAATTATAATATAATATTAAGTGATAAGTTAAAATCTAATCAATATAAACAATATAGTAATAGAAGTATAAGATTGCCTAAGAATAAAATTGACTATCCTAACAGTTTAGCTTTAAAGTATCACAATAGATATATTTTTAGAAGTAATAATAGGTTAGTATGACTGGTAGCATCATAAAGGTTATTTGTTGTATTATAAGGATAAGTATTTTGGGAGTAAATGATTATTTACAAATTATACTCAGCTAATATATTTGAATGATAATTGATAGAATATATCTGAATTATAGGAAAAATCCCATCAGTTTTATCAAAAGTAATATTCAATATCCCAGTCAAACCGCAGTCCTTGGGAGACTATGTCTTCCTGCGGGCAAGCTTCCACTTTGTCATACAATGTGCTTGATGGGATTTTCCCATACCCTATAAATACTTGGGACTGTGTCCTAAACCCTGAAGACATTACTAGAATAGAAGTCATTTAACTTCTGATTCGTAGGGTTATAAAAGGAATCTAAATAGTTAGTAGAACCAGTGTAATAAATTCTAAATGCAAATTATACTAATTGTATAGTAATATAAATATGGAAAGGATCTTATACTTAAATTTTAATCTAGTTAACGCAGAATTTATGTATTAACTAATTCGTATGGGGGTAGCATTAATGGAAAAGAAACTAGTACATATTAACAAAGAGAATATGTTGGATTATTACATGAATCACCTTAATGACAACATTAATTACTTCAAGAATATTGATGGTGTTGCAGGTCTAACACTTAATGGGGGACTCTCTAGAGGATATGGAGATCATCTTTCGGAAATAGATGTGACCATATATCTCGATGATGATTCTTATAAGAATTTTAAAGATGGATTGTTGAATGTCAAAGAAGGCATTTGTAAGATTGATACAGTTTTATATGATATTAAGATATTGAATCTGAGATCGGAAAACGAGCGATCTATGAACCCAATCACTGAACTATGGGATTTGAGTTATGCCAAAATACTTTTTGATCCGTATGGGGAAATAAAGAAGTTTGTAAATGAAAAGCTAAAACACAAAGATGTGATTAAACATATTGAAGGTATTATGTTTGGTGCATGGTGGCATTTTAAGTTAGCGGGTGATATTTGGATATATAGGGAAGATCAATATCAAGGTCATATGATGTTAAATGAGTGTGTAAAAAGTATTCTGCAATCATTATATTTAGCAAATGATGAGTACGTACCACATGAAAAATGGCTATCTCATTTAGTTAGAAATCTTGAATGGTTACCGTGTGATGTAGATGAGCTTTTAACTGGTTTGTATTCAACAGGAGATTTAAGTATGGATAGCCTGATACAAAGGCAAAGTTTTATGAATGATATTTGGGACAGAATCAATGAATATGTTATAGATAAGTATTATGACGGATGTCCAGTTGATATCACTAAGAGAACTTGGTTTGAAAAGTTCAGTATGTTGTTGACTGAAGACGCTATGAGACTTGAAGATTATAAGAAAGAGTATGGATTCATCTATAGTGATCCTTTCACTGAAATCATAACCATTAAAGAAGACATGGTTTATATCAACAAAGATAAAGTTATGGAATTAGATGAAGATAGTATGTATGAATGGCAGTTTGATATAGTAAAGGCAGTGCAAGAAAGTCTTAAATAGTATTATTTCAGATGTAATTTATGTATAGATAATTGTTTTTATGGCTATGTGGTAGATGGTAATATTATTGGAGTCGCTGTAGCATCCAGAAAGAATTAGACGTACTAGCCATAGAGCTTAACTTATAGAAACATGGATTATGTACAGAAACAAGGATTAGTTATTAAATGCTAACTCTCCGACAAATTGAAATTTAAGTGGTATTAGTAATCTTAATTAAAAAAACAGAATAAGTATAAAGATGTAAAATCAAGACTCAAGGTATTAATAAAATGTACCCTATAGAGTAGACACTTTAATAAAGACTACTCTACGGGGTATTTTTGTGTATAATTAAATAAATACGAGGATTGGAGATACACGATGAGCAAAAAACTGTTTACTAAAAAAGAGATTGAAGTTTTAACACAAAATAATTATGTAAAGAATGTTTCAGCGAAAGCAATAACATATACTGATGAATTTAAGAGAATATTTATAACAGAATATGAAAAAGGGAAATTTCCTAGAGATATCTTTAATGAACATGGGTTTGATATTGAAATTATTGGAATAGAGAGAATAAAGTCTTCAGCAAAGCGTTGGAGAAGGTCCTATAAGCAAGATGGCGCTATTGGATTAACGGATACTAGAAGAAATAATAGTGGAAGACCTAGGCCTACAGAACTTTCTATAGAGGAAAAGTTCGCAAGACTACAAGCAGAAAATAATCTTTTAAAGGCAGAGAATGAATTACTAAAAAAGCTGGATATGATAGAAAGGACGTTGATAAAAAAGTAGTAAGTCTAATTAAGAGTGAAAAATTCAAAATAATTAGAGATACAATCGAGAAGTACAACTTAAAGGATAAATTAGAGTTCCTTTGTTCTATAGCTGGTGTATCTAGGTCGGGATACTACAATTACTTTTCAAAATTCTCGATTGCATATAGGCATAAGCGAGAGCTCAGTGATGAGCGTGTTAAAGAAATAGTGTTAAAAGCTTTTAATTTCAAAAACCGTAAAAAAGGTGCGCGTCAAATAAAAATGACATTGGAAGATCATTTTGGCATTGTATACAACTTAAAGCGCATCAGAAGAATTATGAAGAAGTATAATATCGTATGCCCTATACGGACTGCAAATCCATACAGAAGAATGGCGAAAGCCACCCAAGAACACAGAGTTGTTCCTAATTTGCTGGAAAGAAAGTTTAAACAAAATACTCCTTATAAAGTACTACTTACTGATATAACATACTTGACATTTGGAAATAACAAAAGAGCATATTTATCTACTATCAAAGATGGTTCTACTAATGAAATATTAGCTTACAATGTATCTACAAGTCTTTCTCTAGATATCGCTTTAAATACAATATATAACTTAATGAATAATAAAGATATCACACTTTCAAAAGATGCTTTTATCCACTCAGATCAGGGGTTTCACTATACGAGTCCTAAATACCAAAAGTTAGTTGAAGGGGTTGGCTTGGGACAATCTATGTCCAAAAGGGGAAATTGTTGGGATAATGCTCCACAAGAATCTTTCTTTGGGCATTTTAAAGATGAGGCGTACATTAAGTCTTGTACCACTTTAGATGAGCTTATATATGAAATAGATGATTATATAGATTACTATAATAATTACAGAAGTCAATGGAATCTAAAGAAGATGACCCCTAGTTCATTCAGGAATCACCTTCTATCAGTTGCCTAGTCTTTTTTAAATTGTCCTTGACAAAGGGTACATTTTATAATATACTTTGAGTTTTTTATTATGAAAGAAGGTGATGAAATCGATTAAAGTAAAACGAATTAATTTTAGAGTAACCGATACAGAGTATAAACAAATCGAAAGAAAAGCCAAGATAGCCAAAATGAATATGAGCCAGTATGTATCCCTCCAAGCACTTGAGAGGGATATTACTATTTTTGACGGACTTAAAGAGCATACACATCAACTATCAAAGTTAGGTACTAATCTTAATCAAGCACTTATACTAACACATCAAGGCAAACTAACTACAATAGATATCAAGCCAATAAAAGAGGAGATACATGAGATATGGCAATTATTGAGACTATTAACGGAAGAAACAAGACGTATACAGGGCTAAGACGTGTTATAGAGTATATACTAAGAGATGATAAAACAAAGTTAGGTTTATATAGTGGATATAACTGTGATGCAGATAATGCCTACAATGACTTTGTTATGACCAAGAGAAACTATAATAAGGAGACTGGACGACAATATATACATTTCGTTCAGTCTTTTTCTAATCGTGAAGAAATAAAACCAGAGACAGCAAAAGCTATAGTAGATGAATTAGTTCTATTTCATAAATTCAATGGTTTTCAAGTAGTATATGCAACTCATACAGATACAGATAATCTACATACACATTTTGTACTAAATACAGTAAATTTACATGATGGTATGAAGTGGAAGATGAGTAAAGAAGAATTACAAGAACTCAAAGATTATTCAGATCAAATCTGTAGAAAATATAATCTCATGATAACGCATGGAAAGAAAGGGATGCATTTAAACAGAGGTGAGTATAGGTCTAAAGCGAAGGAAAGGAGCTGGAAATACGAACTATATCTTGTGGTTAAAGAAGCTAGAAAATATGCGACTTCAAGAGATGACTTCATATTTAAGTTAAACAAACTAGGATATCAAGTAAACTGGACAGATAACAGAAAATATATCACCTTTATAAATCCACAAGGCAAGAAGTGTAGAAACAGAAAGCTTTATCCACCAGAGATATTTACAAAAGAAGCATTAGAAAAGAGATTTGAGTTAAATGTTCAGCAACAAAATAAACGCATAGCTGATGCAAAATTTGAAAATCTTCTATCAGCTATTAAACTGATTGAAAGTGATAACTCAATGGATGGCAGCCACAATAATTATCCATTAAGCAGTATGGAAAGTACATCAAAACAAGATGATATATTAAATGCAAAACAAAATAAAGGTCTAAATTGGGATAAAGAAAAAAGTAGAGATGAAGAGATGTAGGAGGTGATAAAAAGGTTGGATAAAAAGAAAAAATTAATATTAAGTATCATCATATTTATATTAGGTACTTGTTTTAATCTAGTGTTCACAACAAATCTTCACTTTCTATTAAAAAGAGAGATTAAGACACTACAGATGTTTGGATTGATTCAGATAATTACAAGTATGATAAATAACAAAGAACATTTGTTGCTATTCATAGCCTTTGATGGATTCGTCCTGTTGATGGCTATTTTTTATTTCATCCTAAATCATAAACCATATCAAAGTGAGTTAGTAGAAATAACACCAATTATAAAGACACCAGTATCAGCAGGGCAGAGGCAGTTTGGTTCAGCAAGATGGCTTACAGATAAAGAGAAAGATGAACATTTTAAGTCAGTAGTTTTAGATAAAAACAATAAGACGATGAAAGACCTAAAAAGATTAGCTAAGAATGAAGTAAGTAATATGAAAAAAGGGGTTGAGATTGATGATAGCCAAAACGAAGAAACACATACAGCTAAAGAATACGAAGACAAGCTATATGAAGAGAACCAGAGTGCTTATGCAAAACAAACAGACACTAAGGAATCCAAAGAAGATAAAACGATAGAAAGTGGAGGTATAGTAGTAGGGTATAAAAAAGAAGGGAGAAAAGAACGTGTTTATTATATTGATGATGATACACACACTCTTTGTATTGGAGCAACTCGTAGTGGTAAATCAAGGTGTATAGTACTTGAAACAATAGGTATATTAGCACTGTCAGGAGAAAGTATCATTATTTCTGACCCAAAATCTGAGTTATATAATTACACAGCACCGTTTCTTAGAAACTTAGGTTATGAAGTAAAAGCATTAGATTTTAAGAATCCACTAAAAGCAGATAGATATAACTTCCTACAACCAATAATAGATGCAATAGATGAAGATGATATACCAAGAGCAGTAGAAGCAACATGGGATTTAACAGCAGCACTAGTTCCAGAAGATAGTCACAATGAAAAGATCTAGTCGAACGGCGAAGCGAGTATTATAGCAGCAGCTATAATGTCAGTAGTATACGATAACCGTAAAGAACCGGATAGAAAATATCAAAACATGAGTAATGTATATTACTTCATTTCAGAGATGTGTAAAACAGTCAACGGTAAAATGCCATTAGAAAATTATCTAAAAACAATTCCAAGTTCACACCCTGCAAGGGGGTTACTATCTATATCAGAGGTAGCACCGTCAAAAACTAGAGGTAGCTTTTTTACCTCAGCATTAACCAATCTAAGACTATTTACAAATCCACTTATATGGTCAATGACAAGTGAAAGTGACTTTAATCCAAGAGATATAAGCAAGAGGAAAACAGCATTATTTATAATCTTACCAGATGAAAAACGTACCTATTACAGTCTGGCTAGTTTATTTGTAAACCAATGCTATATGTCACTTGTAAAAGTAGCAGATGATAGAGGTGGTAGGCTAGAAAATAGAGTGAATTTTATTCTTGATGAATTTAGCAACTTCACTAAAATACCTGACTTTGCTAACAAACTAACAGTAGGAGGTGGAAGAGGAATAAGATTCTCATTGTTCATACAAGACTTTGGACAATTAGATGAAACCTATAACAAAGAAGTAGCAAAGACAATAAAGAGTAACTGTGAGACTTGGATTTACCTACAAGCAGATGACTTAGGTACATTAGAGGAGATATCAAAAAAACTAGGTAATTACACAGTATCAACCTATTCATTAAGTAGTTCACATGGCAAATATACCACACCATCAACATCACATTCAACGAACCTAACACATAGAGCATTACTAACAACAGATGAAGTTAAATTAATAAGTAGACCATATGCATTGATAACATCACGTACACATCCTGCAATGATGAAGATACCTGATTTATCAAAATGGAGTTTTAATAAACTATTTGGATTAGGAAGTAGAGAACATAACCGTAAGATAAGACAATTTAGAGAAAGCCAAAGAAAAGAAAGAGAAAGTGTAAATGAAATAGACCTTTGGAACGTGTGGGAATTTCACAAAGAGCAGATGAGTACATCAAAAGTGTTAGCATCAAAGAAAAAAGAAGAAATAAAATATATGCAGATGGGAGGAAATCAATAATGACTAAAATCAAATCCCGATTAGTAACAGCATTTGTAATAATACAGATGTTGTTTTTTAATGCACAAGAAGTATTAGCAACAGGTGGAGCAATAGGGAAAAGTAAGATAGCAACAGGAACAGAAAATATGATAAATGATGCGACAATATGGCTTATGATACTAGCACCAATAGTAGGTGGGTTATTAGTAATCTATTTCTTTATAAGAAGAAGTGGAGCAGATGAACAGGATCAAAAACGTTGGAACAATCGAATAATAACAGCTATTGTTTCAGTAATTGGAGCAGTTTTAGGAAGTGCAATTATTAACCTTATTGTAGGTTACTATAAATAGTTTAAAAGCAATAGATTAATAGTTTTAAAGATATGAATACAAAATTAAAGGAGAGAAAAGAAGATGAGAAAATTGCAAGAACGAGCAATAAGGATGTATATAAAGACTAAGATAGCATTAACAGATAAAAGAGGAGAAGGAGCATTAAATACAGCAATAACAGTACTTATCAGTGTAGTACTTGGAGCATTAATATTAGCAGGATTATATGCATTACTAGAAAATACAGTGTTACCTCAACTTAAACAACGAATAATTAATATGTTTAGCTATAATGGCTAAAAAATATAGAACTGCAAGATATAGTACTAAGGAGGTTTTATCTTGGCAACAGTAATAATGATCCTAATATCAGCAATATTATCAGGGTGTCTAGCTTACGTAGATACCCTTTTAGAAGGATTAGTACCAATGGTACTTTATTCAGAAAGATACATGGATACACTGTTAGGGACAAATGCAATAGAGCCAATATTTGATATATTCTTTGGATTTGGGGTATCACTCATAATATTGAAATTTCTTAAAAATGGATTCAATAAATATATCCTTTGGCATGATGGAGATTCCTCGGATGAACCATCAACTCTATTTATAGGATTCTTAAAAGCACTGGCGATAGCCATTTGTTTTCAATCAATGTATGGATGGCTAGCAAGAATAATAGAAGATATGTCAAACAAGCTAATATTATTAATATCAAAGGGGATGCCCATATCATTTGAAACAGTAATAGCAGGAATAGCTTCAGCAGGATTATTCACAGGAATAATATCGCTAATATTCTTTATCTGTTTCTTTGTACTATATATACAGTTCCTAACAAGGGGATTAGAGATAATGATACTAAGAATAGGTTTACCATTAGCATGTGTAGGATTAATGGATAGAGCAGATAGTAACGTATTTAAAAGCTACATACAAAAATTCTTTCAAAGTACACTAGCAGTATTAGTACAGATAACACTAGCAAAACTAGGAGTAGGACTAATGTTAAATGCACACGTATTTTGGGGAGTAGCAAGTATGGTATTAGCAATAAAGACACCAAAGTTCCTACAAGAGTTCTTAATAATATCAGGAGGACAAGGTGGAGGACTAAGTAACAAAATATATTCCTCAGCAAGAATATATCAGATGAGCAAAACATTCTTTAAAAAGTAGGTGATAGTATGGATATATTAAAAGAACTATCAAATGTCCTACTAATATTAATAAGGAGTGGTACAGTATTTAGAGTAGTATATTGCTTTATAATGATGGGGACAGATGAAGAAAATGAAAAAGTATATAAGAAGAGGATAAGAAACGAGATAATCTTTTATATCCTAGCAGAGTGTTGTTATCTAGTTAAAGACTTAGTTACAATATATTATACCTAGAGGTGATAAAATGGCGAGAGAAAAACCACTATATATCCCGCAGGGATTAAAACTAAGAAAAGAGATATTTAATGGATTTGCAAAAGAAGAACTACTAAAAACAATATTAATAACATTGATAGCAGGAGTAATAGATGCACTGCTATTTTTATTTACCCAAAATACAGTAACAACAATAGTATTTATACTAATAGCAGTAGCAGGAAGTGTACTAATGCTAACAAAAGATAACACAAATATCTCAGTAGTAGATCAGATGGGATTTATACTAAAATATCAATTCAGACAAAAGAAGTATAACTATGTCTATGGATTAGAGAGGAGAAAAGATGGGAGATAAAATAGATGAATTCAAAGTAGCAGGCAAGATAAAGACAACAATATCAGGAAAGATGATATACATGTTATTAAATGAATTAGCAGATAAAGATGGAGTAATAACTATATCGCAAAAGAAGATAGGTAAGATATTAGGGATACACAAAACAACAGTGAGAAGAAATCTACGAAGGTTAGAGAGAAGCAAATATATTTTAATTCATAGTAGGTATACAGAAGATGGAGGAAGGTTATCAAACAAGTATATATTGAGGTGATAAAAATGGAGCTAAAAGAAAGAGTATGTGAAAAGATGAAAGAAGAGTTAGAAACAAGATTACAGGAGATATCGCAACTACATCCAGAAGGAATAATAGACAGAGCATACGAGATAACAGTAAAACAAGAATTAGTCATGATAATAGAAAATGAAGAAATAGATAAGAGGACATTCGAGGTATTAGATAAACTAGAGTGTCCTTTATCATCTATATATACAGAATGGCTAGAGAATGACTGTTCAATGCTAGATGATTTAAAAAGTACAATAACAGAAACAGCAGAGCAGATGGAAGACCAACTAGTATTTGAAATGGAGATATAGATATGAGCATATTAATTGTTAAGAATATATTGTTTTTAATAGTGATTATATATGCAAGTTACTGTGATATAAAGACTAGGATAATTCCAGATAAAGTTCATGTAATGATTATGATACTAGCACTGATTAAAATAGACTGGATTCCATCAATTATAGGATTAATATTAGTGCCATTACCGTTTTTGGTGGTGGCACTATATAAAGAAGGATCAATGGGAGGTGGAGATATTAAATTTGTTGCTGCTTGCTCGTTTTTTATGGGTTTTTATGGTGGTTTATTTGGTAGTATTATTGGATTATCTTTCGTAATATTGACAAATATGTTATACTTTAGATATAAAGTTGCGGAATATAATGGTAAATTTGCTATAGTTCCTTATCTCGGGATAGGGTATGTGTTGATAAGCTTTCTATTAAAGATTTACTTATAATGTTATTGGGTTTTACTATGTAATCAATCTATAATATTAAGAGAATATGTTTAATGGGGAGTTAACATTAATAGAAGATTAACATTAGTAGCTTTTATAAGGTAAATAATTAGAATTATATTATAGAGGAAGGTGATTTCAATGTTAGTTTCCCCATTCAGTGCAATCTATTCTTGGCAAGGTTATGAGTATCAAGGACATGTTGCTCTCTTAATTACACTACAAAATATTAAGGAATTAGTCTTATCTGATTCAAATGAAATCGATAATATGATTTTAGAAGTTGAAGGAGCAGAAGATTTTTCTATTAAGAATCAAAACAAATATCTTTCACTTCATCAAGTAAAAAGAGGAGCTTTTCAGTTAGATCGAGATGGTAAATTTGACAAGTTTTCATTTGTGATTTCTTTACTACAATACGATGTAGAAAAAGGATATTATCATGTGCTTCCTAATAAATCTATACCGACAGATTTTGTTGAACGAACCTTAGAACATATAGATAAGTTGCTTGCTGACTTAGATAAAGAAGTAAAGGCTAAGGGTGAAGTTAAGGAAGATGATGAAAAAAATTTCATCATGTTAAATAAGATAGTTCATAATGCAAAAAAAGGTAGTCTGTATGACATTATATATTTTGTATGCAATGGTCAAAAAAATAAAGAGATAGTAGAGCAAAAGCTGAGTAATATAAAGGATGAGCTTAATGACTATAAGCAAAAGTTAATTATAGATAATAATTTAAAAAATGATGATGAATTATTGGAAAAATATATTCCAAGTTTTAATGATTCTAAAGAAGTCAAGGAGTCATCATACAAGATAATCAGGGAAATATTACGTAATCAAAAACCTGAGTGGTATATGTTTGTTGACGATGATTATCTGAAATTTATTTATGGTCAAATATTGCTTGAGTTAAAAAATGTTATAGAAAATGATTTTATTAATGAAAAAAGTACAAAAAAAGGCAGTCAAATATATTTTTCTTCGATATATGAAATAATAACAGAAGATTATCATTCAAATGCAAATTCTATTGAATATCAATATTTTTTACTATGGAATAATATACAAAATATGTACATGCAATTTCCTAAAAGGAGTTCAAATCCTTGTACGGTAGATTTGTGTGATGATTGTTGTGAAAATAATGCCTGCAATTTATATAAACAAATACAAGCAATTTCAAGTATCAAAGAAGATGATTTACATAGCTTTTTATATAGGCTCATCCTTAAAGAGCCAGAGAGAGGAAAACCGCATAATTTACCTGCTGATGGTGTCATCAATAGATTATTTGTTAACCTTTTAAAAGAAATCGAACTTTTATCTTTAGAAGAGAATAATCTTATTCAAGCTCAAAAGGAAGGGGTATTCTATAGGTTAACCCTCGATTCAAGCGGAGATGTTGAAGAACTTCAAGAACAGTTAGTTAAGGAACAGCTATCAGCTAGTACGGATAAACTTTTGATATATGAAAGTGATGTTTTAATTACAGATCAACTAGATAAAGAAAACTTTATTTACGATAGCATTAATACCACGGTAATTGATGAGAATCAATATGAAGAATTAAAGAATATAACCAGCGATTCTATAGATAAATTGAAAAAGAACTATAGTAAACCTAAAATAATGAGACTAATTAATCGGAGTATTGCAAAGGAGGAGCTGAATAAGTGAAAATGATATTAGATGCAATTTTAAATCAATATTCATATGTAGAGCAAGAAATGGAATTGCCTTCGGGAATAAGTTTTTATAAGCATAAAGACAAAAATATAGCAAGTTATTTTATAGTTAATGATATCGATTGTAGAAAGTTTGAAGATGATGAAACTTCTATGAAAAATGTAATTGCGAGATTGGAAGAGCTCTATTCACGATCAAAAACTTCACAAACTGAATCTTTAAAAATTAGAATTCAAAATTCGTTTGCCAATAATAAAGAAGCAAGTCAGATTGATAAAAATACCTCTGCTATTTATCTCATTCAATTAAGTGATATGAAGAAAATGAGTCAATATAGAAATATGGTATTCGCTATTGAAGAATCCCCAAATTATTTTAAACGCTACGTTATTCCCTATACGGAGTCTCAAGCAAAGAGCTTAAAGTATACAATAGATAATTATGATGAAAGAACAATTAACGACATATTAAGCGACATTGCTAATAATGAAGATGAATATTATAAGTTATTAGAAGCGAAAAATATTGGAAGTGAATATGAATTTGTGATTCGATTATTTTCTAAAATTCCTTTTTTACAGTATAAATTTAAGGCAGATCCAGTACCGTTAGCAATTGAAAACGATATTTTGCAGAAAATTGATGGGAAGTTACAAGAATATCATACAGCAATACAAACTAAAACATGTAATATAGAACATTTGATTGAACTAGAAAGGGATATTGTAATTGAAGATGAGTCTTTAGATGAAGAGTTAAATAGCTTGCTTGGAGGTGATAAATAATGCCTTACGTAATTAGAGATTTAAGGGTTAAGAATTTTAAATGCTTTGACAGTAAAAAATTTTACAAGTTTAGTTTTTATGCAGACAGAAATCCTACAATTTTATCAGGCCCAAATGGATTTGGTAAAACCACTTTTTTTGATGCTATAGAATTAATTTTTACCAAGAAAATTACTAGATTACAAACAACAATAGAGCGTGGAAATGCGAATTTGAAAAAAAATATATTAATAAATGAAGCTGATAAAGATGGAATTTTAGTTTTGACCCTAGCTGATGAGAATAATAGCCATCTATCTTTAGTAGCTATTATAAACCATAAGGTTAAAAGATTAAATTTTGAAGAGTCTATAAAATATAGCATTGTAGATGGGATTTTAGATTCCGATGAGGAGATTAGGACATTTTTGAGTAGCCCTGTGGAATGGAAACCAAGTATAAAGCAATTTAATAGTTTAAGATTTTCACCAGAACATTTCAATGTTTACTATTACGTTTCACAAGCGGAATCAGTACACTTTTTAAAGAATTCTATTGCTGAACGTAAAGATAGTATGAACATATTATTAAATACTAAGAATGTTGATAATGATATTGATTATATAGAGAAAAAAATTATAGGGAGAAATAAAAAGAAGACAGGGGTTATTATTAATGATGAAATTGTTTCTATAAAGAGTTCTATTGATACAAAAATAAGCAATCTCAAATTGAAAATAAAGGGAAATAACCTTGAGTCACAAAATGTAAAATATGATCAGTTATTAAGTTACCCTGATGAAATTGAGCCAGTAGATTGGGATAAAGAAAATTGCAGTAAAGATGGCAAAATGATCGTAGATATAGATAAAGCAATTACTGAAATAAAAGCATTACATAACTATGCAATTAATGCTAACGATTATAAAAAGTATTTACATAATCAGAGGATTAATGGATTTATTAATAATAAGATTATAATGGGTGATATCACTGAATACCATCAATTTATTGAACGAGATGCTGTAGACAAGGTAAAGATTAAAAATCTAATAGAACGGTGGAACAGGACAGTAAAAATCTATAATCACGCAGGATTTTTTAGAAAGCAATTAGATGTTGATAGCTACAAGAAAAAAGATTTAAGTAGATTGAAGGAAATAAGTGAGGATTTAATTACTGTAGATATAGAGGAAATTACCGAACTTATCACTTCAATTAAAAAAATAAATCAGACATTATCCAGTAAGCAAAAAATATTAAATGACCTAAGTGATGCAAGATCAAAGTTAAATCAAACAAAAAAGAGGTATGATGAAAAATCTTCAAATTGTCCATACTGTAATCATCCATATAATAGTATTGAAGAATTGGAATTAGCCTACAATAGGTTAACTGAAATTTTATCAAGAGAAAAAAGTCAGGAATCACAAAAGAAGCAAAACTTACTTAAGCAATTAATTAGCAAGATGAAAAAAGATTTTGATGCAATTTCATTGACACTTAAAGATATTGATGATAAAAGGATTAAAGATTTAAATACGCTTTCAGTTAAATATGAGAAGTTTGTTGAGGATGAAAAAAGATTAAAAGCTGTTGAAGATGTCTATTCTTACATTAGTAAAACTGATACATGGATTAAGCTAGAAACTGAAGAGAAGAAGGCTGAAGTTCAACGTATTTTACAGGAAAACATCAAAGGTTATGCTAATCTAAACTTTGATAATGATATGCAAAAATACAATTTTGAGAGTATTCATAATAAGTTCAAAGATATATTGGCAATTGAGCAAACTAAAATTGTTACTAATGAGTATGAACAAAAGATTAATTATCTTAAATATCAAAAGGCTATGTTGAATAATAATGATATTAATTCAATAAAGGCAGACATAAAAAAAGATATGATTAAATTAAAGAAAATCGAATCTGCTCGTAGTAAAATAGAGGAATTAAAAAATATCTATCAAGGCTCGATAGATGAGTATAAAAACCAAATACTCAAAAAGTTGAGAGTTCCTTTATTAATTTACACTGGTAAGATACTACAAGATTATCAAAACGGTCTAGGTGTATTCATAAGCAAGGATGAAATGCGTTTTGTATCTAATGGTGATGCTAAGCATGATATTCTTAATACATTTAGCTCGGGTCAGCTATCAGGATTTGTTTTAGCATTCCTATTTTCTATGAATAAGCAGTATATAAGGAAATCAGAGGATGACATTGGTTTTATTCTAGTGGATGATCCAGTACAAACTATGGATGATATTAATATAGCGTCGCTTATAGAGGTTCTACGTAATGATTTTTCAAATAAGCAAATTATTTTATCAACCCATGAAAATGATAAAGAGAATTATATTTTATATAAGTTTTTGAAGTATAATTCAACTGGACAGTCCTTTAATGTAAAAGAAAGACTTTATGTTTAAAGATACAAATATAATTAGTTAATAATTTGATTTATGCCATATAATAATTAGATAAAGGTATCATTAAAGCTTGTTGTAAGATTTTAAAAATTGCAACAAGCTTTTTTAAAAAGGAGGACTATATGAAAATAATAAAAAACAGAACCATTTTAGGGATAGCTTGCATATTGCTATCTCTTTTAATTTGCTTTGGGTTAACACCGATGTTTAACAAAGCAGTAGCAAACAAAGTAAAAATAGTAAGAGTAACAAAAGATACTAAAGTAGGTGATGTGATAACTGCAAATATGATACAAACTATTGAAGTAGGTGGATACAATCTACCAAAGAAAGTTATCAAAGACAAAGAAAACATCATAGGTAAGTATGCAATTACGGGCATGAGTAGAGGTGACTATATTTTAAACTCAAAGCTCTCAGTTACACCGCTTGCTGAATATGGCTATTTAGAAAACTTCACTGGAGAAAAACGAGCCATATCAGTTACATTAAGAACATTTGCAAGTGGATTATCAGGAAAGTTACAAAATGGTGATATTGTATCTGTATATGTAGCTGACTATGGAGAGAAGAAAGAAACGTTATCTCCAATAGAATTAAAATATGTTGAAGTATTAGCAGTTACTTTAGTTACAGGATATGATATGGATCAATCAGAAAATAAAGAAGGAGAAGAAAAGGAACTACCAACAACCGTAACATTAAAGGTATCAGAACGACAAGCAATCATGCTTGCAGACCTTGAAACTAATGGGAAGATACATTTAGCCTTTGTATATCGTGGAAATAGCGAGAATACAAAGGCTTTTTTAATGGAACAAGATGAGATATTAAAAGGAGTATCAAGTAAAAATGATAATGAGAGTACTACAGCTGAAGCAGTAAATGAAATGAATACTGATAAATCGGAGGTGAATTCAGTTGAGTAAGATTATTACCATATGGGGCAGTCCTAATAGTGGAAAGACAACTTTAGCAGTAAAAATAGCAAGTATGTTATCAAAGAATAACAACGTTATTATATTATCTACAGATATAATAGCACCACCTATTGGGACAATACTTCCATATACAAAAGAACAGAATAAATCACTAGGTAAATTGCTTGAAATGGTTACATTAACTCAAGAAGATATATTTAAGAATCTAATAACACTAAAGGATAATAAGAATATTGCATTTCTAGGTTATAGACAAGGTGAAAACTATAAAACCTATGCTGAATATACAATAGATAGAGCAAATGAATTAATCGTTAATTTATCACATATTGCAGATTATCTTATCATAGATTCTTCATCTATTATACAATTAGATATGCTTTCACAAGCATCATTAAAACTAGCAGATGAAGTTATAAGATTATGTGGTAGCGATTTAAAAGCAATAAGTTACTATAAATCAATATTTCCAATACTATCTGATAAGTCATATAACTTAAGTAATCATATTAAAATATTAGCCAAGATAGAAGATATAGAGCCTAAGTCAATTACATCTAACCACTACGGAGATATATTCTGTGATTTACCATATACAAAAGAAATACAAACACAATATATAGAAGGACTTCTACTTAATAAGTTAGTTGAGAAACAAAGTCTTAAATACAATGAGAGTCTTGATAAGTTGATGGATAATATTACAGGAGAGACATTGGAAAACAAAAAGAACAAGAAAGAGAAGAAGAATAAGACTAAGTCAAAGAGGTCAGATAGAAAGTTTAAATTATCATTTAAGTTACCAACATTTATTAAGAAAAAGGAGCAAGATGATTATGAGTAAGTATATGGATTTTTCAGAAGTGCTAAGGCGTGTACAAAAGCATATCTCAACTAACTATGCAATCCTTATTTCAGATGATGGTATAGAAGATAGTAAAATAAAACTTAAATCATATATTAAGAAATATATAGAAGATTATGAGATAAAGGTATATGGATTTACAATAACAACATTAATAGATAGGTTATATATAGAGATGGCTGAGTTCAGTTTTCTTACAAAGTACCTAGAAAGAGACGACATAGAAGAGATAAATGTAAACAGTTATAATGATATAAAGATAACTTATTCTAATGGTGAGATTATACCTTGTGATGAACATTTTAGTTCACCAACTCATGCAATGGATGTTATTAGAAGATTACTTCATCAAAGTGGTATGATACTAGACAGTTCACAGCCAATAGTGGTCGGACACTTAAGTGATAAGATAAGGATTACAGCAATAGCCAAGGGGATAGTAGATAAAGATGTTGGAGTATCAGTATCAATTCGTATCGTTAATCCAAGGAAACTTACAAAAGAGGATTTTGTAAATAATGAAACAGCAAGTGAAGAGATGTTAGATTTTTTATCATTAGCACATAGATATGGAGAAAGTATTTGCTTCACAGGAGCAACATCAAGTGGCAAAACAACATTGATGAGTTATATACTTTCTACACTTCCCGATAATAAAAGGATTTTTACTATAGAGAATATGACGCGTGAGTTTAACCTAGTCAAGAAAAATAATAAAGGAGAAGTAGTAAACAATGTTATCCATACAGTAACAAGACATAGTGATAATCCAAACCATGCTATAACAATGGCAAAACTACTAGAGACAGCACTAACAGTTAATCCAGATTATATATGTGTAGCAGAGATGAAAAGTGATGAAGCCTTCTATGCACAAGAATCTGCTAGAAGTGGTGTGCGTCCGTAAGGACTATATAATATCGCCCATGAGTGGGTAATGAACTGAAGAGGAGTTCATTTGGTTAGCTGACTTACCCGTAGTCGAAAGGTCAAGGGGAACATAGCATGTCAGAAAAGCATATGTTTTTTGAAATTAGTTAGAAGAACGATATGCGAAACCAAGACATAATAAGGCTAAGGCTATACTGCTTTAAATCTAGTTTCTTTGCCTTAACTGCGCAGGGCAAACATACACTAATTAATATGTTTGCGAATAATGTATATGAAAATATTGTCCAGTTGTTTTCATACTCTTCTATATTATTCCAGCGTACAAGAAGTACGTAAAAGAAACGAACGGAAGCCTAAGTTATGTGAAAGTATTATATAAGTTTAAACGGAGATTACCTAAGTTAGAATGCTTAAAAAGCTATGCGTAATGCTTCAAATAGTGATAAATTTCAAGGCGAGAGCCAAGAAAGATGACGCTGAATATCTAATATGGTAACGGAGCCTTCGTAGTAGTCTGAGATAGGGAAAGCCTATTACATGGCGAAGGAAGGCAGGTTGTTTAACCAATAAAATATGGAGGTATGCGAAATGCAAAAAGCTAAAATAATTTTAAAGGTGCTAAATCAAAAATCACAAAATGATGAAAATTACAAATTTAACAGATTGTACAGAAATTTGTATAACAAAGATTTTTACTTAAATGCATATAGTCGTATTTACCACAAAGAAGGTAATATGACTAAAGGTGTTGATAATAAAACTATTGATGGTTTTAAACTAGAAATGATTGATAATCTAATAGAAAAACTTAAAAACGAAAAATATTATCCCAAACCAGTTAGAAGAACATATATACCCAAAAAGAATGGGAAGAAAAGACCTCTTGGAATACCATCATTTGAAGATAAATTACTGCAAGAAGTAGTAAGACAAATCTTAGAGGTTATATATGAACCAACATTTAGTGATAATTCACATGGTTTTAGACCCAACAGAAGCTGTCATACTGCACTTATGCAAATAAAGAAAAAATGTAGTGGAACTAATTGGATAATCGAAGGAGATATTAGTAAATGTTTTGATACAATCGACCATACTATTTTGCTTAACATATTAAGTGAAAAAATAAAAGATGGTAGATTTATAGAACTAATAAGAAGATTTTTAAAGGCAGGTTTCTTTGAGTTTAAAAAAGTATATAATTCTTTATCTGGTTGCCCTCAAGGCTCATTAATAAGTCCAATTTTATCAAATATATATCTTAATAAATTTGACAAATTTATGGACAAACTCATTAAAGAAACTGATAAGGGTAAAAAGAAGAAAGCTAGTTTAGAATATGATAGACTTGTAAGCAAAAGAGTTTATGCTGAAAGACGTGGAGAATATAACCTTGCTAATAAAATCAGAAGAGAAATGAGAAGAATACCTTCACAAGACGAAATGGATAATAATTTTATTAGAGTTAAATATCTTAGATACTGTGATGATTTTGTAATATGTGTTATTGGTAGTAAAGAATTAGCTATTAAGATTAAGAATAAGGTAAGTGATTTTTTCATCAAAGAACTAAAATTAGAACTCAATTATGAAAAAACCTTAATAACTAACCTTAGAACAGAAAAAGCCAACTTTTTAGGATATAAAATAGCAAAAGCTAATGATAATACTAAAATTACAAAAAACACTGTCGGAATAAAAACACGTTCAGTAAATGGGAAAATTCAACTTTTAGTACCTACTAAAGTTATAAATAAGAAAATTAAACCATTTACTACAAATGGGAAACCTAATGCTTTTACTCCAAGAGTAAATTTACCAGTAGAAGATATAATCAATCAATTTAATGCAGAAATGCGTGGTTTATATAATTATTACTGCTTAGCATCAAATGTAAGCACAAAATTATATAAATTTAAATATTACCATTATACAAGTTTATTAAGAACTATTGCAAGAAAAGAAAAATCGTCTGTTAGAAAAGTGATTGCAAAATATGGGATCGATGTACCAAGAAAAGATGGTACAGGTACAAGAAAAGTCATCGGTTTTAGATATCAAATAAAAAGTGGTACTAAAACAATGACATACTTCAATGATAGCATTAAGAAAACCGATTATGCACAAAAAAATGTAATAGAAACATTTGGCATAAACATAACTGAAAATTCAAAACTAATAGTTAGAATTAACGCAAACACTTGTGAGTTATGTGGTAGTAATAACAACATTGAGGTTCATCATGTGAGAAAACTGAAAGACATTAAGAATAAATACAGTAAGCGAGGAAAAGTTATACCTAAGTGGGTACTGACAATGTCCAAAATGAATAGAAAAACACTTATTGTATGTGAAAAATGTCATAATAAAATTCATTCAGGGAATTGATTTAGAAACAACTGGAGAGCCGTATACATTGAAAGGTGTACGTACGGTTCGGAGGGGGGCAGACAAAAACCTGTCATAAAGATATGATAAGGCGTTGGTTGCCTACCCTACCACGGAGTTTCAACGACTATTCATGCCAGTAGCTGTATAGCAACATACTATCGTATGGTAACACTATGTAAACAGAGATACGATATGGATGATAAAACATTATATAATCTAGTAACAGAAGCCTTTCCTATAATTGCATTTTGCAAGAAATTAGAGGATAACACAAGGCACATAATGGAGGTGACAGAATGTTTAATAAAAGAAGATGGCAGTAGAGAAATTAAGTCGCTATATAAATACAACATTATAAAAAACACTAAGATTAATGGAAAATCAAAGATCTTTGGTAGATATAAAAAAGTAAATGATATATCAGCATCAATGCAGAGAAGACTAATGGAAAACGGAATGTCTAAAACAGAACTTAGTAGGTTTGTTGGAGGTGGAAAGATTGAATAGTATGTTGACATTAGCCTTTATATTGATGATAATAGGCTTATTTATATTACTTAAAATGTCACCTATAGAATTACTAGATAAACTAAAATCCATTAAAATAAAAAAGAAGAAAGAGAGTATGCGTAAGAAAGTACTAACAGTAACCAACAAGAAAAAGATAAAAGGAATCAAATTATTAATAATAGAAACAAAAGATATATTGAGAATGACAGGGAAGGAAGGGAAGTTTTACTTTGTAACAATGATATCCCTTATACTATCAGTAGTAGGTATGCTATTTGCAATAATTATGGGCAACATGCTATTAATACCAGTATTAGGAGTAAGTTTTGCACTTACTCCATTTTGGTATCTAAAGCTTATATCAACCAAGTGGAAAAATGAACTCAATGAAGAATTAGAAACAGTATTGTCTGTTCTAACAACATCATATTTAAGATGTGACAGTATAATAACAGCTATAGAAGAGAATATAGATTACATCAACCCACCAGTACAAGATATATTCATGTCATTCTTAGCAGATAGCAAACTTATAAACTCTAACATGAAAATGGCACTAGAAAAACTCAGAAGTAAAATAGATAGTGACGTATTTAGGCAATGGGTAGATGCAGTAATAGATTGTCAGGAAGATAAGAATCTAAAATCAACACTAACTCCAATAGTATCAAAATTATCAGATATGAGAATAGTATCATCGGAACTTGATAACATGTTATCAGAACCAATAAAAGAGTTCATGATAATGGTAGCACTACAAATAGCTAACATACCACTTATATATCTTCTAAATCGAGATTGGTATAAATCACTTATGCACACACCAGTTGGTAAAGGTACTCTTGTTATATGTACAGTAGTATTATTCATATCAATAGCAGGAGTTGTGAGGCTCAGTAAACCTGTTGAGTATAAACGGTAAATAAAATGTCTAAATCTTTGAAAAAACAATAAAAGAAGATTATAATTAAAACAATAATACTTTTAAGGTTGGTGTGATGAATAATGAATATAAATAAATCTGATATGATTATATACCAAACAGAAGATGGACAAACGAAAATTGAGGTAACAATGGAAAATGAAACAGTTTGGCTTTCACAAGTACAAATGGTTGAATTGTTTCAAAGAGATAAATCAGTGATATCAAGACATATAAATAATATCTTTAAAGAAGGAGAATTAAAAAGAGATTCAACTGTTGCAAAAAATGCAACAGTTCAAATTGAAGGAAATCGAAGTGTCCAAAGAGAAGTTGAATATTACAATCTTGATGTAATAATCTCAGTTGGTTACAGAGTTAAATCTCACAGAGGTACACAATTCCGTATATGGGCGACAGAAAGACTTAAAGAGTACATAATCAAAGGTTTCACAATGAATGATGACCTTCTTAAAAAAGCTGGTGGTGGCAACTACTTTGATGAATTACTAGAAAGAATTAGAGATATCCGTTCTTCAGAAAAAGTATTTTGGAGAAAAGTGCTAGATATCTATGCTACCAGCATTGACTATGATCCGAAGGTTGAAAGCTCCATTATATTTTTTAAAACCATACAAAATAAAATGCACTGGGCAGCACATGGTCATACAGCAGCAGAGATTATATATAATAGAGCAAATTCTGAATTACCCTATATGGGAATGACCATATTTGCAGGAGATAAACCAAGAAAATCAGACATAATAATAGCTAAGAATTATCTAAAGGAAGATGAAATTAATATACTCAATAGAATAGTTACAGCATACTTAGAATTTGCAGAATTACAGGCTATTAGAAAAAAGCCAATGTATATGAAAGATTGGTTAACAAAGCTAGATGATTTCTTAAAAATGACTGATAATGAGATATTGAATCATGCAGGTAAAATAAGTCATGATGAGGCTAAAGAGAAAGCCAGTCTCGAATATGAAAAATATAAAGGGAAAATGAGGAACGAATTATCAACAGTAGAGAAGCACTTTATAGAATCAATAGATTGTGCAGAAAAGCTTATAAAGAAATCTACAAAATAGAATAGGAGGTTTCTACATAATGAAAAAAATAAAACTATTATTAGTTATAGCTTGTTTAATTTTATCGGTAGGATGTACATCACAACAAAATAAAAATGAAAAAGAACTAATAAAGAGAATAAAAGGTTTAGAAAATGAAAAAGAGGTTATGTTGAATAATATTACACCTTTTGAGTGGGAGTTGGTATATTCATTTGATCCGTATACCTCCAAGAAAGAGGTTAAAGAGACTATTGGATTTGAAGCCAATGTAAGTGAAACGGTAAACGAAGGCATGCCACATTTGGTTTTCGTCAAAGACAAGGAAGTAGTATGTGAGATTATAGGATACCCTAGCAACTTGGGTATAAATATTAAAACTAATAGTAGTGTAATCCATGCAAAGGATAATATTAAGTTTAAAGTGGAAAAGCTAAATAATATTGTTTGTCTAACAGAAAAAACAACTGACATAACAGAAGATAAAGTATGGAGTGCGATTGAAAATAAGGAGTGGAGTAACTATGATGATGGATCTATTGGAATTGGATATGGTATATACTTTTTGAAAGAAAAGGACACAAAATATGCTGTTATTATGGGATATGGTAGTGGATTGGCTGTTATTGGTGCATATAAATCAGAAGTGGAGTTGAAAGATAACCTTATACGTTTTGATTTTCCCACTAAAAATGGCGGTGAAGAAGGAATGAAGCGAATGGAGCTAATATATAAGAATGAAGACTTGTACTTAGGAGATAAAAAATTAGAGTATGATTCAGAAAATCCAGCATTTCATTATAATGAATGGTTAAAATATACAGAAAGTAAAAATACTAATGAAACTGAATAAACAATAAGGAGGAAAAAACTTGATAAAGATATTGATATTATTTGCTCTGTGCTTTAGCATAGGGCTTTTTTTAATACTATTAGATTTATTAAAAGTACCAACAAAAAGAGCAAATAAGGCATATTTAGCAGTAAGTAAAAAAGGTGTCAATAAGCCTAAAATACTAGAAGTTACAATATTAGAGTTATCAACAAAGCTTGGTAGATATATAAAGCTAGGAGACAGTAAAAAACGTAAATTGAAAATGACTTTAGAATCAGTAAATATTAAACTGACGCCAGAAACATTTATAGCTAAAGCTTATGTAAAAGCAGGAATGGTATTTGTATGTATTATTCCTTCCTTTTTTATATTACCTCTACTAGCACCAGTGATACTAATTTTAGCAATATTAGTATACTTCAAAGAAATAGGTAGTGCTAATGAAATACTTAAGGAGAGTAAAAAAGCTATAGAATATGAACTACCACGTTTTGTAAATACCTTAACACAAGAACTACACAACAGTAGAGATATATTATCTATATTAGAGACATATAAGAAAAATTCAACAGGGTTATTTAAAAGAGAATTAGAGATAACAACAGCAGATATGAAATCAGGAAACCTTAAAAGTGCATTAAAAAGATTTGAAACAAGAATAGGGAGTACTATGTTATCAGATGTAATAAGAGGTCTTGTAAGAACTATTGAAGGTGATAACAACATTGTATATTTTCAGATGTTATCATTCAAATTTAAGCATTTAGAATTACAGAGATTAAAAGGAGAAGTAATAAAACGACCAGCAAAGATAAGAAAATATTCTATGATGATATTAGGTTGTTTTATTATGATGTATATAGTGGTTATAGTGTTGCAAATAGTGGATAGTATGGGGGAGTTGTTTTAGTGGACAGACAGTTGAGTATAGGTATATAATTAGTTCAGAGGATGTAGGAATTTAGACATCATGATTATTATTTGGGGGAGAGAACATGAATAAACAATATAAGTATATAGAGCTTTACAGATATTTTAAAGAATTAGATGCTGATTACATTAAAATGACTTATGATGATATTGAAAAGATAATTGGTTTTCAATTACCGAAATCAGCATATGAGTATAAACCATATTGGCATCCAAGTGAGACACATACAATTACGCGTTCATGGCAAGAGAATAATTGGAAGATGATAAATGTTGTGTTAGGTGAATATATAGAATTTAAAAAGTCTGATAAATGTGAACTAGATTTTAATAAGGTTGTTTATAAAATTGAAGTTTATTTATCAAAAGATATAATCAATAATGTTGTCGATCAAGTTACAAAATTAGGTGCATGTAGTGTTGGAGCATATGACCACATAGCATCCTATTATGAAATAGAAGGATGTTGGCGACCATTAGATAATTCGTCACCATTTTCAGGAAAAAAGAATCAAATAAATTACGGCAAAGAATATAAGTTAGAGCTGAGATGTAATGAAAAGTGTATAGACAAGGTGCTAAAAAAGATTGTAGAAATACACCCTTATGAACAACCATTAATTAACGTTATAAGATTAGAAAATCATAGACTCAGTTTTTTATAAGAGGTATTCTAGGAACGATAATTGAAGAAAATCTCAGTAAAAAGGGATTATCATCATTAAATTATTATTACCAACCAAACTTATAGCTACAGTATATGTAAAAGCAGGAATGATATAGATAAGAATTGTTCCTGCATTATTAATATTACCACTATTAGCATCAGTAATTTTAATATTGGCAATACTTGTATATAAAAGAGAACTAGAAATAACCATATTGGTATGGCAAAGATGAAGATATAGAGACAATAGATGTTTCAGTTGAACCAAGTGGATTATTATTCTATGCAGTGATGGAAGAAAGTAAATGGAATGATTGGATTAATGGATTAAAAAAAAGAGCAACTGAATTGATTAGATAAGAAATAGAGAACCAAAAGATGGATATGCATTTCCAATTCCGACATAATAATTGAGGATAAATTGTTTTTTATTTGTATAGTTAATATTAATGAGATTGCTTAGAGGAGACAGATTGTTAATAAATTAGAAAAATGAAATAGTATATAATTAATAGAATTATAATGTACATACATTCTTTGTAATAAAATAAAAGAACTGTATTATAATCAGAAAAATTTTACAATACAGTTCTCTAAATATCAAATAAAGTTTATATAATATTGGATATATCAACAGTTTTAACAAATGAATAATCCCCATTAAAGGAATTAAACTTATACCAATCAATTTTTTGAGTATCCTTATTTAAAATACATATCGCATAATCATACTTGATTAATAAAGATCTAAATTTATTTACAATAACCCTAGTACCGATGATTGGTATATTATCGTTATAATATAACGTAGGATCAAATATTTCATTATTATATCCTAATTCACGATGTACTTTATCCTGAGCTTCATTAAATGTGTATCTAGGAAAAGTGAAAAGAAACAATACTATAATCCCAATAAATATTGCTGAATTAATCAGGAAAAAAATTCTTTTCTCGTAATTTTTTAAAATAATAACATATATAAATGTTGCAACCAACATAAAGGCACTAATATATTCAAAATGAACTAATATTTCTTTATATACAATCTTATTAACGTGTAGGAAAAGTATAGTTAATAATATATATACTTGAACAATTAAAACGTTATATTTTGTAATTTTTTTCTTCAAGAAGTTATCCTCCATTAATTAATAGGCAAAATAAATTAAGTTTTACCAGTTATGATCTTCGATATAATTTTGAGCTGCTATCTCTGCAATTTTAATATTATCATAAAAATGACGGGTTGAACTATCGCTTGCAATATCGTAATCACTTTTGTATTCTCCATTATTAAAACCGACCCATTTAGTTATTTTGGTTCTACCTGCATGAAAACGATTCCAACAATCTTCGTCATTATCTATTTCACCATATTTATTCCATGTTTCTTTGATGGCATTATTAGTAACAGTTAATAAATCGTTTATAACTAATACACCATTTACTAATGTACATGCAGAAGCAATAATTGCTATTGTTGTGGAAATTCCTATTGTTGCAAAAGCAGCTATTGTAGCTACGGCTGTAAATGCTTTAAAGGTTTTAGAGGTATAATCGGTAAATTCCCAATCATAATATTCCTTAACTCTTGAATACATCTTTGTTCCATTATAATCAAAACTCTTTACAGCTACTTCCTTATCTGAATATGGAGTTTTTACAAAACTTGGAGTTGATCTTAAATAAACTTTTGTATCATTTTTACAATACTTATCAAAATCGTTAGCTTGGATTTTATCTTGCATAATACCATTTCTTTTTATGTAAGTAACATTAGTGTCAAAATTTGTTTCAATTGTTTCAGTAGTATTTCCATAATTAAGTATAGTTGTTTTTCTGTGAAGATCACTTTTTTCAGAATATTTTATTGTTAACGGATTACCGTCAGCTAACGTCACTGTAATTTCACCTTCTTCGACAGAAGTACCATTAAGGGAATACTTATTTGTGACATTAACTTTAACATTTGTTGATGCAAAAGATATACAAGAAAGATTAAATATAAATACTACTACTAATAAAATACTAATACATTTTTTCATTTTTTACAACTTCCTCTCCTAATAATTTAAAGTACTCTATGCATGATAACATATAAAAAATAAA
Source organism: Clostridiaceae bacterium M8S5 (assembly GCA_029227815.1). GTDB lineage: Bacteria > Bacillota > Clostridia > Tissierellales > MCWD3 > Abyssisolibacter. The sequence continues at coordinate 2,360,546 of CP118523.1, read as the reverse complement.
AAAAATGTATAAATGTGGAGGAAGAATAGTTGTGGTTTTATTAAAGTTATTGAAACTATGCTGAGGACTTACATACAATACTTATTACATTTTATTAACAATTAAAACAGCTATTTATTATAAACAATACAATAGTTTAAATCCAAAATAATTATTATTGAAAGGGTGATTAATTGAACATACTAAAAAACAAAGAAGGCGAAGGATATATGGACTCAGTAATAGTAGTCTTCGTAGTAATTCTAATGATAGCACTAGCAACAGCAGTATTACCAATATTCATAAAGAAAGCCAAACTAGACACCTTTGCAGACGAGGTAGTAAGATATGCAGAAATAGAAGGACGAATAGGTACTAGAACAAGAAATAAAATTAATCAGATGAGGCAGGAAACAGGATTAGACCCAACTGCAACATGGTCAACAACAGGTAAGATACAATTAAATAATGAATTTAGCCTAGTGCTTACATTAGAAACCGATATCGGTTTCTTTTCTTTTGGCTCATTTCCAATAACACTCACCTCAAAAGCAACGGGAAGGAGTGAAGTTTATTGGAAGGATTGATGAAAAATAAAGAGGGAAATGCAGTCATTATGGCATGTGTTACTGTATTAATATTGATGCTAATATTTACAGTAATAGCAGAGTATATAAGACTTCAAATCATTGCAAAGGGGGTGAGGGATGGTGTTCAATCATCTGTAATATCAGTAGTTACAAACAACTGGGATAATAACTATAATGGTCTTAGGCAAGGTTATGCAGGTGGATATACTCTGAAGGGTTCTAATTGGCAAACAGATATAGATAAAGGAGAAGTATATAATGACTTATCTAATCTACTAGGATTACAAAGAGGAAGTGGAGAATACATAAAATATGTAAATAGTACAATAGAGTATTCGGTATATAATCTAGACATTAATGTAATTAATACACCATTTAGAGGAAATAAAGATGATAAATTTAGTGCCGATATATATATAACACTTAAAATTCCATTAGGTTTTGGATGGGGACATCTACCTGATATGATAATACCATTAAAAGTGAAAGCGAAGTTTACTCCTAAATTCTAATCACTTGACAAGATTAACCAGTAAGCGTTAATATAATTATATAAACTATAGTTATAACAACTATAGTGATGAGGAGTGAATTTTATGTCAAAGAGAAATACTGATTTAACTACATATATATTATTATCATTGCTTAAGAAACCACTAAAAGGTTATGACATATCAAAAGAAGTAGCAAGGATATCAGAAGGAGAAATTAAACTTCTAAATGCTTCTCCATATGCTAAACTAAAGAAAATGCTAGAACTTGAACTGATAGAAATAACAGAAGAAACTAATGCGAATAGGAAAATAACATACTACGGAATAACAGATAAAGGTAAAGAGACTATAAAGGAAGAATTAGAGAAAATAGAGATATTAGCGTCTCGGATAAAAAAGTCGATGGAGGGATATGATGAAGAATAACAAGGTAAAACATATAAGTTTAATAACTGTGTTACTTATAATAGCAATAGCATTATCCTATGGAATATATATAAAATCACAATCACCAAAACAGGCAGATACATTAAATGCAGAAAAAGAGAAAGCACCAGAGGTTAAGGTTGAGGATATTGAGAAGAAAGACATAGATGTACCTAAGATAAAGGTAACAGAACCTAAAAATCAAAAGGATAAAGAAGGTAAAGTAGAAAAAACAACTATAGAAGTAGAAAAGCCAATAGTTCCACCAAAACCAGAGCCACCTAAAGAAGAACCAAAAGAAAATGATAAGGAAGATATAAAAACTATACCTATAAAAGTTGAAGAAGATAAAGTTAAAGAAGGAGATATAGAAGAAAATCCTAATCCACCAAAATATGAAGAAACAACTAAAGTTAAAAATAAACCAGTAGATACAGTAAAGAACCCTGTTGAAGTAACACCTGAAGTTCCTGAAAATGCAAGTAAAGATGATAAGGGAGATAATCTAGTGCCTGATAGTAAAAATCCATTTTTAAAGCGATCTGAAAAGCAAGAGAATAATAATGCACCAGGAGGACATAATGGGACTGATTTTTATCAAGATGGAAGGAAGGCTGGAGAAGGGGATAAATTTTGAAAATTAAACATATTATATTTAAAGCCAATTCTTGAAAAAGATTGGCTTTTTTGAGGAGGTTAATGAATGAAGAAAGTGCTTTTAATAATATTAATGTTCATGGCTTCAACTACAATATTAGTATATGCAGAAGATAATGCTAACAGTGGCAGTGGTGATACACAAAATGCCCTTAAAAATAAAGGGTTTTATAGAGGTTCAGAGTATATGTATAAAGTTTCTGTGTATGTAGGGCTAAGTGATAAAGTAGATATGAACGATAGTATAAGTAATTTCATAATGATTGGTAATAATCCTGTATTTATAAAACCAAATTCCTTTACTCTACCGAGTAATTTAAAAACAAGTGGCTACAGTAAAATAGGTTACTCAAATGGAAGGAATTTAAATAATGTAGACTTTAATTCAGTAACATATGTTAATGATTCGCCGCCACCAATTCCAATAACTAATGGAGGAAATTTGGACTCTGTAAAGTCGTATTTTGGAGATGTTAATACATTAGAAATGCTAATAAATGCCTTTGTAACTCAAAAAGGAACGACAAGACAAGCATTAGTTTCAAATATAAGATTCACCATAAACGGAGTTACAGATTATTACCCACCAGAAGAAATACTCCCAATCAAAATCAATGGAAAATATCAGAATAAAGTTCCTTGGCTCGTAATTTACGAACCAGTGATAATAACCTACACAAAACCAAACAGCAAAGGCTACAGACAACCAATAGCTTTTACAGCAACAGAATATGCATTATCACAAAAGCTTGGATACTTCAATTGGTTTTGGGGTAAAACAGGTCAATATGTAGCAGGTATGACACATAGTGATTTACCAAATTCTATTGTACTTGAAGAGAGTTGGGTCGGTGTTCCAGTAACTCAGCCATTAAAAGATGGAGTTTATTGGAGTGATGATAGGATAATCAGTGGTGGTGGAATAGGTATGAGGATGCTTGAAGCTAATGGCACAGATGTTGTAGAAAATGATACAACTTATGATTATACCTATAGAGTTAATACCGATGTTATTACTTCTGTTATGGTAGAAGCTAGTAATAGAGATATCACACCTGATACACGTCATGAAGAAACAGACACAAGAAAGAGTGCTTATACTAATCCTTCAGATGGTAAAGCATATGTAACAATATCTGCAAACGGACAGTCTACAACAATGCCAATAGTTTTACCTAGTGGAGATAGTCAATATGCTTGGCTCAAATGGAGAACCCCTGGTAACCCATGCGAAGTATTAGTAAATGTAAATATATCAGGAAATTCTTCAGCTAGATTAAAAGATGGGGGAAGAAGTACAAGTTTTAAAGTAAAGATAGAAGATTTATCAGAAAATGTACCACCTGATCCAAGACCAACAGATACCATGAATAATTTTAAAATACCAAACTTACCAAATGAAGCAGATAAGAAAACAGCAGAGTGGGGAGTATACAGTGCAGTATGGGATTCGGATTATAGATGGCATGAAGATTGGAAAAAATATCATAGCGGGTGTTATACTAAAACAAATAAAGATGGTAGCACTACAAGAGTACATAGATATAAATGGATAGATGAGGGATTTTGGGAAGACTTCGGAGAATGGGATTATACTTACACTAGATATTCAGCAAGTATTAATGCAGATGTAAAACTAAAACCTGATATTCATAATCCCACTGCAAAAGAACCTTATGGTCAGTATACAATAGCAAGTGGATATGGAGTAGACATCAAAGTTAATGCAGGTATAACAACGAATGCTCCATCAAGCCATTATACAATAGCTCAAAATGTAGTAACATACTTTCCAGAGTTCAACTATAAAACCTATTGGCGATTACTTGAGAAAACAGGTTCTACAGCATTTGAATTTAAAGAAAATATCTATTCAACATTTAATAGTAGAACACATTTCACACCACTAGCATATCCGGATGGAAAATACGAAGTATACTCAAAAATAATAGATTGTTGGACACCTGACGGTATGTTGAGAATCAATTTAAGTGACAAAGTAAATATAGAAGGTAATGTTTTTTCAGATTGGCACATTGCTCCTGATATAAATTAGTAGTTAGGTGAAATTAATAAAACTGATAACACTTGATAAAACCATAATCAAAATATATAATTATTTAAAAGGGATAAATTAAATGTCAAGTCAAAGAGGTGATTTGGAATTAATACTAAAAAGATTTTATCTTGTGTTTTTATCTTTATAAGTATTGTTTTTATTGGTTGGGTATTTATAGAAGTAATGGACAATGTCATATGGATGATTGATAAAATGGATTATATAGTATGGTCAATTATTTATCTGGCTGCTGTTATTGGCATTTGTACGTTTATAATTTGTGAAAAATTAAAGATAATAAATAAGAATTAATTTATAGTTACATTTATTTGTAGCTTTTTCTTTTGTAAAGGAGGAGTATAGATGGCAGTAGACCCAGTAACAATAGCAAAAGTAGCAACAACAATAGGGAAACTAGGTACAGATAAAAATGGGCGTTGGATAATACTAATAGCAGTATTAACACCGCTCATTTTGATTCTACAAATACTTTCATCACCCTTTGCAATATTCTTTGCTTTATTTAATGATGAAGGAGGTAAAGATGTATCAGTACAAACCATTGTAGAAGAGCTACAGAACAAGTTCAGACAGAGAATAGAGATAGAGCAAAGTGATGATGAGATGGACTCAATAGCAACAATAGTAATTGGTAGTGAAGATAACACATTGATTGATAATTCAGTTGATGTGTTATCTTTTTTTAGTGTAATAAATACAACAAAAGAAGGTAAACAAGTTGCTTATCTTGATAATAAAGCTAAGCAAAAGTTAGAGAATATTTTCTGGGAGATGAATAGCATAGATATTGATATTGAAGAAAGAACAGAAGTAATCACAGATAACAATACTACTGAGATAGAAGTGATAACTACATATCATAAAACCATTACAATCAATAGTTTTACAGCAGATGAGATGGCTATAAGGTATAAATTTTCAGAAGAACAAAAAGAGATATTAAAAGAAGTAATGCTAAGTAGTGATTTAATAATTTCACCAAATGTAAGAATGTATCTATCAACAGTAGATATCGAGAAGATAAAATCTAATCTACCTCAAGACTTATCTATAGATAGAAAACATATAGTAGACAACGCTCTAAGCTTAGTTGGAAAAGTCAATTACTTTTGGGGAGGTAAAAGCATTGCTACAGGTTGGGATAAAAGATGGGGTAAACCAAAAGAAGTAACATCAAAAGGCAGTAATACGACAGGAACTAAAAGACTATTTGGACTAGATTGTAGTGGATATGTTACATGGGTATTCGTAAACCTTGGACTAGATAAAACAAGCATAGATAAGACAATAGGTCATGGTACAACAGCTCAATGGAATCTATCAACAGCGATAGAAAAGTCTCAAATAAAAGAAGGTGATCTTGTATTTCTAGCAGTCCCAAACACAAGAAAAGTAAATCATGTTGGTATAGTTGTAGGCTTTGATAAAGAGGGATATATCTTAGTAGCTCACTGTAATTCAAAAGCAAACAACGTAACTGTTAATACAGCAAGAGAAGTAGGTTTTAGATATTTTAGAAGACCTGCAATATTAATAAAATAGGAGAGGATTATTAATGAAAATAAGAGGTATACATGTAAGAGTAGGAGAAAAACCAGAAGTAATAGAATTTGAAAACACTTATCAGGAGTACAGAAGATTAGTTGATGGTAATATAGAAATGGTTTTTTTAGATAAAAGTACAGTAATGTTTTGCAATGAAGAAGGCAAATTGATAGGACTAGATGGAAATAGAATGCTAGAAAATGGAGATATAATAGCAGGTGATTTTGTTATCGTAGGTGATAATGGAGGAGAAGAGAGCATATCACTAACAGATGAGCAGATTGACAAATATATGGACAGATTTGAAGAGATAGAAAGATACATAGTTGTAGATATAGAAGATGATTACGATATGGAAGAATTACTATGATAATGCCAATAGTTATGATTGCCCTATGCCTAGTTTCAGGTATAGGGTATTTTATATATACCAAATTAAGTGTTAAAACTAAGAAAGAAGAGAATACAGCACAAGATTTTATAAATATCATAGATATAAAAGATAACTTCCTTTATACAAAAGACGGCTATATAATGAGTTATTTCAAAATACAACCTATATCAATAGAGTTATTATCAGAAAGAGAAAAAGAAAATCTATGTAATATGTTAACAGCAGAGCTATCAAGCATAGAGGAACTTTTTAAATTCTTAGCAATATCCCGTCCAGTAGATATATCAAAATTATTAGAAGAATATACAGAGTTATTACACAACAGTACAGATCAAATACAAAAGACATTACTAAGAAAAGAAATATTTGAGGTGAACGATTATGCACTATCGGGAGATGTAGTTGAAAGACAGTTTTATATAGTATTATGGCAGAAATGCAATGAAGGAGCAGAGAGTCATTTATTAAAAAGAACGAAAGAATTTATGAAACGATTTGATAGCTGTGGAATAAACTGTACACTGCTTAAAGAAGGTGAGATATTAGGTTTATGTAGTTTAGTTAATAATTCTGTATACGAAAATGGGGAGGAATAAGGTGAAAAACAAACCAAAGCAGAAGGATAAAGTAAATAAAACATTACTGAGTATACTAACACCGATTGGGATAGAGATAAAGAGAAATAGTTTGATAATCGGTGAAAATAAAGCAAATATATATGGAGTAGTAAAGTATCCTCGAAAAGTTGAGTATGGTTGGCTATCAAAACTAACCAATATACCAAAAACAATAGCAAGTATAACATTTAATCCAGTGGATAGTAGTGATTTTATAGATAGTGTATCAAGTAGTATCATACAAAATAGAAGCGATGCAGTATATCATAAAGACCCAGTTATGCAAAAGCGAGCAGAAAGAGCAGCAACAGATGGAGATAAAATGATAGAGAGTATAGATGGAGAAAATCAATCAGTAGGAGCAATGAGCCTTAGTATAATGCCAATATCAAAAGATGACAAAGACTTTGAAAAGATATGTAGAAAAACACAAAGTGTCATAGCGAGTACAAAGTGTAAAGGTAGAGTATTAGCAAATCTACAAGAGCAAGCATTCAAGAATTTATCACCATATTATAGAAGGAATAAAAGCATAAATAACATATTACAAAGGGTAATGCCAATGAGTACATTCATTGGTGGTTACCCTTTTTCAACGTCTGGCTATAGCGATGGAAAAGGATATTACTTTGCAAAAGACTCAAGTGGAGGATTGGTAGTACTAGATACATGGAAACGTGGAGGAGATAGAACAAATAGCAACTTTACAATACTTGGAGTAGCAGGAGTAGGAAAGTCTACAGTAGTAAAACATCTTGCTATATCAGAGTATATGAAAGGTACAAGGATACTTTTTATAGATCCAGACTCAGAGTATCGTGACCTGTGTTTAGCATTAGGTGGAGATTTAATAAATGCAGGTGGAGGAAGTAATGGAAGAATAAACCCATTACAGATAAGCGATATCCCAGCAATAGATGAGCAAGACGAAATAGAAGGACTAGGAGCAATGGCACTACATCTTAAAAATGTAGAAGTATTCTTCAATCTATACATGAACCTAACAGAGATACAAAAGGCACTATTAAAATCATCATTAATAGAATTATATAATCAATTTAATATCTATTGGGATACAGATATAAAACCATTAAAGAACAAAGATTTTCCCATAATGAAAGATTTGTATGAACTAATGAAAAATAAATCAAAGAAAGAACCTGAATACAGAGAATTAGCAACACTCCTGAAGGATATAGCAGTAGGGGGAGATTCATTTTTATTTGGAGGACACAGTAGTATAAAAGCTGAATCAAGATGTGTATGTCTTGATACTAGTTCACTACAAAATGCAAGTGCTAGCGTAAAGAAAACTCAGTATTTTAATTTACTAACATACTGTTGGAATGAGATGAGTAAGGATAGAACAGAGCCAGTATTATTAATAGCAGATGAAGCCTATCTAATGATTGATCCTAAAGTACCACAGTCATTAGTGTTCCTTAGAGATGTTGCAAAACGGGCTAGAAAATATGAAGCAGGATTAGCAATAGTATCACATTCAGTAGTAGACTTTCTAGCACCACCAATAAAGATGTATGGACAAGCATTACTTGACATACCATGTTTTAAAGTATTACTAGGAACGGATGGGAAGAACCTCACAGAGTTAAAAGAACTATACAACCTAACAGATGCAGAAGAAGCATTACTAGCTCAAAAGAAAAGGGGAGATGGACTATTAATGGTAGGTTCAAAAAGACTACATGTAGACTTTGAGATACCATCATACAAGTTTGAGTATATGGGTGATAAAGGTGGTAGATAAAAAAGATATAGATAAGGAGAATTATATTATGAAAAAATCTAGTATGATAGAAATAATAATATACATAGTGCTAATTATCTTTGGATTGATAGCACTGATTTTCTTTAAACCAAAAGAGATAGAATTTGAGATACCAAAGCAGTTTGAAATAGAATATAAAGAAGGAGTGAGTATGGATGATACTTTATCTAACAAGTAAGTTATACATGAATATACTGGACTTCTTAAATGAGAAAGATGAGTTACTAATAAAGAAATATGTAGGGGAGTTTAGTTTAAAAGATTTCTTAGGTAAATCAATTCAAAGATTAGGACATATAGAAACTATAGTTATTGATAGAACTAGCTTAATAGATACTGGTGAAGAAATTATAGATGTAATCAAGACATTTAAGCAATATAGCCAGATGAAGATAGTATTTTATATACCAGAAGAAGATGAAACGCTTATACATAAATTAATTGAATTAAGAATCTTCAATATCATTACAGATAGTGATGTGAAAGAGTTAAGAGAAGAGATACAGATGTGTTTATTAGAAGGTATGACAGAGAGATACATTAGAAACAAAGTTGGATTATTAAGTGAAGAATTAAAAGAAATACCATTTGATTTTAAAGGCAAACAGATAACGATAGGGGTAGTAGGTAGCCAAACGAGAGTAGGTACAACTACTGTAGCAATACAGTTTGCTTGTTATCTAAATTCAATAGGAGCAAAGGTATGTTATGTAGAAGCAAATAATAGTGGGCATATGAAGCTGATAGCTGAGCATTATGGGATGGAGAAGAGGGGGGAGGGATATGTTTATAATGGGGTTGTTTTTGAGGGGATGGATTCTGATAATGAGGAAGTGTTTGATTTTGTTGTTTATGATATGGGGGTGTTGGATGAAAAAACAAAGATAGGATTTGAGAGTTGTGAAATTAGAGTGATGTGTTATAGTAATAAACCACATGAAATACAATCCTATATGAAATGTTTAGAGTTGTTAAATGAGAAGGATTATGATGAGAACATTTGTAATAGTTATGAAATATATAATCAGTATAATTGTGAAGATATGTTAAGATATAAAGTGAAGCAAGAAATTTATAAATCAAGATTAGAAAATTACTTAGAATATACTATGAGTAAGCATGGATTAAAAAAGTAATGATAGATGATACAAAAATATAGCAATTGTTTTCAAATATAAAAAGGTTTATAATGGATTTTGGTGTATTATGAAATAAGATTTTAATATACTATTTATTGTTAGATATACAGTATTTAAAATGAGGAGGTAATGATATGTGTAATAAAATTAATTTATCAGAATTAACGGAATTAGAATTGATGATATTAAATCGTGATATAGTTAAGGAATTAAATAAGAGAAATGTTGTTAAAACTAGGAATAAGCCTATAGCAGGATATGCAAGATGGCTTATTAAAAATACATTTGGATTTAAACAGACTGTAAATCCTAATGAAAAATATGATTTTCTTGATAAAGATAATAATAAATATTTAGTGAGAAGTAGGCAAATCATAGGGAATAAGAATTTACCTTTTGGGATAATTAGAAATCTAGATGACAGAAATTTCGATTATCTTATAACGGTTGTATTTGATGAAGATTTCAATATTATGGAATCTTATAAAATATCATACGAAGTTTTACAAAATGAAGTAGATTTTAACAGTTATCAGAAGGGTTTCATTTTAGGGGTATCACATATTTCAAAACTAAAGTCTAAAGTTGAAGATATTAAGACATTAATTAAGCATTAAATGATTACGTAGTAAAGATTAATTACGTTACCGCGTTATTGAAATTTTAGATTTAATATTATATTTAGTATTTTAAGAATGAGAAACAAGAGTAGGGCAAATAATGGAACTACTAATCCCCAATAATAAAATAACTTCAAATATATTTTAATTTAAGAAATAGGTATCTTTAATATTTGGTAAAATCTATTTGCGCGATTACTAAAGAGAAAGCTATTTTAATAGTTGAATAAAGCATAATGTAGTGATATAATTTTAATATTATGAAAAACGGCCTGAAAATCAAATGAGGTGTATTAGATGAGAGGTGGAAAAAGAGCTGGAGCTGGAAGAAAATCTGTCGGAAATAAGCAAGTAAAAGTAGTAATTGATGAGAGGACTATAGAGATGTTAAATGATGAATTTTGTGGCAAATCACAATCTGAAAAAGTTAGAAATTGCATTAAATATGGGCTATGCAATAAAAAAGGGCTGAGAGTTGCTACTGTATTTAGTGGTATAGGAGCAATAGAGCATGCTCTATCGAGAATGAAAATTAACCATGAGATAATATTCGCTTCTGATAATGGTGGAGTTAATATATTTGAAAAAAAGATAAATTATAATTTTAGAAGTATAGAAATAGAAATTGGGCTACTTAAAGATATAATTAGCGATATTTTAACTTATAACAATGATGAATATCTATTAGTATTAAATTCAAGAATACAAGCAATAGAAAATAAGTATGGAAATATGAAGCTTGAATCTGAAAAATTACATATAAACAACATTATAATAGAAAAAGTTAATCAGACTTTTTTGGAGTTAGATGAGAAATTAAGAAACAAGGCATTAAAGAGCATTGATGGTGAAATTGTGGATATATCTGATTATTTTATACTTGTTATGGAATTAAGAAAATTAATTAAGTCTAGACAAGACTTGTTGAATTTAAAAGAGGAATTAGATAAGATTCAGAAAGATAAAAGCTTTAGAGTGATTGTTAGAAATTTAAAGGAAGTAACAAAATTATTATCTCAATTGCATGAAACAATAGGGACTATAGAGGTTACAAATCACATAGTAAATATTGATAATCCTAGAGAGAAGAAAAAGTATGTTGATGATTTATATAAAAAGTACAATAAATCTAATCATGTGAAAAAGATGTACTTTGATAATTATGATATAGATGAAGAGCATTTTCATTGGAATGTTTGTTTTTTAGATGGAAAAGAGTATAAAGGGAAAATTGACTTATATGTAGGAGGAAGCCCCTGCCAATCATTTTCAATCGTTGGCAAAAGGGGTGGATTCAAAGATACTAGAGGTACATTATTTTATGAATATGTTAGAATACTTAAAGAAGTAGAGCCACGTTTTTTTATTTACGAAAATGTAAAAGGAGTAATGAATCACGATGGTGGAAAAACGTGGGATACTATGAAAAATACTTTTGAAGAAACTGGATATTTCTTTAATGAAAAACCATACATTTTAAACTCTAAAGATTTTGGTATACCACAAAATCGAGAGAGAATGTTTGTAGTAGGATTTAAAAATAAAGAAGATTACGAAAGATTTGAAGAACCTAAGAAGTTTAAATTAATTACAACAATGAAGAATTACTTAGAAGATTCGGTTGACAGTAAATATTATTTGCCAGAAAAAGGGATTAAATTTGTTACTGATCAAAAAAATATAAATAAAAGATATACTCAAATAAATGGAGATGTGGCTTTATGTCAAAAAGCTAATCAACAATTTAATTGGCATGGGGATTTTATAGAGAATTATACAAAAGAAGAATTGGGTAGAATGGCTAAGATTGACGAGAAATATTTTTTATCTGAAAAAGTTAAAAATTATGTACTTGACGATGTGTTCTATATGAATAATAAGGAAAATGAGGAACTTATAGATCTTGATATAGCACGTCCTCTTACAGCGACAATGCATAAAATGCATAGAGCAGGTGTTGATAATTATATATCTTACGGAAAAGAGCTAGAAGTTAAAGATAGAAGAATAAGAAAATTAACGCCAAGAGAATGTTTCAGATTAATGGGATTTTGTGACAGTTTTAAGTTGTCTGTTTCTGATACTCAATTATATAAACAAGCTGGGAATTCTATAGTAGTTGATGTTTTAATCGCTATTATGAATGAATTAATAAAATTGTATTAGTTATTCTGAGAGAGCGATAGTAAAGGAGTCTTTACATCGCTTTTTTAGGACTACATATAACGATTAAATTGGTATATGTTGCATGTTTTATACTAAAAAGCTATAATTATAATTGAAATGTATTTTAACATAGAGAAAACAGGGGTGAGTTAATGACTATAAATAATAGCATATCAGTGGATATTACAGATAGTTTTGTATACAATAAAATCAAATATGCTAATACAAATGGCAATGGAGAAGCTAAATTATATGTAGGTCAAATATCAGAAAAAGATGAATTAGATCAATTTTTCAATGTTACTACCACGATTTTTGAAAAAGATAATTTAATAGAATACTTAAATAGAGCGTTTATTATATATAAATATCACATATTTGGGGATTACAGAGCAGCTGATTATTCATATTGGAACGAGATGTACATGAAAGTAAGAGTATTAAATGATAAAATAGTAATAAATGAATCAATTGAATCTTTTCAATCAGGTAATAGATATTACATACGATTACAACATGGTGTTTTTAAAAATATATTTAGAAGGATAGCATTGCCTGTTATAACATTTTTAAAAATAACCAAATGTAGAGATGAGGAGCTTGAATCAGATGTATTAAAATTTGAGTTGTTTTTAAAGGATGATATTATTCAAGAATTAAAAACCAATTTTAAGAAATTAGCCACTGACAGTTATGAAGGGACAAACGGATTATTACTTGAGAGCCAACAGCAATATGCAATCACTAAACCCTTTAATCGTATATTGTTTGGGGCACCAGGAACAGGTAAAAGTTTTCAACTTGAAGAAGAAAGAAAAAACTTTGGAGAGAATTATGAGCGTGTAACATTTCATCCAAATTATACATATTCACAATTTGTTGGTTCATATAAACCCAAATTAAAAGTAAAAAATGATGGAACAGAATATATATCATATCAATTTGTTCCTGGACCATTTTTAAGAATATTGATTAAGGCATTAAACAGTAAAAAGATATGTGATAATAAAAATTATTTACTTATTATTGAGGAGATTAATCGAGCCAATGTTGCAGCGGTGTTTGGAGATATATTCCAATTGCTTGATCGTGATGATAATGGTGTAAGTGAATATGCTATTACTACATCCGAAGAAATGAGAGAGTATTTAATAAAAGAATGTGGATTTAATGAAGAAGAGATATCTACAATAAAAATACCTAATAATTTGTACATATGGGCAACAATGAACAGTGCAGATCAAGGGGTATCACCTATAGATGCTGCATTTAAAAGAAGGTGGAACTTTGAATATATTAATATTAATAATGGAAGTTCTAAAATTACGGGTAAAAAGATTAATTTGAAACCTTATGGTGAAATAGAATGGGATGGGTTAAGAGGTAAGATTAATAATAGATTGATTGAAAATGATTTAAATATAAATGAAGATAAATTAATTGGACCATTTTTTATTACTGATAAGGATATGGATTCATACAAAACAGATGAAATTTTTAAAAGTAAATTATTAATGTATCTCTTTGAGGATGTGCTTAGACATAGAAGAGGAAAGTTCTTCAAACCCGAACTTAAGACTTTTTCTGCAATAATTGATGCTTATGATGCGGGAAAAAACGTATTTGATTTTGAAGTGGATGATACCTTTAGAGGTACAATTAACAATGAACTCGAAGATAATATAACAGCTGATAATTCTGAAGTTTATATGGCTGGGAATGAGTAATATATGATTTATATAACGGAACTTAAAGAGTATAATGAGCAAATTTTAGTCGACAAATTATGTTTAGATTCGAATATGATTCAAAAACTTTTGGATAAAAAAATTTTATATTTATTAAAAAATGGATTATATCATTTTAAATTTGTAGGTGTCTTGATAATAAAGGAAAAGGTAATATTTTCCTTGCCTAAATATCACAAAAATAAAGATAAAAAAGCATTGGCGAAGCAAATATTGGTATTATTCAAAGAATATAGTGGAAGAGAAAATCTGAATTCTGAAGAGATAGATAGTTTTGGGGATTTAGCGTTAATTAATAATTATAACATGCTGTCTACAATCGTTTTCATGATAAATGATTATTTTGAAAATGGCTTATATTCTAATGAAAAAAGTATTTATAAATTAAATGGCGAAGAAGAAATTAATTGGTCGAGAACAATAGATTATATCAATCCTATTATAATTGAAAATAATCCTGTATACTTAGAGTTTTATACAAATGCAATAAAGAATGATGATACAAATTACTTCAGAAGGTTACATATGTATATCCTTAATGAATGTACGAAGAAGCTTGATGAATTAGGATTGCTTGAATTTTTAGGGTTAGAGCCTATAAGGTTTGATATAAGCAATTATACACCGGAAACACCACAAAGCATTATTTATAGAATAAATAAAGAGTTAAATATACAATATATTAATAGGAAACAACTGCTACTTAAAGCTATGGCTTCCTTCATATCTAAAGAAAAAATGATATTAGATAATTTGCAAATTAGTTTTTATGGCACAAGGAGTTTCCATGTGGTTTGGGAGAAAACATGTGGATATGTATTAAATAATAAATATGAGACGTTAAAGCATTTAATTGATTGTCCTAAGTGGACCTCTTTAAATGGTAAAGTTCATAAAGCAGCGACATTAGTTCCAGATATTATTAGTGTTAGTAATGACTATTTTGTGATATTAGATGCGAAGTATTATTTAATCAACCTAAATGATGAAATATTATATGGTAACCCAGGTGTAGAAGATGTAACTAAACAATATATGTATCAATTAGCATTTAATAATTATATAAAGATGAAAAAGTTTAAACAGGTTAAAAATTTATTTGTATTCCCCAGTGAAGAAAATCATGTAAAGGAAATAGGTATTGTGACTTTGGAGTTTCTAGAAAAATTAGGGCTTGAAGATATTATATTATATTTGATTCCAGCATCTATGATATTTGATTACTACATACATAATAAAAAAATTGATATTATAGAATTATTTAAATAATAAATCAGTTAAAAAGGCAGCTGTGAATAAATTTCTATAAATGATTGCTTTTTAGCTCGTTGTGGTGTTATTTATATATAAAATAAACAACCCCAAAATTCTTAATAGGCAAACTAAATGAAAATAAATATATTATATAGTACTATATGACTAATTGTATAAATATACCTTGACATGAAAAAATAGGAGCAATATAATAAAAACATACACTTGAACGTGCGTTCGTAAAGTATAATAATCAAAGTAAAATATGTTGATGTCAAAGTAGTTGATGAGGAGGGAAATTATGAAACAAAAAATCTTCAATGACTTATCAGACATAATAGAAAGGCATAAAAAAATTGATGATGATATTTACGAGAGTGCAACATTATTATTGAAAAATTACTTAGGCGTAGTTTGGAGTAATTTCGATAGTTATGATGATGCTGTGCGGGAACATAGCGAAGTGTATGGAACTAAAAATTATAGTGGTCTTGAAATAATGTCCCAACTTGGGGCTGAGAAAAAGGCCAGAGAAATAATGAATAAGTTATTATATGTAGCAGAAAACAAGATGATGCTTGATGTGATAGAAAAGGCATTAGCACATGTTAAAGAGTATCCTGATATCGGGGAACTTTATTATGACATAATAAATAAAAACTTTTTGTCCGACCATAAATGTAACCAAGAGGAAATATGTGATAGTTTACATATGGGAAGGACAACCTATTATAGAAGACGTAAGGAAGCAATATATCTTTTCGGGGTATCACTATGGGAATATAGTATTCCATCTGTGATGAATTAATATACTGCAGACAAAATGGGTGGTACTTTTATGGGACAAACGTGGGACAAAAATGGGATTTTGGTGGTACTGACATTGAACGCTTAATAATATATACTGATAGTATAAAATAAACTGTCAAAAACCACATATAGAAAGATAGACTCTATGACTGTAAAAAGTTGTAGAGTCTTTTTTTGTACCCAAAATCAGTCACATTCAATTGTGGCTATTTTTTTATGTGAATTTTTATCTCCAAATTAGTGGTTTTGGCGAGCTAGGGGTTTATACTATGTCAGTTAAAATACGTTCTCCAACACCTTTCGTTTTGAACCTAATAACAAATACAAAACGGAGGGAGATAAAATGTGCAAATCAATTCATAGGAAAAGTGAACTAAATATATGGAAAGACAAAATTGAATTAACTGATGAATTAGTAGAATGTTTTGATGAGTTTAGGAAAGAGGAAGCAAATCATCAAAAATGGGTTAAAAGATATATATCTAACGTACCTTTGTCACAAATAGAAAATCAAATTATGCAATTACACCAACAATCAGTAGAAGAAATAGCTTGCAATAACATAATAAAACAGCAACTTTATAAAGCACTATCTATGCTAACTATAAAACAGAGAAGAAGGATTATTATGAAATATTATGATAACAAGAGTGTACGAAGAATAGCAAAAGAAGAAGGTATCCATTTTACGAAGGTTCATAAAAGTATAAGAAAAGCAGAGAGAAAAATTACAAAATTCATAAAAAATTTAGATAGGGGGGGTACAAAATCCATTTAACTGTCCTTATATAGTGAAGGGATTTTTTACTCTACGTTCTTTGACAAATAATGAAAGGCTATTTCTAAATGGCTATATGATATGAAATGTTGCAAGAACAATTGTATGCCTAAACTTTGGCTAAAGTTGTGTGAATTCATAGATTTTAAAAACCAATCTGAAATAGCCTTTGATGAATTATATAAATTCATCTTAATCATTCATAACATATCTCTAAGGTACGTTACCTTGTAACCATTATGGAAAGCGTCGTTAATGACCTTCGCCAAGACCACTAATATTAGTGTGAGCGTAAAAGGTTGATTTTAAATAACTACGTGGTTATGTAGTTAATCGCCATGACCTACAAGGGAAAAAACAAGGGGTTATACTCTTGGATGATACTTCTATGCAGTCCTAACTTATCGTATGGAGCATAGCTAATGGACAACCCATTGGAGAATATAGTGTAGCTTGAGACATAGCTATGGTAGATTCTATGAGAATAGTTACCACTATTCGCCTCTAGAGATATTTAATTTACTTTAACAGTATTCGTATGTATTACATTGTCTTTGATATATACGAATGTTGTTAAGGAAGTATAAAACTAAAGAATGGAGGAAAATATATGTGCCAAATCAATACGAATATAAAGTATGCTATGACTGTACTAAAAGAATTAGTTAAGTTACAAAAGAAAGAGCAGGGGATATTTATATCAAGAGATTGCGTTGTTACTGAGACTTTTACAGGAAAGACATATAAGTACAAAGCGTATAATTACATCACGGGTGATAATAAGTATATTGGACATAAGAAACAAGCTGTGAGTGAAGATAGGTACATTGATTTATTAACAAAGTTAGCAGAGTATGTATTTTATAATATTAGTTATCCTGAAATAGGTGAAGAGTTAATTGAATATATATTCAGAGTTGTATTTATGAGTTTTGAGTATAACATAAGAACACAGCAAATAGAGTTAGCAAAACATATGTACAAAGCTATGATTAATAATCACATTTCATTAAGTGACATAGCTGTGGGACTTGGGAAAACACATGCTTATTTAGTTGCTCTTATAGTCTACGATATGAGGTGTGATTTAAGCTATATAACTACTACTGATAATAACAAAGTTATGATAATATCAACATCAAATAAGACTCTCCAAAGAGCTATTGTAAAGGACTATATCCCTGAGATATCGGACATGTTGCTACAACATGGCATAATAGATAAGCCGATAAGAGCAGTTATAAGAAAAGGACAAGAAAACTATATCTGTGATATTAGATTAGAGAATCATATAAATAACATTTATCCTCACAAGGTTGGTGAAAAGGAGTATCACTTAATTAAGAATTTGATACAAAGTAATGAAGTAGATTTATCAAATATAACGGGAATAAGGGATCATAACAAGCAGAAAATTAGAGTTATTCCTAGTCATTGTAGGAACTGTCTAAGTGATAAATTGTGTAGATACAGAAGATTTATCAATAATGCAAATAGTTCAGAATATATAATACAAGTAACTAACCATAACTATATGATTGCAAATGTTTTAAAAAGAAAAGAGGGACATAGACCATTATTACCAGATTATAAAGTAGTCGTTTATGATGAGGCTCATAAGATAACTGAAGCATATATTGACATGAACACAGTACAATTAAAAAGGCAAGAAGTTTATAGATTAATTAATAAAATAAGACCAGCTAACAGTAAAAGCAATATAGCTAAATACTTAATAAAGTTCTGTGATGAAGCTACAAAACTGTTGGATAGAATATATTATAGTTTGAACAAAAGCATACCTAAAGAATTATTAGATGATAAAGATATTAATAAATATATACCTAATAATACTCGAGAGTTAAGACAACAACTTAGAGAATTGATTGAGATTATATACAGAATAGTAATTAGAATATCCGATAGACAACGAGCATTGCAGATTGAACTTGAAAGAATAGGAGATAAAGTTAAAAAAATAAGTCAGGTTAATTCTATATTATGGGTAGAATATTCGTCGAATGAGGACTTTATGATTTGTGCTGTAGAGAAAGATATAAACTTTTACTTGGGAAAAGATATATTTAATATGAATATACCGATATTAGCGACAAGTGGAACATTAGCTGTTAATGGGAATTTTGATTATATAAAAAGAGAGCTAGGATTATATAATACAAGAAAGATTTTAGAAACTAGTGAAATATCTCCATTTAACTACTATGAAAATTCAATACTATATCAGGCAGATGATTTACCATACCCAAACCAAGAAGACGTTAATTACATATATACAGTGGCAGAAAGAATAAGAGAATTAATACAAGCAAGTTATGGACATGCACTAGTGTTATTTACATCTTATGAGATACTATATAAAACATATAAAATATTGCAGACTGAAAACAATGATTATCCAATGTTTATAGCAACAAGAGGATATAATAATGCAGTTGATGATTACAGAAAAAACAAAAATGGAGTGCTATTAGCATGTGGTAGTGCTTGGGAAGGGATAAATTTCAGTGGAGATATATTATCTCATCTGATTATTGTAAAACTACCTTTTCCTGTACCAGATCCTATAGCAGAAAACCAAAAGAGTCAATTTAGTTCATATAATGAATTTCAAGAAAAAGTATTAATACCTAAAATGGTGACTAAATTAAAACAAGGATATGGACGAGCTATTAGAACTGAAACCGATACAGCAGTGATATCAATACTAGATATTAGGGCTAGTGAGAAATACAAGGAAGTTGTAAGAAAAGCATTACCTAGTACAAAGATTACAAATAACATAGAAGATATAAAAACATTTATTCAGGAGAAAAAGTCACCTGAATATTTTTATTGATTAAACATTTCTTAGCATGGGACAATCTTAGGGTTGCATATATTTAAGTAATATAATTTTATAGATATGAAATTATGATATGGGAGATGTTAATATGCGTAATATAGCCAAAAAAGACTCATTAGTAGATATTAAGGATATTGACATAAATACAAAACTAGAGCCAAGTAAGCGTATACAAAAATTCATTGATGAAGTAAAGAATCCATATCTTTTCAAATGTGAAGGTATGATTGTTGAATCAGTATTTAGCTCAGACAATCATACACTTTCTGATAGATTAAAACAATATTTCAGGATAGTAGAATAAAAAAATTTAACCATTACTAGCTATTTCAAAAATTATGTTTTATTCTAATAATAGGGCTAAATTAATAAAACAACTATCCTATGTTACTGGGAAAGAATATAGGAGGTTTTTTTATGCAAAGAAAAAAAGTGTACAACGGTGTAACATATATACGTCTTTCAAAAGATGATGGAGATAAATTAGAGAGTAATAGTGTAACTAATCAAAGAGCTTTATTGCAGTCATTTTTAGAGAATAATACAGATATAAAACTAATAACTGAAAAAGTAGACGATGGTTACAGTGGTATAAATTTTGATAGACCTGCATTTAAAGAAATGATGGATTTAGTAAAAAAAGGCGAAGTTGATTGTATTATAGTAAAAGATCTATCAAGATTTGGACGTGATTACTTAGAGACTGGACGATATATTGAAAAAGTATTCCCACTTCTTTCGGTAAGATTCATAGCTATTAACGATAATTATGATAGTTTAAATAATACTTCAAATACAGATAGTATAATCATCCCATTTAAGAACCTAATAAACGATTCATATAGTAGAGATATATCTACTAAAGTGAGAAGCAGCATAAATATCAGACAAAAGAAAGGTGAATATATAGGAGCTTTTGCTCTTTATGGCTATGTGAAATCTGAAGAAGATAATAAAAAACTAGAGATAGATGAATTTGCAGCAGATGTAATAAGAGATATCTATAAAATGAGAATAGAAGGCTATAGTACTGGTAAAATAGCGGACATACTTAATGAGAACGGAGTATTATCACCATACGAATATAAGCAACTACTAGGTTACTCATATAAGAATCCGTTTAAAGTTAACGAGAAAGCAAAATGGTGTGCTACAACTATAGAACGTATATTAAAAAATGAGATGTACACTGGAGTAATGGTTCAAAATAGAAGTGGTCGTATTAACTATAAATTAGATAAGAAAATATCCAAAGCAGAAGATGAGTGGATACGAGTAGAAGGAACTCATGAAGCCATAATATCAAAAGAGAACTTCAACCTAATACAAGAAATCGCAAAACTTGATACTAGAACAAAAGAAGGAAATGATTTTGTTTATCCATTTTCAGGAGTACTATATTGTGATACTTGTGATAATACAATGGTCAGAAAGATAGTTAGAAGTAAAGGCAAAGAGTATGTTTATTATATATGTTCTACATATAAAGCTGATAAACATAGTTGCACAAATCATAGAATAAGTGATAAATCACTAAGAAAAACAGTACTCAAAGTTATAAATAAACAGATTAATATTATGGTTAAACTATATGATTTAATAGAGTATATAGAAAAGCTTCCTTTGTTAGATACCAAATATAAAAAAGTAGATAGAAGAATATTATCAAAGATGGAAGAGTTAGATAAATACAATAATCTAAGAGCGGGTCTATATGAAGATTATAAAGCAGGTATCATATCAAAATCAGACTATATGCAAATGAAATCTAACTTTGAAACTAGGTGCAATGATATAGAAAAGAATTTAAAAGAACTTGAGATCAGAGCAAAACAGTTGATAAAGAATAAAGGCAAAAGTAACTGGATAATTAATTTTACTCAAAATAGAAATATCACAGAAATAACAAGACCTATAATAGTATCACTAATAAAAAAGATTATTATAGTAGATAAAAACAAAATAATAATACATTTTAGATATAGAGATGAGTTTAAAGACGCACTAAACTATGTAGAAAATATCCTAAAGCAAACCCAATCAAATACAGATATTGATAAGAAATTAGATGAAATAAAAGGTGGGGACTTAAATGGCACGTACTAGTAGGAAGAATGTTAAACCGACAAACGTAACTGCTAAGTATGAAGTGGGGATATATGCAAGGTTATCTATAGAGGATAGTATAACAGGTAGTGATTCTATCAGTAATCAAGTTGAGATGCTAAAAGGGTATATAAATAAATCGAGTGAATTGGTTCATAGGAAGACGTACGTAGACAATGGATTTACAGGAACAGACTTTGACAGGAATGCTTTTAGTGAATTATTAGAAGATATAAAGAGCGGGTTGATAAATACAATAATAGTGAAAGACTTATCTAGATTTGGAAGAAACTATATCGAATCAGGACAGTATATAGAAAAGGTATTTCCAAACATTGGAATAAGGTTTATAGCAGTTAATGATAACTTTGACAGTCTACATCTAAGTGAAAACCAAGAATTAGAGATTGCACTCAAATCAATCATAAACGATAACTATGCCAAAGATATTTCTAAAAAAGTATGTACAGCATTAGATGCTAAAAAAAAGAGTGGTAAGTTTCTAGGTAATTATGCACCATATGGATATAAGAAATCAGAGGAAAACAAATATGTTCTAGAGATAAATGAAGAGACAAAAGATGTAGTTGAAATGATATTTGATATGAGGCTTAAAGGATTAGGAGTAACTGCAATAGCTCGTAAACTAAATGATTTAGACATACCATCACAGTATAGATATTTATGTGAAAAAGGATTACGGGGTTCAAAAGACAAAGAAGGAAAATCATTGTGGCGAGGTTCTTCGGTAGAAGCTTTATTGAAAAATCCAAACTATATAGGAGCATTAGTATTAAGAAAATATGATTCAGCACTATATAAAGGTAAGAATAAAAATAGAGAGAAGATAGAAAATGTAGAACTTATCGAAAACACACATGAACCTATTATAGATGAAGAAACATTTAATAAAGTTCAAAAACTAGCCAAGAAAGAAATAAAGCGTAAAGAAAAAAAGAAGAATGAGAACTTACTCAAAGGGCTAGTTATATGTGGAGAATGTGGGAGTAGACTTCAAAGAGATAGTGGTTACAAGAAAGTGGGAGAACATAGAAAGAGCTATACGCTGTATTGTCCTAAAAAGTATGTAAAAGGTGGCAGTTGCAAATTTACTTCATTTAAAGAGAGTAATCTTAAAGAAATAGTATTTGAGAATATAAAACTACAGATAAAGTTGTTATTAGACCATAAGGAATATAGAAATAAATATACCCAATCATCAAAGTATAAAGTTAAACTAACAGAACTGGATAATAAAGAAGATAGTCTTACAACTCAAAGAAATAGAATACAGACATTAAGAGAAGAAGCATACAAAGACTACAAAGAAGGGTTGCTTTCTATAAG
The DNA here is from genome assembly GCA_029227815.1 of Clostridiaceae bacterium M8S5. GTDB lineage: Bacteria > Bacillota > Clostridia > Tissierellales > MCWD3 > Abyssisolibacter. The sequence continues at coordinate 2,337,144 of CP118523.1, read as the reverse complement.
TGGATATGAATTTATAATAAATAAATATAAGAGAGAGTACAAACGATTATCAGATGAAATAAGTCAACTGAGGATAGATAAGATTAACTTGGCAAAAAAAGCTAAGAGCAATGCTATCAATGAAATACTTAAATTCAAAAACGATAAGAATCTGACTAGAGAGATGGTAACTACACTTATACAGAGTATAACAGTATATAATGAAAAGGTTGTTATTGAGTATAAATTCAAAGATGAATATAAAGAATTTCTTGAGGTGTAGCATATGGATAATGGTTATACGATAGGTGCATATCTTAGAATTTCATCCGAAGATGAGAAGTTATTAGAATGTGATAGCAACAGTATAGTATCTCAAAGAGAGCGAATAAGAGAGTTTATTTCTAATAACAGTGAACTTAAAGATACCTTCATTAAAGAGTATATAGATGATGGAATAAGTGGGACAAATTTTGAAAGAAAAGCAGTAGCAACATTAATAGAAGATGCAAAGAATGGTTTAATTAACTGCGTTATAGTAAAAGATTTTTCTAGATTTGGACGTAACTATATAGAGACAGGGACATATATAGATAAAGTATTTCCGTTCTTAGGCATAAGATTTATATCAGTAAATGATAATTATGATAGTAACAAGTTATTAAATAAAGCAGGTAGTATAGATGTAGCGTTTAAAAACATGATACATGATTTTTACTCAAAAGATTTATCAAAGAAGATAATAAGCTCTAAAACCACAAGTGCCAAACAAGGAAAACATATGACAGCATATGCTCCATATGGATTTACTAAAAACAAAGATAAAATGTTAGTACCAGATATAGAGAGTGCAGATATAGTAAGAAGAATATATAGTATGAGACTAGATGGTATGGGTATAACTGATATAGCAAAAGTACTAAACCAAGAAGGGGTACTGTCCCCATTGATGCTAAGGAGATCAAGAAAAGATAACTTTCCATGTAGAACAGTAGAAGATAAAACATACTGGAAGAAATCAGTTATACAATCAATATTAAAAGATAGAAGATACACTGGTGACGCAGTATATGGTAAATACAAAAGGCTAGAGATAGGAAGTAAAAAAGATATAAAAGTACCAGAGAGTCAATGGGTAATAGTAGAAAATGCACATGAAGCTATTGTAAGTAAAGAAGATTTTGAAAAAGTACAAAGAACATTCAAGACATACAATAAGAAAAGACAAAGACACTTAGAGCTATTTACATCAAAGATAAGGTGTGCAGGTTGTAATCATATCCTTGTTTCAAAAGTATATAACAATAAAAGTGGTAAAGTGGTCAGATATGCATGTAATACTAAAAACAATATAGAAGTAGAAAACTGTGTAGATTCATTTATAGAAGAAGATATAGCTAAGCCAATATTGATGGTACTTAAGAAATACAGCCAACTAGTAGAAGAGATATGTCAAGTAAACAAGCAAAGAGAAAAAGGCATAAAAGACTATGAAAAAGAAATGAAAGCACATAGAAATAGTTTAAGAATGATACAGAATATGAAACTAGCTAATTATAAGGATTATAAGGCAGAGAGTATATTACTAGATGTATTTATGAAGAAGAAAAGTGATTATGAAGATAGAGAAGCAAGTATAAACAATAAGGTGTATGCTTTAGAAGAAAAGATTAAAGTGTTGAAAGATAATATTGATAAAAGTGATGATGTAGTGGAGGACTTTAATGAAATTTTATCCTTTGATACTCTTACTAGAGAGATGGTTGAAATGTTTATAGATTGTATTTATATAAATTATGAAGGTAGAATGACTGTTAATTGGAGATTTGGGGATTTGTTTGAAGTTTATCTCCATAGGATAGGCAGAAGAAATTAGAAATATGGATAATATTAGAGAAATGGTCATGAGGCATAAAATGAGTTTTGTGGCTATTTTTATGGTATTAGGATGTATAATGTGATGGAATGTAGTGAAATAAAAGATTGAAGTGACTGTTTTCGACAATATCTCTTATTGATAATAGGAATTTATAGGTATAGAATATTTGTAGGTGTTGATAGAAGTAATACATAAATTATTATATAATATGATAAGCGACGTTTATGTCGTTAATAGTGATGTATTTTATAGATTGAGTTGATGTGAGTCGGGAATGAAGTAGTTATCCGAAATAAAGTATTAGCAAAACTGAAAGGGGATATAATGAGATTTGAAAATGATGATAAACTAAAAAGAGAGATATATGCGACAAAAATTAATAGACTGATAGATATATCTAATGAAATTAAAGAAGATAAAAGTTCTTTTGTTATTGCGCTAGATTCGTCTTGGGGTACTGGAAAAACAACGTTTATTGAAATGTGGAGAAATATGAATTATGTTAAGGAGAATTATAAAATATCCATATATAATGCTTGGAAAAATGATGATTTTGATAAGCCACTTATTTCTATATTGTCAGATATTTTAGACCAATTAGATAATGGAGTTCTAAAGAAAGAGCAAAGAGCTGAAATAAAAAGAAAAGCATTTGAGATATCAAAATATGTAGCTAAGAAAGGTATTTCCTATATAATAAAAAATAAACTGGGTGTAGATGTCTCTCAATTAACGGATATTATTACTGACAGAAGTGATGGACTAATAGAAAAAGAAGATATTTCAAAAGTATTAGGAATTATTAAGAGTAAAGAAGCTGATGAGTTATTTGCTGAATATAAAGAATTTAAAGAAATAAAGGGTAGCTTTTTAAATTTATTAGAAGAAGTTAGTATAAATAAGAAGTTCGTGTTTGTTATAGACGAATTAGATAGATGTAATCCCTTATATGCCATAAAGGTATTAGAGACAATGAAACATTTTTTTAATAATTCTAATATTGTTTTTATGCTAGCAGTTGATATAGAACAGTTAAGTCATTCAATAGCTACAGTATATGGTCAAAATATGGATTCACAAGGATACCTTAGAAGATTTTTTGATATTCAGTTAAGACTTCCAGAGCCTAAGTCTTTAGATTATATATCTTACATGCTTGATTTACACGATATAAAGTTAGAGCAAACAAGTAAAAATGAGCTTGTTCAAATAGTAAATAAGTTAAAGCTGTCTCTTCGAGATATAAACAGAATAATATTGAACATTTCTGTTATGTTAAAGATTTCTGGCATTAGCCAACATACAGATGAGTATTTAATAATATATATATACCTTATGACCTTAAAATATAAATACCCATATATTTTAAATATAGTACTAAATGAAAGATTTCTTAATGAAGGTAATGATTCTAATGGCTCTTATAATATACTTGAAGATAAATTTTATAAGACCACTCCTATTGTTGAGGAATTCATGAAATCAATAATGAATGGGCAAATGCAAGAAACCGTTAATACAGTAAATAAAAGATTTATTTTAACTGATGAAGATAAATTACTTCCTGAATTTGATTCAAGCTTACCATTAAATAAATTATTAGAGAGAAAGTTAGAATTATATTATTAGGTCCATACTTTACTTCGGATAACAAAAGATTTACGCAAAGTTCGGGCATGGTCAAGAAACCTCATAGGTGAACTAACAGGTATTCCTAAAAGGTCAGCCCTCACACATACCTCAACCTAAGCCCGTCGGGACAGTCGATGCATTAGCCCTTAGTCAGGGCATGAGCATCTCCTTCTAAGGTTGGGGAACGTCGTAAATCCGCGGACGTTATACGTCATTAATTATTAGTACAAGGAGGATTTTATGAAAATTGTACAGCCAAGTTTAGATTTAAATGCATATACATGCCCATATTGTAATACGCTTGCAGAGCAGATAAAAAGTGTAGCAAGTATATACAATGTGAATAATTCAAAGGTTATTAGTTCAAATAATAATCCAACAGCAATATCAAGAGTAACAATAGTTACATGTAATTGTTGCAAACAGTATCAAATATGGCATGAAAGTAATATGATGATACCAAAAGTATCAACTTTGCCGTTGCCAGCTGATGATATGCCAGATGATGTAAAGAATATTTATGAAGAGGCAAGAGCTGTATTCTATACTTCGAAAAGGTCGGCAGCGGCTTTATTGAGACTGTCTTTACAGTTACTTTGTGTTCACTTAGGTGAAAAAGGAGAAAATATCAATTCTGACATTAAGAATTTAGTGGCTAAAGGTCTTGATCCACGTATACAGAAATCACTTGATATTTTAAGGATAACAGGAAATAGCGCAGTTCATCCAGGTGAACTGAATATTGATGAGGATGAGCAATTAACATTAAGATTGTTTGATTTAATGAACTTCATTGTGATGAAAATGATAACAGAACCCAAAATGATAGATGATTTCTTTGAGAAAATGCCTGAAGGAAAAAAAGAATATATTGAGAAGAGGGATGCGAATTAGCTTCCATAATTAACGACGTATAACAATGTATCCTCATAAAGGGCTCGGTGGGTATTCCTTTTGGGAGTACTCACTCACATCCATTTCACTAACCGAGGAACCATCGCATTAGGCACTCGCGGGCTCGTAGCCATGAGCTCAGGTTGTAAGCTCAATGGCGTCGAGGATACGCAACCGTTATGTGAAATCAGCAAGTTGCAAATTGAAATGAGGTGAAGAATTGAAGTCAAGAAAGTGGATTATGATAATTATGATTGTGGTTGGCATATTATCCATGTGTATTCTACTTGCAATTGAGTTTATAGGGATTAATGAACAGTTTCATCCTGACTTTATTTATGATGTTTCCTTAGCATTGTTTGGTAGTTCTATTATTCTCATAATTGTTTCAATTATTGAATATAATTCTGATAAAAGATGTGCTATGGAATTATTTTATCAAGAAATTTTGGATATTAAGAATAAATTTAGTGAATTAAAGGTGTATGAATGTGATACGAAGGGAACAGATAATTTTGAAGAATTGTTGAAAGTATATGTTGAATACTCAAAGTTAAGTATGGTGAATCTTGGTAACTTATACGATCAGATGCATTTTGTATTTAGGCATAGAAAGAAGAGAGAATGGATTTATTCAAACCTTTACAATAGGATAATAAGTGTTAGATCAACTATACTTGAGGCAACGCCTCATTTTCAGTACTATTTACAAGTCAATCATGGAAATAAAGTTGCTGTATCGACTTATTTAACAAATATTCAGAATGAAGTTTTTCGTAGTGTAGTAACAGAATAAAGGATACTATAATCGAACTGTCTATAATAAATTAGTTGATGAACTCAATGTGGGTGCAGAAATATTTAGAAGAAATATTTATCATAAGTGGAGTACGAAAAAGATAAATGATTTAAATAAGGATCCTGTATTTTCAATGATGTGGCATAAGCAAAATGCTTGATTAGGGACACTTTCTGACTACACATAACAAAAGATTTACGCACAGTTCGGGCAAAGTCAAGAAAACTATTGGGTTAGCTAATAGGGATTCCTTAAGGGTCAGCCCTCACCATTCTCCAACCTAAGCCCGTCGGGACAGTCGATGCATTAGCCTTTAGTCAGGGCATGAGCATCATCTTCTAAGGTTGAGGGACATTGTAAATCTAGGATAATTAAACCACATTTTTAATTACTTACTTATGGCAAACCTGAGATAAAAGGAGAATAATAATATGTTTATTGAAAAAGTTATAGATAGTTTAGGTGAACTAGTTCAAGAAGTAAAGTCAATATATGAAAGTAGTAACGAATTGATTTGGTATAGAGGTCATGCAGACAAAGAGTGGGAATTAGTTCCATCTGTACAACGTCTAAAAGAATCAGAATCAGAACAATATCTATCAAATGATTTTTATATGAAAGCAAGTACTACATTATCTGACAAACCTCATCCTGATAATTATTCAGCTTGGATTTCGATAATGCGACATTTCGGCTTGCCCACTAGGTTGCTTGATTGGTCAGAATCACCTTTGATAGCTTCGTTCTTTGCCACCAATGAATATAAAAAATATCCCGAAAAGGATGCCTGCATTTGGATTCTAAGGCCTGGGATTCTTAATAAACATGAAGGGTTTCAAGAATTCATATATCCAATGGACACTAAAACATGCTTAGATATGATATATCCAGCTTTCAAGAAAATAAAAGCTAATACTGAACGTAAATTAGTAAGAGACAAGATTATAGCAACCAAACCTGTAGAATACAATATGAGAATTTATTCTCAACAATCGGCATTTACAATCCATAATACGTATAGAAAACTTACACAAATAGACAATTCAAATTTTTTAGGACGTTTTATAATTCCTGCAAAACGGGTACCGTTAATAAATTATGAATTATCTATTTGTGGGATCACTCTAAGTAAGATATATCCAGATGCCGAAAATATCGCTTTGGAATTAAAGAATAAATATTGATGTGTTCCGTTAAAAATTCGTATAGTAACATATTGTCGTTTGCTTCCACATTTATTTTATTTTGGGGAGAATTTAAGAGTTAAAGTGAACGTAGACAATACGAAATTATTAGAGCTCAAAATAGCTAAGAACATAAAGAAAGAGAGGGTTAAAATGAGTAATATTGAACCAAAGAAATGTATAACAGATAGTGTTCCAACAGCTGTTTGGTTGTCATCAGTAATATTATCTTTTGAAAGGTATACAGAAAGTTCTTCATTTTCACCTTGGTTAAAACAAAAAGAAATCCAAATGCTGGCTAGCCAATTGTGTAATAAGAATATTGAAAATGCAAGAATCAGCCAATGGTGTAATGGTGATCATACCAACAATACATATAATTATTTGAAGGCAAAGGGTTCTCTAAGACGTGTTACTCAGTTAAATGAGTTCAATGGAATGAGAGAAATTCCCGATGTAATTCCTTCGGGAATAATTAAATTACATTTAAAAAAAGAGTCTATAAAAGAAATAGTTGAATGGCATAAAAGAGTGTATTCCAAATTGAACTTTAAGTGTATAAATGAAGAAATAGAAATGATATCATCTGGTACAGATTTAAATGAAGTAAATGATTCTCATGGAACAGAACAAGTTAGCAAAGAATTTATTGGAAGAATTGAAAACTGTATAAGACAAGCATGGCATATATTAGCTAATAAAGTTAATGGTGGTCTTATATCTATAAATAAAGAAGCTTCACTTCAATTGCATTATGCTCATGTTTTACAACAGTTATTGCCACTGCATATATTTAAGCGCTCTGAAAAAGTTGAAATTGAGTTAGAAACAGGTGTAAACATAAATAGGCGAAATAGGAATATTGACTTATTGGTAAATATTATCGAAAGAGAAAATTCATATAAAATTGCGATTGAAATGAAGTGTTATCGTGAATATGCGTCTTCTGGAGGAAAACGCGGTGCAACAGATATTTTCATGAAAGATGTATATTTTGATTTATATTTATTAGAGCAATATGAGTTAAATTCTGTTTCAGATAAAGGAATACTTTTATTAATGACGGACTTCAAGAGTTTGTTATATCCAAAATCTAAAAAAGGAAAGAGTTGGAGGTATGACATTTCTAATAATGCAAAAGCGAAGCATGGAGTATATAACACACCAATTGGAGGAAAAGAAATCCTATTCAGTTTAGATGGTGACTATGAGTTTTTATGGAAAGCATATGGTGATTATTTTTTTTCCTTACTTGAGTGAGAAAATGAAAACGTTACTTCAGCCGCCAATACAGCATCGTTGTAAAGGGAGAGATGGGGTTCCTAGGAACGCATTACCCACATCAATTTCGTGGCTGATGTAACATCGAATTATGTGTGACCCATAACCATTGAGCAAAAGGGGTTGAACCGTACCATAATGACTGACTTTGGATATTGAATTATATAGTAACATGACTGAGGAGGCTGGGAGTGAAAAACATTATTAAAGTTCCAAAATTGAATTATTCGAGTAGATCTAGAGAATTCAATTTATATACGGAAAGGCAAAGAAATAAATGTGTATATACGTACTTGTTTGAGAGTAGAAGTCATAGATGGATGGATAAAAATATACTTTCACTAGATGACATTAAAAGTAAAGGATACCAGTCGATGGGGATTTTACACCGACTTTAGCATAAAAAAAGACTTTAAGGGGATTTTTAAAAATAATACATTACGAGAAGCAATTGAATCGCTAAGATATGATGAGCAAGATTTTGAAAATATAATATCTAGACTCAAAGTATATAGTTCTTATGGCTATTCAAGGCGATTTGATTCTTGGGAAGTCATTTCACCAGCAATTATGGCTAAAGAACTTGATAAGTCATCATTTGATTATCATGGTTCGGGTATACCTAAAGGAATGAGTACTTATTTCAATGTTGAAAATATTATAAATGGAGAGAATGTTGACTTGATTTTGCTTTACGAAAATAAGAAATACAAAGCTAAAATCACTAGAGAGGCTAGTAGTTTGGGGAGAACTAGAATCTTCTGGGATAAAGAGCTATCGGTACTATTAAAAAAGCGCTACTTTGAGTATTACGAAATTATACGGATAAAGGATGTAGAATTTAGTAAAAGACCTAAAATGTTCTTTGAGAGTATTGGTGGTAATATGTATCTTGTTAGCTTTACTCAAACTCAGCTATATAAAACATTGAGAGAGTATCAGCTAGAAATTGATAAATCAGTTGATGTAAGCAGAAGTGACAATAGTTATAAAAGGAAAGAAAGATTAAGAAATGCGATTTCAAAGCCTGAATCTATGGTTGTAAAGACAACCGTTTATAAAAGAAATCCAGATGTAATTGTCGAAGTCCTTGAAAGAGCTAATGGATATTGTGAAAAATGTGGTAGTAAAGCACCTTTCCATAGAGCAAGTGATAATTCTCCATATTTGGAAGTACATCATAATGTTCCACTTGCAGAAGGTGGCACCGATACAGTAGATAATGCAATCGCAGTGTGTCCAAATTGCCATAGAGAACTGCACTATGGATTATAATGAACTAGTTATATACTTATCTACTTGTGAAGTATAATGAACTATACTATAAATTATAAAAAAGAAAAGCTTATGTGGAATTGTTCTTCCACTTTCTCAAATCCCGTGGATGGTAGGTAATAATAAATAAGTATTACTGTAGAAGGCAAAAAACAAAGGTTAATATGACAATTATGGATTATTATGTTATAATTATTATTACCAATATTATTTTCTAGAGAAAATTATGTTCTATAAAATATTATTCGATATTATTTAAGATTTTAGGAGTATGTTAACTAATAGTAGATTTCTAAGATATTAACAGTATTTATAGTGGAGGTGCAATCAATGGAAAAGTTCCATGTTTCAAGTATTATCAAAATAAAGAAACCAAATCATTCCAAATTCAATTTTGTGGATGTCAACCTTTTAAAGGATCAAAAATTATTTATTGATCCAATTCTTTTATCTTTAAACAATGATAAGTGGTGTAAGTCAGCTATAGATATAATTGATAAATTTTTCGAATCTTTATACCGAGCGTATAGAGAAGATAATTATTATATGAAGAAGAGGTTACTTTCTCATGCAAAAGAAGTTAATTATACTAAACTTGGGTATGGAAATGGACGGAATGGGCACGGAAAGACGCAAGATGGATTAGTAGATACTTTTAGAGGATTAGAAGACTTAGTCGAAAAAATTCACAATATTTCAAATGTAATTGATTTACCTATTCTAATTAAGGGATTCAATGAAGATGGATTATCAGATTTGATTACTAATATTATACATAAACAATTAAACGACTATACATTAGAGCAACTAAAATCATATGGTATTAGAGCTAACTCAACTGATTCATTTTATACATGGGATACAAAGTCATCTTCATGGATAAATATTAAAGAGCCCTGCTATAAATATGAAGATATGAAGATATTGCTTACTCCAAAAAGAATTGTTAGAAAAAATTATTTGTTTTCGGCAGACCAATATTTAAAAAGAGTAATATTGGAGAGACAAAAAAAAGAGCACGCATACATTAATGAAAAAGGAAAAGAAAAATATGCAGTAAGTAAAAAGGAGCTATACAATAAATTAGACAAAGATACAGAGGATTGGAAATATAATTTTATTTATCAAAAAACAATGGAAGATGAAAGTTACTTGGATGAGTATCATAATGTAATTAAAGGGTTTTATATTGGGCGTGGAATGGATGACGATTCTTTAGATAAACTTATATATTAATGCTAGCGATGGGATTGAGGATTTTACTTCAATCCTACAGTAATTATATATTAAATATTGGTTTGTATATATTAGCGAATTAACATAGAATTAAAGTTTTCTCAAGCTATGGCAAAAACGTTGAGAATTGTTTTAGCACGCTCGGTTCACTAAACGAGTTATTATTGGAGTTTTCTAGCTTGCAGCTATTAGCTGGTAAGTTCAATGGTGTCTACGAAGCACTATAGATGATAGAATCACACTTTTTTATAAGTAATTTAAATTAGAGGTATTGAACAATAAATTGAGATAAATCAAGTGAATGAGAGGTAAGTATGTATTCTTTGAAGAAAATGAAAAAGTTATTCAATATAGCTAATAATAGGTTTTTAATAGAAGGTTGGTCCTTAATTAAAACAGATGTATCTGAGCCATGTATATGTGGAACTTTAAAATCCTATTTGGAAGAAGAATTAAAGAGGATTAAATTGGATATGTATCATGTAGATGTTGAATATAATAGAAATTGTGGTAAAGTTAAGACAATAATCGATGGAAAGATGAAAATTATAAATATTAAATGCGATATTCTTATTCACAGTAGAGGTGAGATTCATGAACAGGATAATTTAATTGCAATTGAAATGAAAAAAAGTTATCAAAATGAAAGTGAGAAAGATAATGATCGAGATAGGCTAAGAGCTTTAACAAAATCAACGAGTACTAATGAAGTATGGTATTGGGAAGGAGAGGCATTTCCAAGACATGTCTGTGGTTATATATTAGGAGTATATTATGAAGTAAATAAAGATGAAGAAACGGTAGATATAGAATGTTATTATAAAGGTCATTTATTTGAAAAGTATAAAAAAAATTTAAAAAATGTAGGAAAGAAAAGGAGATTTCCTCTTATTTCATAATATGCATAGGTATATTAAAGATTGTAAGTGATATATTACGGGTGGAATATGTGATTTTACAGCCTATATTGATGGATTTGTGAAGGTTCAGACAAGGAACAATAAAGTATAATGGAAATGTTTTCATCTAAACGTCGGGAAGTCAATGCATCATCCCTTATTCAGGGGATGAGCACCTAAATAAGTTGACAAACGTTAAAAGTGGAATACTGCAAAAAAATTTAGGCTAAACTATTGAAAGGTATGAAAATATGAAATGTAAAATAGAAAATACACATAGAAGATTACTTGAAAGTCATAGGTTATGGCATCAAACGCTAGATAATTATTTTGACCCTGAAGCGTTCAGAGTTAATTTAAATGCTACTATTCAAGCTCTTAGAAATTTAACCTTTGCATTACAAAATGAGAAGTCAGAGTTTGAGGATTTTGATAATTGGTATAATAACTGGCAAAATAAAATGAAACAAGATACTATCTTAAAATGGTTAAATAGCGCTAGAGTTGAGATAGTGCATAAACAAGATTTAGAAAAGAAGAGCATAGCTAGAGTCACCATCTTAGGGTATGAAGAAATTTTAAAAGTTGATATAGAGTTTCCAATTGAAATACCGGAATATATGATTGCTATTTATTTAAGAGAAAAAGATTATATTACTGATGAAATCATATTAATGGATTATGCTCTAAAGATTGAAAGACGCTGGGTAGTAAATGATTTATCAGATTACGAGATTCTTGATGCATTAGCATATTGCTATGGGTTTATGTATCGGCTTGTAAAGGATGCACATTCATTGCTTGGTTTAAATATTGAAAGTTGCTCTATACGTGATACATTACATAGTCGTGTTCAAACGAATTATTGTGCTCTAGGAATACCAGACTGTATGATGATGTCAAATAATTTTAGAACTAAGCAGTTATCATTAAAATCACTTGAGACAAAAAAAATTGTAGAACATGAAGTATATTTAGAAGAAGAAACTGTGAAAAAGGCCGTAAAAAGATACAAAATTAAAAAAGATAATATTAAACTACCATCTACACATGATGACTTGAAAAAGTTTGGGAGAAGTTTACTGGAAATGGCTAAGAATGTTTTAGCTAAGGATGGATATCATAGACCCATTTTATTTCTTTTGAGTAAAGATAATGAAATGATATTACATCAATTAGCTATTCCTGAAGATAAATCGGATAAGTTTATTATAATGCAAGAGATAGCAAATAAAGTCAAAAAAGTAGAAGCTGAAGGAATAGTATTATTAGTAGAATCATGGATTACTTCTGATATAGAAGCATATATAAAGGGAATTCCAACGGAATTGCATACGGAAAAAAAAGAATGTTTAATAACTTATATAGCTACTAAAAAGGATGTAAACACCTCATTTATGTCTATTTTCAGTAGAAATAAATTGGGTAAAATAAAGTTTGAAGATATAATAGAAAATGAGTTAGATTGTACTGGAATATTATCCCCAATATATAAAGTGTGGAATAAGTTTTAATACTTTATATTGCCATACTTTTGGAAGTAATACACTAGCTATCTGATTATGTACTGCTGAATGATGAGATGGAGAAGTTTATAAAATGGTATAATTCTAAAGATGCAAAAAATATGCATCCAATAGAGAGAGCTACAAGAGTACATGGAGAATTTGTTAAAATCCATCCGTTTATTGATGGAAATGGAAGAACAGCAAGGTTATTATTGAATTTAGAGTTAATGAAAAGTGGTTATCCACCAATTGTAATTAAAAATGAAGAAAGAATGAAATACTATGCTTCTTTAGATAAGGCTCATACTACAGGTGATTATTCCGATTTTATAGCTATAGTTGAAAAAGAAGTAGAGAATAGCTTAGAGATATACTTAAAACTTATAAAATAATAGTCTTCCAAATATTAGGAGGACTCTTTTATATTCACAAAAACTAATATTGATGACTAAATATAGATTAAATATTTGGTTTAAGTAGATTAACTCATAATATAAAAAAGTTTAGCCCTAACTTGACAGCCGGTTAGTAGAAGAGATATGTCAAGTAAACAAGCAAAGAGAAAAAGGTATAAAAGACTATGAAAAAGATATCAAGGCACATAAAAATAGTCTAAGAATGATACAGAATATGAAACTAGCTAATTATAAGGATTATAAGTCAGAGAGTATATCGTTAGATGTATTTATGAAAAAGAGAAGTGACTATGAAGAGAGAGAAGTAAGTATAAACAATAAGATATATGCTTTAGAAGAAAAGATTAAAGTGTTGAAAGATAATATTGATAAAAGTGATGATGTAGTGGAGGACTTTAATGAAATTTTATCCTTTGATACTCTTACTAGAGAGATGGTTGAATTGTTTATAGATTGTATTTATATAAATTATGAAGGTAGAATGACTGTTAAATGGAGATTTGGGGATTTGTTTGATGGGTATTTTAGTAAGAAAGGCAATAGGAATCAGATTATTTAATTATATAATATTAGAGAAATGGTCATGAGGTTCAGTTTGAATTTTGTGGCTTTTTTTATGGTATTAGGACGTATGATGTGGTGGAATGTAGTGAAATAAAAGATTGAAGTGACTGATTTCGACAATATCTCTTATTGATAATAAGTATTTATAGGTATAGAATATTTGTAGGTATGGGTGGAAGTAATACATAATTTATTATATAATATGATAAGCGACGTTTGTGTCGTCAATAGTGATGTATTTTATAGATTATGAGTTAATATGAGTCGGGAATGAAGTAGTTATATGCAATTATACAAACATTTTAGAGTAGTTTTTGGGGTCTTATAAAGAATATGGGGACTGGAGGCTATGAAAAATTTATATGATGGAGGATGATTAATGGTTACACAAGAAATAAATAATATTACTTTCAACGTAAGAGAGTATCGTGATTTCTCATTTCTAAGTAAATATGGGAAGGTATTTACCGTGTTTGACCAGAATGACTCAGGGAATATCAGTTTTGGAATAAGTGATGGGAATCAAAGATACTTTGTTAAGATAGCTGGGATTAAGACTCAGAAATCTAGCACAGAGCCTAAACAAGCCGTTGAAGTACTAGAGAATGCAATGAAAATATATGAAACAATAACTCATCCATCCTTAATAGAACTAGTTGAACATTACGAATTTGATGATTTATATGTTTCAGTATTTAAATGGGTAGAAGGTGAGTGTCTATTTGATCACTGGAATTTTGAGAAATATTCTAAGAATCCCAAACTAAAGTCACCGTTTGCTAGATATAAAGAATTACCAATAGAATCTAGACTAGCATCAGTTAATGTAGTATTTGATTTTTTAGCTTACGTGGAGTCTAAGGATTATGTTGCAGTTGATTTTTATGATGGTAGTATCTTATATGATTTTAACAAGAAGAAAACTTATATCTGTGACATTGATTTTTTTAGGAAAAAACCAACTTATAATGATATGGGTGCAGATTTTTGGGGAACTAAGCGTCTAAAATCTCCAGAAGAATATACATTTGGGGCTACAATAGATCAGGTGACGAATGTCTTTACATTGGGGGCTTTACTATTTCATTTTTTCGGTACATATTCAGGCAAAGAAATGAAAGAGATGTATAAAGAAAATAAATTCATTCCTTGTTTGTTAGAGAATTGGGAGTTGGATACACAACTTTATAAAGTTGCCTTCAAAGCAGTTGAAGTGGATAGAGAAAAGCGCTATAATTCTATAGCAGAGTTTCGGGAAATATGGAGTAAAACACTTAATAAAAATTAAGTATCTCTTTGGAGCTGTTGGTATAACTGCATATAACAATATGTTTACGTTCGCTCGGGCAAGGGTCAAAAAGCTTCATGGGTCATTGCCCTCACACATTCCTCAACCTAAGCTCGTCGGGACAGTCGATGCATTAGCCCTTAGCAGGGCATGAGCACCTCCTTCTAAGGTTGAGAAACGTCGTAAACACGAAACGTTAGATAACATTGTCCATAAGCATATTAGAATAAATTAAGATGAAGGAGTGGATAATTATGAAAGCAAAAGAACTATATATGATTCTCGAAGAAGATTTTGTGACAAAAGCAATGGAAGACATCTGGTTTAAATATATGGCGGAAATAAAGGAATTTGTATGCAATAATTTTCAAAATAGAAGCATAGGAGTAGTATGTGACTTTGCCAACGAAGTAAATAAAGTGTATACAGCAGTCTTCCCTACTTATGAAGTAATGGAAAAGGTAATATGTGATAATGTAG
This sequence comes from Clostridiaceae bacterium M8S5, assembly GCA_029227815.1. Taxonomy (GTDB): domain Bacteria; phylum Bacillota; class Clostridia; order Tissierellales; family MCWD3; genus Abyssisolibacter. Next base: position 2,321,830 of record CP118523.1, on the reverse strand, counting down.
AAAATGCAATGCTTTTTGTCCATCATCCATCAAACTGGGATATTAGAAAATCACCACCATTTTATTTGATGGATAAAAATCAGCTTGAAATATTCAAAGAGAGAAATATATCAGTATTTTGTTTTCATGTACCTTTGGATAATTTTAGTAAATACTCTACAAGTGTGACATTAGCAAATGAATTGGGTATAAATATTATAGAATCGTTTGCCTCATCAAGAGGTGCTCAGAGTGGGGTTATTGGAGAAATAAAGAGTGATAATATATCAGATTTAAATGAAATGTTATCTCATATAATAAAACACCCAACTAAGTTGTATAAATATGGAGAAGATATAGTTGCGAGCAAAAAAGTTGGAATCATTGCTGGAGGAGGTAATGAAGTTAAATTTGTTGAAGAAATGCTTACAAAAGGGGTTAGTACATTAATTACTGGGATTACAAGTGAAGCTTTTACAGATGTTCATGAATTTGAGCGAGTAAACAAAGTAAACGTAATTGGTGGTACTCATTACTCTACTGAGAAATTTGCATGTATGAGAATGACAGATTATTTTAGCAGATTGGGATTAGAATCTGAATTTATTGAAGGTGTTCCTATATTAGAGGATCTATAAGTTAAGAATTATATAAGGTCAATGGGCAACATCATCTAACAATATGTTGCAGCAAGGTTCGTGCGAGGTCGAAAAGCCTCATGGGTTAGCTCATTGGTATTCCTAATAGGTCAAGCCCTCACACATCCTCGACCTAAGCGCGTCGCGCCACTCGGCACATTAGCCCTTTGCAGGGCATGAGCACCTTCGCTCTAAGGTTGAGAAACGTCGGCAACATGGACCGTTAGACGAAACATTTTACTACTGTACAAATTTGTTTAGGTGAATATTTGGGTAAATAAAAGGGAAGAGGTAGATAGTAATGATTAATATTAGTGAAAAAATTATGGGAAAACTTTTAAAACCTTACGAGTTACAAGTTAGTGAATTAGAATTTTTAGGTGGAGGTAGAGAAGATTCGGATGGTATTGTTTATTCCTATTTAAATAAAGGAAGTAAAATGGTTTTTAAAACAATAGCCTGGAAGTGCGATAAAGAAGGATTTGATGATAATGTTAATAAGAATAATGAACGTATTAACTTTGTTCACTACGCGGGACAAAATGGTGCAAATATAGTATTTCCATCTAAATCACCTCAAGGTTCACTTTATCATAGTCATTATGAGGAGGGAGAGGGGTATGGTTATTTAACTTATATAATGGAATTTGTTTCTGGAAAACAGAGAGGTCCAAAAGAATGGGACGAAGCATTTTATAGACGTTGGGGTAGTGCGATAGGTAAAATGCATCGTATAGCTACACAGTATCCGGCGTGGCAATGTTCACAGAAATTGAATGCTAAGGGGTTACCATTGCTTGGATGGGAAGCAGAGTGGGATGAGCTTAATGCGTTACATTATGATGAAGATGTAAAACAAAAGTGGCAGGAATTAAGACGGGAGTTATCAAATCTTCCACAAAATCGTGATGTGTTTGGATTTATACATAATGATCCACACCACGAAAATATTTTAGATGATGGTACAAAATTATATTTAATTGATTTTGATGTATCAAGCTATCATTGGTTTGCTAATGACATTGCTATTGCCTTACAAAGTACATTATTTAATTTTAGCGGTGGTATAGAAAGACCAGTACATGATAAAGAAGCATTAAAGTGGTGTTTAACTAATATACTTGAAGGTTATGAAAAAGAACATCATATTGATAATGAATGGATAGAGAAGCTGGACCTATTTGTTGCTTATCGTAGAATTTTACTTTTTATAATATTAAAAGGTATGTTACAAGGAAATAAAGAGCTATATGATTCATGGAAGCAACAGATACTAAACTATCCACGATACATTTTAGAGTGCATTAAGTAATTGGAAACTTCTGCAAAATGCATCGTCTAACAAAGTATCCTCGTAAAGGGTTATGGGCATTCCTTTTGGGTCAAGCTCACCCACAACAGTTTCGCTAACCGAGGTACCATCGCATTTGACGTTCGCAGGCTCACTGCCATGAGCTCAGATTGTAGGCTTAACTGCGTCGAGGATCGCAACCGTTAACTGACATACACCTATTGTTCAGAGTTAAAACTTAAGGGTCATTTACCTATCTTTACATGGTAGTAATCTTTATGCTAAAATAGTTTAATGAATATTTGAAGGAGACGAATCAGATGGAAGTATGGGATGTTTTGAACAAAGATGGGGAAGTGACAGGAAAAACTCTTATAAGAGATAAAGAAGAGTTCAAAGAAGAGGAATATCATCTAGTTGTACATATTTGGATAGTCAATAGGTGTGGTGAAATATTAATTCAAAAAAGACCTGAACATTTGGATTTTGCACCTGGGGTATGGGCTATCGCAGGTGGATCAGCATTACAAGGTGAAGACAGTATTACTGCAGCACGAAGAGAAGTAAAAGAAGAGTTAGGTATAAATATAAATCCAGTTAATGAACCAATTAGATATAGGAGTAAGATTTCTTTTACTGATATATGGGTAGTAGAGAAAGATATAGATTTAGATGATATCAAATTACAAAAGGATGAAGTTAGTGATGTGAAATGGGTAACTATTGACAAATTAAAACTAATGATGCAAAAAGGGAAATTTTACAGAACGACAGATGATAATTACTATAAATTATTATCTAAATACATAGCAATATTTTAGAGCTTAAGATAAGTCTAAAATGGGCAATAGGCATCCATCAGATAATAAAACATTTACACAAGGTTTGGGCGTGGGACATAAAGACTCTTAGGAAATGCCCTCACGCATTCCTCAACCTAAGCGCGTTGCGACACTCGGCACATTAGCCCTTTGCAGGGCAGTAAGTAGATTCTTTATAAGGGGGGAACGTGGTAAATCAGAGGACGTTGTTTAGCTCATTTTGATATAGTTTATAAGAGAGTTCATAAATAAACCATTATGTATAAAATTCATAAAAAATGTGATATAATATAATTAAGATTATAATAATTTTAATTATAAAGAGGTGCGGTATAAATGCAAAGTTTTATAGGAAGAAAATCTGAGCTAGAAAAATTAAATAATGAATATAACAGACAAAGTAGTTTTGTTGTTATGTACGGTAGGCGTAGGGTTGGAAAGACTACATTAATAAAAGAGTTTATAAAGGATAAAAAAGCCTTATATTTTTTAGCTACATCGGAACTTGAAGTTAAGAATAGAAATAGATTTTTATCATCAGTTTCCGAGTTTACTAATATGAGCTACCTTAAAAATAGTAGTTTTGATAACTGGTATGATATATTTGATATTATAGCTAAGTATGAACCAAATGAAAAGAAGGTAATAGTTATTGATGAGTTTCAATATTTAGTTGGCAGTAACCCTTCTTTTACATCTATATTTCAAAGAATTTGGGATGACATACTAAAAGATAATAATATAATGGTTATATTATGTGGGTCTTATATAAGTATGATGAAAAATCAAGTGCTTGACTATTCTAGTCCTCTATATGGCAGAAGAACATCACAAATCAATTTGAAGCCACTCAAATTTAATGAAATAAGAAGTGGATTTAGCCAGTTGAGTTTTGAGGAATTAGTAAACTTATATGCAGTTACAGGTGGTGTTCCTAAATATCTAGAATTTTTTGATAATAACTCAGGGTTCTTCACTAATATAGAAAATGAGATATTAGATAGAAATGGTTTCTTATACGAAGAGCCTACGTTTTTGTTAGAAAAAGAAGTAAGAGAGACAATGACGTATTTTTCTATAATACAGACCATAGCTGATGGTAAGCATAAGATATCAAAGATAGCATCATCATTAGAGGTACCGACTACAAAACTTACACCATATATAAAAACACTTATGAATTTGAGCTTGATAGAAAAACGAGTACCAGTTACAGAAAAGAATCCTGAGAAAAGTAAAAAGGGGTTATATTATATAGCTGATAACTTTATAGAGTTCTGGTTTAAATTTGTATATCCATATAAAAGTGAATTAGAGATGGGAAACAAACAATATGTTTTGAATAAGATAAAGGAACACTTAGTAGATAATCATGTTAGTTTTGTTTATGAGAAAGTATGTAGACAGCAATTAATGGATAAAGCTAATAACTATAATATATTAATAAGTAAAATAGGTAGCTATTGGGATTCAAAGGTCGAAATAGATGTTGTTGCAATAGATAATGAAAATAACAAGTTGATATTAGGAGAATGTAAATATAACAATAAGCAAATGCAGGATAGTGTTTTCTACAATTTGGTTAAAAAATCAAAGAGCATTAAGGGATATGATGAGTACAAGAGAATATATTGCTTATTTTCAATAAGTGGATTTGATGATAGAGTTGAAGAATTAAGTGAAGATAGAGATGATATAATTCTTTTTTGAAAATCAGGTAAACTATTGATGGTACTTAAGAAATACACTAAACTAGTGGAAGAGATATGACAAGTAGACAAGAGAAAAAGGTAAATTATGAATGTATAATGATTGGGAAGTGGAGATTTGTTTGATAGGTATTTTAATATCAAAAGTAAAAAACAGGTATATAATATTAGAAAAATGGTCATAAGGTTCAAATTGAGCTTTGTGGCTATTTTTGTGGTATTAGGATGTATGATGAAATGGGATGTAGTGAATTATGGATTGAGGTGACTGTTTTCGACAATATCTCTTATTGATAACGGGGGTTTATAGGTATAGAATATTTGTAGGTGTGGATGGATTGATAGAAATAAATAATTTATTATATGATAAGCGACGTTTGTGTCGTCAATAGTGATGTATTTTGTAGAATATGAGTTAATGTGAGTCGGGAATGAAGTAGTTAGGTGACATTAGATACTTGTTTATTGAGGAGGAGAAAAAATGAATGATGCTAATGAAAAGTTAAAATATTCTAAAGAGTGGCAATTGAGTGCGGAGCATTTTTATAATAACAATGCTTATAAGTGGATGGCAGGAAATATTAGTGAATATAAGTGTATCCTAGAATAGGGATCTGGAACAGGGCAAAGTACAGTTTCACTGCTAAAGAACAATCATAAAGTAATTTGTATAGAAAAGAACAAATATTGTATTCGGAAGGCAAAGAAGATAATAAGAGCAAATGGTTATTCCTACAGTGATGACATAAATAAGTACGATGAGGTTGATGTAATTATTTTGAATATTGATATATGTGATATAGATGTTTCTCGATATTCTGTATTTAATAATGTAGACGTTGTTATCTGTTGGAATGTTGGAACATATTGGTCGATAGAAATGCCTAGTAGGTATTCTCCAGAGATGCAAAGATATGGTTTGACTGTTGACCAGATAAGGGATAATTATTCATCATCATATGCTGAATTTATTATTTGGAAAGCTCTTGGGCTTGGTAGTGAACTAGATGTTCCAGCTCATTTAATTGAAAGACATCCATATAATTTTGATATATATTCTGATTCCTATTACAAGGACTTGAAAGAGGAGTTCGGATATACAGATATAATATTTGATTCTTTGAAGAATACAAGCCTGTCAGGTGGAGGAAGACAATTGGTAACACCACTAGGTGAAGAATCTGATGAGATGATTAAGTTGTTCCTTCAATCGTTACTGTTTGTGTGAGTTTCAGTATCTAACGTCACCTAACAATGTGTTATCAAAGGGTATTCCTTTTGGGGTTTGTCCTCATACATCCCACCACCTAAGCCCGTCGGGACAATCTTTGCATTAGCCCTTAGTCAGGGCATGAGCAAAGATTTCTAAGGTGCTGGGGCGTGATGAATGGGCAATTAATATTCTTATGCCGTATATACAAGTTGAGAAAAATAATTATATATTAGATGGTTTTCCAAGAACACTTAAGCAAGCAAGATTACTTGATTTAGAAAATAACAAATTAAAGTGTAAAATTGATTTGGCAATTAAAATTGAAGTTAGTAAAGAGACACTAATGGATCGTGTATCAAAAAGAATAGTGTGCAAGAGTTGTGGTATTGCATATAATGCTGATGACTTTGATGAAAATTGCGAAAAAATCTGTCCAGAATGTGATTCTTTATTAATTAAGGAGAAAAGATGATAGTTTAAATATATTTAGTAAGAGATTAGATAAATATTTTGATGATATCAATTTGATCACAGAATATTATAGACATAATGGTGTTTTAAAGGTTTTTAGTAATGAGAAATTTGCATAATTAATTTAACTTTTTTGACGTCTATCGAGAGAGATGAGTCATGATTTATTGATTTGTAATTTTAAAAATTAATAATTAGAATGGAAGGTTAAAGAAATTAGAAAGGAAGGAAAATTGATGACCGAACTTCAAAAAAGAATAATAAAGAAATTGAACGCTAAGCCTACTATTAATTGGAGAACTGAAGTAGAAGAGCGGATTAAATTTTTAAAAAAATATTTATTAAAAACTGGTAAAAAAGGATATGTATTAAGTATTTCAGGTGGACAAGACTCACTATTGGCAGGTAAGCTAGCACAATTGGCGATTGAACAGCTAAGATACGAAACTAATAAAGAGTATAAGTTTTTTGCTGTAAGATTACCTTATGGTGTTCAAAGTGATGAAGAAGATGCTCAACTTGCACTTGAGTTTATCAATCCTGACAAAATTATCAATATAAATATTAAACAAGCTGTAGATGTTTCTGTTCAAAATTTTGAATCAGGAACAAAAGAAAAGATAACTGATTATTTAAAGGGAAATATTAAGGCTAGAGAAAGAATGAAAGTACACTATGATATTGCAGGATATTTTGATTTAGTTGTAATTGGTACAGATCATGCAGCTGAAGCTTTAACTGGATTTTTTACTAAGTATGGTGATGGAGGAACTGATATAGTACCTTTAGCTGGTCTAAATAAGCGTCAAGGACGAAATATATTAGAGCATTTGGAAGCACCAAAAAGGATATATTTAAAAGAACCAACAGCTGATTTGTTGGATAACATTCAATGTCAAGCTGATGAAAATGTACTAGGTTTAAAATATGAAGAAATTGATAATTATTTAGAAGGTAAAAGTCTGCCAAAAGAAATTATCGATAAAATTGAGAATAGATATTTACAGTCAGAGCATAAACGTAAATTGCCAGTTACTCCATGGGACAAGTGGTGGTTTAAAAATGAATAATAAGTAAAAAATAGTATATAGATACAATTGATGAGTTAATTATTTTAGTAATTTTTATACAAAATATATGTAAATTAAATAAATATTACTTAAGTTTTCAGTCTTTAATGAAATCTTTTAAAATTTTTTAAATTTTTCTAAGGTATTAGTTATAAAGTTTATTTCAAGTAAATCAAATAAAATTAATAAACATATTTTTAAAAAGCGATAACATATCGTATTAAAGGAATTGTTAGTGTTTTTTTACTTCAAGATATAATTTAATTAATTCAAAAGTATATTAGGGCTAAAGGGATAGAATTTAATCTGTTATTAAAGTTATAGAATAGTAGGTAATAGTTTGAAATTACTAAGAATACTAATATAGAAGTATCTAATTTCTTTTTAAGAATTTATCAAGCAAAAATTTAATATCATAAGATTATGTAATGTTTTATAAAAAATATCCTTTTATTAAGATAGAAGTTATGCATTGCAGGTAATATTTCTATCAAGATGCTCCGTGATATAAATCACGAAGCAAACATGTGGAGTTATTAAGAATTAAAGTTGTTTAAACCTTCACCAGAAGGTTGTATAGAAGAAATAATACTGGTTGCTAAAAATATATTAATGAACTTAACTCTTTACTCGACAACAATATATGGTTTAAAGAAAGCAATAATTTATGCTATGAAAATAGAAGAACGTTTATCCAAAGGATGGAGACCATTTAATATTAACTTCACGATAGGAGACTTATATGATTTAGGGAAATATTAATAATAATTTAATGAATTGTAATTCTAAAACTGCTAAAAAATATTAGAAGGAGTTACCTACAAAATATTTTATACAAAATGTAGCATCGCTATAGATAAAGTGATAGAGAAAACTGATATACTCGTTAACATTTTTTTAAAAAAGTATATCGGATTTTTGCACTTTATCCTACATGTTCATTTAGCCATTAATTCATTATACATATGAACCTCAAATATAAAAAAAGTTTAACCCTAACTTGACAGCCGGTTAAGTCAGTTAGTGCATTAACTATTACTCGGATGATGGCAGCTTTTTCTGCGTTGATTAATATAATTTCCAAGAGAGTTTTGTATAAATATGTGAGCCACGTGATAAAGATAGAAATAAACGTATGAGAATTAATAAAAATTGGGAGCAGTTAGAATTGAAAAAGAGTTTATGCTAAAAGTATTAGTTAAAAAACCTAAAAAGAAGGTACAGATTTAAAAAAGGATCATTAGCTAGTTTATTTTCTGGCTAAATGATCCTTTTTTATAAAAAGCTGTGATTTTTACGCATTTTCCGACAGTCCATATATTTTTATAAATACCGTTGAATTATTATCTAATAGGTAGAGTGGTTTAAATTAGAGATGTTTTCAAATAGTAGTATAAAAGATAATTAAAACTTATATTTTTTTGTTAAGTCATCAGATATTGGAGGGTAAGCTAGTTTTTAGTATAGTTGCAATATCTTTTGAAAATGGTTTGATATAGCTATGAAGTGTTTTTTTTCTTTGGGTACTTAAGCGTTCAAGGTTACTAATGTTAAACTCAGGTTTATATTTGTTATTACAATAAGATTTGTTGAATGTTTTTGTGATTTCATTGGCTGAATTTTGATCAGATTGAATTACTTTATAGTTGGGAATTTTGAAATATTTAAAAGCATCAGAAAAGATGTTCATCACATATCCATAATGAGTACAACACAAATAAATGTAAGTTCTATGATATTGCTTCGTTAATGACTGAGATAAGAGTTTAACATAACTATAAACTGCATATCTGATTGACTGTCTATTGCCGAGTTCTATAGCATTTGCTAGACCTTCGCAGGCAATACCATAAATGTTGTCAATATTAAAACCGCTAGTCATAAGGATGTTTTCATAATATTTGCTTCCAGTAGTTGTATTACTTCCAAAATAAACAACAGCAGTATATTCATTTGTTGGAGTTTTGAGCATATAGTTTGCGTTAATTTTTGAGATATTTACTACATGTATATTTTTTTTTATTACATTATAATTAACAGATAAGCTATTGCATGCTAAAACAAGTATTGAAGGATCAAATTTCTGTATTAGTTCTTCTAATTTTTCATTGTAGCTTGATTGAATGTCATCCTTACTGGAGAAAGATTCATCCTTAAGAGCACAAAACATAATTGAATATTTATCATTAAAGAACTCTTGCTTTATCTTTTCGTATATTAGAGATGATATTAATAATCCTCCATAGCCAACATCAACAATTAGAATTTTCATATTGGCCAGATTCCAAATAAAGTTTTTTGCAGATTATCTGAAGGTTAGTGCAATCATCAATATTGTCTATAGAATTAAGGCCATAGTCACCAATAATTTCGACAATTTGGATGTTGTATTTTTTTAATATTTCTTCTAATTCATCGAGACTGTGGAGACGTATAGTAAAGTCATGAGAATAAACATTTTGTTTACCATTAAGGTAATCTAAGTGAACATAAGTTTGACAAGTTTTCATTACTTGTTCTTTAATATCTGGATGATTATCATATCGAACTATTTTGTAAATAGCCTCTTTTTCAAGTTTAATGCCCTTAAGATGATAGGGTTTATATGTTATTAAAAAATGATTATGATTAGGTATATCAATGACAAATAGATTGTCTTGAGTAAGTAAGTCACTAGTGGTGGAAACTACTTTAGCAACATCATTTAAAGAGTCAATCCATACCAAGCTGTTATTGAATATTATATCGAAATTATAATATTCAAACAACAGTTTTCTCATGTCCATAACTTTAAATTCACAAGGTAAGTTTTTGGATAAAGCTTTTTCTCTTGAGATATTTATCATTTGTTCTGAAAAATCAATTCCAGTAGATGAGAATCCGTTTTCAGCAAGCAATATACACGTTTCACCGGTACTGCAAGACATATCTAAAAAGTTTGGATTATTTAAATTATATTTATTCACCAAATGCTTAAAAAAATTGATTCTATAGATACCAGCTGGATGACAGATTTTATCATAAATATAAGCAATGCTATCCATAAAATCTCCGATTCCATTAAAAAAATTACTCATAATGCCCTCCTATTTTGAAAAATTAAAATAATATAGAAAAAAGAACCAAAATTATATTTTATATTAATATAATAATACTAAAATAAAATTTGTCAAGTTATAAGTGTTATATTAAATCAAATTTTAATAAATATTGACACAAATAGAAATGATATGTATAATTATTTGTAATAAGCAAAAATGGAAAAAATAAATTACTTTAAATATATGTGCAACATAATCATAAGAGGGGACGGTTTTAATGGAAGATACAACAAAATATGATGCTTTATTAATATATCCACCTTTGGTTAAATTAGGAATTCACACATACTATTTATCTTTATCAATACTTGCAGCAGAATTAAAGAAAAAATCTATAAAGGTAAAACAATTAGACCTTAACAGAGATTCGTTATACGATTTCTTGGTAAAAGAAAATTTAATTAAAGTTAAAGATTTTTGTCAGGAGAAAATTAGAATTTTTACTGGTAATGAAGTTTGTCGCCTTTATAAAGAGCTACTAGTTGAGGTTGAATATGGAATTAAGAATATAGAACTAATCAATAAAGCAAAAGAAATAGGTGATTTTAGAATTGATGATGTAGAGTTATCAAAAATATTTCATAGATTATTTGAATTTATGGAAAATGGTGAAAAAATAAATGGAGAAGGTAGTACTAGTGAAATTGATTTCTTCGATGAGTTTTACAATGAGCAATATATTGATAATTATATATCTAGACATGTAACAAAGGATAATGCATGCATATTGTTTTCTATTACAATGGGACCACAATTAAAACCTGCAATGAGTATGTCAAAATCTATAAAAAAATTATTCCCACATACAAAAATTATATTTGGAGGACCAGTTATATCCCTGATGCCTAATGAAGAACATGAAAAAATACTTTGTGTTGGGGATGTAGATATTTTAATGAGATATGAAGGTGAGGTAGAATTACCTAAACTTATCAAACGAATAATGTATAAGGATTCGTTTGATGATGTATTTAATATAACATATCTAAAATCAAAAGTATTTTGTTCAAATAAAAATAAATATAATACATGTAATTTTGATACAACGGAGTTACCTTATTACGATGAAGAGATTATTAATAAATACAAAATCGACATGATTTCTGTATTACAGTCTAGAGGATGTTATTGGAAAAGGTGCAGTTTTTGTGACTATACAAATTTATATGGAAATTATAATTATCATGTAAGAAAGCCAGAAAGATTATGTGAAGAAATAAAAGAGTTGAAAGAAAAATATGGTATTAAAAGATATCAAATAATAAATGAAAGTATGACTGCTAATTATGCTAAAAATTTTTCGAAAGAAATATTAGATAGTGGTTTAGATATAGAATGGAGTACATTTATAAAAATTGAAAAAGATTGCTTTGATGAAAAAACTCTTAGATTGATGAAACAATCCGGATGTAAAAAAGTTACAATTGGAGTGGAATCTTTAGATGATACGGTCCTAGAAAATTTGAACAAGGGTTATAAAAGAGAATATGTGTTGGTTATTCTAGAGGCTCTTGCAAGAGTTAATATTCAAACAGTTGTTAACATTATAGTTGATGCACCAGTAACTAAATGGGAATCTGCGCTTGAACAGTTCGAAATATTCAGATATTTCAGCAAGAAAATGAATGTAACATATAATTATTTTTCTTTTGAGCTAACAAGGACTTCTGACATGGGAAAAAATCCATCTAAATATGGGTTAGAAATAGTAGACAATGGTTATCTAGAACAAAGTATGAAAGGTATGGTGAAAAATACTTTTAATTATACCCATAAATATAAATGGTCTGAACAGAGGCTGAATGCCTTAAAAACAGCATACTATAATTTAAATTTAATTAGTAGATGTAAGAATGAGTATCCTAATAATTATCAATTTATTAAAACAATTATTAAAAACAAAAAGTATGATGATAAATACAAAATAATAATTAATGAGAAAAATAAAATGTTTAAATATGAATTCTCACAAAAGGAAGAATATATGTTTATTTTACATAATAGTGTAATCTTTAAAAATAATAAGTTAATAGAGTGTGTTTATAATTTAATTAGGGATAGGAATGAGATAACTGTTAAAGAGATTATAAATAATTTGGGGTCAACAAAAGAGAATGGAGTTTTTTCATCTATTAGTGATTTGATGTTATATGATTTGGTTTTATTAAAATAAAAATTATGTTTTAGATTAATATTACAATTGGAGGAGTAAGATGAGCAAAAATTTAGGATTGTGGAGAATGAATGATGTTTTTACAAATTGGATTGATCAAAACTATAAAGCAATAATCGATACAGATTTAACGTACTATACTCCAGAAGTATTTGAAGACCCTTTAAATATTGTATTATCAGAGTTTTTAAAATTAAATCAAGAGATAATATATACAGCGCCAGGTACTAATCAATTGATTCATAGTATTTTAAACTGGAAAAAATGGAGGAAAGTTTTTATAATATCTCCAGAGTACGGACTATATGAAAAAGTTGCAGAACAAGCATTTAATATTGAAAATATTGTGATTATTGAAGCTACAGGTATTCAAGAGTTTATCAAGGAAATTTCAGCCGTTGAATCAACAGAAGAAGATATTTTATGTTTTTCATCTCCTAGATGGTATACGGGAGAAAAATTTCAAAAAAGCGATATTGAAGAGATATTATCGAAATACAAAGGAACTGTCTTAATAGATGAGGCATATGCAGACTATTCGTATAATACAAATGAAAATTTGCTACTAGCCGAATTAAATGAAAGAGTAATTCTATTAAGGGGGTTTTCAAAGGGGTGGTTTGTTCAAGGTTTGAGAGTTGGTTATGCAATTACCAATAAGTTTGATGAAAGTTTCAGAACTGGATGTATAGTTCCTCACTCAGTGTCATCTCCAACTTCAAGGTTTATAGAACTATTGATAAGGGATAAGAGAATTATGAGAGTATTTGAGTTATTAAGAGGAAATATTATAAAAACAAGAGAGTTTCTCTACAATGAACTAAAAGACATTGAATGCGTGACTGTTTTTAACTCAGAAGCGAACTTTCTAACTGTACTAATTGAGGATTCAGAATTAAAAAAGAAGCTTATGAATTTTAGAAATGTTGTGGATATTCATAAGGGAGAAAAAGAAGGAATTAAAATCTGGATAACTAATATGAATGATGCAAAAGAATATATAGAATTAATAAAGAAAAAATACAAAAGGTGAATCATATGAAAACAAAAATATTTACGATACCTGTTACAGGCCTTGATATGCCACATTTAGCTGTACCCACGTTAGTTGGATTTTTAAAGAATCAAAAATATGAGGTATCTCATGGAGATTTGACGGGTAAAGCAATAAATCAGTTATTGAATAAAAAATATGTGAAAGAATGTTTTGAAAAAATAGATATTTGTGACGAATATAGTAGTTGGATAAAAAAATATGGGATTTTAGGATATGAGAGGATTAGTGAAGCTGTTAGTTACTTTCGAAACAATAAGTTTTATGATTCTAAGCAGTACTGTGTTTGGTCGTCTATTATAAATATTGCTTTGGCAGTAATATCATATAAACATGATTCAACATGGTCATTAAAAAATATCAATTACAATTATGCATTAGAAAATTTAGAAGACTATTTCAAGGCTATTGAAGAATCAAAATGTAACATATTTCACAAAGTTTTTGAAGGTGAGATAAAAGAGTTAGAAAAAAATTATGTAGACGTAGTTGGGTTATCAATATCATATGATCATCAGTTACTTACGGCATTGCATTTTGCTAAGATGATAAAGTCCAGATTCAAAAAAATAAAAGTTATCTTGGGAGGAAGTTATCTATCTCATCTAAAGGAAGTAATCAATGAGTTATTGAAGTATGAAAATTTGATTGATGTAATAATTTTAAACAATGGAGAAATTCCTTTTGTGGCTTTTTTAGAAAGTATGGGAAAAAGAGAAGAGCTGGAGAAAAAATGTATCATTGAGTTTGAGTATGAAGGGAAATATGTTATTAGAGAGAAAAACTATCTTGTTCATGATTATGTAGAATGTTTTGAACCAGATTTTTCTGAGGTTGATTTTAAATCATATTTAAGTTCAAAAGTTACTATACCAATCATTACTTCGTATGGGTGTTACCATGGGAAATGTACGTTTTGTACTCACTTTCTTTCTTATGGTGGTAAAACATTAATGATGGATATAAGTAGGTTAAAAGATTTACTTATTAAATATCGGGATAAATATAAAGTTGAAGTTGTATATTTTGCTGATGAATGTATAAGTGCTTTGAGGCTTAAAGAGATATCAGAGATGATAATTGATAATAATCTTGATATTGAGTGGAGTGTTGAGACTAGAATTGATAAAGATTTTGATAATGAATCTGTAGATAAAATGAGTAATAGTGGGTGTAAGATGCTTTCTTTTGGAATAGAGACTGTTAATGATACGACTCTGAACCATATGAATAAAGGATTCTTATTTTCAGAGGCTCTAGACTGTATTTCAAAATTCAATAATTCTGATATAGCAGTGGCAGCTACCATTATGGTTGGGTATCCAGGGGAATCTTATAAAGGTGCTTTAAAAACTCTAAACGGAGTTGAAAGCAAAATGAATCTTGATTTTTTTGGAGTAAGCCTGTTTGGACTACATAAAAATTCTATATTATTTAATCAGTCAGAAAAATACGGAATTGAGATAATAAAAACAAAGAGCAGGATGCAATTGAACTATGAATTTAATGTTAAAAATAGTAAGTATTGCAGAGAAGATTTTAAAGAATTAGTTGATAAATTTTATAGAAGAGATAAAATTGGTAAACATTTCACGTTAATTTCAAAACTTCTAGGCAGAACACATTTAATCTATTTTGATATTGAAGAAATAAGTTATTATAGAAATAGAAATAGACATATATAAAAGTTATTAAGTGAGATAGATTTGTAATCAAGGTTTTAGGAGGATAGCCAATGGGGAATAGTTTTTTTTCAAGAGCAGGAGTTGATGTTAAAGTTAAATTAAGGGAGCTGTCTTATCCGATTGTTTTAAGTTTAGCACTAACAGAGAGGTGCAACATGTCTTGTTCGTTTTGTGCAGTAAGTTGCAGTAGTGATAGCATTCTTACACATGAAGATATCTATAAAGACCTTTGTATGAAAATAATGACAGAAGCTAAGAAAAACTGTGTTCAGGAGATAGTTTTTACTGGTGGAGAACCACTGCTATATAATGAAGAGGATTTATTTGAAATACTAGATCATGGTAAGAATATAATAATGGATATGAGTTTAATTACTAATGGTTCATTGCTTACGCCAAGAATGATAGAGAAGCTTAAAGGATATATTAAGAAAATTAATATTTCTATTCATGGAAGTGAATTGATGCACAACAATATTACTGGAATTAAGATTTATAATAGAGTTATTGAAGCCGTTGAGTACATTAAATATAAAACAGATATTAGGGTTTCGCTTCTTTATACATTAACAAAATTAAATAATAGCATGCTTGAACTAGAACATGTGATAGATATTTCAAAAAAATTAAATATCCCATTGTATATATCTAGAGGTAATGATGTAGGAACATGCAGAGAAAATAGTATTTATCCAAGTCTAGAGGATGTAAATAAATTTGCTAGGAGGATGATTCAACACAGAAAAGAAGGTTTTTTTATTGAATTTGCAAATTCAGTTCCTAAGTGTATCCTAGATGAAGAGGTGAAGTCTTTGTCTAAAGCTTGTAGTTCAGGGGTGGGGTACTGTTCAATAGATAGTACTGGAAAGGTCAAAGTATGTTCTCAATCAGACAAACATATAGGAGAAATTGATCATTCTGGACATTTAGGTGAGGTTTGGCGTGGACAAGCATGTAATAAATATAGAAGTTTGATAAATTTGAACCCAATATGCAAAAGCTGTGAAAGTTTAAGTAGCTGCAAAGGTGGTTGTAAGCTGGAGGAATACGATGGATATTGCATAGATAGAATGTTGGTTCAAAAAGTAGAGCATGTATGGGAAAAACACAAAAGTAAACAAGTGAAGATTAAGGGAAGAGCTGTTAAGGAAGAGAAAGACAAGCTCTTAGTTTATACTTTACCAGCAATAATATGTAGTAAAAACTATTTAGATATACTTCTTTTATTAAATAAGAGAAAAGGAGTTAAAATAGATGAATTATTGAATACAGAAAAAGCATTGATTTCTGAATTCGAAATAAAAATGTTTATATATTATCTAGTGCAAAAAGAAATGTTGTATTTTTTAAAAGGATAGGTGAAGCTTATGAAAATAGAAAGATATGGAGATAAGTTTTTGATAAGAGTACGGGATCAATATCTCTTGACAAATGAAATTGCAAAGAATATTATACTTGATTTATATGAAACACGGAATGTTAAAAAAACTATTGAGAAAATAAAGGTTGATTACGATTTGGATGACCAGACTATAATTGAGTGGCTTGAAATTTGTAATAAGCCTATGAGCCAATTTGAAGAATATGAAGGGGAAAGAATCAAGTTTCCTAAACCATTTAAAATACAGTGGAGGGTCACTGATAAATGTAATCTAGCTTGTAAACATTGTTATGCAATGAATGAAACCGAACTTGGATGTATAGATGATTATGATACTGTAATGAAAATTGTAGATAAGATAATTGAAAACAATACAATGGAATTATCAATAACAGGTGGAGAAGTTTCTACATTACCGATGATTAGAGAAATATTAGAAAAATTAATGAAAAACAATATTTTTATTAATATTTATACAAATGGAATGTTACTGGATGAACATATGGAATTTTTAAAAGAGAAAAAAGATTTATTTAAGTTGTTTATTAGTGTAGATGGCTCAAGAGAAGGACATGAAAAAGTTAGAGGGGAAGACACATATGACAAGCTTTTAAAGAATATCTCATTGGCAGTCAGTAATGGATGTATTGTTCAAACAAGTACAGTTATAAATGCGTTAAACTATCAAGGGATACCAGATATGATTCTAGAGTTAAAAGAAATAGGGATAAAAGCTATGCAATTCTCTTACACAGTAATTGAAGGGAATGCAGTTAAGAATAAAGAAATTTTAGAAATGACTCAAGATATGTATGATAATTTAACCATAAATATGATGAATTTAATGGATAAATTAGATGGTGGAATAAGGATTTTTTATGATCCATATAACCACAATAACATTCAATATGAAAATAAAAATAAAAGTGAAACACCGTGGGAATGTACAGCAGGAGAGACAAGATTTACAATAATTGAAAGTGGAGATGTGCTTTGCTGTCCATTCTTTCCAGAATTCACTATAGGTAATATTGCAGAAGAAGAGATTATTGATATATGGAATAAGCGTAATAGAATAGATTTCATTGATTTTAGAAATGTTAATAGTTCGAGTGAAAAATGTGCAGCGTTGATGAAAGGAAGAGTGAAGACAAATGTTACATTCAAAGTTTAATGGTGAGGAAAAATTACTTACTAATAAAGAAGAGGAATTTTCTATGAGAAAACCAGTAGTATATAGATTAAGTTCAGTTTATACTCACTGCAAAACAATTAGAAAAGAAATGTCTGAGTATGAGTCAAATGATGATAATATAAAATGATAAGCAAAGAATTTATGAGAGTTCATTAGTATAATAAATACTTAAATAAAATTCATTTTAGTATTTATTTATAAGATTTAACCGAAAGATTGGAGTTAATAAGCACTTCTAAATTGATTCGGAATAGTTCAAAATCACTTATTAAAAGACTTGAAAGGAGGTGAATAAGATGGACGAAAAGAAAAAAAATAGTAAAGTAGCTGAAACAACTAGTGTTGAAGAACTTGAAGTAAAGATATTTGAAGCTGAATTTGAAAATATTGAGACGCTTTCTGTTAACTACGGATCAGTATTACAATGCACTGAGTGTTGTTAGTCAATAAGTTATAAAGTATGCATATACCCTTGATAGAGCTTTTGGTGCTATTATCAAGGGATATGTGACTTTCAATTGCGAAAATAACATCATAAGGAATATCGGGGAGGTTATAACTTGCATAAAAAAGAAAAAAATATTGTTAATCTAGAAAATGTAAGTAAAAACTATAAAGTTAAGTTGACAGAAGATGGAGCTTTAAACATGATAAAAGGGACATTTAAACCCAAATATAAGAGTGTTGAGGCTGTAAAAAATATATCATTAAAAATTACTAAAGGAGAAATTGTAGGAATTGTAGGGCTTAATGGTGCAGGAAAAACCACTACATTAAAAATACTAGCTGGTCTAATTAGCCCGACAGAAGGACAAGTAGAAGTTTTGGGTTATAATCCTTGGGACAAGAAGAAAGAATATCTACGTAAAATTGGAATGGTAGCAGGGCAAAGAAATCAATTATGGGCAGATTTACCTGCTATGGATTCTTTTAAAGTTCAAAAAGCCATATATGGAATTAGTAACACTGAATTCGAGAAAATGCTAGAAAGTCTCATAGAATTATTCAAAGTTGAGCATTTGATGAACATACCTGTAAGAAAATTATCATTAGGAGAAAAAATGAAATTTGAGGTTATAAATGCTTTGCTGCACAATCCGGAATTACTTCTTCTAGATGAACCGACTATAGGGTTAGATATACTATCTCAAAAAGCAATGAGAGCTTTCTTGAAAGAATATAATGAAAAAACAAATTGTACGACTATAATTACAAGCCACAATATGAAAGATATAGAGTCTATTTGTAAAAGACTAGTTATAATTAATAAAGGTAAGATTACTTATGATGGAGACATCAAAGGATTGAGAAGCAAATATGATAAGAAAATTGTTTTTTCTGAAGTGTATAACAATTTTAATATTAAGTATGGAGAACAAAGAGTAATTGATGATAAAACTGTTATTTATGTTGAAGAAGAAAATTTCACAAATCTAATGAAATTTATTACAGAAAGTGATAATCAGTATTATTATTCGGTACAAGAATTAGATTTTGATGATAAGATAGAAGATTATATTACAAACAAATAAATTAAAGGTGAATATATGAATAAAATCAAAATGATATTAAAATTAAATTTTAAGAAACATACTGTATATCGAGGAAATTTCATTATGAATACAATATTTGGAATCTTTCCTTTGATTATTCAGTATTTTTTGTGGACAGCAATATACAAGTATTCAAATAGTAAAACGATTTCAGGATATAACCTGATGATGATGATACAATATTTTATTTGTGTATTTTTTCTAACACAAATTACTTTTCCTAGACAAATAGCAAGAAGTATTTCTTCGGATATTTTATCTGGAGATTTAAATGCATATTTGATAAAACCATTTGGATATTTGAAGATGAAATTTATTGAACATATAGCAAATAGGTTTGTCAGCATATCTATACTACTTATACCTATTTCGATATATGTCGTCATTTTTAATAAAAACATCGGAATAGCAAACGCAATTTTAGCTATAGTATTTTTAATAAATGCATTTATTGCTCAATTTTTAATTTATTGTATTTTAGGAATGTCTGTATTTTGGACAGAAGAAAGTAGTAACTTGATGGATTTGTGGGGGATGATTGGAGGGGTCCTAGCAGGTTCGTATATTCCTTACACTATAATACCAGTAGAAATAAGGAGTGTTTTGCTGTTTCTTCCTTTCAAATATTTAGTTTATTATCCAATAAGTGTTCTTGTTGAAGAAAATATCAATTATTTAGAGGTTTTGATATCATGGATATCTTCACTTGGATTCTTGACAGTTCTATTTGGAGTAGTTATTGTAATGTGGAAAAAAGGTCTAAAAAAGTATTCTGCATTTGGAATGTAATTTTTTGAATTGAGCATGTCTTGAGCAAATGTTTAATTGATGTAATTTATATATTGTAATTAGGGAGGTAATATGAACATAATTAATTTATATAAAGTGATTGTAAAAAATAGTATAAAGAGAGAGTTTCAGTATAGATTCAATTTATTTATGAATTTTGCAATGTTGATTTTTGGATATGGGATAGAACTATTATTTTACTTTGCGGTTTATTCGAATGTTGATGATATAAATGGCTGGACATTTCCTCAAATGATATGTCTTTCAGCGATAGTGTTAATAATCGATGCCTTGTTTTTTGGATTGTTTTTTTTCAATCTTCTTTATATTCCTTTTTTAGTTAGAAGATATGAGTTGGACTCTGCTCTATTAAAACCGATGTCATCACTGATGTATATTTCAACAAAAAGTATAAATTTTGGATATCTCATAGGTATAATACCTGGAATCGGATTATTAAACATTGGTATGAAAATGTTGGGTGTAAAATTATCAATCTTAATGATACTGAAGCTGATTTTATTTGTTATCAATGCAATAGCTTTGCTATACTCAATACTTACGCTATTTCTATCTACATCACTGTTTTTTGTGAAAGTTGATGGTATGATTAGTATGTTTTGGTCTGTAGTGAATTTCGGGAAATCGCCTGCAGCTATATATCCTAAGATTATGCGAGGTTTTATGATATTTGGAATACCTACCTTTGTTATTTATAATATACCAACTCAAATAGTTTTTGGTAATAGTGAAATTAGTATGTGGTACATTGCTTTTTCGTTAATTTGGTTATATATTGCAAATTATGTATGGAAAAAAAGTTTAAAAATGTATTATTCCTAAATTTAATAATAAATAACTAAGATTTAAAGATATTATGAGAATTTAACAAAGTAAATACATGTAAGAGGATTAATATTTTAGATTTGAGAGAATTTATGAAAGAGATTATATTATTATGAATATGGAGGTGTGAAATTTGACAAAACCTATTTTTAATGATGTTAGCAAATTTATGACAGAAATTTCTAATTTTTTCGATTTAATATGTTCGCCAAATACTAATGAAAGATATGAGTTTGTTAAAACACAAATAGAGAAATATCTAATACAAACTGACAAAAAAGAGATTAAGATATTAGATTTGGCTTCAGGAACAGGTGATATGTGTATTAAATTTTCCGAGAATGGATTTAATGCTACTGGGATAGATTTCTCTAAAGGAATGATAAATGTATCAAAAAAGAAAAATAAAAAGATGGGGTTGAACGCAAAATTCTATTTAGAGGACATAAGAAGTTTTACAGGGACAGATAAGTATGACTGTATTTATGGAAATAGTTTTATTTGGATTCATGGTATAAAGGATTTAGAAAAAGCACTTGAAAACGCTAGTAATTTGTTGGCACAAGGAGGTATATTTATTATAGATATACCGAATAGAACAAACTTTTTAAATACATACAGACCATTTGCTGCGAAATGTGTAAATACTTCATTAAAAACATACTCAAAAATTGTTATGTATACTGACTATCCGAATAGAAATGACCCTTTAATATCGGTTAATCAAACATATTTAGTACACGAAATCACAAAACTCCAACATAATAGTATATCATGTGATTTTAAGTTTAGATTCCATAGTTTAGAAGAAATTAAAGAGTTAACTCAAAAATATGGTATTAAGTTAACGCTTATTGAGAAAGACTATGGTATTAAATTTTATAATGAACCAAAAGATTATCAAGTAGTTTTTACTAAAGAAGCCTAATAAAAGTTTTTATAGGAATTCTGAGTAATTACTATGGAAGGAGCATTAAGTGAGTCAAGAGATAAAAAAATCATATATCGAGATAAGTAGAGAGTTCGTAAGGGATATAGATAGCGAAGTAATTCATTTGAAGCACATTAAATCTAAAGCTCAGGTAATTTTTCTGAAAAATAATCATCCGCATTTGGCTTTAAACATAGCATTTAGAACATCAGCATTTGATGATTCAGGTATAGCGCATATTTTGGAACATTGTATTTATTCAGGTTCGGATAGTTATCCCAGCTTAAATATCTTAAGTAAAATCAATAATGAAACATTTTGTACTTATATAAATGGTGTAACTAGTGTTGACAAAACAATGTATCAATATTCAACTTTTTCAGAAAATGATTTTTGGAACATTACTGAATTATATTTTAATGTGTTGTTCAAGCCATTAGTTCTAAATGATAAATCTATTTTTAAACTTGAAGGAAATAGCACATCAGAAGGTAGAAAAACGGGAGGAATTGTTTACAGAGAAATGTTAAATATATTTTCTTCTGATAAACAGATTTTGTTTAGAGAAATATACAAAAAGTTATTTGTAGGTTCACAGTACCAATTTAGTACAGCAGGAATTCCATCAAAGATTTTGGAAGCTAATTATGATGATTTAAAAAAATATCATAGAGAGTATTATGTATTATCAAATTGCTATTTGTATGTGTATGGGAATATAAATGAAATTAAATTGATGAAAAAATTTGATGAACTATTTGAGCTATACTCTTATTCATATAGCAATAATCTTAATATGATTTATGAAGAAATTGAACACAGAAAAAAGGATGTATATATTCTCAGTGATTATAGTGCTTATCATAATAATATTAAAAAAGAATATTTTAGTATAAATTGGATTGTAGGAAGTGTTAAGAATCCAGATGATTATTATTTGTATGAGGTTTTAAGAAGAGCATTATTAATACATAACAATAATGAGCTCGAGAGACGAATTAAAAGTATAGATTCAAGGTATCAATTAAATTCCTATTTTAACAATGGTCTCTATCAGTACCCTTTTGGATTAATTGTTTCATGTGAAGAGATAAAAAATATTGAAGAGATTGAAATTGTTATTAGAGAATTCTTAAGAGATTTAGTTTCAAATCATTTTGATGATAATACATTAAATGAGATTATTGATTATATAGAGTACGCATCTGCTACTGGAGTATACAGAGGTATAAAATTTAATCAGAAGTATAGCAGTAGAGTTTTTGAAAGTGTTATTTATGGTGGAAAACCTGAAGCGTATTTAAAAACTTCCGAAATCTTTAGGAGAATAAGAGAACTTGTTAAAAGAGGGGAAATTTTAAAAACTTCAATGAAAATTTTGAACTCTTCTTCAAGTATTGTGGTTCTTAAAAAAGAAAATCGAACAGGAAGTGATTCGAGGAATATTCATTATGCTAACAGTAAAAAAGTACAGGTCAATAATGTTAAAAGTAAATCTTTAATAGATTATAAAAGTATTACAGAAGTTTTAAATAGTATTCATAAAGAATCATTATTTAAAATATGTAAATATAATATAGATAAAGTTCAAGTTTTAAATCTAAGGAATAACAATCCTGATAATATTGTGAAAATAACTCTTTTTTTTAGAAAGAAAATTGATAATATTAAGAAAACACAGAGCTTAAAATTAATATTGAAGCAATTTGGTTTAAACGGAACTAAAACAAAATCTTCTTCTGAGTTTAAGAATCTAATGCAGAAATATTTATATGATTATAGTTGTGGAATAGAAGCGAGTTATGATAATAGTGATGAAGTTTGTATTTATTTTTCATTTTCATGTTTCAAGAATGTATTGAACAACGCATTTGAGCTATTGTATGAAATATTATATGATTCAATAGTCATTGAAGAATCAATGAAGAACTCATTAATTAATGAATATCACAAAATGTATAGAAAGATAAATTATAAAAGCTTCTATGTTACTAAGTTACGTGCAAAATCAAAGTTTTCAGAATTCGATTTCAAAAATGAAAATATAAATGGAATGAGCTACTTTTTATTTTTGTTGAAGTTATTAAACAATGAGAAAAGTGAAAAAAATACTCTAGATATAGCAAAAGAATTAAAAAATGAAGTGTTTTGCAAATGTAATGCTAACTTTATAGTATCGACTCAAAATAGAATGGATAAAATGGTTGAAATTTCTCTAAGAAAATTTGTTTCTAATCTCCATACTAATGTAGTCCATACAGTTAGTAATAAAATAAAAAGAATACATGGAAATGATATCTATAAAAAAGAGGCATTTATTTTTAGTAATAAATTAAGTTCTTTGAGTCAGTCTATTAAATTAATGAATATAGATAATAGATTTGGATATGAAGCTAGTGAACTTTTAATTAGGCAGTACTGTGATGATGTTTTAAAGTCACAAGGGGTGTATTCATCATATACAGAAGTGGATAAAAGTGGAATAATGACAGTAACATCCTTTAGGGATCCTAAAGTAGATAATTCATTGAGTTTATTTAAAGGGTTAGTAGAATATTTTAGTAAAGCCGAATTGACTGAGACAATGAAGGCTGAAATAACTAGATACATAATTAGTAAAAAATATATTAGAATGCTTAAAATGGACGAGATTTCACTATTAAGAAATTACTTGAGTGATGAAAAAAACATGTTTGATGGCTACATTAAAGTTGATTTGGATAAAAACTATTTAAATAGTATAAGTGAAAGCATAATGGAAGCAGCTAAAGCACAATCAATTTGCTATGTAGGTGATGAACACTCATTAAACAATACTAAGGTATATGAAACAGTAATTAAAATGAAGGAGTGACATTAGTATGAAATTAACGCTAAATGAGCAGAACTTATCAAAAGTTTTCATAATTTTCCCGCCGCATTGGTGCCCATCGCATCCATATTTAAGTTTACCTTGCATTCAATCATATCTAAAAGCAGAAGGAATAAATACTGGCGTTATTGATTTGAATATTGAATTGTTTAATCATTTTATTTCAGCTGACTTTCTCAAAAATCTATTAAACAATTACAGAGATAAATTTAATGAAAATGAAATCTTTCTTTTAAATGAAGTAATTGAAAATATTGAAGCCAGTAAGACTGAACTAAATGACTCAAAAACGTTTATAAATGGAAGGAAGTATGCTAAAAATAAACGAATGATAGATTTTGCCTATAGAAGCATTTCTTTAGCTGGGGAATTCAATATTGATAGGAATAGGTTAAGGTATTTCGATAATGTCAATATTGATAATATAAATAAGGTCATGGATAAAATAGAAAAGGATCTCATTTATAAAGCTTATAAAAGGCTAATAGATTTAGAGGCGTTAGGAGCTACAAAATTAATTGGAATTTCAATTATTTCAGAAGATCAATTAATTCCAGCATTACTCTTATGTAGATATTTAAAGTTTAAATTAGAGAATGTACATATTTTTATCGGTGGTTCATATTTGAGTAAATTAATTAGAGATGTTTCCATTATTAAACCGATTTTTAATTATTGTGATAGTATAATTGTTGATGAAGGTGAAAAAGCAGTTGTTGAGCTGACCAAACATGTTTTATACGGTAAAGAGATTAAATCTAAGAACATTATTTTTGAAAGCAATTATAATAAGAATAATAATGTAGATTTTATACCAAATTATTGTGATATTGAAGAGCTACCTATACCGAATTTTGAGGGATTACTGAATGAAAAATACTTGGCGCCAGTTAGAATTTTACCATATTATGTATCAAGAAAGTGTTATTGGAATAAATGTACCTTTTGTCAACATGATGAAGGCTATAGCAATAGAGTTAAAGTTAAATCAATAGGAAAAATACGTGATGAATTGATAAAGTATAATACTGACTATAAAGTTGATGTAATTCATTTTATTGATTCTGCATTGCATCCTAACACTTTAAGAAATATTTGTAAGATTATTAGAGAAGAAAATCTTAAGATAAAATGGTTTTGCTACATAAGAGCAGAGAAAAATTTTAGTTATGAATTATTAAAAGAGATGAAATTGTGTGGATGTATTTATGTTAATGTTGGAATAGAATCATTTTCAAATAGTGTACTTAAGTCGATGAATAAAGGAATAGAAATATCAGATATTAACAATATTATATTAAATACGGACAAAGCTGGAATATGGGCTCATCTTTTTTTAATAAATAATTTTCCTACAGAAACCTTGAAGGATAAATATGAGAGTGTTTTATATTTAAATAGTATGAGTGAGCATATACACTCTATATCTATAGGTAAGTTTTTATTAATGAGAAATACGGAAGTTATTAAGAACCCTAAAAAATTCAATATCTCAAAAATATATGAGAATAATTCGTACTCATCATTTTATGAATATGAAAAAAGTGATGGAGACAATAATGATGATACGGAACAGGTAACTTCATTATTTTATAAGTTAGTACCAACATCAAAGCTTTTTAATGAGAAATTAGCGTATAGGGATCATTTACCAGCATTATTATCATTAGAAGAGTTAGTTTTAGAAAAGCACAGGATAGTTAATTTTATTGATGAGGTAGATGAATCTTGTATAAAATATCTAATGAGTGAATACATTGAGTTGGTTAAAAATAATACAGATGTAATAATATTCATACCTAAAACTTGTAAAACGTTTAAAATTCCAATGTGCTTTATTAACATACTAAGTGAATTTGGGAATAAAAGAATTAGTAGATTTCAATTTTTTAATAAGTGTTACAACCATAAAGTAGAAAAAAATGTTGCAGAAAAGTTTTGGATGTTTATTACAAGAAATGCAATACTCAGTAAGTAGGAGAATAAATTAGTTATAACTATGGACATGCATAATCTAAAGTGTATGTATACTTATAGACAGGGTAACTGTCTCAGTCTGTAGAAAAAGAGGTTGTTCTAAAAACGATAATAGGAAACCCTGAAATTGAACACGACAAAAAAGCCTGCATTATGTAGGCTTTTATAAATTTAGCTAACTAATTTGACTGTAGAACGTTTTGAGGGGAGAATTTATCCCTTTGATGGTAGAATAAAAATAGAATAAGTTAAAAGTGGATAGTTCCTAAAAGAACTGATAATTAAAGGATAAGACTGGAAATGTTAAAAGAGCAGGATCCAACAATTAAAAAAAGCTAGTAGTTATTTAGCTAACGATAAGGAGATGCTAAGATTATATGAAGTAAGTTAAAGAGGAATACATGATGAAGTAACAAGAATTGAGTAAAAGAAGAATGAAGAATAGAAGAAGTTGCTAGAAAACTATTAAAACAGGGAATAGATAAAAATGCAATAATGGCAGCTACGGGTATGAAGAAAGATGAAATAAAAATTTTAAAGTGCAGAATTGAGATTCATTATTAAAAGCTTAGAGATTAATTTGTTTCTGAGCTTTTGTCTACGCCTAAACTTTAAAGGTAGTTTGTATCGTTACACACAAAAAACTCAAATATAAAAAAGTTTAGCCCTAACTTGACAGCCGGTTACGTATCGAGAATTGAAAAGAAAGCAATAGAAAAATTGAATAAGGCATTAACACAGTTAGAATAAAAATGCATGGCTTAGGTCATGTTTTTTTGTTTGGATCGTATGGAGAATTGAGTTCGGTTAATATTGTATTGAAGGGATTTTATAATTGGTGTATAATTATGGTTACAATAATTAACTATGGAATTATAGTTAGATTGAGGATGAAATCTATAGTATTAATGATAAATAGTATATCTAAAAAGTATTGGAGGGGGATATATGAGTTATTTTATTGTATTTCAAAATAAATCATACGAAGAAGAGAAAAGAGGGGGATACTTATGGGCTACTAAAAGCACTAAAAACGGTAGAAGTATATATCATTGGTCAAAAAAGAGAAATTAAAGAAGAATTTAATATTGATATAGAAAAGAGTATTTTCATACAAATGAGCATCATTACGAAAATATAAGTATTTCTTTAATAGTTTATAAAGCTATGTTTATTGATGGTGAGTTTAATTTAGTTGACCATGACGAAATAAGATGGGTTATCGTAAAAGAATTAGACAGTTATATATTTGCTGCTGCTGATGTTACTATAGTAAATAGGCTAAAATTAGAAATATTGTTTTCAAAATAATGATAGTCAATTTTCAAAGTCATTTTAACTTTTTAAATATAAAATTTAAGTCATGAGAATTAATATGAACTTATAACAGATGTTAACAAATGATGTCAATATCTACTGTGATAATATTGAAATAAATCCTTTTAAGGAACCTAATAAAAGCTTAGAATTTATCCAACAATATTTTAAGCTTGGTAAAAAAAGTGCTGTACTCAATTTTGAAATAATTGAATCGTATAAAAGAGATGGTAAACATATTCATACAGTATCAATGTACTTTATCGGATGTTTACTCTATAAAATGGTTGAATCAGAGATAACTCCTCAATTAGTAAGATTGATTCCAAAATGGAATGATTTGTTTGTAGAGAACAGTGGCAATGTTAGAGGATAAACTCACTAAGAACTTAAGAAAATGGAGGGATAAAATGAGTGATATTGAATCAAAAAAATATATAACAACTAGTGTTCCAACAGCTGTTTGGTTGTCATCACTAATATTATCTTTTAAAAGATATAAAGAAAATTCTTCATTTTCACCTTGGTTGAAACAAAACGAAATCCAAATGCTGGCTAGCCAATTGTGTCATAAGAATATTGAAAATGCAAGAATCAGCCAATGGTGTAATGGTGATCATACCAACAATACATATAATTATTTGAAGGCAAAGGGTTCTCTGAGACGTGTTACACAGTTGAATGAGTTTAATGGGATGAGGGAAATCCCTGATGTAATTCCTTCGGGAGTAATTAATCTACCTTCAATAAAAGAGTCTATAAAAAAAATAGTCGAATGGTATAAAAACGTGTATTCAAAATTGAATTTCGAGTGTACAAGAGAAGAAATAGAAATGATAGCATCCGGTATAGATTTGATTGAAGTAAATGACGCCAATGGAACAGAACAAGTTAGCAAAGAATTTATTGGGAGAATTGAAAATTGTATAAAACAAGCTTGGCATATATTAGCTAATAAAGTTAATGGGGGACTCATATCTGTTAATAAAGAAGCTTCACTTCAATTACATTATGCCCATACTTTACAACAGTTATTGCCATTACATATATTTGAACGCTCAGAAAAAGTTAAAATTGAGTTAGAAACAGGTGTAAATATTAATGGGCGAAACAGGAATATTGACTTATTTGTAGATATTATTGAAAGAGAAAATTCATATAAATTCGCGGTTGAAATGAAGTGCTATCGTGAATATGCGTCTTCTGGAGGAAAACGCGGTGCAACAGATATCTTTATGAAAGATGTATATTTTGATTTATATTTGCTAGAGCAATATGAGTTAAATTCTATTGCAGATAAAGGAATTCTTTTATTAATGACGGACTTTAAGAGTTTGGTATATCCAAAGTCTAAAAAGGGGAAGAGCTGGAGGTATGATATTTCTAATAATGCAAAAGCAAAACATGGAATATATGATACACCAATTGGAGGAAAAGAAATCCGATTTAATCTAAATGGTGACTACGAGTTTTTATGGAAAGTATATGGTGATTATTTCTTTTCTTTACTTAAAAGGAAAACTGAAAATGCTACTTCCACCTCTAATACAGTATCGTTATAAAAGAGTAGATAGGTATTACTCCGAACTCATTATCATTCTGTCTAATAAATTTATTAGACACGGTTGCGTATAATATTGCAGCAAATAAAGGATTATATGTTGTCTTTATTAACCTAAATACATTATACTAAGAGAAATTTCAGTAAGTAATGATGTATAGATTATAGAAATCTAAATATCCAAAGACTAAGACAGAAAGAATGTTAGCAAACAATCAATTAAGGAAAGCTAGATTGGGAATACATCCATTAGTTTCCATATGATTTATTAATTTTGATAACAAACGTAGAAAATATATCAAAAATATATTTAAAACAATTATGCAATATGGAAACCTTAAAAATGTTGTGTAGCATATGAATGTATATATGGGCAATTACACTTATTATATGAATTTTTCATTGCTGAAATACTAATCCTATAATAATTAATTATAATTTATAGGTGAATTAGTATTAACTAGTTTATATAATAAATTAATGTCTATATTCGGTTTATGATATACCTAAATCTACAGATATTAAAAAAGATTATTTGAAATCAAGATATAATATAAAATAAAAAGGTATCTAGAGAATAGCACTTAATAAAAAATAATACAGTAATGTATAAAAATAAAGATTAGGAGGGTATAATGAATGATATTTTTATTCATCCAACAGCTATTGTATCAAGAGAAAGTTTAATTGGATCAGGGACAAGTATATGGGTAAATAGTCAAGTTAGGGAGGATGCATCTATTGGAACAAATTGCAAGATAGGAAAGGATACTTTTATAGATCATAATGTCTATATTGGAAATGGCGTTAAAATACAGAATGGTGTTTCTGTTTATTATGGAGTTACTATTGAGGATATAGTTTTTATAGGGCCAAATGTAACGTTTACAAACGACCTTTATCCTCGTGCCTTTGTGCAAGATTGGAAAATAAATAAAACAATTGTCAGAAAAGGAGCATCTATAGGTGCAAATTCTACAATTATATGTGGAAATGAATTGGGTAAATACTGTATGGTTGCAGCAGGTAGCGTTGTAACTAAAGATGTACCAGACTATGCGTTAGTGATGGGTAACCCAGCAAGGATAGTCGGATTTGTATGCAAATGTGGTAAAAAGTTAATAAATAAAAAATGTCCGAAATGTGGATTTGAATTAGAGTAATTCGGAAGCTTTCAATTTTAAAATAAGTCTTGACTTAAATGGATATAATTTAAAAGAAAAAACGAATGTCATGAGGATTTTTAGTTAGTTTTTCAATAGCAGTTCAGTAATAAACGAAACTACACTTTCCCTTTATGTGTTGAAGTTTAACAATTGTTTTTATCTCTACAAATCTACTCTAAAACCACTAACCTTCACCTGTATTTTTTTATAATCAACTATAATAGATTAGATAATTACGATAGCATGTAAATATCAGCATAAAAATGTAGTAAAAAATGAATAGAAATGCCGTAAAAATTACATTTTTGAACTAACGAATAAAAATGCATGGCTTAGGTCATGTTTTTTTATTGTGGCAGGAAGCAATGAGTAAATCAATAGAAAGAAGTATCTTAAGTTAATAATGTTGAATATTGAGATAGAGATAATCTAATGATGGTGTTGCAGTAATTTTACAATAGAGGTATAATTTATTCTAAAGCACTAGCTATATAATAATGTAATAAATAATTTTAAAGCTAAAATTAGTATTGAGGATTCTATAAGGAATATGAAAAAATCTTTTACTAACATTATATGCAAGAATAAATAATTTAGATGTAGGTAACTCCAAAGTGCATTTAAACCATATTAAAGAGTCAGATTTTGAATTGTATGAATTAATAAATCAAATGTATACTATAGATACATTTGATGAGCAATTTAATAAGATGTTAAAAAAATGTTCTATCAGAATTACAGAACCAATAGGAGGATTGTGGGAAAAGGAGAGATATTTAAACCAAGAGAGGAGAGTATACAACAAATACATATTGTAGTAACAATGAGTTATGAACAAATATAATTTTGAAACAGAAATAATTAAAATATTAAAATTAAATATACAAAATGACAAAGAAAAAACATTAAATGAATTCCTTGAGTTTTTAAAGGAGAAAGGAACTCCAATTATTGAATCAATAAATGATGACCCAGACAATTCATTAGTTATAATATTTTATTTTGCTGAAGAACCGACTGACAATGTGCTTATAATCTCATCAATACTGCCAGTCTTAACTAATGAAAATATAGAAGAACACCTTCTGCATCGTATTAGTGATACGAATTTATGGTATGGTACTTACAAAGTTAGGAATGACTTGAAATTTGCATACCATTTGTTTCCTAATGACTCCCTACTTATAGAATGTACCGAACGTTCTCAAAATAGGCGAGTAGATAAATTCAACAAAAATAAACTTACATTAAATAGACCAGGGATGTCTAAAGTGAATATATCATATGTTAACATGCCTAACTCATGTGGAAATTTATGGCTTAAAGAAAGAAATAACATCCCAAAAGGCACGATTACAAAGCATGAATTCGAAAGTTCATATTTCTCAAAACCTAGAGTCGTAAATGTTTATAAACCCTTTGGTTATAGTAATGATTCTTCACCTTATGTGTTTATTACATTGACAGATGGACATGATTATATAAATGTTCTTAGATCAGAACACGTTTTGAATAATTTAATTGCTGATAAAAAAATACCGCCTATACTAGCAATTTTTATTGATACTATAGATAATAGGCGTGAAGATTTATATTGCAATGATCTATTTTGTAGCTCCGTAGCAAATGAAATGATTCCTTGGCTTAGGAACAAATACAACTTATCAGATGATCCACAAAAAGCAATAATTGGGGGTGTGAGTCTCGGAGGATTAACAGCTATATATATGGGGTTAAAACATTCTAATGTATTGGAAACGTACTTTGCAAATCAGGTTCGTTTTGGTATAAGCCTATAGAATCGGATGAAAAAAAGCAATATCAAGTAGAGCTTAAAAAGAGAGGTAGTGAGATTGATTGTTGGATGAGTGTACAAATAAAATCAAGCCCAAAACTACCACTTAAGTTTTACATGAATGTAGGTGTTCTTGAAAATAAACAAACAATGATTAATAATTCAGTGAATGTTAAGAATACATTAGAATCATTAGGCTATCATGTTGATTTTGAATTTTTTAAAAGTGGACATGATTATCTGAGTTGGGGGCAGACACTTGCTACTGGATTAATTTCACTTATTGGATATCACGATGAAAGATAATATAAAGTTTTAGTACACCTAAAAGATAGGCACATTGGATGTAAAAAATTGAATAAAAGAGAATTGCATGATGTTTTTATATATAATTAAAGAAATTCATCAAATTTCTATAAATTTTACGACTAATAGAGAATTATTATGTTCCCAAGCACCAACAGTCTTCTAATGAACACCAATCATATGGCCTAGCTCTTTTTGAGTTAGGTTTTTACTTTTTCTAAATTTTTTAATCTTACCACCAAAATCACTAGCAATAAAAGCTAAATAATCATCATATAATGGGAAGGGATTTATACAAAGAGCTTCAGCTATTTTATTACATAGCTCTAAAGAGTGCAAAAGTTGATTATTTTCATACCTAATAATAGTAGTACGGTCTATACCAGTTAGATTACTAAGTGCTTCTTGTGTCTTTCCTTTCAATAACCTATAATATTTTATTTTACTACCAACAGTTGTAAAGTCAGAAGTATCATTACATGACCCAATAGGAGTAGACAAAGAAGGTAATGAAATTTCATTAATAGATATATTAGGCTCAGATGTAGATGAGGTAGTAGATAAAGTACATCTACAAATACAGATAAAGAAGTTATACAGAAAAATGAGCAAAGTATTAAAAGGAAGAGAAAAGAGAAAAAACAATAATCCAGCTAAGATATGGACTAACAAACGTAGGAGACAAAACACAAAGAGAAATAGCTAAAAACTTAGGAATATCAAGGTCATAAGGCAGTTGGTGCATTAACAATTACTCGTATGAGGACAACTTTTTTCGCATTGATTAATATAGTTTCAAAGAGAGTTTTGTATAAATATGTGACCACGTGATAAAGATAGAAATAAACGTATGAGAATTAATAAAAATTGAGAGCAGTTAGAATTGAAAAAGAGCGTATGCTAAAAGTATTAGTTAGAAATATCTAAAAAGAAGGTACAGATTTTAAAAAGGATCATTAGCTAGTTTATTTTCTAGCTAAATAATTCTTTTTCATAAAAAGCTGTAATTTTCACACATTTTCCGATAGCGATACCACCAGGATGGCAAATTTTATAATAAATATAAGCAATGCTATTCATAAATCACCAATTCCATTAAAAAAATTACTCATAATGCCCTCCTATTTTGAAAAATTAAAATAGTATAGAAAAAAGAACCAAAAGTTATATTTTTATTTGCAAATCATTGACAACCACAAGGAAGTTTTATATAATAAATATACGAACATATGTTTATTGGTTCAAATATTTATATGGAGGAATTTGAAAATGAGCAAATATAACGACGGAATAAAATTAATGGAAGAACGTTGCGGAAACGGTAAAGAAGTACTTATTGGCCTTGCGACAATAGCATTATCTGCAAATGCTGCTGGCAATCCACGTCCTGCAGTACGCATGGTTTGCGCTTATTATGAAGATGGTGTATTTTATGTTTCAACGGATGCAACAAAAAACAAATCCTTACAAATTGAAAAAAACAACGAAGTATCTGTTTGTGGTCTTGATTGGTTTGCTTTCCAAGGAATAGCTGAAAACCTAGGTTGGGTTAAGGATGAGAAGAACGCACAAATCAGAGCGAATTTCAAAAAAATCTTCGGTTGGTTTGATAAAGAAGGCGACGAGAACAATCCAGACTCAATTGTTTTACGTATCACCCTCACAGAAGGAACTATCATTGATAATCAACAAAAATACGGTGAATGGAAGTATGACATTGATTTTAATAATAAAGTGGTAAAATAAATTACTGATACATAAATAAAACCACGTCAATTTAGGTATAAATTGATGTGTTTTTTTAATTTCATATAATAATATTCACTTAAATATTTGAAGATACGCCTTCTTTAAAAAAGGGTAATCTTGTAATCAAAAATTAACGGGGGGAGTAGTAATGAAAATGAACTTTAGACCATTTAAAAATAAAAATGAAGAAGCTAATGCGAAAGAAATTATAGCAGCTATTGATAAAGGAGAAAAAGATATATTTGAAGATAGTAAAATAGTTGATAAACAATGTTTATATTATTCACATAAAGATACAACTGGTATATATTGTATGTATTCATATGATGATAAGATTCATATACAAATAGGTTTTAATACAGATATGCCAGACGAGCTTGAGAGTGAATTATTAAACCTTATTAAAAGTACTAAGCTTAGAACTAATTATAATATAAGTATTTGGTATTCACCAAGAAATAAAAAGCTAGAAGGGTTTCTATTTGATAAAATAAAATGGAAAAAAAAGGGGCCAGAGGTCTACGAATTTACAGCAATACATAAAAATATTAATAATGTCTACTACAAGCAGATGAGTAATGTGACAATTATTCCTTTTGAGGAAAGGTATATTATTGATACATGCACTATGCTTGATAAAGCATTAGCCCACACTTTTGATGATCCAACTGAAGCAGTATTTTTAAATAATAGAGATAATTATATCAATGAGTGGATGAAAAAAGCCAAGGAAGGCGAGTGTTGTATGATGATTGAAAATAATATTGTTGTGGGTGCATATATATTAAGTGGAGCAGAAATAGAATTAATAGCAGTTGCAGTTGATAAACAAGGGAAGGGATTTGGAAAGCAATTGTTGAGACATGCAATTATACATATTTTACAATCACAAAAAGAGTTACCATATTTATATTGTCTAAGTAGTAATTCTAATTCTCTAAATTTTTATCAGCATGAAGGTTTGGTGATTACAGCATATTCCGGATATTTAATATTATGAAGAGGTATATAAATAAAATGAATAGTTAAAAAAAGTGGATTATAAAAAAATATTATATAAATAATTAGGTAGGAAAAAATTAAATATTTTAAGATAATTTAAAGAGAATGGTAAGACTACTTGACTAGAGTAATTAGCACATAAATATTATAATCAAATTATACGAATCTGGAGGGTTAAATATGAAAAAATGGAAAAAGACTTCAATAATTATGATAGTGATAATTACACATTTAATAGTATGTTCTTGTAATGGCAACGTAAACAAAGACAAAGTGACAAGTGAAAATAAAAAAGCGAAAATATTTATAGCTAAAGAAATATACGAATTTAAATTACTTCGTTCTGATTGGACAAAAGAGCAAATGGAAAAAGAAGATTTCAAGAAAAAAGATGATGAGCCAGAGGGATGGACAACTTATTGTGATGATGGTGTTGAGTATTTATATTATGATTGGTTCGAGTCAAAAACACCAGAAGTGATTACTGTATATGGAAAGCACGAAGGGCCTAGAGGCATAAAGATTGGAGATAAATTTGAAGAAGTACTTTCTAAATTTCCTCAAGAAAAAGATTGGAAAAAAAGTGACTATGGAGAGTTCTATGGAACAATATATGATACAGACCAATGGGAACCTACAGGTAATGTAGGAATAAGAAACGAAGAAGAAAAACATATTACTTTACATTCAAAACAAGGAGGACCATTTTTTACTATTTATTTTAGAAATAATATAGTATCACAGTATGAGTTCCGTATGAGAATGGTTAATTAATAACAATGTAAATATGATTTTTTAGCAAAAACGTTGTACTATAGGAAATTTATTTTGGAATAAGGGAAGTAAATCAAGAACGGAGTTAGTATAATGGTTGATAATACTAAAGGATTAAAGAAACATGCACAGGAGAAAATAAAAATGATATTAGAAAAGGTTGATAAAGCGAAATCTTTCTCTTAATGTAAAAAAGTTAATTTTAATAGCATTTTTAGGAAAGTGGAGTGTAGAGTACATTCTTATATAAGAATTAAGAACAGGATAGAAGATTTACGACAAAAATAAGTGAGAAAGGAAATGAATCAAAGGCTAAATAAATAAAAAAATTTATTATAATGGATAAGATAAAATGATTAAGGAGCTTGAAGAAGAAAAGGAGCAATAAGAGATACTAAGGGTAAGATGTATGAAAAAATGTAAAATACTCAATTGTAAAATGTTAAGATGTAAAGAAATTTTTATTATACTTGGAGGGAAACAATGAAAAAAACAACATTAAGATGGCTTGGTTTTTCTATAGTTGTTTTGGTTCTTGTAATAGCTATAGGTGCAATAAAATTATATAACGATTTTTTTCCAAAGGCTGAATCTATACAATTTCCTGATATTGAAAAAATAACTGTAATAGAAATATCAAAAAATGATTTACATATAAAATATACTGATAATGAAACAATCAAAGTAATTGCAGAGTGTTTTCTTAATGCTAAAGCAACAAGAATCTTATCTGTGCACGATGTACCTACTGTTAAAGAATATTATATAGTAAATTTTATTGAAGAAGATAGTAGTAGGATTTACACCTCATTTATTTATCAAGAAAACTCAAAATGGTATATAGAACAGCCATATTGGGGTGTCTATGAAATAGATAAAGATATACTTTCTTTTATAGAGGATGAGGCCTAACAATTATATGCATACCTTTTAGTTTTCATCCTTATATTGTAAATTAACTACATAGAAACTTAATAATAGTCGACAAATTATTTGATTTGGTGGGCAGGCATCATGGTAAGGTATAACTTTAATTATTTGTAGTCAGTAGCCATTGGATGGCTAGCAAAAAAAGGAAAAGTAGTATGCATAGCATTCTTAAAATGATTACTAAACTATAAGAATTTAATTTAAATATTTACTATATTAATTACATGTAGTCTGTGTATAAATATAGCAAAATCAGGTGTGTAGGGTGTGCGTGCTACACTATATATATTTAGGAGGACAAAATGAAATGAGTATTACGACATTAAAACTTATAGCACTTATAGCAATGTTTTTAGATCACACATGGATTTTTTTTCATGGTAGCCCATATTTATTTCATTGGATTGGAAGAATATCGGCACCTCTTTTTATCTATTGTTGTATCATTGGTTTCACTAAGACTAAAAATAGATATAGATATATTTTTAGACTTTATGTACTTAATGTGATTATGGCGATTATAAATTATTTTATAAGTCCTGATTTTAATTTTATAAAATCATTAGTGATTATTACTATGATACTATTTATAATAGAAAAAATAGAAAACAAAGAAAAAGATGCTAAAAAGTATCTTAAGGCATTTATATTATTACAAGTAGTGACATCTATATTTATTGTAGTATTGATATTTACAGCAGATATAAAAACTAAATCATTTGTTTTTATATCTACAGTACTTCTAAATATATTTGATTTAGAGGGAGGAGTATTTTTTATTATAATTGGAGTTATGATGTATATTTTTAAAGATGCTAAAAAGAAGTTTAATATTGCTTACATTATATTGACGTGTATATTATTAGTTGGATATAATACATATATTTTAAAAGTAATTGCATATAAGTTCAATAGATTAAATGCCGTAGTATGTGCCACTTTTACTTCTATATGCAGGGTGGTTTCTGGAATAAATCCTTTGTTTATAAGTGACACAGGATTGCTATATGGATATTCACAATGGATGATGATTTTTTCATTGATTTTTATTAATCGATATAACCACAAAAAAGGTAAAGGATTGAAATATTTATTTTATATATTTTATCCAGCCCATATAATAGTATTGTATTTTATAAAGAACTATTTATTAACTTAAAATAGGAGGATACAATCTTACAATAAATGTTGGGATATTAAATTAATGGAGATAGTTAAATATCAAGAGCGTAAAAAAATATATAAAAGATTTTTTTATAAAATAAACCACGAAAGTAAAGAGAAAATTTAGGTATATATTTTATGAAGGAAAGTTGATATTAAACACAAGAATAAGAATTGTTTTAATAGATCATAAAGATGCATGGCTTTGGTCATGTTTTTTGTTTGGATAAAGTAAATATTATGGAAAATTGATGTAATTATTTTATTGAATGAACAGACTAAATATTACCAATTATAAGAATCGTCCCTTTTGATTGTAAGTATTGCATTAATAGCATAGAGAGTGGTGAATAATGTATGTCAATATCAAAACATACTGATATTATGGTTTCCTAAGTTATATCCTAATGAGCTATGGATAAATATTATATCAAGAAGATATAAAGACAATTTTGTATATTGGGAGTGAGAAACTATATTACTTAATAAGCTAAAGAGTTTTTTTGTGCAGTTGATATAAATAACATATTATGAATTTTGAGGCATAAAATAATAAAGGTAACGGAACATTAATATTTTTTAGGGAGGAATCATATGAAGAGAAAAGTTTCAATTTTTATCATTTTATGTCTAGTATTGAGTCCGATGTTTATTGTCAATACTGAAGGTAACGCTACAACTGACCCTATTTCAGCTATCTACGGAGGAGGACCTTTTGTTAATGGAGGTCAAAAAGTAATGAATGATATCAAGGCATCAGGATTCAATACGGTTATGATATGGGCAGTGCATGTACGGGATGATGGGGATCTTTATTTAAACGATACACTAGTTTGTAAAGATGGTAAGTTTGTTGGTGAAGCATCGTGGATAACTGATTGGGCATCATTAAAACAAGGAACTACATCTGTTAACAGGATAGAAATTAGTGTTGGAGCATGGGGAAGTGATGCATTTAATAGTATTAAGAATTTAATTAATAAATATGGAACTGGTTCTGATACAGTTTTATACAAAAACTTTTTAGCTCTAAAGAATGCAACTGGATCTGATGCTGTTAACTATGACGACGAAAAAACGTATGATGTAGCATCGTCAGTAAAATTTGGTAAAATGTGCAATGATATGGGGATGAAGGTAACATTATGTCCATACACCAATAAACCATATTGGAAGGCAGTTAAAGATGGTTTAGGAAACATATGTGACAGAGTTTATTTACAGTGTTACGCAGGTGGAGCAGGTAATAATCCAGACACATGGGCAAATTATATGGGAATGGATGTAATACCTGGCCTATGGTGTATACATGGTAGTAGTGGAGATTCTGCTGCACAAGTCAAAGCAAAGCTACAAGGATGGAATAATGGGTCCATACAGGGAGGATTCATGTGGTTATATGATAATATAAAGACTTTATCAAGCCCTAATACCACAGCAGATTATGCAGCAGCTATTAATACTGCATTTAGAGGAAGTGTACCAAGTGGTTATCCTTCTATAAGTAGCAATACAGTTATGAATGGATTCAAAAAAGTAGCAGATATGAATAATACATCAGGCTTTAACCGTAGTTATGGAGATTACATAATAACTAAAAGTAGTAGCTATAATGTCAATTTTACTCCATGATCCAAAAGTAATTCAAATAATTAGTATTGGTAGCCATTTATTGATTAAATGGAGATGAGGACTTCAATGATACCGGTGAGACTGTAGTCAGTGCTAAATGGAAAGTCTGTAGTTAACGGATTGTTTATAGTTCCTATTTTTGAAAGTAATGATCAGACTAGAATTAAATAGTTATGAAGGGTAACGGTGCTCCAGATTAATCTGCCAAAGGAATACACTATTAATATTAATTAATTTATTAAAGAGGCTCTATATGAGTCTCTTTAAAATTTTATTTTAAAGGGAAATAAAATATAATTATATGATAGTGGGAAAATGGCCATAAGGTTCAGTTGAACTTTGGGCTATTTTTATGGTGTTAGGGTGTATAGTGTAGTGAAAATTAAAGTATGTAAAATAAGTTAAAGTGACAATTTTCGACAGCATCTCTTATTGATAATGGGTATTTATAGGTATACAATATTTGTAGGTGTGGTTGGATTAATAGTAATACATATTTATTCAATAATACGTTGAGAATAGAGTAGCTAGAGATATTGAATCATCATTTAGGGTATGTGTTTAAGGGTAATAAGAAAATCAACAAAGCAAAAATATAATGTATTGTTTGGAGGTGAAAGTTGCATGATTAGTAAAAAGAAATTGATTGGAATATTTTTAATCCTTCTGTCACCAATGATTCTAACTTTTTTGAGTCCTTTTCTATACGGGTTAGTTATGTGGATTATTTACAAAGGTGATTTAGCTATGATTAATCAAAGTATATTGAATGGTATAGCTTACATACTAATATTTAATCATTTTTTAGTTTTTATTTTGATGTGGATGTATATGAAAAAAAATACTATCTCATGGAATCAGATTGGTGTATCGCTAAAGGAGTTATCTGTGAGTAAATGTTTAATAGGATTAATTGTAGGCTTAGTATGTTTTGGTGCTCTTAATTTTTTACCCAATATTTTGGGATTAGTAGAATTACAAAAGAGTAGTAATGCTAATGGGATGATTTATTTTATTGGGAGCATAACAGTAGCGCCAATAATAGAAGAACTTATTTTTAGAGGTTTTGGAGTGTCTGAATTAAACAAAATAATTAATTGGAAAGTCACAATTATAGTATGTGCTCTGTGCTTTTCTCTACTTCATATATATAATGGTGTTTCTGGGCTTGTAACGGCCTTTGTAGCGGGGGTTGTTTTAGGAGTGACATTGATTAGAACAAAAAGTGTATTTCCTTGTATTATTGCTCACTTTACAATGAATATTTGTATAGGAATTACATATGTATTAGCATATATGAAATCATAGTAAACTGGTATTAAGAGTGCAGTAAAGACTAAATGCTTCAACATCTTCTATATTATATCCTTTTATTGATTATTATTCTTCAATACCCGAAACTGAATATCTGACTAAAGGGTACAAAGAGGATATAGTTTTTATTAAGCCAAATGTAACGTTTAAAAAGACCTCGTATTGGATGGGTCTAGTAGATTGGAAAATATAGTAATATAAGTGTCATGAATTATTGATAATAAAATAGGAACGTTCTATGGGCATTCAACGTCTAGCTTAATTAAAAGATATGAAGCGCATAATCCTCTCGCCACAAACCTTACAACAACTGTAAGTGTTAATTAATTGAATTTTATTATATAGTATTAATAAGAAATGTATAGGGAGGATATGTATGAAAATTTCAGATAAATTACTCAGTGTTCAAGAAGTACATAAAGTATATGGTAAAGGACAAAGTGAAACTCTTGCATTAAGGGGAATAACTTTTGATGTTTTTTCAGGAGAGTTTCTTGGAATAATGGGTGCAAGTGGGTCAGGCAAAACGACATTGCTTAATTGCATTGCAACAATGCTTAAGCCAACAAGTGGACAAGTTTTATTAGAGGAACAGAATATTTCTTCATTTAGAGGAACACAGCTAGCTAAATATAGAGGGAGTAAGATTGGATATCTGTTTCAAGAATTTGAGTTATTAGATAATTTAACTGCTAGAGAAAATATCGTTTTGCCATTGTGTATACATGGAGAGAATCCCAAAAAGGAAGAGGAACAACTTCAAAAATTAGCAAAGCAGTTTGATATTGAGGAGGTATTAAACAAATTTCCTTCTCAAATGTCAGGAGGTCAGAAGCAGAGAGTTGCAGCAGCAAGATCACTAATTTCTAATCCAAGCATTGTACTAGCGGATGAACCAACAGGTGCTTTGGATACTAAAAATGCAAAAACCTTGATGAGGGAATTATCTTCCATTAATCAGACAGATGGGACTACAATTTTGATGGTTACTCATGATGCCAATGCAGCAAGTTTCTGCTCAAGAATTTTATTTATACAAGATGGTGTAATTTTTCATGAACTTCGAAAGAAAGTGCCTGGAGAAACTAAAAATTCATTTTATGAACGAATCTTAACTGTTATGGCACAGTTGGGAGGGGGCAGTGCAAATGTTCTTTAATTTAATCAAACGAAATAGTAGTAAAATTCGAAAAGAAAATGGGATTTATTTTGCCTCACTTGTTATTTCTATTGTTGCTTTTTATGTAATTCTTTCTCTTGGCGAACAGGAGGTTATGGTGTATCTAAAGAGTGTTGAGAGTGATGCAGTAGCTAAGCTTATGTTAATGATTCCTGTGCTTTATGTAGCCTCTCTATTCTTCGTATTTTTCTTGGTTTATTTTGCTAACAGGTACCAATTACAACGGCGTTGCCATGAGTTTGGAATTTATTTAATGATGGGGATGAAACAAAGCAGGTTGTTTGCAATGATTATGGG
This sequence comes from Clostridiaceae bacterium M8S5, assembly GCA_029227815.1. Lineage (GTDB taxonomy): Bacteria > Bacillota > Clostridia > Tissierellales > MCWD3 > Abyssisolibacter. The sequence goes on along the minus strand of CP118523.1, from coordinate 2,278,894 downwards.
TGAGACATTGTGGAATTGTTTAGTAGCTTTATTCATAGGAATACCAACTTCTTTATTTTTGACAGAAATCATTAGTTTAGTAACTGCTAAACTTGTAGGAATGGGTATCATTGGGCATCAGTTTCGAATTTCTTGGAGTGGTCTAGGATTAACGGTATTTGGTTTCATTATGGTTCAGCTATTAGCTGTTTTTATTCTTAGTTTAAGAATGAGCAAGAAGGAACCAGTGGATTTGCTGGATGAGCAAAAGGAAAAATTGCAAAGAATTCTTTCGCCTGTATGGGGTTGGATTAGTTTACTGGTTGGAATAATTTTATTATGTGTAGCTTACGGACTAGCAGTTTTATATTTGCCTACTCTTGATGTTTTGATATTTGTACTAATATTGTTAACTGGAATCAGTGGAACTTTTATGCTGTTTCGAGGATTGGGAAGCTTGATAGGAGCAAGAATAAGACGTAAAAGTAGTTTATCTACTGGATTATTTACATTTACAGGGAGGCAACTTCAGGAGAATGTTTTACATCATTTCAGTTCTCTTGCTATATCTTCACTTTTAATTTTGTCGACAGTGGTTTGTTTTGCCTTTGGTATTTCTACAACTTTAAATCAAGGTGTAGTAGAGAGAACTGTAGATTTCACTTTTGAAGGATCAAAAGAAGAAATTGTTTCAGTGCTAATGTCTGATGAGTTGAAACCCTATGTGAAGGATTATTATCCGATGAAAATTGGACATATAAGGACACACGCTTTTTCTTGGACAGGATTAGAAGAAGCGGTTTTGAAGGAAAAAAAATCAAAAACAGAAACTCTATTAAAGGATTTATCTTATCATGATAGACCATATTTTATTTCACTTACAAGTTATAATAAATTGCTTGAATCTACTAATAAATCTACTATAGTACTAAGAGAAAATGAAGTTGCTATGTATTCCAATGGTATTTTTTCATCTTCTCATGATATACTAAATAAAGCATTGGAAACTAATCCTTCAATAGATATTGATGACAAACAATATTTATTGAAATCTACACTATATACAAACAATCTTGTTGCAGATCGAGCTATTACAATTTCTTATGCTTTGATAGTTCCAGATGATTTATACAATAGGTTAATTGGAAATTTGGAAAAACGGTGGAATATGGTTTTAGATACTGATTTTGTTCGTGAAGAAGGTTTAATGCAGGCTATGTATCAAGTAGATGAGTTACTTAATACATCGGGCTTAAACTATGAAAGCTATCTTGCAAGTATGGGAAGGCAGTTGTTTTATATAGTTGCAGGAAGTTATACCTCACTTTATTTAGGTGTGTTATTCCTTATTATTGCAAATACACTGTTAGGATTGAAATTTCTTATGCAACAAAGATGTACAAGACATAGATATTCTACCTTGTTTATGTTAGGGGCAAGTATTAAATCGTTGTGTAAGTCAGCAAGCATGCAAATATGGTGGTATTTTGGTTTGGTTATTACAGTAGCAATAATTAGTTCAATTTTCGGTATTTGGTCGATGTTAAGAACTTTTTCTGTTATTCCAAAGGCATCAAATATTTATGCCATTATTATATTGGTAGGATTTACACTCATTGTATTTATTGGTTTTGAACTTTGCTATATCTGGATGATTCAAAGGAAGAGTAATGAAGAAATCAAGAGATTAAAGGAGTTTCAATAGGGGGTAAAAGTATGGAAAAGATAGTTCTTGTTGAGGATGACATTTTTCTATGTGGAGAGTTACAGAATATATTAGAAAAAGAGGGATACTCAGTAGAGTGTATCACCTCTTTTGACAATGTGTTGGAAGATATTGCCCTAGCTGATCCTTCGTTAATTGTATTAGATTTAAATTTGCCCAAGCTTTCTGGATTCGATATTTGTAGGATACTTAGGGCTAGAGGAATAGGACCTATTTTGGTGTTAACTTCACGTATGCAACTTCGTGATGAGTTACATGCATTAGACTTAGGTGCAGATGATTACTTAACAAAACCGTGTCATCCTAAACGTCTAATTGCTAGAATTCAAAAATTGATTCATCTTTATGCAAATATGCATTTTTTGTTAGATGCTGGTGATTTTCAGCTAGATGAGAATACAAACGTATTATATGTTGGGAAGAACTCTATTTCATTGTCTGATAATGAAAGTACTATCATTAAAGCTTTGGTGAAAGCTGCTCCTTCTGTAGTAAAAAAGGAGGAACTTTTTACCCTATTATGGGGAGGTAGAAGCTATGTTGATGAGAATATATTACAAGTAAATATGACCAGATTACGTAAGACACTTGATGAGGTTGGATTGTCTGATAGAATCAAGACAGTAAGAGGAATTGGTTATCAATTAATAGGAGGTGATTGCAAATGAAGCCAAGAGACTGGTTTAATATTTTAAAGGATTCACGTCATTGGATATTACTTCTTAGTATAAGTAACGTTTTTTTTATTTTTTTAGCTTGGTTAGCGTATCCAGAAACATTTGAGATTTTAGTTGGTATTATGATTATATTTTCTGTATTTTGCATTGTGTTTGGTATGTTACTTGTATGGAAAAAGCAACCAAAGCAAAACGAAGTATTCTATGATTTTCTTTTAAAACCCTCTCTGGAGAATGAGCATAGATTAATAGAATGTATGGGTGATTTACATAAAAAAGAAGTGAATTATTTAGCCAATAAATTGCGAATAGAAAAGGATCAGTTAGATGATGCTAGACTTCAATCTATCAACTATGAAGAGTTTATTGAAAGTTGGGTTCATGAGATAAAGACACCTATTTCATTGGCAACCTTTGTTTTAGCAAATCGTAAAGAAGAAATGTCGAAGTTAGTATATCAAAGACTTGAGCATGCTAGAATTAGTATCAGTGATAATGTTGACCAGATATTATTTTATGCGAGATTACAGGCATCACATATTGACTATCATCTTGAGAGAGTCTCGTTGAATCTTTGTTGTGAAGATGCACTGTTGGAGCTCCAGGCACTACTCGCTGAAAAAGAAGTTGAAGTTATTTCTCAAATGAAAGATGTACCCATTGTATCAGACAAAAAGACACTTCAGTTCATTTTTACGCAGTTGTTAGTTAATGCAGTAAAATACTCCAATGAAGAAATCAAGAGCTTTATTTGGATAAAAACTGGTTTCAATAACGTAAAAAATAGGTATTATTTTAAAATTTCTGATAATGGGATTGGAGTGTTGAATTCTGATATTCCTTTTATTTTTGACAAAGGATTTACAGGAGATAATTCAAATCGAAACAAGTCTAGTGGAATTGGACTGTTTCTTGTGAAGAAACTATGCGATGAATTGAAGATTGATATTGAAGTTAAATCTGATTATGGAAAAGGTTTTGAAATACAGCTACTATTTCCGATAATTAAGGATGTGTTTAACAGTTAAGAGAAACAAAACCACTGTATGTATGAGATTCAGAATAAAAGGGTATCTCCATATCAATTAGGTTCTTTAATGCAAATTGTTTATATATATAGACTATGGTAAGATTGAAGAATGAGATGAAAAATTTGAATTTATAGCTAAGATAATGAGCAGTTGTTCTTAGAGGAGCATTGAAACAGAACTACAGAAAATTTATATTATATGAGGAGAATGAGAATGACAGACTTTAATATTGGATCAATACTGCAATTTGGGGATTATAATTGGCGCATTCTTGATATACAAGGCAATACGGCTTTGATTATAACAGAACATATAATCGAACAACACCCCTATAATAATTGTACTGGTGATGTGACATGGGCTGACTGCTCGCTAAGAAAATATCTTAACGGTGAGTTTTATGATAGATTTACCGTTGCCGAAAAGTCAAGAATCATCCCCGTATTAAACAAAAATCACGACAATCAGTGGTATGGTTCAAGAGGAGGAGAAAATACTCGAGATTACATATTTCTTCTAAGTATTGAAGAAGCAGTGTGCAAATATTTCGGTGACAGCAGTAAGAACCTTGAAAACCGCAGTGCCAAACAACGATATTGGTTTCAATGTAAGGACAAAAACAACATCAAGCGAAGATCGACATTCGATGGGTATGTATGGTGGTGGTGGCTTAGGTCACCAGGGCGTGACAATAGAAGAGCCGTATATATCCACGGCGACGGCAATGTAGGTATTCAGGGAAATGGTACTTTTCGCTACAATAGCAAAACGATTCACCCTTTAACGGAAGATAACTGCGGCGGAGTTCGTCCTGCTCTATGGTTGAGGTTGGAATTATAAACCTTAACTAGTATTAAAAATTTAATGATAAGGGGGAGGTTATTATGAAATTTAAATTTGATCCAATGAACTTGGAATACGCAAGAGAAATGATTGATAATTGGAAATATGATGGAGAATATCATATATATGATTATATAAATGAAGAGGAATGTTTGTTAGATAAAGAAACATGGGGACTAGGAAGATTCGCAGTTCTGAATGAAGAAGATAATCTTATTGGTGAAGTCACAATAGAATTTTTTGAAGAAGAAGATGAAGATTCTGAAGATGATGGTTATGTTGAACATCATGTTGTTAAAAGTAATCCTCAGAATATCTATGAAATGTGGATGGGATGGGGTCTAAAGCCAGAATTATGCGGAAAAGGTCTTGGAAAAGAATTTATCTCAGAATGTATTGATTTCTCAGTAAAAGAGTATGATTACAAAGGTGAATTTATTAGATGTGGAGTTGTTGCCTTTAATAAAAGAGCAATAAAGTTATATAAAAAATTAGATTTTGAAACATTTTTAGTTTGTGAAGGAGAAATAGCTGGTAAGAAACATAGAGTTTTTAGAATGAGAAAGAAGATAAAGTGATGGTGAGAGATTGAAAATAGAGCAAATTAAAAGCGTGAATAAAAGAGATGAACCAATAAGATTAAATACGAAAATAAATTAAAAGCTCCCTAAATCTTTATCACCATACTTCTAGAGATAATATCAAATTGGTGGCTTTTAATTTTTATTAACTATAATTAACAAATTGCATATTCTTGATGAAAATATATTATATACAGTTAATTAATCTAATACATTAATTATCTAACTGAAAAGGGTAATATAAGAATAAGAAGTAATACTATAAAATTAGTTTATAGATAAATGACTTCATGTAAGAAATTGAAAATAAAACTGAATAAGGTGTTAACAAGTATGCATGGCTTAGGTCATGTTTTTTTGTTTGGATAAAATAGAAATGCAAGATTCAGATAAATTATGTTAATTATTAAAATTAATAAAACAAGATATCTATCAAAAAATGGTTTTATGATAGTGGAGCAGTGGAGCTTTTATTGGATTGTGGATGCAGATTTTTTTATTTATATACGGTTATATTTATCGGTAAATTTTTTTGTATATACAAAAGCTTTTGCTTATCAGACACTTTAAAACTGTAAATAAATTGATGTGAAAATACAACACTATATGAGAATTATACACAATAATCTAAACATAAGATTTTTGGCAAAAATAAATCGCGTATTTACAGGTTGCCATAAATTTCTGGTTTTCATTTAGGCAATTTTAAATGATGATATGTTATACTAGTTGTATCGAATATGAAAATAATTATCATTATTAAAATAAGAATACTTCTATTTATAAATATTGAATATTTTACTGCATATCCTAATGCAATCTAATAAAACATAGAAAGGGGTTTTAAAAATGAATTATGATATCAATGAAATTATAGAGAGCTTTACAAATGCATCGTTTAAAGTAAAAGGAGTTTATTATTATAAAGTTCCTCCCAAAAAAGAAGGATTACAGAAATCAGCACCATATCCTGGGCTGCTTTTTCCTTTAGGTGGTAAAGCACAGTTTACTTTTAACGGAACTCCTTATATAACAAATTCTCTGAAGGTTATTCACGGTGGAGCTAATATGGATTTAGGGAAAAAAGTACTTGGGAACAATGACTTGACATATATATCTGTAATGTATGATATAAATCAAAAAACAAAAGGAATATACTTGCCTAATGCTGATTTTGAAATAACTGTTGGACAAAGTCCTAGGCTAAAAGGATTATTACATCGTCTTTGGAAAACATACTATGAGTTAGGTCCCATGTCAGCTTTTCAAGTAGAAACTCTTTTTAGATGTTCACTAGAAGAGATGTTTGTTGGTGCACGCAGTCAGATGTTAGGTGGTGATAAAAGTACATTTTCTAAAATTAGCTATTATATTCATGAAAATTATGATAATCAGCTATCTGTAGGTGAACTGGCTGAAATGTTTGAAATGAATACAAATAGATTATATTATATTTTTATGAAGCATGCTGGTATAGGCCCAGGTGATTATATAATAGCATATAGATTAAATCGTGCTAAGGAACTGTTATATACTACTGATTTACCAATTAATAATATTGCAGATGCAATAGGATATAATGACCCGTTATATTTTAGTAGATTATTTAAAAAAAGATTTGGGCTATCACCTAGCAAAATTAGAAATACATATTCATAAATAGTCCATATCAAAATCAGGATAATGCTATTCATAATATAATAATGCTATGATAGAATAAAATCGTAATAAGGGAAGTGGTTTGTCATTAAAGATGTTATTATAATGTATTTAATCGATCCTTAGTGAGGACAATAACTTTTTTAAGATAAATTATCAACTAATGCTAAAAACAGGAGGGAATATGAAGAAAATAATAATATTTATTTTAATTATTAATTTGTTAGGGGTTTTTGTTGTTGGGTGTGCTAACTCAAGTGAAACGCAGACGGATAAGTCTGTAGAAAAAATAGATGTTGAAGAGAGTAAAGAGAACAAAGAAACTAAAGGTTGGCCTAGAACAATCGAAGATTCAGCTAATCATAAAGTTATATTGAATAAAAAGCCGAAAAGAATAACATTATTGCATACTTATTTTATGGAACATTTTTTTGCACTCGGAGTTCCAGTTACGGCTTCAGCACTAGGAAATTCTATGGGTTATATGGAATCTCTTGAAGAATCGGAGATGTTTAGACCTTACTTAAAAGATTCAGATATTATGAATTTAGGAAGTGCTAGAGAAATAAATCTTGAAGCTATACTGGAATCTAAACCGGACGTTATAGTAACTTTTAAATCACAAAAAGGATTAGATAAAACATATGAGCAACTTGTAAAAATAGCACCTGTTATATTATTAGACCATACGGAGACATGGCAAAATCAACTTTCTAGATGTGCAGAAATAGTTGGAAAAGAAACAGAAGTAGATAATGTTATTAAGGAAATAGAAGATAAAATCAAACAAGCAAAAAGTGAATTGAAAAAGTATAATGATAGAACTTTTGCTCTATTTAGAACTAATGGTAAAGAATTTCTTACTCGTGCTAACGAAGAATACTATGAGAAATTTGGGATTAAAAATCCTAAAGGATATCCATTTGGATATAATCCAGTGTCAATAGAAGCGGTAGCAGAAATGAACCCGTACTATATTGTATTTCAGCATAATTTAAAACACGCAAAAACTTTTGTAGAAAGCTTAGAAGAATCAAAGGTATGGAAATCGCTAGATGCTGTTAAAAATAATAGGATTTATTATTTTGACGAGAATATGAATACCTTCGGGCCTCTAGCATTAAAACTTACAGCTGAAAAACTAACGAAAATATATGGTGGTAAATAAAATATTTTACATTGTTAATGTTACTGTAGGTGTCAGGTGCTTTACTTTGCATTTGACACTTTCTTTATGCTAAAACGGGAGGGATTATAAGTGAAATTGAAGATTACTAGCGCAAAGAGGTGCAAATTTTTAATCATAATAGGCACTATATTATTAATCGCTTTAATTATTATATCGATATGCACTGGGATTTCTAATATTTCCTTAAGTACACTTTGGGAAGCTTTTGTTAGGTTTGATCCATTAAATAAACAGCATTTGATAATAGTCGATTTGCGATTACCTCGTGTAATAGCAAGTGCACTTGTGGGTTCATCACTTGCAGTAGCAGGAGCTATTATGCAAGGTATCACTTGTAATCCTCTAGCTGATTCAGGGATTTTGGGACTCAATGCAGGTGCAGGATTTGCTTTATCTATATGTTTTGCTTTTTTTCCAAAGATGCTATATATACAGACGATTATGTTTTGTTTTGCAGGTGCAGGTATAGGAGCAATTATGGTATACTCAATCTCTTCAATAAAATACACTAAGACATCTTCTATGAGGCTGGTTTTAGCTGGCGCGGCAGTTAGTGCATTATTAACTGCACTTAGTCAAGGAATTGCTTTGGTTTTTAATGTAGCTCAGGACATTATGTTTTGGACTGTAGGAGGAGTATGTGCATCAAATTGGACTCAGATAACTATTATGACGCCATTAATTCTTATTGCTCTAATAGCATCTATAATTATATCGCCTTACATTTCGATAATGAATCTAGGTGAAAGTGTTGCGAAAGGATTGGGCGTTAATCTGACAATCATTAAAATAATATGCTTTCTAATTGTAATCGTATTAGCAGGAATATCGGTTTCAGTTGTTGGAGCGGTAGGATTCATAGGTCTAATCATACCTCATATTGTTAGATCACTAATAGGCATAGATTACCGATTGATAATTCCAGTATCAGCAGTGATGGGAAGTTTGTTGATGGTTTTAGCAGATTTAGTTGCACGTAATATCAATCCACCATCCGAGACACCGATAGGCACCTTAATTGCAATTATTGGAGTACCTTTCTTTGTCTATCTAGCCAAGAAACAAAGGGGGACATATAATGAGTAAGAATTTTAAAACCAAACTTTATATTATTGGCTTTTTTTTAAGTTTGATAATGGTTTTTGTAATAAGTTTAAATATTGGTTATTCAAAACTCTCACCAATGGAAGCGCTTAATACGATAATAGGAAATGGAAGCTTCAAGCAAAATTTGATATTGTTTCAGTTTAGAATACCTAGAATAATAATTTCTATTTTAACTGGAGTTGGGCTTGCATTATCTGGATGTATTATACAAGGAATAACAAGAAATCCCCTAGCTGATCCAGGATTAATAGGAATAAGTTCTGGATCAGGACTGATGGTTATACTATATGTGATTATTTTTGATATGGAAAGTTCTTTATCTATATTTATTTTACCACTATTATCTTTTTTAGGAGCAATCATAGCTGCTTTTCTAGTCTACATTTTATCTTATAAAAAAGAAAAAGGGGTATCGCATATAAGGTTAATACTTATGGGTATTGCAGTTAATGCAGGAATTTCTGCATTAACAACTATATTAGTTATTAAATTAGATGAAAATCAGTTTGATTTTGTAGCATCTTTTCAAGCGGGTCAGATATGGGGAGCTAATTGGCAATCTGTAAAATTAATTTTGCCTTGGTTTTGTTTAATTATCCCTTTCATATTTGTTAAAGCACGGTCTTTAGATATTTTAAATCTAGGAGACGATATAGCTTTTAGTTTAGGAGCAGAGGTGGAAAAAGAGCGTAGGTTATTACTCATTGGTTCTGTGGCTCTTGCAGCTTGCTGTGTGTCAGTAGCTGGCAATATAGGATTTATAGGTTTAGTAGCACCACATTTAGCAAGAAAAATAGTAGGACCCATTCATCGTATTCTATTACCTACTAGTGCATTAGTTGGGGGACTATTAGTTTTATTATCTGATACAATTGGGAGGTTTGTAATACAGCCTTCGGAAATACCTACAGGTATTATGACTGCAATTATAGGAGCACCTTACTTTATATATTTATTAGCTAAAAATGACTAGAAAGGAGAAAAAAATGAACAGTATTAAGACTCAAAATTTATCCTTAGGATATATTAATACAACTATAATTGACAAAATAGATATGAAAATACCTAAGGGTAAAATAACTGTAATTATAGGTCCGAATGGTTGTGGCAAATCAACAGTATTGAAAGCGTTAGGGAGAATTTTAAAGCCTAAAAATGGAGTAGTTTATTTAGATGGAATTGATATCAAAAAACTCTCTACATCAGAGATAGCTCGTAAAATGGCAATATTACCTCAATCTCCAAATGCACCTAGTGGCCTTACTGTAAGAGAACTTGTAAGCTTTGGGCGTTTTCCACATAAAAGAGGATTTGGAAAAATGAGCAAAGAAGATAATGAAGCTGTTTCTTGGGCATTAGATGTAACACGGTTAACGGAGTTAGAAACAAAAGAAGTAGATACACTTTCGGGTGGACAGAGACAAAGAGCATGGATATCAATGGCTATTGCACAAAAGACAGATATCATATTATTAGATGAGCCTACTACTTATTTAGATATGTCATATCAATTAGAAATATTAGAGCTTTTATATCGACTTAACAAAGAAAAAGGCTATACGATAGCAATGGTTCTACATGATATTAACCTTGCTGCACGTCATGCTGATTATATGATAGCTATACGTGATGGAAAAATAATTTGTCGAGGGACTCCAGAAGATGTAATGAAAAAGGAAGTATTAAGAGATACTTTTCAAATAAATGCACAAATTATCCAAGATAAAATTAGCGGACGTCCAACATGTGTATCATACACTTTAGCTACGTAGGAATTTCACATAAACAGAAAGGAGAATAAAATACCATGAAAAAAATTGCTATATATGGGAAAGGTGGTATTGGCAAATCTACTACTGTATCAAATTTATCTGCCTCTATAGCTTCAATGGGATTAGTTGTTATGCAGGTGGGGTGTGATCCTAAAGCAGATTCAACAAGAAACTTAAATGGAGGGGAAAATATTCCAACAGTTTTAGATATGCTTAGAGAAAAAGGAGATATAAGTTTAGAAGATGTACTAATAAAAAGTAGTACAGGAGTGTATTGTATAGAAGCAGGAGGTCCCGTACCTGGTGTTGGTTGCGCAGGCAGAGGAATAATTACTGCATTTGAAAAAATGGAAGAATTAAATGTATTTGAGAAAATTAAACCTGATGTTATTATTTATGATGTTTTAGGAGATGTTGTATGTGGAGGATTCGCAATGCCAATCCGAAGTGGTTATGCTGATAATGTTTTCATAGTAACATCAGGAGAAATGATGTCTTTATACGCTGCATCAAATATATCACATGCCGTTAAAAGTTTTGGGAAACGAGGTTATGCATCATTAGGAGGGCTTATTTTAAACAGTAAAAATATTAAAGATGAAGCTGATATAGTTAATAAAGCAGCAATTGAGATAGGGACAAAGGTAAAATATCATCTGCCAAGAAATCCAATTGTACAAGAAGCTGAGGCTCAAGGAAAAACTGTTGTTGAAGCATTCCCTGATTCTGATATGGCATTACATTATAGAAAATTAACAAATATATTACTGGAGGTGAAGTAAGTGATTAATGCAATAAATTCAAAACGATTATCTAAAATAAAAAATAGTGCAAGCATACCATTTGCATCACCTGCGGTATCTCCAGGGGTACATTGCCCTATGCGTATGGCTTCTGCCATTGTTGAAGATATTAAAGGGCTTTCCTCACTTTTAGTAGGCATGCCAGAATGTGCTAATCATTCTAGATTGTTCACTCCTAACCCCGAAGGAGAGCATGGTGAACTTCACTGGATGTATGTTCTTGATTCTCGTGAGGTGATATTTGGATGTCGAGATGGAGTTATTGATGCACTTAAAAAGATGGATAAAGCAGGTGCAAAGTCAATATTATTAATAGCAACTTGTATTCCAGATTTGATTGGAGAGGATTTTGAAGGAGTTATTCATGAAATACAAGCAGAAATTAGTGCAAAGGTTACATTTACTATGCTTGGACAATTTAAGAATATAAGTTATCCATCTGGTGCATGGAAAACAATGGAATCATTAGCTAGACTTATGAAACCACAGCCAGCAAAGGCTAATTGCATAAATATTCTTGGTGATTTACCAGAAAAAGTGAATGACTCTAATAGTTTTCTATATACATTATTGGAGAAACATGGCTTTAAGCTACGTTTTCTTGCACCAGGTGCAGAAATAGAAGATTTTATTAATGCACCTGATGCTACTATTAATTTGGTAGTATCTCCATATACACATGCACTAGCTGTTAAAATGAAAGAGATTTTTAAAGTGCCATTTATATCTTTGCATCATAGATATTCTATAGATGAAATAGACAAAGCATTTTTAGAAATTATGACTAAGTTTGGTATTCCTCTAAATAATGAGTTTAGACAAATAAGACTAGAGACTATTAAGTTACAAGAAGAAGCACGGAGGTTATTAGCTAACCAAAATTTCTTAATAACAACTAGAGTAGATCTTCCGCTTCCACTCACAAAATTTTTAGTGAAATCAATAAATATGAATCCATCATTGATACATTTAGAAGAATATTATCCAGAAGATGATATTCATTATAAAGAACTAAAAAAGATAGGATGTGATCCTCTGGTGTGTAGAATCGTGAATGAGAGAAACGCTAAGTCATTAGTTGAAGAACTCAAGCCCGATTTGTGTATTGGACATATACCAGGCTTAGATAAAGCTAAATCCGTAGTAGGAAATATGTTTGATTTTTATGGACAAGTTGGATATGAACGAACTAAAAGAGTACTTGAAAGAATAATTAAATCGGTCATTTAAATTGATATAACAAAATAATATAGATTAGAAATAAATCAAGGGGGTTATAAATTATGGGTCTTCATAGATTTAAGCCGATACCTTCAGGGCGTATGGGACTTTTGTGGACACTTTCTACTATTCGTGATGGAGTTATAATCGAATATGGCTGTATGGGGCATATGTTATATAGCGGTGTAACATTAAAAAGAGCAGGTATTGATAACGCATGTCATTTATACTCAACTCATATAAACGAAACCGATGTTTCGTTGGGTGATACAAGTAGATTAGAGAAACTGGTCAAAAACATAGTAAAAAATAATAAACCTAAAGCTATATTTTTAATGCCATCTTCTGTTCCAGAATTAATTGGAGTAGACATAAAGTCTATCCAGAAAAAATTGAAACAATTATACCCTGATATTCATATCCTATACTTTGGAAGTGGCGGATTTGATAAAGTAAAACACAATGGAGTACAAGAGGCTCTTACACAGTTAGTGAAGGCATTGACTATTGATTGTAATAGAAGTCCTTCTCCTACATTTAATATTATTGGTTCTTGCGCAGATTTATTTAGATTTGAATCAGATACAGAAGAAATAATAAGACTTGTTAGAGGCGCACTTGGTATAGAACCACTATGTATTTTATCATCAGATACTTCAATAGAAACTATTAAGCAAATGGGAAAAGCCCATATTAATATAGTTATTCGACAAGAGGGAAAACAAGCAGCAAAAGAGTTAAAAAAACGATTTAACACACCGTATATAGAAGGTAGACCATATGGTATAGATGGAACTGAAGTATGGTTGAAAGAAATAGCGCAAATTCTCAATATGAATGTTAATCCGCAATTTTTAGCTAAAGAAAAAAATAATGCATTGAAAAGTATATCGATAGTAAAGCCAAACTTTAAACATATAATCCATAGTTCACCTAAACAAGCTAGTATATCAATAGGAGGGCATGTTGATGTTGTACAGGGAATATTAGAATTTGCATGTAAAGAATTATCATTTATTAAAAGCAAATGCTGGTGTGATAATATTGATATGCAAAATGATGAAATACCGTATTTTACGGAGAAAGAATGGACTGAAGTTGTTTCAGAGCATACAGATGGTTGGCTTATGGCAAGTGGAGAAGCACTGAAATGGAGTAACAATGATCTTAGTTTACAAATAGCAAACCCTGATATAAAATGGAGAATCTATCCTTACGAACCTCCATTTGTAGGTTTTAAAGGAGCTGTGAATTTAGCAAATCTTTGGATCAATTCTTATGAAGCAAAACATGGTCATTGATTAAAAATTCTGACAATAGGAGAGGGAAGTGGAGGGGTTTTCGCACGTTTTGCTATTATCCTTTTAAAGACAAAGTATATGATGTTTCTCAAACCTGGATATAATGTTCAGTTTGCTGTTGAAAACTACTTCATTATTGATACTTATCTTAGTAATGATCGTACTGACTATAATACTCTTAAACCTTTGGTTGATAAACATTTATTGAATACTGGTGTTAATCTAAAAGAATTGATTGCTGATAGTGGTTACTGTAGTGAAGTTGGTTTAAGATATTTAGAAAACAAAGATATTCAGCCATTTATTAAACTTCAAGAACATGAACTTCAAAAGACTAGAAAATACAAGAACAATATAGGGAAATATTTTAATATGAATAAACTCAAATGATGGTAGTTTTTTATGTGCTAATGGTAGAAGTTTATTATATGAAAAAACTCAAAGAAGCTACACTAAAGGTTTTGAACAAGTTTATGAAGTATATAGCTGTAACGGTTGTAGCGATACTCCTTATTTACTTAAACATAATAATTAAATTGCCTAATTAATGTAATAAATACGTTTTAAATGCTAACTTGTTTTAGTTGTACCCATTTTTATGTGTATTTAATTCTAAACTTTTAAAAATGACCATTAGCTAATAATTTCTCTAGCTAGATGGTCATTTTTTATATGAAGATGTTATCTTTTATTCTTTTGCCGACAGCCCCGTTTGAATCATTTCTGAATGATTAGTTTTCTCTATTCCAATTCGTATAGATTGATATTTATGATTATCTGTAGGACGACCTATTTTTTCTTAGTCAAACTTGTTCCCATTTCATTACTACAAAATAATTATATCTTGTGGAGAGATTGAGATGCAATAAATGGTTGGAACTAAATAAAATTATTTTATAGTTCGAAAAATGAATATAATTGAAAAAGTAATTTAAGTGACAAGACAAATCATATATAATTATGTTAATAGCTTTAATTTCTAAATGGGTTAAATTAATCTAATGATGATTATGTATTATTTAATAATAGGCAACTTATCTGAGCTGATGAATTATATTATTACTAAAAAATAAAGTTTTTTTAAATTCGCTTGTATAAATTCAAAATCATGAGCACATTTATTTTAAATATTATATTACAATATACTATTCTAGGTAACTACCAGAAGTCGATATTTAGTAAAATATGATTTATTTCAATAATCTAGAAAAAGTTTATAAACTAGTTGCATTCATTATTATAAAAGGAGG
Source organism: Clostridiaceae bacterium M8S5 (assembly GCA_029227815.1). Lineage (GTDB taxonomy): Bacteria > Bacillota > Clostridia > Tissierellales > MCWD3 > Abyssisolibacter. The sequence continues at coordinate 2,263,755 of CP118523.1, read as the reverse complement.
AAAATTATGATGCATTTAAGTCATGTACTTTACAAAGTTGATGATCTAGACCGAGCAGTTCAATGTTTCACTGACCTTGGATTTGATGTAATTTACGGATCAAAACAAAAAAAGCTCATAATGCCATGATATGGTTTGAGGAAGGACCTTTCATTGAATTATTTACGTTTAATTTATCTTTTTCTGCAAAATTTGTATTAGGCGGGATTTTGAAGCTTTTAAGAAAAGAAGCATTGCTTAATCGATTTAATCTATATGGGACTTCAACAGAGGCGTTTTGTGATATGTCTATTGAGACACATGAAAGAGAATTAACAACTTGGACTCAACTGATATCTGACCAAAACTATACCTACGACAAAATGACTGGACGCAGAATTAATGTTAAAGGTGAAAAGTTAGATTGGCAATTAGCTGTACCAAAAAACATTAAGTTGCCTTTTCTAATGTCTGCTTACAATATACCCCAACGTCCATCAAAAATACAACATCCTAACGGGGCCAAGAGTATTAGAAAGGTAGTTTATGGAACAAGTGCACCATGTCAAGAATTGATAAACATGCTGACAAAAGATGACCTGATATTGCAGGATGATAAAGGGATTATTGATGTAATTATTGACGGTTGGGATCATACCTTACTCCATTTTAGTAATTATAAAATATAGTAACTAGCATAGGATTATAAATAAATCAGCAAAGTATTAAGGAATAATATACATGGATAAGAAAGAAAAGATTGAACTTTGATATTTTGAACTTACGATTGAAAACTAGAAAGTTGAGGAATTCGTATAAATTAATAATATAATTTTATTGTAGTATAGTGGCAGTAATGTAGCCAAAAGAAGGTGATAGATAAGATATACAGGAGGTATGTAATGGGTATATTAACGGATTTTAGATTAACAGTATTAGAGCAAAACCTTGGTGTATATGGCATACACGTCTACCAAAATGATAGGGTTATTGCTGAACATAGATTTAGAAGTAATGATAGAGAAAACTTGTACTCTGCATCTAAGACTTTCGTTGCTGTAGCTGTTGGTATTGCGGAATTTGAAGGGCTTTTATCTAGCGATGATTATGCACTTAATTTTTTCCCAGAATTTAGAGATGTTGCAAGTAATGGCGCTGAGTATATTAAAATTAGACATCTTCTGATAATGACTTCAGGTCATATGGAAGAGAATTATAGCAAATACAATGATATGGATCGTGCAAAATTATTTTTTTCAACAGAGGTTAAAGCAGACCCTGGAACATGGTTTTATTATGAGGACTTATGTAGTTATGTATTAGGTCGGATAATAGAAAAACTTAGTGGTGTTAATTTGTTAGAATATTTGAAGCCACGTTTATTTGATAAACTGGAGATTGTTAACCCACAATGGCACAATTGTCAAATGGGTTACACTGCCTGTTCTGGAGGGTTGTTTTTGACTACAGAGGAATTTTCACGTTTGGGTATTTTGCTTCTTTATGGAGGAAGATATAACAATAATCAAATTCTATCTTCAGAATACGTTGATGAAATGTATACTAATTGTATTGATACATCATTCAAATTAGATTCAGAATCACAACAAGGGTATGGATATCAAGTATGGAAGTGTACTTTACCTAATACATATAGAGCTGATGGAATGTATGGACAGTATTGTGTTATTCTAAAAGATTACAATGCTGTAGTTACTATTACAGGACATTATGAGGAGTATGGGAAGGATGTACTCAGAGCGATTTGGAAAGAAATAGTGCCTTACCTTTAACGCTCTTTCTCCGTAAGGGGTATTCCATATCCCAACTGTTTTTTATAAATAATTAAAGAAATTTATCAAACTCAATATTAAGACTAACAACAGTATCATCATTCTTTTGCAAAGTATAGTAAAAAAGATTTTGATGATTTAATTAATCAAAAGATAAATATCAATGATAATATAAAAAATTAAATATAAACTACCTAAACAGAGATTGAACTTATTGACAAGAATTTATCTTACAATAAAAATGATACTAAACGAGGTGATAATATCAAAGTATTTAAACATAAGAAAAAAATGATTGCACTTATATTAATAGTAGTTATAATATTTTTTCCGACATATACACCTAAGATAAGAGATAATAATTTTAAAGTGATTGAGAATAGTATTGCAGAGTTATCAACTATTAAATTAGGTGGCATAAATCAAACAATAATGATTAGAGGAGTAGATAAAAATAAACCTATTATGCTATTTCTCCATGGTGGACCAGGATACCCATTTATAAGCTATGCAAGAAAATATCAAAGTAAACTAGAAAAGAATTTCGTAGTTGTTAATTGGGATCAAAGAGGTTCAGGTAAATCCTATTCACTTAATATGAGTAGGGAAAAAATGACACAAGAACAATTAGAAAAGGATACACAAGAATTAATAGAATATTTATGTGATAGGTTTAATAAAGATAAAATATTTATAGTGGGACACTCATGGGGGACTGTGCTTGGAATAGAAGCAATAAAGAAGTTACCTGATAAAGTTATGGCTTACGTAGGAATAGGGCAAGTAATTGATGATGTTGAAGGAGAACGGTTATCATATAGGTATGTATATAATAAAGCTATTGAAGAATATAACGATAAAGCCATCAAAGAATTGGAACAAATAGGACAACCTCCATATAAAAATAGTGGAAAAGATACATTTATTCAAAGAAAGTGGTTAAAGAAATATGGAGGCTTTGAATTAGATGTTATAACACAAAATGAAATGATTAAAGGAGTATTATTCTCACCAGAATATTCTTTGATAGATGGGATTAAATTGTTAGCAGGAAATAAATTTTCTATAAATACATTATTTGTTAATCGTGAAAAGGCAGATTTTAGAGAAAAGTATCAAGAATTTGATGTACCTATTTACTTTATAGCTGGGAGACATGATCATAATACACCTTCAGAATTAGTTGAACAATATTACAATACTATAAAAGCTCCTAGAAAGAATTTTTATTGGTTTGAAGAATCTGCACACGAGCCTCATTTAGTTGAGGAAGATAAATTTGCCAAGGTCATGATGGAAATATATAACGAAACAAAATAAAAGTATGCTTCTATTAGTAAAAGATTAGAGTGTAAGACATTAGGAATAAAAGTATTTTATTTGTTTGAGAAATAAATATTAGATAGTTTCTTAGAAACATACAATCGAGAATAAAAAGAATAGGGTTTGTAAAAAACAATGACTCTATTACTTCTCGACATAAAAAACTCCAAAGTAGCTTATTTAAACTTAATTGGATATCTACTTTGGAGGTAATCATATCTAGTAAAATAATATTCTTTTTTAGAATTTAATATACAATGTTAAAAAGAATCATTAACTTTCAATTATTTGCAAAGCTATCTCTACAATATTTTGTACAGTTAGGGCATATTTTTTATATAGCTCATCAGGATTGCCTGACTCACCAAATGTATCATTTATGCCTATTTCTTTAACTATGCAAGGACATTCACTAGCTGTAATTTCAGAAATAAGACTGTTCCGAAAAAGAATATAGAGGTAGTATAAAATAATATCAAAAGGGTTTTGAAACCAAAAGGATTATTTTATTTAGGGTTATATGGTGGGGAGAACTCTGAAGGGATATGGGAAGAAGATTTTTATGAGCCTAAAAGATTTTTTTCATTTTATGAAGATAATGACATAAAGAAGTTAATAGAAAGATATTTTCAAATTGAATGTTTTGAGTCATTTGCAGTAGAAAAAAATGGTGATTTTAATTCCAATCAATACTGGCCAGAAAAATATAAGTGGAGTGGTGGTTGGAGGCTTTGTTTTAAATTTAAAGAAGGGGTCTAATGATGAACAAATTCAAGTTGGTTTAATAAATATACTGAAAAATATTAAGTCATTTCACTTATAAAATTCAAATATAAAAAGGTTTAGCCCTAACTTGACATCGAGTTACGTACCGAGAATTGAAAAGAAAGCTATAGAAAAACTAAATAAGGCATTAACACAGTTAGAATAAAAATGCATGGCTCAGGTCATGTTTTTTGTGTATAATATGCAATAGCAATAACAGGTATTGAAAATTAGGGAGGGGTAATACTAGCCTTCATAAAGATGGATGATTAGAGCCCTACTTCTTGCAGAAGGTATAAAAAGAGATAATACACTTATAGTAGAGCCATAGAGAATCAGATATATAGTCACAGCAAAAGACAATAGATTAGAACATGTGTAAGCATAGAATAAATGACATATCAGATATGGAAATCACAAACACAATAAATATGGCAAACTTACTAGTATTAATAGGTGCTAGGGAAAGTTATATAGAAATGAATAAACATAATCATCTAGAATATAAGGGAGTAACTTACTATTATATAGATGCAGACATAAATAATATAAACAGTATAAATTATAATTTTACTATAAATGATACAGATGATTAACAAGAAAAACAATGAATATTTTAAAACTGAGTAATGACCAATACTTTGTGCAGTCACTAAATTATATGAGCTACAAAATTTACATGAAGCTCATGAGCGGCTAGAAGATATTAAGGCTAATATACGCAGGTATTTCTCAGGTTTTCAAAATGTAATGGAGAGTATGATTACAGAAAAGCTAAAGGAATATATTAATTGTGTTAAAATATTGATTAGATATACAGAGCCTAAGATATATATTGGGGGAGGATTTATGATATTTAAAAAAGCATCATAAATGCAAAACTATGATCCAAATATACTATTCTATAGATAAGCTATTAATTAATTGGATATAAATTCAAATACAATAGAAGAAAACACTTTATCATAAAAGAGACGAAAGTTGTCTTAGTTTCACCATATATTATATATTATAATTTATATTGACAAATAAAGCTGAAAATGTTAAAATGTAAACAAGATAAAAACGAACTATAAAGTAAATTTCAATGATGAAATTTAAATAAAACTAAAACCTTATTAAGGTTCCATCCAAAGTTTTTTCATAATTCAAAAACATTATATTCTGTATTGATTAATTTTCAGCTTGTTTTAGCTCTGTATTAAATGGATAGTTGCTAGGTGAATATATCTTACAATATTTAAAAGTTGTTAACATGATAATATAATAAGCAATTGTTTAAAATCAAGAAGAATATCCAAAGAAATAAATGCTATTAAAGACTTTCTTTTGACTACAAAAGAATTCTTATCGGAGCAAATCTACTAAGTTTCATACCTAAAACATTCACGATATTCAGGATAAATATTTTTATTTCTTTTAACGGCTCGCCAATATAATTATACCCAGCATTTAATGATATTTTGAAAATAATATTACAACTATATCTTATGTAAAGAATTTTATGCGTAGGTCAAATAAACAGTTTTTTAAAAGGAGAGGGTGGTATGAGTAAAAGAACTGGACAAGTAATGATATTGCTAGCACCTTCCGAACATGCGTATCAACAAATATCAAATATTCCCCCACTTGCACTAGGTGTTCTAAAGGGATTTCTTTCTGAAAAGGGGATTAGTACCTATATCTATGACTTAAACGTAACGTTGAATAAACGTTCCGATGAGCTTCCTCTTACATCGTGGAGGTTTATCTACGACTCCAAACGTATTATAGGGTACCTTAATGGTAAAAGTGACCAGGAGATTGATGATTTGATTAGTAGACTTATATCGGGTATTAATTTTAATGGATACGATCTTGTCGGCATTTCATTGGGAGCTGATTTTTCGTGGTTAGAGATGCATGGTGGAATGGTGTTAGCAAAATGGATTAGCAAGAAATACAAGGTTCATATAGAAATTGGGGGTAATAATGTGCATTACCTTTTGCAATTCAAGGATAATTTTGTTGAGCTTTGGGAAGCATTGTTGAGCACGGGGTTCTTTATTTGCGTGGGACCAGGAGAACGGATGTTTTTGGATTTGATTAAAATGTTGGAAAAAGGTGAAATGGACGAAGAAAGATTTCACTTGATACCTGGTGCAGTTTGGAAAGAAGGGGATGAGATAAAGTCAAATATGCAGGATGCACCGTCACTTACAATGCCTGATTTTTCTGGATTGGATTTGGATCCGTACAAGGTATGCATTAATTATTCAACAGTACATAATGCACAAAGCATTAACGAAATTCAAATAATGAAATGGCCACAGCCATACCCTCTTATAGCATCTCAGGTCAATCGTGCCTCGTTACCTGAGGAAGATCGAAAGGAAACTTTGGTTATTCCATATATCTTCAATTATAATTGTCCCTATAGTTGTGCTTTTTGTGTGCAAAGCGGTGGTGATAAAAAAAAGATTGTAGTAAAGTCTACCAAAGTTATACTTGATGAGATTGAAACAATGATGCAAAAATATAGTTCTAAGTTTTTTTATTTTTATAATAATACGTTTAATTATTCGAGGAAATTTGTGATTGAGTTTTGTGAAGGCGTACAACAACGTGGTATGAAGTTCTATTGGTCTGACTGTGCGCGGTTTAATAACCTTGATTATGACCTTCTCAAAATGCTTTTTGATTCAGGATGCCGTAAGTTTGTTTTTGGATTCGAAACAGGTAGTCAAAAGTTACTTAAGTTGTACGATAAGCGACTAGATCTTGAACATGCAGAGCAAGTGTTGAAGTGGTGCAAGGAACTCGGTATTTGGGCAGATATAGAAGTAATTGTTGGTTTGCCTTATGAAAATGAAGAGGATTTTGAATGCACTATTGAATTCATTCAAAAAAATCGTCACTTGATAAACCATTTTGCAATGAATCGTTATTTTGTAGTCCCTGATTCACTTATTGGTATGAAACCAGCAGACTATGGTATTAAGTTAATGCGCATGAGAAATCGCTATGAATTTTTGTTGAAGATGAATTACAAATATTTTATTGAGGGTTCATTAAGAGGTAAGGGAGCGACGAATTTTCAGGTATATAGATATAATGAGATTAACGGTCGTGCACATAATCAAGTTGTTGATGAGACAAATAAGAAAATTCACAGACTTGTTGATGTCTATTCAAAGTTGCCTATTGCCCAGGAGACAAAATTGATTGAGTGGCGCTACAGCAAGGTAAAATAGTGATGTTGATAAGTGAATAAATACGGAAAGGATAGATGAATATGGAAAAAAATGATAAGCTAGTTGGTGTTTCGAATGAAAGTAATTGTGAAAATGAGTTAAGTAATGAAGAACGTAGCGTAGATTCTGGAACTGTCATTGGGTCAATCTTTCAGCGGGTTGTTACTGATGAAGAATTTAAGGCACTTTTACTATCACATCCTGAAGTAGCACTGTTGGAGTATGAATTAAGCGATACACAGGCGGTTCTTATAAAGAGCCTTAGTGAAGAAGATTTGGATAAGCTTAGTCCAGAAAATTTAGAGGAATTTTTTGCCGCAGATGCAGCTGTGTATACTCCTGATGATGCAGATTTGGTAGATTTTGAAGCGTATGAGCCAGATGACTTTGAGGAGATGGAATAAATGGGTGAAGTAGTATCTAAAGCTTCAGGGATTTTGTATCATCCATTAACAATTAGTGTGCACATGACAGACCTTTGTAATAGTAAATGTAAGTTTTGTAGCGAAGCGTCCCATGAGCATACATATGATTTTGTTAGAGAAAAAGATATAATTAAGTTTCTTCAATCCCATAATACGAGTGAATGGACTGCGCTTAATATTCATGGTGGAGAACCTACACTTTCAGCATCATTGTTGAAAGTTGTGCGTTGTGCTCGAAATCTTGGATATAGTAGGATTATACTTCAGACAAATGCTCATCGTATTGGAACTGATAAAACTTTTGCTATAGCCCTCAATGAATCGGGAATAGATTTATATAATATAGGCTTTCATGGTAGCAAAAGGGAAATTATGGATAAATTAACAGGAGTTCATGGTTCTTTTGACAAAGCGTTGAGGGGGATTCGTACAATTTCAGGGTTCAGGAAACCAATTCGTATTACCGTAGTGATTTGTGCTCACAATTACAAAGATATTTCTGCCATAGTTTTATTAGTTGCTAAGGAAGAGATTGCCCACATCAATATTTCGGCAATGCAAACTGGTGGTAGCGCAATGAGAAACATTGAAAGTTTATTTGTTTCGTATTCAAAAGCAAGACCTTACTTAGAAGAGGCTGTTTGTATTGCGAAGTCTTTAGGTATAAAAGTTACATTTGAAGGGTTTCCCTATTGCGTACTTAAAGGTATGGAAAACTATCAAGTGGATTGGAAAGCACAACGTCTAAAAGTATTGTATCGAAAAATTATTATTGATGATTTTAATAAATTTTTAACCCAAACTATACGGATGTACGGGCCTCCATGCGAAAATTGCGAGCAACGTGTGGTCTGCAGTGGAGTTTATAGTGAATATGCCAATAGAAACGGATGGTCTGAATTTGATCCATATGTAGTAAAGGAGGTTTAATATGCGTTTAATATCAAAGTCTGATGTTGAAGCGATTCAACTATCAAACCTAGTCATTAAGTCGAATGGTCACCGTGCTTATCAAAAGATGCAACAGGCTTGGCAGAACGATAGAACAAATACTGATACGGCGTTTCTCTTTGCCACATGTGCGTTTGCATTTGTTTACGAGGAATCTATTGCACCTGATAGGCATAGATATTTGTCACATGCAATTGATGCATTTTCAGATTGTATTAATCAACGGAATGATTGGTGGATGGCAAGGTTTATGCGTGGGGTAGCTTTACAGGCTATTGTGATTTCTTCAGCAGAACAATCACTGCAAGATGTATATGAAGATGATTGTGAAGTGCTTATCAAGCAACAAATGAAAAGTTCTAAAAAAGAGCCATATTTTTTGTGCCCATATCTCATGGTAGCCAAATCAAATATTTTTGAAGGTAAGATAGATTATGCTATAGAAATTGCTGAAAGGGGTTTACAAGAACTCACCCACAGTGAAGTTGTATATCCATTGAATATATTGCTTCAACCGTTTGGTGATGCAATTGCTATATTCCGGAATATTGGGAGAGATGATTTAGCAGAACGTATAAAATATGTAGGGCTTTCTCTATTCCCTCGTTCAATTTCTCTAGCGTCATTTTAATTAGAAAGGATACAATATTATTATGGTATATGATGGAAAAATGCTAAGTATTCACTTGACAGATAGATGTAACAATAAGTGTTGGTTTTGTGTAGTGGATTCGCCAACACAGTTAAGGGAAATGGCTAATCGCAAAAAGATTGACCGATTTATTGAAGCGCATCGAGGGCAGAGGTATATTGCGGTAAATTTACATGGTGGCGAGCCGACTGTGAGAAAAGATTTTATTGAGATATTAGAAAAAATCGCGGAATGTGAGTATCCACATGTAATTTTGCAGACGAATGCTCGTCGTTTAGCATCCAAAAAGTTTGCCGAGCGCGTATGTGAGCTAGGAGTCGATTTATTTGTTGTGTCAATTCATGGAAGTGATGCTGCTATACATGAAAAGATTACGCAAGTACCAAAAAGTTTTGAACAGGCTATTAAGGGAATACGAAATGTGAAGTCACTAGGGGCTAAAGTACGTACAAATTCGGTGGTAAGTAGGATGAACTTTGAGGATTTCCCAAGTATAATGGAACTACTCATTTCGTTGAATGTGGATCATATTAATATCTCTGCATTGCATACCGTTGGTGCTGCTTTTAGGCATTTTAATTTAGTAACTCCAACTTATGATGAAGCAATGCCATTTGTAAGAAGAGGTGTTGAGCTAGTTAGGAAGTCAGGTACTGTCCTAACTCTTGAAGGGTTTCCTCTCTGTGTTATAGAAGGTCTTCACGAACACCTGATTGATTGGCATAATCAGCAATTCAAAATGCTTTTTCGTGGTGTTATTATTGATAACTATGAGACTTATATGGACGAAACGATGCGTGTTCACGGAGAGATTTGTTCCGATTGCACTTTTTTTAGGAAGTGCGGGGGGGTTTATAAGGAGTACATTGCTATTCGTGGTTGGGATGAATTTGTGGCTTTGACGAGTAAAGGGAGGTCGGTGCAAAATGCGAATGCCTAATAGAGATGATGACATACTTCTTCAGACATTACAAATCGGTGTTAAAACGTCTGCAAGGGATAAACTTGAAGAGAAATTACGTGTTCAACTTTCACGTCAAAATGATGCTGAAGCATATTTTGCTTTGGCGCTGTTTAATTGTGCATGCATACCATTTGTTACAGATGGACAAAAACTACACAAATGCCTCATTGACACTATTGAATGGTCATCTAGATCAGTAGAAATTGACAAAGAGCATTGGCCTGCATTATTCTTGCGTTCTATGGTAAGATTGATGATGAATGATGATGAGACAGATGAGATGGCAATGTATTTACTTCCTATTGATTATACTGAGAAGGATGCTATTGATGACCAGTATAGAATGATAGATATACAAAAGACACTTTCTGAACATTCACCATATTGCATTGTTCCGTATGTTCAGCTTGCCTACGCGAAGGTGCTTGACAAAGATATAAAGAGCGCAATTTATATTTTAAGAGATGCAGGGGAAGACATTAAGTTGGAAAAGATTCCACATCTTAAAAACGTGATACGGTTGCCGTTTATTAGTCTTAATAAGAGTGCACACAAGTTAGGTAACCATGAAATGTGTAACTTTCTTTACTATTGGATTAGGGCTCTTTTCCCAAATCAGAAATTATAATATAAAGGAGTAAAGATGAAAATTCTGTTTATCGTAACAAGTTTTTGGGCATATGGAGAATTGCAGATTGCTATAGATTTTGCCTCTCAAGTATCAACATTAGGACATAAGGTTATATTTCTTGTTCCACCTTCACATGTTGATAGAGTTAAGGCGAATAATATTGAGTATAGGGTTCTTATACCGAATTGTGCCTTATTGAATCGTATTATCTTGAGAGATATTGAGGAATTATTTAATCCTGATTGTGTAATACTATCTGATTTTCTTAATTATGCATTTTGTGAAAAACATTATGGCTTAAAGGAAGAAGACTTATCTGTTTTTACCGGTATAATTGGTGCATTCGACTTATATAATTTTTCTAAGTCAGGAAAAAGAGTTGATACATATGGTTTTCGTGCTAAAGAAATATCACATCTTTGTATAGATAATTATGATTTCTTACTACAACCTTGCCCAGTTAATAAAGTAGCATTAGATAGTTCGTCTAATTATTTTCGGTATCGTATTTTTGATGGTATTGAAGGTAGGAGTTATACTGATATTAAAAGTGCTAGAGAGACAATTGGGGTAAAGTCATCTGAAAAGTTAATCGTGATGACAGGTGCAGTATGGCAATCCAGTTTTCGGCCATATAATGAAGTTAAAAAGTTAGTTTCAGCGGTTGATGATGCAATTATGAAAATGATTGTAGGGTTGCCACAAAACTACAAAGTGTTTTGGATTGGTCCAAGGCATAAGCCAATACCAGAGAAGGTAACAAAAATGCGGCACTTTGAAAGTATGCCACCATCCGCGTTTGAGACACTTGTGGATAGTGCAGATGTATTTGTATCAACAAACTATATTTCTACATCAATGATTAGAGCTGCACTCAGAGGTGTTCCAATAGTGTTATTAGCTAATTCATACCTTAAGAGGACAGGAGAATCACGCTCGTTAACAGGTCGTAGAGAATCGGATATTTTGAAAGACTTAAATATCGTTTATCCATTTCGTATGTTTCCAGTTGGTTGGTATTCGTTTCTTGAAACTATAGTGAATGGTAATTCTTTTTACAAGTTGACAAGACGCGCTGAGGTGTTTTATGTTCAAGAGATTTCTGAAGTTATTGAGAACGCTGCTTCAGAAAATCTAGATCAGACATTGGATAATCTTCATAAGTACAAGGAGAAGTGGTTGGAACTGCCAAGTATTGAATCAATAGTTTCATCATTAGCTCAAATTAACAAGACATTCTGAAAGGGAGGAATATAGAGTGAAAAAATTAATGATCATTGCTTTGGGAGTGCTTTCAAATGGTGAAATAACCATTGTGATGGAATTATTACGCCGTATTCCTAATAAGGATATAGAAATATGTTTTGTTGTACATGAAAAAATGTCTAAGCAGGTTGTGGCTAATGGTTTTTCTGTAGTCATATTAAACAGCAATTCGCAACTTGAAAATCGCAATTGCTTCAGGAAAGCGCTTAAGGAGTTTATGCCCGACTTATTTATATGTGCAGATGTATTTACAATGGATTTTTCGTCGACTTGGAGCGGTGTAGACCTTGCTGAATTGAAGGCTACTGGTATACCTGTGGGAACACTTGATGATTATGAATGGGAATCAACTCATTTTTTACAAGATTTTTCAGGGATTCCTATGAAGATGAAATCTGAACTAATTACACAAAGTGACTTCTTGATTCGTCCATGCCCAGTTAATAGACCTAATCAGGAAACTTCTAGCAAAATAATAAACTGCAGTCTGTTCGATATAGAGGCTCTATTAGAGAAGTATCGTAAAGACATAAAGATGAAATCAAATTGGCGTGAGTCTATGGGAATTAAAAAGGATGCAAAAGTAGTCATGATTGTCAATTCACCTTGGGAGTACGTTGAGGTAGGGCGTAGATTGGAAACGGTTCGGTTAATTGAATGGTTACCAAGAGTTATACAGAACTATTTGTTGGCGCTTGAAGTGCCGTTAACAGTCCTACACGTAGGAGGAAAAAAATGGAAAATAATAGACGATAGGCTAATTGACTACAGGTATTATATAAGAGTTAATCCAACGGATTATAATTGTATGATAAATTGTGTTGACCTATTCTGTGGTACAAATCTTATTTCAGTGACTTTGTCACGAGCAGCTCTATGTGGAGTGCCAGTAGTGTTGTTTCAAAACGAAAAGTATATTGACTTTAGAAAACTTAATGCTGTGCTTGGTAGGATGCCAGACTGGTATCGCGAAATGGCGGGAGAAGTTAAAAAAATTATGCCGTTTAAGGTTTTTCCATGGGGATGGTTTAAATTTCTAGAACCTGTTATGGCGGATAATCCATATGGTGCAATTTTTAATAAAGCACCTTTATTTGAACCCAAGAAATGTTTAGATGTTATACGCAAAAGTATTTTTGATGAAGAACATAAAGTAATAATAGAAAAGAAGCGAGAAGAATATATTAAAATGCTTGATTTGCTTGCACCGCCATCAAAAATATTGGAGGTGACATAAGTTGGATGTAAAAGATAATTGTACTCGTGGGAGTGTTTTAAGAGAAAAGGCTCGGAGGAACATTTGGCAATTTGGAACTAGCCATAAGAAAATGGAGAATACTGATCGGCCGATAGTGTTTGAATTTGCAAAAGATCGGTGGCTTTATGATGTGGATGGGAACTCTTATTTTGATGCACTTTCAGGAGTATGGGTTGTCAATGTTGGGCATGGTGAGCACCGAATAGCCAAAGCAATGGGACAACAAGCTAAAGAGATGAATTATGTCCTCTCTGAAGAGGGGTTTGCTAATATTCGTGCCATAGAGTTGTCTGAGCAACTCCTAAAAATTCTTCCAGATGATTTTGACCGTGTTTACTTTACCTCAGGTGGCTCAGAAGCTGTTGAAATGGCACTTCGTATGGCACGTATTTACCATCGGCTACAAAAAGAGCCCCGTAGAAACCGCTTTATTTCACGACGAGGGTCATATCATGGCGCAACGTTGCTTGCATTATCAATAACTGGGAATAACTATTTGAGTCATGTAGTAGGGCCACCTCCACCAGGTTTGACGAAGATTGCTCATCCATATTGCTTTCGTTGTGAATTTTCGCATCGCGATCCTAATACCTGTGGTTTTGAGTGCGCACATGACCTTGAAGCAGTTATTCTGCGTGAAGGAGCCGATAATGTAGCTGCGTTTATTGCAGAGCCGATAGCCACAGCCTCTGGTGTGGCTATACCCCCTAAAGGCTACTGGAAAGAAATTCGTAGGATTTGTGACAAGTATGGGGTTTTATTAATCCTGGATGAGGTTGTAACTGGATTTGGTAGGCTTGGAACAATGTTCGGTATGGAATGGTTTGATGTAATCCCCGATATAGTTGTTATGGCAAAAGGCATCACATCAGGGTATTCTCCTCTGGGAGCATTGGCTACGAGCAAAAAGATAACTTCCAAAATTCCTGACAGAGCTTTCTTAATCCCTGGGTTTACTTATACAGGGCATCCTGTATCGTGTGTAGCGGCTTTAACAAATATAGATATTATTAAGAAAGATGGACTACTTCTAAATGCTACTAAGAGAGGAATACAACTTAAGAATTTACTACATGAAAAACTAGATAATCAACCATTTGTTGGAGATATTCGTTGCCTCGGTCTATTAGCATGTGTTGAAATTGTGCGAGACAAGAGCACTCGTGCTCCATTTAATTACAACGATGGTGTTGTAGATATTTTGACTGACTTTTTCTTGCAAAATAAAGTATATGTAAGATTATTGGAGGGATATATACATATTGGCCCACCGCTTACTGTAACAGAGGAAGAAATCGCGTGGCTTACTGATGTTGTTAAAGATGCGTTTGAGCAGTTATCTCGTTTATTGAGCTGAAAAGTGACCCAATCCATTTAATAAACTACGTCGAGTGTATAAAGTTATAGAAAATAGTACTGAAATACTGGAAAGGAGGTAAACATGACTGGTTTTAAGTTTGCAGATATTCTTTTAGAAGAGGGAATTGAGACCCTATCAACACCAAAAAAAATTACATTTACCTGCAACTTGGGTAACAAGACGCTTTACCATATATCGATGAATAATCATTTCCTATCTCCTAGAGGGCATGTTACAAAGACACAAACCTTGTCCGCTAGCTATATAAAAGTGGCTGCAGCAAGCATTACCCCTAAATCAGTAATTTTTACTTACACTTGGGATGATGTAAACTTTAATTCTGATAATTGGCACGGTGAATCTTCGAAAACAAAATGGACATTCGCCAAAGGACTAAGATTTTCGAATATTATGACATATCCCACGCCGATAATGCCTGAAAATGATAAGGGTGGGTCGAATGATCAGATAGATTTCATAGGGATTGATTATTCGCATTTAGTAGAATTGCCAACAGTTAATTTGCTATATATGTTGAGCTGGGATGTGACTGGATTTGAGGAAATGACATCTTACTTGGCAAGAAGCCTTGGAGCTTTCACTGAAGTAGGTGAATATGTGGAAATTGATACTGTAAGCGATACATGTGTATATCTTGAATTTAGTGGTTGTAAGCAAGATTCCTTTTTTCATAATGGTCGTTTCGAAGCTGCTTTTATCGGCGTAAGCACATGGAAAGGACATTTAGGAGCTTTGTTTGAATATAAGTGTATCGGGAAATTGGAAGTTAACAATGCAAAAAATAAATCTAATGCTATAAGCCAAACAGGCTCATCGTATTATTTTGGCAAAGTGCTTATTGACTTTAGTACTGGAAAGTTGCTTAGGGGTGACATGGTTGAACAGGTTACCGGAGTTATTATCAATAAGAAAAACAAATGGGTTCCACAACAAAAAAGACGTTTTGTTCTCCTTGAATTAGCTTAGTACCAAATATGTACCCTTTCTTTAATTTTATTATTATAATTAACTGCGATAAGGCATCTTCCTTTTCGCAGAAAGGTGTGGTGATAATTATGAATAATACTCAATCGACATTTATTTCTAACGGATATACACTTGCGAAACAGTTTGACGCATATTTAAACCTTTTGGAATCTGAACTGTGCCATGAAATGCTACCAGCTCAGCTACAAGCAGTTGCAATTCGAGGATTGAGGACTACAACTGGTTTGGACATAGCTGGATGGCATAGATTTCACCAAAGTATAGTTTTGGTACTTGATTCAAAAAAAAATGGGCTTTCTGAGCCAGTAAACGATTATATATGTGAATGGTTAGAATGTATTCAAAAGTTGTCGAAATTTTTGAAAATAATACCCAATGAGTCAAGTCGTTTTTATGATAAAAAGGAAATCGAGAATGATGTCAAAACTTTATGTGAGCAGGGGGCTACGCTCATAACAGAAATGATTGAATGGATGCAAAATGCCCACACTATAAACTGAATAAGGTTTTATTATATTTGCAACAGCGCAGGCAAAATATATCAATAGTTATTTTAAATAAATATTAGGTAATATATCAAGAGCCTATTTGAGGAGGAGTTAAAATGAGTTATGCTATACGGGTTGAAGACCTTAAGAAAAGCTATAACAGCCATATTGTACTGAAAGGTTTAAATTTTAATGTTAATAAAGGTGAAATTTTTGCATTACTTGGTGTGAATGGCACAGGTAAAACCACAACCCTTGAGTGTATTGAGGGATTACGCAAGTATGACAGTGGTAATATCGTGGTTAATGGCAAAATGGGGATTCAACTGCAGTCAACGTCACTTCCTGAGCATATGAAGGCAATGGAAGCAGTACGGCTTTTTGCCAAATGGAATAAAGTAGAGATTAACCATGAAATGCTTGATTCTCTTGGAGTTAAAGAGTTGGCCAAGAAGCAATATCTGGAAATGTCAACTGGACAAAAACGACGTTTGCATTTAGCACTTGCTTTAGTCCGTGATCCAGAGATTGTGTTCCTTGATGAGCCTACTTCTGGACTTGATGTAGAGGGAAGAAAATTCCTCCATCAAGAAATCCGCAAGCTCAAAGAACGAGGAAAGACAATTATTATGGCTAGCCATGATATGGTAGAGGTAGAAAGTCTGTGTGACCGTATTGCAATTCTTAAAGATGGTGATATTGCATTTATAGGTACTGCCGAAGAGTTGACTACAAAAATCGGTCAGCGTTGCACAATTTACATAAAGACTGAGCAAGGGTTTGAGAGCTTTGAATCTGATAATATCAGTGATACTATTTTAACCCAACTTGAGGACTATAAATGTAGGGGAATTGCTGTGTTGGATATTAAAATAGACAGAGGAACGCTTGAGCAACATTTTATCAATATATCAAGGGGGATTAATCAATGAATGCATTTTTATACGGGTTAGGACTGCAATGGAAACTGGACATACGTAGTAAAGCAATGTTAATAACATGTTACTTACTTCCACTAATCTTTTTTGCTTTTATGGGTGGAATATTCACATCCATAAACCCGCAATCCCGTCAAACACTAATCCAGTCGATGAGTATCTTTGGCGTATCAATGGGGGCGTTAGTAGGATTGCCACCTTCCCTTGTCGAGATATATAGTAGCGACATAAAAAAAGTGTATAAGGCCAATGGGATTCCATTATTACTAGGAGTTGTTATCCATTTCATATCAGCGTTTATCCATTTGTTTATAATGTGCACTATAATATTCGTGGTTGCACCTATAACTTTTAATGCAACAATTCCCGCAAATATACCAGTTTATCTTGTGTCGCTAGTCATCTATATTGCCACTTCACTAAGCATAGGAAGTGTATTCGGTTTAGTGATGAAGAACATTCCAAAACTTACCATGGTCTCGCAGATTGTTTTTATGCCGTCAATTATGCTGTCTGGAATTATGTTTTCTACCGATATGTTGCCCCAATCGCTTGAACATGTCGGTAAAATATTTCCTGCAACATGGGCATATAGAACGATGACAGGTAAAGAATTTGATCTTGTTCTTTATATTCCAATGATAGTGGTATTTGTTATAACGGTTTTAATCTCTGTTTTCGCAATGTCAAAAAAGACGAATGGGTAAAGTGTTAGTTAGGTTCTCCGTAGTTGTGCTAGGGGTAAAGTAAGTTTTTTAGAGTAGAGTTGTAGTATTTCACCGACGTTCTACAAATGAACAATTATTTTAAGTGATAATTTCGTCCTACTTTGAGTATTACAGAATAAAAAATTGTAGATAACTTTGATTTATTACCTGAGTAAATGAATATAACTTTATTCTATAAGGCAGAGGAGGCGATTAATTGAAAATTTTATTTGTTAATATACCGTATACAGGTCATATTATACCGACTTTAGGATTGGCAGAGGAATTAATAAGGCGGGGGCATAAAGTATCTTATATACTGTCAGAAGATTGGAGGAGTAAGATAGAAGCTATTGGAGCTGATTTCATACCATACAATGAGAAAATGAAAACTAGTGATGAAATTGAGAAACTATGCTATTTAACCGCATATATCACGGGATTAGAAGTAGGGAAAGGCTATGAATTGTTGATATATGAAGCTTGGTTTTTTCTGGGAGAAGCTTTAGGGGCAAAATTAAATATTCCAACAATTAAGCTTTTTACTACATTTGCATTAAATAAAAATGTAGCGCATGATTTAATTTGTGAATCTAACAATTTGAAAGTTTTTCTAGATGAAGAAATTAGGATATGGCATACAAAACATCTAGTAAGAGAAATAGAAATAAAAGAAAATGATTTTTTGGATGAAATGATTTACAATATACCTGATATGAATATTGTATTTACATCGAAATGGTTTCAGGTGGATGCAGAAAGTTTTGACAAACGTTATAATTTTGTGGGTGCTTCTATTTCAATGAATGAAACATCCTCATTCATTGAAACACAAATAAGCGATAGTAATCCTATAATATATATTTCATTAGGAACTATTTATAATAAACAGCTCAATTTTTACAAAGCTTGTATCCACGAATTTGCAAATAAAAATTATAATGTAATTATTTCTGTCGGGAGTAAATATTCAATTAAAAGTTTTGGAAAATTACCCAAAAATATTTACGTATTCCCATATGTACCACAGAAAGAAATTTTAAAAAAAACATTGCTTTTTATTACTCATGGAGGTATGAACAGTATTAATGAAGCACTATATTATGGAGTTCCTATGATCGTTATTCCTCAAGATGCAGATCAACCGTTTAATGCAAGACGTGTTAAAGAAATGAATTTAGGTACTTGTATTCAAATAGATGATATTTTGAATAATTTATATTTAACAGTAGAAAAAACGATTAATGATAGAAAAATAAGTAAAAACGTACAATATGCACAGAAACAGTTGCAAAATGCAGGTGGTATTAAGAAAGCAGCAGATTTAATTGAAGGATGCCTTAGTTGTTAAGGTTTATCATAATATGATAATTATGGTCGATACGCTTCTTTTCTGTCGATAAGAAGATTGTATAGATTTTGAACTTTTGGTACGTATGAGAATATAAATAATTATCAATATATTATTTAAATTGGATTTATTTATGGATAAATAAAATATCAGTAAAGTAGTGTAATTCCTGAAATATAAGGGATTATTAAAGTGACGTAGTTGAAACTTACACTATAAACTGATGAAATGGAGGAAACTTATGAAAAGTATACTTGGATTTGTTCCCGCTTCAGGTCGTGGTGCTCGTATGAAGGGCGAACTAGTAATAAAAGAATTACTTCCAGTGCTTATTCCTGATAAGAAATTTCCTATATTATTATTTGAAAATTCCCTATCTACCATGCGTAAAGCGGGAATTAATAATGTGATTTGTACAATCAATGAGAGAAAGCCAGACTTAATGAAATATCTGAATCTATTTTCTAAAAAGTATCAAATGTCGATTGCTTATGTTAATCAAAATGTAGATTCAGATGAGTATGGTGTCCCATACTCAATATACCAAGCAAGCCCATTTTTATATGACCATACAGTAATTATGCGTTTTCCAGATACTATTATTATGCCTGAAAATTGTGTTAAATCTTTATTAGATTTCCATTATCAGAAACGTTCAATATTAACGTTAGGTGTTTTTGAGACAGATCATCCTGAACGTCTAGGTCCAGTTGACTTGTCTGAAATCGGCGAAATTCTAGAGATACAAGATAAACCGCGAGACCCATGTGCAAATAATACTTGGAACTGTGTGATATGGGAAGATGCCTTTCTCGATGTTATAGCAGAATTAGTTATTGCATCAAAAAGTGAAAAAGGTAGGAAAAGGGAGTTAGTGTTACTTGATGCCTTTAAAAAATGCTTAGACAAGAAGTTACCTGTGTATGGCATGAAAATAAATAGTGGTGTATGCATTGATATATCAACCGTAAATGATTTTGTACAACTGTGGAAAATTACCCAATAGGAGATTTTGCCTGTGTGTATAAAAGCAAATGAAATGCTAAGTTATAAAATTAAATGACTCACAAAATAGAATTTCCTAAATTTAAAAAGTGACTCATTTGGAATTTTCTGATATTGCTAAGTCAACTAACAAGGAGAATTTTTCAATGAATCACAATAAGAATAATAACATAAATACTTAACTAAAAAAGAACGCTACCAAATTGAGGAATATAAATGGATTATTTAATTATTATATTAAATATAAGTTCTGATTGTAAGGATATTCAAACAAGAAAATATTTTGATATTACTAAACTTAGAAAATATATAAAGATAATAAAATAAATGAGCTTGATAAACTGAAAAATATATCTAAGGAACTTAAGTATATGAGTGTATTCTAAGGAATGGTATCACTGATATTTTTCATATGTTTCTTTGTACTATACATACAATTACTAACAAGGGATAGAAAGTGAGAAGGTGTATAAAAAGAGGATAAGAAAAATAGTTTTTTGATACCTTGAATACTTGAAAGAAGATTTAGTTGTTTTTCTTAAGGCGTAGTTAAACGGTAAATAACATTTTAGTAGAATTAATACAATCATTGATATAGTTGTAATATTCTAGTCTGAGACACTGTTGACTAGAGAGTTTATAACCTTGATGATAACTTTATTATATTTGTTTTTTAAGGATTTACGTAACAAAGATTTACAGTGTTCTTTGAAGAATGTATATACGAATCTATGACAATCAATCAAATATTTAATGATTTTTCTTGTTATAATATAGTCACCCTGCCTATGGCATTCACTTCACTTCTAAACTAAGTTTTGTATTATGGTTTAAAATCGAAACCAATATAGTTAAATATTTTGATATATATTTCATGAATAGAATATAGTTCTAATTTCTCTGGGAAGTGATTGTAAATGAATCATTACTTGCACTAGAGTATAATTCCATCAGTGAGAACCTATGTTTAGCTGGTTGGGTTTTCAGTCTGGAACTACCCGTGTCACAAACAAGGGTATAGAATTATTGATAGTAATGGAATTACTATTCTATCTCAAAAATAAAGGAGATTATAGTCATGAAATTGACTAAATATCTAGCAATAACAACGGGTTGTTGCTTTAGCAAAAATTTGCGTTCGTGCTCATAGGAGGGCACTCATTTGTGCTTAAAAAAGATATTCGACATGTAAAATACGGATTTTTATCATGGTTGGGATAATGTTCTACTCCCTTCGTCGTGTTCTGTAGTGTGACTAGTTATCTTACTTTAGAAGGATTAACAATAAATTAGATATTTATTCAAAAAGTAACTATTTGTGCCTTGAGCACAGCGAAAGGAGTGTAAGTTAGAATGAAAATAAGAAAAGCTGTTATTTTAGCTGCTGGATTCGGGACAAGATTGTTGCCAATAACAAAGGCTATACCTAAAGAGATGATTAATATTTTCAATAAACCAGCTATACAGTATATAGTTGAAGAGTGTATATTATCTGGAATTAAAGACATATTGATTGTTACATCAAGAAATAAAGAATTAATTGAAAATTTTTTTGATTCATCACCTGAACTAGCCGAGAACATACGTTCTAAGAGTGGTAAAGATGAACTTTTAAAAATACAAAGCCTTTATAAAAAAGCAGATATATATTTTATAAGGCAAATAGAACCTAAGGGAACTGGTCATGCTGTAATGAGAGCAAAAAGTTTTATTGGAGACGAGGCATTTGCACTATTATTACCTGATGATATTATAAAATCTAAAATACCAGCCATTAAGCAATTAATAGAAGTATATGAAGCAACTAATTGTTCAGTAGTAGCAGTAGAAGAAGTATCCATAGAACAAGCTGGAAATTATGGAGTTGCTGTAGTTAGAAATTTACACCAAAAAATTAATAATATAATAAAAATAGAGGAAAAGCCAAATAACCCTAAAAGTAATTTAGCAATTGTAGGTAGATATATACTTAAACCAAAAATTTTTAATTTGTTAGAAAAAACAACTTATGGGGTAAATAATGAAATACATATAACGGATGCTATTAGTTCATTACTTAATTATGATGAAATCAAAGCTCTAAAAATTTATGGTAAGAGATTTGATATTGGAAGTAAAAAAGGATACGTTAACGCTTTCTTCGAGTATTTAATTCACTTTGCTTACGAAAATATAGAATATCAAGAAATTATATTAAATATAAAAAACATAGTTAACTCAAATAGAAACTATCAAGCAAATAATTGTGATTAAAATTGCAAGCATCAAGAAGTTAGCCCAATAAGGGTCATTTACATAATTATAAAAATGTTATATATTTAATCATTATTACTAAATTGTAAAAGAATAGTTTTACAACTTATGCATTCTGAGCTTTTGTAAGTCTAATTTTTAAAATCGATAAGTTATTGCATTCTAAACTTAAAATATAAAAAGGTTTAGCCCTAACTTGATATCGTGTTACGTATCGAGAATTGAAAAGAAAGCTATAGAAAAACTAAGTTTGGCATTAACACAGTTAGATTTAAAATGCATGGCTCAGGTCATGTTTTTTTATTTGGATAAAATGAAAATGAGATTATGGAAAACTAATGGAATTCTTTTATTGAAGGAATTGTAATGTTAAAATAAAAGTAGGGAAGTGTCTTGACATAAAAAAACTCCAAAGTAGATATCTAATTTTAATTAATTAGATCTGCTTTGGAGGTATCATAGTATAAGCTTTTTGTTTTAGGTTTAAAAAAATACAATTCTAAAAAGAATTGAGATTATTTGAGTTTTAGTATAATTAACTCTCAGTTATTTCTAAAGCTTTCTCTACAATATTTTGTACAGTTAGGCCATATTTTTCATATAGCTCATCAGGATTGCCTGATTCACCAAATGTATCATTTATGCCTACTCCTTTAACTATGCAAGGACATTCACTAGCTGTGATTTCAGAAATAACACTGAATAGACCTCCATTTAGAAAGTGATCTTCAGCTGTTATTATTCCTTTAGTTTCTTTAGAGGCTTTAATTATAGCTTTTCTATCTGCTGGTTTGATAAAAGGAAAACTGATGATTCTAGCATCTATATTATGATTAACAAGTTCCTTTGCAGCATCTATTATTATAGGGACCATAGAACCATGTGCTATAAGTGTAATATCATTTCCTTCTTTCAAAGTGTAAGATTTTCCGAGTTCAAATTCGCAATTAGCATCAAAACAATTTGCACATTCTTTTCTACCTATCCTTATATATACAGGGCCTTTATAGTCTATAGCCCATTTAACTGCTTTACGTGTTTCTATCTCATCAGAAGGAGCTAAAACTACGAAATTTGGGAGTGCTCGCATCAAAGCTAAGTCATCTAAACTTTGATGAATAGCACCATCCATACCTACTGCCAGACCAGGATGAGTGGACATAATTTTCACATTGGAATTAGAATATGAGATTGATTGTCTTATTTGGTCATATACTCTGCCAGGTGCGAAACAACAAAATGTGCTTACTACTGGAACATAGCCCATTCTTTCTAGTCCAGCTGCCATGCTGATCATATTTTGTTCTGCAATTCCAGTATTGAGGAATCTTGAAGGGAACTTATTTTCAAAACCATTAATTTTTGTTGCTCCACCTAAATCACCACTAAGCACAAATAAATCAGAGTTTATCTCACCTATATCAACTAGTTCTTTTCCAAAAGCATCTCTTGGTGCTAATAACTTATTCATTTAAAGCCACCTCCAGTTCTTTTAATTCAAATGTTGCTTGATTAAATTCTTCTTTGTTTAGTTTCTTAGAATGCCACTTAACACTGTTTTCCATAAAACTGACTCCATAGCCTTTAATGGTATCAGATACAATAATACTAGGGATATTACCTAATTTATTAAATCCCTTTTCTATATCTTCAAAATCATTTCCATTTACTTCGATTACCTGTAATCCAAATGAAAGTAAACGATTTCTAAAATTTGGAGCACCCATTATTTCAACATAATGATTATCTAATTGTAGTTTGTTATTATCTATAATAGGTATTAGGTTTTCTAATTGTAACTTACTTTGTAGCATAAGTGCTTCCCATATTTGGCCTTCTTGCATTTCACCATCACCTAGCATTACATATACATTACCAGATAAATTTTTCTTTTTCTTAGCTAACGCTATTCCTAGTCCAAATGATAAACCTTGGCCTAAAGAGCCAGTAGAACACTCTATACCTTTTACAGAATCAATATGTGTATGGCCTTGTAATCTTGAGTTTATTTTTCTATATGTAGTTAATTCATCCAGTGGAAACAAACCTTTTCTACCTAGAACAGCATAGAAGCCTAATGAAGCATGTCCTTTGCTTAAGATAAAAATATCTCTGTTTAAATCATCCGTATTTGAAAGCGATAAGTTCATTTTTTCAAAATATAGATAAATCATCATCTCTAGTGCAGAAA
The DNA here is from genome assembly GCA_029227815.1 of Clostridiaceae bacterium M8S5. GTDB lineage: Bacteria > Bacillota > Clostridia > Tissierellales > MCWD3 > Abyssisolibacter. The sequence continues at coordinate 2,239,214 of CP118523.1, read as the reverse complement.
AAGATCCTCCGAGATGGCCAGATTGTATTTCATACTGAGTATTTATACAATCTTTTCTTGCATCTAGTGCAAGTTGTTTTAGTTGTGTTAACTTATCAATATTCATAAAAGCACATCCTCTCTTGAAATAAAGAAAGACCGTCCACAAAAGACAGCCCTATCATAGTAGACAAAATAAACTTTAATAAACTAGTAATACTATAATATTCTCAAATTAATGAATATGTATATATATTGATATAATTACTTCATATTATATTAGCTTATAAATCTTATAATATTTCCAAGTAATATACCTATAACTCCGAAGTCTGCGTCTGAGAATGTTGTATTACTAAAACCTAAATCACCAAGCACTGGCATAAGTAAAACTGGTAATAATGTGATAAATAAACCATGTACAAATGCACCTATAAATGCACCTCTTCTACCACCAGTAGCGTTACCAAAGACTCCAGCAGTTGCACCACAGAAGAAATGAGGTACTACACCTGGTAAGATAATTACTGCACCTAAACTTCCAAGAATAAACATACCTACAATACCACCAAGGAAACTAGATAAGAAACCTATTAATACAGCATTAGGAGCGTAGGGGAATACCACAGGACAGTCAAGTGCCGGTTTCGCATTTGGAACTAATTTCATTGATATACCTGTAAAAGCAGGTACAATTTCAGCAAGAATTAATCTAACACCTTGTAATATAATATATACACCACCAGCAAATGTAAGTGCTTGTATAAAAGAAAATACTAAGAAATTTTGTCCACCACTTAAATTAGTTTCAACATATTCCTTTCCACATGCTATCGCAACAATAATGTAACATATAGCCATAGTTAAAGATATCGCAACAGAACTATCTCTTAAAAAAGACAATCCTTTAGGAAATTTGATTTCTTCAGTTGATTTTGAGTCTTTACCTACTAATTTGCCTATAAGACCAGATAATACATAACCACATGTTCCAAAATGCCCAAAAGCAACATCATCAGTTCCAGTTATTTTACGCATAAATGGTTGAGCGATAGCTGGGAAGATGGCCATGATAATACCTAATAAAATTGCTCCTACTGCAATAAGTGCAGTACCTTGTAATCCACCAACAGCTAAAATAACAGCTATCATACATGCCATATATAGTGTGTGATGTCCTGTTAAAAAGATATATTTAAATTTTGTAAATCTAGCAATTAATATATTAGCTATCATACCAAATACCATTATTAATGCAGTTGTAGTTCCATATGTTTTAAGACCCATAGCAACAATGGCTTCATTGTTAGGAACAACACCTGTTACACCAAAACCTTGTTGAAACATAACACCGAAATGTCCTAGTGCTGCAACTACTATGGTAGCACCTCCGCCTAATATCAAAAACCCTAATATGGTTTTTATAGTACCTTTAATAATATCAGATGAAGATTTTTTTTGTAGTAGTAATCCAATTAGTGCTATCAATCCAACCAAAATGGCAGGAACACTTAAAATGTCAAGCATTAATTTTAGCATACAAACCCCTCCTATTTTATGATACCTTTATCTTTTAATGCTTTAGTGATTTTTTGCTTTAACTCGTTTTTGTCTATCATATTATTTAAAGAAACAGTGTAACCTAAATCCGTTAAATTGCTTGCTAAATCTCTAGTACCTACATATATATCAGCTTTAATACCAGAAGCACTAGATAAATCTGAATGATCTACTTGTATTTCTTCCAAATTCATTTCTTTTAAAATATTTTTAATATTCATTTCTATCATAAAACTAGATCCTAAACCAGAACCACAACAAACTAAAATTAACATTAATAAAACCTCCTAGTATTTTTAATTTTTTGAATAATGCTTAGCTATTTTTATTACATCATTTTTATTAGTAGTAGTCATTATTTTGTTTAAATCAGTATCATTCATAAATAAATTCATTAATTGAGATAAAGCTTTTAAATGACTAGTATTATCAGATGCTGCTATTGTTACAACTAATTTGACTGGGTCATTTAACTCACTTCCAAATTTAACAGGTTCTTTTAATGTCATAAGACTCATAGAAAGTTTTATTACACCATCTTCTGGTCTAGCATGAGCTAAAACTATACCAGGTGCAACTACCATGTATGGTCCCATTTTTTCGAAATTATTAAATATACTGTCTTGATAAGAATGTTCAATAGTTCCTTTTTTTATCAAGATATCACATCCTTTTTCTATAGCATCCCTCCAATCTTTAGCTTCGATATTTAGTTGTATTACATCTTCTATTAATAAATCTTTTAACATATAAACCTTCTCCTCTTTAGGGTATCTATCAGTACTTTTTAAAGTATATAGAAACTCATATAATAATTGTTCTCTATCTTTAATAATCGCATATTTTTTTACAGATTTAATAAGCTTATTAACGATAATTTCTTCCTGTGTTATTTTTTCTTTATATTTTGGCTTTAAATATTTTTCAAGTATTTCGTAATCTTTTTTCAGAAGCATTGGATTAATTTTTATATATTCAGTATTTTTTAGCCCAGAAATATTTACTGTACTAATTAAATAATCAAAGTTTTCTTTAGCCAATTCATTGATTTTTCTACTAGAAACTGTTTTTAATATTTCACAGTTAAAGCGTGTGCTAATTTGAGAAGCAATCATTTGAGCAGTGCCTATTCCTGTTGCACATACTAGAACAAGCTTAGGAATATTCTGTGATCTTTTTTTAGCTTTTTCTAAAGCTGCTCCAAAATGCAAAGTAATATAAGATACTTCATGTTCATTAATCTTACAATCCATATAATCTTCTAAGTGTTTGCAGACCTGTTTTGTGTTCATAAACAAAGTTTTGTAATTTTTTAAGATATTGTTAAACATAGGGTTCTGTAATTTTATACCATATTTAATACGATAAACTGTAGGTCTCAGATGTAACATTAAGTTTGATATTATTAAGTTTTTGGATTCTTCAAAATCTACATTATAGATATTTTCAATGTCATTAAGCATAGCAGCAGTGACTTTATATAATTGCTCGTTTACTATTTTAGATCCATTAATAATTTTGGTACCTAATAAATGTATGGCAATATATTTTATTTCGTCTTCAGGAACGATAATATTGTATTTTTGTTCTATCAAAGCTACTAATTCTTGTGTAATAGTGTATTCTTTAGAAAATTGAATACCATCTCCGTCTGTATCAGGAAGGATAATGTTTTTATCTAATTGTAGACGCTTTATCATTAAAGCAATATGTGTAATAAGATTAGAATATCCTTCATCAGTAAAGCTTCTATGAAGTTCTTTTTCAGCTATCTTAACTAAAGAGTTCAAAAATTCAATATCATATTCTGAAAACAGAACATTAAATTTAATATTATTTGTTTTACTTTGAGTAAATTTTCTATTAATATAGTGAAAAAAATCTTCTGTATCTACAGAGTTAAATGTTAGGTCAATAATAGCTTTCCTCTTGTCAAGTTCTTTTCCCTCAACATAAATACCTATTCTAGGTTTTCTTATCAGTTTGACATTGTTTCTATTTAATAGGTATTCTATTTCATTAAGTTCTTTTAATATAGTATTTTTAGATAATAAAAAGTAATCTTCAAAGAATTTTATACTTAAAGCATGATTGCTTTCTAAAAGTTTTATTGCAATTAAATTTCTTCTTTCTTCTCTTGAATAATAATAGTTGATATTCGCATGTAATTGATAAAATTGAGATAAATGATTACTTATTTTCAATTTATCTTTTATTATTAGCCCTTTGTATCTATCTTTTACAATACCTTCCATAGAATTTGAGACCAAATAGCTGTTTATTTTATCAATATCATACCTTATAGTCCTTTTACTTACCTTGAACTTGCTATGTAGTTCGTTCAAGGTTACGTATGTTGTTGCATCTAACAAGATATTAAGTAATTCTATATGTCTTTTGCTTAAATCCATTGACTCAGCTCCTTAGAATCGGAAAACGATTGCAAATTTATTTTACATTTTTTTTGTTTAGTAGTATATATTAATGTTTTTCAATTTGATGTTGAAAAAATTGCACTATAGGAACACAAATCATAATACCCTAGCTCTTTTTGAGTTAGGTTTTTGCTTTTCCTATACTCCTTAATTTTACTACTAAAACCACTAGTAATAAAGCTAAATAATCATCATTATAATAAGGTTTTATGCTAAGAATTCTGGTTGTTTTGTTACATAATTCTAGACAGTGCAGAAGTTGGTTTTTATCATACTTAATAATAGTACGTAGGATGATGAATTAGAAATGTAAATAATAAGAAGAAATGATTAAATAAATGGTATAAAAATTGTCCACTAAAGATTTTTTGTATTATAATTATACTATGTCAAATGGAGGACAAAATGATAAATTATGATTTAGTATTTATAGTTTGTACATCTATTTTTTTGCTCTAATTATCTTTAAAAAAATTAATATTATAAATACTATAGATTTATATTCTTATTTAGTGATACTTTTCTGTTCTTATAGAACTAAGATTATTGGTGGAATATATACAATTTTAGTAACAATCATAATAAATTTAGTTATAAAAAAAATTAGCAAAGTACGAAGATATGTGGTTTTCAATTTAAGAAAAGAGCATGTAAAGAAAATCGATGAGCTAATCGAACAAAACTTAGAGGATGTGGAATTTTAACTGTATAAAAGAGGATTAGATTATGCATATAAATGCGAAAAAAATAAAAGCGAAGATATAAAAAATATATAAATAGCTTTTGTAATTGAAAATGGTAAAAGTGATATATCAGCAATAATAGCATCAATAATATTAATTATAATTTTTGTTGTTATTATATAATACTAGAGTTGATTAAATTAAAAATAATAGGTAACTAAATTTTATATGGTGCTTATTACTTATGATGTAGAATATGATATAGCAATTCATAATAGAAATTAAAGATAATGAAGAGTATATATGAATAAAATAAAAAAGGGTTAAGTTAGGGGGAATATAATGAGTAAGGATATATTGTTTAAGACAGAGGAAAATGTTTTTTCATATCGTGTGGCTGGAATTTTGATAATAGACAATAAAATACTTCTACAAAAACCTAAACATGATAATGATTATTCTATACCAGGCGGACACGTGAATTTTGGAGAAACAAGTGATGAAGCTTTGGTAAGAGAGTTTAAAGAAGAAATAAACGCAGATATCAAGATTGATAAACTTATTATGGTAGGAGAAAATTTTTTTCCTTGGGGAGATAGACCATGTCAACAAATTAGCTTGTATTATGTAGTTTCATTATGTGAAGAGGATCAAATACCTCTGGATGGGACATTTAAAGCTATAGATGAGTTAGGTGATATAAGAGTTAATTTGGATTTTTGCTGGATTCCATTATCAAAGTTAGATGATATAGTGGTTTGCCCAGCAAATATAAAGCAATATTTGTTTTCATTACCAGAAGAAATTAAACATTTTGTCTACAAGGAAAAATAAATCATAATAACTGCAAATAATAAGATGAAAGTTCCTATAATTAATATAATTGAAAAAGTATATATAAAAGGATATAGTAAAAATAGTTAAGAAAAAATAAAATACCTAGTAACCAACACTTGACTTTGACGTCGTGTCGTCCTTTACAATATATCATGAAAGGAGGATTTTATGAGCCTACAGACAATAAGCAAGGTGTCAAAAAATTTCAATATATCAACAAGAACGCTTAGGTATTATGAGCAAATAGGATTGCTTCAAAGCGTTAATAAGGATGGATACTCTTATCGTGCATATGATGAAAATGCTATTATAAGACTGGAACAGATTATTATTTTACGAAAGTTGAGAATACCCTTGAAACAAATAAAACTGGTATTGCAAAGTGGAGAAGCAATAACTGTAATTAAGGTTTTTCAAGACAAGCTAAATGAACTTTCACATGATATTAATGCATTATCTACTATAAAGTCTATTATATATGAGTTAATTGTCCACCTTAAAGATAATATTGATGTTAAAATTAGTCCTCGATTATTGACTGATGAATCGTTGCTTAAAGTTATTGACTCTTTGTCAGTAACAAAAATTAATTTTAAGGAGAGATTAACTATGAACAACTTAAATAATGCAAATGAAAATTTGTCAAAGTTAACTAATGTAAGAATTATATTCTTACCCCCATCAACTGTTGCATCCATACAGTTTTATTGCGATGAGCCAGAACAACATGCTGCTGAGGTAATGGACAGATTTGTAAAAGAAAATAATTTATGTAAAATTAAGCCTGATTTACGTCATTATGGATTTAATAATCCTAATCCTTCACCTAATACTCCAGAAGGAATGCCAGACCATGGATATGAAATGTGGGTTACTATACCTGAAGATATGGTAGTTCCTAAGCCTCTTACAAAAAAGTTTTTTAAAGGCGGACTGTATGCAGCTCACATGATTAAAATGGGTAATTTTCATGAGTGGGAATGGTTGGATGAATGGGCAAATAATAATGACACATATGAGCCGAAATTGGGTGATCCTATATGTATGGATGGATGTATTGAAGAACATCTAAACTACATTAATAATGTTAATAACGAAAATTTTCAACTAGAGAGTATGCAATTAGATTTGTTAATACCAATAAAAGAAAAGACTGAATAATATTATATAATGCTATGGAAGCATATGTTCACGTTAGATAGGTGAGGATACAGCTAATATATTGAAAGGGATTGATTCTTTTTCCGGTGCTAAGCCATAAGATATGGTAGATTATAAGAAACAAATATCAGTAAAATTACCTTCTGAATTAAGTGTAAACATATGCCTATTAAGCATGTTTACGGTAAAACTTATATAAATACAAAAAAGCTTTCAAATTAAACTCTGAAGGCTTTTTGTTTTGCACTTCATAGGATTTAGCAGTATTTATATCAACGGAAGGAACAAGACGTATACATTCATGAATTGATATGATTCATGTCCTAGCTAAACAATTATACAAAGCACATAGTGTAGATAAAAGATTCTTAAATCATAAAACGTATTATATTTTGGAAAAATACTTTGTTAGTGCGCTTAACTTTTCAGTAATTAATGTTTTTAATGATTCAGGTTTTATAGATAGTATATTCTCTCCATAGTTCATAAAGTAGTTTGAGATAAATGCTTCTTCTCCTATATTATAAAAACCTCGAATAAAATATTTATCATTTTTAAAGTAAAGCTTCATAGAAGGGTAATGTTCTTTATAGAATAAATCGATGCCTTTTTTTGATATTTCAACCTCAAAATTAGTAGCACCATTAGTTTTATACAATATATCGGCTGGCTGCATAAATTCAGAAAATGGTTTGGGATTAAATTTATTGCTTTCTCCAATACCTAAAACTTTATCACAGCGAAATACCTGTGGACTTTTTGTTTCAAAGTTATATCCTGTTGCATACCATTGTCCGTAAGCTGATGAAATATTGAAAAATTGTATGTGATACTTTTGCTCTATCCCTTTTTTACGATATGTTATATTGCATACTTTTTCTTCTATGGCATACTGTAAAACATCATTTAAAAAAGGACATTCATTGCTATGCTTAATAGAAGCTAAACTAAATACTTTTTCCACTTTACGAAGCATTTCTATTTTTTCTGTAGATAAGCATTTCTCAAATTTTTTCTTTAATTTCTCTACGCTTAGATGAAAAGGAGTAGTTTCATAAGCCCGTAATGTAAGCATCGAAAAATACAAAGCGAATACTTCATCAATATTAAAAACAATAGGAGATAGAAGCCTATTATGAAGTATACCATAATAACCATTCCTGCCACGTTGAGTATATATTGGCATACCAATTCTTTCTAAAGCTGATACATCTCTAAGAGCAGTACTTTTTGATATATTATATTTATCCATCAAATCACTCAAATTGAATGAATTTTTATCGTTTAGAAATAACATCATATCATTTAATCTTTCTGATTTATTCATAGGACAATCCTCCTTTTTGTTAAGTAATATTTAAACATTTCAATATATGACACCTTTTTATAGTATACTATAATTAAAGAAGATAGCAAAGGAGGAAATGTAAGATATGAAAAAATTATTTTTGGCTTCGTATTTTAAAGGTGTAGCTAGCATATTCGCAGACTTTGAAAAGAATTTGAGAGGTAAAACTGTGACGTTTATACCGACTGCTAGCAAAGTAGAAAAGGTAACTTTTTATGTAAAGGCAGGAAAAAAAGCACTTGAGAAATTAGGACTAAATGTTGATGTTTTGGAAATATCAACAGCTACTTATAATGAAATAAATACTAAATTAAGAGGTAACGACTATATATATGTAACAGGAGGCAATACTTTTTTCCTTTTGCAAGAGTTAAAAAGGACAGGAGCTGATAAAATCATCATGGATGAAGTAAACGCAGGCAAACTTTATATCGGTGAGTCAGCAGGTGCAATGATTACATCAGCAAATATTGAGTATGTAAAAGGGATGGATAGTGTTAAAAAAGCCCCAGAATTGACGAGTTTTGACGCTTTAGATTTAGTAGAGTTTTATACAGTACCTCACTACAATAATATACCTTTTAAAAAAATTACTAAGAAGTTAGTAGATAGCTATTCTTCAACTTTAAAATTATTTCCTATCAGCAATAATGAAGCAATACTTGTTGAGAATGACAAGGTTAAAAGCGAAAGAACTAACTCGTAAGATGATTCAGAGTCTACCGATGTGGATTACCGTAAAATGAACACTAGCCAGTATGTATCCCTCCAAGCTTTGAGAGGGATAATACTATTTTTAAAGAAACTTAATCTACTTGGGATTTTTGGCAGATAATATACTATCAATTAAATTAGCTGAAAAAGTAGGCCTTAATAAAATTAAAGAATATGAAGTGATTGTTGTTCAGTTTTAAATGTTATAGTAGCAAGTTAATTCTGAGGGTATATTCATTAAGCTAATAAAACTAAAGGTTATATATTTTTTTAATTCAGAAATATGTCAGTAACCCTATAAGAAGGAAGGCATTTTAAATTAGAAGAATAAAAATTTGTAAGGTGCTCACCTTGTATATTATAATTAATTTGGATGAGTAAATAGCGATAAAAGAATGATAGGAAAAAGTTTAACTTATTATAGGAGATGATAACCAATGAACACAATAGAAAGTGCATCACCAACGGATATAAATTTGTTAGCTAATCTAGAAATCAGATCTGAATCTTATTGGGGCTATGATTCAGATTTTATGGATAAATTCAAAGAAATATACTTAATTACACAAGAATTTATAATAAACAATCCAACTTATATTCTGAAAAATGATGATAAAATAATCGGTTTTTATGGATTATTGATAAATGATGATGAGGTCTCATTAGAATATCTATTTATAGAACCTATGTATATTGGAATAGGTTATGGCAAAATGTTATGGAATCATGCTCTTGAAGAATGCAAAAAACTAGGTATTAGAGAGTTTACAATTATAACTAGCCCAGATGCAAGAGGGTTCTATTTAAAACTAGGAGCAACTATTTATAAACAAGTAGATTCATTAATATCAAAGGGAAATAAAACGCCTAAACTTATTTATAGATTATAAAAAAGTATTATTATATTTATGAAAGGGTGCAAGAAAGAATGAAAAGATATATAATGAGGTATTATGTTTTTTTTATTACTATAGGTGTATTATTTGACCAAGTAGTGAAAATTGTTATTGATATGAATTATAAGGATATTGAATTTAATATAATACCAAATCTAATTATCTATAGACCTGTATTAAATGACAAATTTTCATGGATTAATAGTCTTTTTGATATAGGAATAGGTAAAGTAACACACATTTTATTGTTAATTATACTTGGTATAATTGTATTATTAGTATTTAAATATATAAGGGCTATTAAGGCTGATTCAATTGGTGTTATAGTAGGTTTTATGTTTTTGATTTCTGGATTAATCTGTTCAATAATAGATAAAATATTTTGGGGAGGTAGTCTAGATTATATAAACTTAAAAGGTTTTTTTACCTTTGACCTTAAAGATATTTATGCGACTATAGCGGAAGTGATTTTCACGATAATTATTATAGCAAATCGGAAGAAAGTAAATTCTTTCAAGGTAAAACACTTTTATAAATATATTACTAGTTTAATTAGAGGGTAAATTCTAAAATATACATAGGCGTTGTAGATAGGGGTAACACCTTTTAACAAAGCAGTGAAGTTCGTTCGGGCGAGGTCAAAAAACTCTTGGGTTAACCAACGAGAATTCCTTAAAGGTCAGCCCTCACCCATTACCAACAAGTCCGTTAAGTCAGTCGATTCAAGTAGCCTTTAGCCAGGGCATGAGCATCTCCTTCTAAGGTTGGGAAACCGTTCAAAACCGAGGACGTTAAGTAATTTAGTTAAAATAAAAATACATGGCTTAGGTCATGTTTTTTGTTTGGATAAAAAAATGCAAGAATGAGATTAAAATATTTAATTATAAAAATTAAATATAATTATATAAGATATCTATCAAAAATTGTCTTTATGATAGAGAAGCTTTTTATCAAAGTGTATGTGCGTTTTTTGCATAGTTCTATTTTATATACGTTACTTTTAACAGTAAATTTGCTTTTTCTAGAATATATAATAACTTTCTGTGATTGCTTTTTCTGCTATATCTAAATAGATTATATTGTAAAAAACAATAAAGATAAATATAAATTAAAAGAACATGCTTTTAGTTACAAATGTGATATAATAAAAATCACCATGGGATTATTTTCACAGTACTTTTGTATAAAGCTAAAGGAGATTATATAGGGAGGGATATAAATATGCCGGTTATCAAAGGACTTGAATGGACATTTAACACAGTTTACAAGAAGTATGACAAATGGCGTCCTACATATGTTGAAAAATTATATGAGGATCTTTTTGCTTATAAAGAAATAAACTCATTAAGTAAGGTAGTTGAAGTCGGAATAGGAACTGGACAGGCTACAATTCCAATTGTCGATACGGGTTGTTCCATAACAGCAGTTGAATATGGCGATGAATTATCAAAATATACAAAACAGAAATTTTCTAACTATAAGAATCTTAATGTAGTAAATGCTAAGTTTGAAGATTTTGTGTGTACAGATAATTCTCTTGATTTGATTTATTCTGCTTCGGCTTTCCACTGGATACCTGAGGAAATAGGCTATACAAAGGCTTTTAATTTGCTAAAGAGCGGAGGCGTTTTTGCACGTTTTGCTAATCATCCTTTTAAAGACAAAGGTAGACTTGGTATGCATGAAGCTTTACAAAGAGTTTATAGTGTCTATATGCCCGGGGAACTGGGAGATAAGGAATACAGTGAAGAAAATGCAAAAAATCGTGCTGAGATTGCTAAAAAATATGGATTTATAGAAATTGATTATAAGATGTACCATAGGACGAGAACATTTACATCAGATGAGTATATTTTACTTTTAGGAACTTACTCTGACCATATTGCTATCCATGAAGATAAAAGAAAGAAATTTTTTAGTGAGATTAAAAATGCCATTGACGAACTAGGTGGAATAATTACAATTTATGATACTATAGATTTACAGCTTGCAAGGAAACCATAAATTAGCTATAAAAACTATGGTTTACGTTTAATGTAACGTCAATTGATATTATTAGAGGTAAGATAAACCTCAAAGATATACTATAGGGAGGGTAAAATAATCAATAAAAAGTAAAATAGTAAGTATGCAAATTAATTAATTTTCCCGATCATTAAGTATGTCTAATATTTTCTTAGAAAGCGTCGAGTTATAATCATTTTTATAATCATACCATTTCAAAGGATCTTTTTTATTTTCAGTTTTTACAGTTTGAAATATGCTTTTGAGCTTAGTTATATTGTGATTTGTGTTATTTAAATATTCCACAGATTTTTTATAAGAGACACCATTTTTATCTGATTTATTATCTAATTTGCTTAATTCATAAAGGTCAAGCCCTAATTTATAAAAGTAAACAGATAGTGATGAATATATAGAAGTAAGCAAGCTGGATGCTTTTATTGAGTATTCTAATGTTCTTTTTAGAATCAGACTTACTATCATAACTGTTAACATAATCTGAGATATCCACTGTAAGGAACTCGGTATTTTCGTATACATACACATATAGGAAAATCCTATTGATCTTTTTAAAGAATTGTTCTGCTTTTTTAAATAATAAGTTGTTATTATAAATGATATTGTTAATATTACAACTATAAATAATAATACTTTTTTAAATTTGTTAGGGTTCATATAATACCTCCACAATAATCATACCTTATTTACTGGAATTACGAGTGAAATTACCACTGAAGTTCATGAATTTGAGAGAGTAAACAAAGTGAACGTAATAGGTGGAACTCATTATTCTACAGAAAAGTTTGCGTGTATGAAGATGACCGGTTATTTTAAATAAGACTCATACAACAGATGATTATGCTATTCTTATAGATATAAAAAAAGAAACCATGAATAGTTTAGATATATTAAAGCTTTAAAATAATAGTCTTCCAATATTTTGGAGGGCTTTTAATTTGATACATAAAGGGACTATGAAGTTATGTAAAGTCTGTGAAAACCGATAAAAATAAATAATCAAACTTGTGATGGATATATGGATATGTAATGAGAGGTTATCCCTCATCTAGATATGAATGAGGATGAGGCAAAACTAAATATGGGAAGCAATATTGAGGTGGTAGTGCAAGAGAGATTGCATTTAAACTATCATTTGCACTAGAATGAGAATGAGTTAGCAAGTTGATACAGAGGAATCCTAGACTAATGAAATTATTATTAAGGAAAAGAATGATTGAAAAAGGCGAGTGAATAAAAATTATTTGGCATAACAAGAATGTAGCTTCAGATTTACTTCAAATATTACAAGATAGAATTAATATAATGTTTATTAAAAATTTATAAAAAAATGTAACGAAGCACCTTCTTAAATTGTTATATAGTATGAAGGAGGAAATTAACGAGAGAAAGAAATATTAAGTTTTCATATGAGTTTTAGATATTTACTTTATTTACTGCTACTGACTTATACATCTAGTATAAATTTCTAATCATCAAACAATATGTACCAAACATTAGTTTATTTGAAAACACATTTTATATTTCTAGTGAGCAAGCGTCGATAGTTATCTTACAACTAGAAATGTAGATAGTTAAAGTAATAGTTGGATTGTAGCGTTTTATGATGATAATTAAAATACAATTAAAAACTGGATTAAGATTTAAAAAGGTACGTGAGATAGGGCATGAGGAGTGGCACGGTGAGTGAAATAAGTATAGGTTTGTTTCATATGAATATACATATGAAAATTGAAAAATGGTAGAAAGTACAAATATGTTAGTAAGATTAAAGAGTATTAGTTGGAAAATGTTGCTCATAAGATATGAAAATAATAGTAAACAATTCTAGGAGGTTTGTAAAATGATTAGAAGGTTTAAAACAAGTAAAAAAATTATGTCAACAATGTTAGTCTTAGTGCTATTAATAACAGTATTCTCGATTGTGCATGCTAAAGCAGATAACACAAAAATTTATAAAGATGAAATAGAGCAAAGTGTAAGGAAGGTACTAACAGATGGGTTTTCGGAATATTATAAGATAAACAATATTAAAATAAGGTTTGATGATGTAGTTGTAAATAATCAGAATATTGAGGTTAATCTTCTAGCGACAATGAATACTGCTTTGAAGGTAAAAAAAGTTAGTGAACTTCCTTATGTAAAAGGAATGTTAAAAAGAATTAATCTAAGTGATTTCAGTTATGAATCAAAGGCCAAAACTGATGAGGCTGTTGTAAAAGCCAATAAGAATAATTTGAAAAATGAACAATTAGCTAAAGTTTCTAAAGCAATAGATTTTAAATTCAATGACCTACAACAGTATATAAATAAATCTGATGACAACTTTTTCTATTTAAAAATTACTGCCGATATCAGTAATGATAAAATAGTGCAAAATTCTATAAAAATCTTAGCAGAAAATATAGATAGTTTTGTGCCAATTAAACAAATGTTACCTAAAACATCACTTGAAATGGAAAAAGAAGGTTTCAATGATATCCAATTAGTTATAGATTCTAAAGAAAAACAGTATCTTCCAAATCTTTACTCAAATTATGATAGAATAGCTGCAAGAGATTATGCGAATAAATGGTCTAGTAACCCAACGTCTTGTAAAGATCATGGGACTACTTGTGGTATTAGACAAGATAGAGACAAATGGAATAATTCGGATTATCCATATTATAATGAATTGTGTCATGCTGATTGTGCAGATTTTGTATCTCAAGCTTTACATGCAGGCGGTATTCCAATGGATAGCACGTGGAAAAGAGGGACTCCCGCAAACACATCAGTGGCATGGGTAAATACACATTCTCTAAAAAAATATATGTTGACTACTAAGAAATATTGGAAATCATCAACCTATGCGTCTGCAGCAGCGGGAGGAATACTTTATACATCTTCGGGACACGTTGTCCTAATAGTCAAAAATGATACTGTAACAAGACAATATAGTTCTCATACGAACGATACAAAGAAACATAATTATTCTAATATAAATGGTTATAAATATTATGTATTGTGGTAACCAATAAAATTTAAGGAGTATTTCACATATAGAAGATATTAAATTCTTCTATATGTGAAAAAAATTAAAGTTACTTTTGACGTCAATCATTTAATTATGGTAACGTCAGCTTTTATGCTACCTAATAAAGATGCTGTCATTATTTTGGTCCTTACAGTCGAATCTCTTTTGATATCAACGGTTATAGTAATACGGTATGTATACTCAATGACTGTAGCTTTTAGTTCTTAATATGAATAGAATTTTTTTAGATAGCACATTTCTGATTTTAACATTTCACAAAATGCTTATATAGGACTATTATCATGTAGCGAGATACTCTAGACATGTTTTGGGTCATATTTGCATCATCCAGTTTATCTTTAAATATCTTACTTGTGTATCGAAGTCTCTGATATTATGAAAGATTGCTTAGTATTATGATATTGATCATGAGCAATGTCTAATGTTCTGAAAACGAGTTTATTATTATTCATGGAGGTCACATATATTTGCTAATACTCTTATGAATTATTTCAAAAGGATTAGTATTAGTTTTCTTTAATTTACGATGTTATTTAGTTGCATAGAGTAATTTTGTCTATTCTAATTTGATTTTTAGGATTATCTAGAAGACGACTTATTCTTCCTTACCTAGCACATTTTCCTTTAGTACTAAAAAATAATAATGTCTTTTTTGAGATTGAGACAAATCAAATGTTATAATAAGGCAAAATTTACAAAATAAACCAAGTGTGGTATAATGTTTTCGTTGAAAAGTATATAGGGAAAATTACAAAGTAATAGACATATTACTTAAGGAAGGGAGAGAGGTCACTCAAATGAGTAAATTAGAGAACATTTATATACTATATTATAAAGAAATGTTCTATGTTGCTATTAACATATTGAATGATTATCATGAGGCAGAAGATGTTGTACAGAATGCTATATTAAAGATTTTTAATGAATTAAGTAAAATTATGATACCTAAAAGTTATAAGACTAAAACTTATATTACCACAATAGTCAAAAATATGGCAATAAATAGATATAACAGAAAAAAGTTAAGGAAATTAGTACCAATGGATAATATTAGATATGAACTATTACAAGGAGAAAATACTTCTCTGGATGAGAATATAATTAATCTAGAGAATGAACAAGAAATTATAAAATTGTTGATTCAAATAAAAAAATCATATTCAGATATTCTAGCTCTGAAATATAAATATGAATTATCAAATTTTGAGATAGCACAATTTCTAGGTATTTCGCAAGGAAATGTAAGAGTTAAAATTCATAGAGCTAAAAGATCATTGAAGAAGATAATAAAACGTAGTGTAACTATAGATGGAGAGTAATTAGAGACTATCTATGAAATATTTCAATAATAAAAAAAATTTTTGACTAGCATAGCAAGATACCATATAATTCTTAATTAAAGAAGCACAAAATGGGGTACACCACTAAACGGGTGTAGGCTGTTTTGCGCTTTTTTTGTATTGAAAAAAGAGGAATTATGATTATGATAGTAAATGGTAGAGATATTTTATTAAAAGAAAGTCAGCAGCTATTAAATTTGCTGAAATCTGAGAAATAACTGATATCTACACTAAGATTATAAATACAAAAGATATATTCAAAGGCTATAATATAATCTGTGGACCCTTTGATAAACCAGAAGAAAAAACTATGCTTGTTAATATAGTTCTAAAGCAACTAGAAGAGGCCAAGATTGTAGCGGTTTCTGGTATGGCTAGTTATGATAGTTTATAATTCAATTAAAACAATTAACTTTTTTAATCGTTTATATATATGTGGAGACATTAAAAGTGATATATCAAAGGATAAAGGATTAATGGCATCAAAAAGTACATATTTGTGCTGGGCATTAGGCAAATATGGTTCTTCGATCTATGCTACTTTAGATAAGGCTCATACAACAGATGATTATGCTATTCTTATAGATATAAAAAAAGAAGCATGAATAGCTTAGGATATATATTAAAAATACAAAATAATTGATTTAAAAAAGTAAGTAGAGTAAAATAATATTAATAAGAAAATTAGAGAAAATATAGTTTGGAGTGAGTATATTGGAAAGATATTCAGAATTAGAATTATCGAAAATGACTCTAGATGATATTAAGTTTAAATTCGATTTAGTTAATTTGGCTTTAATGATGGAAAAGAGTTAGAAATATATACACTTGGTGGTGCAGGTGCATTGCTAGCAGGTTATTTTACAAGATATACTCATGATATAGATTATATGGATATAAAATATCGAGCATGTCGAGGTAAATATAGGTACACAAACGGGATATTTTAGAATTTAGTCATACAACTGTTTCTCCAATATACAGAAAGGGACTATGAAGTTATGTAAAGTCTGTGAAAATCGATAAATAAATAACTTGTGTTGTATATGAGGATATGTAATGAGGGGTTATCCCTCATTTTATTATCTAAAATATAAAGTATTTCGTAGAACCTAAGAAATTATATTGCGGTTTCTATCGTCTACAAAGATTTTATTTGAAGTTAGTAGTTTCTGTACATGTAAACTAGCTGTATTGTAGTTGATGTCTAATAGAACTTCTTTTATAGTAAAGAATGGTTTTTAAGTATAATAATATTATTATGAAGTTGAATACTTTTAAAATATTTTATGCTATTATTATCTATAGATATGATTAAGTATAATGTTAGGAGTAACTATGAATAAAGAACATATTTTAGTAGTTGAAGATGATGTTGATATTAATAACTTAATAACAACAATATTATGTAAGCAGAATTTTAAAGTAACTCAGGCTTTCTCAGGTAGTGAGGCATCACTACAAATGTCTATAGCAGAGTTCGATTTATTATTGCTTGATTTGATGTTGCCAGGTATTAATGGAGAGAAATTGATAAAACAGATTAGAGAATCTAAAGAGATGCCGATACTAGTTATTACAGCCAAAACTTCATTAGAAGATAAGGTCAATGTATTGAATCTTGGAGCAGACGATTATATTACTAAGCCATTCGCTTCTGAAGAGATTCTAGCTAGAGTAAATGCACAGTTAAGAAGATATAGAAAATTCATTTCTAAAACTGGGAAAATAAATAGACCAAATCAATACAGATTTAAGAAATTAGTACTTGAAGAAGAATCAAGAAAGGTTACGGTTGATGGAAAACCAATATCGTTAACGGCACATGAATTTGATATATTAAAAATATTAATAAAGAATCCGAGTAAGGTCTATTCGAGAGAATCATTATATGAACTTATTTGGAAGAATGGATACTATGGAGAAGATAATACTGTTAATGTTCACATAAGTAATATAAGAAAAAAAATAAAAACTGTTATAGGTGACGAAGAATCCGAATACATTAAAACTGTTTGGGGAATAGGTTTTAAATTGAGGAATTGACAATCTTTAAACTTTCTTTAAACTTTCCTGAGGATTTATTAACAATATTAATTTATTATTATTTATGTAAGATTCATTAGTGAAAAGCAAGAAGGGAGTGCAAAATGAAAGAGATTATATGTACAAATAAATTATCTAAAGCTTATGGTATGGATTCTGTTTTATCAGACATAAACATGACAGTTAGACAAGGTGATATCTATGGATTAGTAGGGAATAATGGTGCTGGAAAGACCACCTTATTAAGAATATTAACGGGACAATCACAAGCTAGTAGTGGAGAATATAATTTATTCTCAAAATCATCTAACAGTGAATTAAGCCGTGTAAGAAGAAGGATTGGAGCTATAATCGAAGCGCCATGTTTCTACCCAAAGCTTACAGTTGGACAGAATATGGAGTATTATAGAATCCAAAGGGGAATCCCAGGAAAAGATAAAATCGATAAGGTACTTAATGAAGTAAATATGATCTATGCAAAGAAGAAAAAGTATGTCAATTTATCAATGGGAATGAAACAAAGAGTAGGATTAGCTCTTGCTATGATGGCTGAACCTGAGTTATTACTCTTAGATGAACCTATAAATGGATTAGATCCATCAGGGATAATTGAGATTAGACAATTACTTTTAAAACTTAATAAGGAAAAGAATATTACAATACTTATTTCCAGTCATATACTTACTGAGCTATCTAATGTTGCAACTAGCTATGGTTTTTTGAGTAAGGGTAGATTAGTTGAACAATTATCAGCCAAAGAACTTAAAAATAGATGTAGAAGTTACCTAGAAGTAAAAGTTACTAATGCTAATAAGTTATCAGCATTATTAGAGCAGAAACTAGGATATAAGGATTTCAAAGTTTTAAAGGGTGATATTATTCATATATTTGATGATAATGTTGTTCCAGAGAAAATAAGTGAATTGGCTATAGCTAATCAAATAGGTTTAGTTGGACTGAAAGAAAAGTCTATTGACCTTGAAAGTTACTATATGACCTTGATTGGAGGTATTGAAAATGCTTAATTATATTAAAAGTGAAGCCTATCGTAATCTACGAACTAAAGGCAATTATATATTTCTATTATCGTGCTTATCATTTGTTACCTTTATTAATATAGCCTTAGGATTGTATGCTAGTACTCAATATAATTTTCCTTACGGAAATACTAGATTTTCATTTTCTAATTTATACGCTGGTATGGGTATGCCTATGATGTTGTGTGTAACTATAGTTGCAATAGTACTAGGACAAGAATTCAAACATCATACATTAAAGAACTCCATCTCATACGGAATTACAAGAAAGCAAATCTACTTTAGCAAATTTTTAATGGAGCTAGCTGTTTCAGCAATTAATCTGATACTCATTTGTAGTGCATTTATTATAAGTGCTTATGCTATGCTTAATGATAGTGGAGCAATTTATTTTAATATATTAATTCGTTCTATAATAGCATGTATCCCCCTGTTCATATTCAGCGTAACTGTTGCTCATTCTTTATATTTTATTTTTGACAATGATATTGTAGCAGTGAGTGTGTGGGGTGTAATAGTAGTAGTAGTACCTAAACTACTATCTTTAGCAGGTATGGGAATAAAGGTGTTTAGGGAGATAGCCAATTGGATGCCATGGAATATGCTGACAGCAACATTTTATGGAAGAACCAAAGAGTGGGGCATGACTTGGAGTACTAATAAAGGAATGATAAAGTGTTTTGTTGTTGGTATTGTAGGAAGTATAATATTTTATATAATAGGACAGAGAATATTTGAAAAGAGAGAAATTAAATAAGTAATTATTAGTAAAGTGAATATAATAGGACATATTGCAAAAAGGAGTGTAGGAAAATGGAATTAGTCATAATTATATTATTCATAGTAAGTGTGTATTTTTCTGCACGCTTTTTCTTAGTTTATAGAAATATTGAAGAAATCACCAAAGATTTTAAAGAAATTACTGAAGATATAGAAACCAACCGTAAACTAACTCTTGCCTATCCAGACAAAAAGTTAGAAAAATTATTGATCTCTCTGAATGAGCATCTGACCAAAACACAACTTCAGAGGATTAGATATATCAAGAGAGAAGAAGAGATAAAGAAAGACATAGAGAATATATCACATGATCTAAGAACACCTCTAACTTCTATAAGAGGATATATTGAACTTATTAACGATGAAAACACTACTCAGGATGAGATAGATGAATATGTATCTGTAATAGAAAGAAAAGCTGTAGTACTACAGAATCTAATTGAAGCATTCTATGACCTATCTAGATTAGAGGTCAATGATTACAAGATGAATTTAGAGGTAATAGATATTAACAAAGAACTTAGAGAACTATTACTTGTTTTTTATAATGATTTTGAAAAGAAGAATATAAGTGTTGATATTAAGATAAGTAGCCAAAAGTCAATGGTGAAATTGGATAAGACTGCAATTCAAAGAGTATTCAATAATCTAATTCAAAATGCTATCAAGTATAGTCAAACCAGTTTTAAAGTTGAGTCAGATATAGGCAATAAAAATATCATCATAACATTTATAAATGATATTCAAGATATTAATGAGGATGAGGCAAAACTATTATTCAAGAGATTCTATATGAAAAATTCATCACGAAACAATCAAAGTTCAGGATTAGGGCTTACTATAACTAAACTTCTAGTTGAAAATATGGGAGGTAATATTGAGGTGAAAGTGGAACAGAGAGAGATTGTATTTAAACTATCATTTGCATTAGAATAACAAAGAGTATAAATATAGATAAGAAGAATAATGCTGCAAAAAGAAGACGAGTATATAATTAAACAGACTAGGGGGTTATAATGAGGTATATAGAGGACAAAAATTTTAAATATAAAGATAAAATGATAAAATATTTAAGAGATTACAACTTAAAATATACTGGAGAAAGAGATTCATCATCAGAATATTTTTATGCTATTGATGGTGAAAAAATGGTGGGAGCTGTTTATACAAATTATTATTGGGATTGGGTAAGTATTGGGAGTATGTGTTATGATGATGTTGATATTCTAAGGAAATTGATTTCAGAAATCAGCCTTTATTATAGGGATAAAGCCGTAGGTTTAAAGTTATATACAGAAGTTGAATCTAGAGTAGAAGATTTTAAATCTATAGGTTTTGATATTGGAGGAATTACAGAAAAAACACCAAGAACAACTAGAGATTTCTATCTGAAGAATACTGATTTTAATATTAAAAGTAATGCACAAACAGAAGTTATAGTGGCTACTGAAAAAATAGATAAATATAATTCTATTGTATTAAATCAACTAGAGAAATTTAATATAGAAAACAATGTTAAATCAGTGGAAGAGAAAAATATAATGTTCGTAGCATTAGATAACAATATATTTGTTGGTGGAGTACATGGAAGTATTTATGAAGATTCAATGTATATAGGTTGGCTTGTAGTTGATGAAGCGTATAGAGGAAATGGAATAGGTAAAAACCTTATGTATATGATTGAGGAAAAAGCAAAAGAGCTCAATGTCTATAGCATTAGTTTAGGTACTGTAGAGTTTCAAGCACAAAAATTTTATGATAAATTAGGATACAAGATAGTATTCATAAAAGAAAATGACCCTAGAGGCTATAAATCATATAGTATGGTAAAAAATATAAGTGTACAGCTAGAAAAGCTAGTCTGAATTAAGAAAATACTGGATATTATTTTATTTAATTAGTAAAATAAGCAGTGTATTGATATAAAATATTATATCAATAAAGAGAATAAAAGGAGGTAATTTGGCTGAATCAGATAAAAGAAATTTTTAATGCTGAAGTACTAAATGATATTATAGAAAAATATAAATTAGATGCTAATAAAATTAAAAAAATTGGTGGATTTGAAAATATGGTATATGAGTACCATGTAGGAAATAACCAATATATACTTAGAATCACTCATGATTCGCATAGAAATAAAAGTTTATTGAAAGGGGAAATTGACTGGCTAGAGTATTTATCAGAAAATGGAGCTAGTGTTGCAAGACCTGTTTTGATAGGGAATGATTATATAGGAGAAGTAACTAAAGATAATTCGTACTTTTTTGTAACATTGTTTCAAAAAGTTAATGGTCATTCGGTGCAGGAAATAGATTGGACAAACAAACTAATAAAAGGTTTAGGTAAAGTAATAGGAAAGATACATAATCTTTCAAAAAGATATAAACCCTCAAGTAATAGTATAAAAAGACCTGAATGGGATAATGAAGATTTTTTAAATATTGATAAAAAAGAACCAGGCTTATGTAATGTATATGGAAAATTTGAAGACACTGTAAGATATATTAGTTCATTTGAAAAAAGAGAAAACACATATGGGCTAATTCATGGAGATATACATTTTGGTAATCTAAAAATAGATAGTAATAAAATAGTGCTTTTTGATTTCGATAGTTGCTTGTATAGCTGGTATATAAATGATATTGCTATATTACTTTTTTTTAGCTGGTGCAATTATGGTTATCAAATGAAAGAAAAATCCTTTGTGAATAATTTCTTGAATCATTTTCTAAATGGGTATGAACAGTTTAATCATTTAGATAGAAAAGACTTTGATGAATATTTGCCAACTTTCCTTAAACTAAGAGAAATTGATTTATATACGGAGTTGAATAAATTACCTTTAAGTGAATATTATGCTTATGAAAAGTATTTTATGAAAAATAGAAAGGAAAAGATTGAGAATGAAATTCCTTTTATAAATATAGATTCTGTAAGTAAATAAACAAGAAATAGTTATTACTTAGGTATTTCAATTTTAAGGATAAGCTAAAAGGTTAACAATCGAGTGTCTAAAATTTTCAAGAAAATTCAGAAATGCTGAAGAAGGAATGTTCTTTAACATTTGAGAGAACGGAATTGATAGTGGGGGTTTATAGGTATAGAATGTTTGTAGGTATGAATGGATTGATAGAAAACAAAATTTATTCTATAATACGATAATTAACGTTTGTGTCTATTTTTTAGATTATAGGCTAATGAAAACTGGGACAAGTAGTTATATGAAACTGGCTTACTTATTTCAAGGATTAGATTTTGGGTCTTAAAAAAATATATAGTAGCAAATATATGAATTAGGATGTGATGTGATGAATATTAAAGAGAAATTAATAGATTTTAGAACTATAGATATTGACCAATACCCAGAATTAAAAGGGTATGGGAAAGATAAATTATATGATAATTTTATTGGTACAGGAGGAATGTATTTAGTTACCAAAATGTTTAGGCATATGAATTTAAAGAAAGGTGATATTGTACTTGACCTTGGATGTGGATTTGGGACAACATCAATTTACTTAGCTGAACAATTTGATGTAACTGTCATTGCTGTGGATCTTTGGCAATCTCCTTCTAAACTTAAAGATCGAATATGCGATAATAAATATTATAATAAAATAATACCACTTAATTTAGACATAGTAGAAAATATTCCGTTTGCAGACAATTATTTTGATGCAATATTTTGTATGAATTCGTTCTTTATTTTTGGAGATAACGATAGTTTTATAGAAAAGTTATTAAAAACATTAAAAGTTGGTGGTACATTTTGTATGGGTAGTGAATGTTTTAACCAAGAACCTAATTTTAATGCATCTAGTATTCCCGAAGTGTATAATTTTAATTGGAAGTGGAATATTTGGGATATTTGTTATTCAAAATACCATTCACCGAGCTGGTGGAAGTCGAAACTAAAGCAAACAAAATTATTAGAAATAAAGTATTGTGAAGAACTTGAAGAAGGTATAGTTTTTTATGAGGACTTAGTTTTAAATTACTATGATTATTTTGATGAAGAAATAATAAGTAAAGGTATGATTATTTCACAAGAAAGTATAGCTAATCAAATTACATATAGCAGGAATAAAGAATTATACCCTACAGTATTTATTTTATCAGGAAGAAGGATTAAAGAGAAATAATGTGTGAATATGGCTTGAAACTTGAAGAAATCAGCATCATATAACAATGTATATCCGTACGCTTGGTACAGAGAAATTTTAAAGATCGAGAGGGGATAGTTAATGGAAGTATATAGTATAAATGAAAGTAATATTGATATTGTATCTAATTTTATGGCTGAAATTAAACCCGAATGGTGGAATTTTGAAGGCGCTAGAAATCAATTAAGCTCAGGGATTGGCTGGTACTATGGTTCATCAAAAGACCAGCCAAAGGGATGGATCCTATGTAAAAAATTAAGGCACTATAAGACTCTTGAAATAGAATGTCTTGGTTACGATGACAATGGAATATATAAAATAGGTAATGAATTACAGTCTTTAGTTAAAGTACTAGAATCTTTTGCTAATAGTAAAGATTATGCACTTATTCGATTTACTATAGGTTCAATAGGACTGTCATGTCATAATAGACCGTTAGACGAACCATGGATGGAGTTAAAAGATATTCATGCTATAGAAAGAGAAGAATATGATTGGTTTCTTTCAATGGGGTATGTACCTTCAGGAATGTTACCTAATATCTATGGGGACAACTATCATGGGATTTTACTAGTAAAGCAGCTTTGATTATATACATATATATTAAATTATGAAAGGGCTCGCCGTCCGTGGTTTGCTCTGAAAAAATAAGATTTAATAAAGGGGAGTTTAGTATGATTTATGAATTGAATAAAAGAGAATACCCGAAAATAAAACCTTTGTTGCAAAGTATGAATTGCGAGGATCATTCAGTATTAAATGCTATTATTGAAGGGAATAATAGGGCTAAAGTTTTTGTAGATAATATAGAAAAACCTAAAACAGCTCTAGTTTGGGCAGTCTTTTGTATGTACTATTTTATTGGAGATAGTGATAACTTAGAATTTAATAATTATTTATATTCATTTGTAACAGAAAAACTAGGTACAGAAAACTTATCTATGGGCGCATCAACATTTGTATATACCCTTTTGGAGGAAGAAGGTTGGAAGGAGACTGTTGATACCATTTTTAGGGATAAGTATCCACTTACAGGATTTAGACAAGAATTAAATTTTAATAAGCGTAAGTATAAAAGAATCAGTAGTGTGAATGAACTCCCAAAAGGTTATTACGTGAAAAAAATAGATAAAGAACTTCTTGATAATGATACAGAAGAGACAATAAGTGTTGATATAAGTGACTTCTGGAATAGTAACGAGGAATTTTTAGAAAAAGGTATAGGATTTTGTTTAATAAATGAAGGTAGAATAGTAAGTAGTTGTAGCTCTTGTTATGTTAGTAAAAAAGGATATGAGATCGTAATAAATACTTATGATGAAGAGAATAGAAATAAAGGCTTTGCGACAGCAGTAGCATTAGAATTCCTAGATTATTGTGTATCAAATGGTATCACACCACATTGGGGTGCCTATGCTACAAATGATTCATCAATAGCTTTAGCAGAAAAGCTTGGTTTTGAGAAAGCAGAAAAAAATATATATCGTGAGTTTTTATTTGACGAATATTATAACCTAATTAATGCAGGATATAATATATTGAGAAATTCAAAAGATGTAGTAACTGCTAAGGAAATATATATGAAAGCATTTAACATTAGAAAACCAGAAGCAAGGGATTTATATAATGTTGCTCGTGGGTGGGCGCAAGGTAAAGAGTTTGAACTAGCATTTGAATTTTTAAATAAAGCCATAGATGAAGGATTTAATGATATTAATAGAATGAAAAATGAATTTAATTTATCTGAACTTAGAGAGAGACAAGAGTGGAAAGAGTTTATTCTAAAAATTGAAGATAAACTAAAGTGAGTAGATTATTTGTTATGATCCAAGTAAATAAAGGGTTTATTATTTTGGAATCCAAATCTCAGTAAAAAAGTTTAGCCCTAACTTGACAGTATCGAGAATTGAAAAGAAAGCTTTAAGCAAGTTAAAGAAAGCCTTCAACAATTTAAAAGAGAATTCAAGTTAAAAGCTGAGTGATATTATTACTCAGCTTTTATAATATTAGAGTTGGTAAAGAAAAGTTTTGTTTTAATAGTAATGTAGATGAAGATTCTGAAAAAAAGAAATCTAGCTTATATATAATTTTACCATATATAACTGTGATAAAATTGCATTGAGCGCATAATGAAAAAACTGTTACATATTTATACCTAATGAGTATGAAGGAACTAACTAAAAGATGTTTCAAGATACTACAAGCCATATAGGAGGGTTATACTTTATAGAAGTTAATATACCAATGTCATTGATGATTTCCCTTCATTAAAAATTATACTGTCTATTTTTTATTTGATGACAGTCTGGAGTATGAATTATTAGTATATATAAGATAATCAGTGAATGCATTGATAGGATAAAAGAACATACTAGAACTAAGAAATTTTGATCTTATTGTATTATGTTTCAGATAATAACTCTTTTGATAAATTTAATGTATTTATGATCATAATGTTTTAATGGTAGCAAGAGTCAAAGTGTTTTGAGATTATTTCTTAGGAGGGCAATCAGTTAAACACTTGATAATTCACAAAAAAGGCTTACATAAGATGAAATATTATATTTGATGGTAATTAGTTTCAAAAAAAAAATACAAATTATTGAGATGGATAAAACGGCTTAGCAGAGATTAGTGTTAATTTTTCTGGCATGTTATCTTTTTAAAAATGTTATTATTAGTCTTGTAAAACACTACAGAAAAATATGAGGTGACTAATTATGAATAATAATAACTACAATAAGTTTATATCTTTTCATGCAAATGAAAAACCATTAATTCTTTATAATTGTTGGAATGTACAAACGGCTAAAGCAATCCAAAATGTTGGTGCAGAAGCTATTGCAACTAGTAGCTTTGCTATTGCAGACTCATTGGGATATGAGGATGGAGAGCAAATGCCTTTTGAGAGCCTGATAAAAATATCTTCACAAATATCAAGTAATACATCAATTCCTTTGAGTGTAGATATAGAAACTGGTTATAGTAGTAAAAGTGACGGGTTATTAGCCAATATTCTCTCATTGCTTGAGATTGGTGTGGTTGGTATTAATTTTGAAGACAGAATAATCGGAGCTCCAAAATATACTTTACAGAGTGTTGAGGAACAATCTAATAGAATAAAACGAATATGTGACTTTGTTGAAAGTAAAGGATATAAACTTTTTATCAATGCACGTACGGACATTTTCTTTATGGAAAGTGAGCATAACATTTTTACTGTTAATTTAGCACTTGAAAGATGTCATGCCTATCATCTAGCAGGAGCAAAGTGTATTTTTGTACCAGGTCTAACTGATATTAATTTGATTGAGTATTTAGTAGATAGGTCACCACTCCCCGTAAATATAATGCTTAGTGAAGGTTCGCCTTCAATATCTGAACTTGTAGAGGCTGGCGTAAAAAGAATATCCTATGGTCCTATTTCATATATCAACTCAAATAAAGATTTTGAGAAGCGAGCAGGTGAGATTTATGGTAATAACAGATAAAAAAATAATAGACAGGTACTATCAGATGTTGATAGACAAGAATCCTGAATTTGAGGGTATATTCTTTGTAGGTGTGAAAACAACAGGTATTTTTTGCCGTCCTACATGTCCTGCTAAAAAACCAAAGAAGGAGAATTGTGAGTTTTTCAGTAATGCCCAGGAAGCACTTTTAGCTTCCTACCGTCCATGTAAAAGATGTAAGCCTTTGAGTTTACCATCAAAATTATCTCCAGATGTAAAAAAATTAGTAGAGGCTGTAGAAGCTAATCCTGAGAAACGATGGAGAGATAGTGACTTTGATGATTTAGCAATACACCCAAATACGGCAAGAAGACAGTTTAAGAAACAATTTGGGATGACTTTTATTCAATATTCTAGAGCCCGAAGACTCGGCATTGCATTTAAACATATTAGAAATAAGGAACCTATTATATCAGCGCAAATCGAAAGTAACTATGAGTCAGGTAATGGATTTCGAGATGCTTTTTCGAGAATAATGGGAAAACTACCTTCTAAGAGTAAAGAAATTAAGGTCTTATATTCTGCTTGGATAGAAACTAGACTAGGTTCTATGATTGCAATAAGTGATGATACACATCTTTATCTGCTGGAATTTGTAGACAGGAGAGGACTTGAAAATGAAATCATGCGTTTGAGGAGACGACTGCACGCTAGCATTCTTCCCGACCGAAAAGAGCTGATTAATGTGCTTGAAAAAGAACTGACAGCATATTTTTCTGGTAAGTTGAAACATTTTACTGTACCTATTTGTCTAATAGGCTCTGATTTTCAAAAATGCGTTTGGAATGAACTGATGAAAATACCTGTAGGAGAGACGACGTCATATAAAGAACTAGCTATTAAAATGGAGAAACCTTCTGCGTATAGAGCTGTAGCAAATGCTAATGGTGCGAATCAATTAGCACTTATTATCCCATGTCACAGAGTTATAAACAGTGGTGGGGGCTTAGGTGGATATGGTGGCGGGATTGCTCGAAAGGAGTGGCTTTTGAAACATGAGCAAAGCATGGTGAGTCTAACAACAGAATCATTTCCTAAGGGATAACCGCATCGGATTATTGAATTACTAAAAACACCCTTTGAGGTTATAATCATGATTAAGATACAATATTTAAAATATGGTAATATTGATACAATGCTTCACAAATAAAGAGTTTTTAGCCCCTCCTTGACAGTAGGTTACGTATCTACAATTGAAAAGAAAGCTATAGAAAAACTGAATAAGGCATTGACATAGTTAGAATAAAAATACATGGCTTAGGTCATGTTTTTTTGTGTCAAAAGAAATTTCATCTTAAAATATTGGAGGGTAATGGTTAGTAGTGTCCAAAATTTTGATTTTAATTTTATTCAATCCTTACCATAGGAAATTAGAGACAACATGATATAATAGAGAGTAGAATTTTTCCTTGGTATGATAATAATGATATATAACAATGTAAAAAATTAAAACATATGATGACGTTAGATTGGTGTTTAATTTTCATGGTTTTGGAGTTAGCACAGTGAAGTACAAACGATAACTTTTTATAATACAAAAGGATAGAAGGGGTGTTGAGATATGACTAATTACATTACTACACAGATGTATAATGAGTATATATCTAGGATTAATAAGGTACAAGACTATATTGAATCTAATATTAACAAATCACTTTCACTGGATGAATTGGCAGATATCTCTGGATTTTCTAAATATCATTTTTGTAGAATATTTAAAGCAATAGTTAATGAAACTATTCTTAGCTATATAAATAGGATTAGGCTTGAAAGAGCGGTGGGATTATTACTATATAACTTTACTATGAGTATTACCGAAATAGCAATGACGTTGGGGTATTCAGATTCAGCAGTATTTGCTAGAGCTTTTAAAAATAGATTTGGAATAAGTGCATCTAAATTGAGACAGCAATGTAGCAAGAATAGCAAAATAGATAGCAAGAATGGCAAAGCCATTATAAAATTACAACTGTATCATAAAAGAGTAGGTGGTCAGTGTAGAAAAAATACTACGATAAAAGGTAAAGTAGTAGTACGTACAATTAATGAAATAAAAGCTATATATTACAGACATAATGGTTCGTATAGTGAACTATCAAAAATATTTAAACGCAGATTGGATAAATTAATTAGCTGGGGAATGGCAAGAGAGGTGGTAGATATTAATGATTTAAAACCTTTTGCTATATATCATGATAATCCAGAATTTACAGATGATGATAATCTAAAAACGAGTATATGTTTAGCAATAGATGATAACATAAAGGTTGCTGGTCAGATAGGAAAACTAACCATACCATCAGGAAAGTATGCAATTGGATATTTTGAGATAAGTCAGGATGAATACCCCGAAGCATGGGATTATATGTATGGTGAATGGCTTATCCAAAGTGGATTTCAGCCTGATAAAGGTTTTGCTATAGAGATGTATAAAAATGATCCATCAACGCACCCAGAAAATAAACACATCGTAGAAATTTATGTACCTGTCAGACAACTATAGAACCACCTACTAAGTGAATAATTCTATTTAGAGGTGATGCATAATGAATAATATAATAATTGAAGGCGCTCATATTAATAATCTTAAAGGGATCAATATAACAATACCAAAAAATAAGATTACAGTAATAACAGGGGTAAGTGGATCAGGTAAATCAAGCCTAGCATTTAATATAGTATTTGAGGAAGGTCGTAAGAAATACCTCCAGTCTTTAGGTGTGTTTTCTATGATCGATGAACAAGAAAAGTTTGATAATATATCTGGAATTGGACCAACAATAGCTGTTCAGCAAAATATTATACGGCAGAGTAATCCACGTTCGACAGTAGGTTCTAAGACAAATATACTTAAGTTATTAGCGTTATTATACACGTTAGAAGGTAAAGCTGTCTGTCAGGGATGTGGATCATATATTAATTTTGATACAGCATGTCAAAAATGCGGGAGTGTAGAAGAACGTTTACCAGCTGGGTACTTTATGCACAATACTACAGATGGAATGTGTCTAAAATGTTCAGGTAAAGGGCATTATTATCACATAGATATGAAAAAGTTAATTCAAGATGATAGTACTACATTAGAACAGATGCTGGAATTAATTAAACCTACACAAGGCTACAAAAAGTTATTGCGTAAAAAATTTAAAGAGGTACTTAATGTACCATTCAATCAAATTGAGGATGCAATAAAAGCAGATATATTATATGGTCAATATGTAAAAAATAATAGCTTTAATAGGAGTTATTGTGTACAAAATATTCTAGAACGGAATTATATTAAAAATGGTGATGATACAAATGGAATATATAGATTAGTTGAATGTGAAGAATGTGGAGGATATAGGGTAGGTCAAGAAGCGCTTGATGTGTTTATTGCAGGCAAACATATAGGGCAATTAGCTAAAATGAACATTACTGAACTTGAATATTTTCTGAAAATTCATAAAAACAATATTATATCAAGTCAAATCGGGAGGAATCTCCTCAAAGATATAAATAGTAAGTTAGAGAATTTAATAAAATCTCGGCTAGGTCATTTATCTTTATATAGGCAACTATCTACTCTTAGCGGTGGGGAATTACAAAGACTATTTCTTAATTCTCATTTAGAATCTAAGATGGATTCACTTATATATATTCTTGATGAGCCCACAGCAGGTTTGCATGAGTCAGAAAAAGCAGAATTACTTAAATCAATTATTAAACTCAAAGAACTGGGTAATACAGTTATCATTGTAGAACATGACAAGAACACTATAAAAATAGCAGACTATGTAATTGATATTGGTCCTAAAGCAGGTGCAGAGGGAGGAGAAGTTCTATATCAAGGTTCGTTCGAAGGGTTGCTAAAATGCCATGAATCTATAACAGGTAAATATCTATCAGGGGAAAATGAAATTTATAATAGAGTATTCTCAAGAGAGACACAAAACAATCAGCAGAAGCTATTAGTTAAAAATGCAAATACAAATAACTTAAATAATCTATCATTTGCAATACCATTAAAATCATTAACAGCCATATCTGGAGTCTCTGGAAGTGGAAAGAGTTCTTTAATAACCGATATAGTTAAATCATGTAAAGACGACACTATAGTATCAGGTATAGTAGAGGTATCACAGGAGCCTATAGGTAGAAATAGTAATTCTAATGTTATATCATATATTGGAGTGTGGGATAAAATACGTAAAATATTTGCTGATCAAGAAGACGCCAGGAAAAATTGCTTGACGGCAGGTCATTTTTCTTTTAATTCAAAAGGAGCATGCCAAGTATGTGGAGGAACAGGCCAAGAGAAGATATGGATGGGTGGTAGCTATTTTATCAGTCAAATATGCAAAGAATGTAATGGACAAAGATATAATGATAAAGTTTTACTAATTAAGTATAAAAACAAGTCTATATCGGATGTATTGGAGATGACGATATTCGAGGCAGTTATATTTTTTGAAGATAATAAAAATGTATTATCTACACTGAGAGTACTGGAAAGCGTAGGGATGGGATATATAAAACTTGGGCAGACTACACCTACTTTGAGTGGTGGGGAGGCTCAAAGAATTAAGCTTGCTAAAGAAATAGGTAAAAGGCAAAAAGGTGATATATTGTATATCTTAGATGAGCCCACAGTTGGGCTAAGCCCATATGATATTAATAAGTTAGTAATATTGTTAGACGAGTTGGTTAAGAATGGAAATTCAGTGATTGTAGTAGAACATGATATTGAGTTGTTGTCGATATGTGATTGGATTATTGAACTAGGACCTAAAGGTGGTGAAGAAGGAGGACGCATTATTGCAGAGGGTACACCTACTGCACTTAAACAGAATAACAATTCTATCACAGGGAGGTATCTTAAATGATAGGCAATCAAGATTATTGGCCAACCAATAGGTGGAGATATGCTAATCTTAATGACATTGGGATGAAGAAAGAATATTTTAAGAATCTAGAATACAGCATTAATTCTCAGTATAAAAATATTAATAGTTTTATTATCGTGAAAAAGGGCTATATAGCATATGAAAGATATTTTAATGGGTATATTGAAACAGATACACATAATGTTGCATCAGTAACTAAAAGTGTTATATCAGCACTTATAGGTATCGCTATAGATAAAGGATATATAAACAGCGTAGACCAGAAGGTTATAGATTTTTTCCCTGATTATGCATCAATGTTAAATGGGACAATAAGAAATATGATTACAGTAAAGCATCTATTAACTATGACTGCACCATTTCCTTGGAAGTATGAATCATTAGATAGGCTAAGAAGGCAAAAGAATTGGACAAGGTACATTATTAGTCAATTAGGTTCAAATGGCCACATAGGTATGTTTAGATATAGTACATCAGGAACACATCTTCTTTCAATAATCCTTACACGTGCTACTGGGATGCAAGCACGTGAGTTTGCAAATAAATATCTTTTCAATAATATAGGTATTCAAGAGATTCCAGATTATAATATGAATTCTTATAGTTTAGAAGATGTTTTTGGTAAGAATGCAAAAGGATGGATAAAGGATCCACAGGGAAATACCGTAGGAGGGTTTGGTTTAAAGATTACTGCTAAAGATATGGCACGTTTTGGACTACTATATTTAAATTATGGTGTATGGGATGGTAAACAGATTGTATCGAAGAAATGGATAAAAGATTCTCTCACAATGAATTCAAATAAATATGGATATCTGTGGTGGCTCATTGATGAAAAGAATATAAAGGGTTATACAGCAGCTGGGTCAGGAGGAAACCATATATTCTGTTTTCCTGATAAAGAACTTGTTGTTGCTATAGCATCTAAGATTACTATGAAACCAAAAGAGAGATTACCTCTAATCGTAAAATATATTCTTCCCTCAATTTAATAATCTCTTAGTTATTTCTAATCGTAAGTGTTTGGGGTTAATAATATAAATAAAGTACTCCCAAGGAATGATGGATCCAACACCAAGCATAAAACCTAACTTTTTCTGAGTTAGGTTTTTTACATTTCCTATACTTTAATCTTATTACAAAATCACACCAATAATAGCTAAATAATCATCATATAAATAGGAAGGGGTTTATACAAAGAGCTTCAGCTTCTTTTATACAATTTTAAAGAGTGTATTATTCCAATTTTGAGAAATAGAGAAACAAAAATGAAATGACATCATATGATAAAGTAAAAAGAGAAAGGAGTATTTTTATGGAAAAAAAAACACTTATAAATGGTACATTAGATAAGCCAAACTTAATGTGCAATAAACCTATTACTGATTTGAATAATTGCACTGCAACTACTGACATAGTCCAGGTATCAGCCTTAATGGGGCAACAGATTACAGAAGTATTGATACCTATTAATTTTCCTACAATAGATTTTATATCTGGAAGCGCTGTAACTTATAACACTGATACTTCTACTTTTACCTTATCTCAAGCGGGAATTTACCAGATGTCTTTTAAGTGTACTTGTATTAAAACGAGCTTAGATACCCCTGATGTAGGAATGCTTGTTATACAAGATGGGAACATTGCATTATTTAATACTTATGAAACTTTTACTATTGGCAGAATCGCTTCTGTATCTTTAAGCCACACATCTTTTATAAGGACGACAGGAAGTACGACATTACAATTAGCAACTGGAGCTATGTTTACAAGTTATTCTAGTTGTGTTATGGCAGTTTATAAGGTTGGATAATAGCTAAAAGTCCATTAATTTTTTATTAAATAAACTGAAAGTAAGAAAGAATAATGGCTAACTCAAGAAGTGGTATGATTAGGGTACTATTTCTTGAGTTATTTGGTGTCTTTAATTAGGTGAGCAATTTGTTAATGTAGAAGAAAAGTTTTGATTGTATGATTGAATATATTTACTTTTGATGAGAAAAAAGACAGGAAGTTTACATGATAAAATAAAAAAAACGATCTAATTGTATTAATCGCATCAAAATAATACAGATTTTCAATTTGATGCTGATATTTACGGGAGAATTACAGCAGGTTATAGTTCTTTGGAGTATCTAAAAGAAAGTTTCAAGCAGGCACGCTAGCACATACTTTTGGATAGTATGTGCTATTATAACTAAAGTTAGAGAATGGACAGGCAGTACCTACATAGATTCAGAATATCATAATAGTGGAGTTAGAAACTAAAGCAATGAAGTTCTTAGAATCATAAGTTAAAGAAGCAGAAATGGTCTTTAGATTCGCCTTACTAAGCTATGGAAATCACTGAATAAGTCCATAGTCAAAATACTTTTCTTTTTATTCTTTGGAAACGCTTCTATTCCTACTAGTAGATGGACAATATTTCATTAGAAAAACAAAAATGAAATGACCATCATATAATAAAGTAAAAAGAGAAAAGGAGCATTTTTATGGAAACAAAAACACTCGTAAATGGCACATTAGATAAGCCAAAGACACTATGCAATAGCTCTATTCCTAATTTGAATAATTGCACTGAAACTACTGATATAGTCCAAGTTTCAGCCTTAATGGGACAACAAATTACTGAAATATTGATGCCTATTAATTTTCCTACAATAGATTTTATATCTGGAAGTGCTGTAACTTATAATACCGATACTTCTACTTTTACCCTTTCTCAAGCGGGAATTTACCAGATTTCCTTTAAGTGTACTTGTATTAAAACTAGTTTAGATACCCCTGATGTAGGAATGCTTGTTATACAAGATGGGAACTTTGCATTATTTAGCACGTATGAAAGATTTACTATTGGCAGAATCGCTTCTGTATCTTTAAGCCACACATCTTTTATAAGAACGACAGGAAATACGACATTACAATTAGCAACTGGAGCTATGTTCACAAGTTATTCAAGTTGTGTTATGGCAGTTTATAAGGTTGGATAAATAGTTTAATCATAAGATATAAGTCTATTAATTTTATAAATTGAAAGTTAAGAAAGAATAATGGTTAACTTAAGAAGTGGTACGATAAAGGTACTATTTCATAAGTTAGCCATGTTTTAAATTAATAATTAATTTGTTAATAATAAAATAAATGTATTGATTATATGGTTAAATATATTTACTTTTGATGATAAGAAATACATAAATAAAAGGGCAATAAATATGGGATAGAAGAAATCCCAATAGTAAAAGTTGAAAAAAGATTTTCTGAGTTAGATAATATTATTCATATTAGTCGATCTATTACTTGAATAGAGTAAAAAACATTGAGATATGATGTTAAATTAGACAAGCCATAGAAGAATTTATGGCTCGTTTTAACTTAATTAAATATATGTTATAATTAAAATTATTCAATATGTTTTACAAAAATACTTATATACTCTGGAAGGTAGATAATATAAATATATTACAATATATAAAGGAGTAACGTATGAAAGCAAGAATAAAATATAAGTCATTTGTAGCAATAATATTATTAATATTCGCAATTTTGCTTTTATCTAGTTGTGAAAGTAAAAAAGTTAATACTAAAACGAAAGTGAATGAAGATATAATTAAGATAAAAGATTTCACAGTAAGTACCGATTCTACTAGTTTAAATACAAATGTAAAAGGAACTATATTTGTAAAAGGAAAGGAAGGAATCCCTAAACATATACGGATTGTTGCTAATGTTGAAGTAGATGAGAATGATTGGGGAGGTGTTGTTCTATATATTCCTAAAAAATGGGATATATCTAATGTATCAAGTAGTTTTTTATCAAAAGGTAGTAATAATCCTAAGGAGAATATATCAACATTTGAAACTAAAAGTGAAAAATACGATTGGTATAAGTTTATTGAAGTTGGAGCAAATCATAGTCATTCAGCTACAGGAGGAACAGGGACTATTATTGTTGATTTGATCCCTGTTGATATTAAAATACAACAATTTGAAAAATGTAATATAGTTATATCAGTAGGTTCTGATGAAAAAAATGGTGTAAAGATAAACGGAACGGATAGTATAACTATTGAAGTACCTTAAAGTGGTTTACTTTTTATGTAAAAAATTAAACGATATGTACATAAGAGTTTAATAAATATCTTGATTGCTGTGACTATCTCGGGTAGATAATTAATTATATCCCCGAGATAGTCTAATTTGATTAGCAATCACTTTTGAACTCAAGTAGATCACCAGGTTGGCAATTGAGGTTTTGGCAGATGGCGTTTAGAGTAGTGAAACGAATAGCTTTAACATGGCAATTTTTTAGTTTTGATAGATTTTGCTCACTAATATTAACTTTTTTTGATAGTTCTTTCAAACTAATCTTTTCTCTTGCCATAACAATATCTAAGTTAACAATTATACTCATTTTTACCTTCCTTTCATATGACCTCATCTAATTCTTTTTTCATTTGAATAGATGATTTTAGAGTTGTTGAAAATAAATAAAAAATATAGCTTAACAAAGATATTACAATGATCGGAATTAGTGGTGATTTGGTAGAAAATATAGTGTGTAAAGGAAATTTTGCAATATAATTTATATAAACTACTTTAGGTTCCTGTCCTGTACATGAAACTCTATGAGGTATAGAGGTTAGATGCCAAATATGAACTACAGAGTAAATATTAATTAAAAAAATGCATATTGATATTTTCTTAAAACGAGTAACAGTATCTTTTGAAAAAAACTTATTATCTTGAGTATTTTTAATAATACATCTTAATTGAAACAAGAAGTACATAAAAGGTATACAAAGTGAGCTATAAATCAATATTATTCTCTTAATCCAGAAATAAGCTTCTTCTTTTATGACATGCAATAAATGAGTACAAAAACTGCAGACAATAAAAAGGGTACTTAAAATAATTATTATATTAATGATGTGTAAAGATTTTTTATTTTTCATAATATCCTCCTTAGGTTTTAATGGTTATAATTCAATAATTAACAAATAATATATTTGCTAATTATGTCTACCTTATGTATATAATTAATCTATATATTTAAGGTAGACTAAATTTGATTAGCAATCACTCTTAAACTCAAGTAGATCCCCAGGTTGGCAATTAAGAGCTTTGCATATGGCGTTTAGAGTAGTGAAACGAATAGCTTTAACGTGGCAATTTTTTAGTTTTGATAGGTTCTGCTCACTAATATTAACCCTTTTTGAAAGTTCTTTCAAACTAATCTTTTCTCTTGCCATAACAATATCTAAGTTAACAATTATACTCATTTTTATCTTCCTTTCATATGACCTCATCTAATTCTTTTTTCATTTGAACAGATGATTCTAGAGGAATAGAAAACAAATAAAAAATAAAGCTTAACAGAGATATTACAAAAATTGGTATTAGTGGTGATTGAATAGAAAATAAAATTTCCGGAAATTCAGCAATATAATTTGTATAAATTACTTTTGTCCCTTTTCCTGTGGCTGAAACGAGACTAGGTACTGACGTGAGATACCAAATATAATATATTGAGTAAATATTTAGTGAAAAAATACAAAATGATATTTTCTTAAAACGAGTAACAGTGTCTTTTGAAAACAATTGATTATTATGAGAATTCTTAATAATACATCTTAATTGATACAAGAAGCATAGAAAAGGTATATAAAGTGAGCCATTCGCAAATATACTTCTTATAATCCAGGAAAAATGTCCTCCATTATTACAGACAGCCAATAGACACCTACAAAAAATGCAGACAATAAATAGGGTACTTAAAATGAAGATTACATTAACAATGTGTAAAGATTTTTTATTTTTCATAATGTCCTCCTTAGATTTTTTATTGATAATAATTCAATAATTAATGATTAACGTTAATAATTTAATTATAATCATTAGCATTAATAAAGTCAAGGTATTTTTTGGAAAGTGTAATTTACTTAAGATAATAATGAATTTGTACAAAAGAAGTTAGAAGTGATATTAATAATAGAGTGCAAAATAAAAAACAGTTTAAGAAAAATTCAAAGTTGCTTGTTTGGACTAGATAAAACAATAAAAAAACATGATTTATTCGATGCCTAACTCGGATGGAGATTCATAGAAAGTCACAATTACAAAGTATGAATTCTAAAATTAACATTTCTCAAAACCTAGAGGCGTAAATATTTATAAAACCCTTTGTTTATATAAATGATTCTTCACCTTATGGGTTTATTACATTGACAGATGGACATGATTATTTAAATATTCTTAAATCAGAACATGTTTTAAATAATTTAATTGCTGATAAAAAATCCCTCAAATAGTAGAAATTTTTATTGATACTATAGATAATAGGCGTGAAGATTTAGATTGTAATAATCTATTTTGTAGCTTCGTGGCAATGAAATGATTTCTTCATTTGAAAATGTACTTTGTAAATCAGGTTCATTTTGGTAAAAGCCTAAAAAGTAGATATAAAAGAGCAGCAATATCAAGTAGAGCCTAAAAAGAGAGGCGGTGAACTTGATTGCTGGTTAGTGTACAAATAAAATCAAGCCCAAAACAGCCACTTAAGTTCTATATGAATGTAGGTGTTCTTGAAAATAAACAAATAATGATTAACAATTTACTGAACACTATGAAAATATAAGTTATGTTAAATATTTTCGTTCGTTATATAGACAAGCTTTATTATATTACGGTATTATAATATAGAGTTAATATAGTAGTCTTAAATTACAAGGAGGAGTTTTATGGATATTAAAACTATAATATTAGAAAAAGCTAACCAAGGGTTAGTATTTGTAAATCCTGGTGGTGGAACTTCTGAGATTATTAAAGTTACAGATAGGAAGATAACATACAAGAGAGGTAACTCTAAAATATCATTATCAATTGAATCTATACAGGATGTATATGATGAGTTTAAATCTAAGCAGTGCACTTCGAGTGAATTGAAGAAGTATAAACAGGAGGTTTTTTCATCAAAAGATAATGGACATAGTTGTAATTGTACTTTTCTATTTAGCTTGTTAAACTATTTAAATTTAGCAAGTGAAATAAAAGGGAAAGGCGTAAAAAATAATCCATTTTATGTAGAAATATTTTAATTATAGAAGATACACAATAAAGAAAATATTATATCAAGAATAGACTAATAGAAGAGAGGGGAGTTCAATAGATTTGTTCTAGCAGTGTTGGTTAATATTATATGTTTAGATATACGATATTGAAGGGAAAATGAAGGTTTTTGTTCATTATTAGGAGTAGGATATTTAATTAATATAATAAATTAATACAGTAGATATGAAGTAGAAAAATAAGCTAGATTTATTCTTAAAATAATAATAAATCTAGCTAGGTCTCATTAATATTTTTGATTTGATATACTATTAATGCCGAATTAAAACATATTTTGTGGTAATAGAATTAAATTCTTTATTTTTCTTATATTTAAAATAGGTAATTGATATTATGTCACCTTTACTTAATAACGTTAGTTTTTTCATTTTTTCTAACACCATAAAGCTTTTCATCTAATTCCTTATAAATACTATCATAATACACTGTAATAATATATCATTTTTACTAAAATTTTGATCTCTTCCAGTTACTATAACTTTACAATTATTATCAAATACATCTATTACTTTAGCTTCAATTCCAAATGCAACCGCTGAAGTTTTGCTTTCTTCATTTGAATTATTGTCTATAAATTGAATAGTAAAAGCAACTACTAAGATGACAACAAATAATGAACAAATAAATATAGATTTTTTCATAAAACAACCTCTTATCAAAATTTATTTTATTATATATTTTACCCCATAAGTATTAGCAAAATCAATAGTAGAACAATTCATATATTTTGGAGTACTATTAGCAACTAATATTGATGGTATATTTGATTTCTTAGTAACACAATTTCCAATTTCTAAAAATAGATAAGTTAATGTCCCAGAGTAATTAATATTAATGATATCCTTAAAGAATAGAAAATGTGATTTCTTTAAATAACTAAAATTGCTTATCGCTTTAAGTTGTTGTAAATAATTTAGGATAGAATAATATTGTGAGATATGAGAAGGTAGGTGCTTACAAAAAATATAATTACAATATTCGACAGCATCTCTTATTGATTATAGGAATTTATAGGTATAGAATATTTAATAAGTAGTATTTATTCTAAAAATGATAAATAATGATTGTGTTGTATTTTTTAGATTATGTTAATGGGGCGATGTATTGTGAAAAAAACATATATTATACTGGGTGTACTTGTTATTTTGATTGCTTATAAAGCGAATATCATCAAATTTATTTCGATAGAAGATAGCACTTTAAGAGATAGTGAAGATGGTGTTAAAGTGAATGAGATTAATGAAAAATCAATTGAAGTACACAATGAAAATAATACTGTTCAATTTAATGATAGTTTAAGTAAAAGATTAAACTATTACATCGAGAATCAATTAGATTCAAAGTATACTTTTGATGCTGAATTATATAGATTGTATAGTCAAGTGCTTCTTAGCGAAAAAACTTTTTCTCTTGATCTTGAAATAGAAGAAGAATCTAAAAAAGAATATTATCTAAACAATATTTTTTGTTATGAGATTAAGCTTATGCCTAAGCATTTTAGCTTTATAGATATGGATAATGATAATGTTCCTGAGGTAGTAATTGAAGGAGATGAAATAGGAGGATTTGTATTTGTTTTGAGAAAATATGATGGAAGAATAATCGGTCATAAATTTAGCTTTAGACAGATGAATAACATTAAAAAAGATGGGTCTTATTGTGCCTCTGGGGGTGCAGCTTATAATGGCTATTACCAATTATCTTTTAAGGATGATTCATATTTACAGTATGCTATCGTTAGAATGGATACAGAAGAAGATTCAAAAGGAGAGCTAATGGCGATATATTTGATAGACGAAAAGAAGGTTGAAAAGGAGGCATTCTGGGAGTTTTGGAAAGTACAAGAAAATAAAGAAGAACCTATATGGGTCGAATTTGAGTTAAATAAAAAAGATGAGTGATGATATAGAAACTTACGCAGAGGAAGTTATTATCCAGTAACATTTAAGATTAATGAACAGATGAATTGTTTTAGAAAAATGATTTAAAGTGTATGAGGTGGTATGATTATCACTTCCAAAATTGTAAAGAAGTGAATATTCATAGCACATATTATGTCAAAATTCAGGAGGTATGATATGGCAGAAAATTACTATAAAACATGCAAAGAATTAGATGAATGCAATGAACTAATAGAAAAATATTATTTAAGTGGGCAGTATAAAAAATGTTTTGATGGGCATTTAAAAATAGCAGAGAAGGG
Source organism: Clostridiaceae bacterium M8S5 (assembly GCA_029227815.1). Taxonomy (GTDB): domain Bacteria; phylum Bacillota; class Clostridia; order Tissierellales; family MCWD3; genus Abyssisolibacter. The sequence goes on along the minus strand of CP118523.1, from coordinate 2,197,447 downwards.
ATATCCATTGGCCGAATGTCAAATTGGATATTTTTATTACGAAGGACTTGGTATTGAGAAAGATATAGATAAGTCATTTTATTGGACAGAACGTGCTGCAAAACATGGAGATAGAGACGCTCAGGTTAATCTTGCAGAGTTATTTTACGAAAAAGGATGTGTCGTAGAAAAGGATAATGAAAAAGCTAAAGAATGGTATAAAAAAGCTGCAATCAACGGACATCCAGAAGCCATAAAAAAGTGCAGTTCTTTAGGAATTAAAGTAGATAGTTAGCATGTATTTTATGAAATAAGTCAAGTAACTAATAAAGTGGATGTAGCTTATGATTTTAGAATGTGTTTACTTAACGGGAGGGTGACTATGAAGAGAAGAGAGTCATTTGATAGTGCAGCAAAAATATATGATGAGTCTAGACCATCTTATCCAGATGAAGTTATAGAATGGGTTATAGATAGGACTAATGTATCTAAAAATAATAAGTTACTAGAAATAGGAGCGGGTACTGGACAAGCTACATTAAAATTTGCTGAAAAAGGTTATAAGATTCATTGCATCGAAATGGGGAAGAACTTAGCTGATATATTAGCTAAGAAGGGTTCAAATTATGATATTACAGTTGATGTGAGCTCATTTGAAAAATGGGAACCTAAAACTTCGTTTAAAACCTCTTTTATTTTTTCAGCTACCGCATTTCACTGGATAGAGAAAAGTATTAAATATAAAAAGTGTTATGATTTGTTAGATGATAATGGATATTTGGTCTTGTTATGGCATGTAGCACCAAATATTGAGATAAAAGAGGTAAAAGAAGCATATGAACTTCTATGGGATTACTATCCTGAAAGAAAATCAGCAAAAGTAGTACAGGATGATATTAAAAGTAATAGGAAGTTAGAAATTATAAATAGTGGATACTTTTATTTAGCAGACTATCTTGATTATAAGTGGAAAATAATTGAAACTAAGGATAAATTGACAAAAGAGTTTTTTTCTCAGTCATCTTATCTGGCTTTAGATAATGAAAAACAGAAGATACTATATTCAAAAATTCAAGAATTATATGAAAACTTAGATGATGTTATAGAAACAGATATGTATACAACTGCTTACATAGCAAAAAGAAAGTAAATATCAGAGAGACTTGAAGCTTTTTGGTGTACTCCCATTAGGATGTAACCAAAGATGTGCCTAACTATGCCTAGTAATGGGTCAATCCAGTAAAGTTAATTGGATTTGTATGCAAGTGTGGTAAAAAGTTAATAAATAAAAAATGTCCGAAATGTGGTTTTGAATTAGCCTAATATGTATGTAAAATGGGGTTAAATCTTTTGTCTTTAAGGAGAAACCTTAGGGCAACATGGAAATATAGTCGTGCTGGAATAAAATGGAGGGGTTATTTTGAAATATACACTTACGCGTTCTACAAATGAACTGATTGATATACTAGACGAGCCATATAATATTAGTAAACTTAATCTTACAGGTGATGTGCTAATTGCTTTTCTTGACAATATACTGTCATCGGTTATGAAAGGTATAGTAGATCCTGATATAGTAGGGAAGAGTCCTAGAAAATTCATAGAAAATCTGATATTTGGTAAGTTAGGTAATTTTCAAGAATGCCATATACTTGTTGCCAATAACAAAGAAGCTGAGACTATTGGCATTTTAATCATGATGCCAGACAAAAATTCTGTATGTAATATATGGTCTGTTGGTGTAAATCAGAACTTAAGAGGCTTAGGAATTGGGACAAAATTGATTAGTAGAGCAATATCGCAAGCTAAGCATAGTGGATATAAAGAAATAACTATAAATGTTCATAGTGAAAATAAACAAGCACTAAAACTTTATAAATCACTTGGGTTTTGTATAACTGAAATTTAGTTATAGGGGCTAGATAATCATAAATATAGGAGTTAGCTGGATGGAAGGTTAGGTCCTACACCATAATAGTTTGCTTTAAAAAATGATTATGTATTCAGTGATATTTTTATGGGATTCATTAAGTAACTATTGCTTGACAGTTTGTTATAAAATGTGTACGATAGTTTACTGGTTTTGTTGAGGAGGTTAATGCATGGATGAAAACATCATAGTTGATTTAAAAGAAAGCTTTGGGTTAACTTGCAAACATATTTATCCAGTAACTGGTGGATGGTTGAATCAGAAGTGGAAAATTTGCACTGACAAATGTGAATTATTAGTAAAACAATTTAGCAATAAGCGATTTAGCAGAAATAAATTGAAGCTAGTTGAATCTGCATTACAACGACAAATTATCCTCGAAAAAAGAGGGGTTCCATGTCCGTCTATCTGGCAGTGTGGAGGACATGCCATTCGTCTGTTGGATAATGAAACTGCTTATATGATTATGGATTTTCGTTTAGGTAAGGTAGAAAGCCCAAATACAATCACAATAATGCAAATGCACAGTCTTGGCAGTGCATGCGGGTTAATGCACAAGTTTTTTTCACAGCTACCGGTGCTTTCGGTTAAAGGGTTTCCTATTAACAACAGGCAAATAATAGATTCGCTATGGGCTAACTATCATGCTCGTAAGGAGAAATGTTTACCAAGTACCCCTAATGAGTATCGGGAAGCTGTGTTTGCGCAAGAACCTATTTTGAAACAGATTACAAATGAGTTTTTTGATAAATTGCCCAAGGGTATTGCTCACGAAGATTTTACTTCTGATAATATCTTGTTTGATGTAGATGGTGTATCTGCCATTATTGACTTCGACCGCAACCATTATAGCTATATTTGGCATGACATAGGAAGAGCGATACTATCGTTTGCATTGAAAGATAATAGAATGGACATTGAGAAAATAAACGCTTTTCTTGAAGGTTATACTCAGCATTTAATGCTGACTTTGTCAAATATAGCAGATGCTTTGCGACTATCGTGGTGTATTGAAGTGCCATGGTGGATACAACCTGAATTTTTTACAGACAATAGAGGAAAGGCAGTGCGTTTCAAGGACGAAATACTTTGGTTGACAAAAAACTGGTATGAGATAGATTCTTTATTAAGTTGCTAATATTAATTATGTAGTTTAAGAGGAATTGATAATATGTCACCGTTTTGTTAGCTTTTGTTTCGAGGTAATACATAAGTTTGAAGGGAGTAGATAGTGATGAAAACAAAACTTACGCATGTGAGAGCCAATGTATCCGACTTACAGAGAGCAATTGAATGGTATGAAAACATTCTGGGTTTTGAGAATAATGGTGTAGACATAAATGAAAAGTGGCAGTATGTTGATTTTAAATGTGATAGTGGCGCAGTGTTTGCTCTATCAGTTAGTGATAAAATCCCATCACGAGGTAGATTTAATTTTGATATTGATGATATCGATGCTTTATGGAAACAACTTAAAGATAAAGTGAATATTATCGAGCCATTACAGACAATGCCTTACGGAACACGGAAATTTACTATTAGTGATCCAGATGGAAATGAGCTTGGTTTTGTTCAACAAAACTTTGAAAGTAAGAAAAAGTAAATGTTTAGCGCAATAAATAGTTTAATTGTTTATAAATATTAATGTATAATAGGCAACCTTGGAGAGTTTTTTGTCCATCGTACGAAAGAATATATTGTTTATGTTTAATGAGTGGTAGATTTATAGAAAATAGTGACGTAGATGGAATAAAGCAAAAGTATATAGTGTAGAGCTAGTAGGGAATTGTTCCTAAGCGATTGTTAAGATGGAGGAAAAAATGACTGATATTATAAAATCTTTTAAAAATATTAAAAATTTAATAGAAAATTTAAAGAAGAAAGAGCAAGTCGTAGGTATTGTTGAATATGGGGGAAGAACATACTCTGATATGGAAATTGGAGGAGATTATGACTTAACCGTTATTCTTAATGAATCAATATCGAAAAATTTTAATGGAGTTCATTTTCATATTGCAGGTATACCTACAGATTGTATGATATTATCAATAGAAGATTTTTTAACAGATACTCCAAATAACCCTTTTTATCTAGTACACCTAAATTGTAAAATACTTTATGATAGAAATGGTATAACCAAGAAGATTTTAAAAAGAATTGAGCGAAAATGGAAATTGCCAGAAAAAATTACTGATTTCGAAAAACATTTATTCAGATTTACATTTCAACACATATTAGATAAATTAGAATATCGTCTATATAAAGATATGCTTTATTCAAGATATTTTATTTTTTCTTCATTTGATTGGTACTTGCAATGCTATGCAAGAATAAATAATTTGGAAGTAGGTAAGCCAAAAGTACATTTAAATTATATTAAAGAGTCAGATTTTGAATTATATAATTTGATAAATGAAATGTATACTACAGATAATTTGGACGAGCAATTTAATATATTAAAAAAATGCGCTATTAGAATATTAGAACCAATAGGAGGATTGTGGAAGAAAGAGGAGATATTACTTCACTTATCGCCAGGGGGGACTGTAATCTCTGAGGAAGAAGATGCAGTGATAAACTTATTGTTTCAATAAAATAGCCTATGATTTACTTCAAAGGTTTATAAATCTTTTATATAACAAAACAAAATTATCAGAATATCAGCTTATTTTACAATAAGTAATTTCAAGTATAAAAGGAGGGAAGTAAATGATATCCACAACTACTGCAAAAATTATTAATATTTTACCTGATAAATTTGTCACATACATATCGAAAAAAGTTGTTGATAAATACTTAAAAAAATATGCCAATATAAACGTACAAGGAAGTGAAAATTTAAAGGTTATAAAAACACCAACTATTTTTATATGTAATCACCTAAGTAATTCTGATGGATTAGTTTTAGACAAGGTTTTAAAAGAGATTGATCCAACTTTTGTAGCAGGTGTAAAGCTATCAACTAATGCTGTTACAAGTATAGGTGTTAATGTAATAAAGACTACAAATATAAAACCTAATACTTCTGATAAAGAAGGTCTTAAGAAAATTGTTAAGCTTGTTAAGCAAGGAGAAAGCTTATTAATTTTCCCAGAAGGAACTAGAAGTAGAGTTGGTAGTTTGATAGAGGCAAAAAAAGGAATTCTTCTTATAGCAAGAATGACAGGAGCTCCTATTGTACCTATTGGATTATATGGGACAGAAAGATTATTACCTATAAGCAAAGATGGTGATATGAGTACGGAAAACTTTGACTATGCAGATGTTAATATCATCATAGGAAAACAATTTGATTTTCCAAAGAGAGCAAAAGACCAAGATAAAAAGGAATATGAAAAATTCACCAAAAACTATATAATGAAAAAAATAGCAGAATTATTACCTGAGAATTATAGAGGAGTATATATGTAATCTAATTGGAGGTATCAAGATGAAATTAAGTAGTGTTCTAACAAATTATAATTTACCAGATGGAATTACAGTAGAAACTTATGATGAAAGATATTTTGAAGCTATACAAAAATTGTATGAAGAAGAAGGGTGGATGACTTTTATTGAAAGAGAAGATGATGCTAAAAATGCATGGGTGTCTTCACAAGTAGCATTAATTGTTCTAAAGAATGGGATTGTGATAGGATTTATGAGAGCTCTTTCTGATGAACTAATTACTACATACATAGCAGAGATACTGATTAAGAAGGAATATAGAGGTAACAGACTTGGTAATTTATTAATAGAAATCTGTCACTCATTATATCCTAAAACGAGGCTAGATTTATTATCATCTGAAGAAGCAGATGATTTCTATAGAGCAATAAAGTTCAAGGAAATAACTGGGTTTAGAAAAAGTTATGTAGTCTAACATTATGCTTGAGGTAGTTATTTTGCAATATAAAATCCCCTATGATAAACGATGTAAATTGGGGCATTATAAAACATTATATTTTCACTTTTGATAAATGTTTATAGTAAAAAATCAGAATTTTAAAATTGGAGGTATGATGCGTATGAAGAGAAATATATTTAAGATGAGAAGAATAAGTGTAATATCACTTTATACGGCAGCATTTTTTTTGCTATTTGCAAGTGTATCGTTTTTATTTCTTATAATTGTAGGGTTGTGCTGTGGTTCATTTATTTATTTTTCACTAATATATTGGAAATGCACAACGTGTAATAGAAGATTACCATTAAAGCATAGCTCCACTGATAACGCAAGTTGTTGTCCATATTGTGGGAATGAATTGGGCAAAGAAATTGATGATAATAAATTAGTCTATGAAAAATGTGTAGTATTGGGCTGTATAATAGGAGTAAATGTACTAATGGCCTCAGTCCTTTTATATGACGCAGCAAACCAACGGAAAAGAGATATTATGAATGAACAAAGAATGAAAGTATCTTTAGATAGTATAAAGGAAAATTATGAGGCAACAGATGAACGTAGAAAAGATGCTATAAATGAACCAATATCAAAAGTTGCTTTAGATATTATTAAGAAAAATGATAAGGTTATCGAATCTATTGGTGTAGATTATAAAATTCTTAATCATGCTGTTAAAATTCATGATAACTATCTAATGATGAATATAAGAGGGGATAGGAATACTGCTATTGTTTGGATTACAATAGATGATAATAACAGTATTAAAAAAATAACAGTGGATTTATGTGATAATGATGATAATCCAATCATAATAGATATTGATAGCACAGAGCTTTATAAAAATATGAAATAGTAACTCTTATTCATCTATAACAGGAGGTTAAATTAATGACGAGGATTAATAAAGGAAAAATGCTATCTGTAATAATATGTGTTCTTTTAATTAGCGTATCTTGTTCCCATAAAGAGACAATTTCAAGCAAAATCTTAAGTATAACGCAAGGAAATTTATTTAAAGGTGAGTTAAAGGAATTAGGACCTCATTTGCAATTTCTTGGTACAACAAGTGTTTCAATAGACTATAAAGGGGATAAAAAGAAATTAAGTTGTAGTTATGAAATATGGAGTGATGGTGAATTATTAGAAAAAAACGGGATATGTACTAAAATTCTTTCGGAAGATGGATTTGATGGAGAAGTGAGTATCTCTTTAAAAGACTTAATCAATAATGATTTAGAGAGGTCAGATTATCTCATGATGACAGTTGTAATTAGTGAGGAAAATGGACATGTACGTAGTACGAAGTTTATTAATAGATATGATAAAAACCTATCATCAGGACCAATTAGTTTACAAGATAATATTGAGACAAATAATGATAGTGAGCAAATTCCTATTTGGACATATATAGCTGATGATGGTGATTTCTATGTTGAGAAACATGACATGGATGAAGTCGCTGTAAATCATAAATGGACACTCCTAATAAAAATTAAGTTTTCCAATTGATTAATATATGCAGAGGATTTTATTAATATGAATAGATTTTAAGATAAAAGATGATGAATAAAGTTAATAACTTTGATTGAGCAAGTAATAAATAAATAGCAAGCTTGGAACAGACTATATCAAATAAAATTGCTATAATTTTATAGTACTAATAATTCAATACCGTACGGGGAGGAAGAATACTTTGAATTATAGTGAAGACATACGAAAAAGTATCAATTTTATAGAGGTAAATATAAAAGAGAAAATAACTCCACAGATGATTTCTAATCACATTGGATATTCTAAATTTCATTTCTGTAGAGTATTTCATATATGTATGGAACAATCTGTTATGGAGTATATTCGTAAGAGAAGATTGTCTCTATCTGCAATTGAACTTTTTCGAGGTAATAAAATAGTTGATATAGCCTTTGATTATTGTTTTGAAACGCATAGCGGGTTTTCTAAAGCATTTAAAAAAGAATTTGGATATACGCCTACTCAATATATTAAAAGAATGGCGTGGATTAACAGCTATAAAGAAGGTTATGATTCAGTATTTGATATAGGAGGATATAATATGGAACCAAAAATTATTCAAAAAGATAGTTTTAAAGTAGCTGGATATGGCATAAAAACTAATATTGAGGATAGTACCTATACAAAAGATATCGCTGCATTTTGGGATAATTATGATACTAATGGATGGGAGTGTAAGATGTATAAACAACTCAATCCACTTAAACATGGAGAAGTAGGGATATGCATTAATAATGAAGAAGATAATGTAACTTATCTACTAGGCGTAATCGTTAATAATTTTAATAAAGTAACTGATGATATGATAACTATAGAAGTTCCAGAAGCAAAATATGCTGTATTTACAACCCCACCAGTAGATACATCAGGTGAAAATAAGAGCAATAACGAATTTCCACAAGCAATTAGACAGACATGGAAATATATTTTTGAAGAATGGTTCAAAGATAGTGGGTATGTTTATGATGATACTAAAATGGACTTTGAATTTTATGATGAGAGATGTCATTTTCGACCAGATACTGTAATGGAAATATATATTCCAATAAAAAATATTGATGCCTAAAGGATAGAAGCTATTTCCTAAAATAAAAAACTAATTGAGGTGTATTTAAAATCATAAATGCACCTTTAAAAATGGAGGAATATTATGTTATTGAAAAAGACAGAATTACATGTACATGTATTACAATGCTTGTATACTGAAGATCTTTTTGAATTAGCAAAAAATCATTATACAGAAATTAATTGGAATAGATTCGATTTCTTAAATAAATATGAAAGTATCTTTGGTGTTAAACTTAATCCTATAGAAATCTTTGAAAGAGCAGTTAGAACTGGTTCATTAGAAGAAATAGAGGAAGTTTACTGTTATAAATTTAGAGGAGAGGGTAATTTTGATGAATTCAATATTAAAAGCTATTTTGCTATTTGCATAACTGGTTATTATTATGATAAAGAGAATCCTGAAGTAGTTTTAAAATGTATCACAGAGCGTCATAAACGTGAAGGTTTAACATATGTTGAGTATAGAAATGGATTTGGGGGTTCAAGTGAAGAATGGAAAAGTTGGCATGCTAGATTTGCAAGATTCTTTAAAGAAGCATGCACTGATACATTTACAGCAAAATACATTGTTAGATTAGGTGATTATTCTTTATTAAAAGAAATTATAGAAGAAAACCCAGATTTAATAGATACGATAGTAGGCGTTGATTTCTCTGGTAAAGAAATAGCGCCCGAAAATTTAGAGAATTTCTATAAAGAAGTAAGTATTGATAGAAATAATGATCCAGACAAAACAGTTGATGTAGTTGTACATATTGGTGAAAATTTTTATGATAAATCACTTGAAAGTGCAATACGATGGTGTCATCAATCTGCATTATATGGAGCAAAAAGACTAGCACACTGTATAGCACTAGGAATAGATCCGTTAATAGCAATTAGCAGATGTAATGAGGCACATGTTTACGAAAGTGTTAAAGAGAGAATCGCTCAGATTAAATATGATATTAAATATATGGAAGAATTAAAAACATACAATGTGAAAATCAACCAGACTGAATTACTAGCTGAACTAGAAATTTTATATACTAAAGAGCCTAATGAAAAAATCTATAGAAACTATAATCAACAGAGATTACTTGATATAACAAATAGACAAAATTATGTATTGGATGAATTGAAGCGTATTGGAACTATTATTGAAGTTTGCCCTACATCAAATTTATGCATAAGTGGAGTAAAGCTAATTGAACAACATCCATTCTTAAAACTATATAATTCCAGAGTGAATTTAGTGATTTGTACAGATGATCCAGGAGTCTTTGACTCGTCACTTAGTGATGAAGTTGATTTTATAATAGAACAATTTCACATATCTCCTAAAGAATTATGTAAAAGGTTAGGTGATCCTTACAAATTTAGATTAAAAGAGAATAAATTTGTTAACTCTAACAAAAGAAAATAAGCATAGTCTTCTAATATATTTTAGAAGGCTTTTTTTAGTTTTATATGAATACCATCTGCTAATGATTTTTACTGGTGGTATTCATATATATTATAGGAGGGAATATTACATATAATAGTTAGATATAATGAGGAATATACAATAAAGAGTTCGTAGGATTGTCAGGGTCAGATTTCGACAGAATGATTAGAAGTAGTATGATATTATTGACATAATATTTACACCAAATATAAAAAAAGCAAGGGGATATGAATATTGAAGTTACAAGACAGTACATTGACTGACTAACATAAAAGTAGTATTAACTAAAAATTCTAATAAAATGGAGGTGCAATATGAAAATAAAACGCTTATCTATAGTGCTATTTCTGGTATTAACATTATTTATAACTGGATGTCAAACACCTAGTGACATTCCTAATCAACCAATAAAACAAGGACGATTGCAACAACATGAATCTATACTTAATAAACATGAAAGTGATCTTAGTATTAGGTATGCAAAGGGGAAAAATGGAGTAGTGTCAACAGCAAATCCTATAGCTTCTAAAATAGGTATAGAGATACTTAAAAAAGGTGGAAATGCTGTTGATGCAGCAGTAGCAGCGTCATTTGCAATAGGGTTAGTTGAGCCCAATGCAGCTGGTATAGGTGGTAGTGGGTACATGTTAGTTTATAACAATAAGACCAGAAAGCAAGTTTTCTATGATTATATGGAGACAGCACCTTCAGCGATAAATTATGATATTTGGTTAGAGTTATATTCTAAATATGAGGAGTCTCAAAATACAGTTAAAAATGCCTGTATTCCGGGGGCTGTTGATGGATGGTTGACAGCTCTAGAGGACAATGGAACAATGACACCTACTCAAATTTTAGAGACAGTTATAAAAGTTGCAGAAGAAGGATTTAAAGTTACGCCACATTTGGCTGAAATATTCTCACAATCACTAGATAGTTTAAAATTACATGCAGAAACTGCTAAAGTATTGACAAAAGAAGGAGTGTCATATAAAGAAGGTGAAGTATTTAAAAATCCTGACTATGCAAAGGTATTAAAGAAAATTGCAAATGAAGGAAGAGATGGGTTTTATAAAGGTGAGATTGCGCAAACTATTGTAGAATCAGTGAATAAAAATGGTGGATATTTCAGTATGGAAGATATGGCGAATTATAAAACAAAGAAAAGAAATCCTATTAAAACAACATATAGGGATTTCGAAGTATTAACAGCAGCACCTAGTAGTACAGGTGGAGTGCCAATTATCGAAACATTAAATATATTAGAAAACTTTGAGTTATCAAAACTCAAACCTGATTCTACAGGATATATACATTTAGTTAGTCAAGCATTATTTATAGCAAACAATGATAGATATTATCATGTTGGAGATCCAGATTTTAATGATGATTCAGCAGTGCTTTTGTCAAAATCATATGCAAAGGCAAGGGCAAAGCAGATAGATAGAACAAAAGCTTTGCAAAATATTCCTCAATTAGATGCTAAAGATTTTGAATCTCATAGTACTACACATATATCTGTTGTAGATAAATATGGAAACATGGTTTCTGTAACAAATACAGTGGGGCATCATTTTGGATGTAAAGTGATACCAAAAGGTACAGGTTTTGTACTTAACGACCACTTGTTTAATTTTTCAAAATCATATAAGACAAATTTAGTAAAACCCGGGAAAAGACCAAGAAGTACTATGGCTCCTGTATTGATATTGAAAGATGAGAAACCTTATGCTACAATAGGAACACCTGGTGGGTCTAGAATACCTGATACAATGGTACAAATTATCACGCATTTAATTGACCATAATATGGATTTACTAGATGTAATAGATTATCCAAGAATACATATGTGGAAGAAAATGCCTTTGACGATTGAATCTCGGATATCCAAAGATGTGCAAGAAAAACTTAAAAACATGGGTTATAAAATAGATTTTAAAAAAGATATGGATTCTTATTTTGGTGGAGTACAAGGTATAATAATAAATCAGAAAAGTAATCAAAAATATGGAGTAGCAGATAAACGAAGAGATGGGAAAGCACTAGCTTATTAGTTTATTTAATACCTTGAATGCTTCAAAAGAATTAGCTATTCATTATGTTGGTTAACTAAATATGTTTATATCAAACAAATTTATGAAAGTACTTAGACATTTTATTTTAATAATATAGTTTTTGTTATATAATATTAAAGGATATATAACTGTTTGCATAGGAGGAGATTATAATGAGATTAATAAAAAATATGGATATTATAGAAGGTATGGATTATTATTGGCAAGCTACAAGCGAAAAAGAAAAAGTTGGAGAGCAATATATTGTAAATATGGCTGAGATGGATGGGATGAAATTAATATATGATGATGAATTTACATCTGAATCAGTTAGAAAGGTTTTAAGTGCTATATCCAATAGAGAGATGATGACGGGTAACAAGAAAACAATGAGATTTTGGAATAATAATATGTGGATGTTAGAGGATCTAGAATATACTAAGATGATGATAGCACCCCTAAAGACACTTAATATTGATGCCATTGCGAAAAAGCTTGATATTACAAATTGTAAATATGAAGATATTGAGATTATATTTGTACCAGGACATTTAGATGAATACTATTTAGTAGATAATAAGCTTATAATCAATTTCTTTAGAGTGAAACCTGACCTTTATGAAGATGATAAGGTGACTATAGATGATAAATTAATTCAAGACTATATCTGTGAAAAATTGATTGAATTATGCAATGGTTAGAATTAGATTTATTAAAATGTTGTAGAGGGATAAATATGTAGAAATTATGATTAGTGATTATTATAAGTACATTATAGAAAGGTATCTACATACAATAATAATCAGTAAAATAACCACAAATTTATAGATTTGTGGTTATTTTTATAGTTTTAGAGTAATGGAATTGAAAATTATGGTATAGGGGTATATAATTGTTGTAAGCTAAGTATTAGTATAGCATATAAAGGCGAAAAGGAGATATTATGAAAATAGTTAAAATTACTCCGAAAAACCGAGACCAAGTAAATAAACTGATTATTGATAACTGGCATTCTACTGAGATGGTTGTTAGAGGTAAAATAATTGATATGACAGAGCTTGAGGGTTACATTACTTATGAAAAAGATTGCATAATTGGATTGATTACTTATATTTTATCAGAGTGTGAACTTGAAATAATATCATTGGATAGCTTTCAAGAGCAACAAGGAATCGGTACAGCATTAGTAAATAAAATAATTAAAAAAGCAAAAGGAGAGAGTTGTCATACTGTGAAGTTAATAACAACAAATGATAACTTGAATGCTCTAAAGTTTTATCAAAAGCGAGGATTTGAATTAGTAAGAATTTATAAAAATGCTATTGAGAAATCACGTGCAATTAAACAGTCTATTCCACTAATAGGCAATGACGGTATTCCAATAAGAGATGAGATTGAATTGCAATATATAATTGAAAGTGTTTAATAGTAATAGCTACTATATTTAAGGAGATGATATAATGCCATATGTTCATGAATTTGGAATATTAGATATAGATGATTATACTGAAGAATATATACCTGCTAAATATAACTGCATAACTGTCGATGGAGAATTGATAGATGAAATGAAGAGTTTATATGATAAATTGGAAAAGTTAAGTACATATTTTCATACTTTAGATAGACCTAGTAAAAATCTTGCGTGGTATGGTATAACATTAATACCTCCTACTTCACATAAATATTTTCTAGAAGTTATTATTCAAGAGAATAAACTATACAATTCTAAAGAATTAGAGAAATTAATAAATAAAACCAAAGAAGCTATAAAGTTAAATAAGTGGATAATTCATTATGGGATTTAATGTTAGAATATCAGTAAAGCAATTTGAAAATAAGAGATTGAATATAGATTAGAAGGGGTAGTAGGTATGAAAAAACTGTTTATAGGTATGTTTTATATGTTTATGATATGTGGTTTGTGTGCTTGTACTAATAACAATAACCAGTGTAACGAAGATATAAAATTAGGAAAATACATAATACAAAAGACAGATGAGATCGGTATAATGCCAAATTTAGTATTGCTGTATGACAATAGATTTACCTTCTACTATTCGGTACTATCAAGCTATATATCTTCGGGAAGTTATCAAATCAAAGATAGCAAATTAATTTTGGTTGATGATGCAGAAAATGATAAAGTAACAACAACCTATGTCTTTAAGATTGAAGGAAAGAAGCTTATTTTTAAACAAAATCAATCAACAGCATTGCCTAATTTTGCATCGAATGAAATGTATGATGGTGCAGTATTCGTATATGTTGAAGATGTAAGCAATAAGAAATAATCCTATAATAAAATGAAAAAAATAGCTATTTACCCGTATGAAGGAATAGGCAATATCAAATTTGGGATGACAAGAAAAGAGACTGAACAATCTTTTCATCTAACTTGCTATGATGAAGAAATTAACGGAGAGCATGTTTTTGTTCAATATGAGGACTACTGTATTACATATAAAAATGATAGGGTTTTTGAAATTACTATTGATAATATTGATGACTATAAAGTTATATATAATGGGATTGATTTGTTTCGTACAAAAGTAGAAGATATTTTCAATTGCTTAAAAAAAATTAGTGAGTATGATTGTGATTGTGAAGATGAGTACCTCAGTAGCACTTACTATTTTAAAGACTTAGGAAAGATACTCTGGCGTGAGTCTGCCTTTCATCCTAAATTATTGCAAGAAGAGTGGTTTCAAAAATTAATCAATGAAAATGAAGAAAATTTGGAGTGTGAGAAAAGATTTTGGTTCTTTGATCAAATTATCTTAGAGAGTTCAGTGAACACATTTAAGAAAATGGAGAAAGTAAAGTTTCATATTGAATCACCTGAAAAAGAACAATCAATAAAACCACCTACACAAGATCAACTTATACAAATTGCATTAAAGTATAAATTGAAAAAATAGTAAAGTTGAGTTATTGAATAACTATATATCTTAGAATATTAAAATTTTGAGTTTATATTACAGATAAAGGATGAGTTAGAATGAGTGAGTCGAGAGTAAAATTAGTGAATCTATGTTCCGTTTTTATTTCTGAAGATGTTGAGAGAACTGTTAAATATTATGTTGAAAAATTAGGATTCAAATATGCTTGTCACTATGATAAGGATACTGCTTTTGCAACAATTTATAGAGATTCGATAGAACTTGTAATAGTGCAATCAAAATATGGAAAAGTTGAATCTAACATTAAAAGATATGGAGTAGGTTATGATGCGTATATTGATCCTGATACAGTTGGCGGAGTTGATCTGATATATGAAGAATATTTATCGAAGAATATTAAAATTATATCTAGACCACATTTGACCGATTATGGAAGTTATGAATTTGTAATAGAAGATATTGATGGTAGACATATTGGAATCGGAAGAATAGACAATAAAAATAAGTTTTTTAAAAAATCTAACTTGATTGAATAAAAAGATTTTATGTTAGCATCTTTATACGTAAGAAGACTAGGAGGCAGAAATGAATTATTTATTTAAAAAGAGTATTAATAATTGGGATGATTGGGGAGCAGTTTTTCAATCTATTAGTGATTTTAGAGAACTTATTAAAAAGATATATCTAAAAGAGGGACTTTTAGGGTATGATGATATATCCAATTTAACACCTGGTACAAATGCTGTATTTAAAGCTGGTAAATATGCAATAAAAATATTTGCACCGAAAGAGTCAGGAGCGAATACAGATAGTGATTATAGAGCAGAACTTAAGTCTATGCAAAAAGCGATAAATATGGGGTTAAATGCTCCAACTATAGTTGCAGCATCAAGCATTCAAGATAAATACTTATTTAGGTATTTAATAATGGACTACATAGATGGTCAAGAGGCAAATAAAGTACTAAAAAATTATTCTAATAATAAGAAGAAAGCTTTTGTCAATAAGCTAAGGAATAACCTACACAAATTAAATATAAAACCTAGAGACCAAGTGAATGGTAATTTAATACAAGAAAGAATAATAAAAAATAAAAGATGGACAAAGTTTAATGACAGTATTAAAGAGCAGATTATTGATATAGTGATGAATTATAAATTGTCAGAATATGTTTATGTTCATGGTGATCTCATTGGAGATAATATTATAATAGATTCAAAAGACAATATATTTATAATTGATTATGCTGATAGCATCATTGCACCTGTTGAATATGAATATCCACCTATGGCTTTTGATTTGTTTAATTTTGATACCCAAATGATCCATGAGTATTTCAAAGATTTAGAATATGATACATTGGTAGAGAAATTATTTATTGGTACCTTAATGCATGAATTTGGTTCTTATTTTGTTGAAATTATATATAATAAATGTACTAATGATGAGGTAAGCAATTTATTAGACATTAAGGAGATAAAAAATATGATATATTCCTTACTTAAAGCTTAATTTTAATTAGAGAAGAGTATATGGGTAACCATACAGATAAGAGTTTGTAGATTTAAACAATATTAATGTAAACATAACAAATTTGCTACAAGTATAAATGTTATTTCAAACCATCTGAGTATGTAAGAATATTTTTATAATTTCATCTCTATTTCTTGTATACTATTAAGTATTTGAATTGCTTTTAGTATACTTTTTTCATATTAGTATAGAAAATTTATCTTTGTAAGGACATTATAATTGTATAAAAATCTATATCATTCACAAATAATGATAAATATTGTATAATTGAATTATATTGTAAAATGGTAAAAAGTTAATTTTATCTGGAGAATTGTTTTATTAGTTTATAGGAAATAATCGGTATCTTCCTTGAAGTAGCTCATAGATTACTATTATTACTGATATTCATTTTGGATTCCATATATATGTTGTCATAAAGCATAAATTGATATTAAATTTTCATTTCCTAGCAATTTTAGTTAAAACTGAAAAAGTGAAAGCAAAAAAGCATGAGTAATTTTTTATAGTCATACGGGTAGTTCCTATGAAATAGGAAACACAATCAGCTAAAATATAGAATCTCATTGATGGAATGACACTCCTTTTACGGGGATAGTAATGTTTAACTTCTATCATGAGATATTATGAATTAGTTGAGCTACTAATTTAATTGTACTTGCTAACAATTAGAGAAATAAAGAGTAAAAGAATTGATGAGGTTTTGACAAAGGATATGAATGTTTATCAAAGTCTTTAAAAAAATGTTCGGAAGGTAATAACTTTAATTTCTAATTATACGAGGGGGGTAAAAAATGTTTGAAATTATAAAGTTAGTAGGGAGTATTATTATTGTAATGGTTTTAGTAGAACTACTAGATCTACCAGATTGGATTGGTGAAAAATTACGAGGCAAAAAATCTAATAAAGAAATGAGCAGAGAAGTAAGTAAACTTGCTGATCAAATAAGGAAACTAGAAGAAGAAGTTAAAAGAATGCATTAGGAAAAGAGACTAAAATACGGTTGCCGTTAACTTTTCCTATAAAAATTCGTTACTAATTAGATTTAAAAAAATTACATTTCTACTACACTAAGACACTCAATTCTACCAATAACTATAGGGTCATGGCTTTAATACTAAATAAGTTTAGTTTAAGCCATGGCCCTATATGTATTAATCTAAACATTTTATTTTTATGTAAATATATTTATTATATACTTGCACAAAAGTCACAATATTATTAAAATCTTCAATTTCAAAAAGAATAAAATGCTTAATTAAGCAAGTGAAAAATATGTAAATATTGGATATAACTAAAATAATAATTATATCATAGGCTGAAAGTGTTGATATTACTACGTTTTAAGAGAAAAATAATGCTTTATTTATAAATAACAAATAGTTGACAAAATTACTACATAGCAGTACAATGTACCTGTACCTAACGAAGCGAGGTAGATAAAATGTATGATGATATTCAACTAAAGAGAGGAATATTAGATGGGTGTGTTCTAAAAATAATATCAAGGCAAGAAACCTATGGTTATGAGATTATAAATATCTTAGAAAGATATGGTTTTGGGAATTTGAGTGAAGGAACGATGTACCCAATATTAAAACGTCTTCAAAACAAAGGTTATATAACATCAGAATTCAAGAAGTCTTCTCTTGGACCTAAGAGAAAGTACTATAGTATTACTGATGATGGCAAGAAACAACTTAATGACTTTAAAGTTTTATGGAGAAGTGTTTCATCTAATGTTAACAGCTTATTAGAAGGGAGTGAATGATATGAATAAGTATGAAGAGATAAGAGAAAGCGAAAAACATCTACTTTATACAAATAAGGAAATATACAATAAAATAATAAATTATATTAGTACCTATAAACTTCAAGAAGATGAGCTGATTGATATTAAGATGGATATACTTTCTATAGCATTGAATGCACAGCAAAGAGGTGAATCATTGTCAGAGGTCATAGAAAATGACCCAAAAAGATTTTGTGAAAGAATAGTAGCTGAAAGTAAAAAGAAATCTACAGCGACTAAAATAAAAGATACCATATTAAATATACTTTTAGCTATAGACATTTTTATTATAATAGGTATATTATTAAATGCTATTATAGATATTAACAATATAACTGTTTTTACATTAGGACATTTAGTATTTATTATTATTAATACTATAGTTTTTAAATTATTACTATATTATTTAAAGAAAAGATCATTAGATAAAGATAACAATATTAATAAATTAGGCTTATTGGGTTTATTATTAGTAATACTTTCGGCAGTACTATTTGTGACATTTTATAATATAAAATTGTTTAAGCCAACTATGTTTCAGTTAATAATTATTATTGTAGTTACTTTGATACCACAGTTAATATCAGAGGTAAATAGAAAATTAAATAGAATAGAAAGGTAGGAGATATTATGGGAATTTTAGACATGCTATTGGTTAATCATGAAAGTATATTAAAAGGATTTGAGGCTATCGTAAAAGGGACAAACTATGTAGTAGCATATAATGAAGAAGGAAAAGTGATTGCATATACATCAGGTATAGATTTAGGTAAACAGCTTATGGAAAAGTTCATTAAGGATAATGGTCTTGATAAAACATATATAAAATTAGAAAATGAACATCATAAGGGAGAAGATGATTTTATAAAAGCCAATGAAGATTATCAACTTTGCATAGTTGATAGAGAAATAATGTTAAAGAAAGATGTAAAAGAACTAATGAGCAAAGAAGAGTTAATTCCTTATAAGAAGAATAAAAAAATGGCTGGTTTGGATAAATACACTAGAAAGGCTAAATAGATTATTGTTCTAACTTTATAGAGAAATGTTATGAAAACAAAAAAACAACTAAACGTATAGGTATTAATGAATTTAATAAACAAGTAATAATTCGCAAAATATATGATTAAAATGATCCTTTATTATAGAGGGTCTTTTTTTATTGTAAACGAAACTTGGATATTTTGCTTAATGTTATACTGCTTAGATTAATTTGATAAAACTATGGTTGGAAAATATTGATTTGGCACAACTCCCAAATTGATATATAATATGTTTTAAACATCAATGGCAGTTATATATGGGATGTTTTTGACGTAATAGTTATTTTAGATAGCACAGTGGGCAGTAAGGTACAAGTAGTCTTGACAGGTACATAAGAAGAGCATTTTACAGTTTATTGCTAAGGGATTTCTATGCAGTAATCAAAGGAGGTAGTATTATGGATTATGCAAAATATACATCTAATGCTGAAAAATATTCAAAGTATCGTAGTGAATATCCAACAAAGTTTATAGATTATCTTTACGAAGATGTTGGATTAAGTAATAATTCTATCATTGCTGATATCGGTTCAGGTACAGGGAAACTGAGTAAACAACTATTATTAAAAGGTAGTAATGTATATTCGGTTGAACCTAATGATGATATGAGAAGAGTTGCAGAAAAAGGATTGTCAAAGTTTTCGAATTTTATGACTATAAACGGGAAAGCTGAAAACACAACTTTACAAGACTCAAGTGTAGATTTCATAACAGTTGGAACTGCTTTCCACTGGTTTGACATGGAACAATTTAAAAAAGAATGCCAAAGGATATTAAGACCAAATGGAAAGGTAATTTTGGTCTGGATAAGTAGACCAGTAAATAGAAACAAAGTTTTTGAAATTAACTTTAATGGATTAAGTGGTGGAAAAGAAGAAAGCCCTGAGTT
Source organism: Clostridiaceae bacterium M8S5 (assembly GCA_029227815.1). Lineage (GTDB taxonomy): Bacteria > Bacillota > Clostridia > Tissierellales > MCWD3 > Abyssisolibacter. The sequence continues at coordinate 2,177,414 of CP118523.1, read as the reverse complement.
AATTTCACCTTTTTTTAAAAAAGGTAATTTTGAGCATAGAATATTTCAACAGGCATCTTCATATACCAAAGATTCTTTTATTGGACGGGCTTTATCCACGTTTGATAAGTTAACAGATGAAAAATATATTTATGAACTCTCACATCTATTTGATAATCATAAAGTAAATGGGAGTATTACGATTACTCGTTACACTCGAAGTTTTGTAGGTATGGTCTAAACAACATATGTGTAATAATAACAAACCTTTGCATATAGAGCGTAAAAAATGGAATAGATTATTATAAATACAGTATATAGGTTTATCTCGAGAAGGTAAGCCTATTATTTTTTAATAATAAAGAACTTGTTTAAGTAGAATGTCGCAAATAGAAAGATAGAGTACCTAAGCATTTAAAAGAAACAAAAGTATATAATTAGATATATTATAAATAGATAATAAGTGCAACTTAGATTAACTATATTGCATTTTATTGCAACTTAAACTGCATAAAATGCAACATAGGAAAAATCGCTTTATTTCCTTTTTTCTTTTTGTTATAGTTTAAACAAGTTAAGCAACACATAAAAACAAAGAGAAAAAGGAGATATTTATGAAAACAAATATTAAGAATAAAATCAATAAGAAAAGTAAGTATAAAATATTCAAAATTGCAACAAGTATTTTAGGAATAATAATATTAATAAGTTTAGTAGGGTTCAGTAGTTTTATAGGAATTAGCTCAGCAGATGGTTTAATAAACTATAATAAAGGGAATGATACAGCAGGAAATAGTAGAAAGCAACTTGAAATATGGGGATATGACACAAAGAAATTTGAAAAAAACTATATAGTAGAAAAATTAACTACTAAAGCTGAAGATGATAATATTGTACCGATGTATAAATATAGATCGTTAAAACCAGATATTAAAGGTACAGCAATACTAGTGCATGGGTTTGGTGGAAATTACATATGTGTTTATCCTCAAGTAGAAATGTACATTAAAGAAGGCTTTAACGTAATTGCAATAGATCAAAGAGCTAGTGGAGCTTCAACTAATGATAAACTAAGTTTTGGTTACTATGAGAAACTAGATATAAAAGCAGTAGTTGACTATGTTAAGAATAATAGTAAAGGGAAAATAGTTGTCCATGGTTTCTCAATGGGGGCACATACATCTGGATTATATGCTTCAACACAACATGCAAAAGAAAACATAGATACAGTTGTACTGGATGGACCGTTTGACTGTATGGAGAGCATGTACTTAGATGTTTGGAATCAAATGAATACAGGGTTACCAGGAGAATATGCAGTATTTTGTACTAATATAGCTTTAAGACTAAAATATGGATTTACATTTAACGATGCTAATGTTAAAATAGCAGTTAAGGATTGTGAAGTACCTACACTATTCATACAGAGTAAGAAAGATACTGGATCGACAGTAAATATGGGAGAAAGTATATTCAAGAATATCAAAACAAAAAAGAAAGAATATTGGGAAGTAAATTCAAAACATATTATGGGATATATTGACTTTCCTAAGGAATATGCGAAAAAGGTATTTAATTTTATAGGCAGGTAATATTAAACTTCGTACTTGAAATTGTTTGGGTACGAAGTTATTTAGGATTAGGACAAGGTGGTTATTATAATGAGATTAAGATTATTTCCAGATAAGAATATTAGAGAAGAACATATTGATATACACTATAAAGACATGACGCCTATGATAGAGCAAGTAATAGGAGTAGTACAATCTACTGCAATTCAAGTGCATATAGTTGGAAAATCAGAAAAGAATGAAGAAGTACTACTAAGTACTAATGAAATATACTACTTTGAGTATGTAGACAAGAAAACGTTCGCTTGTTTGGAACATAAAATCTACCAAGTTCAGGATAGTCTTAATAAATTAGAGATGGATTTTGCTGATGAAGGATTCGTTAGGATAAATAAATCAATAGTAGCTAATATATATCATATTAAGGCAATTAAACCTGAGGCTAATATGAGACTTTTAGCTATTATGGAGAATGATGAGAATCTTATTATAAACCGAACTTATAAAAAGCAGTTTAGAGAATACCTTAAGGAAAGGAGAAATATACTATGAAGAAGAAAATACCAGAATTGTTACTAGTGTTATGTGTGAGTTATTCAATAGTATCACTTATTAATGCGACTTTGTGCTTGATTAATGGTAGAGAAAGCATTTCAGCATTAAATGAAATAAGGATACTAGTATGGTGTTGTGTTGCTATTGGAACTCTATATTCTCATAATCTATTAAGTAGATTTTCACCATTGACTACAATGGTATTACAGTATGTTATAGCTATATCAATTATAATGACAAGTATATATATAGAAGGGAAAATTAGTGGGGTTAATCTGGAGGGATATATAGAAGGTTTTGTAAGTTTTACATTATTATATGTTATAGGAGGAGCAATTTACTATATTCATGTATTTAGTGAAGCCAAAAGAGATAATAAATTATTACAAGAGATAAGAAAAAAATCATAATAAAAAAGTTTGAATAGATGGCTTCAGGTATGGACTATTATAAAACTACCAATAATTAAAGGCATAGTATCTAATTTTAAGTTAGGTGCTATGCTTTTTTAAAGTATATAAATAAAGGCACAAAGAGATAAAAATTAATTCTCTAGCTTTTAGAGTGCATCTTTTAGTGTATTGATAGATTCAAAAAAACACAAAAATATAGCGTCAATATTGGAAAAATTCCGACAAATAATGATATATCATATATATATACAATAAAAGTATAAGGAGATGAGTATATGGAGGCTAGTAGCAAGGTAGCTAAGACAATAGTAAATAAAATATTCTCTATTAAAGAAGGAGAAAACTTGACTGTAACTTTTGATAAAGGATCAAACAAAGAGGTTATAACATCCATTTTAGAAGAGACAAAAAAGAGTGGTGGAAAAGGAATAGCTATTGAGATTGCTCAGCCAGAAACAGAGTGTTCTGGTGTAAATGATTATGTTCCTGAACTTGTTGAGTATGCATTAAATAAAACAGATTGTTGGTTAGATGCTGGGAGTAAGGTATGGATTTATTCACGTCCATTTGAGAACGCTTTCACTAATAATGAAAAATTAAGATATATGATAGTTGGCGGAATAGACACAAACGCACTGGTCACACTTTTTGAAGGAATAGATGTTGATGCTCTTAAAAATTTAACATGTGAAATAAAGGATATGGTATCAAATGCCAAAACCATGAGATTTAAAAGCCAAAATGGTTCTGATTTAACATTTACTATTAATCACGATAATATAGTAGCTCTTGATAATGGTAATGCATCAATACCAGGATTTCATACGCCACCTGCTTTAGTTAATATTGTACCGGATTTCAATAGTAGTAATGGAAAATTAGTCAGTGATGCTGTCATGATTAATGAAGAGTGGAAAGTGATGGATAGGCCCTTTGAGATATTTATAAAAAATGGAAAAATAACTGGGTTTAATGGAAATCCTGTGGATGTTAGTAACCTTGAAAAATGGTTAGAAAAAAATGGAGATGAAAATTCCTACAAGGTAGCACATATGAGTATAGGACTTTCTCCTAATATATTGGAACTAAAAGGGGATATATTTTATGATGAAAGACTATTTGGATGTATGAACTTTGGATTTGGACATGTGAGTCCAGTAGATGCACCGCCAAAAGGACAAGAGAGTAAAACTCATTTTGATGCGGTTACAGAGAAAGCATCTATTTGGATTGATAATATCCAGATAATGGAAGAAGGAAAATTTGTATTAGATAAACTTAAAGAATATTGTAATGTTCTATTTGAATAGGAGATGGTATTATGGACTTTAACAAACTGATAAATTCATACGAAGATAAGATGGTAGAAAAATTATGTAAAATAGTTAGTATACCAAGCGTTGAGGGTGTCCCTGAAGAAAATATGCCTTTTGGTAGAGAAGTGGACAGAGCATTAAAATATACTCTCAATTTGTGTGAGGAGTTAGGGTTTAAAACCTGTAACGTTGATAACTATGCTGGACATGCAGATTATGGTGAGGGAGACGATATACTAGGAGCTATTCTTCATTTAGATGTAGTACCAGCTGGCGATAACTGGAGTGTAGATCCATACTCTCCATACAAAAGAGAAGATGGCAAAATATACGGTAGAGGAACTACAGATAATAAAGGACCTCTAATAGCTGTATTATATGCTATAAAAGCGCTTATGGATAGTGGGATAAAACCCAAGAAGAAAATAAGAGTAATATTTGGAACTAATGAAGAAACTCGATGGGATGGTATTAATTACTATTTAAAGAAATTTGATTCACCACAATTTACAATTGTGCCTGATGCTGTGTTTCCTATGATATATGCAGAGAAAGGAATACTTGATATTAAGTATTGCAAAAAGCTAGATGATGATATCTTAGAGGTCGTAGAGTTCAAAGGAGGAAATGCTTTGAATTCAGTACCAGATTTTGCTACTATAAAGATTAAATCCAATAAAGAAACTATTGATGCTATAAAAAATAAACTTGATGTACTTAATTATCAAGAAAAATTTGTAGTACAAAGTAATGTAAGTAAAAATACTATTAGTGTATCAGTTAAAGGGACTCCAGCTCATGCCTCTGTTCCTCAAGATGGAGCTAATGCGATATGTTATTTATCAAATATATTGACTAAAGTTTTACCATGTGACACTAACTTATGTAATATTTCTAGCTTTATAGACTCCAAATTTCATTATCAAGACTATAATGGTAAGTTAGCAGGTATATTCTTTGAGGATGAACCAAGTGGCATGTTAACTTATAATTTAGGAACGATTGCCATTAAAGATGGTATAGTTGAGATTGGTAGTAATATTAGGTATCCAGTTACTATGAATTATGAAATGTTGAATACTAAATTAGGTAATTTATGTAGAGTCAGTGGGTTTCATTACTTAAAGTACGATCACTTAAAACCTATATATCAGCCTTTAGATAGTAAAGAAGCAAAGATACTTCTTAACGCTTATAGAGAGATAACTAATGATGATGTAAGTAAACCCATATCTATTGGTGCAGGTACATATGCAAGGGCATTAAAGAATGCTATAGCATATGGAGGACAACTACAGAGTGATGAAGTAGTTCCTCACCAAAATGATGAATATATAACTAGTGATAGTCTCTTACTTATGGCAAAGATTTATGCTAAAGCAATTTATGATTTATCTATGAATTAATTTATGGTAAATTGAGAAATTGCATGATGGTATTTATCAACAAGATAAGCATGTTAAGTAATTAGTATTCTTTAAATAATAAAAATGGAGGTACAAAGTATGGTTGAAAAAGTAATGAGAAACAGAAAGCTTCCCACAGGGGTAAAGCTAGGATATGGTTCTACAGGATTTGCAGCTATTATGACTTTATCAATTTTTATTATGTATGGAATGTTTTTTTTAACAGATGTAGTAGGTCTTGATCCAGCATTTGCTGGAATCATTCTATCAATTGGTACATTATGGGATGCTATAACAGATCCATTAATAGGTAGTCTATCGGATAAGAGAGATCCTAAAAAGGGTAGAAGACGTCCATTCTTGAAATGGGTGGCTATTCCTTTTGGTGTTGTAGCTTGGCTATTGTTTACAAACCCAGGACTTTCTCAAACAGCAAATAAGATATACTTTATATTAGTTGCTATAGCTTTCTATACAGTTCAGACTATATTAGATGTGCCATATACTGCATTGGGGGCGGAGATGACACTAGATTACGATGAACGTAGTAGTTTAAATGGTAACAGAAACTTTTTTGCTACTATATCTGGTGTTATTAGCGCTTTTACCATGACTTTTGTTGCGTTTTTTTCTGATAAATTTGGCAGTGCAAGTGCGGGATGGTCTGCAACTGCAGCAGGTTATGCAATTATAGCTACTATTACAATTTATATTGGATATAAGTCTACAGAAGGATATGAATTGACAAAAGTAGATAATGAAGATAAAGCAAGTGGTATTGAGTTTTTAAAAGATGTATTAAAGAATAAAGTATTCTTATATACAGCAGGTTTATTTGCCTTTTCATTAATCTCACTGACAATTCAGAATTCAGCGATGTTATATTATCTAATATACTACATGGGCTTTACATCAAACCAGGTAAGTACAGCTTTGCTAATTGCATGGGTGCCAGGACTTTTATGGGTACCGATAATTAATGCTATCAGTCAAAAATGGTCAAAGAAAGTTGCATGGATTACATGTATGAGTATATGGGCAGTAGGTGTATTTGTAATTCCGATGTTTATATTAAAACCAGATTCAAAGTTTTATTTAGTAGGTATTTTACAGTTATGTTCAGGAGTCGGTATTGTTTCACAATATCAAATAGTATGGTCTATGATTCCTGATATTATAGAGGTTGATGAGTTTAAGACTGGAAAAAGAAGAGAAGGCGGTTACTATGGAATAATAGCATTTATACAAAAAGGATTGACGGCTCTTACCATGCTGGTATCAGGTACCATTCTTACTAAAATTGGGTATGTGCCAAATGCAGAGCAGTCAGTCAAGACGTTAAATGGTATGAAATTGCTTATAGCAATAGGAGGAGCGGTATTTCTAGTAATAAGTATATTAATAGCATACTTTAATCCTATTAATAGAGAGAGGCATGCCGCGTTAACTAAAGCAATCAACGATAGGAGAGCGGGCGATGATTACTCTACTGATGGATTTAAAGAATTATTATAAAGGTGGATTGTTATGAAGCTTAAAGTAATTATACCAGTAGCTGGTATACCTGAAACAGAAATAGTGTCTAGCCAGAATTATTTAAAAAAATGGGTAGATAAAGATACAGAAATAAGTGTTAGTTCATTAAAGGATGGACCAAAGGCACTAGAATCAGATATAGATACAGCATATGCGATACCATATATAGCTAAAGTAGCAGTTGAAGCAGAGGAAGAGGGTTATGATGGTATACTTATATCATGTTTTGATGATCCTGGATTAGAAGCTATAAGAGAAATAATCAATATTCCAATTATCGGAGCATTCAACTCATCTATGAGTGTATGTGTGCATTTATTGGGGAAAATATGTATTGTATCACCATCAAAGATATGTGTACCTTCTACAGAGAGGAAAGTAGATTCTAGTATTTACAAGAAATATGTAAAAGGAATACGAAGTATAGAAACATCCATAGAGGATATAATCACAGGAGATATTACGAATAAACTATATAATTTAATAGAACTATTATATCAAGAAGGGGAATATCAAGGAGTAGTTTTAGGATGCACAAGCTTTTATTGTTCTTATAAAGATATTTTAGAGAGATTGCAAAAAAGAGGTATTGATTTTATAGTTATAGAGCCTAGCAAAGTAGCGATTTTAGAGTTAGAGCAATTAGTTAAACTTGGGATAAGACATAGTAAAAAAGCATATCCATATAGACAATATGAGGAAATTATAAATAACCTGTAGTTTTAACTTTTTAAATGGTCTATAATTAATATAATAAATAATTAATTAGGGGATTTAAGAATATGGGTGTTTTGATTAGAGATTTACTAAGTTTTAAAGAATTTGAATCTGCTAGGGTTATAGCTGGTCATAAAGGTCTACTAAACGAAGTGTTACGAATCAATTTTCTAGAGTTAACCTTAAGAGAGTTTCGTGAAAAAATATGTGTAGATGTTGACAAATTTATAAGTATAGGTGATTTATATTTAACAAGCTCTAACTTTTTTGACAAAGTAGGTGTTGATTTTTATGAAGAATTCTTATCACTAATAAGGCAAAGAAGTTGTGGTATCTGTATTGTAGGATATAAAGAAGGTACTATTGACGATAGTATAATTAAACTTGTTAATGATAATGGTTATCCTATTATTGCATTAGACTATACTACTGCATATTCCAATCTTATAGATATTGTAATGAATGCAATAGTGCGTGATAAATCTGATAAACGTATAGACAATCTCCTATATAAGATTATGCATACTGAATGTAGCTGTACTCAGATACTTGAATATATCAATGAGATGAACCCTAATCTAAAAAATAATTATGTTGCACTATACATTGAGGTTCCTAATAATAATATCACAAATATGATAAGAAATAGAATTTTTACTAACAATAGAGAAATTTTTGTCCATAGATTAAATAAAGGTACATTAGTAGTCATAAGTACAGATGATGATTTTAGCACTATAGATGAAGAAATAAAAAAAATAAAAGAATTACTTATTAAGCAATTTAATAATATAATTATTGGCGTTAGTGATTATTATAGAAGCCTAGAGCGCTTTAAAGAAAGCATAAATGAAGCGATATTTTCATTTAAATTTGCTAGAAGAAATAAAGCATTAATAGTCAATCACAATGATTTAGGCATTGAAACATGGTTAAATAAAATTAAGGATGATAAAGACCTTTTGAGCTATGTTAATGAAGTGCTTGAGCCAATAATTAAATATGAAAAGGAAAATAATATAGATTTATATAAGATAATTAAAGCATTTGTAAAATATGAAGGTAACTATAAGAGAATATCTAAAGAGCTGTATCTTCATGAAAATACTGTAAGGTATAGGATGGATAAGATTAAAGATATTTTAAAAGTAGGGAATAATAAAGTTACATTGTATACTAAGTTAAATATTGTTGTTATACTAAAGAGTATTTTGAATTTAGGATGATTTAAGAGACTATCTCAGAAGTAATTTGAGATAGTCTTTTTTATAGAAAGATTAGTTTGTTTGAAAATTGATAAGAAGTCAGCAAAAATTTATTTTTAATTTAATATATTAGGTAGACAATAACAAATCAGGCAGAGTATAATTTGTATATGGTGGTAAATTTTAATAATATGATACGAAAAAATATATTGAGGAGATAATTAATGGATAACATTGAAAAGTTTTGGAATAAGATTTCAGGAAAATATGACAAGCAAATATATGAAAAGAATATTGATGGATATAAGAAAGCCACAGATAGAACTAAAAAATATATTAAAGAGACAGATCGTATATTAGATTTTGCATGTGGTACAGGAGAAGTTGCAATAGAATTATCTAAATCCGCAAATTATATATATGGTATTGATATATCAGAGAATATGATTGGTATAAGTAATAGCAAAATAATAGATAAAAATATAACAAATATAAAATTTGAGAACAAATCAATATTTGATGAGAGTATTAATACAAATCAATTCGATGTTTTAGTAGCATATAATGTCTTATATCTTATTAAAGATATAGATATTACTATAGAAAGGATTAAAAAACTAATAAAACCAGGAGGAATATTTATTTCAACAACAAATTGTTTTGGAGAAAAAAAGAATATAAATGTGCATCTACAAATATTTCTTAGTAAAATTGGTATTTTACCGTATATATCTAAGTTGAAAACTAAAGAATTAGAGAGTATAATCAAAAAGAGTAATTTTACTATTCTAGAGACATGTAAATTACATAAAAATCCAACTAATTATTTTATAGTGGCACAAAGAAAGGGTTAATAAAAAGATGTAAGGTTGAAATAATATCAGCATAGAAATTAAGCTAAAGACATATATTTTGATAAGTATGACCGTTAAGTTTTAATGCTAGTTACAATCTATTAAAAGGATTTGATTTAATTATATTTGTCTTTATTTTGTTGTACACTAATTATTTTTTAATTTATAGACTTTATGAGGTGATAAAAATGAAAATTGACAAAAATAAAATATTCGAGTTATTTGAATTCTGGTGCAAAAAATTGCGTATATCTCCATATTGGGATATTAAACTTGAATTTGTTGATGATGTTAACTGGAGAAAAACAGGAGATTTCAAGGTTGATTGTGATGATAGAAAAGCAGTTCTACTTCTTAACAAAGCTAATCCAAAACAAGAAAATTTAGAAGAAGTAATTGTTCATGAATTATTTCATTTGAAAATGTACCCACTTGATCAAGTAACAGAATCACTAATTATTGCTAATTTTGAAGAAGGAACTTCTGCATATAAATTTGCGTATAACCAATTCTTTGTATCATTAGAACAAACAGTAGAAGAATTGACAAAGTGTTTCCTACTTGACTTTGGAGAGAATAAAGAGCTATCATATGGGAGATGTAAAAAACAAAAATCATATAACGAGCTTTTTGAAGGATTAAGAAACTTAGAATAATTCAACTGAATTGAGTGTATCATTACAAGAGAGATTGTAGTCACGATGGAAAAGTTAGTGTTGGATTTATAGCAATACAAGACGATAAATGGCTTTTATAATAGCTGTTTACGTCTTTTTTATTGACAATCTAAAATGTATATCTTATACTATAAATAGCACATATGACTCAAAAAGTTTTTTGGGTCACAAAAAAGGAGAGAGATATTATGGCAAGAAGTTTCAGTGAACATGAAAAAGAAAACATACGTATAAGATTACGAGAAGAATGTACCAAGAGTTGGGCAAAACATGGATATAAGAAAACTAGTGTCAATGAACTATGTGCTAAATCTGGGATTTCAAAGGGTGCATTTTATTTATTTTATGATTCTAAAGAATCACTTTTTTGTGAAACATTATGTTTAGTTCAAGATAATCTTTATATTCTAGCAAACGAAATCATGGAGAAAACTCCTAATAAATATGGTTTTGCAAAGGTATTAAAAATAGTATATCGTGAGTATTGCAAAAACAGTTTTATTTGTGATACAAGAAGTGTTGATTTTATAGCATTTATTAACAAATTATCAAAAGAACAAGAAGCAGCAATCGCTAAATATAGCCAGAAAGCAGGACAAATTTTTTTAGCAGATAAGCCATATCTAAAATTTGCTATTAATAAAGAAAAAGCTATTTCTGTAATAACTGGGTTGCTTGCTTTGGTTTCGTCAAAGGATGCAATGTGCTATGATCAATTTGAGGTATTTGATTTTATGGTGGAAAATTTAATTGATAAAATTTTTGAGTAGGTGAGACTTATGACTAATGTTATAGAAATAAATAGACTTAAGAAAAATTTTGGAAACCTTGATGTTATTAAAGGCTGCAATTTGACAGTAATGAAAAACGAAATTTATGGATTTTTAGGAGCAAATGGAGCAGGGAAAACGACAGTATTTAAAATGATGACTGGCCTACTACAAAAAGATGAAGGTACAATTCGTATTTTAGGATTAGATATTGATACCAATCGAAATGAGATATTAAAAAATATTGGAATATTGATTGAAATACCTGTCTTTTATGAACATCTAAGTGCAGAAGAAAATTTGAAAATTCACCTTGCCTATATGTCTGAAGAAGCAGATATTAAAAAGACAATAGATATGGTAGGACTTAACGGTATTGATAATCGTCCTGTTTCTAAGTTTTCATTAGGTATGCGTGCAAGATTAGCAATTGCAAGAGCAATGATACATAATCCTCAAATTTTAATTTTGGACGAACCTGTAAATGGTCTTGATCCACAAGGGATTCGAGATATGAGAGTATTATTTAAAAAGCTTTGTATTGAACATGGTAAAACCATTCTACTGTCAAGTCACACTTTAAATGAAGTAGAACACATCGCAGATACAATTGGAATTTTAGCAAATGGTATTGTTGCAAAACAGGCAAAAACCATAGATATAAAAAAAGAGTATAAAGGTGGCCTTGAGGACTGCTATTTTGATATAACAGGGGGATAAAATAAAATGTATAAATTAATCAAGCTAGAACTCAAACGCAACAAACTAACATCATACTATGTTGCGTTAGCGGTTATTTCCATTGTCATGACTGGCTTTTTGTATATGATAGCTATTATTGCAAAAGTTGAAAATGATCTTGAATTTCAGAAATATGAAACTCTCCTGAAGATGCATACAGGAGTTACCTTCATTGTCTTTTCTGTATTTTCCGTAGTTTTATTTTCAAAATTCGTTATAGAGGACTATAGTAGACAAAAAGCATTGTTGTTATTTTCATATCCAGTATCAAGGACAAAAATATTTTGTGCCAAAATATTTTTGGTAGTAAGTTTTATTACCGTAGGTTTTTTAATATCTACTTTACTTCCGAATAGTTTATTTTTTATAACTGAGAATATAAAACCAATATTGAGTGGAAGTATTTCTATCCAGCTAGTACAATCTCAAATAATAAGAATTATTAACTTTATTTTAATCATCATAACGACAGGATTTATATCCTTGAGAATAGGTTTTATAAACAAGTCGATTTCTACAACAATTGTAACTGCAATTATACTTTCTGTTATATTTGGCAATGTTCTTATTGGGCTTAGTGCGAATATATATGTATTTGTTGCCGTAATAATACTCTTCGTGATTGGATTAGGGTTTGCAATTTCAACAAATCATATAATAAATAGAATGGAGGTTTAGCTATGGAAATTGGAATTATTTTAGGTACTATACTTGGGGCTATTCTAGTTATCGTTAGTGTAATTGGTTTAATACTTTCCAAAGAACAAGGCAAATCATATAAATGGCCTTTATGGGTTGGTCTTGCTGGTCTATGTGCTTTACTTACAGCAGGTGGTAATGCTTTGAGAATGTTGATTTGATATCTAAAGATATCACATAGAAGGGGTATTATTAAACAAAGTCAGAGATTTTAAGAAATCAAATATATACGAGGTAATAGAGGGAGAAACACAGGATACGGTTTGGTAGAAACTTATAAAAAATATAGATATAAATGAATAATCTATAGGGATACATATAAGCTCAGAAATATAATTATTTTTGGGCTTTTATAATGAAATAAAGTCCTAGATTACTTAGATGTTGGTAATGACAGATAGTTTTTCTATAATACATAATATTAAGCCTTAATAATTTCAATCTAAAGATATAAATTACGACAAGTAGTTTTATTTGTATGTTTTAATACGAGAACATATGTTGTAGTATAACTAAAAATTAACCGAAAATAATAATGATAAAAAAAGTCAAGTTTTTATAGAATTAATTTAGTATACTTTATTTTAAGAGATTGGAGGAGATTGAACTCATGGACTATTTTTTAAGGATACAAAAGGCAATAGATTATATTGAACACAATTTGAAAAAAGAGATTAATTTAGAAGATATATCAAATCAAGCTTATTGCTCAGTACCACATTTCTATAGAATATTTCAAATAGCAATAGGGTATTCGGTTATGGACTATGTACGCAAGAGAAGATTAAATCAAGCAGCATATGAATTATTAACAACTGATAAGAGAATTTTAGATATTGCATTTGATTATCAGTTCAATACAGAAGAATCATTTATTAGGTCTTTTAAAAAAATGTTTGGTAATACTCCAGGAAGATATCGTAAAACAAATAATGTACATGATTTATTTACAAAAATAACTCTAGATAATCATGATATTATATTAAAGAAAGGAGATTTTGATATGGAACCAAGGTTTATTAAAAAAGGATTTAAATTAATAGGAGTAGAAGGGGAGGTGAATTTTAACGGAAATTTTGTTAAGACAATAACATTTTTAAATGAAAGACTATTAGATAGTTATAAAAGCATATCATATTTAGCTAATCCAAATTCTTTTATTGCTTACTGGTATTATAAATTAAGTAAAGATAATGTAGAGCCTGTATGTTATTATCTAGCATCGGTTGAAGTGAGTAATTTAGATAAAATTCCCAAAGGGTTAATTTCTAAGATAATACCAGAAAGCAATTATGTAGTATTTGATGAAAAGAGACGTGGAGAAGTTGCTGGACCAAATGGTTATGCATATAATATATGGCTACCTAGTTCTGGCAAAGAATTAAACCAAGCTATACCTGGAGACTTTGAAGTCTATTCAGATAGAAATAATATTGGACCTGATTCTCCATGTAAAATTTATATACCTATAGAATAATAGCTATGTTACTTTTAGGTATTTATTTGCTTAATTATATACTTAGATAGGTACTCGTGATCTTCTTTATCATAAAGGGTTGATATAAATTTTCCATTATTTTTTTCTATGATTTTTTTTGAAGCTATATTATCTATGTTGCAAGTTAAAATTACTTCTTTTATTCCCAATTTTAAAGCTTTCTTTAATGCTAGTTTTAAAATTTGGTTACCGTAACCTTTGTTCCTATGATTTGGAGAGATATCATAGCCTATGTGACCAGCGGTGTCAATACTTTGATGTCTAACTCTAACTACTCCAACAATCTCTTCCTTAAATAATAACCAAAAAATTGAAGTCATGACCTCTCCATGAAGTAGGTTAATTCCCATTGAACAATTGTATATGTCTTTTAAATAATTATCAAAATTTTCTAATGCTTTTTTATATTTATTAAAATAATGGGTATCATTTATTTTCCTATATGCAGAGGCATATTTTTTGAAACTATTCTGATATTTTTTACAAGGTTCAACCAAAAACAAATCTTTCATTAAATTCCTCCGTTTTATAAATAGTTACTATGATTTATTATACATTATGAAAGAACATATGTAAAAATTGAATAGTTAAACAATTTAATAATTTACTATATAATAAATTACACATTCAACTTATTCATTTAACTTGTTTAGGTGAAACATATCATGTAGATAAGTAAGTGCTTTAAGAGCATGTTCAGTTTCTATAATACATGATATCTTAATTTGTGAGGAGCTGATCATTTGTATGTTTATTCCTAATTCGTAAAGAGATTTAAAGAATAAAGAAGCTACCTCACTGCTAGACGTTATACCTGCACCAACAACAGAAAGTTTGCTAACATTATTATCATAAATGACGTTTTTAGCACCTATATCAGTAACAATATTTTCACATATTCTTATTGATTCCTCTAAATCGGTACTATTAACAGTAAAAGAAATGTCATTAATAGCATTTCTATTAACATTTTGAATGATAGTATCTACAGTTATATTTTTACTAGACAATTCAGCAAATAATTTATATGCGATTCCTGGTTTGTCAGGAACTTCTAAAATGGAAATTTTAGAAATCTCTTGATCTAGAGCCAAGCCTCTTACAACAATTTTTTCCATGTTTTTTACCTCCGTAACTAAAGTACCTTTATTCATAGTGTAGCTTGATTTTACAGAAACAGGAACATTATATTTTCTAGCCAATTCAACACTTCTAGGATGAAGTACAGTACTTCCAAGACTAGCTAGTTCAAGCATTTCATCATAAGATATAGTTTTAATCAAAGATGCTGATTTCACTTTTCTTGGATCTGTAGTATATACTCCATCAACATCTGTATATATTTCGCAGATTTTGGATTTTAGAGAAGCCGCTAATGCTACTGCAGTTGTATCTGAGCCACCTCTTCCTAATGTAGTAATATCGTTACTATTGTTTATTCCTTGGAATCCAGCAACAATAACAATTTTATCTTTATCAAGTTCAGATATGATTCTATCCGTGTTTATTTGAGTGATTTTTGCTTTTTTATGATTATCATCAGTTATGATACCGCATTGCCCCCCAGTAAGAGAGATTACATCTTCTCCAAGAGATTTAATAGCCATTGCTAAAAGAGATATGGAGACTTGTTCGCCAGTAGCAAGTAACATATCTAATTCTCTACTAGGGGGTTGAGCAGAAATTTGGAAAGCCTTGTTTGTTAACTGATTTGTAGTATCACCCATAGCAGAAACTACAACGACAATTCTAGAACCATTTTTTTTACAAGTTGCTATATTTTCTGCAATTCTTTTTATTTTTTCGCATGATCCTACAGAAGTACCACCATATTTTTGTACAAGAATATTGTTCATAATATAATCCTCCATGTGAATATTATGCTATTACTTTATTGTCATCTAGCCTAGCGTAGCAAAAATTTCGAACTTTTATTGAAGACATAATATTATCTATCTTTTCAGCAGACACAAGACCAGTGAATATAAATAATGTATCTTTTTCTTTTTCAACATTGATTTTTATATTTGATTCTTCAAATAATCGTGTTATCTCACCTATATCAAAATTACTATCTGTATTTATCCTTATATAGTATTTGCCTCTAAATAGCTTCATGCCTTCAGATTTAATTAAGTTTTCATCAAAGCATATTGGGTTATCAAAGTCATCATGTAAAATATCTATAATATCACATACAACAGCATTAGCAGTAGGTTTTTTGCCAGCACCTTGTCCGTAAAACTGAAGTTCTCCTACAGTACTGCATGAAACAGATACAATATTAAAGGCATCATTTACAGCACTAAGAGGTGAAGTTTTATCTACTAAAATAGGTTCTACACTTGCACAATAATTTGAACCGCTTTTTATAGCACTGCCTATAAGTTTAACCTTTTTACCAAAATGGTTAAATTTTTCGATATCTAGTTTTGTAATATTGCTAATACCTCTACATTTAATATCTTGTAAATTAGTTGTAGTTTTAAAAGCAATATTTGATAATATAGATAGCTTTCTTGCAATATCATATCCTTCAATATCATCAGTAGGATCAGCTTCAGCATACCCTAGTTTTTGAGCTAACGCTAAAGCATCAGCAAAAGTATAACTTTCTTCAGACATTTTAGTTAAAATAAAATTACTAGTGCCATTAAGTATACCTTTTATTTTACCAATATCATTTATTTTCACATTTTGTTTAAGTGGTTTTATAACAGGGATACCACCACCAACACTTGCTTCAAATAGAAATGCTACTTTATTTTCATGGGCTGTTTTTAATAAGACGTTATAATATTTGGATACAACAGCTTTGTTTGCAGTGACAACATGTTTACCATTATTTAAAGCTTTTATAATATAAGTATAAGATGGATGAATACCACCAATTACAGCTATAATAATATCAATATCAGGATCATTAATAATATCATCAGCATTGTCTGTTAATATTTCTTTGGGGAAATTAATATTTCTAGATTTATTAATATCTCTCACGAGTATTTTACTAATTTCAACTTTATTATTTAAATAATTACTATTTTGAGTAATTATTTCATAAACTCCACAGCCAACGGTTCCAAAGCCTAATAAACCAATTTTTTTCATACTATCAACCTTTCTTATTATGATGTAATTTCCAAGATATGTACGCCTATAAAACACAAGTGTACTATAATGATAAACAGTATAACATAATAATTAATTTTGGTAAAGAAATTTATTTTAATTACAGGTATTTAATTATTAACTATAAAAGCTTGTTTTTTAATCAAATAAATGTTACAATATCTCAAAGTACGTGTACTAAAAACAAATGTAATTGAATTACAGACTTCACTTTCTGAGACATGCTTGAACAAAACTAGGTATTTTTATTGTTCTATAGAGAACATCAGATGAAAAGTTACGTATTGAATTAATAATTTGGAGGGATATTATGCAATATATAAGCACTAGAAATTCTGAGTTAAAAGCAACCCCATCTGAAGCTATAATAAATGGTTTAGCAGATGATGGAGGTTTATATATACCAAATATAGTACCAAAAATAAATGAACTTAAAGAATTAGTAAGTTTAGATTATAAACAATTGTCTTTGAAAATACTACAAATGTATTTTACAGATTTTACATATGAAGAATTAAAAGAGTGTGTATATAAGGCATATGATGATAAATTTAGGAGTCATGAGGTAGTTTCTTTAAAAAAGTGTTCAGATATGTATTTCTTGGAATTATTTCATGGACAAACTTTGGCATTTAAAGATATAGCTTTGTCAGTTTTGCCTTATCTAATGAAATTATCAGCTAAAAAAAATGATTTACATGATGAAATAGTAATACTTACAGCTACATCGGGAGATACAGGAAAAGCAGCATTAGAGGGATTTAAGAATGTTGAAGGTATAAAGATTATAGTTTTCTTTCCAAAAAATGGAGTTAGCGAAGTGCAAAAAATGCAGATGTTATCTCAAGAAGGGGAAAATACTAATGTAGTGATGATAGATGGTAATTTTGATGATGCTCAAAATGGAGTAAAGCAAATGTTTACAGACAAAAAGTTTAAAGAAAAGCTGGTAGAACAAGGGGTTGTCTTATCGTCAGCTAATTCAATAAATATAGGTAGATTAGTGCCACAAATTGTATATTATATATATTCTTATATGAAGTTAGTAAGAGATAAGGAGATTAGTATAGGAGATAGTATCAATATAGGAGTGCCTACAGGTAATTTTGGTAATATTTTGGCTGGATATTATGCGAAAAAAATGGGGTTGCCAATAGATAAACTCATATGTGCTTCAAATGAAAACAAAGTTTTGACTGATTTTATAGGGACAGGGATATATGATACAAAGAGAGAGTTTATAGTGACAAGTTCACCATCAATGGATATACTGGTGTCTAGTAATTTAGAAAGATTATTATATGAAACCACAAAGGATTCAAAGTTGGTATCTAGATATATGAAATCTCTGAAAGATAATAATGAGTATAAGATAGAAGATAATCATAAAAATAAATTAATTGATTTCTATGGAGATTTTGCTAGTGAGGTGGAAGTAACAAAAGCTATTGATAAAGTGTATAGAGATCATAAATATGTAATGGACACACATACAGCAGTAGCTTATCATGTATGTGCAAAGTATCAAGAACAATCAGGTGATAATAAGAAAATAATAATTGCTTCTACTGCAAGCCCATTTAAATTTGCAGGAAGTGTATACAGGGCATTGAAGAAAGAAGAAGTAGCAGAATATAATGAATTTGAACTAATAAATAAACTTTCAAAAGAATACAATCTCAAGGTCCCATATCCAATAAGAGATTTAGAAAAAAAAGATATTCTTCACAATTTGACTTGCACAAATAAAACTATGAAATCAGCAGTGCTTAAAACAATAAAGGGACAGATGTAAAAATGATAAAAATTACAGTACCAGCTACAAGTGCAAATATGGGCCCAGGCTTTGATAGCTTAGGAGTAGCATTTGATATTCAGAACAATTTCTTTTTTGAGCAAATAGAAAAAGGAGTGATATTAAAGGGGTGTCCTCAAGAGTACAAAAATGAGAATAATTTAGTATATAGGTCAATGAAGATATACTATGAGGTAATGGGCAAAAGAATAAATGGTATAAGGATAATATTTAACACACAAATACCAGTATCTAGAGGACTTGGTAGTAGTGCTAGTTGTAGTGTGGCAGGTATAATGGCAGCGAACTATTTTTGCGGTAATATACTAGATAAGAAGGAAATGCTTAAATTAGCCACTGAAATAGAGGGACATCCTGATAATGTAGCACCAGCAATCTTTGGAGGAATGATTACATCACTACAAGCAAATGACAGAGTCTTGTATAGTAAAGTTAAAATAGACAAGTGTTATAAGTTCTATGTTATGATTCCCAATTTTATGCTTTCAACTAAAATGTCTAGAGGAGTATTACCTAAAGAAATAAGCTACAAAGATGCTGTATTTAATGTAAGCAGAGTTGCATTGTTAATTAGTACTTTAAGTAGTGGTGAAGATAAGTTGTTGAAAGAAGCATTTAAAGACAAGTTACATCAACCATATAGAGGTAAGCTTATACCAGGATATGAAGTATTAAATAGACATCTTAATGATATGCCTAATACAGCTTGTTTTATAAGTGGAGCAGGTTCAACTTTAGGAATAATATCAACTTTAGATAGACAAAAAGTAATAAATAATCTTAAAGAATTATCGTCGAAGATGGGAAATGAATGGATAATAAAAGAAGTGAAAATAGATAATATTGGAGCAAGAATTATAAAGTAAAAAAATGACTTGATTTATTTTATAGAAATGAGGGATTAAGAATGAACAAGTAGCAAGATGAAATGTAAATGTTTGAAAGAAGATAAAAAAAGAATTGATGATTGATTTCTAACAAAATGATTGGAAATTTTAACGTATTGTACATCCCAATTTATCAAAATAAGTTGAGAAAAAATTGAGAATTGTAGTATAATAGTTAAAGGAGAAATAAAAATATTACAAATATGGTATTTATATATGTAAAATTAGCTATTCTATAATTAATTCATTGACTAAACTAAAAGAAATCCTATTCTTTGTTTATAAAGCGTATACTGATAAATAGATAGTTTACGTCTAAAATATTATAAAATATACCCTCAATATCTTTTCCTAGTAATTTGATAAAATATCAGAATCGTTAATAAGTTTTCAAATAACCATAATCAATTAAAAATTTTTTAGAATAAACTATTTAAAGAATAAGATTGTATGGTTTAGGTGTTTAGATTTTTCTATATTAGAAAAGAATAAAAGAAAATTCAATTTGTAATAATCACTATAATAGTAGAACTAGATAAAAAGAACTCTTTTAGAGCTAATATACTGTAAATTAACTAATATAATATTAATATTGCGAAGATTATTTAAATACTTGTTCCATCAAATTTTGATGTTAATGATAATATGATATGAAATTAAAATTTAGACAAGGAGCGTTTAATATAATGAGAAGAATAATAACGCGACTAATAATATTTGGTATTATAATAAACTTAATTTTACCATCAACAACAGTACTAGCTGATGGAGATAGTAATACTACATATGAATTGACACAAGAGCAAAAAGAAAAGATAGACAAATTCATACAAGAAAATATGGACAAAGGTAAGATACCTGGACTTTCTATAACTATAGTTAGAGGACCTGAAACTATTTATCAAAAATGTTATGGATATTCAGATATTGAGAAAAAAAAATTAGTTACTAATAAAACACTATTTGAACTTGGCTCAACAAGTAAAGCGTTTACAGCACTAGGAATTCTACAATTGGAACTAGATGGACTTATTAATATTGATGATAAAGTATCTAAATATATTCCTTGGTTTGAGGTGAATTATGAAGGTGAAAATGCTGAAATAACTATAGAGCAATTATTGCATCATTCAAGTGGAATACCATTTAACACTATAGATAAAATACCAGCTTCAATAGAAGATAACGCATTAGAGCAAACGGTAAAAACACTAGTAAAGATAAAGCTTGATAGTAAGCCGGGTGAAAAATTTAGGTATGCTACGATAAATTATGATGTACTAGGATTAATAATACAAACGGTTACAGGTCAGAGTTATGAAAAATATATGGAAGAGAATATACTAAAACCACTAGATTTACGTAATACTTATTTGTTTAAAGAGGATAGCAATATTAAGGATATGGCAATAGGTTATAAAATAGGATTTTTGAAACCAAGAAGATATGATGCACCTGAGTATAGAGGGAATAAACCAGCAGGATATATTTTATCAAGTGGTGAAGATATGGCAAAATGGCTTAAAATTCAGATGGGAGCAACAAAGGAGTCTAAATTTAGTAATAGTCTGATTGAGATATCTCATAAGCCAAATAGAACTATTCCACCAACAACGTATGGATCATCATATGCTGCAGGTTGGCAAGTATTTCAGGCTATAGGTGGTAGAATTTCTCACGGAGGAGCTAATCCAAATTACTCTTCGTTTATAACGTTTAAACCAGATCAGAAAGAGGGGATAGCAGTACTAGCTAATTCTAATTCTGAGTACGTAGAATTCATATGTACAGGAGTTAGTGGAATAATTAACGACAATAGTTATTATAAAAATAGAAATATAAAAGATCTTAATAAAAGAGCAGATAGAGTGTCTGTATTTATTGTTGGCTTTTCAAGTTTGATTATAATAAGTATACTGTATTTTTTCGGTAAATCAATTAAAGAAATAATAAAAAAAGAAAGAATATTTAAGAGTATATCTATAAAAAGTCTTATAAAGGTGTGTATTTCACTAATATTTGTTCTAGGGGTAACATATTGTTTATATTTAATCCCGTACATTTTGTATGCTGGAGTGTCGTGGAGTTTTGTATTTGTATGGCTTCCTAATACTACAAAGATAGCTCTTTATTTTTTTACTACTTGTATTTGGGTTGTATATATATACGTATTATGCATAATTCTATTTAAAAAAAGATGATAAGTTTTTATTAGACATTATTATTATGTGTTGCTGGTGAGTTTTGAAAATGAGAAAGGACTGATTCAAAGAAATTTGATTTAAAAGCATAAAAGACATTTAAGTATAGTTCTATTAAGTATATGGAAGAAGAAGAGCTAGAAGAAGCAAAGATATTGATAGCACAGAAAATATTTTCTTTGAATATAAGTTAATAGATACAAAAAACAAGATATAGGTGTTTTGGGTAGAAATAGCAAGGAAGCTTTTTTGAAGGGCTAAATCGAGTAATAAATGAATGTAAAAAAACTATATATATTGAATATGTACAATCTTTATTTTTGTCAGATATGGAGAAACTAGGGGTTAAAGTCGTTAGTGAATTTATGGATTTTTGGGATCATAATCTTAAAATTCAATATCAAGATAAGACCAATAAAGAAAGAAGAATATGCTTTAGGAAGTAAAATAACATTTGCTTGTGCAGGTTTATCTAGAGGTTCTGATGGTAAGGAGGCAGAACAACTAGCTAAGTGGGATGCATCGCCAACAAGTAAGATACTAGTAATGTAAAAAATCAAAAACTAGTTGGAATAGCACTCGTTAACCTTTACGGATTTGATTCTGAGAAAGGTATTTGTTTATGGTTGAGATTAATAGCAGTAGAACCATCTGAGCAAAATCAAGGTTTAGGCAAATATCTAATAAAGCATTGTATAAACTGAGGAATAGAAGAGGGAGCTAAAAGAAGTTTTTTACATGCAGATGTTTTAAATGAGAATGCCGTAGGTTTATATAAAAAAATAAGATATGTGAATGATTGTGAAAGAGGGCAAATTAATATGGAAATGATAATTAAATAGAAGATAGGAAAACAAGTAAGATTTACTTATAGCTATTATTACCAAGTTAAATAATTTACGTGGTAAAATGAAAAAACAATAGAATAAGATATTATGCTTAATCTATTTAATGATAACACAGTTTTTAATAAAAGACTATGATCTAAAAAACGCACAGTTAATGTTGTGCGTTTTTCAGTTAAATTAGGAGTTAAAGTTGTAAAAAAAGAGAATATGTAAATACTAATAAATACATAAATTATAAGTAGAAAAGGATGATGAGTATGGATGATTTTAATCATTTGAACCAAGTACCAATAGCCAGTTTATCGAATGATGAACTTGCTAAAATTGCTTCTCTCGAAAAAGAGCTAGATGAGAAGTATTATATTATAGCATTTGAAAAAGAATAAACATTAAAAAAGGTTATCAATAAAGATAGCCTTTTTTATTTTGTTATATATTTATTACATAAATTATAGAGTTGAAAAATAAAATGTTTTAATAATACTATTGCAATTTATACCAAATGGTGCTATTATAATAAGAAATTCAAAATTATGAAAGGTAGGGGTTATTATGGGTGAGAATCGATTACTTTTGGGGTTATGTTTAAATAAAAGAAAAAAGTTGACAGAAGAACAATTTCTAAGAGAAGGAGAATCAAATGGACTTGTCTCAGCTGTAGTTGATGCTTTGCTTGGAATAGTTATCTACCTTGGTTTGCTTGGATTATGGAGAACTTTAAGACTTGGGCATTATTCGTATACTGGAGTTATACAAAATTCGCAAAATTACAGCTACCTCAAATATTACAATATCAGAGGGTTAGATATCACATCAGGGATGGCTGATAAAATTACGCTTGATATAACAATTGCACCCTTAGGCATAACCATTACTGTATTACTAGTATTTATTTATTACAGTGTACTATCTAGCAAAAGTAAATTCTTATCTGTAGGAGAACTACTTGTAGGATGTAGATTAAATGCTGTTAAATATAAAATATGGGAAAATTACCATCTTGTAAATAGAGCGGGTTTATATACAGTAGCGATTCTTAATCTTATAGTTTTATTAGATTTGTTTAAAGGATCTTACTTAGGATCCAATGTATATTCTGTGGCAGATATAGGAATAAAATTTTTGATTGTTTTCCTTTGTATATTTGGATTTTATGGTCTAGGGAGAGGAAGTTTAATTGGTGGAGTTTTCCTTATAGTTAGTAATGTAATTGGATATATACATAGTTCTAAATTAAGTTATCTCATAGTTGATGTATTTAAAGGAAGGTTGTATTTTCCAGAAAAAAGTTTGTCTACAATGTTTTTATTTATATTAGTTATTGAGATTATTGTATTGATATTTACACTTGTAATGAAAATTAAACTAAAAAGAAGGTTGAGTTTATTAAAATAGTACCTTAATCCTAAGCTAATTATATTAGTTAATATAACTATTGATGATATATAGAGGTACATGATACTCAGTTAGATTCAATTATTAAAGATATACACTATAGAAATAAGCAAGTAAATAATACATGTTATTAATATAGCGTTTTATATTGAATAAATAGTAGTTCGCCATACTAATTTATGGTGAACTTTTTTGTTCTATAATCTGAGTCAATCAACTCAAGGTATATCAACAACTAATATAGTAATTAGAAATTCCAGTATTTTTTATTGCTAATGGAAACAATAGTAGTGATAAATTTAATAAATAGGAATGGTGATAAATGACAAAGCGAGAAGTGATAAGGATACTAAATGAAATAGGAGTATTATTAGAATTAAAAGGAGAAAGTTTCTTTAAATCAAGGGCGTATTATGAAGCTGCTAGAAAATTAGAGATTATTGATGAAGATATAGAAAAATTAGTATCCCAGCAAAGATTAGAAAATATAGAGGGGTTTGGAAGAGCATTGACACAGAAGATTACAGAACTAGTTACAACGGGGCAGCTAAAGTATTATAATAAACTTAGAGAATCTATTCCTAGTGGCTTATTAGATATGCTTAAAATACAAGGATTAGGACCTAAACGAATAATGACTATTCATGCATCACTAGGGATTAACACTATAGATGAATTAAAAAAAGCATGTGAAGAAGATAAATTGCTTGATCTTCCTAGGTTTAGTAAAAAAATTCAAGCTAAGATACTGGAAGGTATTAATAATTTAAATAATTATGCTGATAAGTTTCATTATAATATAGGTGAAATGGTAGCTAATGAGCTACTAAAACATATCATAAACAGCCCTTATGTAAAACGGTGCCAAGTAGCTGGTAGTTTAAGACGTAAAAAAGAAGTTGTTAAGGATATAGATATAATAGCAAGCAGTGACAATCCACATGAAGTAATGAATATATTTACCAATCATTCATATGTAAAAGAGATAATAGCTAAAGGAGAAACAAAATCTAGTGTAGTACTAGTGAATGGCATGAATGCAGATATAAGGGTGGTAAACGACGATGAATATCCTTATGCATTACATCACTTTACTGGAAGCAAAGAACACAATACTGCGTTAAGACATGTAGCTAAAAAACATGGACTTAAAATAAATGAATATGGGATTTTTAATGGACAGCAGAAGATAAAATGTAAAGATGAAGTAGATTTTTTTAAAGTATTTGATATGAAATATATACATCCTGAATTGAGAGAAAATTATGGAGAGTTGGAAGCTGCTCTAAATAATAAGTTACCTCATTTAGTAACACTGGGCGATATTAAAGGAATGGTACACGTTCATACAATGTATAGTGATGGCAGTGCTACTATTAAACAGTTAGCTAAAGAATGTATAGCTAGAGGATATAAATATCTGTTAATATCAGATCATAGTAAATCAGCTGTATATGCAGGAGGGTTAAGTGAAGATGAGATAAAAATGCAACACGAAGAAATTGATATACTTAATGAAAAATATACTGATTTTAAGATTTTTAAAGGTATTGAATCCGATATATTAACAGACGGTAGTTTAGATTACTCTGATGAAGTATTAAAATCATTTGACTTTATTATAGGATCTGTCCACAGTTCATTTAGGATGAATGAGGAAAAAATGACAAAACGAATAATAAAAGCGTTAAATAATCCTTACATGACTATACTTGGACATCCAACAGGAAGATTATTATTAAACAGAGCAGGGTATAAAATTAATATAGATAAAATAATAGATACATGTATAGAAAACAATATTATAATTGAAATAAATGCTAATCCTTATAGATTAGATATAGATTGGAGATATATCAAAGCTGCTAAAGATAAAGGAGCAAAATTTGTTATATCATCAGATGCACACAGCATAAAAGAATTTGAATATATGAGATATGGTGTTAATGTTGCTAGAAAAGGATGGTTAGAGCATAGAGATATATTTAACTGTTTAAGCTTGGAAAAGGTAGTGGATTATCTAAAATTATAAATTAGAAATTTAATTATCATTATAAACTTTAAGTTATATATTATGATATAATAATACTACAATTTATAAAATACCATAATATTCTAATTGTTTCAGTGTATCTTAATCAAAATATATTTATATAAACTTATTATGGACATGCTCAAATTAATCAATAAATATAATGGAAGGGGCAAAAGATGATAAATAAGACTCTTAAAATTAAAACTAATAAAAGAGATGAAATGGTAGATATTACAAATATGGTTCAGCGAGTAATTGAGGAAGCTAATATTAAAAATGGCTTATGTACGATATTTATACCACATACAACTGCAGGTATAACGATAAATGAAAATGCTGATCCAGATGTAAAACGTGATATGATAATGGAACTAAACAAAATAGTTCCATTTGTGGATGGATATCAACATATTGAAGGAAATTCAGCAGCTCATATAAAGTCAAGTATATTGGGTTTTACACAAACCATTATTATAAGTAATAGTAGATTGTTATTAGGAACTTGGCAAGGGATATATTTTTGTGAATTCGATGGTCCTAGAACTAGAAAGTTTATTGTTAACATAGTTGCTGAAGATTAATAAAAAATA
The DNA here is from genome assembly GCA_029227815.1 of Clostridiaceae bacterium M8S5. Taxonomy (GTDB): domain Bacteria; phylum Bacillota; class Clostridia; order Tissierellales; family MCWD3; genus Abyssisolibacter. The sequence continues at coordinate 2,150,573 of CP118523.1, read as the reverse complement.
CACCGAGACATATTAGAGATATTAAAAACTTCGTAACCAAATAGTTTGGTATAATGATAACTATTTAAGAGAACGAAGGAATTGTTATTATTTTGAACATTCTAGTAAAGGATGATTTCAAGATTATAAGAATGTTAACTAATTAGTAATACATTAGGAGGAATACCATGAGAGAATATTTTCAAAAAATATTTGTTGGTCCTACGGATAAATCAAGTGTTAATTATAAAGGAACAATAAAAGGTAATAGATGGATAAATGGTAAAGTTTGTTCTACATCTAATGAATACCAAGTCCAAGATGGTATTATTTTTTTGGAGAAGAATCACAAGGAGATATGTTTACGAACGATGACTTATCAATCTGGATGAAGGGGGGAGATTCGAAAAAAATTGGCATAGGTGTTTAGAACCATCTAATGAATTGAATTCTGCAATTAGAGAACTATGTAGAAAAGTTGCTGATATGGGTTATCCAGTTATGGATATCGCAACAGGACCTAGCTTAGGGCTATTGCCAGAAATAATAGCATTAAACCCAGATAATGAGTATTTAGCAACTGATGCTTGCCCATTAATTTCTATCTTTTTGAACAAATTCATAAAAGAAAATCATATAAATACGAATTTAAGTTTTGCATCTTTTAATGCACTTAATATGCCTATTAAGTCATCAACTATAGATGTAATAACTAGTAATATTGGATTATCTTCATTAAGAACAGACATACAAAATGGTATGGGAGGAATTAAGGAGGTTGCGAGGATACTTAGATGTGGAGGATATATGTTTACAATTGAAAACAGATTTACCGAACCTGAAGCTGTAAAAGAAGCTTTTAGAATATGGGGAAAACAATGTTGGTTTAATTTTGATATTAAGCCTTGGCAAGAAAGATTTGAGCTTGCTAATTTACGTGTTATTAATTCAGAAGTTACATCAAAATTTAAACTTAATAAAGATGATAATAACTTAGCTAAAATTGCAAATGAAAATAATATTGACTTGATAGTTGAACATACCGCTTACCAGTTAGTTAAGAGATAAATATAAGAGGTGAGTACAATTCAACATTCCATAAAAATAATGAAAGATACAATTGTTGATATACTTGATAGTAATGAAATTTCTATTTATATAGTTGGTTCTGTAACATCTGGAGATTTTAAATTAGGATGGAGTGATATTGATATTTTATGTTTAACTAAATCTCCAATTACAGATAAACAAGCAAATAAATTGGTTTATTTAAGGCAGAAATTGCTTAAAGATAATCCAAATAATAAATATTTTAGATTATTTGAAGGTGGATTTATGTCTTTTGATACTTTTAAAAATAAAACTAGAGATACAGTCGTTTACTGGGGTACAAGAGGGCAAAGAATTACCGAGACATACCATTTTGACAGTTTTGGGATGTATGAGCTAATTACTAGAGGGTTATTGTTGTATGGAAATGATTTAAGAGGAGAATTGACAATGCCAACTTATAGCCAGCTAAGAAATGATGTAATCAACCACTATGAAACTATTAGAAAGTATGCAATTAAAACAAATAGAAGCATCTATTCTGCAGGCTGGATGCTAGATATAGCGCGAGGTATATTTACATTAAAAACTGGTGAAGTAATAACAAAAACAAAAGCAGGGGAATGGGCGTTGGAAAAACAATTATGTCCTACACCAGAAACTTTGATAAAAGCTATAAAGTTAAGAAAAAATCCGATGAAATATATAAATAGTAATGAATTTTTAGAGTGGACCGAATCCCTTGGACCTGATATTCAAAAATTTGCAGATATCATGCAAAATGAAATATTTACTTCAAGGTCAGTTAAAAGTACTAAACATTAATTATAATAAATTACACGAAAATAATAGGAGCTAAAACAAAGTGCTATTAAATCGATTTTAAAATAGAGGTGAATTTGATGGAAAAACAAAAAATGTATTGGAAAAAAGTATATGAGTCAATGTCAAGTTGTAAAGTTAGCTATGACCTATGGCTTGATAAACACAAAGATTTATTAGAGAGCTCAAAGCACCTACCCATTATTGATTTAGGGTGTGGAATAGGAAACAATACATTATATTTATTGGAGAGAGGGTTTAAAATAATCTCATGTGATTTCTGTCAAGAAGCTTTAGATAAATTGAGCAAAAATAGTGGCAACGTAGATACTAGATGTTTTGATATGAAAGATGGGCTACCTTTTAAAGATGAGTGTTCAAAAATTGTTATCTCAGATTTATCTTTGCATTATTTTACATGGGAAAAAACGAAGGAGATATTAAATGAAATCTCTAGAGTATTAACAAAAGAGGGGGCTTTATTATGTAGAGTTAATTCATTACATGATATAAACTATGGAGCTGGTGATGGATTGAAGATTGAAAGTAATTATTATAATATTGATGGAAAACTTAAAAGATTTTTTGATGAATCAGATGTTTTCAAGCTTTTTAGAGAATGGAATATTACATATCATAAGGAAACAGAAATAAATAGGTATGATAAACTAAAAATAGCATGGGAAATATGTGCCTACAAAACAAATAAAAATGAAATTGTATATGGTATTAAAATCAGGTGAAAGCCTGATTTTATTTATATATTGCGTAGAAACATAAATTATTAAAAGTGAAAAATACTTTTGGACAGAATCTAAGAACCTATCCTGATTTATTAATTCATAAACAAGATATAATTAATTGTTAAAAAATAAGGATATGAAGGCTATCAATTAAAATGGAATAAATTTTAAAATGATGTACGGAGATAAAGTAGTTAATGATTTTGCAGAGTTTACAAACAAGCTAAAATCTAAGGGAATAGTGTGTAGAAAATGCAAATATTTAAAGAAATGTGGTGGTGTATTTATTGGTTATAAAAAATAACATAGAATCTTTTGATAAGATTATTAAACATAGAGACATCAACCTTCTATTTAATTTTATTGATTGTTATGGGTCACATGGATTAGCAGAGATTATAAGTAGAAGTCCATTCATTAATGAACTAAAACAAAAAGGATTTACACAAAGTTGTCATTTGTGTAAAGAGATTTTAAACAATATAAATATGTATAAATATGTATTAGAAACAATAAGAGAGTAATCATCAGTTATGTATGGTTACTCTTTTTTTTCTACTTAGTTTTAGACCATTGAAAAAGTAAAACTATAATTAAAATTATAAAAAATAATAAAAGAATTGCATTATTTTGATATAATGATTGCATAAGGGGGAAAAATAGATGCATTTAGACAAGAAAATAGGTACTGGAGCTCAGGCTGACGTATATTTGCATGATAACAAAGCAATCAAATTATTCAAAAAAGGGTATAGTAAATCCCAGGTTTTTTATGAGGCGATGATAAATTCTATAGTGGAAAATATAGAAATACCTGTGGCTAGTGTACATGAAGTCCTAAAAATTGATGGAAGGTTTGCTATTAGTATGGATTATGTACAAGGAGTCACATTATATGAATTGTTTGAAAAAGATAATGTCAATCCTAATAAATATATAGAAATAATGGTGGATTTACAGATTAAAGTACAATCACAAAAAGTGGTTCTACCAGTAAAATTAAAGGATAGACTTAAAAATCAGATAATTGAAAATAAGGAAATTGATAAATATAAAAAGCAGAACATTATAGAATTGTTAGGTAGTTTTGATGAAGGAGATAATCTTTGTCATGGTGATTTTCATTGGTATAATATAATTAAAGGCAAGAAAGATTTTTATGTTATAGATTGGATTGATGCGACAGTAGGTTGTAAAGAAGCGGATGCATGCAGAACATATATGTTATACTTATTTCATTGCTCTGAATATGCTCAAGTTTATTTGTCAACATATTGTGAAAAGACAGGTAAAGATAAAGATGATATTTTAAAATGGTTACCTGTTATAGCAGCAGCAAGATTAAATGGTGGGTTTGAAGAAGAAAGAGAAAAAATTAATTTAATAATTAAAGATATATAAACCATTAGTATTTAGGTACTGATGAAAAGTAGATTTATATAAAAATAACTTATAGGTTAGTTCTATAACTATAAGTTATTTTAAATTATTTTATAAATTTTGAAGCGCTTTTACAGGCTAAAGGTAGTTATTAGTGGAGGTGAAAAAATGCATGATTATGTTAACGATATACATAATATTATAGAACAATATAAGAACATGGTATATGCAATAGCTCTAACTCATGTTCAAACATGCTCTAATGCTGATGATGTCTTACAAGAAGTATTTCTTGCTTATTATAAAAGTAATAAAGCATTTAATGATGAAGAACATAGAAAAGCATGGCTTATTAAAACTACCTTAAACCAGTGCAAAAAACTGACTTCAAGCTCATGGTGGAAAAGAGTAATTCCTTTCAATAAAGAAATAAAACCTAATGATGATGGTAGTTTTCAGTTTGCTTTGCCAGAAGAGAATGCTGTGTACTTAGCAGTGTGCAATCTTCCTGAAAAATATCGTATTGTAGTATATCTTTACTATTTTCAAGATTATAACTCAGAAGAAATAGGTAAGATATTGAAGATTAAAACAAGCACTATACGCACAAGGCTTATCAGAGGTAGGGATATTCTAAGAGTCAAATTGAAAGGGGAGATATTCAATGAATAAAGATATATTTAAGAATATGCAAAATCAGATGACACCTAGAGATGAAACTATAAGAGAATTACATGAAAAAATAGAAAACCAAACAAAAATAAAAATCAAGTTACCTAGAAATATAATGAAGATGGCTACAGTAATATGTTCAATATTAGTAATATTAGTATGGTGTATACCATGGTTAAAAAGTAGTAATGATAATATACCTAAGAAACCAATAAAAAATATTATTAATCCAAATAGTTTAAATAAAGAATATAATAATACAATAGTGTTTAATGAAATAGATACACTATCTACTGATAAAAGTAATAAAGTATTGCTAGATAAAATAACCTATAGAGCTAAGATGAACTATAAACAAGCATTAGAGTATTATGGCAAAGGAATTAAACCGAATAATCTACCTATAGATTTAATAAATGACAATATCGAAAAAAGCTATCAAATCATTTACAATCAAGAAAGTAAGGTCATACACGATACTAATGTATTTAGATTTACTGAGAAAGATCAAAATGAAGGATATAATCCACTAAAGAGAATATTGGCGATAGAAGTATCAAATAAAAGAATAGAAGATGATTGCATATATATAAATGAAAAAGAAATGAAAGCTTCATCAATAAACAATGTGAAAGTTATGTTAGGGCATAGATTAATGGATTATGGACCGTATAATCCGAATGAAAAAACAGCAGATGGAAGTAATAAACCAGCAGGATATTACGATTCATACGTGGCAAAATTTAACTATAAGGGTGTTGATTTTAACATAGTTTCAAAAAATTTAACCAAAGATGAATTTATAAAAACTGTTGTTGGTATAATAACAACTGCCACTAAGCCTAATAAAAAGATAGCTTTAAAGAAAGAGAGATTTGAAACCTTTAGAGATGTTTCAAAAGATAAGATATATTCTATTAGCAAATTAAGTGAGTATTTACCTACAAAAATAATAAGAAACTTAACTTATAGCAGTGGGTCAGCTACTATTTCAACTGATGATAAGGAAAACAGACTGTACGTATCATATAATAACAATGCATATGACTATCTTAATATCCATGTGAGTCCACTTTTAAATATATATTACAAAAATCTAGTAGATATAGATGAAGTTGAAAAATATGATATTACAAAATATAAGCCACCATTTGCTGAAACCATACCTGATGAATTAAGAAATACAATGGATAGACCAATATTTAAAGAAAGTGAAATTAAAAAAGATGTAATTGATAGAAGAAAAGTTATAACTAGAGGCGATGTTGGAGATAGTAGTTATTATGAAACTATGAAATTTTCTGTGAAATGTGGAGATTTTATTATTGATTACAACATTAAAATGAATAAAATTGATAGTAATAAAGTTGTGGAGATGGTAAAATCCTCAAAATATTATCAATAATCAATAAGTCTAAAACAGGGAGTCAGATTAACTCCCTGTTTTAGTTTACTATCTTGTTATTCCCATCAATGCAGTTTCCCAGTAATCTTTAGTATTTTGTCCTTCCCAACATAAGCAAGCAATATAAATTGGTTCAGGGTCAGTACCTGAGCCACCAGTGTTTTGATTTAGTCTTAAATTCTTGATATTTCTTTTCATTAATTTTTTCATAAAACGACCTCCTTTTCACATTTATTCTATAGAAATATTATCACAAAAAGTAAAAAAATACAAGAAAAATTACCAAAAATATTATAAAATTTACAAAATATATAATAATAATACAAAATAATCATATTCATTCACTATAAATACCAAACTTAGCGAATTACATTGATAATTTCTTGAATTATTATTCAATATAATAGAGATGAGCTTTATACTGAATAATTGATAGTTTGAAATATATAGTAGTAATAATATAATTCAACTATAAATTATGGCTTTGACTATGTTGATATTAATCAATATTTAAAAAGATAGTATGTTAATTTTAAGAATCATACATACTAAAGCAATTCAACAAGGATGATTTTGTTATATAAACTAATTATCAAAATATAACAATATTAGTTTAATAAACCATAGTTTAATGATATAATTCTTGTAAAAGGAGATGGTGTAGAATTATGGAAATTAGTACAATATATTATTCAATTACTATATTAATGGTCGTAGTAGCTTTAAAACAAGTGATAAATATGATACATACTAAGAGCAAAATTAAAACTGTAAAAGCAACAATAATAGATATATATTCAGTTCATCCACAATCCCAAAAAGTTTACAATGCAAAGGTAGCAACGGTAGGCTACTATGCTAATGGTAAATATATAATATCTGATGATAAGATAAAAGTTTCGATGAATAAAGATATTGGAGATGAAATAATAGTCAAATATTATATAAATAAACCTGAAAAACTATATAAATTGCCCTTAGATATATTAATTTTATCCTTAGTGATTGGGTGTTTATGTTTAGCTCTTGGAGGCAATATACAATAAAATAGTAAAAAAGAACTATATTTACCAAAAATATTGAAAAATAACTGTAATAAATATACAATGGTAATGTAAAATAAAGGAGGGAATAGTATATGAAGTTTAAAAGAAGTATCGTATTATTATTAATTACCTTATTTTTGTTATCATTTAATGTTTGTGAGCTATATGCTTACCAACCAGCATCACACCATGTTATTGTTAAGGCAGTTACAGAGAAATTACCACAAGATAGTAGGATAAAAAAGGCTTTGACACAGTATCCGAAGATTGCAACATGGGGAGCGAATGCACCTGATCTTGGATACATACAAATTAAACAAGCAGTAGAGTATGCGCCGTGGGGTGATAGGTTTCATTATTTTAAGGTAGGAAGCTTTGCTAGACGACAACTGGAGATTGCATTGAGCTCAGGAAATAATAAAGAAATAGCATTCGCAGCAGGATGGTTAACACATGTAATGGGAGACTATGCTTGCCATGGTATATATGTAAATCCAGAGGCAGGGTTATATATGACAGATGAAAGTTCAAGACCACTTCATAAGAAACTTGAAACTATGGCAGAGGAATACTTATGGGTAAATAAAGGTGGGTATACTAAAGAATCCTATGAAAAAATAGGTATATGGAATAAATTTAGTGCTATTGATAATATTCCATTTGATTTATTTAATAGGACAGCAAGAGAGATTTACGGGACAAGCCCAGGTGGATTAGAAGAAAAAACGTGGGCGCGATTTTTCAAGACTGGGTTAGAAACTGGAGTAGGTTATGAATATACTAATTACGAAGAAAGTATAAACTTCTTATCAAAAAACGGACGACTAAATAGGTTAGAACGTTCATATCAACAAGCTGTTACTACTTCAGTTAATTTACTCAAACAAATAGAAAGTGGAAATGGAAGTAACTTCAGTGATAGATGGAATATAGATTTCGGAAGAAGTAGTTCACCATTTAGTTCATTAACAGTAACAGTTACAACTTCAGATAGCTTTTTAGCTAGTACAGACGAATATGTATATTTTATAATGGAGTTAGAAAATGGAGACACAAAAAAATGGCTTCTAGACAAAAAAGGACATAACGATTTTTACAGAGGAGATAAAAGTGAGTATTATTTATTTATAAATGATAATAAAATAACTCCTTCAACCGTTAGAAAATTCTATCTGAAAAAAGAAAATTATGCAACACCTATATTGAACGATTGGAAAGTGCAACATTTAAATGTAAATATTAATGGAATAGATGTATTAGATAAAGAAATAAATGATTGGATAGATGAAAACGGAGGACAGTTTGGCTTTGATGTAGATTTAAGCTGTGTAACTAATTTAGTGGATACACCAATAGATTAATGGATAAAAAAGATGCATTGAGATTATAGTCATGCATCTTTTACTTGCATTATTTCACATCATTTATTATAGAGAATTCTGCTACAGTAAATACATTTTCATTATCTTTGAATAGTTCTTTGACTATCCTATAATTACCTTCTTTTAAAATTCCATAATCATCTTTAATGTATAAAATTTGTTCTTTTTTATCTCTAGGCTTTAAAATGTGTGCTATTGAGTTCCAAGCCCTATTAGGTAATGTAGGGACAACCAGCCATTCATTGTTAATGTTTATTTCTAGATGTGGCTGTTTGCCGAAATTATACTCTTTGTTTGATAAATTATTATATATTAGTTTTATTTTCTCAACGTTTTGAGTAATGCATTGTTTTGTAGTAGATAATTCAACGTCTTTACAGAATTTTTTTTCGTTATAGGGAGATTTTTTATTTTCACCAATACTATCTTCTTTTGAAACACATGATGTTAGAATAGCATTAGGAATACTACACATAGTATTACAACTGTCCTTCTCATTTTTTTTAACACCTCTTTATAATTAGTTAAACTACTATCTATTTAGACTACTGCTTGAAAATAAAGTTCCTACTATAAACATGTAAATATTTAACATACGATTATCTAAACATAATATAACATATATAAAATAAGTATACATGACAAGAACCGAAAAACTTATTCAGAGAATCCAACCATAGACTATTTAAACAAATAAGAGTTAGGCACGGGCTACCTTACTATAGTAGGGTAGGAGAATAAAAAATATTAGGACTCTACCTATTTATACTAACTTGAGTATTTGTTATTATTTTGTTATGATTGAATTTACAAGGAGGTAGAGTTATGATAGGAGTACCATTCAAAAAAGTAGTATTAAAGGAATATGATGAGAATTGGAAAGAAGAATTTTAAAAAGAAAAAGAGAAGATACTACATAAATGTGAATCATTTATTTGTGAGATTGAGCATGTAGGTAGTACTTCTATACCAGGTATGTTAGCAAAACCATTGATAGATATTGCGATAATGTATGAAAGTGCAAATAGTAGCAAACTCATCAAAAGTATTATTTCATTAGGATATGAACATATAAAAATATCAGCTACATCTAATAGATTATATTTTGTAAAGAGGGTTAATGGTAACTCATTGTATCACGTACATGCATACCAAGAAGGTAACGAGCACTATTATAAACAAATAGCTTTTAGAGATATCCTTATCAATAACTCTAATCTAGCCTACGAATATATTCATATTAAAAATAGGCTATATACGCAATATAAAGATAATAGAGAAGAATATACAGCAAGAAAAAGCGAATTTATAAATAGTGTGTTACGAAATTTGCTAATAAAAGATAGCTAAAAAACATGAGAAAGGGGTATATATGAACGATAGAGCAAGAGCTATAATAATCGTTAATAACAAACTAGCACTAATAAAAAGAGTTAAAAGTACTGAAAGTAATGAAATTACATATTTTGTGTTTCCAGGAGGAGGAGTAAAAGAAAATGAAAGTAGCAAAGAGTGTGTTGTTAGAGAAGTATACGAAGAATTAGGAATTATTGTAGAAGTTATAGAGTTATACCATACTTTAAGTTGTGAAGGATATAAAGAATATTTTTATATTTGTGAACATAAATCAGGGGAGATTGGTAGTGGTAAAGGAGAAGAGTATTCTAGAAATAGCAAAATTTATGGTTGTTATATTCCTCAGCTAATAAATATAAAGGACATTTCATCTAAAAAACTGTATCCTATAACAATTAGAGACAAGATTATAACAGACCAGCTGTTTTAGTAATAGAAGGAACATTAATATATATAATTAGGAGATAGATATGAAGAAAATTGAAGTGGCTAAGAACCTCATAAAGTTAAATCACAATATTTTCCTATGTCCTATATGTGGAGAAAATATGATAATTACTATGAATAAAAGTTTAATATGCGTAAATAAGCATACTTTTGATTTATCAAAGTATGGCTATATTAATTTGACATTAAATTCAAAAAATACAAAATATAGCAAAGATATGTTTAAAGCAAAGAAAGCTATACACAATATTGGTATATTTGATAAAATGCTTTCAAAAGTCGTAGATTTGATTAAGACGTATTATCTAAACAATTATACAGGAGAAAGAGTTAATATCTTGGATTTAGGTTGTGGTGAAGGCTCACATTTAGCGAGTATAATAAACAGACTGGCAGAAAAGAGCAATCGCAAAATTTTAGGGGTAGGAGTAGATATAGAAAAAGAAGCAATTAAAATAGCTTCTAAAGGATATCAAAATGCAATATGGTGTGTTGCAGATTTGGCTAAAAGCCCGTTTAAAAAAAGAACATTTGACATAATAACAAATATCTTTTCTCCATCAAACTATAAGCAGTTTAATAGAATTTTAAAAGATGACGGAGTGTTAATTAAAGTAGTTCCTGAAAAGGATTATCTTAAGCAGTTAAGAAGTGTTTTTTACAATAAAACTGATAAACAAAATTATTCAAATGATAAAGTAATAAACCATTTCGCTAAAAATTTCAATATTATTCATAAGACTAATATCAATTATAGTTTAAAGATTGGCAATGATGATTTAAAGAATTTAATCCATATGACACCGCTAGCTTGGGGAGTAGACAGTGATAAAATTAAATATATAATAAATAAAAAACTCGATGAATGCACAATTGATTTATGCATAATAATTGGTAAAAAAAATAGACATACATATTAAGTATAAATATTACCCAAACTACCTCATAGGAGGTGTTAAATATGAATGGCAATATTGAGATATTAAATTACATACATCAAAACTCTGAAATGGGAAGAGATACATTGAAGCAGTTAATCAACATAGTTAAAGATAGTGGTTTTAAAAAAGAATTAAAATCTCAGTTTGATGAATATAACAAAATATATAGTGAATCAGAAAAAATGTTAAGCAAATTAAATAAAGAAGCAAAGAGTATAAAACAGTTGTCGAAAATATCAACTTATATAATGATAAGCTTAAAGACTTTAACAGATAAAACACCATCACATATATCTCAAATGCTCATACAAGGTAGTACTATGGGAGTTATTGATATTACAAAAAAGCTAAAAGAGTATAAAGATGCAGATAGCAAAATACTAAAACTTGGTGATAAATTACTGAAATTTGAACAGAAAAATATTGAAGAGTTAAAGAAGTTTTTGTAGAAATGAAATATATAATTAAGATAGGGACTATTTAGAAATTAATAGTCCCTTTTATATAGCTATTTCAAAAATTCAATAATATTTTTTAAAAATAGTTCACTATTTTAACCAATATATGCTACAATCATTTTTGCGATCTAAAAACCCATACTCAATAAGATATCGTCTTAAGATGACATGATCTTCATGAATACGTTCAAGAACTCTATTGACTTCCTTTTCTGTATAATGCACATCAGGTTTGAAAAGCTTTGCAACCTTACGTAAGACGATGATTTTGCGTTTTTCTTTTGAAGGTAAAGTCTTTAGATAACCTTCATCAGTAAAATATCTTTTAAGAATTTTTTGGTTTTCATCCTCTGTTATACAATAACGATCATCAACCATAGTAGCTGTCTGGTGAATATTTATATATTCTTCTTTTTTAGATGATTTTTCATTTAGTAGTTGCATAATAGATAATAATATCTTGCTTTGTTTTTCTTTCTCTCTTAATTTAAATCTGTAATTACGTATAGTTGATTCAGTTATACCAAGTTCTTTTGCTATTTCTTTATCAGTTTTATTTTTATAAAAACATGTTATAACTTCTTGTTGATTTTGGGTTAGTCCAGTTAATTTTTTATTAAGGTTTATCAAATAATTAAAAGAACCTCCGTGGTTTTCTTGTATATGAAGTTTCATTCTTTTTTCTGATGTCATTAAAGTATCGTTATATTTGTGTATTACACCACATTCAAGTTTGTAACCGCAGAATATACATGTATATAGCGCAGTTGATTCATCGTAGATATATCCTTTTTTTAAATCATGAATAGAAGCATCCCAAAACATAGTTTCATTTTCCAAATTAACACCTCATTTATTGTTTGATTATATATAATCATATCATATTTAAATCAAATATGCAAACCAACGCTAAAATAGTCTATAAAAATATAAACTAAACTCAAAAACATCTATATATAAATAAAATAAAGAGATGCCATTAGACATCTCTTGTAAACTACTAATATTTTATAAAGATAAATTGCTTAATCAACGATATGATCTTATCTATAAAAATGTTGACTGAGTCTGGAAGTGATTTTTTTACTATATCAGCTCTCCACACAATAAAAGAGATTACAAAAAATAAAATTACAGAGTAAATTATAAGTACATAATTTGTTCCAGAGAAAGATCTAAATCTCATACGATATAATGAGTAATTTCTTATTGTGATAAACAATAAAGAGAGTGTAGGGATAATTTTAAATAGTATATTAATATCATCATTTTGAATTATAGAAGTATTTTCATTAAGCTTTTCATACAATACCATCCAAATTATTATGTATAATAGCGTTAAGCCTAAATCTAATATTCCAACAAACAAAATATGTATAGCAAGTGTGATAATATATATATATATTGCTGCATAATTTGTGTTTTTGTTCTTTTTAGTAAGATACCATAACACACCGCCTATTATTATTGAGATTAACCCAAAATGAAAACCATATTGAGATAAGAATGGGACTGTAGTATTATGTAAATCCATAGTTATATCCGTAGGAAATTTTAATATAGATAATACTAGTGAAGTATGCATATATGAGATGAGTCCTAGTATTATAAAGAGTACACCCATTGCAAGTGGTTTACAAGCTGTTAAGTAATATAGACCATTTAATATAAAATGTCCAATCATAAGACTTAGAGAAGTAAGTAAAGCATATTTTAAAATATAAGAGAAGTTCATATGAACAAAAAATGGTATGTTAAGTAAAAATACAAGTGCATAAAAGATACATAAAAGTATAATAAGGTTTTTAAAATAGGCTATACATTTTTTAGATTTTGTAATTTTGATATTTTCTTCATTCATTCAAGATACCTCCAATTTGTAATTTGACACGAATTTATTATACAACAAAAAATGCAAGAAAAATGTAGAATTTTGAGCAAACTAAAAAATACTCATTCCTACTTGAAAGATAGTAGAAATAAGTACTTTGCAATTACCTAAAATGATATTATCAAATAGTGCAAGGTTCTTGTGAATGTATATCTGTATTTATATCAAACATAACAGGTGTTTCTATAAAATCTTTTATTTCAGATAGATCAGCTGACTTACCCAAAGCACACATTAATTTTGCAACTAGAGCTTCAGTATTCATATCATTTGCGTATATGATTTTGTTAGCAGATAATTTTTTACCAACTTCATAAATACCAAAGTCAACTCCTTCTTCTAAACATTGAGTTGTTACAACCACCGCGATTCCTTTATCAGTCATTTCATTAACCTTTGATATCAGATTGCTTTTTTCAAATGGGATACCTCCAATACCAAAGCTTTCAATTATGACACCTTTATATTTATTCTGAATAAATGTAAATAGCTCCGCGTCTATACCCGGGAATATTTTTATAACAGCTATTTTATCACAAACATTACAATTTACTTTTAATTCTTTATTAGCAGGTTTAAAATAAGGTAAAATATATCTGTTATAAGCAATTCTATCGTGCTTTATTTCAGCTATATACGGAAAGTTAACGCTTTCAAACGCATCATAGCTTTTTGTTTTTACCTTCATAGCTCTAGTACCACAAATAAGTTTTCCATCAAATGTAACAAATACGCCAGCAAGAGGTTCTCTTGCAAATAGTATAGCATCATTAAGGTTTTGTAGTGCATCGGTACATTTTTCTTCGATAGAGTATTGTGATCCAGTTAATATAACAGGTTTTGATAAACCTTCCAACATATAAGTCAAGGCGGAAGATGTATAACCCATAGTATCAGTACCATGAGTAACGACAAATCCATCATAATCGTCATAACTAGACTTAATAGCCATTGCTATTTCAGTCCAACAATTAGGCGTCATATTACTGCTATCAATATTCATAATCATTTTACCAGTGATTTCACATTTTTCATTTATTTTAGGAATAAATGAAAGCAACTGTGAAACATTGTAATGTGGAGTAAGACCATTGCCTTCATCAGATGATGCAATAGTCCCACCAGTTGCTATTAAAAGTATATGCTTCATTTTCATTCTCCTGTTCAAAGATAGTATTTAAATAGAGTTTTGCTATTAACACAAAAGTCCTATAATCATTATACTATAAATTCAAGGTTATATGGCATTTTCTTTTGATTTTTCAGACCAAATATCAGCATTTTTTATTCCTAATTTTTTAGGATCAAATACTGGATCAAGCCCTAGAGCTTTTTGTTTTTCATAATCTTTTAATGTCAAAATACCGGGTTTAGCTAGAAGTATTATAGCTATGATATTGAGCCATGCCATTAATCCTACGCCTATATCACCTAATGCCCATGCTTGACCAGCAGTGTTTACAGAGCCAACAAAGGTCATCGCTAATAAAACTAAACGAGTAAGTGTAAATAAAAAACGGTGGTTCTTAATTTTTCTAGCTAGATATGCAACATTGGATTCTGCATAATAGTAGTAGGCAAGTAAGGTTGTAAAAGCAAAGAAAAGTAATGCTATAGCTACAAATGATCTACCGATTCCGGGGATTAGTGTGTCAACAGCACTTTGAGTATACGCGACTCCTGCTTCAGAAACATTTGGTAAATTTTGAACAATAAAATTACCAGCAGCATCTTTAACATTGTAAGCTCCAGTTATAAGAATCATAAAAGCTGTAGCTGTACATACAAATAGTGTATCAATGTATACAGAGAACGCTTGAACAAGACCTTGTTTTGCAGGATGAGATACTTCAGCAGCAGCAGCAGCCATAGGGCCAGTTCCTTGTCCAGCTTCATTAGAGTAAATTCCACGTTTTACTCCCATCATTATAACTTGTCCGCCGACAGCTCCAAATACTGCATGCATGTTAAAAGCAGATGAGAATATTAGCTTTATAATTTCTGGAACTTTATTAATATTTACTCCGATAACTATAACAGAAGTCAGTATATATGCTATAGCCATAAAAGGAACTACTATTTCAGCTACTTTACCGATTCTCTTAACACCACCAAAAATAATAAGTCCTAATAATAAAGATAAAACTATACCAGTTATTTTAGGATCAATACTAAATGCATTTTTCATACCTGTTGCAATACTATTTGCTTGAACACCTGGCATGAAAAAGCCCATTGCAATTATGGCTGAAATAGCAAAAAGTGTTCCGTACCATTTTTGTCCAAGGCCTTTTTCTATATAATAAGACGGGCCACCACGATATTCACCATCCATTTTTTCTTTATAGACTTGCGCAAGAGCAGCTTCTATATATGCTGATCCAGCACCTAGAAAAGCAATTGCCCACATCCAGAATATAGCACCAGGACCGCCTATACCTATGGCAGTAGCAACACCTGCAATATTTCCAGTTCCAACACGACCACCTAAAGCCATAGTGAAGCTTTGAAAGGAAGAAACTCCTGATTCAGAGCTCTTACCAGAGAAAAGTAACTTTGTCATATCTTTAAAAAGACGTATCTGAGGGAATTTCATTATTACTGAAAAGAGTACGCCAGCAATTAAACAGAGATATACTAGTGGCTTACTCCAAACGATATTGTTTAGAAAACTAATAAATTGACCCAATATAATTCCTCCTTAAATAAATTACAAGTATAAAATTCTTGTTAAAAGTTACTAATTATAAATTAAACCCGCTGTTAGCGTATTAAATTGCAATAAGCATGCCAAAAATAAAAATGTTGCAAAAACGTGTCAATGTTGTTTAATATTCTACATTTATAAAGAAAAAAGTAAGATAAACACTTTAGTCAAATAAAAAATGAGAAATTAATTACCCAAGTAACGGGAAATTAATTTCTCATAATTACGACATATTATCTTAAATTATATTCTGTAAGCTTGTTAAATAATTGCCGTCTACTTATTCCTAGCTTTGAGGCAGTTAAAGTCATATTGTAGTTACAAATGCTTAATATTTTTTCTATATAAGCAGATTCCTTTTCGTTTCTAAATTCCTTTAAAGTTTGAATATGATCTATACTTTTAGTTTCATTTGAGTTATATTTTATATTAGGAATATCATCATACCTAACGATACCTTTATCAGATAAAACAACTAATCTCTCTATAATATTGCTTAATTCTCTTATATTACCAGGGTAGTTGTAGTTAAGCAAGAACTTCATTACGCCTGTTTCAACTTTAGATATGTTTTTTTTAAGATCTTTTTTAGTCTTGTTAAAAAAGAAATCTATTAATTCGGGCAAATCTTCTTTTCTATCTCTCAATGGTGGTATCTCTACTATAATATTGCTAATTCTATAAAATAAATCTTCCCGAAAAATTCCATCATTTATCATATTGTAAAGATTTTGATTAGTAGCACAAATTAGTCTAAAGTCAACATCTATAGCTTGATTACTTCCTATACGTTCAATCTTTTTATTCTCAAGTGTTCTTAGTAGCTTTACTTGAGTGTTATATGGAGTATCACCAATTTCATCCAGAAAAAGAGTACCGTCATTAGCCGCTTCAAAACGTCCTATTCGACGTTCGAGAGCACCAGTGAATGCTCCTTTTTCATGTCCAAAAAGCTCTGATTCAAGTAAGGATTCAGAAAAAGCATGACAATTTACAGCCATAAATGGATGTTTTCTTCTATTACTACATTGATGTATGTATTTTGCAAATACTTCTTTTCCTACACCAGATTCACCAAGTATCAAAATATTAATATTGCTCTCAGAAGCTTTTTTTACAATATTAAGAGCTTTTCTAAAACTTTCACTCGAAGTATTGAGCATAAAATTATAATCTATTTGATCGTCCAGTGCTAATTTGTTTTGTTGCAATTCTAATAATTTAGACAGGTTTTCTATGTCTAATAAAAGTTCTTCAGGGTCATGACTCTTTATAAAATAAGTAAAAGCTCCTTTTTTCATTGCATTAACAGCATCTTTTACGCTTCCATAACCAGTAAAAATTATGACTTCAGTTTTACTATAATCCTTTTTTATTATTTCAAGAAGTTCTATACCATTCATTTTACCCATAATAAGGTCTGTAAGTACTATATGAAAATGTTCATGTTTTAATTTAGAGAGAGCGTCGTAACCATTAGATGCAACTTGAGTAGTATATCCATTACCTTTTAATATTAAATTTAAAGATTCTCTATATTCTGGCTCATCATCAACAATCAAAATTTTGATTGATTGGTTTTTACTATTCATTTTAGTCCTCCTTTATTGGCAAGCATAGAGTAAAAGTAGTGCCGATTTCTTTATTACTAGTAACTCTGATATCTCCACCAATTTTCTTTACCTGATCATATACTACATACAGTCCAAGCCCTGTACCTTTACCAGGCTCTTTTGTTGTGTAAAATGGATCAAAGATTTTATCAATATTTTTATTGTCTATACCACATCCATTGTCGTTACATATTATTACTAATTTTGTATCTTCTATATCACAGTTTATAGTCAAACAGCCTTTATCAGACAATGCATCAATAGCATTAGATATGATATTTAGTAGTATGTGTTTTAACGCTTCAACATTTATCATACATTCTAAATTAGAATCACACATTATGAGAACATCAATATTTTGCTGTTTTATAGCTTTTTTATTTAATTCCATAATACCTTCAATGAATTTCAAAACATTGATTTTACTAATATTGTTTGAAGATAACCGAGAAAAATTCAATAGATTATCAATGATATTACTGGCTCTTTCTACTGAATTTTCAATTAACCAGATTGATTTATTGGCTACTTCATTTTTAGTCTTAAGCTGTTTTTTTAAAAGATAGCTCGAATTTCTTATGATACCTAAAGGGTTACGTATTTCATGCGCTACACCACCAGCTAGTTGACCTATAGCTACCATTTTACTCGAATGAAGGATTTGTCGTTCACTTATACGCAATTGAGTAATATCCTTAAGCATTAAAAGCACTCTATCAACATTATTGTGTTGATCTAAAAGGGGATAAGAAGTTATTTCAAATAGCTTATTTTTATATTGTATCTCCTTTTGATGGGAGCTATTAGTAGATAAAGTTCTTCTAATTAAACAAGAACTTCCCAACTCAAAATCCTTACTAAAATCATTGCATTTTTTACCTATAATATCTTCTTTATCTAACCCTAGCAAATCACACACAGATTGATTAACATTAGTTATGATGAAATCTTTATTTAGAACCAGCATAAGATGAGTAAGTCCATCAAAAGTAGTTTGCAAATCGTTTCTACTAATGTCAAGTTTTTCGGTCTGTCTAGTAACTTCTTTTTTTAGATGTTTATTCCATAAATATGATAAATAAAATACCATAATTATACTAAAGCCAAAGAATGCAATGAGAAGACTATATTTTTCATTAGAAGTATTTTTGGTAATAGGTGTAGAGATACCAAACCATTTTTGTTGAATTTTATTCATTGTATTAGCTCTATTAAGATTGTATATGCATTTATTTAATATAGTCAGCAGTTTCTTTTCAGATTTATGAACTGATAAAACACTATCTCTTTCATATAATGGTTTATCAAGTATAGCAACATCATCATTTATATCTAAAAGTGTAATAAAGTGACTTATTACAGGTTCATCTCCAACTACAGCATCAACTTTACCTTCTTGTAATAGTTTAATCGCTTGAAGATAGTCTTCTGTAAAAGAATAATTAATATTAGATAGTTTAGAATTAAGGAATTCAATAACATAGTCACCTTTTTGAGCAGCAACTTTGACAGTTTCTAAATCTTTATAATCTTTAATGTCCTCATTATCTTTTAACACTAATATAACACTTCTTTGAATATAAATTGGTTTAGAAAATAGATATAATTTAGATCGATTTGTAGAAGGATACATATCGCAAATATCAGTTTTGCCATCAGCGAGACTATCAAGAGCATCCTTCCATATCATAGGTCTCACTTTTATTTGAGTACCTAGTTCTATAGATAAAGCATTAATGTAATCAATAACAACACCTCGATATTGACCATTAGCAGTATCTAAATATCTCAGAGGAGGAGAGTTGTAATCAGAAGCGTATATAATGTCTCCATGAGATTTAAGATAATTAAGTTCTTCCTTAGTTAATCTCTTAGATCTACTAAGATACTCATATAGATTTAAACTGTATTCTATTTCTAGATATCTGTTAACAAACAATAAAAACATTATTAAGAAAAGAGACAATACAGAAATAATACGCTTTTTCAAAATAGTCATCCTCCTATAAAAAACAGTTATAACATATAGTATACAATATACGGATTAAAATGTCATTTTTAAAAGTAATTTAAAATGATATAATTATATAATATATAAACAAATCAATATGAGGTATAGTCAATTCAAACCTAATAAATATTATTATGTGTTATAGTTGTTACTTTTATATTATTTTAAGAGAAGTAGGTCAAATTATTTATTCAGATAAGGGGGAGCATTGTTGTTAAATAATGAAGAGTTGACAAGATATAAAAGGCAAATTTTGCTAGATGATTGGGGTATAGAAAAACAGGAGTTATTAAAGAAAACAACTGTTTTTGTCGCTGGAGCAGGGGGATCAGGATCTCCAATAATAACCCAACTTGCCTTATTAGGAATAGGGTGTATCAGAGTATGTGACTATGATAATGTAGAGTTGTCAAATTTAAATAGGCAGTTTATTCATTGTGTTAGTGAAGAATCTAGAATAGGAACAAACAAGGCAATTTCAGCAAAAAAAACCGTATTTAATATAAATAAAAATGTAAAAGTTGAAATATTCACAGACAAAATAGACGAATACAATATTGATGAAATGGTAGGAGAGTCATCTATTATATTTGATAGTGTAGATAATATTGAAGTTAAATTCATACTTTCAAGGTGTTCACTTAGAAAAAATATTCCACATTTATTTTATGGAATGATGGATATAAACTCATTTGCAGCTATTTTTTACCCACCTAAAACACCTTGTTTTCATTGCTTATTTGATTACAATAAAGTAGCCGAGATTAAAAAAGCCAATTCGAATAAAGATAAAGCCAAGCAAGCAAGTACACCAGTGTGTTCTCCTCCTGTTTTTATGAGTGCAGGATTTATAGTCACAGAAGCTTTAAAAATACTACTAAACATAGGAGAACCTGTATACAACAAATTTTATCTATTCTTACAGAAGGGAAACAGTAGTATAGGTGATAGTAACGGATATTTAGGTATGAAATACTGGATAAGTGAGCATTTTAAAAAATTATCTCTTAACAATGGATTTGATTGGGAAAGAGGTTGGAACAATAGTATTGTAGAAGAAATATCTATCACAAATGATATGAATTGTCCTAATTGTAAACAAGTAAATCTAGAAAACATCCAAAATATACATAAGATAACAAGCGATTTTAGTAAAGGCAAGAGTGATAAAGAAGTTGATCTAACATTGAACGACTTATTTGATTTGCAGGTTAAAAAAACGCCGAATAGTATAGCAGTTATATATAATGATGAAACAATGACTTATAGAAAACTAAACAGAGAAAGTGATAGAATTGCACATATATTGAGAGATAGAGGAGTAAAGCCTAATGATGTTGTTGGTGTTTTGCTTGAAAGATCTATAAATATGATAGTTAGTATATTATCTGTAATAAAGGCAGGAGGAGCATATCTACCAATTAACACGACTTTGCCCCAAAATAGAATAAATTATATGTTAATGGATAGTAATGTAAAGTTTGTTTTAACTGAAAAGAATGATACTATAGACTACAAGCTTAGTGCCCAAATGATTGATATTAATAATGCAAGAATTACTAATGAAAAATATGAGAATATTAAAAATATTAATTCGCCAGAAGATTTAGCATATATAATTTATACATCTGGTTCAACAGGAAAACCAAAGGGTGTTATGATAGAACATAGTAATGTTGTTAATTTAATATGCGGGATTAAAGATAGTATTTATAATAAGTACAATAAAAAGTTAAATATATCTATGGTATCACCATATTATTTCGATGCGTCAATAAAACAGATATTTCCTTCGTTAATGTTGGGGCATTGTCTATACATTGTGCCTAAGGATATGATTTATGAAAGTAGTAGTCTTTTAAAGTATTATAAAGATAACAATATTGATATAGCAGATGGAACACCAACACATCTACAAATGATTTCAAAGCTGAAATTTAGTCATAGACTAGAAAATTTAGACTTTATAATAGGTGGGGAGACCTTAAATGTAAGCCTCGCTAAAGAAATTAGTAATGCTTTAGGTGTAAATATAATAAATGTATACGGTTTAACTGAATGTTGTGACGTATCCACTATATATGAACTAAACTATATTTCAGATGAACATGTGACCATACCGATAGGAAGACCATTGATTAACACACAAGTATATATATTAGATAAAAAACTACAGATATGCCCTATAGGAATAGAGGGTGAGATATACATTGGTGGTAGAGGTGTAGCAAGAGGGTATATTAATAACACAAACTTAACTAGAGAAAAATTTATTAACAATCCATTTGAGAGTGGTTTAATGTATAAAACAGGAGATGTAGGCAAGTGGTTAGAAGATGGAAATATTGTTTTTGTGGGAAGAAAAGACAATCAAACAAAAATAAGAGGGTTTAGAATCGAATTAGAAGAAATTGAGAATACATTAATACAAATAGATTCAGTAAAGCAAGCAGTCGTCGTAGTCAAACAATCTAAAGATTATTCAAAAATATTAACTGCCTATTTTGTGTCAGACGAAGAATGTAATATTAACACAATAAAAGATAAGCTAAGAGAATATCTACCATCATATATGATTCCGTCACAACTCATACAAATTGACCACTTACCATTGACTCCTAATGGTAAAATCGATCGAAGAAGGCTTATAGAGATTAAAATATCAGATAAAGATGTTGAATATATATATCCAAGAAATAGACTAGAAGAATTAATAGCTCAGATATACAAAGAGATTATTGACATAAAAAGAGTTAGCATCAACGATAGTTTTTTTGATATAGGAGGAAATTCACTAAGTGCTATAGTTTTGCAAAGTGATATCCTAAGTAAAACTAATGTAAAAGTGCCACTTGAGTTCATTTTCGAAAAACCATATATTAAAGATTTATCAGTTTTTATTGAAAAGGAGGAGAATAAACAATTTGCTAAAAATAAATGAAATAACAAATATAATTAAAGAGTTAAGCTTTGATGTAAAAGATTATTGGGTAACCTCTGGAGCATCATTAGTTATCCATGGAGTTAAAGAAAGCACTAGAGATATTGATTTGGGGTGTACTACAAAACTTACAGAGGAACTAATTGAAAAAGGATATAAATATAAATATGAAGAAGATAACACAAGGACACTATATTTTAACGAATATATAGAATTGTTTGAGAATTGGTTTGTGGATGAAATCGAAATGATAAATGGCATACCAGTGGCGAGTCTTAAAAGTATTATAAAACAAAAGCAAAAGCTTGGTAGAGAAAAGGACTTTCGGGATATAAAAATGATAAAAGAATTTATAAATAATAGAAAATTATAATTTAAACCAGCCAATATATAGCTTAATTATATGCTTTAAGAAAGAAGTTATAACATCAAATGCAAAAGGGTTTGATTAATCTTTGATTAAACAAACCCTTTAAGTTTTAAAATCTATTTAAATATAATAGCGTCCCTTTCAGGGCCAACAGAAATGTATTTTATAGGGAAACCAATACTTTTTTCAATATAAGTTACATAATCTTTAGCTTCTTGAGGAAGGTCTTTGAAATCACGTATATGTGAAATATCACAGTTCCAACCTGGTAAATATTCAACAACCGGTTTAGCTGTGTTCAATATCTCAGTTGGAGGGAAATCAGTTGTGATAACTCCATCAATATCATAAGCTTTACATACAGGGATTTTTCTTAAATAGCCAAGAACATCTAATAAAGAAAGAGCAACCTCAGTAGTCCCTTGTATTCTACATCCGTATTTAGTAGCAACTACATCAAACCAGCCCATTCTTCTAGGACGTCCAGTAGTAGCTCCATATTCACCATTATCTCCTCCAAGATTTCTAAGCTCGTCGGCTTTCTCTCCAAATATTTCAGATACAAATGGACCAGCGCCAACACTGCTTGAGTAAGACTTTACTACAGTTACAACATTTTCTATAGTTTTAGCTGGCACACCTGCACCTACAGGTGCATAACAAGCTAGAGGAGAAGATGAAGTGGTCATAGGATATATTCCATGATCAGGATCCTTTAATGCTCCTAGTTGTCCTTCCATAAGTATTTTTTTACCATTAGATAACGCCTCATAAAGTTCATTTGATGTATCACATACAAAATGTCTTATTTGCGTACCTAGTTCATATAAATAATCACAAATTTCCTTTGCATTTAAAAGTGGTTTTTTATATAAATGTTGTAAAAGTACATTCTTTTTTTCTATATTTCTTTCTACTTTTTTCAATAATGATTCTCTATCAAAAAGATCAATAGCTTGAATACCTATTTTACTGTATTTATCAGAGTAAAATGGAGCTATACCTGATTGAGTAGAACCAAATTTAGCTTTTCCAAGACGTTCTTCCTCATATTTATCAAATAAGATGTGATGAGGTAATACTATTTGAGCTCTATCAGATATCATGATTTTAGGTTTAGGTACACCTCTAGATATTAGTTCGTTGTATTCTTCTAAAAACGCTTCAATATTTACTGCTACACCTGTTGCCAATATATTAATTACGTTTTCAGAAAATACTCCTGATGGTAATAGATGCAATTGAAATTTTCCGTATTTATTTATGATAGTATGACCTGCGTTATTACCTCCTTGAAACCTTACTACATAGTCCGCTTTCTTTGCTAAGAGGTCAGTCATTTTTCCTTTACCTTCGTCGCCCCAATTGCCACCGACAATTGCTGTTATACTCATATATACTCCCCTTTCATATAAAGGTATATTTTTCTTACACTATAGAGTATAATAGATATATGATGATAAGTAAAATTAATAATAGTTATACATAATATAAGGAGAAGTTATATGAATATTAATTTTGAGTTTTACAAAGTATTCTATACTGTAGTAAAAGAAGGTAAAATATCTGATGCGGCTAAAAAACTATATATTTCACAACCAGCTGTAAGTCAATCGATTAAACAGTTAGAAGAAAAACTAGGAGGAAAAGTTTTTTTAAGAACTCCAAAAGGAATAAAGCTGACTACAGAAGGAGAAATATTCTTTAAATACATAGAAAAAGCATACAAGTTCATAAAAGCTGGGGAATCTAAGTTTTTAGAAATGCAAAAACTTGACTACGGTGAGATAATAATTGGTGCTAGTGATACACTTTGCGCAAATTATCTAATGCCATATTTAGAACAATTCCATAAAATATATCCGAATATAAAGATGAAAGTAACAAACAGAACATCCTATGAAACTATAAATTTACTAAAAAGTGGATCGGTAGATTTAGGAGTTATAAATTTACCTATAGAAAAAGATAAAACACTTGATATAATGAAAACACTGACTGTAGAAGATTGTTTTATATGTGGAGAAAAGTACTCAAAAGATTTTAATAAAGAAATAACGTTAGATAAACTTAGTAAATATCCGTTAGTGTTTTTAGAAAAAGGGAGCAATACTAGAAAATTTATAGACAAATTTTTTAGTGATAATGGCATACAAGCTGAGCCAGAAATAGAGCTAGGAAGTGTAGATTTACTAGTAAAATTTGCTGAAATAGGACTCGGGATATCATGTGTAACCAAGAACTTTATAATGGATAAATTAGATAACAAAGAGGTTTTTGAAATAAAAATAAAGAACAGTATACCAAAGAGGAAAATTGGAGTAGCGACTTTAAAAGGAGTACCACTATCTTCAGCAGGGCAGAAGTTTTTAGAGTTCCTCACTAATGATAATAGGAGGATAAAATGAAAGATAGAAAAAAACAGTTAAAACAATTATGGGACAATGTAGCTAAAAATTTTAGTAAAATAGGGCCTGATTATTGGGATTATTTTGGGCAAAGACTAGTTAGTTTATCAAGTATAAAAGAAGGAGACTATGTATTAGATGTAGGCATAGGAAGAGGATCAACATTATTTCCAGCCTCTTTGATAGTGGGAGAAAAGGGTAAAGTAACAGGCGTTGATATTTCAGATAATATGGTTAGTGAGACAAAAAAGGATATAGAAAAAAAGAAAATAAAAAATGTAGAAGTGAGAGTAATGGATTTAGAAGATTTAGATTTTGCTGAAAACTATTTCGATGCTATTGTAGCAGGTTTTAGTATAGGAAATATATTGCATGATGATAGTAAATTAAATCAGCTATTATCAGTTTTAAGAAAAAGTGGACAACTTATTTTTAGTACATGGGGAGAGCAACAAGAGCAACAATGGCTTACAAACATAGTTAACAAGTATTTAAAGGCAACAAAGCCCACTCAAAATAAAAATAGTGCAGCAAAGCTAATATTGAATACAGTAGAAAATCTAAAAAAACATATAAACATAAAAGGTTTTAGGATTATTAATATAGTAGAAGAATCCAAAAAAGTAATCTATAATGATGAAAAACAGTGGTGGGATGAAATGTGGTCTAATGCTGTAAGTAATATATTTGATAAGATAAAAAAGCAAGGTGACTTTAATGAATTTAAGTTAGAAGTAGATAGATATTTAGATAATCGAAAAGCAGAAGAAGGTATTATTTTTAACATGAATGTAATATATATTATATTAGAAAAATAAGGAGAAATTCTATGAAAAAATGGCTTAGTTGTAGGATATGGTTGATTTTAATGTTAATAACCAATACAGTGGGTGTATTTTACAATCTAAACGAAGATATAACTGTATGTTTAGTTATAGCACTAGGTTGTCTTAGTATAATTAGCTATATCTATAAAAAGAAATACATAAAAACTATGATAGTTTTAATATGCATAGTTTTGTTATGTGGCTACATAATAATAGATAGGATTTATCCAAGAAATTTCACAAGCAGTGTATTAGAAAAATATTATAGTGAGCATTTAGGTAATATACGTAATATAGGGATTATAAAAATTGACGATGATACAGGTAAAAATGTTCATATTGAGATAGAAGATAGTCAGGTAATAAATGATATAATGAAATGTTTATCTAATCTAACTGTAATAAATTATGAGCCAAGAAAATTTTACGATAAAGAAAGAAAATTTTCTTTAATTATAAAGACTTCAAGAAAGTATATACGGATAGATGTACATGAGGATAAATATATAAGAATAAGAGATCCAAAATATAACGTATACAAGATAGTAAACAGTTCATCTATATTAGAGACCATACAAGATATATTTACAAAGAACATTATACAAACAAAACCTAGGGGTTAGGATCATTAGCATTTGTATTTAACAGCACTTCATCTTCATTAACAACAATTTTTTTGCCAGAATCTTTATTAAAGTTAACATTACTATTAGTATGTTTCAATAGTTCATAGTTTGGAACAAGAGTTAAATTAAAATCAGTACCAATATCCATACGAAAATTTGAAGAACGTTTATCGGGTTCAAAATGATTTTGTTTCATAATTAACACCTCTTTTCGATATTAGTATTACCAAAAAGATATAAAAAGAGAAGCAAAAAGCTACTTTTGCTTCTCTTTATTTATTAATTTTTTTGATTATAATTGTAAATAGTAATAATTGAGTTGCTATAGCTATATAACTTAGCAGTAGGTTAGTAGTAAATCCATATATTATATATCCAACAAATGCTATCATACCTGATATTAAAGCATAAGGTAACTGAGAAGTAAAATGACTATCAAGCTTTGACTGTGCTCCTGTAGCTGAAAGTACAGTTGTATCACTTATTGGTGAACAGTGATCTCCTAAAATAGCGCCACTTAAAACAGCTGCCATTGCTGGAAGTATCATAGCTTGGTCACTTGCAGCGAGTATTTCACCTGCTATAGGTAACAATAATCCAAATGTACCCCAACTAGTACCAGTCATAAATGCTACAAGACTACCCACAATAAATAATATTGGAGGTAAGAAGCTAGGGTTTATATTAGAACCTTTTATTAGATCAGCTAGATATTTTCCTGTATTTAATTCTCCGATTACAGCTACTAAAGTCCAAGCGCAAATCAATATTATTGAAGCAGGTAGCATTGAATAAATTCCTTTAAGAGTTGCTTTAAAAAGTTTTTTGGCTGAAATATCTCTAGTAGATATTGCAAAAAGTAAAGCAATAATAGTGGTAATAACAGAAGCTCTAAATAGTGGTAGAGTTATTTCTACTGTGAGCATTTTGCTTATATCCCAGTTTGCTTCATATAGCATACCCCCAAGAATCAATATGATTAAAGAAAAAATAGTTACAATCAATCCCCACTTATTACCTTTATCTGTCTCGATTTTCACATCAAATAACTCAGCATTATTGTCAGAGCGACTTATATCATTTCCGTTCATAGAGCTTACTTCATAAGTCTTCATTTTGAATATATTCACATCAAATTTTATCACAATATATACCATTGTAAGAGCAACTATAGCATAAAATTGCATTGGCATAAGATGATAAAAAGCAGTAGTGCTACTGTAGGTTTTATAACCTATCTTTTCAAATACACCAGTTAATATACCGATAACATATGCTCCCCAAGTAGATATAGGTAGTAATATAGATACAGGTGCACTTGTAGAGTCAATAATATAAGAAAGCTTAGCTCTACTAACATTGTATCTGTCAGTTATAGGTTTTGATATTTCACCAATAACCAGAGCATTAAAATAGTCATCAATAAAAATTATGATTCCAAGTAACCATGCGAGATATTGAGCAGATTTTTTGTTCTTAATTTTAGAAACTGCCCAATCAGCAAATGCTCTTGTTGAGCCAGATATAGTTAAATAAGCAGTGATAATTCCTAAAAGAAGTAAAAAACCTACTATAGGCATATACCAAGAAAAATCCGTCACAATACCTTTCATTGTGACACCTATATACTTCGTAGAAGATACAATATTAAAATTATGTGTAATCAGAGAACCTAAAATAACACCTACTGAAATTGATAAAATAACTTTTTGCGAGATTATCACAAGTACTATCATTACGATAGCGGGTAAAAGACTCATAAATAAATCCATAAGATTTCCTCCTCATTAGTATGTTTAGTAACAATAAAAAAACAATAGTAAGCACTATTGTCTGAAAAGGAATCTCTCGTCAAATAATAGCGCCTCCACTACATAACGTAGTGAGAGTGTTAAGCCTATTAAACTTAACCCCAACATTATTCCTTAGCATAAAATAATGTTTCGGCAAATCATCCTTTCACTATGTATCATAGCTTGCTAAGCTCCACATTGCTACTAATAATCTCTGCGCCTCTATCATAGTTATACTATTGTGAGTTTTTATTATACACAGATTATCAGTATATGTCAAGTAATGAAGTTTTATAGCATAAAGCATAATGATAAAAACGATATGACAATGATAAGTTTTTATCAAAAGAAAGCAAAACTTTACACAGTATAAAGGATGCAAAGAACAATATAAAGATAAAATAACAAAAAAAGTATCTCTTGGGCGTATTAGTATCACAGAATAAAATAAATTAAAAACATATTTTAGATAAAACTGTGATATCATAATTTGCTTAGAATTATTGAATTATCAAGAATGTAGAGTGAAATAGAGGGTTTAATTTTTGGGTGTACAACAAATAAACATGTAAATATTATTTACATGTTTATTTGTTATGATTTTATCAATGATTACAGTGTTTTTACTGGATAATGTATACAAAGTGAACAGTTTTAATAATCTAGGTAAGATCATATATGATAGATTGATTAATGATAAACGTGATAAATTGGGTGTATTTCAGTGATTCTCAGATTTTAATAATATTTATTAATTATGGCATGAAAATTGCTTAATATTATATATGCAAACTTAAGGGGAGGTCATTATATTGGATTCAAAATATCTATTATTGAAGGTAGAAGGAAATGTTGCTATTTTAAGCTTCAATAGACCAAAATCATTAAATGCATTAAATACTCAAGTGCTTAAAGAGCTAGACTTACAACTAAATGAAATATCAGCTAACGATGATATAGATGTGTTGATATTATCAGGAGAGGGAAAAGCTTTTGTAGCAGGAGCAGATATATTACAAATGAGAGATTTAAATGTTGAGAGTGCAAGAGAATTTGCTAGATTAGGTATAGATGTATTTAGAAAGATAGAATTATTTAAAAAGCCTGTCATAGCAGCTGTCAATGGTTTTGCATTAGGAGGAGGATGCGAACTAGCAATGTGTTGCGATATAAGGATAGTA
The DNA here is from genome assembly GCA_029227815.1 of Clostridiaceae bacterium M8S5. Lineage (GTDB taxonomy): Bacteria > Bacillota > Clostridia > Tissierellales > MCWD3 > Abyssisolibacter. The sequence continues at coordinate 2,120,524 of CP118523.1, read as the reverse complement.
AGTGATAATGCTAAATTTGGGCAACCGGAAGTAAGCTTAGGCATTATACCAGGATTTAGTGGTACTCAGAGATTATCTAGATTAGTAGGTATTGCAAAAGCAAAAGAACTAATATTTACAGGAAGATTAATAAATGCAAAAGAGGCTGAAAAGATAGGTTTGATAAATAAAATAGTTCACCAAGATGAATTGATAAGTGAAGCTGTTAAGCTTGCAAAAGAAATAGCCCAAAATGCTAAATTAGCCGTTAAATATGCAAAAAGTGCTATTAATAGAGGTTGTGAAACTGATATAGAAACTGGTATACAAATAGAAAAAGATTTGTTTGCCCTATGTTTTGCCAGTAAAGATCAAGTAGAAGGAATGACAGCCTTTATAGAGAAAAGAAAACCTAAATTTATAGGTAAATAAAAAGGGGGTAATTTACATGAAAATAATGGTTTTAGGAGCAGGGACTATGGGTAGTGGCATAGCTCAAATATTTGCTCAATCTGGTTACAGTGTGATAATTAGAGATATTAAAGAAGAATATGTGCTAAGAGCAGTAAAAGTAATTACAAAAAATCTTGATAGAAGTGTGAAAAAAGAGAAAATTACTGAAGAAAGAAAAGAAGAAATATTGAGTAACATAACTGTTACTACAGATATAAAAGAATGCAAGGATGTTGATATAGTGATTGAGGCAGCAGTAGAGGATATGGAGATAAAGAAAGAAATATTCTCTGAATTAGATAGTCTTTGCAAAGAATCAGCTATATTAGCCACTAACACATCATCATTGTCAATAACTGAAATTGCAACAGCTACCAGTAGACCAGAAAAAGTAATAGGTATGCATTTCTTTAACCCAGTTCCAGTTATGAAACTAGTAGAGATAATAAAGGGTTTACCAACATCAGATGAAACTAAAAATAAAATAATAGAGATAACTAGAGATATAAATAAAACCCCAGTAGAAGTTGAGGAGGCACCTGGTTTTGTAGTCAACAGAATATTAATTCCAATGATAAATGAAGCAATAGGAATACTAGCAGATGGAGTAGCTAGTGCTCATGATATAGATGAGGCAATGAAATTAGGAGCAAATCACCCTATAGGTCCTTTGGCATTAGCAGACTTGATTGGAAATGATGTAAACTTAGCTATTATGCAAGTTCTATATAAAGAATTTGGCGATCCTAAATATCGACCACATCCACTCCTTGTGAAAATGGTAAGAGCAGGGTTACTAGGTAGAAAAACTAAAAAAGGATTCTATGACTATAATAAGTAGTTAAAAAAAGCCTAAAGTCAATTAAATAAAGCAATACCAAAATGTTATTTAAATAGAAGTGTACAGTCAACTAGAGGCATAAAGGAGGAGAATTATGGATTTTAATATTTCAAAAGAGCATCAATTGTTAAGACAGATGTACAGAGAATTTGCAGAAAAAGAAGTTAAACCGTTAGCAGAAGAAGTAGATGAAAAAGAAATGTTTCCTGTCGAGACAGTGAAAAAACTTGGTAAATACGGTTTTTTAGGGATTCCATTTCCTAAAGAATACGGTGGGCAAGGTGCTGATAACTTAGCATATGCAATGGCTGTAGAAGAACTATCGAAAGTATGTGGGACTACAGGAGTAATTGTCTCAGCACATACATCACTATGTGCAGCCCCTATATATGAACATGGCACAAAAGAGCAAAAAGAAAAGTATCTAAGGCCATTATTAAGTGGAGAGAACCTCGGAGCATTTGGATTAACTGAGGCAAATGCAGGTACAGATGCATCAGCTCAGCAGACTAAAGCTGTATTAGAAGGAGATTATTATATATTAAATGGTTCAAAGATATTCATCACAAATGCTGGATATGCAGATATATATATCATAATGGCTATGACGGATAAAAGTAAAGGAACTAAGGGAATATCAGCTTTTATAGTAGAAAAAGACTTTGATGGATTTAGTGTTGGAAAGAAAGAGGCAAAAATGGGAATCAAGGGCTCGTCTACATGTGAGTTGATATTTGAAAACTGTAAAGTTCCAAAAGAGAACTTACTAGGTAGAGAAGGTAAAGGATTTTCTATAGCTATGAAGACATTAGATGGTGGACGTATTGGGATAGCAGCTCAAGCTTTAGGAATCGCACAAGGTGCAATAGATGAAACAATAAAATATGTAAAAGAAAGAAAACAATTCGGAAGAAGTATAGCAAAATTCCAAAATACACAGTTTCAACTAGCAGATATGCAAACTGTTACAGATGCGGCAAGATTGTTAGTTTATAGAGCAGCAAAAGCTAAGGACAATCAAAAAATCTACAGTAATGAATCTGCTATGGCTAAACTATTTGCAGCAGATACAGCTATGATGGTAACTACTAAAGCAGTTCAACTTCACGGCGGGTATGGCTATACTAGAGAATATCCAGTAGAGAGAATGATGCGAGACGCTAAAATTACAGAGATTTATGAAGGTACTTCAGAAGTCCAAAAAATGGTTATAGCAAGCAATATACTAAGATAGGAGGTTAAACATATGAAAATAGTTGTGTGTATAAAACAAGTGCCAGATACAACAGAAGTAAAATTAGACCAGAAAACAGGTACACTTATCAGAGATGGAGTACCAAGTATAATAAATCCAGATGATAAAAGTGGTTTAGAAGCTGCACTTGCAATTAAAGATAAAATTGATGCCGAAATAACAGTTATAACAATGGGACCTCCTCAAGCGGAAAAAGCTTTAAGAGAGGCGTTAGCTATGGGAGCAGATAAAGCAATATTATTGAGTGATAGAGCATTTGCAGGTGCAGATACATGGGCAACATCTTCTACACTAGCAGCAGCAATTAAAAAGTTACAATATGATTTGATAATAGCAGGAAGGCAGGCTATAGATGGAGACACAGCACAAGTAGGGCCACAAATAGCAGAACATTTAAAGTTACCACAAGTTAGTTATGTTGAAGATTTAGAACTTAGTGAAGAAAGTCTGATATTAAAAAGAAAATACGAAGAAGGTTATCACAAATTAAAAGTTAAAACACCATGCTTAATAACTACATTAAGTGAAATGAATACTCCAAGATACATGTCAGTAGGTGGTGTTATGGATGCTTATAAAGAAAAAGAAATAATAAAATGGAGCTTAGATGATATTGATGTAGATACTAAAAACATTGGATTAAAAGGATCACCAACTAAGGTTAAAAAATCATTTACTAAGGGAGTAAAATCAGCAGGTAAAGTGTATAATGTAGATGAGAATGAAGCAGCAAAATTGATTGTTGAAAAATTACAAGAGAAATTCATAATATAGTTGTTAGGAGGAGTAAACTTGAGTTTAGCAGAGTATAAAGGCGTATTTGTATTTGCAGAACAAAGAGAAGGTGTACTGCAAAAAGTATCACTTGAATTGATTAGTAAAGCTAGAGAATTAGCAAACAAACTAGAGGTAGATGTAACAGGAGTAATATTAGGAAAAGATATAAAAAATTTAGCAAAGACACTTATACATTATGGAGCAGATAAAGTGATTTATGTTGATGATAAAGCCCTAGAGACTTATATAACTGAACCGTATACAAAGGCCTTAGTTAAAGTAATAGATGAAAACAAACCAGAGATATTCTTAATAGGAGCAACAACTATAGGTAGAGATTTAGCACCAAGAGTATCAGCTAGAATACACACAGGGTTGACAGCAGATTGTACTGTACTCGATATAGATGAAGAAAATAAAAATCTCTTGATGACTAGACCAGCTTTTGGTGGAAATATTATGGCGACAATAGTTTGTCCAGATCATAGACCACAAATGTCAACAGTAAGACCTGGAGTAATGACTCTTGCAAAGAAAGATGAGAGCAAAGTAGGCAAGATTGATGAGATGAAAATACAGTTTACAACTGATGACTTAAACATTGAGATACTAGAGATTGTTAAAGAGACTAAAGAAAAAATAAACATAGAAGATGCAAATGTGCTTATATCAGGAGGTAGAGGTATAGGTAAAGCTGAAAACTTCGAGCAACTTAAAATACTAGCTAGTAAGCTAGATGGTCAGGTTTCTGCGTCTAGGGCTGTAGTTGATGCAGGATGGATAGATAGAAATCATCAAGTTGGTCAAACAGGTAAAACAGTAAGACCAGATTTATATGTTGCATGCGGTATATCAGGTGCTATTCAACATGTAACTGGTATGGAAGATTCAGAACTTATAGTTGCCATTAATAAAGATGAGCAAGCACCTATATTTGAATTTTGTGATATTGGAATAGTTGGAGATGCAAACAAAGTATTGCCAGCACTAATAAATGAATTAGAATTAGTAGGAAAATAGATTTATAAATATATAGATTATTTTTTATATTAGAAATTGTTATAAAATTAACATTATATTAAGGCTTTTTGTTCACTAAATAATTATTAGATAGAAAAATACTCTAAAAAATAGCATTGTTATATATTGAATATGTGATATAATTAACATAGCAGAGGGGGTGTCTTATAAGACACCCCTGAGAGTTTTTCTAAACACAAGACGTGATATGCTTTGTGGCAGATTATATGTGCTGTATGATTAAATAAGTCGAGGTGAAGCAGAATGTTAAAAGACAGTAGTTGTAGATATATATTACAACATATAAAAGAAGCCTTAATACAAATAAATACTGAAGGAAAAATTGTAATAGCTAATAAGGAATTCAATAAGCTACTTAATATAGATAAAGATAATGTTATAGGTAAAAATATACTATCAGTATTACCTAATAGTAATCTGCCTATGATTATCAAAAAGAAAAAGCCGTTATTCAAACAAGAGTTATGTATTGATAATCGTAGATACTTAGTAGATAGTGTACCTATATTTGATTCAAATAATAACATCAGTGGAGCTTTTTCTTTATTTAATGATATTACTGAAATTTATGAGCTAAACAAAGAAATTGCTAACTTAGAAATGCTACAAACTGTTATGAATGCATTTGATGAAAGAGTAGTAGTAGTAGATGAAAAAGGTAATATAACAATGATGAGCAAAGCATACAAAAAGTTTCTAAATATAGACAAACCTGAAGGTAAACATATATCTGATGTAATAGAAAATACAAGATTGCATATCGTATTGATGACAGGTGAAAAGGAAGTAGGAGAGGTACAACAAGTTAAAGGTCATAAGATGATTTCAATGAGAATACCTTTAAAAAAAGGCAATGAAATAATAGGTGCAGTTGGAAAAGTGATGTTTAAAGATTTAGCAGACTTACTGTTTCTAAATAAAAAAATAAGTAATCTCCAAAAAGAGCTTGAATACTATAAGAACAAATTAAATAAAAACCAGAAAGCAAAATATTCTTTTGAACAAATTTGTGAAAACAGTGAAAGTATGAAGTATGTCATAAACCTTGCTAAGAGAGTAGCAAATACAGATTCAAGTGTTTTGATTTTGGGAGAAAGTGGAACAGGAAAGGAACTCTTTGCGCATGCAATTCACAATGCAAGTAATAGAAGATATGGTCCTTTTATAAAGATAAATTGTGGAGCAATCCCAGCTGAGCTTTTAGAGTCAGAGTTATTTGGTTATGAAGAGGGTGCTTTTACAGGAGCAAAAAAAGGTGGTAAAATGGGTAGATTTGAACTTGCTGACGGAGGAACTATATTATTAGATGAAATTGGTGATATGCCACTTAATATGCAAGTAAAGTTACTTAGAGTACTTCAAGAAAAGCAGATAGTCAAGTTAGGTTCAAATGATGAAAAAGAAATAGATGTAAGAGTTATAGCAGCTACAAACAAAGACCTTGAAAAAGAAATGAATAATAAAGCTTTTAGAGAGGATTTGTTTTATAGATTAAACGTCATGTCAATAAAACTACCAGCCTTAAGGGAAAGAAAAGAAGACATAGAAATGCTAGCAAATAAATTAACGATTAAAATTGCACAAAGATTAGGCATATATGTAGAAGGGATATCAAAAGAAGCGATTAATTATCTTAAAGACTATTCATGGCCAGGGAATGTTAGAGAACTAGAAAATATTATAGAAAGGGCAATAAACTTATTAGGTGTAGATTTGATTATAAAGCCAACACACTTGCCAGAAAGGATTACGAAGAAAAAGTTTAACTTATCAACAATAAAAGATAAAAACCTTAAAAAAATAATAGCAGAGGTAGAAAAAGAAGTAATAAAAGAAATACTTGCTAAAACAGAAGGGAATAAAAATAAAGCGTCAAAGCTTTTGGGAATAAGTAGAGTGAGTCTATATAAAAAAATAGATGAATATGGGCTAAATTAATTCATAATAAGTGTAATTTTATTAAATCAGATTATTAGTAAGAAGAGATTATCAGATGTGAGGTAGTCTTTTTTTTTGTGTGGAAATGACTGAAAATGAGATTATATTAATTAAAATTCGTGGATATATGTTGGAAAATGTGAAAACATTTTGAGTTAACGTTGACTAATGTGGTTAAATGTGATAATATTTTGCTAACGAGTAATACAAAAGACGATATAAAGATAAGGCATTGTAATAATATTTGTTTTATAATATAAGTACTCAGTATAAAACAAACAAGGGGTGGTAAGGTGTTAGCAGTTGATAGATTAAAAAAAATAGAAGAATTACTTATAGAAAATGGAAGTGTTATAATAAGTAATTTGAGTGAATTACTAAAAGTATCAGAAGAAACTATAAGAAGAGATCTTGAAAAACTAGAAAAAGAAAAGAAATTAAAAAGAGTGCGTGGCGGAGCGTATTTACCGCAAACATCTGATACAGAAGTACCAATAAAGATAAGAGAGACTATATACATTGAAGAAAAACAATCAATTGGAAGTGCGTGTATAGATTTAATAGAAGATGGAGATTGTATAATGCTTGATAGTAGTACAACCGCATTATATATAGCCAAAAACTTAAATGGCACTAATAAAAGATTGAAGGTTATTACTAATTCATTAAAAATAACAAATGAGTTTGAAAACAATAAAAGTGTAAAAGTTATTTGTCTAGGAGGAACTTTAAGAAAAAGTACAAGTTCGTTTGTAGGATATATGACGACAGATGCTCTTGAAAACGTATCCGCCCATAAAGCTTTTGTGAGTTGCTCTTCAATAAATGCAGAATTTGGAGTAACTGATAATCATGAATTAGGGGCGAGAGTTAGAAAAAATATGTTCAAAAGATCAATGAAAAAATATCTAATAGTAGATTATACAAAGTTTGATTCACCTGCTGCAAATAAAATATGTGATTTGGGTGATATTGATGTCATAATAACAGACAGAGACATACCAAAAAAATATACAAAAGTGCTAAATGAAAAAGATGTTGATGTCATAGTTGTAGGGAAGGAGTAGTTATAATATGGATAATTTTAATTTTAAAAGTACTACAAGGATTATTTTTGGTAAAGATATGGAAAAATCAGTTGGTAAACACGTTTTGAAATATAGCAAAAAAATATTACTGCACTATGGTGGTGAATATCTCAAGGAATTGGGAATATTAGACAGAATTATTGATTCGTTACAGGAAAGCAACATAGATTATGTTATTTTAAATGGTGTTGTACCAAATCCAAGACTATCATTAGTAAGAAAAGGTGTAGAGATTTGCAAGAAAGAAAATATAGATTTTGTATTAGCAGTAGGTGGTGGAAGTGCAATAGATTCGGCTAAAGCAATAGCATTAGGTGCTATGTATGACGGTGATGTTTGGGACTTTTATAATGGTAAAGCAACTCCACAGTCTGCATTAAAAGTAGGAACAGTACTAACGATACCAGGATCAGGTTCAGAAATGTCTGAAAGTAGTATTATAACAAACGAAGAAGAAAATCTAAAATGTGGTATTGATATAGATTTAATAGTACCAGAATTCTCTGTCTTAAACCCTGAGATGTGTTATACAATACCAGATTATTTGATGTCTTGTGGTATAGCTGATATACTATCTCATTTGTTGGAAAGGTATTTTACAACTACTGAGAATTCAATACTGAGTGATTACCTATTAGAAGGAGCTATGAAAGCTGTTTTAGAAGTTGGACCATTACTTAAAAAAGATCCTAAAAATTATGACTATTGTGCTGAAATAATGTGGTTAGCAACAGTTGCTCATAACGGAATGTTAGATGCTGGTAGGACATCTGATTGGGCATCTCATAGAATAGAGCATGAAATAAGTGCGCTTTATGATATTACACATGGAGCGGGAATGGCTATAGTTTTTCCAGCATGGATGAAATATGTTCAAAACCAAAATATAGATAGATTCATGCAATTATCTATTAGAGTATTTGGAGTTGACAAAGAATTAGATAAAAACTATATAGTACAAGAAGGTATAAAGAAATTTGAAGAATTCTTAATATCATTGGGACTAAAGATCAAATTGTCAGAGGCAGGAGTACCTATAGATAAGTTTGAAGAAATGGCACAAAAAGCACTAAACGGATCACAGACATTGGGAAGATTCAAAAAACTAAACAAAGATGATATAATCGAAATTTTAAAACTAGCTATATAATAACAAGACATAATAATAGGAGTGTATATTAATGAAATTAAACGAGTTAAAGAAAGAAGTACTAAAAGCAGCAAAGGATTCATACAAATTAGGACTAGTTGCTGGAACAAGTGGGAATGTTAGCATTTATGATAAAAATAATGAAGTTATGATTATTACACCTTCAAGTATACCTTACGATACAATGACTATAGAGGATTTAGTAGTATTAAAACTTGATGGGACTATATTAGATGGGTATAACAAACCTTCTTCAGAATGGAAAATGCATGCAAAGATATTTAAAGACAGAAAAGATATAAAGTGTGTACTCCATACACATTCACCGTATGCAACAGGTTTTGCTGTATGCCAAGAAACTATACCAGTTATACTTATAGAAATGGTACCGTTTATCGGAGGAGATGTACCAGTAGCTAAGTTTGGTATGCCTGGCTCAGAAAGCATAGGAACAGAAGCGTTGAAAGTACTTAAAGATAGAAAAGCTTGTTTATTAAGTAATCATGGAACATTAGCAATAGGTGAAACAGTTGACAAAGCTTTTACTTCTTCAATTTATTTAGAAGATGCAGCTAAGATATATCATATAGCTAAGAATGCAGGGAATGTAAAAGTTCTTTCTGATAAAGAAATAAATATGATGAAAAATTCTTAAAAGAGGTGTATATATGTTTAGAGCAGATAAAGGTTTAGCTTTTTTACTTAGGTATGAAAATGTTGCTTGGTACGAAGATGGGATAGTTCGTATTTTAGATAGAAGAATCTATCCAGTAGAAACTAAATTTGTAGAATGTAAAACTCACAAAGAAGTATCAAAAGCTTTAAAAGATATGGTAACTCAAAGTGGTGGGCCATATATAGCAGTTAATATGGGAATGGTTCTAGCTGTAAACGAAGCAAAAAACTTATCAGATAATGAGTATATTGAATATATAAATGATGCAACTCATACTCTTTGTCATAGTCGTCCAACTACTGTAGCCAATATGCTAAAAGCTGTTAAAGCATGTCACGAGAAAGCTCTGGAGGTTGTAAATGATAGAGATAATGCAATAGAAAAAGTAATGGAAGTTGCAGTAGATGAAGCCAATAAAAAATACCTTAGATATGAAAAAGTGGCAAAGTACCTATATGAAAAAATACCTAAAAACGGGACAATCATGACACAATGTTTTGGTGAAACAGTAGTTGGTATGCTTATGAAGCTATGTGTTGAAAATAACAATAATATAAAAGTATTTTGTGCGGAAACTAGACCTTATTTTCAGGGTGCAAGATTAACAGCAAGCGTTATAAGAGATATGGGAATAGATGTCACAGTAATAACAGATAATATGCCGGGGTATGTTATGAAAATCAAAAATGTAGATGTATTTACTTCTGCTGTAGATGCTATAACTATGGATGGGCATGTAGTTAATAAAGTGGGTACTTTTCAAATGGCTTTAGCAGCACATTATTGGGGAATACCATATTATGCGACAGGTATACCTAATCTAAAGCATAAAGATATTAGTTCTGTAAAGATTGAAGAAAGAGATTCTGAATTTGTGCTACAAGCAATGGGAATAAAAACAACGATGGAAGGTGTTAAAGGTTTTTACCCATCATTTGATATAACTCCACCTAAGTTGATATCAGGAATAGTAACTGATAAAGGGATTTATTCTCCATACAATTTAAGTGAATATTACAATGAATAAATGGAGGTAAAATTATGACAGATAAAAATCGTTTTGATGAATATTTTTTAATGCAGGAAGAGGATGCAGTAGAATACGTAAAAAAGAAGTTGAACTTTTTTGAAGATACATCTAATCTTCAGTGTAAAGAAATAGGGGATGGAAACCTTAATTATGTATTTAAAATAGTAGACAAAAATACTGGTAAATCTCTAATATTAAAACATTCAGGTGAAGATACTAGAGCTAAATCAGGAAGAAAATTGAATATAGATAGAAATATATCTGAATGTAAAATATTACAAATGCAAGGTGAATTATGTAGTGGATACGTTCCAGTGATTTACATGTATGATGAAATAATGAATTGTTATGCGATGGAAGATTTATCAGACTACAAAATAATGCGTAAAGCACTTTTAGAAAATAACATTTATAAACATTTTGCGCAAAACATTACAACATTCATGGTAAATACTTTGTTACCAACAACAGATATAGTTATGGATCACAAAAAGAAAAAAGAGATGGTTAAACAGTTCACTAATATTGAATTATGTGACATAAGTGAGCAATTAGTATTTACAGAACCAGCCGGCAATTTTTTAGGAGAAAACACTGTGATACCTGCAATGAGTAAATTTGTACAAGATAATATATATAAAGATAAGAAACTCAGATTAGAAATTGGTAAATTGAAGTTCAATTTTATGAACAATACTCAAGCGTTAATACATGGAGATCTACATTCAGGATCAATATTTATAGACGAAAAAGAAATAAAGGTAATAGATCCAGAGTTTGCTTTCTTTGGCCCAATAGGATATGACGTTGGAAATATCGTGGCCAATCTATTATTAGCTTGGGGGCATGGATATGCTACAATTGAAGATTCAAAAGAGAAATATGATTTCCTATCTTGGCTAGAGCAATGTGTGACAGATATTATTGATATTTTTAAAGAAAAATTCAACAAAAAATATAAAACAGAAGTAACAGATTTACTAGCTAAGACAGATGGATTCGACGAGTATTATCTAGATAGTATTTTAAGTGATACAGCTGGTACTGCAGGACTTGAAATTATTAGGCGTATAGTTGGAATAGCCAAAGTAGAAGATATAACAAGTATACAAGATGAGCACAAAAGAGCCGAAGTAGAAAAAATACTTATACGTGTAGGCAAAGAGTTTATTTTGAACAGAGACCAATATAAAACAGGAATGCAATATGTACAAACATTAAAAAAATTCGTTAACTAAAGCTGATATTTATAAGATGCTTTAGTTTGTAGTAAAGGGGGTGAGGGCTAAAAAGTACTATGATAAGCAACGAGAATATCTACGAACATCTAATGTTAAAACTTTATTACTTTGTCGTAGTGATAAGTTATTGTACGATAAAGCTTTAAAAAATAATTAACATTAATGGATTAATGATACGTTATGCATTGTAGTGATAGGGATGTACCTATCCAAGAAACTTATAAGACCTAATTTAGGAGGGACAACATATGAATAATGAAAATAAAAAGCAGGATAGTAAATATAATAGTTTTCTAGGGTTAACACCATTACTAGTGTTCTTAGTTATATTTATAACTACAGGGATTGTCACTAAGAAATTTACAAATATGCCTGTGCTAGTTGCATTTATCATTGTATTAGCTTACTCACTTTGTTTAAATAGAAAAGGAGAAAAACTATCAATAGATGAAAAAGTTGAAATTTTTTCACGTGGTGGTGGAGAATCCACAATTATCCTAATGGTTATAATATTTATATTAGCAGGAGCTTTTTACTCAGTTGCTAACGCTATGGGAGCGGTTGAATCAACAGTTAACTTAGGATTGAGCATATTACCTACAAAAGCAATACTTCCGGGTACATTTTTAATAGGATGTGTGATATCGTTTGCAATGGGGACTTCGATGGGGACAGTGACAGCACTTACTCCAATAGCAATAGGAATGTCACAACAAACAGGGATATCGCTTCCATTAATAGTTGGTACCGTTGTTGGTGGAGCAATGTTTGGAGACAACTTATCATTTGTATCTGATACAACTATAGCAGCTACAAGGACTCAAGGGATTGAGCTTAAAGACAAGTTTAAAATGAATTCATTGATTGTATTACCAGCAGTTATAGTAACATTGATAATATTAGCTTGTATTCCAATAGGTAGCGCTACATTAGAAGTTGGAGAGTATTCAATACTAAAAGTATTACCGTACTTATCAATAATAGTTTGTGCATTATTAGGGCTTAATGTAATGATAGTTTTAGCAGTAGGCATAACAACAGGAGCAGTGATAGGTTTAGGAATAGGTTCATTTACATTTATTGAACTGCTAGGGTTTATACAACGTGGATTTGGATGGATGCAAGATTTATGTTTAATAGCCATAGTTATTGGCGGTATAGTAGAACTAATGAAGTACTATGGAGGAATAGGTTTCCTATTAGACAAAGTTACATCAAAAGTGAAAACTAAAAAAGGTGCTGAGGCAGGAATAGCGGCATTAGCTAGTTTAATAGATATTGCTACTGCAAACAACACTATAGCAATAGTTACAGCTGGACCTTTGGCTAAAGACATAACCAAGGAATATGATATTGACCCGAGGAGAACAGCAAGTTTATTAGATATTTTTTCATCAGCATTCCAAGGAATAGTTCCATATGGTGGACAAATACTCTTAGCAGCAGGACTTGCAAAAATATCACCAGTAAAACTAGTTCCATATAGCATATATTCTATGTTAATGATAGTATTTGGTACGTTAGCAATTATACTTGGAGTACCAAGATTTAAAAAACCGATTAAAAAATAATAAAATAGAGCAAATAAACCCAAAGCATGATTATTTTGGGTTTATTTTTATTGTGAAATATATTATAATGTGAATATGTTCTAAAAGATATTATGAATAATACATAATATGAATGAGGGTATATGGCATTTTTATGGTTTCTATTTTTTTATTGTAGCAATATGGAAGGCTCAGATACTTAAAAATCATGATAAATCTTTTTTTAGCATTTATTTTAGTCTTTTTACTAGAACCTATAAGATTGATAATATGGTTACTTATAAGACAATAGTGTATATTGATTTATCACAAGAATGACAAATTATATCGTTTTTTTGATAATTAAATCATACAAAAATGCCAAATAACCATTTGAACAAATTAATATATAAAGGAGGCTGATTGGCTTGCAAGAGAATTTTAGCGAAGTTAACGTGATAGAAGTGAATAAAAGGGTGGTTTTTGCTTAACACAAAGCATATTCCACCATAAAAAATCGAAAGGTGGAAACTATGTATAAATTAGAATGTAAAGAATATGAAATGGTAACGGGCTTATTTGAAAATTTGGATTATTATTTGGATGTTAACTCTGTAATAAAAAATAGAAGAGGTCAGATATTTGTAGATAATATAAACAAACCAGAAACCGCGTGTATATACAATAAAACACATCTCTATTTTGCAGGTAAAGAAAATAATGATGAATTTAATGATTCAATGATTGAATATATTTTAGAGAAGTTGTTTCCTGCTATGAAAGAAGCTGAAGAAATTGATTTTCTTATAGGATATGATGAAAATAGTGCTTGGGAAAAAGTACTTAGTGATAAGCTACGTGATAAACATTATTTAGGAGTTGAAAGGCGTAGGCACTATATGTTCAACGAATTTAATAATGTTGATTTGTCTTTACCAGAAGGCTATGAAATTAGAAAAATAGATAAAGAATTAATAGATAACAAAAAACTAGAGAATATAGATGAAATAATAGAATGGACACACACAGAGGCATGGACAGGTATAGATGATTTTCTAAAAAATGGTTTTGGTTTTTGTATAATAAAAGATGATGATATAGTTAGCTGGAGTCTAGCAGATTTTATAGTAGATGATAAAGCTGAAATTGGTATAGAAACAGATGAGAGTTATCAAAAGAAAGGTTTTGCTACAAAAGTAGTTACTGAGTGTATAAAACATTGCTTATCTGAAGAGATAAAAGATATAGGCTGGCATTGCTGGGATGACAACATAGGATCTCAAAAGACCGCAGAAAAAGTAGGATTTAAATTGACGAGAAAATACTCGGTGTTATTTGGTTGGTTAAATAGTTTAGATAACTACTTAGTTCATGCATATAGTTGTTATCAAAATAAAGATTATAAAGAAGCTGCTTATTTATATAATAAAGCAATAGAAGTAATAAGAATAGATGAGAATGAAACTAAATCATCTAGAATAAGAAGAGAAGATAATAAATATTTATTTTATTATTTCTCAGCAAGAGCAGATGCTCGTAATGGTCATTTAGATTCAGCATTGAATAAATTACAGATGGCGATTGAAAATGGATTAACAGATAAAAAAAGGATAACTGATGAAAGTGCATTTAGCACAATAGAAGATGAAAAACTTAAAGCATTAATTGAACAGATATAGTATTATTTCAGACTGCAGAAAGATCAATTTTGTGATGTTGTTAAAATTTATCTCTTGCTACAGATCTGTTAGATTAACTTTGTTATCAATTAAAAACGATGGCTCATCAGCCATCGTTTTTGTATCGTGAAATTATAAGATTTTAAAAAGCATATAATAAATCTTGTAAATTTTATTTTCTTGATATAGAATTATATAAATATTTAAAGGAGGTATTGTTATGGATAATATAGTTAGAGATTATTATGACAGTATAGCGCAAAATGAATACTATAGATTATCTTCACCATATTCAGTAGTCGAATTTAAAAGTACACTATATTTAATAGATAAATACTTTCCCAGTGGTGGAGAGCTATTAGATGTTGGATCAGGTCCTGGTAGATACTCACTTGAAATGTTAAAGAAGGGATATAAGGTTACTTTAATGGACATATCTAAAAATGAACTAGATATAGCCAGAGAAAATATTACTGAAGCTGGATTTACAGATGTAACGTATCTATGTAAAGATGCATTGGAGTTAGATCAGCTTGAAGATGAAAAATATGATGCAGTTTTAGTCATGGGGCCTTTGTATCATTTGCATGAATCGGAAGAAAGATTAAAGGTATTATCAAATACTAAGAGGATACTAAAGAAAAATGGTGTAGCATTAATAGCATATATCAATACATGGGGAGTATTAAAAGCTAGTTTGTACGAATGTCCAGATATGTATGATTCATTAGAAACTTTTGATAACAATATGAAGGGAGACTTACAACTATCAGAGAAGGAATGTTTTACAAAAGCGTATATGACAATACCACCTCTTGCTATAAAAGAGGTTGAGAAATCAGGCTTTGAAATAGTATCGTATGCTGGAGCAGAAAGCTTTATATCAGGATTACATATTGAACTTATGAATTTAGAAAAATATATGACTAATTCCTATGAAAGCTATATAACTAAAGCAGCACAGTATTGTGAACTACCACAGTATAGAGATGCTGCAGAGCATTTGCATATTATAGTTAAAAAATAATACCATAAGATGAGAGTTATATTAAGAAATATTTTAATATAACTCTTTTTTATTGAAGATATTTATAAAAACTAATACTAATTTGTCCAATAAAAAAATAATTTATCAATAATACAAAATCAGACAATTTATTGACAAAGAGTATGGTAAAATTACTATATAAAATCAGGGTAAGAGGAGGGGATAATATTGCTTAAACAAATACTAAAAATGATATTTAGTCGCTCGACTCCTGACGATACGTATGAAGAGCTATTACATAGAAACCAAGTAGTACTTGATTATGATAATGCTATAGAGCAAATTAAATTGAAGTTCAAGTTCTTTAATACATTGCCATTTAAGGAGAGAATATTAACACTTCCAATGTTAATTATGAATATAAAACAAGTTACTAAAACATATAAATCAAATAGGAAGAAACCTATTAGAAATAATATTACAAAAAATGAAATTGAGGAAATTTTTAATATAGTCAATAAAGATGATATATTTACAATAGGGTTTACCAAAATTGAAGAAGACGATTGCTTTAATGATAATAACATTGAGTATAATAGTGTGATAGTTTTTGCTTTAAATTTAAGTAAATATAGATTTAAAAGTTTGAATAAATATCAAAATGTAAGAATAGGAGAAATTTCTAATATAAGAATAAGCAGAATGTCAAATAAGATAGCAAAGTATTTAACTAAAAGGGGTTTTGGTGCTATAGCAGGATCACCGTTAGAAGGAATTTTTACATATTCAGTATTAGCTGAAAGAGCTGGTCTAGGAATCATAGGTAAACATGGTTATATAATTACACCTGAAGTAGGGACAAGGCATAGAATAGGAGTAGTTTATACAAATATAGAAAATTTACCATTCAACGAAAGTGTCAATCCTTATCTGTGGATTAGAGAATTTTGCAGGAGATGCAATAAATGCGTTGACATATGTCCGGTCAATGCTATAGCATCAGTTGATGAGAAGCTAAGTGTAGAGGGTATATTATCTAGTATTGATATGGAAACTTGTTTTAAAAACTTGGCTAAGTATTATGGCTGTAAAAAATGTATACAAAAATGTGTTTTTAACTATATGAATTATAAGATATTAAAAACTCAGCATGATAAAGAAATTGTATTAGAAAAAGTGGTTAAATAATAAAAATGAAGCTTACTATATTGTATAGCTTCTTTTTATTTCATTTATAAATGATACAATTATTAGGTACATAGTAATTTTAATGTTATAGTAACACTTGTAGCTATGTTTTCTAAATTGTATAATTAAACTATAAGATGATACCAAGATGACATCTATCTTATACAAAAAATAGAAAATTAAAGAGAGCGGAGATTGACTCTTAACATAATAATTTGGAGGGGTATCATGATTAACCAACACAATAATATCATATGGGGAAAAAAATGTACTTGTGGACAAGAATGCTTTATATTACAAAACAAATATCATCCTTGGGATGAGGATGTAGATATGGAAATAACTATAGTGTGTAATAAATGCAATAACAAAGTTACAATAGATAGAGAAAGTGCATCGTTATATTATGACAATAAAATATATTCGTATTTCAAAGATATTAAAGGACATGTATTAGATATTGGGTGTGGCGGAGGATTTCTTTCTAGATTTATACTGAATAATCTTATGCCTTGTAAAGTATATGGACTTGATGTGGATGAAGGTTGTATAGAAGAGTTGAATGACTTGGCACGGGAAGATAGGTTTAACTTTAATAAATCTAATATAAAAAATATAAAAACTGATTATAAAGATGTTCATATTGATTACATTGTTTGTAGGGATGTTTTAATGTTTATAGAAAATATAGATAATTTTATTGATGATATAAGTAATACTACAGCACAAGGATTGAGATTTATGGGGTGGTATATACCAACTAATAAACGTATAAAAAATAATGTAAGTCCAGATGAAATTGCATTAAAATTAAAAGAAAGAGGCTGGTCAGTAAATGTAGAATATCTTGATTGGTATAAAAGTGGATATTTTATTAATTGTGATAGATAAGACTAGCTTATAGAAAATAAGGTGGTGACATTATGAGTCAGTCATGGAGCGGGATAAAAAAAAGATTAGAACAAGATTTACTATGTGAAAACCTAAGAGGGCGTGTTAAGTACTTTATTACAAAGTATAGAAAAGCACACGATGACGAAGCTAGAGTTTCAATACTGATAGATGAAAAAGAAGTATTAAAAGGTAATGTTTTTGAGTATTATAGAGCTGAAAACAAACTATTATCTAAGCTTACAAGAGAAGAAAATATACCTAAACGCAATTGGGATGGTAAAAAAATACTGCATGACATAGAAAATTTAGAAGTAGAAGATAGAGTAAATAAAACCCTCGTTAATGAAGGAATATTTTATGTTTGGGATTTTACAAAAGCATTGAACTATTATTTACATAATAGTATTGATAATAGTATATCCTCAGAAAATCCCTTAGTTAGATTATTTGCTATACTTGATAGAAGAATAGGGAAAAGAGCATTAAAAAGTATAAAAGATGATATATATAATCAACCCAAGTGGTTAAGACAGTTTTATATATTAAGATTAGAAATAGAAAACATACAATATAAAGATGGTATACAGCTCGTTAATATTACAAAAGAAAATCGTAGAGAAATTATAGAATTAAAAGTTAAAAAGAGTCAGCAAAAATTCATAGAAACAATAGAAAACTGTTTAGATGAGGAAGCTACTCCTCCTGAAGGTATTACATGGAAAAGTAAAGGAATAGGTATTAACAATACAATTATAGGATATGCAATGTATGGAATATGGCAAGATAAAACAAATAGATATGATGATGAAACTTGGATAGATAGAATGCTAATAGATGAAAAATACCAAGGAAAAGGTTACGGTAAAGAAGCTTTTAAAAAATTAATAGAAATTGTAGAAAAAGAGTATTCCACCGACAAAATTTATTTAAGTGTATATAAAGAAAATCTTAAAGCAATAGGATTATATCAGCAATTAGGCTTTTCTTTTAACAATAAAACTGATTCAAATGGCGAATTAATAATGGAACTAAAATTAAAGCCATAAAATCAAAAACTATTATATAATTTTAGTAAATGCAATTGAGAGGATAGAAAAAAGCTATGAATAATAAATTAGATAAAAAAGAATATATATCAAAAATAAATTTAGTGCAAGACTATATAGAAAATAATTTAGAAAAGAACTTGACTCTAGATAATTTATCAAAGATAGCTAATTATTCACCATATCATTTTCATAGACTCTTTAAAAATTACACTAGAGAATCACTTTATAGTTATATAAAAAGATTGAGATTTGAAAAGGCAGCCTTTTTGCTATCAACAGACAATAAAAAAACTATAACACAAGTAGCAGCTAATGTTGGTTTTGCTAACCAGGCATCTTTTGCTAAGGCTTTTAAAAAATATTTTGGGGTTAATGCAAGTGAATATAAAATACAAGGAAATGAAGACCCACAAAATAGCAAAAATGGACAAATAGAAAGCAATGATGGAAAAGATTCTAAAATAAATAATGTGTATAATGATACTGTGAAGAAAAATAATATACATGAGAAAGAGAAAATAAAGCCTTATAAATTTGAGATTAAAAAAATATCTAATAAAGAAGTAATCTATGTAAGGTATATAGGTAAATATAAACAAGATACAAAATTATTTACTACATTGTTTAATAAGCTTTATCAATGGGCATTTGCAAGAGATTTAGTGAGTTGCAAAACCCAGTGGCTTGTAGTGTATCATGACATAGGCAACTTGACAGAAGATACAAAGCTAAGAATGAGTGTATGTATGACTGTGGATCAATCTGTTAAGGTTGAGGGAGACATTGGTAATACGATAATTGAAGGCGGGAAATATGCTATTGGTAGCTTCAAATTAGATTATACAGAGTATCAGCAGGCATGGGATTATATGATTGATGAGTGGCTAGAAAAAAGTGGATTTAAGCTAAGTGATAAGCCAGCATTCGAATTTTATCCATTAGATAATGATAACAATAGTGACCATAAGAAAGCTGTAGATATATATATCCCCGTTCAGCCAAAATAACAAGATATTATGTAATAGAATTATGCTATAAATAAAATACATTTTATTTTTTAGGAGTTGATATAATGGGGTATCATTTAGAGCTGTCTAAATATTCATTAGATTATTTTAAGGACATGCTAATAAATAGAAATTTAATACCAAGTATGATGATTTTAAGAGATGACATTGATAGAAGGTTTAAAAAGCTTTCAGGTATGGGAACCAATACGATGAAGGAACTTTACGATTTATTAAAAACAAAGAAAAAAGCAGAAGTATTTGCAGAAAAATCTGGGATTGATAGAGAGTATATTATTGTTCTAAGACGCGCAGTTGGTAGTTTTATAACACCTCCAAGAAAACTTTCAGATTATCCATTTGTTGATGAAAACTTGCAAAAAAGATTGGCATTATTAAATTTAAAAACATCTATAGATTT
The DNA here is from genome assembly GCA_029227815.1 of Clostridiaceae bacterium M8S5. GTDB lineage: Bacteria > Bacillota > Clostridia > Tissierellales > MCWD3 > Abyssisolibacter. The sequence goes on along the minus strand of CP118523.1, from coordinate 2,100,300 downwards.
ATACAGATATTTTACTAATACGCCTATAGAAAAAGCATCAAAAGAGCTTGAATTAGATACAGAACGTCTAATATACCTTAAAAAGCTAATAGATGTTACAAGATTGCGTTATGTTAGTCCAATAATTGCTACAACACTAGTTGAAGGTGGTTATGATTCAGTAAAAAAAATAGCTAATATTGATAAGACAACACTGTATGAGTCTTTCATAAATACAAACAAAATATTAAAATTATACAGAGGAAACATAGGGAGAAATGATATATTGTTTCTTATAGAAGATGCAAAATTATTTGTTTCTATGGATGAAGGGAAAATATATAGTTTTAAATAAAAAAAGGCATATCTCAATGATAGATATGCCCCTTATTATTATGAAATACCTGCAACTCTATTTTTTATTGTATGAAATAGTTTCTCTTCACTAAGATGTGGTTTAAGTAAGTGTAACTGCTTTAGTGCAATTTGCGCACCGTAATCCATTCCTTGGCAGCCTGAGAGCAAAATTATATCATTTGATTTTACATTATTGATAGCATGGGCTATAGAATCAGAAAGCTCATTGTAAAGATGCACTTTTATATTTGCATTATTCATTACATCATTAAAAACAGCTAACTCTTCATCTGTAACTATATCTTTAGCGCCAACATGTGATTTGCTTAGAGAAGCTATAATTTCTTTAATACCCAGTTCAGATGCCCAGTTAGCAACAGCCTGTGCATTTTCTCTATTGACAGTTACGCCACGAGAGCCTCTAATAGAATATACAATAGCTAAATTATTGTAGCTCATATGCTTTATAGTCTCAAATGTTGCATTGATATTAGCTGTATTAGCAAAATGATCGTCAATTATTATAAAATCATCCTCATAAATAAATTCAAATCTACGCTCAACTCCAACAAAGGTGTTCATGCTTTCCTTTATAACATCTATGGAAACACCACAAATCATAGCAATAATAATTGCAACCATAGAGTTTGAAACAGAGTGATATCCAGGAAAATTTAGTTTAATATCGAAAGAACAAGGTTCATAAATTTTATTATCTACAGCAAATGGCTTTAATATCTCAATAGTATATTTAGCTCTACCAGTAGATAAATCTAAGTTTCTACAAACAATATGACCTTCATCATTGTCTATACCAAAGGTTATGACATTTGCCTGTGTTTTATTAGCAAGTTCTTTTATCAGAGGGTTGTCTATATTTAAGACAGCCCATTTTCCTTTTTTTACATTACGTATAAGGCTTGATTTGTGCTGGAAATAGTTTTCGAAAGAACCATGTAGATCTATATGTTCTCTGCTGACATTATTAAATGAAACTATATCAAAGTCTACATTAGCTACTCTTTTTAACTCTAATGCAGAAGAAGATACTTCCATAGTAGTATGAGTAACACCATGTTGCACCATATTTGCAAAATACCCTTGTAAATCTAATGATTCAGGCGTTGTTAATATAGAAGGTTCATAGAAGTTACCACCTTTAACCATTACAGTACCAACTAGCCCAGTATTCAGTTTGTTTTTTTCAAATATATGATTTAGCATAAAAGAGGTTGTTGTTTTACCATTAGTAGCAGTGATACCAATTAATTTCATCTTGTTAGATGGATTATCGTAATAAGTACAACTTAAATCTGCTAAAGCTTTTCTGGAATCAGCTACTTGTATTTGTGGCAGAGTTATACCACTTTGGTAGTCTTCTACAACAATAGCACATGCACCATTTTCTATAGCATTTTTCACATATTTATGCCCATCTGTCTTATATCCTTTAATACATACAAATATATCATTATTAGTGACTTTATCAGAATGATAGGCTATATTATTTATATTGATATTCTTTAGATTCCATGAATCTATAATGTCAATTGAGTTAATTAATTCAAATAATTTAATCATATTTTTCACCTTCTAACTTTTCTTAGTTGTTTTATTAAATATCTTACTAGCTTTATTTTTTAGGAAACTGAAAGCAGGTTTTGGGTCTTTTATATCCCAAATAGCACATGCCTTACGTCTAAAATAAGAGCCAAATACTTTACCAATGCTTAGCTGCTTTGTTTTTATGTAGTTTCTAACAGCCAATAAATCCTCATAAGCGTACCAAAAAACAATGTTAGTATCATCTGTTACAGCAAAAGGTTTTTCAGGATTGCCAGTTAAATCAGCATAAGTTAAATATGGCATATTAACACCTGTTTTATTTAATAAGGTATTTAGATTAGAGATACGAACATTTACTTCAATAAGATAATACTTACCTGTAACAGCATCTTTTTTAAATTCAATTTCAGCAAATCCTTTATATCCTATAGCCTCCAAAAATTTTGAACCTATATCATATAATTCTGGAACATATTTTTGAGTAGTATATACTGAAGCACCAAAGTTTACAGGGTATTGCCTATATTTTTGGCATGTAACCCAATGAGTTACCTTACTATTTTGATCTAAGTACGCATCAAATGTATACATATGGTCATCAAAGCCCGGTATTATCCTTTGAGCTATAACATCTAGTTTTGCATTTTTTGCTTTATCAACCGCATCTAAGAGTTCATTTCTATTATTAACTTTGAACATCTTTGTTCTAAACTTTGCTACAAACGATGCAGAGTCAGCCGGTTTTATAAGACAAGGATACTTTAGATATTTTTCTACATTTTCTATGTAATTATCATCTGTTATCTCAATAGTTTCTGGCACAAGTACATCATGTTCTTTAGCTAATCTTGCAAGACTATCTTTGTTCATTACTTTAGAATATAATCCCTTTTTGGTTTGAGGGATTAGGTAGTACTTACTTAATATATCTAAATATTCATCTACAAACTCTACATAAGGGTCAGCAGATGGAAACAGTACAGGTCTAAATTCTTGTTTTTTGGAATAATCAATTAAAAAATCCAAATAAGCTTTTGGCTCTTTTTTGTAATGAGGTGCTATAAGTATTTCTGAGCAGTACTTTGAACTAAAAGCGTAAGAACCTTTTTTAGAATAATCTATAGCAGTAACATGAATACCTTTAGTTCCTAAACATCTAATTATACTTAAACCAATATAATAATTAGCACCTAGAACAACAGCTTTGTTTTTCATAAAATTCTCCTTTAACAATACATTTCTATCATATTGATTATAACACATAATCATACAAGTTTGAATTAGCATGTTTTTATATATTGTAGACATATATAATATGTAGCTATACAATAATACAAAATTTAGTTATTTTAATTTTAATTTTCTTATCAAACGTTTTAATTTGTAACCAATAAAATAAATAAAAGGCTTAGGATCTTTCATGTCCCATATAGCATAAGCTTTAGGTTTAAAATATGATTTTAAAACTTTCATTAAACTAAGTTGTTTAGTTTTAATATAATTTTTAACAGCAATAAAATCTTCATAAGCATACCAAAAAAACAGAGTTGATTCCTTTTTTATGCTAAATGGTTTTATAGGATTGCCAGTCAATTCTTTATAGGTTATATAAGGGATGTTTATACCAAGCTTATCTATAAGTACATTTAATGTAGTTATTCGCACGTTAACTTCGATAAGATAATATTTTCCACTTTCTGCATCTTTTTTAAATTCAATTTCTGCAAAGCCTTTATATCCAATAGACTCTAGAAATTCAGAACCTATTTTATGTAATTCAGGGACATATTTATGCCCAGTATATACAGAAGCACCATAATTTATTGGATATTGTCTATGTTTTTGACAAGTTACCCAGTGAGTAACTCTGCTATCTTGGTTTAAATATGCATCGTATGTATACATATGATCATCAAAGCCTGGTATTATTCTTTGAACAATAATATCTAGATTAGCTTCTTGAGATACTTTTACAGCATTAATTAGTTGTTTTTCATTATAAGCTTTGAACATCTTTTTTCTAAATATAGCTACAAAAGAAGCAGAATCAGTAGGTTTTACAAGGCAAGGATATTTTATTTTTTCATTTACTTCCTTTATGTAGTTATCTTTTATTTCTATAGTTTCAGGGATAAGAATATTATGTTTTAGAGCTAAATGAGATAAATGATCTTTGTTCATAACTTTAGAATACAGCCCTTGCTTAGTTTGAGGTATCAAATAATATTTTTTTAATATATCAAAGTGTTTATCTACAAATTCAACATATAGATCAGCAGATGGAAATAAGACAGGCTTATAGACTTCTTTTTTACCGTAATCTATTAGAAAGTTTAAAAACGCTGTTTGATCTTTTTTATAGTGTGGAGCAATCAATGATTCATTTAAGTATTTTGATTTAGCTCCGTAAGAGCCTTCTTTTGAGTAATCAATAGAAGTAACATGAATACCTTTAGTTCCTAGACATCTAATTATACTTAAACCGATATAATAATTTGCTCCTAAAACAACTGCTTTGTTTTTCAATATAAAGACTCCTTTCTGGATATATTATACACAAATACATTTTATACTCATACTCGCATAAATTCAATAAATAGTACATATTTTATAGCTTTTGCAAGACAATCATTATATAATAAAAAATGTCGAAATAATGGAGGAGATAAATTTGCATAAACAACAAGGACATAATATTAATGAAGAAGCATGGAATAAAGAAAGCTACAATGCGTGGGTGACAAGATTTGGAGAACCAAGTGTTGTAGCAGAAAAAATAAAAAATAATCCATCTAAATTACTATCAGTTCTAGGAGAAGAGTTTATAGAAGTGAACGGAAAGAAAATAATGAATTTAATGGGTTCTTGTGGAAATAAAGCAGTAGCATTAGCATTAATGGGGGCGGATGTTAGCATTGTAGATTTTTCATATGGAAACAAACTATACGCATTAGAATTAGCAAAAGAAGCTGGCGTATCTATTAATTATATATTATCTGATGTACTAAATCTCTCGCAGGAAGTTTTTGATGTAGGTTATGATATAGTTTTTGCAGAAATGGGTATTTTGCATTATTTCTCAGATTTGCACCTGTTTTTTAATACGGTTTATAAGCTTTTAGATAAAGGAGGATTGTTTATACTAAGAGATTTTCATCCAGTATCTACTAAATTAATTACATCTAGAGGAACTACAGCTAAGATCAGAAAACACAAAGTATCTGGAGATTATTTTAGCTCAGATTTAGTAATGCAAGAAGTTTCTTATAGCAAACACCTTAAAGAGGAAGATAAAAAAGAGAAAGTAATGCTTAGAAAATGGACACTAGGAGAGATAATAAGTGGAGTAGCAAAAGAAGGTTTGCGTATAATGAGTTTAAAAGAAAGACCAAATTTATCATGTGCTAATTATGACAAAGGCATTCCCAAAACATTTACAGTTACAGCTGTGAAATAAATTTAGATATAATATATATGTAAAATATTTATATTAATTTAAAATCAAAACGATTAAATACAAAAATGCTTTTAAAAATTAGTAATATATATTCATTTATTATTATTTAATATTATGCTACAATTATGAAAATAGCATAAAGGAGTATAGAAATGTTAAAGTTATACATAGAGTTTAAAGTGAACAAACTCGAAAACTTTGAGAGATTACAAAAAATGTTTCATTCTCTGAAAGAATTAAAAGAAATCAATTCTATTGACCATAAAGATAGTAGATGGAAAAGTTTTTATAGTGAAGAATTACTTAAAAATTTTTGGTGGCCTACAGATGATGAGTTAATAAAATATTGGAGATTATACGAATCAATACCTGCAGAAGAAAGACATACTGACGATAGATTAATAAGGCCTTGGTGTTTTGTATCATTAATAGAAACTATAGCAAACGGCGAATATGACTTAAATACATGTGAGCTAATAAAAAATGATGTAGGAAGACTTGAATTTATGACGTGGTCATGGCCATATAAAGGTACAGGTTCGTTAAAAGCATTAGTAAAATCTTTTGGTTTTGAGATAATAAAAAATGAAGTATAAATTATTAATAAGATAAATTGTAATTGACACTTTAAGATTTTACAAACAATGGTGAGTGTTAATTTATAGAATAATATGATATAATTTACATATGGCTAAAAGTCAAGGAGGTGCTGTATGGAAATATTAAAAATATCTAGTTTTCTAAGTAATCAAAAAGAAAACATGAATAGAATCGTTAGCGAACTATCTAAAAACTTTGAGTATGTTTCTATATTAGGGGAGGATACAAAGGGTACTACATACGATATTGACAAATATAGCGTAGCAGTTAATGATTCTTTTTGGTGTCAGAGGGGATTTGTAATAAGAGTTTATAATGGCAGTAATTATTCTGAATATTCATTTAACGAATTAGGTAACGAACCATTAGAGCATACAATTAACAGAGTACATAATAAGTTTAATGAAGATTTTAATAATTTGAAATCAAACGATATTAGTATATCTAAATACGAACTATTAAAAGAAGAAGAGATAAAAGAATCTTTTTACGGAGAAGTAGAAATACCAGTTGACACATTGAGTAATGAAGAAAAAGTAAACAAATTAATTAAGATAAAAGATAAAGCATTAGAATATTCAAACGAACTAGTAGATTTTAAAGTAGCATATAACAATACGCAAGTATCAAAAATGTTTATATCAACAAAGAAAGATTTAGAGCAAACATATAATTGGTCTCAAGCTTATTTAGTGCCAGTATTAAGAAGAGGCAAAGATACAAAATATGATTTCATAGCTTTTTCAGGACTTAAGGGATTAGAAATATTAGATGAACTTGAAAACTCTTATAAAGGTGCAATAGATGATACTATTAAGTTATTTGATGCAAAAAGAGTTGTACCAGGAGAGTATGAAATTATATGTGCACCAGATGTATCTGGATTGATAGCTCATGAAGCGTTTGGACATGGAGTTGAAATGGACATGTTTGTAAAAAACAGAGCTAAAGCTGTAGAATACCTTGAAAAACCAGTAGCGTCTGAATTATTGGACATGCATGATGGAGCTAAAACAGCAAATCATGTATCATCATATTTGTTTGATGACGAAGGAACTATAGGTACAGACACGGTTATTATCAAAAATGGAATATTAAAGACTGGGATATCAGATGTTTTATCAGCGTTAAAATTAAACACAGTTCCTACAGGTAATGGTAAAAGACAATCTTACGAACGTAAGGCTTATGCAAGAATGACTAACACTATATTTAAATCAGGTAAGGACAAGCTTGAGGATATGATAGCTTCAGTTAAAAAAGGTTATTTGCTAGAAGGAATGCAAAGTGGAATGGAAGACCCTAAAAACTGGGGTATACAGTGCATACTTACAAAAGGAAAAGAGATTGTAGATGGAAAATTTACTGGTAATATTATAGCACCAGTAATACTTACAGGGTATGTTCCAGATCTACTAAAATCAATAACAATGATATCTGACGATATGAAGCTATATGGTTCAGGTATGTGTGGTAAAGGATACAAAGAATTTGTTAAAACCTCCGATGGCGGACCTTATATTAAAGCGATAGGGAGGTTAGGATAATGATTAATAATATATTAGAATTATTGAAGAACTCAAAAATTGATGATTGGAAAATTATAGAAACAAAAACTGAATCAGCAGAGCTATTTTTCATAAAACATGATGTAGATATGAATAGAGCTAAAAATATCAAAAGAATAATATTAACTGTATATAAAGACTTTGAAGAGGATGGTAATAGATACAAAGGTGAGGCATCGGTTAATATATATCCAACTATGAGCAATGAAGAAATCAAAGAAGCTATAAAAGGAGCTGCATTTAGTGCAGGGTTTATAAAAAATGAATTCTATGAATTACCTAAACCAAACGTAGAAAAAAGTGAAGTTATGGTAAAGAGCAATCTAGAAGAGGGAACACTAGGACATTGGCTACCTAAATTCACTGAGGCATTATTTGTAGAGGATAAATATGAACTTGGTGGAATAAACTCAGCAGAATTATTTTTGAACAAAAAATCATGCAGAGTACTTACATCTACAGGAATAGATGTAAGCTGGAATTCATGTGACGGTCAAATAGAGTTTATAACAAATTGGAAAGAAGATGGCGAAGAAGTTGAGCTATATCAAAATACCTATTTTGCCAATTATGATGAAAATGAAATTAGAGATAATGTTAAAGAAATGCTACAGATGAGCAAAGATAGAGCAGTAGCTAAAGAAACACCACAAGTTGATTCATGTCCAGTATTATTATCAGGAAAAAATGTGAAGTCATTATTGAATTTTTACAACATAAAAGCGGCAGCTTCACGTGTTTATATGGGACATTCAACATTTAAAATAGGGGATTTAGTGCAAGGTGAAGATATTAAAGGAGATGTAATTAATCTTACACTAGATCCATATATGGATAATTCCACAGGATCTTCTCCATATGATGTTGATGGAGTATTGCTTAAACCAGTAGAGATATTCAAAGACGGAGTACTACAGAGATATCACGGTAGCTCTAGGTATTGCCAATATGTTAATGTAGAGCCAACTGGACAAATATCAAACATAAAATTTGCAGGTGGTAGTAAAACAATAGAAGAAATGAAGAATGAAAGATATTTAGAAGTATTAGCGTTTTCAGATTTTTCAGTAGATCCGTTAGTAGGTGATTTTGCAGGAGAGATTAGATTAGCTAAATACTTTGATGGAGAAAATATAAGTATAGTTACAGGTGGTTCAATATCAGGAAACATAAATGAAGTACAGAGCAATATGTATTTTTCAAAAGAACTAAAGCAAAGTAATAATTTTATAGGACCTAAGACTTTACAATTATATGGTGTTAACATAGCAGGTGTAAAATAAGTTATAATGTTTAAAAAAGGGGACTAGCCCAGATGATAATTTGAGTAGTCCCTTTTTGCCATTTTATTACTTTTCGTTGATAAGAGTAATAATAGGTTTACCATTTTCATCTAATAACGGAGTTAATCCACCGCAATAGCTACTAGTAACAAACAAATAATTAATACCAGTTTCTTTATCAACTATGATATTTTTAGTATTTACTGTTCCTTGTTGATATGTAGTTTCAAATCTTTCATATTTATTTTTATTTTTAAACATATAATCACATCCTTTATAACAATATAACATAAATAATTGTGAAGCTAAATAGGAAATATGGAATTAGATAACTAATATGGAATTTTTATTCCTTGGGTAATACACAGGTTTTGACAAAGATTTGTATTGCCTAAAAAATATTTAGTATGATTAATGACGTTAAGAAACAAATTAAATAAAATAATATCGAAACAAAACTGTTGAAATACCATGCCTTAAAAGAATTGTAATATAAATTCTAAAATGTGATAAAAACTTATTTATATAGAGTAAATTCATGTTTTTTTCATAATTGAAATTAGATTTGTTTTATGATATATTTAAAAAAATATTACAAGGGAAGAAGGGTTAAACATGGGTAATAATAGTGATAATACAAAACTTCCTTCTAACTTTATTAAAAATATAATAAATAAAGATTTAGAGGGGTATTTAAAAAGCCAGAAAATTCATACAAGATTTCCACCAGAACCAAATGGGTATTTACATATAGGACATGCTAAGTCTATTTGTATAAATTTTGGTCTTGCAAAAGAGTATGGAGCATTGTGTAATTTGAGATTTGATGATACGAATCCTATAAAAGAAGATACAGAATATGTTGATTCAATTCAGGAAGATATAAAGTGGCTCGGTTTTGATTGGGAAGATAGAAAATACTATGCATCTGATTATTTTAAAAAGCTTTATGATTATGCCATAGAGCTAATAAAAATGGATAAAGCGTTCATATGTGATTTAAGTGCAGATGAAATAAGAGAATATAGAGGAAACTACGACACTCCGGGAAAAGAAAGTCCATATAGAAATAGAAGCATAGAAGAAAATTTAAAATTATTTGAAGAAATGAAAAATGGTTTGTATGCAGATGGAGAAAAAGTATTAAGGGCTAAAATAGATATGACTTCACCAAATATAAATATGCGAGACCCTGTAATATATCGTATAGCCAAAGTATCTCATCACAGAACAGGTGATAAGTGGTGTATATATCCAATGTATGATTTCGCTCATCCATTATCTGATGCATTAGAGCATATTACACATTCAATATGTACACTAGAGTTTGAAGACCATAGGCTGTTATATGACTGGTTTTTGAAAGAACTCAATATAGAAGAACCACCAAAACAAATAGAGTTTGCTAGGCTAAATTTAACCAATACACTTATGAGCAAAAGATATTTAAGACAATTAGTAGAAAATAAAGTAGTTGACGGATGGGATGACCCTAGAATGCCGACGATATCTGGATTAAGAAAACGGGGATATACACCAGAGTCGATAAAAGAATTTTGCGATAAGATAGGCGTAGCAAAGAGTAATAGTATGGTAGATATCTCTATACTAGAGCATTGTATTAGAGAAGATTTGAAAGATAAGACTAAAACAGTTATGGGAGTACTAAATCCTTTAAAAGTGATAATAACTAATTATCCTAAAGAGGAAGTGGAGTATCTAGATGCAGAAAATAGTAGAACAAATCAACAGTTAGGCAAAAGAAAAATTCCGTTTTCTAGAGAAATCTATATAGAAAAAGAAGATTTTATGGAAAACCCTCCAAAGAAATATTTCAGATTGTATCCTGGAAATGAAGTAAGATTAAAGCATGCATATTTTATAAAATGTGAAAATGTAATAAAAAATGAGTCAGGAAACGTTACAGAACTTCATTGTACTTATGATAAAGAAACAAAAAGTGGTACAGGATTTACTGGTAGAAAAGTAAAGGGAACACTTCACTGGGTGTCAGCTAACCATAGTATTAAAACAAAAGTTAAACTGTATGATTATTTGATGAAAGATAGTGAAGAAGAGGGTAGTGTAATAAATGAAAATTCATTAAAAGTATTGGAAGATTGCTATTTAGAAGAATCTATGAAAGAAGCCAAAAAAGGTGATAGATATCAATTTATGAGACATGGTTATTTTATATGTGATGAAGGTAATGTTTATACTAGAATAGTATCATTAAAAGATAAATGGAGTAAAATAAAGGACAAAAAATAAACGAAAAGGGACTAAGTCATATGAGTGAAGTAGTCCCTTTTGGTTTGCATTCTTTAGTAATAAAAATTACAGAATATAACAACTAGTAATAAGAAAAAGAATAATAATGAAGTACCATTGCCATCCATTAAACCGCTAAATAGACCTTTAGTATCTGTCATATTTTTAAACCTCCTTCTGTAACTAAATCTATAGTATTATAGTATTCAAGTATTTAAATACTGTGAATAAAATAACTACAAAACTTATATTATAGATTATTTAGCAAGAGATTTGTTAGATAAATGTATTCTTAGTTTAGATAATGGCACAGAAATACATTCAAATAATAGCGCATATAAAGCTGTTGCAGAAATAGACGCTGGCAAGAATAGAGAAATAACAAAGAACACTATCAATGCTATAATAGACATATACTTCATATTTCTTTTTCTTTTATTGCTTATAATAGGCTTATTAGGATGGTCAGCAGGAGAATACAAAAACAACAATACTATACACACAATAATCATTACAATTTTAGTAACATTATTTGGTATAGTATATAAACCTAATAATGTTATCACTATATATGTAACCAAGGAGAGAGCAAAACATCTCCAATAAGTATCAGCATGTAAACCACCAGCAAACAACCTTAAACCACCATAAAACATTAAAATTATAACTAAATTGCTCATCCAACCAAAAAAATAGAAGATAAACAAAAACAGCATAGTTTTTGAAATCTCATTTAATAGACATTCAAAACCAAACTGTATTTTTAAAGCTTCTATTTCAGTTAAAGTTGGATTTTGCTTTTTAATTTTCTTTGTTAACATGTGAGCGAACTTGTCCAACCTTTTCCTCCTCAATCTTAAATTTTATAAGAAACTGAGTTTCATCCTCGTTGCTTGTTACTCTAAGTGTTCCATCATATCTTTCGATAAGGGTTTTTACTATATAAAGTCCGTAGCCACGGTCATTTTTCTTGTACGCCTTAGTACTAAAGCCTCTATTAAACATATTTTTCATTGCATAATCTTCGATTTGAGGACCGTTGTTTGAAACGGAAATATGATATATATCATTATCTACATACGTTGAAATAGTCATAACTTTTTTCTTGTGTATATTGTCATTTGTAATCAGAGCTTCTAGACCATTATCAACGATATTACTAACTATACTGATTAAATCACTATCTTCAATATCCAATAAATCTAGTGGCATCTCGAACCACATATCAAACTTTATTCTATGCTCATAAGCTAAGTTGCTTTTAACTGCAAGTAAACCATCTAAATAATCATTTCCACTATCACACATTTGATAATCAACTTTTATATTAGAGCCAATTTTGCTTAGATAAGTTTTTATTCTATCAACACTATTAGGTTTATTGAGGATACATATTGCATTAATAGTATTGAGGTGATTCGCAAAATCATGCTTTTCTTTCCTAACTATGCTAACCAGTGACTCTAGGTTATGTATGTGTTCCTGTTGAACAACATACTTATGATTTATTTTTTCGAGTCTAACAATCTTTTTAAAATTAAAACATATTATTAAAACAAAACCTAAGAATAGTGTTAATAGTAATATTTCATATAATATCAGATAGCTATCATATTGAGTCATAAACCTATTAATTATTATAAATAATATTTCCAATATAAATAAACAGGATAAAATATAAGTATCTACAAGTGATAAATTTTTAATAAAATCTGCCAATTTCAACTTTTCTTTATATTTACGAACAAATAATAATACTAGAAACTTAGAAAATAATATAACTAAACCGAAAATATTATCTATATGAATATCTTTAAAAGGTTTTATTGCTATAATACAAAGTATCTCTAAACAAATAAAACTTGTAAAAATAAGCAACGTTAATTTAAATACTGATAAAAAAGAATTATGTCTATCTAAAATATAAACTAGTAAAATTGCAAAAGATACTGCTACAAAAGAATGTAATCCAAATGGAACAGCAAATGTAACGAAGTAAATAACAACAGAACATACTGCAGTAAATATTAAAGTTTTAAGTAAAATTAAAGGCTTAAGCAAATAATTATAAAAAACAGTATTGTATATTGTGATTATCATAAGACTTTCGATTACACAACAAAAATATTCGAATGAATCCATAAATACCACCTACCATCATATTACTCGTAAAGATTATTTACATAATTCTTTTGGGCAAACCTTTTGCTCACCATGGATAAGAGAAACAGAATTAACAGCAAGTGAACCAACTGTTAAGCCTAATTTTGCTAACAAACCTTTTTTCATGAATAATTCCTCCCTTCATTTATGATGTCACCTCTCTAAATTACATAAATATGGAGATTGTGCATCATTATAATAAATTATATCATGATTTCCTTAAAATGAAAATAGTATAAAACCAAAAATTAACTTATTTTTTAATCAAAATCTCCAAAAAAAGAACATATATATCCAAAAATAAGCAAAAAAAATATAAATCGACATAATGTGCTATACTCATCTTCTAAAATACATAATATATATAGGGATAATACTTCAGAATATCAGTAATAATGTAATATATAGAGGTTGATATTGATAATATTTTATATTATTGATATAATTAAGTATTATGTTGATTTAGTAAGGTTTAAAGATATTATTTGAGATAGGACTGATTTAGTGATGAAACAAAACATAATTCTTATTGGATTTATGGGTAGTGGGAAAACTACAAACGGTAGAAGATTAGCTAAAAAATTAAACATGAAGTTTATAGATACTGATGACCTTATAGAAGAAAATAATAACATAACAATTACTGAGATATTTAAAAGGTATGGAGAGAAATACTTCAGAGAATTAGAACATAAAATGATTAAAGAATTGGTTGATGAACATAGTTCTATAATATCAACTGGAGGAGGAGTTATAATCAATCCAGACAATACAAAATATCTAAAACAAATTGGCATTGTTATTTATCTAAGAAGTACAGTAGATAACATCTGTAATAATCTAAGAAATTCATACAAAAAGAGACCTTTAATACAAAAGAAAAATTGGATGGATGAAGTTAAGAGCTTAATGGAAAAACGAGAGGCTATATATCAAAATAATGCAGATATAACTATAGATGTAGATAATAAAAAACACAATCAAATAGTAAATGAAATATGCAAGGTGTTAAATGCAAGATATTAAAATACTATTTTTAATTGATTGTACCTATATAAATATGGTAGTATAGAATAGGAATAGGAGAATAGGAATGATCAAAAAGAGAATACTTATTATAAATGGACCAAATATTAACATGCTAAAAAAAAGAAACTCAAACCATTATGGTATAAAAAGCTTAGAAGAAATACAAAAGCTTTGTAAAAATAAAGCTAATGAACTGAATATGTGCGTGGATTTTTACCAATCAAATATAGAAGGTGATATAGTTACTAGATTGCAAGAAGCATTGGGTAATTATGATGGCATAGTTATAAATCCAGCGGCATATACACATTATAGTATTGCTATTAGAGATGCTATAGAGATTTTAGATATCCCAATAATAGAAGTGCATTTGTCCAATATACATAAAAGGGAAGAATTTAGACATAAATCATTGACAGCTGAAGTTTGTACTGGTCAAATATGTGGTTTGGGATACATTGGATATTTGGTGGCTATTGATGCAATTAGTCAGTTAATATAGTTTAGTTATATAATGCTAAAAGGCATATGTATATATTTATTTTTAGGAGGTTTAATAATGATTTCAGCAGGTAGTTTTAAAAAAGGACTAACTTTAGAAATGGATGGAAATATTTATCAAATAATTGATTTTCAACATGTAAAACCGGGAAAAGGAGCTGCTTTCGTAAGGGCTAAAATAAAAAACCTAAAGACTGGTGCTATAAAAGAAGATACATTTAATCCAAATGATAAATATCCAAAAGCTCATATAGAGACTAAGGAAATGCAATATTTATATAATGACGGTGAATTATACTATTTTATGGATAATGAAACATATGATCAAATAGCTTTAAATTATGATCAAGTTGAGGAAGCTATTAAATTCTTAAAAGAAAACGAAAATGCAACTATGAAGTTTTATGAAGGAAAACCATTCCAGATAGATGCTCCGAATTTTGTAGAGTTAGAGGTAACACATACAGAACCTGGAGTTAAAGGTGATACAGCTACTGGTGCTAATAAACCAGCTACAGTTGAAACTGGTGCTGTAGTTAATGTTCCTTTGTTTGTTAACATTGGGGATGTTATCAAAATAGATACAAGAACTAGTGAGTATCTATCAAGAGTTTAGGTTATAATAATACAATAAAGTGAAAAAGGAGGATAATATGAACTATTTATACGAAAAAGTAAGTTATTTACAAGGTTTAGCAGAGGGGTTAGGAGTAGATGATTCTACTAAAGAAGGTAAATTATTAGTTAAGATTATTGATGCATTAGAAGATATAGCTGATGCTATGGATGATTTACAAGACCAATATGATGATATGGCTGAATATATTGAATTTATGGATGAAGATTTATCAGATGTAGAAGATGATATATATGGCGATGATGAATATGATGATGACGAATATTATGATGATATTTGTGATTGTGAATGTGACGAAGATCATATATGCGAATGTGACGAATAAAAATCAGGCTTGCCCCTGATTTTTTTTATGCATATATTCATTTTACAAATAAAGGAGGGAAGATTAGTTCAACAAAAATTAATAGGAGGATTTAATATGTAGAAACTTATAAAGAGGGCTAACAAACGTTCTTTAGTTTTATGTAGACCATATTGCAAATGCATCTGCGAGTTTGAAAGAAAAAGTGTACTTGAATATACACTGACCTATAGATATAAAAGCTATTAATATCTATAGGTCAGTGTATATATAATTTTAAATAAACCAGCTACCTAAACTTATTTGTTATGTTGGGTAGTTGGTTTTATTAACGTTTAAACTAAACTGGAAACAAAATGCTTTGTTAAATAATCTTATAAGTGAATTAACAAATATAATTGAAGGCTTAAAGGGGGTGTATTATGAAAAAATTACTAAGAAAAAAAAATAAAGATTCATTGAGTCTTAGCAAAGCAGATTGTTCTTGTTATTGTGGATATGGAAAATATAGTTTCTTTAGTGATTATATCAAAATAGTAAGACCTTATTAAAATATAAACTAATCAATAAGCATTGTTGTACGCTACTAAAGTGTGAATATTATTGTAACCCTGAAGAAAATAATTTTTTGAATTAAAGTTATTTAACAAAAATTTCATTTAATATACCTTTATATATAATAAAAAAGGATGTCTTGTGATTTGAGATATCCTTTTTTATTATATTAAAAAATGTGCATAATGTATGTCTAAACATAATATTATTATACAAAGGAGAGACAAGTTATGAATAGTATAAATAATATAAATTTTAAAAGAAAAACAAATGAACATACGAGATTTGATGATGTTCTAAATTATATTGATATTGAAATCAGGCAGATACTTAAAAATATCTCTTTTGTGGACAAAGAATCATTTGAAGAAATTAGATTAAGAGTAAATCAACCATTGATATTATGTAAAGGTGCAATAGATTATTTTGTAGATAAAAATAGTATACTACACTCTAGTTTTAACGAAGATGCGTATATCGTGAGTAAAGAAGAAGTTTACAAGACATTTCAATTTTGTTGCAACCATTCTATATATGCGCACGAAGAAGATATAAAAAGAGGATTTATAACCCTTAAAAGTGGACATAGAGTAGGGCTTGTAGGGAGCGCAATATACTCAAATAATATGGTTGAAACAATCAAGGATATAACATCTTTAAATATTAGAATATCAAAAGAGATAATAGGAGCATCAGATAAGATTTTACCTTATGTTATTAAAGATGATAAAACGATTTATCACACATTAATAGTTTCTCCTCCAAAGTGTGGAAAGACTACTATACTCAGAGATTTAATTAGGAATATTAGCGATGGAGTAGGTAGCATAAATTTTAAAGGTTTGAGGGTTGGGGTTTTAGATGAAAGAATGGAAATATCAGGAGTGCATAAAGGAATAGCCCAAATGAATTTAGGAGTTAGAACAGATATACTTTCATCATGTCCTAAATACGAGGGAATTATGATGTTAATAAGGTCTATGTCTCCACAAGTGATTGCAACAGACGAATTGGGTTCTAAAAGTGATATAGATGCAATACATGAAGCTTTAAAGGCTGGAGTAAAGCTAGTAGCTACAGTCCATGGAGAGAGTTTAGAGGATGTTATGAACAAGCCGTATTTAAATCAAATAATTAAAGAAAATATATTTCAAAAAATTATAATATTAGACAATTCTAAAGGCGTTGGTACCGTAAAGAAGATAATTAATTTGGCGCATAATCAATATATCAAAAAAAAGGAGAAGTACAATGTGGATAATAAAAATATTAGGCAGCCTGATGGTAGTTATATCTTGTAGCTTATTGGGATATAAAAAGGGTACCAGATATAGATTAAGAGTTAAGAATCTAAATGTTTTATTAAGTTCTATTAGAATATTGGAGACAGAGATAGTATGCATGTCAAATCCATTAACAGAAGCATTGATGAATGTTTACAATAAATGCAATAAAGATTTTTCATATATATATAAAGATATTGCAATGATGCTTGAAGATAGAGAGTATATAGATGTAATGACGAGCTTTAAAAAAAGCATAGAAAAAAGCATTAATAACATAGCATTAAATAATGATGACAAAGAAATATTTTTATCAATAGGTTCTATTATAGGTATTTCAAATAGGTTAGATCAAAAAAAGCACCTAAATGCATTGCATGAACAAGTAATACACCAAATAGAAGATGCGAAAGAGGAAATGAAAATAAATGAAAAGCTATACAATAAACTAGGTGTCTTGATAGGTGTTGGCATAATTATAGTACTAATATAAATGAAAAGGAGTGCTAAAAATGGGAATAGATATAATATTTAAAATTGCAGGAATAGGAATTTTAATAGCTGTACTTAACCAAGTACTTAAAAAAGCTGGTAGTGAAGATCATGCAATGATAACAACTATAGCAGGACTAGTAGTTGTTCTTACAATGGTAATTGGAATGATAAGTAAACTATTCAACGAAGTTAAGACAGTTTTCAAACTATATTAAAGAGGTTAAGATATGGAGATATTTCAAATTGCAGGATTAGGTATAATTGCTACAATTTTAGCAGTGTTGTTAAACGAGCAGAAAAGTGAAATGTCATTGTATATTAGTATTGCAACAGGATTATTAATATTTTTTATGATCATTAGTAAACTAGAATACGTAATTGAAACGTTAGGAGATTTAGCAAGTAAAGTTAATATAGATTTTTTGTATACTACCGTGATATTAAAGATAGTGGGTATATCATATATAGCAGAGTTTGCTGCACAAATTGCTAAAGATGCTAAGCAAAATGCTATAGCTCATAAAATCGAATTAGCTGGAAAGGTTCTTATTATGGCTATATCAATACCAATATTTGTAGGTGTTATAGATATGATAGTAGATATAATACCGTAAGGGGATAAAAATGAAAAGAATATGCTTTTTAATAATTTGTTTTTTTGTAATTATACTCTCTATGACTACTTCATATTCAAGTGAAGATAATGGTGTGTTAAAGGATACTACAGAGGGAATTATAAATAAGCAATTAAAAAATTTGAATTTAGATGAGTTAATAAAGCAAATAAAAGATGTAAATACACAAAAAGATAACTACTTGCCAAAGATAAATTTTAAACAGTACATATTTTCATTAATTAAAGGAGAACAGGTACTAGACGCAGGGGAGATTTTAAAAGGACTGCTTCATATGATATTTAATGAAGTAAGAAACAATATATCTTTATTAGTAAAATTATTGATAATAGCTATTATTTGCTCTATTATGACTAATTTACGTAGTGCATTTAATGACAATTCAATAAGTGAAATAGCTTATATTTCATGCTACATAATAATTATAGGTATAGTTATAAGCAGTTGCATTGATGGTATTAGAATAGGGAAAGAAGCAATAGATCAGATGGTTTCATTTATGCAAGCATTATTTCCAACTATGATG
Organism: Clostridiaceae bacterium M8S5; assembly: GCA_029227815.1. GTDB lineage: Bacteria > Bacillota > Clostridia > Tissierellales > MCWD3 > Abyssisolibacter. The sequence continues at coordinate 2,081,091 of CP118523.1, read as the reverse complement.
GTATTGTTAGCTGCTATGGGTGGTATTTCAAGTTCTGCTATATTTCAGCCCATTATTTTAGGAACAATGACAACAATAAGTGTAATAATCAAAGAAATAATAATACCACTGATATATTTTTCGTCAATTATAGGACTGATAAATAATATCTCAAGCAAAGTACAAATCTCTAAGCTTGCACAGTTAATGAAGCAAGTGAGTGTTCTTATTATAGGAGTTTGCTTTACTATATTTGTAGGAATATTATCCATTCAAGGAATGACAGCAGCAAAGGTTGACGGGATAACTATTAGAACAGCCAAGTTTGCAATAGATAGTTTTATACCTATAGTTGGTGGATATATTACAGAGGCGGTTGATACAGTTATAGGGTGTTCAATGTTACTAAAAAATGCTATAGGAGTTATAGGTCTGATAACACTTTTCATTATATGTATCATACCTTGTATAAAGATAATGGCGTTGATATTAGTATATAAACTCACCGCTGCAATAGTACAACCTATAGCAGACGAAAAACTTGTAAATAGTATAGGAGAAATAAGTAAAGCATTTGTGCTTGTATTAGCAGCAGTTATATCAGTAGCACTTATGTTTTTCATAACAATAACCATTATTATAACAGCAGGCAAAATGACACTAATGTTAAGGTAGGTGATAACATGGGAGAAGTACTTAAAACATGGGTTATTAATATTGTATTTGTAGTTATATTTTTAATTATGCTAGAGAGCCTTTTACCTAATAATAGCTTTAAAAAATATGTAAAGATTATAGTAGGGTTAGTCTTAATTATCGTAATAATAAGACCAATAGTAGTAGCAATAAAGGGAGATTTATATATAACTAATAAATGCTATAAACAGTTAGATGCTTATTCGGAGTACAACATAAAAAAGGATGAAAAATATAGTGAAAGTCAAAAAGAATATATAAAAGAAACCTATATCAGCATTATTAAAAATAATATTGCAAAATATGTAGAAACAAATAGCAAATATAAAGTAGAGAATATTGATATAAAGTTACAGGATGATTCAAATAATGATAATAACTTTAATATGGAGTCGTTAAATATATTATTAACAAATATGGGGCATAAAAAGAGTAGCAATGAAATAAATATTGAAAAAGTGAATATAAACATCAATAAAGATAATTCAAAGACAAAAAAGATAAAAAGTGAAAGCTTAATCAAAGCCCTATCTAGTAACTATGGAATAAAGGAAAGTAGGATAAGCTTGTATCTTAAATAATGAAGAAAAGGAGGTTTTGTATGAGTAACTTTAAAGAATCAATAAAAAGAATGTTTTCAGACAAAGATAAAAAAAATAGCAATATTATTTTTCTATTGGTTATTGGAATACTTTTATTGATAGGTTCAGTATATTTCTCTACAGATGGAGAAACAACTGGTGATATAGGCAAGGTGAATTCCGATATTGCATCAACAGTGAAATCAGAGCAAAGTGATGATACAGCTAGGTTCATGGAAGATAAATTAAAAAATATTTTAAGTAAAATTAAAGGGGTAGGTAATGTAGAAGTAATGGTTACGTTAGAAGACACTACAGAGCGTATACCTGCGATAAACAAAACAATAACCGTAGAAAGCACCAATGAAAAGGACTACCAAGGTGGAACTAGAAGTACTAACAAACAAGATGAAATCAATGAAATAGTAACAAAAAGTTCTAATGAAGGTTTAGTAATACTTAAAGAAATAAAACCAAAGGTTAAAGGAGTAATAGTAGTTGCTGGAGGCATAGAAGATATGAAAGTTAAAGAAGATATTTATTTGGCAGTAAAAACAGTACTGGGTATTACAGGAAATAAAGTTGAAGTGTTTTTAAGCAAATAAAGATAGCCAAATTGGCTAAAATTAAGGGGGTTAAAGTTTTGGATAAAAAAAGAATAATCTATTTAGCATCATTAGTAGTATTACTTATTGTAGTAGGAGTAGTCAATCATAGGCTAACACTTAGAAGAGCTAGGACATCAACAAATGAATATCAACAGCACGAGGCAAATATGATGAAAAAAATGAATATGGCAAATTTAGACGGGGATTCAAAGAGTACTATGTCCGAAGAATATGATGATAATAATGCAGAAAGCTTTAAAATTATTGATAGCGAAGTAAGTAAATTAGATGATATAGGAGATGAAACTAGTACAAAAATTAATAAAAAAATAGCAGATGAGAATGAAAAAAACGATAATTATTTTGTTGAATGTAGGTTGTCAAGGGATAAGTTAAGAGCAAACCAGATTGAGAGACTAAATGAAATAGTGGATAATGATAATACTACTAAAGATATTAGAACAAAAGCACAACAACAGATAATGGATATAGGAAACATATCAAAAAAAGAGCTTCATATAGAGGGTTTAATAAAAGCTAAAGGGTATAAAGATGCAATTCTTTTTATAAATAATAAGAATGTAAGTGTAGTTGTAGATGTGGAAAATTTAAATGAACAAGATGTAGCAAAAATATTAAGTGTTGTAAAAGAAGAAACAGATATGAGTGCAACAAATATAAAGATAATGAAAAAACAGTAGAACCATTTGAAAAAAACTATTTGTAGTGGTATAATTACTTTTGATAAATGTTATAATAGCAGTAATATACTATATCGGCATTATATTTTTATATTTTGTGGAGGTGCAATATGGATAAAGATACATTAAATAATGAGATCAAAAGTTCGGGAGAAATAAAAATAGCAGATGATGTTGTTGGTGTAATAGCCGGATTAGCTGCAACAGAAGTTGAAGGTATAGCTGGAATGAGTGGTGGATTTACAGGTGATATAGCTGAAATACTAGGAAGAAAAAACTTATCAAAAGGAGTAAAAGTATCGCTTGATAACAGTACTACAAAAGTTGACTTACATGTAATAGTTGACTATGGCTCAAAAATACCAGAAGTATCTTGGAAAGTTCAAGAGAGTGTTAAGAATGCTATTGAGACAATGACAGGTTTAGAAGTTTTAGAAGTTAATATACATGTACAAGGGGTTAAGATAAAAAAAGAAGAACCCAAAGAAATAGAAGACTTAGAAGATTAAAAATCTTTTAGGGGTGTTTTAAATAGCTATGCATGCTATTTAAAACATCCCATATAATTTTTATAAGATAATAAACGTTTCTACAAGGAGGAAAATATGAGTAGAAAAACAACAAGGCAAAAAGCAATGAAATTATTATATCAGATGCAAGTTAACAATGATTTTAATGAGGAAAATAAGATAATATTTTTTGAGGAAAATAAAATAACAAGCAAAGAAATAGATTATTTTAACGATTGTATAGATACAGTTTGTAAAAATAAAGATGATATTGATAGTGTAATAAAAAAGTACGCTAAAGGTTGGAAGCTAGAGCGTATATCAGCAGTGGATTTATCTATACTTAGGATAGCTATTTATGAAATATTGTTTAACGATGATATTCCAATGCAGGTTAGTATAAACGAAGCTGTTGAAACAGCTAAAATGTATAGCTCAGATGAAGCAGGTAAATTTATTAATGGTATATTAGGAGCATTTGTCAGGGACAGATTTGATTATGAGTAAAGGGTATTACTTAGGAATTGACACTAGCGCATATAGGACTTCTATAGCGCTAATAGATGATGAAGGTAGTGTTGTATGTGACAATAGAATATTATTAGATGTAAAAAAAGGTGAACGTGGTTTAAGGCAACAGGAGGCAGTATTTAAACATGTCAATAATTTACCTTGTTTATTTAAAAAGATATCAGATGATATAGATCTTACTAAGATAAGAAACGTTGTTGCAAGTAATAGCCCTAGAAAAGTAGAAGGCTCATATATGCCAGTATTCAATGCAGGTAAAGCACAAGGAGAAATCATTTCAAGAACATTAGGTATACCAATATACTATTGTAGCCATCAAGAAGGACATATAGCAGCAGCGTTATATGGATGTGATAAGCTTAATATAAGAAAATTTTTAGTATATCATATTTCTGGAGGCACAACAGAACTACTAAGAGTACATAGAACTTTGCCTTATGAATATAGTATTGATATAGTAGGTGGTACAAAAGATATTAGCTGTGGTCAATTAGTAGACAGAACAGGAGTAAAAATGGGACTGAACTTTCCTAGTGGTATAGAATTAGAAAATCTAGCAATTAAGGGAAAGTTATTACCTAGATTACCAGTCAATGTAAGTAGTACATGGATAAATTACTCAGGTGCTGAAACTCACCTTACAAAAGCTATAAAAGATGGTGAGGATTATCGTGATGTTGCAAAAAGTACGTTGTATATAGTCGCTAGTACCCTAAGTAAGTCGGTGCTAAATTATATTAAAAATCAAAAAATGAATGATATTGTATTTGCAGGAGGAGTATCAGCTAATGCATACATCCGAATGCTATTATCTGATAATTTATATAATAGCATAAATATTTATTATCCTATAAAGAGCTATTGCTCTGACAATGCCATAGGAAATGCATATATTGGCTATATGAGATATAACAACCCAGAATCATTATAAATAGGCTAATGACTGGGTTTATTGTTGTTTATGTTAAAATAGTTGAAGATTTATGGCTATAATAATATAATAAGTATATATTAGGGCTTTATAACGAGGAGTAGAAAATGAATATCAAACCGCTAAAAGTTAGTGATTTAAATAAATATATTAAAAGAGTACTAAATACAGATCCAATTCTTAATAATATTTATGTCCAGGGAGAAGTGTCTAATTTAAAGCAGCACTTTAGTGGGAACTTATATTTTTCATTAAAGGACGAAAATAGTAAGTTAAATTGTGTTATGTTTAGTTCTGATTCTCAAAATTTAAAAGTGAAGATAAAAAATGGGGACAATCTAATACTAAAAGGTAACATATCTGTCTATGATAGAGATGGAGCATATCAATTATATGTTAAGGATATAACAGTAAAAGGCCTTGGTCAATTACATATAGCGTTTGAAGAGTTAAAGAACAAGTTAGAAACACAAGGACTATTTGATAAGAGTATAAAAAAAAGCCTTCCATTTATTCCAAATAAGATTGGTGTAGTAACATCTGCTACAGGAGCAGCAGTTAGAGATATAATAACGGTAATAAAAAGGCGTTATCCAAAGATGGATATACTAATTTATCCAGTATTAGTCCAAGGCAAAACAGCTCATCAAGAGATATGTAGAGCTTTAAGATATCTAGATGCTAGAGAAGATGTAGATATTATTATCACTGGTAGAGGTGGAGGATCTATAGAAGAATTATGGACATTTAACGAAGAAGATACTGCTAGAGAGATACATCACTTAAGCACACCAGTAATATCAGCAGTTGGTCATGAAACAGATTTTACAATAGCTGATTTTGTAAGTGACTATAGAGCACCAACTCCGTCAGCAGCAGGAGAGATAGCTGTCCCAGAGTATTTTGAACTTAGCTATAAGCTTGATGATCTGTGTAATTTAATGATACATAATATAAACAAGAAATTAGAAAAGAAAAAATATGAACTTAAATTCTTTTCTAGTAAACTTAAAATGAGTAATCCAGATAAAAAAATAGAGCAATACAGTACTAAAGTGAATGACTGTATGAAAAGAATACTGACAAAAATCAATCATAAAAAAGAGATGGAGTTTTTGGCCTTAGAAAAAGAACGCGTGAAATTACATTCATACAGTCCATTAGCAGTCTTGGAGCGTGGATATTCCATAGTCAAGAATAATGCTGGTGAATACATTGATACAGCAAGAGAGCTTTCAGATGGAGAGATTATAACTGTAAGAATGAAAGATGGAGAGGTTAAAGCTAAAGTAATTGATAAGGAGTATGTTGAATGAGTAAACAGGATATGAAATTTGAAGATGCCTATAAAAAACTATCGGAAATAACAAAAGAATTAGAAGACAATAATATAGATATTGATAAAAGTCTTGAGTATTTTAAGGAAGGCGTAGACTTATATAAATACTGTAGAGATAAGCTCAATGATTATGAAGGAAAAGTCAAATTAATATTGAGTCAAAACGAAAATGCAATAGAAGAAATAGATTTTACGGATGGTGAATAAAGTGAATTTTAATGAAGAATTGAATAAATACCAAGAGCTCATAAATAAAGAGCTTGATAAAAGGCTTCCAAATCTACAAACTCTACAAAAAGACATATATCAATCCATGAGATATAGTATATTTGCAGGTGGCAAAAGAATAAGACCTATTCTAAATCTAAAGGCTTGTGAACTGGTTGATGGTAATATAGAAGATGCTATGGTATTTGCTGTAGCACTAGAAATGATACATACTTACTCATTGATACACGACGATCTGCCAGCAATGGATGATGATGATTATAGAAGAGGTAGGCTAACAAATCATAAGGTATATGGAGAAGCAATTGCAATACTAGCAGGAGATGGTTTATTAAATTATGCATTTGAGAGTGTATTAGGATATATGTTAGAGCATAATAAAAATGATATGAAATATTTAAAGGCAGTTAACAAGATTGCAAAAGCTGCAGGTGTACAAGGAATGATAGGTGGGCAGATTGTAGACATACTTTCAGAGGGAAAAGATATTAAAAAAGAGGAATTAGAGTTCATACATAAGCATAAGACATCTGCGCTAATAGAAGCTTCAATAATTAGTGGCGCTATAGTAGGTGGAGCTAATATAGAAGATTTAGAAAAGCTGAAAATATATAGTGAAGCATTAGGATTATGTTTTCAAATTAGAGATGATATATTGGATAAAATAGGACAGCAAGATAAATTAGGAAAAGACATTGGTAGTGATGAATCTAACGATAAAGTCACTTTTGTAAGTCTTTATGGTGTAGAAAAATCAATAGAAATGACTGAAATGTTATGTGATCAAGCTAAAAAAAGTTTAGAGCATTTTTCCAATAAAGAAGCAGTAGATTTTTTTAAAGCAATGGCAGATTTTTTTGTATATAGAGAAAATTAATTTTTGGTATATTAATATTTAGTAAAATATTTGACAATGGACTTATTTTCTAATATTCTTATAGATAATACATTTGAGATTAATGTAATATAATGGAAATGATGACAATCAATATGTTTGAATTATTATAACTACTGTGTTATAATTTTGTTTGCAGAATGGTTCAGTATCCTAGTCGGTACAGCTAGTTCTGAAGACGGGGCTAAAAATCCGTTTAAGGGCATATCGATGAAGTTCCTGGTTTCGGCTGCTGACGCCCAGTCGGGGGTCGTTTCTGGGAGTAAGGAGGATGGGGCGATCCGCAATGGCATGCGGGCGTTGACCCTACCTTCGTGGAGACTCATGTAATAAACATGTGATAACCTGCAAAGTAGCGTAAGCTCTTGTAGTGTAGCTTGCCTTGAGTGAAATAGGTGGAAAATGGTCGTGACTACAGCTTTTTAAGGCCAAAAAAAGGGGGTAGTTTTGCTGTTGAAACCTATTTTGCAAAAGAGGATAGGGATTAGTGAGTACTGCCTGAGGAAAACTCCTAGGCTGATCTTAATGAGATATATTGAGGATTACAGTGCGGTCTAAGTGGCAATCTAGCCCTATCTATGGCGACAGGATAGAAACGAGATTAAAGGGAAACCACTGTGTTGGCGACAGACAGTTCTTGTTCTTTGGGAAATCCAGCTAGACCTAAGCCGTAAAATTTACTCAATACTATCACCATTCTGCTGCTGGTAGCTTTTTAGGCTATCAGCTTTGTATTTAATATCATAATGTAGCAAATACATATGTTGGGGGATATATTTTGGGAAATAATAAAAAAAATGGTCACAGAAGGAATAATAAAGATAGGAATAGAAAAAAGTATAATTATAGATGGATAATTATAATTTCAATATGGACTTTTTTATTAGCAATAGTTTTCGCTCTAGTTTCTGAGAATTTAATGAGACAATTAAACTTAGTTTTAGCTACTATTGCGTTAATATTTATAATAACACTTGGTGTATTCTTTGATATAATAGGAATCGCAGTGGCTTCAGCTAATGAGACACCTTTTCACGCTATGGCTGCAGATGGAATAAAAGAGGCTAAATTTGCAGTAAGACTTATACGACATGCACCTGTAGTTTCAAATTTTTGTAATGATGTTATTGGAGATATATGTGGTGTACTCAGTGGAGCAGCAGGCGCTATAATAGCAATAAAAGTAGCGTATATGTTTAATATTAAGATTGATACAATAGCAAGTATAGTTATAAGTGCTATAAGTGCTTCGTTAACAGTTGGGGGCAAAGCAATTGGTAAAGAAATAGGTATAAATAATTCTGATAAAATAATACTAAAGACAGCCAAAATACTATATTTTATAAACCAAAAACTTGGCATAGATATATTGCCAGAATTAAGAAGAAAAAGGTGATTATGTGATGAAATATAAATATCTAAGCAAAATTAATAGCTTAGATGATTTTAAAGCGTTAGACGCTATGAAATTAGATGCATTAGCTTCTGAAGTGAGAGATTATATAATACAGGTCGTATCAAATAATGGAGGACATTTAGCATCTAATTTAGGAGTTGTAGAATTAACCCTAGCTCTTCATAGAGTATATGAGAGTCCAAACGATAAAATAATATGGGATGTAGGACATCAATCCTATGTACATAAAATAATCACAGGTAGAAGAGAGGAATTCAAGACTATTAGAAAATATAAAGGTCTTAGTGGGTATCCCAAAAGAAAAGAGAGTGAACATGATATCTTTGAAACAGGCCATAGTTCAACATCAGTATCAGCGGGATTAGGTATAGCTTTAGCTAGAGATGTACTAAAAGATAGCTATGACGTTGTATCAGTGATAGGAGATGGAGCTATGACTGCAGGTATGGTATACGAAGCAATGAATCATGCAGGAGGCTTAAAAACCAAATTTACAGTTGTATTGAATGATAATGAAATGTCAATATCAAAAAATATTGGAGGTTTGTCTAACTACTTATCGAAGCTTAGAACAGCACCTTCTTATCTAAATACCAAAAAAGACATAAAAAAAATACTAAGTAGTATCCCTAAAATTGGAGATACAATTTTTAGAACAACTGAAAGTATTAAAAATAGTTTGAAATATTTAGTTGTTCCAGGTGTATTCTTTGAAGAACTAGGTTTTAAATATATAGGACCAATAGATGGTCATAATATCTCAGAGTTAACCAAGTTTTTAAAAATTGCAAAAATGTACAATGGTCCTGTTCTAGTGCATGTTGTTACAAAAAAAGGAAAGGGCTATTACCCAGCAGAGCAAAATCCAGACAAATTTCATGGAAGTCCACCTTTCGATATTGAGACAGGTCATCAAATAAAAAAAGCATCAGGTCAGAGTTATTCAAGTATTTTAGGAGAAACATTAGTGAGCTTATCAAAAAATGATAGAGATATAGTAGCTATAACAGCTGCAATGCCTCTAGGTACAGGATTAGAGGAATTTAAACAAAAATTCCCAGAAAGATTTTTTGATGTAGGAATAGCAGAGCAGCATGGAGTAACTCTTGCTGCAGGTTTAGCATGTGAAAAGTTAAAACCGTTTTATGCTGTATATTCTAGCTTCCTACAAAGAGGATATGATCAAGTCTTACACGATGTCTGTATTCAGAAGCTACCAGTAGTATTTGCTTTAGATAGAGCTGGAATAGTTGGTAGTGATGGTGAAACACATCATGGAGTTTTTGATTTTTCATATCTTTCACATATTCCAAATATAACAATAATGGCTCCAAAAGGAAAAGAAGAATTTAAAAAGATGATAGAATTTGCTTCAAAATACAAAGATGGGCCTATAGCACTTAGATATCCTAGAGGTATGAGTATAGAGTATAATGACTACGAAAATATAAACATTGAAATTGGCAAAGGTGAAATAATAAGACAAGGTAAAGAAGTAGCTATAATAGCTATAGGACATATGGTTCAAGAGGCGGTAAAAGCAAGTGATACCCTACTAGAAGATAATATTGAAGTTACGGTCTTTAATGCAAGATTCTTAAAGCCTTTGGACGAGAAGAGCATAGATGAAATAGCTAAAACTCATAGTTATATAATAACAATTGAAGACAATGCTCTTATTGGTGGTTTTTCTAGTTATATCAATAACTATTTTATAAAAAAAGATTACAAAAACCATATATACAATATTGGCTACAAAGATACATTTATAGAGCATGGAGATGTTACAAGTTTATATGAAGAATATGAAGTTGATGCAGGAAAAATAATAGAGATAGTAAAGGAAAGGGTACTAGGAAAAGCAGATGGAAAAAAATAAAGAAAGATTAGATGTTCTTATAGTAAAAAAAGGTCTGCTTAAAAGTAGAGAAAAAGCAAAAAGTAGTATTAAAGCAGGATTAGTTTTTGTTAACAATGAAAAAATCGACAAATCGTCAGTAAAAGTCAGTATAGATAGTGATATTCAAATAAAAGGTGAAATTATTCCTTATGTCAGTAGAGGTGGATTAAAGCTTGAAAAAGCTATAGAACAGTTTGATCTAGAATTAACTGATAAAACTGGACTTGACATAGGTGCTTCTACAGGAGGATTTACTGATTGTATGTTACAGAATGGAGTAAGTAAGGTCTATGCTGTAGATGTGGGAAAAGAACAACTAGATAAAAAACTCAAAGAAGATGACAGAGTTATAGTAATGGAAAAAACAAATGTTAGGTATATGGATGAAAATGATTTAGGAGAAAAAGTTGATTTCGTTACTATAGACGTATCGTTTATATCACTAAAATTCATATTACCTGTTGCTAGGAAACTTGCTACTGATAACGTAGATATAGTAGCTCTAATAAAACCTCAATTTGAAGCTGGAAAAGATAAACTTGGAAAAAAAGGCATAGTAAAAGACAAAAGAATTCATATAGAAGTAATTGAAAATGTCCTAAAATATTGTAGGAATAATAAACTAGACATAGTAGCTTTAACGTATTCTCCAATAAAAGGAGGTAGCGGCAATATTGAATATCTCGCACATATAAAGAACAAATCGGTAGAAAATATATGTACAGATATAAGTCAATATATAAAAACTATTGTAGATAAATCACACGCAATATAAAATTTAAAGTTATTATGACGTAAAAGTAAAAAACGTGGTATTATAGAAGTATAATAATAAATATAAAATAAAGTTTTATGGGGGGTAAAATGAAAAAGTTTACTAGACAAGGAAAGATCTTAGAGTTAATTAAAAAATATGATATTGAGACACAAGAAGACTTAGCTGAACACTTAAAAAACATAGGTATAAACGTAACACAAGCTACTGTATCAAGAGATATCAAGGAACTAAGACTAGTTAAAGTACTAACTAAAAATGGCAAATACAAATACTCAGTAACTAAGAGTAATCATGAAGGCACTACAGATAGATTAATAAATATATTTAAAAATTCAATCATATCTATAGAACCAGCTGGAAATTTAATAGTTATAAAAACGCTACCAGGAGCAGCACAGATATCTGCATCAGCTATAGACGTATTAAACCTAACAGAAATAGTTGGTACAATAGCAGGAGATGATTGTGTGTTTATAGCAGTTAAAGATATTGAAATTGTTAATTCTGTAATAGAAAGGTTTGATGAATTAATAAAGTAGATACGGAGGTATTTAGATGCTTCTAAATATTAATATTTCTAATTATGCAATAATAGATAAAGTAAATATACATTTTGAAGAAGGATTTAATGTCTTAACAGGAGAGACAGGAGCAGGTAAATCTATAATAATCGGTGCATTAAACTTAATATTAGGGGGAAGATGTAATAAAGATACCATTAGGACTGGATATAACAAAGCAACTATACAGGCGCTTTTTAGCATAGATAAATTTGAAGATATAATAGAAGAACTGAGCGAATATGGCATTGAGATAGAAAGTGATAATACTATACTAATAACTAGAGAAGTGTATAGCTCTGGAAGGAGTGTATCTAGAATTAATGGTATAACTGTTACCATATCAATGTTAAAGCATATTGCTAGTCAATTGGTAGATATACATAGTCAAAACGAACATCAATCTTTAACCAAAAAAGAAAAATATGTTAGCTTTATAGACATCCTAGGTGATAAAGAGCATAAAAGCTTATTAGATAATGTAAAAGCTGAATTCAATAAATTTACAAAACTAAAAAAGCAGTATAAAGAGCAATATATAGATGATATTGAAAAACAAAGAAAAATGGAATTATTAAAATATCAAATAAACGAGATAGATAATTCAGAAATAAAGGAATATGAAGATGAAGAATTAAACTCAGAATATAGTAAACTTACAAACATGGAGAGTATCCTTAGAAATGTTAATAGTACGTTATTAGAGTTAGATGCTGATAGTAATAACTCAATACTTAATAGATTAAATTATATATTAAGTATGATAACTGATGCTTTAAGCCATGATGATCAGCTTACATCACCTAAAGATACCATTCAGTCTGTTATATATGATGTACAAGATGCTCAGATGGAACTTAGAAAATACATAAATGAAGTAGAGTTTGATGCTCAGAGATTTGAAGAAATTAGATCTAGATTAGATACCATCAATACACTTAAAAGAAAATATGGTAAAACTATACAAGAAATAAAAGAATATAGAGATTCTTTAAAAATTGAATTAGATGATATATTGAATTTGGATAGAGAGCTAAAAAATATAAAGAATAATATTCAAGTTTCAAAAAGTAGATTAGAAGAACTTTGCAATAAATTAACTCATAATAGAGAGAATATATCAGGAAAATTAGTTGAAAATATTAACAGAGAACTAAAAGAAATAAATATGTCTAAAGCAGATTTTAAGATACAAATAAGTAAAGCTGAAAAATATCACGTTAATGGAAACGATGATATAGAATTTCTAATATCAACAAATTTAGGAGAAAGCCATAAGCCACTATATCGTATAGCATCAGGAGGTGAAATGTCTAGGATAAGCTTGTCATTTAAATCAATATTAGCAAGATTAGATGATTTAGATTGCCTAGTTTTCGACGAAATAGATACTGGTATAAGTGGGCAAACAGCTCATATGGTAGGTAAAAAAATTAAAAAGATTTCAGATGTTAGACAAGTAATATGTATTACCCATTTGCCACAAATAGCTTCTTTAGCTGATGTACATTTCAGAATAGAAAAAAAGGAAAAAGATAATAAGACTTATACTGATGTATTAAAGCTAAATGATACGCAACGAATAGATGAAATATCTAGGTTAATTGGTGGAGAAAATTTAACCCAAATAACAAAACAAACAGCTTCAGAACTTTTAAACCAAACAATATCATAATAATATTTAATTAATAAATTAATTACAAAGAGTTACTCTGAAAAAAGAGTGCTCTTTTTTTGTTTTTTATGATTAATTATTTGCTTTAAAACAAATAATAACTTATGTTCCGTCAAAAAAACTTATACTAAGAATTTATCGGAAATTTTAATTTTTGTTGGATTTATAATAAAAATTTGTGCAGAATAAATTGCCTCAAAAAAGGCTAAATTAAGTGTATACGAAGTAGCTATAATGCAAAAAAGGAGGTGTTTTTGCAGGACAATTTAGACATAGGAGTGTGATTTCATTTGAAGAAATACTCTTCACCAAAAAAAATAATCTTTATAACATTAATATCTATAATGATATTATATGTTTTCCAAATATATAGTATTATATCAATACCTTCACAAATAGATATAGTAAAAGGTCAAACAGAAAAATTTAAGACTGTTTTTCCATTTACACTTAATATATTTGAAAAAAATAAGATTATAGAGAGTGATTCTGTAGGTTTTAACAAAATAAAGGCTTCTAAGACGTATGATTTAAAGTTTTTACAAAATGGGATAGCAACTATTGAATATAAATTATTTGATTTTATACCGATAAAAGATGTAAAATTAAATGTTATAGATAGAATAAAATTAGTTCCCGGGGGACATTCCATAGGTGTTAAACTTAATACAAAAGGAGTTTTGGTCGTAGCTCTTTCACAAATAACAGGGCTAGATGGCAAAAAGTATTGCCCAGCTAAAGAAGCTGGTGTAAAAATTGGAGATATAATACTTGAGATAGACAAAATAGCAGTAAATGATTCAAATCATGTTGTAGAGCTTTTAAATAATATAAAAGCTCCAACAAAGTTAGTAATAGAAAGAAATGGGCATAAGTTTGAAACTAAAGTCAATCCAATAAAATCAAACGAAGATAACTGTTATAGAATTGGTTTATGGGTAAGAGATAAGACAGCAGGTATAGGAACATTGACATTTTATCACAAAGAGACTAATAGCTTTGGAGCATTAGGGCATGGGATTCAAGATATTGACACAGGAAAGCTAATACCTGTTAGAAAAGGAGAAATACTACATTCAAAAGTATCTTCTATAGATCAAGGGAAAAAAGGGAATCCAGGTGAAATAAAAGGTATATTTTACGATAGCAATAAGCCACTTGGAAACATTGAAAAAAACACAGTATTTGGTATTTATGGTAAAGGGATTGAAAATATCAAAAACCCATTAATACCTAATGCATTGCCAGCAGCTACAATAAATGAAATAAGATTGGGCAAAGCACATATATTAACAACAACCAAAGACAATAAAATAAAAAGATATGAGATAGAGATAGTTAAAAAAGAAAACCAAAGCAAGAAGAAAACAAAAAGTATGGTTATAAAAATAATAGATAAAGAACTGCTAAAAGAATCAGGAGGTATAGTTCAAGGAATGAGCGGAAGCCCTATTATTCAAAATGGCAAAATTATAGGTGCTGTAACACATGTTTTTGTAAATGATCCTACAAGAGGATATGGTATATATATTGAGTGGATGTTAGATGAGTGTGGGATAAAAGATGTAGAAGTAGGTAAATTGAGCAAATACAAGTCAAATTAGACTTGTATTTGTTGTTTTACATTACTAGCAGTATAAAAAAATAACTATTTTACATAAAAATAACAAAAAATAAAGATTTATTTAAATTTAAGAAGGAAACAATTTATTATTGTCGAATAAAAATAATTAGAATATTTTTTACTTTCTTAGGGGGTTATCTAATGGATAAAAAAATCAAAATTTTAGTAGCAGACGATAATAAAGATTTTTGTAGTATCTTAAACGAATATTTATCTACTCAATCAGATGTTGAAGTAATAGGACTAGCTAAAGACGGATTAGAAGCGCTAGAAATTATGTCAAGACAAATGCCTGACGTATTGATTTTAGACATAATAATGCCACATATTGATGGCTTGGGAGTATTAGAAAAATTAAATTCTATGAAGCTAGAACAATTCCCTAAAGTAGTTGTTTTATCAGCAGTTGGTCAAGATAAAATAACTCAAAGAGCTATAAACCTAGGCGCTGACTATTACGTAATTAAGCCTTTTGATTTTGAGATACTAATGACTAGAGTTAGACAATTAGCTGGAGTTGCGCCAACAACAGTAGAAAGAAGAACATCAAGTGATATTACTAATAAATTATATCAAGAGCCAAAGAAACCAAAAAGCTTAGAAGCAAGAATAACAAACATCATTCATGAAATAGGTGTACCTGCTCATATCAAAGGTTATCTTTATCTAAGAGAAGCTATAAGTATGGTAGTGGAAAGAGTAGAGCTTTTAAGTGCAGTAACAAAAGAACTATATCCATCAATAGCTAAAAGATATAATACAACACCAAGCAGAGTAGAAAGAGCAATAAGACATGCTATAGAAGTTGCTTGGAGTAGAGGCAAGATAGATACAATAAATAGCTTGTTTGGTTATACAGTTCATACCAACAAAGGAAAACCAACAAATAGTGAATTTATTGCAATGGTTGCAGATAAATTAAGAATAGAGGATTTATGTTCTTAATCAAATTTAATTATTAAAATGCAGTAAAAATAAAAGCTTAAGGCATCTTATATTTTACGTATAAGGTGTTTTTTGTTGGTTTATTATCATAAATAATATTATCATATATGATAAACTAATTTACTATATTTACTACTCATACTTTATTTAATTTCTGCAAAAAATATAATAACTCTCATTATAATATAAATCATTCTATTAAGAGGTGATACTTTGAAACGATTAAACTTAAAACATTTAAATAAAAACACAGAATTTGCTAAAGATCTAAGCCCTACATCGAGATTAATCGGTGGTTACTCTGGTAGAATAGGCGGATTAATGACAAAAAAATTAGTTGAAATTGGGGAAAAGCAACTTATAGACGGCAAATAATCATTATATAAGTAAAGTATTATCGAATATATTTATGATTGAGAGTTTATATAAATTGGACTGTCTCTCGATGAGACAGTCCGTTATAATTACTATTTAACATATACCTTACCATCAGCATATTGAATAAGCTTTATTTTATTTTTGCCTAATATTTTACCAGATACTTTGTCTATTAAGGATACATATATCTCAAAATATATATTTTTACCTGAATTACCGTTGTTATGATTAGGAAGCCAATATATCTTTTCATTTAGTTTGCTATAGCTAGTTTTGCCTAATGGAGTAACAGTTAACTTGTCATATACTAGGAATTGCCCATAATTAGTACTCCATTTTGCTTGATAGTTATCTGTGCTTTCTAAATCAGGAGATTTAGCTAATAACCCTATTCCTATATTGGAGGTCTTGTAAGGATCATAGTAACTAGTATCTGATACAATCTGAACATTATCACTATAATAATAGCCCGCTGACATCTTATTAACTACTAAATTTGGTGTATGACTAAAAAAAACCAAAAGTGCCAATAATATTGATACTAAGTATTTAATATATTTCTTCATTATATCACCACTCTATCTAATTTAGTATTATTATTAGCATCAATAAAAAAAATATCCTAATATGCATATAATACTTTATTTTATATAGATATAGACTTATAATAAAGATATAAATTTATATAGGAGGTTTTTATGACTATTACCGAAAAAACTATTAGTTCAAAGAGAATATATGAAGGGAAAATAATAAACTTAAGAATAGATACTATAGAATTACCAGAGCAGAAGTACTCTAAAAGAGAAATTGTAGAGCATAATGGTGGATCAGCAGTTATACCTGTAACAGAAGATAACAAAATAATATTAGTAAAGCAGTTTAGAAAAGCTGCTGAGGAATATCTAATAGAAATACCCGCGGGTAAAATTGATCCTTCTGAAGACCCTAAAGATTGTGTAATTAGAGAGTTAGTAGAAGAGACAGGTATAAATGCTGGGAAGATAGAATTTTTATTTAAGTGTTATTCAACTCCAGGGTTTAGCAATGAAGTATTACACATATATGCAGCTTATGATCTAGAATTTGGTGCTCCTGCTCCTGATGAGGACGAATACATAGAAATCTTAAAATTAGATATAGACGAAGCAATAAAGATGATTTACGATGGAGAAATAAAAGATTGCAAAACTATATCAGCTATACTTGCTATAAGGCTTAAACTATCATAATAAATATCATATAAAATCTTGAGATAACTCATAAAATTATGGGCTATCTCTTTTTTTATGTAAAGGCTATTTTTTTGTAATTATAGTACAAGTTTTATAATACAAATATAATAAGTACAAGTTTATTAAGTAATGAAGGGAGTATTATATGACAAATTCTAATTTTAAAAGAAAAGCCAAAGAACATTTTGATAGATATACTGGTATATATTTGATTGTTATCATTTTTTTAATACTTGGAATAGCTGTTGGCTCAATAATGTCCAAAATACTTAAAGACTCACAAGTACAAAATTTAGTTAGCTTTTTAAACTCATATTTTAAAATTTTGGACAAATCTACAGTAGGAAGCATTGTATTATTAAAAAAATCTATACTGAATAACCTAAAAACCATAATGTTACTGTGGGTTTTTGGCCTTATAATTATAGGAGCACCTTTAACATTTTGCTTAATATCAATTAGAGGGTTTGTTATGGGCTTTACTGTTTCGTTTTTATTTAGAGAATACGGTATAAATGGGGCTTTATTTGCATTATTAGCTATATTACCTCAAAACATATTTATAATACCTGGATTAATAATTTTATCGGTAATATCTTTAAGCTATTCAGCAAGTGTTCTCAAAAACAAGAGACAAATTTATTATAAATCTGCAAGATACAAAAACTTACTCAATTATAGTTTAGCTATCGTATTAGCTAGTGTTATACTAGTTATTGGAAGCTTTATGGAAGCTTATATAACTCCTATGTTTATGAGACTTCTATTAAAAAGTTAATAAGAGTATAGAGGAAAATAAGCGTTTTTGTTGAATTATATAATTATCCGTGACAATAATATATAAAGGAGATTTATTGATGGATCTAACAAAAGAATTTATAAATTATCTATCCAAAGATAAAGAACTATCAAAAAACACTATTGAATGTTATAATAGAGATATTGGTCAATTTGATAGTTATATAAAAACAAAGGATATAAAGGATTTAAAGAGTGTCAATAAAACCGTTATCATAACTTATTTATTGCATATTCAAAATTTGGGGAAATCAAACTCCACAATATCTAGAAACTTGGCATCTTTAAGAACTTTCTATCAATATCTATTAAATAATAATATGATCAAGAGTGACCCAACTATAAACTTAAAATCACCAAAGCAGGAGAAAAAACTACCAAGTATACTAACCACAAATGAAGTAGAGCATTTGATAGCGCAACCAGATGCAAATACTCCAAAAGGTGTAAGAGATAAAGCAATGCTTGAGCTTTTATATGCTACAGGTATAAGAGTAAGTGAAATGATATCTCTAAATATCAATGATGTAAACTTAAAGCTTGGATTCTTAACAAGCTCAAAAAACACATCAAAATCACGAGTTATACCTATAGGCAAATTATCTATAACTGCTCTTAATACTTACCTTAATAAGTACAGAAATTATTTTACTAATAGCAACGAAGATGAACAAGCATTATTTTTAAATCATAACGGAAAACGGCTTAGTAGACAAGGTTTTTGGAAGATAATAAAGTATTACGCTAAAAGAGCAAATATAGATAAAAAAATAACACCTCAAACCTTTAGACATTCTTTTGCAGTCCACTTATTACAAAATGGTGCGGACCTCAAATCCATACAAGAAATGTTGGGACATTCAGATATTTCTACTACACAAGTATATACTCAGCTGAATAATGTAAGAATAAAAGAAGTATATCAAAAAGCGCATCCAAGAGCGTAATAATAAACAAAGGAGTAAAATAAGATGAAGAAATCATTAGAGTACATTCAAAAGCAAATAGGAGATTTTAAACCAGAAGTAGGGCTTATATTAGGCTCTGGTTTAGGTATATTAGCAGATGAAATAAAAAACAAAATAGAAATAGGCTACGATGATATTCCAGAGTTTCCAAAGTCAACAGTCCATGGACACAAAGGACAACTTGTGCTTGGTGAATTGGAAGGTAAAAAAGTAATCGCTATGCAAGGACGTTTTCATTATTATGAAGGTTACAAAATGACAGATGTGACTATGCCAGTAAGAGTAATGAAACTATTAGGCGTAGATAAATTGATGATAACAAATGCTGCTGGTGGAGTGAACAAAGAGTTCAAACCAGGAGATTTAATGCTAATAACTGACCATATAAATTTCGGATTTGATAATCCATTAATGGGTAAAAACATGGAGGAATTTGGCCCAAGGTTCCCAGATATGTCCCATGCTTATAATCCTGAACTAATAGCTATAGCTAGAAAGTCAGCAAAGAACATTAGCCTTGATTTACAGGAAGGTGTATACATGTTCTTTACAGGACCGACTTATGAAACACCTGCTGAAATAAGAATGGCTAGAATACTCGGAGCAGATGCAGTAGGTATGTCAACAGTACCAGAAGTAATAGCAGCAGTACATTCTGATATGAAGGTTATAGGCATATCATGTATCACAAATATGGCTGCTGGTATACTTGATCAGCCACTAAATCATGAAGAAGTTATAGAAACAACACAGAGAGTAAAGAGCAGATTTATAGCATTTGCTAAAGAAATACTAAAGAATATCTAGGAGGTAAATATATGTTATCAAAAATAAAAGAAGCATCAGAGTATATTAAATCAAAAATAGATATCAAACCTGAAATCGGCTTAATTCTGGGTTCTGGATTAGGTGATTTAGCAAATGAAATAACTGATAAAGTAATTATAAAGTATGATGAGATACCAAATTTTCCAGTATCTACGATAGAAGGTCATGCTGGTAATTTTGTGTTTGGAACACTCGAAAATAAAAAAGTTGCAGCAATGCAAGGACGTTTTCACTATTACGAAGGCTACTCTATGGAGGAAGTTGTATTTCCTGTAAGAGTTATGAAAGAACTTGGTATCGACAGTATTATTATCACAAATGCTTGTGGTGGTATGAACAAAGATTTATACGCAGGGGCATTAATGCTTATAGAAGACCATATAAACTTCATGGGTGACAATCCATTGATAGGAAAAAACTATAAAGAATTAGGTCCTCGTTTTCCAGATATGTCTCATGCTTATGACAAAACTCTTATAGACATAGCTACTAAAGTAGCCAATGATATAGGTATCGAAGTAAAAAAAGGTGTATACGCCGCTATCAGTGGCCCATACTATTTCTCTAGAGCTGAGCTAGGAATGCTTAGAACAATTGGTGGAGATGTAATAGGTATGTCAACAGTGCCAGAAGTAATAGTTGCTAATCATTCTGGTATGAAAGTTTTAGGTATATCATGTATTACGGATATGGCTATAGCAGAAGAAATTCAATCCATAAGCCATGAAGAAGTTATAGAAGTTGCAAATAGGACAAAACCTAAATTTATAAAATTGACTAAAAAAATACTAGAGATGATGTAATATTGAGTTATTCTTTAATATATAAAAAATATAAGTTAAGGGAGAATTAATTTTCCGTTAACTTATATTTTATCTATTTCACAACAATTACTAGATATATAATTTGGTAAGATACTATTAAAGTAATCCTACATTTCTTGTAAGCTCATTACCAGTATTAAGAGCTAATGTAGTAGTAGCTATTTGCCTAGCTTCACGAATATTTTCATAACTTGTATTTAATAATATTGAATTAGCTATTAATTTATCTATTTGGACACTAGCTGTGAGGTCAGATATAAAATCAATATCAGCAGTTGATTTAGTCGATAAACATATTTTCAGATCTACAGGTATAGTACAATTACAATTAATAGAATTCAATTCACCTAATGCTACTAAAGAATTATTATTCAAAAGTCTATATCTAACGTTGGAAACATTTGTGATTTCAATATCTTCAACACTAAAGCCTACAGGCATATTGCTTTCAATAATAATTTGACTACATGGGATTTCCCTGAGGTCAAGATTTGTTATCTCAAATTTATAATCTAAAATAAGCATATTATTTTTCCATGTTACGGACTGCATCGCTGGCAATATTGTAACATTTCTAGAATAATTGTATTTATCACATGCTTTTTGCAACACAAACACATCCTTTCTATACTATTATATATGAATATATATGCACTATATTAAAATGTTCATTCGGTTAGATAACAATAATCAGTATTTACTTTAATATTTTTTATAAAATTGATAGTTATGTCTTTGAAAATCCTACAAGCCTTTTCTTCTATAGCAAATATAGTATTGTATTTTTTTTCTATTGAACCTATGCATAGTCCAGAACAAAATCCTTCAAGCATACAACCTCTACATTTAGCGCAATTATCATATCCTCTACTTACAGATGATTTATAATTATGTGATGCAAGTATACTATCAATACATTTTATATTACCAAAGTGTGCAGAGGTACTTTTACATGCAAAGGTTTCTCCATTGGGTTCAATGCTAAGTTTACTACTGCATCCAGCACAAGCTTTACTACCGCGTATCAAATTAATTGGAGCATCCCTATTAATTTGATTAAATATATCTGCCCATGTACTATTTACATTTATATCGTATTTTCTAGCATAATCTAAGATTTCAATAGTTTTATTAACTAACTTATCTATATTCTTTTTATCTTCATAATAATTGATGTCTAGTTCGTGAGTTACCACAAGCTTTTTAATATTATTCTTATTTAAAAAATCAAACAACAGATTAACATCAAAAGCATCTATATTTTGTTTTGTTAATGCTGAATTTATAATTATAGTAGCACCATATTTGTTTAATAAATCTACTTTAGATTGTATCATTTTATTAAAAGCTTCTGCTTGGCCTGTTCTTTTATCAATAGAAGGAGAATCAAAGCTTAAAGCAACATGCACACCATTTTTTGCTAGTGTTTTTGCTATCTTATCGTCTATTAAAGAACCATTAGTTACCATAGAGTATAAAATACATACACCTTTGCTTAAACCATTTTTATAAGTATCAAATATTTGCTGCATTAAAGGAAAATTACATAAAGGTTCTCCACCAAAAAATTCTACGGTTATATACATTATATTATTATTTTTAGCTAGATTAATAAGAGTATCTATAGATTTACTAGCTATTTCAAAACTCATTAATTGATTGTCTTTTGATTTTTGAAGTTTAAATCTCTCCTTAGAACTATATATAGATTTCATAAAGCAGTATTCACAGTTAAAATTACAAGTATTACTTACAATTAGTTGTATAGAGTCAATAAATTCCCCTTTATTTAGACAGCCTAACCTTCGTTTTTTTTCCTTTTGAACTATTTTATATTCGTCCACATAATCTTTAACTATAAAATATCTGTCTTTTAAAATCTTAATAACTCTATCTGTTTTTTTTTTGTCTTTATATTCTAATATGTCTTCTAATGAACAGGGCTTCTTAAATTTTTTAAGCAAATCTATAACATTATTATTAACTATAAGTAGTCCACCAAAGAGAGAATTAAATAAAGCATAGTCATTCTCGCGTTCAATTATTTTTAGATAATTTGAACATTTATACATAGCTAATACACTCCTAATTAATTGTTTTTATTATATAATATATTAATTATAATACGTTGATGTGAAATATATTGATTGGATTGTATAGTTGAATAAGTTATTAATATAACACTTAATTATATTTCTTCCTTATTTTCCCTCGTGTAAGTTAAATATCTGATGGACAACATAAAAATATAAAATGAGGAGGGATAATATGAAATCGAGAATAAAAATATTATGTAGCGTTATTTTAATATTTGCTATCATGTTAGCTTCAACAAATTTTGCTTATGCATCACCTCCATTTAAAATTAACGCAAAATCATCTATTTTGATTGATGCAAAATCTGGTAAAGTTCTATATGAACATAATGTTCATGACAAGCTTCCTCCTGCTAGCATAACTAAAATAATGGTATTGCTTTTAGCTATGGAAGCTCTTGATAGCAATGCAATAAAACTAACAGATAGCATAACAGTAAGCGAATACGCAGCAAGTATGGGTGGTAGTCAAGTATATTTGGAAGCCGGTGAGGTTAATACAGTAGACAATATATTAAAAGCAGTAGCGATAAGATCTGGAAATGATGCATCAGTTGCATTAGCAGAACATATAGCAGGATCAGAAGAACTTTTCTTAAAGAAAATGAATGCTAAAGCTAAAGCACTCGGCATGAAAAATACTCACTTTTCTAATGTAACAGGTTTTGATCGAGATGATCATTATACATCAGCTTATGATATAAGCCTAATGAGCAAAGAGCTTTTAAAACACAAGCAAATTACAAAATGGACAAATATTTGGATGACTACAATAAAAGTCGGCAAAAAACATGATATTGATCAAGGTTTGGTTAATACAAATAGACTAATTAGATTTTATAAAGGTGCAAGTGGTTTAAAAACAGGCTACACTAGTAAATCTGGTCATTGTTTGTCAGCTTGTGCTACAAGAGGAGAATTATCATTAATAAGTGTAGTACTTGGTTGTAGTAGTTCTAATATTAGATTTTCAGAATCTAAGAAATTGTTAGACTATGGTTTCGCAACCTATGATTCAGTTAAAATATGCGATAAAAATAATAAAATAGACTCAATTAATATAACAAAAGGAAAAGAAGAGAAAATAAATGTATATGCATCAGACGATCTCTATGCATTAGTAACTAAAGGAAATAAAGGCAAAATAGAAAAGAAACTTATATTACCTGATAGTCTCCAATGTCCTTTAAAAAAAGGTGATAAAGTTGGAGAATTAATTATAACTATGAACAATAAAGTAGTAGGACGGGTAGATTTAATTATACAAAAAGATATAAAAAAGGCAAATATACTAGACATGTTTGAAAAAGTATTTAGTCTTATAACTAGAGACATAGATAAAAAATAACTTTTTATAAAAAGATTGTATTACAAAACAAGCATATCACTTTGATATGCTTGTTTAGATTGATGACAAAGTCATCAAGATAGCAAACTTTAGTAAAAGTTCAATTTCAAGGCGTGTTAAAATTGAGTAGCAGAGCTTACTTAGAGGTAAGTGAGCAACGGAAATTTTAACAACAACGCAGAAATTGGGCTTTTGTCTATGGTCAGACAAGCATATCACTTTGATATGCTTGTTTTAATTGATAACATAATACTAATTACCTATAGAAATAAATCTTATATTTTTATATTTGAGTTTTTTATCAAAAGGTTATAAAATATATATAGTAACTATTTTAGTAAGGAGATACAACATGGAGTATAAAGTAATATTGGATTCTTTTGAAGGTCCTTTAGATTTGCTATTGCATTTAATAGACAAATCAGAAGTAGATATTTATGATATTTCAATAGCAGAAATTACAGACCAGTACATTGAGTATCTAAAAAAAATGGAAGAACTAGATTTAGAAATAACAAGTGAATTCTTAGTTATGGCAGCAACACTACTAGAAATTAAATCTAAAATGCTTCTTCCTATAGAGAAAAAAGAAAAACTATTTGACGAAGATGAAATAGATCCTAGACAGGAACTTATTGAAAAGCTTATAGAGTACAGAAGATTTAAAGCTGCAGCTATAGAGCTAAAAGATAGAGAAGTTATCCAAAGCATGATTTATTCAAAGCCAAGAGAAGATATAGCAGAATTGATAGATGATGCTGTTCAATTATCAATAGATGGAATAGAGTTAAACACTTTAGTTAACGCCTTACATAAATTGATGAAAAAAAATAGACAAACTATTTCTGAGCCTACTTTTACCAATATAAATAGAGATTCAATAACTATAGAAGAGAGCATGGATAATATACTTGCTACTCTTTATATTGTAAAAAATATAAGCTTTGAAGACATTTTTAAAGAAACAACAAATAGATTTGAAATAGTAGTTACTTTTCTAGCTTTACTCGAGTTAATAAAATTAGAAAAAATATCAGTCAAGCAAGAAAACAGTTTTAAACAAATAAATATTAAACTACGCAATAATTAATAAGATAATATTTGGAGGATTATATGGAAATCAAAGAAATTAAATCAATAATAGAATCATTACTTTTCGCTTGGGGTGATCCTTTATCAATTAAAGATATAGCTGATGTATTGAATATAGATAAAAAGAAAGCTAGCTTATTACTACAAGAGATGATGGAAGAATTAGATAAAGATAAAAGAGGACTGCAAATAGTGCAAACCAATAAATCTTATCAAATTTGCACAAGACCACAGTATTATCCATGGATTAGCAAACTTTGTTCACCTAAAAACAGTAAAGGGTTAACAAATACAGCACTTGAAACACTATCTATAGTTGCTTATAAACAACCTATAACAAAAGCTGAAATAGAAGCAATAAGAGGTGTTAGATGTGATAGAGCAATTAGGTATTTGATAGAACAAAATCTTATCTCAGAGGTTGGTAAGCTTGATAAGCCCGGTAGACCAAGAATATTTGGAACAACAGATGATTTTTTAAGGTACTTCGGGATAAAAAATATTTCAGAATTGCCTAAATTAAATATATTAGAAAAAAATATAGAAGAAGAGACACATGAATAAAATAAATCATGTGTCTTTTTTGGTGAATATGGTAAAAATATAAATAAACCCTAAATTATTCACAGAAAAATAATAACTATATTGCATCCTTCTAATTACAATATATCCATCACTTTTTTACAGTACCGCCCAGTACGCTTTCAAAATCACTGAAATACTGTAATTTAGAAAACTACAGCATATTTATCAAAGTTCCCATGAATAATTCAGGATAATAACTTGAAAGGTGAATTTATATGAAAATATTATTCATAATAATTTTAATAATTTTATTATTTGTATTAATGCCTATATACATAAAAATAGATCTAAAAAGGATTAGGAGTTTTAAAGGTAAGGTTAAAGTAACTCTTTTATTTCTACCTTTAATTGAAATTATATTTATAAATGATAACAATTTGCAAATTAGGATACTTCATCTCATCAAATTAAATAAAGATGTAGACAAGTTTTTAAATAACAAAAAAGTAGAAGAAAAGAAATCTTTCAAAGATTATATACACATGTATAAAGCAATTAAAGCATTACTACCAAATCTATTAGCACCATTCAAATTAAAAAAGCTAGTTATCTATACTAATGTAGGATTTAGAGATCCGGCTCTTACAGCTATATTCAATGGTTTTATGAACCTTATAGTATATACTATTTTAGGTATCGTTTTAAATGTAGTTGATTTTGACAAATATGATATAGATATGAGAGCAGACTTTGAGCATCAAAAGAAAGATATTGAATTTAACTGTATAATTCTTTTTAGATTGGCTTATATTATTATTACGGGAATAAAACTATTGATGAAAATAAATAAAAATAAAGAACTAAAAATAAATAAAATCGAAGTAACGTAAATATGAGGAGGTAATCATATGTCAAATCATCCAATAGAAGCTCTTATGACTACTACCATGGAAAATTTAAAACAAATGGTTGATGTCAATACAATAGTTGGTGATCCGGTTGAGACAAAAGACGGTACAGTCATAATACCAATATCTCAAGTATCATTAGGCTTTGCTTCAGGTGGAGCTGAATATGGAAAAAAGAAACATAGACAAGAAAGTATTGATACAGACAGTAAAAATGAACAAGCAAAAGGATATCCTTTTGGTGGGGGTTCAGGTGCAGGTGTATCAGTTAGACCATCAGCTTTTATAGTTGTAGGTCATGGTCAGATGAAGCTTCTACCAGTTGACAACGGCTCAAACGTAGTAAATAATTTCCTAGACCTAATACCATTTATAGCTGAACATTTACACAACAAAATAACTACAAAGAAAACAAAAACAGTAGTAAAAAAAGAAAAATACAAAGTTGATGAACATGACCGTGAGCATGACCACGACCGACACCATGAGCGAGAACGTGATTATGATGATTATGATCGAGATTAGATAACAAATTTATTGAGGGATGTCTTAGCAGACATCTTCTTTTACGTAAAAATACAATAATTATATGTCTTAACATATTTTTGTCAGTATTTAAACAAAAATATAACAAAAAATATTTTTGCACGAAGAAAGCAAGAGGTGAAAAAATTGAAAACTAAAAAAATTATAAGTTTATTGATTATAATATCAATATTAACCATCACTATATCAACAGCAAAATCAAATAATGTAAATGTGTCTAGTCAAAGCAGTATATTAATGGAAAGATATACAGGTAGAGTGCTATATGCTCAAAACAGTAATAAAAAATTACCTATGGCTAGCACAACTAAAATAATGACTGCATTAGTGGCATTAGAATACGGTCACTTAAATGAAATGGTAAATATTCATCCAAAAAGCATTGGTGTAGAAGGCTCAAGTATATACCTAAAGCACAATGAAAAAATACCATTAATTGATTTAATATATGGATTGATGCTCAGATCAGGCAATGATGCAGCAACTGCAATAGCTTACCATATAGGTAAATCAATAGATGGTTTTGTAGCCCTCATGAATTATAAAGCCAAAGAATTAGGAGCAAAAAATACAAACTTCACAAATCCTCATGGATTGCACCATGATAGTCACTATACTACAGCTTATGATTTAGCATTGATAACCAGAGCAGCTATGAATAATGAAGAATTTAAGAAAATATCTAAAACTAGATTATATGTTTCTAATGGCAGTATAAAAAGATATTTTTATAATAAAAACAAAACTCTCTGGCAATTTGATGGAGGCGATGGAGGAAAAACAGGATATACTAAAACCGCAGGTAGATGCTTAGTTTCAACAGCAACAAGGAATGGTATGCAATTAATTTCAGTAGTATTAAATGATGGTAATTGGTTTAACGACTGCTATAATTTAATGAGTTATGGATTTGAAAAATACTCTCCAAATGTAATATTACAAAAAAATCAATTCATTAAAAATATAACAGTGCAAGGTGGAAAACAAGACTATACTTCTGTAGTTAATAGTGCTGATATCATATTACCATTAACTGAAGAAGAGCAAAATGACATAAAATTAATTTTCGATATACCAAATAGTGTAAAAGCTCCATTAACCAAAAAAACAAAAATAGGAACCGCCAAGGTATTTCTTAAAGGTGAGTTAATCTGCTTGGCAAATTTATACCCATATAGAGCAATAGCTAAAAAATCGGCTAAAGATAAACTAATAGATTTTATTTACAACATTTTTGATTAATATTAAATAACCTTATCGGTGAAATAGATAAGGTTATTTTGTTGTGTAAATATTTAAGAAGTATTAAAAGGAAATTAGGTACGTATATAGAATACAACAATGAATACATAAAAAAACTATATCATAAAAAGGAGTGAAGTTATGAAAAGCATTGAAAATTTTATACTTGAAAAGAATATCAAGATAAGAGGGTATAGTCATGAAAAATGCGTTAGACTAATCACCCCATTTCTATATTCTTATAGTGGTGATTCTAATAACTTACCTTCGCTAATAGAACACATAATGAATCTAGATCTTGATATTAAAAAAATAAGAACCGCTTGCTTTAATGGTAAATTTTACGAAGATAAACTAGTAAAACCTTTTAAAATGGATTTATACATACATTATAATGATTACGAAATATACGTTTATTATTTTTCTAATATAGAAGATGTTAACAAACTCAAAGAAGAATATCCATTATCTAAAAATGAATATAGACTTATAATCTATGAAAATAATATGAAAGATATAGTTACTAAATTTACTAGCGAAAAATGCATTATTTTTCCAAGCTATAAAATTAATCAATTAATTGATAGTACTCATAGCATAAAAAGGGGGATAATATGAACAAAAACTATGAGAAACGTTTTAAACATACAGCATGGTTCACAAACGCAAGGTTCGGTATGTTCATTCACTGGGGACTATATGCTATACCTGCTAGAGGTGAATGGATAAGAAGTATGGAAAGAATAAGTAACGAAGAATATCAGCAATATTTTGATGAATTTAATCCAACATCCTACAATCCAAAAAAATGGGCTAAGTTAGCAAAAAAAGCAGGCATGAAATATGTTATCATGACTACAAAACATCATGATGGATTCTGCTTGTTTGATAGCAAACTGACTGAGTATAAGACTACTAATACACCTGCTAAAAGGGACTTAATCAAAGAATATGTAGAAGCCTTTAGAGCAGAAGGACTAAAAATAGGTTTCTATTACTCACTAATAGATTGGTATCATGAAGATTATCCTGCATATGGAGATAGAATACACCCTATGCGAGATAATATTAATTACAAAAATAAAAAGCACAATTTCAGTAACTACTTAGAGTATTTACATGGTCAAGTAAAAGAACTTTTAACTGACTACGGCAAAATAGATATAATTTGGTTTGATTTCTCTTATGATGATATGGCAGGTGAAAAATGGCAAGCTACTAAGCTAGTAAACATGGTTAGAATGTTACAGCCTGGTATAATTATAAATAATAGATTAGATGAAAAAGCAAATATAGAAATTAATGATCCTCCAATATATACTGGAGATTTTGGTTCTCCTGAGCAAATCATCCCACCTGAGGGTATTATAAATGCTCAAGGAAAGCCTTTACCTTGGGAAGCCTGTATAACACTCAATGACAACTGGGGATATAAAAGTGATGATAATAATTATAAATCTACCAAAACAATTATAAGGACACTGGTAGAATGTGTAAGTAAAAACGGTAATCTACTATTGAATATTGGTCCTGATGCAAAAGGAAACATACCTAAAAAGTCTATACAAATACTAGAAGAAGTAGGAGCATGGATGTCAAATAACAGTGATAGTATATATAACTGTGGTAAATCACAGCTAGATAAACCAGAATGGGGACGTTACACAGCAAGTAAAAACAAAATCTACGCTCATATATACGATAGAGGTATAGGCCCTGTTAATTTTAGAAACTTAAAAGGTAAAATATCAAAAGTAAGATTAGTGTCAGACAGGTCTGAAATTAAGCTATCTGATTACTGGACTACCTTAGATTTCCCTAAAGATGCATTTATCGATTTTGCTAGTGCAGATTTACCAAATGAAATTGATACAGTAGTAGAAATAACTCTAAAGTAAAATGTTGATATAAAAAGAGCAACCTCAATCATGAGTTTGTTCTTTTATTTATGTAATGTATATAACAGAGTAGTTTTAAGTAACAAAATCAAGATATAAAAATATTCTAATATTAGATATGTATTTTACCTCAAAAAAAAGGGGGAATTACGTGAAAAAAATTTTTAAATGTATAGATGCGGGAGGAGAATATTGTCCTTGTTTTTTAGCAGAAACTGATAATTGTATTACTTGCTCCATGCTTCAAGGTAAAGGTTTTTGCGACTGCAACTGGTGCGGATCATGTATATATCAAAACTATGTATGGAATGGCAATAAGAAAAAAACACCAAGAGAATCTGTACTAGCAGATATAGTAGAAAAAAAGCTAATACACAATGGTTGCTATCAACTAAAAATAAAAGTTTCAAAAACATTAGCTAGATATCTAAAACATCCAGGTGCCTATGTTTTTATTAGAAACATAGACTGTGAGCATTATTTTGATTTGCCAATGTCAGTATTAGATGTTGACGATACATCAGGATATATATACATTGCATATCAAATAGTAGGATCAAAAACCAAGCAATTATATCTTGCAGACAACAAATTACTCCTTCGTGGTCCATACCTTAACGGATTATTAGGATTAAAAAATATAAAAGTCCTCAGAAATAATAACTGTTTTATAGTATGCAGAGGTATAGCACAAGCACCTAGCGTTTTATTGATAAAATATTTATTAAAAAAAGAAAACAATGTAACAGTATTAATAGATAGTGGAAATGTCAAAGAGCCATTTATTAAGGAATTAATAGGGGATTATAATTTAAATATAATAGAAGAAAATATAATGAGCATAACAGGAAAACAACTATTTTCACATGTTTTAACACAAAATAAAATTGATTTTCTATTTCTAGGTGGTTCAGATTATATGCAAAAAACACTAATAGATATTGTAGACGAATTAAAAGTTAACCCTTTACTTTCAGCAACAAATAACCACGAAATATGCTGTGGAGAAGGCATATGTGGAGCTTGTTCAAAACGGTTAGAAGATGGTAGTATAGTCAAAACATGCAAAACACAAATTAGTGTTAGAGAAAATATCAAAAGGAGGGTTAATCTTGAGTAAAATTGTTGTAATTGGTGGTGGTTGGGCTGGATGTACAGCCCATCATAAACACCATCACGAGATTATCCCAGTAATTCAACGTTTCTATCCCTTCAATCTCTTTTGTATGCATTGTAAAATTTATAAAAAAATATAATTTATATATTTTTTTATATTTTATGGTTGTTAAATTACTTTCTCATCGACATATATATATGAAAGGCAAATTAATCATACAATGAGAGGGGAAATAGAAAGTGACTTACAAAAGTAAAACAAATTGGAACAGAAATGATATTGTATCAGAACAAGATCTAAATCGTATAGAGATAGGTATAGAAGATGCTCATGAAAAACTAAAAAATATAGAAGAAAATACCCGACCTATAAGTGACAGTGTATCATATGATAATAGTGAAACAGCAGCAAGTTCAAAAGCAGTAAAAACTGTTATGGATAAAGCAAATTCGGCTTTTCAATTAGCCAGTGATGGAAAAAATAAAATAGCTACATCTATTACTGGCATGGGACAAGAGGTCAGTGGTGATGCTACATTTGATACATTGGCTTCTAAAATAAGTAGTATATCCAATGATGCAAATGCTAGTGTAACAGATGTCATAAGTGGCAAAACATTCTATCAAGGTGGAGCAAAACGTAAAGGCACAATAGTTGATAGAGGTTCAAGTGTAACAATAACTCCAGGTATAAATCAGGTCATAAAACCAGCAGGGTATTATAGTGGTGATATAACTATACTAGGAGATAATAACCTAAAACCAAGTAACATAAAAAATGGAACTAGTATTTTTGGAGTAGCAGGGACAGTTCAAACAATAAAAGATAAATTTTTATATCATGCTAATAGTAGTTTTGGTTCAAATTCATGGGTACAAGGAGTATATAGTGGTGGCGCTAACTATAAACCTACTGTAAATGTTGGTTATTCATGTCTAAAAGTTACAACTACATATACTTGGGGAGGTCTGGCATCATTTATAACAACTAATGAACCCAAATTCATATACAAGAATCAAGAAATTATTGTACTGTTTACAGCAGATGAGTATAATTCTGCTATATCAATATGTTTATCAAAAAATAAACTAACTGAAGAAAACAACAGCGGATCATCCGTCATAAGAGATTCATTTGACCATGAAATATATTGGAATAGAAATGTAAAAGATAGTAAATATTTATCATTAGTTTATAGAAGTATTAATATTGATACTTCAGGATATTATTATATAAACATTGGAACAGATAGTAAAACTACTAGCTACTATAGTATATTTTTAATATAACTAAAATATTGTTTGGTATAAAAATTAAAATAGGGGAGTCTCAACTAGACAACCCCTATTTCATTTTATTCAATAATCATTATTGTTTTAATTACCCAAGCAACTCAACACTTATAGTACCATTATCTGAATCCCAATCAATAGTTTTAATAATAGTTTTAACAATAATCTTCCTTATATCCATATCTTCCGAGTTAACAAACTTAACAATCTGAGAGTGCAGAGCATCAATATTATCATTCTTCATCTTGGATACTAAATTACTTCTCTCATTGATTAAAAGACTTTCCTTCAAAGCTTGATTGTTCTTAGTAAGTTGCTCAATCTTTCTAGTGATAGCCTTAGAAGCTTCATTAGATAAAATAGCAAGCTTATCAACTAGATTATCAATAGCCTTATCATTTTCCTTAATCTTTCTCTTGATAGCCTTGATATCTTTCTCTAAGTTCATGTTCTTATTTTTACTAGTTATCTCTTGTACTAAATGATCCTTATTTATGTATCTCTTAATCTCCTCAATAATACAACTTTCAGCAACATCAATCCTTAGAAACTTAGCATCACAATCTTTGTTATAACATCTAAAATAAAATACCCTAGATCCATTCTTTCTAGTTCTTCCAGGACTAACAGTCATTTTCTTACCACATTTATTACACCTAACAAGTCCAGCCAAAAAAGAAAACTGACTAACTCTAGGATGTGGTTGAGTAGCATTTTCATCAACTTTTTTCTGAACCTTTATCCATAAATCAATATCAACAACAGGTTCATGAGCAGACACAGCTACAAACTTATCCTTACCAACAATCTTTTTACCTTTTTTCTTAGGCCTTCTATTATAAGGTAAGAAGCCTTTACCAGTAGGCTCACCATAAACAATATATCCCTTAGTCTCCATATACTTAATAGAAGACTTATTAGCTTTTAAATATACTGGATTACCTAAAATATTTTGAATAGTCTTAGGAGGGTAATATAACCCTTTCTCATCAAAGTATTTGCTAATCTTGAACGTAGAATAGCCCAAGCTGTACATTTCAAACATTTTTCTTATATCCTTGCCCTTATCAGTATCTAGCTTTAGATAAGTGACCTTTTTACCCATCTCCATAACCTTGTGAGTAGTATAACCAGTAGGAGCAGTCCCACCACTCCAGCGACCAATCTTAGCAAGCTCTCGCATATTGTCCTTGACACGCTGTGCAATGTTCATACGCTCCATCTCAGCAAAAGAAGCAAGCAAAAGCATCATCATTTTACCCACCGCAGTACGAGGGTCAAAACCTTCAGTCACACTTACAAGCTGTACACCCATATTTTCAAGTTCATCATATATATTTACAAAATCAACTATATTCCTAGCAATACGGTCTATCTTATAAACAGCCACAATATCAAAGTGATGTAGCTTAATTGATTCCATCATATTTTGAAATGCAGGTCTATTAATATTACTACCAGTAAACCCTTCATCCTCAAAAATAGTAAAATTACAATCATTATTGCTTTTACTAAAATAGTCCTTACACAGATTTATTTGACTTTTAATACTTTCACCCTTACCAGTATCAACGGATTTCCTTGAGTATATAGCAATATTCATACAAACACCTTCTAGATTAAATTTTACATATTATATATTTATTAAATTAGCAATTAAATTATCAGTGACATTTTCCTCTTACAAACCTTATTTATAGATATGGTAGGTAGAATCAACTATTTGATTATATAAAACTATTAAGAAAGAAGTACAATATTAGTTAAAATAATTTATTAATTACATAGAAAACAAGATAAAACAACTTGTAAATGGTGCAAAATATCAGATTTATGAGTACTATTCTTTTTTAAGGAAACTGTAGCCAATCGGTTGCAGTTTTCATTTTCCCAACAAAACTCCACAAACCTTAACCTCCTAAAAATTGCAAAGTGTATATGATTATTAATCATGAAGCGATAGGATTTATTATAATTTGGATTATGTTGAAAGCGAAAATAGAAATAAACAATTTGATTTAATAGAATTAAATTACAAAAACTGAAATAAATATATAAATTCATAAAGGTTTTTACAAAATAAATATAGAATAATATATATATGGTAAATTATGTAAATTACAAAGGCTATAGGTTGCCTTTATCAACCTAAATTTATGTTAAAAAGGAGATTACAACATGTTATTGAAAAGATTTTTAAATTATGAAAGTAAAGCAGAAAAACTAAGTCATCCACTACAATTACTTATTCCATGTCAACCAACTCATATCCATTATTTATAATCATGGAGTAAAAACAGAATAGTATGAAGCGTTACTGTTCAATGATAATAACTCGATAGAGTTATTATTTTTTTACATCAAACTCTGTTACCATTTAAACAATAATTAAGATTACCTAAAAATAAATAGTTAGTTCTTTTTTATTGTCATAAATATATTTTTTGAAAATAAAATGTTTTAGTGACATAACGGGGTAAAAGCATAGTGGTAAAATGTTATATAGATAAGTTAATAAATTCATTTTTTAGTTATAAATAACCCAAAACAAAACATTCTCTAATAATACATGTAAATGGGCTTTAGTTTAGATTGAAATTTTAAAATTGCAAATAAATTTACTTAAGTGAATTTATTAATACAATGTTTTCATGGGATTTAGTGTAGTTTGTTATTATGCTGTGATAGGTATTAATTAAAAACTATACTTTATGGGGAAAATCTTTTGAAAACAATTTAAATACAGTATTTTAATGGTTGAGTTCTACAACCGTTAATGGAAATTATGGAATTGCTTAATTTTTTGAGCTATTCATAATTTCCAAAATACTATAACCCTTATCAATAAATTAGCTTACTCAATATGTGCCAATCCAATAAAATAAAAAGGGGACTGTCACAGAACTAAAAAATGATCATTTTGTTAGAAGATTTACTAGCATATGGTCATTTTTTAAACTTATCATAATAGACTAAATATCTAAAAAACAATGTTTCCTTGAGATTTTGTGAGAGTATTAACTTAAAATCCTTTTTAAAACGGTGTTTTCAATGTTTGTAGAGTCTGCAACCAATTAAAAATATATTAGGAAAGGAGGTATATTATGAAATTATCGAAATTTATGAAATATCCAGAAATTGAAGTACCTTGGATCTGCAAATTTTATGTAATAGCTCAAATAGTGCCGCCATTCGAGAGATAGCTAGCGAATGGGTCAAAATATCAAATTTGTATATACTATTCTTTTAAAATAAACTGTAACCAATAGGTTGCAGTTTTTTCATTTGACTCATGAAGTAGGGGGATTTAAGAGTGGATTACATAGAGTATGTTGTAATAGGTAATGTGGTTATTATAATTTGTATTATATAAATAATACAACGATATTAGAGGGAACTACCATAGAGATATAGAATAAAGAATGTATACATAATTTTCCAAAACAAATTAGAAAGGAGGTATCGGAATGGTTTTAAAAAGATTTTTAGAATATAAAAAAGATGAAGTATATCCACTATGTGTTGATGCTATGATTGCTCTTGCATGTGAGCACGGACTTTATATAAGGACTTTTTAATATGATTTAAAATGAAAAACTTCATAAATGTGAAATAGAAGCAAGGTAAAATAATATGATAAATTTTATCTTGCTTTTCTTTTGGATTAAATAATAACTCGAAAGGGTTATTATTTTTTTACTCCCACAAACTGCACAAATCTCAAAACCTCCCAAACCTCATCATCCCATAATCAGAATATCAACCATCTTTGTAGGTGGAATAGTGGAAATATCTATTATTCAATTAATCATAAAATACATTCTTTAATTTACATAATTCATATAGTAGTGAAGAATCTGTAATCGGTGAAAGAACCATGTACAAGCAACCTGCATATAATGAATGAATCATATCTGGAGGTGGTATCATGCCTAGAAAGAAAAAAGATATAAAAGTAGTTATAGTCAATCCAGAAGCAATACCAAAAGCAAAAGAAACCATTACAAGAGTTGCTTATCATGCTTACTTGGAAAGCACTAAGAAAACTGAGATAGAAAAAGAAATGAAGTAATTACTATAGATAGCACTTACCAAAACTGCAAATTTTATAACAATGGAGTATGTTATAAAACAAGAAGTAAATTTTTAGATAACATGTGATGATTATAGGAGTAACAGTACATGAAATAGACCAAGCTGTCAAAGATTCGGACATGCTATCAATAATATAGCCAAAAGGTGCTTTATGGATAAAAGAACTTTGTACAAGCTTAGTTAAGGACAGCAGAAGAAGCTTTGAATTTAACTACTGCACTAAACAACGTAGCCCTAATCAGATATTAAATGTTCAAGCTGTGATATTGATTAAGTTTTACTTAGCACAATAGGCAATTAATGTAATATTTATTACAATTATGTAATAAATAAATTTTTTGGTTGTTAAATCACTTTGTTATCGACTTATATAAGTGAAAGGCAAAAAGAGAGGAGGATAAAGATGATTGATATAAAGCATATGAAATGAGTTTTATTATCCTTTTGTTTTTAGGTACCAAATAATTAATTTAAGAATAATTTTAAAGGAGTGGTTTAATGAGACCGTTAACAGATAATGTATCAGCAAGAGCTACAATAAGTCCAGGATTAAGTCAATGGTATGAAATACAATTTGTCAAGTCAGGAAATGCAAATTTTTATATAAAACCTGATGAAAGTGATCTAGATATTGATTTAGAAGTATATAATGAGGATTACAATAAATTAGGTTCATCAAGCAAAGGGGCAGGGAAATATGATTTAGTTAATTTACCTGTAGCAAAAGGAAAAAAATATTATATGAAAGTAATTCACTATGCTGGACCAAGTGGAAGTTATGAAGTTAAATGTAAACGATATGATGATACTACTACTGAAAATTATGATTTAGTAATTGAAGATATTACAGTGGAGCAATCAGAACCTTTTGATATTGGTGAGTATATAGAATTTAATATAAAAGTTAGAAATAACGGAGAAAGTGAAAGTCCGAAATATAAAGTAGTAGCGTATGATGAAAATGGTGATGAAGTTGATCATGATAGAGAAGGTGAATTAGATAGCGGAAATAGGAATGCAGCGCATCTAGCTATAAAATACTATAATAAAGGAAGTCATAAGATTAAATTTACAATTGAAGTTGATGGTGAAAGTGTTTACAGAGAATATAGAACGTATACATGGGGAACTGGGGGAACTACAGAGGACTATGATTTAGTAATAAATAGTATTGAACCAGATGATCCAGAAAGATATCCTTTTCCTTTAGGAAAAGGGGTTCTAATAAAAGTAACAGTTCAAAATAAAGGCACACAAAAAAGCCCAGAATACAGCGTAGTTATGTATGATAAGAATAATAAAAAATTATATACTGAATTAGAAAAAGACACTATAGGTAAAGAATCACTTTGTTTAGTTGCTAACTTTGATGAGGCTGGTAATCATAGACTCAAATTTGTAATTATGGTTGATGGAAAGTGTGTAGATGAAAAGTATAAAACATTTACCTGGGGAAATGAAGAAGAAGGAACAGATATTGAAAAAGCTCAAAAATATTTATTAAGAATAGGATATGCAATAGGAACAGTTGATGGTAGTTGGGGGCCTAAATGTATTAAGGCTGCACAATCATTTCAGCAAATTAAGGGCATTTCTAAGACTGGAAAATTGGATAGTACTTTACTACGTGAACTAAAGAAAAGTTATGATTCTAATGAAAGATTAGAAACTTTGCAAGAAGAATATTATGAAAGTACTACAAGATCTAGTGCAGGTCTAGTCAGAATGTTAGAGTTTGGTATAGGGTATATAACAAGTTTTGGAGATCATAATGATATAAAATGGTTAACTCCTGAGGTAGCAGAGTCTATAGTAACAGCTTGTAAAGAATGGTCAGAACAGTCTACAACTTTAATACAGTTAAGCGAAATGAGTGCTGAAGGTGGTACTACAAGTGGTCATATATCGCATCAAAAAGGAATTGATATAGATATAAGGCCATTAAAAAAGGATGATAGCCTTGGAGGTACAAATGTTGATTATAGTAATTATAGTCGAGAAAAAACAGAGAATTTCATTAAAATTCTTTTAAGTGATTCAAATGTTGATTCTATATTCTTTGAAGACAGCGTGCTATATAATAAATATACTAAAGTAAGACCTTATAAAAAAGCTCCTGAACTTCATAAACATCATTTGCACGTTCATTTTTAGGAGTAAAAAGTATACAAGACTTCTTAGGTGATAAAAGAAGTCTTGTATTTTTTTATTTTAGCAAAACACTATAGATACCTTCAGAAGATAAAACAATTAATTTACTATCATTTATGTTAACAATTTTTTCTGCTTTAATGTTTTTTAAAATAATATCGTAAGATTCCGATGATTTGTTATAAATTAATACCCCATTATCCAAACCTAAAATGAAATACTGATTTAGAAAAATTGCGTCAAATATTAAATTATTATTCAATTCATAATTTGTCTCTAGTTTATCAAATTTTTCGGTTTCAAAATTAAATTGATAAAATAGCATTTTATTGTTCAATTTAGTAGTTATAAAGCCAATATTATCCTTACCTATATGAATATATTGGACATTTTCATCAATTAAATCTTTTTCGTTATAATATTTAAAACTATTTTTATGAATATTATAACATGCAAAAAAAGCTGTTTCATCTTCATTTCCAATATTTGCAAAAATATGATTATTGTTATTGTATAGTTTCAGCCCTAATATAAATTTTGATTTTAGTATATTAGATTTTTCATATGTTTTTTTATTAACTTTAAATATGCCATTATTACTTGTGCCAATAAATACATCCGTATTTGTCCCTACTATATCATTAATATATTCATTATTAATAACACCAACTTCTGAGGTTTGTAAATCTAATTTAAATAAACCTTTATGCGTCCCAATCCATGCTACATCATTATTATCATATATAGTTGCATTTATATGTATATCAGGTTTTCCATCTAGGTATTTTGTGAATTTGTTTTTGGAAATATCATATCTCAATACTGCTTGAGAAACTTTTGGATCACTATAAATTAGATGTTTTGGATAAAACCATATATTATCATCAAAATGTGATATAGCATTGTAATAACCAATATTTTCATTAAGTTTCACATCATTATCATAGTATTTAACTTCTTTGGTATTTAAATTTAATCTATGTATTCCCTTTTTCCATCCTAAAATAAACCACAATTTATTATTTACAATTTTTGCATCGATTATATTTCTTATATCATAATCAATAATTTTAGTAACCCAGTAATTATTTTTATTATCAGTGTGCGATTCTAATTTATTATTAGACACAATAGTATTTTTTTTAATTTCTCCACAAGCAATTAAATGTAATACCATTAAACATAGAGCAAATAAGCAAATAATCCTTTTTTTATAGTTATCCATTGTGAGCACCCCTATCATTTATATAGTAGTAATATTTGTTTATATAGCTAAATAATAGTTATTATATCATAAACTATATTTGATTAAAATAGTAAAATACTAACAAATTATCATGCAAATGAACTGAAATAAGTAATACTCGTATTCTTAGGAGTAGTGGTAGGTGGTCAGAGTTCAAGGGTAGGGTGTATG
Organism: Clostridiaceae bacterium M8S5; assembly: GCA_029227815.1. Classification (GTDB taxonomy): domain Bacteria; phylum Bacillota; class Clostridia; order Tissierellales; family MCWD3; genus Abyssisolibacter. The sequence continues at coordinate 2,040,436 of CP118523.1, read as the reverse complement.
ATGGATTAGGGAAACTAAAGATTTCTCTCAACCTCAGAAAATAAAAATGCTTTTTCATGATAATGAGCTTGAAGCAGATGGATACTTTATTGAGGATAAGAATTATATACATGTTGGGTTTCTTGAGAAACTTGGGAAATAAGGGTGAGATGCCTGTTGTTAAATATTACAAGCTATAATATAGAATTATTAGAAAAAAGTAAAAATATTAATAATATTTAATAATTTTGACATATTTTATTAATTATGTTATTATTTTAATGATTTAAAAAATAGGAGGCGATTAAATAATGAAAACAAAATTAAAGGTATTTGTACTTTTACTAGTACTTATTATGACTACAAGTATTTGCTTTGCAGATATGATAAGTTGTATGGAACGTGAAGATAATGACACAATTAGTAAAGCAGAACAAAATAAAAATAATGTAAAATTTTATAGTGACATTGACGGAATGAACATGTATGGTTATATAAACAATATAGATACAGTAGATTATTGGAAACTAGAACCATTAAAAACTGGTGTAGCTTCACTTTACATGCAGTATTCTAGAACTGTAAGCGCTAAGCTATCATTATATAATAGTGATGGAATATTAATTACTAGTAAATCAGGTGATAACACGGGTGCACTTATAAACGATATTGTACTTCGTAAAGGAAGGGTTTATTATTTAAAAGCTGAATATACAAGTGGAGGTATGTGGAAAGCACCTTATAGTATAAAATGGAGAATGGATAAACTTTAAAATTGGATTATATATTTAATATAAGGGAGAAATGCCCATTATAGGATATAAGTATGTTTAGACTATTTAGGCTAGCGTTTGCTAGTCTTTTTTGTTTGATTAAATTCAATATTAAACTCATTAAAAAAACTAAATAAAAAAAAGTAGATGTATTTATCTATCTTATTATATCTATATTTTTTGGTATGTATAATATAAAGATTGTTAAACTTTTAATTTTATTGTTGTATGATTGATATATATTCAACTTTTTATAACTTATTTTGAAAGGTGATAAAACTACAACACTTATTACTGGAAAGGACAAATGTAATGTATTTAATGAAAAAACTACAAAAAAACTTTTCTATGGGGGTAGTAGTATGTTAAACTTAAATAAAGATAAAAAAGTAAAAATTGTGAAATTAGATTTAAGTTTAAACTATATAGAATGGATTGAAACCAAAGATTTGTTTATTATTAATACTAACTTCAAAAGCAACTAAAGACTAGCATATGCTTTAGGTTTAAACCATGTTTATTGTGATGGTGTTTAAACTGGGCTGTATGTGCAGCTGCTATTTGTGCAAAAAAAGCTGGTGGAAATGTGACAATAATTGAAAGAACAGATATGCTCTTAGGTTTAGGTAATGTTGGCGGTATCATGAGAAACAACGGAAGATACACAGCATCTGAAGAGAGTATATTCCTTGGTGCTAGAGAGCTTTTTAATATAACAGATAGAGTCTCAAGACATGTGGATATTGATTTTCCAGGTCACAAACATGCTTCATTGTATGATGTGACAGTTATAGAGCCAGAAATCAGAAGGCTTCTAAAAGATATGGGAATTAACATACAACTCATGAAAAGAGCTACAAATGTAATCAAAGATTGTAATAAAATAACTAGCATTGTATTATCAGATGATACGATTATAGATGGAGATATGTTTATTGAAACTACAGGATCAACAGGACCTATGGGTAACTGCCTTAAATACGGAAATGGTTGCTCAATGTGTATATTAAGATGTCCTTCTTTCGGGCCACGAGTAAGTATTAGTAGTAAAGCAGGGATTGAAGATATTTTAGGTCAAAGAGGTGATGGGTCATACGGTGCATTTAGTGGGTCATGTAAATTAAGTAAAGATTCACTAAGCGATGAAATAAGAGAAAAATTAGATAAAGATGGCCTAGTTGTAATATCCATACCAAAAGATGATATAAAACTTGATAAGTTAAAATTAAAAGTATGTCAGCAATATGCTTTGAAAGATTTTGCAGAAAATATCATACTCTTAGATACAGGTCATGCAAAACTAATGACTCCATTTTATCCACTTAATAAACTCAGAAGAATAAAAGGACTAGAAAATGCAAGATATATTGATCCATACGCAGGAAGTATAGGCAACTCAGTGAGATATCTTTCAATAGCACCAAGAAGTAATTCAATGAAGGTAATAGGAGTAGATAACCTTTTATGTGCTGGTGAAAAATCTGGTTTGTTTGTAGGACATACAGAAGCTATAGTAACTGGCTCACTAGCAGGACATAATAGTGTAAGGCTATATCTGGGTATGCCACTTTTAGAGTTACCTCGAAATATAGCTAGCGGTGACATAATAGCATATTCAAACGAGCAGATCCAAACTGAAGACGGTAAGAAAAAACGATTCACATTCTCTGGTTCTCTATATTTTGAGAGAATGAAAGAACTTGGACTTTACACTATAGATAAAGAAGAAATAAAAAACAAAATCGAGAAAATAAACTTGAATAATATATATGATACTAAGTTGATGTGATTTTAATCCCCAATATCCAAAGGATATTAGGGGATTTGTTTTGTTTACTTCATAGAATTTAATGTCAATTTAAAAACAGTATCATACTAAAAGTCAAAAAAACTATTATATAGATGTGATAGAAGTAGATATAGAAATTTTTATTATCCAAAAGATAAAGGGATTTCCTTATATATATAGAATATGGTAAATATATACATAATTAATTTATAAAATAAATAAGAGAGGAGGAATTTTATGAAAAATCTAAAGAAGAAAATAGATATAGGTACACCATTAATGCTTTATTTGTGCGCTTGTGGTCTTTGTCCTAGAGTTAATGATGACGAAACATTCCAGTATGACACAAAAGCTTCCTATTGGTATCATAAATAATATCTACAAGTATAGCGCAAATAAATAGGAGAAAATACAAATCTTAGTGTATTGAAAAAGATATAACAATAAAAATATTTTATAGTTATAAAGATAATTAAGTACATCCTAAAAGATTATAATAACTCGCAAGGGTTATTATTTTCTTAGCCCATAAACCAACCAAATGATTATTATAGAGCAATAATTTTGAATTTATATAATGTAGTACAAAAAGGGATGTATATATGATATTAGTGAATTTATAGATAATTGTTATTATAGTAGCACTTACTATAACAACGTCAAGAACCCTAAACTATGCCATACTCACTAGATTATTATCGAGATTAATAAATTGAAACTTAACTTATCAGTAATAGCATGTAATAATGAGACAAACATAGGTAGATTTATATTAGATTATATTTTATGGATACCTAGTATTAATCAATTATTCGGCAAGTCTATATTGACAATATTTGGTATTAATGTTATTGTTTTAATATAATCTAATTAGAAGAGGTGATTTAATGAGAAAAACCAGTAAAATTGTAGTAGTAACATTGGTAATTTTAGTTTTAAGTACAGTTTGTTTTGCAGGTACTTGGCACACATTAAAATTCTCAGGAAGCAGTACATTTCATAATGCGTATATTACGCCTGTAGTAAAAACGTCTGGTATGCCTTATCTTACTCTTAGAATTACTGGAAGAGTTGGTGATGTAGTAAAAGTAGAAATGCAGGTTAAAGACTATGATCCATCTTCGGGTAAATGGATTTTCAAAACCATTGCTACAGCAACAGACAGACTGACGTCAAATGGCGGCTATGTAACATTAAGTTCTCCTAAATATCTTCAAAACGATGAATTACGATACTTAATAACTCCTTCATATAATAGAATGTACTATGATGGAACAATAAAATATTTTACTCACTAAAAATTAACCTGGGTTTATTATATCTAAAACTAAAAGAGCTTGAGATATTTTTCTTACAGCTCTTTTTTATAACTATCAATAGTCTCTATAAAATTAAAAAGTAGTTTATAGCTATAGGAAATTACTAGTTATTTTAACACTCAGTTTATAACTTCTTTACGTTATTAAAATTATATAATAAATGTAAAATAAAGGAAGTGATGTAATTATGTCGAACTCTATAATCAGATATTTAAATAGAGGTAATGACATAATAAAAATTTAAAATAGGAGGAAAAGTATGAAATTAAAAAAATTCTTAAAGTATAAAAAAAGCACTTATCCAATGTGTCCAACGGTAGAAGTAGCTGTAAAATTTTAAATAGCTCAGCTCTATGTTAGTTATGTTACAGATAATAGTTATTACTGGCAGAGTAGGAGTTGCAAATAATAAATGACCTGTAATCAATTAGCTAAATGTAACAAATAAAGTAGCAATGAAACCGCTATAAAAGTAATATGTGGAAGAACACTATAGAATTTATACAATGACTCAAGAAAAAAATGAATATTTTTTGTTAAATAAAGGAAATCAACAAACCTCTATCGAATTATATATTTACATATAATTCCAAAAGGAGGTTTGTTATATGAAAACTTTAAAAAAACAATGTGTAAAAAATGGTACAATAGATATTTATACCATATGTCGTTGTAGTTGTGATTGTAAAGGTGAAATCTTTGAGTTCAGACAAGGTCGAAACGCATTGACCAATTATAATTGGGGGAATAGCTAAACAAGTATAATAATCTCTCAATACTAGATTGGGGGATTATTGTCATGTACAAGGTTTTAGTGTATTAACAATTATACATTTCATAATCAGTACTATAGAAATAACAACTACTAAATAAGAAAGGAGGTACAGTATGAAATCTTTAAAGAAAAGCTTAAAACTTCATTCAACTTTATTAATTTGTTCGTCCTGCAATTGTAATTGTACTGATGGTTACAAAGATTTTAAAAATAATCAAATATATATTAGTTTTAATTCATAAGTCGTAAACAATTAATTAGCATAATAAAACTAAATCATTAACAATAAAACATCGTATTAATCATTGAAAATTACACCCTCCTATGCAGTTTCTACTACCAAAAAACTAAGTTCAAATTATACTATGAAAAAGGCAATAATATACAAATCATTGATAAAATATTACAAATTCTTAATATGGATTATAAAGGTTTTTTTGTATATTTATAGAATGTATAAATTATAACATATAACACACGAGGAGGGGATATCATGAAAACTTTAAAGAAAACACCAACGCAACAGTCAACTTTATTGGTTAATCTTTCTTGTAATTGTCATTGTACTGATGGTTATAAGGATTTTAAGAATGACCAAATACATGTTTATATGGGATAATTAGATATAGCAATTATAATAATTCGAGTTAATATTAAGCACCTCACATTTAATCAAATGTGAGGTGCTTTTTTAAAATAGTTTATACACCATATGATATCATATAGATAATATCAACTAATTAAATTCACCAATGATAATAACAAAAAATATAATATAATAATTTTTATCGACTGTAAAAAGCTGTACAAATAAAATAAAAGATACAAAAATATCTAACTATTAAATACTTGACCTAAACCATACTTTAGGCTGTATTATAATTTTAGGAGGAAAAGATGAAAATAAGTGAAGTATCTAAAATATCAGGCATATCAATTTCTGCGTTGAGATATTATGAAAAACAAAATGCAATACGAAATATTAAACGTGATGAGCAAGGATTACGTGACTATTCAGATGACGACTTGAAATGGATTGCATTTTTGTCAGCTATGAAAAATTCAAGATTAACTCTATCTGAAATAATGGAATATGCAAATCTTTACTATACTAAAAATGAGGATTTTAGAGAACGTTTAGCCGTAACAAAAAGATGCCGTGAAAAACTAGCAAACGAATTACAAGAATTGCAGGAAAGTATTTCATTTTTAGATAAAAAGATTGCATTCTATGAGAAAAAAATTAGAGAACAGGAAGATAGCATACAAAAATAGCAGTATAGCATCATATAAAACTTAGGAGATGATAATATGAACTTGAGAAAATACGGAGATAAACCTTTTAAAGTTGCTGTTATACATGGTGGTCCAGGAGCTGCTGGGAGCATGAAACCAGTTGCTTTAGAGCTATCTCAAAAAATTGGTATACTTGAACCTCTTCAAACTGCAATGTCTGTAGAGGGGCAGATTCAAGAGCTAAAAGAAATCATTGAAAAAAATACAGATTCACCTATCACACTAATTGGTCATTCATGGGGATCAATGTTAATCTATATGTTTACAGCTCGTTATGACCATCTCGTAAATAAAGTAATAATGGTAGCAAGTGGAGCAGTTGAAGAAAAATTCTTTCCAGACTTATGTAAATCTAGAGAAGAAAAATTGTCTCCCCAAGATAGAGAAGATTTATCAATTCTAAGAAGTAAGTTTTCCAATCCGAATAAAAATGATGATATGGACGCCATATTTGGAAAATTTGGAGCATTAATGGAGAAATTAGATTCATATGATGCCATTGAAATTAATCAAGAAGACCATATCCTAAGTTATGAAATATTTTCTAAAGTATGGTCAGAAGCTCATGCATTAAGAAAAAGTGGTGAAATGTATCTAATGGGAGAAAACATCAATTGTGAAGTAGTTGCAATACATGGAGATTATGACTCTCATCCTATTGAAGGTATTAGAGATTCCTTGACTAAAATAATCAAGAATTTTAGGTTTTATGAGTTAAAAAACTGTGGTCATACTCCTTGGATAGAAAGACAAGCAAAAGATAAATTTTATGATATATTATTTAAAGAATTAGATATTTAGTATTGTATTAATATTAAGATTATCTACTTTTATTGATATATAAGCTGTTTCAAGTTTTGTTGAGACAGTTTCTTTGCGTTTTTACCTAAAATCTATAAATACTATGTACTAAAAATAAAAAAAATGATATGCTATTAATGGTATTTATTTATGGGAGGATTATATATGAAAACATTAATTATAAACGCTGTAATCTTAGGAATTGCATTTAGTTTAGCTTTTTATATAGGTAAAACTCTAACAGATAAAATACGTAAAAAATAAAACTTAGCTGTATTGTAGATAATATAACTATATAAATAATTTAGAGGTGATAAACTAATGATGAGATTACAAAAATATTTAGCTCTTTGTGGTATAGCTTCAAGAAGAAAGAGTGAACAATTGATAATAGATGGCAAAGTAAAAGTAAATGGAGAAACTGTAACCACACTAGGGACAAAAATAAATCCTCAAACAGACAAGGTATCAGTAAATAATAAGGACATTATATACGAGGAAAAAGTTTATATAATGCTTAATAAACCAGAAAAATATATAACTAGTGCTTCAGACCAATTTGATAGACCAACAGTTCTTGATTTGATTGATTTGATAGAAAAAAGAATATATCCAGTTGGAAGACTAGATTACAATACATCTGGTTTATTATTACTTACAAATGATGGGCAGCTCACTTACAAACTTACTCATCCAAAGCATAACATCTGGAAAAAATACATAGCAAAAGTCAAAGGAATACCTACAGAGCAAGAAATGAAAAAATTCAAAACCGGTTTGAAAATAGACAATTATACAACATCTAAAGCTAAAATTAAAATTATAGAAACAAAAGAAAAGAATTCAGTATTAGAAATCCAAATCAAAGAAGGTAGAAATAGACAAGTTAGAAAAATGTGCGAAGCAATAAATCATCCAGTAAAAAAACTTAAGAGAGTAAGCGTTGGTGATATTCATATTGGTAACTTAGAACTAGGCGAATGGCGCTTTTTAACAGATAAAGAACTTAGATATTTAGAGCAATTATAAAGAGGTGTTAATATGATAATCAGCAAATTAGCAAAAAACAACAGTGAATTTAAACAAATAGATGAATTTTACAAAGCAGAGTTAAACCAAAACATGGATTCAAGCAAAAAAGATATAGTTTATATAATAAAAGAAAATAGTAGATTATTAGGAACATGTATCATAAATATACAGGATGAACTAGCTATCCTAGAAAAAATATATATAATAAAAGAATATAGAGGAAATAGAATAGGAGATGGCCTTTTAAGAGCATCTCTTAACTATGCATTAAGCAAAGGGCTAATAAAAATATACTGTGATAACAAAAGTGAATTTTTGATTAAAGAAGGTTTTTTTAACTGTGATGAGGATAATCTGTGTGATATAAATAGTTTTTTTACAAAAACAAAATGTGGGGACAAATAACATGGAAAAGTTCAATAATGCAACATCTATAGCTAAACTAGTAATGTCTAATAATATAAAACCAAATAGTCTAGTTGTAGATGCAACTATGGGCAATGGCAATGATACACTGCAATTAGCAAAGCTAGTCAAAGATCAAGGGAAAGTATATTCATTTGACATACAAATAGTAGCAATAGAAAAAACAAGAGAAAAGCTTTTAACTCATAATCTTTTAGACACTGTTGTGTTAATAAACGATACACATGAAAACATAGATACATACATAGAAAGCAATATAGACTTTGCAGTATTTAATCTAGGTTATCTCCCTTCAGGTGATCATACAATAGTCACTAAGCCTTCCTCCACTATCAAAGCACTTGAACTATGTCTCAATAAGTTAAATGCAAATGGTATCGTTACTATATCTATTTATTATGGTCACAATGGAGGAATAGAGGAAAAAAAAGCTGTAGAGGACTATTTGAGCAGTTTGCCTCAGAAAGAATATAATATAGTAAAAATGGATTTCATTAATCAAGCAAATAATCCTCCTATACTCATTGTTATAGAAAAAAGAAAGTAACTATTTACATTGTCAAACATAGATGTTATAATATGAATGAATAAAATAATATTCATTCTTAAAGGTGGTGATATTAATAGATATACAAAACCAAATAGTCAAGATAGGAAAAGAACTATTTTCTTTAAATGGTTACAAGAAAACAAGTATAAGTGATATAACTAAAAAAACAGGGATAGCTACTGGTAGCTTTTATAAATATTTTTCTTCTAAAGAAGAGTTATTTCTATCTATATATTTAGAAGAAAACAAAATAATGCAAAAAAAATTATCTTTACTAATAGACCACAATGAGGATCCAATAAAAAATATCATTAAAATATTACATAATATGATTAGTTTTATGGATACAAATCCTATATTAAAAGTATTTTTCGATAGAGAGCAGTTCAACAAAATAATAAAGAAAATAAAACCAGAAGTTGACCAAAAACACTTTGAATATTGTTATGAATTATTTAATCCATTTTTAGAAAAAGGTAAATCAGAGGACAAAATAAAAGACATAGACTTTTATATGTTTATAGCTCTTATTAATTCAATCTTTTATGTTTACGCTCATAAAGAAGATATTGGCAAAGATCATTTTCCTCAATTACTTAATTTTATTATTGAATCTATTGCCGAAAAATTAAAAACTTAAAGTATTTTTTTTAAATCAATATGAATGAATATTATTTTATTCATTCAAAATCACGGGGGGTAAATATGTTAAAAAAATTACTATTAACTATTTTTTTTGTTATTGTGATTGTTGTTGTAATAAGTATTTATATAAATGGAGGGCTTTATATGAAATCACACAAATATGATATTGATGTTACTAGGCCTTTGCTATTGGGCTTTAAAAACATGAAAATCAAATTGAATGCTTGGGATAATAATTATATAGAAATTATCCCTGATGATTTATTGATATCTCAAAAAAGGAAATATTCTATAAGTGCTAAAAATAATACTATAGAATGTACTCTTTCAACAAATAAAAAGCAAGTATCTTTATGGCAACTATTTAATTTTAAAAGACTATATAAAGAAATAGGTGTGTATGACTTTGAACTCAACGTACCTAGAAATATTTCATTAGTTGTAAATGGTAAATTAATTAAAGCTTATGGATGTAATATCCTAACAATTGAAGGCAAGGATATAGTTCTCAGAAAATGCAATATGCTTAATAACTCTGTAAGCATTGGAGAAAATCTATCCATCAGAGAAAGTTTTATCGCTGACGGTAGTACGTTTGAAAATGAAAATATAAACATAAGAGAATGTAAGCTACAAAAAATAAAAATAATTACTACAGATGCAAAAAAAACTTACAGCGCAAATCTAAGAGACTTAACAGGTAAAGAAATTATGATATATGCAAATAAGTATAAAATGCTCAACTATTTTATTAGGCACTCATCTATTGATAATTTTACAATAAATAGTACATCGCAAAACATTGGAACTATAGAATTCTATAAATGTACTATTAAAAATTGTAACAATAATTCTAATATAAAACTCAAATAATCCCTAACTTGGCATAAAAATTGCTAGTATATAAAAGATAATACAGATTATATGCTAGGAGGAATTGTTTTGGGTTGTGTAGATTTGAAAAGATATATTGACATATTAAAAAAAGAGGTTGTTCCAGCTCTTGGATGTACCGAGCCTATAGCTGTTGCACTTGCTGTAGCTAAAGCTAAAGATACTTTAGGTAAAGATGTTGAAAGAGTAGAAGTATATGTAAGTCCAAATATATATAAAAACGGTATGGGTGTAGGCATACCAGGAACAGGAATGGTCGGTTTAGATATTGCGTCAGCTTTAGGAGCAACTGGAGGTAATGCAAATGCTAAGCTTGAAGTACTAAAGGATATCACAAGTGAAGATATAGCCAATGCTAAAAAATCTCTAGCTGAAAAAAGAGTTGAAGTTAAAGTGAAAGAAGTGCCTAACAAGTTATATATAGAAGCAATTTGTTTAAATGGGAATGATACTTCTAGGGTTGTGATTAAGGATATTCACTCAAATATTGTTTTAGTTCAGCTAAATGATAATATATTATATAAAAGAAAAGTCTCTGAATGTGATATAGAAATAGACAAAACAGACGAGATGATAGAACTTTCAGTAAAAGGTATCTATGAATTTGCTATGAATGTTGATTTTAAAGATATTAAATTTATTCTAGAAGGAGCTAAATTAAATAAAGAAATATCTAACGAAGGATTAAGTGGAGAATATGGCTTGATGGTAGGTAAGAGTCTAAGCCAAAGTATTAAGGAAGGTATACTTTCGGATGATATTCAAAGTTACGCTATGGCCATGACATCTGCTGCATCAGATGCTAGAATGGCTGGTTGCATGAAAAGCGTTATGAGTAACTCTGGTAGTGGTAATCAAGGGATAACTGTTATACTCCCAGTAGTAGCCGTATCCGAAAAACTAAACGCAACAGAAGAAGAGTTAGCAAGAGCGCTAGTAATGGCAAACCTAGTAGCAATCCATATAAAAGCATATCTAGGAAGATTGTCAGCTCTATGTGGATGCGTAGTAGCATCAGCAGGTGCAAGCTGTGGTATAACATATCTGATGGGTGGTAAGCTTGAAAATATTAAATACTCTATTAAAAATATGATAGGTAATATCTCAGGTATGATATGTGATGGTGCAAAAACAGGCTGTGCTTTAAAAGTATCAACAGGTGTAAGTGCAGCAGTACAATCATCCATATTAGCTATGAAAGGTATACAGATATCTAATATGGATGGTATTATAGATAAGTGTGTAGAAAAAACTATTAGAAACATCGCAAAAATTGGTTCTAGTGGTATGGTGGAAACTGATAAAATGATATTAGATATAATGGTATCCAAATAATAAGAAAAAAAATATATAATGAAAAACTGTGCTTTATTAATTTAATAGTACAGTTTTTTTATGTGTATAATACTTATATACATTAATGTTATTAAAGACCTCACCTTGCACATAGCTTGTTATTAATTTATACTATAAAAAAATGCTTTAATCATGAATAATCAAAATACATATAAAGGAGACTTTAGATGAAAAGTATAGCTGTAGTTACAGATGGTATAAACACTAGATTAGAAAGCTTCCTGAAGGGAAATTTAGAGCTTGTTTTCAAAGGCTATATTAATATAAATAGTTATTACTTTAAAGATTTAAAAGAAGGAGATATGATAAAAGATGATGTAGTGCTTGTAATGATAGAAGAGAGAGCTCTAAGAGTTCAAAAACACGTTTTAGACAGTAAAAAAGTGGTTGTGATAAATAGAACTATAAAAGAAAAAGAAATCTATAAAATTTTTTCACTTCCAAGAAATATGGATATACTTGTAGTAAACGATAATATGCACACTACGCTTGACATGGTATCATTACTTTACCAACTTGGAGTAAACCATTTAAACTTAATACCATACAATGAAAACAATATCTATTCAAATATAAAGATAGCAGTAACTCCTAGCGAATGTGAAAAAGTACCATCCTTTATAGAAGAAATTATAGATGTTGGTCATAGATGTATTGATATATCAACGTTTATAAAGATCATCAATAAGCTAAGTATAGACAATAAAGAAATCAGTAAACGGTTAATAATTTATTCGGACCAAGTTGTCAGCATAGATAGTGGAGTCAAAAACAAATATAAGGAATTATATATTAAAAACGAAGAATTAGACACCGTTATAAATCTATCAAAAAACGGAATCATGCTTGCTTCAGAAGATGGAGTTATAACAGTTCACAATAAAAGTCTACTAAGGATATTTGATATAAAGCAAGATATGGTAGGCCAAAACATAAAAGATTTATTCAAAGAAGGACTAGAAAAATTAATCTACAAAGAAGATTTAATAGATGAAGTTTTTGAATTTGAGAACAAGTATATAAATGTAAACAAAAAAACTATTGTGAACTTTGGACAAAAAACAGGCATGTATTTTAATATTCAAGAAATCACTTATATTAAACAAATGGAACAGAATCTAAGTAAAAAGCTCAGAGAAAAAGGTCAAATAGCTAGATACACATTTGATGATATCAAGACTGTATCAGATAACATGAATCAAAGTATAAAACTCGCAAGCAAGATATCTAAATCAGAGCTTACAGTTTTGATAACAGGAGAAAGTGGGACAGGAAAAGAAGTCTTTGCTCAATCAATACACAATGCATCAAATAGATGTAATCAACCTTTCATAGCTGTTAACTGTGCAGCTATGCCTGAAAATCTCTTAGAAAGTGAACTTTTTGGATATAAAGGTGGTGCTTTTACAGGTGCCTTAAAAGAAGGTAAAAAAGGACTATTTGAACAAGCCAATAATGGTAGTATATTTTTAGATGAAATCGGTGATATGCCAATTCATCTACAAACTAAATTACTAAGAGTTCTTCAAGAAAAACAGGTTATGAGAATCGGTTCAGATAAAGTTATGGACATAGATGTACGAATTATTGCAGCTACCAATAGGAACTTAACTCATAGAATAAATGCAGGTGAATTCAGACCAGATTTATTCTATAGATTGAATGTACTTCCTATAAATATACCTCCTTTAAGACAAAGAAAAAAAGATATCATTTTGTTTTTAATACATTTCTTAAAAGAAAAGTATGAAATATGCGATGAAGCTAGAGTCACTCTTTTTAGCTACGATTGGCCCGGCAATATAAGAGAACTCAAAAACGTCGCTGCTTATATTTCTACTATGTGTGAAAATAATATAGTGACAATGAAAGATTTACCGTTTTACTTGCTAAATATAAACGAAAATTTTGATTACGAACTACAAGTTTTAGATAGTAGAAAATGTACCAATAAAGCAATCAACATCATAGAGATCATAAAAAGCTTCAATAATGCTAATAAAGCAGTTGGGAGAATTAATATAACTAGAGCTTTCAAAAAAATTGATGCATCTGTCACAGAAGGTGAAGTCAGAAAGATACTATCTATATTAAACGATATTGGCTTAGTATCTTCTAACATTGGAAGAAAAGGAAGTTCTGTAACCGATAAAGGAAAAAGATTTTTAACATATATAGATAATAAAATGTCAGACACTATTTAGATTGTCTGATTTTTTATATGTTTAGATTAATAGGTTAGTTATTAGGTTTGTTGTATATCCTATTTGACCTATTAATTTCTTGTCTTATTCATACCGTACAAATCTTTTGGTACTTCAATTTATTTTTATTAAAATTATGGCTATTTAACATAGACAATAAATTAACAAAGATAGTCTGTTTAACTATACTTTGCTTTTATATCAAATTAAACTCAATGAAAAATTCTCTTATATCTCGGTTTTTGGCATACCTTTTGCTTATATATTAGTGTAAGAAAAAATGGGAGGCTTTTAAATGGAGAATGAAAAAAAACAAATAATAGGAATATCAGGAAGCTTAATAGTAGATGAAGGAGGTATGTTTCCAGGATACGAAAGAGCATATGTAAACGATGACTATGTTCAATCAGTAGTTAGAGCTGGAGGAGTACCTTATATAATACCACTAGTTTATGATGAAGAAATTATTAGAATGCAACTAGAAAACATAGATGCTTTGATTCTTTCTGGGGGACATGACGCTAATCCTTTGCTTTGGGGAGAAGAACCATCACAAAAACTAGGAGCAATACTTCCTAAGAGAGATACTTTTGATACTACACTTTATAAAATAGCTATTGAACTTAAAAAGCCTATTCTTGGTATCTGTAGAGGTGAACAAATAATAAATGTAGCCGAAGGCGGGACAATCCATCAAGATTTATCATTAATAGATGGATGTTATATAAAGCACAATCAAGGTCATCTGTCTAACATACCAACACATACTGTCAATATAGTTAAAGGAACGAAGCTGTATGATATCTTAGGGGAAAAGGTTATTACAAATAGTTTTCATCATTTAGCAGTTAAAGATGTAGCCCCTGGATTTATTGTATCAGCAACATCAAATGATGGTGTTATTGAAGCTATAGAAAAAGACGGTGACCATTTCGTAGTAGGTGTGCAGTTCCATCCTGAAATGATGACAAAAGATTACCCTACAATGTCAAAACTGTTTGAAAATCTAATTGAAGAATCAAAAAAATAAAATAGACTTTGAATGCTAATTAATAAGTTTGAGTATTTTAAGAAATAATAATTTTATTCATAAAAGGTTTTATAAAAAAATATGTTAATTAGCATTTGAATATAAAACATAATATACTAGGAGGATTAAGAATGGACAAAAAAGTAAAATTAGGTTTTTGGAGTATAGTCCTATTAGGAATTAACTCTATTATTGGTTCAGGAATATTTGGACTCCCAGGTAGTGCATATGCTAAAATGGGACCAGCAAGTATGATGGTACTTATATTTTGTATGGGTTTAGCCATATCTATTGCTCTTTGTTTTGCAGAAGCCGGAAGCTGGTTCGACGAAGATGGTGGTCCATATCTATATGCAAAAGAAGCATTTGGTGATTTTGTAGGTTTTGAAGTTGGTTTTATGAAATGGGCTATAAGTATTATAGCATGGTCAGCAATGGCTAACTTTTTTGCCGTTACATTATCAAAGATTTGGCCATCAGTTGGAAGTGGGTTGCCTAAGAACATAGTCATCAGTATAGTAATAATTGGTCTTGGAATCGTTAACATCCTCGGAGTTAAAGGATCAAAGATACTAAACAATGTTATAACTGTCGGAAAATTAGTTCCTCTTATTTTCTTCATAGCAATAGGTGTATTTTTTATAAAGGGCGGAAACTTTACTCCATTTAAAATAATACCAGAGGGACAAACAACTACAACAGCTTTTGTAGCAGCATCTATTTCATTATTCTATGCATTTACAGGATTTGAATCTATAGCAATGCCTGCTAGAGATATGATAAATGCAAAGAAAAACCTTCCAAGAGCTATAGTAATGGTTATGGGAATAGTATCTATAGTATATTTCTTAATATTAGCAATTAGTATAGGTGTTTTAGGTGGGAAACTTCACGGAGCAACAACTCCAGTTGCAGATGCAGCAGAAGCAATGCTAGGATCACTTGGAGCTTATATAATCACAATTGGTACAGTTATATCTGTAGGTGGTATAAATATAGCAGCTTCATTTACAGCACCTAGAGCAGGAATAGCTTTAGCAGAAAAAGGATACCTACCTAAATTTATAGCAAGAAAAAACAAATTTGACGCTCCATATGTTGCAATCATAATTACAGTTATAGGTTCATGTTTCTTTGCATGGTCTGGTACATTTACTACGTTATTAAAAATAAGCGTTATAACAAGATTTATACAATATATACCAACCTGTATCGCAGTATTAGTATTTAGAAAGAAATTTGCAGGTAAAGAAGTTAACTTCAAAATTCCGGGAGGTCCAATAGTTCCTGTACTTGCTGTATCAGTTAGTGTATGGTTACTATTCAAAGCAGGTATGGCAGATCCAAGTAAAATCATTTGGGGACTTGGAGGATTAGTAGTAGGAGTACCTATCTACTTTATTATGAAAAGTGTAAAAAATCATAGAACTAATTAATATATACAAAATTATAGCATATCTCAAAGTGTAGCTTATATCAAGCTACACTTTTTTAATTAACATTAAGTATAATATGGCTAATAATACTACTATTTTAGTTTTCTTACTACCACAACATTTTAGAAACAAAATTTAGTATTTGATAAAACTTTTAAAAGATAAAGATACAAAAATAATCAAGTAAGAATAATAGTCAGCCTTATAACTGAATAAAATATAAGTTATTAAGAACATAATTATTATAATAAATCCTTCCTTTATTTAAAAATGTAAAACAGATATATAGAAAAATATTATGTTTCTGAAAAACATCAGTTTAAAAAATGATAAAGGATATTAAATTTATCATAGGTGGGAAATTCAAACATAAAAAAGTGATTGATTAATGTTTATTATATAGTGAGAGGTATACTTTCTAGTTATGGACAAAATAGCTTTTAGATATGATGATTTTATCACCCTTCATAATATATTTCATATCGTTTTAGTGAAAATATAGCATGTTTTAGAAAAACCACCAGTAAAGGTGGTTTTGATTATTAAAACTAACCATATATACTATACATGCTTCTTAAGTTTTCTTAACGCTTTAAGTTTAATCTTATTTACAGCTTGCCTAGTGATTCCTAAATTATTTGCTATAGAAGATTCAGATTTATCATTGACAACAATTTCTCTTATTACAAAATATTCATTCGCAGTCAACTTTTCTAATAATTCTAAAAATTCAATATTCGAATAAAAATCATACTTTATCTTTTCGTGCAATATCAAATTATCAAACGGTATCTCCTTGAATTTAGATTGCTTCTTTAAAACCCTACAGCATTCATTTCTTAGACAGGCACAAATATATTTATATATCTGTTTATCAGTGTTTAACGTCTCACTCAATTTTAATTTTTTAACTAATTCAATAAAATAAACACTCAGATCATTCCCCGTATAAAAGCCTTTTATCTTTGTGTTGTAAATTGATATGACTTTATTAAATCGTTTATATAAAGTCATTAAAGAATCATTATCCCCCTTTTGCGTAGATTCTATAAGTCTACTTAGTTTTTCTTTCATTTCACTACCTCCTTTAATATTGAAAGTCCTATTATTATTAAAGGTAAAAAAATCCTTATTTGTAAACCCGATTTGTCATAATTAATAAATTATTAAATTATTGTACAATATTTGCACGAAATTACTGTGAATTTAATTTAATAGTTGCTAAATTCTTCGGAGTTTACTTTATATATATAGACAACAAAATTTAATAGAAAGAAGTGATTTGAATGAGCGAGCCAAAGCACAGCAGTGCAGATGTAAAAGCTAAAGATCTACCCAAAATAACAAGTGTATATTTAACAGTTACTTTAGACTGTAACTTGGCGTGTAAATATTGCTTTGTTAATAAAGAAAACAAAAACATGAATTTGAGAACAGCTATTGATACAGTGGACTATCTTGCTTATAATACCAAGTTAACTAAAACAACTCCAAGCATAACCTTCTTTGGAGGTGAGCCACTATTAAGGTGGGATGATATAGTTTCTCCATTAGTATCATATATAAGAACAAAGTATAAAGACAAATATACACTATCCTTAACTACCAATGGAATCTTACTAGATGAACAGAAATTGAAATTTATGAAAAAAAACAAAGTAGGTCTATTATTTAGCATGGATGGAGATAAAAAAACACAAAACATTAACAGACCATTCAGAAATGGGGAGCAAACATTTGATACGTTAAAGCAAAAGCTTAAAATGATTAAGGAGTATTTCCCATATGTTACCTTTAGATCAACAACAGACAATGATAATGTTCAAGATATAGTAGATAACTTTAAATTTGCAGTAAACAATGGTTTCACCAGTGTCTTTAACATAGTAAACGTTTTTTCAGACTGGACAAACGAACAAAAGCAAGAGCTAGTTTTTCAAATAAACAAACTTGGTGATTATTATTACGAGCTAATAAAGCAGGGAAAAAATATAGTATTTTCGCCATTTCATCGAATGTTTAACAAACTTAGATTAATAAAAGAAGCAGAGTTTAAGCAATCATTTCGTAATAGAACAGATAACTTACTAGCAAATGGTAGATGTGGATTAGGTGCTGATTCATCAGCAGGCGTAGATACTGAAGGTAGACTCTATAGCTGTCATGAAATGGTTGGCAATAAGGCTATGGGCGATAAATTCATAATCGGTAATATATACGATGGGACAGACAATGATAAGAGATTACGTTTAGCGAAAACATTTAACATAAAAAATATAGTGTCCCAAGATGGCATAGAATCCTGTAGGAAATGTAAAATGTATAAAATCTGCGACGGCTCATGCCTACTCAATAACTATATACTAAATGACGATATTCACATCATGCCATCTATACTCTGTTTATATTATCAATTGCTTTTAGATAAAGCTCAAGACATACAGGATAGAGCTTTAAAGGATGAAAACAAAATTAACTTTATAAAAAGAAATATAATATCAGAAATATAGCAAATATTTAAAAAAGTAGTTGCTAAAAACATACAAACTTACTTTATATATATGAAAACATAAAAAAGGAGTGTATAAAATGAACTGTAAAAACTGTTTGAACAACCAAAGCAATAAATGTAAAAGAATGCCTTTATACCCAAATATTAATGCAACAGCAGATGAACTCCATAAAACAACAAGTGCTTTCTTAGTAGTATCTCAAGACTGTAACTTAAGATGCAAATATTGCTTTATAAAAAAGAAACCAGAAAATATAACTCTCAAAACAGCAATAGATGCTGTAGACTATGTTGCAGAAAATGCTAAACTTTATGGTGATAGACCTTCCATAAATTTCTTTGGAGGTGAGCCACTACTTAGATGGATTGATATAATAGTGCCAGTAACACTTTACGTAAGAGGAAAATATGGTAGTAACTTTGGACTATCTATGACAAGTAACGGTATACTGCTAGATAGAAAGAAGCTAGATTTCATGAAACAATATGATATAGGGCTTCTATTTAGTATGGATGGCGATAAAAAAACACAGGATATTAACAGACCATGTAAAAATGGTTCATCGAGCTTTGATATATTAGAAAGAAAGATTCCACTAATATTAGAGTATTATCCTAGAGTAACATTTAGAGCCACAACAGATTATGATACCGTTAGTCATTTCTTTGAAAACCACAAGTTTGCCATAGACAAAGGTTTTACAAGCATATTTAATATTATCAATATATTTGCAGAGTGGAACAGTGAGCAAAGAGAAGAATTAAAAAGACAAGTGGACAAGCTAGGAAATTATTTTTATGACTTAATAGATCAAGGTAATAATGTTCACTTTGGGCCATTTGATGAAATGTTCGGACGACTAAAGGAAATAAAGATAGCAGAAGAAGAGAATATATATAGAGAATTTGCAAGCGATGTGCTAGGCTATGGAAGATGTGGAATAGGAGCATCTAGATTTGCAAGCATAGGAACAGATGGAACGCTATATAGCTGTCAAGAAATGGTTGGCAACAAAGAAGAAGGTGGCATGTTTGTAATAGGCGATATATATAACGGTGAAGATAATGAAGCTAGGTTGAACATCATAAGACAGTTTCATCCTCATAAAGTCGTTAGTTCAGCAGGTAAAAAAGCTTGTGAACAGTGTAGGTTTAACCGTATTTGTAATGGAGCATGTCTCATAAACAACTACTTTGCAAATGAAGACTTAAACATAATGCCTGATTTACTATGTTATTTTTATCAGATACTACTAGATAAGGCAGAAGATATTGTTAATAAAGCAAAAAAAGAAAACAATAAAAAAGTACTCGAATTTATAGGACATGTATAAAATATAAGAATGCGAGGTGGAATGTCACTAAGACAAGCCAGCTCTTTTTCTTTGCAAAAATATAAAAGAGTAGTTGCTAAAAAGACTACATTTTACTTCTTAATATATGAAAGGGGCAAAACCCTTAAATAAATCATAAATGGAGGGATATAAATGTCAAAAGAATTGAATTTGCAACTATTTGCAAGACCATGTCAGCTTAATTGTCAAGAAGCATGTCAGATAAGGTGTCAAGTATGTAAAAGCTATTGCGAAAGTCATTGTATGACAGATTGTCAGTCAGCTTGTCAATGTGGTACAGAATGGTGTAAAACAAATTGCGAACTTGGATGTCAGCTCAACTGTGAAAAAGCATGTCAAACAACGTGCGAGAGAAGTTGCCAAGTAGGATGTCAAGTTAACTGTGAAGAACAGTGCAAGAAGAGTTGCCAATCAACTTGCCAACTTAATTGTCAGTGTTTAGGAGAAGGTTGCGAGTCTTGTCAGTGTGTAGAAGAAGGTTGTGAGTCTTGTCAATGTAGAGAAGAGGGTTGTGAGTCTTGCCAATGTAGGGAAGAAGGTTGTGAATCTTGTCAATCTTATTGTGAAAGAAATTGCGAATGTTCGGAAGAAGGTTGTAAGTCTTGTCAATCTTATTGCGAGCGAAACTGCCAATGTTCAACTCAAGGGTGCCAAGATACTTGTCAAAAAAATTGTCAGTCAGCATGCCAAACAGGATGTCAAACAACATGCGAACTAGAATGTCAATGCTCAGCACAAGGTTGTCAATCAGCACAAGCGACAGATGTAGAAGTCAATGTTACAAGTTCTAACCAAGGAGTAAATGTTTCTATAAATGACCTTGAGCATCCAGCAAGTGACTACGACGAATTCGTAATCAAAATCATAAAAAATGGTGTAGTAGTTAAAACAGAAACTTTTACAAACTCAAGTTCATCTCATAGTATATCTAGAAATATAACAGGACTTGACGGTGGAAGCTATACTATCAAAGTAGAAGTAAAATGGCACAATAAATGGTACGGAGCAACAGAGCAACACGCCGAAGTATTAACATCTACATTCAGTATATCAAATGTAACAAAAAACTCATTTACAGTAAATATTAGTGATTTGCAATACCAAGCAAACCAATATGACAGTTTTAAAATAGAATATAACGGTAGCTCAAAAACATTTACTAGCTCAAGTAGTAGCAACAATATAAGCCATACCGTATCTGGTTTATTACAAGATCATGAATATACAGTAGAAGTAAAAGGTCAATATAACGGTACTTGGTATTCAGCAGATAAAGGAAATCCACAAAAAACTGTTACAACAAAATACGTTGATTTAAATATCCGTAGTATAAGTAATGAAACTTGTTATACAGGAAGTACTTGTAGAGTAGATGTAGTAGTTGAAAACAACGGTACAGATGCTTCAGACAGTACAGTACTATATATAGGTATAGCAAATATCAACTCACAAACACTAGATACATTTGATGACTATACTATAGGAAGTTTATCACCAGGAGAGCAAGCCACAAAAACCTTTAGTGTAAGAAGCTATAGCTCAGGTAGTAAACAATATGGATGCATAGTAGACAAAGACAAAACACAAGGAGAGCCAAGCTCAAAAACAAGCAACAACTTTGAAAGCTTCTTTATAAACTGGCAAAAGAGACAAACAGGTGGAACATATCCTAGCGTATCAGTACCAAGTAAATATCATGAATACTTGAAATATGGAGTTTATGGTATCAATCCTGGTTCTGGTAACTATAGCGAAACCTTTACAGATATGAGTGCAGTTTCACCGGGCTTTAAAACAAACATAACAAGAACATATAACTCAAAAGATTCAAGAACAACTAAGAGACCATTTGGTAAAGGATGGAGCTTTGGTTTTGAAGGTTTTCTAGACATTGAAGACGGTGTAGTAACTATGCCTAACGGGAGTATTCAAACATTCACTAAAAATGGAGATACTTACTCGCCAAAGGACTCTAGAAACACACTAGTTAAAAATCCAGACGGAACGTTTACACTTCAAACAAAAGACCATTATATATACAGATTCAATAATACTGGACATATGTATCAGATGACAGACAAAAACGGAAACAGTATCTATATAGAGTTAACATCAGATGGTAAAATAACAGGTATCAAGGATCAGGCAGATAGCCACTATACAGTATCATATAACGCAAGTAACTTAATCAATAAAATAGTAGAAGATAAAACATCAAGAGAAGTAGTATATGAGTACACTAACCAAAAGCTTACATCTGTAAAAAGTACAACAGGATACTACCAAAGATACGAGTATGATACTGAAAGTTATCTATCAAAGATAAAAGACCATGATAACAACGTATTAACAGTAATTAACTACAACCATAGTTCATCAGAGTATCAACACACAGTAAATACTATTACAGATAAATATGGTAACGTTAGAACATACTCATATAACAAAGAGCAAAAGAAAACAACTATCATAGATACAAATGATAGAGCTACTATCAAATGGTATGATGATACAAATAGTATAATAAAAATTCAATATCCAGATAGTAGCATAGAAACATATGAATATTTCCTAGATGGGAATAAAAATAAATATTCAGAGATAAAATCAAAAACAGATAAAAAAAGTAACAAGACAACTTATCAAAGAGATAGCAATGGAAATATCACCAAACAAATAAATCCAAATGGTTCATTTGCTTTATATGAATACGACAATAAAAACAACCTTGTAAAACAAATAGACGAAGATGGAAAAGCAACATACTATATCTATGATCAAGAAAAAGCAAATATTATAAAAAAGGCACAGCCTTTAAATACAACAGATGAATATACGAGTGCAAACGAAGCTAACTTTGCTGTAACAACATACGAATACTACAGTGACGCAGAAGCTCAAAATCTAGGCTACAAAGAAAAGAAACTTTTAAAATCCCTTACTGACCCAGATGGAAGTAAGATAACTTACACATATGATAGTCAAGGTAACAGAAAAACAGCAACAGATGCAGATTCAAACCAAATCTCATTTGAATATGATGCTATCGGAAGAAACACAGCCAAGATATCACCAAAAGGAGTAAGGACAGAATATGTGTATAACAATAAAGGTTCACTACTAAAAGAAACTATCAAATATGGAGAAGATAGTTCAGTGAAACTTTACGAATATGACAAACATGAAAGAAAAACAAAAGAAATATCACCAAACATATATAAACCTGCATACGAAACAACTGACCACAAATACTCTCAAGAAGTAGGTCAAAGATACGAGTTTAATGCTAATGGTACACTAAAAAAAGAAATAAGCTCAGAAGGTGATATAACAAAATATACGTATAATTTGTATGGAAATATACTTACAAAAGAAATACCATCAGCAGGCATCTACGAGTACGAATATGACTTAGCAAATAGAGTAAAAAAAGTATTCTTCAAAGAAGAAGTAGCATCAAACAAACAGCTATTAGAAGAATATATCTATGAAGTATTGGTAGATAAAACAGAGCAAATCACACATAAAACATATATAAATCAAACAGAATATACAAGTATAACCAAGACATATGATTATGCTAATAGACTCATCAAGACAAAATATGCTGATGGAGGTATAGAAACAAAAGAGTACAACAATAACGGAACACTAAAGCACTCCACAGACAAAAACAATAAAACAACCTACTTCAAATATGATAGACTAAACAGATTGACAGAAGTATACACACCAATAAAAGAAGTAGACGGTGAAGTAAAATACAGCTATGTAGAAAAAGAATATAATAAAGACTCCAGCATAGCAAAAGAAAAGTTCGGTAAAGAATTAGTAAACTACCCTACAAAACCAAATAGCTATATAATCAAAACAAAAGAATACTATAACAATGGAAAACTAAAAAAAGAAACAACCAGTGGTGGTCAGTCTGTAGAGTACTGGTATGATAATGATTTAAACCTCATAAAATCATCCACCAAAATATCAGAAAACAAGCATAGTATAGTAGAATTTGAGTACAACTACCTAAACAAAGTTACAAAGAAAAAGCAACATGTAGAAAAAGGTGATATTTACCCTAACACATTTGACTCTAACGAAAAACTTATATTAGCAACATCCTATGAGTACGACAATAACGGTAATATCACAAAACAAATAAATCCAAAAGGAGTAGCCACAACATATATCTATGATACACTAGATAGATTACTAAATGAAGCAATAGCATCAAGAGATGAGTTTGATAACGAAGTGAATATCACAAAATCCACAACTTACAACTTTCAAGATAGTCCATTAACTAAAACAGATGGTAATGGAAATACAAAAACTCATGAATACAACAAAAGAGGTCAGTTGATAAAAACAACAGACGCACTAGGAGCAATAACAGCATACTACTATGACTTAGCTTCAAGATTGACAGCAACAGTATCAGCTAATAACTACAAAGAAGAAACTCTACTGGCAGATATGAACAGGCTAGAGTACAAATATGACAATATGAACAATCAAATAGCATCAATTGCAGTATTTAAAGAGAAAAAATTATCAGAAGGTAGCTGGGTAGAAACTTGGATGAGCAACATCCAAAAAGCATACAAATACGATATTATGGGTAGAAAAATAAAAGAAATTGATGCAAACAGCTATGAAGAAGCAGAAGGTACAACACTAGCAGAAAAAATAGACAATGCCTTAGATATAGAATACCAGTACAACCTTAGAGGAGACTTAGAAGTAGTACTAGACAAAGCGACAAAAAAGGCAGGTCATAGCTATAATGAAAAACATGATTACGATGCATTTGCTAGAAAAATATCAGAGCAAAAAATAAATGGATTAAAACTAGAGTACCACTATGATGATAACAACAACTTGATTAAAAAGATAGATGCATCAAACCAAGAACAAAAAATAGCACTAGAAACTAACACATATGACTTGGTAGGAAACGTGTTAACAAAAACAGATGCAAATGGCAATGTTACAACATTTGAGTACAACTTACTAGGTAAAATGAAAAAAGAAATTCATCCATCAGATACAAGTATAGAAAGATACACTGCATACTATCAATATGATGAATTAGAAAATCTAGTAAGCAAAAAAGATAACCTACAAAAACAAACTATCATAGAGTATGACACCATAGGCAGGGTAATAAAAGAAATAAATCAGAAAATAGGTGCAAAGGAAGTAATAGCGATAACAAAGAAATATGATAAAAACTCAAATATCAGATTTATATCTGACCCTAACGGTACCATAACGTTAAAAACTTATGATAAACTAAACAGAGTCATAACAGAGTCTATCACAGTTAACAAAGGTCAAGATAACGAAATAGAGCATAAAAAAACATATGAGTATGACAAGAACTCAAACCAAACCAAAGTAACAGACCACAACGACAATACAGTAACAAAAACATACGATGCTATAAACAGACTAATAGAGATAAAAGATCAACATGAAGTAGCAATAGAAAAGCTAGAGTACACAAAAACAAACAAACAGTCAAAGTCATACGATGCAAACAATAACGTAATCTCATTTGAATATGACGACAACGAAAGATTGATCAAGACAACAGACCAAGAAGGAAACATAGAAAGGCAAGAATATGACTTAGTAGGCAACATCATAAAGAAAATAGACCCATTAGGAAACACTACAAACTTCACATATGATACCTTTAATAGACTAAAAACAGTGAAAAATGCACTAGATGAGATAACAAGCTACGAGTATGATTCAAACTCGAATTTACTATCTATAACAGATGCAAAAGGACATGTTTCATCAACAGAGTATAATGCTAGAAACCTACCAACAAAAAGAATAGACCATGGTGGAAAAACGAGTACTACAGAATATGACAACACAAAACTAGAAACATACTCATACTATGCAAATGGAGCATTAAAAACAAAAACAGATAGAAACCAATCCACTACAAGCTTCATATACGATATACATGGTAGAGTATTATCAGAAGTAACAGGCGATATAACCATAAGATTCACATATGATAACAATGGAAACATACTAACAACAACAGATGAAACAGGGACAACGACAAGAACCTATGATGAACAAAACAGAATTAAAATAGAAAATTCACCAAATTTTGGGCAAACAACCCATAAATATGATATAATAAACAGTGAATTGTCAGGGCAAGTAAAAGAAATCACAATAGACCCATTAGGAAATACAACATATAAAGTGTACGATAAAACAAATAGAATCAGTAAAGTATCATCAGATAGTAAGTTAACAACACATGAGTATAACCCAAATGGTTCACTCAAAAAGATTAGATATCAAAATGGAGTATCACAAGAGTATACTTACTATAAAAACAACAAACTAAAAACACTTACAAACAAAAAATCAGACGGTAGTGTAATAGACACATATTCATACACATATGACATGGCAGGAAATATGACATCAGTAATAGATAAAAAAGGTCAGACAAGCTATGAATATGACAAACTAAACAGAATCAAAAAAGCAACAAAGCCAAGTGGTAACATAACAAACTACGAATACGACAGTGCAGGCAATAGAACCAAGAAGATAATATCAGCAAATAGTCAAATAACAACAATATCATACACATATAACGAGCAAAACAGACTAGTATCAAAGTCAACAAACTTGCCAGATAGTAGTGTACAGGAAGTCACATACACATACGATAACAATGGTAATATGATAAAAGAAACCATAGCAGATGACTCAAAAGTACATGAGTATGATAAGTTAAACAGAAATATAAAAACAGAGTACAAAGGTAAGATATCAAACTTCAAATACAACTTTGAAGGAAAAAGAGTAGAAAAAGAAGTAGATGGAAATAAAAGAAGATATCTATATGAAGGAAGTAAAGTAATACTAGAAACAGATGAAAATGGAAACAAGCTATCAAAAAATGTATACGGCATAAGGCTAATTCAAAGAACTATAGAAGATGATATAGTAAACTATCTATACAACGGTCATGGTGACGTGACATCACTGATAAACCAATCTGAGGACATAACAGATACGTACTACTTTGATGAGTTTGGAAACCATGAAGAAAAAACAGGTAATACACATAACCCATATAGATATGCAGGATATGTATACGATGAAGAAACAGACCTATACTACCTAAACGCTAGGTACTATGACTCTGATATAGCAAGGTTTACATCAGAAGACACATATAGGGGAGATATAAAAGATCCACTAAGCCTTAACCTATACACATACGTAAGCAACAACCCACTAATCTACACAGACCCAACAGGTCATGTAAAAGTGGACTTAGAAGAAGATTACGTAATGAACCTTAAAAAGAAAGCACTAAAGTATGGAAGCAAAGGTGCAGGAGTAAGAGAGGTACAAGCAAGGTTAAAGAACCTAGGGTATGATATAGATGTAGATGGAAGCTTTGGAAAGCAGACTAAAAAAGTAGTAGAACAGTTCCAAAAAGACTACAACCTTAAAGTAGATGGTAAAGTAGGGCCACAAACTTATGGTAAGCTAATAAAACTACGAGGTAAGCTTGAGGTCAATGCTAGTACTAATACTGGTGGTAGTAAGAAGGATAGTGATGCTGTTGGTGATGGACCTAAGGTAGATGTCGATATAGAGTTAGAAACTACATTACGAAATGAGCAAAACCTTAGAAGAGAAATAAAAGAAAAAGAAGAACTATTTGTTCGTAGAGGTGCTTATAAGGCTGAGAGGGAACTAGCTGAAAGGTATAAGGTTGCAGAAGTTATAGAAGAAGAAAATGAAGGACCTGGTTTTTGGAGAAGAGCTAGTGCTGTTGGAATGGGAACAGTGAAAGCAGGTTTTGGAATATTAACAATCTATGGTTCTGGTATAACTGCAATTGCTACAGCTGGAGTATCCACACCAGGTGCGATAGTAACTGCTACTTATGGAGCGAATACAACAATAAGTGGAGTTGCTGATATCTATAATGCTACATTCGGTGATTATGATAAAGTAGGAGATGTTAATATTTTAAAGGATTCTGCTGAATATGCAACTGGAGAAATTGCCGAAGTTTTTACAGATGATAAACATAAAATTGATACAACTAAACTTGTAACTGGTCTATGCATTGATATACTTGACATTTATGTATGTGGCAAAGGCGTATATCAAGGCTCTAAAAAAGTTCTAAATTTTACAAATAAATTTATTACAGCCGATACCTATATTTTGGGGAAAATTAGCACTACTGTACCACAAGTAAATAAATTAGCAAAAACAATAGCTGGAAGCGATGTAGTATTTAATTTATATTCCATATATAAAAATAGTAAAGATAATTTAGACAATCTTTTAAATTTTTTAAATACTAATAAAGGTTATTCATATCAAATAATTTGTGATTAAACTTATTCAATTTACTGATTAAACTAGTAAAAGTCAATATAAAAAGGAGATTATCAGTGCGAAATAAAAGAGTATCTATTAAAAAATGGGCTCCATATATAATAATTTCATATACGATGGGTTCTATTTTAGCTGTACTATTGTATGCATCCAATAGTACTAGAAGTATTACTGGGTTTGTTAGGGCAATTTTATTAGGAGGAATATTGTTTTTTATACCAGTACTTTTCGTTGTTGTAGCAGTAAAAGACGTAATAATACCTTTTTCAAAAGAATTTGTTAATGCAACCATTTATCAAAAGATTATTATAGCATTAATTCTAGTAACATTAACTATATTAAAATTTGCTCACTAAATTATCGAAAGACCCAATTGGATTTGATTCATTTGGGTCTTTCTTAGAGTGTTAAAATATGTAAGATAATTTGGATAATTGAAATAGTATATCATCAAAACTAAATTATAGTGTTTGTTTTCAAATTTAATTATTCTATATGTGAAAAACAATGCCAAAAGATAATAACTGAATAAGTTGCCTGAAAAATACATATAACGAGCAAAACAGACTAGTATCAAAGTCAACAAACTTGCCAGATAGTAGTGTACAGGAAGTCACATACACATACGACAGTGATATAATTGGACACAAATCAGTAAAACCTTGAAATTACAAGGGTTACACGATTTGAAGTCCAATTTTTTTATACTCAAAAATAAAAGAAAGGAGCGAAAAAATGGCAAAGATAATAGCAGTAGCAAATCAAAAAGGAGGTACAAGTAAAAGTACAACATGTAGAAACCTAGCAACAACATTAAAGAACAGAGGACACAAAGTATTAGTAATTGATGGTGATAATCAAGCCAACCTAACAGATTGTTTTGGGATTGTCAGTCCTGAGAAGTTAGACATGACGTTATATAGCTTAATGGAGCGAGTTATATTAGAAGAAGATTTGCCGAAAAAAGAAGCGTATATCATCACTAGAGAAAACATAGACATAATACCTGCAAGCATACTCCTATCAGATATTGAAATCAAATTAGTCGCTGCAATGAGTAGAGAATACGTACTTAAAACAATAATTGACGAAATCAAGGAAGACTATGATTTTATACTAATAGACACAATGCCATCACTTGGATTAATGACACTAAACGTACTAGCAACATGCGATACAGTATTAATCCCTGCAACACCTGAGTATCTATCGGCAAAGGGGTTAGAGTTATTGCTAAGAACAGTATTCAAAATCAAGAAGAGAATAAACAAAGGCGTAGAGTTTGAAGGGATACTGCTTACCATGTTTGAAGAAAGAACCAATCTAGCACAGGAGATGTTAAAACTAATAAAAGAATCATATGGTTCAGATATAAGGGTATTTAATACCAAGATACCTAAGACTGTAAAAGTAGGAGAAGCAAACGCTAAAAGCATGAGTATAATAGACTACATGCCAACAAGCAAAGCAAGTATAGCATACGAGAAATTCACAAACGAATTAATATATGGGGAGATGATGATTAATGAAAAAAAATGAAACTAAGAAGGTAAAGCCATTCATGGCGATATTCGGAGAAGATTATGATCCTAATGCAGTAGAAGACGATACAAGTCAAACAAAATTAAAGATATCACACTTAGTACCATTTGATAATCATCCATTTAAGTTATACGAAGGCGAAAGACTAAAAGAGATGGTAGAAAGTATAAGACAATTTGGTGTAATAGTGCCGATAGTAGTAAGAAAGCAAAAACTAAGATACCAAATACTCTCAGGGCATAATAGAGTAGAGGTATGTAAAGAACTTGATATAAAAGAGATACCTGCTGTTATTAAAGAAGGATTAACAGAGGAAGAAGCAATGCTAATAGTAACAGAGACAAATACAATGCAACGTTCATTTACAGATTTACCTCATTCAGAAAGAGCAACAGTAATAGCAGTAAGACATAAAGCTATGAAAAAGCAAGGAGTTAGGACAGATTTATTAAAAGAGATTGAGAAATTATCAAAATCACCTAATGGATATGGAGATCCAACTTCCGCCCCTTTGGGAAGGAAGTTAGAAAGTAGAGAGAAAGTAGGAGCAGAATATAATCTATCTAAAAATTCAGTATCAAGATATTTAAGAATAGCAACATTGCCTAATCATTTCAAAGTACTAGTAGATACTGGACAAATATCAATAAGAGCAGGTGTAGATTTATCATATCTAAAACCTGAAAGTCTAGATATAGTACATGCTATCATCACAGAGAAAAACTACAAGATAGATATGAAAAGAGCAAGGAGTCTAAGAGGAGCAGATAAAAAGACTCCATTGACATTTGATTCAGCACTAGCAATTATCAAGGGAGAGATTAAAGAAAGCGATACTGAAACAAAGAAGAAAACTCCAAAGTATTGGAGCAATATATTTCCTAAATACTTTAAATATGAGCAAAAAGAAGATGAGGTACAGAGTATCATAGAAAAAGCATTAGAGTTATATTATCAAACAATGGATGCTACAAAAGAAGAAGTATCAGCAGAAGGACTGGAGATGTAGAGAGGGGGAGAGTAATGGAACGGATTGAGTTAGAATACCAAGAAACCAAAGAAGGATTTTTACAGCCAGTAATTGAGGTATCAGATAATCAAAATCTTGATATAGGTAAATATGGTGGTATGGCATTAAACTATCTCAAAGAAGAATATCCGTATAGATACAGTTTATTAAGAGCAGAAGGAACACTAATAGAGATAATGTATGGAGTCAATCAACAAGCACATATTAGGTTGCAACTTCTACAACAACAAATGCTAAAAACAAACCCAATTCCTAACCCACATGATTTCTATGAAAGTTACAGACATAGAGAAATGATAAGAATACAGGCAGAAGAAATAGTATTACATGAGATAGTATATAAATCTAGATAGCAAGTAAAAGCTATGTAAATCCTCAAGTTTAGTAGTTCAACTTTTTAGCCAAAGGCGAAAAAGCTAAAACTGATGAAGTATAAGATTTGACCTCTCACCCAAAGGGCAGAAAATCATATGATGATTCAACTTCCGCCCCTTTGGGAAGGAAGTTAGAAAATAGAGAGAGTTTGGGAGGATAGCAGGTAAAAGCTATATCTTCACGCTTAGTAATTTAACTTTTTAGTCAAAGGCGAAAAAGTTGAAACTAATGAAGTATAAGATTTGACCTCTCACCCAAAGGGTAGAAAGTTATATGATGATTCAACTTCCGCCCCTTTGGGAAGGAAGTTAGATAATAGAGAGAAAGTGGGAACAGAATATAATCTTCCTAAAAATTCAGTATCAATATATCTACAAATAAGCAACCTTGCAATTTAAAAGCACTAATAGACACTGGATAAATGTAAATATAGAGAAGTGATAAGAACATAATTAAAAGAAATAGTATTAAATGAGATAGTATATAAACATAGATAACAAGTAAAAGCAACAATCATAAACAAGCACCCATTTGAGTCGTCGAAAGACGGCTCTTTCTCATGGGGATATGAGAATTTATAAATAGAATAGTAGAAACAAAAGAACATCCCTATAAGAAAGGATGCTCTAAATATTTATAGTATACTTAATTCTTTCAATAACCTAATACAATGTTTATATCCAGTAGAATATAAAGGTTTATTACTACAAGAAGATTGCAGTACCAGTTTATCAATATAGTTAGTGATGAATTGTAAATCTTCATCATTATATACGTTGAGAAGTTGAAGATATCTCTCACGATTATTGTCCAAATAACACTGAATTTCCTTGAAATTAATATCAGTCTTAAGAAATTCTTGATAAGCTAAATCAAGCATTTCAGTAGTGAAATTATCAAAATTATCATTAAACCGTTCCATAAGGCTTAAACCCTCCCTCTTGAATTACTACCAAAAACAGGGTATAATAGATTTACCACTGTTCTTGATAGTGGTTAATTAAAAGTGGTGGGATAGCTTGTTGGGCGTCCACCGCTTTTTATTTTACTTTTGTAGGTCATCGTAATATTTGCTAATACTCTTACGAATCATTTCAGAACGATTAAGATTCTCAACTTCTCGACATTTATCAAGCTTTTCAATAGTTATTTTGTCCATTCTTATTCGCACAGAGTGATTTTTTGGATTGTCAGTATGACGACCTCTTTTTTTATCAGACAAGCTTCTAACCCCCTTTCATAGCTACAAATTAATTATATATCGTGGAGATACAGAAAAGCAATATATGGTTAGAATTAAATATTTTGTCTTTTGGGGTTTGATTTTCTGTCAGATAATGCTATGATGATATCAGATAGAATAGTACTTAAATAGATATTAGTTATGCAAATAAGATGTATTTGAAAGGGGTTATAGAAATGACTGATTTTAATGATTATTTAGCTAACTGTATGAAAGATACTGAATTCAAAAAAGAATATAATCTGTCAGTAGAATATCAGGAGAAGCAATTAATGATAGATAATAAAAAGGAAATAGAGAAAAGCTTACATAGACACAAAGATAATTAATAGAGTTACATAGGTGTGCAATTTTTTAAAATGGTAACATGTTATAAGATACAGTACATGTGGAGATTGTTGAGGAATACTAGGATAAGTATTAGAAATATATAATAATCTAATCAAAGCTACAATATATATGTCAATCGTAATTAGTCTTGGTTTAATATTTGTGGTTTTTAGGTTTAATTTTTTAGTGGATAGTGGTATTATAATTATAAGGAATTGCAATAATTTTCTAAATGAATACAATTATTAGTAGTTGTAATAAATAATAGAAAGAGAGGAATATATGCTTGATTTTACGGATATAAAATTGAAGAAGTTGGCTATACATAGAGTTGGGAATAAATTTAGAAATGAAGGAATTGTTGTATCAGATGATATTCAATCTATTGAAAATGATAGTGTAAAAGATTTATTATTAAAATATTTTTTAAAACCTTTTAAAGATGATACTTTTTATAAATTTCATCATGAAACAGAAATTGGACTGAATGAAGTATATACTTATACTAAAAGAATTTTTGAAAATTATGATAATTTTCATAAAGAATCAGTTAATATATTAAAATATTTATATAGTAAATCAGTGCATCCAAATATAAAGAGTGGCGAGTTATATATATGTTTCTTTAAAGATTGTTTTATTAAAAATAAGAAAATGGATGCAATAGGTATTTTTAAATCTGAAACAAAAGATATATTTTTAAAAATCAGTCAAAATGAGAATGTATTTGAAGTAGATTACGAAAAAGGGGTGAATATTAACAAGCTAGATAAAGGTTGCATTATTTTTAATGACTTACAAGAATCGAATTATATAGTGAGTATTGTTGATACAGCTAAAAAAGGTGATGAAGCGGTTTACTGGAAAAAAGATTTTTTAGATTTAGAGATTTTTAAAGATGACAATACAAATACAAAAATTTTAATTAACATATGTAAAGATTTTAGTAAAAATATTAATGAAGATCAAAAGAATGACAAAACAGATGAGATAGAATTTCTAAATAAAAGTTTAAAATATATAGAACAATGCGAAAAATTTAATGTTGATAAATTTATAAATACCGTGTTAGATGATAACGAAGATAAAGAGAATTTGAAAAAATATGTAGATAATTACAGGTACAATGATATAAAACCTGATTATAATTTTACGATTTCCAAAACGACATATAATAAAGAAAAAAGAAAGATAAAGAAATACATAAGATTAGATAGTTCTATTGAAATAAAAATTGCATCAAATGAAATTGATAAAAATAGAATTGAAAAGGGATTTGATAAAAATAGAGGTATGAACTATTATAAAATTTACTATAATAACGAAAGCTAGGGGGAGTAAAGATGGGGGAAAGATCAAAAAAATCAGGTGAATATGGTGAAAAAATAATAAGAAATCTTTTAAACAAAATTGGTTGGAATACTAATTTAAATGGTATAGATATAAAATGTTTAAAACCTGAAAAGCATAAGCACATTAATTCAAAGTCAGATAGAACAAGTCATGGATTAGATTTTTTATTTCAATATGCATGTCCACTTATTGACCAAATGCAGCAAAATATTGTCATATCAGTAAAAAATAGAGCTGAATATCCTAAGACATCTAATGGTGTTACAAGTAAATTTAAAGAGTTCCTAAAAGATATTTCATTTGCACTCGAGTGTTTTCCGTATGATTCTAGAAGCAGACATAGGGTTGGAAATAGAATTAAGTCTTTTGAACATGTAGGTGTAATATTTTGGCTGGCTTATGATGAAGAATCCTCTAAAGGTATTATTGAAGATTTACAGTATTTTAAAAATACAGATGATTTAGCATATAAAACTGTATATTTAGTTGATAATAAACGTATCAAATTTTTAATAGATGTAATAGATTTTGCTAATCAGTTAGACAGTAATAGTAAGGTAGAATTTTATTATCCTGATACTGGATTTAATATTCAGAATATAAGTAGTATCAAGAGTGGTATGATATTACCTGTACAGTATATTAACTCTAGTATTATACCTTTTAAAATTACAGATGAAAATAATAGTCAATCATTATTGTTATGTATAAATGATAATTTTTCTGAGGACAACCTAAGAAGATTAATAGGATTGGGTCAAGCGTTAACTCAAAAATGGCAACATAGATTAATTTTAGCTTTTCCAAACTATAAAGAAATGGATGATAAAGAGACTGTTAGTATAGTGCAGTCTGAATTTAGTGATAGCGATTTTGCTAAAAGAATTTCAGTAAAATCTTTTAACAAAGGAATTAGAACTTTAGAGGAGGAATAAACGATGACCATTAAAAGAACAAATATTGAAGATAATATTGGCACATTATTACCTTATGGAAGTGATTTAAAACCTTTATTAAGTACTTCATTTATAACAGATTCTGAATTAAAGAAATTATTGTTCAATAGAGGAGTTTTTATTTCTAATAATCAAAAAAATATTACCATACCTTTGTTAACAACGACATTATTAAGTCCGAAAGAATTTGACAAATTGAGAGAGATGCAAAGTACTAAAGAAGAGAATATAAAAAAAAGGTCTCAGCAGATGTGTTGGATTTCAGATAAAACTTTAGTTGAAGCAATGAGAGATATGAATATCCCTTTGAATAAGTTGGATTTACCTGAATTCAGAAGTTATGAGCCAGTTTTTGATTTGCAGTTTTGTGCGGATAATGCCAATAAATTAATATTAAATTATGAAATAGAAAGAAATGATTTTACTAAGAGTTTACTGAATTATAGAACCACCCATGATGGTAATATAACCATACAAAAAATTGATGATGGGAAAAAAGTAAAATTTGACTTAGAACATACTACAACAGAAACAGATGAGCTAAACAAAAGTATACTGAAATATATAAAAGATATTTTACATCAAGGTAACCATGTTGATAAAAAAACAAAGATAGAAAAAGTAATTAGTGGTGATTTTTCTAATAAGAAGAGATTTGAATTTTTATTAAGTTTGACTGACGATAGGAATTTTAATGGATTCTTGCAGTTTAAAAGAATTTCAAATATTGAGATTGGACCAAATCAGAATGAAAAACTACCTGATGAAATTGAATGGATGACAAATCAAGGTGAAATAACAAATATAATATTTAAAGGCAAAAAAGTACATGAATCAATATATCTAAAGGATGAAAAATATTATGAAGGGATGATTCTTCAGGAGATAATTGCTACATATAATTTTGATATAACTGGAGCAAAAGGTAGCTGCATAATTATATATGGATTTCCCAAATATATTAAATCAATTGAACCGACAATAGAATTCGAGGCCACTGTATATAAAGTATATTTAGATAAAGCGTATCAGCATGTCAATAAAAAAAACGTGAGTAGGAAAATATTGAATAAATTTGATGAAGTAGTAATGAAAAAATATATTGACTACAAATCATAAATTATAATTATATTAATAATTGAAATAGAGTAGAATAAAAATTCCTATAATAATAGATTGTTATGATTATAAAAAAATATAATTTTTTATAATATATAGTGATTAAGAACATAACTAAAGGCACAAACAATCTAGCAAGCTTCCAATTTGTATGACAAATTGCTAAAATGGGGTGTCCCCAATCCCCTGAAATTGGGCTAAGCCCAAACCCATAACTAAATACAGAACTACGAACTTAAAGTCAATGAATTAAATATCATTGGCTTTTTATAATGCAAAAAAAGGAGTGTGAAAAAATGCCTAATAAAACAAAACGTATCAATGTAAGAGTAACAGAAGTAGAATACAGAAAGATTATAGCAAGAGCAAAGAAAGCAAATATGAATGTAAGTAATTATGTAGCACTATCAGCTATGAAAGATGAGATATTTATCTATAAAAACCTTGGAGATTTAACTCATCAACTATCAAAGCTAGGTAATAATATCAATCAGCTTACAATGCTTGCTCATCAAGGTAAACTAAAAACGGTTGATCTGACGAACTGTAAAAAAGAATTAAGTCAAGTATGGAGTACTATGGCTAAATCAACAGAAAGTGTTAGACGAAAGTAAATAAAAGATTTCATGTATTATTACGTTTTCATTACAATTTCAAAAACTACCCTGATAAATTGCCTCTAACTGTCCTTATATAGTGAGGGGCTTTTTTAGTTTTCAATACTAAATATTATATTTTCATTACAATTTTAAAAAGCAGGTGTAAAAATTACGCCTAATTGTCCTTATATAGTGAAGAGGTTTTTGATGGTGATATTACAATTACGTTAAAAATTCACAAAAGGGGTCTACAAATAGCGATTTTTTTTCCTAACTTATGAAGGGATTTATATTAGAAAGTAAAACCTACGTAACAAATTTATTATATAAGGATTGTAAAATGCACAATAATTGCACTTGTATAGTGTAAGAGCTATTAGATTTATGAGTTCTTAATATTACAATTACATTACAAAGACATAAAAGAGGGGTGTAAAAATGCATATTTTTTTCCTAGTTTATGAGAGGTGTTTTTTTAGAAATGTTACATCTAATTTAAAAATTCTCAATTAGGGGGTACAAATGGCGATTTTTTTTCCTAATATATGAAGGGTTTTTTATTAGAATTTAAAGCCCAGTATAAAAAAATCATCATATAAGAGTTGGAAAATACACAATAACTGCTTTTATATAGTGTGGGAAATTTTAGTTTCACTAATTACTAATATTACAATTATATTACAAATTCACAAAAGGGGGTTAAAAATAGTGAAAATTTTTCCTAGTTTATGAAGGGGTTTTTACTGGAGTAAGTTGCTAGTAAAAAATAATTGACATTAAATATTACAGTCATATTAAAAAATCAGAAATGTACCCTACAAAACGCCGATTTTTTTCCTAACTTATGAGAGGAACTTTTTGAACCTTGAAAAATAATGATTGAATAATCATTCATAACATATCTTGAAGGTACGTTACCTTATAGCCGAAAGGAAAGCGACGATATGACCTCGCCAAGACCATGCAAATGTGAGCGACAAAGGTTGATAGTAAATAGTTTCGTGGTAATGAAGCTAATCGCCATGACCTATAAGGGAAAAGTTTAGATGATACTTCTGTAAAGCCTAGAAATAGGAGAGCAGTCACTGGAGATCCCAGAGATGAAAATAGTGTAGCTTGCAAGTAGAGAGTTACATTAGGTTCAATGAGAATAGTAACCACTATTCGCCTTCAAGATACGCTAAGCATAGCAGTATAAAAATTAGAAAGGGATGATGACAATAGAAAAAATAATAGAATTACAACAACAAAATATTAAAGAGAATACAGATATACCAATACTAAATACAGAAGAACTAGTAGACATAAGAGACGTAAAAATCAATACCAAATTACCCAAACAAGAGAGAATGAAAAACTTTGTAAAACAGATAAAAAATCCTTATCTATTCAAATGTGGAAAGCTAACAATACAGCTTGAATATGAAGATAATGCCAAAGATTTAGATGACATGCTATTAGAATACATAAAAGCAATATAGTCAAAAAATAAATCGAACGATAACTGGACGCTGATAAATAGAATGTGCTATAATTTCATCAAAATTGGATAACAAATCGGCGTCCCCTTATATATTAAAGTGTTTTACTAAAAACTTTAGTTCATAGGAGTGATACCAAGATGAAGAATGATAAGAAATGGAAAGTAGCAATATATCTAAGACTATCAAAAGATGATGGAGATAAATCAGAGAGCCAAAGCATAACAAACCAAAGGCAGATAATAGAGAGTTATCTAAATGGTAAAGACGAGTTCGTAGTAGTATCTACCAAAATAGATGATGGATACACGGGCTCAAACTTTGAGCGTCCAGCATTCAAAGAGATGATGGAAGAAGTAAAAGACAAAAAAGTAGACTGTATAATAGTCAAAGACTTATCAAGATTCGGCAGAGAACATATCAAATCAAGCGAGTATATAGAAAAGATATTCCCAGTAATAGGAGTACGTTTCATAGCAGTAAATGATGGTTACGATAGCCAGTATATCAAAGATTCAGATAATCTAATAATACCATTTAAAAATCTAATAAATGACTCAGTATGTAGAGATATATCCATAAAAACAAGGACAACACTAAAAGTAAAAAGAGAAAATGCAGAATATGTATCACCATTCACACCATATGGCTACAAAAAGAGTGAAGAAAATCGTAATAGGATAGTAGTAGACGAAGACGTAAGAGACATAATAAAAGACATATTCGCATGGAAGATACAAGGTATGAGTGCATATACAATATCAGCAAAATTAAATGAACTAGGGATATTATCACCAATGGAGTATAAACTTTCAAAAGGTCAAAATTTTTCAACTGGTTTCAGGACACATGAAAAAGCAATGTGGTCACCGAAAGCAGTAATTCGTGTGCTGAAAAATCCTATATTTAAAGGAGTATTAATACAAGGAAGATTTACAACACCTAATCATAAAGTCAAAAAAATAATAGTAAAGCCAAAAGAAGAGTGGGCAATAATAGAGAATAATCATGAGGCAATAATACCACAAAATGAATTTGATTTAGTTCAATCACTAATGAAATTAGACACAAAGACAGCACCATATAAAAATAAAGTATATCTATTTAGTGGGTTAATATACTGTGGAAAATGCAAAGAATCAATGTCAAGAAAAACATCACATTCACACAACAAGAGATATACCTACTACCTATGTTCAGCAAAAAAATATCCTGAGAGATATGATTATACATGTACAATGAATAACATAAGTGATATAGCGTTAGAGCAAGCAGTGTTTAATATAATATACAAACGAATACAAGAAGTAATAGATATGGATAAATTTATAAACGATATGGACAAGTTATCATTACAAGAAAAAGAGTCAAAAAAGCTTCAAGCACAGATAAAATCAAAAACAAAAGAATTAGATAAGTGCAATAAGATATATCTATCACTATATGAGAATTACATACTAAAGCTGATAGATAAAGAAGAGTACGAATATATGAGGAAGCTATATTCAACAAAGATAGAAAAGCTAAAAAAGCAACTAGAATTACAAAAACAAGAGCAACAAAAAACGCTAGAAGGTAATACCCTTAAAACAGAATGGATAGAAGAATTTAAGCAATATAAAAATATTACTGAGCTTGACAGAGGAATAGTTGTATTCATGATAAAAAGAATAGAAGTATATGAGGATAAAACAATAAAGATAATATTTAACCATGCAGATGAATATAAAGAAATGATGAATAACATAAGTAATGACAATGCTATAGAATTAACTCCTGAAGAAGAGGAGGTTATATTAAATGGCAAGAAAAACGAGAAATCAGAACAGGAATAATCTAGTTGCACAAATTAATACAGATCAGCTTAAAAAATATAGAACAGCAGTATACTACAGATTATCAAAAAAGAACAACGGAACAAATCAGACAGATACAATAGAAAATCAAGCCAAGATAGTAGAAAACTATATCAAAGGTCAACCAGACCTAATTATATACAAAGAATATATAGAAAATGGACAAACAGGAATAACATTCAATAGACCAGTATTCAATGAATTAATAGAAGATGTAAAAGCAGGATTAATAGACTGTATAGTAGTAAAAGACCTATCAAGATTAGGAAGAAACCATATAGAGACATCGAACTATATAGAAAAGATATTCCCAACGCTAGACATAAGATTTATATCAGTGACAGAGAACTTTGATACACTCACAGCAGAAAGAAATGATACAGGATTCATAATACCACTTAAGAATATACTAAACGACCTATATGCAAAAGACCTATCAAAGAAGATAATACCAGTAATAAGAAAAAAGCAAGAAGAAGGCTATTTCATAGGAAACCATGCATACGGCTATCTAAAAAGTGAAACAAATAAAGGTAAATTAATAATAGATGAAAGAACAGCTCCAGTAGTAGTATTAATATATAAATTAAGATGTGAGGGAATGACTTACTCAGACATAGCAAAAGAACTGAATAATCAAAATATACTAACACCAAGTCAATATTTATATAAAATAGGATTGAAGAAAAACCCTCCAAAACAAACAGAGTGGAAGTATAGTAGTGTTAAGAATATTTTAAGCAGAGAAATATATACAGGGGATATGGTACAAGGATATACAAAACAAGCATTATATAGAGGACATGAACAAATAAGAAAGCAAAAAGATGAATTAATCAGAGTAAAGGGCACTCACGAAGCTATAATAAATAGAGAAACATTTGAAAAAGCACAAGAGATTAATAGACAGACAAGAGAAAAGTACTTAGAAGGAATAAAAGCAAATAGTAAGTATGAAAAGACAGAGAATAAGTATTATGGCAAAATACTATGTGGATGCTGTGGTAGTAAATTTAAAAGAGTCAGATCAGTAAGAAACGATAAAGTGACATATCGTTTGTTATGTAGTAGCAGATATAGGTATAGTGATATAAAATGTAAGACATTAAGTATAACAGAACATAAACTAGATAAAGTAATGCTACAAACAATAAAGAAGCATATCAAAGTGTTAGTAGAAGAAAAGAAGATATTAGATATGATAATGAAAAGCAAAGAATATGAAATCAAATATACAGCATTTAATATGAAGTTAGAGAATTTGCAAACCCAATTAGATAAAAACACTAAAGAAAAAAATAGCTTATACGGAAATTATGTACTGAATAAAATATCAAAAGAAGAATACGCACGCATGAAAAAAGAATATATTAGCACAGAGGAAGTAATTAAACAAGAGATACAGAAACTAAGAGATAAGATACTATACCAACACAAAGCGAAATCAACAAAAGATACAGTAATAAGAAAGATAAAGCAATTAACAGAGAGTAACAAACTAACTAAAAAAATAATAGATGAATTAATAGAGAACATAGTAATATACAATAATCAACGTATAAAAATAAATTTTAGATTTAAAGATGAATACAAAAAAGCAATCAAATTGATAAAAGATATGGAGGTGGTCATATGAGTTATACCACAGCAATATATATACGGATATCAAGCGAGGAGAACATTAAGAATACCAATAAAACAGAATCATCAAGCATAACAAATCAAAGAAAGTTAATACATGAGTATATAAGAAACAAGAAAGAGTTTAAAGATATAAATATACTAGAGTTCTGTGATGATGGTTACTCAGGTAAGAACTTTGAACGACCTCAAATAACAGAACTATTAGACATGGTAAAACAAGGGTTAATTAACTGCATAATAGTAAAAGACCTATCAAGATTCGGGAGAGATATGATAGAAGTAGGAAATTATTTAGAATATGTATTTCCATTACTAAACATTAGATTTATAAGTATAAATGACTCGTATGATAGTATAAACAAAGAACATGTAGGAAGTTTAGACTCGGGATTTAAAACATTAATATATGACTTATACAGTCGGGATTTATCAACAAAGATAAAGAAAACACAGAGAATGAAAGCAGAAAAAGGAGAATACAAAACTCCATATGCTCCATATGGCTATATATTTAATAAAGAAGTCAACATATTCATAATAGATGAAGAATCCTCCAAGATAGTGAATAGGATATTTAACTATATAGCAGAAGGTAAAAAGACTGGTAAAATAGCAAAGATATTAAATGATGAAGGTCAACTAACACCAATGCAGATGAAGAGAAAAAACGGAGTAAAGAGAAAGTGGAATACCACAAACACAGGGAGTAAATGGACAAGTACAAAGGTATACAACATAGCAACAAATCAAGTATATACAGGGGCAAGAATATATGGTAAATTAAAGAAAGTAGAGATAGGAAGTAAAAAGAATAAAACAAGACCAAAAGAAGAAGTAATAGTGATAGAAAATAGACACCAAGCTATTGTATCAAAAGAGTTATATGAAACAGTTCAGAGCAAGATAAGAAGGAAAAAGAAGACAAAGAAACCTGAAACAATAACATTCTTGAGTGGCAAAATAATATGCGAATGCTGTGGTTGTAAAATGAAAAATATAAGAAATAAATATTATACCTGTAAAATG
This sequence comes from Clostridiaceae bacterium M8S5, assembly GCA_029227815.1. Classification (GTDB taxonomy): domain Bacteria; phylum Bacillota; class Clostridia; order Tissierellales; family MCWD3; genus Abyssisolibacter. The sequence continues at coordinate 1,997,298 of CP118523.1, read as the reverse complement.
ACTACTGATAAGGGATGTCATAAAGGGCAAATATATGTTGATGCATTAAAGACAGCAATACAAGAAATAATCATAAAACAGGCTCAATGTATAATAGATATTGAAAAGAACATACAGAAAGAACTAGACCATGTGACAGCACAGTTAGACAAAGTAAAAGATAAAAGTAATAAGCTATATGAACAATACATCCTAGAAAGTATATCAAAAGAAGAATATATGCTAGATGCAAGTGAGATAAAGGAGTTAAAACAAGAGTTAAGTGAACAGATTAACAGCTTAGAGGACAAGCTTTCACTAGGAGATAACAAAACAATAGAAGAGAGAGATACATATAAAGAGTTATTAACAAAAGAGCAGATAACAGACGAAATAATAAATGAGTTAGTATCAACTGTCATAGTTGATACAGAAGGAAAAATCAAAATAAAGTTGAATTTTAATGGTATAGAGTATAAACAACAGTAAGTTATTTATGCTTACGGGAATAAACATATTAAAAGTTATAAAAAAATGATAATGGAGGTTATTATGTATTCATATTCAGCTGATAAAAGAAAAATCGCTAAAAAGTACCAAGAAGAAATGGATGTTTATTATTTACATGGGAGAATATGCATTCCTTTTGAAAGCTTAATGAAATATTCTAAGTTAGAAGAGCATGAAATAGAAGATATTGTGATAAAAGTAGTTAATAAGAATATTTTTGGTAATATAAGATATTACAATGAGAAAAATAATGAGTTATTAATTCCTAAGTCAAGTGAGTTTATAACTGAGTTTAAAGAATTAAATTCAAATAATAAGAATACATATCAATTAATGGTGCATTGGCTAATAGTTTATCGTATTATGAAGAATACATCTAATGAAAACAAATTTTTAGAGTTTATACAGCAGTTTAAGAATGAACTTAATCTAGAAAATATTTACCATGCAGAATTAATTGGTATTATAGAGGGCGTTGATAAATCAATTTGTAAGTTGAAAACTGATAACTATGATTTTAAATTTAAAGTTTTAAGTGAAGATGATTATAGATTTTTTAAGATAGGTTTTAATATTGATGATAATCTAATATATCATAATATTCCCCAAGATTGTTTTATAGATTATGTTAATAATGGTGAAAGGGATAGTGCAATTACTCTTAATATGTTATGGTCTGATAAGAAATCCGAAATTGAAGGAGAAAGAAATATATGGCAAAATCAAGATTTAGTGTTAAAACCAAGAATTAATCAAATTTATGATTTTGCTAAATTAATTAGATTAATTACAACTAATAGTATTTGGATCACTCAGATATATAAAGGTATAAATACTGGGAATGCTGGATGTAGAAATATTATTAAAGAATCAGAAATTCAAGATAAAGAAGATAAATTAAATAAAATTACAGATAAAGAGGTTTTACACATTAATAATCTTATTGACGAAATTGAATATCCATTTAAAGATGAAAAATTGAAATTGGCTATGAATTATTATGATTTATCGTTCTTTGTTCCTGAACAACAAGTTAGAATTATATTGCTAATAACTTGTCTTGAAATTATTTATCATCCTGGGGATAGTAATGAATTAAAGTACAGAGTAGCTAGAAACACTGCTGTGTTTCTTGGGAATAATGATAAGGAGAGTAAAGACTTATTTATTAAAGTCAAAGCTATGTATGATTTAAGGAGTAAGTTGGTGCATTCAGGAAAATACGGGAAATTAAAAGATATCAAAAATGTTTTAGAATTGCAGGATGTTACAGATAAATCAGAGGTTATAAAACATGTTATAAAGCATCTACGAGAAATAGTAAGCAAGTCTATAATTAATTATTATTTTAGTTTTGTTAAAAATAAGAAAGGAACTTTCTTTGGAATATTAGACCAAAAAGGATTTGGTAGCAATCCTTTTAACGTTGAATCTATAGATTTTAGGAGTGAGCCAATTGGAAAATAGAACAGATATATTAATCTATCAAATGGAAGACGGAAAAACTAAAGTTGATGTTAGGCTAGAAAATGAAACAGTTTGGATGACACAAAAAGCTATAGCAGAGCTTTATCAGACAACACCGCAGAATATCACACTTCATATAAAAAACATTTATGAAGAAGGAGAACTTGAAGAAATGGCAACTTGTAAGAATTACTTACAAGTTCAAAATGAAGGTGCTAGACAGGTAAAAAGAAATCCAAAACACTATAATCTTGAAATGATAATAGCAATAGGCTATAGAGTTCGTTCAAATAGAGGTACTCAGTTTAGAAAATGGGCAACAGAACGATTAAACGAGTATTTAGTTAAAGGTTTTACAATGGATGATGAAAGACTAAAAGGTATGAAAAATATCGGTGATGATTACTTTGATGAATTACTAGAACGTATCAGAGATATTAGAGCCTCTGAGAAAAGATTCTATAAGAAAATTACCGATATATATGCATTATCAATAGACTATAATCCAAAATCTCAACAAGCAAAGATATTCTTCGCAACAGTTCAAAATAAATTACACTTTGCGATACATGGTCACACCGCAGCCGAGTTAATAGGAGAAAGAGCAGATGCAACAAAAGATAATATGGGACTGACAACGTGGAAAGGTAAGAAGGTTAGAAAGACTGATGTTACAGTAGCAAAGAACTATCTTACAGAGAAAGAATTAAAATCATTAAATAGAATAGTTACAATGTACCTAGATTATGCAGAAGATCAAGCAGAGAGAAGAAACCCAATGAATATGAAAGACTGGGAAGAAAAACTCAATGCCTTTTTAAAATTCAATGAACGTGAGATATTAACAAATGCAGGAAGTATATCTCATGAAATAGCAAAAGAATTAGCAATCAAAGAATACGATAAATACAATCAACACCGACTACAAGTACATGAAAAAGATGATTTTGATTACTTTATAGAAGAGAATGAGCTGACCTAAATTTGATAAAAGAGGGAGTTTGCCCAAAAATGGCAAATAGGATGACTTAATTTGTGCTTCATAGACCACAAGTCAAAAACTAGAGATATCGTTGATATTACTGGGCTAAGAGCACATGTTAAAAAAAGTTATTTCCCCCTCTTGACAAAATACTACGATAACAATGGTAATATGATAAAAGAAACCATAGCAGATGACTCAAAAGTACATGAGTATGATAAGTTAAACAGAAATATAAAAACAGAGTACAAAGGTAAGATATCAAACTTCAAATACAACTTTGAAGGAAAAAGAGTAGAAAAAGAAGTAGATGGAAATAAAAGAAGATATCTATATGAAGGAAGTAAAGTAATACTAGAAACAGATGAAAATGGAAACAAGCTATCAAAAAATGTATACGGCATAAGGCTAATTCAAAGAACTATAGAAGATGATATAGTAAACTATCTATACAACGGTCATGGTGACGTGACATCACTGATAAACCAATCTGAGGACATAACAGATACGTACTACTTTGATGAGTTTGGAAACCATGAAGAAAAAACAGGTAATACACATAACCCATATAGATATGCAGGATATGTATACGATGAAGAAACAGACCTATACTACCTAAACGCTAGGTACTATGACTCTGATATAGCAAGGTTTACATCAGAAGACACATATAGGGGAGATATAAAAGATCCACTAAGCCTTAACCTATACACATACGTAAGCAACAACCCACTAATCTACACAGACCCAACAGGTCACGTAAAAGTGGACTTAGAGGAAGATTACGTAATGAATCTTAAAAAGAAAGCACTAAAGTATGGAAGCAAAGGGGCAGGAGTAAGAGAGGTACAAGCAAGGTTAAAGAACCTAGGGTATGATATAGATGTAGATGGAAGCTTTGGAAAACAGACTAAAAAAGTAGTGGAGCAGTTCCAAAAAGACTACAACCTTAAAGTAGATGGTAAAGTAGGGACACAAACTTATGGTAAGCTAATAAAACTACGAGGTAAGCTTGAGGTCAATGCTAGTACTAATACTGGTGGTAGTAAGAAGGATAGTGATGCTGTTGGTGATGGACCTAAGGTAGATGTCGATATAGAGTTAGAAACTACATTACGAAATGAGCAAAACCTTAGAAGAGAGATAAAAGAAAAAGAAGAACTATTCGTTCGTAGAGGTGCTTATAAGGCTGAGAGGGAGTTGGAAGAAAATAATAAAACACTTGAAGAAAAAGAGAAACCTTTTTGGTCAGACCATAGTAAAAAGATTAAAATTTTAGGAATAGGCACAGACAATGACCCTAATAACAACGATGAATTTTTGACAATGAATGTTGGTAGGATAGTAGCTGATAAGTATGACATAGGTGGAAATATAATTGTAGCAGGACAACAATCATCTCTAAGAATATTCAACGGCAAATTCTTTGGTGATTGGATTCAAACAAGCCTAACTTTTGATAACTCTTATATGAATGGAGAGGGTGGACTAGGTGTAGAAGTAAATAACGCAGGATTAGAAGGTGCAATTGGTGGATATGGTACATGTTATGAAGGTGGCTTAATTCCTCAGATAAAAATTGGAAAATTAGGGCTTAAAGTAAGGGCATATGCACTTGCTAAAGGTGCAGGTGTCTATGTGAAAGGAGGAATCAATTATACGGATAGTAGTAATAGATACCACATCTTCAATATTGAAGGAGTAATAGAGAAATTTTTCGGTATTAAATTAAACATAGATTTATTTTGGGAGTGATATAGTTTGGTTAATTATATCAGAAAGTTAATTAATTATATAAGAAAATTGCATGAATATATCTTTAAATTATTTAGATATAAGAAAGTCATGAGACCTTTTGTAATTATGTTTCAAGTAATGATACTTTTTGGTTTGATTGTTAATATTTGCGTATCTAGGAATATCCATAGTCTTGCTAAAGCATTTTTGTTTAGTATATATAACTTTGTAATTGCTCACTTGGGCTTAAAATTATGGGAATTACTATTTTTTTATATAGCAAAATTATTAAAAAAAGATATTGAACTGTAGTTTTAAATCTATGATATAAAATTATTAAATAAAAAGCAATGACTATTTTGACTATTACGTATTATAGAATAGCATTACACAACATTATACTTTTCACAACTAGGATTGAATGTCGTCCTAGTTGTTTTTACTCTAGTAGTGTTAAAATTGGATTGTTTGAAAGTATTTTAATATAATTTAAGGTATATAGTTAAAACCTGACAAAATAATAACAAATTACATAGTACAGGTAATAGGACTTGAACTGTAATCTTATGTATAATAGGTATTGTAACTATTTACCTATATAAGGTTACTTGAAATACTATGCATTTAAAAGAAAAAACAATTATATAGATGCTATCATTATTTTATTGTATTCCTAGAAAGAGGTGGTTTTTATGGAATATACAAATTTCAATACTTATAATGGAGCTAAGGATGCACGTAAAAAAATAAGAAGTTTTATGCTTATACTATCTATATTTATTGGTCTTTTGTTTTTATTTTCATATGTAGAAACTAAATCTAAATTACTATTTATTTTACCTACATTTTATTTGTTATTTTTAGTTATGGGCTATAGTTTTGCATTTTAGAATTACAGAGAAAAAATATTTTTTATTTAGCCTTTTATCTGATATTTACTTAACAGTTGGATTTTATGGCTCAAGTTTGACTATATATTATTTGTATCTAAACCGTAGCAATATATTATTTTTTATTTTTATAATTGTTTCTATTTTAAGCATTTTGTTTTTAGGAATAAAATTCTTTAAAAATAGAAATAGAACCAAAAATAATGCAAATCCTCAGATTATTGCACTTGGTGGCTTAGGACATGTTCTTGCTAATATTGCAATACGTTATATGAAACAAGAGTATATTTATTATCTTATAATATTTAATATGTTAATTTTAGGATTCGTTTTTGAATTAGTTTGTATCATTTCATATTATAATATGGTAAAGAAAAATAAGGAAAAAGCTAAAAACTAGTGAGTTACATAAAAAGACCCAATTGGATTTGATCCATTTGGGTTTGTCTTAGAGTGTTAAAATATGTGAGATATTTTGGATAGTTGAAAGCATATATAATCAAAACTAAATATAGTATTTGCTTTCAAAATTTGATTATTCTATCATATGAAAAACAATATTAAAAGATAATATTAGACGTTAATTTTCAAAGCCAAGTGGATTATGATAAAAATAAATATGAAAGTATCCATAATTATACGCTTGAAACAGCAGTTGAATATAAAAAGGCAAATAAAAGAAGAAATCCATTTAATGTTACTGTAGATAGATATATAATATATGAACAAAAATAAAGGGTGAGAGTATATGAAAAAAATAATAATTATAACCATGTTAACTATATTTATAGTTATAAATACTGGTTGTAACCAGAAAGAAGTAGAAAATGTAGTAAAAAATGAAATACCTGAAATTACTAATGAAGAAATTATAAGTATAATTGAAAAAGCAAGCGAGAAAGTAGGGTGTGTATTTCATTTAGGAGAGGGAATAGATGGTTGTAAAGTTAATAAAGATCCTATAAAAATAAAAGGAGAAGAAGAAGGAGATTATTATGAATTAGGAAGCAGTATAAATACATTTGATAATCTAAATAAATATCTTGAAGATGTTTTTACAGAAGAAACTATTAAAAATTTAGTTAGAGAGTTAAGTATTGAAGAAATTAAAGATAAACTATATATGGAAAGTGGAGATATAGTTTCTGGTTATTATTGGGACGAGGTTAAAGATATATTAATCGAATATGATAATAATATAGCTTTAGTAAAATTGAAAGTGCAAGCAACTATAGAAGATGAATATGCAGATACATCATTGCAATTTGTTTACAATATACAAAATGGGTGGAGATTAAATCTTGAAGAACCAACAAAATTGTATTAGATGGCAAGTTGTATCATCAGTGGTGATAGTTTCAACTGGAACGCTAAGTAATAAGAATTTAAGAAAAATCAACTAAAACATAAATTCTTTAAAGTACGTAATTAGTGTATAACATTTCAAAAATCAGAAATAATAGCATATGGACTAATAAAAGAGTATAAAGCTTTTGTATTAGATAGTTTCATATCATCTTAAAACGATGTTTAAGTAGGTACATTGATGTACCTGCTTCTTCTTTTTCTATCAGTATTAAAATTGGATTATTTAGAAATAATTTGATATAATTTAAGATATTGTAGATGTAATTCACTTAAAAAGTCACTAAAAAATCATTTTAGTATAATTTAACAAAGGTTAGGTACATAAAAAAGCTTTTATAAAGGAGATTAATTGGTGAAAAAGACACTTATATTCATGCTTGTAATTGTGATAAATTTATTAACCGGATGTAAAGAAAATAGTGAAACATGGATTGCAATGTACTCATTGCAAGAACCTGAAAGAATATTATTGAATTTTGATGATGCTTTAAAAGGTAATATAACTATATTAAAAATAGGAGATTTATCGGGAAATTTTGATAAGAACAATTATATAACTAGCGTTTCGGAAAATGGTAGATATTTATGGATATTGCAAGATAATCCCTTACACACAATATATGATTTATTAAAAGATGAAATAATAGTACAAGGTTCGGATATAGATATAGATAAATATTTAAAACAAAACAAAGAAGAATGGAGAGGTAAGTTTTCGTTTTATCAGTCAGCTAAATATATTGAAACTGAAAAATTATGCTGGGTGAGACACTTTGAAACAGTTATTAATGTTACCTATTCACCAGATAAAAAATATATAGCAAAAGCAATTAAAGATGAAGATAGTAATTATTATATTGATGTAGTTGATATTAGTAGTGAAAAAGTAATAGAGAGGGTTTTTGTAGGAGAAACTAGCAAATTCTATAGATATCCTTTATGTGTGATGCAGTGGCATACAAATGATTATATAGTATATACATTTGAACATAAAGCATATAAATATGATGTTAGAACTAAGAAAATTATCGAACTAGGAATATATATTTTTTATCCATTAATTACCAAGGATGAAAAGTACATGATATATTCTAAACCTAATTATGATACTTCTGAGGAAAGCCTGAGTCATTTAAATGATTACGGAGAAAAGGGCGTATTTATAAGAGATTTGAAAACTAATAGAGAAATAAATATATTTAAAGATAACAAACTAAATAAACAAGATTTTTCTTTAATAGATGTGTACAGCACTAAAGTTGATTATAAAAAGGTGTATGAAAGGAATTAAAATGAAAAAAAGATTTTTACTACTATTTTCAATATTAATATTTGTGGCTTTAATTTGCATTGGTTGCACCAATAAATGCCCTACTTGGATTGTTTTAAATGACGATTCAATTATAAACTTAAACTCTGCAATTAAAGGTGATTTGAAGATAATAAAATATAAAGAGCTATCAAACTATTTTGAGAGCATTTTGCATAAAGATTGTTTTATTCAAGAAATTTCTTCTGATGGTCAGTATATTTGGATAAGTCATGGAGATAACAAAGAACAAACTATATATAATATGGCTAACAATAAAATAGAAATACAAGGACTAGAAAATGATATATCTCAGTATATTGAAAAAAACGAAGAGTTTTTAAAAGATAAATTTTCACATTTTTTAATCTATAGATATATTCATATTGATGATTACTGTAAGAGGATATTTGAACGTATAAGTAATACTCTATATTCACCAAATAAGAGGTATATGGCTAAAGGAATTGAAGATGAAGACAACAACTACTTTATTAATATAATTGATATAAATAAAAAGAAAATAATAGATAAAATTTATATTGGAGAAACAGGTGTATTCTACGGTTACCCTTTATATATTTCTCAATGGCATAAAACAGGGTATATAGTGTATACATTTGAACATAAAGCATATAAATATGATGTCAGAACTAAGAAAATTATCGAACTAGGAAAATATATTTTTTATCCATCAATAACTAAAGATGAAAAATATATGATTTATTCAAAGCCTATATATGATACATGTGAAAGAGACTTGGATTGTTTCGTTGATTATAATGAGACAGGTATTTACATCAGGAATTTAGAAACTGGTACTGATACTAATATATTGAAAAATAAAGAATCAGATTTTTATAATATCATTCTAGGTAAGCTAATAAACACTCAAGTTGATTATGAAAAAATACTGGAAAACGGAGGAAGCCATGAATAAGATTAAACTATTTGCTGTTATATTTATATTTTCATCAATATTTATAATTAATTCATATTGCACTAATAGTAATAAAGTTAATACCAACCAAGAATATAACATGTCTAACATAGCAAGAGGTGGATATATATGTAGTGATAAGAATCTTACTTACTATAACTTTTCTGTTGAAAGTGGTGAAGATTACGATACAGGTATGAGTAAGATACATGATAAAAGTAACGTTAAATTAACAGATAACAATGTTATGTATATTAATGTTTCAGATGAATGGATATATTATATCAACTCTAGCGGTGATTTTGAAACTGAAAAAAGGTCAGGTACTATAAATAAAATAAAAAAAGATGGAGCAAATCAAACAATATTAAGTAATGATGAGAGTAAATATTTACAATTATCAGACGAATGGTTATATTATATAAACTGTGAAGATGATATGATTTATAAGATAAAATTAGATGGCACAAGTAAGGAAAAAATTTGTAATGATAAAGTAAGAAGTATGTTTATAAAAGGTAATACGATATACTATAGTAACAAATCAGATAGAGATAAAGTGTATAAATTAGATTTAGCTAATAATAAAAAAGAAAAGCTATTAGATGTCTCACCTATATATTTTCTTGTAGATAATAACTATATTTACTATTTGGAGTATGATTATGATGTGCAAACTGACATAATATATAGAGATAGTTTAGACGGCAAAACAAGAAAAGAAGTAATTGCTAGTGAGAAAGACCTGCCTAGACGATTTGTTATACAAGACGGATATATATACTATAACTCATGGTTAAACATGAATTATAATATAATAGATAGCAGAAATGAAGTAAAGAGTTTATTAATATTAAAAAAGAAAATTGGCGAACAGACATATAAAGAAATAGGCACAGGATATATAAAGGGGATAGATAAAAATTGGATTTATTTTAAATCTTCGTCATATGTATATGAACATTTAATGAGAATAAAGTTAGATGGTACTAGTGAGGAAATAGTTAAATGATTGTGCAAAATAAAGCCATTTTATTTATTAAGAATTTATCATTATCAACAATACGTTTCATATATGTAGGTATGTTGTTTCTAATTTTTTCTTTCCTAGTAAAAAAATTTTCAAGTATAGAAGCTATAAAAGATACAGCATCTATAATAGGATTTAGTATTATGGGTGAAATGGTAGTATATTTTCTAAATGAATATGTAGCAGAAGAAGAGATTCCTGTTATTGGCAAATTCAAGATATCTAATATAAATATGTTGATTAATGTTTTAGTACTTATGAAAAAAGCATGCAAAATATTATTTATTGTCACAGTTTTTGTTTCAATACTGTCAACACTTGACTGTATTATAGGAGGAGAAGATTCTAATACAGCTTATGTATTTCTTATAACAATCACTGTCTGGATGTGTATTGGTAAAAAATTAGAGCATTCAGTTAGCTTACTTAAAAAAAAGAAAGAATCATAATAATTTCTTATCATTTTAAATAAAGATTAAGCAGGTACATTAAAGTATTTGCTTAATCTTTATTAGCATAACACGCTTGAAACAGCAGTTGAATATAAAAAAAATGATAAGAGAAAAAACCATTTAATGTAACTGTAGATAGATATATAATATATGAAAAAAAGTAAGGGGGTAAAAAGTATTAAAAAGATAATAATAATAACTATGTTGGCAATATTGATAGTTATCAATACTGGTTGTAAAGAGGAAAAAATAAGGGATGTATCAAAAAATAAAATACCTAAAATCACCAATGAAGAAATCATGAATATAATTGAAAAAGGAAGCAATAAAGTAGGGTGTGTATTTCATTTAGGAGAGGGAATAGATAGTTGTAAAGTTAATAAAGATCCTATAAAAATAAAAGAAGAAGAAGAAGGAGAATATTATGAATTAGGTAGTAGTATAGATACATTTGATAAGCTATACAACTATCTTGAAGATATATTCTCAGAAGAAACTATTAAAAATTTAGTTAGAGAATTATGTATAGAAGAATATAAAGGCAAACTTTATATGGCAAGTTGTGATATCGTTTCAGGTTATTATTGGTCAGATATTATAATATTATCAATTGAATATAATGATAATATAGCTTTAGCAAATTTGAAAGTTGAAGGACTTATAGATGATGAATATGGAGAAGTTTTATTGAAATTCATTTATGATGAAATAAATGGATGGAGATTGCATCATAATGAACCATCACAGTTATATTAATCTTTGTTTTCGATTTGTTCAATCATACCAATTATAATAAAGTTATAATAAGCAGGTATAATAATGTGCCTGCTTATTCATTTTGTTAAAATGATTATTTACAGTAAATTTCATAATTAAAGATAGTGTATTAATGAAAAAATAGAGTATTTAATTAACTCACTTAAAAAAAAGAAAGAATCATAATAATTTCTTATCATTTTAAAATAAAGACTAGGCAGGTGCATTAATGTATTTGCCTAATCTTTTTTAGCATAGTTAATATATTTTAACAAAAGCAAAGGAATCATTTGACATATTGGGCTACATATTATATTATTAATTTAGGGCTACAAAATAAAGGAGGTGAACTTTTGCCTAAAAAAGTAGGTAGACCGACTAACAATCCAAAAGGCAAACCAATTCATGTGAGATTAGATGATAAATGTGATGAAATACTCAAAAAATATTGTGACGTATACAATATCAGCAAAGCTGAAGCTATAAGACGTGGGATTGTAAAGTTGGAAAGCGACTTAAATGATTAAAAAAGAAGCGGCGTCTGTATGACAACAAACCCACCACTTCTTAGTTCCCACTATCAATAAATAGCGGTAAATCTATTATACCCTGTTTGTGATAGTATTGCAAGATATCTAAAGGAGAGGATAACTATGTTAACTGAATATAAAGAGTATTTTCAAGATTTATTTGTTGATATTCATGAGCATGTACTAAGAGTTTTGCGTGATACTGATAAGGAGTATAAAGAGTTATTAGATAGTAATATGCTAGATAGTCTAAGAATGCAAAAAATACTAAATGTACTTAAAAATGACGATAAAGAATTTGTAGTAAAATATAGAGATAATTCTATAAACATAGAGTGGATTGAAAAAGAGAGACTATATCTACAAGGTCTCAAAGATTGTGTTAAGTTCTTAAAAGAAATTGAAATAATCAAATAATAGTGTGTATCAGCCCTAATAGTATTTTTTACAATTAGGGCTATTTAAATTTTGTGTTAAAATTGGATTATTTAGAAATAATTTGATATGATTTAAGGCATATAGTTAACACATGACAGATACTACCTAAACGCTTAAAGATATTCTTTCTAATAAAGCTACATTTTGTGGTATGAGTTCAGAAAAAAACTTATTATTAAAAGATATTAAATACAGTGATTATAATTTAACCCCATTAAATTATACTCTTGTTGATATGAATGGTGATTGTATACCAGAGTTAGTTATTGAAATGAAAGTAGGTGCTGCTGACTTTGTTTTAGTTCTTCATGCTAATGCTGGGAATATTGTTAGTTATCATTTTAGCAATAGAGAAATACAAGAAATTAAGCTAGATGGAACATTTATGGCTTCTGGTGGAGCTTTTGATAATGGGGTTTATGAGTTAAAATTTGTCAACGATGGCTACGTGATAAATAGTGTTGGTCACAAGGAATCAGGACATGATAAAAAAGGTGATTTTATAATATCGTATTATATTAATAACGAAAAAACAACAGAGGAGAACTATAAAAGCTTTATAGAAAATTACGATAAAAAAGAGGATGTTGTTTGGTATAATTTCACCAAAGATAAAGAATTTTAGAAAATTAATTATAATAAAGGCGTAGATCTGAATTGACAGTTCCACTGATATACCTAGGCAATTTACACTTAGAGGTACTGATAGATTTGACATTATTTCTTGAAAAACAAGAAAACCACATCCAATTTATGCTATCATAGATAGCAGTAATTTTTTTATGTCTATTTATAATAAATATTACAATATATCTAACAGAGTAACCTAATTATAATATAATTTACTTAAGTTAAATAAATCAAAATATATTTAGACAACATCGCTTTTTTCAACATAATTAGTGTCATTACTCCATAATTTGAAGGAATTGCAAGATGTATGTAGAAATATTATTCAAGGGTTCTAAATATATAGATGTATAGCTATGTCAAATTAAATATCAATTATAAGAGAGGTATAAACATGATAAAAACAATATATAAAGTAGATGAAGTAATTGATTTTATATGGGAATTAAGTAAGAATGACTTACACGCTAGTTATCCAAGAAAAAATTCAATGGAAGATGTCAAGGAAGATATTACAAGAGCTATAAATGAAGATAGCCGAAATATTATAGCTTGTTATCATGATAATGTATTATGTGGAGTATGTATTTATTATTGGATTGATGACGATAAATATGCCCAAACATCAGGCTTTTTAATAAGTGAAAACTTTGATGAAATCGCAGAAGAACTAATTGGTTATATAAAAGAGCAATTAGCTGGATATGAACTTTATATAGGTTTACCTACCAGCAATATAAATGCAAACCAATACTTAGAGAAGAAACATTTTAGATGTATAGATTCTTGTACTGTCACATTTTTATACAATTTAGAATCACCTAAAAATCAAAACCATGATTGTATAGAAAAAATTATTGAAAGTAATTTTGAAGCATATGCTAAGTTTCATGACAAACATGCTATTCCTTTAGAGATGTGGTATAATAGCGAACGTTTACTAAAAGATTTAACCAGATTTAGAGTATTTGCTTTTAAGCAAGATGGTGAGATTTGTGCAAGTATTTTTGTTAGGAAGAACAAATATTGTGTAGAAGTTTTTGGTTTATTTATCGACAAAGAATATGAGCAAAAAGGTATAGAAAGTGCTTTAATCAATGAAATGCTAATAGAGTTATACAATGAATTTGGCAAGATAGAAGATATTGCATATTTTATTGATGAAAACTCAACAGATGAATTAAATGCTGCTTTACAAGCTGGATTTGAGATTACTGATAAATTCAAAATGTATAAATGCAGATTATAGTCTAATAGAATCATATTGGGACAAGCATCATGTTTAGATATATTTATAAAGGAGATTTAATCTATGTTGCCAAATGCTATTATATTTGATTTAGATGATACAATTATATCATTAAAGGGTACAGCTAATGAGACGTGGAAATTGATATGTGATGATTATGCAAAGACTAATAATGTTGTTGATTCTCAAACTCTTTATACAACTATAACTGATATTAGGCTTGCATATTGGAACGATCAAAATAAGAATGACAAAGGAAGAAAAAATCACAAGGAAGCAAGACGAGAAATAATAAGTAGTGTATTTGATAAGTTAAAATTGCCAAGAAAAGATAGCATTTTAATTGCAGATTCATTTTCAGAAAAGAGACTTGAAGCACTTAGATTTTTTCCAATGGCACAAGAAACGCTAAAAATACTAAAGGAAAAAGGTATAAAATTAGCTCTTATAACAAATGGAGAAGCGAAGGTTCAAAGATATAAAATAGAAAAATTTGAGTTAGAAAAATACTTTGATATTATACTGATTGAAACGGAAGTAGGGTATGGTAAACCTGATATAAGAATATATAAGACAGTTATGGACTATATGGATGTTAAACCTAATCAAATATGGTCTATAGGTGATAATCTAATTTGGGATGTTCAAGCACCACAAGAATTGGGGATTTATTCTATTTGGAATGATTTTGAGGAAATAGGTCTTACGGAAGATATAAACATAGTACCCGATAGAATTATAACAAGAATTTATGATATAGTGGAGTAGAGACAGTCTATCATACACTAAACACAAACAATTCATAGTAATTCTCTATACAATAAAACTTCTAGAGCAAATTGCTGTATAGTAAAAGGAGGAAATATTGTAAGTATGAAGTTTATAAAAGTAATTATTAAATTTGTCCTTAGAATTTTGAAAATTAAGAATAAAATCCTTAAACCTACTACAGTTGGAGTAAGAATAATATTAATTAAAAATAACAAAGTTCTTTTAGTAAGACATACATATGATAATTATTGGTATTTGCCTGGAGGTGGAGTAAAAAAGAAAGAATCTTTTGAAAGAGCAATTTGTAGAGAATTAAAAGAAGAGCTAGGAACAGAAATATATGATATGAAATTATTCGGAGTTTATAACAATTTTTATGAAAATAAAAATGATAATATTATAATGTTTGAATCTAAAAAATTTAAAATCCATGACAAAAGTAGTATAGAGATTGAAGAATATAAGTTTTGTAAGATAGATGATACTTTAAAAGGATTATCCCCAGGGACAAGAAGAAGATTAAAAGAGTATTTAGAAGGAAATGACCCCTATCATGGCATGTGGTAAATTTAGAGTTAATATAGCTATAAATAATAATTATACAAGCTTAGTTATGGTTAGTAATATTATATAAAATTATTATACATGTGAATAGGGTATATTAGAAACTCTAACATATAATTAAAAAGAATAAATATTAATGATAAAAGAGGTATAGACATGATAAAAACAATACATAAAGTAGATGAAGTAATTGATTTTGCATGGGAATTAAGTAAGAATGATTTATATGCTAGTTATCCAAGAATGGAGTCAAAGGTAGATATTAAAGAAAACATTGAAAGAACTATCAAATCAGATAATAAAAACATAATAGCTTGTTATCATAATGATGTATTATGTGGGGTATGTATTTATTATTGGATCGATGATGAAAAATATGTTCAAACTACAGGGCTTTTAATAAAAGAAAATTTTGACCAAATTGCAGAAGAATTTATAGGTTATATAAAAGAGTATTTATCTGGTTATGAGCTATTTATAGGTGTACCTACTACTAATATAAATGCAAAACAATATTTTAAGAAAAAGAATTTAAAGTGCAATGAATCTAGTATTGTTACAAGATTATATAATTTAGAGTCTCCAATAAATCAAAACCATGATTGCATAGAAAATATTAATGAAAGTAATTTTAGAGATTATGCTAAGTTTCATGACATACATGCTATTCCTTTAGAGATGTATTATGATAGTTCAAACCTGTTAAAAGATATAGAGAGATTTAGAATATTTGCCTTTAGACAAGATGGAGCAATTCATGCAAGTATTTTTGTTAGGAAAAACGAATATTGCACAGAAGTTTTTGGTCTATTTATTGATAAAGAATATGGAAATAAGGGTATTGAAAGTATTCTGATTAATGAAATGTTAAGTACATTGTATAATGAGTTTGGCATGGTAAAGGAAATTGTATATTTTATTGATGAAAATTCAGCAGATGAATTGAATGCAGCGTTGAAAGCAGGGTTTGAGATAACTGATAAATATAGATCTTATAATTTCATACTTTAATTTACTAAAAGTCCTGTAATTAAAGGCTTAAAGCAATTATTGAAAAATATATTTAAAATGATAGAGCGTAAAGACCATATAGGTTTTGACGCCTTTTTTAATCAATATATTATAAAAGTTATAGTACTGTATTAGGTTTGTCTATTCTAGTAATATAAGAATTACAACTATGAACATAAAAGTGTTGCAAAAAGTGACACTTTAATTCATAGTAACAAAAAGTTACACATAAGAGTGGTAATAAAACACTCTTTGTTTTTTTAGAAAATTAAATATTAGAATTATTAAATGAAATGAGTTAGTATACTAAGGCTCTCAAGGACAATATTATTTATGAAATGTAGTTCAAATATATTTATTGTAGAATTTTGGAATAAAAATTGCTATATAAAACTATAATGTTTTTTTACATTGATAAATAAAACTACGGGAGGTATATCTATGATAAATGGTAACGTTAAAAAAATCAAACTAAAAGAAGGTTATGAAGTTTACACCCGAAGTGTCGGAAAAGGAAAATTACCAATCCTATTGCTACATGGAGGCCCAGGAGGATGTCACGAATGTTTTGAAGCTATGGAAAAGTATATGGATTTGGAGAAATATACATTGATTTATTATGATCAGTTAGGATCATATTATTCAGATCCAGTGGAAGATGATAGTCTGTTAACTCTAGAGCGTTATGTGGATGAGGTAGAGCAGGTTAGAGCTGGATTAGGACTAGAGTACTTTGCTCTGCTTGGACATTCATGGGGAGGTATGTTGGCAATCGAATATGCTTTGAAGTATCAAAATTATGGATATCTAAAGGGGGTAATAATTTCTAATATGACAGCTAGTAATGACTCCTATGAAAAGGGTCTATCTGAGGTTAGAAAGGATATGCTTGAACCTGAAGAGCTTGCTTATATAGAGGCTATAGAAGCTAAAGAGGATTATGATGATAAACGCTACCAAGAGATTATTTTTCAAAAACTCTATCCACAATGTATATTTAGAGGAGAAGAATGGCCAGCATTTTTTGCACCAGAAAAAATGGCACATAATGTATACAACAAATTTCAAGGCAACAATGAATTTATTGTTACTGGCACATTAAAATCATGGGATAGATGGGACGATCTTAAAGATATCAGCGTTAAAACCATGATAATAGGTGCAAAATATGATACTATGAGTGCTAAAGATAAGGAAGAAATGGCAAGTAGGATTCCAAATGCCGAATTATTAATTTGTCCAAAAGGAAGTCACTTCGCTTTTCTAGATGATGTAGAGAATTATTATCCTAGGTTACAGAAATTTTTAGAAACTATATAATAAAAAGAAGGGAGAGTAATTATGAGTGAAAAAGTAGCAACAAATAGTCACAAACAGTTAAGAAAACTTTCTTTGAGTACCAAGTTATTATATGGGGTAGGACAACTTACTGATTCTATATCAGCTAATGTATTTGTGTTTTTCTTTATATTCTTCCTCACCGATATTGCAGGAGTTAAGCCAGCAACAGCTGGACTAGTTTCACTTATAGCAGGTATTTGGGATGCAGTGACGGATCCAATTATAGGATATTATTCTGATAAGATACGATGGAAATGTGGTCGTAGAAGACCATTTATATTGATAGCCTCAGTACCAATAGGGATTGCTTTATGGTTACTGTTTACGGCAGTAAACTTTCCTGAAACTACTAAAACTGTGTATTATATAGGCGTTTCTATGTTTTTTTATACAGCGTATACATGTTATTACGTGCCATTTATGGCTTTAGGTGCAGAAATAACTGATGACTATAATGAACGAACTTCAGTAAGATTCTACTGTCTTGCATTTCAATTATTAGGAGTATTTGTGGCTAGTACAGGTACGATGGTAGTTGTTGATAAATTTGTTGCAATTACTGGATCTACTCAAACCGCATGGTCAATAGCTGCTGGTATTTTTGGTGCAGCATCTACAGTAGCAGCATTAATTAGTTGGAATTATACTAGAGGTAAAGAATCTATAGTAATGGAACCAGAAGAAGAAAAAGGTCAGTCTATCCTAAAAACACTTACAGATGTAGCTAAAATTCGCTCTATTAGATTTCTAGCTATTGCTGTAGCAATTTATGGTATAGGATTTTCAATCACAAGTGGTATTTATATGTATTTAATGAATAGTGTTATGCATCTTGATGGAGATAATCAGGTTGTCTTTTTTACATTTATGTCGATAGTTGGTTTAATTATTATTCCAATTAGTAATATATTAGGGATTAAAATGGGTAAGCGTAAAGCTTATATTTATTTAATTGTCTGTTCTGGAGCTATACAGATGCTTTATTCTTTCTTTGATTTTACTTTTGCATTATTACTCGTATTTTGTGTTGTAGCATCTTTTGGGCATAATAACTACTTTGGATTATTCCAATCCATGATGTATGATTGTTGTGAGGCATATGAGTATAGGACAGGATTAAAAAAAGAAGGGGTTATAACTTCAATCATCTTCCTTTTTCAGAAATTAGGGTTTGCTTTAGGTATGTGGTTAATGGGTTATATTATGGAGCTTACTGGATATATTGGAGATGCTACACAACAAACATCCGAAGCTGTGCGTGGTATAAAAATGCTTGCAACTGTATGTGCACCAGCATTTTTTATAATAAGTGCACTTATTATGACTTTGTATAAACTTGACGGTAAAACCTTTGATGCTCTAAAGGAAGCATTGGCTAAAAAGAAAAATAATGAGCAGTATGATGATAGTAGTTTTAAGGATTTGATTTAAAAAGAACTATTTTACATTGAATAATAATCTATAAGTTTTTTCTCAAACAGTTTAATCAAGAGTATGATGTGGTTACTGTAGCAGGATAGTATGTGTTATAATGGATATAGGAAAAGTGAAGAATGGGAGGCAAGTTCATGAAACATGGCTATTCAAATGAAAGAGACATATATCTTCAGACTTTATGGGAGAATTTTATGAACAATAACCCAATTAAGCAGGCTGATTTATCTCATTATGTTAAATCCTCCTGGAATAGATCACGAACCATGGGTATTCATCATAATCACAAAGGCAGAGATATTCCATTCATGACACAGATTTTTAGCAAAGAAGAATTGCGGCGCTTATTTTTACATTTAATTAGTAACCAAAAACTAAAAAATTTGTTAGATTATTTAAAGCAACTTAATTGTACTATTACTATATACAATGAACAATGTTTATATATAGCTTGTCTCTATGCACAAGGCAATGATATGAAGGATAAAAAGCATGTATTTGAGAATATGTCTGAGGCTGTGATTGGTACAAATGCTGTAGCTTGTTGTGTTAATGAAAGGATACCTTGTAGTGTCATTGGAGGAGAACATTATATTTCAAGCTTGAAGTACACTGCAGGATATGCAGCACCCTATACTGATGGTGAAGGACGATTATTAGGGGTAATCTATGTAGTAGCAGATGTTGAAGCTTGTGATGAGCAAATGATGATTGTTGCTAAGCAATTGGCAGAATTGTTCGATAAACACGGTTTTTTACATGAAACTTTGAATACTATTCAGCTATATATAAAGATTTTAGAAGGAATTACAGAACACACCCATGAGGGCACGTTTTTTATAGATGAATTTAATGTAGTGCACGGTTACAATCAAAAAGCTTTGGAAATGTTGGACATTGATAAGTCATCTAGTAACTTTAAAAAGGAAATTCTTAATAAGCTAAAAAAGATGAACGCATACAGAGCTGTTGATTTTGAAGAGCAACTTGTGTTTTTGCAGACTGAAAAAAGACGAAAATCTTTTTTAGCATCTAATCAAACAATAACTCTTTTAAATCGGCCAGTAGGGACTTTGGTATCTATTATGGACATTGAAGGTATGTCCAAATGGCATAATAAAATAAAAGGTAATAGAGCAACCTATAACTTTAAGAATATTATTGGCGATACTAAAGTAATTACACAACTAAAAACTATGGCAAAGCGTGTTGCAGAGACATCTTCTAATGTTATGATATATGGTGAAAGTGGAACTGGTAAGGAACTTTTAGCACAAGCCATTCATAATGCAAGCTTAAGGAAAAAACGTCCATTTGTTGCTATCAACTGCGGAGCTATGCCATTGGAATTAATAGAAAGCGAACTCTTTGGTTATGAGGCTGGAACATTTACTGGTGCATCTAAAAGTGGTAAAATCGGAAAGATAGAGTTCGCATCAGGTGGAACTTTATTTTTAGATGAAATAGAGAGTATGCCGTTAAGTGTCCAAATTAAGCTATTACGAGTGCTTTCAACTAACAGGATTACTCGTTTAGGCGGTGTAGATGAGATACCAGTTAATCTTCGGATTATAGCAGCTACTAAAAAAAATTTACTTAAAGAATCTACCTTGGGTAAATTTAGAGCAGATTTATATTACAGAATTCAAATTATAGAACTAAAAATTCCTCATTTACGTGATCGGAAAGAGGATATCCCTTTGATTACAAAACATTTAGTTAGAGAATTTTCGCAGAACTTAAACTTAAAGCCTGTAATCTGGTCTAATACTTTCATGGATGCTTTAATTGCTTATGATTGGCCAGGGAATGTACGTGAACTCAGCAATATCGTTGAAAGAGCATTGATCATCAAAGAAAATGAAGAAATATTGACCTTAGATCACCTTACGGATGATATAGTTAGTCATTATATGTTTCGTAAGATTATAGATCAAAAAAAACAAATAGTAAAACAGGATAAAGAAGAGGGTTTGTACTATAGGTTTGAGAGATTCTTGCTTAATAAAATTTTAGAAGAAGAGCAAGGAAATATTACAGCTGCAGCTAAGAGATTGGGAATCAGTCGTCAAACTCTTTATCGAAAGCTACGATGGTAAATTGTTATTAGATATTGAAAAGAAAATGATTGTAACATTTTGAAACAATATTAAGTAAAAAATTATTAGAAATAAAACTCTTGATGAGTTTTATTTTTTTAAGTAGGGGTAGGTACAATATGTTGAATTAAGAAGGAAAAGTTTAATAAGGTGGTTTATATAAAATGAGTAGGAGGTAAGTATGTTTCTTTTACAGATGGCAGGATATCCAGGTAGTGGAAAATCTACGTTAGCTATAAAGATTGCAGATAAACTTAGTTCTGTAGTAGTAATAGATAGAGATATCATAAAATCAGCTATGATGGATGAAGGAGTTCGCGATAGTGTTATTAATAAAGCATCTTACAAAGTGATGTTTGATTTAGCTAATCAATATCTAAGACAAGGAATGAGCGTTATAATAGATACGCCATGTTACTACGAAGAATCATTAATTAGTGGTATTAATATAGCAAAAAATAATGGAGCTACTTATAAGTATATAGAATGTAGAGTAGAAAATTACAAGGTTATAGAGCACCGTATATATAATAGAGAAAAGTATATCAGCCAAATTGATACAACATCTTTAGATAGATATAATAAAAGCTCAAATAAATCAATAAGACCTAGTAAATATAATTATATGATAGTAGATACAACTTCGTATAACAGCTATAGTTTAGATGATATAATAAAGTATCTTGTAAATAAAGGGGGAAAAATTTAAATGAACAAAAAGATTGGCATTTTTTCAGCGAATATACTTACATTGACGATAATAATCTTTTTCAGTACTTTATTACTATCGTTGATAAATAGGACACAAATGATTGACATGCTCTCATATGCTACTTGTATATTATTGTCATGGTCATATATAATAGTAACAATAGTCTCTAGTTATCTTTGTGGAAAAAAGCATAAAGTAGCAAGTGAAGTAGGTAAATCTTTTGGTATTATATATTCTGTGTTCGTAAGTTTGACATATTTTACACAGCTAACTATTATAAATAATGGTACTTTATCAAGTGAACTCATGAATCTATTTGATTACACAAATACAGGCAATTGGATGTTTAGTATAAATCTTATTGGTTATGGGATAATGGCAGTATCGACATACTTTGTAGGAGTATCAATACAGCCAAAGAATAAGTGTGATAGTGTTTTGAAATTGATACTACAAATACATGGTATATTTGTAGTATGTATAGCACTACCTATGACTAAACTATTTGTAGGAGATAACGATAGTCAGACAATAGGCACACTAGCTCTAATGGCATGGTGTATGATGTTTATACCAATACCATTATTGTTTGCTAGGAGATTTAAAAAGGAATTTAAATAATTTTAAAAGAATTTTTTCATAGGTATCATAAATGTCCAAGGTATTGTTATAATTGCTATAGTAAGAGATAACTTAAACCTAAGCATTGCATCTTCTATATACTTAAAGGTAAAGCGGTGATTTAAGATATAGATTAAAAAACCAACTATAAGCATAGCTAATGCGACTATCATAAAACCATATATATTACTAAATGGATTAATCATTATAGAGTTAGTGATACCATTAGGCAAGTAATCATCAAATAACGTTACAGTAACAAACAATAATAACGCACCAATAAAATCTGCAACAAAGCCAAATATAAATACCTTAAATATATTCTTAAAGCAGAAGGTTTTTAAAGGATATTGGCATTTAACCTTGTATATGTAATAACATAATATTAGCACTAACAAATCAATTATAAAATTTCCGCATATAGTAACAAAGATAACTGGCGGTAAAAATAATATCATCCACAGTGGAAATATAACATTGTAAAGCTTTATTTTACTCATAAAACACCTCCATAATATTTATTAACATAATGTTATAATAAATTTAATTCGATGTAAATAAATTTACTCTCATTAGTTAATTTTATTAAATAATATAGTTAAAGTACATTAATTTTTTCTAATATTATTAAGCACATTAGAATATAACATTTTTTTATATGTTTTTAGAAAAATATACTATTTATACTGTTAAAATTGGATTATTTATTGTAAAATAAGTATAGTTAAAATAAGTGGAATAGGAGGTGGTTGATTGATTAAAGCGGACATGCATATACATAGTACTATGTCAGACGGAATATTAAATCCAAAAGAAATTATATCATGGGCTAAACGCAAAAATATTAATGCTATATCTATCACTGATCATGATACATTGGCTGGATTAAAGGAAGCTTTAGAATATATCGAGAGAGATGGTATGATCTTAATACCGGGTGTAGAACTTAGTTGTATATATAATGGATATGAAGTACATCTGCTAGGATATTGTTTTGATTACCAATCATCTAAAATAAAAAACGTGCTTGATAATATAAGAGAGGCAAGAGCTAGTAGAGCAGTCAAAATGGTAAATAAGCTAAAGGATATAGGTATAGACATAGATTATAAAACTATGAAGGCAAAATATGATCCGTCTACTGCTTTAGGAAGGCCACATATAGCAAGAGAGTTACATAGTTTAGGATATGTAAAGGATGTAGATGAAGCGTTTAAAAAATACTTACTTGAAGGAAAAAAGGCTTTTGTACCAAGGTATAAGCTTTCATTACAAGATGGCATAGATTTGATACATAATGATGGTGGAATTGCAGTTCTAGCTCATCCTGGGCTTTTAGAGATAGACTATAGTATATTACTAAACAGATTTAATATTGACGGCATAGAAATTTATCATCCACAGAACAATAAGCGTGTAAGGAATGAATTATTACATATAGCAAAAAGAAAAAACATGATAATAACAGGCGGTTCAGATTTTCATGATGTATTTATTGATGATGAACCTAGCTTGGGAAACTATACTGTAGATTTAGAAAAAAGATGTAAGATAGAAAATAATATTTGTGTAGAAATATATAAATAGAAAGAGGTGTAGTATGACTGATAAAAGGAATAGACAATTCCCTACAAAGATAAGTACAACAGCATTTGTAAAGCTTTATATACTACATCTGTTGTCAGAAAAAAGTTGTTATGGGAATGAAATAATAGAAAAAATCAAAACTAGATTAAATTACAAATGGGAGCCTAGTCCTGGCATGGTTTATCCACTTCTTAGACAATTAGAGCAAGATGAGTATATATTAGGTTGGTGGGAAGAGCCAGAAAGAAGAACTATAAGACATTACAAGATAACAGATAAAGGACATAAACAATACGAACATCTAAGACTTTATTATGAAAAGAGCTTTTATGATTCACTGGCTATACTAAATACAATAATGAAAGATATTTATAAAAAATAATATAAACATATAGTGGAGGCGATATATTATGAAACTAAAATTATCAGAAAAACTAAGTAGTATCAATCCATCAGTAACATTAACTATAAGTTCAAAAGCTAAAGAACTAAAGGCTAATGGTGTAGATGTAATAAGTTTTGCTCCAGGTGAGCCGGATTTTAATACACCAGTAAATATTCAAGATGAAGCGATATCTTCAATAAGAGAAGGGAAAATTAAATATACAGCTGCTTCTGGATTATTAGAGTTAAAAAAGGCTATATGCAATAAATTGGAAAAAGATAATAACATAAAGTATGAGCCTAAAAATATATTGATATCTAATGGAGCTAAGCAATGTTTGTATAATTCGTTATGTGCAATACTTAATGAGGGTGACGAAGTTATAGTTGTAGCGCCTTATTGGGTAAGTTATTATGAATTGATAATGTTAGCTGGCGGAAAACCAGTTATCATTGAAACTAAGGAAGAAGATGATTTTAAGCCTACAGTTGAAATCCTTAAAAAAACTATAACTAACAAAACAAAAGCTATGATTATCAATACACCAAATAATCCTACTGGGACAGTATATAGCAAAGAAGAACTAATAGCTTTAGGAGATATAGCTATAGAAAATGATATGTTCATAGTAGCAGATGAAATATATGAAAAACTAATATATGATGGAGCTAAACATTTTAGCATTGCTTCAATTGATAAATACAAGGATAATACATTAGTTATAAATGGTATGTCTAAAGCATACTCAATGACTGGTTGGAGATTAGGTTATGTAGCAGCTCACGAAGATATAATCAAGCTCATAAATAACTTCCAAAGCCATACTACATCAAATGCGTGTACTATATCTCAATATGCTAGTATAGAGGCTCTCAATGGAGATCAAAGCAAGATAGAAGAGATGAGAAAAGCTTTTGATGAGAGAAGAAAGTACATGGTAGATGCAATAAATGATATAAAAGGACTATCTTGCAGAAAACCTCTTGGGGCATTCTATGTTATGGTTAATATAAAAGACATGAAAGGAACTTCTATAAGAGGAAAGAAAATAGAATCATCACTAGATTTCTGCAATGTGCTACTAGATGAAGCAAAAGTTGCAACTATACCAGGAAGTGCATTTGGTACAGATGATTATATAAGAATGTCTTATGCAACATCATATGATAACATCAAGAATGGGATACAAAGAATTAAAGAATTAGTAGAAGAATAAAAAATAAGCTCTTTGAATAGCTAGTATATTTACTTGCTAATCAAAGAGCATTTTTAATGAATAAAATTAGTCTTATCTATAGATTTTGTATGGTTTTATAATATTCATGACAAACTGTTGTCATGATACGAATGATATTATTAGATTATAAACAAGTCACTTGGAATCATGACTATCTATAGAGGGGATGAAAAAATGGATTTTAAAAAATTTTGGTTTCATAATCTATGCGTGAGCATTGAAAAGGAAGATGCAAAGAGCTGTAAAGAAGTAGTAAAGGAAAGTAATTTTGAAAATGAAGAAAATATATCTAGACTGATTAATGTGCTAGATAAAAGATTAGATAATAAAGCTATTTCAAAGGCATTAGAACATTGTGGAAGAATGTGTTTAGATCCTAAATTAGGTGAACAGGCTAAAACACTTATGAATGAATTAAAAGATATTGATTTAGTATTAGAAGCCTTGAATAAACAGAGCATAGGTGGGGGCAATATGTATAAAGAAAATGATGTTATATATGCTTCATATACACAATGCTACTGTCCTAATGTGAAGCATAGTAATAAGTTATCAGCAACATATTGCAATTGTTCGGTAGGTTGGTTTAAAGAATTTTTTGAAACGTTTTTAAATAGTGAAATCAAAGTGGAATTAAAAAAATCAATAATCAAAGGTGATTCTGAATGTAAATTCATAATTAAATGCAAATAAAAAGTATTCAATAAAGACTTTTTTGCTTAAATGCAATAAGTCTTTTATTGTTGCACCAAAAAACATGAACAAAATACAACAAAAACGCCTTTATAATTCGTGAAATCTGATAAATCAATCAGCAGAAGTGGATTTTGAGTTAAGTAAATTTATGTAACAAACTACATAAAATATGATGAAAATCCCTATTATCTACATAATACATTCCATAGAAATGTTTAATAAATAATAAAAGGTTTATGAAATAGACAAAAACACGAATGTTTAAACAAAATAATTTAAATTAACTATGTATTACTTATCAAAACTATAGTATAATATATATGTGATATAAATGATAGAAACACATTAATTTGGAATACTAAATTTTATATAAATGGTGATAGGAAAGGGGAATGTTATAGTGACAAAAGAAAATTATGAAAATCCATTGATTTCACGCTATGCAAGCAAGGAAATGTCTTATGTTTTCTCTCCAGATAACAAGTTCAAAACATGGAGAAAACTATGGGTTGCGTTAGCTGAATCAGAAAAGGAGTTAGGATTAAATATCGATCAAAGTCAAATAGACGAACTAAAAAATAATATCGACGATATTGATTATGAGTTAGCTGCAAAAAAAGAAAAAGAATTTAGACATGATGTAATGGCTCATGTACACACATATGGAGAAAAATGCCCATCAGCAAAAGGAATAATACATCTTGGTGCTACAAGCTGTTTTGTTGGTGATAATACAGACATTATACAGATGAAGCAAGGCTTAATTATCGTTAGAAAAAAGCTAGTAAATTTAATAAGCAAGATAGCATCATTTGCATTGGAGTATAAAGATCTTCCTACACTGGGCTTTACACATTACCAACCAGCACAATTAACTACTGTAGGTAAAAGAGCAAGCTTATGGTTACAGGATGTGTACTTAGATTATGAAAAACTTGAGTTTATTATAGATAGTTTAAAACTTAGAGGTGCAAAAGGTACGACAGGCACTCAAGCAAGTTATCTAGAATTGTTTGAAAATGAGGATGACAAAGTTAAAAAGCTAGATGAACTAGTAGCTAAAAAGATGGGATTTGATAGCGCTTATGCTGTTACAGGTCAAACATATCCTAGAAAAGTAGACTTTGAAGTGTTATCGCTACTAGCATCGATAGGTCAATCTATGCACAAAATAACTAATGATATAAGATTATTGCAGAACTTAAAAGAGATAGAAGAACCCTTTGGAAAGAAACAAATTGGATCATCTGCTATGGCGTATAAAAGAAATCCAATGAGAAGTGAGCGTATAGCGTCTCTTTCTAGGTTTTTAATAGCAAATGTTATGAACCCAGCTATGACATCATCTACTCAGTGGTTAGAGAGAACTTTAGACGATTCAGCAAACAGAAGATTAGCTATAGGCCAAGGTTTCCTTGCTTGTGATTCTGTTCTTGAAATAGGTATAAATGTATTTGATGGTCTAGTTGTCTATGAAAATATGATTAAAAAGCATATCGCACTTGAATTGCCATTTATGGCTACAGAAAATATATTAATGCAAGCAGTTAAAAAAGGTGGAGATAGACAAGAGCTTCACGAGATAATCAGAGAGCTTTCTATGGAAGTTAGCAAGAGAGTTAAAATAGAAGGAAAAGACAACAACCTAATAGAAAGATTAGCTGAGCATCCTAAGTTTGGCTTATCTAAAGAAGAGCTAGTTAAAATAATGGATTACACAAAATATACTGGCAGATCAGCTAAACAAGTGGAAGAATTCATATCAAAAGATATAAAACCTATACTTGATAAACACAAGGATGAATTAGGATATAGTGCAAAGCTAAATGTTTAACATATTTTATATAACATAAAGAAAACTTAGGCGTTAACAAATGGATTAAATTGAATAGAAATTAATTTAAGGGATGTCTTTTTAGACATCCCTTAGTTAGGGCGGTATGGTTGTCAACTAATTGACTATACCAACTGTATCAAATGCTTGTTTAACTACATTGTATTCATTTCCACTTTCTCCATAAAAATCAGAAGTTGATTGCAATAATGCGTTCCTAAGATTTTTAAATTTAGAAGAAGGGTATAAATAAGTCGTAAGAGCACGATAGTATATCTTACCTGCTTTTTCAAATCCTATAGAGTTCGCTATCAGATAAAACGCTCTGTTAGGAATACCGCTATTTATGTGTACGCCACCATTGTCCTCATTGGTATGCTCATAATCATCCATATGTCCAGGCTGAGGTTTATAAACACTGTCACTACCAGGATTTTTCATATTACGTATAGAATCGCCAGGGGTATTAGGAGTGTAGACATCGTCGCCTAATAGCCACCATTTTTCTGTAGGGCCTTGAGAAAGAACACCAAAAACATCAGAGATTGATTCGTTTACAGCGCCTGATTGGTTTCTGTATATTAAATTAGCAGTGTACTGCGTGACCCCATGAGTGAATTCATGTGCTACAATATCTAAAGATCTAGAATGTGATCCAGCTAAAACGCCATCACCATCACCAAATAAAATATGTCTGCCATTCCACATAGCATTATTCTTATTTATTTTTCCAGAATTATCTCGATAAACAAAATGAACAGAACTTACTATCTTACCGTCTCTATTGTCAAAACTCTTTCTGCCAAAAGTTTCATAAAAATAATCATATACTTTTCCTAGGTTGTAATGAGCATCAACTGCATAATGATCTTTATTGAAAGTTCCAATAGTGTTTTTTATTATTTCACCAGGTTGTGGCGCATATAAGTCATTGTCTAGGGAGTAAGTTTCGATAGTAGCATTACGAGTAATATCACGCAAATAGTAATAACCATTTTGCTCATCTGCATTTAGTGACACCGTTTCATTATTACCATTGATTCCAGTGCATATAATGTGCGTATCTGCTATAGCGTTATATGAATCTATTACAGTTCCTGATGCTAAATCTACAAATATTTTATAGTTAGCTGGATATGGTTTATTGAATTGAAGTGTGACTAGATTTACAACATACCATTTGCCTTCAAATTCATATAGATATTTTTGAGTATCTGGTTTAGATATTAATTTAGAATCTATAGATTCGATGTTAAGAAATCTTTTAGCTGAAGAAATACTATCTGAATCACTTGTTTTTATAGCTTTGCTCCATTTAATATTTCCAATGTTATTATCTGGCTCTAATGAACCATTTAATGCATAAATATTGTTATTAGAATCAGTATGAATAATTAACTCTTGTCCATAAACAGGTATACCATCAATTTCTTGAATTACTTTATAATGAGTCATATTGAGGTCATCTTTGATAATTGATCTTATATTGAAATCTGAATAGGATATGTTGAAAATCCCCTTGTATCTTTTAATGAATTCAATTGCTTGTTTCTCAGAGGTTATGATGTCTTTTAATTTAATGTTTTTGATAAAACTCGGAATGTTCTTGTTCTTATCCCAGATTACTTTCAAATTTGAAGAAAAGTTGCTTTTATAAAAATTACTTTCTTCAAATTTTTCTAAGACTTCCTCTGGTTTTGAATTAGTAAATCGTTCTGTATTATGACTTAGTGCGTTAACGGTTACTGTTTGTAACAACATTGATACTATTACCATTATGATTAAGAATTTTTTAGACATTTGATCCCCTCCTTTTATTGTAATTAATTTACTTTACAGGAATATTATACGTTTCATCTCTATGTAATGCAATATCATTTTAAGTTTTATTTTTACTTATATTGGGATATTTATATATCTATATGGACAAACAGCTGTAAATTACTATTTGAGAAAATAAGAATGGTGATAATTTTATTAGACAAGAGTGTAAAAATCCTATTAGGGCTAAGAAAATATTCTAAAATAGATTGAAGAGGTTAGGGTATAGTTATATATATGAAAAAACTTATGTTTACATAAAATTATTATGGATAACAAAAGCCAAGCATATGCAATGAATTTTATACTATAAATGATGCACCATTTTTTATAGTATAATTTGTACTTTTTTTTATATCTTCCATAAGTTTATAAAGAGCAAGATTTTTCTTCTTAGCTTCTATCATTACATCAAAATCCATATCTGTTGTTTTAGCTATCTTGATGAAATTATTGAAACTTTCAAAATTAATATAATCAGCATGAGAGCGAAATTCTTTATCAGATTTGGGGCTAGAGACATGTATCTTTGGAGATAGTACTTCATTGTTCCATGTTGAAAATATATCAAATAAAAAATCTGATAGTCTTAAGCCGTCGTTGTTGCACCAATGATGATGTACATCTAAAACCATTGGTATACCAAGAGACTTTGCTACGTATAAAGTATCTTTTATGTTGTAGATTTTATCATCGTTTTCTACTATTATTCTTGATTTTATCCTATCTGGGATACGAGCAAAATTAGTGATAAATCTTTTTATTGATTTATTTTTATTTCCATAACTTCCTCCTATATGCATAACCAATTTGCCATTCACAGGAGTAACTCTAAATGCGTCTAATATGATATTCTGATATATTAAAGTATCTAAGCTAGAATATATAACATTTTCATTTGGTGAATTGAGTACATTGAATATGTCAGGATGCGAGCTAATCCTTAGATTATTTGATTCTATTATATTTGCTATTTGGTCATAATAATGCTTAAACTTTCCGATATAGTTCCATCTGGTTACGTTATCATGAGTTACAAGAGGAACTAACTTAGAAGTGATTCTATAAATGCTTATATCTTTTGTAATGTTGTGTTTTAATATACGAATAGTGTTCTCTAAATTTGCTTTAGTAAGTGATAGAATTTTGTCTTGCCTAATATCTTCATTTGGAATCTTAGTGTAGTTTGTATAAGTAATAGTCCTTGAAGGGGAACAATCATCAATATCTAATGGTAGAGCAACATAACCTAATCGAACAATCATCTAATCACCTCATATTATTAGGATGTATAAAAAAGTGCTAATTATACAAATGTGATATACTTGATATATGTAAAAGTTTTGATCAAATGATAACATTATATATAATAAGGTGGAATTTGGATGAATAATAATATGTGCAATGAAGATATAAAAATAACTGGATTAAATCATATTACATTTTCAGTTGAAGATATAAACAAATCAATAGAGTTCTATAAAATTGTTTTAGATGCAAAGCTATTAGCTAAAGGTGATAAACTAGCTTATTTTGATATAGCAGGTATATGGGTAGCGTTAAATTTAGAAGAAAATATCCCTGGAGAAAACAGAGAAAAAACATATACTCATATAGCATTTTCCATGACTGAATCAGATCAAGACAAGCTAATAGAAAAATTAAAGCAACATGGCATAAAATACGAACTAGGTAGACCTAGGAATACTAGAGAAGGTAAGTCGCTTTATATTAGAGACTATGATGGACATTTGATTGAGTTACATAGTAAAACAAGAACAGACAGACTTAAGTATTATTTGGATGAACGACCAGATATAAAAGTATTTAATGAGTAAAGCAACATGAAAATGTAATAACAAGAGATATGTTTACATAATATTATTATAGTAAATAAGGATGTGTAAATAGAAAAAATATACAAACGCATTATAGCGAGAATAAGTTTATCTAGTGATTGATAATTATATATCTTGAATAAAATGTATTCACATGTTTACGTATGTAAAATTATAGGAAGATGTGCAATTTAAAATATATAATGTAGCTAATTTTAGGAAACACGATGTATGATGCGAAGAATGTTTAAACAACAATTAGCATAGATATTATATAAAATTCAATCAAAGAACTTTTGTTCGGTAAAAACAATTCAAAGATGTAAACTTCATGCCAAAACATATAAAAACATCAAAAGTTCAAATAAAACTAATAAAAATTCACTAAAAAAGAAGGAAATAGAGGTGATAATATAGAAATAGTACATATAAGTTTTGTCACAAAATACAAATTTTGCGACAAAATACATATAAATTTACAAAGGGAGAAGATATTTCATGGATACGCCGTTAATTTTGGATGACTTCTTTGATTATCTCTATGCTATCAAAGGAAAATCGAAAAATACAATTAAAGAATATAATTATGATCTGAGATCATTTTTTAGATTTTTAAAAATAAGGTACAAACTTGTTGAAAAAGATACATTGTTTGATGAAATTGCCATATCTGATATTGATATAGATTTTATCAAAAAACTTAAAATACAAGATTTGATTTCGTTTATCTCCTATGCTGATAAGAATATGAACAATAAAAACTCTACTAAAGCTAGAAAAGTTGCTAGTATTAGATCATTCTTTAAATATCTCCATAATGTTGTGAATATGATAGATATAAATCCTGCAATCAATCTAGAAACACCTAAAAAAGAGCAACGAAATCCTGCTTTTTTGACTCTCGAAGAATCTTTAAAACTTTTAGATAGTATAGAAGGAAGAAACCGGATTAGAGATTATGCTATTCTTACCCTATTTCTAAATTGTGGGCTTAGATTGTCGGAGTTGGCTAGTATAGACATAGACAAAATCAAAGGGGATACTTTAACCGTTATAGGTAAAGGAAATAAAGAAAGGACTATATATCTAAATGATGCTTGTCTTATAGCTATAGATAAATATATAGATGTACGACCAAAATTAGATCAATCAGAAGAACGAGCACTCTTTTTGAGCACTAGAAAGAACCGAATTAGCCCAAGAGCTATTCAACATTTGGTTAAGAAATACTTACTAAATGCAGGTCTTGACAGCAAAAGATATTCTACTCACAAGCTTAGACATACTGCTGCTACGCTTATGTATAAACATGGGAATGTTGATATAAGAGCATTACAACAAATACTAGGACATGCAAGTGTTGCTACAACACAGATATATACTCATTTAGATGATGATAGATTAAGAAAAGCTGTCAGTGCTAACCCGTTAGCTAGCAAAGTTAGTGAATAACTATATATTTGACTATAATATTATTATGTAAACTATATAGTAAAATAAATCTATTCTACAATGGTTAAAAATTTAAAAGGCTATGTTATATTATTAAACAATATTTTCTAGAAGTTAAGCTATCCCATTGGCTTCATTTGTAAAAAACAATGTTACAAAAGAGGTATGCACCTATTCCCTATTTAGGGAAAGGTGCATTGTTTGAGTGTAGATATTTATATGTTAATGTATTTAAAATAATTAATATAATGGGGGCAATTTTAGTTGCTCTCCTATTCTTAGGTTAGCAGTCTTTTTGTTGTTAGCTCTTTGGATTTCGTATATTATTCTTCGTTTATCCATATTACAATCATAATGATTAGTTGCAATTGACCATAAAGTATCTCCTGCTTGTACTATAATAGTTGTATATTCTTTATTGTTAGTTTTACTATAGCCAAAAGCTGTATTAGACCTAGATATGTTGTTTAAAGTAAATAATAATAATAATATTACTACCGATAAAAATAGAGTAAAGCGTATAGGCCTAGCAATAACTACTCGTTTTCTTCTTCTTGTATACATGATATACCTCCCGAACACTTATTCTTAGGGAACATAAGTTCTTAATTCCTAATTACATTATAACGGAACAAATGTTCGTTGTCAATAGTTTTTTGCGAACATTCGTTTGATATAATAATAAAATTATGTTATAATAATAAAAAAGAGGATTATATCCTAGTAAGAGGTGTTACATATATGTATGAAGATTTATCTGAAAAGCAATTAAGGATACTACGCTTTATTCAAAACGAGCTCAAAACAAAGGGCTATCCCCCGGCAGTTAGAGAGATATGCAAAGCTGTTGGACTGAAATCAACATCTACTGTTCATGGACATTTATCAAGACTAGAAAAAAAGGGTTATATTAAGCGTGACCCTACTAAACCTAGAGCTATTGAAATATTAGACAATGTTACTTATATACACTCTCAAAAAGAGATTGTGGAGATACCTATAGTTGGAAAAGTAACAGCAGGACAACCATTGCTTGCAGTAGAAAATATTGAAGATACTTTCCCATTACCTGTAGAATATGTTGGCAATGATACTACATTTATATTAACTGTTAAAGGTGAAAGTATGATAGACGCTGGCATAATGGATGGAGATCAAGTAATAGTGAATAGTCAAAGACATGCTGTAAATGGAGAAATTGTAGTTGCATTAATTGATGATGAAGCTACAGTAAAAACTTTTTACAAAGAAGATGAATTTATCAGGCTTCAGCCTGAAAATAAGACTATGGAGCCAATTATTGTTAAAGACGTGTATATATTAGGAAAAGTTATAGGATTATTTAGGAAACTTAAGTAAGTTAGTTTCTATCTTACTACAGTCTGTATCTTGATGACTTTGTCATAAATTTAAAGTAAGCTAATTTCTAGCTTACTTTTTCATTTTCATATTTATTATTTTTATACTGCGCTGAGCTTCCTGTTTTATAATTTCACAATACTTACCATATAGCACTTCGTTAAGAATATCTATACTATCTTGAGTCCAAAACGATGACAGGCATAATACCGTTTTCCAAACTATTAATTCATTGTTATAATATTTTTCTAGCATATTACTTACTGTATCAAAAATTTCTTTTTTAATACAGTCTTGATTGTAGAATAGCATAAATCCTACAGCATCTAAAACTTCACATATTTTTCTTGTATCTTCACTAACAAGAACAGATACTAATTCATCTACAATCTTATTATCCATTCTACTTAAAGTTCTAGCTATAATATCTCTAGGTAATGGATAGCTAATTTTTTTAGATACTTTTTTGGGTAAGTTAATATATTGATTTTTTCCAATAGCTCCTAAATAATTAATCATTAATCTAGCTGTAACCTCATCACCTTTTTGGAGGGCGTTACATATCTCTATTTTTGTATATAATGATTTTTCCTTAGAGAGAATTTTTAATAATGTTGTATCCTTTATAGCTTTACGACTAGATAGTATATTTATAGCAATAGATCTTTCGAAAGAAACATTTGAATTAAGTATTGAAAACAACTTATCATTATTTTTATTTATATACATGGCTAAATCGTCGTCTTCAATATAACCTCGTTTTTTTAAATCTTCTTTACTACTTTTCATATTCTGTACTTATGTTAAATAATTTACGGTCAATTAAATCATTCTTTAATAAATTATCTAATCCTTTCATGATTCCAAGCTTACAGTGTTCGTATGTCAAGCCACCTTGTAGATAAACAAAATAAGGTTCTCTCATAGGAGCATCTGCACTTAGTTCAATAGATGAGCCCTGTATAAATGCACCTGCTGCCATTATTACTGGTTCACTGTAGCCAGGCATATCCCAAGGCAGTGGCATTACAAAGGAATCAACTGGTGAGGCAGCTTGTATTCCTTGGCAAAACTTAATAACCTTATCAGGATTATTAAACTTTATCGCTTGTATTATATCACTTCTATTATCATCTATAGTTGGTAATACTTCAAAGTCTAATAAGTCAAATACTCCAGCTGCAAGTATTGAACCTTTTAGAGCTTCACTTACAATGTGTGGCGCTAAGAATAGACCCTGCAATGTTAGTCTTGATGTTCCATAAGTCAAACCACAGTCCTTCCCTATTCCTGGAGCAGTGAGTCTGTTTGCAATGCTTTCAATAAGATTCTTTTTACCTACTATATATCCCCCAGCAAGAGCTAGTCCTCCACCAGGGTTCTTTATTAGAGAGCCAGCTATTATGTCCGCCCCTATGTCTGTTGGCTCTATCATTTCTACAAATTCTCCGTAGCAATTATCAACCATAATCACTATATCTTTGTGCTCTTTTTTTATATTAGAAATAGCATTTTTCATATCTTCTATTTCAATGGCTTTTCTATCACTATATCCTGTTGATCGTTGTATAAGTATGAGTTTAGTATTATTTTTTATATTGCTCATTACTGTATCTATATCTATTTTATTATTATCAATCAAATCTACTTGGTTATAGGATATATTATATTCTTTTAAAGAACCTTTCATATCACCTTTAATACCTATTACTTTTTGCATAGTATCATATGGTAAGCCAGTTATTGATAACATTTCATCGTTTGGTCTTAATATGCCTCCTAGTGTAAGGGCTAACGCATGTGTGCCAGATGCTATATTTGCTCTAACAAGTGCATCTTCTGTATTAAAAACATTTGCATATATTTCTTCAACCTTATCTCTTCCCTCATCATCATAACCATACCCAGTAGTCCAGTTAAAGTGAGTAGCTGCAAGATTTGCTCTTTGAAATGCATCTATAACTTTTAATTGATTATATTCTTTTATATTATTTATTTTTTCAAATTTTTTATTTAAAGTAGTTTCTACATGTAATACAAAGTCAATGATCGCAGGATCAATACCAAATTGTTTACATAATATTTTTCTAGTTAACATGTTCACGTTCAAGTCATCACCTTCAATTGTCAAATTAATCTTGTTTATTCATAAATGATATATTTTTACTTGGGTTTATAGTTGATATAGCATGTTTATAAACCAAATGTTGCTTTCCATCGTTTTCAAGCACTATAGTGTAACTATCGAATCCTTTAACGTAACCTTTTAGTTGATAGCCATTAACTAAGAATATAGCTATTTGAATAGACTCCTTTCTCACTTTGTTCAAGAACACATCTTGCAAATTGATACTATTTTTCACAAAAATCCCCTCCATTAAAATATAAATTATTTCTTTCTTAGCTTATCATGAATTTTATTAGTAATATAATCAACAATACCATCTTTACCTAAAAAGTCATCTACATTTACCCAATTTACGTATTTCTCTCTTCTAAACCATGTCAATTGTCGTTTAGCAAATCTTCTGGTATCTCTTTTTAACACTTCTATAGCTTCTTCTAATGAAATATAACCATTTAGATAAGATACCATTTCTTTATAACCTAAGCCTTGCATAGAAACTAAGTTTTTATCATACCCTTTATTTAATAATTCCTCAACTTCACTGATAAGTCCTTCTTCTATCATCATATCTACTCTCATATTAATTCTATCATATAATTTTTTTCTGTCCATATTCAGCGCAAAGTAAACAAAATCATATTTATCATTGTATTTTCTAAAATCTTTATAAAAATCAGACATTGGTTTACCAGTATCATAGTATATTTCTAGAGCACGAATTATACGTTTAGTATCATTGATATGAATTCGCTCAGCCGAAATAGGATCAATTTCTACAAGCTTATCATATATATACTTATTACCATATTCAAGCGCCAACTTAGTATATTTATCTCTAAGTTCTTTGTTACTTACTGCCTTAGTAAAATCAAGCTCATATATTATAGAATTTAGATATAACCCAGTCCCGCCTACTATCATTGGCACTTTGTTATGAGACAATATCAAGTCTATATATTTTTCGCACTTACTTTTAAAAATAGAAACATTAAACTCTTCATCTGGAGTAAATTCATCTATCATATAATGAGGTACATTTTTCATTTCGGATTGTTTAATTTTAGCTGTACCTATATCCATATATTTATAAACTTGCATAGAGTCCCCTGATATTATTTCTCCGTTTATCTTCTTTGCTATATCAATTGATATACTTGTCTTCCCTACCGCTGTTGGCCCAGCTAGTATTATTAGTGGTTTTTTTTTCATTTTATCATCCTATCACATAAATTGTTAGTTTATTCTTTTGAACTTTTTTTCTAAATCATGCTTAGATATTTTGATAATAGTTGGTCTACCGTGAGGGCATGTATAAGGGTTATCAAGTTGTTTCATTTGCTCGAAAAGATGATTTATTTCAATTTCTTTTAAGTTATCTCCACCTTTTACAGCACTCGTACACGATAGTTTCATGATGTATTTTAGCCTGTATTCATGAGGCTTTTTTGATATATCTTTTAGTTTATCTATAATATCTATGAAGAATTTTTTAAGTCCTTTAATATTAAGTAATGCAGGAACACTTCTTAATAATATACTATTGTTTCCAAAGTCATCTATTTCAAAACCTAGATTGTTTAAAATGGTCTTGTTTTCGTTAACTATTAATAACTCATGATTTGTAAGATCTATTGTTATTGGAGTTAGTAGTTCTTGTTTTAATACATTTTTTTTAGAATACTCATCGTATATTTTTTCGTACATAACTCTCTCATGAGCTGCATGTTGATCAATCATATAAATCTCACCTGTTATTTTATCTGTAGCGATAATATACGTCGAAAATAGAGCACAAATATATTCGAGCTTGGGAAAAATAACTTTTGAATTAGTGTTTTCTTCATTCTCTTTTATAACGGGTGAAGTTTCAAATTCTTGCTCATACTTTATTAATGGTTCAGCGTCAGTTTTATTAGTTCTTTTATCACTAGTTATAACTGGATTATCTCTTTTTTCTTTAGTATCATATGTCAATGGTGATTTATCACTATATATTCTCATTTGCACATTTGAATGAGTCTTTTTTGGCTTTTCAATTATTTTATCATTGTTAAAAGTACTTCTAAAATTACTCGGTTTTAAGTCACTAATTAAATCAATATACTCATTTTTTTTATTGTCATCAGTTTGACTAACAGTTGTATGTATGATATCTTTTTTAAACAAACTATTCCTAATAGTCTCTTTTAAGATACCACATATATAATCTTCATCATCAAAACGTATATCTAGTTTACTAGGATGGATATTTACATCTATACTACCAGCGTCTATTTCAATAAACAAGAATACCACTGGAAAACTATTTACTGTAACTAGTGTTTTATATGCATCTTGTACTGCTTTGGATAATACATTGCTCTGTATACATCTTCCATTAACATAGAAAAATTGATGCTTTTTATTTCCTCTAGTTAACTCAGGCTTTGATACATAGCCATGAATCTTTATTTTGTCATTATAGCTAACTCTAATTAAAGAAGTTATATAGCTTTTACCGTAAAGTGAATAAATACATGAGAGCAAATCCCCTTTTCCTGAAGTTCTAAATATCATTTTATCATCTCTGATATACTTAAATGATATTTTAGGATATGATAATGCTAATTTAAATATTATTTCACTCACATAGCTACTTTCAGTAGTATCACTTTTCAAAAACTTCTTTCTTACAGGTACATTAAAGAATAAATTCTTTACTATTATTGTTGTCCCTTTGGGGCATCCTACATCTGTTTTATTTGTGATTTTTCCACCAGAAACATCTACCTGTATGCCATAGTCAACATTAGCTGTCTTTGTAATCACTTCTACATTAGACACTGCTGTTATACTTGATAAAGCTTCACCTCTAAAGCCTAGAGTATTAATGCTATATAAATCGTCTGAGTTTACTATTTTACTTGTTGTATGTCTGAGGAAAGCTATATCTAAATCTTCTCTATTTATACCATTGCCATTGTCTGTGATTCTGATATATTGCTTACCACCATTTTTTATTTCTACAACTATAGAATCAGATTTAGCATCTATTGAGTTTTCAACCAATTCTTTTATAACTGAAGCTGGTCTTTCTATAACCTCACCTGCAGCTATTTTATTTATAGTAGCTTCATCTAAGAAGTTTATAACACCTTTCACGTTTATCACCTACCGTCTTTAGATTCTTCTATTAAAGAGTAGAGAATATTTAAAGCTTCAATAGGAGTAGTTTTTGCTATGTCTATTGAACTAAGCTTTTTTATTATTTGGTCAGATTTATTATCAAAAAAGCTAATCTGCTGTGATATATTATTGTTTTGTCCTGGCTCACTACTCACAGTAACAGCTATTTCATCAGTTTTGTTGTTTATATCTCTCTTTTCTAAATCATGCAATATTACGCCAGCTCTTTTTATAACACTATCTGGCACACCTGCAAGCTTTGCTACTTCTATTCCATAGCTTTTATCTGCCTCTCCCCTATCAATCTTTCTGAGGAATATAATTGTATCGTCATGTTCTTTTACTAGTATTTTGTAGTTCTTAATGCCACTTAGCTTGCCTTCAAGCTCCGTTAATTCATGATAATGAGTAGCAAAAAGCGTCTTAGCACCTAAAAGATTATTATCACTTATATACTCTACTACAGCCCACGCAATACTTAATCCATCATATGTGCTTGTCCCTCTACCAATTTCATCTAATATAATCAGACTGTTCTTTGTAGCGTTATTTAAAATATTAGCTACTTCACTCATTTCAACCATGAAGGTACTTTGCCCCTCTGCTAGATTATCAGATGCCCCAACTCTAGTAAATATTCGATCAACGATAGGTAGATTAGCTTGCTCCGCTGGTACAAAGCTACCTATTTGAGCCATCAACGATATTAACGCAACCTGTCTCATATATGTAGACTTACCAGCCATGTTTGGTCCAGTAATTATAATCATTCTGCTATCATCATTATTGAGGCTAGTATCATTAGGAATAAACAGATCATCTTTAAGTACTTTTTCAACTACTGGATGTTTACCATCCTTGATATCTAGTACACCGTCAGTGTTAATAACTGGCTTTATGTAGTTGTTCTTATAAGCTGTATATGACAAAGAACAAACGGCATCTATCTGAGATATCACAGTCGCTGATTGTTGTATTCTTTTAATATTTTCTTTGATGTCTTCTTTTACAGAATTAAATATTTCAAGCTCTAGTTTTATATATTTGTCTTCAGCTCCTAATATTTTAGTCTCCATGTCTTTTAACTCAGGAGTAACATATCTTTCTGCATTAGAAAGCGTTTGTTTTCTTATATAATTATCAGGAACTAGCTTTATATTTGATTTAGTCACTTCTATATAATATCCAAATACCTTATTGTATCCCACCTTAAGGGATTTGATATTTGTACGATTTCTCTCATTTTCTTGAAGATTAGAAATCCACTGTTTACCATCAAGAGCTGCTGATTTTATCTCAGATAATTCATTACTATAGCTTTCTTTTATCATCCCACCATCCTTAGTTGATAGTGGAGGATCATCTACTATAGCAGTATCTATTAATTTATAAATATCTTTTAAATCATCTAATTTTTCTTCTAACTTTGAAAGATACCTATCATCTATACCTGATAAAACATTTTTCATAGCTGGAATTATATTGATTGATTTTTTAAGCGCTACTAAATCCCTTGCATTACAGCTACTATATACTATTTTTGATATTAATCTTTCTATATCATAGACTTCTTTTAGTAGTAATCTAATATCATCAAGTAAAAATATATTATCTACTAATGTTTCAACAGCATTTAACCTATTTTCTATTACTGTCTTTTGCAACAATGGTTCTTCTATCCATCTTTTTAGTAGTCTACCACCCATTGCAGTTTTAGTGCTATCCAAAACCCACAATAACGAACCTTGTTTACTTTTGTTTCTAATAGTTTCTGTTAACTCCAAATTCCTTCTAGTACTGATATCCATAAGCATATAATTATTATTTGAATAATATGATATATTGTTAATATGATTGAGTCCTATTTTTTGTGTATCATTTAAATACGCTAACAATGCTCCACTTGATATTATTGATTGACATCTTTCTTTTAACCCAAAACCATCAATACTTGCTATATTAAATTGTTTTTTTATTATATCAAGCGAGTTGTTTAAATCATAAATATAAGTATCATACTTGTTTATATATGCATCAAACTTGTAAGAGATCAAAGATAACAAATCTTCATTATTCATTAGTTCTTGGTTGCATATTATTTCAGTTGGTCTTATCTTTGCTAATTCATCTATTATAAAAGAATCTATTGATTCATTTGTTTCTGTAGTACAAAATTGTCCAGTTGTAACATCTACATAGGATAAACCTGCTACGTTATCTTTTACAAACAACGAACATAAGTAATTATTTTTTTTATCTTCTAATGATTTTGAATTGGTTATAGTTCCCGGTGTTATAACCCTAACTACATCTCTTTTTACTATACCTTTTGCGAGTGCAGCATCTTCTACTTGCTCGCATATTGCTACTTTGTAGCCATTACTTACAAGCTTTTGTATATAACCTTCAGCGGAGTGGTAAGGCACTCCGCACATTGGTGCTTTTTCTTTTTGACCACAATTTCTACCTGTTAAAGCTATTTCTAAAACCTTAGAGGATGTAATAGCATCATCAAAAAACATTTCGTAAAAGTCACCTAATCTAAAAAAGAGAATAGAATCTTTATATCTGTCTTTTATCTCCATATATTGTTGCATCATTGGTGTTAATTTCATCAGTATATATCCCCCTAAACGCTATCTTTGTACCATTTCTCCTTCCAAGAACCAAGTTTTTGTTTTTG
This sequence comes from Clostridiaceae bacterium M8S5, assembly GCA_029227815.1. Taxonomy (GTDB): domain Bacteria; phylum Bacillota; class Clostridia; order Tissierellales; family MCWD3; genus Abyssisolibacter. Next base: position 1,954,293 of record CP118523.1, on the reverse strand, counting down.
TTATCTTAACATTCGCAAACTTGCCTATCAACTCTTTTGGCCCTTTAAAGTGAACTAATTTAAAAGATCTAGTTCGTCCGCTTAACATTGATTTATCATTTTTGCTTATATTTTCAACTAATACTTCAAATGTTCTTCCTATCATATCTTGATTTATTTTAGCACTAATGGAATTAATAGTTGCTAGTAATTTATCAAATCTCTCATGTTTTATATCATCTGGTATTTGATCTTTCATTTCTGCGGCAGGAGTACCCGTACGTATTGAATACAAAAATGTAAATGCAGAGTCAAATCCTACCTTTTTTACCACATCTAATGTATCTTCAAAATCTTCGTCAGTTTCGCCTGGAAATCCAACAATTATATCTGTAGTAAGTGATATATCTGGGATAGCCTTTTTAATCTTCTCAACTAATACTAGGTATTGCTCTTTGCCGTATTTTCTGTTCATTTTTTTAAGTATTCTAGAACTACCTGATTGAAAAGGTAGATGTAAGTGCTCTACTACTTTTTTGCAGTTTTTCATTGCATCTATTAATTCGTCAGATAAATCTTTAGGGTGAGAAGTCATAAACCTAATACGTCTTATACCTTCTATGTCATTTATCATATATAATAATTGTGCAAAACTTACTTTGCTCTCTAATGATTTACCGTAAGAGTTTACATTTTGACCTAAGAGAGTGACTTCTTTACATCCCTCTTTTGCTAACTTCATAATCTCACCTAAGATGTCCTCTGGTAGTCTGCTTCTTTCTCTACCTCTAGTATAAGGTACAATACAGTAAGTACAAAAATTATTACACCCTTTCATGATGTTTATAAATGCCTTATATCCATATTTTCTTTTAGCAGGCATACCTTCTATAAGATCTTCACCATCTTCCCAAACATCAACTACTCTATTATTAGTCTGTGTTTTACTTTCTATCATTTCAGGAAGTTTATAATAATTATGAGTACCAAAAACTAGATCAACATGTCTATATTTTTTAGTTATATAGTCCCGAACCTCTTCCTTTTGTGGCATACATCCGCACACTGCTATTATCAAATTTGGATTGTCTTTTTTTAATTGCTTGAGTTCGCCTAGTTTTCCATATACTTTCAGCTCAGCATTTTCTCTTACTAAACATGTATTGAATATTATCAAATCTGCTTCTTTTAAATCCGAGGTCGTTTCATAACCTATATTACCTAACAACCCTTCCATTCTCTCAGAGTCATGCTCATTCATTTGACACCCATATGTTAATATCATATATTTTCTTCTTATTCCAAATTTATTGAAAAACACATCATTTCTTTCTTTGATTCTATCCATATATTCTTTTTGATTGTCATAATCATTAAGGATATTCTTTTTAATGTTGTTCATTGATTGATTCTCCTATTCATTTGGTGTTTATTATATTATTTCTTATAGTACATAATTTATGTGTTATCGGTTAACTAAGTATATAACCGAGATTAGTCTATATATAATTATACCATTTATATATCATAGCAGGCAAAATAATTTTAAACTATATACCGTTTATCTTATCTAAGTCAATAATAAAGCTAAAAGGCTATCGTATATGAGATAACCTTTTATATTGAAACAATGTAATATATATGATTAGTATTATTTTTCTATATTACGTTTCTTACATTCCTTGATAACAACATCATATATTTCGTTCATATTATCGTAGTACATCCTCATACCTTTATAGTCTTCTATCACATCTGATAACATTATATCTGGAGTAATTAGCTTTTCTCCATTTATAGTTGGTACTCTGTTTATTAGCTTTGCTATTTTAATGGAAAAAGTCTCTTCTGGGTAACCAAATGTTTTAGGAGAATAGTATATTACTGAATTGCAACCCATATTTTCACCAATCAAAATTCCTAGTTTATTGTATTTTATTAAACCAGACAAAATACACCCACAACTATACGTATCATTAGATGTTAATACAGCTATATTTCCTTTAAAAAGTTCTTTACAATATTTGTTATTATTTTTAAAAACATTATTATTTGTTGTATTAAATTCATCTATTGGTAAATATCTAAATAACTCATGTATGAAATCATCATATCCACCTGGACATTCAGATACATCTATTATTATAGTATTTATGCCCTTATTTTTTACATCCTCAAAGAATTTTGATAGCATTACTTTATTGGGGTTATCTAATATTAGTATATTTGGCAATCGAAGTATACCTACATTTTTATATAATATATAATCATTTAATATATAATCATTATTTTTTTGTGTATTATTTTTATTCTTAGGATTATATTCCACTAACGACATATTTATTGTTCTAATATTATCATTAGGATCTTTTATTTTCATATTAAAACTATTTGGATTTATTTTCAAATATTCAAATATTACATTAGTAAATATCCATCCATTTCCACATTTACTATTTACGTTGTAAGTATTATCGCAAGATATAAGTTGTGAAAATTTTTTTAGTATATCATCTATATTAATGTCATCTATTTGTAAAATTTCATCTCCTTTTTCAAATGAATATTTTTTACTTGGTACCTTTATATAGATTCTATTATTATAACAAGTGATATAGAAATCAGCTACTTTATTACAATAATTTTTGTACATATTTGTATATGAATGACCATCTTTTAGTAGTGCAATTAACATTCTAGCAGCAGTTAAGTAGTCTTTATTCGCATAATTTTTTATATATATTTTATCAACATCATCTTCTATAGACTCTATAAATTCTTTAGTACATTTAGGATGTGTTTTGAATATAAAATCTCTATAGCTATTTAATCTCTCCATATATACTTTACAATCTTTAACTAAATAATTAATGAAATTAGCAGTTTGTTCATTATTATTTGTAACAATCAATTCCTTCGGCTGCTCATATTTACTATGTGCAAACAATATTATAACAGAAAATGCAATTAAATAAACTGAGCTTGCTATTTTTTTACTCATCATGATAAAACCCCCTATTTTTCAAAAAAGTATATTGAAATTAATATACCAAATGTAGTAATAAAATGCAAGTAAAAAAGAGCTATCTTTTCTAAATAAGATGCTCTTTTTTATTCATTAGATGTTACATTTTCTTTTTAGCTATATAGTATTTTGCATCAAATTCTATAGCTATTTCATCCTCTACTGCTTTATCCTTTAGCGAATATATTGCACTACCTTTTGTAAACATGTTTGCCTCACCATTTGCAGTAGGCGCAGTATCCATATCTACTACTTTGCTAACTTCACCTAATTTGTCTTTTAACTGGTCTTTTGTAGCAGTCATTGTTTCAGTATCTTGTATGATGTACATAGCATCTCCCCACATTATAGATGGTTCTGCTTTTTCAGTTGGTTCTTCAGTAGGAGTTTTGCTTTCTTCCTCTGTAGTTTTTTTAGGCTCTTCTTTTGGCTCAGTTTTTTTAGTACACCCGAATGCTCCTAGTACTAAAACTACTACTAAACACATAATTAAAATTCTATTTTTTAATGACATCTATACTCACTCCTTTCGATATTATTATTACTAATTTAATCCATATTATTCATATAATTTTAACAAATATTATCAATCAGCATTAATAGCTTTTAAAATAAAATCCAAATCTTGAATTTCTGTATCTGTACTATCAAACAAATCACCTATCTTATTTAATCTATCTATGATATTTAGCATATTAAAATCGGTTGGATTTATTCCTTTATGTAGTTCATCCCACGATATAGGTGTTGAAATAGGTGCATTTTCAACAGCTCTAGGAGAGTATGGAGATATTATTGTTTTACCTCTATACATCTGCAAATAATCAAAATAGAGCTTTTTATTTCTATTTTTCACTAATCTTTCAATAGTTATTTTATTACTATAAACTTTAGAAAAATAAACACCAAAAAACTCGTTAATACTTCTAGCTTCTTCATATGAGTATTTACCTCCTACTGGTATATAAATTTGCAAACCTGTAGCACCAGAGGTTTTAACATAGCTTTTAACTTTTAACTTCTCAAGAGTTTCATGTATTAAAAGAGCTACTTCTACAACTTGATTAAACGTTTGTCCCTTTGATGGATCTAAATCAAAAACTAGACTACTCGGATTATTGATCTCATCTAGAGTATTAAAACTAGTGTGAAACTCTAAGGCTGCTTGATTACCCATCCACATTAATATGTTTATATTATCTAATGAGTGTTTAACCCAGTCAGGAGCATATTTGGGCAAATTTTTTTGGTAAAAGCTTTTACCATCTACGCCATCAGGATATCTAATGACAGTAAGCGCTCTATTTTTAGAATATTTTAATATATAAGGTGATAATTTATAGAGAAAATTAATATAGTCTATTTTTTTTATACCTAGCTTTGGCCACAATAGTTTTTCAGGATTTGTTATATCAATATTTTTCATAAAATAAACTCAACTCCATTTGCATTGCTTGGTAACAGGTCGCTAAATCCTATTATTTGAGGATGGCGCAATTTACCTTTATCAGTCCATTCTGAGTATTTTATCCAGCATGTTAATAATGGTTTTGTAAATACTATAGATTTGCTTTTTGAAATATTACTAAATGGGTTGTGATTAGACCTAAGAGAGTCTAAGTTACCATATAGTAATGACAAATCATTTTGACTAAGCCCAGAAGAAGCATTTCCTATATATATAAGGTTGTTTCCGTTATACATACCTAAAAGTAATGATTTGACTTTATTTCCCTCAAGGTTAATGCCACCAATTACACATAGAATTTTTTTCTTTACTTTTATTTTATACCAGTATCTATGCTTTTTATATGGAACATAAGGACTATCGATCTTCTTTGATACAATCCCTTCATAGCCAAGAGATTTGACTTTATCGAATAATGCATTACCATCTTCATAGTAATCACTGTATAAAAAATTATTTGTCTGCTCTATAGAATCCTTTAAGATTTTTTTGCGCATTGCTAGTGGCTGATAAGATAAATCTTCTCCATTGTAGGAGAGTATATCAAATACTACATATGTCAAAGGATATTTTGCTATATTTGACTTTATTTTTAATTCAGAACTACTTCTTGCTCTGACTAATATATCATGAAAAGAATGTCTATCCTCTTTAAACACTGTTAATTCACCATCTATAATTGATGATTTTCCAGAAAATACATACTTAAAGTTAGTTATTTCAGGAAACTTAAGTGTAATATCATAACCTTTTTTTGTATATAACTTAAAATCATCTTGATTATATATTAATAAACCTCTAATCCCATCAAACTTGATTTCATGAACCCAATCACTTCCTTGTGGTATAGTAGTAGATTTAATAGGCTCCATAGGCATTATTTCCAACATTAACTAGCACCTTTTTTAGGTTTGATAGATTGTTTTTTGGTGTTTTTAGCTTTACTATCTTTTAAACTTGCTTTTAATGCTGACATCAAATCTACTACATTGTGACTAGTTGTTTTTGCTTCTGCTTTTATTGTTTCCTGTCCGTGTATTTTATTTTCTATGATCTCATTTAGAGCTTCTCTATAATCATCTTTATAATTTTCTGGTTTAAACTCAGTAGTAAGTTGATCAATTAATTGAGTAGCTATTTTTAACTCTTTGTCATCTACATTGATGTTTTCTGGTAGATTAGGTATATTACTTACTTCTCTGACCTCATCAGGATAAAATAAAGTTTCAAGTACCAACGTATTTTGGTATACTCTAAGCGCAGCTAATGATTGCTTATTTCTTATAGTGATTTTAGCTAATGCTATTTTACTAGTATCATTCATAGCACTTCTAAGCAGATTATATGCTTTACTTCCTGTCTGATCAGGTGATAAATAGTATGATTTGTCAAAGTAAATAGGATCTATTTCAACTAAATTCACAAAATCTATTATATCTATTGCTTTATCTAGAACTTCTGATTTGGCTAACTCAAAATCTTCTTCGTTCATTATTACAAAATGCCCTTTTTCATATTCAAAGCCTCTAACTATTTCTTCTTCTTTAACCTCTCTACCACATGATTCACAATATTTCTTATATCTTACAGGTGTATTACATTCTTTGTGTAAATATCTAAATCGTATGTCTTTATTTTCAGTTGCAGTAAACATCTTAACTGGAATGTTAACTAACCCAAAGCTTATTGAACCTTTCCACATAGTATGCATAATAAAACTCCCTTCTTTATCTTTGTATTTAGGATATCCTAATAAATAAAAAAAATGTGGCTCATTAGATGTAATGAAAACCACATTTTTTAAGTTATCTTTTAACTATAGGAAAAGGTATTACTTCTTTTATAGAACTAGCATCTGCTAAAAACATCATCATTCTATCTATTCCAATGCCAAGTCCTCCAGCTGGAGCCATGCCTATATCCACTGCTCTTGCAAACTCTTCATCCATAGGACTTGCAGTCTCGAGTCCTGCTCTTAATTTATCAGCTTGTTCATTTAACAGTATCCTTTGAGTTATAGGATCATTAAGCTCTGAATAAGCATTTCCTAGCTCTACTCCATATGCATAAGGTTCAAATCTTTCAATAAGCTCTTTATTGCTCCTGTGGATTTTACATAATGGAGATGATTCTTTTGGAAAATCTGTTATAAACGTTGGCTGTATTATGTTATCTGCCAGATAATCATCAAACAACATCATTATAATATCTCCCTTTAATAACTCATCTAAAGGTACATCTGTATTTAGAGTTAAATCTTTTTCATGGATACAATCTATGATCTCTCTTTTCGACAGATGTTCTACTGGTATACTAAGTTCTTGATTTATAATGTCACACATACTTATACGTCTCCAAGGTGCTTTGAAATCTATTTCTACACCATTATACGTAATCTTTGTAGTTTTAATTACTTTCATAAACACATATTCATATAGATTTTCCATTAATGACATCATATCTGTATAGTCACCATAAGCCATATAACATTCAAATAAGGTGAATTCAGGATAATGTGTTCTGTCTATACCCTCATTTCTAAATGATCTAGCAAAAGAATATACTCTCTCTATACCACCTATCATCAATCTTTTTAAATAAAGTTCAGGAGATACATTCATGTATGCATCACAGTTTAGGGCATTTATATGTGTGGTAAATGGCTTTGCTTCTCCACCGCCATACTTTGTATCTAATATAGGAGTATCTATCTCAATGAAGTTCATATTATCCAAAAATTCTCTTATAGCTGACATAGCTTTTGATCTGTTTATAAATCTGTTTTTAACTTCATCGTTCATAATCATATCCAGCGATCTATAACGTTGTCTTAAATCTTCATCTTTTAACCCATGATATTTCTCAGGTAGCGGTCTTATTGATTTACTGAGTAGCGATATATCTGATGCTCTTAGAGTAATTTCACCAGTCTTTGTTTTAAAGACACTGCCTGTCACTCCTATGATATCTCCTATATCTAATAATTTTACTATGTCGTATTTTTCTTTTAAAATTCCTTTATTAAAATAGATTTGCAAGCTTCCTTGTTGGTCTTTTAGGTTGATGAAAGAAGAATTACCCATATTTCGATAGAGCATTATTCTTCCTGCTATACTAAATTCATCGGTTTCTTTAATATTATCAAAGTCATCAATTATATTACTAGTTGTGGTATTTTTAGTGTAGCTATATGGGTATATTTCTATGTCCATATCTTTTAGCTTATCAATTTTTTTGATTCTTTCAAGTATTATCTCATTCGCATCATGAATGATGTTTTTTAAATTTTCTATATTATTATATTCCATGTGGATACCACCTTCCTTTTTATATACAAATATTTGTTAATAAAAAAACCCTCACCTCCAAGACATAGTCTTGGGGACGAGAGCATTAGACTTCGTGGTACCACCCCAGTTTACAAACATGTCACCATGTTTGCCTCCTCTAGTACGGCTAAATATGCGATACTATAGCTCTATAACGGGAGCTCCCGTGCATTTCGTTCATATTAGAACTAATTCAAGCTCAGAGGCTTTATTCAAAAGATTATTCTTTGCTAGCTTTCAGCAAGGTTACTAGCTCTCTGTAAAAGGATTAACCAATCTACTCTTCTCTTCATGGCTTTATTATAAATTTATTAAATTATAATATAATAAATTATATATGTCAATTCAAAAAAATAATTAATTTTTTTTGTATAACCATTCTAATGACTTAGTATGTTTTATTACTAATAGTGCATTTAATATAAGTACAATACAGTATATAAGCATTAAAGCATACTTTAAATGCCATAACATGAGAATGATTATTATGCCAAATATAGAAAAACTCATTAAATACGGTGCATTATCATTACTAATACTACTTTGTATAGCTAAAAGTGCAAATAAAATACTTGTAATACATATAAGAGCTCCATAAACAAGAATGAAAAGGATACTTATCTTACCATTAATCACGAACCAAAATAAGCAATTTGACAAAATCATGAAGAGAATACTTGGAAAAGTCATTATTAAAAAAGTTAAAAACTCAACAAGAACTATTTGATTATAACAATGTCCTTCTCCTAATATATTCTCATATATTCCGCAATTTTTCCTGTTTAAAATAATTTGTCCGAAATTTGCACAATTAGCAACTCCACCTACTATTCCTAATAAGTATATTGTTTTTTTATCTATCCTAATATTAAAAACGATTGAAATTAAAATGAAAAAAAACAGAACGATAATTTGCTTTAAATATGATTTTAGCATATTTTTGTACGAAGTCCTACTAGTTTTACATAAGCATTTAGCTATTTGTAATACATTTGCCATATTAATTACCTCCTACAAATTATACTATCACTATTGATATTCCTAATTTTTATGATAAATATTATATCAGTTATAATATTCACTAAATATATAATCGCTATAATTACATCCAAATTAACATAATTCTTATTAATCTTAGTACTCATTGCTATTAGTATAATTAGTATTATTGTGAACATAGATGCTTTTCCCATTGTTTTCACTGGATTTACAGAATAAATGATTTCATAAGAATAACATATACTCATACTAAATGAACACCAGTACATTAAAATAACAATCAAGATTTTATACCATATATTTGCATAAGACTTAGATACTAATAAAAAAACTAACGAAGGCACATATATGATAACACTCATTACAAAAGCTTTAGAAAGAATATAATCTTTAATTTCAACACCTATTGATATGAGATAAGTAAAACCCCCATTTTTTTGTTCACGATAATAATCACCAATTGGTATAAATGTCATTGTTGAATAGATTATAGTTAACGGTAGTGATAATATGAAATATGTACCATCAATTTTAATATCTTGTATTCCAATGTTTAGCATAAATGCCATCATAAACATTAATAGCGTTAAAGCAATTTCAACAATCCAAAAATACTTTTTTTTAACAATTAGTATTAAATCTTTATATATATTAATTTTAAACATTATCATCACCTGTTGACAAATATAATTTTTCTAATGATCCATCAAACGATTTTCGTAATTTATCTATACTATCATTAATTAGTAATTTACCGTTTCTAATAATTGCTATATGGGTGCAAATTATGTTAATTTCGGATAAATCATGAGATGAAATAATAATAGTTGTTCCGTTTTTTGAGAGTTCTTTTATTTTATTTACAAACCATCTCTTCCCATCTATGTCTAACCCAACTGTAGGTTCATCTAATACAATTAATTCAGCTTTTCTTAAAATGCATCTTGCTAAGCATAATCTTTTTTTCATTCCTTGAGAATATGTGCGTACTGGATCTTTAGCAACTTTGGCTAAGCCTACTTCTTCTAGAACACTATAAACTTCTGTTTTATCAAAATTTCCTTGCAGTAGCCCAAATATCTTTAAATTCTCATAACCACTCAATTCCAAATATAGTCCATTATCATGCAAAATAACACCATTTTTTTCTTTTTTAAGGCAAACTTCTCCATTAGAAGGTTTAAGTAATCCAAGTATTAACCTTATAATTGTAGTTTTTCCAGCACCATTTGGCCCTAATAATCCAAATACATTTCCATGTTCTACTTGAAATGAGACATCACTTATTATATTTTTTTTTGAAATTGATTTAGAAACATTTTTAAATTCTAATATAGTCATATATTCACCTCTATTTGCTATTAAAGACAAAATACCAACAAGGCATATCTCTGAAACAAGTTTTCTTTTTACCATTTAACTGTGCTATCCAAGCAGATAGACATCTGTCTGTATCGTCTTTATCAAAATACTTTTCTAATGATCTAAACAAATCTACAGTGTCAAAATTCATGATAGGACAGGCAGTATTATTTAACTGTGTTTTTTCATAATTTTTCATCCATACATCTAGCAGTTTTTCTTCATTAATATTTCCAAATGATTCAGTTACATATGGACATTTTGTTATATTACCATCTGGGTTAATATTAACTGATATTAGCCCACCAGGGCAATTTAATTTTTTAATAATTTTCATGAAATCACCATAGTCTTTAAACTCAGCAAAATCTTCATAATGTATATATTGATAAAATCGTCTGTGTGTCTCAATAATTTTCTTTAATACTGCTTCGCACTCTTCTTTTGAACTACTTGTCAATGGTGATAGCCTCAAACTCCTAATTTTGTTTTTTATACAAAATTCCACTATATCATCTATCTCACTGATATTATATTCGGTAATAGGAACATTAATATTAACTCCAATCCCGGAATCCTCTAGCATATTAATTGCATTAACAATACCTGCATAAGCTCCTTTTCCTTTGACCTTATCTTGTATTTCTTCATTAACACTATCTAAGGTAAGTCTTATTGCAACTAAACCAGTGCTTTTTAAATTTTCTATAATTTGTGGGGTTAAATTTTTACCATTTGTAAATAAGTAAGTGAATAATCCATAATACTTTGCTTCATTTATTATTTCCATAATTTCTGGATGTAACAAAGGTTCTCCCCCTGCTATTACAATATAGTTACTTTGCAAAGTAACAGTATCCTTATAAATCGATTGAATTTTTTCGATATCTAATTCGTTTTTCCCATCATGGAATTCACAGTATGAGCAATCCATATTACATTTATCTGTACAATTTATTGTTATTGATGCTAAACTTTCATATATCATATCATTTCCTCCACCTAATTTATTGACGCAATGATCTTTGCATAATACAGTTTTGTACATCTATAGCTTTATATTTTTCTATATCTATAAATTTAAGCAATTTCTTTCCTTCCCAACTACAGTTCTCATTGTTTAAAGCTCCGTCAATGCCCTTTATAAAACAGCCTTGACAGTATGAAAAAGTTTTGCAATTTTTACAAGTTTGGTATCTGGGAACACCAACTTTAGCAAGCTCTAACATTATTTCGCTTTCAAAAACATCAGATCCTTCCGAAAAAACATTTCCTAAATTAAACATTGCATTATTTGCATTTACACATGCTCTTAAATTACCATATGGATCTAGCGCATAAGTCCTCCATCCAGCACCACAGTTGTCACGACCTTGTTGCATTAAACGTGTGCATTTAGGTGGGATAAATGTTATCATTTCATGATATTTTATTTGTAATGCTTTAGATTGTCGAACAAAATTATTATAATTATTCTTTGAAACTCTACCCCAAGAAATACTACTACCTCTTCCGTTTGTATTACTTACTTCCCAAGCTACACTTTTAGCACCATTTTCTTGTGCAACTTTAATTGTATTTTCGATATCAAACATATTCTCTGGCGTAACACTCATTGCAATTCTAGTCATTGCAGGAATAGCAGAAATATCTTTTAATGCATTTACTGTAGTCTCCCATGCTCCTTTCTTTCCACGAAATTTATCATGAAATACAGGACTAGAACTATCTAAGCTAATATTAAACATTAATTTATTCTTATTTTTCTTAAATACTTTCATCATCTCGCCTGTAATATTTGTTCCATTTGTCAAAATTGCTACTAGTGACAAATTATCGCATAAAAATTGAACAATTTCATTAAATTGAGGATGTAAAGTTGGTTCCCCTCCAGTAACTTCAACTAGCTTTAATCCTTTATCTTTTAATTGCAATATAGTTGTTTTTAATGATTCAAAGTCTATGAACTTTCCACTATACCCTGCTTCTCTATAACAATGCTTACATGCTAAATTACAAACATCTGTAAGTTCTATGGCCAAGTGTGGTGGATAGAAAAACTTATTACTTCCTGTCAATTCAAATTCTTTACCAATATCATTTTTATCAGGTGTAAATTCAATTAATTTACTAAAATATGCATGAGTTAGTTTGATTTTCACATACTCGTAACCATATTTTTCTATAAGTTCCTGCACTTTTACTCCTTTTAGAGCATCCAAAATCATATCTCTATAGCAAGAATCAACTCTAAACATATTGTATTCCATAAGTCTATTTGCCATTTCTGTATCAGCTTTATATATCAAAGCCCCAATAGGTAAAACATGTATTTCATCAATTTCTTTATTTTTGACATACTCTTCTTTATGCAACATTAAATTAAAACCATTTTCCATATATTTTCACCTCGTAAATATTTGATAGGAATGGGACAACACAGGTTGTCCCAAACAAATTTAACCGTAAAAAAATATCTCACCTACCAAGCAAATAATCCTGCAGCTCCTGCAGCTCCTGCGGCATAAGCTGCTGCAGATGCTGCTACTCCAGTGATTGCGATTTCAGCATCTGGAGTTGGTGTAATAATACATCCACCACATCCACTACATGAACTACAACTTGGATTTGGTTTACATAATGCACAGCCAGCACAGCCAGCGCATCCAGCACACCAATCAGCCATAAACTATTCCTCCTCTCATTAATAATTTACAAAATAGTAATAATTCCAAAATTAATAAAATTTAAAAAATATATTATTATTTATAATTTATAGAATATAATTACCAAATTTAATTTATTATACCATATACTTTCCTTATTGTATATAATTTTATAAATTATTGTGAATTGTAACAAATATAAACATATTTAACTGTAATAATATGTAATATTGCATATTGTAATAAAAAATAGAAAATATGATATACAGTATACAGGGCATACTAAATATCATATTTGATAGATGATAATTTATAATATTGACATGGGTTGTTTATAAAAATAATATGATAAAAAGATTACCTTGGGGTAAGTATAGAAAAGTAACAAAAAAATACGATAAAGAAAAGTATATTTTAAAAAAACATCGTCTCCTACTTTCTGCAGGAGACAAATAAATAGCATAAAAACAAATCATCTAGTTTTATATCTTATCAACGCAACGATAATTAAAATAACTAATAAAATGGCAAAAGGTATAAATGCGATAGTTGGTAACTTTATCACAAATCTATCTACAGCACTTAAAACTATGTATAAGATTATAACAATTATCAGCAAAGTTCTTTTATCTTTCATTTGTTATCTCCTTTCATTTTTATTTTATTTTAGCGTACTGGGTAGTACGGTGAAAAACTGATGTAAGCATTGTATTTAGAAGGATACTGTATAGTTACTAATTTTCTATGATTAATTTAGGCTAAATATTATAATTTGTGTTTATTTTTATTTAAGTATATGTTATCATAATAGTGATATGATTAACAATTATTGTTAAGGAGGCGATATAATGAATTTTTCAAACAGAATTACTTCTATGCAAGAGTCCCCTATTAGAAAGCTTGTGCCAATTGCTGTTGAAGCTAAAAATAAAGGTAAAAAGGTTTACCACTTAAATATAGGTCAGCCAGATATTAAGACTCCAGAGACTTTCTTTGAGTCAATTAAGAACTTTGACGAAAACGTTCTCGCTTATAGTTTCTCTCAGGGACTACCAAAGCTAATAGATAGCTTTAGAAAGTATTATAAAAAATATGGTATTGATTTTGAACAGGATGAAATGCTTATCACTAATGGTGGAAGCGAAGCATTATTGTTCTCTATTATAGCTACATGTGATAGAGGTGATGAAATACTAGTTCCTGAACCTTTTTATACTAACTATAATGGATTTGGTAACATGGCTGGTATAAAAGTTGTACCTATTACTACTAAGGCTGAAGAAGGATTCCATTTACCACCTAAAGAAGAAATTGAAAAATTGATAACACCTAAGACTAAAGCAATAATGATGTCTAATCCAGGGAATCCTACTGGCTGTATATACACTATAAAAGAAATGGAAATGCTCAGAGATATAGCTAAGGAAAACGATTTCTATATTATTTCAGATGAAGTTTATAGAGAATTTGTTTACGATGGTTTTGAGTATATGAGTTTTGCTAAATTTGAAGATATTGCAGATAGAGTTATAATAACTGACAGTGTCTCCAAACGTTATAGTGCTTGTGGTGCTAGAATAGGATCAATAGCAAGTAAAAATAAAGATTTGATTAAGCAAATCTTAAAATTATGCCAAAGCAGATTATGTGTAGCTACTGTTGAGCAAATCGGAGCTGCTAGTTTAGTAGATGTTTCAGATGATTATTTTATAGAAGTTGTAGAAGAATATAAACAAAGAAGAGATATAGTATATAATGCACTTAGCAATATGGAAGGTGTTAATTGTAAAAAACCACATGGTGCTTTTTATATCATAGCACAACTTCCTGTTGAAGATGCTGAAGATTTTGTTGTATGGCTACTAAAAGACTTTGATGTAAATAACGAAACAGTTATGCTTGCACCAGCAGAAGGATTTTATGCTACTAAAGGCTTAGGAAAGAATGAAGTTAGATTGTCTTATGTTCTAAACCAAGAGTCTTTAAAAACAGCTATGAATATTCTAGAAGAAGGACTTAAAGTCTATACAAGTATAAAGTGTAAGTGTGGTTGTAAATGCAATAAATAATATTTTATAATGAAAAAACTAAAAGAGACTAACGTCTCTTTTTAGATTGATGACAAAGTCATCAATCTAGCAGACTATAGTAAAAGTTCAATTTCAAGGCGTGTCAAAATTGAGTAGCAGAGCTTACTTAGAGGTAAGTGAGCAACGGAAATTTTAACTACAACGAAGAAATTGGGCTTTTGTCTACAGTCTGAAAAGAGACTAACGTCTCTTTTTTTTATTTGTTATGAATAAATAAAATTATTATTAGTATATTGATTGCTTGGTTTTTGTATAAAATCATCTATTAATTCTGCAAGCTTTTTTATACCTTTTTCTATCAATTCTTCTTTTATAGATGCTATGCTCAATCTAAAATTATTGCTATCTTGCCTATTTACATAGAAATTATAACCAGGAACTATAGTTATTCCATGTCTGATGCATATTTCGTTTAGTTTTATTGATGAAAAGCCTTCTGGCATGGTAATCCAAAACCCTAACCCTCCATTTGGAATATTGTATTTAATTGATTTAGGCATATACTTTTCAAGTGCTCCTATCATGATTTTATATTTATTGCAGTAGATATTATTCATATTTAGTACATGCTTTTCCCAAAGTCCTTTTCTAAGATATAAATCTAGGCATCTTTGTATTAATCCTGATGTGGATATATCAGATGTTTGCTTTGCGGTTATTACATCGGAATATATTTCTAATGGTAATATGATAAATCCCAATCTTAAACCAGGCATAAGTGTTTTTGAAAAGCTTTTTATATAAATAACCCTATTGTCAGTATCTATTGATTTAATTGGTAGGGCTTTCGCTTTACTATTATAATTAACATCTCTTGCAAAATCATCTTCTACTATATAAGTATTATATTTCTTTGCTAGGTTAAGAAGTTGGGCTTTTTTTTCGTTACTATAAGATACACCTGTTGGGTTTTGAAAATTAGGCATTATATATATGAATTTAGGGTTAAAATTCATTAGGTTATTTTCTAATGTTCTCATATCTAAACCATCGTTCTCTAAATTTATATCAATAATCTTCGCCCCTCTTGATTTAAAAGCTGCAATCGCTCCTGCATAAGTTGGTGATTCACAAAATACGATATCTCCGTAATTAACCAATGCTTTTGATATTATATCTATCCCCTGCTGTGCGCCAGATACTATTTGAATATTACTGATATCTGTAAATATCTTAGATTTGTATAAGAACTTTTTTATAGATATTCTCAAGCTTTCAAAACCTTGAGATTGACTGCAAATAAATGCATTACCTTTATCTCTGCTTAGTATACTGTTTAAAACAGTTTTAAAATCCTCAACTGGAAATAAATCAGAATCAGGAGTAGTACTCGCAAAATTGTATATTGTTTTTACATCATCTGAATCTGAGCTAATATAGTCACTACTAAATATATTTGTATCTTTAATATATGTACCACTACCAACTTTTTTATATACGAGGTTGTTTTCTTGTAATAATTTATATGCATTAACAACTGTCACATTATTGATTTCTAGTTTATCTGCTAATTTTCTTATTGGGGGTAACTTCGTATGAGGTTTCAATGTACCATCTAGAATCAGTTCTCTAATTTTACTATATAGTTGTATATAAAGGGGTTTGCCAGTTTTTTTCTTAAGTATAATATCTAATTGCATTTTTTCCTCCTAAATTATGAAAACAATCTTTTTAGAAAACCTTTTTTGTGTTCTACTCTTTTCAATTTTTCTCTTAAATCCGCAACTTCATAGGACTTTGACTTTACTTTCATTTTGAGTTTAGCATTTTCACTTAAAAGTACGTCTCGTTCTTTGCTCTTTATTTCATTAGTCAACGCTTCTATTTTGTCATTCAATTTGTTTATAGTTTTCATATTGTGCTTTTGGCTTTCTAAAAGAGCTTCCTTTATTTCATTTTTTATAAAATTAGATAGATCTTGTAATTGACTTATTGAGGCAGTTTCATTAGCTACAGTAACAGCTGTTTCATTACTTGATTGTTTTAATAACACTTCTGGCGATTCAATTATTAGCTTAATTTGTTTATTAGTATACCCTGTCTCCTGTAATTCTTTAATCCTCAAATATAAATCAATTTCTTTAAAAGTGTAATAACGATGCTTTGCGCTATTTCTAGGCACATCTATGTTGAACTCTTTTTCGTAATATCTTAATACATGCTTATCATAGCCAGTTATTCTAGACATATCCGTAATTTTATATATCTTATTTTTATCATACATTTGACCACCCCGAAAATATATATTTTTTAGTGTATTCCCCACTGATGATCTAATTTCCTTTTAATATATGAAAATTATGGATTATTATTACATTCAATAAGACTACATAACTACGTAATAAAATCATGCTCTAGTATAAAAGAACGTTTTTATAGGTTTAAGCTTATACTCATTTGGTTTGATTATTTGCTCTGTACTACCAACAAAGAACACTCCATCGTTTGTAAGAGATTCTCTAAATTTATGATACATGATATCTTTTGCCTGCCCAGTAAAGTATATCATTACGTTTCTACAAGTTACTAGATGGCAATTTGTTAAGAACTTATCTTCTAATAAATTAATCCTTGAAAATTTAACTCTATCTTTAATTTCATCTTTAATTTTATAATTTGAACCTAACTTTTCAAAATATTTTATAACAAATTCTTTTGGCAAACTTTTTATACTTTTTTCATTATATATACCTATTTTTGCTTTTTCCATAATTTCTACGTCTATATCTGTTGCATAGACTGTTATATCTTCAAGTTTATAAAAACGTGTCATTAGCATAACAAGAGAATAAGGTTCTTCTCCTGTTGAGCAAGCACTACTCCATATCTTTAGTTTTTTATTATTCTTAACTAAATCAGGAAGTATATTTTTCTCTAGTATATCCCATTGATTTTCATTTCTATAAAATTCTGATACATTAATAGTCAAGTAGTTTAGAAATTGGTTAAATAATTTTTCATCCTTTTTTAAAGCCAAAAAATAGTCGTCAAAATCTTTATAATTATTCCTAGTTACTAATGACGTAATTCTTCTTTTCATTTGTTTTTCTTTATAAGATGACAAATCAAGCTTAATAAGCTTATAAACGTTTTTCTTAAACTCTTCATATTTATCCATAATATTAACCCCTTTGTATAAGTATGTAATAGTTATATAATAATATTGTACCAAAAAAAAACTATGGCTAAAAGCCACAATTTTAAATGATAACAATATTTATATAATAATAAAAATAAATTAAATAAAATCTAGTGATTATAATCTACTCTGCATCTTTATCTGTTAATATATCACCTATGCAAACATCACATTCTTCTCTATAAGAATTATCAACTTCTACCTTTTTTCTTTTAGGTTTATTTTCAGTAGTTTTCTCTTCTACAGGCTCATCAACTTTTTTTATACTTAGGCTTAACTTCTTATCTTCTGGTTTAATATCAAGTATTCTAACTTCTACTTTTTGGCCTGATTTTAATTCGTCTGAAGGCTTAGCAATGTGCTTATTACTTATTTCAGATATATGAACAAGTCCATCAAGTCCAGGCTCTATTTCTACAAATGCACCAAAATCTAATAGTTTAACTACTGTACCTTCAACTACATCACCTATTTTGTAGTTTTCTGTAGCATTGTTCCAAGGATGTTTTTTAAGTTGTTTTAAACCTAAAGATATTCTTTGCTTAGCTTTATCAAAGTCTAATATTATTACTTCAACTTGGTCTCCTATGCTTACAACTTCACTAGGGTGTTTAATTCTTCCCCATGACATTTCTGATATATGGATAAGTCCATCTATCCCACCGATATCAACAAATGCACCAAAATCTGAGATTCTCTTAACTTCACCTTTTAGCACAGCATCTTTCTCTATACCTGACCATATTTGTTCCAATTTAGCTTCTATTTCTTTTTGCTCTACAACTTTTCTAGATACTACTAATCTCTTTTTGGCTTTATTTAAATCAATGATTTTTACATTAAATACAGTACCAACTAAAGAAGATAAGTCAGACATAAATCTGCTTGAAGCATGCGAAGCAGGTAAAAATGCTTTTATATTATTAACAACTACCATTAGTCCGCCTTTAACACTTTCTACAACTTTAGCTTCAACTATTTCTTCGTTTTCATAAACTGTACTTAAATCTTCCCAACCTTGAATTTCGTCAACTCTTTTTTTGGATAACAATACATTGCCATCTCCATCGTCGAACTTCATTATTAATACTTTTATTGCATCACCAGCTTTAACTTCCTCATTTATATCTATAGATGGATCATTTGAATACTCTTCTCTAGGAAGGATCCCATCTGCTTTATATCCAATATTAACCATGATTTCGTTTTTGTTTACTGTAATAACAGTACCTTCAACTACATCTCCTCTACTTAATTCAACAAAGGATTTTTCGTATTCTTCCATTATGTTCTTCATTTCCTCTGAATTATTCATTTTTGCAATAACCTCCTTAATAATCCAGTCAGGCGTTGATGCGCCTGCTGTTATTCCTATAGTACTTAAATCTTTAAATTCATCGATGTTAAGATCATCAACCGTTTCAATATGATAAGTTTTACAGTGCTCTCTAGCAACAGACACTAATTTAGCTGTGTTAGAACTATGGTATCCACCAATTACTATCATAGCATCAACTTTTTTAGCAACGTCCAAACATGCTTTTTGTCTTAAACTAGTTGCATTGCAAATGGTATTAAATACCTTTACATCTTCCCCCTTTTCAGACAAGATTTGAACTAGTGATTCAAATTTATCTACCCTAATGGTTGTTTGAGCCACAATACATATTTTATCACATTTTGGTATAACATCAATATCATCTTTAGAATTTACCACATAAGCTTCATTATTACACCATCCTTTTGTGCCAATAACCTCTGGGTGTTTAGGATCACCGATTATTACTATCGTATATCCTTCAGAATGATATTTATTGACTTTCTTTTGAATTTTTCTAACAAAAGGACAGGTAAAATCATATATTTGTATATTTAAAGTTTTTGCTTTTTCATATACATCTAATGGTACGCCATGTGCTCTTATTATTAGCTTAGTATCGCTAATATTATCTATACAATCTACTATATTTACACCTTGCTTTTGTAAATAATTAATAGCTTGCTCGTTATGAATTAATGAGCCGAGAGAATATATACTACCATATGTTTTGACTGTATCTAACGCCATTTCTATTGACCTTTCGACTCCGTAACAAAAACCATAAACGTCAGCTAGAATAATTTTCAAAATAAACACTCCTTGGTTTAATTTTTTAAAGAATAAAGTTTGTCCATTACATCAATACTTAAGTTCTTATATTCGTCATTAGTTAGCCTCTTACTATAATACTCTTTAAAATCAATAGGGTCACCTACAGTTACTCTTATTTTACCAAACAATCTATATTTGGTATCAATAAAAACAGGAACTATAGGGGATTTAGATTTGATAGCTATCATAGATATACCTGCTTTTGCATTATTGATGTCTTGGCTTTTAACTCTTGTACCCTCTGGAAAGATGCCAAGGACTTCTTTGTTCTTTAATATCTTAAGAGCATTTTTCACAGCAGAGATATCAGCTTTTGATCTATCCACTGGGAAAGCCCCCAACCACCTAAAAGCTTTTCTGAGTAGAAAAATATTAAACAGTTCTTTTTTTGCCATATACTTAATCTGTCTTGGACATATAGTTGCTACTATTACAGGGTCTAATAAGCTTATATGATTACCGCATATAATTAAATTTCCTTCGTTAGGAATTTTATCAGCGTTTTTTACTTCGACTCTAAAAATAATTTTGCTAAGTCCCCAAGCTATATTTTTACAAACCCCGTAGAAGCTCATTAGCTTTCCCCTTTCATAATGTAATCCACTATAATTGATACGACTTCATCTAGAGTTTTGTAAGTTGTGTCGATTTCTATAGCGTCATTAGCTTTGAGTAAAGGAGAAGCTTCTCTAGTCGAATCTATACTATCTCTTCTTGCTATGTCCTTTATTAACTCATCTAGAACTATACCCGGAGTTTTTTTTATAATTTGTTTATATCTTCTTTTACCTCTTTCTTCTAGTGATGCAGTAATAAAGAATTTATACTTAGCATTAGGTATTACTTTTGTACCTATATCTCTGCCATCCATTATTACATTCCCTTTATCAGCTATAGCCTTTTGTAAAAATACCAAATGTTCTCTTACATAAGCTAACTTAGCTAACTTAGAAACGTTTTTATTGATAATATCAGCCCTTATTTCATCATCTATAATATTATCGTTTAGGTAGATATGATTATTTTTAAATTCAATTTTAGCATTTTTTAGTTCATGCTGTATTTTGTCTTTAGCATCGAAATTAATGTTTTTAGAAATAATAAGATAAGTAAAAGCTCTATACATTGCACCAGTATCTATATAATTTACATTAAGTTTTTCAGCTATTATCTTTGCAATAGTACTTTTACCTGCACCAGCAGGACCATCTACTGCAATTGTTATATTTTTCATTGCATCGCTCCTTAAAACTAAAAATGTTTTTACAAAGCTTAAACCACTAATATATAGTAGTTTATATTTTGATATTATATTCAATTATTATAACAAATTAGTCCATCAAATTTTACTCTCTTGTTAATTATATATTAAATTGCCCTATACCTCAAGTATAATATTATCAAGGTTAATATACGCATTAAATATAAAGCAAGGGCTATCTTATGATTAAAGACGCCCTTGTTTATTAAAGAGAAAATTTCTCTTTACCATCATAAATATTATATTTATCCCATATTTGTTCTAACTTGGTGAAATATCGGCTAACTTCTTCTTTATTTTTGTTTGCTATGGCTATAATCAGTGAATTAATCAGACTCATTGGAGCAACAAGAGAATCGACTAAAGAAACGAGATTACTTGAAGCAACTAATGTGTAGTCCGCTAAATTTGATATAGGTGAAACGTAGCTGTCTGTAATGCCGACTATTTCACACTTCTGTTCTCTAATATATTTAAGTGCTTCCAGCGTCTTACGAGAATATCTTGGATATCCTATACCGATTACCACATCATTTTTGTCTACTTTCAATAGTTGTTCAAAAACATCGCTAGTACCAAAAACAACTACTTTGACATTTTTAAGTATAAACCCTAAATAAAATCCAAAGTATGCTGCTAAAGTGGAAGAACTTCTAAGTCCCAAAACATAAACCTTTTCGGCTGTACAAATTTTTTCAACTACTTTATTAAATGTTACTTCATCTAAAGAATCTATAGTTGATTTTATATTCTCCATATCAGCTCTTAGGATTTCTTTATATAATTTCTTAGTATTAGATAATTCATCCGTCATATTCAACCTTTGAACGGTAGTTAACTTGTTTTTTATAAGCTCTTGCAATGACTCTTGAAGTTTTGGATATCCAGAAAAGCCTAAAGCTATAGCAAAACGGACTACAGTAGATTCACTAACTCCTACTGTTATCCCTAGCTTTGAAGCTGTCATAAATGCTGCTTTATCATAGTTATCTGATATATATTCTGCAATGAGCTTTTGTCCTTTACTCAGTATATTGTACTTAGCTTGAATCAATTTCAATATATTAGTACTTTTCATTTTACATCAACCCTTATCATTATAATATATATTATATATTATAATGCTTTTGCCATCTGTAATCCAGCTTTAAATGCGTTTTCGTTTAAATTTTCTGTTCCTTTAGGCACTCTATTTAGTATAGCTGACTTTAAAGACTCTTCATTTACAATGCTTGATATGCCATTTACAGCCCCTAGTGCAACGATATTTGCAACCATGCTTTTACCTATATCGTTAACAGCTGTTTTAATAATAGGTAATTTATATATTGTAACATCATCTCTATTAGGAGTTTCAATAGAATCATCTATTATTAAGATACCACCTGTGTTTAGTTGAGAAATATATTTATCACATGCTACTTGTGTCAACGAAAGCATTAAGTCACATTCTCTAACTTTTGGGTAATTGATTTCATTGTCACTAATTATAACTTCCGCTTTACTAGCTCCACCTCTAGCTTCAGGACCATATGATTGAGATTGTATAGTATTTTTACCGTCTAAAATTGCAGCCTCAGCAAGTATAATTCCTGCTAATATAAGTCCTTGACCACCAGAACCACTTAATCTAATTTCTTTTTGATTTGCCATACTATCGCTCCCCTTGTAATCTATTAATAATATTTTGATATTGATCAGTATACTCAGGTTTACTATTGTTTGTAAATTCACCTATTACAAACTTACCAGCTAATTCTTCTTCGTTCATACTTTTAGCTTTGTTGATATTTACAGCAGAATCTTTTAAGTACTGCATCATCATTACAGCATCGCCTTTTTTGTTTTTTCGACCATAGTAAGTAGGACAAACACTGATAGCTTCAATGAATGAAAATCCTTTATTTTTAATACCGTTCTCAACTTGCTTAATTATCATATTTGCATGATAAGCTGTAGAACGTGCTGTATAAGTTGCTCCAGCTGCCTGGGCTAATTTACATAAATCAAAGTTATTATCTATATTTCCATAAGGAGCAGTAGTTCCTTTATCACCAGTTGGCGTTGTAGGAGAATATTGTCCACCAGTCATTCCATATATAGAGTTATTGAATACTACAGTAGTTATTCCGATATTTCTTCTAGCTGCATGGATTAAGTGATTACCACCGATTGCAGATGCATCACCATCTCCAGTTACTACTATAACTTCAAGTTTTGGATTTGCAAGTTTGATACCTGTAGCAAATGCTAGTGCACGACCATGAGTTGTATGAAGTGTGTTAAAATCCATATAACCAGGAGCTCTTGAAGAACATCCTATACCAGAAACTATACAAACATCATCTTTGTTTAAACCAAGATTATCTATAGCTTTTACAATCCCACGCATAAGTATTCCATGACCACAGCCAGGACACCATATATGTGGAAGGTTATCCATTCTAAAATATTTACTGATTAATTCACTTGACATTATAAAGCCTCCTTTACTGCTGTTAATATTTCATCAGGAGTAATAAGCTCACCGTTAACTTTTCCATAGTGAGATACTTTAGCAGATTTACATACTCTCTCAACTTCTAGTGAATATTGACCTAAATTCATTTCAGCAACTACAATATTCTTAACTTTTGAATCGATTTCTTCAATTTGTTTAGCTAAGAATGGCCAAATTGTCATTGGTCTAAATAAACCAACTTTTAAACCTTCTTTTCTTGCAGCATCTACAGCACTTTTAGCAGATCTAGCTGTAGAACCATACGCTACAATAACAACTTCGGCATCTTCCATTTTATAATTTTCATATATACTTAAATCATCTATATTATTACTTATTTTATCCATTAATCTATTTAATAAATTTTCAGCGATTACACTATCATTGCTAGGGAAGCCAGTGATATTGTGAGATAAACCAGTTACATGGAAGCGATATCCTTCTCCGTATGCTGCCATAGGTGGGATCAAAGTATCATCAACAATCTCATAAGGATTATATGTATCTAAGTTTTTCTTTGGTTTTTTTCTATCAACTACTTCTATTTCGCTAGCATCAGGAATTTCGATTCTTTCTCTCATATGAGCTACTACTTCATCTAACAATAGTATCACAGGAGTTCTATATTTTTCAGCATAGTTAAAGCATTTTACCGTTAAATCAAATGTTTCCTTTACGGAGCTTGGAGAAAGTGCAATTACAGGATGATCTCCATGAGTTCCCCACTTAGCTTGCATAACATCACCTTGTGAAGGAGATGTTGGTAAACCAGTACTTGGACCTCCACGCTGAACATTTACAATAACACATGGTATTTCAGCTATACAAGCATAACCTATGTTTTCTTGTTTAAGAGAAAACCCAGGGCCACTTGTAGCAGTCATTGACTTTAATCCTGCTAAAGAACCACCTATCGTAGCCGCCATACCAGCGATTTCATCTTCCATTTGAATAAATTTACCACCTATTTGGGGTAATTTTAAAGAGGATATTTCAGCTATTTCAGTTGAAGGAGTGATTGGATAACCAGCGTAGAACGTCATTCCAGCTGCTAAAGCACCTTCCACACACGCTTCATTTCCTTGCATCAGTTTAACATTTTTACTCATTATTTATCCTCCTTTAAGTATATAGCATAATCAGGACAACGTAGTTCACATAAACCGCATTTCGTACAATCTTCAATATTTTTAATTTCTATCTTATCTTTTTCATTTAGAGCTAAAACATTTTTTGGACAAAAACTTATACAAATGCCACACCCTTTACACCATTCAGGCTTTATCACTAATTGCTTACTTTTTTGTGCGGACATATTAGGCCCCCCTTTTATATCTTCTTTGGATAATTAGATAATAACAAAAGATAGTACATTTTGCAAGTTTTATTTCATATTATTTTAAAATTGAAACATCACATGCAAGATTAATTTCAAACAATGCATATTATAAATCAAATTCTATAAATAAAATAATATTGTTGAAATAAATATTTTTTTGTAGTTTTGTACTTAAGCTCATAAACCAGTATAATTACATGAATTAATTTTATTAACTAAAACTAGTAATATGATTTAAGATATGTTTTAATAATACTTTTCTATATTATTTTTTAAACTTTTAATAAAAGGATATATTTTATTTAATTGTACCACCCAAATTATTTTATAATACTTGGTATTAAGACAACATTTTAAAAAAATAAATCGTAATACATTTATTGGGAAAACGATTTTATTAAAATGAAGGACTGTTTTTATTTTCTTGCATTTAATATTTATGAATAATATAAGCCAGTATGAAATTATAACTTGCAATTATTTAGTGGTAAAAATTGAAACGAATACCAAGTAGAATGTAGTATTTTATGTTTTATTATGACTATAATAATAATATGTTTGTTTACATTGGTATAAATATAACGAGGTGAATTTAGTTGATACAGATAGATGATGCAGGAAGCGGGAGTTTGATAGGTGGAACATGTATAGGCATGATAAGAGTTGAAACTGGTGAATTTGAGTACGGTTTTATTCCTATAAAATACTACATGGGTGATATGTTTAATAAGAAAGAATACCTAAACTATGTAATTCATATAGTGGAAGATATGTTTAATAAACTAAATGTAACAAAAGAAGAGATTATTGATGTTTGTAGAGGTTATATGTTTGACAATCTAAGAAAATGGATGAAGAAAAACCAATATACTTATAATAGTGTAAAAATAGGTGAACCATTACAATCTAAGATAGAAAAAGCATTTGAAGATTATACTATATCTTTAGGACTTCCTAGAGCATTTATTACATACACCAAGTATCCTTTTCATTTTCATAGACTACTAAGATGGGTTTATGCAGACTTTGATAATAGAAGTTTATTATGTAAAACAGGATGGAAAAGTTGGAATAAATACAACCATATGGACAAAGAAGTTTCTATTGTGCAACTCAAAAAATCGAACTACATTTGTTATAAATGTGGTAAAAAGATAAAAGATAATACAAAAGTAAAAAAAATTACATATAAAGGAAGTAAAGATACGACTATATATTTGCATGAAAATTGTTAAGGTATGAAAAAATCTTTATTTATCATAACATATATCACTAATAAATACTATGAAATACTGTTTTTTCTATATATATTATATCATAAATACAAAGAAAATATAAGACTAGTAATAAGTACAACAATATAATAAGATAAGCTTAGTGCAATAATTAAAAAGGTGCAGATTGCTTTTAAAATACAATTTTGAAGGAGGTATTTATGTATGATTTATAGGCAAACTCAGCTATACAGATTCTTAATTTATTGCAATAAAGCAGACATAGAAAAAAAGGTACTTGACTGTGGTGCTGGAGGTAATTGCCCTCCACTTGGTCTTTTTTATGAACATGGATATGAAACATTTGGAATAGAGCTAAGTGAAAAACAAATTGAAAAAGCAAATGTATTTTCTAAACAACATAATATAAAGCTTAACATGACAAAAGGAGATTTGAGAGCTATACCTTTTGAAGATGAAACTTTTGGCGTGGTGTATTCGTACAACACTATTTTCCACATGAAAAAAGCTGATATAAAAACAGCTATAGATGAGATGAAAAGAGTTTTGCAACCAGAAGGATTATGCTATATTAATTTTCTATCGATAGATGATTTCGGTTATGGAGAAGGTCAAGAATTGGGACAAGGAGAGTTTCTCCAAAGTGAAGGAGAGCATGAAGTAATACATACGTATTTCGATATTAATGAAGCTGAAAAATACTTCACAGATGTGGATATCTTAGCAAAAGAATATAGACTATATGAGAGAATTTATGAAGGTAATAAAATAAAGCAGGGGTATATTGAATATATAATACAAAAAAGAAAATAAAGTAGTTTATTAGGAGTGTTAAAAAGCCAAATGAAACTTATTAAGTCTCATTTGGCTTTTTTATTATAACAACTCCCCTTTTTTATTATAGAATTCTTTACAGTACTTAATATTTCCATTAACATTCATTAAAGAATTTTT
This sequence comes from Clostridiaceae bacterium M8S5, assembly GCA_029227815.1. Lineage (GTDB taxonomy): Bacteria > Bacillota > Clostridia > Tissierellales > MCWD3 > Abyssisolibacter. The sequence goes on along the minus strand of CP118523.1, from coordinate 1,926,795 downwards.
TGATAACTCTAATGCAAAAAGATATTTGCTATCTAAATTATTATTTATCCCAATACCATATATTGAAGCTAGCTCAAAGCCAAATTTCATATAGTAATTTGGATGACCCATCACTATTATAGAGTTATATCCAAGTTTTTTGGCAGTACTAATTCCTTCTTCAACAAGAAGTTTACCTATACCCATATTTTGATACTGTTTATGTACAGATACAGGAGCTAATGCTAATGAATCATGTATGTCTGAGTAACTATGAATTTTTAATGGAGTAAATAATATATGACCAACAATTTCATTTTCTATTACTGCAACTAAAGATAACTCGTTAATATAAGAAGTACTATTTCTTATGTTTTCTACTAATGTCCATTCATTAAACGTTAAGTCTATACTTTCTCTATAAAAAGCAGATTTTATTACTTCCTTAACACTAGCATAATCCATATTATTTTCTTTCCTTATTTTTATATTCAAATCTATTCCTCCCTATTATTGCGACTCTGATAATTTTAACTGATTGAAGTGCCAAACCAACCTATAATTAATAATTAATACAAATAAGTATACTACAAGGTTTTATCAAAAATATCACTTTAACTAATGCTATTTATTTTTCTTTAGTAAGTACTTCATCTGGGACTTTATCAAATAGTGGACTTACAGACTCACTTTGATGTATTCTTCTTATTGTCTCAGCAAATAATGGAGCAACAGATACTATCTTGATTTTATTACTATTGACAATATATGGATTTAATATAGAATCTGTAGATATAAGTAACTCTATATCACTGTCCTCAAGTTTTTTTACACCTTTTTCATTAAGTAATATGTGAGATAGACATACCATGATTTTCTTAGCACCTCGTCTTTTTAATTCTTTTGAAATATCTATTAACGTACCGCCAGATATGCTAAAGTCATCTACTATAAGTGCATTTTTACCATCTATCTCTCCAACTATTTCCATAATCTTTGCTTTTTCATCGTGGTCAGTACGTTCCTTATCTCCAATAGCTATAGATGTATCTAGATATCTAGCATATTTTCTTGCCTCTTTAGCAAAACCAGCATCGGGAGATACAACGACTAAATTTGGGATGTCCAAAGATTTAATATACTCGCATAGTATGGGAAGTGCTAATAAGTGGTCAACAGGTTTTTTAAAAAAGCCTTGTATTTGAGGACTATGTAAATCCATAGTAACAACTCTGTCAACTCCTGCTAACTCAATACATTCAGCACATACCCTTGCTCTAATTGAAACTCTAGGCTCGTCTTTTTTGTCTCCTTTAGCATAAGCGAAATAAGGCATTATCAAAGTTACTGATTTAGCACTTGCTCGTTTAAAGGCATCTATCCAAAATAATATTTCTGTGAATTCATCATTTGATTTTAAACCTATCGACTGAACTAAATAAACATCTCTATCTCTTACAGTTTCTTCTACTTTCACATAAATATTGCCTTCTGAAAAAGTAATAACTTTTGACTTACCAAGTTCTAAATTTAGATGATTACAAATTCCTTGTGCAAAATCATAGCCTGAACTACCTGCAAATACTTTAATATCGTTATTTTTCAAAATAACCAACTCCTTATCTAAAATGATAAATAACCAAGGGTTACCCTTGGTTATTATTTTAAGTCAAATTCATATAATGCATACTCAAAAGAAAGAGTATAGCCTAATTTTTCAGCTAAAGCCCTAGAGCCATAATTTTTTTGCATGCAATCCCAATAAGGATTAATATTGATGATTTTACATTCTCTAAGATATTCACTTACAGCCACAGTTGCTAGACCTTTTTTTCGGTAACTCTCATGTGTAACTATATGAGATTCCATGCTTGCACCATCAGTAAAACTAGTTACACATGAACATACTGCTTTATTATCATGAATAATGCAAAAGCCTACTCCATTGTTTAAGAAGTCTTCAAAACTATCCCACCACTCAAGTATAGCATCTTTTACAAAAGACATATCATAGTTACTATCATCTAGTAATTCTTTATCTACCCTTTTCATGATATAATCTACAGTAAGGTCGTATTCTTTTATAGTACACTCTTGTAAGCCGTTGTGTTTATATACATATTGTTTAGATTCATACATATTTCTACTATGAAAAACTCTTTTTAATGTTTTGTCCCATTCTTTGCTAGTACCACTAAATTCAAAAGTATTTAAACCTAGCTTGTTGGCCCTCTGAGTTATTACTTTATCTATAAAGTCATTAACAGAGCTATTAAAATCAGTATTATTTGCATCACCTATGAAGTAAAATCCTTCAATACCTCTTGACCAAATCATAGCTGTTTTGGGTGACTGTATATTGTCAACAAAAATCCAACCAGGATTATAACCCCTTGCAACAGCAATAACTTCTAAATTAATTAGTTCATTTTCCAGTAAATGAGCTATTTTATCAAATTGATTTTTCTCTAATTCGTATATCATTGTAACAGCCCCTTATGTTTTATTAGTTATCTAATCATAGTTTAATACAATATAGAATATTTGTATAGCTAAAGATTAAGTTTTAATACTCCTAAAATTATGCCAGAAAAATTCATATGGTTTATTTATATACAACATTATTAATGATCTCATCTATTGATTTATAAGCCATTGGTACTTCGTAGCTTATTGTATTGTTTACTTATAATATTTTTATAAGCTATAATATAAAAAGTTGTAACTTAAGAATAAGAGAGAACCTGTATTACTAGTTCTCTCATTTATATATAAATCAATCTATATTTACACAGTTATTTTTATAATCCTGCAATTAAAATTATTCTTTAAGTAAGGTATAAGATATAACCATCTTATAAATTTCCAACGATTTTTATGAAAATCAAAAATACTCCATTCTTTCAGAAATCTGATATCTGAATTTATTTGTTCCATTTCTTTTCCAGTTTTTATCCCCCACTTAAATACTGCTCCAGTTTTAGAAACAGTATCATGTTTTTTACTATTTTTAATATAAAATGGAGCCATAATGTCAAAAAGTATAGTAGCTCCTGTGAATTTTTCAGACATTTTGTTCATTAGGACATGTATATCATTTTCGGAAAAATACATTAGTATCCCTTCGGTAATAAATAAAGTGTCTTTAGTTATGTCATCTATATAATCTATCCAAGAAAAGTCAAAAACAGATTTACCTATCATTTTATGTCTAGATGTCTCAGTAAAAAAATTTTTTCTTAGCCTTATAGGCTCTGGTAAATCAATATCGTACCAATTAATTGTACCATTATCAACTCTAAAATACCTAGTATCTAGACCACAACCAATATTGATTATATTGGCATATGGATGTTCATTAATAAATTTTGTAACCTCTGCGTCAAATATTTGCGTCCTAACTGCTACACCTGTTTGAGACATCCATGAACCATAGAATTTTGAGAAATCATAATCAATTTTTTGCATCATCTCAATAGCTTTTTCATCTTTTATTATTGGGTCCTCTCTTTTGGTTTCGATAGCTCTAGCCCAAAGTGGAATAAGTAATGTTTCAGGTACGTCACTTAAAGATTGTTTCATTATCACACCTTCTTTAACCGTTATATTTAATACTGATTATATTTTACAATATATATCCAAAAATGTAAATGATAATAATTATCATAATTGATAAACAGATTTCCATATTTGAATTAGCAAACTAAATTTCTTACATCAGCAAGTATGATAAGTAGATTAAGACATATGAAGATATTAAAGAATCTTTTTATAATACTCTGATATCATTTTGTTTTAAGATAAGCATTTTATCATATGATAATGGCCTCTTCCCTACTTGCCTATTCATAATACTTTTATTTTGTCAAGTCTTCAACATAAGCCATTCCTTCCATACTCATGAATATAAACTATTAAGTTTTGGAAATACTCTTTCATATACAGTTATCATATTTAGCCTAGCTCTATATACTTGATTTTAACTGTGTAATATGTTAGAATACCAATTAATATTATAATTTAAAGACAATGAATAGGAGTAGTAGGTGCTATGGAGCTTTTTAGAGAGCTGTTGGTTGGTGTAAAACAGTAAGCGACAATACCGAACTCGCCTTAGAGTTTCTTAGCTGAATATTATTAGGCTAAGACGGACTCACCGTTAAAGAGTTAAGTGTATTTATAGAAATAATATATTATTCTATTAAATAAACTAGAGTGGTACCACGGAATAAACCTTTCGTCTCTAAATCAGACGAAGGTTTTTTTAATGTATTAATTATTTTTTATTAGGAGGAATTAATGTGAGTAATATCTACAACCATAAGGAAATTGAACAAAAATGGAAAGGTATTTGGGATAAAAAACCAGTTAATAAAGATGAACCCGGCAAGAAAAAGTATTACTGTTTAGACATGTTTCCATACCCATCTGGTAGTGGTCTTCATGTAGGACACTGGAGAGGATATGTATTAAGTGATGTTTGGAGTAGATATAAGATACTACAAGGTAATTATGTACTCCATCCAATGGGATGGGATGCATTCGGCTTACCAGCTGAGAATTATGCAATAAAACGAGGAGTTCATCCAAGTATAGCTACTAAAGAAAATATAAAGAATTTTAGAAGGCAATTGAATGAAATTAGTGCAATATATGATTGGGATAAAGAAATCAATACTACTGATCCTAATTACTATAAATGGACACAATGGATTTTTGTAAAGATGTTTAAAGCAGGTCTTGCATACGAAAAGCAAATGCCTATTAACTGGTGTCCTTCATGTAAAACAGGTTTAGCTAATGAAGAAGTTGTAAATGGTGGCTGTGAAAGATGTGGGTCTGTAGTTACTAAGAAAAACTTACGTCAATGGATGCTGAAAATCACTGCATATGCGGAAAGATTACTTAACGATTTAGATACTTTAGATTGGCCAGAAAAGGTTAAGAAAATGCAAGCTGACTGGATTGGAAAAAGCTATGGGGCTGAACTTGATTTTAAAATTGAGGGATTTGATAATTCTATCAGTGTATTTACCACTCGTCCTGATACGTTATATGGAGCAACTTTTATGGTATTAGCACCTGAACATGAAGATGTTGCTACTATCACAACTGGGGATAATAAAGAAAAAGTTGAAGAATACGTATATAAGGCATCTACAAAGTCATCAGTTGATAGAATGGCAGACAAAGATAAAACGGGTGTATTTACAGGAAGCTATGCTATAAACCCACTTAACGGCGCAAAAATACCAATCTGGATATCAGATTATGTATTAGCTGATTATGGTACAGGTGCAATTATGTGTGTTCCTGCTCATGATTATAGAGACTTTGCATTTGCTAAGAAATACGATTTACCTATAATTCAAGTAATAGCAAAAGAAGGTGAAGAGTTAACTGAGTTAGAAGAAGCTTATACCGACGAAGGTATAATGGTTAACTCTGATGTCTTTAATAATATGAAATCAGTCGATGCAAAAGAAGCTGTTGCAAATTATCTAGAAGAACATGGAATAGGCAACAAGAAAGTTAATTATAAATTAAGAGACTGGGTATTCTCTAGACAAAGATACTGGGGAGAGCCTATACCTATTATACACTGCCCTAAGTGTGGAACTGTTCCAGTTCCAGAAGAACAATTGCCTGTTAAGTTACCAGATGTTGAATCTTATCAACCTACAGGTACTGGTGAGTCACCTCTTGCAGGTATTGAAGAATGGGTTAACACTCCATGTCCTGAGTGTGGAGAAATGGGTAAATATGAGACTAACACCATGCCTCAATGGGCTGGTTCATCGTGGTACTTCTTAAGATATATAGACCATAAAAATAAAGAACAAATAGTATCACCAGATAAAGCAAAAGAATGGCTTCCAGTTGATATGTACGTTGGTGGAATAGAACATGCAGTACTTCACTTATTGTATGCAAGATTCTATACTAAGTTTTTAAATGATATAGGCGTAATTGAGTTTAACGAACCATTTAAAAAACTATTCAATCAAGGTATGATTTTAAAAAATGGTGCTAAGATGGCTAAATCAAAAGGTAATGTAGTATCACCTGATGAGTTAGTTGATAAATACGGTTGTGATTCATTAAGAATGTATGAATTATTTGTAGGGCCACCAGAGTTAGATTCTGAATGGGATGATAGAGGAATCGAAGGAGTTCACAGATTCATAAATAAAGTGTGGAATTTGGTTGTTAATAACGAAAATGTAGGTACTGCAACAAAAGAAATGATAAAAGTTCGAAACCAAATGGTTTGCCAAATAACAAAAAGATTAGATACACTCCGTTTGAATACTGTAGTAAGTGGATTTATGGAATTTACAAATGAACTCAATCATATAAAAAAGAAAGAAGGATATATAGATAAGGAGACAATCCAGACGTTAGTAATATTGCTAGCGCCATTCTCGCCACATATATCGGAAGAATTATGGAATAGACTAGGTAATGAAAAAAGTGTTTTTGAAAATAGTTGGCCAAAATATGATGAATCAAAGATTCAAGATGATATGATTGATATACCAGTACAAATAAACGGTAAGGTAAAAGAAACTATATCAGTGGAGAAAGATGGGGCAAAAGAAGCTATCTTAAAGCAAGCAAAAGAAGCCATTGCAAGCAAAATTGAAGGTAAATCAATTGTTAAAGAAATTTATGTACCTAATAAGATAATTAATATTGTAGTAAGATAAATAATAGATAGGCTGTTTATTAAATGTTTACGATGAACAGCCTTTTTTAAGCTATGTATTTGTCATTTCAAACAGCCAACTTGTGTAAATAACTGTTTATACATTCGACAGCTTATTCTACTCAATATTTCCTGTTTTTATGACTATTTTTTGAAACCTTCTCATTACCATGTTTAAAGTTTCCAGTAGCCTTTGCCAATAAAAGTTGTTTTCCATATTCATCGGTATTATTTAATTCAGCTATTAATTTTAATGCCTTTTTTCCTGTAAGAATCATAATTCGTTGGTTTTTCCAATAGATCATTACTTTGTTATCCTTAGTAATTTTGTAGCTAAAATTATTTTCTTCTAATCTTTTGCGTTTATCAATACAATTTTTGTTATCCACCTTTTATCCACCTCGTATCATAATCATCCTTCTTTTATTTTATTTCCTATTCGTTCTTCGTTTAGGCAAGTATATAAATTAAGACTATATTTACTCATATATCCAGTCCTTTTGGCAATATACTCATTTGTAATTGATCTTTAAATTTACCAAATCTCATACTCTCTCCTCTATATACACCTTCTTCCAAAAGCATTAATATAATACTTAATAGCTTGACTATTATACTTTAATACTCTTAACCATATTCTATTAAATCCTAATTCTCCAAAACCAATATCTAGTATACTTTTTATTACCTCATATCCATAACCCTTTCCTCTTTCCTCTGATTCGATAAGAATACTTAACTCTGCTCTTCTGTTCTTCCATGAGATATTAAAAAAAACTCTATTATTCCAATAAACTCTTTATTTTCATTTAATATTTTATAGCATATGCTTTTTCTGTCTTAAGATAATTCTCATCAGGTAGCTCTATAACACCTAACATCTCACTAACCTCTTTACCTTTATGCAAGTACGTATAGCGTCTAAGTCTTTATACACAGCTCGCTCTAACTCTACTTTAGGTATTTTTATATTCATGTTAATATGTAATTTCAAGCATTCTACAGGGAGCTTAACACAGCTTTCCTTCCCTCCAAGAATAAAAAAGAGCGATAATCGCTCTTTTTTTATTTTGATATATTTTCTGTAATCATTAACTTAAATTACAAATAATTCTAAGTTTTATGAAAATTCAGAGATTAATGCTTTTAATATTTTTTAGTAATTTAATATTAGTTCTTAGCATATCATCCAAATATCCCAAGTTACAGCTTTATCTTGGTTCTACGATTAATTTTATGGCAGTTCTTTCTTCACCGTCAATTTGAATATCTGTAAACGCTGGAATACAAATTAAATCAACACCACTAGGAGCGACAAACCCTCTTGCTATCGCTACTGCTTTCACTGCCTGGTTTAGAGCACCTGCCCCTATCGCTTGGATCTCTGCTGATCCTTTTTCGCGTAAAACACCTGCCAATGCTCCCGCTACAGAATTTGGACTTGATTTTGCTGACACCTTTAATACATTCATTAATAAAAGCCCCCTTTTAAAATTATATATTATATATAAACTAATATTACAATTCAACAAAAATCTGTTAAAATCCTCCTTCATTGATAAAAAAATAAGAAATAAATATATAAATCTTATTTTTATTGTGATTATTAATGAATTTTAGTATAATTTGTCGTTGTAAAATAGCCTATTGGTGGTATTTTGATACTTTTTGGTATAATTTGTTGATATGGTAAACGACTAATAATCATATGCTTTAGAATCCTTTACTTTTTGCATATATGTTTATTTTAAAAAAAGGGCTCCCTGATTTTTCAAGGACACCCTTTTAGCTGTCTAATTTTAAAATTTCTTGGTTGCAATTAATATATACTACTTAGCATATTCAATCGCTCTTGTTTCTCTAATCACGTTTACTTTTATTTGACCAGGATATTCTAGCTCATCTTCTATACGTTTTACAATATCTCTTGAAACATGAATAATATCTAAATCACTAATCATCTCAGAATCTACTATTATTCTTATCTCTCGTCCAGCCTGTATAGCGAATGACTTATCTACACCTTCAAACGAATTAGCTATTTCTTCTAGCTTTTCTAATCTCTTAATATAAGACTCTAGTGTTTCTCTTCTTGCCCCAGGTCTTGCAGCCGAAATAGCATCAGCAGCTTGAACTAGAACAGCTTCTATTGTCTTTGGTTCTATATCACCATGATGTGCAGCAACTGCATGTATAACAGCTTTTGACTCTCTGTATTTTCTACATAAATCAACTCCGATACTAACATGTGGTCCTTCTACTTCATGGTCTACAGCCTTACCTATATCGTGTAACAATCCTGCTCTTTTAGCTATCTTAACGTCTGCACCTATCTCAGCAGCCATTATACCTGCTAAATGAGAAACTTCCATCGAATGCTTTAATACATTCTGTCCATAACTTGTTCTAAACTTCAACCTACCTAGTAGTTTAACTAGTTCTGGGTGTATACCGTGCATTCCAGTATCAAATGTTGCTTGTTCTCCAACTTCTCTTATATGGTTATCAACTTCTTTTCTTGCTTTTTCAACCATTTCTTCAATTCTTGCTGGATGAATCCTACCGTCCGCAATTAATTTTTCTAAAGCAATTCTAGCTACTTCTCGTCTAATTGGATCGAATCCTGATAGTATAACTGCTTCTGGAGTATCATCAATAATTAAGTCTATACCTGTAGCTGTCTCTAATGTTCTAATATTTCTACCTTCTCTTCCTATGATTCTACCTTTCATTTCATCGTTAGGAAGAGCAACTACTGAAACAGTACTTTCTGCAACATGGTCTGCAGCGCATTTTTGTATCGCATAGGATACTATTTCTTTGGCTCTCTTGTCAGCTTCAAGCTTAGCATTATTTTCCGTTTCTTTTATCAACACTGCTACTTCGTGACTTATCTCTTTCTTAACATCATTTAGCAATAGCTCTCTTGCTTCTTCTGATGTTAAGCTTGATAATTTCTCTAGCTTTTCAACCTGTTGCTGATACAATACTTTAATTTGAGCTTCTTTTTCTTCAAAGGTCTTAATTTTTTTAGATAAGAAGTCATCTTTTTTCTCTACTGATTCAGATTTTCTATCTAAAACTTCTTCTTTATGAATAAGTCTTCTTTCGAGCTTTTGTAATTCATTTCTTCTGTTTCTATTTTCTCTTTCCATTTCGGTTCTAAGTTTATGAACCTCTTCTTTTCCTTCTAATATATACTCTTTTTTGATTGTTTCAGCTTTGTTATAGCTATCTTCAACTATTCTCTTCGCTTGTTCTTCTGCTGTCATAACTTTATTTTCAGCAATATTTTTTCTTATATATATACCAAGGAATACTCCTACAACTGCTCCTATTAATCCTCCTGCCAACATTTCTAACAATCTAACTAGCACCTCCTTTTCTATTAAATTATTCGATTATTCTTGCATTTACATAAACATATTAATAAGTATAGTATTGAACTGACTATTTATAATCTTAACATTATTTTATTTTCAGAGAATATTTGATAAAATTGCGTGTTATAAGAATGAATTATATAAAATAGCTGAATAAATTAAATTTTATATGAAATGATTTATTATCATAATAATCCAGTTACTTTTAATTATTGTATTTATGATACAATGTCATTTATATTTATGTTAGCGATTCATCATTATTTTCCCTGTATATATGTGTTAATTTTATATATAAATAATCTAAATTCAAATATAACCGAGCTTACCCGGCTATTAAAATAATAAATAAATATAATAAATTATAATTATATTTAAAAGCTGATACCGTCTTTATTTTAATACTTTTACAGACTTCTGTCAAGTCTGCTGTTATGTGGTATAAGGCTAGTGTAAACAATTATTTCTTGTTAATAAACTACCAATCTTTAATATGTCTTTGTTTACTATATATTTATGATAAAAAAACTATAATTATTTAATAAATATTAATTTGAACATCATAAATTTTAATAATCATCTATTAACTGATTTATAGTCTTGTTTATTTGATTTAAATTAAATCCTTTTCTGTAGAGATAGGCTTTTATCTTGTCTCTGTAGTTTTTATCTTTTAACTGCTCAGAATTTTTTACCTTTTTCTTTAATATAGCTAAAAGTGATTTCGTATCATCTATGTCTACACTGTTTAACACTTTCCTTATTATATCACTACTAACACCTTTGTTTTTTAGCTCGGATAACGCCACAGCTTTGCTTTTAAGCTTATTGTTTATATAATATGATATATAGACCTCACAATATTTCAAATCATCTATATACCCCATCTCAGTTAATTTGGCTACGACTCTATCTACCAATTGTTTTGAATAACCTGCCTCTTTTAAATAAATGCTCATTTCTTTTTTAGTTCTAAGTCTATAGGATAGCTTCTTAATGGATTTATTTATAGCCTCATAATCAAGCGACTTTTTTTGTATGTACATATCCTCCATGTAACCTACTTTTCTACCTACATAAAGTTGATATTCCTTGATTACTTCTTCATTCAATGTATACTTATACTCATCGTCAATATAGATTAAATTTTCTACCTCAGTATTCTCTATGTTAGTAACTTTCATGTTTTCCTCCAAAAAACTCCTATTAGCTAATTATTAGCCAATAGGAGATTATTTTATTCAGCATTTATTTGATTATTTTCTGTTTCAGCATCTTCTTCTAACAATCCGTGCTTTTTCCTTACCTTATACTCTATTTCATCCATTAAATCTTTGTTTTCTGCAAGGAATAGCTTTGCATTGTCTCTACCTTGACCTAATTTATTGTCATCATAGCTATACCATGAACCGGATTTTTTAACTATATCAGTTTCAACTGCTGCATCTAATATACAACCTTCCTGCGATATACCTTTTCCATATATTATATCAAACTCTGCTATCCTAAATGGCGGAGCAACTTTATTCTTAACTACCTTTACTTTTGTTCTGTTTCCGATCATTTCATTTGCTCTCTTGAGAGTCTCTATTCTTCTTACATCAAGTCTAACTGATGAATAGAACTTCAACGCCCTACCACCTGTAGTAGTCTCTGGATTACCAAACATCACTCCTACTTTCTCTCTTAACTGGTTAATAAATATAGCAACTGTATTAGATTTTTTTATAGCACCTGCTAATTTTCTAAGTGCTTGAGACATCAATCTAGCTTGCAGTCCTACATGACTATCTCCCATTTCACCGTCTATCTCTGCTTTTGGTACTAGTGCAGCAACTGAATCTATTACTATTACATCTACTGCGCCACTTCTAACAAGTGCTTCTGCAATTTCTAGTGCTTGCTCTCCTGTATCTGGTTGTGATACTATTAAATCCTCTGTCTTTACTCCTAGATTTCTAGCATATACTGGATCTAATGCGTGCTCTGCATCTATAAATGCTGCTGTTCCTCCGTTTTTTTGGCTCTCAGCAACTATATGTAAAGCTACTGTAGTTTTACCAGAAGATTCTGGTCCATATATCTCTACTACTCTACCTTTTGGTACTCCACCTATTCCCAATGCTATATCAAGTTGAAGTGCTCCTGTTGAAATTGATTCAACATTAAGTACTGAATCTTCTCCTAATTTCATTATAGAACCTTTTCCAAACTGTTTTTCAATTTGACTTAACGCCATCTCTAATGCTTTATTTTTCTCTAACATAATAAACCCAGTTTTACTGGTTCACCACCTTTTCTATTTCTCGAACAGACGTTCTATGTACATTATATACTACTTCTTTTACTCGGTCAATCTTTTTTGTAAATAAATATCAATCTAAAATATAATATCTAAAATGGATACACTTTTCAAGCAAATTTTCTAGCTACATTGAAATTATCTCTACTCCATCCTCAGTAACTAATAAGGTATGTTCCCACTGTGCTGAAAGCGAACCATCTTTAGTCCTTACTGTCCATTTGTCTTTTTCATCAATACACACTCTATTTCCTCCACTGTTTAATATAGGCTCTATAGTAAATACCATACCTGGAACAAGTATCATACCCGTTCTTTTTCTACCAAAATGAAATACAAATGGATCTTCGTGAACAGCTAATCCTACTCCATGCCCACCGAATTCTCTTGCTACAGTAAACCCATTAGCCCGTGCATGTTTTTGTACTTCATAACCTATATCTCCAATAAAACTTTTCCATGGTTTTACAACTTCTATACCTTTATATAAACACTCCCTTGTTACTCTTACTAGTTTTTCTGCTTCTTTACTTATTTCTCCTATTCTATACATTCTAGATGCATCTGTGTAATATCCACTTAACTCTGTAGTCACATCTACATTTATTATATCTCCACTTTTTAATATATCTTTTTTGCTTGGTATGCCATGACATACTACATTGTTTATAGACGTGCATATACTTTTTGGGTATCCCTCAAAATTCAATACTCCTGGTCTAGCTCCTTTACTAATGGTATATTTATATGCTAGCTGATTGAGCCACTCTGTACTTATTCCTTCTCTTATGTTTTTACCAACCATATCAAGCAATCCGCTATTTACAATCCCACATTTCTTTATTCCCTGTATCTGCCTAGCATTTTTAATAAGCTTTCTAGATGGAACTATAATGTTTCTTTTTTTTAAAGCTTTCAATCTTTGATCAAATTCCATATGACATTCTTTGTAGCTCCTTTTACTACCACACCAGCAATAATCATTTATACTATGCATTGCTTCCCCCCTTATATCGCAATACTTATAAGTCTAATAACTGTACAACAAAAAATTATGAGAAAAATCGCTCATAATTTTATAAATCCTCTTTAAGTAACTTTATCACAAGTTCAAATGCGGTATTTGCTGTTTTATTTTGGATTCTATCTCTTGTGCCTATAAATATTCGTTTTGTGGTGTACTCTACATCTTTTGATGCTACTCCAAAATAAACTAATCCCACTGGTTTTTTATCTGTTCCTCCTGTTGGACCTGCTATACCAGTAACTGAAACTGCTATGCCTATATCGCTTTTATTGTAAAGTCCTTTTGCCATAGAAAGTGCAACTTGTTTGCTTACTGCCCCATATTCCTCTAAATCTTTATGATTCACATTCACTTCTTCGATTTTAGCAGTGTTGCTGTATGTTACTATTCCTCTATCAAACACAGCTGATGAACCTGATATTCTTGTTAATCTACTACTTATTAGCCCTCCTGTGCATGACTCACAAAAACCTATCTTAAGTCCTCTTTCTTTTAGCAACTTGTATACCACTTCTTCTATTGATTCATCTTCTTTGCTGAATAAGTATCTTCCTATTTTATCTTCTATTTGTTTGATAGTATCTTCAAGCATATCCTCAGCCTGTTTTACTCCATTTGCTTTTGCTGTAACTCTTATTTCTACATGACCTTCTTTTACATATGGTGCTATTGTAGGGTTTGTTTGATTTTCTATCAAATCTATAATTTTTTCTTCTAAATCCGATTCTCCTATACCTGTAAATCTTAGTGTTTTTGATTTTATAATATTGTCAGCTCTACTCGCTAGTATTTTTTCTGCTTTAATAAACACATTTTCTAATTCCTTTGGTGGACCAGGTAATATGATTATAGTTTTTCTATTCTCTTCTAAAAACAACCCAGGTGCCGTTCCAACTTCATTTTTTAGTACTTTACTGCCTTCTATGATATAAGATTGTTTTTTCACTGAGTCTACATATTTTTTTCTTCTATTTTTAAAGAATTTATCTATATCATCCATGACATTTTTATCAAATATAAGTCTTTTATCTAAAAGCTCTGCAACACATTCTTTGGTAACATCATCTTTGGTTGGCCCAAGCCCACCTGTGAGTATCACCAAATCTGATCTATTTAATGATGTCTTAAGTGTTTCTTTTATTCTTCCCGGATTATCTCCTACACTTGTATGATAATAAATATCTATCCCTAAGCTAGAAAGCTTTTCAGATAGATATTTTGAATGTGTATTATATATATTTCCTAGTAGTATTTCTGTACCTACATTTATAATCTCACCTTTCATCGCTGACCTCCTAGTTATTAGTCTTGTTTGAATGAGAGCTAAGTACTTTTCTATTGTTATAAATATAGTCAACTCCTGATATAACTGTAAATATTACTGCTAATGCTACTGCTATATTGTCAAAAGGTACTCCTATTAGTCTAAATGGATAGTTATCAAGTAAAAGTACTATAATAGCTGTTATCTGTGTTATAGTCTTTATCTTTCCCCACCAACTTGCTGAGATTGTTATTCCTTCTGAAGCTGCAAGAACTCTAAATCCTGTTATTGCGAATTCTCTAGCTATAATAGTCATTACTACCCATGCTGAAACTTTACCCATTTCAAGTAAAGATATAAGAGCAGCTGAAACTAATAATTTATCTGCTAAAGGGTCCATGAATTTACCAAATTTAGTTACCTGATTTCTACTTCTAGCAATATATCCATCTAAACTATCTGTAAGAGCTGCAAGTATAAATAAACATACCGCTATTATATCTCCATATGGAATATTAACTAAAAGAAAAAACATGAAGATTGGTACTAAAAAAATCCTTGCTATGGTTAATTTATTAGCTAAGTTCATATGGTATTACTCCCTTCAAATCGTATTCAAAGTGTTCTATGATTTTGACATCAACGAATTGGCCTATTGCCAGTTTTTCCTTGGTGCTAACATATACTACTCCATCTATATCTGGACAATCCATATATGTTCTTCCTACATACAGATTCTCTCCATTTATTTCTTCTTCTATAAGCACTTTATATATATTTCCTACTTTTTTATTGTTGAGCTCATCTGATATATTCATCTGAATCTCCATTATTTCATTATAACGGTCTTTTTTAGTTTCTTCGTCTATTTGACCATCAAAAAGTGAAGCTTTTGTTCCTTCTTCTTTAGAATAAACAAATACTCCTAATCTGTCAAATCTATATTCTTTAATAAACTGAACAACTTCTTCATGCTCCTTTTTTGTTTCTGATGGAAATCCAGTAATAAAAGTAGTCCTGATTATTATATCACTAATCTGGCTTCTTAGCTTCTTAATTAATCTGCAAATATCCTCTTTAGTTGTCTTCCTGTTCATTCTGCTCAATATTCTATTGTTTATATGCTGTAAAGGTATATCTACATAATTTAATACTTTATCGTTCCTTTTTATACTATCTATCAAACCGTCTGTAAATGTTTCTGGGTATATATATAGTAGTCTAATCCAATTTAATCCTTCTATTTTATTTAGCTCATCTAGCAAACCATCCAGTTTGCACTCTCCATATATGTCTATACCATATTTACCTGTGTCTTCTGCTGTAAGTATGATTTCTTTGACACCACTGTCGACTAAGAATTTAGCTTCACTTACTATATCTTCTATGCTTCTACTTCTATACTTCCCTCTAAGCTTTGGTATAATACAATAAGTACAATGATTATTACACCCTTGTGAAATCTTTAAATAAGCATATTGATTAGGTGTTAATAGTTCTCTCTTGCAATTTTCTGGGTACTGCGAATTTATGTTATCTATATTAAAATACTTACCTGCATTTTGCAACTTTGATATTACCTTATATATCTCAGTTATGTTACCTGTTCCTATTATTGCGTCTATTTCAGGTATTTCTTTCATTAATTCATCTTTATATCTTTGAGCTAAACAACCACATACTATAAGATGTTTACATTTTCCCTCTTGTCTAAGCTCTGTAGCCTCTATTATTTCATCTATTGATTCTTCTTTAGCATCGTGTATAAAGCCACATGTGTTTATTATTATAACATTTGCTAAAGACATGTCATCTACCATCTGTATATTGTTGTCCTTTAATATCCCTATCATTATTTCTGAATCTATTGTATTCCTAGAACATCCTAATGACAACAATGCTGCTGTTAAATTCACTTACATATCTCCTCTCTAAAGCCTATATTCACTTGCATATAGTTCTAGCTGTTTTATCGCATCGTCTATTTTATCATACATAACTATTTTATCATATTGTTCAATTTTATCAATCGAATAATCATACAAAGGATCATAATATTTTTGCATGAGTTCTTTAATAACATATTCGTAATCTTTGCTTTTTATTCTGTTTATATACTCTGACAAGTTATTAGCACCAAGTTTATTTTTCAACTTGCTTATAGCAGATATCAATAATTCTTCATTATTTTCATCATCTTTAATATAATCCTCTAATGCAACTTGTACTCTGTTATTTATATCCGTCTTTAACAATATGTGTTTACCATTTATTAATTTGTCATATAAAAACTCTGGCATTACTACCTTACCTATTCTCTTACTTTCGCTCTCAGTAAAATAATAGTCACTATCCATTTCTTTTAATGCACTATAGAGCTTTGATTCAAAATATTTCTGAGAACTAGAGTCTTTGTCAAATGCTATTGAGCCAAATACTGATCCACTATTTCTAGCCATTTTCTCTATATTTAAAACAGGATATCCTTTTTGCTCTAAGATATTTAATATTTTAGTTTTTGCTACCCCTGTATATCCATGCAATACTACTAGTTTTATATCCTTGTTATATTTGCTTAACCAATCACTTACATATTTTCTATAGCTTTTATATCCGCCAATTATTAAATTCACTTCTAAACCCATCATACTTAAAACTTGAGCTATAGAATTACTCCTCATTCCACCTCTAAAACAGTAAATTGCAACCTTTTTATTTTTACCTGTTATTTCTTTAATCTTCATGTAATAATCATATAGCCTAGATGCAGCATATTTTAGCCCCAATTCTTTAGCTTTTTCTGCATCAACTTGTTTATATATATATCCTATTTCTTCACGTTCTTCATCTGTAAATATAGGCATGTTGTATGCTCCTGGTACATGATCCTCCTCATATTCTTTTGGGCTTCTTACATCAATATAGACGATATCATCTTTATCAATTACTTCACTAATTAGAACTTTGTTCAACATTTTTTTCACCTGCTTTTTTATTGTATCTGTCTTATCCTTAATACATTCCAAAGGGGGTGTCTCTTAAGACACCCCCTGACTGTTTTACAGTGAACAGTCCTTATGCATCACTTTCTGCATACTCTTCTTTACTAACCAATACTTTTCTTGGCTTACTACCTTCTTTTGGTCCTACTATTCCTCTCTCTTCCATTTCATCGACTATTCTAGCTGCTCTTGCATAGCCGACTCTTAGCTTTCTCTGGATGTAGGATATTGAAGCTTGACCTTCATTTATAACTAATTCTATAGCTTTTGGAAGTAATTCGTCTGCATCCTCATTTACTGGCAAAGCTATATTAGTTTCTATATCTTTGATTATTTCTTCTTTGTATTCCTCTTGCCCTTGTTTTTTTAGAAATTCTACTATCTTTTCTACTTCTTTATCATCAATATATGAACACTGAACTCTCATTGGCTTTGCTGAACCTACAGGGTAATAAAGCATATCTCCTTTACCTAATAACTTCTCAGCTCCATTCATATCTAGTATAATTCTAGAGTCTGATTGCGAAGACACTGCAAATGACAGCCTCGAAGGTATATTTGCTTTTATAGTTCCTGTTATTACATCAACCGATGGTCTTTGTGTAGCAACTATAAGATGTATACCTGCTGCTCTAGCCATTTGTGCTAATCTACATATACTGTCTTCTACCTCTGTTGGTGAAGCCATCATCAAGTCAGCTAACTCATCTATTATTATTACTATTTGTGGCATATTTTCTGTTTCTGTATCTTTCATTTTTTGGTTGTAGCTTTTGATATCTCTTACTCCATTTTCAGCAAAACTATTATATCTATTTATCATTTCTGTTACTGCCCAATTTAAAGCACTTGCAGCTTTTTTAGGATCTGTAACTACTGGTATTAACAAGTGAGGTATACCATTGTATATACTAAGCTCTACTACCTTTGGATCTATCATCATTAATTTTACTTCATTTGGCTTAGCTTTATAAAGTATACTCGCTATAAGTGTATTTACACATACACTCTTACCAGAACCAGTAGCTCCTGCAATCAGCATGTGTGGCATTTTTTCTATATTTGCTATTATGGATTTACCTGCTATATCCTTTCCTAGCGCTATGCTAAGTTTACCCTCTGCTGATTTGAACTCTTTTGATTCTATCACATCTCTTATTCTAACACTATCTTTTACTTTATTCGGCACTTCTATTCCTACTGCTGCTTTACCTGGTATCGGTGCTTCTATCCTAACCCCACTTGCCGCTAAGCTTAGGGCTATATCATTGGCTAAATTTACAATCTTGCTTACCTTGATGCCAGGAGCAGGCTGTAATTCGTATCTAGTTATTGTTGGTCCTCTATTTATCTGCTTAACTTTTGCATCTACCCCAAAATTTTTGAGTGTAGTTTCTAATTTATTAGCGTTGCTTAATATAGATTTTTGGTGTGAATCACTATGATTTATATCCGTTTTTTCCAAAAACTCTATATCTGGTTTTTGGTAGTTATCATAGATGTTAGTACTATTAGCAGGATTGATAACTACTGTTTTATCTTTGTCTTCACTAGCCTTTGGTATTTGTGGCTTATTATTATTTATGTTATTTTTAGCATTTTCTGCTAACATATCGAACTTAGGCATGTCCTTTGTATAATCAAGTATTTCAATTTTCTTTTCTATTTCTGTAATTTGCTCTATTTTACTTGGCTCTGTATCTATTTTATCGGTAGCATCATCTACAACATTTGCCTCTATTATATTGTCTGGCACTTCTTCGTACACAAATACAAAGTCTAGTATAGAATCATATATCCTCTTAAACATTCTACCTAAAGTCTTAAAAAAGCCTCTAGATATTTTTACTAAACTGACATTTGTAAGTGTTATAAATGTAACTATTATTATGCATGATAATACTACAAATGTACCTATAACACCAAATAGATTGACCAATGCATAAGACAGTATCCCACCTACTATTCCTCCACCTTTTAGGTTTATACCAGCCTCTTTAGCTACTTTTATTTTTTCTGAAAATCCTAAAGACGTATTATCTCCAAAGGCCGTTATATCCATAATCATTAAATAGCAAAGAAAAATCAAAAACAACAGCACTAGACTTTTCTTAAAACTATCAATTTTATTTGCTAATACTAAGATACCTGTTATTATAATTATCATTGGTATGAAGTACCCACCAAAACCTGTCAGTAACCAAATATACTTTTTAGTAATTTCTCCTATGTACCCTACTGAGTTACTTATTAAAAACACATAAAATAATAGTCCTATAAATATGCCTATTATCCCAACAGCTTCATTACTAAAGGTCTTTTTTTTCTTTGGAGTGTTTTTTGTCTTCGGACTATTCTTACTTTTTGTATTCTTGCTTTTAGATCTGCTTTTTTTAGTTTTTACAGTTTTGTCTAAATTGCTCACTTAAAACCACCTCATATATGAGTATTTCTTTGTCTTTCATCTAAAATCCTTCATTGATTTTTATCGGGCTAAATTATATATAATTATTAAACCTCCTATTATCCATAAATAATATGAAAAATAATATAGTTTCCCTTTTTTTAATAGCGTTATCAAAAACTTAATAGCAAATAACCCTACTACTGTTGATACAATTGTACCGACTATTATAGGAATATCTATAGCAATACCTTTAGCCACAGCATCTCCTACTTTTAATATAGTAGCCCCAAATATACTTGGTAATGCTAAGAAGAATGAAAATTTAGTAGCTAACTCCTTATTAAGCCCTAGTAATAATCCTCCTACTATAGTAGAACCTGATCTTGATATTCCCGGTGTTATAGCGAATCCTTGAAGTGTCCCTATAATCACTGCATCTATGTATCTAAATTGTTTTATGTCTTTTTTCCCTGTTGCCATTTTTTCGCTTATCATCAATATACATCCTGTGATAATAAGTGCTATCCCAACGCTGAACACAGATGAATATAAGCTCTCAAAGAAATCCTTAAACAATACACCCATTATTGCTGTAGGAACACTACCTACTATTAATAATATATCTAATTTTCTGTATGGATTATCTAAGTTCAGCCCTTTTCCAGTTAAAAGCTCACCAATCATTTTAAAAAATTCAGCTATAAGCTTAAGTACATCTTTGTGATAAAATATTAATATTGAAGCAAGCGAGCCAAAGTGGAGCATTACTGTAAATAACACACTTCCCTCCGTTATATTAAATAAACTTTGAAGTAAAACTAGATGACCCGAACTACTTATTGGCAAAAATTCAGAAATTCCTTGGCATACACCAAGCAATATCGCCTGTAATACAGTCATATTAAACCTCCTACAATTTAGAGTGCTTGTCTTTACCCTCAGAAGCTTAGATTGCCAAAGATAGTATATCTATATATATTTTACTTGCTATCTTTGGCGACCTACGAGTAATTATAACACAAATAAGCACTTTTATCTATATACCCAACTTAAATAGAGCCTATTCTCCTATTAGTTCATACAATTTGTCTATTGCATTGCTTAATCCGCCTACAGCATCAATCAAGCCACATTCTACTGCTTCATGTCCAATAAGAATAGTCCCCACATCATTTGCAATCTCATCAGTTTCATACATAAGATGTCTAAGTGATTCTCTTGGTATTCTAGATGTCCTGAGTATAAAATCTAATATTCTCTGTTGCATCTTTTGAAAATATCTGAATGTCTGTGGTACTCCAATAACTAACCCATTCATTCTGATTGGATGAAGAGTCATAGTTGCTGTTGGAACAATAAACGAATAATCCGAAGATGTTGCTAGTGGTACGCCTATGCTATGCCCACCACCTAAAACTAAAGAGACTTTTGGTTTAGTCATACTATTTATCATCTCAGAAAGTGCTAATCCCGCTTCTACATCTCCTCCAACAGTATTAATCAATATCAAAATCCCTTTAATTTTAGGATCTCTTTCAGCTGCCAATAGTTGTGGTATGATGTGTTCATATTTTGTAGCCTTTTTTTGGGGTTGTGAAACCATATGCCCTTCTATTTCTCCTATTATCGAAATAAAGTGTATATCTTCTGGTGGCATTGGAAGTTCTTGATTTCCAAAATCTTTTATATTGTTGGATCGCTGTTTCTCTTCTCTTAAATCTTGATTTTCGTTGTTATCATTATCCTGTTCATTATTGTTAAATCCATACTCATTATTTTGCATACAACACCTCATCAAATTATATTATCCTTTTTAGGACATTAGTTTAATTTAGTTTTTGCAGGATAATATATTTTATACTAATCATCAATGTTTAATTCAAATTCTTTATGCAGTGCATTAATAGCTTTGTTTACGTATTTAGTATCTATTAAACACCAAATCGTAGTGTGTGAATCTGAGGTTTGTAATATATCTATTTTTTCACCATAAAGAGCTTTTGCTATTCTTTGCATTACGCCTGGTTCTCCGCACATTCTATGACCTATAATACTAAGTTTGCTCAGGTTACTCACAATATTATATTTATAGTCTTTATTTTTTAATATTTTCTTTAATTTCTCTAAATCATCTAAGCAAACTGTAAATATTATTTTTTCTATAAAGAAATTAATCAAATCTATACTTATGCCCTCTTGGGCAATTTCTTTCATAAGCTTGTTAACCATATCTTTGCTTTGCTCTGTAAAGATTGTTATTTGCACCTTATTAGATTTATGTGTTAATGCGCTTATGATTTTTTTATCATCACTATAATAATCTGAATTTAAGGAATTTGTAACTAGTGTTCCAACATCATCCTTGACAGTATTTCTTATTAGTATCCTCATATTTTTATTTCTAGCTATTTCTACTGCCTTTGGATGTATGACTTTTGCACCATCTTCAGCTAATTGATATAGTTCGTTGTAACATATTGTCCTTATCACTCTAGCGTCTGATACTATTTTTGGATCAGCTGTAAGGACACCATCAACATCTGTATAAATCTCCACTAACTCACTACCCAAGGCTTCTCCTAGAAGTACAGCTGACGTATCACTTCCTCCTCTACCTAGTGTTGTAATTTCTCTGTCTTTAGTCATACCTTGAAAACCTGTGACTACTGCAATACGACCCTTTTGTAGACACTTAACTATTCTGTTGGTATTGATATAAAGCACCTCTGCCTTCGAGTAGCAAGCATCTGTTATAATTCCTGCCTGTCCTCCTGTAAAGGCAGTAGCAGGTAACTTGCTTTCATTTAACATATTAGTTAGTACAACTGCTGAAATTACTTCTCCACAAGACATTAATAAATCTTTACTTCTAAGATCTTTACTGTCTTCATTTATTAAATCAAGCAATGAATCTGTTGAATAATTATCACCTCTTCTACCCATCGCTGATACAACCACTACAATACTATAACCTTCTTTATATCTTTGCAATATCCTGTCTATTGCATGTTCTCTTTTCTCTTTGTCTACTAGAGATGAACCACCAAACTTCTGAACAATTATTTTCATAATTTCCCCTCTCTTACACTACATCATATATTATCAGAATAGTCATCCTAATATATATAATATCTTCTAGAGGGGGTTTTGGTTCATATTTATTGTTGTATTATGGTGTATCTTCCATGTCTATAATAATCATGTCATTTCCTATTTTTTCTATAGCATTCCATGGTATTTCTATTTCTGATTTGTCATTAAACATGATAAATTGACCTCCATTGTCAGGCACTAATAATGATATGATCTTGCCAGTTTTCTCGTCAATCAACAAATCTGAATTACCTATAATGCCTAACCTACTACCACTAAAAATATTGAGTATCTCTTTACCTGCCATTTTACTTAATCTCATGTTTTTCCTCCTTTCTACATTTAAGCTTGTATATTAAATATTATGAAGCAAATTTTTTAAATATACATTATCTATGGTTTTTATAAAAACTATAAGCGTAAGTAAACTCTATTATCATTTATGATAATATCAGTTAAGATTATAACGCAAAAAATGGATACACAACAAAAACAAGTTAGCACTAGAATTTATTTATTACATTAAATTAAGCAACTTTATTATTATTTTTAGGTAAATAAGAAGAAATTTTATTATTAGTAAAACGGTCTAATTTATTAATATTTCTACCTAAGACATAAAACATTATTTTTTTCAATTTAATAGTCTCTGTTATTAAAACGTCTAAATTTATCATTTTCCTTCATATCACCAAAAGAACCTTCGGTTTATAAAATATACCTTTATCAGAAAGGTTTCTTTAGCACATATGTGTTTATGATAATTACACCTTCCCGCGATGAATTTATTAAGTATTTTTATCAAGCCTTCTTGATTATAATGAGTTGATTTCTTGAATAGCTCTCTGTGAAAGATGCTTTTTAAACTGTGGTTTGACTAATAATTAGAACTGTGCTACTATAAACATACATATTGAAACAATATGTTGTACTAAAAATAATATTAAAAGTGAGGGATTATGATGTTGGTAATAAGATTTATTAAATTACGTTTTATAAGTGAATATAATAACACAATTTAATAAATAGTTAATAAGCCTACATCAGGAGTATAATATTATTGAAGTATAGCCACTATCGAATAAAGATAGTGTAATTTAATAATTAAAAATTTAATCCGCGCTTTAGGTGCGGTTTTTTTGTGCTTTTTTACGTAGGGTTATTAACTCTGCGTTATTTTGTTGTCCAAACTTATTTTACATCAAAAGAAAGGAGACAGATAAAATGAAAAAATATAAAGATTTAAAAATTCTAAGAGATATAACATTACACCATAAAAATAAAGTTTTACTGGCCATTATATTATCAATCGGCTCTGTAGCAATCAAACTACTACAAGTTTATTACACACAGAAGTTAGTTAACAATAGTATGGAATCACAACTAACATGGTTTACCCCAGTCATATTATTAATGCTAATAGGTTTGTTATCTTTAATTACAACAATTAAAAAGATTGCTATTAAAAGATACGCTATTATTTCAATTAAAGAGCTGAAGCTAAGAGTGTTAAAAACATATCTTAAGACAGATTACTTAAAGTTGCAAGAATATGCCACAGGAAATTTAATCTCAATAATTAATAATGATTGTAATAATATTGAAGGGTTTTTGGCAGGAATATTATTTGATTTACCAATTGGGATTATTACAGCAGTGGGAGCGTACATTTATATGTTTATATTAGATCCTAAACTAGCACTGATAACGTTTATATATACACCTTTTGGTATGGTCTTAGCTAATAGGATTATAAAGAAACAGCGAAAGTTGTATGAGGTAGAATCATCGGTTAAAGGTAAAATAATGAGTTCAATTGAACAAAGAATATCAACGATTGAAATACTTAAATCATTTGTTATGCACAAATATGTCATGGAGTATATTGGAAAACATTATGATGAACTATGTGATACCAAACTAAGATTACGACGGTACGACACTATGATGCAACCAACTTGTCTTGCTCTAGCCAATATCCCAGGGATTATATTCAGCCTTTATGGGGGATATATGGCGTTAAATAATCAATTAGATTTTGGGAATTATATAGCGATACTTAATCTTATAGGTTACATAATCCCAACCACAGTAATGTTACCATTTATACTATCAGGACTCAATAATTCAATTGTATCGATTAAAAGGATAACTAAATATGTAGATTTATCAGTAGAAAGTGAACACATAGATTGTGAAAAAGCTCAGAGTATAGATTATATAAAAGCTAAAGCAATAGAAATTAAAAATCTGAAGTTTGGTTATGATAATGAAAATATATTGAACAATTTATCTATCAAGTTTGATGCAGTAGGTATAACAGCTATAGTTGGAACAAGTGGAGCCGGCAAATCAACACTGATATCACTGTTAGCGGGACTATATAAAGCTGATCAAGGTACTGTAATGATATCAGGGAGAGATATCAACAAAATGGATAGAACAGAATTGAAAAAATATATGACATATGTACCTCAAGTGATACACATTTTTAACGATAGCATTTTAAGCAACATTATTTTAGATAATCATGGTATTGATGATGATGAAGTAAATAGAATAATAAAAGAATGTGGTTTGAATGAGTTTGTTGAAGATATGGCTAATAATTATGAGACTTTAGTTGGAGAAAAAGGTATAAAATTATCTGGAGGGCAAAAAAAGAAAATAGGATTTGCAAGAGCCTACGCTAATGATAGTAACATATGGTTACTAGACGAGCCAACATCAGCCCTAGATAAAAAAAGTAAACAAGATATTATAAACCTTATAAGCAAACTAGCTATTGAAAGGAATATTATAATCTCCACTCATAACCCACAAATAATGCAATTAGCTAGTAATATCATATTCTTAAATAATGAAACTAACTACACAAAAGGCACATTCGATGAGATGCTAAAATATAGAGAATTCAGGGATATGATTAATCTTGAGTATACAAAAGGAGGATTATATGAAGTTAACTAATATTATACTTCGAGCAATCAAGATGCTTAGGGGTAAGATGACGGTATTTATATTAACAATATTACTAGCATATATATCAAGCATTATATCTACTATAATTGGACCTATTATGAGTAAAAGGATTATAAATGCAATAGAATACAAAGATACTGCACTGTTCTTTAGTTCAGTGACTATAAGTATACTTGCAAAAGTATTATTTGCTGTGTTTCTGCCTGTATACTTCTATTTTTCAGGTTGGGCATCTAGAAAAGCAATGTTGAATATACAGAAAAAATTATTAAATCATGTACTCAGATTGCCGATAGATTTTTTCAATAAACGCAAATTAGGAGAGATATTATCAGTATTTTCTAATGATCTAGATAGCCTAAATAATGTATATCAGTTTCATTTGTATAAAACAGGTGAGGTATTCTTTACCGGTGGCGTAGGTTTCGTTATGTTGTTTGTAATTGATATTAAACTAGCTTTTATATCATTATTACTTGGTATGAGTTCTATTTATATCAATAAAAGATATAATAAGAAATTCAAATTATTGGGTGATAAAATAGCTGAAAAAAGAAGCAGTACTACATCAATCTTTTTAGATGCATTTACAGGTATAAAAGCAATAAAGCTATTCAATAGAGATAATTATGTTATACAAGAAGTTAATAATGCCCTTTTATTTGAGTATAAGACAAAGGTTAATTTAGCATATCAACAATCCATATTAGAAGGTATATTAACAATAATCAATGATTTTTCTTCATTTGGTATAATACTAATAGGAGCTTATATGGTACAGTTAGGTATGACCAATTGGGGGAATGTTGTTGCTATATGGACACTATATTGGGCAATAGAAGATCTGTTCTGTAAATTCCCAATGTGTATCTCACAGTTACAGGTATCTGTTGGCGGAGTAAAAAGAGTATTTGAGGTATGGGATATGGCAAAAGAGTCAATTGATGAGAGAAAATATTGTGATTTTGATTCATACAATACAAATACTCAATTAGAAGTGTACAATCTAGCTTTTGGTTATGAGAATAGTCGACTTTTATTCAGTAATTTGAATTTTGTCGCTAATAAAGGAGAACTAATCATAATAAACGGTGCCAATGGTTGTGGAAAATCATCATTGTTAAAAGTATTAATGGGTTATTATTGCCCCATTAAAGGAACTATCAAAATAGATGGGCTACACAGTAGAAAAATAGATAATCTAAGGAAAAAAATATCATATGTATCTCAAGAACCACAACTAGTATCTGCTAGCATACACAATAATATAACATGTGGAGATAATAATATTTCACAAGCATGTGTGATTAATGCATGTGAAAAAGTAGGTATTCATAAATATATCACTAATCTAAATAATGGATATGACACAGTTCTTATAGATAATGGAGATTCCTTGTCAGGTGGGCAAAAGCAAAGAATAGCTATAGCAAGAGCTTTAGTTAAAAACACTAGTATATTATTGCTGGATGAGATAAGTGCATCACTAGATAAAGAAAATGAAACATTGATTATGGAAGTAGTCAAAAAGATATCAAAAGATAAGGCAGTTATAATGATCTCTCATAATGAAGATATTGATGACTATGCGGATAGAATTATAACTATTAAATAATACGAACATAACATACTATACCGTATATTATGATAGTGCTTATAAGGGAATTAGATGAAATGCTCTATGGTGTAAGAAAAAACTTAGTTATTATTATTTAGTAAATTTTAGCTAGATTTATGTTTTTATAATAAATCTAGCTGTTTTTTTCTGCATATCTAATGTGCCGTAGTGGCATTATATAAAACCTTTGTAGATGATAGAAAACGCAATAGAATTTTTAAGTTCTAAGTTCTACGAAATACTTGATATTTTAGATAATTAAACCATAATTAATTATTAATTACTACTCACCTATTATGCTTCTTGTGCTATTGGTACCATACTCAATAATTTTTCACTCTTTTCATCATCTAAGTTTCCTACGTATGAAACGTTACGTTTATTCTCATCAAATATCAAATCAATAATGTACTTTATATCATCTAAAGTTACTTTATCTATTTTTTCTAATCCTTTTGAAAGCGGAACTATTCGTCCTAAAAGTAACTCTGTTTTCCCCATGCTCATCATTCTACTGTACATACTTTCATAGTCCATTATATAGTTACCTTTTAGTTGCTCTTTTGATCTTTGTAGTAAGCTGTCTTCTATAAGATTCTTTTTAATTGTTTTTATTTCTTTGAGTATAGTTTCTACTACATCTATCATGTACTTAGGATTGATGCCGGCATATATAATAAATGCACCTGTGTTACTGTAAAGCAATGGGTATGAGTAAATAGAATATGCTAAACCTTTATCTTCTCTTACTTTTTGAAATAGCCTAGAACTCATACAGCCACCAAATATGTTATTGAGAACCATCATTGCATAATAGTACTTATCCCCTAATGGTATACCCTGCATACCCATACATAAATGTAGCTGCTCTGTTTCTCTCTGCTCATATAAAGCGTTAGTGTTAAATATCGCTTCCTGTGTGTTGATAATACTTCCTTTTTTATTTCCTTTCCAATGCCCAAAATACTGCTTGATTAACTCTATACCTTTAGAGCTTCTTATATTACCGACAATGGTTAATACTGCATTCTCAGGTATATAGTTATCATGAAAATAATCTATTATCTGATTTCTTGTCATATCCTCTAAATTTTTTGCTTGTCCTAGTATTGGAAAACCTAATGAATGATTACTGTATATAGATTTTGATATTAAATCGTGAACTATTTCTTCTGGAGTGTCATCATACATATTTATTTCTTCTAGTACTACTTTTTTTTCTTTTTTTATATCTTCTTCATCAAATTTAGAATTGAACAACATATCACTAAGTACATCTACTGCTATATCTATATGATTGTCAAGAACTCTAGTATAATAGCAAGTACATTCTTTTGCAGTAAATGCGTTTAGTTGTCCTCCTATATCGTCTATTGTTTGAGCGAGTTGTTTAGCTGTTCTTTTTTTTGTACCCTTAAACAACATATGCTCAATAAAATGAGTTATCCCGTTGTTCTTCTCGCTCTCATTAACAGAACCAGCTTTTATCCATAGACCTATTGTTACTGAACGAACATGAGGTATCTCTTCTATAACTACTCTCAGTCCATTATCTAAAGTTATTTTATTATACATCCTTATCTCCCTTACTCGTTTCTAGACACAGTTAATTATAAATCATTATCTGTAAATTTTCAAGGCAAACGATTTACTTATTTCAGTACATCACTTACATTTCCTAGTTTGTATCCCCTTGCTTTTAATTGATCTATGATTGTCGGAAGTGCTTTTATAGTCTCTGGCTTTGGATGCATCAAAACTATACCAGAATTGCACGCTTTTTTTAAAACTCTCTGTACTATAACGTTTTTAGTACTACCTTTTCTCCAATCTATAGTATCAATGCTCCACATTATAACTTTATAGTCTAGCTTATTAGCCGCTTTTATCGTGTTATTGCTATAATGTCCTGATGGAGGAGCGAAAAACTTTGGTTTAATCCCTATTATATCTTCTATTATATTTTCTGCTTTTTTTATCTCTTTAATATTTTGTTCATAGCTCATATTTCCATACTTTTCGTGAAAATATCCATGATTACCTATCTCATGACCTTCATTATATATACTTTTTAGCACCTGTGGGTTTTTCTTTGCCCACATACCTGTTACAAAAAAAGTTATCTTTAAATCTTTTTGCTTCAATATATTTAGCATAGTGGGTATATGTTCTTCTCCCCAGTCAACATTACAAGTCAGTGCTATAGTGTTATCATTGCTTGTTCCTTTATAAAATAATTCATCTTTTGGGTTAAATACTGACTTTGTCATGCTATATCTAAAATAGCTAAATATACATACAGTCATAATAACTACTACCAATACAAATATGTATACTTTTTTAAGTGGTATAAAATATATTTTCTTTCTTCTCATAAATTACCCTCCTTTTATCCCTTATTACAAATAATATTATTGAAAAAGCTAAATAATTACTACTATGTAGAATATAAAAAATGAGATATCTTTTTAAGACACCTCATTTTTTATGACTAATTTCTTAGATAAATTGTCCCGTATAACTTTTTTTAACTTTTTTGATTTCTTGTGGTGTTCCCTGTGCTATTACATATCCCCCCGAGTCTCCACCTTCAGGACCTAAGTCAACAATCCAATCTGAATTTATTATCATGTCTATATTGTGCTCTATTACTATAACTGTATTACCTGCTTTTACTATATTCTTTAATATCTTAATCAAATTTTGTACATCGAAGTAGTGAAGTCCTGTCGTTGGTTCATCAAGTAAATATATAGTCTTTCCTGTATCTGATTTGCTAAGTTCTTTTGCTAGTTTTACTCTCTGTGCTTCTCCACCCGAGAGTGTTAAAGCACTTTGCCCTAGCTTAATATAACCTAGCCCTACATCACAAAGTGTACCTAGTATCTTAGATATCTTTATATCATCTTTAAATATTTCATATGACTGCTCAATACTTAAATCTAGTACATCTGCTATGCTATTTCCCTTATATTTCACTTTTAGTACTTCTTCGTTAAATCTTTTTCCTTTACATACTGAACATTTCACCCAGATATCTGGCATGAAATGCATTTGCACGTATTCTCCACCTTTTCCCTTACATGCTTGACATTGACCAGCCTTGCTATTAAAACTAAACTTACTTTGTTTGTACCCTTGTTTTTTTGATTCTTCTAAAGAAACGAATACCCTCCTAATTTCATCAAAAACACCTGTATATGTTGCAGGATTAGAGCGTGGTGTTCTTCCTATAGGATACTGAGTAATACTTATTATCTTATCTATATCTTCTATACCTTCTATACCTTTTAACCCATCATATTCATAGATGGTTGATTCACTTAAATGTTTCTGTATAGCTGGATACAACGTCTTTGACACTAAACTACTTTTTCCTGACCCGCTTACTCCTGTCACACAGGTCAATGCACCTATAGGGATACTCACATCTATATTTTTTAGATTATTGTGATGTGCTTTTTTTATTTTTATCATGTTGTAATTATTACTTATAGGAACTTTAATAGTATCATTTTTATTTTCTAAAATCCTCAAGTATCTACCTGTGCTAGATTTTTCATTGCTTACTATTTCACTTACTGAACCTTCAGCTATCAACTTACCTCCATGAATTCCTGCTCCTGGCCCTATCTCTATAATTTTGTCTGCACTTAGCATGGTATATGCATCATGCTCTACAACTAACAGTGTATTTCCCCTGTCTCTTATTTTATGCATTATATTAACAAGTTTTTCATGGTCTCTAGGATGTAATCCTATTGACGGCTCATCTAGAACATATAATATATTAGTTATACCACTAGCTAATTGCGTCGCAAGTCTTATTCTTTGCGCTTCTCCTCCAGACAATGTTGAAGCAGATCTATCAAGTGTCAAATAAGAAACTCCTACTTCTATTAAATTATCTAGCCTATTTTTTAACTCTCTTAATATAGGTGTTGCTACCTTTTTGTCCTTAGCTGTTAATTTACTTGGCAAATTCTCTGTCCAGTTTTTAAGCTGAGTAATAGTCATAGCAACTACCTTTGGAAACCTATGCTCTCCGATTGTCACTAGTCTACCTTCCTTTGATAGTCTCTCTCCTAAACATTCATCGCATATACTTTCTTTCATGAAACCAGTATCTGTATTATTATCTATGAATAATCTTTTTATAGCATTGTATGCACCTTCTACTGGTCTACTTATTTCTCCTTTTCTTCCATTTGAGTTTTCATATTTAAGACTCACTTTTCTATTATTACTTCCATATAAGGCTTGTTTTTTAAAATCGTTGGGAAGTTTATTCCATGGAAGTTCTAAATCTATATCCATATCTTTGGCTAGTGCCAACACTTCACCTTTCATCCAGTTAGCATTTGGTTTTTGCCTATACTTTCTTAAATTTCCCCACCAAGTAGATGCCCCATCTAGAATAGACGACTCTGGCTTAGACACTATCAGCCCTTCATCTACCTCTAGTTTTACTCCTAAACCTTTACATACAGGACACATACTCTCTGGATTATTAAAACTAAAACTTGATGTAGTTAATTTAAAGAAAATCTTCTCGCAATGATAACAGATTTCTCTTGTTTGTAGCATATACTTTTCTTTATCGTTTATTTTGACTACTAAAGCACCTTTCCCGATTTCAAGTGCTTTTTTAACTACTTTTCTTATATTACCTTTGTAGTCCTCATCGTCACAAGCTATAAAGCTTGCTATTTTATTATCATCATTAAATGGATATATACTATAAGCAATCCCTTCTCTGAGTCCAAACAATATATCCACTATCTCTTCAGCTTTTAACGGAGTTATCGCTCTGCCACACTCCGGGCAATGTCTTGTTCCAATATTTGCATATAGTAGCTTTAAATAATCATAAATATCTGTTAGTGTCCCTACTGTAGATCTAGGATTTATTGTTATTGTTTTTTGCTTAATTGCGATAGATGGTGTTAATCCTTCTATTTGATCATAGTCTGGTTTTTCCATCTGATTAAATAAATTTTTCTGAGAATTTCGCATACTATCCATAAATCTTCTTTGGCTTTCAGCATAAATAGTATCAAAAACCAAACTTGATTTACCACTTCCGCTAACACCAGTAACAACAGTCATCTTATTTTTAGGAATGTTACAGCTTATATTTTTTAAGTTATTTTGTTTTACACCTCTTACAATTATTTCATTCGTGTTATTGTATTCATTTTCATTCACTACATTTAATGTTTCATCATTAGTAAGTGTATTTTGTATTGATAGGTATTTGCTTAACTTTTTGATATCTGATTCCTCGATTTGTATATCCTCACTATTTATAAAGCCTCTATCGTCTATCCATTTTGGCCAATGTTCAAGCCACTGAGGTACCTTGCAATCTTTTACTCTATTATTTGCTGGGATATAAGGTATTATGTCTATTATAGGTGTTTTATCAAATGAATCAATTTGAGAAATTTTAATACGTCTATTTTCTTTATCTACTTCAAAAACTTTGGCAACTGTCGAGGCTAGTGGATTTGGTCTAACTGGAGATCTTGTTGCAAATACTCCCATCCTCCTTTTACCTTCATATGGTGTATTGCATTCGGTTGATTTTCTATATTTACTCTTATCAAACTTGTCAAACCACCATATTATCCTTATGTGCGAAAATCCTTTTATCTTGTGCATTATATCTTTTATATTGTCAAGTTCTAAAAAAAACTCACCTTCTATTTTTTTGACCTCTCCAATCTTATACAAGTAATCATTTTTATTTATTATTCTTTCTATCGATACATTATCTATTAGATTAGATTTTTGATTTTCTATTTCTCTTCTCCATAAACTTTTATCTTCAACATAATCTCCTAATGAGAACTCTCTTACTCTTTCTTCGCACGGAAAGTAAGGTTTAATATCATATAATATCATACTGTCTTTTATTGATAATTGATCTATCTCAAATACACCCTTTTTTTCGTCTATATCTAAAATTTTTGCAATTATAGGGGTGGTTTGCACTTTAGAAATTTCATCTGCTCCTTCTTCCTCAAATTTACTTGCAAAAAGTAAAACGTGACTAAATTTACCTAAATCTTTTAACCCTGCTTTATATTCGTCATATAAATATACATATTTATGCTTTTTTACTGTTTTTATTATTCCTATTGGAAAAATCATAAATTCCTTAATTGCATCACTTTTTTTCTTCATTATAAAGCTCCTTTATAATTTGTATTTACGGAATATAACAGCTGTTAAAGAAGTTTTATAGGAATGCAAATATCTACATTTTGTTTATTATCATTTTCTAAGGTTCCACCATTATAATGTTCAAATGCAAGACTATCTCTTGGTTGATATCCACTATTCGGGAGCCACCTTGCGTACATCTCATTCCAAGCAAACTGATATTCATACTTATTTAACTTAAAATGTCCTACTCCATACTTTCCACCTTTAATCCTCATAAAACCAATCTCACCATCAGCATGTATCTTGGTATCCACAGTTAAACACACACTAATTCTTAACTTATCTTCCATTGTTATATCAGGTGTATCATGGTATAGGGTTAGCCATTTGTTCGTAGAATTAATTAATTGCTTTTCTTTAGCCCATGAATACAGCTTACTAAAAAGCTCCTCAAATAACTTATCATCTGTTTTATATGGACCTGTATGTCGTATATACGCTAGATTCATCTCTGGTATATCCTTTACCTCTATATCATAATCCAATTTATAGTTATTTACTTCTAGATAACGCTGTTTATCCCTTACAGCGTTATTATAGCAAACTATTTCAGAGAACACTTTTCTCATATTGCTTTTTTGTTGTTTTCTGAAAATACTTGCGTTAACATTAAAATATCTTTTAAATGCTTTGGCAAAAGAGGACTGATTTGCGAATCCATACTCTAATGCAATATCCATTATACTTTTATCTTTATTTGCTAAGAGAGTAAATGCTGCCTTTTCTAGTTTAACTCTCTGAATATATTCAAATAACGTTTCATTTGTCATCTCTTTGAAAATCCTATGGAAATGGTACGAAGAAAAATTTGCTATAGTAGCTAATTTAGGCAGTGTAAATTCTTCATTAATATTGCCTTCGATATAATCTTGAACTTTATTTATTCTAGCTTTGTATTCTTGATATAATAAAGTTTTGTTCATATATTCTCCTCACTTTTACTTTTAAATTCATCACTTATATTCTATCAATTAATATGGACATTAACAATGCAATACGATAACCATCGTAATAATACAAAAAAAGAGGCAAACAAAACACCTCTTAAATATTTTAAAATAGCCATCCACAACATTCTGACCATAATTTTAGTTTTAATTATAAATTTACTTGAATTTAATTTCTATTTATCTAAAGTTTTAAGATTGTAAGATAAATTGCTTAAGTTCTTAAAATTTTTATATTATATTTCGTTCTAAGTCAGTTTAATATCGTGAGCAGGAAATAGCGTAGTTCCCCATATAGCTACTTGTATGTTATTTGTTAAAGGAAGATTTTTTTCATCCACTACTACTCTCCATGGTTCCCATACAAGTCCTGTAGCCTCATCTGCTTTTATATTAATATTTCTTGAATTAGCTGGTAAATCAATTACTGTAGAATAATGCGCTGTTCTGGCGTAACCACTACCAGGCCAATCTATATGAGTTAATTTCTCATTACCTTGGTCATCATAACTTACTTCATTCCATGATACCCAAAATCTAGCTATATAACCTCCACTATGGTCAAGAGTAATTTTACCTTTGCTATATTCTGTAGCTGTAGTTTCTATATAATCAGTTGAATTGTGAACTGCTGCTAGAGAGTTGTCTTTTAAAAATGTGCTAGTATATGATATTGGATACCCTGGATTTTTAATGCTGAACTCTGAATTTTCCTTGATTATTCTCCTAATTTCTTCAAAATCAGTAGTAATTATTTTATTATGCTCTGCAGCATCTCCTCCTAATATAACAGCTGTAAACGAACTATTTTGTACAATATTATCTATCTCGCTACCTGCCTCAATTTTCTGCCCTTTAATAAGTGTTTTAAATGCAGCTTCAACATGCACACTCGTCGAACTAGTTTTTAAAACTACGTATACACTTCTACCATACGCTACATTTGTAACCATAACCGGAGGTGAAGTTTTACTTACACCTTTAGCTGTTAAATCTTTAAATGTGACTTCTTGAGCAAATAACTCTGACGGTTTACTAGGTAGCTGTGCACTCACTGTATAGAAAATTTGCTTATATGAAGCAACCATATACTGCTCTTCTCCAGCAACTATAGATTTAAAGTCAATTCCTAGTAATTGATCCGCAACTTGTATGTCAACATTTAAACTCATTTTCAATTGAGTTTTACTGTGAACCATTGTCTCATTATATTGCGTTCTAGCAGGTAATGTATGTGTCTCTGATTCCTTCTTACTCCATAAATCAATCATATTATTAATAGCAGCAGTAATGCTACCATATGCTGGTTTTTTAACTGATGTAGTATTGGCATCTCCAAGTCCTGGTAAATCTATAGTTATATTGAGTGGTGCTCTAGGTTCAACTAGCGCTGTAGGTCTATTCTTGGCAAATTCTCCATCTGCTAGTAACAATGCTCCTGGATACGTACGGTCCATTATTGAATCTACTACAGATATATCTACTGGTGATGTCCCTAATGATTTTTTTTCATGCACAACAACTATAAATTTCCCGTTTTCACTTTTTCCTTCTCTTGGTACAAAACTTTCTACAGTATCTCCTTTATTTGCTAATATCTCTAATTTATTATAATCTAGTTTAGCTATCCCTTTGTTTATACTGTCATCTAAGGTTACTATATCTTGTATATGTCTATGCCCTCTATTGCCAAACATTCTTCTCATATTTTTACAGCTCCTTTTAATAAGTTTAACAATATACTTTCTTCTATATTTTATTCGTATAAAAGATATATTGTTCACACGCCAAACAAAAAATCCCATTATATTTTTAATATAATGGGACTCAGGTTGTTTGACAATATCCAGTTTCTACTTATTAAATTGCTTCGTAACGCTGTCTATTTTATATTTCTTGCTATAATAGCTTGATAATACATTCATTACTACATATAAAAGAATTAATCCTAAAGGTATCAATGCGTATATTGGTATATTAACAAACCCATACAGACAATACATAAATATGGCTATCACAGCTACAGTTATAGAGTATGGTATCTGTGTAGTCACATGGTCTATATGATCTGCTCCAGAGAAAATTGATGCTAATACTGTTGTATCTGAAATCGGTGAACAATGATCGCCAAAAATCGCACCTGAAAATACTATACCTGCCATAGATACTGATGTTATTGCATCACCAGTCATTTTATAAACTAATGGTATTGCTATCGGTGTTAATATAGTCATAGTTCCCCATGATGTCCCCGTAGAGAATGAAATAACCATACCTAAGAAGAATATAATAATAGGAACAACTGAGAACGGTAGACTGTTACCTAATTTAGATACAATATAGTCTGCTAGTTTCATGTCCTTAGTAACAGCGCCCAAAGACCATGCTAGTACTAATATAGTACATGCTAATAGCATCAACTTCAATCCATCTAAAAACGTATCCATTGTTTCTTTTAGATCTGTAACTTTAAGTGCCAATACTATCCCTACTATAGTCATTGAAAATGCACCCCACAGTAATGCCAGTGGAGCATCTGCATCTCCTAATATTTCAGTTATTGTTGTACCTCCCCCAGCTTTTCCAGTCCAGTAAAATCCAAACATTGTAACACCAACAAGTGCTATTATAGGCAAGAAAAATGTCCACAAACTAGATTTGACATCTTTTGGATCTCCTAATTCATAACCTACGTCCAGCATAGGTTTAGAACCGTCTTTAACAATCTTGCCAGTTGTTAATGCTCTATTTTCAGCCTTTAACATTGGTCCATAGTCTTTACCTGTTAAAACTAACATTCCAACAAAAATTACTGCAAAAATACAATACAGGTTAAATGGTATACTGTGCAAAAAACCTCCAAATGATGATACTGTGGTTATCTCCGCCGTATCTAAACCTGACTGTATCATTGACATCTGAAAAGCTATCCAATCCGATATAAAGAATGTAGCAACTGGTGCTGCTGTGGAGTCTAATATATAAGATAATCTCTCTGATGACACCTTATGTTCCTCACAAACATCTCTAAAAACATTACCTACTATTGCAGCATTTACATAATCATTAAAAAATACAATAATACCCAAAAGCCAAGCTCCAATGCCAGCAGATTTTCTTGTCTTAATTTTCTTTCTAGCCCAATTTGTTAATGCTTTACTTCCTCCAAGCTTCCATATAAATGCAACTCCTGCACCCATTAATAAGTTAAATAATAGCAATCTGATATTAGATTCATCGGTCATAGATGTAACTAGTTTCTCTAGTGAATAAGCAACTCCACTAAAAGGGTTTCCTTTTGATATAATCAAACCCCCAGCAAAAACTCCTACAAACAGTGATACTAATACTCTTTTTGTTAAAAAGCACAAAACAATTGCTACTAATGGTGGTATAACAGCCCATAACCCGAAATCATTCATAGTTTGCCTCCTTAGATTGTTTTATTACTATCCAAAACGGTAGTTTGAATATTCTGAATATTAATGATATCAAACATACCATTTTAAATTATGTATTACTTTATATATTATATATTTTATTGATTATTTCCTGCTTTTTTTGTAGGTATTTGTTAGTAAATAAGAAGAAAGCAAATATTGTTTTGCTCTCTTCTATTTTCAACAATAATTCATTTATAATTTTCTAAGCTTATAAAAAGTTACAGTTTCATCGTTTGATAGTGAGTCATTTTCTATAATATTATTAAAACATTTATCCATAACAAAATTACTCTTTATAGCCATTTGCTCAATATCCTTTTCATCAAAATAATGGTTCCAAAAGCGATATATTTTATAATTATTTTCTTCATCAATAACTATATGTTCATCTAGCAAGACCTTTACGTCCTCAAAATGAGATGTATTTGATAAACTGATGTACGGATTTGCTTGCCAAAAGCCTCCGCTTGATACTGTCCAATTTTTCTTTAATTCCATATTCGTTAGTGCTTTCTCATTTAATGCATCAAATATAAGTATACCACCAGGCTTTAATGCCTTATATATGTTATCTAGCAGTTTCTCTCTATCCGATACAGACAATGCTCCAAAATCACAGAAAATTATTATTATCAAATCAAATTGTTCTTTAAAATCCATTTTAAGATAATCTTCTTGAATATACTTTATATCAAGTTCCTTTTCTTTAGCACTTTTGATTGCATGATTTATTGAATTATTCGAAAAATCTAAACCTGTGACATTATACCCTTTCATTGCTAATCTTTCTGTATATAGTCCTGGGCCACAACCTAAATCCAAAATATCACCACTATTTTTATCAAACTCTCTTAGTATAAATTCAATTGTTTTTTGGATATTTTTCTTAGTCCTACTTGCTAGATTGCTATTCTTATCTAGATGTACTTTTAATAACTCTTTTGAAATATGTTCATCAGTCCACATTATAGCTGTACCTTTATCGTAAGGTTTAGCGGACTCTAATATTTCTATTATCTTTTTAATATTCATTTATAAATCCCTCCTATGTTATTTTGCATTAAACTAATCTGGCAGATTTTAGATAATATCCACTCCCCTCTTTAAAATTTCAATAATAATTTTATCCAATAAAAAAAGTAGCTCTGAGAATACACAAAAAAATTAACTGACAATAATTAGGATCATTAACAAACTGTTTTCAACAAACAGCTTCAGACAGTAGACAAAATCCCAATTTCTGCGTTGCCCCAAAATTTCCGTTGCTCACTTACCTCTAAGTAAGCTCTGCTACTCAATTTTAACACGCCTTGAAATAGAACTTTTACTAAAGTCTGCTATCTTGATGACTTTGCCATCAAGATAAACTGTTTTAAACAAACAGTTTTTCCTAATTATCAAGTTAATTAATTCATATATTTCTCCAAGCTACTTATGTTATTTGGATTCATATAACACTAAGTTGTCGGATTACATTCCACCTTTATTAGTTTAATTATTATAGCAAATATCATTATACCACATTAAAAATATTAAAGCAATCTTGCTATCTAGCCACGATTATAAATAAAAAACATAAAAAACTCAAAAGGAGATTAGCTGCAAAAAAACATGAAAGCTACCTCAAAAATTAAGATAATTATCCAATTGCTACAAAGATATTTTCTTGGTATGACTATTCCCTAAGAATCATGGTATAGATATGCATTATTCTCAAGATTGTATACTACCTTAACGGCAAAAAACACAAAATACTAATTTTAGTGGTTTGTATTTTTTTCAAATATAAAAATTTCAAGTGATTTCTCAAATGTTGTACCTTGGTTTATTTGATACGTTCCTGTTTTGATTTGCAAATTATTATTTTTCATATATTTTTCCAATTTATTTCTTTCTGATCTATCCCATAAATCTATAGCTATAACATTCTTTAAGGAAGCGTGGTTTATTACCGGCTTCTTAGTTATATTTATAGTAAGCGTTTTGCCAATCCCAACGAGTCCATTTTTTCTTAAACTATTATTGCTGATAAAGTTAATTATAATAGCTATAGTTAATATAATTATTATAGCTACTATAATAATTACTACTTTTTTTCTCAAAAAAATCCCCTCTTTACCT
Source organism: Clostridiaceae bacterium M8S5 (assembly GCA_029227815.1). Lineage (GTDB taxonomy): Bacteria > Bacillota > Clostridia > Tissierellales > MCWD3 > Abyssisolibacter. Next base: position 1,886,287 of record CP118523.1, on the reverse strand, counting down.
TTTCTATTAAAATATATTATAACATATAGCTAATTTTTGGTAAAATTTTTTAATTAAATAGCTAAACCTTGAAAATACTGATATCAGCAGTATTTTCAAGGTTTTGTAATTATAGTAATGAGATAGGTTGGTGATACTCTTATTAATCAACAATAAAATTTAAAACTAAATTCACCTATAATATCTGATGTAGATGTAGTTGAACCTAGCTCTTTAAACTACTTAAATTTATTACTCATTTCTTCTCTCCATTGATCAAATATAGGTGATATAGTGCGCAGTTTTTCGAAAGTTTGTTCACTATTTACTGAATCATCCTTAAATACTTCTTTAACTTTATCTATAAAATTTAACCCCATGCTGTTATATACTCTCTCTGCTAACAATGTAAACTGTTTTTGATACCAATCATAATTCTCTACAGGCATATCAGAATATATTTCATCAAAATCTTTTAGTTTTGTATATTTAGGCTTGGAACCGTCTAAGTAAGTTATTTTAGCATTCACTTTCCATAGATTAGCATGTTTTGGTTCTTTATTTACTAAATATGCATATGCAAAATATGTTGCCATGAATTCATTGAACCAAGAATTAAGATTAGTATTACCATTTTCAAAAGTTAATGAATGACCAACCTCATGCAATCCTATAAGATCAGGAAAAAGTTTAACTGCCTCTTCAAAAGTATAACCTATATCACTTAATTCTTTCTTAAGGTCACTAGTAACATAATCTTTGTTTTTTAGTCCAAGTTCTACTACAACACCATCTTGTGTAGCTGGTAATACTACTATTGGTGTTGTATAAAGCATAATAAAAGGAAGTCCATATGGAACATCATTATACTCTCTTGCCCAATCATTCCTATCTAGAAGCTCTACATTAATCTTTAGATCTAAGCCCTTTTGCTCCTTATAGAAACTCTTCATAGATCCTAATCTGTTAAATTGCACTCTAGCTTTACTTTCATAACCTTCACTATAATCAACCCTAAGCCCTTCGCCTACGATTGAATTTCCTGATAACGGTGTAATTTCTACTGCAGATGAAACTGTAACCCCTACTACAAATGTGACTAATAAAATTAAAACTAACGCTTTTGTTTTCATACCTTGCTCCTTTCTATATTTTTATTTTTATTGTATATATTTACAGTTTAATAAAAGAACTTAACTACACGTCAAGTATCGATTTTATTTACAATAATTGTATAATATGTAGTTAACTGCATGTTCCCATATAAAAAAAAGAGCTAATGCTCCTTTTTTATATTACTTAAATTTATTTTTCATTTCTGATGCCCATTGATCAAATATAGGTGATATAGTGTGTAGTTTATTGAAGGTCTCATCACTATCTACTACATCATCCTTAAATACATCCTTAACTTTATCTATAAAATCTAAACCCATGCTATCATATACTCTAACTGCTAACAATGTAAACTGTTTCTGATACCAATCATAATTATCCGGTTGTATCTGTGAATATTTTTCATCAAAGTCTTTTAGAGCTGTATATTTAGGTTTAGAACCATCTAAATAAGTTATGCTAGCATTTGCCTTCCACAACTTAGCATATTTTGGTTCTTCTTTTACTAAATATGCATATGCATAATATGTTGCCATAAATTCATTAAACCAAGAATTTAGATTTGTGTTGCCATTCTCAACAGTTAAAGAATGACCAACCTCATGCAATCCTATGAGATCCGGAAAAAGCTTAACTGCCTCTTCATAAGTAAAACCTATCTCACTTAATGTTTTCTTTATGTCGCTAGGAACATTGTCTTTATATACTAATGCATTTTTTACAATAATCCCATCTTCTGTAGCAGGCAATACTACTGTTGGTGTTTCTTCAAGCATAACGAAAGGCATACCGTACGGAACGTCTTTATATTTTTTTGTCCATTCTTCTTTATCAAGAAGCTCTACGTGAACTTTTAAGTCAAGATTTTTGGCTTTCTTATAAAAACTTTTCATAGCTTCTAATCTCTTAAATTGTACTTTTGCTTTACTTTCATAACCTTTACTATAATCAAGCTTAAGACCTTCACTTTTGATTGAATTTTTGCTTGCATTATCAATTGGTTCATTGATTGTCTTATTTGTTGAGTCTTTATTCAAATCTTTGGTTGAATCTTTAGAAGAATCTTTACATCCTCCTACTACAAGTGTAATTAGTAAAATTAAAATTAATGTCTTTGTCTTCATATCCCATCTCCTAGTTTTATTATTGTTATATATTAAATAGTATAATAAAAGAACTCAACTACACGTCAAGCATTTATTTAGTATATCGATAATCATATTAAGTAGCTAACTGCTTATTAGTAACAGGTAATTTAAAGAAAGGACTTTACAATGATATAAATTTTCTAGTTTATATGATTTCATCATTATTTACTCATTTTTTAATATCTTCATAGTATGTATTATTGATGTTTCTATTGATTTTATCCACCCTGCTGGAGGACTTTCTTGATTTATTAGAGATAGCATTGATGTAATATCGTTGAGTCTGGATAGCTTTATCCAGTTATCTGGTAGTTTATTTCTAGCATTATCATTATATCCTTTAGCGAAACTATCAAAGGTATTATTTGTTCTGTATTTATCAAAATCTCTATCTCTAAAAAACTTTCCAATATCGCTATAAATGGGCGCAGACAAGCTGTATTCAAAATCAATAAAACATACTGTTTTAGATGAATCTATCATAATATTAGATGGATAAAAATCTCCATGTGAGAAAACACTATTTGAATCTAACTCTTTAATTAAATCATCGTTTGAATCTATAAACTCTAATAATTCTTCTTTAACATTTCTATCTATATGTTTTGCTACTACCCCACCCAGAAGCTTATAATAAACCTCATGCATACTAGATAATTGTTCTTTTATGTTTAATTCTTTATCAAGTAGTCCTCTACATGGGTACTCTCTTCTATGTAATAATACCAAATTTCTCCCTATATCGTAAGCTATATCATCAGAAAACTTCTTATTAGTTATAATATAATCTTTTAATGTAGTCCCGTTAATATACTCCATTATCACATATTTGTTGCCACAAATTTGCTTACTATCATCATATAAGTAGATACTTGGAACTCTAATAAACTGTTTTGCATATAAAAACGATGCTACCTCTAAATCAGTTCTTTCTCCATCCACAGGATAAATTTTAAGTAAGTATTTCTTTGGGCTATCTTCTGCTTCTACTATATAATTAGTAGTGCTTAACCCTTCTGTTATCAGCTCTATCGATTTAACCTTTATCTTTGTATCAAACTTTGAAAATAGTTTTTGCACAGTCTTTAAATCTAAGTTAACATAACTATAAAACCTAACATTCTTATTTGTCATTATGAATACCTCCTTTGTATGCAAAAATTAAGTAACCTCTAAAAAAGGTTACTTTTAAAATTTGTGTGCTATATTATAACATTTAATATTTGTTATAACAACTAAAATTTCATGCATTTTTAGTTGTTATATTTAACGTTAATTCATCCATAGTATAGCTTGCAAACTGTTTTCCGAGTTCTGTTAATACGTAAGGCTCTTCTTTGTCAAATGCTGATTTTAGATAAGGTGATTTATTTTTGCCTTTTCTAGTAGTATGTCTAATATAGTTTCCTTCATCATCTGTAGCTCGATACTGTCTTATAACATGCCCTATACTCAAATCTTGCATTATGAGCTTGAATAAATCAGCCTCAGCCGAATCCTCTCTTACCTCTTTGTCATAGAGCTTATCCCATATTTGATAACGAGTGATTCCTTCGTTTCTATAAATTATTGATATTATCTTGAAGTGCATATCTGTATATTTATCTATCCATTCTATGAATAATTTGATAACATCATCATCTGTGATACGTGTGGTTGCTGCATTGGCTAATAGATTGCGTAGCTGTAATCTTTTATCTTCACTATCAGATGCCGACCAATCTCTAAAACACTTTTTGATTATATCTAGATACTCTTTACTCTGAACTCTTGAAATAATGTTCTCGTTTTGTATATCTACCCTTGCTATAACCTCAGAAAGTGTCTTTGTAATACTCTTGATATCTTCTTCTTGTATTTTTAGCCACGCTTTAAATACACTGTTTATATTAGCTTGTTCTTTTTCTGACCAAGCTCCACCTATTGCTGCTATCACTCCACCCCCTATAGGTATTCCTCCAAGAGCAGAAAGTACAAATCTAGCTAGTGATGGATATTTTTTGTTTGGTAGTAAACTATCTATTTCCCTAGCAAGTTCTTCTTTTGTAAGGTCTTTGTTGTTCATAGATGACCTCCTTGAATTTATAATAATATATCAATTGCAGTTGTCTATATATTTCTATACTAGTATCATAATTCCTTTTTTAACGATTTTATATTCGATAATATAATTAAAAAATTTCCGATTGTATATAAGCTCGCTAGATAACTGATTTTTACGTTTTTCAACTTTCAAGGGTTATGCCACATAACGAAACTATTTTCTATATTTTTTATATCTATAAAATCAGCATAATCACCTGTTTTACGCTTTATCTAAAGTAACATAGTATTTTAATTCTTTCTTCATTTTTATTGCCTTAAAAAAGCCTTCATCCTCAAAAAACTAGTTGCTCTGACCAATATATATATAGCAATAAAAAGCACAGGTATCTGAGGTAAAATCTTATTGTTTGTCGGGTAAATCTCCAAGAAAGCGTTTATTGTGGCGTGACATAAAATACATAAAAATATGCTTTTGGTTTTATGATAAACACTAGATAGTAAAAAAGAAAAACTTGTAACAAAGACACAGAACATTAGAAAATTCCACTCTGCCTGATTTGTCCAATATATAAACCATAAAGGAATATGCCATATCGCCCAAATCCCAGCCACAATCAATGTGCTAGTGAATACACTAAATCGAGCCTCTATTTTTGATTGCAAGAATCCTCTCCAGCCAATTTCTTCAAGCCCTCCCCCAATTATCATCGGCATAATCAATACAAAGCCTACATAAAAAGGTTTTTCTATTGTCGCCCCACCCCATAATACAGGTAAAGCTGTCATAACAATAGGTAAACCAATTGTCCATATATACCATTTAATAGGCATTCTTACATTTATAATATTCTTCATAAAAGCCTTGAATTCTTGAGAAGTGCATTGTTTTTTGCTAACTATAATAGCACTAATTCCAGGAGAGAATATGCCCATCACATAACATGTCATCGCTAAAGGATGTCCATATTCCCATGCACCTAAGCTAATGCCAAGAATAACCGTTCCCCATAAACCCCATGTGATCCCAAATGTGCAAATTAGATATTTGATCATCTTTCCCCTCCTTATATTCTCAGATTTTTTCTTAAACTCTTTAAATCTCTGCTTTTCATTTTATTATAAAAAGTTTTATATAGATATCATATGCATTCAATGCAGAATAAAGGGATTTTGGAACATCTTACTAGTATTCCTCGCCTAGCCTCTTCTGGCTATGTATGTAGCTATCCCCTTTATCAAAATCTCAAGTGCTTCTCTTTTAGCTTCTTCTCCATGTTTGCACTGTCTAGATGCTATAAAATTAACACAATCGAGTAGATCAACTAAGACACCCATATTTATATTTAACGGATTAATTCCCAATATCTTCATTGAGGATTCAAAAAAGTTCTTTCCTCTTAATTCTTTATTGTAAATCAATTCTGAAGGTAGTTTTGCTATGATTTTTTCGATTTCCTCAGTTGTAATTGTATTGACTAAACTATTTTTACCAATATAGACTTCTGTTAATGCTTTTATTACTTTATCCTCTATGTTTATCTCGTAGTTATTATAGCTTAGCATTTGTTTAATGAGGTTTTCTTCTTTTTCTTTTAAGATTTCATAGAGTAATACTTCCTTTGAGTTGTAATAATAGTAAAAAGTCCCTTTTCCTATGGGAACTGCATCACATATTTTAGTAATGGTGATATTTTTGAATCCTATCTCTTCAATTAGGTCCTCTGTTTTTTTCTTTATATTTTTTCTTGCTATCTCTTTCTTTTCCTCGGTTACAATTTTGGGCATAGTCATCTCCTTATTAGTTAAAAGTTTTACTGAATATTTTAGCTATTAAATTCAGTTTAAATTATATATAACAGACTGTAAAGTACAAATTTAAAGGCGATTATGATAGCTTGAGTCTGATTGGCTAGTATGTAAATGGTGCTTAATATATACATTCAAGCTTTGTGACCTTTTCAAATCTAACATCAAAAACGAAAAGTCACTCTATCATAGGCCTTTTGAGATTTTATTATCTCAATTATTACCATGTTAGAGTGACTTTTAATCAGTTACAAAAAACCTTTTTATTATCTTCTATATAAGTTACCAGTGATAACTTTAGCAATATCGGCATCAAGAGTTATCAACCATTTTCCATCTTTTTTAACAAGATTAATAGTTATATCACTATGTAAAATTTCAAGATTTCCCTCTAATTTCTTTTTCATAGACTCTTCTATTTTTTTAGCCATTACTTCTTCATCAAGACCATCTTTTTTTGTGCTTTCCATAGCTTTCATCATTACAAATACTTCTTTAATAGTCTCCTTAAATACTTTACCAATATCTCGATAATCAGCACCTACACTCACAGTTGCTTTTTCACCATCAATTTTTTCTTCATTAATAGTAAACTTAATTTTTCCTACAGCTTTAATTAATATATCATTGATAGGTTTAGCATCTTTATCATTACTAAGATTATAATATTCTTTAACGTTGTCAGCTACTTTTTCTAAATCGTTATATTTCCCCTCTTTAACTAAATCAAATAATGAAGTGACAGTAGCTTTAGGTGAGTCTGTTTTAATTTCAGAGCTACTACACCCACATAAAGCTATAAATAAAACACATAGAATACTTAGTAATTTGATATTTTTCATGGCATTCCCTCCTTCCCTGTAACATTATATAGCAATATATAATTATAATCAACAATAATGGATATAATCCTATGTATTAGAATTATTTTCTTTAAACAACTTTTAAAGCCTGTCCTCCCAAAAACGAAAAGACAAAATCATAAAGACTTTGCCTTTTATCATAGTAAATTTTACTTAACTATCTTCTAACATCTCTTTCGCTAACCTAAACCCTAGCTTAAAACCTTGGGAAAAATATATCTTTGACTCTATCATTGCTGTTATTGATTTCTTGTCTATAGTTTCATAGTAAATCTTTTTAGTATCTTTATCTAATAATCTCGTTAAGTACTTTTCTGTATCATCATAGATGTCATTTGCTTCTCTATATTCATCTGTCAGTATGAACATATCCTCTGCGCTTATTTCTCCATCAAATAACTGGTCTGTTACTGATTTCATATTTACACCTCCGATAAAAAATATTGGTAATATAATTGATTTTCATAATAAACAGGTGTATAATATATTTACCTCTGCTTATGTAGAGGGCGTTGGAAGAAGTAGTGTCTGTTATTAGGGTGACGCTACTTCTTTTTATTTACCCTTAATTCCTTCTGCAACTTTATCTATCCCTTTTCTTATTACATCAGAACGACTAGTCCCTAACGCCTTTGCACATTCATCTAGCTTGTCTACTGTTGACTTATCTGCACGAAAACGTATCATTGTATCTTTAGGATTTGCAGAAAGTGGTCTACCCATTTTCTTAGGCACTGAATAATCACCTCACTTTATTGTCGCCACTATAATAAATATATATTAGTAGCTACAAAAAGTCAATGTATTTGGTAAATTTTTTATGCAAAAACATAAAAAGGTGAAATATTAAAATTCACCTTTTTGTTTATATTTTATTTAAAATACTCTATTTCATCAAACAATCCTTTGTTTTTTAAGATTATATCTTTTCCCCCAGTTATGCAATAGTTATTCTGATCTAGTATTGCTTTTAACATTTTAGCATATTTTTTTATATCTTTATCTTTTGTAGTTTTGATTTGATTACATTGTTGTATTCTTTTGTCTATAGACTGTTTTGCAAAAAGCATTTTGTCATAGGCTTTATATCTGAATATATATGAATCGAATTCATCTCTTTTCAGTATCTTAGGTATAGTACTAACTATATGATTGTGCATTTGATCTTTTGCTAGTGTAAAATTCTCTATAAACTTCACTACGCTGTCTATAATTTCTAGTGTTTTTTTTATATCATCACATCTATCAACTGAAATTGTGATATCTCCATCTTCTGAAATGTTTATGTTTGCATCGTAAGCGTATCCTTTAATACGTAATTGTTTTATATATTCATTATTGATGATATTTTCAAGTACTTTCATTTTGGGATCATATTTATATCCTTCTTCTATAAAGTTGCCACCCACTACTACATATGATGTATCTATAGGCATTATAGTGGCTTTTCTATTTTTCTTATTTTTTATAGACTCTGATTTTGCCTCTTTTTTATTGTTGATCTTACTTATTAAATCCCCTATATTACTTTTAAATTCTTCATACCCTTGATTGCTCCCTGTGAAGCTTATAGTCATATTGTTAGTATTAAATACTTTACGGTTTACTTCTTTGAGGTTACGCTCTATATTATCAAATTGATTATCGTAATTAGCAAGTAAGTTATTAATAAAAACTCTATACTTATCTCCCCAAATCTTAGAATACTTTTCTCCTTGACATTTGACACTATTACTAGCTACATATTTTCCATAATCATATTCTTTTATAAATGTTTTATAATCAGATTGAATACTAACGAGTATGTTTTTAATACTTTCTTTATCTTTAAACAGAGTACTATTTATTATTTCTTCTTTGAAATTAAGTATATCTTTACATTTACCTTTGTCCATTTTCATACTCATACTAATTTTTAGTCCTTTTATATTTGACTCTGATTTATCATGGAATTCTGGCATAATCACAAATGGATACTTTTTTCTTTTTTCTGATATTTGTTCTTTGTTATTTTTTATAGTCTCTAGTTTTCCAAGTACATCACATAATAGTTTGACATAGCATAATTCATCTTCAACTACATTATCTGTATCAAAATACAATGATATTTGAGAGAACCCATCTATGTTCATAGGATGATAAATAGTAGATACTCCATGCAATTTATCCATCTGTGTTGGAATATTATCCATCTCTATTTTTATATCTTCTAAGGTTAACTTTGGAATTTTATTCTCATCATTTTTAGAACTTGACTTATCTATCCATGCATTTAGTGCTTTTGTGTTCTCTACTAATTTTTCTAGCTCATTTTTTGATAGCTTTACTTTATAGTTCTTTAGATATTCTTTGGTTTTTCTTGCTTTTAGTTCTGCTAATCCTTTTACTGGGTTGAGCACTACTATGGATCGGTGTTTGTTATCTATGAATTCTCGCTTTATAAACTCTTTAAAACATCCTTTCTCTACATTGTTTTCTATTGATTCTATAGTGTCTTCATTTCTTATATAATCAAATATATTTTCTCCATGCATCCAACCTCTACATATGTCTTGATTGATTCTATAATGACTTACTGTATTTAAGCATCTTCTTTCTTCAATTCTTTTGCATTTACTGAGTAAATTATCTATCTGCTCTATGGCAAATCCGTTTTGGTATCTCTTTGTAAACAAATCATCTATAAGTTCTTGAATCTTTAATTTGTTCTTAATGTCTGAATCTAATACTTTTATTGTATATATTGGCTGAATACCTTCCATTGTTAACTCAGAATATACATCTTTTCCTAGCTTTTGTGATTGTATTTGTTTTTTCAACTGGTCAATATCATCTTTTAACAATCTATTGATTATGTTAGCTACAAATATGCCCTCTTTATCTTTTATATCACCTACCACATAGTTATATGTAATGTACGTTTTATTTGTAGTATCTTTATCCTCTGCAACTCCATAGTCTTCTATATACTCAACTTCTTTATTTGATGTTTGTCTTTGAATCAGCACGTTTTCATTGTTTACTTGTTCAAATTTTCTATGACTAAAATATTTATTTAAGTTTGTTAGAACTTTTTCTATATCAACTTTTCCATATACAATTATGTAGCAATTAGATGGTACATACTGCTTTTCGTAAGTCTTTATGACTTCTTCTTTTGTAAGTTTCATGATATCTTTTGGTATTCCACCTACATCCCATCTATAATCTGTTTTTGAGAAAAGTGATTTTGTTATTGCTTTTTGTAGCTGTAATTCTGAGTCTTGCATCCCTTTCATTTCGCTATATACATTCCCTCTAAACACTATCTCTTCATCAATATCATCTAAGCAAAATAATCCTCTTTGTGTTTTTAATATATTTGGATCTTTAACAAGATTAGAAAAGAAAACCGCATCAAGTGTTACATCCATCATATTGTATATATCATTTTCTACATAACTACTTGCACAATAAGTTACACGATCTTGTTTTGTGTATATCATGAGTGATTCGCACATGGAATTGTTTTTTGCTTTATCTATGGAGCTTTTCACTGGGTAATGCTCTGATCCTCCCTGCGCTATGCAATGCTCTATTACATGATTTGTCCCTCTGTTGTTTTTCGGCATTGTTTTGATATTAATAGAAAAGGATCTGTTTTTGTCTTCATTCTTAATATATAGCACTTTGCCTTTTGATTTTATATGCTCGTATAGTATACCTCTACCATTTAATTCTTCAACTTTTTCATCTGATACTACTCTAAATCCATGCAAATCAGATTCTTTGTTTTCTACTTTGCTAAATACTATTATAGTGCATATGAGTATTAGAAATACTACCGTAGCTATTTTTGTAACTTTTTTCAAACTATCTCCTTCTTTCTATCCAATTATTTTTCTACCCTTTATATACTATGATAATATCCTTAATTTTTTGGTGTTGTTTTTCTTAAGAAAGTCTTAACTTTTGATTGAAACAACACAACTAAAAAAAGACAATGTCATTATAGACTTTACCTTTTTTCTATTACTAGCTTAATATTATTCTTAGTTTTTTACGTTATATTATAATTAAATATTTGGTTTATGAACATAAATATTGGCTGAAGTTTGCACATCTTGATAGGTGTTTATTATAACTTCATCAACTATAAAACCAACCCCAACCATTTCTTTTATATATAACTCTTTATTTTTTGGTCTTGCTTGTAAGATAGGGATAGCTATTTCTATATCTTTTTCTTCTATTTTTATCACTCTTTGTTTTGGCGATTTATCAATATTCATTACTTCATACCAATCATGTATGCTTTTAACTGTACCCATATATGCATTATCTCTATAGCTTTCATTATAAAACAGCATAGGTGAATTGTCCTTCAACGATGAGAATACATTAGTTAAATATTTAGCTCTATCTGAGTCTGTTATTAGCATATGTAACCCACATACATCCAAGGCTGCATCATACTTGTCTTCTAAAGTTTCTTTGACCATATCTAGAAGCGTAACTCTTGCATTTGGATAATTTGCTAACAGTTGTTGTGTTGTTTCTATAGCTGATGGTGCAATATCAACGCCATGATATATACATCCTAGCTTCGATAAAATTAATCCGCAAGCACCTTCACCGCAAGCAAATTCGATAACTTTTTTACCTACCAAGTTATATTTTTCAACCCATTTTGTTAACGTAAAAATCAAGTCTTCATCTTCTGCTGATTGTCCCCAACTTTCTATACCAGCTTGATGTAAAATTCTATATCTTTCCTCATAGTTGTTATAGTAATTTTTGTTATCCATCTTCACCCTCCTATTATGTGATGGTGCTGTTTTAACTAATATCATTTTCTAGCAAATATACCTTCTAAAAACCCTCTATCTATTCCTTCTCCTTTTATTTCATACATCTTCATAGCATTTGTCCCTATGCTTATTCCTATATACTTTTCTGTCACGATTTTTATCATTAGGTCATTATTGTTGTCTACTGATTTAAACTTTAAGTTGTACTGCTTGTTATTTGCCCAGCTATAGCTGTTTTGCATAGGTTTTCTGACTTTATAAACTGCTAGTTTTTTAAGTATTTTATCTATATGTTTACTGTTGTTTATTGTTACTATCTTATCTGTTAGAACACCGTTACCAACTGTTAATATCTTCACCTCTAAATTATTGCATTTGAACTCGTCATTGTTATATCCTATTATTTCTGATATTTTAATACTTCTATATAAATATGTTGTATAGATAATTATTATTGTAATAATTATAAAAAATGCTATCTTGGTTTTTTTTATAATATCACCTTCTCTCTTTACCTAATATATATATTATCATGATTTATTCCATATAAAAACCTTCTTTTTATAGAATATTATTTTACACTTACACACTCTATTTTCTAGACTGTCTTGTTAACACTATAAGTTTAGCATCTAATTTATGATACTCGGGGTCTTCTTTAGTGTATTTGCTTAATTCACATAATATCTATGCAATCCTATTTTGTATAACAAGTTTCTGGTCAGCTTCATTTTTCTTGGTATCATCTTTTTTAATTTTTAATTTTATTTCAGCAACTGATATTCTATGTTTATATGATTGTATAATGCATAATTGGAACTTGGCACTATAAATAAAAAATGGACATATATTATAATATACCAAGTATAATCAGAGATTACTTATTGAAATTAAGAGTAGAACAAAAGTATATAGTTATCTTTATAACTGTATTTTTTAGGAGTGTTGTATATGGAAAAAGGTTTAGGTATAAAGAGTAAAAGTATAAGCATAAATAACTCTAAAAATGAAGTAAAACAGCTCCACGATAGTTTGAGTCATATTATGGTTACCAGCTTAAGTAGTTATGCAGTTAATAACAACTCAGTTATTAGCTTAGATGAAATTAATTCCGCTTCTGATGATATTGTATTAAATGATGATGGTAGTATTACATTTAATACAGAAGGTGTCTATTACTTGTATTGGTGGATGAACTTCGCTGAAGATAATAATATTGTATCTTTAGTAGACAAACAAACACAAGCAGTAGTAGCGATATCTGCAAGCCAGAATATCGAAGTACCAATCGATGGTAATATGATAATTGCTATTAAAGCAGGTCAAGCGTTAGAGTTTATTAATGATAGTGGGAATGCAAGGACATTATATACAATTAATACTGGAGTTAGTGCTACTTTTATAGCTTTTAAGGTTGGACAGGAGGGATCATGTTGATTAAACAAGAAAATAATAAAATAAACGAGATAAAACCACAGAAATCTTCTATGATGAGTAGTTATATCAGTATGACAGCTAACAATGAATCGACTCTTAATAATGGAGATGCTGTATCTTTTGATACAATTGATCAAATCACATCAGATATAACATATCAGAAAGACGCTGATACTATTACTTTTAGTGAAAGTGGAATATATATTATATCTTGGTGGGTAAATATTTTTAAAGATGTTAATTTTTCTTTTATAGCGATAACAACAGAAAATCAACAAGGCACTAATATAGCATCGGCAGGATTGAATTTGGATTCTTCTCAGTCAGGTAGGTTTACTTTGAGTACTAGTGAATTGGTTGGAATAACAGCTGGAGATAAAATTAGATTAGTTAACCGTAGTGCAGGAGCAGTTAGATTAGCTTCTGAACAGAATGTTAGTGCCCAACTAGCTATTGTAAGATTGTCGTTAGGAGATATGTGTAATAGATGTATGAATGATTATAATACGTTTATATCAGTAAATAATAATCTGAATGTGGATGGAATAATGCAAGGGCAGACACTTGAATTTACTGATATGACATTACAATCTAATATAGGATTTGATTCTAATATATTTACGATAATGTCATCAGGATTGTATTTAGTAAGTTTCAGAGCTAATGTATTTCTTGAATCAAGTCTTGGAATGAATGACTTTGTAGGATTATCAATATCTTTAGTCAGAGATGGCATTATAATATTAAGTTCAGGAAACAGTTTAAATGATATAACAGATGTTGGTAATACAACCCAAACAGCAATTGTAGCATTAAACAAAGGGGATAAACTAAAATTTATTAGTTCTACACAAATAATAAGTGGACTAGTAAATGCAGGAGGAACGTCACTAGTTGCATCAATCACAAGAATAGCATAAATAAAAAACAAACCCTATTTTAGTTTATAAATATAGATAAATCCTTAGAATATTTATACTATTAATTTACTAAGTAAAAACTTTCAGTAAAACATACCAAAGTGTTATAGTGAAAATTAACTAGAGAGTTATTTTTAGTAATAAACGATGAATCTAAGAAGCTATTAATAACTTAGAATTATTACAATAAAGCATAAATAGTACCTGTTATGATTTTATAACAGCTATAAATTTATGCTTTTTATTGTGTAATACCATGTAATATTACTTTGCCTCTTATCTGAGTGATTTTTTGTGCGTATTGTAATATACTTATTACTCTAACCATTCTTTATTAAAAAATCTCATTCATTTATTTATTTTATATATAATATAGAGGTTTTAATAGTAGGTATGCAATTTATCAACTTGCTCCTACTTTCTCAGCTGTCTTGTTAACTCTAGAAATTCTGCATCTAGTTTATGATACTCGGGGTCTTCTTTAGTGTATTTGCTTAGTTCTCCCAATATATATGCAATCCTATTTTGTATGACAAGTTTCTGGTTTGCTTCATTTTTCTTGGTATCATCTTTTTTAATTTTCTCCATGTACTCTTTAAACCCATATTCTACTCTTTTTATTTTTTCATTTTCAAAGACTAGTAATTTGTCGCAAATTCTTTCTAACATATACCTATCATGTGATGCTAATAAAATAGTTCCTGTATACTTTTCTAGTGTCTCTTCTAATTTTTCTCTGCTGTATAAATCTAGATGATTAGAAGGTTCATCTAAAATTAGTATGTTGTTGTTGTTTAGTATTAGCTGTGCTATTTTTACCCTAGTTCGCTCTCCAAGACTTAGCTTTTTTATCTGTTTTTTTATTATAGATTCATCAAGTCCTAAATTAGCTAGTAAAATCTGTGTTTCACTACGTTTTTCTCTTGTGGTGATATCAAACAAATCTATAACACAGCTCTCTTTATCTAAATCAAGTACATCCTGACTCATATAGGACACGTTAGCTGAAGGACTTACAAACAAATCTCCTTTATCTATGTTTTTTTCTCCCATTATAGCTTTTATCAGCGTAGTCTTGCCACATCCGTTTTCCCCAAATAACCCTATTCTATCACCTCTCTGTATATAGAAAGAACTATCTTTAAATAATATTTTGTCTCCATATATCTTAGTAATATTTGATGCTTCTAACACTCTTTTTCCTTTTTTGCTCGGATCATTAAATGCAAAGTTGATTTCTTTTTCTGATATAGGCTTTTTTACTCCTTCTATTTCAATCTTTTCTAGCCGTTTTAGTTTTGATTTTACTTGCTTATCTTTTTTCTTTGCTTTTACTCTATAGTGTTCTTTTCCTCCCTTTTTTCTACCAGCTTTAACTGCTTTTTTTACTGCCCCATTATGTGATTTATCTGACCAAGTTTTTAATCTATTTATATCTTGTGTGATTTTTTGCTTATACTTTTCTTGCACTATATAAGCATTTAATTGACTTTCGTATCTATGTTGCTTTTCTTTTTTATAACAAGTGTAATTGCCTTTATAGCTTGTGCTCACACCTTCTTGTAGTTCTATAACTCTATCTACTGTTTCATCAAGAAAATATCTATCATGTGAAATAATTATAATTGTCCCTTTATATTCTCTAATCTCATCTATCAGCCACTGGATTCCTTTAAAATCTAAATGGTTTGTTGGTTCGTCGAGTATTAGTAAATGGGGCTTATCTGACCATATATTTGCCAGCGCTAACTTTGTTTTTTCACCTCCACTCAATCCTTTAAATTTTTCCTTGTCCCAATCTTTCACTTTCTGTATACCTAACTGACTTGATGCCTTTAGAAACGCTTTTATGCAGTCTTTGTTATTTGCAAACATATCATTAATAGTGTTAACAGTATAAAAAGTTGACTGTAATAGATATCCTATTTTGGCTTTTTCATTGCTCCATACTATATTTCCTCCATCTTTATTTTCTTTTCCGAATATAATATTTGCAAGTGTTGTCTTACCTTCTCCATTATTTCCTACTAGCCCTATTTTCTCCCCTGCTTTTACTTCCATATTAACATTTTTTAAGACTTGTTGCTGTCCAAAATTCTTTCTTATACCAACACAGCGCATCAATACTGACATAATTATCACCTCGCACCTTTCTATATTAAAATAAAAAAAACTGCAAATGAACATTAGTTCACTTACAGCCTTTACCTCAAAATTATTTGATACCATCCAAAATATACATCTCATATATAAAAATAGATACGAAATATATATCCATGCAGATATCTAAAAGTTTATATTAAAGTTTAAGTAATGTTCTTAGTTTATTAATATGTCTAAAATCTACCATCTACAAAAGGACATATTCCTCCTGTGTTTATTAATACTTTGACTTTCATTTAGACATTAATATTAAATTGTTACTATTTAACTAAGAACAAATTCCTCATCTTTTTCTCCTTTATTTCAATATTATTTTACTATATTAGTATATTGACTAAAATTATAATTGTCAAGCCCTATGATTGTGTTTTCAAATATATATTTTAACCAGGTAATGATTTCTCAATTTTAATTTACTTAACGTGGCTGAACTCCTGGATCATTCTTCCCTTTGTAAATAATGTAATATATATCGCTTTCATAGGTTACTGTAGGTGGATATGTTGTATTTACATCATAAGCATGCTCATTACTCCAAATCGTATATCCAGGTGAGGAGTAATTCCAGCTCAATGGTAGTGTACAACCAGGTTTATGTGCCCAAGAATTAAGCGAACCATTTGTTTTCATAAAATGGAAATCTTCATTACCGGTATCTTTTCTCATACATATAACTTTAAACCATTTATCAGGAAGACTTGTCGGTTTTGTAGTAGTTTTATACCCATTATACCCCAATGAATCTAAATCTTTTAAAACAACATCTGCCATTTTTGAAATAGGCATCAATATGCTGAAATACGTGTTAGAAATTTCACCTGGTTGCAATCCTGATGTTTTACCGAGTGAATATGCATAGCAATTATATTCTTTATATTTCATGTCCCACGGCCCAATCGGGGTGCTATGTTTTAAAGTGTATCTTGAGAAATAAGGCTCTCTCTCCAATTTAAATACACTCATACTATCAAGCGTGATAGCTAAATTATTGAGCATTTGATTTGATTGTTCAGCGTTGAACACTTGTATACATGGATTTATTTTTCCATTTATAATCATAGATGTGTATTTGTATACAAAGTGCTCTGCTAAATCTCTGCTATTATCATAATCACTAGGTAATACTAACCCTCTGTCTAGCAAAGTATCTAATAATTCACTACTTTCCATATTTAAAATTACTTCTTCAGAAATGGGTAATTGCTCTTGTGCATAAACTGCTAGTGACATCATTAAGGACATTATCCCTAACAATACAACCAAAAATATTGATGACCATTTTTTACTTTGTTTTAACATATTACTTTCCTCCTACACTCTCAAATTTCAACACTTGTTAATGCAATTCAAGAAATTTTACTTTCTTACGAAAATCTACATGATAATTTCTGCAATTAATATACCGTAGTCTCTTAAATTTCTAGGTTATTTTCTAAATAGTCAGAATTACAACATATGTGCCAGGACGATTACTTCTTTATCTTTTCATAGATTGTTTTTGTGTCCTTAGCCATCTTCATATATCCATTATGACTGCGTGATGACATTCCCTTCACCAACAAATCAAAATCAGATTTAAAAAATTTCGCTAATTGATACTTTGTTAAGGCTTTTAGTAAATCTTTATCTACCTTTAACCCATTTTCAAGAAACACATTATACAACTCCATTGCAGTCATCTCATTGAATTCTTCATCTGTGTATTTATTTTCTTCGTTTTCTTCATTGCAAGCCGCTATCAGCATACACAATATCAAGAGTACAGATACTATAAAAACAAATCTTAGTATTCGCATATACACCCCCTCCTTTTATCATAGTGTAAATCTTCCACTACCTATTTGAAATTAAATCCTACCTAATAATCTTCTTGCTTTTGTTTCTGATGGTTACAGCACCTACCCTTTAGTCTGCTAGCAATTTACCTTAAAAGAAGATACACACTTTAAGATTATACCTTTTATTGGTTTAACATTTTTCATCTAGTAGTTCTACATATTTCTGAGCAACTTCTTCATAATATTTTGAGTCGTTTGCCCTAAATTTACTACTGTCTATTGCTATTATCTCTTTCCTATGTAAAAGTCCTTAGTGCCTCCATAAATACATCTTTTTCTATTATATTTAAATACTCTTTACTATATTAATAGCAATTTTAAATACTCTAAACTATATTTAATTCTTCACTAAAAATGCATTCTGAACTATATTAGTTTTTCACATAACGTTTCTGGATTTGAAACGTTTCTAAACCTTAGAAAGAGATGCTCAATGCCCTGAATAAGAAGCTAATGCATGGACTGCTTAGATTGAGGAATTGCTAAGGGCTGACACGAACACCAGCCCTTAACACAAATGAATACCTCCCAACAATATTCTTCAATTAAAGTATATAAAATATATAATTAAAACTCTTCAGTTGATTATATAGACTATTCAAATATATATTATTTAACCTCTCCTACAAAACTACTTGTATAGTGAGTGATATTAATTACTCCATTTTCCATGTGAATATCAAATAAATATCACATTTCCAAACCTTATCCTTATTTAATCTTAGAATCTAGTCATCTTTATTAATCTTCTGTAAATATAAAAATAGCCCTCCAAATTATTGGAAGACTATTTTATGCGTTTTAAATATATATTTAATCTATTCTCTATTTCGTTGATATTAACTTTTTTAGATAATGTTTTAATTTATCTATTATCTTTCCTACAACTCCTTTACTCTAACACGTCTTAAATCCTGTTCTCGTTATGTTTTTTGTTTTTGATTTTAAACTTACTAACCAATGAAGATAAGTTCTCTGCTAGGTTTGATAAGCCATCACTTGCATCTACTATTTGAACCATTGAACCTGTTTGTTCTTCTACTGATGCTGATGCTTGCTGTGAAGCAGCTGCATTTTCCTGTGCTATAGCTGATAGATTTTGTATAGTTTCTAGTATCTCAGATTTTTTTATCTCCATATCTTTACTTGATACATTGAGGCTTTCTATTGCTTTAACCGCTATTTGTATAGCTGCAAATATTTCTTGATATTTTTGCTCTGTATCGTTAACACTTTGTACTTGTTCATTGATGATAGCTTTTACCTCGCTTATTGTTTTTACTGCTAAACTTGATGAATCGATAAGCTCTCTTACTATATCGTCTATTTCTTTTGTTGATTTTGTTGATTGTTCAGCTAGCGTTCTTATTTCCTCAGCTACTACTGCAAATCCTCGGCCAGCTTCTCCTGCTCTTGCAGCCTCAATTGCTGCATTTAATGCTAATAAATTTGTCTGCTCTGCTATTGAGGCTATCATATTACTTGCTTTGCCTATCTTTGATGTGCTTTCATCTGTCATCTGTACTACTTTAAAAATTTCTTGAGATGCTTTGTTTGATTCTTCTGTTTTCCTGGTTAATTCATTTACAATCTCAAGTCCTTCGTCGATTTTGTTAACCATTGTATTTGATGCACCATTCAGTGATTCTATCTGCTGATAGTTGGATTCTATTACCTCTCCTAAAGCATATGTTTTCTTTGCTCCACTATCTGTGTTTTCTGCTTGCTCTGATGCTCTTTTTGATATCTCATCTATCGTTGTTGCAACTTCTTTAGATACTGTTGCAACGTGTTCGATTGTAGCTGTAAGCTCTTCGCTAGAGGACGAAACATCATGCGCTGATTCTATAACCGAACCTATGAGTTTGTTAAAGTTTTGGTTCATAGCATTGAATGCTACTGAAAGATTCCCTATTTCATCATGCCTTTTTAGATTTTCTTTTGAAACTTCTTGTGTGAAATCTCCTTCTCCCAATAACTCAGCAAATTTTGTTGCTTTCGAGATCGGTTTCATTATGCTTCTTACTCTTAAGTACACAATTGTTGAAATCAAGATAGTACCGATAGCAAATGCTATAAGTATGTAAGTTGTAAATTTTTTCAAATCACTGTATATTTCTTTTTTATCTATAAGCTGTATTATACCCCAGCCATTTATTTTAAGAGGAACATAAGCTACTATATAATCTTGATCTTGATAGTTAACATCTTTAATTCCGTTTTCTCCTTTTAAAACCTTTTCACCTACAAAAGAAAGTGATTCTATATCTTTTATATTTGTTTTATCATCAACTAACTTTTTATCTTGAGCATATACTACTACTCCCTGCTTACTTATTAAAAAGTTCTTCCCTTTTTTACCTATCAAATTATCTTTCATGATCTCTGGTATGGTATCTAAGGATATATCTACTGATAAAAAGCCATATGCTTTATTTGTGTTATCTCTTAATGCAGTTATTGCAGATACGAAAATTTCGTCTGTATTTGACCCTTGATATGGTGATGTAAACGCAACTCCTTTTGCTTCAGTGGCTACTTTATACCAAGGTCTCTTTTTTGGATCATAGCCAACCTTTGAAACCTCTTTGTCAGTATCCACTCCAAAATTGGCACGGTCATTAGATATGAATATATACTTTACTCTATCAAATGTGTTCTTATAATCTGCTAATGTATCCATCATTTTGTGGTAAAGTGGATGTGATGTGATATCTTCACGTACGTTTACTTCTTTTAGATATTGTTTTACATCTTTATCTAATGCTGCTTGTTTAGCTATTTGCTTAGCAATAATGAATGTCTCACTAATATCTTTTTCGATTAAAGCCGTCTGCATATCAATTTCTTTAAATACCTGTGCTTCTGTATTTTCTTTTGTAGTGTAGTACATCCATGCCACTACAATTGAAAATATAATAATTGTGACTAAAATAACCTGCATTGCTAGTTTACTAGCGATAGAATTTTTAATCCCCTTCAATTTTAACACTCCTTTTATGTATAGTTTAGTGATGCAAAGTGATACACCTATCGTCACATTATTATATTATAGTACTAATTTCAACAAATTTCATTATATTTTTCCTCTTTAGGTACAATTACCTATTATAGCTATGCCTAAATATTCTCGAATAAAAAATAAAGCAAATACAATGAAGCTATTCCTTGTATTTGCTTATTTAACGTTAATATCTTTATATATAATTTAGGAAGTACAAATCACCATTCTCCTATGATTTGTCATACCAATTTATAAATTCTATTCTTTTGTATTCCGTGCTATATCATCTTGTATCATTAAAAATATAACATATTTTTTGTTATATTTATCGTCTAATTTCACATGTAGTATTTCTTTGTTCTATGAACTCTTTAATCTCCTACTAACTTCATACCATACTTAACTCCTTATACTATCTCTTATCTGTGTCAACTGCAAAGTACTCTATCCATGTAGGAGTAAATCCAGTTTTTAGTGCTATTTTCATAGATGGAATATTTGCACTCCATGTTGTATAATACGGTATTTTACCGAGGCTATGTATTTCTTTTGCTAAGCTTCTAACTAGGTATGTTGCTACCCCTTGTTTTCTATATGAAGGCAATGTATCTATTCCAATTTGCCATAAATCATCATAGTAATCATCTGCTCCAGCTAATGCCACTAGTTTATTTTCTATAAATGCACCCAATGCTATCACATCGTTTTTGTAATTTAGTGCATTTTCAAAGCCTTTGTTTTCGTATAAATTTTTCATATCTTCTTTCTTGAATAGCTTATATTTAAAACCAGTTGGTTTAAATACATTAGTTTCCTCATTATTTGCAAATAAATATCTTAAGTGTTCTCCTGCTAGTTTTTTATTATATTCTCTTAGCTTAGATTCTATGATATGTAGATTTTCTCCATCCATTACTCTTTTAGCTTCTATATTTACAAATTGCTTAATCGCCCAATTATATATACTCTTATCTAATATGAATACTGCATTCTTACCAAACGATACAATATTAAAAAATGTTTTGGATGATTTTATGAATATGTTTTTGTCTTCATCAAATACTTCTTTGTTATATCCACCTTTTTTAGCTAGTATTTCTTTGACTGTATTCATAGTCTCTGTCTTATTCATGTATTCTCTCCCATTCCATATAAATAAATTGATCTTTTTCTCCATTAAAGTTATTTTTTGTGTATTCTTTTTTTACCTTGAAACCTACACCAGTATAGCATTTTGTAGCTCTTTTATTAAAAGCTCTTACTTCTAAACTTATAACATCATCAGGATATCGTTTTTCCGCCTCTTTTAGTATTGATTTCATTATAGTTTTTCCTAAGCCTTGTCCACAGAAATTTGGCTTTATCCCTATTCCTATAGATACCTTGCCATTCTTTCGTACAATTCTACCAAAGGCAATTAGTTCATTACTAGCCTCAAATGCGAGAAATTGTTCTTTTCTTATTTCTTCTTTTGTCAATCCAAAATTTTTATTTACTGATATATTCCAATTAGGCAGATCATATACTGAAAATTCTTTATCGTATTTCCATGTGCATACTGTTTTTGCATGTTTTTCTGTAAATGTTGATTGTGTTATCGTTTTAGTCATATGTATCGCCCCCTTGCTTATTAGTTACTTTTTGGTAGCTCTTTTTTAGTAATGCTTTGCGGGATACTTGTGGTTATTCATTAATTTATTGGTTAAGCTTTTTGATTGTTTTTCTTGCTCGGAGTAATCTGTGATTTATTATACTAATGTTAAATCACAGCTTTCAATGTCGCTGTCGATAAACAATCTCAGCTTCTAGGTAATTGATTAATATCTCTTTTGAGGTAATGCTTTGTAAGATAAAAATATATAGTTCAAGAAAGTTCACTACCTATTGGTACTATCATATCCTAATTTCTTACGGACTCTATATAGAACTTGTTCCTTTATATTATGTAGAAGCTTTGTAGAAACAAGTCCTCTAAAGTCGCTTCTCCAAAAAACGGATATGCTTCTTTGTTGGTTTTAGATTATCTTTGATTTCCCCATCACCAATGAGTTAAGTATCTTTACACTTCTAAATCTACCAAATTTTATAATTTATGGTTTGTTTAGCAAATTGTTTTAGTTTATCTCTCAGAAGCTCAAGATACATAAAACTATTATTCTCCCATAATAATATTCTCACAGTTTCTATAATCATCTTTATCTGAGATTATTGTCACACATGGCTTCTTTATTGTTGTTACTTCTTTTCCTTCTTTTACTGCTACTAAACTATGATATATATATTTATTATACCTAGCCATATTCATAGGATCATAAAGTACTATTTTAAATTTACCTGTTATTGTTTTAGCGTTATCTTGATTTAGTATGGAGTCTATCTTATTTTTAATTTCATTTACATAGTTATCATACTCTTTTTTAAATTCAGCTTCATCAAACCCCGTATCAAGTTTTATTCCTTTTTCTATATTGTAATCAAATTTACTAATGTCATTATATAGATATACACTCTTACTTAAATCTTGTTCTATTTTTATACCTAACTCCTCTGCAATTAATATTAACAATGCCCCTGTTAAATACGATGCTCTCCTTATATCAAATAGTTTTTCATTTATACAGCTTAATAATTCACAAATGTAACTTACTTCTTTTTCGTATTTTTGTCTAGACAGCAGTTTTAATGTCTTTAATTCCACTGCGGTAGCCTGTCCCTCTAAAGTTTCCATCTGTATTTCATAATTAAAAATACCTTTAATTATCTTTTTTCTGCTATTTCTAATATCTATGTACTTTTTTAAATAGTGTCTCTTTTCTTCTATATTATCAGTTTTAAATGCATTAACTAAATATCTTCTTTCTTCATAAAGTAATCTATAGTTATCTTTGTTTAATGGATATTTTAATTTATCAAAATCATTTACTGTTATTTTTAGTTTACTACTATATTGAAAAGCATGGAACATTTCATGTACTATAAGGGACGCCATCCTATCAATATCTACTTCTTCTTTATCGTGAATTTTCCATATTGCTAATAACTCCTCTTCATATTCAATCGCTGTATTACCAATGAACCTATCGTCTACTGGAATTTCTTTATCTTTCATTACAACTATTTTATCATCATAAAGTGCAAAATCAGTCTTTTCAAACCCTTTCCACAGTTCATCAAAGTCTATTAACTCTATTTTTTTACTAACTTTATTGTATATATCTATCATCATTTATCCTCCTAGTGTTATTGCTATAAATCCACGTCTATTGTGAAAATTTAAACCATTTAGTTGCCCTTTTGTCTAATTCTTTTTCTCTTCTTTTACTATCCACACTATCTTCTTGTTGGTATTTTTCATATGCTTCTTTTGAAAACCATCTAGCTAATGCCTTCCCATAACCTATTCCATCAGGAGGCATTCTATAATTTGTTATAACTACTCCGTTATTTGTTTTCTCTCCTATTAATACTAACTCTGTCATTAATCCATGTGTTTCTTTTATTTCGTCACTTAATTTATAAAATTCTTTAAATACAGCTGACAGATAAATTTCATTGCCTTTTGCACCATAGATAGTATATGCGGTTAACACTTTTCCTCCATCTAATGGTTTACGTATTTTATTATCTAGATAATCTTGTACTGTTTTATGTAATTTTTTATCTATAACTATAGTATCTTTTGTTTCATATATGTTATCTATGTATTTAATACCTACAAGCATGGTTATTATTGACACTATTATCATTATAGATTTTTTAGTGCTCAATGTTTTGCCTCCTTTATTTATTAATCTCTCATATATTGTAGTAAAAATATCCTCTATATCTAGTCTTATATACTATACCTATAATTGCAACTATTAGAGTTTGTTTAATCCAAAACTTTCTAAAATAATTATATACTCACCTTATATATTTTTCAATCCACAGTTTTGATTTACTTGAATCTTGTGGCTTTAATATTCATTGATTGTTTTAAAGAATACAGATATACTTACTAAGAAAAAACATATTTATATAGAAATATTCAGGTCTTTTCAACCTGAATATCTTAACTTATCCAAACTCATAAATTATGGAACTTAAAATAACAACCAAGAAAAAACATCTGATTGTCATTAAAATTAATAATATTTTTTCTCTTCAAATACTGTAAATTTATTTGATGTATTTTAGAGTCTATAAACGATTAATGAAATAAAACTAAAACATTGACGTCTCTTATTTATAGTTATTTATAAAAAAAGCGTAAACCTTGAGGGTTTATGCCTTTTTATCTTCTTCTTTTGGTAATGCATCTTTTCTTGAAAGATTTATTCTACCTTGATTATCTATTTGTGTTACTTTTACTAATACTTCATCTCCTACGCTAAGCACATCTTCTACTTTTTTGATTCTCTCTTTTGCTATATTTGAAATGTGAATCAATCCTTCTTTACCTGGTTGTAATTCACAGAAAGCCCCAAATGTTGTTATTCTAACAACTTTAGCTAGATAAACCTCGCCTATTTCTATATCTTTTACTATGTTCTCTATTAACTCTACTGCTCTTTTACCACCTGCTGCATCGTTTGTAGATATTGTAACTTTTCCATCATCTTCTATGTCGATTTTTACTCCTGTTTCGTCTATTATCTTGTTTATTGTTTTTCCTCCTGCTCCTATAACCTCTCTAATCTTTTCTGGGTTAATTTCCATTGTAAATATTCTTGGAGCATATTCTGATAATTCTTCTCTTGGAGTACTTATTACTTCGTTCATTCTATCTAGTATAAACAATCTACCTACTCTGGCTTTTTCTAATGCTTCTGTTAGTATAGCTTTGTCTATTCCGTGTATCTTTATATCCATTTGGATCGCTGTAATTCCATCTTTTGTTCCTGCTACTTTGAAATCCATATCTCCAAGGAAATCTTCAAGTCCTTGTATATCTGATAGTATACTTACATTATCTTCTTGCTTTATAAGTCCCATTGCTATACCTGCTACAGGGTCCTTGATTGGTACTCCTGCATCTAATAGTGCTAATGTACTACCACATACACTTGCTTGTGATGATGAACCGTTTGAGCTAAGAACCTCTGATACTAATCTTATTGTATATGGGAAATCACCTTCTGATGGTAATACTGGAACTAATGCTCTTTCTGCTAATGCTCCATGTCCTATTTCCCTTCTACCTGGTCCTCTCATAGGTCTTGCATCTCCTACACAATAAGGTGGGAAGTTGTAGTGGTGCATATATCTTTTCTTTTCTTCTTTGTCATTTAGTCCATCTAGTATCTGTACATCTCCTGGTGCTCCTAATGTTGCTATTGTTAGTGCTTGTGTTTGACCTCTTGTAAATAACCCAGAGCCATGTGTTCTTGGAAGTAGACCAACTTCACATGTTATCTTTCTTATCTCATCAAGCTCTCTATTGTCTGGTCGTATTTTATCTACTGTAATCATTTTACGAACTTCTTTTTTAAGCATAGAGTTCAGTGTCTCATTGATATCTATTTTGTTATCTGGATATTTCTCTAAAAATACTTCTTTCACTTCTTCTTTCACTTTGTCTATATTATCTATTCTCTCTTGCTTTTCTTCTGTCTTTATTGCATCTATAAGTTTTTCTGATGCAAACTCTATTATTTCGCTTTCTATTTGCTCGTCAACTTTAAATAGTTTAACTTCTAACTTTTCTTTTCCTACTTCTTCTTTTATCGTATTTACAAAGTCACATATTTTTTTGATTTCCTCGTGTGCATATAATATAGCATCTAGCATCTTTTGCTCTGATATCTCATTTGATCCTGCTTCTACCATCATTACTGCATCTTTTGTTCCTGCTACTGTTAAATGTAGGTCTGATTTTTCTGTTTGATCTTTTGTTGGATTTAGTATGAATTCATCATCTATTAATCCTATATTTACTGCACCTGTTGGCCCATCAAACGGTATATCTGATATGCTTAGCGCTATTGATGAACCCACCATCGCTACTACGTCTGGTAAGCAATCTTGATCTACTGATAATACTGTTGCTACAACTTGAACATCATTTCTAAATCCCTTTGGAAATAATGGTCTAAGTGGTCTGTCTATCAGTCTCGATGTTAATACTGATTTATCGCTTGGCTTTCCTTCTCTTTTTATAAATCCACCAGGTATTTTACCTACTGCATACAATTTCTCCTGGAATTCTACGCTTAATGGGAAAAAGTCTATTCCATCTCTTGGTTCTTTTGATGCTGTAGCATTTACCATAACAACAGTATCTCCATATCTAACTAGACAAGAACCATTTGCCTGTTCACAAACTTTTCCTGTTGTTACTGTAAGTTTTCTTCCTCCAATGGAAAACTCGAAATTCTTTTCCATAATAACCTCCTTTAGTTATCTTATTTCTTATTTTATGAATTAGCCTTGGATTAAATACGCTTAGCCTTCTGTCCGTATCATCATAAAAATTTGAATATTATACTATGACTGTCAACATATATAGTATATTATTCAAAATCATATGAATAATACAGACTATCATACACTATTATGTTATCCATTTATGTATGTATTTATAATGCAATATAAGCTATCATTATAATAATAGAGCGGGTAATCCCCGCTCCAAATTATTTTCTTAATCCAAGTCTTGCTATTAATTCACGATATCTAACGATGTCTTTAGCTTTTAAGTATTTTAAGAAGCCTTTTCTCTTACCTACCATTTTTAATAGACCTCTTCTTGAGTGATGGTCTTTTTTGTGCACTTTTAAATGCTCGTTTAAATCATTGATTCTGTAAGTTAATAAAGCTACTTGAACTTCTGGTGAACCAGTATCTCCTTCGTGTGTTTTATACTGGTCGATAATTTCTAATTTCTTTTCATTATTAATCATGTCATACCTCCTATATTCTACATACTCCTAAAGCCATGTATCAGCCGAGGTAACTAAATACAGAGCAAAAGGAAATTACAACTTATTTTATCATAACCATATATTAATGTAAACCCTGTTAATGAATTATATTTGATAAATTGCTTATATCTTTTCTTATTTGAGTTATTAGTTCTTCTTTTGATTTAAATTTTTTCTCTGGTCTTATAAAATCAATAAGCTCTACACTTATATCTTTACCATATATGTCTTCATTAAACCCTAGTAAATGTGTTTCTACTACTAATTCTTTTCCATCAAATGTAGGAGTTAATCCAATATTAGTAATACCGTTATACTCTTTAGAGTTATATAATACTCTTGTTTTATAAACTCCTAGTTTTGGTATTATAGATTTGTTGATTTTTATATTGGCCGTTGGAAAACCTAGCTTTTTGCCTAATGTTTTCCCCTTTAGCACTTTTCCTCTTAACGTAAAATTCCTACCTAGTAGTATGTTTGCTGTACTTATGTTTCCATCTTTTATTAGCTTTCTTATATAAGTACTGCTAATTATTTGCCCTGATTTACATTTGACTGGTGATACTACTATTACTTCTATGCCATATTTTTTGGCAATTTCTTTTAGTGTATCAACATCTCCTTGCCCCTTATAACCAAATCTATAGTTAAACCCTATTGTTATAAGCTTGACGTTGAATCTGTCTATCAATATTTTTTTGATAAATTCCTCTGGTGATAGCTTCATTATATCTTGGCTAAAGTCTATCATACATAGATAATCTATGCCCATTTTTTTTAGTTCTTTTTCTTTTTGTGTATTATCCATTAATAGTTCTATATTGTTATCTTTATCTAAGACTGTCTTTGTGTTGGTAAGAAAAGTAAAGACCATGCTTTCTAGTCCTAACTCTTCACTTTTTTGCTTCATTATATTTATTAGTTTTTGATGTCCTATATGTAGACCATCAAAGTTTCCTAATGCTATAGCTACTTTTTCTTTTATTTTTGTATTGTCATTCACATAAAGTTGCACATCTATCACCTTTTTATGAAAACTTTTTGCATTTTTAGTTTTCTTATGTTATCTTTTAAATTTATTTTACCTATTCCTATGAAAGTTCCTTTACAATAAACTCTATATAATATATCTTCACTATATTTTTTATCGTAAATCCTTATTTTTACCCCATTTATTATATTTGTAAAATATTTGTCGTGAATATATAACTTTGGAGTAGTATATAATACATAATCTATTGGTTTTAGTAATGACTCTAGCTCACCATTATTTGCTATTTGCTCTATTTCTTCTAGTGTTTTTGCAGTGCAGTGCTTAAATACTCCCACTTTAGAGCGTAGCAAAAAGTTCATGTATCCATATGTTCCTAATTTTTCACCGATATCATTACATAATGTTCTCACATATGTACCTTTGGAACATTCTACATCAAATATAGCCTTTGTGTTATTTATGTGGATTATTTCTATTTTGTAAATATATATATCTCTAGCTTGTACATCCACCCTTTTCCCTTCTCTGGCTAGTTCGTATAGCTTTTTTCCATCTTTCTTCAATGCTGAATACATTGGTGGAATTTGCTTTATTTGACCAATAAAACTGTTTATTGCTCCAGCAAATTCTTCTACGGTTACTGTTTTGTCTGATATATTTATGACTTTTCCATATCTATCTTGTGTATCTGTTTGCTTACCTAATACAACTTCACATCTATAACTTTTTTTATCGTCTGATAAAAACTGAGCCACTTTTGTAGCTCTCCCTAGACATATTGGTAATACTCCTACTGCATTTGGATCAAGTGTACCTGTATGTCCAACTTTTTTTTGGTGAGCTACTCTTCTTATAAAGCTAACTACATCATGTGATGTCATCCCTGTAGGTTTAAAAACATTTAATATTCCATCCATATCTATCACCCTAGCACATTTTTCATCTCTGATATTATATTTTGTTTTGCTACTTCTACTGAGGATTCTATAGTACATCCAGCAGCTCTTATATGGCCTCCACCACCAAATTTCTGTGCTATTTTTGCCACATCTACAAAACTCTTTGATCTGAGACTTGCTTTAACTTTATTTTCTCCTATTTTCTTAATATGACAAGCTACTTCAACTGTATCAATATCTCTAGCATACTCAACTATTCCTTCTGTAACTACCTGTAATTCATCGTCATTTGTCACTATAGCTAGTTTATTATCATAATAGAATTCTATATTTTTTAGTGTGTTTATAAAGTATAATGCCTCTTCTAGTTTTACGCTTTGATATACCCTTTTTGTTATCTGATTTAAATCTATCCCTTTTCCTAGTAGCTCTCCAGCTATCATGTGTGTCTCTTTTGTTGTATTGTCGTATTTAAAACTGCCTGTATCTGTTGAAATAGCAACATATATGGATGTTGCTATTTCTATATTTATATCAAATTGCATTTCTTTTAATATTTTATAAACTATCTCTCCTGTTGAACTAGCTTTTCTAAATACAATGTTTAAATCACCAAAGTCTGTATTACTTATATGATGGTCTATATTTATTACAAAAGAGTTATCTAATAGATACTCGTATTTCCCTATCCTTTTTTCATCTCCACAGTCAAGTACTATCATTACATCATAACGACTGTGCTCCTCTGGAGGAATCACACTACTATAATTTGATAAAAAATCATATTTAGATGGTATATCATCACTTTTTAGTATGTCTACTTTGCCTTTATAAAGCTCTTTAAGTGCTGTCCCTAGCGAAAGTAATGATCCTATATTATCTCCGTCTGGTTTTATATGTGATATTAAACCTATTTTACCTGCTTCATTAAGCTTTTTTGTAAAATGGCCCACTTGTTTTTTAAACATCTTCATCATTTTTTTTGCTTTCTTGCTTTTTAACTTTTTCTATTAATTGGTTCATGTATATACCATTTTCTATAGATTTATCTAAATGTATTTCAATTTCTGGTATATATTTAAGTTTGATTTTTTTCCCTATTTCTCTTCTCATAAAGCCTGATGCTTTTTTTAGTGCTTCTATTGTATGCTTTCTCTCTTTTTCACTCCCAAAGACTGACACATACACTTTGGCATATCTCATATCTCTAGTTACTGATACTTCTACTATACTTGTCATTGGTGCTATTCTAGGGTCTTTGAGCTGTGTTCTAATTAAGGTGCTTATTATCTTCTTAATCTCTTCTGAGATTCTTCCTAATCTACTATTTGAACTCATATACAAGTTCACCTCTTTCAACTGTGTTTACTATAAACATTATTTTCTTTTAATTTCTTCTATTACAAAAGCCTCTATTACATCGCCTTCTTTAACGTCATTAAAGTTTTTGATGCCTATTCCACCTTCATAGCCTGTTGCAAGTTCTTTCACATCATCTTTGAATCTCTTTAATGATCCTATTTCGCCTTCATGTATTACTATATTATCTCTTAGTAATCTTAGGTTAGCATTTCTAGTAATTTTACCATCTATTACGTAAACACCCGCTATTAATCCGATGTTTGGAACTTTAAATGTAGCTCTTATCTCTGCTCTACCTATTGCAACTTCTTTAAATTCTGGCTCTAGCATACCAGTTATGGCATCTTGTATATCTTCTATTGCTTTATAAATTATTCTATATGTTCTAACATCTACTTCTTCTGTCTTAGCTACACTCATAGCTGATATCGTAGGTCTTACGTTGAAGCCTATTACTATCGCATTTGAAGCTGTTGCAAGCATTATATCACTTTCTGTTATTGCTCCAACTCCACCATGGATTATTCTAACTTTTACTTCTTCATTGCTTAATTTTTCTAGTGATTGTCTCACTGCTTCTATTGAACCTTTTACATCTGCTTTTAAGATTATGTTCAAGTCTTTTATCTGACCTGATTGTATTTGAGTAAATAAATCATCTAATGAAACTACTTGTCTAGATTTATTTCTTTCATCTCTTAATTTTTGTTTTCTCTTTTCTGCTATGTTTCTTGCTATTTTTTCATCATCTACTACATAAAAAATTTCTCCTGCATCTGGAACTTCTGAAAGACCCATAATCTCTACTGCTGTTGACGGTCCTGCTTTTTTTACTTTTTTACCTTTTTCGTCTAGCATTGCTCTTATTTTACCACTAGCAGCCCCTGCTACAAAAGCATCTGATACTCTAAGTGTTCCCTTTTGTATTAGTACTGTCGCTAGCGATCCTTTTCCTTTGTGAAGCTCTGCCTCTATTACTGTTCCTACTGCTCTTCTATTTGGATTTGCTTTTAACTCTAGCATCTCTGCTACTAGTGTAATCATCTCTAAGAGTTCTTCTACTCCCTGACCCTTTAAAGCTGAAACTGGAACCATTATTGTATCTCCACCCCAGTCTTCTGATACTAATCCTTGCTCTGCTAGCTCTTGTATTACTCTATCTGGATTCGCGCCTTCTTTGTCTATTTTGTTTATTGCTACTATTATTGGTACTCCTGCTGCTTTTGCATGGTTTATTGCCTCAATTGTCTGTGGCATTACTCCGTCGTCTGCAGCTACTACTAGTATTGCTATATCTGTAATTTGTGCTCCTCTGGCTCTCATAGACGTAAAAGCCTCATGCCCTGGAGTATCTAAAAATACTATTTTCTTACCGTTGATTCTAACTGTTGAAGCTCCTATGTGCTGTGTAATTCCACCTGCTTCTTTGTTAGCTATATGTGAACTTCTAATATAATCTAATAAAGATGTTTTACCATGGTCAACGTGACCCATTACTGTCACTACTGGTGGTCTTGGTTTTAGATCCTTCTCATCATCTTCAAAGTCTAACTCGTTTAGTTCCTCTTCGTCTTCCTGAGTTTGTACTATGCTAAATCCGTACTCTTCTCCTATTATTGATGCTGTATCAAAATCTATATCTTGATTAACACTAGCCATTACTCCTAGTGCCATTAATTTACCTATTAGTTGTGTTGGGCTAATGTTTAATAGCTCGGCAAAGTCTTTTACTATTATTGTATCGCCCATTTCTATTTCATTTTCTTTCTTCTCTTCTTTTACTGTTTCTCTTTTGTTTTCTTTTTTAGTTTCTTTTTTTGGTGCTTTTTTCTCTTCTTTTTTGTTTTTTGTATTCTCTTTTTTATCTATTGTTTTCGTCTCCTCTTCTACTGCCGATTCTTGTTCTGTAAATAATTGATGTATAATCTCTAATGTCTCATCATCTACTGTGCTCATATGATTATTAACTTCGACATCCATATCTTTTAAGTTTTTGATTAACTCTTTACTACTTATATCTAATTCTTTCGCTATTTGATATATTCTTTTTTTGGTCATATATCTGTTCCACCCCCTAAATTTTTAAGGAATTATCCTAATCTTTAGGATAATTTATGCCTGTACTATAGTAGCTTTTTTAGAGCGTTTGAGTATTGCTCATTACATACAACTATAGTTGATATTAAATCTTTACCAATGCTATGGCCTAGTAATTCTTTGCTGCCGATGATATGATGCTCTATATCGTACTTTTTAGAAAGCTTTATGAATTTGCTTTTTGTATTATCGGATGCATCTTCTGCTATTATTAACATATAGCCTTTTCTTTTCTTTATTGCGTCTACACTTGGTGTCTCGCCAGCTTTCAAATATCCTGCTTTTTTACCTATTCCTAGCATTGAGTAGAATTTGTTATTCATTATCTATTTCCCTTCTTAGCTCTTCATACGTCTCCTCAGAAATATTCGAGCCTAAGTTGTTTTTTAGCCTTTTTGATTTTATTTCTTTTTCTAAGCATTCTTTATTTCTGCAAATATAAGCTCCTCTACCATTAGCTTTCCCTGTCAGATCTATAAATACTTCGTTTTCTTTATTTTTGACTACTCTTATTAAATCTCTTTTATCTTTTCTTTCTCCACATATAACGCATTTTCTTAGTGGTACTTTTCTATTTTTCACATGCATCACTCCGTTACTTCTATATCTTCTATAATACTTTCACCTATATTTTCTCTTGCTTGGCTTTCACTCTTTATATCAATCTTCCATCCTGTTAGTTTTGCTGCTAGTCTAGCATTTTGACCTTCTTTACCTATTGCTAGTGAAAGCTGATAGTCAGGAACTACTACTGATGCTGATTTTTCTTTTTCATCCACTATTTTTACGCTTACTACTTTTGCTGGAGATAAACTATTTGTTATAAACTCTTTTATATCTTTACTCCAAGTTATTATATCAATTTTTTCTCCTCTTAATTCGTCAACTATTGATTTTACTCTTAGTCCTTTATGTCCTACACAAGCTCCAACTGAATCAACTGTTTCATCGTTTGAATATACTGCTATCTTTGTTCTTGAACCTGCTTCTCTAGATATGCTATATATATCTACTATTCCTTCGTGTATCTCTGGGACTTCTAGTTCAAATAATCTTCTTACAAAACCAGGATGTGTTCTAGAAAGAAGGATTTGAGGACCTTTTGTTGTCTTTTTTACTTCTAATACGTATGCTTTTACCCTATCTCCTTGTTTATAAACATCATTTCTAATCTGTTCACTTGGAAGCAATACTCCTTCTATTTTGCCTAGATTTATCATTACATTGTTCTTGTTAATTCTTTGAACTGTACCTGTAATGATTTCTGTTTCTTTGTTAATAAAATAATCATAGATTATTTCTCTTTCTGCTTCTCTAATTCTTTGAACTACTACTTGCTTAGCTGTTTGTGCTGCTATTCTACCAAAATTTCTTGGAGTTACCTCTACATTAACTACATCTTCTAATTCATACACACTATCTATCTCTTTTGCGTTTTTTAATGATATTTCTAATAATTCATCTTCAACCTCTTCTACTACTATTTTTTTTGCGTAAACTTTTACATCTCCTGTTTCATTATTTATTATAACTTCAACATTGCTAGATGATCCAAAGTTTCTTTTATATGCTGTTATTAATGCTGCTTCTATAGCGCTAATAAGTATCTCTTTAGCTATACCCTTCTGCTTTTCAATTTCATCTAAAGCCTGAATAAACTCAGCTCTCATTTTAAATTTACCTCCCCATTATATAAATATTGCTAAATTTATTTTTGATATCTGATCCCTTTGTAACTCTAAAGGCTCACTATCATCTTCCTGTATTGTAACTGTGTTAGCATCAAATTTTAATAATTTACCTACCAATTTTTTACTACCATTTATAGATTTATACAAACTTACCTCAACATATTCCTCTAAATTTTTCTGGAAGTCCTCGTCTGTTTTAAATGGTCTATCTATTCCCGGGGAAGATACTTCTAAGAAATAATTTATGTCTATAGGGTCTTTTTCATCAAGCTCACCACTTAGCTTTTTGCTAATTTGCTCACACTCGTCAATATTAATACCACCGGGTTTGTCTACAAATACTCTAAGATATGTATATGCTCCTTCTTTGACAAAATCAACATCTACTAGAAAAAATTCTGTGCCCTCTAATATATTTATGACTAAATCTTTTACTAACTGTATTATGTCATGTTTTTTCATTTACTTCACCTCCATGTGTATTGTATTTATTTTTTTCTCTTAAGATCAGTGTTATTCATAGAAGATTGTTAAGTTCTTCTATAAATAAAGTCTTGATTAACTTATAAAATTAAGGAGTAGGTTAGCCCCACTCCTTTCTTCTCAACTTCTTATGCTCACTAATACATATTGTATCATAATCTGTTAGGAAAATCAAATTTATAATAAAAATATACTGATATTTATTATATTATCCCTTTACATTAATTTTTAATCATCTTTTCGTGGGCAGCAGTGAACACTTTCTTCCCACCAAGCAAATGATATATCGCTAATAGCACTTTCTGCATGGCAGATTGTCTTTAATAAATATAGTCTACATGTTCCCGGTGCTAAGATAATTGATCCATTAGGAAAACCATCTGATGTTGCAAAAGGTTTTATACTTCTGGAATAAACCTTAACCCCTTCGGTTAGTTTTATATCATTACCATACAATATTTTGCCTTTATTTTTATTGCATTTACAGCATCCTGTATTTCCTAGGGCTATATTGTGTGATTTTTCAAGATCCCCTTCTACTTTTGCCATAACATAAACTTCTACACTAATAGCGGTTGATGAATAATTGGCACAGCTTAGCTTATTCAAGAATAAATTTTTACGTGATTTCTTAGGGTTATATAGAACTATTGCCGAGTATAAGTCTTTACCAAACTCAACTCTTTCTGATACTCCATAATAATAATCACATTTTTTACTTTGTGCATAACCTTCTCCTACTCTTGTAACAAGCTTAGGTCTTAAGCAACTACAACCACATCTATTCTCTTCCATTACATACACCACCATCTATTATCAATTATTATACAAGCTTCCTTATATATATTATGGCATTTTGGTTTATATGGTTAATTTGTAGGTTAAAAATTAAAAAGACTTAACTGATTCTTTTCGTGCATTCCTTCTAAGCATCCATGCTGCCTTAATGCTTCTATAGATGTCTTGTTTACCTTGGCTCTATTCATTAAATCTTCTATTGATATAAATTCTCCCTTTTGTCTTTCTTTTACTATGTTTCTTGCTGCGTTTTCTCCCACACCTTGAAGCGATTTCAGTGGAGGTACTATAAACCCGTCTATTAACAAGAATTTATCACTATCTGATTTGTATAAATCCACTCTCTTTAGTTTATACCCTCTTGCATACATCTCTAGTGCTACCTCTAATACTGTAAGTAGATTCTTTTCTTTTGCTGTTTTAGAGTTTCCCATTTCCTCAAGCTGCGAAATTGTGTCTCTAACTACTTCTATACCTTGTACTATCAAGTGAGCATCAAAATCTACTGCCTTAGTTGTAAAATAGGTTGCATAAAAAGCTTCTGGGTGATGAACCTTAAAATACGCTATCCTAAACGACATCATAACGTACGCTACTGCATGTGCTTTAGGGAACATGTATTTGATTTTTTTACATGACTCTATATACCACTGTGGTATTTCCATTTCATTCATATAGTTTTCATCATCTTCTGTAAGCCCTTTACCTTTTCTTACTTTCTCCATAATGGTAAATGCCCTCTTTTTTTCTAGTCCATTATATATTAGATATGTCATAATATCATCTCTTGTAGCTATAACACTTTTTAATGTAGTTGTCCCTGCTCTTACTAACTCTTGCCCATTGTTTAGCCACACATCTGTTCCATGAGATAATCCACTTATTCGAACTAACTCATCAAATGTTGTTGGCATCGTATCTAGTAACATCTGTCTTACAAACTTTGTACCGAACTCAGGTATTCCAAATGTCCCTACTTTACAGTTTATATCATCTTCTGTTATCCCAAGCACATCTGTTGATGTAAATATTGACATTGTAGCTTTATCATCTAACGATATATTTTGTGCATTCTCTCCTGTTAAATCTTCAAGCATCCTGATTATAGATGGTGTATCATGTCCTAGTATATCGAGCTTTAGTATCCTACCACTTATTGAATGATAATCAAAATGCATAGTTATTACTCCCGATTTTTTATCATTTGCAGGATATTGTATTGGTGAAAAATCATGTACATCTTTATCTCTTGGTACAACCATTACTCCTCCAGGATGCTGTCCTGTTGTTCTTTTTACTCCTGTACACCCTAATGTAAGCCTATTTGTCTCAGCATTGTTTATTATCATATCTCTTTCGCTAAAGTATTTTTTTACAAATCCATATGCTGTCTTTTCTGCTATTGTTCCTATCGTCCCTGCTCTATAAACATGTCCTTCTCCAAACAACTCCTCTACATAGTGATGTGCTGTTGGTTGATACTCTCCTGCAAAGTTTAGGTCTATATCAGGCTCTTTATCTCCCTCAAAACCAAGAAATGTCTCAAATGGTATGTCATGACCATCTTTTATATACTGAGTGCCACAGTTAGGGCAGTTTTTGTCTGGCATATCTACTCCACTTGAATAGCTTCCATCTTCAATGAATTCACTGTTCTTGCATTTCGGGCATACATAGTGTGGAGGTAATGGATTAACCTCTGTTATGCCACTCATAGTTGCTACGAATGATGAACCTACTGACCCTCTTGATCCAACTAGGTATCCATCATCTAGTGATTTTTTTACTAACTTTTGCGATATAATATATAACACTGCATAACCATTTTGTATTATTGAATTTAGTTCTCTATCCAGTCTCTTTTTAACTAGTTCTGGTAACTGCTCTCCATATATTTCTTTGGTTTTGTTGTTTGTTATATTAAATAGTTCATCATCTGATCCATCAAGTATCGGTGGAAATGTTCCATCTGGTATTGGCAATATCTCCTCTACCATATCCGCTATAAGATTTGTATTTTTTACTACTACTTCATGAGATTCATCTTTGCCTAGATATTCAAATTCTTTTAACATCTCGTCTGTTGTTTTAAAGTATAAAGGTGGTTGATTATCACTGTCATCAAAGCCTTTTCCGCTCATCAGTATACGTCTAAAAATCTCATCCTTTTTTTCTAAAAAATGAACGTCTCCTGTTGCTACTACTAGCTTCTTATATTTCTTTCCTAAGTCATATATCTTCTTGTTTATATCTTGAAGTTCTTTTTTATCTTTTACTAAGCCCTGCCTTATCATAAAATCATTATTTCCAACTGGTTGTATCTCTAAAAAATCATAAAAATCCATCAATTTTTTAAGTTCATTTTCACTCTTATTCTCTAATACTGCTTTATAAAATTCTCCTGCCTCGCAAGCCGTCCCTAATATCAGACCTTCTCTATATTTAGTTAATATAGATTTTGGTATTCTAGGCTTTCTATAAAAATAGCTAATATGTGACTCTGATACTAGTTTGTATAAGTTTTTGAGACCTACATAGTTCTTTGCTATGATTATTATGTGATATGTTCTACCTGTTTTGTAGTTTATCTCTTTGTTAAATACGGTATTTATATCCTCTAGCATACTCACGTCTTCATCCTGTAGTTTTTCTAATAACTTCAAGAAAATTTCTGCAGTAGCTTTCGCATCATCGCAAGCTCTATGATGATTTTCTAAACTTACTTTGAAGTGTTTTGCTAGCCTATTTAGTTTATGTGTCTTTAGCTCTGTTAACATAAGCCTACTTAACTGTAATGTATCTAAATAAGTAAAATCAAATTCTATGTTTAATCTATTACAATTTTGTTTTATAAAACCTATGTCAAAATTAGCATTATGTGCTACTAACACGCTTCCTTTTGCAAATTCTAAAAAATCTGGTAGAACTTTTTCTATAGTAGGCTGATTGCTCACCATTTGGTTTGTTATTCCTGTTAATTCTTGAATTTTCAGTGGTATATTTTTTTCTGGATTTACTAGTACATTATACGTATCCACTATTTTATTGTTTGATATTTTAACTGCTCCAATTTCTGTTATTCTATCGTTGATTGATGATAATCCTGTTGTCTCTATATCAAACACTATATAGTCACAACCTATTGGTTGATTTTTCGTATTGATAACACTTGGCATACCATCGTTTAGTAAATATCCTTCCATACCATAAAGTACTTTTAATCCTAGTTTTCTAGATGCGTCTAATGCCTCTGGAAAACTCTGTACAACTCCATGGTCTGTTATAGCTATCGCACTATGTCCCCAATCCTTTGCCTGCTTTGCTAAGTCTTTGAAGCTAGTTATTCCATCCATATCACTCATTCTACTATGTAGATGAAGCTCTACTCTTTTTTCATCTGCAAGGTCATTGATTTTAGAACTAAATTGACAAACCTTCATATGCTTTGCCATCAATACAATTTCCCTAGAAAATGTATCATATATTGAATCCCCTGTTGTGATTATTCCCATACCTTTTTTGAGTTTCTCATCTAGTACTTCTTGTTGAGTTTTATTTGCAAAAACCTTTACAGTAATTGAATTTGTATAATCTGTTACATCAAATATGTACAGCTTTTTTTTGTTGTCTTTTAACATCCTTGACTCTAATCTAAATATTTCACCTCTTATGGTAACTCTACCTGAATCTGAACTTATCTCTGAAATTTTGATTAAGTCATCTTGTGTTTTTTTACCGTATATTATGTTGTCATCTTTTGTGTTGTCAGATTTATTTTCTGTTTTCTTTACTTTATCTCTATTATCATTTGTTTCTATGCTTATATTTTTCACTAGTTTTTCTTCTTCTTTTGCTCGTATTTCTTCATGCTCTTTTATGTTCTCTTCGCTTACTCCTATCACTTTAACGTTTAAATCTCTATTAAACTCATCTGCAAACATATTTGCTATTATTTGTTTTATTTTTATTTTATTACTATTAACTAATGCTAATTGATTATCTATTTTTATACTAAGCGTATCATGGTCTACCTCCCATGAT
Source organism: Clostridiaceae bacterium M8S5 (assembly GCA_029227815.1). Classification (GTDB taxonomy): domain Bacteria; phylum Bacillota; class Clostridia; order Tissierellales; family MCWD3; genus Abyssisolibacter. Next base: position 1,845,910 of record CP118523.1, on the reverse strand, counting down.
ATCATGTCTATCCACACATTTGCATGATTCATATTTTTTCTAAGTAAATACTTTATATTTTCAATAGAGCTGTTTATGAGATCACTTAACTGCCCAAATACTTTTGTATTAATTAACTGTATTTCTACTGAGCTGTATTCGTTTAAACTACCACATATTTCTCTCTTTATATTATCAAATAACTGATAGTCAATTATATCATCTGTTTTCACTGTTATAACTAGCTTTCTTGTTTCTTTAATAAATGTAACTTTGTCTATTATCAATCTACTTATTTGCTGATTAGTTGCTATGTTAAGCTTCTCTAATAATTCACTTAATAACATATGACTCTCCCTTTCTTAATTGGGTTAATTAATGATGTATGTGAGAACCCTCACTTTAATATAATATCATAATTTACTCTTTTAAGCATATAAAAACTAGAGTCAATTAAGCCCCTCTTAAAAAGTCTTTTTAATAAATTGTATTAGCTAAGCTTAGAAACCGCTAATATCTAAAAGATGCTTTCATGGATAACATTAATACCTAGAAATAGTTTAAAACATCTGCGCCAGCTAGATAAAGGAAAAATAGATAAGCTAAAATATTAAAATTAATAAAGTAGAATAACTTAATAGATATAAAAATGACTGTATAATTTCCATAAACCACTTGTACCTAACGTGACCACAATTTAAAAAATAAAGAGAACAAAACGGCTATCATATTTTTGATATAATAGCCGTTTATATACATTATTCTCATTTAATTCAAAGTAAAGGAATAGGAACAGTTTGTCGTAAAATTAATTAGTTTTTTAGTTTTAAATATTTTTCTCTGGCTTCATCAATAATTTCCTTTACATAATCTTCTACACCATTCTCAAGACTTCTTAAAGACATATCGTTACTATTTTCACCTTCTTTATCTAAAGAAACTTTCCCGAATGTTACTCCAAAAGGTGCAAAAATACCGTCCTCTTCTTTAGTTAAAAACAATAAGTATTCATTATTTTTTCTCATATTTTCGTAACCGTTAATAGTATAAATTTTGTTTGTTTTATTGTCATACATAGCGTGTTCGTAAATTAATATATTATTGTCAACCTTTATTTTAGGATTATTTAATTTATTTTTATATACATCAGTAATTTTAAAACTAGATTTTGTATGTCCTCCTAAAAACATGCCATCGATTTTAGAGTAATCACGTTCAACATCAACTTCATCTATTTTGACACCTCTGATAATAATTGGAACTTTTTGCTCTAACTCCTTTAAAGAGTCAGCCCCATCGGTTTTCCCCTCAAAAGAAACAATTTCAGCTTTGGATTTATCATTTTTTTCAAAAGGATTTTGGAAAAAACAAACAATACTAAACAAAATCACAAGACCTAGTACTCCTAATAATATATTTTTTTTCATTATTTTCATCCCTTCATTAATATATGACTTTAATACCAGCATAATCATCCGATAATGGATAAGCTTTATTATAATCATTAAAAATATCTTTATCTACTAATTAAGTAGATTTAAACTACATCATATATTATATCGGACAAGTTATGAAAAACTTGTAGTTTTATGGAATGAACAGAAAACTTAAGAAATTTAAAATAGCATAGACAAAATAGTTAAATTCAAGGACTTAGTGTTGGTTGTTTGCTTTGGCTCGATTGTATACTTAGTAAAATTAACAAACCCAAATTACTATTTTGATACTAGCCTAATAATTGATATATTCAGCTATAGGATTTATATGCAAAGAAACTATAATGATAAACTAGTAAGAACTGAAATTTTTAAGTGTATTAATGGAAAACACGAATTGCATAATCTCAATGGTCTTGTTGGAATTTAGTAGCGATGTGTGATGACTGTGAATAATAATAAAAAGACTAAATAATTTATTTCTAAAAAATTATTTAGTCTCTTACTACTCCCTAATTTTTAATCTATCTTTGTTATTTATTCCAATACATCTATCATTTTAGTACATAGTTTAAATAAATCTTTTATTTTCTGAGCATCTTTAATTATTCTAGGCACTCTAATTTGCAATATTGTCTCATTTTCACCTAGATACTGATCATAAAGCTTACCTCCAGCATTTATGACATATAATTCAAATTTTTGCACATCTTCAATTAATTTTCTTATTTCTTCATTTGTAATCAGTTTTTCTACTATATCTTCATTATCTGTTTTTATTATAAATTTCTCATCAAAAGTACTGTAACCAGTCTTCACATCGCTATGCTGTAGTATCTCTCCTATACTAGAACCTATTCCTTTATTCCTAATACTAAAAAATGCATTTGTTGGATTTTTAAAACCAAAACGTATTCTAGTAGCTATTGAATCTCTAGTTCCTATTGTTGGAGATTTTATATCCATAAATATCTTATGATTTTTATATACATACTCTATGCGTGAATTAATGAAAAATGTATCATTAACATATCCGCCCCCGATTTCTGCAGCAACTTCTTTCCAGATTTCTTTTTTTGATTGACCAAATAAACTCATAATATCTCCCTCCTAACAATAACTTTAGACATAGAATACGCCTTTTATTTTTATTTGTCAAGGAGTTACAGCTTATAATCAATATCCACTCATAAAACCAAACGAGCCTAATTAACCTAGTAAATATGTACTTCTAAAGTATTTATGTAATAACAGTCAGTTCCATTATTTTCCTACATATGATAATATTAATAGCTGTTTTAAGAAAGGGGATAACTTTTCATATCATTATTTTACAAGTATAAAAGGAGCTATCTGTTTTTCAGATGCTCCTTTATAAAACACTAGCTTATTCTTTTATAAACTGATTTACTAATCAAGATTTATTATCTTTTTAAATTTTTTTGCAGATACATGTGGTGTTATTGGAAACCTGTTTATCTCAAGTTTATCATCCCCTAAGTTAACCGATCCTGATTTCACTGTAAATGCCATAGTTATACCTAGCTTTTTGAGTATCTTTTTTGTGTCTTCATTGTATTGACCATAAGGATATGCTAAGTACTTTGTTTTTAATAAATCTATTGATTTTTGTAAATCTTTTTGTATTTCCTCTTCTGTTTTACAGACTAAATAACCTTTTTTATTTTCATCCATCTTATGAAAATCGTGCGTATGGCTTGCATATGTAAAAACATCTTTGGTTTCTTCTATTTCTTTAAAACTTATATGCGGAAAAGTAATTCCTGGTATTTTTTCTGTATCTTTTGGACTATAAGCTGTTACCAGAAATATTGTCGCTTTAAAACCATATTTTTTAAGAATAGGATATGCATGAGTAACGTTACTCTTATATCCATCATCAAATGTTATCAATACACTATTTGGAGGTAATTCTTTTTTTGAATCTAAAAACTCCTCTAATTCTTCAATATCTATAACATTTACATTATTATCTTTTAAGATTTTCATATGTTCTTCAAACAATTCTACATCTAATATAGCACAATTATCTTTATATTTATTGTCTTGATTTTTTATAAGATGATGATACATTAATACTTTGACACCTTTATTATCAGCTTGTCCAAAAATATTACTATTAAATATAAATATAAGTAGTACTATACACGCAATAGCATATATCTTTACTTTTTTCAATATCAATCTTCCCCCTTAGTTTGTCCAACAGCTAATTATTATTAGCATTTTTATTAAATATTTACCCCTTCATGTTCTTTAATTGTTTTAATTAATTCTTCTACTAAGTATTCTTCTTTGACCTTTTTTATTATCTCACCTTTTTTAAATATCAGACCTTCCCCTTTTCCTCCTGCTAATCCGTAATCAGCTTCTCTTGCTTCTCCTGGGCCATTTACACTACAACCCATCACTGCAACTTTAATAGGTTTTTTAAGCCGTTTAAGCCTTTCTTCAACTAACATAGCCATAGGCACCATATCTATTTGTGTCCTACCGCAGGTAGGGCATGATACTATCTTAACTCTATCGTTAAGTATACCTATTGATCTTAATATTTCTTTGCCAGCTTTAACTTCTTCTATTGGATCGCCAGTGAGCGAAACTCTTATTGTATCACCTATACCGTCGATCAACAAGCTTCCTATTCCTATTGCTGATTTAATTGTTCCTTTATATATTGTACCTGCTTCTGTGACTCCTAAGTGCAGTGGATAATCTGTTCTTTTTGCAATCTCTCTGTAAGCATTAACACACAAATTTACGTCACTACTCTTTACTGCTACAACAGTATCATAAAAATTATTTTTTTCTAATATTGATACATGCTCTAATGCACTTTCTACTAGTGAGCTAACATTAACTCCACCGTATTTCTCTAAAAACTCTTTTTTTACTGATCCTGAGTTGACTCCTATTCTTATGGGGATATTTCTATCTTTACATGCTTTTATTACCTCTATGGTTTTTTCCTTTGAACCTATGTTACCTGGATTTATTCTGAGTTTATCTATCCCATTTTTAACACTCTGGATTGCTAATCTATAGTCATAGTGTATATCTGCTACTAGAGGCATATCTGTCAACTCTTTAATCTTTTTTACTGCCTTAGCAGCCTCTATATCAAGTACTGCTATCCTTACTATATCACACCCAGCTTCTTTTAATTTATTTATTTGATGTACTGTTGCTTTTACATCTCTTGTATCTGTATTGGTCATAGATTGGACTGTTATTCTATGCTCACTACCTATACCAATGTCTCTGCAGTAAACGCTACGCGTTTTTCTTCTCATGTTCACTCGCCACCTTTTATTTTATCCAGAGATATATTACATCTTTATATGTCACTGCTAACATTAAAATAATTAATAATACGAAGCCTATAAAATGTACTATCCCTTCTTTTTCTGGATTTATTGGTTTGCCTCTTACTGCTTCTATTATTAGAAATATCAGTCTGCCTCCATCTAGTGCAGGTATTGGAAGTAAGTTGAAAAATCCAAGATTTACACTTATTATACCAGTAATAAGCAATACTGCCATAAAGCTGTGATTTGCAGCTTTCCCTATAGTATTGATTATCCCAACTGGGCCTGATACTTCGTTACTCTTAACATTTCCTCTAACTAATCTACCAAAAAAGTCAAACATTTTACCTAGCATTGTAAAGGTATCTTTAAAACCTTGCTTTGTAGCTTTGACTAATGATTTTTCTTGTCTAGACAGTATACCTATAATGTATTTTTTTCCTTCTTCATTGTAAATAGGAGTTAGTTCTTTTTTTATTTCTACTCCGTTTCTTAAAACTGTTATGTCCATAGGTTTATTTTTATTTTTACCTACTATCTGTAGTACATCTTCCCATTCTTTTGTTTCAACTCCGTTTATCGATACTATTTTATCTCCAGCTTCTAGTCCTGCAGTTTTAGCTGGAGTATTATCTTGTACCTTGTCAATTATCGTAGTTGGTACTCCTGAAGAATATGACAACATGATAAAAATAACTATTGCTAATACAAAATTCATAAAAGCCCCTGCTACTAATACTGCCATTCTAGCAGGTATGGATTTGTTAGAGAAGCTTTTAGGGTCTTTTGAGTCCTCGTCTTCTCCTTCCATTTTTACATAACCACCTATTGGTAATGCTCTTAAGGAATACTGAGTTTCTCCATTTTTTCTTGAAAATAATTTCGGCCCCATACCTATTGAAAATTCGTGAACTTTTATACCTACTAACTTTGCTACTGCAAAGTGACCAAACTCGTGAACTAATACTACTAATAGAAATGCGAATATAGTAGCTAGAATTGTTGCAATTGGCATTATAACCACCACCTTATCTTATTTGAGATTCTATATGTTCTCTAGCCCATTTATCTGATTGTAATATATCCTGTAATGTTGGATTCTTTATATTTTTATGATGACTCATAGTATTCTCAATATATACTGGGATATCATTGAATCTTACTTTATCTTCTAAAAATAAATTAACTATTTCTTCGTTTGCTGCGTTTAATACTGCTGTCATTGTTCCCTTTGCTTTTAGTGCATCAAAAGCTAATTTTAAGCAAGGAAATGTTTCCATGTCTGGTCTATCAAATGTTAATTCTTTTATTTTCATGAAATCAAGTTTCTCTACTTTGCTATTTGTTCTTTTTGGGTATGTTAATGCATACTGAATTGGTATCCTCATATCTGTAGGCCCTAATTGAGCTATTATATTACCATCAACAAATTCAACCATTGAATGTATTATACTCTGAGGATGAACTACTACGTCTATTTCCTCTGCCTTGACATCAAATAGCCATTTTGCTTCTATTACTTCTAGTCCTTTGTTCATAAGCGTAGCTGAATCAATACTTATTTTTCTACCCATAGACCAATTCGGATGTTTTAGTGCATCTATAAATGTTACATCTTCAAGCTCACTTTTTGTTTTCCCTCTGAATGGTCCACCTGATGCTGTAAGTATAATCCTGTTGATCTCACTTTTTTTGCCAGAAACCAATGACTGATATATTGCTGAATGTTCGCTGTCTACTGGTATTATATCTACATTGTTTTCTTTTGCATATTTCATTACTAACTGCCCTGCTGCTACTAATGTCTCTTTGTTTGCAAGTGCTATAGTCTTTTTCTCTTTTATAGCTTCTAATGTAGGTTTTAATCCAATCATACCTACCACTGATGTCAGCAGTATCTCACTATCTTTCTCAGTTGCTACAGCTATTAGTCCATCCATTCCGCCAAGTATTTCTACATTATATGCTGCCATTTTATCTCTTAATTCTAGTGCTTTTGATTCATCTGCAACTGCCACTAACTTGGGTTTGAACTCTAATATCTGTTCCTCTAAAAGCTCTATATTGCTATTAGCTGATAATGCTACTACTTTTAAATCCTTATAATTTCTAACTACGTCTAAAGCTTGTGTGCCTATTGAGCCTGTAGATCCTAATATGCTTATTTTTTTCATGACTTTCTCCCTCTTTATAAAATCTATTATACCACTATATAGTTTTTTACATCAGAAATATTGTAAAATAATAAACTATTGGAGCTGTAAATATTATACTATCAAATCTATCCAACATACCACCATGTCCAGGCATGAAATTACCATAATCTTTTATGCCTGCTATTCTTTTGAATTTTGATGCCGCTATATCTCCAATTTGTGCAAATATTGAGGTAACAAGTCCAAGTAATCCCAATGTTAAAATCATATCTATCTTAAATATATACCCAAATAATATAGATGAAACTATGCATCCTATCATTCCACCTATTGCGCCTCCTACTGTTTTTTTAGGGCTTAATTTGGGACATAGTTTTTTCTTTCCTAAAAGATTGCCTGCAAAATAGGCAAATGTATCTGTTGACCATGCTGTTATAAATACTAGCCATATAAATTTACTATCACTTAAAAACATCATGTGAGATAAGGTGAATACAACATAAACCATTGAAAATAAATTCATACTTATATCCATAGGTTTTATATTGTCATTAAGTAAAAATATAAACAGCAATACCAGTGTGTAAAGAATAAATGTAGCTTGTAGTACTATACTGTAATTCTCGCTTTTTAAGAACATAATCAATAACAAGTATATGATTGATACTATATAATTTAGTTCTTTAAAAGGCTTTAACTTATATGCGGTAATTACCTTATGAAATTCGTATAAACCAACTAAGCAAATCACTATTATACCTGTATTTAAATATACTCCCCCAAAGTATAGTAATAGTAGCAATACCGCTCCTATTATTGTTCCACTTATTATTCTTGTCCTCATTTTATCCCACCTAACTAACTAATATATCTATCTTACTATAATATCAGTTCAAAATAAGTTTATCTTTTAATTCTTATGCAAATTAAAGCATTAATAGACATAAGCAGTTTCATTATTGTATATCTCCAAATCTTCTATCTACTTTGTAATAATCAAGTATAGCTCTATAAAAAATTTCTTCATTGAACGCTGGCCAATATACATCTGTAAACCAAAGTTCTGTATATGCACTCTGATATAGTAAAAAGTTACTAAGTCTATAATCTCCACCTGTTCTAATTAGTAACTCTGGTTCCGGTTGATTTTCACTATAAAGGTAACTATTAAACATATCTTCGTTAATTTGCTCTATGTCAAGCTCTCCTAATTTTACTTTCATACTAATATTTTTACATGCTTTAACTATATCCGATCTTCCACCATAGTTTAACGCTAAGTTTAACTGTAATTTTGTATTGCCCTCAGTCTTTTTTATTGCTTTTTTTATTTCTTCCCTAGTACCGCTGTCAAATTCGCTTATATTTCCCCATATGTTTATTTTAACATTATTTTTATGCAATGTATTGAGGTCTTTTTTTAGAAACTCTCTTAACAACTTCAACAAATAGCTTACTTCACCATCTGGTCTCTTCCAATTTTCTGTGGAAAACGCAAATACGGTTAGATGTTTTATTCCTATATCTCCACATACTTCTACTATCTTTCTAAGTGTTTTTACTCCTTCCCTATGACCAGCTGTTCTAGGCAAGAACCTTTTTTTTGCCCATCTACCATTGCCATCCATTGTTATTGCTATATGCTTAGGTAGCTCTCTTTTTAGTACTTCATTCTTTAATTTTTCAAGCTCTTTTTTATTCATTGATAAACCTCCAGCTAATGTTAAATGAATATTATGCTAAGTATATTAACTAAGTCAAAATCCCTTCTAAAGAGAAGGGATTCAGACAGTAGACAAAAACTCAATTTCTTAGTTATTACTAAAATTTCCGTTGCTCGCTTATCTCTAATAAGCTCTGCTACTCAATTTTAGTATGCCTTGAACTTGTAATTTTACTACAGTCTGTCAGATAAATGACTTCGCCATCAATCTAAATCCCTTCTAAAAAAGAAGGGATTAAAAATAACAAACTAAAATTTCATTTTTATCGTAATCCAACCTAACTACACGAGCTTCTTTTAGCTCATCACTAAATTTATTGTTGAGTCCTTTAGTATATTTTATCTTTATATTATCCTGCTCTTTGCCTATTATATCTAACGCATCTTCTAATAAAAGCCCTACTATATTGTTCAATATAGATTAAACCTCCATTAATTCTTTTGTCTTCTTGTCTGTTAATTCATCTATTTCTTTTGTATATTTGTCTATAAGCTTTTGTACGTCTGCTTCTGATTTTTTAAGTTCATCATCTGTCATATCTCCGTTTTTGTTCATCTTTTTAAGAGCATCGTTAGCATGTCTTCTTTCGTTTCTTAATGCAACTTTTGAGTTCTCACTAGTTTTCTTAAGAAGCTTTATTAAATTTTTTCTTCTTTCTTCTGTTAATTGTGGTATAGCCAATCTAATCATCTTCCCATCATTTGATGGATTTATTCCTAAATCTGATTTTAATATAGCTTTTTCTATATCTCCTATTATGCTAGGATCATATGGACTAATTGTAAGTAGTCTTGGTTCTGGAGCTGCTACACTAGCTACTTGTTTTAGTGGTGTATCCACTCCATAATATGGTACTGTTATTCTGTCAAGTAATGCAGGGTTAGCCCTACCTGCTCTTATCGTTGCCATTTCGTCTTTTAATACTTTAATGGTCTTCGTCATTTTTTCTTCTAAATCTGTATGAACTTGTAAAAACATATATAATTCCTCCTTATTTTAATTGAGTTCCTATTTTTTCTCCCATAACAACTCTCTTAATATTGTCCCTCTCTTCGATTCCAAATACTATGATTGGTATATCATTATCTTTACATAGCGAAGCTGCTGTTGAATCCATAACACCTAATTCTAAATTCAATACATCTTTTAGTTTTAATTTATCAAATTTCTGAGCATTAGGGTTTTGGATTGGATCTGAATCATAAACTCCATCTACACCTTTTTTAGCTAATAATATTACGTCTGCTTCTATTTCCGCTGCTCTTAATGCAGCTGTTGTGTCTGTTGTAAAATAAGGATTTCCTGTTCCTGCTGCGAATATTACTACTCTTCTCTTTTCTAAGTGTCTTACTGCTCTCCTTCTTATATATGGTTCTGCTATTTGTCTCATTTCTATTGCAGTCTGAACTCTTGTAAGCACTCCCATTCTCTCTAATGCATCTTGCATAGCTAAAGCATTAATAACCGTTGCTAACATTCCCATGTAATCCGCTGTGGTCTTATCCATTTCTTTGCTACTTCTACCTCTCCAGAAATTACCACCACCTACTACTACTGCTACTTCTATGTCCAATTCATGTAAATCTTTTATTTGTCTTGCTATATCCATTAATGTAATTTCATCAAGCCCAAAGCCCTGTTCTCCTCGTAGAGCTTCACCACTTATTTTAAGAACTACTCTATTGTATAAGGGTTTTTTCATATTAACACTCCTAGCTGTTATTAATATTCTATAAAAATCATAAGAATTCCTTTTTTATGTCGTAATTTATTATCCATATCTACCGTTAGTATATTAGTTATATTGTCATAATATACTATCATTCCTTAAAAAGGGCTGTCTTAGAATCTTCAAGACAGCCCCGTATTTAAAATAGTACCTTAAGATTCTGTTATAACATATATAACAATCGCACTATTATTGTATTTAAACTATTGCATTTGCTTTGCTACTTCTTCTGCAAAGTTCTCTTCTTTTTTCTCAATACCTTCTCCAACTTCAAATCTAACAAATCTCCTTATCTTTAAGTTCTCTCCTAACTTAGCTATCTTTTGAACTAAAAGTTCGTTGATTGTTATATCTGGGTCTTTTATAAATTGTTGCTCTAATAGACAATTTTCATTGTAGTATTTTTCTAATCTTCCAACTACCATTTTGTCTACTATATGCTCTGGTTTTCCTTCGTTTAATGCTTGGCTTTTTAATATTTCTTTCTCTTTTTCTATAACTTCTGCTGGTACTTCTTCTCTAGTTACATACTTAGGGTTTTGAGCTGCTACTTGCATAGCTACGTCTTTAGCAAATTGCTTGAACTCTTCGTTTTTAGCAACAAAATCAGTCTCGCTGTTTACTTCTATCAATACTCCTATTCTATTTCCGTGTATGTATGACATAACTACACCTTCTGCTGCTACTCTATCAGCTTTTTTAGCTGCTTTTGAAAGACCTTTCTTTCTTAATAGCTCTATTGCTTTATCTATGTTTCCTTCTGCTTCTACTAATGTTTTTTTGCAGTCCATCATGCCTGCTCCTGTTTTTGTTCTTAACTCTTTTACCATAGCTGCGGTAATATTTGCCATTATATTCGCCTCCTATTTAATTCATAATTATATATAACATACTGTCTGAAAGACTCTCTAGTATATGTCGTAATCTTATAAAAAAGTAAGAGCAAAGGGATAATCGTTCCCTTATAACCCTTACTTATATTTCAACAATTATTCAGCTTTTTTTTCTTCTGCTGGCTCGTTTGTTGTTTCTTCTTCTATTTGCTCTCCTTGTTTACCTTCTAATACTGCATTTGCAACTGTCTTAGTAAGTAATTTAACGGCTCTTATTGCATCATCGTTACCAGGGATAACAAAATCAACTTCATCTGGATCACAGTTAGTATCTACTATAGCTACTACTGGTATTCCTAGAATTCTAGCTTCTCTTATAGCTATCTTTTCTTTTCTTGGATCTACAACAAACAATACATCTGGAAGACCATTCATGTCTTTTATTCCACCTAAGAATTTTTCAAGTCTTTCAGCTTCATGTCTTAGCTTAATAACTTCTTTCTTTGGTAATACATCAAATGTTCCTTCTTCTTCCATTTGCTTAAGCTTTTTAAGACGGTCTATTCTCTTTTTAATAGTCTTATAGTTAGTTAACATTCCACCTAACCATCTTTGACTTACATAATACATTCCGCATCTTTTAGCTTCTTCTTGTATAGCTTCTTGTGCTTGTTTTTTAGTTCCAACAAATAGAACCTTTCCTTTGTTTTCAACTACATCTTTTACAAAGTTATATGCTTGCTCAACTTTTTTTGTTGTCTTTTGAAGATCAATAATATATATGCCGTTTCTAGCTGTGAATATATATTCTGCCATTTTAGGGTTCCATCTTCTTGTTTGATGTCCAAAATGTACACCAGCTTCTAACAGGCCTTTCATAGAAATTACTGACATCTTCGCACCTCCTTATTGTTTTTCCTCCACTTGCTTCACTCTTATAAAGACCTTCATCAAGGCACACTTTATAAGTCACCAAGTGTGTGTATTCACCTATAGTAGTATATCACAATTAGAATTCGTTGACAAGAACTATTTTAAATTCTTAAGCTTCAACATTATTTGTATTTCTCTAATGCCTTTTCCTGTTGTTTTTGCTATATCTATAATACTCATTCCTTCCTTATAGTATCTAAGTATAGCATCTATATCACATGTCGATTCTGCCTGCTCATTTACTAATTCTTGACTGTTTTCTTGATTTTTATAACTACTATCTTTGTTTGTTAATATTTGTTTTTCTTCAATCTCAGTTTCTTTTTTTTCTTCTTGGTTATTCATCTCTACAATCTTCTTTAATTGATCAGCGATTTCGTTTAATATGATTGTATTTTTATCAGCAGCCATTTCTTCGTAATAGTCTTCTTCTATTTTTTTTATTTCTTCTTCACTATATGCAGCTATTAAATCATCAAAGTTATCGACTTCACTTTGTTTGTTATTGTGATTACTAACTAACATTATGACTGCTATTACAAAACATATTATTCCACCACAAACAATGTAAATATACATTTTGCACCTCATATATTTATATTTTTATATCTATATGTCTACCAACATCTCTATTTAGTTTATTTGTTTCTTTCTGATTTTTTGTTTGCTGTTTTTTTCTATTTTTTTTATTGCTTTGTCCACTATTATTTTTATTTCTGCCATCTTTGTTTGTCGATGTCTTATAAGTATCTTCTGTGTTATTTACTTGATTCATCTTTTTATCTGCAACAGTATCTTGCTCGTTAATATATACATTTGCCATGTTTTTGCTACGGTTAAGTTTAGTTTGGTTCATGTTTGATAATTGCTGTGCTCTGGGAATCATATTCTGCATATCAATTGGCTTTATTGGCATTTATTTTCCCTTCCTTCTTATATACTCCCAAATGCTATTTCTTTATCTTTGATGTATACTTTGCACCTTGTATATTGCTTCTTTATAAATGTAATATCGTTTCCTATTGTAATCTTTACTCCTGGATGAACTACTCCTGTTACATAAAGTGCTCCTTTTGACAAATCACTTAACTTCTGCGATAGGTTTTCTTGTTCTATACTGAGCTTTCCATATTCAACATTTATAGCTTTTCTGGCATTTAATGAGCTTACTAACAGCTGCTTTTTCTTGTCGTCTAGTTTGCCTGTTTTTAACAATCTATTTAATAATGTTATGTTTTTATCTAACTTGTCCATATTATTTCTAAGCTTTATCAAGTGATTACAGACATTGTTATATTTTTCTTTTATTTTAGGATCTGCGCCAACTTCTATAATAGTCTTTGTTTCCATTTCTGAGCCTACTATCTTAGCGTGTATTTCTTCTCTTGCTTTACAGCATCCACCTACTATGAGACCCTTTTTTTGACTTACCATTATGCTACCATCACATGCTATATCACTATGCATTATCGCACAAGCTATTATGTTTCCATAACTAAACATCTTACAGTTCTCTATATATTTTGCGATTATATCCCCTTTTGCAGTAAGGTAAGCTTTTTTACCTCCCTGTATACCTCTTTTTAGTGTTATTGTTCCATGACTATTTATCCTTGCTGCTTCTACTACTCCCTCTACTATTACATCTCCGTATGCGTTTATTTCGAAGCCTGATTTTACATTTCCTTTTACTATAACTGTTCCATTGAATTTAATATTACCTGTGTTATTATCTACGTTTCCTTTTACTTCAAATGTATCTAATACATTTATTTTACCACTTATTATTTTTATTTGACCATCTCTGCCCGCATAAAGCTTTTCTTCATCCTCAGATAATATAACATTTTGTCCACATTTAATATTTACCTCTTTACCAGGCTTATGCTCTATCGTTTCACCTAGTATACTTATACCATCATGCCCTTGCATAGGTCTTGTCATTTCACACAACAGTTGGTCTTTTTTTACGTTTTCTAGTATATGGAGATTTCTATAATCAACTGTTCCATCCTCTAAAATCTCTGGTGTTATATCCCTCTTGTCGTTAAAGTGATATGTTATATAACCGTTTTCACCATTTATTGTTTCCTTTCCTTCGGCTATCAACGTTTTCTGATTAAATTTTTTATTTTCTATAGCATCTTTTATTTCACTTTCTATTATTCCATAGCTTATCTTTTCATTTATCTGTGATAGCGCTTCTTGATATGATATTTTTTTACCCCCATATGAAGGTAAATATACCATGTAAGCCTTCATTTTATCATCTGTAATATCTATTACAAGCTTTTCATCTATTAAGTTTTCTTCTTGCACAGGTGCTATTGTAATCAAATCTGGTCTTCTTTTTTGTATTACATCTTTTATCTTATCTAAATCATAATCATTCACCTTTTTATTATCTAGATATTCCACAATATCACTAACCATTATTAGTTCGCTTGCATAATAATCAAGCACTTTCATGCAAACTCCTTGGTTTAAAAATTTGAACTCTATTTTTTCTGTTAATTCTACTGTCTTAAATTTTGCTTTTCTTACAGTATCGTATGTTATTTTTATTTTATATTTACCATCTTCTGTTCCCTGACCATCTTCTAATATTGTAATGTCTACTTCTTCTATTGTCCTATCAATTTGCTCTAAAACTTCTTCTTTTAGCTTTTCAAGGTTTTTACCTTCTACGATAACATACTCTTTCATTTATCCACCACCATATTATTATAGAAAGCTATATTATACCTTCTTTCTTTAATATATTTTTTAGCATAACTATAGCTTTACTATGAATTTGAGATATTCTTGATTCTGTTAACCCCATAACATTACCAATTTCTTTATAAGTTAGTTCATCATAATAATATAATGAAATAACCATTTGCTCTTTTCTAGGAAGGTTTTTAATATTTTGCGATATTAATTTTTTTGTTTCTGCTCCTAATACTGATATTTCTGGTGTATCATTTTTTGGGTCGTTGAAATTATATTCTCCTAGCGTGCAAGCTATCTCATCTAAAGAGACTATGTTAAACAACGATAAATCTCCTAATGTTTTGTTTATATCATTACTATTTAACCCCGTTTGATCTTCTAATTCTTTCATTGTTGGTTCTCTGTTTAATTTGTTCAGTAGTTTACTAGTCGCTGTTTCTATATCTTTAGCTTTTTTTCTAACTGAACGTGGTAATATATCATATTTTCTTAAGTTATCTATTATTGCACCCTTCACCCTAATTCTTGCATATGATTCAAACTTTATTTCTCTATCAAAGTCAAACTTCTCTATTGCGTCTATTAATCCAAATATTCCATAGCTCACTAAATCTTCATATTCAGTATTACCACCATAATTGGAGTATAGCCGTCCTGCTATTATCTTCACTAAATATATATACTTTTCTATTAAAAGTTTTTTGATTTCCATATCATTATTATTTAACCTGTATTTTTCCCACAAATCTTCACTCGACACGACTCCTACCTCCAAGGCACTTATTATATCTCAGTTACTCCATGACCTATGGTCTTAACCTTTAATATGCCGTCTTCAGTTCTTAGTTCTATTGTTCTTCCAAAATTTCCACCTGTATCATCAGCTATTATTGGTATTTTAAGTTTCTTTAGATTTTCTCTGGCTGATATTGCATTTCTTTCTCCAATTCTTAATATGCTATTCTTAGTATTAAAATTGAACATTTGTGCTCCACCAGCAATTTTTGCGACAATATTTCGTTTTATAGCCCCAATTTTCTCCATTTCCTTTATTAACTCTTGTATTCCTGTATCTGCAAACTTAGCCTTGTTACTATTTTTCTTTATTTCCTTACTATTTGGTAGCATTATATGCACTAATCCTGCTATTTTAGTTTTCTTATCATATAGCGCTATCCCCACGCAAGACCCTAATCCTAATGTCGTAAGATTATTAGGATATTTTACAACCTTTAGGTCTGCCATCCCTACTTTGACTACTTCCATGCTAGCTTATGCCCAAGCTCTGTAGTATTTTTTGGTAAGAATCTAAGTCAGGAATTAAGAATAAATCTCCAGATACAATTTTGCTATCTTCAAAGAATTCTGTTTCTATGAATAACACATTGTCTCCTATTTGGCTAAATTGCACTGCTGGTACACTAAGTATCGCACCAGCCATATCTATACTAACTGAAGGTACAGAAATTTTAATGTTTAGACTAGTCATCTTACATATGGAATTTACATATGATGCTGCTAATATATTACCTATTTCACTAAGCGCTGACATATCCATCTCATCTAAATCTCTATCTTCAAATTCTCTACTAAATAACATATTAACTAAATTAACTGCTGATTTTAGACCAAATGCTAATAGTAGATTACCAACTACATCGCCACTCATTTCAAAATATATCCCTACTACTATTTCTTCTGCCCCTCCAAGTAGCTTGTCTACTTCTTTAAATTCTAGTATGTTAACTGTAGGAACTTTCATATCAATTTTTTTATTAATCATAGATGCTAATGCTGTCGCTGCATTACCAGACCCTATGTTTCCTATTTCTCGAAACACATCGATTAACATTGTATTTAAATTATTTATGTCTAAATTCATAGCTCACCTCTAATCATCATTGTATTTCAAGCACTTTTTTGACGTCTAATATCATTATCATTCGATTATCTTTTTTACCTATCCCACTTACAAAATCATACTCTTTTGACGTTCCTATGTTTGGTGGAGCATCTATTTCATTAGCGTCAAGTCTTATTACCTCTGATGATGAATCAACTATTAACCCTACCACTAGTTCTTCGTATTTTATTATTATTATTCTTGAATTTTCTTTGTTTATTTTTGATTCCATAGAAAATCTAACTCTCAAATCTACCACTGGTACTACATCTCCTCTTAAGTTTATGATACCTTTTACATAATTTTGAGAATTTGGGACTCTAGTAAAATCTGATATACGTTCTATTATTTTTACTTTGAATATATCTATTGCATAAAATTGCTCATTGATCTTAAATACTACATATTGATTACTCATATACATCACCTCTTAGAATATAGAATTTATGTCTAGAATTAATGAAATATTACCGTTGCCTAATATTGTAGCTCCTGTCATATACTTTATTCCTGATAGATATTTGCCTAATGACTTAATTACAATTTCTTGTTGTCCTATTAAGTCATCTACTATTAGTCCAGCTTCTTTATCTCCTTTTTTAACGATTACTGCTATAAGTTCTTTTTGGTTGTTATCGTTCTCTAACCCAAGTATATTTCTAAGTCTTATTAACGGTAATGTTTTTCCTCTATATAGTATCACTTCTTGTTCGTGTACTTTTTGTATGCTATCTCTATCTATTGGCGTTATTTCTTTAATTGAGCTTAATGGTATTGCATATATTTCGTCTTTAAGTTTAATCATTAGAGCTTGTATTATTGCTAAACTCAGTGGAATCCTTATTGTAAACTTACTACCCATACCTCTTACACTATCAATTTCTACTATACCACCTATTGACTCTATTTTAGATTTTACTACGTCTAAGCCAACTCCGCGTCCCGAAACATCTGTAATTGTATCTGATGTACTAAATCCTGGTTTAAATATGTATTCACATGCCTCATCATCAGAGAGAGTCTTAGCTACTTCTTGGTTTAATATTCCTCTACTAATAGCCTTTTGTTTTACTCTGTTAACATCTATACCATCTCCATCATCTTGTACCTCTATTACTACGTTGTTACCATCTGGATAAGATCTTAGGCTTATTGTACCAAATTCTTCTTTGTCTTTTTTCTTTCTATCTTCTGCCTTTTCTATACCATGATCTATTGCATTTCTTATAAGATGTATCAATGGATCACCGATTTCGTCAATTACTGTTCTGTCAACTTCTGTCTCTTCTCCAGACATCATGAGCTTTACTTCTTTTCCTAGTTCTTTTGATAAATCTCTTACCATTCTTGGGAATCTGTTAAATACTCTTTCTATAGGTACCATCCTAACTTTCATTACTGCATCGTGAAGACTTGTTGTTATTCTTTCTAGGTATTCTATAGCTTCATTCATATTTTGCTTTTTGTCTGAATCTCCTATATCTTCCATCCTTGTTTTGATTATTATTAACTCACTTACTAAGTTCATAAGATTGTCCAATCTGTCAATATCAACCCTTACTGTTTTCCCAACAACATTTATTGATTTCTTACTTTTACCTGTTTCTTTTTTTATCTGTTCTTTAACTTTCTCGGCAAGTGATTTTTCTACATTTTCTTCTTTTTCATTCTGAGTATTTTCATTTTGTGTTTCTTCTAAGATTTCTTGTTCCCCTATAGCATTTTCTTCTGTGCTTATTTTGTTTATATTGACTTCTTCAACTTCTGATATTAACCTTATTTCCTTTTTTATTCTGCTCGCATCATATTTACTAACTATAATTAGCGTTATAGAATCTTCAAACTTCTCATCTTCAATATCTTCTACTGGAGGAACTGATCTTAGTATCTCTGAATGTGCTTCTAAAGTCTTAAAAATAATAAACGCTCTAGCTGCCTTTAACATGCATGTTTTGTTTAGTCTTATCTTTAATGCATATGGTGTTAAACCTTTTACTGAAGCTTTTTTAAGTGTTCTCATTGTATATTCATCAATGTCTATATTTTCATTATTTTCTTCACTAGCAATATCTGATACTGCAACTTCTTCGATAGCTTTACTATAATCATTGTTAACTAATTGATTAAGTTTTTTAACTAGCGCATCACTACTCAGATCTCCTTCGCTTCCATTGGCGCTGATTTCACCAACATATTCTTCTAATAAGTCCAGACATTCAAATAATGAATCCATGATATCGTCGTTAATTGCTATACTGGCGCTTCTTATCTCTTGCAAAAGATTCTCCATTTCATGTGTTAGATTTGCCATCTTTGTAAAGCCCATTGTAGCTGACATACCTTTTAATGTATGGGCTGTTCTAAATATTTCATTTACTATATCTAAATTGTTATTTTCTTTTTCTAAATCCAATAAATTAGTATTTAAGCTTTGTAAATGTTCTTTTGATTCTTCTATGAAAATATCTAAATATTGATTGATTTCCATGTTTTACACCCCCACGTTAGTTATTATTTCATCGGCTATTTTATTTAAAGATAATATTTTATCTATAGCATTGTTTTTAATTGCAACTTTTGGCATACCAAACACTACACAGCTACTTTCGTCTTGAGCAATTGTATAGCCACTGTTATTCCTTATCTTTTTAATTCCTTTTGCACCATCACCACCCATACCTGTTAATATAACTCCTATCTTCTTATAATTATTAATCAATGATACCGAGTCCATCATTACATCTACTGATGGTCTATGTCCTGAAACTTTTTCATGCCTATTTAATTTAATATATAAATCTACACTGCTTTTTTTTATTATTGTCATATGAAAATCTCCAGGTGCTATATAGCAGTGTCCTCTTTTTAATATTTCTCCGTCTTCAGCTTCTTTAACAACTATATGTGATAATGAATTGAGCCTACCTGCTAGTGATTTGGTGAATTGTGGTGGCATATGCTGTACTACCACAATTGCTGCATCTACGTCTTGGGGTATATTAGGAAGTATAGCCTGAAGTGCTCTTGGCCCTCCTGTTGATGTTCCTATCGCTACTATATTACTGTATTTTGTACTCTTTATATTTGTAAACTTTGTAGTTGTCGATATAGGTTTCTTTACTCTAGGCTTTATGTAGCTAGTTTGCTCTTTTTTTTCTATACTCTCTGCTACATTTACCTTTGCATATGAAGCCACTTTTACTTTATTAATTATTTCAATTTTTTTCTGCTGTTCATCCATATTAAAAATGCTTTTCGGCTTTGCTATAAAATCCACTGCTCCAATTTCCAGTGCTTTCATTGTCATATCTGCTCCTGATTGAGTAAGTGAACTTAGCATAACTACTGGTATGTTGCTATATGTTTTCATCAGTAGTTTTAGAGTCTCTATTCCATCTAATATAGGCATTTCAACGTCAAGTGTTATGACATCTGGTTTTAAATTTTTTAATTTTTCTAACGCTTCTTGTCCATTTCTCGCATAGCCTATAACGTCTATATCGCTATCTGTTATCAATATGTCATTTATGATTCTTCGCATAAATGCTGAATCGTCTATTATAAAAACTTTTATGCTCATCATATCATTCCTTTTTTTCTCATCTCACGCTGTCTTTTAAATATAAACTTAACTATTTGATCTCTTGCATTTTTACTTATATCAATAAACTCTAAACCTATTGCATATTGGTATTTATTGTTTTCTGTTAGGTCATCTACTCTGATTACTTTTGCCTTGCTTTTTATCAAAAGACTCTCTATATTTAATTCACAATATATTTCATCTCCTAATATATGTTTATAATTGCTTAATATCTTAGCTCCATTGCCACTTATATCTTTTGTTTTTACTATCTCTATCTTTACTTCGTTTTCATTTTCTCTGTATTCTTTTCTCATTTCTAGTTCTACTTGTAATCTATAATGATTCCTTTCTTGAAGTCTTCTCTCTTCTCCTAGATTTTCTATTATTACTTCAAAATCATTTTCTAATTTCTTTAATACTACTGCTTTAAATGAAAATCTCCCTTTTTCAGGCACATAGTATCTAACTGTTATTAAGTTTCCTTCATAAAGAGGTATGGTTTTACTTTTTCTCATTGGTATCAGTATCTTATATGTTACTTCATCTATGATATCAACAATCTGACTTATATATTCGTCTGTATCTTTATATTCCTTTACTAAAGTTATATTTTGACCAATTTCAAAATCATTGTACAACAAAATTTAAAATCCTCCTTTTGTTATAAAACTTTTAAATTTATTCATAAATTGTGAAAATCCTCTTTTTTGCTCTTGATATGTTGTGTTGTTTATTACATTCGTTGCAATTTCGTTTAGATTTTTAGATATATTCACTCTCGGGTATTTTATGATAAAAGGAACTTGCTCCATTATGGATTTTGAAACAATTTTACTATCTATAATGTATCCATAGTTGTTGATTTTTGCACTTAAAAATCTATCTGCTACCGTTTGGAGCTTCTTATAAACTATGTATCCTTCTTTCTTATCCTCTACTCTGTTTATAACAACGTTAAATTCTTTTATGTTATACCTTACTAGTGTTTTTATTAGAGCATAACAATCTGTTATGGAAGGTGGCTCTGGTGTTGTTAGCACTATTACTTCTTGTGCTGATTTCAGAAAACTAAGGCTCGTCTCAGAAAGACCCGCTCCTGTATCTATGATTATAAAATCTACTGTTTTTTCTAGTGTTAACAATTGCTCAGAAAGCCTCTCTACCATTTTTTTATCTAAATGCATTAGCTCATATATTCCTGAGCCTCCTGCTATTATCTTCAATTTATTAGGTCCATTTATTATGATTTCGTTTATGTCTTTGTTTCCGTATATTATGTCAGCTATTGTGTGTTTTGATACTATTCCTAGATTGACATCAACATTGGCAAAACCTATATCTGCATCCATTATCAGTACTTTATATCCTAAATTAATCAGTGATAATGCTAAATTTATACAAAAAGTAGTCTTGCCTACTCCTCCTTTTCCACTAGTAACACCTATCACTCTCGTCGTTTTTTTTTGTAAATATTCCTTATTTTCTATTTTATCATAATTTTTTACTAGTTTCCTAAGTTTTTCTGCCTGATCTGTCATTGTTACCCCCCTATCATTGTATTTACAAGAGTTGTAACATCAGCTAATTGTATATCTTCTGGCACATTTTGTCCTGTTGTGACGTATGAAAGCGGGTTATTCGTCAAATATTTTGTATTTAATATAACTCCTGGGTTCTCACATTCGTCAAGTTTTGTAAAAATCAACTTGTATTCTCCAAAATTTTTATATGTCTTTATTATTGATTTAACTGTAGATAGAGAAGTTGTAGAACTTAAGACTAAATATATTTCTTTATTTTTTACTTCTCTTATTAAACTCATTGTTTCATCTATTTTATTTGTGTCTTTATGGCTTCTACCTGCTGTATCTACAAATATAATATCCTTGTCTTTATATGATGCTAATGATTCATATATGTCATCTTTTTGATATACTACTTTTAATGGCAAATTCATTATTTCACAATACGTCTTTATCTGTTCTACTGCTGCTATTCTATATGTATCTGCACTTATTACACCTACATCCTTATTTTGGTTAAATGCATAGTCAGCGGCTATTTTTGCTATTGTTGTTGTTTTTCCTACTCCTGTTGGGCCTACAAAAAATATCGTCTTTGTTTCTCCATTTAGTTCTATTGGCTTTGGTGCTCCAAAATGTTCTTTAAGCTCGTATTCTACTATCTTTTTTATTTGCTCATCGTTTTTATTTGTTATATTAATTCTTGTATTTATGTCTTTTAATATTTCAAATGCTACATTATCATTAACGCCTTTATCCATCATATAGTTATAATATAAAAGCAATGATTCTGGTAACTCTACTTTTTGTGATTCTTTATTCATTTGTTTCATCATTTGATTTATTGAATCTCTTAATTCTTTAATCTCTTTATTTAATTCATTCTTTTCGCTTACTATTTTAGTCTGCACATCAGCTACTTTGTGCTGCGTTTTTTTCTTTTTACCTTTTTCATCTATCGCTACTACTACCTCTACGAATGGCTTTTTAAATAAGCTAAATAGCCCTTTTTTCTTAATCTTCCTCTCATGGAGTATTACTGCTTCTGATCCTAGCTCTAGTTTAACTTTATTCATTGCCTCTTTAGTTGTACTTCCTATAAATCTTCTTATTCTCATCTAATACTCACCATCCCCAGCGACTGCACTTCAACGTTTGAATTAATTTCGTTATAAGATAACACCACAAAATCTTCTGATATTTGCTCTGTTAATCTCTTCAGATATAACCTTACTATTGGTGCTGTTAATATTATTGGCATCATACCCATTGATGTTAAACTCTGTATATTAGCCGCTACACTATTTATCAATGATTGTGTTGTATTAGGGTCTAGAGATAGATACGTTCCAGCTTCACTCTGTGTAATTGACTGCATTATCACACCTTCTAGCTCACTATCAACTGTTACTACTTTGAGTACATTATCATCTACATACTTGCTTGTAATGTATCTAGAAAGCTTCTGCCTTGCATACTCTGTAAGCATATCTGGATCTCTAGTCACTGGAGCATAATCTGCAAGAGTCTCTAATATAGTTACCATATCTCTTATTGAAATCTGTTCTTTTAGTAGATTCGATAACACTTTTTGAACCTCTCCTACTGATAGTATTTTTGGTACTAGCTCATCTATCAATGCTGGATGTTCTTCTTTTACGTTGTCTAACAGTATTTGAACATCTTGTCTACTCAATAACTCACACGAATGTCTCTTAATTACTTCTGTCAAATGTGTTATTATTACTGATGGAGGATCAACTACTGTGTAACCATATACCTCTGCTTTTTCTCTTTCACTTTCTATTATCCACTTCGCTTTTAAGCCAAATGCTGGTTCTATAGTGTCTATTCCTTCTATTTCTCCAGTCGCCATTCCTGGATCCATTGCAAGATAGTGGTCAAAGTATAGTTCGTTTCTAGAAATCTCTACTCCTTTTATCTTTATTGCATATTCGTTTGGACTTAGCTGGATATTGTCTCTCAATCTTATTGCTGGTATTACCAGTCCTAATTCCAGCGCTATTTGTCTTCTTATCATTACTGCTCTATCAAATAAATCTCCACCTTGGTTTGAATCAGCTAGTGGTATAATAGCGTATCCAAATTCAAGCTCTAATTCGTCTACCTTTAGTAAGCCCAATACATTTTCTGGACTTCTAATTTCTTCAACTTCTGCTTCTTCAACCTCTGCTTCAATATTAATTTTTTCGTTACTTTTCTTTTTGTATTGTTTATATCCAAGGAATAAAAATACTACGGCTAATGAGAACAGTGGTAGCGTAGGAAGTCCTAATAATCCTAGTGTCACTAACACCCCGGCTATAATGAACATTACTTTTGATTCCGCACCGAATAATTGCTTTAATATATCTTGCCCCAAGTTTGAATCAGATGCTGCTCTAGTTACTACTATACCTGTTGCTGTTGATATTAGTAATGCTGGTATCTGACTCACTAGACCATCACCTACTGTAAGTAATGTGAATTTAGCTAGTGATTCTTTTAAGCTTAAACCTCCTGTTAGCATACCTATAGCAAATCCTGCACATATATTTAGTACTGTTATGATTATACCAGCTATGGCATCTCCTTTTACAAACTTCGTAGCTCCGTCCATAGCTCCATAGAAATCTGACTCTCTTTGTATTTTGGTTCTTCTCATTCTAGCTTCCTGTTCATTAATGAGACCTGAGTTTAAATCCGCATCTATCGCCATCTGCTTACCTGGCATAGCATCTAGTGTAAATCTAGCTGCAACCTCTGCTACCCTCTCTGAACCTTTTGTTATTACTAAGAATTGAACTATTACTATAATCAAGAATATAATAAATCCGACTATTGGATTACCTTGTATCACGAAATTACCAAACGCTTCTATTACTGAACCTGCATTTCCCTCTAATAGTATAAATCTTGTTGTGGTAATATTGAGGGACAGCCTCAGCAGTGTCGTAATCAATAATATTGATGGAAATATTGAAAAGCTTAGTGCCTCATCTGTATACATTGCTATAAGCATAATCAATAACGCTAATGAAATATTAAATGCTAACATTATATCTAAAAGTCCTTTTGGCATTGGTATTATTATAGCGATTATTATAGCAATTATTGCTATAGCAATAAATATATCTCCAAACTTCATAATATCACTCCTATTGTTGTTTCAAGCTATATACGTAAGCTAGCACTTCTGCTACTGCATAGTATAAATCCTCTGGTATTATTTGTCCTATTTCTACTGCTTTATATAATCCTCTTGCAAGCGGTTTGTTCTCTACTAATGGCACATCATTTTTACTTGCAATTTCTTTTATTTTTTGTGCTACTAGATCTTGTCCTTTGGCTATTACGTATGGTGCATCATACATTGTCTTATCATATTTTATCGCAATTGCAAAATGCGTTGGATTTGTGATTATAACGTCTGCTTTTGGTACTTCTTGCATCATTCTACTCATTGCTATCTGACGCTGTTTTTCCTTTATCTTAGACTTAATCTTAGGATCTCCCTCCATTTGCTTATACTCTTCTTTAACTTCTTGCTTTGTCATTTTTAAGTTCTTGTGGTAATCCCATTTTTGATATACATAATCAAGTATAGCTAGCACTAATAATATCCCTACTACTCTAGTTACAAGCCCAAAAGTCATACTACTTATATACCTAGCAATGTTGCTTACACTCATATCGTATAATTTGTATATGTTTTGAATCTGCCCTTTTACATAAATGTAGGCTATGTATCCTACTAGAAATATTTTTATATTTGCTTTTATTAGCTCTACTACACTTTTTACTGATAATATTCTCTTAAATCCTTCTAATGGATTAATCCTACTGAGCTTTGGTTTTAACGGCTCAAATGTAAATAAAAATCCAACCTGTAAGTAATTTGCTGTTAAGCCCACGATAAAAGCTACAGCCAAAAATGGCCCTACTGCTCTTACGAATACGTTCATCATCATTAAAAAAAGTTTTCTAATATCACTAACTGCTAGTGCGTTTTTCTCTAGCATGTAATTTTCAAATATCAGTTTTGTAAATCTATGTAACGTATCACCTAATGTCTTGCTATATATTTTTAGTGTTACAAACAATGTCATTAATACTACTACTGAGTTTAACTCTCTACTTTTAAAAACCTGACCCTTTTTTCTTGAATCATCTAATTTTTTAGGTGTGGGTTTTTCTGTTTTTTCATCAGATGAAAATAGTTGTAAATTTAGCTTTATTAAGTTTTCCATTGGTATCATCCCTTGCCCACAAGTTTAAACATGTCATATATTATTGTTTGCATATCTGCAAATATGTTTTGTAATACTGTAAAAAGCACAGGTATTATTAAATACATTGTACCTAGACCTATGACTATCTTTAGTGGCATTCCTACTACAAATACATTCATTTGAGGAATTGTCTTTGCAAATATACCTAGCAAAATATTACCTAAAAAAATAGTTGCTACCACTGGTGTACTTATTTTAAAACCAATAAGAAAAGACTGTGAAAAAGTTCTTAAGATTAAATCCATAATTTCATCATTGATAATAAAACTACCTATTGGAACAACTTCGTAAGAATGTACTATTGCTTTGACTAGCCAATGATGTCCATCTATCATAAGAAAAACTAACAGCGCATAAATATGATACATGCTTCCTGTTATAGGTACTTGTGAATTACTATGTGGGTCAAATACGTTCATCATTCCAAACCCAATCTGCATATCTATTACCTGTCCTGCGATATATACAGATATAAAGAACAAATAGCTTATAAAGCCTATTGTTATGCCAACTAGTAGTTCTTTAAATACTATATAAAACATATTTGCTAAAGTCACATTAATTTGCTGATCTACTCTAACGAAAAATACTACTAATACCGAAATAAACACTGTGAATGCTACCTTAGCTTGCATTGGTATATCTGTTCTTGATAACACTGGTGATATAACAAATATACCTGATATCCTTATTAAAACTACTAAAAAAATTATATAATTGTCTAATATTAAATTTATTATAGAATTCATATTGTTCTCCATTAATGTATGTATGCATTTATATTATTGAAGATATTCTCTGTAAATTCAATAATATGATTTAACATCCATGGTCCAAATACTACAAATGCAACTAGTACTGCTACAATCTTAGGCACAAATGCAAGTGTTGCTTCCTGTATTTGTGTTGTAGCTTGAAATATGCTGACTAGTAATCCAACCAATAACCCTAGCAATAGCATAGGTGCTGCTAGTGATAGTATTGTCATCATAGTTTGTTGTGCTAATCTGACAATCTCTCCTTGATCCATATTATCATCTCCATTTATTTAAATCCCAATATTAATGATTTTATTAATATATTCCATCCATCAACCATTACAAATAACAGCAATTTAAACGGTAATGATATCATTACTGGAGGTAACATCATCATACCCATTGACATAAGTGTACTTGCTACAACCATATCTATAACTAAAAACGGTATAAATATCAAAAAACCTATTTGAAAGGCCGTCTTTATTTCACTAATTATAAATGCTGGTATCAATGCCACTGTTGGTACATCATCTATATTACTCACTTCTTTTACATCTGCAATGTTTACAAATAACGCTAAGTCTTTATTTCTAGTATATTTGAGCATATAATCTCTTATTGGAGTAATTGCTTTATCTAGTGCTTCGTTTTGTGTTATCTCGTCTTTCATATATGGTTTTAACGCGTTATCGTTTATATCTGTTGCTATCGGTGCCATTACAAACAATGTTAGAAACAGTGCAAGTCCTATTAAAACTCTATTTGGCGGTGTTTGTTGTGTTCCTAGCGCAGTACGTATAAAATGTAGTACTATGATGATTCTAGTAAAACATGTCATTGTCAATAATATCGCTGGTGCAAATGACAGTATTGTTAATAGTATCATGATTTTTATACTTGTGACATACCCGCCTTTATTCTCTGTATCTGATATTGTTATCTTCTTTCCAAATGCAGATATTTCTGAATTTGCAAATGCCTGTGTAGATATTAAAAAAAGTAATAAAACGACTATAAGTATAATTAATGGTCTTTTCTTCATTGTTCTTCCTCTTTGTTAATGCCATTTCTTTCTCTTTTTAGTTTTTTATCAATTGCTTTTTTTAGTACTTTGCTAAACTGATTTTGGTGTATTTCTTTTTTTTCTATTACTTTTACAACACTTTCGTCTTCTATTTTTTCTATAACTGATACATTGTTATTTGAAACTGATAAAATATAATGCTTGTCCAATATCTTTGCTATCACAAGTTTATTATTTCTATCTAAGTTTCTTTGCTCTATGATATTTATGTTTTGACTCCTATTAAACATATTAGCTTTGTTTCCTATAAACCTAGTTGTTAAATATGTGAGTACTAATACTACCATGAAAGCAAGTACTACTGTAACTATCTTCAATATACCACCGCTATAGGTATAAGTATCAGCATTAGTCAAACCATCTCCGTAAACAACTGTATGAACGGAGATGATTAACAACAATAAAATTCCTATAACTTTTTTTTTCATCATATTAACCTAGTACTTTTTTGACAGCTTCTATGACTCTATCTGCCTGAAATGGCTTAACTATAAAATCTTTTGCTCCTGCTTGTATTGCTTCTATAACCATTGCTTGTTGTCCCATCGCTGAACACATTATGATTTTAGCATCACCATTAATCTTTTTAATTTCTTTAACTGCTTGTATCCCATCCACTTCTGGCATTGTTATATCCATTATTATTAAATCAGGTTTTAGTTCATTGTATTTCTCTATGGCCTTTGCGCCATTTTCAGCTTCTCCTATAACTTCAAAATCATTTTTTGTCAGAACATCCTTTATCATCATTCTCATGAACGCTGCATCATCGACAATCATTATATTTTTACCCATTATGTAATTCCTCCTTTAATTTTTACCTATTCTCTTTGAAGGGTTAACAATATCAGTTACACGTATTCCAAAGTTATCGTCTATTACTACTACCTCTCCCTTAGCAATATATCTACCATTAGCTAATATCTCTAAAGGTTCGCCTACGATTTTGTCAAGTTCTATTATTGTCCCTGGTCCAAATTCTAAGATTTCACTTATTTTTCTACTAGTTCTACCTAGCTCTACTGTGATCTCAATTGGTATATTCTCAATCATATTAATACCCTCATTATAATTATTTTGTGGTGCACTATCAAATGATTCAAAAGACACCTTACTTATATTAACTGGTGTGTTATTTACAACGTTTCTTTGTTGCCCATCTGGGTACGTATTACTGCTATTATTTGTATTACTTACATTATTAATGTTGCTTGTATTAGTGTTAATAGTACTACTTGTATTATTATAACTTATACTCTCTTCACTATCAATTCCTCTTTTAGCAGTTTCTACATTTATTTCTATATCATCGATTTGCTTGTCATTATTATCCACCGATATCAAACTCTCAACCATACTTTTTGCAAAATCTACTGGCAGTAATTGCATTATTTCACTATCTATTAAATCCCCTACAACCATTCTAAATGATATCTTGACTATCTTGTCCTGCTGATTTCCAATTTTAAATACATCCAATATATTGTCGTCATCAAATACCAAGCTATGTGCTAATGGAGGAGCTATATCTATTTTTTTCATGAACATTTCTGATAATGATGTACTTGATGACCCTACCATTTGATTCATAGCTTCACTTATAGCACTTAAATCCATTTCATCAAGTTCTTTCACATCAGTATCTACATTACCGTCTCCTCCAATCATAAGGTTGGCGATTATTTTTACGTCTTTTTCTTTTAGCACTAATATATTTGACCCTACTAGTCCTACTTTGTATTTAACATCTACCGCCACATATGGTTTTGGATATGTTGCTGCTAGATCTTCCAATGTTGTAACTTCCACCATTGGCGTAGTTATAAGAACTTTTTGACCTAGAAGCGTAAACAACGTTGTAGCAGCGGTTCCCATACTAATATTTCCTATTTCTCCTAGTGCATCTTTTTCCATGTTACTTAAGTCTGTTTCTTCTTGCTTATTTGTTTGTGTTATTTCTTCATCAAATACAAATTCTTCAACTTTATTCTCTTCTTCTATTGATGATGTGTCTAAACTACCATTCAATAAAGCATCAATTTCTTCTTGAGATAACATATCACTAGTCATCAGCTTCATCACCATCCTTTTTTACTTCGGTAATCCTTACTGCCATTTTGTTGTTAGCACTGCCTGGCGAGCCTATAAACTTAAAGTTGTCACCTACGTTAATTTTTATATTCTTGCCATCATAATTATCTAATTTTACTACATCTCCAATTTGTAAATTGTAGATATCTTTAATCATTACAGTCGTTGCTCCAAATCTTGCTGCTATTGGCACTTTGGTGTTTTTTAATCTTTTCTCTATTATCTTGTTTTCAACTACTTCTTCTCTTGCATTCCTAGATGAATACCATGACCTAGTTGTAAGTTTGTCCATTATCGACTCTATTACTAAATGCGGAACACATAGATTAATCATTCCCTCTACTACTCCTATCTTTGCATTTAGTGTTATGAGTGCTATAGTTTCATTAGGTGATATTATTTGAGCAAATTGAGGATTTGTCTCTATCTTTTTTACATTAGGATTAAACTCAAATATATTCTCCCATGCTTGCTTAAATAAAAGCAATACCTTGTTAACTACTCTTTTTAATAATATTATTTCTATTTCTGTAAAAGGCCTCTTTATCGATTCATTTTCTCCATCCCCGCCTAGCAGTCTATCAATTATGGCAAAGGCTAGATTAGTTGAAATATCCAATATACATTCACCGGGAAGAGGCTTGATTTTAAATACTGTTAAAAAAGCTGGGTTTGAAATAGCATTGCTAAACTCACTGTATCCATATTGGTCAACCGTCAAAACTGAAGTTTTCACTGCTGTTCTTAGATATCCTGAAAAAAATGTTTGAAGTAATCTAGCAAAATTCTCATGTATAATCTCTAATGTTCTAAGCTGATCTTTAGACATTTTTTGAGGATTTCTAAAATCATATGGTTTAATTTTTTTATCACTGCTTACTTCCTTTATATCCTTTGCATCTACCTCACCTGAATCCAACGCGTTTAGCAGGGCATCAATTTCACTTTGTGATAAAACCTCTGTCAAATTGCTTACCTCCTCTGTGTACCTACTGTACTATAAATTCTTTAAAATATATATTTGCTATATCCTCAGTAACAAATATTTCTGAAAGTTTTTGTTTCATTTCCTGCTGCAAATTAATCTGTCCCTGCATACCTTCAACATCTTTTTCGCCTTTATTTCTAATGATTTTAGTTATTGTATCTTTCATTTTTGGTTGGTTTTTTCCAAACTCTTCTTTTAAGGCTTCGTCAGTAATTTCTAAAGTGATGCTACATTTTATAAATCTCTTGCTCCCTTTTAGATTGGTAAGCACTTCTCCAGCATCATAAGTAAATGTTTCTTTTACTTCTTCTTTATTTTTACTGTTATGCAACATTACTCCAAATACTATTCCTACAATTGTTAAGATAACTATCAAAGCAGCCATTGCCATTATCAATACTTTATTATTCTTCATAATGCATCTCCTTACATCTATTATGGTTCAAATTTACTATAAGTAGATTTTAATATCACTATGTCTACTCTTCTATTCTTAGCCTTGTTAGCAGGAGTATCATTAGGTGCTATAGGTCTGTTAGGACCATAACCTGAAGCCGATATTCTACTGCTATTAATATGTTTTTCACCTTCTAGCAATCTCAGCACATTAGTTGCTCTTCTAACAGATAACTCCCAGTTACTAGGAAACATTGGTGTATTCATTATTACGTTATCTGTATGTCCTTCAACTTTAATATGCTTACTTGCAAATTTGGGTTTATTTATTATATCCCCAATATATAATACTATCTCTTTTGCTCTGGATTTTATATCAGCTTTTCCTGGATCAAAGAATACATTATCTAGTACTCTAACCATTAACCCTCTTTCTTCCATTACAACCTTTATTTCATCTTCTAAACCTCTTTGCTTTGCATACTGTTCAATGTATTTTTTGAGTATTTTAAAATCTTCTCTTTCTTTTCTTTCTTCTTCAGTTATTTCACTATCACTATCTTGTGGATCATTATTACTTACTCTGTTACCATCTTCTAGAATCTTACCAGCCTCTAGAACTCCCAATGACCCTTGAAACGAGTTCATTATTTGTTGGAATTTCTCCACATCTATTGATGAAAAAGAATATAGCAGTACAAAGAAGCAAAGTAACAGCGTAACCAAATCACCATATGTAGTTAACCATGCGTTCTTGTCAACGCTATTTCCTTTTTTCTTTTTTCTCATTATGCTTCACCCGCTTCTTTCTTTTTATCTACTCTGTCTTTAGGTGGAACAAATGTAATGAGTTTCTCTTCTATAATTCTTGGATTCTCTCCTGCTTGTATCGATAATAATCCCTCTACTATCATTTCTTTAATTAAAATCTCTTCGCTACTTCTACCCTTAAGCTTATTGGCTAATGGAGAGAATATTAAGTTTGCAAATAATGTTCCATAGAAGGTAGTTATAAGTGCAACAGACATATTTGGTCCAACTGATGAGGGATCACTCATTTCTTTTAGCATATTTATCAAACCTATCAATGTACCAACCATACCAAACGCCGGAGAAAAAGTAGCCATTGTGTTTAGTACGCTTTGTCCTTCTTGATGTCTTTCATCTAAGAAATTAAGCTCTGTTTCTAAAACATTTCTAACTAACTCTGGGTCTGTTCCATCAACAATAAGTAATATTCCCTTTTTCATAAAGTAGCTTTCTGATTTATTTCCTGCCTCTTCTAGTGCGAGTAAACCTTCTTTTCTAGCTATGTTAGCTAAGCTTATTATGTCCTCTATTACTTTCTGCTGAGAAACTGGTTTACTAAAAAAAGCATTCTTTACAACCTTAAAAGTATTTATTACCTTTGCTAGTGGATAACTTATAAACGTAGACGCTATTGTACCCCCTAATACTATCGCTAGCGACTGTGAATGCATGAACGTTCCTAAATCACCGGAACTCATAATTCCCCAACCTATCAATATTATACCACTGGCAAAACCAATTATAGTTGCTATATCCACTATCTACACCTCGCTTATTTCTGCCTTAGTACAACTTATTGTACATCTTTTTTTAAATTTTACGACTTTTTCTATAATCTCTTCTCTTGTATCTTTTACTACAAATTTTTTGCCATTTGTTAGAGTGATAACTGTATCTGGTGTCTCTTCTACAGTCTCTATTAAATCACTATTTAAAACGAACTCCTCATTGTTCATTCTATTGACTACTATCATCATACCCCTTCTTTTCATTATAGGGGGCATATTATAAAACACCCCCTATGACTGTTTTATCTCTTTAGGTTAGTTAATTCTTGCAACATCTCATCTGATGTTGTTATTATTCTTGAGTTTGCTTGGAAACCTCTTTGTGTTGTTATCATCTCTGTAAACTCTAGTGATAGGTTTACATTGGACATTTCTAAACGTCCTCCTTTAACTGTACCTAGTCCACTTGAACCTGGTACACCTATTATTGCTTGTCCAGAGTTTGGAGAGCTCTTGTATAAGTTACCTCCTAGCTTAACTAATCCCATTGGATTGTCAAACTTTGCAGTTTTTATCTGCCATATAGCTTTATTTGTACCATTTGCAAAGCTAACTACTACTTGCCCAGCATCATTTACATTAAATCCTGTAAATGAGCCTGCTGATCTACCTATTTGACCATTGACTTCAACATCATGACCCTTTGCATCACTATTATTTGAAAACTGCTTTAATTTGGAAAAGTCTATTGCTATTTTACTGTTTGCACTATCAGTACCAAAGAATCCTGGTAATTTAGGTCCTGACGCTCCAATTACAACTGTATCTGGAAATTCTAAATTGAATGTTGGAGTAGCTGTAGTTAATTTACCAGATGAATCAAATTGGACTTCGACATCACCACCAAGCGCTTTTACATTTTCAAGTTTTTTTCCTGAAGCTAAATCAGTTACCTCTATATTATCTATTAAATGCCATTTGTTTACATCAGTATGTTTTCTAAAAGTAAGTTTCACTTTATAGTCATTACCCAAGCTATCTTTGACTATTACATCTGTTTTGTATTCTCTCTCATCTACTGATGGCGTTGATCTATCATCAGTAGTTGGAGTTCTTGAATCAAGGTTTCCTCTAATCTCTACCTTAACTGATGATGAAGCTGGCGCCATTATAGACTTGTTTATTTTTATACCATCTAAATCCTTACCTGGTGTTATACCCAATGCTTTAGCGTAGTCATCTCCACCTATGAATTTACCTAATACTCTATATCCATTTGGAGTAACTAAGTTACCGTATACATCTCTAGTGAAATTTCCTGCTCTTGTATAAAACTTTTCTTCTGCTTTTGGATCTATTGATACCATGAAGTAACCTTGTCCATCTATCATCATATCTTCTGGATTATCAGTCGTCTGTGCTGTTCCTTGTGTATATATGGTATTTATTGAGCCAAGTTTCATACCTAGACCTATTTGCTGAGGATTTGTACCTCCTCTTCCAGCATATGGTGCACTACCACTTTGTAATACTTGGTTAAATGACTCTTGAAAAGTTGCTGCTGCTCTTTTGTAACCTACTGTGTTAACATTTGCTATATTGTTACCTATAACATCCATCTTTGTCTGATGTACTGAAAGTCCTGATACACCAGAGTACATTGAACGCATCATGTTATATAACCTCCTTTTTTTGCTGCGTCATATCCTCTATCATTCAGATATGATTAGCTTCCAATTAAGGTCCAGCTAAACTATCACAGCTCCATCTATATTTGTAAATACGTTGTCTTTTAAATTGTTTGATTCTACTGTCGTGATAATAGTCTTGTTTTGTACATTTGCTATGAACGCTACATTGTTCATCAATATCAGTGCATCCTTTATACCCTTTGACTCTGCATCTGAAATCGCTTTTGTCAGCTTTTCTATGTTGTCTTTGTTTAGCTTTATATTTCTCTCTGACAATCTCTTTGTAGCATGCTTTGAAAATTTTACTCCATCTTTTTGTACAAATGTGTTAAGTATATTATCAAAGTTAGTATTATTTGTGTTGTTTGTAGCTTTGCTATTTGTTGCTTTATTGATTATATTCTTTCTTAGTACTCCAGAAGAATTAATCCTAAGTCTGTTAATATCTATATTTTTCATTTTTATCACCTCACTTCTGCTGAGGATATTAATCTGTTTTGCTTTTTTTTGATAAACCATCTTTTATTGCTGTCAGTGTTTCGTTCATTTTCCCAAAGCACTGTCTGTTTTGTAAATGCATGAATGTTAGCAGATCTAACACTTCTTTGTTTCCATCTTTAACCTGTTTATTTAAGTTTTGCATCTGTTCTAATGAACTAAACTGTGCCATCTGTGCTATGAACTCTTTATCTTCCATAGGGTTTAATGGGTCTTGATTTTGTAGTTGTGTTACTAATAGTTTTAAGAACGCATCTTTATCTACTGCTC
Source organism: Clostridiaceae bacterium M8S5 (assembly GCA_029227815.1). Taxonomy (GTDB): domain Bacteria; phylum Bacillota; class Clostridia; order Tissierellales; family MCWD3; genus Abyssisolibacter. The sequence continues at coordinate 1,810,455 of CP118523.1, read as the reverse complement.
CCAAACTGCTATTTTTACTACTATTAGTTTGGTTTGTGCTACGATTAGTTGCTGTTGGTTGATTGCTTGATACGTTATTTACAGGCATTAGTTTCTCCCCCCTTTACGCGATAACATCTATACTTGAAGAACTATCGCTTATTCCTTCTATTGACATGTAGTTATCTTCTGATGCTATATTATCTTCTATTCTTCTGACTGTTTTTTTAGCTGTTTTATGTTTGCCTTGATTTTCAAAGTTCTGTCTTCCTTGCTGAGACATACCTTCTTTTCCAACTGACACATCAAGCTTTTGTACATCTAACCCTTGCTGACTTAAATTATCTTTTAACTCCTGGATATTTGATAGTAGTATGTTCTTTACTGCTTGGTTTTCTACTACTGCTTCTGCGACTACTTTGCCTTCTTCTACTACTACTTTGAGAGTCATATTTCCAAGAGTTTCTGGCTTAAGCTTTATGTTAATCATAGATTGATTTTCATTTATTACCTTGACTGTACCCTTTGTAACCTGCTCTAGTATATTTTGATACTCTATGTTCTTTGTTGTAATATTTTCCACTTTTATTTCTTGGTTAGTCTCTTGAGTACCTTTTGACAGATTCATAAACATTTGATTGCTGTTTATGTTTGCTTTTTCTTTGATGTTGATTATTTTTACTGGCATCATTGTATTTTCTTTACTTTCATCACTTTTTTTTGTACTTACTTCATTTTTGTTTTTTATTATAGAAGTTATTTCTTCCACTGGTCTTTGACTTGTTAAGTCAACTATCTTTATTTCACCTTGCTTATTCATATTGCCAGTTTTTAGCGCATCAACTTTGATAACTTCAACTTCTTTTTTGAATTTTGAAAGTAAATCTTTTATCTCATTTTTGTCTAAAGTCACATCACCATCTTTTTGACTGATTAGCTCAGTAAGTTTGTTTAGTATATCTTGTTTAGGTATATTAGTATTATCTGAGATATTGTTAATATCCACTACAAGCTGTTTTAAATCAACTTCTTTACTTATTTCTTCGAATAACCCTTCATCAAGATTGCTAATATCTACGCCAGCTTCTGCGAGCATGTCCATAATCATATTGATTTCTTCTTGTGTAATTTCTTCTATTTCTATTAACTGCTCTTCGTTTCCTTCTTGCTCTGACAAGTTTTCATCTGCAGTACTTTCTTTAACTTTGATATCTCTTTTTGGTATTTCTTTATCTTTAGGTTCTTCATTTACTACTGTGTTGTTTTCTACAGGTTGCTGTACTTTTTTATCTTTTACTTGATTATTTGAAGCAGTATTTTTATTTGATGATAATATTTCTTCAAATGAGTTTTTCTTTTGCTGTGGCTGATTGGTTTTTTTACTTCGTGATGCCAACATCATAAAAGCATTTTGATTGTTAGATACCTTCATATTTTCACCTCCTTTTTTGTTTATTTATTGTTATTTATTTAGAAAGCTTTCTGATTATATCAGTAGCTTTTCTAGCCTCTAATTGATTCAAAAGTTCTGATAATGTGTTTTTAGATAGTTTTTTAAGTACATCTATTATTAACTGCGAATCTGTAATAGTTATTTCTCCATTTTCGATTTTGCATGAATCAACTATGTTATTACTTGCTACCATTCTATCTATTATTTTTGCTAAATCATTACTATTCATTTTTTCGTATATTTCTACTAAATCATTCACTTTAGTGTTGTGCTTTGTATAAAAATTCATAACTTTTGATATATCTATTGTTGTTGACTCTTGACCTTCTACTAGATTTTCATTCTTTCTGATTTCATCCATTAGATTGTTGTAGAAAGTATTATCTTTATTAAACGCTAGTACTTCTCCTGCTTTTCTTGTACTTAGACTACTATATATTCGTGATAACTCGTCGATAGTATAGGCTTTTGTGTTTCCTATCTCTTGATATACTTCTTTAGCACTTTTAGTCTCATATATTTTAGCCTTATCTATTAATGCATTCTTTTTCATATCCATACTCAAGATTTCATTGTTTATGTCATTCTTCTTAATCAAACTCATATCGCTATATAATAGATTTCTATAATCTTTATTTAAATAATACATTATGTTTGCTGCTCTATTTACATCTAGTGAAGATAATATTTTAGCAGCTTGGTCACTTTTGTTTGCTTTTATGTATCTTTCTTCTATTTCTTTTGATGCTGTAAATATACCTAGTTTTTCATATCTCTTAATCTCTTCACCGAATTTAGTATTGTTTTCCTCTAATATATCATCATATAATGATACCATTGAATCTTTTCTTATTTCTCTGTTTCTTAAGATTTTTAGTATATCTTCTGTTTTATATGACGATTTACTCTGCATCTGTTTTAAAATATCAAAATAAAGCTTTTCGTTATCTTTTTTTAATCCATAAAGTTTATCACTTGCATTTTCTTTTGATAATGACAGATAGTAATCAGCTATATACTCTAACTTTTCTTGTCTCTCTTGGTCTGTGGGATACGCGCTAGCATATTCTCCTATGACTCCAGGAAATTCTTTTAAATATTTGTTTGTCGTGTCTCTAAAACTTGAATTCGTTTTATATACTATAAAAAAAGTACAACACGGTATAAATATAAATATAAATATTATTATTAATACAGTTTTGATTGTACTGCTTTTATTTGCCATAGACTATCCTCCATTATATATTACAACTATTAAAGCTATTTATTTGATCAATTATTTTTTCTTCGTTTCTCTTTTCAATGACCAAAAACTCTTTGTACTTTTTTGTTTTTAATTTCTCTAGTATTTTTTTATCTTTTGATGCATTAATTAGCTCTACTTTTTTCTCATCTACTATATCTTTAGCAGTTTCCACCATCTTGTTTTGTTTCTTTATTTTTTCATTTGTTACATTTATAAATGTGTTTATATTTCTAAGATTTTGAATAGTTGTAAGTTTCGTATCATTTTTTTGTCTATTTAAATGCTCTTTTTGATTCATAGTGTTATCTAATATTTCCTCTTGATTTTTTAGTTCTTCATTAGCATTTATTAGCTCTACTGATTTCATGTCTTCTACAACTTGCTTGTAGTTTAATATTCCTTGTAATTTAAATTTGAATTTATTCATCTACTCACCTTCATTATAGATATAATCATCTAAGCATTTATATCATATAATAGACTCATTACTTCCTCGAATGTATATTTATCATCAATACCTTGCCTTAAGAAGCCATTTATATCGTCTATTATCTCTAATGCTTTATCTAACTTTGGATTACTTCCACTGTTATATGCACCAATATTAACTAAGTCCTCTTTATCTCTGTATACTGCCATTATGTCTTTTAGCTTGCTTGATTTTAATTGGTGTTCTTTCTCAGAAATATTTGGCATTACCCTACTTATACTCGCTAATACATCTATTGCTGGATAATGGTTTTTGTTAGCAAAATCTCTTGATAAGACTATATGTCCATCTAATATTCCTCTAACTGCGTCTGTTATAGGCTCATTCATGTCATCTCCATCCACTAAAACTGTATAAAGTGCGGTTATAGTCCCTTTATCTGATGTACCTGCTCTCTCTAATAGCTTTGGTAATACTGCAAATACTGATGGTGTAAAACCTTTTGTTACTGGAGGTTCTCCTATAGCTAGCCCAACTTCTCTTTGTGCCATAGAAAACCTTGTAACTGAATCCATGAATAACATTACGTTTTTACCTTTATCTCTAAAATATTCTGCTATGGCAGTTGCAAGTAACGCTCCTTTTAGTCTAACTAATGCTGGTTGATCTGAAGTAGCTACTATTAATACTGATTTTTCTAATCCCTCTTCTTTTAGATCATTTTCTAGGAATTCTCTTACCTCTCTGCCTCTCTCACCAATAAGCGCTATGACATTTATATCAGCTGTCGAATTTCTTGCTATCATACCCATCAACGTACTTTTACCAACTCCACTTCCTGCAAATACACCTATCCTTTGTCCTTTACCACATGTTAAAAAACCATCTATTGCTTTTACTCCCAGCGGTAAGACTTCTTGTATCCTCTTTCTTTTTAGAGGATTTGGTGGAGAATTGAGTACTGGATAATAATTGTTACTTTCTATTTCTGGCTTCCCATCTATTGGATTACCTAAACCATCAAGAACTCTTCCTATGAGCTTACCACTAACTTTAACTCTCAGGCTATGACCACATGCTTTGACTATACTACCTGGTCCTATTCCTTCCATATCTCCTAAAGGCATTAATAATATTTTATCTTTTTTAAATCCTACTACTTCTGCTAATATAGGCTTGTCCTTATTTATGGTATATATATGGCATAATTCTCCTATTTTAGCTAACGGACCGTTAGACTCTATTGTAAGACCTGTTACTCTAGTAACTTTGCCCCCGAATTCTAAGAGATTAGCCTCATTTATTGCCTCAATGTATTTGTTTAAATCTACTAACGCCATATTATCACTCACTCTTTAACAACTGTATTATTGCTTCTTCTAATTTTTTCTTTTGAATATCTAAACTACAATTTACTGTTCCATATTCTGATTCTATAGTGCAGTCTCCTTTAGTAAATTTTCTATCAATTTTAATTGATAGATTCTCCACTAAACTCGCTCTTGACAGTATCTTGTTTTTTGAATCATTGACTATATCATAATCTTCATCAGATACTATTATAGTTAAGTTGTCACTAAGGTTTAGACTCTCTAAGCCTTTATATATTATAGGCATTATTAAATCTTTATCTTCTTCTAGGCTTTTGTTTAATACTGCCTGACACATATTAAGCACTAGATTGATAATCTCTGGCTCTAGATTATCTATATATTCTTTTCTAGTTTTTAGAATCTCTCTTTTTATATCATTAGCTTCATCTATTAGTCCATCTGAGATTTCTTTGCCTTCATTATAGCCAGTTTGATAACCATCTTTTTGACCCTTAGCCATTGCATCTGCTAGTACTTCTTCTACTTTTTGGTTAGCATTATTAATGATATCTTCTGCCTCTTTATTTGCCTGCTCAAGTTTCGAATCACTTTTTTCTTGTGCTTCTGCTAATATGTCACTAGCTTTATTTTGTGCGCCTATGAGTATTTTTTCACTCTTTTCTTTAGCTAATTTTTCATAGTCTATTTTAGGTTTTTCTGGTTTCTTTGCTTCTCTTACTTCATTCATTATTACAAAAGATGATTTAATAATATTAGACAACTAACTCTTCGCCTCCTCTCGGAGTAACTATTTCGCCTTCTTCTTCAAGTTTTCTTATTACATTAACAATATTTTGCTGTGCTTCTTCTATGTCTTTTAATCTTACAGGGCCCATAAACTCCATGTCCTCTTTTATCATTTCTACTAAACGTTTGGACATGTTGCTGTATATAACCTCTTTAACCTCTTCACTAGCACTCTTAAGTGCAATAGCCCATTGATTGTTGTCGATTTCTCTAGCAAATCTCTGAACATATCTAGGCTCTAATGAAACAATATCCTCGAATACAAACATTCTTCTTCTGATTTCCTCTGAAAGTTCTGCATCTCTGTTTTCTAATTCTTCTAAGATATGTTTCTCTGTTCCTCTGTCTACAGAATTAAGTATAGAAACAATAGACTGTATTCCTCCTGCACTTGTGTAATCCTGTGAAACCATAGTAGAAAATTTGCTCTCTAATATTCTCTCTATTTCTTTTATTATTTCTGGTGATGTTCTATCCATCACTGAAATACGCCTAGCAACCTCTGACTGTACATCCAGTGGTAAATTTGATAATATTTGCCCAGCTTGGATAGGTGTTAGATACGCTAATATCAATGCTATCGTCTGTGGATGCTCTTGTTGTATATAATTTAATATTTGACTTGAATCAGCTTTTCTTATGAATTCAAATGGTCTAACCTGTAATGATGTAGTCAATTTATTAATTATATTGACAGCCTTTTGAGAACCTAAAGCTCTCTCTAGAACATCTTTTGCATAGTCTATACCACCCTCTGAAATATACTCTTGAGCCAAACACAATTGGTAAAAATCTTGAAGAACTGCTTCTTTCTCTTCTGGTGAAACCTTTCTCATATTTGCAATTTCTAGTGTTAACTCCTCTATCTCATCTTCTTTAAGATGTTTGAATATATCAGCTGATTTTTGTGGGCCAAGAGCTATTAATAATATTGCTGCTTTTTGCTTACCTGTAAATTCTCTAGTTTTAGTCACATCTTTCACCTCTATTCATCACTTAACCAGCTTCTTAGTAATTGTGCTACTGCATCAGGTTTTTTATCAACAAATCCATCTATTTGCTCTCTGAAACCTGATTTTTCTTGATATTCTATATCTTCTATTTCATTTTCTGCAAATCTTTCATCTAACAACTGCTGTCTCTTCTTAGCTCTATTTCTAGCTACTAATATACCTCCTGCTGCTAATAATATAATTAATGCTCCACCTATTAATGCATATAACATCAGATTATCACTTCTCGCATCTATTTCTTTATCAAATGTATTAACTTTGTTTCTAAATTTACCTGCATTTACTATTACTTTTTGTGTGTCTATACCTGTGGCTGCATAGACTAATTCTTCTATTTCTTTTTTTCCTTCGCTTGAAAGTTGACCATCTTCTATAGCTTCTTCATTTATTATGATCGCTACTGTAAGCGAACTAATTTCACCAGGATTTTTCTTTATTTCCCTATTTATCTGATTCAGTTCATAGTTGATTGTATCACTGGCTTTTTCATAGTTATTTTTATCTTTATCTTTAGTAACATAGTCTATTGTGTCATTAACATTCGACTCTGTTCCAGCCGGTCCACCTGCTTCACCATTAGCTGCATATTCTTTTATTTTTTGCATAGATCTTACTAATCCTTCGCTTTTACCTTCTACTGGAGGAGAAAACTGGACTATGCTTGTGCTTTCGCTGTCAAAATTCATTTTGATATTTGTTCTTACATCAACGTTTCCTTGACCAAACAAATTCTCTAAAAATTTCTTGATACTATTATTGAGCATTATCTCTGAACTATATTTGAGATTGAGTTGCTCATTTGCACTAAATTGATGCTCTTTTCCATCCTCTACAATATATGGTTTACCATTATGATCTACTACTGATACGAACTCTGGTTTTAGATTCTTAAAACCTCCTGCTACCAAGTTTTTGATAGCTATAATCTTATCATCTTGTAAAGGCATATTATCAGAATACCTTATGTACACTGAGGCAGTTCCTTGTAATTCTTTTTGGAAGAATTGTGATTCTTCTGGAATATCAAGGCTTATTCTAGCTTCATCTATGCCTTCTATATCTGCTAATGTTTCTTCAAGCTCATTCGTTCTAGCTTCTTTTATTCTCTCTTTTTTTTCATACTCGGTCATAGTCCAACTTGTATCATTAAAAGCATCTATTACGCTATATCCTTCTTTTGGAAGCCCTTCATATGCCAAGTTTATTTTGACCTTGTTTTTAACATCTGTAGGTACAAGGATCGTATTTGTTGATTCGCCATTCTTCCATTTTATATTCAATTCATCTAACTTTTTAGTTATCTGCGCTGTATCTTTTAAGCTTAAGTCTTGATACAGTACCTCGTAATCTTCTTTTGTTATGTACAATATAAATATTGTAATGCCCAATAATATTAGTCCGCAAGTTATGCCAAGTCTTATTTTTCTTTTTCTATCTAGTTCTTTCCAAAAATTCATCATCTGCTGTTTAGCCTTTTCTACAGTATCTCCCACTCCATCACCTCATTTTGCTACTTCTAAACTTGCATTCTCATTATTTCTTTATACGCGTCTATTATCTTATTTCTCACAGTTAATGTTAATTGTAATGCTATATCTGCTTTATTAGAAGCAATGGTAACATCGTGTAAGTTCTCTATTTCACCAGTTGCTAACATTTTGTCTTGATATTCTGACTCGCTTTGGATATCATTTACTTTGCTGAGTGCATTGTCTAAATACTTCATGAATGAATTATCTTTTGTTGTTATTTTAGTGTTTTTATTTATTAAGCCCGTTTGTGTCAAGTCGATTTTATTTATAGAGTTAATACTCATCAAAACTTCCTCCTATATATTATCTTCCTATATCAAGCGCTTTAAGTGCCATTGATTTAGTTGCGTTCATTGCTGTGACATTTGCTTCGTATGCTCTTGTAGCTGTTATCATATCAACCATTTCTTTTATTACATCAACATTAGGCATCTGAACATAGCCTTGTTGGTCTGCATCTGGATGTCCTGGATCATATACTCTTTTTAACGGAGATTCATCTTCTGCTATTTTTGATAATCTTACTCCTTTATTTGTTCCTTTCGTTTTACCATTCAAAATATCTGCAAATGATTGACCGCTCTTCTCTTTAAAAATTGCAATCTGCCTTCTGTAAGGTCCGCCACTGCTTGTCCTTGTTGTATTGGCATTTGCTATATTTTTTGATATGACTTCCATTCTAGTTCTTTCTGCTGATAAACCTGTTGCACTGATATTAATAGAATTGAATAACCCCATCAATTATTTCCTCCCATCACTTACTATATTTTTTAGTCTTTTAAATTGGCTATCCATTTGTTTTAGTACTGACACGTAATATACGTAGTTTTTGGATGATTCGCTATTTTCTATATCAATGTTAACATTGTTGCCATCTAGTCTTGTCGAAAAGCTTTTGTCTTTGCTAATAAGAGGCTTAAATTCACCATTTCCATTAATACCTATATGATTGTTATTCGTAGTTTGTAGCTCGAAATCATCTTTACTAAGTTGTTTTGATAATATACCTTCAAACTGTACTCTTGACCTTTTAAAGCCAGGAGTGTTAACGTTGGCAATATTGTTATTAATTATCTCATTTCGTTTCCACGATCCGTCTAATGCCTGTTTTAAAAAATTGACATTATCATAAGCAATATTAAACATTCGTAAACCACCTTTTCAGCATTAATTTTGTAATCCGTACTTACATATTAAATTTCAGCTATTTATATTACAGTTTAAGGTCATATTTGATATTTTGTTTACATTTTAACCTTTTTTGTTTCAAATTCTAGCACTATATTATATTTATATTTCTGAAATTTAAATATTTTATTACTTATTTCTATAATATAAGTAAAAATCCTTTATTTAATTTTGATTAAAATGAATACAATGATTGATTTTTACTATATTATTGTATTTTTTTGACAAATATTTTATCATTTTATGTCTATCTCTAACTCTCAACGACAAAATACTTATCTTAGAACTATTATACTGTTATCCCTTGATTATAGACATAGTCAATAAGGACTATTTTACCAAAAATACTCATTTTTTTTATCTTTAACCTTAGTTTTACTATTCATTTGGGACTATAGACTTATTCAAATTTGGCTATTTTAAGTATACGTTCAACTGCTAATATTGTTATAATTGCAACTTATATCTACAATTTTATGGTAAATTTTTCCCCCTCTAAATGACAAAAAAATAAAAAAACTAATGGTTTCCCACTAGTTTTTATCCTTTAATTTTTTCTAATTCATCGAGCAATCTGTCATTAAGTATCTTTATAAATGTCCCTTTCATTCCTAATGACCTTGATTCTATAACTCCTGCACTTTCAAATTTTCGTAATGCATTTACTATTACAGATCTTGTTATACCAACTCTGTCAGCTATTTTACTTGCTACTAAGAGACCTTCGTTGCCATCTAACTCATTAAATATGTGTTCTACGGCTTCTAACTCTGAATAAGAAAGCGTTCCTATTGCCATCTGTACTATTGCCTTCTTTCTCATTTCATGCTCTATTTGCTCATTTTTAGCTCTTATAATCTCCATACCTACAACTGTGGCACTATACTCTGCTAAAATTAAATCTTCCTCAGTAAAATTAACACCAAAGCGTGCTAATACTAGCGTTCCTAGCCTTCCATTAGAGCTTATTATCGGAATAACTGTGCATATCTTGTTAGGATAGTCACATTTAGATATATCGTCAAATACACACTCAGGTTTTTCTTGTATGTTTTCTTGCGTTGTACTAATCTTCAATAGCTCGTCGTTATATTTGTCTGGAAATCTTCTTTCTTCTACTACTTCATTCTCAATTATGCTGCAATCAAATCCACTAGACAAATAAAATCCTAATACTCTCCCTTTTCTACTAGCAATATATACATTCGCTTGTAAGATTTCGCTTAATGTTCTGCTTATCTCATCAAATGAAACGGGTTTTCCTCCTGTATTTTGAAGAATTTTATTTAACCTTCTAGTTTTCATTAACAGACTTTCTCCCATAAGGCACATCCTCCTTTTGTAATAATTTTAACCATTATCCTGTTTTTGTTCTACTTTTGTTTTGCAATCTATACACTCTAGAAATTCGCCTTTTTTTCCACCTTTTTTAACTAATATACCGCTACAACTAGGACATTTTTCCTTTACTGGGATGTTCCATGTTACAAAGTCACACTCTGGATAATTCGAGCATCCATAAAAAGTTCTACCTCTTTTTGATCTTCTCTGTACTATATCTCCGTCACACTTTGGACACTTCACTCCTATGTCTTTTACTAATGGTTTAGTGTTCTTGCACTCTGGATATCCAGGACATGCTAAGAATTTACCGTAGCGCCCATGTTTTATTACCATATTTCTTCCACATTTATCGCATATAACATCTGTTTCTTCATCTTTAATCTCTATTGCTTCAATTTCTTTTTCTGCTACTTCTAAGTCATTTTTAAAATTGTCATAGAAGTTAGCAACTACGTCTATCCACGATAACTGTCCTGCTTCAACTTTGTCTAAATCTTGCTCCATTTTTGCTGTGAATTCTTCATTTACTATATTTTTAAAGTAATCCTCCAGCAGATCTGTAACTATAAACCCTAATTCTGTAGGCGCAAGATACTTATTCTCTAGTACTATATAGTTCCTACCTAGTATCGTACTAATGATAGGTGCATAAGTTGCTGGTCTACCTATCCCTAACTCTTCCATTGTTTTAACTAGTGTAGCTTCTGAAAATCTTGGTGGCGGTTGCGTAAAATGCTGTTTAGAAGTAACCTCTTTTGCCTTTAGTTTTTCATCTTTCTCTACATTTATCGCTTTGACCTTTTTATCATCAGAGTTTATTTTATATATCTTAGTAAATCCATCGAATAGTAATTTAGAATAGTTTGATTTGAACACATATTCATTTGATTTTGTTTTAATTGTAGTTGTTTCTAGCTCTGATGGGCTCATCTGACTCGCAACAAATCTTTGCCATATCAAACTATAAAGCCTATATTGATCCCTGCTCAAATGTTCTTTTATGCTTGCTGGTGTTTTATCTACATATGTAGGTCTTATACATTCGTGGGCATCTTGAATATCTTTTTTAGCCTTTTTTTCTACCTTTTTTACTTTTGCATAATATTCTTCTCCTAATTCGCTTAAGATATACTCTTTTACTTTTTCTGCGGCTTCATCTGATATCCTTGTTGAGTCAGTTCTAATATACGAAATTAATCCTACTGTACCTTCTTTTTTCTTTAAATCTATACCTTCATAGAGTTGTTGTGCTATACGCATTGTCTTCTTTGTTGCAAAGTTTAATCTATTAAATGCGTCTTGCTGTAAGCTACTTGTTGTATATGGCTTATAGGGATTTCTTTTTTTAGTTGACTTCTTTATGTCTAACACTAAAAAATCTTCTTTGTTTACCCCATCTAGTACTTTTTTTGCATCTGCTTCATTTTTAAGTTCTAGCTTTTTAACTTTGCCTTCTTCCAAAGTTCCTATAAAAAACGCATCAAATTCACTTTTACCCTTTTTTAATATAGCACTTATTGTCCAGTATTCTTCAGGCTTAAATTTGCCTATCTCTTTTTCTCTGTCACATATAAGCTTTGTTGCAACCGATTGAACTCTACCTGCACTTAAGCCTTTTCTGATTTTTTTCCAAAGAAGTGGACTTATTTTATAACCAACTAATCTATCTAGTATTCTTCTAGCTTGCTGTGCATCTACTAAATTGTTGTTTATTTTTCTTGGATTTTTAACTGCTTTTTTTATTGCAGTTTTTGTTATTTCGTTAAATTCTATTCTAATGCTATCTGTTTCATCTATTTTAAGAGCATTGGCTAAATGCCAAGATATAGCTTCTCCTTCTCTATCAGGGTCAGTTGCCAATAATACTTTATCTGCCTTTTTTACTTCTCTTTTTAGATCACTTAGTATTTCGCCCTTCCCTCTGATTGTGATATATCTAGGTCTGAATTCGTCTTCGATATCTATGCCAAGCTTACTCTTTGGCAAATCCCTAACGTGTCCAACTGATGCCTTTATTTTATATTTGCTACCTAAAAATTTACCTATAGTTTTTGCTTTAGCTGGTGACTCAACTATAACTAAAGTTTTTGCCAAATCATTCACCTCCAACATCATAACGTGAGTTATTATATCAGATTTATAAGTTTTAGTCTATACTAAACACAGAAAATTAAAATTAGTATTGATACTTGTCAATCTGTAATACTAATATAATCATTAATATTAGAATATTTATCTTCTGCATAAAACTGTATTTTATCTCACTATATATAATATAATTATTTAACTTTTTAATATGCTAATTTATTATAAACAAATTTAATTATTTATAATAAATATTTTACCAGACATTTGTTTTATTATTCCCTTTATTTCTAATATTGTTAAAATACTTATTAAATTTGTCATATTTATGTTTGTATTGTAGCTTATCATATCGCAATGTAGCGGACCATATTTTAATGTATCAACAACTCTTTTTTCTTCTTCACTTAGTAAATAATCATTTTTTACTACGGTATCTTTAATAACGTCTTTAAAATGAATCATTTCTCCTATTACATCTTTTGCATCACTTATGAGTTTAGCTCCATCTTTTATGAGCTCATTTGTTCCCTCGCTATACAAGCTATTTATATTACCAGGGACTGCAAATACATCTTTCCCTTGGTCTAATGCAAAGTTTGCTGTTATTAATGAACCACTTTTTTTCTTAGCCTCAACTACTATTACTCCTCTAGCTAGTCCACTAATTATCCTGTTTCTCTGCGGAAAGTTCCCTGGTACTGGCTCAGTTCCTAATGGGTATTCTGATATTATGCCCCCATTATTAATTATCTGATCATATAACTTCTTATTTGATTTTGGATAGATTATATCTACCCCACACCCTAGTACTCCAAATGTTCTTCCCTGTGATTCTAATGCCCCTCTATGACTAACTGTATCTATTCCTCTTGCAAGGCCACTTATTATAGTTATACCATATCTAGATAATCCTTTTGAGATTTTTTCTGCAACCCATTTGCCATAATATGTAGCTTTCCTAGCACCTACCATAGCTAAGCATATCTCATCTTCTTTTATCATATCTCCTTTTATATATAGTACTTTAGGAGGTAAATATATATTTTTTAATTGCTCTGGATATTCTTTATCTACTATAGTAATAGTTTTAACATGTTCCTTTTCTATTTTACTAAATATTTTATTTATATAGTTATCATTTTTGCTCATTGTTAAATTTTTCATTGCTATATTGCTTAAAATTCCACACGAATTGATTTCACTGTTTGATGCATCCCATATATTTTTTAAGCTTCCGAAATACTGATTTAATTTTTCTATTGATCTTGTTCCTATTTGGTTAATACTATTTAACCATATTAAGATATCTCTATCTTTCATTACATCACCTCTTTAAGACCAGTATTTTCTGTCTAAGCTTCTATATTGAATAGCTTCTGCTATATGTCTTGCTTTAATGTCATCACTTTTATCTAAATCAGCTATTGTTCTTGATACTTTTAGTATTTTGTTATATGCCCTAGCACTTAGACTGAATTTATCGAATGCCATTTTTAGTAACTCTTCACCATCTTTGTCTAGTTTACAATATTTTTTTACCCCTCTTGCACTAAGATTAGCATTATACAATGTGCCTTCTTTTTTATATCTCTTTAGTTGCACCTTTCTGACTTCGTTTACTCTTTCTTTAATCATCTGGGATGTTTCTTCTTTTTTGTTATTTTTTAAATCGTCATATTTTATAGGATTGGCTTCTATGTGTATATCAATTCTATCCAATAATGGACCAGAAATCCTCCCTAAATACCTGTTTATTTCTTTCATACTACACGTGCAATCGTGGTTTGGATCTCCATAGTAACCACAAGGACATGGATTCATACTAGCAACAAGCATAAATTTAGATGGATAAGTTATTGTTGCTGTAACTCTAGATATTGTAACTTCTCCATCTTCTAGTGGTTGCCTTAATACCTCTAATGCATTCTTTTGAAATTCAGGAAGCTCATCTAAAAATAATACACCATATTGAGCTAATGATACTTCTCCTGGCTTTGGAACTCTCCCTCCTCCTATAAGAGAAATATTTGATATTGTATGATGCGGAGATCTAAATGGTCTTTCTTTTATTAAATAAGTCCCCTTTAACAAACCAGATGCACTATATATCTTTGTGATCTCTAATGCTTCTTCAAACGTCAAATCTGGTAGAATCGACGGTATGCTTCTTGCGATCATTGTTTTACTTGATCCTGGAGGCCCTATAATTAGTATATTGTGTCCTCCTGCTGCTGCAACTTCTACAGCTCTTTTTAGCGCACTTTGTCCTATTATATCTGAGAAATCATTTTTGTCCTTAGTTTCTTCTTTTTTGAGGATATTGCTGTCAAAAACACATGGATTGATTTCAGCTTCTCCATTGAGATATCTCGCCAATTCAAATAGGTTGTCAACTGGTATAATCTCTATATCATCTACCATGCTACATTCTTTTTTATTTTTTGAAGGTATTATAACCTTGTTAATTCCCTTTTCTTTTAAAGATAGTACCATAGGAAGAGCTCCATCAACTCTGTTTATTTTTCCATCTAATGAAAGTTCTCCAATAAAACACACTGAACTAAAATCTGCATATTTTATATCTTCTGTAGCTATGAGGATTCCAATAGCTATAGATAAATCTATTTGAGAACCTTCTTTTTTCAAATTTGCTGGTGCCAAATTTACTACTATTTTGTTTAGTGGAAACTTAAATCCACTGTTTTTTATTGCTGTTCTTACTCTTTCTTTTGATTCTTTGATTGCTATATCTGGTAATCCCACTATTGAAAACGATGGCATTCCTTTTGATAAATCTGTTTCTACTTTTACAATATATCCATCTAGCCCTTGTAATACTGCAGTATTTACTTTTGATAACATATTTTCTCTCCTTTAACATATTTTACATTTGATATTATTCAATCTATATATTGTAAAATCCTTCTAAATTGACAAAATTTTTTGAATAATTTAAATATTTTAGATGCTATTCAAAATAGTACTTCTTTCCTATTTGTAAAAATTAATCTATCCAAAAAGCATTAATTAAATGATTTATTTTATCTTTTTTGTGCATAAATACTTCTACTATGTCAAATCTAAACTGCGTATTATTAAGCTTATTTATTGATTGATATAATAAAGCTGTTTTAATTATATTTTTCTGCTTTGCTGTGTTTACTGCATCACTAGGATTGCCGTAATTATCACTTTTTCTAGCTTTGACTTCTATAAATACTACTATTTCTTTATCTTTAGCTATGATATCTATTTCACCTGTCTTTTTAGCATAGTTTCTCTCTAGTATCTTATATTTTAATTTCTTTAAGTATTTTATGGCTATGTCTTCTCCTTTTTGTCCTTGTTCTTTGTTATTTGTCTTCATATTATCTCCCCCCAAAAAAAGAAACTCACTTATATTCACTGTGAGTCTGTCTTGTTGTTATTTACCTTTTAATTTGTCTAAATCATGTATATATAGCAATATTTTAGCTACCGCGCTATACAACTCTTCTGGTATACTATCTCCCAGATCTATATCGTATAAACTTAATGCTAAATCTTCGTTTTCCTCGGTATATATCTTACCTTCTTTTGCTGTTTCTATTATTTTTTCTGCTACTATACCTTTACCCTTAGCAATGACCTTAGGAGCGTCACTATCCTCTTCATATTGAAGTGCTATGGCAATCTTTGGTTCCTCCAATTCATCACACCCTAACGTCAAACAAGAAATTGGTCTGCTTATTTTCGCCTATTATATCAAATAATTTTGGTTTATAGTCTATTTTATTTGCAGTAATTAAATCTATATTTTCAAATCCATCTTCTTTTAAATGATTATATAGTATTGACTTATTATCTGCTAGAAGGTTTGCCGCGCCTTCATCTTCTGTAAAAAATTTCACTTCTATTTTTTTGTGTATCATTTTACACATAACTTCTATTTTATTTAGATTTTTAGTATGCACTGTAATATAGAAATCTGCTTCTTTTTTTGTTAATGTTCTATTTTTTTTGAGTAGTGCAAATCTGTATTTTAAATCTTCAAAATCCATTTCTACAGGTATGTAGACTACATTATAAGATTCGTTTAAGTTATTTACAAAAACCATTTTCTGCTCTATAGCCTTTAATTTCCCTTCTATAGCTGTCTTAATTGTTGGATTTTGATTTACACCTTCAAATTCTTTCACTGCGCTTTTTAAGGTTTTGAGCATATCGTCTATATTATTTTTACTCTTGCTACCTGTTAGTGATTTAAGTGTTTTAATAAAGCTCCTTATAATAGCTTTTGTTTTAGATATCTCTTTAGTGTTGCTATTATTGTTTTCTTTAGATACAGTATTATCTAGCTTAGCTTTTGTGTTGTTTTTATTTTTATCTTCTGCATCTTTCATGTTATCAGTTGATGTGTTTTTGTCAGTTAACTCTATTAGTTCTTTTATCTCATTTTCTATAAATCCTTTTTCGTTAGAAACAAATTCGTCATATATTTTTAGATTTTCTAGATTGATCTTCATATCCATTTTTAAAAGCATTACTACTGCTTTTGTAAAACTCGTCTCTGGGCTTTTGTTATTAGCTAGTATTTTTGCTCCGTTCAAAATGTTCTTTACTATGCTTGTTACATCATTTTTGCTATTATTTGTGTTTTGTGTGTTTTTGCTTGTTATATCTACACTTTGTTTTTCTATATCTTGCTCACCCTGTTTACTTACTGGTGTATTTTTAACTTTTATAAAATTTTTAATATCTTCGATAGTGATGTCTGCACTTTCAAACAACATCATTATTTTTTCACCTTTATCACTACTACTAAGTATCTCTAATTTGTCTACATATTTAGAAACATTTTCTATCGACTCTTTATCTATAGGCATTTTATTGTCAACTAATTGTTTTACTATATCCATATTCTTTTCATTAACAGGTATTAGATTCTGCTTTAATATAAATCTGAATAAATTCTTTGTATTTGCAGACACTTCTTTATTTTCAGCACTTGTAGGTGTAAGTATCATTTTATTATCATCTGAATATTTGACTAAAAAATCTATCATTACGTTTTTGCTGATTAGTACATTGCTATCAAGCTTCGCCTCAATGAGCTCTCCACTTGGTGTGCTTATTATTACGTTATCACCATCTACTTCTATAATTTTTCCTTTTAAAGTCTCTATTGCTTCTTTTGGTATATTAGCTTTTAAATTTACATTGACATTATTGTTTATATTGGTATTATAAATTTTCATAATCTACCCCCAAAAGCTTAATTGTTTTGACTCGTCTAATATCTTTGATAAAAATGTTAGTCTATGCACCTGAGACGGTCCAACTCTTTTTAATGCTTCTCTATGCTCTTTTGTACCGTATCCTTTATTTTTTTCAAATGCATAATCAGGGTATTTTTTTGCTAGCTTAACACATTGATTGTCTCTATGTACTTTTGCTACTATAGAAGCTGCTGCTATACCATGACATTTTTCATCTCCTTTGATTATGCTTTGCTGTGGTATATTTATTTCTAGCTTTTCTGCATCTATTAAAACATAATCTGGCACTATCTTGTCTCCGGTCTTTGTTGTAAGATTTTCTATTGCTTTTTTCATTGCTAATCTAGTGCTATTTTTTATGTTTATGTCGTCTATTATAGCTGGGCTAACAGTTCCTATTCCTATAGCTATTGCTTTTTCTTTTATTATAACTGACAGCTTGTCCCTTAGTTTAGGTGATAGTTTTTTAGAATCATTGACCTTTTCTATTGAAAGCCCTTTTGGCATTACTACTGCGCAAGCTACTACATCACCAGCTAGGCATCCTCTACCTACTTCATCTATACAAGCTATATATTCATATCCTTCTTCCCATATTTCTTTTTCTAAACTAAGCATAAAATCCCCCTTAGTATATTTATCGAATGCATATAGTGAAACCTTTACTTATTAGAATCATTTTGCATCAATTTCTCTATATCTTCTGGTTCTTCTAATGTTAATCTACCTAATTTCCCTTTTCTAAATTCATCTAGAATTAAGTTTGATACTCTTGTATAATCTATCTCACCTTTTCTAATCACACAACCTCTTTTAATAGCTATTTCGTCCATTACTTGTATAGTTGTTTTACCGTCAATATTAACCTCATATCTATTTTCTATTGTAAATGGACATTTTGCAATCAATACTTCTATAAATTTATATGCTAATGTTTCTATATCCATAATTTCATCTTTTATTGCACCTGTAAATGCAAGGTTTAATGCTACCTCTTGGTTCTCAAACTTTGGCCAAAGTATACCTGGTGTGTCTAACAGCTCTATATTGCCTTTTAACCTAATCCATTGCTTACCCTTTGTTACCCCTGGTCTATTACCTGTCTTCGTGCTCTTTTTACCTGCTATCGAGTTAATAACTGTTGATTTGCCTACATTTGGTACACCAACTATCATTGCTTTAATCGCTTTATTTTTTATTCCTTTTAGTTCTAGTCTCTTTCTTTTCTCTTCCATGAGCTTATCACAATTTTTTAATATTGCATTTACACCACTTTTAGTTAGTGCATTGTTTAATATTACTTGTGTATTGTTATTTTTAAGGTAACTCATCCATTTTTGATTTGATCTGTCGTCACTCAAATCACTTTTATTGAGTATAACTAATCTCTTCTTGTCTTTTAACAGTTTGTCTATCTCTGGATTTTTGCTACTCATTGGAATACGTGCATCCAATATCTCTATTACTACATCTACCAACGATAGATTCTGTTTTAGTAAATCTCTTGTTTTCTTCATATGTCCTGGAAACCAGTTTATATTCATTATACCACCTCGTATGTATTGTATTAACTATAAGTTTTCATATTATAACACATAATATTTTGTCCAATATATAGAGTTATATGTTTTAATATATTAACTTTTATCAGCCAATTGTTATTACATCTATAAAAAAGGGGCTGTCTCTTAATCAGAGACACCCCTTGGGGTTACTTCATTAAAATCGGTAAATTATTTAGAATGTAAGATTTTTTCAAAATTAGTGAAATACAAGGCATAAAAATATATAGCGGATATGAGCGTACTAAGGTACGCGATTAGTCGATATATTTTTTATAACGCAGTAGTTCGCAATTTTGGGAAAATCTTAGTAGTTTCTCTTTTCCTTAACCTTAGCCCTCTTACCAGTTCTCTCTCTTAAGTAATATAGCTTAGATCTTCTAACTTTACCTCTTCTAGTAACAACTAATTTTTCAATTTTTGGTGAGTGCATTGAGAAAATTCTCTCTACTCCTACTCCGTAAGAAATTCTTCTTACTGTGAAAGTAGCTCTAGCACTTTTACCTTGCTTCTTGATAACAGTTCCTTCAAAAACCTGAACTCTCTCTCTGTTACCTTCTTTGATGTGATAGTGTACTTGTACTGTATCTCCAACGTTAAACTTCTCTAAATCAGTTCTAAGTTGAGCTTGTTCAATACTCTTGATTATATCCATTTTATAACCTCCCTTCGCCTAGATGTTCATACCTATCAAGCAGAGGACCATCTGTGTTCCGTAAAACAATTACATTTGATTATATCATATATAAAAATATATTACAACGGCTAATTTAAACATATTCACTTTTAAGTATATCCATTTCTTTCATCTCATATTAACCTACGTCTAACGTAACTAATAACAAATCTACTTTGTCTGTTATATTCATTATTTAATTATTCTAGCTCAGATTTTCTTCCTAATCTTTGAATTTATATCGCACCTCTATTATTATAATCTTAATTATATTATATCTTCTAAAAATTATACATAGCGTAAAGTGTACCTGATGATGCATCCTTTACCTGACCGTAAACTAAGGTTTTATTCTTAAGGTTTTCGTTGGACTTATATAGTTTTGATATGTAATCATCATCCTTCATAGATAATCTTATATGCCTTATCAAATAGCATTAATTGCACTAATAAAGCCAATAGCCGAAATTATATTGCATAAGCAATGAAATACTATTGATATATAAATATTTTTCTTTTTCCAAGCTAAATAAGCTGCAGGAAAAAATACCACGATTCTAAATAAATTATTGAATGGAAGCCAAAAATGGTATAAAGAAAATAATACTGTTATAATGATAGGAGCATATTTCCCATATCTACTTATCTTTGATGTAAGATAACCTCTAAAAAATAGCTCTTCTACGATAGGACCAATGAAACCGTTAAAAATAAAATATACAACACAAGTCAATACCAAAATATTCTTTGGATATTGTTTTAAATAATCTATATTGTTCCAATCAAAGTATGTTGGTATAATGCTTGTTAGCAGATTTGAAATTGGAGCAAACAACATATTTTCTAATGGCGCTATTGTTGCAGACATAATCCCTGCAAAACCCCATAACGAAGATCCATACAGAAATATTACCCACCATCGTAGTTTCTGATGATTAGAAAACGCACTTTTTAATGAATAACTTCCATATGTTTTTTTACTTGCACGTAATACTATCCATAACTCTATTGGAAAAAGTATAACCATAGCCAAAAGAAAAAACAACAAAAGTGATGGAATAGTGTTTTGTAAATAACCTGCCAAGATATAAACCAGTGTTAAAAGTGAAGTTGGTACAAAAACTAGTAAAAGTACCCTTGATATACTTAGATTATCACCTATCTTTTTATTTAATGTTTCCATAGTTACCTCCTACTGTAATATAAATAATGTCGTTTCAAAACTAGCGTTCAATGTCATATATAACTAACTCGAATTTGGGACGTCAATAGAGTTGCTGGGAGTTTTTTGATTTATAAGATGTAAAAGACTACCTATTTTTCTTAACCATCGTGTAAACATAATAACCCTTTGTACAATCACTAACAATCATCTTCACTTTATTGCCTCTCTTTTACTGTATCTCCAACATTAAACTTCTCTAAATCAGTTCTAAGTTAAGCTTGTTCAATATTCTTGATTATGTCCAATTATAACCTCCCTTCGCCTAGATGTTCATACTTATCCAGTAGAGGATCATCTATTCCATAAAACAATTGCGTTTGATTATATCATATATAAAAATATATTACAATGGCATTTTAAATATATTCTACTTTATACATTCTACTTTATGTCTCTACTTCATGTTAAAGTTCTTTTCATTTAGAGTATAAATCCACGTAGATATTTTTTCTTTTCCATCTATTTTTTCTTCTATATTAATCAATAGTTTATTATCATCAATCCACGAGAATTCTATAATAAATGCTGATTTATCTACTTCTTTTGGCAACTCATTTATTTTTATAATATCATTTGAATTTAAATCTAATATAGCAATATGTGTTGTAAAATCTTCCTCATTAGTTCTATACATACATGCAAAATATGTATTGTTGAGATTGAACTTTTTACCATATCTCCATCGTATACTTCCATCTAGTGTTTCTTTTCTTTTTGCCCTTAGTCTGCTCTCACCGTCAAACTCAATTATATTGATGGTTTTATTATCTGAAGAGTTTGTATACGATATCATATTATCTTTGATTTCATGAATTTCATGAACCATAGAGCATTCATCTGTTTCTCTTTGTCCAATTTTTACTCTTTCACCATTTAGATTATAAACAACTATTTCTTTCTCCCCATTGTCAAAATATCTTTCATATAACAATTGATTCTTATTTAACCAACCTATAATAATATTTTCTGCATATTTATCTTCAGATATTTTTATTTCCTGTTTAGTTTCTATATCAAATATGAAAATTTCGAACTTGTTAACATCGTTTTTATTAGATATATATGCTAATTTTTTGCTATCAGGCGAAGTATGGATATTTTCATTCCAATAACAATTATTATATGGATTTGATTCATACGCTTCTTTATCTAGTTCTTCGTATGTTTTGCCATTGTATGTGCTATCTGATATCTTTTCTAGTTGGTTAGTTTTACTATTTATCTGCCAAAGCGAATCTCTACATTCTATAAAAAATTTCTTGCAATCTGGTGTCATTGTGAATCTGCTTAATCCACTATACGTATCTTTTGGTATAACGATCGTATTTCCATTATAAAATTTTTGAAATTTCATTGTTTTCACTCTATTATATTCCTCATATGTAGCTTTGAATGTTTCAAAAGGCATTATTGACATACCACTACCATACATAAATCGTTCTATACTTTTAGCTTCTACCATGTTTTGTTCAATTTGTACCCAATTATCTTTTAGATAATAACCATCTTCTGTAACATTGTCTACCATATGTGCGTTTGGATCATTTTTGATTGCTTCTATTTCTTCCTTTGTCATGGCTCTAGATTTTTTATCAACAAGCGATTCATGTATTTCATCGAAATCACTTTGTACTAATATCCTTTTTAATAATGGATTGCCAAAGCAAATATCTATCACCTGAAAATACTTATCACTAAATAATGTCCATCCACTGGAGTTAGATACCTCGTCAATTCTGTCATTTTGAGTAGTTTGTATGTTATTTAGGGATTTATTACCATCAAAAATAATTAAACAACATATCACGCATCCAAGCAGTAATATACACATGTATATAAATGCTCTTTTCTTCATAATTCACCTCTTCTAACTAATAGCTTTTTCTTTAAATTTATTTAAATCTATCTCTTTATTACATAGCTTTAGAGTACTATCTTTATGAGAAATTATAAAAACTATTTTTCTGTTAAAATATTTCTTTAGGTTATTGATTATATTTTCCTCTATAGCCTTATCTAATGCACTATTGATCTCATCTAGTATTAATATATCTGCTTCTTTTAGTAAGGCTCTTGCTATACAAATAATCTGCTTCTCTCCACCTGAAAGATTTAGGTTTTTTTCGTTTACTAATGTTTGATAACCATTACTTAACGACTTAATCTTATCATGTATGCCTAAGTCTTTGCATATTTCATAAACTTTATCTTCGCTCACTGTTCCAAAGCTACTTATATTGTCTATAATCGTAGCTGGAAATAGATGAATGTTCTGAGGAACACATGATATCTTTCTTAAAATTTCTTTTTCTGAAAACTGTTTTTGCTCTAAATTATTAATATACACATTATCCACTATATAGCATCCACAGATAATATTTGTTAATGTAGTTTTACCTGAACCATTACTCCCCTTTATTGCTATTACATCATTTTCACTAGCTGTAAAACTGAGATTTCTCAAGATGTGTTTATCTTTGTAACTGAAATTTACTTCATCAAATTTTATTTTATTAATTTTAAAATCAATTTTATGACTCTCACTGTTTACGCTCTTAAACTCATCTGCAAAGTTTATTATCCTATTGAGTGATGTATTTACATCCTTTAATACTATATCAGTTTCTATTATAATCCTTAACTGCGTTGATAACTGTATCGAATAAGAATACATAGCAAATATTGAGCCTATGTTAATCTTTTTGTATATATATAATATACCTCCCACAAATAGTGTAATTACTCTGAAAACTGATATTAGAAAGAAACTGAAATTTTTAAATATACTTGTTTTTTTGTTTAGATTAACATAAGTATCTAAGTTTGTTTTATTCCTTTTGTTTAATATATTAATACATTTATCTTCTAAGTTAAATATCTTTATACTAAGTATACCAGTCAAAAAGTTCTTAAGATCAATAAATAAACTTTCTTGTGATACCTTGTACTTGAAATAAAGCTTCTCTAAAGATTTGGCGAATACTCTCTGTATAATTGCTATTATAATAAAAAACACTATGATAACCAATGTAAGTGTTATGCTAATATTAAACATCATACCAAATAGCGCAAATATATGAACTATCGTCACTACCAAATAAAAAAGTCTCGAAAATGCTTGCTCTAACTTCTCTGTGTCTCTAATAATTTTATTTATTATCTCCCCTTCACTTTTAGTATTTAGTAGATTCATATTTGCACTGAAAATTTTTCTATAGCAATAAGTTTTTATATCATTCTCTATTCCTTTATTTATCTTGGCAAAATTGATCTTTATAAATATATCGCAACCATCCCATAATAAATATAGCATAATCGCTGCTAAAAAGTGTAAAAATAGTCCTTTAACTGTTGCATTACCCGTTTCAAGGCTATGTATCATTTTGCCCAAAATATAAGGTATAGTAACTGATGATATTATTACTATAATTTCTAGTATAAATACTAAAAAAGCTCTTTTTTTATATGGCTTTATATAATCCCAAAAAAATTTGATATTTTTTCTATACATAATAACATCCCTTTTCCAAATAATTGTCATTTTGTATATTGTACCATTTTATGATACCAAAGACAATATTCTATATATTTTTACAAAAT
This sequence comes from Clostridiaceae bacterium M8S5, assembly GCA_029227815.1. GTDB lineage: Bacteria > Bacillota > Clostridia > Tissierellales > MCWD3 > Abyssisolibacter. The sequence goes on along the minus strand of CP118523.1, from coordinate 1,785,741 downwards.
AATAAGGAGACTCTTTAATAATCTGAGTACTCCTTTAGTCCGAGGGATATTTATCTTTTCTTTTTTATCAAATCCGGTCTCACACTCTCTGTTAGCTTTATTGACTCACTATTTCTCCATTCTTCTATTTTTTGGTGATTTCCTGAAAGCAAAATCTCAGGTACCTGTATACCATTGAACTCTCTAGGTCTTGTATACTGTGGATGCTCTAATAAACCGTTGTAGTGAGATTCTTGCTTATAAGACTCTTCACTTGATAATACTCCTGGTAAAAGCCTAGATACTGAATCTATTAAAACCATAGCAGGTATTTCTCCACCTGTGAGTACATAATCTCCTATAGATACTACTTCATCAACGTATTCATCTATGATTCTTTGATCTATACCTTCATAATGTCCACAAAGAATTATTAGATGCTCTCGTTCTGATAATTCACTAGCTTTAGCTTGATTAAACACTTTACCCTTAGGGCTAACGTATATAACCTTTGAATCGCTTGTTTTAATGCTTTCTATAGCTCTAAATATTGGTCCTGGCTTCATTACCATACCTGGCCCTCCACCAAAAGGGTAATCATCAACTCTATTGTGTTTATCATTTGAAAAATCCCTTATATTATGATAATGGACTGATACTATGTTCTTATCTATAGCTCTTTTGATTATACTATGATCAAATACCGAATTAAACATCTCTGGAAATAAAGTCAATACATCTATTTTCATCTATTCTATCATTCCTTCAATAGGATCTACTATGATTTTTTTCTCTTTTATATTAATCTCTTTTACTATATCTTTTACTGCTGGGAGTAAAACTTCTGATTCTTCTGTTTTAACTACATAAACATCGTTTGCTCCTGGCTGTAATACATCTACAACTTCTCCTAAGTATTCACCGCCAAGAAGATAAACTTTTAGCCCTACTAAATCAAATATAAAGTACTCATCTTCTTCTAACTTTTTTAAGTCTTTTTCATCTATTGTTATGTATTTATCTTTAAAGCATAGTACATCGTTTATATTGTTATACTCTTTAAATTTAACCATAACTACATCTTTTTTATACCAAACGCTTTCTAATTGTAATTTCATACTGTCTACATAAACTTCTTTTAAATCGTCGTAACGATTTATATCACTTGTAAGCGGTAGTACTTTTACAAATCCTTTTATTCCATGTGTGTTTATTATTTTGCCAACTCTAATTTTCTCTACCATAAGCACCTCGATAAGTTTATAATAACAAAGGGTGTATCAAATATCTTTGACACATCCCCTTTTGTTTTAAGTATTGTAATCGATTAAATTATCTCAACTACTACTCTTTTATTTTCTTTTATAGCTGCAGCCTTTACAACTGTCCTAATAGCTTTTGCAATTCTTCCTTGTTTTCCAATGATCTTACCCATATCATCTGGGGCTACCTTTAACTCAATAATAACTGATTGAGTCCCTTCTATCTCAGAAACATTTACTTCATCTGGCTGATCCACTAGTGCTTTTGCTATTATTTCCACTAACTCACCCATGTTTTCACCCCCTAAAATCTAAGCTTTCTTAGATTCTTCAAATTTATCTAATATACCATTGTTCTTGAAAAGGCTATTTACTGTATCAGTAGGTTTAGCACCAACTTTTAACCACTTTATAGCTTTCTCATCATCTATTTTAATAACTTTAGGTTGTGCAACTGGATTATAGTATCCTACTTCTTCAATAAATCTTCCATCTCTTGGAGAACGAGAATCAGCTACTACTATTCTATAAAAAGGTTTCTTTTTTGCACCCATTCTTTTTAATCTGATTTTTACTGCCATGTTTTCACCTCCTTCAAAGATTTACAAAATTTATTTGAAAAATGGCAAGCCAAATTTTCCTCTTTTCTTCATGGATTTCTCCATGCCTGAAAACTTTTTAAGCATTTTCTTTGTTTCTTTAAATTGCTTTAATAACTTATTTACATCTTGGATACTTGTTCCACTACCCTTTGATATTCTCTTTCTTCTGCTTGCATCTATTATTGTAGGATTATGTTTCTCATCCTTGGTCATTGACTTTATTATAGCTTCTACATGTGCTAACTCTTTATCATCAACTTTTAGATTTTTTAGTTGTTTGTTATTTACTCCAGGTATCATGCCCAGTAATTCATCTATTGGCCCTAAGTTTTTCATTTGCTCAAGTTGGTCTAGAAAATCATCTAACGTAAATTGTTGACTTCTAAGTTTCTTTTCTAGCTCCATTGCTTTTTTTTCATCTATATTTGCCTGAGCTTTTTCAATCAAACTAAGCACATCACCCATACCGAGTATTCTTGATGCCATTCTGTCTGGATGGAAAGGCTCTATATCATCTAGTTTTTCTCCTAAACAAACAAATTTTATTGGTCTCTCGGTTACTGCTTTTATTGAAAGTGCTGCTCCACCTCTTGCGTCTCCATCAAGCTTTGTAAGTACAACACCACTGATATCCAGTTTTTCGTTGAATTTTTCTGCTACTGTAACTGCATCTTGACCTGTCATAGAGTCTACAACTAGCAGTATGTCGTTTGGCTTTACTTCTGCTTTGATATTCTCTAACTCATCCATCAAATTTTCATCTATATGAAGTCTACCTGCTGTATCTATTATTACTACATCGTTACTATTTTTCTTAGCATGTTCAATTGCAGCTTTTGCTATGTCTACAGGGTCTTGTGTCCCCATCGAAAACACAGGTACATCAACTTTAGATCCAACCACCTGTAATTGCTTTATTGCAGCTGGTCTATATATATCACATGCTACCAGTAAAGGTCTCTTGCCTTTTTTTAGTAACATTTTACCTAGCTTACCTGAAGTAGTAGTCTTACCTGCCCCTTGTAAACCACACATCATTATAACAGCTGGGGAACCTGAAAGTTCTAGTTTGCTTTCTTTTTGTCCCATAAGTTCAGTTAATTCTTCATTTACTATTTTAATAACATGTTGACCTGGAGTTAAGCTTTCCATTACTTCCTGACCAACTGCTCTCTCTTTTACTTTGTTAATGAATTTTTTAACTACTTTAAAGTTAACATCTGCTTCTAACAATGCAAGCTTGACTTCTCTCATGGCATCTTTAACATCTTTTTCAGTTAGCTTTCCTTTTTTCTTAAGCTTGCCCAGTGCGTTCTGAAGTTTTTCTCCTAAGCTTTCAAAAACCATGTTTTACCTCCTTGCAGTTTTAATAATGTCTAATACTACTTTTTCCATTCCTTGTAATTGAAGCATAATGTCTTTATCATTATTAACCGTTTGATTTATCTTTAAAACATCTATATATTCTAATATCTTCTCCATATTAACTACACTATTATCAAACTTTTTAACAAGTCCTAGTTTCTCTTCAAATGAATAAAGTTTTTTCTCTGCACGCTTAATATTATCATACACTCCCTGTCTGCTGATATTAAGCTGCTCTGAAATCTCACTTAGTGACAAATCATGAATATAATATAGCTCTACTGCCTCGTATTGCTTCTTACTGAGTAGATTTCCATAAAAATCAAATAAATATCCAATCTCAAAGAATTTATCCATGATGTTTTCCACCTTTTTAGTGTAAAGTTTTTTACTTGACAGTAGTTATTTTACATCAATTAATATGTTTTGTCAACATTATTCTGAAAAAATAGCATCTACAAATGATTTTGGATCAAATTCCTGTAAATCATCGATTCTTTCACCTACTCCAACAAGTTTTACTGGAACTTTTAATTCAGCGTTTACTGAGAATACTACTCCACCCTTTGCTGTCCCATCTAACTTTGTAAGTGCTATAGCTGTTATGTCACATGCTTCTTTAAATGTTTTTGCTTGTAACACAGCATTTTGCCCTGTTGTTGCATCTACCACTAATAATACCTCTTTAGTTGCATTAGGGTATTCTCTTTCAACAACCCTAAATATCTTATTTAACTCATTCATAAGGTTTTTCTTATTGTGTAGTCTACCAGCTGTATCACAGAATAATATATCTGTCTTTCTTGCTTTTGCAGCTTGAACTGAATCATAAATTACTGCTGCTGGATCTGCGCCTTCACTATGGGAAATTATATCTACTCCTGCTCTATTAGCCCATTCTCCTAGTTGCTCTATTGCAGCCGCTCTAAAAGTATCTCCTGCTGCAATAAGAACTTTTTTACCTTTACTCTTATACTTATTTGCAAGCTTTCCTATTGTTGTTGTCTTTCCTACTCCATTTACTCCAACTACAAGAACTATCGCAGGTGAAGGATCAACGGTAAGTTCATGACCACCTTCACAGTCATTAAGTAATTCTATTAGTTCTTCTTTGATTAAGTCTTTTATAGCGTTTACGTCTTCTATCTTTCTTTCTTTAACCTTATCTTTTACATCCTCAACTATTCTCATAGTTGTTTCAACACCAATATCTGCTGTTATAAGTATTTCTTCTAAATCTTCAAAAAGCTCCTCATCTATCTTTCTATAATTCTTTAATACATTATTTATTTGAGCAGACATATTGTTTCTAGTCTTTGTTAATCCTCTTTTTAGTCTCTCAAACATACTAAGCTTAGGTGCTTTCTCTTCCTCTTTTTTCGGTTCTTCCTTTTCTTTCTCTTCTTCTTTTGATTGATTTACTTTAATCTGTTCTTCTTTCTCTTCTTTTATTTCCTCTAAAGGTAAATCATCAGCTTCTTCTTTAGTATCTTGCTCTACAGTTTCAGCTATATTTTGTGTTTCTTCTTGCTTTTTTTTTCCAAAACCAAATATTTTCTTGAACATCTTTTTGCCTCCTAAATTATGAACTTAACTAGTTGCTACTTCATCTAGTATATCATCTAATCTAACTGATATTACTTTACTTACACCTTTTTCTTGCATTGTCACTCCATATAATGTATCTACTGATTCCATTGTACCTTTTCTATGAGTTATGACTATAAATTGAGTATTATTAGAGTAATGCTTCAAATAATCTGCAAATCTATAAACATTCGCATCATCTAATGCAGCCTCAATCTCATCTAATATACAAAATGGCGTAGGCTTTAGCTTTAGTATTGCAAACAGAAGAGCTATAGCAGTTAGTGCTTTTTCTCCTCCTGATAAAAGCATTATGTTTTGTAGCTTTTTACCTGGAGGTTGTGCTATAATCTCAATACCTGAGGATAGTATATCTTCCTCATCTTCGAGTTTGATATCTGCTTTTCCTCCTCCAAAAAGCTTAACAAAAACTTCATTGAAATGCTTCTTTATTAATACAAAGTTCTCTTTAAACTTGTCCTTCATCTTTGTTTCCATATCTCTTATTACTTGATTTAATGAAGTCTTAGCATCTGTTAGATCATCTCTCTGACTTGTCATAAACTCGTATCTTTCACTTACACTTATGAACTGCTCTATAGAGTCTAAATTTATATTTCCTAATGCTCTTATTGATTTTCTCAATTTACTAACTTCACTCTTAACAATATTGATATTTTCTATTTCTTCTTTGTAACCTGATGCCATTTGATAAGACATCTCGTATTCTTCCCATAGTCTATTGTTGTAGTTTTCTAACTGAATATTATATTTTTCACTTTTTAGCTCTACTCTTTGAAGTTCTTCATTGTACTCATTAAGTTTATTCATAACCAATTTAAACTTTTCTTGCGCTTTATCATATACTTCGATATGCTCTTGTTTTTCTTCTTTATAGTCTTCTAGCTTTTCTGCTAACTTCTCTAAAGCAATTTCCATTTCTTCTTTTTCTTTTATAAAGTTATCTCGATTTATTTTATTTTCATTGATTTTTTTATTATTCTCTTCTAATAATAAACCTATCTCTTCTAACTTTTTTGTACTATCATCTTTACTTTCATCTAATCTAACAATACTCTCACTTATATGTCTCTTGTTTTCTATAGACGAAGCCAGCTTCATCTGCATCTGGATTATTTCTTTACTTTTTTGCTCGTACTCCTCTTTAGCTCTATTATTAGCTTCTTCAATTTCATCGATGTGTTTTTTAATTATTACATTTTCATCGTTTAGTTTCAATATTTCCTCGTTTAATCTATCTAAATCATCTCTAGAACCAATATTTTCTTCAGTTAATGATTCCCTTTGCTGATTCAATTTATTTATAGACAACTCGATGTTTTGTATGCTTTCTTCATCTTTTATTATTTCATTTTTAAGATTAATTATTTTGACCTTTAATGCATCTAACTCATCCTTCTTGTCATTGCTATCTTCTTCTGTTTCTTTTATATCATTTTTAAGTTTTATACACTCATCTTCTATTATTTTATATTGTTTTTTATTTTCTGTTATTTTTTCTTCTAATTCATCAATTATTCTTTTTCTAGATAGCAAGCTTGTATTTTTCTTGTTATAGCTTCCACCTGTTATACTCCCCCCCGGACTAAGTACGTCTCCATCAAGTGTTACAATCTTAGCATACTTATTTAGAGATTTTAATAGCTTTATGCCATTGTCTAGATTATCAACGATTATAGTCTTGCCAAGCAAATGCTCAAATATATTTTTATATTTACTATCATAATCTATTAGATCACATGCTATGCCTATAAAACCTTCATTACTGTATCTTTGATTTATTCTATTGCCTTTTATTAAGTTCATTGGCAAAAAAGTTACTCTTCCAAGCTTATTTTTCTTGAGATATTCTACCGCTGATTTTGCCGATACATCATTTTCTGTTACAACATTCTGTATACTAGCACCTAATGCTATCTCTATAGCTCTTTCATATCTCTGATCTACTTTTATCAGCTCTGCTACTACTCCTTTAATCCCTTTTGAAAAGCTATGATATCCTTTGGAAGCAACGAGTATGTTCTTGACACTCTTGTAAAATCCATCATACTCATCCTCCATATCTTTTAAAAGTCTAGCCTTTGATATTGCACCTTGTAGCTCCCCTTTTATGTTATCCATTTGTTTTACTTTATCATTAAATAAATTCACTAGATTTGTTCTTTTATTTCTATTTGAATCTATGTCAATACTGATATCTGTAAGTCTTTTTTGTTCAATATCAACCTTGTCTTTGTTACCCGCAAGATGCACATTTTTCTCATCTATTTTACTTTCATATTCCTTTATTTCTGTGTTAAGCTGGTCAATTCTTTTGTCTATGTTCTTGTTAAATGACTCCATCATATTTATTTTGCTTTTTTTCTCTGCTTCTAGATTTAAGTTGTGTATTAACTCTGATTTTTTTTCTTCTATCAGATTTTGATTTTCTGTTATTTTTATCTGTGCTTCATCTAATCCACCTCTGCCACTTTCAAGGCGGTTTTCAACCGCTGATATATCTTTTGTTAAAGTTTCTAAATCTAAATGTGTCTTTCCTTTCTTCTCTTCTATATCAGAAATATTTTGTTTTGCAAGTACAGATTCTTTTTCTAATCTCTCATTTTCAGCATTCAAAAAGATATTTCTTTCATTTATTAAAAGAATATCTCCTTCTTTTTTCTCTATTTTACTGTGCATATCATATTTGATATCTGAATCTATTTCTATTACCTTGCTTATTTCATCTATCTTAGCTTTATAGTCGTTTAGTTTTTTTTCTATTGTTTCATTTTCTATTGTATAAAAGCTTTTTTGTTTTTGTAATGATTCTATTTGTTTTTTTAAGACCATCTTTTTTTCTTCTATGTGATCTATCTCATGTACAAACAAATTTATTTCATTTTTCTTAAGCCTTTCACTTAGCTCTAAATATTTCTTCGCTTTTCTTGACTGATTTTCTAGTGGTTCTATTTGACTTTCTAACTCAAAAATGATGTCATTGATTCTAGAAAGATTATCCTTTGTCTTTTCTAGTTTTTTCTCTGCTTCTTTTTTTCTAGTCTTGTATTTAACAATACCCGCAGCTTCTTCAAATAAATTTCTTCTATCTTCTGATTTTGTGCTAAGTATCTCATCTATACGACCTTGTCCAATTATTGAGTATCCATCTATACCTACTCCTGTATCCATAAAGAGTTCCTTAATATCTTTTAGTCTACATGCAGTCTTATTTATATAATACTCACTATCTCCTGAGCGAAATACACGCCTTGTTATATTAACCTCTGAATAATCTAATGGAAGTTTTTTGTTTTTGTTATCCATTACTAGAGTTATCTCAGCATATCCTACAGGTTTACGAGTAGAGGTTCCTGAGAAAATAACATCCTGCATCTTACCACCTCTAAGGGTTTTTGCACTCTGTTCTCCTAGTACCCATCTTATAGAATCTGATATGTTACTTTTACCACTTCCATTTGGCCCTACTACACCTGTTATACCCTCTTTAAACTCTATGGATGTTTTATCTGCAAAGGATTTAAAACCATTTAGCTCTATCCTCTTTAAATACAAATTTAACCACCTCATTCGCTATTACGGTTTTTATTACTATATTAATCCATTTTCTTTTAAGTATTTTTTAGTATATTTTTTTATATCTATATCAATTATCTCATCTTTAATATACACTTTTATTTCTTGTTTTAATTCGTTATTAGCCATAATATTAACCTTATTTATCCTAAATACTTTAGTTATATGATTTATATTTGTTTTTTTATTGCCAACAAAGTTAGATATTTGTTTACTAGATATTTCGACCGATATACTCTCTGTATCCTTTATATCATTCTCAGCGAATGATTCATCTATTATTAACCTGTATATATAGCTCTCAGTAAGCTGTCTGAATGCTGGATGAAATGGTCCAGCTAATACATCATTTCCTTCTGTTATATTATCTGTCGGTTGCAAACCTACTCTTATGACATTGATTCCATTAAAAGTAAACATCATCAATAGCTTTGCACTTATTCTCACAGCTTCTTCTAAGTTTACTGGTTGATATTCTCCTGATGAAAGCATATCTGCAAGTAGTGTTTCTTTTAATACTAATGTAGGATATATTCTAACTATATCTGGCTTTAACTTTATAAACTCTTTAGCTGTTTTTATACACTTTTCTTCGTTATCTCCTGCTAAGCCAATCATCATTTGTAATCCCAATGTAAATTTATACTCTCTTATCAGTTTTACAGCATCATATACATGTTTAATGCTATGACCCCTATTGCTCAACCTGAGGACTTCTTCATCTAACGATTGTACTCCTAACTCAATAATATCTACTCTATTTTCTTTTAATATATCTAGTATATGTCTGTTTATATAATCAGGTCTAGTCGAAAGCTTTATCTTATCTATCCGCTTACTGTCTTTGTAGCTTTTAGCTACTGCTAGTAGTTCTTTTTGAATAGTTAAATCTATGGCTGTAAAGCTACCTCCATAGAATGCAATCTGCTTCTGGCAATCATCACTCATTGTCTTAAGATTTCTTTCTATGATAAAAATTACCTGCTCTTTTGTCATACTCGTACTTAATCCAGTAATCTTTTTCTGATTACAAAACACACAATCATTAACGCACCCTTGATGTGGCACGAAAATAGGAATTATTTTTATTTTTTTACTCATTTAATAACCCTTCTTTGTCTAGTGCTTGCTTTGCAGCGTTTTGTTCTGCTTCTTTTTTACTTTTACCCTTACCACTTCCTATTACTATATCACAATTACTTACATCAACATAGAATATTTTGTTGTGGTCTGGACCTTCTTCATTTACTACGGTATATTTGATATTGCATTTTTCCATTTGTTGCATATGCTCTTGTAATTGTGTTTTATAATCTAAGAATATTTTGCCTTCTACTGCACTATCTATTATCTCTATCATATTACTGAGTATAAATATCTTAGCCTTTTCCAAACCAGCATCTAGGTATATAGCACCAACTATTGATTCAAATGTATCTGCTAGTATTGAAACTCTCTCTCTTCCACCTGTTGCCTCTTCTCCTCTACCTAGCAATAGGTATTTGCCAAACTCAAGCTTCTTTGACATATAATCAAGCGAACGTTCACATACAACTATAGCTCTAAGTTTTGTTAGCTCACCTTCTGGATAGTGGTTATATTTTTTAAATATATAATCACTTATTACTAATCCAAGTACCGCATCTCCTAAAAACTCTAGTCTCTCGTTGTATTTTATATTTAATCTTCTGTGTTCGTTTGCATACGAACTATGTGTAAGTGCTCTATTTAATAATTCTAGATTTTTAAAATTATATTTTATTATATTTTGCAATGAATTTAACTCATGCATCCGTTTCGGTTTGATTTTATTCATACTATCCTCCAACTATGTTTGATAATATTATAAATACCTTAATGCTTCTTAAAATATTGATAATATTATCTATTTTTATAAATATAAAGCCCCGATTATTTTTTCAGGGCTGTCTTGTTAAACGAGTTTCTCTATATACTCTACTGCATCCTTTACAGTCTTTATGCTTTCAGCTTCGTCATCTGATATTTCTATATTAAACTCATCTTCAATAGCCATAATTAGTTCTACAATATCTAATGAATCAGCTTCTAGATCATTTTGTAATGAAGTTTCTAAGGTTATATCTTCAGCAGGAACAGATAGTTGTTCATGTATGATCTTTACCAATTTTTCAAATACCATCTTGCCACCTCCTTCATGTCTTACTAGATTATATTATACAATATTTAGCTAATTATTCAAGTCTTCTACTTCATCTTTTATAATATTTACTACATTTGCATCTACTATGTTTTTCGCCTGCTTTATGGCATTCTTTATAGCTTTAGCATTCGAACTACCATGTGCTTTGATAACTGGTGATTTTAGTCCTATCAGTAATGCCCCACCATATTCACTATAATCCATTTTTGCTTTAAGTTCTTTCAATCCTGATTTTATCATTAAAGCACCTATTTTATTTTTTAGCGAACTCATAAACACATCTTTTATCTGAGAAAACAGCATCTTAGCAATTCCTTCTGATAGTTTAAGTATAGTGTTTCCTACAAAACCATCACAAACCATTACATCAACTATACCCTCTGGTATATCTCTTGCCTCAACGTTCCCAACAAAATTAATATCTGTATTTTTTAATAATTCGTAGGATTCTTTAACTAACTCATTTCCCTTACCTTCTTCAGTACCTATATTGACTAAACCAACTTTAGGATTTGGAATCTTTAAAATTTTATTAGCATAAATTGAACCCATTATAGCAAACTGTTTTAAATACCTAGCTTTACAATCAGCGTTTGCTCCTGCATCTAATAGTACACTTGGACCACCTTTACTAGGATAAAATGGTGCTATTGCTGGTCTATCTATACCTTTTATCCTGCCTACTATAAACAGTCCACCTGCTAGAAGCGCTCCGGTATTACCAGCTGATACAAAAGCATCTGCTTTACCCTCTTTAATTAATTGCATTCCAACTACTAATGAAGAATCCTTCTTTCTTCGAATTGCTTTTGCTGGTTTATCTTCGTTTTCTATTGTCGTATCTGCATTTACTATCTCGATTCTAGAACCATTATAATCATGTTTTTTTAGCTCTTGGCTGATTAACTCTTCTTTTCCTACTAATACGACATCTACTCCTAACTCTAAAGTAGCATCTATTGCTCCTTTGACATTAGAAATTACACCATGATCCCCTCCCATAGCGTCAACAACTATTTTCATGTTATCCTCCTTAATTATCCTAAATTATTCATAGAAAATCAATAATATTGTATTTTAGAAAACTACAACATATTCATCAAATTTCCATAAATTATTCAGAATTATTTCTCTAAAGCAACTAAAATAAACTTACCTCTGAATACTTGCTTTTGGTTAGAGTATATAAATACATGAACAAAGTACTTGTTGTTATCTCTAGTTCTGACTACTTCTGCTTTAGCTATTAGTTTTTCACCTGCTTCTACTGGTTCATTGTATTTGATATTTGCTACTCCTGTCAGCGCAACGTCAGCATCTATAACTGCCATAGCTATTGATTCAGCTTGTGCATATATGTAATGTCCTCTAACTATGTTAGTTTTCTTAAATGCCATCTGGCTATCAGTCTCTAGTATTGAAATACCGTTTTTACCTAAATTTAAGTCAACCAATTCTCCTACTATCTCTGTTCCACCAATTGCTCTTACTTTAGAGTAATTTAATTCAGCTACGTTCTTTATTCTTTCTCTAAGCTCAGGAATACCCAGTTCTAACCTATCAAGTCTAATAGTTTGTATGCTTACATTGTATTTTTGCATTAGTTCTTCATCCGTTAGAAATGGATCTTCCTTTAGGCTCTGTTTTAATCTAATCTGTCTTTGTTTTTTTGGTAGCTTTGCTGTCATAAGCATTCACCTCATTTATTACTAAATATACCACCTATTATTAAGATTATAATAAGAACATGATAATTTCAAGATAATATTTAAAATTCCGTTATATTAACAAAAAGATAGCGACGTAATCACTATCTTTTTTTACTACTCTACCTCAATTACTTCTTTATTTTTATAATATCCACACTCAGGACAAACTTTATGAGGAACTTTTGGTTCATGGCATTGTGGACACTCTACAATTGTAGGTGCAACTGCTTTTGAGTTTGCAGATCTTCTTTTATCTCTTCTTGCTTTTGAAGTTTTACGCTTAGGTACTGCCATCTGTAAACACCTCCTTAATTACTTTAAAAAATTCTTTAACTCGCTCAATCTTGGATCAATATCTTCAATATCACAATCACATTGTACTGTGTTAAGATTTTGTCCGCATTTTGGGCAAATTCCTTTACAATCTTGTTTACATAAGCTTTTCATAGGCAAATTATACAGTATTACTGCTCTTGCTATATCAGCAATGTTGATTTTGCCACTTTCATGAAAAAATATAATATTTTCATATATATCTTCATCTTCGCTTTTTTCTATAATTTGTCCTGAAAATTTCTCTTGAACCTCTCTTTTAAAAGTCTCTAGACATCTATCACATACGTCACCACATTTATATTGAATATTTCCAATAATGCATATATCTTTGCCATCTACTTTATAGATGTCAAACTCTATATCAACACCACCATCAAATTCAATCATTTTAGCATCTAACGCTAAGGGTTCAATAGGAATATTTTCTTTTACAGAAATTTTTAACTGTTCATCATTAATGATATTCGTTATATCAATTTTCATTATATTCACCTCATGAACATAGCCAAAACTAATTATAATAAATAAGTTGCCATTTTGTCAAGTTTAACGCTAATTATTTCTAGAAAAATAAGATTATAATTATATAAATTAATAATAGCTAACATCTGTAACGCCTTGTATTTAAGGCGTTACAGATAAAATATAATAGATATACTCTATTTATACTAATTTCTTTGTATCTCTAGCTATCATTAACTCTTCATTAGTTGGCACAACCAATACTTTAACAGATGCATCATCAGTACTAACTACTTTTTCTTCGCCTCTTATATTGTTTTTATCTGCGTCCACTTTGATTCCTATAAATTCTAAGCCTTTGCAGATATCTGCTCTTGTCATTGCAGAATTTTCACCTAATCCAGCTGTAAATACTACTGCATCAACACCGCCCATAGCAGCTGCGTATGATCCTATATATTTTCTAACTCTATATGCAAATATATCTAAAGCAAGCTGTGCTCTTTTATTTCCTTTTTCAGCTTCGCCTTCTATATCTCTAAAGTCACTGCTTACTCCTGATATCCCTAAAACACCTGACTTCTTGTTAACAAGATTATTGATGCCTGCTATATCAAGACCCTCTTTTTCCATGATGAATGGGATTATAGCTGGATCTATATCTCCACATCTAGTTCCCATTGCTAATCCTTCTAAAGGTGTAAGTCCCATACTTGTATCAACACACTCACCGTTCTTAACAGCTGCTACACTTGCACCGTTTCCTAAGTGACATGTTATGATTCTTAAATCTTTCATATCTTTTCCTAATATAGCTGCAGCTCTCTCTGCTACATACTTGTGTGATGTACCGTGGAAACCATATCTTCTAACAGCATATTTTTCATATAATTCATATGGTAATGGATAAATATATGCCTGCTCTGGCATTGTTTGATGGAACGCTGTATCAAATACTCCTACCATAGGTGTGTTAGGCATAAGTTCTTGACATGCTCTAATTCCTGTAATGTTTGGTGGGTTATGTAATGGTGCTAAATCACTACATTCTTCCATAACTTTAATTACTTCATCATCAATAATTACTGATGTAGCAAATTTCTCTCCACCGTGAACAACTCTATGTCCAACAGCATTTATTTCATCTGTTGATTTTATAGCTCCATGTTCTTCATTTAATAGAGCCTCCATAACTAAACCTAAAGCAACTTTATGATTTTCCATAGGCTGCTCTATAACTGCTTTTTTACCATTAGCTTTATGAGTTATTTTAGATCCTTCTATACCAATTCTCTCAACTAATCCTTTAGCTAACACATTTTCATCTGTCATATCAATTAATTGATATTTTAAAGATGAGCTTCCACAATTAATTACTAATACCTTCATTGTCAACCTCCTAAAATTTCTTACCATCATTATTCATATTAATACAAGTACTAAAAAAAATCAATATATTCTACATGATTGTTAGTATATTTTTGAAAGATTCAGACACTAATTTACTAAAATTAACATATTTTATTATTTCTCATAATTTAAAATGTATTCTTTGCAACATAGAAATTTTTATTATCCTTGTTTTTATTGAGTTTTTATAATAAACTATCAAAATAAGGAAAAAATAAACTTGAAATACTCGTGGAACTTTGATGAATATGCTGTAGTTTTCTAAATTACAATCTTTCAGCGGTTTTGAAAGCGTACTCATTAGTACGGTGAAAAATTGATGGAAGTATTATAATTAGAAGGATGCAGTATAGTTATTGATTTTCTATGAATAATTCAAGTTATATTATAATTATGAAATTAGGTGAATAATATGAAAATTGTTGGATTAATAACTGAATACAACCCCTTTCACAATGGACATAAATATCATTTAGACATGTCTAAAAAAATATCAGGCTGTGACTATAGCGTATGTATAATGAGCGGAAATTTTGTGCAGCGTGGTGAACCTGCAATTGTAGACAAATTCCATAGAGCTAAAATGGCAGTTATTAATGGTATAGATTTGGTCATTGAGTTGCCAGTAGTATACGCATTAAGAAGTGCAGAGGCTTTTGCTTATGGTGGTATTGCTCTATTAAACTCTATGAATATTATTGATAGCATATCTTTTGGTAGTGAATGTGGTGATATAGAAATTTTAAGACAATTATCTGAAATATTGTATGACGAGCCAGTTTATTATAAAAAGCTATTAAAAGATAATCTAAATAAAGGCTTATCATTTCCAAAGGCAAGAAGTATTGCTCTTAGTGACTATATAAAAAAATACACTGATGATTTTAATTGTGATGATATATCTTCTGTATTATCTAGCTCAAATAATATTTTAGGCTTAGAATATCTCAAAGCTTTACAAAAACTTGATAGTAATATAACTGCTCATACATACAAACGAGTTGGTTCATCTTATAACTCAGAAAATCTTTCAAGTTCTTTTTCAAGCGCTACCTCAATTAGAAAAAGTATGAAAGATAATTTTAATAAGAAACTTTGCAAGCACATTTCAACTAATACATATAAAGTACTCAATGACTTTTACAATAAATATGGTTTTTTTAATTGTTTAGAAAATTATAATGATATACTACTATATTTACTTAGGACTAACAGAGCTTTATATGCTAATGCCCTTGATATTGAAAAAGGGTTAGATGATAGAATCTATCAAGCAAGCATTAAAAATAACCATATTTCAGATATTATTGAATCTATCAAAACAAAAAGATACACCTATACTAGGATTAAACGTATTTTGATGCACTTGCTATTAAATATAGACAGTAATCTTTTATCTAGCTCAAAGCTCGATAATGTACAATATTTCAGAGTACTTGCTATGAATGAAAATGGTATGAAGATTCTAAAACAATTAAAAAAGCACTCTGATATACCTATCATAACTAAATTTTCAAATTATAAACAGTTAAGTAACGATTCTGCTATATGCTCTAAACTATTATCTATAGAAAAGAGAGCAACTGATATATATTTCTTGCCCTCTAAAAAAGATGTTATCTTAACTAATCTAGACTATTCAACATCTCCTTATATTCACAAAGTTTAAATAAAGAATTTAACTATCAAATTCTATATCCACTATTTTCATTATGTTATCAATCTTTGTAAAAGATAGATTTAGGTGCTTAATACTCAACTCTTTTTCATCTTCTTTATTTTGGTAAAATTCTCTTATGTAAACTCTAAATATATCATTTTTGGGGTAGTATTCATACCCCTGTATAACCATATCTTTGTACACTAGTAATGAATCTTCATTGTATATCTCTAATGAATCGTCTTTTTCTTTTTGTATTTTAAGTGTATTCCCCTCCTTTATAACACTTAACTTTCCTCCTATCATATCTTCTATCGCTGAAATGTCTCCTATAGTTTGTGCTCTAACAAATAGCAATGTACTGTTTGTAACAAATGGAAAATATTCGTGCTCTATCTCGTAAAGTTCAGCTTTCTGCTGAGCAGGTGAAGCTTTTGCTCTGAGTTGATCAATTTGGTTTTTAAGTAGTGTTTCTTTTTCTTCTGCAGAACTTAATTTATCGTTTAAGTCATCTATAACTGCTTGTTGTTTTCTAATCTCTTCTTTTTCACTATTATTTTTATCACAACTTGTTATAATCAATGTACATGTCAATGTTAATATCAATATGTAAATAACTCTATTTTTCATATCTTTCCTCCAATTTTGTACTTAATTTAATTTTATTAGCATAATGCAGGGTCAAGTATTAATATAATATACCACTATGAATGTTTATAAACACCTATGGAGGTATTTATGATTATTGTATATCTATTAATATTATTGTCATTTATATATATATTCAATCATTTTAGAGTAAAATATGGTGAGTTCAAAAAAGCCTTTTTTTTTGTTTTATCTCTATACATATTAATCATTCTAACTATTTTAATGCTCTCAAGCCCACAAGTAGCACTAGACGCTGGTTTAGTAGGCGTTGATATATGGCTAAATATTATACTTCCATCATTATTTCCTTTTTTTGTATGTTCTGAAATCCTTATAGGGCTTGGAATCGCTGATTTCTTAGGATCTTTACTAGAACCTATTATAAGACCTATATATAATGTTCCTGGTCAAAGCGCTTATGTATTCTCGATAAGCGTAGCATCTGGTTATCCTGTTGGAGCTAAAACAGTAGCTGATTTATTGGATGCTCGAAAAATAGATACTATTAGTGGTCAAAAAATATTGTCTTTTTCTAGTACTTCTGGTCCATTGTTTTTGATTGGATCAGTCTCTATTGGTATGCTCAAAAACCCTTCTATTGGGTCACTCCTTGCTATAAGTCATTATGTTGGAGCGCTACTTACAGGGTTACTTTTTAAACACTATTACGATTACAAATATAAAAGAAGGTATGACAAAAACAGCATAAGTAAAGTTAACTTACACGATTCTCTAAATATTCTATACAACAGAAATAAAAAAAATAAAAAATCTATAGGTGAGTTACTAAGCTCGTCTGTAGTTAAGTCTATGAATAGTATTTTGATGATAGGCGGATTTGTTATAGTATATTCTATAATAATAAAATTACTATCAGATACTACACTATTTACTGCTCTATCTACAGGATTAAATTATATATTCCCATCTGTCTCTAAAGAGTTGTTTAACGGTCTATTATGTGGATTAATAGAAATGACTAATGGCTGTAAAATTATTGCAACTACCTCTGGTGTGAGTTATGTGATGAAGCTTTGCATGGTAAGCTTTATTATCTCATGGAGTGGTCTTTCTATACATTCTCAGGTAATAAGTGTTATAAAAAACACAAAGCTGAAAATAAAACCATATTTAGCTTGTAAATTATGTCATGGTTTTATATCAGCTTTTCTAACTCTTATTTTATACAATGCCTTTTATTATAAAAATAACTATGTAGAAACATTTAGCTATGATACTAGTCTCAGTCTACTTCCTAATAACTTTTTAGCTGTATTTGCTTTTTCTATGAAGATTTTTGGAGTCATCATAGCTACGTTATTTGTGCTTGGACTATTATATAACCAAATTAATAAAAAATAGTTATATTCCTCTTAGTTCACTTCTATTTTCTTCTAGTGTACTGATAGTATCTTTCAATCTATTTTGCATTTCTTTTAGAAGTTCATCAGCATATTCTATTGCACCTATTCTTATTTCTTTTGCATTACTTTGTGCTTTTCTTACTATTTCGTTAGCTCTTTCTGTAGCTAATTTTGTTATTTCATCTTTCTCTATTAGCTCTTCTACATGTGTTTTTACTTCACCTACTAAAGTATCTGCTTCGTTTTGTGCTTCTGCTAATATTCTTTGTCTTTCCTCTTTAATCCATTCAGCTTGCTTTATCTCATCAGGAAGTTTTATTCTTATAGCCTTTATAATGCTGAATATTTCTTCTTTATCTACCATAACTTTACCTGTTAAAGGTATCACCGAAGCATCTTCTACAATATCCTCTATTTCTTCTAATAATTTTAATACATCCATATTTTAAACCCCCTTAATTTTTTGGTTGATAGCTTCCCTTACTATTGGTGGAACAAATCCTGATATGTCTCCACCAGCCCTAGCAGCTTGTTTAACTGCGCTTGAACTCAAAAATATATACTCACTACTACTCATAAGGAATACAGTCTCTACTTCTTTGTTTAAGCGTTTATTAATCATCGCCATTTGCATCTCGTATTCAAAATCTGCTACCATGCGCAATCCTTTAACTATTAGTGAGATATTTTTTTGTTTTACATAGTCTACTAAAAGACCTGAAAAGCTATCTACTTCTATATTATCTAAGTGTTTAGTAGCTTCTTTTATTAATGCTACTCTCTCCTGCACATTAAATAGTGTCTTTTTAGCATCATTTTTTAGTATGCTTATTATTACTTTGTCAAATTTTTTACTACATCTTTTTATTATATCTAAATGCCCATATGTAATAGGGTCAAAGCTACCTGGATAGACTACTATCATCTATTTCCTCCTTCTTATGCAAAAAAGTCACGCATGTATTACCATATTTTCTACTATCAAATACTCTCAAATCCTCTACTAATTCTGGTATTTGTTCTTCGTCTGAGTGTTCAACAATTATTACAGCATTGTCTGATAGTATATCTTTTTTTATCAGCTCTAACGTAGTTACAACAAAATCTCTGTTATAAGGTGGATCTAAAAACACAAAGTTAAATTTTATTTGTCTCTCTTTTAGCTTTCTTATTGCTTTTTTAACATCTGTTTTGTAAACCTCAGCTTGTTTATTTAGTTTAGTACTTTTTAGATTTTGTTTTATTACGTTTATAGCGTTTATGTCAATGTCGATAAACACACATTTATTTGCTCCACGACTTAAAAACTCTATACCCATTCCACCAGAGCCTGAAAATAAATCAAGTATGTAATCATCTTCTTTTATATACCCCAATATATTGAATATAGATTCTTTCACTTTATCTGTTGTAGGTCTGGTTTTTATTCCATTTGGAGCTGTTAACCTATGTCCTTTAGCTTTTCCTGTTATTACTCTCAAGTTTTGCACTCTCCTACAATTCATATTTTAGCATGTTTTGATAATATATACAAACCATATGAACGAAATTAAAAACTCTTATCTATTTCTTCTATGTTTATAAAAAGCTTTTGTATATTATAATCAACAGTTTTAAACTCATCTGAAGCTAGAAAATCTTTATCAGACATGATTTTCTTTGCTGCTATTTGTGCTTCTTTGAGTATATCTATATCTGTAAAAACATTTGCTATTTTGAAACTTGGAAGACCGTGTTGTTTAAATCCTAATATATCTCCTGGCCCTCTTAGTTCTAAATCTTTTTTAGCTATTATGAATCCATCGTTAGTCTCTTTCATAATATTCATTCTTTTTATGGACACCTTACTACTTCCTCTGCTTATTAAAATACAGTAAGATTGCTCACTACCTCTTCCAACTCTGCCTCTTAGCTGATGAAGTTGAGCTAGCCCAAATCTCTCAGCATTTTCTATAACCATTATATTAGCATTTGGTACATTTATACCTACCTCAATAACCGTTGTAGAAATTAAAACATCGACTTTTCCAATTTTAAAATTATTCATTATTTCTTCTTTGTCTTTACTTTTCATTTTTCCATGTATTAATTCAACTTTACAATCAGAAAAATAGCTGTTAACTAATTCTTCGTACATTTGACTTGCTGATTTAAGATTTTCTAAAGACTCCGATTCTTCAATCAATGGACATACTATATAAGCCTGTCTGTTTTGTTTGATTTCCTTTCTTACAAAAGTATATACTCTATCAGACATATCACTACCAACAGGATATGTCTTTATAGGTTTTCTTCCTTTAGGTAACTCATCTATTACTGATATATCCAAGTCCCCATAAAGTATAAGTGCTAATGTTCTTGGTATAGGTGTTGCGGTCATTACCATAACGTCTGGATTTATACCTTTGTTAGCTAATGACAACCTCTGTCTAACCCCAAATCTGTGTTGCTCATCTGTTATTACTATTCCAAGTTTATCAAATTCAACATTACCTTGTATAAGTGCATGTGTACCTATAAGGATATCTATCTCTCCATTTATTATTTTTTCTTTTACTATATTTTTATTCTTTTTAGTCATACTCCCTATTAGCATTCCACATTTTATATCAAAGGGTTTTAACATGTTACTTACTGACTCGAAATGTTGCTTTGCTAATATCTCTGTAGGTGCCATCATAACTGCTTGATATCCTGATAAAACACTATGATACATTGCTATTGTAGCTACTACTGTCTTTCCAGAACCAACATCTCCTTGCACTAATCTATTCATAATCTTTGTAGAATTCATATCTGCCATTATCTCATCTAATACTTTATTTTGTGCTTTTGTAAGGTCAAAAGGAAGTGTCTTTACGAGTTTTTGTATGTCCGTATTTTTATCAAATTTTATACCTTTTTTTGAACTTACTCTATTTCGTATCTTCATTAAACCTAGTTGGAACATGAAAAACTCTTCAAATACGAGTCTTTTTTTTGCATCTAAGTAGTTAGTCATAGTATTAGGAAAATGTATGTTTCTTAGTGCAGTTTTAATACCTACAAGGTTGTTTTTATGTATTACACTATATGGCAATGTCTCTGTTATATCACTTAGAGCACTACTCATCACACTATCTATTATTTTTATGATATCACTGTTTTTTATACCTTTTGTCAATGGATATATTGGTGTGATTTTATTTATGTTTTGATATTTATCATCTGATTCTTGCACTGGATTATTTATCTCTATATGGTTATAGGATCGTTTTACTTTACCTGTTAATGTCAACTTTTGTCCTATCTTAAACTTGTCCTTAAGATAAGGTTGATTAAACCATACCACTAGTGCTGAAGCAGTGTCATCTTGGACCTTGACTTTTAATATAGAAAGTTTTCTATTAGGTCTATATAAAACTGGTGTGGATGATATAGTCACATCAAATGTTTGTTTCTTTGTATCCTGTGATTCTATTAGCTTGATTTTGTCTGTCTTTTCTTCATAGCTTCTAGGAAAATAGTGAAGTGCATCATAAAATGTTGTTATCCCAATATTCCTAAGCTTTTCTGCTTTTTTTGGACCAACACCTTTTATGTACTGTATGGAATTAGATAATTGATTCAACGCCGCACCTCCTACAATCCATTATTTAACATTTATTATCTCTTAAAAAGGGTTATCTCAAAGATCATGAGACGACCCTTTATACAATATCAATTTTTAACATATAACTTATTAAAACTATTCTTAACTATAAACAAAATTTCGTTCTTAGTAACGCAGTAAGTTTCCATTATTAGTTTTTCTTTAGAATTTTTCAGAATGAGTGAAATACAAGGCACTAAAAAATATAGCGTATATGAGTTTTTCTATTGGCGCTCACTACTCACTTCGTTCCTAGGAGTAAGTGATTCACAAGAAATCATAGATTTCTGTTCTCTACTCATGATTAGTCGTTATATTTTTAGTAACGCAGTAGTTTGGCATTCTGGAAGATTCTACTCGACAGAAACCAAATAGTAGTACAACGGCTGACCTCCATATACAAGTTCTACGTCACAATCCTCTAACTCTTCTTCGATTCTTGAAGCTAAGTTTTGTGCTTCTTCTTTGGTTACTTCTTCTCCATAGAACAATGTTACTATATCATTGTCTTCATCTACCATCTTATTTATCATATCAAAGCAAGTATCCTCTAGATTTTCTCCCACTTCGACTATTCTTCCATCATGGATACCTATGATATCACCTTCGGCTATTTCTAAGTCGTTAATAACTGTGTTTCTAACTGCTGTTGTAACTTCTCCACTTTTTATCTCACTAAAAGCATCAGTCATATCATCAACATTTGCATCTAAATCTGCATCTGCATCAAATGCTATCAACGCACTTACGCCTTGTGGTATATTCTTTGTAGGTATGATTCCTATGTTTTTCTCACTTATTTTTTGAACCTGCTGTGCTGTCAATATTATATTTGAATTATTTGGTAATATTATTATATTTTCAGCGTTAACCGAATCTACTGCCTTTAGTATATCTTCTGTGCTAGGATTCATTGTTTGACCACCTTCTATGATATAGTCAACATTTAGATCCTTAAATACATCTTCTATTCCTTTACCTCTTACTACAGCAACTAAACCATATTTTTGAGAAGGTTTTGTTTCCTGTATTTGTTCCTCTTCAAATAATGTGTTTTTATGCTGTAATCTCATATTTTCTATCTTTATATCTACTAATTGCCCTAATTCTAATGCCTTTTGTAATACTATACCTGGGTCATTGGTATGTATATGTGTTTTTATTATATCTCCATCTCCTATTACTAGTAGGGAATCGCCATGTTCCATTATCTGCTTTTTAAAGTTTTCTGCATTACCTTTGGCATCGTTTATAATAAACTCTGTACAATATCCAAATTCAATATCTTCTGAAACTATGTTTTGAACTTGTTTAGGTGCTTTAACTGTTTCTAGCCCCTCTATGTCTACATCTTCTTTTCCTATTAGAACATTATACGCACCTTTTAAAACTACCATTAGCCCTTTTCCACCAGCATCAACTACGCCCGCTTGTTTTAAAACTTCAAGCATCTGTGGTGTTTTATCTAGAACTTCATCTCCATGCTTTAATATCTTGTCTAAATAAGTATACATATCAGTTTCGCTCTCTGAAAGCTCAGTTGCCTTCTCAGCTAGTTCTCTTGCCACTGTTAGTATTGTACCCTCTATAGGTTTCATAACAGCCTTATAAGCAGTTTCAGCGGCCATTTTGAATGCATAAGCTACTTCTTTCTTGCCCAGCTTGTCCGTTTCCTTCAATCCTTTTGCGAAACCTCTAAATAATTGCGATAATATTACACCTGAATTTCCCCTAGCTCCCATAAGAGAACCTTTAGATGCTGCCTTTGCTATATCACTTATTTTATCACTATCTATACTTAATATTTCTTTTAATGCTGAATTTAAAGTCAAAGACATGTTTGTTCCCGTATCACCATCCGGCACAGGAAATACGTTCAATGCGTTTACATGTTCTTTTAGGTTTTCTAATGCTTTTGCACCTGCTATGAATAATTTTTTTAGCATAGCTCCATCAATATATATGGTATTCAATACTGCTTCCTCCCTACTTTTCCTTTTGAACTCTTACACCTTGTACATATACATTAACTTTGTTTACATTAACTCCAGTTAATTGTTGTACATTGTATTTAACTTTGCCAATTATATTATCCGCAACAACAGATATTTTTGTTCCAAATTGAACTATTATAAATAAATCGATATTTACTTCTTCACCATTTATTGTTACCTTAACACCTTTTGTCAGATGTTCTTTTCTTAACAATCTAACTAAGTTATCTGTTGTACCTCTAGCAGCCATCCCAACAAGTCCATAACATTCCATAGCTGCAAGTCCTGCTATACTCGCAAAAACATTTTCATCTATTTTTATATCTCCATATTGATTGTTAATAGTTTTCGGCATAACTAACCTCCTCTTTATTCATCTATCTCATATTATAATACATCATTGTCATATCTCATTCAATATTAATAAGTTTATTTTAAGTATATACATTAGTCAACTGATTCTGTTATTCTAATTATAATAAATTCTGTCGACAAATACAATTATTATTATACTTCAATAAATTGGTTATACTAAGCAAAGATTACTTTATAACCAATACTAGCATAAGACATATTATAATTATGTTGTTACATTATATTATATATATAACTCACTTAATATATAATACTATTTTTAAGTTTTTATTGCAATATTATGTGTAACTATGTTAGAATAGTAATGTTCGCAGGTTTTCGTTAAAGAGTAACAGTTTAAGGAGGTGTTTTATATGTCTAAGTTTTGTGAAGTTTGTGGCAAGGGTAAAGTATCAGGAAACATAGTTACTTTCTCTAAGAAACATATAAAAAGAACTTGGAAGCCTAATGTTCATAAAGTTAAAGTTTCTATAGATGGTACTATTAAGAAAATGAATGTTTGCACTAGATGTTTAAGATCAGAAAAAGTTAAAAGAGCTTTATAATAAAATAATCAATAAAAAGCTAAACGTTAACGTTATTAAAAAAATTCACGACTAGTTATGTACACTATGGTACACTACTATCCGTGAATTTTTTTAAATTACCCACTATATTGGTTATTATATAACCTCTCATCTACAGTATATATGTAACCCTATTTTCATCAAGCTGATTCCAACGACAGCTAAAACTATCCAACTTGGTAAAAATATGACACCTATAATCATGAAAACTGCAAACAAAGATACTATTAACAATTTACTCCTCATAAACATATCATTCACCCCTATAACATATTAAACAATGCCCAAGCCAGTGCTAACAGAAGTATTCCAAGTAAGAAGAACCATATAGACATAGGTACTACTTGTATTATAATTATGGCACCTACTACCCCTAGAACTATTCCTATAATATGTTTCATGTTTTTGCTAATCCTTAATTTCCTTCCTCTTATTTTACTAAACTTTCTACTTATTCGTGATAATAAATTATTCATCTCCCTCCTCCAAAACAAAAATAGTATTAATAATATCCGAAAGCACAATGTCTCTAAATATTTATTAATACTATATTATTAATCATATTATGTTTTTGTTACTATTTTTTATAATAATCATCTACAAACACACATACTGTCTCAAAGAATCTATGTTTGATTTCGTCTAGTTGTATTTCAGGAAGCAATTCTTGAAACTCTGGATCGTATACCATTTCATATTCAAAAACTACTGGTCGCCAAAACCCTATTCCCAATGAGTTAAAACTATAGCTATATCCTTCATCTTCATCCTCATAATCTCCATCCTCTGACAGTATTTTAACCAATATCTTTGCTTCTGTGGCAAATACATCTACACCCTTATATAAAACAAAGTGCGTGTCTATAAAGGAATTGGGTATCTCTATAAATATAACCTTATCATTATCATCATATTGTATGTGATAATCATTTACCCATTCCAGGCCTTTTCCTGCTTCTTTAGGCTCTCCTAATATAGCATATACTTCTTTTCTATCCATTCCTAATTCAACTGGACCTATACTTTTCTTAGGTACTATCTCTAATAATTGCATATTCTTCGCTCCTATTTATTAGTCATCTGCTTTTATAACAATACAAACCCCTTTGTGTATTGTAATCTTTGCACTTTCTTTTAATATTTCATTGCTTACTCCAAATAAAGAAGCAAATTTATATCTTTTTTGATTTACTTCATATTTCATCCCATCAGTGCTAACAATTGCTCCATCTTGTGTAACTGGTAAAATTGATATGTATTTATGGGTATTATCAAAGACTCCAGATTCTTCTTTTAGGATTGTTATCTCATTGCTATTATCATAAATTGTTGCTTTTATTCCTTTATCATGTACAGAGCTTAGTAATAAAACATTTCCTAGTGAGTGATCCATCCTGCTACCTGTTGCTCCACCTATATGTATCTCTTTTGCTCCTGATTTAATTGCATATTCAAGTGCAATCTCCATATCTGTATAATCTTTGTCTGTAGGAAACTTTACTATCTCAATTTCTCTTTGCTTTAATATATTTAAATTCTCTATTTTTATGGAATCTAAATCTCCTACTACTACATCTGGAAAAATTCCATATTTAAAAAGGTGCTTTACTCCACCATCTGCACAGATGATGAGGTCAGCATCCTTTGTGATTTTCTTTACTATATTCTCTTTTAAAGTCCTTCCACTCCCAAATATAGCTACATTCATTTCTTTCCCTCTTTCTAAAAATCAGTAAGCTCTCTAAATTTATTTATAGTCTTATTTATATCATCAGAATTAAATACTGCTGAGCCTGCTACAAAAACATTAGCACCACACTCGTAAACTTCCGCTATGTTTTCTTCTTTTATACCACCATCTACTTGTATATCAATATCAAGGCTTCTCTCATCTATCATAAACTTTAGTTGCTTAATTTTATCTTTCATAGCTTCTATGAACTTCTGTCCACCAAAACCTGGATTAACAGTCATAATCAAAACCATATCAACCATATCTAGTATATGTTTAACACTCTCAACTGGCGTTGCAGGATTTAAAGCTATCCCTGCTTTAATACCATGACTTTTTATAAGCTGCAATGCTCTATGTACGTGTGGAGTAGACTCATAATGTACTGTTATGATATTTGCTCCAGCCTTAACAAAATCATCTATATATCTTTCTGGATTATCTATCATAAGATGAACATCAAAAGGGATATCTGTAATCTTTCTAAAATCCTTTATTACAACCTGTCCAAAAGTAATGTTTGGAACAAATGACCCATCCATAACGTCTATATGTAGTAAATCTACTCCTGCATCTTCTACTCTCTTTATATCCTCTTTTATATTACCAAAATCAGCTGATAATATTGATGGTGAAATCTTAATCATTCTAGTATCTCCTTTTTTGTTTTATTTCCTGCATAAATCTTAAATAGCTTTGGTATCTCTCTTTACTTATTTCTCCATTTTCGACTGCTTCTTTAACTCTGCAATCAGGCTCGTTAATATGCATACAACTATTAAATCTACATTCATAACTATAGCTTTTTATATCAATGAAAAAATCTTTTAATTCTTCTTCCTTAATGTTATCTATATCTAATGCACTAAAACCAGGTGTATCTACAACCCAACCATCAGTTTCTAGTTCTAATAACTTTGTACTTCTAGTAGTATGTTTTCCTCTATTTGTTTTTTTGCTTATATCTCCTGTCGTAAGCTTTAAACCAGGTTCGACCATATTTAACAAACTTGATTTACCCACCCCAGATGGACCTGCAAAAACTGTTATATTGCCTTTGAGACATTCTCTTAAAGCACTAATACCTATATTTTTCTTGATACTTGTACACAAAACTTTATAACCAGCTTTTCTATATATGTCAGCCATATTATTTACTTCTTCATCTTTTGCTAAATCAATTTTATTTATGCAAACTAATGCATCAATGTTGTTTTTTTCTGCATTAATCAGAAACCTATCTAATAACCATAGATTAGGCGCCGGATTTATTATAGCAAATACTATGATTGCTTGAGACACATTGGCAACTGTTGGTCTAACTAGCTGGTTATCTCTGTCTTTTATCTCCTTTATATAACCAGCTTTATCACCATCAATAACTTCTACCATAACTTTATCACCTATTAATGGTTTTATTTTTTGTTTTCTGAATAATCCTCTTGCTCTACATTCGAGAACACCACTAGCTGTCTTTACGTAGTAATTGCCCCCTACTCCTTTTATTATTATGCCTTCAAGCATATATCAACCTCCTAAAATGTATGCTCGAGCGAACCTATATTCACTCCATCAAAGTAAATTTCAAATTTACATTTCCCTTCTCCTGTTACTAGTATTTTTATTCCACCATTGTTATTGGTCACAGTTTTATCATATACAACTTCTTTTTTATCGTTTTGTATTCTATATATTTTTATTGCTACTTTATCTTTACCTTCTGGCAACTGGAGTTTTATAGGCGTAGATTTTGAACCTGCTGGTACATTAGTTTCCACTGTACTTGTATCTTCTTCATTATTATCCTCACTATCGCCATCTGTATTTTGACTCCCATTGCTCACTACAAGACTAATTTTTATTCCTGATTCAACTTCCTGTCCTGCTGGATGACTTTGTGATATTACTACTCCTTTAGGGACATCATTATTTTTTTCGTATTTTATCTCTCCTACTACAAACCCATTTGAAACAAGCAATTTTTTAGCTGCCTCTACATCTTTTCCTGTATATTTTGGCATTATCAAATATTCAACTTTAGGTCCATTACTCACAGTATATGAAACTTTTGTACCTTCTTTTACCTGCTCAAATGCCTTTGGACTTTGTGATATTACTATTCCTCTAGGATACTCACTAAATTCATGTGTTACTTCACCCTCTTTTAGTGTTACGTCACTTAGTGCAATCTCAGCTTCATTTGCTGATTTACTTATCAAATCTGGCACTTCTATTAGCTTTGTTCCCTTACTTACATTTACTTCAACTGGATAATCTGTTTTCAGCTTGCTTCCAACTTCCTCTGATTGGCTTATAATCTTGCCCTCTCCATATTCATCATTAAACTCTTCTTTCTTGACAACTAGTTTCAACCCTAAATCTTGCATTTGTTTTTCTGCAACTTTTACGTCTAGTCCTACTAGATTAGGAAGTGTTACTTCATCTTTTATGAATGCATCCTTAAAATGTATATAACCAAACGCTAATGCACCTACAACTATAAACGCCAATACCACAGCTGCTATTGCTGTTAATACTCTTGAACCTTTACTTGCTACTTTTTCATTATCTTTAGTTTTAGTAGCTTTTCCTTTAGAAGGTCTTCTCCTTTTTATCGGCATTTTTATATCCTTTGTCTCATTATCTTCTTTCAATAGCTTGTCACTTTCAATTAAAACATCTTCTTTTGGTATCACCATTGTCGGAGAATCATCAAAATTCTTAAATTCTATTGTATCATCTTGCATATTATTGCTTGCTTTCTCTAAGTCATTTATTATATCTTCAGCACTATCATATCTAAGTGCTTGATCTTTTTGAACAGCTTTTGTCACTATTTTTTCCAATGCCTTTGGTATAGTATCATCTACATTTCCTAGAGGTGCTATATCTTCTCTTATATGCTTTAAAGCTACTGATATCGGACTGTCTCCTTGAAAAGGAACTTCCCCTGTCAGCATCTCATACATTACAATTCCTAGTGAGTATATATCCGATTTTGCATCAGTATATCCTCCTCTAGCTTGCTCTGGAGAAAAATAATGCACTGAGCCTATTACATTGCTTGTTACTGTAACTGTTGATGACGTAGCTGCCCTAGCTATACCAAAATCTGTTACTTTTATTTTTCCTTCTTCATTTATTAGTATATTGTGTGGCTTTATATCTCTATGCACTATATTGTTTTTGTGCGCATTATTAAGCGCTTTGGCTATTTGCATACTTATCTCTATTACTTTTTTAGGCTTTAGCTTCCCTTTTTCTCTTATTAATTGTTTTAATGTTTTTCCTTTTACATATTCCATTACAATATAATATGTGTTGTCTTCACAGCCAACATCATATATCCCTACTATATTTTCATGAGTTAAGCTCGCTGCTGATTGTGATTCTCTGTTGAATCTATTTATAAAATCCTCATTATTTGTAAACTCTTCACGCAGTACTTTAACAGCAACATATCTATTTAGAAGGCGACATTTAGCTTTATATACTACTGCCATACCTCCTCCGCCTATTCTCTCTATAATTTCATATCTATTGCCTAGAGTTTTCCCTATCATATTAATAACCTCTTTCCTAATCAATCTTTATTGTTAAAACAGTAATATTGTCATCTCCACCATGCTGATTTGCCTTCTCTATAAGACAATCGCACATTTCCTGTGGGTCATTTATAGTACTAAGTACTTTTTTAATCTCTTCGTCATCAAGCATATTTGTTAAACCATCTGAGCATAGCATATACGTGTCTCCAATTTCGATTTCTCTTTCAAACATATCGAATTTTAGGTGTTTATTAGTACCTAATGCTCTTGTAATTACATGTTTTTGAGGATGGTTTTTAGCTTCTTCACTTGATATACTACCATTTTTAACTAGTTCAGCAACTAAAGAGTGATCTTGTGTCAATTGTATTAATTTATTATCTTTTAGAAGGTATGCTCTACTGTCACCTACATGTCCAATTATCGCTGATTTTTCACTAAAGTAAATTGCGGTCAATGTAGTACCCATTCCATACAATATTTTGTTGTTATTACCTTCCTTGTAAATTACACTATTTGCTTCTTTAAAAACATCTTGTATAAATTTAGGTATCTGTATTTCTTTATTTATTAACTCTTCTTTATGTTTATTTATCATCTCTTTTATAGTCTTAATAGCTAAATAGCTTGCAGTTTCTCCTCCATTATGTCCACCCATGCCATCTGCTACCACAAATAACGGTAATTCTTTGCATTCAGAATTATAGTATAAATCCTGATTGACTGTTCTTATTTTTCCTATATCAGAACAAACACCAAAGATCATATAAACCCTCCACTCCAAAAATAAAAATTATTTCTAGTCTTGATTAATATAGTTATTTCTAAGTTGACCACATGCTGCATTTATATCAGAACCCATTTCTCTTCTAACTGTGGTACTTATACCCTTTTGATTTAATACATCAGCAAACCTTTTTACATTATCTTTGTTTGATTTACTATAATCTGATTCTTTTATACTATTTAGTGGTATTAAGTTAACATGACATAAAAGCCCTTTTACTAATTCATATATTTCTAAAGCATTTTTCTTACTGTCATTAACTGCATCTATTAAAGTATATTCAAAAGTTATTCTTCTATTAGTTTTATTTATATAATATTCACATGCTTTTATTATCTCTTTTAGTTTGTATTTATTAGCTATTGGCATTATCTTTTTGCGATCATCATCTATGGCTGAATGTAAAGATATTGACAACGTGACAGGTAACTTTTTATCTGCAAAATCATATATCTTAGGAACTATACCACATGTCGATAATGTAATATGTCTATAGCCTATCTTTAAACCCAACTCATCGTGGATTATATCAAGAAACTTCAGTACATTCTCATAATTATCAAATGGCTCACCAGAGCCCATTAGCACTATATTACTGATTTTTAAATCTTGATCACTTTGTATCTTGTATATCTGATCTGCGATTTCCCCTGATGTTAAGTTTCTAATAAGTCCCTGTTTGGTTGAAGCGCAAAAGCTACAACCCATTCTACATCCAACTTGAGTAGATATACAAACCGTATTACCGTGCTTATATTTCATTAGCACACTCTCAATTATATTATTATCTCTTAATCTAAACAAATACTTTTTTGTATCGTCTATCTTTGAGTCATATCTTTTGGCTATCTTTATATTATCTATATAAAAGCATTCTTTTAGTTTACTTTTTAAATCTTTTGATAGCACTGGTATATCATCTATACATCTTATATTTTTTTTATGCACAAATCCAAATATTTGGTTTGCTCTAAAAGGTTTTATGTTCTTATTTGCTAAAATATCTCTTAGCTCTTTTAGTGTATAAGATTTTATATCGCTTCTATTATTCAAATTATCCCTCCAAGCTACAATAACACATAGCTATTTATATATTATCAAAAAAAAACGTATTTTCATAGTTTTGTTTGCACTAATGGTATGTTAAATCATTGTACATGCAGTGTTTATCAATATTGTACTAATACTTAAATTTTGTTATATATTTTTTCTTTTTAACTTTGATATGAAAAAACCGTCAGTATTGTTGATGTTTGGATATAGTTTCACATACCCATTATTCGTCTTAAGCTTTAACTTTTCACTTAGCTCTTTCTTAAATGGTTCTAACTCAAAGTCTTTGTTTTCATTTAGAAACTTGTTTAAAACATTTAAGTTTTCAATAGTGCTTATGGTACAAGTACTATAAATTAGAGTTCCACCTCTTTTTACATACTTACTACCATTTATCAGTATATCATGTTGAATTTGTGATAGTTCTTTAATCTTGTCTATATTCATCCTATATCTTATCTCTGGTTTTCTTCTAAGTAAACCTAGACCTGAGCATGGTGCATCTACTAAAACGTAATCCGCCTTCTGCATGATTGCTTTATCTATTTCTAAAGCGGAAAATAACTGCGTGTCTATTATATCTATACCTAATCTATTAGCTGTTTTATCTATTAGTTCTAATTTGTGCTCATGTATATCTCTTGCTAATATAACTCCTTTGTTCTTCATTATCTCAGCTATGTGACATGTTTTTCCTCCAGGAGCACTACATAGGTCTATTACAAAGCTTTCTGGTTTTGGGCTCATAATCTCTGCTACTAACATAGAACTCTGATCTTGCACCGAGAAATATCCATTCTTGTATTCCTGTAATGAAGTTATATTTTTAGGATTTTCTATTTCGATACCATATTTACTATAGGGTGCTTTATTTACTATAAAATCTTTCTCTCTCAATAACTCCATTAACTTTTTTCTATCTATTTTCAATGTATTAACTCTAATATTCAACTTTGGTCTATTGTTGTTGGATTTTAAAAGTTCTTCTGTAAAATCATATCCAAATTCATCTATGAAATACTCTACCATCCATTTAGGATGAGAATATTTTATATTTAAATATTCTATACCTTTAAGATTTTCTACATCTTTTAATATATCAGCTTTTTTTCTCGTTACATTCCTAAGCACACCATTTACAAACCCTGGTATTGCCCTATGTCCTAGTTTTTTAGCTATCTTAACACTTTCATTACAACTAGCACTGTCAGGCACCCTATCCATAAACATTATCTGATAGATACCTGTTCTTAATATTTCTAATACTATAGGTGCTATCTTTTTTATTTTTGTTTTAGAAAATTTGGATATAATGTAGTCAATCATGATTTTATTTTGAATTACACCATATACAATTTCTCTAATTAATCCCTCGTCTAATTGATTTTTTGCACTT
The DNA here is from genome assembly GCA_029227815.1 of Clostridiaceae bacterium M8S5. Taxonomy (GTDB): domain Bacteria; phylum Bacillota; class Clostridia; order Tissierellales; family MCWD3; genus Abyssisolibacter. The sequence goes on along the minus strand of CP118523.1, from coordinate 1,752,493 downwards.
TTAATGTTCTTATTAACTTCTATGTTTGAATATGCTTTTTCTTCATTGATATTTTTAAGTATATTTATTGCAATATATCTAGCATTATTTTTCATATATTCCTCCGTACTCTGTATTATTATTTAAAATACAAGCTCTAGAGCAGGTAACTATATCATCTCTAGAGCAAATCTTTTACTGATCAATTATCTACTTTTATAAACATATCAATCGCGTTCTTTAGCTTATCTATATCTACACTTGTATCGTGACATGGGGTCTTTTTTATTATATTGAATACTCCATAAACAGGTATTTTGCTTATATCATTAATTCCACTAGTCAAATCTCTCTCACATGCAACAGCTATTATAGCTTTTGGTCTTCTCTTTTTTACCCACTGCCTTGCTAGCGTTCCACCTGTTGCAACTACAGCCTCCATATTGTAAGCGCTTGTTAATTTTATAATATCTCCTACGATACATTTCCCGCACATTTTGCAGTTATATATATCATTTGTTATCTTATATGGGCACTGTGAATTTTGAATACAATGCGGTAATAGTAATAATATATCACTACCATCAACCTTTACTTTTAGATTTTCAATAAGTGTATTGTGTATATTACAATAAGCTCTCTGTATAGTAGCCTTATCTATATTTATAACCTTAGAAACCATCATCAATACTGGATAAATAGTTTTGAGTAAGAACTTTAGAAACATTGCACTCTTTTTATTGATATTACCACTATAAACCCATCTACTCAGTATAATAATTCCGAATATCACAAATATGCTCACTATCATAAAAAACGCTATCGCGAGTATTATTACAATTTTTATAAAATTATTGTTTTTATTAACTAAAAAGTAAATACTTAATACTACTAATACAACTGATAATATAGCGGTAAAAAACATTACACCAAAAAATTTTTTTCTATCATTTTTCATGACAACACTTCCAAGCATTATTTTAGTTTAGATCCTATTTCTACTGTATTACCTGCTAAAAATTCTTTTATATTCATTCTTCTTTTACCTGGCATTTGTAGCTCCTTTATAGCTATAATTCCATCATTACATTTCACCTTTATTCCATCACTATTAGCGCTTAGGATTTGTCCTACTTCACCATTAAACTGACCAGTCTCATAGTCAACCTTGTATATTTTAATTTTATTATCTTTGTATTCACAGTAACAACCAGGCCAAGGCTGAGTGCCTCTCACTAGGTTCTTAATCTCTTTGCAAGACTTACTAAAATCAATATGCCCAAGCGATTTATCCATTATAGGTGCATATGTAGCTATATCATGGTTTTGCTCTTCTGCCAGTAATGCTCCATTTTCTAGTTTATTTAGAGTCTCTACTAAAAGATTAGCTCCTAGTTCTTTAAGTCTATCATAAAGTTCCCCAGCAGTCTCCTCTTCTCCAATATTTACTTTAGCTTTTAAGAGCATATCTCCAGAGTCAAGCCCTCTAGCCATCATCATAGTTGTAACTCCAGATTCTTTCTCCCCATTTATTATAGCCCAGTTGATAGGAGCTGCTCCTCTATAGTATGGTAGCAAAGAAGCATGAACATTTATACATCCATACTTAGGCAAATCTAATATCTGCTGTGATACTAATTGTCCGAAAGCTGTCACTACTATTACATCTAGATTAGCCTCTCTTAGTTTTTCTACACTTTCTTCTTTATTTATTTTACTTGGCTGAAAAACCTCTATACCTAGCTCTAATGCTCTTTCTTTCACTGGAGGAAATGAAACCTTTTTACCTCTACCTCTTTTTTTATCAGGCTGAGTTATTACAAGTACTACATCATGTCCATTTTCATGCAATCTATCTAATGTAGATACTGCAAAATCAGGTGTACCCATAAATACTACTCTCATGTTTTCAACTCCTTAACCCTTAATTGATTTGTCTATATAAAGTATTCCATCAAGATGATCTATTTCGTGGCATAATAGTCGTGCATTCCAACCCTCTGCATCTATAATTTGCTCATTACCATTTATATCTTTATACTTTACTTTTACTTTACTCGGTCTTTTTACTTGTTCACTTCTATTAGGTACACTTAAGCAAGCCTCATAGTCGATTTCTTCTCCTTCTTGATGTAATATAACAGGGTTAATCAATTTGAGAATGTTATCATCTATTACTACTGTTGCCATTCTCTTTAATACACCAATTTGAGGTGCCGCTAGTCCTGCTCCCTCTTCTTTTCTCATAGTTTCTGCCATATCTTCTAAGAGTAAGAGTATCCTCTTATCTATTTTAGTAACTTCTCTAGATTTTTTCCTTAGTATTGGGTCTCCTTCAAATCTCAATTGTCTTAATGCCACTTCATTACCTCCTATATCACTTTGTTATTCTTCAATTATTTTATCAATATATAGTATCCCGTTGAGATGATCTATCTCATGACACAACGCTCTAGCAAATAGACCTTTTCCTTTAATTATTTTTCTGTTTCCATCAATATCAGTATATCTAACTCTTACTTTGTAAGGTCTTTTAACTTTACCTTGTCTGCCTGGCACGCTTAAACAGCCTTCTACATCTATATCTTCACCCTCTTGATGTATTAAAACTGGGTTAATTAATTTTACAATTTCATCTTTAGTATCTATTATGATGACTCTCTTTAATATTCCTAATTGCACAGCAGCCAATCCCAAACCATCTTCTTTTGCCATAACTTCTATCATATCATCTATAAGTTTTAATATATTTTTATCTATTTTTCTTACTTCTCTTGATTTTCTCCTTAATATTGGGTCACCTTCAAATCTCAATTTTCTGTAAGCCATTATATCCTCCTACATTATAGTATAGGGATTAATACTGATATTAAATAGTATCTCACTACACATTTTATACTTTATGTATTTTTTGTATTCCTCATATATACTATCTTTAATGTTATCTAACTCTATATTATCGGCTTTTAATATCAACTGCCATCTGTAGTAACCTTTTATTCTGTATATTGGAGCTGTTATAGGGCCTATTAATTGATATCTATTTCTATTTACTTTAGAATTTATATTATTTATTATACTTTGTTTGAATTTTTCAATCTCAGTTTTTACGATAGATTCATTTTTACCTCTGAGTACTATATTTATAATATTTTTAAATGGAGGATAGTCAAATTCCCTTCTCATTATTATTTCATTATTATAAAACTCAATAAAATCATGCTCTTTAGAAAGCTCTATAGCATAATGCTCTGGCTCGTATGTCTGCAACACTACTCTACCTTTTCTTGTCCCCCTACCTGCTCTACCTGATACTTGCGTCAACAGCTGAAACGTTCTTTCACTAGCTCTAAAATCAGGAAGATTTAGTGACATATCTGCTGCTATTATTCCTACTAGAGTTACATTTGGAAAATCGAGTCCTTTTGTAATCATTTGTGTTCCTATCAATATATCTATTTCGTTATTTTTAACCTTCTTAAGTATTGCTTCATGGCTACCTTTTTTACTAGTAGTATCATTGTCCATTCTTATTACTCTTGCATCTTTAAAGTATTTTTTTATACTTTCTTCTACCTTTTGTGTTCCTGCTCCAAAGTATTTGATATACTTACTGCCACACTCTGGACATATTCTTGGCGCTTTGACTGCCTTTCCACAATAGTGACACATCAGCATACCTTTATTAGCATGGTATGTCATAGATATATCACAGCTATCACATTTTACTACATAGCCACAACTCCTACATGATACAAATGTAGAAAATCCTCTTCTGTTCATAAATATTATAGTTTGTTCTTTACGTTTTAGATTCTCACTAATCTCATCATATAGTTTCCTACTAAAAAATGATTTGTTTCCATTAGCAAGCTCTCTCTTCATATCTATTACATGCACTTTTGGCAATAAACTCTTATTGGCTCTTTTCCTCATCTCTAGTAATTTTATTTCATTTATACTACTTTTGTAGTATGTTTCTATAGATGGTGTGGCAGATCCAAGTAGTAGATATGCATCCTCAAGTTCACATCTCTTTTTTGCTACTTCTATTGTATCGTATTTAGGGTCTTTGCTTGATTTATATGTGGATTCATGTTCTTCATCTATTATAATTAATCCTAGATTTTTAAATGGAGAAAACACTGCAGATCTTGCTCCTACTACAATTTTAACCTTACCATCTCTTATTTTTCGCCATTCGTCAAACTTTTCTCCTTGTGAAAGCCTACTGTGTATTACTGCAACATTATCACCGAATCTACTTGCAAATCTCTCCACAGTTTGGGGAGTAAGTGATATCTCTGGAACTAAGACTATGCTGTCTTTTTTAGCTTTAAGCATATCATCTATTAGTTGTAAATATACCTCTGTTTTGCCACTACCAGTAACCCCATGTAACAGAAATGTTCGACTTTGACTATCCCCTAGACTTATAGACTCCTTTATTTCGTTAAGACATACTCTTTGTTCAGCTGTAAGCTTAAGCATCTCGCTTCTCTGATAATCCTCTTTTATAGGATTTCTAGTAATGTCCATAATTTGTATATTGATTAATCCTTTATCAGATAATGCCTTTATACTTTGAGAACTTACATTCAAGTCTTTGGTTAGTATACTTTGTCTTACTTTCCCGTTAGTTTTGAGATATTTTAGTATATCTATCTGCCTTTTGGCTCTTTTTGATAATACATCTTCAATATTTTCTGTATTGGTATTGATACTTATTATCTTCTCTGTTATTTTCTTAATACCTGCTTTCTCTATTCTCTGCTTTAGAATGAAGAAATTATTTGTTAAATTTGTTATAGCTGGATTTATATTAGATATATCCAGCTCCTTTTTTAGTGTACTCAATTTGACAGTTTTATTTGAAGAAATATAATCAATTATTTTTTTCTCTTTACTAGATAAAACTATGTTAGTATAATCTATCTCAACGTTAAGTGTAAGATTATAGTCAACTTTCCCTTTAACTCCTGATGGAATCATAGTCCTAAATACATCTAAATATTTAGACATATAGTGTTTTTTCATCCATAGCCCTAACTTTATTTGGCAATCGTTTAACACTCTATCATTGTCCACCATATCATGTATTTCTTTTATCTTATTATCATCTACTCCGCAATTATCTTTTATATTAATAATTATACCTTCAAGAAGTTTGCCACTCTTTCCAAAGGGTACAAATACTCTATATCCAGTATTTATAGTTTTTTGTAATTCTGATGGCACTCTATATGTATAGAGTACGTCTGTATTCATGTGTCTGTTGTCTACTACAATCTCTGCATATAGTCTATTATTCATAATATTCCCTCTCATAATATACATAATATAAATAAACTGTTATCCGTCAATGATATACTACATTGCTTATATATTAACTCAGTGGTTTTGTTTCCTTTTGTTCATAAAATCTACTGCATTATTAATTATTTCTTTAGCTAACTCACTCTTTTTCATTAGAGCGTATTCTTTTATTTCTTCTTTACTAATCATAGTCACTGCATTTGTATCTCCTTTAAAACCTGCTCCTTTTTTAGAGATATCATTAGCGACTATGAAGTCTAGATTCTTTTTTTCTAGCTTCTTCTTCGCGTTCTCAATTAGATTCTCTGTTTCTGCTGCAAATCCAACCAATACTTGCTCTTTTTTCATTCCACCTATTGTCTTTAATATATCTGGTGATCTATCAAACTCTACACATAAATCACCTGTAGTCTTTTTAATCTTGTTTTGTGCTATTGTTTTAGGCTTATAATCAAGCGGGGCAGCTGCTTTTATAACTATATCTGCATCCTCAAGATTTGACTTTACTGCATCTAGCATTTCTTCTGTTGTATCTATATATATTGTCTTTATATCGGCTATTTGCTCCTGGGTAGTATGTCCACTAACTAATACTACATCAGCACCTCTTCTTTTAGCTTCTCTTGCTATCGCATAGCCCATTTTACCACTTGAATGATTAGTAAGAAATCTAACTGGATCTATTGGTGCTATTGTTGAGCCAGCTGTAACTAATACTTTTTTACCTTCTAAATCTTTCTCTTCTCTATTCATTATTTCTAAAACTTGCTTAACTATATCTTCTGGGTTTGGGAATTTGCCAGCTCCTAAGTCTCCACAGGCGAGTCTACCTTCTACTGGGTCAATAAACTCATATCCTAGACTTTTTAATTTGCTGATATTTTCCCTAACTATAACATTTGTGTACATGTTAGTATTCATAGCAGGTGCTATAATAGTTTTTGCCCTCGTAGCCATAACAGTTGTACTTAGCATATCATCAGCAATACCATTAGCTATTTTGCCTATGATATTTGCTGTAGCTGGGGCTATCAAAAACACATCTGCTTTTTTCGCTAGTGCTATATGTTCTATATTCCAGTTTGTAACTTCTTTGAACATATCTACAACGACTTCATTGTGTGCTAATGATTGAAATGTCAATGGAGTAACAAATTTAGTAGCAGACTCAGTCATTATTATGTCTATATTAGCATTTAGCTTTTTTAGTCTACTCACTATATCTACTGCTTTATATACAGCTATACCACCTGTAACTCCTATCACTATGTTTTTGCCTTTAAGCATTATATCACCTACTTGTCCTCTATGTCATCAACTACGTCTGATACGATTAACTTATCTTCTTCTATTTCATGTAGTGCTAGTGTAACTGGCTTTGTTGTCTTAACTTTTGTAAGAACATCTTCACCATCTATTATTTGTCTTGCTCTCTTTGACACTGCCATTGCTAATGTGTATCTACTATCTACTTTTTTTAATATATCGCTCATTGAAGGATATAACATAATCAAAAAACCTCCTAGTTTTTATTTTACTTTCTTATTTTACATGTTTCTGCTATGATTATTGATTCTACTTGTTTACATGCTGTTTTTAAATCAGCGTTTAATACGCTATAATCGTAGTTGTGTATCATATCTATTTCACTTTGAGCTTGCCCTAATCTAATATTCATACTTTCATCATTTTCAGAGCCACGCCCTATAATTCTCTCTTTTAATTCTTTCATCGACGGTGGTAATATAAATATCATTATAGCTTTTTCATACTTTTCTTTAACCTGAATAGCTCCCTGTACATCTATCTCTAACAGTACATTTTGTCCCTTTTCTATCATATCCATTACTACACTTTTGAGTGTCCCATAATAGTTTTGGTAGACCTTTGCATATTCAATGAATTCATCATTGTCTATCTTCTCTTGAAACTCATCTTCACTAAGGAAAAAGTATGATTTACCATGTACTTCACCATCTCTTGGCTTTCTAGTAGTAGCTGAAATAGACATGTTTACACCTTTAAAGCCTGCAAGTAGCTTTTTACATATAGTACCTTTCCCTACTCCAGATGGTCCAGATACAACTATTAATAATCCTTCTTTCATATTGACTCCCTTCTTACTCCTTATTTGCTTCAGAAGCTATTTCTTTATCATTTAGCCTATGTGCAACTGTCTCTGGCTGAACTGCAGATAATATGATATGATCACTATCTGTAATAACAACTGCTCTCGTCCTTCTACCATAAGTTGCATCTATAAGCATACCTCTATCTCTAGCTTCTTGTATTATTCTTTTTATCGGAGCTGATTCAGGGCTAACTATAGCAACTATTCTGTTAGCTGAAACTATATTTCCAAATCCTATATTAACTAGTTTTATAGCCAATCAGATAACCTCCCTACTCTATATTTTGTACTTGTTCTCTAATCTTTTCTAATTCGCTTTTTATTTCTACAACTAAATTTGTAATCCTAATATCGGCAGATTTAGAACCTATAGTATTAGTTTCTCTATTCATTTCTTGAATAATGAAATCTAGTTTTCTTCCAACAGCTTTATCTAATGTAATAGTATCTTGCAGTTGATCTATATGAGAATAAAGTCTTACTATTTCTTCTGTTATATTGCTTCTATCTGCATAGAACGCAACTTCATTGGCTAATTTACTTTCATCTAGTTCATAAGTCTGATCTAGTATATTTTCTATCCTATCTTTCAGTTTCTTTCTATATTCGTTTACCACTACATCTGCAAGCTTTTCTATGTCTACGACATATGATTTGATTATTTTACTTCTATTAATTATCTCTGTAGCAAGCTTTTCTCCTTCGACAACTCTCATATGTAATACTTCCTTAAGTGCATCACCAAGTGCTTTTGATAATAATACCCATATTTCCTCTTCATCTATCTGAGCCTTTTCTATTCTAAATATATCTTGAAATCTCATTATAGAAGATATCGTAACATCATTGTCAATTTTTAGCTCTTGTGCTAATTCGTCTAACGCACTTTTATAAGATTTTGCTAGCAACATGTCAGGTTTTACGAATACATCTTGATCGTTAATATTTTCCATTGAAACATATATTTCTATTCTACCTCTACTACAACTTGCTTTTACTTCTTTTTTTATTCTCTCTTCAAGGTAATTAAGATGTTTTGGTTTTTTTACTATAATATCATTGTATTTATGATTTATAGTTCTCACTTCTATGGTGAACCTTCTTTTATCATCACAGCTTTCTCCCCGACCAAACCCAGTCATACTCTTAATCATTTTCTCTCCTCCAAAATCTTATACTTTGGTAACACAGTTCTTGCTTTTATAGCATATACCAAATGTAAATATAAATCTACCTTTTGTTACATTTTCTTAATATTTAATAAATATTTACGATAACTATTTTTTACACATCACTTTATACGTGCTATAATAGTTAATAGTTATTTTAATCGGAGGGGATAAAAATGGATATTTTACAGGAAGTAATTACTATAAGACGTGACTTACATCAAATACCTGAAACAGGTTTTAACGAGATAAAAACATCTGGGTATATAAAGGATAAACTAAGCGAATATGGTTTTAAATACGAAATATGTGCTAAAACAGGTGTAATAGCATACAAAGATTTTGACCCTAAAGCTGAGACTATTGCTTTTAGATCAGATATAGATGCTTTGAATGTATTAGAGCAAACTGGAGCTAACTACAGTTCTAAACATAAAGGGAAAATGCACGCATGTGGACATGATGGTCATATGGCTATTTTGCTAGGATTTGCAAAGTATATTTCTACTAAAGAAACTAAGAAAAACATACTTTTAATATTCCAGCCTGCCGAGGAAGGCCCTGGTGGTGCTAAGGTAATAGTTGATGAAGGTATACTTGAAAAATACAATGTGTCATGTATCTTTGGTCTTCATATATTACCAGCTATCAAAGAAGGTCTAATAGGAATAAATCATGGCCCTATCATGGCAAGAACAGGTGAGTTTGATATAACTATTAAGGCTAAAAGCGGTCATGGAGCTATGCCTCATACTGCTGTTGATGGTATATATATAGCTTCACAGCTAATCTCAAGCTTACAGAGTATTGTTAGTAGAAATGTTGATCCTAATGAAGGTTCTGTATTAACTATAGGAAAAATTCAAGGTGGTGAAGCTAGAAACATCATCGCTAATACTGTTAGACTTGAAGGTACTATTCGTGCTTTTAATAATGATGTATATGATTTAATCAAGCAAAGAATGCATACAATAAATGAAGGTGTCATGAAAATGTATGGTATTGAAATAGATATGGATTTCACAGATATGTATCCTCCTGTGATAAATGATAGAAAGCTATATGAATTAATGGATAAATGTTTAGTTGATAATGAAAAACTAGAATTAAAACCAATGATGATATCTGAAGATTTTTCATACTATCAAGAAAAAGTACCTGGTTTGTTTTTTATGCTAGGATCAAGAAATGAAAAGCTTAACTTTACTTATCCACTACACAGTTGTTATTTTGATTTTAATGAAGAAATTTTACAAAAAGGTGTTGAAGTATATACTAGGATATGTAAAGAATTAGATGTATTTAAGTAACAAATGAATTCGGAGGTAAAAAAAATGTCTTTAGACGGATTAGTAATACACGCTCTGGTAGATGAGTTCAATGATAAACTTTTAACTGGTAAAATAGATAAAGTATATCAACCAGAAAAAGATGAAATTCACATAACTATCAGAAGCAATAAGAATAATTATAGATTACTAATATCAGCTAGTAGTAACAACACTCGTTTGCATCTAACTGATATTTCAAAGAAAAACCCTATAAGTCCACCAATGTTCTGTATGTTGCTTAGAAAGCATCTTCAAGGAACTAAGATAATAAACATTACTCAGCATGAACTCGAAAGAATCGTATTCTTCGATGTCAAAGGTACAGATGAGCTTGGTGAACTTACAGAGAAAAGATTGATTGTCGAAATAATGGGCAAACATAGCAATATCATATTGATAGAAAAAAGCAGTGGTAAGATTATAGACTCTATTAAGAGAATATATCCTGATACTAGTACTATAAGACAGGTGCTTCCTAATATGACATATGCTCTACCACCATCTCAAAACAAAATAAATCCTCTGACAGCTTTAGATTCAAATCCTTTTGCTAATATTCCAGAGGATTATAAACTAAGTGAAGTCTTTAGATTTATATATAAACACTTTATGGGAGTAAGTCCACTAGTTGCAAAAGAAATCTGCTATAGAGCAAATGTAGATATGTCATCTAAAGTTTCAGAATTGGATGTAGATAGTGTTGATAGATTAAATACTTGCTTTAAAAGTATTTTTACTGATATTGTAAATAATAACTTTAGCCCAACAATAGCTAGAAATGATACTGATATAATAGCTTATTCTGCTATAGACCTTAAACAGTATTCATCTGAAACTATAATCAAAGGTGATTCAATGAGCAATATATTAAAAGATTTTTTCACACAAAGAGATATCCTTGAAAGAATAAAACAAAGCTCTCATTCACTAAGGAAAACTATAACGAATAAACTTGATAGAAATAAAAAGAAAAAGGTTAAGCAAGAACAACAAATTGCAGAATCACATAAAAGAGATAAGTACAAAATATATGGTGAGCTTGTCACTGCTAATATTTATAGATTAGAAAAAGGTGATATTAGCTTTGAATGTATTAATTATTATAGTGAAGATCAAGAAACTATAGAAATAAAACTAGACAAAAGACTTGATCCCTCTCAAAATGCACAAAAATATTATAAAAAATATAACAAACTCAAAAACACTGCTATATATACAACTGAGCAATTAAAGAAGACTAAAGAAGAAATATTATACCTAGAAAATGTACTATTCAGTATAAACAACTGTAGTCAAATTGACGAGCTTGATGAAATAAAACAAGAGCTGATTGATGGTGGTTATATCAAAAAAGTTATAACTAAAAAGAATAAAGCTAAAACTAAGGCAAATGAAGCTACTAAACCAAGGCATTATATTTCATCCGAAGGATACGATATATTTGTAGGTAAAAATAACAACCAAAACGATTACATTACTCTCAAGCTTGCACAAAAAAACGATTTATGGCTTCATACTAAAGAAATCGCAGGTTCACATGTTATTGTTAAATTAAACAATGATGAAATACCCGATAAAACATTAGAAGAAGCTGCAATGTTAGCAGCCTATCATAGCAAAGCAAGTAAAAGCAGTACAGTACCTGTTGATTATACACACAAAAAAAATATAAAGAAACCAAATGGTGCTAAACCTGGTATGGTAATCTACAAAACAAACTACACTATATATGTAACACCAGATGAAAATATAATTAACTCAATAAAAGAAGTTTAAAAAAGGACTGCTACCAAGCAACTATATTTGCTTGGTGAGCAGTCCTATATAACTCAACCTATTTTAATTTAGCATTACATTTACAAGAAGTACATAAATCTGTATCATAAAATGTCATGCCATTTCTTTTCATTATAGAAACTTCATTTAAAACTCCTATTAATTTATCTGTCTCAGTTTCATTAATTTCAAACTTAACTCCATATTCTATTTTGTTTTTAACTCTCCGAACTCTAACTACTTCTCCAATAAGCCTGAGTTTTACACCAAGTAGTGAGAATTTAAATACCATTTTAAATTCTTCATATTTAGGTAATTCATAGCTTGTATAAAAACATAAACCATTTCCACTGATATTATAAATACAAACATTATTAGGTGAAAAACCCATAATTGAACCTTTTATATTTTGAAATAGATACATTTTAGCACATACAGGAATACCAAAATCAACTCTAAAATATCTTCTATCTTTTTCCGAATATCCTTCTTTGATAGTTTGTTTCTTTATTTTAAGACAATATTCATTGACTTCCTCTTCTGAAAGAGGCTCTATTAGTTCGTTAATATCTTTTTCCATTTTTCTTATTGTACTATTATCTTGTATTATGTACAATAAAAAGCTATCAGAAATCCTAGTTATACTTACTAACGCCCAAAATTTACTTAAATCCTTTCTGGTATATTCCTTAGGATATGTAATATATGATTCTTTACCTTTTATTATCTCATTTGCATCTTCCATTATTTCAGTCATAATATTAGAATATTCTTTATCTGTTAAAATTAATTGATTAAGGGTATCCTCATCATATTGTAAAAATTCTTTAAATTTATCATTTGTTTTAAAGAAAAAATTAGTCAGATTTTTAACATTCAATATCGCTACTCCCAAGGTATCTGACTTTAATAACTTATCAAATTTAACTAAATTTTTCATCTGCAACTACCTCATAATTATATTGACATACAAGCCTCTAAACAGTGCTATACACATAGATATTTGCATTTTGTACTTATATATGCCTTGCCTCATATTAAAATAAAGCTACCAATATAATCCAAAGACTTTTAAAAAACACGTGAAAATAACAGAAATAGTAAATAATATGTATACCTCTAAACGTTTGGGCAGTTGTTTTTGACTTGTAGACATAATTTTTCATATTCCTACGAAATAATAAGAAATTATGCTAAAGTTCACAATGGCAGATTTGTATAGGAATTTCACCTATTTCTCTATTTTCTAACATTTATCATTAATATATTAGTACCTAGTCGCATTATCTAACTAAATTAATTCTACAACTATCTACAAAACTTGTCAATCAAAACTCGACATAATTGATATTAGATAATTTAGATATTCTTAGTATTCTATTATAATACAAGTAATTCCATCTACTATCTATTAAAACTATAAATTAATCAGTTAAACTATATGTACGAGGTTGGAAAATAAACAACCTCGCAGAAAATATTACATCAAGGCTTGTATTCTTAGGTATTACTCATTAATGTCTTCCATTAGGAATTTGACGATTTTAAAATCAAACTCACTATCTATGTCAATAGATCTATGAGCTGGCATTTCATAAATCATAGTATTATCATTGTAAACTGTATTGCTGTTAAGAAGCTCATCTCTATACCACGCATAGATAGAAGCATTCAGGTCATAGCAAAGAGGTGCTCTTTGTCTACAATAAATATTACGACCATTCTCTTTTACTAATTTTACTTTTCCATCTATCTTTTCAACAACATTAAAATATGGATTCCTTCTAGCCTTTGTTACAGTAATAATATTAGATACTTTGTTTGCTTCAAGCAATTCTACTACGTTTTTAATATCAGAAATATTTCTCAATGGAGATGTGACATCCAAATCAACTACTACATCAAATCTACAGCTTAATACCTCTTCCATCTTAATAAGTGCATGTTGTATTACAGGTACTTTAGGCGCATCATCGGTAGCATATTGATTGGGTCTTTTTATAATGTTTTTTACTTCATATTTTCTAGCAACATCTATAATATCCATACTATCACTACTTACAACGATAGCATCAAACATACCAGATTCTCTAGCCTGTATAATACTATACGCAATAAGCGGTTTGCCTGCAATTATTCTAATGTTCTTATTTTCAACCCCTTTAGAGCCTCCTCTAGCGCAAATAGTGCATAACCTCTTCATTTTCTATCCATTTCCTTTCATTCTTTATAGCTTTTTTATACAATATCTCTCTCGTCATGATAAAGTATATCTACATGTCTTTTTGCTTTGATCCAAAGCTATTTCTACACATCTCATTCGAATACCTCATCGTAATCTAATTTAGCTTTATTAAAATCTTTTATAGAACCAATATCAATCCAATACTCCCTAATAGGAAATACTGTAATTATTTGATTTGATTCTAACATTACTTTGAACAATTGGTTCATATCAAAATAAGAATCAGGTATCTTTTTTAATAAATATGGATTAAGAACATAAATACCTGCATTTACATAACTCGTATACACAGGTTTTTCTTCAAATCCAATAAGTTTTCCGTTATTCACTTTCACTTCTCCATAAGGAATCTGAAAGTCATAATTATGAACCGCTATAGTAGCATCGCCTTTGTTCTCTAAGTGAAAATCTATTAACAGATTAAAATTTACTTTGGTCAATATATCTCCATTCATGACAATAACAGGTTCATGTATTTTTTCATTAAACATACTTAGCGAACCAGCAGTACCCATAGCTTTCTGTTCGCAGATATACTTGATTTTTATACCCAATTGACTACCATCTTTAAAATAGTTTTTTATACAATTGCCTTTATAATTAATGCATAGACAAAATTTATAAAAACCTTGAGTCATAAAATGTTTTATAACGATTTCTAATAAAGGTTTGTTTTTAATTCTAAGCATAGGTTTTGGACAATTTTCAGTGAGTGGTCTTAACCTTCTACCTAATCCCCCCACCATCAATATAATCCAGTTTTCTCTCTTTTGATATTTAAGTAATTTATCTAAAAATTCTATCCTCTTAACACGACCTTCTTTATCTAATATAGGTAAATGATGCAGTTTATTTTCGCTTAGAATTTTTATGATTTCATCTTTAGTTACATCTTCATTTGTAGCTATTGGTGTAACATTCATAATCTTTGTTACTTTTTCTTTTATTGATACTCCATTTAATATTCCTCTACGAATGTCTCCATCGGTTACCGTTCCCAATAGTCTATTGTTTTCATCAACTACAACTGCAATCTGTAAAGAGTTTTTATCGATTATTTCCATAGTCTCTTTTATTTTTGTATCTGGAAGTATTAATACATTATCTAATTTAAGCATGGCATGTTATCCCCTCTAAATAATACATATACCACTAATTGTAGTATTAGTTTTCGAGATATCCTTTTATTTCGCAGGAATCCCTTTTATTATTTTATGTGAGGTGACATCTTTAGTTACAACTACACTTCTACCCATAAAAAAATACCTCCAAGTAAACAATCTAATTTTAATTAAATAAACTGGAAGTATCTTATCACTAGGTTGATAGCTTTATGCTCTAGCTATTTCTATCTCTGATTTGCTATCTTGTGTTTGTAGGTCATATAATTTTTTGTATAATTCACCAAATCTTATTAAGTCTCTATGAGTCCCCTTCTCTATAATTTCTCCTGATTCCATTACAATTATATTCTGGGCTTGCTTAATAAAATTATTAAATCGATGTGCTATGATTACACCTAGTTTATTATCTAACAACTCGGTATATAGCCTTGCTATGTTGTATTCTGATATTGCATCAAGTGCTGCATTTGGTTCATCTAAAAAATATAAATCGGCTTTTTTTGCAAATGCTCTTGATAAAGCTATCTTTTGCCATTGCCCTATTGATATCTGCTTACCTTTATCAAACCAATAACCTAGCTGTGTTTCTAAATACTGCTCATTATTGTTAGCTATATTATCTACGTTGAATTTACTAGCTATATTGATTATAGTATCATCATCATTTATGATATGGAGATTTCCATATCCAATATTCTCTCTAAAAGTAGCTTCAAATTTAGCAAAATCTTGGAATAGTGCCCCTATTCTATTCATGTAACTTTTTTTACTTATATCTCTTAGATTTATACCATTGACATAAATTTTTCCCTCATAATCATCATAAAAACCCATTATTATCTTAGCAAGTGTTGTTTTCCCACTTCCATTACGCCCTACTATCGCTGTTAATTCATTATTGTTAATAGTTAAGTTTATATCTCTAAGCACATAATCTTGACTTTGCTTATATCTATAAAATAGATTTTCCACTCTAATTTCTTTAATTTGGTCTATTTTTATTAGTTTTTTAGTTTTTATATTTTCTTTAGAATTAAAATCTATAAAATAAAACAATTGATCTATGAACAGACTTTCTTTTTGAATATTTGCAAAGGTTTGAAGTATCTGTTGTATTTGAGATTTAGTAGATATAACTGTCCTTGTATACGTAACTACATCTCCTATCAGTATAATTCCTAGATAACCATTATAAACTATATATGCAAACATGATTCCATTTAAAATCTGCTCTGCGAGATCTAGTATAGATAAAAATATAGTTCTTTCTTTTGCTATTTTGATATCTTGGCAATTAAACTTTTTGATATATGTCTCATACCTGTGTATAAAATACTTAAACAACTTATATATCTTTAATTCCTTATAATTATCTCCATTTGTAATGAGATAGCTGTAATACCAAGCTTTTCTCTCATCATCAGTCCTCGCTTTTTTAATTTTAAACTGTTTTGTATTGATTTTATTTAATAGCTTATACTTAATTATTGGCACAATCATGACTATTATTACAATCCATGCTTTAAATCTTATTAAGATTATAAGATATGAAACCAATGTGATAATAACACTAATGACACCTACAAACATGTTAAAAAATGACAGTAACTTACCATTACTCTCGTATTGAGCTCTCTTAATCATGTCGTAGATTTCACTATTTTCATAATCTTTAAGATTGAGATTACTAGCTTTTTTGAGTATGATGTTTTTTATAAATAAATTAAACTTTAGACTGAATTTAGTATTGTAATACCCTATTAAGCCTTGCTTCAATGTACTAAGTAAATCAATAAGAACGTATAACGCTATATACTTAAATATGATTCTAATATCTACCGTTGCTTTTTGTATAAAGTTTATTATATTCTGCATTATAACTAAAGATATAGCAGGCGTAACACCTGAGATAACTGTTGAAAATCCAACGATAAATATATATTTTTTATCAACATGTAATATATATTTTATTATCTTCAATAAATTAAATAAAACATTGCTATTTTCTTTGTAAATCTTCTTCATATCTTTCACCTATCTTTTAGTCGATTAATAATAATCTACCATACTTTACATGCTCAGATAACACACTTAAAAAAGCTAATGCAATACCTAATGATCCTTGTAATAATGAAAAATCTTCTATATACCCTTCTATATTATTGTCCTTATCTTCCAGCACTTCTTTGTGTTCATTTATATATTCATTATTTTCTTTAAACACTTCAAGTATTTTATTCATATTCTCTTCAATATTTTTTATATATCTTTTATCTTTATCACTAATATACGAGAAAGTCCTTAAAGAAAGTATACTTGAGTATCCATGACATACAGCTGGACTTTTTAAATAAAATTTGTCAAGCGGTTGATTTAATATATTTATTAAATCGTTTTTGTATAACTTCTCTTTGTCTGGCCATCCCATATTATGCGCTACTTTTTGCAAGCCTCTTGCTATACTGATATTGCCATAGCACCAACTTGAAATCTTATATCCTAAAGTTTCACTGCATCTTCCTGTCAGATATACTTCTAAAGGTAACTGCCCTGGCCAGTATGCTATATTATCTATATAAACTTTGAATTGTTCATATACACTAAATAATTTATTTATTGATTCATCTAATCCTTCAACATCATATCCTAGCTTGGAAAACTTTGATAATGCTATAAGGGGCCCAATCATCCCATGTGATAATCCAAAGTTTAAGTTCCCATTTTTAAATCTCTCTTTCTCATCATCTCTAAATTGCTTTTCTCTAGTTATGTGATATCTCATCACCGAGTTTCCTTTGTATGAATAATCATTTGTAAGGTTAATTAAGTACTTGGCTAGATATTTCAAATCTTCCTTTTCTTCATCTTCCCATGGTAAATCCAATAGATAATAAAGACATCCAGAAAGACCTAAAATAATATCATAATCAGTCATTGTGGTCTGATAATTACCCTCCATAAATGATTTTGCTTTACTTATAGCAAACTCTAACAATACTTTGTTTAAACTTTTAGAAAAGTTTTCTAGATTTCCTGTGCTTTTATTGTATCTTCTCACAGCAAAACATGTATATCCTAGACCTGAAATCATTCCTATATGGTCTTTATTAACCATGGAATTTTCTAGGTTGTATTTTATTGCTTTACATATGTCGTATCCTATCTTCTCAAATTTCACTTTATCTTCTATCATAAAAAATCCTTCTGATATAAGTAAAAGTATATCATTATAATATTTTGGATTTAGTATTTCTTCGTCGTACTGTTTTTCAATTATAGAATATATCTCTTTAATAAAATCATTCATTTTATATTTAATATCGCCTGGAATCTCTATATATGATTTATCAACCATGTATATTCTCCTTTCTACTAACAGCTTTTAATCTCTTTTTGTTTTTCACTGCGAACTCTTGAAAACTATTACATTCTTTTATCCATTTTTGATTCCAATATTTCCATTCGTATATATTTATATCATAGTTTTCAATATCTTTTATGCTCATTTTTGTATATGTATCTTTTAATGTGTTAAACATTTGTTCCAATAAATTATTAGAATATCCATAATTTTGTTCTATTTTTTCTAAAAATTTTTGTGTGCTTATTTTAACAAATTCTTCTATTGAATCTTTGTTTTGAATGAATGTAAAATTATCAAGACTTTTTATTCCTACAAAACCTTGATATTCTCTTAATAATTTTCCTACTTTTTCATGGCCACTTCTATATGTTGTTGTTAATGTAAACCCTAATTTACCTGCAAAATCTAAAACATGGCATGATAATGCAGTTCTATCCATGAATGTCTTCATTATACCTGTTACATTGTGAATATACACTGGACTTGAAAAAAATACTATATTTGCTTTGCTTATTTCATTTTTTATTAATTTGAAATCGTCTTTTTCTGTTAATGGGCATAAACCCTGCTTAAAGCAAGTACTACAACCCTCACAATATTTTATATCATAATCGCTCAAACAATATATAGAGTAATAATAGTCATTGTTATTAATTGCTATATTCTCTAACAATCTGTTTGTAATCAATTTTGTAGTTGAATCTTTATTATTAGTGCCTATAATTGCAACTATATTTTTTTTATTCATAGTCCACTCCTATTTAATTTTATATAATTCTTGGGGAGAATAACTAAATGTTAAAAAATAACAATGGCACTTGGACAACTTCTACTCAACATTACTTACTAACTTATTATGTGTTTAAGGAAGGCACTGATCTTGTGATTCATTCGGTGGTGGACAAACGTTACTACAACCTGTACAACTTTGAAAAAGTGAATCTACTACTTTAGTTATTATATAAGTACAAATAACACCTAATGTTGCTTCATTTACTTCTACACCTTTATTACTAACTTTCTTAATGTCTAAATCAAAATCTTTAAAATTTCCTATTTTAATCATCTCCCTTTCAATTATTAATTTCTAATGCCAAACTATGGCAAACATTGATCTTGCGATTCATTTGGTGGTGGACAGTTTTCACTGCAAGTTTTACTTATGCATATACAACTATAAACAATTGTTACCGCTGAAACAAGACAAGCTGGACCATTAGTCGTTAAAATACTTTGAATCTCTGCACCATTTCCACTAACTTTCTTAAGATCTAAGTCAAAATCCTTATAATTTCCTATATTTTTCACCTCCCTCCAAGTTAATGAATGCATTTTACAATCTCAAGCCATACTCATATTATCATCACACGTTTTAGCAAACAGCTGAGCTAATAATATAAAGTATGCTCGAGTAAAATCTTTTAAAGAACTACTCCTTAGCTATTACCTTTCTATCACTATATGCTTAATCTATGGAATACATTGATTTTGTGTAGGGCAATCATCACTACATCCAATTTTGGTACAATGACAGGAATAAACACATGAAAAATACGAATAAATAGTAGATAGCGTAGTTGCTCCACCATTATTATTAACTTGCTTTAGATCTAATTCAAAATCTTTAAAATCTCCTATATATATCACCTCCTTCCAGTAAATAATTTTATCCCCCCAAGAATTAAAAACTATTAATATACACTTATGAAACTGTGAAACTCTTATTTAAGTGTTTATTCCTTTCTATAATCATGTGTAATGAATGCCTAATCATCGAAAGATATTTTTCTTCATATGCTCTAATGCCAGTGAGTCTATTACAATACATGTGCATTAAAGATAGTATTATACTTGCTTTATACTTTGTAGCATTATTTTTGTCTGAATATTTCGATAATTTAGCTTTTAACAATCTTGCTACTTTTTCTCTAAAAAGCACACTATTTTTCATATTTTCAAACATTGAATCTTTATAATCTCCATTATTTAATAAAACTTTTTCAACCATATTTACGTATTTTGATTTGTTTTTATTGAATTCTTGTCTATATGAATTAGAAAACTTATTAGTGTCTAGGATTGCAAACATATCCATATCAGTCTCTGTTAGTCCTTTTAGCATCATACTAAGTCCAATCACATAAGCTTTTTCTCTGTCACTTTCATTCTTGATATCTACCAACTCTAATACTTTTATAGCAAAAATACTATCAGCGAAGAATAAATTCTCAGTTTCTTCTATTACCTCTAATCCTCCATATCGATTTAACTCTCTATGATAAGTATCATATACCCATTTATTAATTAGCGCTTTCTGTCTTAACTCTCTAAGCCACTCATTTATAACTATGATTTTCTCAATCGCTTTTTTTTCACTACTAAACTTAAATCTAATCCTAAGATGTTTTCCACATTCATCATGATATCTAAGATAAAAGAACTTAGAACACTGGGTACTTTTAAGTATGCCTTCTATCTTGCTAAGTATTTCATTTTCTCTACTTCCTATACCATAGAGTTTTACATATACCCATCCATCTTTAAACGGTTCAAATATTCTGTTATTGCTTTGTAAAAGTAGACTTTGCTTAACTTGTCCTTGTTTACTATCATTAGTTGCTATCTTCCCATTATTATTAAGTGTAAATGAAAATATCATTTCAGACACATAATTTTTACCCATTTTATCTTTTACAATACCATTATCTAGCAATCCTATCTCTAATTCACATAGTTTAATATCTCTTTGTTTTTTTATAGTTGAATAAAGTATTTTTATAGATTCATCTTTATCTAAATCCAGTATCAGTCTATTGTCATATTCACACATATAAACTAGCTTATCTACAGAGTATTCACTACAAAAACCTTCTAAACTATTCTTAAATTTCTCAAAGTTCTCTAAATCAACCATATGTTCTGAAAGCATCCATCTTCTAAGATGTATTGTAATTCCCTCTAATTTGATTCTCGGTACATAGGTATACTTGTTGTCATATAATGAAACTAATCTATTTATGATATTGCTCTCATAGCTCGAAGATATTTCTTTTAGCAGTCTCAATAACTTACTATTTGCTCTTGTATTTAGCATATTATCTGTTACAATTTTGCACATCTTATCTTTACCATTTATCTTTAGATACACTTTTCTATTACGAGATAATCCCACCACTAAATCTTCTATTGTGATTTGCTTAGATGAATCCTCATCAGTTAACGCTATTGGTATATAATAATCATAATTCATGAACTTATTTGTTATATTATTAGCTCTACCTCTTACATTGAGTTCTCTAGCTTCCACTAATACATATTCGTCATCTGAGGTCATCTTCTCTTTCTCATATATCTTGTTGTATTCTTTGAAATCTTCTTTATCAAAGCAGTTTGCAAATCTTTGGAACATATTGCCTCCCTTAGATGCTCCGATATTAGGTCCAACAGTTATATTGTAATCACCATCTGCCTTCGTTATAAAGAAGTTGATGTCAAAGGATTTAGCATGATTATTTATTGGATATTTTTTTATTACTTCTTCAAAATCAGACTTTTTTAGGTTAATCTCTTCCTCATTCTTCATTAGTGCATATAAGATTTTTCTATCAATGATACCTTTAACCATTGTTTCTTTTTCAAAAGTCTTTTTGTCAGTGCTTTGAATTAATGATAATCCATCAAATCCATTAGCATCAATTATTTCAATTAATGGAACTTCTACCCCAAAACCATAGTTTTCTGAGAATTTATCAATGAATTTATCAAGCTTAGAAAACACTTTTTGATTTACAGATATATCGCTTAATACATCTACGAAACTCTCCATTTTCACTTTTAGTTCATAAGGTAAATTGTTTTCTTTAAAGACTAATCCCCTATTTACCTTTAAATAGTCTTTTGATTTGCTTATACTTTCTGTGACTTTAAATATATCCTGTATTACGACTGCTCCTTCTTTGAAATTATCACTCTTGATGTATTTATCTATCTGTTGTTTTAATATTTTAAGCTTGTACATTTTCTCGCCATTATATTTTATCTCCTCTAACTTTTGTATAACATGTTCTAAGCAGTCATCACAGTAAGCAGGGATTCTCAAATCTGATAGTAAATATTCGTTTTCAACTAACTTTTTTAAAGTATTAGTTACCAAAGAATCTGGAACTCCTTCGTATTTTTGAGAAATGATGAGTTTTAATTTTTCAAAATTTATAAAATTTTCTGAATATTTTTTAACTAAATCAACTAATGCAGAATGCTTAATATTATTCTCTTGTACAAACTCTTCATTACCGCTAATAACACCATAATTCGAATCATAAGGATTTTTCATCCTATCGCCATATTTATAACAAAGTGTATTGAACTTAAAGTTTAATTTCGTTAAAATCTCATCTTGCTTTTCTAGTTCTTGTATAATGCAACAAATCCAATAATTATCTATATTAGCATCTCTTATAAATTTATCATTATCTATTATTATCTGAGTATCTTTAGCATCCATAAATCTACCCAATCCAACACTTGCAAGTAACCCATATGGAGTTGGTCTAGTCGATGCTCTTGTAACATATTTAATAAGACTAAGATTATAATTATTTAACTTCTTTTTCTTTTTTATATCTTTGTCTAAAGATTTCTGCAAAGACCTACTAGAAAATAGTAAACTTTCATTTATAAAATCATATAACTTATTGTCTGTAATGAATTTCTTCATATCATTATCGGAATTTTGTAAACATAGAAATTTTTCAATAGGTAAGCTCGGTGTCCTTATCATAAAGATATCACTACATTCATATTTCAAATTTATCACCCCTCTGGTTTTATAGGATATATATCTGAATATGTGTACAAGTAGTATAAAGATTTGTATATTGGAATGTATATTATTTGGTTGGTGTTATTAATAATTTTACCAAGCGATTTTTTGCATGTCAATATTTTCTATAAAAGTTATTTTTATTTAACTATATTTTTACGTTCTCTTAAAAATAATTCGCAAAACATTACAAAAAAGTATTAAACTTTCAAAATGTTGTAATAAAAAGAGTGTCCATTTGTAAATTGACACTCACTTCAATTTGTGGCTATTTTATTATTTGTAAATCACAAAACAAATCTTTATATCTTTCTTTTAAGCATTTATTACTATCATATTTGTAGCTTACTATAATGCATGTAGATGGACCAGCTGATTTGATTATATCTATAGCTTTATTATCTATCAATTTTTTATCAAAATACCCTTCAAACTCTGTTTTTATACCTTTTGAGCCTACAGGTATTATTTCTAATATATCGTCATCTTTTAAAATCTTACTGAAATCTTCTAAAGATAATACATCATCTATCTGCTCAAGAACCTCATTGCCCACTAAAGGCTTACCAAAAACACCATATGCAATATCATCTTTATAATCTTCTTTATGAAAACAGTCTAGTATACCTAAAAACGTTACCCCTATAGCTGTTTGTCTCATGATAAAGTTAGTTTCTGAGCTACTTATACTCTTAAGGTCTGTTATATTACATTCTCTAAGAGCTCTCTTGACACCTAAGTGAATAGGCTCATAGCTCTTGGATGTGAGATTAAGCACACTATACCCTATCGGGACAGCCTTTGTACTCATAAGTTCCATCAATGCAACTCTAGCAGTAAAGTAAGCAACTACTTCATTACTGACCTTGACATCATCAAACTCAAGCATACCACAGCTACCACTACAGTCTGTAGTAACTACAAGTTTTTTATTTAAACCTATATCAAAACTAACTAAATCTCTATTCATTAGTAACTATCTCCTTTAATTTTGGTATAACCAATACAGCTACTACAATGTTTAATAATGAAGCTACCGTAAGAGGCAATAACATTGCGTAAAAGAATTTAACATCAAATATAAATATAAATGGTACTAGACTCACAGGCCCATTCAATGCTGTTCCTATTATTACAGAAACTACTTTATAATTTTTATTATATATTATTCCAAATAGAAAGACCGTAAGAAACATCATACAAGCTACTAATAAATGTACAAGTGCTGTCATCGGGAATCCTTTTAATAATGCTGACAACAAATGTGCCATCACACCTACAACTCCGCCCATTATTGGATTTATTATAACAGCAACAATAAATGCAGGCATTGAATCAAATGCAACAGTCCCTGCTGGTGATGGTATTGGGAGAAATGACCCCACTATTGATAAAGCAATAAATACCCCTATAATACTAATTTTTTTGACGTTCATAATCCACCTCTTATTTTTTTATTTATTAATGTTATAGATACTACTAGAAAGCATGTCCTAGGAATTTAACCAAATAAAAAACACCATTACGAATAACGGTGGGGATATGTACATCATCTAATATGATTATACTACCTCTAGATCCCGTAGAGTCATGCAATCTATGTTAAGGCAGGTCTTCTGACTTAAGCTTTTTAAGATATTCAACCTTCCCACCAAAAAGGCAGTGGTATATGAACACTATAAGCTATTTACAGCGGCGGGCCCGTGTAGGAATTTCACCTAGCTTCCCTATTATCTAATAATTATATTAGCACCTATACATTTATATTCAGTTTATTTATATAACAACATATATTGCTCAGCAGTTTATTATATCTGCAATTTAATCTCTTGTTTTCAACTCTATCTGTTAGTATATTTACCTTATCATTAAGTTTATTTATATTTAAATTCCTCATAGTTACACTAAAAACGTTCGACCTTCATTATAACACACTTCTTATTTTTTGTGAATACATAGAATATTTGTATTTCTTTGTCGGAACAGGTATCTCAAGCCATCTTTCATGCTGTAGACCTCTTGTGTTTTTTATACTGCTGGAGGTTGACTGTATACAAGCTTACTAAATCATTTTGTTTTGAGAATATACCTTAATTAATATACTTTTTTTCCTTACTAAAATATCTATCCTTTATTTTTTCATAGCTACTATTACCTTTTGAAAAAGGACATACTTTGATACACACTCCACAACCTCCAGTCTTTGAAAAATAGGGGTAGCACTTTTCTCTATCTATAGAAGTAACAAATCCTGTAGTATCATTTTTGATTTTATTAGTATAAATCGCATTTGCCTCACATTTTCTTTCACATGTCCTGCAATTTTTACAAAACTCATTAATCCATAAATGTTCTTTGCTATCTGTAAAATCAAATATGGGTCTATTTACAAATATCACAGATATCCTTTGTCTAGGTCCAAATTGTGGAGTTATCAATAATCCATTATGCCCTACTCCTCCTAGCCCTGCTTTTTGAGCTAAAGGTACAGTATCTACTAACCCACCCATTGGTGAGCAAGCCATACATTTAATCCCGTGATTTTCTTTTAGCCATCTAGTCATATCATTAGTGGCTTTGCCTAAACTGTTATACACACGCAATGCCTCATAACTAGCCTCAATTAAAGGTGCTTTATTAATAGCTTCTTCTTTCATTTCTTGGATACAAACGATAGCATATTTAAATAATAAAGCCTTTCTCTTAAAAATATACTCTCTTGGCACTTCTGTAAACCCAATAAGGACATTATGCTTATCCCAAGCATATTTTTGTAACTCCTGCCATACTGATTCACTACATATTGAGCTTTCATCTACTATACGTCCCGTTTTCTCAAGCTCTACTACATATTCTTCTGCATCTTTGAAGTTTTGTATCATACCTCTTATAGTACCTAACATATTTGAAAAAACACCCAGTAGCGGTGCTTTCCCAGCAATAGCATCTCTTATCATCTTTTTCTTAACACCTTTTGGTGGTTTACCAATAAATTTATCTTTATATTTATCAGAAGCAAAATATGAGAATCCTTGCTGAATAGCATATTCATGTTCATCTAAAATTTGATTAGGAAATTTTTTTATTCTTTCAATATATTTTTCTTCAAATCTATTATCAGCAACTTTCATTTTTATGTCCCCTTCCATGATGTAGTACTACTATAGATTCACTTTTTTTATTATATTAATCGTCGTTCTTATATTCATTATAACAAAATACTTGAATTATGAAACTGCAAATTCGTTATTATTCGACATAATTTTGTTTCAATTCAAAGTGCTTTTGTTAATTACAATATAAAAAACACCCATTGCTTTACGTAAAAGAAATAGGTGTTGTCTAAATTAAGAGGCTTTCTATTCAAATAATTAATAAGCTATACTATAAAGTTATAGATCTATGTTAACTCTAATGTTCTAGTTACCCCGAATTCACAGTACGTGCCAGTCGATCAATTGTCTTAATTTCTAAAACTACTCAATATTCCTACCCATATACACAAATCCATTTGAACGATTTCCATTCATAGTAGTATATACAGTCGGCTCATAATACAAATCTTCAAAACTGCTACTAATTTTATCTATCCATTTAGTATCATGATGTCTTACGACTACCCCTTCTTTAAGTTCAAATGTACCATAGTTTTCATATTTCTCACTAAACTTCTGATACCTTGAAACATTTCTCTCATCTTCATTTAACAGAAAATCATTGATATAGATTACACCATTAGATTTTAATACACGCTTTATTTCTTCTATAACCTTGATTTGCTCAATATCATCAGGTATACATGTCAGCACTGCAATTAACACAACTGCATCAAAACTATCATCTTCATATGGCAGTCTTCCACTCTCTATAATTTCAAATTTGAATGTACCCCATAATGAGCGTCCTCTCTTAATCATTTGTTCAGAAAAATCTACTCCAATCAGATGTGTATATCCTGCTTCAAATAATTGGTTTAATGTTCTCCCATAACCACAACCATAATCCAATATCCTATTATCAATATGAACATATTGTTTAAAAACATTCATTCTAAAACCCGTTGTAAACTCTTTGTCATAAGCTACTTTGTCCCAATAGTGTTTTTGCTCCATTCATGATTCCCCCAAATAATTTTATTCTATTATATCACACGAGTACAATAATTTAACACTAGATTTATAATAAGATAACATAAAAACACCCACGTTTTAACTGGTAAGTAACCTACCAGCAAACTGGGTATTTTATCGTATATTATTTAATGATCAAAAGGAAATTTTGATAATATGTTGTATATCAATCTACTAGTGCTTAGGGTAAGTAATATAGCTAATGATTAGTTGGAATATCTATGAATAGTTGAATATACTTATAAGCAGAACTAAATAAAGTAATAAAAAAAGCTAAACATAGTGGGTTATAAAATTTCTTTATCAGTTTTTTCATTATCCTCCACCTCCTCATTAAATTATCTATAGCTTTGTCTAGACATTTTAATATGTAAAATGGTCAGTTTATTTTAATAATGCTTCCAAACATGACTAGAAATAAAATTGTTTTCACTTATGGTATTTGTAAACACCCTCGATTTGCTATTAAGGTAAACTAGCAAACAAGGGTGTTTATTTCAATGATTAAAAAGAAACTCTGATTGTACGTAACATGAGTATTGATAAAAATAAACTATTATAAAATTATTTTTTAACCTTCTTGTAAACTACTTGGAGCTATTTAGTAAACCTATAGCATTTAATGATTAAACGGGAATTCAGATAATATAGAAACATATTTACTGGTAGTACCTATTGTAAATATTAGTGCCGCTAAAAATATTGGATTTTTACATGCTTTGTTTATCATCTTTTTCATTATTTTTCACCTCCTTATGATAATTGTCTATAGCTTTATCCAAGTATTCTTTAATGTTTATATCACCTGATATCTTAATTAATAACTCAAAATCTTTTCTTAATTCATCTGCTTTTTCTCGTTCTCCTAAATATAGTAAATTCATTATTTTTATCATTAATATTTCATAAAATTTAAAATCAAGAAACCTATTCTTCTGTGCTACTTCTATTGTCTTTTCGCAATAATCTAGAGACTTCACATAATCCTTAAACTCATAATAACCATTTCCAATATTGCCTAGTATCCTGACTATTAAATCAATATTAGAAAGTATGTGTAAGTTTAATACTAATTCTTCCTTGTTTTTTATGAAGTTATGCTTGTCCTCATTTTCTACGTAAAATACCATAAGAGAATTCACTATCCTAAAATGTATTTCATTTTCTAATTTAGCAGGTTTAATTTTTTCTAGTAACTTGATTGCTGTTTCTTTCTTTTTGCATGAATAAAATTCAGCTAGTGCCTTAACCCATTCATGGAATAATTGATCGCCATCTTCACCTCTTTTCATTATTTGTGACGATAATAGAAAAGCTTCCTCGTATTTGTAACTCTGGATAAGATTGAAAACTTCTTGTATGTTCAATACATTGTTGTCACTTAGATTTGACAAATTAGTTTGCAACTTGGTCACTCCTTGTGATATTATTGGTTGTCTTTAGTATATCATGGTTAATAATATTTGTAAATATATTATTTTTTTAGAAATTTTTGTAGATTAATGGAGTTTTAGTTATAATTTTTTTTACCTAAAAGGTAATTATTAAAAAGTTAATTTGACTTTCGACCATATACATCACATAGTCCACTATATAGCTAATTTGTTCATGATATTTGTATATCTATTAATAAATATACAATAGAAATGTGTCACAATATCTTTATTTCCTAGAAAATAAGAGCTGGTCTTCTCAACCAGCTCTTATTTGTTATGAATATTTAATTATCTTTTTTACATAATTCAGTGCATAAATCTGTATCGTATAAATCTAGTAAGTTCCTATTGATTACAGTGACATTATTCAAAATCTTCATGAGTTTATCTCTTTCATTTTCATCAATGATAAATCTTACTCCATACTCATACTTCCCTTTCACTTTACCAAAACGTACTATATCTCCTCTTAGATTTAGTAGTTCACCTAATAATTTAAATTCAAACAATATTTCGTATTCCTCATATTCTGGTAAGCGTTCGTTTGAAATAAAACATAATCCTCCTGCACTGATATTTGTTATGCATACATTTGTAGGAGAAAACCCCATAACTGAATCTTTCATATTTTGCTGTAAATGTATCTTAGCACAAATACTTTGACGTAATGCTACTCTGTAATATTTACGATCCTTTTTAGATGCATCTTTTTTAATAGTTTGCTTTTTTACTTTCATGCAACATTCATTTTTGTCTTGATCTGATAATGGAGCTAATAAATGTTTTATCTCTTCTTCTACTTCTTCTAAGACAGTTATATCTTTCACAATATACAAAAGAAAACAATCCGAAATCCTAGACAGAGTTGTCGATCCCCAGAACATAGTTCCATCTTTCCTTATATACCTCTTTTGGTATGTAATCCTCGGAATCTCTTTGTTTAATATTTTTTGGCTACTTTTAAGTGTTTTAATCAAATCATCTGAATGTGTAATATCTGCTAATGTTAGCCTGTTTATCTCATCTTCGCTGTATTTAAAATATTCTTTCAAGGTGTCATTCATTGTATAAAAACAATTATTGAGATTTTTTATGTTCAGGATAGCTACTCCTACAGAATCAGATTTTAACAACTCTTTTAGCTTTAATAGAGTATCCATGTTATTCACCTCACAATAATAGTTTGATTGCCAAAGTAATTTTCGTCAATATTGTACCATAATATTGTTAAATTGACAAGTTATACTGCAAAGCTTTTTTGTTCACTATCAAATACTCTAATACTCGGATTCATATATTATATTATCGCTTGAATCTCGTGCTATTATTTTTTTCATGTTTACAGCTTCCCAATTAATTAGAAATAGATTATCGTAAAACTTTGTTTCTGTCAAAGTAGTTCCATCAGTAAGATGAACTTCTATTTTCTTTATTCTTGCATCGTTAATTGCTCCATATACGATTCTTCTACTGTCATGTCTACTCCACGAAAATACAACTGATTTATCTTTTTTATTTTCTAGACCAAATGATGGACTTCCAGCTCTCCAAAAAAACAGCTTGCTTTTGAGGATTTCATCTACTGATATCCATTTGTCATATTTACATAAATAATATTTTCCATCTTTAAAATCTCTACTATGAACAATCTTTGATGGCCCGTAATGCAACCCTCTCTCTGAGTCCTCGTGAGCTTTGATAGGCGATATATACAATCCTGATCTTAAATACAACATAAGAATAATAATAGCCAAAATACTAGTATTTATAATAAGTTTTTTTGTTTGTTTATTCATAACTGCCTCCTTGCTTGGCCTTTTTGCTTATAGGGATTGTAACTATATATTTGCGATTATATTCATTGTAGCTTATTGTTAAACTAGAAGCTTTATGTGAAAAGTCTTTAATCTCTACTTGCTCCCTTTTTATATATCCACTATTTGATTGAATAAGTCGGTGAAAATATTCATTACCATTGTCATCTTTAATCTTACTTATTACATTTGTACTCCATCCAATTCCCCTTATACTTTTATCATAGTATTCATAAAATAAATTTAAAGTACCATCTTTCTTATATGCTAAATCTGTAAATTTGATAACTGTATCATCTATCGTTACCTTCTTGTCTACACTTATATGATAAACTATGTCTGATTTGGATATTCTATCGATTGGCGAAGGAGCAATAACAGGCATTAGTAGTCCTTCTAGATATATAACTATAAAAATTAACAACAATATAATTGAGTACATAGTTATTTTGCACATCCACCCTAATATAGGGTTATGTTCTTTATTAAGCTCTTTGCCTATACTGTTAGCATCTCCCATATCTTTTACTGCCATTTGCTCTGCTTCTTTTTCATCGTATCCTTGTTCTACATAATAATCTATCTTGTCCAATATGTGTGACTCTAGTTCTAACTGTATTTTTTTTCTACTAGAAGGGAATTTAACATGACTAAGAACTGTTGATATAAAACTATCCTTTTCAGACAATGGCATGTGAACCACCTCCGATTACCTTGTCCACTGTTTTTGAAAATACTCCCCATTGCTTTTTTTCTTCTGCAAGTTGTTTTTTTCCTTTCCTAGTTATTTTGTAGTACTTTCTCATCCTACCAGTCTCACCTTTGTTCATATAAGAGCTGACAAACCCTTTGTTTTCTAGTTTATGTAATACTGGATATAACGTACCCTCTTTAAAACTAAATGTATTGTCAGATTTTATTTCTAACTCTTTTATTATCTCATACCCGTATTTATCGCTTTCTTCAAGTAATGTTAATAGAAGTAGTACAGTGCTTCCACCTAATAAACCTTTGTCTATCTGCATAAAAAGTTCCTCCTTTATTTTTCTTGAATTATTACCTAGAACATCTAGGTATTATTATACATAGATGTTCTAGGTATGTCAAATATGAATTTTAGCATAAAAAGGAGTATCTCTAAATAGACACTCCTTTTTATGTTAAGATTTTATATTTTCTTTTTTTACTTAATCTCTCCGATAAGTAGCAGCTACAAATTATAAGACCTACATCTACTAGTATTCTTATAATACTAGCAACTACCTTACCTCTAAAAACAAATGGCATGAATATGACAAACACTGTCCAGTTTACTCCAAATACTATGACTCCAAACTTTATAGCATTATGAAGTATTGACTTTCTCTTCATAGTTTGACCTATCAGTATATATGCTATTCCTATACATGTCCCCATTATGAAAGTCCAAATAACTGTAAAATACGGGTATTGCTTATATCCACAGGTCATTACACCTGTATAGTAAAAAATACTTCTACCTACTAAAAATACTAATGAAAAACTAACTAAAGATATAATTTTGTTCCTAAGTAAAATAGGTTCTTTTCGCAGTTTTTTATTTTCTGAGTTTGGGATAAATCTCCCTAGTAACAATCCCATTAATATGATTGGTAGGGCATCACTTAAACCTGTAATGAATTCATTTATATAAGGATTTCCTGATAGTGATACTCCCTCTAGCATACCCCATAACCAAAGTATACCTATACCTAATCCATAGCGTACTCCACTTACAGAACTTCTAAACATACTGTACACCAACGCAATACTACCAAAAGCTATTATATACCATAGTATCAATGTAGCTGTTAGTCCTATATTTTGTACGATTATACTCCACTCTGGGTTTTTAGGTGTAGTGCTAAAGTTTGATGTTATTATGTGTAAAAGCATTGCAAACATTATACTAATCATAATGATTAAAATATACTTTAAAATATTCTTATGTCTCATTTCTCCCCCTTAAAATGATGCTTTTTACCTAACTCTTCCTACAATCACTAAGTTTTGCCTTAACAAATATAAATGGTAATACTAGTGTAACTGTTGCTCCTGTTATAAAATATCTAATATAATCAAATAACATTTCTTGTGGAAATATAGCTTTTAAATAGTATTTTGTAAAAGCTACAAATACTACACCAAGTGCAAATTTAATTATCTGTTTTGTAAGAGTTGTTTTTTCTATAAAGTCATAGTACTTAACCTCTACTAGATAACCAAGTATTGCTCCTGTATAAACTCCAAGCATTTTTGCTACATTTACATCTTTATATACAAATAATATCATATTACCGAGCAGTAATAATGTCACTTTTAAAAACGTACTTATCTCTTTACCTTTTAGTAAACCCATAATTTTTTCAAATAGTAGTACAAATATTATCGCTATAATAAATCCACCTAATACGTCTATTGGCCAATGTACTCTGAGGTAAAGTCTAGATAATCCAACTAAGAAAATAGTCGTCCAACCTATAACTTTTAAGAACTTGAGATTAAAATTTCTCATTAAGTAATACCAAAATACTGTCACAGCCTGTGTATGACCACTTGGAAAAGAATTTCCTGGAGCCGACTTGATATATACACCATTTATTCTGTCATCAAGGAACGGTCTTTGTGTATTTATTACGTCTTTTAAGAATATGTTCAGTATCTCTGAGCTTAAAACTACAAATATCACTTTTAAACCATCTCTTTTACTTATACACCAAAATATTAATGTCATTATTAAGAAATAAAATGCCTCTGATCCTAAGTTGGTTATTCCTATAAATATTTTGTCCAGTATTTCATTTGAGTATTTTTGAAAAAATAATAGTATGTCTACTTGCATCTTCTCCTCCTATTTATAAAAATTTCAATACACTTTATTATACAATTTTTAAGCCAACAAATAAAGGGAGCTTTTCTTTTTAAACTCTAAAAAAGAGGGGTTGCCCCTAAAGACATCCCCCAAATGTATGTGTGTTTTATGTTTTTCAATTCTACTTAAATACTTTTCTACTTCCCGGCTTAACAACTTCTATTCCTTCTTTACACAATGGACAAGCATCACTTTCAAATGTTTCAATGTCAAATTTTATTACTGATCTTAATTCTTCTTCAAATTTTATATTATTTGAACTTCTATCTACTACACTTCCTACTCCTACTACTACACCTTTCATTTCTTTTACTATGTCTATAACCTCTTTTACTGAACCTCCAGTTGTCACTACATCTTCTACTACTAGTACTTTATCTCCTTCGTTGATTGAAAAGCCTCTTCTAAGTGTCATTGCTCCATTTTCTCTCTCTGCAAATACATTTTTTACGTTAAGCTGTTTTGCTACTTCGTAAGCTAATATTATACCTCCTATTGCTGGTCCTATAACTACATCTATCTCTGTATCTCTAAATTTGTCTGCTAATTCTTTTGATATAATTTGTGAGCTCTCTGGATATTGAAATAGCTTAGCACATTGTAAGTATTGCTTTGAATGTTTTCCTGATGTAAGTAAAAAGTGCCCTTCTAATAATACTCCTGATTCTTTAAATATATTGATTATCTCTTCTCTTTTCATTTATACCTCTCCTTTATAATTTAATTTTTCCTATGATATCTTGTGTTGATTTATATTTATTTTCTTTTAAATACTCTTTTAGTTGGTTCGCTAACTTAACTGTTATACATGGATCTATAAAGTTTGAGGTTCCTATTGCTACTCCGCTTGCTCCTACTAGCATAAACTGCAATACGTCGTCTATATCTCTTATTCCACCCATTCCTATTATTGGTATATCTACTACCTTACTTACTTCCCACACCAATCTAAGTGCTACTGGCTTTATCGCAGGCCCTGAAAGCCCACCTATCACATTACTTAGCACAGGTCTTCGTGTTTTTGTATCTACTGCCATACCTATAAGTGTATTTATTAGGCTTATACAATCAGCACCACCTTTTTGTGCGCTCACTGCTATCTCTTTTATATCTGTTACATTAGGTGATAGTTTTACTATCAATGGCTTGTCTAAACAAGCTCTTACTTCTTTTGTTATCTCATATACTACATCTTTATTTGTTCCAAAAGCTACTCCACCTTGTTTCACGTTTGGACATGATATATTCATCTCTACTGCATCACATGAGGAATCATTAATTTTACTTGCCATTTTACAATAATCCTCAATGTTGTTACCTGCTATATTTGCTATAACCTTGACATTTTTTGATTTAAGCTTTGGAAGTATATCTGATAGAAAATACTCTACCCCTGGGTTTTCAAGTCCTACACTGTTTAGCATACCACCTGCTGTCTCTGCTATCCTAGGAACTTTATTTCCCTTTCTCGGCTCCAATGTCAAACCCTTTACTACTACACCGCCTACCTCACTTATGTCTATGAAATCGTCAAATTCATATCCAAACCCAAATGTCCCTGATGCTGTAAATATTGGATTTTCAAATATTACGTCTTTTATTTTCAAGCTCATATCTATATCTTTATGCATTATATATTCACCTCACTTGCTAAGAATACTGGGCCATCTACACATACCTTTTTCATTACCCCATCTGTTGTCTCTATAGAGCAACCCACACATGCTCCAAAGCCACAGCCCATTCTCTCTTCTAGTGACAGTTGACACTTTATATCATGCTTATCTGCCAATTTCTTTACTTCGCTTAGCATTACATTTGGTCCACAGGATATTAATAAATCGTAGCTTTTTATATTCTTTTCTAGTACCTCTGTTATATATCCCTTTTCTCCTATTTTTCCTGTTACTGTTGTTATATAGACATCTTTACTATTTTTTCTGAACTCATCTTCTAGATATATATCATCATTGAATCCTATATAGGTATCTACCTGATTATTTTCTGATAATACTTTTGCTGTCTCTAGTAAAGGTGCTACTCCTATTCCTCCACCAATTATAGCTATTTTTTTGTTACCTAAAGATACATCAAACCCATTACCTAATGGACCTATCACATCTAGTTTTTCACCTTTGTTTAATCTTGCCATTAAATCTGTACCTTTTCCTACTACTTTGTAGTAGATACACAGCCTGTCATCTTTTAGTATCTCGTTTATACTTATTGGTCTTCTCAGTAGCGGATCATTAAGATCGTTTATTTTTATTTGTATAAATTGACCTGCTTTTGACTGCCCAGCTATATTTTCTGTTTTTATTATCATTTTATAAATGCCATCTATGATTTCTTTGTTTTCTACAATCTCACATAACTCTATATATTTCATCTTCGCTCACCTACCAAGCTAATTTATTGTTTATTTCTAATTCTTTGTTAATGCTATCTCTCATTTCTATTGCTGCCTCTCTTATACAAATACCAAAATCTTTTTCGCCATATTTGCTGTTTTCTTCTTTTGTATGAGCTGCTATTATACCTCTAGATGAGTTGATTACCGCACCTAGCCCATCTTCATTAAAGCAATCAATTATATCCTTCGCTGTTCCTCCTTGAGCTCCATATCCCGGTACTAATATATAGCTACTCTTCATTATCTCTCTTAACACTTTCATCTCCCTAGGGTATGTTGCTCCTACTACTGCACCCACGTTGCTATATCCGTATCTTCCTTTGTTTGCTTCTCCCCACTCATTTATATACTTTCCTACAATCTCATATAGATATTTGTCATCTACCTTTAAGTCCTGTATATCTTTTGAGCTTTTATTTGATGTCTTGTCTAATATGAAAACACCTTTTTTATCATCACAATAATTTAAGAATGGTTTAATTGAATCTATTCCTAGGTAAGGATTTAGTGTTACTGAATCAACATCTACAAATCCTCCTTCAAAGTATGCTTTAGCATAAGCTTCTGCAGTAGAGCCTATGTCTCCTCTCTTGATATCTGCAATTATTGATAATCCGTTCTGCTTTGCATACTCTATTGTCTTTACAAATGTGTTTAACCCATCAATACCATAACTTTCATAAAATGCTATCTGTGGTTTTACGCACGCTACTATGTCTTTGATATTGTCTATGATTATCTTATTGAACTCTAGTATTGCTTCACATTCACCTTTTTTTGAAGTTTCATAATTTTTTCTAATATATTTAGGTACAAAATTAATCCTTGGATCCAATCCTAC
Source organism: Clostridiaceae bacterium M8S5 (assembly GCA_029227815.1). Classification (GTDB taxonomy): domain Bacteria; phylum Bacillota; class Clostridia; order Tissierellales; family MCWD3; genus Abyssisolibacter. Next base: position 1,715,712 of record CP118523.1, on the reverse strand, counting down.
TACACTATGATTTTTCTTTAAAATTATATTTTCTATCAATCTGTCTACAAACATGTTTAACTCCTCCTAAATATTATTTTTTCTTCTAATATTGTATACTCTACTATTCCTTTTAACTTTTCACCTATAAATGGTGTATTCTTCCCTTTTGATACTATTGATTCTTCTGTTATTACTTGTGTACTAGTTAAATCTACTATCACCATATTTGCTCTACTTCCTACTTCGATTAGCTCTGGCTTTAATCCTAATATTTTCCTTGGATTTATGCTCATCATATCCACTAATCTAAATATATCTATGTTTTCTTCTTCAAATTTTGTTAGTGTTAGTGGAAGTGCTAATTCTATTCCTGATATTCCAAATGGGGCTTCATATAAATCTTTTTGTTTTTCCTTGCTTGAATGTGGTGCGTGATCTGTTGCTATCGCATCTATTGTTCCATCTTTTATCCCTCTAATTATCTCAGCTACATCCTGAGCTGCTCTAAGTGGTGGATTTACTTTTGCTATTGATTTCTTCTTTGGTACTATGCTTTCATCTGCATAGAAATGATGTGGTGCTACTTCACATGTAACTTTTATACCTTTACTCTTTGCTTCTCTTATTATCTCGACTGATTCTTTGGTGCTAATATGGCATATGTGTATACTCGTATCAAGCTCTTCTGCCATCTTTATATCTCTGTGTATCATTTCATATTCTGATTTTGATGATATTCCTCTTACTCCAAGCTCTCTAGAAATTTTTCCTTCGTTTATGCAACCATTATTTACATATCTTTTGTCTTCGCTGTGGATTAATATAGGTATTTTTAGTTTGTGTTTTTCTTTTAGTGCCTCATACATCAAATCTTCATTCATTATTGGCTGTCCATCATCTGATATAGCATATGCACCATTTTCTATTAGCTCACCAAAGTTACTAAGTACCTCTCCACTTTGACCTGTTGTGACTGCTACTGAAGGGAATATCTCTACCATACTATCTTTTTTAATTATTTCGTTTAGAGCTTTTAGTATTTCTACGCTATCTATTACTGGGTTTGTATTGGGCATAGTCAGCACTCCTGTGTATCCACCTTTTGCTGCTGCCTTTGCTCCTGTCTTTATTGTTTCTTTATATTCGTAACCTGGCTCTCTAAAATGAACATGCATATCAAATAAACCTGGAAGTATATACAACTCTTTGGCATTTATTATTTGATCTTCATTTGCTAATTCTAGTCTTTCTCCTATTTCTGTTATTATCCCATCTTTTACTCTTATGTCTTTTTTCTCAATCTTTTTATCTTTCATATTGATATAATAACCATTTTGTATAATCATTTCATCCCTCCTGACTTTTTCTTTGCATTAAAAATGGGTCACATAATAAATATATACTAAAGGTCAATCACCTTCATATACATTATTATATAACCCATGTTTGATTATTATTTTGTTTTCTTTTATATATCTAAATTTAGACATAATAAAACCTCCTATCTTTTTTAAGGAGGGAGAATCATTCTCCCTTTTTCAGCCTCACGGGACTGTTTTAAAAGAGCTATGTTTTCTTATACTTCTTTTATTAGAACGCTATCCATATCATCTGTTTCTTTGAATTTAACGCTTACTATTTCTTTTTTTGATGTTGGTACGTTTTTACCTATATAATCTGGTCTAATCGGTAGTTCTCTATGTCCTCTATCTATTAATACTGCTAGTTGTACTTTTTTTGGTCTTCCATTATCCACTATTGCGTCTAATGCTGCTCTTACTGTTCTACCTGTATAAAGCACATCATCAACTAGTACTACTATCTTGTTTGTTATATCACATTTGAGTTTATCTATTGACACTACTGGTTTTTCATCTATCTCTGATAAATCATCTCTATATAGAGTAATATCTAGTGTCTCTACTTGTACTTCTTGACCTTCTATATCTTTTATCTTATTTGCTATTCTGTTCGCTAATGGTATACCTCTAGTTTTAATTCCTATTATTATTACGTCTGTTATACCTTTGTTGTTTTCAATTATTTCATGAGATATCCTAGTTGTTGCTCTTTGTATAGCCTTCTCATCCATTATTAAAGTTTTTGTTTTCAATATTACACCTCCACAAAAGAAGCCTAACAACTATATATCATTATTACTTTGTTTAAACGATGAATGCATCAATTTACATAATGATAGCATATTATAATGCGTTTGTCTAGGCATTTTTTTTCCTTAATATATCTAGTACATGCTTAAAATAATCCGGCAGGTCACATTCAAACTCCATGTATTCTCCTGTTCTCGGATGATTAAACCCTAAAACTTTCGCATGAAGTAGTTGCCCTTCTAGCTTAAATTTTTGTTTTTTTGAGCCATACACTGGGTCTCCTACTATGGAGTGGCTTAAATAAGCCATATGTACTCTTATCTGATGTGTCCTGCCTGTTTCAAGCTGTGCTTTTACTAATGTATAGTTTTTAAATCTCTCTATTACTGTTATATGTGTTACAGCTCTCTTTGAATTTCTATCTGTCACTGCCATTCGCATCCTATCTACTGGGTGCCTTCCTATGGGTTTGTCTATATCTATTGTTTCTCTGTTTATATTGTTGTTTACTAATGCGTAATATACTCTAGTTATTGTATGCTCTTTGAGTTGCTTTGATAACTCGTTGTGAGCAAAATCATTTTTTGCTATCATAAGTAATCCCGAAGTATCTTTATCTATCCTATGAACTATTCCCGGTCTTATTACTCCGTTTATTGATGATAGATTTTTCAATCTGTAAAGCAATGCGTTTACTAATGTACCTGTTTGATGCCCACATGCTGGATGCACTACCATGCCTTGTGGCTTGTATACTACTGCTACATCGTCATCTTCATAAACTATATCTATCTCTATATCTTCAGGCAATACCTCAAGCTCTTTTGGCTCTGGCAACTCTACAATGATTGTATCTCCTGCATTTACCATGTATCTAGGCTTTTTTATTATGTTATTTACTTTTACGTTGCCATCTTTTATGAGCTTTTGTATAAACGAGCGTGATACATCTTCTAGTTTGTTTGCTAGAAAACTATCTAATCTACCGTTTTCTCCCTCTAATGCTATTATCTCAACTTGGTTCATTTCATCACTCTTTCAACATATAGTTATCTGTAAACACTAAAATTGTAAATATTATCGTTCCCACTACAACAAAGCTATCTGCAATATTAAATATAGGAAAATCATAAAACGTTCCGAATTTCACATCTATGAAATCTATTACATATCTGAATCTAATTCGGTCTATTAGATTCCCAATTGCACCGCCTATTATAAATGTTAACATTAGCTTTGCATTAAATGTCAAACTTACTTTTTTAATATAATACGCTATCACGATTATTACTATAATTGTTATTATTATCAAAAAAATCTGCTTGTTTTGTAGTATGCTGAAAGCTGCTCCTTTATTTTCTGCATAGTTAAACTGCAAAAAGTCACCTAATATTTTTATTGTCCTTCCATCTGCAAGTAAATTTGCAAAATAATACTTTGATGCTTGATCAAGTAACACTGTTATGATGCAAAAAATAATTAACAAATAATCCACTCCTTTATATAATCTCCATGTTAAATTGTATTATAAAATATATCTCTTTGTAAAGCAAATATGTAATATTTAATATTTAACCTTAAATATTCATGCAACTTTAATTAATATGTTATAATGATTTTCCCTTATATTTTAATCTCAGTAACTTAATAACGGGTCACAAAGTAACTATGACCCGTTTCTTATATCTATATTTCAATTTTATGTTTCTAAATTTTATAACACAGTAATTTGCCATTCTGGGATAACTTTAGTTATTTGAAAATATCCTCTTCTTGCTCTATCTTCTGCGTTCCTTCTAATACTCCTGATTTAAAATCATCAAAATCTCCGATTTGATCTGGATCTAGTGGCATTTTATTGTATTTTTCTACATCCTGATAGACATCTTCTCCGTCTACCTCAACATTTTCTCCTGCCATACTTCTAATTCTTGAAAAAGGATATCCTATTACTGATTCTTCTATCGGTCTATATTGCACTTCTGATGCTAATGTTTTATCCATACAATGAGTGCATGTATCTACATATGGTAATATATCTAGTCTTTCTTCTTTTATATCTTTACCGCAAATTTTACATACTCCATATTTGCCCTCTTTTATGTTCTCTAGTGCGTTATCTATGTTACTCAGAAGGTTTACTTCGTTTTCTTTTAGATTCATGCTTTGCTCCATCATAAAAGTCTCTGTTCCTAAATCAGCAGGATGATTGTCGTATGATGATAGTTCTGAGCCAGATTCTTTTAGTGCTCCTGCTAAATCATTTTTATTTATTTCATTTATTGTGCTCAGTATTTTATCCCTTTCTTGCTGTAGTTTAATTTTGTATTTGTGTAGCATAGATTTGTTCATTATCGTCGTCCTCCCAAATTATCTGTAACGATCTTGACTATATCAGCTATAAAATCGCCTATTACCGGAAGATTCCATGTTATCATTCTGTTTAGTATGTAAAGCGCTATTGCTCCTAGTATTGTGAAACCTATAGCCATACCAAAACCTCTTGCTAATCCACTAAGAAAATTGACATATAATAATCTTCTTCGATTATGCATCATATCAACGTATTCTGCTATTTTAGCTTTCTCTAGTTGGTCTGAAATGTCATCTAATTTTTTATTAATTGATTTAGCCACATCTTTATTCATAATCTTCCCCTTACTTATATTTTCCCCCATTTGAGAGTTAATTATAAATATCTAAAACGAAATATTTATGAAACTATCTATTTAGCTAACAAATCGTGCAATTTTCTAATTCTTGTTACTAATTCTTTCATTTGAGTAAAATTTAATGACTGAAAACCATCAGATATAGCTTTGTCTGGATTTTCATGCATTTCTATCATCAGCCCGTCAGCAAGTGTTATAGCCGCTCTAGACATAGGCTCTATTAACTCTCTCCTGCCTGTTCCATGACTTGGATCTACTATTACTGGTAATCTACTCAGTTCTTTTGCTACTGCCACTCCTGCTAAGTCTAGTGTATTTCTGGTATAGTTCTCAAATGTCCTTATGCCTCTTTCACAAAGTATTATATCATCATTACCTTCTAATGCTATGTATTCTGCCGACATCAACCATTCACTTATTGTAGCATTCATACCACGCTTTAAAAGTACTGGCTTATCTACTTTACCTATCTCTCTTATTAAACTATAGTTTTGCATATTTCTTGAGCCTATTTGAAATATATCAACATAATCATACGCTTTTTCTACGTCTCTTGGGTCTATTATCTCTGATACTATTTTTATATTGTATTTATCTCCTGCTTCTCTGAGATATTTTAAGCCTTCAAATCCTAAACCTTGGAAAGAATATGGTGAGCTTCTTGGTTTAAATGCTCCACCTCTCATAATCTTAATATCCAGACTTTTTAAATACTCTGCTGTTCTTAGTATCTGCTCTCTGCTTTCTACTGAGCAAGGTCCAGCTATCATTGTAAGTCTATCTCTATCTATTATTACATTATCTCCTAAATCTATGCTCTTTAAATTGTTTTTATCATATGATATAAGTTTAAGCTCCATGATACTCCTCCTGTAGTTCCTTTCTATTATATAATTTCTTTAAATATATTTTATCCAATTAATCTACAAATCATCAATCTCATAATTTGCTATAAAAAACAAATACACTGTTCATTATACTTTGAACAATGCATTTACACAAGGATAAAATCTATGTTATTTAAGACTTGTAGTCTCTACGTCCATATCATTGAGATTGTAGTATGTATCTGTCGCTTCTATTTGCGATGCTAAAAGGGACCTAAACTTTGCTTTGAACATAAGTGCTTCTTTTCTCATATTATCGTATTTTCTTTGCATTTCTATTACATCGTTGTTTGCATCTTCTATTATTTTTCTTGCTTTTTCTTTTGCTTCTTTCACTATTGTATCATGCTTTTGTTTCGCATTTAAGTTCACATCTTCAGCTGTTTTTTGTGCTACTACCAATGTATTTTGCAATGTATCTTCTATTGTTTGATAGTGCTCTATTCTTTTATCTAATGTCTCTATCCTATCTTTTAGTTCAATATTGTCGTTTATTATATTTTCAAAATCTGTTATTATTTGATCTAAAAAGCTTTCAACTTGTGATACTTTGTAACCTCTAAATGCCATAGAAAACTCTTTTTTTTGTATGTCCAATGGTGTTAACATAATCTTCCCTCCGCTAAAGATATTTTTTTATTTTAAGTCTTAATCTTCCCTTTTTTGTATGTCCAAGTATTGCTTCTACTGATACTCTTCCTTTTTTCCTAACGGATAACAAGTCTCCCTCTGCAATATTGTGAGAAGCTTGCTCAATAGGCTGGTGGTTGACTTTGGTGTATCCCCCTTTTATGTATTTAGCACTCTCTGATCTAGATAAATTAAAAGAGGAACTTATAACGTTATCCAACCTCAAGGATGTAATATTTATTACTGAAATTTCAAAATCATTGCTTTGCTTAATGTGTACATCTTCCCTAGTTATTAGCTCAGGTACTACTGTAGTGTGTTTTATCTTATTCATATTATATTGTACGTAACATGATACATCCTTATGCAAAAACACATATATAAGACTATCTAATATAAATATATCTCCAACTTTTTCTCTTTTTAGTCCTAAAGACAATAGAGCTCCTAAACAATCTCTATGACTGATGTTTTCAAAATTTCCTTTTATATTTAGTTTGACCGCACAAACAAAATCTTCTATATAACTCTTATCTAAATATGAAGGATATATGATTATAGCTTTTCTTTCAGTATCTTTATATCCTCCATCTTCATCATAAGATATCTCATCAAATCTATTGAGTATTGATATAGCTAGCCTTCTTTGATAAGGGTCTAGAAATTCTGTACATTCGACATCTCTTTTAATCAATACACTATCTATTTTGTCTATAATCTTTCGCATAGCAATAATTTGATCCTTATCGTTTATATGCGATAAATATTCTGTCTTGTTTTTTATTCTGTTCATCTATTATAACAGTATCCCTATAATTATTTTTTCTATAAGCTCTAATGCCAAAAAAGCCAATATTGGTGAAAAATCAAACATCCCTGTATCTATGTTCAATTTATACAATAACCTCCTAAAAGGTTCTAATATTGGTTCTGTAACTTGATATAAAAAATTCATCACCGGATGTCTAGTATCTCTTAAAAACAGACCCACTAATATCCTTGCTATTATCAAGTATTTAACTACATCCACAAAAATATCTATAGTCCTTATTATCATATAGTTCATAAATTTACTCCCTCATCTATTTTAACCAAGAAAATGTGCTTTTATCTTTTATTTCTTTTTCTACATTACCATCTATATCTACGTTGTTTGGTGCTAATACAAATATATCTTTTGTAACCTTTTGTATGCTTCCCTCTAACGCATACAATGCACCATTTAAAAAGTCAAATATACTTCTTTTTGTTTCATCTTCTAACCCTATAAGATTTACTACTACAGGCTTTCTTGATTTTAAATCTTTAACTATAGTAGTTGAATCTTCAAGCTTACTAGGCTTATGAACTACTAATTTGATGTTTTTATTTGTGTGTATATTTACTACTTTATTGTTCATGTTTATTTTACTTGTTTGTATTTCTTGCTCTTCTTCTAAATACTCCTCTTCGTACTCATAATCATCTTCATAATCTTCTAACCCTATAAAATATTTAACTTTACTTAATAATCCTTCACTTGACATAATAATCCTCCTTTATTTACTTGTATACTCTTTCTCCAAACAATCCTGTACCAACTCTTACCATGTTTGCCCCTTCTTCTATAGCAATTTCAAAATCATTTGTCATTCCCATTGATAGATATTTCATCTCTACATTATCTAATTTAAGCTCTTCTATTTGTTCTGATAATTTTTTAAGTCCTCTAAAAACGAATCTCGTTTCTTCTGGCTCAGAATAAAATGGTGCCATAGTCATTAGCCCTTTTATTCTTATTTTATCAAACTTACTTACTTCTTTTATGAACTCTACTACTTTATCTGGCTCTAAACCAAACTTGCTTTCTTCTCCTGAAACATTCACCTGCACTAAAACATCTACTATCAAATTATTATCATTTGCCTTCTTTTGTATTTCTTTAGCTAATGATAGTCTGTCTAATGAATGTATTAGTGAAACTTTATCAATTATATATTTCACTTTATTTGTTTGTAAGTGACCTATCATATGCCAATCTATGTCTTGTTTTGATAGTATATCACTTTTCCTTTTAATCTCTTGTGGTTTATTTTCTCCAAGTTTTGTCAGATTAAGCTTAACAGCTTCCTTTATAACATCTACATCAACTGTCTTTGTAACCGCTATTAAGTCTATATCTTCCAGTTTTCTACCTGATTTTTGGGCAGCTCTCTCTATTCTTGCTTTTACATCTGCTAAATTACTAGTTAACTCCATTGTCTCCACCCCTATTTAGTATATCCTTTTCCTTAACCTTGTCTGGTCTTTGTATTATTTGATCATATAACCTAATAGTATCTATCTTTTCTGCCTTATCTGTTTCCTTTTGTTTTACGTAGAAATACTTTTGTTTTACTATTGCAAACTCATCGTTTTGATATAGTATTTTGATAGGCACAAATTTTACTATATTACTAACATTAGATACAAAAACACCCTTCTTACCTTCTCTTTCTATAATAGAATCTATAGGTATTTTTAATCCTTTATTGCTAGACTTTATTATATCAACTTTATTGAATCTATTTTTGTAAACCTTGTAATAATAATCATCAAAACTAAAAATTACAAGTGCATTGTCTCCTTGTTCTTTGATTTTATATACTACAGCTTTAAGTCTTATCTTATCATTAAATCTAATATCTATATTGTTGCCTTCCTTTATACCATTAATACTCTCTTTTTTCAGTTTGCACCCAATATACCATTTATTGTTGTATGCTACCTTAAGCACTGGTTGTCCAATTTTAACTTTCTCGATTTCTTTATTATTGATTGGTTTGCTATCAGTTATCTCGATTTTGTCTACCTGAGTATTAAGTATATTCTCTAATGTAAATGTACTTTCTAATCCGTCTATTAAGTAACTTATTATTCCAACATTCTTTGAGTAATAGTTCTTTGTATTACTCTGCATTTGTTTTATTATGTTCTCTTTCTGTTTTACTAGAGTACTTACTGTCACGTTTTTGTATGAATCATTACCAGTAATCTTGTTATGTTTGTCTACTCCTTCTACAAGCTGGCTTTTTATCTCTTTAGCTTTTTTAAAATCTCCGTTGAGCAAGCTCTCTTGTAAATCTTTTACTATATAGTTAATTATCTTTTCGCTTTTCTTTATATCTGAGCTTAATATTTCACTTTTTATTGAATTTGACTCTATTTTTTTTATTTGTTTATTTAACTCATCTAGTTTGCTTTGCATATCATCTTCATTAGTTGCATATGTTCTAGCTAGTAATATTCCCTTACTAATCTTATCCCCTTCGTTTTTGAAGTAATTAACTGTACCAGTATGGTTTGATTTATAAACTATGCTATTTTCTATAATAACGGAATCACACTTTATTGTATCTTCTAGTATATCTAGCTTTGCAACATATTTTTTGTAACCAAAATCATAAACTGTGATGAACAATACGAAAACTACCAAGGCTATTACCACTGCAGAGTATATCTTTATCATCAATTTTTTCTTTTTTCTTTTTTTTCTATTTTCATCCAAGTCCATATCTATCTCCAGTTTTTTTACTTATATCCTTTGCATTTAGGCTAGAACAACCCAATTATATATTTCTTCAAAAAATACGAATACCCTCTAACTTTTATAAATTTTTTATGATTTATTATAATATAGGCTTATACTCCTATATTAGTTGTTAGAAAAATTTACCATACCTACTCACTACTCGTATCCTTTTTATTACACCTATTGAAAATTTCTTGATTTGATCATCATGTGTGACTATTAAGATTTGATTTTCTTTTTTTATTGCTCCAATTATTATCCCTGAAACTTTTTTTCTATCCACAAACATTACTTTTACTTCATCTCCAGTTTTATACTTATCTCCATCAAGCATAAACTCTTTTATATCTGCTTCGTTTAAGTGTGTCTCAGTTACGGATTTTTTTTCTAATAATATTATATTTTTGGTCAAATATATTTTTTCTTTTATTACTACTAGTGCGTATCCACATACACTAACTAATAATAACATTGCTAATATATAAATAACTGTCATTGTATTCATATTTTTGTCCTCATTTTCTTTCTTTTGTATATACGTTATGTGTTTATTATAAATATACGTAAAAATCTTGTCAATCTTATAATCATAATATAATGAAATTATAAAGATTTCTTAATAAAAAATACATTTATTAAAGGGCTGTGTTAGAAAAACAGCCCTTATTCATACATATTTAATTATTCTTTACTGCAACCGTGACCCTTACCACAACTACAGAAAATTACAACTAGTATCAAAAAGAAGAATAATAAACTACTACCTTCCCAACCACAACCTAATAAATTAAACATACTATACCTCCTTTTCTATTACTGTCACTATATAATATGAATAAAAAGGATTATTGTTATTATTCTATTTACAAATTTTGCAAATAGATACGAGATGCATAAAGCATCTCGTTAGATTGATGACAAAGTCATCAAGATAGCAGACTTTAGTAAAAGTTCAATTTAAAGGCGTGTTAAAATTGAGTAGCAGAGCTTACTTAGAGGTAAGTGAGCAACGGAAATTTTAACAACAACGCAGAAATTGGACTTTTGTCTACGGTCTGACGAGATGCATAAAGCATCTCGTTCTTTGTTTATATTATAACACAGATAAGTCCACCGCCACCGTCATTGATTACTCTTTGCAATGCCCTTTGTAATTTAGCTCTCGTCTCTGTTGGCAATGTATTAACTTTTATTTGTAATTGTTCCTGTACTAAATCATGAAGAGATTTGCCAAACATGTTTGATTCCCATATTCTGTTAGGATTGTTTTCAAATTCGTCTAGCAATGATTTAACAAGGTCTTCACTCTGTCTTTCTGTTCCTATAATAGGGGAGACTTCTGTTGCTATATCTGCTCTGATTAGATGTAGTGATGGGGCATTAGCTTTAAGCTTAACTCCATATCTCTTTCCTTCTTTGAATATTTCAGGTTCTAGTAACTCTAATTCATCAAATGAAGGCGGCACTAGACCATATCCGTATTCTTTTACATCATTGAGTGCCTTCTCTACTCTATCATACTCTTTTTTTATTGTCGACAATTTACCTATGAGACCTAGTAATTGATGCTCTCCATCAATTCTAATACCTGAATAATCTTCTATAGCTTTGTATAGTAATTGATTATCTACATTAACTTTAATATTTACGTCACCAAAGCCTAGATTAACTTCTTCTATAACTGTATTTTCTGATACATCAAGTCCATTTAATTCATCTCTTAACTTATCAACTTCGCTTAATCTGTGAAGACCGCCTATGGAATCTTTTAGAGTGTTTATAATGCTTTTCTTAATCCAGTGATTATTTGAAAGACCGTCTACCCACCCTGGCAAATTGATATTTATTTGCTTTATAGGGAATTCGTATAGTATCTTTTCAAATACATTGTTGATATCACTCATCGACATATTTAAGCAATCTAAATTCACTACTGGAACGTTGTATTTTTGCTCTAGGCTTTCTCTTAGCGCTAATGTACTGTCTAATGTTGGATGCTTGGAGTTAAGTAACACTACAAAAGGCTTTTCTAACGCTTTTAGCTCATTTATAACTCTTTCTTCTGCTTGTATGTAGTTATGTCTTTCTATATCTGTTATTGAACCATCTGTTGTAACCACTAAGCCTATTGTTGAATGATCGGTTACTACCTTTTTTGTACCGATTTCAGCAGCTTCTTCAAACGGAATCTCTTTCTCATACCATGGAGTAGTCACCATTCTAGGCATTTCCCCTTCATTATGGCCTAATGCTCCATTGATTAGATACCCCACACAGTCAACCATTCTGATTTTAAATTTTAGATTATCTCTTATTGTTAGTTCTACTGCTTCGCTTGGTACGAATTTAGGCTCAGTAGTCATAATTGTCTTTCCTGCTCCACTTTGAGGTATTGAATCTATAGCTCTTGTTTTTCTATGCGTATTCTTTATATTTGGAAGTACTAGTAAATCCATAAATCTTTTTATAAATGTAGATTTCCCAGTACGTACTGGACCTACTACTCCCATGTATATATCACCTTGAGTACGCTGTGAAATATCATTGTAGATATCATACCTATCCAAAAAAATTCCCTCCTTTATTCTTTATACAATGTTTAATGTATTGATTTCACCTTATATACTGCTTTATAAAAATATATGACATGCTACTAGTAAAAATTACTATAATTTTAATCTTTGTAGTATGAAATATTGCTTTTTTTTATATTTAATAGTAAACTCAAATTATTAATGGATATATAAAGTAGTACATATCAGTTGAAATTATTAAAGAGGGTGATTTAATGGCAATATTTGATTCAGAGGCAAGTAGCTATGATTCATGGTACGATACAAAACTTGGAGCATTTGTTGACAAGGTAGAAAGCAATTGTGCTATGAGTTTATTTGAATTTAACAATAATGATACTATACTAGATATTGGATGCGGTACAGGTAATTTTAGTATCAGACTAGCTCAGACAGGTGCTAAAGTTATAGCTATAGATATATCTGATGAAATGCTAAATATAGCAAGACAAAAATCAAAAGAGATGGGTTTAGATATTGAGTTTTATAATATGGATGTTTATAATCTCGATTTTGACGATGGTACTTTTGATGGAGTATTTTCCTCTGCTGCTTTTGAGTTTGTAAAAAAACCTGTAGAAGCAATGGATGAAATATTTAGAGTTGTAAAAGACAAAGGGAGTATATTAATTGGGACTATCAATAAAAATAGTCACTGGGGTAATTTATATCAATCAGACTATTTTCAGCAAAATACAGTTTTTAAACATTCCATCTTAAAATCAAGGGAAGACTTAGAAAAAATAAAACCTGAAAACCTAGTTTGTATTAAAGAGTGTTTGTTTGTGCCACCTGATATCGATGAAAGTAATATAACTATTGAAAAAGAAAATGAATATTCTCAAAATCATAATGGAGGTTTTTTATGTGCTCTATGGAAAAAGTAGCGACTTGTCAAATCAGCTTTATCCCTATTATTAGCAATGATTATATTGACGATATAAACAAGGTCTTAGATATTATAAAATCCTATGATGTAAAGTACACTATAGGATTAATGTCCACAACTGTCCATGGAAACAAAGATGTGGTATTGAGTTTGATAAACCAACTATTTAATGATATGTATGATGTCTGTAGTTTTTCAATGGATATCAAACTTTCTAATCTATGTGGATGTAGTGATAGCTAGTAAAGCAAAAGAGGTTTCTTTTAGATTATCTCTGTGGGTCTTGTGGTAACTCAAATTTTATTGGTTCAGCTTTTAAGAGTTGAAGAATTCCTAAAAAAATCTAAGGACTGGTTCATACATTTATAAACCAGCCCTTTGTATTTTATTTACCACTCAACATCTTCTAGTTCATTCTTTTTATCACGTAACATCAACTCATCTACTGCTTGCTTGACGTTTTTACCTTCGTATAAAACTTCATATATAGCATTACTTATTGGAAGCTCTACATCATATTCTTCTGATAAATAATGTACTGATTTTGCAGTTTTTACACCCTCTACTACCATTCCTATTGACTGTATTGCTTCGTCAAGGCTCATGCCCTCTCCTATTTTTATACCACAACGTCTATTTCTACTGTGCATACTTGTACATGTAACTATTAAATCGCCTATCCCTGAAAGTCCTGTAAATGTATGTCTGTTTGCTCCCATTTTGACTCCAAGCCTAGTTATTTCAGCTATTCCTCGATTCATTAGTGCAGCTTTTGTATTATCTCCATAGCCTAATCCATCTGATATTCCTGCTCCTAATGCTACTACGTTTTTCACTGCTCCTCCAAGTTCTACTCCTATTACATCTGAGCCTGCATAAACTCTAAAACTCGGTGTAATGAATATTTCTTGAATATATTTTGTGACTTCTTTATCCTCTGATGCAACTACTACTGTTGTAGGCATTTTTTTTGCTACTTCTTCTGCATGTGATGGTCCTGATAGTATTGCATATTTAGAATTTGGAGCTTCTTCTCTAACTATTTGTGATATTCTCATAAGTGTATCGTTTTCAATACCTTTTGCAACATTCACTATTATTTGACCATCTTTGATTTTGTCTTTTATCTTCTTTACTGTTTCTCTAACTGCGTGAGTTGGTACTGCAAGCACTAACACATCTTTATCCCTTATGACTAACTCTAAATCGTTTGATATTTGAACTGTCTCTGGGATTTTGACCTCTGGTAGGTATTTAGTATTGATCCTTGTTCTATTTATTTCATTAACTTGCTCTTCATTTCTAATCCAAAAATCTACTTTATATCCTTTGTTAGCTAGTAATATGCATAATGCACTTCCCCAGCTTCCTCCTCCTATTACACCTATCTTTGCACTCATTTATATCCCCCAATCAATTTATTTTGCTTTTTGGCCTAATTTTGATTCGGTTCCATTAAATCACCTTTTAATATTACCTTTATGTCTAAATAAAGCCATTACTCCTATTCTCAATGTAAATATAAAAAACTTATGTCAAATAGTCTGTATTCAATAAGTGCCAAATACATATACCTTTAGTTTAGCTTTTTGCTTTTTGACCTAACTTTCTTTCTGTTCCATTAAGTAACCTTTTAATGTTACCTATATGTCTAAATATCGCCATTAATCCTATTATTAATGTAAATATAAAAAACTGTTTATCAAATGGTCTGTATATAATTAGTCCGCTTATTGGTACTGCAATTGCACTTATTACTGATCCTAATGACACATATCTAGTAATGTAGACTACTGATACAAAAACTACTACTGATGATAGCGCTATTAGTGGACAAACTATTATTAGTATTCCAAATGAAGTAGCTATCCCTTTACCTCCTTTAAACCTTAATAAAATTGGATAGTTATGTCCTACTGCCACTGCAATAGCTGATATATATACGCCTAAATCTGTGCCAACAATATACTTACCTAAATATACTGCTATCATTCCTTTAATAAAATCACATAAAAACGCTAAAAGGGCTATTTTTACACCAAAAACTCTTAGCGCATTTGTTGCTCCTGCATTACCGCTACCATGATTTCTAATATCTTTTTGTCTAAAAAGTTTACCAAAAATATAAGAACCACAGATATTACCTAAAAAATATGATATAACAGCTACTATTATTATGTCTTTAATAACTATCGCCCCCTTTTTTGTCTTATCTCGAATCTTATAGGAGTTCCCTCAAAACCAAAACTTTCTCTAATCTTATTTTCTAAATATCTTGTATAAGAAAAATGCATTAACTCTTTGTCATTGACAAAAATAGTGAATTTAGGAGGTTTTACACTAGCCTGTGTACCATAGTATATCTTTAATCTTCTTCCTTTATCTGACGGCGGTTGATTCATTAATACTGCTTCACCGATGATATCGTTGAGTATACCTGTTTTTATTCTAAGCGAATGGTTATTTGCTACTGTCTTTATCATATCTATGATTCTGTTAACTCTTTTTCCTGTAAGTGCTGATATTGTTATTATAGGCGCGTATTTCATAAATGCTAAGCCATTTACAACTTCTTTTTCAAATTCAAGATATGTTCTATCGTCCTTATCTATTAAATCCCACTTATTAACTAATACTATTGCTGCTTTTCCATTTTCATGAGCATAACCAGCAACTTTTTTATCTTGCTCTGTTAATCCTTCTGAAGCATCGATTACAATTAGACAAACATCCGACCTCTCTATAGCTGCTAATGATCTAACTACACTGTATCTCTCTACATTTTCATCTACGCTTCTCTTTCTTCTTAGCCCTGCTGTATCTATAAATACAAACTTATCATCTCCGACATCAAACGGTGTGTCTATTGCATCTCTTGTAGTACCCGGTATATCACTTACTATAACTCTTTCCTCGCCTAATATTTTATTTATAAGTGAAGATTTGCCTGCATTTGGTTTTCCTATTACTGCTACTTTTATAACATCATCATCATACTCTGTGTCTTTATCATCCGGAAAATATTCTATTACTACATCTAGCATATCCCCTATCCCAAATCCATGACTTGCTGATATTACTATAGGATCACCTATCCCAAGCTCATAGAACTCATATATACTATCTGGAGTCTTGTGAGTATCTACTTTATTTGTTATTAGTAAAACCTTTTTCTTTGATTTCCTTAGCATAGTGGCTACTTCTCTATCTGTTGATGTAAGCCCCTGTGCTCCGTCAACCATAAACAATATAACATCTGCTGTTTCTATGGCAACTTCTGCTTGTCTTCTCATCTGTTTTAATATTATATCTTCTGAGGCTGGCTCTATTCCTCCTGTATCTATTAATGTAAAATATTTATTAAGCCATTCACATTCTGCATATATCCTGTCTCTTGTTACTCCAGGTTTATCTTCTACTATGGCTATTCTACTACCTGCTAGCCTATTAAATAATGTTGATTTCCCAACATTAGGTCTTCCTACTATTGCAACAATTGGTCTACTCAAACTTTTCACCTCTCAAATTTAAAAATAGCTCTACGAATTTCTTCCCATCGTTATTGCTAATATATATCTTCGTACTTAAAGCTTTTTCTATATCACTTACTGTCATATCATCTAAAAACACTTCTTCTCCACTTCTGAGCATTGCACTTGATATTATTAAACCATCACCTATATGTGTATCTTTTAGTTGCTCTATCAAATCTTGCCCTGTTATTAACCCCACTACAGTTATGCTATCACCAAAAAATTTATTCTTTATTTTTGCTACATTTATCTCTATGTCTCCAATTTTGTCAGTTACAAGCTCAGCTACTTCTTTCATAAATTCATACGCTAATACTCCTGTAGCTATTGTATATGTTTTGGTTTTTTCCCCTTTAATATTTATATCATCTAACGTGCGCTCTATTTCTTCTTTAAATTTCCTAACTAATCCTACTCCATTTTCTATCTGAGGAAAACCTTCGTATTCATTATAGCTTGGAATTTCTCTGCCATCTAATATAAAAAATTCATCGGAAGCAAATACGAATTTACTCCCTATTTTTTTTATAAATCCTTTTTGTTTTTCCTCTATATAATCTAAAAGCTCTCCTGCTGACTCATTATTAAATATCTCTAAATCAAATAATCCTTCTCTATACTTTGTTAAACCAACTGGAACTATTGCTACGCTAGATATGTTAGGATAAAACTCAAATAAATCATCTATAGTTTTATCTAAATGTTTGCCATCATTGATTCCTGGACAAAGTACTATCTGACAATTCATATCTATATTTGCTTCGTTGAGCTTTTTGAGTCGTTCATGTAATTTACCTGCATTTTTGTTGTTTAACATTTTTATTCTCAATTCTGGATCTGTGGTATGAACTGATATATTTATTGGACTTATTCTATATCTCACTATCCTATCGATTTCCTCATCACTCATATTCGTAAGTGTAATAAAATTCCCTTGTAAGAAAGATAATCTTGAGTCGTCGTCTTTAAAATACAGTGTTTTTCTCATACCTTTTGGTAATTGGTCTATAAAACAAAATACACATTTATTCTTACAACTCTTTGCTTTATCTATTAGAGGATTTGTAAATTCGATTCCTATATCCTCATCATATTCTTTTTCTATTTCTAACTCCCACACTTCATTATTTGGCTTTAATATTTCCATTTTTACATAATCATCTGAAATATGGTATTTGTATTCTATGATATCATTGATTTGATTATCATTGACTGATAGTATTATATCTCCTTTTTCTATGCCTAGCTCTTCGGCTATACTATCCTTTCTTACATTTTCTATAATATTTTGCGTATTAAAATCTTTTAATTCCATATGTATTCCTCTTTTACCTATTATACTGTAGTTATTAGTTTACCTTAAACCCTCTTGTAATATTAACACTTAATCACATTAAAATCAAGTAAGCATAGTTTTCCGACTTTTTATAGTACTATTTTATTATTTTTTTACTACTTTAACAATACTAAAAAGAAACTATCAATATACTTCTAATAGTTTCTCGTTATTCATCATACACATTTTCTCTCTTTAACAATAATCCTTATTATTCTAATCTATTTTACATTACTTAGTGTTCTTTTTTATAATTTCTACTTTTGGGTTTCCTTCTTTACCATTGTAAGACACTTGATATTCACCTGTTGTTCCGTCTTTTTCAACAATGATTTCCATCGCCGGTACTCCTTCTGGTCTTGTTGCTTTTATTTGTAATGCATAATTATTTGATGTACTATCAGTTTTAAATAGTTCTTTACCATATTTTATACCCTCTTTATATAATGTAAGTTCTATAACTTTAACACTAGAATTATTATTAACTGGTACTACTAATAATGATTCATTGCTTTTATCAAATTCAAACTCTTTGAGATTCCGTATTTTGCTAAGTTCTTCTTCTGTAGGATTATTTACTATAAATGCTATAGCATCTTTACTATTTTCTATTTTATCTAACCCTAGTTTCAATGTAGCCTCGTTTTTACCAGAAGTACATGCTACTAACAAATTAATAACACTAAAAAATACTATGACTAATAATAATCGTTTCATTATGTTCCCTCCTATATGTTTAGTATCTCTTTTCACTACAAAAATACACCTCTTATAATTTATAGTTTGTTGTTGTTAACTGAGTGCTACTAACACACAGCCTTGGTATTGGTTTATATCATTTTCTTGTGCATATTTTATTATCTCTTCGCTGATTGTCCCTGGCTGTAACCACACGTTCTTTATATCTAATTCTTTACACTGTGAAATAATTGATATACCTATACTTGGATTAACTACAAAGTCAACAACATCTACTTTTACCGGCAACTCTGACAATCTTTTATACGCTTTTTCACCATTTATTTTTGAGTTCTTAACACTTATTGGATAAACCTCATAACCTTTATCTTTTAGCTTTTTATAAATTTTATAGCCATATTTACTCTTGTCTTCTGTCACTCCTACAACAGCCCATTTCTTCATTTTTAACATTTTATCACTTAACATTCTATTCATCCTTCACAATATAATCATAGCTTTTAAAAAATCTAATTTTGTCAAGAATTTTAGTTTTCCTATAAGCCTAAATTATTATACAATATCTATTTTTCATAATCATCAAAATCAAACCATTTCATCTGAGATGTATACATCTTTTTATAGTTTGAATCAAATGCCATCAATTCTTGGTGTGAGCCTTCTTCTACTATACATCCATCATCTAATACTACTATTTTATCAACATCTGGGGTTATACCCAATCTATGTGTTATTATGATAGCAGTTTTATTTTGCATAATTTTCTTTATACTTTGATATATACTTGCCTCCATCTCAGGATCTATTGCTGAAGTTGGTTCATCTAATACTATTATGCTATTATTTTTATAGTCTGCTCTAGCTAATGCTAAACGTTGCCACTCACCTCCTGATAGGTCTATTCCTGAAAACTCTGTAGATAATATAGTTTCTAAACCTTCTTCGTAGTTATCTAAATTTATTTCAAAAGTATTTATAGTATCCATTACTCTATTTTTATCAATACCGTTAATCATATCTGCAATAGCTATATTCTCTTGAAGTGAAAATTTATATCTATTAAAATTTTGCATCACTCCTGATGTATTATGACATATATCATCTAGCCTTTCATTTTCAATAACTACATCATCATATTTTATCTCTCCCTTTTTAGATGGATATAATCCAATGATTAATTTTGAAAGAGTTGATTTTCCAGCTCCGTTCGTTCCTACTATTGCTACAGTTTCACCATTTTTTATATTTAGATTAATATTATTTAATACTGTTTGCTCTTGATTTGGATAAGTAAAGCTTACATCCTTTAAACTAATCCCAAATTTCATATTTATTTGAGCATTACTTTTAGTTTTCTTTTCTTGTAACGTCATATATTTAACATAGTTATTAACATAGCCTATGTTATTTGAGATTGTTTCTATATGATAAAATATTAATTCTTCTAATGTACTAAACATAAATGCTATAGTAGAAAGCACTGCTGCAAAACTTCCACTACTAATTTTACCTGTAATCAACAAATACGTAAGCAGTAATATAACGCTTATATATGCAATAAGTGATATTAGCCTTAACAAGCCTTCTTTTATAGCTATTTTTTTCTCTGAATACCATTTTAGCTCTAATACTTCGTCTAAACAAACTTTATATTTTCTATGTAAATAAGGGAACAATCCTAACAAACGTGTTTCTTTGTAAAAATCCTTATTTACTATGCTATCTTCTAAGCTTTTTAGTTCTCTAAGCTTAGGCCCAGATTTGTTAGCTAGCTGGCTAAAGATTTTTAATCTTAACCTTTGATTTATAATTGTTGGTATAAATATAGCAGGCAATATTAATGCTATTGCTGGATATATGCTATAAAAAAACAGAGTTAAGTATAGTAAGCCAGGAACATAAAAAGTAAAGATAAGTACTATCACAAACAACAAAACTGTCGAAGCCTCTGCTCCTTCTCTTGCTTTTTCTAAATCGTCCAATATCTTTATATCTTCAAACGCATACGGACTGAGCTTTTTGGACTTATGATGTAGATTTAAAAGTGCCGTCTCGTTTATTCTTCCTTCTACAAGATTATGAAAACCGTTATTAAGTCCATTAATAAACATAGCTATAGCAATCACAGCTATAAGGTATATTAGAGCTTCTTTTGTATCATTAATCATGTAACCTTTATTTATACTTAGATTTACAGAATCAAAAAATATTTTTAACCTTTTTGCAATTATTCCATATGATAACCCTTGAATTAAACTCATCACCATACTTGTTATCAATATATGCGGATTTGCTTTTAGATTGGTTTTAAGTATATAAAAAATCGTTTTGGATATTGGTAAACTTTTGTCGTATTTTAATCTCATCTTTTATACCAACTCCTTTGCTTAGAATATAACTCATAATATAATCCTTTATTTTTCATTAGGTCAGTATGTGATCCAGTCTCAACTATTTCTCCATTATCTAAAACTATTATAGTATCTGCTAGCATTGTAGAACCCAGCCTGTGACTTATAAATATACTTGTAACATTTTTACTAAGCATACTAAAGTTTTCATACAGCTGCGACTCTGAAATAGGGTCTAAAGCTGCAGTAGGCTCGTCCAATATTCTTATATTCGATGGATTGTAAAGAACTCTAGCCATACTTAGTTTTTGCCACTGTCCTCCTGATAATTCTGTTGAATTTTCTTTTATTTTACCTAGCAAAGTACTCTCTTTATCATCAAGTTTGTTTACATACTCATACATATCAACAGCTTCTAAGCATTGATTTAATTTATCTTTATCTTCTTTGTTTATATCTCCAAAAACAACATTACTTTTTATATCTATAGGGTATCTTGCAAAGTCTTGAAATGCTATAGAGTACATGTTTCTAATAGTATTTATATCCAAACTTTTAAGTTCCACATTATCGATTAGTATTTCACCTTCATAATTACTATACATACCTGTTAATAATTTGACTAGAGTAGTTTTGCCACAACCATTTTTACCTACGATTGCATAGTGCTTTCCTTTTTTGAACTCAAAATTAATATTTTTAAGTATTTTTCTGTCTGATGTAGGATAACTAAAAGAAACATCAGTAAGTACTATCTTCTTTACATCTATTTCTTTGTATACTCGCTCTGTAATGGAGTCTTTTTTTTCTGTAAGTGACATAAACTCATCAAAGTCCCCAAAGTATTCTTTGTCTTCTGCTAATGTTGATACGTTGTTCATTATACCCCATCTGAATTGGTCTGATAAATCACGTAGAAGATTTGTAAGTGCTATTACTACTCCTAATGAAACAACCCCTTCCACTGCTTTTAATACAAAATAATAAATTGTAACTCCTGATAAAAGAATCATAAGTATTGCACTTATATCCATCCTAAAAAATAACTTTGCAATTAACCGATATGTCTTTTTTATCTTGCTTCTGCTTAATTTTTTCCACTTATCATTTATTGTATCTGAATAGTTAAACAAGCTTCTTTCTTCACAATATCTTTTGCTAGTAAGTACAATAGATAAATAGTCCATAAATCTACTATCCTTGGTTAGATTTTTTGTGTTTTTATATGTAGCTCTACCATTGTAACTAGATAATATAAGTATTGGGATAGAAACCAAAATTATTATTATACTTTTTGCACCTAAATATTTAGCTACTAGACAAATAGATGTCGCTAATTTTATTAATATTATTATTATATTTAAGAAAGCATTTAGACCATTTAAAACTCTTTGTCCTGCTTTATCAGATAGTCTGTTTGCTTTGTTATACATTTTATCATTCTCTATATGAGTATAGTTTAATTTTGCCTTTTTTATTAAAAATATATTTTTTAAATATTTATCAATTTCTAGCTCTAACTTATATGTAGATAACTTGAAAATCTGCTCTGATAAGTGTTTGAATCCTACAATTAATATCAATAATATCAATGGAAATGTTATATTGTTAAGTGATTTTCCTTTGACAGTTTCTATACTTAAATTAATAAAATTACTCATTACATAAAATTCCAACAATGGCAACACGCTATACAATATGTACTCGAATATTTTGATGAAAAATAACTTAGAGTTTGCTTTGTATGGAATTTTGAACAAATCAAATATGTTATATTTCTTTTCCAATATAACCTCTCCTTTATCTTCTATGCTATATTAGCTCATTATAACAGAAAAATAAATTAATGCCAAATTATTGGTTTTTGCAATAAAAAAACTATCTTGTAATGTGACATTACAAGATAGTCTCTTTTTTATTATTATAATAAATTTCTCATGCTACTCACAAACCACTCATACTCTTCTTGTGATTCATATGGAGATGGCTGGGACACTCTATAATCTATTGGTGCACTAGGGTAATCATCGTCTAGATATCTTGGAAATAGGTGTACATGTAGATGAGGCATTGAGTTTGAGTGTATTTCATAATTTATCTTTACTGCTCCTGTAATTTGGTGTAATACCTTTGCTGTATTTTGTACATCTGTTATAAAATTGACCATATCCTGATGATCCATATCATAAAAATGCTCTGAATGTACTTTGCTGAGCACATGACATTTACCAAAAAGTCTTCCTTGAGCTTCATTGTAACATTCTACCCATGAATAACTAAGTTCTTTTATAAGCGTAGGTTTAATTTGTGGAGTTTGTTTTAAACATACTGGACAATTCTCTTTATCTGCCCATTTTATATACCTATCTATATTAAAGTGGAAACTCTCCCCTTTTTTATTGTTTGATTTTGGTATAATCATTTGACATCTTTCATTTTTGTGTTCATCAAAAAATCTCTGTCCTTCAACAAATCCAAATTTACTGTATATCTTCCATGCTGATATACCTTTTTTACTATCCTTTAAAAATGTATCTACTTTTATATCTTTACCTCTATTAAGTTGGTTTAATGCACATTTTAGCAACTTGGCTCCTATACCTTTTTTACGATATTTTTCAAATACTCCAAACCAAGCTATGCAATTATCTGTCTTTGAAAAGCTGATGATACCTAAGCATCTTTCTGACATTCTATCTATTGCTACTATAGCCTCATGCTTTTTTATTTTATTGTTAATGTGCTTATGAAATTGAGGATCTATTGACATATTGGGTGCATCAAAAATATCTTCTAGTTCTTTTGCAAGTCTGATCCAGTTTTCTTTATCTTCTTCTTTTAATAATCTAATCAGCATATTGATTCTCCTTGTATATTTATTTTAGAAGCTTCTGATTATGATTTTAGCATATATAAAAATAAATACTAGACTTATATTTTAGCCTATGATATGATGTATAATGGGTCGTGCCTAAAAGGATATCTCAAATTTTGAGACATCCTTTTTTAAGTATTATAATAACTTTCTCATACTGCTTACAAACCACTAACACAAGTCCTTAATACCCTTACCCACTTAATATTGATTTATGGATCATTGGATTAAGTATATCTCCATGGGATGTTGATATCATTATTTTATAGGAATATATATTTCAATTTCTGTTAGAGGATTATCTGCTCCTTTAAACCTCTCATCATATAATTCAAAATCATCTCTCATATCAATCTCAACCTTCCCCAGAGGGATCCATGTACCCCATATATATTCATAAGTTTCCTTTAACTTATCTATACTTCCCTTATGTGTAAATACTACATATTTCCCCTGAGGAATAACTTTAGTTATCATACCAGCTGGTATATGGTCAAAGGAAGTAACTTCTATACCAACAACTTCACTATATGCTACATTTTCACCAAATTGATTATCGGGTCTGTCATTCTCACAAATCCCATAATATTTGAGTGGTTTTGCTCTATTTATTATTTTTGAACTACTGGTAATAAAATCACTCCATAGATTAGGTAATATATTATTATAAAGAGTAATATTTCTCTTTATACCAATGACTTTAACTTCAGGTATAACTTTAATCACAGGTCTTATAGTAATATTATTTAAAATGTGATTCAATCTCTTATTATCTATATATTTTTTATTTCCTTTTAATACATCGATTCTATTCTTTCTATATTCCATAGGACTGACTTCATATATTTTTTTAAATGCTCTCGTATATGCTTCCGGCGATTTGAATTGAAAATCTAATGCTATATCAACAACCTTCTTATCTGAAAATAGTAAATCCTGTGCAGACTTTGTAATTCTCCTTTTACGTATATAGTTCCCAATGCTTTCTCCTAATAGTCCTTCAAATAAGCGTGTGAAATGATAGTAAGAATAACCAATAGATTTAGCCACATCCTCTGTTTTGAAATCTTCTTTTAAGTTTTCTTCGATATACATAATTGCTTTTTCTAACGATCTAGTATAATCCATAACCTATCACAAATCCTTTCTTAATCCATACACTTCATACCATTGACACTAAATTAATTGTTCTCTTTTTCATACTAATTCATAAAAATCTTTTGGTGCTTTATCATTAGTAACTTTTACATCAAACTCTATATATCTTTTTTGATTATTGATTTCAAAAGTATGCCAGTCATTTAAAGCTGTTGAACCAAAACATACTTCTACAGTACCATCATTTAAATCAAACACCATTCCTCTTAGTGTTCCAAAAAATTCTTTATAATGATGGCAACATAATCCTTCTGGATACATTGTAGATAATAATAATTTGAGATTATTCAGTGAAACTAATCCCTTATTATTAATATACTCATTAATTACATTATATCGAACCACTGAATTTTTCATAGACTTAGGCTCATATCTTTTTAATTTCTCCAAATGAACATGATTTGTTGAGCATAAATATTGTTCTTTTGAATCAGCTGATATACGTTTAACTTCTTTTTTTCCATCTAAGCTTTCAATCAAGGCTGCATTTCCCATTTTATCAGCAACCATAAGATTTATATTATATGCTATTGGCACACTTTGCATATAACTTATAGCTTCATCAACATCTTTACAATTTTCTAATATAGATCTTATAACTGCCCAAAATTGTAATCCAATAATTGCAGGTTTTCTTGCCCCTTTGAAATTACCTACTGGTAGGCCCATTGATGTCTGACTAACTCCAAGACCACATTCATTCATCCCATCACCTCTACCAAATTGGACCATAGATGTACCTATATGAGCATATTTGCCTTTAATCTTTGTCGTACACAATATAAGTTCCTCGACTTCATCATTAAAATCATAATTTCTAGCCAATAATACATGATTATTCTTTGTTTTTTCAGGTAATAATGCCATTTGACTACAACCTGGTCTTAGAAATGACATTATATAATATATGGTTTGAAATTTATTAAATCCTAATGCATCTGTAAAGCCTTCTATTTCTTCATTAATTCCTGGACAATACTTATCAAACATATTTATTATTTGTTCTTGCTCCTCTTTTGAAAAAGGAGATTTTGGTATACTGTTATTCTCCTTAAACTGTGGTACATTTTTCATTTTTTCTCCTAATGCTTTACCCACCTCATAATTTGTACCTTCTAATTCATAATAATAAGCCTTTAAATTTTTCATAAATAGATTCTCCTAACTTTATTTTTGTAATATAAAGTTATCATTTTTAAAAGACTTATTCCTGATATTTTCTGCTATTTATTTAACCCTTGAACACTTTCAAGTAATTCACTCATTCTTTAGCCATACTGTGGTCCTTATTAAAAAGAAAAAATCAACTAAAGCATCTCTGTTCTAGTTGATTTTCTTAAGTTTTTGGTACTATGCATGTAAGTCGAAACCATCACCACTAGGGTTTAACAATCTCAATTTCATTACCATCTCCTATATAATTATGAAGTAATGGTAATGTGGTATAGGTATTAGAACTTATTGATAATAATCTATCATCATCAATAACT
Organism: Clostridiaceae bacterium M8S5; assembly: GCA_029227815.1. Taxonomy (GTDB): domain Bacteria; phylum Bacillota; class Clostridia; order Tissierellales; family MCWD3; genus Abyssisolibacter. The sequence goes on along the minus strand of CP118523.1, from coordinate 1,688,976 downwards.
TCCGTATTTTTACTCAGTGGAAAAGTACCTTGCGATTCATCAAAACATGCCCATAATTTCTGTAAAAGCATCTCATAGCATCTATTACTTCTTATGCCAATGCTTATCAAGCCTAATTGATCTGTTTCACATAAATATGTTGAGATTAGCATGAATTCTTCCTTCGTATCTGTATAGAATATGAACACTTTTCCCCTACCATAGTTACCTATTTGATATTCATAATCTCTATTGAAGAAAATTTCTCTATCAATAAAGTCATCGTCTATGTCTATGTTCATATATGAAGCTAAATCTATGAAAGAATCTCTTCTTAATGTATCTCGTTCATAGAAAAGAAGTATTTCTCTATACATATTTGTCACCTACCATCTATCTATGATTTTTGATTAATACGATTAAATAGTTTAAATTACGATATAAAATCACTTAAATGTCTGTTTTACTGTGAATTATTAGAATACTCAAACTCTATAATATTAGATGGAGTACCTACTCTATTTAATTCTATATAAGGTTTAGTCCCTTTTGCAGGTATAACAGCCGGATTAGCTACAACAGATATACTGGTTGTATCAGGATCAGTGAAAAAATTAGTAATATAAATATATTTATCAGAAATGGTATTTTTAACATTGATCGTTTTACCCGTTTTATATATACCATTTTTATTAGCAAACCTTATTGTCACGTTCCCAGAATATCGTTGTATTATATCAGAAAAATAATATTCTGTATTAGGTTTTACAGTAGTCCATGAACCATAATTCGATTTTCCTATTAGTGTATCATACTTAGATGGATCTCCAATAGGAGTAATATATTTTGTAATTGTTTTTGCAGTATTCCCTATTTTATATGAAACTTGTACTCTTGTCTTAGTATCAGTATAACCTGTAGTACCATAAGCTAAATAGGCTTTCTTTGGATTACCATAGTATCCCATACCTTTTTCATCTGTTACTGGGAATAACTCTACCTTATTATCAAGGTAAGGTACAATTGTTAATAGATTACCTTCTACTTTTGGCTGATTAATTGCACTATTGTATAATTCCACTTTATCAACTGGCTTTGTATATCTTGGTCGAACTACTCTTACTTGTAATCCCTTTCCTTTTTCATAGACAACTCTCTCGAAAGAAGGTAATAGTTCTTCATTCGGATTAGCTGGGTTGTTAGATGCTATAACTTCAAAACGAATCTTCATACCTGCTCTTAAATCCACATCCCACATGGATTTGCTTGCAGAAGTCTGTCTTTTAAATATATCAATTGTCGGTTGATCCATCATTATCAATATATTGTTATTATCATTTAGTTTCTTGTTGTTATAAAATATATTATTATTAGCATCTGTTGTAGTTTTGAAGGCTATTTTCAACGCTTCTCTTAATGTTATTTCAGGTTTTGAATTTTCTACTGCATTTCCTTCCTTTTTAGCCGCTATATTACGTTTTACAACACCTAATTCTTGTGAATCAATTACAATCTCTGCTGTATTATCCTTGATTAGATCAATATATTCTGACCAAGCTTCTGTTGTACTTATAGGCGTTCCTTCTTCATCAAAAGTTTCTATATTACCTGTAAATTGAGGTGTTTGAATCTGAAATTCTCCATTATTTTGTAGCTTATTTAATTGGTTAATATTAATGGAAATAGGTACAGAATTAAAATTATCCTTTTGCCCCATTGCTAATGGTGCTAGTCCTGTAGCTGGATAATAAGCATTAGGATCCATCTGCACTGCTACTAAACCATCTTTTGCCTGTAATGTATAAAGAGCTGTATTATCAAGAACCATTGTACTCGTTGGCTTTACATTGTGTATAGGTGCTGTCCCTACATTCTGATAGCGTATATTAAAGGTTACATACGCTGCTTCTGCTGTATTGAGACCTAGCGATTTAGACCAATTTTTAGAGGTACTACTGCTATGTGCTTTACTATAGGAAACTGTTTTAGAATTATTTCCACCTACACCAGCACTCACGCTAACACTACCATTAACACCCTGTTCTGCACTATATCCAACAGACAACGTTGTGTCAACATGCCAATTAAGTGAATCTGTTTTGGAGTTACTGTTCTCATTCGTAACACTTATATCATTGGCACCACCATTACCTACGGTGAAACTATTATTCTTAGAAATAACAAATTTCTCTAAGTTAACTGTTATATCTGGATAAGCAGCAACAAGAGGATGTTGTGCTTCTGATGTTACAGATGGATCCATTCCACGCCCTGTTATTTCTTGTAAATCACTATAAGGGTCATCATCAGTACTACGTTTTAAATAGGACGTCTTATACTTAGTAAATTTTGGTTCACTATGCTTAGAATCATCCCAAATCTCGAACTTATAAGGCTTACCATCTTCACCAGGGGTCTTTAACCATTTTATCGTATATTCATTCTTTTCAAACTTATCTAATATACCATCATGATCTGTATCTGGTTCAACCGTCGCTTTTACATTCATAGTATTAAACACTAGTAGTATCAAAACCGTTATAGTTATTATTTTTTTTATCATATTTATTCCTCCTCTGGCTAAAAATCGATTTAATTACCCATAATAAACGTTAATTTTTATATTTGGATATCTATCTAAAAACTGTGATATTACCCCGCTACAACTAGGACAAGGCTTAAGCACTGTATATAAATCTAAGGTACCTTCTACTTTATAACTATCACCTAATATATTTGCTACAAATTCTAAAATTTTAGCCTCTGTATCAACAGCACGATCGTAAGGATCTAAAAGTGTTTTAAATACACGTTGTTCCTCTGGCCTAAGAAGCGCAATATTATTTTTATCAATAAATACTTTTACATTTTCAGGTGTAGATAGTGGTTTGCCCGGATTATTTGTTAGATATTCTTTATTATTTAAGCGACTCCATGCTCTAACGTTTCCATTAAAAGCTCCTACATGTACTTCAGCACTTGCATAATTACCTTGTGTATAACTTTTTTTAGCTACATAATCTTTCATCATTGCTTTAAAATCGCCTACATCTTTACTTAATTGATCCTTTTGTTGGAGATTATCTCCATGTAACTGCTCAATTCTCAACTCTATGATAGCTCTTTCAAATGAGGCAGGATCTCTATTATCACCTAATTTTTCTCTCAAATCCGCGACAGAAATCCTTTGACCATTTTTAAGTGTTATGTTCTCTTGGTCAAGTAACTTTGCAACTTCTTGCTCAGTCGCAACACTTACATCATCTACCTTTTTTATTTCACCTTTATCGTAATCATTTTTGTCTTCATCTGGATGATCTGGACCATTTACACCTGGTCTGGTAATATCTGATATAACGATACCAGAACTTGTACTACTTAGTGTGTTTTCTAGCGTTGAATCAATACCTTTTGTATCAGTTGCTTGAAGTTTTACTGGGTTAATAAGTAATAATACCAATAATAAAATAGATATAAACTTTTTAGACATTATACATTCCTCCTTTTAATTTGGTTTTAAATCACTTAAATCTTGTAACTAATTACATTTTTTGCTACATTTAAATATATTTTAATATTTTATTGTAAAATTGTCAATATTTTTTATTTTATATCTCCATTAATTTGATATCATTATTTTCAAATTTGTATACTTCTAATTCTTGCTTGATTCACAATCAAAAAACTCATATAAAACGCAAAATAAAAAAATCAACCAAAACTTCTAGTTGATTTTTTATTAGTTAAATTGTTAATATGTGTACTCATTAGGGCTGGATACCAGCTTCAGCAAATGTGATCATTTCTTTATTCATATAGGTTGCTGACTCTATTATATTAAACGCTAAAGCTGCACCACTACCTTCTCCTAGTCTCATGTCCATATCTAACATTGGATTTAATCCAAGATACTGAGTAGCATACTTTGCTCCTTTTTCGTGTGATTTATGTGATGGTAGTAAATACTCTTTAACTTTAGGCTCCAATGTACATGCTAATATTGCTGATATTGTGGATATGTAACCATCTATAACTACTGGTACTTTATATGCTGCACCAGCTATCATCACTCCTGCCATTGCTCCTATTTCAAATCCTCCTACTTTAGCTAATACATCTATTGCATCACTTGGATTTGGCTTGTTTACTTTTATAGCTGTCTTAATAACATCTATTTTGTTTTGTAATCTCTCAACAGGCAAATTTGCTCCTATTCCTGTTATCTCCTCTGGTGTATATCCTGCTATAGCACTTAGTATCGCTGTTGTTGGTGTTGTGTTTCCTATGCCCATCTCTCCAGTTGCTAGTATGTTTTTACCTTTTTTAATCTGTTCTATCGCTACTTCTATTCCTATCTCTATTGACCTTATTGCTTCTTCTCTGCTCATTGCAGGGCCTTTTTTTATGTTGTTTGTTCCCCTTCTTATGACTTTATTTATCACATCTTTGTTGTCTATCTCATGCTTAACTCCTACATTTACTGATATGATATCTGCACCCACTAGTTTACCTACTGCACATACTCCTGTCAGTCCTTTAGTAAAGTTTATGGTTTGCATAGCTGTAACTATTTGATCACTTTTTGCGATTCCTTCTTCACACACACCGTGATCTCCTGCTAATACTATGATAGCTTTTTTATCTACTTTGGGATGAAGTTCTCCTGTTATCCCTGACAATTTTACTGCTATGTCTTCAAGCTTTCCCATGCTACCTATTGGTTTGATTAGATTGTCGATTCTCTCTCTTGTTATGCTCATTGCCTCTTCATCTAGTGATGTGATTTTTTTCAATGTTTCATTTAGTAGTTTCATTTTTATCCTCCTTTTGTAAAATAAAAAAGTTCACGGCTTATTTGAAGTACATCAAATAAACCATGAACTTTACCATTACTCATGAATATATAGCCTTATAGGCAGGTCTCCTGACTTGGTTTCATTGCTCTATAAATCTTCCCAGACTGAATCCAGTGATATCTTTTATATCGCTCCACCTTACAGTGGTGGGACCGTTAGAGATTTTCACTCTATTCCCTATTCTCCTTTTTCAAGGCACCTATAGACTTTGTTGGTTATAATTATTATATTAATAAATCGGATATTTGTCACATAAATTTAATACTTGTTTTTCTATTTCTTTTAAATCTCTCTTTTCTGTCAACGTATCATCTATTATCTGAGCTATTTCTACCATATCCTCTTCTTTAAGCCCTCTAGTCGTAACTGCTGGTGTACCTATTCTAAGGCCACTTGTTACAAATGGACTTTGTGGATCAAATGGTATAGTGTTTTTATTTGTTGTAACTCTTACAGCTTCTAGCTTTTTCTCTGCTTCTTTACCTGTAAGATTTTTATTTCTTAAGTCAAGTAATATTAGATGATTGTCTGTTCCATTTGATACTAATTTAAATCCTCTTTTTACTAGCTCTTCCCCTAAAACTTTTGCATTCTTTACTACTTGCTTTTGATAATCTACAAAATCTGGCTGTAATGCTTCTTTGAAGCTTACTGCTTTAGCTGCTATAACATGCATTAGTGGTCCACCTTGGATTCCTGGGAATATAGCTTTATCTATCATCTTTGCATACTCAGCTTTACATAGTATTGCTCCACCTCTTGGTCCTCTTAGTGTTTTATGAGTTGTAGTTGTCACAAAATCAGCATATGGTATTGGGCTAGGATGTAATCCTGCTGCTACTAAACCAGCTATATGTGCCATATCTACCATTAAGTACGCTCCAACTTCATCTGCTATCTCTCTGAATTTTGCAAAATCTATTATTCTAGGATATGCACTTGTACCAGCCACTATTAATTTTGGTTTTTCTTTTAATGCCAGTTGTCTAACTTCTTCGTAATCTAATACTTCTGTATCTTTATCTACTCCGTAAGCTACAAAATCAAAGTATGCTCCTGACATATTTACAGGGCTACCATGTGTTAAATGTCCTCCATGGCTAAGATTCATACCTAAAACTTTATCTCCAGGTTTTAGAACTGAAAAATAAACTCCAAAATTAGCGTTTGATCCTGAATGTGGCTGAACATTAGCATGATCTGCACCAAAAAGCTTTTTTAATCTCTCTATTGCAAGTATTTCAACCTCATCAACAAATTCACATCCACCATAATATCTCTTATTTGGATATCCCTCTGCATATTTGTTTGTTAAATGGCTTCCCATCACTTCCATAACCGTTTCTGTTACGAGGTTCTCAGAAGCTATTAACTCTAATCCATTTTTTTGACGATCTATCTCGTTGTTTAGAGCTTCCATAATTTCAGGGTCGTAATTAGCTACTCTTTTAAATTCCATGTAAGCAGTTCCTCCTTAAAAAGTTTAGTTTTTATAATTCCTATAGTATCTGTCCACTATAGATTATATCATTTTTTAATATGTTACAATCATAAAATTTCAGTATGTTAACAAACTTTAACAAATCCTATTATATCTTTTATTTGTTTTTCTTTAAATGAACCCGAGGTACGATATTTTTCTTTACCCTCTTTAAAAAAGATTATGGTTGGAATTGTTATTACCTCGAAATTTTTAACTATTTCTTTATGTTTATAATAATCAACTTTATATATATCAAATTGGTTATCTTTTTTAACCGCTTCTGATATGTACTCTATAGTAGTTAAACTAGGCTTAAAAATTGAAGAATAAAAGCATATTATAACTATTTTATCTGATTTAAATACGATATTGTTTATATCTTTTATATTTAAATCATCTACCAAAAATACACCTCCTATTATTTTTGATTCATAATCCTCGTCATCTTAAACTCTATCTTTCCTTTTGCATTATTATCTACTCGCTTTAATATAAAGTAAGATAGTCCTAAAAACAATAACCCTATTACTAGACTAAGTGAATCATTCCCTGTGTATCCTACTTTTTTTAATAAAGCCATGCTTATTGCTATTGCTCCTAACATTATGATTAATGGTATTCCATATATTAAAAATGTGTATTTTAAGATTGTTTTACTCTCAGAGCTTATTTCTACATAATCACCTTTTTTCGCTTCTAGCGTATTTTCTACATTTACTCGTACTGTTGGCATCTTGCATGAGGAACTACAATCTGCACAGTTTTCACCACATGCAGACACTCTTTTTACGTCTATTGTAGCCCTTTTGCCTTCCACATCAAATACATAGCCTATCTGCTTCATGTTCATTCTCCTTACTTCTTAATTATATCTTTAACCACCTCAGATGCTATTATCAGACCTGCACTTGATGGAACAAATGAAATGCTCGCTGTCACTGGCCTACTGCCATCTTTAGGTTTGTTTTCTTCTCTCAATATTGCTTCTTCTGTTGAGTAGACTACTTTTAAATCCTTTATATTTCTTTTACGTAGTTCTCTTCTCATAACTCTAGCTAATGGACAAATGCTAGTGTTATATATATCTGCTACTCTAAGCATGGTCGGATTTAGCTTGTTCCCTGTACCCATACTACTTATTATTGGTATGTTTTTTTCTTTACACTTTTCTATTAATAGTAGCTTTGAAGATACCATATCTATTGCATCTATTACGTAATCTATCTTTATATCAAAAATATCACCCATGTTATCTTTATTAAACAATATTGGATAAGTCTTGACATCTATATCACTGTTGATGTCTTTGATTCTTTCTTTCATGACATCAACTTTTAATCTATCTATAGTACTATCTAACGCTATTATTTGTCTATTTATATTTGTTCCATCCACTCTATCAAAGTCTACTAATATAAGTGTTCCAACTCCTGCTCTAGCTAGCGCTTCTACTACAAATCCTCCTACTCCCCCTATTCCAAATACTGCTATTGTCGAATCATTGATTTTCTCTAGTGCTTTTTCGCCTATGAGTAACTCTGTTCTCATAAGTCTTTCCCTCATATTTACACCTCGTATTATAATTTATATGATAGTATTTATCATTATATTTTCTGTTTATTATTATATTACATTAATTAAGAATTTACTACTACTATTGGTCGATAATTATCATTTGCATCTTCATAGAAAATACTGAAATACTAAAACAGTTTGAATCGTTCTATGTAAACAACTCAAACTGTTTTTAACTTCTACTTAAGCTAATCAATTTTGGGATTAAGATTTTCTAAGTATGGTTTTATATCAATTATTGGAGTTTTATCTAACATATCTACTCCTTCTATAATTAGTTTACTTCCTTTTATCTCAATTAGTTTAGCAATAGTAATCCCTATAGGGTTTGGTCTTCTAGGTGATCTTGTTGAAAATACTCCTTTTAGTTCTTCACTCCAAGGTGTAGGTGTTAACAAATCATAGTCTGTTGATTCATGAAAATAAAATTGAATTACTATATAAGTAAATTTATCTAAATCTTTCAGCCCTTCTTTGTATTCATCTTTTATATTTATTATAGCTCTCTTTTCTTTAGAGTATATACTTTGAGATGGTATATCTTTTAATCTTCTATAGGGAGAATCTATATAGCCTATTGATTTAATTATAAATTCATTCATATTCACTCTCCTATTCTTTTATATTATAATCTCCATTTTATTATATGCCAAAGAGATTCTTATGAAAAGACCATCTTTAGTAAAAGTCTATTTATTGTTTTAACAGTATTGCTCGTAACTTATACTATAGTAATCATTTGGGATATTCTGAAAAATTTTGTTATTGTTTTACATTTATTGTTATTTGTACTATAATATAATTGGGTAAATAGTATCTATTATTATATTGTTAATATGGGAAAGGATTTTTAATATGAAAGACTCTGATTTATTGTTATCTCTTCAACGGTCAAATCTATTTAAAAATAAAACTAAAGATGAAATTAGACACCTTTTATCTAATATAAACTATAGAATACACTGTTATGATAAAAAGCAAATAGTTTTCTCTTATAACCAGTCAGCTGATACAATGGGAATACTAATTTCAGGTTGTGTTCATGTTGAAAAATTACTTCCTTGTGGAAAAGTTGTAATAATAACAAAAAAAGATGATTATTCTTTGATTGCTGAGCCTTCAATTTTTGCTACTATTAAATTTTATGATGCTATTGTAACGGTCTATGGTAAAAGCACCATTCTCCTTTTACATAAAAATGCTTTGTTAAAACTATTTACTCTTGATTCAGCTATTATGCATAACTTTCTAGAGTCTGTATCAAATTCAATGATTACATTAAAAAATAAAATTAGCATCTTATCTCATAGGTCTATCCAAGCAAGACTGAGCCATTACTTAATAGATTCATTTAACAAAGAAAAATCTAAAGAAATCACTCTTCCATTTTCAAAAAAAGCTTTGGCTGAATACCTTAATGTCTCTAGACCCTCACTATCTAGAGAGCTTAAAATCTTACAGGATAAAAACATTCTATCTTTTAAAAACCGCTCTTTTAAAATAATAAATATAGATGCTTTAAATAATATATTGTTAAACGATAGTAATCTGTCTAACTTAATTAACCCGAAAGATTCATAGAATATGTATCTAACAAATCCATGAACATTCCGGGTTTTAATTTTATTTATCTATATTGTACTTACATTTTCCAATCCAGCTAATATGCTATACATCTTATTTATAGCCTTTAATGCATAGATTCTATGCTCTTCAGGAACTTTTAATTCTGTTCTAAGTTCTCCTTTACCATTCTTATAATCAACAATAGATTGTAAACTATCAGCTAAGTGTGGTAAATCTGTAAGTATCATATCCTCACAGACTAAGTCTGGTCTTACTGGCAATATCGTTTTATTTGGATATTGCTTGGCTAATCTTTCGGCAAAATTGCTCACCGTAGCAAATCCCCACTCATCTTGATTTGGGTTGTTTCTAAGAATATCAGTGATTCCATTTGTAAAACTAGCAAACTCACACTTTTCTATAACATCAGGTAAACATTCTAAATGAGATATGAATTTCATGTTTTTATATTTCTTTCTTAATTTTTCAACATCCTGTGTTTTAAAATTAGAATGTACATAACATCCTACATCCCATATATATATCTTTTCTTCTCCTGTGATAGAATTTATATCTGTTTTTTCATCAATCAATGCTACGTCTTTGTCTTCTAACTGTAACTCTTTAACTACGTTAAATGCAATATTACTCATAGGTGTAAAGAAAATTGATTTCCCTTGGTTTAAATAATATAATATTATATCATACGCATTAGCTGCGGTACATGTTGTCCCATCATTTCTTCCACTAAAACTCTTTAGTTTATAACTTGCTGTAAAATAACACACTGGTACTAGCTCTTTTTTATTTTTTTTGCTTATATCGTTAAACACTCTTTCTGTTTCATTTTCATCAATAGTATAAGTTAATGGACAATCCGCTTTAAGATTGGCTTGCATAATTCTCTTGTCTGGACATAATATACAGCCTGCTTCTGTGAAAAATTTAGCCCCTGCATACAATAAATAATCTGCGTCTGTTTCCATTGTCATCTTCAAAAGAGAAGATGTATCTCCAACAATATCTGCAAATTTTAATAAGTCATCAATTTGAAAATTATGTTCTAAAATGCATACTTCATCTCCTAGCTCTGCTTTTTTTTCAAATATGAATTCTGTCAATGCTTCTCTACTCATTTTAAAAAAATCTTTGTTCATTTCTTCCTCTCCTTTTTTAACCAATTCTTCATAGAAAATCACGACTAGACTCTATTCAATTGACCACTACCACTACATATTTTTAATCTTTATATTTCCATGAATTTGTTGGATTATTATTTATTTGTTGACAATAATTGGTTAATCGTCAACAATTTCAATTATAGCATAATCATTTTACAAAAATAGTATCTAATGTTACACTTTTTATTTTTTTATGTTTTTTAGTATTATTTTCGAGCAAAAAAAACAAGGCTAGCGTGCCTTGGCAATTTTAGTAACAACTTCTTTGTTTTTCTCCATAAACGAATTAATTCTTTTCATGTTTGCTGTAATACTGTCCAAGTTGTCTATAGAGCTTTTTTCCTTGTAATTATTATATGAAATTGAATATCGCTTTATTAATTGATAATACTCTCTTTGTAAACTGCTTAATTTATAGTTGTCGTATGTAGTAAAGAAATTAGATTTTAAGCTTATGACATGAGTAGGTGATTTAAGGTTTTCTCTACCTTCAAATACAATATCAATTCCTTTTTTGTAAAATTGACATTCTGATGTCTCGTCTAATGTCTTGCCACCACAACCTATTATAAGAAACATCAATAAACTTATAATAAATATAATTCTTTTAGTTTTGATATTAACCAATCCCCCTAGCTAGATATTATAGTGTCTATTCGTCATTCATTATAGCATACTAATAAAAATTTGTGAATGTATTGAATGATTGTTTTTCAAGGTAATTGGTAACTAAACTATATAATCTAGCCTCTTAGGAAAAAATATGCTTCTTAAATACGCTGTTTGAAATATAATCTTCATAAAAGTCCTTTTAACCTTAGAGACTGCGTAAATAGTTATAGAAATATGCTTTCTAATCTTAAATAAGTCAAGTTTTCAAGCCTGACCCCAATCTGTGCTGTCGACCTCCCGTGTTTTTTGCATTACCAGAGATCGACAACATATATACAATGTATTTTAAATTTACTCATATCTCCTTAATGAGTCCCATTACTACTATAATCATCACTAGCTCTTCCACTAGCATTATAAAACATCACATCCCCATAAAATAAGTTAAACTTTATTGAATTTGAATCTGTCTTGTAGCTGTATCCATATTTCTCTAAATCATATCCTTCTACTTTCCACATGTTACAGTTTGGTGCATATGTGTAACATAGTACTGGGTTATTAAAGTCTTTGTTCTTTATCGTCTCTATTGTAAAATTTACTACTATATATCCTTCTTTTAGCCAAAAATATTCTTTGAAATCAAATCCATTGTTTGTCCTACCATACTCCATGAGATCAAATCCTTTCGGACATGCATATACCATATTTGGTAAACAAAAATCTCCATGCCAGTGCTGAACAGACTGCTTGACTCTATTATAGTCTACTCTATATGGTATGTTTTCTGTGTTTCCTAGAAATATTCTCGTAAATTTTGCTAGTATGTATTCGTGAAAATAACCTATTGGAGTTTCTCTATAGCTCATTGTATTCACGTCTACTCTTTCTACTCCTGCTGAATACTCTATCTCTTTTTTGGGTACGTTTCTATACGGGTTACCTAACTTCATTCGCTCTATATATTTCTTGTCTTCACTCTTTTCACTACCTATTTTTATTATCGTCTCTTTGTTTTTCTCATCGTCCCATTTCATATACCATAAGTCTATTTTTGTCTTTGTCTTACCATCCTCTGTTACGTGATAAAAATGGGGTCTAACTCTTATGCAGTCGTATTTTCCAAAGTAGCCACCTACTGTCTCTAGCTCATATCTGAATTTGTATCCTGTATTTAGTGGGCCAACGTTTTTATAATATGGATGGCTTCCTCTTAGTATTGGTACTATCCCTTTGCTGTTTGCTCTTATTAATACTCCATTTTTATCGTTGTGTCCTGATATATAGTGATTTCCTGTATGCTTTGTATCTCCAGTATTTACTCTAAAAACCTTCTCCCATGTTGGATAATCTGTGATATCTGTTATTTTAAAACCATACAATCGCCCTATTACTCTTACTGGTATCTTTCTTGTTGCTACGTAGTTTTCTAGCTCTAAGTTTGCATTTACCTCAGTTAAATTATTATTTTTGCAGTTTATTGCTATCTCCCTAAACTCAATCTCATAGTTTCCTTCTTCTACCCATATCGGTAGATATATGTCCACATTATTATTATCTAGTGGTATATCAAACCATGTATTTGATTTAAGATAACTCTCTGCATTTCTTTTAGTCGTATTCATATATACGTCAAATGGAAATCTTACTTGTTTTGATTTGGTGTACTTTTTATAGTCTCTATTTTTATAACCCTTTATATTTCTATGCTCTCCACTTGTTGGTAGTGTAAAGCTTGATGGTCTTCCTAGTATTAGTGACCTTCTGCTATCTATTGGATTTAACTCTTGATTGAAGTTTCTATCATCGTATACATCTGCATAACATACTACTGGTGTGTGAACTGTTACTGAGTTTATATCCGATATCTCATGAGTGTATTCCTGCCCATAAGTAGGATTCACTCTTGTTATCGCTCTATATTTTATGTTTCCTGTACTTTCATAAACTCTGTTCCTCTTTACAGCATCTATTGTTAGATTTTTATTGTATAATGTATCTTTAGATATTTGATCGCTGTCTTCTATACTAATAGGCTTTGGAGCTTCTTTTACTACTAGTTTATCTGACATTATGACTTGACCATTAAATACGAGTTTGTCATTTTTTACTTTTAGTTCCTCTAGCTTTTCATCTGCTTCTGATTGAAAATCTCCTGATGGTGAAGGTTTATTTCCTAACCCTCCTGTTATAGTCTCTGGCTCAAGCTCTATATTTAACTCTGGCTCTTCTATATGATCATCTAAATCATCACTATGCTCTACTTCAACTATTGGCGACCTATAACCATTTGGCTGTAGATATACTTTTCCACTTGGAAGTGCTTTGTTGTTTATTGATGATCCTATTAACTCGTAAACTTCAAGGTTATCTATGTACCAATATGAGTATTCTCTTGGTACTGTTACTGTTTCTGTAACTACCTCTACATCTTCTTTTTGAACTATTTTTTTATCTTTTCCCGTTCCTTCTTCCTCTGACCATCTCAATGTATACTCTTTTCTAGCTGTCACTTCACAATCTTTTACATCACTCTTTTGCTTAAACGTGTATTTCATGAGATATTTATTACATAGTACGTTTACATATAAATCCTCTGTTGTTGGTATACCTTTCTCTACATTAAATAGCTCCATACCTCTATCATCTGCTTTTATAACTGCTAAAGCTTCTGGGTCCATATTGTCTTTGCTCATATCTTCATCTTGATGCTTTTGATATATATACACTATGTTGACTTCATTATATCTTTCATTATATGTGATTTGATAGTCTCTTGGCAGAGTTTTGTTTGTTGGTACTTGGTCGTATGCTATCATTGACCCAGTTATTTCAAACCCACTTATTAACGTTTGTTTTATGTTTAGAGGTTTATTCTTAGATACTTCCTTGCTATAGTCATATTTAGCCAGCGCTCTCCCTGACTTTGTTATATGCTTGACGTTGACCTTTTTTCCTAGAGGTTTTTTGTAGAACTTTATTTCCATAGGATACCTAAACATCAGTCCTACTGCTCCTGCATATTTGAATGTATCTATACCTATTTTTATTTGTGATGATTCTTTTGGTGTTTTAACACCATCTTTAAATGTATTTACTATAAATCCGTCTTCTAAATAACCTCTATTATTTATAATTTTATTATATGGTATTTTCCCTTCTTCGGCTGTATGTGTCCCATATGCCATTCCTAGTTTTTTGTTGTTATATCGTCCATACATTGCGTATACGTTATGGCCGTATTTATCTATGACTATAGGTATCTTTTTTTCTAACCCAGATACATAATAGTCGTATTTTCTTCTTAAACAATTTAACTTAGGATATGCATGTATTATAATCTTATCTCCTTCTATTTCAAACGTAGGAGGTTTTTCGTTTTGAAATATCCTGTCAATATTAAGTGTGCTCTTATTTATATATACATGTATTTTTTCTCCATTGCTGAGCCTTTCTAATTCATCTCTAACCTTTTGAGGCAAATTTATTTCAAATAGTATATCTGTATCTTCTTCCATAAGTTTTTGTCCTAAGTAATCAGGTTTATCCCAGTTGTCTTCCATCTCGTTATCTCTAAGCTTAATGGTTCTACCTCTCATAGTTATCTTCCAATAGTTTCCACTGTAGTGCCACATCTCTATTGATTTATTCACATTCATATTCTCTATCAATTCAAAATTCTCTAAATTATCATTTTCAGTTAGAAAATGAACCTCTATTTTATTCTCAATATTTTGGCTACCTACTGAATATACATCTAAAGCTATAGTTATATTTGATACAACTATAGCTAAAGCAATATAAATTGATAATAATCGTCGTCTTACCACTTAATCATTTCCTCCCAATTTACACCATCACTAATATATACTGAATTTTTAACTGCATATTTGTACAAAGTTCTTAATGGATATTTAAGCTTAAATAATCCGAACTCTGCACCCTTATTAGTAACTATATTAATCGATACACTTATTTTCTCAATTTTATTTTTATTATGTTTTAGTTTGAATTTGAAATTTTCATTTGTTTTAAACAGTATTTCCTTTCTTCCACCTGTTCCATCATCACTATAGAATGATTCAAATGTATCATCTTTATAAAATATTTCTATTGCACATGACCATCTATATCCTTCAGGCACTTCTGGTAAACACCCAGATACGTAACTATGAGAGCCTTCTTTTGTAAACTTCAATGTTTCAAAAAACTTCATTACAAACTCTTGCTGTTTATCTATCTTCATAGCTTGATTAGTGTCTTGTGTATCACTAACTATAACATCATTCTTCCTATCAAACCTAATACCACTTACTATCTCTACTCCATCTTTTTTCTGATAGTTTATCATTCTCAGTATCATTACTGCTGTTTCTGCTCTTGTTGCTGTGTTGTTTGGTTTAAATGAGCCATCTGGGTATCCTTTTATTATCTCTGCATTTTGAGCTGATACTATGTATTTTTTATCTTTTTGTTTTATCTTATCATCGTCAGTGAAATCTGTTTTATCTATATCTTTTATCTCTAGTTTCAAGGCTTTTACTACCATCTTTGACATTTCTACTCTTGTTATAGGCTCATTTGGTTTAAAACCATCTTTATAGTCCTCTGTATCTATTATCTCTGCTCTTACTAGTGCTTTTATTCTACCTTCTGCCCATGTTCCTTTTATATCCTTGAATATCACTTCTTCACTTGTGTCAATTTTAAGCTTTAAAACCTCCTGTATTAACTTTGAAAATTCGCTTCTTGTAACACTATTATTTGGCTTAAATGTGTTATCTGGGTATCCGTTTACTATTTCTTCTATCACTAGCTTTTCTACTGCTTCTCTTGCCCAATGGTCTTCTTTTATATCGCTAAAACCTACAGCTAGTATTGTTTGAGTGAATAATAACACAATTAATATGGTATATATTGCTTTTTTCATAGTTTCCTCCCTATATTTTGAATATTTTTTATATTTTTCTTATTTATGCATAATTCTTTATAAATCTTCGATTTCCTTTTAAATTTTGTATATTTTTGGATATTAGTGCTATTTTACTACATATCTTCGCGCAAAAAAATAAGCCACACTCTTACAAAGCGTGACACTGAACCTAAAGTACCATATTTGTTGTTATAGAACTATCAGTAAATGTGCTCTCAAACACTACAAATCAGTTGTCTTCTAATCTACTCATAAAAAATTTATCTTGATTATTAATTAAAGCTTTTATTTCTTCAACATTGTCTTTACTAATATGTCTTATTGGTATTAATTCACTACCACACCTAAACACTTTTTTACCATCTTCATATACATAAGTATACCCTTCAAGCTCTCCTTTACATCTTCCGCATCCATAACACCCTGTATATTTACCATCAAATTCTTCTATAACAGTTTGAACTCCCTTTTTAAATATATCTGAATATGTTCTACTCGCATAAAACTTCAATCTTATTCCCGGTATATTTTCGTCAATAGTATCATCATTCAGTACCATTCTTAATATAGTCTTTTTTACTTTACTTTTAGAATAATCTAATGTAAAATTCTTTGACTTAGTTCTTTTAGGTGTGTATCCCTTAGATATTGCGTATTGCGCTATTTCCATAAATAAATTACTATGGCTTTCTGGTAATTTACCGATAAATTCTTCAAGCAAAAGCTTTGTCTTTTGTCTAACCATGCTACGTCCTCCTAATTAATTTTTTATAGCTTCGCCTTTCTTCATTCCTTTATGCATATCTATTTACTTATAGAATATCACATCACAGCGTTTTCTTCACTTTGATAAATAAGCACCAGTTTCCTTTATAAATCGAAACTAGTGCTTTATCTATAATGCATTGGTGTTTATTATTTATACCTACTCGTTATCTTCTGTTTTATCTTCTTTCATATTTAATGCTATTGACAATTCTTCTAGTTGCTTTTCTGTAACCATCGCCGGAGCTTGTGTCATCAAGCATGTAGCATTTTGAGTTTTAGGGAATGCTATAACGTCTCTTAGGTTATCCATCTCTGTAAGCATCATTACTAGTCTTCCAAGCCCGTATGCTATTCCTCCATGTGGTGGTACTCCGTATTTGAATGCTTCTAGTAAGAATCCAAACTTATCGTTTGCTTCTTCTTCTGTAAATCCTAATGCCTTAAACATCTTTGTTTGCAAATCAGAGTTATTGATTCTTATACTTCCTCCACCTATCTCATCACCATTTATTACTATATCATATGCTTTTGCTCTCACGTTTTGTGGCTCTGTTTCTAATAGGTGTATATCTTCATCCATCGGATGTGTAAATGGATGGTGCTTTGCTACGTATCTATCTTCTTCTTCGCTGTATTCAAACAATGGGAACTCTGTAATCCAAAGCATTTCGTATACATCTTTTTGTATTATATCTAGTTTTTTAGCAACTTCTATTCTCAAATGACCTAAAGAATCAAATACCACATCATCTTTATCTGCTATGATAAATATGATATCTCCTTCTTTTGCATCCATTTTGCTTGCTACTGCTTTTATTTCTTCTTCGCTTAGGAACTTAGCAATTGGAGATTCTATATTATCTTCTATTACTTTCATCCACGCTAAACCTTTTGCTTTGTATGTTTTTACGTATTTTTCAAGCTTAGATATTCCCTTTTTGCTGAAAGCCGAGGCTCCATCTTCTACTTTTATAGCTCTTACGCTTCCTCCATCTGCTATTGTGCCTGAGAACGCTTTAAAACCTGAATTAGTTAATATATCTGATAGATTTACTATCTCATATCCAAATCTCAAATCTGGCTTATCACTACCAAATCTCTCCATAGCCTCTTTGTATGTCATTCTCTTTAGTGGTAACTTTATATCTATCCCCTTTATTTCTTTGAATATTCTTTGTATAAGTTTTTCGTTTATATTTATAACGTCTTCTACATCTACAAACGACATCTCAACATCCACTTGCGTAAACTCTGGTTGTCTATTAGCTCTGAGATCCTCATCTCTAAAGCACTTAACGATTTGATAATATCTATCCATACCTGACACCATTAAAAGCTGTTTCATCAGCTGTGGTGACTGTGGTAGTGCATAGAAGTTACCTGGGTTAACTCTACTTGGTACTAAGTAGTCTCTTGCTCCTTCTGGCGTTGGTTTTGTAAGCATTGGTGTCTCTATTTCATTGAAGTTGTTTTCATCTAGGAAATCTCTAAACAGCTTCATTGTTTTATGTCTAATCTTTAGATTTTTTTGCATAAATGGCTTTCTAAGGTCTAAGTATCTATATTTTAATCTCATAGCATCTGATACATCATCATTATCTTTTATATATATCGGTGGTGTTTGTGCTTCGTCTAGTATTTTAAGCTCTGAAGCAAAAACTTCTACATCTCCTGTTTCCATGTCTTTGTTGATTGATTCTCTAATCTTAACTGTTCCTTTTACTGCTATTACATACTCACTTCTAATAGTTTCTGCTTTGTCAAATGCCTCTTTTGATATATCTGTATCGAATACTATCTGTACTATCCCTGTTGTATCTCTAAGGTCTACGAAAACTAAACCTCCTAAGTTTCTTCTCTTTTGAACCCATCCCATAAGTGTTACTTCTTGATTTTCGTTTTGTCTTCTAAGAGTTCCACACATATGTGTTCTTCTCATGTTACCCATTTTCTCTCCCATAATAAACCTCCTAAAAAAAATAATCTCGTCCTCTGTTATACTAAATAACAGGGACGAGAGTTTTATTCCCGTGGTGCCACCCTAATTGGATTATGTTTCCCACTCAAGCTACTAACGCCAGCTAGCGTATAATCCTACTAGAGTTTGACTTTTTCAGATTATCTACTCATAGGTGTCATAAATCAATTTTCCACACTGGCTTTCACCTAACCCAGCTCTCTAAAGTAAAAAGATTTGACTTATATGTCCTAATCTAAGTATTTGCTATACAATTAATGTTAATTATAGCTTTGTTTTTTCACATTGTCAAGGTCTAATCTGATTTTTATCAAGACAAGCAGGTTTCTATTTCTGCCCAAAGAAACAAAAATCATAAATAAAGTGATTAAAACTAATGCTATAGTTCCAAGTACTTGGCTATCTTAATGACTTTGCCATCAATCTATATCTATAACTCTTTAGTTATAGCTTTTTCTTTTCTCTTTACCATTTCGTCTACTCTATTTAAATATTCATATAAATCTTTCACATTAGGCACTCTAGTTATTTGATTCTTTTCTATATCTACTATCTTTGATACAGCTCCTGCTCCTACTGCTATTATTGATTGTCTTTCTTCCATTATCATTATGTTATAGATACATTCTTTATCTTTTATTGAGTATCCTACGTTTTCAAAATTACCTAGCATTTGCTTTTGTCTATACATATAATATGGTTTCATGCCCATCTTGTGCGTCCAGTTTTGTGTTATCTCTAGCATTTTTTCTATTGTCTTACCGTCAGCTAGCGGATACTTGTCTAAATAGCTTTTTAGCTTTGATGCTCTTTTTATAGCTAGAGTATGCACCGTCAGATTACTAGGTTTTAAGTTATATATTAAGTCCATCGTTCTTTCTACATTACTGATATTTTCACCCGGAAGACCAACTATCAAATCCATATTTATATTATTAAAACCGTATCCACGTGCCATATCAAACGCCCTGATGATATCACTGCTTGTATGTTTTCTGCCAATTATGGACAATGTATCATCACACATTGTTTGAGGGTTTATGCTTATTCTATCTATTTTATTTTGTTTTAACATATTTAGTATTTCTTTTGATATTGTATCTGGTCTACCTGCTTCTACTGTAAATTCTTTGATACCTTCTCCAAATTTACTATATATAAACTTTATGATTCTATCAAGCTGTTCATGCGAGAGAGCTGTTGGTGTACCTCCACCAATATATACTGTATATAATTCTTTACTCTTCATGATTTCATATGTTTTTGCGAGTTCATAAATAACTGAATCAACATACCTATCTGTATAGTCCTTAAATTTATCTATACTGTTTGATGGAAATGAGCAATATACGCATCTCGTTGGACAAAATGGTATACTGACGTATAGACTATATTTTTTGCTGTTTTCCTCTGTGAGGTACTGTCTTTCTTGGTTACATACGTCTACTAGTAACTTTGCTTTTTCTGATGCTATCATGTATTCATCAGTTAGTATGGCTAATATTTCGGTATCTTTTTTCCCATCATCCATTAGTGTATGCACGATTTTGGTTGGCCTAATACCTGTCAGTATTCCCCATGGTGCTTTTTTGGTATTTACTTTTAATATTGCGTTTAGTAGTGATTTTTTTATGAGTGTTTTATTCTTCTTCTTTAAATCTTTGAATTGTTTAAATTCATTGTAATCGGCTGTTTCTCTTGAAATTAAAGAACCATCTTTATACACACACGTTATTATAGCAGGAGCTATGTCCTGCTTTAATATACTTTCTATATATAAATCATTATCTGTTTTTTCGTCTACAAACTTTATATTTTCTGTATTATAATAAGATCTTAGCAACTCAAATATCTCATACTCAAAGTCATGACCTATTAATCTAACTTTTAACATTTACACTACTCCCGTTATCTTAAAAATGGATTGTTTTGTTTTTCTTTTGCTATTGTACTTGATGGTCCATGCCCTGGCATAACTTTTATATCACCATCTAAATCTATTAGCTTAGTTTTTATTGAATTTATCAATTGTTTATGATTTCCACCATACAAATCACTTCTTCCTATAGATCCTGCAAAAAGAGTATCTCCAGTAAACAGTATATCATTTGCTAGTATACATATGCCACCTTGTGTATGGCCTGGAGTATGTATTATCTTACATGTACATTCTCCTACTTTTATCTTATCGTTATCTTCTAATACTCTGTCAGGTTTTATGTTTACAGGTTCCATAGACATCCTGCTTGATAAATTCTTTGATGCATCCATAAGAAGTTCTTCATCATCTTTATGTATTAATATTGGTGCATTTGTAAGCGCTTTTAATTTTTTTAGCCCACCTATGTGATCACCATGAGCATGAGTTAATATTATATATTTACATGTCATACCATAGTCTTTTAGTTTATCAACTATAACCTGAGCATCTCCACCTGGATCAACTACCATAGCTTCTTTTGACTCTCTACTTCCATATATGTAACAGTTAACTGCGTATACTCCTAGTGGAATTCTCTCTACTAACATCAAATCACTCCTTGTTATTATCTCTATTAACTCATTTTACATCATATTTTCAATGTTGTCGATGATTTCTTTTTAACATAAAATACTATGCTATAAAACAACAATAAAGTACCTGAGCTTATTGGTAAAATATATTCTGGTGTAAAATCTAAACATATCCCTGCTAATAAAGATGCTAATGGTACACTAGTTTTAATAAAGCATATTCCAGTACTTATAACTCTCCCTCTTATATACTCTGGTATACGTTTTTGCAATAAATAAAAATACGGTATGTCTATACACGCAACACTGCCTCCTAATAAAAATAGTATTATCCAAATGAAAGATATATAAAACATATCTGAGAACAAATTTCTTCTAAGCAACGGTAAGCCAAATATAATCATACCTACTGCTATCAACAACGATGTTATCACTAGCACTTTAGTATAATTATTTTCTTTTAATAGTTTTTTAATCATAAAAGAGCCTACAATCATACCTATTGGAAAACCACTTTGAATAATCCCCAATGTTTTTGACCCTAATTCTAATACTTGATCTACTATATAAGGCATCGGGATCGATATACCAAAAGTAAGAGAGAAGTTCAATATTATAAATAGCATAAAAAGATTTATTATACCTTTATTGCTGTAGATATAATTTAAACCTTCTTTTATATCTTCTATAATATTTAAATCATTACTAATTTGTTTGCTACTCTTAAATACTATAGCAAGTTCAATAATAGCTGATATTATAAATGATACACCATTTACAATCATAAAAAATTCAATTTTAATAAATGCAAAAACGAGTCCTCCTAGTACTGGTCCTAATATAATGGAACTTGAACTTATAATTCTGCTTGCTGAATTAATTGATAAAAGTTTGTCTTTTGATACTATGTTTGGTTTTGCAGATTCTATACTGATATTAAAAATAGTAGTCAGTGTTGACGATATAAAAATGCTAACCAATATTATTGGTAATGTTAATCTAGTTTTAATTGCAATCACACTTAATGTTATAAAAAGCAGTCCATTACATGTATCCATAATAACTATCAACTTCTTTTTATCTAGCTTATCTGCTAAAACACCTCCTATAGGATTAAATAATATCACAGGTATAATCTTACTTATGTAAGTGGAAGCATAGCTTAAACCCGACCCTGTTAATCTAAGAACATAAAGGCTTATTGCGTAAGTATATATCTCTGTTCCAAATGATGAAATAAAACTTCCTACTACGAATAAAAAGAAATTTTGTTCTGAGGACCTTTTTTTGTAGTATTGATTAGTTTTTGAAATATGCATGTTTATTCCTCCTTATTGTCTGTGTAATACTATTATAATAAATAGCCTTAACCCTATATCAATAAGGAATTTATGCCTTGATTATGGCAAAAAATAAAAAAAGATGGGGTTAACCCCATCTTAGATTGATGACAAAGTCATCAATCTAGCAGACTTTAGTAAAAGTTCAATTTCTAGGCGTGTTAAAATTGAGTAGCACAGCTTACTTAGAGGTAAGTGAGCAACGGAAATTTTAACACGGGCGTAGCAATTGGGCTTTTTTCTACAGTCTGAAATGAGGTTAACCTATCTCTTTGCACTACCTAAAATCACGTTTATTTTCTCTCCATCAACGAAGAAATCTTCGTATTTACCACCTTTTTCAATTGTGTCTGATATCTTTTCGTCAGTAACTTCATAGCCTAATGAGGCTATATTTTGTTTTATATGTGTGTATATAAAATTTTCTCTAACGTTCCGTGATATACGACTATCTTTTGCAAAATCTCTAAATACTATAAATGAATAGTAAAGTGACGCTGTATCTTTAATATAATGATTGATTTCTTTTAAGAGAAATTCACTATGATCAAATGAATAATTAGTAGTACCTGTATAATCTAGCAATGTGTCTACTGTTTTATTTTTTATCGGTATCTCTAAGAAATCTGCACACATGTATATTACCTTTTTATTTACACCTGTTTTTTCTATTAATTGTTTTAAAAATCTGTGCCTATTAATATCATTGTCAACTGCTATGTACACTGTATCATCTGAAAGTATATTTATCATATTTCTTAATGTGAAACCAATACCTGAACCTAGTTCCATAACTATCTTGTTATTAAAATCTTTTGTATGTGTCATATTTTTAGCCCACTGAATAGTTTTGAATAAACTATTAACAAATGTTGAATCTGTTACATGCATGTATTCTGATAAGTACTTGTAATCATACTCTACTGGCTCTTGTCTTTTATAGTCTCTTACTATAAATATACCATCTTGTATTGTATATCTTTCTCCACAGCTACATGTCAGCACTCCATTTATAACTTGATTATTTGATACTGTACCTTCTTCTAGGCACAAAGGGCTTTGACATTTAGTGCAGTGGAACAATTTTATTAAATCAATATCTATTCCTTTTTTTGTTCTTTCTTCATCCTGCGTATTTGCCATCTCGTTTATTTTTGTTTCTAATTTAGATTTTTGAGTTGTAAGTAAATCTATTTCTATTTCTATTTGTTTTAATCTGTCTCGAAATAAAATCAAATAATACTCATCTTGTTCATATGGCGTTAGATTTGCAAGAGAATTATAGTTTAATATCTTTTTAATGCTTTGCAGTGAAAAACCCATATCTTTGAGATACAGGACTTCTTTAAGATTCTTTTGGCACTGCTTATCAAAATCATATATTGCACCTTTTTTTTGTGGTATAATTAGTTCTAAGTCCATATAGTGCCTTATGGTATCTTTGCTTACATTATTAGTCTGAGCAAATTTTCCGATTTTCATTTTTATATCCTACCTTTGCATAAGGTCATTAAAACACTTTATGGCTATCTACCAGTATTGTGACAGGTCCATCATTTGTCAAATCAACCTTCATATCTGCCCCGAACTCTCCTACCTCTGTTTTTAATCCGTATTCTTTGCAGTGCTTTATGAAATCTTCATACATTCTATTTGCTTTGTCTGGTTTTGCTGCTTGCATGAAGTTTGGTCTTCTTCCTTTTCTACAGTCTCCTAAAAGTGTAAATTGCGAAACTACTAGTATTTCTCCATCTATATCCAACAGTGATTTGTTCATTTTTTCTTTTTCATCTTCAAATATCCTGAGATTAACAACTTTATCTACTAAATATTTGGTATCTTTGTCTTCGTCTTCTTCCTCAACACCCAATAGTACCATAAGCCCCTTATTTATACTTCCTGTTACTTCATTATCTACTGTAACTTTAGCTTTACTTACTCTTTGCACTACTGCTCTCATTGGTTTAAATCCTCCTATGTTACAACTCTATATACGTCTATTACTCCTTGCATATTTTTGATTTTTCGCATAAGGTTATTTAGTTGCTCTACATTCTTTATCTCTAATATCATATTTATCATCGCTAGCTTATCCTTACTAGTACGTGCATTTAGTGATGATACGAATAAATTAGTATCTGTTATTAGCTGTGTTATTTGAGAAAGTAATCCCGGTCTATCTGTTGCTTTTATTTGTATTTCGGCTTGATAGCTTACTTTCTTATCTGATGCCCACTCCACATCTATAAATCTAGTTTCTTTGCTTAAGTCATTTAAATTCGGACAGTCTTGTCTGTGTACAGATACACCTCTTCCCCTTGTAATATATCCCACTATATCATCTCCAGGAACTGGGTTACAGCATTTTGCAAATCTGACCTTTACATTATCAATTCCTTTTATTACTATACCTTGAGTAGGCTCTGCATTCTTTTTATTTTTATTGTTTTTGATTGGCAGTTCTTCTTCTTTTTTATTTTTATAATATTCATTATGGAATTCTTTTAATTTACCCATTACTTGCTTTACTGTTATACTTCCATAACCTAGTTCTGCATATAAATCATTTATCTCATTTAGACTAAATTTTCTAGTAATTTTTCTGAGCCAATCGTCTTTTAATATCTCTGTTAGTTTGTAACCTTGTTTTTTTACTTCTTTTTCTAAGCTATCTTTACCATCATTTATATTTTGATCTCTGCCTTCTTTTTTGAACCATTGTCTTATACGACTTTTTGCTTGTGAACTTTTAACTATCTTTAGCCAGTCTCTACTTGGACCATTACTATTAGCTGATGTTAGTATTGACACTATGTTACCTGTTTTTAACTTATAGTCTATTGGAACTATACGACCATTGACTTTTGCTCCTACACATTTATTACCTACAGCGGTATGCACTCTATAAGCAAAATCTATAGGTGTTGAACCTGCTGGTAAACTTATTACGTCTCCCTTTGGTGTAAATACAAATACTTCGTTTGTAAAAAGGTCAATTTTTAGAGATTCCATAAATTCAACAGGATCGTTCATATCCTTTTGCCATTCTAGCATTTGCCTTAACCATGATAGTTTGCTATCAAAATCATCACTCTTTGCTTTACCTTCTTTATACTTCCAGTGTGCAGCTATACCAAACTCTGCTGTTCTATGCATGTCTATAGTCCTTATCTGAATCTCAAATATTTCTCCTTTTGGACCTATTACTGTAGTATGAAGTGATTGGTACATATTTGGTTTAGGCATTGCTATATAGTCTTTGAATCTGCGTGGGATTGGCTTCCACAACGTATGAACTATTCCTAATACACCATAACATTCCTTGACTGTATCAACTACTACTCTAACGGCAGTTAAATCAAATATTTCATCAAATGTCTTGTTTTGATACACCATCTTTTTATATATACTATAGAAATGCTTTGGTCTACCACTTATTTCATGCTCTATATTGACCTCATCGAGTGCTTTTTGTAATTTGTTTGTAACTAAATTTATATATTCTTCTCTTTCTTTCCTTTTTTTAGAAACTTTCTCTACTAATTCATAGTATCCTTCAGGGTCTATAAATCTTAGTGACAAATCTTCTAGCTCCCATTTCATCGTGAATATACCTAGTCTATTCGCTATTGGTGCGTATATCTCCAATGTTTCTAATGCTTTTTCTTTTTTCTTTTCGTCTGACATATATTCAAGTGTTCTCATATTATGCAATCTGTCTGACAATTTTATGATTATAACTCTTATGTCCTTTGACATAGCTATAACCATTTTCCTCATATTTTCTGCGACTCTTTCTGCTTTGGTTCTATACTCTATTTTTGTAAGTTTTGTAACTCCATCTACTAATCCTGCTATTTCTTCACCAAAATTTTTTGCTACGTCTTCATAAGTAAAATCTGTATCCTCTATAACATCATGTAATAGTCCTGCTATTATTGTATCCACATCCATATTTATATCAGCTAATATGAGTGCTACCTCACAAGGATGTATGAAAAACTGTTCTCCTGAATTTCTAAGTTGTCCTTCATGAGCAACTTTAGCAAACTCGTAAGCTCTCACAATTCTATCCTTATCTTGCTGATTTATATATGTTCCTATTTTTGCCATCATTTTTTCTAAAAACATAAGCTCACCATCTTTTATTTTATAATGCAAAATAATACGTATAGGTATTATTATCTACGTACTTAATAATTATATTAGTATTATATTTTATAAAAGTTTATAATTTAATATTATATTATAAAAAACAAAAATGCACAATATGCATTAAGACTGTAGACAAAAGCCCAATTTATACGTTACCCTATAATTTGAGTTGCTCACTTCCCTTTAAGTAAGCTCTATTACTCAATTTTGGCACGCTTTGAACTCCTACTACAGTCTGCCATAGTTATCAATCTTAATTGTTCAAATATATTTTTTAATCCTAGTACATAGTTAAAAATCCTAATATTTAATTACTGATTTTACTTCATATCCTTTTAGTTTATCTCTTCCGTTTAGGAACTCAAGTTCTATAAGATATACTATTGCTACTATCTCACCACCAAGTTTTTCAATCATCTCTATTATAGAGCGAGTTGTCCCTCCAGTGGCTAATAAGTCATCTACTATAACTACCTTTTGTCCAGGTTTAATAGCATCTTCGTGCATTTCAAGAATATCTGTTCCATATTCTAGTTCATATTCACATTTAATAGTCTTATAAGGCAATTTGTTAGGCTTCCTAACAGGTATAAAACCTTTATTTAATTCATATGATAGTGGTGTTCCGACAATAAATCCTCTTGCCTCTGGGCCAATTATTAACTCAAAATCTTTGTCTTGTAATAGATTAGCCATTTCATTTATAGCATATTTAAATGCGTCTTTATCTGCCAATAACGGAGTTATATCTCTAAATATCACTCCTTCTCTTGGGTAGTCTTTCAAATCTCTTATTTTTTTCTTTAAATCCATTGTATACCTCCTTATGAACTGTTGAACCATATATTTATTACTCGAAAACGTTACTAAATTATTTCATTCGAGCCAATTACTACGTACTCAGTATTTTAGTATTTATTTCTTTTATTGCTTTGTAATTCTGATATAATCTATTTGATAAGATATCTATTTTACTTGCTGGTTTGAGCTTTATACTGAAACACTCTTTATCTCTTTGTAAATCAATAATGTTACAATCCTCAAATATATACATACTTAGTTCAAATTTGAATTTATTTATCTTTAAACTAAACTTGGTTTCTATTTCTTTAGTCACACAATTTATATTGTATTTCTTTTTTTGTTTGTTGACAAGTAGATATTTGTATATAATCCTCATTTCTTCTATAGATGGAGTTATTTTATTAAATAGAACATTTATTTTGTACTTTTCTTCTTGCTCTACTATTAGTATTTTACTACTCTCTACTATATCTTTATATTTTATATTGTAATTATCGTCAAATAATATAACTCTATCAAATTTATCAAATATAGTTTTCTCAAACACTGGGTTAATTAATATTGCATTTTCTTTCTTCATATTGTTTATTACTGCATATTGTATATCTGTCTTTTTATATAAATCTCTACCCTGATAACTCATATCTTCTAAAATAGCTTTTGCACTAAAATAGTTATTAGTTATTATTACTGTAGGTATTTCATCTTTTAGAAGCTCTATGATCTCATTTGTAGCTATAGTTTGATAAAGATTAGTGTAGTCTTCTTTTATAAGCTGTTGATTGATTAAACACTGGTTAAAAGAAGAAATATAGTTGTTGTTTAATTTATTTATTATTTCATTAGTAGAGGCTATATACTTTATCATAAGCTGTGTTCTCTCTACACCATTATAACTATTTATATCCATTGTGTATATGATATCTATGCTTGACCTATTACTGAGTTCATCTAATAAATGTCCTCTGTTAAAGTATACTGCATCGATTAAATTTCCATTAAAGTCTAGCGATAACTTTAGATGTTTTCCTTCTTTTCCTATTGCTTTTATATATGATATCTTAACGTTTTTAGACATAAATATCGGACTAGAATTACCCATACCAAAAGGCTCTAAAAGACTTAATTGATTTATGTTTTCTATATTTATCTCAGTATATTCTAACTCTTTATCTACTCTAACCTCTGGAGTTAAATCTTCAGCAACCAATACTTCATTTGCTATTTCATTTATACACCTTCTAAACTCAGCTATATTTTCCTTTTTTATTGACAAACCTGCTGCTTGCTCGTGTCCTCCAAACTTTATGAATAGATTCTTGCATTTACTAAGATTCAAGAACATATCAAAGTTTTTTATACTTCTCGCTGAGCCTCTAGCTTCTTCACCTTCTACTGATAGCATCACTGATGGCCTATAGTATTTTTCTGTTATTCTAGAGCTAACTATACCTATAACTCCATGATTCCAATTTTCTGAGTCAATTACTAGTACCTTTTCATTGTCTAAATTGTGTTTTTCGTCTATTATTTCATTTGCCCTCTTTAAAATATCAGCTTCTATATCTTGTCTTTTCATATTTTCATCATTTAGTAACTTTGCAATCTTTTTAGCTTTATCATCGTCATCACATGTAAATAGTTCTACACCATATGAAGCAGAGTCTAATCTTCCACAAGCGTTTATCCTAGGTGCAAGCATATATCCTATATGTCCACTAGTTATTTTCTTGTTTTCTAATCCGCATACTTTTATTAGCTCTCTAAGCCCTTTATTCTGTGACTCATTTATCATTTGCAGACCGTATTTTACTATGATTCTATTTTCATCTCTTAATGGAACTATGTCTGCTATTGTGCCGAATGCAACTATAGGTAGATATTTTTTATAATCTATATCTATCCCCATTTTAATAGCTAATGATTGCACAAGCTTAAATGCTATCCCTACTCCTGCAAGATATTTACATGGATATGTACAGTTTGTCTTTTTCGGATTGATAACTGCTATACAATTAGGTAGTTCTTCTTGGCATTCATGGTGATCTGTAATTATTATATCCATACCTAATTGTTTACAATATTCAGCCTGCAGAACTGATGTTATCCCACAATCAACGCTTATGACTAAATCTCCTTGGCTTTTTTTTATTGTATCTAAAGCCTCATTATTTATACCGTATCCTTCTGTAAACCTATTTGGTATGTAATAATTTGCATCTACACCACACTCTTGTAAATATATTTTTAGTAGTGATGTACTTGTTACTCCATCAACATCATAATCTCCATATATCCATATGTTTTCTTGATTCTTTATTGCTTTTATTATTCTATCAACTGCCTTATCCATATCACTCAGCAAATATGGATCATACAAATCTTCTATTTTTGCATACAAAAACTGCTTGCAATCTTCTAAATCAGTTAATCCTCTTTTAACCAATACCGTAGAAACTAACTTAGATATTCCAAATTCCTTGCTAATTTTATTTACTAGCTCTTCATTACATTTATTGTTGTTTATAAAAAATGGATTCATTTCTTCACCTATTATCCTTTAAAAATCACATAATAATTATATCTTATATTCTATATTCATTCAAATGTTATTATTGTTTTTATAACGTTTTTCCTCATAATTCTAGTTAAACATGTTTTACTGAAATTTATATTTCTTGTAAAATACAGTTATAACTAAAGTTTGGTTTTTGGCTATAAAAAAAAGAAAAACACTACTATTTTTTTATAAAAACAACAGATGTTTCTCTCTTTTGTATTTATTCTATTTATCTTTCATAATTTATTTTATCCTATCACATACAAAATCTTAAATAAAACTTATATATTAGAAACTGTTCCCTTTTTTTAAAAATTTGATTTGTAGCCAGCTAAATGCAGTCATGTGTAATGATAAGACTATTCCATCAATTAATCTGAACATTGGAGGAAAAAAATAAGCAAAGGCATAACCTAAAACTGGATAAAGTAATATATTTATAAAAATTAAATTTAGTAAAAGCGACTTTAAGCTTTTCTTCCAAAAAACTATTATTGGTACTGTCACAAATAGATATGCAACACCTCTAAATATTTGAATTAAGAAGTTTTCAAACATAGTAGGTATTTTAATTAACTTTTCCATGTACGGGCCTGTTAGTGGATACGCCATTGCTCCAATAATCATATAAATTATAAAAGATAAGATAAGAACTACTATAACTCTCCACACCCAACTAAATAGTGATCTTGATCTAAAATAATTATTTACTTTCTCTTTTGCACTGCTTATAACATCTTCTTGTTTCCATAGATAGAAAATACCTATTGTAATCAATATGTTTTCTAAAAATCCAGAACCGATATTAAATAGAAGTGGATAATCCTCTATAAAAAAGTTTCCTTCTAATTTTGATAATAAGATATCAATGACGAAAAAGAACATAAATATTATGATAAACGCACCTTTTTTACCTATGTTTAAATTGCTTTTGATATTAGCAAGTTCTAACGCTATAACCCCATAGATCAAAAACATTGGAATAAAATAAAATTTAGGCATTGTACCGACTTCTCCTGTCGTTGCATTTATTCCACAAATCGTTTCTAATGGAATAAGTTTTATTACTATGACTAGTAATCCTATTAGACCTGCTTTTAAAAGATTTGCTGATAACAACTTATTTGTTGACATACTTATCTTTCCTTTCATTATAAAATAGACCTTCCAATCAAGCAGATGCCTTTTTAATGACATCGACATATTGTTTTTTGAAAATTTTTGTTTTATACCATTATCTTAATAAATTAATCTTTGCTATTTTTAGATATGACTTAAGCTTCTTCTCTTTGCATTATCAAAGTAATTATTTCTTTTACCTGTGTAAATGGTAAGAATCTATTGAGAAGGAGCTTTTGTCTTTTCTTAGTGATTCTTATTGAGTTTAATATTTTTCAATATAACTCCCTGATATACTCACATAACTTATCAACAGAAATACCAAGCTCACGATAGTAATTAAGATTTTTTTTGAGTTTTTCCTTTGCAAGAGCTATTTTTTTATCTTCTAGTTCATGTGATATATTTTCTGCCACAAAACATCCCCTACCAACCACTGTATAAATAAAACCTCTCTGTTCAAGCATTTCCCATGCTTTTTTAATTGTTATAACACTTACTCCAAGCTCTTTAGCAATCTTTCTAATTGGAGGAAGTCGGTAATTTGGCTCCATTGTTCCGTTTAATATCTGTGCGACTATTTGCTCGTAAATTTGCTCATATATAGGTTTGTCAGCTGACATTAATATGGATACATCCATACTACAGACTCACTTTTTTAAAATTATTAAGTGCTAATCTATATGCTAGGTACGTTATTCCCAAATAGATGGCTATCGCTATGATAAGTATTATAACTCTTAGTTTTGCTCCTGTTGCACTTATACCGTTAAGTATGGGAAATATTTTAATTATTACAGTATATAGTATCGACATTACTAAAAATGCCCCTAACCCTGTTAATAGTGGTTTATTAACTTTTTCGGCAGTTTTAAAAAACCATGGTAAAAAGATAAGGTTGAATATTGCGTAGTTAATAAAAACCATCCCGAAAAAGAAAATATTTGTGTTTTGTCCAAGAGCATTTCCATTTGGTGCAATCACACATACTAGCAAAATGGAGCATGGTATTGAAGTTAAAAGCTGTATAAATTGTGAATATATCAAATCAAAGCATTTACTTGCAACAATGTATCTACGTGGCACTGGCAAAAGAGCTGTAAATTCAAAATCACGCTCACCTATTGCTACATTTAAAATAGTGATAAGACCTATTAAAGAATAAGCCATATTTGAAATAGGCGGAAAACTTGGGATAAACATAAACAATGTCAAAGCAGTGAATAAATATAAAACCGGTGAAATAGTAAGTTTTAGTTCTTTATAAATCAAATTTTTCATGATCATCCTCCAGATTATAGTATAGTATGATATCTTCAATATTTGGAGTTGATTGCTTTAGATTAATATTTGATGGGATATTCTCTGTGAGAATCATTCCATTAAATCCAAATGCATTTTTTTGCACACCTATCATTTTTGCTCTGAGTTCATCTGTAAGTTGGCTATTGCTCCCTCCAATAACTCTGTGACTGTCAATCAAATCATCCTTCGTCATATTTGCAATTATTTCTCCATCACGAATAAATACAATATAATCCGCACATCTATCTAAATCTGATGTAATTTGTGTAGAAAATAAAATACTTTTGTCGCCATTTTCAATTACAGACTGAAATAACTCAAGCAATTCGTTACGTGCAATTGGGTCAAGACCACTTGTTGGCTCATCAAAAATCAACAATTTTGCATTATGAGAAAGTGCAAGCGTAGTAGCATATTTAGAACGCATACCTTCGGAAAGTTCCTTGATTTTAAGATCTTCATTGAGTTTAAAATATGCCATTAACTTCCTATACTGTTCTTCATCCCATTCTTCAAAAAATCGTCTATAAACTTCTGTGAGAGTTTTTATCTTTTTACTGCGATAATAATCAAAACCTCCCATTGATAATCCAATTTGCTGTTTTAATTGAAGTTCGTTTTTAAAATAATCTTTACCAAATACAGTAACACTCCCGCTATCGGGGTGAACTATATTAAGCATTGATTTTATTGTTGTAGATTTGCCAGCACCATTTTTACCTATAAAGCCAACAATATAGCCAGTTGGTACTTCAAATGAAACATTTTTGAGCTGGAAATTATCGTATTTTTTACAAAGATTCTCGATTTTAAGCATCTCAGCCTCCTATCTTTAGTGCAATTCTAGTGATATTTGGAATCTAAATCTTCTTTTTATCTATAATACTATCTTTCCCAAATATTTTAATTAAACCATTGTCATAATTTATTAAGTTCATTATTACCTTTAGAAGTTGTCAATTTACCAGTTCCACTAGCTTTAATAAAATTCTTTTTAGTCAAATTATAACCTTTAAAACCAATATATCTCCAATAGTAATAATTATACTACTCCTGCACCTGCTAGTGCACCTACAACCGCTAATGAGTCTATCACTTTCATTATTTCTTTTATCTCACTACTGAATGTACTTTCATTTTTGAGTAGAGATTTGAGTTCTTTACGTTTATCTTTATCAAAATATCGTTTAGCTATTTTAAATTCAATTAATAGCTTTGCAAGAACAACCGACTCCACATCATTAGTTTTAGAAAACTGTTTATGAATATTCTCAATTATTTCTTTAACAATATCATCATGTTCATTTGAATTATCGCTATCAAAAACTTTTTTATTTACTGAGTCTATAACATCAGATTTTAATTTTTTACGAGATTGTGAACGAAACGGACCAACAAATCTCTTCATTATTTTATCAAGACGCTCATTTTCGTTTTCTTGTATAAATTCATACATTGATCTGACTTCACTATGCGTTGCAGGTAACACAGATGCAATCTTTACTGAATCATAATTTATGACAATTTTTTCCATGAATAGCTCTAATAAAGAGCTCACGTATATTCCATTTTGTAATCCTAAAAAATAATTGATTTTACGTTTTTCATTCATTGCAAGTAATGTGAATTTTTCACTTAATGTTAAATTATTCATACTATTCCTCCTAATTTGATTATTTTTTATACTCAATTTGTTGTAAGAAAATATTTTTCAGTAAAGTGCAATCTTATTGATTTAAAATTGTGTATATTAAACATGTACAATATAATCAATATAACACTATACTTAGTGATTTGTCAATACACTATTAATTTCCAAATTATTAAAATAATTTAATAATTTTTTTACATTTTTGGAACAAAAACAAATATTCGTTTATCTATATATATAGAATATTTAAGAAAGGAGGCAATTTTTCTAGCAATTATTATTATTTTTAAAGGAGGAATTTAAATGAAATTATTCAAATTTTTATTAGTATTATTAGTAGTTTTATCTTTATGTGTACCTGTTTTAGCAAATGATCAATTTACATTTAATGAAAATGAGTTATTAAAAGATTGGGAAAAAGCTGATGCCACCACTGTTCGTGCTGACCATAAAAACCTAAATGATTTTGCTTGTAGTGCATCTACTAAATCTTTTGGTAACTATCCCACTAGAAAAGGTGTTATTCTTGTAACTAAGGATAAGTATAAAGGTTTAATAAAACTTGGACATGCTGCTATTATATGGTCTACTTCTACCGTTGTTGAATCTCATAGTAGCGGTGTCTCCACTGGAAGAAATGATTGGAATGTAACAAGAAAAACGTGCTATGGTGTTACTCCATATGACACTAATGATTCCGAGGATGCTCAGGCAGCTAATTGGTGCTATCAACAGATAGGCAAACCTTATAACTTTAATTTCCTTAACAAACGGACTCGTGATAAGTTCTATTGCTCTCAATTAGTATATGCTGCTTATAAAGATTTATTTGATTTGGATCTTGATACTGCTTCATATTTGACTGCAATTCATCCAGTTGAGCTTATAAATACAAACAAAACTTATACTATCTATGAGCAATAAAATAATCATAAAAAATAAGCTTTTAGCTATAACATTAATTTTGTTAGTAATATTAGTATTTTATCATTTTAAAACTGATAGATTTAATTCAAATTTCGTCGTTGGTGTAATACAAACAACATCTCAAGACAACGAAAGCACTATTAGTCTATATGATAATAACTATAGTGAGGTAAACTCTATAAACCTCGAATACGGCTCAATGTCTTCGTATTTTGATTTACCACAGATTCATGAAAACTCTATGTTTGTTATACCAAAAGGAATCGGTAATATAAAAGAGTTGACCGTTGTACTAGAATTTAATCTGGTTAACGGTAAACACATAACTCATAACATTGAGCAATCAAATATGAATAGTTTTTGCGTTGACAATGATTTTATATATACGGTAAATACGTTAAATTCAAATTCAATAATTAGCAGATATAATCGAACAAATCAAAATTTAACTACTCTAACTATTAAAAATATGTTTATAGGAAAATTAGCTGTTAATGATGAAAAACTATATGCATTTGGCTTTAGAAATACACCTGATAACGGTATTGAATCAAAACTATTTATAATAAACACTAATGACCTATCTATTATTAAAAATATCAAGATGTCAAGATTTGGCCATGACCAATTAGGCGCGGTTTTTGATAATACTTCTATGTATTTTACTAATTCAATGAAATACAACAAAACCTCAGAAAAAGAAGTACCTTCTAATCTCCTTAGTATCTTAAATCTAAAAACATATGCTATAAATAGTATACCACTCAAGGAAATTTATCCTTTTCAGATTATACAGACTCAAGGCAATCTTTATATTTCACACTTTAATGTTGTCCAAGGTATTGGTAATAAGCTAACTATATATGATAAGAAATCTAAATCTCATAAACTAGTAACTTTTAATCATAACCTTGCACAAATAATTATATCTGGTAATAAGATGTTTTCTACTGATGGTAAGTATTTGTACGTGTATGGAATTGAAGGGTCAAATTTCAGTCTATCAAAGAGAGTTGATATTTATAATAAAAAAGCAAACTCACTTCATTACTATGTATCAGGATTTTTCTTGAAATAATAAAACACCCCTTATAGCAAACTAATCAAACTGTTTTAATTGTCTACTATGAGGGGTGTTATTTATATTTACAATCTTTCATATCCTCTATTAATATTTTCATCATCATTTTTTTTAGCTAATATTCCTAATGACTCTCCTATTGTGTCTTTTTTTTCCTCAACATTTTGTTTTTTGTTTGTATCTTCTTTACTTTCAGATTTACTTTCAAGTTCGCTTATTTTTAACTCATATTGCTTAATTTTAGTTTCAAATTCGCTAATATTATTATTAAGTTCTTTCATTTTGTTATTAGCCTTATACTCTCTTATCAATCCAAATATTGCAACTACGATTGCTCCTAAACTAGCTGATACTAGTATTACTAGCGCTTGTGACATTGTGACTGTTGTAAATAATATTTTTACATCTACTGCAGTTGCGTTTTGCAGTGCAAATATTGTAATTAATATAGCAAATATCAACGAACCTATAAAACCAGCTTGCATTCAACCACCTCTTTATTTATGTATGTGTTATTTTTTATCTGAATTTACAAAATTATTTCAGATATATTTATATTATTCGACCAATATTGATTTTTTCCTCTAATAAAAAGATTCTTAAATTTGCCTTCAATTTTAAAAGAGACATCTCAAAAATAATGAGATGTCCCTTTTATTTATTATAATTTATGCTCTTTTAGTTTTACTATGTCCACCTTTTTTAAAGATATACCATATTGGGCTTGCTATAAATATTGATGAATATGTTCCTACTACAATACCTATGATTAGTGGTAATGCAAAATCTTTTACTGCTTCAACACCAAATATATATAGTGAAGATATTGCTATAAGTGTTGTAAAGGATGTATTTATTGATCTAACTATAGTTTGAGATATACTTGTGTTTATTATATCATCATAGCTTTCTTTTCTCATCTTACCTAGGTTCTCTCTTATTCTATCAAATACTACTATTGTGTCATTTATTGAGTAACCAACTATTGTAAGTATCGCTGCAACAAATGAGCTATTTACTGGAACTTTAAATACCGCATAGAACGCTATTGCTATCAATACATCATGTAGCAACGCAATTACTGCTGATAATCCATATAAGAACTGGAATCTAATTGTTATATAGATTAACATTCCTATTGTAGCTGCTACTACTGACAATACTGCTCTTCTCTTTATTTCTTCTCCTATAGATGGTCCAATTTTTCTTGATTGTAAGAAAGCTTCATCTTTTAGTTTATATTTTTCTTTAAACTGATTAAATACACTTTGTCTCTTTTCATTGTTTAAATCTTCTTTTGTTTTTATTATTATTTGACTCTTGTTATCACCTGCATGTATTATCTCAGCACTTTTATCAAATCCATCTGTTATCTGTCTTATTTCAGGAACTTCTATTGTTTTATCTAATTCTATTTGCATTAATGTTCCACCAGTAAAATCTATCGCTAAATTTAATCCGCTTGTGAAGAACACCACTAGTCCTACAATTATTAGCAGGCCAGATAATGCGAAAAATATATTTCTTCTCTTAATTATATTCACTTTTCTCCCTCCTATGCTCCGTATAACTTGTTGTTTTTAGTAATATTTAAACTTATTATAATTTTAAGTAAAAACTTAGTTATAAATACTGCTGTAAACAATGATGCAACTATACCTATTACTAATGTAACGGCAAATCCTTTTATCGGCCCTGTACCAAAATAGAACAACACTATACCTGCTATTAGAGTTGTTATATTTGAGTCCATTACCGTTGTAAGTGCTCTTTTAAATCCTGCATCTACAGCTGTACGTATAGTTTTTCCAGCTCTTAGTTCTTCTTTTATTCTTTCAAATATTACTACATTTGCATCTACAGCCATACCTATAGACAGTATTAAACCTGCTATACCCGGTAATGTTAAAGATGCTTTCATTACTATCATTGAGCCTAGTACTATCAAAATGAATATAGTTAAAGCTATATCAGCAATTAATCCAGGTATTTTATACATTATTATCATGAAAACGAAAATACATGCTAAACCTATACCAGCTGCATATATACTTTTATCTAATGATTCTAAACCTAATGTAGGCCCTATTATTGATGACTCTACTTCTTTCATTTCTAAAGGTAATGCACCTGCTCTAATCAATGTTGCTAAGTTTGTAGCTGTTTCTTGTGTAAAGTTACCTGTTATTTGAGCTTTACCATCTGATATTATTAACCCCGGTTGTAATACTGGAGATGATATAACTTTACCATCTAAAATTATTGGGATTGTTCTCTCCTCTGCTGTTGCTTTTTTACTTAAAGCAGCTGTTGCATCTTTAAACTTTTTTGCACCCTCTTTATCAAACTCTAAATCTACTGATGGTCTTCTATTTCTGTCTAATCCATAGTTTGATTTACTAACATTTTCACCTGTTAATATTACTTTTCCATCAGGATCTTTAAACTCAAGCTTTGCTGTTTTACCTATCATAGTTAAAGCATCTTTAGTATTTTTTATTCCTGGAAGTTCTATTCTAATTCTATTAGTACCTTCTAGAACTATCTCTGGTTGTGTAACTCCAAGACCATCAACTCTTTGTGATATTATTGTTTTAGCTTCTTGCATTTTAGTTTTTAGTGTTTCACCTTTTAAATCTGTTTGTGCTTCTAATACTACGAATACTCCACCTTCTAAGTCAAGGCCTAGTTTCATTTCATCTTTAACTGGTTTTAAACCATAATCTCCTACATTTAAACCATAAATAGAACTATATGATAATACTCCAACTACTGCTAATAACAATAGAAGTATTACTAAATTCCTTTTATTCATTTTTCCTCCTCCTTAAGTGTTATAACTATTTTTTGTGTTTTTTAGCATAATTTACATAGTCTTTAGCAGATGCTTCTAGTTGAGATATCTCTTCTTTTGTTAGTTTTCTAACTACTTTTGCTGGTGATCCCAATACTAAACTTCCTGCCTCAATTTTTTTATCAGGTGTAACAACACTTCCTGCACCTATTAGTACATTATCTTCAATCTCACAACCATCTAGTATAATTGATCCCATACCTACTAATACATTATTTCCTATTTTGCAAGCATGAAGGATTGCTTTGTGTCCAACTGTTACACTATCTCCAATTATTGTTGCTAAGTCTTCACTAGCATGAATCACACTTCCATCTTGTATATTTGTATTCTTGCCTACTATTATTTTATTTGCATCTCCTCTGAGAACACAATTATACCATATGCTTGTATTTTCACCCAATTTGACATCCCCTATTAAAACTGCACACTCTGCGATAAAACATGAATCATCATATTGAGGAGTCTTACCATCAAATTCAATAATCATAATATCCCCCTCTATATTAAATTGGCCTGCACGGATATAGCACACTCTATTCTTTTTCTTTCCATTTCACAGCCAACACTATAAGGATTCATTATATCACCATTGGAATAATATGCATTAGCATGGCAACCTCCGCTACAATAATACCTAGCCCAACACTTTTTGCACTCTTCTTTATTAAGAACATTTACTTTTTTAAAATTATCTCTAATATTATTATTTATTATTCCTTCAAATACATTTCCCATTCTAAAATCTAAGTCGCCAACAAATTGATGACATGGATATAAATCTCCTTCTGGTGTTACTGCCATATATTCAGATCCTGCTCCACATCCTGCAAGTCTTTTATATATACATGGTCCTTGATTTAAGTCTATATTAAAATGGAAAAAAGAAAAATTGTCAGCCTTTTTCTTTACATCTAAATAAAATTTAGATAATTTTTCATACTCATTTAGTATTGTTTCCAAGTGCTCCTCTTTAATTGCATAATCATGTTTTAAGTCTGTAACTACTGGTTCAACAGATGTTTTTTTGAAACCTAAATCATAAAAGTGTTTGACATCTTCTGTAAAATCCAAATTCTTAGATGTAAATGTTCCTCTAACAAAATAGTCTTTATCTCCTCTTAGCTTTATCATCTCGGCTATATTAGAGACTATTAAATCATAACTTCCTTTATTGTTTGCAGTTAATCTCATAGCATCATTTATTTCTTTTCTGCCGTCTAAACTCATAACAACATTGCTCATATGCTCGTTGATAAACTCCATTTTAGGTTTGTCCAATAAAACAGCATTAGTAGT
Source organism: Clostridiaceae bacterium M8S5 (assembly GCA_029227815.1). Lineage (GTDB taxonomy): Bacteria > Bacillota > Clostridia > Tissierellales > MCWD3 > Abyssisolibacter. The sequence goes on along the minus strand of CP118523.1, from coordinate 1,648,436 downwards.
TATGGTAAATCTAAAGTTCTTGTTATGCTTCTTTTCAAGTTCTCTACCATAATAGACTAATTCTTTTACAACATCAAAATTCATTAAAGGCTCTCCACCAAAGAAATCAACTTCTAAATTTCTTCTTGAACCTGAATTTTGCACAAGATATTCTAGTGCCTTTTTACCAACTTCTAAAGGCATTAGTAATCTTTCTTCTTTATTATAATCTCCTTGTGAAGCAAAACAATAACTACACCTTAAGTTACAGTCATGTGCTATATGTAAACACATTGCTTTGACCAAATTGTTTTTGTTGTAGTCCAAGTCTTCTGGGTATTGGCTTTCAGAATAGAGCGAACCTTGTTTGACTAAGTACTGCACTTCTTTTAGCGCTTCGTCTATCGACTGCCTACTATACTTATTCTCCAACTTTAACTCGATTTCCTTTATATCTTTTTCATCGTATAAATCTAATACATCCCAAATTATATCATCGACTATATGGACAGCTCCACTATTAATGTCTAAGACTATTTTCTTTTCATTAAGCTCAAATTTGTGTATCTTTAACATCTGCTTCCTCCTGTATTATAATTCCATTTACCATTCTACAGCATATTATTTATATAATCAATAGAAATTTAAATGGATTTATAAAATACTATTAATATTAGTTAATTATAAGTTTAAAAAAGCAGTGGTTTTCCACTACTTTCTTTCTAGTTTTTATTCTCACAGCTTTGATTTCCAACTGTACAAGATGTTTTACAAGCTGATTGACATGAAGTTTGACACTCTCCGCAACCTCCGTTTTTAGCTGTATTATTTAAATTTTTAGTGTTTAAAGTCTTTATATGCTTCATTTTGAAGTCCTCCCTAGAAAATAATTTACTTAAAAATTATAACACAACATATATTCTTTATAAAGTGCTATTTTAGATTAATTCCAATAATTCCACTAATTACTCCAGAAAATAAACCTATAAGACTCTTTATAAAAACGTAGCTGTCCATACAAAATGTTCTGTTATAAAGACTACTGAATATTACTATTACTATCATATACAGTATACCTACTAAACCTCCGTTTAGCCAACCTCTATTATGTACTTTCTTTGTCATGCTAATAGACCCTGCTGAAACTGAAGTTATCATTATAGCAGTATTTACTGCTGGTATTGTACTTTCTGACAAACTACTATAGGTTAATATTAACGCATAAATTACAAAGAAAACTAGTGTAATAAGAAAGGATAAAACTAAGCTTTTTGTTAGCATTGTAATATATCTGTCTGGACTAGATTTTCTCATTTTTCCACCTCCTACAGTCTTTACTCAATATTTATGCATCAAGAGCTTTTTTAATTACTGTATAATATACCTAAATTACTCATAGAAAAATTAATAACTATATTTACATGATTAATTCAGGTTAAATATCAAGTATTTTATGTCAGGAAGTAAATTGAATAATAAGCTTGCTTATGTTACGGCAGTATTGGTTATTTTAAATTATCTCTGTGAATTTGGTACACATTACTCTATTGACTTAACCACTTGATTGTTTTTTTGTAAAAGCTGTAATTTATAAATATACTTAATTAAAAAAGAGACCAATTAAGAATTAGTTAATTTAGTCTCTCATAATCTTTTATATGGTTTTAACTATTTTGTTTCTTTTAATGTATCTTGGTTAACTACACTACCTATACTCCATTTAGTAACAGTCATTTTTACTTTGTCTGCTCCTACTTCTATTACTACAGAATCATCTTTTATCTTTGTCACTTTACCGTAAATCCCACCTATAGTAATTATATCATCACCAATTTTCATTGCATCTCTCATAGCTCTGATATTTTTTTCTCTTTTCTTTTGTGGTCTTATTAATAGAAAATATAACACTCCCAGAAAAAGAACAGGGATTAATAAAGTTTGTAAACCTTGCATATTCTTTACCCTCCTTTCATACATCACTTATTAACTATTCAACATAACAATAAAAAATCCTCTATACAACAACAAATTATTTTGTATATCCATATTTTTTATAAAACTCATTTTTATATTCTAGTAATCTATCTTCCTTTATAGCTGTTCTTATGTTTTCCATTAGCTTTAGTAAGAAATATAGATTATGATATGTCGTAAGTCTAGCTCCTAGTATCTCCTCACACTTAAACAGATGTCTGATATAAGCTCTGCTATAGTTCTTGCATACATAGCAATCACATTCATGATCAAGTGGCGAAAAATCTTTCTTGTACTTTGCATTTTTTATTACCACTTTACCACTACTAGTTAGGGCTGTACCATTTCTAGCTATACGTGTTGGTAAAACACAATCTGCCATATCAATACCTCTTATTACTGCTTCAAATAAGTAATCAGGGCTTCCTACTCCCATTAGGTATCTAGGCTTATCTTTTGGCATTAAAGGCACTGTAAAGTCCAATATCCTATACATGATATCAGCTGGCTCTCCAACACTTAAACCTCCTACTGCATATCCTGGGAAATCTAAATCTATAATCCCCTTAGCACTTTGCGCTCTAAGGTCCTCATACATACCTCCTTGTATAATACCAAATATACTCTGTGTGTCTTGCTTTTTGTGTGCTTCCTTACACCTTTTAGCCCATCTTGTTGTTCTCTCTAGAGATTTTTTTACATACTCTCTATCTGCTGGATAAGGCGGACACTCATCAAATGCCATTGCGATATCAGAACCTAATGAGTTTTGAATCTCTATTGATATTTCAGGACTTATAAAGTGTTTTGAACCATCTATATGAGATCTAAACTCCACACCTTCTTCTGTAATTTTTCTCAAATCTCCTAATGAAAATACTTGAAATCCTCCACTATCTGTAAGTATAGGTTTGTTCCAGTTCATGAATTTGTGAAGTCCCCCTGCTTCTTCTACCAACTTATGCCCTGGTCTTAGATATAAATGATATGTGTTTCCAAGTATAATTTGAGCACCTATTTTTTCTAGTTCCTCAGGGGTCATAGTTTTTACTGTCGCTTTTGTTCCAACTGGCATAAATATTGGTGTCTCAATAACTCCATGTGGTGTGTGTATTTTACCAAGTCTTGCTTTCGTCTGACTACATTCTTTTATTAGTTCGTATTTTATCATAAATGTTTCCTCCTAATGTCTTTATATAATTAACATAGCATCACCAAAACTAAAGAATCTGTATCTTTCTCTGACTGCTATCTCATATGCATTTAATATTATTTCTCTAGTTGTTAGTGCACTTATAAGCATTATTAGCGTGGACTCTGGTAAATGAAAATTAGTTATCAGTGCATCTATAACTCTAAATTTATATCCCGGATATATAAATATATCTGTCCATCCTCTTTTTGAAACTACCTGACCATCATCATCACACACTGATTCTAATGTCCTAGTAGAAGTCGTCCCTACTGCTATAACTTTATTTCCATTTTGTTTGGTCATATTTATAATATCTGCTGTATCTTGATCTATCTCATAGTATTCACTGTGCATCTTGTGATCACTTAGATCATCTTCTTTTACAGGTCTAAAAGTTCCTAATCCAACATGTAAAGTAATATATACTATTTTTACGCCTTTTTTTCTTATAGCATCCATAAGTTCCTGTGTGAAATGCAAACCTGCCGTTGGTGCGGCTGCTGAACCTTCTTTTTTAGAATACACTGTCTGATAACGTTCTTTATCTTGTAACTTTTCCTTAATATATGGAGGCAAAGGCATCTCTCCTAATTTATCTAGTATCTCCTCAAAAATACCTTCATACTTAAATTCAACTATTCTGATACCGTCTTCTTTTATATCCACTACCTGAGCTTCTAGCAGACCTTCTCCAAACTCTATTATATCTCCTATTTTAGCCTTTCTGCCTGGTTTAACTAAAGTTTCCCATTTGTCACCTTCTAATCTTGTCAGTAGTAAGAATTCTACTGCTCCGCCTGTTTCTTTTCTTTTACCAAATATCCTTGCTGGCAACACTCTAGTATTATTTAATACTAGACAATCTCCCTCGTTTAAATAATCTATAATATTTTCAAAGACTGTATGTTTTACATCTCCACTTTCTTTATCTAACACCATAAGTTTAGATTTTTCTCGTTGTTTTAATGGAACTTGTGCTATTAAATCTTCTGGTAATTCATAAAAGAAGTCTGTTCTTTTTAATGTCAATTTCATCATCCTTTACTCTTGTACTATAGTTATATCTGTATAATAGTGCTTTAAAATTGCTTTATAATCATAACCTTGCTCAGCCATAGCTTTACTACCCCATTGACTCATCCCTATACCATGACCGTAGCCTTTGCCAGTAAATGTGTACTTACCACTCCCATTTTCAAGGCGTATAGTTTCATTTCCATCATATATATAAATATCATTATTTCCCTTTGAATTCAATATCTTTTTGTTATCTACTGCAGTTTTTGTTATTTGACCTGAGTTTACATCGAATACATATGAGTCCTGTCCTCCTGAGACTTCAAACCATGCACTCTTTATCTTGGTTGTACCAAATACTAATCTTGCCTTTCCTTTAATTAATATAGCTTTGTCTTTTGATCCTTCTATTAAAAGCTGTTGTACTCTTCCATATTTTGAAGCTTCTATTATTTCTATATTTTTTATTGCTCCTAAATCATAGCCACTTGCTAACAATTTTTCATTTATTTGTTCTTTATTTAGTACTAACTCCCATGTATCACTCGGGCTACCTATAGAGAATTCATCTTCTACTCCTCTTATATATCCTTCATATCCTCCCCATACATTTTCGCTGTCTTCTGTATGTCCTCCACTATTTGAATGATAGTAAGTAGGAACTATTTCTCCTTTATATTTTATTACTACATCCTTTGTATCATCTATCGCTTTATTTATTATAGCTTTTTCAAAGCTATATCCTTCATATGATTGTGAGTTCTGTGTATCATCTAAATCATATTCTCCCGCTTTACCTTTTCCTATATACATAGCGCCATAATTCCTTGCTGCTACAGCTTGTGCTTTTATACTTTCTATAGGCCAAGTACTTGATATTTCTTTTGCTACTACTCCATATAAGTATTCATTTAGTTTTAAAGTATTTATTGGTATAAGTAATCCCTCTTTATTTCCAAATGAAATATATCCTCTATATTTTTTCCCTGTAACACCAATTACTGATATTTTATTTACAGTGGTATTTTTTAAATATAATTTTTCCTTTAGATTATATGCAAATCTTATATTTTGATTATTGTCTATTAAAATCATTCTTGTACCACTACCGTTTACAACTTTTTTACTATGATTTATATAATCAAGCTTAGATTCATAACTTTTTGCATTGCTAATATCATTAAATTTATTACACCATACCTTAAAGTTTCCATCATAAACTATAAATAAGTTTATACCATTTCTTTTGTTACTATTAACAAAATCAACTGCCTCTTCATACGACCTAAAATCTTTTTTAATTTCAATGTGTAAATATTTATCGATTTGTACATTAAAATTATTAATATTTAAATTATCAATTATATTTGTGAAGTTACCATCACTATCAAGCTGTCCTACGGTAGTTATATCTTCACAGACTATATTAATAGAATTATTATCATTTGTAGCCCTCTTTAAACCTACTTTTATATAATTGTTATCTATATCTTTACAATAGCTAACACTAGTTACCATCAAAAATACTAATAGGCAAGTAAAAACAAATCTCTTATTCAAGTAAATCTCTCCTTAAAAGCATATTTAGTCACGCTCAATTTTAAAATGTTTATAGCCTTTTTGTGTTACAATTCTTCCTCTTGGAGTTCTACTAATAAATCCTATTTGTAATAAATAAGGTTCATAAACATCTTCTATCGTATTTTTTTCTTCTCCTATTGAAGCAGCTAGAGTATCTAAACCGACTGGCCCTCCGCCAAAATTATTGATTATTGTCATCATAAGCTTTCTATCTATATTGTCTAGTCCTAAGGAATCTATTTCTAACATACCAAGAGCACTATCCGCTACTTTTTCATCTATAAAACCATCTTCAACTACCTGCGCATAATCTCTTACTCTCTTTAGTATTCTATTGGCAATTCTAGGTGTACCTCTTGATCTTCTTGCTATTTCATATGCTCCTTTTTCAGTTATACTAATGTTAAGTAACCCTGCTGATCTAGAAACTATTTTCTGTAAATCTTCGATTTTATAGTAGTTAAGCTTTGATATTACTCCGAATCTATCTCTTAATGGCGAAGAAAGTAATCCCGCCCTTGTAGTTGCTCCAATCATTGTGAATCTGCTTAAATCAAGCCTCACTGATCTTGCACTTGGCCCTTTTCCTATAACTATATCAAGCACATAATCCTCCATAGCAGGATACAATATCTCTTCTACACTTCTGTTAAGTCTATGTATTTCATCTATAAATAGTACATCACTATCCCCTAAATTGGTAAGTATAGCTGCCAAATCACCAGGTCTTTCTATAGCTGGTCCAGAAGTTATCCTAAGATTTACTCCCATCTCATTCGAAATAATACTAGCTAACGTGGTCTTTCCTAATCCCGGAGGGCCATACAACAATACGTGATCCAAGGGTTCTTTTCTTGCCTTTGCTGCTTTAATAAAAATACTTAGCATCTCCTTGACCTTATCTTGTCCTGTATAGTCACTTAAGTATTTGGGTCTAAGAGTTGTCTCTATATCAATGTCCTCTGATTTAAAGCCACTGGTTATAATTCTATCTTCATTCTCCATAATTTACCCCTTTATCTTTTTGCTAATTGTTTTAACGCCGATTTAATCAAATCTTCTGTTCTTTCTAAGCTACTATCTATTTTTTTAAATGCTGTATTAATCTCTATTTTCGAATATCCTAATGTCTGTAATGCTATCATAGCTTCTTCAAAATTATTTATATTTGATGTACTAGGTTCTTCATATGTTTCACCAGTAAGTATATCACTATCAATTTTATCTTTTAATTCAAGTATTATTCTCTTTGCTGTTTTACTTCCGACTCCTGAAGCTCTTGATAGAGGTTTTGTATCCTCCATTAATATAGCTTTTTTTAACTCGTTTGGTGATAACTCTGACAATAATGCCAACCCGACCTTAGGGCCTACTTTAGAGACTGACAATAATAGCTTATATAAATCGAGTTCGTTCATTGTATTAAACCCATATAAACTCATCTCATCTTCTCTGACATGCATGTATGTGTATATTTTCGCTTCATCGCCGATTTTGAGCTTATCTAATGTATTCTTTGAAGAAAATATCAGATAACCTATACTATTGTTATTTAGGACTATATAGCTGTCTCCTAATTCATCTATAATTCCTATTATATACCTAAACATTCGACTACCCCCTATTTCATTTTGAACATATCTTTAAAATTTGATGAATGTATATGGCTGATAGCTATAGCTAACGCATCAGCAGCATCATCTGGCTTTGGTATTTCTTTTAGATTAAGTAACATTTTAACCATCTCTTGAACCTGCTTTTTATCAGCTCTACCGTAACCAACTACACCTTGTTTAACTTGAAGTGGAGTATATTCGTATAAGTCTATACCACTATTTACTACAGCCAATATTAGAACTCCTCGTGCTTGTCCTACTGTTATTGCTGTTTTAACGTTCTTATTAAAAAACAGCTCTTCAATTGCAACTGCATCTGGTTTGTATTTATCTATAAGTAACCCGATACCTTCGTAAGCCATTTTTAATCTATCCGGCGTACTCATTCCTGCTGGAGTTGTTATAACTCCATAATCAAGTACTTTATGTTTACTTTTTTCATATTTTATAACACCATATCCTATGATTGCTATACCTGGGTCAATTCCTAAAATGATCACTATAAACTCTCCTCTGTTTTACTTAACCCAGAATATTTATAGAACTAATAACATTCTATGAATATTTCTGGATTAATATATTCTATACAAACATATATTCGTTATATTCATCTATAATCCTTTATATTTGTGCATAAAACAAAGAACATTTTCTAATTGAACACAAACTATTATATCTATTATATTAATATAAATCAATAAATTATACTATTTAAAGAATCTAATTAATTAAAATGTTATTAAATTATAAATACTAATTTTAACAACCTATAATCTAAATATCTATATAAATGATAAGAATAAAAAATCAAACTAATCCTAAACTAACTATCCTACTTCTCTTATTATCAAAAGAAGTAGGATATAATACAAAACAGTGGCTCCCAACATTGTTTCAGTTGGCTATTAAAGCCATCAACATAGTCCTCTGTATTTTTTACTTTCGTTACACATGCAATATTCCGCTAACCATACTATCAACTCGTTTTAAATCATCTTCATTTGGTCTTCCTATAATGTTACCCATGCGTCCTTTTGTGTTAAACTGGTCATAGAAACTATCTTTATTGTTAAATTGTCCCTCAAAAAACCATTCGGTGATAACTTCAAATCCCAAATGATCAAGTAATTGCCCAAGATATTTAGGTACAGGAATTGCTTCATTTCTTCCAGTATGAGGCCCAGCAAATGTACAATATGTTACTGCTTTTTTATTAGCTCTTCTTGGTGCATAAACCTTAATGTCTCCACTTTTCACATACTTCATTTGAATATTTTTCCACAAATCAACCACATCTTGAGGTGGTAACCAAACATAGACACCTGTACCAACAAATACGAAATCATATTTTAAAAAGTCTATAGTATCTTTGTCTGTATTTTTAGTCACTTCAATGGTATCAACTTCATGACCTTGAGCTTTAACTGTCTTTTCAATTTGTAGAGCTATTTTCTTTGTATTACCTGAAACCGAGTAAAATACATTTAATACTTTCATCTTAATATACTCCTTTATAATATATTTAGGTTAATAATAACAACCTATAACCTCTTATTGATAATTTACACATTAAAATGTATTATGGACTGCTCAACATCGTCTATTAACTTTTACTGCGGTATTTAATAAAGATACATATTATAGCAGAATTATTTTTTTACTTATATGTATTATAATACCATGTCGGTGTTTTAAATGTATCCTTAGCTACACTATTATAAAAAACATATGCTATATAAATATTTTAAATCTCATTCTCCTGAATAGTTTGTGCCTTCAGTTTGTTTGAAATCGTACTCATATATGCTTTTATGTTGTATGTTGTATCATACTCCTCTCATGGCTTTCATCTTGTTGGCTTGAACCCGCAATGAGCATGCCAAAAAGACAGGACTTGATCATTACAATCAAATCCTGTCTTTTTTATAACATGTCTGTTTTTTTTATTTATACAAACTTCCAATTATAATCCGTATATTATATATCTACAAATCTAACTTGAAAAATTCTCTAATACTTCTATCATCTCTTCTTCATTATTGACTACGATGCCCTCTATAAGTTTTTGTTGATCTATCTCGTTAAGCAGTTTTATAGAGTTATTAATTATTTTATAGAGTACTTTGTTACCATCTTCATCTACTTTGTGTATCGCTATCAATCCATTTTCAACACCTATGATAAAGTGCTCAGGGCATAACTGCTTCTTATCTATACTCATGGTTATTCTATCACTAGAAAAATCTATCAATTCCCACTGTGGATTATTTTTCGTAAGATATAACATATATTCTTCTTTGTTCATTCCTATAATATTACTTGTTGGATTTTGGATTTCTTTTAGAGTGTGATTACACTTTGTGTAGTTATACACATACTCTAGTTTTGTATTAGGAGTAATTTTATCTTCCTGTTTTATTACAGCACTCTCTTGGTTTATCTGCTCTGTAAGTTGTTTCTTTGCTTGTAGGTTATCTTTGCTTATATCCTTTCCTTTATGGTAACCATATGCAAAACCTACTATTATGAATACCATATAAAATACAAATACAAAAACCTTTTTATAATTTTTCATCAATATCCCTCCATACTCCTTCCGAGAGATATTTTTTCCATTTTTACATATTTTATACCTGTTTTAATATTGTATAGCAAACTAAAAAAGATGTCTTGTATTAGTAGACATCCTTTTTCACTATATATTATTTAAGAATTATACCTTATATATATCTTTTTAACACTCTATCATTTATACCAAACCAGTAAGCTTCTTTAAAAATATTTTTTAAATTTTTTATTATCATATTATAAAGATTCTTATATATTATTTCTAGATATTCTTTTTCAAGCTCAAACTTCTCCTCTACTATATCATATGATTCCAAACAAAGTTTTAGCTGTTCATTTGCATGGTTATTTAGGTTAAATAACTTCTTCTTAATAACTTTATCAGCAAACAAATCCATCATTTCTACTAATTTAGATTCACTAGCTTGCTTGTAAGCTAGTTCTTGTTTTATTTGATTTTTTATTTGCTTTATGTTGTAATTTTTAGTTACATGAAATAAATACTTACTTGAATACAGTTCGTCCATTGTACGAGTGTTTAAAGCCTTTTTTTCTAATACATTTACCCATTTTATGTCATTGAATCCTTTTTTATATCCTTCTATGTAAAAACACAATTCTATTCTATTTACATCTTCGTGTATTATGTAGCTAATATAATTAGCGATCTTATTTACATTTTTTATGTTTTTATTTTTTAAGAATCTAATAATCTGTGTCCTTATTTTTTTCATACCTAAATATTTGGGGTAAATATTGCTCATATTTTCTTCTAAATCATACAGTGATAATAATATAAATATTGAATTTATATCAGAATTATATAAAAACTTTTCAGTTAAACCTTGATACAAATCAATTTTCTTATCTGTTAAAGGTGACACAGAAATCTCTCCTTCAAAATAAAATTATCAAATGGTTATAAATTGTATATTTTTCAACAAATTCTAGCACAAATAAATTTAGATTTTACCGCCTCTATATATCATTCTATGTAAAATTTAATATTCCTGCTTAATCATTATATCGAAGTATTTCTTTTGTTATTAATATTGTTAAACCTAACTAAAATACACACTTTAGTCAATTTAAATTTTCTTATTACCTTAAAATAACAATTAACAATATTTGATATTATTTCTGCAAACTTATCCCATATACAACAAACTATAACAATTAATTATAATGCTGTTATTTTTAAATTTTCTTATATAATATTATGCTTGTCCTCTCACTTTTATAACTAAAAAATTTAAAAAATAAAAAACACGCATTTCATATTATAACAAGTCATCACTAATCAATCAATAGTAAATTGTAATTAATTTAAATAATTAATATGTTTTTGCTTAAAATATATATAAACTACAGTAAATAAATATTATTTAGGAGGAAATTATGGATAAAAATAAAAATTTTTATAAGGAAGCTCCTATGACTACAGCTAATGATAAGCTTGCAGCATGGGCGGATATAGAAAAGACAGAGAAAACGTCTAAAGTACCTATCCCTAGCGAAAGGTGTGTAGAAGAAGCTAAAGAATGGGTTGATAATGTTGAAAAATAAAACTTGTTTTGTTTTTTAATACAACTTGGAAAATGGGTTGTTTTACAAACAACCCATTTTTTAATGTAGTATTATAAAATACCACTAATATTCATTTGTCTAATCAGGTACACCTGATATACTTACTTGCCTCAGCCACCGCAGTTATCTAAATATACAAAGAAATGCAAACCACTTGAGCAATTACACGCGCTAATAATAGGTTCTGGACCTGTTCTGTTACTACTTACTAATTTTTTTCTTAATACCATAATCATTTCCTCCTCTTTTTTTAAATAAATATACATCACCAATATAACATATTTTTCCTATATTGTCAACATTTATTTTTTTGTATTTATGTTTCAGGATCAAAATTAATCCCCTGCAAAACAGATGACTATTATGAAAAATAAACAATCTATGTACAAAGTTACAATAACGGAGTTAAAAAAACTGGCTTTTAGATATGTTCACAAAATAAATGGTAAACCAATCAATAGTAAATTGTAATTAATTTTATGGAAAAAATAAGAATTTTATAGAAAGCTCCTATAAGTACAGCTAATGATAAACTTGCAACATATGCGGATATAGAATAGATAAAGCAGAGAAACCCATCTAGAGAACTAGCCTAGTAAAAGGTGTGTAAAAAAAGGTTTATAGTGTTAAATAATAAAACTTGTTTTGTTTTTATACCACATTAGAAAATGGGTCGTTTATAAAACAACCCATTTTCTAATGTGGTATTATAATTAAAATTCAATGTTTGTCCTAATCAGGTACACCTGACATACTATGGAGTTCAACCACCACATCCTGGATCCGGATCTACTGGTACTGCCATATAAAGTACATCATTTTTATCAGTATCAGCATATATACATCCACATGCAATGTAAATAGGCTCTGTACCTGTTCCGCCACCAGTAGCTAATCTTTTTCTTAATGTCATATTAATCCTCCTTTTTATTTTTATTTTTATATTTTATTAATTATAATATATCATTTTTTGTAAATATTGTCAATATTTTTCCGCCCTTTCTATTTACTTTTTTACATAATTAACTAAGGGTTTTACTTAATAATGATTCTTCATTAGAAGAATATGAATAGATTAAACATACCCTAACCACCCACGCAAAAGAATAAATCATTTAACTTATGATACTTATATTAAATTATATATATAAATATAATGTATATAAATTTACTTTTTATCGTGTCTTTTTCTCTTTTCCCAATATAACGTATAACATATTGGTTATATTTATTCATTTTAAAAAAACTTAAGACAGCTTGTTTTGAAATAATTGTTGAATATTAATATTTTGTGATGTATAATTATGAAATCATATTTCTGTTTTATAAGGAGGTAATTACCGTGAAGAAAAAAGTTATACTTGCCTATTCAGGCGGTTTGGATACTACTGTTATTATTCCTTGGCTGCAAGAAAATTACAACTATGAAGTAATTGCAGTATGTATCAATGTTGGACAAGGAAAAGAATTAGATGGTCTTAAAGAAAGAGCATTAGCATCAGGTGCTTCAAAATTTATGGTAGAAAATATTATTGACGAGTTCGTTGAAGATTATGTTTGGCCTACTCTTAAAGCTGGTGCAGTTTATGAAGGTAAATATTTGCTAGGTACATCTATTGCACGTCCTGTTATGGCTAAAAGATTAGTTGAAATATCTATTAGGGAAGGTGCAGAGGCTATCTGCCACGGAGCAACGGGTAAAGGTAATGATCAAGTCCGTTTTGAACTGTCAATAAAGGCACTAGCTCCAGAGCTTAAAATAATAGCTCCATGGAGGATATGGGATATTAAATCACGCGAAGATGCAATTAAATATTGTAAAGATAGAGGTATTGAAATACCTATGAGAGAAGAAAATAGCTACAGCCGTGATAGAAACTTATGGCACTTAAGTCATGAAGGACTTGAACTAGAAAATCCAAGTCTTGAACCTATGTACGATAAGTTACTTCAGATGTCAGTATCACCTGAAAATGCACCTAACGAACCTACTTATATTGAATTAGAATTTGAAAAGGGTGTTCCTATTAAACTTAACAACAAATCTCTTAATGGCGCAGATATAATTGCAGAACTTAATAATATAGGTGGTAAAAATGGCATTGGTATTGCTGATGTTTTAGAAAACCGTATTGTTGGAATGAAATCACGTGGAATTTATGAAACACCTGGCGGAACTATACTTTATTATGCCCACGAAGAACTTGAACGTTCATGTTTGGATAAACAAACATTTGCTTATAAACAGACTCTTGCTGTTAAGTTTGCTGAATTAGTCTATAGTGGAGAATGGTATACTCCTTTAAGAGAATCTTTGTCCGCCTTTGTTGATTCTACCCAAAAAACTGTTACTGGTAAAGTTAAACTAAAACTTTATAAAGGTAATATAATACCTGTAGGTACTCAGTCTCCTTATTCATTATACAATGAAAGTATTGCCAGTTTTACAACTGGTGATTTATACGACCATAAAGATGCTGAAGGATTTATTAATCTATTCGGTCTTCCATTAAAAATTCGTGCATTAATGAATCAAAGTATCAAAAAGGAAAATTAAGGAAGGCTAAATTTATTGCAATCTAAACTATAAATTGATTTAAGTTTTGTGAAGGATGTGAATATATGAAATTATGGAGTGGCCGTTTTTCTAAAAATACCAATAAACTTTTAGATGATTTTAATTCTTCGATATCATTTGATCAAAGATTATACAAACAAGATATATTAGGAAGTATAGCTCATGCTACTATGCTTGGTAAGCAAAATATTATTTCTAAGGATGATTCTGTTTTAATATCTAATACATTAAAAGATATACTAAATGATATTGAAACTGGGAATGTCCAATTTAATGTACAAAGCGAAGATATTCATATGAACATAGAAAAAATTCTAATTGATCGTATTGGTAATATTGGTAAAAAACTTCATACAGCAAGAAGCCGTAACGATCAAATAGCTCTAGATATGAGAATGTATGTGAAAGAAGAAATAGTTAATATTGATAAACTTTTGAAAACATTGCAAAAAACACTACTAACACTTGCTAAAGCGAATACAATTACAATAATGCCAGGCTATACTCATCTACAAAGAGCTCAGCCTATCACTTTTGCACACCATTTACTTGCTTATTTTGAGATGTTTAAGCGTGATAGGGATAGATTGTCTGATACTCTAAAAAGAACTGATATTCTTCCTCTTGGATCAGGTGCCTTAGCCTCCACTACTTATCCTATTGATCGTGGATTCGTAGCGGAAAGTTTGAATTTCTCTGCTATATCAATAAATAGTCTTGATGCTGTATCTGATAGAGATTTTTGTATAGAGTTAATAAATACTCTCTCTCTTATAATGATGCATCTAAGTAGATTCAGTGAAGAAATAGTACTATGGTGCTCTTATGAATTCAAATTCATAGAGCTAGATGATGCTTATAGCACTGGAAGTAGCATCATGCCACAAAAAAAGAATCCTGATATCGCTGAACTGGTTAGAGGGAAAACAGGTAGAGTATATGGGGATTTACTAGGATTGTTAACAACTTTGAAAGGACTTCCTCTTGCTTATAACAAAGATATGCAAGAAGATAAAGAAGCTACTTTTGATGCTATAGATACTGTTAAAATGTGTCTTCCTATTTTCACTGATATGATAACTACTATGAAAGTAAATAAGAAATCTATGTACAAAGCTGCTAGTAATGGATTTTTAAACGCAACTGATGCTGCAGATTATCTCGTAAAAAAAGGGCTTGCTTTTAGAGATGCTCATGAAATAATTGGCAAACTCGTGCTATATTGTATAAATAATAATTTAGAACTAAAAGATCTTTCTTTAGAAGAATATCAATCTATATCAAATGTCTTTGAAGATGATATCTTTACGATTATTTCGCTAGAGGAATGTGTGAATAAAAGAAACATAGTTGGTGGGCCTGCAATCAAAACTATTGAGCAAACTATCGAATCATGTGAGGATTATTGCTCAAATTCCTAGATAGTATGTTCTATTAAAATAATAGAATACTTATCATTAATCCAAAGTTCGGTACTTTATTTCGCTTTTGTTATAGTTAAAGGCACAGGATAATCATCTGTGCCTTAGATTGATGACAAAGTTATCAAGATAACAGGCTGTAGTAAAAGTTCAAGTTCAAGGCGTGTTAAAATTGAGTAGCAGAGCTTACTTAGAGGTAAGTGAGCAACGGAAATTTTAACTACAACGCAGAAATTGGGCTTTTTTCTACAGTCTGAGGCACAAGATAAGCACTTGTGCTTTAGATTGATGACAAAGTAGCACTTGTGCCTTTAATCTATACCATTATTAACATTCCCAGTTATGATAAACCTCCTGCACATCATCATTGTCTTCTAGCATATCAATAAGCTTGTTCATAGCTTTTATATCATCTTCATTCTCAAGCTTTGTTGTGTTCTGTGGTAGCATTGCAACTTCTGATGTTGAAAATGTATAGTTTTCATTTTCTAGTGTTTCTTTTACATTTTTAAAGTCCTCTGGTAAACATGTTATTTCAAAGCAATCATCTTCCGCCTCAAAATCTTCTGCTCCAGCTTCTAATGCACTCATCATTACAGTTTCTTCGTCTAAATTCTCTGTTTTATCTATTATCAATATTCCTTTTCTATCAAACATAAATGACACACAACCGTTTGCTCCAAGATTTCCACCGTTTTTGCTAAAGCAGTGTCTCACATCTGAAGCAGTTCTGTTCTTATTATCTGTTAGACACTTTACCATAACTGCTGTTCCAGCTGGGCCATATCCTTCGTATACTATTTCCTCATAGCTTTCTCCATCGGATGATCCTAGTCCTTTTTTTATTGCTCTGTCTATATTATCATTTGGCATATTTACAGCCTTTGCTTTATCTATAGCACTTTTTAAACTAAAGTTATATTCTGGGTCTGCACCACCTTCTCTAACAGCTACAAAGATCATACGTGCAATTTTGGTAAATACCTTGCCTTTTAAAGCATCTTGCCTACCTTTTCTATGTTTTATATTGGCCCATTTCGAATGTCCTGCCATTATATCTCCTCCTAAACTACATTATTGCTTGTATTTATTATCTGTTATTTATTCTACCATAATAGCCTTTAAAACAAAAGTTTCTAATTTGTTCAATACATATAAATATTTTGCACGGTAATGATTTGAAATAATTTTAGGCTTCCTTCAATATAATGTAAATATGAAATAAATTTAATATTTTTTTAATAATTTATTCACTTTTGACACGTTTTGACAATTATTTTATACTTTGTATGTTATTGTATTATTTGATTGATCAATCAAATACAACTATAATTGGAGGCATTTTATGAAAAAATTATTAATTGTTTTATTATTAACTTCATTACTTTTAACTCTAAGCACTACTACTTTAGCTCAAAATACTGACTTTAATCCAAATGAAATTAATACTCACTCAGTTATTA
Source organism: Clostridiaceae bacterium M8S5 (assembly GCA_029227815.1). Lineage (GTDB taxonomy): Bacteria > Bacillota > Clostridia > Tissierellales > MCWD3 > Abyssisolibacter. The sequence goes on along the minus strand of CP118523.1, from coordinate 1,631,457 downwards.
CAAATCCAGCCGAGTTAAAGAAAATCGTTGTCAATGAAGACCTAGATGTCCCAGAAGGATACAAGCTTGTCAAAGTTACTACTTATTCTACTAGTCAATCAACTCCGTCTTTTATTGAAAACAAAAACATCTCTAGTGTTAAATTCTTTTGGGGAACAAATTGGTCTATAAGAAATAAGCAATGTTTAGGTGATTATTATTTCCCTAATAATGAACTACAATCAGATTGGTTTGATGGTCCTTGTGATATTGAAGAAACATATAGTGAATCCGTTAGCGCAACTTTCTCTACTAATGCTGGTATTAGTGCAAGTTCTATAAGCGCAGGTATAGGTTTTTCTGTAACAGATAGTACTACAAAGCAGAAAACTTTTAGAACCTCTGTATCAGCTGGCAAAAAGCTAAATGTAAAAGTTTATGGTAACTATAAAAAATATACTTTTGATGTATACAAAAACGATAAAAAGGATGGTACTGGAACAGCCTATAAACCTATAGGGCTATATTTTAGACAGTTCACCTATTCTAGATAGTATAATTAAAAAATACCACGTTTTAACTATATCGTGGTATTTTTTTGATTTAGTTCACTATTGCTTTAAACTGTTTTTTTGCTAGCTTTTATAGCAATCTGATTTTTGTTTAATCTCCTTTTAAAAGCATGTAATCCTAATGAAACCCCTATTACTCCATATACTACAAATGCTCTAAAGAACTCACCTATCTGTGCATCTCCAAACACATTTTTACCTGCTTGAGGTGATACTATAAATAATATATGGAACAATGTAGTTCCTAGCAGTGCTTGAGATATAGTCGCTTTTGAAACAGATGCTCCTCCTATTAATAATGCAGCTATAGAAAACATTCCTATTTGCTCATGACTTCCATAGGTATTTAGCGTGCCAATGTTTTGTAAGAATATTATCTGCCCCCATGCTGCCAAAAGTGTAGATATTGTTATTGCTAATACCCTTGTTTTATCAATGTTTATACCTGAAACCTTTGCTATATGAAGATTTTGACCAACGGTTCTAAAGTCTTGCCCTATCTTTGTTTTAACAATCAGCAAATTGAATATACATAGTAACGCTATAACTATGAATGTAAAGACAGGCATTTTTACTTTACTAAGCATATTTTCTTGCAATAAGCTAAAAATGCATAATGCACTTATAATAAAACATATCGTAATCAAAATAATAAAATTGATTTTCTTTAGTTTACAAGCGTTACTTGAGAAGGTAAAGAATAAAAATAAGCAGCCTATTATTGACACTATGATATAGTAAAGCATGTTATTTATATTAGATAAACCCGCTAAAAGTGGCAATGCTAATATTATCAACGTCAACTGCTTCTTATCCCAGTATGTTTTAGTTATGAAAATAAAATATATATATATCATTATCACTGCTTCTAATGTTCCAATACCTCTTATAATGCTAGTTATAATCAATGCTATAGGTATAACTAAAGCTATATTTGAATATTTTAATTTTAATCTCTTATTCTCCTTATAATAGGATATTATACTGAACAATATCATCATAAATGCTAATATTAATAATGCTTTAAATAATGGGTATTTTAATATACCATCAAGTGTATATTTTATTCCTGTAGGCTTTACTCCTCCTGATAAGTCTATAGAATTTCTTATTCCTACTCCTCCATCTAATACTAACATTGGATTCTTCATCGGTATTGCCGTTCCTATCAAGTATAGAAATATCAGCTGATATATACCATTTGCAAAAAAACCAACTATCATGCTTGCTATCATTTCTTGCCCTCTTGTTTTGTTTAAAAGTCTACCAGTCAAATTTCCTACTAATAATGCTATAGGTGTGGCAAGTATAGCGCAAAGTAAAAGCCCTTGTATACCTGTTATTCCCCAATGGGTAACTGCTATTATAGCCATTTGCCCAGCCATAGCACCTACTACTATACTAAAATTGAGTCCCATTCCTGCTAATACAGGAATAATTAATGCTAATACTAAAAAGGAATTTCTTCCAATTCTTATAACTAATTCGTTTAATATAAAAGCACTCGGTAACCTTGATAGCTTTATACCTATAAATCCTATTACTATAAAAATAATAGTCACCATGTTGTTAGTCAGAACATTTTTTATACTATTTTTACTGTCGTTCATTAATTATTCACCCCCGCCAACTTTAGTTAATGCATACAAAATAATACCGTTTTGTACTATCATTCTAGCTATTTCGGAAAGCTGACCTTGTTTTACTATTGAATTTGCAACTGGCAGAGCTATTGTAAGTAATCCTTGAAATAAAAAAGTTCCTATTAGCACATGTGATACTTTTGCTTTGCTTGCTGATGCTCCACCTATGAGTATCGCAGCTACAGCTGGGAATGCCATCATTAACGGTGCTTGATATAGCTGAATAAACCCATAACTCTGCGCATATACTATTATTCCTATCGCTCCAAAGACTGTAGATAATATAGTGCCTATAATTCTATTGTTATTTATACTGATTCCAGAAGCCTTAGCAAATCGTGGATTGTCGCCAGATGCTTTTATTGCTAACCCTCTCTTACTTCTAAAAAAGAGCCATACAATAATACACATTAACAAGAAAAACAGTAGTAGCCCTGTTGGAATTTTTACTCCTAATATCTTAAAATCCCACAGATTATTTAATATCTTATCAAATCTATCTTTTAGTGATATTGTAACTCTTAGCCCTTTACCTATAGGCCAAACCATTTCTTCACTCTTAAGAGGTATAACTAGCCAAACAATACACATCAGAGATACTACTGAAAACCCTGTGTAAGTTGCTACCATCATCTCTGAGCCTTTTACAGCGTTTTGCATTTTACCATATACCCATCCAATTATCACAGCGATAGGTACTGCTATTGCTATTGCCATAAAAAAACCATAAAACCCTGTCAAATCTAATTCTATACTCAAAATTGCTCCCAAAAGTCCACAAACTATACCAAGTGGAAGTCCAAAATTTGGCCCTGTACCACTTAAAATAGCTGGAACCATTGCTAATACCATTATCCCATTCATACCTATTCTTACTAAAACATCTGAAAAGAGTCTTTTGGTTTGAAGGTTTAGTATGACTGCTAAAATACATAACAATAAGAAAAATAGAGTTATTATTATTCTAGGTAAACCTATATTTCTTACTATTCTTTTTGTTTTATTCATACTGACTCCCCCTTATGAACTTTATTGTATTCTCCAGCCATCATTAATCCAAAATCTTCATCAGAATCATCTGGATTTAGTATCCCTTCAACTTGACCTTCATAAATTATAGCTATTCTATCACATATAGACCTTAACTCTGCTAGTTCACTTGATGTTATAATGATTGTCATGTTAGTCTCTTGGTTTAGCTTCAATAATAACTCTAATATTATTTTTTTTGCTCCTATGTCTATTCCTCTTGTTGGCTCTGAAATAAACAAAATATTAGGATTCAATGTCAATGCACGTGCTAAGCAAATTTTCTGCTGATTGCCACCACTTAGTCTTTTAACTAATTGTTTAGCCCCTGTACATCTTATGTCTAGTTTTTTTATCATATCTTGTGCATGGGCTCTTATTTTTGCGGTATTTTTTTGGCTTATCAAAATTAGATTCCTTAAAAAGCTTTTGTGAATCTGCATTGCTGTCATAGCTATATTGAGCTCTATTGAACTATCAAGTAAAAGCCCTACCCCTCGTCTGTCTTCTGATACAAATGCTATTGATTTTTTTAAGCTATCTTTTGTATTGTTGAGTTCTAGCTTTTCTCCTTGATATATTACTTCTCCACTGCTCTCATAAAGGCCCATAATACCATTTGCGATCCCTATCTTGCCCTGTCCTGCTAATCCTCCTATCCCTAATATTTCTCCTTTCCTTATGTCTATGTCTACTCCATTAACTATTTCTGCTGGCATATTTACATTCAAATTCTTAATAGACATAATTACTTCGTCTTTCATATCTCTAGCTACATTCTTTTTGTATGATTTTAGTTTCCTTCCAACCATAGCTTGAGCAAGTTCTTTTATATTTGTATCTTTTGTCCTAACAGTCTTAACTAATTCTCCATCTCTTAGTACTGTTATATTATCAGTTATTCTCATTACCTCATCTAATCTATGTGTTATGAACAATATTGCTATGCCACTATCTGCTATTTTTTTCATAGAATCAAGCAATTTACTTGCTTCACTTTCTGTCAATACTGCTGTTGGTTCATCAAATATTAAAAGTTTAATATTTTGTTTATCTATTTCTCTAGCTATTTCAACAAACTGCATATAACCTATAGGTAATCCTGCTATCTTAACATACTCGTCTACACTTAGTCCAAGCTTATCTAATGCTTTTCTAGAATCTTTATTCATATTTTCAAAATCAAGAGTCTCTAATTTTTTTCCAAAGAATCTGCTGACTATATTCTCTTTTGTTATCTCTCTATTAAGTTTTATATTTTCTGTTATTGTAAAACCTTTTATAAGCATAAATTCTTGATGCACCATACCTATTCCTAAATTCATCGCATCTTGTGGTGATTTTATGTTTTGCTTTTTTGAGCCTATTAGTATTTCTCCTCTAAATCCACCTGTTGAATATATCACTGGCATTCCAAATAAAACGTTCATTAAAGTAGATTTCCCTGCTCCATTTTCGCCTAAGAGTCCGTGTATCTCTCCTGGTTTTACACATAAATCAACTCCTTTTAAAACTTTATTTCCAAAGTACTCTTTTACTATCCCTTTCATCTGCAATGCAAATTGTTCACTCAATAAAACACCTCCTGCTTTAAAGCTGGGGCTGTAATAAATATATCCAGCCCCTAACTTAATTTATTTAAAAATCTACAAAATCTGCGATAATCATTAGATAATTATCATAGGTTTTATTTGTTTCTTCATTGTGATACGGTGTTATTTTCGTTTCTGCATCTGCATACTCTTTGAAATGCTCGTTTATTTTTTCTACATCAAGCTTACCATCAGTGTCTCCATTGATATAGTCAATTGCATATTCTGTACCTGCCTCTATAAACATCATAGCCATTGGCACTACCCACGTTGACATCCTGCCTTTATTTTTAGCGTCTTTAACTTTATTCTCAATTTCTGATATTATAAATTCAACATTACCTTTTTTGTCTTCAGGTATTTCTATACCAAGTGCTCCTGGATAACCATGATATGGTGATGGACAACATTGCTGTGCAAATATAGCCTGCTCATTGAGTACTGATCGGATTAGAGGTTCCATCATAGCACAATTAGTAGCGAAAAAGTTTGTGTTTTTACCATACTCTGCTACTTTTCTTGGCACATCTTCAAGTATGAATTGTTGTGTTCCTGAAATCCCTGCATCTCCTGTTGGATCTGGTGCAGTTGCTTCAACGAATTTCAATCCTAACTTCTCACATTCTTCTTTAAATATATCTCTTCTCTTTGAAAGTAGCGCATATGACATATGTCTTGGGAAAGAATAGTGTACAAATACCTCTGCTCCCATCTTCTTTGCTTGCTTTGGCACTGCAGGTCCCATACCCAACTCATCTATTTGGAATATTATATCAGCTTTAGGTGATATCATCTTTGGATCTTCTGCAACTACACCTACTATGAACATTATGTCATCTCTAATCTCTTTTGCTTTGTCTATAGCCGCTGATGTACCTGGAATACCTTGACATATGATTATTACTTTAACATCTGGGTCAGATGCAAGTGTTAGAACGTTCTGAATAACAGTCTCTTGCTCTTTCATGAATTGATCAGGATAAGTTTGTAACAGTATTCTGTCTTCACCATATTTCTCTTGAACTCTCTGCGCCGCTCTATATTCCTCTTCATTTTGAGAAACAGTTCCTGTCATTATACCTATCTTCCATTTTCCTTCTATCTTTGTCTTATCTTTACATGCTGACAAACTAAATATCATTATTAGTATTAATAAAACAGCTATTATTCTTTTCATTATTTATTCATCCCCTTTAAATGAAATTTATTGATACATTTCCTCCTTTCATAAAATAACTTCGTTCAAATATTTTATGGTATAGTACAAACTTTTCCTTACTCTAGTTATATTAATTTTGTAAGTATAAAATTACTTTTAGTTTAAATTTTCGTTGACCATTATAAAATTTACTAGACCTATAACGCATTATTTATTGTTAATATTTGTAATATATGTTATGATTTATATATTATTGTATAGGAGGTTGTTTAATGAAAAGAATATTGGCATTTGTATTAATTAGTTCTTTAATTTTAAGTTTAGGTAGCTTTGTATTTGCAGAATCAATAAATGAAGTTGATATGGTAAATACAACTATTTTATCAAATGATAACGAAGATGATGACGATGAAGGAGGAGGCAGTAGCCGTTGCAGTTACTGGACCGACGGATGCCATAAATGCAACAAAGGTAACACATTTATAAGCCATGAAGTTATCAAGAAGGGCTCACGACCCATATTAGAAGATGGTATTATAGTTGGTTATAAAAAAATGGAAAAGCGAAGGTATATAAGTGAAACTTATTACCATTGTCATTGTGGCTACACTTATAGTATTTATGAGGTCATTGGAACTTATTGGGTAGAAATAAAATAAATCTTATGTATAGCTAATATTTGTATTATAAACACAAGAAAAAAGTGTACATCCTTCAAGATGTACACATCTTTTCTATTTATTTTCCTCTTTAATATATCTAGCTGCAAACTCTCTCTTGTGTTCACTTTTTCTATTCATTGAGTCTATCTTTTCTTTAATCTCTTTAGGAGCTTCTCCTGTTAATATATACTTATCTAATACTTCGTATGAAAATCCCATCTCTGTTTCGTCTGTTTGTTCATCCCAAAGACCTGCTGATGGCGCTTTGTCTATTATCTCTGTTGGTATTTTTAAATATCTTGCTAATTCCCAAACTTCGTGTTTTACTAAATCACATATAGGTAATATATCTACTCCACTGTCTCCATGTTTAGTAAAATACCCCACTGTTATTTCACTCTTGTTACCTGTTCCAGCTACAAGGTAATTGCTTCTTTGTGCATAATAATAAAGCGTCATCATTCTGAGTCTAGGCTTTATATTTGCTGTTGCTAGCTTATTGGATTTATCATCTTTTAGTTCTCTAGTCAGTACATCAAATGTACTTCTCAAATCAACTTTATCGTGCTTTATATTTAAGCTATTTATCAAAAGCATACCATGTTCTTCATCTAATTCATTGCTATGACATGGCATTATTATACCGAGTGTGTTATCTGGAAATGCTCTTTTTGCAAGTCCTGCTACTACTGCTGAATCTATACCTCCGCTAATCCCTAATACGACTCCTTTACACCCAGCACCTAATACTTTTTCTTTTATCCAGTTTGTCAAGTCATCACATAGTTTTGCTATATCATTCATAACTTTTCCTCCTAACTTTTGTTTGTTAATGAATATCTACAAATTCATAAGGAATACTAATACTACCAAAGAGGTGTATATATGTATAATAAATTTAATTATAAGCTTTATATAGTTGGTCTCATAACAGGTTTAATAAATGGACTCATTGGTTCTGGTGGTGGAATCATAATTGTCCCTTTTTTAAAGTACTGTGTTAATTTAGACCCTCATAAATCTCATGCCACTGCTATTGCTATAATATTCCCTATAACTATTATTAGCACTTTCATATATTTTGAAAACGGTTATGTTGAATTAAAAACGGGTTTAATCGTTGCAAGTGGCAGTGTCATAGGTGGATATATTGGTGCTAAACTACTAAATAAAGTTCCTAAGAAACTGCTAAGAAAAACCTTTGGAATCTTGATGATTATCGTTGCTATAAGGATGTTGATAAAATGCTTTTGTTAAGTTTAGGTCTGATTACCGGTATTATTAGTGGCATGGGAATTGGTGGTGGCACTATACTAATACCAGGTCTTATACTATTGACCTCTTTAACCCAAAAACAAGCTCAAGGAATCAATTTATTTATTTACTTACCCACAGCTACGATTGCATTAATTACTCATTTTTATAACAAAAACCTTAAATTAAAACCTATCATACCAATAATACTGATGGGTATTATTGGCTCTATTGTTGGTGCTAAAATGGCAGTCGTTTTTGATTCTAATATTCTTAGAATCATATTTGCAATATTTTTACTTATAATGGGTGTACACGAATTATTCGTAAAAGATACCTAGTGTTTAAACAAGTATTTTGCCATCTTTTATATGAACATACTCTTCTTCTAGCTCCATGATATCAGCCTGTGCACTTGTTATATCTGTTATTGTGCTAATTAAGTTTTGAACTTTTTTCATATCGCACATAACATTTATACCCACTGCATCATCATATATTATGTCTTTTATATAATAGTCGAATCTTAATAATTCATTTTTTACTTTACCTAACAATCCATAATTTATTCTTAGTAGCACATTTTGATACAGTACCTTGTCAACTACTATAGCTCTTTCTATAGCTATTTTCGCCCCTTTTGTATAAGCTCTTATTAACCCGCCAACTCCAAGTTTTATTCCTCCATAGTATCTAGTAACTACCACTACTGTATTTCTTAAGTCTTCTTTTTTTAGTACCTCTAATACTGGTATGCCTGCTGAACCGCTTGGTTCACCATCATCACTAAATCTTTGTATGTTACTATTTTCCCCTATTACATATCCATGAACATTATGTGTAGCATCTTTATGTTTTGTTTTTATTTTTTCTATAAACTTGATAGCTTCCTCCTCTGTTTCTGCAGGCTTAGCATATCCTATAAACCTAGATTTGTTTATTATAACTTCATCAGTGCCAAAGTCAAATAGTGTTTTATATGTATTCTTCAATTTATATCACCTCGCATACATAACTTATCTTGCAAACTATTTATAGTATAACATTATTTTTTAAATATATATACTAATATTTAAACACAAAAAAGGATTACTAATGTTTCTCAGTAATCCTCTATTCACTATATAGTTTTATGCAGTTATTTGCTCATCTTTAAAGCTTTTGTATTTTTTATATGATAGATTAACTAAAGCCCTGTCTTGGCTGTATGTTATAAGCTTTAATGCGTCATCTATAAAAAAGAATCCCCCATCAATAAAACCGTCACTTTCGTTAATTTTATATTGGGGGTCATCAACTTCCATAATATACCACAGTATTTCATTGCATACTGGTCTTTTTCTCGTCATAGAAAAAAATTCGTAACTAGTTTCTCCAGCAGTAGACACTATTCTAGGTGTTAAATTTGACTCTTGTTTAACACTCTGTATAGCAATCTCAGTCGCTAAAGAACCATTACGAATTCTACCCTTAGGCAATATCCATTCTCTTTTCTCATTCTTTAATATGAAAACCTTTTCACCATAAAAAACAACACCACCAGCACAATTTCTAAAAAGCATTATAACCGCCTCCCTATCTTTTTATTTAATTATACCTCAATTTAGTAAAATTTTCTATACTAAACCTAAATTATTCATAGAAAATCAATAACTATACTGCATCCTTCTAATTACAATACTTCATCATTTTTTCGCCGTACTACCGAGTACACCTTCAAAACTGCTGAAACATTGTATTTTGAAAACTACAACATATTCATTAAAGTTCCACGAACATTTTAGGTTAAACCTAAATTATTCATAGAAAATCAATAACTATACTGCATCCTTCTAATTACAACATATTCATCGATGTTTCTTAAATATTTCAGATTAAACTTCCTTTGGTATTATTATGTTCTAATTTTTTATAGATTATAAGCATGTTTCATATTATTTTTAATTTTTCTAGTACATCCTTTGCTGTCTTTTTAACATATTGCTTTTCACTTTCATTTTTGTAAATACTATATATTAAACTATATGTTTTTTCATCAGCAATATTACTAAGTGCTTTTATTGCATATTGCCTTACCTGAGAATTTTCATCTCTTAGCATTTCTTCTAACCACTCTTTTGATTTTTTATCGTTTATTTTACCTAAAGCAGAACAAGCAAGTCTTCTATGGTTAACTTTTTTGCTTCTTAACTCCATTTTTAAAAATGGTAAAAACTTAATATCTCTAATTTCTCCTATAAGCCATATCAATATCATTCTGTCCTCAGAGTTTTTGTATTTTGTATAATCATTATATAACTCTATTTTTAACTCTCTAATTTGTTCATCATTTAAACTCATTAGCTTCTTGATTCTATCATTTTTTACCATGCTTAACAATTCAACTATAAATGTATTATTAGTACTTTTAGGTCGTTTAACTTTTATCTTTATCAAATGCTCACTTACTTCTTTTTCATTCATTCTTCTAATAATAGCTATCTGTTTTATTGTCTTGCCTTCTTGATATAGCATGTAGGTTATTTCTTCTTCGGATAGTTCTTCTATATTATCAAAACAAAAATATGTTCTGCTCATCAGTATTTCTCCTTTAATCAACTACAATATATTGCTTAAATCTATTGTAATCTTTATCATCGAGTTCTACTATAAATTCTGTTCCATTTTCATTATGTGAAGACTCTAGAATGTTTACATTGTTGTATAAATATGAGCTTATATCTCCTTTATTAAAAGGAATAACCAGCTTTACCTTATGGTAACTACCAAATAGCTTTTCTTCCATAAGCTCTCTCATAATATCAATATTTATCCCTTCTAGAGCTGATATATAAACATTGTCCTTACTATAAGATGTATTTATTTCCTCTAGATCGTCTACTTTGTTATAAACTGTGAGTATAGGCTTATCTGTAACTCCTATTTGTTTTAATACTTTTAATGTAGTTTCTTTTTGAAGATCATAATCCTTACTTGTTACATCTATTACATGTACTATTAAATCTGCATATATTACTTCTTCTAACGTCCCTTTAAATGCTTCTACTAGTCCCGTTGGTAGTTTGCTAACGAAACCAACTGTATCAATCAATAAATAGTTCTTCCCACCCTGAAATTTGCATTTTCTTAATGTAGTATCAAGTGTTGCAAACAACATATCATGAGCAAAAACACTTTTCTCATCATCATATTCGTCGTGAGATTTTATTAATTCATTGAATATAGTTGACTTCCCTGCATTTGTATAGCCTACTAACGCAACTAATGGTATCTCTGATTTTATTCTTTGCTTTCTTTTCATCTCTCTAACATTTTCAAGTTCTTTTAATTGATGCTTTATGTCTGTTATTCTAGATAGTATATGTCTACGATCTGTTTCAAGCTTCTTTTCTCCAGGTCCTCTTGTTCCTATACCTGCACCAGTTCTAGATAGTGTTTTACCTAATCCTATTAATCTAGGTAATGTATATTTTAGCTGTGCTAATTCCACTTGTAACTTTCCTTCTTTTGAGGTTGCTCTCTTTGCAAATATATCTAGTATAAGATTAGTTCTATCAATTATTTTTCTTTGTATGATATTTTCTAGATTTTTTATCTGAGCACCGGATAACTGATTGTCAAACACTACAGTGTCTATATTTAACTCATCACAATAAAGCGATATCTCCTGTGCCTTACCTTTACCTATATAGTATGTAGCGTCTATCTTATGTCTATTTTGCAAAACTTCTTCTATAACCTCTCCATCAGCTGCATAAACAAGCTCTCTAAGCTCTGCCAATGTAACTTTTATATCTATGTCTTCTTTTCTACCCAAATCAACTCCAACTATTAAAACTCTTTCTCTATTAATGTTTTCCACTATACCACCTCATCTTGCTTATTGTATGCCTTACTACTATTATATCAAATCTTTATATATTTAACTACCCGGCACTACATTCATAAAATCGTCTTTAGGTACATTTATAAAGCTTTGTGGCACATCACCAATGATAATTGTCTCTGCTATAGGCACTGTTGATGTTATTTTAGCTGTATCTGCACCTAATGGTATTACTATCCTAACCTGTGCTTGTATGGTTAAATATACCCTATGTATAGTTTGATTTATTCCTGATTGTTCAAACTCTGTTTCAAAGTCAACCTTTACTGAACCTTGTGGCATAATATTAACGCTTATTTTAGGTCCGTATTGTGATAGTATCTGACTTTTAAATGCTGTTCCTATGGGTATTCTTATACTGCTAGCTGATACTGCTCTCATTTTATTTTGAACTTCTAGTGCAACTTCTGATGCAATCGTATTCATAAGCATAGTATTTGCTTGCATAGTTGCTACTTTTCCATCCTTGTCATAAGATATATCAATAAGATCTTTATATTTAATATCTCCCTTTATCTTTTCTTTAACAGCGTCGTTTATAGCTTGTGTAGCAATCATTCTGGCTCTTACTTCACTCATTGCTAATACTATTGGTTTTACACTCTTATCTACTAAATAAAAACCATATATTATAACTACTAATATACCAACTATAACAAAGAAGGTTTTGTTTTTACTATAGTTTGATTTTCTTTTTTTATAATCATTATCAAGTATCAAAAAATACACCCCCATAGTAATATATGCACATTACTAGGGGATGTTTCTTGTTATAGTTAATTATATTGATCTAGTTTCATTTTTAAGCCATGCTTTTTCTTCTTCGTTTAAACGCTCTGATAATACATCGTAAACCATCTTATGATAGTCATTAAGCCACTTTCTTTCATTTTCATTCATCAGTTTCACATCTATAGCATCTATATCTATTGGGCAATAAGATATTGTTTCAAATTTCATAAATTTACCGTACTCATTTTCTATATCTTCTTTGGCTAATAATGTATTTTCTATTCTTATTCCATACTCTCCTTCTTTATATACACCTGGCTCATTAGTTGTAACCATACCTGCCTCTATTGGTACGTTAGATTTTCTCATGCTTATGCCTTGAGGTCCTTCATGTACTCCTAAAAAGAATCCTACTCCATGACCAGTACCGCATTTGTAATCAATACCATGCTCCCATAGTGGTCTTCTAGCTAATATGTCTATATTATCGCCTGTACATCCGTATAAGAATTTTGCCTTTGCTAAATTTATATGACCTCTAAGAGTTAATGTGTAATCCCTGATTTGGTCGTTTGTTAACTCTCCCAAAACAATAGTTCTAGTAATATCAGTTGTACCATCATAGTATTGTCCGCCTGAGTCAACTAACAAGAATCCCTCTGGCTTGACTTCGCTGTGGTTATCTTTAGTAGCACTATAATGCATCATAGCCCCGTTTGCTTGGTATGCAACTATTGCATCAAAGCTGTTTGAAACAAATGCATCACCCTCAGCTCTAAAACTTTCTAGTTTCTCATCTACAGATATCTCTGTCATATGTTCTTTCCCAACATTTTCTTTTAGCCATTTTATAAATCTTACCATTGCTACGCCGTCTTTTACTTGGCAATTTTTAAGATTTTCTATTTCAGTTTCATTTTTAACTGCTTTTAATTTAGTAGTAATATTTACATCTTCAATTTTCTTTACACTTTCTGGTATTGAATTGTATAACCAATAACTAGTTTTAATTGGATCAAGGAATATAGATGAATCTTTAGGAAGGTTCTTTATATACTCTCCTATCTCTTCATACCCTTTTATGATAATACCATCACCTGTAAGCACTTTTTTGATTTCGTCATCTAGTTTCCTATCATCTACAAATAAATATGCTTCCTCATCTGATATCAGAGCAAAAGATATTACGTAAGGATTGTTATGTATATCGTTTCCTCTTATATTATAAAGCCATGCTATGTCATCTAAACTTGAAAGAACGTTGTAATCTGCACCAAGCTTCTTCAGTTCTTCTCTTAATTGAGTAAGTTTTTCACTTCTTGACTTACCACAATATTTTACATCATGATTATAAACTTTTGACATTGGTAATGAAGGTCTATCTTGCCATATTTCATCTACCAAATCACAATCACAAATTTTAATGTTTTTGTCTTTGAATTTTTCTTTTAAGTTATTTACAACTTTTAGAGGAAATACCTTTGCGTCAATCGCTACTGTGCAGTTGTCATCTAATGTATCTACTATCCACTGTTCGTATGTTGGTACTCCTTTTTCTCTCATTTTAAACAATTTAATTCCTGTATCTCTTAATTCATTTTCTGCTTGTATAAAATACCTGCCATCAGTCCAAAGACCACATTCGTCATCAGTAATGACAGCTGTTCCTGCAGATCCTGTAAATCCAGATATCCATCTTCGGCTCATCCAATAGTCAGCTAAATACTCACTTTGATGAGCATCATAGCTTGGTATTATCACTGCATCAATATTTTTACTTTTCATAAGGTTTTTTAGTTTACTAACTCTACTTTTAATATCCACTTTTTAACCCCCTTAAAATCACTTTGATTTAATATTATAGTATCTTATTACTAATTACAATGTTTTTTGTAACATATTACATTTATATTACATCTTTATTACAGGTCATCAAATAATATCTGAAATAATATACGTTTAAATACATATAAGTTCTTTTTTATTGTACTTTGTTTACATGTATTGGTCATAGATATAGACTATATTAAAGATATTCTTATAGTTATTATACCAAAAAACATAGTCAAATTGATAATTTGTATTATATTATTGAAGCATTATGGTTAAAATTAACAAATGTAATAATAATATTTACTCTAGATTTAACAAATCTAAACTTCTATGGTATAATTACTAGGACATTGACTATATTCATCATATACTTCATATAACTAGGAGGTATTATTTATGGCACTAAATAGGACAAACAAAGCAGATGATAATAAAGAAAATAAAGATAACAAAAGGGCTAGAAATCCAAAGAAAAAAAGAAAAACCCTTAAGCTCATATTAATAATTATGTCTTTAATTGTTTTTATTGTTGGAGGATCTTTATGTGGTATTTTATATGCAATAATCAAGACCGTGCCACCTATTGACCCATCTAAAGTCACTGCTTATTTAAATGAAAATTCGGTTATTGTAGACCAAAAAGGCGAAGTAATTGAAAAGATTCTCACTCAAGAATTTAGAACAAAAGTTGAACTTAATCAGATATCTAAATACTTGAAAGATGCTGTTATAGCAATCGAAGATGAAAGATTCTTGGAGCATCATGGAGTAGATTTTAGAAGTGTAGGAAGAGCAGTTTTTACAAACCTTAAAAGTATGTCTTTTAAACAAGGTTTTAGTACTCTCACACAACAGTTAGCTAAAAATAGGTACCTGTCACAAGAAAAAACAATAACAAGAAAAGTTAAGGAAATGTATATAGCTATGCAACTTGAACGGCACTTAACTAAGGATCAAATATTGAGGGCTTATTTGAATACAAGTCCTTTTGGTCAAGGAGCATATGGTGTTGAAGCTGCGGCTCAAACTTATTTCTCTAAAAGTGCTAGCGAACTTACACTTGCTGAAAGTGCGATGATTGCAGGTGCAACAAAATCAACAGTAGCTTATGAGCTTTATAAGGTTATAAAGCCAGAAAATTTTGATAAGACAAAACACAAAGTCGTTGGTGTAGATGATCCTACCGAAATGCATTATATAGAGATTTTAGGCAATTTATATGTGCCTATATACAATCCTAGAGCTGAGGAAAGGCAAAGAATCATACTTAAGAAGATGCTTGAATTAGGAAAAATCAATAAAGTTCAATATGATAATGCGTTAAAGGAAGATATGCGTAAAGCTATCAAGCCAGATCCAAAGAAAAACGAAGAAATAGAAACATCATACTTCAATGACTATGTTAAAGATTCTGTTGTAAAAGACTTGATGAAGAAGTATGATTACAGCAAAGCTGATGCTACTGATCTTCTATTAACTGGGGGTCTTAAAATTTATTCTACTATGGATATTGGTATTCAGAGTAAGCTTGAAGATGCATATGATAACTTTGGAAAAATACTTACTGCGAATTCTGGTACTATTAGAGGTGCAAAGCTAGTAAGTAGAACTCTAGATAAACAAAAAAATATAATTGACTCAAGTAAAAAAATTGTTTTTTATGCAAAAGACAATTTGCTAGATCAAGATTATAATCTAAAAATAGAAAAAGGTACATTTGAAATTTTAAGTGATGGAAATATAGCTGTCAAAAATAACAAATTAAATTATAGAAATGCTGATGTTACAGATTTCTATACTATTGATGAAAAACAAAATCTGATTACTCATTCTGCATGGTCTTTGGACCCTAAGACATGTTATACATCAGATAAAGAAAACAGACGATTAATAATTAATAAGAACTTTTTAGATGAAAATAAGGATTTTTATAGCATAAACTCTAATGGAGATATGATTATCAAAAGTAAATATTTCTACAAAGACAAAAAAGGGATTATGCAACCTCAATCATCTTTTGTACTACTTGATTATAACGGTCATATTAAAGCGCTTATAGGAGGAAGAAATGTCAAAGGTAGTAAGATATTAAATAGAGCTTTAAGGCCTAGACAACCTGGATCATCTTTGAAACCTATTTCTGTATATCTACCAGCATTAGACAATGGATTTACAGCTGCAAGTGTAGTGGATGATGTGCCTCACTACGATAATAACGGTAATATATGGCCTAGAAACTGGTATGGAAGAAGAAATAGTTCTCAAAGAAACAATCTTTCAGATGACTATAGAGGTCTTGTTACATTGAGATATTCAGTAGAGCAATCTATCAACGTTTCTACTGTTAAGTTCCTTAAAAAAATAGGTATATCTACATCTATGGATTACCTTTCTAAAATGGGTATAATTGATTATGATACACCAAGTAATGATTCCTTTACAACTAAGGAAGAAGCTGTCGCTAAAGGTAGTAGTAACTATGATGAAAACTTGTCAGCACTTGCATTAGGTGGTATGACTAGAGGTGTGTCTCCTCTAAAAATGACTGCTGCTTTTGGAACTATTGCAAATGATGGTGTTTATACAGAGCCTATTGCGTACACAAAAGTTCTAGACAGAGATGGTAATGTAATATTAGAAAACAAATCTACTAAAAACACTGTAGTATCTGAACAAGTAGCTTATTTAATGACTGATATACTAAAAAGCACAGTTACTGGAGGTATTGCTAGAAGAGCTCAACTTCATAGTTACAATACTAAAATACCTGTTGCCGGAAAAACTGGTACTACTCAAAATAGAGTTGATGCTTGGTTTGTAGGTTATACACCTTATTATATAGCTGGAACATGGATTGGTAATGACAATCAAAGTATCAAGCTTGACAAAGGTAGTCAATACGCTACTATCTTATGGAGTCATATTATGAAAGATATCCATAAAAATTTACCAGCTAAAGACTTTGATCCTGTTGGTGGCTTAGTAACAAGAACTATAGATACTACTTCTGGTAAACTTGCTACTGAATTGAGTAGAAAAGATCCTAGAGGAAATACTGTTAGAACTGAAAAATTCATAAGAGGAACTGAACCTAAAGATTATGACGATGTTCATGTTGAGGTAGCCGTGGATATATCCACAAATAAACTTGCCTCGGAGTTCTGTCCTCCAGAGCTAGTTGAAAACAGAGTATTTATAAAAAGGCCAACGCCTTATAATCCTGAAGAAAATAAGAATTATATCCCTAGGGATTATAAATATCAAGTTCCAACAGAGGTATGTGATTTGCACTTAACTCCACCAGATCCTTTTGATAACAATAATGGTGATAATGACGAAGATAATGACAATGGTGATAATAACAATGGAGATAACAATAATGGAGATAACAATAATGGAGATAACAATAATGGAGATAACAATAATTTAGATGAAAATGGTAACATTATAGATAGCGAAAATAATAATGGTAATAAAAAACCGAACAAAAACGGTAATGGTAAAAAGAACAAAGATAATGACAATAGTAACGAAACAAATAGTAACAACTCTAATAATGACAATATTGTAACTTCAGATGATGATTAGTTGTGAAAAAAAATAAAAAAGTTGACTCACTTTTGAGTCGACTTTTTTATTTTTTTAGAATTAATGACATTTTTTAATTTGAAGTAAAGATCAAAGAAAGTGCATATAACAATTATAGAGACTATAATATGTTTGTAACCATGAGAAGGCAGAATCTGATTCCTATAGTTACATTCATTGGGTACTCCCTAATCACCTCTGTATTATCCAAAAATCATATTAAAAAATATTTGTACTCGATCTCAATTTAAGCTATATGAATGAACTCTTTAATTATTAGTCTCACAATGAACGATATAAAATTGTTTAATTAACATATAATAAACGTGATGATTCTAATAGTAGTCATCACGCTTTTTATCTTATATTATTTGTACTATTTATATCATAATTACTAAAAGTAAAATAACTAGTCAAAATCAGTTTCGTCACTCTTGACACTACTGCTGTTTTCTTTATTATATTTGACTATCTCCTTGAGAGCCTTACTTATTATTGGAGCACCTAATTGACAATCATCTTTACCACACATTTTACCGATATCTCCCACCCCTATTACTATAGGAAATTTATATTGATTAAGTACATCTACGGTATCTCCATATATTATGTTTCCTTCTGTTTCGCGTCCTTCTTTATCTACTGAACCTTTTACTATCTTGCCATCGCAAGTTATTGAATAATCGACTTTAACTCCCATTACACTCTCTGTATTTGATGCTACTGCCACTACACCAAGTATATTTATCTCTGGATGAGACATTATTTGATCAAATGCTAGTTCTCCCTTTCCATAACCCGGATTTCCTATATCATCAACCATTACAACTACTGGATCATGTATAGCTGTTAATACAAGATCTACGATTTCATCACCAGTAAGGGGGGTAGGATTGCCTGCAGACCTTGATATACACCTACCTCCAACGTTTTTTGTAGCTAACTCCACTGCTTTTTTAGCTGTTTTATCTCCATCTGTAACAATTATTACATTTCTTTTATTCATAATTACTCCCTACTATTTTTTAGTTTTAGGATTAAATATCACAGCCATTATATACCCAAATACTACTGCCGCTGAAACACCACCAGCTGTTGCACTAATTCCTCCAGTAAAAACTCCAATCAATCCATTTTTATCAACTGCCTCCATTACCCCTTTTCCTAGCGAGTATCCAAACCCAATTAATGGGACTGTAGCTCCTGAGCCTCCAAAATCAGCTATATATTTATATATACCTAATACAGTCAATATGACACCACTAGATACATATATAACGAGTACATGTGCTGGAGTAAGTTTAGTTCCATCCATCAAAATCTGTGCTATCATACATATTATTCCTCCTACTATAAATGCTTTTACATATACCATTATCCATCTCTCCTTAGCTTATTGGTTACTGTTATTGCATGTGCTATTCCTGGAATAGATTCACCCTGCTGTATGCTAGTTGTAGAATGTAATGCCCCTGTTGATACAAGAAGCACTCTATTTAGACTTCCTTCTTTCAATTTACTATATATATATCCACAAAATACAACTGCTGAACAACCACAACCACTTCCTCCCGCATGAGTATCTTGTTTTTCATGGTCAAATATTTCTACTCCACAGTCACGATATATTTTCTCTATATCATATCCTTCTTGCTTTATTAAATCTAATGCTATAGATTTTCCTATTTTACCTAAATCCCCTGTTATTATTAGGTCGTAATCTTTTACTTTAAATTTGGTATCCTCAAAATGTTGTATTATAGTATCTGCCGCAGCTGGTGCCATAGCTGCTCCCATATTGTTTACATCTTTAATACCTGGATCTATTACCTTACCAGTTGTTATATGTGTTATATATGGTGGTTCATTTCCTTTAGATACTACTGCTGCTCCTGAACCTGTAACTGTCCACTGTGTAGTCAATGCTCGTTGGTTTCCGAATTCTAGTGGATATCTAAATTGCCTCTCTGCTGAACTAAAATGACTTGATGTTACGCAAAGAACGTTATCTGCAAATCCACCATCTATTGTCATAGCTCCTAAGCTTAGGGATTCGGCCATTGTTGAACATGCTCCATATAGCCCAAAAAATGGAACAGCTAGCTTTCTGGCTGAATAATTAGATGACATCAATTGGTTTAGTAAATCTCCCGCAAATAAATAATTTATATCTGCTGTTGATTTTTTCCCTTTATTCAGAGCTATTTTTGTTGCTTCGCTTTGGAGCTTTGATTCGCTTCTTTCCCAACTTTTTTCATCAAACAAATCATCATCTAGTATTGTATCAAAGTAGCTTGCCAGTGGTCCTTCTCCTTCTTTAGGTCCTACTATAGAGCCTGCTGACAAGATTGAAGGTGGGTTTTCAAGCCTTACTGTTTGTTTTCCAATTCTTTTACTAGTCAAATCTCATCTCTCCTTTTGCTATTTACTAAGTATAAAGTATATTAGTCCTGCGACAACAGATGAACCAAACCCATATACTAATACTGGACCTGCTATAACAAACATCTTTGCACAAACTCCAAAGATATAGCCTTCTCTTTTAAACTCCATAGCTGGAGACACTATTGAATTAGCAAATCCTGTGATGGGTACTATTGACCCCGCTCCAGCTCTTTTCCCAATTTTATCGTATACACCTAATCCAGTGAGCAATGCACCTATAAATATCAATATTATTGATACGCTCGTTGATGCATCTTGCTTACTTAATCCTGTTTTCAATAAATAATTCATAATTATTTGTCCTATTGTACATATAGCTCCTCCAACCAAAAAAGCCCATATACAATTTTTAATATAGTTAGTTTTTGGTGCTTTATCGTTAGCATATTTATTATAATCAATCGGATTTATATTTCTCATATTATAATCTCCTCCTATTTTGGTACGTCCATTAATATTAACCAATAGAAAAATGACCCTGCTACTTTACCGATAGCTAATGCTATGACAGTCACTACTAAATACTTACCTAATTTAAGTTTACTCTCCATAACAGGTATTACATCTAATGTTTCAGCTAATGCCGATGCCAACAAGCCAATAAAAATCCCTAACACAAAACTAATCGGAATTAATATCAGTCTTCCTAAGCCAAGATCTATATATATTGCTCTTGCCAATATGACAACTCCTATAGATATACCTATGGTCTTTTCGTATATTCCAACTTTATCATTTGTTTTTGTCAGTTGAGCAAGTCTAGGAATTATATCCAATAAAGTTATAAATGCGGCAAGACCTGTTCCTTCTATTATGCCAATACTTAATGCCATTAGAACCATTAGAACCTTCATTTTGTCCTACCTACTTTTTTATTCTTTTTAAGACAATCTATAGTGTACTTATTTATGTCTTCTTGATATGTATGTATTTCTATATCTAGCGGACTTGGCTCTTTTCTTTGTTTATTTTTCTTGCTCCATACGTGGTTAAAAAAAACAAAAACTCCACTACATAAACCTAACGAATATGGAATATGCATTATAAGTGGTTTTTTCTCATATTTTCCTGTTATCAAAAAATAAATTGATTTGAACGATGCATCCATATTAGCATCTTCATGAAAATTGATAATAGCTAATGATGCTCCCAAGCATAAAATTATGCTTATACTGAATATTTTTAAGAACATTAGTACTTTGTTTTGTTTTTTAACTTCTTTATATTTCAAAAGAACTTCTGTACTTCCTATAATAATTACATCTGCATCATTGATATATTCATTAATTTTGTTTATTAAATCTATTGCTAAAATAATTGAATCTGTTTCATTTTTATAGCTTTTAAAGATTTTTATTTTTTCTACATCTTTAACAATTTGCTTATCATCGCTATATACTTTCGCAATATCTTTTAATTCTATCTTTTGCTCTTTGGCTACGAATATATTATTTTCAAGTTGCAGATATATCTTTTTAGCTTTTATTATACATCCCCCCAATCGCAATTTTCATTGATATAAACAAGTTTAGCTCTTTTTGGCACTTCTATAGTATCGTTTGCTTTTTGTTTATTTAGCACAATTAGCGTTACTCCTACACTTAGAATTATTACAACTATTATTAATAATTTGAGTTTTTTCACATTATCAGCTCCATTCAAATCGGCTATTTATTGATATTAATATTATTTGCGAAGTTTTCTATTTAATTCAAAAAAAAAGACATATATTCTATGCCTTTTTTAACATTTTTTTCATATTATCTAATACTTTTTTTTCAATCCTTGATACTTGTACTTGAGATATACCTAATTTACTAGCTATTTCTGTTTGAGTTTTGTCGTTGAAATATCTCATGATGATTATTTGTCTTTCTCTTGCTTTTAATTTTCCGATAACTTCTTTTAGTGTTATTTTGTCTACAATATCTAATTCTTCTTTTTTGCTATTTGAATCAATTCTGTCAATAAGATGGATTGGACTTCCATTGTTTTGATGTATGACATCATATAAATACTCAGGTGTGTGACATGATTCTAGAGCAAAAACAATATCTTCTTTATCTACTTTTATTTCTTTAGATATTTCTTCTAATGTAGCATCCCTCCCAAACTGTTTAGACAGTTTTTCTTTTGCTATGTTTACCTTAGCGGCTGTTTGTTTTAATGATCTACTAACTTTAATCATTCCATCATCTCTGATAAACCTTTTAATCTCACCTATAATCATTGGCACAGCATAAGTTGAAAATCTTACATTGTACTTTGTATCAAATTTTTTAATTGCTTTTATTAATCCTATTGAACCTATCTGCATCAAATCTTCAGTCTCATATCCTCTATTTAAAAATCTTTTTACAACGCTCCTTACCAACCCCATATTGTTTTCTACTATCCATGTTTGAGCCTCAGTGTCCCCCTCTTGAGCTTTTACTATATATCCAATAGTATTTTCGTATATATCGCTTTTTTTTGTTATATAACTCATAGCGCTAATCCTCTACTTTAACACTATCGAATGTTTTGGTCATTATTATGCTAGTTCCACATTCAACCTCCGAGTCAACTTTAATATTGTCCATAAATTCCTGCATTACTGTGAATCCCATTCCAGAACGCTCTAATTCGGGTTTTGATGTATAAAGGGGTTGCATAGCTTCTTTAATATCAGTTATTCCTTTACCTTTATCAGCTATTATAATTTCAATCTTATTTTGTATAATTTTACACTCAATAGTTATTGTTCCTTCTCCTGATTCATAACCATGAATAATGCTGTTTGTAACTGCCTCAGAAACTGCTGTTTTTATGTCAGATAGTTCTTCAATTGTAGGATCTAATTGAGCTGCAAATGCTGCTACTGCCACTCTGGCAAATGCTTCGTTTTGCGATAAACTTGGTATCTCCAATTTCATACTATTATTAATCATACAATCACTCCTTACCATCTTGACACGCATCTTCTAATGTATCATAAAACTTGGCTATTTTTTGTATGCCTGACATGGTCATCATTTTCATTAATCTATCATCCACATTTATTATCTTTACTTCTCCCTTTCTATCTCTTACTAATTTGAATCTTCCAATTATAAGGCCTATACCCGAGCTGTCCATGAAATTCAAATCTTTAAAATCTAGTATTATATTTTTTAAGCTTTTAGTCATGAAAAAATCATCTATTTCTTTTCTGACTTCTTCAGATGTATGATGATCAAGTTCTCCATTTAATCTTACTACTAAGTTATCTCTAACGTTTTTCAATTTAAGTTCCATTTTATCAACATCCCTCCTCATAGTTCATCTTGCGCCTTTTAACTCAACTTCTTCACTGAGGAGCGTTTTTCCTTCAATGAAAAATGTCTTATTTTGTAAATTTATAAAATTAATTCTTAACTTGTATTTTTCGCTTCATATACTTATAATAAGTATAATAACATAAGTTATAAGAGGAGGTGTGATTATATGATTAAAATTTGTGGTTGGATGGTCGTTTTAGGTATAATATCTATTATACTATTAACTGCTCTTTCACCTTTTATAGACCTAGACGATATGAGTTATAATTATGCTGTTATTACATATGTTATTATAATTTCATCTATCGGTTTAATATTTAGTTTAATCGTAGATAGAATTAAAAGAAAAGAGGAGGAAGATAAAGATGATTATCGTAAATACTGATTATGTAGCAGGTAAAAAAGTTTCAGAGACTCTTGGCTTAGTTAAAGGTAGCACTATCAGAGCTAAACATGTAGGTAAAGATATAATCTCTGGTTTTAGAAATTTAGTAGGTGGAGAAATGAATGAATACGCCGATATGCTAAATGAAGCTAGACAAATAGCAACAAGCAGAATGGCTGATGAAGCTAAAAAACTTGGCGCTGATGCTATAATTAATCTAAGATATTCCACCTCTGCAGTTATGCAAGGTGCAGCTGAAATATTAGTTTATGGTACTGCTGTAAAGCTAGATTAACACTTTGGGTGACATGAGGGAGTGTCACCCTTAAATTTCCTGAATTTTTTTGTTGACATATGTCATCTTTAATTATATACTATATTAAAATATAAAAGCTACGAAGAGAAGAGTAAAATTAGAAGGTAGTTATAGCGAGTCGATGATGGTGAAAGTTCGATACGGAATCTAATTTGAAAAACATCTCAGAGCTACTAACCGAAACTTACTATAAGGAGTAGACTTAGTCGGAGCCAAACCGTTATAAATTGGACAATATCGAGAAATCTGTATTGGTTAGAGTGGTTTTTTAAACAAATCAGGGTGGTACCGCGTGAGATATAAGTCTTTCGTCCCTAGTAATTGGGATTGAAGGCTTTTTTATTTTATCAATTTTTATATTATGGAGGTTACAAAGATGAAAGATTTAATATTACCAAAAGGATACAAACAATTGTTGGATTTAAAAGAGACAGAAATAGCTATAAAGAAACTTAAAGATTGTTTTCAGAAGGAATTGAGCATTAAATTAGCTTTAACAAGAGTCTCTGCTCCCCTTTTTGTAAAACAATCAACAGGCCTTAATGATGCTCTAAATGGCACTGAAAAAGCTATTTCTTTTAATGTAAAAGGCTGCAATAATGAAAGTGCTGAAATAGTACATTCTCTAGCTAAATGGAAGCGTATGGCATTATACAGATATGGTTTTTCATTTGGTGAAGGTTTGTACACCGATATGAACGCTATCAGAGCTGAAGAAGTTCTTGATAATATCCATTCTATTTATGTGGATCAATGGGATTGGGAAAAAGTGATACAAAAAAGTGAAAGAAATAAGCAAAAACTAAAAGCTATCGTTTCAAGTATATACGAAGTGTTTAAGAATACTGAAAAATATATTAATGGGTTATATCCAGAACTAGAATGTATTCTACCAAATGATATATTCTTTGTATCTTCTCAAGAACTAGAAGATATGTACCCAGATTTGACTACTAAGCAAAGGGAGCATGCAATTGCTAAGGAAAAAGGTGCTGTTTTCATTATGCAAATAGGAGGAAAATTAGAATCTGGTGAAAAGCACGATGGAAGATCTCCAGATTATGATGACTGGAATTTAAATGGTGACATAATATTCTGGTTTGATACTCTTGAAATTGGACTCGAACTGTCTTCTATGGGTATTCGTGTTGATGCTGATGCTCTTAAAGAGCAACTAAAAGCTGAAGATTGTGAAGATAGATTGAAATATAAATTCCATAAAATGATATTAAATGATGAACTTCCTTTCACTGTTGGAGGAGGAATAGGTCAATCAAGAATATGCATGTTTTTCCTAAAGAAAGCTCATATCGGTGAAGTTCAAGCATCTATATGGCCTGATGAAATGAGAAATGTATGTGCTGAGAATAGTATTGAATTGTTGTAGTAAGTTTTATCAAGTGTAAAAATACTAATGACAATATTAATATACTGGCTAAGAGATTTATATCATATGAAGGCTTATTGTTTTAATTTAAAGTAATAAGCCTTTCAAAATTTAATAATCATTTTTGCTCCTAGTTACATAATTAGAGTTATATTCTTGGTGGCCACGCTGGTGGTGGATTTCCCTTCTTTTTTATTCGAAAATTACAACAATCATTATTAGCTAAAGTTTTTGTACGTGTTAATTCCAATCCAAACTTCCTGAATAATGCATAGTCTAAGTTACAAATATAAGGTAATAATTCTTCTACCTCTTGTTCAACTACAAATTTTTTAATTCCACATTCAGTATAATCTATCCCAATATCAAATTTATTATCATTGCTTTTTACAATATTCCACACCCAGTCCTTTGAATATTGTCTTAATTGTGATTTTTCAGCTCGTTTATTAATTTTTTTCATACTTCTTTTAGAAAACATTGTCCTTCCCATTAGTAAACGTATAACTTTTGGTATCCTGTCCATTTTATTTTCTAAAGCCTTTGTCATATATTCACCAGTCTTTAAAGGTGTCACATCGTAAGGTAATAATGCACGATATAACGCTATCATAACGCTTGTTTTAGTAAGAGTAGAAGTTAACTTATTATCTTTGCCTCCAATATAAGGGAATTTCGGAATTAGTTCTTCATATTTTTCTAATGTATCATTATGTATTTTGTTTATATCCTCTTTACTATATTTATCTTCAAGCAATGGGATTACAAACTTTAGATAAGACTTCGCTTCTTTCATAAGTTTAGCCTTCATAGCAACATAGTATTGACTATCTTCCATAACTATTCCTCCTTTTAACATAATAACATTTTTTACCGTTAGAATACAGGAACTATATCTATGAAATAACTATAATAATTTATTGTTACTTTAAACATATCTCTTGTTGTATGATTTGTCAATATTATGTTTTTACAATATAAAACTGTCTATCAATACTATCTTTACTTTAACTCTATCCTCAACAACACTGGATTGTGGTCTGAATACCTAAACTCATGGTCTATGCCTTTTACTTTTATTACGTTTATATTTGGAGATACTAAAAATCCATCTATTACTTTAACTCTTGTGCGTTTTTTATCATATGCTGTTCTAAGTTTTCTATTTGTAGGAACTTTATAGTCTACTGCCCATTTCCAACCCTCTGGGTTCCAATTATAAGGTATTAGCTCACTTGGATTTGATCTATATGTACTAGTATTTCTGTTGAATATTAGATTCCAATCTCCGCCGACTACTACGTAATTGCCTTCTCTATATTTCTCCAACATGAAATTTTTTATATACTCTATTTGTTTTTTTCTATTCTTAGCGTTTCTATCAAATGCTGAATTGTGTATATTTATTATGTAAAGTTTCTCTTTTTTACCTTCTATATCACAGTCGGTAACTAGTATACATCTATCTGGCATCAGAGTCCTTACTGGCCATATATAATTACCTGGCAAATTATATCTATAAGCACTATTAAAACTGTATTTTCCGATTGTCACTAACCCTGATTTAACGCTTCCTAGTTCATTAAATATTGGGTAAGGTACAAACTTTACTTTATAGTTTATAGCATATGCGCTACAGCTTTCCCTAAATGAATTTAGTATGTACTCATATTCATTGATATATTTACTTCTTTTAGATTTTATATCTACTTCTTGCAATACATAAAAATCTACTGGCTTTGAATTCATAATTTTCAATATTCCTTCTAGATTTTGATATACGTCACTTTTACTTTTTGCTATTGCAATTTTACCTCCTGCTGTGAAATAATCTACATCTCTGTTTAGAACACCAAAACCAATATTCCATGTCATTATATCTATAACTGATTTATCTATTTTTTTGACCATATTAGTTTTACTACGTATATTTATTTTCTCTACGGAATTTGGAGTATAATCATGATATGTAAAAAAAGAAACTAATAATATTAGTGTTATTCCTATTATAATAAATATATTAATAATACTCTTTCGCATTATACTAATCCTCCTGAATTAATATTATCCTACTTAAATATTATTAATATATTGTATAAAATATGATTAGACAATCTTACTTAGAGGTAAGTAAGCAACGAAAATTTTAGAACAACGCAGAAATAGGACTTTTAAGTGCAGTTGGTTACTATTAAATAAGTAATATCAAAATGCTTGCTAATGCTATACTCAAAAAATTAACTACATCGTTGTTAAAGATTTCAAATCCTCTTACTAATTTAGTTTTTTTGCCTTCAAGCACCTTTTTTTCAGTTTCTCTATTTAATTCTTCGCTGTAATATATACCTTGTACTGTTGCTCCAAGTAAAGAGTCTATAAAACAGCCTAAAAAGCCACCGATTGAAACAAATATAAATATTTCGTATAAACTAAAACCTATAATTTTCACCTGAGTATACTTTATTAGAGCAACTGAGATTAATGCTATGAATATAGCTCCTAACATGCTAAACATACTACCCAATAAACTTATTGCTCCAGATGTACCTTTTTTGACTCTTCTTAGTGTCCTAAGAGATACTGGATCTTTTTTGTTTAGGATACCTAATTCAGTAGCCCATGTATCTGCATTTGATGCTGCAAAAGCTATACACATACAAATCAGATATATTCCTCTTCCTGTAAAAAAGTATACTATGGAAAATATAAGTCCTACTCCACCATTTGCAAAAACCTGTAGTGCATCTCTATTCCCTGTTTTATCAAACAATTTTGCACATTCATTTTTCTTGCTCTTTTTAAAATGACTAAGTAAACTTGATGATATAAAAAATGATAGCATAACTATTATTCCAAAACTTGATGATGTAATGTAGATAACTGTCCCCAGTACTATTGCGCCAAAACATCCACTCATTTTAAGTGATTTTTTATAATAAGCTGGAATTGCTATAAATGAGCTTATGGTTATTCCTAATGCTACTTTATAATAAATATCTATATTTGATTTTGGTATGTTAATAAAACTAAAGACACACAATGAAGTTATTATTGGTAATGTAAGATTATCAAGTCCGTGTGGTGTTAAAGCTTCTATAAATACTGCAAGTGTAGCTATAACTATTGCTATTTTGAAAGCTATATCTGTATGATTATATACCATACAAAGTGTTATTAAAAATGCAAAAAAGAACACTGTAAGTGATCCTTCTATACTCTTTTCTCCACCGAATACTTTATATTTTCGTTTACCAAATCTTTTTCCTATTATGGCAGCAAATCCATCTCCATATCCCATTATTAATATACCTATAGCTCCAATATACTTGTTATCATGATTAAACACTCCGTTATTCCAAAATAGAATTATCAGTATAAAAAGTGATACTGGAAAATATACTGTTCCTAAATCCGATGTACCTCCATCTCTTTCCATGCTTTTGATAAGCTGTTTTTCATATGATATATAATTTAATATAATAAAAATCATTGGAGGTATAGCAGCATAGTATATATTATCAATACAGTACATAGCAACTAACCACCAATGTGCTACTCCAATGTGAACAAATTTTCTTGTAGCTTCTTTTCCCCAGTTACATGATTTTTTTAATATCTCTGAGAATACTATCACTATTATAACGAAAAAAATAGATATAATTACTCCAATGATATCCTTCAAACTAACACCTCATTTGTAAATTTAATTAATTTAATTTCTGCACTTTTTTTGTTTTATACTCCTGATAACTACTCAAATAAACAGATATTATAATCATTATTCCTCCAATTATCTGATTTTTCTCTATTATATCATCTAATATTATATAGCTAAATACACATGTAATTATTGGCATAACATTTAAGTACAATGATGTTGTAAACACTCCTAACTCTTTCATAGAATAAACATATACTACAAATGCAACTGCTGAACATATAACACTTAGATATATTAAATTTAACGATATATTTAAATCGATACTTGCCCATAAATTCTTTTCAAATAATGCAAATGGTAAAAATAAAATAGTCCCAAATAGTGATTGATAGTAAACTATGAATGTCTGTGAGTATTTATCAAATAATGGCTTTGTGGTTATACAATATACTACCCAAGCCATAACTGCGCCAAACATCATGAGATAACCTTTTCCATGTTCACTTACAAATAAATCCGTTATATTTACTCCTACCAAATAGTATATACCCGCTAAAGATAATACCACACTTATTATCTGTATAATTGTGATTCTAGTCCTAAATATAATTGCATCAAAAATCAATGTGAAAATAGGTATCAATGCAATAATTAATGATGCAGAAGATGGTGGAAGGATTTTTATACCGTTATTTTCAAAGTAAAAATATAGTGTTACACCAATAAATCCTGCTAACATCATATTTACATAATCTTTTTTTTGTAGTTTTTCATTAGGACACTTTATTTTTACAACAAAATATAGTAAGATTGTAGCTATAAAAAATCTTATAAAACCTAATGTCATAGGTTGTACTATCTCAACTACAACTTTAATACTTAAAAATGAAATACCCCACGCTAATATAACTAAAATTATACCTATTGTTGCTAATGTCTTATTGTTCTTCATATTAACATCTCCTAAGTTGAACTTAAATTACTTTTTCTAAAACACTTCCTATACTTTCATTAATAACTATATCTGCATGACTGTCATAAGGGGTAGATTCTTTATTGATTAAAACCAACTTATCCTTATTGTAATAATTTATAAGCCCTGCTGCTGGATATACCACTAATGATGTCCCCGCTACAATTAACATATCTGCATTTGATATGTAATCGATTGCTTTGTATAGCATTTTTTGATCTAATTCTTCCTCATATAGTGTGACCTTTGGTTTTATTAATCCTTGGCATTTTTCACACCTTGGCACACTATGTTTATTCTTTAGTATGTAATCTAATGAATAGAAATCTCCACAACTCATACAATAATTCTTGTGTATTGAACCATGAAGTTCTATTACGTTCTTACTACCAGCCAATTGATGAAGCCCATCTATATTTTGTGTTATAATAGCTTTTAACTTTCCTAATTCTTCTAGCTTGACAAGTGCTTCATGACACTTATTAGCTTTAGCATCTTTAAATATCATTTTATTAATATAGAAATCATAGAATTCTTTTGTATGATTTTTAAAAAAGCTATGACTTAGCATTATTTCTGGTGGATATTTGTACTTATATTGTTGACTGTATAAACCTTCTTCGCTTCTGAAATCTGGTATATTACTCTCTGTAGAGGTTCCTGCCCCTCCAAAGAAAACTATATTTTTACTTCTATCAATCATGTTTTTAAGTTCTCTAATACTCATATAATCACTTCCGTAATGTATTTACATCCTAACCTATACTATACAATCTTAACATAATATTTTCAAGACATTATTTATTATATTTTTCTAATATTTTAATTAATTTAAAATATATCGTTATCAATGAATATTTAGTGTTTTTTAGATTCAAAATATTCATGTGTGTGAATATTTTATAGAGGAGTAAAATATGGATAATAAAATTTTTAACTTTAAAGAAATAAGAATGGAAATCTTTAATAAATTAGCTAGCGCTCACTGGAAGGGCAAACTAAACAATGATTATATAAATGAATTGATATCAGAGATAAAAGAAAAACACAAATTAGATGATAGTTACGATAATTTTATCAGAGATTTTATTAGAGTTAATATGGGATTTACACCAAACAATAACTCTGAATTTGCTGATGATATCACTTATATAAATTCTATTAAAGATATCAAAGCACCTATTGTAAATAAAATTGCTGGACTTTGTGATAAATGCGATCAGAGAAATGATTGTAATATATGTAAACATGAAGCTCATATCTATCAAAAAAGCTCTGGCCCTACGATAAGCCATAATAAGTGCTTGCAATGTGGCAAGTGTATTGATGATTGTTCATTTGGAGCTATATTAGATAAAATTGAATTCATTCCTCTAGTTAATATACTAAAAGGTAAATCTCACAGAGTATTTGCTGCTGTTGCTCCTTCAATAGTGGGTCAATTTGGAGATGATGTGTCTCTTGGTAAACTTAGAACAGCCTTTAAGTTAATGGGTTTTGAAGATATGATTGAAGTGGCTTTGTTTGCTGATATACTTACTATAAAAGAAGCTTTGGAATTTAATCACCTAGTAAAATCAGTTGATGATTTTTATTTGACAAGTTGTTGTTGCCCAATTTGGACTAACTTGACTGAAAAGCACTATCCTAAGTTATATGAACACATGTCTCTATCTATATCTCCTATGGTTGCTTCAGGGCGTATACTTAAATATCTGTACGGTGAAGAAAATACAAAGGTGGTATTTATAGGCCCATGTGTAGCTAAAAAAGGAGAAGCTAAAGATCCAAGGGTAAAAGGTTCTATTGATTTTGTGTTAACCTATAGAGAAATGAAAGAAATTTTTGATGCTTTAGATTTTAATCTAAGCGAGTTTCAACCAGAAGAAAAAGACCAAGCATCTTTCGGTGGAAGAGCATATGCTAGAGTAGGTGGTGTGAGTTTTTCTGTTAAAACAGCTGTAAATAGGATTGCTCCAAACAGACTTATACAGTTTAAGCCAAAGAAAGTAACTGGTGCAAAGCAATGTAAAGAGCTATTAGATGAATTATCAAAAAATCCTATTGTTGATTATAATTTTATTGAAGGTATGGGTTGTATCGGAGGTTGTGTAGGAGGCCCTAGAACAAATATAGACAAGGATAAAGCAACGGATTTTGTAAACGAAAGCAGTGAAGATTCTCTAATAATGACACCATTTGATAATATGAATGCTATGAAGATATTTGATTCTATTGGTGTTACTGATATTGGAGGAATTCTTGAGGATAAGGTTGTGACGAATATTCTCAATAAGAAGCAGTTTGAACCTGATAAGTTGTAGTGGTTTTGGGGTCGTGCTTTGTGAGGTAAGAACATGTAGTTTTTGGTGATTCATTACCTATTGGTAGAAGCATATCCTAATTTCTTACGGACTCCGTATAGAACTTGTTCCTCTTTATTATGTAAAAGCTTTGTAGGAACAAGTCCTCTAAAGTCGCTTCTCCAGAAAAACGGATATGCTTCTTTGTTACTTTGTTTGGTTATTTAGTTATTTTATTAGATTATCTCCGTGGGTCTAGTGGTAGCTCATAATTTCATTAGTTCAGCATTACGATTGTTTTTCTTGCTCGGAGTAAGCTGTAATTTTTCGGATTATATTGATGTTAAATTACAACTTCCAATGTCGCGGTCGAAAAACAATCTCACCTTCAAGGAGGCTTTTGATATCTCTCTTTTTCGAGGTAATGCTTTGTGAGATTAAAGAACATGTAGTTATCGGTAGTTATTACATATTGATAAAAGCATATCCTAATTTCTTACGGACTCCGTATAGTACGTGTTCCTTTTATTGATTAGAAGCGTTGTAGGATCACGCACTCTAAAGTCGCTCTCCAGAAAAACGGATATACTTCTTTGTTACTTTATAGGTTATCTTTTTTATTAGAGCTTATCTCTGTAGGTCTTGTTGTAGCTCAATATTTTATTGGTTCAGCATTTCGATTGTTTTTCTTGCTCCGTGAAAGCTGTGATTTTTTGATTAAACTAATGTTAAATCACAACTTCCAAAGTCGCTCACGATAAACAATCTCAGCTTCAAGATAGTATTTGATATCTAACTTTTTAGAGTAATGCTTTGTGAGATAAAAACATGAAGTTATCGGAGTTATTGTATAAAATGACCCTAAATCTGACCCAAATTAACTACCCTAAGAAATTAAAACCAAAAAAGTTACAAGGAAAATCAAAAGATGTTACTTGTAGGTAAATTTGAGGAGCTGTTCTTCAAAGCTTCTACTAAATGGTAGAAACAGCTTCTCTACTGCACCGCAAAGTTTATCTTTGATTTCCCATTACCATTGAATTTCTCTTTACAAAGAGTTTTTCTTACACACTTCAAAGCCTTACCCTAAAGGAGAATAACCAATAAACCTACTAAAAGCTAAATAACATTATTCGTAAACGACATTGAAGTAACTGTTTTATCATTATTACAATCATAAAAACAGGTGCTTCTCCGAGTTAGAATAATGTTTTTTAATGCTTCTACTCAAAAAGTAACAAATCACACTGCATAGAGTAACCTTGATTTTTCTTAATTGTTAATTTGTATTATATTATCTTTGTGAGTCTTTTAGTTACACCATGCTTTATTGATTCAGCTTTTCGATTGTTTTACTTGATGGGTAAATATAATATTATAACATTTTAAAAAATTACTCAGACACACAAAAAGTTTCTTGATATTCATGCCCCTTTTTATCAATGATTTTATTATAGAAGCGTTTAGAAAAGTCCATCTTTAATTTTTCACCAATATCTTCTTTACTACTCTTGTAAAATATAAATCTGTACTCATCTTCTTTCTGGTAATTTTTTTCATCTTTTTTAAACAATGCACAAATATCTATAATTTTTCCTATCATAAAGCTAGTGTCTATTTCTTCTAATTTATTTGACACCATGCTAATATGATTATCTACATATGTTAATAATGTTCTGATTATTTCTAGCTGTTTATCTTTATCATAAATAACTTTTCCACGTTCAACTAAACATTTATATTGAGTGAAATTTGGTTCAGATTCATTACCCATCAGCTCATCAAATTTATCATGTAAAGTACCTGCTAAAAACTCAAATACATATCCAGAATCTTTAGCATATTCTTTCCATAAATAATTATTTTTATTTGACTTACTACATGAAAATACGTATGTCTTACTAACTTCTTCTTCACTCTTTGAAATCTCCTGATTAAGTTTTTTCTTGGTTTCCTCACTATATTTACCTTCGTTTAATTCTTTTCTTAAAATATTTAATCCGTACCTCCACTCATCCTTGTCGTCCATAGTATCAAGTCTAGATATTAATAATGTGTTAGAATTCAATATTTTTGCTACTGTTTCTTTTCTTGTGTAATGAAATAATTTTCCACAATAATTTTGTTCAAAAACCTTAAAATAATAGCTCCTTACAATTCCACATAAATCTTCTGCCATATGTAGCCTCCTAGATTATCCAAAAAATTATTTTATTCATATTACTACTGACATATAAGTACTACTTTAAAAAATCAAAGATAGAAAGATAGTAGCATTTTTTAGACTGTTGTAAATATAATGATAGACGCCCCATGTTTTCACTGTCTAGATAAACCTAGCATCAACACTGAGCGTCTATAAAAAATCTAATTTAATGATTAATCGGTACATCAATAAACATACAAACAGTACTCGTATAGATTGATCCTATTAAAGCAACTGAAAATAATGGACTTTTACAAACTTTTGCTAATATTTTTTTCATTATTCTCCACCTCCTTATAATAATTTTCTATAGTTTTGTCTAAGTACTTCTTATTATTTAAACCATCCGTCATTTTTAGAAAGATTTCAAAATCTTTCTGTAGTACTTTAGCTTCGTCTATCTTATCCTGATAGTGCATATTGGTAATTTTTAAAATTAATGTCGTTGTAAAAGACATGTCAAAATGTTTATTGTGTTGTACAGTTTTTATAGTTTTTTCGCAATATTTTAATGACTCTTCATAATTTTTAAAAACATAATAACCATTCGCAATATTACTGAGTATCTTAACCAAAATTTCATTGTTATTTAAATTGCATAAATTAGATATCAACTCTTTTTTATAATTAAGAAAATTTAGTTCATCTTCAATTTCTATATAAAATCCCATCAAAGAGTTAATTATTCTAAAATGAATCTCATTTATTAATTTTTCTGGTTTAACTTTTTCTAACAAGTTAATCGCTGTTCTTTTTTTATCGCATGAATAAAATTCTGCTAGAGCTTTAACCCACTCATGAAATAATTGATCTCCATCTTCACTTCTTTTCATTATTTGTGATGATAATAAAAATGCTTCTTCATACTTATAATTTTGAATGAGATTAAAAACTTCTTGTATGTTTAAAACTGTGTTATCACTTATGTTTTCCACATCTGTTTGCAAATCAGCCACTCCTTATTAGCAATTTATATTGTTCTATATAGTGAATACATTATATCAAAATCATAAAGAAAAAAATGTAGAAAATACAGTTAAGAATATGTTTTCTTTCAACATATTATGCATATTAGAAGTTCTGTTTTATCAAATTTGTATAATCAAAAAAATAAATGCTTCTTAGAATTAGAGTGATGTTTCTTAATGCTTCAACATAAAAAGTAAAAAGCCACACTCCAAAGCATGACCCTGATTCTTCTTTATTACTTTATTTATTTCTTTTTATTATTATAGCTTATCTCTATAGGTTTTATGATTGCTAGCACTTTGTTTTATCTAATAATAATCAGGCAGTTGCAAAACTAAAAAACAAGAAAATATGGATAACCTAATAAACTTTAGCACATAAATATTTGGAATGGGTAATAATCTAATCTTCTACGGCTTCGTAATGAGCCTATTTCTAGGATTTAAGAAGAAGCGATGGAGAAACGTACTCATAAAGGCGCCGTCCGAAGAAACATTAGACAACCATCTAAAAGATCCATAAATTTAGATTGTTTTGAGCGATTTGGGTAGATTTTAAAATCTTATATCAAGTAACTATGCCCCGTACAGAGTTATGCAACTAACTATGATAATAAAAGTAGGAGGTTAAATAAAAATCTTTTACCTCCTACAATAGTAACATTATTACTCCATTATCTGTCTACAAATAACTTGACATATTAAATCTTTATAAGGACTACAATGCTCATAATAATAAGGTACTGGTTTATTACAACTAGCTAATATACTTACCCCTGTATATTGGTTAAATCTTTTTAAAGTCATGTATATTCCTCCTTAAACTAATTTATTAAAGATATTGTATCAAAGCTACGAGGAAAATTATGTAAAATAATGTACGTATAAAAAATTTCTTTCTACAAATTATACATGTAAGTAATATATAATATATCGTTACTTTATTTATTCTCAAGTCTTATCACTGTTTGTATAGCTTCATCATCATTTATATTTTCAGTCTTTGTAGCATTAACTTCTATATCTCGGAACAGTTCTTTCTTCTGCATTGCATGTACCATCTTGAGTCAATCCCATTCCATTTGGAAACCTAAATATAAACCCACTGTTTGGCAAAGTACAAAGTATTGGATCTGTTCCTATTCCGTCTCCACCTGTTCTTTCTCCAATCAATGTAGCAAACCCTGTATTTTTTGCAAAAACAGCAAATCGGTCTGAAGACGAAAAAACACTACCATCTATTAATAAATATATTTTACCTTTAAAACCTATTGGCTTTTTGGGCTCATATCTTGATTTCTCATGAAAATAATATTTAAAGTCATTAAATATCTCTTTCGGAGCATTTGTTAATTCTTTGTTTTTTAAATTAGATATTTTATTAAGCCCGTTATAACTAACTCCTAATCTCTCTTTGATAAACTTCTCTCCAAATCTACCTCCTCTATAAACTAGGTAAGTAGTTTCTTCTAAGGTTTTATTTATAAGCAATGGAACTATATTATTGAACCAATATCTAGTATCTCCTCCTCCATTACCCCTTATATCAATAATCAACGCCTTATAATCTTTTATGGATTTTAAGAAATTTTCTACTGCTCTTTTGTCTTTATCTACATTATGAGAACTAAATGTTTTAATACCTAAGTATGCTATTTTAGATTCTTCAATGATTTTAGTAGTTACATTGTTTTTAGTATAATTTGTTTTTGGTGATGTTAACTTTTTATGTAGCTTTTCGTCATAATATATTTCTTTAGTTTTAGGATTATTTAACTGTTTAAGCCATACTGGACTTTCTTTATATATTGATACTGCGAAATTATAATAATCCCTACCAAAAAAATTAGTATGCCCATTATTTATGTCTCGCAATGATTCTGCCAAAACTTTTAGATATTCGTTATCATCTTTTGTTTCTTTTATTTTTTCTATATACTTTTCTTTATTTGCTAACCAATCTATACCATTAGCTCTTTTATTAACTTCTAAGTATGGATGGTTCTCTGAAATGATTTTATACATATACTCGAAATCTTCTATTTTTTCTTGTAATGACAACTCTTGTTCAATATTTACTGCTTCTTTCTGCTTTATAGCTTCAGCATCCGTTTTTACATTGTTTTCATTTTTATCACATCCAACTATAATACTCATAGCTATAATTACTGTAATAAGTAATTTTATTATTTTCATTATACATCCCATCCTTTCGTATTATTGTTAGATGTTATTTTATCACATTTTTATTATCATAGTCTAGTAATTATGGTTATTTATTCCTTATCATTCTAGTAGTTATTTTAAATCTGACAATATAATTTAGTTTGGCTTATATCATTAATAAGCAAATCATCACTTCTTTCTAACAAATAATAAAAAAAGCAGTTAACCTAAGCCACATTCACTGACTCTAATTAACTGCTCAAAGTTTACTTCTTATTTATCACTAAATCATCATTTTCAACATCCACTTCTAAAGAATCACCTGGTTCTATTTCTCCACTAATTATCTTTCTACCAAGTAGTGTTTCTATCCTGCTTTGCACGAATCGTTTCAGTGGTCTTGCTCCATAGGCTGGATCGTAAGCACTATCTAGTACGTACTCTTTAGCTTTTTCGCTAAGCCTTATTGTAAGCTGTTTTTCTTCTACTCTTCTTGCTACATCTTTCATAATCAAATCTAATATTTTCATTAAATCTGGTTTACTTAGAGGTTTATAAAGCACTATTTCATCAACTCTATTTAAGAACTCTGGCTTAAAATGAGCCCTCAGACTTCTCATTACATCATCTCTTGCTGTGTTTTCTATCTCTCCTTTGTCGTTTATTCCTGCTAACAAGAAATGTGACCCTATATTTGATGTCATTATTATTATTGTATTTTTAAAGTCAACTAATCTTCCTTGTGAATCTGTTATACGACCATCATCTAATACTTGCAAAAGTATATTAAAAACATCGCTATGTGCTTTCTCTATCTCATCAAATAATATTACTGAGTAAGGTTTTCTTCTTACTGCCTCTGTCAGCTGTCCACCTTCTTCATAACCTACATATCCCGGAGGTGCTCCTATAAGCCTTGCTACTGAGTGCTTTTCCATATACTCACTCATATCTATTCTTATCATGTTATCTTCTGTATCGAAGAGTTCTCCAGCTATCGTCTTTGCAAGCTCTGTTTTCCCTACTCCTGTTGGTCCAAGGAATATGAAAGAACCTATAGGTCTTTTTGGATCTTTTATTCCAGCTCTTGACCTTATTATTGCATCAGACACTTTTTGTACTGCCTCATCTTGACCTATTACTTTTTGATGTAGTATTTTCTCTAGGTTTAATAGTTTATGTCTTTCACTCTCCATAAGTTTTGATAGTGGTATTCCCGTCCATCTTGAGATAATCTTTGATATCTCTTCTTTGGTTACTACTTCTCTTAGAAGAGCTTCACCCGTTTTCATCTTATCAAGCTGTTTTTCTTCGTCTTCTAGTTTCTTTTGTAGCTCTGGTAGCTTACCATATTTTAGTTCTGCTGCTTTGTTTAAATCATAGTCTCTTTCTGCTTTTTTGATTTCGTTGTGTAGATTTTCTATCTCTTGTCTTATATTATTTACCTGTGATATAGCATTTTTTTCGCTTTCCCATTTCATCTTCATTGATGAAAAGTCATGTTTAAGTTCTGCTAACTCTTTTTGTAGTTTCTCTAATCTATCTTTACTAAACTTGTCATCTTCTTTTTTAAGTGCAGCCTCTTCTATCTCAAGTCTCATTATTTCTCTAGATATATTGTCTAGTTCTGCTGGCATAGATTCTAGCTCTGTTTTTATCATAGCACATGCTTCATCTACCAAGTCTATAGCTTTATCAGGTAAAAATCTATCTGTTATATATCTGTGAGATAATACAGCTGAAGATACTAGTGCTGCATCAGTTATTTTAACACCATGAAAATTTTCGTATCTCTCTTTTAGCCCTCTAAGTATTGATATAGTATCTTCTACTGTTGGTTCGTTTACCATTACAGGTTGAAACCTTCTTTCTAACGCAGGGTCTTTCTCAATGTACTTTCTGTATTCGTCAAGTGTAGTCGCTCCAATACAGTGCAGTTCTCCTCTCGCTAACATTGGTTTGAGTATATTTCCTGCATCCATTGCCCCTTCGGTCTTTCCTGCACCTACTATTAAGTGTAACTCATCTATAAACATTATTATTCTACCGTTACTACTCTTTATCTCATTGAGGACAGCTTTCAATCTCTCTTCAAATTCCCCTCTGAACTTAGCTCCTGCAACTAATGAACCCATATCTAATGAGAATATTCTCTTGTCTTTTAAGCTAGTTGGGACATCTCCTTTTACTATTCTGTGCGCAAGTCCCTCAGCTATAGCAGTTTTACCAACTCCAGGTTCTCCTATCAATACAGGGTTATTTTTAGTTTTGCGTGAGAGTATCCTTACAACATGTCTTATTTCTTCATCTCTACCTATTACAGGGTCTAATTCGTTCTTTTGAGCCCTCTCTACAAGGTCTAGACCATACTTTTCTAATGCCTCATATGAATCCTCTGGGTTATCACTAGTAACTCTCTGGTTACCTCTTACCTGCATCAGATTTTCAATTATGGTCTTTCTATTTATGTTAAGTCTATTAAGAACCTTCTTTAATTCTCCTGTGCTACTATCAACTATCCCCATAAATATATGCTCTACTGACACGTATTCATCTTTCATCTTTTTTGCTTCTTCTCTAGCTTTAAGTAGTATGTTTGCAGTCTCATTGCTAACGTATATTTTGTTTAACTGCTGTGACTGATTATATACCTTTGGTTTATTGTTAATTATAGCTTCTATATCTCTTACTAAAACATCACTACTTATATTCATTCGCATAAGTAATCTAGAAACAAGACCTTTATCTTGATACAACAATGCAAGTAATAAATGTTCTGGATATATTTGTGGATTGTTAAAGGTATTTGCTAGAGTTTCAGCTTCTTGCAAAGCTCCTATTGATTTTTGAGTGAAATCATTTAAATTCATAATAAGTCTCCTTTCTTATCTATTTATCTATAGCATTCTTATTTTTCTTTTGATTACAAAATTATACCATACATAAAGCGTAATTTCTATATAGATAATCACTATTCTAGTTTCTCCCTATGACGCTTTTATCATACTTTTTAATTTTGATACCCTTGAAATTTATAATCAAACAAAAACTAGGTGATTCTACACACCTAGTTATATTTAAATTATAAGTTCAAATAGACTATTATTTTGATTCAAAGAAATATACATCTCCTAAAACATCCTCTGGATACTCAGCATCTGGATGTGCCTTTATAAGTTTATAGTTGCCATCTGTATATTTAGACACTACATTATCCCAAAAATATACTGAACCAATATTCTTTGGATGTCTCTTTAGTTGCCACTTACCTTTAAACATATCAAACACTTTCATTGCTACGTATTTACCTACTCCACAACGTCTATATTTATACATTATAAAAAATTCAGCCATTGTATAATCAGTTTTTTCATTAGTCTCTGGGTAATCGTTAACCATCACAAAACCTGCTAATTTACCATCGACTTTTACAAAATAAGCCCATCTGTTTTTTTCTGTCCAATAATAATCTAAATATTCATAACCATAAAGTCCTAATGCATTTACATCACGATTATCATACCAAGAAAATTCATAATCATATTTTTCTAAAAGATTTTTCAATATTTCTTTTTCATCAAGTTTAACTGGAACAACTTCGATATTCATTATACTTCACCCCTTTTTTTATTTATGACAACTGTAGCCATTCCTCTAGCAATTCTTCTATCTGTTTCTGCACTTTTTCTATCTCATTTTGTATATCACTAAGTTTCTCATAATCACTTGGATACTTTAATAATTCTTGTTTCAAACTGCCTATTATAGTTTCTTTCTTAGCGATTTCTTCTTCTAGCTTTTGTATCTTTTTACTATTATCTTTCTCTAAGTTATCATTATTTGGTTTAGTATTTATGACTTTTTTTACTTTAACTTTTTTTGACACTTCCTCTTTGTGGTCTTTTTTCTTTTCTAAATAGTAATCGTAACTACCTTCGTATACTATTATTTTCTTTCTATTTATTTCAGCTATTCTACTAGCCATCTTGTTTATAAAATATCTATCATGGGAAATAAATATTATAGTACCTTTAAACTCTTTAAGTGCTTCTTCTAACATCTCTCTTGAATCAATGTCTAAATGGTTTGTTGGCTCATCTAATATGAGTGTATTTACTTTATTCATCAACATAATACAAAGCTTTAATCTTACTTTTTCGCCCCCAGAAAGCACTGATATTTTCTTGTAGACATCATCTTTATAAAAATTATATTTAACTAATAGATGTCGAGCATCATATTCGTTTAGTATAAGCTCTTCTCTTATATATTGAAGTACTGTCTTTTCTGATTGCTCAAATTTGATTTCTTGTTCTAAATATCCAAACTTTACCCCAGAGCCTGTTGTTATAACTCCACTATTAGGTTTAAGTTTCCCTAGTATAAGTCTAAATAATGTTGATTTTCCACAGCCGTTTTTTCCTAATATAGCTATTTTCTCATTTGCTCTTATAATTAAATCAGCGTTGTTAAATATCTTCTTATCTTCAAAGCTCATACTTAGATTCTCTATCCTTGCTATATCTTTGCTAGATTTTTTATGACTAGTGAATTTTATGTCTGCTTTTTTGTACTCTTTAGGCTTTTCTATCTTTTCCATTTTTTCAATTCTTCGTTCCATATTTTTAGCTTTTTTGTACATGCTTTCATTATCAGCTCTATTAGCCCAATCTCTAAATCTTTTCGCTGCTTCTTCCATGCTTTTGATTTTTCTTTGTTGTACTTTATATGAATCTAATTGCAACTGTCTCTTTGCTTCTTTCTCGTTTATAAAATATGTGTAATTCCCTTTATATACTATGGCTTTACCTTCTTCTATATCTATTATTTTATTAACTGCTCTATCAAGAAAATATCTATCATGGGAGATTATTATAACACATCCATCATATTCTTTTATATATTCCTCGAGCCACTCAATAGACTGTATATCCAAATGATTTGTAGGCTCATCAAGTAGTAATATATTGGGGTTTTCTAGTAGTATTTTAGCTAGTATTACTGTTGTCTTCTCGCCACCGCTTAATTCATTAAATTTTCTTACTCTGAATTTATCATCTATTTTTAGTCCTATGCACACTTTACTTAGCTTCTCTTCTACATCATATCCACCC
This sequence comes from Clostridiaceae bacterium M8S5, assembly GCA_029227815.1. Classification (GTDB taxonomy): domain Bacteria; phylum Bacillota; class Clostridia; order Tissierellales; family MCWD3; genus Abyssisolibacter. Next base: position 1,588,305 of record CP118523.1, on the reverse strand, counting down.
AAATGCTCATACTTAGTTTGTAAATCACTGTATTTATTCATTATTTTGTCTAAATCATCTTGAGGATCACACATTTTCTTCTCAAGTTGCTGCATCTGAGCTTTTATATTTATTACGTCTTCAAATGCTAAATTTAAAACATCCATGACGACATAATTTTCAGGGTAATTTGGAATTTGATCTAAATACCCAATTTTAGTTCCTTTACTCATAGAAATATTACCACCATTATACTCTTCTATCTCAGCTAATATTTTTAATATGGTAGTTTTACCAGTACCATTTTTACCTACCATTCCTATTCTATCTTTTGAATGAACTTCAAAACTTATATCCTCTAATACCTTTGTAGCTCCATAACTTTTTGAAACATTCTGTAAACTTAACTCTATCATTTTAATTCCTCCTTTTTTAACTAAAAAAAGCTAGATGAGTAAACTCATCTAGCTTTATACATTCTAAAAAATATATTAAAATAAAACTTTACACGCATATAAAAATCTGGACATCAAATCCAGATAATATCAAAGCAATATTTATATTATTATCGGTATAGATGATTACTCATTATTTAGTGTATTTAGTTTTGGACAGACTACTCCCTTGGAGCTAACACCAATATGTGCCAGAATCAAGTTTGTTCTTCTTAATCCAGTTGCTAAATATACTAAATTATAAGTCTTCACTACTACACCTCCTTTATATAATATCAATACCATTGTACTACATATTTCATAAATAATCAACATAATTATACTTGATAGCAAAACAGTATAACAATTAGTACACTTAAAGAATAATTGAGAATTGTCTCTGCTTTTGATCCAGTCGTCATAGTAAACATAAATCTTATATTCTTACTCCAAGGATAAAGTAGCTCTACACCATGTTTTGTAAACATGTCTGAAACAATATGGGTGGCATATCCTAAAGCAATCCCATCATAAAAAATATTATTATTTTCTCTAAACGGATATATTGCTAACAAAAATATTGTTAGCGACAGTAAACTATGGGTAAATCCTCTGTGATGTGCAAATCCAAGTAATCCTATGTATATGGCACCAAAATACAAATTTTTATAATCATATGAATAGGCTATACTTATTAATATAGCACCAAACAATACGTATATGAGCTTTTTCAATGTATTATTCTTAATATGTAAAAGATTGTTTATCTTACTCTTATTGTGATCTATGTCTGGTATTAAAGCACCTAATACTGCTCCAGCTGAAAATATAAGAGCAGTATTAGGTGTAAAAAAACTTTTTGAAACTAGTAACGCTGTTGCGGTAGCTATTACTGTATGTGTCTTCCCCTGCATCACTATCCCCCGTGTCTATTTTACAGTACTTATCTTACTTAGTGGCCAGAATCTAAATACTACCTTTCCTTCCACACTCTTTAGGTCAACAAATCCAAATTCTCTACTATCTGAACTTCTCTCTCTATTGTCTCCCATAACAAATATCTTACCTTCTGGTACAACGGCTGGTAACTCGAATGACCCTTCATAAGTTGTTCCTTTTACATATGATTCATTTAAAGCAACATCGTTAACGTATACTTTATTGTTTTTAATCATCACCTCATCACCTGCTACGGCTATTACTCTTTTTACATATCTATTTCTTCTAACTTGTTTTGTAAATTTCATCTTTAAGTCATCAATTACAACATTCAATCTATCTTTGAAACCATTTCTTACTTCACCTTGTAAAAATACTATTACATCACCTGGTTTTGGGTCTGTGAAATGATACTGAACTTTGTCTATATAAAGTCTATCGTTTTGCACTAATGTATTCTCCATAGACCATTGTTTAACTTGTGTAATACCATAAACTTCGCTGTTCAATATTATTACTATTACAACTACTCCTACTAAATACGCTACCCACTCCATAACTTCTCTTAATATACTTTTGCTTTTCATATTTTCCTCCTATATCTGATACATTGGTATACTACTCATAATAAAATTTTCAAATCATCTTGCCTATTAGATTATTAGCTATTTTATTATATTTTATCCATGTTACTTTATAGAATTCATCTTGCTTAGTGGCCAAAATCTAAATACGACCTTTCCTTCTATACTATCTAAATCAACAAATCCAAATTCTCTACTATCTGAACTTCTCTCTATTGTCTCCCATAACAAATATCTTATCTTCTGGTACAACGGCTGGTAACTCGAATGACCTTTCATAAGTTGTTCCTTTTACATATGATTCATTTAAAGCAACATCGTTAACGTATACTTTATTGTTTTTAATCATCACCTCATCACCTGCTAAGGCTATTACTCTTTTTACATATCTATTTTTCCTAACCTTCTTTGTAATTTTCATCTTTAAGTCTTCAGCTACAGTGCTAATCTGTCTTTAAAATCATTTCTTACTTCATTTTGCAAAAACACTATTACTTTTGGATGTAAAGTGATACTTAATTTTGTCTATATAAAGTCTATGTTATTGCACTAATGTATTCTACATAGAACATTTTTTAACCTGTGTGATACTATAAACTTCACTGTTCAATATTATTATTACAACTACTACACTAAATACGCTATCCATTCTATAGCTCTCTTAACAAACTTTTTTTCATTTTTCCCTCCTAACTTCAACCATCAATATACTCATAATACCACCCAAATTACAATTTGTAAACTAGCTTGCTTAATACATTGTTAGCTATTTTACTATATTTTATCTACGCTTACTTAGTAATTACTGTATTTTGCTTTATTTTACCTTTATTATTAAATTTTAAATACAATTAATATTCGTATTAAAGTCTTGAAATAATACTATAGAGGTGATACAATATATTTTATAAGCAAAAGCTTATATAGTAAGTAAAGTTTAAGGAGGGCTTATGACACATCGTGAAAAACAAATATTAGAATTAATTAAAAAAGACCCATTGATATCACAAAAGGATATAGCTAGTACTCTTAATATTACTCGCTCGTCTGTAGGTGTCCACATCACTAACTTGATAAAAAAAGGTTATATCAAGGGACGTGGTTATGTCATGAATAAAGCTGACTATGTCACTGTCATAGGCGCAGCAAATTTAGATATACAGGGCTTTACTAAGGAACCTCTTATAGAAAAAGACTCTAACCCTGGCGAGATTAAAATTTGCCTAGGTGGAGTTGGTAGAAATATTGCCGAGAACACTGCTCGTATGGGTATTACGACTAAGCTTATCACTGTAACTGGTGGTGATGCTAATAGTAAACGACTAATAAGCGAGTGTTCTCAATTTGGTATAGACATGCATCACTCACTTGTCCTTCCTGACGCAAATGCTTCTATATATTTAGCTATTATGGATGTAAGCGGTGATATGGCTTTAGCACTATCTGATATGCATATTATGGATAGGATGACTGTAGATTATATAAAAAGTAAGTCTCATGTTTTAAAGAATTCAGAAGTGATAATACTAGATACTTGCTTACCTAAACATGTTATTGAATATATTCTTTATAACTATAGCAATAAGAAAATACTGCTTGATCCTGTATCTATCAAGAAGTCAAAGAAAGTTAAGGATATAATTGGTGGTTTCCATACTATAAAACTAAATAAACTTGAAGCTGAGTATCTAGCTGACATGAGCATAAATAAATACGACGATTTAGTTAGTGTTGGTAATTACTATATCTCACAAGGTGTAGTAAATGTGTTTATCACACTAGGTAAAAATGGTGTTTTCTATGCAAATAACAAAACTTCTGGTATCATAAAACCACCTGAAATTAAAGTTATAAGTGCAACTGGTGCTGGCGATGCTTTTATGGCTGGAATCGTACATGGTAGCATTCATGAAAAGAATATTAAAGATATAGCTGTATACGCCACTGCTGCGTCAGTACTGGCTTTAAAACATCATGAAACTGTTAACCCAAATATGAGCAACACTAAAATAAACAAAATTATTGAGGAGATGATAGAATGCTAGAATATTTAGATATAAGTCCAGATGTTAAAAAAGCTCTTGATGAAAATAAACCTGTAGTCGCTTTAGAATCGACTATTATATCACATGGTATGGCTTACCCTGAAAATATAGAAAGCGCTAAACGTTGTGAAGAAGAGATCAGAAAAGAAGGTGCTATACCAGCTACTATTGCTATTATAGGTGGTAAAATGAAAGTTGGTTTGTCAGAAGATGAACTCAACTATTTCGGTACAACTAAAAACATTCCTAAGGCTAGTAGACGAGATATAGCTATGATACTTGCAAATAAAATGGATGGAGCTACTACTGTTGCAACTACAATGCTAATTGCAAGCCTTGCAGGTATAAAGGTATTCGCTACTGGAGGAATAGGTGGTGTTCACAGAAAAGCTCAAGAATCTTTTGATATCTCTGCTGATTTGATGGAGCTTGCTAATACTAATGTTGCTGTTGTATGTGCTGGTGCAAAGTCGATTCTAGATATTGGTCTTACATTAGAATATTTGGAGACTCATGGTGTCCCTGTAATAGGTTATAAGACTGATGATTTCCCAGCATTTTATACAAGAAAAAGCGGTTTTTCTGTTGATTATAATGGTGAATCCGCTGAAATTATTGCTAAAGCTATTAAAATCAAAGAAGACCTTGGATTAAATGGTGGTATGGTAATAGCAAATCCTATACCATCTGAGTATGCAATGGATGAAGATTTTATTAATGGTATTATAAATAAAGCTGTAGATGATGCTGAATCTCAAGGGATAAGAGGAAAAAACATAACTCCATTTATTCTTTCTGCAATCTATGAATTAACTGAAGGTAAGAGTTTGTATGCTAATAAACATCTTGTATATAATAATGCATGCGTAGGTGCTAAGATTGCTAAAGAGTTATGTAAGTTGTAAGTTACCAGCAAAAATAATGGGAGCGATATAGCTCCCTATTTTTATCCTCTATTTATTTATCATTACGATAATTTTCAAAGAACATACTAAATCTTAAATCTTCTGATTCGCTATAGTATTTTTCTGCAACATATTCACTTGCTTCTTTACTCATAAACTGGAGCATCGCTGCAACTGTATTGAAGTCAGATGTATCATCAATATATTTTTTTACGACTTTGTCTATGCCATTTGTACTCATATATTGTCTTACCGAATGTATGGAATTGAAATCTTGTGTATTTTCTATATAGCTTCTTACCACATCATCTACTTCATTTTTGCTCATCTTAGATATAAAAATCATTATATCCGATATCTTACTTTGTCCACTTTTTACTTCTTTAATCTTTTTTTGCTTATATTCTTTACTGTTAACAACAGTATTCTGAGCCTTTTTTAGATTCACTCTAATCTTCTCTACTTGATTGAAATTACCCGTTTTTTGTAAATATATATTTAAGACTTTATCAACTGCCGTTTGAGTCATATATGGTAGATATGGTTCTATATACCTTAAATTACCTGTTTTCTTCATTATTTCTATAGCTTCTTTATCTTTATCTTGTAATATCAATATGTTATTACTATTGTTTATATTTCTATAAGTTTTAAGATTTGTTTTATTTACTTTAATATTTGAAACATCAACATTGGTTTTTTCTTTGTTTATTATGTACCCTAATTCCTTTAACACATCAATTGATATATACACTTTTTCTTCATCCTTCTCATTAATGAAAACTACCGCTTCACTCTCAGGTAAATTCTGACTATTCAAACTCACATTTATATATTTAATATCTGTAATATTAGATTTACCCGCTGAGTATACAATAAACATGCTCACCATTACTATCATTGTAAAAATTATGATATATTTTTTCTTATTCATTATTCACGCCTCCATTGCTTATCTTTTTAATAGCTGTATCTGATAATAGATGATACAAATCTGGTAATTTATAATATTCTTTAGTTCTTTCCATATACTTTGCAACAATATCTTCTACTTGTTTTTTTTCTAGATACTCAAATAGCACTAAACAACTATATATATCGTTAGTTTCAGTTATTATTTCATCAACTAATGATGTATATGTCATATTTATTTCAGTATATTTATCAATGGTTGGTAAGAAAAAAAATTGATTTCTATTCTTTTCTAACAAAATATCTTGGATTTCATCTAATCCTTCGTTTGTCATAAACTTAAAATATGGTCTTATGTAATTTGCATTCCCAGTTAGTTTTGCGGTTTTTATTGCTATTTTATCTATATTTAATCTAGTTATATTTTCATTTGAGATAATGTTTTTACTAGCTTTCGCTGTATGTACTCCAATTAAACTAGTCGAGCTCGCTAAAATTACTGCAATGCAAATAGAAGCTATATATTTCTTCTTATCTAATCGCTTGTATTTTGTTATTTCTTCTAATCTCATCTTTATAGCTTTATAGTCTCTACTAAAAGATACGCAGGGTTTCTTTTCATTTTGTAAAGATTTTGTAGCTTTAATTGAATATATAAGTGTATCTCCATATGCAATTCTTTCATGTATACTTAAATATGCAAATACTCTTTCATCACAAGAAAGCTCACAATATTTTTCTATTTCTTTAGCTATATAATACACTACTGGATTAAACCAATGTATGCATACTACTAATTGCATTATCCATTTGTATAGTATATCTTTTCTTTTCATATGCATCAATTCATGCATTAATATATATTTAAGTTTTTCATTGTCAAAATGAACCTTTGGAAGTATAATATATGGTTTAAATAAACCTATTAACATCGGTGTGTTAATATTGTTACTTTCATAAACTTTTATTGATTTTATATTAAACTTATTTGTTATTGAATTAATTATCTGTTCATAATCACTATCGTCTATCTCTTCTCTATCAACTTTGATATCATTAATAAATCTAATATAGTCTAATATTTTTGATACAAATATGTACATTGCTATTGAAAGCCAAACCACAAATGCTATTAATACTTTATCTACTCTTTTTTCTACAGACCTTTTCTCGATTTCTTGTGCATCTATTAAACTTATGGGTGTTTTATCTTCGCTATTTGTAATTTCCGTTATAAAATTTTTGTAATCTAGCTTATCTGGTATATTTATTTTGGGTACATATGGAATCATCAGTCTAATTAATATGATTATCCATACGTAATAACACCATGATTTTGTAAAATATTTTTTAAATAATGCTAGTAAACCTACTATAATAAGTGCTATTAATCCACTTGATATTGACATAGATAATATACTATTAAGAATATCATTCATTTAACTTATCTCTTTCTTTATTCCAAAAACTATTTAATTCTCCCACATCTTCATCAGTCAATAGGTTATTATCAAATAAACTAGCCACTAACTTTTTAACATTACCATTAAAAGTAGTTTTAACAAAATCTCTAGTTTTTTCTAGTCTGTATCTTTCATGGCTAATTAATGGACTATAATAAAATAGTTCTTTTCCATTTTGCTTTACACCAATTTGCCTTTCTTTCTTTAAAAATCCTTTTTCTGTTAATCTTCTAACAAGTGTTCTTACTGTCGAATTTTTCCACGATTTGGTCTTGTTTAGTTCTTCAAATATTTCTATTGCAGTTATCGCTTTTTTTGATTTCCATAAAACCTGCATTACCTCTGCTTCTGCATCAGATATTTTATTATTGGTCACCAAATTATCACCCTCTCCATGTTACGCGTGTAACATATCTATATTTTACACGTGTAACACGGAAGTGTCAATACTTTTTTACTTAGATATCACCTCAATAAAAAAAGAGAGTATATTTTATACTCTCTCTTATACATTCCATTTATATGTGTATATACCAATACATTGGTATAAATTTGGATATATTGTCTACTAATTTAAATGCTTGGTTTAATATGCCCGTTCCCAAAATAATAGATATTAAAAAATACAGTTGTAAACACAAAATGTAGCCCTTCTTTGTTTTAAATAGCTTTGTTATGATTATTAAAATAATCCATGTAGAGCATATATACATCAATGTAATAAAAATATCTATTACAAAACTATTGATGCTAGTAAAATAGCCTAAAGTAAAGTAAGTTATTATGAATGGGACTATTATATCTATTACTATATATATTATATATGAGCTATAGTATTGTATTTTATTGATGCCTGCAAATTCTAGCCTTGTAATCACACCATTGTTCCTGTCATCTATAATTTCTTTGCCTATGTTAATAATGATAAATAGAATAACACTTGCCCATATTATCTTATATATTTTCTTGTCATCATTTTTAATCTCTACTACTTTACCATCATTTACATTGTGTATAATAACATCAAGTATAGTTTTATCGCTATCTTCTAAAAATCTCTGCTCTAGTTTCTCTCTGTCATAATCCTTTGATACTTTCTGTATTCTTTTATATATATCACTAAACATCCAACGTCTAAGGACAATCAAGCTTACTTTATCGTTAACCCATTTTACACCTAGTGATGTACTTTCTTTATTAGCAACTAAAATATTATCAAACTTTCCTTTTTTTATTTTATCTTCGAAGCCATCCTTGATTTCGTATACTACATCGTAATTCCCTCTACTTAGTTTAATCATGCTTTTTTCTTTATCTTCTTCAATAGTAACATCTATTTGTTTATAAGCTATTATATCATCTATTAATTCACTAGATGTGGGTGTATTGTCATTATCAATTACAGCCACCTTGTATAATAACGTGCTTGTTTGATAGCTTTTTATTATACCGCATATAGATATTATAACTATTATCATTATGATTGTTGTCAATATATTAGTTCTACTTAATAAATTATTTTTAAACTTGTATTTTAATAATCTAATCATACTTACACATCCTTTTATAATATGCTTTGCGAAGTATAACTATTGTAGTTAAAATATAAGCTATACATACTACTATATCGTACTTAGATACATTTAAACTCATTAAAACTGTATGACTAATTGATAAAATATTTATCCTGCTCAAAACCCTAAACATTTTATTCATAGATGTAAGTGGTATGATTATTCCGCTAGTAATAGATATTACAACCCACAGTACTACTGATATGATGTTGCTCTTTTTAAATGCTAGCTTCATTGAGATTACTATAAGGTTTATTATTATATTACCAAGCATTATAAAGGCTAATGTTTGAAGTAGATTTGAATATGAAAATAGCCCCAGAAATTTCATACGTATTATCATAAAAGGTAATATTATTATAGTTGAATATATAGTACCTACTATTGCCTTTGCTATATATATATCATGCCATTTTATATCACTAAAAGACAACCGAGTGATCCTATTTGCTTTAAAATCATCATCTATATCTGCATGGTAGAGATTAATCAATAGTATAGCTATTATCAATATAGCTGATATGTAATAATAATCAATAACTGAGCCATTGTATTTATCCAAGTCTTCTGATTCTTCAAAAACGCTACTTCTGCTTAAAAAGTTACTAATATAGCTCATAGCGATATTGTTTAATTCTCCTAGTCTTTCTTTATAGTCATAGCCATTTGTCTTCATTATGTTCCAGTAAATCATAGCACCTCGTTGCCCTTCGTTGAGTACCTCTACTAGAGAATCTATATATTCGACAAGGAACTTAACGAGTATATTTGATTCATCATTTATATATAAATCAAACGATGATTTATCACAACGATTTAATGTATCTGTAGTTCCTTTTTTGACATTTATTATAGCTATCACTTTGTTCTCTCTTAATAGCTTTAATCCTTCATCCAAACTTGTGTCTTCAAACTTGATTATGTTTTTTAGTTTATTATTTGTTATATTTCCAATCAACGTGCCTACTTCAAAGGATTTATCCTCTATAGCTAATGCTACTTTAGCATCAAATTTCAAACTTTTGTTGTTGAACACAAAAATAAACATGTTAATAAAAATGACCAGCACTATACCTAATAAAACAAGATTAGATAATTGCCCCATAATACGTTTCAGTTCCATTTTTACTAACATGTATAATTTTTTTTGATTTTTAATTATATTAAAATTCATTTTCAAAATCTCCGAAATATTCTTGTTTTCCTTCTTTTATGACTAAAAGCTTATTGCACGTGTTTTCCAAAAATTCTACTAGATGACTTGCTATGATTATAATTTTACCACTATCTTTTAAATTCCTTATGAATTGCTCTATATCTCTTCTGACAGTATAATCTACTCCTACTACTGGTTCATCCATAAAAATATATTTAGGACTTGTCATAAGTGCAACTCCTATATTCACTCTTCTTTTAGTTCCTCCCGAGAGCTTAGATACTCGAGTATCAAAATCTCTAACGAGACTCAATTTATTTGATATGTCTTTTGCTCTATTTAAAGCTTCATGCTTTGTAAACTTTGAAGGCGCAAATAATAGTAAGTTATCTTTTATAGTTAGCTCCTCATATAAGGCTATTTCTTGTGGTATATATCCTATCTTAGACTTAATATTATTAGTGATAACTTTGTCATTTTCATAAAACGAAATATTACCTGTTGTTGGTTTTATTACCGAAGACATTACGGATATTAATGTAGATTTGCCGGTCCCATTAGGACCGACAATACCCAAAACATCTCCATCTAATAATCTAAAATTTATATTTTCTAAGATGTTTTTATTTTGTATCTTTTTAGATACATTTTCTACATTTATCAAAACTATCTACCTAATTTATACTGGCTTAATATAAAAGGTAACATCATTTTAACTTGATTGAATTGTGTATCTATAAACTCCACAATTGAATCACTCTCATCTTTTGGTAACATCTTAGAATTTTCTTTTATATCTTTTAATATTTCTTCAACAGCTTCTGAGCTTAATACTTTACCAAGATTTGAAATGACATCGTTAGTTAATTCTGTTTGTAAGTCAGTATTAGTCTCTATTTGAGCTAAATCAATTTTGTCGCTATCTTCTTGTAGATCTACTTTTACATCATCTCCAAATGCATTCATTGTAATAGTCATATATAAATCTACTACATCCATCTTTAAATTACATTCTTGTTGTCTAAGTCTACCATCTTTATCTACTGAACAAATATATTCTGCTTCAAAGTCTAAATCTTCTTTTCCTTCTACAAATTTATTAGCTATGTTTTGTTCTTTAAATGCTTTTATCATACCAGTCAAGAATTCATCCCAGTCTTTTTCTATGCTCTCTTTAGCTTCTTTTATATTATCTTTAAATTCACTCTCAGCAACATCGAATTTTTCATAATCTTTGTTCTCAAGCATTAATTTTTCTAAATCATCAAGTCTAGCTAATATAAATGCTTTTAATGCTTTATCTTTTTTAGCTACTTCTGCAAGTTTAACATTTACATCACTTGCATTTTTAAGGTCTAAGTTCATTTTATACTTTGTAACATCAACTTTTTGTTCTTTGCCATAAACATTAACTGTTATAGTATCTTCTTTAAGCTTTTCAACTTTTCCTTCGTAGTAATCTACCATTACCTTTTTATAATTGTCAAAATTAGCTTTTAAATCATCATAATACTTGTCTTTTTTAGTAAGTAAATTTATGTAATCAGCTATTTTGATGCCTTCAAGCTTTTTAATACTTTCTTCTTGCCCTAGTACTTTTCCAAAATCAAATGCTAACGCTTTACTTGTTAACTGAGGAACAGCAAATCCTACTTCCCAAGGTTTCATGTACATTGTACCGTTTATCAAGTCTTTTTTATCATAGTATAATCCTATTCCTAAATCTAACTTAAATAAATCGTCAGTATTATCCTTTGTTATAATATTTGCACCATATCTTAACTCTGTTTTTTCTAAGAGTGAATTAACAAACTTAGCCATTGCTGCTTGATCATTTGTCATTCCTTCAAAAAGTTTCTTCGCTACAGCTTTTTCTTCGTTAATTTTCGCCTTAATAGATACTTCTGCATTTACGTTTCTAGATTTAAAACCATTTAGCATTGCCTCAACTAATATCTCTGACGGCTTAAGTTCCTCTGAACTTGCTCCTTTAGCATCTCCTTTGTCATCATTACCACAACCAACAACTCCAAAAGCTAATACAAGCATAGCTAGAATTGTAATCAAAATTCTTTTTTTCATTTTATTGCCCCCTCTTGTTTTATACATATTGACCTATAACATCATATAGTCAACAGACATTTTTGTCAAGTTAATAGTATGCATATATAGATGTTCTAATATATACATATTTGTTAGTGTATGTTTCATTAGCTTAAATCGTTACAAAATAAAAAGGTTGAATATAGTACAAAATACCCAAATCCAACCCTTTATACAACTAATAATTCATTAAAAGCATTGGTAAATACATCTTAATAGCATTTACAGCTTCATCTATTTGAGTTTTGATTTCTTCTCTTTCGTCTGAAGGTAATATCTTTGTATAGTATTTCAAATCTTTTATTAACTTTTCAAAACCATCTGATTCAAAAATCTTTATAATGCATTTAACATATTCATACATAAACTCACCTTTGTTTGAGCTATAATGTGATTTAAACATTTCTGCTAGATTGTGCTTAGTGTCTTTCTCATCGATTTCTACTTTTACATCATTTCCGTAAGCATTGAAATCTTGAACTACGCTAATTACAACATGGTCTATATTTATATCTGATTCTACTCTTCTAACTACGTTCTTTTTATCTACGCTTATATATACTTCATACTCTGTATCATCAAATGTATAATAAATGTCATAATATTTATTGATTAACGAATCACATATAGTTGGCCAGTATACATCAAGTGTCTCTCTAACTTCATTCATGCCTTTTTTAAAGACTTCCAATGTAACACCAAATTTTTCATAGTCTTTGTTTTTTATTGCAACCTTTTCTATATCGTTCATTTTATCAATAACAAATGCTTTTAAATTCTCGTCATCTCTAGCTACTTCTAATAACTTAATAACATTGTCTATCATATCAGTCGCTTTTATTTTTAGTTTATATTTTTTTACATCTATATTTCGTTTTCTACTACCTATTTTAATACTTATATCATCATTTTTTATATCTTCTATCCTTACTTTATAAAAATCAAGTAATACATTTTTATATGAATCTAAATTATTAACTAATTTTGTATAACTTTTGTCAGTTTTAGTCAACGCTTTTATGTAATCATCAAGTTCAATTTCAAATATCTTACTATTTATATAATAGTCAGAAAACATATCTTTAAGGTTGAGTGCATATACTCCATCTAATAAATCTGATCCTATACCAAACTCCCAAGGCTTAAAGTAAAAATTGCCCTCTATTATATCCTTTTTATCATAGTAAGCACCAGTTACACCATTAAGCTTAAATGTATCTTTATATCCTTCTTTGGTTACAAGATTTACATTGTACTCATATGTGAATTTTTTTAGTATTGTATTCAAATACTTAACCATTGCTTTAGGGTCTTTTGTATAATATTCAAATACGCCTTTCTCAATAGCCTTTTTTTCGTCTACGCTAAACTTAATCACAATGTTGGAGCTTACGTTTCTTGCTTTTATTCTATTTATGCTTGCTTTTAACAAATCATTTGCAGCTTTATTATTATCTTCTATTGCTGCAAAGCTGATATTACTCACCATCAAAGCAAAAACCAACAAAAACACTACAAAACTTCTTTTTTTCATTATATTTCCTCCCACAGTAAAGATTATTATTATTAGTTCAATCATATAAATGTTGTATTATTTTGTCAAGTCATTTATTTGTGTTCATATATTTCCTTATAGTGATACATCTTATTAATATGAGAAGACTATTAATTTTAGTACGCTGATGTGTATTTTGTGTAGTATATAAGTAATATTACTTAATGATGTTATCTCTGTAAATCGTGTTGTTACTCTTCATTATAATAGTTTTGCAGTTCAATTATTTTTCTAGTTCAGTGAAAAACTTTGATTTCAAAATTTAGTAATATGTATCTCAGCTTTCAAGTTGTCTTGATATCTTATTTTTTTGTAACATTTTCTTACTACTATTATAAATGTAGCATTTTCCTATTTAAACGAAAAAAAAGGATATCAATAGATATCCCTATCTTGATGACAAAGTCATCAAGATATCAGACTTTAGTAAAAGTTCAATTTCAAGGCGTGTTAAAATTGAGTAGCACAGCTTACTTAGAGGTAAGTGAGCAACGGAAATTTTAACAACAACGCAGAAATTGGGCTTTTTTCTACAGCCTGAAGGATATCAATAGATATTCTCATACGTTAAACAAAACCCAAACTCTACATTGTTGTAGAATTTGGGTTAATTGCTCACTTCAGTATTTAAGCAAATTGTGTATGCTTAACTATCCACTTCTTAACTGTTAATGAAGCCCAGAAGCCATATATACCTAATGTTATGATAGTTAGTAAGAATATCTTTATCCATATTCCAAATAACCCCATAGCTGTCCCTGTAAATTTTAATCTCTTACCATTAATTATTGTATGCTCAGCATACCATGTTTGAAGCTTGCATATAGCCCAAGGTGTGCATATTCCTAACGTACACATAACTATCAAGCCTGCTAATAAATGAATTCCCAGAAAACCTAATACATTACCATCGAATTGGCTTTCTGCCATACTATTTGTTGACATAACATCAACCCCCTACAATTTATTATAATTTCCTATATAAGAGTATCATGGATAATATGTAATTTCAATATATATATTGGTATTTTTTATTATTTTATCTTGTTTTATATCAAATTAATTTGAATTATGGCATTTTATGTTTTATTTAGAATTGTTGCAATTATATTGCATTTAAGGAATCTTAACTAAAGATTCCTTTAGATTGATGACAAAGTTATCAAAATAGCAGGCTGTAGTAAGAGTTCAAGTTCAAGACGTGTTAAAATTGAGTAGCAGAGCTTACTTAGAGGTAAGTGAGCAACGGAAATTTTAACAACAACGCAAAAATTGGGCTTTTTTCTACAGCTGAAGGAATCTTAACCAAAGATTCCTTCAGGCAATATCATATTATCCTACTATTAGATTGTATTCTTCCTCTGTTATAGTACCTAACTTTAATAAATCATTTATATATGCTTGTCCTTTAGTTTGGAGCATTTTTCTTAAAAATCTTACGTAATAAGCCCTCATTACTTTTTCCTCCCTGGATATTTGCAACCTTTAACTCTAAATCTTTTAGTCTCTTTTCCTTCTCTGCTATCTGCAACAGTAAATCTGCTATAATTAAATCTTTATCGATATCTAAGTGGTATTGATTAATCTTTTCGTCATTTATTATTTTAGGCATATATTTCCTCCTAACGAACAGCATAAACCAGACTATCCAGCTCAATTTGATCTCCTCTGATAGTCAAATCTACTTTGTTTGTATTTAAATTATCTAACTTAAAACTATATTTTTCTTCGTCTATATTTGTTAGTTCTAATGGCTTGCCATTTACTTCTGCCCTTAGACTTACTACTGGTATGCTTTGACCTTTGGTTAGGGTTAGTGGGGTTGATGTTGTTATGTTGTAGATATTAGCTAATGGTATCTTATATAAATTTTTATCTGAATCAATTACATAATATAATATTCCATCTATTATTTTCATATGTCTAGGTACATGCTCATTTATTTTAGTGTTTTGCTCACCCTTAACATTTACCTTATATAAATAGCCTTTATCGGAATTATTACTATAATATATCCATTCATCATAAATGATTCTATCTAACAATTGTATTTTCATATTAGTTTTATCTGTTCCATTTGTTCTAGCTTTATATAAATAACGATTACCATGATTATTTATATAATAAATCCAATCGCCTTGCACTTGTATGTCGTAAGCTAAATCTGATATTATCTTAGTTCTTTTAGTCCCATCTATTTTTACTTTATAAATATGGTAATTATCTGATTTATTAGAATAATAAATCCAATCTCCTAGTACGTTAATATACTGTGCTTCATCATCATTTATTTTTTGTTTTGCAGAAAAGTCAGTTTTCATTTTATACAGATAACTATTAGCATAATAAATCCAATCTCCCTGCACTACATACAACAACTTCACGTAACAATTTGTTTCTGTTCTTTCAGTACCATTTATTTTTATTTTTCTAAGATACAAATTTTCATTTAAATAATATATCCAATCATTCTGTATTCGTATATGACATGAATACTCATTATTTAATTTAGTTCTTTCAGTTCCATCTTTTTTTATTTTATATAAACAACCATTATCTGATTTATTTTTAAAGTAAATCCAATCGTCCAAGACACATAAATGCTCAGTATGGAGATTATTAATTAGTTTTAATTGATTTTTACTATCTACTGTTTCTACATTATTAATTTTGCATTTAGTATTGTTAACCCATAAATCTCTTTTATTTTTTAAGATATTATTCCAACTAGCTTTTATTTGATTACTGTTTTTAATATTCTTTAAGATATTTATATCCTTATTATTTTTAGGAGGATATAAATTTAAGCTCATAGTATTATAATTGTCAAAGTATTGAGGGTTGAATTTTAATTTGTACCATGGTTCGGATATGGTTACTTCTTGTCCTGTTTTTACTGTGTATAGTTTTGATAGTTTTATTGTTTTATTTGTTTTAATCTTACATAAATGAGCTCCAGTGGAATAATAGATATAATTATCTTCAATAAAAATATGAGATGAACTCTTTATATTTAATTTCGTTCTACTAGTACCGTCTATCCTTATTTTATAGATAAAACTATGATCATTGCTATTACAATAATAAATCCAATTACCCCTTACTTGTACATAGGATGCACTATCGCTAGATAGTTTTGTTTCATAAGTACCATCCGTTTTTAATTTATAGATACTTCCATTGATTGAATTATTTCTATAATAAATCCAATCATTTTGCAAGTTAATATACCATGCTCTATTGTTATTCAATTTTTTTCTATTAGAACCATCTGTTTTAATTTTGTATAAACGACCATTGTCTGATTGATTGCTGTAATATATCCATTCTCCGTTAACTCGTATACATTGAGAATTATCATCATTTAATTTGATTTTACCAGTACCATCCGTTTTTATTTTATATAAATAACTACCACTTGAATTAGTCATCTTATAATAAACATGATTACCTTGTACTTGAATATAATTTGAATCCTCATTATTTAATTTAGTTCTTTCTGTACCATCTATTTTTATTTTGTGAAGACACCCATTGACTGTATTTCTATAATAAATCCACTCATCATAAACCTGTATACAACAACATTTATCGCTATTTAATTTTGTTTCATTCATACCATCTTTTTTTATTTTATATAAATAGCCATTATCAGAATAATTGCTATAATATATCCATTCATCCTTAACAGTTATATCTACAGGGTTATTATCAGATAATATTGTTGCTTCATTATCAACTCCAATACCTTTCATTATCTCTTCGTTTATTGTAAGCTCGTAATTCTTATTATCATTAATCTCTATGTCATTGCCACTAATAATTATCGTACCATCATTTGAATCCTCTTGTATTACAGCATTAGTCACTCTTTTTTCACCAAAAACAAATCCATCCTCTTTCATAATCGCATCTGTATGACTTAAATAGACACCATCACTATCTCTAAAAGTATCATAATAACCCATTCCTGATTTATTGATAAAATCTATTAATTTGTTTTCTTGTAATCTCATCTTAATATCTAACAATTCAAGAGATAGCTTATGGTTTTCTTCTTTCAGTATTGTATATATGTTTGTATTAGTTTCATTTATAGCACTAACCAAATCAGACTTATTACTTGTAGTTAAGGTACTCAAATCACCTATCTTATTTTTATTATCATCTACCTCTGTCTTTACATCTGTAAGTCTTTCATATGCATCTGCTACGCCCTGCTCTATTCTGTTAAAATCACTCTCTGATACAATCTCATTTCTCTGCCAATTTGTCTTTGGATTGTAGTCTATCACTGGCTAATCACCTCAATCTCGTGCTTAATTATTGTGATGCCATCTATTGGTACATATATGTTTCTTTCGTCTATTATGTTGTCATTGCTGTCTAGTAGCTTATAGTTTGTCACTACTTCTACTTGAGTTTTTCTAAGTTCAAATTCTAACTTTAGTTTGTTTGAATCTTTTACTTTGCTAAAATTAGTTATCTCTAGCGTGTCGTTTACTAGTACTTTTGTTATGTCCTGCTCGTATAGTCTCTCTACTGTCTTTTCTAATATATACCTCATTAAAATAACACCTCCTCATTTTTTACTTCACCAAAAGGCGTTTCTCCTAGTTTCCATGTAGTTCCTAGCCTTGTTTTTCTTTCTATATCTATTTTCTTTGCTGCTGATTTAAATTTTATATAAGATTTTGCCTTTGGAGTAGGTATATGCTCCATATTTGCTGCTTTCAGTTCTTTGATTTGCTTTTCTATCTCTTTGTAAAGCGTAGCATCTGTTGCCATGAACTCTATCCTAAAGGCATATTCGTTTGGAACAAGTTTTATACTCAATATTGGTTTATCAAAATAGTTGTTGAGTATGCTTTCTAGACTTCTTATTGTTATAGGCGGACGACTTTGATACTTTGATATGATTCTATTTTTTCTAAACTCTATACTCTCGTTTTTATTTGATTTGATATTAAAGACTCTCTCCCATCTTTCGATACCTATCTCGTCCATATCACTCATGAAAAAATTCTTAGATATAGCTTCTCTACTCTGCTTTAAATCATCAAGCAGAGCATTTAAGCTTTCACTCAAATACTCGATATCCTTTATATCATGGTAGTACTCCGGTAGATTGTGCTTAATATCTGTCCTATTTTCTTTCATATAATTACCTCCTGTCTAATAAACATTCAGTGATTTTAATACTATAATACTGTCTTCGTTAACTGTGATATTAGAAGTCCCACCATTTAAGGTTAAATTTCTATAGTCAAGTACATCATCATGCTTTATGATTATTCCACCAATTGTATTTACTCTGATTGTAGCCATATTGAAGCTGTTTTCTTTAAAGTACTGTTTAATCTCTGACTTTATTTCCTCTTTTACCGTATCTATTTGTACATCTTCTTTTAAATCAACATCCACAGCTACGTCAATGCCAGTCTCATTTGCTGTGTTCACTGTCACTATATGACCTATAGGTGCATATCCATCTCCCATACCATCTTTTTTGGGATCTATTTTATTCTGTATCTCTGATATCTTCTCATCGCTAAGTGGT
This sequence comes from Clostridiaceae bacterium M8S5, assembly GCA_029227815.1. Classification (GTDB taxonomy): domain Bacteria; phylum Bacillota; class Clostridia; order Tissierellales; family MCWD3; genus Abyssisolibacter. The sequence continues at coordinate 1,569,096 of CP118523.1, read as the reverse complement.
TGTTTATCTGGAGTTATAGCTACTAGCTTTACTGTTCCTCTTCCATTATGAAGTGGATAACACTTGACCTCTCCTACTCCATCCATCTCCTCTACAAATGAAATGTACTGCTGTTTATTTCCTCCAAAGCTTGGCTTGTTAGCATACGCTAAGTACCTAGCAAGTAAACTCTCATCACTCTCTTCTTCCTCACCTGCAACCAATACATCCTCAAGCTCTGCTTTTTCTAGTCCCTCTATATAAGATATAGCTAGTAGCTTACCAAATGGTTTATTTCCTTTTACTCCTGCTTTTTCTGCTACTAGCTTGTACTCTTTTTCATCTCCTGAAACTTCAATAGGTGCTACTACAGTATATATGGTATCTTCTATACTGAATCTAGCACCTATCGGTATCTCTTTATTAAATACACCTTTTCTATGGGACTTAGAAGCTAATCTTCTATTAACACCTAACTCTGCACACTTCTTTGTAAGCCACTCTCCATTTGAAGTCTGCACGAATCCAAGCTCTAATATATTGTCTAACTCAATATACTCCTGCGTAATCTCAACAAGCACAGCAGATAGTGTATCGTATATTATAGAACCTTCTCTCTTGTCTATGTCATCTGGGATGTGTTTTAGTGCTTTTGACATGAGGTTTTTGAAGGTTTTGTTTTTGTAGTTTTGCATTTTATCACTTCCTTAAATCTAATTTAAGCAACTCACTTATACTACTGCGTAACAGATTTTCCCTATTTTAGCTTTTGTTCCTTTTATTTTAATATTTGCTATATTAGTGTTTAATTCACCAATACTATAATTACAACTAAAACCATCTGTATAGTTTAACTTAAGTTCTTTATCATCTTGGTGAACACAAAAACAAATAACAGGCATCTTTTCTCCAATTTTAAATTCAATATCTTCTGATAATGTCATATTATAATAATAATAAGGTTGCGCTGACGTTTTATATAAATATTCATAATCAGAACTATTTCTGTAATACAGATAGTCATCATATAAATATATCCCTCTTCCAAAATCATTGTTTATTTTTTCATAACAACTACCATCTATTTTTATTCTATATAAACCTTTATCTTCTCCATAATAAATCCAATTATTTTTAATAGCTATATCTCTAGCATGACATTTCCAAACTTTAAAACTACTTTTTCTATTTATATCTAATCCATACAAATTATTATCAATGTTATCAATATAATAAATAAAGTTATCTTCTATACAATATTTGTACATTCTTTTTCCACTCATTATAGTCCGTTCATTACCATTTATACGTATTTTGTATAGAAGTCTATCATCCGATAAATTTTTATAATAAATCCAATTTTTGTAATAAAAAATATCTTGCACATGATCATTAACCAACTTTGTAAGTCCTGAACCATCTTTTTTCATTTTATATAAATTATAATCTGAATCTTTTCTTCTAAAATAAATCCATTCATTATCAACATCTATTTCGTCTGCTACACAATATAGTAAAACTTGTGAATTTGCACCATTCAAGTCCATTTTAAGAATACAATCGCGCTCTTTATGTGTACAATATATTAATCCTTCTGAAATTTTAAAATTGATGATACGATTGCCTAGCAATACTTTATTACTTCCATCTACTCTTATTTTATATAATCTATTTGAAGAATCAGTATAATAAATCCAACCTTCATAACCTTCTATTTTTACTGGGTTAGAATCCATTAATTTTATTCTATGAGGAACTTTTGTTTTTACCACATTTTCAATATTAAGCATATTATGATTAAACCATAGTTTATGATTATTGTTTAATTCACTTAATAAATGTACATTATATTCTTTTTTATTTATTTTTTTATCAACTTCTATTATATTCCTATTAGGATAATATAGATTTAAACTAATATTGTCAAATTTCGGATAAGTTTTTGACTTAAACTTTGCATAATCATTTTGAGAAAATTCTACATTATAATCATTACTATTCCATGTAGCTGTAGTCCCTTCAATATTGATTTCATTATTATTAACAAATGTATCAAAAAATCCTTTTGAATTATAATTCTCAAAGAAACCTATTTCTTTTTCTGTCATTACCATTCTAGAATCAATTATCCCTAATTGTATATTTGCCTCATTTTCTTTTAATTGTCTATTTATAGTATGCTTTATCTTATGTGCTTCCTCATCCACCTTATCCCAATTATCATTAAGCATCTTCTTTATATCAAACTTCTCATCTCTATCCTCTACTGGATTAGCCTTATATAATTTTAAGTTATCTGTTACTGAACCCATTCTTCTTCACCTCCGGTAAATTTGTGTAGAGGAGTATTCTCTAACTCCCCTAGTGTCATTTTGCCCTCTATATCTCTTATCAAAAGACTGGCATATTTGTACATTATCTTTAAATGAGCGGGTACCATGTTTCTTAGTGTTTTTCTCAGTTCATCCATATTACTAGGCATACCTAGATATGATGTGAACTCTATACCTACATTTCCACTGTTCATTGATACTATTACATCTCCATTTGTCCATGAATCAGCTATGGATCTTATCAATACATCATCAACTTTTCCTACCCCAAACAGCTTGCTCTTTATCTTTCCTTGTCTCTCCATATAGCTTAACTCTGGGTTGTATTCTATGGATAGACTTTTTTCCCATAGTGATAATCCCCATGTAGCTGTGTCTATAAACATCTGAGCTTCTATCTCTGATAGTAGCTCTTTATAAGTAGTAATTTCAATAGTTTCTACTTTCATTATCTCTTTCACTTCTAATACGTCTTTGTACATTTCTGGTAAGTATTCGATTAGCTTCATCCTAATACCACCGACCCTACTACTGGGATATTGTTATCTAGCTGAATATTTCCTGTTGCTGTGTTTATCAATAGATTGCTATAATCTATACCACCAGCACTTACTATGCTTTCTAGTAACAATGCTCCTATTTTTGGATAACTAACACTGTAACTCTCACCTGACTGCCACTTTTCTTTAATCAAATTATTAAAATATAGCTGTACTTTGTTGTCAAATACAGCCTTTACTTTACTTGCATTTGTTCCATTTACTGTTGCTGTTATATTTATAGTCTTTTCATCTGCGCTTTGCACTGTACATTTACACCCTATTGGTGCTACTCCTTTTCCTAGACCTGATACACTTGGGTCAATATGGTTTTGCACGTTTTTGACTATTTCATCTCTTGACTTTCTTAAATTGTTATCTGTCAACAATACCTTTACAGTATTTGCGCCATCCCATGCTGGAATAACTCTTACTGCACCTACATTTTTTATTTCTTTTGCCCATTTCATGTAATGAAAAATGTTTCCGCTTGTTGGTGATTGGTTTACTTTCTGCTTATATCTAGCTCTGAGCGACTCGTCTGTTTCTTTCTCTGTTCCTGCTACTAATATATCTGTCAACACTGCTCTATCAATATCTGCTAAATAATTTATCGGTACTAGATTACCTATAGGCTCATTTCCTATCGTACCTGCTTCTTCACACTCTAATATATATTTTTTATCATTAGATATGCTATCTATTGATTTGATAACTTTATAGTTTACACCATCTATACTGAATCTTGATTCTATAGGCACTAGTACATCAAATGCTCCTACTCGCTGTGCTTTTATTGGCCCTTTTCTCGCTATCCCTTGCTCTGCACATCTTTTATCTAGCCATGTACTGTTACTTGTATCTACAAAGGCTAACTCTAGAACTGTATTTAGCTCAATATAAAGCTGTGAAAGTTCACTACAAGCTGGTGATAATGCATCATATATTATCGAACCCTCTCTTTTGTCTATGCTATCTGGGATTTTAGCTAACATTCTTTCCATTATATTATCAAATGTTTGATCTTTATATCTGTCCATATGCTACACCCCCAACTCATAGTAGGTCTTAAATACGCCCTCTACGCTGTTAACTGTAAAGCTACAAGTAACACTGTCTCCTACTCCCTTTACATCAAAATCAGATACGTCAATTATTCTATCATCTACTAATAATGCTTCTTTGATTTTTCTCTTTATTGCTATCTTGACTAAATCAGTATCTTGTCCTAGAAGACTATTTCCTTCAAATCCATAGTTCCAGCTGTATATAAGATATTTGTATCTATCAGTACTTAAGATTTTTCTTACACTTTGCTCTATTGCATCTAGCTTATCTATAAACCCTACAATCCTTTTGCCCTCTAAGTCAAGCTTGTAAGTTTTACTTGGCTTTCTCACTTTTTTTATGTTTATTGGTAAATTTGATATTGGTAACATATTATTCACCTTCCTGCAATTTATCTAAAACAATATACTTTTGTCCATTGTTTACTTTCAATAACATTACTTTATTGTTAATCTTTAACCCCTCTGTTATTATTATTTTTTCTTTTAAAGCTTCTTGTGTGTTTTTTACTGTGGATGATTCCTTTGTGCTATCCTCATATTTGTGAACATGCTTTAACTCTATCTCTTTTTTTATGACGCTACTAGTTAACAATAAAGCTTGAGAGGGCAACTCAAGCTTTTGATTTATTTTTATTTTAAGAGGAGATATACTAGTAACAACACCATATAATAAATCAGCCAAATCAGCTGATTCTAGATAGTTTTTTATTGCTGATTGTATCGGTTCTAACAATATAATCATCTCCTTAAATAGTAAATAAGTCTATATTCATGGTATGTGCTTCTTTTGCTATCTTGTGTTTCACACTCTTTACTAATAAATATTTATCGTATGAAATGTCTCCTACGTTTGGTAGTTTTACATATACTCCAGTACCTGCTCTAACTCTGAAATCTCCTAAACATGGTATACTAAGCGTCCTACCTACCTTATTTTTCAGTTTTAACATATTTTCTGCTCTTTGCTTAATTTGTGCTTCATTTTCACCCTTTTTTGCCTTACTAAAATCCTGTAATAGTCCCCATTTTCCAATATTGTTGCTATCTCTTACTATATAGCCTATTCTCTTCCCTGTTTTTTTATCTTTCTTTGATATCTTTATCTGATTAACAGCATTATCTATACTGGTTTTATAAGTATAGTCTGTTGCTAGTGATCCTTCCCCTATGACTAGATTGGTTTTTAAATCCTCTATATGCTTTAACGTCAAAAAACCGAAATCATCATACAATATATACATGTTGCCAGTTGCTATAAGCGTTCTGTCAAGTGCTGATTTTATGATATCTATTCCTGTTTTATTATCCATAATCATCTGTGGTATGACATGCTCTGTATCTGCTATATGGTCTGAAACTTTAAGTCCAAATCTATTGGCAACTGTTTTTACGATTTCACTTGCAGTCTGATTGAAAAACACAAACGTATCCTTGTTTTTTAAATACCTTAGTTGATCATAGGCTGTAGTCTTGATAATTTGGTCGCTTCCTCTACTCTTTGAAAATATATAGCCATAAAAAATAGGCTTATCATTTGCATAAAATCTCACATGATTACCTTCAAAATAACATATATTATCATCTTTTATTAGCTGAAAGTTCATTTTACTTGGCTTACCACTTATGTCTGTTTGTATATCAACGGATTTAATTAATCTAGTAGCTTTATAAGCTTTACCGTTTTGATTATTGTCTATTACTAATTCATAGTCCATAATAACACCTACTTAAGTTTTATAACTTGTCCTATTTGTAATACATACTTAGCTTTTATATTGTTTAGCTTTGCTAGTTCTCTCCATTTAGAGCCATCACCTAACTCTCTTTTAGCAATCTTCCATAGACAATCACCTTTTTTTACTGTATATGTTCTATCGATATCTTTATCCGACTGTCTACTATTTTTTTCTTCTACTTCCATATCATTTATTTGTAGCTCTGTTAAACTGAAGTTTTTGTATTCTTTGAAAGCTATATCATAATATATATCACCAGGCTCTCCACCCTTTTCGTTTATTGAAAACTTCTCAATAGTTGCATTCATATCAATATCTATTGCACCACTTATTCTAAGTGTAATATATATTTTATTCTTTCTTATCGCTTCGATATAATCTACATACTGTGAAGGTTTTAGAAGTAACATTTTCTTATCTACGACGTAGGGTGCTACATTCTTTGGAAAAAAGCTTTTAAATGATACCTCTCGTAATTTGGTACTTTTTATCCTACTTATCTCTCCTAGACCAAGTACGTTTGTAGTGTCATTGTTGCTCTTTCTATCTACATTTATTTCTTCTGGCAAAACGGGTATTTTTAGATTGTTTATAAAAATATTGTACTTCATATCCTCACCCCTTGTTAATACGCTAAGTCACTGCTTATAGCAATCTGCTCGACTAAGATTTGCTCTAATCTCTTTGCTACTACTTCTACATCAGCTGTCTCTTTTACTTCTCCAAACTCTATCTTTATATTTGGAGCAAGTGTCGAATATTTATTTATTGCATCTTGAGTTGCAAGATCTCTTAGTATTTTGATTTCTTCATCACCCATACTATCTTTGTTTTCGATTTCACCTACTGAGTCTACTTTAAAACCTCCAGTTGGTGGTGTTGATACTTCTAATGGTGGCTCTGGTATCTTATTTTTTTCACCATCTTTCCCGTATTTCTCATATATTTCTTTCATTGGGTCTTCGTTTTTGTTTTTTACATCATTATAGTTTTTGCCTTTGAATGCATCATCAGATAACTCATTTATCTCTTTACCAATCCATTTTAGTATCTTATTTATCTGCCTAATAAAGAAATTTAGCACCTCTATTACTTTTACTCTTACACAGTCAAATTTCTTAACAGCCCACGCTAATACTCCTACTATAGCCGATACAGCCATGATGATAAGTCCTATAGGCCCTAATGTTAGTACCTTTGTTGCCATTTCTTTGAGCAATGTTGGTATTTTTTTTATGTTTGTAAATATTACTTGTGCTTTTTGTATTGCCATGTACGCAAGCAACGCTCCAACTAATCCATATATAAGAGGAGTTAATATACTAAACAATGAAGAAATCCATCCTAATGGGATTAATAAATTGGAAATTATTGCCCAAAACATTCCTGCGAAAGTTGCTAATGCTTCAATGTATGGTGCTATGGCAATTTCTTTGATTTCATTTAGGTAATCTATAATCGGGGCAAGTGATGCTCCTATATCTATTAGTGATTGGTCTATGCTTGCTCCAGCATCTTCGCCTGCCATTTCACTTGCTACACCATCACTTGCTTCTATCTGAGCTTTACTTTCTCCTATTGAGCTCATATTTTCTATCATAGATGTCAACGTACCATCATCTTCTATATTAAATAGAGTACTGAGAGTTTCTTTGTATTTATCTAGCGAACCACCTTGCATGGTGCTATCTAATTCTCCCATAATAGTAGTAATGTCTTTGAATGAGCCATCTGCATTTGTCGTAGCTATACCAAGCGTGCGCAATGCATCTGCACTTTTTCCAGATGAGCTATACACATTTTCAAGCATATCTCCTAACAATGCTCCTGCACCAGAACCTTCTATTCCCGATTGTGCTAACGTACCAAGCATAGCATTAGCATCTGACATCCCTACCTTAAATTTAGTTAAAGATTCTCCACTAGTTATAAGTGCATCTCCCAAACTCGTCATATCTGTACCTGATATTTTAGTAGTCTGCGCCATTTTGTCTATTAATGATTCTGTTTCCGATGCACTAATATTTAATCCAGACATAAACTGCTCCATATATTGGGCAGATGTAGCAAAATCCATCCCATCTACTGCTGCCATATTTAATATACTCGGCATAGCATCTACTGAATCTTTAAACCCAATACCTGCTTCAGACGCACTTACAAATGCACCTACAATATCTGTAGAAGTATATTTAGTAGTATCTCCTAACACTCTAGAAGCTTCATCTATAATAGTCATCTGCTTACCTGTAGCTCCTAAAGAACTCTGCACTTGTTCTAGTGCTTCTTCATATTCTCTAAAAGCACTTACACCTTGGGTTACTAAAACACTTGGATTTAAATGACTAAATGCAGCTTTGAGTTTATCCACTAATTCTTTTGTGTCTGGTTTTTTAGGAGAATCTACTTTTTTAGTTAAGCTAACAGCCATATTATACACCTCCTTTACTATTTATCTCCTAGATTTTGCTTTATTTAATTCTTTTCTATCATCTTCAACTTTTTGTCTTATACTTGCAATAATAAATGCCCTCTCTCTATCTGGTAAATCCATGATTTCAGAGGGCAATTTATGAAGTTTATGGAGGGCATAATGGCATACTATAGCCATCATATCGCCCTCCTTGATTAGTTTTTTGCTTCTTCTACAAGCTCTGCCTCGCTATCGAATTTGTTGACTTCATTTATTATTTGTACAAGTTGTGTGTATTCACCTGTTATTAGCATCTCTTGCAATAAACTTTCACCGCCCATTACTCCATAACTGTCTTGTAATGCTTTGTCATGTAAGTTTGGATACTTGATAGTTTCAACTGCTAATTTAAGCAAATATTGTTCATAGTCAGTTTGGTCTTTGTATAAATTTTTCTTAACTCTTACTTCTTTAGTCGCTTCTTTTCTTAGCTGTTTACTTCTCTTTTCTCCTACTGGCACGAACTCCCACTCAATAGGATTACCTTTATCATCCTTAAATCTTGATGATATTACTCTCTTGATTGTTTTTGGTTGTTCAACATTTTCTGCAAAAAAAGCATTCAAACTCATTTTTTATATCCTCCTAATCTACATAGCTTGGTTTTTTAAATTTTCTTGGTATATCAATATCTTCAAATGTAAAAGGTACTTCTTCTTCTAGTACTTCTGCACTGTCGTCTAATAGCGCTACTATACTGTTATCTATATTACAGTCAGTTAACATAGTCTCATGTACACCTACTTCACTTTGAGGATCATCATTAATAACTTGTAAGTCAAAGTAAATATCAATACCCTCATTGATGTATTTTAAAATCATTTCTCTAAATAAATCTGTAGCATATAATATACTTAATGTTCCAGTACCTTTCCATCCGATTGTCTTGTGCTGAGTTCCACGTCTACCTAATGCTTTTCTTTCTGATTTTTCTTTCTCAATCTTTGCTTCTATTTTTTTAGCAGTAAATAAAAATTGTCTCTGTCCATCTATTATTACATATGCTTTTCCTTCCTTACCGCTTATTTGATCTTTTGCTTTTAAAATTTGTGCCATATTATAATACCTCCACATTTATATAGATTTTTTCTACTGAATCTGTTGGCTGGATTGCTGAAACTACTACAGCACTATCCTTATCTGTACCTTTTTTTACTTTGATATCTTCAGATGAGAAGTTTTGGATTGCTCCGATTGATTCGTAGAACTTTGCAAGTTTAAGAATCTCATTTCTTAACGCATTTCTTCCACTTTCATCATTATCAACTTTTCCTATAAAGAAATCATTGTATATTCTCTTTACATCTCTATTGAAACCATCTAATACTCTTACTACTCTATTTTTTCTAAATGTTTTAGCTTTTTCATCTGTGAATGTAGTTAGCGTGTTGATGTCCTGCTCTATTTTAACCAAGTTTCCATCTCTTACAAATACAACATTACCTTTTTTAAGCTCATCTGCTATCTCTCTACCTGTCAATATAGTGCTGACATCTATAGCTCCATCATATGCACTATAAGTAAGTGACTCATTTACATTAGCTCCTGCTGTTGCACCTGCTACATAAGCAACGCACTCACTCGCTGAAACTTGTCTTCCACCTGATATGATTACACCATTTTTTATAGATATAATACCTTCATAATCAGCTTCTGGATAATTTTCTAATACTGCTTGCATTTTGCATTGCTCTTCTTCTCTCATTCTTTTAATAAATACCTTGAATAGTGCTTTAATAGCTGAATCTACTCCTATATAACCTATAGTGTTTATTTCTCTAGCTCTTTTTTCCACTTCCACTAAAAAGCTAGAGTAATTTTCTGCTACTACAGCTGTATTAGTACCACCTGATAGCTTTGTTAAAGTCGCTGCCGCTAATGCTCCTGTACCACTGAATGTTACAAACTTATTTGCTTTAAGTTCTTCTACTTTTCCAGCATTTTGCTCATCAACTAGTTTTGTATCTATATAAGTCTTAACTATAAATTTTCCACTATTATCTACATCAGTTAAAACTTCAACAGCAATATCATTTCCTCTAGTTCCACCATATACAGCAGTAGCTGTCAAATTAGCTCCATATTTTTTAGTTGCTTTTTCACCACTATTAACTCTATATAATAGTAATGTTTTTGATCTCTTTAGTGTTTCTTTTATTAAGATTAACTCATCATCTGTGATATTATATCCTAATCTGTCAAATAAATTGTTTACGTCAGCAGATGTAATCTCTATCATCTCTCTTTCTTTACCCCAGTTAAGCTCAAGTGGTAAAGATACAACTCCTCTTTCTGGATTTGCTAGTTGACTTTGTTTTGATGCAAAAGTATTGATATAAACTCCTGGTCTTACTTTGTTTTGTGATTCCCATGTTCTACTCATATTACTTCACCTTCCTTTTTAAAAATTGATTGATTTTTTTCTTTGCTTCGTTAACTGTAAGCTTCCCACTTTCATTTAGTGCTTTTAGAATATCTTTTTCATAAATCGTTAATTGGTTGCTCTCTAACAATTCATTTACGCTAAAAGATTTTTTTACAGCCATTTAACCACCTCACTATTTTTGATTTGTATCCTTTGTTCTTTAAACTCTGCAAATACTAAAAAAGAGTAATAAAAAAACCTCTCACTATATATGTTGATGAGAAAGGATTTTAACAACCATCATTTTTAATTTTTTTTATTTTTTATCTTCTCATATATATATGTCGATAACTAAGACTTTTAACAACCACATTTTTAAATTTTTTTTATTTTGTGTGATATAATAGTAATAATCTGCTGTAAAGGAGTCAAAGAAATGTCATTTTACAAATTAGGAATAAAAGGCGATTTGGTTTATGCACTTGATTGCCTTAATATATCATCACCAACACCAATACAAACTTTAAGTATACCTCATATACTAAAAGGAGGTGACTTGATTGCTGAGGCTCAGACTGGCACTGGAAAAACCTATGCCTTTTTATTGCCTATCTTTCAAAATATAGATGAAAACAACGATTTTATACAAGCTCTAATAGTTACACCTACTAGAGAGTTAGCTATACAAATTACAGATGTTGCTAAACAGTTAACCGATGTAAAACCAATTAATGTTTTAGCTTGCTATGGCGGGCAAGATATATTAGCCCAATTACACAAACTCAAAAACAATGTAAATCTAGTAGTAGGAACACCGGGGAGGATTTTAGATTATCTAAGGCGAGGTGCTATTGATTTTAAACATGTAAAGACACTAGTTGTAGATGAAGCTGACCAAATGTTTCACATTGGCTTTATCAAAGACATAGATAATATAATAAACAATCTACCTATCAACAAGCAAACTCTATGTTTCTCTGCTACTATCAGTCAATCCGTAGATTTATTTGCAAACAAGTATTTGAAAAAACCTAAATTTGTTAAAGCTCCAAAAAAACAAGTAACCCTAGAAAGTATCTCACAGTTTATTGTGGAAACATCTAATAGACAAAAGTTTGATGATTTTATTAAAATAGTAAAAAGAGATTTTCCAAATAAAGCTATTATATTTTGTAGATCAAGGGTTGGTACTCAAAAGCTATGTGATGATATGAAAGCTTTAGGGTTAAATGTAGGAACTATTCATGGAGGATTAACACAAGCAAAGCGTGAAGAAGTTATGAAAGAATTTAAAAATAACGATATAAAATATATAACTGCAACAGACGTTGCATCTAGAGGACTAGATATAGAAGGGGTATCACATGTTTTTAATTATAACCTACCAGATGAGCCTGAAAATTATGTGCATAGGATAGGTAGAACTGGACGTGCTGGTAACATTGGTGTTGCATATACTATATTGACCCAAAAAGATGAAAGACGTATGGAAGCTATTGAATCTTTTATCAAAATGAAAATTGATAGGATACGTGTTTCTAAGCCAAATAAAGAAATATCCACTAATGCACATAATAAAAATGGTAAAAAAACAGCCAAGTTAAGAAACCAATTGAAATAAATGTAAAATACCTGATGTTTTTATTGTATTTTAAATATTTTTCAATTTTTTCTTGTATTTCTGGAACATTTTGTCCTTTCATATCATCATACCAAATGTACGGAACATATAAAAAAGAACAATTCGATTATTACAAGCCGTTTTGTTAGCTCAGTTGATTATATTGTTGTCAACCGTACAGATTAGACCCAATATTATGAGTGAAAGGAGGTATATAAACATGAAAAATTTATCTAAGAGATTCTCAGTAACTGCTCCAATAAGCCCTATTTCTGGAACTGCGTGTGGTTGCCCTTATCCTGACGATGATCAATCAGATGTGAAAAATATGGCAGTTCACATTATAAGTGAAAGATAGCTTTAACATGAATATAAATAGAACTTAAAATTTACATAATAAAAAGTAGATTTTTATTTCTCATTATATGAGGGGTTTATACCACCCCTCATTTTACTTCCCTTCATTCTTTATGGTTTATCCAACGCATATGCTTCTTTGCTCGATCTATAAGTTATTCGTATTACTCTTTTCATTTAGTTATAGAAAGCAAACTTACTCATATCTAAGTCTTCTGTATTATATGTAATAAAATAAGCTTTTTCATTGTCTTTTAATTGTAAATCATCTAATGCTGTTACCTTTGGCAATTTGTAAACCTGCATATCAATTGTACACAATTTTAATACTTCCTCAGCCATTTTTATACCTTCTTCTTCTGATCTAGCACAGCTTATACACTCAGGTATATCATGAAAGTATATGCTAATGCCATATTTCTGTTCTTTTTTATCATACTCATCATCATAATTTAAAATAGCATAGTAGCCTATTCTCATAATTTCCTCCTATCTAGCTATTGCTTATTGTTATTATAAATTATAGCATACTAATATTAACTGCTCTTATTGATATCAATTACTAGGTATATATAATCGTATAAATATAAAACTGACTCAAGCAAATTCTCTTGAATCAGTTTTATATTATTATTCTTTACTTATAGCTGTCTCTTTTTCTACATCTATTGCTGTAACTTCATTTATTTTGTTAGATAGTATTTCTTTTATTTCACTATTGCTGATATTTTCAGGGAAATATAGGATTATCCTTAATGTATCTGCTGTATAGCTCACATCATACATCATCCCTTGTATATCAAAGCTTGACATCTGTTTTTCACGTTTTACATACTCTCGTGTCATTTCTTTGTTTAACTTCATTTTCATCTCGCTAACACTGCCATGATAATTAAACATCAATGGTATAGACTCATATGGATTCACTAATTGTCTTATATTACTATAGCTTTGTTTGAATTTCTCATCTAGAGACAATGTTACAAAGTTTATATTATGCTCTAATGATGTATTAATCATATCCTCTATATAGCTATATATATCATATTTTATTGTATTAAAATCTATTAAGAGTGGTATGAAATCAACGAATGCACCAACATAATCATAGTAATTTTGCTCTTGATAATTTCTGCCGTAATAAAACATCAACATTGGTAATGTATCTGTATTAAAGTACCGTCTTCCCAATTCTTCTAATAATATTACTGATAGTTCAAACATTTTTTGCGTATTATCAGTGATATCTGCATGTCTCATATCAAAGTCTATTAGGAAAGATTTTAGTTTGTTTTTGCCAATTAAGTTGGTTATACTTCTATTTACTTTACTAAATTCATCTAACCTGTACTTCTCTATTATATCTTCCTCTGTTATGTTAATTGGCCCTCTATTAATCTGCTTGATATAATCATTATAATTCTTGTGTGAATCAAGTATTTTATCACCATTTATGAGTTTTCTGTAATAATCCAATATATCTTTTTCTATCACTTGTCCACTCATTTCATCAAATATACTATGATGTAGTGCTACCCTTATGTGATACAATTTATTGTTCTCTTTTATTACCAAAATTCTATATAGTATATTGCCTTGATTATTATATTTGCCATAGTAGAAATCAGAAATTATATTCTTTAGAATATTCGTTCTCGTCATACCTTCATATATTGATAAATCTATAAAAGGAACTTGTATGTCAATAATATCTTCTCTTTCATCCCATATATGTCTATCATTCTTTTGCTTCAATGCACTTCTAAGTAAAGAGTGTTTATTGATTACTTTTAATATACTCTCATTTAGTAAACTTATATCTACATATTCTTTTAGAAGTATAGCTATCCCTGTATATATAGCTTTGGACGCTAAAAATGCTCTTTGAACTGATGATATAATATATGTTTGTTTTATTCTATTTCTTAGTATATTAGCTTCATATGCATCAAGTTTCTTTAATATTTCATCTTTAACTTCATAGTAATACTTTATCTCATTTCCTTTCTTTAGATTTAATAATTTTCTTTTATTTACACTACTTAAGTCGTCTACTTCTACGATATAGTGTGGTTGACTAGACGCATGTACTTCATCTGATATAAACTTATTTAATGTTTGAATATCTTTATGGTTACTTCTTTCTACTACTAGTAATTTATATATGTCTTCTTCCACGTTTTTATAAACATATTTACATTTAAGATTGATTTGTTGCAGTATTTTATTCTCAATCTCAGTTTCATCCGACAACTTTGCTTTTGCACTACCAAAATCAAGTGCTTGACTAAGTTTCTTGATAGTCTGATATTTAAATATATCACTTATATTAGTATTTATATTAGCTTTTTTTAGTAGTGATGATATTTGTATGGCTTTTAATGACTGTCCTCCCATTTCAAAGAAGTTATCATTTATTCCTATGTTATCTATTCCTAGTACTTCTTTAAACACCGATACTAACATCTCTTGTTCTTTGTTTTCAGGTTTCTCATATAAACTACTCTTATATCTAGCTATTGGATCAGGTAGTAACTTTCTATCTATCTTACCATTTGGACTTAGTGGCAATGAGTCTAAGAATACAAAATAAGAAGGTATCATATACTCTGGCATATAATCTGATAAATACTCTCTTATATCAGCTATACTCATATCATCATTGGATTTCACTATATAACCACATAGGTATTTTTCATAGCTAATATCTGTATTTTCTATTACTACCACATCTTTGACATCATTATATGATAAAATCTGATTTTCAATTTCTGATATCTCTATTCTATAACCTCTTATTTTGACTTGGTTATCTACCCTTCCTAAAAACTCTATTTCTCCGTTTGGAAGCCATCTTCCTAAATCTCCACTCTTATATAATCTTCCTTTATTGTTTATATGATTTGCTACGAATTTTGTGTCTGTCAATGTTTTATTATTATGATAACCTCTACCTAAGCTATCTCCTGCTATACATATTTCACCAGCTACTCCTATAGGTACTAATCTTAAATCGCTATCTAATATATATATCTGTATATTGTTTAGTGGTCTACCTATTGTTATATGTGTATCTTCTGATAAATTTTTTACTGTTGCCCATACTGTAGACTCTGTTGGGCCATAAAGATTATAAATACTTGCATCTGTTTTTCTCTGTAATGTATCGAGCAAGTCACTTGGGAATGAATCTCCTCCAATCATAATCTCTCTTAACTTATTTGTGAACTCTAAATCTCTATCTATTTCAATAATTGCTCTGAGCCTAGCAGGTGTTGCTGACAACATGTCTATGTTATTTCTAATAATCATATCTTTTATCAGATAAGGATTTTTTTGCTCTTTATTACTTGCAATAACCACTTTTACTCCATTTATTAATGGTATCAACATTTCAAATATAGACAAATCAAATGAAACAGTCGTAAGTAATCCAATAGATTTGCCACTTGAAAAATCTATATGCTTTGTTATAGCATTATTAAAATTGTAAAAGTTCCTGTGCTCAATCATTACTCCTTTTGGTTTCCCTGTAGAACCAGAAGTATAGATAGTATATGCTAAAGCATTAGGTGCAATCTTTATATCAGGGTTTTGAGTATTCCCATCTATTATATTTATATCGATAATCTCTCCATCATAGTTATTTAGATTTATTGACTTCATTAATTCCTTTGTCGATATCAATATATTTGTATTGCTATCTTTGAGTATATAACTTATACGATTATCAGGATAATTTATATCAATAGGTAAGTATGCTCCTCCTGATTTTAGCACCCCTACTATAGCGATAACCATCTCTAGTGATCTATCTAATAATACTCCTACCAACCTGTCTTTTCCTACACCCTTTGTTATTAAGTCGTTGGCTATTTTATTAGCTCTTTCGTTAAGTTGACTGTATGTTATCTTACTATCTTTATATACTAAAGCTATACTGTTAGGAGTTTTCATCGCTTGATTCTCAAATAACTGCTTCATATTAATTATATCTTCGTGTTTTACAAAAGTACTGTTAAATTCGTCTATAAGCTTTGTTTCTTCTTTTTTAGAAATAATGTCTATATTTGCTAATAGTAAATTAGGTTCCTCTACTATACTCTTTAGTATATTTACAAAGTGATTACTAAGCCTGTCTATAGTCTCTTTCTTAAATAGTTTTACGCAGTATTCTATATTAAATGTTATACCATTACTGTCTTCCATAGCTGTTAAAATCATATCAAGTCTAGATGTATTATCATCTATATTGAAGTTATCTACTTTTAAACTATCTAATTCCATTTTAACCCTATCCATATTTTGTAATATAAACATAGTATCAAATATAGGGTTTCTACTAGTATCTCTGCTTAAATCTAACTTCTTCACTAATTCTTCAAACTGGTAATCTTGATTCTTAAATGCACCAATAGACGATTCTTTAACTTCCCTTAAAAATTCTGTAAATGTTTTACTTCCTTTTGGTGCATTTCTCATAATGAGCGTATTGACAAATGTTCCTACGGTTTTCTGGATATCTTCATGAACTCTTCCCGCTATAGGACTACCGACTATGATATCTTCTTGAGAGCTATATTTGTAAAGAAGCACATTATATGATGCTAACAATACCATGTAAAGAGTACAATTATTATCAATAGCTATGTCATATAGTTGTTGCTTAAGCTCATTGTCTATTCTAAAATCAATGCAGTCTCCTTCAAAACTTTGCATTGCTGGCCTCTGATAATCTGTCATCATATTTAATACTGGTATTGGTTTTTTCAATACTTCCTTCCAATAGTTTTCTTGTATCTTTAATTTATACGACTTCAATCTACTTTTTTGCCATATAGCAAAGTCTTTATACTGAGTTTTAATAGGTTTAAGCTCCATTTTGTTATATAACTGAGCAAACTCTGCTAATAAAATACTTATAGACATACCGTCTGATACTATATGATGCATGTCAATTACTAATACATGTTCATCCTCTTTTACTTCTATCAACATTGCTCTAAACAGTGGTGCTTTGCTTATATCAAATGGTCGTATATATTGATTAATAATATCTTTAATTTCATTAAAATCACTTTTTGCATATTCTAATTCAAAATCTACATATTTACTTATAACCTGTACTGGAGTATTATCAATCATCTTGAAACTAGTTCTAAGTGATTCATGTCTGCTTATGAGTTTTATGAAACTATTTTTTACGAGTTCTTTGTCTATGTTTCCTTCGATTGTAAGTGCCATAGGTATGTTATAGTTCGTATTACTCCTTTCTAGGTCGTTTAGTATAAACATCCTCATTTGCGAAGAAGATAGTGGATAGTACTCTCTTTCTGAGACTCTTTGAATAGGACTATAAATACCTTTTGCATTTTTCTTTATATACTCTGTTATTTCTTTAATTGTAGGATTACTAAACACTACTTCTAATGGTACATCTACTTTCAATTCTTTTGATATCTTATTAATTAAAAGTGTTGCTTTTAATGAGTGTCCTCCTATTTCAAAGAAATTATCGTTTATACCTATCTTGTTTATATCTAGTAGCTCTTGCCAAATACTTTGCATAATAATCTCTATATTATCTCTAGGTGACTGGAAGCTATTGATATCTATTTCTCCTTGTGGCTCTGGCAATGCATTTCTATCTAACTTTCCGTTTGGTGTAAGTGGTAATTTATCTAGTTTTATATAATATGATGGTAACATATAACTAGGAAGCTCTAAAGCAAGGAATTCTCTTATGTTTGATATAGTTAACTCATTGCTACTCACTATATAGCTACATATATATTGCTCTCCTACCTTATCTGTTCTCACAACTACTACTGCCTCATTTATGTCCTCATGTTTTAATAATCTACTTTCTATTTCTCCAAGTTCTATTCTATAACCTCTTATTTTCACTTGAGTGTCTATCCTTCCAAGGAACTCTATGCACCCGTCATGAAGCCATCTGGCCTGATCACCTGTTTTGTATATTCTGTTATTATTACATATGCTATGCTCTATAAACTTCTCTTTTGTTAGCTCTTCTTTATATAAATATCCTCTTGCCAAACACTCTCCGCCAATACAAAGCTCTCCTTTTACTCCTATCGGCACCATATTATTGCTCTTGTCTAGTATCAATACGTTTGTATTAGCTATTGGCGTTCCGATATTTATATCATGTGTATTAGTTAAGTCTTTAGTCGTAGACCATACAGTAGTTTCTGTTGGACCGTACATATTATATATCCTAGATTCTTTTGATATACTCTTTAATTTAGTCAGTATATCTCGCGAAAATACTTCCCCTCCAACAACTATGACTTTTATATTACTTAGTGACTCTCTTGCTTTATCGTCACTTAATATCATTCTTAACCTTGAAGGTGTAAGCTGTAAACATTCTACTTTATTTGATACTATCAAGTTACTTATATCTCTAGAAGATTTACTTTCTTTTTTATTTGCAAGTATTACTTTTAACCCCTTTGTTAGAGGTAATAATGATTCTAGTACAAATATATCAAAAGATATGGTTGTAAGTGATAGTATGTTATTTAATCCATCAAAATTTATTCTATCCATCATTCCTACTATAAAGTTATGAATAGTTTTGTGCTCTATCATTACTCCTTTTGGTTTACCTGTCGAACCTGATGTATAGATTACATATGCCAACCTTGATGAATCACTGGCATCAATTATGTCTATATCTTTTATAAAATCTACTTCATCTACATTGATATAATTCCTTATTTTTATATCATCAAAAAAGCTTACTGTCTCCGTACTTATTATAAGTATTTGAGTTTTAGAGTCTTCTATCATATACTTAATTCTTTCTTTTGGAAAATCTGTATCTATTGGTAGATAAGCGCCTCCTGCTTTTAGTACCGCTAGCATACTTATAATCATTTCTATAGACCTATCTACTAATATACCTACTGTACTTTCGTTTTTTACTCCCTTTTCTATTAAATCATTTGCTAGGATGTTGGCTTTATCGCTAACTTCTCTATATGTTATACTTTCTTTGCCACAAACTATTGCTATATTATTTGGTGTTTTTCTAACCTGCATATCGAATAACTGGTTTATTGTAAGCTCCCTTTGATACTTTATTTTTGTGTTATTGAATTTATTCATTATTATATCTATTTCTTTTTCTGTAATCATGTCGATATCTTTAAGCAATCTATTAGGATTGTCAGTTATAGAGTTTATTATTTGTTTGAAATGGTCAGCCATAGTTATTATGGTTTGCTTCTTAAATAACTCGCTACAATACTCTATCTCAAAGCTTACTGTATCCTCTACCTCCTCGGCTAAGAGTGTTAAATCAAATTTAGATACATCTTTGTTCATTTGATACTCAGTGCATTTGAAGTCTTCTATGTCTATTTTTGTATTTTCCATATTGAGCATTGAAAACATAACATCAAAAACTGGATTTCTACTCAAATCTCTTCTTAAACTTAGCTTGTCTATTAACTGCTCAAATTGATAGTTTTGATTCTCAAATGCTCTAAATGCATTGACTTTCACATTCTCTAAAAACTCTATAAAACTCATATCTCTTTTTGGGAAGTTTCTTAATGCTAGTGTATTAACAAACATGCCCACAACATTCTCTACATCACCATGTATCCTTCCTGATATAGGTGTTCCAACAATGATATCATCTTGAGAACTATATTTTGATAACATCACATTGTATACTGCTAGCAATATCATAAACATTGTGCATTTATTATCTTTTGATAACTCTCTGAGTTTCATAGTAGTTTTCTTATCTATTTTAAATCTATAAGTCTTCCCTACATAGCTTTGCATCTTTGGTCTAGGATAATCAGTAACTATATCCAGTGTTTTAATTTCTCCTTTTAGAGTATCAAGCCAATATTTTTCTTCTCTAATCATGTCATCTGTTTGCAAATATTTATTTTGGAAATGAGCAAATTCTTTATATTGTATAATATTTTGTGGTAGTTTTTCTCCTTTATATATACTAGCAAATTCCTTCAATAATATTCTAACTGACATTCCATCAGATACTATATGGTGCATATCAAACATAACTATATGCTTATCCATAGCAATCTTTATAACTATCACTCTAAATAGTGGTGCTTTTGATAGCTCAAAAGGCTTTATAAACTTATTAATATCTACTTCTTCGTCAGCTTTTAGATATGTTACTACACTGGGGATATTTGTATGAACCTTTTGTACAAGCTTATCATCTTTTATATGGAAAGACGTTCTTAGAGTTTCGTGTCTTTCTATTAGCTGATTGACTGTATAATCTAATAGTTCTTTGTTTAAACAACCTTCTATCAAAACAGCCGATGGCATATTGTAACTTATGCTCTTTTGATCCAATTCCCATAGTGTATATAATCTTCTTTGTGATGATGATACATCATAATACTCGCTTTTTTCTAATAGCTGTATATCTTCATAACTGTTTCTACTCATATTGGCTATATACTCTGATATTTTAGCAATCGTTGAATATTTAAATATATCATTTATAGACAGCTTCACTTTAAATATCTTATTTATTTTAGCTGCCATAATAGTAGCTTTTAATGAGTGTCCTCCTAGTTCAAAGAAGTCATCGTTTATACTGACTTTGTCTAACTTAAGATTCTCTTTCCATATATCTGCTATAACTTTTTCAGTATCGTTTGTTGGCATAACATACTCTACTCCAGTGTTTATAACTTTAGATGGTGATGGTAAGCTTTCTTTATCTATCTTCCCGTTGTGATTTAGTGGTAATTTGTCAAGTACGACAAAGTATGAAGGTACCATGTAATCTGGTAGTGTCTTTAATAAATGCTCTCTAAAATCTTTAACTGTCATCTTGCTATTTGAAACTACATAAGCACAAAGATATTTATCTCCTACTTCTTCATTTGCTAACACAACAGCTTCTTTGATAGCATCATGCTTTAGTAGCTTACTTTCTATAGCTCCTATTTCTATACGATACCCTCTAATCTTGACTTGTTTATCAATCCTACCAAAAAACTCTATATTCCCGTCATCTAGCCATCTACCTATATCTCCTGTCTTGTACATCAATTCATTATCATATGGATTCTTGATAAATTTTTCATGTGTTAATTTTTTTCTATTATGATAACCTCTGGCTACCCCTTTACCTCCAATATAAATATCACCTTTAATACCTATTGGCTGAGCTTTGAGTTTTTCATCAAGTATATACACCTTATAGTTTGGTATAGGTCTGCCTATAGGTATTACTTCCGATTCGTTATCGCTACATTTATAATACGTAGAGCAAACTGTTCCTTCTGTAGGGCCATACATGTTGTATACCTTAGCATATTTTATGATATTACCAAAGTATTCTTTCTTAAGCACATCACTACTACTAAGAAAAACATCCACACATCTCATAGGTTCTAAACTATTAAACTGGCTTAATATAAATGGTGAACAGCTCAATATTGATACGTTATTCTTAACTATAAGCTCTCTAAGCTTATGAGCTTCTTTAACTATGCTATCTTCTGGTATTACCAACTTTCCTCCCACTGTAAGTACTGTAAACACTTCTTCTACAAATCCATCAAAAGTCATAGAAGCTTGTAATAATGTTGTGGAATTTTCGTTTATGTTATATAACTTGTTAAATGATTTAATATATGATATTACGTTTCTATGCTCAGTCTGTATACCCTTTGGTTTTCCCGTTGTCCCTGAGGTGTAAATTATATATAGTAAATCCCCAGCTGTACTAAGAGTAACTAAATCTTCTTGTTTTTCTTCTTGTATACAATCTAAATGACAAATCTCACTCGCTATAGATACTGTCATATTTTCCTCTTTTAACAATATTACCTTAGGTTTACAATCCTCTATAATATTTTTAATCCTTTCATTTGGATAGTTGATATCTATTGGCAAGTAAGTAGCTCCTGATTTTATGATACCTAGTATCCCAACAATCATATCAAATGACCTTGGCATCATTATCCCTACTACATCCTTTGTTTTTATGCCTTTATTTCTCAACATATGCGCTACTTTATTAGCTCTTTTGCTTAGTTCATCATAAGTTATATTTTCTCCTTGATATACTAATGCTACATTGTATGGCGTTTTTGCTACCTGATTTTCAAATAAATCTTTTATGGTATATATCTCTTTATACGGTGTTTGCACTCCTTGGAAATCTTTTATTACCAATTGCCTCTCATCATCTTTTAGTATATTTATATCTGCTATCTTAACATTATAGTCTAATGTAATCTCTGTCAGTACCTTTACAAATCTTTCTTTTAATCTATCAATAGTTGAAGCTTTATATAATGATGCACTATACTCTAATATACAATCAAGGTAGTTATTGTCTTCTTTTATTTCTAATGTGATATCAAACATTGTTGTATCGTTATCTATGTCTACTATTGATATTTTCAAATCATCTGTGTTCATATCTGGATACTGCATGTTTTGCATTATAAACATTGTGTCAAACAGAGGATTTCTACTGAGGTCTCTTTTTATTTTAAGCTTTTCTACTAACTCTTCAAATGGATATTGTTGATTTTCAAATGCATCTAGTGAGTTTTGTTTTACTTCCTCTAAAAAATCAACAAATCGTTTATCAGCTTTTGGATAATTCCTCATAGCAACTGTATTGACAAACATTCCAACCATACTTTCCAAATCTGGATGATATCTTCCACCTATTGGTGAACCTACTATTATATCCTCTTGATGTGAATATTTTGACAGTAAGATGTTATATGCACTTAGTAACACCATGTAAAGAGTGGTTTCTGACTTCTCACATAAAACTTTTAATCTTCTTGTAAGATTCTCATTTATTTTAAATCTTCTACAGCTACCTTCAAAGTTCTGAATTTTAGGTCTTGGAAAATCTGTTAAAATATCTAATACCTCTACATCTGTTTTTAGTGTTTTTAACCAAAACTCTTCTTTTGACTTCATTTGTTTAGAATCTAACATCTTATTCTGCCAAGCTGCAAAGTCTTTGTAATGCAACTTTACTTCTTGTATGTTACATCCTTTATATAAATCAAAGAATTCTTTTATCAGTACTGATATAGATATACCATCTGATATTACATGATGGATGTCAATTATCATAACATGCTTATATTCATTAACTTTTACTAATGCTACTCTCATTAGAGGACTTTTGTGTAAATCAAACGGCTTTACAAAGTCTTTAACAATTTCATTTATTTCCTTATTCCCTAGCTCTATCATTTTTATTACAAACTCGTAGTTATCATGTATAATCTGTACAATATCATCATTCACTATGTCAAAGCTAGTTCTCAGTGATTCGTGCCTTTCTATAAGTTCTCTAAATATTCTGTTTATTTTATTTAAATCAAGATCTCCTTTTATTTCTACTGCCCTAGTAATATTATAACTTGTATTTTCTGTATCCATTTGGTTGATTGCTATTAAGCGTTTTTGTACTGATGATGCTTTATAATAATCTCTTTTTTCTTGTTTTACAATCTCTATGAAATCTTCACTATAAGTAGCTTTATTGATGTATTCTCCTAATTTTTTTATAGTTGTATTTCTAAATATCTCTTTTAATGGCACTTTTACACCTAAGTCTCTATATATTTGAGAAACCAGTGCTGTAGCTTTTAGTGAATGTCCTCCTAAATCAAAGAAATTGTCATTAATACCAATAGGGTTAACATCTAAAATCTCTTGCCAAATCTTAGATAGCCTATTTTCTATTTCATTTGTTGGTTTTATGAATTCCTGATTTGTTTTTATATTTCCTTTTATTTCTGAGAGTAGCTTTCTATCAACTTTACCGCTGTTGTTAATAGGTATTTCATCTATTTGTATAAAGTATGACGGTATCATATAATCTGGCAAATACTTTACTAAGTAATCCCTTATATCTGAAACTACTAATTCTTTATCACTCACTATATAAGCACATAGATACTTTTCCTTACTATCTGTCATATCTATCACTATTACTTTTTTGATATAGTCGAGTTTTAATAGTTGATTTTCCACCTCTGCTAATTCAATCCTAAAGCCTCTTATATTTACTTGGTTATCAATTCTTCCTAAATATTCTATATTGCCATCTTCAAGCCATCTAGCCAAATCCCCTGTCTTGTATAAGACTTCATCTTTTTTAAATGGACTTTTTATATATTTCTGCGCTGTTAATTTAGCCCTATTTAAATATCCTCTTGTAACACCTCTTCCTGATATACACAATTCCCCTGGTACACCTATTGGTTGCAGGTTGTTATTACTATCTAGTATATATGTCTTATAGTTTGCAATAGGTTTTCCTATCGGGATATTGCTTTTCATTGTTTTCTCACATTTATAATACGTAGCACATACTGTTGTCTCAGTAGGTCCATAAGTGTTATATACATTAGCATATTTTATGAGGTTATTATAGTTATCATATTTCATTACATCTCCACCACATAAATATGTGTGGATGCTCTGATACTTGTATTTATTTAATTCATCTAATAATGGAGGAGAACAACTAACAATTGTAACCTGATTTTTATTTATAACCTTTGAGAGTAGCTCGATATCTTGTACTTCTTCTTTCTTGGTTAAAACTAATGTCGACCCATTTAATAGCGACGGATATACTTCTTCTACAAATGCATCAAATGAATATGAAGCTTGCTGTAATACTCTCTCATTCTCATCTATACTAAACTCTTCCTCAAATGCTTTTACATAAGCCATGAGGTTTTTGTGCTCTACCATTATTCCTTTTGGATTGCCAGTCGTTCCAGATGTATATATGATATATGCCAAATCACCTAGCTCATTTATATTTCTAATATCAGATCCCTTTTTGTCTATTTCGTCCAGCACATTAATAACTATTCCTTCATATGACATATTTGTGTTTGTTGAATCAACAAGCAGTAGCTTTGTATTACTATCTTTTAACATAAATTTTGTTCTCTCTAGTGGGAATTCAGGTTCTATTGGTAGATATGCACCACCTGCTTTTAGTATCGCCAACATGCCTATTATTCTATTGAATCCTCTCTTTACCATAATCCCAACTATATCATTTCGCTTTACTCCTTTTGTTCTAATTGTGCTAGCTAGAGAGTTGATTTTATCTACTAATTGTTTATATGTTAATCTATCATTTCCATCAATAATCGCAATATTATCTGGCTTTTGTTTTGCTATTCTTTCTAATAATTCATTTACTGTTACATTATAGGAATCTTTGTCTGTGTTATTAAAATCTATCGTTAATAGTTTAAATTCCTCTTTGCTTAATACATTTATGTCTTTGATAAGTATATTTTCATTCTTTATGATATTTTCTAATATATTGACATAGTGGTTTATTAACCTATATATTGTGTCTTTGTGGAATAAATCTGTGCAATATTCAAACTTTAGACGTATAACTTCGTCTATCTCTTCTGCCTCAAATGTCAAATCTAGTTTTGATGTCTTATGATTATACTCTACTAATTTTGATTTCATCCCCTCTACTTCAAAGCTTGGTATATCCATGTTTAACATGTTAAATACAGTATCAAACAGTGGGTTTCTGCTTAAATCACTGTATATATTTAACTCTTTTAGTAGTTCTTCTATTTGATAGCCCTGATATTTGTATAGCATCAAGAAGTTGTCTTTTACTTCCTCTAAAAATTCTGTGAAGCTTTTACTTCTATCTATTTTACTCCGTATAGGAAGTGTATTTATAAACATCCCCATTGTATTTTCTAAACCTTCTATATATCTTCCTGCTACTGGAGTTCCTACTATTATTTCTTCTTGATTTGTATATCTATTTAATAATACATAATAAGCACTAAGCATTATCATATAGAGTGTCGAATTGCTTGATTTTGCATATTCTCTAAGTTTTTTAGTAGTTTCTCTATCTACATTATAGGTAACTACATCCCCTTTGAAGCTCTGTATCATCGGCCTAGCATAATCTAGTGGTAAATTCAAAACTGGTATTTCATCTTTAAATAGATTACACCAATATTTTTGTTGCTCTTTGTGCCAATGTTGTTCCTGACTTTTATTTTTGAATACACAAAAGTCTTTAAAATCATATTTAATCTTTGGCAATTCTATATCATTATAATAGCTTGCTAAATCTCTTATAAGTACACCCATAGAGCTTCCATCTGTTATGATATGATGAAAATCTATTATTAGTAGATAGTTATTATTTTTTAGTCTTGCTATCTTTACTCTAAATAGCGCCTCTGATGATAGATCAAATGGCTTTACAAATTTGTGTATCGTCTCTTGTATATCAGTTATAACATCATCAGCGTAGCTAATATCATATTCTATTTTTTGATGAATTTTCTGCATTAATTGATTGTTTACTAGATGAAATGTTGTTCTGAGTGCTTCATGGCGAGCTACTAATTTATCTAATGCTTTCGTAAATTTTTCATGATTGTAATCTGAATTTATCTCTAATGCTACTGGCAAGTTATAATTTGTATTCTTGTTATCTAGCTGATTTAGTACATAAAGCCTCTGCTGTGATGGGAGTGCTGGATAGTATTCATCTTTCTCTGCTTTGACCAATTCTAAGGATACATGGTTATCGCTATTTTTTATATATTCTTCAAGTTGTATTATGGTTGATCTGTAAAGAAGTTCATTAAGCTGTATATTTACATTAAAATGTTTATTTATTTTAAGTATTAGCTCCATTGCTTTAAGTGAATTTCCTCCAAGCTCAAAAAAACTATCTTCTATGTTTACATTATTTACACCTAATACATCTCTGTATAAACATATAAGTTTTTTTGTTACTGCATTTAACTGTTTTTCATCATGTTTTACTTCTTCTATCGTGAAACCATTCATTTTTTGAATTAACTCTACAAATTTTCCATCTGTAAAGCTTTTAGCCATTTTATATCTTTGTACTTTCCCACTAACAGTTTTGGGAATCTCTTTTATAGGTATAACATAGATTATATCTAAGCTTGTCCTCTTGTTAACTAACCTTTTTATTTTTTTTCTGATATCGAGAAAATCTTCTATGTTTTTATCAAATTGCACAAAAATTATAATATCATCTTTTTGAAGTTTTTCATTAAATACTCCTACCGTAGCTACTTGTAAACTTTCAAATCCCACTATATTTGTTATTACACGTTCTATGTCTTCTGGATAATAGTTTTGCCCATTTATAAATATGATGTCTTTTTCTCTACCTGTAACTATAAGCCTATCATTTCTAATAAAACCTAAATCACCAGTAATCAACCATCCATCATCTGTAAACATATCTTTTGTCTTCTCTATTTCTTTATAGTAGCCACTGGTTATACTTTTACCTCTAATTTGAATAACTCCAATCGTATTTTCATCTACTACTGTATTTTTATTGCATATTCTGACCTCACAGTCTTCTAATGCATATCCTAAATCTACAAATGTTACACTATCTTTATCTTTTTCACTAACCTCTTTAACTTTTTGCCCTACAGTAAGTGCATGTCTATTTAGATTTATCGCTTTCAATCCCTCTCCAACTGGATTAAATGAAACTGCTAATGTTGCCTCTGCTAACCCGTACACCGCAAACATTGATTTGTAACTCAGGTTGTAATTACTTAATGCTTTAAGGAACATATTACAATACTGCATGGATATAGGTTCAGCACCATTAAAAATTAAACGCACATTTTCAAAATTCCACTTATACTTTTTATCTGCATCTATAAACCTCAAAACATGTTTATATCCGAAATTAGGAGATACTAATGTTGTAACTTTATATTCGTTAGCTTTTTCTAACCACAAAAGTGGATTCTTTAAAAACAACATAGGATCCATTAGATAATGATTACAATCTACTATTATTGGCGTAAGATGAAAACCTATGAGTCCCATATCATGTGTAAGTGGCATCCAACTCAATGAAATATCTTCTTTACTAATTTTTGCAGCTTTTAATGTACTGTTAGTATTTGATAACAAATTTTCATGACTTAGTACAACTCCTTTTGGATCTCCTGTTGATCCTGATGAAAACTGCAATAAAGCTGTATCTGTAAGATTTGCTTCGTGGACTTTTCCTATGCCTATTTTATTTTGAATTTGCTCATATATTATAAACTTCTTGGCAATATGTGCTAGTGTGTCATTCTTACTAGTACTCATCATTTGCCTTAAGTTTGTTATTATACTCATGTTAGTGGCTATAAATGGTCTATCTAGTTTTAGCCATATCTTTATAATTGTATTTATTCCTTCTTGATTTGCTCTAGGAATTACTGGAACTGGCACAATATTGCCTAATATACACGCCCAAAAAAGATAAACAAAATCTTCATTTTTTTCAGTTATCAATATTAATTTGTCTTGTTCTTTTATCCCATTTTGTTGTAATTGATATAATACATTTAGTGCTCTATCATATATCTGGCTATAGAACACCTCTTTATCTTGATTGTTTTCGATAAAAATCATTTTTGAATTACTACTTATTCTTTCCTTTATTATCTGTGCTAAGTTTTTATGCATAGTATAGACCCTCCTCACTGATAACCTCTTTAATCAATATTAAAACAGCCCTTAGGACTGCTAATTAAAATGATGTAAGTTGAATTAATTTACTATTCTGCTTCAAATAAAATCTTGCTTCGAGCAAAGAATATCCTTTACTTACTAGTTTATTTTGTATTTCCATCTGATATAAAACCTCTGCTGTATTTACATCTATTACCACAATTTCTTCAACATGTTTACCATCTATACTCATCACTCCGTATAGCTTATCTTTATATAAAGAAAAAAATCTGCCCAGTCTACTTGCTGTTACGGTTCCTTCTTTTGATTCTATTTTAATTTTCTTTGAGCCTAATAGCTTGAAATCCTTATCATAATAGTTTAGCATGGGTTTATATGTGTTTTTTTCGCTTGATAATACTACGTATACATCTTTATTTACAAATATCTTTTCTACTCTATCTTTTTGAAATATAGTCTCTGCATCGTTATTTTTTAAATTAAACTTTAAGAATACTCCTTGTTCATCTGTAGTTTTATTAATTTCTTCAAAGTAAGAAGTTCCCTGTATATACATGTTGTCTTTTATAAACACTTGCTCTGGTCTCGTCGCTGCTGACTTTATATTAAAATCGTTAAACGGTATCTTTATTACGTCAACACTATAGTCATCTAAGTGTATTTTATATATTTCTTCTGAAAATATATAAACTGCTTCTTCTGTTAATTGGTATGAATATATTAATTTTTCCGATTCATGTTTTATGAGTATCTCTTTCACAGAATCATCGTATAATAAGCATACTTTCCAATTATCATCATAGTATGATTCATACATAAACAATTCCAATTTATCAGTACTCACATAATACATCAACTGACCATACGAATTACTCATAACTTCCCCTAATTCTAATTTATCTTTTAATTTATCTTCTGATTTTACTGGATATATATTAGCATAAGTCCTTTTATAATCTCCTTTGGCATCTAGCATAACTTTGTCTTTCCACAGATATGACACTGATTTGTTACTTACAAGTTCTTCATAGACAAAGTTTGCTACTACACTACTATCTTTTATTTTATCTATTTTAACTTCACTAACAATGTCTTTACTTTTATTTGCCCTACATCCAACTAAAGCAAATACTAAAGAGATTGCGCAAATTATCAAAACTATTTTGTTAAGCAACTTGTAACCCTCCTTAGAAATGTTTATTGTATATTCTAGCAAGGGCTGTCTTATGACAGCCCCTAGATTGATGACAAAGTCATCAAGATAGCAGACTTTAGTAAAAGTTCAATTTCAAGGCATGTTAAAATTGAGTAGCAGAGCTTACTTAGAGGTAAGTGAGCAACGGAAATTTTAACTACAATGCAGAAATTGGGTTTTTATCTACAGTCTGAAGGCTGTCTTATGACAGCCCCTAACTAAGCCTTTATCACTTTATAATAATAAAATAATTAGTCCAAATAATGTTACCAGCTATGGTTTCCTCCACCCCAGTTAATTTTTATTTCTATTCCATTTCGTCCATCTCCAACTATATCATTTGGATACATAGTAGTTGTAAAGAAGAATTTAGATGTCTTTAGTTTTATTCCTACAGATTTATATGCCTTATATATTAATGTAGCACAATTCATACTCGAGCTACCAACACTAGGAAAAGCACTATATTTTTTGTTAACTAAATTATATTTAGCGTAGCTACCTGCAGATCTTCTTTGTGATAGTGAAGCTGAATTTCTGTGATATATTCTCACTTTATAATACTTAGCCCAGCTATCTACTTTTTCTCTTTTACTTCTTACGTCTGGTCCTATAGCCTGTACAATGTATTTATCACCATTACTAGGGCAATCAGATATTATAGCTGCGTGTCCATGATTTACAAACCAAGTTTTTGAATCCTTTGTTACTAGCATGTCCCCTTCATCAGCATAGCTCTTAAGAGAGTTGAATTGTGCTTCTGTCATTTTCTTGCCACTTCCTCCTCCGCCACTACTATCACTACGTGCTGATAATCCTCCTTGTTTTAATAAATCAATATCAATGTCTATGCCCATATAATTAGTCAACTCTCCATGTTCTTTTACTAATTCTTTTAGTTGTTCAATAGGAATATTTGTGAATTCAGATAAACCTTCATAGTACCCTGGTAGTTTGGTTATGTCTTCTCCATAGTTGATTGCAAATGACATAGTTGTAAATACTATAACTACTGAAATCAATAAACTAAGTTTTACAATAGATATACCTCTTTTCATTTAATCCCTCCTTTTTGTGTATGCTAATTGCAATGATGTAATAAGTATCTTGAAAATTGTTTAATTTTTCCATAATGTATCTAAATTATATCTTATTTTCTATAATTTGTAAACTGTGTCTCCATAAACACTATTTTGTTTAATGAAAATCTATAAGTTCTTCATTAAGAAACTTAAATCAAATAAGATGTATATAGGTATGCAATATTTTATGTGTTTGCTATCATTAAAACCTGTTATCTGCTAAATTTACAGTATTGTTTTAATTATATTTATTATATAAGTGTGTCAAGCTATAGCATTTGTCCATACAATATAGTGAAAATACAAATATTCACAAATCAACTATTTAAAATGTAAAAGGAGGTTCCAACATGGCAACGTCATTATTTAAACTCGTAATGAATTCTACTACAACCACTACTACTAATGCTCACCCTGCAGTATCAAAGTATTTTTATAATGTACTTGTGCAAGATAAAGTATTAGATACTATTTCTATTCCTGCTACTCGTTTCACCGATGATGCTGGTAATACTATGACTGGTAACCTTACTACTATTTTAACTAATAATGGGCATTATGTACTAACCATAAATGCCCAAATGCAACAGTCTAGTTTATTTACTGTATCCGGCACTGGTTCATCTGTTGTTATAACTCAAGCATCTACAGTTCCTCTAGGTGCCCCTATAACACTGGCTGTTCACAATTTTAGCCCTATTTCATCTTCAATAACTACGGTAACCGGATAATTATATTCTTTTTTATAAAAAAACTGCTGTAACAAAGTTATAGCAGTTTGCTAGATTCCTTATTTTTGAAATAATAGGCAGTTTTCAAATCTTAGGTTTTGGGAGACTGCCGTTCTATTCTTCTATTCTTAACATAGAGTTATAAAATTTATAAAAAAGAGGGGGAACAGTTATTTCAACTTCATTGTATAAACTTGTAATAAATCCAATATCAACACCAACTACTGTTGACCCGCAAATAGCAAGATATTTTTATAATTTAGTGCCAAGTGATATAGTCAGTGGTACCATTACTATTCCATCTACAAGTTTTACAGATGATTGTGGTAATGCTGTAACTAGCAATCTCACTACCATTTCTCCAAATGGCGGATATTATCTTTTGATAGTGGATTCTGTTGTACGACAATCTGGCTTGTTCACAGTAGCTACTACAGGTTCTTCTGTTGTAATAACTCAGGCAAAATCAGTTCCTATAGGATCTCCTATAACTTTACTTGTAAATAACTTTGCTCCTGTTTCAACTTCTAAAGATTATATAACTTGATAAAAATTTCGTATGGATAATAAAAGCTACCTTAATTTAATTATTCAAGGTAGCTTTTATTATGTATGTATGTTTTAAATTAATTTTAACTTCTCTATCCTAATTCTTTCATCTCTTATAATTTCACTAAAGCTATATTCCTTTAGTCCGTTATCTATTCTATTCAAAGCATATATTTTACAAATTTCAAAAATATATATGAAGAATTCATCAGTTTTACCATGCTTACAAATCCAGTCATTTACTTCTATGTTATTATCAATCCACAAACAACTAGTTATAAAAGCGATTTTTAGGTTATCTCTCATATCATCTTCATTCACACTGAGCATAGTAGTGATTGCTTCATTAAATTTGTAATCTAAAAAATAGATGAATCCATTAAGATAACTTTCCAAGCTCTGTTTGCTATAAAAATAATCTCCCTCTATTATAAAATCATTTTTTAATATATTAACAGTTAAAGTTAAGTTATTATCATTAATCTTTTTTATTTTTTTTAGTGCTTCATAGTTCAGAGGATTTAGTTGAAACGCTCTTAGATATGCTATTAATGATTCTGTTGTTTTATTTAACTCTTCATAATAATAATTACCTATCTCTACATGTATTTTATCATTAGTTAAATCGTCATCTTTTGCTGACATCTCTAAACTCCTATAAAATAATAATAACTCTTTATTAATATTTGCTTTATTATTTTCTATAATTTTATTAGTAGATACATCATTAATCCAATTATCAAGTTTCTGCATGAATTCTTTTGTATTTAGTACATATTCATATAGTCCTAAATCATAGTCTTTTCCTAGCTGAACCATTTCTCGTGATTCCTTGATATAATCATATCTTAGTAATTGTTCTACTATTTGTACTAAGAACTCTTTTTGATCTGACTTACTTTGTATACATGTATATATTTGTTTTATTGCTTGTGTATTACATTGCTTTATCCAAGGTAATGCTAAATCAATATATTTATGTTTTCTTTTAACTTGTAGTAACAATGTGAGCAATATACTTGCTTTATCTGTTTGATTTAGAAATAATAGATTTTCCATAACTGAATTGATTACATCATATTTAAATTCATTTAATTCAATATTTTGTATTTTATTTTCTAATATAACACTATTGACTAGCATATAAATCTCTTTTAACTCTTTTTCTATATCTTCTATGTTATTTATTTCATCCATAATTTCATCTACTTTCTTCCAATCATCATTTGCCCAACAATACTCCATACGTTGAAGTAGCATATAGTTATAAAATGGGCTTTTATTGTTCGCTTGTTCAAAGTATCTTTTTACTTCTTCCTTTTCTCCTAGCATCATATGACATACAGTTTTTACACTACTTACCTGTTCTTCTTGTAACAATGATGGTTGTAATTGTTTTATATGTTTTAAAATTCTGCTATACTCTCTTTGCTGGCAACATATGTCCATTATAGCCATCATCTGATTCATGTCATTTTGCTCTATAGATTCCTCCAACATTTCATCAAGTATATATACTGAGTTATTTTTTTGTATAACTCGCCCTATATTATATAAATTTTCAATATTTGATTTATTTAGTTCATATGAATTTCTATAGCACGTAATTGCTTGTTTGTAATTTAATAATGATTCATGTATTTCTCCAAGTGTATCTAATATAACAGTGGTGTGTATTTCTGGTTTTGGAATAACAATATTGAAACTTGCATTCATTCTCAATGCATCTTCCAAATCCTTTATAGCTCCTATGTTGTTATTATTTATACGTTCTACTTCTGCTTTTAATACGAGTAAGTCTGTATAAAAAGAAAATTCATTTACTCCTTCTTCCAATATATTCAAAGCTTCATCAAACCTTTTACTTGATATTAAAGCCCAAGCTAAACACTTATATAGATGTGGTGCATATATATACTCTAAATTTATACTTTCTAGTGATTTTTTTAAATATTCTATGCTCTCTTCAACTCTTTGTTGATTTAATAGTTCTATACCATAAATATACATCAAATATGAATTATTTTGATATATTTTTAGCTCTTCTAATAATATTTTAAAGTTATTTTTATCACCTTCATCATTCTTTTTTATTACTCTAATATTTGCATCTTTTATATTGCTAATCTCAATATATTCAAATACTCTATATTTAAATCTATAATCAGCTCTATTTCTAATAAGTCTCATAGATTGTATGGGGGAGTTTATTCTGTTTTGTTCAATGTAATCAATATAAACCAAATATCCTTCTACATTTGGATTATCTAACAGGCAATCTATAGTATCTTTTTGCATTGTAACAATTTCACTTGCATCTAGAAACAATATCCACCTTCCTCTAGCGATATCTAAGCAATAATTTTTTACCTTACTATTATCACCTTTATAATCTACATTAATATATTTAGCATTGTATTTTAATGCAATCTCATTTGTATTGTCATCATTCTCTAAATCTATTACTAATATCTCATCTGCAATATCTATAATATTTTCTATGCAGTTTGATAAATTATTTTGACTATTTTTTGATATTATGCAAACTGTTAATCGGTATTTTTCATACATTTTGCTCACCTACCTTGGCTTTTTCTAAGTCATACAAAGCTTTTGTTGCTAATTCATATTTGCCTAATATATAATAACAATCAATTATACTTTGCATAATTTCTGTTGAAGATTGGTTAGTATTTAAACATTCTTTATATATCTCTACTGCTTCTTTAAATTTAGAACATTCGTATAAAATACTTGCATAATTATATAATATTGTTTTATTTGTTTTATCTAACTCATACGCTCTATTTATAAATCTATATGAATTCTCATAATCTCTTAATTGATAAAGTATCACTCCTATATCATTGAACATACGATAATTAGTTGGTTGCATTATCAAACGCTCTAATATAGTTTTTAGTTTTTCCATATAACTCCCCCTAATCTATATTATCCAATTCATTTAATAAATCTTTTAGTGGCTTTATTGCATCTTCTAAATGCACTGCTATACTTTGAAATACAATATTTAAATGATTAAAGAAATCACGTTGTATTTTAAAAATTTCTATAATCTTATCTTGAGTATCTATAAGTCCTAAGCTATTCATTAGATAATAAAACACGAAAATAATCTGTTGTGAAAAACAACGATAAAGTTCATCTTCTATGAATTGTTGAAAAGTATCGATATTATTACGATATGATTTTTCTAGTATTTCCCTATATTCATGGTTGTTACTGTCTTTAGCTAAACGCATCATCTGTCTGCAAGAAAACTTACCCTCGTTTGCTTTTTTACTTAATTCTCGGAATTCTTTACCGTATTTCTCTACACTTTTTATGAACTTTTCAAGTCCTTCTTTTCTCTCTTTTATAGAAATATTAGCTTTGCTATTATTTATCAATTCAAATACTTTATATGGCATCTGCTCTTTGCAATACTTATCAATTACATCTTTTAGTTTCATATACTCTGTACCATGGATCTTTGCACCGCCTTCGGTTGCATTTATCAATATCTTATCTGAGTTTGTAGCTATTTTCCCTTCTAATCCTTGTTTAAAATCTACCCATAGTTGAATGGAAGGTATCATTTCTCCTTCATTACTTTCAACATATACGGTAGGTTTTGATTTTAATATATCTCTTGCTCGTTTACCTTTTTCTTTTAAATAAAGTGCATCTTTACTATGTGTGACACCTTCCTTTCCATATGCATAGTCCTGACCAACAAATACTATTGGATTAGCCCCTAGATACACTGCCAGTTCAAAAGCTAAATGTGATACGTTTGCACCTGCATTTAATGCACTTTTATCGCCTACATAACTATTAATCCACTCGTTGATAAATTCTGATTTTCGGAATATTGGAATCTTAGCACCTGGAAAACAAGGATATACATGTTTATCTACTAACCCAAGACAAAGCAGAGCCATATCTTTTGGATAATCTATATCTTCAAAGTGATAAAAATAAGTATATATACTTCTCTCTACAATAGTTAATATATCTGGCTTTATATTATTTTTCATTAGTGGAATTATTGCTGACTCTCCACATATTATTAACCCTTTTTCTTTAATCTCTTTTAAAAAATGTATATTTTTATCAAGTGATGGTCCATTAGCAATTATAAATGCTGGTACCTCTTTGAATGTATCTTTTATGCACGTTATATAGGGATTTGTTACTATCTCATTTATATTGGCTAGAAGATTGTGAAGACCTATTAAATTATCTAAGTGGTCATTGCCAATATAAAATACAAACAAGCCCAGCTGTTTAAATACATATTGATGTATTTTGTTGTATTGATTTTTAAAATTTCTTCGTGCTATGTTTGTAAATGCTAGTACAGGTGATGTGCTGTTTATTAGAGTAATACTAAAAAACAGGTTATCAAATGCTTTTGCAAAATTTTTTGAATCCCCTATGAGCATTGATATTTTCTTTGTATCAATAATCTCTCTAAAATCAAAGTAGTAAAGCATTGCTGCGAATAAATATATATCCTGTTCAAATAAAACTACAAGTGTATGTGGTTGCTTAATTTTGAATAACTCAAATAACGAGTATCCAAAACCTGATCCATACATAAAAATAACACCTGTCCCTTTTACTTTAACAGTTCTACTCCACTGCTTAGCTTCCTGGACAGGCTTGGTACTTGTAATCTGAAATTTTCTATTATCTTGTATGTACTTGCATATAGGAAAACCTTCACTATTATAATTTATATTTATCTTCTCCCAAAGCTTTTTTTCGTCTATATTTAACACTGTTTCTCTAAGCCAAGGCGACAATAAACTAATATTTTTCTGAAACATCTTATTTATTTCTTCTTTTTTAGCAATTATCATACTACCACCTCTTTAATCCATTCTATTGTCAAAGGATATAACGAAAATTCAAGTGCATCTGTCATACCTACTACATCTTGATTTTCTATGCATTTTAAGATATTTCTAAGAATTAATACGATACTTTCAATGTGGATATTTTTATCACTACAATACTCGCAATGTTCTACCAAATTTTCTAAATCATCAAGTATGTCCAACATAGCATTTATACCTAGATGTTCCTGTCCTATCTTGAAACAATCGATAGCCTCAAGCAATAATTCTTGAAATCTAACGCATCTATTATTGAATTGACTAAACTTGCTCATCTTTGCTTACTCCTTCATATTTTAATTTTTGCCAACCTATTTGTCTGTAGCTTTCTAAATTTTTTAAAGTATAATACACCGTAGCTTTGACTCTTTCATCAAAATAATCCACTACTTGATTACGTTTTATTATTTCATCTTGAGATAATAATATATCTCTTAAATCTTCAATATTTGATTTGATTGAACTTACTAATTCTTTAAACTCAGTTTTCCATATAACGTATTCATATGTGCTTTTAACTATCTCCTTTATTTCGTCAGTGTATTCTTCGTTGCTAATTTGAATATCTTGATTTATTTTCATCATTTCATCTACCATCACCAACAACTCAACCCTCCATCTACTACAATATTCTGCCCTGTTATATAGCTAGATGCTTCTGAGGCTAGAAAAACTAAAGACGCTACTACTTCTTTTCCTCTAGCCATTCTGCCAAGTGGAACTCTAGCCGAATATTTGTTTTTAAAAGTATCATTTTGACCACTTTCAACACCACCAAGTGTCAATGTATTCACTCTAATATTCTTGTCAGCCCAATAAGTTGCTAAATATTTAGTCAATCCATTTACACCTGCTTTAGAGACTGAATATACGGCAGGTGTATTTATTTCTCTGTTCATATAATATGACCCTTTATAAATTCTTTGATCTGGAGCTAGCATACCATATATTGATGATGTCTGTATGATGCTACCTCCCTTTGCTTGCTTAATCATTTGTGTACCTACAGCTTGTGCAACTAAAAACATTCCATCTAAATTCACAGACATTATTTTACGCCACTGCGCAAGTGAATATTTCTCAAAAGAAGCAAAGCAAGCATCTAAATCATCTGATTTGGTAGCTGCATTATTATGTAATATATTGATTTCTCCAAAGACACTTACTACTTCTGATACCATTTCTTTTACATTACTAGGCGAAGATACATCGCAACTAACACCTAAAGCTCTAGTTTTATATTTATCTTCTAATTCTTTGGCAAATGATTTTGTCTCTTTTCCGTCTAAATCCACTACTGCGACATTTGCTCCAAATTCTGCTAACCCTAAGCAAAACCTCTTTCCAAGTATCCCTAAGCCTCCTGTAACTATCGCTGTTTTATTATTCAAATCAAATAACTTATGGTAATATGTCTTATCCATGTTTCTCCTCCATTAGAATCTATCTTGAATTATTTGGCAGGATTACCTTTTATCATTCTATATGGTAGAACATTTTTTGTAACTACAGCTCCAGCTCCAATTGTCGCATACTGCCCTATGGTTAATTTCTCTGTTATAGACTTGCCTTGCAGTATACAAGCATTTGTGCCGATGTATGAACCTATTGATAATTTTACATTTCCAGATATATTTGCTCCTGGTCCTATTGTGACGAAGTCACCAATAATACAATCGTGACCTACAGTGCAGTTCAGGTTGTATATACCAAAGTCCCCTATTTGTATATTGTTAGTCATTCGTACTCCAGAGCATATTATATTTCCTACTCTGTTTTCTACTTCATGTAGTTGTTCATATCCAAATGTTGCTTTAGGATGCACTAAATTTATGAATTCTAAATCACTATATTTAC
This sequence comes from Clostridiaceae bacterium M8S5, assembly GCA_029227815.1. GTDB lineage: Bacteria > Bacillota > Clostridia > Tissierellales > MCWD3 > Abyssisolibacter. The sequence goes on along the minus strand of CP118523.1, from coordinate 1,529,745 downwards.
TCGCTATTTCCTTACGTATACTTGGATTGCCAATCCCTATAACAAATGTATATCCTGCTTGTGCAAGTTTATAAACATTATCTTCTGAAAAAACTAAATAATCGTCTAAGAAACCAGTTGAATACTTATCTATAAATATGATTTCCTTATAACCTAGCTCCAAAGCTATATCTCTTGCCTCTCTAGAAAATCCTGAAACTCCAAAAATAGCTACATTCATTTAATCACCTCATCTTTTTGATAAGATTTATGCGATATTTTATTTAATAAATTCCAATATTTAAACGGCGACATTCCTTTACCAGGTCTTTTAACTGTTATATTTTCTTCTGTAAATTTCTCACCTTTTTTTATATTACAGGATGCTACTATACTCTTTCTGGCTATAGCTAAATTTTTCAGCTCTGAAAGGGTTGGTTTTTTTTGTGTTTTCAATAATGCTTCTTCTGTCTGCCGTATCCCTTTAACCATCCGAAACAGTTCTTTTGGCTCTAATGATGCTTTGTGATCTGGTCCAGGTAAATTACAGTCAAGTGTAATGTGTTTTTCTATGATTACACTTCCAAGTGCAACTGCTGCTATTGGTATTGCTATACCTAACGAATGATCTGAATATCCTATTGGTAAATTAAAACATTTTTTTAAAATGTCTAGTGCATTCAAATTTATATCTTCATATGGAGCTGGATATTCTGTACAACAGTGTAGTAGACTAACGTTCTGCCTCAAATATTTCTGACCTTCTTCTGAAAAATATGCTTTTTTAAATACTCTTTCAGAAGGTGTTTCATCACTACCCAAATATCCAAAGGCTATAACTCCCAATGCTTCTTCAACCTCCCCTAATGTTGACATACCTGTAGATAAAATTATCTTTCTTCCTGTTCGTGCTGTTTTAAGAAGTAATGGAGCATTGGTAATTTCTCCTGAAGCAATTTTGATTGTAGGTAAATTCAATCTATTCACTAAAAAATCAAGGCTTTCAAAATCAAACGGAGTCGATAAGAATTGAACATTATTTTTGATACTGTAGTCTCTCAATTCAAAATGTATTTGTTGGTTCAACTCAAGTTTTTTTACCATTTCATATTGAGATTCGTTTGAATTTGTATTATCAATTTGATATGGTGCTTTTGGCGCGCTTGATATCATACATTTATCTGTTTGAAATGTTTGAAATTTTACTGCATCAACGCCTGCATTTGAAGCAATATTAATTAACCTCTTTGCCATCTCTAATGAACCATTATGATTTACTCCTATTTCTGCAATAATATAAACCCTATTTCCCATGTCTCTCACCTACTTTGTAAAAATGCTTTTTCAATAACACCTTAAAATCTGAAATGGATTTTATTACTTTGTGCATTTTGATTGAACTATTTTCACCATTGTATGGAAACACTACATTTTTACAATCCATCTCTAATGCTTTTTTTATAGCTTTATCTATTTCGTCCTTACAAGGGATACAGTTTATAATAGACGATGCTATCATTCTTCCTTTCTGACGATCCCCAATATTTACAGTAGGTTTATTAAAATATGGAACTTCACATATTCCACTTGATGAATTACCAACAACTGCATCTACTTGAGCAACAAAACTAAAATAATATTGTTGACCTAATGAAGTAAATGCAACAGCGTTAATATGTCTATCAGCAAACTTGTTTATTAGATTTATGATTTCTTTACCCTGAGGATCTGCATTAGGTTTTGTAAATATTAATCCAATCTCGGATCCTACTGTATCTAGTGATTTTAATAACTCTATGAATTGTTCGCTAGAAGATTGCCTTTCTAAGGTAACTGGATGAAATGTAATGAGTAAATTCTTTTCTTGAAATATAAACTTAAATGCTTTTTCCAACTTTTCTCGCTGCACTAATTTGATACTCTTTATACGTTCTATACTAGGATTTCCTATATTGTAAATGTTGTCTGTATTTTCTCCTAATTGTTTAACTATCTGTCTTGAGCTCTCATTTGTCACAAAATGAATATGTGACATTTTGGTTATACTATGTCTAATTGCTTCGTCAAATGCACCCTCTGTTATATCTCCTCCGGCAATATGAGCTACTGGTATCTTAGCTATCATTGCGGACTGAGCTACTGCTAATATTTCATATCTATCTCCTAACAATATCAGTAAATCTGGTTGCAATTTATCTAAAGCATCTGCAAATCCTATAATCCCTAATCCTATCGATTTTGATATTCCTATAGGAGTATCACTCGATAAAAGCATTTCTATTTTACTATCTATGCTAAACCCGTCTCTTTCTATTTCCTTGTATGTAAGTCCAAATTCTGGTGACAGATGCATTCCCGTCACTATTAGCTGTAATTGCAACTCTGGGTCTTTGTCTATTTCTTTCATTAATGCATAGAGAAGTCCATATTCTGCTCGAGATCCTGTGACTACACATATTTTATTTTTCAATGATATCATCTCCAAAACATGCACTACTAGGGATATTTATTATTCTCTTCTCTAAACTCTCAGATGTTGACAAATCCATACTTGGGCAATCTTTGAAAGGTATCAATTTGTTGATTAAAGTCCAAGCAGGACGTGAATATATGTTGTTTTGATGGAAGATATTTAATAGCTCATCACGATAGTTAGAATGTTTTTTATCAATTAATATTGTATTAAGCCAATAATTGCTACGTGCGTATTTAGGTTCTTTCATAATTGTAATACCTTTAGCTCTTGTTAATTTATTATGATACTTTTTTGCTAGTGATCTTTTCTTTTGAACAAATCTATCTAGTTGTTCTATTTGCGCACACCCAAGAGCTGCATTTATGTTTGGCATTCTGTAGTTATATCCCACTTTATCATGTATTAATGCCCACCTATGTGGCAATTTAGCCGTTGTAGTAATGTGTTTTGCTATAGTGGCTAATTTCCTATCGTTTGTAAGTATAGCTCCCCCTCCACCAGTTGTAATGATTTTATTACCATTAAAACTCAGGGAAGAGACATTGCCCCAATTACCCACATGTTTATCTTTGTAGTATGAACCTAGCGCTTCTGCTGCGTCTTCTATTAATATCAATTTGTATCTTTGACACACTTTCATAAGCTTCTCTAGATCAACTGGATGACCAAACGTATGCATTGCTATTACTGCTTTTATACGCCTATTTGTCAATTTATTATAACAACAACCATCTTTAATAGTTGCAATTGTTTTTAAATACCTGTTCAATTTCTTGGGATTAATACCCAAACTCACATATTCACTATCTACAAAATGAGGTATCCCACCACAATATTTTACTGCATTCGCTGTAGCAACAAACGTCAATGCTGGTAGTAACACTTCATCATTTATGCTTACTCCAGATATTTTTAGACATATATGCAATGCAGCGGTCCCATTCACTACTGATATAGCATACTTTACTCCTGTATATTCAACTAGCCTCTTTTCAAACTCATTCACATATTTACCTACAGATGACACCCAACCACTATCCAAACAGTCTTTGATGTATTTCCATTCATTTCCTTGGAAATTAGGCTCATGTAACGATATTTTTTCTTCTCCTTTATCCAAAACATCTTTAACTAATGATACTATGCTAAGAGTGTCTAATTTTTCATTCATATATTATACCTATCTCCTTTATACATCTTCAGATTATCTGGTTTGCTGAACCATTCTATCGTTTTTGTTAATCCACGTCTAAACCCTTCTTTACCACCGTATTTAGGAGTGAAGTTAAATAACCTCTTAGCTTTAGTAATATCTGCATATAATCTTTCTACCTCACTATTTTGAGGTCTGACTCTATTTTCATCTGTTATGATATCAATGCTTCTACCCATTATTTTTGCTATAATCTTTGCAGTTTCTTTTATTGATACCTCATAGCTACTACCTATATTAACTACCTCACCTATTGTTTTATTGGATTTAGCAACTTCTATAAATCCTCTAACTGTATCCTCTACATAATTAAAATCTCTTGTCGGAGTCAATGAACCTAATTTTATACTTTCTTTTCCTTTTGCTATTTGCGTTATTATAGTTGGTATTACTGCTCTAGCGGACTGCCTTGGTCCGTATGTATTAAACGGACGAACAATAGATACTGGTGTTGAAAACGATTTGTTGTATGCTAATGCTATTTGATCAGCTCCTATTTTTGATGCCGAATATGGCGATTGTGCTTGCAATGGATGTTCTTCTGATATAGGAACAAATCTAGCAGTACCGTAAACTTCACTTGTTGATGTATGAACAAGTTTATCAACTTGAAGCTCCTTTGCAACTTGCAATATATTCAACGTACCTTTGATATTAGTGTCTATGTATGACTCTGGAGAATAATAAGAATATGGTATAGCAATTAATGCTGCTAAGTGAAATACTAATTTACAATCTTTCATTGCATATTTAACCCTAACTACATCTCTTATATCTCCTTGTATTATCTCTATGTTTTTTAGTATAATTTTTGGTATATGATCAAGCCATCCCCATGTATTAAATGAATTATAGTAAACAAATGCATTTACTTTATGTCCTCTTTTGACTAATTCTTGTGTCAAGTGTGAACCTATAAATCCATCTGCTCCAGTAACTAAAATTTTCATGTTATCCTCCAGAGATCGTTTATTTTCTTTATATATCTTATTTTGTGTAATAATGAATTATGTCTATTGGACATATAGTAAAGAATATTCTTTAAGTTGTAACTAATTGGGCATTTACACATAAAATGATAAAAGGTATACTCATTATTCTTAATATTATAGTTATGGGGGTGACGCAATGAATGGATATACTAAATCGTTGGTAAATGCTCAAGTATATCAATACAATGCATTTGCCGTAGAAGGTCAAACTGAATATACAAATGCTGATGAAATAACTGAATACGGCACTAGAGGCATACTTGACCCTCTTTCTGTTTCTTATTATGATCTTTTTATTAACGGTGTTCTTCAGCCAAAAACTAATTATACTATAGAAGAAGGTTTACTTACTCTTACTACAAATAATACTCCTGTTGAAGGTTCTCCTATAATCATTAGTTTTGTTACCTTTAATAACACTGTTGATGTTAATGAAGCTAAAGGTCAAGGTACTATTCCATCTGGGCAGACTTGCATAGAGGTGTCATCAGATGTTGATATTATAATTAATAATAATAATTCATTTACAGATATTGAAAATTTAGGTTTGGTGTTTGAAAATAGTGTTCATAAACATGTTACTCCTATTGCAGGATATAATATTGAGTGGGGTTCATTTTTTAAATTAAAAAACATTGGTAGTACTACTTTCAATAATATAACTGTTACAACTACGGTATTTTTAGATAAAATCATTAAGATATTCTTTCCTATGTTGCAAAATCCAAAAGTAAATGGTGTTATAAATGGTAACACAATTTTATGGAATATAAGCAGTATATCTCCTAATGAAACAATCTACTTTAATTATTATACTAATGGATATTTTATCACTTCTGGCAAACGTTATTTGAATAAATCTTACTTAACCGTTGATACTTCATCTAGTAGTGTTATCTCAGATATGATATCTGGTTTTGCTCAAGATATTGAAAATGGTCTTCAAATAACTAACACTATGATTTCTGGCCCTTTAGAAATTGCTACATTAAACCAAAATACTTGGCGTATTGAACTAAAAGTAACCAACTCTAGTTCCGTAGATCTTTACAATATAACCGTAAATGATGTTTTAAGTGAGAATTTTAATATAAATAATATCTCAGATATTAGTATATCAAAGGGTACGACAAAGCTTCAGCCATCATCATATATTTGGAATATAGGTACATTAAAAAGTTCTCAAAGTGTTCTCTTAGTATTCAATATTGAAGGCTCTTTCAGTAATACTGGTTTTTATAATATAGGTGAAGCAACCGTTACAGGTAATGTACTTAATGACACTCCTTATGGTCCGATTATCACTAGTGGTCCTTCTAGGGATATTCAGATAGTTGTATCAGACCAATATACACAAATTAATCAACTAAATTTACAAAAAGCTATAACATTAGGGTCTCTTTATTCTATGATTGGTATAAAAAATGCGTATCATTTTTCCCTAAAACTCACCAACAATACTAATATGCCTCTTGTTAATATCATTGTTACTGACAATATACTTTTAGATACTATAATTAGTTTAAAAAACATATCTGTCACTACAGGTAGTGTTATTATATCCAATAAAACTATAACTTGGAATATTAACAGTCTTGAACCATATGAATCTGCACAAGCTTATTTTAAAGTGTCTGGGTATTTTGTGTCAAATGGTTACAGATCTCTTAATAGAAGTTTAGCGTTTGCAATGCTACTAAATAATGATTATGTATTATCTAACATTCAATCAGGTTCTTCTATATATGTTACTAATCTTTCTGATTTGGTTACTGATTGCATTATAACAGATAAAGTTTATTCACATTGTAGGCAAAGGCATTGTTTTGATAATATAATCATTCCTATAGGTTGTGAAACATTTGAGAGTATTATGTTTAAAGAAGGCTTTATAGTAGAAAATACATTAATTATTTCTCCTATAAAAAATAGACCTAACTTTAATAGAGTGCAATTTGCATTGAGGGTTCCTTATACTATTACTACTACAAATAACAATACTATAGATGGTTGTCTCCCTGATATATATAAAGATATAGTACTATTTATACCAGAATCTAGAGATGAATTTTCTTTCAAAATTGTTGTAGAAACTAGTTCAAAATTGTTAAACGAACCATATAAAAGTAATGAGGATTTGAATTTTGCAGCTGGTGTATTTATAATAACTAAAGTAGTTGGAAAAGTTCAATTATTGATTCCAGCATTTAATTTTACTCCTACTCTATTGCCATGTATAGAAGCAGATAGTGATCAGCTATGCGATGAATTCTTCAATGAAGAATTCCCTGATTTCTATCCACCTCAGTTTGAGAGCATTTATCAAGTTATTGACGATATTGGTACAGATGATCCAAGCGAATGCATACCTGCTCCAGGCCCTCCTATATTTGGTCAGCTCACTATGTCAAAGATCGTTGTTAACGGTCCATTAAGTATATCTTTAAATGAACCTAACACATGGTTTTTTGAGATACGTGTCACTAACGATGGCAATGGTCCTATTTCTAACATAGTAGTAGTAGACACTCTATTGTTAGATGATATAGAAAGTATTGACATTGAAAGTGTTTCTCAAGGTACTGCTACTGTAGAATATAATAAAATCATATGGAATGTTGGTGAACTTCCTTCTGTAACTATGGCAACTCTATCAGTGCAAGTTACTGGATCGTTTAATGTTATAGAAAAACAATTCCAAACAGAAAATAGTCATTATTTTGCTATTTCTGATGGGATCAAAACTCAATTTACGAATGCTGATGGAATCGCAGAATATAGCTCTGATAATATTCCTAACCCTAGTACTGTATCGTTCTTCAACTTATATATTAATGGGGTGCTACAACCACCTGTCAACTACTCTGTTAATGAAAATTTACTTACTTTAACAACAACAGATATACCTCTAGCAAATTCTCCTATAATACTACAATATTTAATTATTCAAGATGAAAATAACCAACTTCTAAAAGCTAACACATATCAGTACAATACTGTTGCAGATAATAAAAAAGAATACACAAATAGTGATGAAATTGCTGCATACGGTGATAAGGGAATCTTAAATCCAAAAGATGCTTCATACTACCATCTAAATGTAAATGGTGTTCTGCAACCTGTTGTTAATTATTCAGTATTAGAAGGATTACTAGATTTACAGACATTAGATATCCCTATAACTAATTCTCCTATGACCTTAAAGTTTATTACTATTCATACTGATTAATATTAAGTCATATTTTACTATTAACTTATCCTCATAATAAGAAAGTGTTTATGAAAAATACTAACTCCTTAGGTCAACTTTAGAACAGTTGTTGGCTATTTTTGTTTAAATTAAAAAAGATGTATCATCAGTGGGATTAAAACTGATAATACATCCCTTTATTTTTAACATTATTTCTCCATTACATTGTTTAATTCTTTTACACTTTCTTCTATATTTCTAGCTACATTTAAAAGCTCTTCACTAGTTGAAAAACCTTCTTGCATAGAACCTGCTATTCTTTCTATATCTTCTGTTGTTTTTAATGAAACTTCATTTATATTATTCATAAGCTTGTTCGATTCTTTAGATTGCTGTGCATGTTCTAATGATACAGCATTGATAATATCAAGCTCCTCTGCTGATGAAACTATACTATCATCTATTTGTTTGTAATTGTCCATAGATTTCTTTACAACTTCAACACCTTCTTCAACTAGATGAACACTGGAATTCATCATATCATCTACTTCGCTACTCAAATCAATTATGTGTTTTAGTGTGTTTGTTATAGCTATTAATGATTCATGACTTTGTTCCGCTAACTTTCTTATTTCATCTGCAACTACTGCAAATCCTTTACCATGTTCTCCTGCTCTAGCGGCTTCTATTGATGCGTTTAGTGCCAATAAATTAGTTTGATCTGCTATTTGTTTTATGAACTCTACTATTTTATCTATTTCTTTTGCTTTAACATCTAGTTTTTTAGTACTTAAAGATACTTTCATTACCTCTTGTTTTATGTCAGTAATCTTAGTAACTACCTCATTCATCTCATCTTTACCTTGGTCCGTTACAACTTTTAAGTTACTAAATGATGCTAAAAGTTTTTCTACTCTTTTAAGCACTATATTTATGCCCTCTACTAAAGTATCAAGGTTCTTTGATCCTTCTTTTATACTCTCTGCTGTCTGTATCATGCTGTTTGATACATATGTTGTTGTAGTAGCCATTTCTTCTGATGTAGCATTATGTTCAGTAGCCATTGATGCTACTAATTCGCTCGACTGAGCCAATGATTCTGAGATTCCTTTTGCCTTATTCATAACTATAGCTAAACTATCAACGGATTTATTAGCTTCTACTTCACTTATTGTAGCTCTAAGTAATAACTTCTTTGAAAGCATTGTCACAAATACTGCGCCACCAGCGCCAAAGAAATATGTCGTAGCTCTAATAATTAATTCTGCTGTATCTGGTTTAGGCGTGGGACTAATAAAGTAAGCTATTATAGAAAAGATTATTCCAAAAATTATTGTTATTATTACTGTATGTATCTCTAGAAAGAATGAACATATAAACAATACCATGAATATCGTTGCCCACATTCCTTGATATGGTATCGCTATAACTAGGACTAGATAGTTAATCAAAGTACATAATATTAATGTGTATTTGAAAAAATTAACTGCTTTATTTGTTTTCTTATTTCTGACAAATAAAAAATATACAGCCGTTGGAATAGCTACATCTACTAAACTTCCAATACTTAGTTTAGTTATTCCAGACCACGTTAGTTTACTAAGAATACCTGTAATTTTTAGTAATGAGAAAAAAACTATACCACCAATAGCTCCAGAAAAACATACCTTAAGAATTAAATAGTTAACATCATCTTGATACTTTTTTAAATTCTCTTTGAATCGTTCGACAATTTTTTGTTCCATTTTTATTCTCCTTATTCTATAATCTATTATTAATTATATCATTATTTGATTATTTTACAATATTCTTCTACCAATTAAGGTCTTATTCTCCACTCAAGTATAAATATTTATTAAATAAATAAATTTTGTCTATTTGACATATATTTAAATTTGTCTTATCATTTATTTACACACATTTTACCATAATATAGCAGAATGCATTAAAAAGAATTATCAACTTTTCTCCTGTAATAATATTTTGAAACATTTTACAGAGTCATTGACAATTTATATTATCAAAAAATATTAAACTACAAAGGAGGCTAACTTATGAAAAAAACAATTAATGAAAGTATCTTAAATTATGAAATCACAGGTAATAAGGATGGTCCTTGGTTAATTTTATTACATGGATTATCAGGTTCTACAAAGAGTTGGAAGGCTCAAATTGACAGTTTTAACAAGCACTTCTCTGTTCTTAATTTGGATTTAAATGGTCATGGTAAATCACCTAGTCTTGATACCAAACTTTATAGTGGTTCCTTAATGGCTAATCAAGTTAGGATGATTATGGACAAACTTAATATTGACAAAGCACATTTTCTTGGAATTTCTTTGGGTGCAATAGTTGAACAGTATTTTGCTGCACTATTCCCCGAACGAGTAATTTCCTTAATTTATGCTAGCCCATTAACAAAATCTAATCTATTCACCACTATTTATAATAATTTTGTTGATAAAATATTTCTGAAAATTTCCTCTAAAGATACTTATTGTAGATTAATATCTAAACTAATGTTACCTGGTAAAAAGCATAAAAAATCTAGAGAATTCTTTATTAGGGAATCAAAAAAAATGGATGACCTTGAATTTGCGAAATGGTGGAAAATTGTTTTACAAGGGAATCATTATGATTATATTCCTCATTCTGAAATACCTGCATTAATTTTAGCAGGTAGAAAAGATTTTTGCTTCTATAACGATGCAGTAAAACTCTGCGAAAAGTATGAAAATTGCAAGTTTATAACATTCAAGGATTCGGGTCATATCTTTATATTCGATAAAGCACAGGAATTTAATGATATAGTTATTAAATATATCAATGAGATAGATAATATAAAACCTTCTATTACACAAATAAACATTGTATAAATACTTTTAGCTATAATAAGGGGTGGTTAAAAAACCACCCCTTATATAATCAAAGTTTATACAAAATAAACCTTTGTTTGATCACCTTTTTTTAGCTCTATGGTTGAATTACCATAATAACCTATACTTAGATTTTCCGTAGTCAAAATACTATTTGGTTTATTCATTCTTTTTAATAATTCTTGAACATCTACCTTAACTATAAATCCTCCTACTGTTGATACATATAAAGTGCCATAAATATATGCTTCATAAACTACCTTTACGTTAAGCTTACCTCTACTAGCTGATAATACTGCTAACACACTTTGACCAGGTTCTAAATCAACAGTAACTCCAGATGTCGATCCAACTGTTATTGTGGTCGTATGTGAGCCTCCCTGCGTCCATGACTGGCTATAACTTATTGAAGTCTCTCCTGTTCCTCCACCTAAGAACTTTATACCATACCCAATTTTTTGACCTACTGTTATTGTAGAGGTAGTACTCCAGCTATTAGTTACACTATCTGTTACAGTGTCAGATATTGCAACATTGAACTTACCTGCAACATCGCTATTATTAATAAATTTTTGAGTTTTTACTATAATAGGCTCAGAAGTAATATCTAGAATTTCTGCACTTTTCACAACAACTTCTCTTTTTGCATCCTTTTTAGAAGCTATAAACATAGGAAATTGCTTATACATATCAAAAAATACTTTATTAAAATCCTTGCCTGTCAACCCAAATGATTTTATTTCAGTATCTGATATTGAATCTACTATATATCCCGTCGCCTTAACACTTGATGATTGTGCATCCATACCAGCATTTATTTGAACATCTATTCCCAACATATTCACCTCTTTTATGAATACTCTTACTATAAGATATGTCTCCTTATTGCTTATTGTAACTATACAGCTCTTATCTTGATGGAAAGCATCTAATTATTAATGTTTCAAAAGTACTAGATAAATATTATACAAGAGCTATAAGATCAAAAGTTTATTTGAAATAAGATGTAAACTACAAGGTGAAACATTGTAGATTATGTTAAGATATCTAAACTACATAGCTTATATCATAAGATTAATAACATATATAATTCCAGCCTTATCACATCTTTTATGTACTTACCCTCATACAGTAAAATCTAGGCTAATAAAAACGATGATATAACCAAGCTTAAATTAAATAAAATATGTATTAATATACAGTGCTCTAAATCTTTCTTAAATAAAACATAACTATTTATTATGCCCATTGGAAATACTTGAATATATTTGACCCAATCATTTAATAGCATCCCCGAATGCATATAAGTCCATATAACTGTAGGTATTGTTATTGCTATAATTATCCCCAGTCTTTTCTTTCCAAACCACCTGATAAATAAATTGACTCCAAAAAAACGATAGAGTATTTCTTCGCTAATTGGAGCTATAAACCCTATAGAGATTATGTTATTTAATACAACAAGTACATATATATCATTTTCCTTTATTATAACATCTTTAGCTATTTGCGGAGGATATATTATAAAAACAACTGCCGACCATATCATTAACGATATGCTAATCTTCATCGTATATTTCCAGTCAATATTACTAAATTTAAAATTTCCGGTCAAATAGCTGCTTCCTAAATAATTGTTCTGCTCACAAAGTCCTTGTGACGCTCTGAGTTGACACTTTGACAATACAAAACTTAGAAAAATGCCTAATATAAGTCCTACTTTAATGGTTGTTTCGGAATCTTTAATGTTCAATATAAGAAGAACATTTATAGATACAAGTGCTGTTAAACCAACAGCAAAGTTTGAGGATTTCTGTTTATATTTTAGTGATTCCTCTTTTGTTTTATTGTAATATACAACATACAATATAAAAATAATTATTTTAATTATTAATATAATAATAATACTTTTCATAAATCATCCCCCTGCGACATATTTCTATTTAAAGCTATAATATATTTTAATATTTTATCATTAAAATCCTTTTTTATTAATTATTTTACATTAAATTTATATTTTTCTATATTAAAAAAACAAAGAAATATTTTTATTTCTTTGTTTAGATTGATGACAAAGTCATCAAGATAGCAGACTTTAGTAAAAGTTCAATTTCAAGGCGTATTAAAATTGAGTAGCAGAGCTTACTTAGAGGTAAGTGAGCAACGGAAATTTTAACACGGGCGCAGAAATTTGGCTTTTGTCTATAGTTTGAACACATAGGAATATCTATATTCCTTTATTTTATCTCTCAAACTCATATTCTTCATGTACCTCTATTTCATCTTCATCATTTACTATAAATCCAGCGCAAGTAATTGCATTTCCAAAATCTAGAGCTTTTCTTAACCTATACTGTTGTTTTTTTCTTACTATATTTATAGCTTCTTCTTTTGAAAACCACTTAACATCACTGCTTTCTACACTTGTAGTTAGTTCTCCTGATATGTACTTACATATAAAATCTATAGTAACTATTGTAGGTACTACTTCTACGCCGCCATAACCTTTTTTCTTCTTCGTATTAGAATAGATTCCTACCATATTAACGACTTCTACATCTACTCCTGTCTCTTCTTTTATTTCTCTTTTTACGCCTTGTATAACAGTTTCTCCCACTTCTACTATCCCACCTGGATATTCCCAGCCTTTACGTGGATTATTTACAAGTAATATCTTACCTTCATCATTTATTACTAATCCCCCTGCTCCTACTATATGCGTTGGTAAAATCATTGTTATTTCCCCCTTTGATTTATTTGTATCCTTTCGTATATAAATAAAATACAAGAGCCTAGTAGATAACATAGAATGTCTTTTTTATCAAAGGTTGATCCTATTGCAATCCTAAGAACTCTGTTGTTTTGCAAATTTAAATGTTTCACTATTTGAAAATACTGCAGTAGTTCTACTGTACTAGCAAATAAAAATATATATAATGGTAATAACTTAGTTCTAACACTGACAAACGCTTTTACAAAACAATATATTAATATTACTACTAATATATCACCTACAAACGGTCTGATTATACCATCATGTACATACACAGCTATTAATACTTCTACTATAAAAAATATTATAAATATAATGAAGTATCTTTTATTTAATTTAATCATATAACCCCTTTATTTGTTTAGTTTTTATATGCATATATTGGCTACTCTTCTATCCTTTCAGACTTTTCTTTACCAATGATTTTTAGTAATTTAGTTGCTTTTTCTTCGGCTTCTTTCTCCAATGTCAAAATCTCTTTTAAAATCTTTGCTTGCTCTAAGCGGAGATTTCCAGTCCAAACTTTAGCAATGTTTTTACCAATTTTTTTCTCTCTAGGCAACTTTTTTAACATTGTATTAGCTTTATTATATATGCTTTTGTATACGTTAGCAATATTAATAATATCATCAAAATAATTGTCAAATAGTTTTGATGACTCTCTAATATACAAATAGGCACATCTTCGTGCATCGACTAATGATTTTATACAATGGCAATGGACATCAAAGTTTCTAGAGAATTGTTCGTAATCATTCTTTATTAAATTTATAAAATGATTACTATTTTCTAAAGCATTTATCCATTTTTTATAAGCATCATATCCTTGTAGATATCCGCATCTATTATCTTTACTATTATTACTGTCAATCATTGTTTTTAATGAATTTATAAAGTTCTCTTTATCAGATGGAGTTTTTATTTTCTCCTCAAAGTGGGTTATTATAAATGGCCAATTATCAGCTGGTAAGTATCTATCTTGTTCCAAAAACTTTTCTCCTATAACATCTTTGTCAAAATAAGTTCTGCACAATAACTTTTTTCCTTTCTGTTCATAACCCGTTATAACTCCCCATTGTGGCGCTACTTTTAAATTAATCGCTAACACCGGCAAGCCTTTGTCAATATCTTTAACTATGCAACTTCTTTCTTCATCTCTATATTCTTTTGGCACTCTCTGTGCATGAGCATGTCTATATCCAAATGCTTTATATCCTGGCGTAGCATAGTCATATGAAACTAATGCATCTGCCCAGCTATAATCCCATACTGAATGACATGCTACTCTATAACATGCTCCAGAAACACCCATTATTTTCTCGTATGTGGTATCTATTCCCATTGCTCTCAATGATACCGTCAAGGCTCCTGCCCATGTACAATACATCCTTCTTTCATAATCTAATGGCTCTATTCCCTTTATGATTTTCTTGTTCTCTGATACTTTATTTAGATTTTTCATATCTGATGAATATTCAATAGTCTGATTTTCTTCACAAACTATTATCTGTATGCCTTCTTCGTTCATATAGATTATAGATAAATATTCTCTGTCAGATGTCGATGGATTACTTGGAAATGTTTCATGATTCACATAGATCTTTGTATAATTCAAGAATTTAAGCTGCTTTATTATATCGTTAACATTACTCATAGCTTCTTTGTTTCCATAATAAGCATCTATTATCTTTAGATTCCTTTTTTCAATATTTAAGCCTTCTTGTTCTTCTTTAATATGAATATGGCTTCCTTGCTTACCATATGCATAATATACACCAGTAGTATTCTTGTATTTTATTAATAAATACCATACTCTATCATTATCTACTTTTAATATCATTTCACTACACACAGTTAATGAAAGATTTCCATCTTGCACTAATCTATTTAATCTTTGTGTTACATTTAATTCTCTATAACCATCTGTATATTTTGCCTCTAAAATTTGTAATCTTGATGGTATCAAAATAGTATCTATAGTACAATCCAATGTTTTTGCAAGTAATGGTAATAATGAAACTTCTGGTAGTGAGTGTCCATTCTCCCATTTACTTATAGCTTGACAACTAATTCCTAACTTGTCTGCAAGCTTTTCTTGGGTGTATTTTTTCTCTTTACGTAATAGTGCAATCTGTTTGCCAACTTCCCCTGTATTAAACATTATATTACCTCCTTATATTATTATACTATAATGTTACCATCCTGTATTGCTGAGAACTATGTATCAATAGTTAAGCTTACTACTCAAATTTTAACTATTGGTTAAATCTTTGAATATATAAAAGACTATATATGTTTATTCTTGTTTTTGTAATTTTAAAATTGTGTCTGTGAGTTTGGTTTATCATTTCTTTTAATTAGTTGTTTTTCTACTTCAGTAAGTATTGAATTTTTTGACTAAGCAAATAAAAAAGATGATTCTAAGCAATTTGAACCATCTTTTTTTATTTGTATTTACTTACATTATACCTTAGTTACCAGCATCCACACTCCTAAGCTACCTATTATTAATCCCCATATTATAAAAAACACTACCGTACCATTTTCACCAAACATCTTTTTAAAACCTTGTATTTTTTTCATTTCCCATATTGATGTAGGTTTTTTTATGCTTACAAATAATATGAAAACAGAATAAATAATAAATACTAATCCTAATAACGCCCAACCATTCATTGTATCACTCCTCTATATTATTTTATTTTTCTAACCCTTTTCTTATTTTTGGCATAAACAATAAAAATACCGCTAGTGTTATACCCAATACTATAGATGTATAAGTTAATATTTGTGGCCATGTTGCTGTTTTTGATAGTATTGCATCATTTCCTTTAAATGTCCAGTAAAAAGGAATCCAGTAAACTACTCTTTGCCATTTATCACTTAATAGCTGTATTGCTGCTATCGCCCCTGCCATTGGTAAAAACATCATTTTTATTCCTGCAATAGCTTCCATAACATCGTCACTGCTTATCCCTTGTAAAAATCCGATTATAACACTTATGAGAGTACAGCTAAAAACAGCCAATATGGATTGAGGAAAATTCACATCTGTAAATCCAGTCAATATTATTAGCAAAATCGATCCTATTACAGCTAACAATACACCTATAATACACTTTCCAAGTATATATGCTATTCTTGATATTGGACTTACTATTATTGCACTAATAGTATTATCAGCCTTTTCTTCTACTAGATTTATTGTAATCAACATTCCTCCTAATACAGATATCATTAATATTGAGCAGTTGACTAACATTTTTTTGAGAGGAGGAACTGTTCTCTCAAAGCTGTGCAATGTTACATTAGTATCTTCAACTTTTAAATCTAATTCGTAAAAGGATTTTAGTAATTTTGCCATTTCAACTACATACGTAGGTTCGTTTCCTTGAGATAAAATATAATATTCTCCATTATCTTTTAAAGCTATGCCTATCACAGCATCTCTCCTATTAACTCTTTTTTCAATCTCATCTGTATTTTTGTATAATTCTATATTTGCATAATCTTTTAGGTAATCAATTTGTTTATTATCGTTTTCAAGTAATGCTAAACTTATGGTTGTATCGTTTATATCAGGTGCAAATAGATTTATACCTATTGCCAATATTATCGGAAAGAGTATGATATATAGTGATATAAATTCTCTAGAATTAACCTTAACATCACGCTTAAATATCTGAAATATCTTTTTTAACATACTAGTCACCTCCTGCTAAACTGATAGTATTTTTTTATATCTTAAGTTTGCAATTATAAACACTACTATACCTATAGCTACCACTCGTAATGATGATAATGCTACATAGCTCATATCTCCATTTTGCAAAATAATCTCTTTAATACTCTGTATTATTTGATATGATGGTATATAACTAAGCCACTGTGGATTCCATGAAGGTATATAGTATCCAATAACTGGTAATACAAAAGTAATTAAAACTACGACTATAGTACCCATTGACTCAATTACGTCTTTGAAAAAACTAGCTATTAATAATCCTATTGATGAAGAGAAGAAACCCGTTGCCACTAATAGTACTATTAGCATAAGGTAGTTTGGTGTACTTCCCATCAATGGAATTAGTATTATTAAGCTACTCACTATACCTGTAATAGTTATAATCCCTGTTTTACTAAGCAAATATTGATATATTGGGCAAGGTGATACTGCAAATGCCCTTATAGTGCCTTCCTTCTTATCTAAAAACACATAGGCTGCTATAATAAAGATTCCCATCAGCCCGCAATTTATCGCAAGCATTGGAGGTAAAGAATTTTCTCTATCTGACAATTTATCATAGTTTCCTGTTGTAACTACCTCTTGATTTTTTATACTTTGCTCAAGTGAGTCTACACTACTTTTAGCATGAACCAATTTATATATATTTTTTAATCTGTCTGTCTCATATCCTTGCAAAAAATAATCATATATCATCTCTTTTTTCTCATTCAGTTTCATTACTATGCCTAATTTTTTCTTATCCTTCGCTATATCTATTAAATCCTGTTTATTAGTATTAACAATATAATACTTCTTGTTGTCTGTTTTGTAGTAAGAAACTGATACTTCTCTGTCTTCTATATCCATGTTTATTTCTTCACTTTTATGGTCTAAGTCCTGTTTTAACATATCGCTTTTTATTGTATCGACTAATTCTTTAGGTAAGTCATAATATATATACTCTGTGCTCCTATTATCAAAGCTATCTGGTACTACAAATAGCATTATCAATAATAGTACAATCGCCATTCCTATTTCAATATAAAAATAAAAACTTCTAGAAGCTAATACTATCTCTTTAATAAAGCTACTCAAAAATTTCATATTATACAAGCTCCCTTCCAGTAACTTTTATAAATATCTCTTCTAACGTCGCCTCCTTAGTATGCATTGTTTCTATTTCATAGTTTTCTATTACTGATTGTAACCTTAATTTTTCTTCGTTTAACACTGTTGAAAATTTTTCTTTAATCACTACATTGTTTTTAATGTATTCAACCTCTACAAGCTTATCTCCATATTGCAATTTTAAATTCCTTGGTGAATCTATCAGCTTTATTTCTCCATCTATTATAAATGCTACTCTATCGCATAATTCATCTGCAATAAACATGTTGTGTGTAGTTAGAAATATAGTTACTCCTTTTCTATTTTCCTTTCTTATTATATCCTTTATATTGGATGCAATAGCTGGATCTAACCCAGTCGTAGGTTCATCTAAAAACCATAACTCTGGATTATTTATCATAGATCTTGCAAATGTCAATCTATGTTTCATGCCTTTTGAAAATTGGCCTGCTTTTATATTTTCTTTTCCATCTAGACCTACTAACTCTAATAGCTCTCTTGGCTTTCTAGTCGGTACATCAAATAATTTGCTATAAAATTTTAGATTTTCTCTAGCTGTAAGCTTACTATAAACATTTGATTGCTCAAATGACATGCCTATTTTATTGAACATCTTATTGGATACTTTTTTCATATCATATCCTGCTACTGATACTTCTCCCTTCTGTAGCTGTAAAAGACCAGTTAGCACTCCCTGTGTAGTTGATTTCCCTGCTCCTGAAGGCCCCAGAAAACCAAACACTTCTCCTTTTTCAACCTCAAAACTTGCATTATTGACTTGATATTTACCATCTTTATTATAAGAGTGATACAAATTTTTAACCTTTATCATTTTAACCCCTCCTTTATAAATCTTGACCACTCGGGTCAATCTATATATTACATTATATGTTCATTGACCACTTTAGTCAATGTTTTTCTTGTTTTATTTTATTTGGTATCATTACTTTATATTACATTTAATCTGATATAATTTTATAAAAAGGTAAATATACGTCACAAACCATGTTGTTTAATCGTTATATATATGTAAGCTTTGATATCAAATCATTCATTAGGCGTCTAATACTATATAAAGGGGTGTGGTAAATATTGAACAGACAAGAACTAGAGTATATTATTGATGAATATCAACATAAACTTTATAGATATTGTTATCAAATGGTAAGATGCAAGGAAACTGCCGAAGACATTGTTCAAGAAGTGTTTATAAAATATTATCAGCTTTCTAAAAACAAAAAAGAATATAATAAAAGCTACCTATATAGCATAGCTCATAGCAAATGTATCGACCTCCTCCGTAGGAAAAAGCTTGAGAAATTGAACATTGTTAAATTTCATAAGAAAACATATGAACCATCAGTCGAAGATAATATGATGGAAGATATATGTAGTAAAGAAATAGAAATGATTTTGTGCAATCTTTCTCCTTATGAAAAGAGTGTCCTGCTTTTAAGAGCAGTTCAAGAGCTAAGCTACAAAGAAATTAGCGAAATACTTGATAAAAATGAAAACACTATTCGTAAACAATATAACCGTGTTCAAATAAAGGTCAGAAATAAATTATTAAAAGGAGATGTTCAAAGTGAAAAAACATTATACGTTTGATGATATAATAAATGATTTGAAAAATGAAAGTGTACCATATCAAGATCAAAAAAGCAAAATATTAAATAAAGTATCAATACGCAAGCGACCTTCTCACTTAATGAAAAGAGTAGCTTTAGTTGCAGCTGTATCATCTACTATACTACTAGCATCAGTTGCTATTGCTACAGATTTCTTTGGTACTATAAAAGCACAGTTGAAAGATAAAGAAGGTAAAACTATAATTCAAGTAAGTACTGCAAATGATCCTATCAAGAATAAGCCGGCTTATATAGACAAACTCCTAACGAAAGCTAGAAAAGAGGTTGAGGCCAAACTACCTAAAGATAGAGTTGCAATAATTTACTCTTGCAAAGGTGAATTTAACCAAAACTATAGTAGACTTGCAAACTCTCATGATAAACATTACAAATTTGATGAAATTCCAGATATGGATATCCCAATACCTGATAGTTTATTATCTGAAACACTCTATGACAATTTTAAGTTTAAAAGTGTAACTATATGCTATGATTTTGAATCTTCTGAACTGTATGCTAATGAGATGGGTCTAGATTCAGATAAATACTTAAATTATCTTTATAATGAAGCAAAAAATAAAAACCAAGACTATTTTTACTTAGATACTAAAAAAGCTGATACAATAAAGAATCTCCGTATCAGTTACCATAACAGCGATATTAATAAATGGAATCATGTTTATATAACTAAAGGTCGTACTTTTGTTTGTGAAGAACAAGATGCTTCTTATAAAAAATATGAGTATAATGGACACGAGTATCTCTTAGGGAATAACAACCTTTATACTTCATTTTACAAGAACAAACAACTATACACTGTGAATATATGGATATTTACTGATAAACCAAATGAGCAAACAAACAAATTTATGAAAGCTATAACTAAATTTTCAGAAGTTATTGCTAACGATGATTTCTTAAATCTACTTGATGCTCGCGATGAAGTTGAAGCTAAGTTACCTAAAGATAAAGTTGCGATAATCTATGGTTTCAAAGGTATGGACAAATTTGATCCTGATAATAATATTATGGCAAATACAGGTGATAAGTTTGTTGATTTTAATAAACTACCAGATATAGGTATGCCTATTCCTACTGAATTTTATACAGAAAACCTTTATAATAACTACAAGTTTAAAAATGCAACTATAACGTATTTTCACGACTCAGAAAAAATATATGAAAATGATATGAATTTAGATAAAGATGCATACTTAGAATATCTATATAATGATGCTAAAGATAAAGGTCTTGACTATTTCTATTTAGAAACACCTCGTCTTGATATGATAGGACTTGTAAGGTTAAGTTTTTATGATAATGAAATAAACAAATGGTCCCATCTAGGATTCCAAGAATGTGATAATCTTAGCTTTTTAGATGGTAGGGTTATAGAAGAATATGACTACAACGGTCATAAATATGTAATAGATGATAATTGGTTATTTACCATTTATAACAAGAACAATAAGAAATATATTGCTTCACTATTTATGCTTGGCGATATGCCAAATAAACATACTGATAATATTATGAAAGTTATATCAAACTTCTCTGATAAATAATTGTATTTAGTTTTATAAATTATACCTGATTTAATCCCTGAAAGGAGATGTCTTTTTAAGACATCTCCTTAGATTGATGACAAAGTCATCAAGATAGCAGACTGTAGTAAGAGTTCAATTTCAAGGCGTGTTAAAATTGAGTAGCAGAGCTTACTTAGAGGTAAGTGAGCAACGGAAATTTTAACTACAACGTAGAAATTGGACTTTTTTCTACAGTTTGACGGGATGTCTTTTTAAGACATCTCCTTAAATTGATGACAAAGTCATCAAGATAGCAGACTGTAGTAAGAGTTCAATTCGGGGGCGTGTTAAAATTGAGTAGCAGAGCTTACTTAGAGGTAAGTGAGCAACGGATATTTTAACTACAACGTAGAAATTGGGCTTTTTTCTACAGTTTGACGGGATGTCTTTTTAAGACATCTCCTTAGATTGATGACAAAGTCATCAAGATAGCAGACTGTAGTAAGAGTTCAATTTCAAGGCGTGTTAAAATTGAGTAGCAGAGCTTACTTAGAGGTAAGTGAGCAACGGAAATTTTAACTACAACGTAGAAATTGGGCTTTTTTCTACAGTCTGACGAGATGTCTTTTTAAGACATCTTTTTTTAATTCTCCTTGCAATCATATACATTAATCCCAAACCATTCACCCTCAATAGGTACATAATCATATTTACTTGGAAGCGCTACACTTTCATATGTCAACTCTTTAGTAACATTGTATTTTCCGTCTACCTGGTGAAGCTTAAAGCAATTTGTCTCTATAATATTATCTATCTTCCCATCAATACCATCATCTTGCAAATATTTATTAATTGTCTCTACTTTAGGATTGTCATCTTTTATAACCATTACTGCATTGATTAAACCTTCTTTTGATACACGTACTGCTTCTTCAACACCTTTTTTTGCTATTTCTCCCATATTGATAATGCCAAAAAATGATACGGATAAATCAAAACTATTCTCTTTAAATGGTAACCTAGCCGCATCACAGGCTATGTAGTTAACTTTTATTTTTGGATTTATTTTTTTGACTTTCAATCTATCATATTTTAAAACTTCATAGCTTAAATCTACACATACTAAACTTATTTCATCAGTAATATTTTTAGCTATATAGGTCAATAACATTCCTCTACCAGTTCCTATATCAATGATATTTTTTGCATGTTTACATTTTATCTTTTCTAATAAAACTTGTTTGGATATGTTATATCCCTCAAGCTGATTATCTGGCGTTGCCTCTTTAACCATTTTATCTAACTCGTCATAGTTAATGTTTTTATAATGTTCACTCCAATTATTAACTATTTCTTGTTCCTGTGATTCAAAATTAATTACACCATCTTTTATTATCCAAGTATGATTATCTTTACAGATTAATTTGCCCTCTATAATCTCATCCTGTTCTTGCTCTAATATCTCTAGGCTTAGCCCACTTTTACATTTAGGACAAACCAAATCCTCTAATATAGACTTATACATGCTATCCTCTCCTTGTCAGCTTTTTACGTTAATTATATCATATATTCACATATTCATTTATTTTAGTACATTTTAATTCATAATTTTAAAATAAATAAAGGAATATATGTATAAATGTAGAAGAGTATATTATAATATATATTTCATACATTAAAACAAGGGAGGGTGCTTTATGAATCTAAAAAAAATATTAATACTATCATTGGCTTTTTTAATAATCATAGGCTGTAGTAGCAATTGTTTAGCTTACACAAAGACTGTAGAAAGAACTTTTGATGGAGTTCATTGTAAACTTAGAGTCGTTGCTGTAAATAATACAGTTCATGTAGAAGCTATAGCAAGTGAAAGAATTGATTCTATATCTGTTAGAGCTGTAGGTGAATTTTTATTTGCTGATAAAGTTATTAAGTCTTCTACTCGTGATTATACTCCTATGCATAGTGTAGGTTTTGATAGTCCACCTATAGTTGGATTAGTTCAAGCCACTGGTTATGCTAAATTTGTAGTTAACGGACGTACATATTCGTTGAATGCATTTGTTAAAGCAAGCTAACTTAACATATAATAGAGGTTGTTAGCTTTTAACAACCTCTTTATATTATAGTATTTTATGATATCTTAGCTGCATCACTAATTGAATTATTGATAACGTCTATTTCATCACTATAACACGAACAATCACATTTGTTTACTCTAAATATTTCAATATAACTTATCTTTTTATTTAGTCTCTTCATCAATTTTCTCCCTTCTTTGGTTTATTTTATTTATTATGTATATTTTACTATATTTAGTATGTTTGTTCAAACATGTAAAAAGTACTAGAACATAATCTAATAATTATATCCTAGTACTTTTTTATATAAATCTACATAGCATTTTCAAATATCTTTATTATCTCTTCATGAGTTGCTTGTTTAGGGTTAGTTAGTCCACAAGCATCCTTTAGTGCATTCTCAGCTAAAGTTGGAATATCTTCTTTTTTAGCTCCTATTTCATTTAATCCTGCTGGAATTCCTATATCTTTTGATAATTTCTTTATTGCATTAATTGCTTCCTGTGCCCCTTGCTCATCTGATAGAGTATCTACCTTTACACCCATAGCCCCAGCAACATCTTTAAGTCTATTTGCCGCAACCTGACTATTATAGCTTTGTACGTGAGGTAAAAGAATTGCATTACACACACCATGTGGTAAATCATAAAATCCACCCAATTGATGCGCCATTGCATGTACATACCCTAAACTTGCATTGTTAAATGCCATCCCTGCTAAAAACTGACCATACGCCATGTTACTACGAGCTTCTTCATCTTTACCATTTTCAACAGCTTTTCTTAAATTATCAGCTATTAACTTGATAGCCCCTAATGCACAAGCATCTGTTACAGGAGTAGCAGCTGTAGATACATAAGCTTCAACTGCATGTGTTAATGCATCCATACCAGTAGCTGCTGTCAAAGTTTTTGGCATATCCACCATCAATGATGGATCATTTACAGATAAAATAGGAGTAACGTGCTTATCTACTATTGCCATTTTTACATGTCTTTCTTCATCTGTGATTATGCAGAATATAGTCATTTCACTAGCTGTACCAGCAGTTGTATTTATTGCAACCAAAGGCATCTGAGGTTTACTAGATTTATGAACTCCTTCATAGTCTTTAATACTCCCACCATTAGTTGAAACTAGTGCAATCCCCTTTGCACAGTCATGTGGTGATCCCCCTCCAAAAGAAATCACAAAATCGCATCCCTCAGACTTTAGTAGTTTAACACCATCATGTACGTTTGTAACAGTAGGATTTGGTTTTGTTTCATCAAATACCACGTAATCAATTCCTATTTCTTTTAGCTTAGTAGTTAATTTATTAACAAGCCCTATCTCATTCAAAACCTTATCTGTAACTATAAATGCTTTAGTAAAACCAAAGCTTTTAATCATATTACAAGAATCTCCTAAAGAATTTTTGTCCATAACGTTTATTGTAGGCATATAAAAAGTCGCACTCATCAAAACTCCTCCTCTAATTATGTTAAATTATGTTTTTTCACTTATTGTATTTACATGAATTAAATAAATATTGTATACTTAATAGTATCTAAGATTGTATACAAATCAATATATCAGATAAAAGACTTCATCATCTGAATTATTTATATTAATAATATCTTTTTTAGTATTTATATTTCTACCAATTAATTTTCAAAAGTATCTCTTTTTTTATAAGTTTGATAAAAAATGCACAATCATATTCTTAAGGAGGATTTACATGTTTTTTACAAAAGAGTGGGAAAAACTTAACGCAGTAGAAACAGACTATATCAAACTATACTATTATGATTTTAAGCCAGGATATGCAGATACGTATCGTACCTACTCATATCATAGAATATGTACTATTATTGATGGTATAAAAAATGTAAGCGTAGATAGAGGTGATAGCTTTACTTATGGTAAAGATGACTTTGTTTTACTATCTCCCTATGCAAAAGTAAATATGAATATCCCTGTAAATACTCGTGCATTGGTATTAGAACTTAGTGATAATTTAATAGATGATGTGAGTAACAAAATATCTATAGAATTAGAAAAAGATGTATCTTTTAATGATATAGATTACCTCCATAGTGGAATGTCTAACTTTATGAAAAACTCCATATTATCTATTAGAGATGTAATAAATACAACAAATAAAGATAAGGATGCTTTTTTCTTTGTAGATTTAGCAGTACAAAAGCTAGCCTACAGTCTTTTAAAAGATAAATGTACTTGCAACTTTATATACAAGGATATACACAATCCAATGAAGGAAGCTATCATACTAATAAAAGAAGGCTATGACAAAGGGATAACTATAGCATATATAGCCGAGAAGCTATATATGTCTTCTTCGTATTTTAGTAATAAATTTAAAAAAACTTTTGGAATAACACCTATACAATATTTGAATAATTATAAAATCGAGCAATCCACGCAAAAACTTAGAACACAAACAGTTAGCGAAGTGTCTTATCAATTAGGCTATACAAATGTATCAAACTTTATAAGGCTGTTTAAAAATAAATATGGTATAACACCTAAGCAGTATCAGCTGTCATGTATAAAGCATATGAATTAAACCATTTTTAAGGAGTGTCTCAGTGGACACTCCTTAGATTGATAGCAAAGTCATCAAGATAGCAGACACTCATCTATATATTAGTACATTATTTCACTTGGTAGAGCTGATAAGCAAACCACTCTCCTTCTATGGGGATAACATTTTCATTTTTTACTGCAATATTTTCATATGTTTTTTCAACTGTCACACCGAATTTCCCTTCACCTTGATGTACCTTTAAGCAATTACTTTCACAAGCTCCTCTTACATCAAAATCATAATTACTATCTTTTAAATACTTATTAACCTCATCAATCTTTGGATTGTCGTCTTTTATTATAACTGCTAGATTGATTAAACCATCTTTAGCAACTCTTACCCCTTCATCTATACCTTGACTGACCATATCCCCCATATTCATAATGCCGAAGAAAGATGTAGAAAGGTCAAAAGCTTCATTTTTAAAAGGTAAATTTGTAGCATCACACGCCACATAATTGACTTTTAATGATGGATTTATTTTATTTACTTTTAATCTATCATACTTAAGTACTTCATGACTTAAGTCCACACATACAAGATTCATATCGGATGTAAAATTTTCTGCTAAATATGTAAGTAACATTCCCCTACCAGTAGCTATATCAATAATATTCTTTGCTTCCTTAGATTTAATAAGTTCTAATATCTTTTCTTTAGTTAATTGATTAGCATATTTCGCCATCTCAGGTTTCATTGCATCTACTTTTCTATCAAACTCTTCATAATCAATATCCTTATAATAATCTTTCCAGTTGTTCATAAATGTTTGTTCTTCTGATTCTAAATTTACAACACCGTCTTTTATAATCCAAATGTGTTCATCTTCACATATAAGCCTTCCTTCAATAACTTCATCATTTTCTTCTTTAATTATCTCTAATTTTAATTGTTTTTTACATTTTGGACAAACTATCATATTTAAAAAAGATTTATACATAATGCTACCCCCAGTTTTTATTAGAATGTTTTATACTTTATAATTTATGATATCATTTTTATTAAATAAATTCAATTTATTTTTATATTTTATTTAATGTTATTAATGTTTTTATTAATTTTATTGATTTATAATTTAATATCCAATTAAACCATAATAAGTAATAGTCGCAAAAAATTTTGTATGGCGAAATACATAAAAAAAAGCCAACAAACAATTTGCTGGCTCATTTTTATTTTATTGTTTACAAATTAAAAATTAATTATTTGTTTTCATATATACTCAATATTTCATCGCACATCTGTGATAAACAGAGTATTTCTTTAGATATTGGTTGCATAATTAATTTATTTTTAAATTTTATAGGATCTATCCCAAAGCCATCCTCTAATTTCATTAACTCCTCAGTTATACCTTGCATTTTTGTATAAACTTCAAGGATGTTTCCTATGAAATTTAAATCTGGACAATACTCTATAGCTCTCTTTAGAAAATCTTGTTTATACGCATTGGTAGCACAAATACATAGGTATGTACCATGCTGTCTCCATTGATCTAGATTTTTCTCTGCTATATTATCAAAACTGCCATTTTGAAAACTGTTAGCCCAATCAACAAAAGCTTGTTTACCAAAAGAACAATTATTTGTTTGTGACATGGTTAGCCAATTAGGCACATTCAATATAGTCTTCCTATATACTTCTTCTATAGAAGGGCATACTATTTTTTCTCCAACAAAGATCCAGTGAGCATTTATATACTGACCTGTTTCATATCTTAAAGGTTCTTTATTATCTCCATCTAAAATTAACAATACATTCCCATAATCTTCGTAACCACAAATCACCTGATATTCTGCGCCTCTAAGCGTAGTTTTTACAAGTACTGGTATTCCCCTGTCAATATAATTTATTACTTTGTTTATATAATAACTTTTTTTATTATTGATCTCTTCATCAACTATTAATGAAAAATCATAGCCACAAGCATCAAATGCAAGTTTTAGCGTATCAATATCAAATAAAACTTTTGAGCGACAATGATTATACTGCATATAATCATATCCAAAAACTTGTGTAAAAGTATCACCCAAAACTCCCGCAAAAAACCAATAATCATACTCTATTTTTTCATCTAATGACTGCATTAAGTATCTTAAACAACCAGCAAGCATATAATTTTCTCCAAAATGAGCGGTTATTAGATTATGAATATTTTTTAGTTTATTGTTACTAATCCTCTTCTTAATCATAAAGTCACCCTCCTTAATATAATTTTGTTTGTTTATCTTTATTCTTGAAACTTCAAGCTTTTTAATTGATACACTACTCCCTCTATCAGTGGCAAATGATATCGGATAAGTTTGTTCATTATTTTTAGATTGCATATAGGGATAATTTTGACCACAATGACGTATCCTACCATCAATAATAACAACACAATATTTTTCACCAACAATCCAAGTGAGATTAATATATTGTTTCTCTGGTACGTATCCTTTTTCATTAAAACTGTAGCTATTGCCAAACATTGGATCTTTAATTATTAATTGTTCTTTATCTTGCCACCAGTTAAGAATTATACTTCCTTTATTATAATGTAATCTTATATCTGTATTATCTGTTTTGACGATGACATCAACACGAAACGGTATTTTAAATTTTTTTGTAGTAGTAAGTTTGTACCTATCAATATAACTTTGCATAATCAACTGATTATCAAACATTGAGTAATATGGATATCCAGTAGGTACTAAACTGCTTAAGTCAATTCTCTCTACATCTCCTATAGGATTAGAGTTTTCGATTTGATTGGTACTTATATTCTTCTTTAATTTAATAGGCTTAAAGGAAGATACATCTATCATTTTTCTTTTTATAGGTATATATATATTCATCCTTTCACGCGATTCATCTGGCGATATAACTATTTCTCCAAGTGATTCATGTCGTTGTTTGCCATCAGGAGTATAATCTATTTGATAATAAGAATTTCCATCCAAATATTCTACTAATTCATCATGGCAACTCCCTATATCATCATCAACATAAGCTGCTCTCATTGCAAATAATCCACCTTCAAATATATAGTCTACAAATGGACTATTATTTATATAGCTATTATCTATATAAATTATCGCCACACCTTGATAATCTCCAGTTATATTAGAGTTTTGGAATTCAAAAGATTTATGTGCTCCATAATTCCAGTTAATCAAATTGTTGTTATGTGTGAATTCCCAAAAACCATCCATATCAGATACTTGACTATTTGAAGCCTTGGTAAAAGAAGATAAAACACGCATAGTAGGTAATTCTACTATATGCACATCAAAAGGCTTTTTAATCTTTAGTTGGCTTATATGATTATAATCATATTTTTTAACATTATTATTAATATTAAAGTTCAGACGTTCATTAACTTTATTATATAACACAGGAATAACCGAAACATTTTCTATTCCGTTATTGATTAGGGTCTGTAAAAAATCATCTACTATTACACGTATTTTGTATAATGAGTCTAACTCTTCATCAATATTATTTAACTTATCAACAAAAACTTTCACTACAATGCTCATATCTTTGCTCTCATAAATTTTAATAATATCTTTAATTGAAATCTGCATTTTTCTAAGTATCAAAATTTGTTTTAATCTTTCTACAGTATCAGTATCATAGTAACGGTATTTTTCATATTTAATCCTTATGCTCTTTATTAATCCAACTTCTTCATAATACCGTAAACTACGAGATGAAATATCTAATTCTTTAGATAGCTTAGTTATCTTTATTAAATCCATTTGTTTTCACTCCTAGGCATTCACTTATGTTATATATTTTACCACTTGACTGTACGTAAAAGTCAATAATTAGAAATGAAAAAGTTGACAAAATTAAAAATACTAGTAATCTCGTCAACTATTATTATATATTTAATAACACACTATCAATTATTTATTTACTGTTTCTATTTCCATTACCAATCTTACTTATCATTAGAACAATAAACGCCACTACAACCCATAATATTTTAAAGAACGACCCTATACTTATTAAATTTATAGCCCCATTATTATTTCTTTCGGTTTCTCTATTATTAACCTTACAATAAACACTGTTAATTCTGTATTTATATTTATCATTACTATTTCGAACAACTTCTTTAGATAAATTTCCATCTAATCTTACACCACATTTTGGACAAAAAGCATAGCTCTCATTGTTTATTTCATAACTACAGCCACTACATTTCATATAATGTACTCCCTTCGCCTGAATTATATAAAAAACCTTAACAATAATATTTCTACATATTTAGCCATATACCTTTTTTATAAGCTATTTGTTTTCCTTCTATTGTTTGGGCTCAAATATATAGTCCAAAGCATGACTCTCTAGGTTGGGTTCTGAAAAAATATATAAAAAAGTTAACTAATTCTATCCATTACATACATCTTAAAAACAGCAGTCGGTGTAGCTTTATGATATTAGTTACACCGTTTATTGATACTATTTCCAGAGCCATTTACCGCTGCTTAGGATTACCAGCACCTAATCATTCTATTGATACTACGCCTAGCTATGCTTAAATGTCCCATAGTGTTTTCTTTACCGACTTTCATAGCTTTACCTATTCAATGATGTAAGCCCTTCAATAGCTTTCCACCACTGTTTTTAATTTGCTACCTCTACTGGCTTATAAACCAAATCTACTATTGGTGGGGTATCTGATTCGGATGACTTGATTACAAACCAATCACCTGAGTTAGTATATATTCTAAACGTCATTTTATTATCTTGGTCTGTGCTGTTTATATAGTTTTTGATAGCATCTGTAACATCAACTTTTACATAACCATCACTTTGTATGTGAAAATCATTTACGTCTTTGTGGTCATCAAAGTTTTTAGCTATATTACCTGTTAACTCAGTTTCATTCCAGTCTGTAGCATCTCTATCTTCTCTTATATGAATATCTATCTTACTTCCTACGTCTGATACCTTAAATCTTAGGTAAGCTTTTTGTAGTTCTTTGTCTGGAGATTTGTAAGGTTCCATATCAAATTTCATGAATGTACTTTTACCAGTTTTGCCAGAATACATTTCTAGATTATTTATGTTATATTGATCGCTATGATAATTATATTTTTTCTTATCTCCCCATTTTACAAAAGTGTCATCTATTGGTACTAGATTATCTGTATTAACAAGTGATTTAACTTGTGAACCACTAAAACCTACTTCTTTAAGATGTATTCCTCTATCTCCTTTAAAGTATAGTGTCACCTTATTCCCTTGATATGAGCCATTTAGAGGTATGTGGTACCAATCAGAAAGTCTATCTTGCTTAATCTCAAATACTCCAACACTTGACTCTACACCATCTTTTGTTATTTTTACTTCAAATGGCACAGTGTCTTCATATGAGAAGAAATTCAATTTAACTCCATCTATCATTACATCTTTGCTAAAAATTATACTTACATGTTTTCCTTGAATATTTTGACTTTCTGTTCCTGTCCATACGTTTTTATCTATAAACTTTAGTGGATGAGTATCTGGTATATCACTTTTAGCATTTATTATATATTTATTTATCCCTAAATTTTTCGATTTGCTTAAGTAATTGAAGTATGATTTTCCATCTACCTCAGTTACAGTATTCCATGATAGTCCACTATTTTCATAGTTTATTCTGTTTGCCGCATCTACTACATCAACACTTCTATTACCATCCTTATGCTTATCTCCAAAGAAGTAATCCAGTCCAACAAAGTTTACAACTCTATTGACACCTTTATATGCTAATATTTTATTGTAGTCATTCACCATATCATATATTCTACGTCCATTATTGTTTTGTTTACCAGCCTCAAGGGATCCAGCTTTTACGCCTTCATCTGAAATAGGATCTATTTTAAGTAATCTATGTGGTGCTTCATTAAGACTTTTTATCTGATCATCATTTATATTTATTCTTTCAGCACTAAACTTGTATGGCTTTTCACTTCCTCCTGGTGGATCTGTAAAAGATCCATTATCTGTATTCTTTACATTTGTCCTTGAATCTCCCTTTATTTTATTATAAGTAGGTAATACAATAACTAATCTCTTATTTTGAAGTATCATATCTTTAAGCATTGGCCATTCTTGCATAGATTTTCCATTGAAATTATCTCCTGGGTAAAACATATATTCATGCCTCTTGTCTGTAGCTGTACTATCATCTCCATAGTAATTAGCTACTTGTGATAATAATCCATGTTCATTTAAATTTTCTAAATATTTATCTATCAAATGATAGAATTTATCGTCATTTGTATCTAGATTACCGAAAGCCCCATCATATAAATCACTTACTCTCACTACCATTATTTCATTTGGATTATCATCAAGAAAATCTTTAATATCATTAGATATCTTATTTATAGATGTTCTACCCATAAATCCAATACGATGATAGCATTCTATTATGCTCCAATCCGCATCAATATTTCCTAATACATCCGTCCAATCCCAGGTCGGCTTTTTAGCTTTTCCAAATAGTGATTTAAAACCTTGCCATCCTTTTTCAAAAGCATTCTCAATAAGAGATTTGATTCCGTCAGCAATAGTATCTCCTAGATTCATTCTTGGTCCAAGATCAATATCTATACATCTGATGCCTCTTTTTATTTGATCTTCTATACTGATTCTGTGATTTTCTGTGCATACATTATTGCCTGCACCATCTATATTAAGGTTAAGATCACCTGTCTCTTCTTTGCTTAAGTAGTTAGATACAACTTTTTCGCCATCGAAATCATTAGCGAATGAATTATGAGTAGCTGGCCACAACATTTGATTGAATCTCATATCCAATTGTGCGTATGTCAATAAAAAAGAACCGCCAGATATTTTTGTATTATCATTTTTTTTAGCTAGATTTAAAATTGCACTGTCTATTTGTTCATTAGTCACATCAGTAGCATAATAAGTTTTACAATATTGCTTTATTGTATCATATCTTAAATTGTACATATGTGTGTAAATAGCTTTTTCTATTATTGATCTGTTATCATTATCAGTTGAACTGCTTTCGTTACTCGTTCCAAATGAATAAGTAAATAAATTAAATGCTATAAATCCTAATAATATTGTAGATAAAATTTTACGCATGTTCTTTATGTCCTTTCTTTAAAATGTCTAACACTTTTTAATTGTCTCAATCTAATAATAACTAATTAAGCAAAAGAGCTATGTTCTATTAATCCAAATTTCTAATACTACAGCCCTATTGCTATAATGCCTTAAATTAACTCATATTGCTATTCTAAAATGATAAGTCTACATATTCAACTATAATTTTCGGATGATTTGTAGAGTTATTTCTCAAATAATAAGATTTTCCTTTCTTGCTTGAGTTCATTCTGATGGTCATTTTATTATCAGCGTCATCTCTCTGGAAAAATTCTCTAACTAAATCAGTAATACCAAATTGAAACGCACCGTCGTAGTCATTCAGACGAATAGGACCTCCAGCAAGATGACTTTTGCTGTGTACTCTGTTTTTAAACAAATATTTATGATTATCCCAACGTTTAGCTATATTTCCAGTTAGTGTATCTTGGCACCAATCTATAGCATCGATATCTTCACAAAAAGTCAAGGTTGGTGCAGTCTGAACTCCTCCATATGCTCTAAGATTATATTCAAATTTAGCAGACATCACTCTCTTATCCTCTAATGTAGATAAATCGAATTTTGTAAATGCCGTTCTAGAGTAAGTACTTCCAAGGTTTGAGTTTTTAATTGCAGGAGCAGATGATGGCGAAGAAAAATGCTTCTTTATGTCTTTACCCCATGCAACATAATGAGTGTCTTCTGCTGATATCGTCATTGTTTTTATTGGTCTTTCAACATATTTTATGACCAACTTTGGTGATTTTGAAGTATGTCTAGAGTGCATGTAAAACCAATCTTCTAAATTGTTTACATTATTTTTTACACTATGCAGTCTCAACGTCATATTGTTGTTGTTTACAGGATTATTTAAATAAGATTTTACTCCTTCAGTTATGTTAATGCTATATTTCCCATTAAAAACAGCAGGATAAGTAGCAATTTTTCTTCTGTCTTTATATTTGCAAGCTATCTTTCCTGTCATTGTACTTTCATTCCAATCCCAGTTGTCTCTCATATCCTGAACTATTATATCAGAGGCTGCTTTTGAACTTTTTTGCTCGATTTCAAACTCTAAATGTGCAGACTTTATAGCCTTTTTTGAATTTGAAAAATCATCTGCTAAATCACCCATAGGGAACTTTAAAAATACAGCCCCATCTGGCTTATGTTGAAAAAACTCAAGACGTTGTCTTACTGTGTCATTATATTCATGATTAGTATTACGACTTGCACCAAAGCATACATAGGCATCATGCGAAGGGTATATTGTTTTTTCAATCACTGTTTCACTCGCTCTAGCGAAAGTAGGTATTATAGCACTTATGAATGCTAGTATCAATATAATACTTGTTTTTCTAAAATTCAATTTCATTAATATCATCTCCTGTTTAATAATTTCTAAATCAATTCTGCTTAATTTTCTATAAAACACCCCCTTAATCCATAGTGCAAGCAGAAATAATCTACCCTTAAATTTAGAATAATAGGTGTAGAATAGTTTGATTGTCAAAGTAAATAAATGCAACTATGTAATATTTTCATATATAGGTTGCGTTTGACGAAATTATTTTTTGTCACCTTTTTAAAATAAATATTGTGTATGAATGATATTTATAGTTATTTACACAATGAGAATATCAACATTACCTATAAATATATGAATATAAATATATTTCACAGAATTTTTCAAAATGAATAAAATAAGTATAATTACATAATGTACTTTCAAGGCAGTATTTTAAAATGGTTATAGAGTTTTATAAGTTCTAACTAAAAAGTAAAGGAGGATATTAAAATGGCAGTAAGACATTATGTTTTAATAAGTACAGATGGATTTCAAGAAATAGCAACTCAAACAGTAGTTTGTGATACTTTAAGACGTGAAGTATACGTTTGGGGATTTGTTGGTGGACTTCTAGAAGTTGATGGAAAAATTGTGCCTGAAAATGCATATCTAGACTATAGAAATCCTGCAAATTGGCCAGCTATATTAGCTACAAGAGGTACAGCTAAAATACCATCTCCAATTGTATATGCTGAGGCTGGAGATAAACTATATATAACATTAATTAATGTTGGGTTTAGTCAAATAGCTAATAGACAGAACCATACTATTCATATACATGGTGCGCAAGTAGCAACTACGGTAGATGGTTTTCCAGAAACTAGCCTTAATGTTCCTGTATGGGAACCTGATAGTAGTGGGAATTTTTCAAGACCTCCATCGACAACATATTTGTTTGATTCACCAAATCCCGGTACTTACATGTATCATTGTCATGTACGTGCAGACGACCATATTCAGATGGGTATGTATGGATCTTTGTTTGTTTATCCATCTGTAGAGAGTTTAAAAGATGCTGGCATCGAGCAAGATCCTGATACGAGACAATGGTATTTTAATAACCAATTGCAGCCTCAAATACCAAAAACAGCAACAAACAGAAATTTTGCTTACAATGATATTCATACTTTTTTTGACAAAGAATATGTTTATTTCTTTTCAGATATTGATTACGAGTGGCATCAAAGTCATTTATATGGTTATCCATATAATTCAGTAGACTATAAGCCTGATTATTGGCTTATAAATGGTCGTGCATATCCTGATACTTTATTACCATACCCTAAAGAGCCCGGAAGCGATGTAAGTTATAACGCTTATGTCCATGTATCAGCAGGTCAGAGTTTTTTACTAAGAATGAGTAACCTTGCTTATCAACCAAATCCTTTTCATATACATGGTTTCCACTATTTTATAGCTGGAGAAGATGCACAGCTGAGTCCTTTTCTTAAAATTGCATCTCAAAATAATGATTTTAGTTTGAATTTGGCTCAAAAAGGATTTACGATTAACGTAGCACCAGGTCAGACAAAGGATATTATTGTTCCTACAAGTGATCAACGTGCTCAGTATAGAAATTACATTGTTAATGGACAAGATGGAATCACTTCTCAATGTAGTCAAATGAAGTTTATAAAGCGAGTAAATCCATCAAGCATTGCAAATGTCCCTACAGAACCTGTTAATTGTCCAAATCCTAAAACAATAACTAGTATAGATATTTGCAATCAACCTCTTGGTGATCCAAATGATAATTATTTCCCTCAATTCTATCCTATGCACAATCATAGTGATTATCAAAACACAAATTACGGAAATTATCCTGGTGGTCAAATAGCATTATACCAGGTAGATCCACCAAATAAAATACTCCCTCCTAATTACCCATGTAATAGTGCTATTTTACCTGTTAAAAAGAAATGATAAGTTCACATTTATCCAAGGTAAAGTAATACAAATAAATAGGTTAAGCTTATTCTTAATTTATCAACACTAATCACGCTATCTGATAAACTTTTTAGGTAGCGTGTTTATTAACCTTAATCTTGTTAATTTTTAATAAAACAAGACAATTTTATATTATTACCGAATGTTTTTTCTGTCTTAAATTTCCAATAGTAAATTAACTCCGTCGAGAACAATGTCTTGCATTTACATTTTGCTCCAATTATGTTATGCTTATAGTGCTGTTTGCAATTTAATATTTATTTAGATAACTGTTGTAAAGATGTATACTTATACAAAAGGAGGTAAATTATGAATAATAAAAAATTAATGAGTTTTTTATTAGTAGTTGTAATTCTAGCATCTTTTAATACAGGGGCTTTTGCTATTGATATTATGAATGAGAATAATAATTTGCAACAAGTAGTTACTCGTACTACTGATACGTACTTAATTTGTGGAAGTAATGCAATTTTATGGAGTAAGCCTATATGGGAAGCTGGTTGTAGCAGGATAGGTGTTTTAATCGGTGGGGAGATTGTATATAATTGGGATGAAAAAAATGGTCCTTACATAAAAGTATTTAGTCTTTCACTTGGAGCTGGCTGGGTACATGAAGCATTTTTAATTCCATTAAGTTAATTTTGTACTTAAACTATTAATAGACATTTAGATTTCAATATTGCTTAAAAATTATAATCGGTGTAACTCTCAGAAATGCAGTTACACCGATTAATTAATCGCATTAACTTTAAATAAATTTTGGCTATATCAAACCACTTGTCCTTCATCAATGTTAACAATATGAGTACAACATCTTTTAATCAACTCTGCATCATGAGTTACCACAAATATGCTTTTTCCTAGTTTTTTAAGAAGCTTTATATTTTCTGAAACTTCGACCATGTGTCTGTAGTCTAGACCACTCGTCGGTTCATCAAAAAGTATTATTTCTTTGCTTGAAGCTATAGCACTTCCTATTGCTACTCTTTGTTTTTCTCCTCCTGATAGCGACATAGGATGTAACTCTTTTTTGTCTAGTAAATTTAAACTTTTTAGTATCTTTTCTGCTCTTATTATATCTTTTTGCTCATCTACACCTTCCATGCTAAGTAAAATCTCATCTAATACTCTTTCTGTAAAAAGTTGATGATTTACGTCTTGCATAACCATATAACAAATTTTTTGTCTCTGTTTTGTACTGTATTCCTTGTCATTTATAGATAACTTAGCTCTAAGCGATTTTAATAAACCACATAAACACTTTGAGAAAGTAGTTTTTCCTGCTCCATTTTTACCTATTATGCCTATTATTTCGTTTCTAGGTAGTTCTAGATTTGTTATATTAAGCACTTGTTTTTTATCGTATGCAACTTTAAAATTTTTGAACTTTATTTTATCTTCTATGTTTTCTTCCTTTTTAATATACTTTAATTTATCAAATTCAATTGTATCCAAAGATCGTAGACCAAGCTGTGAAATCCTATCACTAGACATACTAGTAAAATCTGTTCTTGATATATCCATTATAATCTTCCCGCTTTTCATATATATAACTCTGTCTACTATATCTATAAGATAATGTAATCTATGTTCCGCAACTACTATTGTTTTACCCTCTTTTCTCCATACCTTGATGACTTCCTTTAAATCATATATTGATAATATATCAAGGTTAGAAGATGGTTCATCTAGTACAAATATTTCAGGACTCATTGCAGCAACTGATGCACATGCTATCTTCTGCTTTTCTCCTCCTGAAAGTGCAAACAAACTTCTATCTAATAATTTGTTCATCTTTAAACTATTATTTATATTGTCTAATCTACTAAGTATTGTATCCATAGGTAGCCCCATGTTTTCACAACCAAATACTATTTCGCTAGTAGTATCAACATTGAAAAACTGAGATCTAGGGTTTTGAAAAACTGAACCTACTTTTTTAGCTGTTTCGTATAAAGGCTGATTTGCTATTTTAATATTGTCAATCAATACCTCCCCTTGTAAATTCCCTTCATAAAAATTTGGTATTAATCCATTGATTAATCTAGTAATTGTTGTTTTTCCACATCCTGACTCTCCACATATTAGTACAAGTTCTCCTTTTTTTACTTTTAGGTTAATATTTTTTATGCCATTTCTGATTACTTCATTTTCCTCATTATCATATGTAAAGGAAACATTGTTTAATTCTATCATTTATTACACCACCTCTATAGAAACAAGACCATAAATAAAATTAAAGCTATGCTTAAAAATAACACATCGTATACTCCAAATCCTACTTTTACCACATTAGTTCTTTTTATAGGACTACCCAGCCCTCTTGTTAGTGCTGCTGCAGAAAGCTCATCTCCAATCTTAACTATTGAAGTAAGTAATGGTACCATCCTATATTCTAATAAAGTAGCTGGATTGCGAAAAAATTTCTTTGACCCAAATTGGATTCCTCTCATCCTCATTGCCAACTTTATTGATCTTGATTCTTCTCTTACTGTAGGTAAAAATCTAAACATTACAGCTAATGGTATTATTATATTTTGACTTAAGTGCATTTTCTCCATAGCTGCTATGAATTCGCTAACTTTTGTGCTTGAAATAACATATGCTCCCATCATAAGTCCAGGAAATAGTCTCATTACAAGACCTACTAATAACACTAGTATTCCATTGAATACTTGGTTTATATGGATAGCGTCGTGTGATACCTTAGCCCATATAGATAATATAAATATCAAAATATATGATATTGCTAATTTATATTGCTTATTAAACATAAGTAATACAAAAGGTATGAGTGCTATTCCTAGTATTAATTTGACATTGTTATACATGAACATTGTTGTTGTTATAAGAACCATCAATAGTAATTTAGTTCTTGGGTCTAATTTTACTTTAGTATTAGACTGTACTTCATAGTTGTAGTTTCTCATTATGCAATCCCTGCTCTTCTAAAATGTTTTTTAAGCATCTTCTTTCCTAATACACCACCAATCAAAGCCCCTACAAATATTATTCCTAAACCTGCAACACCCATCCATGCCGGCATATATATTCCTAACTGCTCAACGTACTGGTCTCCCATTCCTTCTCTGATATGCTCCATATAAGTATCTGCCATTATCCACATCGGAAGTGTACAACCAATTGCTCCCAAGCTAAAAGTTGCAAACCCTAATAACATACTAGAGAATTTCTCATAGTTTCCAACCCTAAGTATTAATTCTGCTAATAAGCCACTTAATAAATATGATGCTATTGGAGTCCAAGTATATCCTATACTAAACCAGAACAACCCTAAAATTAGTCCCATAATTAAAACCATTCCTCTTTTCTTTACTTTAGTTAAGAACAACATGAATGGTATACCTGTTAAAATTGGTATTACAAATAATGATACTGGGTACAAAATAGGTACAGCTGCCATCATTCCAACCACAAAGAAAATCGCTAAATATATCGCTGTATAAATACCTATGTTTATTAAGTCCTTTGAATTTAATTTGTTATTTTTCATTAAATTACACCCCTTTATATTTTATATCTGCCAACAAGCAGATTTTTCTCTTATTTCAACAAACCTTTTATATATCCCCTCTTCTTTTACAAGTTCACTATGTCTACCTCTTTGGACTATTTGTCCATTATTTAATACTATTATTTGATCAGCATTTTTCACTGTAGACATTCTATGTGCTATAGTTATAAGTGTTTTTTCATAAGTTAATTCTTCTATCGCTTTTAAAAGCTGATTTTCATTTTCTGGGTCTACACTAGATGTTGCCTCATCTAATATGACTATCTTTGCATCTTTTAATATAGCTCTAGCTATTGAAATTCTTTGCTTTTCACCACCTGAAAGCGTCGAACCTCCTTCGCCTATAACTGTATCAAATCCTTCTGGTAGCTTGTTAATAAACTCAAGACAGCATGCTTTTTTAGCTGCCAACTCAACTTCTTCTCTAGTAGCATCTGGCTTTCCAAATTTGATATTATTTTCAATTGTGTCATTAAAAAGATAGACATTTTGAAATACCATACTCATATTTGAAAGTAACCTGTCATTTGAATACTCCTTTATATTCTTCCCACCAAATAGTATTTCGCCAGACTGTACATCCCAAAATCTAGCTAACAGATTGCATAGTGTTGTCTTACCACACCCTGAGTACCCAACTATAGCAGTCTTTGAATTTTGAGGTATTTTAAAGCTTACATTCTTGATTACTTCTCTACTCTCGTATGCAAAGCGTATATTCTTTACTTCTATTTCATAGTTATCTGATACAGCTTCGTCATTACTCTTTATTATTGGTATATTAGTTACCTCCTCTATACTATTTAAAGCAGTATCTATTATTCTAAGCAAAAATGCTCCATTACCCATAGTTTCCATTTGTCCATAAACCATAAATGATGAAACTAAGAACATCATACCTATAGCAAAATCTATTGTGCCTACAAATAACATATATGCAGTTATCATAATTACAAAACCACTTGCCACTTCTAATACACCTTTGTATGAACTAACTAGGGTCATAACACTTCTTTCTATTGCTATATGTGCATTTTTATCTTCTTCTAGAACTTCATCTATGCTATCGTCTACATCTTGCCCAAACAATCTAACGACTGCTATGCCTTGTATATGTTCTATGACCTTAGTTATCATAGTTTCTTTTGCCTTCGCTCTCCTAGGTGCAAGCTTTATTGTCTTTTTTTTGATAAGCACTAAAATATATGAAGATATTATTATCCCTAATAATGTTATAAGTCCTATCTGCCACCTAAAATAAAATAGTAAAATCGTAATACATATAGCTTGTATTATCCCTCCTATCATATTTTCCACAGCCATCATAGAAAATTTTTCCAATTCTTCTATAGTTGTTGTAAGTGCATTATTTATCTTGCCAAGGTTTTGTTCGTTAAAATAACCCATTGGCGCTTTCTTTAATTTATCTCCAATCTCTAATCTCTTTTCACAAAATACACTATACCCATTTCCACTCATATATATGTTTATAAGCCATTTGAAAATACACTTTCCTACAACGCTAATCATTAATATTAGAAAGCTATTTGTTATTATGTGATTATTTAACTCTTTAAGATTTATTAGTATGTACAATATCCCGAAAATAGACAATGATGTAAATACGGAATACATTAAGCTACTTATTATGCCATAAATTACTCTGGATTTATATGAACCACAAAGTTTTATAATACGCTTTATAGTATGAATCATTTTGACACCCCCTTCTCCTATGCTTCTGCATTTACGACATGACTATTCCACATTTTTTTATATAAACTGCAGTTATCCAATAGCTGTTCATGAATACCTTCATCTGCAATATTCCCACTATCAACAACTATTATTTTATCTGCATTTTTTATGGTAGACAGGCGATGTGCTATTACTATTAATGTCTTACCTTTTATTAATTTATTAATTGCTTCTTGCATAACCATCTCATTCTCTGGGTCAACATATGCTGTAGCTTCATCTAATATAATGGTATCTGAGTTTTTTAATATAGCACGAGCTATAGTTATACGCTGTCTTTCTCCTCCCGAAAGCTTTCCACCAGCTTCTCCTGTATTTGTGTTATAACCATCTTCAAGCTTATTAATAAAATCATGACAGTTTGCTAACTTTGCAGCCTCATAAACTTCTTTATCTGTTGCTGTAGGTTTTCCTATACGAATATTTTCGATAATAGATGTATCAAATAAAAAATTATCTTGAGTAACATAACTAATATTTTTCATTAACTGATTAGCTGGTATGTCTTTTATGTTTTTACCTCCCATATGTATACTTCCACTATCACAGTCCCAGAAACCTGCCATTAATTTTGCAATAGTTGATTTTCCACCTCCTGATGGTCCAACTATTGCTGTTACTCCTTTTTTAAATGTAGTAAGATTTATATCATGCAGTATTTTTTCTTGTCCATAAGAGAAACTTACATCTTTAAAGTGGTATCCACTATCATCTA
This sequence comes from Clostridiaceae bacterium M8S5, assembly GCA_029227815.1. Classification (GTDB taxonomy): domain Bacteria; phylum Bacillota; class Clostridia; order Tissierellales; family MCWD3; genus Abyssisolibacter. Next base: position 1,487,159 of record CP118523.1, on the reverse strand, counting down.
ATTCTACATATTTTTGTGGCCTTTTCTGCTCATCTTTATTTAGAAATTCTTCAACTTGGTCTACACTTTGGTACACCAATGCAAAATCATCAATAAACTGAGTAGCTGCCATTATAGGCCCAGCTATACCAAGTGATAGTATCACACATGTAATAAATGTAGAAAAATCAATGCTTCCTTTCATAAATAAATAAGCTCCAAATGGCAATACAACAATTAATGTAGAAGATATCACTGTATATCCTATAGATGAAAATCCCCAGCACTTTTTCCACCAATCAAGAGTATAATCTCTAAAATACTCTACTGATTTTGTGAATTTAGCATAAGATGTTGCTGATTGATTAAATGCTTTTATTACTTCAATACCATTTACATATTCCACGATAGCATTGTTCATATCATCTGCAGCTCTAAAATGCTCTTGTGATTTTTCCTTGTATCCTATCATCTGTCCCATAAGTATAATAAATCCTAGCGGTATAGATATCAGAGATGCAAGTGCCATCCTCCAGTCATAAATAAATAAAGTAATGATTATCACTATTGGCACGAAAACATTTGATGTCATCTCAGGTAATATATGTGCTAGTGGTTTTTCTAACTTATTTACTATATCTACTACTAACGCTTTAAGTGATCCTGTTGGGGTATCAATCATTACTCCCATTGGAACTTTAGCCATCTTTTTTAAAATCTTTGCTCTTATATTTTTTAATATAGTAAAAGCTATGTCGTGTGAGATCATTGAAGATATTGTTGTGAGTAATACTTTTAAAATCTGACCTATTATAGCAAATATTGCCCATAGAAAAATTATGTTTATTGTTGCTGTTTCATTGTATAGGTTTACCGTAATCTTAGCTACGCTTAAATAGGGAAACATCCCACATAACACTCCAGTCATTGCAAGTACTACAGCTAGTATCATTTTACTCTTGCTTTCTTTGGCAAAGTTAAGTATTTTTATAAAAGTGTTCATATTTCACCTCCTTTATGCTTTCTTAAACCTAAAATCCTAGTACAGCCTGCCAGCCTGCATTAAAAAACTTAACGAGTGTATTTGCATATCTTAATGCATCCTCTAATATATAATCATGAATTACAATCTCAAACAATGATGATAAATATGAATGAATGAGTATGTGAAGTTCTTTTTCGTTTAACTCATTTATAGTAATACCTCTTTTCTTAGCTTCATTTAGGAATTTAATAGTTTCCTTTACCTCAATGTTAACCATGTCATCTACAAATGAACTAAACACAGTACCATCTGAACATGTTAGTAATAATTTAAATGCGTCATAATGTGCATATATTAATTTAACATATTGCTTTACAGTCTCAGGTGACAATTGCCATGCTCTATATAATTCATCACTATTAATTAAATCAAAATATTCATTCTCTGATTCAATATACATATTTTTAATCTCTTTTAAAGCTGGTGATACTAAGCTCTCAAATAATGTAGCCTTATTATGAAAATGTTTATAAAATGCTCCTGTTGTAACATCTGCATCTTTACAAATTTTCCTGAGATTAGTCCTTTCATAACCATAATCTAGAAAATTATTTTTAGCACTATTTAGTATTTTGATATGCGTTTTTTTATAGTTTCTTGACATTATTCCTCCCTTAGATAACTTAGTTATCTTATTGACAAAATAAATATATCAACAATATTGATATTCATTATCAATTATAGTTTATAAATATGGTAAAGTCAATATTTATTACATATTTTTAAATGAAAATTTTTAGGATGTCTAATCAGACATCCTAAAGGATTGTTTAACTAATCTTTAGTGCTATGTTTTCTATAGTTTTATAGTTTAGTAGATCATCTATTGATACATCTACTCCTGTTATTCTATTTATTTCTTCTATCATTTTCATTAGAGTTATGGAATCTCCCCCTAGTGTAAAGAAATCTTCGTCTATTCCTATTGGTGTCATTTCAAATAAGTTCTCCCAAATCTCTACTAGCTCTTTCTGCAATTTTGTAATTGGTTTTTTATAATTTTTATCCTTTGAATCTTCTATTTTTATTGAAGGCAAGTTTTTCTTATCTACCTTACCATTTACCGTTCTTGGCAACTCATCTAGCATCACTATGTGCACTGGTACCATATAATCTGGTAGTTTTTTGTTTAAGTAGTCTTTTATATTTTCATCTTTTATACTACCTTTAGTTACTACATACCCTATTAACTGCTTGTTTTCTTTTGACATTAGCACTACAGCTTCTTTTATATCGTTGTTTTTGCTCAGTACTGTCTCTATCTCTCCTAACTCAACTCTATAACCCCTTATCTTTACTTGATTATCTGCTCTACCTAAGAATTCTATATAACCCTCTTTGTTGTAAACACCTATATCTCCTGTTCTGTAAATCATACCAAGCTGTGGGTGGTTTATGAAAGCTTTTTTAGTTTTCTCTTCGTCATTGTTGTAGCCTTTTGCAAGACCCACTCCTCCAATGTAAATATCGCCTTTTACTCCTGCACTGCATAATTCTTTTTCATAATTTAGCACATACATAGCTTGGTTTTTAAGTGGCATACCATAAGGTATACTGCTCCATTCATCTCTTATTTCTTTTATAGGGTAGTATATTGACCATATTGATCCCTCTGTAGCCCCACCTAAGCTAGTCGTAAAGGAGTTAGGAAATTTATCTTTTATATTTGCTGGTAACTCAACTGGTATCCAATCTCCACTTAGCATTACTTCTCTTAGTGTAGTGATTTTTTCTATATTTCTTTTTTCCATATAGCTAGTCAGCATCGTCATTATTATAGGGACTGTATTCCATATTGTAACTCCTTCGTCTTTAATAACTCTTAGTATCTCACCACTATCTCTTGGATCTTTTATTATAGCAAGTTTTGCCCCTGTGCTGAGTGCTCCAAATATATCATATACCGATAAATCAAAACATACTGAGGATATACCTATTATACAATCGTCTTGTGACAAGCTTATCTTTTCATTTATATCTTCTATTGTATTACATACAGCTTTGTGTTCTATCATGACACCTTTTGGTTTTCCTGTACTACCAGAAGTATATATGATATATGCCATTGAGTCAGGGTCATATTTTACATTGACTTTATCATTATTGTACTTATCTAATGTTAAACATGAATATATCTCTAAATCTAGATACATTTCACAAGAGCTATCTCTTAAAATATACTCTATTCTATCTTTTGGATATTTGGGGTCTATCGGCACATATATGCCCCCTGCTTTTAATATACCAAGGATAGATATGATAGTTTCTGGTCTTCTAAATCCAATAACACCGACTCTAGCTTTTTCACTTATACCGTTATCAAGTATATATCTAGCTACTTGATTTGATTTTTTATCTATATCTTCATACGTATATTTTTCCCCTTCGAACGCAATGGCTATAGCTTTTGGTGTTTTGGCTACCTGCTTTATAAACATTTCATGCATAGTTAATGGTTTAGCAGGCTTTATTATATGATTGTATTTGTTCCAAAGTTCCAGACTATCAGTTTTGATATCAGTTAGCATTTCTTTTTCATTGTTGGCTTTTGATATCATTTCTAAAAATTGACCAAACATTTGTGAAATCATATCACTGTCAAATAGCTCGTCTACATAATCCCATGATATATGGAGCTCTCCTTCTAACTCCATTACTTGACAATCCAAAAATACCTGTGGTGTCTGAGAAACTGCATATTTTATTTTTCCTATTCTATTAAAATAGTTCACTTTTGTATCAAACAACATGCTGGTAAAAACTACTGGCAATACTGCTTTCCCTATACTTTGTGTTTGTCTAGATAGTTCTCTTATAACTTCTACTCCATCAAACGCTATGTTATCTACTCCGCTTAATATATTCTCTTGTGTATCTTTAGCACAATCAATGAAATCCTTACTATCTAAGTTAACATTAAGAGGTATTAACTTTGTAAAATCTCCTACTATTTCGTCAACTTGTTCGTTAAAATCTAGTCTCTGAAATACTGTAAGATTAAGTATCAATTCTGCTTGATTGCTCCATATCGAAAGTAGTTTGCTAAATATTGTACACAAAGTTGCCGATGGAGATATTCTTTTTTTCTTTACATAATCCTTTACTCTTTTCCATACATCTGATTTAATTACTCCGCTCTTTCTTTTAAGTGAATAATCTTTAAGCGATGACAGCTTTTGTTTCATCGGTAGCTTAGGGTACTCTGAAAAACTCTTTATTTTTTCTAACCAATATTCTTTTGCCTTTATATATTCACTACTATCTTTAAGTTTTTCCAAGCTACGTGTATATTCTCCAAATGAATATCTCAATTGTTCACTATCAAATTTATTATCCAGTAACTCTGATAGTTCCTTTATAATAATATGAAAACTGGCTCCATCACATATCATTAAATTCATACTTATAAATAATATACCTTTATCATTCTCTGTCTTGGCAAACTCAAAAGTAAATAATGGCCATTTGTCATTTGTGTATCTTTTATGTGATAGTTTTTGTCTTATTCTATCAACTGCTTCTTGTTTTTCTATTTCATCTTTTTCTGATACATCAGTCAACTTAACTTTGTAATATGGTACTTGTCTTGTTACTTCTTGCATTCCATTTGTAAGGAACACTGTTTTTAATATGTCATGCCTCTTTATTAATTCATTGATGCTATGTTCTATTAGATTGGTATCATATTTTGTTTCTATTTCTAAATAGTAATGAGCATCGTATTTTCCAAGTTCGAATCCTTCATTTCTTCCATTGAGATAAGCTCTTTGTATCTCTGATTGTGGATACTGCTCTTTTTCTAAAGTACACTTTTCTATTCCCATCTCCACTGCGTGAAGTATCATGTTATCTTGAGACAAATTATACAATTTTAAAACTTCATCAAAATTCATATCTCCTATAGAGCAACTTCCTAAGCCTTTCATCTGACCAACAAGTGCTAATTGATATGCCATAAATCCTGTATCTATGAGAGCATTAAAATTCCCCATTCCTCCATACACTGGCATATTGCATTTAGTGTCATATACGAAAAACACTGAAAATGCTGATGAATCAAATATATCTCTATTACTATAAAAATGTACATTTGATGGTAAATCCACTTGATTATTTATTAACTTTAACCCATTTTCATGTGAGTTGTATAGATACATGCCTTGATTTATTCCTTCTATTCTATTCTTTTTAACATGCACATATACATCTATCGCATATAATCCTCCTGAGCTTGGATAGTAGCATCTACGCTGATCTTTGTCGTCTTTCTGTCTAAAACTTGATAGCACATCGCAAAACACTGAATATGAGACTTTGGTGTTTTTATCAAATTCTCTAATAGACCTTCTTTTTTCCATATAATCAGGATACTCTTCGCTTTGATTTAACATTATAAGGTCTTTATTATTCTTATTATGTCTTAATGACATTTCCTCTTTGTACTTGTAATATTCATCACTACCGTACTCTATTCTACGTCCGCCAATACTACTATATCTTTCGTCCTGTATATCAAATAATTGCTTTAATGTAAGTAGGTTGTTTGTTTTATTAATTATCACTTGATCGTTTTTTTGTAATAACTCTGAAAGTTTTCGGGCTGTTCCTTTTTTGATTATAGCGTTTATTGATATCTTTTCTTTAAATTCCTTTTTTATTTTTTGTACTATTTTCTGCGCTGATAATGAATCTCCTCCTAGCTCAAAAAAATCATCATCAATGCCTAAATCATCTATATCTAATACTTCTTTCCAGATCTTAATTATTCTTTGTTGTATATCACTATTGGGAAGCTTTGTTTCCCTTTTCTTTATAGATGTTTTAGGTAATTTATCTCTTGCTATTTTTCCGTTTTCACTAAGTGGTATTTCCTTTATGCATACATATTGGTTAGGAATCATGTATTCTGGTAAGAAATTCATTAATGCTCCTTTTATTGCCTTATCACTTTCTTCCTCTCCTGTATAATATGCTATAATCTTCTTTGAATCATCAAGTATAACTATTGATTCTTTGATGAAAGATAGCTTGTTCAAATTTAGCTCTATCTCTGATAGTTCAATCCTGTGACCTCTTACTTTTACTTGACTGTCTTTTCTTCCCAAAAATGTAACATATCCTTCTCTTGAGAATACTCCGTAATCACCAGTTCTATATATTCGTCCAAATTTTTCTGTATCAATAAAAGCTTCTCTGCTTTTTTGTTTGTTTCCAATATATCTCTTTGCCACACCTTTTCCACCTATATATATTTCTCCTGCAACACCATATGGGCAAAGCTGTAACTCACTATTTAGTATATATATGTTTTGGTTAGCTAGTGGATATCCATAAGGTATACTCTTCCACTCTAGTTTTACCTCTTTTATAGGATAATATATCGACCATATTGATCCTTCTGTTGCGCCACCAAGACTGTAAATTTCAGCATTTGGAAAAGAATTTTTAATCTTTTGTGGTAATTTTAAATCAATCCAATCTCCACTTAACAGTATTTTTTTAAGATTTCTGTTTATATACCCTATCTCTACTCCTTCTAAAAAGAGTTCCATTATAGCTGGTACTGTATTCCAAACACTAGATTTAGTAAAATCTAGCACAGTTTGTATGTGACTCGTATCTCTTTGATCTTTGACAATTGCAAGGCATCCACCTGCTATAATAGTTCCAAATATATCATATACTGATAAATCAAAATTAAGTGCGGATATTCCTATTATCTTATCTTTGCTATCTATAGAAAATCTATCGTTTATATCTAATAGTGTGTTTACCACTGCTTCATGTGTGATTTCTACACCTTTTGGAACACCTGTACTTCCTGATGTATATATGATATATGCTGAATCTTCTTTATTACACTCTTTTTTTATATTAAAGAGTGGTGTTTTACTCTTAGCATCATCAAAAACTTTAATCGAGTTAATCAATAGTTTTGATTTTGAATTATTCATAATAAACTGTATTCTGTCTTGTGGGTAATCCATTGGAACAGGGATATACACCGCTCCTATTACAACTACTGCTATTAGCACAGATATTGATTCAATGCTTTTATTTGCACGTACCGTTATATAATCACCCTTCTTTATGCCCATAGCGTCAAGTTGAGATGATATACGATATATACTGTCTTTGAGTTCTTCATATGTGATGTATTTGCCATTATCATACATGGCATTTTTATGTCTATATTTATCTAGTGCCTCTATTATTAAACAATCAAGAGTTTGAGCTTGTTTAAAAGATACTTTAGTATTGTTATAATCTACAAAAGCTTTACTTGATGATATTTTTACATCTGAGATATCTTTGTTTATTATATTCTTTATACTCTCAATATAATAAGTAAACATATCCTTTAGTATGTCTAGGTTAAAGCATTTCTCTAAATAATCCCACCTTATAACAAAACCTTTTTTGAGTTTTATTATTTGGTTGTCTAAATAAACCTGAGAAGTCTGTGATTGTCCATACAGTATTTCACCTAGACTCATAAAATCTATACCTTCTTCAAAAAGCATACTTGTAAAAACTACTGGCATCTGACTCTCTGCATGCTCTGCTCTATGTCTTGAAAGTTCACGAATCACCTCTGTTCCTTCAAATGAATTATGATCTAGATATTCGTACAGCTTTTCTCTTACTTTTTTAACATTGCTTAGGATATCATTTTTATAATCTGATGATTTATAATCAAATAATACCGAAGAAGTAAAATCACCTATTATTTTATGTGAATCTTTTATTTTGTGTCTATCAAATATAGTAATATTTATTGTCAAATCTTGATTTTCACTCCACCTTGAGAGTATTTTCATATACAAGAAGCATAACAGTGAACTAACAGTAACTCCATTTTCACGTGTGAAATTTTCTAGTTTATCATATTCATCAGCTGTAAAATCATGTTTTATTCTGCTATAAATGTTTTCATTGTTTTCTATGTTATGCTTTAATGGAAGCTTTGGAGACTCAGGTATGTCTTTAATTTTATTTATCCAATATTCTTTATCTCTGTTATACTTCCTACTTGTTTTCTCATTCATAATACAATCAATATAATCTTTATAGCTAGTTGTTACTGGCTCTAGTTCTTCTTCATTATAAAGCTTTAAAAAGTCGTTTATCAAAATTTTTATACTCATACCGTCTACTATCAACATATCTATGTCTATTATAAGTATATTGTTATTATCAACTTTCACATTTGTTGCTTTAAATAGTGGCCACTTTTCTGGATCTGTTATATTTTTTTGACTTTCTTCTCTCATTGTTTTAATGAAATCATCAGCTCTATCTTTGGTTATGCTCAACATTTCTAGACTATATTTACCTACTTGATTTATCGTAAGAACCTTTTGCTTACTATCAATAAATACGGTTCTGAGCATTTCATGTCTTTCTATCAATTTATTCATACATTGCTCAAGTCTTTCTATATCCATATCATGCTGTATTTCTGCATAAAAATGAGTTGAATTAAATCCTCCACAAAACTCCTGCTCTCTCCCTATATAATAAGCTTCTTGTATTTTAGTAAGTGGCATCATCTGGTTTATAATCTGTTTATTTGTTATGTTTGATTTCTCTATATACTTCTTTTCATTTTTTATTTTACTACATATTCTATCTACCAAATCTTTTATTGTACTACATTTTGCTATATCTAACATCTCTATCTCTATATCAAACTGTTTGTTTATCTTAGCTATCTTCTGAAACATATTTATAGAATCTTCCATTATATTAAAAATAGACATGTTTACTTCAAGCTTATCATCAAATATACCTTCTAGCTTTTTGAGTACAATATCTTTATTTTCATATGAATTAGTTATTTTTTGCTTATACCATTTAAGTAACGATGGTTTGTTGATTTTACCAGTTCTAGTAGTTTTCAGCTTGTCCATAAATACTACCTCTTTGACCAATATAGATGTATCTTTCAGTATAAATTGCCTGATTTCATTTTTAATTTCTTCATACTTTTCTTTATCTACATCCATTTCTATAAATACATATATATTTGCTTTTCCTTCGCTAGCTATATGTTCGCCACATACTGCATTTCTAACTTTAAATCTCTCTTTGATCGCATGTTCTATATCCATTAAAAATATGTTTTTACCATTTACAAATACCATGTCTTTTTTTCTTCCTACAATATATAAATTTCCATCTACTGTAAATCCTATATCTCCTGTATTAATCCATTCATTGTAAAATAATTCACTATCATCTCTTCCTAGATACCCTTTACAAAGTGAAAAACCTCCAACTTGTATATTACCTATTTGATATTCTTCTAATTCATTATACTCATTATCAACGATTCTAAGTGTAACTCCTTTTATAGCTGGTCCAATACTTGTTAAATCTTCTTTAAGGTGATTGATGTCTTCAACATCAAAATCTATTTTTGAAACTACTCTTTCAAAATTAACTGGTTTATCTTCTAAAATAGAAGTATTCAAAGTGCACAAAAGAGTCGCTTCAGTTAACCCGTATGCTGGATAAATGACATCCTGCTTAAGTTTAAATCTGTCCATTTGTTTAACAAAGCCATCAATGATACCTTTTGAAACAGGCTCACTGCCGTTTATTATAACTCTAACATTTGATAAATCCCATATATCATGTTCATCAATCATTTTGGTTAAATATCCAAATGCAAAATTTGGGCCTATGGTGACAGTTGCTTTCACTCTTTCTAATTCATCAAACCAACTTTTTGGACTTTTTAAGAATTCACTTGTTTCTAAGAAAGTTGTATCACTATCATTATAAAGAGGTATCATCAAGTAAAATAATCCACTAACATGCGTTAATGGCATCCATGTCATCCAAATGTCGTCTGTATCACTATTAATTGCATCACTAAACCCTTTTAGATTGTTCAAAAACCCCCTGTGAGTAAGCATTATACCTTTAGGACTTGACGTAGTACCAGACGAATACTGTACTATTACTACATCCTCATCACTAACATTTTCATCTATTTGTATATTGTATCTTTTTTTGTCTGTCCACTTTAAATTAAAATCTTGTTCATTTAAAGTTATTGTCTTTAAATCATTATTTTCATCATATAGTTTGATATATTCATTTCCATCCGTATCTGTTAGTATCACAGCACTAGGTACTTCTGATTTTATTTTTTTTAATCTACCAAACTGTTCAATATTATTGCTTATAGGTACTGCCATAGGAATAGCTCTCATGTAGAATAGTGTTAATACAGCTATTAAATAGTGCTTACTTGAATTCATCTGAAGTATGACATAATCGTTTGGTTTTATTCCATTTTCATATAACAAGGTAGCAAGTGCTGTGATTCTTTCTTCAAGCTGTTTATATGTGAGTTTTGTTACTTGGTTTTTGTCTTTTACCTCTATTGTACTCTTATTGTATCGAAAGCAATTAATAAGCAATTTTTGTACATCCACTTTGTTTACCCCCTTTACGGTTATGTGTCCATATCAATCTTTTGCCAGTCATCTTTATATATTAACTTTTCTACTAGATTTATATATTCTTCAAACATATTTTTTATTTGTGTGTTACTAAACGCCTCAACTACATAATCCCATGCTAGGGCAATTGTGCCGTTAATATCATACACTTGATGATCTAATGCCACTTGAGGAGTTTGACTTATCGCGTAGATTTCTTTAAATCCTTCTGGATAATAAGTTTTTTTATCTAGTTTTCCTTGTAAAATACTCGTAAAAACTACTGGCATCACTGCTTTTCCGGGTTTGTTTCTTGAAAGTTCCTGTATCAATTTCACTCCATTATAATATCTATATTTTACAAGTTGCCAAATCTGCTTTTGGATATTATTAACTTCATCTAAAAACGTATTGGAATCATCATATTTGTACGATGCTAATCCTACATTAGTGAAATCTCCAAGTACTTGATGCACTTCTTTATTCATTGGAACTCGTTTAAATAACGTAAGATTTACAGTAATATCCCTCTCTTCGCTTAATGTAGACAACAATTTCATGTATGCCGTAAGCAAGACGGCTGACGGAGTAAATCTGTTCTCTTTACATTTTTTTAAAAATACTTGAGATTCGGTTTTGCTTAAATCATGTTTTATCCTATCAAAATGCGGTTTATCTATATTTATTAATTCACGTTTGTATTTAAGCTTTGGTGAATCAGGAATATGAGGCAATATGTTGCCCCAATATTCCTTAGCTTCTTTGTTATTACTATTATTATTTAACCACTCTTCTTCATTTTTGACATATTCTTTGAATGTAAAAGATGGTCTATTAACCTGTTCTCCATAGTAAACTTTAAATATCTCATCTAGCATTATTCCTGCACTCCACCCATCTAGTATCATGCAATCAAAGCTAAGATGTAATATAAAGTAATCCTCTATCGTTTTACTAACAACTACGTCAAACATAGGCCACCCGCCTATTTCATAAGTATGATGTGACCATTTATTTCTAATTTCTTTTAGCTCTTGATCATCTACTTTTTCTGCAAACAAAACCTTTACTTTTTCTGTAGGATTTATAACCTTTTGAGTACTGTCACTGTATATTATTGTTCTCAATATCTCATGGTTATCTACTACCATATTTATAGCATTCTCTAGTTTATCTATATCTATATGCTCTAGTCTATACTCACCATAGTAATGTGCTCCTAGATTTCCTAGCTCATACTCTTTTTTTCGTCCTATCAAGTATGCGTGTTGTATCGGCGTCAATTTGCATGTGTTATTTTTCGTTTCTTTTAGATACTGTATTATTTCACTTTTGTTTTGTCTAAGAAAATTGATTACCTCTTGCGTCATCTTCCCTTCTTGCGCTTTATATTTTAATTTCTCACCTTCTACCCATAGCTTAATTCCATCTCTTAGGCATTTATCTAACATCTCCATATCAAAACCTACGCTTCTTTGCTTTTTAATGCTTCATTTATATGTTTTGCTACTATCAGAGAATTTGCTTTATCTTCTATGCATGTATAGTGATTTCCTTCTATTTCTATGATACTTAAATCTCCTAGGCACATTTCTTTCCAGTTTTCTAATAACTTATGCTTGTATTTAAATAAGCCCTCCACCTCTTTTGCGTAAAGAAATCTTATATCTCCTACATATGCATCTGGAAGATAATTCATAGCTCTATAGCTCTGCTTAAACGTTTTATACATTCTCTGTATTACATTCAAATCTGCTTTATTTCCTGTTTTACGCTCGCTTATTTCTATATATTTCTTAAAACGCTCTTTTTTATCTAGTGAGGATAATTTACTAATTGCTTCACTTATCTTTATTCTCTCATTATTACCTTTTAGGTTACTGAGTGCATCTTTCATGATTATATTATTATTTGCTTTAAGAAGCTCTGCAATAGCTTCATCATATTCCAATTCATTTTCTATACCTATATCTTTTATTGATACATTCATTGTATCTGCAAACAACAACTCCATCATTATTTCATCATTGATTTCGTACGGTACTGTTTGACTATCTATAATAACTAAATCTTTTATGTCTATTCCGTTTTCAATTAATCTTTTTGCAACCTCTACTGCAACCAATCCACCTAAACTATATCCTACTAGTTGCATGTTTTCACTTTCTGTCTCTAACAATAATTTAGTATAATCATCTGCAAGATTGTCTATTATGCTAGCTGCGTCCATTTCGCAATATTTATCAATGTCTTCTATACCAATTCCAATAACTTGTCCCTTTTGTTGTTTTGCAAGCTCTGGTATAAGATGACGGAAGCTATTTAGCATCCCGAAGGCACCATGGAATACAACCCTGAGTGTATCTGTTTTACCTTCTGAGTATTTTCTTATAACTGCATTATGAGTTTTTTCATCTTCTCCTTTTGCTACAGCAACTTCATCTTTTGCATTGTTACCAATAGCACTATTTTTTATGAATTTAGAAAGCTGTGCAATTGTAGGATGGTTTAACATATGTCTTAAAACTGTATCAAATGGAATATCTTTTGCTATACTACTTCTAACCTGTGTTGATACCTCTGCTAAACTTAGAGAATCTGCCCCAAAGTCATAAAAGTTTTGGTTTTTACCTACGAAATCTACTTTAAACACTTTACCTACTATTTTTGATAGCTCTTTATCCATTTCATCCATTTCGTTATTCTCAGTATCAGAACCTAACACTGTTTCCTGCTTACTAACAATTAAATTCTGTACTTGTTTTCTATCTATTTTCCCATTTGAAGTAATTGGTAATTTATCAACAAGTTGTATTGAAATTGGTATCATATATTCTGGTAAAGCCTTCTCTAAATGTTCTTTTATCTCATTTTCCCTAACTTTTTGCTTGTCTACTTTAAACTGCTTTATAAATAGATTTAATCCCATTCTAGAGAGTCTATCTTCTTTAGAAGGTATAACTTTCAATGAATCTTCTGATGTTCGTCTATTTAGTAACTTTATCCAGTCATCTAATTCAATAAATGCAACATCTTTTCTGATTTCGTCTTCTGGTCTCATCATCATAAAAGCTTGTGATGCTAATATCCAAGGTTCTTCCTTAACTGGCTCTGTAAATAAGAAATATCCTCCTGGTGCTAATAGTTCTTCTATCCTGTCCATACTTACAGCTATATCTTTAGCATTTTCTAAGACATATGCTCCTATTACTATATCAAAACTATTTGGCAAGAAGCCTTGCTCTCTAATATCTCTATCTATATCGAGTGCACTGAATTTAACTTCTTTTAAATGACTAAATCTTTCTTTTGCACTAGGTAGGAAGTATTTTAAAACATCCGTATAATGATACTCAAAGTTATAGCCATTTAGTGCTTCTAATACATGCTTCGCTGTAGCTCCTGTACCTGCACCAACTTCTAGTACTCTTAATGTCTTGTTTGGATTGTTATTAGCTATACGCTTTACAAATTCACAAATACACTTGTTTAAGTAAATAGCCATAGTATTCTTAACATATAAAGCTTCTGTATAATCACGCTTTCCTTCTGGATACAGTAATGCTACTGGATCAACTTCATTTTTCAACAATCCTACTAATTTATCTGTATTACTTTTCACATAGTTAATAAAATCAGTTGTTCCAAAATCGTCCGTCCATACTTCTCTAATGTCTGACCACGCTTTTGAGTAATCTTGCTCTGTTATAAATATTTTTGCTTTATAACTATCAGATTTTTTATCTAAATAACCTTCTTTCTCAAGCTTTACCAACCAGTGTCTTACTAACCAACGATATTTTTCACTAATCTGTTCACAATCCAATATATCGTCAATATTATAGTATCTTTCTTCTGTTAATATGCCTAATTTTTGCAAACCATACAACATAGACATAAGTGCTGCTTTATCTCTTAAATCTAATGTTTTTTCTATATCTTGTTTTAATAGCTTTTTTATTATATTACTAACTTCATCCTCTATATCATTTGTGTCTTTAGAAAATTCACTATACACATACTCTTCCTTAAAATCATCAATACTTTTAACTTCGGCAAATCCGTATAGTTTCTTTTCTTGTCCTATTTTCACATCTTGACTTACACATACTACACTGCGATCAACTGCCTTATGATCCATAATAGCGTTTTCTATTTCACCTAACTCTATCCTATGTCCTCTGATTTTTATTTGGTTGTCACTTCTACCTAAGAATTCTATCTCTCCATTTTCTAAGTATCTTCCTAAGTCTCCTGTTTTGTAAAGCATTTGTCCATCATTAGGATGTGTAAAGAATTTTTCTTTTGTAAGTTTCTCATCGTTATAATAGCCAAGTGCTAATCCCTTACCTGTTATATATAAATCACCTGCTACGAATATAGGACAATCATTCATATTTTTATCTAATATGCGGAACCCTTGATTGTTCAATGGCTTTCCATATGGTATACTAACCCAATTTTCCTCTAAGCATTTATATTCATGATAGTTAGACCATATTGACGCCTCTGTAGCTCCCCCAAGACTTACTATTTTTATATTTGGGACTCTCTCAATCAGTTCATCTGGCATTTGCAGTGGAATCCAATCTCCTGACATCATTGACAATCTAAGGCTAGGCACTGAAATTTTTTCATCTGCTTTTAAATGCATAAGCAGTATCTTCATGAATGCAGGTACACTGTTTATAGTTGTTATGCTGTGTTTATTAATAAGCTCTACCCAATGAGACGCATCTGCATATCTTTCATTTGATGGATATACTATGCTTCCACCTATTGATAACATTCCAAATATATCATATACCGACAGGTCGAAATTAAGTTGTGATAAACCTAATGCTCTATCTTTATCAGTTATGTTAAATCTATTATTTATATCTTCTATAGTATTAAGTGCTGAACTATGAGTAATAACAACTCCTTTTGGTACTCCTGTCGACCCAGATGTGTATATTATATAAGCTGGTGAATCACTACTTATATCTTCTGGTTTGAACTCTTTTTCTGTGGCAGTAACTTCATCTACATTTATAATTTCTATACCTTCATAATCATGGTCACTACCTGATGTTGTTAAAACTATTTTGGCTCCTACATTCTCTATAATTGTATTTCTTCTTTTCTTCGCCTGATTAGCATCAACAGGAACATATACACAACCTGCAAATAATACTGCTAATACTGATACTACTTGGTGCATAGATTTTTCCATAACTATCGCTATATTCTCTTGCTTAAATCCTCGTTGCTTAATTTTTTGTGCAACTTCTATAGCTCTTTTATTTATTTCACTATAAGTATAGCTACCTCTCTCATCTATTACTGCTATTTTTTCTGGATTTTTCGCTACGTTTTCAATAAATTTCGTATACAATAATCCCTCTGGCATTTTTGTTTTTGTATTGTTTACATCCACAAGTAAGTCTGTTTGCCACTTTGGTAATGTAATATGATTATCTACACTCCACTCACTTAGCGAATCTGCTAATTTATTTAGTTTAGTCTCAAATATCGAAAACATATCTCTTATCATGCTTTCATGATAAATACCTTCTCTGTAATCCCAGTTAATCTGTAGTCCGAAGTCTCCATCCATAGCTTGACAATCTATAAAGACCTGAGGAGTTTGACTTATACCTTCTCCTGATATATTACCTTTCATTTTCTCTTTATCGTTATTAATTAAACCTATTGCACTAGTAAATACTATTGGCATTATTGAAGCTTCTCTTCCTTTTTTTCTTGAAATCTCTCTTATCACTTCTATACCAGAAAATAATCTATGATCAAGATCTTCAAATAAACGCATATTTATATCTTTTGCTCTCTCTGAAAAAGCCTTGCTACTATCGTTATTGACTTCTAATAAATTAATAGATGTAAAATCACCTATAACACTTGATATCTCTGGATGTAATGGCATTCGATTTAATACTGTAAGATTTAAGCAAAATCTATTGTTATTACTCCATTTTTCTATGACATCTGCATAAACTGCCAATACTGCTGCAGTAGGAGTAACTCCACTTTTTCGTGCATGATTTTTAAAGTTTGTCCACTTATCTATACCCATGTTTAAAAAACGACGTTTAAATCTAGGTTTATCTTCACTGTTTTTTAATATAGGTAACTTAGGTGCTAATGGAAAACTATCTATTTTACTTAACCAATAATCTCTATCTTTTAAATACCTACTGCTTTCCTTTAACTTTCTTTCTGCTAAAACATAATCACGAAAACGTAATCTAACATCCTCTAGTTTAATATCTAAGCCAAAATATACAGTTTCAAACTGTCTTAATAGCGACCATATACTCGTCCAATCAGCCACTAAGAACTCTATCGAAAAATGCATTGTACTAATGTTTTTTTTCTTTGTGATTGCTACTCCAAACATCGGCCATTTGCCAAGTGGATAAACTCTATGACTCATCTCTTCTTTTAATTTATCAACTTCTTTAGTAGAAGCTCCATCCGCCATATCGTAAAATGGTATTTCTAGAGACGGAACTGTTTCTAATACCTTTTGATAACCATTTTCATACATAACTGCTCTTAGCATATCATGTCTTGCAATTAACTTATCCCATGCTTTTTTTACTTTATTTATTTGTAATTCTTCTTTGTAATCTATCTCCAAATATACATGGCAAGCAACATTTCCATATTTAAAAGTATCCTTTCTTCCAAGTACATAAGCTGATTGTACATCTGTCATAGGAAATTCTTCATATCTTGCCTCTATATTCTCGGTAATCTCTATGTTTTTTATTGTCTTGTTGTTCTTTAAATAGTTAATTATAAGTTCTTTATTTTCTTTTAATTTATTAATGTTTTCTGGAGTTAATACAGTTTGAGGTGCTTTGTATCGCAATTTGCCATCTTCGCTCCATAGTGTAAAACCTAATTTTTCAAAATAGTCCATAATTTTTTTTGATTCATTATTTGTCATTTAAGTTTCCCCCTTTCAATTGTCTTTACTCATCAATACCCATTGCTATTTCTTTCAATACCTCTGCTGGCAGATGTTTATGCTTACAATCATGTAACAACTCTGCAAATCCAACTGTTTTTGTTATTTTGTGCCATTGTTTTGAACTTAATAATTCCCTCTGTGCTTTTTGATTGTCTTTATTATTTCCTTGCATCATTTCTCTTATAGACAATAAATCCTCTGATACCGCCTTTGTCCATTTCTTTGTTACTATGTCTTTATAATTAGCAGGTTTGAAATCACCCAATATGTGTGTGGAATTTTCAAATAAATGCTCTGGAAGCTCACCATGATGTATACCTGTATTATACAATGTTGTGGGAACGTGCATTCTAGGATTCCATATGACCGGCCCATGTGTATCAGTTAACGAAAGTCGTCCACTTTCATACATTATCGTTATGCTGTGTAATAAGTGCATGTAGTTATCAGGATCAGTTGGATCTATCTGGTTGTGTATCTCAAATGTAATAGGTGTCTTACCAAGCCTTCCTGTTATTATATAAAAAGGACCACTATCTTTATTGACCATATGTATATCCAATGCTCTAATAGAAGGCATTGCTCTAAGTAAAATAGCCATAGCTGGATATGATACTTGTGGTGCAAACTTTGCATTTAAATATAGTGGCTTTTGTATTTTATTCATCTCTTTAGCACACTCTATAAATCTTCTTACTTCTTTAAGATTGCAGTATAGGTTTCCTGTTTGAAAATGTCTGTTATTCTTTCTAGCAGCACGATAACATTTCTCCAAGTCTTTATGATGTATAGGTTGTTCTTGTATAACATCTACTCCTCTTTCAAGAAACTTCATTGCAGTTTCAGTGCCTTTCCCTCCAAGTGCTCCTGAACGCATAACAACACACGCCAAATCAATATCCTTTGGCAAATCATCTATATTTGTGTATAGCTTTACGTTATAATTTCTTGAACACATTTTTGATCTTTCACTTCCTCTTGCTAATAAACCTACTAGCTCAAATTTATCTTCAAGAATTTTCAGTGCTTCCATATAAAATTGACCAAATGTTGTCCCGCATACTACTGTACGTATTCTTCTATTCTTCATAGCTCCCCCTCAACTTTCGTGAATAATTCGTTAATACTACCATCTAATATTTCTAGCTCAACGGCCTTTGATTTTATAATATAATTCATGATCTCATTTGTTTGATCTATTTCTCCTAAGCTTATAACACCTTTTTGAAGTATCTCTTCTTTAACTAGCTTTGATGCCACAGCAGAAGATAATCCTGTCAATTCCCCTTGAGTATTAGCTTTTACTATTAATGTCTTAGTAATATATTCATTAGATTTAACACCTGACATCTCAATAACAAATCCCGCATATTTTTTTCTTCCTTGACAATCTATCTTTGTAGCTGTACACAAGTCTGTGATTAGTTTCTCTTTATCTTTATTGTAATCTCGCCTTGCTTTTTCCAATACTCTTAATGCATTTTCACCGTCAACTACCATATTGAATCTAGCATTGTTTATTTTGAGTTTTTTTATAATAGTTTTCGCTTCTTTATCTATATAAGGAAAAACTGTAACATCACGAACAGATAAAGGAAATATCTCTGTATTTTCTTTTGGAATATATGCAGTATACTCTCCTTCTTTTAAGACTACCATTGATCTATTTTCAGTATCTTTAATACCATCCAAATAATCTCTAGCAGCAACTTTTGTAAATATATCTAAAACCCCATAGTAATAATTCATATCTGTTACTTTGTCAAATTGTTTAGACAAATACCTAGGGAGTATTCCCGATAATCCCGGTGAAGATCCTGCTCCATAGATAAAGCTACTTTCATTTATACCTTTTAATCGTTCAAATTCTTTACTGTAACCAACATCTACATAATTACATTTATACTTATTTAGCACTTTATACAATTTATCAGTATATCCATTAGTAGTTCCCGCACAATTTAAAGCTACATCAACACCTTTAATAAATTCATCTAAGCTGTTTTCATTTTCTATATCTATCTTTATCCATTCATCATCTTTAAATTCTTCCTTTATTTTTCTTGATACAGCTTCTATGTTTCTTCCTCCAATACGTAATTTTTCACCAAAAGAATTCTTTAATATCCTCGCTGTATTTAAACCAATATCTCCATACCCTCCAATTATTCCAATCATATTTCACCCTCCACCATGCTTCCTCTTTCATTGATAAGGAAATCTATTTTATCTGCTACTTGAAACAATCGTGGCTTTTGGAACATGTCTTGAAAAGTATACTCTATATCATATATTTTTTTTATTTCCGACAGAAACTGTGTTGCTATTAGACTGTCTCCTCCTACTTCAAAGAAACTTTCTTTTCTTCCTATTTTATTGCATTGTATTAACGATTCCCATATATGTGCTATTTCTTCTTCAGTTCCCTGGAGTGGTTTATGATAATTTTCTTTATTAGTTTTCTTTTTGATTTGCTTAGCTATTTTATTTCTATCTATTTTCCCATTGTCTGTCAGTGAAACCCACGGTAATATTTCTATATTATCAGGCACCATATATTCTGGAAGTTTATCTTTTGCAAACTCCATAATGTCCTCAACATTAAATATAGTCTTATTTTTAAAATCTTTAGCCTGTATATATTGAATAACATCGTTTTCATAAGTGTTAATGTTTATTTGCTCAAATCCAGCTTTTTTGATAAATTCTACCCATTCATCTGATAGTAATAGTGGATTATATTTTCTACTTCTACCTTCGTATAGATTCTTAAATCCATCTTCAAGTAATCCTGATGTAACTAATGCTATCGGCGCTAATTCGCTATATTCAAGTGCTAGTAGATATCCTCCTTTATCTAATAGTAATTTAGATAAAAGTATCCCATGTATTGGATTTTTGTATCTATGCAATGCATTTACTGCAATCACAATGTCATATGAATACTTACAATGATTATTAACTATACCTTCAGTTATAATTTCATATGATACAGTATCTTTAAACTTGATTCTTGACTCGTTGTGCATAGCTATGTTTTCATCAAAAAGTGTAATTTCAGCAGGTATACTTAATCTGTTAATTATCTTTTGAGCTACTAAACCAGTTCTACTATCTAAAATAGCTATCTTTAAACTTGTTGTTTCTTGCTCTTCATAAATTTCATTTATTTTGTCTATGATTTTATCTAGAACTAACGTGGTAGCTTTTTCATTCATTGCTATATGTTCTGGTGACAATTTTTGATTTTCTAATAGTGAAAATACTGGCGTTTCTCCAAGCAGTATTTTTTTGTATATATCTATAGAATCAAATAAAAATTCTACTTTGTTCTTTTCTATATTGTAGAAAACAATATTAAACCTTTTTGCAGGTATTATTTCACCACCTTCTATTTTTATGACTTGTCTTTGAGTTAACCAGCGAAGCCACATCTGGATTGTATTTGTATATTGGTTGTATTTTTCATATAACCATTGCTTATCTTTTGATACTTGAAGTTCTAATAGATAAAAGATAAACTGTTCAACTATCAACGCTTGGTTTTCGAATATGGGTTCTATTTTTTTATTTACTTTATTTATAATAGCTGTCTGACTATTATTCATATTGTTATTTGGCACTATCCCTGCAATTAAGTGCTGAGAATTACCATATTTACTTTTCGTAACAACAGCATCACATATATACTCATGTTGTTTTAAAATATTTTCAATTTCACCTATCTCTATTCTAAATCCATTAATCTTTATTTGATTGTCTTTACGCCCTAAAAATTCAATAACTCCATCTTTATCATATCTACCTAAGTCCCCTGTTTTATACCAACGTTCTCCTTCATATACTATGAATTTTTCTTTTGTTAAAACTTCTTGATTAAGATAACCTTTAGCTACTCCAGTTCCTCCTATCCAAAGTTCTCCAACAACATAGTCTTCACAATCTTTTCCATTTTCATCAACTATTCTGAATTTCTGATTACTTAATGGCATGCCATAAGGTATGGATTTCCAGTTTTTATCTATCTCTATAACTTCGTAATAGTTTGACCATATAGAAGCTTCTGTTGCCCCACCTAATGATATAAACTTACAATCCTCTGTATTATCTTTCATTTTTTCATATAGGTCCATATCTATCCAATCTCCAGATAAAAACACTTTTTTTAGTGGAAGGTTATCTTTATCTGTTTGACATGTTATCATGAGCATTTTAAATAGTGCAGGCACAGTATTCCATATGGTCACATCGTTATCTTTAATCATTCTTTTCCAGATGGTTGTTTCTAATTTTGTACTGTCATCAAGTAAAACTATTTTTCCACCTACCGACAATAATCCAAATATATCATATACTGATAAATCAAAATCTAGCTCTGATACAGCTATTACAGTATCTTTTTCTGTTATCTTAAATTTATTATTTATATCTGCAATAGTGTTATATGCTGACTCATGAGATATAACAACTCCCTTAGGAATTCCTGTTGAACCCGAAGTAAATATAATATATGCAGTGTCTTTAGTAGATATATCAATAACACTATTTAATTCATTATAATTATGAATATCTTCTACCACTACAATATTTCTATTTGTATCAGTCTTTAAAGTTTGTTTCATCTTAGAATCAGTAATAATAAACTCTATTTTTCCAGTATCTAATATTGATTTCTTTCTATCGACTGGTTGTTTAACTCCTATAGGCACATATACTGCTCCACAAGCTAAAATTCCTAACACACTTATTATCTGCTCTATGCCTTTTGGTAGACATATTGCAACTAAATCTCCTTTATTAATTCCTTCCTCTACTAACATTTGAGCGAGTTTCATTGATTTTTCTTTTAATTCATCATAAGCCATAGTTTTTCTGTTACCATTTTCATACCATATTACTGCTATATTTTTTGGATTTATCTCAGCATTTTTTAAAAATCCTTCATATAAGCATTGTTCTTTAATATAAGTTTTTGTTTTGTTTACTTTTTGCCTAATTTGCATTTGAGCTTCTGTAATAATATTTATTCCTCCCTTCTACTAGATGATATGTATCTTCATAAAAAACTAAGCTATATCTTTTATTAGCTCATTAATATATTCCTCTCCTAAGTCATAAATAAAAAAGTGTTTTCCTTCAAATTCCCTTAATGTGAAATCTTTACTAGTCATTGTTCTCCATTTTTCCATAACTTCTTTATTAGCATCTATATCATTTTTACCAGCATGTGCAATAATAGGTATGCTAAGTACTTCGCCTTGGTACTTGAAACTTTCATGTAATCTATAATCATTTCTTATTATAGGTAACAAAAATTCCATTAATTCTTTATTTTCTAGTATTTGTTTTGATGTAGCATTTATTTTCTTCATTTCTTTTATTAATGCATCATCATCCATATAGCTTTTGAACTCGTCTGGATTAGGTTCATATGGAGCATGTCTGCCTGCAACAATTAATTTTATAGGCTCAACATTGTACCTTATCTTAAGTCTATATGCTACTTTAAATGCAATAACAGCTCCCATGCTATGTCCAAAAAAACAAAATTGGCTATCTTGACTTTTAAATATAATAGCATCTGCCAATTGGTCGGCTAATAAATCCATATCTTCTATGAACTGTTCATCCATTCTGGTTCCCTTCCCTGGCAACTCAACAGAAATAATATTTATATCATTCTTTTTAGATATCCATCTTCTAAATACGGATGCACTTCCTCCTGCATGATGAAAACAATACAATGTTATTTTATTTTTCTCTTTTAATCCTGTTTCAAAAGGAAACCACTTTTTATAAAAATCTTGGTTGTTGATAGTCCCACCTCCTAATTTGATAATGATTATCATTATTATGCTGTAACTATTATAATAGTTTTTTCACTATTTGTCAATATTAATAATTTTATGCAATTTATATTTTATTTGTATTCTTTTTTATGGTAATTGTGTTGTAAATTGCTTGGATATGCCTAGTTAGAAATATGGTTCTTATTTTTTATATATTAATTTATAGAAAAAAAAAAGAAAATCGTATTTGATTTTCTTTTTTGTCTTTATATATTTATAAACAAAATTCATGATAATATGCCTTGTTATCTTTTTCAAAATCCCCTTCTTCGTACTTAATATCGTTAATCTTATAATTATTAGTCCAGAATTTCAATGCAGTCACATTTTCTTTAAGTACTAAAAGACAGTATCTCCCTTTAAACTGTTTAATAAGTTCTTTAAATACTTTTTGTCCAATACCAACTTTTCGATATCTCCTTAGAACAAAGAATTCCTGTATGCAATAATCACATCCTTTTCTAACATAAACTCTTTCAGTTAATAATACAAATCCAGCTATACAGTCATTAACCTTTATGAGTAATGGATGCATGTTGTCCTTTTGCCAATATAAATTTATCTCATCATATTCATATTTGCCTTTTTCATTAACATCCTCTTTATTATAGTGAGATAAATCATGCAAATATAGTGGATATAAATTCATTATTATATCTTTATCTGTACATTTTTGAAGTTTTACATTAACATTCATAACATACTCCTATCCTTTTATTAGCAATTTTATAAAAATATATCTTCATCCTTCCTTCCCTCTATCAAAGCGCCTACTTCTCTAAATTGCCCAAGCCAGAACATCAAAGTATCGCTTCTTCTATAATTTTCATCTACATGTACTTGTTTTATTTCGCCTATAAACCATTTATGGCTACCGTCAAAGTCTATCTCATGTACAACCTCACACTCTAAATTTACACTACATTCATTAACTATATAGCTATTAATCTTATTACCTTGCTTATGTGTCAACCCTGCTCGCTCATATTTATTATCTTCTTTTCGCCCTGATAGACTTCCACATATTTTTATACTGTCAAGCTGTTCCTTACTAGGTATATTTATAGCAAATTCTTTCATTGATTTTATCAACTCATATGTATATTTTTCTGGCTTTATACCAACCATTACTGATGGGGGATTATAAGAAAAAAAATGAAATGCACCTGCTACCATTATATTTTTCCCTACCGTTACAAATACGACTGGAAATGGAGGCAAAGCTTTTATGCCATCAATTAATTCATTATGTGTTTTTTTCATTTTTTACACCCCTTTATTATTTCTATTTCATTAATTATATGCTCCTTATCGCCATCGATTATTATAGCGGACTCCTCTGGTAACCCTATTATTTCATGTTTTAGTTTATTAGATTTATCTAATAATTTAGCATATTTATGACTCGTATAATGAGGACATATAGAATAATTGACTAAACCCATACCCTTAGTATTCGATAATCCAATTATATCATTACTATTAGCTGTAACTATATCTAATCCCATGATAACCGCTCCTGCACTATTTCCTATTATAATTTTATCCTCATGCCTATCTCTAATAAACTCATCAAATCCGGATTGCCTTACTATATCAAGTAATTTATATGTGTTTCCACCTGCTATAAATATTACTTTAGATTTCTTCAATTTCTCTTTCCATCCAATTTCATATAAATCAAGGGATATAATATTAGTTAATTCATAATTCTTCATATATTTTTTAAAAAAGACTAGATATTCTTCTTTTGATCTAACAGTAGCAGAAGGAATAAACGATATCAAATCTTGCTTAGAAATATGCCTTGTCCATTCTTTATCAATTTGTAGTGATTCAGGATAATATGAACCGCCATTTAGTATAATCATTTTTAGCTCCTGTTCTTAGCCTTTTGCTAAGCGATCTCTAGATATATTAATTTCATTATAATTAAACGTTTGAGCTTCTTTGATTATTTTATCTGGAAAACCAACATATTTTAAAAGTTTTATTGCGTTCTTTGAATTAGAAGCACCTTCATGGATTTTATAATCAAACACTATGTCATTTGAGTTTATTTTTTCTGTAAAATGATAGTTATCATACTGACCTGCAAGTATCTGTGTTAACTCAAAATCGTGTGAAGCAACTATAGCAATACAATTCTTACTTTTCAAAAAGCTCATAACTGAAGCTGAAGATGCAATTCTCTCTTCTGTATTTGTGCCTCTAAGTATTTCATCTATTACACAAACCATAAATCTACCTTGATTAGCCCGCTCAACTATTCGCTTAAGATATTTGATTTCTTTTATAAAATAACTATCACCCGCCATTAAATCATCTCTAACAGCCATAGATGTAATAACATAAGCTCTTGGAAAAGATATCTTCTCAGCCATGCAAGTATTTATATTTTGTCCTAAAATAATATTAATTGATACAGCTTTAATATACGTAGATTTACCTGATGCATTTGACCCTGTTATAATAGAACTATTTTTTATATTGACTGTATTACAAACAGGTTCATCTATCAGAGGATGATATAATTTTTCCATATTCAATTCATGCTTTTTAACATATGTTGGTCTACAGAAAAACGGTAAACTCTTTCTAAATGAAGCAACTGATATAGTAGCATCTATCTCTCCTAAAGCTTCAAATAACTCCATGAATTCTTCTCTTTTATTTTCTAATAGATCAATAATATTGTTATATGCAACAATATCCCACATTGTTGCCCCTATTATATAATCATATAATAGTGCAAAAACATCTCCTGATATAGACGCATCCTTTTTGAATTTTATAAATGCAAGCATTTTCGTTATCTTTTTAAATGGTATAGTTTTTTTCTTTAAATCACCAAACGTGCTTTCATAAGAAAATTCTTTATTATTAGATATTTTATTTGCAACATTTACTATCGCAACTACATGCTCTAACATATCAAGATTAAGTTCATACTTAGCTTTACTAAGACAATAAACCATCACATTTAATGCAAATACCATTGACGTTATTAAGAAGTATTTAGTATCTTGCATAACTATAGGAAATATTATCGATAAAATTAATAATACTTGCAACATTTTATACTTCCATATATTCAGTATTCTATTTAAATTTAAATTAGCTAAAAATATAGGAAGATTATAATTATCTTTATATTTCCCTAAGCTATTTAGTAAGAGCTGTATCTTACTTCTTTCTTCAATTTTAGATGAAAAAAACGCCATTTTATCCTCAAATATTTTGGTACTACTATCACCTTTAGGTATACAATGTAATCTTGAATACAATATCTGCTCTCCTACATAAGAATTACAATCATTCATCCTCATAAATACATTATCCATATCAAGATCATTCCAAGTAATATCATCTATTTTTTCATCATCATTTATATTTTTAGTGCGCTCTTTCCAGTAGTACTCTATTTCTTTACAACTATATTTTTTTCTCTGAACTTTTTTGCCAAACCTAAATTGTATCTCTTTTAATGCTTTTTTATTTCTTGCTTTATTTCTTACTACAATGAATATGTATATAGCAACAACAACTACTACTATGGTTAATATTTTCATACTTTCGCTCCTTTATAATCTAGCAACAAACTTTAACATTTTTATTAATCAATTAATACTAATTAGATATCTTATGAATATTTTAAGTAATACCAAGTTATTTGTCAAACATATTATTTCTTTATTAATCCATTATTTTTATAAAATGTTATTTAAATATATGCGAAAAGAGCGATTTAAAAATATTCGCTCTTTTCGTTGCTAAGGGGTATTTATTAACTAAAGCCATAGAATGACTTTTTAACGAATAACATAAACAGAGTAAGATCCCCCACCTACTTTAAATTCGGCCCATCCATCATTGTTTATAGTAACAGTATGAGACGAATTTCCTGTTATATCATAAAAAACTTTTCCAGCATGTTTTTTTCCAACACACATCCATTTGCTTCCCTGTGGACCATCGTTAAGTAGAACAGCTATTCCAGATTTATGATGTTCAGAATCTCCCTCTCTTGTCCATCCTATTATATCTTTATGGTCAAAATAATCTCGTTGATAACCAAAAGCTAAATCCTTTCTAACCTTTAATAATACATCTAGTCTTTCTTTTATAGATGCTATAGTTTTTCCTGGCTCACTAACTCCGTAATAATCTCCGTAGAATACACACGGATATCCTTCTTGTCTAGTTAATATATATGCATAAGCTTGCGGTTTAAACCATTCATTTACACTAGGTCCAAGCATTTGGCCTGGCTGACTATCGTGATTGTCAACAAAAGTAACAGATTTTGTACTATGCTTTTTTGTTAATGTATTTTGTCCTAATGAACCCATATCAAAATTACCGTTCCCATAAGATATAGATACAAACTGTGAATGAAGAGGTACATCAAAAAGGCTCATTTTATAATTAGTTTTTTTAAGGTAATTTTCAAGTCTACTTAAATCAGCGCTCCAATATTCTCCTACAGTAAAAAGTTCTTTACCTGAAACACTACGTTGATTATCAAGCCAATCGCTATAGAAATCTGTACTAATATGCTTAATAGCATCTACTCTATATCCATCTAATTTAGCAAAGCTTGTATACCAATTACCCCAATTTTTTAGTTCATTAACAACTGTAGAGTTTTGCATATCAAGGTCTGCTCCCATCAGATAGTCATAGTTTCCATTTTCCCAATCTACATTATTGTCCCAGCTTCTACCATAAATACGATATATCTTTCCGTAATCATCAATACCATCAAAATGAGTATGATTCCATGTAAAAGTTGAATATTTTCCATTACGTCCTGGGAATGTATATCCCGTTGGGCAATTCTTTGTGAATGTACTATAATTTTCATACCTATTACGAGGATTTACTTCAGTAACTGTTATATTTTCATTGTAATCATTGCCCATTTTATGATTCAATACTATATCTGCGTATACTTGTACATTATTTTTATGCAATTGGTTTATAGCGTTAAGATATTGATCTTTAGTTCCATACTTTGTTCTAACAGTACCTTTTTGATTAAATTCACCTAAATCATAAAGATCATATACTCCATAACCAACATCATTAATTCCACTATGTCCTTTATATGCTGGCGGTAACCAAACAGCAGTTATTCCAAGATCACTTAAATGTTTTGCATCATTTGCTACCTTGTTCCAATGCTGTCCATCGTTTGAATTATACCACTCAAAATATTGCATTATAGTTCCATTAAAACTACCGAAAACCATGCAACTGTTGATAGATAATAATGCAATCAAAACTAAAGATAAAACGGCTTTCTTTTTCATAACTAAATCCTCCTTCAATTATAAAAATAAGATTTTGAAATCTCTCCAATCTCTTTTATAAAAACTAAATAAAAATATATAAATTAGAAAATTGCCCAAATTAGTGAAACCGTTTTCATGATTTGTAGTAAAAATTATATTAAAAATAATACTTTCAATATAATTTTTGTGAAAAAAACGCAATATGTGTCGAACTAAATTATAATAAATATAAATTTACATTTTATGTTTGCAAACGGTTTCATAATCAGGTAAAAAAAATGGACTATGGTATATATAGGTTTTGAGAGAAAAGATTTCTTATTTGTATTTTACCATATTTTTATTCTTTTCTCAATAATATCTAAAGTTAAGCTTACTTTTTTTATGTTTTATATAAACAATTACTAATTATATTATGGCTATAATATAATTGGCAAAATTTTATTAATATATATTTGTAAAATTCTTTTCTTAAATAGACATTAATAAAAATTAACCTATAACAATTAAACATAAATAAAATAGCTAATATCTTATCATTAGTTTATTTAAAATATATATATTTGTCAATCATATTATTTTTCATAATTCTTTAATACAAAATACTTTTTAAAACCGTAAAAATAAAAGGAATTCTGTTAATTTTGTAGAATTATGGTATTGATATAACATATAAGTAAAGGAGTGATGCTTTGAATTTTTTATATAACTAAACACTTTAATAACAAAACCTCTAGCATCATTGAATTTCTACTGAAGTTGATAAGTTTTCTTTTAAAAAATTTTAGTAGTTTAAACTGAAAAGGCATCGGTATTTTTAGATATGCCCAAAGGTTAGTATATTTGGCATTTTACTTGTATACAAACATAAAAATAGGAGGAATGTTAATCTTTATATAACTGTATAGGAGGAATTTAATGAAAAATAAATATATTATTAAAAGACCATGGTATTTATCAACTCCTTTTATCTCTATCATGTTTTGTTTGTGGCTTGCTATAATTCCTGCAATTATAGGAATTATACTTTTATTCATGCAATATAAATTTGACAAAAACTATTACTCTAATTTAAACAATAAAATTAATGATGATGCAAATTTACTCTTAGAAAAAGCAACTACAGAAGCTAATATAATAAAAAATGAATTACTTGAGAAAGAAAAAACACTAGCACAAACTATCGTTGTTACTGAATTTAAAAGGATAGAAACTAAACAAAAATTTCTTAAATTAGAATCGCAAGTAGAAAGGTTAATAAAACAAAAAGTAACTTAAAATCCAAAATTGAAAGTTTAAAAAATTCATACATGTCAATCAAACATTCTATTGAATCTTATAGACTTTATGATGATTTTGATGATATAAGTCAATATGAACTAGATTTATTAGCCCCAGCAGTGAACTTCCCCATACATTCTGATGACATTAAAATATTAAAAAAACAATCCACTAAAATAAAAAAAGATATTGAGAAATTAGTAAACGACTATCAAAATAGGTACACAACTAAAACAAATAAATCACTATACAACCTAATGGTTCTTTCACTTAATTCTGAACTTCAAAATATAATAATAAACCTTAGATATACTAATCTTGACAAGAGCAAAGAATCATTAGAAAAAATGATTTTAAAATACTTAGCTATTGCAATAGACGGTAATAAGACAATATATAATACAACAGCAAAATTTATTAGAGAAGTAGAATACCTTTACAATCAATTGATAGATATTGAATATCAATACTATGTAACCAGAGAAAGAAATAAAGAAGAACAACGATTATTAAAAGAACAAATTGCTCAAGAAAAGGCTGAACAAAGAAAACTCGCAGAAGAAAAGAAAAAGCTTGCCAAAGAAGAATTAAAATATGAATCAGAAATTAACAACATTAAGTCTAAAATTAATGATGAACTTGATATGAAAAAACGTCAAAAACTATTAGATAGGATTGAAAAGCTAGAACAAATGCTATTAGATGTAGATCAGAAAAAAGAAACTATTATAAATCTGCAAAATGGAAAGGCTGGCAATATATATGTTATAAGTAATATAGGATCATTTGGTAGTAATATCTTTAAAATTGGAATGACTAGAAGACTTGAACCATTAGACAGAATTAAGGAACTCAGTAGCGCAAGCGTACCATTTCCTTTCGATGTACATAGCTTTATATTTTCAGAAGATGCTCCTGCTTTAGAGAACAAGTTGCATAAAATTTTCTCTGATAATAGAGTTAACAAAGTAAACTATAGAAAAGAATTTTTTAAAGTTTCTATAGACGAGCTAGCAAATACAATAACAGAGATTGACCCAAGCGCAGAATTTAGAAAAACTATATTAGCTACGGAGTATCGAGCATCATTAGAACAAAATATATATTGCAATTCAGATATTTAATATCTCTAGATTTTTTTATAAACTAAGAATAAAAGTACTATTTTTAGACCTAAAAAAACAGTCAAAGTATATAATTTGCTTTGACTATTTTCACGTTCAAATATATGTACTTCATTGCTTATAAACCTGTAAAAATGCAAAAAAAATAGAAAATCGATTGTTCCATCAACTCTCTATCTTTTACTTGGTGCACCCAGGAGGACTTGAACCCCCAACCTCTTGATTCGTAGTTATCACAAACTTATGTTCGTATGTTTTCGACACTTTTCTCACCTATTGACTTTCTTATACACCTATTTATGTAATATCACACCATGTGAATATCAGTAAAAAACACTAGATATTACCGACTTCCGAATTTATGTTTCAAAACTTACATTTTGCGACATTAATAGATTTGATAAAATACACATTTGCATTTTAGACATATGCTTAAAACGACATGGTTCGACGTTTGACAGGTGTTTTTGTAGTATATTATTATATTATTTATAGACATGATATCATGCAAAGACATAAGGAGTGATTATGTGGCTGATAAAATAGTAGTAATTGTTTTAGATGATGAAATTTTTAAGATTAAGATATTAAATGTGTTGTATGTAAATAAAAAAAAGAATAACAGCTAATCGTTGTTATTCTTTATTAATCCTGCATTTTTTAAGCCTTCAATTAAGCTTTTTATTTTTTGTGGTGTTAATCCCTTCTCTTTAAGTTCTTTTGTTACCTCAAGGTATTCAACTCCTAATTCTTTTAATTCTTTAGGTATATCTTCTATTATTGTAGCGTTTTTATGTTCAACTCTTCCGAGTAAATAATCTATTGATACGTTGAATATATCTGCTATTTTTTTTAGTGTTTCATAGTTTGGCTCACTTTTATTATTTTCATAATATGAGTAAGTTGATTTAGAAACATTTAATAATTTAGCTATATGTTGTGCTTCTATTCCTTTTTCTTTTCTTAAATCTTTTAACCTGTTATCAAACATATTACCCTCCTTGGTTCAATTATATACAATTTTAGTTTTATTTAAAAGCAAGTTCTATTTTATTTAATTATTTTTCTGTAAACTCTTGACAGTTCTATAATCTTGAATTATACTTATAATTGTAGTTCGATATTATTTAATTAATATATGTATAGTTCTATATTTATTAACTAGGAGGTGTACTAAATGAAATTTGTGGAATTATCAAAAAATTTTGATATAAGTAAATTACAATTAAAATGCGATATTGAATATAGACTAAACGGTTTAGATGTTGTGTATAAAGATATGCGTTTTGTTGCACTTAAGACGATAGAAATTGCTCGTAAACTGGAAGAAGATTATATATATTTTTGTGATATGAACGGTTTCCCTGTTTGTGCTGTGAGACTTTGTTGTGTAAATAAGATGTTTATTATACATAATGATTTGATATTTGAATAACTGTAAACAGCAAACAACGTTTTTGCAAAGATTTCTAACAACTGCAAGGTTGCAGTTTAGAAATTTTGCAAAACGTTTTGACATAGATTATAAAAAAATAAGGAGGTCAAGTTATGATAGTATCTGTAAAAGGTTTAGTAATGGATAAAGTAATGTCTACAAATGAAAAAGGTGAAAAAAAGCATAAATTACACATGTATCAAAAAGGTAATAAAAATCTTGTAATCGTTACAGTAAATGAAGATGTGTATAATAAAGCAGTTGAAAATAAAGAAATGTCGTTAAGTAATATAATGGTAGGCATGTATAGTATGAATGGCAAGTCGGGTCAATATGCAAAACAACTTGAGAACTTTTAAGTATGAAAACAATGGACGTAATTGTTAGAAATCAACTTGAAATTGATGGGATTCAAAAAGCAGTTAAAGACATGTTAGTTGTAATGTCTGACTTACAAGCACAAATCAATGATATACATTTATTCTTGCGTATATTGATATATTTTGCAGGATTAGGCACAGCGACATTTGCAGGTATTAAGCTTTATGGGTGTATTAAAGGCATGATAAAAAGATTTTGGAAGTTTAATATTTGTTAATTTAATATATAGCTTTTGAAAGGGGGTGAACTCATGCATAAAGTTAAGGCATTTTTTAAAAGGAATAAATTATCTGTATTGACAGTTGTAATGATGGCTATGACTTGCTCAATGGCATTTGCTGTTGATGCACCTGCTCCGAAAAGTCTTGTTGATAGTGGTTTAATGAATATAATTAAAGGTTTTGGAGCAGACGTAGTTAAGACTGTAACTGATATAGTAACTGTAATAGTTCCAACTGGTTTAGTTCTTTGGGCTATAGGTTTTGCAGTTAGCAAAGGAGTTGGATTCTTGCAAAGAAAAGCTTCAAAAGCATTTAGATAGTAATTTAAAGGGTGAATATTATATTTACCCTTTATCTTATAGTAAGGTGGTGATTATATGAGGAAAAGAAAAAAAGAAGCAATTTTATTAATAGCTGTATTGATTATGAGCGTGTTTAATGGAACTGTAGTAAATGCTAATCCTGCATTTGTAATTCCAGTAGCTGCCGAAACATTAAAAATTCTTGGTGCGTTATTAGTTGCCGCAGGCGTACAGTTTACAACTAAGGAATCTTGCGAACGCTTATCACAACAGTTATATGATGAGATGCTAAAGGCATGTAACTGGTCAGCTGAAAAGGTAAAAAATATGCTTAATGTAGGGGCTAACGGAGTTGCTAATGTTTCTAAAGAAGCATGGAATTTTACTAAAGGAAAAGTGTCAGAATGGTTAAAAGCTGGAAAAGTGACTTGTTCTAGGGCGTGGGACCACCTTTTGAATAAATTTTTTTACGAAAAAGAAGTTACTGCTGGTATAAGTTTGAGTGTTTGTAATCGAGCTATTGGTTTTAAACAGTTTTCGGGTGACCGTCGGTATAAGATGTGTCTTGACGGAGTTATAATTGAAAAAGGAATTAATGTAGGAAGTTTTGTTCATAATGGTCATAAATTTGTTGTTGAAGTTAATCCATACAGTACAATGGACTTTGTTATTGAAAAATGCATTGGATTTGCATATTTCACTTTTCGTAAAGAATTTGATGGAAAAATGATTAATCTTACTGCTTTGCAACTTAAGCTTAATGATGGTACTACAAGAAATTTGCCGTTTGTCCTATATGAACACGTAGGTAATAGATACAATAGGATTGATGTTGCCTTGTATCCAACAAATTACGTTCTAGAAAATGGTGGTTCTGTTCCTATAACTGGTGAATATGTACCTAATGGCAGTTGGGATGGTGATGCTAACGAAGATGGGACTATTGCTGTTCCTATCCCTACAACTTGGAATAAACTTGTTGATATTGGCAGTACTGATATAGGAAATATACCGACAACTCCCCCAACTCCTCCTAGTGGTAACGTTAATATTGAGCCTGTAGGGCTTCGTGATGCGTTTGAAAATAGAATGGGGTTAAATATATTTAAAAAAGCTTGGGATAGATTAAAAAATATTAATACTAGTAAAGGAAAAGCACCAGTTATAAAAGTTGATTTGCATAGTATGTTTGATGCTGTTTCTCATATTGGTAATATTAATAATCCTTTTAAGCGTGACCCTTATATTTTGCTGGACTTTGGGGTATTTGATAAATGGCAGTACCTAGGAATATCTATTATAGATTACTTCCGAAAGATTATAGGCTATGGAATGATAATTAAAACATTCCTTTACTGTTGGGGTAAAATGATACCTTCTAAGGTGGTGGAATAATGTCTATTATTAATACTATTGTAAAGTGGATTATTAGTAAATTAGATAAAATATTACCTATATTCAGTCTAAGTGAAAATTTCTTAAATGGGCTAGATAATGCTATAACATTCTTAATTGATTTACTTGAAAAAGCTAATTATTTTATTCCCCTTGATGTCTTTGTTCTATGTTTAACAGCTATGCTCGTTGTAGATAACTTTGCTTTACTTATGCGATTAGGTCAATGGGTTGTAAAAACAATAAGAGGATAGGAGGATTGTTATGTTTGGGAAAATACTTACTATTATCGGAATAATTTTTCTAATAGCTTTAATTATATTTATATCCTATTTTACTATAGCTACTATATTTATGGCTGTTAAAGGTAGATTGAGACATAAAGCAGAGTTTAAGAAGCGATTAAAGAATTTTAAATCTAATTTTGTAAATCACAGATATATTAATTTAGTAGAGTTTGTAAAGTGGATTGTTATTGATATTCTAAGGGGTAAGGATAAATTTAAACTGTTTGGTATATGGTGTTTTACTGGATATTATGGAGAAGGAAAAAGTCTAGGGGCTGTGAATTTTGCTTTAAAGATGCAAAAGGAACACCCTAACAAAAATATTAAAATATATAGTAATTTTGATGTAGTAGGTCAAACTGGAAAAATTGAAAAGTGGGAAGATTTGATAGACCTACCTAAAAACACAATAGTAATCTTTGATGAAATACAATCCACCTTTGCAAGTTCACGTTTTAGCAAGTTCCCTATTGAACTATTATGGAAACTTACACAGTGTAGAAAACATGGTTTAGTTATATTTTGTACTAGTCCTGTATTTTCACGTATGGGTATAGAGTTAAGAGAATCAACTGATTATGTTGTATCTGCTAGGAATATGTTTGGGTTTGACAGAATGTTTGTTTATGAGTTTTACAGGGCTGATAAATATGTAATTGCACAGAATATTACAGGAGTCACAAGTCAAATTAAAAAACGTCAACTTAGAGAGTTTAAATACACTTTGGTTGCTCAAGATAAAAATTATAGTTATTACGACACATCAGCACAAATTGATAGATGGGATATAGAAGAAAAGGAAGAACAAAGTAAAAGTAAAAAACTTGCAACAACTCAGATAAAGAAAATTGAAAACAAGCTAGTTAAACTAATTGAGTCAAAGTTTAAAGAAGTGTCAAATAAGAATTAAATGTCATTTTCCATACAGGCAAATTCAATAAGTACAAATAAAAAAAAGGAGTATTTAGAGGAATGATAGCGGAGCAATGTTTTTATCATTCCGAACCATAAACCTAAGGAGGATAATGTTTTGATAGAAAATATTAGATTTGTTTTAGTTTGTTTTATTTTAGTGTCTAGTGTGTATAATTTGATATGTTTGTTTCTTATAGTGTTGGGTAAAATAAGGATTTTTGATAATGAATGAGTTATCTATATTAAAACAAGCTGTTAGTAAATTGACTTTTCTAGAAGAAGATAAAAAGAAAGTCTATATAAAAATGATACGTAATATTGAGGACAAGGAACTAAGAAAAGCTAATCAAACACAGAAAGAATCGAAGCAACTAAGCTTTTATTAACCTGTCCCCCTTCCCTATTAACAAGGGGGGCTGTAAGACCACCTAAAATTTAAGAGCCTTAAAAAGAAGAAAAAAAGGAGTGTCGAGCATGATTCAAAATATAGATACGCTTATAGCTAGTATAGATATATTGGAATACGATAAAACATTTAAAGGTTTACTTTGTGAATTAGCACGAAAGAAAGAAGAAGCAAAGTCGCAAGTAAAAGATAACTCGTTTGAGACTGTTCAAATAAATATACGTGGTATGTTCTTTGAGGTATTTCCTAATGGCTCAAGACATCATGCTTATATACTCCATAATGATATGTACGAATTAAAATTTGCTAATTATAGAAGTACTAACGAAGATTCATACCCTGTTTATGTAAAGATTAAATCAGCTTGCTTATGGGAGCATGGTTATAAAAGAGCATGGCAAATAATAAGTGAATTAATCGGTTCTATAGGTCAAATCATCACTAATAAGGTTACAAGAATTGATTTGTGTTGCCACACAGATAAATTCAATTTTAAAATGTCTGATATAGATAATTTTGTAGGTAGATACCGTTCAGATATAGTTTATAGAAGTGATAGAAATGTATCGGGTTTTAGCTTTGGTACTGGTGCAAGTAAAACGGTAATGTGCAGAATATATAATAAAACATTAGAAGTTAAACAGAAAAACTCTAAACTTTGGTTCTTTGATATATGGAAAAAACAAGGTTTAAACATTGATAATGTTTGGAATATAGAATTTGAATTAGGTAGAAAGTTCTTTAAACAATGTAATATGGAAACTGTAGAAAATGTATTTGAACATATATCTTCGATATGGAAATATTGCACATGTGAATGGCTGAGATATATTGACGATAGTTCAAGTAGGAAAACAAGATGTAATAATGATCGTGTATGGAGCGAACTGCAAAATGTATTTAATGCTAAAGATTCAAGGTCGTTAGTAAGAAAAACAGAGCGTTTAAATAGAGATGCTGAAAAACTAGTTCCATCAATCATTGGGTATATAACTAGTTACTTATCAAAGAAAAATATTGATAGGCTTGATTGTAAAAAGTTAGATATAGAAGACTGTATGGAGGATATATTATCACGTGGATTACAGTATCTAAGAGACATTAAACAAAAAACATTTGATGAAGAAGTGAATAGAAAATCGGCTTTATTAGCTGTGTAGGAGGTTGTTATGATAACTTTAACTAAAGCATTAAAACTATTTGAAATAGACCAAGAACTTAAAGGAAATACGAAAGAAACTATATTAAATTATCAACGAAATTTAAAGTATTTTATTGACTATGTTGGTAGTGATAAACTCATTGATGATTTATGTATAGGTGATGTTAAGGACTATCAGTTATATCTTAGTAAGAAAGATAGAGAATTTAATTTCAAGACAGATATTAAAATGAAATTAAGTAAAACAACTATTCAAACATATATACGTCATATAAGAGCATTTATAAATTGGCTGTATAGTGAAGATTATTTAACTAAAGATATTGGTTCAAAAATAAAACTTCCAAAGGCTCAAAAAAAGACAATAGAAATACTTAGTGATGAAGAAATAGAAAAAATATATAATTCTATAAATGCAAAGACTGAATTTGGTCTTAGAAATAAATGTATGATATCTTTAATGCTTGATTCGGGTTTACGTAGAAGTGAAGTATTAATGTTAGATATAGATAATGTGCATTTTAAGCAAAATATAATAAAAGTATCGGGAAAAGGTCAAAAAGAAAGAATAGTACCCATAGGATTATATACTAAAAAGTTATTGTACAAATATATGCATGGTTACAGGTCATTGCCTTATATACCTACAGCACGAGTATTCATTAGTCAAGAAAAAACACCAGTTTCAAAAGATGTTATAAAAATGTTGTTCTATCGTTTAAAAAGAAAAACAAATATAACAAGATTAAAGCCACATCTATTAAGGCATACATTCGCAACTAAATATTTAATAAATGGAGGAGATATATTTTCACTTCAAATGATTTTAGGACATTCTTCTCTTGATATGACAAGAAGATATTCGCATATTGCTTCAAGTTATGTCGTTGATAATTTTGTAAATTTATCAACATTAGATAGGTTAAGAGGTCGGAAAGTATCTCTATAGTGTTACCTTTAGACCTAAAAAAACAGTCAAAGTATATAATTTGCTTTGACTATTTTCACGTTCAAATATATGCAATTCATAGCTTATAAACCTGTAAAAATACAAAAAAAATAGAAAATCGATTGTTCCATCAACTCTCTATCTTTTACTTGGTGCACCCAGGAGGACTTGAACCCCCAACCTCTTGATTCGTAGTCAAGCACTCTATCCAGTTGAGCTATAGGTGCATATATAATTGGAGGCGGCACTCAGATTCGAACTGAGGGTAAAGGATTTGCAGTCCTCTGCCTTACCACTTGGCCATGCCGCCGTAAAATCTGTAAAATATTAATGGGGTGGATAATGGGAATCGAACCCATGACCTCCAGAGCCACAATCTGGCGCTCTAACCAACTGAGCTATACCCACCACGTATCATGTATTTTATATTAGTGTCTATGGAGCGGAAGACGAGATTCGAACTCGCGACCCTCGCCTTGGCAAGGCGATGCTCTACCACTGAGCCACTTCCGCATATAAACCAATAAATTATCCTTTTAATTAAAATGGTGGAGGGGACTGGATTCGAACCAGTGAAAGCACAGCTAACGGATTTACAGTCCGTCCCCTTTGGCCAACTCGGGAACCCCTCCTAGTTTTATGGAGCTGGTGAAAGGACTTGAACCCTCAACCTACTGATTACAAGTCAGTTGCTCTACCAATTGAGCTACACCAGCATTGTTACTTTAAAATGGCGACCTGGAAGGGACTCGAACCCTCGACCTCCAGCGTGACAGGCTGGCATTCTAACCATCTGAACTACCAGGCCATTTGTTTGTTTATTTTATTAAATGGTGGGCACAACAGGGCTCGAACCTATGACCCCCTGCTTGTAAGGCAGGTGCTCTCCCAACTGAGCTATGCGCCCATTTAAAATGGTGACCCTACCGGGACTCGAACCCGGGTTACCGCCGTGAAAGGGCGGTGTCTTAACCGCTTGACCATAGGGCCTTAATTGTGGTAGCGGCGAACGGATTTGAACCGCTGACACTACGGGTATGAACCGTATGCTCTAGCCAACTGAGCTACGCCGCCACAAAGTAATTATAAAGATTTTAAAACTGGCAACGTCCTACTCTCCCAGGCAGTCTCCCACCAAGTACCATCAGCGCTAAGAGGCTTAACTTCCGTGTTCGGTATGGGAACGGGTGTGACCCTCTTGCTGTAGTCACCAGATTTTTTTGCGAACAAGGTATATTCTAGCAGATTTTCAGCTGTTTGTAAAGCTTTTTTTACTAAAATTTTTGTTCTTTTAGAAGATAAAACTCATCACTTCTAAAGTAATAAGTACCTTCAAAACTACACAGAAAAGAATGTGGTCAAGTCCTCGACCTATTAGTACCTGTAAGCTAAAGACATTGCTGCCCTTACACCTTAGGCCTATCAACCAGATGGTCTATCTGGGGTCTTACTCCATAAAGGAAGGGAAATCTAATCTTAAGGGGTGCTTCGCGCTTAGATGCCTTCAGCGCTTATCACTGCCAGACTTAGCTACTCAGCAATGCTCCTGGCGGAACAACTGATACACCGGTCTGTTCATCCCGGTCCTCTCGTACTAGGGACAACTCCTTTCAAATTTCCTGCGCCCACGGCGGATAGGGACCGAACTGTCTCACGACGTTCTGAACCCAGCTCGCGTGCCTCTTTAATGGGCGAACAGCCCAACCCTTGGGACCTACTCCAGCCCCAGGATGAGACGAGCCGACATCGAGGTGCCAAACCTCCCCGTCGATGTGGACTCTTGGGGGAGATAAGCCTGTTATCCCCGGGGTAGCTTTTATCCGTTGAGCGATGGCCCTTCCACTCGGAACCACCGGATCACTAAGTCCAACTTTCGTTCCTGCTCGAGATGTATCTCTCGCAGTCAAGCTCTCTTGTGCCTTTACACTCTACGCACGATTTCCGACCGTGCTGAGAGAACCTTTGAGCGCCTCCGTTACATTTTAGGAGGCGACCGCCCCAGTCAAACTGCCCAACTGACAATGTCCCAAGACCGGATTCACGGTCTATGGTTAGAACTTCAGTATTACAAGAGTGGTATCCCAAGGACGACTCCACCAAAGCTAGCGCCCTGATTTCCAAGTCTCCCACCTATCCTGTACATATAATACCAAAATCCAATATCAGCCTGCAGTAAAGCTCCACGGGGTCTTTCCGTCCTGCCGCGGGTAACTCGCATCTTCACGAGTACTACAATTTCACCGGGTCCCTTGTTGAGACAGTGCCCAAATCGTTACACCTTTCGTGCGGGTCGGAACTTACCCGACTAGGAATTTCGCTACCTTAGGACCGTTATAGTTACGGCCGCCGTTTACTGGGGCTTAAGTTCGCCGCTTCGCTATAAATAGCTAACGCTTCCCTTAACCTTCCAGCACCGGGCAGGTGTCAGCCCCTATACATCATCTTTCGATTTAGCAGAGACCTGTGTTTTTGCTAAACAGTCGCTTGGGCCTATTCTCTGCGGCCGCTAAAGGCCTTCCTCAGCAAGTAAGTCAACCTTCGGCGGCACCCCTTCTCCCGAAGTTACGGGGTCATTTTGCCGAGTTCCTTAACAAGGGTTCTCCCGCTCATCTTAGAATTTTCATCCTGCCTACCTGTGTCGGTTTGCGGTACGGGTAGCAATACACTCAATAGAAGCTTTTCTCGACAGCGTGGAATCAACTACTTCGCTACTTATTTTTCGCTCCCATTCGTATCTCAGAATAATGTTCCTACGGATTTTCCTATAAGAACTTCCTACATACTTAGACACACATCCAATAGTGTGCATAGCCTATCCTTCTGTGTCACTCCATCTCTCAAACATGTATTGCTAGTACAGGAATCTCAACCTGTTGTCCATCGCCTACGCTTTTCAGCCTCGGCTTAGGCCCCGACTAACCCTGAGTGGACGAGCCTTCCTCAGGAAACCTTAGGCTTCCGATGGGTAGGATTCTCACCTACCTTTCGCTACTCATGCCAGCATTCTCTCTTCTGTACAGTCCACCGCTCCTTACGGTACGACTTCAGCCCGTACAGAATGCTCCTCTACCATCATTAACCTTTACGATCAACAATCCATAGCTTCGGTAATTAGTTTGAGCCCCGGAAATTTTCGGCGCAGAACCACTCGACCAGTGAGCTATTACGCACTCTTTGAATGAATGGCTGCTTCTAAGCCAACATCCTGGTTGTCTGTGTAGTTCTACATCCTTTACCACTTAACTAATATTTAGGGACCTTAGCTGATGGTGCAGGCTGTTTCCTTTCGACTATGAAACTTATCTCACATAGTCTGACTCCCGAGAAACGTGATAATGGCATTCGGAGTTTGATAAGTTTTGGTAACGTCAAACGCCCTAGACTATTCAGTGCTCTACCTCCACATCACTATAACTCGAGGCTAGCCCTAAAGCTATTTCGAGGAGAACCAGCTATCTCCGAGTTCGATTGGAATTTCACCGCTATCCACAAGTCATCCCAGCCTTTTTCAACAGACATGGGTTCGGACCTCCACGAAATTTTACTTCCGCTTCATCCTGCTCATGGATAGGTCACCCGGTTTCGGGTCTACGACATACAACTAAAACGCCCTATTAAGACTCGATTTCTCTACGGCTCCAAGCCTTAAGCTCTTAACCTTGCTGCATATCGTAACTCGCTGGCCCGTTCTACAAAAAGTACGCGGTCGTGCATAAAAAGCACTTCCACTGCTTGTAAACATAGGGTTTCAGGTTCTATTTCACTCCCCTCCCGGGGTTCTTTTCACCTTTCCCTCACGGTACTATTCTCTATCGGTCACCAAGTAGTATTTAGCCTTGGGGGGTGGTCCCCCCTGCTTCCCACAGGGTTTCACGTGTCCCGTGGTACTCTGGATACTGACAGGTGGTATTCATGTTTCATCTACTGGACTATCACCATCTATGGTAAGCCTTTCCAGACTTCTTCGATTACAATATCCCTACCTATAAGTCAGTCCACAACCCCCATATTTCAAAGAAATACAGGTTTGGGCTATTCCCCTTTCGCTCGCCGCTACTGAGGGAATCGATTTTTCTTTCTATTCCTCAGGGTACTTAGATGTTTCAGTTCTCCTGGTATGCCTTCAGTTACCTATGTATTCAGTAACTGATACATGCAGTTTATGCATGTGGGTTTCCCCATTCGGAAATTCCCGGATCGAAGTCTACTTGCGACTCCCCGAGACATTTCGGTGCTTATCCGTCCTTCATCGGCTCTTGGTGCCAAGGCATTCACCCTATGCTCTTAGTAACTTGACCTAAAATTATTCTAATTTGATTAAAAGAAA
The DNA here is from genome assembly GCA_029227815.1 of Clostridiaceae bacterium M8S5. Classification (GTDB taxonomy): domain Bacteria; phylum Bacillota; class Clostridia; order Tissierellales; family MCWD3; genus Abyssisolibacter. Next base: position 1,444,370 of record CP118523.1, on the reverse strand, counting down.
CTCTCATTTCATACAACCGGTGAGTTGTATTATAAATTGGAGTATTTCATATTAATATTTTCTGTGTAGTTTTCAAGGTACGATAGTGACTAATCATATTTCAAAAAGTCACTCTGTGGTCAAAATGTTCAATATCCAAGGAATCGAATTTTTAATGGATGCGAAGCGTGCTAAGACGCACGTGAGCAGTCATTAAAAATTTGATGACGCAGGAGATTGGCATTTTGATGGTGGAGATGAGGAGATTCGAACTCCTGACCCCCTGCTTGCAAGGCAGGTGCTCTCCCAACTGAGCTACACCCCCACAAAATAATGAAGATTATAAAAAACCTTCAAAGTTGAACAGTGCATTCGCCTAAAAATTTATTGTAAATGTCTAAAATACAAGGCATTAAATTTGTCATGGATGCGAAGCGTGCTTAATCGCACGTGAGCAGTCATGATAAATTTAATAACGCAGTAGTTTAGCATTTTACTCCTTAGAAAGGAGGTGATCCAGCCGCACCTTCCGATACGGCTACCTTGTTACGACTTCACCCTAGTTATTAATCCTACCTTCGACGTCTGCCTCCAAAAGGTTAGCTCGACGGCTTCGGGTATTACCAACTCCCATGGTGTGACGGGCGGTGTGTACAAGGCCCGGGAACGCATTCACCGCGACATTCTGATTCGCGATTACTAGCAACTCCAACTTCATGTAGGCGAGTTGCAGCCTACAATCCGAACTGGGATCGGCTTATTGGGATTCGCTCCCCCTCGCGGGTTGGCTGCCCATTGTACCGACCATTGTAGCACGTGTGTAGCCCAGATCATAAGGGGCATGATGATTTGACGTCATCCCCACCTTCCTCCGGTTTGTCACCGGCAGTCCCTCTAGAGTGCCCAGCATTACCTGATGGCAACTAAAGGCAAGGGTTGCGCTCGTTGCGGGACTTAACCCAACATCTCACGACACGAGCTGACGACAACCATGCACCACCTGTCACCTCTGTCCCCGAAGGGAACGCATTATCTCTAATACTGTCAGAGGGATGTCAAGACCTGGTAAGGTTCTTCGCGTTGCGTCGAATTAAACCACATGCTCCGCTGCTTGTGCGGGCCCCCGTCAATTCCTTTGAGTTTCAGTCTTGCGACCGTACTCCCCAGGCGGAGTGCTTAATGCGTTTGCGGCGGCACTGAAGCCTGTCGACTCCAACACCTAGCACTCATCGTTTACGGCGTGGACTACCAGGGTATCTAATCCTGTTCGCTCCCCACGCTTTCGTGTCTCAGCGTCAGTTACAGTCCAAGAGAGTCGCCTTCGCCACTGGTGTTCCTCCTAATATCTACGCATTTCACCGCTACACTAGGAATTCCACTCTCCTCTCCTGCACTCAAGTCCAGTAGTTTCAAATGCTTACATCGGTTGAGCCGATGGCTTTCACATCTGACTTACTAGACCGCCTACACACCCTTTACGCCCAATAATTCCGGACAACGCTCGCCCCCTACGTATTACCGCGGCTGCTGGCACGTAGTTAGCCGGGGCTTCCTCCTATGGTACCGTCGTTTTTCTTCCCATAGGACAGAGCTTTACGATTCGAAAACCTTCATCGCTCACGCGGCGTCGCTGCATCAGGGTTTCCCCCATTGTGCAATATTCCCCACTGCTGCCTCCCGTAGGAGTCTGGACCGTGTCTCAGTTCCAGTGTGGCCGTTCACCCTCTCAGGCCGGCTACCCATCGTCACCTTGGTAAGCCTTTACCTTACCAACTAGTTAATGGGACGCGGGACCATCTTATGCCGCTTATTCGCTTTGACTCTTGTATCATGCGATACTAGAGTTTTATGAGGTATTAATCCCAGTTTCCCGAGGCTATCCCTCTGCATAAGGCAGGTTTCCCACGCGTTACTCACCCGTCCGCCGCTTTCCTTTAGCTTCTTCATCCGAAGATTCCAAAACTAAATTCTCGCTCGACTTGCATGTGTTAGGCGCGCCGCCAGCGTTCGTCCTGAGCCAGGATCAAACTCTCAAAATAAAAATTTATCCTAAAGTTAATTTCTTAACTTTCTTACTCTTTTAACGAATTGACTTCGTTTTGTTTCTGGCTTTGCACTGTTCAATTTTCAAGGTTCTTTGCTGTTTTTTTCTTTTCGACAATGTTTACTGCCGACTCTTATAATACTATCATATTTCGAGTCATTTGTCAATACTTTTTCTGAAATCTTTTACTTGAAATATTTTCATCGCTTTTTGGCGACAAAGAAGATTATAGCATGAATTCAGCTCAAGGTCAACAGTATTGTTCCATATTTTCAGATTTTTTTAGATTATATACTATTGTTCACTGAATTTTAAAATTATATTCTATATTTTTGATATTTAAATAAACTCCATCCTCTTACTTTTGTTGATACCATAATTTTTAGTAACATTTACAGTCTCTTTTGACACTTTAGGCGTACAGCTATTATTTATCCTTTTTATACACTATTAAAGCTAATCTATAATAAATTCCTTTCTAACTCTATATGTTTTTGTGTAGTTTATGGATCATCCTCTGTTACTGTTGAAAATTCATTCTATTATTATATTGAAAAAATAAGAACATCTTCAACTTATTCAACAACAGTTTAAATTAAAGATGTTCTTTGACTTGATCATTATACGTCGTTATTATTTAATCATTCCATACTAGACTATTTTTTTCTTTTTTCACCATGAACCACTACTTCAAATGTACCTAATCTATAATCTTCTTTGATTTTAGTTACATATACCTCTTTACCATCTATTTTCACTTCTATTTCACTATATTTACCATCTTCATATTCAAATGATATTCCATCATCAAAATAGAATTGTTTTGAGTTATCTTTTCCTTGGTACACATGTATTTCGTAATTATCTTGCTTTTCTCCAATATATTGCATTGGTTTATTTTTTAGTATTATTGCTCCTTCTTTAACGAATACAGGTATTTGGTCTATTTCTGCGTCTTTTATTATATAATTACCGCCTATATACTCTTCATCTGTGAAATAATCATACCATTTACCTTCTGGTAAATACACCATTCTTTTATTAGTCTTTGGTCTTACTATAGGTGCAACTAATATGTCTTCTCCAAATAGAAATTGGTCATTTATATTGAATGTTCGCTCATCATTTTGATAATGATAGAATAATGGCCTCATTATAGGTTCTCCAGTTATACTACTTAATCTAAATAAATTATAAATATAATCTATCAGTGTATATCTCATCTGTATATATTTTTTTACTATCTTTTCGTATTTATCCCCAAAAGCCCAAGGTTCTTGATGTAATGTATTTATACAACTATGATTTCTGAATAAAGGATAAAAAACTCCTAATTGCGACCATCTTGTGAGTAGTTCTCCATTTCCGTCTCCTATAAATCCACCTACATCTGATCCTACATAAGTATACCCGCTAAGCCCTAGGTTTAATAGCATAGGTATACTGGATTCTAAATGCTCCCATAATGATGAATTATCTCCTGTCCAAAGCGCTGAATATTTTTGTGTTCCTGCTGAAGCAGCTCTTGTTAACACAAAAGGTCTTGTAGCTTGAAGTTTTTTTAAACCTTCATATGTTGCTTTTGCCTCATAATGTCCATATAAATTATGCATTTCTTTTTGAGTATGTTTATTTTGCTCGTCATCTAAGTGATAGGCTGTTTCTGGTATAGTCTTTGTCTCTGTCGACATATCTGCTATCTCATTCATGTCATTCCATATACCACTTACTCCATCATTTATCAACTCTTTATGAAGTTCACCCCACCAATCTCTAACTTTTTCCCTTAAGAAATCTGGAAACACACTATCTCCTGGCCAAACTTTTCCTATATACACCTCTGAATTTTCACCTTTTATTAAGTATTCATTTTCTATCGCTTCATCATATACATTATAACCTTTTTCTATCTTTATACCTGGATCTATTATTACTACTAATTTAAATCCCATTTCTTTTAATTGTTGATTCATTTCTTTAAATTCTTTAAATCTATCTGAATCAACTGTGAAAACTTTATAATCTTTCATGTAGTCAATATCTAAGTATACTACATCACACGGGATACTTTTTTCTCTAAATGATCTTGCAAGGTTTAGTGCTTCTTCTTTGTTCATATATGACCATCTACATTGTTGATATCCTAAAAAATCTTTTCTTGGAAGCTTTACTTTTCCTGTTAATGTTCCATACTCTTTAACTACTTCTTTTACGTCGTTTCCATATATAAAATAATAATCTAGCTCTCCACCATCTGCTCTAAAGTTTATTCCTTGCTGATACATTCCAAAATCTAAATAGTTACGATACGATGTATCGTAAAAGATTCCATATGCTCTTTTTTCATCCATTCCTATATAAAAGGGGATAGATGTATGATATTGTTTTTGTACTGCTGTATGAACTGGTGAAACTCCTAACACATCTGTATTCCAATTTTCTGTTTGTCTTCCTAGCATATTTATAAATCCATATTTTTCTCCTAATCCATAAAACGCTTTCTCCCATGTATGCCTTTTTTGTACTTCTATTGCATAACTTTTTTCTTTTTCTTTATTTATTATTTCATAATCAAATTCTCTTCTTTCATCTGCTACTTCTTTAGAATTGTATTTTATAAACTCGTCTTCTAATAATATACTTCCTTTTATATCTGTAATCTTTACTTTTAAATCTTCTTGTAGTTCTATTATGAAGTTGGGTAGTTCTATTTTATTATCATTTACTACATAATTTACCTCTTTCAACGGTATTAACTCTACTGCATCTGTTATGCTTTGTTTTTTTCCATAGTTAAATCTCACTATATTTTCATTATATATTGTCACTTTTAATTGTTTGTCTTTAAATGTATAACACAATTCTTTATTAATCACTTGTATTCCTCTCTTTCTGTCCCATAGTTAGGTGATAAAATAAATGAGTAAATTATAATAATTTACTCAATATATATTTATTTTTATATTTTGCTTAACTAAATTATAATATTGACATCTCTGTTTCACTATCAAATAAATGAACTTTCTTCGCTTTAAAACCAAAGTTGATCTTCTTTCCTATCTCAACTTTATAACTTGGATCTACTTTTACTGTAACGTTATTTCCATCAAAATCTAAATACAAATACATCTCTGAACCTAGCATTTCTGTTACATCTACCACGGCTTCTAATGAATCATTTTTATCTCTTACTTCTATTGCATCTGGTCTTAACCCAAGTGTTACTATTTTATCTATATATAGTTTGTCTCTAAGAATTTTTGCTCTGTCTTCTTCTATCTCTATCTTCTTATTTTTTATCTCGTAATATAGTTTTCCATTAGCTTCTATTATTTTGCTATCTATAAAGTTCATTTGTGGCGACCCTATAAATGATCCTACGAATTTGTTTGCTGGGTGCCTATAGATTGTTTGAGGGTCATCTATTTGTTGTACTACTCCATCTTTCATTACTACTATCCTTGTACCCATTGTCATTGCTTCTGTCTGATCATGAGTTACATATATAAATGTTGTTTTTAATTTATGATGAAGCTTTATTATCTCCGCTCTCATCTGAACTCTTAACTTAGCGTCTAAATTTGAAAGTGGCTCGTCCATTAAAAACACTTTTGGTTCTCTAACTATTGCACGACCTAAGGCTACCCTTTGTTTTTGACCTCCTGAAAGTTGTTTTGGCTTTCTATTTAACAAATCTTCTATCCCTAATATTTTAGCTGCATTATTGACTTTTTCTTTTATTTCTGCTTTTGATCTTTTTCTAAGTTTTAAACCAAAAGCCATATTATCGTATACTGTCATATGAGGATATAATGCATAATTTTGGAAAACCATTGCTATATCTCTGTTTTTAGGTGTTACTTCATTTACTAACTTCTCACCTATATATAGCTGTCCTCCAGAAATCTCTTCTAATCCTGCAATCATCCTAAGGCTTGTTGATTTTCCACATCCAGACGGTCCTACTAGTACTATAAATTCTTTGTCGTCAATATCCATCGAAAAATCTTTTACTGCTTCAAATCCATTTGGATATATTTTTTTTATGTTTTTAAGCTTTAGTTCTGCCATTAATTTTCACTCCTCATTCTAAAACTATACTACTCTTTTTTCTTAAAATTTGAACAGATACTTGTTTATTTTATTAAATATATTCTTGCTTCATATGGCCTTAATTCTAATACGTTTAATTTATTTTTTATTTTATCTGTATCATAATTAGAAAGTATGAGTTCACTTTTTTCTAAATCTATTTCTTTTTCAATTTTGATTTGTGGCGTATTATCAAAAAAATTAACCACTATTAGTAGCTTTTCAGTTTCTAATTCTCTTAAGTAAGCATATATTTCTTCATGCTCTCTATTTATTTCTGTAAATTCACCATAAACCAAAGATTGATATTTTTTTCTAATATCTATTGCCTTTTTATAATAATTCAATATAGATGTCGGATTTTTTTCTTGCTCTTTTACATTTATTTTTGTATAGTTTTGATTTGCTTTTATCCAAGGTTTCCCTTTGGTAAATCCACCGTTTATATTGTCGTTCCATTGCATTGGAGTCCTACTATTGTCTCGAGATGTGTACTGTAATCCCTTCATAAAATTTTCTTCTGATATTAAACCTGACTCTACATAATCTTTATAGTTATTAAATATCGCTACATCTCTGTAATCTTCCAATTCAAACCCTTTATTGTTCGTCATCCCTATTTCTTCTCCGTAATAAATAAATGGCGTTCCTTTTTGTGTAAACATCAATGTTGCTAGCATCTTCGCTGATTCTTCTAGGTAATCTTCATCATTTCCAAGTCTAGATACTGTCCTAGTTGTATCATGATTTGAATAAAACAATGGACACCATCCTTCTTTGTCATCTCTGGTTTGCCATCCCGACATTTTTTCTTTTATATCTTTTATTAAATTTAAAGGAGTTCTCTCCCAATCTTTTTCACCTCTACCTACGCTATGCATATCAAAGTGAAAAGTAAAATCTAATTCTTTTTTATCAGCCCCTGTGTAAAGATAGGCGTTATGGTAACTAATACCTCCTGTCTCTCCTATTAAAACAATCTCAGGGTTATTTATTTCTTTTCTAATATCCCTTATATATTCATGTACTTTTGGAAGATTTTGAACGTACGGTAGAAAATCTCCATAGATTTTCCCTTCATGGACTTTTCCATCTTTAAATTCATCATCTTTTGCAATATGATTAATTGCGTCCATTCTAAATCCGTCTACGCCTTTATCAATCCAAAATTTAATTACTCTTTTTATATCTTCTCTAAAATCATTATTTTCCCAGTTTAAATCAGGTTGTTTTTTTGAGAATAAATGTAGATAATATTCGTCTGTATCTTCATGATATTCCCATGCGCTTCCTCCGAAAAAGGATCCCCAATTATTTGGTGGAGTACCTGCCTCTCCTTTTTTCCATATATAGTAGTCTCTATATTTACTTTGTTTTGATTTTTTTGCTTCTGTAAACCATGGATGTTCATCCGAACTATGATTTATAACTAAATCCATTACTAACTTCATATCTCTTATATGGGTTTCTCTAAGCAAGTCATCAAAATCTTGCATATTTCCGAAATCGTCCATTATATCTTTAAAATCACTTATATCATATCCATTATCATCATTAGGCGATTTATTTATAGGATTTAAGTAGATTATATCTATCCCTAATTTTTTCAAATAGTCTAATTTTTCTATTATGCCTCTTAAATCTCCTATGCCGTCTCCATTAGAATCTTTGAAACTTCTTACATATATCTGATAAGCAACTGCTTCTTTCCACCACTTTCTATCCATTTAATAAATCTCCTTTTGTCCTTTATTTCTTTAAGTCTATTGGTGACATAAATATATACTCAATCTACAAAGCTACTAGACTTTTAGTTTTGTTGACTCTCTTTCTATCAAGTTTGTATCTATCATATAGTTGGAAATTCCATTTTTATTGTTGTTTTCTAACTTGTCTATTAAAAGTTTTGCTGCGAAATAACCTAATTTCTCAGCGTTTATATCAACTGATGATAGCTTTGGTTGTTGATATTCAGAAAGTAATGTATTGTTAAAGCCTACTATTGCTATGTCTTTTGAGTCCTCTTTGCATGCTTTTATTGCTCCAAATGCAATTATATCGTCTGTCGTAACAACTGCGGTAGGTTGTTGTGATTTTAACATGCTTTTCATTCCTGTATAACCGTCTTCTTCTGTGAATTCTCCTGTTTTTATGAAATCTTTACTTACGTTTATCCCACTGTTTTCTAGAGCTTTAACATAACCTTCAAGTCTATTCTGGGTAACATATAGATTAGATTCTCCTCCAATAAAACCTATTCTTCTATGTCCTTTTTGTATTAAATGGTTTACGACTCTATACATCGCATGAAAGTTATCGTTATCAACCCATAGGATATTCTCTATATCTTCTGGTCTTCCTATTACTACAAAAGGATAATCTATTTCTCTAAGACAACCGATACATTTGTCATTTTCTCGTACTGTGGTCAATATTATGCCATCTACCCGTCTACTGTTTGTTAAATTTTCTATATGTTTAACTTCATCTAATTCATCTTTGCCATAAGTGTACATTATATAGTAGTTCTTTTTTTGTGCATAATGACTTATACCTCTCATTATCTGTACAAAGAAAGGGTTAACAAAGATATCTTCTTCTGTACTTGGTAATACTAAACCAAGTGTTTTAGTTGTTCTATTTGCAAGACTTCTAGCAATTGCATTTGGGTGATATTTTAGTTCATTCATCGCCTTATATACTTTCTTTTTAGTATTATCACTTATCTTCGGGCTATTTGCTATAACCCTAGAAACAGTTGATGGCGAAACATTTGCCAAACTTGCAACATCTTTAATGGTAACTGGCATAATTATGACTCCTCTCGATTTTCAAATCGTATAAAACTAACTATCAATAGTTTATTATTTTTTATATATTTATTCAATAAAAAACAATAATTTCTTTTCTAACCTTTTGTTGCTCCTGCTGATAAACCTTCTACTATATGTTTTTGTAAGTAAATAAACAATATAGTAATTGGAATTGCAACCAATATTGCACCTGCTGCAAAACGAGTAAAATGTGTAGCTTCATTTTCTTGAACCCATTCAAACAATCCCATAGCAAGTGTCTTCTTGTCAGCACTTTTTAATATGATTTGTGGAAATATAAAGTCAAACCAAGGCCCCATAAAGTTTGTTAAAGCTACTAAAGTTATTATAGGTTTTGCTAAAGGAAGCATTATCTTTCTAAATATAGTTAAGTTTGAAGCTCCATCTATTCTAGCTGCTTCATCTAGACTTCTTGGTATTCCATCAAAGAAACCTTTACATAACCATGTATTGTATGGTATTTGTCCACCTGCATATACTAGTAAAAGTCCCAAATGGGTATTGTATAGTCCCATTTTAGTAAGTAGTATATATATAGCTGTCATTGCTAAAAAACTAGGGAACATCTGCAATAGCATCAGCGTTATAAGGCTTTGTTTTCTACCTTTAAATTTAAATCTTGAAAAAGCATAAGCACTCAATGTCGTCAACATAACAGAAACTATCATGTTTATTGTAGCTATTTTTAAAGTATTAGTGTACCACTTTAAAAATTTCGTCTCTGTAAACAATTCTTTGTAATGTTTAAATGTAATTTTATCAGGCACTAATGTTGAAGAAAATAAGCTATCTCCTTCTTTCATGGAAGATAATATTATCCATACGATTGGCGCTAAAACTACTATACTAATCAATATTAATATTGCATATACCAACAATTTACCTAGAAAACTTGTTTTATTATTACTTCTTGCAATTCTCTCTTCCATTACATCATATCCTCCTCTTTGAAGGATTTTGTTTTAATAAAACTATATGCAGAAATACCCGCAACAAATATAAATAGCATGATCGTTACCACTGAAGCCATGTGGTATTGACTCTGATCTTTTGTCATTTTATATATCCACGAAATTATAATGTCTGTCTCACCAGCATATCTAAATTTACTATTTACTGGATTACCATCTGTCAATAAATATATGTTTGCAAAATTGTTAAAATTGAAGGCAAACGACATAATTAACAAAGGCATAGTCTGAAAAAGAACCATAGGCAAAGTAATCTCTTTAAATTGTTGCCACTTTGAAGCACCATCAATTCTAGCTGCCTCATATAACGATTTAGGTATATTGGTTAACACTCCAGACATTAAAACCATGAAATATGGTGATCCAAGCCAGACGCTAATCAATAGTACCATGATTTTAGCATTTAACGGATCGGTAAAGAACTGTATCTTGTCCAATCCAATCTTCACTAAAAGATTGTTTACTGGACCAGGACCACTAAACGCTAGTCTCATAACCAATAGAGATATAAATGCTGGTATTGCATACGGTAATATAAAAATTGTCCTCCAAAATTTTTTAAATCTAATTCCTTTTTTATTTGTAATTAAAGCTAGAAATAAACCTACTGAATAGTTTAAAATAGTTGTAACTATTGCAAAGCAAATTGTCCATAATCCAACATGCAACAGTGTATTATTCCAAATCTTCAATTTAAATATATTCATAAAGTTTTTTAAACCAACCCAATCAATTAAATTTCTAGGTGGTATGTGATTCGGCATAGAATAATTAGTAAATGCCACTGTAATCGTAAAAATAATAGGTAAAAATATAAAAAATACTGTAAACAGAAATGCTGGAGTAATCATTATATGAGGAAAATACTTATCCCATAGATATTTTATAAACTCTATAGTACCTAATGGTTCTTTGCCATTTTCCCTTTCTTTTGCTGTATTTCTAGCATCTATTATATTAAATATATATATTAATAGAATTATTCCTAGCTCTAATACGACTATCAGACCCTGTACTAATAAGTATAATGAATGATCTTGTCTAGGTACTGTTCCCAATGTCACAAGACCGTAAAGCGCATTAGCAAAATGGTTTATATTGAATATTGCAAATATCTCCACTATAGCGAAAACTATACCTTTTAAGTATTCCTTATTGTATATCTGTCCTAAGCCCATAAAGAGAATAGAAAAAAGAGTTGACTTCTTAGACCTTTTCATTTCTAACCCTCCTAATTTTATGGGGCTGTCTAATTAGACATCCCCATATTAAATCTATTATTCTTCAGCAGCTATTGAATCTTTTATTATTTGTACGCAATCTTTTAATGCTTGCTCAGGATCATCTCCATTATCCCACATAGTTGAGAATGCTGCTCCATATGGTGCCCAAACAATTTTCATTTGAGTAATTAAAGGCATAGGCTCTGCATACTTAATTTGTTCTATGAAAGGAGCTACAAACTCATCATTCTTTAATTCATCTTTTTCCATCAATGCTTTTGATGGTGGTATTTGGTGAGTCATCTCATATCTCTTAAGTAGCATTTCATCTGTAGTTATGAACTTAATAAATAACTTTGAAGCATTTGGATATTTAGTATAATAGCTTACAAACATCTCTCTTACACCTGAAAAACTACCTTGATGCTTACCATTAATCATTGTTGGAAGTGCGGCTACTCCGAAATTCACATCTGTTTTTTTTCTATTTGCTATTGCCCATGGTCCATCAATCATAGCTCCTACTTTACCTTCATCAAATAATCCTTCCATTATTTGACACGTAGAGTCAAGTTGTTTTACTGGCAATATTTCTTTTAACTTTAACATTTGTTTAGCACCTTCAATAGCTTCTGGTTTAGCTAAACCAATATCATCTTTATCAGTTCCACCTTTTCCGAATATATATCCACCATTACCTATTACAAATCCGTGAGTAAAATAGGCATTTCCAACGTCCCACATAAATGCATACTTGTTGTTTTTGCTATCATTGTATGTTTTTGCCTTTTCTATGATTTCTTGATATGTTTTTGGAGCCTCAGGAAATATGTCTTTGTTATAGAATAATGCGTAAGTTTCAACTGATACAGGCATTCCGTAAATATTACCTTCTATCTCACATGCTTTTTTAGCTAATGGAACAAAATCATTATCAATTCTATCTTTTAATTCATTCAATTCTAATACTAAACCAGCATTTACCAATGCTCCTAAATGGTCATGTTGTGTAGCAAATATATCTGGACCTTCTCCAGCTGGACCAGCTTGAGCCAATTGTTCTTCAGCTTTAGTAGATTTTACTTCTTCATAAACTACTTCAACCCCGTATTTTTCTTTAAACTTCTCTGCTGCATATTTAATGAAGTCCCCTTCTTTTCCTTCGCTTTCCCAAACAACTAATTTTGCACCTTCTTCTGGTTTTAATTCACCATTGTTTTTTTCATTTGCAACGTTTTGACTGGCTTTGCCATCTGTTGATTCATCTTTAGTACAACCCGCTACTGAAAATAATAGCACAAACACTAATAAAATACTGATTGCTTTACTTTTCATAATAAAACCTCCATTTTTTTAATTGTTCATTACCCCTTTTATAGGCATTTTAACCTATATATATCTTAAGTGTTACTTTAAGATTCTTATTGAGTATGGTTTTAATTCTACACTAACAAAATCATCAGTTTTATCAAATTGTTCATTAGTAATTAAATCCATACATTTTGAATTAAAATCTTTTATATCAACAACTTCTGCTTTATCACTATTATTTATAAGTACTACTATTTTTTCTTCATCTTTTTGTCTGACATAACCTACTACATTTTCTAAATCATCTATCCAATCAAAACTACCACGCTTTAATGCATCATTTTCTTTTCTAATTTGGATTATTTTCTTATAGAATTCAAACAACTGCAAGTCCCAATTATCTTTGTTCCAATCCATTGTTCTTCTGCAATCAGGATCGTTTTCCCCAACCATACCTATTTCTGTTCCATAATATATTGATGTTGTTCCCGTAAAGGTTAGTAAAAATCCTTCTGCCATCATTAATTTGTTGGTATGTTCATTACATGTTGTTAAAAATCTAGCTGTATCATGACTATCCAATAAATTAAACATAACTTCATTTACTTGTCTTGTATTTTTTACTATAGTATTACTTATGAGGTTTTTGAATCCCTGTGTATTTATAGTATTCTTTGCAAAATACTCTGTACAAGCCTTAGTTATAGGATAGTTCATTGTTGCATCAAACTGGTCTCCTCTTAACCATGTATAAGGATCATGCCATATTTCACCTACTATATATGCATCTTCTTTTTCTTTTTTTACTGCATCTCTGAATCTTCTCCAAAACTTATGATCTACTTCATCTGCTACATCAAGTCGCCAACCATCTATATCACATTCTTTTATCCAATATGTTGCTACGTTTAATAGATACTCTATAACTTCTTCGTTTTCTGTATTTAGTTTAGGCATTAATGGTTCAAATGCAAATGTCTCATAATTTAGAGGATTGGTCGTTACTGGAAATTCACTAACATGAAACCAATCTGCATAAATAGAATCTCTGCCTTTTTCTATTACATCTTTAAACATTGGAAACTCTGAACCACTATGATTGAATACAGCATCAAATAACACTTTTATGCCTTTTTGGTGACATTTATTTACTAATTCTTTCATTGTATCTATGTCTCCAAAGTTAGGGTCTATTTCTAGATAATCTATTGTATTGTATTTATGATTAGTCGTTGACTTAAATACTGGTGTTAAATAAATAGCATTTATACCTAACTCATATAGATAATCTATTTTTTTAATTATACCTCTTAAATCACCACCAAAGAAACTATTTCTATTTGGTTTTTCTCCCCATTTTTGAATATTTTCAGGATTGATTGAAGGGTCACCATTAAAGAACCTTTCTGGGAATATTTGATAAAATATCGAATCTTTTACCCACTCAGGAACTCTATGTATATCTGCTTTATTTACATATGGGTAATGAAACAATGACTCAGTTATCATGTTTTTATTTTTTTCTTCAATAATTCCCCACTCATTAAAATAAAATATCTTTTCTTCTGATTCTATTTCAAAACAATATATCAATCTATTGTTTGGAGGTTTTATAGCCACTTTGAAGTAGTCATATAAATCATCTGACAGATGTTTGTGCATTTGAATTTTATCTTTATTATCCCAAGCATACTTATCTGCATAGTGTAAAAAAACTTTGTTTAAATCACCTTTTGCAGCTCTCATTTTTATTTCAACATGATTTTCATCATAAGCATAGCAATAGTTGCTTTTTGGCTGATGAAATATTGCAAGTGAATTCATGTAGTTCCTCCTTTTTTATGAAAATGTTTTCTCTGCTCAAAAACTCTTAGTAAAATACAATAAATGTAATTCCTGATGTTGCTGTTTATTTCGACAATATCTCCCTAGATAATGCAATCGTTTGCACCAAACTATAGTATAATTATAAACTTGTATCAATCATGTGTCAACTTATTTTTAATGTTCTATTTTTGTTTAATTGGTACTTTTAATAATTAAAATTTAGCTTAAAGGTTGATTCTATCTTTTAATGACCTACAAATAAACTCTCAATTTCATCCGCTTGGTATTATTTATTATAATTTGAATATAAAAAAATTCTTCATAATTTAATTTTTTTCTATGCAAACGTGTGCATGTTTTGTATAATAATTATATTAGCATGTTTTGATATTTAAAAAAGGAGGTTTTTTATGCATAATATCACTACACTTATATTTGATTTAGACGGTGTTCTAGTCGATACTTCCAAATATCATTATCTAGCTTGGAAAAAACTAGCTAATGAATTAAATATTGATCTTGATGAAGATTTTAATGAAAAACTTAAAGGTATAAGTAGAATAAGATCATTGGAAATTATTTTAGAAACTAATAATATTAAGTTAGACAATGCTTCTATGAAAAATCTAGCTGATAGAAAAAATAGTTTTTATTTAGACTATATATCAACTTTAAACCCTAAAAATATACTACCTGGTGTTATTGGATTTTTAGAAACAGCTAAAGCAAACAATTATAAGCTAGCTATTGGTTCTTCAAGTAAGAATTCTAGACTAATATTAAATAAACTTGATCTAAGTAAATATTTTGATGCTATTGTTGATGGAACTATGGTGACTAATACTAAACCTGACCCTGAAGTTTTTGTTAAAGGTGCAAGTTTACTTGATGTTAATGCTAACTGTTGTGTTGTTTTTGAAGATTCTCAAGCAGGTATTAATGCAGCCTTAACTGCAGGGATGTACTGTATTGGTATCGGTTCATCTAACAATCTAGAAAATGCAAACCTAATAATATCTAATCTTAGTAAAATGAGTTTGAATATATTAACTGAGCTACAAAGTAGTTAACAATTTTTTATTAAAGTTTATTATTTTGACTTTAAAATATAATTTATGTAATTATCTGAACAAACTCTCCCTATAATTTATTGGAGGTGTCTTTACTTGATACAATATTTTAAATATGACGAATGGAACATTATAGAAGAAAATTTCGATCCGAGTATTAACAAAATTTCTGAAAGTATTTTTAGTATAGGAAATGGCTATATGGGTCAAAGAGCAAATTTTGAAGAAGATTTTAGTGGGCCTTCTCTGAAAGGTAGCTATATCGCAGGGATTTACTATCCTGATAAGACCAGAGTTGGTTGGTGGAAAAATGGCTATCCTGAATATTTTGCTAAAGTTTTAAACTCCACTAATTGGATTGGTATTAGTGTAAAAATTAATGATGTAATTCTTGACCTTGCTAAATGTATGGTTAAAAGTTTTAAAAGAACGCTAAATATGAAAGAAGGCTATCTTGAAAGAAGCTTTGTTGCGTGCTTACCTAATGGTAATGAAGTAAAAGTTGTCTCTAAAAGGTTTATTAGTGTTATTAGAGGTGAAATTGGATGTATTAGGTATTCTGTTACTCCTTTAAATTTTGAAGGAGAGATTGAATTTACTCCTTATTTAGATGGAAGCATTGTTAATGAGGATTCTAATTATGATGAAAGTTTTTGGGATGAAGTATCTAAAAAAGCTGAATTAACAGAAGGCTATGTAATGGTCAAAACTAAAAAATTAGATTTTTATATTTGTACGTATATGACATATGAAGTGACTAAAAATAATAAAAAAATAACTCCTAATATTGATAAATATGAAAAAAGTAAATACATTTCTAATACGCTTACCGTTGATTGTAATAAAAATGACGAAATTGTAATTTATAAATATGTTGCTAATACTTCTTCTAGATACTATGAGACTAGCGAGTTGGTTAATGTCACTAAAGAGCTTTCAAATAAAGCTAAAAATGATGGTTTTGATAAATTATTCAAAGAACAGATTAATGGATGGAGTAAAAAATGGCTAGAAAGTGATGTAGTTATTAAAGGTGACATAGCTGCGCAACAAGGCATCAGGTTTAATATATTCCAGTTAAACCAAACATACACTGGTGAAGATGCTACTCTTAATATCGGACCTAAAGGTTTCACTGGTGAAAAGTACGGTGGTTGTACTTACTGGGATACTGAAGCATATTGCATCCCATTTTATTTAAGCACTGCTAGTCAAGATGTTGCTAAAAATTTATTAATATACAGATATAAGCAATTAGATAAGGCTATTGAAAACGCTAAAAAACTTGGTTTTAATAATGGTGCAGCCCTATATCCTATGGTAACAATGAATGGAGAAGAATGTCACAATGAATGGGAGATAACTTTTGAAGAAATTCATAGAAATGGCGCTATAGCTTATGCAATTTACAATTATGTGAATTATACTGGCGATAAATCTTACTTAGAAGAGTATGGTTTACAAGTTCTTATTTCTATAGCTAGGTTTTGGGCACAAAGAGTAAGTTTCTCTAATGCTAAAAATAAATATGTAATTCTTGGTGTTACTGGACCTAATGAGTACGAAAATAATGTCAATAATAATTGGTACACTAACAGGATTGCTACTTGGTGTTTAGAGTATGCTATTGAAGTTATTGAATCTGTTAATATAGCTGATCCTACTAAATTTGATTATATAAAGGAAAAACTTTCTTTTAAAGATTCTGAAATAGAGAAATGGAATGATATCATTGATAATATGTACTACCCTTATAATGAAGATTTAGATATATTTTTACAACAAGATGGCTATATGGATAAAGAACAAGTACTTGTTAAAGATTTGGATAGTACAAATATACCTCTTAATCAAAACTGGTCTTGGGATAGAATTTTGCGTTCATGTTTTATTAAACAAGCTGATGTTTTACAAGGGCTTTATTTCTTTGAAAAAGATTATGATGTTGCTACTATTAAAAGAAATTTTGAATTTTATGAGCCAAGAACAATCCACGAATCTTCTTTATCTCCTTGTATTCATGCTATATTAGCAAGCAAAATAGGTGCTCATGATAAAGCATATGAAATGTACTTGAGAACATCAAGACTTGACCTTGATAATTATAACAACGATACTGACGATGGATGTCATATAACAAGTATGGCAGGTACTTGGCTATCTATTGTTCATGGCTTTGGTGGTTTAAGAGTTAGTAATGATAAATTAATACTAAATCCTTTTATTCCAACTAATTGGAACTCGTATTCTTTTAAAATAATATTCAGAAATACTTTGTTAAACATTAGCATTGCTAGTGATAGTGTTAGGATAGAAAATTTAACAGGTACTAATATTCACCTAACAGTATTTAATAAAGATTATACACTACACGGTAATAAAACAATCATCATTGCTAATTAAACATTAATTAAATCATTAAATATCCCTTAAAGGAATTACTTATTTTATTAAGTAATTCCTTTATTTATGAGTTATTATCTAGTCAAATTTAAAATTATATTTTTCATTTTTACTATTCCTACAAACTCTATCCCTTGCTTTTGAAGCTCTCCCGCCATCTTTTTTATAACGTCTGCTGTCACTTTTCCACCCTCTGGACCTACATGTCCAATTGCTATAGCATACCCTTTTTCATGGGCTATTTTAGCCAATTTATTCATCTGTCTTTGTATATGTGTATATGTTTTTTTCTCGTCAAGAAATATATCTCTTTGTAAACACACAACCCCTGTTTCTTTTGACAACATACTTCCTACAGATTTTTGTGAAGTTTTGCTGTCAATAAAAAATAAATTTTTTCTCTTTAATAAATTAAAAATAGTATTCATAATTGTTTTATTTTGAGTTATCTTTGATCCCATATGATTGTTAATAGCTACTGCATATTTTATATCTTTTAATGCATCATTGATTAAACTAGTAATCTGAGCTCTATTTAATTTAGTTGTTATTGCTTTTTTTCCTAACCATTCTGGTCGTCCGTAATTGGCTTCCATAGGCATATGCAATATGACATCTAATCCTTTTTTATATGCATTTGTAGCATCTTCTACACTATATGGCAAAAAGGGCATTACTGCAACTGTTATTGGTATATCCAGCTCCATCATCTCTCTAACGCCTCTTCTATCATTACCAAAATCATCTATGATTATTGCCACATATGCTTTCTGCATAGACATTGTAGTCATTGTTTGTACTGTAAACTGATTGTGTAATATGACCCCTATAGTTAAAAAGAATAATAATACTAACGATACACAGCTTATTATATTCTTCAAATCCATCACCCTTTACACTCTATTTTACACTATTATTTTATAATATTGTTTTTAATACCGTTTTATGATTGTACAAGGTTAATATTTGTATAATAAGTCGTATATTTTATTCATATTAACTATAATAACTTTATAATAACGTTAAATTTTTCATACTTATATCTAGAGCTTTTACTGAATGAGTCAACTCTCCACATGAAATAAAATCAACGCCTATATTTGCTACTTCTTTAATTTTATCTATTGTCATATTACCTGATGCTTCTACTATCTTAGTGCCATTTATCAATTTAACTGCTTCTTTAATCTCCGATATGCACATATTATCCAACATCAACACATCTGCTTGTGTGTTCAATGCTTCTTGTACTTGTTCTAAAGATTCAACCTCAACCTCTATGAATCTTAAATATGGATAACTTTCTTTAGCTTTTTTAACAGCTTCTTTTATACACCCACAAGCTTTTATGTGATTATCTTTAATCATAAATGAATCACTGAGTGAAAATCTATGGTTACTCCCTCCTCCAATTTTGACTGCATATTTTTCAAGTGTTCTAAGTGTTGGTGTTGTCTTTCTTGTACATACTATTTTTGTTTTTGTTCCTTCTGTAAGACTTACAAATCTTCTCGTTTTCGTAGCGATACCACTCATTTTCTGTAAAAGATTTAAAGCTATTCTTTCTCCTGTTAGGACATTTCTTGTATTACCTTTTATATATGCTAATGTATCTTTATTTCTTAATAAATCTCCCTCTTTTTTTAACCATTGAATTGTAATATTACCTATAAGTTTATACACTCTATTAAATACTTCTTGCCCTGCCAAGATTCCATCTTCTTTCGCTATTAGATCAACAATACATTTGCTATCTTCATCTATTAATGATTCTGTTGTTATATCTCCATAAAATGAATCTTCTGTCAGTGCTTTTTTTATTATCTCATCTATTTGTATAAAGTTCATCTTTTAAATCCCCTCTCAAACTAAGTATTTTATTTATTAATATATCTTTATTATCACTTTGATTAAAACTCAGCTTTTTTATTTTATATTTATCACAGTTTAATTTTCTTAATTTAATACCAATGTCTATTGCAGCTCTATGAGAAAAAACTAAAGATTCAAGCAAAGAATTACTTGCTAATCTATTATTTCCATGGACTCCAGTACAACTAACCTCACCTACTGCATATAAATTATTTGCTGAACTCGTAGCCTTTGTATCAACTTTTATTCCTCCCATAATATAGTGTTGTGCTGGCAAAATAGGTATCAAATCTTTGGTAATATCTATTCCTCTATTTAAACATTCTTTGTATATTGTAGGAAATCTGTTAATTAAAAAAGTCTTTCCTAAATGTCTAGCATCGAGGTACACATATTTACTATTGTTGTTTTTTATTTCTTTATCTATAGCTTTAGTAACTACATCTCTAGGCTTAAGCTCATCTATAAATCTTTCTCCTTTATTGTTTATTAAAATTGCGCCTTCACCTCTTACTGATTCAGATATAAGAAAGCGTTGCTTTTCACTATTTTCATATAATGCCGTTGGATGAAACTGAATCTTATCTAAATCTTTCATCTCAATACCATGCTTTAAAGCTATTGCCATTCCTTCTCCTTTGATTGCAGTATTGTTTGTAGTTGACTTAAAAATACCTCCAACTCCTCCAGTTGCAAGAACTGTAATATGAGCAGAAACGCTATCTTCTACATCACCAGACTTTATTTGTATGCCTAGACATTGATTGTTTTTAACTATTAAATCAGTCATAGTCACATTTTCTGATAATGTTATGTTTTTTTTACTTTTGCATTGACTTGTTAGTACTCCGTGGATAATTTCTCCTGTTCTATCCTTACAGTGTAGAATCCGGTTTATTCTATGAGCTCCTTCTTTTGTGTAATTAAAATCATTGCCATCCATGTCAAATTTAACACCTAATTGTATAAGTCTGTTGATATTCTGTCTCGATTCTTTTACTAGTATATTTACTGCTTCTAATGAATTGTTGTAACCTCCTGCTCTACATGTATCTTCTATAAATCTTTGTATATCGTTGCTATCTCTAGCTACAGATATTCCCCCTTGTGCAAGGTAAGAATTGCAACAACTAAGTTCTTCTTTTGTTATAACTAGTACTTTTACATTATCTTGTATATTCAGAGCAGTGTATAAGCCTGATATTCCACCACCAACTATTACTACATCTGTATGCATCATATTTACCTCCTTGCTAATTTGTGCATTTTTTCTAATGCTTCGGTAGCTTTTAACGATATTTCGCCCTCAATTGTAATCTCATATTCTTCATCTTGTAAACATTTATATACATCTTGTAAATTGATAAGCTTCATACTACTGCAATTTATTGGTAACTCATAAAACTTTTTATCTGGATTAGTTTTTTCTAATTCATGAAGTATTCCCACATCTGTTACAACAATAAACTCATCCTTAGCATCTTTAGTAGCGTAATCTATAATACCACTTGTACTCCCAATGTAATCAGCTAAATTCCTGACTTCTTCTCTACATTCTGGATGCACTAATACTTTTGCATTTGGATAAAGTAACTTTTTCTGAGTTACTTGTTCTGATGTTATATTATCGTGATAACAACAACATCCATCCCATAGCACAAACTCTTTGCTAGGAAATTTACTACTAATGTATCCACCAAGATTTTTGTCTGGCACAAATATTATTTTTTTATTTTTTACATTACTTATAACCTCCTGGGCACTTGATGAAGTTACACATGTATATGACATTGCTTTAAGCTCAGTCGAGCAGTTTACATAACTTATCAGTACTCCATTTTTATGTTCATTCATTAATTCCTTTACTTTATCCATATCAACTCTGTTTACCATATCACAAGTTGCTTCTTGATTAGGAAACAATACTTTCTTTTGTGGAGATATTAATTTTGCACTTTCTGCCATAAATTTGACTCCACAAAAAACTATCGTACTTTGTTCTAAGTCCTTTGCTATTTTACTTAAATAATAGGAATCCCCTACGTAATCAGCTATTTCTTGTATCTCTGGTAATGTGTAATAATGCGCTAATATGCACGCATCTTTTTCGTTTTTTAATCTATTGATTTCATATTTTATATTCATGCGAACCTCCTTAGGCATATTTGTAAATGTTTATACAGGTGTATATACACTTGTATAGATATATATTACCACTATAATATTGAAGTAGCAAGACAAAACATTAGGTATCACGGGATTTACACTTTTTGTACTCTAACAGTTTTTTTTGATATAATAACTTAGGCGGTGATAATGATGAAAATTAGTAGATTGTTTCAAATAGTATATATACTGCTAGATAAAAAAAAAGTAACTGCAAAAGAACTATCTGAAGTATTTGAAGTTTCCACTAAGACAATATATAGAGATATAGAAATGTTATCTATGGCTGGAATCCCTATATACACTAATAAAGGAAAAGGCGGGGGCATAAATTTACTTGATAATTTTGTATTAAATAAATCCCTTCTATCTGAAGAAGAACAAAATAAAATTCTCATTGGATTAGACACAATCAAAGCAACAAATTATGAAAATGTCGATAATGAACTCTTTAAATTAAGGACTTTGTTTAATAAAAACAATGATAATTGGATTGAAGTTGATTTCTCATATTGGGATAGTTCCGAATCAGAAAAAATAAAATTTGATAATATTAAGTGTGCTTTGACTAGGTGTAAAAGCCTCAAATTTGATTATTACAATGTTAACGGCAACCATACCATGAGAACAATAAATCCTTTAAAACTAATATTTAAGGAGAAATCATGGTATTTGGCTTCTTTTTGCTTGTTAAGAAATGATTATCGCATTTTTAAAATACATAGAATGCATAATATTCTAATAACCCAAAATACTTTTAATAGAGATGATTTTAGCTTTATTGATAAGTATACAAACTTCCAAGAAACAAATAATAAGGTAACTATCAATGCTATTATATCAAGCAATGCAAAATATCGAGTTTTCGAAGAATTTAGTATTGATAACATATGTAAGAAAGATAATGGTGATTTTGAAGTTGTTTTTCATGCAACAGAAGATGAATGGTTATACAACTATATTATCTCTTACGGTAACAATATAAAGGTACTAAAGCCTAGCTATATTAATGATATCATTAAAGGAAAATTGAAAAAAATATTAGAAAACTATAATTAGCCTTTTATAATAAGACATAATGGTGTCTAATTATGTTTGTTAAAATTAAATCGTAGTTAAAATAAATTATGAGAGGAGAATATTATGAATACTACGGATTATTGTCAGAGTTGTGGAATACCTATGGGAGAAACAAATGAACTTTATGGTACTAAAAATAATAGAACTAAAAGTGAAGATTATTGTAAATATTGTTTTGAAGATGGCAATTTTACGGCTGATGTAAGCATGGATGAGATGATTGAAATATGTGTCCCGCATATGATATCAGTAAACGAAAATATGAGTAAAGACGAAGCTAGAAAAATGATGAAAGAATTTTTTCCAAATCTAAAAAGATGGAAGAACAAATAAATGTCAATAATAACTGTGGATATAAACAATATTAATGACGAACATATTTGCTGTGCAATTTCTGATAAAAAAGGTGAAAACTGTGTTGAAAGCAAAAAAGCTTGGCTTAAAAAAAGATTTAATGATGGTCTAGTGTTTAAAAAACTAGATGCTAGAGGTAAAGTTTTTATAGAATACATACCTGCTACCAAAGCTTTTGCTCCAATCATTGCAGATAACTATATGTATATAAACTGTTTTTGGGTTTCTGGAAAATTCAAAGGTCAAGGCTATGCTAACGTGCTCTTAAATGAGTGTATTAAAGATACCAAAGACAAAGGTTTTGATGGACTAGTTATCTTATCATCTAAGAAAAAAAAGCCATTTCTTTCAGATCCAAAATACCTACTCTATAAAGGTTTTAAGGTATGTGATTATGCAAAACCTTATTTCGAGCTACTTTACTTACCTTTTTCTAAAACAGCTAATATTCCTAAGTTTAGGAATTGCTCAAAAGAGGGTACAATCAATGAAGATGGTATTGTTCTTTACTACACAAATCAATGCCCACATACTGAGAAATATGCTCACATAATTCAAAACATATCAATTCAGTATAATATTCCATTTAAGATTAAAAAGATTAATACCTTAAATGAAGCAAAAATTGCACCAACACCTTTTACTACTTATAGTTTATTTATAGACGGTAAATTTGTAACTAATGAAATATTAACTGAGAAAAAATTTATTGATATTCTAAAGAAGAGGAACATCTGTACCAAATTATAATCTTGTCCATTGAGCTTGACCTTTACGTGGTGTTAAGGTATATACTTATCATGAGAGAAAGAGGTGCATTAATATATGATGAAAATAGGTGAGGTGTCTAAGACTTTTAATATCTCTAACCGTACTCTACGCTATTGGGAGGATAAAAATATTCTAAAAAGCATAAGAGCTGAAAATGGATATAGGTTTTACGATGATAACAGTATAAAGAGTATTAAACAAATTGTATTGCTAAGAAAACTCAATGTCCCTATCGGAGATATCGAGTGTATATTTAAATCTCAAGAACTTAATATAGCTATAAAAATATTATCTAGACATCTTGAAAACACTATTTATGAAGCCAATACTTTAAATGCTTTAAGTATTGTTATCGAGAAGCTAATTGCTATAATTCGTCACGAGCAAGATTTTACAAAGGCATTAATCCATATTGATACCTCAGACGATTTCGTTTCTACAAATTTCAAAAATGCACTTTTAATATCACTCTCAGAAAGGAATACTGTTATGTCAAAAAGTAATTCTATAGGAAACCTAGATAATGTCAGAATAATTCAACTACCAAAAATGGTTTTTGCATGTTATCGTGCAGAAAGTGAATCACCTGAAGAAGATTGTAGTAAAGTAACTAATGAATTTATATTAAAGTATGATCTTAATCAAAAGCTGGGTTTTAGACATTTTGGGTTTAACAATCCTAGTCCTACCAAATCAAGTGACATCTACGGTTATGAAATGTGGTTCGTTATACCTGAGGATTTCGAAGTACCTTCACCATTATGGAAAATGAAATTTGATGGTGGTCTTTATGCTGCTATACCTACAACTATGAACATTATCGGTGAAAGATGGCAATTACTATCTAGCTTTGGTGAAACAAATGATAAATACGATATTGACTGGAATCCTGATAATAATCGTATTTGCCTTGAAGAATGTATTGATTATAAAAGATTCATGGATGAAAATATTGATTTTAATGAAAAGCAATTAGATTTATTAATGCCAATTAAACTAAAATAACAATAAATGGGATTGTCTTGATGAAGACATCCCATTTATTGTTATTCTAACTTATATTAAAAGTCTAGTTATTAAGGTTCTTGTCTTGTTTTAGCTAATACGATTTCTCTTATACAAACGTGTTGTGGCTGGCTATACGCATATACGATTGCATTGGCAACATCTTTAGCGCTCATAGACCCTCCTATTGACTCTGTCCATTCTTTATAGTCAGATTTAATCGTATCAAAGGTAGTATGACTTAATAATTCAGTATCTGCTGCCCCAGGTGCTATTACCATCACTCTAACATTATGTTTGGCAACTTCTTCTCTAAGTGTCTCAGACATTGCATGAACAGCAAACTTAGTTCCACAATATGCTACATGATTTGTAAAAGATTTTTTCCCAGCTATAGAGCTAATGTTTATAATACTACCTTCTTCTCTCTTTATCATATCATCAAGCACTATATGGATACCATTTAATAGCCCTTTAACATTTACATCAAACATTTTATTCCATTCATTTGGATCTTGCTCATTCATATTTCCTAAAAGCATGATACCTGCATTGTTAATTAGGCAATCAACTTTACCATATAGTTCTTCTGCCTCTGCTATTGCTTCTTTCATAGCTTTTATATCTGTTACATCTACTTTTTTACAAAGAGTATTTGGCAGATTTAACTCTTTCATTTTTTCTATTCTTCTAGCTAATAATAAAAGTGGATGCCCCATCTTGGAAAGTTTAATTGCTGTTTCTCTTCCAAAGCCTGAACTTGCTCCTGTTATGACCACTAATTTCTTCATCGTTATCAACTCCTTTTCTTATTAATTATATTCTACATCTTAGAGTTAACTCTAAGTCAATATATTTTTAGCATTTCTTATTACCATTATAAAAATCTATTTTCTGGTCTATTTTATTCTTACTATATTCCAATTCTTCTATTTGTAGCTCTATATTTTTCCTATGATTTTTTAGTATTTCTTTTCTTTCTGGTATTGTGTGCTTGCCTTCTTGACTTAATTGTACAATTTTTTTAATATCGTTTACTGGCATTTTAGTCCTTTTAAGACATGTCACTAAATTAAGCCAAAAAACATTTTCTTCTGTAAAAATTCTCACACCATTTTTATCTCTTTTCACTGGAGGAATAATTCCTGCATTTTCATAATATCGGATTGTATATCCAGATAAATTTGTCAATTTTGCTACGTCTTTTATTCTATACTCCATTTTAATAACTCCTCCTATTGAATAATCATATTGTTCCCAAATAAAATATTTTTACGTTACCATTTTGTACCCAAAATTCTATATATAATAATATTCCTTATATTAACATTTAAAATCTTTGCATCATTTTATACTTATAATAAGAGTATACTATAATATTAATAATGAAATTTATTGTATTGGAGTGATTTTATTATGAAAAAAATTAATGTACCTAAACTAATATTTAGCATAGCTTTACCTCTTGGCATAGGTTTTTTGTCAGGTTATTTGAGTAAAAATACAATCAGTCAAGACTTTATACAGCCTAAATTTTCTCCTCCAAGCTTTATCTTCGGTATAGTTTGGCCTATATTATATATCCTGATGGGTGTTGCAAGTTATTTAGTATGGAACAGTAGCTGCAATGATTGCTCTGATAAAAAGAATGCACTAGGACTTTACTTAGTTCAATTAGTTGTTAATTTTTTATGGCCTCTTGTATTCTTTAATTTAAAAAATATCGGTGCTTCGCTTATAATTATTGTTATACTATTAATCTTAATTATCATAACTGCTATCAAATTTTATAAAATTAACAAAGCAGCTGGCTATTTGTTTATACCTTATATCCTTTGGGTTGCTTTTGCTACTGTTTTAAATACTAGTTATTTTATTCTTAATAGGTAATCTAAAAAATGGTTTATTGTTGTTAAAGGAACTAACAATGAACCATTTATAATTGTTTTTTTATTCTTTTTCTTAATATTTTTTGTAAAACAAAAGATGTCTTAATAAAAGCTAAGACATCTTTTAATATGGTGCGGGAAAAGGGACTCGAACCCCCACGCCAAGGGCACTAGATCCTAAGTCTAGCGCGTCTGCCAATTCCGCCACTCCCGCGTATAAGTGGTGACCCATCGGCGACTCGAACGCCGGACACCCTGATTAAAAGTCAGATGCTCTACCAACTGAGCTAATGGGTCTTGTAATGGGGTGGATAATGGGAATCGAACCCATGACCTCCAGAGCCACAATCTGGCGCTCTAACCGACTGAGCTATACCCACCATAAGAAACTGTTAAATGGAGCGGGTGAAGAGAATCGAACTCTCGCGACTGGCTTGGAAGGCCAGGGCTCTACCACTGAGCTACACCCGCAAATATTTTTATTTTTTTAAATGGTGGAGGGGACTGGATTCGAACCAGTGAAAGCACAGCTAACGGATTTACAGTCCGTCCCCTTTGGCCAACTCGGGAACCCCTCCTAGTTTTATGGAGCTGGTGAAAGGACTTGAACCCTCAACCTACTGATTACAAGTCAGTTGCTCTACCAATTGAGCTACACCAGCATTGTTACTTTAAAATGGCGACCTGGAAGGGACTCGAACCCTCGACCTCCAGCGTGACAGGCTGGCATTCTAACCATCTGAACTACCAGGCCATTTGTTTGTTTATTTTATTAAATGGTGGGCACAACAGGGCTCGAACCTATGACCCCCTGCTTGTAAGGCAGGTGCTCTCCCAACTGAGCTATGCGCCCATTTAAAATGGTGACCCTACCGGGACTCGAACCCGGGTTACCGCCGTGAAAGGGCGGTGTCTTAACCGCTTGACCATAGGGCCTTAATTGTGGTAGCGGCGAACGGATTTGAACCGCTGACACTACGGGTATGAACCGTATGCTCTAGCCAACTGAGCTACGCCGCCACAATGGTTGCGGGGGCCGGATTTGAACCAACGACCTCCGGGTTATGAGCCCGACGAGCTACCAGACTGCTCTACCCCGCGATGAAATTTAATGCTTGTTATGATGTTAATTGGTGCCGGAGATCGGAATCGAACCGATACGATCGTATAAGGATCGCAGGATTTTAAGTCCTGTGCGTCTGCCAGTTCCGCCACTCCGGCATAATTGGCTCTCAGGGTGGGACTCGAACCCACAACCTACCGGTTAACAGCCGGTTGCTCCACCATTGAGCTACCTAAGAATATCCAAACTGGCAACGTCCTACTCTCCCAGGCAGTCTCCCACCAAGTACCATCAGCGCTAAGAGGCTTAACTTCCGTGTTCGGTATGGGAACGGGTGTGACCCTCTTGCTGTAGTCACCAGATTTTTTTGCGAACAAGATATATTTTAGCAGATTTTTAGCTGTTTGTAAAGCTTTTTTTACTAAAATTTTTGTTCTTTTAGAAGACAAAACTCATCACTTCTAAAGTAATAAGTACCTTCAAAACTACACAGAAAAGAATGTGGTCAAGTCCTCGACCTATTAGTACCTGTAAGCTAAAGACATTGCTGCCCTTACACCTTAGGCCTATCAACCAGATGGTCTATCTGGGGTCTTACTCCATAAAGGAAGGGAAATCTAATCTTAAGGGGTGCTTCGCGCTTAGATGCCTTCAGCGCTTATCACTGCCAGACTTAGCTACTCAGCAATGCTCCTGGCGGAACAACTGATACACCAGAGGTCTGTTCATCCCGGTCCTCTCGTACTAGGGACAACTCCTTTCAAATTTCCTGCGCCCACGGCGGATAGGGACCGAACTGTCTCACGACGTTCTGAACCCAGCTCGCGTGCCTCTTTAATGGGCGAACAGCCCAACCCTTGGGACCTACTCCAGCCCCAGGATGAGACGAGCCGACATCGAGGTGCCAAACCTCCCCGTCGATGTGGACTCTTGGGGGGAGATAAGCCTGTTATCCCCGGGGTAGCTTTTATCCGTTGAGCGATGGCCCTTCCACTCGGAACCACCGGATCACTAAGTCCAACTTTCGTTCCTGCTCGAGATGTATCTCTCGCAGTCAAGCTCTCTTGTGCCTTTACACTCTACGCACGATTTCCGACCGTGCTGAGAGAACCTTTGAGCGCCTCCGTTACATTTTAGGAGGCGACCGCCCCAGTCAAACTGCCCAACTGACAATGTCCCAAGACCGGATTCACGGTCTATGGTTAGAACTTCAGTATTACAAGAGTGGTATCCCAAGGACGACTCCACCAAAGCTAGCGCCCTGATTTCCAAGTCTCCCACCTATCCTGTACATATAATACCAAAATCCAATATCAGCCTGCAGTAAAGCTCCACGGGGTCTTTCCGTCCTGCCGCGGGTAACTCGCATCTTCACGAGTACTACAATTTCACCGGGTCCCTTGTTGAGACAGTGCCCAAATCGTTACACCTTTCGTGCGGGTCGGAACTTACCCGACTAGGAATTTCGCTACCTTAGGACCGTTATAGTTACGGCCGCCGTTTACTGGGGCTTAAGTTCGCCGCTTCGCTATAAATAGCTAACGCTTCCCTTAACCTTCCAGCACCGGGCAGGTGTCAGCCCCTATACATCATCTTTCGATTTAGCAGAGACCTGTGTTTTTGCTAAACAGTCGCTTGGGCCTATTCTCTGCGGCCGCTAAAGGCCTTCCTCAGCAAGTGAGTCAACCTTCGGCGGCACCCCTTCTCCCGAAGTTACGGGGTCATTTTGCCGAGTTCCTTAACAAGGGTTCTCCCGCTCATCTTAGAATTTTCATCCTGCCTACCTGTGTCGGTTTGCGGTACGGGTAGCAATACACTCAATAGAAGCTTTTCTCGACAGCGTGGAATCAACTACTTCGCTACTTATTTTTCGCTCCCATTCGTATCTCAGAATAATGTTCCTACGGATTTTCCTATAAGAACTTCCTACATACTTAGACACACATCCAATAGTGTGCATAGCCTATCCTTCTGTGTCACTCCATCTCTCAAACATGTATTGCTAGTACAGGAATCTCAACCTGTTGTCCATCGCCTACGCTTTTCAGCCTCGGCTTAGGCCCCGACTAACCCTGAGTGGACGAGCCTTCCTCAGGAAACCTTAGGCTTCCGATGGGTAGGATTCTCACCTACCTTTCGCTACTCATGCCAGCATTCTCTCTTCTGTACAGTCCACCGCTCCTTACGGTACGACTTCAGCCCGTACAGAATGCTCCTCTACCACTGTCATGGAATCATTAATAACTTACTCTAACATATTAATTGTCTTCGCTTATTGGAATTTAGTCAAAAGCTTACAACATCTAATATCTTAGTCCATTGTTTTTCCAAAAGATTTCACTTAACTAGATTTCAGTTAAAGCTTTGCTTTTGACAAGGAACTTTATTGGCAAATCATTAATGATTCCATGACAATCCATAGCTTCGGTAATTAGTTTGAGCCCGGAAATTTTCGGCGCAGAACCACTCGACCAGTGAGCTATTACGCACTCTTTGAATGAATGGCTGCTTCTAAGCCAACATCCTGGTTGTCTGTGTAGTTCTACATCCTTTACCACTTAACTAATATTTAGGGACCTTAGCTGATGGTGCAGGCTGTTTCCCTTTCGACTATGAAACTTATCTCACATAGTCTGACTCCCGAGAAACGTGATAATGGCATTCGGAGTTTGATAAGTTTTGGTAACGTCAAACGCCCTAGACTATTCAGTGCTCTACCTCCACATCACTATAACTCGAGGCTAGCCCTAAAGCTATTTCGAGGAGAACCAGCTATCTCCGAGTTCGATTGGAATTTCACCGCTATCCACAAGTCATCCCAGCCTTTTTCAACAGACATGGGTTCGGACCTCCACGAAATTTTACTTCCGCTTCATCCTGCTCATGGATAGGTCACCCGGTTTCGGGTCTACGACATACAACTAAAACGCCCTATTAAGACTCGATTTCTCTACGGCTCCAAGCCTTAAGCTCTTAACCTTGCTGCATATCGTAACTCGCTGGCCCGTTCTACAAAAGTACGCGGTCGTGCATAAAAAGCACTTCCACTGCTTGTAAACATAGGGTTTCAGGTTCTATTTCACTCCCCTCCCGGGGTTCTTTTCACCTTTCCCTCACGGTACTATTCTCTATCGGTCACCAAGTAGTATTTAGCCTTGGGGGGTGGTCCCCCCTGCTTCCCACAGGGTTTCACGTGTCCCGTGGTACTCTGGATACTGACAGGTGGTATTCATGTTTCATCTACTGGACTATCACCATCTATGGTAAGCCTTTCCAGACTTCTTCGATTACAATATCCCTACCTATAAGTCAGTCCACAACCCCCATATTTCAAAGAAATACAGGTTTGGGCTATTCCCCTTTCGCTCGCCGCTACTGAGGGAATCGATTTTTCTTTCTATTCCTCAGGGTACTTAGATGTTTCAGTTCTCCTGGTATGCCTTCAGTTACCTATGTATTCAGTAACTGATACATGCAGTTTATGCATGTGGGTTTCCCCATTCGGAAATTCCCGGATCGAAGTCTACTTGCGACTCCCCGAGACATTTCGGTGCTTATCCCGTCCTTCATCGGCTCTTGGTGCCAAGGCATTCACCCTATGCTCTTAGTAACTTGACCTAAAATTATTCTAATTTGATTAAAAGAAACTCTCATTTCATACAACCGGTGAGTTGTATTATAAATTGGAGTATTTCATATTAATATTTTCTGTGTAGTTTTCAAGGTACGATAGTGACTAATCATATTTCAAAAAGTCACTCTGTGGTCAAAATGTTCAATATCCAAGGAATCGAATTTTTAATGGATGCGAAGCGTGCTAAGACGCACGTGAGCAGTCATTAAAAATTTGATGACGCAGGAGATTGGCATTTTGATGGTGGAGATGAGGAGATTCGAACTCCTGACCCCCTGCTTGCAAGGCAGGTGCTCTCCCAACTGAGCTACACCCCACAAAATAATGAAGATTATAAAAACCTTCAAAGTTGAACAGTGCATTCGCCTAAAATTTATTGTAAATGTCTAAAATACAAGGCATTAAATTTGTCATGGATGCGAAGCGTGCTTAATCGCACGTGAGCAGTCATGATAAATTTAATAACGCAGTAGTTTAGCATTTTACTCATAGAAAGGAGGTGATCCAGCCGCACCTTCCGATACGGCTACCTTGTTACGACTTCACCCTAGTTATTAATCCTACCTTCGACGTCTGCCTCCAAAAGGTTAGCTCGACGGCTTCGGGTATTACCAACTCCCATGGTGTGACGGGCGGTGTGTACAAGGCCGGGAACGCATTCACCGCGACATTCTGATTCGCGATTACTAGCAACTCCAACTTCATGTAGGCGAGTTGCAGCCTACAATCCGAACTGGGATCGGCTTATTGGGATTCGCTCCCCTCGCGGGTTGGCTGCCCATTGTACCGACCATTGTAGCACGTGTGTAGCCCGGATCATAAGGGGCATGATGATTTGACGTCATCCCCACCTTCCTCCGGTTTGTCACCGGCAGTCCTCTAGAGTGCCCAGCATTACCTGATGGCAACTAAAGGCAAGGGTTGCGCTCGTTGCGGGACTTAACCCAACATCTCACGACACGAGCTGACGACAACCATGCACCACCTGTCACCTCTGTCCCCGAAGGAACGCATTATCTCTAATACTGTCAGAGGGATGTCAAGACCTGGTAAGGTTCTTCGCGTTGCGTCGAATTAAACCACATGCTCCGCTGCTTGTGCGGGCCCCGTCAATTCCTTTGAGTTTCAGTCTTGCGACCGTACTCCCCAGGCGGAGTGCTTAATGCGTTTGCGGCGGCACTGAAGCCTGTCGACTCCAACACCTAGCACTCATCGTTTACGGCGTGGACTACCAGGGTATCTAATCCTGTTCGCTCCCCACGCTTTCGTGTCTCAGCGTCAGTTACAGTCCAGAGAGTCGCCTTCGCCACTGGTGTTCCTCCTAATATCTACGCATTTCACCGCTACACTAGGAATTCCACTCTCCTCTCCTGCACTCAAGTCCAGTAGTTTCAAATGCTTACATCGGTTGAGCCGATGGCTTTCACATCTGACTTACTAGACCGCCTACACACCCTTTACGCCCAATAATTCCGGACAACGCTCGCCCCCTACGTATTACCGCGGCTGCTGGCACGTAGTTAGCCGGGGCTTCCTCCTATGGTACCGTCGTTTTTCTTCCCATAGGACAGAGCTTTACGATTCGAAAACCTTCATCGCTCACGCGGCGTCGCTGCATCAGGGTTTCCCCCATTGTGCAATATTCCCCACTGCTGCCTCCCGTAGGAGTCTGGACCGTGTCTCAGTTCCAGTGTGGCCGTTCACCCTCTCAGGCCGGCTACCCATCGTCACCTTGGTAAGCCTTTACCTTACCAACTAGTTAATGGGACGCGGGACCATCTTATGCCGCTTATTCACTTTGACTCTTGTATCATGCGATACTAGAGTATTATGAGGTATTAATCCCAGTTTCCCGAGGCTATCCCTCTGCATAAGGCAGGTTTCCCACGCGTTACTCACCCGTCCGCCGCTTTCCTTTAGTTTCTTCATCCGAAGATTCCAAAACTAAATTCTCGCTCGACTTGCATGTGTTAGGCGCGCCGCCAGCGTTCGTCCTGAGCCAGGATCAAACTCTCAAAATAAAAATTTATCCTAAAGTTAATTTCTTAACTTTCTTACTCTTTTAACGAATTGACTTCGTTTTGTTTCTGGCTTTGCACTGTTCAATTTTCAAGGTTCTTTTTGTCGTTTTTTCTTTTTGCGACGTGTTTTATTGTAACACGTTTCTTTCTGACAGTCAAGCCCTTTTCAAAACTTTTTTTCTGTGTTTTTTTTGAGCCTATCTGTTTATTGCGACTTGACTATAGTATCATGTTTGATTGTTTTTGTCAACTCTTTCGACAAATTTTTTTATTTGTCTATAACAAAAACAAGACATTACATATAAATAATATGTGATATCTTGTTTTTTGTTCATTGTTTTTTGTTCATTGTTTTTTAATTATTTACTTTATGTAGTTCTCTATTTATTACTCTCCAAATTTCTTTTTTCTCAAATCCTTTTCTCCATGATGCTACCCCTTTTATATCATGTTTTCTTACTAGCTCTATTCTTTTTTCCATTGATTTTGAGTTTTCTAACCATACTTTGTATGTCTTATCATCCTCAACAAATTCTATATAATCCTGTTTACTTTCTTCATCCCAGACTATTTTAATTTCTTTTTCTTGTAGTATCTTCTCTATCGTATGCATTGAATAATCTTTTGCCGATGTTTTTATTTTACCATCTTGATTAATCTCTTTCCATAGCCTAGTATAAAAAGGAACTCCAAGTATTATTTTTTTCTTATCTACCATAGTCATTAGATTTTCTAGGCCTCTCTCTACCCAAGGTAAAGACGCTACTGATCCACTAGTTGGGCAACTCTTCCAGTGTTCATCATATGCCATTAGTATCATATAATCAACTACTTCCCCAAGCTTGCTTCTATCATAAAACATAGACCAATTTTCGCTTTTAGACTTAGGTGTCACATCTATTGATAGCTTTAAATTGTTTTCTTTACATATTGGATAAAACTCTTTCATAAATTGTGTGAGCATATCTTTTTCTTTAAGATAAACATTCTCAAAGTCTATGTTTATACCATCTAACTCATATTTTCTTGCGAACTCTATTATCTTATTTATAACCTTTTCTCTCTTTAATGAATTGTTCAATATTTTTGCTGTCATATCTGGATTAAAGCTATTGTCCACTAAGCCCCAGATTTTATAACCAACTCTGTGTGCCTCTCTTGAATACTGAAGTGATGCTTTATCTTTTATAAATCCATCTTCGTTATCTATGGAAAACCATGTTGGACATATGACATCTAAGCCTTCTATTTTTTCCATGGTCACTGGTGCTTTACGTTTTCTTCCTACGTACTCCCATGTTACATTTAATAAGCCATCTTCTAAATATACCTCTTCTTTTTTATCTATATCTTCTTTAGCTTCTGGTATGTTCTGCTTCATTTTACTATAATCAGAATTTTTTATGTACCCATAAAATCCTCTTTCGTTTCTTATATATGACCAATTATCTAGAGTTTTATATATGTATATATCTTCTCCTGTGTTCATTTTATCTAAAACATCAGACCACACACTGGTCTTTAGTCTGAGTCTTGTTCCATTTTCTATTTTTCCTTTTACTGCTACATTAGGTTCATCTACTATATATGTCTTCGATTCTTTTTTATAACTTATTTTATAATCTGTGTGTTTCTCTACAAATGACGATGACAGTATAGGTGCTCCTTGAAAAGTCTTTAATATATCGTTAACTGATATTACTTTGGTATTTTCTTTTATTTGATTTTTTTTGTTATATACCCTTATTACTTTATCTTTTTTACAATATATCAGCGTTTGGTTATTTTTATCCCATAATATATCCATTCCTAATTTGTCTTTTATTATTTGATAATCTAAATAAATATTTTTATTATCGTTTATAGGTGTTATTTCATAATGTAATGGTTCTCCATTTATGACTATCTCATCTTCTTTGTTTGCATTGAATACTGGCTCGGCAACTAGGTTTGTATGATATACTAATACATACGTTACTACAGCTATTGATACTAAGATACTATAAAATATTTTTTTCATTCTGCCCCCCTATTGATTGTTGTTTTATATAAATATATACTCTTTAATTATATCTTATATAACCACTATTATCATTACTATGTTTCAATTTAAGACATTTTTTTTGTTTTAGATTATCTCAGTAGGTCTTGTGGTTGAGACTTTTAGGATACCTTTTTGATTTTTAACCAATAAAATAGGTATCTCAACCATAGAGACACCTATTTGTTTTCAAATTGTATAAAGTTATTTAGCTTACTAATTCTATTCCTTTTTTGAAAGCTAACTTGTTTATTTCTACAAATCTTTCTTTTATATTTTGACTCATCGCTTTATCCCAGTCTATGTTATCTATTCCTATAGCTTTTACTAAACTTCCTAACATTATTATGTTTTGGGTTCTTATATTTCCTAGTTCTAATGCGTTTGCTGCAGCATCTATTACTTTTGTTTTTAATCCTGTTTGTAGCTCCTTTATTATTTCCTGAGGATAGCTACACTCTCCTGTCAATATTGGCACTGATGGAATTTCATAGTTGTTTATTACCACTATTCCATTAGGCTTTAGATAATCTATCCATCTCATAGCCTCCATTTTTTCAAATGCAACTATTATATCTGCTTGCCCTTTGCCTATGATTGGTGAATGTACTTTTTCTCCATACCTAACCTGTGTTGTTACACTACCTCCACGTTGTGCCATACCATGAACTTCTGACATCTTTACGTCATATCCTGCGTCTATTAACCCTGTTGCTAATATTTTACTAGCAAGTATTATACCTTGACCTCCAACACCAACTAGTAGTATGTTTTTTACCTCACTCATTTTATTCACCTACCTTTTTTATTGCATCAAATGGGCATACTTGTGTACATACATCACAACCAACACACATAGCTTGGTCTATTATAGCACCTTTTTCTGCATCAAATGATATTGCTGGACAACCAACTTTTAAACACATCTTGCACTTTTTACACATTTCTTCGTCAACTTTGCACTTTTGTCTATCTAACTTATACTCTTTCTTTTCGTCTTCTGTATATTTCTTTAATGCACATGGCCATTTTGTTATTATAACCGATGGCTCATCTAATGCCATTGCCTCATCTATTGCTTTTTTACACTCTGCTAGATTAAGAGGATTAACTGTCTCTACGTGTTTTATTCCTAATGCTCTCACTAGTTTCTCTATGTCTATTTCATCCGTTCTCTCTCCCATTAGTGTGTATCCTGTTCCTGGGTTTTCTTGATGTCCAGTCATACCTGTTATTCTATTATCTAATATTACTGTTACTATATTACCTTTGTTATAAACTACGTCTAATAAGCCTGTTATTCCTGAATGGAAGAATGTAGAGTCCCCTATTACGCTAAATACTTTTTTATCTACATTATTTTGCATACAGGCTTTCACAAATCCATGACCTGCACTTATACTAGCACCCATACATATAACTGTTTCTATTACGTTAAGTGGAGGTGCTGAACCTAATGTATAACATCCTATATCACCTGTTACTACTACATCTTTCTTTTTACTTAATTCGTAGAAAAATCCTCTATGTGGACATCCTGCACACATTGTAGGAGGTCTGTTTACTATTTTATCTTGGTTCTTGCCTACTAGTTTTTCTTCTTTACCAAATACTGCTTTTGCTATTATATCTGGATTGAGTTCTCCTGTTACTGGTATTATTTCTTTACCTATAACATCTATATTCATAGCTTTCATTTCTGTCTCTAAGTAAGGCTCTAATTCTTCTATTACATATAATTTATCAACTTTTGATGCAAACTCTTTTATCAAATCTTTTGGTATTGGAAATGTGAATCCTAATTTTAGATACGATGCATCTTTACCAAATACTTCTTTTACATATTCATACGCAACACCTGAAGTTACCACACCTACTTTTGTATCATTATATTCTGCATTATTTAATGGCGTTGTGTTAGAATATTCTTCTAGCGCCTTTAGTTTCTTTTCTAGCTCTACATGCATTACTCTACCATTTGCTGGCGATGCAACGTATTTTTTTATATTTTTCTGATATTTTATAATTTCTACTTCTTTTCTGTCTTCTAATTCCACTAAACCTTTACTATGGCAAATACGAGTTGTGAGTCTCAATAATACTGGTACATCATACTTTTCACTTATTTCAAATGATATTTTTGTGAAATCCTTTGCCTCTTGGCTGTTACTAGGCTCTAGCATTGGTAATTTGGCACTTTTTGCATAATATCTGTTATCCTGCTCATTTTGAGAACTGTGCATTCCTGGATCATCTGCTGAAACTAAAACTAAACCACCATTAACTCCAGTATATGCTACTGTAAACAATGGATCTGCTGCAACGTTTACACCGACATGTTTCATAGCAGCTAAACTTCTAGCTCCTGCTATTGATCCTCCTATTGCAACTTCTAATGCAACTTTTTCGTTTGGAGCCCATTCTGAATATATTTCCTTGTATTTTGCCATATTTTCTAGTATTTCTGTACTTGGAGTTCCTGGATATGCTGAAGCTAATGTAACTCCCGCTTCAAATGCCCCTCTAGCTACTGCTTCGTTACCTGTAAATAATTTTTTCATTGTATATCACCCCTTTATTTTTTATAAAAGCTATACTGCCGATATTAAGCTCCCTAATGCTATTGAATTGAGCTTAGCTTTATGAGAGTCTGCTCTTGATACTAAGACTACTGGAGCTTTCGCCCCCATTATGATTCCTGCTGACTCGCTGTTCGCAAAATACGTTAGTGTTTTTCCTATTCCATTTCCCATCTCTATATTTGGGACTACAAGCACATCTGCATCACCTGCTACAGGGCTTTCATAGTGTTTTATCTTTGCAGCTTCTTTTGATATCGCTAAATCAAGTGCCATAGGCCCTTCTACTATTACTCCGTTTTCAAACTGACCTTCTAAATATCTCTGCTTGATATTTGCTGCATCTATTGTTGCTATCATTTTGTCATTTGGCTTCTCTTTAGCTGCTAATAATGCTATCTTTATTTCTTCTTTATTAAGTATTTTGCTAGCTTTTACTGCATTGTTAACTATTTTGATTTTCTGCTCTAATGTAGGGCTAATATTCATCCCTCCATCTGTTAGAAATAATAATTTCTTGTAAGCTGGAACTTCATAAACCATGACATGACTAAGTAAACTATCTGTTCTTAATCCGTATTCTTTGTTTAAAACTTCTTTTAAAAGTATTGATGTATCTACTAACCCTTTCATCACAAAATCAGCTTTTTTACTACTAACATATTGTACTGCTGTTTTTGCTGACTCTGTTAAATCTTTTACATCAACTTTTTCAAAATCATCAATGCAAATATTTAACTCTTTTGCGATTTTGTTAGTTTCATCGATATCACCAATAAGTATTGGGCTAATAATTCCCATCTGTGCTGCCTCTACTACCGCCATGAGTACTTCTTTATCTTGTGGTGCTACAACGGCTAAAGTCTTTGTAGGTTGGTTTTGAGCCTTTGTAATTAATTGATCTAAACTGTTCAATTCTTCACCCCTTTATTTTATTAACTCTTATATTTATATAAATCATGTTATTATAATATTTGATGATTTTACATCTTATATTTTAACATAAATAAATAATACTTCAAATAAATTTTTAATATTAAAAAAAATTGTAATACTTTTATAATATTTTAGTATTATCTTGGACAAGAAAAAACCCGCTATTTAACCTAGCGAGCTAATTTCTTTATTTAATGTAGTTGCCTTTTTACCTCTTCTATTTGTCTTTTGCAGTTTAGTGTTACTTCATCGTTTGGATTTATTTCATATGCCGTTTGTATATCACTCTCTGCTTCCTTTATTTTTCCAAAGTTTAACATGATCATCCCTCTATTGCACAATAACTCTGAGTCATCTGGCTTTAGAACTAAGGCTCTATCGATTTTTTCTATTGCACTATCAAATTTACCTATTGTTGCATAACTCATTGCAAGTTCATTTAGTGTGTCTATTTGGTCTTTATTTATTGCTAATACATTCTCAAATTCTTTTATAGCCAATGTATAATCTCCTAGTTGTCTATATGCAAGACCAATCATAAATAATAAATTCCACCAATCTGTGTATTTCTCTTTCAACTTTAATAATATATCTAACCCTTTTTGTGGTTGCCTGTTAAGCACATAGTTGTATCCTTCTTCGTATGCTACATCTTCGTTTATTGCTACTAAATTTTCTTGCACTTCTTCTATCAAATCACTATCTGTGGATAGTTCTATAAACTTTTCCCATATTATTTGAGCTTTTTTAAATAATTTAGCGTGTTTATAATGAAACCCAAGCTTGTAATACGTCAGCTCAAAATCATTATCTATGTCCAATATATCTTCTAAAATTGATGTGGATTCTCTAAGAAATATGTTTCCTTCTTTATTGTTGTTTTTATATTTTGTAATTGCTATTTTTTCTAGCACTAATGCATAATTGTACATACCTTTTACGTTATTTGGTTCTATTTTAGTTAACGCTTTGAAATATATCAATGCATCCTCATCTTTTTCTTCTTTTAAATATTGAAAACCTCTATAAAGTAGATATTTATCTAAGTCTTCATGAATTTGACCTAGTATTTGAATATAATCTTTTACATATTTAAATTCTTCGTCTACTGCTATCAAATATATCATGCCATCTACTAATATGTTTAGCTTTATTTCTTCTTGAGCTCTCTGCTCTTTTATCTCTGTTACTAAATTATCTATTAGCATTGGATACGGTATGTCTGTTCTTAATACACCTCTTTTTAATTTTATGTTGGCTTGTTGCTTCAGTTCTATGAATGTAATATTTTCTACCTTTTGAGTATAGAATTCTTTTATACTTTTTATCATATTTCTTTACCTTTCTTCAATTAATTTTGTAAATTCATCTGTTATATTAAACACCTGACATCTATCAAATATGTTTTTTCCTTTCAGGTATTTAAACAACAATATAATTTCTCTATCTAATAGTTTTACATCTTCTAATAAAAACCCTTTTTTCTTTAACTCTAAAATATCTACTGTGAACTTTTCTATATGAATATCATTTATTGCTTTCTTTACTGGTTTTAATGTATCACTGATGTATATATCTCTTTTGCCTGTTTCTTTAAGGAAATCATGTCTCATCTTCTGTATTATATTTACATCTTTTCTATCTATAAAATTTGGTAAAGTAGATGTCTTGTTTGATACTATATAGTCATATTTTATGAGTTGATTAAATATCTCGTACTGGTCAAGTTCTTTATATTTATAAAATTCATCTATAATTATATAAAGCTTATTTCTACTATGTGATAATGTGTTGTATTTTTTATCTACCCAATACCCTGCGAAATCTTCAAAGAAATCAAATGGCTCGTTATAAAAATTGTTTATTATAAATTTTAATGCAAATTCAAAGTAAGATTCATCTGAATATTTCTCTACTATATGCTCTATTTCTTTTATCTTTGACATTTCCTCAAAACTTATATATTTATTATACATCACCTCGTAGGGAGGTTTATCATAAAATACAAATCCATGCATGTCTATTTCTTCTCTTAGTTTTGTTCCTTTTAACAGCTTTAAAAAGCCCATTTGTAGTTTATCTGCATTAAGCTTATATACATCATTAAAGGATTTCTTATAGCTATCATAACCCTCATAAGGTAATCCTGCTATTAAATCTAAGTGTTGATGTATGTTTTTATATGAATTAATTCTTTTTACCACTTTACTGAGTTTTTCAAAATCGGTGGTTCTATTGATAGACTTTATTACTTTGTCATTGGTAGATTGTACACCTATCTCAAACTGAAAAAGTCCTTTTGGAACTTCTTTCAGAAATTCAAGCATTTCTTCGTCTAATATGTGAGCTGTAACTTCAAAATGAAAGTTTATATCTTCTACTTTTTGCTTAATTATATATTTCATTATTGTTATTGCAAAGTTTTTATTGGTGTTGAAAGTTCTATCTACAAATTTAACTTGTCTTACTTTTGCATCTATTAATTTTTTTAGTTCTCTTTTTGTTCTTTCTAATGGAAAATATCTTGTGCTTTTTAAAGTCGAGGATAAACAAAAACTACAATTAAAAGGACATCCTCGAGAGCTCTCAAAGTATACGATTCTATCTTTCAAATCTTCTGTATCATCATATGGCGATGGGATTATATCTAGATTTTCTACCAATCCTCTATCTTTATTTTTTATTATTTTATCTTGATGTCTATATACTAATCCATCTATTGTATTTATGTCTTTATTTTCATTATTTAAATATAGCACTAATTCCCTGAATGTTACTTCTCCTTCGCCAAATATTATGTAATCTATATATTCATTTTTTTTCATCACATCTATTGAATCAAATGATACCTCTGGTCCTCCAAATATTATATTTATATCTGGGAATATGAGCTTTATCTTATACGCTAATTCTTTTATGGCATTTATATTCCATATATAGCATGAGAAACCTATTACATCTGGTTTTAAATTGTAAATCTGTCTTGCTATTAAATCTACATTGTTGTTTATTGTGAATTCTTTTATATCTACTTTTACGTCTATATCTTTACACATGCTCTTTAAATACCTAAGCGCTAGCGATGAATGTATGTATTTAGAGTTTAGTGTTGTTAATAATATTTTCATTTTATTCTCCTTTGTACTTCCCTTGAGTATAACCCTTTATCTTTATAATTTGTTGAATTTGATGTTATCCTTCTTCTTTTTTATCAATATTATTAAATATAAGAGACCAATCTCCTATTATTTTGTCAAATTCTTTAGTTTCATTTTATTGTTACCAACTTTTATTGTTTCACTCCATTGTATTTTACCATTTGGATTTTTTAACTCAAAGCTCACTGAGCCTTCTGATACTTCTAACTCTATTTTTTCTCAATATTATAGTGATCTCTACTTTCATACTTAACATAACAACACCCTGATAGTAAAGTAAGCATAACTAATACCAAACTCCCATCCTAAAAACACATTTATCTCGCCTTATGTATATTATCTAATTATTTCTATTTTAATCTGTATCCTTCTATAACTAAAAATCTAAATTTCTCGTAGTTATAGTTTGATAATCTATAATCAAACCTATCTATTGAATGTGTTGTTATATAGATATCGTCTATAGTATTCCCTTCTTTCTTAGTAACCATAGTATTATGGGAAAAATCATATTTATTAGGAAATTTTATTTGCACTAAATCTCCTACTTCTAGTTCCTCTATAGTTGCATTTCTTGCTATCGGGCCTGCTTTTTTATTATTTGTTATAAAATTATAAAAATGGCTAACAGAAGTCCACGATGGCGACCTGTTATCTTTATTTATGTAAAACCATCCGTTTTTTGAATAGTTCATAACACACCCAGAGTAATGAAGTATCTGAGATATATAATTAGTACAATCACCACCACTATTTTCAAAATCATGGTATTTATTATTCCTTAAAAATGCCCATTTTGATGCATAATAGTAAGCTTTTTGCCTATTGTATGGTAATATAGAAGTGTCGGTCTTTTTAAAATTAAAGTTCATATTAAAATCCCCCTACTAACTATATATATAAAAACTAATATTTTTATTCATATATGTACTATACACTAATAAATCTTTATATTCAAGCTAGTTATTAGTTTTATTAATATAGTTTTTGGGTATAAATATAATAGAACAAAGGAGGAATTGAAATGGCTCTTATGACTGTGAGACAATTAAAACATCAAGCATGCCTTGATAAACTAAGAAATATTGGATGTACTGTTATTAATATTGAAGGTGTTATGTTCTTGATTAAGTATAAACTAAAAAACAATATGAAATTAACTTATTTTTATCATTTAAATGATGATAATACTTATTTTCTTGAAAGAATTAAACCCTATGTTGTTGAAGCTGGAACGTTTGATACTGAAGAAGAAATTGTAAATTCTATTATTGTTGATATAAATCAATTTATAAATGCTTCTAATAGTAAAAACTTTGGCGATTTTATAGATCTGACTACTAAACTCTCAAATAATGTTAAGTCTTTTGATGATTTGTTTTTACATTATAATATTTCTAAGGAAGACGTAGCTTCTTTTAATAAGCTTATATCAGAGTTTTCTTCTATGATGTCTTGTATTAAAGAACATAGTGAAGAAATAAAAATATAAAACTATTGCTTATGTAAAATACTCGGGCTAAAGTTATTACTATCCCGAGTATTTATATTTTAGCCTTTTTAAAACCATAAATAGCTGATTTATTCTGAATTAACATTTTTATTTCATTATCATCATCTTTTTTACCAATCACTTTACACCTATTAAGCAAAGTATGATAAAACTCATTTCCTTTATTAAATTTAAAAACATTAGGATATGAATGATTCTTTATTTCTAGTTGCTCTGGACTAATTCTACCCTTTCTTAGCTTTATCAAATATGAAATCAAGTTTTTTATGAAACTCTTATTTATGAAGTCTAACTGTATTTTTTTATTGCTAAACCCACTCACTATTAAATAATTTGTAAATGTAGCTTCTACACTCTCATACGTGTTTACTTTATCTTTTATAATATTTAGACTCTCTCTAAATACACTAAATCTATTACTATTAATGCTATTTAACATATTAAGCATTTCAATCCTACATCTTTCAAAGTCTATGATGTATTTTCCGTTGTAGGTTTTTAAGCTAAATTTAAACTCTATATTTTCTATTATATCT
The DNA here is from genome assembly GCA_029227815.1 of Clostridiaceae bacterium M8S5. Lineage (GTDB taxonomy): Bacteria > Bacillota > Clostridia > Tissierellales > MCWD3 > Abyssisolibacter. The sequence continues at coordinate 1,399,998 of CP118523.1, read as the reverse complement.
TTGACTGATATATTAATGATATCTTGTTTTATTTCTTTTATAATTGTGTCATAATTTATGTCTAAATCATTCACTATATTATAATATATTCTTGCTAATGCTATCGTCTCTATTAAATTTTCTATATTTCCTGTTGTTTTAAAGGCTACTTTGATTATTTCATCTGTAATTACTTTAAAGTCATTATTGACTATAATTATTGGCAGTATTCTTGAAGTTAAACTATCATCATACTCTTTCCAATATATGTCGGCATTACTTAAGTTTAAGCTTTTATTTGAGGATATCTTGTATTCCTGCCATAGATCAAGCTCTTTTCCCAATCTTGTAATATCACAGTTAACACTAATCTCTTTTAATGAAGGTATTAGGGATTTAATCATAATAATCATTTGTTGTGATATATACGACATACAAAGCTGTCCTCTATGATAAAAAGTATATTGGTTATACTTTTTATTTTTTTTGAAATTTATACAATCACCTATTACTGAATTTAATACTAGGTTCTCTATTCTTTCCTCTAACATACTTCCTCCTGTACTTTACTGAACTCATACACAGTGTGCAAATATATTGTATCATTTAATCAACTGTTAATACAATACTTATTGTACAAACACAAGGACTATTGTTTTAACAATAGGACAGACTGTAGACAAAAGCCCAATTTTTTTGCGTTGCTCCAAAATCTCCGTTGCTCACTTATGTACTGTACATTGAATTTCCTAGTAAAACTTGCGTGCCGTTATTCTACTATTAGTAATAATACAAGATAAAAAAATAGAGAATATCATTTATTAGACATTCTCTATCTTCTTACCTTAATCGGTTCTAGATCTATTTAGGAATATTACGCCTATTACTATTAATCCTACAGGTATTATTAATCTTTCTATTGTGCTTGAAACATTATAATAAAGGTTCATTCCTAAAAATCGTGTAGATGCTTTAAGTAAATTCTTTAGTAGTATATATCCTCCGAATATTAACAATCCTATACCTAATTTCTTATTACTTATTCCTTTTATAAAATCTATATCTATGTCTACTACGTACTCATCTTTTACTTTTATACCACTTCTTATTTTTTTCTTAATCTGATGAGCGTCAAAGAAACTATAAAACCATACGATAAAAGTTGCAGCTACAAAAACTGATGGTAAAACTTCTGCCATAAGTATTATAGAAACTATAAATGCTGTGAGAAGCTGTATCCCTCTATGCATCAATCCCATATACATCTGAGCTGCTCCTGGTATTAATGAAGTTATAAATGTTAAGAATGGATTGCAATGCACTCTAATAATATATTCTTGTTCTCTAATTTCTTTTTTCTGTAGTTCTACTTTAGCATCTGTACTACTAATATCTTCATAGCAATCTTTGCATATTATTTTACCGTTATATTTTATAGAACATTCTTCACAAATTAATTTACCACAATCTAAGCACCTACATTGTGCATCTTTGTTTTTGTGATTACTACATTTCATATATGTTTTACCTCCATTTTAATTATCAAATATATTTAAAAAATCTAAATCTGTAATAAACTCAACTATTGTATTAAGTTTTTTATTGATGGATCTTGTTATTGAGTACTTTTTGCTTATAATGTTATTTACACTACTTTCTATAGTCGTATCTGCAAATGAAATATTAACTATCGATATTAATATACCAGCAGCAACCAAACTAGATCCCCATAATCTATAAGCTTTTCTTTTATATCTCTTCGATTTTTCATTTATTTTACTAATCTCGTTCATGATATTATTGGTTAAATCAGATGGTGGACTTAGTAGTTGTAAATTTGATAATGATTCAAATACTTCTTCCATTTCATTAAATTCTCTATTACAGTCATCACAGTGAGCTAAATGCTCTAATAACTTCTTTTTTTCTTCATCTTTATTACTATTATATAATTCAAACATCTTATTTGAAAAATCATCACATTTCAATACTATCACCTCCATTTTTGCTTTTGTTAAGGATTTCTCTCAGTTTTCTTCTAGCTCTATACAGTCTTGTTTCCACTGTTTTAACTGGTATATCTAGTACTTCTGATATTTGGATATAACTTATATTGTTAAAATGATAAAGGTTTATCACACTTTTGTATTTGTCTGGCAACTCGCTTATTGCTTCATGTAGTTCTATGTTTTTTTCGTCCAACAAAATACTATCCTGAGGTGATATTTTATCATCTTTAACTTTAGACAGTGCTTTGTGTGAATCATTTACTATTTTAGGGCGTTTTTTCTTTGACCAATCTATACATACATTAGTAGCTACTTTATACAACCATGTAGAAAATTTACTGTCAAATTTAAATTTGTTTAAACCTTTATATACTTTTATAAATATCTCTTGGGTTAAATCTTGAGCTTCTACGTAGTCTTTGGTATAGCTATATGCCATAGAAAAAATCCTATCTTTATATAAGTCGACTATATTTTTAAATTCTTCATGAAATCCATCCTTGATCCGTTTCAAAATTTCTACTTCATTCAAGAATCATTCCTCCAATAATTACGTTATTTAGTCAAATTAATATCTCCATGTCTAACTCTTATGTTAAATTTACCTTTATCATTGTTTATTTTTGTCTTCAATTTGTGAATATTCTTATCAACTTTAATTAGGTCATTTAACTCAAATGAATCTGCTACATCTTTTATAGTACCATACTCTGTAAATATATCAAATTCTCCACCTTGTTCTTCATTGAGTTTTAAGTTCACATCTCCATGCTCATTTGTTATTTTTATAGTGTCATTGGCTTTATCTTCGAGGTCAATATCTATATGCCCATGACGGTTTCTTATATCGCATCTCTCTTTAACATTTTTTATCTCTATATTTCCATGTTCATTTTCTACATACATACCTTTTAATACTTCATCTGCTTCTATTCGTGAATGACTTGAGTTTACATTAACTTTCCCTTTTATGTTCTTTATTTTGATTTCTCTAAATGAAGCTCTTAATTTAACATCTCTTTCTATATTTTCTAAGTCAATTTCGCTATGTTCACTATCTATATCAGCATTACCTTGTATATTGAAAACTTTTATTTTTCCATGTCTATTATTTAGTTTAACATCTCCATTTACATTATTTACTGTCATATCACCGTGAGAACTTATTGCTTCTATTTCATTGGTATCGGTAAGACATATATCTCCATGCCTATTTGTTACTTTTATACCAGCTTTCACTTGCTTTATTTCTACGTCCCCAAATCCATTTACTACATCCAGTTTAATATCTTTAGGTAATGTTATATCGTAATCTATAGAAATACTCTTTATTAATCTTTTGTTATAGCTTGTTTTGCCAGATTTTATATCTATTGATGTGTCGTATTCTTTTACTCGTATTAATTCAGCGGCAAGTTTATCTGCGTATTCTTCATCATTATTTTTTATTGTTATTTTTGCTTCAATATTAATTTTGTCTACATCTCCTTTTTTTATATACACCTCTCCGTATTCATTATCTAGCTCTAATTTTTGTTGGTTATTTAATGGTATTTTATATTCTTTCGTGTATTCTGAATGATATTTTGAATAATTACTTATAAACATGATATTCCCAAAATCACCCTCTGCATAACTAAGTACTTTCAGTATAAAAATCATTACTATTATTATGAATATACTTGATTTACTGTAAACATATTTTATATCCTTTTTTCTTCTGTCTGTTATAGCTTTTGTAAACAGTATCTCAATACCTAACAGTATAATAATACAAGGCCATATTATATTCAGTACATTATTGATATTGAAATCTACAAACTGATATATTAAGTATGTTACCCCAACTACTATAAAAGTTATTGCTAATGTTATGATTCCTATTCGTTTTTTTTCCATATCAAACCTCCTTAAGTTTGCTCTCTATATTTTAGACGATGCTACTTTCTTATTCACTTCATTTCTTATAAAAAAACCTGCAATTTCATATTTGCAGGTTTTAATGTTATTCATTAGTTTTTTGAGAAATAGTTTTAAATTCGTTACTGTAGACATTTATAAATTTAACGACTTTTCTTGAATATGAGCTCTCTTGTGGTCTTTTTTCGCCAGCTCTTGATGCCATATGCTTGCGTAAACCACCTCTGCCTCTATTGTATGCTGTTAGCATTTTATGAATGTCATTATCATATTTATTCTCTAGATATTTTAAATGTTCTGTAAATATGTTTACATTGTACCTCACATCATAAAGGTATTCACGTTTGTAATCTATATTTAATCTCTTGGCTGTCAATCTAGCTGTATCGTCCATAAGTTGACCTATTCCAATTTCTCCTGAACGACCTACAACCTTATGACGAAAATCACTCTCTACTTTCATTACAGCCATTATTGTGAAAATATTCAAATTCTTATCTTCACATAAATCTATCAGAAATCTAGTATTTTCATCATTAAATCTAGCTCTTAACTTAATATAGTTTGACAATTCAATTTTATTCATAATATTTGGTACTATAACTGTATCTATAGTATTTATTTTAGTAGTTGTTTCTAATGTCGCTAATGCTATAACTTGGCTTTCGTTATCATAGTTCATGTTGCTTCTAGCGAAAACACTATTGCTAACTAAAATAAATATTATTGTCATGCTAACAATAACTTTTTTATCCATTTTTTTCCCTCCTTAAAAACAACACGAGCCACATTATATAATATAGTGATATCCAAGTCAACAATTTTTTATAACTATCGACAAATTTTAATTATTTGTAACATAGGATAATATAGCATGATATTCTAATCATATAGATTTTTAGTAGTTTTTTTGCATTATAAAAGACATCATTTTAACAATCAATGATGTCTTTTATTTTAACCTAAATTACTCATGGAACATTGATAAATATGCTGTAGTTTTCTAAATTACAGTATTTCAGCGATTTTGAAAGCGTACTGGGTGTACGGTGAAAAAGTGATGGATATATTGTAATTAGAAAGATGCAATATAGTTATTATTTTTCTGTGAATAATTTAGGTTTAATATTAATTTTTTTACATTTTATCTGGTGCTTTTATACCTAATAACGATAACGCTGTCTTTATTACAGTTTTTGTGCAGTAAACTAATAATAATCGTGCTTTTTTAAGCTCTAAATCTTCTACATTTATATGACAGCTGTTATAGAATCTATTAAAAGCTTGTGCTATATCAACCGTATGTCTTGTTACTAGTGAAGGTTCATTTTTATGCATAGCATCTATAACAACTTTTTTGAAACCTTCAAGTTCTTTAATTAAATGTAATGACTCTTCATTTGTAATCAAAGAAAAATCTACATTTTCATCTACCTTGATTCCAGCTTTTTCTATCAAGCTATTTGCTCTGGCATGAGCATATTGTACATAAGGACCTGTTTCGCCTTCAAATGTAAGTGTTCTATCCCATGAAAATGTATAATCTTTTATTCTATTGTTTGAAAGCTCTTGGAACATTATTGCCCCGATACCAACTTGTTTTGCTACTTCTTCTTTGTTTTCTAGATTTGGATTTTTAGTTGTTATAATCTCTTTTGTTTTTTCTACTGCTTTTGTCAGTACTTCTTCTAGAAAAACAACTCTTCCTTTTCTTGTTGACATTGTTCCTTCTTCTAAACTAACTGTTCCAAATGGTACATGTATGCAATCATTTGCCCATTCATGGCCCATTAACTCTATTACTTTAATCCATTGCCTAAAATGTAGTGCTTGAGTTGCTCCAACTACATAAATATTCTTATAAAAATCATAAGTATCTTTTCTATATTTTGCTGCCGCTATATCTCTAGTCATATACAATGTTGATCCATCACTTTTTGTGATCAACGCTGGTGGCATATCATATTCCTCTAAATCAACTATTTTAGCTCCTTTTGAATCCTGTAATAATTCTTTTTCGTTTAATTCTTCTATAATTTGTGGCATTTTATCTGAATAGAAGCTTTCTCCTGCATATGAATCAAATTCTATATCAAGCATACCATAAACTTTACTAAACTCTTTTAAGCTTATATCTCTAAACCATGTCCATAATTCAAATGCTTCTTCATCATTGTCTTCTAGCTTTTTAAACCATGCTCTAGCTTCATCTTCTAGTTCTGGATGACTTTCTGCTTCATCATGGAATTTAACATATATTTTTAATAGTTCTTTAATTGGATTAGCTTCTATAGCTTCTTTATTGCCCCACTTTTTATATGCTACTATTAATTTTCCAAATTGCGTTCCGTAGTCTCCTAGATGGTTTATACTTATTGCATTAAATCCTAAAAATTTATATATTTTGAATAATGAGTTTCCTATTACTGTACTTCTAATATGCCCTATATGGAAAGGTTTTGCTATATTTACTGATGAAAACTCAACTATAACATTTTTTCCTTTCCCTATATCTGTAGCACCAAATTTATCTTGTTTCTTGCAAATCTCTTTAAGCACACTCTCTACAAATAGCTTTTTATTAACAAAAAAGTTAACGTAACCACTTAAATTTTGTATTTTCTCAAAATATTCGTTTGCTTCTAACTTCTTCGCTAATTCTTCTGCTATTATATTAGGTGCTTTTCTAAATATCTTAGCTAATTTAAAGCAAGGAAATGCATAATCCCCCATATCGTAATTTGGTGGCACTTCTACTAGTTTTTCTAATTCTTCTATACTCATTTCTTTAACTTCATTTTGTAAAGCCTCTAGTAAATGTTTTTTAAAATCAATCATTCTTATTCCTCCAATTATTATTTTACGGTAATATAAAAATACAAAAGCTCTCATCTCTGTATTAATAAATAAAACAAGAGACGAGAGCTTGCCCGCGTTACCACTCTATTTGATATACTATCCTTTTAGAATAATATTATCCACTCAATAATTTTAACGCAATCAACGTCATACTATACTTTATTTCCAGTATGCTTCTTAGAGATTCTTTTCAAATGTAAGATTTTATTGAGCTTTCACCATCCTCAACTCGCTTAGAAACTACTTATATTCTACTGTTCTCTTCATTGAATTTATATATTATTTTATGAGTATATCACATATTAACTATTCTTTCAAGATTCCTTTTTACCTATTACTTGTCTGGAAAAAAGTCCACATTGTATTCAAATTCTTTTGTCATATCTACCCCATTTAAGTTGTTTATTGTTTGCCCATTTATAGTAAATACTACTTTTTCTATGTCTTCTGCTACTGTCAACGTGTTAATAACACCTGCTAAGGATAACATTGTATTGTATACATCACCCTTCATATTGTCTTGAAACTCTTTTGAAAAATCAACTATTGCTTTGTTACCATCTATCTTTAGGCCAAGTAGTTTTGTACCACTAGGTATTGGTGATACTAAACCGTTAAATTCTCCAAAATCTATTAGATGCTGAAGTGCTATTTCTTTTATAGTTTTAGTTTTTAATCTTTCATCATTACTCTTTATTGACATTGTCTGGCTTACTATATTAGGATATCCTTTTTCTTTTAAAAATAATACATAATCTATATCTGTATTATCTGTAGATTCTTTGCCCTCTTCAGGACTATTGTTCTTATCCTCATTATCCTTTATTTTGTTTACATCGTTGTTTTTGTTAGCATCACTTGTTTCATCCTCTTTTGAACACCCTATCATCAGTGACATTGATAATATTATGATCATTGCTACTATCATTATTTTTTTCACATTTCGTCCCCCTATTCTTTCTTATTCTTTGTACCTTAATAAATCTGTATAATTTTCTTCATCATAAACACTTATATGATTTTCTGACAATAGTTTAGCTGTTAATCCATTTCCCTCTATTATATTACCACTAAATGTGCCATCATAGATTAAACCATTACCACACGATGGGCTTCTTTGCTTTAGTATTGCATTTTTTACATTTGCAAGCTTAGCTATTTTCAGCGTCTCTTTAGCCCCTTTTACAAATTCCTTTGTTACATCGTTTCCTTTACAGTCTTTTACTGTTATTGTACCATCCTCGACTACTATTTCAGATGGATTTCTTGGTGTTGTTAGCCCTCCTAATTGCTCTGGACAAACTGGTATTGCCTTTCCTTCTTTTATAAGCTTTGCTATATCTTCTATTATAACACTTTCACAATTATATCTGCAATCTAGCCCAACTAAACATGCACTAACAAGTATCATACTTTTTCTGTCTCCTTTCGCTAATTCAGCTCGACTACTGTAACTCCTGTTCCACCCTCGCTAAACGCACCTTGTTTATAGGTTTTCACATGTTTATGGCTTTTTAACAGTTGTCTAATCCCTTGTCTTAATGCTCCTGTTCCTTTTCCATGTATTATTGTTACCATACCTAAATTGGATATATATGCATCATCTAAATACTTATCTACATCTAACATAGCTTCCTCTATGGTTTTTCCTCGGATATCTATATTCATTTTTACTCCTCTGGTTTTACTCTTTATGAATTTCTTAGTTGATTTTACTATATCCTTGTTTTCTTCGTTTTTTGCAAGTTGGAGATTTGAAAGATTTATTTTTACTTTCATTATCCCTACCTGTACTAACACATTTCCACTCTCGTCAGGAAGCTCAATAACTGTACCTATCTGATTCAGATTTACAACTTTAACTGTATCTCCAATAGATAAACTCTTTGGTGGCTTGTAGTTTGGTACATTAAGCACATCCTCTGTAAGCTGCGAATTTATTTTATCAATCTTAGTTTTAAGCTTATCTTTTGACTCTTGTAATTTCTTTCTATGTTCTTTTTCTATATCAGTTGATATTTTTTGTATTCCTTTTATAATACTCTCTGCTTCTTCTTTTGCCTCAGCTAGTATTTTTCTAGCTTCTACTTTTGCATTTTTTTGAGCATCTCTCTTAATCTTAGTAATTTTCTCTTTTTGATTTATAAGCTCTTCTTTTAGCTGTCTTACTTCTTCTTTTAGCATTTGTGATTCTTCTCTGTTTTTTAGTGCCTTTACTCTATCCTTCTCTATATCTGATAGGATATCTTCAAATTGTATATTTTCTCCTGATATCTGGCCTTTAGCGCCATCTATTATGAAATCTGGTAGTCCCAGTCTTTTACTAATTTCAAATGCATTTGATTTACCTGCAACCCCTATTAATAGCTTATATGTAGGACTTAGTGTCTCTACATTAAACTCAACAGCTGCGTTCTGTACTTTATCATTGCTTAAAGCATAAAGCTTTAATTCACTATAGTGAGTGGTTGCTACTGTTCTTATATCTCTTTTATTTAGATGCTCTAGTATAGATATCGCTAATGCTGCACCTTCAACTGGATCAGTTCCTGCTCCTAGTTCATCAAATAACACCAAGCAGTTATGCTTAACATGTTTAAGTATGTCTATTATGTTTGTCATATGCGCTGAAAATGTACTTAAGCTTTGCTCTATACTTTGTTCATCTCCTATATCTGCAAATACATCTTCAAACACATTTATTGTACTACCCGATGCTACTGGTAAGTGTAAACCTGCTTGAGCCATAAGTGTCATTAAACCTATTGTCTTTAATGTTACTGTTTTACCACCTGTATTTGGCCCTGTTATCACTAATGAAGTAAACTCTTTGCCTACATAAATGTCTATAGGCACTACTTCTTTTTTGTCAATCAATGGATGTCTTGCTTTTTTCATTGACACATAACCGTCTTTGTTTAATTTAGGATTTACTCCATCCATGTCTATTGCTAGATGCCCTTTTGCAAATATAAAATCTATCTTAGCAAGTATCTTCATGTTCTTGTGTAATTGGTCAACTATTTCTGACACCATAGCCGATAGCTCACTAAGTATTCTTTTTATTTCTTCTTCTTCATCTAATTTTAGTTTATTTAATTCATTGTTCATATTCACTATTACCATAGGCTCTACAAACAATGTTGCTCCACTCGATGATTGATCGTGTATCATCCCACCAAACTGTGACCTGTATTCTTGTTTTACTGGTACAACAAATCTATCATTCCTCATTGTTACTAGGCTATCTTGCAAGTATTTTTTGTTTTGGGTTGAATTTATTATTGATGATAGTTTACTTCTTATTGACTGCTTTTTAAGCTCTATTTTTCTTCTCAATGATCTAAGTTTATTACTCGCATTATCTGATATTTCTTCTTCTGAAATTATTGCATTATATATACTATCCTCAATATCCTTGTATTCGTGTAACTGCTCAATTAAACTCTCTATTAATTGATAATGACTTCTTTTATCCCCTTTATCATTGCTGATAAATGACTTTACTCTCCTAGCTGCTCTGAGTAAATCGGCTGTATATATCAATCCCTTTGGTGATAATACTGCGCCTATTTTGGCTCTCCTAAGCTGATTATTTATGTCTCTTACTCCTCCTAATGGCGGAGTTCCTCTTTTTAAAAGTACATTCATTGCTTCATTAGTTTCTTGTTGCATTGTTTTAACAATTTCGTATTCAGATGATGGTTTTAATTCTTTTACCATCTCTTTACCTATGCTTGAAGCAGCTTTATCCTCTAGCATAGAAATTATCTTCTGATATTCTAATACTCTTAATGCTCTCTCATTCATTTTTCTTTCTCCTTATAATACACCTCTATAATAATGTCCTTTTGTAATTTGCGTCTTCTTTTTAAACTCTTTAACGAATTCTTTTACTTCCTGTTTATCACAAAAACTATTTAGATAGTCGTAATACACTGTCTGTATTTCTCTAATACCACTATCTTCTATTGTAAAATCCAATCTAAGATAATCTACATTCATATTTTTAAATTCATGTAAATACTCTAACATCATCAATGGTTCGCTATTATATATTATTGTATAATCACCATTTCTCCTAAATGGGAATATCTTTCCTATTCTATCTTTAAGCCCTAGTTTTTTACCTGTACACTGATTACAATCTGTACATTTTATGACTTTAGAAATAGGGCAATATTTTGTTATCATAGTCTGATAATAGCCATACACTACTGATTCGCTACAGCTAATTGTATGGTTTGACATTTCTTTGATTTGCTCTAATGAAAGTTCTAGCGAATATGTAAAGCTATTTGCTCTATAGTTACTTAGATAATCGATTGAATAGTTATTGAAAATATTAAAGCCCTCGTCTATGTGTAATATATAATCTGTATTTTTTAAGGCATTAAGCATCCCATAATTTGATACACAAATACCATCTATGTTTTTAATTTTTGTTATTTTATCAACTACAGAGTCTATCTGATTGTTTGATATGATTCTATCAGTTCTTATATAAACTTCTATATCTTTTATATGCTCCATCAAATATTCATCTAATCCATCAAAATATCTAACATACAACCTATCAACTTTAGTTAAATCTAACTGTTTTAATTGTAATAATGTATTTACTGAAATTGAAAGTTTTTTACTACTTTTTTTATCGTTATTTTTTAGCTTTAGAAGTTCTTCTTTATTGATTTTACTTACATTTATGATTTTTCTTTTATTAAAGTTAGCATTTATATTTTCTAATTTTTCTATAGCTTCCCTTCTAAGTTGATTGAGCTTACTAACAGGTACTATTATGTTATCATCCATATCTATGTTTATTTCATCTATGGTAAATATACTATTTCCTGCTTTACTTAGCTGTTTATTTATAATATCAGCTGTAGTTGGTTTTTTTCTTGCTTCTTCTATTATATAGTCACTATTTACTTGTACATAGTTATTATTATCATCACATGCTGTTAGTACCGGGGTTTCTCCTTTTTTGAGTTTTATGAATAGATTGAGTGATTTTGTTTTATTGGTTTTAATATCTTTATAAGTATCTGCTGCTTTTTGATTTAGAAGATAATCAGAAGTTTTCATAACTTTTGATGAGGCATACACACCTGATATATAAGGAATATCGACCGATTTACCTCTTTTTGCATGATCTGTTACTTTTCCACCTACAGTTATCTTATTGATTTTCATTCCTTTGCTTTCCATTCCTTCATCTACAAACTGTATACCGTCTCCCTTGTGTAAATCTTCATCTAATTTTATGGTTATATATCTATCCTTTTTTACTCTTGTGACGATACCAAGATATATACCTTTATTATTTGCTCTATCTAGTGATACCATATTTGGAGATTTTTCACCTAATATAAATCCCTTTGTGAAGCCTCTGTTAAATGCTTGCTTCATTTCTTTGATATCTTGGGATGTTATATTTTCTAATCCTTTATTCGATACTCTATCTAGTGCTTTTCTATATTTTGATACAATAGTCGCAACATACTCTGGCCTTTTCATTCTTCCTTCTATTTTTAATGACATAAGCCCTGAATCTACTATTTGTCTTATTTGCTCTATTGTCATAAGGTCCTTTAAACTCAATATGTATTTATTTATTAAGCTTTCGTTTATGTACTCTCCACTTTCTAAGTCTACTAGTGAATATGTCATTCTACATGGCTGTGCACACCTTCCTCTATTACCACTTCTCTGCCCTATAAGGCTACTCATAAGACACTGCCCTGAATAAGAAACACAAAGAGCACCATGAATAAAACCCTCTAGCTCTAGATGAGTTTTGGATTTGATATCTTTTATATCATCAAACTCTACTTCTCTAGCTAATACTACTCTTTTAAATCCACAGTCTTCTAAAAATTGTACACCTCTATAGTTATTTATGGTCATCTGAGTGCTTGCATGTAACTCAAAATCTGGCAATACTATTTGTACTATCTTAACTAGCCCCATATCTTGAACTATAATAGCATCAACGTCTATATTATAAAGGAATATTATATAATCTATCGCTTGTTTTAGTTCCTCATTGTTTAGTAGTATATTTAAAGTCACATACACTCTAACTCCACATAGATGAGCTAACTCGACTGCAGTCTTCATCTCTTCGTTGTTAAAGTTTGATGCATACTGACGTGCATTGAATAGTTTGCCACCCAAATATACTGCATTAGCTCCGTTTTTGACTGCTGCATACAGTGATTCCATGCTTCCAACTGGTGCTAATATTTCTATGTCTCTTTTCATGTTTTCCTCCCAAGCCTACCGCAAACCTCTTTATTCATATAGCTTTTTGAATTCTTCAAGTTCTTTTTTTGTTTGTAGCATTTCAACGTGATTTTCAAATAGCTTATTTTGAAGCTGGTTTATTTTCTCATGACAACTCTCAAGCTCAGCTTCTTTTAATTTAATAGTTTCGTCTTGTTGTTTGCATTTCTTTTGATATTTATCGTTTTCTTTTTTTAAATCATCACTACTTTGTATGTAATATTTGTTTTGCTCTATTAGTTTTGTGATTTCTTCACTATTATATTCTAGTTGTTTTTTTGCAGAGTCAAGCTCATTCAACGGTACTTTAATCTCTTTTTTTAACTCTTCAAGTTCTTTATCATTTTTATAAAGCTTATCAGCTATAGTAAATGCAGTTAATACTCCAGCCATAGACTGGCGTAACTTAGAATTTTGGGAAATTATCTCTTTCATAATCGAATCTACATACTCCGCAATCAAATGAATATAGTCTTCTGATTCTTTCCCGATGACTGTATAGTCTTGTCCATTTATTCTAACTATGACTTTATTTTTATCAGTCATATCAAAACCTCTCTTTCAAAAGATAAAATGTTTATTTTATCACAGCATTATTCATATATTTCTTGCAATATACATACTTTTCCTGCATATCTAGTTATATTTATAATTATATAACATTTAGCTTGCTTATGTATAGTTTTATTGTAGATTCTTATGAAAATGTTGATATTTTAAAGTAGTACTGCGTATATTTATAATTAAAAAAGATAGCATTGTACTATCTCTTTATATTTTTATTTATGGTTTCTATGGAACTAAAAATCATAAAATACTTCTATATTTTACCTTGCTAGTCTTCTAGCATCTTGAGATTGTATGACTCTAAAACCCAGTCGCCTATATATATTTTGTGCTTTTTCATTACTTTGCAATGCATTTAAGTAAACTCCATCTTCGTTTTGTTCTAATCCTCTATTTACTGTATATTCTAATATCTTTCTACCATAACCTTTACCTTGGTATTCTAGACTTACAAAAAACAGCTCTATTTCTGCGTTTTTAACCATAGAAACACCAACAATCTTTTCATTTTCTAAGAATAAGTAAATGTACTCTTTTTCTTGTAGTGTTTCTTTTCTACTACTTTCTAATGCTTCTTTGCTAGCACTTAAATACCAGTTGTATGGCTTTATATCGTTTTCTTTTCTTAGTGCTGTAAACGCTTCGCTTTCGAGTCTGATTTTATCTTCATAGTAGCTATCTTCATACTTTTGTACATATATTTCTGGTTCTTTAAATTTATCACCCTTATATTCAAAACGATTTATCGAATACCAATATTCAAACCCTATTTCATCAAATAATTCTTGCCAATTCAAGTTGTCTTTTACATGATATATTTCTATAAAATCTACTGAATTCTCAACTAAAAACTTATTTGCTTCTTCCCAAAGTGCTAAACCCACTGGTTTTATTTGTTCGTTAGATGCAATCCCCATTTCTACGTAGCAATAAGTACCACTCCTAGCTAAACGAATGAATCCTTGTATCCCATTATCTTCATATACTAAAATCTTTGTAGCTCTCTCTAGACTTTCTATTTCCTCTGGCATCGCTAAATATTCTAATGTATATAATCTTATTATCTCTTCTATATCTGATTGCTTATAATCTCTTATCATATGTTTATCGCTCCTTTTACTCTTATTAAGTATCGCCACACAGAATTTTTTAATATATACCTCTTACCAAAAAAATAATGTTATATAAATTATACATTTATTATAATATCGATTCAACAAAAAACTGCAAATATCTCACTTTATATACAAAAACACACTATTTTAAAGCAGTGCTTTTATTTAGTTCCATATACATTTTTTATTTATGTTTAGCTTGTTTATTTACTATTTTACTTTTAATAACTTCATAGAAGCTAAATACAATATATATACCTGTATAATTTAAGAAAATGTCTCTATAAGCTGTTTTTCCTAATTCCTCAATAAAACTGTTTAGCCAAACATAAAACAGAATAATCATTAAAGTACCTACATAGTGTATCAGTGTGGCAAATTTTGTTTTATCCCTAAGCCATATAAACACTGATAGTGATGATATACATATTACACATACCATAAAGCGATTGATTATGTGTAGATGTGTATCTGTTGTATTACCTATTATCAAATTTATAATTCCACTAAATAACGTTACAATAGTAAATGCCTGACAAATCAAAGTTAACATCCGTTTTAATTTCATAATTCCCCCCAAGTTTTCATTTGTTTCATATTATTCACTTAAAGTCTTACTTATTCATAAAAAAGAGCCACGCATATAAGCGTAGCTCAATTATCCTGAAATTATTACTGTATTTTTAAAAAACAATAACACCAATTTAAATACAAATTGATTATTTTTTATAATTTTATTTATTATCTTTGACTAGCACCAAGCTCTCTCTCAAGTGAGTCTAGTATCTTTTGATGAACTTTTGCTATATCATCATCTGTCAGTGTCTTTTCGTATGATCTGTACTTTATTGAATACGCAACGCTTTTCTTGTCCTCTGGTATCTGCGAGCCTTTGTAAATATCAAATAAAGCTACACTCTCTACTAGCTTACCACCATTATTATTGATTACTTTTTCTATGTCTTTTACTAATACATCATCACTAACTACTACAGCAATATCTCTTGAAATCGCAGGGTATTTAGGTAATGGTGTATATTTTTTCTTCATATTACTTAGTAGCGCTAACATCTCTATATCTAGCTCTGCAACATATGCTCTTTCTTTCATGCCATAGTTCTTTAATACGCTTGGATGAATCTCTCCAAGTATACCTAATACGTGATTTCCCTTTACTATACTACCTGTTCTTCCTGGATGGAATGATTTGTGTTGTTTCTCTGGTTCATATTCATAGTCCTTGATGCCTAATCTCTCTAATACTAACTCTACCACTGCTTTAAGCTTGTAGAAATCCACATCTTTATACATGCCTATTGTAACCGTTGAAGCCTCATATGGTAAGCTTGCTACTTCGCCTTTTTGTATAAATATCTTTCCTACCTCATAAACATATGCTTTTTCTACTCCATGTTTGTAGTTTTTAGATAGCACCTCTAATGAGTTTGGTATTAGTGTAGTTCTCATTACACTATAGTCTTCTCCAAGTGGATTCAACAGCTTAACGCTTTTTCTCTTCATACTATGCTCTGGAAGACATATCTTGTCATAAGCTTTTGGACTTATGAATGAATATGTTGTGATCTCGTTTAGTCCAGCTCCTGTTAGTACATCTTTTATTACGTCTTCTATGTTTCTTAGTGTTGATTTATCCCCTTTTGTCAATGCACCAAGTAGTGGTTTTGGCTCTATATTGTGGAAACCGTATATTCTACCAACCTCTTCTATTAAATCTGTCTCTATATTTATATCCTGTCTAAATGTAGGAACTACTGTGTTTATTATCCCATCTTTTAACTCTGCTCTTAGTTCTAGCTTGTTTAATATTTCTACCATTTTTTCTGTAGGTATATCTGAACCTAAAAGTTTATTTGCATTAGCTGGGTTTAGGGTAACTACCTTATCTTGATAGTCTTTGTCTCTTTCGTCATAGTATCCTTTTACTACTTCTCCTGCCCCTAGCATCTCTATAAGCTGACAAACTCTTAATGCAGCTATTTCTGATAAACCTGGATCTAAATCTTTTTCGTATTTCGATGATGCCTCTGTTCTTAGTCCTACTTCTTTAGCTGTAAGTCTTACGTTTCTACCATTGAAGTTTGCTGATTCTATTATTATAGCATTTGTATCTTCTACTATTTCGCTATTTTCTCCTCCCATAACCCCAGCTAAAGCTATAGCCTTATTTTCATCAGCTATTACCAACATTGAATCATTTAATTTTCTCTCTACTGAGTCAAGTGTTGTTATCTTTTCATCAATATTTGCTCTACGCACTATTATTTTTTTGTTATCTATCATCCTTGCATCAAATGCGTGTAATGGTTGACCATATTCAAGCATTACATAGTTTGTTATATCTACTATATTGTTTATTGGTCTCATACCACAGTCCATCAATCTGTTTTGCATCCATTGTGGTGATGGCTCTATTTTTACGTTCTTTACTACTTTTGCATAGTATCTTCTACAAAGCTCTTTATCTTCTATCTCTACTCCATCTAAATACTCACTTATATCTCCTGTTTCTTTTTCTATTTTTATCTCTCTTTGTTTCATATCTGAATTTAAAGTTGCAGCTGTCTCTCTTGCCATCCCCACTATACTAAGACAATCTGGTCTATTAGGTGTTATCTCAAATTCTATTACATAACCTTCTAAGTCAATTACTTCATTGATATCTATTCCTAATGGATAAGGCTTTTTGAGTATGTGTATGCCTAGCTTCTCACTCTCTGGTAATAACTGTTCATCTTTTCCTAGCTCTATCAGTGAACACATCATACCCTCAGATACTTCTCCTCTTAGCTTACCCTTTTTTATCTTTGTTCCATCTGCTAATTTCGCTCCAACTAATGATACTGGGATATAGTCACCTTCTGATATATTTTTTGCTCCTGTTACTATCTGCACTTCTTTACTTCCTATATCAACTGTTGTCACTACTAGCTTATCAGCATTTGGATGTTGCCAAATCTTTTTTATTTGACCTACTACTACATTTTTTATTCCCTTGTCTTTGTTTATAATTGAATCTACATGGGAACCAGACATTGTAAGTCTATCTGCTAGTTCTTTTTCATCTATATTAATATCAACATAATCTTTTAACCATGAAACTGGTACTAACATTCAAAACACTCCTTTACTGTTGTTATTTATTTATCTACCTAGTTTAAAATTGATCTAAAAATCTCATATCATTATCATATATTAGTCTAATGTCGTTTAATCCATATTTAACCATTGTCATTCTATCTATACCTAAACCAAAAGCAAACCCACTATATTCTTTTGAATCTATACCACAGTTTTCTAGTACGTTTGGATGAACCATCCCGCAACCTAGAAGCTCCATACTCCAGCCTGTTCCATTACATGAATCACAGCCATCTCCTTTGCATTTATGACATGATACATCTACCTCAGCACTTGGTTCTGTAAATGGGAAATCATGTGGCCTAAATCTTGTTTTCATTCCTTCTCCAAAGAGTTCTTTGATAAATAAATCTATTGTATGTTTTAAATTTGCTAATGTAACATTCTTGTCAACTACTAAACACTCAAGCTGATGGAACATTGGAGAGTGCGTATCATCTACATCATCTGATCTAAATGTCCTTCCTGCTGATACTATTTTAATTGGTGGTTTCACTTGCTTCATTACTCTTATTTGAACAGGTGATGTCTGTGTTCTGAGTAGTATTTTATCTGTTATATAAAATGTATCTGTCATATCTCTTGATGGATGGTTCTCCGGTGCATTCAGTGCATCAAAGTTATTATAAACAGTCTCTACCTCTGGGCCATCTACTACACTAAATCCCATATTAAGAAATATATTTTCAAGCTCCTCTTTTGTTTTCATAAGTGGATGACGATGTCCAAGCTTAACATCTTTGCTTGGTATTGTTATATCTATAGTTTCTTTGTCTAACTTTTTAGCAAGCTCTGCTTCTTGTAATCTTGTTTTAAGCTCTACTATAGCTGTCTCTATTTCATTTCTAACTACATTTGCAAGCTCTCCTATTACTGGTCTTTCTTCTTTTGATAGCTTCCCCATACCTCTAAGAACTTGTGTAAGTTCTCCTTTTTTTCCAAGATATTTAACTCTTATAGCGTCTACTTGTGCTAAATCAGAAGCTTCGTTGATTTCTTTTAATGCTATACTTTTTATTTCGTTAAGTTTCTCTTTCATTTGATTACTCCTTTCATTTTGTTGTATTTAATAATTTATAATCTGAATATAAAAAAACCTCCGTTCCTGCATAAATATACAGGGACGAAGGTTACTCCGCGGTACCACCCAAATAACACATCAATAAAGATGTATCGCTCATTTAATGTAACGGTAATTACCGACTAAGTTTACTATTATTTCAACTAAGTAGCTCCAGAGTGAACTTCAGTACTATAGGACTTAAAAATGCTTCCAGCTAGTTGCATTTTCTCTCTAAAAGTATTCTAATACCTACTCTCTCCTTCATAGCTTTTATATATTGTATTAGCTTGACATTAATTTTTTGTAAAGTATATAGGCATTTACCGAACCAGTTAATTTAAACAATTTCCAAAACAATTCAGCATCAAACATAAGATAAACACCCCTTCAATACTATTTAAGTAAATTATAGCACGAAGAATTGTAAATTACAAGCAATATGTAAACTAATTATTAAAATCTATTTCCTTAATTAATTTCTTTGTCTTGAAACCTCATACATCAATATTCCAGATGCGATTGCCGCATTTAGTGATTCTGCCTTGCCTTTCATAGGAATATTAACTGTAATATCTGAAGAATTTAAAAAATAATCACTAACGCCTTGCGCTTCATTTCCTATTATTAATGCTATGTTTTTTTTCAAATTCACATCATAGCAGCTATAATCAGCATCGAGGGCAGTTGACATAATACTTATATTTTTTTGCTTTAATTTTTCTATTAGTTTGTTATTATCTTCATAATATGAAATATTAATATGAAATATTGAACCCATTGTCGATCTAACTGTTTTTGGGTTGTATAGATCGACACATCCTTTTGTCAATATTATAGCATTTACTCCCAATGCATCAGCTGTTCTGATTATCGACCCCATATTCCCTGGATCCTGTAATCTATCTAATATTACTATAAAGTTATTATCTTGTTTTAGTTCTATTTCGTTTTGCTTAATATCAAAATTAACTACTGCAATTATTCCTTGGGGGTTCTCTGTTTCTGTAATATTATTCATCAGCTTATCATCTACCATATAAGCTCTATATTGTTTATCTATACATAACTCTAGTAGTTTTATGCCATCTTGTTTATCTTTGATATCTTTTGTGTAGAGTAAGAAATCTATTTCTGCAGAATTCATTATGGCTTCTCTTACTGAACGGATTCCATCTACTACAAATTTTTGCTCTTTCCATCTATCTTTTCTTTTACTTAATGCTCTAACTTGTTTTATTAATTTATTATTTGGGCTACTTATTATATTATCCATCTATAAACACCTAGCTATTTTTTTCTATTTTTTTAAGGTCTTTATTATCTCCAATTACTATTAATATATCACCATTCTGTATTACGTCCTCTGCATATGGACGTATATTTATGTCTTGCCCATGTTTTATAGCTATTACATTTATACCGTATTTCATTGGTAGTTGTAAATCTAGAAGTGTCTTTCCTTCCCACTCCTCTATTGCACTTATCTCTACTATGCTATAATCTGGCGCAAATTCAATATAGTCAAGTATGTTTGATGAAACTAGATTTCTTGCTACTCTCATACCCATATCTCTCTCTGGGAATACTACTCTATCTGCTCCTGCTTTTTCTAATACTCTACCATGAAGCTCGTTTTGAGCTTTTGCTATTACGTTCTTTACACCTAGTTCTTTTGCTATCAATGTAGCCATTATAGAAGCCTGAATATTTGATCCTATTGTAACTACTGCAACGTCAAAATTTCTAATACCTAGTGTTCTAAGTGTATTTTCATCTATAGCATCAGCTTGAACTGCATGTGTAACTTTTGTTGATATCTCTTGTATTCTTTCATCACTTTTATCTATTGCTAATACATCATAGCCTAAACTGTAAAGTGTCTCTGCTACACTTGTGCCAAATCTTCCACATCCTATGACAACAAATTGTCTCATTTAATCACACTCCTAACCAACTATTATTCTTTCTTCTGCGTATCTGTATACTCCCTTGTTTTCATTTCTCTTCTTTGCAAATGCAAATGCCATTGTCAATGGTCCTAATCTTCCTATAAACATAGTTACTGTTATTACTAATCTTCCTATTACTGTCAGCTCAGGTGTGAGTCCTCTGCTTAGTCCAACTGTCGCAAATGCAGATACTGTCTCGAATACTATATCTAAGAACGATCCTGCTTCTGTTATTGTTAATATCATAGTAACTAATATTACTATACTAAATGCAATTCCTGTTACTGCTATTGCTCTAAACACTAACTCTGTAGATACTCTTCTTTTTAGTATTTCTACATCTTTTTTACCTCGTATCACTGATATAATCGATAATACGATAGCTCCTATTGTAGTTGTTTTTATTCCACCCGCTGTTGAACCTGGTGAACCTCCTATAAACATCAATATGATTATAATAAATGCACTTGTGCTTGTTATAGCTCCCATGTCTATACTATTAAAGCCAGCTGTTCTCGGTACTATAGATTGAAAGATCGAAGCCAGTATTTTACCACCAAAAGATAGTTCTCCTAATGTTTGTGGGTTGTTGTATTCTAAAAACATTATCGCAAAGAAACCCAATACCAATAATATACCTGTAACCATCATAACAAGCTTGGTATGTAAAGACCATCTTTTAAATCTCTTCTGTGTTGTTATATCTATATATACTGTATAACCTAATCCTCCGATTATTACCAATAACCCAATTGTTATATTTACTATTGGACTACTTACAAATAGCTCCATACTAGTTCCTATTATATCAAAACCTGCATTACAAAAAGCTGATATAGAGTGGAATATTCCAAACCAAATACCCTGAGCTACTCCATAGATTGGAACGAATTTGAGGGATAGAAAAAAAGCCCCCAGTGCTTCTAACATCAGTGTCGATATTATGACGTATTTAGTCAGCTTAACTAATCCTGATAGTGTAAACTGGTTTAATTCTTCTTGTATTATCAATCTATCTTTTAATGTTATTTTTCTTCCTAGTAACAAGGCAACTAATGTTGCCATAGTCATAAATCCTAGCCCTCCAACTTGTATAAGTATGAGTATGACTATTTTACCAAACAATGTCCAATGAAGTGCTGTATTAACAACAACTAAACCTGTAACACAAACTGCTGATGAAGATGTAAATAATGCATCAATAAATCCTACACTTTTACCACTTACTGACGCCATAGGTAGATTCAATAATGTAGCACCTATAAGTATCAATGCTCCGAATCCAAGTACTAAAACTTGTGCTGGATTCAGTTTTAATTTCTCTATCGTATTATTCTCTATATTAATCATCCCCTAACTTTCTATCATATAGGAACATATCCACCTGATAATTCATACAATTTTAAATATCGCTGATTCTCTTATCATGTTTGAACAAATTTAATTTTCTATGAATAATCTGGTATCTTTTAATTATTACACTATTATACCACTTAATTGCATTGTTTAAAAGTAACGAATTAAATATTTAAATGTGTATACAATATATATTTTTATATTATACCTATTTTAATAGGATACTATCAGTTTTTGTTATAGATTATAAAAAAGCTCCGACAGCGAAGCTTTTATATGTTATATATTAGATTTTGCTAATTCGACTAATGTTTTGAAACCCTCTGCATCAAATATAGCCATTTCTGATAACATCTTTCTGTTTATTTGAACGTTAGCTTTTTTAAGCCCGTTTATGAATTTACTATAAGACATTCCATTCATTCTTGTTGCTGCGTTAATTCTAGAAATCCAAAGCTTTCTAAAATCTCTCTTCTTTAACTTTCTTCCTGTATATGCATAACTAAGAGATTTCATTACTGCTTGGTTAGCAGGTCTGAATAACTTGCTCTTAGCACCATAATATCCTTTTGCCAATTTCAATATTTTCTTATGCTTCTTCTTAGCATTAATTGCTTTTTTTACTCTAGCCATTTGTCTTTACCTCCTTTTCATCTTCTTAATTATAAGGCAATGAGCTCTTTAATCTCTTATAATCACTTGTACTTACTAATTTTGATTTTTTAAGTTGTCTCTTTCTCTTAGAAGTCTTTTTTCCTAATATATGATTTTTAAAGTTACTATTTCTCTTTAATTTTCCACTACCTGTTCTTTTAAATCTTTTTGCAACTCCTTTACGAGTTTTCATTTTTGGCATGCTTTTATCCTCCTCTCAATTACACCTAATTTTTCGGCATTAGGAACATTATCATATTTCTTCCCTCAAGTTTTGCTTTTTTCTCTATAGCACTTACTTCGGAAGTTAGCTCGGCAAATTTTTCTAATACTTCTTTACCTATCGCTGTATGTCCCATTTCTCTTCCTTTGAATCTAACTGTAACTTTTACTTTGTTACCACTTTCCAAGAACTTGATTGCTCTATTACTCTTAACTACTATATCATGCTCATCAATTCTTGGTGTTAGTCTAATCTCTTTTATATTAATTATTTTTTGGTTTTTCCTGGACTCTTTTTCTTTTTTCGCCTGTTCATATTTGTATTTACCATAATCCATTATCCTACAAACAGGTGGCTTTGCATTTGGTGCAACCTTTACTAAATCTAGCTTCTTTTCATCTGCCAATTCTTGCGCTCTCTTAACTGGTACTATGCCTAATTGATTTCCTTCTGCATCAATTAGTCTAACTTCTCTTTCCTTGATCTGTCCGTTAATCTGAAGATCTTTAATATTTAGACACCTCCTTGATTTAAATACACTCTTATTCTTCTATAATATAATAAAAGCGGATAATATAAATATTATCCGCATCATAAGCATACAAAACTAAACTAAATTATTAACCTTATTAGCCTCGCCATAAGGTGAGAAGCGGATAACTCCTACTTTATTATTATTTAACACTAATACAGTATATTCTATTTTAGACAAAATGTCAATGATTTATTATAAATTTTATTTTTATTTGTTCCTATTTTCTAATTCTTCTTTTAAATCTTCGTATCCTTTTTTACCAAGGAGCGCAAACATATTTTTCTTGTATGCCTCTACCCCAGGTTGATCAAATGGATTTACACCCAGCAAATATCCACTAATACCACATGCTTTTTGGAAAAAGTATATGAGTTGCCCAAAATAATATGCATCCATTTGTGGAATATTGAGAATTAGATTAGGAACACCTCCATCTATATGAGCTAAAAGTGTACCTTCATATGCTTTTCTGTTCACAAAATCTACGGTTTTATCGACTAGATAGTTTAACCCATCCAAATCCTCTGGATCTGCTTCTATTTTCATGCTACCATGTGAGTTTTCTATATTTATAACAGTCTCAAATAGTTCACGTCTACCATCTTGCAAATACTGCCCCATAGAGTGTAAATCTGTTGAAAAATCTACCGATGCTGGAAATATGCCTTTTCCATCTTTTCCTTCACTCTCACCAAATAATTGTTTCCACCACTCTGCTAAGTAGTGTATACTAGGTTCATAGTTTACTAACACTTCTATGTTTTTCCCCTTTTTGTGTAGCATATTTCTAGCTATTGCATATCTATAACACATGTTTTCGTTTATGTCTTCATTCATGTAATTTATTCTAGCATCTTTTGCGCCTTTCATCATATCATCTATATCTATCCCTGCTACTGCTATTGGAAGTAATCCTACAGGAGTTAACACTGAAAATCTTCCTCCTACATCGTCAGGTATAACAAATGTTTCATAACCTTCCTTAGATGCTAATTCTCTAAGAGCTCCTTTTGATTTGTCTGTAGTTGCATATATCCTTTTTTTTGCTCCTTCTTCTCCATAGCGTTCCTGCATGTATTTCTTTATTATTCTAAATGCTATCGCTGGTTCTGTAGTCGTTCCTGATTTTGATATAACATTAACACTTATTTCTTTGCCCTGTAATGTCTCTAATAAATCGTTTAAGTATTTTCCACTAATATTGTTACCTGCAAATATTATCTTGATATCATCTGTCATATTGTAAAAGGAATGACTAAGTGCTTCTATTGCAGCCCTAGCTCCTAGATACGATCCCCCTATACCTATTACTACCAATATATCGGAATCTTTTCTAATCTTTTTTGCTATATCTTTTATTCTGTCAAACTCTTTTTTGTTATAATTGATAGGGTAATCTACCCAACCTAAAAAATCATTTCCTGCTCCTGTTTTATCATGAAGCATTTTATGAGCAGCTAATACTTGCTCTTTTGCATATGCAAGTTCATGTTCTTTAATTGATGCATATTTATAATCAAAAAATATATTATTCATTTCATAGACCTCTCCTTCCTATTATATTATAACGTATAAATATCATTTTGCATTATAAAATAGAAATTATATTATTTTTATAATGTCATCTTTACCAGCTTCTACTTTTTCACCTGCATTTAATTTTATACTTTCATTTGCAGGCAAGTTAGTAATAATAATAGGTGTAATAAGTGAAGGTACTTTATCTTTAATCTTATCTATGTCTACCTTTAGTATAGATTGACCTGCTTTTATACTTTCTCCTTGAGTAACTAATGATTCAAAGCCTTCTCCTTTTAAATTGACTGTATCAATTCCAAAGTGAATAAGTACTTCATATCCATTTTCTGATGTAATCCCTATCGCATGTTTTGTAGGAAAAACTGTTGTTACTTCACCGTTTACTGGTGAAACTACATCTCCATTACTAGGATTTATCGCAAAGCCTTCTCCCATCATTCCATCAGAAAACACTTGGTCTGGTACATCTTTTAGTTCTAGTAATGTTCCAGTCACTGGGCAAACAAATTTTTCTTTTCCTTTTATTGTATGCTTGTCATCTTTTATCTTGACTATCTCATCTTGATTATTTATAATATTCTTCATTTGAGTCTTTAGTTGATCTGACCTTGTTCCAAATATAGCCTGTATATTATTGCCCACTTCTAATACACCTGAAGCACCCAAAGATTTTAGCTTGCTTTTATCCACTTCCTTTATATCATTTACACTAATACGCAAGCGAGTTATACACGAATCCAATTTACTAATATTCTGTTTACCACCTAAAGCCTGTAGTATATTCTTTGCTAATTCATCTTTATTAATAGTTTCTCTTGTTATCTCCACTTCATCTGTCTCTCTTCCTGGTGTCTTTATATTCCACTTTCTAATTACAAAACGGAATCCAAAATAATAAATAATAAAAAATACTATTCCTACTGGTATTACTAGATACCACGGTGTTCTATTTGGTAATACTCCAAATAATATAAAGTCAATAACTCCACCAGAGAAGGTCATACCTATTTTAATATTTAGCAATTGCATAGTCATAAACGACAATCCTGCAAATACACAATGTACTGCAAATAACACTGGTGCTACAAATAAAAACGTAAACTCTAAAGGTTCTGTTATTCCTGTTAAAAATGAAGTAAGTGCTGCTGATGCCATTATCCCAGCTACTAGTTTTTTCTTCTCTGGTCTTGCTTCATGATACATCGCAAGTGCCGCTCCAGGTAATCCAAACATCATAAACGCAAATTTGCCTGTCATAAATGTTCCTGCCGTAAATGGAACTCCATCTATTAATTGTTTGAAGAATATAGTTTGATCTCCTCTTACTAAATCTCCAGCCTTTGTCACATACTCTCCAAATTCGAACCAAAACGGCGAATAGAAAATATGGTGTAACCCAAATGGTATCAATGCTCTTTCAATTACTCCAAATATAAATGCTGCTAAAGTTCTGTTAGCATTTATCATACTGCGAGAAAATGCATCTAATCCACCTTGTATATATGGCCATATAAGCATCATAACTGCTCCAAGTATGATGGATGATACTGCTGTGATAATCGGCACGAATCTCTTGCCAGCAAAAAAACCTAAGCTTGGAGGTAATTCGATATTATAGTATTTTTTATAGAGACTCGCTGCTATTATACCAATGATTATTCCTCCAAATACTCCTGTTTGTAAAGTTGAAATACCTAATACTTCTGTAAAAGCTTTAGTATTTTCTGCAATATCAGGTCTGATTGCAGGTACTAATACACCCATTGTCACATTCATAATCAAGTATCCTATTGTTGCTGCTATCCCTGCTACTCCTTCTCCGCCAGATAGCCCTACTGCTACTCCAATAGCAAATAATAATGGTAAGTTGCCAAATACAATTCCTCCTGTTTCAAACATCAGTTTAGCTATTAACTGAAATCCAGAGCCACCAAGAACTGGTATCTTATCTAATAAAAACGGGTTTTGAAGCGTAGCTCCTAATGCTAATATAATTCCTGCAGCTGGTAATAATGCAACTGGTAACATTAAAGCCTTACCTATTTGTTGTAATACTCCAAAAGCTTTTTTCATAATCAATATTCTCCTTTTTAATTGTTAATATTTTAGCGATCACTTAAAGCATTAACATTTTTTGATTAACTAATACAAAAAAAGGCATAAGTAAAAGAAAATAAAATAAGCATAGCCATCTATGTTTATTTTATTTCACTCTTTTACTCATGCCTAATCGAATTAGTAACACGTAAAATCATGATTATACATTGTTTATATTTTATCATAAAACGTTTTCTTATTCAATATTTTTTGATAATTTCGCTTTGTATTGTATCAATAGCTTATAAGAATAAGTTCAAAGATATATATTAAACTTCCATACTATCTTTTAATCTATGTAAATGTAATGCTATATAACCTATTTCACTCTCTGGTATTTTAGAGCTATTCCATGTTCTTTCTATGATTTTAGATATATCGTATGCGACTTTATATTCAACCATCATCTCCTCTTTAATTTTAAGAAGCATTACATTTTTTATTGTTTTTTTATTTGTTATCCTATCTACTACCCCTTTTATATGCATAAAAAATCTTTTGTATTCAAAGGAACTTTTATCTATTATGATATTCAGTTTTTTCTGTACATAATTTACAATTGCATTCATCATCTTTGAGTTTGCGAGAGCTTCACTTTTATTTATTTGTCCTCTACCTCCATATATATGAAGAGTTAGAAACCCAATTTCTGCATCTGGTATATTTATTTTTAATCTATCTTCTAATATATCGACAGCTTTTTGAGCTAAAACATATTCTTTAGGATATAACATTTTTGTTTCTACTAAAAATGGATTTATTATTTTTATACCTTTTTTTAGTCTTTGAATTGCAAAATCAATATGATCTATAAGTCCAACATGAATATTTGAATTAAGCTCTTCTCCTAATTCATTTTTTACCATCTCTATAATATCTTTAACTATTTCTATTATCTTGGGATCTACTTTGTTTAAAAAGTTTTCATATTCATTTTCTTTTAGGCCATTTAGTGATATAAATTTTTCTTCTATATTACTTACATCTTCTAGTATAGTTCCCTTTTTTTTATTGAATCCTATTCCTTTACCTACTAAGATATAGTTTTGTTCATTTTGACTGACAAGAACTACATTATTACTTAGTATCTTGACTATAGTGTATCTCTCCATTTTCTCCTCCCACACCTACTTATATGATGTATTTATTGTATTTCATTTTCAATGATTTATCAAATATTTGATTCTTTTTTTATAATATATTGCTTATAATCCTATTTAATTTGGTTACACTATAATTACAAAAGTATATAAAATGTGTATCCATAGATTAATAAATTAAAGCAAATAAGTTCATCTATATCATATTGTTCATGATTACCGTCTATGGATTAGTTTTTGTCTGAAACTATCATTGATATACTATAAATGACGATATAAGGTGGGAAGTAAATGAAAAAGAAAGTTACTTTAGTGCTATTTATAGTCAGCTTAGTCATTTCATCTTTTATTGCATATGAGAATCTATTTATCGGCAGTAATAGATTTGGTGCTTTTTTCAAAATGTTCATGTGGGTTTCAACTATTTGCTTACTTGTTTACTATTTAAAACAAGATGGTACTCCTCAATTAGTTCCATCTTCTATCCTAATGGAAAAAAAGTCTGATGACTCTAATAATGAAAATGGTAAATCTAACGTTTCTTTTGATGATGTTGCTGGTCTTGAAGAGATAAAAGAAGAACTTCACGAGATTATAGATTTCATTAATCACACTGAAAAATATAGGAAGATGGGAGCTAAAATCCCAAAGGGTATTTTGTTTTACGGCCCTCCCGGTACAGGTAAAACTCTTTTAGCAAAAGCTGTGGCCGGAGAAACTAATTCATTCTTTATCTATTCTAGCGGTTCTGAGTTTGTTGAAAAATATGTGGGTGTTGGAGCAAAGAGAATAAGGAATTTATATGAAAAAGCTAAGAAAAATGCTCCTAGTATAATTTTTATTGACGAATTAGATGCTATAGGGTGTAAAAGAAATTTAGATAGTAATAATGAAAAAGATCAAACTCTTAATCAACTATTAGTAGAAATGGATGGTTTTAATGATAACAGTAATATAGTTGTTATCGGTGCTACTAATAGATTGGATTTGCTGGATGAGGCTCTTCTTAGACCTGGTAGGTTTGATAGACACATATACGTTGGCAACCCAAATTCTAAAGCTAGAGAGGAAATTTTTAAAGTCCATATGAAAAATAAACCTATTGATGCTAGCGTTAAAATAAAAGACCTCTCTAAAAAAACTCATGGATTTTCTGGTGCTCAATTAGCTAATATCGCCAACGAGGCCGCAATACTAGCAGTAAGGCACAACAAACATAAAATAGATATTGTAGACTTCAACGCTGCTATCGAAAGAGTTGTAGCTGGCTTAGAAGTTAAACATCCCACTATATTGGAAAAGGAAAAACGGATAGTTGCTTATCATGAATCTGGTCATGCATTGATTGGGAGAATCTTGAGTGTTGATATGATACAGAAAATATCTATCATACCTAGAGGTCAAGCATTAGGTTATGTTTTAAAATTCCCCGATGAAGAAAGATATCTACATACAGAAAGCGATCTAGTAAGCAAAATTAAAGTTTTACTTGGAGGTAGAGCTGCTGAGAAAATAATATATAATGAGGTCACTACTGGGGCTAAAGACGATTTGGTAAAAGCATCTGAAATAGCTGAAAAAATGGTATGTGAATATGGAATGAGCTCTATTGGCAATATAGCCATTAAAGATAAATACAAGTACTACAATAGAAAAAAGATAGAGGATGAAATCAAAAAAATAATTGATTCTTCTTATAAAGATGCTTTAAATATCATTAATAATAATTTAAAGTTATTGCATGAAATATCTGCTTATTTACTTGAGCATGAAACTATGGATTCTGAACAATTGGAAACAATCTTTGCCAAAGAAAAAAGAGATGTATTTAATACTGCTACATAAAATACTTTACATGGAGTGTAGTGTGCAGTAAAATAATATAATAGTTAAAAAATGGTGTAGGGAAACCACACCATTTTTTGTGCTATTTTGATGAGCATAATTGTTTTTTAACCATAATATATTCTAGCTTATTTGTTTCTTTATTGAGCTGCTCATTTATAACTGTAAATCCTACATGTTTATAAAATTCTACTGCTTGTAGATTATCTTTGTATACTGCTAGAGTAAGTTCACCATAGATATCCATTGAATGTTGAATCAGTTTTTTTCCTATACCTTTTCCTTGAGTATTTACATCTACGAATATGGCACCTATAAATTCTTTGTTTATAATACTAATAAACCCTAAGATGGTTTTGTTTTCTAGATATACATATACGTCACTTAGAGGAATATACTTATCTTTTATATCTTCATAATTGCTGTTCCAATAGTCTTCAGGAATAAAAGGATGTGCCTTAATGGTCGATCGTAACCATAATTGCATGATGTTTTCTATTTCGTGTGCTGTTTTCTTAATTTTTCTAATCATTATAATTCTCCTTTGGTTTTTCTCATGATTGAATCAGGACATTTAATCCAAAACATGGTAATATGTGCAGGTTGTTGTTGTATACATTTTTATCCATAGAGAACTTTGCGACTATCAAGATGAGCTGATAACTAATTAATCTTGTAATACAATATAAATTAGAAAAAATTATGCGCAACACACAAACTTAAAGATGTTGAAATTATAAACCAGTATTGATAAGTGGATAACTAACCTAAAATAGATTAAAGAATTAATAGTATCACAAACAGGCTTAGTCACTAAGCTTTAAATGGATTGATTAAAATGAAATTCTAAAAAATAAATTAATTGTTATCTGTGCATCAATACCTCACTTTTCTATTAGTATGGATATAATAACATGAAATTCGAGTTACTGTCAACAGGAGTGAATATTTACAAATATAAGCTATAGCAGCATTTATCAGATACAGATGTATTCACATACGTTGAAGTCGTTGTAGGTAACAACTTAAAAAGCACTTTTTATTATGCTTTAGCTGCTCTTTCACTCTTTGACTTTCTAATTACGTTGATAGATTCTACCAACATCCATATCTCTAACACCACTATTATTATGCCTATTATGAATAACAACCAATCTGATTTATTATAAAAATTCTTTATATTATAAAGCATTCCCCAGCCTGTCATTGCCATCATAAATATCATTGGTATTATTGTGAATACTATAGATTTACCTCTTTTAGCTAAATAAACAGTTATTATCATCAGTGCAAGGCCTGCTAGAAGTTGATTTGTTGCTCCAAACAATGGCCATAATATCATAGCTCCTGCTCCGCCTGGTTTTGCAATTGCAAGTAATACTGCTGTTATTACTGCAAAAAGCGTAGCTCCATGCTTAGTAGTTAGAGGTTTTATTTTCATAGTTTCTGCGATTTCTGCAACTACATATCTTTGTATCCTAGTTGCTGTATCTAGTGTAGTCGCCGCAAAACTTACTACAAACACTGCTAGTATAGTTTTTGCAAATGCTACACTTATACCTATTCCTTCCATAAAGCTTGCCCCACCATCTATAAAAGCTCCTAGCTTTGCTCCTAATGAACTTGCATTAGACCAATCTATATATCTGGCTGTCCAAGCCGTAGTATCTCCTAAGCCTGCTGTACATGCAAGTATTACTAGTATGGCCAATGCTCCCTCTAGTAACATACCACCATATCCGATCTGCATTGCATCTTGCTCGTTATCCAACTGTTTTGATGACGTCCCTGAAGAAACTAAGCTATGGAATCCTGATATAGCTCCACAAGCTATTGTTATAAATAAGAACGGCATCATGGATGGTGCTCCTTTTACGCTTGTTCTTATAGCTGGTGCTACTATTGAAGGTTGCACTACTACTAATCCTAATATTAGCAATCCCATTGCTATAAGTAACTCGTGAGAGTTAATATAATCTCTAGGTTGTAAAAGTTTTTGTACTGGCAATGCCGATGCTATATATGCATATATCATCAATATCACTACCCAGACTATTATTGGTTCCATACCAAAAATACTCATCATCTGAAAATCATTTATATATTTAGCTCCTATCCATATTGTCAAATACATAATCGCCACTGCTATAATAGATAAAATTGTAACGTTTTTGTTTTTCTTGTAAACTAGATGTCCTAAGATTAAAGCTATAGGTATTTCCATCCATACTGGAAAAACTGATGCTGGATACATTATAAATAATTTTCCTATGATCATTGCAAAAATTGCAATAACTATTAATAATAAGAAAAATATGATAGCTAAAAACAGATTTCTTGAAGTAGGACTCACTATATCTGATGTTATATCTCCAAGAGATTTTCCTTTGTTACGTGATGATATGATTAATGCTCCAAAATCATGTACTGCTCCTATAAATATTGAACCTACTACCACCCAAATAACTGCTGGTACCCAACCCCAGATTACTCCTATGGCTGGTCCTACTATTGGGCCTGTCCCTGATATGGATGTAAAGTGATGTCCAAACAAAATTTTTCTCTTTGTCGGAACATAGTCTACTCCGTCTTTCATATAATGTGCTGGTGTAACGTTGCTTCCTGTTAGCTCAAAAAGTTTTCTACTAACAAATTTGCCATATGTGTTATATGCAAGTATAAATCCAGCATAAGTAAGTATGGCTAATACCAAAGCATTCATACGAATCCCTCCAACAATTTATTTTTATCACACCTTAATTATACTACTCATTTCTGTATTTCCAACCTTTATTTTACATGTTTGTTTTATATTTTTATTTGCATAGTTAAAAACACTACTCAATCTGTATGATTAAGTAGTGCTTAGATTGATGACAAAGTCATCAAAATAACAGGCTGTAGTAAGAGTTCAAGTTCAAGGCGTGTTAAAATTGAGTAGCAGAGCTTACTTAGAGGTAAGTGAGCAACGGAAATTTTAACAACAACGCAGAAATTGGGCTTTTGTCTACAACCTGAACACTACTCAATCTGTATGATTGAGTAGTGTTTGAATCTTTTATTCTATAATATTACGTATTATCGTTACTTTTTTTAAGTACTACTGTTACTTCTGACCTATTATGAAATAACTGTCTTACTCCTAATATATCATACCAATCACTTAATTGATTAAGTGCATTATTTGTAATTGTTTGCCACCTTTTATTTGGTAGTTTTAATGTCATAATCGCGATACCACCGTCGTTCAAATATTTAGATGCCATACCCATTAATGATATTGAATCTTTTACGTTCATTTTCATATCGTTGACTATTACGTCAAATTTATTATTTTTTCTCAAATATTTTTGAGCAAGCCCTTTAAAATGAATTACATTGGGGTTTTTAGCTATAGATTTGTTAAGCTTTGCTGGATCTACTGCTACCACCTTTAAATCGTGTTTCAATAAAACCCTTGTCCAACCACCTGGTGCTGCTCCTAAATCTAACGCTGTCTTGTATTTATCTAAGTCTAAATCAAAGACATCTATGGCTTCTAAGAGCTTAAATTCTGCTCTACTGATAAGATTTTTATCTTTTCTATATTTACACTCTCCCGCGCACCAATCACTCAGATTATATGATGCATTTGATACTCCTAAGAGAGCCTCTTCATCTGTGTTAGTAATAGATATAATCTGCTCTGGATTCTTTACATCCTGCTTAAATCCTAAATTTTCTAATTTCTGTGCAAGACCTCTACTAATATCACTTCTTTTATAATCAAACTTTATATCACTACAAAGTCTAGCTTGTACCGAAAATGTTTTACCACTATCTAGCAAATCTTTAATCTCATCTATTTGTTCAATTATAATATTTATATCTTCTATGCTCTTTCTTATATCTATTTCCATGTTTACAGGACATATATGTCTTGTAAATATCATATTATCTTCTTTAAACGCTTTTGCTATTTTTATAAACGAAGTATGTAGATTTACCAACCCTATCCCTTTGTCTATCCACCTTTCAAAGGTTATATCTTTAAATTTTTTTATTATTTCATTCAACGCCATTTCACTTGAAAGCGTATCTGAAGTGAATAACAACTTATTTACTTTACGCATATTTTATATGTCCTTTCTAAGTCTAATCAACAATTATTTTATTATTATTACTAGTATACCTTGAACAAGTCCAATTAAAAAACCTAAAAGACCACCTAAAAGTTCTATGTGTTTTAATTCCTTCTTTGCTAATTTTACTATTATATCTTCTAGTTTACTTATTTCAAAAGAATTTATTTTCTCTTCTATTAACTGTGCTATACATATTTTTGTTGATGCTTTGTCTAGTGCTTTTTGTAAGAAATCCTCTAGTATTTTTCTACCCTCTTTGTCTATCATGTCAGAAATATAGGTTTTTATACTGCTTTTAAACATATTAGGTATTATACTTGGCATTTTTTCGTCTATTAATTTGAGTATCTTTGCTTTTATCTGCTTTTCTATTTTATCGATTTCTTCATCGGTTATCAATGTATTAAATATCTCTTCTATGTCAATTAACTCTTCTTCTATTATCTGTCCTATGCTTTTAGCAATATCTTTTCTTCTTTTTGGTATAAGTCCTTGTAGTTCATAATTAATAATGGGAATTTTTACAGCCTTATACGGCCTAAATATTAATTTTATTGCTATTATGTTTGTAATCCAACCAATTATCGCTCCTATTATAGACATGCTAAGTACGATTAGTATATTCAAAATCAACTCACCTCTTTTGTATTATTATCATTATAAGCTATATTATTATAACATATTTTTCACACTATAATATCAAATTATAAATTAATTTTTTGAATTCTTCAAGATATAATTTTAAATAATATATATTTTTCATTTAAATTTCATGAATTTTACCAAACAAGCAGGATGTCTCATGAGACATCCCTAGCTTTTTTGTTATTTCTCCTTTATAAGTATACCTTTTAATTTATTAATTAACGAGGAACAAAAATTATATTCTCTACAAATTTCTACTTTGTCTTCAAATACATTATTTATGATTTTAATTATCCCGTCTAATTTTCTATGCTCATCTATATGCATTATAACCTTTTTAGGTGCTATGGTTATTAGAGAGCTAATCAGCAGATCATCATAATTAACATCATTCTCTGACATTTCTTCAACTATTTCTTTTAAGTAATCGTTATTTATTATTTGATCTTTGTCATCGTATAATAAGTACTTACCATCATTTTCTATTACTACATTAATAACGTCTATTTTTGGTTCTTGTATTTCTACAAAATATTTTAGGATTTTGACAAATTCATTGAACTCTTTTTCCATAAAGTAATCTTCAACAGCTCTTTCGATAGTATTATCAATATAATCAATAAAAAATCTTAATCTAAATTTTATAAAACCTTCCATTATCATATAATCACTATTTTGTAGAAACTGCCTTATTCTATCTTTTATCATTACTCTGTACTGTGCTATTTCTGATACTTGATTTAAGCTATCTTCATCAATTATTTCATTAGTTTTGTTGTATACTGATTTTTTTTCAATGCTATCAAGGTAATAACAAGAAAAATTAATTCTATCTTGCACTATCTTATTTTTATAAATTTTCAATATAACATCCAACAAGCCACTTGATAAATTTTCGGAGAATTTGGAAATTAAATTTTTATCATAATTATCGTTTTTTGTGTGAAAATTATAAATATAAGTATCACCAATTTGGTCAATAGTCTTACAAAACTGATCAAATTCTTTTGTTTCAATTTTATTTTTTAATATATAATCTATGTTACTTATGTTTTCTTTGAAAGCTATTGAAAGAAATTCCATTTTGCATCTCCTTTCTGTAATAGTAGTTTATGCTTATATAAATGCTATATTCGTTTTATTGCTTAGTATTAATTGTACCTTAAAGTAATAATTGAACCGATATCAATAATTTTTTTTAAACTTAAAAAATTTGGTTCTTTCCCATATTTTTTTATAAATTTAAAAATTTCATCTATGTTTGGATGGTCTATTAGTTTACCTGAAAAAGAAACCTCATTCTGATTCAAACAAAAAGTAGCTCCACCAATAAAACCATAATCAAAACCTGGTAGTTCTATAAAACCTTCTTTAATATAGCAAACATCTATGCCTAATTGGGTTAGTTTTTTATGTATTGTAGCATCAGATGTTATTACTGCTTTTTCTGAAATTATTGCAGTTGAGCATTTTGTATAGCCCTGTTTCACATTGACAAACTGAATATTTTCTTTTTCAAAATAGTACTTGAGTACAGTATCCATTTTTTCAATTTTATGTACTGCATAATTCTGAACTCTTGCTACATTATATGCAATATCATCTGGATAGTTTCTACTTAATACCTTTTCTCCTCTTATTATATTTAAAGGCTTGTTTTTTAATAATTCTTTATAATAATTATAAACATTAGGTGCTACTACTATGGTACTAGGATTAACTGGATGCATCACCATGTCCGGATGATAGGCTATAGGCTCAAGTATATCATTACATTTAACGGTTTTTATAATATCTATATTTCTATTTTTAAAATAATTTATCAAAGATTGATCTGCATTTGCATCAATAATTGCTAAATCAATTTTTTCATTAAATAAAAACGGATTTTTCATAGTCTTCTCCTATATTCTTATTTTGTTTATATTATACTACCTCATGCAAAATTTATCTTAATAAATTTGAGCAAAATAAAAAAAACTTCATAAAGAAGTTTTTTCATGGAGGCGGCACCCAGATTCGAACTGAGGGTAAAGGATTTGCAGTCCTCTGCCTTACCACTTGGCCATGCCGCCATATTTGGAGCGGAAGACGAGATTCGAACTCGCGACCCTCGCCTTGGCAAGGCGATGCTCTACCACTGAGCCACTTCCGCATTCTTGTTTTAAAATAAATGGTGCCCAGAGGCGGAATCGAACCACCGACACGGGGATTTTCAGTCCCCTGCTCTACCGACTGAGCTATCTGGGCTAGTTTATTTCTTAAGGACAAGATTCAGTATACATCATTTAAACTATAAAGTCAATAGCTTTAGCTATATTTTTATTATTTCTTCTATTTTGATTTAATCTATTATTATTGTATTAAAGCTTTTAGTTCTTTGTCACTAAAATTATAACTTTTTTTACAAAAATGACAAGTAAGTTCTGCTTTACCATCTTCTTTTATCATATCTTCTATTTCTTCTTTCCCAACTGTTATTAATGCTTTTGCCATTTTTTCTTTACTGCAATCACATACAAAACTAATTTCTTTTTTTTCTACTATCTCCATATTAAATACACCAAAAACTCTCTCTAGTATATCCTCTGGCCTCAAACCTTGCTTTATAAGTGAAGATATTGGCTGCATATCATTTATACATTCTTCTAACTTCAATAACTCTTCTTCTTCTATATTAGGCAATATTTGTACTATAAACCCTCCTGATGAAATTACACTTTCATCTTTTCCTATATGCACTCCTAATGCAACTGCCGAAGGTTGTTGCTCTGATACCACAAAATAATTGGCTATATCCTCTGCAATTTCACCTGATATAATTGGAGATTTACCTATGTAAGGTTTTTTAAGTCCAAGATCTTTTATTACTATAATACTACCGTTTCTTCCAACTGCTGAACCTACATCAAACTTGCCATCTTCTCTTGGTGGTAATTCAACATTGGGATTTGCTACTAACGCTTTTACATTCCCTTTATAATCAGATACTGATACCATACTTCCTATAGGTCCATCACCTTTTATCTGCAACGTAAGTTTATCTTGCTCATTCTTAAGCATAGCTCCCATGATAGAGGATGCTGTTATCATTCTACCTATAGCTGCTGTTGTTGTAGGATATGTTTCATGTATCCCTCTTGCTTTGTTCACCATATTAGTTGTCATACTTATAAATACTCTAATATTCTTTTTTTCATCTATAGCTCTTATCACATAGTCTTTCATTTATTCCACCTTTTCTTTAAAGAAATTTCTTTGCACAAAGAAATATAGAGTCTCTATTGAGACCCTATAAATGTTAAAAACTATATATAACTATAACAAAGAACGCTCTTTGTAATTATTCAATTTATAGTTTGTAACATTAGCACTTTGAAACGTTAGCAGCTTGTGGTCCTTTTTCGCCTTCAACTATTTCAAATTCAACTTCTTGACCTTCATCTAAAGTCTTGAATCCGTCAGAAACTATTGCTGAATAATGTACGAATACATCTTCACCATTTTCTCTTGTTAAAAATCCAAAACCTTTTGTTGCGTTAAACCATTTAACCTTGCCTCTTTCCATTAAAAACATACCTCCTGCGCTTCACCATGAAGCAAATTAATTTGCAAATGCATACATCTATAAGTAAACATCCACCTCTATTCAGCCTATCATATTTATCGCATACTGTCAATTATATTTAGTATTATATCACGTCTTTCGTGCAATAAAATTAAATCTTTGAGAGTCTACTTTAGGCTTATCGAATGTAAAGGCTTCGAATACTTCTATTTTATTAAATCCAGCTTCTTTTAAAGAATTGACTATATCGGATATATCATATATTTTTTGAGTATGAACTTCATCAAATCTTTCATACAGATCTTCATCTTTAACAAAGAATGTTAGATAAAAATTTACTGTATCTCCTTTTTTATCATGCTCACTTTCCCACGTATAATATATATCGTCATAATCATTGATAAATACATTTTTAGCTATGATATTTTCTAATTTGTGTCTTGAATTAATATCAAATATGAATATACCTTCTTCATTCATATGCTTATAAACATTTTTAAAAGTACTAACTAATTCTTTGTGACTTGTTATGTAATTTATGCTATCACATATACTTATAATAATGTCAAATTTCTGATTAAGATTAAAATTGACCATGTTTTGATTTAGTATAGTCACATTTTTGTACTTTCTCAATTTTTCGTAAGCAATCACTAACATCTCTTCAGATAAATCAAAACATGTTACCGAAAAATCATTTTCACATAATATTTCTGTAAGACTACCTGTTCCACATGCCATCTCAAGTATATTTTTAGTTTTTTTATTGCTTCTTATCTGAATCTCTTTTATATATTCATACCATTTATGATAATCAACGTCACTCATCAATTTATCATAGAGCTGTGCCATATTACTATACGAGCTCATTATGTCACCTCACGTAATATTATAAACATATTATAGCACAGTAATTCAAGCATTTATACATTTTTTTATTTATCTTGGACATTTTTCATCTGATCTATCTTCATCTTTTTCTTTCTTACTGTTATTATTCCACCTATTCTTCCTGTCTCTTTTGCTGTCAAGCCTCCCCAACCTAATGAGTTTACTTTATCCATTAACCCTAGCTCCGCTGCAATCTCATATTTCATCTTGTCTTCTAATGTTTCTATTTTTTTCTTTTTTTTACTTTTTACCATTTTATACCCCTCCCTTTGTATAGTATGTCATTTTTGACAAATATTTATACAAAAAAAGAGTTGATATTTTTTAATTTTAATGTTAAACTATATACTGTTGTGTTAAACCATGAACCTTCCCCCAATAGGTTCATATAGAAATATGTTGATTAACAAGATTTTTTTAAAGTTCGGCATAAATAGAGCTATCTCTTTAAGAGATAGCTCTATTTATCTTGATGACAAAAGTCATCAAGATAACATACTGTAGTAAGAGTTCAATTTCAAGGCGTATTAAAATTGAGTAGCAGAGCTTACTTAGAGGTAAGTAAGCAACGGAAATTTTAACACGGGCGCAGAAATTGGGCTTTTTTCTACAGTATGAGAGGTATCTCATATACGAGATACCTCTCTTTTTTTGTTACACTTACTTTAATATTATATATGTCAAATATATGAATAATAGAGCCATAGGGATCAATGGAAGCTTCCCTATTACTTTCATCCACATCCCTGTCTCTACTTTTTCATCTGCAGAAAATGCAGCTGTTGTATCATCGCTTTTTAATTTTTTCAATAACCTTATTCCTAGAGGCAATATTAACAATGAAAGTCCGCCCATCACAACTGCTGCTATAATATACTGTTTTGGATCATTTGTATTCAAACTATTTTTTATTTCTGTATTTTTAGTTATATTTGAATATTTAAGCACTATATATGATAATGTAGTTGCAAAAGCATTATTAACCATGTGAGCTACCATTGATGTAAGTATTGAACCAGTTCTATATGTCATATATCCAAAAATTATTCCTAGAACTATAGGTCCTAAAAGGTTATATATGTTAAAATGAAACATTCCAAACACTATCGCAGATAGTAATATGGCTATTTTCTTGCCTAATTTTTCATATGCCCTCATAATGAATCCTCTGAATAAAATCTCTTCACATAAACCCGCTGATACTGCTACTATTAAAAAAGCCCTTAGTAATTCTACCTTGTTTTGCGGGGTAGGTATCTGGAAAACTTTAGGTTCTCTAAAAAAAGATATAAGTACTATTACAAGTGAATTTGCAAATACTGCAACTGGGTAAAAAGCCAATGTTATTATTGGCGCTAGTAGTACATTTTTTACACTTGTCTTTTTTATTCTAAATAATCTGCTTATGTTAAAACCTCTAAGTTTACTATATAATAAAACCGGCAACATTATTATCAAATACTCTGTTATAATTAACCCGCTATATAAATCTTTCTCTTGAAAGTATGCTCCTATTGTCAAAAGCGCTATTCCTATTATCATATAATACGTATTAGCTTCTAACTCATTAGGTTTTCTTATTTTTATTTCTTCCACTCATGCACCCCCTAGAATTTCTTGATAAAAAAATACTGCAACTATTGTTATGTAAGTCAGCCTTTAACTATATGGTTAAGGTATCATTTTATTTTAAAACTGTCAATGATTAAATTGGTTTGATTTGCTATAAATATCTAATCTTTTCATCTTCACAACGTTGTATTGTTTTTAATATTATAGTATAAATCTATTTTTTAAAAATCAATGCTATTTGTGGTTATATTAAATATTATTATGTATGGAGGGATATTTATGTATTTATTTACTGGAAGCGGTGTTGCAATAGTTACTCCTTTTTCAGATTCTGGTATAAACTTTACAAAATTAGGCGAACTAATTGATATGCATATAGAAAACAAAACTGATGCTATTATCATATGTGGTACAACTGGTGAAGCTTCTACTATGAGCTATGAAGAACAAAAAAGTGCAATAAATTATGCCGTTAAAAAAACAAACAATAGAGTTCCTGTAATTGCCGGTACTGGTAGTAACAACACAGCACATGCCATAGAATTAAGTGTATATGCTCAATCTGTTGGAGTTGATGGCTTGCTAGTTGTAACTCCTTATTATAACAAAACTACCCAAGACGGCCTTAAATCGCATTTTGCTGCTATCGCTGATGCTGTAAATATACCTATAATCGTCTATAATGTACCTGGTAGAACAGGGTTAAATATGCTTCCACAAACACTCTATGAGCTTTCCAAACACCCTAATATATGTGGCGTAAAGGAAGCTAGTGGCGATATACATCAAGTGGCTGAAATATCAAGATTATGCGGTAAGGACTTTGTTATTTACTCAGGCAATGATTATATGGTATTGCCTTTACTTGCTTTAGGCGGAAAGGGTGTAATATCTGTTATTGCAAATATACTCCCCAAAGAAACTCATAATATGGTGGAATACTTTTTAAATGGTGATGTTAAAAAAGCTATAGATATTCAACTAAACATAAATGCTTTAGTAAATGCTATTTTTGCTGAGAC
Organism: Clostridiaceae bacterium M8S5; assembly: GCA_029227815.1. Taxonomy (GTDB): domain Bacteria; phylum Bacillota; class Clostridia; order Tissierellales; family MCWD3; genus Abyssisolibacter. The sequence goes on along the minus strand of CP118523.1, from coordinate 1,357,919 downwards.
TAATCCTATTCCAATTAAAACTGCGATGAACATACTAAATATGGATGTAGGAGATGTGAGACTCCCATTAGTTAAGATGTCAGCAAAAAACAAAGAACTTCTAATTAGAGAAATGGTAAACTACGGTATTCTTGCAGAGGAGGAATAAATATGATTAACGTTATACTTAATGGCTATATGGGAAAGATGTGTCAAAATATAAGTGATGAAATGAAAAGTTTTGATGATATGGTTTTGATAGGTGGCATTGATAAAAAATATAAAGATTTAGAGCACAATTGTATACCTGTATACTCCAGTCCATATGACATAAAGGAGATACCTGATATCATAATAGATTTTTCTCATCATAGCTGTGTTGATGAATTAGTTGCATATGCTAGCTCTAGAAAGATTCCTTTAGTTATTGCCACTACAGGCTTAACAACAAACTCAAAGAATAATATTGAAAAAGCTTCTATTGAAATACCTATTTTTATATCTGCCAATATGTCCATTGGAATAAATCTTTTGTTACGTTTGGTAAATGAAGCTGCACAATTACTAGATGGATTATTTGATATAGAAATTGTTGAAAGACATCACAATAAGAAAATTGATGCTCCTAGTGGAACTGCTTACATGATTGCTGATAGTATTAATAGAACTCTAAATAATTCTAAAAATTATATATTCCTTAGGCATGGCAATAAATCTAAACGGTCGTCGTCTGAGATTGGTATTCATTCAATACGTGGTGGTTCAATTGTTGGTGATCATAATGTAATATTCGCTGGTGAAGATGAGATATTAGAAATAAGACATACTGCATCATCTAAAAGAATCTTCGCTATAGGCGCTTTAAACGCCGCTAGATTCATTATAAACAAACAACCTGGTATTTATAGTATGGATAGTTTAATAAACAAATAAAGGGGCTATTGAGCCCCTTCTTGATTGATGCCAAAGTCATCAAGATAGCAGACTGTAGTAAGAGTTCGAGCTCAAAGCGTGTTTATATTGAGTAGTACAGCTTTACTTACGGTAAGTGAACAACGAAAATTTTAAACAACACCGTAGAAATTGAGCTTTTGTCTACAGTCTGAAATGGACTATTTAACCCCTTCTAAATACCCTTATGAAAAGGTCATCTTCTGTACTTTAACACCTTCTACTTCGCTTAAAGTAGTTTGAAGTTCTTCAATTCTGTCTTCATCTTCTCCTATTATCTCTAGTAAAATTAATCCTTTAGGGCTACATTGATTTTGAGCTTCATGGATACCTAGTCTTGTATTTATCATACATCCATGATCTGTTAATATACTCTGCACTTTAGGTACATTTTCATTTCTATCTTCTACTTTTATCCCTACTATAGTTTGCTTCATATTCTCCTCCTATTATTAACCCAAATTGATCATAGAAAATCAATAACTATACAGCATCCTTCTAATTACAATGCTTCCATCAATTTTTCATCGTACTACCTAGTACGCCTTCAAAGTAAACATATAGTTAGAAAACTACAGCATATTTAGATCGTTCCATAAATTATTCAGGTTTTATTAATTATATATTATGATTACTCTTATTTTTTTATACAGTATTTATTAAGAATCTATAATGTAACACTAATTTGTTTTATTCATATAATATAATAAAATTGTTACAAGGAGGTAATGGTATGGCTAATGGAATTCTTGGTTCTCTCTTCGATGACGAAGGTAGTAGCTTGCTATTTTTCTTTTTATTGTTAGTAATTTTCTTCGGTAGCGGTTACAATAGGTACTAATTACTTATAGACGAAAAATAGCGATTTGCTATGTAGTCTGACATAAAATACAACAAAAAAACTTCCTTATGGAAGTTTTTGTTGTATTTATAAAGTTATTTGGTGCGGAAGGCGGGACTTGAACCCGCACGGTCATTGACCGCCACCCCCTCAAGATGGTGCGTCTGCCGATTCCGCCACTCCCGCTAGATGAAGCTACCAATATATTATAGCTTCTCTATTAACTCTTTGTCAACACTTAATTTTATTTTTCTTTGTTAGGTATAAACCATTTTTCAATATTATTATACAAGTTAAATACAGTTGGTTTTATTTCTCCTTTTACTTTATCATTTACTAATATTGCTTTCTTTTTAAACAATAAGCTAACATATGGCAAATCTTGAGATATTAGTTTTTGTAGCTTGCTGTATGCTTGTTTCTTTGTCTCTCTATTCGTTGCTAAAAATGCATTTGCTAACAAGTTATCCATCTGTCCACTATTATATTTGATAAAATTTGTTCCGTTATCAATCTGACTTGAATGTAGCATAAACGAAAAATCAGGCACTAACGATAAATCCCATCCAAGTAAAAGCATATCGAATTTATTTTGCTTTATTTTAGTATTTAGATCTTGCCAAGCTTTAGTTATTGTTTCCTTCGGTGGATTCTCTACGTCTTTGTAATCTTTTACAACCTCAATACCTATTTCTTTTAAATCTGCTATAATCCTATCAGCCATGTCAGCTCTTACTTTATTATATGAGTTAGTTAATATTCTAATTTTAACTTTTTTACCACTAGCATCTTCAATTATACCATCACCATTTGTATCTTTAAATCCTGCTTTATTTAGTATATCTTTAGCTTTACTTATATTATATTCATATTTTTCGTTACTCTCATCATACAACCAAGACTCAGGGTTTATCGGAGTACTTGCACTTTGAGCATGACCTAAAAATACATTGTTTACTATTGTTTTTTTGTTGATTGCAAATGCTATTGCTTTTCTTAGACTAATTCCAGCATCTCCTTGAAATAAAGGGTTATTGAAGTTAAACGCTAAAAACTCGTATTTGTTTGTTATATAGTTATATATATCAACTTCTTTGTTCTCTAAGTATTTATCCCAATCTATACCTATTGCAAACGCAACATCTACTAAACCTGTTTCAAATGAAGCAAGCGCAGTTTCATCTGTATCTACTATTTTCCCTGTTATTGTTTGTATATATGGTTTCATACCATACCATTTCTCATTAACTCCTAGCTTTATTTCTTTTAATTTTTTATAATCCATAAATTTATATGGCCCTGTTCCTACTGGAGTTTTTATAAAGTTTTCGTTAAATGCGTTATCTAGACTACTTTTTGTTTGTGCTTTTCCATTTGTAAATTGATGCATAGGTAATATCGGAAACATCAACGCTTCTAGTGAATTTGAATAATTCCTATTTAGTTTTATTTCTATAGTACTATCGTTTATTACATTGGCACTAATTATCTGCTTTATCTCAGATAAATTAGCAGGTTTGAATACATCAGATAATAAATCCGTATATAATCCTGCTTTGGCACTCATTCTAAGCGCATCTATTGTAAATTTCACGTCTCTAGCTGTGAATTTTTTTCCATCATGCCAATAAACATCATTTCTTAGAGATAATTTTATAGTTCTACCTTCATTCTGTATCGAATAACTTTGGCACAACTGTCCTTTTACATTAAAATTTTCATCAAATACAAATAATGGTTCATATATTAACTTATAAAAATAGTATAAGCTTTTTTCCTTGTTTACAAGTGGATTGAACGTTTTAACATTTGATATTGGCACATTCATATTTCCTCCGTACCTAGGCTCATATGAAACTTCTACTGATTCTTTGTCCCCTTTATTTCCTTTTTCTGCATCTATCGCTTCTTTACAACCTATAAAAGATAAACATAGTGTGATTGCTAAAATCATTGCTATAATCTTTTTCATTTTACTCCTCCTCTTCACACCTTAATAAAAACTATAATGATTAATATTGTTAGTTATATTTCTAATCAGATTCATTTTATTCATGCAAGAACTTATATATTTTGTAATACATATTTACTCTTTTTATATATGTTTTAGTCTCATTAAATGGTATTTTTTCTGTGTAGCCGTTTTTTATAATACCGTTTTTTATCCATTTGTTGACATTACCACTTCCGGCATTATATGCAGCCAATATTATATCTGTCTCTCCATTATAATATTGACTAAGTTTATTGATATACCAACACCCTATGCTAATATTTGTATTTTCATCATATAACTTTTCATCGCTATATTCATCTATACCCATTTCTTTAGCTGCCCACTTTCCTGTACTAGGCATAATTTGCATTAAACCTATTGCACCTTTAGGTGATTTTACTTTAAGTCTAAAGCTACTTTCAGCTCTTATTATTGATGCAACTAAAAGAGGATCTAAGCTATATTCCTTAGCATAGGTATATATCTGTTTCTCATATTTTATTGAAAAAATAGCTTTACCTATTTTCTTAATATTTACAAGCCCTATAATTAGCAATACACACAGAATTAACAAAATACCTTTTCGACGCTTGTATACCTTAGCCAAGAATTAACCTCCTTAAAACTCTATTTAATTTTTCATCTGCTTTTGATTCTAGTTCATTAATATTGCCTTCGTTTTCTATTATAACATCTGAAAGTTCTCTTTTTTTGTATATATTCATTTGAGATTTTATTCTCGACAATATTTCCGGTTCGCTTAATGAATCTCTTTTTATTAATCTTCTAACTTGAGTCTCTTTTTTCGCATAAACTAGCCATATTTCGTCCATTATTATACCTTCTTTTTCTAATTCATCTTTGCCTTCAAATAATAATGGAATATCAAGAAATATTATTTTTTCATCTGAATTAATCTCTATTTGTCTCTTTATTTCATTTCTAACATAAGGATGTACTATATCATTTAGTATTTTTCTGTATTCATTCTTTTCAAATATAATACTTCCAAGCTTTTTTCTATCTATACTCTTGTCATATGCTATTATATTCTCACCAAATCTTTTTATGACTTCATAATACGCTGTTTTACCAATGTTAAGTGCTTCTTTTGCTATTTTATCGGCATCTATGACAACATATCCCTTTTTCTTTAGTATATTGCTAACTGTGCTCTTACCTGTTCCTATACCACCTGTTATTCCTATGATAAAAGATTTTTTTTTATTTTGTGTCATACCAGCTTTCACCAACCTGCATATCTACTTTTAATGGCACTTTTATATCTATAGCATTTTCCATTAAATCTTGTAATATTTTTTTTACTTCTTCCAGTTCATTTTCGTGTGCCTCTATTATAAGTTCATCGTGAACCTGAAGTATTAGTTTTGATTTTAATTTTCTTTTCTTTAATTCAAAATAAACACTTACCATTGCGATTTTTATTATATCTGCTGCACTACCTTGTATAGGTGTATTCATAGCAAGTCTTTCTCCTGAGCTTTTTATGTTAAAATTCTTTGAATTAAGCTCTGGCAGGTATCTCCTTCTACCCTGTATTGTCGATACATATCCATCTTCTTTACCTATTCTTATTATATCTTTCATGTATCCTGCAACCTGTTTATAATTCTTTAGGTAGTTATCTATATATGTTTTTGACTCTTTTCTAGGTATATTTAAATCTCTTGAGAGACCAAAATCACTTATTCCATATACAATCCCAAAATTAACCGCTTTTGCTCTACTTCTCATTAAATTTGTCACTTCATTTTTAGGTACATCGAAAACCTCCGAAGCTGTCTTAGTGTGTATATCTTCATCGTTTTCAAACGCCTCTATTAATTTGTAATCTGCTGAAATATGAGCTAACACTCTTAACTCTATCTGCGAATAGTCAGCATCTACTAACTTATTTCCATGTCCTGCAACAAACACTTTCCTTAGTTTCCTTCCTTCCTCAGTTCTTATAGGAATGTTTTGAAGGTTTGGTTCTGTGCTGCTTATTCTTCCTGTTGTAGTTATTGTTTGCTTAAAACTAGAATGAATCCTATTTGTTTTTTTGTCTATCAATGGTAAGAAACCATCAACATAGGTATTTTTAAGCTTAACTAGCTTTCTATATTCTAACACCTTTTCAACAATTTCATGCTCTTTCTGAAGTTTCTCTAAAACTTCTGCATTCGTTGAATAGCCTGTCTTCGTCTTTTTTATCACTGGCAATTTAAGTTTTTCAAAAAGCACGATTCCAAGTTGTTTTGGTGAATTTATGTTGAACTCTTCTCCAGCTATATTATATATATCCTTTGTTAGCTCTTCTATTCTTATTTTAAATTCCTCTCCTAGCTCTTTTAGTACCTTTATATCAACTTTAAACCCTACATGCTCCATACTAGCTAGCACTTCTATTAACGGCATTTCTATGTTTTCAAATAGGTCTACCATTTCCATTTCTATAAGTTTACCTTCTAACACATTGTATAGTTTCTGTATTATTGATATTTTGTTACAAAAGTACTCTATCAATTTATTGTTCTCTATTGATTTATAGCTTTTTTTATATTTTCCCTTGCCTAATAAATCCTCTTCATCTTTTATTTCTATACTTAAATATTCCTCTGCCAGAGTCTTTAGTGAATATGATTTTTGAGAAGGATTTATTAAATACTGTGCTATCTTTGTATCAAATTTTATAGATTTTACATCTATCTTATTTTTAAACAATATTAATATATCAGATTTTAAATCATGTCCAATTTTATCTATTGATTTATCTTCAAAGACTTGTCTAAACTTATCTATTACTGCATCCTTATCTAAAGCACAATCTGAAGATAATAGTAAAATATCTTCTGCTATGGATGCAAACGGAATATAATACGATAGTTTACTATCTATCCCTACAACTAACCCTATAATATCATTATCTTGCCTTAATTCCTTAAAATTATCAACAAATTTAAATGCAAAGCTCTCATTTTTTATTATTTTATTTATTACTTCATCTATTTGAGAAAGATTGTTGATAATTTTATACTCTGATTTGTAATTCCTCTCTTCTGTATTTATGTTTGGCACTCTAGATAATAAGCTTTTGAACATGAGCTTTTTATACAAATCATACAATAAATTAGAATCAATGTCTTTCATCTTTATTTTGTCTGCATTAATATCTATAGGTACGTTGGTTATAATCTCAGCAAGCTTTCTGCTCATATAGGCCTGTACTTTATTTTCTGTTAAATTTTGATTCAATTTTTTGGCTTTGATATCGTCTAAGTTATCATAAATATTATCTAAACTATTATATTGCTTGAGTAGTTTTATACCTGTTTTTTCTCCTACTCCAGGTACTCCAGGAATGTTGTCTGATTGATCTCCCATCAATGCTTTTAAGTCTATGAATTGATTAGGTGTTAGCCCATATTTTTCAAGCATTACATCTTTATCATAAATATCTACTTCACTAACTCCTTTTCTAGTTATCCAAACTTTAATTCTATCTGTGGTAAGTTGTAATAAATCCTTATCTCCTGTAACTATTATTACCTGAAATCCTTCTTCATCAAATTTCTTTGATAATGTTCCTATTATATCATCAGCTTCAAAACCGTCAATCTCTATATAAGTAATCCCTAAGCAACTAAGCACCTCTCTTATCAATGAGAATTGCTCACCAAGTTCGTCTGGCGTTTTAGATCTTCCAGCTTTATATTTATCATATTCTTTATGCCTAAATGTTGGAGCTTTTCTATCAAATGCAACACATACATACGATGGATCATAATCATCTAGTATTTTATAGTACATAGTTAAAAAGCCATATACCGCATTTGTATATATTCCTTCTTTTGTAGATAACAATGGTAATGCATAATAAGCTCTATGCAATAAGCTGTTACCATCTATTAAAACCATTTTTTTATTTGTCATATTTTCCACTCCTTAAAACTAATCCTCTATGACTCATATACTTAGTATATATCAACATTATCTAAAATAAAATAGTATATTATAGTTTCATGCAAAAAACTTTTTATCTAATGCATATAAACAAATTTAAGTGCTAAAATAAATGCTTTAATACATAAAGCAGTTGATTATTTAACTATATTTTAAAAGCTGTAATATAAAAAGACTTCTCTTTTCATGAGAAGTCTTTTTATTAAAAATATATTAGTATTTATACTCGATATTAACACTAGCTCTAATTTCAAGTTCACCGCTTGATATCGGCGTCTCTACTGAAAATTCTTTTGCATTCATGTTTCTAAATGAAGTATCCGCTTTTAACATTGTGTATCCACCATATGAATTTTCTATTACTCTTAATGGTTTTGAAACTGTTACGCCTACAGCTTTAGCTAAAGCGTCAGCTTTTCCTTTAGCATTTTTTGCTGCTAATTGTAATGCTTGATTATAGTATTCATCTTGTTTTGTTGTTCCAAATATTATATTTCTTATTAAGTTAGCCCCTTTACCAGAAACTGTGTCAATTATATTACCTACTTTAGTTATATCATTTATTGTCACTTGTACTTGGTTCTCTACTTTGTATCCTGTTATTTCGCTTTTTCTTGTGTTTTCATTATACTGCATAATTGGAGATATGTTATAACTAATAGTTTTTATTTCGTCTTCTTTTATTCCTTTTTCTTTTAATGACTTTATAACAGCATCCATTTTCTTAGCATTATCTTTTTGTGCATTTTGACTAACTTTATTCTGACTTTCAACTCCTATATTTACATATGCAACATCTGGTTTTATTTTTACTATACCTTCACCTTTCACACTTAAAATATTCTCCCTTACCTCCTCTGTGCTTGCTAACGTTTTATCATTCATTATTCCTGTAGCCCCAAATGCTAATCCTAATAATAATGTGAATGATAACGCTACAACAACTAATATTTTCTTCATATTAATCCTCCTCTTATTTTATTCTTTTATATATAATATATAGTAGCCATAATAATATCATTGTTGGTATTATAACTGGCAACCCACTAATAATGCCTATAAACAAATTCTGAAAAAAATGTATTATTCTATTTATGTTCAAGACAAAACCCTCTTTAGCTCTATTCCATATGTTGTCATCATTTGAAGCAATCTTATTGTTGCTATAAAATGCTTGCTCTATATCTAAGTGAATAGTTGAATATTGTACTAAATCATCCCATTTTTTAAGCACCTGTGTTTTTTTATTTATTTCTGTTCTAATACGCCTTAATTCATCTTCTATTTTAAGTATTTCTTCAACTTTTTCAGCCTTTTTTAGTACCTCTCTTAATCGTTCTTCTTGTATTTTAAGATTTTCTACTTCACTATTAACATCTAAATAATTCTTTGTTATATCATCTACACTTGTATCGATTCTAATAGTTCGACCTAAATCTTGTATAAACTTTGTTGCATTATCTATATATTTAACAGGTACTCTGATAACCATATCTCCATTTTTTGCATTTTGGCTACTCTTTACTCTCTCACTACTATTTTCTATAAATCCTCCTAGTTCTTGCATATGTGATTCTATTTGTTTTTTAGCCTCATCAAAATCACTTACTTCTATTGCTAGGTCTACATTTTTTATTAACTTTCTTTTTGATTTTACTTCTTTATTATTATCTATTGAATCTTCTTTTATTGGAGCTTTATCTGCTTCTCCACTTATTATATTATTATCAATATTAGTACCATCTATATTATCTTGACTCTTAAAATCTATGGATTTTTCCTCATTGTTATCATTTTCAGTGTTCCTACCGGCTGCATGTTCTTGGATTTTTACTGCATCATCTTTTGTTTTATCGCCTCTACTACTTTCTGTATTTTTCGTAGTAAAGCCTATTGATTTTTCTTGTTTATCTTCTGATTTTAGTGTATAACTATCAGATTTTTTATCATTACCACTAAATCTATCCGCCTGATTCTCTGCACTTCTAGGCTCATCATAAGGTATTTGATTTTTTTCTTGAAGATTTTCATATTTTGTTGTTGATAGTAACATAGCTGATGTTATAACTACTAATAAACTCGCTGCTACTAATGAGTATTTTTTCCAAATATTACTTTTATTTTTAGATTTATCTTTATTACACTGTTCGAGCTTTTGTCTTAGTGATTTCTTATAATCTTTTGGTAACTCTTCTAACTCGATATCCTTGGTCATTTCTATAATCTGCTTCATTTGTTCGTATTGCTTTCTACATTTCTCACAATTTTCTAAATGCTGTTCAAATTCTTTTTGATCTATTTTATCTAATTGACCATCTATATAAAGAGATATACTCTCATCAAATTTCATGCAATTCATCTTTATCCCTCCTTTCAATTATTTAGACGAAGTTTTTTATATTTTGTTCCTTATCTTTCATTATTATTTTTTTTAGTGCAATCCTTGCTCTATTTATTCTAGACTTAACTGTTCCTTTACCTGTTTGTGTTATCTCTGCTATTTCTTCGTAACTAAATCCATGTATGTCCCGGAGTATTATTGCGACTTTATGTATTTCGCTTAACTCATTAATACTATTATGGACTAATTCTCTTGTTAATTTCTTTTCTAATATCCTTTCAGGAGTATTCTTAGTATCAGCAATCTGACTTTTTATTTCTCCATCTTCTGTTTTAATTGTGCTATCAATAGATAAATCTTTTTTCTCTTTCTTTAAAAAATCTATACATGTATTAACTACTATTCTATATAACCACGTTGAAAATGATGCTTGAAAATTAAATTTATTAATGGATTTATATACTTTTATAAAAGCTTCTTGAGATACATCCATAGCATCTTCTCTATTTTTTATCATTTTAAGTGCTATGTTATATGCTATTTTTTCATAACTCTCTATTAATATCTCAAAAGCATCGATATCGCCCTTCTGACATCTCTTAATCAGCATTTCATCGTTATTGTTCACCTATATACCCCCTCTCTGTTTGCAAACCCTTTCTTTTATTAGACTTGTTATTAAATTAAAAGTTCCACGAATTTTTCAGTTTTAGCTTTTTTTATATGCTTGTCCTAATATTTTTACTATTTATACAAATTTCTGTGTATAAATAGTCTTTCAATACGTATATTTTAATTCCTCCTTTTTAGAATGAATTTTGTATCATAGCTATTTTTTTCAATTTCAAAAAGATACTTTACTTTGTCAAACAATACGTACTCCACATTATCTATCATGCTAACATAATTACTTATATCCTCAATTAACATTGATACATTGGATTCTTTTCTTTCCATATTTGAGTCATTAAGTAATATCTCTATTGGTATATATACATTTTTATCTATAATTTTCCCATATCTTAGTATGTCTTCACATACAAACTCAGGATCTATTACAACATCAATCTTTCCATAATATGTTGATACATTTACTTTTGAATTTCTCAAATTGAGTAGTTCAATTAAATCTATGAACATCTCCTTTTCTTTTGTTCTATAACTAACCATTTTATTATTATGAGAAATAATAATTTTGTTATCATCTAATTTTATATCTATATCAAAAAAACTTATAGCTTTATTTAATGGAATTTTTGGCAATGTTGTAATATCTATTGCATTTGATAAAAGTTTATTATTTATATTAATCAAATCAGCATTTAATGTAATACTTCTTTGTATATCATCTTTTATTAAAGTTCCTCTTAAAATGCTCTGTATATCTCCTATATTTACATATTTAATTTTTTCAAGTATTATTTCCTCTATTTCTCTTTCTAAAAAATAAGCTCTCCCTTGCTTACTTGAGCTATATATATCAACATTAAAATATTTCTGTATGTCCTTTTTATTTACATAGTATTTTTCTTCTCGAAGCTTAATATCACAGGTAATATACTGTTTATTAATAAATAAACACCACTTATCACTAAACACTACATCTCTTTTTTGCACTTTTTCTATTAGCTCTTTAATTCTAGTTTCATCTAATTTACTTAATAGATTATTATTACTTAATGTATTTATTATTACATCCTCATAATTTTTTAAATTTTTATATTCATCTATATGTGCTTTTATTATAGGATTATTGCCATTTATATCGTGCATAATTTTTATCGGATTGTATTGTATATTTACTGGTGTCCCCTTAGTTGTTATACTATATATTTCCTGCACATCTCTTTCAAACATTCTTATACATCCTCCTGATGCATATGATCCAATTGATTCTGGTTCATTATTCCCGTGTATCCCATAATGATATTTAAAGCTAATCCATCTGCTTCCAAGTGGATTTTCTTCGCTTCCTCCTTTTATTCCTAATTTTTTATAATACGGGTTTTTAGCTTTATTTAATACTTTAAAACTACCTATGGGTGTCTTTGATATAGCTTTACCTACTGCTATTGGATATTCTTTTATTTCTACACCTTTTTTTATAAATAATGTTTTTTGAGCAACATTTATTATTATTTCTCTGGCAATATCTCTATTCGATCCAAAACTTAAATTATTTGTAAAAATAATCATATAAATAAAAAATAATACATAATAAGCTTTTTTATTCATAGCTACACCTCCATAATCCCACCTATTAATTCTATTTTTTATTTATAATTTTTATGATTATTTCTTAAAATCACTTGACTTAAGCCCTCTAAATATGCTAATATATTATTTGTCACTACGAAAGCTAATTTATGCCGGCGTGTCGGAACTGGCAGACGAGACAGACTCAAAATCTGTTATCCGTAAGGGTGTGTGGGTTCGAGTCCCACTGCCGGCACCATAAAAAACTTGATACATTGCGTATCAAGTTTTTTTATACTATCTCTATTCTCTTTTTAACCGTTTTCTTATTAGCCCTGCTACTAAAATAAAAATTGGTACTATTATTAAAAATAAAAGAGCATAATAGATGTAAATTTCAAATATATATTCGTTATATGACATTATACTCTCAAAATTAAAATAGATGAACATCAATGCTATTAATATAATTGGTAATAGTATTTTTTTATAACTCCTTAGATCGAAAACCTTTTGAACACACATACTCGTTGCCATTAAATATACACTGATTTTAACAAATGTTGCTACTGTAAAAGATGTAGCTGCTAATATTTCACCTCTTTTTAAGAATCCAATCTCTATGTGCTTTGCAACTCCATATGATATAAAAGTTAAACTTGTTGCATAATTTTCTCCAAGTACCATTATTATAACACTAGACATTGCAAGCATGTATACACCTGATAATAGTGTGCTGGTATAAAGTATTTTTTTTACTTTCTTAGTTTTATATGAATGTAACAATACAATTAAGAACATTAGTATTTCGCCGTACGGATATATTACTAGTTCAAATGTACCTTTTATAACAGGTTTTATTCCATTATTTAGTATAGGTCTTAAGTTCTGCACATCCGTCTCTTGAAGAAGAGCTATTGCCGTAATTATAATATAAGCGTATATAAAAATAACAAATACCCTACAAATCTTTGCCAATGGATTTATCCCTCTTCTACATACCCATACACAGACTATAGCCATAAGCCCTACTGATAAAATACGAGGAGTTTTATCAAAGCTTGTAACTGATATAAAATGTAATACATCAATCAAAACTAGAACTGTTAAATCAAAACAATACACGCCGTATATCGCTATTAATAGCTTACCAATTCTTTTGCCAAATACTTTCATTATAATATCAAGGAAATTGCTATTTGGATATAGTTTTAATAGATTGACATATGCTACCATAAGTATCAATGAAAGAATTGTAGCTATTATAACTGATATCCATACGTCTTTTTTAGCTGAGAATCCAGATGCTAATATTGAAAATTCCCCGACCTCAAACAATACTATTATAGCTATAGCTTCTTTATAATCTACAAGTTCTTTCTTCATTTTAATCTCCAATTAAAATATTTAATGAATTGATCTAAGTTTGGTAGCTAATTATTTTTTGATAGTTTATTTTAATCGTGTCTTTTCTTTTTAAAATGCTTTTTTATTAATCCTGCTAAATAAATTAAAACAGGTACTATTATTAAAAATAGAAAAGCATAGTAAATGTAAATTTCAAATATATATTCATTATATGTCATTATACTATCAAAATTAAAATTTATTAATGTCAATGAAAGTAACATAAGTGGCATTAATATGATTTTATAGCTTTTTAGATTGAAAACCTTTTGAACGCACATACCCGTTGCCATTAGATACACACTAATCTTAATAAACATTCCAAGTGTAAACATTGTTGATGCCCATATCTCACTTCTTTTTAAGAACCCCAATTTTATATGCTTAGCAACTCCGTATGCTATGAAAGTTAAACTTGATGCGTAATTTTCTCCAATTACCATTATTATAACACTAGACATTATAAACATGTAGATACCTGATAATAGCACACTGCTATACAGTATTTTTTTTACTTTCTTAGCTTCGTATAAATGTAATAATACTATTAAAAACATGAGTATTTCACCGTAAGGATATACTATTAATTCAAATGTACCTTTTATAACATGCCTTGATCCATTATATAGTATAGGTTGCAAATTTCGCACATCCGATACTTGTAAGAGGATTATTGCTGTAATTATAATGTAACCATACAATAGAACAGCAGATACTCTAGATATCTTAGCTAGTATGTTTATGCCTTTCTTACATACCCATACGCATAAAATAATCATAAACCCTGCTGGTAAAATACGAGGTGTTTTATCAAAACTTGTAACTGTTATAAAATGTAACGCGTCTAGTAAAATTAAACTTGTTAAATCAAAGCAATACACAGCATACATAGCTATTAATATCTTGCCTAATTTTTTGCCAAATATGTTAATTATAATATCAAGAAAATCGCTATTAGGATACAATTTCAATAAATTAACATATAATATTACCATCATCAGAGAAAAAACTGTAGCTATTATTACTGATATCCATACATCTTTCTTAGCAGAAAATCCGGATGCTAATATTGAAAACTCTCCTACTTCAAACAATACTATTATAGCTATAGCTTCTTTGTAATTTACAAGTTCTTTCTTCATTTTGTTCTCCATTAAAATAATTAACCCTTAATAATACAACTTTGTATTACGGTCACTGTTATTGTTTGAAATATTAATACTATTTATTACAATTTCGTGATTAATAAATATTAAAAATCTTATCTTTGTATTCAAATTCTTAGCAGATATTAGGCAATATTAAATGTTTTTGGTTTTGTTATGTCTTAGCCTTTTTTTCAATAATCCAATTATTAAAAAAACAATAGGGCTGAATATTTGAAAGGGAAAAGCATAAAAAACAAAAATCTCAAATATGTATTCATTAAATGACATTACACTCTCAAAATTAAAATATTGAAATGGTAAAATTAATAATCCTATAGGAATTAGAATTTTTTTATAACTTTTTAAATCAAAAACCTTTTGTATACACATTCCTGTTGCCATCAGATATATACTTATCTTAACAAATGCTCCAAGTGCAAACAATGTTGATGCTAGTATTTCACCTCTTTTAAGGAACCCTATTTTTATATGTTTAGCAATTATGTATGTTGGAAATGTAGCACTTGATGCATAATTCTCTCCTATTGTCATTATTGTAATACAAGATATTATAAAGATATAAAATGCAGATACAATCAAACCGCTATATAATATTTTTTTTGCTTTTTTTACTTCATAAGAATGTAGTACTACTATTAAAAATAATAACACCTCAGTATATGGATACATCAGTAAATCAAATGCTCCTTTTACAACTGGTCTTATCCCATTATATAAAAGCGGTCTGAAATTATTTATATCTGCTTTGGGAATAAGCGATACTCCTGAAATAAGAATATATCCATATAGTAAAAAAAAACACACTTTAGCTATTTTTGCTAATGTGCCAATTCCTTTTCTACAAACAGATATACACAGAAATATAAAAAACGTAGATATCAAGAAACGAGGTGTTTTATCAAAGGCTGTTACTATTATGAAATTTAATCCATCAAGTGCAACTAAACCAGTTATATCAAAATAAAAAAATGCGTATACGATTATTATTATCTTACCAATTTTTTTACCAAATATATTTATTATGATATCAAGATAATTGTTATGTGGATAGAGTTTTAATAAATTAGTATATACTATTATCATTATAAAAGAAACAATTGTAGCTATTATAATTGATAACCAAATATCTTTTTTAGCTGAAAATCCAGATGCTAATATTGAAAATTCTCCTACTGAAAACAATACTAAAGTAGCTATAGCTTCTTTGTAATCTACAAGCTCTTTCTTCATTTTATTCTCCAGTTAAAATAATTAACCCATTGATACAGTTTTGTACTATGGGTTATTATTATTATTGGATTATTTAGTATTATTTATTAATAATTTCTATTATTTTAATAAAAAAACTGCCTTTAATTATATTTATCAAGACAGTCTTTTATCTAATTTAACGTTAAATACATAATCTTTTTCGTACTTCCAGTACCCTATTACTACAGCTATTGTACCCACAGTCATGCCTGCAACTACATCTAATAAGCTGTGTTGTTTTGTAAACATAGTCGATAATATAATCGAACCCGCAATTATAAAACTACCTATTGCTACTTTATCATTTCTTTTACATACTTTTGAAATTGCTATATGTGTTAATACAGACTGTAAAACATGTAGACTAGGTAACGCATTTACTGGGTTATCACTAGTATAGGTCAGCATCACCATCCTGCTGAAAACATCTGTACCAGTTATCTCTGGTCTTATTGTATATGTCGGAAATACTATAAATATAATTATACAAATAAGCTTAGCTATAATAGTAGTCTTTGCATGTATAAAAAATATATCTTTATTTTTATAAAGGACAAATAGTAGTCCAGCCCAAATATATACGTACCATATATTATAAGGTATAATCGTATATTTTATAAAAGGTATATAATAGTCTATCTTCGTGTATGTTAAATTAAATCTTAAATCAAGCTTATTAGTAAGTAGATATAATACGTTCAAAAGTATTAATTGTACTATAACTATTACAACTCTTTTATCTATTTTTCTGTTTTTGACCATTCTATCCCTCCTTAACTCCTTTTTTTATCGATAAAACAATGATATAATATATAATTATTAATACTAGAAAGCGGTGATTTACTTGGATTTTAGACAATTAGAAACTTTTGTTGAAATTATAAACTCTAAAAGCTTTTCTAAAGCAGCTAAGAAGCTTTTTTTAACCCAGCCAACAGTATCTAATCATATTCAAAATTTAGAAAAAGAACTTGATACAATATTGCTTAATAGATCAAATAAATATATATATCCTACTGAATCTGGCACTATTTTATATAAATACGCCCAAGAAATACTTGATATAAAGAATAATGCTCATTTTACATTAAATAAATACAAAGGAAAAATTGATGGTAATTTATATATTAGCTCAAGTTCTATTCCTAAACAGTATCTTTTGCCTAAAATAATAAAACAATTTTCAAATAGATATCCTGATGTCAAATATACTATATCTCATAAAGATTCTAAGGATGTTATTGAAAGCATCTTACAAAACCAAACCGACTTTGGTATTGTAGGAGCTAAATATTCTTCTAAAAAACTCGAATTTATCAAACTAATGGAAGATGAGATGGTTATAGCCTCACCATATAATCTTACATCCTTAAATCCGTATTCAACTGTAGATACCGATTTCTTAATGAACAACAACATAATCTTAAGAGAACAAGGCTCTGGATCACGTCTTCAATTTGAAAAAATATTAGATGAACTTAGTATAAATATATCTAACCTTAATATTATAGCCTGCATTGAAGATAATGAAACAATTAAGCAATTTATAAAGCAAAATTTAGGTATTAGCATCATGTCTTTATTGGCTATCAAAGAAGACATAAATAGCAATACTATAAAACCCCTTTGCTTAAAATCTCAATACACAAAGAGAAATTTTTATTTCGTTTATAATAAAAATAAATACCTTTCTCCATTAGCAAAAACCTTTAGAGATTATATTATTAATACTTATTTTCATAATTAATTTATTATGTTACAAAATTACTAGTAGAACAAGGTTTATAACCTTCTGTCATAATTCTTTACTTATTTAATTATATATCAAATTGACAACTTACTCAATATCAATTTTGTAAGATATACATTTTGTGCCAAATTAACACTTTAATAAATAAAAAATAGAGGTATCCTTCCTTGATATCCTCTATTTTTTGCTTATACAAATTGCTTGTCAAAATTGCTCATAAAACAATAATTTTCAAATGAAATATGACAAGCACATGTAATTTGTCAATCTAATACCGCACTTTTGTAAAGTTTTCTAGTTGATTTTTTCTTAAATTATTCTCAATACACCCTTCCATTTTATGATTTTATTAGTATATTAGGTCTTTTAGCATAACTTATATAATAAGTACATATCATTTCTTAATATTCATGTTCTTTTACACAAATATATCCACATTAGCTAGTGCATTACACTTCTTAAGTTTATAATTATGCTTTTTTATCAACAATTTTTTTGTTTTTTGTAATTTCTTCATTGCGGTATCTCCTTTCATAGTCTATATTTACATTTTATTACTTTTTTTACAATTTCGCAACGTTTGTGATAAAAAAGATTGTCATATGACAACCTTTTCTCCTTTTTATATGAATACTATCTGTCAAAATTCCTCATAAATGTATAATTACCGAAATGCTCTTTTGAGATATGGCATGCACACATACAATTTGAAGGTCTACCAATTGGAGTCGGAGTAATGCCACTACACTTCTTTAACGTTTTAATGTTAGTTTTTTGATTTAGTCTTTTTATTTTCCACACCCTTCTTGTTTTGTTATTTATTATATTATATAGCATAATTTGTTTTTTGGCAATATATACTAAAAAAGATTGTCATATGACAATCTTTTATCTCTTATATTTTTTTTATATTATTTTTATACGCAAATATTGCAGCTTGTATTCTATCTGTTACTTCTATTTTTTTAAATATATTTGATACATGATTTTTCACTGTCTTTTCGCTAATAAACAACCGCTTAGCTATTTCCTTATTATTTAAGCCCTCTGCTATCAGTGTAATAACCTCATATTCTCTCTTCGTTAGATTCTTTTTGTTACCCGCTAACCCGTCGTCATCATTTTTATATCTTTGGGAAAGCAAGTTAGCTATTGAAGATTGTATGAACCTACTTCCTCCCATTACGTTTCTTATTGCATTTATTAATGTACTTGACTCTGCATCTTTCAATACATAGCCATCTGCACCTATATTAAGTGTCTCACTTAAATATTCCACATCATTGTGTATAGTTAGCATTATTATTTTTGTATCAATACCTATATCCTTTAGTCTTCTTAAGACTTCTATCCCACTTAATTTAGGCATATTGATATCAAGTAACACTACATCTGGCTTTATCTCTAAACATCTCTGGATTGTTTCTTCGCCATCTTTAGTTTCCTCAATGACCTTTATATCATCCTCAAGCTCTAATATTTGTTTTAGACCTTGTCTCATCAACGCATGGTCATCTGCTATCATTATTGTTATTATATTATTATCCATCTTAGTGTTCATCCTTTCCTAAATACGGTATAGAAACGCTTATTGTTGTACCTTTGTAAGGAACCGATTCTACTTTTATTTGTCCGCTTAATAATTCAACTCTTTCTTTCATTCCAAGCATTCCGAAACCGCTATTAGAATCTTCTTCATTTCCTGTATGCTCTATATCAAAACCAATACCATCATCTTTTACAGCTACATTCAAGCATCCATTTACATATTCTAATATAATCTCTACATTTCTTGCTTTTGAGTGCTTTATTATATTACTAAGTGCTTCTTGAATTACTCTAAAAATTGATAATTGTACTATTGAATTTATATATTCGTGTTCTCCAAGTATTTTAAATTTAACGTCAATACCTGTTTCTTCGCTAAATCTATTTTTTAATTTTTCTATAGTGGGTATTAAACCTAAATCATCAAGAGACATAGGTCTTAAATCATATATAATCCTACGTACATCTGTTAGACATCCTCTGACTACACTTTTTAAACTTCCAAGCTCATCTTTAGCTCTATTAGGATCTTTATATAATAATTTTTCACACAGCTCAGCTTTTAGTACTATATTAGCCATTGATTGAGCTGGCCCATCATGTATCTCTCTTGCTATTTTTTTTCTTTCTCTTTCTTGAGCTTTTATAATTTTTACACCATAGTATTTCTTTCTATCCATATCTTCTATTGAATCTATGATTTCTTCAAGATTTCCATTAAGGTAATCTATCGCTGTACAAATCTTAGAACCTAACCCATCAGCTTTTTCTAATGTTTTAGCAAGGTTTCTATACCTTATCTCTAATTCATTTCTACGGTTAATAAGATCTTTTTCCTCTTGTCGTTTTAATACCAAATTTATTCTAAAATTATTTGCATTTTCGTAAGCATTTTTTATATGTTCTTCATTAAATTCATTGAAATTCTTGCTAACTCTCATCAATTCAAATCTAGCCTTTTTCTCCTCTAGTTCGAGTATATCTAACTCATTAATAATAGTTTCTATTTTAGATTTTAGCAGAACTAATTTTGAGTTTACTATATCACACTCTTTTCTTACGCTTTCTGCTATTTCAAATATTTCTTTCTTCCCCTCTGCTATAGTATTTAAAGCATTACCAAGTATACTATGAATCCTATTTGCAGTTAAAATATCATTTTGCATGACTAACACCATTGCCTCCTCAAAATATATTACTAACTTTTTTCTTTACTATACTTACATTAACCATTTATATAATTTAAACTACTATATCTCTAAACAAATGGTGTTAATTTTGAGGATTATTACTCAACTTTCATATTATAAATCTCTACTTTTTCTGCTTCGCTTAATACTCTTTCTAAATCAATGAGAATAATTAATCTATTATCAAGTTTACCTACTCCAGTTATGTATTTTCTATCTATGCCACTTACAATGTCTGGAGCTGCATCTATTGAGTCATCTGATAGCCTTATTGTTTGTGACGCTTCATCAACAAGAAAACCTATCTGTTTTTCATGTAAATTTATTACAATTATTCTTGTATTTTTATCTACCTCTGTCATATCCAAACCAAATCTCTTTTTTAAGCATATAATTGGTATAACATTTCCTCTATAATTTATTATGCCTTCTACAAAAGAAGGTGCATTGGGTATTTTGATACTTTCCTGATATGGACCAATTTCCTTAACATTCATTATATCAATACCATATTCTTCTTTTCCTAATTTGAAAACAACAAACTGTTTTTCACTCATATTTTCTCCCCCTTCGTGAGTATTCGACAAATTTAATGATGCCCAATTTCTCTTAACTATTTATTTCTACAAATTTTCTAAATTTCCTGCAATCATTTTCAATTGATAATTTTTTCAAAAAAAGTTGCTTCCATAATGATTATACTTGTAATTTCCTTATTGAAAGCTTAGATGATCTACAGTATTATCATTATTATGAAGCAACTCATAGTTTCTTATATTTAGTTTTAGTTCTCGTCTTTTATAACCTCTATTGATTCAACTTGTTTTTTAAAGTTCTCCCTAAACCCTGCTAAATACTCTTTTCTAAGTCTTGCTTGTTCTTCTTTTTCTTCACTAGATAATCCAACTGTCTTTGATTTTTTCGCTAGAGCATTTATTTTGTCAATTAATTCTTTGCTTATCAATTACATCACCTCTATAGCTAACTATTTATTTAGCTTAACTCTCCAATTTTTTCTTCAACTTTTTCTAATATCTCATTTGTACTTAGTATGTCTTTAACTTTGTCTATCTCTTTGTACATTATAACATCATTTTCTATTGTGTCAACTTGTTTTCTAATTATATCGTATGCAATACTAGTAGCTTTACCCAATCCTTTATTTTCTTGTAGGTCGATTGCTTGGCAGGCAGCCAAACACTCCATTGCTAATACTGCACTTGTATTTTTTAATATCTCAGCTGCCTTTCTAATAGCTATAGTTCCCATTGAAACATGGTCTTCTTGATTAGCTGATGATGGTATTGAATCAACACTAGCTGGATGAGATATAGCTTTGTTCTCGGATACCAATGCTGCTGCGGAATATTGTACTATCATGAAGCCTGAATTCAAACCACCTTTTTTAGACAAGAAGGCCGGCAGACCACTTAGCGCAGGATTAACTAATCTTTCAAGTCTTCTCTCTGATACGTTAGCCAATTCACTAAGAGCTATAGATAAATAGTCAAACGGTAATGCCATAGGCTCTCCATGGAAGTTTCCTTGAGAAATAACATCTCCCTCGTCTGGGAACAATAATGGATTGTCTGTTACAGAATTTATTTCTATATCTATCTTACTCTTTACAAAGCTTATAGCATCTTTTACTGCTCCATGAATTTGTGGTAAACATCTAAGTGTATAAGCATCTTGTACTCTAATCTCTCCTTGTCTCGTTGTCATATTGCTACCATCTAAAATCTTCAACATATTACTTGCTGTGTTTATTTGCCCCTGATGTCGTCTCAACTGATGAACTCTACTGTCAAAAGCATCTGTTATACCATTTAATGCTTCTATTGTCAAACCTGCTACAATGTCTGCTGTTTTATAAAGATTAATTGCATCATAAACTGCTAAAGTTCCAATTGCTGTCATAACTTGAGTTCCATTTATTAATGCTAGTCCCTCTTTAGATGTCAATCTAACGGGCTCTATATTTGCCATTTCTAAAGCTTTTAATCCACTCACTTTTTCACCTTTATATATAGCCTCACCCTTACCTAATAATACCAGCACCATGTGAGCTAAAGGAGCTAAATCTCCACTTGCACCTAGTGAACCTTTCTCTGGTATTATTGGATGTACATCTTTGTTTATCATGTCTATGAGTGATTGTAATGTACTTAGTCTTATTCCAGAATGTCCTTTTGCTAAAGCATTTACTCTCAATAGCATAATTGCTCTTACAACATCTTCTTCTAAAGGATTTCCTACTCCACATGCATGGCTTTTTATTAGATTTTCTTGTAGCTCCATAGTTTCTTCCTTGGATATATATGTATCGCTGAATTTTCCAAAACCAGTCGTGATACCGTATACAATCTTTTCCTTATCAACTAGATCATCGACCAGCTTTCTTGCACGCTTTATACGTATTTTAGATTCTTCTGTAAGTTCTACCTTATAAAAGTTTCTTGCTACATTCACAACATCTTTGATACTTAAGCTATTCCCATCAATAAAAACAGTATTCATAATTACACACTCCTATTATAATATTTTATCTATATGGTTTATATCTTAGGATAAATACCCAAAGGTTATCTAGTCTAACTATAAAGACAACCTTATTACTTTTGTAAAATCTCGACCAATACTATTATACTCCTTTTTGTGTATAAATTTCAAAAAATTTTTTAGACTTTATAAATTTTAGTATTTTAACGCTTTATTATGATAAATCGCTCATTTAAAAAACCCTCCTTATGAGGGTCTTTAAATTCTTACTATAAAATTCAGTTTCTGTTAACATATAGGATTGTCTTTTACGCATATCTTTAAAGTTTATGATAATGTCTCCTTTATTTGATTATATATCTCTTCTGATGTTTTTCCTCTTGCATTTATAATTGGTTTATCTGTCTCAGTGTTGCTTATTCCCATAATATTTGAATCTCCACCTGTTACAACAATAGCATCACAACTATTAATATCACTATTTTCTATTGTGCTAACATCAAAACCTTTACCATTTAAATATTTGCTAACATCTGTTAAAGAGTCTTCTACTAAAATTTTCTTATGCATAATACACCTCCAATAAAATTTATCTAAAATTTATTATTACAAATATTGAAGGCTTTTATACTTGTTATAGTTTTTTACAACTACCTCGTTTTTGTATTTGAAATGGTAATTTTATAATCTCATCTTGAGATTTTTCACCTTTTATCTCTTTTATTATTCTTCTGATTGCAACTGCTCCTATATCATAGAAAGGTTCTTTGATTGTTGTAAGCTTTGGCCTAATTAAAGACGCTATCTTATAATCTCCAAATCCTGTTACTGATATATCGTCTGGCACTACTATATTATTGTCATTTAAATAGTTTATTAATCCAACTGCTATTTCATCTTTGCTACATATCACAGCGGTTACATCTCCTATTTTTTTAAGTAATTCTACCCCAGCATTATATCCTTTTTCATAGCTACTATCTTTAACTTTTATTACATTTTCTTTAGCATCTTCATATTCGTATAATGCATCTTTATATCCATTTAGTTTTTGCAGCTCCATAGTATTTTCTTCTTTTATGTCTCCTATGAATGCTATATTTCTATGTCCTAATGATAATAAGTAGTTAGTCATTTCATATGATGCCTCATAATTATCAACTTGTACGCTTGGAGTTCCTTTAGATATAGAATTCCTACTTAAATACACAAAAGGAATCTCTAAAGTTTTAATATCTGCTTCTACTTCTTTGATTAATTGCTCTCCTATTATAACTATCCCTGCTACCTGTTTACTGTTTAGTAGTTGAATGTATTTTTTTTGGGCTATGGTATCTCCATATGAGCTACACAATAATATATCATAATTATACATCTTGCCTATTTCTTCTATTCCTCTAACCATTTCTGCAACATATGAATGACCTATGTCAGAAATAATAACTCCTATTAAAAAGGATTTTTTTGTAACTAATGACCTTGCTATTTCATTTGGCTTATACCCTATTTCTTCTATTATCTTTAGTACTTTTTTCCTAACTTCTGGACTTACTGGTTTTGAATCGTTTATTACCCTTGAAACTGTTGAAATCGATACTTCTGCTAATCTAGCAACATCTTTTATTGTAACTGCCATTAATATCCCCTCCATTATCAGATCTTTATCTTCTTTTGTTATTTTTGATTAGTCTAAAATATAATAACTAAAAACATTAAAATTATAGTTCCTTGAATATTATTATAGCATTCCAGACATTATCTCTCCAATTATGCTTACAAAATTATAGGTTTCATAATCAAATTCTTTTTCATTCAATGGAACAGACAATTGTAATATTCCTTTAAGTTTACCTTCAAATATAATAGGGACTAAAATCAATGAAAACCAGTTTGGGTTTCCTGTGAATAGCTCCTTTTCTTCTATATTTTCCCAATCAATTAAAAACTCTCCTCTTCTAGTCTTGATTATTTTTTCTATAATTTTTTTGTTTATGTTTGGATATTCTATCCAATCATCTGTAAATCTCTTTCTTGAATAAATATCTTTGGTATATTTTTCTTTATTCAAAGTTATCAAAACCCCGCTGTAAGCTTCTACTATTTCTATAAGCCTACCTAGCGCTAAATATATCTTATCTTTTTTTGATAATTCCCTTTTAAGCAAATCTATTATCTCTATCATTACTAGTACATTTCTCTGGTCATTTACTATATTCCCTGATACAATTCCTGCAAGCTTATCTAACCTAGCTGTTTTACCTATAGTATTACTCCAAATCACGGTTTTATTTCTACCAGTTTTTTTCGCGCTATATAGTGCTTGGTCTGCCTTGGCTATTAATTCTTCTTTATGCGTTCCTTGCGTCGGGTAAGTTGATATACCTAAGCTTATAGTCAAAGGATTATCTTTTCCTAACAAATTATCATTTTCTACTTTTTTACGTATCTTTTCGGCAATACTGTAAGCAGTATCAGTATCATTATTATATAATATTATTAAAAATTCTTCTCCACCATATCTACCTACTATGTCATCTCTTCTAACACTACTTAATAGTATCTTCCCTATCTTTCTTAATATCTGATCTCCTTTTTGATGACCAAATTTATCATTGACATTCTTAAATCTATCTATATCAGCCATAATTATTGAGAATATAGAGTCTTCACTCACATTTTTAAGTATATCATCAAAGCTGTATTCTAGGTATTCTCTGTTTTTTATTCCCATAAGTTTATCTGTTGATGATTTAGCTTTTAGACTATAGATGTCTAAATTTACATATGCCAAAGAAGCTAATGTTTTAAACATCGGTATTAAATCATTGCTTATTCGATTGATTAATTTGTCTGTCTCTATATAGAGATATGCTACAATTTTATTTTCAACTATATTACTCATTTTTCGTCTTTCATTTATAGTATATTCGTCTTTTTTCTCTATTATTGGTAAACAAACTAAGCCAGTTATATCATCATTCATTTGCTCTGATATTAGCTTGTTTTGTACTTTGTTATCTACTCTATTAAATATTATTATGTTTCTATTTTTATTTACGTAATCAATTATATTATATATATACTTATTATCTTGTACATTTCCTATACTATGCTCTGCTATTATATAGTAGCTTTCGTCTTTCTTCACTGCAATAAATCCTCTGTCAGCTAGAGTCATTCTCATAGCATACCTTAATATTAATTTAAGATTAGTCTCACAATTTGATGTAAAATTATCTACTAGCATCTGTATTGAATCGATATTGACTAGTTGAGAAGAGCATTTTTGTCTTGTTAGCATTTCTAAAAATTTGTTATTCCTAAGCATATCATATAAACTATCATCAGCAGTTAAGAGAGTATCATCTATACTATCCTCTTCCTTGTAAATATGTTTAATACATTCATTTAATCTCTTTTTTGCATCTTTTATTATTATACTATATATAAATTTTCTAATTAGCTTATTATTTCTTATCTTAGATACTGTTCTATGGAATATATAAAGAGTATTTATATAACAGTTAATAGCCTCCACATACTCTTTATCGTTTAAATGTAAATTCCCAATGCTGAAATTCACTATAGCTTCTAAGTCTTGTATACTCTTCGATTTTATAATAGCTTTGAGCCTTATAAGTTCTTCTTTATTTTTATCTTCAATAAAAGCATGGAACAATTTGTTTTTCATATCAAAATACTCGTTAGTAAATATCTTTGATAACTCATCATCTTTTTTTAAAACCTTTTTTGCATATTGATTATCATTGTAAAGTAATGCCAGTTCTAAAATTTGTATTACTGCATATCTCCTATTTCTATAAGACTGCATTTTTTTTATATTATCTATGACTATATCTAGTTTATTGTAATCAAGCTTGCCATTCTTACAGCATAAAGTAAGCGTTTTAGTAGTTTCTGATACCAAATATTCATCCATACTATTTTTTTGATTAATAAGCTCTTTATGAATATCTTCTATTAGCTCCCATCGGTTAAATTTATAATAAAACTCTATTAAAAAAAATTTATATCTATTTTCATCTTGCCATCTAACTACTTCTTTATCGTATAGCTTGTTTATTATCTTTGTATATTCATAGCATTTTTCATACTCTCCCATTTTAAGGTATACTATTGCAATATTGACATTTACTATGAACATAAGCCTTTTATCATTATATTCATTAGACTCTTCTTTTAATTTCAAGAAATGAGCCAATGCTTCACTGTATAAATCTCTTCTTATTAATGACTCTCCTAAGCTATTATTAAAGCTAAGAGCATTATCTATTAAATTATATTCTTTACTGAGTTCTAACCCTTTGCGAAAATAATGCAATGCTTTGTCAAAATCATCTATATATTCTTCATATATTACTCCTAAATTGTTTAGAACTATTAGGTAACCTAAGATATCCTCAATGTTATTACATTTCTCAAAATAGCTTACACCTTTGTTTACATATATTAAACCTTCATCCATATTGGAACGAAGTATGTTTACTACGCCTATTTGATTATATAAATGACCTAGATAGTTCACTCTTTGTTGCTTTTGTGCCACATTTATATATTTATTACATAATGTAAATATATCATCTAATCTTGATACTGAAAAATATACTCTATTTAATATTTTTACAGATTCTAAATATCCGTCTATATAACCAATTTCTTCTGCCATTAATTTTGCTTCTTTAACATAGCTTTCTGCTTCTTTAAAGTGCTTTTGCATATTGAGTAAATCTGATATTACGTTTTTAAAATTAACTATATAGTAACTATAACCATAGCTAATTGCTATCTCTAATCCATCTCTTGCTAGTTTCATACAATTCTCAATATCAGTATAGAGTAAATAAAGTTTTGATAGATTGTATAAAACCTCTAGTTTTCTATAATTGTCACTATCTTCGAGAAGTTCTTTCGCATAATTCCATAGCTCTATTGCTTGCGATATAATCATCATATTTTGCATGTTTTTAGCAAATTTTATTACATAGTCAATAGCTTTTTCTTTCTCCCCAGACATTATACAATGATATATTATCTCATCATAGTTAAAATTCACACTCACTTCGTATATATCTCTAAGAACTATACTCGCTTTTTTATGAAGCATTTTTCTTTCAATTATATTTATTTTCCTATACACATATTGTTTTGTGTGTACATTTTTTAAATTGTATGTGAACCCATAATCTCCAACTGTTTTTTCAAGTATATTTATTTCTAATAACTCATCTACAACTTTTACTAGTTTATCATCTTTAAAACCAACTAATGATTTTATTACTTCCCATGACACTGGAGTTTTAAATATACACACACATTTTAAAACCTCATATTGATACTGAGTAGTCATATTCAACTGTTCGTTTATTGCTTGTTCTATATTACTGGGTATCCTTATTTCTGCATAATCTTGGTACTTTCTTTCCCAATAACCATCTTCATTTATAAACAGTTCTTTGTGATTATATAAATTTTTCAAGACTTCTTCTATATATGCTGGATTGCCTTTTGTATCTCTCATTACTCTAGTTGCAAACTTGATAGGCAAATAGTTCATTTCCAAAATATTCTGTATGAATTCAGCTGTTTCGTTTATATTGAATCTCATAAGCTTCAGCTCATGTATATCTTTGTTATTAAGTAAGTTCTTATTATGCTGATAGCGCTCTTTATTGAGTTCCCTATTATAGGATACTATGAACACTAATGGGCTATTCTTGATATTGTTAACCATATATGTGATAAGTTTTATTGTATGCTCATCACAATAATCTATATCATCTAGAATTATATATGTAGGCTCATCTTTTATAAAATCAAGCATAAAATTTAAAATTCGATTATATAACCTTAGCTCCTCCCGTCTACCTTTTAGGAGCGTTGAAGGTTTAATATTATCTATATAGCTTAACTCAGGTACTATTTTAACTAATTCGCTTCCGTATTTGCTTAATAGATGATATTTATTTTGCTGGCTTGCTCTATTCTGACAAACAGATATCATAGTTTTCAATATGTCGACAATAGGTTTTAGTTTTTGCTTGTTTTCTGATATCTTACTTGTATATACATAGCTTCCTTCCATCTTCAACCGATAGGCAATCTCTTTTAATAATCTTGTTTTTCCAATCCCTGAAGACCCATTTACTGTAATAAGTTTTTCTTTATATATACCTTCTTGCTTATGCTTGTTTACATTTAATATATAATTTATCAAGTTATCTCTACATATAGTAGGTGTATCAAAATTTAACACCTCTTTAAATCTAAAAATATCCTCATTTTTGACTTCATCACACAATTTGGACAAAGTTATCAATAAGGAACTAACATTTTTGTACTCGTTAAGGGTTTTCTCTATATTGATACTTTTAACTATATCTCTCAAATGAACATACTTATTATCTTCTTTGTTTGAGACTTTGCTTAATAAATAATTACCAATACTTGCTATACTATATATATAACTATACAAATTTTCTTTATTATCTTTAGCTTTATCACTTGTATCTTTAGATTTGTTTATTATATAATTGATATTTGATTCATTTGCAGATATATAGCTTTTAAGTTTTAGCTTTAGATTTCCTTTATCTTTGAACAAAAATAGGTTATCAGCTTTAAAATCAACATATATCTTACCTTTTGTATACAAATAATCAGCTATTTTACTTATCTCAATCATCATGTTTATTACTTGCTTTACAGTAAATTCCCCTGTATAATCATTAAGAGTAATAGTGTCTATGTATTCTGTTATAAAAAAATATTGTTTGTTATAATTTGGCTTATTATCTATAGTACAAATTAAATCAAATAACATATCTTGGGCTATAGTCTTGTGTTTTATGCTCCTTATTGAAATAAAATTTTTAGTTAAAAACTCTATAAGCGGTTTGTTTTTTATACTGTTTGAAAGAACTTTCAATAATACAATTTTATTTCTAATTAAATCTGTCGCTTGATAGACAATACCATTATGTTCTCGTTTATAGATAGAGTTTATTCTATATTGTTTATTTATAAGTTCCATGTTGAACACTTCCTCAATTTAATAAATATTCATCAATATATTTGTTTTATAAACACTTATTACTAGTAAATTATATCATATATTTATTAAATAAAATATATTTTATGGAAATTGGTAAATAACTATATTAATTGATTTTTTAATATTAATTATTAAATTGCAAATAATATTATCACACAATTGTAGTTGTATCAAGTATATAATATATAGGTCAAAGTATTTATTTAAACATAAATTATTAACTAAAGGAGGGTTTTTGTAAATAATATAGAATATAATAGACAAAATGTTAATTAATTTATCAAAAACTGATGAAAGAGGGTGCTATATTGAAAAATAAACAACATATTAAATCAAAAAAACACAAACATTTTTCTTTATTGATTGTCCCTCAGTCTAAACCAACTAAACAGATTAAAATTGCAAATTGGATACCTAAGGTGTTTTCCTTTATTTTAGTCACTTCATTTTCGCTAACCACAATTTGGGTTTACAATATGTATACATCATATAATTTTATGAAAGTAGATTACCAATCAAAAATAGACAAAATTGATGAGCTCAATAAAATAAAAAAAACTCAGGAAAAAGAAATAGTAGTGCTCAAAGAAAAAACACTTGATTTTGAAAATAAATTAGCACAAATTGAAGACCTACAGGATACAGTTAAAGATATGGTTGGTTTACCGACTGATGATACTAATGAAAAAAAGATACCTTTAGCTTCCCGTAGTAATACATATAGTGATTTTAATATTAAAGAAGTAAATGGAGATATGATTGAAATTTCAAGATTGCTAGATCAAAGCGAAGAAAACCTTAACTGCCTAATAAGCGATGTTGAGAAAAGGTTGAATTTCCTAAGTGCCGAGCCTAATGACTATCCTTGTAAAGGGAAATTAACTTCTGGCTTTGGTTACAGAAAAAATCCTACTGGCAGAGGATTAGAGTTTCATAAAGGTCTTGATATTGCCAATAACTATGGAACAAATATCTGTGCATCTGGTAACGGTATAGTAATTTTTTCTGGATATAGAGGTAGCTATGGAAAAGTTATTATTATAAGCCACGGTTATGGCTATGAATCATTTTACGGTCATAACAGCAAACTGCTAGTAAAGGTTGGAGAAAAAGTAGAAAAAGGTCAATTGATATCACAAATGGGAAACACTGGTCGTAGCACAGGAACACATGTACACTTTGAAATCAGAAAATATGGTAAGGCAATTAATCCGTATAATGTGCTAAGTAAAAAGGAGTGATTTTATGTTTGGAAGTAAGAATAATAGCGGTTCTTCTAATCCTAATCATATAGATACGTTGATAGGAAAGGACTCTGTAATAGAAGGAAAAATAGTTACTAATGGTACTTTGAGAATTGATGGTACTATAAATGGTGATTTATCTGTTAAAGGCAATATAATAATAGGTGAAGCAGGTAAAATAAAAGGAAATCTAGAGTGTCACAACATTGAGATATCTGGCACTGTGGATGGAAATATTAAGTGTGCCGAACTTTTAAGGATTACTGATACTGGCAAACTATTTGGAGATATAGACGTTAAAAGCTTTATAGTTGATGAAGATGCTGTGTTTGAAGGTAACTGTAAAATGAATAAAAACAATGTTAGCTCTTTCAATCGTGATGAAGAAGAAGCTACTGATTAAATAAATTAGCGCTAAAAAAGCTTTACTCCATATGAGTATTGCTTTTATTTTACTCCTATATGATAAAATTTAAAGTGGCTTGTGATTAAGCCACTTTGTTGTATTTTAATATTATGGTACTAACACCCTAAATTGTCCTTTTAAAACCTCAAATTCTGCAGGAAGTTTTCCTGCATATTCTCCATCTACATCTATATCAGTATCTTCGTCAGACATATTTGTAACATATAGTTTTCTTGTTTTGAAATATGTTACATTTGGATGGTTTACGTGTTCTCCTCTTAACACTTTTATACATAACGATATTATTTCCGGTAGTTCAGATTTTTTAATTATAACACAATCTAAATACCCATCCTGTACTTCTGCTGCTGGTGCTAATTTTTTAAAACCACCTATAGATTTTGTATTTGTCACTAAAAATAATAACACATCGTCCTCGCCTTCGTATTCCTCAGACTGGAATTTTAGCTTTATAGGCATAAACTTTTGTTTTGGTAATTCTTTTGCACCTTCTATGTAGTAAGCTATCTTTCCTAAATATGTTTTTAACTCACTTGATGCCTTATGTGCCACGTTGGTTAGTAAACCTCCTGCTGCTACATTTACAAATATAGAATCATTGCATCTACCCAAATCCACGTCCATAATATTTTCATCAAATACCATTTCACAGAAGCTTTCAACGGTTTTGGGCAATTTCAAAAATCTAGCAAAATCATTAACTGTACCTGACGGTAATATACCTACTGGGATTTTTCTACCTCCCATAACTATTCCTGTCGCCACTTCGTTAACTGTACCATCTCCACCAGACACTAAAATAATATCCCAATCTCCTTTACAACACTCTATTGTTTTATTCATTGCATCGTACTTTTTGGTTGTAGCATATTTAGATACTAGATAGCCTCCATTTAATAAACCAATACATATATTGTCTATTCTTTTTTGTACAATCTGTCTACCTGACGAAGGATTATATATAAACATTACCTTTTTCATCTTATTCCCCTTTTCTAGTACAATTTATTTGTGACTTAATTTATTGTTGCTAAATTTTTATTTTGTTGATAGCAACTTGCTTATCAATATTACATGATTTACATGTAAATAAATGCATACATTCTTCGCATGATGCACCATCTACTAGCTCAGTAATACTACTTGACAGATACGGACTATAGTTGTCCATATAATCAACTACTCTGCCTTTATCTATCATTTTCCTACCACAAACATCACAGTTTACTACTAATTCCTTTACACCATTGCACATTGGGCAAATCAATTTAGAAACCTCCTTAATACCTTTATGTAACTATTTTAACCAATAAAAGAGGTTTTATTTTAATATAGTTATTTCTATTCTTCTATTTTGTCTTCTGCCTTCTTCTGTATCATTAGTTGCTATTGGTTTTTGCTCTCCCCAACCTATAACAGACATCCTATTTTCTTTGATGTTTTTCTCATTTACAAAGTATCTAACCACATTAATTGATCTAGCAACTGATAGTTCCCAGTTAGATGCATATTTACTTGTATTTGTTTTTACATTGTCTGTAAATCCCTCTATCCTAATCATATTATTCATTTTAGCTATTTTATTACCTATTTTATCTAGCACATGTATTCCTTCACTTGATATCTTATCATCACCACTTTTAAATAATACACTGTTTTTGAATCTTATCTTAATTCCAAAACCATCGCTTATGATATCTACATCTGATAAAAGATGGTTCTCTTTTAAATATTTTATAAAATCTTCGTCAGGCCCTTCACCTTTATCTGTATTAGTTTGAAATATATTTTTAATTAGGTTCTTGTTAACCTCTGATAACACCTTATTGCTCTTTAGTAACTTACTATTTTCATTTTCTAGCTCTTCAAGTTTAATATTGAGTGAAGTTTTTATCTGACTTAATAAACTTGATTCGTTAGATGTTAATGTGAAAAGCAATATAAAAAAGCAAAGAACTATTGTTATCATATCACTATATGTAATCATCCAATAATTTTCAAACTCATCTTCCCTATTTTTATTTGTATTCATTCGCTACCTTCCTCTCCTTCAGCTTTTTTCTAGGGTAAATAAGTTTCTTTTCTTGTGGCAGCATTGAATTCATCTTTTCAAAAACATTCCTTGTCGTATCATTTTTAGATATTAATACACAACCTTCTGCTATGATTTTATAGTATAATATTTTCTTGTATATATACTCCTTAATTCTTCCCATAAGTGGAACTGCTATAAAATTAGCAACAATCGCTCCATAAAGTGTGCTTACTAACGCACAAGACATGCTATTAGCCAAAAGGCTTGTATCATTTAGGTGTGACAATAATCCTATCATCCCTATAAGTGTCCCGATTAATCCAAAAGCTGGCGCTACTTGTGCTATTAGCTTAACTACATTATAAGCTCTGTATAAGTGGTTCTCTGTTGCCTGTATTTCTTTATCTAATATATCTTTCATATCATTAGGCTTTACGTAGTCACATACCAAAAGCATTGAGTTTTTAATGAATTCAGGTTCTTTTTCCACCTCTGGCTCTATCTTTATTACACCATGTTTTTTTACTTTAATCGCATAATTGTAAATTGTATGTATTCCACCTTCATAATCAATGTCATCTTTAAAACTTTTTCTTAGTATCTTTACTGTAAACAACAAAGTATCAAAAGAAAAGCTAATAATTATAGTTAGTAATACTCCTGCGAATATTAACTCTATTGCTCCAAGGTTAAAAAGACTTTTCACAGAAACATTGCCTATTAAAGAATGTATTAACACTATAATCAGCAGTACTATCAGTATCATACTATATTTGTTGACTTTAAATTTAATCATTTAATCACTCCTGATTTTCACTAGTATATTTTTAACTGTAAAATTTGCCATTCATTTTAGGCAAAAAAAATATGGTCTTTGACCAATTAAGCATCTCCAAGGTGCCGTTATACTCATAATTCACACCCGCTCACACTAGCAGGTGGGTGTCCTATCAACGGCTTCTAACTTCCAGCTTATACAGGCATGTTATACACAATTGAACCCAGACTCCCGTATAAATTACGTCGGTTGAATTATAAAGCAAGAACAAACACCTCAGAGTTCCTATACTTATTATACTATAATTTAGCATAAAATAAAAACAAAATATATGTTATTGTATTCAGTTTTTGGTTATTTGCTAATTTGCAGTGAAAATTGTTTGTTTAT
This sequence comes from Clostridiaceae bacterium M8S5, assembly GCA_029227815.1. Classification (GTDB taxonomy): domain Bacteria; phylum Bacillota; class Clostridia; order Tissierellales; family MCWD3; genus Abyssisolibacter. The sequence goes on along the minus strand of CP118523.1, from coordinate 1,322,889 downwards.
GTTAGCTGATATAATGTCTTCTAAATCTTTTTCACATAGTATTTCTTTATCTATCAATTTATCTGTAATTAGCTTTAAAGTATTGATATTTTCATATATTAATGATTTAGTCTTTTTATAGAGCTCATCAATTACTTCTTTACTTCTTGATATCATATCCTTACTAACGCCGTTATCATTACCAAGGAACTTAAGATAGTTTAATAAACCTGTCTTCTCATCCATCCCAAACTTATATAGCATAGACAATATCATATCTGTTGCTTTCTCAAGGTCATTAACAGCACCTGTTGTAATGCTCTCTATTCCGTATATTAATTCTTCTGCCGCCCTGCCACCTAGCGCTATCATTATGTTATTGATTATGTCTGTTTTTGTTTTATACATTCTTTCAACTGGTATATTCATACTAAATCCACCGACACCTTTTGTACTAGGTATTATTGAAACTTTTGTTACTCTATTTTCAGGACATAATAACTTTGTAACCAATGCATGTCCAGCCTCGTGATAAGCTGTAATCTCTTTATCTACTTTAGAGATAGTACTTGTATCCTTTTTTTCTTCTCCAACAAGTATGCTATTGTATGCTTTATCTATATGCTTCATTTTTATTTCTTCTTCTCCATGGCGTGCTGCTAATATAGCAGATTCATTCATTAAACTTTCAAGCTTCGCTCCACTAAAATATACAGTTTCAAATGCAACTTTTTTTAAATTAACATCTATAGCTAGAGGTTTATTTTTTGTATGAACTTCTAGTATTTTATGCCTTGCATTTACATCTGGTAACCCTACTTCTATCTGTCTGTCAAATCTTCCAGGTCTTAAGAGCGCATCATCTAATATGTCTACTCTATTAGTCGCTGCTACTACTATAATTCCTTCGTTACCCTTAAATCCGGACATCTCTGTTAACAATGCATTTAAAGTTCTATCATTTTCATCATTTCCCATCTCATTACCGCGTCTTTTCTTCCCTACAGCATCTATCTCATCTATAAAAATTACACATTTTTCCGCTTCTCTTGCCTTTTTAAATAGTTCTCTTATTCTACTAGCTCCTAGACCCGCGTATACCTGCACAAAGTCTGATCCATTAACTGCAAAAAAGGGTACTCCAGCTTCTCCTGCAAGTGCTCTAGCTAATAGTGTCTTTCCTGTTCCTGGTGGCCCATAAAGCAACACTCCTCTAGGTATTCTAGCACCTAGTCTTTCATATTTGTATGGGTCAGATATAAAATCCACCAACTCTTTTATATTGCTCTTTACTTCTTCATTACCTGCTACATCTGTAAATTTTATTTGTGCTTTTTCATCGTGGCTATTTGTAATATTTGATAATTCATTTATTTCCTTTTGCGCCTGCCTACTTTTGCCCTTATTTAAATAGATGACAATCAAAACAAACAAGCCTACTAAAATAACTGCTTGTAATATATCCATAGTACTCATACTACTCTCTTTTTCTTTAACTTTTATACCTTCGAGTAATAATAATTCTTTGAAATTTTCTGTTCTTGGATTATCTGTTGTAAATAATTTACCATTTTTCAGATATCCCTTAATCTTTGCAGTATCATTTAATATGACCTCTTTAACTTGTTTTTCCTTGATTAGTTTATTAAATGTTTTGTAATCTATTTCTTGAGGCTTGGCCTTATTTTGAGTGTAAATTACTACCGAGCTGATTATGGCTATAACTATAACTAAGCTAATCAGAATGAAGTGTTTTCTAGATAATGAACTCATATTTATCACCTTTCCAGTTTACATAATATGTTTTATTGTATCATATTTTAGGCGACAAGTCCATTGTATAGAGCATGGTTTACATAACCTATTTTGCCATTTCTATGTTTTTATTGAGAATTTCTTCTATTTTAATCAGATTTACCTCTTCGTATTCGAGACAGATTATGAAAGGCATTATTGGTCTTATTCTCTCGAAATCCTTATAACCAAATTCACTATTGTAATAATTCAATATAGTGCTGAGTGCTGTCCCGTGAGTTGCTATTACTATGTTTTTATCTTGATTTGATTTTAATAAATCTTCGAGTGCATTTATATTTCTTTCTTGTACTTCTTTTAAACTTTCACTCTTTTGAGTTTTATAATTTAGATCCATCCATTGCTTTTTAGCAAAGCTATCAAAATCTTCTATCCACTCTCCTGTCATTCTTTCTCTTAATGCATCTACTATTTTGATTTGTTTGCCTAGCTCCTTGCTAAGATATGCTATAGTATCTATAGACCTTTTATAAGGACTTGAATACATAATATCTATATTCTTATCTTTTAGTATACCTACTATGTGTCTTGCATCCTCTTCTCCCTTTGGCGTCAATGGCCTTGTTAACTCATCATGAATACTTATGTCTGACTGGGCATGTCTTACAAAATATACTTTTGTCATACTAGCTCCTCCAAATTGAAGATATTATTATGTTCAAAATCTCTTAATATATCACCGGTTAAATAATTTGTTATTTCATTTTTTCTAATCCATAAATACTGGCTATGTTCATGTGATAACTCAACTTTATCATCTTTTGCAAAACAAAGGTATGTTAAGATTAATGCTTGCTTTTCTTGTTCTTTTTTAAATATAGTAGCATATAAAAGTCTACCTATTCTAACCTCTAGTCCTGCTTCTTCATAAATCTCTCTTAAAAGTGCTGTTTCTAAATCTTCTCTTTCTTCCATTTTACCACCAACACATTCCCACTGGTTAGCCCCTCTCTCTTTATATGCTGTTCTTTTTACAATCAGCATCTTGCCCTTATAAACAATTATCCCTTTAACTACTACATCCATATATTACTGGCTCCCTTCTGTTTTATATACTATATTAGTTTTCATATACTTGCAAGTAAAAAGACTGCCTCAATAAAGACAGCCTTAATTCATAGCCGAAACTTCGATTTCTTTAAGCTTAGCTAAATAAGTTTATATACTGTTTTTTTCTAATTTCTATAGTTTATCAAAATAATAATTACGCAAAAGCAATCACTTGCCAGCATATATACGTTATCCATGCGTCACATTTATCGTTTCTTTCACTTTTAACGTATTTAACGAATCTATCTAATTCCATTGCATATTCTCTACTCACCTTTTAACATTTTCATCACACCATCAAGCTTCTTTTGCTGATCTGAATTTAAGAAAGGTCTAATCATCTCGAAACGTTTTAGTTTTTTATTAAACTCTTCGTCTGTGCTATCTCCTTTTAATTTTTCTTTAAGTTCTAGTAATTCTTTCATTACTTCATCCTCTGATTTATCTGAATAATTATTAGCTAAATCTTTAAACTTATTAAATTGTTCCTGATTCCCCCCAACGTTAAGCTTTTCTAAAACTTTTTCAAGCTTTTTATTATCTTTCATATATAACCCCCTTTGTTTATAAAATATCGTGACAATTCTATATTTAAATTTATGAAAAAAATCTGATATATATTACTTACTTAATTATTTATGATTAAATCAATCATTTAATTTTATAAACACATGAACAATTTTAGTGCTATTAACATATTATATAATCATCACAGAAATTCTCAAGGATAGGAGGTACTTTAATATTGAAAAAAATAGTTTCTAAACCAGTCAATAAAAATCAAAATCAATATGCAAACCGTAATTCTAATTTGACTATAGACATAGAAGAAAACGACGATTTTAATTCGTCGCCAATTAGTACATTATTTGCACCACTTTTTGCAACACCAATATTAGGTTATGCTGTACTTTTTTTAACATCTGGATACGTTGTTAATAGTATAAAAAGTTTTACTAAAAATAACTTTGATAGCATAGGCTTAGATATCCTAGGATTAGATAACATAGGATTGGATAGTTTTAATACAGATACTATAAACTCTCTAAGAACAAAGATTGATACAGCTATTAAAATCGCACCTTATCTTCCTGAAAGCATAATAACAACAATGAACAAATATATCCCTATGTACAATAATTTTAATAGAATCTATTCTCTAGTCGAGTTTGCTCAAAATAACGCTAGTATTTCTAAAATACAACCATCTATGACATTAAGCTCTCAAGATAAGATAAATAATATATTAGAAATTATAAAGGAAGACTACCCAGAAAGTGCATTAAATGGAGTTAAGCCAGTCGTAGAAATATTTTCTAATATGGACAAGTATAAAACAGTCTTAAACGGAATAAAAAGTATGTCAAACGGTACAAAGGCCCCAGAAAATACAATAAGTTCTATAATTGATATTGCAGGACCTTTACTTGGTTTAGATATCGCAAATCTTGGCAAAATAAAAGAAATGGTAGAGATGTTTCAGTTAATAAACGTTGTAAATTCAAAAGATGAAGAATAGTAGTATACTACTATTCTTCGTTTATATTTTTTAGTAACTTTTCTATATCTTTTGGGTACTCAGCCTTTATATTTATTCTCTGGCTATTCCTTGGATCTAGAAAACTAATATAATTTGCATGTAACGCTTGTCTGCTTATTATATTAGTGTTGTTTTTGTTGTATAAACTATCACCTACTATTGGATGTCCAATGTGAGAAAGATGAACTCTTATCTGATGTGTTCTGCCTGTCAATAACTCTAATTCTAGTAGTGTGTGCGATTTATATCTTTTTATGACACCATACTTTGTCATGCAGTTTTTGCCTGAAGGTATAACTTTATTCTTAACTGAATCAGTTTCATCTTTACCTATTGGTAAGTCTATTACCCCATCATCTTCGTTGATAACACCATCTACTACTGCTATATATTTCTTCACTACATAGTTTTTTTCCATTTGATTAGCAAGCTTTATATGCCCAAATGGGTTTTTAGCAACTATTACTATACCCGATGTATTCATATCTAGTCTATTAATAAGTCTAACTTTTTTATGAATCTTTTTATCTTTAAAATAATAAGCAATCCCATTACTTAGTGTTCCTTCTGTGTGATTCTTGGTTGGATGTACCAACATAAAAGGTGGCTTGTTTATTAATAGCAAATCCATATCTTCATATAATATATTTAAAGGTATATTCTGTGGACTATAAACAGGTGTTTCATCTTTCATACTTATTTTTATTATATCTCCAATATATACTTTTGATTTTCTCTTTATGTTTTGACCATTTAGCTGTATGCTCTTATCTTTAACGAGGCTTTTAAAAAACCTAGCTGAAAGCCCCATTTCATCTATAAATGCGTCAAATACAGATTCGTGGTTTGATTTTGCTATATATATTATAGTACTTTGGTTTTCTATTTGCATTGTTACCTCCATTTATTTACTAAAAAAGATTTAATGGTGCTTGCATTATATGTATTTAACAAATATAATGAACTATGAAGAATTATATATCGTTTATAAGGTTATAGCAAGATAATATTTTATACCTAAACTTGTTAATTGTAAAGAAGGTGCTTTTATGAATGCTAAGAAAATAAATATTATACACAATAATACATCTAAATCTTTGGATATAGCATTATTGCTAAAAGAAAAACTAGAAGAACATGGTTTTAGTGTGTCTAACAATTATAGTAATGATGCATTTTTAAATATATGTATAGGAGGAGACGGAGCATTTCTAAGAGCTGTTCATAGCACTGAGTTCTCTAAAATTCCATTTATAGGAATCAACACAGGGACTTTAGGCTTTTTCCAAGAAATTTCACCTGAAGATCTTAATTCTTTTGTAGAAAAATTAAAAAATGATGATTATAACATAGAACAGTTTTTCTTAGTCGAAGGAACTATCTGTACTAGAACAAGTTGCCTAGAACTGATAGCTTTGAATGAAATAGTTATAAAGGGTTATCAGTCTAAAACTATACATTTAAATGTGTCTATTGAAAACAATTATTTAGAAAAATTCAGTGGTGACGGAATAATTGTATCAACCCCTATAGGAAGTACTGCATATAATTTTTCTTGTGGTGGTAGCCTAGTTTATCCTACTTTAGATGTGCTTCAATTAACACCACTAGCCCCTATACATTCAAAGGCATATAGATCTTTAACTTCTAGCATTATTGTTCCAAATAGTCTGCTAATACAAATAACTCCTGAGTACAGAGATGAAAACTCTATTCTTATAGTTGTAGATGGTCAGGAGTATAAGTATGAAAATATAGTTGAAATATCTTTTAAAATATCATCTATGAAGGTCAATATCATGACTTTAGGAAATCACAATTTTTGGACAAATGTAAAGGATAAGTTTTTATAAAAGACTTATACACGAAATACTAACACTAAATTAGTGTTATTTTTCTTTTCACTAACAATAAGATATTTTTCAAATTTTTGTTTACAAATATCATATAACTTTGTATATTCCATACCGCCTTTTATTTCATATATATGTACTAATACTGTCTCCCACCCATACCTTAATAGCTTGTCCACTGATTCTTTTGTTATAAGCTCTTTTGGTATAGAACCAAATATATTCCCATAAATAACGTTATTTGCAGTCCAAAATTTATTGTGTATTAGCATAGCTCCACTATCCTGTAACTCTCTTGATCTTCTCTCTGCAAATAGCTCTAAATAATTACCTTCATAATAGTTCTCAATTGTTGTAGGCTTATATAAAAAATCTAAGCTACTAGCATGCTCAAATACTTCGCTATCAATCTTATTATCTGTATCAACGACTAAATCGTCCACTTTTTTAAGTTGTTCATATATATGACTACTAAGTTCAACTATTTCTTTTACTTCTAATAGTGTCTGCTTTGCATTTTCATTTATCAAACTAGCTTCTAGATTATTTACTGCATTTCTAAGTTTATCTACTGCTCTAAACATTAACATCACCTCTGTAAAGTTTTAAGACGGAATTTTTACTGACCTATTTCAATTCTACATTTAATAAACAATTTCTTCAAGAAATTTCTTACTTAATTTTAGTAAAAAATTTTTCTGTATTATAAAACTCGGAAATGTATTTAAAACACTTCCGAGTTTTATTTTAATCTATATTAGTTCATCCATCTCATCAACAAGCTTTGAAAATAATTTAAGAGCATTATCAACCGGAGTAGTTGTAGTCATATCAACTCCTGCTTTCTTTAACACATTTATAGGATAATCTGAGTTACCACTCTTTAAGAAACCAATGTATTTATCTAAGTTTTCCTTATTCTCTAATATTCTCTGTGAAAATGCAATTGCAGCAGAAAAACCTGTAGAATACTGGAACACATAGAAATTATAATAAAAATGAGGTATTCTAGCCCATTCTATTGCTATTTCATCGTCTATTGCTACATCTGGGCCATAGTATTTTTCATTTAGTTCTTTATACATCTTGCATAAATTATCTGCTGTTAAAGCTCTGCCCTCTTCTACTTCTGTGTGTATCATCTTCTCATATTCTGCAAACATTGCCTGTCTATATACTGTTGTTCTAAATTGCTCTAAATAGTAATTAAGTAGATATAGTCTCTCTGTTTTATCTGTAACATTATTTAACATATGATTCATAAGTAATGCTTCATTTGTAGTCGATGCAACTTCTGCTACAAATATACTATAGTTACCATATATAAATGGTTGGTTTTCTCTTGAATAATAACTATGAAGTGAATGTCCCATTTCATGTGCTACTGTAAACATATCACTTAATGTATCATGATAGTTTAACAGTATAAATGGCTCTGAATCATAAGTCCCCCATGAATATGCTCCACTTCTTTTACCTCTATTTTCATATACATCTATCCATCTTGAGTCAAATCCTTTTTCAACATAACCTAAATATTCTTCTCCCATAGGTTGTAGTCCTTTAAGGATTGTCTTTTTACACTCATCATAAGGTATTTTCATATCTACATCTTTAACGATAGGAGTATATATATCGTACATATGTAGCTTTTCTACACCTAATGCTCTCTTTCTAATGCTCATATACTTATGCATTGCAGGCAAATTGTCATGTACTGCTTTTAATAGATTATCATAAACACTTGTAGGTACATTGTTTTCATCTAGTGAAGCCTCTAAAGCAGAACCATATTTTCTTGCGTTAGCATAGAATTTATTCCTCTTAACTACACCACCAAGCATAGATGCGAAAGTGTTTTTGTAATCAAAGAGTGTATTGTAAAAGTTTTTAAAAACATTCTCTCTTACAGTTCTATCTTTACTCAGTAACATTGGAACTAGATTCCCTTGGCTTAATTCAACCTCATGTCCATTTTCATCTTTTACTTTAGGGAATTTAAGGTCTGCGTCACTAAGCATTGAAAACACATTATAAGGTAATTCTGCTACATCTCCAGCTTTAGCTAAAAGTGATTCTTCTTCATATGATAATACATGTTCTTTCTTTCTCATTAATTCATCAAATTTTTGTTTGTATAATGCTAACTCACTATTTGACTGTATATATTTATTTATAGTCTCTTGATCTAACTTCAATATTTCTGGTTGAATAAAAGATGTAACTTCGTTAGCTTTTACAGCAAGTGCATGTGATCTTGAGTTGTATGCTTGGTATTTGTCTTCTCTTGTATCTTCATCCAGCTTCATCTTAGCATATGTCATGATATTTCCTATAAGCCTCTCTATTTCTGCTCCTAGATTCGATACTGCAAGCAAATTATCGCTAGATTCTGTTACTTTACCTTTGTATTCTGCTATCTTTTCAAATAAAGAGTTTGCTTTGTTAAAATCCTCTTCCCATTTTTCATCACTCTCATAAAGAGAGCTTAAATCCCACTTGTACTCTTCACTTATTTGACTTCTTTCTTTTAATACTTTTGCCTCACTCACTATTTCATCCTCCTTAATTAACATTTAAAACTTGCACATTGTTTCTAATAGTGCTTCTAGTTTATTATTAAAGCTTATTAGCTCTTTAAACACTCCTTCTTTTTTTAGATATAAAAATTCTTTTTGAAGCTTTTCAGCATCAGAGTATCCCAGCTTCTTTAACTTTTGAATATTTTTTACTATCTTTTCTACTACATTAGATTTAGCTTGAAACAACTCTTGAGCATCTACTACTTCGTCTCTAATTTGTGACATCTCCATATCAAGCTTATATGCTGCCTCTGCTGCATTTTTTAGCCTATCTTTTACATCTTGAGGTATTTGAGATTCGAATTTATAGTTTAAAGAATGCTCTATAGTTGCCCAGAAATTCATAGCAAGAGTTCTAATTTGTATTTCTGCAAGTACTACTTTTTCTCCAAACACAGTATGTAATGGATATTTTATGATTATATGATAGCTTCTGTATCCACTTTCCTTTATAGCATCTAAGTAGTTGCGCTCTTCCACTATATGTAAGTCTTTATTATTTCTACTTCTTATAAGTTCGATTACTTTGTAGATGTCTTCAGTAAATTGGCACATTATCCTAATACCTGCTATATCTTCTATTTCTTCTTCAACATTTTCTAATGATATATTTCTTTTTGCTGCCTTATTTATAATACTAGAGATTTTTTTTACTCTACCAGTTACGAATTCTATTGGCGAATATTCATCTATTTTTCTATATTCTTTTCTTATGCTTTTAAATTTTATTTTTAGCTCTTCTACCGCTTGTTCATACGGCAAAAGGATTTTTGTCCATTTTATCATGTTATCTTGCTCCTTATATCAACTTTCTATGCCTTTACGAGCCTCTACTCCAGTAGAATAATAATGCTTTATCTCCTTCATTTCAGTAACCAAATCAGCTATTTCAATAAGCTCCTTAGGTGCATATCTTCCTGTCAAAATAAGCTCAATATTCTCTTTTCTACTTCGCACCAATGATATTACATCTTTTAACTCAATTAGCTTAAAATATAGTGCTATATTAATTTCGTCCATTATTACAACATCATAGTTCTGACTTAATTTTTCTTTGCATATTTCAAGCCCTCTTTTTGCTCTCCTTACATCTTCCTTAGTGGGCTCTTTGTATATAAAACACTCTAATCCAAATTGCTGTATTTCAATATTTGGAATAAAATTTGAAACTTCTACTTCGCTGTATTTCATTCCCTTAACAAATTGTCCTATAAAAACTTTCTTACCAGCACATGCAGCTCTGAGTGCTAATCCAAATGCAGCTGTAGTTTTCCCTTTACCATTGCCAGTATAAACATGTACATATCCTTTTTCCACTTTTATCACCTTCATTTCTTGGCTCTATAGTATATTTTACCATACTAATGACTATTTTATCAGATATAAATTGATTTTTTATTTATAATTTTTTAATATCATCTTATATTATTATTTTATCAGAATAGACTTTATTTTGTATTACAATTATAATTAATTTACGGGGTAAACAACATTAAGGAGGTTTTTTATGTATTTATTAACTTATATTTATGATGACAAATACAATTTAGGAACACTCACTAAAGAAAAGGATAAGGTAATACCTATTGATGTAATATACCGAGAATTAAAAATGTCACCTCCTAAAGATATGCTAGATTTAATAAAAACATCAAACTCTACTATAATAAAAAAAATATCAAACATTAGTGGTATTATGTATAATCAAGCTATAGACATAGCTACAGTGAAAATAACAGCACCTATAAGGTATCCTCATAGTGATATAATATGTCTTGGCAAAAACTATGCTGATCATGCTAAGGAGGTAATGGGTATGACCTCTGATAATCTAGGTTTACCAAAATATCCTATATACTTTAGCAAACGAGCAAACCCTGCTATAGGAGATAATGATATTATAAAATATCATACTGATAGTATGGATTATGAAGTAGAACTTGCGATAATTATAGGTAAAGATGGTATTAACATTAATAAAGAAGATGTCAGCGATTATATTTTTGGATACACTATAGCTAATGACATATCAGCTAGACGACTTCAAAAGAAACACATCCAATGGTATAAAGCTAAAAGTCTAGATACATTTTGCCCTATGGGACCTTATATAGTACATAAGAGTAGTCTACCTTCTAAAATCAATCTAGATATCCAGTGCTATATTAATGGTGAACTAAGACAGAATTCTAATACTTCAAATCTAATATTTGATATACCATATATTGTAAGTGATCTATCTAAAAATATGAAGCTATATAGTGGAGATATAATATTGACTGGAACACCTGCAGGAGTTGGATTGGGATATAAACCACCAAAATTCTTAAAAAGAGGAGATAAGATAGAGAGCTTTATAGAGGGAATTGGAACACTTGTAAACTATGTATCAAAATAGTTACCCACTATATAATTGTTTTATAATACTTCTATAAAAATTTTATTAATATTTAAAAAGAGTTATCAAATATTTACATATCGATAACTCTTTATTTTTATACGCTACTAATAACATCCTTCATATAATGCTCTATTTTTGAAACCTTAAACTGTGCATCTTTACTTTCGTTAGATATACAATTAATATATATTTTAAGTTTAGGTTCTGTTCCAGATGGCCTTACAGCAAACCATGAACTATCATCAAATACATATTTTTTTGCATTTGTTCTCGGTAAATCCAGGATTTCTTTATCTCCTGTTTGCAGATTGTACTTTGTAGATTCATTGTAATCTATATATTCTACTACATTAGGTAGTAAGTTGCTTTTTTGTGGAGATATATTATTCATTATCTTTTTGATCTTCTCTGCTCCATCCACTGGATTTAATTTAATAGTTAAGAGCTTTTCATTGTGATAGCCATATACTTTATACAGTTTATTTAATACATCACACAAGCTTTTGCCTAACATTTTGTAATAAGCGCATGCCTCACACAATAACATAGATGATATTACTGCATCTTTATCTCTTACTATTGTGGAATATACATATCCTATGCTCTCCTCATATCCAAATATAAATTTGTATTTACTATCTTCTTCATACCCATTTTTCCCTTGGCAAATGTATTTAAATCCTGTTAGTGTTTCAATAGTTTTAACACCGTAGCTATCAGCTATTTTTTTACCTAAATCGCCGGTTACTATAGTCTTAACTATAACTCCGTTAGAAGGTATGCTATGTTGCTCATTTCTAGCTTCTAGTATATAATTTATCAATAACGCTCCTACTTGGTTTCCATTTAGATATTGATAACTACCGTTATCTCTTACCATACATGTCATCCTATCACAATCTGGATCAGTTGCTATAATCAAATCTGCATGCTTATGTTCTCCTAATTTTACAGCTAAATCAAATACTTCTCTATTTTCAGGATTGGGATAACTAACAGTTGTAAAGTTAGGATCAGGTAACTCTTGTTCTTCAACAACATATACATTTTTAAAACCTCTAATATCTAAAACTCTTCTTACTGGTATATTACCTGTTCCATTCAATGGAGTATATACTATAGATATACTTTTATCAACATTGTCTCTCAAATGTAGTTTTAATACATCATTTGTATAATCCTTATCCATTTGTTTTCCTAATATATTAAGCAATCCACTTTCTAGTGCTTTATTTTCATTTAAAGATGCTATGCTGGTTACATCCTGTATTTTTTCCATTTCACTCGATATTTCCTGTGCAATATCTCCTAGTATTTGTGAGCCTTCTTTCCAATACGCTTTATAGCCGTTATATTCTCTAGGATTGTGACTTGCTGTAATCATAATACCTGAGTAACAGTTCAATTTTCTAATAGCATAAGAAACCATAGGTGTTGGCCTGATATCTTTGTATAAATATACCTTTATACCATTGTTCGCCATAATCAAGGCGGCAGTTTTGGCAAATACATCTGAATAATGTCTAGTATCATAACCTATCACTACACCTCTAGCTTTAGCTTTTTCACCACCTATTTTAATGATAGTATGTGCTAGAGCCTCTGTTGCCAATGATATCATGTACTTATTCATCCGGTTAGTTCCAGCACCAATTATACCTCTTAGACCTGCTGTCCCAAACTCTAAGTTTTTATAAAATCTGTCTTTTATCTCTTCATCATCATCCCTTATACTTTCAAGTTCTTTTCTAATATCTTCATCTAGACATTTATTATTGAGCCATTTATTGTATCTCTCTTTATACATAAAATCACTCCTTTTTGATAAACATTAAAGCCAAAGATGTTATTATATACTTGCTATTTTCCCTTCAACATAAGTTTGCTCTACTTTTGAGCCGTTATAGTCTTCATACAGCATAGATATCTCATTATCTAGCACTACAAAATCAGCTTTTTTCCCTATCTCAATACTTCCTCTTTCACTTTCTTGATGCGTGTAATATGCTGAATTGATTGTAAACATCTTGATAGCTTCAAAGATAGATACTTTTTCTTCTGGTAGCCACCCTCCTTTAGGTAATCCTTCCATATCTCTTCTAGTAATAGCTGCATATATTCCATACAGCGGATTAAAGGTTTCTATCGGTGCATCTGAACCCCCAACACATAGTATTCCATTTTTTACAAAAGTATTCCAGCAATACGAATATTTTTCTCTAGTTTCACCAACTCTTTCTTTTACTATTCTCCAATCTGTACATACAAAAATAGGTTGAATATTTGCCACCACATTTAATTTTTTCATATCATCTATGATTTTTTGATTATTAATTTGGCAATGTATTATAGATGGTGTCAAACCTTTCTGAGTGTAAATATCCTTATATTTTCTATAGCTATTCAATATAGTTTGCATTGTTCTATCTCCAATTGCATGTATAGCTACATCAAAATCATTTGTAAAACTTTCGTATACTAATTTATCTAAATGCTCCTGCGTTTCTATTAAGATACCTCTGTTATCACCCTCATTTTCATACGGCTCTATCATTGCCGCTGTACATGAGCCTAAGGAACCATCACCGATTATTTTTATAGGCCCTATGGTTATCCTGTTATCTTTTTGGTGAGATTTAAGTCCCATATCTCTATATCTATGTACATCTTCTACACGCTCTGCTCTTAGTTGCAATACTATATTTATTGGTAACTTACCTTCTTTATTCAAATCTCTGTATGCTTTTAATAACATATCTCTATCTTCTACATATGAAAAATCATCAATACACACAGTAGTAAGTCCAAGTTTAGCTGAATCATGTAATCCTACTAATAAGAGTTTTTTTATGGTATCTATATCATTTACAGTTGGAACTAAATCCTCTACTAGTGTTATGGCATTTTCTCTTAAAACACCTGTAGGATATCCACTCTCTTCTCTATCTATATGCCCACCTTCTACATCTTTAGTATGCATTGTGATATTGGCTAGCTCAAGTGCTTTAGTATTTACAACACCTATGTGATAACATGCTCTGATTAGTATGATAGGATGTTCTTTTGATATCTCATCTAAAACAATTCTATCTGGCATCTGACTATTTTCAAAATATGTATGATTCCAGCCAACTCCAACTACCCACTGTCCTTTTTTTATATTCTTATCTTGTATGAATTTTTTAGTTATATCTACTAACTCTTTAAGTGACCTTACCCCAGTTAAATCCACTTGTCTTTCTTTCTTAGTAGCATACGACAATATGTGCATATGTCCATCTGTAAATCCGGGTGTAACTGTTTTCCCATTTAAATCAATTATTTCTCCTGTAAAATCATCTGGCTTAAATTTAGTTCCAACTTCTTTAAATACACCATTTTCCTCAATGAAATAATCAGATATTTCACTGCTACTATTCATAGTAATAATATTACCATTTATATATGCTTTCATAAATTAAATCCCCCTCTTTTAGTGTAAAAGGCTGTCTTAGAATGTTTAGCTCACTCTATAACAGCCCTGAAGATATCTCTTAAAAACATACCTTTTATTTATAATTTATAATTCTAATGCAATTTCTATCATTTCATTTAAAGTTGTTTGTCTTTCCATTGATGTAGTCTCTTCACCAGTTACAAGGCTATCACTTATTGTAAGTATAGACAATGCATTAACTCCAAATTTTGCTGCTAGTGTATATAGTGCTGCTGTTTCCATTTCTACAGCCATTACTCCAAATTTAGCCCAATGCTTCCACTCGTCAGGATTGTCACCATAGAAAGAATCACTTGTCAATATATTTCCACACTTTACATCTAGCTTCTTTTCTTTTGCTATATTATATGCTTTATATAAAAGGTCAAAGTTTGCTGTTGGCGCATAATCCATCCCACTAAATCTTAATTTATTTATATGAGAGTTAGTTGATGCACTCATAGCTAAAACTACGTCTCTAACTTTAATGTCTTCTCTTAAAGAGCCACATGTACCAATTCTTATTAGATTCTTAACTCCATATTCATTTATAAGTTCATGCGCATATATAGATATAGATGGTATACCCATACCTGTACCTTGAACTGATATTTTTTTCCCTTTATACTTTCCAGTGTAACCATACATAGCTCTAACTTCGTTGTAACAAATCACATTTTCAAGAAAATTTTCTGCTATATATTTAGCTCTTAACGGGTCTCCTGGTAATAATATAGTTTCTGCTATATCACCTTTTTTTGCGCTAATATGAATACTCATTTTATCTCTCCTTTGTGTAGCATATATTATTATTTTACTGTAGTAACTTTTTTAGTTATTATCATTATATCTATATATATTGACATTATCAAGGCTTTTAACATATGTACTATATGTGTATATATTAACTATTTATTAGTTTTTCTCTGTAGGTCATGTGATTGCTCACAACTTCAATGATTCAGCTTTTTAAGATGGTTAATTAACATCTTTTTTATAACTTTATTCTTATATGATATATCAAGTTATGAAATTAGGAAAGCCTAACCTTTTACCATATTAACTTTCTAAAATATTATCAAATTGCCTTTTCCTCCGTATTTTACTTCTAATATTATTTCAAGTAGCTTCACTTAATAATCATTGTTTTTCTTTCACATTTGTAACTAATAAAATAGCTAGACCATACTACAAATCATGAAAAATCATGTAACAAAAAAAGGGCAAAGCCCTTTTTTATACTTTATTATTTAATCAGCATCTACTTTTTTTCCAATAAATCTAACTACTAAGAATGCTAGTATTGCACCTACTGCTAATGAAATGTACGGATTTATACCTAATACTGCTGCTGGTAAATACCCAACTAATATTGCTATCGCTGAACATGTGAGTGCATATGGCATTTGTGTCTTGACATGATCTAAATGATCTGAAGCTGAAGCCATTGAACTCATTATCGTTGTATCTGATATAGGTGAACAATGATCACCGAACACTGCACCTGTAAATACTGCTCCTATTGTTGCATAGAGTATTACACCTGTATCTCCACCACTTAATTCAAACACAAGTGGAACTGCTATAGGCATCAATATAGCTGTAGTTCCCCAAGAAGTACCTGTTGCAAATGCTATAATACTACCCATTATGAATACTCCTGCTGGAATAACACTTGCTGAAACTCCCATCTGTTTAAATATTTCAACTAGGAATTTAGCTGTCCCTAATTCTTTACATACTCCACCTATTCCCCATGCTAGAACTAAAACCATGATTGCTATTACAAGTGACTTAGCTCCATCTACCCATGCTTCTATGGTCTCTTTAAAGTTAAGTATGCGTTGTGATAATACCAATATAAACGCTACTATAGTTCCACAGAAAGAAGCATACATCATAGCTACCGCAGCTTTCGCAGCTCCTAATATATCACGTATAGCATCTGCTGAAAAAGGTGACGATTTTACTAATTGTATCATGCTCGCGTCGTCTCCTGCCAATATATTATTTCGTCCATTAATATATAAACCAACTATAACCATCACTATAACTGTTAATACTGGAATAATTGCATTAATAGCTCTTAATGGTATATCCTCTTTTATTTCCATCTCTGTTAACTCTTTTGATGCAAGAGGAACAGCTCCATCTGCTACTAATTTTCCAGTTTTTCTAGCTCTTCTCTCAGCCTTTAACATCGGCCCATAATCTCTACCTGTTACTGCTATAAATAGAACAAATACCAGCATTAAGATACTATAAAATCTAAACGGTATAGACTGCATAAATGCTGAATACGTGTTAACTTGAACTCCTATAGAATCAAAAGCATCTTTTAAAAGTCCTATCTCATAAGCTATCCATGTTGATATAAAAGCCATACTAGCTACTGGTGCAGCTGTTGCATCTGTTAAAAATGCAAGTTTTTCTCTTGAGATTCTTCGTTCATCTGTCAGTGGTCTCATTGTAGTTCCAACGAGTAGAGTATTTGAGTAATCATCAAAGAATATTGCAAGTCCCATAGCCCAAGTAGCAATCATTGCTCTTCTTGCGTTCCTAGCTTTCTTACCTAGCCACAAGGCTATTGCTTTTGCCCCTCCAGATTTGGCGACAATTCCAATCATACCTCCTAAAGCTATATCAAATACTATGATACCAGCATGCCCTTCATCTGCAACGGAACCAGCTATGTACTTGTGGATTGTCTGTGTGAATCCTGTGAAAACGTTACCTTTACTCGTAATAGTTGCTCCTACAATTATTGCTATAAATATTGAAGGTAAAACTTGTTTGGTGGTAAAAGCTAATATAATTGCTATTATTGGTGGTAACAATGACCATAAACCATAGTGCAAAATTGCTTCATCCATATAAACCCTCCTTTTTCTATATTATACACATATATTTCAAGACGCTTCATATAGCTTCAAAAAAGTTCGCTTAATTTATCGAAATTTTTAGAATATTTGGTCGTATTTACACTCTCGTACTTTGTATTAATAGATTTTCTATAAATTTACTTACACTTACTTTCCCTCCAGTACTTTTTTTGCCTCTTATATAATCCATCTCTAATTTTACATTCTCAAAATCATATAATGTATTAGAATACCTTTGGAATGTGTCGTTCATATAATCTTCTATGCCTGCATTTGCTATATTTCTTAGTCCTTTAATTATCGCTCTACGCATTCTCTGCTTAACAACTTTCTTATTACTCCAAAGCTTTGAGTAGACGCTATCTACCTTTAACGAGTTATTTTCGTTTTGTATTATATAGCTACAAATCTTAACTATGTCATTTGAACCTTTCTCTCCAAATATACCTATGTTACCTAGAATATATTTTATATTATCTATTTGCATGACTTTCTTATCTCTTTTATTGTATTCTAAGGGCTTATTGTCAATATTTATCATACCTTTTATCGAAGATATTGTTCTACTCATATCTATTTTTTCGGATACAGATCTGACTACTTTTTGAACTTCAATCATATTTATTGGCTTATTAATATAGAACTCTACTCCAGATTCATATGACTGTGCTATCATTTCTTTATCTGATATCTTTGATATAATTATAAAGTATATATCTTGGTTTATTTTTCGTATATTTTTAGTTAATGTTGCTCCGTCTATGTTTGGCATTAGATAATCCACTAGCACTATATCTGGTTTTTTTTCTAATATCTCATTATAAGCTATAGCTCCGTCATACGAATGTCCAATAATTGTGCCAAGTTTTTTATCTATTATTATATTCTCTAGTATTTTTACAATATTAATATCATCATCAACTATATATATCTTCATTAGTATCCCCCTCTAGAATCTCTTTTCTAATAGTAACTGTAAACTTTGTCCCATTATAAAGACTTGACTCAACTTTTATATCACCTTTAAAATGTTCATATACTAAATCCCTAACTATAGCTAACCCTATACCTCTATTTATATCGCCAGTCTTCTCATTAAATTTAGTAGAATACCCCGGATTAAAGATATAGTTCATATCATCTTCTTTTATATATTTACCATTATTATAAACATTAAACAATACTGTATCATCAATCTCGCTAATATCTAAATTAATCCTAGGATGTTCATCTTCTATTGATGACTCTATAGCATTGTTTATTAGATTTCTAAATATAGACATTAAGTAGTAATGGTCCTCTATATAGATATCACATTTTATGCTCACATTTAAATCTACATTCAAATTTTCTGCTTCTAAAAATTCTTTTGTATTTATTACTAATATATTAATCATATCTTTTAAATATATCTTCTGTTTTTCAAACTTATCTCCAAACAACAGTTCTAAGCCACTAATCACTCTAATATAATCTTTTTTTATTTCATGTATATCCTTGGAAATGTCTAGTAACATTGCTTGTAACTTGACTTTTGAACTATTTTCACATGCATACTTATAAGACTTGAATGTTTTTTTAGTGACATTTTCAATATTGTCCATATTTTTTCTCATAAAATATATTTCACTCTTGAAATTTGATATTAATAACATCAGTTTTTTGTATCTTTCTTCATGTTCTTGTTTAATTAGAAATGATTTATATCTTTTTAGTAAAACTATGATAATTAAAACTAATACACACCTAACTGTTGCTATTAAGATTAAGCCTTTTACTACTTTTCCTTCTAGCCCTATTATTTTGGTTCTAACACTTACTTCTGATAAATTTGCTAAAAAGTCGCTCATAAAAATACCTATAGCAAACTTAGTCAAATCTTTTCTATTTTTATGACAAAAGAAATAAAACAAAAAACCATAAGCTATGTAAAATACAATATCGGGTGATACCATGATTATTACCTTATTTAAATTTTGGATATTTAGTAACATAACTATTGATCTAAATAATGGAGAAGCAACAGCGGTAACCATGCAGGTTAAAATTGGATTTAAGTCTTTGTATTTATATAATAATAATGGTAAAAGAACTATAGATAATGTAATAATAAAACCGTCTACAAAAAAGTTTACATAAAACAATGCTCCTATGGAGATTATTGCTCCAATCGTAATCATCTTTTTTAAATTCTGCATATTTTCCACCTGTATTATAGTTTTTGTGTATATTATATAGTTCTATTAATTTGATAAATCACCTTTTAATTGCATAAAAAATCACTAAAACTATATTTAGTGATCTTTTATCTCATTCATTATATTTCTTATTATATTCAAGAATACATTTATATCATTATCTTCTATTTTTAAGGATGGTAAAAGCCTTATAACAGTATCATTTGTAATATTTATCAGTAAATTTTTCTTTTTAGCTCTTTCTTTGATATCATGTGCATATTTACCCACATCTATTCCTATCATTAACCCGCTACCTCTGATATCCTTTATAATGTCTGGATAGTCAGACTTCATATCTTTAAATGCATTTATTATTTTATTTCCTTTCATCTTTATTGAAGCTAAAAATTCTTTATCTGCAATATTTCTTACTATATATTCTCCTGCAGTACATGATACTGGATTTCCTCCAAATGTACTACCATGATCTCCGGGTTTTAATATATTTTCTACTTCACTACTTACAAGCATTGCGCCAAGTGGTAATCCGCCCCCTATTGATTTAGCAAGTGTAACAATATGAGGTTTTACTGCGTATTCGTCACAAGATAAGAACTCTCCTGTTCTACCTATACCTGCTTGTATATCATCTATAACTACTAGAAAATCATGTTCCTGTGATAACTGCATAATAAGTTTCATAAATTCATTTGAAGCCTTTATTATTCCGCCTTCTCCCTGTATGGTTTCAATAAATAGACCACATACATCTTCATTTACTAATGATTTTAAGCTCTCTAAATTATTATACTCAAAATTTTCAACTCTAGGAAGTAAAGGCAAAAAATCAGTTTTGTATCTATCTCTAGCTGTAAGCGATAAACTACCGCATGTCCTACCATGAAATGAATTTTTTGCAGTAAGTATGATGTTTTTTGTTTTACTTTTGTTCTTACCATATTTTCTAACAAGCTTTATAGCTGCTTCGTTTGCCTCAGTGCCTGAGTTAGTAAAAAACACCTTTGAGGCAAAAGTATTCTCTACTAATAATTTTGCTAAATTCACTGAGGGCTCATTAGCAAAATAGTTAGACAAATGAGTATATTTTTTGGCTTGCTCATATATAATCTGCGCCAGTTCATCTCCTAAATGTCCTAAATTATTAACAGATATCCCACTATACATATCTAAGTATTTATTTCCATCTTTGTCATATAAGTAAACTCCATGGCCTCGCTCTATTTCTATATCTAATCTATTATAAAGATTAAGTATATACTCTTTGTCCTGCTTTAGTAGATTCACTACCTTTCCCCCTTACTCTCTTAAATCACTCAGTATCTTTACTTTATCTGCTGTTTTTTCATCCTTTTCTTTAATTATCCTTGCTGGCATACCTGCAACCACCACTCCTGATGGCACATCCTCTGTAACTACTGAACCAGCTGCAACTACTGCACCTTTTCCGATTTTCACACCTTCTAATACCACAGCATTAGCACCAACTAATACTTCATCTTCAATTATTACTGGTGTCTTACTAGGTGGCTCTAACACACCTGCTATTACTGCTCCTGCCCCTATATGAGCATTTTTTCCTACTGTTGCCCTAGCTCCAAGTACAGCATTCATATCTATCATAGTGCCTTCACCAATCTCTGCACCTATGTTTATAACTGCTCCCATCATTATAACTGCGTTTTTACCTATCTCAACTCTGTCTCTAATTACTGCACCTGGTTCTATTCGAGCATGTATGTGTTTTGTATCTAGTATAGGAATTGCTGAATTTCTCCTATCATGCTCAATGTGATAATCAGATATATACTTTTCATTGTTGCTTAGTACATCGTTTACTAATTCGTATTCACCAAACAAAACACCTGACTTGCTATCTCCAAAATATTTATAATTATTAAGCTCTATATTTTCTAGCTCTCCTTTAATATATACCTTAACTGGTGTTGTTTTCTTTGCATCCTTTATAAATCTAGCTATCTCGTAAGGATCTGTCATTTTTTCACTCACTACATTTCACCTTCCCTTTTGTAATTTAATACATCTCTCATATCGTATAGTCCGTTTTGTTTTGTAGCTATAAATCTTGCTGCATCTATTGCTCCACTTGCAAATATCTTCTTTGATAATGCTATATGCTTGAATTCCAATATCTCGTCTTCTCCTGCGAATATTACAGTATGCTCACCTGCTATGGTTCCTCCTCTTACAGCATGTATCCCTATTTCTTTAGCATTTCTTTTGGCATTATTGCCCTCTCTTCCATATACCAATTCCATAGTATCATCTAATGTGCTATTTATCTGATTAGCTAACATAAATGCTGTTCCACTAGGGGCATCAAGCTTTTGATTATGATGCTTTTCTACTATTTCAATATCAAAACTATCACTTAGTGCACGTACAGTTGTTTTTAGAACCTCTAACAGTATATTTACTCCTGTTGATGTATTTGAAGCTTTAAATATAGGTATGTGCTTTGAAGCTTCATGTATTTCTAACTTATCTTCGTTAGTTAATCCTGTCGTTGCTATCACTAGTCCTACACTATTTTCTACTCCGTAAGCTATTAGTTCTTTTAAGCACTCTCTACTTGAGAAATCAATTATTACATCTATACCGTCTATTATATCGTCAACTTGTGTATATACTGGAATTTCGTTATGATGTATAAGATTATTATTTCTATCTATGCCAGCTATTATGATAATATCTTTATAACTTTTTAATTTTTGGTATACAACTTGTCCCATTTTTCCAGCAAAACCGTTTATAGCAACTCTAATCATATCATACCTCCATTTTTAGTTTTCTCATTTGATTTACTAATATTTCCACGTTTTCTTCTTGCATTTCATATAGTGGAGCTCTAAGTTCTCCAACTTCCATATCTAATAGATTCATCGCCGTTTTGACTGGTATTGGATTAGTCTCTATGAATAATGAATTTATTAGACCGTTAAGCTTTAACTGTATTTCTCTAGCCTTGACTGTATTTCCATCTAAATATTCATGTACCAAGTTATGTGTTTCGTTTGGCAATATATTGGCTACTACAGATATTACTCCACTTCCGCCTATAGACATTATAGGAACTATAATATCATCATTGCCTGAATATATATCAAAGTTATCATCACATAATCTTGCAATCTCTGTTACATAGCTAATATCACCACTTGCTTCTTTTATAGCTTGTATGTTTTTGTGCTTTGATAATTCTACTACTGTGTCTATAGATATATTCATACCTGTTCTAGAAGGAACATTGTAAAGTATAATAGGTATATTTACACTATCAGCTATAGCTGTGAAATGATTTATTAAACCTTTTTGTGTCGTTTTATTATAATATGGTGTAACTATTAAAAGTCCATCAACACCAACTTCCTCACTGTATTTACTTAACTCTATACTATAACTCGTATCATTACTACCAGTACCAGCTATGACAGGTATTCTTTTATTTACAACTTTTACTGTAAATCTAATGACTTCTCTGTGTTCTTCATCTGTCAGTGTAGAAGCTTCTCCTGTCGTTCCAACAGTTATGATTGCATCTGTATTATTCTCAATATGATACTCTATTAGTTCTTTATATTTATCATAGTTTACACTACCATCTTTTTTAAAAGGGGTAACTAGAGCTACCCCTGATCCTCTGAATATACTCATTTTATCTTCCTCCTATAGTTTATCTAATAAGAGCTGTGCTATCTGTACTGCATTTGTAGCTGCTCCTTTTCTTGCGTTATCTGCACAAACCCACAAGTTTAATCCATTATCTACACTATAATCTCTTCTTATTCTACCGATATAAACTTCATCTGTCCCTTCGATTGTGAGTGGCATTGGATAAACATTATTACTTACATCATCTTGCAATATTATACCTTCCGACTCTCTATAAATAGCTTTAACTTCTTCTATATCAAAACTTTTTTCTAATTCTACATTTATTGATACACAGTGTCCGTATTTTACTGGAACTCTAACTGCTGTTGAGGTTATTTTTATATCTTGATCTCCTAGTATTTTTCTCGTTTCGTTTATCATTTTTATTTCTTCTTTTGTATATCCATTTTCAAGAAATACATCAACATGAGGTATACAATTGTAAGCTATTTGATGAGGGTACTTTGTATTTTTCTCACCTTTTATACCATTCTCTAAATCTTTAAGCCCACCTATTCCTGAACCTGATACTGCTTGATATGTTGAATAAACTATTCTTTTAATGCCATATCTATCTTTTAATAACTTTAGCGGTTGCATACATTGTATTGTTGAACAATTTGGATTAGCTATTATTCCATTGTTCCAATTTATATCTTGTGGATTAACTTCTGGAACTATTAGTGGTACCTCTTCATTCATTCTCCATGCACTACTGTTGTCTATCACTATGGCACCTTTACTCTTTGCTATAGGTGCAAATTTTTTACTTATTTCTCCTCCAGCTGAAAATAGTGCAATATCTATATTTCTATCAAATGATTCCTCTGTAAGTTCCTCTACTTCGTATTCCTGTGAATTAAATGTAACCTTAGTACCCTTTGACTTTGCAGATGCAAAGAAATAAATATTCTTTATTGGAAACTTCATTTCCTCTAAAACTTTTATAAAAGTCCTACCAACCATTCCTGTTGCGCCAACTATAGCAATATTTACTTTCATATTAACTCCTCCAAACTATAATATTTTTTATAAATTAAATTCTCTAGCTAAATTGTTTACTATCGTCATTGTATCTTTTTTATTTATTGCATACGATACGCTTATTTCTGACGTTGTAACTAATTTAAAATCAATATTACTATCTGCATAAACACCAAATATTCTTGAGGCTACACCTGATTGATTCATCATCCCCATACCAACTAAAGAAATTTTGACTATATCTTCTTCTATAGTATATTCAGCACTTTTAATTTCTGCACAATATTTATTTAGAACTTTTTCTACTATATATTTATCCTCATCATCAGCAGTAAATGATACACTCACTAAACCGTCTTTTTGAGAATTTTGACTTATCATATCTATGTTTACTTTTTCTGTTGCTAATAGTTTAAATAGATGAGATATATCTACTGGGCTATAATTTATGTTATCTACTGTTATCATCAATACACCTTTTGCCATAGATAGACCTGTTACTCCTCTCTCTTCCATCTTTTTCAACTCCTTTATATATGTTCCTCTTATCATCCCTGTATTTAGGGCGACCATTATTGGTACACCATATTGTTTGCCTAATTGAACAGCTCTAGTCTCTAATACTCCAGCTCCTAAGCTTGACATTTGCATCATTTCTTCGTAAGATATCACATCTAGCTTTCTAGCATTTTTATACACCCTTGGATCTATTGTATATACACCATCAACGTCAGTATATATCTCACATGAACAATCTAGCATAGCTGCTAAAGCTACAGCAGTAGTATCTGAACCTCCTCTTCCTAGTGTTGTAATATCTCCTGATTCGTTTACTCCTTGGAACCCAGCAACTACAACTATACAACCTTGGTCTAAATATTTTTCTAGTTTCGCAGTATTAATATCTTTTATAGTATTTTTAGTATGCACTCCTGTTGTTTTGATATCAGCTTGGAACCCTGTAAGTGATATAGCTTTATATCCCTCTGCTTCTATTGCCATAGATAAAAGTGCTATTGATTGTTGCTCTCCTGTAGATATAAGCATATCTAATTCTCTTGTGTTCATCTTATCTTTTGAAATCTGTTTAGCCATATCTATAAGATTATCTGTTGTATTTCCCATCGCAGATACTACTACTACAACATTCTTTCCTTGTTCTTTTCTTTTTGCAATTATTTTCGCAACTTTCTTAATATTGTCTATATTTTTTACGGACGTTCCTCCGTATTTCATAACTACTCTATTCAACACTTCACCTCGCTTTATCGCTTTAACTTTACGAATCAAATATCGTACTATTATTTTATAAAGTGTTATTTTATGTATAAAAAAAAGTCCAGAGTAAAAGAACTCTAAACTTCATGCACGCATAAATCATTTCTCTTACCCTAATGTGAAACAGCACTCCTATTGTAGACTGGGTAACCAACAATAGACAGTACTATATTTGTTCAACATAGTCCCAACATATCTAGTATGTTTCGGCAGTAATTCCTTTCTTGCTAATGCAATACTAATAATTCCTGCGGCCTCCGTTACACATTAATATTCAATTCGTTTAATACACTATAACAATATTGTTTCTAAATGTCAACATATATTTTAAATTTTCTTGTTTATTTTACATTTTCCTTATTCCATCTTTTGTGACTACTCCTTTTATGAGCTTATCTGGCACTACTTTATTATCAGATATTGTGTACGCATTAAGTATCATTTTTTCTGCTTCTTTTGCTTTGTCCATACAATTTGCATGGATAGTTGCAATAATATCACCAGCTTCTACCTTATCCCCTATTTTCTTTTCTAGGTATATTCCTACAGCTAAATCAACTACTGATTCTTTAGTTTCTCTTCCTGCTCCTAATATCAATGCTGCTATTCCTATATCGTCTGCTTTTATTTTTTCAATATAACCACAACTGTCAGTTCTAACTTCTAAAGCATATTTTGATTTATCAAATAATTCTATATCATCTATGCATCTAACATCTCCACCTTGAGCTTTTACAAACTCTCTGAGTTTTCTAATCGCATCTCCTGACTCTATAGCATTATCTATTAATCTTTCTGCTTCCTCTACATCATCAGCAACACCACTTAGTAACAACATATATGTGCTAATCTTCTTACTTAAATTAGTCAAATCTTCAGGCCCTTGCCCTTTAAGTGTTAATATTGCCTCTTTGACCTCAAGTATATTACCTATAGCATTTCCTAATGGTTGATCCATATCTGATATTATTGCTATCGTATTTCTATCTAATCTACTGCCTATATCAACCATAGTTTTTCCAAGCTCGAAGGCACTATCGTCATTTTTCATAAATGCCCCACTACCTGCTTTTACATCAAGAACTATAGCGTCAGCACCTGAGGCTATTTTTTTACTCATTATACTACTAGCTATTAATGATACATTGTCAACCGTAGCTGTTACATCTCTCAGTGAATATAGTTTTTTGTCCGCTGGTGCTAAATTAGCAGTCTGTCCTCCAACTGCAATACCAATTGTATTGACATTATTTATAAATTTATCTATAGTCATATCTACTTTGAAACCTTTGAATGATTCTAATTTGTCTATTGTACCTCCTGTATGCCCTAGTCCTCTTCCAGACATTTTTGCTACAGGCACTCCTAATGATGCTACTATTGGTCCAACTACCATAGTAGTAGTATCTCCAACTCCACCTGTACTGTGTTTGTCTACTTTTATACCGTTAATTGGTGATAAGTCAATAATTTCTCCGCTATTTATCATAGCTCTTGTCAAATATGAAGTTTCTCTATCGTTCATCTTCTGAAAATAAACTGCCATCATCAAAGCAGAAACTTGATAATCTGGTATATTTCCTACTGTATATTCATTAATAAAAAACTCTATTTCTTCTTTTGATAGTTCTCCTCCATTTCTCTTTTTCATTATAATATCATACATTCTCATGACTAAATCACCTCTATTTAGTTATTAGTTTCAAAAAGCTTTCTCCGTGTTTTATTTTATTAACACCAAAGATTTCTGCTACAGTTTGACCTATATCAGCAAATGACTTTCTAGTGCCTAAGTTTACGTTTTCTTTTAACTGCTTGCCATAAGCTAAGAACGGAACATACTCTCTAGTGTGATTTGTACCAGGGAATGTAGGATCACATCCATGGTCAGCAGTAATAAATAATATGTCATCATCCTTCAAACTATTCATTATATCTTTTAATCTAATATCAAAATCCTCTAATCCTTTAGCATATCCCTTTACATCGTTTCTATGACCCCACTTCATATCAAAATCAACAAGATTAGTAAAAATTAAACCTTTACTATCTTGTTTAATATAATCTATTGTCTTGTCTACACCATCCATATTTGATTTTGTATGAACTGCATCTGTAATTCCTTGTCCTAGGAAAATATCTTCTATCTTACCGACTGCTTTAACATCATAGCCACTAACCTTAAGTTCATCGAGTAGTATTGTATGAAATGGCTTCAATGAAAAATCTCTTCTGTTTGCTGTTCTTACAAACTCCCCTACTTTTCCTGTAAAAGGTCTAGCTATCACTCTAGCAACCGCGTGCTCATCTTTTAGTAAATCCCTTGCTACTTGACATATTTCATATAATCTTTCTAAAGGTATGACATCTTCATGAGCCGCTATTTGAAATACACTATCTGCAGAAGTATATACTATAGGGTACCCTGTCTTCATGTGTTCCTCTCCTAATTCTTCTATAATAGCTGTTCCTGAAGCAGGTTTATTTCCTAATATTTTAGCGTTAATCAATCTCTCATACTGCTTAACTAAATCATCTGGAAATCCATCTGGATATGTCGGGAATGGATTTTCCATATATATACCACACATTTCCCAATGGCCTGTAGTTGTATCCTTTCCATTTGATTTTTCCATTAATCTTCCATAACAACCAATAGGTCTTTCTATACTATCTACTCCAACTATATCATCAATATTACCAAGACCTAGTTTTTGCATATTATAAAGCTTCAATCCACCCATGTCTTTTGATATATTTCCTAATGTATTACTCCCTACATCACCATATTTATCTGCATCTGGAAGTGCTCCTATCCCTACACTATCTAATACTATCCATACAACTCTATTTATCATATCTCATTCTCCTTTTGTTATACCTTAAAATGTTGTTATCACAGTGTTGCTTTAGTTGAATATCTGTAATTATATGTTATTCTATATTTCGCTATATTTCAAGAAATTTATAGCCACCTTGTATTATTATTTATAACCAAAATATGATTTTTAAACCACTGCTAATTAATTAGTAAAAGGATATCGTTTAGACATCCTTTCTAGTTTTTCTATTTTTCTTACGTTTCTTTCTCTCTAATATTTCAAGCCACAACATTAAAGATGCAAATATAAACATAAATATACCTATGAATTTCCATGCACTTGCAAAAGATTTGTATTTTACAAACCATCCCATTACAAATGGTCCTATTACATATCCAGCTCCCATTATAATTGGTATAACTGAGTTTATTCTACCTCTATGCGAAGCTGGTGAATGACTAGCTATAAACGGCATACAGTTAGTGGTAATGGTTACTTCTCCAAGTGTTATTATCACAACTAGTATCAAAAACCCTAGCTTGAAATCAACAAATGCAAATGTTCCAAATCCTACCACATACAGCAACCCTGCAAAAAATATCTTCAAAAGATTGCTTATTCCTCTGAAATATGATGTTATTAACGGTGTTGCAACAATAACTGTAAGTCCATTTATTATAGTTAATTTCCCAAAGAAACTCGCTCCATGTCCTGGATATAAATTTTCCATATGTAAAGGAACTAAGAATCCCCATTGTGAGTATACGAAATAATATCCAAATAACACTAACGAAAAATATATTAGTATCTTTCTATCTAGTAATACACTTTTTAATGAACCTTCAACACGTTTTTCTTTTTCTCTACTTATATGTTCATCTTCTGTTTTATTTATAGACTCCTTTACAAATATAAGTAGTAATAATGTAGAAATTATTGCTGTAACTGCATCTCCAATAAATATCAAATTCAAGTGATTTTCAAATAACATCCCAGCTATAGCTGGTCCTATAGCATATCCAACATTAGAACCCAAGTATATCAGCGAGTAAGCACCTTCTCTTTCACTGGGCTTAGTAATATCTGCTACTAATGCATTCAGTGCGGGATCGGCAACAATCATTAATACACAAGCTGCCATTATCAGATATATCAACTCAAAGCTCTCGGGCATTAAACCACAGATTATGTACACAGATGCTCCAAGCATATTAAATATCACTATTATCTTTTTTCTACCAAAATTGTCCGCTAATTTGCCTCCCAAAATACTTGCCATTGCATATATTATCCCTGCGGCTGCTATCCATATACCTGTCTCTTTTTTTGATAAACCCAATTTTTTAGTAAGTATCAATGTAAGTAATGGAAACACAAAGGCTCCTAGGGAATTTATGAGTTTAGCGAAAAATACTATGTAAATATCTCTATGAAAATGACCATATATTCTTTTTATTTGCTTTATTTTATATCTCATTCATTTTGTTCTCCTTAATATCTATTACATTATAGTAATTTATTTATGGGCTTACTATATAATATTATGTTCATATATTGCTAATAAATTGCGTGCAATCTTCATCTTTGTAAGTGCAACATTTTTATTATATTCTACAGCTATATATATGTCAAATGCATAGTGCTTAAAAAAAGCAAGATTGCAATCACTCCAATCTAGCTTTTATTCAAATCTTCTTATATTTATTCAATTAATCATCTTGGCTTTGTTCAACTTTTCCTCCTAATTTCACTTCGTTTTTCTGTAACAAAACCATAAAATATGAAAACATAAGCATCATTACAAGTATTATTTTCCACATAACTTCTATAGTAGTTATTTGTAGTATTTTTCCAGTTGCAAGTGGTCCTAGTACACTTCCAATACCAATTATAGTAGGTAGCAAGGCTCCAACTCTTCCTCTATGCGAAGCTGGTGTATGATTCATAATAAACGGAGATGAGGAAACAGTAACTACTATTTCTCCTATTGTAAATATGAATATAGCTACAAAAAACGCTATCTTATTACTGTAGAATCCCAACATACCTAATCCTAGCGCATAAAGCACTCCACCTATAGCTATTTTTCTAATATTGTGGATTTTCATTTTAGTTAATAAAGCTGTTACAACTGCTGTAAGTAACACAACTACAATTCCATTAAAACTAGCTAAATAACCATACAATTTTGCCCCATTACCAACATAGTTTGCTTCAGTGTGTAATGGCACTAAAAACCACCACTCAGAGTATACAAATGAATATCCAAACATTATAAGAGCGTACAACACTAGTATCGGTCTATCTAATAGTACTTTAAAAACAGATCCTTCAACATGCTTTTCCATAGCTCTATTTTCATCGAATTTCTCTTCTTTAGCTTTTGATAGGGTATCTTTTACAAAAATTAAAATTAAGCTCGTAGCTAGCACAGCTGTCACTGCATCTCCAATAAATATCCATTTAAAGTAGTTTTCAAATAATAATCCTCCTATTGCAGGCCCCAATGCAAATCCTATATTAAATCCCAAATATGAAAGTGAATATGCTCCCTCTCTATTTTCAGGAGTTGTTATATCTGCAAGTAATGCATCATGTGCTGGCCCAGCAATTCCAAATAAGAATGAGGCTCCTCCTATTAGGTATACTGTTACCATACTAGTCTCTACAGCACTGCATAACAAATAACAAACTGAACCTAATAAGTCAAATATCACTATAATTTTTTTCCTTCCAAAGCTATCTGCTAGTTTCCCACCAATTAACGCTGCAGGTATAACTACAAATCCAAGTAGTGATACATATAATCCTGCCTCATCTTCTACTAATCCAATTTTCTTTGTTAGTATCAATGCTAATAATGGAAATATAAATGCACCCATTGCATTTACTATTCTTGCAATAAATATTACATATATTGGTCTAGGTAATCCTATATATGGTTTAAATATCTTTTTTACTATGCTCATGATTAAAATCGCCCCTTTTTCTTTTGTGAGATTGTTATTTCTCTAGTTCACGTAAATTGATTCTCTTCTAGATTTGTAATTTTTGATTCTGTTCTTAGTTTTAACATAATTTATACCTCCTTCAAAAAAAAGATAGATGCCCTAGGCATATATCTATAGATGATGACAAAGTCATCTAGATAGCAGACTGTGGTAAAAGTTCAAGTCGAGGGCTGTTAAAATTGAGTAGCAGAGCTTACTTAGAGGTAAGTGAGCAACGGAAATTTTAACAACAACGCAGAAATTGGGCTTTTTTCTACAGTCTGAGAGAGATGCCCCAGACATCTCTCTTTCAAAAAAATAAAGACCACGGGTTAATACAACCTGTGGTCTTATATGCTATTTTATGGATAAATCATATAGAATAAACTACACTGGTCGTTATTATATATTTATTTAAAATTGTAATGTTTATATTAGCATTATTATTTATTTTTTTCATTATAACGACCTCCCTTATGTATTTATATAATCCATCACCATAAATTTTATTATATTGTAAGTATGATGTCAAATAATAATTATAATTTTCTGTATTTTTTCATTTTTTGATTCTACGCATTAATTTGTTGTCTTTGCTTTACTTTTCCTCCTAATCTCCCTTCGTTTTTCTCTAATAAAATCATAAAATATGAGAATATAAGCATGATTACAAGTACTATTTTCCACATAGTTTCTATTGATGCAACTTGAAGTATTTTCCCAGTTATAAGTGGCCCTAATACATGTCCAAATCCAATTATCGTAGGTAGTAAGGCTCCTACTCTTCCTCTATGTGAAGCTGGCGTATGGTTCATTATAAATGGAGATGCTGAAACAACAACAATAATCTCTCCTATTGTAAATATAAACATAGATACAAAAAAAGCTGTTTTATTACTGAAAAATCCCAACATACCTAATCCTAGTGCATGAAACACTCCACCTATAGCTATCTTTCTTATATTATTGATTTTCGTTTTAACTAATAAAGCTGTTACAGTTGCTGTAAAAAGCATTACTACAGCTCCATTAAAACTTGCTATATAACCAAACAATTTTGCTCCACTATTAGCATAATTTGCTTCGGTATGTAGCGGTACTAAGAAACTCCACTCAGAACGCACAAATGAATATCCAAACATTATAATAGCATAGAATATTAATATTGGTCTATCTAATAATACTTTAATAACCGACCCATTTACATGCTTTTCCATAGTTCTATTTTCATCAAATACCTCTTCTTTAGATTGTGACAAAGTATCCTTAACAAATATTAAAACTAAACTTATAGCTAATATGGCAGTTACTGCATCGCCTATAAATACCCATCTAAAATGATTCTCAAATAA
This sequence comes from Clostridiaceae bacterium M8S5, assembly GCA_029227815.1. Classification (GTDB taxonomy): domain Bacteria; phylum Bacillota; class Clostridia; order Tissierellales; family MCWD3; genus Abyssisolibacter. The sequence goes on along the minus strand of CP118523.1, from coordinate 1,290,013 downwards.
CAATCCTCCTATAGCAGGTCCTAATGCATACCCCATATTGTGCCCCAAATATGAAAGTGAGTATGCTCCTTCTCTATTTTCAGGAGTTGTTATATCTGCAATAAGTGCATCATGTGCTGGTCCAGCAATTCCGAAAAAAAATGACGCCCCTCCTATCAAAAATACTGTAGTTATACTAGTTTCTATAGTGCTACATAAAAAATAACAAGCTGCTCCTAATGTACCAAATATCACTATTACTTTTTTTCTTCCAAAACTATCCGCTATCTTGCCTCCGATTAGTGCTGCTGGCATGTATATAAATCCAAGCAACGCGATATAAAATCCAGCATCATCTTCAGCTAGCCCTATTTTCTTTGTTAGTATTAATGTCAATAATGGAATTACAAATGCTCCCATAGCATTTACTATTTTTGAAATAAATATTACATATACAGCTTTAGGTAACCCCATATATGGTTTAAATATCTTTTTTACTATACCCATAATTAAGTCGCTCCTTTTTCTTTTGTCAGATTGTCACTTTTCCTAGCTCACGTAAATTGCTTCTCTTCTAAATTTATAGTTTTTGTTTCTGTTCTTGTTTTTAACATATTATTCCTCCTTTTAAAAAAATAGATGACAAAGTCATCTAGATAGAAAACTTAGTAAGAGTTCAATTTAAGGCGTGTTAAAATTGAGTAACAGAGCTTACTTAGAGGTAAGTGAGCAACGGAAATTTAACGACAACTCAGAAATTGGACTTTTGTCTACAGTCAGAGAGATGCCCCATCCCCCAGACATCTCTACTTTAAATAATAAAGACCACAAGCTATACAACCTGTGGTCTAATAAACAATTTTTCGGATAAATTATATAGAATAAACTGCACTGGCCGTTATTATATATTTATTAAAAATTGTAGTGTTAACATTGGCATTATTATTTATTTTTTTCATTTTAACGACCTCCCTTATGATTATATAATTTATCACTATTAAATTCTATTATATTCCATCTATGATGTCAAATGTTAATTGAACTTTTTCTCTAGATTCTTCCATTCATTTGTCCTTCGCTTATATATAATAAGAAGTAATATTGCATCTATAAACCATTGAACAGCTGCTATTCTCCATGCATATGTTACTGGCTTTCTATTTACATATATAAAATAATACATCATTGGCAATCTGAATGCCCAGTTTGATATAACAGATACTATGAACGGACTTTTAGTATCTCCACTTCCTTTTAACCCTCCACCTATTATCATGGATATAGCTATTGGTATCTGCTCAATAGATGCTATAACTAAACATGATGCTCCTAAAGATATAGTCTGTGTTTCAGAATCTTTTATAAACAAGGCTATTAATTGATTTGGGAAAAGTAAGAACACTACTGCTAACAATGCCATTATACCTGTTCCAAATAGCAGACATATATTCATGTATTCTCTTGCCTTTTTATAATCTTTAGCACCAACCTTATTACCAACTAATGTTGTTGCTGCTACAGCAAATCCCCACCCCGGCATATACGAAAGTGATTCTATTGTAGTAGTTATTTGATTTGCTGAAAAAGACGCATCTCCTAATAACATAATCATAAATATATTAATTAACCTACTTATGCTAAATGCACCTTCTTGAAGTGCTGATGGTATAGATAGATTTATAAGTCCTTTTAATCTTTTAACACTATAGTTTTTTATATATTTAAGTTTTGGTTTGATATATCCTGATTTCATTGTATAACTAAGAGCTAATGCCATACCGCATATATTTGCCGTAGTAGTAGCTATAGCAGCTCCTGATACTCCCAGCTCTGGTAAACCAAATTTCCCGTATATCAACACCCAGTCTAAAGTTATATTAACTACATTTACTACTATAGATATTTTAAGTGGTGTCTTCGTATTTCCACTACCTCTTAAAACAGCGTTTATTGAAGTCTGAGCCATATTAAAAAAAGTACCTATAGAACAAATCCTCATATATCTTGCGCCATAGAATAGAACTTTCCCTTTTGCTTTTGCCATTGTCAATATCTGCGATGGAAATATAAAGAATATAAGTGAAACTATTAAAGCAATAGCAATTGTACATACAAACCCTAAACTAGCGTATTCTTCAGCTTTTTGCTTGTTTTTTGCTCCCAATTCTCTTGCAACTAATGATGTAATTCCAACACTTATGCCCATAGCGATTAGTATATTTATAAATGTATATATAATTTCAGATGTAAGTCCAACTGCTGTTACACTAACTTTTCCTCCATAATTACCTACCATCATAGTATCAAATACCCATATCAGCATATATAGTATCATTTCTCCTACAGCTGGCAGGGAGAGTTTTAGTACTTCTCTTATATTATTTTTATTAAACATGTTCTCTCCTTTTTGTGTGTCTTAGAATTAATATACCAAATTATACGACGTAAAAGCAAGCATTATTTAGTATGTGATAATATGTATTTTTTTTATAAATTTGATAAAAATATTACTATAACTAAATGAAAGGAGAAATGTATATGCCTTGGAAAAAAGGAAGTGTAACATTTGATGATGGCTCAACCTATAAAGCAGATTTGCTTGTAAAAGAAGATGGTGAAGTTTGGAATATGAAGGTTTATAAAGATGGAAACACTGTAGAAGAAATAGACGCTAAAGCATTTGCAAATAAACTAGATAAGACAGCTGAAGATGTATATCCTTTCACGTATAAGATTGATGATTAGTTACATATCATCGTAGCTAAATAAAGAGAACTGCCTTTAACCTAAGGTAGTTCTCTATTTAAGCTATTTATTCATTTATATTCACATAAAGTTTACTATTGTAATACCAATAATAAAAATTAACTTATATCTTTTATACAAAAAATTACTCCTACTTCTTCATTTCTAGCTATAATATCATATTTATTTAAGTTCAGCAGTCTCTTTACAATATATAGCCCCAGCCCTGTGCTTCCTTTTTCACCTTTGTGAAATGGATTAAATAACTTTTCTAAAATTCTTGGACTCATATGTTCTCCATCATTACTTATTTGTATATTTTCATCTACTATTGATATCTTTATTTTTTTATCTGCATATCTCACTTGATTGTCTAATAGATTATTAAGAATTGATTCCCATTGTTCTTGTTGCCCTCTTACAGTATAAAAATCTGGCAAATCTAATTGCCATTTTATAGAATGATCAAGATTCTTAAATCTTTCTGATACATTGTATATCAATTTCACAACATCAACTTTATCTTTGCTGGAATAACCTTTTGATATAAAATCAATTTTATTAAGATATAATATATTTTTAACCATAGTATCTAGCCTATCTATCTCTTCATCTATTACATATAGTGAACTATCCAAATTTCCTTTAGGATATTTCTTGCAAAGTATCGAATCAGTATATCCCTTTATTATCATAATTGGAGTCTTTAACTCGTGTGAAATACTATGGAAATAATTCCTCAAATCTTCGTCATGCTTTTTCAATTGAATCCTCATTTTATCTATACTTCGGCTTAGTCTACCTATTTCATCATCCTCCTCGACTACTATAGGTTTATCTAACTTCATTTGAGCTATGTTTGCAACATCTACTTCCAGTTTTTTAAATCTGCGAGATATTTTTTTTATCATGATATATGATGTAACTAATATAATTATCACAAAAGAAAATACAACTATAATGAATTGACTAAAAATATTTCTAGTTAATTCATTTGAGTATGTTTCCCACATATATGATAACAGATATCCACTTACTCTGGCAGGATCTCTTTGCCCTAATATTCCTTTTTTTAAGTTAAATACTTTTCTAGCCACAAATTTAGAATCAATCTTTTTTATTACGTAGTATAGCTTCTTCCCCTGAATAGTTTGAACATACCTTTTTTTATTATAATTATTCATGTTTATTTCTATTATATTTTTCTTTAGAACATCTTTATTTATTGAAGATAAGCTATTTGTGAAAGCACGAATCTCGTTTTTACTCTCATCATATACTAATATTATATGACCCACTGCTCGAAAATTTTGATTTATTATTTCGTCTGTTATATGAAAATCTTCGTTAGCATCCAATCTCTTTTTTATTGTATCCGTTCTTAAATTTTGTGCGTATTCTATTGTATTGTATGTCTCATCTGTAAAAAAATCTTTAATACTCTTATAAGTTATACTGATTAGCAATAATAATAAGGAAAATATTATTATCAAAGACCACATTATATATTTTTTAAACAATGATTTGCGCTTCATTCAATCCACCTATACCCATAACCATATACTGTTTCTATCTTTAAATTTGGCAATTTCTTTCTAATCCTCCTGACTAAATCATCAACAACTCTTTCGCTTCCAAAATAGTCATCACCCCATACATTGTTTAATAAATCATCTCTAGAAAAAGCCTTTCTAGGTGAGTCTATCATGACTTGTACTAAATCAAACTCTTTTGACGTAAGCACTATGACCTCGTTATCTAATAATAATTCTCTTCTCTTTTTATCAAGAGTGTAACATCCGTTTACATTTATTATATCCTTTGAAGTATTTCTTGATAACAACTTCTCTATTCTCAATATGAGTTCTCTTGGCAAAAATGGCTTAGTTATGTAATCATCGCTACCATATTCAAGACCAATTACTCTATCTATATCTTTATCTCTAGCAGATATAAAAATCACTGGTACATCTTTAACTTCTTTTATTTTTTTTATTAAAGCATAGCCATCCAAATCAGGAACCATGATATCTAAGACCCATAGATCAACATCATCGTTTATATGCTCTAACGCATCTAACCCTCGGATAAATGACTGTATTTGCCACCCTTCGTTTTGCAAATGAAATGTCAGTAAATCATTGAGATTCTTTTCATCTTCTAATAAATTTATTCTATACATAGTTTCACCTCACACATATTACATAGAAAAGGATGTTTCAATTAGTTTGACCCACCCTTTTTTTATTATTTTATCATATATTTTTTTAATTAAGTACACAATTAATATGTGAAATTATGTGATTAGTTTAATCTTACAAGACGACGATTATTCTATTTATTCAATACTTTTTTAAATACATTCAGGAAATTATCTCCAACTATTTTCTTAATATCTTCATCTGAATAGCCTCTATTAACTAATTCCTCCACAAACAGAGGTAATTCTTTATATGAATCTAGTACATCAAATACTTCACTTTTTTTATTTTCTCTTAAAAAATCACAAAAATCAAATCCAAAACCAACATACTCTATTCCTATGAGTTTCACTATGTAATCTATATGATTTACTAGTGTCTTGTAATTCTTGTCTTCTTCTTTGTTAGATACAAATTTACTACATGTATTCATACCTATAACGCCACCAGTTGAAGCTAAGCTTTGTATTTGCTCATCTCTTAAATTTCTCATCTGCTTACACAGTTCTCTACAATTTGAATGAGAAGCTATGACCGGATTCTTTGCTATCTTCATGACATCCCAAAAACCTTCATCGTTTAAGTGGCTGACATCTATTATCATCCCTAATTTTTCTGCTCTTTTTACAAGCTCTTTCCCAAACTCTGTTAACCCAGAACCTGTCCCTCTATGATCGGTAGTAAAGCTACTTCCGTCCCCAGCATAGTTTCTTCTGCTCCATACAAGACCTACTAATCTTACTCCTAATTCATAGAATATTTTAAGTAAATTTATATCGTTTCCTAATGGCTCTACCCCTTCAAATGATAACAAAAACCCTATTTTATTGTTGTCTAAAGCCTTTGTAATATCATCATAGCTCCTACATAGCATCAAATCTTCTGGAGATTCTTCTATCTCTAAATATAATGCATTAATTTGGTTTAACGCTTGTCTAAGAGCCATCTCTGGAACGTATATGCTATCTAAAAAAATAGAACATACTATTATATTAACTCCACTTTCTCTAAATTCGTTTAAATACTCTCTTTCTATGACTTTAGTCTTCCCCTGTGCTCTCTTTTTAGTCACGTCTACTAATATATCATAATGCGCATCAACAATAGGAAACTTATTCATTAAATCTTTAACTCTTTCATTAATAATAATTCCTCCCCTCATTAAATGATATTATAACTATATATACATTATATATCCTTTGTTATTAAAAATCCATCTTTCTAAGCAAATCTAATTAAGGTTGTTTTACATGACAACCTTATCAGACTGTAGACAAAAGCCCAATTTCTGCGTTGTTATTAAAATTTCCGTTGCTCACTTACCTCTAAGTAAGCTCTGCTACTCAAATTTTAACACGCCTTGAACTTGTACTTCTACTATAGTCTGTTATCTTGATGACTTTGTCATCAACCTAATAAGGTTGTCTTACATGACAACCTTATCCATTTTAGTTAAATATCAAACATTACTTTATTAACAGCTGCTATATACGCTTTAATACTAGCTTCTACAATATCGGTACTTAAACCTCTTCCTGTATATATTTTAGAATTATGTCTTAGCTTTATTATTGCTTCCCCTTGAGCATCTTTCCCTTCTGTTATAGAATTAAGACTATAATTTTCTAAAACTAGATCCATAGAGACTAATTTTTCTAAAGCTTTAAATGCAGCATCTACAGGTCCATCTCCCATAGCTGAGTCTTCAATAGTTATAGAATCTTTTTCTAATGCTATAGTAGCTGTTGATGATATTGTATTACCACTATTTATAACAAATCTATTTAGTGTATAAACACTAGGTATTTTTATTGTTTTGCCTGATATTAATGCTTCTATGTCTTTGTCAAATACATTCTTCTTTTTGTCTGCTAAATCCTTAAACTGTTTAAACAACTTAACTATAATTTCTTCAGATAAATCATACCCTAAACTCTTTACTCGATCTTTGAAAGCGTGTTTCCCAGAATGCTTTCCTAATACCATTTTGTTTTTGTTAAGTCCTACAGATTCTGGTGTCATAATTTCATATGTGCTTTTTTCTTCAAGTACTCCATGTTGATGTATACCAGATTCATGAGCAAATGCATTGTCTCCTACGATCGATTTATTAGGCTGAACTTGTACTCCTGTAATAGTGCTTAAAAGTTTACTAGTCCTCATTATTTGCGTGGTATCTATATAACAGGTTTGATTGAAATAATCTTTTCTAGTCTTCAGTGCCATAACTACTTCTTCTAACGCCGCATTTCCTGCTCTTTCTCCTATACCATTTATTGTACATTCAAACTGCGTGGCACCTGCCTTAATGGCTGAAAGCGTATTTGCTACAGCCATACCTAAATCATCATGGCAGTGAACCGATATATCTGCTTTATCTGCATTGGACATATTTGAAGTTATAGTTTTAATAAAATTATAGTATTCATGTGGCATAATGTATCCTACGGTATCTGGTATATTAATAACTGTTGCACCAGCATTTATTACTTCCTGATAAATTTTAGCTAAAAACAATGGATTACTTCTGGTTGCATCTTCTGCTGAAAATTCAACGTCTTCACAATATTTTTTTGCGTATTTCACCATTTCCACAGCTTTTTTGATAACTTCTTCTGGTTGCATCTTTAGTTTGTATTTCATGTGTATATCTGATGTTGCTATAAATGTGTGTATTCTTGGTTTTTTTGCATATTTGACGGCTTCCCATGCATAATCAATATCTTTTTTAACAGCTCTAGCCAAACTAGCGATGGTACAGTTTCTTACTGTCTTTGCAATCTCTCTGACAGCCTCAAAGTCCCCTTTTGAAGCTATTGCAAAACCAGCCTCTATTATATCTACCCCTAGACTTTCTAACTGTTTAGCCATCTGTATTTTTTCATATAAATTCATACTGCATCCCGGAGACTGCTCACCATCTCGCAAAGTAGTATCAAATATCTTTATCATCGTTATCACCTTTATTTTTGTATTATTAATCATCTTCACACTATACACTTTAATTAAATAAAAAAACTCGCCCTAATAAAAGGACGAGTAAATATTCCCGCGGTACCACCTTAATAGTTTTTGCATAAATACAAAAACCTCTTAATAAAGTTTCATCGAAACTTTCCACCTATAATGTCGGTGAACCAGATAGCTCTTACTATTATTTTCAGAACCTCAGCTCAAGAGTGAGTAGTGTTTACTCGCAATATCAATTTGCACCAACCATTGACTCTCTTCGATTACAATATTCAAACACGCTCTCCGTCACAGCTTTTGTTATATTATATTGGATTCTATCAGACAAATATATTTATGTCAATACTTTTTTCACTTTGCTCAAGAATACTTTATCAAAATGCTGTGTTAAAATAAAATATGCTATTAATTTAAAGGAAGGAGACACTAAATTCTCCTTCAAAATGTATATTTATTGCTCTTTCTTTGGATATTGCGAACTTAAATCAAAGCTTATATCGCTTAATTTCACCCAAAATGGTTCTTCTCCACCTGGAAGTTCAAATAATGCCCATTCACCACTTCTCTCTTCTATATATCCTACTCCGTCTTTTGTTCCTATAACTTTTCCATCTTTACTATCATAAATATTAACATTGTTTAGTTCTCCTTGATTACCGTTTTTCAAAGCTTTTTCATCAAAGCTTAAAGCATCTTTTGGGACATAACCTATAGGTCTTGGAATATCACCATAAGGTACAATTACTTTAAAATAATCATCTTTTTGATCTAAAACTAACAATAAATCATTTAAACTGACTACCCCTGATAGATCCATACTCTCCGGATCTTTATCTTTTAAGTCAACCTTCAAATCTTCTTTAATTACAATACCTGTCTTTCCTATGAAGTTTTCATTTTTACCACATGCTACTAATAACAATATTGCTATTAACATAACTATAAGTATAATTTTATTTTTTATCATATTTACTACCTCCTCTATAAATAATAAACAAATTTTGTAAATAATATGCCTTTTATTAATCCTTTTTTGGATTATATTATTGTCTTATATCAATATGTAAAGTCACAGATAATTAAAAAAATGGATACGAATTTAAGCTTTTAGCTTAAACTCGTATCTTTGGTAAATTTTTTAACAATAACTGATTTAACACCCAGTACAAAACTATATTTCCCTAATAGTCTTAAAATATTCTACTGCACATTTTTGTATTTTAATGCTTTATAAGCTGACAAATTACTTGCACTTCTTGTTGTATGTGATACCTTATCGTAACCATTTAGCTTCGTAGCTTCGTATAATACATAGCTTCCATAAGAATCCATTTTTTCATATAATACAACATGTGAGCCAGCCTTATTCAATGCATCTCCAATTTTTAGACTTGATTTGCTTATAACTGTAGCTACGTTAGGTAATGTTCTTGTTGAGTGTTTTGACGTCAATCCCCAACATCTAGATACATACCCCGAACAATCTACACCATAGGTATTGTAAACATGTCCTGAAGTGGAAGTGTTTATATTTCCTACTCTACCTCCTGCTGTCATACCACTTTTATATTGACTTGGTGTATTGAATCCGCCCCAACAATAAGGCATATATTTATAACTCCCAGCGCTAGAAACATATCTTGGTTTTTGCCAATTAGTTAGAGGCTTCAAATTTTTATCTGTACACATCCATGAAAAAGATGAATGATACTTTTTAGCATTTCTCATAATTGTACTTCTTGAAATTGATGATGCTTTAAAAATATTATCATTTTTTATTTCTTTAGCTTGAGCGATACTTTTTAAATTAGAAGTATAATTGCTAGTATAAGGACTTTTTTCTATTCTTATTTCTATTTTATCTTTTAAGTTATAAATCTTGTATAAATTCTCCCCATAGCTCTTTATATCATTAACTATATCCTTATGCTCATCAACAACTACAGATATACCAATAGTATTGCCATCTGCATCAATGGTTCTAATCGTTTCTTCAACAATTGTATAGTAATTAGTATCCTCGGACATTTCTATCAACTTTATAATTATATTGTTATTTTTATCTTTTCCTAGATATTGAGCTCCTACAATCCAATGCTTAGAGTTAAGTGTAACTTCGTTGATTTCATTTTTAGTCACATCTTCTATAGTTACTTTACAGCTATGTCCAATATCTTTACCCTCTTCTGGTATTAGCTGAGTTTTGTAGTGTGTATTTTCATCAAATATCCTTCCTTCAAATGAGTCAATAATTCCCAATAGTTCTGATTCTATATTATTAATTTTATAGGTTCTCCCATTTTTACCTTCTGCCAAAGTTATATACAAATTATCATTTATAGCTTTGAAATCTATTACAGACGCAACTAACGATTCATTGATTTGTTTTTTTAATATATTATTACTACTATCATACTCAACTATTATATTATTTTTGGTATCTAACATAAACAAACTATCCTTGTTACTTGCTATCTTTGTTATATTCAATTTTTCGTCTGAATATGAAAAGCTATTAACTATTTTACCATTTTCAAATGATAATACTTTCTTTCCTGAAGTATCTAGTATATGCACTTTATCATCAGAAAAACAAAAGTCTTCTGGCCCATAAATATTGCCTTCAGAGTCCTCAATATAAGATATCGCATTATCATTAGACTGGACAGTTTTTAATTCATTTGTACCTTCATTAATTTTTGCTTTTATAGATACTAGTACATCATTAGCATCTTCCCCCATAGCATTGACATTTGCTAAATTTATTATCATCAGCAAAACAAAGAAAATGCTTAAAATTCCAGTAACTTTTTTCATCATTTTTCCTCCTAGTTTTTATTTGTAAAAATCATCTTTTATTTGTGTAAAATATAATTTAAATTATTTATCATCTCCTTTTTTGTAAATTTTTACATCTAATTTATTTTAGCATATTTTCCTATTTTTGTAAAAATAAATAAGACTATCGAAATCAACAAGACTTATCTAGTTTATAATCGAAGATTTAAAATATTTTTAAAATTTATATTGACATTACATACAATACATTGTTATAATCATGAATAATTAATCACACACACTAAACGCTTTAATGCACGAAATTAAATACAATGCTATGACAGAGACACTATTTTACCATGGTAAGTTACAGAGAGTCGGTATTTGCTGAAAACCGATACTACCTACAAAATATACTCACTCTTGAGCAGTATTCTTGAAACCCGAAATTAGAGAATAACGGTTGGCTCCGTTACAAAGCTTTATTTTACAACGCTAAGAGGTGTCTTTATGACGCAATTAAGGTGGTACCGCGTGCTCTGCTCGTCCTTGAATTTTATTCAAGGATTTTTTTGTTATATAGATTAATAGATTTTAGGAGGAATAATTATGCCAATGACAATGACACAGAAAATACTTGCAAAACATGCTAATTTATCACATGTCAAATCTGGTCAATTTATACAAGCTGATTTAGATTTGGTATTGGGTAACGATATAACTACACCCGTTGCTATAAACGAGTTTAAAAGAATGAATATTACTAAAGTATTCGATAAAGATAAAGTAGCAATAGTACCTGATCACTTTACTCCAAATAAAGATATACAAACAGCAACTCAATGTAAAATGGTAAGAGAATTTGCTAACGATAAATCTATTACAAACTATTTTGAAATAGGTGAAATGGGAATTGAACATGCTCTTATTCCAGAAAAAGGTCTAGCACTTCCCGGCGAAGTAATAATCGGTGCAGACTCACACACATGTACCTATGGTGCTTTGGGTGCTTTTTCAACAGGAATTGGTAGTACGGATATGGCAGCAGGAATGGCTACAGGCAAATGTTGGTTCAAAGTTCCTAGTGCTATAAAGTTCAATTTGACAGGAACCTTAAATCCTTGGGTAAGTGGTAAAGATGTCATACTTAGCATCATAGGAAAAATAGGCGTTGCTGGTGCTTTATACAAATCAATGGAGTTCGTAGGCAGTGGCATAAAAAACCTAAGTATTGACGATAGATTCACTATTGCCAATATGGCTATTGAAGCTGGAGCTAAAAATGGTATATTTATCGTAGACGATGTAACTCTTGATTATATAAAAGAAAGAACAAATAGACAATATACTATCTTCGAGCCTGAAGAGGACGCTGTTTATGATAGTATATATGACATCAACTTAAACGATATACAACCTACAGTAGCTTTTCCTCATCTACCTGAGAACACATATACTTTTGACCAAATAGGTGATATAAGTATAGATCAGGTCGTTATTGGTTCTTGTACTAACGGTAGAATTAGCGATCTTAGAACTGCTGCTAAGATATTAGATGGTAAAAAAGTGTCTAAAAAAGTTAGGACTATAATATTCCCTGCTACTCAAGACATATATTTACAAGCTATCAAAGAAGGTCTTATAGAAATATTCATTAAAGCAGGTGCGGTTGTAAGCACCCCTACATGTGGACCTTGTCTTGGAGGACATATGGGAATATTAGCTGAGGGTGAACGTGCCGTTGCAACTACAAATCGTAATTTTGTAGGACGAATGGGACATCCAAAATCAGAAGTTTATTTATCTAGTCCTGCTGTTGCAGCTGCTTCTGCTATTACTGGTAAACTAACAAATCCACAAAACATATAGGAGGTTACTCATGATTAAGAAAGGTAATGTATTCAAATATGGTGATAATATAGATACTGATGTAATAATCCCTGCAAGATATTTAAGCACCTGCGACCCTAAAGAATTGGCTAAATACTGTATGGAAGATATCGATACAACTTTTGCTTCAAGTGTAAAAAGTGATGACATAATAGTTGGTGGTCAAAATTTTGGTTGTGGCTCATCTAGAGAACATGCCCCAATAGCAATAAAGGCTTCTGGAATATGTTGCGTAATAGCATCAAGCTTCGCTAGGATTTTTTATAGAAATTCATATAATATAGGTCTACCTATTTTTGAATGTGAAGATGCTGTAAATGATATTTCTCATGGCGATACCATAGAAATTAATTTTAATACTGGTATAATTAATAATTTAACTAAAAATGCAACATACCAGACAAATCCACTGCCAGAATTTATGCAAAACATTATAAACGATGATGGTTTAATAAATCATATATCAAAAAACAACAAACAAATCTTGTAGGAGGTATTACATTGAATCTAAATATAGCTTTATTACCGGGCGATGGAATTGGTCCAGAGATAACTACTGAGGCAGTTAAAGTATTAAACAAGATAGGAAAAATATATAACCACAATTTTAACTTTTCTGAAGCTTTAATTGGTGGCATAGCATATGATAAAAAACAAAGTTCTTTACCAATCGAAACACTAGAATTATGTAAAAATAGTGATGCTGTTCTTTTGGGGGCTGTTGGTGGTCCTAAATGGGACGATGTAGACGGTGATAAACGTCCTGAGGCAGGTTTACTTAAAATTAGAAAAGAATTAAATCTATTTGCAAATATCAGACCGGCTTATATGTACACAGCACTAAAAGACTCTTGTCCCTTAAAAGATGAAATTATAAAAGATGGCTTTAACATTTGTATAGTTAGAGAGTTAACAGGTGGAATATACTTCGGAGACAAAGGTAAATGTAACAATATGGATGGTATTGAATACGCTTATGATACTGAACACTACAATACATCCGAAATAATTAGAATAGCTAGAATAGCTTTTGAAACAGCTAGAAAGCGAAATAAAATTGTTACTAGCATAGATAAGCAAAACGTACTCGAAACTTCAAGGCTATGGAGAAAAACTGTTGAATATTTGGCAAAAGAATATCCTGATATAACGCTAAAACACATGTTGGTAGATAATGCTGCTATGCAACTAATATGCAACCCTCATCAATTTGATGTAGTACTAACTTCAAATATGTTTGGAGATATATTATCAGATGAAGCTAGTGTATTGACAGGCTCTATAGGTATGTTGCCTTCTGCAAGTCTTTCTGATTATAACTTTGGGTTATATGAACCAAGTCATGGATCTGCACCAGATATTGCTGGAAAAAATATAGCTAACCCTTTAGCAACTATTCTTTCTGCAAGTATGATGCTTAAATACTCCTTTGGTTTAATCAAGGAAGCTGACTGCATAGAGACTGCTGTACAGAAAGTTCTAGATAAAGGATACCGTACTGCTGATATCATGAGTGATGGTAATACTCTTGTTTCAACTCAAGAAATGGGACAACTTGTGATTGATAATTTAGTGTAGATTATTTTATTGTGACAAAATAAATAGTTATTGATGATAAGAAGCATATCCTAATTTCTTACGGACTCCGTATAGAACTTGTTCCTAATTATATAAGCAAAAGCGTTGTAGGAACAAATCCTCTAAAGTCGCTTCTTCAGAAAAACGGATATGCTTCTTTGTTACATTGTTAGATTATCGCTGTGAGTCTTATGGTTACTTAAAACAACTTTTGTATTTTGATTGTTTTATTTACTTTGATGAAACTACAAATTTTATTAATTTTACAATCATTGTTGAACCAACTTAACTACTATTTGTATTTTAACCAATAGTATAACTAGGGGAATCGAAAAATTTTTCTTGTAGGTAAATTTGAGGAGCTGTTTCTTCATCGCTTCTACTTAAATTATTGGAAACAGCTTCTCTACTGCACCGAAAAGATTATCTTCGATTTCCCTTTCACCAATGAACTATTCTTTTCAATGGGCATCTTTTTCACACTCCAAAGGCTTGCCCTAAAAAATGAACAATCATTATACCTACTAGAAGCTGAAAAACATTGTTCGTAAACGACATTGAAGCATCTGTTTTATCATCTTTACAATCAAAAAAACAGATGCTTTTCCGAGTTAGAATAATGTTTTTTAATGCTTCCCACAAAAAATAATGACCCACACTTCATAACATGACCCTAATTCAGATTCTTCATAGTTACTTGCAAGTAAAACTGTAATGTGTAGAATATACGATCTATCAAACAAATAAAGGAGTGCCACAACCCAGCACTCCTTGTAATTTAACAATTATATTTTCTCAATATTTCTTTTATGCTACCATCATTCATCATACTCTTGTACTCACTTTCAAATATCTTATCTATACCATTAAGTTTGTCTTTCTTCACAATACCTAATCTGTGTTCGCTAGAATCACTTGCTTTGAACTTAAATGAATGTACCTTTGTATCTTCTAATACGCTAAATGCCTCCATGTAAAATTTAGCTGTATACTCATTCATCACAATACAATCAATTTGCTTTTTTATCAATTTCTTAAATAGATTTTTTTCATTTAGGCTGACTTCTTTGTTTATTTTATTATCTGTATCAAATTCTTTACTATAACTATATCCCTCTATAATTCCTACACTGTGGTCACATAAATCTCTATATGTCCTTATATCAAAATCCTGATTTATACTTAATATTATATCGTCGCCACCATCTCTATAAGCAAAACTAAAGTCCATTAATTTTTTCCTATCCTCGTCTATGCTTATTGCATTTATGATGTCTGCTTTACCTTCCTTTAACATTCTTAAAGCATTGTCCCAATCACTGTATATTATATTGACTTTTTTTTCATGTCTACCAAATACTTCTTTGATAATGTCTATATCTATACCCACAACTTTACCTGTTTCTTCATTATAATATGTAAATGGTGGATATGGAGTTGCTACTAGATTTATAACATTATCACTATCATCTGCTATACTCTCTAGCTCTCTTGACATTTTGTTGTTAAATTTTGATACCTCTGTTATGCTCTTATTAATAATATTCATGTCCTTAATTTCTTCCTGTGCAGATATATTGATATCTGTTGCAGATGTAGTAATTATTTCTGCATTGCTTGTTAGATTGCTTACTACTTCTTTAATACTTGAAAACTCACCGACCAATTCATTTAGATTTTGATTATACTCTTTGGTATTGTCATTTAAACTACTTACCAAATCAACTGCATTAGCGAGCAAACTAGTTGATTGCTGTAAATTTACAGAATCATCTTGTATTTTTTTAGCAACTGCTTCTATGGATTTTTTCATATCATTTGCCGAAGTACTAATATTACTTAATAGTTCTTTGATTTTATATGTAAAGTCCTCTGTTTGTCCTGATAGCTTTTTGATTTCATCTGCGACTACAGCAAATCCTCTACCATGTTCTCCACTTCGTGCAGCTTCTATAGCAGCATTTAATGCTAATAAGCTTGTTTGCTCAGATAAATCTTCTATTGATTTTATAAACACATTAACTTCTGATGCCTTTTCATCTAATAAATCAACTTGTACTTTATACTCGTTGACTTCTTTATCTAATTGATTGAAGTTTTCTAAACATTTTGTAATATCATCTGTGCTATTTTGTATAATATTTTTAGTACTACTCATCTCTATCATAACATTTTGAAAATGTTCTTTTGATAGTAAAAAATTCTCGTATACTTTGTTTATGAATGAATTAATAGAAAGCATACTAGTAGTTTGATTTTGCATTCCTGCCGCTACTTGATCAATATGCGCTGTAATTTCTTTCATATCTATTCTTACATCCTCTGTTACAAAGTTACAGTTGGCTATATTTATAGAACTCTTATTAACCAATATTTTCATATTGTTTATTAAATCTTTTTGAGCTTTTAACATCTTATTCATACTATTATCAATATCTTTATTAATTTTAAAGTTTACATTATAATTCCCCTTAGTTATTTCATCCAAATAGCTTGTTATTCTTTTGTTTAATTTTCTACGTTTGATAATACTATAAATAATATATATAAGTTCAACTAACACAATAATTATTAAAATATATTTTATCACGACATCCCTCCTCCATAATAATTAATTTGACATTTTAGTTAGATTTCCTTCGATTTTTTTACTTTTTTTTCTTTTATAATGAAAACAAACTAATTTTTCCTTATTTTAATTATAAAAATACCTTTTTATTTTTATAATATCAGGCAAAATATAAATAGAATAAGGAGAGATAATTATGAAAAGAAAAACTATTTTAATGTGTTTTATTACATTATTACTGTCATTTTATTTTAGTTCTCATAGATCTGCTCAAGATTTAAATGTAGATAAGCCAGTACCAATAAAAGGCTATTTTTGTGCTTATGAAAATAGCACTGTAGATTTACGAATAAACCTTGATAAAACCTATAGTGGAAGCTATTCTATTAGAAATTTATACCATGACAATGCGCTTTTTGGTTTTAAAACTAATCTGCTTTATAAAAATATCCTTCAATTTATGTTTAGAGAAGATATTGCTGGCAAATACACATATAACAGTTTCATAACACAAATTAATAATGATATATACACATTTGACACTAAAAATCTGACCTTTGATATATTAGGAAATAAAAATAATAATTCACCTACTAAACATGTTGAATTATTTCCTAAAAAAATACTACAACTGGAAAAAGCAATATTAGAGGATGACAATTATCATGCTTTGATTAAAAATGTGTCAGATAAAACAGCTTATATAACTGATATAATAATTGGAAATGATGTGTTTGATAAGATAAGCATAGCTTATTCAAAAAATGGTATAAACTATTATTATTTGAATAGTAAAGTAGCCATATTTCCTGATGAAAAGTGCCTCTTGAGAGTAAATTTTCTTTTAAATGATGATCATGGATATTTTATATTAAAACCGTATTTAAAGTATACTCACGATAATAAAAACTACAAAAAAATACTTGAAGCAGAAAGTATATCTTTTTAATTTATACTTTCTGCTACCTCTAGAATTATTATAGTATCTTATTTGCTAACATCAGCTTGTTTTAATTTAAAACAAAATTTTTGCCAAGGTTCAATACTATCTAGAAGAAATATCTCATCTTCATCTATTCTTCCAACAACATTCGTTTTACCTGAGTTCTCCATATCTTTTAACGCTATTTGTAACTCACCTGCATAATGTCCATATAAAGATGTATCAATTAATACATCACCTCTTTTGATATCAGGTGTATTAAATGGCTCGAAGGTATGATTTCTATATTTTACTCTACTTTGTGTTGATCTAATCATGTATTCTGATATATCTCCCCTGTTAAAATGATTTTCATCTATTACTATTTTTCTTTCAAGATCAGGGATATCATCAACTAATTCAACATCTAATTCAATCATGCTTTTGTTTATATCGTTCATTATTCTTAACTCATCTTCACTTGCAAATGCATTAGCTATTATTATATCGTCTATAAATCCAAGGTTTAATAGATGTTTTACTTGTGCTTTTAGGGTTTTAGTTCTATGCATTTCCAAAGTGCACAATCCTTCTTTTACAGGCCAAGGTCCAAATGTTGCTGTAGGTGAATTTACAAAAGCAGCGGTTGTTATGCCGTATTTCTTAAAATTCTTGCAACATTTTATAAAATGGTTGTATTCAAGTCCAGAGTATCTATGTGGATAAAAATTATGACATCCTAACAAATTCTCTGTATTAGGCTTGTACTTTATTATGTTATCTAAATACGATGTATCATTACTCATATTAATTTCTATTTTCAAACCATATGGATTAAATGTCATAAGAGATTCCTCGTTTCCTGTAAATCCCAAATCCAACCTTACACCATATGCCCCTAATTCATGAAAAAATGATAAATCTTTATAACTTATATTTAGTTCACTGAATATTTTAGGACTTACATCTGCAATAACTTTCATATTATTTTTATTAGCCACTGAAATAATTTCTTTGAACTCTTTTATAATTTCTTCTTTGTCACCATTCACTGATAGTAGACAAGTAAACACTCTACTAAATCCATATTTTGCGGCCATTTTTATATATTCTATATTATCTTTTAATTTTGAATGGTTTGGATATACTGATATCCCTAATCTATGCATATTTAAATCTCCTCTCATACTTCAAATATTATCTCCACCAAGTTTGCAATATCTTTATCCTTAAATTCAACGCCTATTTTGCTATCTATTTGAACTAATTTGTTTTTAAGAGCGTTAAAATTTTGCTCATATCTATTAATTATAAAACTAAATTTTTTACATTCAGGTGTATTTTCTTTGTTTTTTAACTTTTCAATTAAACTTCCATAATGCATCATTAAGCCATTAAATTTTTCATCATCTAATTGTATGTTAAATGTATCCCTCATATATAGTAATATTTCCATAAATGAATCAACGACATATTCACTATTTGAAATATTCATATATTCACTGAATACATTCTTTATCCGATTTACTCTATCATCTTTATTATCTATCAAGAAATCAGAACCATAGAACTCTGCAAATAAATCTTGTATAGATATATATTGGATTCCCTCAATATGAGGATTAAACGCTGATACTATAAACTTAATATTGTTTTTTCTTTGCAAATCTTTTATTATTATTTTAAAGTTTTCTTTATCTTCAATACTTAGATTAATTATCTCATACTTGTCTAATCCATATTTTTGCTCTAATAGCTCCTTAAGTTTCAAAGCGGTTCCTTCTCCTGTCAAACAAGCAGTAACAATTACATCTTTTTTGTATTGTACTGGATTATTAAATATTTTACTTAAATATTTTTTGTCTTTATGTATTGACTCTATTATTTCATCTAACGAACAATAATTTAGAGCCTTTCTGGATGCTTCAATAACAGTAGGTGTCGAAGCCATATCTAAAGTTTTCACCTTTATTCTAGTTCTCTGCTCTATAATCCTGCCAAAATAACATAACGACCCCATGTCCACAATTAAAATTGTTCCCATTCCTTCATCTGTTTTTTTTATCAGCTCTTCTACTTCTTTGAGTGCAGTTTGTGGCTTAATGTTTAAGTTCATGTCATAAGCTTTTACATGATTAACTCCTAATAAATTATTTGCTACCTTTGCCATTGAACTCGCTGTTGTTTCTCCATGCATTGCAACTAATATTGCAACCTTATTCTTTTCTTTAATTCTTTCTCCTGCAAAAAACATAGTAATAAGGCCTATTTCTCCTAAAGGCACATCTATTTCAAATAATTCTTCTATTTTTTCTGCAAGCTTTATAGCCACCTTAAATTCTTGAGAATATTTTTTCCTTATTTCATCTATTTTAGGATTTACTACTTCAACTCTTTTTTTATTTAGAAAAATATTGATGTGTATTAATAAACCTAAAAATACTTTTTTTGATATAGTTTTTTTAAGTTTATATTCTGCTAAAATCATATAGTTTTTTAACATTTCATATAACTTACTATTGACTAAATTTTTGATTTCACTATCATCATGGTTTGTATTAACGTTTTTAAGATAAATATTGATGAAATCCTCTAATTCATAAGTTAATCTATTCTTAATGGATTCGTTATCATAGCCTTTTTTACTAAGCTCACTACATCTATTTTCTATAAAATCATAAATGTTTTGAGAAACATTATATTTGTCCTCTAGCCTCTCTATCTTATTAATAGCTAATAAATCATCACTTTTTATTCCCCAATTGTTAGGTATTATTTTTTTAGTCTTAAGTATTCCATTGCGTGCTTCTTCATTCAAATCAGTTAGCATTAACCTTACTGTATTGTCTTCTCCAATACTCCTTAGAAATGCTTTAGCACAAGTTATTTGTATATCGCTTTTTAACTGCCCTATATTGTTTTTACAATCATAATTCATCATAGCTGATAGTACCTGTTCATCAATACTTATTTCTTTTTTTATCCTTTTAGCTTCTTCCTCTATGAATGTCTTTATGATTTTTAATCTTTCATCATTTCCTCTATCTGATAATGTTGGCAAATTAATAATAACTGGTATTCTTCTAGTAAATGTTCTTAATAACGATGCATTTATGTTTTCGGTAGTAGCACATATTATCATTAATTCTATAGGTATCTCGCTAGTACTTCCTAGTGGTGTATATTTTCCTTTATCTATAAGTGTAAATAGCATTTCTTGACCTTCTGCTTGCAATCTATGGACTTCATCCAAAAACAGTATTCCATTCCTAGCTTTTTCTATTATGCCTGTTTTATCCTCATCTGCACCAGTATAAGCTCCCTTCTTCACTCCAAAAATATGCGAAATCAACAGATGAGGGTTATTAGCATAGTCAGCACAATTAAATACTATAAATTTGTTGTTCTTTATTCTATTTGTTTCAACTGCGTATTTGAACATACACTGTGCAAAAAAAGACTTTCCAACTCCTGTTTCTCCTAATATTAACGTATGCAAACCTTTTGGTGGATAAACTATTGCTGCTTTAGCAAGAGAAACTTGATGCTTTAGGCTCCCATTGTAACCTATAACACTTTTAAAGATACATTTTTCCTCATTCGACTCCTTTATAGTATCATCTACATAGTACATAACAGGCTTTCCTTGTTTCTTTTTTATCTTATTGTCATTATACAATTTACTCAATTCTCTAGATACATTAGATCTTTGTAGCTGTAATAACTTTGCTAACTCATTAGTAGTAACGCCTAATATATTACCATTATTACTAAACTGTAACCTACATAACTCTTTTATCGTTTTATATATAACATCTAAGTTCATTATATGACCTCCTAGATATTAAGGCTTCTCATTAAAACCAATTATACTATAAAGTAGCACAAGTGTAGCTTTCCATTATTTTCCTTTCTTATAGATACTCATTGATTTCTTCTTTTCTAGCATTTCTCTTGTGATTTCGAAAAACATTATACATTGTAGCGAAAAAATGATTTGCAATATATTCCATACTACTGAATTCAAGTTTTTACTAATTATCTTAGGTATTATCAATACCAATGGAGCTGTAAAACCTAATATCCATCTATTAACTGTATACCTACTATTAATAATATGTGTTAATTTGACACCTCCTATAACTAATATAAACATACCAATAGCTTTTAGTAGAATATTCACTATATCCGCCTCCTATTTTTGTTGCTTTTTAATCTGATTTATCTCTTCATACATCATTACCATATTCTCTATTAAACTTTTTTCACATATTGCAGTCATTAATTGATCTTGAGCATGTATTAACAATAGAGATATTTTGTATTGATTTCCACCCGCTTCTAGTTGAATGAGTTTAGTCTGGGTATTATGTGCTAAGTCCAATTCTTTTTGAGATTCTATTAATTTATCTTTTGCTTCTTTTATTTTTCCCTCTTTTGCTAATTTTAATGATTCATAGGCTAAAGCTCTTGCATCTCCGCCATGTAGTATAATTTCAAATATCTCCTGTTCCATATATAATGCCTCCCTCTTAATAAAGTTAAGTTGGCTAAGAGCTATGTTGAAAATAACACACAGCTCTCACCATAAATTATGCTTGTTGGTGTTCTTCTAATATCATTTTTTTCTCATATGCTTTAAAGAACGGGTAGTATAAAATCAACGATATCCCAATATTAACTACCGCCAGAACAATAGCCATATAATCTCCTCCTGTTGCCATAAATGCACCTATAGGAGCTGGAAGTGTCCAAGGAGCTATTATGGAAACCTTTTCAACTATACCTGCATTGGTTACTAAAAACGCTATAATACCGTTAACAACAGGGACTAATATAAATGGTATAGCTAATAAAGGATTCATTACAATAGGTGCTCCGAACATCAAAGGCTCATTGATATTAAATATACCTGGTATTATTGAAAATCTTCCTACTCTTTTTAAATATTCAGATTTAGAAAAACAAAGCAATATACATAAACCTAATGTAGCACCCGCTCCACCTATCCATATAAACCATTGGAAAAAAGGTTCTGGAGCTATATGAGGTAGTGCTTTACCTGCTGCAGCTGCTGCAACGTTTTCATCAAGTAAAACTAACCATATAGGTCTAACTAATGACCCTATTACAGACATACCATGTATACCTGCACTCCATAATACTGTAATAAATAAAATTGGAACTATAACACCCAATAATGAATCTCCAGTAACATTAACAACTGGTTTTAATAATGATTCTATAAATGAGTTTATATCAAACTTAAGTAAAACTCTAACTATCCATACTATCGTAACTATAGCCATAGCAGGAAATAGAGCTTCAAATGATCTTGCAACAGACTCTGGAACTTGCTCTGGCATCTTGATTGTGATGTTTTTGCTTTTAAATAAACGTAAAATCTCTACAGCAAATATCATCGATAATATTGCAACAAACATCCCCGAACCTCCAAGAGGTGCCATAGGAATAGCCCTTCCAACTCCCTTTGGTGCTTCTACAGCCACAGGCATTACTGTCATCAAAAATGCTGCTAATGATAATACCCCTCCTGATACACCATCAAGCTTGTAAGACTTAGCAAGCGAATATCCCATGCCATAAGCAGCGTATAGTGACATCAAGCCCATAGTCATTCTAAAAGGTATAAGTATATCGCCTATATACGGCTTAACCATATCAGCCAATGCTGGTATAGGGGGAAAAGCAATTATCAAAAAGAAACTACCCACTATTATCAATGATAATGTGGAAATAATACCATCTCTAATTGCTTTCAAATGCCTCTGCTCTGATAATTTAGCCATAGGTGGCATGAATACCTCTTCTATCCATTTCATTATACCTTGCATATTTCACCCTCCATTTTATTTAGTTTTATTTTATTTTTTTATAGTGTTTAAGATTTGTTTTAATACTTTAGGTGCACCTATTGGTGTATAACCCATGGGTACAACTACTTCTATAGGAACACTAAGATTATCAGCTATTTCTTTAAAATCCTTAAACCTATGCTTCACCTGTGGTGCTACTAATGCCATATCATAGTTATCTGCCTTCAATGTATCTTCAAACACACCTGTTCCAACTGCATTGATATCAAGATTGATACCTTGACTATCTGCTTCTTTTTTTATTGCTTTTACTATAATTGCACTAGACATTCCTCCAGAACATACCATTAATACTTTCATCAAATCCCCTCCTTATTCTATTGTTTATATATTACTACAGCAATTTTTATGCCAAGCTGTTAAAACTGAGTATTTATCAGCATTTTTTGTGAACTGTATCTTTTGTATCATTTGCATTTAATTTAAATTGATACAGTTATTTATAAATGAAAATAAAAAAAGAAAGTATATCTCCTAAAAAGATACACTTTCCACTTCATTATAATTTTAGTTTTGTCTTAACATTACTTCTAGTACGAATTTTGATATGTCGACTAGTGATTGCACTTTAATGTATTCCTGTAATGTATGTACTTTTTCCATGCCTGTTGCAACATTTATCACGCTTATATCATTAGCACAGAATATGTTAGCATCACTTCCACCACCAGTTGAGGTCTGCTTTGGCTTTATCCCTATTCTATTAAATACATCTGTAGCCATTTTTACTAGCTTATTATCTTTACTTATATCATATGAATAGTAACTATTAGATACTTCACACTCAAGTGTAGCACCATGTTTATTTGTTGCATCCTGAAAACATTTTACCATATGATCTGTTTGAATTTTTAATTTTTCATCATTTAAACTTCTTACTTCTGCAATTATTATAGCCTCTGGGCATACGATATTTGTAGCAACTCCTCCGTTGAACTTACCTATATTAGCAGTTGTTTCATCATCTATTCTTAGAAGTTTCATGCTAGAAATAGCTTCTGATGCAACCATGATGGCGCTAACACCTTTTTCTGGAGCTATGCCTGCATGAGCTGGCTTACCTATTACTTTAAATTTAATCAAATTTTGAGCAGGAGCTTTTATAATTATTGTCCCTACATCTCCACTACTGTCTAATACTATAGCTTGCTTTGATTTGACTTTATCGTATTCTAAATTTTTCGATCCTCTTAACCCGCCTTCTTCACTTATAGTAAATATAACTTCAACAGGCCCACAAGGTAAGTTGTTTTCTTTTATTACTCTAAGAGCTTCCATTACAGCAACTATACCTGATTTATCATCTCCACCTAGTATTGTATCTGTCTTACTAGTTATAATGCCTCCCTCAACAACAGGGTCTATACCTATACCAGGTTTAACTGTATCCATATGAGCACTAAACATTAAAGGTTCTATATCTTTTGTACCCTTCATATAAGCATATATGTTGTTACCATTAGATCCTATTTTTTCACCTGCTTTATCTGTGTAAATCTCAAGCCCTAACTCTGTTAATTCTTTTACTATAAGATTGCAAAATTCACCTTCATTAAGTGTTTCACTATCAACTTTTACATATTCCATGAACTTGTAAATTACTCTTTCCTTATTTATCATGTCCTCACCTCTATTTCTTTCATACTACTTATATTGTATATATTAATGTTATTATATACAATATTTATTTTATGCAATTTATAATAACTTTTTAGAGTAAATCTTCGTTATTCTTACTGTTATTCATATTTTTATTAATTTTATAATTCAATTGTTTTCTTCAAGCACCCCTAAATGCTCATCTTAAATTTTTAGAATGAATATCTCCTTACTGTAATACCTTACTTTAAATCACTATCCCTTTCTTTAAAATTTATTGGCAAAAAACATGCTTCTCACTATAACAAACAGTTTCTCAGCTATCTGCTAAAAAAGAAGCATAATTAGAATGATTTAATTCAATCTTATAACATTATTGGTGATCCCGGTCCAAGTGGCAATCCCAATAGATACCATATTACTATCAACGCTGACCAGAATAAGAAAAATGCTATTGAGTATGGTAACATATTTGCTATAAGTGTACCCATACCTATGTTTTTATCATACTTCTTAGCAAATGCTACTAGTATCGCAAAGTACGGTAACAAAGGAGTTACAACGTTTGTTATGGAATCTCCTATTCTATAAGCCATTTGAGTAAGTGCTGGATGGAAACCTAAGAACATAAACATTGGTACAAATATCGGACTTAAAATCGCCCATTTCGCAGAACAGCTTCCTACAAAAAGATTTATAATCGAAGATATCATTATGAATAGTATTAATAATACAGGTGTTGGTGCACCTACTGCTTTCAAGAAGTCCGCTCCTTTTATAGCCATTATTATACCCATGTTTGACCAATTAAAATAGTTAATAAATTGAGCTATTACAAATGATAAAACTATATATGGTCCCATCTCTGCCATTGCTTGTCCTAGCATTGTAACTATGTCTTTATCGCTCTTTATCTTACCCGAAACCTTCCCAAATACATAACCTGGTATAAAAAACAAAAGTGTAATCAATGGTACTAACCCTTTCATCAAAGGTGCCGTAAATTCTATCAATGAACCTGTCTCTGGATGTCTTAATAACCCATTAGATGGTATAGCTAACGCTAAAATAATTATAACAAATGCTAATAATGCTAAACCTGCTGCCTTTAACCCCTTTATTTCTTCTTTTGTAACTTTCTCTACTTTATCTGCCTTGTAAGTACTCATACCCATTCTTGGTGCTACAATTTTAACAGTAACCCATGTAGCAACAAAAGTAAGTATGAATGTAGATACAATTAAGAAATACCAGTTACAAGCTGGATTAACACCGAAGCTTGCGTCAACAGTTTCCGCTGCCTTTTGAGTAAATCCTACAACTAGTACATCTAGTGAGTTAATTATAAGATTAGCACTAAATCCTCCTGCTACTGCTGCATATGCTGCCATCATACCTACTATTGGATTCATACCCACAGCTAAAAACAACATTGCAGCTAGTGGTGGCATAACTATAAATCCAGTATCAGCTGCTGCATTTGCCATTATTGAAGTAAATATAACTATAATAACTACTTTTGAACCTTTGACATTTCCTAAAGTTTTTCTAAGTAATGCTGAAAATAGTCCAGTTTTTTCTGCTATACCAACACCTAATATACATGTCAAAACTAAACCAAGTGGTGGAAATCCTGCAAAGTTACCAACAGCATTTGTTAGCATCTTTTGTATGCCTTCTTTGGAAAGCAAATTGACAACCTTGATTGTCTCCTTTGAAACTGGATGAACTGCTGATAAACCAGATATTGAACCTATAAATGATATTAAAATTGCGATTCCAGCTAACCATACAAACAAAGTCAATGGCTCTGGAAGCTTATTTCCGGCTTTTTCAATAAAATCTAGGAATTTATCAAAGCCACGTTTCTTTTTTACTACAGCATCATTTGCTTTTTTCATTGTATCCCTTCTTCCGTGTAATAGTTTGAATTTTCAGAAAATATTTTCTACCTATTCATAGAAAGAGGCATAATATAACGCCTCTCTCTATTTATAATACATCCAACTCGAATATAAACATAATTCAGTTAAAATAAAAAGGAGTAATTAATTCGAGTTTAGATATAATATAGCTGATTGTGCTAAAACTGCTGATGCTTTGTGA
Organism: Clostridiaceae bacterium M8S5; assembly: GCA_029227815.1. Classification (GTDB taxonomy): domain Bacteria; phylum Bacillota; class Clostridia; order Tissierellales; family MCWD3; genus Abyssisolibacter. The sequence goes on along the minus strand of CP118523.1, from coordinate 1,262,779 downwards.
AGTATATCTTCATCTATATTGAATTTTGGATTATGTAGTGGATTAACTATCCCCTTCTCCTCATTGTACGTTCCAACTACAAAAAAAGCACCTGGTACTTTCTGCTGAAAATATGAAAAGTCTTCTCCACCCATTGTAGGTTTTATCAGTTCTACAACTTTACCTTCACCAAGTATAGCTTCACCAGCTTTTTTTACAATATCTAGTACCTCATCATTGTTTATTACTGGTGGATAGTAAGGTATATACTCAAATTCATATGTTCCTCCATTTGCAACAGTTATACCCTTCAATATATCTTCTATCCACATAGGCATTTGCTCTCTCATTTCATTTGTGAGTGTTCTAACTGTTCCTCCGAGTTCTACTCTATCTGCTATAACATTATGAGCTGTACCAGCATTAAATGTAGTAACGCTTAGAACCGCTGAATCTACTGGATCTACTTTTCTACTTATTATTGTCTGCAATGCCATATATACTTGACATCCAATATTAATAGGGTCTATACAGTTGTGAGGTTCTGCACCATGTCCTCCTTTACCAAATATCTTGATTTTGAACATATCTGGTGCTGCCATCATTGAGTTATATTTGATACCTATGCTTCCTGATTTTATTATTGGCCAAACATGCGCTCCAATAGCTATATCTACCTTAGGATTTTCTAAAGCTCCTTGTTTTATCATTCTATCAGCACCGCCCAATGATTCCTCAGCTGGTTGAAATAAGAATTTTATATTACCGCATATTTCTTCCTTAAACTCTGATAATATCATTGCCGCTCCTAGTAACCATGTAGTGTGAGCATCATGACCGCACGCATGCATTAAACCATCATACTTAGATTTATACTCAACATCATTTAACTCTGTCATCTCTAAACAATCCATATCAGCTCTTAATAAAACTGTTTTTCCAGGCTTTTTGCCCTCCAGAATGCCTATAACTCCAGTTTCTCCAATGTTTTTTATGACTTTCAACCCTAATTCTTCTAGCTTTTTTATGACCACTCCTGATGTTCTCACTTCATTTAATCCTACTTCTGGATGTGAGTGTATGTCTCTTCTTATTGCTACTAATTCCTCCCTAATTTCCTTAGATTTTTCTATAATTTTTTCACGTAACAAAGCCACTCCTCCTTTCTAATTGTTTTCAGATAATTCTGTGTATTAGTTATTTATTATAACAAGATAAAATAGCAAATACTATGTTGTTAACACTAATTTTTTTTGCATTTTATTGTGCTAAAGTATATAATACTATTACTACTCAAAAAAGGAGACATCAAATCATGAAAAACGACGCTAATAAATTGGGAATTATCTTGGAAGCTAGTAAATTACTTAATTCGACCCAAGACATTGATTATATACTAAACTTTCTTCTTAAAAAATCTTTAGAAATTATACAAAATAGTGATACAGGTATTATATTTCTATATGACAAAGACTTAGACGTGTTAATACCAAAGTTTCACCTAGGTTTTCATGAGAGCATACAAAACATTAGGCTATCTCCTGGAGAATCAATGACTGGTTTAGCATTCAGCCAAAAGGAAACTGTTTTCCTCACCAAAATTTATGATATAAATGTGACCATGTCAAATATGAAACCTGAAAATAAACTACTAATAAATGAATCTCTGCAAACTAAATCAGAGTTAAAAAGTACAATATGTTGCCCATTGATATACCGAGATGAGTGTATTGGTGTGATAGTAATTGATAACTTCGAAAATCAATCAGTGTTTACTAAAGCTGATGTTGATTGCCTTGAAGCGATATCTGCTCAAGCAGCAGTTGCTATAAATAATGCAAAAAACTATACAAAGGAACTTCAAAATATAACAAAATTAGAGAAATATAATAAAATGCTAGAAGATGAGAAAAACAAATATAAATATTCAACATATCTTCACAATAAATTTTCAAGCATGGTTTTAAACGGTTGTAGTATTGATGATTTGATTGCAGATCTTTCACTACTAATCAAAAAAGATGTATTTGTTATAGATTTGTTCTACAATATGGCTAGTTCTAATTTTGAATACCATATCAACTGCGATATACTAAACTATAATCTAAAAGACATATATAGCCATTTAAACAGTAGTAGTGACACACGCTGGTATGACAGTAATTTATCAATGTATTATTTGTTTTATCCAATAATCGTTAACCTAGATACACTCGGATGGCTCTGTATTGTATCGAAAGACTATGATTTATCAGAGCTAGATAATATAACTGTTGAAAAATGCATTACATCAATAGCTTTAGAGCACTTAAAACTTAATGAACTAAGTGATTTAGAGCAAACACTTAAAGGAGATTTTCTAGACAGTTTATTAAACAATAATGATAAGAGATTTCTGAACAAATGTTTTAAAAAATATAAATTTGATTTTAATTATAAATGTCAAATGATAATGTTTGAAATATCAGCACTTTGCTCAAAACGCGATAAAAATGATAGAAAAAGATATATTAGACTTATCAAATATTACTATAAAATAATAACTATAAAATCTAAAAAATATTTTTCTAATTCTATAGTTTTTATAAAAAATGATAATATTATAATAATATATAAAATAGATAGCAAGGATAGAAGTATTATTGAAAAATTTTTAGAAGAATTGAATAATGAAAGAAACTCAATGTTCCTATCCAAATATGAAAATATAGTACTTAAAGCAGGTATTAGCAATATTATCGAATGCTTAGATAATTTTAATCAATCTTATAATAATACTATTCAAGCTTTAAATATGGCAAAAAACACCAAGAATATTCTTCACTATTTATTCTATGAGGATTTAGAGATTAAAAAATTTCTATTATCAAATGATTTAGACGAACTTAAAGATTTTGTTGATAGAACTCTTGGTAACTTAATAAACTACAAAAAAGTATCAAAAAATGAATTTATGAAAACACTTGAAGTTTATATCAGAAGCAATGGAAGCTGGACATATACAAAAGATTTGCTTCATATTCATGGTAATACTTTAAGCTATAGATTAAATAAGATTATGAAGATTTTAGATGTAAATCTAGATAATTATAAACAAAGATTAAAGTTACAGATTGCATTTGAGATATTGGATTTGTTGTAGGATAAAACTCCCCTATTATAGTTATTTGCTGGTTAGTTGACTCTAACTTTTATGACTTAAGGGAGTTTTTCTATTACTCTCATTTACATAACAATAAATCTTCATCATTAAAGAAAATAATATCATAACACATATTACATTGTCATACATAGTAATATGTGTTATGATGTTATTGGAGGTAAATTTATGGATAAAATAATAAGTAGAGATTTAATTAGAGGGCATATTGATACGATTATATTATGTATTTTAATCGAACAAGATAGTTACGGCTATGAAATCATAAAAATTATCTATGCTAATAGTAACGGTAAATACGAATTGAAAGAACCTTCGCTATATACTAGCCTAAAACGACTTGAAAAGCAAGGATTTATAAATCATTATTGGGGCAATGAGAGCCAAGGAGGCCGAAGAAAATATTACAAAATTACAAAAGAAGGCAAAATATACTGTAATAATGCAATACAAGAATGGAAGATAGCTAAAAATATTATCTCTAATTTAATAGAAAGGAATGATATAAGTGAATGAACTAAGCAAACATGTAGACAATTTGTTTGAAAAATACAAGCACCATCCAAATACTAACGAACTTAAAGAAGAGATATTAAGTAATCTACAGGCAAAAAAAGAAGATTTAGTTTTAAAAGGATTAAGCGAAACTGAAGCTATAAATCATGCTAAAGAAAGTATTAATTCTATTGATTATCTTATTGATAATAATTTAAACGTTTATATTAACAAAGTAAGATTAGAATGGCTACAAAGTATTTTAATATATTTTATTATCGCTTGGATAATTATAATTCCTTTCTCTATATTTCGTTTATTAGATAAAGTCAACATAATTATAATAACAGCTATAGTTTTAACTGGAATTTCTTATCTAATATTGAGGCAAAGAAATGATGCAACTTATATAAATGAAAAAAAAATTATTAATATAAGTTTTTATCATAAAATAAGAAAACTCGGATGGATTATTTGGATAATCTTTATTCTGATTAGCATTGCAATTGTGACAGGTATTTATTTTGGAAGTAACATATACTTTTCAAAGCCTATTAACATAACAGGCCCTTATCAATTAGCTCAAGTGGTACTGCACTATCTTATGTACTTTATTTCAATAATTGTCCCACTAGCTATCAATAAATATATGAACTTATTATTAAAATATAATGAAGGTGAAAACTATGAATAAAAAAGACAAGTTGATTTTGATATTGCTTGGAATAGGACTATTAATGTTCATAACAGTCTACTTTATAATTATTCCTAAGCAAAGAGAAAATAGAGATAATTATTTGTTAGAACAACTAAATTCAACAACTCACGATATAAACTATATCTTAAAATACAAAAATAAGTACATGGGAAATGCATCAAATATCATAAACTTATATTATCATCTACCATTAGCAGATGTAAATAAAGATTTTGAGATACTTTCTAATAAATTAACACTTATTGTTAATTATAAAGATACGGTATCAAATATTGGTGATGAGAAAGTAAAATCGTCTTTAATATATAATGGGGTTGCTTCATTTGCATTAATTGATAACCTTAACAAAATTGTTTATAACTTCACTGGAGTGACTTACAATGTTGTGCGTAAAGACATAGAAAAGCATTTTGGAGATTTAGAAAATATAACTGATAAGAAGATTTGGAACAAAAAAGTTAGAAATATGTTACATGATAAAGATTATGTCTTTAATACATTCGATAAACTATTCTTTAAACAATAGCAATCATATTTATAACTGATCTATAATAAGATAATGGTCTGTATCAAAGCAATAAAACAGCCATTATCTTTATATTTATTTAATAATATATAGCTAATTATATCAAACCTTCCCTGATATCTTTTAATAATCCTTGGCATTTACCTACCCATTTTTCCTTATATTCCTCATCACTCTCCAAGATTCTATCTGCTAAATCTCTAATATCTTTAAAATCCATTTCAAGTGACTGATCTGCTAGTATTTGATATAGCTTGTTATCATTATCTGCAATCTCATTGACAACCTCTAGTTCTCTTACTCCTTGATTAGACATATGAAAAAGCCTATGATGTCCATCAACTGAAAATATCTTGTCTTTATACTTTATCACAAATATATCTCCATGATCTTTATAATCATCAAATGTATTTATGATTTTATTTAGCTTAGATAAGGACAAATAATGTTGCTGTGGTATTATATCCTTAATAAATATATTAAACCTTACGTATTTATCATTCTCCATAATATCCTCCTGTCGTATGTAGGTTTATTTAAATAATTTATCTGCCAATAGTTTTGCAGTTGAAAAAGCAGCTTGTATGTTATAACCACCCGTATCTCCATCTATATCTAATACTTCCCCTGCAAAATACAACCCTTCTACTATCTTTGATTGCATTGTTTTTGAATTCACTTCCTTTATACTAACACCACCTTTAGTCACCATAGCAAGATTAAAGCCTTCTAATCTTTCAACTATAGCTTCATACGAAACTAAATTCTTAATAAGGTTATTTCTCAATTTTTTGCTTAACTGAGCACACTTCAAGTCATCACTAATTTCTGATATCTTCAATATACTCTCAAGTAGCCTTTTAGCTATATCATACTTCTTTAATACAGTTTTCACATATAGCTGTCCATTTTGAGTAACATCTTTAGTAAATTCTTTTCTGAAAATATCTTCTCCTACACCTATAAAATTAAGCTTAAGTGTATCTCCGACTTGTATGTATCTAGAATAATTAATAATTGCTGGGCCTGATAAGTTCTTGTGCGTGAATAACAAATCGCCTCTAAAGCTTCTAATCTTTTTATTTTCTCTATAAAGAGATATAGGTATATTTAGTGATATCCCTGCTAGGTCACTAAATGCATAATTTTTTACATACACTGGTGTTAAGGCTGGTGAAATTTTCGAAACAGTATGCCCTAGCTTCTTTGCAAGCTTGTATCCATCTCCCGACGAACCTGTGTGTTGATATGAGCATCCACCTGTTGTTATTACTACTTTTCTTGACTTGTATGTTTTATTTTTATTTTTTACTAAAAATATGTCTTCTTCTTTTTTAATATCTGTTACTTCACTATCTAACCTTAAATCTACACCTCTGGTTTTGCATTCATTGAGTAATACATCTAATATGTCCTGTGCTTTAAGGCTTTTAGGAAATACTTTATCATTATCATCACTTATGAAGTGGATTCCTCGCTTATTAAAAAACTCTTTTAGTTTATTGTTATCAAAGTTATATAAAGCACTTCTTAAAAATCTATAGTTATCTCCATAATGATTTAAAAAATCCTTAATATCACCTTCGTGAGTTATATTACACTGTCCTTTTCCTGATATAAGAAGCTTCTTTGCAGGAGATTTTTTCTTTTCAAGTAATAATATTTTATTATTTTCTTTGCTAGTATTTATTGCAGTAAACAATCCTGCTGGCCCTGCTCCTATAACTATTATATCGTATAGTTTCATTATATCACCTTTCTAATTCTATAACTTATTTTATCCCACTTAGAGTTTATATTATTTTATTACTAAAAAGGAGATTACTCAAGAATTTTTTCTTAAATAATCCCCTTTATTAATTAATCATACAAGCTAATGTAATGGTTCTCAGCATCTACATTATGTTTTTTCATTAGCTCTATTGTTTTTTCTATATCGCTTTCTACTATAGCATTATAAATCTCTTTATGATCTTTAATGCTCTTTAATTTATTATGTTTTGATTTCACATAATTTAATACACTCATATCAAGCTGAGCTTGCGTCATAAGAGTTATTTGCTCCATTCTTTTATTTCCACAATTTTTTATTAATATCCTGTGGAATTCTACAGAGTAGTATAAAAACTTTTCTAAATCGTCTTGTTCATGAGCTAGTTCTTGCTGATTTACACATTCCTTCAATTGTTTTAGTAGTATATCTATATCACTATTTTTAAATATAAGTTCTATTATTCCTGTGAATAATACTCGATTGACATATACTAACTCTACTACATCCTCTGGTTTAAACTTTACAACACTAGGTCCTACATTGTGTATATGTTCTATAAACCCTTCCTGCCTTAGCCTGTTGATAGCCTCTCTTATGGGTGTCCTACTAACGTTGTATTTTTTTGCTATTAACTCTATGTTTAATCTCTCTCCTAATTCTAACTTTCCACTTATTATCTGTTTTTTTAGTACAGAATATATCTGTTGTGATAGAGATTTTTTTATAATAATTTCCTCGCTCATGTCCCACCATCCATTTTTCTTATACTAATTCTATACCTTTCTTTAATGCCCTGATATTTATATCTACGAACTTTTCTTTGACTGTTGTTCTAATTACATCTTCCCAGTCTATGAAATCAAGATCCATTGATTTTATCAATGCTCCTAATAGTACTATATTCATAGTTCTAATATTGCCAAGTTCTTTAGCTATTTTAGCAGCGTCAAATACTAGTGAAGTATTAACTCTCTCTACTATTTCTTCCTTTAATCCTTCTGGGTATTTTGCTTTCCCAATCAGTATTGGTGCTGACTCTATTCTATAATCATTTAATATTATTCTTCCATTCTTTTTAAGGTATTCAAGCCATCTGTAACATTCCATTTCTTCAAATGATACAAGTATATCAGCTTCCCCTAAACCTATAATAGGTGAATAAACCTTTTTTCCATATCTAACCTGAGTGCTAACACTCCCACCTCTTTGGGACATACCATGTATCTCTGACATTTTAACATCATAATCTGCATTCATAAGCCCTTTAGTCAAAATCTTACTAGCAAGAATAGTACCCTGTCCACCTACACCTACTAACAATATACTTTTAGTATCCATATCTTCACCCACCTTTACTTAATAGTAGAAATAGCATCTACAGGACAAACCTGTTTACATATCTCACAGCCTAAACACATATGTTCATTGATGACAGCTTTTTTATCCTCAGTATCAAATGATAACGCTGGACATCCAGTGCTTAGACACTTCCTACAGCCTATACATTTATCTTTATCTATCATACATAAATCGAATTTAACTCCGAATTCTTTCTTCTCTGGCTCTGTTCTTCTCTTAAGAGCACAAGGCCATCTTGTTATTACTACTGATGGTTCGTCTATATTAAGAGCCTCATCTAGTGCTTCCTTTGTCTCATCTAACCTTAGTGGATTTACTGTCTTAACATGTTTTATTCCCAAGGCCTTTACTATAGCCTCTATATCTGCCTCTATTGTCTCATCACCCTGAGCTGTTCTACCCGTTCCTGGATGATCTTGATGTCCAGTCATACCCGTTATTCTATTATCAAGTATTACTGTTACAGCATTACTTTGATTATACGCTACATCTAATAATCCAGTTAGCCCAGAATGGAAAAACGTAGAATCTCCTATTACAGAAACTACTCTTTTATCAGCATTGTTGCTTTTATATACTTTAGCTGCTCCATGACCTGCACTTACACTTGCTCCCATACATATAATTGTATCTACTGAGCTAAGTGGTGGTAATGCACCAAGTCCATAACAACCTATATCGCCTGTCACCATTATGTTTTTCTTTTTACTTAATTCATAGAATATTCCTCTATGAGGACATCCTGCACATAGTGTTGGTGGTCTTGGTACTAATTTATCCGCCTCTATATTTAAGACTTCATTTTCTTGATCTAACATATTCTTTCTAATTATATGAGGATTTAGTTCTCCTATATTTGGTATCTTGTCCTTACCTACTATATCTATTCCCATAGCTTTTACCTGCTCTTCGATAAATGGCTCTAATTCTTCTATAACATATAGCTTATCTACCTCATCAGCAAAATTTTTAATCTTTTCTAATGGTAACGGATAAGTAAATCCTAGCTTTAGATAAGAAACAGTATCTTTAAATACTTCCTTTGCATATTGATATGCTACACCTGAAGCTATAATCCCTATTTTTTTGTCATTCCATTCAATAAAGTTAAGTGGTGTTTCATTAGAGAATTTTTCTAATCTTCTCATTCTCTCTTCTACTTTAACTCTCAATTTTTTTGAAATTGCTGGCATAGTAGCGTATTTGTTTATGTCTTTGGTATAGTCTTTTAATGAAACGTCTTCCCTATCATTAAGTTTTACTATACTTTTACTATGACATATCCTTGTAGTCATCCTAATCATTGCTATAGTGTCAAATTCTTCACTTATTTTTACAGCCTCTTTAACCATTTCTTTAGCTTCTTGACTGTCGCTTGGTTCTAACATTGCTAGCTTTGCAAACTTTGCGTAATATCTATTGTCTTGTTCTGTTTGCGATGAATGTATTCCTGGTTCATCAGCTGATACCATTACAAATCCTCCATTAACTCCTGTATAAGAAAACGAGAACATCGGATCTGCTGCAACATTAACCCCTACTTGTTTCATACTTGCAAAAGCTCTTGCCCCAGCTATAGAAGCTCCAAGTGCTGATTCAAATGCAACCTTTTCGTTCGGAGCCCACTCAGCCATGATATCTCCCTTATATAAGGCAATATTCTCTAGTATCTCCGTACTAGGAGTACCTGGATAAGCAGCAGCAAATGTTATACCAGCTTCATAAACACCTCTAGCAATAGCTTCATTTCCTGTCATTAATTTTTTCAATGGTCTACACCCCTTTTCAAAGCAGATATGTTTTATATATTACATGTAATATATATTATATCATTATGTGAATTTTTTTCAACACAACACATATTTAAAATATTGGAAGTTTAAATTAAATTTTTTATATTTTTATGAAAAACATATTTACATTTTATTAAATTTATATTAATATTATAAATGTAATTATTAATAATATTAATTACTATATTTGCATATCATTATACAGGAGGTTTTACAATGAAAAAAAATTCAGTTGATAATAGAAATATGATTCTCTATCTATCAGGAAAATTCACGTCAATGTTTGGTACTAATGTTTATGCCTTTTCTATTGGTCTTTATTTGCTCAAATTAACTGGCGGTATGAGCTTTGCTCTTAATTTTGCTTTAAACACTATACCAAGATTATTACTTGGTCCTATTGCAGGAGTCATATCGGATAAATTTGATAAAAAGAAAATAGTCGTCTTCACAGATTTGATAAGCGGATTACTACTTGTAGGATTATTTATATTTACATTTTTCTCTGATCTCAATCCATTACCTATTTACATAACAACAATATTATTGACTTCATTTAACACGATATTTGGTATCACTATAGGTTCTGCTATACCTACTTTAGTTAATGAAGATAATCTAATAAAAATTAACTCTTATGATTCATCAGTTAACTCATTATCAAATATATTAGGTCCTATTGCTGGTGGTGTAATATTTGGCTTTTTAGATATAAAATATATTATACTTCTAAATGGAATATCTTTTGTTATATCTGCGATATCAGAATGTTTTATAGATTTTAAAGCTTACGTTAATAAAGATACTAATGAAAACAAAGATACTAAAATCTCATTTATAAAAGATATAAAAGAGGTATTTTCATTCTTACAATCACAAAAAGCACTGTTCTCTATAATGTTATTAATACCTATTTTGAATTTTCTTTTCGTATCAGTTAGTATAGGTTTTCCATTTATTTTGGTTAAAAAATTATCCATGTCTTCAAAATTATTTGGTACTGTGCAAGCTAGTTTCGCTATTGGAATGTTAGTCATGGCATTGTTGTTTTCTAGAATAAAGGAAGTCAAAAAAGTGGGTTTAAATCTTGGTTTGTTTATAATATTCACAGGTTTATTAGCTGTCTTCATTGGTGCCCCAGCATCAGGCATGTTTGGTAATCGAGATATAATCTTTTATGCTGTATATTACTGCATAGTACTATTTATATTTGGCGGTACTAATATAATGATTAATATGCCAATGCAATTATTAATGCAAAAGAAAACTCCTAAAGAATATTTAGGTAGATTTTACGCCATTATAGGTACTATGGCAAACGTAGCAACTCCTGTAGCTGCGATATTATATGGTTTCTTATTTGATAGAGTCAATAGTTTCATGCTATTATCCACCTCTGGAATACTTATGGCACTTATAGGTATATTTATATTGATGAATAAGTCCTTACATGAAATATAATAATAAATCCCCTAAAAAGCTATCTTTGATTAAAATCAAGATAGCTTTTTACTAAAGTTATTTTTTCACTTCATAGTAATGTTCTTTACTAAAAAATAATTTCTCTAAATTAGGTTAAAAAAATCGTATAATACATAGTTCATTGTCAAATGGTTACATTGTGGATTGCTAATAAATTTTTTAACTTATTACTTATCACGGGTTATAGGAATTATCTAAATCATTAAAAATCGATTGTTTTAAGTCTGTTATCAATATTTATCACTTTACAGCCATATCCATATTTCATTAACATTGTTAATTTTTTGTAACATTCTTTACTTTTTCTTATCATTTATATTAGTATTGAAGAAGCTTTTTAAAATTTAATTCATAATATTTGAGGAGGTATTCAATGGATAAAATTGGCGAAATTTCGGTAGATAATAGAAATATTATGCTCTATTTATCTGGTAAATTCGTATCAATGTTTGGAACTAATGTCTATACTTTTGCAATTAGTCTTTATCTTCTAAAACTCACAGGTGGTATTAGTTTTTCTATTAACTTCGCACTTAACACTGTACCTAGACTAGTTCTTGGACCAATTGCCGGATTTTTCTCTGATAAATTTAGTAAAAAGAAAATTGTTATTTTAACAGATTTAGTAAGCGGTATACTACTTATAGCATTATATATATACTCATCTATCAACACTTTAAATCCAATACCTATTTATATTACAACCGTTCTTTTGACTTCTTTTAATACTATATTCTTTATAACAATAAGTTCTGCAATTCCAACATTAGTTAGTAACGATAGTTTGATTAAGATTAACTCCTATGATTCATCTGTCAATTCATTATCTAACATCATAGGCCCACTAGCTGGGGGCTTTTTATTCGGTTTATTTAACATTAAATACATAATACTTATTAACGGTATATCCTTTATTTTGTCCGCATTATCTGAGTGCTTTATAGACTTTAAAACTTATGCTAAAATGAAAACTACTCAAGCAGATAAAGAGAAATCATCATTTATCAAAGAATTCAAGGATGTTTTAAGATTCTTAAAATCTCAAACATCATTATTGATAATGACCTTAACTTCTCCGCTTTTAAATTTTATATTCGTTTCTGTAAATATCTGTGTCCCATTCATAGTAATTAGGAAATTGTCTATGTCTGGAAAGGCATACGGTAGCATAGAAGCTATTTTTGCTATTGGAATGTTAGTAATGTCCTTATTATTTTCTAGGATAAAGGATATAAAAAAACCAGGGCTTTATGTTGGTATTTCTATGGTTTCAAATGGTATTTTAATAGCACTACTTGGTTTGCCTTCTTCTAGTTTTCTAGCTAATAAGACCGCTCTATATTATACTATATTTTACTGTGTTATACATTTTATGTTAGGTTGTTTCATGGTTATTATCAATATGCCTATTCAATTAGTACTACAAAGAAAAGTTCCTAACGATTACCTTGGAAAATTCTATGGCATAGTTGGAACTATATCTGGTTCAATGATTCCTCTCTCTGCTATTTTATACGGTTTTCTTATTGAAAGAGTTAATAACTTGATTTTACTATTGATTTCGGGATTAATTATGTCAATGGTTGGATTATATTATTGTCTTAGGAAATCTATGCATGAATTATAACTACATTTAGTATTCTTTTTAGATAGTAATTTATTATAATAATTAATTTTTTTCTTTAGTCAAATTTTACCATCCACTAATATGTACTTAAAATAATCTAATATATTAACAAGCTGTGAACAAGGTTAGTTGTTCACAGCTTTAGCTAAAGATTAATATTAAATAAAGATTCTAATCGTCAGATTTACCCATAATTTGTGCTACAAGTCTAAGCATACGGATAAAGATATAAATGACTGTCATAACAAGTCCGAAAGCAAGTTGCCATTCGTATTTCTTTGAATATTTGTTTTTAACACTAACCGCAATATTATCAAAATCAACTACGAGATTGAGTGATGCTATTAACAATGCACCTGCGGAAATTCCTATTCCTATCCAACCATTTCCATATACTATAGACGTAATTGTATCTGTAAAAAATGAACTTATAAATACAATACCACCAGCAACAATTGATGCTAAGAATAAAGTACTTATAACAGCTTTAAAACGTTGACCAACTTTAATTATTTTTGTTGCATAGAGGAAAAGCATTACAGCAATCACCATAAAAGTAAGTCCTAAAGCAATTGGAATAATCCCATTATAGTATTGTGAGTAACCCTCGCAAACAAAGCCTATTAGAAAACCTTGTGCAATACAATACAACGTTCCAAATAATGGAGTTAAAGTTGGGATTAGATAATTTAACAGCGCTGTAATTACTGTTGTAGCTCCTGCTCCTATCAATGAATACATCATATAGCTTTCTGGAACAAGTTTGTAAATATAGGCACACAGCCCTCCTCCTGTTATTAGTAAAAATAAAACTACTTTTAATGCAATACCTCCAAATGTTGAAGGATTATTATTATTAACTTCTGCTTTTTTTGATATTCTCCTAAAATAAGGGTTAGATAATAGTGTTCTCATAATTTCTTGTCTCCTTTTTTTATTTTATTTTTATATATAATATATTATTGATTACACATTAAAGCATTTTAAATTATATCTTAAAATTTCTTAATCTATGCTACAAGCCTTAATTTTACCTTCAAACACAATGCTTAACTCTGGCATATTTTGAAAATCCGAAGGTTTTGTAAGAGCTGGAGGCTTGTCCCATTCAATTGTATTAGCATATTGTAAGACTTCTGTTACAAACTCAGAGCAGAAATAACGTTTTTTTCTTCTTACATTCCACCCTAAAAGCACATTAAATAAACCGATGAAATTATATTTATATTGCTCTTTATTGCTATGGATATCACAAATCATATTATTAATATTTTCATATGCTTTTTCTGTTACATCAAGAGAGAATAGCATACATTCAGCCTCTTGATTAAGTGCATATATACCATTTTGTATGCTTTCATGTACAAATCCTCCAATAAACGGATTGCTCTTTTTTTTACGACCGAAACTGTACATTTGTGTGAGTTCTCTATTAAGACTAATAGCAACATGAGTATAACAATCACCCGTAACTTTCTCTATTGTTCTTGATAATATAGAATTTGTTTTCGTTAGTAAAATAAATATTGTTTTTATATATAACACCTCTCAGTATAATTATCTTATGTTTGTTTGTATCTTTTACAATTATAAGAATATATCATTTACTCTAAATTATTGTAAATTGTATATTAAGATTTTTTAATGTATGTTATGATACAGAAGGTAAAACTTTTAAAAAACAGGAACTTAAAAATTGTTAAAAACATAAAAAATGCTAAAGAACATTAGCATTTTAGATTGATGACAAAATCATCAAGATAACAGACTATAGTAAGAGTTTAATTTCAAGGCGTGTTAAAATTGAGTAGCAGAGCTTACTTAGATGTAAGTGAGCAACGGAAATTTTAACACGGGCGCAGAAATTGGGCTTTTGTCTACGGTCTGAATTGAAAACTACTCAAGCAGATAAAGAGAAATCATAATTTATCAAAGAATTCAAGAATGATTCCTCTCTCTGCTATTTTATACGGTTTTCTTATTGAAAGAGTTAATAACTTGATTTTACTATTGATTTCGGGATTAATTATGTCAATGGTTGGATTATATTATTGTCTTAGGAAATCTATGCATGAATTATAACTACATTTAGTATTCTTTTTAGATAGTAATTTATTATAATAATTAATTTTTTTCTTTAGTCAAATTTTACCATCTACTAATATGTACTTAAAATAATCTAATATATTAACAAGCTGTGAACAAGGTCAGTTGTTCACAGCTTTAGCTAAAGATTAATATTAAATAAAGATTCTAATCGTCAGATTTACCCATAATTTGTGCTACAAGTCTAAGCATACGGATAAAGATATAAATGACTGTCATAACAAGTCCGAAAGCAAGTTGCCATTCGTATTTCTTTGAATATTTGTTTTTAACACTAACCGCAATATTATCAAAATCAACTACGAGATTGAGTGATGCTATTAACAATGCACCTGCGGAAATTCCTATTCCTATCCAACCATTTCCATATACTATAGACGTAATTGTATCTGTAAAAAATGAACTTATAAATACAATACCACCAGCAACAATTGATGCTAAGAATAAAGTACTTATAACAGCTTTAAAACGTTGACCAACTTTAATTATTTTTGTTGCATAGAGGAAAAGCATTACAGCAATCACCATAAAAGTAAGTCCTAAAGCAATTGGAATAATCCCATTATAGTATTGTGAGTAACCCTCGCAAACAAAGCCTATTAGAAAACCTTGTGCAATACAATACAACGTTCCAAATAATGGAGTTAAAGTTGGGATTAGATAATTTAACAGCGCTGTAATTACTGTTGTAGCTCCTGCTCCTATCAATGAATACATCATATAGCTTTCTGGAACAAGTTTGTAAATATAGGCACACAGCCCTCCTCCTGTTATTAGTAAAAATAAAACTACTTTTAATGCAATACCTCCGAATGTTGAAGGATTATTATTATTAACTTCTGCTTTTTTTGATATTCTCCTAAAATAAGGGTTAGATAATAGTGTTCTCATAATTTCTTGTCTCCTTTTTTTATTTTATTTTTATATATAATAATATTATTGATTACACATTAAAGCATTTTAAATTATATCTTAAAATTTCTTAATCTATGCTACAAGCCTTAATTTACCTTCAAACACAATGCTTAACTCTGGCATATTTTGAAAATCTGATGGTTTTGTAAGAGCTGGAGGCTTGTCCCATTCAATTGTATTAGCATATTGTAAGACTTCTGTTACAAACTCAGAGCAGAAATAACGTTTTTTTCTTCTTACATTCCACCCTAAAAGCACATTAAATAAACCGATGAAATTATATTTATATTGCTCTTTATTGCTATGGATATCACAAATCATATTATTAATATTTTCATATGCTTTTTCTGTTACATCAAGAGAGAATAGCATACATTCAGCCTCTTGATTAAGTGCATATATACCATTTTGTATACTTTCATGTACAAATCCTCCAATAAACGGATTGCTCTTTTTTTTACGACCGAAACTGTACATTTGTGTGAGTTCTCTATTAAGACTAATAGAAACATGAGTATAACAATCACCCGTAACTTTCTCTATTGTTCTTGATAATATAGAATTTGTTTTCGTTAGTAAAATAAATATTGTTTTTATATATAACACCTCTCAGTATAATTATCTTATGTTTGTTTGTATCTTTTACAATTATAAGAATATATCATTTACTCTAAATTATTATAAATTGTATATTAAGATTTTTTAATGTATGTTATGATACGGAAAGTAAAACTTTTAAAAAACAGGACCTTAAAAATTATTAAAAACATAAAAAATGCTAAAAGAACATTAGCATTTTATCTTGATGACAAAGTCATCAAGATAACAGACTATAGTAAGAGTTCAATTTCAAGGCGTGTTAAAATTGAGTAGCAGAGCTTACTTAGAGGTAAGTGAGCAACGGAAATTTTAACACGGGCGCAGAAATTGGGCTTTTGTCTACAGTCTGAAATACTAAAGAACATTAGCATTTTTTTATAAGCAAGTATTACTAAATGTTAGTATTTAACGAATTAGATACCCTAAGTTAATAGTTACTTTTAAGTATTTGAACTTTATTATAACAGCATACTGATTTTGATATTAATATCTTTAATAAATTTCTATAGGGATATTACTCTTTATCTGCAAGCAATAAAGTTATTTCAAATACTGTTGATAAGCCAGCATCCGACTCCTTTAAAAGCTCAATTGTCCCTCCATGTGCTTTTATTATCTTCTCTACTATTGCCATTCCTAGCCCTGAACCTTTACCTCTACTACGAGATGAATCGCCCATTGAAAATGGCTTAAATATATTCTCTTTTAGTCCAGTAGGAATTCCTAAACCATTGTCGCCAATATGAATAATACATTTATTATCAAGCTTTTTAAGTAAAAATAAGACTAGTGTCCCTTTTGGATTATGTTTTACAGTATTTGAAATTATATTTTCAAACACTCGTTTCATTTGGAACTCATCAATTATACAATAAACATCTTCATCGCAGATTTCAGTATCAAGATTGAACCCTAGAAACTCAAGTTCATTGTACTTTTCTATTAAATAATTCCTCGCAAACTCGCAAATGTTTACTTTAGAAGTCTTTAATAAAAAATCCGGTCTCTCTATTTTACTATATTCACTAAAAGCATTAATAAGTTCTGCAAGAGAATTAGCTTTATTGTAAATTGTATTAAGGTACTCACTTTGCTCTTCATTTCTAATCTTTTCATCCAATACAGCCTTTGCATAACATTGAATAACTGTTATTGGAGTTTTTAAATCATGAGAAATATCAGCAAGCATCTTTCGTTTTTCTTGCTCAGCGTTATTAAGCTTTGCTTTCATATAATTAAAGTTTTTACATATTTCTTCAAATTCTCGTGGCCCTTTATATTCTATAGGCTTATTAGACTTACCTTCTGCAAATTCTTCTATTGAAGAACTCAAAAGCTGTAATGGTGTTTTTACTTTCTTCTCAAGAATTATTATGAAAATTAATAAAGCAATAATAAAAATATATATAAATCCGTAACTAATATATTTAGATATATCCTTGAAAGAATCAAAAAACTCATAGTACTTTGCAGAATTTCTGCAAAATATAGCATTGTATTTTCTTCCATCATTTCCTGTATAGGTCAATCTAGAAATATTAAACTTTCCTTTATACCTCCCTGTTAAAAGGTTAAAATCAAATTCAGAAAGTTGTTCTTTTTTTAGCTTAGAGATATCTGAGAAAATTATGTTATAGTTACTATCTGCTATTACAGTTGCAACTATTATGTTTGTTTCTTCCTTTAACTCTTTAAATAAAACGCTAATGTATTTTTTATTGTCTTGACCTATATATTCAGCTCGAGTTATAAAATTCTCAAATTTTATATTTGGTATTAATTCAATCTGTTCTTTACTCAAGTATAAATCTGTTAAATCTGTGCTTTTGTAAATTTTATTATTATTTTCATCAAGAACAATAAAGAATCCATCATCCCCCAGAATCTTTTTGTCAAATGATCCATAATCACCATTTATAATATATTGTTTTCCACTTGCAATAGGAATAATATGGTAGTTTGGATTTTTTATAAATACTACCAATATACCAACTATGAATATAACAAACATTATAAATATAGTAATCGCAAACATGAGAAAATTGCGAACAATTATGCCAAAAAAACCCAATCTTCTTTTTTTATTTGTTTTCAATTTTATATCCTAGGCCTTTCACAGTTTTAATAAATTGTTTTCCGTTTTTATTTAGTCCTATTTTTTCACGCAAATGTGATATATGCACGGTTACAGAATTATCATCGTTTTTAAAATATTCGCCATTGATATGTTTACTTATCTGCACCTTTGAAAAAATCCTTTCAGGAGTTTTCATGAAAAGAACCAATATTTTATATTCGGTAGCAGTTAGAGGGATTTCTATTTCTTCTTTGGTAAGTCTACAGTTGTTTGTATCAAGTGTCATTTCCCCTAATTTCAAAACTCCGTTAGCTCCTTCATTTCTACTTAACTTGTAGTGCCTTCTTAAAGAAGCATTTACTCTTGCTACAATTTCAAGAGGATTGAAAGGTTTTGTTATATAATCATCTGCGCCAATATTTAAACCAAGTATTTTATCATTATCCTCATTCTTTGCAGATAAAATAATAATTGGAATATTGCTGATTTTTCGAATTTCTCTTGTAAGCTCGTAGCCATCCATTTTTGGCATCATAATATCAACAATTGCTAGATCTATTTTGTTATCTTTTATAACTGAAAGCGCATCGATTCCATTGTCTTTGATAAACACTTCATAATCTTCTCCTTCAAGGTATAGCTTTATTACTTTTGATATCTCAAAGTTATCCTCAGCTACAAGAATTCTTTTTTTCATTATTATTCTCCTTTCTTTTTATATCTAGCTCCTATAATACTGTTATTTAATTACTAATATATTAAAATCACTCTTTTCCTTAATTAACTATACTATATTTGAAATAAAAGTTTCTTTGTACGTTATCACTAAATGCTATGGAACTATTGTCGTCTCTATTATATTTGTACACACTTCATATTCTATGGATATTAAATTTTTTCATTCATATGAGTAAAGCATGGAAATATTATAAAATCCTTAATACTCTACAAATCTCTCAATAACAAAAATCATGCCATTGACATATGTTCTTTCATTATCCATAACATCGTACCATAAAAACAGTCATTGCTCAAATATAAAGTCCTTATATAACTAATAAGTTGCAAAAATGCTTTGAAAATTTAACAAAAGAATAAAAAATGAACATTCACCTTACCAATTTTGACAAAATTCGTAAATAAAGTATGGTAATATATAAGTTGCTCTGAAGTTACAAAAGTACTTTGTTTGGAATTATCAAATATAGTTTCTTTGTTTTCTTTTGATGTTCTAGTTTGTTAACGGAATAAAATAAACAGAATTTATTTTAACTTTTACACGGTTAAATTCTTCTATTAAAATTGTAACTTTATAGTCTATATATTATTTTACAGGGGGGATATACTATGGGGTATACTATGAAAAAAAATTCAGTTGATAATAGAAATATGATTCTCTATCTATCAGGAAAATTTACGTCAATGTTTGGTACTAACGTCTATGCCTTTGCCATAGGTCTTTATTTGCTCAAATTAACTGGAGGTATGAGCTTTGCTCTTAACTTAGCTTTAAATACTCTCCCTAAATTATTGCTTGGCCCTATTACTGGAGTCATATCAGATAAATTTGATAAAAAGAAAATAGTTGTTTTGACAGATTTGATGAGCGGTTTACTACTAGTAGGATTATTTATATTTACATTTTTCTCTGATCTCAATCCATTGCCTATTTACATAACAACGGTATTATTAACTTCTTTTAATACGATATTTGGTATTACAATCAGTTCTGCTATACCTACTTTAGTTAATGAGGATAATTTGATAAAAATAAACTCTTATAATTCTTCAGTTAACTCATTATCTAGTATATTAGGTCCTGTTGCGGGTGGATTTATTTTCGGTTTTTTAGATATAAAATATATTATACTTCTAAATGGTATATCATTTGTAATATCTGCAATATCTGAATGTTTTATAGACTTTAAAGCATACATTAATAAAGTTGATGACGAAAATAAAAATACTAAAATCTCATTTATTAAAGATATGAAAGAGGTATTTTCGTTCTTACAATCAAACAAAGCACTTTTCTCTATAATGATTATAAGCCCTATGTTGAATTTCTTTTTTATATCAGTTATTATAGGTTTTCCATTTATATTGGTTAGACAATTATCTTTGTCTTCAAAATCATTTGGTATTGCAGAAGCTAGTTATGCTATTGGAATGCTAGTAATGGCATTGTTATTCTCTAGAATAAAAGAAATCAAAAAAATAAGTATGAATCTTGGATTTTTCATAATATCCACAGGTTTTATAGCGGTCTTTATTGGTATTCCATCTTTGGGTGTATTTAGTAATTTTAGCAAAGTATTTTATAGTATCTATTACTATATAGTTTTATTTATATATGGTGCTACTAATGTAATGATTAATATGCCTATTCAACTTATAATACAAAAGAAAACTCCCAAAGAATATTTAGGTAGATTTTATGCCATCATACGTACTATGGCAAATATAGCAATTCCTATAGGTGCTGTATTGTATGGTTTTTTATTTGATAGAGTCGATAGTTTCATACTATTATTCATATCTGGTATAATCATTGTATTTATGGGGATATATGTATCTAAGAATAAATTATTGCATAACGCATAGTTAATAATCTACAAAAAGCTATCTTTGGCTAGCGTCAAAGATAGCTTTTTTATTATTAGCAATTTTCTCTTTACAATATTGTTACTAAGCAAAAAAGAATGTCTCTGTGATATTTTTTTATATAATAAGATAGTTCTTTTTCCAAATGTACAAGCATAATATTTACTAGGAGGTGAACTTATGAAAAAAGTCGTTATTATCATTGCTATATTTGTCTTATGTTCTACTAGCTGTTTTACTAATTCTAGTAGTATATACAAAGCTAAAATAATTAATATTGCTAATGAAACAAGTGATTCTCAAACACTTGATGTTAAAATATTGGATAAGCCCTATATAAATAAATCATTAACTATCAAGCATTTAATAATTGATTTTTCTGCTAGTAATAAACGTTATAATCAAGGTGATATGCTACTAATTGATGTATCAAAAAATAACGGAGTGTTATCTGGCGTAATAGTGGACTCTTACCGACTAGATTCCTTGAAAAAATTATGTATTATATTTATTATACTATTAATTATATTTGGCAGATTTAAAGGCTTGCGATCTCTAGTAGCATTAATATTTTCTGGTTTTATAATTATTAGGCTGTTGATTCCTTATATCATAAGAGGCTATAATTCAGTAGTTTGTGCTATATTTTGCTCCTCTATAATTATAGTTGTTAGTTTCTTACTTATTTCAGGTTTTACTAAAAAAACACTAGTATCTATCCTTGGTACTATTGGTGGAACATTAAGTGCTGGGTTACTATCTATGATATTTACTAATATGTCACATATATCAGGGCTTGTTGAAGACGAAGCTAGATTTTTGACTACAAATATGGGACTTGATTTAGATTTTAAGGGATTATTTCTTAGTGCCGTAATAATAGGAACCATAGGTGTAATAATGGATGTAAGTATGTCTATAGCCTCAGTTGTATTTGAAATAAAAAAGAAATCACCTAGTATACCTTTCATTGAATTATTGCAATCAGGATTAAATGTAGGCAAAGATGTTATGTCTACTATGATAAATACACTTGTACTAGCCTACGTTGGAAGCTTTCTTCCTCTATTACTTATATTCATTTTGTCTGATACTACGTTTTTAAATGCTCTAAACACTGAACTAATTACATCTGAGGCTATAAGGGCTTTATGTGGAAGTATTGGGTTAATACTTACTATACCACTCACTGCATTGATATCCTCCTATATGGCTTTTAAGACTAAATCACAAAATAATTATTTATATAAAAACTAATACTATTTTGTAAAATGAATGGGACTGTAGGAAATTAAAAAGCCCTATTAACTGAAAAGAGAACGAAATAATTAAAAATTTCGCTCTCTTTTCCGTGTATATATTATAAAATATCTATATGTTTTCAAAACAAGTATATTTTAACGAATTTTTGGATATATTTTTTTCTTGAAAAATTGGAATCACCTAAAGATGAACAGATTTTTACCCTAAAGTCTGTTTTGGAAAAACTAGACTTGCAATACTTATATTGTATTTAAATAGCTAAAGATATTTGTTGAAGAACCTAGTATTTTTAGATACACAACCATTTTGTGGAATTATAGAAAGCAAATAAAATATTCTTTCTATCTTCTTTTGTGCATTAGATATTTTTTCTGTTTCCCACTCAATTTCATAATCCTCACACTTTAAATATGAATTTAAATCTATATTTAATGGTTCATATTTTTTGTCTATTATATATAGTTCTCTTTTTGTCTTTAATTCACCTAGAACATTGAGTTTACTTAAATCAACTTTAAGCTTCATATCATTGAAAATTGGTGAAAATATGTCTTTATGTTTTTTAAAATCATTTTTTGTTATTAGGTTTGTAGCAATTCGGCTATTTAATATTATCGTATATTCGTTTTTTATTTTGTAATAATCATTTAAATTGTTACCTTTAGGGGTTTTAACAGTAAACTCATAGCTCCAATCATTATCTTTTATTATTTTTCTAATACGAACAGTAATATCTTTTTCTTTAAAACAAAAATTTTTAGTATCTATATAGTAATTAATTTGAATAAATGAATTCACCTTAATATATTTATTATTATTTAAAAACTCTTTAAACTTAATAAAATCACTTTGAGACAGTCTATATTTTAATTCTTTTTCTACACTTTTCATTAAATCACCTTTGTTCAATAATTTAGTAAAAATCTAAAGAAGCTCTTTTCTTTGCAATTCTCTCTGTTACTTTCATAAATATATAACCCATTACAACATATAGTAAACCTAATATAATCTCTTCTCCCATAAGCCTGTATATTTTCATATCATTGTTTCCTATTAATAATAAATCTGCTGCCTTCATGCTTCTGGTTATCGGTAAACAATAGGAGATTTTTTGTACTACTTTAGGTAATATATTTATGGAAAAATTAACACCACTTAGTGCCATTAAAATCATTGCACTTATATTCATTATCAAATTCATTTGACTAGTTATTAGTCCAAAACTACCAATAAATAAGCCGAAACAAACTGCTGAGAACATGGCTATTATCGTTACTATTATAAATAAAATAATGTTAACATTAGCAAAACTTACGTTAAAAATTATAGCACCAATAATTAACCCTAAAGTTACTGTTATCAACGAATCCATAATATGAACAAATCCTCTTTGAAAAAATGCTACAAATTTGTTCTCTGGAGATGCTATTATCATCTTTAATGTACCCATAAATCTTTCTACCATGAAGATTGAACCAACACCAAATACTGAGTTATATATACAAAGCAAAAATGAGTTTCCTATAACCCAATGCGATAAATCATCAGTATTATAACAGTACTTAGCTAACAAACAGAAAAATATCATTTGAAACATAGGATTTATTATTTTTACAAACAAATATATCTTAGGCTCTATCCATCCAAAGGTAGCTCTAAAGGAAAGCCAAGCTTGTTCAAAAAACCTATATACGCTCTCTTGAATCATAATTAATATACCTCCAATGTTCCATTTTTTCTAGTTTTCTTATCTATTACATCAAATAAAAAATTTGATGCTACAAAATATATAATTGTTATTATTGTTAATACTACAATACTTTTATAGAATGATGACCAGTCATTAATCTCCGTCAAACTCATTCTTAACATTTTTACTGCCCAAGTTGGAGATAATATATAACTTAAAGGATGAATATGTTTAGGTAAAATATTTATAGGAAACAAAATCCCACATAAAATATATATAGGATACTCTAAGCAGTTCATCAATATCCTTGAGCTTCTTGACAAGGTAAAAATAGCTGCTAGTAACAATGAAATACTGATAAACGAAACTATTGTTAATACACCAGCTATTATAAAAGCTAATGGTGATTCAATATACACATCTCCATTAAAAAATACCTTTACCACTACAAATGATAATCCAAAAGGTACCAACCCTAATATTGTATTTCCTAGTATTTTTCCAAACATTATTATCTTGAAATTAGTTGGTGTTGCATATATGACTTGTAATGTACCCATAAACCTTTCACGTTGAATATCTCCTGCTGAGGAGAAGCAAATACAACTCCACAAAGTCATTATTCCAGTTCCTAATACTACAAATGAAACAAAGTTTCGTTGTCCTGACACTTTAAACATCATATACATTATAAATGTATATATTATTGGTTGAAAAATTAAACAATATCTATATGTTGGTCTTACCACTGAATGTTTCATTTGTAATTTGCATGTGTCAAAAATAGTTATTAATGTATTATTGATCATACATTACCACCAACCAATCTTACATAAACATCTTCTAATGTAGGTTTTCTTTCATTAATTGATATAACTTTATTTTTAGATAATATATCTAACACGTTTTGTGTTATGTTAGTTGTATTATCAAATTGTATTTGTAATAGCTGAAATTGATCTTGTTTCTTAATGGCTACATTTTTCACTTCATTAATTTTCTTTATATCATCAATTTCATTATTGTATATATCCAAAACTGTTATTTCCAGAACTGAGGTGTCAAAATTACTTTTTTTAAGATTTTCAGGCGATTCTAGTGCAATTATCTCCCCATGATTTATAATTGCTATCCTGTCACATAGTTCATCTGCTTCATGCATATAATGAGTTGTGAGTAAAATTGTCTTATCCATATTTGCAAGTTTCTTTATTATATCCCTTAAAGTTCTTGCTCCTATGGGGTCTAAACCTATAGTCGGCTCATCCAAGAATATAACTTCTGGATCGTTTACCAAACCTCTAGCAATTTGAAGTCTTTGTATCATTCCTTTTGAATATGTCTCAACTTTTAAATCTGCTTTATCATAAAGACCTACTAGCTTAAGTAGTTCGTTTATTTTTTCATCTCTAATGTTTCTATCAACTTTATATAAGTTAGAAAAATAAATCAGGTTATCTCTAGCTGATAATCTTTTATATACTCCTAACTCTCCACCAAAAATAAAATTTATATGTTTTCTAATCTTATTTTCTTGTCCAAAAGTATCATACCCTAAAACCTTACTTTTTCCTGTTGTTGGGGCTAATAGCGTAGTGAGTATCTTAATAGTTGTTGTTTTACCTGCTCCATTAGGCCCAAGCAACCCAAATATTTCCCCTTTAGACACATCGAATGTTATTCCTTTTAAAGCATTTACCGTTACTTTTTTTTTGTTTATCCATCCTTTAGTTGATTTATAATCTCGCTTTAGATTTTTTACACAAATCACTTTGTCATTAGCTATTGTATTAACAACTTTTTCTTCAGATAATTCACTGACCAATATATTTCACCTACTTTCCCATTTTAATTCTCAAATTGCTTTTCTTATAATGGTAGCAATAGTTCTTAAATGCTAAAATCATTAATGGTGTATTAAATACTAAATGTGCAATAATACAAGGAATTACTGACTTTGATAAAACAAAAAGAATAGAACTTAAACCTCCAAAAATAATTTGATTAATATAATCTTGTTTTTTAAATTGTTGATTCCACTTAACTCCTAGATGATTTAGAAGAAACATAAAACAACTTAATATTATTAAAAAAAACTCTGACGAGTTATCAATATAACCAATTACGAAATTTCTAAAAAATAATTCCTCTCCTACAGCAGCTCCAAACAACATATATATATGTGTTATATACTCAACTTTATGTCGTTTTGGAGTAAATTCAATCATATATTTTGAGAGTATTAACCTCCATTGATTTAATTTAGGTATAATAAAACTCATACCAATGCATACACCTAAAATACACCAGTAAATAAGATTTGGTGCTTTAATACTTATTTTAAAATCTACTGCTAATGGTAATATAAAAGGTATTACATATATGCTCCTTCTTACAATTGTTGAAACTTTAATATATCTTTTAGAATAAAATCTCTTAGCATTACCTACTGAAAATATAATTATTATCCAAAATATAAGAACTACAATATATTTGTAATCATAAAAATATGATAAAATTGATAATATAAGCACACTAAGCCACAATAGATTTTCATTTAATTTCATAATGAAGTTTTCTTTCATACTTAATTACACTCTAATATAACTTTGTTTTTTACCATCTCAGTTATAAACTTATTAACATCTTCTTTTACAATATTAATGTCAACCTTATACTCTTCTGCTATCATGCTTACTAAATCATTAATTGCATTTTCTCCATCTAAATTTGCCCAAATCATAGAAGCTACTTCATTTAGCTCAAAACATTGATTATCTCCAAATAAAATGCTCTTCTTATTTATCGTTCTAACTCTATAGACTATATTCCTCTTATATATATTGGTACTCATTTATATCCCCCCACCTTGTCCAATTTTCATTAATATTTGATTTGAGAAATCAATTATTTTTTCTGCATTCCTTATCAGATTTTTTTCATTGTCAAGTTTCTCTTCAAAATATAATTTTTTAAATTTTTGATAAACCTTTAGAGAGTCTTTGTTATATTCTGCTAAATTCTTTAATTTTAACGGTATCCATTTATCTCTATCAAGAGAAGTCTTTTTATAGTAAATATACGCCTTCATAGTTTCTAACAATACAGTTCTAGCTACCTTGACAGCAACTTCTGCCTGTTTAGTTTCTATATTTCCAATAACATCTTCATATTTTACATCAACGTTATTTATACACATCCTTGTCATCAACCTATAATAATTATTTTCATTAAAATTTTCTTTAATATCGTAAAATATCCCTTCATTATAAATTGGTATCCCATTTAAAAATCTATGTATGAATGATGTGAATTTAAATAAATCAAACCTCTTTGGTAAATTTAAAAGATTTCGAGTCCTAGTATTATTTTCAAATTGACAATTACTCAAATCTTCTAATAATGTTAAAAAAACATCTTTTGAAAAAATTTCTATATCTATGCTTATTCCAGAAAGTCTTTTGAATTGTGTTTTAATGTCTCCCAAATCATAAGCACATGATGCTTCATTATTTATTATGTCATTAGAAATTATGAACACATCAATATCAGATAATTTATTACCCATTCCTTTAGAATATTTATTTATACTTCCTTCTATCAATGATCCTCCTAGATAAATTATATCCTCCTCCATATAGTCTAGTATATTTAATATATCTCTTGGATCTATTAATATATTTCTCTGTTTGATTTCTATAATATCAGGCATGTTATCAACTCCTAATTATTTAATATAAATATTTAAAGAATAGATAAGCTTTTACTTATCCATTCTTTAAAAATATAATTACCTTAAAGCAATGTCAGCTCCTAAAGCTGCAGGTAAACTTATTTTTTTTGCTTTAGGCGCAGTATATTTTTTCATATTCTCCCCTCCTTTTTTAATAAGTATTTTATAAGCTGCATAACTCTACAACCATAAAGACTACATTTATTTTGCCTGTTCAAAAAATTTTCATTACTAATACATTAGTATTTCATCAGCTTGTAGTAGAATTAAGAAAATTGATATTTATTCAGACTATCACCAGTTACCATCTAAGTAAAGTTATATCTGCTTAAGAAATTATAACTGTTTGTAAAAAAAAGCATATTCTCCTACCTTTAAAATGTAACATAAAATTTAGAGCTTTTTTCTTTATCTATTGTTAGTTAAATTTTACTTATTCTATATTTAAGTAAGTAAAATGAACGAAGCTACTCCTAAATATAACCCTGCTCAGTTAATCCCACCTTCTGTTTATATTACACCTCTCTTTTTTAATTAGTGCATCTTTTAAGTTAATATCCAAAACATTACATATATTAACAAGGACTATCAATATATCAGCAATTTCACTTTCAACAGTATCATAGTTAAATTCTCTATCTTTATCAATAGTAAGCCTCGTTTCATATTTGCGTATTGATTTTGCTAATTCTCCAACCTCTTCAATTAACATTAACATTTCTTCTAATATATTATGTTCAGACAAACCCCTAATTTCTATTATTTTTTTTATATAATCTTGAAGATTTTCTAATCCAGGCTCACCAATAATTAAACTAGTTAACAGATTAATTTGTCTTTCTTCTTTGTTCAATTTGTTATCCCCTTTCAAATTTAGCACCAACATTAAGGTGAAAAATATTTTTACAACTTCATTCCTTCCCTAGGACTTTAAAAAATTAGTTTTTGTTTTCGTATAACATTCTTTTTTTCTATAATTAAATTTTAATTAGTCTGGGTTTTGTTATTTATTTATAGTTTTTGTTATTAGTCATAAATATTCTTTATACTCTTTAATACATTAACTACATTTATTAAATGCTATTTTTTTGTAATATAATTTTAATATCACGTTCCAAATTGTCTAACATTGCTGAGCAATTAATATTCATATAGTCAATATCTTTATTTTCAAATGGCAAGTTCAGTATTCTGAATAATATTAATTTTCCTTGAATAGCTTTGTGCTTTCCAATACCATGTAGTTTTTGTAACTCTATGTTAATATTTGATGGGTTGTTCTCCCACAGCTTTCGTGGATCTCCTTGATAGTACCTGTTTAAAGTAGCAGCAGTTTGAACTATATATCTTGACATTGTTTCAGGAAATCTATGTAAACAAGGATTGCCTTTTATTATTTGATATAAAAAATCTACACCAAAAAATTCGCATAGATAAAAAGAAAAATATTGTTGCGATTTTTCATAAAATCTATTTTGTAATTCAATTGCAGCATTCCATGATTTTTGACTTTCCTGTGATTGATTCAATATTAGCCCTAAAATAAAATTTATAGATTGTTTATAAGTCATTTTCCCTCATTCTTTCTGATAATGGGGTTTTGAAAAGAAACATTATATTTTTCTAAAACCCCATTATCCTTTTAATTTAGTTATGGCTTGTACTTACTTTAAAAAAACGCTTCTTATTTTTAACGCTTTTCATTATATTCCACCTCCTTCTGAAATAAAAGCATTTTTATTAACGTAATTTTGCATTTTACATATACGACAAGGTTTTTCATTGTATGTAAATGGCAAATTATTATTTAAAATATTCTCCAAAGATTTTAATCGTATATTTCCAAATATAATTTTTTCTTGGCTTAACGAACACGGTAAAACATCTCCTGTAGCTGATATTGAAATCGTTTTATTTCCTGAAGTACACATCGATAATTTCCCAGTATTATTGTTTAATATATATTTTTCGATTGGAAATTCTAACTTACAAAAACAATTATTTTGCTTAGAGTAGTTTTTTAATCTTTCCAACTTTTGTCTAAACACATCCTCAGAAATAAGTATATCTATATTTCTAATTGCATTTCCTAGTAAATTGGTATTATTTATTTTATATTTATTTATGCCTAAGTCTGAGAAAAAACAATACATTTCCAATAGATGATTGCAGTTATATTTATTAACACTTGTACGAACAGCGATCTTAATTTTGCTACCTTGAATTTTTTTTATTTTAATTAAAGACTTAATATTTTCTATTACTCGATTTGTATCAATATTTTTTCTTATCTTATTGTTTATTACAGAGTCAATTCCCTCTAAGCTAACACTAATAGAATCCATACCCCAAAAAATGATTTTTTCACATATTTCTTTAGATAAAAACATTCCATTTGTAGCTATTGAAACTTTAAATTTTTTTTCTTTTAAACGCTGTATAATATCAATACAATCATTTCTTAAAAAAGGCTCTCCACCTGTAATCGAAACAGAAGTTATCCCTATATCCTTCAATTGATTTATTAAGATATAGATTTCATTTAATTTCAATTCCTCACTTAGCTGTTCTCCTGATTCAGCAAAGCAATGCAGACAACATGCGCTACATTTATTGGTTATTGATAAAAAAACTTTATTAGGCCTAATCTTGGTTATTTTATCTCTACTTTGCCGATTTTCTAATAAATTATCCATATTTTTTTCCTCCTAGTAAATCCTTAAATTTATTTTTTATTATTGTAATAGAATCATTAAAAACATCACTAATTTCTCTATTTGAATTAATTATTATAACATTTTTATGAGTAGAATTAACTAACTTATTATACTGGATTTTGACTAAACTAAGTGTTTTTATGTTTTCTTTTTCAGATATTTTGTCACCCATTTCTTTGCTTCTCTGTACTATTCTTTCATAGGCAATTTTGGGTTCTACTTCTAAATAAAAATGTATTGTTGGTTTAGTTATATGTCTTAACATTTTTGAAACTACAATACTTGGTTCGTCTCGTAGTTTTGAATATGCTAAACAACATAAATCATATCTATCTGATAAAATTATTATATTTTTTTTTATAGCTGGAATTATTGTATGTTCATGATTATATAATAAATCAGCCGTATAAGTGATATTTACTAAAGCAGGACCATATTCTTCAAAAGTCTTTAAATATTCACCATTGCATTTTTTGCGGATTATTTTATTATAATAACTTTCTCCCATTATTCTACAAATTTGAGATTTGATATTCTGACTTTTCATATATTCATCAATCATTTTTATCAGAGTTGATTTTCCACTTCCATCAATACCACTGAAAGCAATTAATGTATTTTTTTTCATAGTCACTTTCTCCTCGATTCATCTATCGTTAGGTTTAATTTTTTGTAACAAAATGGATCAATTTCATTGATATTGTTATAATACCTTAAAGCTCTATATCTACACCCTGCTCTACATTTATCATATATTTCACACGAACGACATATATTGTTTCCTTCTAAATTTCTAAATTCTGATATTAATTTACTAGTTTGCCATATTTCGCTCAGACTTTTTTCTTTGATATTTGCATCTCCGTTTACAAGTTGAGAACATGGCTTAACTGTACCATCAGGTGCAACTGTGATAGAATCTTTTCCACCGCTACATCCAAATCCTAATTCATCTATAATGTCATATTCACAGTTTGAAAATGGATTAACAGGCAATGAAACCTTTACTCCTGAAATCTCATGTTTCGCTACTTGTTTTATAAACTCTATATATTCATTTTGCGAAATTAGTAACTCACTATTTAATGAAGCTCTACCAGTCTCTCGTATACAATTGAATTTTACTTTTTCAACCTCTAATATAGACGCTAATTCAATAAACTTTTTCCATTCATTTAAATTATGTTTCATTATAGTCATTCTTAGAGCAACATCTCCTATAAATTTTTTACTTAACATGCTAGTTTGTTTGACTACCTTATTATATGTTCCTTCTCCTCTAATATAATCATTTGTTTCTGAAGTAGCACCATCGAGACTTACTGTAATTGTTTGTATATTAAGTTTATTGAGTTCACTTATTATAGTACTGTTTATAAATAAAGAATTAGTAGTAAACGATATGTTTATCTCTTTTGAAGAAGCATATTGAAGAAAATACAAAAATTTATTAGATATGAAAGGTTCACCTCCTGCAATTGAAAGTTTTTTTATACCCATATCGACCATGTTGTCTATTAATTTAATTTTATCATTCCAATCTAGCTCAACTTTATTTTTATTACCAGAATCAGTATAACAATGTTTGCAATGCAAATTACATTTATATGTAATATCATAAAAAACTCTTAAAGGTGCTGTTAAAAAATTTTTTGGATGTAGATTTTTCAATATTTTCATATTTCTTATGTTGCAATTTCTATTAATACTTTTATATAAATTAATAACTTCTCCTTTTGATAAACCATATTGTTTGTTTATTTGGGTTATTAATTCATCATCCAGCTTTTGATGTTCAATAATCTTTCTTACTACCATATCCCCATAATAGCATCTTCCATTAGAAGATATAACTAATCCTCCAAAAAATTCTCTTCGAAATATTAAATCATTATTATCATAAGTCATCTTATCATTCCTCCCTCTCTTTTGATCCTAAATATAGTAAATAATAATTAATTGTATGAAATTTAACTTACCACCATTTCAGTTCCATAAGTAAGCTCTCGGACCTCCTTTTTAGCATCAACATATGAAATTTTTTTCTAAATTATATGTATTATTTTAGTTTTAAAATAATCTTTTCGCAGTTGTTTTACTATACGATTATTCTAGTATTTTGTTAAATAATTTCTTGTTAAAAATGTCAACTATGTGTATATAAATATTAATTTTTACCATACCAATTCGATTATTTCCATGATATGTAAATAAACATCAAAAATGCTTCAGAATTATAAAATGTAATCCTAAATATCACGGAAATGAACAACATATGATGACCATGTAAATATCATTTTTAAATTTTTTCTACACATTACTAAACTAAGATATGTTTAATAATATGAATTACTTACGACTGAAATATTTTTTTGTTCTTTGAATACACCTTATAATGTTCTTGTAGCTAGAACATAGAATTAGAATGGTATTTGTATTCAACCATTCACTATTGATTAAACTTAAGAAAATTTCTATGAATATTCTAGCAAAGGCTCTAAAAAATAATGATTTAATTTATTTGAATTTAGTATATGATAAGTATGTTTTTAGTTTGCAGGTTAGTTTATGTAATGAAAAGTCGAATTTTCGCATTAGAAAATCTAGTGGATGTCTATTAACTTAGATTGATAGTAAAAAATTTAAGTCTCCTAGACCAAGATTAATGATAGTTGCAGATATTGTTAATTTTGGAATAACTGCATTAACTAATTATAGCACATGTAGTAAAATCAGTCAAATAATACTGTCAATTTAATTTTATTATTGTAATTTTTTGTTAATTAATCTATTGTTTTTCGTTTTCTTGGATAAATATGCACTAGATACGATAAACATTTTGTGCCATAATCTGTAATTTGGATTTCCTCATTTAATGGATGTAAGCATGTCTATAGCCTCAGTTGTATTTGAAATAAAAAAGAAATCACCTAGTATACCTTTCATTGAATTATTGCAATCAGGATTAAATGTAGGCAAAGATGTTATGTCTACTATGATAAATACACTTGTACTAGCCTACGTTGGAAGCTTTCTTCCTCTATTACTTATATTCATATTATCTGATACTACGTTTTTAAATGCTCTAAACACTGAATTGATTACATCTGAGGCTATAAGGGCTTTATGTGGAAGTATTGGGTTAATACTTACTATACCACTCACTGCATTTATAGCCTCCTATATGGCTTTTAAGACTAAATCACAAAATAATTATTTATATAAAAACTAATACTATTTTATAAAATAAAAGTCAGATCAATGTGATCTGACTTAACTTTTATTTGTTTACATTTATGTACGTAAACCTTTATATTTACAGTGACTACAGTTATTCATCTTTTTCATTAAATCACTACATGCTCTTTTACTAAAAATACAAGGTATATTCATATTCTTAGTCATCTTTTTTACAGCTCCTGCTGTGTTATGATTTATAAAATCGTATAGCACTATAACTATATCTATATTGCTAGGAATCTCTTTATTGTATGATATTTTTTTCCTTCCCGACCAGTGTATATAATCATCAACTCCATTATCAGTCAATACTTGTGGTATGTTTCCTAGTTTATCTCCTCCGACTATTAGTGCTGTCACTTTTCTCACTCCTTTTTTGATATTAATTATCATTATCATAACTTTATCATTTTATACTGATCTTGTCAAGGGCTATAAAACTTAACAATCTAGCTTTCTATATATGATATAATTATTGTGATATTTATTAAGAAAGGTGGCTGTATTTTGAGAATAGTATACATCGTAATTATGTTGACTCTATGTATATCATTTACTGGCTGCTCCAATAAGACTACAAATTTATACGACCTATCAGAAACTTAAACTAGTATTTATGAAACATTCAAAAACTCACACGATGACACTTTATTAAAAGATTTGAAACCTATTTCCATATGCAAACTGTACATACATGCTTGTTATATACAAGATTATGAAAAAGAGTATGCACTTTATACCAAGGAAGAAAAACGTGTTGGGTGTACTAAAGAAGAACATATGGCTGAAAGGAACGATAGTAAGTCCAAACCATATATGCATCCAGAGTTTATAGATATTAAAGAGCTTAGAACTGAAATTGGTGATGACAATAACTCCGCTATAATCAGTTGGACACATGATATTGTTAAAGATGAAAAAGATTGTAATGGCAATGTTTTTAGATTTGAGTTTTGTCTTGTTAAAAATGATGATAACATATGGAAAGTAGAGTTTTTACCCATGCAATAAATACTAAAAAATCTTGAGACTGTTAAATCTCAAGATTTTTTAATTAGTAACACCATATTTTTATTTAGGTCCTTCTTGTATAGCTAATCTAGGATTTAAACAAAATAAAACTTTAAATGTACACTCTAACTGTTCTCTTTTCTTATACTTCATAAACCTTTCCTTATTCATAAATTCACCTCCCTATTACAATCTAATCTATGTACATTTATCTATTTCATATAGCATCGTATATTGATCTTAGTCTATGTAATGATGCCTTTGTAATTAATCATGAAATGACACCTCAGTTTGAGATGTCATTTATACATAGTTATTATAAAATTATTATTCTATATTTAAAATTTATTCCATATACTATTTGCCATAATGTAACTATCATTCCAAAGTACTTTACTATTTTCGCTGAATTTAAACTTTTCTTTTACTTCTACCATTCTATTAAATAAATTAGTATGTGCTTTTAATACACTTGTAACAAAGCCTTCATTTATTGCGCTGTTATTATCTGCACTTTCTTTTACTCTTGCTATTAAATGATCTAGTTTTGCTAGATATACTTGTGTCATGGCTTTACAATCACTATCTTTTATATCACTAAGGGAATCTTTCATTATATCCCCTAAGTTTTGAATCAAGGTAACAAAACAATAATTCTCTCCATTTTTTACTGCAAATATTCTCCCCATCTTCTTTTTGTCAGCCAATTCATGATATTTTTTGAGAATATTGTAGCTATTTTTTTTCAAATGCCCTGTACTTATGATATCTTTCCTTATCATTGCAGTTATCCTCCTAAAATATGTATTTTGTTATATTATATCATATTTTGATTGGAAATAACATGTTTTTGATGCAATATTTTCTTCATTTCAAAATTATTTTTTCACATTCGTAATATATATCACAAAACCGTTTAATATTAAACTTTCTTATTCATATGTACCATTATTCAGTTTTAATGTATAAATTTCTGAAGGTACTCTTAATTTAGTAACTTAATTATTTGATACTTCACTATTAAATATTCTTATATGTCTCAACCATAACATAATCTCATCTTTTTAAACTCCAAACCAAGTACGAGTATCTTGAAGTAATTCTATCTCACATGCTTTGGATATATACTCAATCACCTGTTCTACTGTCATCTCGTCTGTATAAATATGCTCTTTGAACATTTTTTTATTCAAATTATTGATGCATCTATCAATTTGTTTTGCTGGCCATGAGTTCTTTCCATCACCGCGTTTTCTTAACCTTTTCAACAATGTTTCTTTATCAGCCATTAAGACAAAATGTTTAAGATTTATATTATCCTTTCGTAACTTCTCAATTATTTCATTATAGTAATTTTCATCTGTAATCGTCATAGGTACTATAATTATACCACTATACTTGTTATAAATATATTTTAGCATTTTATAATTAAATTCTCTCCACATTGAAAATTGCTGAAAATCATCCAGACTTAAATCTTTTGGTATGTTATCCCTTATAAAGAATCCCACTTCTTCAGGGTCATAAACATAAGACTTTGATATTCGTCTATTTAACTCGTAAGCTGCGCTTGTCTTACCACTACCAAATGCACCATTAATCCAGATTATCACTTTATCCCCCCTATATTATAACTAACTTTTAAACATTGGTTCAATATGCTCTTTAACAAGTTTTAGTCTATCCTTAGCACATTGTACCAAAAGTGAAACAATAGAAACCACCATGTTTTTCTTAGTATTGACATAAATCACATTTCAGCAATCTCCCAAAGCTACATAGATATGTTCTTTTTCATTAATTATGAACCACAGATAACCGACAACTTTCTCAATCGACTATGTTCCTTGTACTCTCATATATACACCATACAGTTATAATTTGTTATCCTGCTGTATTTACCTGTAAAGATTCAAACAACAAAACTAGTATTTTCATTTTTAAAAAATTAGGTCTTTTATCAAGTTTAATACTACTCTAAAAATAAGATCATATAGTATTCGTCAGCATACGTTCCATCACTATATTTCAATGCATTTTTCTTAGTTCCAAATTCCTGAAAACCTAATCTTTTATACAATGAAATAGCCCTACTATTTTCAGTAACAACTTCAAGTTCAAGTTGTTCAATTCCCTTTTCTTTGCACCATTTAATACATTCGTTCATCATTATTTTACCAATACCTTTGTTCCAATACTTCTTTCTGACAGAAATACCCATATTAGCTCTATGAAGATATCTTTTATTATTTACAACTATCCCAACTGAGCAATTAGCTACGATTATACCATCTATTTCTCCGATTAACAACTGCCTATTATCATCTTTCATCATACCCGCAATGAATTCTCTTTCTTGTTCTAGCGTAAAATTAAATTCACCAGGTTCACGTGCTAAAAATTTTGTTTCACTATCAACTATCTTCAGAAAATCAATTAAAGCTTGTGAATCACTTTCTTCTGCAGTACGTACAATAAGTTTATGACCATCTTTTAAAACATTTTCATTTTTATAAAGTTTCATAGTATCCTCCGTACATAATTATTTTTTTACAATTACTAATAATTCAGTAGCACTAAATAATCCGTTATCTTTTATGTATTCTATTAAATTTTCTTTTTCTTTTACTAATTCATCGTAATATTCTGTTTCTTTAAAATTATTGGTCAATCTACTAATATTATCATCTATATCAGTCAGTCGCTCCTCAGTAATATTATCTGATGAAGCTTTTAGCTGATCTTCGTGTGTACTATGCTCCAATATGTCTAATACTCTCATATCTAGAGTTTGTATTATATCTAATATTTCTTCTTTTTTGAATGTGCTATTATGAGTTCTTCCATTTAGCCTATGTAGCTTTGCCACAAAGTGATGAAGCTTAACATGTGACATCTGCTTGGCAGATTGATTATCACAATACATTTCATTAAAAATCATAATACCATCTTTTTTTAGTACTCTATTCATTTGCTTTAACACAGTTTGTATATCCGATAGCTCATGAAGCGCATTAGATATACTTACTGCATCAAATAATTCTTCTTTAAACTCAAGCTTTGCACAATCCATATTGTAAAATTTCACGTTTTTATCCTTGAATTTTTCCTCTATAAGAGCCTGTGTTCTATCACTATAATCAATACAAACTATTTCATCATAACTCTTTAAATAATCAATCAGAATTTGCGTAAATTCACCACGACCAGTACCCACATCTAGAACTTTATTACACTCGTATTTACCTAATACCTCTTTTAGTTTACTCATTGTATTCACCATCCTTCATGATATATATAGTTTTATTTGTAAGCTATACCTTTATAGTAACAAATAGGTATATTTCTGTCTATATAAAGATAATTGCTATATAATTCTAATTGCTCAAATTATCTATCAATATCCTTACTTTTACTGTTTTTTTAGAAAACCATTTATGTATTACTATATATGTATTATAATATATAGTAACAACATAATTTTACAAACCTACAATATAGCTAATTATGTATGAAAGGATGAAAAAAATGGATAAACAAGAACAAATACTAAATGAACGCAAGAAATTTTTCAAGATTATATTACTCATTGCTTTTGGTGTTTTATTTTATATGTTTGTTAGCGATAAAGAGTACATACAATGGGCTTACAGTATAGTTAAACCTCTATTACATGCATTTATAATAGCTTATCTATTAAATCCTTTAGTAAAGTTAATTACAAAGCATCTAAAACTTAGTAAACATCTAAGTATTATTTTATTGATATTATTACTATTAGCTTTTATATTTTTTATGTTCTACGTAGTTATACCAAACCTTGCTAGTAATGTAATATCACTAATTAATAATTTTCCTGATATAGATAGCATCACTTCTTCTATAGATAATTTCTTCGACAAGTATGTTGATGATAGAATAACAGAAATGATTAGAAAGAATTCAAATAATATAATAGCTATGTCTATTGAAAAAGGAAAAACAATATTAACTGATTTCTTACAAGGATTTATTAACAAGACACTATATTTTACTACTAGTATAATTAACTTATTGATTAGCTTGATTATAGCAATATATATGATACTTGATAAAGATGATTTATGTGCTAGACTTAAAAGACTTATATATGCTTTTTTTAGAAAAAGTGCAGCTGACTATATATTTGAAATAGGTAATAAAAGCAACGATGCTTTTATCAGCTACTTTACAGGAAAGCTATTAGATTCATCAATTATTGGCTTGCTATCTCTGATATTCTTTACTATAGCGGGCGTTCCTTATGGTTCGGTACTAGCTTTAATTATAGGTATTACTAATATGATAGAATACTTTGGCCCATTTATTGGTGCTATACCAGCTATAATTATAACATTGTTTACAGACTTACCAAAAACAATTTGGGTAGGTATAATAATTTTAGCATTACAGCAATTTGATGGATTGTTCTTAGGACCTAAAATTATCGGTAAAAAAGTCGGTTTAAGAGCATTTTGGGTTGTTATAGCTGTTATAATAGGAGGCTCATTGTTTGGAGTTTCTGGAATGATTTTAGGTGTACCATCTACAGTTCTGATAAAGAACCTAGTTGAAGAAGCAGTTGACAAGAGATTAAAGGTTAAAGGGCTTGCTAAACTAGAAGTAGATAAGTTAAAAAAATAATATGTAATATAAAAATAGGGACTGCTGGCAAATCCAGTCCCTATTTTTATGTTCTATTCTCTTAACTATTTTACTTTATCTATAAATTGATTTCTTTTGATATTAAATTCAAGGCTTTTCCACCTACTTTAACCGCTGTGATTTCATCTCCTACAACGTTTAAAATAACTAAAATTTCGGATTGCATATTCATAGCATATCCCTGCTCAAAAACAAAATCTTTATTTCTAAATTTTTTATGTTTATATAAATAACAAGCTAATGCTCCGTTTGATGTCCCAGTTGCTGATTCTTCATTAATTCCATAAAGAGGTGCAAAATTTCTACAGTAAGCATCTTCTTTACGTGATGAATCAAGTGTAAATATATGATATCCACCTACATCATATTTTCTACTTATCTCGGCCACTTGATCAATACTAGGTTTTATTTCATCTAGTATTTTTATATTTTTTATAGGTATTATTATATCTCTGAGTCCTGTTGATACAATTTGTATAGGTAAATCTTCTACTATATCACTGTGTTTAATATTTAAAGATTTTGCTATTTCTTTTTTGTCTACAGTCTCATAGAATTTGGGTTTATTTTGCTCCATCATGATTGATGCATCTGCTTTAACTTCTACTTTTAAAACCCCTGCTTTTGTCTCCTGCGTATAGCAACCTACACTAATACACCCCTCATTTAATAACACAGAAAAAGTCCCTATTGTAGCATGTCCACATAAATCAACTTCATTATTCGGTGTGAAAAATCTAACCTTAAAATCAGCACAATCGGATTTCATAACAAAAGCAGTTTCACTTAGCCCAAGAATACTCGCAGTTTTTTTCATATCCTTTACAGATAGATTATCTGCATTAAGTACAACGCCTGCTGGATTTCCACCTTTTGAAGTCTTAGCAAATGCATTAATTATAAATACTTTCAAATTCATACCTTATCACTCGCCTTCTATCTTATTTTAAATCTGGTTGAAGTAAAACATAAAATAGTTTTTCATATGTATAATAACATGCGTTTAGCTTTTCGCTCTTGTTAAATAATCCTTTAATATTTTTTCTAACTGTTCTGTTTTATTATTATTTAATTTAATTCTACGACCTATAAATCTTGTTTTTAAACAAAGATGTCGCCTTCCTAATACGTCTTTTTTTATCTCATAACTCTTTATATTACTCCACTTCATATAAGATAATTTACCACATATTATTCCTTCTTTTAATAAGTAAATATTTGTATTATTATAAGATTGAATCAATATCAAATGTGCTAACATAAAAGGAAATATCAATCTCGGAACATCAGATTCATCAATCCCTCCTCTAATGATTTCTGCTATTATTAGCGTACTGATTATTAAAATAATGACATAACATATTACTATTGCTATCTGATATTTTCTATTATTAGATTCATTCCATTCGCCCTTAATCTCTAATAATACATCATCTGTATTCATTATATCTTTTATTTTTTGTCTACAAAAAGCTGTTGAATATATGATAGAAATAGTACTCACTATAATGCAAGTTATTAGTATTATATTTATAATCATAACAAGTCCCCCTATGGTGAAAATTCTTTGTCCCTATCATTGCAAAGAACATTATATCATATTACAAATTCTCTTCCAAAATAAATATCAGGGATGTTCCTATTAAGGACTATTAAAAAACACTATGCTTATAATTTTCAGTACATTAGCATAGCATTATAAATTTAAACTACTGAATTTGAAAAAGAGCCCCACTTATAAAGCGTAGCTCTCATTTCTTAACTATTCAAAGCACCAAACAACTTCTTGTTATTCTTATACAATCTCTTAAACACATTAAAGTATTTATCATAAACCTCTGTGTTATTCTTGTCTGGTATATATCTATCTTTTACTTTTATCAGATACTTGGCATCTTGGATTTTTGGAATTATATTTAACCCTACAGCCATTACTACAGCTGCTCCAACTGCACCTGCATTTTGTGGACTATCTACAGTTTCTATTTCTCTTCCCAGTACATCTGCTAATATTTGGCATGTAAGTGGTGCTAATGCTCCTCCTCCTACTAACCTTATTACTTTGGATGTTTTGACTTTTTTTTCTGACGCTTCTAATTGCCATCTTAGATGATAGCATACTCCTTCTAGTACTGCATGGATAAGTTCTGTTTTACCTGTATCTAAACTTATATTGAAAAACATACCTCTTGCGTTTGGGTCTTCAAATGGACACCTATTACCATGAAGCCACGGTGTGAATATTACCCCATTACTACCAGCAGGCACATCCTTTATTACTTCCATCATGTAATCATATAAACTCTTATACTTGTCTTCTTTTGACTTGAAAGCCATCTTTTTATCTAGGTAAACATTTATTTCGTCTAGTGCCAAATGATCTTTTACCCACTCTAAGCATTTACCTGCCGTCTCTAACTCTGCAAAATAATTAAAGTTTATATCACTAGCTCCAACTATTGAAGCTATCATGTGGTTTATGTCTAGTACTCTCTTATTTACTACCGTTGATACCCAGCCTG
Source organism: Clostridiaceae bacterium M8S5 (assembly GCA_029227815.1). Classification (GTDB taxonomy): domain Bacteria; phylum Bacillota; class Clostridia; order Tissierellales; family MCWD3; genus Abyssisolibacter. The sequence continues at coordinate 1,220,705 of CP118523.1, read as the reverse complement.
AAGTACCAAGGTATATATGTGTTCCTCCCTCTTCTACAACCCCTGCCCCTAGTCCTATTAATGACGCATCGCCTCCTCCTCCAAATACTAATATACCTTCTGAAAGGCTCAGCTCTGATGCAGCTTTCTTAGAAAGTTTTCCTGCAATTTCGGTACTCTTAATAATTCTTGGCAAGTGTGTTATATCAACCCCTAGCATATCACATATCTTTTTGCTAAAGCATTTCTTTCCTTTTCTAGTATCAAACAACATTGTAGCAAATGCACTATCCTCTGTCATTACAAATTCGCCTGTGCACTTTAAGATAAGGTACTCTTTAACATCAAGCCATTTATAAACTTCACTAAATACTAAAGGTTCATTTGACTCTACCCATTTATATTTCCATACTGGGTCTTTTACACTAGCTGCTACTGCACCACTGATTTTTATTGAGTTTAAAAGCTTGTATGCATTCATCCCTGATATTTTTACGCCTTGTCTCAGTCCATCATCTAGCTCCTTCAAAGCTCTATTATCCATGTAACTCATTGCTTTTCTTACTGGATTGCCTTTTTCATTTACTAACACTAGACCTTGCATCTGTGCTGAAAATGATAAGCCCTTTATTTTCTCTGGTGATATCTTTATCTTTTCTATCACTTCTCTTGTTGTCTTACACATAGCTCTCCACCAATCATCTGGATCTTGCTCTACGCCTCCGTTTTCGATTACGTGTAAGTTATATCCACATAAAGCACTTGCTACTAGGTTTATTTCTTCACTTATTCTAAATACACATGTCTTTATGCCAGTTGTTCCAACATCATAAGCTATAACATAGTTCTCCACCTACATTCCCCCTAATGACCTTTATCAATAAGCTGTGATTCTTTCATACCTCTAGCAAATGGAATCTCTATTGCAGTTATTATAACTATTAATATCATTGGAAATGTTACTGATTTACTTGTGGATAGTAACTCGAATAAGTAAACAAATAACACTCCTGATATTTGGCCCATCAATAGTATCAATCCGAGTGATGTTCCTTCTCTTATTGGGTATGCGACTTCACTACCATACTGGAACAATATCGGTGCTGCTCCCATTATTGCAAAACCAGCTACCGATGCTATTACACATATAAATATAAAACTACTCACATATGTTAGTCCTAAATAAAGTGGCACTAATGCTGATATAACTATCACTAATATTTTTACTCTTAGCCCTGATTTATCTGATATTATAGGCAATATTACAGCTCCTACTATCCCTGATACTATAAATACTGCTCCAACTACCCCTGCCTGTATGGATGTGATCCCCCTTGGAACTAATATTTTTTCTATAAGTGTCAATAATGTATTAAATACTCCCATTGATATAAAGCATATAAAAAGTACTAATAAGTATGATTTATTAACAAACAGCTTTTTTAAAGCTTTTATACTTATATCATCTTTTTGAGTATCTTGATCCATGATAATTTCTGGTCTTTCTTTAGTAAATATAACGGATATAATTGCTGATATTATTGAAATAATCGCTGTTATCATAAATACTCTTGGGACTCCATAGTTTTCAGCTACAATTGGTGATATAATCATCGGTACTACAAATCCTAGATATTGCGCCATAGTTAATATTCCTGTTGCAGTAGCCCTCTCATCTATAGGAAACCAATTTGATGACACTTTTGTAGATATATTTATTATAAATGGTTGCCCTATTGCTATTAGGAACTGTGATATTATTGCTATCATAAAGTTATCTGCAAATACTGCCCTTGTAAGAGAAAATATAGCTGTTATACTCCCTCCAATTATTAGAGAATATCTGTAACCAAATTTATCTACTACCCAAGACGCGGGTATGCAAAACAGTATATACATTATCATATAACTCATCGCAAAAAGTGATATAGACAAATCTGTAACACCGTAAAAGTTCTTAGCTAAGCTTGAAATAGGTGCGAGTGTTAACCATATTGTTTCTGTAGCAATGATTATAGGTACTATCATAAGCAAATTAACCCATCTGTATGATGGTCTACAAACTTTTATGTTTCGGTCTTCTTTCATTTTTTCCCCCTTTTTATTTTTTTTGAGTACTTTTTCTTATAAACAAATCTCATCAACATACTTTCAAATTTGTTTATATATTTAACCTCCCCAAGTAACTTTGCACCTACTAGTGTTTTAATAGCTTTTTTAGTAACCAATCTTACTGCATCCGCCTCATCGAAACTACTTCCTGTATATATTGCCCCTACATTTTTTATAAATACTACTGGTGATTTTTTTAAACACTTAGCTATTTTATATGCATCATCCTCAGTATTTTTAACATGTACACCTGCTATTTGTGCAAAATCATCTAGCAATGGTTTAAGTGAAAATCCTGATTGTGCCAATACTTTAACTTCTGGTGAGTCGTCAAACAAAATATGATTTATATGCTTATTGGTTTCATAGATAATCTTATGCTTTTTTATCTTTTCTTTTGTATGAGTTGAAAGATTCAAAGCATTATTTGGTATGACATCATTTTCATCATCTCTGTATAATTCAAAACCTTGGTTCGTCCTATTACTATTATAGTATTTTTTCCCATTTTCATCAAAAGGCTTATTTCCAATTTTATTCAATAAAACATAGCTTGCCATTTGGGCAGGATTATATTTGCTACTATGACTAAGGTTAAGATAATGATTTATTATATATTCTTCACATGCTTTTTCAAGTTCTAATATAGTCTCAAATGTTTTTTCGTAATCTTCAGCAAAGCATAATGCTCCATGATATTTCATTATTATAGCATTTTCTTTAGTATTTTTTAGTGCCTCTAATACATTTTTGCATAATGATTTAGTCCCAGGCAATGCATACTTTGCGCATAGTATTTTATTTTTTAAGTTTTTGTAATTTCCATTGATTTTCATAGACTCTAGATGTGTTGCACTTATAACTGATGCATAGGTTTGATGTGTATGTATTACAAAATTTGCTGAGGGTCTTTGTTTGTATACTCCTGCATGTATCCCCTTTTCTGACGATGGTTTTATATCTCCACTGTAACTTAAATCATCTATGTTGACATGAACAATATCTTCTGGTTTTAGCGAGTTATAATTCATACCACTTGGTGTTATAACAAAACTGTTATTATCTACTCTACAGCTGACATTACCCCAAGTACGGGCTATCAAGCCTGTATCTACAAGCTTAATACCCGCTTTAATAACTAGATTTTTAGCTTCATTTATATCCATATATACCTCCTACGACTCCATCTCTGTAACTTTTTTGAATACATTTTCAAATCTAGCTAGTATATCTTCTAGCATATCATCTTTATATGCTGCACTAGTGTATAGTCTGCTTCCTGCTAGTGTAACTATACCCTCTGCCATGTATGCTGCTCCTATATGCTCCATTTCCTTCTTTCTCTTTGATGTCTCTTTGAGTATCGCTGGTATCTGCCATGGTTTTTTCCAATTTATTGCAAAATGCATAGTTCCAACGGTCTCCAAATGACATATGGACCCTTGGTTAAATACCACAAATGGAAGATTATATTTATCTATAAGTCTTTGCAGTCCTGTTATTAATTTATCTGCAAATAAGCCCGCTTTTTGAGCCGCATTTGTTCTCTCTATTTCACAAAGCGTATAGTATCCTGCCACACAGCTAAGTGGATTAGCTGCCATTGTTCCCCCTACTAATGCCTTCTTGTGTTTTGACGAGCCACTAATGCCAGCTGATAAATACTTCATGTATTCTCTTTTACCTCCAAGACCTCCTGCACTTGGGTACCCTCCAGCTACTACTTTACCGAAGACTGTTAAATCTGGAGATACTCCAAAGTAACCTTGAGCTCCTGCCATCCCTATCCTAAATGCAGTAACAACCTCATCAAATACCAGTAATACACCATATTTCCTACAAAGCTTTTCTACTCCACTATTAAACTCTTTATCTAATGGTCTTGTTCCACTCTCTGGCCCTACTGGTTCTATGAGTACAGCTGCTGTGCCTCCTCTGAATTTATTGTAGAATAATTTCCTCTCTAAACTGTCTAAGTCGTTTGGGAAGAATTCATGAGTGTATTTAAACATACTACGAGGCACACCGTTTGCTTGTGTCCATTTTGTTCCAGGTACTCTTATACCATATGCAAGTTGATCACTCCATCCATGGTACGCTCCACCCATTTTTATGATGTGTTTTTTCTTGGTTGCAAGTCTTGCTACTCTTATAGCAGCCATATCTGCTTCTGTTCCTGAACCCAACATTCTAAACATCTGAACTGTACTCATGTTTTCTGATATTTTTTTTGCTAATTTAAATTCATATTCATGAAATAATCCTGTAGATGGACCGCATGTGTTTAATAGCGCTATTACTTTCTCTCTTACTTCTATAGGGTTGCTTCCTAATACTGTAGGGCCTCCTGCTTGTAAGAAATCGTAATACTTGTTGCCATCTATATCATATAGATATGCTCCCTCTGCTTTTGTAAATACTAGTGGAAATGGATGATTAAAGGCTAGATTGTGTTGTACTCCTCCTGGTATGATTCCTTGTGCTTCTTGTATCATTTCTTTTGATTTTGAACACTGTTTATCAAAATAATTCTCTTCATAAGCTTTTAACTCGTCTGGATGTATTGAATATATCGGCTTCTTTATAAGCTCATCAAGCTGTTTAGTAACTTTTGTTACATCTGGATACTCTGAAATAGCAAATCTTTTATCCATACAATATATTCCTCCTTATTCAATTGATGAGTGAGTACTCACTCACCTATATTTTATCATTTTTATCTTAATTATGAAACCCTTACTTTATATTATAGTTAATTATCCCCAAAATCATTACATTTTGGTTTTATTGTGATAGAATAGTTATGATTATATTATATTTTATGTTTAGAGGTGATTCTTTGAAACAAAAATATCACAGTAATACATTTGACAATATTCCTAATGAAAAAAGACTCAGAATACTTGAAACTGCTATTAAGGAGTTTGCTGACTTAGGTTATGATAGCGCTAATATAAACAATATAGCTAATAAATGTGGCATAAGCATTGGTTCTATGTACAAATATTTTAAAAATAAGCATGATCTCTATTTAACTGTTGTTGAGTTCTCTGTTAAAAAACTCAAGAAAGTTCTAGAAGATATCATTATTGATAAAAAAGACTTCTTAAGCATGATAAGAAGCATTGTCAAAGCTATTCAAGTATATACTAGAAACAATGTATATCTGACTAAACTATATAACCAAATGTCAACAGAAAACAACTCTGAGCTAGTTTGGAAAATAGCTTATGAAATGGAGAATATTACTGCAGATCTATATGCATCTTATATTAAGATTGGACAAGATGAAAACATAGTGAGAAAAGATATAAGTCCTCGCCACTTTGCTTTTTTCTTAGATAATTTATTCATTTTATTGCAGTTTTCGTACTCATGTGATTACTACAAAGAACGCATGAAGCTATATGTAAGCGAGGATGTCTTTGACAATGATGATTTAATGGCTGATGAGTTAGTAAAATTTATTAGTAGTGCTTTATTTATATAGAGTGGAAATTATTTTTAGGAGGAAAGCCTTTGATTACTAGTTTTAAACCTATTGTAGGTAATAACTGTAAAATATTGATACTTGGTTCTATGCCTTCTATTGAATCTCTAAGAAGACAAGAATATTATGCATTTAAAAGAAATCAGTTTTGGAAAATCATGTTCGAGCTATTGGGTAAATCTATTAGTAATAGTTATGAAACTAAAAAACAACTTTTGTTAGATAACAATATCGCTTTATGGGATGTTCTTAAAAGTTGCGATAGAGAAGGTAGTTTAGATTCAAATATTAAAAATGAAGTTGTCAATGATTTTTCTAACTTTTTTAAACAATACCCTAGTATAGAATATGTATTATTCAATGGTACTAAAGCAGAAAGTTCTTTTAAAAAGCATGTTGGCTTTAACACGTTTAAATCTTTAAGATACCATAGGCTACCATCTACTAGCCCTGCAAATACCGTAAAATACGACGAGAAATTTAAAGTATGGCAAGAGACTATAAATAGTATTAGAAGTATATAAGCTATAGATGTTCTAACAGGAAATCAAAAACATCACTATATCTTTTGCTCATGCTCTTACTAGCTTGAATAACATAAACTATGTTTTTATCTGGCATAACAGTTATTTCCTGTCCACCTGCGCCTCTTGCCCCATACCAATTATCACCTATCCACCACATTAGTCCATAACTTCCATTTTGCATCAGTTCATTTTCATGCGCAGGTGTAATAGCCTTCTTTATATACTCTCGTGAAACAACTTGTCTATCAGCGTGCTTACCTTGATTAAGAAGTAAAAATCCGAGTTTAGCTAAGTCCCGTGCTGACAAATCTGAACTGGCTTCTTCTACCTCATTTTTACCTATGTTATATGTAACTGAACACTTACTTGTCCACCATCTACCACTTTTTATATCAAGTGGTTTATATAAATATTCGTTACAAAAATCAAACGTGTTCATTCCCGTTGCTTTACTGATAATAGTAGATAATAAAATAACATCCCATTCTTTGTACTCATGTTTTATCCCTGGAAAATTAGCCATATGTATATCTGATAGATGCTCTAGTAAATCATTTGATTGCATGAGTCCTGTTAACATTGGACAATTATAATGAATCCCTTTATTCCAGTATATACCTGATGTCATTGTTAGTAAATGATATATAGTAATCATTTTATGATATGGATGCTTGTTCTGATTAAATGCATCTATATAATTACTTATTGGTTGATTTAAGTTTTTAATATACCCCTTATCTAAACAAATTCCCATGCATATAGACAATATACTTTTCCAAATAGATTTTATATTTCCACGCTTGTTTTGATTGGATTTATTATAATATCTTTCTAATATGAGTTCGTTATCTTTATACAACAATATGCTGTTTATAAGGCGGTATCTCTTTTGTTTGATATAATCATCAACTAATTTTATAAGCTCGTAATCCATTAAATAACACTCCTCTTTTTTGCTTTATTATTTTATCTTTTGGATAATACATTGTAGGAACAAGTCTTCTAAAATTGCTTTTTCAGACAACGGATATTAAGAATCCGTTATTGTCATTCTATATGTACCAAAACCAAGGGTACTAAAAAAATTATCTCGACTTACAGCATAAGGAAACGGAAAAGCCATGTATTGAAGAACAGAATCTGTATTAGTTTGTGGTATTGATACTTTATATGAAATCTTTTTATTAGGTGGTACTTCAAAAAATTTGATAAAATCACCATCAGCAAAAGCTATTTGGTTCCAATCCAAAAACCCTATAACTGCATAAGTGATTAAGTCATTTGTGTGATTTCCTACTAGTAATTTTTTTTCGTTAAATTCATTACTAGTAATTACAGGCTTTAAGTTAGCATTGTTATCAGATAAGTAAATATTGGTAACAGGGCCTTCTGATATTATTTTTATATTACTTTCAGTAGTAAAGATTTTTTCCGTTGTACTGAGATTATATCTAAGAGTCATGAATTCTTGCAATATGTGGGATTTATGAATATCAGAATCTTTTTGTAAGTAGTTTGGTTTTTTTATGACAAGATAACACAATTCTTTTGCGTGATCAGGTATGTCTATTTTAATATCAACACTTAAAGAATCCTTTTCTGCAAGTTCCACTTCATAACCTTTGCATATAGAATCTTTTACCATAAATTTAGATTGTTTATAATCAATTAAGACTAAGATTAAATATTTTCTTGGTAGAGATAGGTTGTGAGCCAATTCAAATCTATGTTTAAGCTCCTTATTTTCAATATAACTGCCACTATCTATTATTTTATTATTATTATAAACACCAAATGCTATTTGACCTGATGTTAAAATTCTATCATTTTTATTGTCGTTTGTTATATATAGAAATCCTATTAAAATAAAGACCGAGATACATATAGTAAATATAATTTTCTTAAATTTAAGTAAATACATATAAACACCTACCACTTCAGAAGTATTGAGTTTCATATAAATTATTAATAATTTATCCTCGCTATTCTTATTTGAAACAGCTTCTCTACTACACCACAAAGATTATCTTTGATTTCCCCTCACCAACGAACTATACTTTACAATGAATATCTTTATCACACTCCAACGCATTACCCAAATTCTTCTTAATTACTTGTTGGTTGTTTAGTATTGTTTCAGATTATCTCTGTAGATTCTTGTAATTACCCATTGCTTTATTCGCTTATTTCAAATATCTCCCTATTATTGAATTATTGTTTGCTTTTAACTGTTTTGGTGTACCTGTTGCTATTATATTTCCTCCATCGGTACCACCACCAATTCCCAATTCTATAATATAGTCACAGTTTGATAACACATAAGTATCATGTTCTGTAATTATGACACTATTTCCTTTACTTACAAGCTCTTTTATGAGCTTCATCAATTTAAGACTGTCATGAATGGAAAGCCCTATTGTAGGTTCATCAAATATATATACTGTACCCTTTGAAGTTTTTCCCTTTGAAAGCTCTTTTGCTAGCTTGATGCGTTGACTTTCTCCTCCCGATATAGTGGGTGTTTTTTGCCCTAATGTGATGTAACCCATTCCTACACGTACAAGTGTAGAAAGCATATTCTCTATAGTTTTATCCTTGTTCTTAAAAAATATAGTAGCTTCATCTACTGTCATTGATAAAATATCTTTTATATTTTTACCATCAACAGTTACATCAATAGCTTCTTTTATATATCCTGTACCTGAGCAAGCTTCACATTTTACATAAACCGAGTTACCAAAGCCTATAGAATATTGTATTTCCCCTTCTCCTTTGCATAGTTTACATCCACCTTCAGAGTTTTGAGAAAAAAGCCCTATTGATAATCCACTTTCTTTTGCAAATAATGTTCTCACTCTATCAAATATACCAGTATAAGTCGCTGGGTTTGATATTCGACTTCTACCTATTGGCTTTTGATCTATTACAATACACTTTTTTATATAATCAATACCACTTATTTCCACACCAGATAAATCATCTGTAAAATGTTCCTTATTTAACCGCTTACTTTTAATACTGTTCATCAATTTAGGTACTAGAGTATCAGCAATAAGGCTAGACTTGCCACTGCCTGATACCCCAGCGATTCCTACCATTATACCAAGTGGAATATCAACACTTAAGTTTTTTAGATTATGAAGATTACAGTTTTCCATTTTCAATGCTTTGGTATTATCTACAGGACTATATGATTTCTTAATATCCAATTTACTGCTATCTTTAAAATATGGTGCTGTATTTGAATTATCACAATTTAAAAACTCATCAAACGCTCCCTGAAAAATCTTATCTCCACCATATATCCCTGCATTAGGCCCTAAATCGATGATATAGTCTGCTGACCTTATAAAGCTTTCGTCATGCTCTACAGCAACAACCGTATTGCCTCGCTTTATGAGATCTCGGATTGTTTTTATAAGCTTTTCTTTTTCAATCTCATGAAGTCCTATTGTAGGTTCATCAAACACAAATATTATACTGTCCATCTCTGCTATAATATATGAAGCAAGAAACAATCTTTGTATCTCTCCTCCAGAAAGTGTAGGCAAACTACGAGATAATGAAAGGTGATATAGTCCAACATCTATCATACATTCTAGCTTAACTAATATTTCTTTTAGAACTGGCATCTTACTACTATCTAATGTATTTAAAAAGAGATAAAGATCTTTTATGTACATATTCTCAAGCTGGTATATCGTCTTTCCTTCTATTTTTATATGAAGAGCATATTCTCCAATACCTGCGCCACTGCATTTTGGGCATGTAGTCTTGTCTAAATATCCTGCATCAATAAGCATATTCTCTAACCTATTTGTTGATGAAAAAACTCCATTTATAATTTGTGCTATCCAAGGTATGAATCCGACAAATGATGATTTTCCATTATCTCCATACTTTAGATGTAATAATTGCTCCTCTGTTAGTGTCGATAGTTTCTGTGTAGGAGAAATATTATAAAGCTTGCAAAAGTTATCTAGCATTTTGCGAGTCTTACCTCTTTTACCTAACCCTAGGCATACATCTTCAACTTTTTGTGATGAATCTCCAAAAATTTTCTGTTCATTGATATTTTTAACTATACCTTTCCCTAAACACCTTACACACATCCCTTTTGGAGAGTTTCTCTGGAACATTCCCATTGAAAGCGGTTCTCCATTATCATATATTCCTTCTCTTTTTCCATACGTAGCAAACATCATCGCTAGCATCCCGTTTATCCTAGTTCGAGTACCCACAGTACTTCTTGGATTAGATTGACGAATCACTCGCTGCTCTACCGCTACTGTTGGCGAAAGCCCTGTTATACTGTCAAATGTACTAACACTATTAACTGAAAACTGAGCATCTGAAAACATCAAGTACCTACGTTTACCCTCTTCGTAAAGGGTGTCAAAGGCTAAACTTGACTTACCACTTCCTGAGACACCTGTTATTACTGTTAGCTTATTTTTTGGTATTTTTATATCTATTCCTTTAAGATTGTGTATTTTGGCATTTTTGATTTCAATGAACTTTTTCATTTATATTCCTCCAGTTGTTTTATATCTTATTATATCAAAAGGGATCTCAATGTTTCCATATTGAGAATCCCTTTATAATTTATTTTACTATAAATTCCCTTGAGTAACCATGATATTGTATGATTTTACCCGTTATTTTTTTATAAGCTCCATTATGTTTAATTCTGTATTTTCCACTTAGCGCATCCTTTGGTATCTCCCATATCACTTTAGAAATTGATGTTCCAAGTATGACAGAGTGTCTTTTCCATTCGTAACGTGTTTCTATATCCCAATCATATGCAACTGTTATCCATTTGCCTCCTAATTTATACTGTACTTCTAAAAAACTTCCTCCATGCCTAAAATCATTGTTTGGATGACCTGACCAAAACTCAACTTTTACTGTTTCACCTTTATTATAAGAGTTTTTAACATCTCTTTCTACATCCCCAAAATCATCCCAAGCTAATGTGTTATCGTATATGACAGGCGTTTCAAAACATACTTGCTTATCTGTCAAATCTGGAGGCAATAATCCAGTTGTTATATCTATATCATTTATAATTGTTAGTGCTAGTTTATCAAACTCTTGTATATAAGCAGGTAGGGTCCATTTCCCAAATTGTGTAGATGCTCCTTCATAATGCTGTTTATCGTACTCCTCAGGTGTAGCTAAATAACTAGTATACGAGTTAGATAGCCCTGATATAATTGCAGTGTATTCTTTTCCTGATTCTTTAAATATATCTTCTATTCTTGTTTTTAATCTTCTAGCTGACATGGTTGTTACCTCGGCTGGAATGCCTGCTATAGCCACATTACCTATGGTAAACAGCTGTATTGGAATAATCTGTGGTGTCCACGCATCAGGTGTTGCTTTACACGTAGCAAATAATATAGGTTTTGGGTAGTGTTCCTTCCATAGCTTAGGATATTTTGCTCCGTTTATTTCTTTAAATTTAGGAACAAAGTTCAATAGCCTTTGCACTTTTTCTATATAATTATCTGCATCATTTAAGGAATATTCTGGCTGTTTCATCCCTTCATAAAACAAAGGCAAGTCAGTCGGATTGTCTTCTGCTCCTGGAGCAAAACTATACCCCATACATCCTCCATATGTTCTTTTTGTCCCTTTACCAGTGTATTTTTTATCTACAATTATATTTGAAAAATCTAAATAAGTATGTCTAAATGCTAGATCTCCACTTAATCTATCAGTAGCATTATCTGAAAGTTTTTTTGCAGCTTCATATTGCATTTTGCCTATTTCATATGTTCTGGCTAATCCTTTATCAGGTATATTTTTAGGGTCTTGTTCAGAATGATTTGGAGATGCATCGCCACAGTTACTTTGAGCAAATGCACATACAAAAGTTTTGTCTTTTGAATAATCAGTATTCATACTTTTTTCAAATAGATATGATGCCGTTCCTTTGTTATCACTACTAATAAGCAAATTCTTTACAGTCATTGACGTTGGGTGTACTGCAAACCAATTTAGTACTCCTAATAATTTTCCACTAGAATTTCTAAAATTCATTACATACATATTTTTATCTATATCATATTTGTATTTCTCTCTTTCTTCTTTTGGATTATTATTATAAGCTTCTAATGAACGGTTTTTATTAATACCTAATACAATCCCTTTACTATATTCAATATATCCCGTTTCTAAGTTATTATGAGCTTTTATTATGGATGTTGTTATTCCTTCTATAATCCCATCTAGATTTTCTTTAATATGTCCTTTTGTTGATACATTGTATAATCCATAATGAGAATATCCTCCTGGTCCATTATGTGTATGAGTAGCATTTATCATTATATTTTTGTCATGATATAACTTTCCATGCCCTTTATCTGCCAATTTATTTACTACCCCGTTTTTTATGGACTGAAAACACATCCCTAAATCTACATTAACGTATACTACTGATGTGCTTGTTTGAGGATGTTTAATAATGAATGTTCTTGCACGCTGTCTAAGATGAATTCCCCTGTTAGATTGTTTTGAATCCGCATATCCCATCATTACTATTTCTGCTGAAGGTCCTGTAATGTCTGCCTGTCCAACTCCAAGGATGTACTCGTCATTGTTCTTTTCTAATGTCACTTGTGATGTAAAACTAAGTGTAGAAAAAATTAATAATAAACACATGAATACTACAAGCTTGTTTCGCATTAGTTTTGCTATACAAGATATTAATGTTAAGAAAACACATTTCATTAACCTTGTACAACTACCTCCCTCCTTAATTTTATGGATATTTTGGATTTTGTAAATATTGGATGCTTAGTATTATTATATCAAATGACTAGCATTTTCAGTTATGTTTTTTAAATATTTGGTAATTATAATAAAGTTAGTTAATTTAAAGTATAGCATATTTTAAAATTAGATTGTTTTTATGTCGATTTTTATGGTATAATGTATTGTTTGTAATCGAAAGGAGAAAATTTGCATGAATATTAGAAATATAGCAATAATTGCACACGTTGATCATGGAAAAACCACCCTTGTAGACGAACTGTTAAAGCAAAGTGGTACTTTCCGTCAGAATCAAGAAGTTGCTGAGAGAGTTATGGACAGTAATGCATTGGAACGTGAAAGAGGTATTACTATATTGTCCAAAAACACTGCTGTAACTTATAATGATACAAAAATTAATATTATTGATACACCTGGTCATGCTGATTTTGGTGGTGAAGTTGAACGTGTACTAAAGATGGTAGATGGAGTAGTTCTTATAGTTGATGCTTTTGAGGGGGCTATGCCGCAAACAAGATTTGTTCTGAAAAATGCTCTAAATTTGAACTTACCTGTTATACTATGCGTTAATAAAATAGATAGACCTGGAGCTAGACCAGAAGAAGTTGTTGATGAGGTTCTTGATTTATTTATTTCACTTGAAGCAAATGATGATCAGATCGAGTTCCCTGTTGTTTATACTTCAGCTAAAAACGGAACTTCTTCGTTAGATCCAAGTATTCAAAATGACAATATGAAAGATTTATTCGATACTATAATTGAGCATATACCAGCTCCAACAAGCAATATAGAGGAACCTCTACAAATGTTGATTTCGACAATTGACTATAATTCTTATGTTGGTAGAATTGGTATAGGTAAAATCTCTAATGGTACTATATCAAAAGGCGATGAAGTTATTATTGTAAATAAAAGTAATGCTGAAATGAGTAAAAAAGTTCGTATTACTAAACTTATGTCTTTTGAAGGATTAAGTAGAGTTGAGGTAGATACTGCAAAAGCTGGAGAAATAATAGCTCTATCTGGTATTGAAAACATTACTATCGGAGATACAATATGTGACCCTACTAAGCCTGAAGCTTTGGACTTTGTGGAAATATCAGAACCAACATTGTCTATTGTAATGTCTGTTAACAACAGTCCTTTAGCAGGAAGAGAAGGTGATCTTGTTACATCTAGACAAATCCGTGAAAGGCTGTTTAGACAACTACAAACTGATGTTAGTTTGAGAGTTGAAGATACAGATGCTACTGATGCTTTTAAGATTTTTGGTAGAGGTGAACTTCATTTATCTATATTAATTGAAACTATGCGTAGAGAAGGTTTTGAATTCATGGTTGCTAGGCCAGAGGTTTTGTTTAAGCAAGTTGATGGTAAAACACATGAACCTATGGAGATTGTAACTGTTGATGTTCCTGATGAATACACTGGCTCTGTTATAGAGAAGTTAGGTATTAGAAAAGGTGAGTTAATCAATATGCAACCTTATGGTATAGGTCATACTCGTATGGAATTTTCTATACCTACTAGAGGCTTAATAGGTTATCGTTCTAAGTTTTTAACTGATACTAAAGGTACTGGTATCATGAACTCCATATTTGATGGATATGCGCCTTTCAAAGGTGAAATACCTCATAGATCAAATGGCTCATTAATAGCTACTGAATCAGGTGTATCTGTCACATATGGATTATACAATGCTCAAGATAGAGGTCTTTTATTTATTGGCCCTGGTGTTGATGTATATGAAGGTATGATTATAGGTATGAACCCTAAAGGACTTGATATTGACATAAACGCATGTAAAAGAAAGCAAGCTACTAATGTTCGTTCTACAAGTGCTGATGAAAAATTAATCTTAACTCCCCCTATTATATTCTCATTGGAAGAAGCTATTGAGTTTATTGATGATGATGAATTAGTTGAAATAACACCAAAGAGTATCAGAATCAGAAAGAAGATTTTATCTAAAACTATGAGAGTTAAAGATTTTAATAAGAAAAAGAGAAAGTAATACTAAAACGTCTTGTTTATTTCAAGACGTTTTTTATATGCAAATTATCCAATTACATTAAATTCAAATTGTTAAATTGTAAAAGTTTAATATGGTTTCTCTACGGTTGATTTTTTCAACCGAAATTAACTGCAAATCCATTGTTATCCACTGTAGAAAGGGTATAATTATATATGAGGTGATTGATATGAAAGAGCTCAATATAGCTACTATTATTTCTACTAAAAGAAAAGAACGTGGTATTACTCAAAATGAATTGGCAAACTATATGGGTGTTTCTAAGGCATCTGTATCTAAATGGGAAACAGGACATAGTTACCCTGATATTCTCTTTTTACCACAACTCGCCACATATTTTAATATAAGTATTGATGAGTTAATTGGTTATGAACCACAGATGTCTAAAGAAGATATCAGTAAGTTATATAACAAACTTTCAAAAGACTTCAGTAACAAACCTTTTGGCGAAGTATATGAAACTTGTAATACCATTATAAAAAAGTACTACTCATGTTTTCCTTTGTTACTGCAAATTAGTGTACTATTGATGAATCACTTTATGCTTGCATCTGATAAAATGATGCAGGAAGATATCTTAGGTCAAATAATCACTCTATGTAAACGCATAAAAAATGACAGCAAGGATGTTTGGTTATCTAATCAGGCTAATTCAATTGAGGCTATATGTAATTTTCAATTACAACAACATAAAACTGTAATAGAATTACTAGATGGAGCTCTAAAACCATGTAGTGATGATACTACTTTATTAGCTCAATCTTACGGTATCTTAGGTGATAATGGCAAAGCTGATGAGATTTTTCAAGTAAGTATTTATACAAATCTGCTGCAAATAGTTTCTAATTTGTCTACTTATTTAGCATACTGCTCAAATAAAGGTGCCAAATTTGAAGAAACTCTCAACCGTATAATTTCTATTTGTGGTACTTTTAACCTTGATAAATTACATCCTGCTCTAATGCTTAATGCTTATTTATCTTCTGCTATAGCTTATTCTAGTCAACATAACAAAATAAGAGCAATAGATATGTTATCTAAATATGTACATATATGTACGTATCTATTCCCTATTAATCTTCATGGAGACTCTTATTTTAATCGTATAGATAATTGGTTGGAAGATTTAGATTTAGGCACTTCTCCTCCTCGTGATGAAAAATTAGTAAAAATAGATATACTGAAATCTATTACAGAAAATAACGCTCTAGGTAGTCTTAAAAATGAGCCTCAATATATAAGCTTAGTTAATAAGTTAAAAGATATTTTAAGGAGGAACTAGTATGGATATAATTATTGATAATTTATACCTTTTTATTCCACTAATAATAATTGACTTATTATTAAAAATAACCGCTTTGGCTCATATTTTTAAACATCATATATTTAAAATAGGAAATAGAGCTATGTGGATAATTATTGTGATACTTTTCAATATTTTTGGCCCTGTTTTATATTTTGCATTTGGTAGAGGTGATAATTGATGCATATACTTTCTATAAATAATCTATCTAAGAAATTCGGTTCTAACAAAGTTATTGATAATTTGTCGTTATCTCTAACTAGAAATACTGTTTTGGGTTTTCTAGGTCAAAATGGAGCAGGAAAAACCACTACTATGAAAATGATATTAGGACTGTTAAAACCGACTTCTGGTTGTATTGAGGTATGTGGAGAAAAAGTTGTTTACGGTCAAAATGATACTAATAAATATATCGGTTATTTGCCAGATGTTCCAAAGTTTTATGGGTATATGAAGTCAACTGAATACTTAAGCATATGTGGAAAGATTACTGGAATGACTAATAAATCTATAGAACTAAGGAGTAAAGAGTTATTAAAACTTGTAGGCCTCGATGGTATAAAAAAACCCATATCTAGCTATTCAAGAGGTATGAAACAAAGATTAGGCATCGCTCAAGCATTGCTTAATAATCCCCAATTATTAATCTGTGATGAGCCTACATCTGCTCTTGATCCTGTAGGACGTAACGAAATCCTTAATATTTTAAGGCAAGTATCAAGTAATATAACTGTGATATTTTCTACTCATATTTTATCTGATGTTGAGCAAATATGTGATGAAATAGCTATTTTACATGATGGTGTAATTGTTAAATCTGGCAAACTTTCTAATATTAAATCGGAAAATTCAACAAATAGATTGAAAATCGTTTTCAATTCTATTAATGATTTGAATGTTTTTGTGAGTTGTTTAAACTTAGATGGCCTCTCAGCTAATATAAAGGAATTTGATAATACTATATTACTACAAACTAGCAATATGCAGGAATTAGCATATATCGCACTTTCTAAATTAAAAGAAAAATCAATTATACCAAGAAATTTTCACATCCTTGACCAAACTCTAGAAGACTTGTACATGGAGGTGATTCAATGATAGCTTACGTTACTTTTATCAAAAAAGAATTTTATGAATACGTACGCACCTTTAAGCTCTTAATACTACTTAGTTTATTTACATTTGTGGGTATTGTTAGTCCTATAATAGCAAAAATTATGCCTGAAATAGTTAATAATTTTTTACCTGAGAATATTAACATCTCTATTAATAACCCTACAGTTTTAGATTCTTGGTCTCAATTTTTTAAGAATACATCTCAAATAGGTATAATTGCTATTATCATATTGTTTAGTGGATTGATTTCTAACGAGCTTAAAAATGGCACTCTTATAAATTTATTAACTAAAGGACTAAAACGTAGCACTGTAATATTATCAAAGTTTACAATGGCAGTATTACTATGGACCTTTTCTTATATCTTAAGTTTTACTATATGTTATGGATATACTCTTAATTTTTTTGGAAGGTGTGATATAACTAATTTAGCCTTTTCAACTTTCTGCTTATGGATATTTGGAGTTCTACTAATAGCTACTTTAATTCTTGGAGGCGTGATATTTGGTAATAATTATGGTAGTTTATTTTTTACAGCTGGATTTGTAGTTCTTATGATGGTTACAAATATTGTTCCATCTGTCAAGCTCTTTAATCCTGCTGTTTTATCCTCTGTTAATGTAGCTATACTTGAAAAACAATATTTAATACACGACCTTAAATACAATATCATGGTAACTATAATTTTAATATCTATGTTTTTGATTAGCTCTATAGTTATTATGAATAAAAAAGAAATTTAGTCAGAATTAAAAGCACATGTTATTGGTTACTATAAAACATGTGCTCTTTCATCTATAATTTTTTATACACTATTTCACCTTCTATAATAGTCATCACAACATTAAAATCATCGTCTATTACTGTGAAGTTTGCTTTTTTGTTTTCTTTTATACTTCCAATCTTATCATCCATTTTTAGTATTTTAGCTGGTACTAATGATGCCATATGCACTGCATCTAAAGGATTAACTCCTACATGAATTATCATGTTTTTTACTCCATTTATTAGATTAAGTGTACTTCCCGCTAGCGAACCACTTTTTAACCTTGGTATAGAATCTTTTACTATTACCTTTTGTCCGCCTAGTATATATTCTCCATCTTTTAATCCTGATGCTCTCATACTATCAGTGATTAAACATATTTTATCTGCACTTTTACACTTTACTAATATCTTCATTACCTGTGGGTGAACATGAATTGTATCAGCTATTAATTCTGCGTACACATCGTCTATTGATAGTATCGCCCCTACTACACCAGGCTCTCTATGGTGCAATCCTCTCATACCATTAAATGTATGTACTCCTATCTTCGCCCCACTCTTTATTGCTTGCTCTGTTTGCTCAAATGTAGCATTTGTATGACCCATTGATACTTGTATATTTCTTTGAGTTAGGTACTCTATTGCTCTTTCTGCTCCTTCTTTTTCTGGTGCTATTGTTAGAACTTTGATTGTCTCATCTGATTTATATATTAGTTCTTTTAAATCATTTATATTTAACTCTCTGATATATTCCTTTGGCTGTGCTCCTTTATGCTCTTTTGTGATATATGGTCCTTCTATATATGCTCCTAATATATTCGCACCTTCTACACCCTGCTTTATAGCTTTATTTATATTATCTACTGCATACAATATATCTTCCCATTTGACTGTCATGGTCGTAGGTAAAAAAGCTGTTACTCCTTTTCTCGTCAAATATTTTGATATCTCGTTTAATGACTCATAGGTAGAATCCATTGTATCATAGTTATTTACTCCATGAATATGCATATCAATTAATCCCGGAAGAACTTTATATTGCGTCAAATCTATTATCTCTATATCTTCAGTAATGCTATAGTTTATACTCTTTATTACTGTATCTTCTATTAATAGATTGTTGTTTTTTAGTATCTTTTCTTCACTGTATATCTCGCTTGCTTTAATATAGTATTTCATACGGTTCTCCTTTGATTAAGGCTTAAATAATTTTGGCTAGATTCTCTGAGTTAAATTCTGAAAAAATATAATCTGCACTACTCAAATCTTGATTACCTGAATTTACATTCTTATATCCAATACATTTCATACCAGCCATTTTGGCAGCTTTTACTCCATTTGACGAATCTTCTATTACTAAACACTCTTCATATCCACACCCAAATTTATCTGCTGCTCTTAAGAATATCTCTGGATCTGGTTTTCCATTTTCTACTTCATCTCCATTGATAAAACCATCAATATATTTATCTAGTCCAAATTTATCTATAACATAACTTATAACTGATTCTGGAGATGATGATGCTATTATCATAGTTATATCATTATCTTTAAAGTATTTCATCCAATCGAGTATTCCGTCTACCATTTTTACTCCATTTTTTTCTAAGCCTTCAAGATACTTTTTTCTCTGCTTTAAGATTAGCTCATTCACTGTTATCCTATCATGTAAAGAATGTCGCTTGTGTAAATCTGACCATACATCTAGGCTAGTTTTACCTACAAATGATTCTCTCTGTGCTTTTTCTACATTTATGCCAAGTTCCTTATATATTTCTTCATCTAATTTACTGTAGATATGCTCTGAATCTATTATTACTCCATCCATATCAAAAATCACTAATTTCATTTATCTCCCTCCCAGAGTTATTTTTATAACGCTCCACTTTTATTTTGCCAATTAATGTTTCGACTACTTTTGAATTAATTTTGCCAGTTTCTTTGTTCATAGCGTTAGATATACCACAAGCATTAGCTAGCTTTAATGAGTTCTCTATATTATAATTATTTGCTAATGCGTACACAAATCCTGCAACTGTGCTATCACCCGAACCTACTGGGTTTATAACCTCTGCTTTTGGTATTATAACCTTATATGTGTATTCTCTATTTATATACATCATACCTTCTTTGCCCAATGATACAGCTACATTGTCTGCTCCCATTTCTATTAACTTATTACTAGCTTTAATTATATCATACTCGTTATTTATGATTGTGGCCGTGATATCTTCAAGCTCTTCTTTATTAGGTTTTATCAAGTAAGGTTTTGCTTTTATACCTTTGATAAGATATTTTGAACTTGTATCAAGTATAAACTTTACTCCTTTATTTTTTGCTTTATTTATCAAATCATAATATATTTCTGTATTTATTCCTTGCGCAATACTCCCAGACGCAACTACTATACTTGATTTATCTAGAATTTTATCATACGTTGATAAAAAACTCTCTAACTCTCTTTCATTTACCTTTGGACCTCTCTCTAATATCTCCGTTTGACTTCCATCGGATGATACTATACTAATACATGTTCTAGATTCTTCATCTATAGTAGTAAACTTAGTAGTTATATCTTGTTTTTCTAACTCTTTTTTTATAAATGTCCCTGTATACCCTCCAATGAATCCTAAGCAACATACCTTTTCTCCTAGCTGTGATAGCACCTTTGATACATTTATCCCTTTACCACCAGGTACTACACTAAAATCTTCACATCTAAATATTTTATCTACTGTAAATTCATCTAATACATAGTTCCTATCTATTGACGCATTTAGCGTTATTGTTGTAATCATATTACCCTCTGTCATTGCTACCACACATGATTATTTTTTCTCTTACAATCTCTTTCATCGCTTCTTTTGCTGGTATTAGATATTTTCTTGGATCACTGGCATCTGGATGGTCTTTAAAATACTCTTTTATTGCATTTGCAAATGGTATCTTTAGCTCTGTTGCTATATTTACTTTACATATCCCTAATCTTATGCATTTCTTTACACTTTCAGTAGGCACTCCTGAAGCTCCATGTAGTACTAATGGTACATTTACTTCATTATTTATAGCTGTTAATCTTTCATAGTCAAGCTTAGGCTCTGATTTATACAATCCATGTGCAGTTCCTATAGCTACTGCAAGCGAATCTATCTCTGTTTTGTACACAAATTCTCTTGCTAACTTAGGATCTGTTAATTCGCTCGATTTTTCGCTTACTACTATATTGTCTTCCTGCCCAACTAGCTTACCGAGCTCTGCCTCTACTGTTACGTCAAATCTATGTGCATAATCTACAACTTGCTTAACTAATCTTATATTATCTTTAAATGAATGTTTTGATGCGTCTATCATTACTGATTTGCATCCTATATCTATTGATCTTTTAATGTCATCAAACTCTTCATGATGATCTAAATGAAATGATACTGGTATTTTGGAGTTCTTTGCTGCAACTTCCAAAATGTCTTGTAAATACTCTCTTCCTGCATACTTTATTGTACCAGGTGTTGCAGCTAATATTATTGGTGATTTCATCTCATTTGCTACTTCTATTACTGCTTGTACTGTTTCTAGATTGTGTATATTGAATGCTGGCACAGCGTATCCATGCTTTTGTGCATCTAATAACATTTGTCGTGTTGATACTAAATACATACTCTTCTCACTCCTTTTTATTGACTTAAAACTTAATGAAATCTCTCTTTTGGGTAATGCTTTGTGAGATAAAAACGTATAGTTTTGGTTACTCACTACCTATTGGTAGAAGCCTATCCTAATTTCTTACTGCTTAGTATAGTCCTTATTTCTAATGATTAATATTAAAGTGTTGTAGAAATAAGCACTCTAAAGTCGCTTCTCCAGAAAAACGGATATGCTTCTTTGTTACTTTATTGATTGCTCATATATTCTTTACATTATCTTTGTGGGTCTTGTGGTTACTGATATTTATTAAGCATCCTATATCCCATCTTCATCAATCTGTTTATTCTTTTTATTCAGCTTAAATGTAACTATTTGCTCTTTTCCAACCTCTATACTTTTTTTCATTAAGCTATTTGCATCAACATTATCTCTTTCAAAAATAATATCCAATATCATAGGTATATTTGTACCTGCTACCACCTCCGAATTACTGTTTTTTAATGATATTTCTACACATTTTTTAAATGGAGAACCTCCTGGTAAATCTGTATAAAACAAGTATCCGTTTACATCCATTTTGTCCATGCTACTTACTATCTTATTTTCTAAGTTCTCTAATGAATCTGATTTAATAAAATCTACTGCTTCTAAATAGTTTTGTTTTCCTACTACTAGTTCTAGTGAAGATTTAATGCCTGTTGCAAAGTTACCATGTCCACATATAATTATCCCTAACATATTTACTCTCCTATTTCTATAATTTTAAAGGGCTTACTCAGAAATTTTATTTCCTAAGTAGCCCCAAGGGCATATAAATTAGTATAATTGTAACACGTAAGATGAGCGCACATATTAGCGTAATACTCTATACTAATCTAATTTCCCTAAATAGCTTATAATATACTTAAATATTTACCTATAACTCCTATTACTATTGTAAGTCCTATAAGTTTAACTGGTGATAATCCTTTCTTGATTAAATAATACATTAACATTGTGTAAGCAAATGGTAGCATCTTCGGCATTACTTTGTCTAATACATCAGCTTGCAAGGCTACTGATGCTTTACCTGCTTTTATTACTAAAGGTGTGCTAAGGCTAATGTATGAAGCTATTAAAGCTCCTACTACTGATATACCTATAATTGATGCACCATGTGAAACGTGCTTTGTACCCTCTTTAAGTTTTGCTATTGCTCCAACTCCTGTTTTATAGCCATAATGCATTAAACCAAATCTAATTCCAAAGTGGAATATATTAAATATTAATAAAAATATTATTGGCCCAGCTACATTTCCATCTATTGCCAATGACGCTCCAATACCTGCTGCTATTGGTAGTAATGTCAACCAAAATAGTGCATCCCCTATACCACCTAATGGTCCCATTGTTGCAATTTTTATACCTCTTATACTGTCAACACTCTCTTTTGCTTCTTCCATTGCTATTACTATACCCATAATAAATGTAACTAAAAATGGGTGTGTATTGAAAAATTCCATATGTGCTTGCATTGAGGATGATAAATCTTTTTTATCTTTATGAATCTTTTTAAGTCCTGGTAATATACTATATAACCATCCTGCTGCTTGCATTCTCTCATAATTAAATGATGCTTGTAATAATAAAGATCTCCACGCCATCTTGTTAAGATCTCTTTTAGTTATAACTTTATTCTTTGAACTATCTACATAAGTATTAGATGCCATCTGTTCTAACCTCCTTATTACCAGCTTTAGGTCCATTAGGTTTGTTTTGATAATAGTCATATAATGCTATTGCTGTTGCTAGTAAAGCTACTGCCAGAATTGAAAGTTTTAAGAATGTAACTAAAATAAATCCAACTATCAAGAAAGCAACATATTCTTTCTTTAACATTATTTTAAGTAATATTGCAAAACCGATTGCAGGCATCATACCGCCAGCTACTTTTAACCCTTCAATAAATGTTGCAGGCAATAGATTTACTATATCTGTTGCTTTCTCTGCTCCAAAATATACTGGTAAGAATGCACATATAAAATAACTTATAAATAATATCGTTATACCTAGATAGTTGATTCTATCTATACCCTTTCCATTGGCATTCTTTGCATAATTATCTGCTGTATGCATTACTGGTGAAAAAGCTGTAAACAGTAATGTGATACCTGCTTGAGCTGCTAACGCAAATGGTACTGCTATACTAACTGCTACATTTGGCTCTTGCTTAGACAATATTGCAAACGATGTCCCGATGATACCACCTATAACTACATTTGGTGGCTGTGCACCTGCTAGTGGAACCATACCCATCCATACTAACTCTAGCATACCTCCTGCAATTAAACCTGTTTTCATATCACCTAATATAATTCCTACTACTACTCCTGTAACAACAGGTCGGTGAATATGAGTTAGACCATTAAATAAGTCAATACCTGTTATACCTGCCCACAAGGCAACTAAAAGTGCTTTAATTAACATAATTACACCTCACTTTTTTATATTAGAATGTCTTATTTGACATTCTTTCTACAGAAGTAATAATGTACTAAACAATATTACTTCTATAACAATTCAATCAAGTTTACGCCTTTGTCTTCTGGTACTCCTCTTAAATCTAGTTTTACCCCAAGTTTATCCAATTCTTTTAACGTATTTATATCATTTTCATCTACTGAAACTGTTGGTGATATTTGCTTTTTTCCCTCTGAGTAATGCATGTTTCCAATATTTACTTTGTCTATTGGTACCCCACCTTTTACTAACCTTAAAACATCTTGTGGATTTTTACAAACTATAAAAATCTTTTGCGCATCTGATGCTTTATGGATTACATCAATCGTTTTTTGAATAGTAAAATATCTTGTACCTACTGTACTTGGAACAACCATGTCCATTAAGCTTTGCTGTACTTCATCTTCTGCAACTTCATCATTTGCCACTACTATTAAATTAGCTCCTAACCAGTTTACCCATGTTACTCCTACTTGTCCGTGTACCAGTCTATTGTCGACTCTTGTCCATAATATGTTTGGCATATTTAACACCTCTCTTTAATTTTATTAGACTTTGTAATATATTATATTATCACCAAATTACTTGTATTCATGTATTATAACACCTTTAACTACTCTATTAACGTTCCCACTTGGACTTGGATCATCCGCCTTAACACCAAGTTTTATACTTTGATACACAGCTAGCATCTGAGCATTCAATATATAGTCAAACAGTAAAAATATGTCGTCTTCATATTCTTTTTTGTCACTATCTATGCTTATATAATAGTCACTATTGTTTCTGACTACATCATCTTCATATCCTGTTATAGACAGGATTTTGTGATCACCTTTTTGATTAGATATCTCCTCTAGAAAATCCATTTCATATTTTCTTGCATAGCTATCGTTTGATAAATATATTATCAATAGTGTTTTATCATTTACGATTGATTTTGGACCATGTCTAAATCCTAAACATGAATCATATGTTGTAGCTATCTGTCCACTTGTTAACTCTAGCACTTTTAGTGCTGATTCTCTTGCTAACCCTTTCATTCCACCTGAGCCCAAATACACTATTCTATCAACATCTTGCATAGATAATTCTTTTAATATATCCACACTATCATTTAGTATCCTATCTCCTAGATCTGCTACCCTATTTATATGTTCTTTAAATATATCTAGCTTTTCTAAATTAAATATTAGCAAACTTGCTAATACCATTGCTGTAAAACTACCTGTCATCGCAAAACCTTTGTCATTAGATTCCTCTGGCATCAATAAAACTAAATCATTCTTGCTGTTGCAGAATTTAGCTAATTCACCTTCTTCATTACAAGTAAGTGCTAAGTGGTATAGATTGTCAATTATTTGTTCTGCTAATTTAGCTGTTGCTACACTTTCTGGACTATTACCAGACCTTGCACAAGATATTAATAGCGTTGGTACATCCTTTTTTAAATAATACTCTGGATGTGATACAATATCTGTTGATTCGATAGTTTCTACTTTATAATCTAATACGCTATTTAAATACAATGCTACACTTTCTCCAACAAACGCTGAACTCCCAGCCCCTGTTAAAATTATTCTAGTATCTTTATGCTCAAGTGCTCTGTCTAAAAATTTTTTTATGATACTTTTGTTGTCTTTTATTTTCTGAAATGTATCTCTCCATATTTGAGGCTGATTACAAATCTCACACGCAGTTATTTTAGCACCCAATTTGTCTAATTTATTATCAGAATATCCTATAAACTCCATTTCATTTCCTCCTTAAGTGATGATTATGTCATCATGTGGTCATTATGAGTTTGATTAAAAAAATACATATTATTGTTTTTACTTAGATTACTCATTTTTTGTCAAACTTACTGTCATGTTGTCATGTGGTACGTATCAGTTGTTTTAATTTTACCCTAGTTCTTATTATATGTCAATGTTAATTTATTTTTCTAACACTACTCTATATTTAAATTTATCCCCTCTTGCTATACTTACTGTGTACTCTATGATATTATTCCCCTCAAAAGTTATTCTCTCTACCATCATACTAGGCGAATCCACTACATTTTTCAAAAGTTTAGCTTCTTCTTCTCTAGTTAACACTGGTCTAAAACTCTCTTCTGCCTTAGTAAATACTGCATTATATCTTTTTATAAATATATCGTACATAGCTTCTTGTTCTAAGTCTTCTTTCTTTAATCCCATAAATCTATCATATGGTATATAGCTCGTTTCTACCATCATAGGCTTTTCTCCAGCAAGCCTTAATCTCTTTATCTTATATACTTTACTTCCTTCTTTCATATTCATCTTATTGGCCATTCTCTCGTTTAGCCTTACTACTGCAAAATCTAACACTTTTGTAAAAGGTTTTTTGCCAAGCTTTTTCATCTCTTCAGTAAAACTATATATTTTTAATAAATCTTGCTTGAACCTTTCTCCTGACACAAAAGTCCCTTTACCATGTTGTTTGTATACATATCCTTCTTTTTCTAGCTCTAATATGGTTTGCCTTACAGTAGCACGAGAAATATCATATACTTGACACAGTTCTCTTTCTGATGGCAGTTTGTCATTTTCTTTATATTTTCCGTTATTTATATCATCTATAATAATATCCATAAGTTGATAATATAAAGGAACTCTATCACCTTTTATAATCTCTGGCATTATAACACCTCATCTATAACTAACTATTATTGTTGTACTGTGGTACGTACCTTGACTAAATAATAATACAATTCTATATAAGTGTCAAGGCTTACTTATGGTTTTATAAAAGCCAACATAAAAACACATTAACACTAGAATGTCACTTTTTGAGACCTCTCTTCTTAACAACCATTAAATAATGGAGGTACGATATAGGCAACCTCCATTTTTATACAACTTTAATATCAATTATAGTACTTTACTGTCTTCCATTTAGTTTTAACCTCATTGGCTATTATAAAGTATTTTTCATTCCATAACGTATGCTCTAATACTATCACAAAACCTTGGGTTTCGTATCCTTCTGAAACATTCGTTATATTTTTTATTTCTTCCTTTGTTGCTAATCTGAGGTTGTTTACGCTAAAAATCTGACAAGGACATATCATAAACTGTACATCTTTAAATATAATCTCAAGTTCATGATAATATGATAAATCAAAGCTTCCTTTTAATATTACCTCATACCCATTGTTTTTCTCAATACAAAAATCTTCAATATTCCTTTCTTCTAATTCTCTTTGAAGTTTAGATAACTCATCTTGCAAAATAGATTTCATTATAGCTTTTGTTTTTTTATATTGAGTAGATATTATGCCCTCTCTTACATATACGTCTTTTGTTGCTATAGCTTCTTCACATGATGAAATCACATCATTTATCTCATCATAAAGCTTTGTGTTATTTAGTGACTGATTTATGTCTCTAAGTTTTTTTGTCCATTTTTTCAAAGATGATAAGTTCCTACTATTTGCATTCATGTGTTCTAAAGCATTACTTATTTTTAATATTAAACTATCATTCATTTAATCACCTTTGCCTTAAATTTTGTTAGTACAAATAGTTCCTTTTACTTTAGTTTACTATATTTCATATATTTGTCAAGTAGGTTGCTTGTCTTAAATTCAATATTATCTACTTTTTTTTGTAAGCATACTGTTAAGTAATACTTATCTTCTATCAATTTTTGATAACAGTAACTTTCTTTATGATTTTCTTCATCATATATAGTTATCACATCTGAGAAATGTGTTGTAAATGATTTTGATTTTTTAGATAGACCGATTCCAAGGAGTTTTACATAGCTCTCTTTTGCAGTCCATATTTTATAAAATTCTTTTAATCTTTTTCCTTCAGTTTTATTTTCTAGCCATTTAAATTCATCTACGCTAAAAAACGATTTAGCTATAGACATCTTATCTTTAAGTGGCTTTATTAACTCTATGTCAATTCCAACAGGCTCTTTATCTACTAACCCTACTACATAATCTCCTGAATGAGAAATATTAAAATGTAAGTCTAAGTTTTTAGGAAATGGCTTTGAATATTTATTGTATCCAAATTCTATATCGGTATTTTTGATATCTAATTTGTTACTAATGATATCCCTTATTAGTACATCTGCTGCCACTGATCTTATCTGATCTTTCTTAAACTTGTATTTGTATATTTTATTTGCTTTTTCTTTAGATACTAATTTGACTAATGTGTTTATTATATTATAGTCTATATCATCATTGATTTTAACTAAATGTACCTCTATTTTTCTCATCTATACTTACCTCTCTAAATATGTGTCATATATATAGCAAATTGTTACTGACGTAGTTACTTTAGATGACTTTTTAAATACTCCCTAATCTGCATCACTAAACAATAAATCTAAATCATCTTGAGATATGTCTACAGAATCGAAATCTGATGGTGTGAATTCTCGCGTGTCTTTATCTTTACATTCTTTTGATATCTCATCAAGCTTTAAAATATAATTATTTAGTAATTTATCAGCTTGCTGAGATGTTATTTCTTCACTATTAAAGGTCATTTTTATTTGTAGCTCTCCATTGATTTTTATTATGTCTACATCCATCATTGACGTTAAATGATTATTATCACTTATACTTAATCCCCAATCATAAACATCAAACTCTTTTAACTCGTTATCAAAATCACCTAGATAGTTAAGTCTGGTACATCTATTATTATCTACTTCATTTTCTGTTAAGTATCTATTTATGCTATAATCAAATCCGTTTTTAGGTATACTTCTTATTTGTTCTTTTAAAGATCTGAGCGCGTCTTTTATGCTACTTTGCTTCATTTTAAAACACACTGGATACATAGTAGTGAACCATCCTATAGTTCTTGAGATATCTAATTCTTCTATATCTTCTCTACCATGCCCTTCTAGCTCTATTAATACCTCATCTTTCTGATCCTTTTTTGCTAATGCCATAACTAGTGCTGATATTAACACCTCTTTTACATTCATTGAATATATGTCGCTTGTTCCTTCTATTAAATCCTTTGTTTTTATGTTGTCATAAACTCTCTGCACACTATTTACTATTTGTTTATGGTAGTTTTGTGGTTTTTCTATCTTTATATCTTTCCAATATTCAAGATTCTCGTTAATCTGGTTATCTTTGTACCTTATTAGCTCCTTTGCCCATCTTTGATATGAATGAGTCTTGCTAGGTAACTTGACTGTTTGTTTAGTATTTAGTTGATTAAGCCCATCAAAAAAATCTTCTATTAATATTCTAAACGACACCCCATCTATTGCCATATGATGAACTATAAAATACACAATTTGTTCATTCTCTTTTATATCAAAAACTCCGACTCTAATTAATGCACCTTTTTCAATATTAAAACTAGAGTTTAAACCATTTATCCTCTTATTTATTTCATTGGAATGATTGCTACTAGGCATATGTACCATATTGTATTGATACACCATATCATCATCTATTACATTGTTGTTATAATAAAGTGAATCTCTATGTTTATCATAATTTATCCTAAATGAATCATGAGTTTTTATTATTTCTTTGATTACTTTTATTATTTTATCATTGCTTTGAGGCTTATCTAGCCTTACAGCTAGAATCTGATTGTAATGATTTATATCTTCAAATTTATTATTGAAAAACCAATGTAATATCGGGGTTTTTTCTACTTTTCCTCTAGCCAATCCCTGCTCTATATATATTTCTTCATTTAGAGGCTTTATTTTTAGTGCTATGTCTTTTATCAAACCATTTTCAAGCATATCTTTTGGCCTTAAACTATATCCTCTTGCTCTTAATTTTGAGGAGATTTGTATTGCTTTTATTGAATCTCCACCAATCTGGTAGTAATTATCTTCTATAGTAACTTCTATATCCATTATTTCTTTTATAATGTCTAAAAGCGTTTTTTCTAGATTACTATTGTATGAAATATTTGCATCAGATAAAGACTTTATATTATATTTAGTTAATGCCTTTGTATCTATTTTTCCATTAATAGTTAACGGTAAACTCTCAAGATTTATTATCTGCTTAGGTATCATATATTCTGGTATATATTCTTTGAGAGTTTTTATGATTTCTGTATCATTATAGTCATCAGCAACCACGAAAGCTGTTATATTATTATTTATTATTAATGCTATAGCCTGCTTAATGTTTTTATTTTGCATTAAACACTGCTGTATTTCCTCTAATTCTATTCTGAATCCTCTAAGCTTTACCTGGTTGTCTATTCTTTTACTATAAATAATGTTACCATCCTCTAGATACTTAGCTAAATCTCCAGTCTTATATAACAGTTTCCCCTTTTCAAATGGACTGTCAATAAATCTATCTCGTGTTATAAGAGGCTTGTTTAAATATCCACTAGATAAACAATCTCCTGACACATATATTTGACCTACTACTCCTTTTGGCACTATATTTAACTCTTCATTAAGTACATACACATTAACATTATCAATAGCTGTCCCTATAGGAACAGAATCTGCCTTATCTTCTTGTTTATATTTATAGATCATACATCCTACTGTAGCTTCTGTAGGACCATATTCATTGTATATTTCTATTTTATGATCAAATTTTTCACTTATTTGATGGGCTAAATCTGACTTTAAATCTTCTCCACCAACTATCATCTTTTTAATTGAGGAGCTTTTTATATCATATATATTCACTATAGCTAAATGTGACGGAGTAAGTTTTATGACTGTTGCTATTTTATCTTCAAATATTTTTAATAAAGAATATTCGTTATCTAATTCATCATATACAGCTATCTGGTTACCAGATATTAACGGAGTAAACAACGATGTGATAGTTAAATCAAATGCTATAGAAGAATAAAATGCAAATACTTCTTTTTTATCTTTATCTAAATAGTTTTTAGCTGCAAATGTTATATAGTTTATTAAGCTTTGATTATTTATCATTACTCCTTTAGGCTTGCCTGTAGTACCTGATGTATAAATAATATAGGCTAAATCTTTTGATGTAGTATCTGTATTAAAATCTTTATTAGGCTGATTCTTCAAAATCTCCTTTATATCTATAGCGTCTATCCCAAAATTCTTATCTGTGTCTACATTAGATAATATAAGCTTTGCCCCTGAATCTGCTATCATGTATTTTATTCTCTCTATAGGATAGTTATAATCTATTGGTAAATAAACTGCTCCAAGTTTTAATACTCCTAAAATAGATACTATTAGCTCTGCTTGATGTCTTCCCATTATAACGATAACATCTCTTTTTTTAATACCTTTACTTGATAGATAGCTAGCTATTTTGCTTGCTTTTTGATTTAGTTCTTTGTAATTTAAAGTTCTTTCTTTATCTATTATTGCTGTGCTATGAGGTGTTTTTAATGTTTGTTCTTCAAAGAGTTTTATTATTGACTTTTCTTTTGGATATGAACTTTTTGTGAGTTTTATAAATTTGCTTTCATCATTTACTAGTTTTATATCTCTTATATTTAAATTATCATTATCTACTTGCTCTAATATGTATGTTAGTACACTAAACATCTCTTTTATATATGATTTTTTGTATTTATCTACTTTGTAATCAACACATATACTTATATTTTCATACTGTTTAATTATTATTTGCATGTCATATGCCTGATATCCATTAAATGCTTCTAGTAATTTAAACTTCAATCCATCCATTGATTCTTCTTGCAAGATATTATAATAATTTAGGCTGATATTAAACAATCCATCATAGCCATGTTCAGTGATTTTACTATCTTTCACCATAATATCATAAGGATATTTTTGATTTCTAAAATGTCTCTTTAATTCTTTTCTTATTTGAATCAAGTAATCACTAAAAGACAAAGTTTTATCTACTCTAAAGATAAATGGCATGGTACTTACGAACATACCCACTGTGCTTTTATCTTTAAACCCAGACCTATTGAGTACAGGCATTCCAATCGTTATAACTTCTTTATTGGTAGTTTTATATAGATATATTCCAAGTAATCCAGTAAACACTTCAAGTAACGAATATTTATTATCAATAAAGTTCTTTAATACTTTGTTTTCTATATCTCCTAAAGGTAACTCTAATCTATTTGCTTTTACATTTCTTGAAATCTTCTGTAAAAATTCCTCTGATATATTTTTTATTTTGCTATCCCAAAACGCTTTGTTTTTAAGAAACTTATCACTATTTATATATTGATCTTCTTTTTCAATAAAATCTATATACGACATTGCTTTTGTTTCATAATTATTGCTATCTACAATGCTATTATATATATCTATTAACTGTTTTTTTATTATCATATAGTTAGCGTATCCATCTGCTATTATGTGGTGTAATTTTACTAGTACACCCATCTGTTTATCACTTATTTTGTATACTGCAAAATAATATAACGGATTGTTTTCTAGTATATATGGTGCCTTATATATACTGTTTACCCACGATTTGTACGAATCTAGTGGACTTTCTTCTTTCGTGAAATCAACATAATTAATGTACTCGTATTCGTATTTTGCTACATACTGTTTTATATCATCCTCTTCTACTATCCTCAACCTAATTGCATCATTTATTTGTATTACTTTATTAATAGCCCGTTTCATAGCTTCTACATCTAGATTTTCATATATTGCAAGGCTACCCCCTATATTATTGAGGGGTATTCCCTCATACAGCTTATGAGTATACCAAATTCTCTTTTGTGGGTGTGTTAGATTGTATCTTTTCATGATAACTTACACTCCTTTATCTTTTATCGGTTCTGTGAAAAATTATAATTTTTCTTAATTAAACCATGTGGTTCAATTAATCATTTTTTAGCCATTATGTAAATATAGAGGTCCTATCCTAATTTCCTCTTCCTTAGACCATTAACTAATTTGTCTATAACCGATGCTACTTGCTTGGTGTTTTGATTTATAAAAAAGTGATCTCCTTCTATTTCAAATGCATCAAACTCACTTGTTGTGAATTTTGCCCATTTATTTATATCCTCGCTACTTATATCCTCATCACTCCCATAAAGCGCTACTAATTTTGTATCTAATTTAGTAAGGTGGTCATACTTATACTTTTCTACTGACCTAAAATCATTTCTTAGTATTGGTAAAAATAACTCCAATAACTCAGTGTTCTCAAAAAATTGTTTTGGTGTTCCACCTTTACTCTTTATTTTGAGTTTAAATTCATCTTCTGGTAAATCAGCTATAAAATCTATTCTTTCTTCTAATGGGTTCTTTCTTCCAGATACTATAAGATACTCTGGAAGTAATATATCCTGCTTTGATATATAATGTACTAGTTCATGAGCTATTGTAGCTCCCATGCTATGTCCAAAAATAATATATGGGCTATTTAGCTTATGCTTTATTTCGTGATAAAAATCAATTGCTATGCTTCTTAGTTCATCGCAAAGTTCTTCTCCAAATTTGCGACCTCTCCCTGGTAATTCTAAAGGATTTATTTCTACATTATCACCAAAATACTCATTCCATGTTTTATATATATTTGCTGACCCCCCTGCATACGGAATGCAAAACAACTTTACTTTATTCATCATCGCTCCTACTTTCTATTTATTATATCTGTTATAAGATTTGCATTGAGTTTATTTATCATTTCGTTATGGCTTCCTTTACCTTCATACACCACATAGTTACCTCTTGTAGCATCTCTCCAACCTTTCATATCTATCTCTTCTTTAGTCGCTTCTTCAGATGTCACTAAATATATATCTGCATCTATCACTCCGCCATCTATCAACTCTATGCTATGTTGATAATAAGCTCTTGCTTTTGCTATGATGTCATCTTTAAAGAACTCGTATCGCCTGTCTTTCTCTATACTAATAGCTAATTCTGCCGAATACTCACTAACATCGTATTTCAGATATAGAGGCTTTTCTAACTGTCTATAGCTGTCTAGTATAATCAACTCCTTGACTATTTCACCTTGTTTTTCTAACTCTTTTGCTACTTCAAATGCTAGCCTTCCTCCCATACAATATCCAACTAGGGTATATGAGCCTTCTAGCTTAGTTTGTTTAATTATATTTATATACTTTTTAACTCTATCTTTTGTCTCTATGAAGTTAAATGCTACCAATTTATTATATATCATTTCTTTTGCAAAGTCATTAAATATCAATCCAAAACCTGTAACTGGTGGAAAATAAAATATAGTGTTTTTACTGTTTTCATTAAATATGACAAACTCACCTTGTGAATTTTTTTTGAAATCACTGATTAGGTATTGTGCAAGTTCTTTTACCTTTAAATTCTCTATTATGGTGGCTAGTGGTATTTGTATACCTAATTCATTGTTTACACATGCTGCTAATTCTACTAGTTTTAGTGAGTTGCCGCCTAAATCAAAGAAACTATCATTTATAGATATATCTTCTTTTATTTTTAATACTCTCTGAAACAACTCTGCAACCCTTTTTTCTACTTCATTACTTGGTTTTTCAAACTCTACTCCCATTGGTAAACTTACAAATTCTTGGAGTGCTTTTTTATCTATTTTTCCATTTAAAGTGAGTGGCATTTTGTCATTAGTCATATAGTAAGACGGTATCATATATTCTGGTAATCTATCTTTTAAATACTCTCTGATTTGTTTTACTGTTATCTCTTGGTCTGTAGTAACATATGCACATAGATAATTTTGATCTTCATCTTTCTTAGCTTGGACGAACACTTCTTTTACAAGCTTACTACCAAGTATTTGATTTTCTATTTCATTTATCTCAACTCTGTAGCCTCTAATTTTTACCTGAGAATCTTTTCTTCCTATATACTCTATCATCCCATTTGATCTCCACAACCCTATATCTCCTGTTTTGTACATTTTATATCGGTTATCAAATGGATTATTTATGAATTTTTCTTTAGTTAGTTCATTATTGTTTATATACCCTCTTGCTACTCCAACTCCTGATATGAATATTTCTCCTGCTACTCCTATTGGTACTTGTCTTAAATTTGAATCTAATATATACACCTGATAATTTGCAAGGGGCGCTCCTATTGGTATATTCTCTTGTTCTTCATCTGTACACTCATAACAAGTAGTACAAACTGTAGCCTCTGTTGGACCGTACATGTTATATACTTTTGAATATTTTATAATATTTAAAATATACTCTCTCTTCAATACGTCGCTACTACTTAAAAATGTATGCACGCACGTCATATCTTCTAGTTCATTTAGTTGACTTAATATCAATGGAGAACAGCTAAGTATGCTCACTTCATTATTAACTATTAGCTCTCTAAGTTTTTTTACATCCTTTACATATTCATTTCTCGGTAAGACTATTTTTCCTCCAATAGATAACATAGAAAATACTTCTTCTACAAAGCCATCAAATGTAAATGATGCCTGTTGAAGTGTTGTGTCTTTATCACAAAGGCTAAATTTTCTATTGAATACATTTACATAGTTCATGACACTTTTATGCTCTGTAACTATACCTTTTGGCTTACCTGTTGTTCCAGATGTGTAAATTATATATGCAGGAGTATCATCTGGCACCAATTTGTCCAAGTCTTTGTCTTTTCCTCTGTATTCAAACTCATCTATATTAACAATTTTACAATCTAGCTTAATTCTCTTTTTTGCTTTATTACTAATTAACACAGTGTTTATATTGATTTCATCTAATATGTGCTTTATTCTTTTTATAGGATAATCAATGTCTATTGGTACATAAGTAAGCCCAGCTTTAAGTACTGATAATACACTCACAATCATATTTATTGATTTCTCTGTTATTATCCCAACAACATCACCTATCTGATGTTGTTTTAGTAACTCTCTAGCTAATATATTTGCTTTTCTGTTTAGCTGTAAATATGTCAAATATTCATCTTCGTATACAAGTGCTATATTGTTTGGATAAGATTTAACTTGTCTCTGAAATGCTTGATGTATTAATGTGCTACCATCTTTAGTTTCTTTGCGATTAAACCCTAGTATTCTGCTTTTATCTTGTTCACTTAGTACATCTATGTCCTCTATTCTTATATCTTGGTTCGTGCATATATTGTCTATTATATTCACTAGATGATTACTCATGTTTATAATAGTGTCTCTTTTAAATAATCCACTATCATATTGGATAATAAAATAAATCCCTTTTGCTTCTACTGCATCTAAGCATATATCAAACTTAGCTGTTTTATTGTCATATTCCTGAATCTCTACCTCTAGGCCATTTAGCTTAATATCCTCAAAATCTATATTTTGTAATGTAAACATAGTATCAAATAATATGCTTTCATGATACGATCTCTTTAGGTTTAATTTATCTACTAACTCTTCTAATTGATAATCTTGATTTTCATATGCTTTTAATGTACTCTCTCTTACTTCTGATAGGTATCGTCTATATGTTTTTTTACCATCTGGATAATTTCTTAGTGCTAATGTGTTTACAAACATACCTATAATATTCTGTACTTTTACATTATGTCTTCCTGATATAGGAGAACCTATTATTATATCGTTTTGATTCGAATATTTATGTAGTAAAATGCTGTACGCTGATAATAACACCATATATAATGTGCAATTATTCTGATTAGCTAATTCAGTTAATTTATTCTTCAGTTCGCCACTTATGCTAAATTTATAGTTATCTCCTATTTTCTCTGTAGCTATTTTTCTATTATAATCTCTATGAAGATTAAGTTTCGGTATTTCTTTAGTATAAACTTCATTCCAATATTCTTTTTGAGCTTTTAACATATTTAAGTCAAACACTTTGTTTTGCCAATGTGAGTAATCTCTATACTGATACTCTAACTTTGGTAAATCATCCCCATTATAAAGCCTTGTAAATTCTTCTACCAGTATTTTTAGACTTACACCATCTGCTATGATATGGTGCATATCTATTAGCAATAGGTATGAATCTTGTAGTTTTACTGTTTTTACTCTCAATAATGGCGCTTTCTTTAAATCAAAAGGTTCAATAAAACTGTCCATGACTTCTTGCTCTTTATCATATTCATTGTACTCTATTCTAAAGTTCACAGATTTATATATTTTTTGGATAGGCTGTGTCTCTTTTATAAAAAAACTTGTCCTAAAGCTTTCATGCCTTTTTATAAGTTCTTTAAATACATTCTCTAGTTTATTTATGTCTAATTCACCTTTAATTTTGATTGCAAAAGGCATGTTGTATGCTGTACTATCTTTATGTAATTGATTTAATACATACATCCTATGTTGAGCAGATGACAATTTATAATACTCCTTTTTTGGTGTACTAATAAGTTGTCTATATATATCTTGGGTTGCTCCTTCTAGATATTCTGCCATTTCTTTTAGCGAGGGAGCTTTAAATATTTGTGTAAGTGGTATCTCTATATTAAGTATCTCATAGATTTGAGCTGATAATGCTATAGCTCTCAAAGAATGTCCTCCAAGTTTAAAGAAATCATCGTTTATACTTATTTTGCTATCAGTCTTTAGTACTTCTTGCCATAGTTTTTCTAATTGTTTCTCCATATCAGTCTCAGCTATAATAAAACCATTATCATTTACTTTCTTTAATGGCTCTGGCAATTTACTTTTCTCTATTTTACCGTTCTTATTTGTAGGGATACTCTCTATATCTATCACGTACTCTGGTATCATATACTCTGGTAATCTTTGATTCAAATAGCTCTTAATCTCTTTATTTGAAATATTACTCTTCTTGATAATGTATGCACACAAAAATTTGTTCATATCGTCATCTTCTTTTGCTACAACTACTGCTTGGTCTATTTTAGAGTGTTTTTCCAATATGTTTTCTATTTCTCCTAGCTCTATTCTGTATCCTCGTATTTTAACTTGCTTATCTATTCTCCCTAAATATTCAATATTTCCATCACATAACCACCTAGCTAAATCTCCTGTTTTATACATCATTTGATTTTTGTCATATGGATTGATGACAAATTTCTGTTTCATAAGTTCTTTGTTATTTGTATAGCCCCTACTCAAAAAGTCACCAGCTACGCATAGCTCACCTGCTACACCTATGGGTTGGATACTGTCATTTTCATTCAAAATCAATATGTTTGTATTCACAACTGGTCTTCCAATAGGTGGTAATACTTCTAGAGGTTTCTCATAATCTATAGTATAAGTTGTGACTACATGTGTTTCGCTAGGGCCATAATGATTGTGAAGGTATATCCCTTTATCTCTTAAAAAGCTTATGATCTTCTCTGTGATAACTAACCGTTCACCTGCAACGATTATATGCTCTAAACTCTCAGGTATCTTGTAAATATACATATCGT
The DNA here is from genome assembly GCA_029227815.1 of Clostridiaceae bacterium M8S5. Classification (GTDB taxonomy): domain Bacteria; phylum Bacillota; class Clostridia; order Tissierellales; family MCWD3; genus Abyssisolibacter. The sequence continues at coordinate 1,182,162 of CP118523.1, read as the reverse complement.
AATTAGACAATAACCTAAAATATGCTGTTGGTAGCATTGCTATCTGGATTTTATTTTTCCCTAAATACTCCATAAATTTATTGATATCATTCTTTGTATGCTTGTCTACTACATAAAGTTTTCCTCCATTCAACAGTGTAGAAAAATACTCTTGATAGCATACATCAAAACTCAATGATGCAAACTGTGCTACTCTGTTGTTTTTAAAGTCTATATTGGTGTTTGTGTTTTGATGGTGTAATAGATTAACGATTGTTCTATGGTTTACCATAACTCCCTTTGGTAAGCCTGTAGTTCCTGATGTATACACCATATACAATAAGTCTAACGCATTATATTCCATCCTTATATTGCTACTATCATATTTTTTAAAATCAACATCATTCAACGCTAAAGTCCTAATATCTCTAACATCTCTTTTTTCTTTTGTTAAAAGGATTACAGCCTTTGAATCTTTTAGCATATGGGCAACTCTCTTTTCAGGTAATTCTTTATCTATAATCATCACACCTGCCCCTGCTTTTAATATCCCTAAAATTCCTATTACTGCATCTATTGACTTATCTATCAGCATTGCTACTACTGTATTTTTCCTTACTCCCTTTGATATTAATAATCTGGCCAAACTATTTGCTTTAGAATTTAGTTTGCCATATGTTATTTGACTGTTATTATCTACTACTGCGACTTCTTTTTCTTTACTCTCAACTTGGCTTTCAAATATTTCATGAATACATTTTAATGAGACTTCACTTCTTGTATTAAAACCGTGAATAATTTCAAACTCTTGTTGATTTATCAGCTTTATATCTTTTAATTTTTTGTTTGGATTATGTACTACATCTCTAATTAAGTTCTTAAAGTGAACTATTAATCTATACATTGTATCTCGTTTAAAAATATCAGTCCTGAACTCAAGCATACATTGGATTCTATTATCATCTTCTACTGCATTTAACAATATATCAAACTTAGATGATTTATTACTTGTCTTATATGGTCTTATATCTACGTTTTCTAACTGAAAGTCCCTTTGTTTCATGTTTTGTAATACAAACATCACATCAAATAAAGGATTTCTACTTAAATCTCTCTTTAATTTTAACTTCTCTATAAGTTCATCAAATTGAAAATCTTGATTTTCAAAATCACTGAGTGCATTCTTCCTAACTTCTAATAAGAAATCAACAAATGTTTTATCACCACTAGGAAAATTTCGCATTGCTAATGTATTTACGAACATACCTAGCATATTATCTAGGTTATCTTTACCTCTTCCTGAAATAGGTGTTCCTATGATTACATCTTGGTTATTTGTATATTTATATAATAAAACGTTAAACACACTTAACAGTACCATGTACAAAGTTGATTTATTTCTCCTTGCAAGTATATTTAATGAAGCTGTAATATCTTTATTGATTTCAAAGCTTATTGTATCTCCCTTACCGTTCAATTTCGTTGGTCTTTTAAAATCTGTAGCAATATTTAGTACTGGAATTTCTCCATTGAACTTTTCTATCCAGTAGTGTTCTTGTTTTTTATATTCATTTGTTTTAATATACTCGTTTTGCCATATAGCATAATCTTTATATTGAAGTTTTGGTATCTCGTCATTGTATAAACTTTGATAAAATTCGCAAAATTGAGATACTAATATCCTTCTAGATATTCCATCCATAATAATATGGTGCATATCTGTTAGTAAATAGTATCTGTCACTTTTTACTTTAAGTATATTGACTCTAAGTAATGGCGCTATATTTAAATCAAATGGTTCGATAAATCCTTTTATAAGCTCGTTTACTTTACTTTCTTCTATTTCTTTATAATCTACAGCTAATTTTATATTGTCATTTATTATCTGAACTGGCTCTCCATCAACTAATCCAAAACTTGTTTTTAGTATTTCATGCCTTTTTATAATCTGATTAATAGCAATTTGACATTTATCTTTATCTAGTTCTCCATCTATTTCAAATACCATTGGCATATTATAATTTATAGAGTTGTTTCCTATTTTATTTAATACAAACATCCTTTTTTGAGCTGAAGATGTAGGATAATATTCTCTTTTTTCTGCTGTTTTTATAGCATTTACCTCTTCACTTTTATAGCTTACTATAATTCTTGAAAGCTCCTGTATTGTCGGGTTGTCAAATATCTCTTTTAAGCTTATATTTACACCTAACTCACTGTAAATTTTTGATATAACTTTCATTGCATTTAGAGAATGTCCCCCTATATCTAAAAATCCCATATCAACGCTTATTTGCTTTACTTCTAGCACATGCTCAAAAATTTCCTGTAGCTTCCTCTCTAATGGTGTTTGTGCTCTCATGTATCTCTTGTCTTCTGCTATAAAATCTGGTAGATTTCTATAATCAACTTTACCATTGTTATTTATAGGTATTTTATCTAAAAACATAATATAAGATGGTATCATATAGCTAGGTAGCTTTGTTTTCAGATAATCTTTCACATTCTGCACTGTAGCTTTGCTGTCTTTATACTTTACTATATAAACACAAATATATTTTTCTATGCTATGAACACTTTTATATACCACTACTGCGTTTTGTATATGCTCATGATTCATCAATGTGTTTTCTATACCTCTTAGCTCTACTCTAAAACCTCTGATTTTTATCTGCCTATCAACTCTACCTTCAAACAATATATCACCATTTGCGTCCAATCTCCCTAAATCTCCAGTTTTGTATATTAAGTCTTCATCATTATTGTTAAATGGATTGACAATGAATCTCTCTTTTGTCTTTTCTTCGTCTTTAAAATATCCAAAGCTTCTATATGGTGTTCTGATATAGATTTGACCTGTTTTCCCTTCAGTACAAATTTTCATATTTTTATCAAGGATTATTGCTTTAGCGCCACTTATTGGCTTTCCTATAGGTATATTTTCTCTTTTGCTATCTTCTTTTTTTATCCTATAAAAAAGCTTTGCTAGTGTTGTCTCAGTAGGACCATATAAATTGATAAGGTTTATTCTATTATCAAATACACCATACCACTTGTCTATATCACATGACTGTACTCTCTCTCCTGCTAGTAGTATGTATTTAAGACTTTCATAGTCAGTTTCTTTTATATCATCATGATTGAATATCTTAAACAGACTTGGTGTACAATGTATTAAACTTATTTGCTTATCATTTATCCAATTTGTTAGACTATCTGAATCTAATATTAAACTTCTATCTTTAGGTATGCATATTTTAGCTCCAATACATAAAGGAACAAATACATCTCTCATAAATGGATCGTGACATTGTGATGTAAGTTGACTAAATACAAAGTCCTTTGTTAACTCAAACTCTCTTATTTCCCATTTTATGAAGTGTAGTAAGCTTATATTTTTTCCTAAAATGCATTTTGGCTCACCTGTAGTACCAGAAGTAAAGTATATGTATATTTTATCTTCTGGCTTATAAAAGAACTGAGTATAATCAAATACATCATCTCCGTTTAATACACTACAAATATTAAACGTATTCTTTACATTGATTCTATTCATATTTCCCTCACATACAAAAACTGATTCTAACTGTGAAGTCTTTAGCATACTATCTGATCTCTCACTAGGGTATGAACTATCTAGTGGCACAAATACACATCTTGCTTTTATTATTCCTAGTATTGTTGTTATCATATCAACTTTATCTTGGATCATTACACCTATAAAGCTACCTTTATTTATTTTTTGGTTTTTAATAAAGCTTGCTACTATATTTGATTTATCGTCTAACTCTTTATATGTGATGTGTTTTCCTTTATACTCGATTGCCACTTTATTACTATGCTCCTTGAGCGAATTTATCAATTCATATTGTATTGTCTTATTATCCACTACTACACCCCTTACCTAGAATAAGTCATCTAAATCATCGTTAAAATCTTCTATAATATCTTGTTTTTGCTTATATGATACAACCTCAATATCAGCTAATTTTATATCAATATCGTTAGTAACTATATCTATGATTTTTATAAAATCATTTACTAGCCTTTGCATTGTTTCTGTTTTAAATAGGTCTTGTCGGTATTCTAGTGTGAATATTAGTTCATCATTTTGCTCAAAGCCTGCTAGTTCTATATCTAGTTTTGTTGTCTCTGCTTTGATTTTATAAGTGGATATCTCTAAATCATCTAACTTTATATTTAACTCTCCCATATTTCTCAGATTGAACATCGTATCAAATAATGGGTTCCTACTTCTATCCCTTTTTATTTTCAAATCTTCTATTAAGTCCTCTAGTTGATAATCTTGATTCTCGTATGCATCTAAACAAGTCTTTTTTACATCATTTAAGAAAACTCTAAATGTCTTATCTCCTGCTGGTTTATTTCTGAATATCAATGTATTTAGAAATATGCCTATTATATCCTGTAAATCCGCATGTGCTCTACCTGCTATCGGAGATGCTACTATTATGTCATCTTGTCCTGTATATTTGTATAGCAGCGTATTATATACTGCCATAATCACCATGAACAATGTACTTGTGCTACTCTCTGCTATATCATAAAGTTTTTTCAGCCTGTCTTTATCTATGGTAAAATCAATACTATCGCCCAAAAAGTTCTGTACCTCAGGTCTTTCATAGTCTGTCATAAGGTCTAATATAGGTAACTCTCCACTTAATTGCTTTAGCCAATACTCTTTTTGCCTCCTGAACTGGATAGTACGTGTAAATTCATTTTGCCAAATAGCATAATCCTTATATGTCAGTACTGGAATTTGTAATTCATCACCATTGTATATACTAGCAAAATCTCTTATTAATATTACTGTAGATACTCCATCTGATATTATGTGGTGCATATCTGTAAGCAAATAGTATTTATCTTGTTTTGTTTTAATCACTGACGCTCTAATCAATGGAGCTATACTCAAATTAAAAGGTCTAATAAATGTTTTTATGGCCTTATCTAAATCTTTTACTTCGTTAAAAACTACTTCAAACTCTACATTATCATGTGTTTTTTGAACTATTTCTCCTCCTACTTGTAAGAAGCTTGTCCTAAGTGATTCATGTCTGTTTACGAGTACTTTAAATGCTTTTGATAGATTTTCTAAATCTATTTTTCCTTTTAACTCTAATACACATGGCATATTATAATTAGTCTGACTACTATTCATTTGGTTAAATAAATACATTCTCTTCTGCGGTGAAGATATTGGATAGTAATTATTAAGTGTTGCTTTTTTTATATTTCTATATCTACTTTTATTACTGTTTTGAATATAATCAGATAATCCTTTTATTGTAGGTGTAATAAATATTTGCTTTAGAGGCACATTTACGTTAAGCTGTTTATTTATATAAGCTATCAACGTAGTCGCTTTTAATGAATGTCCACCTAAATCAAAGAAACTATCATTTATGTTTATATCCGCTTTCCCACCTAATACAGCTTTGTATAAACTTATTAACTCTCTATCTGTTTGATTTCTAGCCTTCTCATACAATGAGCCTGTACCAATTGTTATTGATGACTCTGGTAATTTGCCATAATCTATTTTCCCGTTGTTTGTTAGTGGTATTTTTTCTAACTCTACATAGTATGTTGGCATCATATACTCTGGTAAATATTTTAAAAGGTACTCTTTAATATTATTGATTGTCATTGATTTTTTAAATTGAAGATATGCACATATACTAGTTTCTGATTTTATTTCCTTGGTAATTATTATAGCTGTCTTTATATCTTTATGTTTTAAGAGAATGCTTTGAATCTCTGCAAGTTCTATTCTGTAGCCTCGTATCTTGATTTGTTTATCTATTCTTCCTAGATACTCTAAATCTCCACTATCGAGTAATCTAACTAAATCACCTGATTTGTACATCTTGGTATTAATCATATATGGATTATCTATAAATTTACTAGCATTTAACTCTTTTCTATTAATATAACCTCTTGCTACTCCTTCTCCTCCAACGCATAGTTCTCCACTGGCTCCTATAGGCTGAAGATTCATATGTTCATCCATGACATATGAACTTAACGTTGGTATAGGTTTACCTATGTTGCTTATTCCTTTTTCTATATCCTCTCTAGTAATTTCTTTATATGTCACATGCACTGTAGTTTCTGTTATACCATACATATTTATAAGTTGTACTTCACTGTATCTCTTATTAAATGTATCTAATTTGCTAGGATTTAAAACTTCTCCTCCAAATATCACATACCTTAAAACTAAATCTTTTGTAGGTTGTTTTTCATCTGTATCTATTAGGTTATAAAACGCTGATGGTGTTTGGTTTAGCACTGTCACTTTATGTGTTTGTAATAACTCTAAAAAGTAGTTTGGATCAACTGCAGTTTCTTTTGGTACTATTATGAGTTTACCTCCATAAAGTAATGCTCCATACATTTCCCATACTGAGAAATCAAAGCAATATGAATGAAACATAGTCCATACGTCTTTATCATTAAAATCATATAAATTTCTGTCGTTAAATAATAATCTTACTACATTTTTATGCTCTATCATGACGCCTTTTGGTCTTCCTGTCGTTCCTGATGTATAGATTATATATGCTAAGTTACTTTGTCTTATTTGTTCATTTAGATTACTGCAATCTATTTCTTGATTATTTGCTTCCTTTATATATAAAGTCTCTATTAATTTTTTTAGATTATTCACGTCTACTGATTTAGCTGTTACTAAAAGTTCTGCATTACTGTCTTCTAGCATAAATTCTATCCTACTATTGGGAAAACTTGTGTCTATAGGTAAATATCCGCCTCCTGATTTTAAAACTGCTAATATTGCTACTATCATATCTGTAGATCTTTCAAGCATTATGCCAACTATAGCATCTTTTTTAGATATCCTAGTCTTAATTAGTCTAGCTAGTCTATTTGATTTCTTGTTAAGCTCATTGTATGTTAATGTATCTATTCCACATACAACTGCGATTTTCCGAGGATGTTTTTGTGCTTGCTTTTCAAATAGTTCATGTATTGTTATCTTTTTAGGGTAGCTAACTCTTTTATTATCTAGTAGTGCTAATATATTTTTCTTTTCGTCTTCTGATATTAAATCTATATCTTTCAGCTTTATTTCTGGATTGCTACACACCTCATTTAGTATATTTATAAAATGCTTACTCAAGCGTATAATTGTATCTTGCTTAAATAAATCTGTGCAGTATTGCAATCTAAATTTGATATTATCTTCTTTCTCCACTACATCTATGCTAATATCAAATTTGGATGTCTTGTTTTCAAACTCGTATTGTATAATTTCTAAATCTTCTATACCCCTTAGATCTATACTCATATTCTGAAGTGACAGTACTGTATCAAATAACGTAGCTCTACTTAAATCTTTATCTAATCTCAACTTATCCACTAGCTCTTCAAATTGAAAATCTTGATTTTTTATAGCGTCTATAATATTTTCTTTTACCTCTGTTAAGAAGTCTATAAAACTCTTACTACCTTTTGGTTGGTTTCTAAGAGCTAATGTGTTTACAAACATACCTACCACTGACTTTAAATCTGCATGTGATCTTCCTGCTATTGGCATTCCTACAACTATATCTTCATTATTTGTATATCTGTATAAAAGTGTATTATAAGCTGTTAATAAAATCATGTACAATGTAACATTCTCTCTTTTTGCTAATCTTGTTATATCCTCAGCTAGCTTTATCCCCGTATCAAATAATATATAATCTCCTTTTAGACTTTGAAGCTTAGGGCGTTTATAATCTGTTATTAAGTCTAAAGTTGGTACTCCGTCAGAAAATTTCTCTAGCCAATATTTTTCTTGTCTTAACATATATTCATTATTTTTTAATCTTCTTTGATATACTGCATAGTCTTTGTACCGAAGTTTTAATGGTATCAATTCTTCGTTATTGTAAAGTTTTATGAATTCATCTACTAGTATGCCAGCTGATACACCATCTGATATTATGTGGTGCATATCCAATATTAGTATATTAGTAGTTTCATCTATACAGATTAATCCAACTCTTATTAATGACTCATTTGATAAATCAAACGGTCTTATAAACTTATTTATAACGCTATCTATATCTTCTATATTCTCAAAATACTCTATTGTAAAACTAACTCTATCGTTAATAATAAATACAGGTTCTTTATCTATAATTTTAAAACTTGTTCTTAAGCTTTCGTGCCTTTTTGTTAATATTTTAAATACATTTTCTAGTTTTTCCTTATCTAATCTACCTTTTAGTTTTAATACTGATGGCATGTTATAATTTATACTTTTATCATTATATTGATTTAATATATACATCCTCATTTGCGGAGATGAAAGTGGATAATACTCTCTTTCTTCTACTTTATCTATCTCTCTATATAAACCCACATCAACTTTGCTGATTGCTACTGCTAGTTCTTTCACTGTTTGTCTTTTAAATATATCATTTAGTTCTATGGTTTTATTAAGCTTTTGATGTATTTTTGACACATAAGAAACTGCTGTTAATGAATTCCCTCCTATATCAAAAAATTTGTCATTTATGCCGATATTCTGCTCAATGTTAAGTATTTCTTTTATTATGTCTACTAACTGATTTTCTGTTTCATTTCTTGGTGCTTCATACTCATTTATCTCTACATTTCCTTTAGGCTCAGGTAATTTTTTCTCATCTACTTTACCATTAGCATTCAATGGAATAGCATCTATTCTTATAAAATATGAAGGCACCATGTATTCTGGAATACTTGTTAGTAAATATTCTTTAATTTCGCTTATTGATATATCTTGCTCTATTACTATATATGCACACAGGTATTTGAACATATCCTGATGATCTTTTGCTATTACTATTGCGTCTTTGACTCTATCATTTTTCTTTATTATAGTTTCTATCTCTGATAGTTCTACTCTATACCCTCTTATTTTTACTTGTTTATCTATTCGGCCGATAAATTCTATATTTCCATCTGGTAACCATGCTGCTAAATCCCCTGTTCTATATAGCACCGTCTCTTTGTCAAAAGGGTTCATGATAAATTTTTGTTTTGTTAACTCTTCATTATTTAAATATCCCCTTGCAACGCCATCTCCTGCTATACATAGCTCTCCCCTTACACCTATAGGTGATAAGTTATCATTTTCATCTAAGATATAGATTTTTGTATTGCTAACAGGCATTCCTATAGATGGCTTAGTTTTTATTTTATCTATAGGATTAATAACTTTGGCTGTCACTACATGTGCTTCTGAAGGTCCATAGTGATTGTGCAATGTGATTTTATTTTCTATTAGGAAATTCTTGAATCTCTCATTTATTATTAGTTGTTCTCCTGCAACTATGATATTATCAAGCTCTGCTGATAACTTCTTTACTAAAGCTTCTTCACTCATAATATACTTGAGATAAGATGTAGGCAAAAATATAGTGCTAAGTTTATTTTGTTTTATATATCTAAGTAATCTATGTGCATCTTTTTTTATATCATTGGTTATCACATGCAATTCTCCGCCATTTAATAGTGTAGAATACACCTCCTGAAAACAGATATCAAAACTTATATTTGCAAACTGCAATATTTTCTTTGTAAAGTCTATATTAGTGCGATTTTTCTCCCAAAATAACAGGTTAATTATAGTTCTTTGCTCAATCATTATTCCTTTAGGTTTACCTGTTGATCCTGATGTGTAAATTACATACATCAAGTCATTTTGACCACTTATACTCTTTAGATTATGAGATGCTTTGCTATATATCGTTTCATCCTCTAAACATAGTACTTTTTTGTTATCAAAGCTTATCTTATTAAATAGATAGAAATGTGTTAGTACTATATCAACATTACTATTCTCTAGCATGTACTTTATTCTATCCTTTGGAAACTCAGGCGCTATCCCTACAAATGCACATCCAGCTTTTGAAATAGCTATTAGTGCTATAATCTTTTCTAAAGACTTTTCTGCCATCAATCCTATAAGCTGATTTTTTTCTTCCGTAAGCTCTCTTAAATATCTAGCAAGCCTATTTGCTTTTTCATTTAACTCTCTATATGTGATTTTTTCTTCTTTATATACTACTGCAATACTATCTGGAGAATCTGCAACCTGTTCTTCAAACATCTTTTTTATTGTCATGCTTTTTGGATAATAATTATTTGTTTTGTTAAACACATCAATAATTTTGTGCTTTTCAGATTCTGAAAGCATATTTATTTCATCTATTGTTTTTGATTGATTGTAAACTATACACTGAAGTATGTTAATATAATGATTGGCTAATAACTCTATTGTTTCTTTTCTATACAATCTGTACTCTATACTGCATTTTAATTCACTTATTGTTTCAACTATTGTCAATAAAATATCAAATTTCGATATTTTATTATCTAAAGTGTATGGAGTAACACTTATACCATCAATATTTACAGTCTCTATATCAACATTTGGCATTGAAAACATAACGTCAAATATTGGATTTCTACTAGCCTCTCTAATAATTCCAAGTTTTTCGACTAAGTCATCAAACTGATAGTCTCTGTTAGCATATGCATTTAAACTGTTCTCTTTTACCTCTGCCATGAATTCTTTTATGGTTTTACCTCTTGATGGTTTATTTCTCATAACCAATGTATTTGCAAACATACCTATTACATTTTTTAAGTCTTCACTTTGTCTTATTGAAATTGGTGTACCTACAACTATGTCATCTTGCCTTGAATATTTGGATAATAAAATGTTGAATGCTCCTAATAGTACCATATACATTGTAAGTTTATTTTCTTTTGTGTATTCTTTAAGAGCTTTTGTCAACCTTCCTTTTATTTTAAATTCTAAGCTATCACCTTCGTAGCTTTGTACTGTGGATCTTTGATAGTCAGTTTTTATATCTAAAAGAGTAAAATTTTTTAGCTGTTTTAGCCAATATTCTTCTTGCTTAGTTATTTCACCGTCAAGCAACATACGTTGTTGCCATACTGAGTAGTCTTTGTATTGGATTGTCATATCTTCTAGTTCTTGTCCACTATATAGCCTTAAAAATTCTGATATTAGAATTTCTGTTGATCCACCATCTGATATTATATGATGCATATTTATTGTTAGTACATGCTCCTCATCCGTGACTTTGATTAGTGTTACATTTATTAGTGGCGCTTTACTTAGATCAAATGGTTTTATACTTTTCTTTACAACATTATTTATATCTTTTCTACTTTCTATATAGTCTAAATCGAACTTAATATCATCATGTATTATCTGAACTACCGAATCATCAATTACCTTGAAACTAGTTCTAAGACTCTCATGTCTTGAAATTAACTTTTTAAATACATTTTTAAATTTTTTGATATCTAATTCACCTTTGAGATTTAGTGCTGTACTCATATTATAAAATGTGCTATTACTGTTTAATTGATTTAATATAAAAAGCCTCTTTTGTAATGATGATAATGGATAAAAATTATTTTTTTCTGCTTCTTCTATTTTTTTATATTCTTTTACTTCACTATTATGTACCAACTTCGATAGCTTTTCTATTGTTGCATTTTTATATAGTTCTTTTATGTGTAATTTTGTATTAAAATCTTTGTGTATCTTTGATATTAGATATGTAGCATTCAATGAATGTCCACCTATCTCAAAAAAATCATCATTTATTCCAATTTTATTGTCAGTTCCTAATATTTCGTTATATATATTAGTTAATTTCATTTGTATTTCATTTATTGGAGGTTTGTAATCATTTATGGTTTGTATCTCAACATTCATATCAGATAACACCTTGGTATTTATTTTTCCGCTACTTAAAGTAGGCATTTTATCTACAAATACATATCCTGTGGGAATCATATATTTAGGCAATTTATCTTTTAAGTGATATCTTATATCTTGCTTTTTCAAATTTTTATATGTTGATAAATACGCACATAGAAATTTATCCTTATCTTTTTCTTTCACCAATACAACTGCTTTATTTATGTGATCTATTTCTAGCAATCTACTTTCTATAGCCTCTAATTCTATTCTATAGCCTCTGATTTTAACTTGATGATCTATTCTTCCACCAATCATTATATTCCCATCTATCATGATTTTACCTATATCACCTGTTTTATATATTGTTTCGCTTTGTATATATGGATTTTTTATGAATTTGTCACTTGTAAGCTGTGGTCTACTCACATAACCTTTTGCAAGGCCAGCTCCACCAATACATATCTCGCCATATACGTTTGTTGGTTGGAGTTTTGAATTTTGATTTAGTATGTAAATTTTTTTATTTGCTATTGGTTTTCCTATTGTTATATTGTGGGTATCTATTTCTCTGGCTATAGTAGCAACTACACTTGCTTCTGTAGGCCCGTATTCATTTATTAACTCTATATTTTTATTTATTGTTTTGCTCTTTTTTACTAACTGTTTTTTTATAGCTTCCCCTGCTAAAGTAACTGATTTTAATGATTTTAAATCCTCTTTATTGCTTTGCTCTAATATAGCTGTATATAATGTGGGTACTGCTATAAAATGCGTTATACTATTTTTTCTTATAGATTTTTTTATAGCCACTGGATTTTTCGCATCACTCTCATTTAAAAGAACTATCTTTACTCCACTTAAAAGTGGCGTAAAAAAGCTAGTCAAAAATCCATCGAAAACATAAGAAAAGATTTGCAGTACCGTATCTTCTTTGCTATGTTCATATTCATCTATTCTCCACGTTATAGAACTCGTAATACTTTTATGCTGTATCATTACACCTTTTGGCATTCCTGTAGAACCAGACGTATATATTATGTATGCCAAATCGTCTTTTGAATTTATTTTAGTTAGATTTTCTTCTGGTATGTTTTTATAGTATTGCTCAGCATCAACTAATACAGTGTTAATTTTATCATGTGTATAATCTATGTTAGACGTTTTTAGTAATAAGCTTGCACTAGAATCTTCTATGATATAGTCCACTCTATCTGATGGATTTTGTGTATCTATTGGTAAATAAGCACCGCCCGCTTTCAATACAGCCAAGATTGCTATAATCATATCTATTGATCTCTCTATGAGTAACGCAACCACTATATTTTGTTTTACTCCATTTTTTCTAAGCTGTCTTGCTAGTTGGTTTGCTTTAATGTTGAGATTTTTATATGTAATTGTCTTCCTATCGATTTTTAACGCAACTCGTTCTTCACTACACGATACTTGTTTTTCAAACAGTTCATGTAATGTTATATTTTCTTCGTACTGATGATAAGAACATTTATTGTACATAGTTAATAGATTATTTGCTTCTTTTTCATTAACAATGTCTATGTCACAAGATTTCTTATCTGCGTGATTCATGATATTTTTAATAGTTTGTATGTAATTTAGTAACAGATTATTTATAAATTCTTTAGCAAATACCATTTTATTGTACAGCAAATTTATTGTTATCCCTTCAAACGTTTCTATTCCTACTGTTAGATTATAGTTTGTTCTTTCAAATATTGTGTAGTTTTCTATCTGTAACTCGCTAGCATCATTTTTTAGTATATTGTCTAGAGGATAGTTTTCTATGACAACCACTGAATCAAATAGGCTTGTATCTACCCCGCTATACTTCTTTATATCAACAAGTGAAGTTATTTCATATTTTTCTCTTTCTTGCATATGATTGTTTACACTTTTAAGTAATTCTCTTATAGACAAGGTATCTGTTTTTACTCTTATTGGCAGAGTATTTATAAATAACCCCACTGTATTGTCTATATCATCTATTGGCACGTTTCTGCCTGATACTGTACCTCCAAAAACAACATCATCACTATTACTATATCTGCTAAGTAAGACACCCCAAGCTGTATATAGCAATGAAGACAATGTTATTTTATTTTCATTTATAAATAGTTTTATTTCTTCACTAAACTTCTCAGGAATTTTATAATTGAAATTATTAGGCTTATACTCTGTGATGCTATTAGTAATGTTAGATATGTATGTAGGATTATTAAAATTGTCTAGGTAATGTTGCCAAAATTGTTTGTGATCTGTTGTGTCACTTTCATTTAAATGTTTTAAGTACTGCTTAAATTTACTTTTCCTTTTTGGAGCTAAAATATCATCATGATTATTGTAAAAATATAAAAATTCATTTAGTATTATACCTGTACTCCATCCATCATATATAATGTGATGATTACTTATAATTATATTATATTTGTTCTCGTCTTCTTTTACTAAGGTTATTCTAAAAGGCACATTTGTAATATCAAATCCTTTTAGCTTATCTATTTTCTTTATTTCTTCTAATTTTCCACTCTTGTCAATTTCGTCTGTGATATCATATTTTATAATATTAACGGGATTTTCCTTTAATACGATTTGTACAGGTCTGTGTAGCTTCTCCCATTTATATACTGTTCTCAACATTTCATTTTGCTTTATTACTTTATTCCACGCATCCTCAAAATTTTCAGTATCTATGCTGCCTTTTATCGTTAGGCATAACTGTACAAAATATTCATCTGAATTTTCGTCTTGTATATTATTATGAAATAACAGTCCTTCTTGCAGTGGTGTTAGTTTTAGTATGTCTTCTATATTCTCTTTATTAATGAATGTCACTAGATTTTACCTCCTTTTTTCAAGCATATTTATAATGTATTTGCAATTTTGTTATTATTAAATATTTTATAAAAATTATACCATAAATAATAAAATAATGTAACTATTGTGTTATATTTTTGTAATTTATATGGTATTGTTCATAAAATTTGTCGTTTAATTTATATTGTATGGTGTATGTTTACTAAATATTATTACAATGTTATAATATATTAAACTTAAATTGGAGGTATATATATGGGCTATGCTGTTGAATTATGTTTTGATGAAAAAAGCAAATTAAAAATTAAGCATTTATGGGAACAACTACATACAAATCATTTAAGCTCTTATTTGATTAACAATGGTGGAGAGCCTCATATTTGCTTAGCTGTATTTGATGATAATACCCAAAATATCGAATATTTAAGAAAAGTTATAGTAGATTTTTTTAAAACTACGCAAAGATTTGAACTAATGCTTACTAATATCGGTATATTTCCTACTAATTTTGGTATATCTTTTATTGCTCCAAAAGTAACAAAGCAGTTACTCAATTTGCATGAAAATTTCTATGAAGTGTTATTAGAAAACGGATATGATAGGTGGTTTAATGAATACTATAAGCCAAAGAACTGGATTCCACATTGTACATTAACTTATAATATTAATAGACAGAAATTATTAAAAAGTTTGGAACTTTTAACTGTGTTGTTTACTCCTTTTACCGCCACTATAGAAAAAATCAGTCTTATAGAATTCTATCCAGTAGCAGATGATGTGATAAAATATATTGAGGTTATAGAACTAAAAAACAATTAATATTAAGCCTAATATAGTGGGTTGTTTAATTAAAACAACCCAGCTTTTTCTACTTTACTTATAACATTCTGTTATATATTTCTCATCATACATTACCTTAGCATGATTAGTCATTATTAGCTTATTATCTAATGTATTTCCAGTAGTTTTATCCACTGTTTTTCTATATATTTCATTATTCCTATAGTAACCATCTCCTTCTTTTGTAAAATGGTTGTTTTTCTCAATGATATGGTAGGAATAAATAATGTCACTATCACTTCTGAGTTCTCCACACAAATATTCATCTGTAGTATATATGATTAACTGAAATGTTTGCTTTGTGTTATTTTTAAATTGATAATCTAGGTAGTTATACATTATAGATGTACCTGTTCCAAATGGAACTTGCCTACCATAATCAGGGAACATATCTATGTTATTGTGGTGATGATGCTCAATTATTGTCAACGGACTATGCAATACCATCCAATGTATCAGATTAGTGAACTGACACATTCCTCCACCTATACCTTTACTAACATCTCCTGTTTTTATAATTAAACCTTCTTTATATCCTTTTCGTCTTGTGCAATTTCCAACTAATTTCCAAAAAGAAAAAACTTCGTAAGGTTTTATAAGTATTCCGTTTACTTTCGGAGCAGCTAACTCTAAATTTTGAGCTTTATTATTTTGTAGTATCATATCAACGTTTCCAAGCTTCCTTCTAATTAAAGATTTATGTTTATATATTTTAATTGGAAATTTATCAGTTTTATAGTCATTGGCATATTTGTTTTTGTCAAATAACCAGTTCTTTTTTCTTAGTAATATTTCTTTGTTTACAGAAAGTCTATATGTAAAATTACAAAGCTGACAAAAAAGTTTTCTAGACATTATATTCTCCTTATATTTGGAATTACTTGATTAGTATAACATTATAGCATCTAGTAACTCAAGTAAAATATTGTCTAAATTAATCTTCACTTTTAACCTTATTATAGATTGACATTACTTACAAAAAATATCTTAAGAAAATTCTTTAAGACATTTTTTAATTAACTATATAATTTTGATAGCAATACTTTTATTATATTATTTAAATTCTAATACTAAATAAGGCTTATTAGATGTGGCTTCTTTGGATGTTAGTCTAAAAACTCTATCTAAATTATCTTTTCCAGAAACTATTATTGATATTATTTTGTCATCCTCATCTAATTTTTTAAGTATATATCCCGTTATATCAATAAACTGCGTTGTAGGTCTTGGCGGAAAATTGTGCGATATAATTAATAACCTATTGTCATTATTAAAATATTTAGCTCCATTGGAATAAGTAATGCTATGTTCAGTCCAATCTGTATTGATTCCGCCCCATATATTACTATTGAATGATCTTTGGGTTGAATCTGGTGCTGTAGACAGTTTCAAACTTGCCTTAACAATTTGCTTTCCGCTAGGTATCGCATCAGTCAAATCAAATTTATACAATGCATCCCTTGTGTAATGACCACTACTAGTTTTTTTCACTAAAAGTTCAGGGCTACTTCCCAAATCAGCATTACTGTTTCTAACATCTACATAAGTATCATCTGTTGGCAAGATATATTTTACACTTGGGCTAGTGGTATCTTTTAGTTTTAGTGTTAGTATTGGTTTATTGTATATGGCCCTTTTTTGAAGCAACATAAATACTTTATCAGAGTTGTACCTTCCTGTAACAATAATAGTTACTATATTATCTTCTAATGCTTTTTGTTTTACAAACATGGAGATATCAATTTCTTGCGTTGATGGCTTTGGTGGAAATGTAACATTACTTATAAACTGTTTATCATTATAATATACTGCTCCATTAGACCAGTTTATAGTATTTTCCTGCCAGCCATCATTATTGCCTCCCCATATTTGTGTATCAAATGCTGAACCTGTAGAATCTGGGTGAGTAGTTAGTTTTAATGTGGCTTTTTCTATTTCTTTACCTTGTGTAACTACATCTTTTATATTAAATTTCAACATAGCATATCTTGTATAATGCCCACTACTAGTTTTTTTGACTAACATCTCAAGATTACCTCCCAAATTTGCTTTACTATTCCGCACATCTACATAAGTATCATCTGTTGGTAAAATATATCGTGTGTTCTCGTCTGGATTTAGGTAATTTGAAGGCAAGTAATCATAATATCCTTCGTAATCCACACAAACACGTAAAATCTCATAAAGGGCAATTTTGTCTTCTGATGGACTATTATTTTTTATGTCATTTAACACTCCATCTAGTAATTTCAAATGTTCATATGCTGTTTTACCGAAATTTTTCATTATTATGAAATATAGCTCTTCTTGAGTGTAAAAATCTCTCATCCATACATTAGGCTCATTGTCATCAGCCCCAGCTGATAATGTTTTAATCAAGTTTAATGCTTGACTACGATTGTGATTTGTTTGACTTTCTATACTACTACTAAGCAACTTGTCAATTGCTTTTCCTGCTCCTATAAAATCTAATTTTTTTAATTTATCTAATATAGGATCAAGTTCTTCCTCTGGTTGCCATCCTAGTTGAAGTTTGATTTGAAACCACTGATCTAATGTTCCTTTATCTGTTTTATGCTGGTACTTGTTTGCATATTGCTCTTTGATTGCTTCTATAACTGTGCTATAGTTATATGAACCTTTTTGGGCCTGAGGAACTGAATAATTTGTAGGTAGACTTGGCTTCAACTCAGTTGCTATCTCCTCAAATTCTGTATTTATAACTAACCTTTTACCCGTTTTCACGATATCATCTAAAGTCATAGTCCATCTAAATTGATCAGCTGGAACAATATATTGACCCAATATTTGTCTGGTGATCTTTCCAATCTCTTTTTTATCTTCAGATGTTAATGTATTCATCTCACCGTAGCGATTAAGATTGATAAACACTATCTCATTTGTCGTTTCATCCATGTATTTTTTTACTTGATTGAGTATTGGCTCTATTTCCTCTCCAAAGACTCCATGAAATATTCGTAATTTTTTATCTCCTGAAAATCGCTTGAATCGAATGTCTAAAAATCTAATACCTTGTGTTAATTGAGTGTATATATCTACATTTTGACATACTGATTTCTTTTTGATGATATCTGCGATCTTATGTCGTATATCGCTCGGAATCCAGTCATCATCTAATTCACCAGGAAATTTGGAAGACACTTGTTCTGCATCAAATCTTTTATAGCTTAGACTATAAGTTCCCGAATCATGAGTTCCTGGAATGATGATATCGCAATATCGTTTATCTCCAAGTAAACTCCAACTGTCTTCCATCCATGTTCTTAGTGGTGTAAGATTATCTGCGTCAACTTTTTTAAAATTGCCTTGCATAAAAACTGCGCCTATCAATATAACTATGACACTTAAACAAATAAGAATTTTTTTCCTCCTTATAAACATACGGTATCCTCCTGCTAATTTAGTATTGTATTTATATATTATGTATTATAATTTAGTATGCTTATATTACAATTCGTTATCCATTTATCATTTTAACGACTATTAACCTTTAAAATTATATAAAAGAAAAAAGGGGTGATATTAATGATTTTATAACCTTTTCTCTTTTATTTTAGGCAGTATCTCTAATTAATATATTCAGCTCTGTAGTCATTTGCTTTATAACTTGTTCTGCTGTTATTTTAGACAATTGATATTTATTATTATATCGTTTTGATTGTTACTATTATAGATTATATCGGATACTAAAAGTATACCTTCAATTGGCGAGAAAATTTCTGATTTTTTTAGATATTTTTTATTGGGTTGTCACGTAATTTTTTCATTATATTTGTGTCATTTGTATTCTTTATTGAGTTATTTTTGTATAGTTCATCAGTATTTTTTAATTTGTTTAAATATTAAAAAGTTTTTTATTTCGTAGGCAGTTTATTTATATTCCATAATTTTTTAGACATATCCATTTTTGTAATGTCGATTGCTGAATAAGACGTTTGAACTGTTGAATCAGGCATTGAAGTATTAAAAGGTATTTGTTTGCTAGTTTATCTACTATTTTTTAGATACTATAATTTTGTTTCCTTTCTTTTCTATTATTAATTCTCTCTTTTCTTCTTTTTCTTTTAGTTTCTTTATTAACAATTCTCTTCTTTCTTCAAAACTCATATATTAACCCTCCTAGTTCCAAAAACTTTTTCTACATTTGTTTCCGTTACATTTATAGATTCAATATCATTAGGTAGTTCAATATCTAAATCTACCATCCCATTATTAGGACTTAAAATAGTATTATTACAATAACCACTTAATTTAATAGTCACTGGATTCTTTATCTCAACTATATTACCTTCATAGTTCTCCTTATAGATTGTCCCTTTTACGCCTACAGTTGTGTCGCTGATTTTGTTAATGATTACATCAAATTTTAAACTATTTTCATAATCAATAAACTCTTTTACTTCATATACTTCTGTTTTATCATTTTTATAAACGATACCATTTTCCACTAATATTTTTTCGTTCATCTTACACCTCCAAAAGATAACTTATTCCCATATAGTCAATGTTCATTTTATCCTGTATTCTAATGTAAAGCTTGCTATTAAATATTTTCCCCATTTTATGCCATCCTACCTTGTAACTACTTGATGAATTCGGCGCAAAATTACTTTCTCCATAAAAAATCTTGCTAAGTTCAGCAACCGAACCTCTAAAAAACACTGCATTATCTATTTCAATAATTATAGTACCAGATCTCAAAGTACTTGGATATGGTGTGCCAATAGCTGCTACTCCCTCTCTAGGACTAACTAGATTACTTTGTTCCAAAATTATACTTAACGATTCTAAAACTCCCTTTCCTCTTACCTGTAGTATTGTAAAATTTGAGATTGATCGATTCTTGACTGTATATGATTTACTTGTCATTGCCATAAAATCACTCCTTAAAATATATTTGATAAGACGTATTTTTCGGCAGTTAAATTTGTTAGATTTTTAGATTGCTTTATATCATCCGCCAAAACTTCCACTCTTTCTTTTAATGTTTCACTTGTATTATTTATAGTAGTTGTCTTACCTGCTAATTCTGTTATTTTTTCTTCTAAAGCCTCTTCATTTGTCTTTAATCTACCACCGTAAGAACTTAACATATTGCTATGGGTAACAAGTTGTGCACTTGCATTACTTATCGCTGCTTCATTTGCACTTATCTGGCTTGTTAATTCCTCTACTTTTGACGCTAGTTCTCTTGCATTTACACCTATCGCTGCCTCATTTGAACTTATTTCTTTTCTCAACTCTTCTTTTGCTTTTGTAAAATCTGTTTTACTAACTTTTGTTGCTAACTCCGTTTTACTTGCTTTTGTATTTATCTTGTTTGTTAACTCCCTAACTTTTGTTGTTAGTATGCTTGCACTTACTTTTGTTCCTATTGCTGTTGTATTGGCTGTGATGTCATCTTTTATCTCTTTTTTCTCTTTTTCGTAATCCGTCTTACTTACTTTTGTTGCTAGGTCGGTTTTACTTGCCTTTGTATTTATCTTACTTGTCAATTCCCCCACTTTTGTTGTTAGCAAACTTGTACTTGCTTTTGTTCCTATCGCTGTTGTATTGGCTGTGATGTCATCTTTTATCTCTTTTTTCTCTTTTTCGTAATCTGTCTTGCTTACTTTTGTTGCTAGCTCTGTTTTACTTGCTTTTGCATCTATCTTACCTGTCAACTCTTGTACTTTTGTTGTTAGCAAACTTGTACTTGCCTTTGTTACTATCGCTGTTGTATTGGCTGTGATGTCATCTTTTATCTCTTTTTTCTCTTTTTCGTAATCTGTCTTGCTTACTTTTGTTGCTAGCTCTGTTTTACTTGCTTTTGCATCTATCTCACCTGTCAACTCTTGTACTTTTGTTGTTAATTGACTTGTACTTGCCTTTGTTTTTATAGTATTTTCATTTGTTTTTATCTTTCCTGCTAAGTCTTCCACTTCTCCATCTACATATGTTTGGCTAGCTTTTTTATTTAACTCTGTTATGCTTGCCTTGGCATTTATTTTACCTGTTAATTCTTGCACTTTGCCTGTTAGCTGACTCGTGCTTGCTTTTGTTCCTATTGCTGTTGTATTAGCTGTAATGTCATCTTTTATCTCTTTTTTCTCTTTTTCGTAATCTGTCTTGCTTACTTTTGTTGCTAGCTCTGTTTTACTTGCTTTTGCATCTATCTTACCAGTCAACTCTTGTACTTTTGTTGTTAATTGACTTGTACTTGCCTTGGCATTTATTTTACCTGTTAATTCTTGTACTTTGCTTGTTAGCTGACTCGTGCTTACTTTTGTTCCTATTGCTGTTGTATTTGCTGTGACGTCATCTTTTATCTCTTTTTTCTCTTTTTCATAATCCGTCTTACTTACTTTTGTTGCTAGGTCGGTTTTACTTGCCTTTGTATTTATCTTACTTGTCAATTCCCCCACTTTCGTTGTTAGCAAACTTGTACTTGCCTTTGTTCCTATCGCTGTTGTATTTGCTGTGATGTCATCTTTTATCTCTTTTTTCTCTTTTTCGTAATCCGTCTTACTTACTTTTGTTGCTAGATCTGTTTTACTTGCCTTTGTATTTATCTTACTCGTCAATTCGCCAACTTTTGTTGTTAGCAAACTTGTACTTGCTTTTGTTCCTATCGCTGTTGTATTTACTGTGATGTCATCTTTTATCTCTTTTTTCTCTTTTTCATAATCTGTCTTACTTACCTTGGTTGCTAGATCTGTTTTACTTGCTTTTGCATCTATCTCACCTGTCAACTCTTGTACTTTTGTTGTTAATTGACTTGTACTTGCCTTGGCATTTATTTTACCTGTTAATTCTTGTACTTTGCCTGTTAGCTGACTCGTGCTTGCTTTTGTTCCTATTGCTGTTGTATTAGCTGTAATGTCATCTTTTAGCTCTTTTTTCTCTTTTTCGTAATCTGTCTTGCTTACTTTTGTTGCTAGATCTGTTTTACTTGCCTTTGTATTTATCTTACTCGTCAATTCCCCCACTTTTGTTGTTAGCAAACTTGTACTTGCCTTTGTTCCTAACACTGTTGTATTTGCTGTGATGTCATCTTTTATCTCTTTTTTCTCTTTTTCGTAATCTGTCTTACTTACCTTGGTTGCTAGCTCTGTTTTACTTGCCTTTGTATTTATCTTACTCGTCAATTCGCCAACTTTTGTTGTTAGCAAACTTGTACTTGCTTTTGTTCCTATCGCTGTTGTATTTACTGTGATGTCATCTTTTATCTCTTTTTTCTCTTTTTCATAATCTGTCTTACTTACCTTGGTTGCTAGATCTGTTTTACTTGCTTTTGCATCTATCTCACCTGTCAACTCTTGTACTTTTGTTGTTAATTGACTTGTACTTGCCTTGGCATTTATTTTACCTGTTAATTCTTGTACTTTGCCTGTTAGCTGACTCGTGCTTGCTTTTGTTCCTATTGCTGTTGTATTAGCTGTAATGTCATCTTTTAGCTCTTTTTTCTCTTTTTCGTAATCTGTCTTGCTTACTTTTGTTGCTAGATCTGTTTTACTTGCCTTTGTATTTATCTTACTCGTCAATTCCCCCACTTTTGTTGTTAGCAAACTTGTACTTGCCTTTGTTCCTAACACTGTTGTATTTGCTGTGATGTCATCTTTTATCTCTTTTTTCTCTTTTTCGTAATCTGTCTTACTTACCTTGGTTGCTAGCTCTGTTTTACTTGCTTTTGCATCTATCTTACCAGTCAACTCTTGTACTTTTGTTGTTAGCAAACTTGTACTTACCTTTGTTCCTATCGCTGTTGTATTTGCTGTGATGTCATCTTCTATCTCTTTTTTCTCTTTTTCATAATCTGTATTACTTACTTTTGTTGCTAGATCTGTTTTACTTGCCTTTGTATTTATCTTACTCGTCAATTCGCCAACTTTTGTTGTTAGCAAACTTGTACTTGCTTTTGTTCCTATCGCTGTTGTATTTGCTGTGATGTCATCCTTTATCTCTTTTTTCTCTTTTTCATAATCTGTCTTACTTACCTTGGTTGCTAGCTCTGTTTTACTTGCTTTTGCATCTATCTCACCTGTCAACTCTTGTACTTTTGTTGTTAGTTGACTTGTACTTGCCTTTGTTTTTATCTTTCCTGCTAAGTCTTCTACTTCTCCATCTACATATGTTTGGCTAGCTTTTTTATTTAACTCTGTTATACTTGCCTTGGCATTTATTTTACCTGTTAATTCTTGTACTTTGCTTGTTAGCTGACTCGTACTTGCTTTTGTTCCTATTTCTGTTGTATTTGCTGTGATATCATTTTCTAGTTCTTTTTTCTCTTTTTCATAATCCGTCTTACTTACTTTCGTTGCTAGCTCTGTTTTACTTGCTTTTGCATCTATCTTGTCTGTTAATTCTCCTACTTTTGTTGTTAAATCACTTGTGTTTACTTTTGTTCCTATTGCTACCTCATTTGCTGTAATATCTTTTCTTATTTCTTCTTCTCTTGCTGATATCAAATCTGTATTTGCTGTTACTTTTCCTGTTATGTTTTCTACTTCTGTACTCAACTCCATTTTGCTTGCTTTCTCATTTAGTGCTGTTATACTTGCTTTAGTATCTATCTTACTTGTTAATTCTCCTACCTTTGTTGTTAACTGATCTGTACTTACTTTTGTTCCTATCGCAATTGCATTTGTTGTGATTTCTTTTCTTATTTCTTTTTCTCTTTCTGTAATTAAACTCGTATTTTGAGAGATTTTTCCTGTTAATTCTTCCGATTTATCAAAATTGTTCTTTATCTTTAATGTATTTATAGCTACTGTATTAGTATTTGTTTTTATTAATTGATCATTTACTCCAGCTTTATCAGCAACTTCCTTTAGTTTTGCATCTATTATACTCATGTTACCATTTAACACATTTATATCTATATAATCATCATAGTCTGGTTGTTTCAAATTATAATTAATTGTCCTATGCATAAAACACCTCCTAATATGCTTGTTTCATTTATCTACTAAAAAAATAGGGGTATCATTTAAGACACTCCCTACTACTTAAAACTTTATAGACTTACTTCTACAACATGCTCATGCATTTCTTCGGCAACATGTAACATATCCTTTCTAATCTCTGTAACTAATTTTTCTCCCATCCATGTCCATGATGCATTACTAAGTTCTGCATTTCCTGATAATGAAAATTTGGTTTCTATTTTGTTACAATCACTCAAGTCTATATCATGCAATTCTACATAATTTACTCCATTGCTCAGATACTCACTCTTTACATTTACACTTTCATCTGTAATATCGCAAGACTTTAAAACAGTACTACCACCCATTTTACCAATAGCATAAATATTATTGTCATTTGTGAATTTGTTGCCATCATTATAATTATATATAAACGACATCCTGTCAAGTCCACAACCTCTGAGAGTGTTTGATTCAACTTTATCTGTTAATGTATCATAGGTAAGAATTTCATTTTGTTTGTATCTTATGTGTATCTTGCTTCCAACAGATACCTTTATACCCCAACTTGTATATATGCCCAAAACTAATGAAGTTGTTCCCCATGTCCCTTTATCAGTATCATATACCAATACCTTGCTGTTAAATTTCCCTGTTTCCGTTACTGCAACATATATTTTTTTGCCAACAGCTATAGGATAACTCATACTTTCTTTTCTTGAAGTTATCTTCTTTGAACTATTATTATTTACATCATACTCCCATATTCCTTTACCGTACATAGCATATATCTTACTTCCAATAGCTACGGCATAATCCCAGCATTCAGATAAAAGCGATGGACCCATATCGCAGCTTTTGTAACTCCAATTACCAGTATCTATGTCATATATCATCAAGTCATTACCAACATTTATGCTTTGCCCTATAATATACTTGCCTACAACCACAGGGCTTTTCCATTTTTTATATTTTGAATTTAGCGGACCACTACCTTTTCCTGTTCCTGTTTTAAAATCAAATATATGCATATAGCTAGGAGATGAATCATCATTATCTAGCACATATATCTTATCACCTAACACAACTGGATACTTATCTATCGTATATAAATTGCCATTAGTGATATTTGGATCTCCATTATAGATAATACTTTTCCATGTACCTCTTTTTACTACTTTGTTCACTTCTACTCTAGCTCGCGAATTTGTTTGTATATTATGTCCTGTTATTTTTATGTTATTTATTTTTTCTAAATGCCCTGTCTTGATTTTTCTTATCATATAACCTTCATCTTCGTCATCTTCTACGCTAATTTTATTAGTTGTCATATCATAATTAATTTTATTATACTCTGAGTAACTAAATCCATATTCAACTTGATATCTTCCAATGTCTCTCTGTAACCTCTTTATTTCACCATCTAGAACATCCATATTTTTATTGATAACACTAACTTCTACTAGGTCACTATAATCTGGCTTTTGAAGCTTATAATAGCTTGTCTCTTTCATATTCTCCCCCCTATATTGTCCTTATATTTTCCCAAGTATACTGTGAAGCACTTTGCCATGTTTCTACAGAAGCTCTCTTCCATGTGTTGTATACATATTCAAACTCAAATGAAAGGTGTGCTGGCTTAATATCTTCTATCACCTTTCTTAAATCATTTTCATTTGGAGGAACACCCTTTATATCTACAAATTTTATTTTGAAATGATATTTATTGCTTTCTTCTATTACTTCTATTTTTCTATCATATGTCTGTGCTACTTCTTCTAATAATTTGACAGTTATAGACCCTACACCCTTTAATTTTGAAAGTATCACTTGCTTTCTTAGTTCATTGGGTTTGTTAGTTTCAGATATTATCCCCAAATCTTTTTCCCATCTATCTAGTCCATAATCTGAAGTGTCTACAAAAAACTGATTTGCCACTTTCTCTAATTTTTCTTTGAATTCTATGAGTTCTGAGTTTTGAGTACCAGTTATATTAGTCATCACCCCTGAGACTCTGTAATAGTCTGGTAAATGCTTCATTAATAAATTATTCAATAGTTACCGCCCCCAATACAGCAACATCAAGCTCTCCAACTGTTATATTTTCTTTATTGTCATTTAATGTTATATTTGTAATTTTATCAGCACCTTTACAATCCATTATTAGGCTAACTATCATTGCATAACTTACTCGATTCTCTACGAATGCTATCTTCTTTAAGTACAGCTTAACTATATCTTCTATATTGCTTTTTAGCTCCTCTTTTTCATCTGTATTGATACTTGCTTCAACAGTTATTTTTATATTTATAACTTTACTACCTGCACTTGCTAGTGTAACATCTACTCCTATTGGTCTGTTTTCCTCTATATGGGCCTTTACTGCATTAATCAGTGTTTCATCTGCTACTGTCTTATTACTATTGATTATTACAACTTTAACAGTTCCTGCCCCGTTCCAAGTTGGCTTAACCTTAGCATCACCTACTCCAGGTACTTCTTTAGCCCAATTTTTATAATGATATCTATTTCCACTAGTTGCTGGTGTTCTGACTTTTTCAAAGTATCTCTCTCTCAATTCTTCGTCAGTTTCTTCATTGTACCCATTTATTACATCTTTTTTGTTTGTTACTGACTTTAGTCCTGCAATAGTAACTGGAAAATGTTTTATTGCTCCAACTGGTGCATTACCTATTTTCCCTGACTGCTCACATTCAACGAGTACATTTGCTTTTCCACTTTCTATAACTGTTGATACAGATACATTATCAACTGCTATACTATCAACAGCTTTTATTGCATCCATCTTTAGAACATTTTCACCAAAATAGGGATTTAAATTATTGTTATTTATTACTTTAGGTATATCTTTCATTTCTATCACTTTGTAAGTAGCTGTATCACTTGCAACTATGCATCCCTTTGGAATCTTTGTTCCTTCTTTACCTCTAATCTCAACATATGTCGTTGCTTTTGTAGCCTGTCTTCTTTGCAATCCTTGTTCTGCAACTTTTTTATCTAGGTAATCTCCTTTCGCTGTCAATGCAAAACCGTTATTTAGTATCTCATCTTTCATGTTATAAGCGCCTTCTAGCTCTATTGCCACTGGCTTTAATGCATCATAAAAAAAAGAGCCCTCGCTCCTATCAAATTTCTTGTCTACATTATTTAACATTCGTTTTTGTAATTCTTCTTTGTTCATATTACTTCACCTCCCTAGGTTTATATAATCATCTTTTTATCAAAATTATTACCACTAACTAAGTTTACTTTAAATGAAACATATAGCTCAGGATTTCTTTTATCTATACTAAAATTTGATATAGATAATATTCTAGGATGTTTTGTGAGTTCATTTTTTATCTCTCTTCGTATTTCAGCCTCTACGAAAGCTCTTGGGTAATTTGTGCCTATTATTAAATCTTGCAGCATTACTCCATATTCTTTGCCATCATCTCTTTTGTAGATGTTGTATTTATACTTCTCGGTCAAAAGTACTTTCTCTATCCATATTTGTATACTTTCTATCTCATCTGCAAGTACTGTGTTTCCATTTCTTAATACAAATTCTCCTTTTTCAAAATCAAATAAAAATGATCTGCCTCTCATATCCATCTCTTTTTGTTCATTTGTTTTAAATTTTAGCTCTGCAATTTTGGGTAGCATTTATTCTTTCACCACCTTATCTATAACGTAGTATTTTTGTTCATCAGTAGTTGGAATCAATAGCACTAAATCACCTTTTTTTAGTGTATCTGTGAACGTTATTGTTCCTGTACTTTCATAGTTTGTGGAAATGTTCATTTTACTAATTTTATGCAAATGTATTGGTGGAGTAGCACCTGAAACTTCTTTGTTAAATGCTTCTCCCGGATTATCTTGTTCAAATGTTATATTGTTTTCATCACTTTTTATTTCAAATTGTCTAGAATAACTATTTAGTATATATGATGAGAATATAAGGTTTTCTTTTTCTAGAACTATTTTATCTCCAAGAGCTATTTTTATATCATTTGGTGGCATTATTATCTCCCCAATTTGTGGTCCTAAATATGATATATTTTCTCTTTCCTTAAATAGTTTTGCTAAACTGCTCATGCCTTCCACGATTATCACCCCTAACTATGAGTTCAATGAAACAGCTTTATCAACTACATAATATACCATTTCATTGGCTGTAGGTATTAATATAACTTTGTCTCCATCTGCAATCGTATTAGTAAATTTTATTACCCCATTACTTGTAAAACTTGTTGCTACATTTATTTTTTTTATATCGTGTTTGTGACTATATGTGCTATATGTTGTATCTGACTCAGGTACTACTCCTTCATCTGTTGTTCCTGCATCTTTTTGTTCTAACTTGATAGTGTTGTCATCACTATCTTCTATTTCAAATTCTCTTTCATAGTCATCAAGTATATGTGATGAGAAAAAGAGATTTTCTTTAGTTAGTACTATTTTATCTCCTATTGTTATCTTTATTTCTGGTGGAGCATTAGTCACTTCACCTATTAGTGGTCCCATGTATTCGATATTGTCTCTTTCTCTAAAAAGTTTAGCTAGTATATTAATCCCATTCACTTTTCTTCCCTCATTTCACTTTCTTATATTACAACTGCTTTACCTTATCTATAAGATAATAAGTTTGTTCATCACTACTTGGAACCAATAAAACTAGGTCTTCTTTTTCAAGCTTCATATCACTAAATTTTATGACCCCTTTACCTTCATATTGTGTGTCTAATGTTATCTCTGGTACTTTATGATGATGTGGATGCGGTGTCGGTGCATTTGGGTTTGTAGTTTTTTCAGTAAAAGTTCCCTCTTCTGTTTCGCAAGGTTCATCCTGAGTTAATTTTATATCCCCAGATATCTCAAAGCTTCTCTCATGCTCTTTAAACATCAAATCTACAACTAGATTCTCTTTAGTAAGCAATATCTTTTCTCCTAAAGCAATTTGTATATCTGGTAATGGCTCTACAACTACTCCTATTAAAGGACCTATATAAGGGTTATTGTCTCTTTCTTTAAACAACTTGGCTAACTCGTTTATTCCCTGCATTTACTTCACCCCTAATCCTAGTTGCATTAGATGTATACCGTTTTTCAGTGTATGTTTGACGTTTTTTATTAGATATTTGCCACTCATACCTGTTACTGGCTCTTGTATCTCCATTAACCTACCAGCTCTTACAGCATCATTACCTATCATTGAAAGTGTATTATCTTCCATGACTTTTCCTAGGTCTTTGAGTACTTTTTCGGCTATATTCTTTGCTTTTGAATCTTCTTCATTTTTTGCTACTATGACTTCTTGTAGTAGTCCATATTTTCCTATTAGCTTTGAATCTTTCTTCTCAATTTGTTTGTTTTCATCTATTAGTATCTTGACACTGTTCTTCATATTCTCTATAGTGATATTTCTTACGGGATTTGATATTGATTTAGATACATCCATCTCTTGTGCATCTTTTGACAGCTTAAATGTAGCCTTTATTACTAAGTCTTCTTGCTTTTCTATATATATTTTATTTTGTCTCATCTCCATTGTGTACTTTATGCCACTCTCATTTTCTGCTGTTGTTAGTATATCTTTTATTATTTGAGCTATAACTTTGTTGTTGTATATCTTATTAATCACTGTATCTATTGATGCTACTCTCCCTATAGAAATACCAAAATCACCAAATATCGTTTCTAGTGCACTTTTTGCTGATATTTTGTTAAACTGATATATTTCTTTGGATTTGTTAAGATAAAATGCGTAGTCTAGACAAGTATAGCTTATTGAACCTCTACCATTTTGTGAACTTGTCACTACTATTCCTCTAAATATTTCATCCTTGTTTTTTAGAACTATACTACTTCCAACCTCCACTGGAATCTCTGGGAAAAATCTGCTATCATTAAATGCTATACTAAAATTTAGTCTATCTCCTAATTGACTTACATCACTACTCCAACTTATATTTCCTACTAAAGGCGTAATATTAGTCTGGACATTATCTGTTATACAATATAATTGATGCATATACTATACCTCCTTTTGATCGAGGTCTATATACTTAAACTCACTTAAAGAAAGTGTATAGTATATATCTCCACTGCCATCTTGCAATCCATACTCAAAACTTTCTATTGTACATGGCATATTAATTAGTGAATTTGTTATAGTCAGTCTTATTGGTATCCTTTTTTTCTTCCAATCTTCAATTAACTCTACATATTCCCAACCTTTATATTTGTCATCTCTTGCAAATTCATACTCTTTATTAGGAAAGAATGATTGTATGGAAATAGTTTTTAACGACTCTGTTCCAATTAGCTTTATTTCTCCCTGTGAGATAGTTTCATAGCTTTGGTTTTTCATTGATGAATTAGTTTTGAACTCAGTTGGAAGAACTGGCAATTTTATTACTTCTTCTCTGTTGTTAATTGACAAAAATATATCCATTATCCCCCTCCTTTACGCAGTATTCCCCATTGCAATATTTAAATTGGTGACGATTTCATTTACTATTTGATCAGTAGATAAATTAGCACCATTCACGTTTAAGATGATACTGTTTCTATTGCTGTTATTATTACTTGTGTTGTTTGTAGATTTGTTTTTGTTTGATGTACCAAACAACCTCTTTAAAAATCCAGGTCTTCCTTTGCCATCTTTTTTATTATAGATATTGATGTTTGAGCTATCATACGGCATAATATATGGTTTCAAATTATTATTTAGCTTTATAGGTGTCATTTTTAAAGGCTCTAACCTATCGTATCTCCTTTTTAATCTTGGTATAGGTTGCTTTATAGGTATTTCTTTTAATTCTTTTGGTGGTAATTTTGGTATATTTATTCCCCTAAAATCAATCGAATCTTGTTTTGGAGATATATTTGATAAATCAATCTTAGGTAGTGGTTTTTCATGATAATAATACTTGCCATTGAATTCAGTTATATTTGATGGATTTATCGTAGCTTTACTATTTTTTATTGTTGTTTTTTTTGGCGTTTTTAATTTTGGTGTTGTTTTGCTTTGATTTATTATTTCAGGTATACTATCAGTTTTCGCTATATTCTTTTTCATAGCTTGAGAATCTAATCCGTTATTCTCCATCTGCTTAGCTATCCATATTCCTGCATCCAAAGCACCCGGCATAGCCATATTAGCGGCTGCAGATATCCCTATAATATTTTCAGGTGTAATGTATTTATCCGTAACACTTTTAATATCTGGTGAATTATCATCTAACCATTCTGCAATAAACCTTGTTGAATCAAAAGAACTTGCGATATCGTAACCTAATGCTCCGAAAAAGTTTAAATATCCTGTTATAGCTTTAACTGGTACCCCTACTTCTGGACCTGCTAAAAATCCCGCATATCCTAGCATATCTAATCCCGCTAACGACCTTTTAAAATTGCTTGGATCAGTTGCAAGTACATAACTATTCACTCCTATATCTACGCCGGGTAATATCTTTTGTAAGTTCTTGCCTAGATACTTTCCTCCTGACAGTATTTTTTCACCAATATAAGGTATTTTTTTTATTGATTTATCTACAAAATTTTCGACTCCTGTTATAGCCCATGCTTTATATATGTTATAATTTTTCCACAACTTGCTATTAAATTTGCGTGCTCTGTTCATCATTTTTTTATAGAAACTATTAACAGGTTTCCCTTTCACCTTATTACTTGAAAGTTCTCTAGTCATCGATTTATTACTTCTTATTTTTTGCTGTATATTTTCTAAATCTTTCTTTAATAATTTTTCTTCAGCATAACTATTAGCGTTTTTTATTTTATTATCTATTCTTGCCTTCTCTGAAAGTAATTTTCTTCTTTTTTCAATTTGATTATTTATCTTATGTGTATATACTTCAGCATTCATGTTGTAAACAGATTTAGGAGCACTGTGAACTTCTCTAAAAAAATACTTAAATCTAGCATTTTGAGTATATAAATTTACAAAGTCATCAACTCCATCTTTAAAATATCTTGGCTGTTCTGCTATACTATTCTTACCAGCTATGCTTTGCTCATTTATAGTATCACTACGAGCTTTTAATTTTTTTTCTACTTCACTACTCATATTTTCACCACCTTTATACAATTTTAAAGGGGTTGCTTAAATGTATTATACATTTATAACAACCCCTAATATATGATGTAGTTTATTCTATCCCTCTTGCTTTTAAAAGTTCTTCTTTGTCTTTTAGTTCTTGTTCATAAAAAGCTGTTACCACTAACAACTCTCCTTTTGGCATGTTGTAAAGTACAGATGGTCTTATACCCTTTGTATTCCAATAGTAATACATCATCTGTGTTAATCCATCTGTATTTATTAGTTTTTTACTTCTTCTATTGCTCCACCATCAAATCCACTTAAATCGCCTACGATACCATAAAGAGTGATTATCTCACCTGGAAGTAATATCTTTCTAATTAAATCTTTAGGGGTATATACTCCAAATTTATCCATTAGTTCTTTTGATTTAAAGTTTGGCTCTTTTACACCTTCCATTACTGCTAATAGCTGTAATTCACCCATGTTCATTGTCTCTTTTTCTTCGTCTGTGCTCATTGTTTGAATTTCATCCATTTTTTTAGGTGTTAGAGCTTCCACCTTAAATATTATTTTTTCTCCCAATAGCTCTGATAATCTTTTCATCTCTACTTCTTTGCTAGGCTTTTTAAGTTTGCTTTCGTCTAATTGTAACAATAAATCTAAAGTACTCATCTATCTTCCCCCTATTCTGGACTTATTAAATCCATGAAATCATAGTCTGTAAATGTAAATGGACACTCTACTTTTCCTAGTGCCTTCATCTCAAAGTTCATTACTGTAAGGTCATCAAAGCTTACTCCTTTTAGTGCAACTCTCTCTGATTGATTTCCTATTGTATCAGGGTCCGCAAGCTTTGCAACTATTGTAAATCTTACGTCTTTTCCTTGCTTTATGTTATCTCCTAATAACTGAGCCATTCTTGAATTCACCTTGTGTAGCTTTAGTGTTCCTTTTCCTTCCCAGCCTGTTATCTTAGATTCTTTTGCTAATACTCCACACATACTTACGTCTTCTTTTTTAAGTGTGATTTTAGCATCTAATCCTGTTAATTCACTTATTTTTTCGCCTTCTAACCATATTTCTCCCCATGTACCGTTTATCACTCTATTTCCTGATAATTTATTCATCTAATCTACCTCCTACATTGATATTTCCATCATTAAGTCTTCCATTGCGTCTAGCAATTTAACTTTAGCACTTATAAATACCTGACTTCCTGTATTGTACTCTTTTATTTGTTGCTCTTTCATTGTACTCACGTCTAGACCTTTTCCTTGAAGATATAACTTTTGTGCTTCGATATCTATTTGTGCTTTATTATCATATGATGGATCTAAAATTTCTTGTTTCTCTAATGCTTTAAAGTATGCATTTATAGCTGATAAGAATAATACTTTGTGATCATATGAGTTAGTTATCTTACCTACATAGTAGTTATTGAATGTATCTCTTATATCATCTGTCATTAAATCAACTGCATCTACTATCTTTATCTTTTTGAATGATTCACCTTTTGTAACTGTAGTTTGTGTATAAGCATTCACACCTCTTGCTATTTTGACTTTTTCACCGTCGTTGATTAATATTAGCTTGCCTTCGTTGATTTCTTTATTTGAATCATCAAATGCGTCCACACTTACTACTTCTCCTAAATCATAGTAAGTAGCACTTCTTGTAAATGGTAGTCCTGCTAAAATACCAGCTATTCTAGGTGCATACTCTGCTCCACTAAACACATCTGAGTCTTTAGTTTTTATATTACTAGCACAGAAATTTATGATACCTTCACAGTTTCCACCAAGTCCTTCGTTTGGTAAAACTACTTTAAATGTCTTCTTGTTATTAGTTCTTTCACCACTAACCCATGAAGCTACTGTTGATTCTTCTCTCATGATTTCTGGTATAGCTAAATAATTCCATTTTTTTGTTTTTAATCTACCTAGTCCATCATTTATACTCTCTGATGTAGTGAGATATTCAACAATTACCTTACTAGGAGTTCCTAAAAATGCTTGTTTGATATATTTTAAGTTCTGAACTCCCCAATCATCAGCTTTATCTGTTGAGTCTTTTACTAAGTAAGTACCTATTTCATCTATTGATTTATATTCAAAAGATGTACCTGTAATATGATCTCCTTTTACTTTGATTTCTTCACTATTTTCCTTTTTAACATCAACATGATGTTTTAAAATTAACGCAACTATTCCTTTCGCACTTCTTTCTATTGCTGTAACTCCTTGTGTTTTAAAATTGATTTCGATTTTTGGTAATCCTAACCCCATTAATATTCCTCCTTAAAATTTAATTCTTTCATCAACTCATAATTTTCATTTCTTTCTATTTCATCCTCATAATTAATATTGAATGAACACTTTAAGATATCGTTTTCCTTTATCATCCTTATTTTATTTATATAAAGTTCTCTATCATTAACCTTGATTGTTGCATCAATAATCTTATATAGCTTGTCCACTACATCTATATACTCATCATTTGTTTTATTTTGAGTGTGGATTCTAATAGTTATATTCACGTATTGTCGCCTATGATAACTACTTTCAACCCCCATATATATAGGATTAAGTTCTACGATAAATTTTGATTTATTTGCTTCACTACTCTTATTTTCTCCAAATACATCAAACTCAGGAAAACTAGCTGTTAGTTTATCTATTACAGCTTTTTTTATATCTTTTAGTTTCATTATGTCACCCCTTCCTCCTTTCGGTTAAAATTTGTGTTATATATGAAAGGTCCTTTCATATATATATGCCGACAACTAGGTCAAAAAACAACCTAATTTATCTAATTTTTTTAATTTTCTAAAGAATTAATTATTTAACTAAGTTATAAGTTACTTCTTTAAACCCTAATATAGCAAAGTATTTATACTAATAGGTTCTGGATTTATAGGCTATTTGATTGAATATTTAAAATAAAAAAATAGGCTTAAAATAGCATTTTACTATTTTAAGCCTGAAACTTTAATTATTATTTGTCTGTTAATTTATCTATTAAAGCAAGTACTTCTCCTCTAGTCATATAATCATCGAATCTTTTTTCATCTATTTTTATGCCTTTTGCTTTGAGGTTGTCATAATGAACCTCTGCCCAATGCTTTCTTTCTTTATATATATTATCTAAAAATTCATTCCATCTATTTGTTCGTCTAAGGGTACGTGGACAATCTTTCCCTTTGGGATACTTATTACTTTTCCAATAGTTATGTTGAACCACTTCTTTTATTAATGGATTTTCTTTTAATAGCTTCTTACAAAGCCACACAGCATTTTCTAACGTCCTATTAAAATCTCCGTTTTCATTTACGCATAGTTCTATTCCTATACTTTCTCTATTGCCTATTCCCCTAAGACCATCACCTGCATGCCATCCGTTGTAATCTACAGGAATATGTTGATAGATACTCTTATCGTCCACTGTAAAATGCCAGCACTTATTGTCTGTATCTGTTCTATGTAGATATCTATTATGTGCTTTAGCATCTGCTCCTATGTTATAACTTCCTGTTTCATGTATAGTGATGTATTTTGCCTGCATTTTATTGTACCTTTTATCTATGAAATCCTCAATAATTTTCATTTGTACTCCCCCTGCCCCTGATTAGATTAAATGTACTACAGTATTGCTCTTACTTCTTCTCTGATTATTTCTGGTACTTGTTCTATTGTTTTTAGTCCTAGATCAATCAATCTAGCATAGATGCTTATCATTTGAATCATCCTTTCTATTCTTTGTTTAGTTTATCTTGCATTTGTACTTGTTTTTCGTATAATTCTGCTACTGCTAATAAAAGCTCTACATTTTGCTTTTCTAGCTCTTTGATTTTCAGTTTCTGTTCGTTATCTTTTTTTCTTTTATCAAATAAATCTGTTAGCTTTAATATTTTCATGTTTTCCTCCTTTTAAAGACTATACGTTATGGTTTTTTCAGATTATCTTTGTGAGTCTTATGGTTATTCATCACCTATAGGTTAAAGTATATCCTAATTTCTTACGGACTCCGTATAGCACTTATTTCTAATAATCATATAAAAGCGTTTCAGAAATAAGCACTCTAAAGTCGCTTCTCCAGAAAAACCGATATGCTTCTTTGTTAGTTTGTTGGTATTTATATTGTCTACTTTAGATTATCTTTGTGGGTCTGTGGTCACTCGTTACTTTATTTGTTCAGCTTTTCGATTGTTTTTCTTGCTCGGAGTAAGCTGTAATTTTTCGACCCACTTAATGTTAAATTACAACTTCCAATGTCGCGGTCGAAAAACAATCTCAGCTTCAAGTTGTTTTTGATATCTTATTTTTAGGGTAATTCTTTGGTAGGATAGTTCTAGGCGACTCCTTACTCATTGGTGTAAGCATATCCTAATTTCTTACGGACTCCATATAGCACTTATTTCTAATGATTGTATAAAAGCGTTGTAGAAATAAGCACTCTAAAGTCGCTTCTCCAGAAAAACGGGATATGCTTCTTTAGTTGCTTATTGGTTATTAATGTCAATTATTAAAGATTACCCTTGTGGGTCTTGTGGTAACTCATAGCTTTATCGGTTCAGCTTTTTTTGTTTTCTTGCTCAGGTAAAACTTTAATTGTTTTACCCTAATTTATTGCCCTAAATATCTAACCAATAAAGCCTTAGGGAATCAAAAGATATTTCTTGCAGGTAAATTTGAGGAGCTGTTTCTTCAACGCTTCTACTAAAATAGTTAGAAACAGCTTCTCTACTGCACCTCAAAGATTATCTTTGATTCCCCTTCACCAATGAATCACTATTTACAATGAGTATCTTTCCTCACTCCAAAGCTTTACCCTACAGAATGAACGACCAACAAACCTACTAGATGCTAAATAATATTTGCCGTAAACGACATTGAGAGTAGTGTTTCATCATCACTAATATAATTAAAGAAACACTGCTCTCTCCGAGTTAGGCAAATGTTATTTAACGCTTCCACACAAAAAGTAAATAGCCACACTCCAAAGCATGACCCTAATTCTTCTTTGTTATTTTGTTGATTACTCATATATTTTTTAGATTATCTTTGTGGTTCTTGTGGTTACTCATAACTTTATTTGTTCAGCTTTTGCTCCATTAAATTGACTTTTTGTGTTTAATATGTGATTTTAGAGTTTAAATTTATGACCCAATAAACTACCCTAAAAATAACAACCAACAATATCACTAGGGGAATTAAAAGATGTTTCTTGTAGGTAAATTTGAGGAGCTGTTTATTCAACGCTTCTACTTAAAATAGTTAGAAACAGCTTCTCTACTGCACCGCAAAGATTATCTTTGATTCCCCTTCTCCAATGAATTATTATAATCAATGAGTTTTTCCTACTCTCTCCGAAGATTTACCCTAAAATAGAATAATCAATAAACCTATTAGAAGCTAAAGAACATCATTCGTAAACGACATTGAAGTAGCTGTTTTATCATTTATTCAATCAAAAAAACAGATGCTTCTCCGAGTTAGAATGATGTTTTTTAACGCTTCCTTACAAAAAATAGAGAGCCACACTCAGAAGTATGACCATAGTTTATTCCTTTTAATACTCTTTTATAAATATGCTTTAGATAGTTTTAGTTTTTATTATAGTTGTTTTATCTTCTCTTTCTTTATTCTGTTTGTTTTTAATGTTTTTTATTGTTAGGAAAGAAGTATCCCCCTACCTAATCAAAGCATATACTCACAGATTCTACACTAATTTTCCCCATCGTATCATTAGCCATCACTGTCAGTTTGTATGATACTGCCCAGTCTGTTGCTGTTTTGGATTGGTTTGCAAACACATGATACTTCTTTTGTTTTACTGACTGTGTCATATCTTCCCATGTTGGATTTTCATCTAGTGCATTGTTACATACTTCTATTGTATATGATACTGGTTTAACTCCATCAGCTTCTGTATTCATGAATATCTTTGCTAGTATTCTCTCTGCTCTGTCTGTTGTAGTATAAGGTGTTTCTTGATATACTATCCTATCTCCTACTCTTATACGTTTTGTATCACTGTATACATACTGTTTTGGACTACCTAATCCTCTGTTATATCCTGTTACTCTCCAGTAATATGTCTTCTTCTCTGTTAAATCCTCAGTAAATGTATACCTAACTCTACGTCCATAGAACTCTGATGCTAATCCTTCTGCTGGAATAGCTACCCATGAATCACCATCTTGATATTCCCAACCTGTAGTGTCTAATCCACTGTCTTTTATCATGGTACTTTCAAAAGTATCACTTAGAGATAAGTTGAGCTTAAAGTGGAGTTTATCATCTTCAACATCTATAGGAGCTGTAAACTCAAAAGTAGGTCTAAGTGGCACTCTATAGTTATCTATAGGCATTGGTGCTGTTGGTTTCTGTGGTGTATAGTTTGTGATAAAATATTGTGGATTCATAGGAGTATTTTTCATATCTGTACTATCCCATACAGTTACTGCCCAGCTATATTTTTCACTCTGATATAACACACCAGCAGGTACATTGTAATATTTATCTGTACACGCTATCTTGCCAGTGTCATGTACTATATAAGCATCACTATCTTTGATTACAACCTGTATATGTGTTTGTCCATGATTTTCATCATCTGAATATGTCCATTCTAATCTTGGAATTACTGATATACCTTTCACTGGTACTGAATCTGATCCAATTGGTGACACTACATTGATGCTAGGTGCTTTTGTTGTTACAAAGTATCTGTTTGTAGTGTATTCACTAACATCATCATTGTTATCCCAAACTCTAACTTTCCAGTAATACTTTGTATCTGGTTCAAGAGTTCCTTGTGGTACTGTATAGCTAGCACTTCCATTCACTAATGCTCCTGTATCATGTGCTAAGGAATTGTCTAATGCTTTAAATATTTGCACTTGTAATTTACCTTGGACATCTCCCTCGTCATCATCAGCAAATACCCAGCTTAGTGTAGGTGTAAGAGTCGATATTGTTTCTGGGCTATTTGTAAATCCTGTTGGGCTTAAGCTACTAGGTACTTTAGGTATTTCGTTTGTTCTTATTAGTTCTGGGTGGTTGTGGAAATCGTTTAGTTTAATCATTATAAAACTATCACCATCGTTATCCCCACCATCTCCTGCTATTACACCATGTAGGTATGAAAATGTAAGCGGTTGATTACCACTTAAACTGCTAATCGGTAGGTTGAATGTCCCTGCAATACTGCCATCATCTAAACAAATAATTGCAAATTGGTTTCCTGTCAAATTAATGACAAAAACACCCGCTAACTCAAATCCTCCTATTACTGAATCTTCACCTGTTTGAAAATAAAGATTTGGCAAATTTACAGTAATTTCATTTAACAAATTAAGATTTTTGTAATCGTATTTTTTTAGCTTAACTCTACAAGTACCTGTTAATTTTTGAGTATATGTGTATCCATTATATGCGACAGTACCTCTACTACCTCCACTTACATATTCCATAATCCAAAGGCCATCTTCTAACCCATGTCCTATCCAAAAATTGTTTTGATTTGCTAATATATTGTTTCCAAATTTACTTCTGTAATCAATTGTAGTCACAGGAGAAATAGTTGTAGGCGAAGATAAAAATGTATCTTTTATATATCCATAATTGTATCCATTGCTTGGATGAGATAAAAATACTGTTACATTGTCTTTATATACACTTCCCATTGCTAAGTATGGAGCGTTAGCTACTCCTGTCACATTAAATCCACTTGTCCAGTTATTATTTCTAGAACCATTACTATTTATTTTTAATGTACGTTCACCACTAAAAATCTCCCTACCATCAGAATATACTCCATAATCTAAATCATCTGCACCATATGATTGTTTATAATTACTATAATTTTTCGTAAAAACATTAATTATAGTATCCCTATATTGATTACTTATCGCCATTTACTTCACTTCCTTTCTAAATAATATCCAGTGTTTTTTCTGGCTTATTATAAACACCAAATCTCAAATCACCCTCTAGCTCTTCAAATGTCTGAACCATGATATTTGAATCTACTCCTGTTAACAATGCTCCTTTTAATGTCTCTAGCTCTATTGCTATATCCATCTGGTTTAACTTCAACTCTCTTACTGCTTCGTTTGTAAGATTGTCTAGTGTCACGTCATTGTCTATTAAGAGCTGTAGTGCTTGATTGAAATAGTTTGCATGGTCTGGTGTGGTTGTCTTAAAACCTTGTACTATCCTTTTTATATCTTTATACTGAAGCCCTTTTAAGGGCTTCAATTTTAATGAATCTATTATCATGTTTTCACCTCCACTTAAAACTTAGCATCATAGTCAAATGTGATTACTGTTTTTTCTTCTAAGCCTTTGTTTGTAAATGTCTTGATTGCTACCATGTCACCTTCTGTATCTATTAAACATGCTTCGTTTAAATCTACTCCTACTAGCTTGTCCACATCTGCATCTATTGTTGCTGTGTATCTTGCTGTATAGCTATCTGGAAAACTTTTTACTGGTTCTTTTCTTATCACTTCATCAAATAGAGTCGTCTCAGCTCCTGTCAATTCTTTTGGTGCATGTCTTTCTTCTGTAAGGAATGTTCCACCTTTTCCAAATGCTATGTGTGTGATTTCTGGTAATGCTTTCGTTCCTGAGTGTGCCTTTGCTAATTTCTCTCTTCCTATATTTGTTTTAATACTTGCCATTGTATGTTACCTCCTTATAATATCTATCTCTTTTAATTTTTTATCTACATATTTTTTAATACTAAGCTCTTCCGAATTTCTAGCATAGTAATCTGCTTCTTGAGGATTTTTCCCATTTAGTGTTTTTAGTCCCTCTAGATTTAATGCACCATCTGTATAATCTATTGATATCTTATCAGGACTAAATTCCGATATACCTAACACCTCTAAGTTCACATTCAATTCTTCGTTTTTATCGTGTATTATATTCATATTTTGTGGTTTTGTATATCTGAGTTTTTCTGATTTTTCATGCTCAAGGATGATATCTGTAAAATGAATTTGCTTTATAACTTTATACATTTGGTTTCTTTCTGCAAATTCTTTTACATCATATCTATAATTGATATCATCGGCTACTTCATAGTTAAGCCCTATGTCATATGAAAAATTGTATCTCATATTTGTCTCTTTTTTATAATGAAGCTTTGACTTGATATCATATTTTTGCATTGCTGTATCTTCTATGACATTTGCATGTGGTATATAGTAGTACATTCCATCTTTGTTTTCACCATCTAAAGTTTTAGTACCATTCATTAATCCAGCACCGCTTGTATATCTCTCTGCTATAGTATCTGGATTGAACTCACTATAACCTAGCATTGTGCCTGCTAGATGATATATGAATTTATGGTCGTCTTCTTTTGTCATATCTACTTCAAACTGTACTGTTAGTAGTAATTCATCAACTTTTGGCCCTATCTCTTTTTCTACAAACAAACCTACTATATGCTTTATGTGTGCTGGTTTGAATTCTTCAAATGAAGCTATCATATTTTTAAGACTTGTAAGATCATCTACGCTATGTCTAGTCTTGAATTCATACTCATGTTCTGTATTTACATACTCAGCTAGTCCATCTTTGCTATAAGCATTAGCTAGTTCTAATGCTTTTGTTTTTGTAAATGTTCCTTGTCCTATGAGCTTTCCTTTTATAGCGCTTCTTCTTTGCTCTACTGTCTTGTATTTATTTATTGTCAAGCCATATTCTTTTTCCCATCTATCAAGTGTATAATCAGCTGTGTCTATTGCTAACTGCTCTAATGCTTTGCGTATTCTATAACTGAGTTCTTTTATTTCTTCGTATTGTGAATCTGTCAAACTTGTTGCAACTTTGCTTGTTTTGTAGTAGCTAGGCAAATATTGTAGTAGCTTATTCAATTGTAATCACCCCTACTACTGCAACCTCTTCATATCCAATATCTATGTTAGGATTTTCTAACCCTGCATTTTTGTCATTCACAAGTAGGTTTTTATAGTCTTTTACACCACCAGATTGAAGAATTATACTACCCAATCTAGCATGGCTGACTATATTATCTTTGAATGCGATTTCTTTTAAATGTAATCGTATATTTTCAGATATTGTTTCTTTTACCTGCTCTTTTGTGAAATTAAGCTCATCAATTATTAGCCTAACCCCTATATTTACAGGAATCTCTGTTGCAGATATTGTAGTAACTGTAGCTCCTATTGGTCTGTTTTTTTCTATATGTTTATGCACCATGTTTACTAAAGCTTCTTCTGCTCCAGTTTTTTCTGAGTCTATTATTACTACTTTCACTGTTCCTTTTCCATCCCATAGTGGAATAACTCTTACATCTCCAACACCCGGTACTTCCATAGCCCAGTTGCTATAATGGGCTTTATTGCCTGATGTTGCAGGTATTCTTACTTTATCATAGTATCTCTTTCTTAGCTCATCATCTACTTCCCCGTCGTATCCATTTGAGATACTCTCTGGATTTGTTACGCTATCTAATCCTTGAATAGTAATCGGAAAGTATTTTATAGCTCCTTTATGAAGATTTCCTACTGAGCCTTCTTGGTCACATTCTGCTAACACTGTGACATTCCCGCTACTATCTATTCTTTTACTTTCCATAATTGTAAAATTTACAATATCACTTGATACTTTCATTCCTTGTTCAACCATAGCTCCTTCAACTCCAGAAATAACTATAGTAGCTTTAGCTTTTATAGGTGGCTTTCTAAGCAGACCTTTTTCTTTGACTTTTTTATCGAGATATTTCCCCTCAGCTGATTCTACAAAACCTTGTTCCAATATCTCTTCTAAATTTTCGTAGGCAGATTCTAGCTCTATAGCTAATGCTCCTATTATGTCGTTAAAAAAAGTTCCTTCTGATGTATCATATTCATCATCTATTTTAGATAACATTCGATCTTTTATTTCATTGTTTGTCACACAGTCACCTCCTCGTCAAAACTCTTGCCATTTATCAAATTCACTTTAAAATATACTTTGAGTTTTGTATTGTTTTTCTCTATTTTGAAATCTGACACAGAAGATATTATTGTATTTCTCATAAGTGCTGAATTAATCTCTCGTTTTATCTCAGATTCTATAAATGAATGTGAATAATTATTTCCAATTATTAAATCCTCTAATATTACACCGTATTCTTCTTCATCACTTCTTTTATACACCAGATATTTTTCTCTTTGGGTTCTGAGTATTTTTTCTATCCAAACTTTTAGAGATTCTACATCGTTTGCTTCTACTAGTCTTCCATCTTTAACGACAAAATCACCTTTATCAAAATCAAATAAAAAAGACTTACCCATTTTAAGTAAGTTCTTGCTTTTTTGTTCTTTGAATTTAAGTTGTGTTATTTTAGGTAGCATCATACTTTCACCACCTTATCTATTACATAGTATTTTTGCTCATCTGTTGTAGGTATGAGTATGACTTTATCTCCTTTTTTCAATACATCTTTGTATTTTATTTTGCCTTTGCTTTGATATTTAGTGATGCTAGGCATTTCTTGCTCGAATTTTACTTCTTTAGCTTCTATTTCGAATTCTCTTTCAAAATGTTTGGTTATATGAGATGAAAAATACAAGTTCTTTTTAGTCAATAATACATTATCTCCTAATGATATCTTAATATCGGGAAATTTGCTTTGTACAGTGCCTAACTGTGGACCTAGATAAGGTTTATTGTCTCTTTCTTTAAATAGTTTTGCAAACTCGCTTATTCCTTCCATTATTTCACCCCTAATCCTACCTGCATTCGATGAATACCATTTCTAAGTGTATGATTTACGTCTTTTATCAAATATTTGCCTTTCATCCCTGTGATAGGCTCATCTATTTCTATCAATCTTCCTGATCTTGCACTGTCATCTCCTATCATTTCTATAGAGTTTTCCTCCATTAATTTCCCTATATCTTTTAGCATCTTTTCTGCAATATTTTTTGCCTTTGCTTTATCGCTATCTTCTGTTAGTACCTCTTGCAATAGTCCATATTCGTCTATTAACTTCTGATTTTTTACCTCAACAGTTTTTTTGTTTACTATTACTTTTATACTGTTTTTCATATCTTCCATTGATATTTTTCTACTAGGATTTGATATAGAAGTTATTGCTGCATGACTCATGAGATTACTAGCTAATCTAAATGATGCTTTTATCATTAGCTCTTCTTGATTTTCAATATATATTTTGCCTTCTCTCATTTCC
Source organism: Clostridiaceae bacterium M8S5 (assembly GCA_029227815.1). GTDB lineage: Bacteria > Bacillota > Clostridia > Tissierellales > MCWD3 > Abyssisolibacter. The sequence goes on along the minus strand of CP118523.1, from coordinate 1,137,545 downwards.
ATTCTATATTTGATGCCTTTTTCTTTTTCAGATATTTTTATAACATCTTTTAATATCTCACTTATAGCCATATTGTTGTATATCTTATCTATCACGGTACTGATTGGAGCAATTTTCCCTATAGGTATCTTAAAGTCACTGAGTATTTTTTGTATTGCATCTTTAGCAGGTGTTTTATTAAATTGATATATCTCTTTACTTTTATTAAGATAAAACGCATAATCAAAACAAGTATAGCTTATTGCACCTCTACCACTTCTCTGGCTAGATACTACTATACCTCTAAATATTTCCTGTTCATTTTTTAGTATGATTACACTCCCGACTTTTACAGGTATCACTGGAAAGTATCTATCATCATTAAATGCTATATCAAAATTAAGTTGATCACCAAGTTCATTGATATTGCTTCTCCAACTCACATTTCCAACTAGAGGTGTCATATCTGTTTGCACATCATCTGTTATACAGTGTAATTGATGCATGATACTATACCCCCTTTTTCTTTAGTTTGATAAACTTAAATTCACTTAATGTCAATGTGTAATATATATCGTTAGTACCATCTTTTATACCATATTCAAACCCTTCTATTGTGCATGGCATATTTATTGGAGTATTGGTGATTATTAGCCTGATAGGAACTCTCCTACTCTTCCAACCTTCTATCATCTCTACGTATCTCCAACCTTTATATTTATTATCCCTTAGAAAGTTGTATCTTTTACTTGGAAAGAAGGATTGAATTTTTATAGTTTTAAGATTCTCAAGTCCTATTAATTTTATTTCACCTTGCCTTATAGTGTCGTAGCTTTCATTTTTCATACCTGTATTAACCATAAATTCGTTAGGGAGTACTGGCAATTTAATCACTTGTTCTCTATTATTAACTGATAAGTATATGTTCATATTTCACCTCTCCCTTATATATTTGCCATACTAGTTTTGATTTCTGATACTAGTTCGTTTGCTATTTCTTTTACTGACAAATTATTGCCTGAAATGTGTACATTGAAGTTGTTGTTATTAGAGCTACTTGAATGACTTGGGTTACTGATGTTATTTGTTTTAGCCTGAGATTTAACTCTAACGTTCATACTACTGATATAGTCCGATATATTTTCAGTAGATATTTTTGGTATTATTCTTTTTTTACCTTTTGCTGTGTTTTTTAATATCCAGTTTTTATTGTATGGTGATTTTGTCATATTAATTATTTTATTAATAAAGCTAGGTTTCACAGGTTTTAATTTCTTTTTTCTAGAGAATAAACCCGAGAAGAAACCTTTCACTTTGCCGATTTTCTGTTTTGCATAATCTATTCCCTTCCCTACTCCACTAGAGAATTTCTTGCTTAATGAATTCTTTATACTATTAGCTCCTTTAAACATACTTTTTATTCCTTTGCCTGCCCAACTAAAAGCTTTGGCAACTGGTTTTACTACAAAACCTGCTCCATGGTCTAAAACTTTGTTTATCTTTTTGCCAAATTCAGTAGTACCTAATAAATCGTATGCTAATGCACCTCCAAAGTTAAGTGCAGATGTTATACCTGATATTGCTGTTCCTACTACTGGTACACCAGCTGTTAAGTCTCCCACAATATCTAAACCTGCTAGAGCTCTTTTGAAGTTACTTTTATCATTTACTGCTGTATAAGCATTAGCAGCGAACCCTAGTGGAGAAAATGCTTTTGCAAATCCTTTGCCAAGCTTTGATAACATACCTTTTTTAGGTAATTTTTTAATTAGATTAGACTTTTTAAACTTACCTAGGAAATTCTTTGCCTTACCGAAACCTCTGCGAAATTTGTTCCCTTTAAAAACTTTTCCAAATAATGTTTTAGGAGCTTTTTTTATGTTTTTCCATTTGCTAGGTATTTTCTTTCTTAAATTTTTATACCATTTAGCTAGTCCCGCATCTGTTCGATTATTGAATTTAGTAAACTTTTTCCATGTCTTAGATTTTATCGATACCCCCGCAATTTTTTTATGCCTCATTTCTAAAGCTTTTCTAGCCCACTCTGCGCTTTTTGAAAAATCCTTGCCTTTGATTTTGCCTGCTAGATTAATACCACTTTCTAATAATTTAGCAATTTTTGGAGTCACATTATTAGCTAAAATTTTTGATTTTTTAATTACATTGAAAATTTTTCTAGGTCCTGTATTTAATAATATGTTGGGTACTTTTTTTGATCTATCAACTTTTGTATACATATCTACTAAATCATCAGCTTTATTTCTTGGTCTTTCTATTTTACCTTTGTTCTGCTCATCTATTCTTTCTACTAAATCATTAAAATCCTTATTTACCTTTGTAGCTCTATTTTTTGTAGCTTTTATAATGGCTTTAGTAATTTTTATAGCATTTTCTCCAAGTACATAATTGTTATATCCTGGTAGCATCGGTGCAATTGGCATTTGTCTATTCACCACCTTTACTATAATTTTCAGAATGAAAAAAGACTTTCTCAATCGCATTGAGATAGTCTTTTTTATCTTAATTGTTTCTATTTGCTTCTTCTTCAGCTTTTACCCTAGCTTCTAAATCTTTTAGTTCTTGTTCGTAAAAAGCTGTTATCATTAACAGCTCTCCTTTTGGCATGTTATACAGTACAGATGGTCGTATGCCTTTTGTGTTCCAATAATAATACATCATTTGTGTTAATCCATCTGTATTTATTAGTTTTTTACTTCTTCTATTGCTCCACCATCAAATCCACTTAAATCGCCTACTATTCCATAAAGAGTGATTATCTCACCTGGAAGTAATATCTTTCTAATTAAATCTTTAGGGGTATATACTCCGAACTTATCCATTAGTTCTTTTGACTTAAAATTTGGCTCTTTTACACCTTCCATTACTGCTAATAGCTGTAATTCACCCATGTTCATTGTCTCTTTTTCTTCGTCTGTGCTCATTGTCTGGATTTCATCCATTTTCTCAGGTGTTAAAGCTTCCACCTTAAATATCATTTTTTCTCCCAATAGCTCTGATAATCTTTTCATTTCTACTTCTTTGCTAGGCTTTTTAAGCTTGCTTTGGTCTAATTGTAATAATAAATCTAAAGTACTCATCTATCTCCCCCCTATTCTGGTTTTATTAAATCCATAAAATCATAGTCTGTAAATGTAAATGGACACTCTACTTTTCCTAGTGCCTTCATCTCAAAGTTCATTACTGTAAGGTCATCAAAGCTTACTCCTTTTAGTGCAACTCTCTCTGACTGATTTCCTATTGTATCAGGGTCCGCAAGCTTTGCAACTATTGTAAATCTTACGTCTTTTCCTTGCTTTATATTATCTCCTAATAACTGAGCCATTCTTGAATTCACTTTGTGTAGCTTTAGTGTTCCTTTTCCTTCCCAGCCTGTTATCTTAGATTCTTTTGCTAATACTCCACACATACTTACGTCTTCTTTTTTAAGTGTGATTTTAGCATCTAATCCTGTTAATTCACTTATTTTTTCACCTTCTAACCATATTTCTCCCCATGTACCGTTTATCACTCTATTTCCTGACAATTTATTCATCTAATCTACCTCCTACATTGATATTTCCATTGTTAAGTCTTCCATTGCGTCTAGCAATTTAACTTTAGCACTTATAAATACCTGACTTCCTGTATTGTATTCTTTTATTTGCTGCTCTTTCATTGTACTTACATCTAGCCCTTTTCCTTGAAGATATATCTTTTGAGCTTCTATATCTATTTGTGCTTTATTGTCATAAGATGGGTCTAATATCTCTTGTTTCTCTAATGATTCAAAGTATGCATTTATAGCTGATAAGAGCAATACTTTATGATCATATGAGTTAGTTATTTTACCTACATAGTAGTTATTGAATGTATTTCTGATATCATCAGTTATTAAATCAACTGCATCTACTATTTTGATTTTCTTGAATGATTCACCTTTTGTAACTGTAGTTTGTGTATAAGCATTTACACCTCTTGCTATTTTAACTTTCTCACCATCGTTGATTAATATTAGTTTCCCTGCATCTATTTCGTTATCTGGATTATCAAATGCATCTACACTTACTACTTCTCCTAATTCATAGTAAGTAGCACTTCTTGTAAATGGTAGTCCTGCTAGTATTCCTGCTATTCTTGCTGTGTAGCATGAACCATCAAATGTATCATCATTTTTAGTTTTTATATTATTAGCACAGAAGTTTATGATACCTTCGCAATTTCCATCTAGTGTTGCATTTGCTAATACTGCCTTAAAGGTTTTTTTATCATTAGCTCTTCTGCCTTTAACCCATGTTACTATGTTTCCTATAGCTTCAATAGTAGGCACTGCAAGGTAATTCCACTTTTTGCTTTTTAATCTCTTCAATGCTTTATTTAATTGATCTTCAAATTCTGTGATTGTCTCTTGTTTTTCTTCTACTGTGATATATTCAACAATAACCTTACTAGGTGTACCTAAGAAGGTTTTCTTGATTAAATCTTTATTTTTCTCTCCCCAATTATCAACTATTTTCCCTTCAACAGTATGTGTTCCTAACTCGTCGATAGACTTATATTCAAATGATGATAATTCGCTGATATTATCTCCAACTTGCTTTTTTAAAATCAATGCAACTATTCCTTTTGCACTTCTTTCTATTGCTGTTACTCCCTGTGTTTTAAAATTGATCTCGATTTTTGGTAAACCCATTAATATTCCTCCTTAATATTTAATTCTTTCATTAGTACGTAATTCTCAGTTGTTTCCACTTCATCTTCGTAATTAATGTTAAATGAACACTTTAAGATATCATTTTCTTTCATTATTCTTATAGTTTTTATGTGGAGTTTTCTGTTTTTTACTTCTATAGTAGCGTCAAATATTTTGTACAACTTGTCCACTATATCAATATTTGCATCGTTTGTTTTATCTGTAGAATATATCCTAACACTTAAGTTTACGTACTGTCTTCTATTATATTTGTCCATTATATCCATATAAATAGGATTAAGCTGTACTGTTAAAGTAGTTTTACTCATATCAGTTACTTTATCTTCTCCATGTATATTAAAATCAGGAAAACTAGCTGTTAATTTATCTAATGTAGCTTTTTTAATATCTATAAGTTTCATTCACATCACCCCTTCCTCCTTTCGGTAAGCTTTATTTCAAATTGTAAGTTGTAAAGCTCCTTCCATATATATATGTCGATGAGAAAGAAAAAAAACAACCACTAATTTGAATTTTTTTCATCTTTTTTAATTATTAGCATTATACGATAAAGCGAGGATGCCAAACTAGACATCCTCGTTATTGTGTGTATAATAAATTAATTCATTTTGATATTTCTTTGAATACTCATTTCGTAAGTATATAGCTCTATAATTTTTGCTACCTGCTTGTGATATATATACGCCTTTTGATGGGTTATAACTTTCATTATAAGGAAGTGGTCTTACTATTTGCATATGCCCAGAGCCTCCAAATTTGCTATACCACATAGTTATAGTTGGATTCCCTTTATTTGCTGATTGCTGTGCATTCAGTGCGTTGACTCTTTTATATCCTATTTCTTTGTGGTGTTTTTTCATCCACTTGTATACACTATTAGCACTTAGCTCGTGAGCTATTTTCGCATTTTCACTATAACTAATTTGTGTGTTGTATTTGTATATACTATCATTTGATCTATATATCCAATGAGGTATTTCAGCAGACATAGCTTTAGTAACATCCCAAACGTATATATTACAATATGACTTATTATTATTTTGCAAGTATCGTTCATTCATCTCAACATTAAATTGATCTATTATTATATCATATACCCCTCCTAATCTCGAATCTGCCTTGTTAATATATCTAGGTATAATAGGATAAGCATGCTTTTTTGTGCTACTCCAATTCTGGTTTTCTATAATTTTATCTAAACAAAACCCATCATATTGCCATTTATTTGGATTAGAAGTAGATGAGTTTATACTATCTATTATTTGTAGCTTTAATGTTTTGTCAGTCTCTTTACTTAGTTTTATATCTACTTGACTATTTTCATCCGATGAAACTATGTACTCTCCCTTCTCATCATAAAGATTTATTTTATACTTATTTAATAGGTAGCAGTTTACAATCTCTACTGTAAATTTTGTTTTTCGTCCTGACAAAACATCTCTTTTTTCATTTATTTTAAATCCGATAGTCTTTCTTGTGTTTGGTCCTACTAAACCATCGACTTTTAGATGATTTTCACGTTGAAAATTTTTAACCTCTTGCTGTGTTTTATCATTAAAAACACCTATAGTATCATTTGTATATCCTAATTTTATCAATAATCTTTTCAGATGCACTACATCTGTTCCTCTCCTGTTCTTTTTCAATGTTCTATGCCCATATTGAGTAAAGATATAATCGCTGTAAATTTTATTTTTTAGTCCAAGTTGTTTAACCATAATATTATATTCATTGACACTGTCATATACTTTTGCTCTAAACTTGTACTCACAGCTATTATCAATAGTATTACATGTTATTCCTATTATATATTCCTCTCCCTCTATTACATCTACACTATGATGTAACTGTTTGTCTGTTTTCCCAATTGATACATCTACTAGTTTTAATCCATCTCGATCAAATAGATATATACTTGGTCTATTGTTTTTATTTGTTTTTATATAAAAATTTGCTCTACCACTTTTTCTAAATTTTATTTTATAATAGTTGTATTCATCAACTTTTGTAATACGATGTTCTATCTCATATACATTTTTTATTGTTACTCCATCTTCATTTACTTTTTCATCTAATATTTTAGCACTAGTATTAATTTTCTTTATATTTTCGTCAAATAAGCTTATCTTGGCAGGATTTATATTATTCATAGCTTCCCTCCAATTATTCTTTATATTGAATTTTATTATTATATTTTTGTTAATAGACTAATTTCCTATTTTTTAAGTACTAATTTCTTTATTTCTTTGACATCTTCTTTTATATCTAATACAGTATTGAGTTTTTCTGTTAGATTTGCTATTATTTCTTGGTACTTTTTTTCTCTTTCTTCTTGTTTTTGGTCTCTTTTTTCTTGATTCTTAAAAATATAGAAAAACAAAAAAACTGTTAAAACTGTCCAGATACCCTGACTAGATGCTATTTCTATTATTAAATCTTCCATATTACACCTCCCTATTTATTAAAAGCGTTTTTATATGTAATATGTAAACCAGTAACAATAAAAAAAGGATTGCTAAATAGTATAATCTATTTAAACAATCCAAAAATATAAATGAAAAATTATAACTCCTCTATATAACCTTCCAAAATTATTAGCTTAACTTATATTATAAGCTGTGACTTTTCTCCTGTATAATATATAAATACATTATGAAGTGCTCTTGTTATTGCAACATACAGTAATTTGATACATATATTATCCAGTGGGTAATTGTCTTTTGAGCAGTTGTATATCAATACGCAGTCAAATTCTAGCCCTTTTGCTAGATGAACTGGCATTACTAATATTCCTCCACTGTAGTTTACATCTTTGTCTGTTAACAGTTTTACGTCCAATCCTCTATTCTTTAACTCGTTATAAACCTTTTCACTTTCTTTTGAAGATTTGCATATTACCGCAACTGATTTATTCCCTTTTCCTGATAGTGTCTTTATATTTTCCTCTATACTATTAATCATTTCTTCTTTGTTATCACAAGATATTGTAGATGGTTCATCACCATGCCTTATTACTGGCTCTGATAATATAATGTCTTCAGTAGGGAATTTGGCTAAAACACTATTTGCTAAATCCATTATCTCTATTGTAGATCTATAACATTTTTTTAAGGTTAAGTATTTTAAGTATTTATCCTCAAATATATCCTTCATTAACTCAGACCAATTATCTATACCTCTAAATGAATGTATTCCTTGGGAAATGTCACCAACTATAGTAAATGAGCTTGTGATGTTCAATTTATTTATTATATACATTTGAAATGGACTGTAATCTTGCGCTTCGTCTATTACTATGTGTTTATATTTCTTTACATTTGAATTTATTAATAACATATGAAGATACATAATAGGTGTTAAATCCTCTATTTCATATTTATCATTACCAAAAACATCTTTGCAATAATCTGATACAACCCTATAATCTTTTGTATATTTTTTTAATATTGTTTCATCTGTAACTAGCATTTTGTACACTTTCTCAACATCTATCTTTTTCCATTTATCAAAGTACTGCACAATGCAAGTTTTAGATGCGATTTTCATTTGATTTATTTTTTCATCTCTGGCATCATACACTTTCATTAGTTCTTCTTTTATATCATCTTCTTTATTACTTCTTTTCTTGATACCATTTATCTCTGCCATATATTTACTATCTATGATTTTTTCAATGCTTTCCATTCTATTTTTCAGCGTATTTTTCATATAGCTTGTTATCTTATCTATTCTAGGTAGTAATGGCAAATAACTAAGTTCATCGTAAAACATTTTTTTTATTTCGTCTTTTTCATAGACAATATGATCATTTATTGTTACGTCTTCATCAGGTACAAAATCGGATAGTATACTATTTACGTAATCATCTATTATTGTTTTCATTATTAGAGAACCTTTGAACTTTGATACTAACTGTAAATTTTCTCTATCTTGTTTTGTATATTTTTGATGGTCTAACATCTTTAAAAGTTTGGTTTCGCTCTTTTCTACAGTAAATTTCTTTTTCATCATGGATTCTATAAGTCTTTGATATGTTGTTTGGTTTATATCTGTGACTCCTAAATCAGGTAAAACATCTGATATATAATTAAGGAACAGTGCATTTGGAACTATTACTAGTATATTTTCAGCTGACAAAACCTCTTGGTAAGTATATAGTAAATATGCTATTCTGTGAAGAACTATAGTAGTTTTGCCACTACCAGCAGACCCCTGAACTATTAGAGTCTTATATCTATCTGCTCTTATAATATCGTTTTGCTCTCCTTGTATAGTTGTTACTATATCTTTTAATCTATTGTCTTTTTTCTCTGATAGGGCCGAAAATAGGTATTCATCCATTGGCGTCAAGCCCTTATCAAATACACTTATGAGACTTCTTTCTTCTATTTCGTATTGTCTTTTAAGTGTTAAGTCTCCTATAAATGCACCTCCAGGAGCTTGATACATAACTTCGCCAATTTCACCACTATAGTAAAGTCCTGAAATAGGTGCTCTCCAATCTAAAACTATCATTTTATGTTTATCTTCAACATTGGTTTTACCTATATAAAATATCTCCGGTTCGTCATTCATTAATTGTTTAAAATCAATTCTTCCAAAATAGGGTTTACTTATAGCCTGTTTTAATATATTTAGTTTTCTTGTCTTTGAATTTAATAACTCTATATATGTTACTATCTCATTACTAAAAGCTCCTCCTGAAGACCTTTTGCTTTCTTCAACTTTAACCCGTAAGTCTGCTGTTTCTTTCTCCAGTTTTATTATTTGCTCCTCAATTGTAAGGCAAGTATTTTTAAGATGTTCTTTCTCCATATTAAAATCTCTATGCATGCCTGCTTACTCCTTTCTGGTTGCAAAGATTTATTTATTACCTTAAAACTACACTTATTATAAAATTAGAATACTCATATTGTATACTATACAGCCTGATTTTAAAACTATAATTACCGGTTATCTCATAGGTCGTTATTGCCTCTTTATATTTTTTCTTCTATTTACTCTTTTTTTCTTAAAAATACTTGCACAAATCATACTTTTGTTATATACTATATTTAGAAATACAAACAGAATATAAAATACTGAACAAGTACCTAAGGGTATTATTTTTTTACATTTTTGTAAATTTATGGGCTATGTATTTTGTCTTGTATTCTTCATTTATTCATGTTAGAATTAAATTACAATAATATAGTCTTCAGGGCAGGGTTAGATTCCCTACCGGCGGTAATACAGTTTTTCTGTTAGCCCGCGAGCTTAACGCTGATCTGGTGAGATTCCAGAGCCGACAGTATAGTCTGGATGGAAGAAGATAGATAGTTTTTAATGAATTGAAACTCCTGAAGATTTTATAATGTCAGGAGGTTTTTTATATGAAAAATAATGTTAACAAAATGGTTAAATTAGCGATGTTAGCAGCTATTGGTACGTTGTTAATGATTTACGCAAGGTTTCCTATAATACCATCTGCTCCGTTTTTGAAATATGAACCAGGAGATATTCCAGCTCTGATTGCTACTTTCTTATATGGTCCAATCCCTGGGCTAATAGTTACATTTATTATATCCACTATACAGGCTTTAACAGTGGATGCAGACAGCGGTATTATTGGCGCAATTATGCATATTATAGCAACTGGTACTCTTGTAATAATGGCCGGACTAATCTATAGAAAATTCCATTCACTTAAAGGCGCTATATTAGGTTTAACAGTAGGATCTATATGCATGACATTAATTATGATTCCTTTAAATCTGTTTTTTACTACTAAATTTTTAGGTGTTCCTTTGCCTGCTGTCAAAGCTATGATCTTGCCAGCTATAGTTCCGTTTAACTTAATTAAAGCAACAGCTAATTCTGTCCTCACTGTTATGCTATATAAGAGTGTAAGCAAAGTTTTTAAACATGAAATAGAACAAAATAAGGTTTCTACCGCCAAATAATATAAGAGTCAGCTTTTAAGAAATAAGCTGACTCTTTATTTATTCCCTTACAGTTAGAAGTTCATCATTTAATAAATACTTACTATTCCTCCAAACCATCTTCTAAAAGTTTATCTTTTGAATAATAATACTTAAAATCTGCTCTTAATAATCTAAATGTTACAACACCCTTTCTTGTTCTATATTTAACTTTCATTGATTCATTACAATATATACTTGACAATCTATTAAAAGTAAATTATACTAAAATGCAAAGCTAACTATACAAAATACGTATGTTTTAGCTTTGTAAATTACATAATTTTTACCCATATTATCTTCATAAATATAAGAAAAGGTAATGGAAGAGAGGCGATAAATAATGATTGAAGTAAAAAACTTTTCAAAAATCTACAAACTAAGCAAGAAACAAATGGCTAAGTTAAAGACAAAAGACAATATTAAAAGAGCAGCAAATGATATTTCATTTTTTGCTGAAAGAGGTAAGATATATGGTTTACTAGGCCCTAACGGAGCTGGTAAAACTACTACTCTTAGATGTATTGCTACTTTACTTAATCCAACAGAAGGTCACATATACGTAGACGGTCATGATAGTGTGAAAGATTCTATAGAAGTTAGAAAAAAGATAGGTTTCTTGACTAATGAACTTAAACTTGACCAACATTTTACTCCCAATTACACTATTGAGTTTTTTGGTGGATTACATGGAATGGATAAAAAAACTATTAACAAAAGAAAGGATGAACTATTTGAATATTTCGGTATTACCTCATTTGCTGATAAAAAAATTGAGGATTTATCAACAGGTATGAAACAAAAGCTCTCTATTGCTGTTAGTCTGATACATGACCCAGATGTGGTTATCTTTGATGAACCTACTATAGGACTTGATATTATAACTGCAAGAGCCGTTTTAGACTACTTAAAACTACTTAGAGAAAAAGGTAAAACTGTTATTATTTCTACTCACATTATGACTCTTGCTAATAAGCTATGCGATAATCTTGGTATAATAATAAACGGAAAAATCGTAGCTAATGGCACTGTAAAAGATATCCTCGAAAATACAGGAACAACTGATTTAGAGGATGCATTTTTTAAACTTTATAAGCAAAATATGAATTAGGAGGTGCTAGTATGATATTAGCTATTATTAAAAAAGAATTAAAAAGAGTTTTTACAGATAAAAGATTAATAATTTCTTTGTTTATATTGCCAGCTATAAGTTTATTTGCTACTTATGCTCTGCTAGGAAGGTTATCAGCTAGCATGATGAGTAATATAAATGAACATATACCTATAGTTTATGTTCAAAATAGTCCAGAAAGCTTTAACAACTATTACAATAGTATAGAAAAAAATAATATTAAAATCAAATATATTAATGGTGAAGACATATCTACTATAAAAGATTCTATTAAGAAAGGTACTGTTGATTTACTAGTATCATTTGACGTTGATTTTGATAATAAGATAGCTAGCTATAAATCTGAGAGTAAATTGCCAGAAATAAAGACTTTCTACAATCCATCTGAAGATTATTCTAATAAATCTAGAAAACAGTTTTTATCTAGCGTATTAGAACCTTATGAAACTGATATTTTGACTAAAAGATTTGAAAATATAAATTACACTAAAGCATTTTCTATTGACGCTACAAATAGTGAAGGTGTTATAGTTGATAAAAATAAGCAAAAGGGTAAAATGTTGAGCATGATATTACCTATGCTTATTGGTATAATACTGTTCTCTTCTACTATGGGAGTTGGAATGGAATCTATCGCAGGGGAAAAGGAAAGAGGTACTATGGCTAATCTATTACTTGCCCCTATTAGCAGAAACAGTATCGCATATGGTAAAATGGCTGGCCTTGGAATCATAGCTATTATAAGCGCACTTTGTTCTTTTATAGGAGTTGCTATATCAGTACCATTTGCTTCTAGTATTATACCTGTTGGTGGAGGTCTACCTCAGTTTTCTATAATGCAATTCATTCAGTTATTACTTATCATGATAACTCTAGTTGGAATAAACGTTGGTTTAGTTTGTTTGATATCTGTAAAGGCTAAAACTGTAAAGGAAGCTGCGACTTATGTTACTCCTGTATTTATGATTGTAATGTTGGCATCTTTCTCTACTATGTTTGGTAGTAGCGAAATAAGCAGTTATAAATATGCTATACCAGTCTATGGAAGCATAGCATCTATTAAAGCCATTCTTAATTTTAATTTAGATATGCAATCATTTTTATTCACTATAGGTTCGTCTTTATTAACTGCATTTGTATTGACTAAAGCTATAACTTACTCTTTTAAAAATGAAAATACTATGTTTAACGCATAATTTTATATTAGAATTTAATCAAAAATGACCATTGTAATAATTATATGGTCATTTTTTTGTTTTACGTATACTTCTATTTTAGTAACGTGAAATCTTAGTTTATCTTTACAGGTCTTAGTAGTTACTCAATACTTTATTTGTTAAGCATCAAGTTGATTTTGGGTATCTTATCACTACGGTCAAGCTTTGTAAGTTTATAAGCATTAGTTTTAGATGATTCTTTACCTATTGGTGGAAGCATATCCTAATTCTTTTTAATTGGTGTCCTGTTCCTTTTATTATGTAAAAGCATTGAAGTAACAAGTCTTCTAAAGTCGCTTCTCCAGAAAAACGGATATGCATCTTAATTAGTTTGCTGGTTGTTTGGTTATTGTTTTAGCTTGTCTAATAGAAAACTAAAAAGAAGCTGTTATTTCTAACAGCTTCTCAGACCGTAGACAAAAGCCCAATTTCTGCGTTGTTGTTAAAATTTCCGTTGCTCACTTACCTCTAAGTAAGCTCTGCTACTCAATTTTAACACGCCTTGAAATTGAACTTTTCTAAAGTCTGCTATCTTGATGACTTTGTCATCAATCTAAGAAGCTGTTATTTCTAACAGCTTCTTTTAAATTGGATAAGTGTTTAGGAATTATTAATTTATATTATTTTCAACTGCCATTTTTGTTGATTTTTTAAATATTAATGACAGTTTAAATAAATCGCCATCTATTTTTATGTCCATTAGGCCATCTTGCAAACTCATTAAACTTTTTGTTATCGCTAACCCTAGACCTGAACCTTCTGTATTTCTCGACTTGTCTCCTCTTGTGAATCTTTCTATTATCTCCTGTTCGTCAAAGTTCATTTCATAAGCAGCTATATTTCTAAATATAAACATTACATCACTTGAACTTTCTTTGAGATCAATGTATACTCTTGAATTTTCCATAGAGTATTTAAAAATATTACTCATTATATTTTCAAATATCCTATACGTTCTTTTCCCATCTAGTCTACAGATTATTTTTTCGTTTGGTAAATTTATTTTGAAGTTTAATGAGCTTTTTTCAATTCTCTCTTCTAGCTCTCCTATTGTCTGCCTAAAAAGTGCTATTATATCTATATCTTCAAAGAACATCTCTACACTTCCACTGCTAGCTTTACTAGCTTCAAATAAATCCTCTATTAATATTTGTAATCTTTTAGATTTTTTATCTAGTATATCTATATACTCTCTCTTAGATTTACTATCCACTTCATCACTCTTAAGCAAGTCAACATATGTGATTATTGATGTAAGTGGTGTCTTAAGATCATGTGAAACATTTGTTATAAGTTCAGCTTTCATCTGCTGACTTTTTGTAGCATCTTCTACTGCTACTTTAAATCCTTTATTTATATTGTTTAAGTTGTTATATATAGAACTGTATATTCCTTTTTCACTGTTGTACTCTATATTAAATTTACCTTGCGAAAGACTATTTGTATCTGTTTCTAGTTTTTTTGTTTTTAAAAATATTACCGTTAATAATACAACAACTAAAAGTTCATATAGCCCGAATACTAATAATGTTAAATCATTTTTGTATACTGAAGCACAGAAAATCAGTAGTATAATATTTATTAATATTATTAAACCTAAAAGAATATAATATTTTTTACTTAATTCCATGTTTGAAAATTTTCTAAATTTATTACGTAAAGCTACAAACATTCTCCCGCAAATTACACCTAAAGCTTTGCATATTCTTATTAATACTCTACCAACTCTTAAAAGTATCAATCCAGCTATGCTATTCTTGATTAAACCTTCTACAATTCCTTTATGGTAAATGTACTTGACATAAACAATGTTTTTATAAATCCACATGTATATAATAAACAATGCGGTTATTCCGATTATGTGAAAATTATCATTTGCTAAACATATGGCAGTTATAATTTGATCTTCAAGATTATAAAGTATATTATTCCCAAAAGCTATACAAAATGCTGCTACACCTACAACAATGGCTATTTTAAACTCCAGTGGCATTATGTTGTATAATCTTAGTATTTTCCTCTCTTTTTGATTTTTATAATCTGCTAACAAA
Source organism: Clostridiaceae bacterium M8S5 (assembly GCA_029227815.1). GTDB lineage: Bacteria > Bacillota > Clostridia > Tissierellales > MCWD3 > Abyssisolibacter. The sequence continues at coordinate 1,122,495 of CP118523.1, read as the reverse complement.
GCTGATAATATAACTATGATTGCACCTATTACTGAAATTATTGCTATAATCCATATTAAAGCATATTCTACAGAATATCTACTTATTTCTGTAACCAATTCATCGTCGTATTGTGATAGATTTTTTGGTATTAAATATTGAACTCGTACATTCTTAAATGGTCCTTGCTTTCTATTTTTATTCCACTCATTTAGTCTTGACAATAAGATGCTACTTTCAAATTTTTTATCATTCAATTCTTCTATGGTAAATTTACCTTTATCATCACATTGAATTCTTATATAGTATAATGTATTTGCATTTTCTAAATTAAACCATTCATGCTTGTCATTAGAAAGTACTTTTACTTCATCATCAAAACGCACTAAGTATTTTAAACTCTTTGCATCTGCATATGGTTGTACCTCTAAATTAATATTAGGATAGTATTCATCGGTACTATTCAGCAAATACTCAGTATATCGAAACATATTATTTGAAAATAACCTAGATTGTATATATTTCTGTTCTATATTCTCGTAGCCATACCATTTTTTAACAGGTGCATAACTAAAAGCTATTACTGTTGAAATCAATGCTATGTATAAAAAAAGTACAATTGAACTATTCAAAATTTTAAAACGTTTCTGAGTCTCTTCTTTTTTTATAGGTTCTATTTGATTATTATCTTCCTCTTTTACTTTATGTTCATCCTTTTCTTCACCAACTTCAACTATATTATCCTTACTCAAATCAGGCTTTTCTTTTATATCAGTACTATTATTTGTTTCAACTTCATTTTTGGAATTTGTATCCAATGCCCCACACCACCTTTAAATATTTAGGTATTTTAGGATTAATCTCAATTTTATTTCTAATCCTACCAATATGGACCGTTACTGTATCTGGATTATACGCAGGTTCATTCCATACTTTTTCGTATATCTCTTCTATTGAAAAAACCTTGTTTGGATTACTCATCATTAGGTATAGTATTTTATACTCTATAGGAGTAATCTTGATAGCTTTACCATCTACAGTGATCTCTTTACTATCATCATTTAGCTCAACTTCACCTATTTTAATAATATTAGCTTTCTTTTGGTTTTCTTTTTTAGTATAACTTGTATATCTTCTCATGTTCGAATTTACTCTTGCAATCATTTCAAGAGGATTAAAAGGCTTTGTGATATAGTCATCTGCACCAATATTAAGCCCTAAAATTTTATCAACATCTTCTGATTTTGCCGATAGTATAATAATTGGAACTGTGCTAATCTCCCTTATTTTTATAGTAGCACTTATCCCATCTAGCTTTGGCATCATTACATCTATAATAACTAGATGTATTTTTTCCTTCTCAAATATTTCTAAAGCCTCTTTTCCATCATATGCTTTGTAAACATTGTAGTTTTGATTAGTTAAATAAACTTCTATTGCGTCGGTTATTTCTTTTTCATCATCCACAACCAAAATATTATACTTATTCATTTCTTCACTCCTAATTTGAGATATCTCTGTAACTATAATAACATACCACTATAAAAAAATAGCTACCAAAATTATAACAAATTTCTAAAGATTTCTCTAATCAATAATAAATCTTCTCTTATCACTACAATCTATCAAACAAGCATCTTCTACTATCAGTCTATTCATTTTTTTAATATTCCTTTATTAATAAATCTAAAACTTAAAACTATTATTGATAATGATACAGTAACGAAAACATATAAAGCTAATAATGTGTCTCTTGACTTGATTTTCTTAGTTTCTTTATCCATTGATTATTCATCCTTTTATATAATTGTTATTTAGTCCACATTGTTTCAAAACATCCATTACTTAATTTTATCTCTTTGTTTTTAGCCTACATCAAATTTCATACACCACTTTCTTTATTATTTAATTATTAAGAGCTTACATAAATAAGCTTAACACATAGCTCTAAAAAAATATCTACTAAAATTATAACAAATTTCTTAAGATTGCCTTAAATATTAATAAACTATAGCAAATGAAAGATTTTATGATATGTAAAATAAGAAAAGAAGCTATCTTATGAGACAGCCCCTTTTCTTATTTATCACTAGAATATTGCACTTGCTCTTTCTCTTCTTTCAAACCAGTAGTCAGTTTCTACACTGTAAGGCAATATCATACAACGACATGTGCCTCTTGCCCTACACTCTTCAGTAATAATAATATTTTACTTTTTAATAAATTCTTCATAATCCATAACCTATCTTCCTTATATGTCTATTATGGTAATGGATCTATCTCTGTTTCATACAACATACTTCTATTTTCCACAAAATCATCGCCATTGGGTAAGATTCTGCAAGCACATAAACATATTGGTTTACATACTTCTATAGAGCTTGTTCTTTGATTTTTGATTAGTTTTTTCATTTTTTTCCTCCTTTTGTATTTTTTATGTATTTATAATATAATAATATAATTTTTATCCCATTAAGTCAATAAAGTGTCAACGTATCATAAAATCATAAAACCCCCATATAAATAGCTATGAAACATAAGCGTATCTATATAGGGGAAAAATATCATTTTATATAAGTATATTATCTATAATATTCTATTTAAATATTTGTTAAAATCATCTGGGTAAGAATGGTCTAATCCTTTTATAAACTCAAAATCATGCTCAATATTATTATCATCTAACATTGCTTTGAACTCTCTAGTACATTCTAAACAGTCATCATCCTCATCTCCGATGATCATATATATTTTCGTTTTTATAGCTTTAATTATATATATATTTTCTTTTATTTTATCTAAGTTTGGAAACCATGGTGCAACTAATATTATCTTGTCAGCTTTTATTTTCTGATTTATTATGACTTCTACTATAACTCCTGCGCCAGCTGAAAAACCTCCTACTACAAGGTTATCATACTTATCTTTCTGTAAGCACTCATAATGAGCAAGTAACTCCTTAAATCCTTTATTTATATCACTCCAAACATATCCATCTGTAACTTGAACTTGTGATGATTGAATCATAGCTAATTTGTATCCTAGCTCTGTAACCACTTCCCATTGTTCTTTTATCATCTGAATATTCTCTTGGTTACCATGAAGTGCCATTACAAACTTTGATTCCTCATTCTTATTATCAATTATTCTCATAATTGGCTTTGATTCATTCCTTGCGCTTTGTTCTCTTTCTTTACAAAGGTTAATCATATTTATGAAATCTTCGTTATCTTTAAAGCACTCTAAATCTTCATCGCTTTTTAAGTAATCATAGGAGTACCAATATCCTTTATCCACTATGGCTTCTTTTATTAATTTAAGCGCTTCTGCCTTTAATCCAGATGATGCAGCTAATGCATACCTAAAGTTATATATTTGTGCCTCATTTCTATATCCTATAATATTGTTCTTATTTTTTTCTATAAACTCATATGCTTCTTTACTACCTTTTTGTTTATAGATTTTAAGTGTCTTGTTTAACAATTCAGTGTATTTCATAATTCATCTCCTTCAAATAATAAAATATCCAAAGGTTAACCCTAAATTGAGTACAAAAAATCAATGACTGTACAACATCCTTCTAATCACAGCACTTCCATCGATTCTTGACGTACTACCTAGTATGCTTTCATAATGGTTAAAATATTGTAATCTAAAAAGTTACAGTATATTCATTAAAGTTCCATGAATAATTCAGATTGAAGTATTATAAATTATATACCTTACCTTTGGAGAAACTTTTGTTTGATTTTATATATTCTATATTCATCATAATACATCACTCCTTATCTTTTTTTATATTTGTTGTTATAACTATCATAAATTCTACCATACTAATATAGTCCTTGTAAAACGATACTAACTATGTTAATATTTTATGGACACTAATATAAAGGAGAAACAATCATGGCAAAAACAACTTGGAAGGCTGGTAATATGATATATCCTTTGCCTGCTGTTATGGTATCCTGTGGCAACTGCGAGGAAAACTACAACATCATAACTATAGCTTGGACTGGTACTATATGTACTAATCCACCAATGACATACATATCAATTAGACCTAGTAGGTATTCGTATGACATAATCAAAGAAACTGGTGAATTCGTTATAAATCTAACTACTGAAGCTTTAGTAAAATCTACAGATTATTGTGGAGTTAAGTCAGGAAGAGATTTTGATAAATTTAGTGATATGAACCTCTCTATAGAGAAGGCAACTAAAGTAAATTCCCCTATGATAGGAGAAAGTCCAGTTAATATTGAATGTAAAGTAACAGATATCATAAAACTTGGTTCTCATGATATGTTTATGGCAGAAGTTTTAGCTGTAAATATTGATGATACTTACTTGGATGAAAATGATACTTTTTGTTTAGATAAAGCTAATCCTATATGTTACTCACATGGTAATTATTTTGGACTTGGCAAAAAATTAGGTCGTTTCGGATTTTCTGTTGCAAAGAAAAAAAAGAAAATAAAAACCAAAAAATAGACTTAAAGCCTTGAAAAAACTACTAAAATTATTCAAAGCTTTTTTATATTTTCTGTTATTTCTTTAAAATAATTTATTTCATAATTTATTTTTTACTCATAGATTGACTCAGTTATCTAACCATCATCTTTTGTTAGTGATGGTCTTTGTTTTATTATTGGTTTACTGCATTTACATACCCATTCTTATGTGCAATATTCTATTGATTCTCTAATATTTCTTTTGACCAATCTTTATCACCTCTCCTCTTCTGAGTATTAATTTATAAACTATGCGTCTAGTTTATAACAAGTCCACATAAGCGAACTTATCATACCTATGTTTTTTTCATGCTTATTATAGCAAAAGAACTATGACATATGTATGTCTTATTTTATAAAATTGAAAATTAACACTCTGCTATTATTAGTAAAGAAGCTTTGGAAACAGACGTCTCCAAAGCTTCTTTAATTGTACGCTATTTTAATTTTTGTTATTTTTTATTTGCTATCCCTTTTGCGTTGTTCTTCATAATTTTTTCATTTTAAGGATCAAAGAAATTCACTCTGTTATCTAGCCAATCATCTTCCACTGGTGATATAGATAGTGATGGTTTGGTTGGCTTAGTAGGTTCAGTAGTTTTAGTACATTTGCATACCCATACTGTTGTACAAAACTCAATAGAGTCTACATTATTTCTTTTAAATAACTTTTTCATGTGCTATCCCCCTTTCATTTTACAATGAATTTTGATGTTTAAGTAGTACGTTTTGATATAGTTTACCTGTATGGCTTATTATATACCTCCCCAAGTATATAATAAACCAACTCCCCAAAACAGATAAATCTACATATAATAAATTCACATAAGCGAATCCATTAACATGTTGTTTTTTTAGATTTATTCCTAACATTCTAATATTTTGTTCTTCGTACTAATTATAGCAAATGCAATATGACATATGTATGTCATATTCCTGTATTTTTTTGCACAAAAAAAAGACTACCAACAAATCTTATTTTAGATAAACGTGTTTCTTTACCTTCATAGTCTTTAATTTAAATAGTCTCATTAATTTTAACCAAGTAAATTATTCTGAAATAGCTTGATGTATAGTTTTATTTCTAGCTTCAAAACACATTTTTATATGTTCTTTAGTACATTTTGCAAATGACAGTTCTGGTATGTTGTCAATATTAAAAAAGGTAGCTTCTTCTGTTTCAGCATTCTCTTTAAAATCACCATCAATATAATCACATTCAACATAAATCTTGTATATCGAATAAGGGTACTCTGTCTTAAAGTGTTTATTCATATCCATGACTGCTATGATCCTTTTAGTTTCAACGTTCGCACCTGCTTCTTCCATAGCCTCTTTCTTTACATTTTCATACACACTATATAAGGTATCTGCCCATCCTCCGGGCATAGTCCATTTGCCATCTGATTTTTCTTTTACCATCAATATTTTATCACCGTTAAATATAGCTGCTCTTACATCTACTTTTGGAGTTTGATACCCAGATTCATTTGCAAATAAATTTTTGATTTTTTTATGCTCAATTTCTGTATACTCACTGACTATCTCAACACTTATATCTCTTATACGCTCAAATCGTTCTATATCAAATCTATCTTTTGAGTATGCTAACCCACACTGCGCTAGAAACTGTAATTCTTTTGCCCACTTCAACCATTTGCTGTTCTGCATTATATTCTCCTCTATACGTTTATTAAATGATTATAATAGTATTATTATCTATCTATATTATAATTATAAACTATATGCTATTAATTACCAACATAATTGTTATAAGGCTTGATTTTTCATGTGAATATTATATAATTCAAATATAAGTTTAATTTTGTGATCAAAATCTAAAATGGGGTTGAATATATGAAAGTAGGCTTAATTAGACATTTTAAAGTAGATTGTCAATATCATAAATTATTGAACTCTGATGAGTACAATAAATGGGCAACAAATTATGATATAGCAGACGTGATAGAAAACACTGTCCGAATGGGAGATATCAAATGGGATAGATGCTACGCTAGTGACCTTCACCGTGCTGTAAAAACAGCTAACACTGTGTATAAGGGTAATATAATACAATCTGATATCTTAAGAGAAGTACCTATGGCATCCTTTACTAATAGAAAAATAGTATTACCCTGCAAAATATGGTCAGCAATTTCAAGAATTGCGTGGTTATTTTCTCATAAGTCTCAAAAAGAATCAAAACACGAAACCATTAATAGAGTGAAAAAAACTGTTAACGAAATTATAAACCTTGATACATCTAATATATTATTAGTAAGTCACGGGTTCTTTTTGTATTTCTTACAGAAAGAATTGATTAAAAACGGTTTTAAAGGAAAGAAATTTACTAAGCTAAGAAATGGAGAATTGGTGGTTTTTGAGAAGTAATATATTATTATCTTATTAAAAAGGTGAATAATTTTACTATTGTACCTGCGCTATAAAAATTCTAACACCATTATTTTTGCTTTTTTTCTATATGCTAAATTATCGCATATAAAAATAGAATTGTTCTTATAAATCTCAGAACAATTCTATTTTCCATACATTTATATGGATATATTAATAACTCTCTACAAAGTTCAATGCGCTTTTTACTTTATCTATATCACAATAATATCCGTAGCTACTACCATCTCCTCCTTTATGGATTCCAACTAAGTAACTCCCTTCATCTGTAGTCTCTATCTTTATAGCTCCACCGCTATCTCCTGGTAGTGATACATAAGATGTTTTTACTAAGTTACTAAATTGAACTCCCCCTACGTTTACTGAGTAATTCGTACTCAATATTCTTCCAGTTATCATCTGAGTTGTGTCACCATAGAGTGTTACCTCTGTACCTACTGGGAATCCTCCTCTTACATCCTCATACTGGGTATTATCTGTGAAGTCTCTGGTTTGACTAAATGTATTAGGTGTAGTCGATCGTTCTATTATAACTGCATCTACAGCCCCTGAGTATTGTCTTCTAACAGGTATCCCTAAATGCTCGTTATCATAATAAACAATCTCTCCATCTAAAACACAATGAGCAGCTGTAAGAAATCCGTATTTTTCAACGCTCGAATCTGTCCATTTTACACCAACACATGATGAAAATCTTGAGTTATCCGTTGTTAATTTACTACCATTTTTTATTGTATACACAGTTTGATCTACTGGTCTTTCTATTATATTTTTAATGCTGATACACTTTTGATTTACTAATAATAAATCTAATCTGTCTTTTAAAGACACTTTATTTGAGTCCATATCGTAAATACAAACTAATACACGATTATTGACTTGGTCTATTTCAATAGTATCTATACCTAATAGCTCCATATTTTTATACAAGACACTATTGGTTTCTTCTAACTCATATAACGAAAACTCCGATTTTCTATAATTTATTCTAGCTTCCCTATTACTAACGTTTAAATTTATATCTTCGCACACCTTATCAGTATCTTTCGCTAATATATTTAAAACACCATTACTATCAACATACATTCCTCCGTAAGCTCTTTTGTCTAATTTTGTGATATTTCTCTAAATGTCATAATACACGACCACAAATTCCCTTTTCTCACAGCATACCATCCTTTCAAATTATAATAGTTTTAAATGTTTGTACTATAATCTATATAAATCAAATATTTGATATGTTATATCATACATCCATTTTGTAATATAATGGTATATTTATGTTGAATTGTTTTTTTAGTTGTTTAATTATTGTTTTATATTGCACATATGTGGTATATTAAAATAAGTTTGAGCATATTATATATATTTGCAAAAGGAGGTAATTTGATTGAGCGATAGCAAACATATACTAAAAAGATTATTAGTTATGATGATTGCACTAGCAGTTGTTAGTATCGGATACTGTAATTTTGATACTGTTACAAAAAAATTTACTCATAAAAATATATTGTATTGGCAAGTAGCTGAGTTACCTACAAACTATATGAATCCAGTATTGGAAGATAACATTAACAAAACTATACTAACAAATATATTTGAAGGATTAACTAGAGTTGATAGTTCTGGAAATGTACAGCTTGCAGCTGCAAAATCTGTTGATATATCTGATAACGGTCTAATATATATTTTTAAGTTAAGAGATAATGCTATACAGTCTAGTAATATAAATGACACAAAGGTTACAGCTAAAAGTTTCGAGAAAAGATGGAATCAACTACTGCATGAAAATACAGAAGAAAGCAAAGTAGTAAATCACCATAAACATGTGGCAAATGACTTAAATATCGTATCGTATAAAGCATTAGATGCTACTACATTTAAAGTTGAACTATCTAAAAATACACCTGATTTTTTACATGAAATATCCAAAGTCGAATTTATGCCTACTCCTTTTTATAAAAAAAATGATTCTACATATTTTACAAATGGACCTTTTGTTTTTTCTAAAAAATCTTACACTGACGATGGGCGCCCATGTTTAATACTTAGTAAAAACGAAAATTATTGGAATAAAGATAATATTTTTATTGATGAAATTATTGTTGTAGCTAAAAAATCTAAAAACTATGAAAATAATAAATATATTACTGAAAATTTATTTCGTTTAGAAAAACTACATGTGAATGACTGTATTGATAATAACAATATTATTAATACTACTATTATACCTAACGCTAATACGTCAATTCATAGTACTGATGTCCAAATATCTAATAGCTTAAGTAATTTCATTGTAAACATGGATGGTACATACTATTTTGGTGATATTAATATTGATAACTCAAGGATTATCAATAGAAAAGAAGAAGCTTTACAGAGAAACTTTCCAATTTCGATGAGATTTAGAACAGAAAATGATAAAGGAAGTAATAGATTAATCTCTTCTTATATTACAGAAACAAGTGGTGGAATCTTTAAAATGTTAAAAGACATAGCAAGGCACACACCAGAAAATATTAGAAGCTTAGCTCCTAAAGTTTCAAATAAATTATTTTTAGAACATTTCTTGTTTGATAAAGGTAGTAATAAATTAAAAGAACATTTTAATGGAAAATATCCTTTTTCACCAGCTCATATGGCTTACTATGTAGGATGCTATTTGAAAAAGGATATTAAAAAAGATGATACTACTATAATAGTAGAGGACGGTAGTAAATTTGTCGCTACAGGAGGAGATCACAGAAATTCAGATGTCATAATTATAGTACCAGTTAAGAATTCAATCAAATTATGGAAAGAAAGTGAATACGCTCTTGTGACAAAAAGGAATGGTAGAAAGCTTATGGTTAAGCGTGGACTATTTGATTCCACATCAAAAGACTTTAAAATAACTAATTATGACTATATCTGGGTAGCTCCTTCTACTTTAGGATATAGAATCCCTATTGATGGAGATAAGTTCAATTTTTATTACAACTTATCTACCATGTGCCCCAAAGATGAAAATGGTAATAATGCTGGTGATGTATTGGTTTCTATGATTAAAAAAGTATTTAGTCAAGATGGATTATTAAATCAAGTAGGTGGATTTGCTTGGGACGTTCCTATCACTAGCTTTAAAAAGAATAGTAAAAGAATTATAGATGCGAATATGGATGGTATTGGTGATGATGGAATATTACCTAATGGTGAAAATAGTTATATGCTAGGTGCATATGACATACATAAAAGAGTTAGAGAAGCTTTAGGGGAAAATAGAATCTTTATTGGTGATGGATATTTTGGGGATATTGAAGATTCTAGAATACAATTACCGTCTATATACAATGGCATAGAGCATGATATTAATACTGATCATACATTAAGAGAAATTTCTAGCTGTATTAACGTATTTGATTTTTATCAAAAATATGTTGAAAGAGATGATTTCAATATATTAATCCGTAAAGATAGAAATGTACCACAAGATATAGATAAAAGAAAGAATGATTTAATGAAAAATGCTTTTGCTACGATTATGGGAGTTGCTTTTGACGATTTATCGTATGAAAACATTGAAAAAACAAAAGCTTTTTCTGCCGTAGATGAAATCAAATGTGGAAAAGAAAATAAAATTCATTGGCTAGGGTATCCTATTAGCAAAATCATAAAATTATCTACTAATGCTAAAGATAAGCTAAATACAGAAGGAATCAAGATGAGTAATAACTTCATTTCTTCCTTTAGTAAAAATGAATGTGATATACGTGCAAATAATGGTATAATGACTATTTCTGCTAAAGATTTCAACGACATAAAAGGCTCTAGTATGCAAAGTATGTCTATTACTAGAAAAACCATTCCTATAACTAAAAAAAATGGTCTTATAGTTGAATTTGATATAAAATGCGATAAACTAGCCAATTTTCCAAGTGATGTTGCTAGGAACATACTTATATCATTGAGTGGAACAGATTGGGATGCTGATACTAAATTGAGAGGCTGGGCTTGGTCCAAAGGATGGAATCATGTATCATTTTATTTTAGGGAATGTGGAGAAGACATAGGTGATATTACTATTGAAATTCAAGGTAGGCAAAATGTCTATATCAGAAATTTTGTTATGAAAGATTCTTTAGAAGTATTGGCTAGAGAATTTGAAAACGGACTAGTTCTTGTAAATACAAATGAACTTTCAAAACATACTTTTGACCTTGATAAAATGTTTCCATTTTGCAAATTCAAGAGATTAGATGGTAATATATACGATAAAGAAATGCAATCTTTAAATAATGGAGAAAGCATAAAAGATAGTATTACATTGCAACCACAATCAGGTATTTTCTTAATTAAAAATTAATCACTTAAAGGGGCTAAATACCCCTTTAAGTTTCATGTATATCCTAATCATTTGCAATTCATAAATCTTTTAATGTCACAATATCCCTCGTTTAGCTATACGCTATTAGTTTATAATAATCGGATTTTTAAGTCACTAATAATTATTTTCCAACTAACTTATTAACAAAAAACCACTGCAAGCAATATGCAGTGGTAAGTAATCTTTTATGGTGGAAGCGGTGGGAGTTGAACCCACGTCCGAAAGCACTTTATATAGAGCTTCTCCTAGAACAGTCGGTGTTTTATTTTTAGTCTTCTAAAACGTCCAACGACAAACTTTTTAGTCGACGAGCTCCAATTTATCTACCAACAGATCGAAGCACCTCTGTAGTAGTTCCCCACTTACTATGACATCTAACATCTAATGGGTGGGACCATTAGAGTAGATGAGCTGCGTTTATTAGGCAGCTAAAGCGTAATTTTCGTCTGCGTTTATATTTAGTGTTTGTTTGATTTACGTGTGTACAAACAAAACACGTCTAGCTACTCTATACTCTATACCCCCGTCGAAACCAATTTCGCCCCCGGGATAAGTTTTAATATTTTGGACTCATATGTTTTTGAATCCTTCTCTGTGCATCTCTTTTTGCAATACTATCTCTTTTATCATAGAGCTTCTTACCCTTTGCCACTGAAAGCTCCATTTTTACTTTGCCATTTTTAAGGTATAATGCTAACGGTATTAATGAATATCCTTTTTGCGTAGTATATCCTGTTAGTTTGTTAATCTCTTTTTTATGAAGTAAAAGTTTTCTTTTTCTTAAGGGGTCAGTATTGTATATGTTCCCTTGTTCATAAGGACTAACATGCATATTTATTACAAATACTTCACCATTTTCTATTTGAGCATAGCTATCCTTTATGTTCACTTTTCCTTGTCTCATAGACTTAACTTCTGTACCTGTTAAAACTAAACCTACTTCCATGCTCTCTTCAATAAAATAGTTATGTCTTGCTTTCTTATTTCTCGCAAGAGTTTTATCGTTACTCTTTTTCATAATTATACACCTCAAAAACAACGTCTAGACTTTATTATACATCCAGCAACTATTTTTGTCAACTTGTATATTTTACATTTAATGTAACATGATCTATTCATAGATTTTGTATTAGTTAAGTAATTATGTTGATTGTAATAAAAATTTTAATATTTCGTTATGAAACTGTTCTTCTTCTTCATATGCACCATGTCCAAGCCCTTTATATATAATAAGCTTACTATTTGGTATTTTTTCTGCCATTTCTTCTGATGTATTTAATCCAACTATTCTATCGCTATCTCCACCAATAACTAAAGTTAGACATTTTATTTTACTAAGTTTATCATATGCATTATGTGTTAAACAAGCTTCTGCTTGTATCAGAAACCTTTCAAATGATTTTGGTTTTCCTATTCTTTTTATGATTGGCATAAAAAATTTATATCTTTTCATTTTCTTTTTTGTATAAGTCCTTTTTATTGTATCTTCTATTAGGTCTCCATACCTACCATCTTTAGCCATCCTAATCCAGTTTTCAACTGTTTTTTTCATATAAGGATTTTGTCTTGATATAGATACTCCTATCACTAGTTTTTTTACCATATCAGGGTAATCAATAGCAAGACACTGTGAGATCATCCCCCCTTGGGATATACCATATACATATGCATCTTTCATCCCTAGCTTTGCCATTGCTCTTTTTTGATCATGAGCCATATCTCTAATTGTATACCCTTTTTTCAATTGATTCTTTCTACTAAACATAGTTACTCTAAAATCCTTTGCAAATATCTTATAGTACTTTGCTAACATTCTACCTTTTCCTTTAACAGTAACTAATCCATCACTTAACCCTGGAATAATAACTAATTGTTTATCTCCACTACCAAAGGATACATAATACATGTCTTCATCTTTTCCTAGATTGATTATATCATTTCGAAAATTGCTCATTATTATTCCTCCCCCTAATATCATACTAAAAAACACTAAGTTTTATACTTTTTCTCAAATGACCAAGTCGGTCATTTTGTTTATAGTTTATATATTAATTGAATAATTGTCAAGAGCTCTAAGAAACTTACATTACTTAGCAAAACAGTTGTATGGATTTTAAAGTCGCTTCTTCGGAAAAACAAAAGTATCTAGACACACTGCGTAGGTATGATCCTTGTTATTTAGTTGATTACTATATATTTTAGAGATTATCTTTGTGAATTTTGAGGTTATTAAAATACTTTTTTCTTTAGATCTTTGATTGTTTTCTTGCACTTTGTAAACTGATTAAATAAAACTTGTGGCTATCTTTTAAGATAACCACAAGTTCTTTATATTTGTTCTTCTGCTATTTCAAAATCAATCTCTCTTTTTGTTAAATTTGTATTTACTACTCTAACCTTTACTATATCACCTATTTTGTATATTCGCCTCGTTCTTTCGCCTACTAGACAATAGTTCAGCTCATCATATATATAGTAATCATCCATAAGGGTACTTATCCTCACTAAACCTTCTATTGTATTATCTAGTTCTACAAATATACCAAAAGATGTAACGCTTGATATAACACCTTCATATTCTTCTCCTATTTTATCACTCATGAATTCTACCATCTTATAATCTTCTGTCTCTCTTTCAGCATCTTCTGCTATTCTCTCTCGTATAGAAGACTGTCTAGCTATATCTGGTAGTATCTTTTTAAGATGTCTTATCTTTTTATCTCCTAACTCATTTGTTATAAACGCCTTTATTATTCTGTGAATTTGTAAATCGGGGTATCTCCTTATTGGAGAAGTAAAATGGCTATAGTACTCTGCTGCTAACCCAAAATGTGGCCCGTGTATTTCACTGTATTTAGCTTTTTTCAATGATCTTAGCATAAGTGTATTTATAACTGTTTCTTCTTTCTTTCCTTCTATTTTCTTTAATAAACGTTGTAGTTCTTTTGGATGAACCTCGCTTGACCCTTTTATTATATAGCCAAAACTCCTTATAAATTTATTAAATTCGTTTATTCTTTCTTCGTCTGGTTCTTCATGTATTCTATACACGAACGGCATCTGCGACCAATACATATACTCTGTTACCGTCTCATTACAAGCTAACATAAACTCTTCAATTAATTTATTTGCTGTTCTTCTTTCTGCTTTTTTAACTTCTATTGGCCTTCCCTCTTCGTCTAAAATCACTTTAGCTTCATCAAAATCAAAATCTATTGCTCCTCTTTTTTCTCTTTTCTTTCTGAGTATTTTACTTAACTCTTCCATATGTTTTAGTATATCATGAATATGTGAATATCTCTTTTTTACATCTTCATCGTCATTTTCCAATAAATTCGAAATATCTGTATATGTTAATCTTTCTTTGCTATTAATGACTGTCTTAACTATCTCATGATCTACGATTTTTCCGTTAATATCTATATTCATAAAACAGCTAAGAGTTAATCTATCAACATTTGGATGCAAACTACACACACCATTTGATAGCTTTCTAGGTAGCATTGGTATAACTCTATCAACTAAATATACACTAGTACCTCTTTTAATTGCTTCTTTATCTAATGCTGAATTTTCTTTTACATAGTGAGTTACATCAGCTATGTGCACTCCCAATCTGTAATGACCATTATCTAATATATCAAGTGATATAGCATCATCAAGGTCTTTTGCATCTGCTCCATCTATTGTAAATATCATTTTGTCTCTTAGGTCTAACCTACTGTTGATTTCACCTTGACTAACTTCATCTTCTATACTTTCTGCGGCATTAATTACCTTCTCTGGAAATTCTTCTGGCAGATCATATTTCCGAATTATTGATAAAATGTCCACTCCCTTATCTTCTATATATCCAAGTATTTCTACTATTTCTCCTTCTGGACTTCTTCTCTTGCTTGGCCATTCATTTATCTTCGCTACTACTTTTTGTCCAGTTTTTGCTTTTCCAATCATCTTCTTAGGAATGAATATATCTTGTCTTATTCTTTCGTCATCAGGAACAACGAACCCAAAACTTTTACTTTTCTCAAACGTTCCTACTATCGTGTGATTTGCTCTATCTATTATTCTGATTATTTCACCCTCAGCTTTTCTGTTACTCTGAGCATTCCTTATCATTCTGACTATGACTCTATCTCCATGCATTGCACCATTCATATTGTTAGATGTAATAAATATATCATTTATTTCCTTATCATCTGGTAAGACAAATCCAAAACCTTTTGCATTTCCCTGTATTGTACCAACTACCAAATTCATTTTAGAAGGTATGGCATATGTTTCTTCTCTAGTTTTTATGATATACCCTTCTTTTTCCATATCTTTTAGTAACATTGTAAAGTCGTTCATTTCGTTTTTATGTATGTCAAATATCTTAGCTAATTCTCTTCTTTTAAGAGGCTTATACGCTTGCTCTTTCATAATTTGTACTAGCTTCTCTTTAGTATTCATATATCACACTCCAATTTGTTTTATAACATTTTCTCGATTAATTCTACGACTTATATAATTATATCACATAATATAATATATTTATTTACTTATTATCTTTGCCTGTTTTCATATTCATATACTTAGAATATAAAAAATGAAGCTGTATACATACAGCCTCATTTTTTATGGTTTTCTAGAATTGAGATATATTAAAATAATTTCCCTGGATTTAGTATATTTTTAGGATCAAATGCACGTTTTATTCCCTTTAATAACTCTATGCTCTTTTCTCCCATTGATTCTCTTAGATATTCCTTCTTAGCATATCCTATACCATGTTCTCCTGATACTTTGCCTCCAAGTTCAATTGATTTGTCGTACATACACTTAAACACATCACCAAGTTTATTTTTCCATTGTTCGTATGATAAATCATCTCTTAAAATGTATATATGAAGATTGCCATCTCCTGCATGTCCAAAACTTTTTATTCTTATATCATATTTTTGTTGAAGTTTACTTGTATACTTCACAAAATCTGCTACTTTATTTCTAGGAACTACAACATCACACTCATCCATTTCAGTTGTTGACGCTTTTATAGCCTCTAAGAACGCTCCTCTTGCACTCCAGATAGAATCTTGTCTTTCCTGAGTATCTGATATTAGCACATCTAAAGCTTTATTAGCTAAACAAATATGTGCCACTTTTTCATATGCCACTTCTATCTCTTTTGTATTATTCCCATCAAATGTGAGTAATAAATAAGCATTTGCAGACTTGTCAGGAAACTTGACGCCAAGAAATTCTTCTGCAGCTATTATTGCATCAGTTTCCATGAATTCTATAGCTGTTGGTATAGATTTTGACTTTATTATCTTCGGTACTGTATCTATCGCATCTTCTAATTTTTTAAATGGTACAAGTATACTTATAGCTTTTTTAGGCAAAGGCATTAATTTTAATACAGCCTTTGTAACCACTGCTAATGTACCCTCACTACCAACTATCAAGTCTTTTATATTATACCCTGAGCTATTTTTTACCACTTTCCCACCAATATTTAATATCTCGCCATTTGCTAATACAACCTCTAATCCACTAACGTAATCTTTTGTTACACCATATTTGACTGCTCTCATACCTCCAGCGTTTGTACTTATATTGCCTCCTATAGTAGCACTTTTTTCACCCGGATCTGGTGGATAAAACAAATCCTGTTTCTCCACGTATTCGCTTATTTCCATCAACAAAACTCCTGGCTCTACAGTAAGTGTTAGGTTTTCTTCATCAAGTTCTAATATCTTATTCATTTTATTTAAGTTAAGCAATATTCCTCCATACAGCGGAACACAGGCTCCAACTAGTCCTGTACCTTGTCCTCTAGGGGTAACTGGTATATTATTTTCATATGCATAACTCATTATCTTTGATACCTCTAAAGTTGATGTTACCTCTACCATAACTTCTGGTTTACTACTAACATCTCCAAGCTCATCATGTGAAAAATCCTCGTTAATATCATCTCCAATAAACACTCTATCTTTTGTACAAACTGATATTAAATAATCTATATCTCTTACATCTATCTTTTTATAATTCATGACATACCTCCAACTCACACGCTATTTTATCTGCTAATTTAGGTAGTACATCGTACATATCTCCTATTACGGCATAGTGCGCTACTTGAAAGATCGGTGCTTTTTCATCATTGTTAATAGCTATTATACAATCCGAATTATTCATTCCAGCAGTAAACTGTATAGCACCTGATATTCCACAAGTTATTATTAATCTTGGCTTAACTGTACGCCCACTTAACCCTATTTGTTTTTTAGCATCTAGCCAATTTGATTCTATTAACGGTCTTGTACATGCAACCTCGGCATTTAATTTTTCTGCTATTTTGTATATCATATCTAAATCTTCTTTTCTTTTTAAAGCCCTACCAACAGCTATTATGACATCTGCATCTTCTATATTTTTCTTTTTTTCTTTTTCAAATGTCTTTAATACACTTATTTTTGACATTAATTTTTCCCCGGAAATATCACACATAGTTATTTTCCCTTTTGTGTTTTTAATTTTCTCAGGTGCTGAAAAAATCTTGTACCTAACTGTCGCAAATTGAGGTCTATGATTTGGAGTAAAAATATGCGCCATGATGTTTCCTCCAAAAGCAGGTCTTATCTGATCTAAATCAGTATTTTCTTGAACATCAAGTATAGTACAATCTGCTGTAAGTCCTGTTTTGAATCTAGCTGCTACTCTCGGTGCTAATGATCTACCTACAATAGTACCTCCCACTAAAACTATACTAGGTTTTATATTCTCTATACACTCACTGAAAACTGATGTATATGGTTCTATTCTGAAATCTTTTAGCTCTTTTTTATTATATACAAATACTTCATTTACTCCGTAATTCAAAATATCTTCCGCTTTATCTGATATATTATCTCCCATGAACAAGCAATATACTGGATGATTTATTTTTGATGCTAACTCTAATGCTTTGCCTATTAATTCATACGTAACAGGATGTATTTCTCCATTTGTATGATCAACATATACAAGTATACCTCTATAATCATCTTTATTTACTCTATGCTTTACTTCATCTATTAACTCAAATACTCCTTTTGGGCCTTTTTTTATGCATAACTTACACATTTTACAGCCAGCATTTATACTCAAAGTATTATCTTTATACTCTATTGCATTAAAAGGACATAGCTTTATTAGCTCCTTATAGTCAGCTATTTTGTCTTGATTAATCACTATTTTAGCCATTTTATCTCTCCTTAGCCTAAATAAATTTAAGTTCTTTTAGCTTATAATAAATCTTGTTAGCAAGTTCATCACTTGTACCATTCCAAGCTTCATGACTTGTATTTGATTCTGGTGGAAATATTCTTTTTACCTGTGTAGGTGAACCATTAATCCCATAGTGTTCTTCTTCTTTATCATCAAAATCATCCAGCGTATATTGGGTTATCTCTGTATCCTTTGTTACTAGTTTCCTTTTAAATGAAGGTAATCTTGGCGTGAATATATCTTTTTCCACTGTTATTAAGCAAGGAAATTCTATTTCAGATACTTCTATTGAATCTGAGTTATCTACCTCAACAATAATGCTGTCTTCTTTAACTTCTACTAGCTTAGTAACATTAGTTATATGTGGTATATCTAAAAATTCAGCTATCTCTGGTCCAACTTGTGCTGTATCTCCATCAGTAGTTTGCTTTCCACATATTATAAGGTCTATATTATTATCATTGATCTTTCTAATACCTTGAGATATAGTATAAGCAGTTGCTAGCACGTCTGCACCTGCGAATCTTCTATCTGTTAACAATACTCCTTTATCTGCTCCCATCATGTATGATTCTCTTATTACTTGCTTAGCTTGAGGAGGTCCCATAGTTACAACGTTGATACATGCATTAGAACTTTCCTTTATCCTAATTGCTGTCTCCAAAGCGTATAAATCATATGGATTCATTTTAGAATCTATACCCTCTCTTTTTAAAACTCCTGTTATCTCATCTACTTCT
Organism: Clostridiaceae bacterium M8S5; assembly: GCA_029227815.1. Taxonomy (GTDB): domain Bacteria; phylum Bacillota; class Clostridia; order Tissierellales; family MCWD3; genus Abyssisolibacter. The sequence goes on along the minus strand of CP118523.1, from coordinate 1,103,233 downwards.
ACCTCTGATGTACCTGGCACTTGCTTTATACAAACAACAATCTGCATCGTTTTTCCTCCTTTGTTATAGGTCGGGTGGTATGACCAATTTAATATTTATTATAGCACAATCTTGGCGATTGAGCTACATTTATTTTAATACATTATAAACTTATTAATCTCATCTAGATGTTTTCTCATTGCTAGTGATGCTTTCCTTGGATTTTTCTCTATCAGTGCATCACATATTTCTTGGTGTTGATCTATTAACAAATCTCTTTCTTTTGCATTTTTTAATATAGCTTCTCTAGCATTTTCAATAAAAGACTCCATAATGAACGTTATTGAGTTCAAAAGATTAAATGCAAATGAATTTCCTGCTATCTGTGTTATTTTATAATGCAATTCTTTATCTAAATTAGCACTTTCTTTTTCATCTCTAGCGTTCTTTAATTTAACCATCAAATCTTTTAAAACATTAATGTCCTCCTCAGAAATTTTTGTTGCTGCCATTGCAGCTGTCTCTACCTCAATCATTTTTCGTAGCTCTAATATTTCTTCTTTTTTTCCTTCGTTAAGCATAAACATAACTGATAACGGCTCGAAGAAACTATTGCCTATATTGTCACTAATAAAGTTCCCCTCTCCTTGCCTACTTTCTATAAGTCCCAATATTTCTAATGCTCTTAAAGCTTCTCTTATTGAAGATCTACTAACATCTAGCTTAGAAGAAAGCTCTCTCTCTGCTGGAAGCTTATCTCCTTTTTTTAACTCACCAGATAATATCATATTTTGTATCTGCTCTATGACATGTTGATATACTTTTTTTTGTTTTATTGGTTTAAACATCTACTTATCTCCCTAAACTTTATCTTACCTCTTTTATATTATATCAGCATACACAGTTGATGTAAAACACACACTTAAAAGGGCTATATAAAATGTAGTCCTCAATAACTAAATTATAAGTACAAATTTTTAAAGACATCTATCCAAAAAATTTGCTTCTTGTGTTATTATTTATAATTATTAGTTTAATTTTTTATTGTTTTCTAGTTTAGCAATATCAATGGTTACATTAATTATAATAAATAATTTATCTAAGGACGCCAACATTATTTTAATAAAAAATCAAAAGACTTTTGTCAACTTTTCAAGCCTGACCCCAATTAGTTTTCAAAAAAGGGCTATTGAAAAAATAGCCCTTAATTTCCATGTTCATCTTTATATCTATTACTTATTTGTCTTATTAATTTTCTCTCTTCTACTAAATAAATCTACATCATAAGAATACATGTTTTGTTGTTTTTCTTGATGTACTGTTATTGCAATATCTATCATTTCACTTATTAGCTCTTTAAAGCTAACTCCAGCTGGCTCCCACAAGTAAAATGCCCATGAACCCGGAGCAGTATTTATTTCATTGACATAAATCTCCCCAGTATCATCCATTAAGAAATCTATTCTAGCTACTCCCTTTGCATCTATAAGTCTAAAAGCATCTTTCGCCATAGCTTCTATTGTTTTTGTATCTTCTTCGCTTATATCTGCAGGTATTTTTCTTTTGCTATCGCTATTTTTTGAACCATTAGTACCTTTTGAGCCATTTATGTACTTATCTTCGTATGTCAGCAAATCTTTCCATCCAAGTGGTTCTTCACATAATGATACTTTTAGTTTGTCATCATATCCCATAACCCCACAATTAATCTCTCTTGGGTTAGCCACTGCTTTCTCTATAAGTATCTTCCTGTCATACCTTATCGCAATCTCTATAGCATTTATCAACTCATCCTTATCACTTGCTTTATTGATACCTACACTTGAGCCAAGATTAGATGGTTTTACTATCACTGGATACGATAGCTTGCTTTCTATTTCCTTTATAATATTCTCTTTATCTACAAGCCAAGCACTTCTATAAAACCATGTATAATCTACTACTTTAAGCTTATGAGCTTTATAAACATCCTTCATTATTATTTTATCCATACCTACTGCAGCCGATGTTACATCACAACCAGTATAAGGGATATTTATAAGTTCTAGCAATCCTTGAAGTGTTCCATCTTCTCCATTTGTTCCATGAACAGATGGGAAAAATATATCTATTTCATCAAATACCTTTTTAGCAAACAATCCTTTTTTCTCTGGATGTGAATACATTTTGCTATCTTTATCATAAGGTATAAATATTATTTCTTTAGCATCGTTAAATGACTTATTCTTAAATGTATCATACTTTTTTAAACTATCTCCTGTAAGCCATTTACCTTCTTTTGTTATATATATCGCTATAGGATTATATTTACTTTTATCCATATTTTCTATAACCTGAAGTCCAGTTATAACTGACACTTCATGTTCTACACTCTTTCCTCCAAATATAACACCAACTTTTTTCATAAAAAACCTCCATATTAATTCTCGTTAAATGTATCTGGCAGATCGTTTTCAAACAATACTACATCTTTAGGTCTTACAATGTCAGCTAATTTTTGTTGCGACTCAGCTAGTGAATTAACAACAAATACGTTTGACATATTAAATCCATTTTCTTTTAAACCTTCGAATATAGGTTTTGTCTTCTTTTCTCCTACTAAAATTACATAATCGCAGACATCTGCCATATTTTTACCAAATAGTTTATTAGCCTCGTCTTCTCTTGCTCCTAATTCAACCATACCAGGTGTAACTACTATTTTATGACCTTCTTTAAAATGGCTAATTACTTCTAATGCAGCTTGGCATCCAATCGGGTTGGAATTAAACGCATCGTCTATTACTATTACACCTGTTCCTGGGTCTATAAGCTGCAATCTATGTGGTACTGGCTCGACTGTTCTTATTCCTCTACTGATCTCTTCAAAAGACATTCCTAGTGCTTTAGCTACTGCGGCACCTGCAAGTAGATTAGATATATTGTGTCTACCTAGTAGTTTTGTTTGACACTCTACTGAATTTCCATCTCTATCTTTGAGTATAAATTTAGAGCCTTTTTCAAATACTTCTATATCTTCTGCATACAAGTCAAGATTTTCTGTATCTTCTAATCCATATAAAATCTTTTCCTTGAATGTCTTATCTGCTAATTTTTTGACGTAATTATTATCATAATTAAATATAGCTATTCCGTCTGTTGGTAGTTCTTCAATTAACTCATATTTTGTCTTTGATATATTTTCTAAGTTTATAAATGTATCTAAATGCGTTGGCCCTATTGATGTAAGTACACCTATTTTAGGATTAGCAAGTTTCGCAACTTCCTCTATTTCTCCTATCTTCCTTGCTCCCATTTCTACTACAAATGCTTCATACTCACTATTAAGCGTATTGTTTATTACTTTACTTATGCCCATAGGTGTATTAAAACTATTAGGCGTCATTAATGTGTTGTATTTCTGTTTTAGTATTTCTGCTGTTATAAATTTGGTAGTAGTTTTACCGAAACTACCTGTTATACCTACTATTTTTAGTTCTTCAAATTCTCTAACTTTATTATACGCCATATCATAATAGTATTTATTTATTCTGACTTCTATTGGCTTTACTATCTTATTAGCATATAACATAATCTGTGGTATCAATAGGCAATACATATACATAAAAATTAATATAATAAGTATATTTTCTTCTTTCATACCTATTAGTACTATTATACATAACGTAATAAAAAGTATAACATAATTGCATGTTAATAACCTTTTTGCTCTTTTGGTATATACTAATGGCTTTTTTGCCTCTTTATTTTTCATCTCAAAGCTATATAGCAAACCAACTAGCCAAATTATTGATGATATATACATTAAAGTATCATTTGCTCTAATTGTATATATACATAACGCAAAAAATATTATGATAACAACTATTATCTGTTTTAATGTTATAACTTTTGGCTTATTAAGTTTCATCCACTTCTTATAATTATTTGATTCATACTCTTCTAATTGTATCATGTGTAAAAAATATTTTGTTCTAAAATAAATTGGCACTAGCCAAACTAATATGCTTAATCCTAATATTATCTTACTATACATCTGTTACACACCCCTCTAAAAACTTATCAACTACAACTTTAAAGCTGTATAATTGATCTACATATGAAAAATGTCCTGCATTATCAAAAACCACTAATCCACTATCTTCTATTTCTTTTTCCATAATCTCTCCCATATATAATGGTGTTGCATCATCATCTCTACCCCATATCAGTAGTGTAGATGTCTTTATCTTACTTAGATATGGTCTAAGATTTTCATTTACTACTTTAACCATTATATTTCTCATTACACCTTGTGCATTTCGATAGTCATCTGATCCAAACTTCTTATAGAATTTTTCCATAGCTTCTTTTTTATCTTTCCAAAAAAATATCCCTCTATAGATAACCTTTAATGTTTTAAATGTATATACCTTCGCATAGTACTTTGGTTTTCGCTTTGGTATAAGACCGGCACTGTCTATCAGTATCATTTTATTTATAAGCTCCTGATATTCACTTGAAAGCATTATTGATATCCGTCCTCCATGTGAATGTCCTATTAATATTATTTTTTCCAAACCCATTTTGTCTATAAATTTTTTTACTATATCTTTGTATTCATTAGTTCCCCATACATCTTTTGGCTCATCACTTTCTCCAAAGCCTGGTAAATCTACTGCATATACTTTGAATCTGTTCTTTAAATGATTAACTATTGGCATAACTGTTTGTATATTAGCTCCCCAACCATGTAGTATTAGAACTGGATTTCCTTCTCCTTCACATATGTAATTAATATTCAGTTTGTCAATACTGACATTCATTAAATCATCCTCACTAAATCTATTTCTATTTTAAATATATGTTCTATTAGATTATATCAGAAGTTCGATTTAAATTCTACAAATAGTTACCCTGAAGGGTCACTTTATAATTATTAACAAATCATATGAATTACATAACTATAATGGTTATTTATATTTATCTACTAAAAAAGAGACACCCTATTTAAGATGTCTCTTAATATATTTTATATCAAAAAATCTCTAGTTGTTTCAAAATGAGTAAAGTACAAGGCATTGAAATCTTTTAGGTAGCTCCTACTCGCCTTCGCTTCTAGGAATAAGTGATTCACAAGAAATCGTATATCTCTGTTCTCTACTCATGACTGACTAAGAAATATTTCAATAACGCAGTAATTTGCCATTTTGAAGCAACACTATAATTATATAAACAATGGTGCAAATACTACTGCAACTATAGTCATAAGTTTGATTAAGATATTGATTGATGGTCCTGATGTATCTTTAAATGGATCACCTACTGTATCTCCAACTACTGCTGCCTTATGAGCATCGCTTCCTTTTCCACCGTGATTTCCTTCTTCGATGTATTTCTTAGCGTTATCCCATGCTCCACCTGCATTTGCCATGAATATAGCCATAAGTACACCTGTTACTAATGCACCTGCTAAAAGTCCACCTAATGCTGCTTTTCCTAATAATAATCCTGTAGCTATAGGAGCTATAACTGCTAGTAATCCAGGAATTATCATTTCTTTTAATGCTGCTGATGTACTAATATCAACACACTTCTTGTATTCTGGTTTAGCTTTTCCTTCCATGATTCCAGGTATTTCTCTAAACTGTCTTCTAACCTCTGCTATCATTGAGAATGCAGCTCTACCAACTGCCTTCATAGTTATTGCTGAGAATAGGAATGGTAACATACCACCTATCAATAAACCAGCTATAACTGTTGGCTCTGTTAAGTTTATATTAGTTAACTCTACTGTCTTTGTATATGTTGCAAATAATGCTAGTGCTGTTAATGCTGCTGAACCTATTGCGAAACCTTTACCTATCGCTGCTGTTGTGTTTCCAACTGCATCAAGCTTGTCAGTTATTTTTCTAACTCCGCTTGGTAATTCACACATCTCAGCTATACCACCTGCATTGTCTGCGATAGGACCGTAAGCATCAACTGCTACTGTCATACCTGCTGTTGAAAGCATACCTACTGCTGCAAGAGCTATACCGTATAATCCTGCTACTTGATAAGCTCCAATTATACCACCTGCTATTACTAATATAGGTAATGCTGTTGATTTCATACCTACTGACAATCCAGCTATTATAGTCGTAGATGAACCCATCTCAGAATCTTTAGCTATCTCTTTTACTGGACTATACTCTGTTGCAGTATAGTACTCTGTAATTTTTGCTACTATTATACCTACTGCTAAACCTATTACTATAGCATAAAATGGCTCGTTTTCCCCAAGTAGCTTTTGACTTAAGAAGTAAGCTGCTATTATCGTAATAACCGCACTCACTGCTGTTCCCATGTTTAGCGATTTTTGTGGATTAGAGTTTTCATTTGCTCTAACAAAGAATGTACCAATTATAGATGCTATAATACCTGTTGCCGCTAAAAGTAATGGGAATAATGCACCATTTATGTTTGCTTTATATGTTAATATACCTAATGTTATTGCTGATATTATTGAACCAACATATGATTCAAATAAGTCAGCACCCATACCTGCAACGTCACCAACATTATCGCCAACGTTATCTGCAATAACTGCTGGGTTTCTTGGATCGTCTTCTGGTATACCTGCTTCAACTTTACCAACTAAGTCTGCTCCAACGTCAGCTGCTTTTGTATAGATTCCTCCACCAACACGTCCAAATAACGCTATTGATGATGCTCCTAATCCAAATCCAGTGATTATTGATGGCTCTTTAAATATTAAAAATAATGAACCTACACCAATAAGTCCTAAACCAACAACACACATACCCATAACTGCTCCACCTGAAAAAGCTACAGATAATGCTTTATTCATACCTGATTCTTTAGCTGCGTTTGCTGTTCTAACATTTGCCTTAGTAGCAACTCTCATTCCGATAAATCCTGCTAATGCAGAGAAAATTGCACCCACTAAGAATGATATTGCTGTTTGCCAGCTATTGTCACCCAATGAAACTCCTAGTATAACAAATAATGCAGCTACAAATATTACAAGAGTTTTATACTCTCTAGATAAGAAAGCCATCGCTCCTTCTTGTATATATGACGATATTTCTTTCATTCTATCTGTTCCTACACTAACTTTATTTATACTAGATGCCTTAAATACAGCAAATAATAATGCTATCACACCCACACATGGTGCAATGTACTTTAATGTTTCGTAATTCAACGCTACTCCTCCTTTTGCATTTTAGAATACTTTGACCAAAGCCAAAGTTATCCTTGTTAAATTTTAACCCTATAGGTTTATTAAATTAAAAGACTTTATAATGCCTTTATATAATACTAGATAAAAAGTATTATCTATGTATCATTTAAAAAAGTCTTCATGTTGTAATTCAAGGAAGACTTTTTAAAAGCTATATTAAAAATTAAACATAACACTGCGTTACAAAATAGCTTTTGATATCTATTTTTGGAATACAATCCTTAATTAAAAACCAATCTATTAACATCCAAAACTATTTTATAGCAGTTAACGCTAATGCAGAGATTATAAATATAACTGCGCTAATAGTAGTCATTTTTCCTAATAATGATTCGTAGCTTCTTCCTTTATTTTTACCCCAAATCTTCTCTGCTCCACCAGATATACTACCTGATAAACCAGCACTCTTACCTGATTGTAATAGTACGCTCGCAATTAAAACTAAACTTGATGCAATTATTAAAATATAAAACAAGATTTCCATACTAACTAACACCTCCTAAATTGCAATTAACATACCTATTTTAACATACACATAGTACAAAATCAATTGAAATTACAATAATTTTATATCAAGTTTCTAATAAAGTTACGTAAAGTCTTGTTTGTGGCTTATTTATATAGATTGCCATTTTTCCATTTTTTATTCATTTTATCATTTAATTTCTTCTACAGCAAAATAAGAGAAGCTTACTCCCCTTATCTTGTGTGAATTTAATATAAAGAATAATGAAGGCTGTAAAATAAAACCCCACCTTGATTTCATTTAACAACCACTGAGGAACCATAGTCATTTTTACTGATGATTCCTCTAGAGACTGTTTCAAAATTATTATGAAGCAGTCTCCCAAACTTTTTATATGTTATACTAAATTAATCACAGGAAAAATAATATTTGAATCCTTCTAATTACAATATATCTATCCCTTTTTCACCGTACAACCCAGTACGCTTTCAAAATCGATGAAATACTGTAATTTAGAAAACTCCATCATATTTATCAATGTTCCATGAATAATTCAGGTTAAATTATTTAATATTATAGAATACATCCATTCCTTTGTATTCGCTAATATCTCCTAACATATCTTCTAATCTTAATAATTGATTATATTTTGCAACTCTATCTGATCTTGAAGGTGCTCCAGTTTTTATTTGACCTGCATTTGTTGCTACTACTAGGTCTGCAATAGTTGTATCTGAAGTTTCTCCTGATCTATGAGATATAACAGCTGTAAATCCAGCTCTTTTTGCCATTTCTATAGCGTCTAGAGTCTCTGTGATAGTTCCTATTTGGTTTAACTTGATTAAGATTGAATTAGCGCTTCCAAGCTTGATACCTTTTGATAATCTCTCTGTATTTGTAACAAATAAATCATCACCAACTATTTGAATCTTGTCACCAAGCTTATCAGTCATCAATTTCCAACCATCCCAGTCATCTTCACTTAGACCATCTTCTATTGAAATTATAGGGTATTTAGCTACTAAATCAGCATAGAACTCAACCATTTCTTCTGCTGATAACTTTCTACCTTCAGCTTCTAAATTATATGTCTTTGTTTCTTCATCATATATCTCTGTAGCTGCTACGTCAAGTGCTAACTTTACTTCTTCTCCTGGCTTGTATCCAGCTTTCTTGATAGCTTCTACTATTGTAGCTAATGCTTCTTCATTTGATGTCAAGTTTGGAGCAAATCCTCCCTCATCACCTACTGCTGTATTTAAACCTTTTGATTTTAATACTGTTTTTAGATTATGGAATATTTCAGCGCCCATTCTAAGTGCTGTAGCCCAGCTATCAGCTCCAACAGGCATTACCATAAACTCTTGGATATCTACATTGTTATCAGCGTGCTTTCCACCATTTAATATGTTCATCATAGGTACAGGAAGTGTTTTAGCATTTACTCCACCTAGATATTGATATAACTCTAAACCTACAAATTCAGCAGCAGCTTTTGCAGCAGCCATTGATACTCCTAATATTGCATTTGCACCAAGTTTACCTTTATTGTGTGTTCCATCAAGCTCGATCATCAATTTGTCTATACCTACTTGATCTCTAACATCCATTCCTATAACTTCTGGTGCTATTATATCATTAACGTTGTCTACTGCATTTAAAACGCCTTTTCCTAAATATCTTTCTTTATCACCATCTCTCAACTCAACTGCTTCAAATGCTCCTGTAGAAGCACCTGATGGTACAGCAGCTCTTCCAAATGATCCGCTTTCTGTCATTACCTCTACTTCAACTGTTGGATTTCCTCTTGAATCTAGTATCTCTCTTGCATAAACGTCTGTTATTATACTCATTTTGTTTGCCTCCCTCTGTTATTTAATAATTATACTTTTACCTGTCATTTCTTCAGGTTTATCTTCATCCATCATATCTAATAATGTAGGTGCTATGTCTGCTAGTATTCCATCTTCTCTAAGCTTAACATCACCTTCACCAATTACTATACACGGTACTGGGTTTGTAGTATGTGCTGTTACTTTACTACCGTCATCATTCAACATCTTCTCTGCATTACCGTGATCTGCTGTTATTATTGTTTTACCATGTTTTGAAATAATCGTTTTAACTATTTCTCCCAAACATGTATCTACTGCCTCCACTGCTTTAACTACAGCTTCTATGTCACCTGTATGACCTACCATATCTGTATTTGCAAAATTGAGTATGATTAAATCATATTTATCTTTATTTATTTGCTCTATAAGTTTATCCTTAACTTCATATGCACTCATCTCTGGCTTTAAATCATAAGTAGCAACTTTTGGTGATGGTATCAAGATTCTGTCTTCACCTTCATTAGGTTTTTCTACTCCACCATTGAAAAAGAATGTAACATGTGCATATTTTTCTGTCTCTGCAATCCTAAGTTGCTTGTAGCCTTGCTTGCTCACATACTCGCCAAGTGTGTTAATATGCTTTTGAGGTTTATAAGCAACCTCTACTCCCTTAATTGTCTTATCATACTCCGTCATGCAAACAAAGAATACATCTACTGTTTTGCTTCTCGTAAATCCTTCAAAGTCTTTATCAACAAATGCTCTTGTTATTTCTCTAGCTCTATCTGGTCTAAAATTAAAGAATATTATTGAATCTTTATCATCTACTAAACCAACTGGTTTATTATTTTTGTATATAGTAGTTGGGACTACGAACTCATCAATAACACTTTCTTCATATGATTTATTGATAACTTCATCTGATGAATAGCCCACGTTACCTGTACCTATCACCATGGCTTCATAAGCCTTCTGCACTCTATCCCATCTATTATCTCTATCCATTGCATAATATCTACCTGAAATACTAGCTATAGTTCCTACTCCAATTTCCTTCATCTTTTCTTCTAAATCTTTAAGATACTCTTTAGCGCTAGATGGAGCAACATCTCTACCATCTAAGAAGCAATGTACATACACATCGTTCAGTCCCTGTTTTTTAGCTAATCTAAGAAGTGCATATAAATGTTCGCTATGACTATGGACACCTCCTGGTGATACAAGACCCATTAAATGAAGCTTACTATTGTTTTTCTTAGCGTTTTCAATAGCATCTAAGAACTCTTTTTTTGAAAAGAACTCTCCATTTTCTATTGATTTTGTGATTCTAGTTAACGCTTGGTATACAATTCTACCTGAGCCAATATTAATATGTCCAACTTCTGAGTTACCCATCTGTCCTTCTGGTAATCCTACAGAAAGTCCACTTGCACCAAGTTTTGTATGTGGATATTTCTCTAATAATTCATGATAATTTGGAGTTTTTGCTTTTTCTATTGCATTTCCGGGATAATCAGCACCTAATCCCCATCCATCAAGTATTATCAATGCTGTTAAACTTTTAGGCACTATAAACTCCTCCTTCTATCTAAAACACTGAATATTTTAGGTATATTTAAAAATTAATTAACTCTATAAAATCTTGTGATTTTAAACTTGCTCCACCAACTAATGCACCATCTATATCTAATTTGTTCATTATTTCTGTTACATTTGCAGGCTTTACACTTCCACCATATTGTATTCTAACATTTTCTGAAACATCCTCTGAATACATCTCTTTTATAGTTTCTCTTATAAATTCAGCCATTTCATTGGCATCATCACTTGAAGCTGTCTTACCAGTTCCTATAGCCCATATTGGTTCATAAGCTATTACTAATTTTTGAGCATCCTCAGCTTTTATATCTTTTAAGTCTTCTTTTATTTGCGCTTTAACTATATCCTTTTCCTTGCCAGATTCTCTCTCGTCTAATGTCTCTCCTACACAAAGTATAGGGTTAATATTATGCTTTATTGCTGATTTTATTTTATTATTTACTGTTTGATCAGTCTCATTAAAATACTGTCTTCTCTCTGAATGCCCTATAATTACGTAATCTACTCCTATTTCATTTAGCATCAGTGGTGAAATCTCTCCTGTAAATGCTCCACTTTCTTCCCAGTGCATATTTTGTGCACCTAGCTTTAGCTTTGATCCATCTATAGCTTTTTTTACTTCACTAAGACATGTTGCAGGTACACATACAACTGCTTCAACATCTGTTTTGTTAGCTTCTTCTTTTAATATGTTAACAAGCTCTAAAGCTTCTTTTATCGTTTTATTCATTTTCCAGTTTCCTGCGATAATTGGCAATCTCATAGCTTCTTTCTCCCCCTATTTATCATCTATAGCTACTATAGCAGGTAGCTCTTTACCCTCAAAGAATTCTAATGATGCTCCACCACCTGTTGATATATGAGTCATCTTATCTGCTAATCCACTATTTTCTACTGCTGCTGCACTATCTCCACCGCCTATTATTGTAACAGCGTCAGCTTCTGCTAGAGCCTTTGCTACTGCATTTGTACCATCTGCAAAGTTCTCCATCTCAAATACTCCCATAGGGCCGTTCCATATAACTGTTTTAGCATCTTTTATGATTTCACTAAACATTTTTATTGTCTTAGGTCCTATATCTAGTCCCATCATATCATCTGGTATATCATCTGACATTACAACTTTTATCTCAGTATCATTTTTGAATTCTTTAGCTGCAACAGTATCTACTGGTAATACTAAATTTACATTCTTAGCTTTTGCTTTTTCTATTAACTCTTTGGCAAACTCAACTTTATCTTGCTCTAATAGTGACGTACCAATCGAATATCCTTTCGCCACTAAGAAAGTATAAGTCATACCTCCACCTATCAATATAGAATCTGCTTTATTTAATAAGTTCTCTATTACTGATATCTTGTCTGAAACTTTTGCTCCTCCAAGTATTGCAACAAACGGTCTCTCAGGGTTTGCCATTGCTTTACCCATTATGTCAACTTCTTTTTTAACTAGAAATCCTAATGCTGACTCTAATATATTGCTTACTCCTACATTTGATGCATGAGCTCTATGTGCTGTACCAAAAGCATCGTTTACGAATACATCTGCAAGTGATGCAAGTTCTTTTGCAAACTCTTCACCGTTTTTAGTTTCTTCTTTTCTAAATCTTGTATTTTCTAATAATACTATATCTCCTTCATGCATAGCCTCAACTGCATTTTTTGCATTTTCCCCAACTACATTATCGTCAGCTGCAAATTTAACTTCTATTCCTAATAATTCAGATAATCTCTTTGCTACAGGCTCAAGGCTGTATTTTTTATTTGGTTCTCCTTTAGGTCTTCCTAAATGAGACATAAGTATAAGCTTTCCACCTTGCTCTATAATATATTTAATAGTTGGAAGTGCACCAAGTAGTCTAGCATCGTTAGTTATTTTTCTCTCATCATCCATTGGAACGTTGAAATCGCACCTTATAAGGACTTTTTTGCCTTTTAAATCCAAATCTTCTACTGATTTTTTATTTAACACATTACCACTCCTTTTCTGTGATCTCTGTATTTATAATATGAAATACTTAGAAGCGGGGCTGTTATGATACAGCCCCAACCTTTGTTATATTTATAATCCTTTTTTATTTATAAAGCATACTAAATCAACAACTCTGCAAGAGTAACCCCACTCATTGTCATACCAAGAAACTATTTTAGCCATATTATCTATAACCATTGTTGATAATCCATCAACGATTGAAGAACGACCATCTTTTCTGTAGTCTATAGATACTAAAGGCTCATCTGAATAACCTAATATGCCCTTCATTTCACCTTCTGCTGCTTCTCTAAATGCATTGTTTATTTCCTGTGCTGTAGCAGGCTTTTCTAATTCAAATACAACGTCTACTACTGAAACTGTAGGAGTTGGAACTCTCATAGCCATACCGTTTAATTTTCCTTTTAATTCTGGTATAACTAATGCTACTGCTTTAGCTGCACCTGTAGTCGTTGGTATTATTGATTCTGCTGCTGCTCTTGCTCTTCTTAAATCTTTTTTGTGGTTTGCATCTAGTATATTTTGATCATTTGTGTATGAATGAACTGTTGTCATAAGACCTTTTTTAACTCCAAACTTTTCAACTACTACTTTAGCAAATGGAGCTAAACAATTTGTTGTACATGATGCATTTGAAATAATATTGTGTTTTGCTGGATCATAGTCATTTTCGTTAACACCCATAACTATTGTAACATCTTCTTCTTTTGCAGGAGCACTTATTACAACTTTCTTAGCTCCAGCTTTTAAATGCTTGCTTGCATCTTCTCTTTTTGTAAATAATCCTGTACACTCTACTACTACGTCTATTCCTATTTCTCCCCAAGGTAAGTTTGCTGGATCGTATTCTCCATAAATTTTTATTTCTTTACCGTTGATTACTAATTTGTCTTCATCAACTTTAACTTCACCATCAAATTTACCAAAACATGAATCATATCTAAATAAATGTGCTAAATTATCAATCTTTCCAGGGTTGTTTATTGCTACTACGTTAAAATCCTCTACATTATTCTCTAATGCTGCTCTAAGCACGTTTCTACCTATTCTTCCAAAACCATTAATTGCTACCTTCATTGTAACTCCTCCTCATTTTAAATATATTATATTAAAAGCACTTTGGCTTTACTATCACTCTAAATCTCTAATATTTTTCTTGCTGTTCCCTCGTCTGTTACTATAGTCATATCTTCTCTTAGCGTTGATATAGCAATGATGGACTCAGCTTTCTTTGTTCCACATGCAACACCTATTATTGAGGGTATCTTCTTAAAATCTTCTAATCCTAATCCAAATGTATTTGACTCCATTTTTATTTCGCCATTTATATCGAAATAATATCCAAATGCTTCGGCTACTGCTTCATTTTCTTCTAAATAATTAAGTGTATCTTTATTTAGTTTTCTTCTTCTAGCCATATCATCTGCTCTACCTATTCCGAAAACTAATATGTCAATCTTTTTTGTTAGGTTGTTAAGTTCTTTTATTTCATCTATCTGTAATAATGTTTCCAATGCTTCTTTGCCTATATTATCAGGTACATGTAATAATTTATATGCACCATTTAGCTTACCTGCCAGTTTAGCTGCTATATTGTTTGACTGTGTCTCTAAGTTTTTCCCTATGCCACCTCTGACTGGAATAACTAATAAATCTTTATCTTTTTTTGACTCTTTCATTTCTTCTGCTAGTTCTGCCATAGTCGTACCACCTGTTACACCTATGATACATTCATTGTCATGATTTCTCTTTATCAGCTTACTTAAATGATTTGCACCTGTTCTGCAGACATCTTTAAATATAAGCTCTTCTGTGTCAATATCACCAGGTGCTACTATAACATTTCTAACTCTTAGTTTTACTTTTAAAGCTTCTTCTAGTCCAGCTATATCTTTAAGATTATGTATAAAATCCTTTAACTGGTCTATAATTTTTTTTCCTTCTTCTGTTACATTCATACCCATTGATTTTATATCTATTAATCCTTGCTTTTTTAAGAGGTTAACCTCAGTTCTTACAATCCTCTCTCCCATTTCAAGATTATTTGCAAGACCTCTTCTACCTATTGGTTGATTATAGTAAATATTTCGGAGTATTTTATATCTTTTCTCAAGTAAATCTATCATTTCAGGTAATACCTTTTTTTGAAGCTTTAATATATTATCCATAAAACCGCCCCTTAATTAGCAAACTTATAAATCCATGGGTCAAAATACTTATCTACAATCCAACATATATTATTTGTATTTCTCATATAATTCATACATATGTTGTATGGTTGGTATGTTTTTTGTCCATAGGGATAAATTATGTCCCGATAGATTCAAAAAAATATTTCCTCACACCCATATTATAAGTTATAAGTTTATAAATATCAATAGTTTTTGGAATCTTTTTTGTACAAGCTGAATGTTTAAATATATATTGTATTATAAAGCAAATCAAAACCATAGTATAACTTTTTAAAAAGTTATACTACACTTCTTCATATATTATCATAGCATAATGGTAATACATCCATTTCCATTTTATCTCTTTTACTTTGATTTTATCTTTATTCTCTGTTAAAAAGTTATTTACTTTATCTTCAAATATTTTTTCACTCGCACAAATTAATTTGATTTTCATAGTTCGTCCCCCTTTATAGCGCAATAATCTTATATACAAAAATATGCTATATTTATATAAAATACAATACAATTATATCATAAGTAATAAATTATACAACGTTAATTAGGTAGTAGTATTTTTTTGTACATCTTTTTATATATTGTAAAGGGTACTTATCCACTACGATAAAGTTAGTTAATAATAGTATCTTTTATTTTTATACACTCCAATTATAAGAAAAAACACTGATACAGTTATAATCACTATATATTTTGAAAGTACGTTTGAAAAAGCTTCTCCAAATCCATATTCAAATATGCTAATGTATTCTGCAAATTTTGAATCAATATACATTACAACTAATTCATATAACAGTAAAAACATAAAACTTATAGTAGTAGATTTTATAGTATATATTAGCATATAAGTTGCTGATACAAAGAAAAAGCATTGAATAAAAGTTTTCAAAAATTCTACCCAAATACTATCCCATAAGAAACTATACCCGATAAACAATATACCAACATGGATAATATACCATAGAAATAATATAAATATATCAAATATCTTTATTTTAATTTTCTTATCAAAACAGTATAATAACTCATTGCCTTGTCCTTCTATGTATTCTCTAAAAGCAAATATAATCCACCATATTGAAAATAAAGGTATGAATTTCTCATTTTCTCTAAATACCATAAAATAAGAATTCTCTATACCTTTATTCATGCATATAATGCCAAAATCTAGTATAGGTAAAAAAACATACAATATAGTTACAGGCACAAAATAATAGTATCTAAGATTTTTTAATGATAAGTATATTAATTTAAAATTCATAGTTTATATTCCCTTTACTAAGCACATATATCCATCTTCTACATTAGGATTTACTTTACGATATCCTTCATGCTGCACTTTCGAAAGCACTCTAGCATACCTTTGTCCATCTATTAAAAATGTTTTTTCTATATAACTACCATTTGCTATGTTTTCTTGCTTTGCTTCGTATACTTTATCTCTTGCTACGTCTGTAATTTCTTTACTAGTTCCTGTTTTCAGTATCTTCCCATTATACATAATAGCTATTTTGTCACAACAAGCTTCTACATCTTCTACTATATGAGTTGATATTATGATACTCTTATTTTGCTTTAAGTTTATCAACATTTTTTTAAATCTTATTCGTTCTTCAGGATCAAGTCCAACAGTTGGCTCATCAAGTATTATAATTTCAGGATTACCTATTACTGCTTGTGCAATACCAAGTCTTCTAATCATACCTCCTGATAATGTCGATACTTTTTTATTGATTTCTTCAACTAAATTGACCTTTTGTAAACTTTCTTTAATGCTAATATCCATTTTTTCTTTTGATATTTTTTTCAAAGCACAAAAATACCTAAGATTATCATATACAGTCAATTCTTTAAACAATCCAAATTTTTGAGGAAGATATCCAATATTGTTTAAATATCTTGAATCATTGTTAACATCTATTCCATTGTATTTTATATACCCTTTTTTTATAGCATACAAATTAACCATACTTCTCATTAATGTTGTTTTCCCTGAACCATTCGCCCCTAACAATCCATATAATTGCTTATCAAAATTTACTGAAATATTGTCTAATGCTTTCTTCTTTTTAAAAGTTTTAGTTAATCCAAGTATTTCTATCATTCTATTTTCCTCCTGCTTTTAAGTTCTCAATAAACATCAAAGAAGTACTGTTATCATTTTTATCTATTAAAAAATCATAAGTGCTTTTTAGTACAAATTCTTCTCCAAATTGTTCAATCTTTTCTAAAAATAAATTTAATACTTTTAAATCCTCATTGTTTTCCAGTTGTTTTTTTGGCACTTTTAAAATTCTATTTTTGTATAAAATATAATCAAATAGCGCTGTTTTAAGTTCCACTTTTTTTATATCTGAAGGTATATCTGATTTTAAAAAACTGTATGCCAATATTTCTTTATCTAAACCAAATACGAAAACATGGTCTCTAAAACTTACAAGTCCATTATTCAGTATTCTATAGTGCATAGGGTCAGGAACTTGGAAAACTTTTTTATCTGAAATATTAAAATTATTATTGTTAGTACTTTCTCTCTTGTACTTCCTCAATATCATTTCTATATTTGATAAATTTGCAGTATCTAATTTTTCTAAGATTAAACTATAATAAGTAATATCTCCTACTTTCTCTTCACTGACAAACCCCCCTACTAAGCTGATAGCCTGAGAATTTCCTATAAATTTATTGTTTTCTTCTCTTTTTAAGTTAGAATAGATATCTAAATTAGATTCTATTGACACTTTAAACTGAGCATCCCTATCTCTTATTATAGGGATAAATGAACCTTCATCTTTTGAATAGACCACTTTATAGCCTTCTATTGGATAGTATGGAAAGCACCCAGGAAGCAATACTCCTTGATAATTACTATAAAAAACTGGACTATTTCCACTATATATAAATTCAATTTCTTCTAATTTTTTATCTGTAGGATTATGTATTTCTATATAGTCTCCTTGCCTTTTAAATTCAAGTTCGTTTTTACTTTTATCTAATATCTTCTCAATCTTGTAATTTCTATACAACGTAAACTTATAGCTTTTTAATGCTACTTCTTCATCTAATGACATTATTACTCTATTTGATAATTGCTTTTTGATAATTAACTCCATATCATAAGATGATATACTAAAACCTGATTTTTCATTTTTTTGAACGTCTTTTAAGTAATATAACTCATCATAAGCGGTATAATTTTTGGGGTTATAATCTTTATTTACGATACAGCTTGGTTCTGCGAAAAATTTCAAATTTATTAAAGAAAATAATATTAAAACAATAGATACATACTTTATTCTTTTGATTTTGTTGTTATTTAGCTTAAATAAAGCCAATGCACTTAATAGTCCTATCCAAAATAAAGTAATATTCCATCTATAAGCTTCTATAGATAGTCCATACAACTTATCTGCAGACCAATCTAAATTTGGAGGTAGAATATCAAATAACTCTCTAAATGGATAAATATTAAACTCAAAACCCATAAACAAAATATATGGAATAGAGTCAAATATAGGACTAATCAAAACAGTTAATAAAATCATGGTAAGATATGCACTAAATTTATTTAAATATAGTGATATAAATGTTGAAAGGCAAATCGCTAAAATGGACACTAAAAAAATATTCAAAAATATATTTGAAAATATGTGATATATATAAGGTTTATAATGCATATTATTTGTAATGCATGCTATGATGTTATATAAAACCGGAATAATCGTCATGAATACTACAAACGCTACTAATACTGTTATTTTAGATAAGTACACTTTTAATTTTCCGTTATGAAGTGCTGAAAAGCATTCGACTATATTGTTTCTTCTACTTTTTATTAGAAACTCATATGTAATGAACACAAAAAAAATAAAATAGAATATACTTAAACTTTGACTTTGTTTTAAATAATATATTACATCTTTATGTATGTCTAATTTTTCTAAAGCTTCTAACAATCGGAAGTTTACTAAAGCGAAAAAAAATAAAACTCCTATAGCTAAATACTTAACCTTTAAAAAAAGCTTCAAATTATTTTTTATTAATGTAGTCATTATACTCTCCTTTTGTAATTTAAATAATGAGTACCCTGCCATAACTAATCATTTGTATGTATATATCAATAGTTTTTGGAATCTTTTTTGTGCATTATATAAAGATACTATTATCTATTACAATAAAGTCAGTTAATAATAGTACCTTTTATTTTTTATATACTCCTATTATAAGAAAAATAACTGCTACAGTAATAATTCTATATATTGATGTATCTTGGATTTACTCTTTTTATTTCCATTTTAGTATGTACTTAAATTTTTAATTTTGTCTTTGTTTAGATTATTTATGTATATATACGCGTCTTCTAAATTAGCCTCTACTCGCTTACACTGTATTGTAGGTTTCATACTTGAAATAAATCTTACGTTGATTCCACTATTTGTATATATTTTGCTTGTTATATAATACTCTTTTTGTATTTTTAACAAATCTTGCTCATTATTCAAGATACAACTATAACTGTGTCCTTTTGATTTACCCAACAATTCTTGAGTTGTCCCTTTAAACATCACATTTCCTTTATTTAATATGCACAATTGATTACAAGTAGCTCCTATATCTTCTATCATATGTGTTGAAAATAATATAATTCTTCCTTTGCTAAAATCAGCAAGCATACTTCTAATTTTTATCCTCTCTTCTGGATCAACTCCCGCCGTTGGTTCATCTACTACTAGAACTTTAGGGGAGTTAATCATCGCTTGTATCAACCCCACTCGCCTCTTCATTCCTCCCGATAGCTGTTTATTCTTTTTTCTTTGATGCTCTATCATATTTGTTTTCTCTAGTAATAAATCTATTCTTTTTTTTCTTTCTTTATATGATAATCCATACAATCCACCAATATAATCTAGTGATTCTCTAACTGTCATAGTGGGATATAATCCTAGTTCTTGTGGCAAATATCCAATTATTTTTTTTATTTCATCGTAGTTATTTTTCTCAACTCTAATACCAAAAATTTCGATATTACCATTGGTTGGTTTCAATAGTGTTGTTAAAATACGCATTAATGTAGTTTTTCCTGCACCATTTTGGCCAAGCAGTCCAAAAATCCCTTCATCTATTCCCAAATTTATATTATTTAGTGCTGTTACACCTCCTTTAAATTTTTTAGTCAAAACTTTTATTTTTATACTCATTAATACACTCCTCTTGTTTTATAAATTAATTGTTACCAGAGAATATTGTCTTATCTGCAAGGACTTCTTTCAGATAATTTCCTATTAATCAAAAATAATAATATTGCTAACATTAAGCTTAATGTTTTGCCTATATATAAATCATACTTACTCATCCCTAAATCTTTCATGTGACCATATGCAAAAACGTTCATATATACAGGTAATTTTTTAGCTATAGTAGATATAAAAAAAAACCATATTGTTAAAATAATACTGATACCTATCCATAAATTTGATGTAACCCCTACAAAAAAGTACGCTAGCATACCCCATAATAATATATTTACACTAATAACAAGTATTGAATTAATAAATAAATCTAGATGTGTTTGACCAATAAGTAAATATGGTCTTCTTATCATATATCCAAAGTAGCTAAACAAAAATAATAACATTATAAAAAAAAATTTAGTAACTACTCTTTTTAGTAAATCCATTGATATATATTCACTAGTCATTAGGTAATATATTTGTGATGTACGCATAGATACTTCTATATGATAAGTATTTGAAAAAACTATTATAGCCAAAAGCGCAAATCTACTATCAAGTACTATTCCTATTTCTTCTACCTTACTGACTCCACTTATAAAAGGTAAACTTATAGCATACACAAATGATAATACTACTAAATATTTAGGTAAGGCAACTTTTATTATCTTATTCAAAGCACTCTCCTCCTCCCAAATATAATAACTGCACATACTGCTATGACAATAGTAAATATTATAATTATCATCTGATTAAAGTAACAATTTTCATATAGTTTAGTACTGAAAAATTCACCTGGAAATCTAATCACTGCTGAAAATGGCCTATGTTTATATAAATATACTCCCACATCATTTTTTTGCCCTAAATTTGAATATACTAAATGTAAAAACAAAAACGGAATAGCTGGTAACGAAGTTTTAAATACGCTAGTTATAAATGTATATATAAATCCAACATAAAATACTATTGGCAAGTTACAAATAGCTATCGTCGGCCAAATATCAATAGGATTTACTGGCAATCCAGCATTATTACCTTTAATACATATCATAATATCCCATATAGTAACTATAATAATTACTATAACATTAATAGCTAGAATTCCTCCTAATGCTTTTCCTATTATGTACTTCCATGACTTTATAGGTTTTGTATGTATTAATTCATACATTGTGCTTTTATAATCATCTTTATATAAAAAAGCTAACAATATCATGCTATAAATTAAAATTCCAACACTTAAAAAATCTGAAACTTTTCTTGCAAAATATTTAGAGTAATTCTCTTGCTTAAGCTTTTCTAATATATATGTGTTAAGTTCTTTTATCGTTCCTTTTTTCATTTCTACGTCATTAACAAAACAAAGTTGTGCATTTTTATAGTTATAACTCTCCATATATTCTTTTATTTGCTTTAAATTGAACTTTTCTTTTCTAATTTTACTTATTATAGTACTGACTTTTCTTTTATCCAATTTTAATTCATTCAACAATGAATTTTCTAATTTTATCAAGCCAGCATCAAATATTTCTTTTTCAGTTGCAGGCAAATAACCATTATATATTTCAACTGCTCCATTATTTATGCTTTTAAACTCCTCTATACTCTCTTGATTAAAATAACTAATATTTAGATATGCATTACAATTTATATAAGTAAACATAAATATCAATATTGCTCCTATATAATAAAGTGGATTTTTAAAGTAATTTACAAATGCTCTTCCTATAACAAACCACATATTTTTCACCCCCTATCTAAGCTTTAGAATAAGATATTTAGGGGTGACCTATCTTGGGCACCCCTTTTATACTTTTTACTATGAAAATGGATTTGTTATCCAATCCCAATATGACCCATACCAGCTACATCCTTCTGTCTGTGTGCTTCTTTCTAATTCCCAATGACCTCCATGATAGCAATCATCCCAACAACCAGTTCCTTGAATTTCTAAATTTAAACTTGTGTCTTTTATCTTTGATATTTTCATTCTTTTCACCCCCTTCTTTAGTTCTTATAACTCTAAAATCTACTTTTCTAATTAAACTACTATAACCGCTATGTATAACATTAGGGATATTATATTATGTTATAATATAACCTACATATTTTAACATCAATATTTTCGTATAAACAAAATATTTTATATGGCTTGCGATAATATCCTGTATATACTTTATTTATTATTTTACATCTTGTGGCTTTGCAATAATCATATCTTGAACAACCCTCGCATTCTTCGTTCCTATAACTTCCTATCTCATGTATCTTATCAACAACATCATTATTTATATTTTTGCCAACTTGTCCCAAAAAAAATTCAGGATTATTTATAGCTACAATACAAGGATATATTCCTCCTTCTGGAGTAATTGTAAAAGAAGATGTTCCCCCACTACAAAGTGAATTGATTGGTTTCGTTTTTGCACGTGTCAATATTGGTATATCAATATCATCACCCAATAAATTAAATTTACGTACAATTTTGAATATTTTCTTAATATTATATAAAAATACGTTTATCTCATCATCATACCATTCATCGTTCTTAATATTAATCTCTACATCAATATGTCTAACTCCTAAATCTATTAGATATTTTATACCATCTCCAATCTGTCCACATGTATCTTTAGTAACGGTCATTCTTGCATATACCTTTAAACCTTTATCAATCATTCTCATTATATTTTCCCTAACTACTTGAAATGTTCCAGTTGAATCCTTAAACACTCTGTATTTATTGTGAACTTCTTCATTTCCATCTATACTCACTGATATTAAATCAAATTCTTTTAAAACATCAAGTATCTCATCAGAAAAAATCGTTCCATTTGTTGTTAGAGAATATTTTATAAATATATTATTAGTTTCTTTTCTTTTTTTTATCTGATTCATTATGTGCCTTATTAAATCAACCTCTAAGAGTGGCTCTCCTCCGTGGAATTTAATATTTATCATTTCTGACTTTTTTTCCTCAACTTTTTTACATATAAATTCAATAACTTTGTCCGCCGTCTTTAGTGTCATGCTTTTCACTTTATATTCTTTTTCATAACAATAAGAACACTTCATATTGCACATCGTTGTTAAATAGATTGTAAAACTTAGTTTATCCAATAATTTCCCCCCAAATTATATCGTAAAAATATCTTTTTCTTTTTTTACAGTAATCATTAAACTGTTCTCTATTCTTTTTATAATCTATTGCTACATGAGGACATGTAAAACAAAAATGCCTTACATCGCATGTATTACAGAGAACATTTCCGTATGGGTTATTTTCCATAAATTTCTTCATCCCTTGGCTTTCTCTAAATTCTTTTGAATTAAAAAATTTATATAAATCTTTTATTTTTTGAATATTACCTATTTTCATATCAGTTGCCGATAAAGTGCTACATGGTACTATGTCTCCATTTGCTTTTATAGATATACTACTTCTACCAGCATGGCACGAACATGCCTTGACTGTTTTTTTTAAATCCTCATAACTTGGATTTGGTGGCTTAAATTTGTAATCCACTTCTTTAGGCTCTCTTTTTAAATACAAATATTCAGAATTTGTTTTTGCTCTACCAACTAAGCTTAACCTTCTTATTATAGGTGTAACTTCTAACCTTTTGCATAATTCAGAAAACAAAAATTCTTCATAATTATTGGAATGTACACTCACCATAGAAAGTGAAATTTTTTTATTACCAGACTTTTTTAATAATTCAATATTTTTTATAACTTTATCAAATACCCCTTCTCCTCGTATATAACTACATGTTTCCTCGTTGTATCCATCAATACTTATATCTATGGCTTCAATATTTTTTGAAAAAAACGAGGCTATTCTAGGAGTAATCAATGTTGCATTTGTCATAAGAATAACTTTAACTTCTTCTTTTGATTTGATATACTCAATTATATCTATCAAATCTTCTCTTACGAGAGGCTCTCCTCCAGTAAGTGTAATGCTTTCTGGTCTACATGCCATTACTTTATCTACAATAATTTTTAGCTCTTTTGTATTAAAAATCTCTTCATTGTTTTGCCCAATAGCACTTGCTCCACAATGTTTACATGACAAATTGCACCTTTCAGTAATCATCCAACTAACACTTTTTAGTTTGTATATCTCCTCAAGTCTTCTATTTTCTCTTGTTACTAGCACATCTATATTTTTTAGATTCAATAGTAATTGATGAATATATTTCCTATCGTCATTTTCCTCAAAGCATCCTAAGAAATCTTCTATACTCATTCTCGTATTTACTGCTTGCATCATATACTCATAGCATTCTTTTGAAAATCTAATCCAATGTCCTCTAGTCTTATTAAACGCAACTACATTTGCTCCTCTATAAATAAAATTTGCATTTTTAGACAAAATCAGCTTTTCTTTAGTTCTACAACTATTCATACTTCCTCCTTTTGGTATTTACTTTCAATTTTATTATATTTTCTCAATATATATCTGTCAATATTTTTTCTATATATATAATGATTTTGAATAACACAATTGTGATTCCAATCTTGTTGAGATAATTCTATAGTTTCATGAAAATATGGAATAAAAAATACTGAGGATATAGCGTACTTCAGTACGTGATTAGTCTCAGTATTTTTAATGACGCAGTAGTTTGCCATATTGCTTAGAAAACCCCTAAATCGTTCTAAAAGTAAGTATAATACAAAAAGTCACGTTGATTCCTAGATTACTATAAAATGAGTAAAATACAAGGAACAAAAAACACTGAGGATATGAGCGTACTTCAGTACGTGATTAGTCTCAGTATTTTTTATGACGCAGTAGTTTGCCATTTTAAAGTAATCTAGCAGATTGTTATAAAATGAGTTAAACTACAAAAAGTCACGTTGATTACTAGATTGTTATAAAATTAGTAAATTACAAGGAATAAAAAACACTGAGGATAGGAGCGTACTTCAGTACGTGACTAGTCTCAGTATTTTTTATGACGCAGTAATATGCAATATTTTTAATAACCTCCAAGTTATTCAAAAAGTTTGTAAATTACAAAAAGTAACGTCGATTTCTAAATTATCATAAAATGAGTAAAATACAAGGAATAAAAAAATCAAGGATAGGAGCGTACTTCAGTACGTGACTAGTCTTGATTTTTTTTAATGACGCAGTAGTTTGCCATTTTAAAGTAATCTAGCAGATTGTTATAAAATGAGTTAAACTACAAAAAGTCACGTTGATTACTAGATTGTTATAAAATTAGTAAATTACAAGGAATAAAAAATACTGAGGATAGGAGCGTACTTCAGTACGTGACTAGTCTCAGTATTTTTTATGACGCAGTAATTTGCAATTTTAGGACAATCTAGTAACGACGACGCCCTGAAGATGACGGTATATTAAGCTCATCCCTATACTTTGCAACCGTTCTCCTAGAGATGTTAATACCCTTTTCTTTTAATTTATTAGATATAACTTGATCGCTTAATGGTTTTTTTTGATTCTCTGTACTTATCATTTCTTTTATTATGGTTTTAATACTAGTGGATGCTATGCCACCTTCTGTATTTGTCACTCCACTTGAAAAGAAATACTTTAGCTCAAATAGTCCTTTAGGCGTTTGTATATACTTACCATTTGTAGCCCGACTTACTGTTGATTCGTGTACCCCTATATCACTTGCCACTTCTTTTAATGTCAACGGTTTTAAAGCTTTATCTCCTTTTTTAAAGAAATCTATTTGATATTTTAATATAGATTTGACAACGTTGTATATTGTCTGTCTTCTTTGCTCTATACTTTTTATAAGCCACATCGCTGAATTAAATTTGTTATTCAGATATTTAGATGTGTTTTCATCACTTGATGATAATAAGTTCTTGTAGTAATTACTAATCACCAATCTTGGAGCTGTGTTATCATTGACTATTATAACAAGTTCTCCATCTATTTCTTTTAGCGTCACATCTGGTTTTACGAATTTTACGTCATCATGTTTACTACTAAAACCTCTACCTGGTTTTGGTTCTAACGATTTAATTGTATCTAATATTTTCTGGACTTTCTTTGATGTTATAGATAATTCTTTTGATATCTTGGTAATTCTATTGTACGCTACATCTTCTAAATGATTCTCTACTACTTTATATATATATGGATCATCTATAAATTTGTACTCTAACTGTATCTTAAGGCATTCTTTAAGGCTAGAGCTTCCTACTCCTACTGGATCAAATGTCTGTATTAGCTTTACAATTTCTTTTACTTTGTCTACGTCAATGTTCAGTTGCTCGGATATTGATTCTATAGATATATTTAAATAACCATTATCATCAATACATTCTATTATAAACTCACCAATTTTTCTTTGCTCATTATTTATTTCTGATATGTCAAGTTGCGTTGTTAGATGCTCTTTTAAAGTCTCTTCTACTTTGTAAAACTTTTCAAATGTAAAATCGTTATCATCTTTTTCTCTACTTGATGCACCATCATATCTTGTGTAGCTTTGTTTTTGAGCGTATTCTTTCCAGTTAATTGAGTTATCCTGTTCATCTGAGTTTGTTTTTATATTAAAATCTAACATAGGATTTGATTCTATCTGATTTTTAACGTGTTCTACTATCTCTAGACTAGAATATTGGAGTATTTTAATAGCTTGTCTTAACTCTGGTGTCATTATTAGTTTTTGTGTTTGCTGTAATGTTAAGTCAAAGCCCAATCTCATATCTTTCACCTCTACTCCCTAATTCATGATTTATTACTAACTCAAAATCAAAGATAAGATTAATATAATAATAGTATATTATATTAACCTTATTACTTGTATTATACCAAAAAGTTATATGTGTAACAAATCAAATCCTTAATATTCGACATTTTTCACATATATTATTTATTTTTCACCTTTATCATAACTCTTTCCACTTGCTGCTGGAGCTATTGATTTTCCAACAAATCCTGCTAGCGCTAGTATAGTAGCTATATATGGAATAGCTGCTAAAAATTCATTAGATAAGAAACCTAATCCTAAAGAAGATGATTGTATTTTAAGAGCTTCTGTAAATCCAAAGAATAGACATGCAAGCATTGCTCCTACTGGATGCCACTTACCAAATATAACTGCTGCTAACGCAATAAATCCCCTACCAGCTGTCATTCCTTCTCTAAATGACCTTACTCCACCTAGTGAAATTGTAGCACCTGCAAGACCTGCTAACGCACCACTAATCAGTACACATTTATATCTAATTTTATATACATTTATACCAACTGTATCCGCTGCTCTTGGATGCTCTCCTACTGAACGTAATCTAAGTCCAAACGGTGTCTTGTACATTACATAATAAGAAACTGCAACTGCAATAAATGCTAAATAAACAAATAATGTTAATTGAGATGTTAAATCTCCTAGGAATGGTATCTTTTCAATGATAGGTATTGGTTTAGCACTTATAGCATTAGCAACTGCATCTGTTTGACCAGGTCTTCCCCATACTAACTCAATGAGATATGCTGTGAAGCTAGCTGACAGTAAGTTTATGGCTGTTCCAACTACCACTTGATTTGATTTTAAATTTATAGCAAAATATGCTAATAATAAGGCTACTATAATACCTGAAATAATTGCACCTAGAATACCTATGAAAGGCATACCTGTATATTTTGTAGCTAGTATCGAAAAAAATGCTCCATTTATCATTATACCTTCTAATGCTATATTAACAACTCCTGCTCTCTCTGAAAACATACCACCTAATGATGCAAATATTAACGGTGTGGCTAATCTTAATGTTGCAGCTATAATTCCTATGATGATTACTGTCATTTAAGCCACCTCCTTTTTTCTTTTCATGAAAAATTTTACTATTTTATCGCCAGCAATAAATAATATAATAACTGCTTGTATTATTCCTACTACTTCTTTTGGAATACCTGCAATTTGCATATGTCTTTCTCCATTTGCCAATATACCAAATAATATACCACTTGCTATTACTCCAATTGGATGTTCTTTACCTACAAGTGCAACTGCAATACCTGCTAGCCCATATCCCGGAGATTCAGCAACATTGTCTACTTTAAATGAAAGTCCTGCTACTTGTGAATATCCTGCAAGTCCTGCAAAAGCACCTGATATTGCCATTGATAATATCATGTTTTTTGATACATTTATTCCACCGTATTGAGCTGCTAAATCATTGTAGCCAACTGCACGTATCTCATATCCCATTGTTGTTTTATATAATATAAAATAAGCTATTATTCCGCATGCAATCGCAATAAATATACTTGTATTTAAGCTTGAATACCCAAATATAGGCAATATTGATTTTAATTTTGTAAGCCTTGCTGCCTCTGGTATAAGAATCGAATGAAATTTAACTTCTGTTCCTTCGATAACTGATGGGTTTAGTACTACTCTAACTAAATAATTACTCATAAAAAGTGCTATATAATTAAGCATTATGGAAGTTATAACTTCATGTACGCCAAGCTTAGCCTTCAATACACCAGCTATTGATGCCCATATAGCTCCTCCTAACATTCCTCCTAACAGCGTTAAAGGTATTAGTAAAAATGGGCTTTCTATACCTCTAAATATATAACTTGCTACAACTGTAGATATTGCCCCTGCTATATACTGCCCCTCAGCACCAATATTAAATAGATTAGTCTTAAATGCAAATGCAACAGATAAACCTGTCAATATTATTGGGGTAGATTTTAATAAAGTCTCTCCTATTTTAGGTATACTTCCTAAACTACCATTTAGTAATGCTATATAAGCGACTATAGGATTATTTCCTGTTATAATTATAAATACAGACCCTATTAAAAAACTCAATATAATCGCTATTAACGGCACTTTAAATGCCTCTAAAATATTACTTTTTTTAGTCATGATATAATCACCTCGTTCTATTTATTTCTTTCCGCCTGCCATCATAACGCCCAGTTCTTTTTCTGTTGCATCTTTAGCATTTACAATTCCTACGATATTACCATCATAAATAACTCCAATTCTATCAGCTAATGCTAATACTTCATCAAGTTCTAATGAAACTAAAAGTACTGCTTTACCTTTGTTTCTCTGCTCCACTATTCTCTTATGAACAAATTCTATAGCTCCAACATCTAGGCCTCTAGTTGGCTGTGCTGCTATCAATAAATCTGGATCTCTATATAATTCTCTTGCTATAATAACCTTTTGCTGATTACCTCCAGATAGTGATTTAGCTTTTACGTGTTGATTTGGCGTTCTAACATCAAATTCGCCAATTAATTCTACTGCATGTTTATTTATTTCATTATAATTCAATAGTCCATTTTTACTAAATGGAGCCTCATAGTGATTACCTAATATCATATTTTCAGATAGGGAAAAATCAAGCACTAAACCTCTTTTATGTCTATCTTCTGGAATATGACCAACTCCTGCTTCTATTATCTTCTTAGTTTTAGTATTGGTTATGTCTTTGTTGTTTAAGGATACATTTCCCCCTTTTGCTTTTCTAAGCCCTGTCAATACTTCCACTAACTCTGTCTGACCATTGCCGTCAACTCCAGCTATAGCAAATATTTCTCCAGCTTTAACTTCAAAACTAATACCCTTAACCTTTACTACTCCTCTTTGGTCTACTGCTGATAATTTATTAATTTCTAGAACTGTATCTCCAGTCTTCATTTCTTTTTTATCTACTACTAAATTGACCTTTCTACCTACCATTAACTCAGCAAGTTCATCACTAGTAGTTTTGTCTGTATCTACTGTATCTATAAGTTTACCTCTTCTTATGATAGTTACTTTATCACTCATTCCCATTATTTCTTTTAATTTATGAGTAATCAATATAACAGATTTGCCTTTTTGTGTTAGTTTTTTTAGTATAATTGCTAACTCATCTATTTCTTGAGGTGTCAATACTGCTGTTGGCTCATCTAATATAAGTATATCCGCTCCTTTATAAAGCGCTTTTAATATCTCCACTCTCTGTTGCATACCTACTGATATGTCTTGAATCTTTGCATTTGGATCTACCGCTAGACCATATTTGTTAGATATTTCTTTAACATCTTCTATGGCTTTTTTCATATCCAGTTTGATTCCGTTTTTTCTTGTTGGCTCTGAACCTAGTATGATATTTTCTGCAATTGTAAATGGCGGAACTAACATAAAATGTTGATGAACCATCCCTATTCCATGGCTTATCGCAACTGTTGGATTCTTTATCTCAACTTTTTCACCATTAATATAGATTTCACCACTTGTCGGCTCATATAACCCATATAGTATATTCATCAATGTTGTTTTACCTGCTCCGTTTTCGCCCAGCAAAACACGAATTTCACCTTTGTTTAAAGTAAAGTTAACGTTGTCATTTGCTTTAACTCCAGGAAATTCCTTAGTTATATTTTTCATTTCTACTACTGTCTTCAGTGGAAATCCCTCCTTATCTTAATACACACAATAAGATTATACATCATATCCCTGTCATAAAGAAATTATAATTTAAACTAAATTTTTTCCTTTTTTGCAATGTCTTTGACAATTGAACTGTAATAACATTAAGATTCCATTTTATTTCTATGAACATTGCATATATTTAAATATAATTTATAATTTCTTTATGGCAAATAATAAGGCCAGTTTATAGCTGACCTTATTATTTGATAAATTAAGTACTTTTATTATTATTTTAATAAATTTGGTATCTCTATTGAATTGAATTCCTCTTCTGTTTGAGGAACAACTTTTATAGATCCATCAAGTATAGCTTTTTTGTACTTTTCAGCTGCTTCTTTAAGGTCATCAGTTAAGTTACCAGCTTTATCACTATATCCAACACCTTCGTTCTTTAAGTTGAATATATAATCTCTACCTTCAAATTTATCATCTACAACAGCTTTTGTTATAGTTTTAGTAGCTAATCCAACTTCTTTAAGCATTGAACATAATACATTCTTTGGAGCTAAGTATGATTGATCTTGGTCAACACCTATAGCCCAGAAACCTTTTTCTTCTGCTGCTTGTATCATACCTGTACCAACTCCACCAGCTGCATGGTATACTATATCTGCTCCTCTTTGGTTTAGAGCTAATCCTAACTCTTTACCAATTGCAGTATCTGTAAATGAGTTAGCATAATCAACAAATACTTCTGCTTTAGGATTAACAGCCTTTACACCAGCTCTAAATCCATATTCAAATTTTTGTATACTAGGTATCTTAAGTCCACCTATAAAACCAATCTTGTTAGATTCAGTTTTTAGACCTGCTATAACTCCTACTAAAAATGATCCTTCATTTTCTGCAAATCTAGCAGCTGCCACATTTGTAGCTCCTTCTGGAACATGACCATCTATTATAGCGTATTTTTGATTTGGAAACTGCTTTGATGCTTGTTCCATAGCAGGATCAAGTAAACATCCTATAGCAAATATTAGATCTTGCTCCTTTTGTGCAAACGTTGTTAAATTGGGGATATAATCATCTTGAGTAGCTGACTCTATTACTGTTAATTTAATTCCATAATCCTTTTCAGCTTCTTTCAATCCTTTGTTAGCTGAATCATTGAAAGATTGATCTCCTAGTCCACCTGTATCAGTTATCATACCAACCGTTACTCCTGAACCTTTCTTGCTTGTACATCCTACTACCATTGATAAAGCTAGGATTACTACTAGCCCTAAAATTGAAAATCTTTTTAACATTAAATACCCTCCTAAACACATATCCAAGTTTTGTTAAACACTACACAACTATTATATATTTTTCTTTGTTATGGTGCAAGCTATACTTAACATGTTTATTTAAAATATTGTATTTTTTGCATCTCAATCTTAAATTTTATCTTTATTTTATATTTAAACATGTAAATTATTACTTTTTTATACTATATTATATTGTCAAAATGCTTTGTTCTTATATATTCGCACTAAAACAAAATAACTCATAGCATTAATGTTCTGTTCATACACCATGCTATGAGCTAATATATATACTATATTTTTATCTTACTGAGTAACATATCCCTCTTTTATAAGCACACTCGTAGCTTCACTTAGTTTTGACTCGTTTACCATTACAATAGGTCCTGTACAACCCATTCCACTTTCTGCATATATATTATTTTTCCATAATGCTGTTACTGCATCTTCTAATTCTAATATATCTATCCCAGAAATTTGACCTGTTACTACTTCTTTTGATGGCATAGCTACTTCTTCTTCATCTTTTGAAGATGCTTTCTTTTCTTTTGTAGCATTTAATATATCTTCTAGTTTTGCTTTTTTAGCCTTATTAAACTCATCTTTAGATACTTCTATAATATTACCACTGGCTACTTGAGCTGCATATGCTAGTGCATTTGCTATTACGGGTACTCCTGAAGCTCTAGAGATAATTAATACATTTCTACTATAACCATCTCCTACTCCTGGACCATATCCGTATCCAAACGCTTCATAACTTCCTCCAGTTGTATATGAAGAAAATATTTTCATTAATAAATTTCCAGTTAATGAATCTGTAATCATAACATCTGGTACTCCACCTAATAAGTCATTTCCTCTCATTACAAAGCCACCATCTGCTCTTATTGATTCAGTAAAATCTATATCATATCCATTGTCTCTTAATTTTAAAAGGGCTCTTTCTACTTGCCTAGCGCCGTCAACGTTCAAAATGCCCACTTTAGGATTATTGATACCTGCAGACTTAGCAGCGATTATACCATGAATACCATTTTTAACCATAGCTTCTACTCTGTGTGGAGATGATGTTCCTGTAGTTGTTGCTATAAACATCTCTTTTCCTGTAGCTGGTGTTACTACTCTACCAACTGTTGATACTCCAACTGGGAAGTTATAGTGTAATGTAACGCACCCTTTTATTTCTCCTGAGTCCAAAAGTTCTTCCATTACTTTATATTGTTCATCTTCAGTGTTTGCTTCATATATCTTTAAGCTAGTATCTGCTTTTGGTCCTATTAGAACTACTTCTATTGATGAATCTCTATTTTGAGCAATTTCTGCTCCCTTGATTATATTTTCTACTCCGTGCTCACTGCCAAGCATTGTTACGGCTACTCTTATTTTTTGACCAAAATTACCAGTTTCTAATGCATCAGCTATATCATTAAAAACCTTTCCTATCATATTTTTAACATTATTATTCTCCATTTGTATCACCTCTACTCTACTGTTAAATGTGATGCAAATTCTCTCATTGCCTCAGCTACCATTTTTTTAATTGTTTCTTCTGATGCCCCTTTTTCCTCACTAATCTTTCCACTATTTCTTTCTATAACTATTGATACCCCATCAAATAGGTTAGTCATTCTTCCTAAGAATAGACTTCCTTTACCTACTATCATTGCTCTGTTTACATTACCTTCTGTCATTGCATCTTTTGCAAATCCTATATAAGGAACTCCTGAAGGAATATGACCTTGTGTTGGTGCCCAACCTGGCATACCATGCTTAGTTACAAAGTTCATTAAATCTTTTCTTTCTATATCTTTTCTCTTAACTCCTAATGCACCTATCATCTTATAGTTTGATGTTGGAACATCTCCAGCTCCTGCTGGCTTTGTTATATCTGGATTTTGCATTTCTACTGAGTACTTATCTATATCTGTTATTTTCATATTTCCTTTATCTAGTGGTGCTGTTATCAGAGATGTTATTACAGCTTGTGGTGATGATCCTGTACCTACTGTATGTCTTCCAACTAAATCAGTTCTAAGCACTGGATTAACTCCATCATTTTTGCTAACAAGTACTGCAAAACCACCTAATGTATCCTCTAATATTGGCATATCCTTTTTAACATGGTCTTTACCGTTCATTCCAAGCTTAGCTGTAGCTCCTCCTGCAACTATCACTACATTTTCATATACTCCAGCTTGTACTAACGCTGCTGCTTCTATTAATGCATGAGTTGGAGCTGCACAAAAACCTCTTGTATCTGAACCTGTTGCATTCATGCATCCAGCTAATTCTGCTATTGATTTAGCAAAGTTGCCTCCACCTCTCTGGTTCATATCTCCACATGCTTCTTCTGAACACTCTATTACATACTGCACATCATTAGCATCTATGTTGTTCTTCTCTAATAGATTTACCATTGCAAGATAACCTGATGCTTTAACTACTAGGTTTTCATACATTACATGTGATGTTAAGTTTACGTCTATATCATGTGCTCTTTTTACGCATCCGACTAATTTACCATCGTTGTATATAGCTTCTGCATGATGCTTTTCTATATGTTCTTTTATATCTTCTAATGTTGTTTCTGTAGGAATTTTAGTTACTAATTCTTTATTTATAACTTCATGTTTTTCTAATTTTTCAGTTACATTTTTTGAAAACTCTGATTCTAGCTCAACTAATCCAAACGCATCTGATATTTTTAATAGTCCTATAAATTCGTCTTGTGGCATTATCTCACCAAATTTACCGTTTCTAGATGCTGATTCTGCTTTTTTATCAAACCAAGGCATTTCAAAGCCTGCTAGTTCTTCTGGAGTCATGTTTCCAATATAAGTTTGGTTTGGTAAGTAGCTAACTACATCTTCAAAGCTTCTAATGTGGTTTGGTAACTGTTTCAAATAATCTGACTCTGGATTTACTATTTTTTCTGTTGTTTGTGTTGTACCATTATGAATAATCATATCTGGTGTATGAACTAGTATATAACTAGCCCCTTTTACTACTGGAAAAGTCATATTTAACACCTCCGCATATTTAAATGGGACTAGCTCAAATTTAGTCCCTGAGTTAGTCCCATGAAATTAATCTTCAAATACAGTTTGCCCGTCTACTTCTGTCTCTAAAGCTTTTAGAGCTTTTTCAACTATATGTCTTCTTAGCTCTTTTTCTTCCTCTTTATCCATACTAGGGTTTCCTAATGGATGAGGAATAGCAATCGCAGGAACTATTCTGTTAGCCCCAACAGTAAGTGAAATTGGAACAACCGTACAAATGTGAACTACTGGAATTCCAGCTCTTTCTATTTCTTTTACCATCGTTGCACCGCAACGTGTACACGTACCTCACGTAGAAGTTAATATAACAGCTTCTACGCCATCTGCAACTAACTCTTTTGCAAACTCAGCTGCAAATTTCTTAGAACTAGCAACTGCAGTACCGTTTCCTGTTGTTGTATAGAAATATCTATGAAGTTCACCAATTTTTCCTTCTTTTTCTAAATCTCTTAATACATCTACTGGTAATACTCTGTCTGCATCTTCATTAGCGTATGTTGGATCATATCCACCATGTGCAGTTTCATGAGTTTCACTTGTTAAATCATCAAATGAAGCTATATCATATTTACCATATTTTGATGCACTTGAAGACTCTATATGATCAGGGTTACCTTTTGGAACTATACCTCCAGATGTAACTAAAGCAACTTTAACTTTAGATATGTCTTTAACAGCTGGATTTGGATCCACTCTATCAAAATCAGGCATTGGATACTCTGTCTCGTATTTTTCACCTTTTAATTTTTTAACTAACATATCTACAGCTCTTTTTGAGCCTCTCTCTGCTGCGAAATAGTTCTTTCTGATACCTCTTGGAATATAGCCTTCTTCACTAGCAGACCCTATCTCTTCACCTTTAGCTAATTTAATTGCTAATGGAGCCATTACTTTTACTGCTTTTCTCATACCTGCTGCACTGTTTTTAGTTGATACGATATATACGCTTTTCTTAAACATATCTGCACCAGGGTTTTCAATGTACATACCTGTTAATACAGGGATATTTAATTCACTTTGAACAGCATCTGCAATTGTACCACATGCAACACCATATCTTCCTGCGTTGAATGCTGGACCTGCTATAAATAGATCTGGATTATATTTTTTCACCATACCTATTACTTCTGCTTTCGCTTCTTCTACATTTTCGTTAAAATATGAGTCTCCACAGATTATTGTTGCAACTATTTCAGCTTCGTCTGAAAAGTTTTTATTGAATTCTAGTCCTGGGCCTACTACACCTTCTCTTACTTCTGGCTTTATGTTTGCCTTTTCCTCTCCACCTATACCGGCAAAGAACTGATTTATATAATGAACCACTCTGATTTTACTCATTTTTTACCCCCTCTCTCGGATTTTTTAGGGTATATTAACATTAGTTAATATCGTTTATTAAAATTTACAAAATTCGTCTCTTATCTCTTTCATTTCTTCGATGATTTCATCTACATCTAGAACCATTTCCATCATACCTATTTGCTCATCGTAAACATCTGCATCTACTTCGCCTTTGAATTCAGGTTCTACTGCATGATAAACTCTAAGTCCTAACTGGACTCCTGCTAATGGACCAGCAAATGTAGGGTCTCCAGCTGTAACTGTTTCAGCTGCTAATCCAGCTGCCTCAGCTTCTGCTGCACCTAGTAACACGATAACATTCTCAGCTCCGTGTTTCTCTGTAAGGTCTTTAACCCTCTTTTGATTTTCTAAATCCATTGCACCTGCAGCCGTTCAGACAAAACACTCTGTAGAAGAAAATACTACTTCTGCTTCTGTAGCTTTTAAGCATTCTTCGATTGCAGGACCTGGTATACCGTCTCTATCGCCTATGATAATAACTTTTTTACCATCATATAATCCCATAGTCAACATCCTTTCTATTTTATATTTTTTCTGTTATCTATCCTCTTGCACTAAGCTTGTTGAAACCTAATTCGTTTGTTGCTCCTGTTATAGCTTGAAGCTCTATTACAATGCTTCCATCTTCTTTTAAGCTTCCATCTGTACCTCCAGCTATAGTATCAACATACTGAGTATCTCCTATAACTACATCCATTGGTGGTAATTCTATTACTTCATTTGCATTTCCGCCTGTTACAACTGCATCAGCCTTAACATCTGCGTCTGCTAATGATTGTGAAGCTCCATCTTGACCAGCATACTCATCTGTTACTATAACAGTCTTAATACCTTTATTTTCTACCTTCTTGCAGTTCATGATTAAGTCTGTATCTGGGTTACCAAATCCCTCTTGTGAGATTACAACTCCATCTACTCCAATATACTCTGCTAATTGAGCTGTCCAGTTTGATGAACGCTCTTTATCTGCCAAATAAACATTCTCATTAGTAATAATCATACCAACAAAGTTGATATCTTTACCATGTGCATCAAATAAATCGTGTACTATTGGATTGTTTAAATGATGATATGTTGTATTCTTATCACACGCAGACACGCAGTTTCCGCTAATTATAGCTCCATCCATTATTTCTGTTGGAGATATTAATGTTGATAGTGTTTGCTTTGCATCAACTCCATATACATAAGTATCATGAAGTAAACCTTGGCTTTGTAACATTTGAACATATGCTACCTTTGGTAACTCTGGATATTTCTCTACACTTTTTAATAATGGAAGTGTTTCGTAAACTTTTACTTCGTCTGGAGTAACATTTCTTCCGGCTTCTCCTAAATATCTAGCAGCTTTTAATCCTACAAATCTTATAGCCTTTTCATGCTCATGTGCTTTTACTCCTTCTTTTGGCTCGCAAACTATTACTAAGTTGTTAAGCTTTGAGAATGGAGTATAGTCTGCTCCTGGTCCAGTCATATCAATAATTCCCTCTTGGAATCCGACAATCTTACCAGTTGTAACTACAGCCGCACCCTTTAAAACATTTGTTTTTCCAGAACCAACAGTATCAACCTTAGATAAAACTCCAGGGAAAATACCACCTTTTCCTTCAACTTTCACTCTTGGCTCAATAACATCTTTTACAGGCGTTATTCTTACACTTTCACCCGGTTTTGCTATTTGAACCTCTACTGATTTAAGGTTTTGATCTTCACTTACTTCTGCAATCAATTCCTCTTTATTAACATATAATGTTCCATTTTCAACCTTAGTGATATCACCAAATTGGATATCCTTTATAAAAATATTCCCTAACTCTAGGCGCACTATAGTTCACCTCCTCATAAATTATAAATGAATTTATTTAAACAACTTCTGGTTGTCTAAAGCTTATAAATATTTTTTAATCATTTCTTCAATGTTTGTTGCTGTTGCATCGTCTTTTGTTACTTCATCTATTTTCTCTCCATCTTTATATATTGCTATTGTTGGAAGTCCTAAAACTCTTTGTTTTATAGCTAATCTTCTAGCTTTAGTTGTATCTAATTTTGTAAATTTCATGTTGCCATCGTATTTTTCTGATAATTCAACCACACTCGGCATTAATGCTTTACATGGCTCACATCCCTCGCTCCAAAAGTCTACTAGTACATAACCTTCAGCGTTTAATACTTCTTGTTCAAAATTAGTTTTATCAAGTGCTAACATTTTAATTCCCCCTATTCAAATTTATCTTCTATATATTTTTCTGCTTGTGTAGCAGCTATTGCTCCATCTGCACATGCAGTTACTACTTGTCTTAATGACTTAACTCTACAGTCTCCTGCTGCAAATACACCTTCGATGTTTGTTTTCATGTTGTCATCAGTAATAATATAACCTCTTTGGTCCATATCTACTTTATCTTTAAACAAGTTTGTTTGTGGCATAAATCCTATGAATACAAATACACCAAAAGTACCATCTTCTTCGTCAGCGTCAATTTGCTTTAACTCTCCACTTTCTCTATTCTTTACAACTATTGACTCTACTATTCCTTCTCCTTTTACTTCTACTATTTCGCTATTCCACATGAAATCAATTTTTTCGTTTTTAAATGCTTTTTCTTGTATTGATTTAGCAGCTCTTAGCGTATCTCTTCTATGAATGATTGTTACTTTTCTAGCAAACTTAGTCAAGAACATTGCCTCTTCAACTGCTGAATCTCCACCACCTACTACGAAAACTTCAAAGTCTTCAAAGAATGCACCGTCACATGTTGCACAATATGATACACCTTTTCCTGTTAACTCTTTTTCTCCTGGGCATCCTATTAATCTTGGCTTTGCTCCAGATGCTATAATTACTGCTTTTGCTCTGTATTCTTCTTTTTCACCTTTTAGTACTTTTATATCTCCATCTAACTGTATATCTGTTATTGTATCTTTAGCTTTTTTAGCTCCAAACCCTTCTGCTTGTTTAACCATTCTAGCTATTAATGATGGTCCTGATTCTTCTCCTATTGAACCTGGGTAGTTCTCAACTTCTTCTGTAGTTACTATCTGTCCACCTGCTTTTTCTTTCTCGATTATAATAGTATTCATTCTAGCTCTACCTGAGTATAATCCAGCAGCTAATCCAGCAGGTCCACTACCGATTATGGCAACATCATAAACGTTTTCCATGTGAGATCACTCCTTAAATAAATTTATTTTATGTATCATCTTAAAGCTTTTTCAATTAATCCTTTATCTATTAATTGAAAATCTTCTAGTATACTTTTTGTGTATGTTGGTCGTTTTGGATTCTTAAAAAACTTTATGGTAGTCTCTATACTCTTTTCAATAATCATTAGCGACTCCATATCAAGTTTATGTTTTTGCTTTGAAACAGCAATAGATTTGTACGGGGTTTCATTAGGCTTAACGCTACCCGAAAGAGGATGTGTTAATAGTTTGTGACCTTTATGTATCATGTCTCTAACTATTTTTAGTATCTCTAAATACTCAAGTTCTTTGTATACAACTTCAAATTGTATTAACTCTTTTTTTACTAATGGGTTATTTGTAATAACAATCATTTTACACACTTCCTATTTTGAGTATTTGTATGATAGTATTACTTTCTGCGTACAAAAAAAGCATACGACACCATACAATGCCTTATGCTCTGTTTTAAACCTGAGAGATTCTTCTTTTTTTCAAAAGAATTGCTCCTACGGTGCTTACGCTCTTCAGAGTCCTGTCAAAATACGGTCCTTTTGCCTGAGAGCTTCACATTTGAACGGCAAGCTCAATGCTTACTCCTTCGGCGACAATCTGTTCTCTCCCGTATCCGTCATCCAGATTTCATTTAATTTTTAACTTTTACAGCTTTATTATAATACACGCTCATCCTTAATTCAACATTTATTTTAAATATTTTTTTATTTTAATAATTCTAACCTTTAATTATGCTATCAAAGCTTCTATTTTGCTCATTTAGTTCTACTATTATAGTATATTAAAAATTTTAACTTTTGACACTATTTTGATATAATTGTTTTGGAGGTGCTATATATGAGTGAAACTAAGACTACTAATTATAAATTTTATAATCACAGAAAATGTGAATATTTTCCCTGTCATAAAGTAAAAGATGATAAGGAATTTAATTGCATGTTCTGCTTTTGTCCATTATATATGCTAAAGGATAAATGTGGTGGTAACTTCAAATATGTAAATGGAATCAAAGATTGTAGTGGATGCTTAATACCTCACAGTAAGAATGGATATGAATACATAATGTCCAAAATGAACGAGGTACTAGAAGCCGCTAAAATTGATGAATAGATTAAGAATAAAGGAACTCAAAATAGTCCTTTCAGACTGTAGACAAAAGCCCAATTTCTGCGTTGTTGTTAAAATTTCAGTTGCTCACTAACCTTTAAGTAAGCTCTGCTACTCAATTTTAATGCGCCTTGAAATTGAGCTCTTTTTACACTCTGTTATTTTGATGCCTTTGTCATCAATCTAAAAAGGACTCAAAAGTAGTCCTTTTTTCTTTGTTACTTAATAAAAAAGAACTGAAAATTATTCTCTTTCAGTTCTTTATAACAATCTAGTATAATGCATCTCTTATTGCTAATGCTATGTTTGATGAATGATCTGCAATTCTCTCTAAGTTACTTATTATATCTAGGAATACTATTCCTGAGCTACCTGAACACTGCTGTTTATTAAGTCTGTCTATGTGGTTAGCTCTAAGTTGTTTTTCCATTTTATCTATATCTTCTTCTGCACTGATTACCGACGCTACTATCTTCTCGTTAGGATCTTTGTATGCAAGTAATGATCTTTCAAATGAATCTTGCACTTTTGTAAACATTATGTCTATTTCCTTTAGAGCATAATCAGACATCTTTATTTTATTATCTATTCTATACTGAGCAAACTCTGCTAAATTATCTGCGTGGTCTCCTATTCTTTCTAAATCATTTACTGTGTTTAATAAAGTTGTTACTATTACATGTTGGCTATCTGTAAGTGGTGCATTTAACAGCTCTATTAAATAATTAGTTATAGATTTTTCCATCCAATTAATTTTCTTTTCTTCTTCAAATACTTTATGTGTTAGTTTTTCGTCAGATTTAAAGAATGCTTCTCTTGACAATGCTAATGTCTTTTTAACTAATTTACCCATTCTTAGAACTTCTTTTGAAGCCATTCCTACTGCTATCGGAGGTGTCTCCATTATCCTTTGATCAAGATACTTAAGACCTTGTACCTCATCATCGTCATCTTCCCCAGGAATCACCCTATTTGCTGCTCTCACTATTAGTTCAGCAAATGGGAATAATATAATCGTATTTGCTATATTAAATATTGTATGAGCGTTAGCTATCTGTCTTTCTATGTCAGTAGGGTTAAGTTTTTTTATCCAATCTTGTATTGGTAACACATATATAGCAATCATAAATATACCCGTTCCAACTATATTGAATAATAAATGCATAAACGCTGCCTTCTTGGCTGTTTTATTTGCACCTATACTTGATAGTACTGCTGTAACACAAGTACCTATGTTTTGACCAAATAATATTGGAAATGCTAAATTTAGAGTAAATAAATCAGTTGTTGATGCTACTGCAAGTAATAGTCCCAGCGATGCACTACTACTTTGTACTAATACAGTAATACCAAAACCTACTAATATGCCTAAAAATGGGTTGTTTAAGCTTTTAATAATATCAATGAATACTGGTGATTTAGCATATGGCTTCAATGCCCCTGACATCATACTCATACCTAAAAATAATACCCCAAATCCAATCAGTACTTCGGCTATTTCCTTATTCTTCTTTTTTGATGAGACTAGCCATATTGCAACACCTATAGCTATTACTAGTGGTGCTATATCTGTTAATTTGAAAGCTATTAGCTGACCTGTTACTGTTGTACCAATATTGGCTCCCATTATTATACCTATTGCTTGTGACAATGACATCAACCCTGCATTAACAAAGCCGACTACCATTACTGTTGTAGCACTACTACTTTGTATTAACATTGTAACTAGTACACCTACAAAAACTCCCATGAGCTTGTTGTTCGTAAGTATTTCTATAAGCT
The DNA here is from genome assembly GCA_029227815.1 of Clostridiaceae bacterium M8S5. GTDB lineage: Bacteria > Bacillota > Clostridia > Tissierellales > MCWD3 > Abyssisolibacter. Next base: position 1,060,513 of record CP118523.1, on the reverse strand, counting down.
TTTTAAGCTTATCTCCAGCTACCTTTTGAAGCCCCATTCCCATAAGATTCATACCATATAGAAATAATCCAAGTCCCCCAAGTACTGTAAATACTAATTTTAACATATAAGTCCTCCTAAGTATTTTCTAACATCAGATTCTATAATACAATAAATTAATAATACTTTTGTTAAATCTATGTTAAATTTCATGTGATTTTTGCAAATACTATGGTGGTATCTTTTTACAGTCTTATCTTAAGCCTTGGTAATCAGTCTGCCTTAATGCTTCATATACTATTATTGATACTGAATTTGCAAGATTTAAAGACCTTGCTGCCTCACAGTCTTTCATAGGTATCCTTATGCATTGATCTTTGTTAGAGTTTAGTATATCTTCTGGTATGCCTTTAGTTTCTTTTCCAAACACTAAAAAGGAATCCTCAGTGTATTTTACATCGGTATGTTTATGCGATGCCTTTGTAGTAGCATAAAAAAACTTACTTTTATCATGCTGATTTAATAACTCTTCAAAAGAATCGTAATATCTGATATCTAATAACTCCCAATAATCAAGACCTGCTCTTTTTAAATGTTTACTGTCAACAGAAAATCCTAGAGGCCTTATCAAATGTAAAACCGCTCCTGTTATTGCACATGTTCTCGCTATATTACCTGTGTTTTGCGGTATTTCTGGTTCTATTAATACTATATTTAATGACATTCTATCTCTCCTAATCTTAGTTTACCCTATTAACTCTCTTAATATTTTTGCTACTCCATCATTATCGTTAGACTCAGTCACTATATCAGCTATTGCTTTTACTCCATCTTCTCCGTTACCCATAGCTACTCCTGTGCCAGCAAACTCTATCATTGATACATCGTTAAAATTATCTCCTATTGCTATAACTTCTTCTCTTTTTATATTCATTATTTTGCAGAGTTCCTCTAGTGCCTTTCCCTTTGACACCCCTTTATTCATTATGTCAAAGCTCCCTTTCCACGAACTAACCACATCTACTCCTTCTATTTGCATTATTTGCTCTTTCACATTATTTAGTTTTTGTTCATCTTCTTCTGTTACAAAGAATTTGTAAATTTTAGGTTTATGTTCTTTTACGTAAGCTCTCACATCTTCAAGGCTAGTTATCTTAACCTTAAACAGTTCTTCGCATGTCGTTTTCCACTCAATGTACTTTTCATCCATTCGTTCTAGCTTTTTAAGATAAAAATTGTCATTATCATAAAACCTATATAATATATCATTTTGTTCTAATATATCTATTATCTTTCCTGCGTTATAAGAATCTATATTATTGTCGTATAACACGTTGTCTTTGTGATATTCACATACATATGCTCCATTACATGCTATTATAGGTGTTATCAACCCTAAAAGTTTTGCGTAGTATCTCGCTGATGTAAATATTCTTCCTGTTGATATAACAACTTGTATACCTTTTTCTGTAGCTACTTTTAGCATGTTTTTATTCTTATCTGATACAGTATGTTTACTGTTTAACAATGTTCCATCCATATCTATCGCTATCATTTTGTAATTCATATCTTCACCTCTGTACTTTCCTATGCTTTTTTTTCAATACGTATAGTATATACAATGATATGAATTATTACAATCTTTTAAAGAAGAAGTTTTTTATCTATTTCATAATATAAATACTTATTTTTAATAGTTGACGTATTATTTTGTTTAGATTCTAACCATTTGTAATAATAATCTCTTACATACTTTATATCATCCTTGTCTATAATGCCTTTACTGTAAATTGACCTAAGATATATGTCGAGTACTTTTTCTAATGCTATTTCTTTTACTTGTAACTTGCTTTCAGCTCTAGTAAAGAACTCTGATATAGTCTCCTGCTCTTCTCTTACCGTTCCATTTCTCTCTATAATTTTGTTGATATAACTAACGTAATATTTGACTATTTCATTTGTTCCACTTATTTTAATTTTCTTTTGCTTAATCTTTCTATTATTTCTATATAGTATTAAAGCAAAGATACTAATTACTAATCCTATTAAAATAAGCACTATATATAATATTATCAATATATTTACGCTTTTATTTTTATCTTTGTTATTTATATTTTCTAAACTAAAATTCATTTCCTCCTCTAAGTCTAACATTGCTTTCATTTTTCTTGTATTAGATTGTGATTTATAGTCCTTAGTTATCTGCTGCTTTTTGTCTTCTTTTTCTTCTTCTATATCATGGTTAATTAATTCATACGCGGGCGTAGGCTCAAAGGTTATCCATCCTCTTTCTTTTATATAAGCTTCTACCCAAGCATGTGCATTGTCACTATAAACCTCATAATATCCATCCTTCTTTGCCTGTGGCATCGAAAAACCCTCTACATATCTAGTAGGTATATCAACACTTCGTGCCAATATGACCATTGCTGATGCAAAATAAGTACAGTACCCTTTTTTAGTATCAAATAAGAAATAATCTACAAAATCTCTGTTGTATGGATTAAGTTGTGCCTCATATGTGTATTCATAAGTTCTTAAATAGTTCTCTATAGCTGTCAATTTGTCTAAATCATTGTCATAACCTGCTGTTATTTGCTCTGCTAGCTCTTTTACTCTATCCGGAACTATATTTGGTATCTGCAAACATTCCTGCTTTTGTTTATTTGTTAATTCTCGAAAATTACCTCTATATCCTAATGAATTATTCTTGACATAATAAACTTTATAATTTTCATTTTTCATTATCATTCTTTCATTAAACATCTCAAAGTTCCTATTTACATAGTTGTTACCTTCTATATGAACCTGATTACTAACAAGTGGTGCAAATATGGTTGATGTAGATATACCTACATGCTCGATTACTAGGTTGTTAACTTTCCCTTTAACTAAACCTTCTCTAAAGTATTTTAAGTTACTTCCACCTATTTGCTTAGTAAATATCGTTTTTTCTCTTTTCCAATGAAAACCTGTATAGGTATTTGAAACTCTTCCTCTTAGATATTTTCTTTCTTCTCCTCTCACTCTAAACATAAGTGTATTTGATGGAGTAATAGGTCCTCCTAGTCTGTTTTTTTCACTTTGTAACTCTGTAATAGACAAATCAAAGCTCACTGAAGTACCATATCCTAGTGATTTATTATGATCATTTCTCCACTTTGCTAGCTGTGGAAATCTACTATTTATAGCTCTATCAAGCCACGGCCAGGAAATAGGTGCTATATCTTTTGGCAATATAGCTACTAAGATTGTTAATATGAACGATGATATTATTGCGTATTTAAGCCATTTGCTTTCTCTAACATATACGGTTAAGCTTTTATTCTTACTCCATGATTTGTTATATATTTGATAAGATTTGTTTCCAATCAGTATTAGCATAAAAAAACAGTACACTATATAATAGTTCAGAGCGAAATCTATATAATAAAACCAACTTATAAGAAATATTGCTGTTCCACTGAGAAGCTTAAGTATTATAGATTTATTTTTTATATATAATAAATAGCAAACATTTGTGATAACTATACTTAAGACTGCTATTAATACATAACTGTAATTCTTGTGAATTATTCCATATCCTTTTATAAACCTAATAGCCCAAGTTATAAAATCTGCTATCGTCTCTTTTACTAATTTGTATTCTTCTTTGTACTTTAATGCTAGAAATAGACCTACTGTTAGTATTATTATTAATATTAGTAGCGTAATTTTTTTATTTTTAAACATTAAATTAATTAGAATTGATATAACTACTGGTAGGATTATGACTATAGACGTATTAATCAAGGACAGTTCTAGATTTAAGAGTCTTAATATATAAAATAAAAATACATAGCTTATTCCTATATTTATTAATGATAATAATCGTGATTTCACCTTTTCACCTCAAAACCTGTGATATATTGTCATTTATGTCAATTATGTTGTGTTTAACTTTTAATTCCTTAAGTATCTCAAAGTCTTTTATATTTTTTACATATATAAACTTACCTACTAAAATAACCGCTACATTGATTTTCCTCATTTTTAACTCTGCTATTGTTTTTCTTAGGCTATCATCTATATGCGGTGTTATTATAACTATTACACCATCATTATCCTCAGAACCGTGTCCATTTTTAATCATTTCTGATACGCCTACTTCACTTTTAGGCCTAATAATTGACAATACCTCTAAAAATGAACCTATTGCATTTAAATTTCTACCTGCTATATTAACTCTCTTTTCTGTATATGTTGTAAATACAGTCTCAAATCCTTTTTTAAGCATATGATAGCTTAAGCTAATTGCACATTCTGCTAATTTTTCTTCAATATCGCTTGTTTTATCTGACTTAAATTTGCTGAATTTAAAATCTAGATATATGTGTATCTTGATTTTTGAGGATGAATCGAATTTCTTAATATATAGTTCATCATTCTTTGCACTAGCTTTCCAATCAATCAATTTTACACTATCACCTGGAATATATTCTTTTAGATTTCGGAAATTTGAATAATCTTCGTAGATTTTTTTATTTGAAATAATTTTGCCGAAAGACTTTACCATGTCTATTTTGTATTCTTCTAATGGGTATATTTTAGGATAAACCTTCAATTTTATTGGATCTCTCAATATAACTTCTCGTTTTACTAAACCAAATACATCCCCTATTTTCAGTTTTAATTCACTTAAGTCATATTGCCCTCTATGCTCTGATACTATTTCTCTGCTAATTATTGTTGTCTCAAAAGGGTTTGCTTGGTATATTTCGTTTTTACTTGCTATCCTTGATAATCTTTTAGGTATTTCGTCTGATACTATCATAAATGGGATTGGAAATATAGATGAGTTATATACATTGTAATCTATTACTACTGTATCTTCCTTGTTAATACAAGTATTGTCTATCCAAAAATTTACTATCAAATTTTTTCTGATAAAGTATGTTGATATCTTTGCATACAAATATATAGAAATTGTTAACAAAAACATAAAGTATGAAAATCTTCCCCCTACTAGTAGTGCTAATAACAAATTTATTATTGCAATACATATATACAATACTTTTTTAGTCATTGTTGCTCACCACAGGAATTTTCACTTTAAAGATTATATCTTTTATACAATCTTCTTTAGTAAGGTTCATTACTCTAGCTTCGTGTGTTAACATGATTCTATGATTTAGCACTGGTACTGCAAGTTCTTTGACGTCATCAGGCAATACATAATCTCTGTCATTTAAATAAGCAATAGCTTTAGAAGCCTTTAACAACGCTATTCCTCCTCTTGGACTTACCCCTAATCTTATATTTGTATCATTTCTAGTTTCATTTATTATATTAACTATATAGTCATATATTTTATCATCTACATGTACATCATCTACTTCATTTTGCATTTCTACAATATCTTGGCTACTTACCACCGATTGTAAATCTAATAATGGATCACTATTATGAAACTTTTCTAATATTGTAACCTCACTAAATTTATCTGGATATCCAATAGTTATCTTCATTAAAAATCTGTCTAATTGAGCTTCTGGAAGAGGAAATGTTCCTTCATATTCTATCGGATTTTGTGTTGCTAATATTATGAACGGCTCTTTCATCTCAAATATATCTCCATCTACTGTTATTTTTTTCTCTCCCATACATTCTAAAAGACTTGATTGAGTTTTTGGTGATGTTCTGTTGATTTCATCTGCTAATATAACACTACCAAATATCGGCCCTTTTACAAATCTGAATTCTTGTGTGTTTTTATCATAAATTGAAATACCTATTATATCTGATGGTAATAAATCTGGTGTGAATTGAATCCTTTTAAAATCAGATTCTATTGATCTCGCCAATGCTTTTACTAATGTTGTCTTTCCTACTCCTGGAACATCTTCTATCAACACATGACCTCGACTTAATAAGCTTATTACTACATACTTTATTACCTCTTTTTTACCTGTTATTATTTTCTCCATATTCTCCATAAGTAATTTGCCTTTGTGACAGTTCATTATACCCCTCCTATGCTTGTTTTTTAATCAAAAACTTTTAATACTTTTCCCTTCATTGTAATATTGTATAATATACTCTTTATGTTTATATTCTGCTAAATATTTATGAATCCTGTAATTTATCAGAATATTACTAATAATTAATAAGATTCTTAATTTTCTGAAATTTTCTGATGTAATGAGGTGGTTTTTGGTGAATTTTATGACTGATATTTTAGAACAATCAATTTTAAATGTATTTATACTATATTCATTATCTAAGAAAAAGCTTGTAGCTAATGATTTATATAATATAATGCAAGAAAAAGTACCCTATCTTAATTTAAATCAGAGTGTTATTTATTCACATTTGTATCAACTTGAAGCTATAAATTTAGTTGATAACACTTGGTTAATAAATCAAAAAATAAATATGCCTATGAAGCACTACCATATTACTAAGAAAGGCAATGCTACTTTACTTGCCCAAATTGGAGAGTTAAAGGACATTGTAAATTCTCTCCAGGAACTAATATAATTATAGGGCTGTCTCATACGACAGCCCTATTAGGCATAATATTTATTCGTTTTTATTGCTTATATTGTTAACCACTTATACTGTGCAATATTCACATCCTGTATATCAAGTTTGCTAGCGGTATTATTGCTGAGTACGCTTATATTACACTTTCTAGTCAATGGATCCACCTTTATTTTCAAATCATCTTTATTATTTACACAAATTATAACCCAATAATTGTTATATCCAATTTTTTCTACGTTTATGCTATCTAAATCATTCCTATATCGTTTATCTACTACTATCTCTTGCCCATTAATTCTTATACGAGTCCGTTTTGCATTGTTGATTAGCAGATTGCATATCTTATTATCTTTATCAACTTTTGATTTTTTCTGTACTATCTGTCTGTTCAACATGCCAGCCAAAACATTTTTATTATCTTTTAACAAATCTGTATGGCTACTGGTCACTAGTACATATTTTCCTGTTATTGTTTTACAGCTATCACATGTCACTCTACCATCACCATATACTGTTTTTACGCTATAGATCGGCTTTCCATCTTTCCATATTTTTCCATCAGTTTCTTCTATGCATATATACTCATCTGTTTCAAATCCATATCCAATCATTTGATATATCTTTATTTTTTTTCTGTTTAGTATTTTTTTATTATCGTTTAGCTCATTGAGGAATTCATTTTGGACTGCCATATCATTTATTGGTATGAATTTTAAATCTTTATTATCATCATCTTTGAATATATAATCTCCAAAGTGTTTACATGGTAAAAGCTCCGTAGCACTCGGGAAAAAATTTTTTAATTTTCTCATTCCACCGCCTTTACTAGATTTCTTCATATACCATACAAATCCTTCCCATAAAGCCTTAAGGAAAAAATTATTATTTACTTCATCATAAGGAAGTTTACCTCCAGCACAAAAATAATATGAACTTGATGCTCCTGCATTCGGTGTACCAGCTAATATCAATTTATTTATATCGTATTTATAATCTTCACTTTGTATATACGATCTAGCCACTAAGCCACCCATACTATGAGCCACTATATCAACTTTTTTTGCTCCTGTTATTTTTTTTACATTTTCTAATGTGGGTATTAAGTATTCTCTAGCACTAACTTCATTGGAATTTCTCCAATTATAGAAACAAACAAATACTGTCTTCCCTCTTACATAACCCATCTCTTCAAAGTTTACCATAACTGGTTCATAAACATATTTTGATGGACCAAATCTCATTTTACCCGTACCCGGTATGATTTTATGCCCTATAGAACCAAAAATCCCAGGGATGAAAATCACTGGGTTTTGGGATGTCATATTCCTAATTCTTCGTCTTCTATGCACAATATCACTTCCCATAACCTTCTATATATTATTTTATGAGAAGTTTTACTACTATGACACTATTGAAGCTAAATTATCCATAGAAAATCAATAATTATACAATATCCTTCTAATTACAATGCTTCCATCAATTCTTTCCCGTACTACTCAGCACGCCTTCAAAATTCGTTGAAATATTGTAATTTAGAAAACTACAGCATATTCATCCACGTTCTATGAATAATTCAGATTTAACTATGAATGTAAATAGTATTTTTTACCTTTACTCGTTTCTTTGATTATTATTTTGTGACCTTCTATTCTTAAGAGACTAGCTTTTTGCTCAAGTCCTCCTGCAAAACCAACTAGTTCTTTGCTATGACCAATTATTCTATGACAAGGTATTATTATTGGTATCTTGTTTTTGTTGTTTGCCATGCCAACTGCTCTACACCCTTTAGGATTGCCAATTCTTTCAGCTATATCTTTATACGAAGCAACTTTACCATATGGTATTTTTATAAGTTCATTCCAAACACTCTTTTGAAAATCTGTACCCTCTATTTTTAATGGTATATTTATTTGTGTTAACTCTCCACTAAAGTAACTATTTAAATTATTTAACAAATTATCTTTTTCTTTGGATTTCTCTATTATTTTACCTTGATATTTTTTACTGTAATCATATATAGATTCTTCATTGCTTATACATAGTCTAATTAACCCTTCATCTGAAAAAGCCGCCCACATCGGGCAAAAATCTGTATTAAGCTCATATAACCTCAGCATTTTCTCCTCCACTTTCTTTATACAATTCTTTAGCCTGCATCCATTGTTCTCTTGTTAGCTTTTCTATTCTAGGAGAAGGTTTTGTAGTACCACCTATTGTTTTACTAAACCAATTTATGGACTCCCTATAGTCACCAAGTCTTTTGTTTAGCTCTCCCATTAGATATGTAAGTGTATTTTCATCCATTTTATCATATGGTATATTTTCATTTGAGTACGCATCTTCGTATAAATCTCGTGCTAGTTTAATAAATCTGATTTCTTCGTCTCTTTGTTCTTTTAGTCTATGTATCCAAGCTATTCTCATACACAATCCTCCTAGCTCGAATTTCTTAAATTTTAATGTTTGTCCACAATATAGTGCTAGTTTATAACATAGTAATGCTTCATCGACTGTTCTTTCACCTGTATAATCTCTTTTGTTCCACTTTGATGTAATAAAATCTTGCATTATATTTTTCTTTGCTTTAGGAAAATAATTATATTTACTCTCTAACGCTGCATATCCACATTTTTGGCAAACTATTACATCATATAATAAAGGGTTTTCTGATTTATAATAAATCATAAAATCCGTATCTGATTTTAATACGCGTGTTCTTGATGCCTTTACTTTTGTTGTTTTAAATTCATTTTGGCATACTGGACATTTTATACTTTTCTTATATAACTCTATGTTCACTGCTATATCCCCCTTTTATGTCTTTTTTAATTATCAGGTCCTTTTCTAATTATTCCTATCATCGGCTTGTATACATCTGTATGTAGCTTAACGCTTTTTATAAACTTACCATTCTTATAATAGTTCTTATATGATACTACTTTATATCCTGGTCTAGATGTTTGATCAACAATCCTTTCTCCTGATTTAAGATTGTTGTCAATTTTAGTTTTATAATCTGGTTTTTGTGTCTTGCTAAGAACTTTTGATGTTATTTTTATATCGTAATATTTATCATTTTTATCTCCATATATTGAAGCATACACTCTATTCCCACTATTATACATCATAACATATATAGGATATTTTTTGTTATTCCTAAATTTCAAATCATATACATTAAAAACTACTGTAGCATCTCTTCCTTTTGCCACATAAGAAGATGGTAGTGAATGATTCTTCCTTTGTATTATCTCTAGGTCAGCTAACAATGCAGCATTGTAAAGTGTAGTAGATACTTGACATACTCCACCACCCATACCCAAAACATATTCACCATTTTTTAATATTTTGGCTTGTCTATATCCATTTCTACTATTTCGAGAACCTACGGTATTATTAAAAGAAATTATCTCTCCTGGCATCAATAATCTACCATTTATTGATATACTAGCTCTTTTAATATTATAAGTTCTGTTTATTTTCTTTGTGCTATATGACGTAGAAAAACCTGATATTTTATAGTTTATATGTGATAATAATTCCTTTGTTTTCTTAGGCTTTATTACTATCACAGGTATTTCTATGTTTTTATTTTTGGTTACCGAACTTTTAATTAATTGTTCTAACTTCTCTTTGTCTACTTTTATTCCATTTATTTCTGGGTTGATCACAAACTTCCTATTACTGTAACGTATTGATGCATTAACTGGGTTTCTGTCTATATTTTTTGATACATTTACTATATGAGTTTTTATCACCTCTATATTATCAATGAGTTTTAATGTATGTTTGTGATTAGTTTTTTTGAGCGTTCTCATAGATAAAAGTCTATCAAGATAATTACCTTCTCTTCCCAATTTATAGACCTCATCTACCACTTCTATGTAATCACAGGTATATCCTAACTGTTTATAAGTATACTCATATACCTTATCATTATATTTTAATTTTATTTTATTTGTGGCTAATAATCTATTTACTTCTTGCTCTAACAATGCTGTTGCTTCTTTTTTATTTAATCCTCCTAAGCTTATATTATTAACATATATACCTTGGCATATTTTATCATTGTTTAATTTTATATACAATCTTGATAAAATAGCTCCACATATTATAACTACTAGTAAACCCAATAATAACAATTTGTATTTCTTCATGTTATATCTCCTTATTTAGATATAAATATAATTTTAGAATTACCCATAGTTATTATTATTATGTAATGCTAACAGTTATGTATTTTTTAGTTATTTTCCCAATACGCTTTTATTTTATCACCTTCTAATAGTGTTTGATAATAATCAGCTTTTTCCCCGTTGACTGTAAGGACCAACTTCCCTTTTGGTTTTGTTAAATCAATATCTATATAATCAAAAATATCAACAAAAATCAGTTGATCTTTTGTATATTCTAGTACCATATCTTCATCATTTACTGTTACATGAAGCTTTTTATTATTTGAAAATACCTTTTTTTCTTCTTGTATTTCTTGATTTGTTTTTGATGTATAATTATTTGTTACAAGGACATCATTTTCTTTTATAGTATTATCAAATTTTTCACCACTTTGGTAAAATAACTCTGTATCTTCATCTAATTCTACAGATTCTAACAATTCTCTCTTTGTAGCTATTAGTTCTATTGTTATGTGGTCTTCTTGTTTTAATGGTATGTTTTCCTCTACAACATTACCATTGACTCTTATTAACTTTACTATACTTATTTCATTACCATCTACTTTAACACTTTTGCTCATATCTATAGAATCATATAAATAAGCTCTGCCGTCGCTTCCCTGTGTTGCATCTATAATACTTACTTGATCACCAGTTTTCAAACTATAATCTAAACTTGATATCTTACCATTTACGTAAACTTTTGCTGGCTCTCCAAAGCCACCTTTTTTCATATGTAACTTGCCATCAATGTAGTATCTAAGTTCTTCTCCTCTTTTAGGTATAAGCTTTCTAGGGTTAAACCCTATTAGTATAAGTGCATCCGAAACCTTTATTTTTTTGGAATTAAATAGTTTTATATTTTCATCATTAACTTTTACTTCTAAAAAGTCTTTATTACGAGATATACTCGCTGTTACAGCTATTCCTATAGGTGTTATAAAACTCGGTCCTATTAATTCGCTACTTAATCCTTCTAATCCATCAATAATATCTGAACTCTTTACTACTACTCTCTGAGGCGGTAAATCTAACTCTTTAGCAATCATATCTGTAAGCCTTGGTATCTGACTTCCTCCACCAATTAAGAATATAGCGCTTGGTGGCTTTTGATTATATTCTATTATTTTTTCACTTATTTCTTTTGCAAGCTTTAGTATAGAATCGTTTATTGTATCTAATATTTCGTTTGAAGTTAGTTCATATTCTATACCTACTGCATCTGTGAATTTTTGCATTTGCTTTTGGTTAAGCATAATTTTTAATTCTTCGGCTGTATCAAAATCAAGCAAGTATTTTCTAGCTATTTCTTCAGTTATTTCATCACCTGCTATAGAAGCCATAGCATAAGCAACAATTGCACCTTCTTTTGTAATAGCTATATCTGAAGTTCCTGCTCCAATATCTATCATTGCTAGATTTAATAGTCTCAGATTCTTTTTAATAGCTACGTTTATAGCCGCTATAGGCTCTAATGTCATATTAGTAACCTCTAATCCCAATCTACTCATAACTGTATAAAGGCTATCAACTACTGTATGTGGTAGAAATGTAGCAAGTATATCTATGCCTATTTTACTTCCTCTATGTCCCTCTAAGTTGTCTAAAAAACTGTCATCTAGATAATAATTAGCTACCGAATACCCAACACAGTAGTATTTAATATTACTATCTTTCTTTTCATCTATCTGCGCTTGCGCCATCTGTATAGCTTCCATCTCTAAGCTTTCTATTGCTCTACTGTCAATCTCCATAGTCATATCTATTTCTCTATTTAGTTTTACTTTTTTAGTCTTCAAAGCTCTACCTGCAGCTGCTATAGCAGCTTTGGTAAGTTTAATCCCTAGTTTCCTTTCAAGCTGTTCTTTTACTTCTTTGCAGACTCTTACAACTCCACTTATGTCATGAATCTGCCCATCATACATATTTCTCTTATCGTGTTCTTTTTGGTAGGATTCTATTATTCTAAATTTGCCATCATGGTAATCTCCTACTATACCTATTACACTTCTAGTTCCTATATCTAAAGAAAATATTATCTCATTTTCATTATCTATATTAGAGTACGAATTTTGATTTTCCAAATCAACCACTCCTTCGTAAAAAAATCACACAAGCTTTAATAGTTGTCTACATATAATGACAATAATTCTACTTTTATTAACTAATTTCCTTTATTATATAAAAAAATATAGGTGTTCTTTTTATTTGTACATATAAACAATCCACTATTATGAGGGTTAAAAAGGAGTGAATTACAAAGGCAAGGAAATTTCACCACATATTATTATTAAATAAAAATGTAGATTTTTGTTCTCTAATCACGATTAGTCGTCACAATTTAAATAACATCATAATTTGCCATTTATGTTTTGTGTCGCTTGAACTGTGTAATTTACAACGCATTAAAATGATATTATAGATGAAGCAGTTTTTTAAAATGTGGCTCACTACTCGCTTACGCTCCTAGGAGTAAGTGATTCTCAAGAAATCATAGATTTCTGTTCTCTACTCATGATTAGTCGTCAGAATTTCTATAACGCCGTAATTTGCCATTTTAAGCCCACTAAAATTTATGGTGGCTAAAATGAGTAAATTACAAGGCATTAAAATTGTGACGGATATGAGCGATTTTTAAATGTAGCTCACTACTCGCTTTGCTCCTAGGAGTAAGTGATTCACAAAAAATCAAAGATTTCTGTTCTCTACTCATGATTAGTCGATATTATTCCAATAACACAGTAGTTTACAATTTTAAGCCCACAAAATTTATGGTGGCTAAAATGAGTAAATTACAAGGCATTAAAATTGTGGCGGATATGAGCGTACTAAAGCACGGGTTAGAATTTTTAATGGTTTATGGAGGTTAAAATTGCTAAAATACAAGGCATTAAAATGATAGTGGAGATGAAGCGTACTTAAGTACGTGAATCGTCAATATCATTTTAATAACGCAGTAGTTTACAATTTTAAACCCATAAAAAAAGAGTCCTTTCGGACCCCAACGGTAGGTTAAACGATAGGTGATATTTATTTCATCAATCGTCATTTCCTATATTACCATATGTTTTATTGTTTGTCAATTTATTTTTTTTATTCTTTCTTTTGGTGTAATTAGTGCCATTTTAGCTTTTCTTTTAATATTTTCTTGGATTTTTTAATTCTCCTGTATATAGTTTTTTTACATACATTATTCTTTGTAGCTATCTCTTCATAAGTTAATTTATATATATATTTATCTACTAAGATATCTACATTTTGTTTTGAAATGTACTTACTCATTTCTAATATCAACATATCTCCATTTACTATTTCATCAACTAAATATTTACTATCTTCATTTTTTAAAGATATTAAGGTATAATCTATCTTTTTATTCTCTTTTCTAAGATAATCTATAATATCACTGTAGATTATCCTATAACAATGCGTGCTTAATGAATAGTTTTTATTTTCTTTATAACTTTTAATAGCTTTCCATAATGCAATCTTTCCTACCTGCTCTAACTCTTCAAACTCAATATTGTTTGGTATATAGTTTAAATTTTTTATAACTTTATAGATAATTTTTTGATTTAGTTTTATTGTCTCGATCATAATTCCTCCTATATTATGAATGTATGTTATGTTGTATTTTAGGAGCGTTTCTTTTGTGATGTTACTATTATATGTTATGTTTATTTGTCGGGTAAATTTGAGAACCTTATAAACTCTCCTATTTTTGTTCATCTATGTATAATACATTCATATTATCAATCCAATTAAAAATAATCTCTTCTGCCTCATTTTTAGCTGCTTCATTATCTGAATTTACCAACTCTAATATTAAGTTATTTGCCTCGTCAATACTTAGTTTTCCATTAGATACACTTTCATATAGCTTCTCTAAAAAGCATACCAATCTCTCTTTATCAAAAGATATTGATTTTACTGTTCTTTTCATTGCCATTTCTCCCCTTTGTTTTAAATACATTAACAGTTTTAAACTTAATACTAACATAATCAATGGGTTGCTAAAAAAGCTTTAACCTGAATATTTCACCTAATTGAATAATTAAAGCATCTCTATAAACCTATTTCATAACAACCCAAAGATTAAAATAGAGTGAGACAGTAGTATAATTTATCGAACATGTGTTCGTATTTATTATACTACTTTTTATACTTATTGTCTAGTATTAATCTCTAAAATTCTCTGGATATAGTTTCTGTGCCATTTTAAGGTATCTTTTGACTACCCATCTATTTTCATCCCCCATTAATATTTGAACTTCTTCTATAGTTTTCCCTACAGAAAATAAATATGCTCTTTTAGAATGTCTCAATGTCTCAGTATTAATATTAGCTATTTTTTCCTGTGCAATGTTTTTGGCTACTTCTTCTTTTGTTTTTTGCTTTATAAGATTATTTACATAGTACTCAAATGCAGTATCCTTTATTGCTTTGAAAATTGTTGAATAACTAATTTGTTGACTTCTTGATGTTTGAAATAAATACTCAGATATTTTTAGTTCAAAATATGTTCCGCCTTTAGATTTAACCCGTTTTATTCTATTATTGTTGATCTCTTTTACTGTATTTTTCCATTCATCAATGTGCTCTAGTAACATATTTTTTACTTCATCTGAAAAATATCCTACTCTATCAAATATACCATCCTTGTGTATCTTTACAATATTATTCTCGAAATCTATATACTTTTTCTTGCAGTCTATTAATTCCTGTCTTCTCATACCTGTTTCATACATAAACAATATCAATAATCTATTTCTCATATTATCAGAAGTATATGCTATTTCCCTTATTTCGTCGTCTCTTATGGCATTGATTTCACTAACTACTTTCTTTGGTATTGGCAGTTGTCTAATATCTGGTGATTTATATTCACATTGGGATAAAAAGTTAAAATACTTTATAAGACTATTTTTAAATCTTCTTATTGAAGCTGGTGAATACTCATTTATAATCAAATATGTGAAAAATCTCTCTACATCGTTTTTAGTTAGCTGAGGTAATTTTGTATCATCCTTTATATCTTTTATGTTGTCTACAGAAAGTATAAATTTAAGGAATTTTTCGGTATTTGTCTTGTATCCACTTTTTGTATTGGAAGTGTAATCTTTATCGAGATAAGATACAAATTTATTGAATGAATTCTTAGCATAAACATTACTGTCATCTAATATTTTTTTATTTAGTTTTTCTATATCATGTCTTTTTATTAATCCTTTTTGTAGTAATATCCTAAGCGTTCTTTGATCTAATTCTCCTATACTCATTACAAAACACCTCCTTTCTTGCAAAAACTTACTCAATTTATAACTCAATATTTCTACTATATAATATCGAGTATATTTTTAATTTATATTAATTTAAACTACACTACCCTCATTATATTATTTCGAAGTAAGCAACAAAAAAATTAATTAATTTTTTATGTCTACATTTTATTATCTCTAACGATTAATAAAGTATAGTCTTCATATTAAACATAACATATTTTTGTATAAATGTGAAGCCAATTATATCGTTTGGTTAAATTTAGTGTAATTAGGAGGTGTTTATATGGGCTTAGGTAGTCAAATTCAATCTAGAGATATTAAATTTAAGAATATTAACTATTTAAATAAAGAATGCATTAAAGGTCTTATAAGATTTTATTATGGACTTGAAACTTCTACTATATATAATACAAATTTTGAGTTGGTATCTATTCTTATAGATATTAAGGATTCTATTGAAAATAGTGAACTTACATCAAAACAGAAATTAATTATTAAGCTTTATCAAGAAGGTTTTACAGAAAAACAAATAGGTAAAAAGCTTAATATCACTCAACAAGGTATTCACAAATGTATTAATAGTGTATGCTGTAAGATTTCTATGTATCTAAACAATAATTAAGATTTTGAAAGGATGTGTTTTTTGTGATTTTGAAATTAGCTGGTTCTAAAAAATTAACATTACCAAATGAGTTTGATTTAGATGAGAGGCTTAAATTTACTGAGGACATAATGAATGAAAACCCAGAGTGCTTTAAATTAACTGGTGATCTAAAATCTGATAACAATGTTTCAACTCGGCTTGATATTCTTGGAACTTACATTTTAAACTCTATGAAAGATATTAGAAAAACTGTTTTAAGTAGATACAAAGAAAAAAGAAGACCTTATCAAGAATTAGCTTTTAGCAGTCTCTCGAAGCATCAATTTGAAAATATAAAAAAAATTTCTTAATCGTGGTTGTTTTTTATTCGAGTTATCGACATATATTTATGAAAGGATTGATATTGAATGAAATTTAAAAATATAACTGGAGCAGTTTATGCAAAATTACAAGCTGATAGCGAGTTATTAACTCTTATTGGTTTATCTAGTGATAGTAATAATTCAAACAATCAAATATTACTGGATAAATACCCATCTAATCTTAAAGATAATAATACTACGAAGTTGTTAGTTTATGAAAATCAACCAATAACAAAAGACACTATAGAGATAGTAAATCTACAGATAGATATCTATATTCATAAGTCTATTGATGAAAGAAATACAAAGCTAATATCTATACTCAACAGACTTTACTGTTTATTAGATAGTTTAGATATTGAAGGTTATCGCCTTCAATACTCAACAAGATTGCCAAATTTGCCAATCGAAAATAATGATTGGATTAAATATGGGATAGTTTTTAAAACAGATTTAGTTTAACTTCAGTCTGTTTATACTATCAAAAATAAAAATAATTAAACAAAATTTAGGAGGTATTTATTATGAAACAAATTTTATACGGTGTAGGAAAATGTGTGTTAAAGGATTTTGTAGATCCTAAACAAATTGTTGCATTATCTAAGTTAAAGGATGTAGCTATTAATTTTGCAAGTGAAGAAGAAGCTGTTACAGGTGGTGATAGCCCATATCCTATAACTTATTTTGCTAAGGACAAGTCAATAACTTTATCTGCTACTAATGCATTATTTGACTTAAAGCTTTTAAACGTTACTCAAGGTGCTACTGTTACTACAGGTGCTATTCGTATGACTGAGTTCATTGAAGCTGATGTTCCTGCTGAACTTACAATTACATTAGAAAATAGTCCTATAGCTGAAACTACTGTACTTGAAGGATTTGAGGCAGCAAATGATGAAGCTAGCTTAGCAGAAGGTAAGTATTTCGTAGATACTACTAAAAAGCAAATCAAGTTCCACTCCAGTGCTTCTGGCAAAAGTGTTAATGGTATTTACGAAAGAGAATCTGCAGCTACAGCAGAAACTATCAGTATCTTAAAAGATACTTTAGCTAAACCATTTACTTTCGTTCATAGAATACCAATCTATAATGACAATTCACAAATTATTGGACAAGGTCAATTAACTGTATACAAGTGTAAAGCTAGTGGTGCTTTTGAATACAACTTACAGCCACAAACGGCTTATGCTCCAAAGATAGAGTTAAAAGCTTTAGATCCAAAAAGAGCTGACAAGAAGCTTTGGGATTTCACTATAGAAACTGTATAGTAAAGAGGTATATATATGAAAGATGAAGCTAAAGTATTATACCAAGATCTTGACGAAATGCTAGGTAACTCTAGCTTGATAGATGTATTTACTGAT
The DNA here is from genome assembly GCA_029227815.1 of Clostridiaceae bacterium M8S5. Lineage (GTDB taxonomy): Bacteria > Bacillota > Clostridia > Tissierellales > MCWD3 > Abyssisolibacter. The sequence continues at coordinate 1,042,222 of CP118523.1, read as the reverse complement.
GGTAAAGCACGCAATATAAAGCCTATCACTCTAAGAAATTTCAGCGATTTCATGAGTAATGTTGCTATTATAAATGCTGAAAAAATGTGGACTAATTTTATTCAGGATGAATCTGCTAAAGCTGTTATTGAGGTTCTAAAAATGTCTATTGATGAAGAAGAAGATGTACTAATGGATATAATCAATGCCGACAACTTCCCTATCATAATCAAGAAAATACTAAGTGTCAATGGTATAATGCTGAATACTAATAATGACAGTGAAGATGACGCAAAAAAAAAGGAATAAGCTTTAAAACTGGTATCACAGCAATACTCACTTATACATCTCTAGACATGAATCAGGTTAAGGATTTGACCTATATCCAGTACAGAGAAATACTAAGTGCTATCAACAAGAGACTTAGCTGGGATATACAACTTAACACTTTGAGTGTTACTGGAGAATTTAACAATGAACTTAGCCCTCTATTCTCGCAGGAAATAGAAGATAAGGTATTCAAACTATCTGATGCTATGGCTTTAAAGAATATGGCTAATGGTTAAATTCAAAACTGCATAGATGACTTTGTCATCTTCAATATCAAGGACTGTCAACAGTCCCCCAAAAGCTGTTTCAGAATAAGTAAATTACAAGGCATTGAAATTTACACGGATATGAGTAATTTAAAATGTGGCTCACTACTCGTCTTTACTCCTAGTAGTAAGTGATTCACTGGAAATCAAGATTTCTGTTCTCTACTCATGATTAGTCGTGTAATATTTCAATAACGCAGTAATTTGCCATTGTGAGACAGCTTTTTAAATTTAAATAAAGGAGGTCTAATCATTTGGATATTAAAGCAACTACTGATGATTTAAAAACTCTAAAATCTTCGTTAAGCGAAGCACAAAAAGATATTAGTAAGCTTGGGGAAAGCTTTACTAAATCTCTAGATAATATAAATAGTGGCTTAAATGATACCTCTAAAAATCTAAAGGCTATAAAAAGTGTTATAGCGGTCTATAAGGATTTTGAAAAGGAACAAACAAAATTACAACATAGCCTTAAAGCCACTAATAAGGAAATGAAAGAGTTAGCTAAAATGACTATACAGGTTGGTATAGCTACTGGTAGATCTATAAAAGAACTTCAAGCTATTCAGGGCTTATGGGTAAAAGCAGGTATCAACAATATAGAAAAATTAAAAGAGCTTGTTAAAATTACAAGTCTCAGTCTCAATGCTGGAAACTTTAGAGATGCTGGTGAGGCTGTTGGTTTCTTAAATGATGCTATTAGAAATATGGCTAATGGTGATGTTTCAAGTGCAAGTATGATACTAGATAGTTGGTGTAACATCTCTAATAACACAGGTGTGTCTATGAGAACTCTAGCTGAAGTAATATCTATAGCGGGTGAATCTGCAAGAAACCTAGGGATTGATTTTCATACTCTCAATGCTATTACATCTATGGTATTTAACCAGTTAGAGACTGGTAGCATACGTATATCTTATGCTCTAAAATCTCTATTTGATAGCATGGATATGAGTAATCTAAGAGGTTTAGAAGTTCTAGGAGTCAATATAACTGAGTTATCGACCAATGGTGAAACCCTGCTCAGGAATTTCACTGATATCATGGATGAACTTAGTTCCAAGATGAACAATCTAAGTAGCAGTGATATAAGTCTTAATATTGATAGCTCAGTTGACACCGAAGTAATGACCACCTTAATTGATGGCTGGAGCAATCTCTCTGATTTGATGACTATGTCCATGGAATCTGTAGGTGTAGCTATGGAGCAAAATTCAATGGTAATGCAAGATTTCAACATGCAAATAGAATCTCTAAAGGTAGCTATGATGGAACTTGCTATGAGTTTTGGTGAGGAAGGGTTAAGCAATATCTATGACCTAATAAGCGGTACTACAGAAGCAATGAATGCTTTTAGCAATTTAAGTCCTAAGATGAGAGAAGCTAAAAGCACTTCTGCTGAATTGTTCACTGCACTCGGACGCATTAATGTTGCAACTGCATTACTTGAACGCTCTAAGCTTGTTTCATGGCTTGGAAGTATTATATCGAAAAACCCAGGTATGATGGAAGTAACTCAGACTAACAGACTACTTCTTGGAAGCGTGAATAGCATAGCTAGCGCAAATACACTACAATCAGGTACTTTAAGTGCTCTTAGTGCTCAAGAAACAGTAAGTACTATGCAGGGTCAGGCTAGAATTGCGATGCTTCAAACACAAACAACAGTCACTAAAGCTGCTACAGCTTCTACTACTGCTATGACATCCGCATTAACAGCGGGACTTGTATTAATTCCAGTGATAATAACGCTTATTTCTTCTTGGTCTTCTGCTCAGGAAAATCTTAACGAAGAACTATTAGAAAGCATTGAACAAGATAAACAAAAATTAAAAAATATGGACGATATAATAGGCAGATATAACGAATTAATACAAAAATTAGAATTTGGCAACTTGTCTTTTGAAGAAAAAGAAGAATTAATAGAACTTGAAGAAAAGTTTATAGAATTATGCCCATCAATTATTGAATATATTGATGGACAAACTATAGCATATAAAGATTTAGCTAAAGCAATAGAGTTAGCACGCAGAGCTGAAAAAATGAAACTGCAAGAGAAAAACGAGAAATATCTAGAAGCCAATAAAGAAAAGTACGAAGAAGGCATGGAAAAAATAAAAAAACTAGAAGCTAAAAAAACTGGCTCTAATCTACAAAATGAAAATAATGATGTAATAGAACCTATACTGGAAAAAGCCTTTGAATCACCTGGCTGTATAAACATTGATGGAACAGATATGGATAAACTTCTTAAACAACTTGATAATCTCCCAGTGAGTATAAAAGAAATAGATAAAGAAATTGAAAAGCTAATCAAAGATATAATTGAGCCTTATGATATCGTATTACGTCAAAATAAGAGATTAAAAAAACAACTAGGTATAGGTAAAGTAAGTATTCACACTAGTCCAACTGGCACTAAATATTCTTCTCATGCTTTTGCAGAAGAAAATGCTCATGATATAGTACCAAATGAACCGTTATTTAATAGAACTGCTTATAAATTGGAAATGGAACAAATTAATCACGATTATGCTATGGATGTAATTAATGATAAAGAGTATGCTAATAAGCTTGAGAAGCAATTAAAAGATAATAGAAAAAATTTGAGTATCGAAGAGCAGCGGAGTTTAAAAGAAAAAGTCCATAATTTAAGAAGTAGAAAAAATAGTGGCTTGCCAGAAAAAAAATTCTATGAAAAACTTTTAGACGAAATAGAACACGAATATAGAATGAAAACAATTAATAAGCAGACTTATATAGAAAAATTAGTCAGTGTTCTAAAAAACTACGGGAACAAAATGGAAAAGGACAAAAGATGGCGTCTTGAAGAAAAGATAGCAAATTTAACCTATAAAAAGCCATCGTATAAAGTAGATTTTAATGAATTCAAAAAAAATCTAAACACACTTAACCATAGCTTGAAATTGCTCGATAAAGAAGAAAGAATGCTAAATCTAGCAAATGAAAATGATAAAACTGCTCTTTTGCCTGTATACAACAATAAAATAAAAAACCGTCAAAAAACTATTGAAGAATTAAAAATATTAAATGAAAAATATAAAAAATCACTTGGTGAAGTAAGTAAGATGATAGATGAACTTGATCCTAAATCTTACGACTACGAAAATACTCTAAAAAGTCTACAAAACACTCAGAAAAAATTAACTAATGAAATAGATAAAAACACTCTGAGTATGAAAGACAATGAATATGCCATTGCTAAAATTAAGGACTCTATGGAAAACCAAATAGAATCTCTACTAAAGAAAAGCTACTCTATAAGTAAAAAGCTAGCTAATGAAAAGCTTACTGATAAACATAAAACTGAAATAGACGATTTGACTGAAGAACAAAAAGATTACAATACTGCTATGGAATACTCTATCAAGAACAAGCAGTTAGAGATTGATATGCTTGATAAGCAAATAAATAAGCAACAAAAACTAAATGACTTAGCTAAAATAAGAGAAGAAATCAAAAAAGTCAAAAATGATACACGTTTTGCATATATAGACGAAGCTACAGGTAAAGAAATATATACCTACGATAGACATAAAGTCAAAGAACTTGAAGAGCAGATGAGTCAAAAAGAGCAAGAAATGCAAAATGATAGAATTAGAGAGAATCTACAACAAGAACTAACTAATCTTCAAGAAGAAAAGGATAGAGAAAACGAAAACTACAATGAAGATATTAGAAAAGCTGAGGAACGCCATAGAACTGAAATGGATAACTTCAATGTATATTGGCAAGAGAAACTTGATGCTGAAAATATACATCAAGAAGCCCTATATTTAATTAAAGAGTTGGGTCATGGTGATGCCCTTAAACTAGCTAAAACTTTTTTTAATGACATGGAATCAGAATATGATAAAAATGCATCTGTAGCATTAGAAGCTGGTAAAGATATCACGTCATCACTTGCTACAGGATTGTTTGATGATTTGGATAGCTTTATTAATGCATATAAAGCTAAACTGCGCACTATCACAAATCTAGATGTAGATAGCTCTAGTATTGAGACTGGATTAACAATTAACTCTACTTCAGGACCAAAAGATACACGTTCTGATAAAGAAAAATTAGTTACTGGTATGCCTCATGATGTTTTTGCTACCTATAAGGAAAACAAAAGAAAAGCTAAAATATTAAGAAACATACATGGCACTTGGAATCATCCTGAAATTCAAGATTTAAAAAATGACAATGATGATATTCGCAGGAAATATAAAATTGATGGTGATCATTTCAGTTATGATGATTTGAAAAGTTTTCACAGTGGTGGATTTGTAGGTCATTCACTTAACTCTAAGCATGAGATGGTAGCAAAATTACTAAAAGGTGAATATGTTCTACCTATAGATACCCTTGATAAACTAACCTTAGATCTTCCTCATATGACTTATCAATCATATAATCATGGGAGTCCTAGTACATCTTCTAATAGTGATATTAGACCTATTACAATACAGATAGATAAACTAACGCCAAACAATTTTGATGAATTTATGCAATCTATAGATCCTTATATTACATCATACAAATAATATCAGATTGTAGACAAAAGACCAATTTCTACAATCTGATTTAGAAAGCTTCATCATCAATCTAGAAATGGCTGTATTTTTAAAAAATCTCAATATTGAGGTTGTTTTTTTATGCTCCCATCGACATATATATATGAAAGAAGGTGATTTCGTGATACTAAAACCAACTGAACTTACTCCTAACAATAGCACTTTTTGTAAAGATGAAGATATAACTATATCTTGGAAGAACAATGGAGATATAATGACCGCTTATAGTCTTGAAGTAATAGACAACTCTACTTCTACAAAAGTGTATTCATCAGGTAAAGTAACCTCTAAGACTACTAAACACATTATTCCTGCTAATACACTTACAAATGAAAAGGAATATTACTATAAGCTAACGGTATATAATGCTGTAGGAGGTAGTGTAACTTCAGATGCAGTAGTTTTTAAGACTAGTGCTAGACCAGTGGTTACTATACCTAATGATGGATATGTGAGAAATCAATATTTGACTGTAAATGCAAACTATACTCACTCATCTAATGTACCTATAAAATCATATAAATTCATATTGTATGATGTATCTAACAAGTTAATAGAAGAGTCTAGCAGTATTATATCTAGTGCATTAACATACTCATTTAAGCACCCTTTAGTAGATGGAGCTACCTACAAAGTGAAGTGTATTGTAGTTAGTCAAAAAGATGTTACTAGCTTTAGCATGGTTTCGTTAGTAGCTGATTATAACTCTATGCAGAGCTACTCTAACTTACATGCAGAGACTTTTGTAGACAAGCCCTATGTAAAACTACAATGGTCTATTACTAGAATAATAGGTAATGCTGATAAGGAGTTTGAATATATAGATGGTGAAAAAGCTAATCTCACTAATGGTTCTACAGTCAGTTTTGACTCGAATTTTACAGTGGATGAAGATTTCACTCTCAAGCTTTGGGTAGAAAATCTGAAAAATGATATAGATATCATTAAAATATGTGGCTCCAATGGAAATATGGAAATAACTTTTAGAGATAATAGTATACATGTATATAAAGATTTCAGCTCTCTCACCTATCATACTGCTTCTGATTTGATAGACGAAACCATTACTACTGATACTAAAATGTATATCTGCATAAAACAAATTAACAATAGACTAAACATTTATCGTGAGGTGATAAAATGACAAGAAAACTATCAAGTTTCCCAAACGCTATAGATACATTCATAGAGCACTTTGATATAACTGCTGATGATGTACCTAAAGTGAAAAAGTATCAAGAATTAAAGCTAAAAACTAGTCTAACTGATTCTGAAAGAACAGAGCTTGAAAACTTGACCACTCTTCTAAGAAATAAAATAATAACATCTGAAGATTGGAACAAGTTTCAAGAGGCTCTTGTAAATATGCAAGTGTTTATTAAAGATGAGGTTGAGGGGTATATACAGGGTAAGCAACAAGAGTTTCAAAACACTATCAATAAATTTCGTGTTATAGGTATTTATAAGGCTACCACTGACTATAAAATAAATAATATGGTTAAATACAGTGGCTGTCTATACATGTGTTTAGCTAATTGTAGAGATGTCTTACCAACTGATACAAATCACTGGATAATGATATCTACTAAAGGAGATAAAGGTGAATCAGGTATAGGCTTAACCTTTAGAGGTATATTTGATTCTACTAACACTTACTATAAAGATGACTTGGTAAGACATGATGATAGCTTCTATTATGCTATAAAAACTTCTACTAATATAGCTCCACCAGAAAGTAGTTATTGGGATTTGTACATGTATGGTGGAATAACTAAAGAGCAATATTACAATATGCAAATTACAAATATCATGGGGGTGTAAACATTGAAAATAACTGAACCAAAAAGGCTATTCGACAGCTCGTTAAAAATAACTGAAAACTTGATAACCAATTCACAGGATAAAAAGTGGATAATATCTGATTTATGGATATCTAATTCCTCAGATATTGAAAAATACGTAACACTAAAGACAGAATATCAAGGCGAATTTGATAGCGTAAAGAGAACGCTACTAGAAGATGTAGAAATACAACCTAAACAAACTATAATCATAGGAAATTTGGTAATAGAGCCAAACGAAAAACTCTATGCTTATACAAATGGAACTATACATGCACATCATGATACAGAGTTTGAAGGAGAAAACAATGATTTAATATTCGTGTCTAAGGAAAGTGGAAACTCTGGAAATAACATAACTCTAGAAATAAAAAATCCACAAGTGATAAATAGTACTTTATCATGTAGTGTAGATAATAAAGCTATAACTATATCACTAGCTACAAATAATACAACTACTCCAACTAAAGCAAAGCTTACAACTAATTTTTTAGACCCTAATAATGATTTGACTTTTACCTCTAAGATATGTGGTACTGATAGCAACAATATCTCAGTAGAGTTAATTAACTCATCAGCTCCTAACACTACCCTTAGCCTATCAAAAATTGATTGGGCTTTGACAGTAACTCTAGGAACAGATGCAAACGGTAATATCATAACTACTGCTAGTGCTTTGAAAGATTTGATAAATGGAGGACAAAAACTAGTAGACGTATCACTTGCTGAAAACAATGATGGTACAGGCTTTGTTAGAGCTATGGCTAAAACTAAGCTAAATGATGGTATTGATGCAACAGTGACTACAACAGCTAATGATGTGATATCACTATTAAAAAGCAATGAACATCTTGATAAGCTTGTCTATATAGTTAAAAATAAACCACATAGCGGAGTAGGAATATTACGACACTTTACTAATACAGGCACACATAACAACACAGTAAACTTTAAATATGGTGAACTTACAAAATACGATGAAAAACATTTTGGTATAACTGGAGTAGATATTATAGGATATGGGAGGTCGATATAATGAAATCTGTTACAATACCAGCTATTAATCAAAGTTATTATGAAAAGATGGAAAAGAGTGAAATTGGTAAGCAGAAGTATTGGTATGATTTGTTATTAAGCGATGTAGAAGTTGGCAAAAAAAGACTTGCAAATATTATGCAGTTTCCTAAAACCGCTAATGAATTAGCATCCAATGAAACTGCAATGCAACTAATTTTCAATGGTAGAGCTGATTTGGTAGACAAAGAAGAAATTATAATTGAACCAAATACAACGAATATTTATAATAATTGTTATAGTGTTCCTAGAAATAAATTATTAATCATTACAGAGCATATAGTAAAAAATACTTCTCAAGACAATCCGATTTATGGGCTAAATTGCTATAATAACAATGACCCTAAACATATAATTAAGAAAACTAATATAAATGGTTTTGATACAATTAAAACAAATTTATTTTATGTAATTCAACCTAACGACTCTATTCAAATATACAGTAACTCTCCTACACAAGTCAAGCATATAATTAAAGGTTTACTGATTGACCTTTCTTTATCAAATATATTTATTAAAAGTAAATATGGTGTTGGTAAAGGATTTAATAACATATTAGGCAATAATGCAGATTATTTATCTTCAAAAGATACGTTAGATAGTATTCTTGCTTGCTCTAGCACATTTGATAATATTTGTAAAAACAGAGATGTTATGAACTTTTTCTACAGCAAAATTGGATTAAAGACCATACTTCAAAGTGAAAAAAACATCGCTAAATGGTGGGCAGGTATTTTGAATCATGACCCTAGTAATTACAATAGTCTACAAGATATCCGCATAACTAGTGATGCACTTACTAATCCATTAACTTTCAAATTGTTAGCTGATTATATATATATAGATGAAAACTATATAAACAGTATATTGCTAGACGCTGATAAAAATAATTTTCCACTGATGTATAACAGAAATATGTTAATAAAAACACCATTTATTGAAAAAGGTACTGGTTATCGTCAACGTCAGCACGATGATTTTTATGTGTTAGAGCAAATAGGTTCTGACAGTTACGACCGTTCACACGCAGCAATTTACTACAGTAATGAAATGTATGATTTAACAAATGTCAATACAGTTAAATTAACTTGCTACAACTCAGGTACAGCTTACGTATATATAGGTATTCAAGACAAATTAGATGAATCTTTTAATTTCAAAGCATATGAACGCTATACTAGTCCAATAACCGAAAGACAAATCTCTATAAATGTAAGTTCCTTAACAGGCAAACATTACTTGAAATTTATTATTTACGATCCTAGTAATGCAACTAATTTTGATGGTATTCTTTATTTAAAGGAAATCTATTTTTCAAAATAAATTATCTTAAACAAAGGTATGATTAGGAGATGATAACCATGACCACACTAATAGGACTAAACTCATACGGTGATGGCAGTGTCTTTGACCCTGCTACTGCCCCTATTTGTAATATAAACGATATAAAAATAAAGAACGCTGTTTTTGATGAGGTTGGATTGTTTGATGGTAGTGGTGACAGTGCTAATGAGAGAAGCAAATGGAGCTCTCATACTGTGTTTATCGCAAAATTAAAGGACAACCTTGAGGCTGGGAATATCTCTCTTGATGAGCATGATATCTCTGGGCTTAAAGTTAAAAGGAAGAAAAGTGAATCTAATACCTATGTTGATCTAGCTACTGTCAATTATGTTCCTAATAGCATGATGACGTATCTAGATTATTTTGCTAGTAGTAATACTGACTATGATTATGCTGTTGTACCTGTTAGTACTTCTGGTATTGAGGGCATCATAAATATTACTCCTACTAAACCTATGTTTGATGGTTGGTGGCTAATAGACTGTGATGATCCTGACAAAAATCATTTTCATTTTTACTATAACTTAAAAGATGTAAATATATCAACGCATCAAGATAGAACTGTGTTAAATACATTTTCAAAATATCCAAAAGTTTATTATGGGCAAAAGTATGCCAAACATGGTAGTTTATCTGGGTTACTACTGCCTGATGATGGCAATGTAGTCACTCAGCTAAGAAAGCTCGAAGATATGATTAATAAACATAAGCCATTACTTCTAAAAGACAGTATGGGAAGGTGTTTTTATGTTGATGTATCTGCTCCTAGCATGGTAGCTATGCAAAGACCTAACGACATATCTTCTATAAGTATTAACTGGGTGGAGGTACGTGAATATCATGATTAATGCTAGTGAAAGCTTTAAGAAAGCTCTGCTAAAACCCATATCTGAGGTTTTTGTCAAACTTGAACTTCTAGATAATGCTGAAAATGTAATTGATATATTTACTGAGGAAGTTAGTAGTGATTCTATAGGTGATATATCTGTTGATAGCAGTAGAGATATCCGCCGAATGTTCACTCTCACTCTTGATAATAAGGATGGTAGATTTACTTGGAATGAAAATGGCCTAATCTGGATAGATAACAAGAAAATAAAACTATATGTTGGATTAAAAACTCCCCTCGGTATCGAATACATACCACAGGGAGTTTTTGTTATAACACAGCCTCAAGCAACTCATAAACCTAGCGCAAACTCTGTAACTATCAATGGACAAGACAAATGGTATCTACTCACTGGTAACTTCGGACGCTTTACTCACGAGACCACTATAAAAAAAGGTACAAACATAAAAGAAGCCATAAAGATTGTTGCTGAAAATGCAGGTATTAAAAAAATGATTCTTGATAATACAGATATAACTGTTCCCTATGACTTGACATTTCAGATCGGTCAAAACAGAGGAAAAGCTATAAAAGACTTAGCTAGTAAAGCATTTGCAGATGGAGAGTATTTTTATGATGTGTATTTTGATGTAAATGGATACTTGAGATTCACTAAGCACAAAGACCCACTACTACAGGCTCCTTGCTGGACTTATAAAATTGATGAAAGCACTCTATATGCTGGGAGCATAAGAAAACTTGATGATACTCACCTATTTAATCATATTTTAGTTTTAGGAGGATCTTCACGAACCGCTGAGTTTAAGACTGAATTAGTTATTGATGAAACTGTGACTAAGTGGAAAGACCATCCTTACTCTATACAAAAAATCGGTGATAGATTCTGTGCATGGAATAATGCAAACCCTGATAGTATGATTGATACTCAGTCACAATGTGATGCAAGAGCTAAGTTCGAGCTTAAAAAGAAACTACAGTTTTGTGAAAAGGTGACTTTGAACATAGCACCAAATTACCTACATCAAGTAAATGATGTAGTTGAGATTATAGATGATAATAATGGCTGTCAAGGCAGTTATCAGCTTACTAGGTTTTCTATCCCTCTAAAACCTAAGATAGTGTCGGCTACTGCAAATAAAATAAGAAAGGGCTTGGTGATATGAAACAAAACGAATTTATAAACAAAATACAAGATATCATATCTAATTTCCTTGATAAAAGAGGTTTTTATGTTCATGAGTTTCATTTGGGAAAGGTTGCCTGCGTAAACAGTGACGGCACTCTTGATGTGTATATAGATGCTAGCACAACTATAACTCCCTCTGTACCAGCTAACCCTGATGTAAAATTCGCTGTTAATGACCATATATGGGTTCACTTTGTCAACAAAAACCCAAACAACCTCTTTGTTCCATACAAAAGGCATGTTATTTAAATAGGTTAAACTAAAGGTGGTAATATTTAATGAAAGAAATGATGCTTGAAATAATTGACTGTGGGAGTAATATATTTAAACTCTGCTTTAGTAAAAGCATCTGGATACTAGGGAGTATATTGGGGATTATATTATCTGAGATAGGATATCCCAAAGAGGTTTTAATCTTTATTGTAACTCTCATAGTTATTGATTTACTCAGCAAGCAGTATTCAATTATCATAAAGAACTACGGTAAATTTACAATATCACTCTTTTATAAGGGTTGGAAGGACAAGCACTTGACTAGTAGGGCTTTAAAAAACGGTATATGCGTAAAGGTATTTCTATATCTTCCTGTACTATACACTGCTCACAAATGCTCTATACTATTTGAGGTTGTCTATGGTAAAACCATATCAAATATTCTGTATACTGTCTTAGTTTTAGTTGAGCTAACTAGTATATTAGAGAATTGTATTGATTCAGGTTTTACAAATCTAAAACCTATACTAAAGTTTCTAAAGCACAAACAAGATAATATTGTAAGCGATAATAATAAAGATGATTAAATGAGGTGTAAAAATGGTTGAAGCTATAAATTGGAATATTGTAATTGCTATAGCGACTGTATTTATGGTAGTTATATTTACCAAATATATATCTAAGTATTTAAAGAAAAAGGATCTTGACCTGTATAGAGAGATCAAACTAGGTTTACTTATATTTGGTTATACATTTAAGGATAATCAAATAAAAAAAATTGCTGATTTGACGTATGAAGTAGTAAGTAATCTGCAATCGTTAGCTAGTGTTACTGAAGAAATTGACGAAGCTATTAAACAAGTCTCTAAGAGACTACTTGATGAATTTGAAATTGATATCGAGCCTGAGGCTTTGGATATGATTGTGCAGATTGCTTATACTTTGCTTCCTGAGGATAATAAGTAGTTTTTTTATTTATTCTGGGTAAAGCGTTGGAGTAATATCTAGTTATGCTTTGTGAGTGTGGATCGTTGCTTTATGTATAGAAGCGTTAAATAACATTTACTTAACCCTGCGAGAGTAGTGTTTCTTAACTGTATTAGAGATGTAGAAATACTACTTCCAATGTCGTTTACATCAAATATCATTTAGCTTCTAATAGTTTATTGGTTACTCACTCTTTAGGGTAGGCGTTGTAGTGCGTTGAGAAATACACATTGTAAAAAATAGTTTACTGGTGATGGGAAATCAAAGATAATCTTACTGGCTCAAACAAGAGGGCATTTAAAAAAATTTATATAAAAGCGTTGAATAAATGCCCTCTCAAATTCGCCGATAAGAAACATCTTTTGATTTCCTAGTTACTTTATTGGTTGAAACATAATAGGGTAATCAACTTGGGTCAAAAGACCTTAAAATATTACTACAAAAAATACCAACAAAGTAATTAAGCCAGAACTAGGGTCATGCTTTGCAGTTTGACTCGATACTTTTTGTTAAAAACATTAAATAATCTAAAAGCCTATCGTATTCTCTATTTGTTCATAGAGATTCGATAGGCTTCTTTTACTATTTTATATTTACTTTCCATTTAAATATTTACAATAATTCTTAACTGTACATTCCTCACAGTTAGGTTTTCTTGCCTTACATACCCTCCTACCGTGAAATATCAATAAGTGATGACTTCTTGACCATCTTTGTTTTGGTATCAGTTTCATTAACTGCTGTTCTGTATCGTTTACATTGTCACTTTTACTAAGCCCCAATCTATTTGATACTCTAAATACATGCGTATCTACTGCTATAGCTGGCACATCAAATGCATTGGATAATACTACATTAGCTGTTTTTCTACCAACACCAGGTAATTTTATTAAGTCCTCCATATTATCAGGTATCTTAGATTCGTATTCCTCTACTAAAGTCTTGCATGTATTAATAATGTTTTTACTCTTATTTCTGTAAAAACCAATACTTCTTATTATATCTTCTAGCTCTCCTTTCGATATATTAATATAATCTTCAGGCACACTATATTTCTTAAACATATCTTTAGTAACTTCATTCACACGTTTATCTGTGCTTTGAGCTGATAATATAGTAGCTATTAAAAGTTCAAAAGGATTACTATATTTAAGCTCACATTCTGCATCTGGGTATGTCTGCTCTAAGATATCCATAACTTCTTTTGCTCTCTTTTTGTCCATTTCATCCTCCATTTAGAGTATTTCTATGCACACATTCAGTACCTCTACTCTATTGTCTCTCTCAATATAGTTTAGTATTTTTGATATCATGCTGTTTGCATGAGTGCTATCATTTGTAACACATGCAAAACCAATTTCTGATTTATTCCAAAGATCGTTAAATCCTACTTCTGCTATTGATACATTAAACTTTGACTGTATCCTTCCTAGGATGCTTTTTATTACGTGTCTTTTTTCCTTTAATGAGTTTGATTCAAATACCATTAATTCGACTGAACAAGAACCTATTATCACACTCATCACCTCGTCAAATCTATCTCTAAATATTATTGGTAATATCAAGAGATAATGTCCTATAATATATTTTATGATAACACATTATATAAATTCATTCAATCTTGAAATCTTTTACAATGTTTATATACAAAAAAGAATCATCATAGTCAAATGCTATGATGATTCTTGGAATTATAATATATTCTACTTCACTACTGGAACGTGTAATACTTGTCCTATTATTATAAGGTGAGGATTCTTTAACTCATTCATTTTAGCTAAGTTTTCCCAAGTAGTATTATGTTTCTTTGCTATTCTCCAAAGAACATCTCCTTTTACAACAGTGTAGTTCACTGTTTTTGGTAACTGTACTACTGGTGCTGGAGGAGTTTCTTTAACTTCTTCTTTAACTTCCTCTTTTACCTCTTCTTTAGGTATGATTGTTATTCTACCTTCTACCTTTGGTGCTACTTCTTTTATTTTTTGCATATATTCTATTAATGCTTCATCTAAAGCATTGTACTCAGCTACTACTGGTTCATCCCCAAACATTGAGAACCCATCTCCACCTGCTGCCATAAAATCATTTGTTGCAACTAGGTATGTCTGTTCTAATTCTAATGCTTTTGCGTTAACCATTACATCTGTTACTCTGCTTCCTGCTGGGTTGTTTGTATCTATCTTGTAAGTTATACCTGATACATGTGTAAATGCTCCCTTTGGTTCTGGCGCTGAATCTGTACCATGTTCAAGAGCTGCTAATATTTGCTTTCCTGTTAAGTTCTTTGTAACTATAAAGTTCCCAAATGGTAAAACCGTGATAACTTCTTCTTTAGTAATCTTACCAACATTGATTGATGCTCTTATTCCACCACCGTTTGTGATAGCTATTTGTGCACCTGTCGCATCTAACATAGCATCTGTGATAAGATTTCCTAAGTTAGTCTCACCTGTTCTTACTTGTGCTCTTTCTCCATCTAAAACAACTTTTGTCTCTCCAACTATTTCATTTAATACATTTTTTTGTCCGTTTTTAATTTCTTCCACAAGCTTAACTATTTCTTCGTCTTGTTTTGTTTCTTTTGCAGCATCTTTTGATATTAATTCTGCTTTTTTTGATAATAGCTTTTTACCATCAAACTTAAGAATTACTTTACCTAAGTTTTTGTCATACTCTCCTGTACTTACTATTAGTGTGTTTTTAACTGTTTTTCCTTCTTCTAATGTTGTATGGCTATGTCCATCAATTATTATATCTATTCCATCTACTTCTTTAGCTATTTTTTCACTTGTTACTTTACTACTTTCATCTAGCCCTATATGAGCTAATGCAATTATTACATCTACATTTTCTTTCTTCAACTTTTCCACCATGTTTTTAGACTCTTTTACCGGATCTACAAACTTTAAGCCTTTAACATTTTTTGGATGAGTCATATATGCAGTCTCTGGCGTTGCTAAACCAAATATTCCAAATTTCACTCCATTAACCTCTTTGATAGTATATGGCTTAAGTAATAAACTATCATCTTCTTTTTTTACGTTAGCCGCTAATATTGGAAAGTTTGTTATTTTGTCTAACTCTACTAATCTCTCTTGTCCATAATCAAAATCATGGTTACCTGCTGCCATTGCATCGTACTTAATCATGTTCATTATTTTTGCAATACTCTCACCTTTAACTAATGTAGCTATAGTTTGTCCGTGGAAAGTATCTCCCGCATCTAGTACTAACATATTAGGATCTTTTGCTCTTTGTTCCTTAATGTAAGTTGCTACTTTAGCAAATCCCATACCAGCATATTTACCTTCTTCTACTCTTGCGTGAGTATCATTAGTATGGAAAATAACTATTTCTTTGTCTGATGTTGTTGCATTTACTTCTACTCCTGCTACTTGAAAACATAGTAAAAAAACTAACATAATACTTACTAAGATACCTGTTATTTTCTTCAATTTTTAAATCCTCCTTTGAAATTTACTTATTAAATAACTATTAAATATTATACCAGTTTTTTATCATGACTTCATCTCATTTTTATTTTTATGTCATGGCAATATATGGCGTATATAACTTTCATTGTATTGTTAATTTTTGAACTTGCTAATAAAAAAAGAAGACTGCTTAAGTCTAAACTCAAACAGTCTTTAAATCATTAAATTAAGTTCATTTCCTTACCTATTTCTTCAAATACTGCAACAGCTCTATCTAATTGCTCTTTTGTATGACCAGCTGTTACCATACATCTTACTCTTCCTGTTCCTTTTGGAACTGTTGGGAATACTATACCTGATACGAATACACCTTTATCCAATAATTTCTTACTAAACTCCATAGTTTGAGCTTCGTCTCCTATTATTACTGGTGTTATTGGAGTTTCACTCTTTCCTGTATTAAACCCTAACTTACCTAGCTTCTCTTTGAAGTATTTTGCATTGTCCCATAATCTATCTGTAAACTCAGTAGTTTCCATAAGCATAGTTACTGCCTGGATTATAGCTCCAACTGCTGCTGGTGGTAAAGCTGTACTAAATAATATTGGTCTTCCTCTATGATTTAACCACTCTTGACCAACTTTACTACACGCAACATAACCACCGATTACTCCTATTGCTTTTGATAATGTTCCTATACTAAAGTCAACTCTTCCGTGTAATCCAAAGTGGTCTACTGTCCCTCTACCAGACTCTCCCAATACTCCTGAACCATGTGCATCATCAACATATGTTAATGCGTCATATTTTTCAGCTAATTCAACTATTTCAGGTAGCTTGGCAATATCTCCGTCCATACTGAAAACACCGTCAGTAATAATTAAAACATTGTTATAATTGCTTCTTTTTTCTTTTAATACTCTCTCTAGGTCTTCCATGTCAGAGTGCTTGAATACAGCTCTGTCTGCTTTACTCAATCTTACTCCATCTATTATACTTGCATGGTTTAATTCATCCGATATTATTAAATCACCTTTTTTTGTAATTGCTTGTATTGTTCCTGCATTACAATTAAATCCTGATTGGAATACCATTACAGCTTCTTCTCTTTTAAACTTAGCTAATATTTCTTCTAGTTGTTCGTGTATATCCATATTACCAACAATTGTTCTTACTGCACCAGCACCAACTCCGTATTTCTCGACAGCCTCTATAGCTGCTTTCTTTAGTCTAGGATGATTTGCAAACCCTAAGTAGTTATTTGAAGAAAGATTGATTACTTTCTTTCCATTTAATATGATTTCAGCTTCATTAGCACCTTCTAGTACTGGAAGCTTTCTGTATACTCCTTGGTCTTTTAGCGTGTTGATTTCTTCTTTTAAAAAATTTAATTCATGTACATTTGACATAATTAAATCCCCCTCATACTTTATTGTATATTTGCCTATATATATAATATCTCTTTGTATTTAAATAGTAAAGTAATAATAGAATTATTAACAAAATTTAACCTGATATTTGACTATAAATTATTGTGATATATCACCTAAGTAAAAGTTTTAGAATTTCTTCTCTAACAGATTCATCATTTTCAAATCTTAAATGTTCTCTCAATAGCTCTCTTCCTTGTAAATCATCTGTTTTTAGTATTGAATATGCTGTATACTTTCTTATCGTCGGACTTGGGTCATTTAGCGTTTCTTTTAATATGTCTAAACTCTTCTTACTCCCAATGTTTCCTAACGCAATTACACTATTTCTTCTTAGTACATTTCTGCCTCTCCAAGAACCTGACATTTCACTGTATTTTTGGTTAAACTCTTGTTTACTCATATTTATTATTTCTTTTAAATCTATGAACCCCAACGTCTTCTTTGGTATGAATTCATCATGCTCTGATATAACTGCATGCAAATTATACGGGCAAGCTTCCTGACAAATGTCACAGCCATATATGCTTATGCCCATTTTATCCCTTAATTCGTAAGGTATATCTTTTTTAGTTTGAGTCAAATAGGAAATACACTTATTTGCATCAAATTCATATCCTTCGTTTAACGCTCCTGTAGGGCAGGCTAACACGCATTTGTTACATTCTCCACATTTACTATGGTTAGTTATATCTTTTACTCCTAGGTCTATGTCTGTTATCAAATATCCTATGAAAATAAATGATCCATATTTATCATTGATAACAGAACAGTTTTTGCCGTACCATCCTATATCCGATCTTACTGCTACCTCTCTATCAATCAACTCTGATGTATCAACTACAATCTTATAATTATAATCTACTAGCTCTTTTAGTTTACTTGCAAGTTGTTTTAACTTGGCTTTTAGTACATTGTGATAGTCAATCCCCCATGATGTTTTTGATAGTTTTCCACTAAGCTCTAGGGGTTTTGGCTTACTCTTTACATTATAAGATATCCCTATAGTTATAAATGACTTAGCGTTATCTAAATGCATTTTAGGATTACATCTCTTTTCTATATCCAATGATTCTAAATCACATGAATAATTTTTATCTCTTCTATGCTTTAATACTTCTTTTACATCATCAAAAGGCTTTGTACTCCCAAAGCCTATTATATCAATATTTAGTTCTTGTGCTATATTAGTTATATAGTCTTTAATATTCAAATCTTATCAATCCTTATATACTGATTTTAGTAGCTCAATTTCTTTTTTGTGTCCTTCTTCATCAGTTGGTGTTTCCAAATTAAATGGTAGATGTCTAAGCTTTGGATGATTTATGATATTTGTTATAGTTTCTAATCCTATTGTTCCTTCACCTATAAGTTCATGTCTGTCTTTAAAAGAAGCAAATTCTGTTTTACTATCGTTCAAGTGAACAGCTTTTACTCTATCTAACCCTATGATGCTATCTATTTTATTTAACACACCATCTAAATCATTTACTATATCATAACCACTAGAATACATATGACAAGTGTCAATACATACACCTAAGTTTTTGTTATATTTTACTCCATCTATAATCTGCTTTAACTCTTCAAAACTTCTACCTATTTCTGTTCCTTTACCCGACATTCCTTCTAGTAATATTGTAATATTATTATCACTTGTTATAACATCATTAAGTGCATCAACTATGAATTCTATCCCCTTTGTAGGTCCTTGTTTTAAATGGCTTCCTGGATGGAATATATAGTAAGACTCAGGTAGATGACTAATTCTCACCAAATCATCTTTTAGTACATTTTTAGCAAATTGTCTGATATCCTCTTTATCTGAGCTCAAGTTCATTGTGTAAGGTGCGTGGGCAAATAGTACCCCAAAATTGTATTCTTTTACTAATTGTTTTATCTTATCTATATCTTCAAAATTAAGTGCTTTTGCTTTTCCTCCTCTTGGATTTCTAGTAAAAAACTGAAAGGAGTTTGCATTTATTTCTACGGCTTGAAGACCAGCTTTATAATATCCTTTTGATATGGATAGGTGACAACCTATTGTAAGCATGTAATCATCCTTTCTATATTTATAGTTGTTATTATTATACCACATAAAACCTTTAAGATTACATTATACTTAAAATATACATAGAACGTTGTAATACAATGAAAACCAATTTATTTAATCCTCTATTAAAAAAAATACTCTACTATACAGCTTTTGCTTACTAAATATGTTATAATGAAAAAAGTATATAAACAAAAATGAAAGGGATTATTATGTTAGGATTTGAAAAAAAATTATTAAAGAATTTTGATTTTATACTGTTTCTAGATGTTATATTGCTAAATGTATGTGGTTTTTTTGTAATCTATCTTGCAACTTTGGAATCAAGCTCTGGGTACATGACGTATCTAAAACCGCAAGGTATGGCTTTTTTGCTTGGTATTGCAGGTATTGTGTTTTTGTGTATGCTAAATTATGAACTGTTTAGAAAGCTATACATGCCTATATATGTTATTTGTAATATTTTACTCTTAGCTGTTATTATATTTGGTGTTGGTGATAAAACTTGGGGTGCTAGAAGCTGGCTAATTATAGGACCTGTAAGATTCCAACCATCTGAGATTGCTAAGGTAGGTATTATAATATCTCTTGCAGAGTTTATAGATAGAAATAAAGAAAACATAAATGATTTCAAGGTTTTATTTAAAGTGATAGCATTTGCAGGATTGCCTATCTTCCTAGTTTTACAACAACCTGATGCTGGTACTGCGATTGTTTTTATTTTTTATACCATTATAATGTTATTTATTGTTGGTGTAAATTTCAAATACTTTATATACTCCTTTATATTGGGATTAATAAGTTTACCTTTAATATGGTTTTTTAAGTTGAAGCCATATCAAAAAGACAGAGTATATGTGTTTTTATATCCTGAGCTTTACCCTAATGGTGCTGGATATCAAGTTTATCACTCTAAGATAGCTCTAGGCTCTGGTCAAATGTTTGGTAGATTTATTACCAATGAAGCTAGTTTTGTAAAAAGTGGCTATCTACCAGCAAAACAAACAGATTTTATATATTCTGTTGCTGGTGAAGCCTTTGGATTTGTTGGTGGATGTGTAATACTTCTGTTGTTCTTTATTTTAATATACAGGTTGATTAAGAATGCACGAGAGGCCAAGGATATGTTCGCATCTTTGACTATTATAGGCATTACATCACTATTCTTGTTTCACATTATAGAGAACATAGGAATGACTATGGGACTAACCCCTGTTACTGGTATACCTCTTCCATTTATAAGCTCTGGAGGTACATTCCTTCTTTCTAATATGATTTGTATTGGACTTGTTCTATCTATAACCATGAGGAAAAAACAGATAAACTTTTAGCAGTTTTGTTGGATATCTGATATTTTTTAGTTTACGAATACAATTTAGAATAACTATAATGAATTGAAATCGGGTCATGCATTGTAAGAGTGTGGCTCGTTGTTTTTTGTATAGAATCTTATCACTTTACATTCCTATTAGTTTCCTTGAGAAGCTATATCCTTTTATGTATTGCACTAGCTTATTTGATATGTGTGATGATACTTATACTAACAAATACATGAGGTATTTTTAGTTCATCTCCTATTAAGATTTCTACATCCTTATTTTGCATACTATCCTAACTTTTTTACAAACATTGAATTATATGTAAATTTATGGTATTATAATAATGCTAATCATATTTTTTGTAATGAAAAATAAAAATTGACACAATCAGTTTTTAATATGTAAAAAAGTTTTTAAGGAGGGCTTAATATGAGAAAATTTAGTAAATTAATGTTATTAGCAATGATTATGTTATTATCTTTTCTAACTGCATTTGCAGATGGGAAAGAACCAAGTCCATGGGCTAAGAAATACGTTGAAAATAGTATTAGTGCTGGATATGTACCTGAACACTTACAATCAAAATACCAAGATCCCATAACTAGAGAAGAATTCACTGAATTAGTTATTACAGCTATATTAGCAGAAGTAAATGAACAAAATTCTAAGAAAGAAAATTTTATCAAATCTAAATGGAAATTCGAAGAATTAACAGTGGATAATTTTTTACAAAATGTATTAATAGACAAACAATTCTCTGATACTAATAGTAAGTATGTTAGAATGGCTAATGCTTTAGGAATTATAAATGGTATTAGTGACAATATATTTTCACCTAATGATTTAATTACGAGAGAACAGGCTGCTGTAATGTTTATGAATTATGGACAACTAGAAGCTAATCCATCTAGAAAGTATGCACAAAATTCTTTTAAAGATTTAAACACAGTAAGTGACTGGGCGCAGTTAGGCGTGGAATTAGCATTGGGTTCTTCATTCTTTAGTGGTACAAAATCTCCAGTTTTAGACGATGACAATAATGTTATAGAAAAGGGAATATTTAATCCTAAAGGAAATTTAACTAGAGAACAGGCTATAATAGTAGTGTATAGAATGGCTAAAAAAAATTTATTTTCTAAAATAAATATAAAAGGTTATTTAACAATTACAATGGATCAATTAATGCATGGTATATCTATTAAAGATAACACCATAAGTCTATTGAACACTGGGTATGATAATGATTATTCTGAAGGTATGATGACAATAAGGACATGTCCTGAATTAAGTCTACTTATAGGAGAATATAATTCTGTCATGTTTGAAGGATTATTATTTAAACCTTTCGGATTACCTAGTCCAGCCATTGACAGCGTTTATCATACTAAATTATTAAATGGTGAAAAAGAAACTTTTGATTTTGATGTTATAACTATTAATCACAACAGTAACAAAAATATCATAGTAACTGTTATAAGGAATGACAATGATGGATTTTTTACGAAAGAAGATAATAATCTAAGATATACTGTATTAGATTATTCTAAAATATTAGTATTAGAGAATTAGGAAACACATAAATAAATTTACAAGAGAATCGGTAGCTTTGTCAAGTAATTGGTGTAAACTATCAAATTTAAATATGAGGGGGGATTAAATTCTCCCCTCTTCTAGAATCATCTATTTTTCTCTTAATGTCCACAATTAGGATGTCTGTTTATGTTAGCGCTAGAACTACTAGTAACAAAAATTTCCTCCCACCAATTTGCTTTTAATTTATAGTACAGTTTATTTTGCATACGATTATATTTCTTGAAATATTCTTCTTTAGTATCAAAGTGCCTATAACCTACAGATTCTAATGATTTGCTAGAGTTTATATTTCCTTCCCACACATCTGCATATAATACATCCACTTTTAATTCATTGAATACATAATTATATATCAGTTTGCGTGCTTCTTTCATGTAACCTTTTCGCCAATAGTTTGAATGTAGTCTTTGTGAATCTCCTGCAACTTGTCCTTCTTCTGTTTTTTCTGGATAACTTATTCTCATCATTCCTATAACCTGATTTGTCTTTATATCTTCTATCATCCATAGAATAAAATATTTGGTATAGAGATTCAACAACTCTTTTATCTCTTCATAATCTGTTGGGACATTGTTACCTACCCATAAGTGCATTTTTTCATCTTGCGAGACTTCATACCATGCTTTATAATCTTCTGTTAAGTCTATAGGTCTTAACCTAACTTTCTGTCCAGTTAATATAGGTATAGTATATTTCATTGTAAGCACCTCCACTTTAGGTAATTTAAGTAATTAATTATACCATAGAAGTTTAATACTCTACAATAATTGTTAACAGATAAAAAGAAGGCTTATAATCCTCCTAGCCCTCGTTCTCGTCTCAACTCATCAAATGACTTTGACGTGACATCTTCTTCATTTAAATCTAGCATCTCTATAGCCCTATTTAAATCTTTTTTATCTTTAACTTCTAACTCTAAATATGTCTCTGGATATGTCTCTTTATCCCATGTATCTATCTCAAAAAGTATCCCATCTTTTTCATAAGAGATTCTCTCTTTTGTCCCACAATGTACTTGGTTTACATTTATTAAGTTAAGTATCTCTTTTAATGATTCTTTGTCGTCAAATTTCGTTTCTAGTTCTGTATTAACTCTCAGCTCATCATTTGATACATTTCTCTTGAGTGTTAATATACACTCAGTTTCATTTGTATTTAAATTTGTCTTTTCTCTAATCCTGAGATAACCGTTAAGGCTGTTTTTGATGTATCTATCTTTAGTATCAAATACTGTATTTTCTTGAAACTCGTGTTTTACTTGTTTAGCCCCTATTTTTTCAAGTTTGTCCATTATATCTTGTTTGTCTATATTTAATACTTTAACTTCTAACTCATTATGCACTGTAGTTCCTCCTTTGTATGCTATAATATCTTTTTCATCTTAAAGTCTATATAATCACTTGAAACGCATTTAAACTCTATTCCCTCTATTAGTCCTTCTATTACATATTTGTGTCCCTCTGAGTGCAAATGACCATATAAGCATATATCAACATTATATTCCTTCATTATTTCAACAAACTCATTAACTGAACCATCGGTATTGAATGGTGGATAATGTATCATCGCTATTTTTGCTTTTACCTCGTTATCTCCTATAGATTCTAAAGACATTCTTAGTCTATGAAGTTCTCTATTGTATATCTTTATATCCTTTTGCTTGAATTCATCGCTATCTTTGCTAAGCCATCCTCTAGTTCCAACTATAGCAACATCTTTATATATATAGCTATTGTTATGGATAAAGCTGACAGATTTTAGATTTAATCCTTTTAGTTTGTTTCTAGTTTCCCACCAATAATCATGATTACCTTTTATGACTGCTTTTTTTCCCGGAAGCTTATCTATTACTTCTAAGTCATTATACGCCTCTTTAAGCTTTAACGCCCATGATATATCTCCTGGTATTAAAACCAAATCTTCTTCTGTAACTATCTCCTGCCAATAGCTTATTATTTTTTTATCGTGATCTTTCCAATTTTCTCCGAATATACTCATTGGCTTTTTGTTTGTAAAATCAAAATGTGTATCACCTATAGCATATATTGACATAGTATCTCTCCTAATCCTTATTCCTCTTGCTAAGTTAAAGTTTAACTTTAACTTTAACCTAAAATTGTGTATTTTCTCAGTTTTATAAAACCTAATGTTCAACATTAATATAATTATACTTTAACCCCATTTTATCAAAATATGCTTTTTCTCTATTATGGCATGTAAACAATATTATCTGTTTTCTATGGCTTATTTTGTGAATGATGTCTAAAATATTGTAAAGTCTTTCGTCATCATACTGAACAAAACTATCATCTAGGAAAACTGGAGTATCTTTTTTTTCACTTAATAAATCTATCATTCCTAATCTTACCGCAATATAGAACTGATCAATTGTTCCTCCACTCAAATCCTCTATGTCAACTATCTTACTGCTATGTTCATCGACTACTTTAACTTCTAAGTTTTCTGTAACCTTAACCTCTTTGTATTTCCCGTCAGTTATGTTGCTAATCATGTCACTTGTCATTTTATTTAGCGACGGCATAAATTCATTGTGTATATTTTTTGATATGTTTTCTATTGAGTTTTTAGTCAATTTTATTGCATTGATATCATGACATAATTTGTTCATTTTTCTTCTCTTTAGTGTTAACTTCTCTCTTATATCAATAAATTGATTGTTATCCTCTTTGTGTTTGATTTTATCATTTATTATTATTTGACTACTTCTTAGATTATTTATTATATCATCTTTTTTACTTATTTCATCTTCAATTTCTTCTCTGTTATATTTATCTATAAATTGCTCAATTTCTTCTATATTAATTTCTACTTCTTTTATATCATCTATTGCCTTATCTCCAATCAGTTGTTTTAATAATATCTTTTGATTTGATACCTCTTCTTCAAGCTTTATAAGTCTGTTTTTGGCTTCATATGCTTTACAGTATTCATCAATATTGTTAGTATTATTTCTATTTAGTACAAACTCTATATTTTCGTATTCTTTTAAAATCTTTTCTTTTAGAGATGACACTCTAGAATACTCTACGTCAATTTGCTCTTTGAGTATTTTTGTTATCTCTACTTTTACTGCATCGCTATAATCATCTTCGTTGCTACTATTTGATAATTTACTTCTCTTAAAATCTAGTATAGCAGTGATTATAAATAAGACCGCTGTAACCATAAATAAGGCTGACGCACTTATCCAACAATATACTATATCTTTTGCATATGCTAAATATATAGATAAAATAGCCAATAATGCTGATATAATCATTGCATAGCTAATTTTACTCCCTTTTTGTCCTTTTTTGGGTTTGCTTATTTTGTTATTCTTTAAAACTTTGCTTATGCCATTATTCAGTTCATTAAGCTTGTCTAAGCTTTTATTATATTTTTTTCTGGCTTCGCTTAAATTTTCTTTAATATATTGCACATTGTCATCTAATCTTATTAAAACATCTTTATCTTCTAATGAAATACTACTAAATTTTTGTAGTTTATCTATATCCTTTTCTTTATCTTCTATGCTTTTAATTAGTGTTAATGCTTCTAGTTGCATTCTTTTATTATCTATATTTTTTAAGTCTTCTAATACGTTTACTAATTGTTGTTTTTCTGTTGTTTCTTGCTCTAATAAGCTATTGATTTCAATAAGCTGTTTTTGATACTCCTTTATGTCTTTTTCTCTCTTGCATAAATCATGTTCTAAATCTTCTAGGTGTTTTATCTCTTTTGCAAGTCTCCCAATTTGTGATTTAGATTTATTTACACTACCTATATCTTTTAACCTATCTTCCAGCTTCTTTACTACATTTACTACTGATATATCTTCATCCAAGGACTGCCCTACATTTATGAGCTTTTCTTTTATATGCTTTGAGAGGTCATTTGACACTACACTTTTAGATTGATTAATACTTATTGTATTATTGTAAACTATGTTGTTTATTCCTAGATGCATTGAACTTGGCTCATACACTCTTGTTACTTTGTTATATGTAAACTGATAGCTGATATCTTCCCCTAAATCATTGTATATTTTAACCTCATCATTACCTTTTAAAAAATTTCTCTCTACTCTATATACTCTATCATTTACTATATACCTAAGTACACCAGCATAAGCGTTATTGTCCCAAGGCAAGTATTTATCATACTTTAATGTATAACGCTTTGTTCTAGTATTTGGATTAAAAAAACCATAAAACATACCTTCTATAAAGCTATGTATTGTAGTTTTACCTGATTCATTAACCCCATATATTATGTTTACTCCTTTGTCTAAATTTATTTTTTTATTTTTAAATTTACCAAAGGATACTAGGTTGAGTTGACTGATTATCATTTTATTTTCACCTTTTCATCAAGTAATAGCTCTAGTCCAATATTTAGTGCATCTTTAACAATTGGATTATTTAAATCTTTTCTCATCATT
The DNA here is from genome assembly GCA_029227815.1 of Clostridiaceae bacterium M8S5. Classification (GTDB taxonomy): domain Bacteria; phylum Bacillota; class Clostridia; order Tissierellales; family MCWD3; genus Abyssisolibacter. Next base: position 1,015,302 of record CP118523.1, on the reverse strand, counting down.
TCTTCTATAAATAATCCCACCATATTATGTTTATTGTTTTCACGCAACTTGACTAAGTCATAGTTATTTTTTGTCTCATCTATAAACTGTATGAACTGAGCATAATCTATAAATTCATCTTTAAAAGATGATAAATTAAATTTCAAGAGGCTATTTTTTATGCCTGTTAGCTTCACTCTGTATATGTCTTCTTTTCCTAAATCAGATATCTCATTTTTTATTAACTCTACTATATCTAATTTATTCATATTTTCATCTATCTCAATCTCTATTATATGATATCTTCTTTTACTTATTGATGCAAATTTAGTTGTTGTCATTTGCTTTGATACTTCTGTTTTAATAACTCCATGCTCTGATGTTTCTCCGAAATCTAAAGGCTCAGGACTACCTGAGTAACACATTTTATCACTATACATAGTAGGTTTATGTATGTGACCTAGTGCTATGTACTCAAATCCATAACTTTGTAATTCATTTTTATCTAGAGGCAAATATTTTGATTCTTTATTTTCCAAATCTCCATGCAACATCAAAATATTTATTCTATCATAATTGTCTATATTGATACTTTTTAATATATCATCTTTTCTTTCTTTTGTATTCCAACTTACTGAATAAACTGCTAAATTGATATCAGGAAAATCTTTATGCTCTATGCCATTACAATTATCGAATATATAAACATTTTTTGACCAATTTACAAGTCTATAGTATGAATCTTCGTCTATAGGATCATGATTACCTGCACATATTAATACATTTGTCTTTGTAAGCTTTTTAAACTCACTATTAATCAGCTCGATATCTGACAATTCGCATGTATCTTCATCAAATAAATCTCCTGCTACTAGCAATATATCTACTTCACTTTCTTTAGCCATTTTTACTATATTTATAAATGTAGACAATATGTCTATACGTCTATTTTTACCATATTCACAGTCCGAAAAGTTTTTGAACTGTTTCCCTATATGAACATCACCTGTATGTATTATTTTTACCATTAGACCACTCCTATGTATAATGCTTTATAGAACATATATTCGATGTTATTAGTTTATTTTCCTTTATTTGCGATGCAAAAAATAAATAGCACCTTAATGCTATTCATTCTTAACTTACTCTATTTATTGACTTGTTTTAAATATTTTTTAACTATCTCACAGTCATCAAAATGAATCGTTTTACCTTCTATTTCTTGATATGTTTCATGCCCTTTTCCAGCAATTATTATTACATCGTTTGCTTTTGCCTCTGATAGTGCAAATTTTATTGCTTTTTCTCTATCTTGTATTATTATACACCCAGAATTAATATTGTCGATACCTTTTGTAATATCCCGTATTATATCTAGTGGTTTTTCATATCTTGGATTATCAGAAGTAACTATACATAAATCTGCTAATTCAGATGCTATTTTACCCATTATTGGCCTTTTAGTTTTATCTCTATTCCCACCACATCCAAATACTACTATTATTTTTTCCTTACTAAACTCTCTAGCTGTTTTTAGTACATTTTCTAGTGCATCTGGTGTATGTGCATAATCCACTATTATATTACTTCCATTTTGAGCTTTTATAGTCTCAAATCTACCTCTGACCTTCTTTATTGATGCTAACCCCTTGATTATATCATCTAACTTCATTCCTAGTCCTATACATGCCCCTGTTGCTGCTAACGCATTATATACACTAAATCTGCCAGGTGTATATATTTGGGCATTTTTTATCTCATTATTATATTCTATTTTAAATGTTGTACCATCATTATTTATTTGTATATCATAACCATATATTTGTGCTTCTTTACTTAATCCGTATGTAATATAATTCCTATCAGTTTCATTTATTATCTCTTGTGCTACCTCTTCATCTATATTTATGACCAGAAATTTACTCATTTTAAACAATTTCTTTTTACAATTTTTGTAATCCTCCATTGTTTTATGGTCATCTAAATGATCCTGTGTAAGGTTCGTAAATACTGCTATGTCAAAATCACAATCATCTACACGCCCCAGTTTTAGTCCCATAGAGGTAGCCTCAATACACACAAATTCTACATTTGCTTTAAGCATTAAATCTAACATGTTGTGTATTTCTAGTGCTTCAGGAGTTGTATGAGTAGTTCTTATTATGTCTAAAACTTCATCATCACATATATTATTTATTGTACCTATTATCCCTGTTTTTTTACCGTGATATTTTAGTAGTTCTGATATATAATACGATACTGATGTCTTTCCATTTGTTCCTGTTATACCTATCATTTTTAGATTCTTTGCCGGCTCGGCATAGAATATACTTGATATCTTTGACATTGCCCTTCGTGTATCCTTTACTTCTATAAATACTACTTTAGAGCTACCTAATGGTTTGTATTCGTTCTTTTGAACCATTATAGCTACTGCTCCGTTATTTATAGCATTTTCAATATAGTCATGACCATCATATTTGTATCCTTTGATACATATAAATAAAGTTCCTTTTTTAACCCTTCTAGAATCATAAGCTATCGATTTGATGTCTATATCTTTATCATTGATAATTTTATAATCTATATTATTGAGAATACTCCTAAGCTTCATATATAATACCTTCTTTCTAATTAAAGGTATTTGAATGTAATTTGCCTAATATACTCATATTAATATCGTCATAATCTACTGGTATTACTTTATTTTTAATCGAAGGCTTTATTTCCTCAACTTCTGCTTTTTTTATCTCATCTTTTATTTCTTCAAAATCATCCTTTACTTCTTCAAAATCATCCTTTATTTCTATTTTTTCTTTAATCTCAACTAATTCTTCTTGTATATCCTCTATGACATCTTGATTATGCTTCTCAATTTTCTCCCCTATTATTTCCAATGTTCCTTTTATGTCTTCTATACTTTCTTTGAGTTGGAAATTAGAAGGCTCTTCTTTATATTCTGCCTCTATTATTTTTGCTTCTTCTAAAGGCTGAGATATTTCTATTGTTTCAGTAGGGTCAACTATCATATTTTCTTCATTTTCTTGTTCCTCGTGTATAGGTACATGGTATATTTCTTCTTCGTCTTTTATCTCTATCTCTTGAATGTCTTCTTGTATATCTACTTGTACATCATCTTGTGTATCCTCATATGTTTCATTATTTTCTTCATTTTCTAATCTTCTATCTAATTCTTTTTTAAGATTCTCTGCTTTACTTGCCATATCTGATACATAAGATAAAAAGTTTGATTTTTCTTCTTCCGGTTTACTCTCTTCTTGGTCATTGTTATACGTTAAATAGGTTAATAAAAAAAATAGAGCTGCTTCAATAATTTTAAAAACCTCCTTTCAAAAATATATAAATATATAGGTATCGACAAATGTACAATTGTTCTATTCTATATATTATATTTTCAAAGGAGGTATTTGGTTACAATTTTTTAGTGTTTGTTTTCCTCAATTGTTACTATTTCATCTAACATCAATGCGGCTTTATATATTATATAGTTACATTTATCTGTTTCATTGTAATATATGCTCTCTTTTAAGTCTTTACACTCTATACTACTCATTTCTTTTTCGTATCTATTAAGGTATCCTGACACTATCATTCTAAATTCCTTTTTTTCATATTTATCTTTGTATAAGGAGCTGATTACCATTATTGCTGCTGTCAATGCGCCACATACACTTTCTCTTGCCATGCCTCCACCAAAACCTGCTGATAGCGCTAGTGATTTATCGTCTAATCCTAGATTATACACCTCGTTAGCACCATACAATATTTTTTGAGCACAGCTGTAACCTTCATCTATTCCATATCCACTTTTTATCAATTCTTTTAGCATAATCCTTCTCCTTACTTTATTGGCATTATGAATATATTGGTATCTTTGTTTTCTATAAACTCGCACAGTTCATTAAATATTATTTCTGCTCTTTCTGGGCTATCATATTTACCTAATGTAAATCCAAAATCCTGTGGATCTACTCTTCCTTTTATTGCTTTTTTTGCCAATTCAAAGATTTTTAAATTTACTATTTTATTACCATCTTGTGTCTTTACCCATGCTCCCATATAATCATCTCCTATTTGAATATTTTAATTTCTTTCATTGGATCTATTTTAATAGTTGTCAAATACAATAATATAAATGATGCTATTATGTTAAATGATAAATTATAAATTATTATCCTTTTTACAGTTGTCAAGTGTACTAAATTAACTAAAAATATATTTGTACCTAACTGCTGGGATAATATGCCTGCCAATCCAGTAAATGGGTTCGAGTACAACAGTCTTGCTATCAGCCTAATAGTCTCCTGAGAAAATTCTTTATAAAAAACCCCTACAACTGCCACAACATATATTGTTCCTAGCGTTAAAGCTAACATCACAAAGTAGCTAGCAACAGTTGCAGTAACTGTCTTTTTAAAATAAGCTGAGGTAAACAATCCTATACTACCCAATAATACCGCTACTACTAAAAAAAATAAAAATAACAACGCTATATTCCAAATTGATAATCCACCATAGAAAAACAATACGCTTATTATTGGTATAGTAAGTACTAATAGCATTACTGTTTGAAGTAATGAAGCTGAAAGCTTTCCTAATACTATAGCCCAACTTGACATCCTTGTACATGTCATCAAATCAAATGTCTTTCTTTGTTTTTCTCCACATATGCTCCCTGAGGTTGTTGCAGGTACTATTAAGCATATTAATGCCATCATCAACACTGAAATCCCAAAGTATATATCTTTTATATATTCAGGATCAAATCCATATGAATCATATCTTGAATAAGAGGAGTACAACACAACTACTAATACACTAGATATTACAAATATATAGAATATTAACATCAAAGTTGTTCTAACACTCCTACCTTTTGTCTTTAATTCCCTCTTTAGTACTGGATTAATCATTGTTATCACCTCCTGTAAGCTTTATGAATACATCTTCTAAGTCATTCTTCATTTTAGAAAACGATACTATTTTAAAATCACTACTAATAAGATGTCTTAGTAGATTAGAAATTTGCAATTGATCACCAGTAAAGTTAACTTTTATACTATCTATATCATTTACAACATCTACTACTCCATTATAATTTTTGAGTACTTTTATCATTTCCTGTGTTTTATCTAGAAGCTTTATTTCTAGTATGTTTGTTTGACATACTTCGTTGACTATATCATCTAAACTGCCTTTATAATCAACTTTGCCAGAATCTAATATTATTATTTCATCACAAAGCTCTGATAGTTCGTGAAGTATATGTGAGCTTATCAATATTACTTTATCTTTGTGTTTTAGATTTTTCAATATTTTCTTCATCTCAATCCTAGACTTTGGATCCATTCCTGAAGCTGGTTCATCTAATATAATTACACTAGGGTCTTTCAGCAAGCATCTTGCCAAACACAGTTTTTGTTTCATTCCTCTTGAAAGTGAATCTACATATTTGTTTTTTTTATCCTTCATATTTACTAGCTCTAACAATTCATCTATCTTTTTCTTTTTATCTTTTTGTGAAATATAGTTTATATCTAGATAAAACTCCATATATTCATAGGTCTTCATATCGTTATAAACTCCAAAGAAATCTGGCATATAACCTATTTGACCTCTTGCATACTTGTATTTTTTAATGATATTTTGATTATTAAGAAATATTTTCCCTCCAGAAGGTTTTAAAAGTGTTGCTATCATTTTAAATATTGTAGTTTTCCCTGCGCCATTAGGCCCTACAAAACCATATATATTACCCTTTTTTAGTTCAATAGACAAACCATCTACTGCTTTGAAATCTCCATAAAATTTCGTGACATTTTCTAATCTAAGCATTATTTACCAACTCCTTTTATACCAAATTCAGGGATATAAAAGTTTGTTTCAACTTTTGAATGTAATTTTAGCCTTAGTCCATATATTTCGTTATAGTATTTATTGATATTCTCTTTAATCGTCAAAGTTTCTTCTGAAAGCTTATCCCATATGTTATCTTCATAATTATATATATAGTAATTAACTTTATTGTTATCCTTTGTAGTGTGTAAATCCATACTAACTTCTTCGACTTCTAGCCCTTTTATACCTCTTAATTCGAATATGCATACGCCTTTACCATAAGTATTTATATTACTATAAGTATTACTATAAGTATTTATATTACTATTAAAAACTAATGATGGTGATTCTATAATTTTGGGCTTAATCATTCCTTTAGGAAAATCTATTATTTCATCTTTTTTGATACCCAAATTTACTGGTAATATCAAAAGATTCCTGTCTATTCTTTCCTTTTTATCATCAATTTTTAAATCTCCAGCAATTTTATCAGTGTTCCATGCTATTACTTTTATATTGTCATACGGTTTATGCATTAGTGTATTTTTATACTGATTTAGTATTAGTCCTTTCACATCTTCTCCTAACATATCAGTATTTGATGAATGATATCTATTGCCTTTATAAAGCTTATCAAATCTTTTATTTAAACTAATAGACTTCCCTGGCTCTAAGTTTCCTATATCCAGATGAAAATCTCCTATAACTAAGTCACAATCATAGAGCATCATATCTGAAACATTTTTGATTAGTCCATTAACCCCTTTACTGTTAAACATTATATCTGCTTTTATTAGATTATCTATTTTTCTAGTTTCTTCTGTTCCAATATAGTTAAAATCCCATATATTACTATTTGCAAGTGTGATATTTTTCTCTTCATCTAGAAAATAGTCTATACCACCCTTCTCTTTATTTTCAAAGAACTCACTAAGTTTTATCCTATTTCTAAGTCTAAAATCCACATTATTTTCTACGCCAATCTTTACATTTTCACCTTTTATACCTGTTATACCAACTTCATTTTGAACATAAGCCTGTGTTTTATCTATTGTTAAATCTGCTATAGTAACACTGTTAAATATAGCTTTATCAAATACACTTCCTCTACTAGTTAAAAATATAGATACCGTAATAAATAAGGCTATCAATGGACTTGTAAACCATATTTTTTCTCTTTTATCGTATAGCTTTAGAGTAAAATAATTAACTGGTCCTACAATTATAATATATATCAAGAGTATAAGCATAATTTTCTTTATAGATGGTAGCTTTCTCCTTGGTATATGTCTTAATAATGTATTCATATTATTTGTATGGATTTTGCTATCCATTCTAGCGTAATTCATGTTCATTCTCAAAATATAGCTCATATATGCTTGATTTTTCAAATCTTTTATATCTTTATCTATGAATACTATTTTACCCATAGATAAATCATATACCTTTCTACCTTCTTTTAGTTTGACTGTATCTATAAGCTTACTTTTTGTATTTTCTTCAATTAATGCTACTCCGCCCTTTTTGATCCATTTTACAAGTGTTTCTTCTTTTTTTATATCTATATTGTTTATTAGGTTGTTATTTACAATTATATAATCAAAGTTATCTAGAATTCTTTTATCATCTAACTTGACATCTTTAATATTCAAAACTTTGAAATATGAATCAGCTAAATCATCTACCATAATATCGTCTATGTATTCATATTTATTGATATCATCTGTGTATACTGCTACAATTTTTTGGTTATTTATTGCTGATGTTTTTAAGCTTTTAGTTTCATACGCTAGTTCTTTTCCTTCTTCATCTATAAGTGATATATGTATTCTTTCACAACCCTTTGGAATTGTGACATTTATATACACTGTTTCTTCATCACTCAATAACTTAATATCTTTATTGAATGTCTCTGTATATGTATCATCTTCTGCATACATCTTCACAAGCTCTTTGTTATAGCTAATCTTTACTGTACCTTTTAGTCCACTATATGCATTTACATCTATCCGTATAGGTGTTGTTTCTTCTGCTCTGTATAAGCCATCAAAGCCTATATTTACATCCATCTTCACTGACGTTGTTGCTAATATGCTCGTCTTAAATAAAAATATTAATATTAATATAAACAATATTAGTCCTTTTAAGTTTATCTTTTTCATTTATACACCTCATTTCTTGTTTACTATAATGCACTGTATTTTTTCTTAAGAAGATTAATAGCTTTTATTTTTCACGTTCTCTTAATGCTATTAAGCTGACTAAATCAACTGGTTTTTCATCTAATACTAAATTCATCACTTTACTTTTGTTAAATATAGCACATATTGCTACTGCAACTGACCAGTTTAGTTTTTTACGCCCTTTCTCAATCTCTATTAAAGATTTCTTGGATAGTCCTATAATTTCACTCATCTCATCCTGTGTAAAATCGTTTTCTAATCTTATAAGCTTAATATTTTTTGATAATAAATCAATTAATTCTTCTTTTTGCATATTTAAACCTCTGTTAGTATATTGTCATAGTGTAATTTTACACTATTTTAAATTTTATATCAATAATGTTCTAAAATCTTTAAAAAAACTGTAATATAAAAATAGGGATACTCATTATTTTGAGCTAGCCCTATTTTTACTAGTTTTAATTTTACTTTTACAATATATGTTTTATATAATTGATAAGTATATTATTTCGTATTTATACAATAAAACATACTTCCACTTTCGCTATTATGGTTTCCATCATATTGTATTACGTCTATTTCACCACAAGGGTATGACTTTCCTTCGCTTAATTTAATTCCAAATTAAGATTAAACACATAACTCAAATAGTTTTTTTACTTTTGACAAACTACTTGAATCTCATTTCTTATAAATCATTTTTAAAGCTTTTGCTCCAAGCTTCCTTTTGCTTATCGTAATATTTATGCCATATACCTGTTTCATTTTTTCTATTATAGAAAATATATAATCTATCATTATGAATTACTGTAGTGATATAATTAATTTTTGTACTTTTATCTACTAGAATTTGATTTGACCATTTACTACCATCGTAGTATTTATAGTATATATTGCTTCCATCTTTACCATTATAAATTAAGTAAATGTTGTCATCATAAGTCACTGCATTTAATGCTCCGCCTGTCATCACTTTATTTAATTTAGTATTCTTTGACCATTTATTGGCATCAAAATGCTGATACCATATGTTTTTACCATCTTTTTCATCATGAAATACATATAATTTGCCTTTGTATTCACAAGAAGCAACTACATCATTATTTCTAGCTTTTGGTTTATTTTCTGAGCCAAGACTTGGTGCTGGGCTAGGTGTTGGATTTGGACTAGGTGTTGGATTTGGGTTAGGGTTAGGGTTAGGGTTAGGATTCGGATTTGGGCCTGGAGGTAAACTCTTTTTTATTTTATCGATGTATTTTTTTATATTATGATCATCGTGATTAAATATATTATCAATAGGCGGATTTGGTTCATCACTAGAATCATCTGTTATTAATTTTCTTAATATTCCCATTTCTTTAATTTTATAGTAATATCTTCCCACGTGAAAATATTTCCTAGCTGTGCTGACACCTGTTTCAAATCTTGGATAAAGAGTTGCTGGATCATTGTTATATACAAATCTATAATATCTTCTTCCTATTATATCTGCATAGTTTTTAAAACTTTGATTTCCTATACGTGGTTGGCCAAAAGTATATAATCCTGTAAAATTATCAAGATTTCCCATATTCAAACCAGATAATAACCCAGTTGCTCCTCCTAGCCCATATCCAGTAATCCACATAGATTTTCCATCAGTTTTTACCCTATTGATTACATCACTAAGATCTTGTCTAATATTATTTAAGGAATCAAATATTGTACGATCAACAACAGCATCAGTATGATTATCAAATCTACTCAATTCTCTTCTTGTGTTCACGTACTCACTTAATGATGCACCTCTAAATGCAACTATGATGTAATTGTCACTTGAAATTACTATGCACGAAAGGTATCTATTATTCGAGTCATCATCATCTTGTTCAAAAATTATATCGTATTCTAAGTTCCATTTTCTCATTTGCGATGATATAACATCTTCGCCTTTATCAAATAGTTCACACACCTTAGCTAAAAGGTACGCATTGTGTAGATTAAACTCTCTATCTTGGTAACGAAAATCAAAAACATCAGAAGTATTATTATTAACTGTATCTGCTGAATAAGTTTGTGAACAAATTAAAATAATGATTATTAATAAGCATATATGCCTTATTGATTTTTTCATAACAAAACACTCCTTTTTTATTTTTTATTGAACATTTCCTAAGAAATATTTATATTTGAAATCTTTGTTCTTTATTATGTTGCCTGCCATTTTCTATTTGGTATAATTTATGTCATTCTGTTTTATCTCGTTCTCAAATATATTTATTCCTGTTTGTAATATGAAATATACATCAAAAGAGAGCAAAATCATGATATGCTCTCTTTTATCTATTCTATGTTCTGTAATTAATCTGAGTATTTAACAATTAATTTAGGCGGAGTACTAGAGTTCCTATCATATATATATGTCCACGCTGAATGCCACGGTTGATAGAATCTAAATGTTATTTTGTTATCTACATCATTTCTTTTAACAAAATTTGCTACTACATTGGTAACATCTATTGTATCCGTAGTTGTCTTGTCATATTCTATACTACTTGCAATCATATTGTACTCATCCCAATGCTTAGCTTCATTACCATTTACTCTACTCTCTGCCCAATTGCTTGCATCTATATCTTCTCTGATTGCTATAACTGTTGGATCTCCTACTTTTATTGTATATTGTAGTTTGGCACTTATAATTTTTTTGCCTATTAATTGCTCCATACCAAACTTCATAAAAGTAGTTTTAGAGTTTTTCGAATCTGCTTTAGAGTTATAAATTTGTAGGATTGACTCTGTTCCATAATTATATTTACTATAATCTCCCCATTTTACGTAAGAATCTTGTTCTGGTTTTAACTCTAATGTCTTCTCTTCAACTTTTACGTCTTTATATAATATTTCTAATTTAGGCTTATCACTAGTATGTCTTGATTTAATTACAAACCAATCACCAGAATTTGTATAGATTCTAAATGTCATAAGATTATCTTGGTCTGTACTAGCCAAATAATTTTTTATACCATCTGTAATATCTACTTTTACATATCCATTACTTTGTATTCTAAATGATTTGACATCCTTGTTATCATCCCAATGTTTTGCAATATTCCCTGTGAGAGTGTCTTCCTGCCAATCTATAGCATCTCTATCCTCTTTAACAACTATGTCTACATTGCTCCCAACATCTGTGACATCAAATACTAAATATGCTTTAAAAATGTCCTTAGTAGGTGTTCTCAATGGTGACATATCAAATTTCATGAATACATGTCTAGCGTTAATACTAGATTTGTACATTTCTAAGTTATTACGTCTATAATCATCGTAATGGTAATTTTTACCGATATGATCGCCCCAAAGGACATATGAATCAGCTACTGGTACTATATTCTCTGTCTTATACTCACCCCATTTATTACTTGGACGTCCACCTTTAAAAGCTACTTCTTTAAAATGTAGTCCGGCTGTACCTCTAAAATAGATTATCACTTCTGATGCTTCATAATCGCCCTCAACTGGTATCTCATACCAATCACTCAATCTGTTCTGTTTGAATTCAAATCTTCCTATATCGTACTCTGTACCATCATCCTTTTTTATCTTTACTTCAAATGGTACTGTATCAGTGTATGAGAAGAAGTTCAAGTAAACTTTGCTTATTATAACATTATTATTAAACTCGACCTTGAGATATTTATCTTTTATATTCTGGCTTTCTGTACCCGTCCAAACATTTTTATCTATAAACTCTATACCTTTGTGTCCATCAATATTTGTCTCTGCACTTTTTATGTCTTGGTTAATATATATTTCATCTCTATTAAAATAGTTCCAATATAGATTTTTATTTAGAGTTTTCATAGTTTCCCAAGAAAGTCCTATATTTTCAAAATTAATTCTATTAGCTGCATCTACCACATCGACATCTCTAATACCACCTTTAGATTTGTCACCCATAAAGTAATCTAGTCCCACAAAGTTAACTACTCTATTAACTCCTGCGTCCTTCATTCTTTTATTGAATTCCTTAACTAAATCATATATCCTTCTGCCGTTGTTATTTTGTTTTGCTGCCTCATATGATCCAGCAGGAATATTGTCATCATTTATAGGATCAATTTTTAAGACTCTATATGGAGCATTTTTATATTCCTCTGCTTTCTTATCATCAAAAATAAGATGTGCTATTGAAGCTTTATAAGGTTTATCACTTCCGCCAGATGGATTGCTAAATGATGTATTGTCTGTGTTTTTTACACTAGTTGACGGATCCCCTTTTATCTTATTGTATGTTGGCAGTATTAACACTAATCTTTTATTCTGTAAAACCATCTCTTTTAATGCTGGCCATTCTTTCATTGTCTTATCATGAAAGTTATCTCCTGGGTAAAACATGTACTCATGCCTTTTATCCCAAGCAACATTATCATCTCCATAGTAGTTTATTACTTGAGATAATAATCCATTTGATTTTAGGTTGTCAATATACTTATCAATTAGATAATAGAACCTATCATCATCTGTATTTAAAGTGCCAAACACTCCATCATATAAATCACTAACTCTTATAACTGCTATTTCATTTGGATTATTGTCTAGGAAATCTTTTATGCTGTTATTTATAGTATTGATAGATGTTCGACCAAAAAAGCCTATTCTGTGATAACTCTCTACTATATTCCAATCGACTTTGATATCTCCTAATATATCTTTCCAATCCCATTTAGGTTTCTTCCCACCTGTAAATATCGATTTGAAGCCTTCCCATGCTTTTTCAAATGCATTTTTTATCAAAGACCCTATTCCTCCAGTTATAGTCTTAGTAGTGATCATACGAGGACCTAAATCTACATCTATCATCCTAATACCTCGTCCTAACTGGTCTCTAATGCTTAATTTATGGTTTTCGGTATTAATTGTACTTCCTGCTTCTACTATACCAAGTCCTAAATCATCCACTTCTTCTTTACTTAAATAATTTGAAATGTCGGCATCACCATCAGGGTCATTAGAAAATGAGTTATGTGTAGCAGGCCATAACATATCGTTAAAATGTTTATCAAGCATACCTAGTGTCAATAGAAAAGAAGTTTTGGTGATACTAGTAGTGTCTTTTCTATTAGCAAGCTCTGTGAATGCTTCATTTATTTGATCATCAGTTACGTCTATTGACTCATTAGTCTTAATATAATTTTTTATTGCATCATACCTCAGATTCCCTTTTTCATGCATTATTGCATCAATAATAACGCTCGAATCGTCATAAATAAGCTCTGCATCGAATTTATCATCAGCATAATCAACTCTGCTCCACATTAATATACTAGCAAATAATATTATCGCAATTACTGTTACTAACGTAGTTTTTTTATTCATAAGTTTTCATCTCCATTCAATGAACTTAATTTATTATTTGTAATAAATTAAAGTTTTATGAATCATCAAAATTGATATTTGTTACAATTATTGTATTGGTTTGGTGATACTATTATCTATTTTATTGCATAGTTTTCTTATATTCTTTGTTATTACATATATTTTAAATCTAAAAATTTTAGCAAGTTTCTTAACAAAAAAACCTTAAAACCAGTGATTATCTGGCCTTAAGGCTATATAAAATTTTCAGCTACAAAGCCAGTATGTTATCTTTTCCATCTATTTAATACTAACATCACCTGATATTGTAGTTAAGTTTACTTTATTTGTACCATTTCCTATAGTTGCTGATATGGTATTTTTACTACTATTTTTTCCTGAAACATCAGCTTCTAAAGTTCCAGATGTAGTTTTCATGTATAAATCCATGTCGGACTTTTCTGGTACTGACACTTCAATATCTCCAGATATTGAATTTGCTTTAATATCACCATTCATTTTTATCATATTTAGCTCTACATCACCTGAAACTGTTGATGCAGTGACTTTTGCTGATATCTTGTCTATTATTATGTCTCCGCTTGTATTTTTACAGCTGATATCGTCTACTTTACAATCCTTGACTTCTATATCACCTGACACTGCCTTAATACTAAAATCATTTGTAGAAATATCATTTATCTTTATGTCTCCTGATGTGCTATTAACTTTTATATTTTTATAAACACTTTTAGGAACTTCTATATCTAACTTACATTTAAAACTTCTTGATACGAATTTTCCAAATGTCTTTGACCCCTTGTGATCTATTTCTAATACTATCTTATCATCTTCTCTTTTACATATAAGTTTTGGTTCTTTTCCTTCTTTATATCCCTTAGCAGTACCATACAAGTGCGCCTGAAATTTATTACTTTTTGATGGTATTATTGTTATATTTGAAGCAACTGATTCTATAGATATGTCAGTTACACCTTCAACATCATCTATTATTTTTTTATCATCTATTTTGATTTCTTTTCCTGTGTTTTCTCCATCATCTAGATCCTTATCTTCTCCTGATACAACAACATTGCCATCTCCTACAACATAGTTGAATTGAAGTTTACTTTTTATATAATCCCATACTGATGAAAAAAATCCACCCTTTGCACAAGCAAACGTACTTGCAGTAGTTATTGAAATTACCATTACTAATATAGCTGTTATTAATATATTCTTTTTATTTGTTTTACGCATGTAGACACTCCCCTTTTATTTTAGTTATTGTTTCAATTTTAAGTTTATTTAATTATTATTATTAAGGTGAAAAAGGATTAAGTTTGTTGTATTAAAGTGTTAGTTTAATACTATCATTTACAAATTTATTAATCAATATAGTAGCACTGAGTTTGCTCTTGCCTGTCATAATTCAACTAAAGATGATTTTTCATGCTACTTTTTTTCAATAATACTCCTGTTTCTATTTTTTGTTGTTTACATAAATATTACCTGAGACACTACTCAAACTTACATCATTTCCTCCATCTCCAATTGTAATATTAGCCGATTTTTGTTTTTTAGGAATACTCAATGGGCTATATACTGATAGTTCTCCAGATGTTGTGTCCATCTTTAAATCTAAGTTTGAACCATTAGGTATTATCATAGCAATATTACCTGAGACAGTTTCCATCTTTATGCTATCTGTTATCTTATCAAACTCAACATTTAAATTTCCTGAAGTATTATCAATATTCAAGCTACCAGTTATATTAGCCAACTTCACATTTCCACTTACACAATTTGTCTGCACATCCTTATTGGTACACTCTTTGATATCTTGATCCCCAGATACTGTCTCTGCTCTAAAAATATCTGATGTTATGTTTTTGGCTTTAATATTTCCTGACACACTATTTACTGAAAATAGTTTAAAATGCTTTGTAGGTACTCGAATTTCTAATGAAGCATTGAAATATCTACTACCAGAAATATTTGAATTTTTATGTTTAATCTCAATTCTTATATCATTATCATTTTTATTTATTATAAGCTTAGGTTCTTCTCCTTTAACATATCCCTTAGCAGTTCCTTTAAAGTGGATTGATATACTATCTGATGTTGAAGATAAAATATTTATATTTGAGGATACTGTATCTATATCAATATTATTGATATCTTTTAAATCCTTAATCTTCTCTAATGTATCTATATTAATAGTTTGTGGAACCTTTTTACTTTCTTCTTTTTTGACTTCATCTTTCTTATTCATAAATCCAATGCTAAAGCCTTTTTTGAAGTAATCTAGTCCTCCTTCTTTAACCATCAATACTCCTGCTATTGTAAACGCACAAATCATAACTACTATAACTATTTTTATATTAAATTTTTTGTTCTTAAAATTCATAATTTACTCTCCTTTTGCATTAAGCCACTTCTCTATTTTTATTATGGAAGTACTATATAATTTTATTAATTTAATTGTATTTATTACTTGCTCTGTTCCCAGTATTTGTTCTTTTTCATCTGTAGACTCTATGCCCAAAGATCTCTTAAGACTGTACTCTAACCAACCCAATTTTCCAGAGAAACAGGCTGTTAATACTGTCTTCCAATCCATCTTAGGTATATCTATTCTCTTTTTATATGCTTTTATGCAGGATAAAAACTTGCTTTCATCAACAATTTTATTCTCATCTTCAGCCCAATAAATAGCCGTTTCTATCAGTTCATGCATAGGATTTATGTAGTTCGATGACTCCCAGTCGATGATTATTGGATTATCATTATTCCACATTACATTTTTAGGATCTAAATCTCTATGACTTATTATCATTTGCTTAGAAAGCAATTTTACTGATGCTTTAGCTTGTTTGTCCCATTCATAAAGTCTGTTCATTATTTCTCTATATTCATCAATCCACATTGCTTTTTTGCCCTTGTTCAAATAGTATTCCCAATCGATTAAAGGTTCATTTTGTAATATATCATTTTTTATATTTAGCTCTGAAAAATCTATGCTATGTAGTTTGGCTAATATGTCTCCAATTTTACGGCAATGCTCTGTATTGATTTCATCAACTTTCAAACTTCTTCCATCTATTAAATCAAATATTAAATAATGTTGGTTTTCTACGTTTTGAATAATATCATTATTGAATCTTTTAGCTGTTATAGTCAATAATCCATTCTTTAATGCTATAGCAGATATTCTCTCGGCATTTAATGTATGTCTTTTAGCTGTTGGTCTTAACATAATCTGAGGATTTAATGCCTTTATAGCATATCTTCCTCTTGTTGTATTTACTTCATACATTCTATGCAACAGTCCACCTGTTATAGCTTTAGGACTTTCTATAATCTCACCTAGTTCTAATACAGCACACAATGTGTCAAACTGTACATTATATTTACCTTCGTTCATGATGTTCCCCCTTAGTGTTATTCATTTAGTTATAGAACTCAATGATATTAAATAATATCTTGAAAACTTCGAACTATACTTAATGATTTAAACTAATAGTTTTTATAAACCTTCTTTACAACAAACCTTCACTTATACTTTGATATACAAAGCACTTTTATATTATAGCAAAAATCTATAATTAAGCTCTACCTAAAAATTATGGTCATATCTACTTATATTTCCAATTAAAAGTACAATGCTTTGCATTTAATTTATAGGTTAGCTCAATTTCTTTTATAACATAAAAACTTATAGTTACATTAAGTATTTATAATTAATTTTCCTTATAATTTTATACTCTTAATCATTCATTTCCTGTGATTATCTTTAAATTTAGTTTTAAATACTTTAATGATACTCTATAGAATAATTTTATTAATGAATATGAACCTACTGATATCAGATACCCTAAGCATGCAAGCCCTATACATAAAAATATATTAATTGCAGGTGTATTTTGAATATACAAATCACTATAATATTGTGGCATAAACACACTTATTATCAATACTAATATACTAATTATCACTATTGCTACTCCACATAGTAATACTCCAAATACTGCAATAACTATTCCTAAAAAAGGCATAATGAATATAATATTAAAAAATCCAAGACCTATACACGCCATCACAGCTTTGAATAAATTACGTGTTGTAGATTTCTCTTGCGCATTCTGTATCATGTATGTTGCTTTTAATTGCTTTGCTAATTGCTTTGGATTTCCTAGAGAGTTCGCTATCTCAACTTCGCTACGTCCTTTATTAGCTCCTACCTCAAAATACTCCTCATAATCAAATAGTATATCTTTAACTTCTTCGCTGGAAAGTCCCTTTAGATTGTATTTTAGCGAATTTAAAAATTCTCTCTTATTCATTTATAACACCACCTTCTAATATACCATTAACATTGCTAACAAATAACTGCCACTCCTTTGTTAGCTCATTTTTCATCTCCTCTCCTGTATCAGTTAGTCTATAGTACTTTCGAGGAGGACCTTCAGTCGACTCTTTTAAATAAGTAGTCACATATCCATCTTTTTTGAGTCTTCTAAGCAGTGGATATATTGTTCCCTCGGATATGGTTATGTTGTTTGATATCACATCAACTAGCTCATAGCCATAACACTCTTTTTTACTGAGTATGGACAATACGCACAGCTCCAAAACTCCTTTTTTAAATTGTATGTTCAAAATATACACCTCTAATCAATTATATGTGTTAGATATATGATAACACACAGTACCTTTTTATGCAAGGTACTGTTTTATGTTTTGTGGTGAATTTTGTATATCAGGTCAATATTGCTCTTAAATAACAACTATATCTCTTAGGTTCTTTTGATCTTATAAAACACCTTGCGATTATCTTCATATAGTAGATTAGCCTAAACTATAAAAGCTACCCAGAAATTAACTAGGTAGCTTTTATAGATATTTATCGTTTATGTAGCTCTTGTCATCATCTATTCCTATCTTACATATATACGTTGTATAATGGATACTTTTGTCTTGTTTCACCAACAGAATCACCTTCGTGATTAGGACCACACATACACATCGGCCCATGACATACTGGCGTACACATCACTCCGTTTTTGGTAAGCATTGATATTTTAACATTTTTAATTAGTTTTTTCATGTTATCCCCCTCTTATAAATTTTATATTACACTAATAAGATTATTGAATCATTATCTTTGTTCCATATTTTGTACTCGCCCATATTCTCTTCTTCTTAATTCAGAAGTAAGAAACTTATCTTACCACATCATCTCCAACAATTATATGTCTTTTGTATTATCTAATTTATTATATTGTTATATTATTTATTGAATAAAAAAACTACCCAGTTCAATTATCTTAACTAGGTAACTTTTCATCAATTTCTAATAAACAAAATCATGTGGATATTGCTCTTTTATGTTGATTAATCTATCATTTAAGTCTACATTACATGAACAAAGTGGAATACCACAATTAGATAATACTCCATTTTTAGTTATTGTTGATATCTGAACTTTTCTAATTAGTCTTTTAATATAAATCCCCCCTTGTATTATTTTATATTACACTAATAAGATTATTGAATAATGCTTATTGTTCCATATCTTATATCTTTTATATCCTATTCCTCTTAACACATGCAAGGCACTTACCTTACCACATCCCCTCCAACAATCATGTTTCTTTTATGATACCCAATCTTTATAGTGTTATATTTTTATTTAATAAAAAAACTACCCAGTCAATTATCTTGACTAAGTAGCTTTTTCATCAATTTCTAATAAACATAATCATATGGATATTCATTTCTTCTGTTGCTCTCAGCATCATCTAAGTCTACATGACATAAACAATGTGGAATATGACAAATTGGTAATACTCCATTTTTGGTTAGTGTTGATATTTGAACTTTTTTGATTAGTTTTTTCATACTAACACCCCTTTTATTTTATCTTACATTCATATGATTATCAAATTTTCCTTTTTGTTCCAAATGTATATATAAAAAACTGCTTATCTCAAGCAGTTTCAGGCTGTATACAAAAGCCCAATTTCTGAGTTATTGTTAAAATTTCTGTTGCTCACTTACCTTTTAAGTAATCTCTGCTACTCAATTTTAACATGCCCCTTTAGTTTTCATATATTCGTCATATCCTCTTCTTCTTAACTCACAGGCAGGACATTTACCACACCCATCTCCTATAATTCCATTATAGCATGTCAATGTTTCGTTTTTTACTATATCCAATACTCCTAAATCGTCAGCTAGTTTCCATGTTTCTTTTTTGTCTATCCACATCAAAGGTGTATGGATAACAAAATCATAATCCATTGCTAAATTGAGCGTAACATTCGTAGACTTGATAAATATATCTCTACAGTCTGGATATCCACTATAATCACTTTGAGATACTCCTGTTATAATGTGATTTATTTTATTTACTTTAGCATAAATCGCACCAAATGTTAGAAACAATAGGTTTCTACCTTCTACAAATGAATTCGGTACTCCTTCACTCGATTTTTCATCAACTTCTATATCACTTCTTGTCAATGAATTTGGCGCTAATTGGTTTAACAGTTCCATATCTAATATGGTGTGCTTTACTCCATTCTTTTGACAGATTTTCTTTGCACACTCAAGCTCTAAACTGTGTCTTTGTTTATAATCAAAAGATATAGCTTCTACTACGTCAAATTCTTTCTTTGCCCAAAATAGACACGTTGTACTATCTTGTCCACCACTGAATATTACTACGCATTTTTTCATATGCTCACCTCTATTTTAATTTTTAGTTAATTCGAAAAATCTATCAGCATAGCTATTGTCATGCTTGAACTTTCCTCTAAACGTGGTTGAGACCGTTTTTGCTCCTGGCTTTTTTATTCCCCTAGCTGTCATACAACCATGTTCTGCTCTTATTATTACTGCTACATCTTCTGTACCTACAATCTTTTTAAGAATATATGCTATATCAGAGCCTATCCTCTCTTGCAGTTGTAATCTCTTTGATACCATATCTGCTATACGACATATCTTACTAAGACCTATTACTTTATCTTTTGGTATATATGCTATGGAAATCTTCATATTGTATATAAGTGTCAAATGGTGTTCACAATAACTGAATGTATCTATATCTTTAACTACCACCATATCATTTTCATAGTTATTTATAAAATCTTCTTCGTCAAAAGTTTTATTAAAAATATCAGCTATTTCATCATTTGTATAATTGATACCTTCAAAGACCTCTTCATACATTTTTGCAACTCTTTTAGGTGTATCTATTAGTCCTTGCCTATCAGGATTTTCACCTATTGCTTCTATTATTCCTCTTATGTGCATTTCTATCTTTTTTTTATCTATTGCCATTATTACACACCTCTTTCATCTGGTGACCATATGATTTTGTGTAGCTGTAATTGTAAATTAGTATTATTAAGCTTATTATCTATCATAAACTGCACTATTTCCTTTAGTTCTACGCTATTAAATACTGTACTAAAGTAAACATTCGTCTTACTTTGCAAATCGTATTTATTTAGTAATTCAAGCACTTTACTCAAATCTTTTTTATCACCAATTACAAATTTTATAACATCGTTTTTAGTCAAGTACTTTAAGTTGTCAATATTCATAGCTTGCTCCATACCACTACTTTCTAATTTATAGTCCATAGTGTATGATATATTCTTTCTTTTGATACTTTTAAAATCAGCTAGTAATACACTTCCGTTTGTCTCTATTTCTATGTGCAAACTCTCATCCTCAGATAACAACTCTAAAAGTTCTTTTATGTTTGCTTGTACTAGAGGTTCTCCTCCTGTTATTGTAATATTTCTAACTCCTGTCTGTTTTATATACTCGTAAATTTGTTCTTTGCTTAATTGGTCAGTGTAGGAGTTTTCATCCTTAGCCCATGCCGTATCACAATATGAACAGTTAAGATTACACCCTGCAAATCTTATAAATACGGCTAGCTGTCCACACAATCTTCCTTCTCCATTTATGCTAGTAAATTTTTCAGCTATTTTATACACAATTTGCACCTCTATTCATAATATAATGCACAGTTATTTGGAGTTTCATACACAATCACCTTTTCTACATCATAACCACGACTTTCAACAGCTTTGTAGAAAAATTCGCTAAAACACTCTGCTGTTGGTCTAAAATCTACTTCTAAAATTCTAAAACCTTCATCAAGTAAACACTCTTTTGTTTTTGGCTTTAGGCTGTCTTTTTCTATTATTAAACTATGATCATAGAAATCTAATACTTCTTTAACATCTCTTTTTAGATCACCAAAGTCTACAATCATACCTCTTTTTTCTCCATCTCTATTAAGTGTTTCACTTTTTATAAACACTTCTACGTTCCATCTATGACCATGAATATTTGCACACTTCCCATAATAATCTTTTAAAAAATGTGCACTATCAAAGCTGTGCTGAATTTTTAATCCATACATATCTATCTCTCCCTTAGAAATTTATGAGCATAATAACAACATCCTATTGCTCCATTAAACTGATTTTCTTTTAAAACTACAACTTCTTTGAAATCTTTTTTTAAATACTCTACAAGAGCTTTATTCTTTGAAGCTCCACCCGCCATTATTAAAATAGAGTTGTTTAAATTTGAAAGCATGGGCAATATTCTCTTATACAGCGAGTAATTTACTCCTGCACATAATCTGTCCATACCAATGCCTTCTGCTATCTTCCCAATCAATTCTGACTCTGAAAAAACTGCACAAGTTGAGTTAAGATTTACTGGATCTTTATAATACTCTCCCATATCATCTAACTCTATCTCTAACACATTTGCCATATTCTCTAGATATCTACCACATGAAGCTGCACATTTGTCATTTAATTGTAAGTCGGTTATTATCCCTTTTTCAACCTTTACAGCCTTTACATCCTGTCCACCTACATCAAGCAACGTAAAATCTTTGATACTCGTTTGATACAAAGCTCCATACACATGGGCTTTAACTTCATTGATTGCTTTAAATTCTTTTAAATTAGTATTGTTTCTTCCATAGCCTGTTGATACAGCTTTGTCTACATCCAAGCATCCAAGTTTATTTAAATCAACTACTATTTTACCGTCTCTATAACCACAATAGTTCTTGTAAAACGAAACAGTGCTTATTTTCTCTTTGGAAACAATCTCTAAGTCTTTCATCGCAACTATCTTTACTTCTCTACTGCCTAAATCTATTCCTAAACACTTCATCAATACACCCCTTTTCTATCTAGGAGCATGTCTGTAAACGCCTCTAATCTGAGTTTTGTTCTAGCATCTAACTCGTTGAGTTTGTCACCTTCTATATTTAAAACTGGTACATCTAACTCTTTGTTTATAACTATATGCTCTATTGCCTTATGACAAAAGCTTTGGGTATAATGTATGACTGCATCTATTTTTCTATGTGTAATTTGCTTTTTGATCTCTTCTAACCTAAACATCACATCATAAGGATAGGTATAATCATAATATTGTTCATATATATTTTTAGCTTTGTGGTGCCTTGGAAAAGCAAACTCTCTTTGCACCTCATTATAAACTACTCTTGCGTCTAATGTTTCTAAAAAATCATATATATCCGCTGTCATTGGTGGTACCCCTATATATGCTAATCTCAAATTTTGCTTTAGAGGTTTTCTATTTTCTATTTCTTCTCTTTTCTTTATGATATCTTTTTTAAATTCTAAGATATCACCATTAAAATCACTTAAGCTGATTTGATACAAATGATTTTCAAAGCCTGTTGCTTTATTATCTATATATGTTAGTTTATCTATATCAATTGCTAAATCTCTTATTTCGCCTAGTTCTTTACGTATTTCTTCTATCTTTTTTGAATTTTCCCCAAATAGTTTGGTGAAGTTATCTATCTCGTTTTTGACTAGACTTAATCTTCTATTTGTCGGATATGAGAATGGATATATTTTTATTCCCTTATTTTTAAGAACCTCTACCAGTGATTTGGTATTGGAACAATCTCCACCTATTACTCCTACTATTTCTTTAATCCCTTTTTCTATACAAACTCCATATATTCCCTTTATCCAAGCACAAAGACTTTTAGGAAACCCATCTTTCTCTGCAATATCTATATAATGATGATAATCATCTGAAGTAATAAATTCATTATTTAAATCAATAACTTTGTAATCTTCAGCTAATAATACTTCTATAGGTACAGTAGTTGTAATCCCTATTTTTTTCATAATACTTCCTCCTTAGTAACCTCTGTATATTATTTTGCACAAAAAAAGGGCATAATAGCCCGTAAATTTATCCTTACATCAAAAATAATACAATAAAATATATTATATATTGCAGATATAAGTAACGGCCTAGTTTTGTTTCACGACAGGAGGTTTACGAACTGTCTATTCTGTTTTACAGTAATGTAGTATATCATATTTAACTCATGTATTCAAGTTAAATAAAATGATAAGAGACCATCTAAAATGATGGTCTCTTAGGTTGATGACAAAGTCATCAAGATAGCAGACTTTAGTAAAAGTTCAATTTCAAGGCGTGTTAAAATTGAGTAGCACAGCTTACTTAGAGGTAAGTGAGCAACGGAAATTTTAACAACAACGCAGAAATTGGGCTTTTGTCTACAGTCTGAGAGACCATCTAAAATGATGGTCTCTTAGGTTGATGACAAAGTCATCAAGATATCAGACTGTAGTAAGAGTTCAATTTCAAGGCGTGTTAAAATTGAGTAGCACAGCTTACTTAGAGGTAAGTGAGCAACGGAAATTTTAACTACAACGCAGAAATTGGGATTTTGTCTACGGTCTGAGAGACCATCTAAAACGATGGTCTCTTAGGTTGATTACAAAGTCATCAAGATAGCAGACTTTAGTAAAAGTTCAATTTCAAGGCGTGTTAAAATTGAGTAGCACAGCTTACTTAGAGGTAAGTGAGCAACGGAAATTTTAACATGGTCGCAGAAATTGGACCATCTAAAACAATGGTCTCTTACTGTCTATAATTTTTAATAATACACAAAGCTATCTTTATTACTAAACTTTGTTCTTGTAACTTTTACATATGTCTTGGTGGCAATCTATAATTTATAAACTCAAATTTATTGTCACAAAAACACATTGCACAATAGCTTGCAGTTAAGGAATTATTTTGTCTATGCGTTCTTTTATTTAGTTTTTTCATTAATATCATCCTCCTTTTTTTAAATTTATAGTTATATTATACCATTATTTTGCAATATTTGAAACATTATATTTTATATATTATACACATTTAGATGATTCCAAAAAAGAAGGTCCTCATCACCTATTCTTAGTTTGATGAGACACCTTCTATTTTCAGCTAACTAGGGTACTTAGGTACTACGTCACTATCTTTTCTAGCTGACTTCATAACACACATGCACCAAACGCACAAATCATTAAATAATGGATTAGAATAATAAGTGTTCTTTTTAAAGAGTTTACTCAATATTTCACATCCTTTTTAATTTAATCTACCAATCAAATTTCGCATCACGTATACCCGCCTCTGAATCATCTACGTGAACTATTCTACAATAACAAGGACAACCATTCATTACTAATGTTTCTACATTTTTATGGTATTTTTTAGTTAATCTTTTCATATCTCACCTCCTTATTGTATTTATAATAATTTAATAAAATTTTGGTGGAAATAAACTGCTCTTTGAATCATGATAATTCAAACAATAACAAGCTAAGCAATAACTTGCACATAGAGAACTTTTTTGTCTGTAAGCTCTTTTACATAGTTTTTTCATACACCTTCATCTCCTTTTTATATTTTAGTTAAATTATACCATTTTAGTCTTATGAATACAATTTTTAGGAAATATAAAATCACTGGATACTATATGCCCAGTGATTAACTATTATTTATTTAATTTATTAACTAAATCAAGCTCATACCTTCTTGTTCTAACTCTTTTTCTCTCAACATTAATGCATCTAGTACTGTTTGTATATGTTCGTTTAAATCTACACCCAATTCCTCTGCTGATCTTTTTATTTGCTCTCTATCAACTGCTCTTGCAAATGCTTTGTCTTTCAATTTCTTCTTGATGGATTTTATTTTTAATCCCTCAAATTTGGTTGGCCTAACTAATACACATGCTATTATAAAGCTTGATAATTCATCTACTGCATATAATGTCTTTGCTAATTTTGTTTCTCTTGGTGTATTTGTATCATCAGAGTGCCCTTTTACTGCCATTATGAATTCGTCATCATATCCTAATTCTTTTAATATTTCTATCCCTATTAATGGATGTTCTTTTGGATGTTTTTCAAAGTCAATATCATGCAATAGGCCACAAGCCCCCCATCGCTCAACATCTTCTCCAAATTTTTTTGCATATCCTCTCATTGAAGCTTCTACTGCTAAGCTATGCTTCATTAGGCTATCTGCACTCACATATTTGCGTAGTTGATTCATAGCCGATTCTCTCATGAATATTCCTCCTAAACAATTTAGATTACTTTATTATAACACATAAATATAATAACATGTACATTTTAACTTCACACTAAATATACTATAGTATAGCAACAGTTTTTGAAAGGAAGTTGATTTTATGCCTCATAATATTGAAGCTATTAAATATCAAACTGCTTGCCTTATGAATAAATATCTTGCTAACTTGCATGTTTTGAATTTAAAAATTAGAAATTATCATTGGAATGTTGTTGGTCGAAATTTCTTTGATTTTCATAAAAAGCTTGATGAATTATATGAAACTTTAGGTGAAGAAATAGATCTCTATGCTGAGCGTATATTAATGCTTGGTTATAAACCTGTTGCATCTCTTAGAAATGCACTTGTTATGAGCTGTATTAGAGAAGCAAATAGTGTCAACCATAGCGCTCCATGCATAGCAAGAGATCTAATCTGTGATTTTGAAATGTTAAATGAGCAAGTACGCCATATCGCAAAAATAGCTGGAGAAATAAATGACGAATATACAACTACACTTATAGGTGATTCAATGGGATTCTATGAAAAAAATATATGGATGTTTAGAGCTTATCTAACATCCTAAACTTAAGGAACTGTCTAAATAGACAGTTCCTTAGGTTGATGACAAAGTCATCTAAATAGCAGACTGTAGTAAAAGTTCAATATCAAGGCGTGTTAAAATTGAGTAGCAGAGCTTACTTAGAGGTAAGTGAGCAACGGAAATTTTAGCTACAACGCAGAAATTGGGCTTTTTTCTACAGTCTGAGGAACTGTCTAAATAGACAGTTCTTTAAGTTTATAGAGATAAGTATATAGTAAAAATTTTAACAACACAGATTGGATTTTTTTCTGCAGTCGAACAGATTGTAGTAAAGATACAAGTTCAAGGCGTATCAAAATTGAATGGCGGAGCTTATTTTAGAGATAAGTAAGCAACGGAAATTTTTATAACAACGCAGAAATTGGATTTTTTTCTGCAGTCTGGGTCTCAATAAACAATCTCAATTCATATAATATCTTAAACCTTCTAATACATATTAAAACTTAAACTTTAGGAGGAGAACATGAATAAGGCTTTAGAAGTTATAAATTTATCTATGTCATATCAAACTTTAGAAGATGAAATATATGTACTTAAAAACATAAATTTTGATGTTTTTGAAGGGGAAGTTGTAGTTATTGTTGGTCCTAGTGGTTGTGGTAAATCAACGCTTTTATCACTAATATCTGGACTACTATCACCATCTTTTGGCAATATCCAAATGCACAAAAAGGTAGGATATATGTTTCAGAAAGATTATCTATTTGAATGGAGGACCATCTTAAAAAATACGTTAATTGGGCTGGAAATACAACACAAAGTAACTGATGAAAATATTAGCTATGCAAAAAAGCTCCTTTTTACGTATGGTCTTGGTGATTTTATAAACTGCTTTCCTAGTCAACTGTCAGGTGGTATGCGACAACGTGTGGCATTGATTAGAACTCTAGTAACACGACCTGATTTTCTACTATTAGATGAACCTTTCTCAGCGCTTGACTATCAAACTAGGTTAGCTATTGCTGATGAAATAGGCATTATTCTTAAAAAAGAAAATAAAACAGCTCTTATGGTCACTCATGATATCTCTGAAGCTGTTAGTTTAGCAGATAGAATAATTGTTCTAAGTAATAGACCTGCTAGTATTAAGGATATTGTAACAATTAACTTGACTTGTCCTAATGACATAAGAACACCTCTTAATAGTAGAGAAGCTCCAGAGTTTAAATATTATTTCAATAAAATATGGAAGGAGCTAGATGTTCATGTCAGATAATAAACAATACTCTAAAGAACACATTGATTTTGTCAAAAAGCACAATAGAAGAAAAAAAATAATACTTTTTACACAATTGATTATACTCATAGCTATCATCGCTTATTGGCAATTAGCTGCTTCATTTGGTATAATGGATACATTTATGACTAGTTACCCCTCTGCTATTATAAAGCTTATGATACGATTATTTAATCAAGGGTCACTAATTAATCATATATGTATATCTTTATTAGAAAATATAGCAGGTTTTACTATTGGTACAATTTTAGGTATTTTGATTGCTATAGGTCTATGGACTTCGTCTTTTGCGTCAAAGGTCTTAGATCCATACCTTGTTGTTTTTAACAGTTTACCTAAAACCGCTCTAGCACCTATTATTATACTGTGGGTTGGAGCTGGTTATACTGGTATAATTGTAACTGCAATTTCTATTTCTATTATTGTTACAATAATGAATGTATATAATGCATTTATACAAGTGGATGAAAATATCATTAAAATGCTCTATACTTTTGGTGCTTCTAAGTACCAAGTATTTAAGTTAGCTGTATTTCCATCAAGTATACCTTCTATTATAAACTGTCTTAAGATAAACATTGGACTTTCTTGGGTTGGTGTAATAGTAGGTGAATTCCTTGTTTCTAAGGGTGGTATAGGTTATCTAATTGTTTATGGAAGTCAAGTTTTTAAGATGGATCTAGTTATGCTAAGTGTTATTATTCTTGCTATTTTAGCTTCTCTTATGTATAAATTTGTTTCAATTATTGAAAAAAGGTTTATAACAAAAAAATAATCTAATTAAAAAAATGACCTATTTAAATGGTCATTTTTTAATAGGGGCCATATTGTATCACATGTCTTCATACAGCCCCTTCTATAATGCAGGAGATTTAATGGACTAATAAATTATTAATTGCAATAAATATCGGATAACTCATGGTTTATCCTTTCTGCCACTATACTCGGATCTTTTAGTTTTATATTTTCAACTTCATACTTAACCTTACTCTGATTATATGGAATTTCAATATAAAATGTTGTTCCTACGTTTACCTCACTTTCTACACTAATTTTTCCGTTGTGTATATCAATAAATGATTTTACTAGTGTAAGACCTATTCCACTACCAGCGATACTTTCCCTTCCAGTTTTATTGAATCTAGTAAATCTCTCAAATATATGATTTAGCTTTTCTTTTGGTATCCCTGAACCTGTATCCTTAACCATTATTTTTATACTTTCTTCTGTACATTCTAAACTAACTGTTATCATGTCACCTGATTTACAATTTTTGATTGCATTTGAAAGTAGATTTAATATGGTTCTCTCTATCTTTTCTACGTCTACTGATACTATTTTCTCTTCAACATTTGTATCAAATACTATCTCTATACCTTTGTTCTCAACAAATTCTACTACTGATGTTACTAAATCTTCTACAAGCATTACTATATCTATACTTTCAAGGTTAAGATTTAGATATCCTGTATCACTTTTAACTAAATCTGTTAAATTATTAATCAACCTCAATAATCTAAAGCAGTTTTGGTTCATTATAGACAAATATCTTTTAATTTTTTCTTCATCACATACACATGTATCTTCATAGAATTTACGTAATAATTGCACCACTCCAAGTATAATATTAAGTGGAGTTTTGAAATCATGTGATAAATTTGAAAATAGCTCTTCCTTTAATTTGTAGTCCCTTATTATCTGAGATACTAAATCAGCATTCTTCTCTATTATTACTTTCATTTTTTCTTGTGCTTCGACGTATTTAGTTATATCTCTAATAATCACCACTGTCTTAGCATTAGAAATATCATCTACAAATGTTGAATAAGCAATTTCTACATTTCTTTGTTGTCCATCGTCACATGTTAACAGCACTTCTATATAATTGCTCTCTTTCTTTTCCTTTAAATCTCTTAATTTATCATGATAATCGGGTTGTATAAATGAAAGTAAATTTCTACTTAATATTTCTTCTCTGTTGTTTGATTTTAGCATTTTAACTCCAGCTGGATTCACATATGTTATTACACCATTTTCTGTAGCAAATATAGCATCTGGTAATATTTCAAAGAATATCCTATACATTTCTTCGCTCTTTTTGATATCTAACTCTATATTTTTTATATTTGTTATATCTTTTGAACGTATTATAGCAACCTTTTTGCCATTTATATGAGCATTATCTTTCTTTAAAATCACATGCCTAGTATTACCCTTACCACATAAAAATGAATGTGTTACTTCTTCATTTTCTTTACTGGACTCTAATTTTCTTACTAAATCTTTATTTAAACATACCTCATAAGGTGTCTTGCTAGTTAATTCTTCACTTGTGCAATTGAGCATTTTTGTCAAATCTTCATTCGCATATAGATGTTTGCCAAATGTTCCGTCTTTGTTTATTTCTATTATTGTGTAGTTATTGCTGATTTTATCTATTATCTTTTTAATATTTTTTTCGCTATCTAAAAGTAACCTCTCATCTTCATCTATAGTGATATACGCATATCCATAAAGAAATTGTGATTCTATAGTATTATCTCTTTTTAGTGAGCCTTTTACTCTAGATTGCTTCCAACTATTTCCGTAACCCTTTATTCTTATATCTATTTCAAAGTATTCATCAACAAACTTTAGATTATTTTCAATTAAATCGGTAATTATATATCTATCATCAGGGTGAACTAAAAATAATAAGTCATTTAATGTTTCTACATATCCAATCTGTGAATCTGCAAAATAATCAGCATGTCTATAAAATATCTTGATTTTTTGTTGTCCTAAATCGAGTATCCATATATAGTTTGCATTATTATTTAGAACATGAATAAAATCCTTTTCAAAGTTAGTCCTAAATGACTCTATAGATGTTAGCCCAACAAATATATAAGCCATTGCTACTACTATAATATTAATTATTAAATTAGACTTAGGAATTGAGAAGTACATAAAGACTAGTATTGTTAATAATGGCACCATAAATTTAACTGTGTTTTGAAATGTTTCAAATAAATTAATGCTAAAAAAAGAATGTGTAGAACTCTTTTTAAAATCATTAAATATTTCCATAATTCTCATTTTAATAATCTCCCTATTATATTTTATAATTGTAGTTAATAATATATTTCTCTACATACCATTATTTCCCTTTATTTTTATTGTTTTTTTCTATTATTGTTAAAAAATATAATGTTTTTACATTAGTTTTATAAGAAAAAAATTATTGACTAAACTAATCGTTCTGTCAATAATTTTTGTTTTATCTTATTATCAATGTATTAAAATGATGCTTTATTTTGTCTTTTATACTAAGTAACTCTTTGTCTTTGTAAGGATTTAGTTTTTCTTTTCCTATTAAAACACTTTCACTATCTCTAAAATTTTGCAACACATATTTTTTAGCACCTCTAATATGTTCTGCTATGTCTATAATATCTTTTTCACTGAGTAGCTCTCTACAAACAGTGGTTCTAAATTCGTAATCTACCTCAGAGTTCTTTATTATTTCTATGCTATTTATTATATCTTCTATTTTTATATTTTTGTTGGCTATTGTTTCATATTTGTGTATTGGTGCTTTCACATCCATTGCAATATAATCTAAACACTTCTTTGACAATATCTTTTTTATTAACTCTGGATTTGTACCATTTGTGTCTATCTTTGTTAAAAAACCTAACTGTTTTACCTTTTTTAAAAAGTCTAATACCTCAGGATATAGCGTTATTTCTCCTCCTGATAAACAAACTGCATCAATATACTTCTTTCTACTATTTAAATAATCAAATACGTATCTCTCATCATATTCTATATCCCAATCGCCTAAAAGCTCTGAGTTATGACAATAATCACATCTAAAATTACATCCCTTAACAAAGAATACTGTAGATATTGCATCAGGATAATCTATAAATGAACTCTTTATGTGTCCACTAAAAATCATACTATGCCAGTGCTCTTTCTTTTTCTCTTTTATTTAAACTAACTTTAGCATCAAATTCAACTCTGTCGATAAATTCTTCTTTCTTGCCTTTGTTCCATGATTGAACTGGTCTATGGAAACCAACTACTCGTGTCCATACTTCTGTATTCTTGCCACATTTTGGACATATCGATTGATTACCACTTAGATATCCATGCTCATTACAAATACTATATGTCGGTGTTATCGTCAAATACGGAATACGACTATTTTCAAAGCATCTTTGTATTAATAGCTTAACTGTCTGTTTACTACTGATTTCTTCTCCCATAAAACCATGAAACACTGTTCCTCCTGTATAAAGTGTCTGAAGATTTTCTTGTAGTTCTATCGCTTCAAAGATATCTTTTGTATGTCCTACTGGCAATTGAGTTGAGTTTGTATAATAAGGCTCTTTATCTCCTTGTGTAATGATTTTTGGATACATTCTCTTATCCATTCTAGCAAATCTATAAGCCGCTCCTTCTGCTGGAGAAGCCTCTAAATTCCAAAGACTGCCTGTTTCTTCTTGGAATATTTGAATGACTCTATTCATAAATTTCATTATTTCAATCGCAAACTCTTGCCCTTCCTCGGATGTTATATCTTCATCTAATAGGTTCAAACATGCTTCATTCATACCATTTAGACCTATTGTACTAAAGTGGTTTTTGTAATATCCGCCTTGTGAATCTTTAACTCCTTGTAAGTAAAACCTTGAGTATGGATATAATCCTGAATCCATGTATTTTTCTAGTGTAACTCGTTTCAATTCACAAATCTGCTTTGCTTTCTCCATCAAATTTCTTACTCTACGTTTAAATTCTTCTATAGAGTTGGAAAGGTAGCCTATTCTACCCATATTTAGCGTTACAACATTAATTGACCCTGTGAGAGGATTAGCTCCAAATAACCCTCCTCCTCTTCTTCTTAACTCTCTATTATCTAAACGAAGCCTACAACACATGCTTCTTACATCTTCTGGATCTAACTCGCTATTTACAAAATTGGCAAAATACGGTGTCCCAAACTTTCTAGTCATCTCCATAATATGGTTTGATATTTCGGAATCCCAAGGAAAATCTTTAGTGATGTTTATTGTAGGTATTGGGAAACTAAAGCTTCTACCTGCACCATCACCTTCCATCATTACTTGACAAAATGCTTTATTAAACATATCCATTTGTTCCCCGAAATCCCCATATACCTTATCCATTTTCTTTCCGCCTATTGTAACTGGTTGCTTCTTAAGCATAGGATGACATACAATATCTAACGTTACATTTGTAAATGGCGTCTGAAATCCAACTCTAGTTGGTACATTTAAATTATATATAAAGCTTTCTACTGATTTTTTTACATCCTCGTAGCTTAAATTATCATAATATATAAATGGAGCTACATATGTATCTAATGAACTTACTGCTTGTGCTCCTGCCGATTCTCCTTGTAGGGTATAAAGCCAATTTACTATTTGCCCTAAAAATGCTCTTAGATGCTTTGGTGGCTTGGATTGTAGTTTGCCTTTAGCTCCTTTAAATCCGTTGTTTAATATTGATTCTAAATCCCATCCACAACAATAAGGTGCTAGTAATCCTAAGTCATGTATATGAAGATCTCCATTAATATGAGCATCTCTTAATTCTTTTGTATAAATTTTGTTTAACCAATATTTCTGAGTAATCGAATCAACTATATGATTGTTTAATCCTTGTAAGCTAAACCCCATATTCGCATTTTCGTTTATTCTCCAATCATCATATGATACATACTCATCAATCATAATTTCTGCATCCATAAATAAGTTCTTGTTTTCTCTTATTTCGTCATGTTTTCTTCTATATATTATATAAGCTTTAGCAGTTTTAGCATGCCCTTCTTCTATTAGTACCTTTTCTACTATATCTTGTATATCTTCAACTGATGGTACTCCTACTCCAAATGCTTCGTCAAGTATATTTTTCACCATATCAGTTAATCTTTTAGCTTCTTCTTTATCGTTTCCACCAACTGATTTTGCTGCTGAAAAAATTGCATTTCTAATCTTATCTAAGTTAAAGTCTACAATATCACCATTTCTTTTCTGGACTCTTGTTATCATTCATACAACCCCTTTATATTGTGGTTTTCCTTCGCAAAATACATATATATTGTATAGCACCCCTTTTATTTTGTAAATAAGCAATATTTTTTGCACCGTGCAAATATTTGATTACATTAATTATTTTACTTGTTATAGATGCCCTTTGACGACTCATTGTATAATTATGGTAAACTAATTTTTGATTCCAAAGGACTATTTTATTCGATTTTTTTTTGTAAATTAATGTATTTATGCTGAAAAATTTTTATCTAATTAATAATGAGGATGTTATATTAAGTATTATAAAATTATATTATAATAAGTGGTGTTTTTAAAAATATGTTAACCGTATCAATAAATTACTATATTGTGTTATTTGAATATTTACATTTTCTTAACATTTTAGCAAATAAAAAAGATTGCATATAAATTACTGCAATCTTTTTACATAAATTATGTTTACAATCTAATACATAAATCCTCCGAAAGGATTGTGGTATCCACCAAACATATTAGGTCTTCTTCTATACAACAATTCTCCAATCAGTATGATAGATATTATATCTTTAAGTAATTTTTTTCTTCCATAATATGGGCGGTTCTGAGCATATTTTGTTCTTACTACACTCCTTTGTTCTCTAAGGTCTTTATTAATCTCAGGGTACTCTCTAATGACTTCATTATATATTTCATCTATCATAACCTCTACCAAGTCTTCTTCTGGCATCTGATTTAACATATCATATGATGATGAATATCTCATAATACACTGTACTACATTTGGATGTATTCTATAGTATATCTCAGGATATTGCATATTGTAATCCACTTATCACACCTCACTTATAAAATATTTATACAATATCATTCTATGTAAAATATTCGATTGTGTGATATGTGATTACTGAAGTATATGTTTTTACTTAAGCTATCTCGTCTGGTATATATCCTTTAAATTGTAGATTGTATAAGTTCTCATACAATCCTTTGTTTTGTACTAGTTCTTCATGGTTACCAGATTCTACAATACCTTCATTAGTTATTACAACTATCTCATCCGCATTTTTTATTGTAGATAATCTATGTGCTATCACTAGCGTTGTTCTTCCTTTTGCTAGCTTTTCTAATGCATTTTGAATCTTAATCTCTGTTTCATTGTCTAATGCCGAAGTAGCTTCATCCAATATTAATATAGGTGGATTCTTTAAAAATACTCTGGCTATAGATATTCTTTGTTTCTGTCCTCCTGATAGCCTTATACCTTTTTCTCCTATATACGTATCATAGCCATTTGGCAATGAACTAATATAATCATGTATATCTGCTTTCTTAGCAGCTTCTAATATTTCATCATCTGTTGCATATGGTTTTCCATATAGTATATTTTCTCTTATCGTGCCTGAAAACAAAAACACATCTTGTTGTACTAGTCCAATATTACTTCTTAAAACCTTTAAGTCGATATCTTTTATATCCACTCCATCTAAGCTAATTTTACCTTCACTAACATCATAAAATCTAGGTATAAGATGACACATTGTAGATTTTCCACCACCCGACGGCCCTACTAACGCTAAAGTTTTTCCACTCTTTATATCAAGGTTTATATTAGCTAATATTGATTCATTGTCATTATAGGAAAATTTAATATTTTCAAATTTGATATCACCTTTAACATTTTCTAACACCACCGGATTATCAGAGTTCTTTATTTCTGGTTTCAAATTTATAACCTCATAAAATCTTTCAAATCCTGCCATCCCTGCTTCATATTGCTGTGTGAACTGTGTCAACTTCTTAATTGGTTGTAGGAAAAATTGAATATATAATAAGAATGCTACTAAGTCACCATAATTCATTTTATTATAATATATCAAGGTTCCTCCAAGTCCAATAACTATGATTCTAAACAAGCTCATAAAAAAGTTCATTCCAGACGTCAATTCTGCCATATATTTAAAAGCTTCTTCTCTAGATTCTTTAAACTCATAATTGCCTTTGTCAAATTTATCTAACTCATGCTCTTCGTTTGTATATGATTTTGCAACTCTTATACCTGAAATACTATTTTCAATATTTGAGTTTACTATTGCAACTCGTTTTTTAACATTTTTAAAGGCTTTTGACATTTTGCTCCTTCTACTAATAGTAAACCACAGCATTATAGGTACAAATACATATACTGCTAATGTAAGTTGCCACTGTATTGTAATTAATACGCAAAATGAACCTACTAGCAATAATGCTGATAAAAATAAGTCTTCTGGTCCGTGATGTGCTAATTCAGATACTTCTCTTAAATCATTTACTAGTCTAGACATTATATGACCTGTTCTGGTATTATCAAAATAGCTAAATGATAATGTTTGTATGTGAGAAAATAAATCTCTTCTCATATCAAATTCCATTCTAATACCAACAACATGTCCCCAATAATCAATTACGTAAGTAAATATGGCTTTGAGTACGTATAATACAAGTAGTACAGCCACTGAGATATAGACAGCTCTAAGTTTTCCACTTGGTATGTAGTCATTTAAAATATTTCTTGATATTATTGGGAAAAACAAGTCAATAACTGCTATTAACGTTGCCGCTGTCATATCTATTGCAAACAACCTTAAATGAGGTTTGTAATAAGATATAAATTTTTTAATCATAGAAACCCTCCAATCCTAACTAAGTTTACTCATAAACAAAAAACATATACATATCACTTATATTAGGCAATCAGTGAAACTTCGTATTTTATTTTATAAAGGGTTAATTGTTCTGATAGATTGATAATTGCTTTGGAATTGACTGTGATATGTTATATAATTACGTGATTTAATCATTATATAGAATGATATATATTTTGTCAATTAATTTTAACATAAATATTATAATATTTTTATCATATGCTATAATTCTTTATAAATATAATTGCATCATATATCACACAGACACCTCAAAGGAATTTGATTGAATTGTTTATATATAATCTGAAATGTTATATACAATCAATATTTCTAAAAGAAAAGAAAGAGATATCTCTAAGATATCCCTTAGACTGTAGACAAAAGCCCAATTTCTGCGTTGTTGTTAAAATTTCTGTTGCTCACTTACCTCTAAGTAAGCTCTGCTACTCAATTTTAACACGCCTTGAAATTGAACTCTTATTACAGTCTGCTATTTAGATGACTTTGTCGTCAACCTAAGGGATATCTGTAAGATATTCCTTAAATTTTCTTAAATAATACTTCTAGTATTGATTTCATTAGAATACGACTACTTAGTTAACTGTTAATTTCTTAAGTCTATAAATAGCTAATGAAAAACTACCCAAACTAAGAATTGCAAATAACCCTATTACAATTAATATATTATAGTAATCTATCTGATTGTCTAAAATCAACCCTCTTAGAACATTTATTACGTATGTAAACGGATTCATCATTACTATAATTTTGAATTTACCTGATATGTTGTTCATAGGAAACAGAGATGAACTAGTGAAAAAAACTGAAAGCACTATAATATTCATAATAGTCTCGTATATAGCTTCGTTAGGCAAATAAAGACTTATAGCATACGATATCCCCGACATAAAAAGTGCCGCAAGTAAAACAATAGGTACAATAAATAACATCCCCATAAATCCTGATGAAATTTTTACTGACATCAACATTGCTAATAATAACATAATGGTTATTTCAATAAATGAGAGTAGTACAGACTCAAGCATTTGTCCTAAAACTATAGATCTTCGATTCACAGGCGCAATTAATATCCTATAAAAGCTTCCTTTTGACTTCATAATAAAGTTCAAATATCCACCACTACTACAACAAGCTAATATTACCAACACCATTATACCTGGAAGAATAAAAGAAGTATAGTTAACTCCTAAATTAGTCTGCATCGATTGCTTCGCTACCATGCTATATAATACTAACCATATAAGAGGCTGCACGACCGTAATGAAAATGGAAATAGGATTTTGAAAACGCCATTTGGTGTTTCTCCATAGTATACTTATCGTTGTTTCCATCTGTTACCTCCTTTCCCCATCTGTAAATTTTAAGAATACATCATTCAAATCAGGTCTTTTTATCTCTATCGATTCAAAGCAAATATTATTTTGTAATAACCATTGGTTTATACTTTTAAATAAACTTCTATCCTTTGTAATATCCACTAGCACTGAGTTTTCGCTAATACTAGGTGCTAAAGATATTTGCATGTTTGAAAGCTTACTCTTACAACATTTTGCCTGTTTTACATTAGAAAAGCCTATTTTTAATACATCTTGTTTAGTGAATTGTCGTAAATCTAAAGGTGCCGCCCTTACTATTTCTTTACCTTCCTTTATAATACAAATAGTGTCACTTAGCTGATCAGCTTCTTCTAAATAATGTGTAGTCATAAAAACAGTTGTTTTAAATTCATCCCGAATCTTTTCTACAGTTTCCCACATTGCCTTCCTAGAACTAATATCCATACCCACTGTTGGCTCATCTAAGAATAATATTTGAGGATGTGAAACCATATTCATAGCTATATCTAATCGTCTTTTGACACCACCTGAATATACAGCCACTGGATATTTTAAGTACTTTGATAATCCAAAACTCTCAATTAAATTATCAATCCTCTTTTTTGCCTTAGATTTATTTATTTTATATAGACTACTTTGAAATATCATGTTTTCCATAAGTGATAAATGCTCATCAATGGATACATTTTGTGCAACACACGCTATATTAGCTCTTATCCATGCTGGTTCTTCAGATAAATTTTTACCTAGCACTATAACTGACCCTGCTGTTGGAGCATAATAAGTGGTTAATATATTAATTAAAGTTGATTTACCTGCACCATTTGCCCCTAATAATGAAAATATTTCACCACGTTTAACTTTTAAGCTTAATTCATCTAAAGCTCTCACTCCATTTTTGTATTGTTTAACTAGTTTATTTACTTCAATTGCATACATTCTACTCTACCTCTATTATAGGAAATTGGATTTCAGTAATATACTTATTAGGATTTCCTTTCAATATCATACCTGGTCCCTTTATATAAACCTCTCTAAATGGAAATCCTATATTAAGATTGTTTTCCTTTGCATATTTCTCGATTTTTTCGTATGAAGTATACAAAGTTTCATATGATCCAACATGTGTAATGCAAACAGCTTTTATACTTGGTATATCTTTTACAAAAACACCTTCTCTTATTGGTTTTTGGTCAGTAGGAACACATAACTCCATATCCCCTATCTTGGTCTCCTTATTCATTTTATAAAAACAACAAAAAGGTGCGCCATTTGCTTTTCCTTTTATTGCTTTAAATACATTTGGAAAAACATTATTTACTTTTGTTGAGATCCCTTTATATTTCGTATATGCTACTCGAATAGACTCTATGTTTTTAATTTCTATTTGGCAATTCATATATTATTCACCTCTTTTTTTATTGCAATCCAAACTTGAACTTGCCCTCTTTTTGATTTCTTTTTAATTGGATACACCTCTATATCAGGTAAACCTGCGTATTCATAGTCCGAGAAAGGTAACCACTGGGTTAAAAATCGCTTAAATATATTTTGAACTGATTCTTTAAACAATCCATCATTCTCAAAAACTACCCATGTAGCTGATGCTATCTCTAACTCCACCATTCCTTGTGGCACTGGCTTATCGCTTTGAACTGCAATGTAATAATAAATGTTATTCTGATTTTCATATACCGTAATTCCAAAGACAGCATTTGCATCATTGTTTCTCAACTCACATATTTCCTCAAACCTATTATTGTTTAAAACTTCATCCCATAGCATAGGTACAATCTTTTGGTTTTGTTCCATATCATTTTGTAGCTGGACTCTAACCCCAACAACTCTCATTGCTTTCTTTGTTTCAATCATGTATTTCATGTTTTCATCCCCTGTAATAGTAACAGAAAAACTTATTGGCAAATAAGCATTTAGTAATGTTCCTTGCAATCGAGCAACGGATGGGGAGATTCCATGAACACTTTGAAATGCCCGATTAAATGATGTAGGTGATTCATAGCCATACTTTAACCCAATATCCATGACCTTCATATCGCTACTTTGTAAATCAAAAGCTGCTGAGGTCATTCTTCTACGGCGTATATACTCTGATAAAGTAACTCCTGTTACATAGGAAAACATCCTTTGAAAATAATAAGTAGAACAACACGCGATTTTTGCTGCTTCATCATAGGAAATTTCATTTTCTAAATTATCCTCTACATAGTCAATTGCCTTACTTAATCTCTTTAGCCATTCCATTCATACACCTCCTATCTGAGTTAAGTTTATCATAATAAAAATTATATATCCTTTCTTTTATTGTCCTGTTATGTAAACATATCAAATATGTACTTATGCTTACAACAGTTCTAAGCCATTATTATAATTAAATAAAAAAAGAACAAGTAACTCCATCGTCACTTGTTCTTGTCAATGCTATGTGTCTTGTTGGTTATTTCTATCCATAAAAAATCTTCTTGGTCTTCCCTTACCACATCTAGCTCCTCTTTTTCTACCACCTGCAAAGCCTCTTAGTTCTCTTACATTATTCTCTTCAGTACTACACGCTCCAAATCCTCTTCCTGTCATTTTTCCTTCTCCATAAGGCCCTGTTCCATCTCTTCCTGGCATAGTATCACCTCTTTTTTTATTATTAGCATATGCTCATTTACATTATATCCAAGTTTAGGGCATATGTCAATAATTTTTTGTATCAAAAGTTTCCACCGTTTTTTTACACTTTACAATACAATATTTTGTAGTATATTGTATACAATTATTTTTATTTTATCTTCTTTAACATCGATTACTGCAAATTATAATCATTATCCTATATTCTTTGTACGTCATCTTGATACTCTTGTTATAAAGTTACTCAGTATATTTAAAATGTTTACTATCCCAATAATAATTTTTAGTAATATACTTCCCTTTTTCTCTACTATATACATCAACCAAAAAATCGTTTTTATTTATTCTTGTTAAATTAATCGAGTAACGCTCTGAGTCAGACGTTGAAAAAAAAGAGTTATTTTCAACAGGTATTAAAACAATTTTATTATCTATTATTGTAAATAATCTATACTCATATGTACCACAGCTGTTGAAGTATTGCCCAAGTGTAAAATCAACATGATTATCATTATTATAGTCATTTAATTTTAAAGTGAAAAAATCATTAAAGGATAAAGTTTGCTCTGAAAAAAAGCTATTCAAACTACTTTTAAATAATATATTCTCTTTATTATCAGTTATTATTATATCAAAGTTACCAGTACAATTTCGTCCATAATATCCAATTGATGCAGTGTCTGACCAATCTTCATAATATCTTCCTGCCTTTAATTTTATGAAAACTAGTGTATCTTGATTGATATTGGTTTTGGAAATGGTAATAGGTGAATCCAATTTTATATCTGACATAACGTTTGCATTTGACTGCTTATTTGAACAACTACATATAAAAACAGAAAAAAATAAGATATAAAATATTTTATAATATTTAATCTTCATAATATTATTCCAACCTTCCTAACATTTTTCTTCTCATATTATTTTTTTTTGAATTTTTTGCAATAAAACTCATAATGGTGTACCCTCCTATTTGATATTTTTTATTTATATCACTTTAGAAGCTTACACCATTTATTTTATTGCATAGTTTTTATATACAACCATCTTTATTTTAAGATACCTAAAATCCCTATCACTCTTCGTTTTTGCCATGTCTATTTTGACATCTCTTTCTACAAAAACTATGCTTTTCTTTATATTTGCAATTTATTTGACTTGAACCGCACTCTGGACAATTATTACTTTCTATATCATTAAGATCTTCTACTCTTATCTCCCATGTATGGTCACACTCTTGGCATTTTATCGTGCATATGTTTTGCGTATAGTTTCCGCCCTTAATCAATATTGCTTTACCATTTATTAAACTATCTGCAACCTTTCTCTTTGCCTCTGCATAAATTCTTTG
Organism: Clostridiaceae bacterium M8S5; assembly: GCA_029227815.1. Classification (GTDB taxonomy): domain Bacteria; phylum Bacillota; class Clostridia; order Tissierellales; family MCWD3; genus Abyssisolibacter. The sequence goes on along the minus strand of CP118523.1, from coordinate 973,561 downwards.
AAAAGTTTGTCTTGAGACATTCATTCTTTTGGCACATGCTTCTTGATCCAACCCTTCATAATCTTTCAGTCTTATTGACTCATACTCTTCAATCTTGAGTATATTCTCTTCCAAATCGTATATGGGTATATTAATGGGTTTAAAGTAATTGTATTTTGGCATTGATTCTATAGTTCTCCATTTAATCGGTCTGGGCATTATTAAACCTCCTCAAAATGTATTCTATTTTTTTTGATTCTTTTTTATTATATTAAGTGCTAGTTTATCCATACTCATACACATATCCATACTTTGCTTTCTCATGTATTTAAAGGCTTCATCCTCTGTCATATTAAATTTATTCATTACTATTGCCTTTGCAATGTCAATTTTTTTTCTAGCTTGAATTGTATTCTCTAATTTTTCAACCTTTTGATTTAGTCTGCTCATTTTATCTGAGTTCATTATTACAAATTCTATGATATGGCTGACCTGATAGGGATTGATCGGTTTACTTAGATACGCAAATACCTTATAATTCTCTAGTTTTTCTAAAAAAAACTTATCTCTCTTATCTGTCATGAATAGTACTGTCGATATATTGTCTCCTTCTATTATCTGAGCAACATCAAATGCATTAAGTCCACATATATTTACATCTATTATAACTAAATTAGGCATAATAGCTCTTGTAAGTCTTAACACTCCTGCTCCATCACTAGATTCGTATACTTTATATCTGTTTTTATTTAGTAGTTGCACTAAAGACAATCTATTCTTCTTATCGCTGTCTCCAACTACAATTGTGTAGTCTTTCAATATATAACCACCTTTGTAAGCTGTATATAATATAAAAACAAAGTCTATGTATATTTAAATATGTTTTGACTTTGTTATTATATTCAATATTAATAAGTATATTCTTATTATACTATTTTGAGCTTCTTATTACAATATACTCTCTTTTTTATTAAACTGAAATTATCCATAGAAAAAAATTCATGTTAAACACTATAATGTATTGTTGCATGCCCTACTACATCTGCTTTATCTGCTTTTATCATTATTTTTAACTTTGTTTTACTTGATTTATTCGTCTGCAATACACCCTTTACTTTTTGACCAACTTGAATTTTTTTGTATTCTCCACCTCCGCCACCACTTGAATAAATTGTAATATCATAGTTTGCATTTGGATCATTTACTACGAATTCATAATTAACAGAAATTCCTGCACCAAATGGCTCTGCTTCAACATCATATACCCCTTTTTTGTCTAGGTTAAATGAAATATCTTTTGTTCCTGACATCAAACTTCTTCTTCTACCTCTTCTTCTCCCAAATAACCCGTCTAAGTTTTCATTGTTAATATTACTTATTAAAAACTTGAATAATTGTTCAATATAATCTTTCATATACTTCCCCCTAATGGCTTTTTTGTTATTAATATATTTTATTTTGCCATAAGGAGGAATATAACTATTGTTTTAAAGGCCACTACAATTACAAATAACTGCGCTATTAAAATATACACGACTAATTACGTACATTAGTACGCTCAAACCGTGTATATTTCAATGCTTAGTACTTTAACTTATTCTAAAATATCTTTAGGATTAATAAAATTAACTTGCTAGAATTTCTTTAAATATCTCTCTAGTTCCCACTTAGAGACAAATTGCGAATACTCTGCCCATTCGTATTTTGCTAAATCTATGAATTTTTTATAAATATGTCTACCCAGAGCTTCTTTGATAACTTCGTCTTTCCTTAGGAATCTAACTGCTTCATATAAGTTAACTGGTAAGCTATCTATACCATTCTCTTGTCTCTCCCCTTTATCCATATGATATACATTACTGTTTACTGGAGCTGGTGGAGTAAGTTCGTTATTTATACCGTCTAATCCTGCTTTTAGCACTACTGCTAATGCTAAGTATGGATTAGCTGAAGGATCTGGATTTCTAAGTTCTATTCTTGTTGATTGACCTTTTTTAGCTGGTACTCTAACTAGTGGACTTCTATTACTAGCTGACCATGCTATATGAACTGGTGCTTCATATCCCGGTACTAATCTCTTATATGAATTTATTGTTGGGTTAGTGATTGATGCTATTGCTTTAGCATGCTTTAAAACACCTGCCAAGTAATGGTATGCGTCTTTTGATAACCCTAATTCGTTATCCTTATCATAGAACGCATTTTTACCGTCTAACTGTGCAAGTGACATATTTATATGCATCCCTGAACCTGCTATACCATGAACTGGTTTAGGCATAAATGTAGCGTGTAATCCATGTCTTTGTGCTATTATTCTAACTACCATTTTAAATGTCATTATATTATCTGCTGCTCTTAGTGCATTGTCATATTTAAAATCTATTTCGTGCTGTCCTGGTGCACATTCATGATGCGATGCCTCTATTTCAAATCCCATTTCTTTTAGTGTAAGTATCATATCTTTTCTAGCATTTCCACCTAAATCTACTGGTGCTAAATCAAAATATGCTGCATTATCATGTGTTTCTAAAGAAGGCATTCCTTTTTCATCTGTATGGAATAAGAAAAATTCACACTCTGGTCCAACATTCATTTCATAACCAAGTTCTTCTGCTTCCTTTAGTACTCTTTTAAGTGTATTTCTAGGACATCCTTCAAATGGAGTTCCATCTGTATTGTATACATCACAAATCAATCTAGCCTCTCTTGCATGCGTTGACCAAGGAAATACTACAAATGTAGTTGGATCAGGTCTAAGATACATATCTGATTCTTCTATTCGAACAAAACCATCTATTGACGATCCATCAAACATAATCTCATTGTCTAGAGCTTTTTCTAACTGTTCTATAGTTATCGATATGTTCTTCATTACCCCTGATATGTCCGTGAACTGTAAATGTATAAACTCAATATCAAACTCTTTTGCTTTTTGTAAAACCATTTCTTTGTCATAATTTCTATTCATGATTTACCTCCTAAAAAATAATAAAAAAAGTCCATAATAAATGGGTATACCAATTCCCACTATTATGGACGCCTTTGCCCTAAAATTTAATTATAGTGTTATTATAATATGTCTTCTAAAATTAATCAATAAAATTTTTAACTTTTTTTATTTTAGTCTTAAATGTGGGATATACATAACTTTAATTGCATAATATAGTATTGATTAGTTTTAATAGATTTACTCAAATTACCTGAAAGGATGAAAATTTATGTATACTATTCAACCTATATCTTTTGATTTTAAAACTGTACAAGGTTTTACTTTAAATCAATTAGATCAGCATTACAAATTGTACTTAGGCTATGTACACAAAATCAATATTATTTGGAGTATTTTATCTAAGAATAGTAACTTTTCCAATTCAAATAGCACTTATTCAGATATGCGAAGTTTAAAGCTCGGAGAAAGCTATTCGCTAAATGGTGTAAAGTTACATGAACTTTACTTTTCTAATATGACTGGTTTGAATACTGAGCCTTATGGCGATGCTTTATCATTTATTGTTAGAGACTTTAAAACACTTGATAATTTTTATACTAGGCTAACTGATGTAGCTCTCTCGGTTAGAGGCTGGGCTGTTGTCGCAGTTGATTCTATGGACAAAAGAATACATATATTTGGCTGTGATTCACATGATGTAGGATCTATTTGGAACGCTTATCCTCTATTAGTTTTAGATGTTTATGAACACGCTTATATGATCGACTTTGGTATAGACAGAAAAACATACATAAAAAATTTCATTGAAAATATAGATTGGAGAGTTGTAAACAATAGGCTGAACATGATGAGGTTAAATAGACTGGTATAGTAGTTCTAGATATCTCCATGCTTTGAGAGGTAAAAAGAATCCGTTCTCCATAGATTACATATTGGTAAAGAATATCCTAATTTCCTATGGACTTTTTATAGACTTAAAAATATTCTATTTAGCAAAAGTTACTAGAAAATCAAAACATGTGTCTCAGTAGTAAATTAGAGGAGCTATTTCTTCAACACTTTTACTTAAATATTAGAAACAGCTTCTCTACTGCACTGCAAAAATTATCTTTGATTTCTTACCAATGCACAATTGTTTACAATGAAAACATTTCACACACTCCGACGCAATTATTTTGAACCATTACTTTTGTTCTGCTCTATTATTCCCATCAATTTTGTTGGATTAACTATTTTTCCAAGTTTGCCACTTTCGCTATTGTTGTCAGTTATTGTATCCCCTGTACTAAGTGCTACTTTCCAGAAAGTTTCTGGTGTAATATCAGGGTCAACTTGACACGCTAGTGCATATAGTCCTGCAACATATGGTGTTGACCAGCTTTCACCACCATTTCTATTGAACATATAATCATAATCGCCTGAATTACTAGCAAAACATCTAGAATCCATTGGAACTAATAAATCTTTATTTTCATAATAGCCATTCCAGTACTCACCTTTTGAATACGCTTTAATGTCATCTGCATTTTTTAAAGGATTACGTCCAAGTCCTCTAAATGGAGCACTGCCTACATATATAGTATAAATTCCTTCCAGCTTTGCCTTTTCAATTGATTTAAGTGCTTTTTCATAACATTTCATATTTTCATTTATTCCTAAAGAAATTGATATTACTCTTATTTTTTCTTCTTTAGATAAAGTCTTATTGATTTCTACGATACGATCTATTGATTTTGCTATCCAAGTAAGATCATATTCAATCTCCCCTTCTTCATTTCTTTCTGCTGTGTCTTCAGCAATGTAATATAAATTTGCCTCAGGTGCTACTCCAACATTCTTGCCTACTGCTATAGATGCTACTGCTGGACCATGTATACCAACTAGACCTCCACACCAATGAATCTCTTCATACAATTTTAACTGGTCCTTGTATTCTATATGGTCAACTAACAAGCTCTGATCGAGAATTGTGATACCTATCCCTTTCCCTGTGATTCCTTTTTTATGAAGTTCTCTTATCTCTAGGCCAGGGTTTTTACCTAATTCCATTATTAACTTAGGATCAAACTCTTCTGGTAATTTATCTGGCCATTGGGTTTTGCTATTAAAATCAGCATAGATTAAATTTTCAAGTTCATCCTTTAAATTTAAATTAGTAAGATTTCTACTTCTTAAATCTACTTGCCAACTTTCTTTCAAATCTGGATTATATTTTGGCAATTCAGTCATATATGCATATTTATGACCACTATAATGATATGCTTTAGGTTTTCTCACAATATTCAATTCACCTTTTTTCGAAAGTATAGTTTCGTAATTAAGTCCTGATGACTGTTCTTGTATCTGCTTTGATGACTCTCTGTCTACCATCTTTGGTGAATTACATCCAGTTAACAACATACACGTAGTTACAAATAAACACAAAATTCTCTTCATCCCATTTTCCCCCTATTATTTGCCATTTGGATAAGTTTTAATGAGTTTTGCAGGCGATCTTTGATACCTTTAACAGTATACAATATTGCTATAAAATAACAGCAAAGAAAATATAAAGATTTTCTAAATATTTCCCTGTATTTTGTTTAGATTTGTATTTCCACATAATTTTAACTCATATAAAAAAGAACTATGCAAGCATAGTCCCTTCTAAATCTTTTCTTTATTTATTTAAAACCTCTTCAACTTTCTTATAAACTTCATCTGCGATTCTCACGCCTTCTGTTACAAGCCTAGTCGTCTCTTTTCTAACTTTATCAACATATTCTTCATCTGTTATTGAGTTTATATTTATTGTTACGTTTAATTGCCCACTTATTATTGCAGCTCTTAGACATTGCACACCTACTCCTACATCACTTATGGCTAGTCTTGATCCTTTATCTACTAGCCTTTCATGTAGTTTTATCGCTTTATATGATGTCTCTACTATTTTTATAGGTACACTGCATGCACTTTTTAATGCACTTTGCAACACAGCATTTTTATGTTCTTTTTCTTCTGGTGTATTTGCTTTTATACCATAAGCCTTTGATAGTGGTAAAAAGTTAACTGCATCTTCATCTATCATATTAAGCAATTCTTTCTCTATATCTCTAGCTTCTTTAAGTATTGTTTTTATTTCTTCTTCATACTCAGCGTACTTCTTTTTTCCTATTGTTAGATTACATACCATACTACTAAGTGCTGTACCTATAGCACCTACTAATGCGGCAGCTCCTCCACCTCCTGGAACAGCTGATTTGCCACTGAGTTCTCTAACGAATTCTTCGCAGCTCATTTTAGCAAAATCCAATAAACACACCTCCTAATAGTTAGAATAGTCCTGTTATTACACCATTCTCATCTACATCAATCTTCTCAGCAGATGGTACTTTTGGAAGTCCCGGCATTTTCATTATTGATCCTGTTAATGCTACTATAAATCCAGCTCCTGCTGATATTGTAACATCTCTAACTGTTACGTTAAATCCTGTAGGTCTCCCTAACTTTTTAGGATCATCTGTTAATGAATATTGGTTCTTAGCAATACACACTGGTACATTAGTAAATCCTAAGTTTTCTAATTCTTTGATCTTTTTAGTCGCTGCTGCTGTAAAATCAACATCGTCTGCACCATATACTTTTTGGGCTATGCTTTTTATTTTGTCCTTAATAGGTATGTCTAGTTCATACGCATATGTGAAATCACTATCTCCCTCTTCTATTAGTCTAAGCACCTCTTTAGCTACTGCTTGACCACCTTCTGAGCCTTTAGCCCATACTTCTGATAATGCAACATTTACACCTAGCTCTTTACATTTATCTTCTACTAATTTTAATTCTGCATCTGTGTCTAATGGGAATCTATTTATAGCAACTACAGCTGGTAATTTAAATACCTTTGTTATATTCTCTACGTGCTTCAATAGGTTCGGTAGACCTTTTTCTAATGCTTCTAAATTCTCTTCATTTAAATCAGTTTTTGCTACTCCACCGTTATATTTTAATGCTCTAACTGTAGCAACTATTATTACTGCGTCTGGCTTTATATCCGCCATTCTACATTTTATATCTAAGAATTTCTCAGCACCTAAGTCAGCACCAAATCCTGCTTCTGTAACTACATAATCAGCGAAATGCATTGCCATTTTTGTAGCTATTACCGAATTACAACCATGTGCTATATTCGCAAACGGTCCACCATGAACAAACGCAGGTGTGCTTTCCAATGTCTGCACTAAATTAGGTTTTAGAGCATCTTTTAATAGTGCTGCTACTGCTCCATGTGCATTTAAATCCTTTGCTGTTATAGGTTTTCCTTCTCTTGTATATGCAACTATTATCTTAGATATCTTTTCTTTTAAATCTGCAATGTCATTTGATAAACAAAACGCTGCCATTATCTCTGATGCAACTGTTATATCAAACCCATCCTCTCTTGGCATACCATTAGCTTTTCCACCTAATCCATCTGTAATAAATCTTAATTGTCTGTCATTCATATCTACTGCTCTTCTCCAAGTAATTCTTCTTGGATCAATATTTAAGCTATTTCCTTGGTATATATGATTATCAATCATAGCAGCTAGTAAATTGTTTGCTGCTGACATTGCATGAATATCCCCTGTAAAATGTAGGTTAATGTCTTCCATTGGAACAACCTGAGCATATCCTCCACCTGCAGCTCCTCCTTTAATACCAAAAACCGGTCCTAAGGATGGCTCTCTTAATGCTACTATTGTAGATTTTCCTAAGCTTGATAAAGCATCAGCAACTCCTATCGTTGTTGTTGTCTTACCTTCTCCTGCTGGAGTTGGGTTTATAGCTGTTGTTAAAATCAATTTTGCTTTCTTTCCATTACCTTTTTTTAGTAAGTTATAATCAACCTTTGCTTTATATTTACCATATAGATCAATATTATCCTCAGTTAAACCTACTTTTTTAGCAATTTCTCTGATGTCGTGCATTTTTGCTTCTTGAGCAATTTCAATATCTGATTTAAAGCCCATCAATTACCCTCCTCAAGTTTTTTATATAATTAACCTCCACTTATTATCGGAGATTATTAACACATTTTAGTACTTTTATTACTAATTATAACTAATATATATTGATATTCCAAGGTTTATTTTGATTTTATTAAATGTAAATACTACATAGACAATTCTATCATGTCTACTTACAATATGCACTGGGAAATATCACTCCTTGTCATTAGCAAAAAAATACTGGAGTAGCATGATTCAGCTATTTCCAGCTATTAAAGGTGTATTGGTGTGTATATACTTCTTAAATATTTCGAAAATGTTAATTTTTAAAATCAAAATATTAGTGAAACTTTGATTAATATTTTTCATTATTTGACTAAAATAATGTTATATTATTGTTACTTTCTTCTTTTCTGTTACTATGTTGTTCATAGGTATATCAAATTTATCTTTCTGAACTTCTTTTATCAACTGATAGTCATGACATAGTGCTATTGTAGTTACTTTAGAATGGCTACTTAAAAACCTATCGTAATAGCCTCCTCCAAATCCTATCCTGTTACCTTTTATATCAAATGCAACACCTGGAACTATAACTACATCGATATCATATGTAATATCATCTATTAGTTCCTCTTTAGGTTGTAAAAAACCTAGAGGACTTCTTTCTAAGTCATTTCTGCTAGTTATCTTACATGGCACCATTTTATTATTTTCTTCTATACAATATGGCACTACTACATTTTTACCATTCTCTAAGCACCAATCCAATAATTCAAAAGTATCTACTTCGTTGCCAAAACTAAGGTAAAGCATTATTGTCTTACTAGATTTTATTATATCCATATTTATAAGTGTGTTTTTAATCTTATCGCTGTTGCACTTTACTTGTTGATATGCCATACTTCTTCTCATTTTTAGCATGTCTTTTCTTGTTTGGTTTTTGTCCATGGTTTTCACCTCAGTTATACTGGATTCTGTATGCAAACATCTATAAAATGTTAGCTATTTATTATAAAGTATATATGTATTGACTAAATTCATAATACTTTTAATTGTTTGTTAATATTATAACATATTATTTCAATATAACAAAGCAATTTATAACAACACATGTATGCACTCTTTTTTCCAATTTATTTGCATACTGGATATTGCTCATCATAATCCATATCTTTTATTTCTGTGAATTGTATATCAAATACTTGCTCTTCTTCAAAATCATAAGTATAAACAAACTCCTGATACAATGTCAAATCAAGTTCATTGATTATGCCATCAGTTGTGCTATTGTATCCACTTTCATATATAGGAGTAGTATATTCTACTTCATTATCTTCATCTTTATTTAATACAAATGAATATGTTCCTGTATTCTCTAAATAAAAATTCTCATATATACATTCATGCAAATCTTCTAATGACTGTGTTCCCATTATTTCTACATTTAATATTTCTTCTTCATTTTTTATTAAAAAACAATATATTTTTTCTTCTATACTATCCTTTTCTGGTTCTTGTAAATGCATCATATCGCTACTATCTTTTCTTAATTCGTTGTTTTTTCTATTAATATCTATTATTTTATCATGTATTTCATGATAATCATCTGTATTATCTAACATTAAAAACAAGTCACCTTTATGCGTTGTTCGATATTGTCTCATTACCTCTTTGCCTAGTTCACTTAGATTGTAATAATGAGGTACTTTGTATAAAATATCAGCTTTACTATTTTCTTCGTTAAGTTCTGCATAATATAATTTAATATTTTTATTAAAGTCATATTCATTAATGTATAATGGACATATTATCTGTAGATAACATCCGAATACACATGTAAAATATTTATCAAAGACTCTATCAAATAAATCTCTACTATTTATTATCTCTCTACTAATTTTATATTCTTGCACTAGTCTATGAAATATATCAGTATCATTTATATCATGTGGTTCAAATTTAAAATCATTATTACAATATTTTTCATTCAAATACTTAACTTTCAGCTCTTGAACATCTTTATTATTGTCAAGTATTGATATCATATAATCTTCCGTATACATATCAGTATCTAAAAGTTCGTTTAATTTATTTCTACTTATAATTATAGCCTGTGAAAGCACAGCTTCAAGCTGCTGTCCTTTACTCATTCTAGCAAATCCTTGTATTTTTGTTATTTTATTTGCTAATAAATTTATGTACCTGTAATAATCACTATCTTCATAGCTTATATCAGCCATTATTTTCTCTATATTATTTATATTTTTATCTTTTTCTCTCATTATATATAGTAAATCCTCTACTACTGGATGCTCATGTATACTGTAGAGCTTACAATCCTCAGTAAAACTTACTTCATTATTATAATCTATTCTAGTTTTTAGAGTCACAAAGATTTCTTTATCAAATCCTTGTTCTTTTTTTAGACTTCCTTTTATATAATTTGCAGGTGAATACCCTAATCCACCATATAGTGTCGAGTAATACCATACTCTATAACTCGAGTTAAAAGCATTGTTTAAAATATATTTATTATCGTATTTTAGTTTATGTAGCTCATATTGTAGATTATCTTTGTACAACGAAATAATATCTTCTATATTTTTCTGCTTATGAAGTCCATTGCCTATGCTCTCAGACATAATAATTCTCCTTTTTACTAGTAATTATTTTACTTAATCTACAATTTCGATATAAATAATAAAAAACCTCCATTTTGAATGAAATTTTTAAGGGGATGTCTCTAGAGACATCCCCAAGGGGTGTTTTGGAATTTAAAAACAAATTATTTATTATTAAACTTATAGTGAAATGACACTAAGATTGCTGGTTAGTTATGTGTCCACTGTGTATATCAATATTCCTTTTAATATTTTTTCGCTTTCTATACATTTTTTAACAATTTTAATCATTGTAATCAACCTCCAGTATTATTTGTATTTATTATAGCTGTAATATCATTTCTTTTACTATGTCTTTTCTTTTTACTTGCTTATATTCTGAATTATAAAAAACTCGAACATCTTCTTTTCTTGTTGTTATCTTATCTATTAACCTTTTTAGCTTTTTCATATTATCATCCCTTTTCATTGTTATAATTACCCTATAGAACTATTTGTTTTTATAATATTATCTACAATTTGGCTTCTTATCGATTGTCCTGATCTATAGTATCTATGAATATCTTCTTTTTTAACTTTTAATTTACTTATAATCTTTTTTAATTTTGTCATGTTACCATCCCTTGTCATTTTATATTTGAACTTTTAAACTATCTTCTATATTCAAGCTTTAAGTATTCCATCATACCTATATCTTCTTTAGACCTGTATGTGGAAGTTGATAATTTATCAGTATTCATTTTAACAATGTTTTCGTTGTTTTTTCTATCATTCTCTAAATACAACTCTTTACAAATTACTTCTAAATACGCTTCATACATTACTATCACCTCCCTTTTTTATTTTGGTTTTTAAGTTATTGTTTTTATAACGTACCATCTCTTATTGTCTTTTACTTTTTTAATTATCTTCTATATTCAAGCTTTAGGTATTCACTCATACCTACATCTTCTTTAGCTCTATATGTAGAAGTTGACAATTTATCAGTATTCATTTTAACGATATTTTCATTGGTTTTTCCATTTCTCTTTAAATAAAGTCCTTTACAAACTATTCCTAAATATGCTTCATACATTACTATCACCTCCCTTTTTTTAATATTTTTGTTTCTAGTCATGTTAGTATCTCTTGTAGTCTTTTACTTGTAAATTATCTTCTATATTCAAGCTTTAAGTACTCTATCATACCTATATCTTCTTTAGATTTGTATGTAATAGTTGATAATTTATCAGTATTCATATTAACAATTTCTTCATTGCTTTTTCTATTTTTCTCTAAAAAAAGCGCTTGATAGATTACTCCTAAATGTGCTTCATACATTACTATCACCTTCTTTCTCTTAGTATTTTTGCATTAAAAAAAATCGCTATTGCGACTTAACTTTAATGGTTTAATGTTTTTAAGTAGTAAACTTGAAATACTTTAATGTATTATCCTACAAACATTTTATGACACAAAAAAATCACAGTCATTACTGCGATAGATCTAATCTTATGTATTGTATAATATACTGTTATAGTCGCAGGTTTGCCACGCAACTAGAACATATCAAAGTATCCTTTAAATTACCAGTTGCAGGTCGTATTATTTAATTTTATTAAGTTGTTCACTTTAACATTCGTATTAATGTTAGTCATTACGACCTACCTCCTTGTTTAATTTTTACTACATAGACGATTGTAGCACATATATTTAATATAAGCAAGCTTTTTTATAATAATTTTTTAAAAAATTCTATAGGAAGTTTAAAAGCCCCCTTTTTAACATTACTAGGAGGCAATTTATTTTACTACTTTCTGTATTCTAGTTTTAAATATTCACGAAGTCCATCGTCTTTGCAAACTCTTTTACAATCAAACAATAAATTAAAATAGCACATTTTTATAACCCCTCCTTTTTTTACTGTCTAATTATTTTTTATGCACTTCGTAACTAAAATGTTCCTAAAAATAAATATTCAGAATATTTAACTTTTTATATTTTTACTTATTATTTGCATAAAATACACTAATCGAAAAATTTATTGTATTCACAAAAGAAATAACTCGCCATATTTAATATGGCGAGCTATCCTTGGTTTTAAGATAATATTTATGAATATTATCTTAAAGTGTTCGTTGTACTTGAATTGCTCATTTTTTGTTTTGCTTCTTGTATTTCACCTTGACCTACAGAGGTTGAGCTTGTTAATGATGATCCCATTCCAGAATAAGTAGAGTTTGTCATTGCACCCATACTACTGGAATTTGTCATTCCTTTACCCGAGTACATTCTTTTTTTAGCTTCGTTTAATTTAAACTGTTGTATTTTACTTTTTCCTGAATAGTTATTCATATTTACCTCCATATAATCTTTTTGCAAAGAATACACAATAAACTAATCGTCTAATGCTTTTCTTTACATATATATTTTTGCTTTTTTATAGTTTTTTATAGCTTGTAATATTTCATATTATAAAAAGTTTATGGAGATAATTCTATAATACTAGTTCTATTTCTATAAACTAGTAACCATTTGTTTATTTTCTTGATTATTTTGCTTTTCCTTTTTAATTTGATTAATAATAAAAATAAATACAACTATTGATAACATCACTGATAAAAATAATACATATATACTTATTTCAAATGTGCTCAAATATTTCATTGATATTATGCTTAAAATATTGTTACTAGCATGTATTAATATTGGTATGTAAATGGATTCTGTATAGTAATATGTAAGTCCAAGTGTTAAACCAAGAAATATTGTAAAAATAATCTGTACAATTTCACCATGATATAGTCCAAATAAAAAAGCTTGTAATATTATAACTATTTCTATATTGAATAATTGTTTCAATTTATTAAATACTATACCTCTAAATAATATCTCTTCAAATATTGGTATAATTATCCCTATTGTGATTATTGATGCTATTAGATTATTTTCAGTTATAATATTTTGTATTGTTTTTAAATTATCTGTGTTGTACGTATTTATATCTATGATATTTAACATTATAATTGCAATAATATTAATAGATATTCCTAATACAACAGCATAAATTGATATATTTCTTTTTTTTCTATTAAATTTACAATACTTAAATAAATTTTTATTATTAAATTTATAGATCATATAGTAAATTAAAAGCGTGAAAAATATATTTATAATATTACAAATTAAAGTATTATATATCCCTTTAAATACTTTGTAAATATTGCTAATTATATTATAGTTTATATTATAGATAATACAATAGAATGAAATTTGAATAGCAGTTTTAGTATATTTATACACAATAACCTCCTTTAAACAATTAGTACGGCCATTTCTTGTTATTTCGTCTCCAAAAATGTTAATTTTATCCATTTGTATTTATTTTACCACATTCTCTCTTAATTTGCAAATTAAAAGGTGCATATTTACTCTATGCACCTTGAATATAATTATCCTATTTTTTTAGATTTTATCTTTATTCACCATATTTACAACCAGTTTTTTAATATTCATCATTATAATCACAGCTACTATTAATGAATCATTTTCATCTACTACATTTATTTTACCATGGTAGTATTTTACTTTTATATTTTCTTCATTTTTCATATTCTCTCTAACCATGGATATAAAATATTTATCTTTATCATTTAAGCATATTTATATCTATCTCCTAAGTTAGTATATACATAAGCAGTTGTTGATAAAGATAATACAAGTATCGGTGCTATAATTTTGGATATTTTTTCTTCATAAATTATTATCATTTTTTTATTTTGTTTTTATGTATTTAATAATAAATAATTATATACACAGTATTAACTAATATTAAAATATTGGAAATGAATAAATTGGTAATAATATAATGATGTTATCCAATCCTTAAAAGAAAAAGTTGCTTTACTAAATTAGTAAAGCAACTTTTTTCTAAGAGAGTTATCATGATGTAGTTTTTTCTCTTTATTTAACTAATTCTTTAATTTTCTCCATCAATTGTTCTTTTGTTATAGTTCCATCTTTAAATTGTTTTTTGAGCTCAAGTATTTGTATTTTGTTATCTATATTATCAGCTGAATTCTTAGTCAACTGTTCTTTTAGCTCTTCTTTTGTTATCTCTCCATTCATATACTTACTGCATATGTCTCTAATTTCTTTCATTTGTTTTGTTAGTTTTTTTCTAAACTCTCCTCGTTTCTTATCTCCTTTTTGTGGCAAAAGCTTTCTAGCTTCTTCTTTTGTTATTTCTCCATTTTGGCATTTTTTCTTTATTTCTAATACTTCCTTAAACTTTTCATCGTCTGCTATCTTACATCCTTCTTCTTTTAGCTTTGTTATGCACTCGTCGATTGTAATATCACCTTTGAAGTATTCTTCATATATAGCTTTTCTTTCTTTTATCTCTTCTACTTTTTCTTTTATTTTATCAAAATCTACTTCTTTTCCCTCAGGAATTAGTTTTTGAAACTCTTCCTTGAATTCATCAAAAGTAATCTCTCCCTCGATAAGCTTTTTCATTAATTCTCTATGCTCACCTAATTTTAAACCTTCTTTCATATTTTGTATCTTTTCTTTAATTTTATCAAAATCTACATTTTTGCCTTCAGGGATTATCTTCTTTACCTCTTCCTTAAACTCATCAAATGTGATTTCACCATTAGCTAATTTTTTCATTAACTCTCTATATTCACCTGATTTTATGCCTTCTTTCATAAAAATCTTGTTTCTGAATTTAGGCTTTAAACCATCAGCTGATTTTGCTTGTTCACCTTCAGTATTTGTTGTTGCTGCAAATGTTGGTACTACTAATGACGCTATAAGTGTTCCTGTAATTAATAACTTTTTCATTATTTCTATCCTCCTATATTTTAAGTTTGTTTCCTTGAGTTTAGTATATGAAAAAGTTATAGAATAAATATAAAATAAATATGTGAAATTATGTGATTTGTGCTTTACCCTGAATTATTCATTGAACATTGATAAATATGATGTAGTTTTCTAAATTACTGTATTTCATCGATTTTGAAAGCGTACTGGTGGTACGGTGAAAAAGTGATGGATATATTGTAATTAGAAGGATGCATTATAGTTATTATTTTTCTGTGATTAATTTAGGTTTACTTGTTAAATATTTTATTGCTAATTTCAAGACCTGTTTTTGTTGTTGCTATACCACCAAGAGATGTTTCTTTAAGCTCGAAAGGTAACATCCTTCCTACTTTATACATTGCTTCTACTACCTCATCAAATGGTATAATACTCTTAACTCCAGCTAATGCCATATCAGCACAAATTAATGCATTAACTGCACCTGATGCATTTCTCTTTGCACACGGTGCTTCTACTAAGCCTGCTACTGGATCACAAATCAATCCCATTATATTTTTTAGCGCTATTGCTGCCGCATGTAGTGACATTTGTGGTGTTCCTCCACTCAACTGTACTATAGCTCCCGCTGCCATAGCTGCTGCTGATCCACACTCTGCTTGACATCCTCCTTCTGCTCCTGAAACTGTTGCATTTTTTGATATTATGATACCTATTCCTGATGCTGTTAGTAATGCATCTATTATCTCACTATCTGTAGATTGTAGTATCTCAGCTGCTGTTAATACTGATGCTGGTATTATGCCACATGACCCTGCTGTCGGTGCGGCGCATACTTGGCCCATGCTTGCATTCACCTCCGCACATGAATAAGCTCTAGCGATAGCTATATTTACGCTTTCTCCACATAATGTTTTACCTTTTTTAGTATAATCAAACACTCTCTTAGCATCGCCACCTATTATGCCACCAACTGTTTTTATATCTTCTTTAAGCCCAATCTTAGCTGATTTTTTCATTATATTTAGAGTTTTTTGCATTCTTGCTTTAATATCACTTATAGACACTTCTGTATATTCACTCTCACATTGTAAAACTATTTCTGATATTTGGCATTTATTTTCATCGGTCAATTTTAATAATTCTTCTCCTGAATTAAACATTTTTTTGCTCCTTCCTTACAGGTTTATATATCTTACTGATGTAATATCTTCTATTTGATTTAAATGTTTTACTATTATATCATCTATTTTTTCATCTACTTCTAAAATCATTGACGCTTGATTTCCTTTTTTTGTTCTACTAACTTTCATTGTAGCTATATTTACACCATCTTTGGCTAACTCTGTTGAAACTTTACTAATCATTCCCTTTTTGTCTATATGTCTGATTATCAGAGTTGGTAGCTTTCCTGTAAGTTCTACAACATATCCATCTATCTTTTTGATATTTATATTACCTCCACCTATTGATTCTCCAACTATTTCTGTAGTACTCCCATCTTTACTATGCACTACTATTTTAACTGTATTTGGATGGTCTACTTCATCATCACGTTTTATGAAATATACTCTTATCCCTCTTTCTTTTGCTATTTTTAGAGAATCCTTTAAATTAGTATCACTCGGATTCATTCCTAGTATTCCTGCTGTTAATGCTTTATCAGTACCATGTCCTTTGTATGTTTTTGCAAATGATCCATATAGATAAAAATCAACATTATCAAAGTTGTCTCCTACTATGCATCTTGCTATCATGCCCAATCTTGCTGCTCCTGCTGTATGTGAGCTAGATGGTCCAACCATTATAGGACCTAATATATCAAAAACGCTATAATCGTTCATTTATCTCTCTCCTAACATAAACCCGAAATATATCGGATTAAAACTTATAATTCGATATTATTATAACACAAATTATAGCTTAGCAAACATGAGTTTATAGTTTCCATATTATTTTAGATAATCTTTGTGGGTCTTGTGGTTGTTTGTTGCTTTATTGGTTAAGCTTTTTACTACTCCAGTCAATCAATGTCAATCCAGAAACTCAACTTTTCAAGCCTGTGACCCTAAAGCATCCAAGCAAAAAAGCTGTACACTAGCAATTTTATTTGCTAATGCAACAGCCCCTTTTATGTACACTATCCTCATTTAATTCAAAGTAAAGTTGTAAAATTAATTAGTTTCTTAGTCTAAATATTTTTTTCTGGCTTCATCAGCAATTTCCTTTTCAATTGAATCATGCTCAAGACTTTTTAAAGACATATCTTTACTACCTTTTTCATCTAAAGAAACTTTCCCTAACGTTATTCCATAGGTTGCAAAAATACCGTCATATTCTTTTAAAAACAATAAGTATTCATTATTTTTTTTCATATTTTTGTAATCGTTGATAGTATAGATTTTATTTGTTTTATTGTCATACATAGCGTATTCGTAAATTAATATATTATTGTCAGCCTTTATTTTAGGATTATTTAATTTATTTTTATATACATCAGTAATTTTAAAACTAGATTTTGTATGCCCTCCTAAAAACATGCCATCGATTTTAGAGTATTCACGTTCAACATCAACTTCATCTATTTTGACACCTCTGATAATAATTGGAACTTTTTGCTCTAACTCCGTTAAAGAGTCAGCCCCATTAGTTTTCCCATCAAAAGAAACAATTTCAGCTTTGGATTTATCATTTTTTTCAAAAGGATTTTGATAAAAACAAACAAAACTAAACAAAATCACAAGACCTAGTACTCCTAATAATATATTTTTTTTCATTATTTTCACCCCTCATTAATATATGGCTTTATACCATAATCATCCTTAACGGAAAGCTTAAAAAGAGACTACTTCAATTCATAAGTAGTCTCTACTTTTATAATTTTATATTCATTATTTAACTTCATCTGGATTTGTAAATCCATCTAGCATATATTCTTGTTGTATTTTTTTACTTGTATTTATTATATTTTTATATTCTTTGTTATTTTCTATTTCTACTACTATATAAGGATATGTTATTACCTGTAATACAAAATCATCTTTATTCATTCTCTCAATACTGTAATCAACAAATAGTGAATCGTTTTTGCTATTTATGTCATTAATTTTTATTGCATATCCTGAAGTAGGTGCTTCTCCCATAATAAATACATAAGTCTTATCACCTATCTGTTTTTTAGAAAGCATTATTGCTTTCTTTTTATTGTCTTCTACCCATGTTTTTATTTCTTTCTTATAGTTATCATATTGAAGAACTTTATATTCTATATCTTCAGTTAGCACCGCATTTGAGTCTGCTAATATTTTTTTATAATTGGCTTTTCCCTCAATTTCAACTACCTTAAATATATTATTAATTTGCTTTTTTTGATGTCCTTTATGAGTACATCTATTGTTGTAATTTACAAACAGATTACTTCCAATGCTATATAAGTCACTTATCTCTAAGTTATTTCCTATACCATTGACTTGCTTCATTATATATACATACGTTTTATCTTTTATTGTTTTTATATCTTGTAATTTACCTAGCTCTTTGTTTTCTTCAATCCAAGCTTTCATTTCTTTGCTAAATTTATCTACTTCTTTATATTTTATATCCTTATTTATTTCAAGCTCATCTATATTTATGTGTTTTATCGGTAAAACTCTATTATAATCATTATTATCTTCTACAACAAATACTATATGTGGATATGAGATAACTTGAGCTGTCATTACATCTTTTGGTATATCAGTGTTGTATTTAACTACTAATGTATCTTTAACACCTATAACATTTTGTATATTTAGTGTGTACCCAGATGTATTTGTTTTCTGCATTACATAAACATATTTCTTATTTCCTATTTGTTTAACTGCACTAGTCTCTTTTGCTTTTACATTCTCTTCTACCCATTTATTTATTTCTGCTGGTAAATTATTTGTTAAAATTTTATATTTTATTTCAAACTCACTATTCTTTATTAGCGTTTCTGACCTTCCTAAACTAAATTTTAACATACTTCTATCATTCAATATGTTCCTTAATTCGTCTATACCTTGTGCAAATGCTATTGATGTCATCGTAAAACTTAAAATTACAGTCAAAATAATAAGTCTATACATTTTCATTAATTACATCTCCTTTATTCAAGTTCTTATATATAAGACTGAAATCTGCACTTAAAAGTTCCATTAATATAATATATTATTCATATTAATAATTATGGTTTACATATATGACATGGTATCGCTCCCTTTTTTGCACAGCTTATCTTGTCTCTTTCTGGCATATCATACACTCTAAGATTTTCACATGTACCTTTATGATAGTATTTTATACCTGAGATTGCATTTGTTTGTATATAGTATATCACAGGCTTAACTACTTTAGCACCTCCAAGTGCAAAATTATTATATTTTTTTCCTCTTATACCCATAGGAAAACCTTGAATAAAAACCAACATACTTACATCATTTATTGTATTATACCAATCTTCTTCTTTTATTACTGGAAGTGTAAAATTATATGATATACCAAACTGTCTTGCTATGTCGTTATGATTATTTATTGCATAATTAAGCTCTCTTTTTATGGTTTCTATAATCGTTCGCATTCTAACCTTTTCAAACAAAGTATCATCATCAATAAAGCTAATGTTGCCTACTCCCTTTAGATTATTATATGTATTTTTATAAAGTTTTCCATTCGCCGTATTATTTATTGTTACTTCTTTACCTAAAGTAAAATTAACAACATAATCACCCGAAGCTTTACTATATGTTTTTTTAGCCTTCCATGTCTGTTTTATTAGTTTATTATCCTGAATATCTGCATATTCTTCATTCGATAATATATATATTCCGTTATAATCAATAATCGCTATCACTGGTATATAGCATTTTATTTTTTGTTGGTTTATTTCATCTCCAAGTATACCTAGGTTTATAAATAATGTATTATAAAATGATTGTACAGCCCTGTTTTTACATAATCTAATTTTTTTATCATCTCCTATTTCAACAAGTAAAGCAGTTCCATCTTCTATTGCTGTGTCTATTACACGGTTTAATATCGTTTTTTTATATAAAAGAGATTCCATATCATTGCTTTTAAACTTTAATAGTAGGATAAAGGGAAAGGCTAATATGACAAATATTATTGCTAAATCAGTTAGTTTCATTTTGGACCATTCCTCCATAATAAATACTTATGTTTTCATTTGGTAAACAAGTGTTATATACCAAATCTTTTAATCTTGTTGCTATTGTTTTATTTTTATTGACAACTTTTACAGTAAAGTAATCACCTTTTGTAAAATAGTATTTTTTATTTTCATTATTGCTATTATTAATCGCATTGGTTATGTTTTCTGTGTAATAAGCTATGTAGTTAATGTTAATATCATCACAAAACATTGAACTATCTGTAGTATCTATATATACAGGGTCAACATTTTTGTGAAAGTGCTCCATTTGTATCTCATATACGTTATCTGTTGCATATAACTTTTCACAGAATTCTCTATACATATTAGTCGATATATACCCTAAATTTCTAACTGAATCTACCAGTTTTGTAGTTTGTGCTAATACGTATATTCTACTTGTATCATCTTGTCTTTCTAAGAGTGTCATCATAGGAAAAACAAATAGTAATATACAAGTTATTATTATAGCTATTACTTTACTAAAGGAACTACCCATATTATTTACACTCCTTCTTTCTTTTGGGTATGCTTTGTGAAATAAAAACATGTAGTTTTTAGTTATTTATCACCTGTTTACGGACTAAATAATGTTCTTTAATGCTTCCAAAAAGTAATAATCCACACTGCACGACATCACCTAATTCTTCTTAATACTATATATTATTTTAGTAACGACTCCACTGCTGTTGATCTGGTAGTTTACATCATAATAATCATTTATTTGTATCATGCTATATGTCTTTATTACAGTAGTATTATTTTCAAACTTATCTGGTTTAACTTGTTTATTGATAGTTACTCCATTAACCTCTATATCTACTTCCAATCCTGCTACTATAGATCCTATTATTTCACATCCCTTAATTTTATAACTGTCTACCTTAAAACTACATTCATAAAGTGTGCTATCATCATTAATATAAGAATCTAAGTCTTTCATAGTAGCACTACTTGTCTTATACATACTAAAAAAAACTGATATGCCTAAGACAAATAATAAACACATTGACATTTTATATATGAAATCATTGATATTTTCCCACATATAATCTATCGTTGCTTAAATTCTAGTGCAACTATACTTCCATTATTATCTCGATACACTGCACCTAGAAACCTTCCGTTTGGATTTATATATCTATGATTTGTTTCGTCTATAGTATCTGAAATTCGATATGAAGATTCTTCACCTATATACGCTATTTTATCTTTATTAGGAATTTCTACATTGCGTATATACCAAGTTCCTGATTTATCTTTACCAGTTATCACGTTTATTCCCATATACTCATTTTTAAGCTTATTCAGTAAATTAACTACCTCTGAGCCAGATATCTCTGTTCCTTCATACATTGTGTACTCTGATTCGGATATTTGTACATTTATTTCTGCTATCTTTTTACTTGTATTCCTTGCTACATCTTGTCCTTGTCTAAGTATAAAAAAACCTACTGAAACTACTACCATTGTTATTGCTATTGAAGCACCTATTATTATTGCTTTAACTGAATTTTCCATAAACTACTCCTCCTTATAATACATCTTTTATTGCCTGTGAATAACTTGTTAATTGCTCTATACTTATCAACACAAATGGTAATACTGTGTATAATAAAAGTGTTAGCATCATAGGCGTGAATGCTATAAGTCTTCCCCATAACCCCTTATGGTTTACTATAATTTCGTTGTCTTGCCTTCTCTTTTGTTGGTAAAATTTACGCTCTGTTTTAAGTTCGTCAAACGCCTGTATAATAGATATTTTGTCACTTGCTGATTCTAGGTTTTCAACGATCCTTATAAATGGCAGAAAAGATTCATCTGCTTTGAGTTTATCAAGCGCCTCTAAATCACCATACTCAAAATCATTTATACACCTGTCTATCGATACTCTAAAGTTCACTGAAAACTGTCTCATCCAATGGAGTATGTCTTCTACTGCTATTCGATCTACATAAATAAGCATCATTATTATAGTATGAAATTGCATTACTTCATCTTCCATACTGAGTCTTAGTATCTTCTTTCTAAACAACAACATCCAGTAAGGTATATTGTAAAATATCAAAGCTATTATTATGCATATTATCAGCTCCCACCATCTAAAATAATTATCGTTGTATAGTCCTATCTTATTCATAATACGCTTTGCCTTTATTGCTATAATTATTCCATCATCATGTCCTAATTTTGCTTTTATTATGTTTTCTATTTCATAATACTCTAAGTTTTTATCTGCATATTGTAGTATTATTTCATTGTCAAACTCAAGGTTTTTAATATATTCTTCGTTCATTTGAATACTATCAACATTTACATCTAATATGTTATCTTTTTTTATTTCATGTATATTTATTGCTATTATTAAGCTCATTATAAAACCTATAGTTGCTAATAGTATCTTGTTTAAATAATAGTGGTGTATACTAGCTCCGAAATCAGTTAGGCTCAAAAGTTCTTTTGCTTTTAGTGCCCTTGTATACTTCTTTTGAATTATGTTTTCAATTTTGTCATATATAAAATCTATCTCTAATAAATAATTCTCTATTTTTGATGTCACTTTATCTATACGTTGCTCAGTTTTACTTTGCATTTTATTAATCAACTGATAACTAATTAGTGCTACTAAAAACAATATTACCTGTATTATTAGACCATATACTCCTTGGTAGAAACAAATCAACTCTGGTATATTTCCTATTGCCCATGTTTCAATAATTTTTATAAAAAATATAGGCGCTATTGCTATCATTGATAAACTTTTAAATAAATAATCTATTTTACTCCTTCTAAGATGTTCTAAGTTAATCTCTTGTTTAAGGTAATTGAGATTTGTTAAAAATAAAGATCTTCCGTCAACTACTTTATCTCCAAATTTTTGAACTGAATAACACAAAGCCAAAAATGTTCTAAAATACTTATTTGGTACTAGCTCGTTGTATTTATCTATGCTTTCCTCTACATCATCAGATGTCAGTACTTCATACATCTTATCTGCATGTAGTGATATCTCATAGTCACTGTCATTTATAGAATCATAGATTGCCTCTTCTATCATACTATGCTTGTGATAATGATGTCTTACATCTCCTATAAATACATCAAATTGCATCAATATCTTGTTTTCTATACCATCAACTAGAAGCTTTAAGATTTGATTATGAACTACATATATAACAAAAGATGAAATTATAAAATAATAAACACTTAAATCTATTGTCATCATAAACATAAATATAACAGTTGATATTCCTAACAATATGTATGTAAACTTCATAGTTTTTCTATTAATCGTCCAGCTATCCGAAAGCTCAAGTAACTCTATTCTTTTCCTAACTCTTTTTATATATCCCCTTGTCAATATAAACTGGCTAAAATACATATATGAAACATACAAAAAATCTCTATTTCCTCTTATGTTAACTTTCATACTATTTGTTACTTTTATTTGTTTTTTAGCAAGAAATATTGATATGGCTATGATGCTAGCAATTATAACCAGCCCTATAGAAATAATCTCTATATTACTCATATGTCTTCCCCCAGATATTAATTAAAAATTCATCAAGAACTGATTTTTCATCTACTGCTATATGTCTACATATTTTATTATACGTGTAGCTTGTCATTGGATTTTTTGGTTTGTACTCTCCGTTTTCCCATACAATAATCTCTCTTGTATCAAATTTCTTTTTATCTGTCATCCTTTGGAAATATTCGTTTATAGTATTTAAAAACAAGTCTATCTTTTCTTCATGATTATTAGCTTTTTTATATTCTTGTGGATAACATTTTTCACTAAATTGTGGTATTATCTCTGTAATTTTTTCTATATATCTATGTCCATTGATATCTTTATTAAGATGGATATTAATATTTATTACTTTAGCAACTTGTATCTCTGCTACGCTTTCATTTGTAAATGCTCCTGTTTGAAGCAAATTATTTCTAAGTGCTACTACAAGATTCTCAGCTGTTTTAGCATGATGTGTAAACAACGTAAATAGAGATGCAACCTGCGACATCTGTAACATATATGCAGCTACTGGCGCTGTTGCTACCTCTCCTAGAATATTTACTGTTCCATCTGTCTTCTTTTGAAGGTCTAATCCTTCTTGCCCTGATATAGTTTTGGTCTCTCTAAGAGTTAATATATTTCTATCAGGATATATTCTTCTCAAATGCAGTTCAAAAGCCATCTCTTGTATTCGTAGTGTATATGTCGGATTAATAAATTTGATTATAGACATTAATAGAGTAGTTTTTCCTGTCCCTTGGTTACCTGTTACGGCTGTCACTAAACATCCTTTAATAGCCCATTCTACGAATTTAATTGGTAGCTCACTATTTTTATCTGTTATTAATTCCTCCATATGTTGGTTTTTTAAACTATCAAATTTCCTTACAAAAAATACCCAGCTTTCTGCAAAAGGTGGTCTTGCAACTACAACTCTACTACCATCTTTCATTTCGTTAATCATATAACCATTACTCTCTGATAATTGACCTGGGTTATTATATCTGTACATGTTCTTACACACTCTTATAAGCTCTTTATGTGACTTAAATGATAAAAATGATAAGTGTATTGTCTTGCCTTTAAAAAATATCCATATTGAATCATAGTTAAACTTGGTCACTTTTATATCGCTTGTTCTAACATTAAAATCTATCTTTTCTGCAAATGATGGTGGAATACCTGACACTCCTCCTGATACTCCATCTATTTTCATATCTCTAATTTCATCAACTACACCATACCCTTTGTATCTTTGATATATACGTTGAACTACAATATTTAGCTTGTCATCAAACTTTAGCGTCATTTTTATTTTTTTATTAAATATCCTGTTTATATCAGATGTTTCTATTACATATTTTTTCCCATCTGATGTATCCTTTAGTGCATCTAAATTATTTTCTAATAGTAAACATTCAAGCGCTTTATATCCATGCTTTTGCTTGTATACATACAACATAATGTCAAATCTATCTTGAGTAAGAAGTTCTTTATAGTTATCAAAGTTTATTATTTTGTTTATATTTGTTTCATTAATTTGATAAGATTTTATTAATATATCCTTAATAAATGCTTTTACATAATTTTTTGCATTTAAGTCTCCAAATGTACAGTTTTTAAGCGCTTTTCTAAGTTGATTTCTGTTTTGTATTCTTTTATTAAATTCTTCCTTTGTCATATTCATATCATAGAAATTAGTCCTTAATATATCATTAAATACTTCTTTTATAAATTTAGTCATTGTATTCAAACTGTATTTATCTTCTTTTAGGTTATAGCAACTGAATTTCTTTGATTTTCCAAAATATCTGTAAAGTAAAATGACTAAAGTAATAATTATCAATACTATGAGAGTTATATTCAACAATTTAATCACCTGTCTTCTTTAGGCCAACATCAATATTGACTTTTTTTAGTATAAACCTTGCAGCTTCTCTAACCTTATTTATAAACATATAATTGCTATCATCTTTTCTAATATTTAAATTTTTCATGAAGAAATCTACTGCCTTTGAATCATTACACGCATCAGCAAATTCTCTACAATATGGAATCATTCCAAAATTATTTTTAAATCTATATTTTCTACTCAACATTTTATAGTTAAATCGTGATTTATCGTCATACATGCTTAACAGTATAATATATTTATCTAATTTAAATTTATTGTTTTGAAAGAATTCTTCTATAACATTTATATTTTGGTTTAGATTAACTACAACTAAATCAGAGCTATCTAATATCTTACTTGATATTTCATTAAACCCAGAATGGACATCTACAAACACTATATCGTAATATTCATTTACCGAAGTATATATTGTATCTATAACTTTACCTAAATTATCTTTGTGAAACTCCTTATTTTTTATTGATGTACCTATTAATAAATCAAGTCTGTTTTTAAGTATTGATGAAGTATAATTCATAATACTTTCTTTATCAACTTTATTGAATTTTATAAATCTACTTAATGCATCTATGCCTGTATCTGCTAAGTTCATAAGATCGCTTTTTAGATAGTTTCTATTTATGATACTGCTTTCTAGTGTGCTTCTATCAATATGATTGTGTGCTAGTAAAATTTTGAATCTATAATCTAATGCAGTCATTATTGATATTGCTACCATGTTGCTCGTTGTACAACTCTGCCCATGTACAACACTCCAAAATGCAATCTGCAAGCTAATTACCCCCTTCGGCTAATTTCAGAGCTTTATCTATTTGCTTCTTTTCAAATTGATAGTACTGACTTATAATGTCTTTAAACATCTCCTTATATTCTTTTGTAAGCTTTTTAAATTTGAATACATCATTATATTGAAACTCAATATTTGTTTTATAATCCTCATATGACAAATCGAACTCGTATTTAGCTATTGTGTCAACAAATTCATCGAGCTTTAAAAGATTATCTATATATTTACTATTTATTTTACTCTTTACTACATCTCTATATATCCTGACTGATTGCGGTTTACCACTAATATCTGCTATCAATTCTTTCATGTGTAGTACATTAAATCTTTGAAAATCACTTACTATAAACAACGATTTAATGTCGCCTATCTCTCCTATCAAGCTATCGTTAAAACCATAATCAATTAAAACGATATCGTAATCATCAATAGGTACTTTATTATAATTAGTCTTGCTATAACAATGGGTATAAAAATCTACATTTCTAAACGACACATAATCTAAGTTAAATGACCAAGGTAAACAACTTACCATTTCTTGCTTTAAACTTGCATCTATTACAACTACATTTTTACCTAAACTTTTAAATATTCTTGATAAATAATTTAAGATATCACATTTGTAAGTACCTATAAAACCAAAACTATTCATTGAAGTACCCTTCCTTCTCTGACTGCTTGTTTTCTTGCTTTTTTTCTTCAACAGCAATGATTTCTTTAGTTTTTGTTATTTTCTCTGTTCGGATATTCTTTTCTTGTTTTATTCCACTTGAAACACTTGATATATCTTCATGGCTAGTTAATACCAATCTTTTATTTAGCTGTTTCCTTACTTCTTCATCAAGTATTGTTTTAGCTATATTAACTATGTTAGGGTTATTCTTTATTAACTCTAATACATTTGCTTTAACAGGATAAGTAACTATAGATGATTCTTGTATATTAGGCTGCACATAGGATACTGTGTACAGATTCGCACCTTTATTTATATATGCATCTACAATTGCACTATTTAAAGTCAATATTTCTTCTTCATCCAACCATAAAAACACTGTATTCTGCTCTAAATCTATTTCTCTAATTTTCTTTTTACTTAGTACAATATAGTTGTCTGCATTATGAAAAACTATTCTCACATCAATATAATCACCATTTTTCAAATTACTTTTTAGGAATATCATACTAAGCTCTTGCTCCCTAACACCCTTATTAACTCTTTCTTTTGCTACCATATTCTTGAATATAGGCTCTCCTACTTTTACATCTACCAATAACATTTTATTCATGTCTTGTTTATTGATTAATTTTGTCTTATCTATATCTATAAATATCTCTTTCTCTTCTACTAAACTGGACCTTATTATAGTGCCTCTTTTCATACCTATTCTTGGAATAAAAACCTTCCGTTTTAATTTGTTATGCTCTATTTTTAAATTATCTATTTTCTCTATGTATACTGTTTCAATGTCATTTATTTTTTTACTTACTAAAATATATCCGTAATAAGCTACAGCAAGCAACATTAATATACATACTAACGTTATAATTGTATTCCTTATCTTTTTTTTCTTTCTGCTAAAGCCCACTCTACTAGCTCCTTTCTAGTGTGATTTTATAATACATATTTATCAAAAAATGCTTTTACTTCGTTATTTGGTTTAAATGGATTCATACTAAATGGCAAGTGGTATATTGGATTATTTATTACACTTTTAACATCTTTTAAATATTTTTCTCCAATAAAAGGTATACAGTATCTCCAGCTTCGTCTTATATCTACATCTGCTGTACGTTTATAGAACTCAATAATTTCTCTTATCTTCCAATCTACACCATGAGCTATAACTAATTTCCTATCTGTTCTAATAAATTCATCAAAATCCTTTAAATTTTCATAATTTCCTAAATCTAATAATACAAAATCGTACTGATCTTTGTCATTCACTATGAAATTTGAAAGATTTATGTCCCAATAATAGTCTACTTTTTTATAATTAAATTTTGTTTTATTCAAACATTCCTCATCACTTGTTGCTCTGCAAATTTCTTTAAACGCTCCTGTATAATTTAATTCTAGTACAGCTACTTTGAATTGCTGTGATAAATACTGCGCTAACATAATAATCGTATGTGTTACTCCTACATTTTTACTAACTCCTACTATCCCTATACTTGTAGTTGTATCTATTTTCTTTAACTCGTTTTTGGTTTTATGTTCTAATATTATGTTTTTGTAGAGCATTGATTTGCGTTTCATTTTTTCATACCTCTCTTGATAAAGCTTTCTATAGCTTTCTTTATGTTGTCCTTTTTCTTATCTTGTTTTGGTATTATATTACTGAGTAAATGTACGTTAAAATCGTAGCTTTTATTATTTATTGTAAATGGATTGCCTAGTAATGGTGCCCTGTAACATTCAAGGTCTATCATATTGTCTTTAATTTCCATAAAAGTCTTGTAATCAGTAAAGTTAAAAATATATTTATTCTTATGTATAGCATCGTTAGCTTTTAGTATTTCCTCTAGAGGATCTAGCTCCCAATCCTTTACTCCGCTTACTATTATTTTTTCATCTGCTCTTTTAAACTCTTCTATCTGGCACTCACTATATATTCCTAAATCTAATATTAGGTATTTAAAATCATTCTGCAATATATCTAATAATTCAAGCTTCTCTTTTTTACTGTAAAAAAATATGCCATCTAACATAAAACCATTATTTATTTGTTTTACGTCTATATATAATTTTTTTATTTGCTCAAATACTTTTGAACTATTTAGCTCTACTATACCAACTTTTACATCAAAACTCTTTAAAAAACTAGCTATATTAATGGCTATATGGGTTGTCCCAATTCTACTCATAGTACCCGCTACTGCAATTACTATAGTTCCAACTATATTATCTTTTATTATTGTTACTACTTTTTGCCGAGAATCTCCACTATTAATTGTCGAGATTCCGTTTAACCCAATATCCCATTTTACTGCATTAGAATAAGTCGTTGGATTGTCAATAACATCTATCAGATCAGAATATATATCATAATTACTAAGCTCGTCATCTATCGGATTTAAAATATCATATACCCCCATAGTCACAATTAATGACAGCTCTTGATTGCCTGGGTAGCAATTTGGAGCAATTACTATAATCTGAGTATTTTCATTTTTTATTCTATACTCTCTTATTGCAAAAGGTAAATCTCTATGATTTCCTAATGAAATCAAGTCTATTATCAGATATTTCACATTTATATTCATAATATGACCTAGAGTTTCTACTACATCAATATTAGTATCAACTTTACTAAAGGCAATCTGTCCATTTATATCATAAACTACCCTCTTAATCTGCTGATAAAAAAGTGAGCTCGTTATTACTGCAAACAAAGTACCACCTCCTTTATTCTGTTGTTTATTATTTGATATCCATGATTATACCTACCATTACTCCACCTATAATAGCACTTGAAAATGGAAACTTAGTGAACTCGCTCTTATTATATTTGGGTACACTTTGCGTTAATATAATAGCTTTTATATAGCTATAAAAGTATCTCATTCGTTTTAAGATATCTTTATTGGTTATCATATATACTATACCTATAACCCCTCCAACTAAAAATGAAAATAGTATAGCATATAACACAAATCTAACCCCATTTATAGCTCCGATAGCTGAAAATATCTTTATATCTCCTGCTCCTAAAATCCTTAATCTAAATAAAATCCACAGTATAATTATTGGACAAAATATACCTAACAATGAATCAGTTAGTCCTTCAATTTTACATAAATATAGGTTTGTAATTATTCCTATACACATAAAACATATTGTTAGAGTATTTTTTACTTTGTATGTTTTAATATCTTGCACAACTGATACAGACAACAAAATCAACAATTCAATATATTTAATTAAAATAATAACCCCTCCTATGTATAGGTTAATTTTTAGAATATTCATCTTCATTATTTTTTTTAATATATGTTCTAAATACTACGGTATCAATCCCTATAACTACTATTATCACTACTATATAGGCCAACCTATCTGGATTCTTAATAGTATTTAGCGTTAACAAAA
Organism: Clostridiaceae bacterium M8S5; assembly: GCA_029227815.1. GTDB lineage: Bacteria > Bacillota > Clostridia > Tissierellales > MCWD3 > Abyssisolibacter. The sequence continues at coordinate 942,735 of CP118523.1, read as the reverse complement.
CTAGAACTATCAATAGTATTTGAAATAATGCTAGAAACTTTATGTTTGTTTGCTTTTTTTGTTTATTTTCTTTGTTTTGTTTTCTAGTATTTAAAATTGATTTATTTATTATATTTCTATCAGTTTTACTATTCCTTTTTATTTTGTTTTTTAACTTATATTCATTTTTTATTTCGTTTTTTTGTTTTAATATATTATCTTGGTTTTTATATTTCTTTTTCTCTAATTTCTCATATATAATATCCAGCGAAGCTTCTTCTTTAGTTAAAACAATATCTGTTAAATCAAATATAATTGCTCTCATTTGAGCAACCGTGTCACTATCTATTTTTGTAGGAACATAAGCTAATATCACGTCTTTTGTTTCGTTAATAAAAATATACTCAGAGTTTATAATAAAACTATTTTGATATAACAAAAACTCTTTACTGTTTTTTATGACATTGATTACTTGTTGTAATATCTCAAGCTTTATACTCTCGTCCTCACTAACACTTATATATTCCTTTAGAGATATTAAATTATTAATACTATACTCTATAGACGTGTCTTTAATATTCATAGGTAAAATATTTGTTTCTTCATTGTTATTAATCATATTTACTTGGTAATATATAATTTCATCAACTTCAACTGTCATAGTGACTTTATTTTTAGATATTTTTATTTTTTCTTGGTTCACTGTTTATACCTCCGTAACTATTATGCTTAACAGTAGTGCTATATATATAAATGGCGTAAAAGCTATTTCAGTTTTTCTACTTACTTTCTTAAAAAATGTAAATATTGCTACTAAAAAACTACATAATAACGAAGCAATCATCACTATATTTACAACATCTAGCCCCACAAATAAGCACATCACTCCTAATAGTTTTACATCCCCCATTCCAAATGCGTTATTAGTTATATATGATATGATGGTTAACAATAAGGTTAAAACCACACAACACATTAATTTAGTAATATCTTTATTTATATATACAAAAACTAATCCTACTATAAAGAGTATCAACGTAATATTATTTGGAACTAGCTTGTGTTCTAAGTCCACTACTACTATCCACATCAAAGCAGTACACAATAATACAAGCTTGTAAAAAGAATGGCTTTTATCAAATTTGAAATAAAATATTAATGCTACAATAGTAGAAAAAACATGTAGTAAAATCAGCTTGCCTTTACTAATATTTATCCATTTATTTAATAGATATCTTACAAAGCATGAATATATTAGAGTAATAAATACTATTAATAAATACATATATCTAACCTTCTTTATATTATTTCTCCAAAACTGGAGGTTTACATTTTAGTCATGGCCAATATATCCCTGTTGTATTTTTAAGCTCAATGCTTCTTATATCTTTGAATATGGATATACATCCATGTATGTGATACCGCTTATCGTAGAACATATTACCTTCGGTAACATACACTGTGCCTTTAACATTTCTCTTGCCTATACAATTTTCACATGGTGTAAAACCTTTAGTTATCGCACTTTCTTTGCTAATTGTTTTTATATTTTTAAATATCATATTACAACCGTAACGATGGTACCTTGATCCTTTTGAGCTCACAAAGACAATCGTACTTTCTTTATCATCATATTTATCTTCTTTATTTTTACCGCCTATTGCAATATTTTCTCCTCCAGACATCCATGCTCTTGCTATTGCTCTTTGTGTTATTTTTATTGTAGAGGTTTTAAATGTAACTGGTAATTCAAACTCATAAGTTAACACTGCATCTATATCTTCATTTCCATTGAAATAGGTTGATTGACGTAAACTTAAATTCTTTGCTCCAAGCTTATTAAGCCTATGTTCATCTATATCATGTTTCTTAAGATATTTTGATAGTAACATGTTTCCTACGGCATCTTTGCCTTCTTTTTTTACTATATCTTTTATATTTAGCTTCTTAATATCATCTACTGTTTCATCTATATCCCCGTTTAGTAGATATCTTATATTCAAAAATTCATCTATATCCTTGATAGTTCTGTTATTTTTATCAGGATTGTATAGTCCTGAAACATTAAACAAATAACTTGTTAACGCCATCTCGTTAACTGAATCTTTAAGTGCATGTCCTACTAATTCTTGTATGTAAACTACTTTTATAAACATAGCTACAGTTATAATTACAAATATAAATATTGGTAGCACTATAGCGGCCTCTACTGTTAATGATCCTTTGTTTTTATTGTGTCTTTTATCTATAAGATTCATATCATCACCTAATACCAGTTGTATAATTCTATATCAAATCTATACCTATTATCTTTTAACACCTGATCCTTCTTAAAGAATAAACTTGTCATAAATAAGTTCTCTATAGTTAACGTAGCTTTTGTCTTAACACATACATTGCATTCCTTTAATATCACTTGATTTCCCTGCTTATTAGTATTCAACTGCACTAAATCTAATGTCCTTAATAAGCTCTTTTCTTCACTTTGGAGTAATAATAAAAATCTAAGATAATCCATATAGTCAGTATCTAAACCAAAACTTTTATCATCTTTGTTCTTATCTAGATTGATATTTTCATCTTTACTAAGATTAACTTTAAGCTTCTCTTTAGTATCACTTTTCAAATCAGTTTTCCAGTTAGCCTTGGTTTTTATCATTGGTACTGTTTCTCCATGTTTTAAGCAGTTTAAATCAGTCACCGATTCAGCCATTGCCCATGCACACTGCACTACTGTCCTGACAATAGGCACTGCAGCTCCACCACTCCACCATCCTGCTATCACAGTTGCTATAGAAGTTGCCTTTGCTCTTTTCTCTCCATCTGTAAAAACATGTATGCTGTTAAGCCCAAATCTTATCATTATTATTTTTGCATTTGTAAGTGTTGTATTTTCCTTTTCAGATTGACTACCATTTAAAACATACTCTACCTCCGCCTCATTAAAGTAAGTAGCAAGAGTACTTTTTTTCTTGTTTCTAAGATTACTTTCTTCTGGCTTCTTGGATGTAACATTATTCTTAAATGTATTTATTATATATTCATTTACATATATTTTATCTCTTACGTCCATCAACGCATCAAATTCAAACCCACTTAGAAAATCATATGAACTCTCACTATACGAATTCTTATCTTTCTCATCAAATAAAACTTCTTTGATTTCATTTTCATTAAATTTATTATTTGAAGGCAATAATTTATATAAATCATCTGGTATATTAACATACTTTTTGTTTTCCACTTCATTAATTTCCTTATTTGCATTATTAGAAATCTTTTTTAGCTTAGCTCTTTCTGACTTTGCTTCATTCATACTAACCCTATCATTCAGCTTAATATTAGTCTTTATGTTGTTTTTGTAGTTTGATATCTCCTTTGAAATAGAGTCAGTAATCATTTTAAAATCTCCTATTTTAGAAAATCGCATAACATCACTTACTATATTTGTGCTAAATATAATACTTGGATTAATTTGGGATAATATATCAACTATGTTTTCTAAAATCTTAATGTTATAGTTTATTCCTGCTTTGAATTCACCATTGTTGTATGATAGTTCTTTGTCTTCTGGTACTAATTTTTTATATTCATTGACTTCTTCTTTTAATTGTCTATATGAACTATCTATAATTTTTTCTTTGTTTTTACTTAAATAGTCTTCATATTTTTGTATCTTTCCTTTAACTATATTGCTCTGGTTAGCTATCTCATCAGCTATCAATAAACATAGCTTATTAGCTTTACTATACGTATTTGCTGATATATAAAATCTGCTATTATCTGTTACTAAACAATATAGTTGCTGTGATATCTCGCTATAAAGAATTTTCATATCCGCTTCTTTACTATTTATTTTATCTTCTGTGTTATCTATATCTTCGTTTAGTTCATCCAATTCATTATATAGATCATCTATTCTATCCTGATATTTTTCTTCTTCTTTTTCATCCTCTGCATGAGCTCTATTGGCTTTTTCATCAGATATACTATCCTTTAACTTTCCTTTCTCTATTTCTAGTTCTTTAAGCTCTAACCTAGCTTGCTGATATTCTATTATAATGTTTATATATGTGTTAACTTTACTTTTAAAATTTATAGCATTTCTATTAAATCTACTCTCATTGTTAAATCTGTTTATAAAATACACTTCTTGCCCATAGACCTCTTTATACACTTTCACCGATTGATTATCAAATGGTATTGATGGTCCGACAAGCTCATAGAGTCTTTCTCTAAGCTTATTTAAGTCACTTATTGACTTTTCTAATGACATTTTTTCTTTGTATGTTTTAACTGTAGCAGAGGCCTTTTTTAGTCCATCAATTTTTACAAGATATTCATTTATTACTTCCTTTGGAGCTCTGTACTTCATAAACTCTATAATTTGCTTTTTTATAACTTCCCTATTTACGATGCTATGAGTAGCTTCTATTTCTACACCCTCTACTTTGAACTTATAAATATCTATAAATTTAGAAAGTATATTTTTCCTGTCAATCAATAAATTATTACTCATATAATGGTTTAGTATTTGCTTTAATTCCTCTCTATTATTTTCATGTAACACAAATAGTCCAAAATCTTCTTTTAAAGTAGTATTAAATCCAGCTAGTAACGAGTTAATAGACATCCCGACAGTTCTTCTTGCTTCTATTTTAGCTACTTTTATACGTGCATAATCTACTAACACACCCACAAAAATCATCACTGCTAGTAGTATAATGCTCAAAAACATTGTTATTGCCCCTTTTTGTCTATATAAAAACATCAGAACCGTTCCTCCATATCAATCAAAGAATTTGTCCATATTAGCTCGTATCTTTTGCATAGTCTCCTTGTAGCTTTCTAGTATTCCTAATTGATCAGATACATCTAACATAAAATCAACATTTCTTAAAAACTCAGCATTATCATTTATTATTGCTTTAGCTTTCTTCCTAATCATATATACTTCATTTATTTTAAATAATTTGCAGAATCCACGAAATGGTAATTTATACGAATCTCTAATAACAACATTAATCTCTCTATACACAACATAGTTTTTTAAGTTTATTTCCACTCTATATTGCTCTGGTAATTTGCCATCAATAACATTGCCAATTCTCATACAGTTATTAGCATATTGCTTTATTAAACAAAGTTTGTCATTTCCGTTGGTATCATATATATTCCAATATAATTTAGAATTACTATATAAACTCAATGAACACTTTAAGTCATTATTTATGTGTTCTTGTAACTTAGCGACATTGTTCCAGTTAGATGCACTAATATGAGCTATATCATCAGCTATACTTTGCAAATATGCATTTTGATATAACATAAAACACATAAAAAGCATTATAAATATTACGAATAAAACTACTGGAAATACTATTGCAGCTTCTACTGTTAAGCTTCCTTTAGCACTTAGTAAAGATTCCATTCTACTACACTTCCCATAATTCTTTTAGTTCATAGCATCTGTTGCTGTTTTGTCTAATTTACCAAGCATTCTTTTAACTATATACATAATTTTATCTTTGAATAATAATGCTACTCCTATTAGTATAGCTATTAATATGACAATCTCTACTGTTCCTAATCCATCTTCTTCTTTGATAAATCTCATAATTTCATTCTTCATTTATTTCTCCTCCTAGTTTTTTATATATTTTGAAACTGAAGAGCTGCTGGCAATAACATTATTATTAATATACCTACGAACATTAGCATCATAGGCAATAATAATTTTGAGCTTGCTTCTTCTCCAAGCTTTTTAGCTGTATTTTTTCTTAACTGCCAGCATTCAGTGCCCAAAATCCTTATTAGAACAGATAATTGCTCGTTGCCCCTTTTTAAGTTTTGGAGTACTAATGATATGAATTTTGTTATCTCAGGTAACTTACATCTTCTTGAAAAGTCCTCATATGCGACATTATAACTTTCACCAGCTTTAATACGGTAATAGGTATATTCTAGTTCTTTATATAAAGGTCTTTTGTTATCTTTATTATCGAGCACAATCTTTTCCCATGCTTTATTAAAAGTCATACCTGCATTGAGTAATAGTGCTATATTATTCATAAAGCTTGGTATATCAAGCCTTATACTCCTTGCTCTTGCCTCTATTTTTTTATCTAACTCCCTATCAATGGCATAAAATACGCTTATAAATAAAATTACCATTATAGCTATAAATGTATGTGTAATTTCTCCCATTCCAACACCAAATAAGCATATAATTAGCAATAAAACAAGCATGTATGTTAATTTATTTCCTAAGTGAATTCTTAAATAGTAATTGTCTTTCGTAGTTGTATATATATTAGATAGCTTTTGTTTTAACCATTGATCGTATCTATGTTTATATTTATAATTAATAGCATCCATTACAAATAAACCTATAGGCAGTAAATCTTTTAATGGATATTCTTTTTTATCAAGTCTAGCTATTATGTTATTGTATTTATTTTTAGACAGCATGTACAGTACAAACAGTGATATTAATTCTATGATTAATAAAATCATCGTTACACCTCTATGTTAATTATTTTTTGTGCTACTATATACGATGCAATGAATATTACTAATGATATAGTCATCACAATATGTCCGGTTGTTGTATCAAATACTGGTTTCATATATCCTGGAGCCATATATGATAGTATTATTACTAAGAAAACAGGCATAAAACCTAATATTTTTTGTTCAAACTTTTTCTTAGCTAACATTATCTCTATATCTTGCTTTATATGAATTTTATCAGCAATTGTGTCAGTTGTAGTTTTTATAATATCTACTAAATTTCCGCCTGTACGTTTGCATATAACAAATACATCTACAAAATTACTTATATCCTCCAAATGAGCTCTGCTTTTAAAATTTAATAGTACATCTTCTATTGGCTCATTTAACTTTAACTTACGTATTATATATTCAAACTCTTTTAATATAAATGTATCTTCTTTAATGTATACTAGCTTCAAATCACTTAATGCACTTTTGAAAGAAGATTCTACAGATTTGCCTGCTATTAATGAAGATGATATTGAATATAATGCTACATTAAACTGCTCTTCTAACATTTTTTTTTGCTTTTTTATTAGTTCCTTTACTTTTATGGAAGGATATTTTAAAGCTATTGGAGTTATCATTAAAGACAAAATTACATTTCTATAAAACACATACCCTATACCAAACAATATAATTCCAGCAATAAATATATATATAAGTTTCTCATTTATTGTCATTTTGTATTTGTTGTAATCCCTTAGCTCATACTCTTTTACATCTATATTTTGGGATGTACGAGTTAATTTACCATATATTGCAATCACCGACAGCGAAATAATTCCTGCTATGAAAGTTATCATTATAGCCTTCATATAATCCCATCCTCTAATAAATTTATTCCTGCCAATTCTAGTTTTTCAGTATTTATAAATACGTTTTCGGTGCGACTTAACTGTCCTAGTATTTTTTTATCTTCTTCTCCTGTTTTTATAAATTTATATAGTGTATTTGTGTTTATTTCTCCATCTTTTACTCCTAAAATCTCGTTTATTTCAAGAACCTTTCTACTCTTGTCTCTTAATCTACCTAGATGTATTATGATATCAAGAGCTGAAGCAATTTGACTTCTAACAGCACCTAAGGGTATTTCTGATGAACTTAATATCATAGTCTCGATTCTATTAAGCATGTCTTTAGATGAATTAGCATGACCTGTTGAAAGTGAACCTGCATGGCCTGTGTTCATAGCTTGTAACATGTCTATAGCCTCTTCTCCTCTAACCTCTCCAACTATAATCCTGTCAGGTCTCATTCTGAGTGACGCCTTTATTAAATGTGAAACCTTTATTAAACCTTTTCCTTGTGTGTTAGCATCTCTAGTTTCAAGTCGTATAAGGTTAGGTACGTTAACTATTTTAAGTTCTGCTGAGTCTTCAATGGTTATAATTCTCTCATCTTTGTAAATAAAATTTGATAATGTATTTAAGAATGTTGTTTTTCCTGATCCTGTACCTCCTGATATAAATATGTTGTATTTTGCTTTCACTAGTTTTTCTAGAAAATCTGCCACTTCGTTTGTAATAGATCCATAGCTTATTAAATCTTCTATAGTTAATGGCTTATCTGGAAATTTCCTTATAGTCAATGTTGGACCATCTAACGCTATAGGCGGAACTACAGCATGAACTCTTGAGCCATCTATTAACCTAGCATCAACAATGGGGTTTGACTCATTTATTGTTCTGTTAACTTTTGAAACTATGTTCTGTATTATATTTTCCAGCTTAGCTACATTCTCAAATTTCGCATCTAATTTTGTTATTCTGCCTTTTTTTTCTATGAATATGTTATTTGGACCATTAACCATTATTTCAGTTATTTCATCATCATCTAATAGAGGCTGTAGTATATCTAAACGCCTTAAAGAATTGAATATAGTCTTTATTATCAATTGTTTCTGTGATATACTCATATAATATTTTTGCGATTTTTCAAATACAGCTTTCGTGATAATATCCTCAATCTCTTCATCTGACATATCTCTACTTACATCTAAACTATCTTTAACGTATTCTTCTGTTTCCATTATGAGGTTTTTCATATCAATTTTTATCATATTTTCACCTTGTTATATATTCTCTAATATTTTTTTTATATCGTCTCTTACAGCTTCTATATTTATATGATACTTGCCATCCATGTAGTTAAATAGATTCTCACAATAAGGTATTCTTATATTTCTTTTATGTGGATGTACATTTATAAATTCAATAGGTGTATGTATCTTATCATTATATTTATTGATAATAAGCTGAACTTTTTTTAAAATATCTATATTACTAATCTGACTTATCATTCCAACTTGTTTTATAAAATTTTTAGCCTTTATTAATGACACCACGTCTTGCATAAAAGGCAAAAGGATATTATCAGCCATATTAAGTATTTGTAAGTTAACATTTGTAAGCTTATTCTGTAAATCAATGAATATGTAATCATATAGTTTACTATAAAACAAGCTTTCTAGGATATATATCATGTCATCTGGTGTTAAGTCGTTCATATCATTTATACTGTCTATTGGCACAAGATAGTCTATATTGTTTTCTTCGCTAGTATTTATAAAATCATCAATTTTTATATTTAAACCATCTTTTTTGTTTTTTATATAATACAATAGTTCAGACAGCTTTCTGTCATTATTATTAGTCAATAAAATATTTATTGAAGTTATATCTTCTAAATTTATATATAAAACTCTACTACTTTTTCCTAAAACTATACTGCACGCTAGTGATAAAAATGTCTTTCCAACCCCTCCAACAGGTGAATAAACTACATTAATTTTGGCTTTATCATTCTTATATTGGCTAGTCTTATTCTTTTCGCAGTACTCGTGCAATTTATTTATAAACTGATCCATTCTTTGATACTTATAAATAGTTTGTAAGCTTGTCTCATAATTTAAGCAATTCTCTGTTATCAGAAACTTATCAACGTTTAATTTTTTTATATCTTCTTCAAATAGTTGTTCTTGTATCAATAGTAACCTCACTATATTTGTATTGTTATAATAATAACTACATAAATCTTTAACATTATTTATGGCAACAGCATAAAACATCCCATCCAAATTATCGTTTATATATTTTACCAATTCTTCATTGTAATCAATATCTGTACTCAATAGTAGAATTATATATTCCCTCACAAATTCGACCTCGTTTTCCATTTTTGTATTTTTTATAATTTATTGTAATATTATGTTTATTTTTATATTTTATCTATATTCTTTATTTATTTCAATTTTCCTTCTTTATTTTTAAATTTTTCCAATATTTTTTTTACTATTTCGTCATTAACCTTTTATTTCTGATACATTTGTTGGATAACTGTTGAATATAATGCTGATTTTAGTATAAAAAACCCCCTATTAGAATCATATAATTCATAGGGGGTTCTGACTTCTTATTTCTTTTTTTGTGATACTAAATATTCTACATAACTTTATTATAGTAATGTATTTGTATCTTTGGTTAACTTACTAAGTTAAAATTTTACTTCACCTTCACTATTTTAGTTCTTCAACGAACTTTTCAATTTTGTTTTCTATATCATGGACAGTCATTTTTTTCTTTATTACACCTAGATTCGCACTAGATTTTTTAGTTAAGTTTTCTATATGCTTAAATGTACTATCTAAACTACTACTTTCGCTATTCAGCACTATTGCTATGTTATTAATTTTATCTTTTAGCTTTTTACAATAAGTATTGATAGCTGGTGGCACACTTCCTGCCCAGATAGGTGCTACTATTATTACCAAATCATAGTTCTCTGGTCTTTTTGAATACACTATTTGAGTCATCTTTTTACTAAAGCCGTAAAGCCCCCCTTTAAGATAACCAAGTATACCACTCCAGTTTTTATCATCTTTTATTTGCTCTGTATCAGCATTTATCTTACCTGCAATATTTTCTGCTAACATCTTTGAGTATCCCGTACGTGTAAAATATACTACTAATGTTTTCATAAATTCCTCCTAAAGTTTTATATTTTCACGATACCATTTTTTACATTATTTTGCAACCGATTTGTATAAATTTTCATCTATATTAGATATAAATGGAGTAGGTTCTTTAAAGTAATACATTTTGAGTTTATGGAGCGCTCTTGTACATATTGTATAAAACAAGTGTCTTTCTGGTTCTAAGAAATATTTGTTTGATTCTACATTGTATATTATTACGCTATCAAACTCTAACCCCTTTGATAAATAAGATGGTATAACTAGAACTCCTGATTTATAGCTATCATCTTCTTTTTTGATCAAATTTATATCACTATTGATAGTACTTAAATTTTTTATTTTATTGTATGCCTCTAAAGTTTCATTCGCATCCTTGCATATTATTGCTATAGAGTTCATTCCAGCGGATATATCATTATTTATGCCTTCTGCAATATCTTTTAGTTTTTCTTGATCATTTCTTAGCTTCATTAACATAGGCTTTTCTCCGTGTCGAATTACACCATCTAGATCACAGTTTATAATTTGTTTTGTAAATCTAAATATTTCTAAACTAGAACGGTAGCTCTTATTCAATTTAGCTATGGCTGGATTTTTATGTTTAAAGACTTTTAATAATTCTTCGTAGCTATCTAATTTGCTTAAGGGATTGACTGTTTGATTGATATCCCCTAAGACTGTAAACTTAGCTTTTTTAAACAACTGTCTAATAGTATGATATTCGAATGTAGAATAATCCTGTACTTCATCAATTATAACGTACTTTATACAAGATAAATCTATTGCGTTTATATCTATTGCGTTTTGTAAATATACAAGAGGTATTGCATCCTCGTATTTTATAACTTTACTTTCTATAAACTTTAATGTCTGATGTATAATCTCATCAATATTATAAGGTAATTCATCCTCAGCATATTTCTTGAGCATGTTTTTGTCACTAAATAATTCTTTATAAAGGTCAATTATATTTATATTCATAGGCAGTAATTTGTTTATATTGCTTTTGAAATTTTCCCATTTAACTGTTATCTCGGCTTCACTTTCTTTTGTTGGATCAATTATATAACCGCTAACATCATCTATATTATTCTCTATTTCCTCTTTTATCAGCTCTTCTACATTTATAATACGCACATCTATGTCTAACAGTAATTGTTCGAATCTATTTTTTACTGGCCATTTCTTATATGTTTCGTAAAACAAATCTTCTAATTCATTCTTTGAAATAACAATCCATTTCTTGAATTTGATATCTTTAAAATCAAATCCTTTTGTTTCTATATCTGTAATGTACTCTTTCATTATATTTACGAAATTATTTGAGTTCTTAAATCTTATATTATCTAACCTAGTATTGTATTGATTATCTTTAATATCTGATATAACATATTCTATCTGACTATAAACATCCTCTATTTCCCTATCTCTTCCTAGTGTGTTTTTTATATATTCAAGCAATGTAGTTTGGATGACATTCTCTTCTCCTAGCTCAGGTAGTACATTTGATATATAATCATTAAATATCTCATTAGGTGAAAATATCACTATATGCTCTGGTTTTATACCTTTGTCTTTATATTTATACAAAAGATATGCTATTCTATGAAGAGCTATGGATGTTTTGCCACTACCTGCTCCCCCTTGAATTATCAACATATCGTTAGACTCATCACGTATAAGCTTGTTTTGCTGTTTCTGTATAGAATACACTATTGTTTTCATTTTTTCATCTGTTACCTCACTAAGAACTTTACCAAGACATTCATCATCAATTTTTATACTACTATCAAACATGTACTGGATTTTACTATCTTTGATTTTATATTGTCTTTTTAATGTTACATCACCACTGATATTTCCATCTTTACATTTATAGCTTGCATGTCCTTTCTCGTTTTCATAATAAAGACTACATATTGGAGCTCTCCAGTCATATATTAATATGTTTATATCATCTTCTAAATCTTCTATTAAGGTATTGATTCCAATATATATTACTTCTTCTTTTTCGCAATCATCTTCTTTAAAATCTATCCTAGCAAAGTAGGGATTGTTAATTACTTTTTTGAGTTTGTTTATCGCTTTTTCAAGTGTATTATTTCTAACTTCTTCTCTTTTTATTAGCTGAATGTTTTGAGTTAGTGAAGCTATCCTATCAAAGTCGTCTTGCCTTGGAACTGATGCTTCATTTTCTCTGTAGTTTCTTATTAGGTCATTTATTTCATCGTTAGCTTTTTCTATGCTATTCTCATAATCATTTAATTGCTTATGGATAACCTCTATTGTTTTTTCTAACCTTTGTGCTTCAATGTTCCATTCTTTCTTTGAAATACTCATTTAACAACCCCCTAATATTTAAATTGTTATGCTTGGAAATAAATCTGAAATAGATATAAGATAATTTTGATTCTAATAATATGATTCTAATTTGAAGTGCTTTTTTATTATACATACAATTTATATAATTTGTAAGACTGTTTTTTTATTTTTTTATGTGATATAATAGATATAGGAAAAAGGTTGAAGATTTGCTGGTCTTCAACCTTTTTTATTATTATTGAATTTTTATATCTTCTCCAAATAAATTATCTTCATAAATCTGAAACAAATTAATTAACCTATTAATCTAAAAATAAAAGCCAAAAAGGGGGATAATTTTATGAAAAAGCTTCAAAAAACTAAAAGAACGAACACAATAGAATTAAGTAGACCTAAATGTTTATGTTTGTGCCATCCTGAAGATGATGACACTGTATACCAAAGTTATGATTTATTCAGATATGAATAATCATAGTTAATTAAACACAGCATTGTTGAGTTCATAATCTAGCAAACTGTAGTGGGTATGTTAAAATTGAATAGCACGTTATAGGTAAGTAAAAAACGTAAATTTTAACATCAAAGAAATTGCTATTTACCTACAGTTTAAGGGCTGTCTTTTGACAGCCCCTTATTAATCTAGCTACTAAAAAAACTACTCATGTTTTTAATATATAGATAATATACTTAAGAAGATATTTAAAATTTAAAAATCTAAAATTTCAATCGTCTTCTTTACATCCCTATAAAATTTCACTTTGGCAAATTGATTAATTCCATTTTATGATATAATCATGGTAATACTAAAATTTAATAATATCCAATTTTCAGAAAGGAAATTTATTATGAAAAAAACAATAGGATTTTTAGGAATTTTATTAAGCTTGGTAGGCTTTTATTTTGGATTATGGTATAGCAACAATTTCAGTCAAAAAATATTATTAAGCTTTGCTTTAGGAATACCCCTAGGTTATTTCATAAAAATGATTAAATACAGTTAATGTTAAAGTCAAAGCGTAAATTATGTTTCTGTCATCAAGATAGCAGACTATAGTTAGAGTTCCAAGTAGGGGCGTGTTAAAATTGAGTCACAGAGCTTACTTAGAGGTAAGTGAGCAACGAAAATTTTTGGGCAACGCAAAAATTGTATTTGTCTACAGTCTGAGAGGATGCTAAAGCATCCTCTAATTATAATCTATATAAACTTAATTTCATTAAATAATTTTCTCAATCTTTGTACCCACGTATGATCTAAGGCACAACGCTTTTGTCCATTCACTGATATTTCCTCTCTTTTCTTTGGATTATCTAGATAATATCTTATCTTTTGATATAGTTCATTATTGTTTTCGTAGCTTTCTATTTCTTTTCCATATTCAAAAAACTCTCCTATTTCTTTTATCTTTTTAGTTATTAAGAAAGTACCTGTAGCAGTAACTTCAAATAGTCTAACTTTGACGTTGTAGTACCCAGCTCCTGTTTGCGGAAAATCAATCATTACTTTACTAGCATTAACTACCTTTAGCCACTCTGGGTGATCTACTGCTCTTACATTTTTATATGGCCATCCGAATCCATATATTTTTGTATCAAATCTTTTCTTTAATTCTTTTACTAATGCTAGTCTCTCTGGTCTATAATGACCCATAACAGTTACGTCTGATACATACTTAGGCTCAATCTTTGTTGGTACAAAAAATCTACTATCTATACCAAATGGCATATAATATGTGTTTTTAAGTCCTAATTTTTTATATCTTTGATATGCAATCTTAGAATTTGTGGTGTGGTAATTAAACCTACTAGCATATTTCTTTACTGTAGGGAATACATCTGGGTCGCTTAGCGTAATACCTAATAGTTTTATGCCTTTGTTTTTTAAATATTCACTTGTCGCTTCTGAAAAACTCAGTCCTCCTGCTACTAACATAATCATATGTGGTTTAAAAGTCTCTACTTGATGTTTTATATATTTATACGAAACATTGACTGGTCCATTACCACCTTTAAAGTTATGTGGATTATATAGTATTCTAGGAATTACTGAAACATCTACTTCTCTAACATGATAATCCATTTCAACTAAAGCATAAAATATGCTTCTCAAAATATTAGTATAATTTTGCCTTGTTTTTGATATGAATAAAATTCTCTTGTTTTTGCCCATAAACTAGCTCCTCTTTCTAATTAAATCCATTGCTATATCAATATTTTGTTTTTCTCTTAGCCTTAATACATCCATTTTGTCAGTTATAATTTTACTAATTTTAGCTGAATTTTTTATTAGATTATCTACTTTATTTTTAATTTCATTTATATTTAAGTCATCTATTGGTATTGTTAAATTATTTTGACCTATTTGATTCATGAAATTTTCTATCTTCCTGTCATATGACAATGCTATTATTGGCTTTCCTATGCTTGCTGCCATTAGCAATGAATGAAGTCTCATTCCTATTACAAAATCCATGTTTTGAATTGTTATTATTGCTTCCTTCATGGTTACTTTGTTTTCTACAAATACATGGTCTTTATTTTTAATATTATTTTTTAATTCTTGTAGTAATTTCAAATCATTGTGATTTTTACAGAATGAAAAAATAACTACATTTATATTATATTTATTAATAGTATAATCAATCGCCCTAGCCATACTTTTTATTAATGCTCCTCTTTGATATTTCTTGAAAAACCATTCTCTCAAGCAAACACCAAAATACCTTCTTGATGCTTTATTTTTTGGTTGATTTTTGGAAAGATAATTTACTGCTGGGTCACTAGTTAATATAGCTTTTACATGAGGGTTTATTTCTTCAACAATTTTTTTTGATTCTTCATCTCTTACCGTTACTACATCTGCCCAGTTTAAAAGTGTCTTAACATTTAGGGTTGATTTTCTATTGAAAAAAGGACCTACTCCAACAGCATACAACATAACTGGTACTTCGTGTAGATATGCTAGCTCTATAGGAACGGCATAATAGTCTATACCTTTTCTTTTATCCCCAAAATGATTTCTTATATCGAAACCTGAATAGTCTTGAAAAATGCCTCCTCCACCACATATGAATAAATCAGCCTTTTTAATTTCTTGGTTTATAGCATTAAAATCATATCTTGATACCGTTTTGTATTTATATTTACATGAAGGAATTGGTGACATGTCTCTAGATAATACAACTATATTAGCCTTAGGAATTTTACTATAAATTGAACTTATTATCGAGTGTAAAATTATATCATCGCCAAAATTACCAGCTCCATAATAACCATGGATAACAATGTTGTTTTGCATAAATTTTATACCTCCATTTAACACCTGTCACTCTTTAATAGTTGTTTTTTATCGTTTATTATTTCTCATATTTTACCCTGTATAAATCCTATATACTATATTATGTTCTAAACAATAAAACTGTTAAGTTATAGAGGTTTTGAGTATAAAAAAGAGAGTCGCTATTTAGCAACCCTCAAACTAATCAATAATTTATAATTGTTCTTTTAGCATCATATAATGCATATCATATGATGCTGGTTGTAAAGGAAAACTACACTTACAAACGCAATTCACACTATTTTTCACAACACTATTATGATATATTTTTTTTACTAATTTCATGATATCCCTCTTTTATTTTAATATTTTTTGATTATAAATTTTTAGCATTTTTAGCAATGATATTTTGGTGACACATCGTTGTTATAAGCATTGATTGGATCTATAGTACAAAAGCAAACTGGTCCTGTTCCCCAATTACAACTTAAACATATAACCTTTTTACGTAATTTTTTCACAATATCCTCCTTTTTCTAATTATTAGGTAGTTCAAAATTATCTTGAAGTCTTACATGCATTAATTCTACGAGATCATCATTGATTTGTCCTGGTGGATAACAACGACACACGCAATTACCTTTACATACCCTGATCGTTGTAGAATCTATTTTTTTACTTAGTCTTTTAATTATACTCACCTCCTGCAACATAATTAAATAAACTATTAGTTTATTTACAAATACTTAAATATTGCACATCATAATTATAACTATATATTTACGTTTATATTATTCGAACTACCCGTGTGAAACTGAAGTACAAATACAGTATTTAAACATATTTCTAATTTTTTTACTAAACATCCTAGTTAATTTTCTCATCACTACGTCCCAATATTTTATATGTAAGATTATTCTATTATACAATTTGTTCCAATTTAAAATATTATTTAATAATTTGCTAAAGAGGATGTTTATAAAACATCCTCTTTATATAGTAAATTAACTAAGCAGTTATTGCAAAGTATGAATCTAAGAAATCTCCTGTAATCTTTGGTGAACTACAACGACATGAGCAAACCACTTTGCAGATATTAATAGTTCTTGTATCAGCTTTTTTTATTAACTTTTTCATAAAAACCTCCTAAATAATAGATTGACATTACTAATATATTATTTTTATTTATGAAAATTAGAACTAAGCTATATTACTTTACATAATGTATAGTCCAATCTGGACATAGATTATTAAAAATAACTTCCGGTCTACATCCTCTTATAGTAATATTGCTATAAGATTTAAATTTTGTTAGTGTCATTATTCACCCTCCTTTTTAATTTATTTAATATAGGTCCATTTTCTAACTCTATGTCTTTAAAACGCCTTATTTGCCAAGATAGATGAGCATTCGAATCCATGAACATAAACACTATTAAGTTTTTCATGTTTTTAAATAAAACTACTTATCAGATTGATAATACTTATTTTTAATGTTAATTGATGACATTTGCTTCATATTCTAACTATAAAAAAGGAGTGTTTAAATCATAAGACACTCCCTTTTTTGTCATACTGATAAACTTTACCTATTTTACATACAATAATTATAATTACTGAGTTTGCAATTGCAACCAAGGTAATATTATCTAACATTATTTTATTATTTAGTTTTCTTAAACCCTCACCCCTATATAGCTTTGTAAATATATGATATTTAGAGGTGTCTATTTGTTCCCTATAATCTAAATTTTTATAAGTTTATTTTAATTCCAGCTCCTTTTGCTCCTTAGAGAATGACTGGAGTTAGATTGCTTTGTTTTCATTGTAGTAATTTGATTACCATTGTTTGATATTCATATTTCTTATATCTATATAATTACTATTATCAATCTTGCTTCTCTTTTGTTTCAAATAAATCAAACAATGCATATGCTATTGGTATTAGGAGAAAAACCAGCCATCCTGGATGCCACATGTTATAAACAAACGAAATATAAAGATATATTAGAACACAAAGTATAGATATAGCTGCTCCGAGTGCTGTTTTCCTTTTTTTTGATATTTTTTGAAATGATGATTCTATATCATCATCGTCTTTTAAATATTGTCTGTTATACATATAAAATCGTTCAAACATAAAACCGCTTTTTATTAAAATTAGTGTACATAATCCAAATATTAAGCCAAATATTAATACATTAACATCATCACTAAATGGCAAAAGACTAAAACCAAACACACTCACAATAAATATAGCCACTGCTATCATGATAAGCTTTTCAGCATTTTTCTTCATTTCAAGCATAACCAGCTTAGGTTTATCTTTTAGGTCAGATTTCTGTCCATAAATAAATTCATCTATAGTTAGTTCAAAAATATCTGCTAATGTAGTTATGTTATATATATCAGGTGTAGCTTCCCCTCTCTCCCATTTTGAAACTGCCTGCCTACTAACACCTATCTTTTCTGCTAAAGTTTCTTGTGACATGTTTAATTCTTTTCTTAATGTGACAATCCTATCGCCAAGATTATTTACCATATTATCTCCCTCTTTCTATATGACTTTAGTTTATTTCCTTTGACATTATCATTCAACACATTTTGAGTATGAACTTTTGTTAGCTTTATTATGTCATAATTATCAGTTTACTTCTACAAACTCTCTTTGATTTTTCGCAACCAATGGTTGCAACTATAGTTGCATAGTTGAAAATAAACGATTTTATATAAAAAAGATAATTGTTAAATTCCTATGTATATAATTTATTCACACTAAGCTAGTAATATTTGGTTGTTTAATAGTTTATCTTTGATACAACCTTTTATTTATTAAGTTAATATAATAGCTAAAATTCGCTTTAAACAAAAAATCAGACTGTCTCTATCTTCAGAAACAGTCTAATTTATATAAATATAATTTTATTTTGAATGCTCTATATATTTTTCTGCTGATACTGCTGCTATCGCTCCGTCAGCTGCTGCAGTAACTACCTGTCTTAAAGGCTTAACTCTACAATCTCCTGCTACAAATAATCCATCAACGCTAGTTTGCATCTTATCATCTGTTTTAACATATCCATGCTCTAGCTCTATTTTATCTTTTAGTAACTCTGTCTGTGGAACATAGCCTATGAATATGAATACTCCAAATGTGCCATCTTCCTCATCAGCCTCATGAACATACTCTTCACCTGTTTCTCTATTGTGAAGAACTACTGATTCTACGATTCCTTCGCCTTTAATTTCTTTGATTTCTGTGTTCCATTTTATTTCTACTTTATCATTTGCAAATACTTTCTCTTGTATTGACTTAGCGCATGTAAGCTCTGGATCTCTTGATAATAGATAAACTTTTCTTGCAAAGTTTGTTAAGAACATAGCTTCTTCTACTGCTGAGTCTCCACCACCAACTACGAATACTTCCATTTCTTCAAAGAAAGCTCCATCACATGTTGCACAATATGAAACTCCTTTACCTGTGAATTCTTTTTCTCCTGGTACACCTAGAAGTCTTGGTTTAGCTCCTGCTGCATATATCACTGCTTTTGCTTTGTAAGTCTCTTTTTCGCAAACTACTTCTTTTAATTCTCCATCTAGTTTTAACTCTACTACTGTATCTTTTATTACGTTTGTTCCAAACTCTTCTGATTGTTCTACCATTCTTGCTATTAATGTAGGGCCACTTGCTTCTCTAACACTACCTGGTACATTTGCAACTTCTTCTGTAGTTACTATTTGTCCTCCTACCTTAGATTTTTCTATAATAGCAGCGTTTAATGTAGCTCTTCCTGCGTATAATCCTGCTGCCAATCCTGCTGGGCCAGCTCCTATTATGATAATATCATAAGTATTTTCCATGATGTTCACTCCTTATCTTTAGTCTACGCTAATATATCCTGCTTTAGCTAGTATCTCGGTTGCCACTTCTACATTCTTTTCGTTAATCATTACTATAGGACCAGTACATCCCATACCTGACTCTGCATATACTTTGTTTTTCCAAAGCTCAGTAACAGCATCTTCTAGATCCATGATATCAACACCTGCTATTGATCCTGTTACGATTTCTTTTGGTGGCATGGCTACTTCTTCTTCATCTTTTTTATTTGCTTTTTTGTCTTTTGTTAATTCACTTAATATATCATTTAGTTTGGCTTTTTTAGCACTATCATATTCTACTTTTGATTTTCCTATGATATCTCCTTTTGCTACCTCACTAGCATATTTAATAGCTCCTGCTATTAAAGGTGCTCCTGATGCTCTAGATATGATTAATATGTTTCTTTCATAACCATCACCTACACCAGGTCCATAACCATAACCAAAGGCTTCATAGCTTCCACCAGTTGTATATGATGAGAATATCTTCATTAATAAGTTACCAGTTAATGAATCAGTTATCATTACATCTGGTGTTCCTGTTAATAAATCATTTCCTCTCATTACAGCTCCACCATCTGCTCTAAGTGACTCTGCAAAGTTTATATCATATCCGTTACTATTTAATTCTTTTAATGCTCTTTCTACTTGTCTAGCTCCGTCAACATTGAGTATACCAACTGTAGGGTTTTCTATACCTAAAGACTTTGCTGTAATAATTCCATAAAGTCCATTCTTAACCATTGCCTCTACTCTATGTGGTGAAGATGTTCCTGTAGTTGTTGCTATAAGCATTTCTTTTCCCTGAGATGGTGTTACTACTCTACCAACTGTTGACACACCAATTGGGAAGTTATAATGAAGCGTTACACATCCTTGTATTTCTCCTGAATCCAACAATTTCTCCATCACCTTGTGTTGCTCTTCTTCTGTATTAGCTTCGTATGTTTTTAAGTTAGTATCATTTTTGGGTCCTATTAATACTACCTCTATAGATGAATCTTTTTCACTTGCGAGCATAGCACCTTTTAATACATTGTCTGCTCCGTGCTCGCTTCCTAGGATAGTAACTCCTATTCTTACTTTCTTTCCAAACTGGCCTGTTTCTATACCATCTGCTATATCGTTAAAAACTCCTGCTATCATTTGTTTGACTTTATTATGCTCCATCTAAACACCTCTATTCTTCACAAAGCTTAGATGCAAATTCTCGCATAGCTTCTGCTACCATTTTCTTTAATGCTTCTTGTGGAAGTGCGCCTTGATCACTTGTTTCTCCGTTATTTGCTTCTATTATTACTGAAACTCCATCAAATAAGTTAGTCATTCTTCCAAGGAACAAGCTTCCTTTTCCAACTATCATTGCTCTTTTTACATCTCCTGCTAGGATATCATCTTTAGCAAACCCTAAATATGGTACTCCTGAAGGTATATGTCCTTGAGTAGGTGCCCATCCCGGCATTCCATGCTTTGTAACAAAATTAGCTAAATCTTTTCTATCTATTTCTTTTCTCTTTACTCCTAATGCACCTATCATCTTATAGTTAGATGTTGGTACATCTCCAGCTCCTGCTGGTTTTGTTATATCTGGGTTTTGCATTTCTACTGAATACTTATCTATATCAGTTATTTTTAAGTTACCCTTATCAAGTGGGTTTGTAATTAGTGATGTAATAACTGCTTGAGGTGATGAACCTGTTCCTACTGTGTGTTTTCCTACTAAGTCAGTTCTGATAATAGGATTAACTCCATCATTCTTGCTTATTAGTACTGCAAAACCACCTAATGTATCTTCTAATATAGGCATTTCTTTTTTTACATGGTCTTTTCCATTCATACCAAGTTTAGCTGTTGCCCCTCCAGCTACTATAACAACATTATCATATGTTCCTGCTTTTACTAATGAAGCTGCTTCTATTAATGCATGAGTTGGAGCAGCACAGAAACCTCTAGTATCTGAACCTGTTGCATTTTCGCATCCGCAAGCTTCTGCGATTGATTTAGCAAAGTTTCCTCCACCTCTTTGGTTCATATCTCCACATGCTTCTTCTGAACACTCAACTACATAGTCAATAGTCTTTGGATCTATATTATTTTTATCTAATAAGTTTAACATAGCTAAAACACCTGATGCTTTAACAACTAAGTTCTCAAACATAACATGAGCGTTTAGGTTAACGTCTACATCATGCGCTCTTTTTACACAACCAACTAATTCGCCTTCATTGTAAATAGCTTCGCCGTGATATTTTTCAATTTGCTCTTTAATACTTTCTATATCTGATGATCCTTTTATCGCTGCAACCATTTCCTCTGTAATAAGTGGATGTTTACTTAGTTTCTCTTTAACTGAATTTGTAAATTCTTCTGTTAACATTACTAAATCAAATACATCTGATATCTTCATTAAGCCTATGAATTCATCTTGTGGCATTATTTCACCGAATTTACCAAATCTATTTGCTCCATCTACTTTTTTATCAAACCATGGCATTTCATAATCATTTAACTGTTTTGGAGTGATTTCTCCTATATAAGTTTGGTTAGGTGGATAGTTAACTACATCCTCAAATTTTCTCAAATGGTTTGGTAATTGTTTTAAGTATTCTGACTCAGGATTAACTATTTTCTCAGTAGTTTGAGTTGTTCCATTATGCATAATCATATCTGGCGTATGCACTAGAACATATCCTGATCCTTTTATTACTGCAAAAGACATTTGTTACACCTCCGAATATTTTTGTAATTTGATTTTTTATTTTGTATTTTATATTTATTTTTTATAAACAAATATTCACATAAAAAATGTATTCTTTATGTGAATATTTATATATTTTAAACGTTTTCTTTTCTCAATGCTTTTACTATAGCTATCATAGTAAAGAACATTATAAACACAAATGGGAATGCTGCTGCTATTGATGCAGTTTGAAGCATTTTTAATCCACCTGATAGCAATAATGCTAATGCTAACAGTGATTGGATAACTCCCCATATTACTTTTCTCTTAAGATCTGGATTTAAATCTCCATTTTGGGACATCATACCTAACACGAATGTTGCTGAATCTGCTGATGTTACGAAGAATGTACATAATAAAAGTATTGCTACTAACGATATTACTGTTCCTAATGAATATTCAGACATAACAACAAATAGAGCTGTTGATGTCTCTGTTATAGCAGTTTTCGCTGTGTCAAGTCCTGCTTCTATTCCAAGTGTACCAAAGCATGCAAACCATATTAATGATGCAATCGTTGGTGCTAATAAAACTCCTGCAACAAACTCTCTTATAGTTCTACCCTTTGATATACGTGCTATAAATGTACCAACAAATGGTGCCCAAGCAATCCACCATGCCCAGTAGAATATAGTCCATGTACCGTACCATCCCTCTTTACCAAATGGATACGCATCTACAACTAAATCCTTAGCATAAGCTAAGACCCCTGTTCCTAAATTTTTAAATATTAGTACTGTAGGTCCAATAATTATTGCTAAAACTAATAATGAACCTGCTATACCTACGTTAAGATTTGATAAAAATTTAATTCCTTTATCAAGACCTGTAACAGCAGACATCATAAACAACACTGTAACTATTACTACTATCAATATTTGTACCAACTTACTTATCGGTACCCCAAACATATAATTTAAACCACTATTTATCTGCATTGTACCTAATCCAAGTGATGTAGCAACTCCTGCTACTGTTGCAAATATTGCTAATATATCTATTATCTTTCCTATAGGCCCTCTTACAGCATCTTCTCCTATTAAAGGGATAAATACGCTACTAATTAGACCTGGTTTTCCTTTTCTAAATTGCATATATGCAAGTGCTAAAGCTAAAATACAGTAGTTAGCCCAAGGGTGCAATCCCCAGTGTAAGAATGATTTCATTATTGCAAAATCAGCTGCAGCTGGTGAACCTGCTTCTCTCATTGTACCAGCAAAGTGATTTAAGGGCTCTGCTACTCCCCAGAAAACTAATCCTATTCCCATACCTGCTGAGAATAACATTGCAAACCATGATATAAAGCTATATTCTGGTTTTGAATCATCTGGTCCTAATTTTATTTTTCCATATTTACTTAATCCAAGCCATACTGAAAATACTATGAACAATGACATAACTGAAAGATAAAGCCATCCAAAATTACCTGTTAAAAATTTAAACGTATTATTTGCTACACCTTCAAAATGTTTTGGAAAACCTATTCCCCATACCACTATAAAAAATACAACTACTAAAGATATATAAAAAACAGCATTACTCTTCTTTTGACTCTTAACCATATCTATCTCCTCTCTTTTTCAAGGATTGCGAGAAGTATTGTATATGATATTAATACTTCTCGCATAGTATGTTATGTTGTGCTAATTTTAACATATCTATCCTATTTTAGTCATTGAATTTACAGAACTCTCCTCTGATTTCAGTCATTTCTTCTATAATTTCATCAACATCAAGAACCATTTCCATCATACCAATTTGCTCTTCATAAACATCAGCATCAACTTCGCCCTTGAATTGAGGTTCAACAACATGATAAACTCTAAGTCCTAACTGGACCCCTGCTAATGGACCTGCAAAAGTTGGGTCTCCACCAGTTACTGTCTCAGCTGCTAATCCAGCTGCTTCAGCTTCTGCTGCTCCTAATAACACAACAACATTTTCTGCGCCATGCTTCTCAGTAAGCTCTTTAACCCTTTTTTGATTTTCCAAATCCATAGCTCCTGCAGCAGTTCAGACAAAACATTCAGTTGAAGAAAATACTACTTCTGCTCCTGTTGTTTTTAGACATTCTTCTACGGCAGGACCTGGGATTCCGTCTCTATCACCGATTACGATGACTTTTTTACCATCATATAATCCCATTTTTATTCCTCCTTATCTCTTAATTATCCAGTATGAATAATTAATTTTTAGCTACTATTTATATATATTTCTTAATCATAGCTTCAATATTAGTTTCTGTTGCATCATCTTTTGTTAATTCATCTACTTTTTGGCCATCTTTATAGATTACTATTGTTGGTAATCCTAATACTTTTTGTTTTATAGCAAGTCTTCTGGCTTTAGTGATGTCTAGTTTGCAAAACTTTAATGAACCTTCATATTTACCTGCTAATTCTTCTATTGAAGGTAATAGGGCTTTACATGGTTCACAACCTTCACTCCAAAAGTCTACTAATACATAACCCTCAGCTTCTAATACTTCTGGTTCAAAAGTTTTCTTATCTAATGCTAACATTTTATCACCTCTTTAACTTATATTTTAACTCTGTATACTGTTTGCTCTTTAGCATCATCAGTAAGTGCGTCTAAAGCTACTCCTACTCTATGATGTCTTAATTTCCATTGTTCTTCCTTAGTTGTTGATGGATCTCCTAATGGATATGGTATAGAGATAGTTGGTACTATTTTGTTAGATCCAACTGTCTTAGCAACTGGAACTAAGTTTGCCATTTGAACAACTGGGATTCCAGCTCTTTCAATTTCTTTTACCATCGTTGCACCGCAACGTGTACAAGTACCTCACGTAGACGTTAATATAACTCCATCAACTCCGCCTTCTTTTAGATACTCAACTATTTCTTTACCCATTCTTGCTGCTTCTCCTTGAGTAGTACCAGTACCAACTGTTGTGTAAAAATACTCATGGCATTTTCCTATTTTACCCTCTTTTTCATATGCCTTAAGAGAATCTAATGGAACACATACATTTGGATCAGCATCTGCTGCAGCTGGGTCATAACCAGCATGGATTGTTTTGAAAACACCTGCTTCTAGCCTATCCATCTTAGATACATCATATCTTCCCCATCTTGTAGCTGAAGCTGATTGTATTCTATCTGGATTGTCAACTGGAACTATACCACCTGTTGTAACGAATGCTATGTTCGCTTTCGATAAATCTTTAATTGGTGTAGCTATCGGTATTCTATCTAACTTAGGAATAGGTAACTCTGTTACATATTCTTCACCATTTAATTTCTTTATCATCATCTCAACAGCACGCTCAGCTGCAGGTTTTTCGCTATCTAACCATACTTGATGTCTGATTCCTCTAACAAAATATCCTTCTTCTTCTGCTGTTCCTAATTTTTCTCCTGCTAATATCTTATCTCCATAAGCTGCTATTTTTTTGATGTCTTTTCTCATAGCTGCTGCACTTTTTCCACCTGGGAATATTACAACATCTTTCTTAAACATTTCAACACCAGGGTTCTCTATATGCATAGATGATATTACTGGAACACCAAATTTCTCTTTAACTGCTTTAGCTATTACACCACATGCATTACCATATCTACCTGCTTGGAATGCTGGTCCAGCAAAGAATATATCAAATTCTTTACCTTCTAAGAAACCTAATATTGTACTAACTGCTTCCTCTTCATTTGAACCCATGAAGTTATCTCCACATATAATAGTATGTGTTACTTCAGCATTTTGTAATCTTTTGTCTAATTCCATTGCAGGTCCAACATGACCCTCTATGATTTCTGGTGCAAAATCAGCTTTATCTTCTCCTCCAATTTGACCAAAGAATTGGTTTAAATATAATATTGCTTTTTTCAATCTTTACACCTCCTTAAAATTCCTTCATAGTCTTTGTAGACCATCCAACAACACGGTCTCCACAGAACATTGCGTTATTTTCCATTATTATAGATCCATCTTCTTTTACTGAAGATCCTAATATTTCATCAGTTGACCATCCACCTGATAAACCATCTCTAGCTAATGCTTCTAATTCTCCTATAACTGTCTCCATTGGTGGTAATTTTATTAACTCAGAAACATTACCGCAAGAAACTATAGCATTTGCTTTCTCATCTAATGTAACTAATGGTTGGCTCATACCATCTCTACCAGTACACTCATTAGTTATACCTACAGTCTTAACTCCTGCATCTTCTAATGCTACTACACATGCAATAAAGTCAGCATCAGGGTTACCATAACCTTCTTCTGCAACTATCGCACCGTCAGCACCTAATGACTTAGCAATTTGAGCTACAAATAATGCAGAACGCTCTTTTTGCTCAAGTGCAACATTTAAGTTTGATAATATAACTCCTAAGAAATTAAGTGATTTTCCATGCTCTTTATATAATTGTTTAATAAGAGGTAGGTTTTGGAAATCATATGTTGACCATTTTGATGAACATGGCATAAAGCTTCCTGAAATAACTGCACCATCTAATATTTCATTTGGATGCATAAATGTTGGTACTAAATGATTACAATCCCATCCATATACTAAATCATTGTATCCTGCTTCTTCCATTTGTGATTGTGGTTGAAGTACTAATACAACGTTTTGTAATTTATTTACTTCTTCTGATCTCTTAGTAATCGGAGCAAGTTCAAATGTTTCTACTTCTTCTGGCTTCAAATCCTTAACTGCATTACCAACATACTCAGCTAATCTCATTCCAGCCCATCTTAATGCTTTATTCTTCTTTTGTTGCTCTCTCTTTTCAAATTCTTCGTCTGTATCTGCTACTAATACTATATTTCTTAGTTGTGAGAAGTAAGTATACTTAGCTCCTTCACCACCCATATCTATCAATCCATCTTGGAATCCACCCCAGTGTTGTCCTACTACTAAAACACTACAACCTTTTAAAGCATGAGTTTTTCCAGCTCCAGCTTTAACTAAATCTCCAGTTACTCCAGGGAATAACGGATCTCCATTCAATTTAACTCTTGGTTCTATTGCTTCTTTAACTGGTACCAAACGTACCATGTCACCAGGGTTAACTATTTTGATATCAGCTTCTGTAATGTGCTCATCTTCTCTAACAACACTTAAAGCTTCTTCTTTGTTAATAGTTAATACACCATTTTTGAACTCAGTTTTTGCACCAAACTGAATTTCCTTTACATGAAAATTACCTATTTCTAGTTTCAAGTTACACACTCCCTTCTTAATTTATACCTGTAATCATTTATATTAAATTAAATAAATGAGCAAGATAATCAACAATAATATTGGAATTCACTATTATTGTTTGTAGTTTTGGAATTTTTAAGCGTTAAAAAATCTATTTTTAACGCTTACGTTTGTTAAAAATATAACATTTAAATTCAAAATAAAAATGAATGAGCGTCTGCAGACAAACATTTTCATTTGAAAAATAATGTAACAAATTGTAAATAATATAATTTCTTTTTTTGATATTTGTAATTTTTTTCTGCCAAATGGCATCATCTAGATTATTTAGTAATCATGATTGTTAATATTTTATTTATCTTGATTGTATCATAATCATGATTATTGTACAAGCATATTTTATGATTTTATCAAAAAAAGTACTTTTTTGTATAATGTAAATAACATAACATGTAGAATAATATTCTACTATGTAATATAACGTCAAATTATTCATTTTATTAATTTGTAAAAATGGATTTTTAAAATAAGCTTTTAAAGGCATATGATATGGGTAGGAATAATAAGCGTTCAAAATTGAAATGTACTAGAATTTAGTAACAGAGCTTACTGTGGTAACTTTGATTACAACAAAGAAATTGTCATTTGTCTTTCAGAAGGATTGTTCTGTAAAACAATCCACTAAATTGATGACAAAGTCATCAAGATAGCAAACTGTAGAAAAAGTACTAGTCGGGTGGCGTGTTAAAATTGAGTAGCAGAGCTTACTTAGAGGTAAGTGAGCAACGGAAATTTTAACAACAACGCAGAAATTTGGCTTTTGTCTACAGTCTGAGGATTGTTCTATAAAACAATCCCCTATATTATCTTTATTATCTCTGGTTCTTTCCTAGATGGTATATGTGGTATTTGCTCTGGATAACCTATGATTATTGGAGCTACTATCTTAAAATTTTCAGAAATTCCCAACTCTTTTAGCAAATATGGTGATTTAATTTCTGTTGCAAAGTTGATCCAGCATGTTCCAAGATTTCTTGAGGTTGCTGACATCATAAAATAACTAGCTGCAAGCGAACAGTTTATAATCATATTTTTAAGTTTTTTATCTCCAAATATAAATACTACACTTGGAGCATTGTAAAAAATATTGTAATTTATATTACTCAGCATTTCTTTATATTTTTTTGCATAATCATTGGCATTTAATTCTATCCTCTTTAGAATATTAATCTTTGCTTCGTCTGAAATTTTCTTCATCAATTTTATATCACTAACTATTGAAAATTTCCAAGATTGTTCATTTCCCGAACTTGGAGCATAGATACTCTCATTAATCATTTCTATGATTATTTCATTTGATACTGCTTCGTTTTTAAATTTTCTAATAGAACGCCTTTTTATTAGTAATTCATCATAATTCATCATTCATTCCTCCAATTAATAATATTTAAATACTATATAGCAATTGAAGTAAGATTACTTGAATAGACCCACTGCCATATTTAACCAATCGTCAGATTCCTCTACATTCAGTGTATTTATCTCCAAAACTGATTTGTAAATTATCATCTAATCCTATATATATATCAACAGGATAATGACTATGTAAGTCTGATTTAAAGTTTTTCAATAATAACATTGATGCTCCATCCCAATAATATATTGTACCTTTTTTATTGTTATTTATTTTGTATAATGACAATTTGCTCCACCTCTTATTAAGATTTCATCTATATATCTTTAACAACCTTATTATACCATGCAACCGCATCTATTTTTACTATATTTCCCAAAGTTTAATCATTAAGTATAGGACTATAATCATTAATATATATGATAAAGGCTATACCGCTTGATTTTTTCAACTTTTTTCTATATAATAAATCAAGACTCATAAAATTTATACGAGCAGAGCAAAATATTAATTAAAGGTGGTTATATGTCAAATAAAATTATACAAAGAAAAAGAATTATGAGATACTTCATTGATGCTGCTACTGAGATAATAGAAATGCAAGGTATTGAAAATGTAACTATTAGAAATGTAGCTAATTTAGCAGGATACAATAGCGCTACACTATACAATTATTTTGATAATTTACAACATCTTATCTCATTAGCATGTATTAAGTTTTTAAAGGATTATGTTAAAGCTCTTCCAGAGTACATTTCAAAAGCAAATAATACATATGAAAAAACACTTATGATTTGGGAATGTTTTTGTGTACATACATTTACTAAGCCTGAAATATTCGCTTCTATTTTTGTTCATGGTAAAGATAAAAATATAAGTTGTTACATTAAAGATTATTATGAGATATATCCAGAAATTCTAGACCATATGCCAGAAGATCTGCGAAAAATGTTAACTTATAATGATTTATATGATAGAACTTTAGTACTGTTAAACCAATGCTGTAAGGATGGGTATTTTAATGAGAATGATTTAGAATCTATTACTGAATTATCTTATTTTATCTATACTGGTATGCTTTTAGATATTTTATCTGATCAATACAATTATACTCTTGAAATAGCTACTAAAAAAACTATGAACTACTTAAAGAAAATATATGATTCATATAGAATAGATAAATAACAAAGACATCTCTAAAAATTTTGAGATGTCTTCCTTTATTTTAACTTTAAAATAATATTTTCTAATTCCTCAATTCTTTGTTTCATCACTTCTATATCGTCCTGAACACTACCAACTCCAGGTGTCTCAAGTTCAGATCTAGATGTTAATAAATCTTCCTGGGCGTTTATTGCAATTAATATCTGCGATATACTTTGTAAGTAGTTTCCTACGACAAACTGTTGTTCTATGGTTAATAAGTCTCCTAAAACTGTTCCAATAGCAGTAGCCATAAGTGTTGTTATTGTAGTTATTCTATTTTTTACTACTCTCTTACTATCTTCCATACAAACACCAACTTATAAAATAATAACATACTATATATTATTCAATTCTATATAAGATGTTGTGTATATTATATTATTTTATTTTGTAACATGAACTTTTATCACATGTTTATTTTTGTAAATTAATAATTTTAATAATATATGCTATTTCATCATCAGGTATATTAATCTGATATATTCTTTCTAGTACGTTGATCTCACTTTTAATATTGCTGTATAAAAATTCATTTTCTTTTATGTATTCTTTTACTCCCTCATATAATGCTATGTTGTTTCTAGTTAATCTTTCTATCATGCATGATACATGCATAACTATATTAAATATATTTTTCTCATCTCCAAGTGTTATTTTATTACTTAAACTTTCTATGACTTGCTTTATATAAGAAATAGCTATTGGAATATTTAGAAATAATAGATTTTTTTCTAATATTTTTTCTGCTTCTTTATAAATATTCTTTTTATTATGCTCTGTATGAATTACCTGCTGACTAACTAAATATTTTACAAACGACTCCCTCATAGTCTCACTCAGAACCTCTGAAATATGAAAGAATGGTATTTCTACCCTTGGCTTTAAATTCCCAACACAACATACTATATTGTATTTTTCATTAATATTTTTATATTCCTGACTATCAACGTATGCATTAGAATAATCGAGTGTTATTACCTTTAAATCCTCAATATTCTCGTTGTCTATTATTTCTGTTAACATCGTTTTAGCTATCATACTTGCCCCTTGTCCTGTAGCACAAACACTAAGTATGACGTTATTTTTTTTTATTTCATAAGGTTTTTTATTTATCAAGGAGTTATACAATTCATTTATATCTCCATCATTATATATTATCTTTCTAAGTGCCTCTAATGCTAAAGGGGTAGATACTTTATCTATTGTTTTAGTTATTATTCCTGTTTCATTTGATATTCTCTTTCCAAAATTAACAGCCGAGCCCATATCCGCTAAAATCAATACACCTTTACCTCTATCTAGTTCTTTAACCATAGTAAACGCTTTTTTGTATATTTGATCATCTCTACTATCAAGTGACATATCTAACGCCTTAACATAGTTTGAATTAAGTAGCCTATTGCACACATTTGCCATACTTGTTGCTGTATTTTCACCATGAGTAATTATTAGAATACCTATCTTGTCTTTATCCTCACCATCCTGTTCATGTAACATTAGCATTGAAAAAAAGTATATTTCACTATCTGGAATATTAACATTAAGCTTTTGATTTAATAGCGAAACCATCTCTTTTCCTGTATTCCAATACTCTGTGTCTATGTCTGCATTTCTAAGCACATCATAATTATCTATATACGTATTATTATTTATTCTATCAAGTAAAGCTTGTATGTGAAAAGACAGTGCGAATAATAGCTTATTTGATAAGCTTTTATCTAATTTGTTGCTAACCTTTTGTAATAATTCTACAGTTATATTAACTACATTTTCATCAATAATTCTATATAAATCTCGTATGTTGTGATTCTGGAAGTTATAATTTTTTATCATTCTATCATA
Organism: Clostridiaceae bacterium M8S5; assembly: GCA_029227815.1. Classification (GTDB taxonomy): domain Bacteria; phylum Bacillota; class Clostridia; order Tissierellales; family MCWD3; genus Abyssisolibacter. The sequence goes on along the minus strand of CP118523.1, from coordinate 910,372 downwards.
GTACTTATGAGCTTCATCATTTATTTTTATATTTATTTCATTATCGCTGTACCCTAGAAGTTTCAATTCTTCTAATTTGTTTGATAATATATCATATAAATTCTCTTCTGGTTGATCTTCAATGATTTGATGAGTTGTAGGTTTAATCATTATTTTTGAACTAAATTTGTTCAAGTACCTATCGTTTTTTTGTGAAACAAACTTTTCTTCTAATACTGAATTTTTTATGTCCCTTGATAACATTGAAAATTTTACAAACATTCCTTGCTTATTTTGCAAATGAAGTAAAAATGCTTTTGCACATGTCAGCTTGACTTCTGAATATAATCTTCCTATATTACCACCGCACTTTGAGGTAGCTAGAGCTTTTAATGCTTCTACATCTAAAGTTATAGTCATTTTTAGCCTTAATGCTTCTTTTCTAAATAATGCACTAATTATTTCTACTCTTTCCTTTATTGATTTATTTCTGAATGGTGGCAATGTGATAATTACTGGTATTCTTCTAGTAAAAGTTTCTAGTAATGTATTATTGGGGTTTTCAGTCGTAGCAGCTATTATTAGCACGTTACTTTTTCTATTTCTCTGTGTCTCCCCTAATCTGCTAAATGTGCCATAATCCATAAAATGAAATAACATTTCTTGACCATCTGGAGGTAATCTATGAACTTCATCGAGGAATAGTATCCCTCCATTTGCTCTTTCAACTAAACCTTCTTTATCAATATCCGCACCTGTGAATGCTCCTTTTTTATGCCCAAATAATTGAGAAACTAACAATTGTGGATTATTATAATAATCAGCACAGTTAAAAGAAATAAAAGGATACTCTTTATTACTAACTGCTTTTTTCTCTATTGCATATTCATACATTTTTGTAGCAAATGTTGTCTTACCAACTCCCGTTTCTCCTAGTAATAATGTATGTAAACCATTGCTAGGATACATTATAGCTGCTTTGGCTTGCCCTATTTGTACTTTCAGACTATCGTCATACCCTACTAAATCACAAAATGGATTGTATGTATCTATCTTATTTATAATACTTTCTAGTTCAGCCTGAGAAATAGATGATTTGATAATATCTGACTTGCTATAGTTTCTTAAAACTTCTAATAATATGAATCTAACTGGCCTGCTATTAATTTTGATGACAGATCCTTCTTTATTTAATTTATTAAGTATAGTGCTCGCGTTATTTCTTAAAATACCTAGCTTTTCTTCAATCTCATTAGCATCTATACCTAATTCGTTGCTACTTGTTTCTTTAATGTAATTGTGTGTTATAGTTTCACGAAGGTAATTCATTACTCTATCTAACGTTTTCATAATTACTTGCCTCCACTATATGTATCCTATCTAATCTATTTTTCTTGTACTATCCTTAAATCTAACTACTTTCATACTATTAAAATACTTTGGTAAGGGTATTTGTTTAATATATCTCTTTAGATATAGTGACAATATTAGTGCCATACTTGCCATAAAAATGTTCTTTGTCATAACTGAGAATATTAGTGTTACTATGTCAGCTATAACTAACAAGTACCAAATTACTGGTTTCACAAAACCATCTCCTTATGAGAAAATAAAAAATCCCATACATTATAAGCATCTTATTTTATTAATAGTATGGGATTTTTACTAATTAGATTTATTTTTTCATGCTTTCTGGATATTTCCACGCTTTGAATTCTTCCTCTGGTATTGCTTCTAATGGCCTATCTGATTTCAAGAAGCTCTTTATAGCTAATGAATGATAGTACATCTGCGCAACCTCTTCTAAGTAAGTTGCTTTGGTTAGAGCAACATCTATATCTTTGTCAACTAGTAAAGCCCCATGCTTTTCCATAAGTACTGCATCTGATATTTTCAGAGGTTCTATTATACTCTTAGCAAGTTCACTAGTTCCCGGTCTACCGTATTTAGCAAGCGGAACTTTCCCCCCATAGGCTAGAGCCTCAAATACTACGCCTTTAATTTCTTCACTACATATAGCAAATGATGTAGCATACATTGAATGTGTATGAACTACTGCATTTATATCTTCTCTTGTCTTATATGCCTCTAAGTGCATCATTGTTTCACTTGTTGGCTTTAATCCTGTTTTATTTTCTACTATGTTACCTTCTGAATCAATTATAATTATGTCATGATATGTCATCTCTGCTCTGGGTAATTTTGTTGGTGTTATAGCTATATAGCCTGTCTCTTCGTCTTTTATACTAAAGTTGCCTGACCCATCTAGACATAGTCCGCTCTCACACGCTTTTTTGGCTACGCTAACCACCTTTTTTTTAATATCTTCTAACACTAATAATTCCTCCCTCTATGCTACTTGATTAATGTTCTCATTAACCTTTTTCATATATTTATAATACCACAATGCTAACACTACGTACACTGCAAACACAATTATACCCTTTATATCTCCATTTATTATATTTGCAGCATGTGCCATTATCCATCTAAATCCCGGTGCCTCTAATGTAGACCATATTATAGTCTGACCTGCCTGAATATCTATCGTACCAACTTGTCTTGCTAATTCTGTCACCATAGGAGCAAAATTAGTCGCTACGCCTAAATATAAAGGTGTAACCATTGTACCTAATATAATCATTCTTATTAAATCTCCTCCAGTGATTATAAGCGCAACGGGAGCAAAGCATATATTTATAATCCCACCTAAAGGCAATACTGTATTAAGTCCCATTTTAGAAAGCACCATTGCTAAAACTAACTCAATAGGTACTAGTATAATTGCACAAACCCATACCTCTGCACTACCAGCTAAAAATGGCCAGTCTAAACCAATATAGATTTCTCTGTCTTTGAACTTATTTTTCATAAAGTTACTAGTTGCATCTGCTATAGGTGATAACGCTTGCATGAATAGTTTAGCAACCATTGGAAACAATGTAAGTGCTGTGGCTACCTGAATAGCTGTGGTAAGTATTCCTTTGACATCGTATCCCGCGGCTGTAGCTATTGATCCCCCTACTATGAATCCCATAACACTATTTTCTCCAAAAATACCTATTTTCTCTTTCAAAGAAGCTGCATCAACTCTCTTCCCTTTCAATCCAGGTATAAAATCTAGCAACCTATTAACAGGTGCTAACAATATGCCCTGTAACATCATTGGATGAGTGCAAGTTATTCCTGGTATTTTAGATATCCTTTCGATAGGCTTTTGTAATAAATCTCCACTCTTTAACTCTACTATTATTTGTATGGTTGCTATTATGAATGCTGCTGGTAGACTACCTGTTATAGATACAACTATTACAGAAGTAAGTATCTTACTCCATACATTCCACAAATCCACATTTAGCACATTTGTAAATCCAAATGCTAACATTAGTATGTTGACTACTATCTGCAATGGAAATAATGCCAAAGCATACGGCCATGCCCAAGCAATTGCTGACAATGGTGACCAACCAACATCTATAGTGCTTAGCTTAAACCCTGTATTCTCAACAAATTTTCCTGCTGCTGGAGATATGACTCCAAACATAAAACCTAATATTACTCCCATTCCTATAAAAGCTATACCTAATGTTAAGCCAGATGTAAATGCTCTTTTAAACTTCATTCCTATACATAATCCTAAAAGTATCATTATAGCAGGTAGAAAAATTCCTGCACCTAAATCTAAAATATAATGAATAATACCATTCATGAATATGCCTCCTTTAGTTTATTATTTGACTATAAATATGATTTTAGCTTTTCAAATTCTTGCTCTATTCCCATCCCTGTCAAAAATGGAATACCATTAATTACTGGCTTGCCATAATCTTTTGTCACTGATGTGATTGACACATATACATGACAATGATTGATAATTAACTCTAACGACCTAATATCAACTGCTTCCACACTTACATTAAGCCCTTCATCTTCACACATCCTCGCAATTTTTGAAGCCACTGTTTGCGATGTTGCAACTCCTGAACCACATGCTACTATTATTCTTTTCATAATAAATCCTCCTATATATTAAGTTAATATTGCAAATTACCTACTCTTAAAACTATTACTTTTGTTAATCTTATGTTAATCTCTAAGCAAGCTTTTTATTTCTGATATGTGTGTAGCTTTTTTTATACTATTCAATTTATCCCCATTCGAGAAAATTCCCATTAACTTGCCTAATGTTTTGGGTTGATTCTTAGGGTTTTTAATTGCAAGCATGAACACAAGCTCTGCATTTACTTGTCCGTCATTACTACCCATTTCTTTAAAAACTACTGGCTCTCTTAGATTCGCAACTACTATCCCTGGTTTGTTTACATGTACTGCATCTGTATGAGGAATAGCTACCTGAACACCCATTGTATTTAACCCTGTAGGATAAACTTTTTCTCTATTAACTACAGCATCTATGTAGGATTCTTTTACATATCCCTTTTTATATAATAAACTAGCTAATTTATATAATAAATCTTCCTTATCTTTAGCTTGTACATCAAACAATATTAGTTCATCATTTACTAGTTCGTTGTCTTGTAAATTCATTTTAATCACCTCAACTATTTTTGTATCATTTTACACAAATTAATATTGCAACTAATATGCCAAGTAGTGCATTAAGCTTTCTATCACATTACTTAATCTCTGTAAGTGCTTGATTTATAGCAATTTAAAATAATTATCAAAATAAAAAATAAAGCACAATTTTTGATATGATTATGCACTAATTACGTATGTGTAATTTGAACATTTTTACGTCTATTTTATACTTTATCAAACCTACTTTTATTCTATAAAACTCATCCATGACTTTCTATGACCAAAACGCACTACTCTATACCATAGGTATATATATATTATTTAAACTGTGCTATACTGTCAGGGAATTCAAAAATAGGAGGGTAATCATTATGAAAAAATTATTTAAACAAAGTACAATTATTGCAGTGTTAATACTAACAGTTATGGTAACAAATATTACAGCTTTTGCATCAGGTAATTTTGTAAATGGTGACTTCTCAAGCAACTTAACTATACCTACATACAGTAGCGCTTATGTCGATGGTTCTATTAATAGAACTATATTCGCAGGTGCAGAAAAATCAAAAGCAAAACCTTGGGTTTTTGCAGATGTAAAATTAACATCAGTTAGAACTCAAAACGATAAAGTAAACTATGGTGTGTTAGCTCTAAAACGAGCTATAGCATATTTTCAAGACCAAAATCAGCATTTAAAAAACAACGATTATTTTATAATCCTAAACAACGGTTTTATAATAAATAAAACCAACTACAACAATCAAGAAGTTTTTGATCAAGCTAAAAAAACATTGTTAGATAATGAAAGTTATCTAGGAGACACTATTTTTACTGTTGCGTTTTTGTCAGGTGAAAATAAAGTTGTAAAGCAAAGTATGTGGAAACTAATTGACATGATTAATTTAGCCCCTGGAAGTAGCTTTACTTCTAATACTAACTTTAATGTTGGAATAAGTACGCAAGATCAACTAACACTTTCTGAAACTTTGGGCTTGAAAACAGCAGACAAGATGGGCGCTAACTTAGGGATAACAAAATCTGCCACATTAGGTGCACTTGCAGAGATTAATACAGAAATAAATGAGAACTTGGCTAGAACATTTAATTTCTCAAACCAAGTTAATGCACAAAAAACTGAAAACGTAACAGTTAAACACTCAGCGACAAAAAATAGTATGCTAGTGTTAAGATATCAATTAGTAGACAACATTAATGTTGACTTAGAGACTTTTTATAAAATAACTAAAGATTTACAAAATAATATGAACATGGGTGGAAGAGATATTGTAGAGACAAAACCTGCATCTGGTGCATCAGGTATTGATATACCTTCTAATGTAATATTTGATGTGATAATCAATCAATAAAAAAGTATTTTGATTTATAGCTATATCGTGGATTCTACCCGATATAGCTTTTTTAATTGCAGAAAATGGGAACAAATCCTAATAAATTAATATCTTATCTATGTAAAACTATTAGTAAAATAATTAACAGTTGTTTGCAAGTATATTTTAAAAGTGAGGTGAATACGATGAAAAAAATCACAAAAAAATACAGACGTAACACAGTAGTTGCTTTTAAACCTTATTGCAATCATTGTGTATGTAATTGTGGTTATGAATGGCGCAATGATAGTTCTCAACTAACTAACCATACTATACTACAAAAAGAACTTGATCCTTATTTACCATAATTATCATCAAAATAAAACTAAAAGAACTTTTCTCTAAAATCGAGAAAAGTTCTTTTTTGTCCACTTTAAAATGAAATATTAATTAAAAACTCTACTTTTTTCTCTATAGCATATTAACAAAATATACTATTTGACATACCAAAAAATGTATGGTATTATTTACTTGACGATCGTTAAGTAAGGAGGAAATTATGAAAAGAATATTAGGCTTTGATGTAGCTAGAGCATTAGCAATTTTAGGTATGATGTTAGTTAATTATCATATTGTATTTTCCTACGGAATTATAAAATATAATGGTATTAATAATTTTTTATGTTTATTTGAAGGTAGAGCAGCAGCTGTCTTTCTCATACTAGCAGGTATAGGAATAAGCCTTATGACTAAAAAGAGTTACGAAATACAAGATAATATAAATAAATATAAAGATAGATTAATTTTAATAAAGAGAGCAGCTTTTTTATTTGTACTAGGGTTTATATTACTAGTAGTATTTGAGTGGACTGCAGATATACTACATTTTTATGGAATTTATATAATTATTATAGCTTTGTTTTTCTTGTTTTGTACGCCAAAAAAACTAGTAATCAGTATAAGCACCGTTTTAGCTATAACTTTTATATTGCAACTTACTTTAGACTATACGGCAAATTGGACTGGTGATTTTACATACTATAATAATTTGTACACTTTAAAAGGCCTTTGTCTTAATACATTTTTCAACGGCTATCATCCAGTCTTTCCATGGATTGTATTTATTTTATTAGGGCTAATATTAGGAAAGCTAGATTTTAAAGACCCAATAATACTCAATAGAATGATTGTTGATGCTTTTGCATTAGCTATTATTGTTGAAGTAGTTAGTATTATTTTTATTGAAGCTTCTGGACATTGTGAAATTACAGTTTACATATTTAACACTAAGCCCATGAATCCTACTATATTCTATGTTTTTGCTTCTAGTGGATGGGCTACCGCTTTTATAGGTATATGCGTTAAATTGTGCATGGAATCTAAAAATAGTAAAATAGTTAAATATCTTGCTACAACAGGACAAATGGCTCTAACTCACTATGTTATCCATTGCGTTATAGTGCTAACTATTTTTACACTAATAGATAATTTGTCTTATAAAGATGAACTATTTGTTGTTATATTATCGACTTTAGTATTTCTGTTTATGATAGCTTTTTCTAATATTTGGATAAAATATTTTAAGAGAGGTCCTTTAGAATTAATTATGAGGAGGATAACAAAATGACTATAAATAATACAAAAATAAAAATTTTAGATGTTTCTTATGAAATGTTTGCAAGATTAGGATATGAGCAAACTTCTTTATCCAATATAGCTAAAAAATTAGGTGTTAGTAAACAAGCTTTGTGTTACCATTTTAAAAGTAAAGAAGAAATATTTGAAATACTATACGAATGTATTATTGAAGATATAAAAGCAAATCATTATATCAATAATAATATAAGTAGTAGAGATGAATGTTACAGCAATATATTAACTTTAGGTTATAATATGATAGATTATTATATCGAAAATCCCGAATTTCCATTAATTATGATGCAGTATTTTTTATTAGGATTAAGGAATGAGACAATAGCAAATCTTACTGATAAACTCATGAAACAGGTTAAAATCTACTACAAAAAAATAATTGGTATGTGTGTGAAGTTTGACATGATTAAAAGCAATCAAGAAGATTTATATGTACATATTTTTGAAATGATAGATCAAAGCATTTTAGAAAGATCAATCCACTTACCTAAAACAACTCTCTATGATATTTGGAAAACATTTGTAGATAAAATGTTAAACAATAATTAATCAAAAGTCTCAGATAACATAGAAATAACGCTTTTATATTGATCAAATTGCATAATGTTATCATATAATAAGCTGTAGAAAAAAGACAACTATAAATTATCTACTCTCTACAGCTTTAAGCAATAATATCGATGTATTACCATCTTAATTATTATGTTATGTTTGTAATTATGTTATTAACTAAAGACAAAATTTTTTATTATTTTTTATTTTATAGTCAATTATATAATCTACACATATTTCCATACTCACTTTGCCAACCTCAGCAGTTGCAACAGTAGCATCACCTAGTATACCATTATTAGATGTAGCTTTAAGTCCTTTCATTTCGACACTCTCAAAGGTTTCCTCAATTGTACCCAAGAACCCAGTTTCTGCTTTGCTCATATCTACATATTGAGGCCAATATGCTAACATCTCAGAAGTTTCAATTCCACCAGCGTGAATACCTCCTACAGTTTGATCCATTTCAGCGGATTCAGAAGATGTTTCACTCATTTTAGACATATCTTCAAGAGTTAAAGTATTTATTATACAAAAATCAGGATGTTTCTGTGATAATTTTTCAGCCATATCTTCAGCAACATCAAAATTACCTCCATGTGCTGGTGCTAAAATAATATTTGTAAATCCATGTCTAACATAGCTATCTACATAATCTTCTATGAGATCTCTAAAAGTCGATTCTCTTAAAGTAAGTGATCCCGGAAATTCCATAAAATCTTCTGACAGACCCGGTCTAATAGCAGGAGCAACTAACGCTTTCTCAAGTCTTCTGGCAATTATTTCTGCTAATGAATAACCTAATAAAGTATCACAACTGATAGCGATATGTGGGCCATGTTGTTCAATAGCACCTAAAGGAATAACCACCGTTCTAACACCTGCGTCCATAGCTTTTTTTATTTGTACCCAAGTCATTTCTTCTAATAAAAACGTTTTCATTTATATTTCCCCCTTTCTTTTCGTTAATTTAATTATATAGGTTAAATAGCTTGTTGTCAATTATGTTTGTTAAATTATTTAATTATTGTTTTATAGGTAAACTATAAATAATGTATAAAAAAACTAGCCAAGTCCAATCTCGACTAGATTTATATCTAACAATTACTTTTGCTCATCTTTAGTTTGTACTAAATAATCTATATAATTTTCTAAAAAGTTAATTATTAGTTGTTGATCTTTTTCTGGCAACTGACTAATATGAGTCCAATCATCGTGACAATGCTCTGCATGAAACGCATTATGCCCTTCATAAGCCAATCTTCCTTTACTAGTAAGAATATAATACACTTCTTTATTGTTACTTACAGCTTTTAACTTTCTTATAAGACCCTTTTTTTCTAACTTTGATGCAGTCTTAGAGACAACACTTTTAGCACTTCCAGTAAATTGTGATAATTTACTAACATTATAATCGGGATTATCATGTATAGCTTCCAGTAGGTGAATTTCAGCTGAAAAAATCTCTACATCTGTCCCATATTTATTTGATATACGCGATACTGAAATAAGGTGATTGGTTATATTTCCTATCAAAGCATCAATTTTTGCTATATTATTTATCATGTTACCTCCTTATATTTATAAATATTATCATTAAATCAATGTATTTTTGAATAATAACTATGATGAAATTGCTTATTTAATAAAAATTTCTACTTATATATAATATTTTATAGAAAATGTGTAGTTTATTCAAGTTTAAATAAACAACTTCTCTCTTTATTATAATTCCATTTGTAGATTAAATGTAACCCAAAACAAAAGAGCTCTAAGAATTTCTTAGTCGCTCTATATAAAAAACAAGGTAGTTTATAAACCTACTTTAGTTTGTTTCACCCCAACGTTTAAATTTGTTAACCTCTATACCGAATTTATATAATATTTTCCCTATTATATGAATCTCCATCTCTTGTATTGTGTTCGGGTTATTATAATACGTAAGCATAGGAGGCATAATAGTTATATTGTGTAACTTTGATATATAACAAAGATTATCTAAATGGATATGACTAAGAGGTGTTTCTCTGATACATAATACCAGTTTTCTACCCTCTTTGATATTTACATCAGCCGCCCTTAAAAGAAGGTTGTCTGAATACCCATGAGATATACCACTTAATGTTTTCATACTACAAGGAAGAATTATCATTCCCTCAACTTTAAAAGTACCACTTGCAATACTAGCCTCTATATCTTTGTTATCATGATAGACATCTGCTAAGCTTTTTAATTCTTCTATATTCATATCTGTTTCAAAAGAAAGAGTCTTCTTTGCTCCCTCTGTAACAACGAGGTGAATTTCGTATTCTTTAAACCATTTTAGTTCTTTAAGACAACATATAGCAAGAGGAATACCACTTGCTCCACTTACACCAACAATTATTCTCTTTCTATCCATCATAATTTTCTACCTCCCACGCTGTAAAAATAACTAGTCTGGTTAACTTCCTTCATTTAAATAAATACTAACTATACTTTATACCCAATGAGACGGATCTACTTCCATAAACTTAGAACGCTCGAAATGCTCTTTTTTATTATAAGGAACTGTACAGTCAAATATAGTTTTACAAGCTATACCACTATCTCTAATGCTAGGTGACATATCTGGAGTATTAGAAGGATCTAGTGGATGACACCTTACACCGGGTATACAAATAACATCCGAATCTGCTTGAAAACGTGTGTTCATCGCCCATAGTACATCATTGATATCAAATGGATCAACATCCTCATCTACAAGAAAAATGTGTTTTAACTCGCTAAAAGCCGAAAATGCCAGTAATGCTGCCTGTCGCTGTCTTCCTTCATCACTAGGTATACTTTTTTTAAACTGAATAACAGCCATATATTTACCCCCGCCAGCTGAAGAACAGTATACATTTTGTAATTTATCAGGCATAGCTTTATCAATCATTTGAATTATACTGGCTTCAGTAGGTATACCTGCCAACGATACATGCTCTTCACTTGGACCTATACAAGTCTGCATGATAGGATTTATACGTGTCGTCACTGCTTTAACCTTGATAACCGGCAGAGATGGATTTGCATCACCTGTGTATCCCGGAAATTCAGGCATAGCTTTACCAGTACCAGTATTACAATCTTCTTTCATGCGAACATTTGGTAAAAGTTCACCTTCAATGACATATTCAGCATTAGCAATGCATCTTTCATTTATCGTTAAACAATTGGTTAATCTAACCGGTTCTTTACGAATAGCTCCCGCAATCTCTAGTTCATCAAATCCTAAAGGAGTAGTTGGTGGCTCAAAACATGATGCTATAGCTATTGCAGGGTCTACACCGATACTGATAGATATAGGAAGTGGTTGATTATTTTTCTCAGCTTTATTCCTAAATACTTCGATATGACGAGCTCCCGGAACAAGATACATAGTAATCTCATCTTTGCTTTGAATACACAGACGATGAATAGTGATATTTGATTCCTTTGTTTCAGGATCAGATGCATAGCACAATCCCATAGTAATATAAGGCCCAGCATCCTCAGGTGTATTAGTAGGAGCCGGAATAAGTTTACGTATATCAAAATCTGGATCATCCGCATAGTGCACTACTTGTTGACACAAAGCATCTTTGGAATTAATCATCACAGGTTTGATTGGTTTTTTTACAGCCTCATTCAAAAGACGCCCAAGATTCTTAGGGTCTTCATCTAAAAGATACCCTACCCGTTTTCGGCTAGCAAGTAAACCTATTACAACTCTATCTCCTTCATGTCCTTTGACATTATTAAAAATCATCGCTGGACCTTCCTTGGTAGGACGAGCAACAGTTCCTCCAGCACCAACATGTCTATAAACTCCTGCAAGTTCAGCTTTAGGATTAACTTCTACATCTGTTTGTATCAACTGCTCTGGAATGTTATCTAATAATTCTAATGCAGAGCGAAGATCATAAACTTTTCTATTTTTAGACATTCCATTACCTCCTATCTCAATAAATTGAATCTTTTTACTTAAATAAAGTTATAGTTATTTTTGAAGTTCTATGATTATATCTTCTATAATTTCATTGCACGCATCGTATATTTTAGCTATGCATTCACTATCAATACCATCTACATGAACACCACAACTACATGACACAGTACAATCAAAACGTCTAGCTATCTTTTCAGAAACAAGCTTTGCGATTTCCTCATCTTTATGCGCTAATTTATTTATTACAGAAGTAGTCACACTAATTCCATTACCTGTTAAACTTTCCCTAGGAATAGTTAAAACTATACATCCTATATGAGCTACATGACCACCATAAAGTGAAATAGATATATCTTTACCCATCTTTACTACAATACATTCAACCAGAAAATCATTAACTACTCTTTGACAATACATATCTTATCTATTTATAAAGCTTGTAATATAGCAGTTAATATGGAATAATACTTATTTTCTGGTTTGTCACTTCTACTAGTCATTATTACTGGGCTAATAGTGCCATTTAGGGTTCCCGAAGATGGTAGCTCTGCAAAAAATGTTAAAGATTTAGTGAATATATTCCCTGCACACAAATCAGGCATTATTAGTATATCTGCTTGTCCAGCCACAGGACTAACGATCCCTTTATGTTTAGCTGCATCTGCAGATACTGCATTGTCTAGAGCAAGCGGACCATCTACTATACATCCTTTAATTTGTCCACGTTCAGCTGCCTTACTAAGCATAGCTGCTTCTATAGTTGAATTTATTGCAGGATTTACACTTTCTAGCGCTGAAACAATAGCTACCTTCGGTTTATCATTTCCTAATTTGTTAGCAAGCTGTACTGCATTTTTTATAATCTTAACTCGCTCTTCATAACTTGGGTTAATATTAACTGCGCAGTCACTGATTATCATCAGACGTTCTTCTTTTCTATGCTCTAAAACTGTAGCTTGACTTAATAACGCTCTCTCTAGCAAAAGACCTTTCTCTTTGTTTAAAATCGCTCTCATAAATGAAGATGTCTGCATTAAACCCTTCATAGGAATATCTGCCTTTTTTTGATGTACTAACTCACAAGCCAAATTAGCACATTCAGATTCTCCCTGACAAGAAATTATTTCATAATCCTCTACACTTTCATTCATACCTACGAGAATTTTAATTATCTTCTCTTTATCTCCAATTAAAACCGCTGTTATTATACCTTTTCGCTTAGCACTAACAACAGCACTTAATGCATCGTCATCATGTGCACCTGCTAATGCTATCTTCTTCTTAATATTACTTGAAATAAGATATTTTTCTATTTCTTTAAAAGATTTAAACATAACTCTTCACCCCATTCTTTGAATTATTGTTATTATTCAATCATTATAATTCTTTTATTTCTTCCTCACCTTTTAGAGCTGCCAATGCATTTAATACAAGAGACTGCATTTCGAATTCACCTGGATAAACAACTACTTCTGCAATAAATCCAACATGTTCTTTGATAAAATCAATTATTCTCTTTGAGTTTGCAATACCTCCAGTGATAATAATTGCGTCAACATTACCACATAAAACAGAAGTACAAGCTGCGATTTCCTTAGATGTCTGATATGACATAGCATCAATAACTTCCAAACATTTTTCGTCTCCCTTTTCTGCTTTTTCTTCTATAGTTTTAACATCATTTTCTCCTAAATAAGCCATCAAACCACCATTACCATTAAGCATTTGCCTTACTTCTTCATAAGTATATTTACCCGAGTAGCAAGTTTTTACTAGTTCTCCAACAGGAACTGTACAACAACGATTAGTAGAAAATGGCCCATCTCCATCTATTGCGTTATTAGCATCAACAAGTTTTCCTTGCTTATGAACAGCGACACTAATTCCACCACCCATATGAGCAACTACTAAATTTAGCTGTTCATATCTCTTTCCAATATCTTTAGCGTATTGTTTTCCAACAGCACGATGATTTAATATGTGAAAACTACTTCTTCTTGGCATTTGTGGTAATCCACTATATCTAGCCAAAGGTTCAAATTCATCAGTAGTAGGTGGATCAACAGTAAATGCAACGGGCCCTTCCCCTGAAAAACTATTAGCAATCTTTAATCCTAAATCCGTAGCATGATTTCCATATTTTTCACTTGCAGATTGCTCTAGCATTTTATTTGTTATACGATATATACCTCCTATAATTGGCTGAGTGTGACCACCTCTTGTAACAACCGCATCTAATGATGCTATTTCAATACCTTTGTCTTTTAAAAATCTACTAATAGCTTTTTTTCTGTACTCAAATTGTTCCCATATAGTTTCATAAGATCGTATTTCAACTGCTGGATGCACCAAGCTTTCCTTAAATACAAAATTTTCACCTTCACAATATGCAATCTTTGTAGATGTAGATCCTAAATTTATTGCTACAATTTTATATTTATTCATAATTCATTTCTCCCTTCTTTACAAATTGTTATAGCTTTACGATTGTATATAAAGTTCAGCTTCCGAATAAAGCACTGCTTTTCCTTTTATCTTAACTCTGCCGTCTTTACTTCGACAATATAGTGTGCCTCCCCTTTGAGAATGCTGTCTAGCGACCAATTCGTCTTTTTCAAGTTTTTTAGCCCAATATGCAGCAAGCCCACAATGAGCAGAACCACAAACAGGATCTTCTTGCATACCTATTTTGGGAAAAAAGCATCTAGAAACAAAATCATATTGATCACTACTCGCAGTAATATGCATACCTTCTCCAATAGGAATCTTTTTCATCAATTCAAAATTAGGTCTAGCGTTCTTAACTTGCTGCTCCGAATCAACTAAAAGTATCAAATCACGACCAAGCACTGCCTCTCTAGGTTTAAACCCTAGTACTTCTTCTATAAGAGGAGTAACTTTGCAGGAGGTCAATTCAAAAGCTGGAAAGTCCATTTCAAAAGTATTTTTATCAACTAATATCATAAAATTTTCACTAGCAGATTCACAATTAATAGTTTTTATATCAGGCTCATAATAATTAGATATCACAAAAGCTAGTGCTAGTGTTGCATGTCCGCAAAGACCAATCTCTTTTTCTGGTTTAAACCATCTTATATAATAATTACCCGGTGATTTTTTTACAGCAAAAGCTGTTACACTAATATTGTTTTCTGCTGCGATTTTTTGCATTAGAGATTCAGATATAGGCGAATCTAAAACACATACCCCTGCTGGATTTCCTTCAAATACCTTATCAGCAAAAGCATCTACTAAATAATACTTCATAACCGACCTCCTCTTAATTTATTGAATTTATAATTTTACCATAGCTTTCTTTTAGTATTTGTAAGTGCACGTGCGCCATCATCTGTAATTAAGATGACATCTTCAATAACTCCGCATCCTAGTCCTGATATCGTAACCATAGGTTCTAATGCAAACACATGTCCAGACTTAAGTATTGTTTCACTTTGCCAATGAAGACTTGGAGCTTCTACTAATGATGTTCCTATTCCATGTCCAAAACCTGTTGGCCAGTGATATTCTAACAAGCCTGCTTTATCAGCTACTTCAATAGCAATACGTTGTAAATCTTTAATCATAACACCTGGCTTAGCTGCAGCAACTACGCTTTCATACATATTTAAACCACAGTCAAGCAAACGTCTTTGCATATCTCCTACTTTACCAACACAAAAAGTTCTAGACGCATCTGTACAATATCCTTGACGATTAACACCAATATCAATATAAACCATATCACCATCTTCAAACTTACGATGAGATGGGTATACATGTTTAAGCCCTGCTCTTGGTCCACCAACTACCATACAATGAGTTAAGTAATCTGAATCAGCTCCTAATACACAATGTATAACAGATGCTATTTCCATTTCGCTAACCCCTATATTAGCGTGTTCTATAGCTGCCTTTAAACCTGCTGACGTCACTTCGCAAGCTTTTTCCATTATTTTAATCTCAAGTGGACTTTTTATAGCCCTAGTCTCTCTGCATATACCTGTACGCACTACTTCTATATCAGTAAAATTAGATGTAATCTCATCCATCATATGCCCTGGCATTATGTGAGCACCTTCTACTCCTAAACGCACTTTTTCAAGACCTCTTTCTTTAATAAAGTCCATTACATGTAGCATTATACTCTTTGGTTCTTTAACTGTACTAGGTAAATGGGCAGGTCTAAAATCACGAATCCATGCAGTATGTGCAAAGGAATGCATAGGTGCTGAATGGTAAACAGAGTTTGTTGTAACCATCAAATCTCCCTCACGAGGTATAACAACAATGGCATCACATCCAACATTACAGTAATTAGATATCCAACGAATATTTGCAGCTAAATCTCCATCTCCTCCGTATACCAAAAGGCAATCAAGACCTTCTTCATCCATTTGCTTTCTTACTCTTTCAACACGTGTATGATACTCCTCTACAGGGAATGGTAACTCTAGCCATTTCTTTCTATTATCCCAGTCATAGGGTTCTCTTTGAAAAACCATATCCTTATCAAGATACGCTTTTAATCTATTATTAAGACTTTGTGTACTCATTTCTTCCTCCTACTAATTATTTATTATCCTATAACATTCTTGAAAATCCTATATGCATTTTTATAGCATATTTTATCTACTTCATCAGCAGTAAATGATTTGGACAGAGCCTCGGCAATCTTAGGCATACCACTATAATCTTTAAACTCAAGTCCGTCCATAAAACGGTCTGGCATACCATCAAAATCAGAACCAATAGCAACTGCATCAATACCTGCTTTATCCTTAATATGGTGAGCATGTTTAACTATATCGTCTATATTTGTTTTAACAGAATCCTTCTTTAAAAATGCTGGAACAAAAGCTATCCCACAAACGCCACCACTCTCACCAATTACCATTAACTGATCATCAGTGAGGTTTCTTGCTGAATCACATAACGCTCTACTACAAGAGTGAGATGCGACAAATGGTTTTTCACTATACTTTGCCACATCATAAAAACCACCCTCTGACAAATGCGAAACATCCACTATCATTCCTAATTTATTCATGCGTTCTACAACTTCAATTCCAAAAGGCTTTAACCCTCGTTTCATTTTTTCCACATGATTACTCTGAGGAAATCCGATGCAATTTTCATAATTCCAAACTAAAGTCATCATACGCACTCCTAATTCATATAGCTTATCAAGATAGCAAATTTCATTATTTAATAACGTAGCATTTTCTATAGTTAAGATAAGTGAAATCCTATCATTTTCTTTGTTTGTAATCAAATCACCAACACATCTAGCTTCACTAATATAATTTGAATATTTATCTAGTATTTCTCTGTAGATTTTATAACAGTTATCAAAATATTGCCTAGGTGGCTTTATATCTTCACCAGCTATTTTATCTTCCAAAAATATAGCCATACATTGAGCAATAGCCGACCCTGTCTTTAATTTTTTTAAATCTATATGGTACTTATTTTCCCAAAACGAAATGTTTTCTTCATAGCATCTCATTAGAGTATCACAATGCAAATCTATAAATCCCATATCAATCACCTACAATCCCATTTCTTCTTTTACTTTAGCAAAGCAAGAAATAACAAAGTCTAAATCTTCTTTACTGTGTGCAGCTGAAATTTGAGTTCGAAGTCTCGCTCTTCCTTTTGCTACTACTGGATAGGATATACTCATAACAAACACCCCTTTATCAATCATGCGTTGACTAAACTCAGCTGCTACTGATTCATCCCCTAAAATAATAGGTACTATAGGATGTGCCCCATCTGGAACTTCAAACCCAAGTTTTTTTATCTCTTCTCTATAATACTGAGTATTATCCATAAGTTTGTCTCTAAGACCTGTTGACTCTTCTAAAATATCAATAACCTTAACATTTGCTTGACAAATACAAGGCATGAGAGAATTAGAAAAGACATACGGTCTAGAACGCTGTCTAAGTACTGTTACAATATATTTGCTAGCACTTATAAATCCACCTGAAGCACCTCCAAGAGCTTTTCCAAGAGTTCCGGATATTATATCAACTCTTCCTTCTACTCCACAATGCTCATGAGTACCTCTGCCGTGAGCACCAACAAAACCAGTAGCATGACTATCATCAACCATGACTAATGCTCCATATTCCTCAGCCAAATCACATATTTCAACTAAACTTGCAATTGTACCTTCCATTGAAAATACTCCATCTGTGACTATTAACTTAACAAGTGCATCTTTTGCTTCTTCCAACCTTTTACGAAGATCAGACATATTATTATTTTTATAGATATAGCGCTGTGCTTTACAGAGACGAATTCCATCAATAATACTTGCATGATTAAGTTCATCACTAATTACTGCATCTTGTGAATCTAACAAAGCAGCAAAAATACCACCATTTGCATCAAAGCAAGATGTATATAATAATGTATCCTCCATATGGAGAAAATTACTTAAACGACGCTCTAGTTCTCTATGAACACTTTGAGTGCCACAAAGACTTCTTCCTGCTGACAGTCCAAATCCCCATCTATCAATTCCTTTCTTAGCAGCATCAGCCATAGCAGCACTTCCAGCCAAACCAAGATAATTGTTAGCACACATATTTAATAATCCCTTGTGATGCAGTGTATCAACATGTGCATCTTGTTTACTAATCACTTCCATAGGTCTTTTCCATGTGTTCTTACTATCTTCAACAATACTTTTATAATATTTAACCGATTCTTTCACTTTCATTAATCCTCCTAACTTTTTTGTTTCACTGGTTAATAATTTGTTCTTATTTATAATATTAAATTACTATTAATTAAGTGTCAAGCAATATTTAATTACATTTTACCTAAGAAACTATATTGATAGTTTTATCAAAAATAATATAAATATATAACTTGATGAATGAAATATAATTTTTAATGCGATAATTAAGTAAACATCAGTTAAATTAGCATGTCCTATATCAATTCCATCTCAACTTTATCTTTATAACATTCTATTTTTGTTCAAAAACAAAATAAATAGAATTAAAAATATCAATATCTAAATTTGTATGATCTTGTATGATCCCTATATTACAAATAGCAAGATTGCAAAATAATAGTCTTCTGGTAGAAATTCGAATTAAATCTATTCTTTTGTTTGTTTTATTACTTTGATATAGAATGCAGAAATATAATCGATATTTTTTATTAAATTAATTATATGTAATAAACCATCTGATTATTCTCATATTGTTTCATAGGTATATTTTTTTCGTCATTATATTACAATTTAATATTTGTGATAATTCATCTATATTAGAGGTGCTAAGCTGGGCATTTATAAGTTTTATAGCAAAATCAACTGTATAATGTTTAATTGACATTTATTTTGAAATAGTTTATTATAAATATATAATAATTTTTGTTTCATTATGAAACTTTTTTTGAAATTATGGCACTAAACTATTATTAATTTAACAAGGTCAATAATCAATTTAAAATTTATAGAAACATAGCTTTAAACTTTAGCTTCTATTCCACAGATTTATTTTTTATAAGTTTCATGAAATCGTTTTCAATCTATTTATACGAAAAACTTTAAGATTAAAATATTACTAGCCTTTTTCTCCATCTAAGGTGATAAAAGAAATTTTTGACAACTTGCTTTGTACAAGTATAAGTCGAAAGGAGGTAAATAATTGAAATAGCAATTGTAAAAACTTCACTGTTTAATGTATTAATTAAAGATTTATAAGATGATTTTATTAGGAGGCTATCACATGTCAAATTTAATTAGTTCAGATGAACGCTCAGGCAAACTATCAATTCCACTAAAGATTGGCTATAACTTTGGAGCTTTCAGCACTTCCATCTCAGCCTATGTTTACAATTTATTTTTTTTAGTCTTTGCTGTAGACTTTGTAGGACTTAATCCTGCTTTTGCAGGTGTTATTTCATCAGCAGCTGTATTATGGGATGCTATTACAGATCCAATAATAGGCCATATGTCTGATTCTTTAAAAAGCAAAAGAAATCTTTCTCGTCAAGCTTTTATGCTTAGAGCACTTATCCCATTTACAATAACTTTTGTACTGCTTTATAGAATTATAGATGCAAGCCAAGGCGTCAAAAACGTATATTATGTAATAATGGCAGTAGCATTTTGGACTAGCTATACTTTATTTTCTGTTCCATATGATGCACTTGGTGTAGAACTAACTAATAACTATAATGAGAGAAACTCCATCAAGATAATCTCTCAAATTGCAATTAATGTAGCATTATGTGTAGTTGGTATGTTTTCAATGAGAATAGTAGAATCAGTTCTAGCAACAGGTGGATCTCCAAAAGCGGCTTGGGGCAAACTCTCTTTAATCTTCGGAAGTATAATATTTATATCAGCTGCAATTAGCTTGTTCTCTGTAAGGAAATATAAAATTGTGCAACCCACTACTAAAAACAACAAATCATCAAAAAATATTTTCAGTACAATGTTTAAAATATTAAAAGGTAAAAGTATTAAAATTGTAGCAGCTTCTATTTTTATATATTCTATTGGATTTACAACCAGCCAAGGATTGGTAGTATTCTTGATGAAAAATATACTTGGATTAAATGGAGCACAAGTAGGTAATTATTTCGTGCTAGTTGCGGTAATAGGACTTTCCAGCGTTGCATTAATTAACTATTTATCAAACAAAATCGGAAGACGTATTACTTATATAATTTTAGTGATAGTATCAGCAATTATGCAGGCTATGTTTATTATCTTAGATATTCCTAATTTTGGTTGGATGGTTACATTTGGAGTATTACAGGGTATAGGCCATAATGTATTTTGGTCAATAGGCTATTCAATTATGTATGATTGCTGTGATATAGATGCATATGCTAATAAAAAACGTCGTGAAGGTACAGTAATATCCTTAATCCTTTTATGTCAAAAAGCTGGATTTGCTATCGGAACATCATTAGCAGGTATATTGCTACACTTCTTTAAATACGACGCAACGCTTACTACTCAAAGTGCTGAAACAGTTTATGGCGTTAAGTTATCGATGTTTATAATTGCACCTGTATTCTTTGTATTAAGTGCTCTCCTCATGACTGGATTTAAAATGAATAAAAAACGTTATAAAGCATTACAAGATGCATTATCAGCTATGGATGAAGGAAGTTCTCATTCCTCAGATGGATTTGAAGAACTATTGTAGTTTTAATCATATAACAAACTATCTATAGTCAGAGATTAGTTAATAACAAGAGATTCACAATACTAATATAAGAAGGGATTTCTCATTTAAGAGAAATCTCTTCTTGTTGACAAAGCATACCATAAAAAAATAAAAGAAGTCAATATCTTAAGTATACTTGTATTTTAAGTGAAGGATATATTTATATTATATAGAAAATAAATATTATAGTACCTAAAGGGAGGACTACGCCGTGGAAGAATATGTATGGCCATTTATAGGCTTTATTGCTTTAATTGTGAATATATTTATATTAGGTTTTCTATGTTTATTTATTTACAGAATATTTAAATATGTTAGCAGGAAATGAACCTCTGAATATTTGTTATTTGTAGACTTGACTATATTTTTGTCTTTTATATAAAAAGTAGCAGTTAGATGACTATGAGTATCTTAGTACTATTCCCTTATAATATTATAATACTAAAAAACACCCATAAATTTTATGGGTGTTTTTGATATTCCTCAATTATTTTTTCTACTACTACAACTATGCCCACAACTACTACAATCTGAGCAAGTGTTTTCACCATTAGCTAATTGTTTTGTCTTTCTATATATTATAAATGCTGCTAATCCTATTACTACAGTACCTATAATAATTGTAGCCATAATATCATCTCCTTCTATTAATTATTAACTAAAATATTAAGCATCCTACTTGATATACAATCATTGCTACTATCCATGCTACTAGGAACTGGTATACTACAGAAAATGCTGTCCATTTCCATGAGTTTGTTTCTTTCTTTATAGTTCCTATAACTGCTAAACATGGTGTATAAAGAAGTACAAATACCATGAAAGCATATGAAGCTACCTGACTGAACGTTTCTTTTAATGTCACTGCGAATACTCCTGCATCGCCTTCTACTGCCGCCTCAGCTACTTGTTCTCCTAATCCATAGATTATAGCCATATTACTTATAACAATTTCTTTTGCTGATATACCTGTTATCAGTGATAATGCCGCTTGCCAGTTTCCAAAGCCAAGTGGCTTAAATATTGGTGCTGCAAATCTACCTATTGATGCACCTATACTGTCAGTAATTTCCGCTGCTCCCGAGAAATTGTATCCAAGTATAAACCATATTACAATAGATGCTGCAAATATAACTGTACCTGCTTTTATGATATATCCTTTACATTTTTCCCATACGTTTAACAATGTGTCTTTTATGGTTGGTATTCTATAAGGTGGTAACTCCATTACAAATGGCATACTCTCACCTTTAAATAATGTTTTCTTAAATATTAGTCCCATTAATATAGCAATTAACATACCTAAAACGTACAATGAGAAAATAACATATGCCTCATATCCTCTAAAGAATACAGATGCAAATAAAGTATAAACTGGCAATCTAGCTCCACATGACATAAAAGGATTTATTAAAATGGCTGATAATCTATCCTTTTCATTTTCTAGAGTTCTAGTTCCCATTATAGCTGGAACATTACAACCGAATCCCATAAGCATAGGTAAGAATGCTTTTCCATTTAAACCTATCTTTCTCATGAATCTATCCATGATAAATGCAACTCTCGCCATATATCCACTTGCCTCTAATAATGATATAAATAAGAATAGTAAGGCTATATTAGGTAAAAACGTAAGTACTCCTCCTACTCCGCCGATAACACCATCAACTATTAAAGACTGTAGCCAACCCGCTACGCTCATGTTCTCTAAAGCTGTTCCTACAGCACCACTAAGTGTTTCGCCAAAGAATACATCTATTTTATCCAAATATATATTTCCAATATTAAATGTAACATAAAAAACTAAAAACATAAGTCCTGCGAATATAGGTAATCCGAAAATTCTATTTGTCAACACTTTATCTATTTTATCTGATGCTGTTAATTTCTGAGTCTTTGGTCTCTTTACTGACTTTGATAGTATTTTGTTTATTACATTATATCTTTCTTCTGCTATCGATGATTCAAAATCGTCTTCTTCGTCTACATCTGAAGTTGCTGATACTTCATCCATTTTTTTATCTTGTAAACGCTTTAATATTTCTTCATCGTTTTCAAGTACTTTTATTGCAACCCATCTATCTTCATATCTATTTATAAGTTCAACCCTTCTATCTCTAAGCTTTTCTATCATGGCATTGATTTCATCTTCTATGTTCCTGCTATAAACTAAATCGGATTTTGCAATCTTATCATTTTTATTATGATTATATATAATTTCCTTTAATTGATCTAAACCTGTTTTCTTAGTTGCAACTATTGGAACAACTTTAGTTCCTAATTCCTTAGATAATTTATTTATATCTATTTTATAACCTCTTTTTTCGGCTACGTCCATCATATTCAATGCTACTAAAACTGGCTTACCAAGCTCAAGTAATTGCATTGTAAGATATAGATTACGTTCTATATTAGATGCATCAACAATATTTACTATAATGTCTGGGTTTTCATCTAATATATAATTTCTCGTTATTACTTCTTCAATAGAATAAGGTGACATACTGTATATACCTGGTAAATCGACCACCTTAATACTATCACCTTTAATATTTAATGTACCTTCTTTTTTTTCTACAGTAACTCCTGGCCAGTTTCCTATGTGCTGTCTAGCACCGGTCAAGGCATTGAATAGAGTAGTTTTACCACTATTCGGATTACCTGTTAAAACAATTTTCAATAGAATTCCTCCTTTATTTCGATGTTAATACTCATTATCAATAGATTTTCAAAAAAATTTACTCTACAATAATTTTTTGAATATCGTCTTTTCTCAATGTAAGACTATATCCTTTAATTTTTATCTCAACTGGGTCTCCTAGTGGTGCTACTTTTTCAACTAATACTTCGCTTCCTTTTATGATTCCCATGTCCATCATTCTTCTTTTAACAATACCTCCTCCATTGATTTTAAGTATCTTAGTCTTATCTCCAGGTTTTAGATCTTTTAATGTTCTCATAACATATACCCCTTCCTACATACATTCTACCATTATCTTATTGCTTATGCCCGCTCCTAACACAACTTTTGAGCCTCTGATATTCACAACTGTTGCTCCACCTGTATTACTATATAGTACTTTTATCTCAACGCCATCTGTTAATCCCATATCAGAAAGCTTCTTTTTCAATTTTGATCCTGAATATATAGCTTTAAGCTTAACCATCTTACCATCTTCAACCATATTAAGTGGCATATGTCTCACTCCTTTTCTAATACATTATATTTATATATAATGATAATTGTTATCATTACCATTTTAGCATGTTATCTAGCATTTGTAAAGATATATTTATAACTTCATCAAATTTCCATTTAAAGATTCAAACTCATATTATAATTTAATTACCAAGTATAAGCATCCCCTTAATGTTACTTACACTTGGCATATTAGAATTACATATTTACATATAATACTTTGATTGAGATTCCCACATATTTTTATATTTTGAACAATTTATTATTAAATCTTCATGATTACCTATCCCGATAACTTTTCCTTTATCTAAAACAACTATTCTATCTGCAAATTTAACACTACCTAATCTATGCGTTATTATTATTGATGTTTTTTCTTTAGATATATCTGCGAATCTTTCATAAGTCTTACATTCTTCTATTGGATCTATAGCAGCAGTTGGCTCATCTAATATTATTAATTCATGACATCTATAAAGCCCTCTTGCTATAGCCAGTTTTTGCCACTGTCCTCCTGATAAATCTATCCCTCCAAATTCTGTAGACAACATAGTTTTATACCCATCAGGAAAAGTACACTTATTTATTTTTATATCAGCTTGACTTAATACTTTATCAACATTTTCATTATTAGTACCAATACTATAATCACTTATAGTAACATTATCTATTAAGTTAAATTTATATTTTTTATAATTTTGAAATACACCTGATATGTTCTTATATAAAAAATCCTTATTGATTTCACTTATATCATAATTATTGTGCGTTATGATTCCATCACTAGCTTTATATAAACCTATTATTAACTTAACTAATGTTGATTTTCCTGAGCCATTTTCTCCTACTAATGCTAGAGTTTCTCCTTTCTTTATTTCAAAGCTAACGTTATCTATTGCTTTATCAGACATATTTGGATATGAAAAACTCACATTTTCAAGAGCAATATTTCCTGTTAATTTTTCTGATTCTATTTTGTTGACTAAATCCCTCTCTGGTAAATCTAAAAATTTTATATAGTTTTGAACCTTGCCAAAGTTTTTGGAATAATACCCTATACGTCCACATATCACATCTTCCATATTATTAAACAAACTATCGATTGAAGCAAACACCGCAGCAAAAGCTCCTACTGAAATATCCTGTTTCATAAGGCTATCAAAAAGCAAGAATAATATACCTTTGTAACCTAGTAGAGAGATTATTTTAGATCCAAATTCTACTAAGTTTGATTTTAAGTTTGCATTCCACTCAAGCTTAATAAGCTGTTTTATAGTATCCTTATATAATTTATAAAAATATGGACATGCTCCCAGAGCTCGTGTTTCTCTAATATACTCCCTACTAACTAAACACTCTTCATAATACCCTGTTCTTCTTCTTATAGGTGCACTTCTATCTTCGAGTTTTGAATATACTTTAACTTTTATTAACTGTGTTATCAAAACTGGCAAAAAAACTAAGCCAAGTGATACAGCTAATATAGGCTTTAATTTGTATAAATATATACCCATAAATAAAAAATATGGAACATATAATGCAAATACATCAGTTAAAGTATTTACGAAATTTATAGCATATCTTATACCTGTATAACACTTGTTTATATCATCTAAAACTCCTGTGTTTTCAAAGTATAGTGGATCAAGTCTAGACATCTTTAAATTAACATTATTAGCTAGTTTTGCAAAAGTTCTAGGATCGTAAGTTTCTCCAATAAAATTATCAATACCTTCTATTATTTGTTGAGAGATTTTCACTACAAACAACATTGCAAGCGCAAAAACAGTAGCTCTTAAAGATCCTTTTTTAGTTACTAAGTCTGTTACGTTATCGAAAAGTTTTTGCATAAAGATAACAGTTACTGCAAACGAAGCACCATCAATGATAAATAGCAACGTATTGCTTATATATAGTAAAGGAGATACTGATATCACTTGAGGGAAAATTTTTCTTATCATAGTCCATACTGAAATATTTTTAATATTATTTTCCTTTTTCATAATACCAACTCCTTTGGGCTATAAACATATTGTTATAGATTCCTTTTTTATTAACGAGTTCTTCGTGTGTGCCTTTCTCTGCTATGACTCCATTATCAACTACTAAAATCTCATCCGCTATCCTTGCTGCTCCTAATCTATGTGTGATTAATATTGAAGATTTTCCCCTGCTTACTTTACCAAACAATTTATATATATTACTCTCACTAATAGGATCAAGCGCCGCAGTAGGCTCATCTAATATATAGACCGGAGCATCACTAGCTAAAGTTCTAGCTATTGCAATCCTTTGCCATTGACCTCCAGATAGATATTTGCCATTTTGATTTATTTTGCCTAGTGTTGTTTCTATCCCAAGTGGCAATTTTTCGATATCATCTAACATCTCTATATCTTGTAAGATTTCTGAAACTTTTTTATTATTATTGTAATTGTAAACAGTATTACAATCACCCAGTGCTACGTTATCTTTGATTGTTATCCAGTATTTAGCATAGTTCTGATATACGACTGAAAATAAAGCCTTTAGTTGTTGCTGTGTGTATTCTTTGATATCTTTACCATTAATTAAAATCGTTCCAGTATAATTAGTATAAAGACCAGTCAATAACTTTACTATAGTAGTTTTTCCAGCACCATTTTCGCCAACAAAAGCATAAAGTCTATCTTTCTCTAGCTTCATAGATAATCCATTTAATATTCTTTTATCTGTATTAGGATAAGAAAAATAAACATCTCTAAACTCTATGTATTCAAAATTCATATCACGAATTGATATATCTGCAAGCTCATCTGTGCCAACTTCTTCATCAAGATATGAAAACTCTGTTAAATCTTGCATATAAACCTTGTTTCTTGAATACTTTTGCATCGTATATGATAGTTGCCATGACATCTGTTGTACTAATTTAAACGATGCAGTAACTAGACTCATATACATACCTGCTGTAAGTAGTCCATTCTTGACTGGACTCAATAAAACTAATGCTATCAATACAGATAATACGACTGTTATACTACTTGCTGTTTGCATTTTTATAAAATTATTTTTATCTACTTTGTACTCTATCTTTCTAGCTATCTCATATTCATTAAACCATTTTTTATTTAGTTCTTTTGTAAAACCAAATAAAGACCTCTCTTCAACATAATTTCTTGATGAAATAACGTCTGTAAGATAGTCTGCTTTTCTTTTATATTTTTTAGCATCTTTATAAGCTTCATAATCTGCCTGTCCACATTTAAACGATAGTTTAAACAATGGTATGGCGATAACTAATATGAAAATACTCACCCACCAAACTTGTACAGATATTATAAATATAATGCTTCCTATTTTCACTATATATTCGAGTATATTAAGAATATTGTCAAAACCATCAATAATTTGTTTACTAGGACATTCTCCTACTCTTGATATCAAATCCCATGTATCATTATTTTCAATATGCTTATACGACAAACAAGCACGTTTTTTTATAATTGCATAAGAAACTGCTTCATTTGTTTTAAGAATAAGTTTAAGTTTTACAAACTCAAGCACCATATTGGACAACCACGAAAATCCAACTAAAACCATTATTGCAATCAATGGTATATGTATTGATAACATTTGTTCACCATTAAATATACCTATAGCTGTATTTATAAAATATGTAGTTGCTAATACTAAAAAACTAGGGATAAGGGCTATTAATATACGTAGTATTATAATACTTGAAGTTATCAATGGTTTTAATTTCCATAGTATAGCAATATAGTCTATTGGTTTATATTTCTTACTTTTTATGTTCAAATCTTCTCCTCCATCTTTGTATATTAACTAGCCGTAATTTCATAATAATAAAAAACATCTAAAAAGATGCTTTTATTATTATATATTATATTAATTATAGTTTTAGTCTAATTTTGTCGATTGATATAATTTGTTTAAACTTTATTTAATATTTTAATTTATTATGAACATTATATTATCGGTATTTACGAATTACATAACCTTCCTTGATTGAACAAAATTAAATATTATACTTAGAACATTAATTGATACAAAGAATATTATACCTAGATAATACATACTTATCTTTATTTTAAGTATCTCTGTTGCTGTGAGTATAATAAATAAAAATGATGCTATATTTATTACCTTCAATGTATTTTGTGCTGATTTTGCTCTTATAAGAGTAAATAGCTCATCGTCTTTGTTTACAACTCCAACACTCTTTAACGGTTTTTTTGTAAAATATTTTGACAATATATATCCTACTACTCCTATTATTAAAAACATAATTGATAGTATCTTGGTTAGTTTCATTCCCTCTGCCATTACTACTCCATTTGTTTTGGCATAGAACCAAGCTATAAGCCCTATTAAGCCCATTAATGCAGATTCTATATAACTAAATGAATCTGAATCCATTTTTTTCATATCTAATCCTCCTCATATATAAATATTTGCTCTATCTGTGTGTTAAAAACTCTTGATATCTTAAATGCTAATGTAATAGAGGGGTTATACTTACCTTTTTCTAATGATATAATAGTCTGCCTTGATACCCCTAACTTAATAGCCAAATCATCTTGAGTAAGGTTGTATTCTTTTCTTAAATTTCTTATTTTGTTTTTCATATATATTCCCCTTTATCCATTTAGTAAATCTTTTGGGTTTTCAATATAAAGATTGATATTGCCACACTCTGGACAAATAGCAACTTTTGGTTTAGCAACTTTCTTTCCAAATACACCTTTTCTAGTTATCTTTATGCCATAGGCGGATGCATCAACTTTGATATCAAATTCTTCTATCATCTCTGTATTACACTCATTACATTTTCTCACATCTTCTCCTCCTTTATTTCAATATGTAAAGTGCCCTTTACATTGATATTATCATCTTAAGTTTTAAATGTCAAGCTACCTTTACATTTTATTTTTGCAAAATAAAAGATTATTTCAAGCATTTGTCACAAGAAATAATCTTAGGTTGATGACAAAGTCATCAAGATAGCAGACTATAGTATGAGCTCAATTTCAAGATGTGTCAAAATTGAGTAGCATAGCTTACTTAGAGGTAAGTGAGCAACGGAAATTTTAACAACAACGCAGAAATTGAGCTTTTGTCTACAGTCTGAGATTATTTCAAGTAGTTAGTCACTTAAAATAATCTCAATTTTGTTTATTGATTAACCCAATATTACTTTTAAGTCATCATCTGGCGTAGATATTGGTTTTATGTCAAATTTATCAATTAATACTTGTAATACATTTGGAGATATGAAAGCTGGGAGTGTAGGTCCTAACCTTATACCTTTTATCCCCAACGACAACAATGTAATCAATATACAAACTGCCTTTTGCTCATACCACGAAAGTATCATTGTAAGTGGCAAGTCATTGACTGTACATTCAAATGCATCTGCTAGTGCTAAAGCTATCTTGATGGCTGAGTAAGCATCATTGCATTGACCTACATCTAGTAATCTTGGTAGATCACCTATATTTCCAAAATCCAATTTGTTAAATCTATATTTCCCACATGCAAGAGTCAATATAATCGTATCTTCAGGTGTTTTTTGTGCAAATTCTGTGTAATAGTTTCTACCTGGTCTTGCGCCATCACATCCTCCTATTAGGAAAAAGTGCTTAATAGCTCCTTTTTTTACTGCATCTATTACTTTGTCTGCTACACCTATCACTGTATTATGACCAAAGCCTACTAGTATTTTCTTTTCTGGCTCATCTTCTTGTGTTCCTCCTAGCTCTAATGCTTTTTCTATAATCTGAGAAAAATCTTTCTTATTATCTTCACTTTTAATGTGCTTAATTTCTGGATATCCAACTATACTAGTTGTATATATCCTATCCTTGTATGAATCTCTTGGTTTTTGTAAACAGTTTGTTGTCATAAGTATAGCACCTTGGATGCCATCAAATTCTTTTTGTTGATTTTGCCATGCTCCACCGAAGTTTCCTACTAAGTGCTTGTATTTTTTTAACTCAGGATAACCGTGCGCTGGTAACATTTCTCCATGAGTATATATATTTATCCCTTTTCCTTCTGTTTGCTCTAGTAATTCCTTTAAATCCCTTAGATCATGTCCAGAAACTATAATAAATGGTCCCTTTTTCATTGTAATCAAAACCTCAGTTGGTACTGGGTTACCATATGAATGGGTATTAGCTTCGTCAAGTAATCTCATACATTCTAGGTTCGCTTTACCAAATTCCATGTTGAGTTCAAACAAATCGTCAATGGTTAGACTATCGTCTATAGTAGCACCGAAACCTTTAAAAAAGAATTCATCAACTTCTTTTGACCTATATCCCAATACTTGTGCATGATGTGCATATGCACCCATTCCTTTCATTCCATATATCAACATCTCTCTAAGTGATCTGATATCTGGGTTTAAATTTTCATCATACATAATACCTGCTTTTTTTGAGTCTATTAGCATAGCTTCTTCTGTTTCAGGTAATTCATATGATACTTCTTTAGGTACATTTGAGATATCACCTAATGATTGTCTTAATCTTTTCTTTATTTCATCTGCTTTTTTAAGATACTCTACAAATCTTTCATCATCAAAGTTTACATTTGTGAGTGTTGCAAATGAAGCATCTGCCATAAATCTACTTGCTTCATCGTCTATTTCATGTTCTTTTTCTATCAGTTTCATCCCACAATAACCGATTCCCTTTAATTGATAAATCAGCAAATCTTGCAAGCCTGCTACTTCTGCATTTTTCCCGCAATTTCCTGCTTTTGTACATCCTTTTGATCCTATTGTCTGCTCACACTGATAGCAAAACATTGAATCTAGTTTCATTTTTTATACCTCCAATCGAATTTTCCTACATATATATAATTTCCTTATAACAACTAATATATGTGTTTCATATTGAGTTAATCATTTGAATAAACATAGTAATGACAAATAATTAAAATATTCTTTAAATTTTTATAAAAACTTGTGATAACGTTTTACTTTTGTATATTTAGCTATTAAATTAATGTAACATTATCATTATTATTTCGTTTAATTGTGTTAAATGTATTGATATTTATATATAATTCTTGTAAGATATAGACAATAATATTATTATTTTAGAGGGGATGGATGTCATGACAAAAAAAGTTGATATCGACTGGGCTAATTTATCATTTAGCTATATGAAAACTGATTTTAGATATGTAGCAAAATGGAAAGATGGCAAATGGGATGAAGGTAAATTAGTTGAGGATAATATGTTGACAATAAGTGAAGCTTCTACAGCACTTCATTATGGTCAACAATGTTTTGAAGGATTAAAAGCATATAGAACTAAAGATAATAAAATACAATTATTTAGACCTGATGAAAACGCAAAGCGTTTAAATAGAAGCTGTGACAAATTATTAATGCCTAATTTTCCAGTTGAAAGATTTATAGACGCTTGTATGCAAGTTGTTAAGGCTAACGAAGCATATGTGCCACCTTATGGAACTGGTGCAACTTTATATCTTAGACCATTTTTAATTGGCGTAGGAGATAACATCGGTGTTAAGCCAGCACCTGAATATTTATTCTGCGTATTCTGCGTACCTGTTGGACCTTATTTTAAAGGCGGTTTAACTCCTGTTAATTTTGTCATCTCTGAGTCCTTCGATAGAGCAGCTCCTTATGGAACTGGTGGAGCTAAAGTTGGTGGTAACTATGCTGCTAGTTTAGAAGCTCACAAGGTAGCTGTTGATAATGGATTTGCAGACTGTATCTATTTAGATCCAAAAACACATACGAAAATAGAAGAAGTTGGAGCTGCTAATTTCTTTGGTATAACTCACGATAATAAGTTTATAACACCTAAGTCACCATCAATACTTCCTAGTATAACAAAATACTCTCTTTTACATATTGCAAAAGAGTACATGAATCTTGAAACTAGCGAAGGTGATGTTTTGGTTGAAGATTTAGATCAATTTAAAGAAGCTGGAGCATGTGGAACAGCAGCTGTTATAACACCTATTGGTGGAATCGAGTACAGAGGTAAGCTTCATGTATTCCACAGTGAAACTGAAGTTGGACCTTTAACTAGGGAATTATATGATACTTTATATGGAATCCAGTTTGGAGATGTTAAAGCTCCAGAAGGATGGATATACGAAGTAAAATAGTTAGAATATCATGTTGGACTGTCTCGCTGAGACAGTCCACATTAATTTTTTGTAGTTAATGCTCTAATACTATTTTAAATTTTACATTAATAAAACGTTAGGAGGTTATTTTATGGATGGATATTATGTAGACGGATATTTTAGCTATTCGTCTATGACTAATGAAGAGACAGCTTTAATATTTGGCTCTATGATTTGGGGTCCCTTGCTTATAATTTTAATTTACTTCTTCATACAAGATATAAAAAAGAGAAAACAACTGAATAACATAAAAAAACAAAATGACTTTAGAAGTAAACATAGTGTACCTTTGAATTGCGTCAAATGTGTTTATTATGGTGGCTATAATGAATGGGATGAACAAATATTCGGTTCATCAATATACCAATCACAACAAACTCATAATCAATCAATGAACATCAACTTTGAAAGCTATTCTATAAGTGATAATATTAGTGCTTCATGTGATGTCTGGGTAGAAAACAACGACATAAAACTTTTTATGATATATGGTCGATCAGCACATAAGATGTCAATAAACATCAATGAAATCACTAGATTTAACAAGATGGGCTCTCAGTTAATAACTGACATCAATCAATGCATTGATATGAGTAAAGTAGCTGTTGAAGTAAATGTGAATGGTAATATACATAATATTTTTTTTAGTGGAGAACTTTATAATATCTTATTTAAGATGATACCATTTAAAGATACTGGTGGTATTTTTAATGTATTTAACAACTTCTTTCAACAATGATGAAATTATATATTTTAACCTCAGGTTTGATTTTTTATATTTATGGTAATGCTCGTGGGATAATATTATGTCTTTGTGGGTTATTACATATTGGTAAGAAGCCTATCCTAATTTCGTTTGGCTCCGTATAATGCGTGTTCCTTTTATTGCTTAGAAGCATTGTTGGAACAAGCACTCTAAAGTCGCTTCTTTTGAAAAATGGATTTGCTTCTTTGTTATTTTATGGTCTTTTTACAATTTTAGATTATCTCTGTGGGTCTTGTGATGACTCGTTACTCTGCTAGTTCAGCATTTCGATTATTTTTCTTGCTCGGAGTAAGCTATGATTTTATGATTTTATTAATGTTAAATCACAGCTTACAATGTCGCGGTCGAAAAACAATCTCAGCTTCAAGGGGATTGGTTGATATCTCTCTTTTTGGGGTAATGCTTTGTAGTATTAATGGGATACGTTTTTTGTAATGTTATGCTTATTGGTGAGAATCATATCCTAATTTTCCTACGGACTCCGTATAGAACTTGTTCCTAAATATGTGAGTAAAAGCGTTGTAGGAACAAGTCCTCTAAAGTCGCTTCTTCGGAAAAACGGATATGCTTCTTTGTTACTTTATTGGTTATTCTTTTTATTATTATAGATTATCTCTGTGTGGCTTATAGTTACCTCATAGTTTTATTGGTTCAGCACATTTCAAAGTGGTTTTTGATATTTATTTTAAGCTTTGATTTTATATGTATAAATGAAATTATAAAAGAATAAAAGCCTCACCCTTATCGATCTTCTTAATGCTCCCTCTCAAAAAATAAAGAGTCACACCTAAAGCATGACCCAATTCTGGCTTTCTATTTACTCTATATTATCATTAGTCACAATCTGTACCCTTATCAATGTACCCTCTTAACTCTAACCATTCTCTTCTGAGAAGCCCTAGCACACTACCATCATAGTAGTTGCCATTCCTAAATACAAATGCTCTATCAATACCCTCTAATTTAAACCCTATGCGTTCATAAAGCATTCTTGCTTTTTCGTTAAAGTTAAAACACCCTAAATATACTCTATGCATGTTTAATTCCAAAAACGCATAGTCATTAAAAAGTCTTATAGCTTCTGATCCATATCCTTTGCCTCTATCTTTGTCACTTAATATCCCTAACCCAACCATTAAATGTCTGTTTTTTAAATCTATTATACCTGCTCCAATTGTTCCAGCAATTCTACCATCTTTTGTTCTTATCCCAAATGATATCCCTTTTTTTAAAGTAAAGTAATCATTTTTTCTTTCTACTATTCTTTTATATTCTTGTAATTCTGCTGGTGCAGGCGCTCCTATATATCCATATTGTTTCTCATTCGAATTCTTAGATAACTCATACATAACTTTGATATCATCTTCATTAACTGGTGTTAAATCTATTTTTTCTCCAATTAGTAGTTGCTTTATTGGAGATAAGTTAACTTTTAACTTATAATCATCATCAAACTCTGTATTGCTAATGTTTACGATTTCATCCTTGTGTATTTTTTTGTTATTGAAATCTTCTTTTGTAATCCCCATTGCTAGCACATCTTTGTATTTTCCATTTATATAAAAATGTTCTCTTAAACGTGCCTCTATCATAAAGCCACTTGCCAATAAAATCTCCAACATTTGTCTTTTGCTGCTTCTAATACGTATATTTAGTTTATTGTAGTTCAAGTCACCAAAACACTTTTGAACTATAATGTTTAATGCCTTAATCCCAAATGGCTCTTTATATTGCTTTGATACATAATATCTGATATGAGTATAGCCATTCTTTGTTATACTCATATCAAATATACAACAAGCTATCATAGCTCCGATCTCGTTTTCTACAACATAAACCCCATCTAAACTACTTGCTTCTTCAATTTTTTTTCTTAACTTTTGCTCTCTTATATCGCTTGGCCCTTGAATTTCTATAGCATAATATTTTTGATTTTCATTTTCTAATTCCAAAATATCTTCTATATCTTTAAATGATGCAAGTCTTATTTGTAATCCTTTCATAGCTACCCCCATATCATTTATTTTAATATTCTTAAAATTCAGTATGTATTTATAGGGAATGTTTCGTACGAAACATTCCCTTTGTTAATAATTATATAAATGTAAATCTACTATTCAGCACTTACCCCATATTCAGCACATAAAGCTACTAATCCTTCAGTAAATCCTGAACCTACTGCTCTAAATTTCCACTCTCCACCATGTTTATACAGCTCTCCTACTACCAATGCTGTTTCAATAGAGTAATCTTCAGATAAATCATATCTCATAAATTCAGTTCCAGAACCAGCGTCTACTATTCGTGCAAATGCATTGTCTACCATACCAAAATTCTGACCTCTTGTTTCTGCTTCATTAATAGTTATACAAAATGCTATTTTTTCTATCTCAGGTGGCAATGAAGTCAAGTTTATTTCTACTGATTCATCATCCCCTGATCCTGCGCCTGTTCTATTATCACCACTTAGAACTATAGCACCTTCTGGAATCTTTTTATTGTTGTAAAATACAAAATCACTTGCATTTCTAACCTTTCCATCTGCTTTTAAAGCAAATGTGAATACATCTAGATCAAACTCATTTTGTCCATCATATTTATTTGTATCCCAGCCAAGTCCTACTTTAACAGTAGTTAATGGTCCGTTTACTCCCGCTCCTTGAGCACTTTTAGCAAGTGATACCTTTTGACCTTTTTTTAATGATACTATATTTGATGATGGTGCTGGAGTTGTTGTATTTGTTGAATTTGCTGTAGGCTGTGCTCCTCCAATTCCACCACCTATTCCTCCTCCTAGCCCTGCTGGCTGAGATGTCTCTGTAGCTTGTTGTTGATTATTTGTATTTGTAGTATTTAAACCACCTAATCCTCCACTTATGTTCATAATATTTCCTCCTCTTATTTATTAGTCATTAAAAAATCTGCCTAGCGTTGATCCTATATTACCTAATGGATTTGAGTTGTTACCATTTTGTCCTCCACCAAATGCTTGTCCAATATTTCCCATTGTATCACTTACATTATTCCTTGAGTTTTGATATGAGCTTCCTTGTCCTCTTGCCCTTCCACCTGAGTCTATAGATATATCTAATCCTGATTTTCTTTCTGATGGTTGAAGAACTACTGATTGACCTGCATTTTTAAAGTTGAACATATAAGATTCCCCAGAGGTTTGTCCTATTATTGTCTTCCAGTTAACATCAAGCTTTAAGCCAGGGTCTGGACCAGTCCAACATATTATTGCATCTGGATCTACTCTACATGGACTTTGAAGCACTATTGCATTACCATCTGTGATAATTGCAACAAACCCTACTTCACCGGAATTGTTTTGAAAATTAGTCGTAAACAATCCCTTTTGTGATAACACTCCTGCTCCTATGAATCTCACTCCATATTTCAGGTTACCTGAAAACGCTAGTATATTCTCTGATTCCACTCCTAGTGATTCTCCTGGTTGTACAGGTATAACTTTAACATTTTTACCTTCCCAAGCAAATATGACCATTCCTTGTCCACTTACTTTCATTATCTCCATGTTTTCTCCTGTCAACCTTCTTGAAACTTGATTAACTATTCCTCTAACTAATCCTCCTCCATTCGGATCAAGCAAGATTTTCTCGTATTTGAATTGTCCCTGATCTGCTACCATTGCTCCTTTTTTAGCATACATTACTCCATTTCCTTGTGCTACGCATGAGAATGCTGGTGTTTGATCTGTTGCACCTGTCAATTTCTCATAGGTTTCTAATTTGTATCCCATTATGTAATACCTCCTTGGTGTTTGTTAT
This sequence comes from Clostridiaceae bacterium M8S5, assembly GCA_029227815.1. Classification (GTDB taxonomy): domain Bacteria; phylum Bacillota; class Clostridia; order Tissierellales; family MCWD3; genus Abyssisolibacter. The sequence continues at coordinate 873,229 of CP118523.1, read as the reverse complement.
ATTATAAATTCATTATTTATTTTCTTAATCGGTTAATTGATTATTTTAATTATATAATAAATAATGTTAAAAATCAAGTTGTTATATTTGATATTTTTCATATTCTTCTTTATAATTTCTAATTAGGTTTTTATCATATTTATCCTTGTATACTTTTGTGAATTCTTCTGAAGTTACTTTAAATCTATTTAATACATCCATATAGTACATCATTACATCTCCCATTTCTTCTATGAAACGTTCTCTTATTTCTTCGTTTTCCATTATGCTATTTATTCCTTTTTTCTTTATTATAGCTATTACTTCTCCAAGTTCTTCAACCATATACAATAAAAAATCTTTACTGTATTCTGGTTCCATAGGAGACCATCTTTCTTTGTTACTTTCCCACAGTAACTTTGATAGATTTAACATTTCTTCTATATTCATTTACTCTCATCACCTCATCATCAATGTATAATATTATATATAGTATTATATATAATTTGTGCTAATCGAACAAGCGTTTTCTCATTAAAAAAGACATATTAACTTAATATGTCTTTATATCGATTTACAATTCCATTTCATTGAGTATATCTCTGAGTTTCTTTAAATCTTCCGCTGAAAGTGTAATTCCCTTTCCCATTTTTTCATGACCTTCTGACCAATCTCTTATATCATATTTAGGAGCTCTAGAGTTCCAGCTAATTTTGTTCAACTCCTTTGACCATCCACTACTTGACTTAGATAATACTCCTAATTCTTCTACTATTTCATATTTGAATTCTGCCATTTTGCACCTCCTACTTATATTGTTGCATAATTTGACTATTTAAATTCTATGATAGAATATAACATATGTCAAATACCTTGCTTATGGTCATTTCTTTGTAAATTGGTTAGTACACTCCAAAGCAAAGTGTAACTCATGTATTATGCTTATATTCTCTTCTAAACTTAGTCCATCAACTGTAGGAGTTTTTAACTTTGTAACGCCATCTACTGCTCCACACTCAGCCATAGAATATAACAACCTCTTTTCCGTATCTATATCATGTAGCAACCGTTTGTTACACATGATTGATAATCCTGCTATTATAGCATGCGCTCCCCAATTAGACACACCTGCTACTATTAAATAATCAGAACTAAATTCACTACAAATTAAATTTCCGTAGGCAACATGCTCCCTGATATAATTAGATATTTTCCCCATTCCTATCTCATTTCCTCCATCTCCTATTGCTATCGTTACTATCTTCATAGCTTTCGCATATTTAAACAATATATCTGTATTTGGTACTAGATGTGTTATGTCGTCTCCATTCATTGAATAACAACACCTGTCTTTAGCTCTCCCTGGCCTTTCTACCGCTACTATATGAGAAGGTTGGTATTGTTTTAATAATGCTAATGAATTTGCCTCTATATCTGTTTCTTTAATTATCTCTATATCTATCCTATTTCTTATCTCTACCTCTAAACAGCATTTTTTTACTATATCTACAGAATATTTATCTGTTACTATAATTACTTTTTTTTCTAGCTTGAGTAGAGCATTTGCAAGAGCTACTGCTCCTAATGGTCCATCTGTTTCTCCTACAAGTACATCTTTAATAACAAATCCTGTGACTATCATGATTACTTTACTTTTCATCAATTCATTACAAATACATTCTAACTCCCCTTTTAAATAGACTCCGCCCATATTTCTATTGTCTAGATTTCTTCTCATGATTCCTTCTATTTTTTCAAGTGACATATTATCCCTCCGTTTTATCAACATAAAAAAACCCACGACAGCATAAAGTCAGTCATGGGTCTTATCTACAATTGTATATAAAGGTCTTTTATATACCAATAAATAAAACTATTATTTACTTGATTACATTATACTATAAAATTTGTGTTTTTTAAATGAATTTTGTCAACTCATTTTTTTGGTATTTTTACCACAATTTAGACAAGTTTTTATTGACTTTTGCACGTAAATATTATAAATTAGAAATAGCTAGTCCATGTAAAAGGAGGTAGTATATGACAAAATCTGAAACGAATCCCCAAGAATTTAGCATTAAGAATATTTTCAGCTCATTTAAATACTGGCCTAGGATACTTAAACTCCTTTGGAATTGTAATCATAAGTATCTAATAGTTATAATGTTACTTAGTATTTTAATCGGTATTATGCCTGTTGTAAATATAAATGCTATGAGAAATTTAATCAATGTTGTTCAAAAGGGAGGTAATAATTATAGAAGTGTACTAAACGCATTCATTTTTTTAATTTCAGCTTCGCTTTTGGCAAACTTATTGTCTCTAGCAAAAAATTACTTTGAAAATCTATTCCAAACTATTATGACTTATGACATCAAAGTTGATATACTAGACAAAGCAAAAAAACTATCACTAGCTGATTTCGAAAACCCAAATATCTATGATAAACTTCAAAGAGCTCAAAACGAAGCTGGTTATAGACCATTTTCTGTTTTCACATCTATTCTTGCTATTATTAGTAGTGTTTTAACGCTTGTAACTTCTGCTGGAGTTATTTTTATGTGGAAATGGTGGGCAGCTGTTTTATTAATCATTGTTCCTTCTTTTTCTACTATAAGTCTTTTAAAGCAAGGGCAAAAAGAGTTTTTGTTACAATGGAAAAGAGCTCCAAAGCATAGAAAGTCATGGTATCTTGAATTTTTACTCACTAGAGATGCATCTGTAAAGGAAGTTAAGCTTTATAATTTGGGCAATCACTTAGTAGAAAAATATAAGAAATTTTATAAAGGTTTTTATCGTGAAGATAAAGCTATGACTAAAAGAAGATTTTCTCTTACTCTAGTTTTTGATATGATAAACGAAATAGCTGTAAACGGTGTCAGAGGATTAGTAATTTATAGTACATATATTGGAAAACTTTTTATTGGAGATTTGTATGCATTTTTAAGCACTACAAAGCTAGTCCAGTCAAACTCTCAATTAGTTTTAAATACAATGTTTCGTATGTACCAAAACAATTTATACATAAAGCAATTATTTGAATTTTTAGATTTACCTGTTGATGAAAACAATAAAGCTAGCTCTAACGGTTTAGCATTAGATACAATAAAAGATATTGAATTTAAAAATGTATCTTTCAAATACCCTAGTAAAGATATCTACGTTTTAAAAAATTTAGATTTTAAAATATCTGCTGGTGAAAAAATAGCTATAGTAGGTGAAAATGGTTCCGGAAAAACTACAATAATAAAACTAATGTGCAAACTCTACGATAACTTTGAAGGTGATATCTTAATTAACGGTATATCTATAAAAAACTATGATGAAAATTCATTGAGAAACAAGATGTCTATCGTTCTGCAAGATTTTGTAAAATACCAACTAACTGTAAGAGAGAATATAGCATTTGGCGATCTAAAATATATTGAAGACAATGAAAAAATAATAGACTCCGCAAAACGTTCTGGTATTAATGATTTTGTTATGAACCTTCCTGACTCTATTGATAGTCAATTGGGTGTCTGGTTTGAAAAAGGAACACAATTATCAGGTGGTCAGTGGCAAAAAATTGCACTATCTAGAGCTTTTATCAGAAAGTCTGATATATATGTTCTAGATGAGCCTAGCTCGGCTTTAGACCCCTTATCTGAAAAAGATATATTTGATAAGTTCTTTGAGCTATGTAAAGACAAAATAGGTATATTTACTTCTCATAGATTTTCAACTGTTAGATTTGCAGACAAGATATTAGTATTTAAAAAAGGTAATCTAATTGAATGTGGTACTCATGATGATTTGATGGCAAATAAAGATTACTATTCGAAGCTTTATAGTATACAAGCAACACCTTTTAAGGATAACAACGATAGAAATAAGGAATACGAATGTGTTTAATAAATAAAGGGGGGCTAATTGATATCGTTAGCCTCCTTTATGTTAGTTATTTTGAAATCATAATATACTTATTTCTAGCATCTTTTACAGAGGCAATAACTGCTTTTTGTGCCATTCCGTAAAATCTAGTATTAACCTCTTTTACTATTTTATCTATATCTTTCACAAGGTTATAACCTATCAGCATTGACCTGATAAAATCTGTTGTGGCATCTTTGACCATATTACATGTGGCATCTATTATTTCACTATTATCTTTTTTTACTACTAAGCCAATAAAAAATATATCGTATAAAGCAGTTATGGGGTCAGTTTTGCTTATTTTAGCAGTTCCAAGAATATATATAGTATTTTTATCATATAGCATATTTTCACCTCTACTAAATGTATTATCTAAATTTTCATATCATAGTCAGTAAGTTTACCATCTACATATATGAACTTAGCTATTTAAAATTCATAATCTCTCATCCATCCTAAAATAACTTATTTCTTTCAGACATATTAAGTTCTTCTAGATTATCGCTATCAATCAATTTAAATATGCTTCATTACTATCTTTTAAATCAACCGAAAAGTATATTTCACTTCATTTAATAAACAAATACATTATTATATTTTGTAATAGTTTCATCATCTATTTCATTACCTAAAACATTTATCTTATACAAATGCTCCAGCTTCGATAAAAATTCCCAGTCATTAATTTTGTTATTTTTTATACTTAAAATCATTAATAATTTAGTGTGGTCAAATAAGCTATGGTTTATATTCTTTATTTTATTGTTATCAATACTTAAAATATACGTTTCTTTTAAGTTCAACTCATTTATATTCATTATCTTGTTGTTATTCAAAAATAAATATGCTGTCTCTACGTTCTTGATTGGTGATATATCCGAAATATTATTATCATTCAAGTTTAGAACTTTTAAGTATTCTATATCTTTTAAGCCAGACAAATCTTCAATGTTATTGTTCATTAAATAAAGCTCTGTTAAATTCATAAGATTCTCTATAGGCTTTAAATCTTTAATATTGTTATGTTCTAAATATAATCTTTCTATATCACTATTTTTCATGCCTTCTAAAAAAGTTAAATCACTTATTTCATTATTGGTTAAACTTAGATATCTCAAGTTGTTTAACTTATTTAAACTTGGCATATCTTTAATCCCATTATTATCTAGATATAAATGATTAAGATTTATATTCTCATTTAGAACACTTATATTTGCTATCTTATTATTAGTTAGATCTAAAAATTCCAGTCTTTTTATAGTAGCTAATTTAGATACATCAACAATATCATTATCATATAGTATTAATGTTCTTAGATTTTGCAAATTTTCTATACCATCTAAATATTTTAGTCTTTCGTAGCCATTATATATTAGTTCTCCAATACTAAGGCAGTCATATATATAAAGATCACCCTGTGGCTTATTTATTAGCTGTCTAATAGACTTTTCTAAGGCTTTATCCTTAAACTCTGCTATCTTTTCAGTATCTATTTCTTCAAAAGTACTTGCATATACTTCCTTCTTTAATTTATTTAATGTAGTTCTAAAGCTTAATGGTACTTTTTTATAACTAAATATATGTTTATCTTTATATTTTATTTCTCTATACTCATCCTTGTCTTGATAATCTATCTTTATCTGCTGTATTCTGTTTTTCTCATCAATCTCAATAATTATATCTGCTTTAAACTCTCTTGATTCATTTTCTTGTATCCTTGTATCAAATATTAATTCATAATATATACTAGCGTCATATGTAGTAATTTTATATATATGTTTATCACTACCTGTTTTTTCATATTTAATAACTAACTTCTCTTTGTTGATATAGTTTATTAAATCTAACTTAAACATTTCAATATCATAAATTGGTAATTGATCAAAACCTTTAAATGCTGTCATATTATCTACATCTCTATCAATGTAAATAGAATCTGACTCACTATACACTGGCTTTTCTCCATTGGCAATCATTTTTATACCAGCCATTCCATCTCTAAAGTAATAGCTTTTAACTATATCTAGTCCCTTTTTATCTAATTTCACCTGTCCATCTAAGTTTTTTAAAAAAACTGGGTTGAACCTTCCAGTCTTGTTATATCCTATTATATTACAATAAGTTTTACTATTTGTATTATTGTAGTATTTATCATCTTCTGTAACGAGCTTTTCGGTATGGATTGAATCTATTTCAAAATAATTACTATTGTATCTTAGATTAGCAATCATACTATAAAGTTTCTCGTAATCTGTATCTATTAATACCTCTTTTTTTTCTTGATCAAATACGACTTTACAAAGCATGTTCTCTTCAAAAAATTTAGCTTCAGCATAAAGCTCAACATTGTATAAATAGTCATATTTTGTGTATCTTTCATCTGTTATATAATCTTCGTCAATATAAAATTTCCTATTTATATCATCTCTACTAACTAAAAAATCTTGATTTGTAAGCTTTACTTCAAATTTTAAAAGCTTAAGTGTATCGCTAACTGGTAAGTAAACTTTTTGATTATGTTCTATTACTGGATGAAAAATTTCCATCTCTTTATTGTCAAGCTTCACTTTCCACTCGCTCTCTGCTTTAACACTCTTGCATGTTATAATCATAAATACTATCATAAAAAAGACAGCTGTTTTATTTTTCATTTGTTAACCCCCTATAAGTAGTTCTAAACCTTAATCTTTATTTCTAGATAATATATCTTTATATTTTTCAATATCTTCTTTTTTTATTTGATTATGTTCTACGTATATTAATTGTATGTATTTTAGCTTAGATATGAAATCTATATTTTTTATTTTATTATAACTAATATTTATAAGCCCCATTTCTTTATCTTTAAATAATTCCTCATTAATATATTCAATTTGATTATTGTTTATAGCTAAACATTTCAAATTCTTCATAGGTAAAGTATCTACTCTTTTTATCTCGTTATAGTCAAGATATAAATAAGCTACTTCTAAGTTCTTTAAAGGTGTTATATCTTTTATTTTATTAAATGATAATTTAATTGCTTTTAAAGTATCCGTTTTCTTTAATTTAGATAAATCTTGCACACCATTTACTGATAAGTTTAGATACTCTAAATTCATATCATCAAAATTACTCAAATCAGTAACCTTGTTATTCTCAAGATTGAGTGACTTAAGATTAGTAAAAACACTTAAATACTTAGCGTTAGATATATTGTTATTTTCAAGATTCAGGTTCTCTAGATTGTTAAATTCTCCTTGACTTATTTTCTCCAAAGCTTTTAAACTAGATATGTTGTTTGTAGATAGATTTAGTTTCTTTACATGCTTCATACTTTGAATGTTACTAATATCACTTATTTTATTATTTGATAAATTTACCATAACCAAATCAGTTAATTTATCTACTCTTGGAATTTCACTTATTTTGTTACCTTCAAAATCTATTTCCTGCAGGTCAGTTAAATAATTGATGCAGGATATATCTTCTACTAAATTGTTTTTAATAGATAGCTTTTTTATTTTTTTTAATTTTTTAAGTGGAGTTATGTCTTTTATTAGATTGTCGTCTAATCTTACAAGTTCTAAGTTTGGCATGTTCTCTATATCTTTTATACTTTTTATTTTTTGATCTTTGTACTTATCAATGTCTATACTTTTCAATGAATATAGTTCATATCCATATATATCACTTTTGGGTTTGTTCAACAAATCTCTAACTATATTTTCAAAAGCTTTATCATTAAATTTTATAACTTCATATGCATTTTTACTATCAAACTCTTCTTTATATAATTCTTTCACAAGGCTTACTAGTGAAGTATCTAATTCATTAATATTTTTAAGCATGCTAAATCTAAGATTTACTTTTTGTTTGATACTTGTTTTATTCCCTTCGTCTATAGATATGTAATACTCAAATTCATTAATATTATAGTTTTTGTCATAACCAAATATAAATTCTAGTTTAGATTTAGTATTAGGCATGAAGCCTGTAGGAATGTTTAGCAAACAAGCTATTGCTTGGTTATCAGTAGTTATAATTTTAACTCTGTTTTTACTCCCAATATTACTTAATTGTATCTTAACTTTGTCATTACTTATTAAGCTATTAATTGACCATCTACATTCTTTAATAGTTCTTATAGCTCCATTATAAAAAGTATGTGATTCATTGAAGTCTTTACCATATTTCTTCATACCATCTATCGTTACTATAAAACCTTTTATATCTCCACAATAAAAATAATCTAGTTTTGCATTCGTTTTCTTTCCGTCTACTAAATGCATACTAGATGCTTTAAAAACGCTTTTTATAGGTTGACCTCTATCAAATAAACACAAAGTTTTGCCTGTGAGTCTTTCTTCATAAACATTTCTATTCATATCATCCTTATGTCTACAGTACTCATCTACTACTATTTCATATCTTCCACTATTGTAACTCATCTTATGGAGTGATGCTATGAACTTTGTGTATTTTGTATCGATATATAGTTTTTTGTCATTCTTAGATATTTTTATATTTGCAAACATATTATTTTCGATAAAACTACTATCCACATACAATGTATTGTCTTTAGTTGTAGTTTTATGTTTAGTCATTGCATCATACACAACACTTTCATATATCATATAATAACCTATCTTTGAATCTTCATCTTTGACAATTATCTTACCGTATTTATCAATTTCAATATCAAAGCCTATTATTCCAAACATATCAACTAAAGGAAAAAATATTTCATCTCCTTCGCTAAATGGTTGATTCTTAATCTCTACCAACTTTTCATCCTTATATATCTTCCATGTATCTTGCTGCGCATTTGCCTGTGTTTTTAATCCTATTATAAACATGCATGCTATTAAACATATCATCACTTTTTTCTTCATAAACTCCTCCTTTTAAACTTCAAAATATACCATCCAATGGTTATTATACCATATAATTTATCTATTATTGTCATAGATGTTTTTATAAAGTCAATATAGATAAAAAGAACTACTAAATAGAATTAACTACTATGTCTATACCTATTAAACAACAAAATATAGGTACTGGTATACAGCACCTATTAGATTGATGACAAAGTCATCAAAATAACAGGCTGTAGTAAGAGTTCAAGTTCAAGGCGTGTTAAAATTGAGTAGTGGAGCTTACTTAGAGGTAAGTGAGCAACGGAAATTTTAACAACAACGCAGAAATTGGACTTTTGTCTACAGCCTGATAGGTACTGGTATACAGTACCTATATTTTTACTATAGCTTACAAAGTGTCTATAAACAATTTGCTTCTAATCCATATTATATTCTTTTGATTTGTCTAATTTTTTCTTGTACTTAATCAAATCTTCTTGCTCTATTGGGTTTGAATCAACGTATATTGCTCTTAATTGAATTAGCTTAGATATAAAATCGATACTTTTTATTTTATTATTGTTCATATTTATACCTATTAATCCACTCCCAGTAAATATATCTTCATTTATATATTCAATTTGATTATTGCTTATCGATAATAGCTCCAATTTGCTAATAGGAAGCTCATCTATCCTTTTTATCTGATTATAATCAAGCATTAGTGAAACAACTGTTATGTCTTTTAGTGGTGTTATATCTTTGATATTATTATTCCTTAAATTAAGTAATTTTAAATTCTTCATTTTCTTTAGCTTTGATATGTCCTGTAATCCGTTTTTAGATAAATCTAATACATATAAATTCATTCCATCAAAATCACTCAAATCACTAATTTTATTATTAGATAAATAAAGAAACTTAAGATTAGTCAAAACGTTCAAATATTTAGCACTAGATATATTATTATTTGAAAGTTTGAGTTCTTCTAATTTACGGCAATTGCCTTGATTAATATCTCCTAACTGTTTTAAGCTAGATATATTATTATTACTTAAATCTATTTTTTTAACATTTCTAATGCTTCTTATATTACCAATATCGTCTATCTGATTGTTTGATAAATTTACTTTGGATAATCTATACAACTTATCTACACATGGTACTTTCTTTATTTTGTTGCCTTCAAAGTCTATCTCTTGTAAATCCATCATAGAATTTATACATGATATATCTTCTATGTGATTGTTTTTAATAGACAATTTTTCAATCTCATTTAACGCTTTAAGTGGAGATATATCTTTAATCAAATTATCATCTAGCTTAAGTGTCTTTAAGTTTATAATGTTCTCTATACCCTTTATACTTTTTATTTTACCATTTTGATTTTTAAATTCGGTAGTATCTAAATTTCTTAATGAATATAGCTGATACCCAAATATGTCCCCTTGTAGTTTGTTTATTTTAAACCTGATAATATCCTCAAAAGCTTTATCTTCAAATTTTACTATATTAAATGCATTTGTATTTTTAAACTCTTCACCATGTACTTTCTTAATAAGGTTAATTAACGAATTATCTAGTGTCTTTGTATTTTTTAGTTTACTATATTTTGAATTTATTTTTTCTACAACTTTATGCTTTTCATTATATATACATATGTAGGCTTTGGTTTCTACAATATCACAATCCTTATCGTATACATATGTTAGTTCTAATTTAGATTTAGTAGTACTAGGTACAGTTTTTTTAGTTAATTCCAAAAACTTAAATATTTCATTACTATCTATAGAAGTTATTATAACTTTACATTTAGTACCTATATTACTTACTTTTATACTGAATTTATTATTATCTAACAACTCACCTATTTCGTATCTTGCTTTTTTCACTATGTCTATATTATCTAATATCTCTCTTTTTCTAATATTAACAATCTTTAATTCTTCTCTTTTAAAATCATAGAAATCCTTACCATAACTCTCTTTACCATCTACAGTCAATATAGCACCTAGTATATTATTATAAAAGCACTCTACCTTTGCTTTCTTTTTTCCTTCTTCTGTATAGTAATCAATATCTGAACTAAAGACAACTGCATCACTGAATCCATGCGCTAATTTAATTAAGATTTTATCTTTATACTTATTCTTGTATATAGTTTTTCCTTCTTTTTTTAAACTTGCATAGCTATCTCTTGTTATTTCATATTCTCCACTACAATTATTCATTTTGTAAAGTGATGTCAAAAACTCAGGCAACCTTGTATTAATATGTACTGTTTTTTTATCTTTATTTATCTTTACATGCGATAATAAGTTGTTTTTTATAAAATTACTATCTACATACAACATGCCATCTTTATATTTGATTTTATATATATCAAATATATCAAATAAATCATCGTTTTTAAAACAATATAGCACCGTTAAATCTTCATTTTTAATAATCAGATTGTTATATTTATCAAACTCAGATTTAAACCCCTTGATTTTTATCATATCTTCTAGAGGAAAAAATATTTCATCTCCTTCGCTAAATGGTTGATTCTTAATTTCTACTATCTTTTCATCTTTATATATCGTCCATGTAACTTGCTGTGCGTTTACCTGTGTTTTTATTCCTATTATAAACATGATTACTACTATAAATAATGTTAACTTTCTTTTCACAAAACCCCACCTTTTACTTTATTCTTCCATCTAATGGTTATTATATCATATTACTTGTTTATTATGGTCTTGCATGTTTTTTTAAGTTAACATAGGTAAAAAGCACTAAGCTTTAAATAACTCAGTGCTTTAGAAATTGTTATTTATATTCTACATTATGAAATTGTTTTAATACTTCATCCTCTATCAAGTTACCTTTCATATTAATTTTCATTAAATCCTTTAATTTATACAAAAAACCAATTCCATTATCATTTATTTGATTATTGGCTAAGTCAAAATAAAATAGCTTATCACATTTATTGAAAATCTTAGGATGTATCGTTTTAATATGATTATTGGATAAACTCAGTAACTCGATATCACCAATCAATAAATTATCAATGCTAGTAATATTGTTATAATCTAATGATAATGTTTTTATTTTAGTATAGTTTAGTGGTGTTACATCACTTATATTATTGTGACTAAGATATAGACTTTCTACATAGTCAATATTTTCAAAGACCTTTAAGTCACTTATTTTATTCATTGATAGATTTAAATATGACAAATATTCTAAATTGTCCACAGGAGTTATATCTTCAATATTATTTTTTATTAGTTCAAGTTCTTCCAAATTGCTAGTTATGTATTTTAAAGGCTCTAGATCAACAATTTGATTCTCATTTAAGATTAACTTTTTTAGGTTTGTTTGTTTACTTAGATTTGGTATGTGCCTTATTTTATTCTTAGTCAAATCCAAAAGTTCTAACATTTTCATATCACACACCCATGACATATCTACAATATCACAGTTATTTAGTATTAGTTCCCTTATATTTTTAGTATTTTTTAATGTTGAGAAATCTGCTGCTCTAACATTTGTTATATATAAATATTCTAATTTATCTAAATTTGCAAGCTTTGATATGTCCATTAATTTGCATCCATCAATAACTACGAATTCTAAATTACACATGTTTTCTATACCATCTAAACATGTAATTTCTCTGTTTAATAACGTTATTACATTTACATTCAATAAATCATAAACATGTATAGTGCCAGATTTTAAATCTATTTTCTCTCTTATAGTTTCTTCTAATTCTTTATCTTTAAAATTAACTATTTTATCTATATTAATGCTTGGATAATATGATTTGTAAATTTCTCTTTTCAGATTAGATATTTCTTTACTGAAGTTATCTGGTTTTTTTATATATTTAAATGTATATTCATTTTGAATAAAATCAATTAGATTATTTTCATTAAAGTGACCAAAAAATCTCATATTGTCTATTCTATTTTTTTCATCAATACTAACTAATAATATTGCAGTTTGCTCTTCGTCTTTATCCAATTCGCTTAGTTTTACATTTTTATTATTAAATATTTTATGGTATATCTCCATATCTTTAATACTTATATAATAATCGTATTTATTAAGCGTACTATCTCTATCTATACTTCCTATTTCAACTAACCCAAGCCTAGCGTATTCAAGTAAATAATTATAAAAATTGTCTATTTCATCTATTGTAAATCCCCTATTATACTCTACAACATATCCCTCTGAATCTATATTACTCTTATCATGTAATGGCGAATAAAACTTTTCTCTTTTATTCTTTGTGTATTTAAGTCCTCCTAACATACCTTGTTTGAACTCTTTTATATCTACATTGCAAAGAGTCTCCCCCTGCTCTGTGAGTTTTAATTCACCGCTTATATCTTTAACCTGAGTAATTTTAAACATTCCTGTGTTTGAACCCTTAATGTCGCAACTTGTTTTACAATTTTTTTCAATATAAACAAGTTGTTCTTTATTTATGTTAAAAGTATCCACAATTTCATTAGATTTTATCTCTATAAAGTTATCATTATATACTAAGTTTGCAAAACCACTAAGTAACTTTGAATACTTTGTATCAATAAGTATTTCTTTTTTTTCATCACTAAAAATAACATTACTAATTAGATTGTCTTGAAAAAAAAACTCATTAGCATAATAATTTCCATTTATAAAATAACAACAATATGTTTTATTTCTACAATTTTGTAGACTATTCTCGTAATAATCAAATTTCATTATAACACCATTTTTTTTCATGATTATCACATGGTTATCTATTTGTATATCAAATCCTAATAATTTACCAACATCTTTCACGGATAAATACACAGAACTCCCTTCAGTATGTACTACATTTTCACTTAAAGTTATAGTCTTACCATCTTTGACAATCTTCCAATCACTTTGTGCAAATACACTTGTACTTGAAAAAACCATTAAAAACAATACCAACAAAAACATAATTCTCTTTTTCATTAATGAAACCCCCTATTATCTATAGCATACAAGGATTATTATACCATATTTTTTATCAGTTTTTGTCATTTATTTGTTTACAATGGTTTTTTTTTATATTAATATATATATTGTTAAAACTATCAAAGGGGGTTTTTATATGGAAGATATGAAAGGTATTGAAAATGCTGAGAATATGCATAATGCAGAAGAAGACATTGAATCAGAGGAAATAGAAGATACTAGTAGTCCTTCAGGATTTTTTGTTTTTACAGTTATTATGGGCTTTGTAATGTTCATAGTTTCTGCAGTTTTTCTTCACAAAGGTCATGATAAAATGTGTAATTATAGCACAGGCTATTTCAAACAAAATGCATATGTCGGTGGAGATGCATACAACTATATTATAAACAGCAATTATTCTACTTCATTTTTCGTTCTTGCTACGTTGTTTGCACTTCTTGGAGTAGGCATAATTATAATAGGTTATTTGCATAGAATAGCAATCAAAAATAATGATTAACGAAAAATATAAAATAATTAACACAATACTTGGGAATGAAATGGGGTATTAAAATGAAAGATGTATATGCAAAATTTAAAGTATCAAGTTTTATTATGTTTTTAATTTCTGTCTTTTTCCTATTTAAAGGTTACGGTAAAATGAATGGTCACGATATGAATTATGCAATAGCGTTATTTGTTTTAGCTACGTTTTTTTTAATTCTTGGAATTGGTTTAATAAAAATTGGATATTTGCATGAAATAGCCATTAACACTGATAAAAATAAGCATAATTCATAGCAATAGTTGCATACTTAAAAGGTATATAGATTAATCAAATATTTTAACTATGATAGTTAAATTGAGTCATGATTTGAGTATGGCTCAAAACTTTTTTAGAGAGATTATTAAAAACAATTAAAAAGCTTAACCAATAAAACTATGTATAACCACAATCCTTACATAGATAATCTAAAAATATATAACAAAATGACCATTAAATTAATGGTCATTTTCGTGCTAGTATCATCATTTCCTATTTATTAATCATAATATCAAGTATCATCTCGTCTGTATGCATCATACCCTCTGAACCAATTTTTGCTATGTTTTTAATTGTTTCTTCTACGTCTTGGTGTATAATACCATCTTTTCTTGATATTTCAATATCATTTATGGCTAAAAGTGCAGATTGTATAGCAGCACTTACACCAGTTGACACCTTTAGAGCACATCCTGTTTTAGCACCATCACATATCATGCCTGTTATGTTTCCTATCATGTTTTTAAGAGCATAAACTATGTTTTTGAATTTTCCACCCATCAGATATGTTATACCGCAACTTGCCCCTGCTGATGCTACTACACAACCACATAACGCTGAAAGTCTACCTAGATGTGTCTTGATATATATCGCTATCAAATTTGCTAAAGCTAATGCCCTTATTAACTCTTCTTCACTGTTCTTGTTCTTCTCTGCTACTGCTAAAACTGGTAACATAACTGTAATACCTTGGTTACCACTACCTGAGTTACTCATAACACTCATCATGCATCCATCCATTCTAGCATCAGATGCAGCTGCAGTAAGTGCCATAGCATAATTTTGCATGTCATCAGATAATATCCCCTTTTGTATACTATCAAATAATGTCTTCCCTACGCTTAATCCGTACCCATTTTTTAAGCCTTCTTCTGCTATTTTTTTATTTAACATAGCTCCTTCTAGTAGTGGCTCTATTTCTTTTATATCCACACTTTGAACAAAATCATATATCTTTTCCATATTCATATTGTATCGTTTATTATCAGTTTTCTTTACTTTTTCATCCTTATCTTGTATCTTTTCAAATAATACTTTATCATTTAGCTCTTCTAGTACAATATTTGAATGATTGTCTTCTATTATTACTTTAGATATATTATTTTTGCTATAACAAACTGCTTCTACATAGAGTTTAATATCTGTATTCTTTATTTTAACTTTAATTAATCCCTTAGATATCATTTCTTTTGCTTTATCAATATCTTGCTCGGTTGTATCTTTTAGTACCTCTAAAACTGCTTCAGCCTTACCCCCAATTCCACCTAATGCTGCTGCTATATCTAGTCCTGTAGAACCTGTTCCTGGTATTCCAACACCCATACCATTTTTATATATATTAGGACTAACATATACTTCTAATTTTTCCAACTCTCCAAGTATCTCTCTTGCTTTTGCAGATGCCAACGCTACAGCGATCGGCTCAGTACAGCCTAGTGCAGGTACTACTTCTTTTTTCAATATATCGACAAAATTATTACAACTACAACAGTCCATCGAAATCACTCCCTTTACAGATTTATATATTCCCTTGTCTTTATTTTATTAAAATTGCAAATTTATTCTTGTTAAAAATTAATATAGCCACCATTATTATATTTTACAATATACCCTTAGTCAATCTAATGTCATTTTTTTAATAATTGTTGTCAATTTAACTTTATTATTGTATTATTATTTTGTACTAAAAATCATAATTGCAAAGGATGAAAAAAATGAGAGAATTACTGCATTCATTAATAGAAAAGAATAAATATTGGACTCAATATGGAAACGTTGCCACATATATACCAGAACTATCTAATAGTAACCCTGATGCTCTAGGCATATGTACAATGGACATTGATGGAAAAATATACTGTGAAGGTGATTATAATACAAAATTCACAATACAAAGCATTTCTAAGGTTGCCTCATTTATGTGCGCGTTAAAAGATAATGATATAAATAAGTTATATAGCAAAATAAGCTGTGCCCCTACATCGGATGGCTTTAATTCTATTGTAAACTTAGAAACGAAAAACTCCCACAAACCACTCAATCCTATGATCAATTCTGGAGCTATAGCTACTATTTCAATGGTATATGGCTTAACTGCTAATGATAAGTTTAACAGAATACACGAATTCATAAAAGAAGTAACTGGCAACAATAATTTGAAGATAAACTATAACGTATACCAATCCGAGAAAAATACAGGTGATAGAAACAGAGCATTGGCTTATTTCATGAAAAGTACTGGTATAATTAATGAAGATGTTGAAGATATATTAGATGTATATTTTAAGTTATGTTCTTTGGAAGTAACCTGTAAAGACATAGCTCATATGAGCTTAGTTTTAGCAAGCGATGGAATATTACCAAACAAAAAAAGACTTTTAAGCAAACATATATGTAAGACCGTTAAAGCTATAATGACTACTTGTGGTATGTATGATGGCTCAGGTGATTTTGCTGTAAGTGTTGGTATTCCTGCTAAAAGTGGTGTAGGAGGAGGTATAGCTGCAGTTGTGCCTAAAAAGATGGGAATTGGAGTCTTTGGTCCTGCATTGGACAAGAAAGGAAATAGTATTGGTGGTATAAAGCTTCTAGAGGATTTATCTGAAAGGTTAGACCTTAGTATATTTTAAAATGAATTAATATTGCAATTGGATACTATGCATAGTACAATTAACATACACTTCTAATATAATCCAAAGGAGGAAATACAAATGAAGAAAATAGTATCACTTTTGTGTATTATTGTGTTATTGGTTTCAAATGTTGCAGTTTTTGCTACCGTTGATACAAATGTTACTCAAAAGCAAGATTTAAAAGAAGAAGTAAATAAAAGACTCAAATACTATCAATCTATTACTCATGACACTACAATCTATAGCTTAAGTTTTAATAGTATGGGTGAAGCTGAACAAGAGGTAATTACTCAAGGAAAAGTAATGACTCCCTCATATTCTGATATAGTTTACTGTGAGCAAGCTATATTAAAAAAAATTGATGAAGTTGTCATAAAGATAAACTCATTTTGTAAAACCCAAGATGAAAAAAATCTGATTTATGCAAAGATACTAGAAAATTTTCCATTTAAAACTGCATATAAATACTCTAAAGAGCCTGCTGTACTCAATATAAATGGAAAAGATCTACATACTACATTGAAAAATATAGATAGTGCTTTTATATTTACGAAAGGCCAAATTGAAAAACAGCGTGAACTTATAAAAGTATTTAAGAATGATTTACCATCTAAAGAAAATATTTTTACAATTGCTCAAGTTATAAAGGATAAAAATTTACCTAAGAAGTTTCAAAAAGATTTTCAAAGACCTTTGACTATAGGGGAATATAGTGAACTATTATATGAAATAACAAAATCACAAATAAAAATCGATAACTATACTATAAGAGAAAAAAGCATCAAGAAAACACATCCTGCTTATGTAAAACTAGCTTATATATTAGGTTACATTGATACATACAGTGATTTAGACAAAACTTTAACAAGAGAAGAAATGGCTAACATTGTTGCTCCTACTAGACAATTCTCCAGTAGAGCAACTTCTATGGATTTTGAGACTATAAATCCTCTATACCTTGATGCTGTAGGAAATAGTGGAATGAAATTGATTGGTACTAATTTTAGACCGAAAGAATTTTATAAATTAGAAGATGCTATAGTTGATGTTAAAGGTTACTCGTTGTTTAATTTTAAAGTAAGAGGTTTATTATCACTAAGAGATTTACCAAGTCATTATTTTATACTAGATGGTAATACAATCACTTTACATAAAATGAAAAACTTTGACTATGCTGTTGAAAAATACACTAAAAAGCTAGCTAGTAATATATCTATAAATTTATCTACACACATGCTTGACTACGGTCCATTTTGTGTTGATGTTGATAGTAAAAACAAAAAAATCACTTTTACTGTAAAAGAAGGCTGTTCTACGATTAGCTTGAGTGTAGATTGGCGAAAATACAATTTTTATTTTACTGACAATCATATAAAAAACAAGTATGAAATAAGAGCTATACCTAAAAACAATCAGATTGACAAATTCGTAAAAGGCGATAAAGCTAATCAAGAAGTAAAACTTATAGCTAAAAATATTATAAGTAAAATAATACAGCCTAACATGAATCAAACTCAAAAAATAAAAGCTATACATGACTACGTAGCTAAAAATCTTACTTACAGTGGAGATCCTTCATTTGTAACTACTGATGTTGCTTTAGCTGGATTCAAAACTGGAAAAGGTGTATGTACAAATTATGCTACTATGTTCCACTATTTATGTCAAGAAGCTAATATTCAAAGTAGAGTTTTATCTTACTACGATACCTTTGTTGGTCCTCACACATGGAATGTAGTATATGTAAACAACAAATGGTATCATGTAGACGTAACATGTGACGACGCAAAAAACAAAATAACATATAAATACTTTATGAAGACCTCAGAAGAGTTTATGCCTACGCATGGGTGGGAAGCTTTTGGAAATATAGTAATTACAAATTATAAGGATATTGATCCTATGAATATTAAATCAACTATAGAATTGAGATTGTTTCTTACTGAATATGTCAATTCGCGCGAATACGCAGACTCTGATATAGATTTTAAACTTGCAGACCCAAGTATAGATACAAATTTACGTTTCTTAGTTCTAACACGTGGCGGTACTGGTCGCAAATTTAGTCTTTCTTATAATAAAAAAACTAAAGTATATACATTAATTGATAATTTTAAGAAGAATTAAAATCATGACTCTTTTGAAAAAGTTAAATAATCTTAACAAATTCATTATAGATAAACAATCAGACATTTTGCTATATTTAGCGTAGCAAAATGTCTTTTTTATAAAAATTATTGCAATTATATGCAGTGTAATAATAGAATTATATAGTTAATAATGAAAAAAACAATATTTATATTATGTATATTACTTCAAGAAATTATTAAAGAAATAGAACTTTCAAACCTTTCCTATAAATATTTAGGAAATACAAAAAATTCTATATCAGAAGTTAATTTAGTATTCAAAGCAAATAAAAAATACGCAATAATTGGTCCTAGTGGATGTGGTAAATCAACATTAGTTAAAATATTGGCTAAGCTTGCAAATGAATATGTTGGAACTATAAAAGTAAATAGCAAAAATTTGCACAATCTCAATTCTTATGATTGGAGAAATAAAATTTCAACCGTCCAGCAAGAAGTATTTATGTTTGACGATACATTACGATATAATATTACTTTGGGAAAAACCATTTCAGATAATATGTTACTAAAAGTATTAGATGATGTTGAATTATTAGATTTTGTTAATTCTCTCCCTTCAGGTTTAGATACTCATATAGGCGACAATGGCAATCTAATATCAGGTGGTGAAAAACAAAGAATAGCCATTGCTAGAGCTTTAGTAAAAGACACTGAAATAATAATTATGGATGAAGCAACCAGTGCTTTAGATTTCTCAAACACAAATAAATTAAATAATCTAATTCTTTCGTTAAACAAAATGATAATTGTAATTACACACAAGTACAGTGCTGAATTTCTTAAAAAATTTGATCATATAATAGTAATGGAGAATGGTAAGGTGCTTGCACAAGGTAATTATGATGATATAATCTGTATGGGTATACCTTATGATTCGTAGAATAAAAAGAGGTAGGTAAATAATTGTTGATTTTATTTACCTACCTCTTGTCCTTCTAATGCAAAAACCTTAACATAATTTACTATATTATTATTTATTTTTATACAAAACAATGCTAATATTCTTATCATCTATATCAAGCTTTATCTTATCAACCATCATACTTATAAGAGTAAGCTCTGTATCTACATCACATTCTCCTGCCAACTCCCAGTAGTACTCTTCCATTTCTTCCTGCTTAGGGCAATTTATACATTTGATTAATTTATCTATTTTTTTTTGATTATTCTCTTTTACATAATTGCTTTTTGCGCTAATTTTGTATCTAGTCTTTTCATTTTTTATATTGACCGTTATATCATCTGCTCCTATAGACATGAGGTATGTCGATAACTCATCTACTATTTTAGATATACGTTTCTTTGTGTGTTTCATCAATCATCATCCCTTCTAAATGCTTCTATAACGGGCACTAAAACCGATGCTACAATTCCTGCTGCAAAACCATTATTGTAAAGGTTTAATCCTCCATGTAAAGCTCCTACATTTAATACTACTGATGAATGTACTAAACCTGCTAATATACCAAAACCCCATCCAAACTCACCTGCAATAGGAGCTAACGCTGTTCCAAATAATGCTGCTAGCTGTATATGTGGATCATTTATCTGAAATACTTTTATAAGTGAACCTATAAAAACTCCCATAAGTATCGGTGTAATATTTCTAAAATGCTTACCAAATGCTCCGAATCCTACTACTGTCAATATTCCACTTATTGTTGGCCCGTTTAAGTCTCCTCCTATTAATATAACATAAGATAGCGAAATTAATCCATTAATCCCCATATTTATTAGTGTAGGAGGAAAACCTTCTAGTATTATAAAATCGGTAACCAATCTACCTGGATATCCGATGATACCTTTGATGCCATCTAATGATCTATGATTCATAATAAACCCTGTTACTATAAATGTTAAAAATACTAAATAAAAAAAACTTCCTAGTAATAAATTATTTCCTGTGGTCCATATCATTTTTGGACTTGGTGTGAAACCAAAAGATTTGAAAAGTGATACGTAGATTGTTCCAACCATACCTGCCGTAAAACCAATGTTATAAAGGTTGAAACCTTGATGTACTCTTATAAGAAAAGCTGCTAATGGAGGGAGTATAAAGCCTATACTTATCCCACTAAATATACCGATGATTAATCTCATATTAAAGCTCATTTGAGCTGTAAATATTATCTCTGTTACTAAAGGAGCCATAGCTGTACCAAATAATGCTACATATATATATTTTGAAAACTTCTCTCTTTGCACTTTAGCAAATAAAAATACTCCAAATACTACAAACCAAACATTAAATAGATTTTTCCCAAAAAGTGAAAACCCTGATATTAAAAACAATGCAGCAAATGTAGCACCGTTAAAATTTATTCTTAATCTGCAAAGTAACATTACAAAAATAAGAGTTAATAATCCTGAATTGACAAAAGCTGCTCCTATACCTCCAATGCCAATATAATCTGTTATTAGTGTTCCCGGCTCGAGTATAATCCTGTACATACCATTTATTATGGTCTTAGGATTATCAACAAAGAATCCAAATAATATCATAGATATAGCATAAAAACTAATTATCTTAACCTTAATAGTATTAGTTATATCCTTTTTTATTTTATTCCTTACGAGTCTTATTGAAATACCTCCTTTATTTTAAAATATTTTGTATACACTTATATTACAATAGCACCCAGTATATCGTCAACCAAAATTTATTACAATAAAAAATTAGTCTAGTAATGTTATTCTTTTTTGGTCGCTACCAATGTAAACTCTCCTGGTATATTTTTATGTTCATCAAATCTTGGCCCTTCAATCAACTTTTCTACCACAAAACCAACCGACGCAAATGCAGTTATTATCTCTCCCATAGTCCAATACCTCAAAAGACATTTTGGAAATTCTTCATCCCCTTTATTATTTAATATCCTTTCATAAGCTACCTCTCCTTGCTCTAGTTCTGATGAAAAATAATCTCCCCCTAATTCTAACTTTTCTCCCTTAAAGATATTGCGTTCTTTTAAGACTTTTCTGAAAGGATGAAAATCATTTAAAACTAACTTTCCTTCTCTTTTTAATAAAGAGTAAATTTTCTTTGCTACTTTCTCAATATCTGAAAAATAATGCAATATTCCACCCTCTAGATATGCTAAGTCATACTTATTATATGTATTTAATTCTAAAAAATCAGAAACTATAAAGTTAATATCGACATTTGCTTCTCTTGCAACATCCATAGCATATTCTTTGTTATCCTCTGATATGTCAACAATAGTTACATTTGCTCCTAATAAAGCAAGTGGTATAGCTTTCTTGCCACATGAGCCAAGTATGTTAATAATACTCTTTTGATTAACCTCACCTAACAAGTCAATATGTCTACGCAGATAATACTTTGGTCTTTTTGTCATATCTTTAGCAACTGTCTGTGGCTCTCCCAGATCCTTAATCCAGAACTCCTTTGCTCTATGTGACCATGCTTCTTTATTAGTTTTACTTTGGTTATTCATATAGCATCTCCTCTCTAAAAAAATAAACATCCACAACTCCTAATGAGTTATAGATGTTGGACATATATTATATCAAAACTATATTAATTATTCAATTTATATTGCCTAAATTGTAGTATTTAATATCTTCGTCTTCTATATTTAATGCGTTTCTAGTATCTAAAATCATAGGTGTTCTCATTTTACTTGCCAATCTTTTATAATCTATTTCTCTAAATTGATTGTGAGCTGTTAGTATTAATATTAAATCCGAATCCTCTACTATGCTATCTATAACCGAATCCTCATAGTATCTAATTAAAGGATCGTATACCTGCACTTGGTATCCTATCTTCTCAAGAATTTTAACTATCTTTAATGCTGGACTTTCTCTTATATCATCAATATTTTCTTTATACGTCAATCCAAATACTGATATCTTTGGTTTCTTGATTTGGCTTAATAGTTTTTTTACTTTATCTACTATGAAATAAGGCATACTATTGTTGATCTTTCTTGCTGTTGCTATTAGTTTGCTTTCTGATTTGCATTTCTCTATTATAAAATAAGGGTCTACGGCTAAGCAATGTCCTCCTACTCCTGGACCCGGCTTTAGTATATCTACTCTTGGATGTTTATTAGCATATTCTATTACTTTTAAACCATCAATTCCAAGCTTATTGCAAATCTTAATCAATTCGTTAGCAATAGCAATATTTATATCTCTAAACGTATTCTCATAAAGCTTTGCCATTTCTGCAGTTTTGGAATCTGTTAATATAATCTCACCTTTTACAAATTTATTATAGATACTTGCTGTTTTACGGTTACAGTTATCTGTGCAACCTCCTATTATTCTACTATTGAATATAATCTCATGCATAATATTCCCCGGTAACACTCTTTCAGGACAATGCGACAAAAACACATCTTTTCCAACTTTAAATCCTTTTTCCTCTATTATTGGTTTTATTATATTCTCAGTTGTTGTAGGTGGCACAGTTGATTCAACTATTATCAAATCACCTTTTTTGAGATATTGACATACCTCTTTTACTGATTTTATTACATGGCTTAAATCGCATTTTCCGTCATTATCTATTGGAGTAGGAACACATATCATAAATACATCTGCGGTACTTAGATTGTTTCTTATTGATATTTTATTTTTATATATAAGATCTCCAAAATGCTTTTCTAGATTTGGTTCTTTTATATGAATGAGCCCTTGATCTAGCATTTTCACAACTTTTTTGTTTTTATCAACACCAAATACTTTAAACCCATTTAATGCTAGTGTTATAAGTGTTGGCAAACCAATATAACCTAAGCCGACAACACAAATTTCATTCAACATAATCACATCCTTAATTATAAAAACCGCTTATATTATACCGATACATATTTTTGTGGAGATATTACTCTTTTTAGCTTCTTGCAATTCTTAAGATAAGCAGAATCACTTATCTTCCAAGTATGCTTTGATACATCACCATTTCTATATACTATATAGTTGTATTTATCAGCTGAATATAGCTTAAAGCCATGTCTTATGCAATCCTTCAAAAACACAGTATCCTCTCCTGTAGATTTATCTATAAATTTAATTTTATCAAATACCTGTTTCTTTACTATCATAGCTGAACCAGATAAAAAATCTGTATATTTATGCTCATTGTCAGGGAACCTTATAGCAAATGTCTTACTTTTAGTCATATAAGTGTAATATGACATTTTACCCACTATATCTGCACTAGTATAAGTGAATGCATTCATCAAATCTCCGATAAAATGGGCACCGTAAAAATTATCGTCATCAAATTTTGATACATAGTTATATTTAACTTTACTAATCGCATAATTTAAACATGCACCTAGAGTCTTGCTTTCATCTAGCTTAAATATCCTTACATTTTTATACATCTGAGCTTTCTTGAAACATTCATCTATATTAAGACTATTTTTGTTTAGTATTATTATCAATTCTTTATTGTTATACATTTGCCTATTATAATTTCTCAATATATAATCTAATTGTTTATCTTTATTTGTACAGGTTATTATTGATACTCCTGACCTTTCTTCATCTGTATATTTAATTTTTATTGTATCTAATATATATTTTATTCTATGCTTGTAAGTATGTTTATCAAATACCTGTCTAATTCCTCTGAGTGCAATTCTATCTCTTGTCTCTTTGTTAGATAATAAAATTTTATAATATCTAGCCGCTTCATCTTTACTTTCAGCTATTTTGACAATATCTTTAAACACTTTTTGCATCCCTATTGATTTATTACTTACAGCACAAGTTCCACATGCTAAAAATTCATATATTCTTCTTGAAAACATAGTTGGACTGTCTACTACTGTATTAACATTTAAAAAAATATTATATTTTTTATAAAGCTTAACAATCTCTTTATATGGCTGTCTAGGTTTTAGAAAACCTTTATACATCTGAGGAAATTTAAAGTTTATATTATTCCAGTGTGAATTTCTGTCGTATATATCAATTTTATATCTCATAGCAGGAACTAATAAGTTATGGAGAGCCAATTTTCTTTCTTGGTGTTGTCTTGCATACCAAGACCCTGCAAAGGCAATTTTACCTTTTTTCTTGCAGTCTCTATTGATTGGATTGTGAATTTTAGGCTGTGCTGCAAAAGGCAATGGATATATTTTATTATGTTTTAGATGCTCTTTATACATAGATATACAGTTTGAATCTGATGTAAACACATAATTAAAGTATTTTGCTGCTCCTAAAAATTTATGGAAATGAGCAGGGTCTTCTTTGTTCCAAAATACAGTAGGTATTTTTCTAGCTCTACACCAATTCACTACACTTCTTAAGACAGTATTTCTGCGCTTGTGAAGATTTATTATGCTATTTTGCCATGTACGTCCGTTTCCTTCCCAAGCTGATTCTACAAATAATAAATCTATATCGTCTTTTATTGCTTCTAGATCTTGCTTCCATGTCTTTCTTCTGATTAATTTCAAATTACACTCATATTTAAAACAGTTATAACTAAACTCATCAACTATTGTTGCTACGGTTATATCTTTAATGTTTTTTATACTCAACGTCATGCATCCCCTTTAACTCATAATGATAAAATAAACTAATCTTCTATACTATAGTATGAGTCAAAGTGTGTATTGGTTTAGTTTTAATTAAAAAAAGCTAGAAATATCTGTTTAAGACGTTTCTAGCTTTTTTAAACTCACTATTTTTATCCTGAATCATGTGGATGATTTAGGTTTATATGCATTTTTCTTTTTAAACGTTCTTATAAGTGTCAGTACTATAAAATTCACTGCTAAAAATACTGGTATCAAATATAATATAAACTTCGTTCCATAATCAACTGATACTTTCATTCCTAACATAGGGGCTACTATCCAACCTGCACTACCTACTAAACCTTGGAATCCAAATAGCTCTCCTCTTCGTTCTGGTATTGTGTTCTCTGCTGTTATAGATGTGACTATTGGCTCTATCCCGCCTATTAAGAAAAAAAGCAATCCATATAAAACAAAGAACATATTAAGTGAATCAGACTTTGTGAGAAAATATGAAGTAACTATTGCAAAAACCAATAGTATTGTAACAATCTTTAGTTTATTGTATTTGTCTCCTAATCTACTGATAAAAATACCTGAAGCTGCTGATGTAAGTCCAACTATTGCATTGACAGTTCCTGTGTGTTCAGCTGCTCCTACTTTAGTTTTTAAAATTCCTTGTATATATAGCGCTACATATGGTGAGAATACTGTTCTCGTAAGTCTGTGAAAAAATAGAACAACTAGCATTGCTATTACTAGTTTTGTAAAAATTGATTTTCTATTTTTATCTTTATTTTTGCTCTTTTGTTTTTTAGCTTGTTTTTCTATGTCAGTTTTATCTTCAACTACTAAAAACAATACTATTAAAAAGCCTATTAACATTACTCCAGAGCCTAGAAAAAAACTAAATCTATATCCAAAATACTCAGCGAATTTACCTCCTAAAAATGGACCTATAGTATAGCCAATAAACGTTGATGATGATATGATCCCCAACGCATAAGAAAGCTTGTGTTTTGGCGTTGATGCTGCAACAAACACTGTCGCTGCTGTAACAGTACCAGTAAATAATCCTTGAAACCCTCTGAGTATTACCAATTGCCAAACATTGGTTACTAATCCCATAGCTCCAATAATAAATACAGAACAAATCATAGCTCTAAGTATCATCAACTTTCTTCCATATCTATCTGCTAACCATCCCCATACTGGGGCCATTATAGCCATTGTTACTGCTGGAGCTGTAGCTAATATTCCTGTAAAATACTTGATTTGCTCTTGATCCACAACACCTAATTCTTGAATATAAAATGAAATAAAAGGTAGTCCTAATCCAAAGCTCGTCAAAGAAATAACTTGTGAAATCCATAAAGTATATAAATTTCTTTCCCACCGCTGCATAAAATTCCCCCTATTTCTATACAATTTTTTTACATGATATATAATATCACAGTTAGAGATAAAATGAACGGGAATATTTTGCTTTTTATAAGCTTAAGTTAGAATTAAATTCGTAAATCTATACTATCAGTTAATTTACTCTTAAATGCTTTATAATGCTCGATGATAAAATATACATTTCATGACTCCTCTTTAGTAGCTTATTTTTAGTAGCTTTTATATTATTAATATTTCGTAATAAAATTTTGCACAAAATACTACTTTTATCATGTAACCCTATTATTTTTTGTAGTTTTTCTCCGTTTTGATATTCCAAATCGTTTTTATTGGAATATAATAATCTAATATATTATTCTTTAAGTTAGACTCTTTTGCACTAACTTCTTTCACTTCTTCTAATTTCATCATATTTGTGCTTTTATTAAATGTGCCCTTATAAATTTTCTCTTCATCTACTTTATTTATAACTATTCTATAATTATAATCTTCTATAGTATAAGTTGTACCTGTTCTTCCATCATTCAACTTGTATCGTTCTTTTATTATGATATTTGTAACATCTTCATAAATATTTGTTTTTAAAACTATAACTAAAAAAATAATAACCAATATTAACGACAACCTTTTCTTCACTCTAAAAATCCTCCTTGTATGTTATCTTAAAGTAATTGGTTTTATTAATTTAATGATATCATATTTATATTATTCTAGCACAAAAAAACACCCTAAAATCACACTGTTACGGTGTGTAACTTTAGGGTATCATAGCAATTCTCAATTATCATACAACCTATTGTTAAGTAATGACTATTACCTATTATTAACCCAAAGATCAAAGTCATGCTTTACAAATGAATCGGCTGCAACTTGTGTCTGTAGCACTTTAAAGTATTTACCTTCTCTCTTTCCCATATGTCCGTTAAATATTTTTACTATGATAGTTCCTACTATACTTATTACTACAAAAGCTATTAATACTTCCGTTATAACAGATTTAGATGTGGAGAAACCTAAGTCATTTATCATTTTAGTCAGATCGCTCTTATCCCTTAAATCTCCTTCTCCAAACAATATAACCTTATTTTTATTAAAACCATAGTTAACCCCTGCTTTTGAATGTTTCATATTTATATCTTTTAAATGAGTATCAGTTAAAGCATTCTCATCTTTATCACCAATTATAATCATATTTTCAATCTCTCTGTTATTATTGGCAAGCTTATACTGGCTCATACTCAAATTAATCGCATTATGGCCTTTTTTATTGGATATATATTCTGCTAAACCTTCTGCTATTTTATGATGTTTTTCAGATGCAACAATAGCTATATCCATAAATCTTAACCCCCTAGAACAAAATCCTCCCTCATAGTCTTATAATATGCATTCAGTGTAATTTTCTACACTAAAAAAATGTATTTTGTTCAATTTTTTTAATAGAACTTATAAAACTCATATCATAACTAAAATATCACTAATAATATTGACACAAGCACTATGTAGCTAATTAGCCCTATTAGTGTAAATTTTTTAATCAAATATCCATAGTATTTTTCTAGTAGTTTGTCTTCTTTAAGTGCTGGTTTCTCTATATTTAGTTGCTCAATATTCATAGACATTGCTTTTTTTATTTCCCTGCAATATTCACATTCCTGTAGATGCTTATCAATAATCTCGTTTGTTTCTTCTCTACATAAGCCTTCTTCATACAGCGGCAATAAATCTAAAATCACATTACATTCCATCTATAGCGCCTCCATATAATTTCTTGAATTTTATTCTTGCTCTGTATATCGTAATCTTCACTTTAGATAAACTCCAATTCAATCTATCTGCAATCTCCTTATACGATAACTGCTTTATATCATGCAATATAATTGCATTTTTCTGATCTTCATTTAATTTATCTAATATCTCAAAGATATATCTAGTATCCTCTCTGTCATCTATATATAACTCTGGATTTTCATCTCTATTATTATTTACTTTATCATAACTATCAGTGTACTGGCTTGTTTTAAATTTTTCATGTTTACGTAGATAAGATACAATTTCATTTCTTGTTATAGATAATATCCAATTTTTTATAGATGCTTCTCCTCTATAGCTGTGAATCGATTTATATACCTTTAGAAATACTTCTTGCGTTATTTCCTCAGCTATCGCACTATTTTTTAGTTTTATATTAATATAATAATAAACTAGGTCCTTGTACTGTGTATAAATATTTTCTATGCTTTCTCTCATGTTTATCTACTCCATAATATCGACCAAACACTTATCCATGTTATAAACAAAATTACCGCTATACACCCAGCATAGAATAAACGCCTGATTTTTTTTAATAGTTTTTCATCTTCTTTATTTAAAGCTTCATCTTCCGTCATTAGTTGCTTTACTTTATTATTTGGTATATAGTTTCTACATTCTTCACACGCTGATATGTGCTCTTTAACATATGCTAAAGTTTCTCCTTCTAACCCTTCTAATCCATAATAATCTATAAGATCTCTAACTATCATACAATATTTATTCATCTTTGTTCACCCCATCAAAATCATAAAGTGAAGTCACTTCTTTATTATCTGAATCTACTCTATATACATGTCTCTCGGTTTTACCATAAGGCATTATCTCAACAATATAGTCATATTTTACGTCCTGACCATTAATGAACTTACCCAAACTTACTCTTGATTTATATACTTCTAAAGGTTTATACAATTTTTTAACTGCTCTTACTGCATTGTTTTTATTAATTTTAAACTCAGAAAATGTTTTATCTTTAAATCTATTTTTGTAACTATGAAATGAAACTAAATCTCCATTGTTATCTAAATTAACATATATATTATGTTTATGATTTTTAAAATAATGATTTTCTTTAACCTCATAAGTGTATTTTTCGCTTTTTAATATTGGCTTAATATATTTTAAAGCTATTTCCATGTCCTTTTCGTTTGCTTGTATTCTCTCCCTATTATTTAATCCGTATGATGTTACTATTTTTTCCTTTCCATTTATCCTTATAACTTCTGTCATAGTTTGTATCTTTATACTAGGTTCCTCATCATACTCATTACGTATTGCTGTAATAGCATATGGTGGCATTTCTTTTTTCAAAACCCTATAAAATTCTTTTAATATGTTTTCTATTTCATCATGTGTTATAGTTATATCATCATAAAATGACAATGGATACAATCCAAAATTACTATTATATGTTCTAAGTTTCCCATCAAATGAATAAACCATGTTTCTACCATCATAAATTGTATCCTTCTTTAAAACTTCTCCATTACTCAATTTTAGAGGGAAATCTATTTTGTAACAATTCTCCTCTTTTTCTATTATCATGTCCTCTACTAATGGATTATATGGATGACCTATATCCCTTAGAAACTCAAGAGATATATCTTTAATATCCTCAATAGATTTTGTGTGTTTGGCACTTTCTAATAAATTATTGTCACTTGAGTACATACTACGGTGGTGAATTGAAAATATCCTATTATTTGTTTGACAAAATCTAAAATCATAATCTCCCACATTCCCACTTAGTTGATAATATAGCACTCCAATCCCTGAGTTTCCATCCACTCTAAAGTCACCCTCATAGTCATTTAGCGCTTTTCTTAATATTATCTCACATACTTTAGGATTATCTAAATGTGCATCTTCTCTAACTGTTGACTCCATTATTGGTAATGTATGCTCGATACTTAAATCAAATAAATTGTAGACAGGGTTAAGCATTATCACTGATAATACCATCACTCCTACTAATAGTGACTGAGTAACTTTATGGTTTTCTATTTTCTTTAGATGTATTAGATAATATACAAGCTCATAGCTTCCTAAAAGCAATATAAACAGCGATGTTGTTAAAAGAGGATCCCTATTGGCGTAAATTTTTATAAAACTCTGTCTCCATAACCCTGTTAATAACCCAATTGTTCCTAACATATAGAACCAAAGAATATTATATTTATTTTTACTCCAGAACATCTTAAAGAAAAAGTATATAATCACTCCTATACCAGCGATTGAAGTAATTTCTATCAAAACATACATCCATCCATCTATGAATTCATCAAACATTTTAATCAATACATATATCAAGTAAAATATTCTGTATATCATAGGAGTTGTCATGACTAATACATCAAAGCTATAAAAATAGCCTCTATACTTAGTTTTTCTTATGGTCAAGATATAATATATTCCAAAAACAATCATATAGCCAAAAAATAAATTGTTCCATATTCCTCCAATCACTCTATCTACATTACTACTCACCTTAATTCTATGTAAAAAACCGTATCCTAGTGAAATGAAAAAAACTAGTCTTAAAACTACTCCACCTATAGCCATA
This sequence comes from Clostridiaceae bacterium M8S5, assembly GCA_029227815.1. Lineage (GTDB taxonomy): Bacteria > Bacillota > Clostridia > Tissierellales > MCWD3 > Abyssisolibacter. The sequence goes on along the minus strand of CP118523.1, from coordinate 841,641 downwards.
CTTCTTGAATATAGCTCCTTCTTCCAAAATAAATGTACAACATAAATAAATGCAAATATCATTATGCTATAGCAGATTATACTTATACCCAGATCACTTATGACAGAATATCTATCTAAGTGATTTACTATTTGTGCTAAAAACCTCATACTATCACCTTTCTATATTTACTAAATCAACGTTAATTCGGCTATAAAGACGTAATATTTATAAAAAAGTTACACATTTATGCTTTTTTATTATATTGCATAATTTTGATAATAATATTATAATCTAATTGTTATACATATTTTAGAAAATGGTGATAAATAATGTTTTTATTTTATACTTTTGTTATAGCTTCATTGATTTTGTCTTTTTTATTTGATAGAAAAAAGACAATAAAAGCACTCAAAATAGCATACAAAAAGCTAACTAAGATTCTCCCAGCATTTTTGACAATGCTAATATCTGTATCAATAGTGCTTTATCTTGTACCTGATACAACTATATCAAAATATTTAGGCAGTGGAAGCTTATATGTCGAAATAATTATTGCTTGTATAATCGGTTCGATTTCTCTAATGCCTGGCTTTATTGCTTTTCCACTTGCTAAAGTTTTGATTGAGGCTGGCATAAAATACAGCGTGATTGCTTCTTTTACTTCATCTCTTATGATGGTAGGTATATTGACGTTTCCAGTTGAAAAGAAATATTTTGGCAGTAAATTAACTATTTATAGAAATGTTCTTAGCGTTATTATAGTAATAGTATTGTCAATTATAATGGGATTAGCATATGGGGAGGTGACCTTATGGTAAATAAAAAGAAACTAGCTTTATTTATTATCTACATAGCTTTTATAATAGCATCTCTTGTATTTAGTTATGACCCAGGAATCCAAATCGGTAAAAACTTTTATATATTTGCTCTTGATATGATAAAAGTCCTACCTTTTGCTTTTGTACTAATAGGGTTGTTCGAAGTATGGGTAAAAAGAGAAACTATAGAAAAGCATTTAGGTGAATCTTCGGGTATTGAAGGATATATATGGGCTATCTTGTTATCAACAACAACTGTAGGGGGCATATTTACAACACTGCCACTCGCTCATGCATTGTACAAAAAAGGAGCTAGATTGAACGTCGTAATTACATATTTAGGTGCTGCGTCCGTATGTAGAATTCCTATGACGGTATTTGAAATTTCATTTATTGGTTTAAAATTCTCTATTATAAGATGGTTAGTATCATTACCTCTTGTTATTCTTATAGCTATATTTATAGAAAAGGTATTTAAAAATAAATACTTAGGTATACCAGATGATATTGAATGATATAGGTTTCTAGGGTGATGATTTAATAAGATATGATCTTTTATTATTAAAATTTACAAATAACTAAATCAGTATGAAGTTATAGCTACTTTTCTGAAGCTTTGAGAATATAATAAATGACATCCTATATTCATTGGTATAAATTAGCACCGAAGTTCCATGACGACTAATGCTCTTTTGATTTGTTCTTACTTGTAATGAGTAGTGCTATTTGTTATAATATAATTGATAATGATTATTGATTTCCTTAAAGGAGTGTACTATGAATATATTAATGTTAAGAGGCACAACCGAATTAATAATTTCGATAGCAATTACAGCAATTTTGTATTTTAAGTTTAAAGACTCTATTAAGAAAAACAGTAAGTCTTGGTACTTAGGTTCTACTATTATATCCGGGATATGCATGGCAATATCAATTATGGTTTTTATAGGTTTGTGGAATATTGATTTTAGTATATGGTGGGTGAGGATGATTAGAGGAATTGCTAGTGGTTATTTCCCTGCATCTATTTTCATGTTTGTAATGTATGCAGGAGCTTTAACGCATGCAAATCCATATAAGAAGACTCTTATGTCTATTAGGACTGAAATGTCAATTATAGGTGTAATATTTTACTTGCCTCATACGATACTGTATACTGCTTTTTCTGCGCCATATGGAATAAAAGCTCTAATAGCAGGAGATATACAATTGATTCCTCAATTGATGACGTGGACAGGTCTTATAAATAGTATACTGCTGATTGTTCTCGGTATTACATCATCAAGAAAAATGAAAGCTCGCCTTAATAGCAAGTGGAAAAAGCTCCACAAATGGTCATACCTTTTCTACTTCAACTGCTTTGTACATTATATGACTCTCAGTATTAGCAGGGGGAGATATGAACGCTCAGTTATATATGTATTAGTTTATGGAATCTATCTGATGATGAAAATTAGAAAAGAAGCATTTAGTAAAAAATCAATAGGTGCTTAGCTAGATAAGGTTAACTATATTAAGTACTCCCATATTGATATTATTAATGGGAGTACTTTAATCTAAAATAAAACAATATCTCAGTCTATTTAATTTTTTTAAAATAAAGGGACTATACGTTATTCGTATAGCCCCTTCTTTACTTGCCAAAAAATATTTTACATATAAAAATCATGTAAACCTATTGATTTATAAAATGTTTTGTTGTTAACTATCCAAAAATTCTTAGCTTTATCAGGATTTAAGAAATATGTGCAATTTCTAATATTATTGTTCCCTGACAATGCTTCTTTTGCTGCATTTGTACTTTCCTGTGATGGAGTATTATAAATAGAACCATCTAATACTGGGCTAAACTGATAGTAGCCAGATGTTTTTTCAAAAACAACACCTTTAATTGTATTTGGAAAATCACTACTTTTTACCCTGTTTAATATAACATTAGCAACTGCCAATTTCCCTTGATATGACTCTCCTTGAGATTCAGCATGTACTATTCTTGATAACCAATATAAGTCGTCAGAATTATTAATTTCACTATGTGTTTTACCATATTCGTCATCGTATGCTTTGTTAGTATTTATATGAGCTGTATAGGTATGCTGATCCCAACCTACATTAACACCAAATACCTCACATAAAAATCTTAATGGAACAAAAGTTCTTCCACTATAAACATTAATTGGAGCATCTAATTTTACCTTCTTATTGTTTATATAGGCTGTATCTGAGTACAACGGTAGCGATATTTTTTTACCATCTTTCATTATTATCGCTGTACTATTTTTTTCATCCCATTTAATCTCATCTGCTTTTAAAGCATCTGCTATTGTTCTTATTGGTAAATGAACTCTACTACTTTCTAAATAAGGGAATTCTTTTGGCCAAATCGACTTACCGTCAATTTTTATTTTGATATTTTGCTTTGAAGACTTTAATCTTATAAGTTTTCCTTCATATAGCATATCACCATAAGACTGGTTTAGGTTTTGAATGGTTGTTAACCCGATACCGTATTGATTAGCGACTTTCCAATAAGTGTCGCCATCTCTAGCTGTGTGCATTACATATGAATTACCTAATGAATAGGAGGTATTCACAACAACACAAACTAGAGCAAGTAAAGCTAAAATCTTTCTCATAGTATTCCTCCTCTCATCAATCATTACTTTATCATCTATCTTTTTTCATATCAACACATAATACTTTCAAGCATATCATAATAATACCTATTTATTGATATTTTTGTATCCAATGAATGTTTTTATTATTCTTCCACATATTTTTATTGGTAAATAGTTCTATGGTTCTAAATATTACAAATTTCAAAAAAGTATTGTATTTATCACGTCTAGAGGGTATAATGTTTTTAGACAATACTAATATAAATAATGAATTACATAGAACAAAGATAGGTTTAGTTCTATAACCTATCTTTGTCATGTAGTCTCTATCCTATTTTTGTTTCATTTTCCCCTATTTGTAACTAATCCCAAAACATTGCATTGATGCTTTTATTTTTATGTAAATATTTCTTCATTTGTATCCACAGCTAAACTATTTTATTGCTTTAATTGTCCACAGGATTTAAGCTTGATTGTTTATCTTTTTTTATTAATTAACTCTATTACACCTTGAACTATTCTTTCTCCAAATATCTCAGCTCTTTCTTTTTGTTCTTTTTCTCCGTCTTTTATGCATACTGCTCCAAAGTGAGTATAAGGTTGTCCTTTACTTGCTCCAACAGAATATACAAACATTCCTTTTACTAATAGTTCTGAAGCAATAGCTAATAAGGCGTTGTCAGCTCCACCACCTAAGTAGTTCTCTGTTGCAAATACACATCCTACTTTGCCTGACAGATTAAGTTTACAAGTATCTAACCATTTCTTCATTTGCCATGAGTATGTACCCGCATATGTAGGTGTTCCAAATATCACTATATCAGATGACTCTATGTACTCATTATCTACATCATTTATAGACATTATCTTTACATCTGTACTTTCTATTTTCTTTACCCCACTCATAATCCTTTCACTTACTCTCTGTGTATTCCCTGTTTCACTATGATATACAATAGATATTTTCACGTTTTACACATCTCCTTTATTTTCTTTTAATGAACTAAAATAGTTTTTATTGCACACTCTATTCCTCTCGTTATACTAGCTAAACACATACTAGGTAATCCTTTTTTATGGAGTGTCTGTTTAGGTATAAAAGGAACATGTATGAATCCACCTTTGATATGTCTATACTTTTTATTTATTAGATACAATAAGCCATACATAGTGTGATTGCATACAAATGTTCCTCCTGTATACGATACACTTGCTGGTATTAGGTTATTATTCATTTCTTTCACCATTGCTTTTACTGGTAAATTAGAAAAATATGCATTAGCACCGTCTTCATATATTGGTTTGTCAGTTATTTTATTATTCTCATTATCTGGTGATTTTGCATCAATAATATTAATAGCTACTCTTTCCACTGTGATTTCTTTTCTCCCACCTGCTTGTCCTAAGCAAATTACTACATCTGGCTTTACATTCACGATTAACTCTTCTATAGCTTTTACAGATTTATAAAACACTACTGGTATCATTGCTTTAATGATATCTACATTTTTTATCTTGTCTTTTATAAGATTAAGTGTTTCTATCGCTGAATTTAATCTTTCTTTACCATATAGCTCAAAACATGTTACAAGTATCCTCATTACCAATACTCCCTTTAACACAGATTTGTATTTGTCATTCTCTAACTATCTAATAGTTTCTTTGCAGATAACTTTATTCCTATAGCTCCAAGGGGTGCGGTTACTAGTATAGATAATACTGCTATTGCTAATATAACGTCTCCTGATGTAACTCCAAGTGCTAATGGTGTTGCTCCGATAGCTGCTTGAACAGTAGCTTTTGGTGTATATGCTATTATACAAAAAATTCTCTCTTTAAAATTTAACTTCGTTCCCATTGTTGATAATAAGACCCCTATACTTCTACCTATCAAACCTATCACTATTATTATCAGTCCTGTTACCCCAGAATCAAATGCAACATTAATATTAACTTCTGCGCCTACTAACACAAATAAAAGTATTTCAGCTAAGACCCATATTTTATTGAACTTGCTAGCAAGTCTCTTCGCTTTTTCAGTGGATTTTTCAAGTATTATAAAACCTAATGCCATAACTCCTAATAGTGCTGCTATCTCTATTTTACCATCTAATTTTGTTTCTAGTGTAGTAAATATTATGGAAATACTTAAGATTATTAAAACTTTCTCAGTATCTCTTATGCTATATTTTCTAAATATCTTTATCAGTAATAGACCTGTAACAATACCTAACCCAACTCCTATCACTATTGAGATAGGTATATTTAAAATCTGCATAAACACGTTTACTTGTTTTCCACCATAAAGCCCTATGAATGTTGAAAATATAGTTATCGCAAATACATCATCTATAGAAGCGCTGGCAAGTATTAAAACTGGTATATTATTTTTTCTTCCAACACCTTTTTCTATAAACTTAAGCATATGAGGTACAACAACTGCTGGTGAAACTGCTGCTATAATAAATCCTAATATTCCTCCTTGTATAAAAGAAAAGTCAAGTAACACCATTGAAAGCACCGCTATTACAAATCCCTCAATCAACCCTGGTATACAGCTCATTTTTATTGCTATTTTCCCGACACTAGTAAGCTTTTCCTTACTGATTCCCAGTCCTGCTCTTAATAAAATAATAATTAATGCAATCTTTCTAAGTTCTTCCGAAACATTCATGATACTATCATCAAGCACATTAAAACCATATTTACCTACTACAATACCTAATATAAGCATTCCTAGTAGCCCTGGTAATTTAATTTTTTCAAATAACTTATTTACTAAAAAACCTAGTAAAATTATTATTGCTAAACTTGTAGCCATATTTATTCCTCCTCTTCTTATACAAACTAATCATCTTGGATGTATTTTGTATAAGCATAAAAAAACCTACTGATATACAATAAATACATCAATAGGAGTCATTAGCATGTCATGCGTTTAATGGCGAACTCCATCGCCTATTCTGTTTACCTATTCATTATAATATAAATTATATCATCACACAATATATTTTTATCATTTTATATTGTTCTATACATTATTCTTATTAAAAATACAAACTATAGTAAAGAGGTGATAAAATGATAAACTTTACGCAAAAACAAAGAGATATTTTAAAGGAACAAAGACATGACGAAGAACTTTGTATAAAAAAATACAATAGGTACGCTAGCAGAGCACATAATCCACAATTGAGCCAATTATTTACAGAATTAGCCTCTGTAGAGCAACAACATTACGATACCTTAACTCAAATGCTAAACGGTGTTGTTCCAAGTATGAACCAAAGCGGAGGGGGACAAGGACAAGGGCAAGGACAACAAGCACAGCAACAAAATATGCAACCTTCAAAGCCTACAGGAAACTACGATCAGCAAGACTCTGATTTATGTCGAGATGCTCTTAACACCGAAAAATTCATATCTGGATTATACAATACAGCTATATTCGACTTTGAAGATAAAAATGTAAGGCAAGTTCTCAATCACATACAAAAAGAAGAGCAGGAACACGGAGAAAAAATATCAAATTATATGACAGCTCATGGGATGGATATAGGATAGCCTAATACTTATAGCTCCCAATAAGCCATGTTACTTTAGAATAAGTATGGATTTTAAAGTAACATGGCTCAATCTTATCCAATGCATAGTTGTAAAGTTAACTTTTGATATCTATATGAAGTATAATTTAAAAACTCGAACAAAATGTTGTATTTTGGAGAATAAACTCATTTAATGTAAATTTTTCTCAGATTATATTTTTGTTGGTATCTATAAAATATTTATGGTATAATTGTTTTATTCTAACTTTCTAAGGAGTGACTTTATGAAATCCGAGGTATTAATTGCAAACGACAACACAGTTATAAACATACAGAATATATTCAATCTTATACAATATGGTAAATTTGAAGAGGCATTTCTCTTATCTTCACAGACTATGACAAGAGGAGACTGTGGAGATCAATTATTTCATGAGTGGGTCAAATCTCTAGCTGAATTTTATTCATGCAAAAATAAAAAAACAGCTATTCAGCTATTAGAAAAAATAAAACCCGATAAATTAGAAAATGAAATCCACTTTAGAATAATTAACTCCTTGATGTCGTTTTATGGTGATATTAAAGATGAACATAATTTTATACTCTATAAAGAAAAATTAGAATCCATTCTTCCTTCAATAACTAGCTATGATTTAAAATTTAGAATACTCGTTAATATTAGCAATGGCTATTATGATATAAAAAATTATAAGAAATCATTAAATTACTGCGAAAAAAGTATATGTATAGCACAAAAGCATATGATATTTGATTTTAAGTTTTGCAATGTTGTAATGATAAAAATAATGAATCTTTTTTATTTGGGAGAAACAGAAAAAGCTAATGATTTGAAAATGGATTTTACAACATTTTTAAGGCTTACAAATAATTTATATGTTAATAAATATCTGGATAAAGCATTAGATAAATTTAATAAGGAGGTGTTAGATAATGAATAAAATACTAAACAAAATTTACAAAAACCCTTTATTCACAATAGCTATATTATTCCCATTAACTACTAGTAGATATATCTTTTCTTTACTAGGCGATTTCCCTTATATTCACTAATCTCGATCAACCCCTACCGTTAAAGACTACTCTAGTGGTAGGGGCGTCTTAAATATTAATATTAACTACTTATCAATTTAATGTTTTTATCCTAAAAAGAAGCCTATAAACGATATTATTATATATATTAAATCATAAATCAAAGCACTATTATTATAGATTGTAAATGTAGTGGGATAAAAGAACATACCCATAAATAAAATTAAATACCCCTTAAATCTATTATTCTCAGTAAAAAAATATCCAGTTAGAAAACTATATATTGTATTTACTATTAATGCATAAAAACTCCAAAAAATCCTTATTATCTTAAGAATATGAATAATAAAATGCTTGGTATTAATAAAAATAATAGGATTGAACTTAATATATTGTTATTTTGCATTTTATTTTGTTTATAATTACTATCAGCTTCTTTCATGTTTATTTGTCCTATCTGTTACAATATAGGTGACAGCAACCTCGAAATAGCTTCTTTTATCCTTATAATCCTAGAACGGTTTTCATATACTTCTCTTGTTATTTCACTACAATTCTTCATATCTTTTTCAAAAATCTCTTTTAATCTACTAGAAACTTCTTTATCATATATTAATGCATTCACTTCAAAATTAAGCTTAAAGCTTCTTATATCAACATTTGCTGTGCCAACGGAACATATATTACCATCAACAACAAATGTTTTAGCATGTAAAAACCCTTTATTGTACACATACGCTTTAACACCAGCCTTTAACAGGTCTCCAATATATGAATAAGTTGCCCAGTAAACAAACATATGGTCTGGCTTATTTGGTACCATTATCCGAACATCTACTCCTGATAATGATGCTATTCTTAAGGCTTCTAAAAAACTGCTATCTGGTATAAAATATGGCGTTTGTATATATAAACTCTCTTTAGCTAAATATATCATCTTTAGATATGCATATTTAATTTGCTCCTGCTCTGAATCTGGTCCACTAGATACTATCTGTATACCTGCATCGCCCTTACTATCTGTATTCCTAAAGTATGATGAAAGACTACTAAACTTCTCTTTTGATGCATATCTCCAATCAACTAAAAATCTACTTTGCAAGCTATAAACTGCTTCGCCTATTAGTTTTAGATGTGTATCTCTCCAATTCCCAAACCTTTTATCAAGACCTAAATATTCATCACCTATATTGTATCCTCCGACATACCCGTATTTCCCGTCTATTACTACTATTTTTCTATGATTTCTATAGTTTAGTCTATAGTTTAAGTATGGTATTAAAGATGGAAAAAACGCAGCTGTTTTCCCTCCAGCTTCTCTTAATTCACATAATAATTTTCTTGATATTAGATGACTACCCATAGCATCATACAACAACCTAATTTCTACCCCTTCATTTGCTCTTTCTACAAGGGCTTTTAAGATTTTCTTACTAAGGTCATCATTTCGTATTATATAGTACTGCATATGGATATGATTCTTAGCACTTTTAATAGAATCCATTAGTGCATCGAATTTATCTTTTCCATTCGTGAAAAATTGTACAGTATTGTTTTGTGTGAATAATGAATTATTGTCTACTAGATTCATATGAATCATGTCTTTATATTCACACATTGAACTATCTTTAAATTCTACTTCATCGTTTTTAAGCATATCTACTTCATGATTTATCAGTTTCTTTATACTTTCCTTTTCATTTTTGTTGTTCTTAAATATCTTTTTCTTAGCTATATTTTGTGAGAACAATAAATATAGTATGAATCCAACACCAGGTATAAATAACAATACCATTATCCAAGCCCATGCTACCGAAGGATTTTTTCTTTCTAAAAAAATGACAGCAAAAGCTAACGGTAAATTTAAGAGCATTAAAAAATATATTGATGACGCAATATACATTATAACACCTCCGAGACATTAAATTATGATATAGCTATTTTATAATATTATTTGCATCAGCTCAATATATAATCCAATATTTATTAAGAATAAATACTTTACATATTGTCTATTATAGAAAATAATTCATTTTTATATTTTTCAAGTTGTCTTAAATAACTATTGAGTGTAATTCTATTAAACCTAATCTTTGCTTTCTTCCACTCTTTAGTTAAACCTCCATTAAGTAATAATCCACTTACTCCTGTTATCAAAAGCACTCTAATCCATCCACCAAATATCAGCTTTGAAATCAAAAATATAAACATACCAACAATTATACCAAATAAGATGTACGGTGTTTTTGTTGGATCTTTTAGATTTATATCTCTTAGGTTTATACCTTCCAGAACTTTTTTTATATCCTCGCTTATATCTGGTCTGAATTCACTTAAATTGTTTAACCCTGTATTATTTTTACCTTTATTACTCCAATTTTGCACTTGTTGCTTAACTTTTATATTAATGTTTGGCAAACATATATTATTTCTAGTTACTATTGATTTAGACAACTCCAATTTTATTATTGACTCTAATGTATTAAACTGTTCATTGATTTCATTTTTAAAAGACATCTATACACCTTCAATCTTTTTATTTTACATACTTAATAAAAAATATTCCCTAGCGTATAATAATATGCCGTTATTTTATATATAAAAAAGCCATCTCTTTATTTGAGATAGCTCCAACTTTAGAATGAATTTGTATTCTTTAAGGATCTTTTTACCTGTATTCCTATAGGCAACGCTATTATAATTCCTACTGTAGTTGTTAGTATAGAACCTGGTATTTTGCTAATTGGAGATATAAAATTGCCTAATAATATAGCATTAGCAAAATAGTATCCAACTAACGATATTATACCACCGATTATGTAAGCAAAAAAATTCACTATATAATTCATACCATTGCTTTTCTTATGCACAATAAGTGATACAACAAATGCCATAAGACCTTTTATGATAAGTGTAAATGGTGCATATTGCAGAAAATTACCCAATATGTCGAATAAAAACATTCCTCCACCACATGCTATAGCTGAATCAATTGGATTTAGTATTATTGCTGTTATAAAAAGAGTTGTTGTTCCTAAATGCATCATGCTAGTTCCTATAGGAACTTTAATAAATGTAGCAACTAAGTTAATAGCCATAAAAAACGCCAATCTTACAATCCTTCTAGTATTCCATTTTTTATTTATATCCATAACATCACTCCTATATTTCATAATATAGCTTAGATAATCACGGATTAATTATCGCATGTTTCATTGTTAACTTCAATAACTAATTTTAATATTGATATATATAGTTATTTTATAAAGCATTATTTTATCAGCTATTAGCTCAGTAAATATTACGAAAAAAATAATGCTATAAGCCTAGAAGCTAAAGATTATATTCTAACTGTATTTGTTATTTTTACTTAATGACATCAGCAATTGATTAACTATTGTTTTATACTCTGACTTTCCTAATAATCTAAAATAAATACTCCTTATTAACTGCTTTACATTGTTGTTAAAAATAAATTTATATGGATAATCCTTAATACTATCCATCTCAAAAAGCTTTTGAATCCACTCTATAAATTCTTTCTCCTTGATAATGTTTCTACTTAAAATACTGGCTATTGTAGTTGTCATACGTTCGTCTTCTTCGTACATAAAACCTATCTCATAGATATTAATCTTACATTTTATAGCACACAATATTTTCATTAAATCATCATGCTCTAGTTCCTGACATAATGCAAATTCATCTAAAGCATCAGATGCATGACATATTGCATGTAACCATCCCTTATCTTTAATATATCCTCTAAAATCTAACTCTTTATTAAAATAATACAGTACTCTTTCAAATGCATATTTAACTTCTTCTAACGATAGATAATTATCTTTTCTATGCCTAAATATAGTACATGCAATAATTAATATAGTAAACGCCCTTTTAAATCCAGAATCATCATCCTTGTTACCTAATCCATATAGCAAATAATCATCACTTAATGCAATATTGTGTAACTGATAAACCTCTTTTGTACTAAGAATTTCATCATTTGTTATCCATTTAAATAAAACTGCATAGCATAAACTGTCCCTTAATTGCCCATCTGTATCACCTAAGTACTTCATTGATTGCATTGCTAACTCGAATGGGTCAATATTGTCTATTACTTTATAATCATTTTCTCTTATCTCTATTAACAGTCTCTTTAATTCTTCTTTATTCATGTTCACCCTCCTTTTTAGTTAATTATATAAAATAAAAGCTGACATAATCTTGTCAGCTTTACTCAAAATATTTATTAAATTATTTTTATTTAAAGGGATTAAAAATATTTTTATATAAAATGGTAGGGTTTCTCTATATACTTACGCCTCAACTATCCTGCTTGTCAATAAACTTTTATTAATAGCTTCTTTTACATTATATCCAATTTCATATGCTCTTTCTAGTTCTTCTTGTCTATTATCATCTAAATGAATACTCTTCATGGTGAATTTTTCTATTGGCATTATACCTAACTGTTTGTAAAAGTATTCAATTGTATCTATTGCGTGACTATTTTTTAGATTATTTGACTCAATAGCAACTGAGATACCACATTTACCACCTCTCATAGCTATTTTATCATTGAGATATGGTCTGCATCTGTCAAAGAATACCTTTAAATGTCCAGTTATATCCCCTAAATATGTAGGAGATGCAACCAAGATTATGTCAGATTCGTCTATGTCTTCGTATATGGCATTCATGTCATCATACTGTTTACATCTCTTCATGCTCTGACAGTAATTACAATCTTCACAATAATTAATGTTCAAATATCCTAAGACATATCTATTAACCGCTATACCTGCTTTTTCCATACCCTCTATAATTTTATCTACTACTAAAGCTGTATTTCCATTATTTCTTTGACTGCCAATAATACATACTGCTTTAATTTTAATCACCTCTTTAGTATATTATTTGAAGAAAAATAGTAGAAAATTTTTGAATTAATAATTTGTGATACTGCATATTAAATATTTTAATAAACCTTTGCTCCAAATTACTATTTGCCAAAAAGCATTTAAATCATATACCCTACTTTATTTTTTAATCCCTATTATACTACCCCTTCTTTCATATATTGTAAATTTATACACCTTCAACTTCAGGTGATGACTTTTTTTTACATATATTGTATTGATGTTAAATCTTTCTCTATGTATAATATTATATCTTAATATAAATAATCCTTTAGCTAGTTTTGTCGTATTATAGATAAAATAGCCTGTTGTAGTTATTATCTATATTAAAATACTCAATTTTTTTGAAAAAATTTTTTAAGACTTTAAATCACTAACATATTCTGTAAAATTGCTATTTAAATGTATTTTTATTCTAGTAAAATAGAGTCTTCACATATAAATTTAAATTATTTAGATATAGATTTTAATTATCAGATTAAATATAATTAACTACACTATTCGGCTACTTTTATATATCGACAAGCTATTCTTATTATAAATTTTAACCCAGATATATTCTTTTCAATTAATTATTAATTATTTTTATTATGTAAATATTTGTTGTCGCATTTATGTGTTCTTTATATTAAAATAATCCAAATAAAAAAAGCTGTAATTTTATCAGCTTTTAGATTGATGACAAAGTCATCAAGATAGCAGACTTTAGTAAGAGTTCAATTTCAAGGCGTGTTAAAATTGAGTAGCAGAGCTTACTTAGAGGTAAGTGAGCAACGGAAATTTTAACAACAACGCAGAAATTGGGCTTTTGTCTACGGTCTGAAAGCTGATAACTTTATCAGCTTTTTTAAATCGATGATCTATTTATTATTTTGTCTAAACTCCAAAACCCTTTCAAATAAATATGGCTGTATTTGAGGATAAGTCATTTCTTTTGGCAAATCATCAAAATAGTCTATCTTTTCTATCTCCATGTTTGGCAATTCTCCCATTACATTTAAGTCTGCAGTAAATAATCTTCCGTAAGATGTATTCTCATCTCTAGTTACATAATAATCACATATAGGAGTTATTTCAAACTCTTTTGCACCTGTTTCTTCATAAAGCTCTCTTTTTGCTGTAGTATTTATATCTTCATTTTCTTCTCTATGACCACCTGGTATTTCCCACGTGTTTCTGTCCTTATGCTTTACAAATACCCATTTACCATTATGTATAGCCATTATAACTGCAAATTTAAGATTATATGTTTTATCATGTCCGATTTCTTTAAAACCTACCTTCATAATATTCCCTCCACTATTCTATCATATTATACATTATAATGTGTTACAATAAATTAAGCAATAAACAATAACAAAAAATTCAACGTCAAACTTGTACTTTTACTAATTTGCCAGTTAAATTATTAATTTAATTTCAATAAATTGATTATAATATTAATATAAACTAAATTTTGGAGGTTATCATCATGAAACTCAGTTCATTAAGAAAACCAAATCCTGTCTTAGCTAAAGGTATGGATTATAAAATGGAAAGTCATAATACTACTGATACAATGACAATGGGGGGCACAATAAACAAGATAATAATACTACTAGGCTTAGTCATAATAGGTGCATTATTACCTGCAAGTGGCATAATACCTTTAGTATCGTATACTGGTATGATAGTATCTATTATATTTACTTTTATAATAGGTATCATAGCCTTTTCAAAACCTAAACTATGTCCTATATTAGCTCCAATATATGCAGCTTTAGAAGGAGTTTTTTTAGGGTATATGTCATTAGCTTTTGAAAGAGCTTATCCAGGTATAGCATTACAAGCAGTACTACTGACATTTGGTATACTTGGAGCAGTTGTAACCATATATAAACTTGGACTTATAAAAGTTACAGAGGAATTTAGATTTATGGTTTCTAGTGCTACATTAGGTATAGCCTTACTATATGGGTTAACTATCATACTAAGATTATTTGGCATTGATATAGCATTCATACATTCAAGTGGTATTATAGGAATAGCATTTAGCTTGTTTGTCGTTTCTATAGCTACTTTCAATCTAGTCTTGGATATTGAATATATTCACAATGCAGTTAGAAGAAACTTTTCTAAGGAATATGAATGGTATGGTGCTTTTGGATTGATGGTAACTTTGATTTGGCTATATATAGAAGTGATTAGATTACTTGCAAAGCTTAAATCAAGGGATTAATCAATTATCTTTATAGCAAAACATCAAGATACAAACTGAAGAAATAGTTCAAGTCTGGGACGTGTTAAAATTGAGTAGCAGAACTTACTTAGAGATAAGTCAGCAACGGAAATTTTAGGGCAACGCAGAAATTGGGCTTTTATAACAAGTTTGAGGTTGTCCAGCATTATTGCTAGACAACCTCATTTTTAACTAATGGTTTACCGAATGTTTATGCCAGTACTGCATGTGTGTACTTTTATCATAATACTCACATGCCCCACATTCCTCTATAGTAGTTACCTCTCTTTTAAATACCGTCACAAAACAATCTTTGTAAGGACATTCATAATATCCGCATTTAATCCATTCTCCATAAGTTGTTCTTCTAATAAATCCTGACCAATTACCACATTTAGGACATGCTGGCGCTCTTATGCCTACTTCATCGTCTATATGATTATGACAACTACATGTCTGCTCATTGGCTTCTAGATTCCCTGCATATACGAAATTGATAGTAAAAATAGTAACTACCAAAATACTTGCCAAAAGAATATTTCTCTTATTCACAAAATCACTCCTTATTTTTTGGATGTTTATGAATATATATAGTGTAATAAACGTTATGAAGAATTACGTGATATTAGAACACCTTACTCACCTCCATCAGAATAATACTTTGATAATAAATGTAATTTTATTTTAACATTATTTGTAAATATTGTCAATGGAAGTCCATCTCTTTATACGTTAAACTTGTCAATACTCTCTATTAGATTATTTGATTGAGTTTTTGTAATCTGTGCATTTTCATTCATTTCTTCTATAGAAGCTAACACTTCCTGTGTGCTAGCTGATACCTGCTGAGCTGTAGCTGATGACTGTTCAGCAAACGCCGCTAAATTACTCAAAGTATCTATTATTCCATTTTTGATATCCTCTATGTTTTTAATATTTGACTGAGCTGAATCCAACTTGCTAAATAACGATGATAAGTATTCATCTGTTTTGCCAAATATCTCTTCTGTGCTTTTAATTGACTTATTTTGTTCATAATACGATGTTTTCATTTCCTTCATCATAGTTACTGATTTTTGAGATTGTTCTTGTATATTACTAATCATCTCTTTAATCTCATTAGTACCTTCTGCCGTCTGTTCGGCAAGTTTTCTTATTTCATCAGCTACTACCGCAAAACCTTTGCCAGCCTCTCCTGCTCTTGCTGCCTCTATAGAAGCATTAAGTGCAAGTAAATTAGTTTGCTGCGCAATACTATCTATTAATCCTATGATTGACTCAGTATTGTCCGCATACTCGTTAACTTTGTTTATTATATCTGTTATAGCCTGTGTGCTTTCATTTGCAATTTTTGTTTTTTCATTGAGATTTACCATTATATCTAATCCGGATTTACTTAGTTTGTTAGTCTCATCTGATATATTGTATACCTCTGATACAACTTCAACCGTCCCATCTATAGATGTTCCTAAATTATTAGTTCGATGAGATAGATCATCAACGTCTTTAGCTAGTCTAGATGAACTCGATGATACTTCCTCTATAGCTGATGAAATTTCATTTACTGATTGATTAGAAGCCTCAACAATCTCTGCTAACTGCATAGAGTTTTTATTAACAACATCTGATGATGATTTAACATCATTAACCAATACTCTCATCTGAGAAATCATATCATTAAAATTACCAGATAGTTGCCCAAATTCATCTTTTGTCTTAATATTTGAAAGCTGCGATAAATCACCGCCTGCCGCTTTACTCATAACACCGCTTATTTTTTTCATACTACTATTTATGTTTTTACCTATTAGTACATTACTCAATGTTGATGCTAATATTATACATAGTATAATTATGATATTAATTGTACGACTTTGGTTATATTCACTAAGTATTCGACTTCTAGGTATAAATGTCATTATCGACCATGTTGTATCTAAGTTTTTTAGATGGAAAGGTTCAAATGTTATTAATACTTCACTATCTAATTCACTAATATGGTCAAAATATGAAGTTTCTTTATTCGCTTTTATTTGTTTCATTATTTCCGGCTTAACAGAATCATTTTCAAAGATTTTCTTAGGTAAAATACCTTCTTTAAAACCATTAGCTACACATGATCCTTCTGCCGAAACTAAAATAGCTACTCCACCGTAATCATTAACACTTTCTATCGAAGTTATTTTATCCTGCAAATAATCTAACTCAATATCAGTAGTAACAACCCCTAAGAATCTATTGTTATTTAGTATAGGATAAGCTATTGTAACCATTAGTACATCCTTACCATTAATCTTATAAAGATATGGCTCTGTAATTATTGGCTTTTTAGTCTTTTTAGGTACTAAATACCAATCGCCATCACCTTCTACATCGTATCCAACTAAAGGTTCTACTTTTATCACGCTACCACTTTTATAAACATAGGGCAAGAATCTCCCTTTAGAATCACACCCTAGCTCTTTTTCCTTCATAAACATCATATCTTTTCTGTCATATGCATTTGCCTCAAATCCAATAGCTAATGCGATTACATTTGTTCTGTTCTTCAAATTATTCTTTAGCATATCAACCGCTGCTTGTCTACTTATTGTTCCTTCTTTAGCTAAGTTAGAAAAGGTGCTAGCTAAACTCTTTACTGTATTTTCTGCTATTTCAATATCTTTTAGTATCGCTGCTGCTTCTTTTTTTGAACTTTCAGCAACTATAGTACTAGTTTTGTTCAGACTCGTCGACTTTAACTCACTCAAAATATAGAATATCATTGCCACCGACATGCACAGTATAATCCCAGACAAAATAGTGATCTTATACTTCATTCTTAAATTGTTGAACCATTTCACTTTTTCATTCACTCCTTTTCTTATTATTTGCATACAACATTAGCCTATTTATGTGATATAAGTTATTTAAATTATACACCATTTTAACTAAATATGTCATGTATTGTTGTAATTTTTATTATTATCTATAATTTTATTATTGTAGTAAATTATAGATAATATTTTCTTTCACATCACTTGAATAAAGATGCAAACTAATCTAAAATCAATGTATTTTTATTATTAGAGTTGACATAGATATTACAATGTGTTAGTATGGATAAAAGTTTAAAAGCAAATCAAAACTTAATCAAGAATAATATTAGTACCTTTAATTCAGCCCTGTGAGACTGAGAAGGATGTTTATTAAGATATGTGTTAAACACTGTCTATTATTTGTATGCAAACAAATAGGATACCCAAGATAAACGTCTTAAAGTATTCTATTTTTTTATGCAATAAAATAACGTAAAATATTCATTGAGATTAATAAATATACTGATTTTTCTATATTTACTTTCAATTGTTTAGATTGTAATATAAAAACCATATATCAATAATTAAGTGTATAGTTAATTCTAGATGAGCATTTTGGTTTAATGAGTATTTTAAGCGTTTATTATTAATTAAAGGTTTTATAACAGTGTATAGGTACGAAACTTATTCTTTCAAATAACAAGCAAAGGTGTGGTTAAATGAAAGGTATACTTTATCTAGAAGATGGAAGTATGTACATTGGCAAAGGTTTTGGAAGTATAGGAACAAATGTAGGGGAACTAGTATTTAATACTTCCATGACAGGATATCAAGAAATCATGACAGATCCTTCATATGCTGGACAAGTAGTCACTATGACTTATCCATTGATAGGTAATTATGGAGTAAATCCAGAAGCTAACGAAGCAACTAGTATATTTGCAAAAGGAGTAGTAGTAAAAAATATATCCCAAAATCCATCAAATTATAAATCTATGGGAACATTAGATGAAATGCTTAAAACAAAAGGGGTAGTTGGTGTTCATGATGTGGATACTAGAAGTATCACTAAAAGAATAAGAAAACATGGAGCTATCAAATGTTTAATAACCAATGAAGATTTAACTAAAAAGCAGATGCAAAATCTAATCAACAATACAAATATAAAAGAAGATTGGATGAAAGTAGTAACAACAAATGAAATAACAAATATAAAAGGTACTGGACCAAAAGTAGCCGTAATAGATTTTGGTATCAAGAAGAACATCATTAGAATATTAAAAAAATATGGATGTGATATTACTATTTTCCCTTGCGATAGTAATATAGAACAAATACAAAAAACAAATCCAGACGGTGTTTTTCTAAGTAACGGTCCAGGAAATCCCAAAGAAGCAAAGGCAGGAATAACCCTCATAAAAAAATTGATAAACATGTATCCTATATTCGGTATTTGTATGGGACATCAAGTATTAGCACTCGCTACAGGAGGAGATACATACAAAATGAAATATGGACATAGAGGTGGTAATCATGGTGTCTATGATATAGAAAATGATAAAGTCTATATTACTTCACAAAACCACGGTTATGCTGTAGTTAAGGAAAGTTTACAAGAAAGTGATATGAAAATAACACACATAAATATAAACGATAAAACTGTAGAAGGCATAAAACACAAAAAACTACCTGTTTTCTCAGTTCAATTCCATCCAGAAGGCGCGCCAGGCCCAAATGATTCAGAATATCTATTTGAACAATTCATAAATCTAATATCGGAGGAAAAATAATATGCCTTTAAATACATCTTTAAAAACAGTTTTAGTTATTGGTTCAGGTCCTATTACAATAGGACAAGCTGCAGAGTTTGACTATTCGGGAACACAAGCGTGCAAAGCTATTAAAGAAGAAGGAATTCGCACAATCTTAGTTAATAGTAATCCAGCTACTATTATGACAGATAATAATGTGGCTGATAGAGTATATATAGAACCTCTTAACATTAAAAGTTTGACAGAAATCATAAAAAAAGAAAGACCAGATGGTATACTTGCTGGATTTGGTGGGCAAACAGGACTAAATCTAGCCATGGAACTTGAAGACAACGGCATATTAAAAAAATATGAAGTATCATTGCTCGCAATAAATAGAGATACCATAGAAAAAGCTGAGGATAGACAAGCATTTAAACAACTTATGCTTGAAATTGGTGAACCAATCGCTAAGAGCATCATAGCCACAGACATTAATCAATGCTTAGATTTTGTAGATACTGTAGGATATCCAGTAATTATAAGGCCAGCGTACACACTAGGAGGAACAGGTGGTGGTATCGCTTATGACAAAAATGACCTCATTAAATTGTGTACATTAGGAATAAAATGTAGCCCTATATCACAAATACTCCTTGAACAAAGTGTAGCAGGATGGAAAGAAATAGAGTATGAAGTGATTAGAGATAAGAAAGATAATTGCATTATAATATGCAATATGGAAAATATGGATCCAGTAGGTGTTCACACTGGAGATAGTATAGTCATAGCACCTTCACAAACATTAAGAGATAAAGAATACCATATGCTTAGAAATGCTTCTATTAAAATCATTAAAAATCTTAAAATAGAAGGGGGTTGTAATATACAATTTGCTCTTAACCCCAATAATAGCGAATATATAGTAATAGAAGTTAATCCTAGGGTAAGTAGATCAAGTGCTTTGGCTTCTAAAGCTGTAGGTTATCCTATTGCAAAGATTTCTGCCAAAATATCTATAGGATATTCTTTAGACGAACTAAAAAATAGTATAACTAAAATTTCTAGTGCTTGCTTTGAGCCGGCTTTAGATTATGTGGTAGTCAAGTTTCCGAAATGGCCTTTTGACAAATTTTCTAGTGCATCTAGAGCACTCTCAACTCAGATGAAAGCTACAGGAGAAGTGATGGCTATAAGCAGAACTTTTGAAAGTGCTTTGTTAAAAGCTATAACTTGTTTAGATGACAAGTACGAAGGCTTAAGGAGCAATGATATTGATAATTTAAATAACGAATTATTAATTGAAAAAATCAAGAAATGTGATGATGAAAGAATATTCGCTTTAGCTGAAGCTCTAAGAAGAAATATGTCTATAGATGAATTGTTTGAGATAACAAAAGTAGATAGATGGTTTTTATATGGTATAAAAAGGATCATAACATTTGAAAAAAGATTAAAAGATGAGAGTTTTAACCTTAACATACTTAAAGAAGCAAAAAGTATAGGTATGACAGA
Organism: Clostridiaceae bacterium M8S5; assembly: GCA_029227815.1. GTDB lineage: Bacteria > Bacillota > Clostridia > Tissierellales > MCWD3 > Abyssisolibacter. The sequence goes on along the minus strand of CP118523.1, from coordinate 820,421 downwards.
TAACGAGATTAGCAAACTATCTGGTGTAGCTATTGAAGAAATAAAAAATCTTAGAAAAGATAATCAAATGTATCCAGTGTATAAAATGGTAGATACATGCAGTGGAGAATTTGAAGCTAAAACACCGTATTATTATTCTTGTTATGAAGAAGATAATGAGAATATTATTAGTGATAAAAAGAAGATTTTAGTTATAGGATCAGGTCCAATACGTATAGGACAAGGAATAGAGTTTGATTATTGCTGTGTACATGGCGTATGGGCAACTAGAGAATTAGGGTACCAATCAATTATCATCAACAACAACCCTGAAACTGTAAGTACAGATTTTGATACAGCTGACAAATTATACTTTGAATCATTATATATTGAAAATGTTATGAATATCATAAAGGCTGAGTCACCATATGGAGTGATAGTTCAATTTGGAGGTCAAACAGCGATAAATCTAGCTAACAAACTCAACCAAAATGGTATAAAAATATTAGGTACAAAGTTTCAATCTATAGATTTATCAGAAGACAGAGATAAATTTGGTGCTTTCTTAAAGAAACATGAAATAAAAGCACCAAAAGGAAACTCAGTCACTAATATTGAGCAAGCAATAATCGCCGTACAAGAGCTTAATTATCCTGTAGTAGTGAGACCTTCTTATGTTATTGGAGGTAGGGCTATGCAAGTTGTTTATGCTGAAAATGAATTGATTAGATATATGGAAGAAGCCACCCAAGTAACATCAGAGCATCCTATTTTGATTGATAAATATATCAAAGGAATAGAAATCGAAGTAGACGCTATTTCAGATGGAGAGTACATTTTAATTCCGGGTATTATGGAACATATCGAGAGGACAGGGGTTCATTCTGGAGATAGTATTACTGTTTATCCGAGCATTTCTCTAAATAACAATGTAATTGAAACACTCCTAAATTACACTGAAAAAATCGCTAAAGAATTAAATATAATTGGATTAGTCAACATCCAATATGTTTATGATGGCACTAATGTATATGTTATCGAAGTAAATCCAAGAGCATCTAGAACAGTTCCAATTTTAAGTAAAATTACTGGTATCCCTATGGTAAAACTAGCTGTAGATGCAATGCTTGGAAGAAGTTTATTAGATCAACCTTTTGGTACAGGATTATTAGAAAACAGAAAAATTTATGCAGTGAAAGTTCCTGTTTTCTCTGGAGAAAAACTAGGAGATGTTGATATGCAACTAGGCCCTGAAATGAAATCAACTGGCGAAGTGTTAGGAATAGATTATGAATATAGAAAAGCATTATATAAAGGATTTGTTGCATCAGGTATTAAAATTCCAACTAAAGGATCAATCTTTGTATCATTAAAAGAATCTGATAAAGACGAAGGTACTGATATTATAAGCAAATATAGTGAATTTGGATTCGATATTTATGCTTCATATGGTACTAGCATTATTTTAGCTAATAAAGGTATCAATTGTAATCAAATATCATTTGAGCAAACACTCGAATATATAGATAATGGAAATATAGATATCATAATCAATACTCCTACGTTAGGAAATGACTACAAAAGAAATGGTTTTAAAATAAGAAGAAAAGGTATAGAACAAAGAATACCAACATTTACATCCATTGATACTGCAAAAGCTTTTATCACAGCTGTTGAAGTAGAAAAAAATAAAGAAGAAGTTAATTATATGACAATTGATGAATATGTTAATGGGCGTTTTTAATTAATATCCAAATCTAGAATAAATAATAATTCCTAGAAATAACTATTAACTTTGTGAGGTGTGTTTCATAAGTACGCCTCACTATTTTTTCTATCAAAGAATTGAAGTTTTTAAACTCCCAAAAATTATTTCGAAACAAAATCTTTTAATGTATTCGTTAAGTTTATGAACTCACTGCTACTATATATTTCTTTATCTGTAAAAATCATTTTTAATAACGGAAGTAAATTTGCATATACATTTCTTGCATCCATTTTGTTATCTAACAAAAAGTAGTATTTATTTTTTTCTACAGAATCAATAGTTAAAATAACACTAGCCAATTCACTTAACGTATTTAAACATTTTTCATAATCTTTTTTTAATCCATATCCAAAAGCTAAATAAATATAAGGTAATCCTGCTTTAAATAAGTTATTCTCTAAACGTCTGATATCTATAGCCATTTTCAAATAAATTATGCCTATATCAATATCTTCTTCTCCTTCATAGTAATAAGATACTCCTAATTGAAAACAAGATGATGCTACTTCATCTAAATTGCTTTGTATATGCCTTTGTAGTATTTGTCTTCCTTCTGTCATCTTCCCTTGCATTATATTAATTATAGGTAGTAGTGACTCTGGATTATGAGTTGGCTTATATATATTTTTTAAACAATGTTGAGAATTGTAATAATCTCTAAGAAATATATAATGACCACTTAATTGAAATAGTGCTTCTTCTTTGATTTTTATTTCGCCTGTATCATCAACTATTTCTTTCAAAATTTTAATTATTTTTTTTAATATATTTTCTCTTTTCGTATTATTTTTTAAATTTGAACAAAGTGTAGATCCTACCTTACATATACTTAGTTTTAATTCATTATTATATGAATACTTTTTTAAGTACTCATCTAATAATATATCTGACTGTTCAATATTTTTTAATGCTAAATCTCTAAATTTATTAGTTATTATTTTAGTCTCATCCTGTGTAAATAATTTTTCATATCCCATTAGCTTGTCTATTGTTACCCCAAAATAATTAGCCAATATTGGTAATTGCGTTATATCTGGATATGTATGGTTATTCTCCCATTTTGATATTGCCGCAGTTGATACTTCTAAAATTTTCGCAAGTTCATCTTGTTTGATATTTTTATTAAGTCTAAGTTTCTTTATAATATGTCCCATCTTTAAGCTTTCCATAATATTCTCCTCTTTAAATAATAATTTATATATTAGGTAAATGCAAATCTCAAATCATTGATTTAACTTATATTTAGCAAAACTCCCCAATTCTATAAAACACATCCTTTAATGTATATTATATTTTATGTTTCTTTTTAAGACAACGGAGGTATCGTTAAATTAATTTAACTTTAAGTTAATTTTATACCTTTTTACATACTAAAAAGGACTACTCTTTGCATTGAGTAAGTCCTTTTACATTATATTAAAATAATTAGTTATTTAATTGTCACATGCATCATTTCATCACCTTTAAACATCTTGTCTAGGCTTTTTACTCTATCCATATTAGTTATCACGACTGGTGTTACTGTGTCTTTTTCATTCTTTTTTAGTAATTCCAAATCTACTTTCATGATAGGTGTACCTGTTTTTATACTGGTTCCCTCTTCAATCAATCTTGTAAAACCCTCACCTTTTAGATTAACTGTATCTAATCCTATATGAATTAATATTTCTAATCCATTAGTAGTTTCAATCCCTATTGCATGGTTGGTAGGAAATATTTGAGTTATTTTACCATCACATGGCGCTACCACTAACCCATCACTAGGTTTGATAGCCACTCCATCTCCAAGCGCTTTTTCTGCAAAAACAGGGTCTGCTACTTTTGTTATATCTACTACTTCTCCTGCCATAGGAGCTTTTAATATTTCTACTTTCTTTTTAAAAAATCCAAGCATAACTTCCTCCTAATTTGTCATGTTTTTGTCTATGTCTATCTTATTATACCACTTTTTATTGCAGCTTGCTTTACTGCATCTGCAACAGCTTCTTGAACTTTAAGATCAAAAGCCCTTGGTACTATATAATCTTCACTCAATTCTTCATCCTTGATACATCCAGCTATAGCTTGGGCTGCAGCCACTTTCATATCTTCATTAATCTCTTTAGCTCTAGCATCTAACGCACCTCTAAATATTCCTGGAAATGCTAAAACATTATTAATCTGGTTACTAAAATCTGACCTTCCTGTACCGACTATTTTAGCTCCTGCCTCTTTAGCTAGTGATGGATAAATCTCTGGTTCAGGGTTTGCCATTGCAAACACTATAGCATCTTTGTTCATTGAAGCTATCATATCTTTAGTGACAACATTTGGTGCAGATACTCCTATAAATACATCTGCTTGTTTTATTACTTCTTTCAACTCTTCATTGATACATCTAGGGTTGGTTATCTCTGCTAGATTTTGTTCTGCTTTATTCTTATATACTCCTCCCCTACAAATAGATCCTTTTCTGTTACACACAACTATGTCCTTTACTCCTGTATTTATCAATAGTTTTGTTATAGCACTACCAGCTGCGCCTGCGCCATTTACTACTACTCTTAGTTTATCTATTTGCTTATTAACTATTCTTAAAGCATTAATTATTGCAGCCAATGTTACAATAGCTGTGCCATGTTGGTCATCGTGAAATACAGGTATATCTAACTTTTCTTTAAGTCTATTTTCTATTTCAAAACATCTAGGTGCTGAAATATCTTCTAGATTTATTGCTCCAAAACTCGGAGCAATGCGTACTATTGTTTCAACGATTTCATCTACTTCTTTTGTGTCTAAGACTATTGGAAATGCATCTACATCTGCAAATTCTTTAAATAATATCGCCTTACCCTCCATCACTGGTAATGAAGCTTCTGCTCCAATATCTCCTAATCCAAGCACCGCTGTTCCGTCTGAGATAACTGCAACCGTATTCCATTTGCGTGTGTATAGATATGCATTTTCTTTATCTTTTGCTATCTCTTGACATGGTTTGGCTACCCCGGGCGTATACGCTAAACTCAAATCCTCTTCATTATTTACTTTAGCCCTTGAAACCACTTCTAGTTTTCCTTTAATTTTTTTGTGAAATTCTAATGCTTCGTCGTATATAGACATCTTATCACCTCTTAATTATAACTGTTATTCAATACTTAAAATCTGAGGCTGCCTGTTAAAACAGACAACCTCAGATTTTTACTACTTTAACCTAAATTAATCACAGAAAAATAATAACTATATTGCATCCTTATAATTACAATATATCCATCACTTTTTCACCGTACCACCAGTATGCTTTCGAAACCGCTGAAATAGTGTAATTTAAAAAACTACATCATATTTATCAATGTTCCATGAATAATTCAGGTTTAATTTTATGTTTCCTGCAATACTCCTCTTACAAAGGTATCTATTATATTCCAATCTTCATCTATCACTAATAAATCAGCATCTTTGCCTATTTCTATACTTCCTTTTTTATCATCCACACCTATATATTTGGCAGGATTTTCGCACGCCATTTTTATTATATCAGATATGGTTGCATTAACATTTTTCACTACATTTCTAACAGATTTTATATAGCTTAATTCTAAATCTTTAACTTTTTCATAATCATCTTTAGATAAGATTTCTTCTTTGTTATCGTCATATACAAGCTTTATGTTGTCTCCATCCGGAATGAATTTACATTTTCTAATGTAATGGTAAAATGGTTCTTTTACCCTTGCAAGTCCAACACAATCTGTACTTAGTATTATCTTTTCTTTTCCTTTTATTTTATACATCAACTCAAAAGCTTCTGGTTTTACTGTTTGGCCTGTCTGCTTAGCAAACTCTGCATACATATCATCAAAATACATAGCTGCACCTGCTACCCCTAATCTTCTATGATGAAAACCTCTCATACCACTAAAGGTATGTGTAAAGCCACCTAATCCATAATCCTTAAGTGCTTTTATATCTTCAAACTCCGCTGCACTATGACCTACCGAAATCTGAATATCTTTACTATTAGCATGTTTTATCAGTTCTTTTGCTCCCGGTAACTCTGGAGCAAGTGTCATGAGCTTAATATAGTTATCCCCAGCTATTTCAATAAACTCATCTAATAAATCAATTGAAGGATCTTTACAGTACTCTTCTTTTAGCATACCTTTGTATTCTTTACTTATAAATGGTCCTTCTAAATGAAATCCTAAAACTTCTGCTCCTTGTTCTGCATTCCATTTATCTATAAATTTCTTTCCTTCTGCTAACTGACTTTTTATTTCATGTATTGCTGCAACGTCTGATGTGGCAAGATAAGAAGTAACTCCTTCTTTTACTAACCCTTTAGACATTTTTTTTAGAGATTGTTGATCTCCTTCAAAACAAAACGATCCCGTTGCCCATCCATGAAGATGTATATCAATGAATCCCGGTATTATTACATGTTCACCATAATCCACTATATTTTCAGTTGGCATTACTTCATCTAATATTCCTAATATTTTACCTTCTTCAATCTTTAGATAACCTTCTTGAAATCCGTTAGGTGTATATATATTTTGAGAAAACAAATACATCAAACCATCTCCTAACTTAACCACCAATAATCTTTGTTTGCCTGCATCATATCATCTAAAACAGCCTTGGCTTTAACTGGATTTACGATTGAACGATTTAGTGTCAATGCTTCTAAGGCTTTTTGATAATTTGATTCTAAGCACGCCTCTACAGTTAATTTTTCGTAAGCATATTGTCCTTCTATTAGTCCTTTATAGAAAGTACCAACTTGTCCAAACTCATATCCTTTAGCACCATCTTTACCTAGTGTACCTGCCACTTCAACCATTGCATCTTGTGGTATATTGGATATAATATTGTCATTCTTCACCATAACTATATATACTTTATTTAAATCATACGCTATAGATTCTGCTACTTCTACCATCATATTTCCATGAACTGCACCTACTAGTAATTCTAAACCTTCAAAGGAATTTTGGTCTTTTGCCTTCTTACATAATTCCAATACTTGTTTTTCTCTACCATTTTTAGCTTCGTCTGCTCTAGTATAATTTGGATCACTATTCTTAGCTATTTCTTCTGGGAAGAAATAATACTGCAAATATGTGTTTGGCAAGTATTCTGGGAAGAATGACATCATTTTGTTTACATTTTTATATGTTTTTAACCATGAAGCAGCTCTTTGTTCTGCATTATATGGTTTGAAATCATGCTCCAATAAATACTTTTTAAGTTTTGGCAATAAATCTTCTCCAGTTGGTACATGACGAAGCTCTGTAAACCAACCAAAATGGTTCAATCCAAAATACCTTGGTTCAATATCATACTGGTCAACATCCAACAATTTAGCAAATGATTTTATCATAGAATAAGGTTGATCACATATGTTTAATATCCTTTTATCTTCTGGAAATACCTTATCTAGTGCTACAGCAACTATTGCAGCTGGATTTGTATAATTCAATATCCATGCATTAGGTGCATACTCTCTAATCTTCTTAACCATATGAATCATAGGTTTAATGGATCTCATACCATATGCAAATCCTCCTGGTCCACATGTTTCTTGACCTATTAGATCATATTTTAGAGGAATTTTTTCATCGTGTCCTCTCATATGGAAATTTCCTGCTCTCATTTGACAAAAAACATACTCTGTTCCTATATAAGCTTCATCTTCATTATCAGTAAATAACAGCTCCACGTCTGGGCAGTGTTTCTCCATAGCTAATCTTATATAATCTTCTTGAGCTTCTATTCGTTTTTTATCTATATCGAAAAATATTAATTTTTTTAATGGGAAATTCTCTTTATAGTTAATCAAACTTCCTACTAACGCTGGGGTTCTTGTACTTCCACAGCCAACTATAGTTACTACTAGTTTTTTTCTGTTCATAATATTACTCCTTTTCATACATACTTATATACATAATTAATAGTTGAGCCACAGCATGTAATCCTAATCGAGGAATTAAGTCGTTATGTTTTGTCTCAATTTCATCAGCAAAACAAAACATCTTATAATTCGCTATTTTTTGTAAAGAGTTATTAGAAAATGAGGTTAATGCAATCACATCAATTCCTTTAGCTCTTGCAATATTTGCAACATTTTTTATTATTTCTGTTTCACCTGATAAAGATATTAGTACTAATGCCTCATTTTCTGTTAACCTTTCACCTATGACATCTATTAAATTTATATCTTCAATAAATATTGATTTTAATTTTAAGATAGATAATCTAGAATTTAGCATAGTACCAACATGCCTAGAAGCACCTCTTGCAACAATATAAATAGTCTTTGCATTGATTATTTTCTCAGCAACAACTTTTATATTTTCTTCACTCTGTAATGCCAGTGTTTTGTTTAATTCATCTTGCAAATTTCGAGTCATATCTTGATAAGATAGTCTTTCGATTTTAGCTTCTTGGCTAGTTACAAATTCTTTAAGATAATATCTAAGTTCTGAAAAACCCTCAAATCCTAGTTTCTTAGAAAAGTTTATAATCGACGTCTTTGAAATAAAAACTTTAGCTGCTAGTTCATTTGCTGTCAAATGAACTACTTTTTTGGGATTATTCATTATATATTCAACTATTCTCTTTTCGTTAATTGTTAATGAATCATAATTTTCTACTAGCCTTTTTAAATTCATATATTATCTCCTTAAAATTATTTATAGTTGATCATCAACTGCATTCTTAACAAATTCTACATGTGGTCCAAAAACAACGTGAATATGCTTCTTTGATGGTAAGAATATTCCTGATGTTCCTGACTCCATTAATTTATCTTTATTTATCTTTCTAACATCATTTAAATCTATTCTCAATCTTGTTATACAGTTATCAACATTAAGTATATTGTCTTTTCCACCCAGCCCTTCTATAACTATCTTAGCAATCTCTGCGTATTTTTTCTCTTTGAGTAGACTGTTATTAGCCATCTCTTCATCTTCTCGACCCGGTGTAGATATGTTAAACTTCTTAATTGCCCAAGTAAATACAAAATAGTAGATTGCAAACATTATTGCCCCAACTATTAGTATGTTGTACCATCTAGTGTTTTCATACATTAAACCAAAAATACCAAAATCAAATATTGTACCTCTTATATATCCTACTGCTGTATGCAATAGATACAATGATACACCTGTGATACCTACCATTACCGCATGGAATCCAAACAATAGTGGAGCTACAAATAAGAAAGAAAACTCCATTGGCTCAGTAACATTTCCTAAAACAGCGGTAAGTACCATTGTTAATATCATACCTTTGACTAATTTCTTATTCTTAGATTTTGCAGTCTTGTACATTGCTAAACCTATAGCTGGTAATATAAACATAGTTGTTACCATTTGTACTTGTGCTTCAAATCTAGTTAACTCAGGCAACATCTCCCACGCCTTTGTTCCTGGCCCTGCTTCAAATAATACATGATTAAGCGTTGGTATTACTCCTACAAAAGTCTTATCTCCTATAATATATGTTCCTCCTGCTGGTGTAAATCTCACCAATGCATTCCAAACATGATGTAATCCAAATGGTATCAATAGTCTATTCATTGTATGGAATAAGAACGTCCCAAAGTGTGAATTTAATAGTATCTTTGAAAGATGCATTAAACCAGACGTTAAAAATTGCCATAAAAACGGAATTATAATACCTGTTACCATTGATAAACCTACTGAAATAGTCGGTACTGATTTCTTACCTCCAAAGAAAGCAAATGCTACGGGTAATTCAAGGTTGTAGAAACGATCAGCTGCTTTAGCTGCTATTAATCCACAGATAATACCCCCAAGAGCATCTAAACGCAATGTTTGTATTCCTAATATCATCGCTTGTCCATGTTGATCCATTACTGAAGGATCCACTATATTCCCTGTGACATTTAACCAAATATTAATTGTAATATTTAGAACTAAGTATGATATAACTGAGGAAAACACTGCTATACCTTTTTCCTTTTTCGCCATTCCATAGGCTACACCCATTGCAAATAATAATGGGATATTTGCGAAAACGATTCCAGCAACTTGTCGTAAACTCTTTAAGAATGTGTTTATAACAGGATTACCCAAAAACGGTACTTTAGCTATCATATAACTTTGCACAAGAGCTCCACAAAGTCCCAATATCATACCCATAGGCGCCATAACAGCTATAGGTAATAACAACGATCTACCAAAGCGTTGAATTTCATTATTAAATTTTTTCATTTTTCCCATACCGTCACCTCTTATTTAAGTATTATTCCATAATATAATTTAGAACTTTTATGTACTAGCACATTAGTATCATATCACAACAATAATTTTAAACAAGCTTATCACATCATTTAAGACCACAAGCAATCTATTTTGTACTTGGTAATTTATTGTGACCAAAGTAACTATTAATCTTAAGATGATAAAACCCTAAAAATATAAAATACTAATATTTTCATAATTATGAAATTCTACACTTTGATTTTTGTGACATTGTTGTGTTAAACTAGACTCGACGGGGATTGCAATATAATAAATACTCAAAGGGGTGCATAAAGATGCTTTTACATCCAAACAACATATCTGCATACAAGATTATGTCTAAGGATTTTATAAAGATTCATGAAGATACATGTTCAAATGATATAAAAGATATCTTAACTCAAAACATTGATAAAGAAGTTCTTGTACTTGATGATAATAATAACCTCATAGATATACTGACTATGAAGGATTTTAATATCCTTAATAATAAAAATGTTAGCTATAAAAGCATAAAAAAAAGTAGAAAAATCATCAGCGTAACACCTAATCATACATTGTTAGAATGTAGAGATATAATGCTAAATGAAAATATTGGACATTTACCTGTATTAGAAAACAATCAAATCGTGGGGGTTATTAGACAAGGACATATAAGAGACTTTTTATATATGGGTATTGAAAGAACCCATGCTATTTTAAAGTATATACTAACCAATATACAGGAAGCAATCTGTGCAATAGACGATAAAGGTGTAGTCATACTTTGGAATAAAAAATCAGAAAAACTGTATGGAATTAGTGCATCTGAAATAATGGGTAAATATCTAAAAGACTATTTTCCAAACGCTATAGATGTTAAGTTACTAGAAACTAAAAAAACTATTCGCAACGTATATCATTCTCCTAGAGAAGACTACCATATAATCATAAGTGCTTCTCCTATAATGGTAAACGGAAAATTTGCTGGTATAGTTAGTACTGATAAAGATATAACTGAAATTAAAAAAATGCAAACTGAGCTTGAGGAAGCTAATGATTTACTAGAATTTTTACAAAGAGAAGTTGATAAGTATTCAAATACTAATTTTGGTGAAGTAATAGGTACAAGTAAATCTATACAAGAAAAAATACAATTATCCAAGCAGGTTGCAAAGACAAATGCTTCTATACTTATAATTGGTGAAAGTGGTACTGGTAAAGAAGTATTTGCTAAAGCTATTCATGATTATAGCGGGGTTAAAGGATATTTTGTTCCTGTTAATTGCGGTGCCATACCAACTGAATTATTTGAAAGTGAATTTTTTGGATATGAAGAAGGTGCCTTTACTGGAGCAAAAAAAAGTGGTAAAAAGGGATTATTTGAGCTAGCTAACAACGGAACTATATTTTTAGATGAAATAGGTGATCTACCACTATTCATGCAAGCTAAACTTCTAAGGGTTTTACAAGAAAAAGAAATTAAAAGAGTTGGCTCAGAAAAAATAACTAAAGTTAACGTCAGAGTTATATCTGCAACAAATAAGAATCTTAAAGAAATGGTTGAAAAAGGTGAGTTCAGAGAAGATTTATATTACAGGATAAACATTATTGAAATGGAACTACCTCCTTTAAGAAATCGTAAAGAAGACATAGTTTTGTTACTCAATCATTTCCTCAAAAAAACAGCTAGTGAAAATAACATTATGTTACCTCATATAGACAATGATGTGATAGATTTACTTGAAAAATACAACTGGGACGGTAACATAAGAGAACTAAAAAACACAGTTGAACATATGGTTGTTCTTTGCAGAGATAACACTCTTACTAAAGAACTATTACCACACTATATCAAAGAACAATTAACAAACAAAAAGAAAATAGATATGCAGTACAATACACTTGATTTAAGAGAAGCTGTTGAAAATCTTGAAATAACACTCATTAAAGAAGCATTAAAAAAATCAGGTGGTAGTAAAACTAAAGCAGCTAAGTTGCTTAATATACCAAGAACTACATTGCACTCAAAAATCATTCAATATAACGGTGTCGATATTTAGACTATGACTAAATATAGTCATATTGTTGATTGTTAAGTTAATAACAAAAAAACAGTAATATTATGCTGTTGTTTGTGACGATATTTAGTCACTATAAATGTTTATATTTTACATGCATAAGCCAAAAACGAGCATTTCACTTCTTCTTAGCTCACCTTTTTATTTTGGCATCTTCCTTGCATAATATATAATTGAAAAATATGCGAGGGGGTGAGATATTGATAATTTCTATACTATTAAAACAACATGTAGGCGTAGCATGTGAGCCTATCGTTATGGAAAAACAAATCGTAAAAAAAGGTGAACTTATAGCTAAACCTACGGGACTAGGAGCTAATATCCATTCAAGCGTATCTGGTATTGTTCAAAAAATCGAAAATGATGTTATAGTTATTGATGCTTTTGATGAGCAACCAGAAGAATATGAAAAAATTAAGGCTTCAGACGATTATTTAGAGTTAATAAAAGAAGCTGGAGTTGTAGGCGCTGGAGGTGCTGGCTTCCCCACTCATACAAAACTAAACACCAATCTTGAAGGTGGTTATGTATTAGCAAATCTAGCAGAGTGTGAACCTCTGTTAAATCATAACACACAGATGTCAACTATTAATCCAGATTATATAGTTAAAGGTGTTAAATATATTATGGAAATTACGAATGCTTCAAAAGGTTACATCGCAATAAAGCCTATTTATAAACTAGCTATAGACGCTTTAATAAAAGCTTGTGAAAAAGAAAGCAATATTGAGGTTAAACTATTACCTAACATGTATCCTGCTGGAGATGAAAGAGTTATCGTTAGAGAGATTCTTGGCATAACTCTAAAACCGGGTCAGCTTCCTCTTGAAGCTAATGCTATCGTGTCTAATGCTGAAACGCTTAAAAACATCGTTTTGGCAATTGAGGAAAGAAAGCCTGTTATAAGCAAAGATATAACTGTCTGTGGAAGAGTCAAAAACGCTAAAGGTGGAAAAACATTCTTTGACGTTCCAATTGGTACACCTGCAGGGTATTTGATAGATAAATGCGGTGGATATATAAAACCATATGGAGAACTAGTAATGGGAGGTCCTTTTACAGGAAATCATTGTACTGAACAGTCCCCTATTTCTAAGACATCTGGAGGAATATTGGTAAGTATGCCACTGCCTAAAGAAGTACGAAAGATTGGCGTTATCGCTTGTGAATGTGGCGCTAATGAAGATAGATTAGAAGAAATAGCTAAGCAAATGGGTACTGAGGTTGTTGCATCAAAAAAATGCAAAAGAATGATAGAAGTTAACGGAAGATATAGATGTGAAAAACCAGGTGTATGTCCTGGACAAGCTGAGACTGTCTTATATCTTAAGAAACAAGGTGCAGAGGCAATCATTGCTGGTACTTGTGAAGGCTGAACTGACACAGTTATGAAAATAGCTCCTAGGTTAGGAGTTCCAGTTTATCATAGTACAGACCATATTTTAAGAGCAAGTGGTCACAAGCTTTACAGAAGAAAAAAAAGCTAATATTTAATGAAGGAGTGAATTTTATGTCTATCACTAAAGAAACAGCAATGGAGCATTTAAATGACAATGCTGTTACGTGTTGTAGATTTGAAGAAGGAACAGTAATCGATGAGTCTTGTTTAGAGGACCCTAATATCGTTCCTGATTTAGAGGTATCTGGTTTATTAACGATACCAGATAATTGTTTAAAAATTAAAGAGGTTTTAGGCGCTACTCTTACTAGTACTGTTGAAGCATTAACTCCTCTTACTGCTGATGTACTCAGTGGAGTTAAGAAATCTGACTCTGATGATGTAAAGAAGCAAGAGCCATCAAAAGATATCGCTACTGCTACTCCATCTGTGGACGGCACTGTAGCATATTCTAATAACACTGGTAATCAAATGGTTAAAATCCATATTGGAGAAGGTAAAAATATCAACTTAGAAATACCACTTACTATGACAGGTATGAATACTAACACCGCTGTTAATGAATCTCCTGTTAATGTGGTTGAAAAATCAACGCAAGAACCTACTTGTAAAGAAAAAATAGTTAGAAATCTAGTAAGAAAGTATTTCAAAATAGATGAAGTAAAATTTGGTGAAACAACTGAAATAAAAGGAACAACTCTTTACTTAAGAGAAGGAATTTGCGCTGACGCTATAGAGTCTGAAGAATTAGTTATTGATATGAAACTAGATATAATTACTACAGATAAATACGGTGAATATAGTGATACTATAATGGATGTTCAACCAATTGCTACTAAAGAAGAAGGTGAACTTGGTGAAGGAATCACTAGAATAGCAGATGGCGTTATAATGATGGTTACTGGAACAGACGAAGATGGCGTTCAAATAGGTGAATTTGGTTCATCTGAAGGTATCTTAGAAAGAAATATCATGTGGGGTAGACCTGGTTCTCCTGACAGAGGAGAAATATTTATAAAAACTAATGTTACAGTTAAAGCTGGAACAGGAATGGAAAGACCTGGTCCAATGTCAGCTCATAGAGCAACTGATATCATTACACAAGAGATCAGAGAAGCTCTTAAGAAATTAGGTGACGAACTAGTTATTAACACAGAAGAGTTTGTTCAAAAAAGACGTATAGGTAAGAAAAAAGTAGTTGTTATTAAGGAGATAATGGGTCAAGGAGCTATGCATGATAACTACTTAATGCCTGTAGAACCTGTAGGTACTTTAGGTGCTAAAGCTAATGTTGATTTGGGTAATGTTCCTGTAATGGTTTCCCCTCTTCAAATACTTGATGGTTATGTTCATGCATTAACATGTATTGGCCCTGCTTCTAAAGAAACATCTAGACATTACTTTAGAGAGCCATTAGTACTTGAAGCTATGAATGATGAAGAAATAGATTTAGTTGGTGTTATACTAGTAGGTTCACCTCAGGTTAACTCTGAAAAATTCTATGTATCTAAAGTTTTAGGTATGACAGTGGAAGCATTAGACTTAGATGGAGCTATCATAACTACTGAAGGATTTGGTAACAATCACGTTGATTTTGCTAGTCATATTGAACAAATAGGTAAAAGAGGAATCGCTGTCGTAGGTATGACATACTCAGCTATTCAAGGGCAATTAGTTGTTGGTAATAAATACATGGATGCTATGGTTGACCTTAACAAATCAAAACAAGGTATTGAAAACGAAATACTTGAAAATAACTGTATCACATATGAAGATGCTCTTAGAGCAATGTGCATGTTAAAGGTTAAAATGGCTGGTGGAAAACTAAAAGATCCTGAAAGAGCATGGAATCCAAATGTAAAACTAAACAACATTGATGTTATTGAAAAAGCAACTGGAAAGAAAATAGAACTTGCTCCAAATGAAACTACTCTAGAAAAGAGTAAGAAAAGAAGAGAAATCTACGAGGT
Organism: Clostridiaceae bacterium M8S5; assembly: GCA_029227815.1. Classification (GTDB taxonomy): domain Bacteria; phylum Bacillota; class Clostridia; order Tissierellales; family MCWD3; genus Abyssisolibacter. The sequence continues at coordinate 804,996 of CP118523.1, read as the reverse complement.
AGATGAAAACTAATAAGTTATAAAGAGTGGAGGTAAATAGATGGATAAGCTAAAGTATGTTTCCACTGAAAGATATTATGAAGGTATAGTCGTTGAAATCAACGATTGTGCTGTAGGCATAGACTTCAAAGGTAGAATGGGAAAACTATATGTGCCTAAGAGAATGGTTATTAGTGACTATGAACTTAAAATTGGACAAGAAGTAGGTTTTATGATGACATATCCTGAGGTTTTAGGTCCAGATGTAGATGAAGAGTATGCTAATAATGCTATAAAACAACAACAATTAAGAAAAGTTAAGTAATTTTATTAACCAAAAGGAGGAAGATTATGAGTTTAACAGTTATTGAAGGCTTACAATCTGAAATTTATGTTCCAGTTACACCACCTGTAGTCTGGACACCTGTTGAAAAAGAATTAAAAGACATGACCGTAGCTATTGCAACAGCTGCAGGTGTACACTTAAAATCTGATAAGAGATTCAACCTTGCTGGAGATACAAGTTTCAGAGTAATGCCAGGTAGTGCAGTTGGTACAGATTTAATGGTTTCACATGGAGGATACGACAATGGTGATGTAAACAAAGACATCAATTGTATGTTTCCTATCGACAGATTAAAAGAACTTGTAGATGAAGGCTTCGTTAAAGCAGTAGCACCTAGACACGTAGGATTTATGGGTGGTGGTGGAGATGTAAGCATTTTCACTGAAGAAACAGGCCCAGAAATCGCAAAAATATTCAAAGAAGATGGAGTAGATGCTGTTTTGCTAACAGCAGGCTGAGGTACGTGCCACCGCTCTGCCGTGATTGTGCAGAGAGCGATTGAAGCTATTGGTATACCTACTATTATTATAGCGGCTTTACCACCAGTAGTTAGACAAAATGGAGCTCCAAGAGTTACTGCTCCACTAGTTCCAATGGGTGCAAATGCAGGTGAACCTAACAACCCTGAGATGCAAAGAGATCTAGTTAGAGATACATTAGCTCAGCTAGTGAAAATTGAAACACCAGGAAGAATAGTTAGTCTTCCATATGAGTATATAGCAAAAGTATAAATATATTATTAGGAGATATGTTCTATGAGTATTACAAAAAGACGGTTAGTTATTAAAAGTTTTCATATGAACAGAGTTGAGCTTGGGGATAATTTTCGTATCAAAGATAATACACTCACAATAGGTAGTGAATATTTTAAGAATTGTAGCTACAATAAAGATATTATAAAACAAATTGATATTGATATAATAAAACCTAATCAACATGATAAACACGTAAACAATATTCTAGATTTTATCCCTATTTCAGTAAAGTGTCTAGGAAATCTTGGAGAAGGTATAACTCACACGCTTACAGGTGTTTATGTAATGCTAACATGTGCAAGCGAAGCTGGAGAGCAGATGTCTGAATTCGGTAGCTCTGATGGTAATTTAAAAGAGCAAGTATACTTTGGTAGATCAGGGACTCCTTCTGCTAATGATTATATCCTACACTTTGATGTCTTGCTTAAAGGAAATCTTCTAGGCGAAAGAAGATTTCCAATGCAAGCTCATAAATCCTGTGATAATTTTATACAAGAAATTCGCTATAAATTAAAGCAATTAGACAGTAAATATGCTGATGAAGTTCATGAGTATGTGGAAAATAAAGCTTCAACTAATAAAAAAATAGTCATTGTAAAACAAGTTGCTGGACAAGGTGCTATGCACGATAATATTATTTTGCCAAATGAGCCAAGTGGAGTTACTGGCGGCAAATCAATAATTGATATGGGAAATGTACCGATTATCTTATCTCCTAACGAATACAGAGATGGTGCAATAAGAGCAATGACTTAACAGTAAATAGAGGTGTATATATATGGGAATAGGCCCTTCAACAAAAGAAACATCTTTGCATCATTTTAGAGATCCATTGCTAAATATAGTGTCTGCTGACACTGATGTTGATTTGCTAGGAATTATTATTGTTGGGACTCCTCAAGATAACAGCGAAAAGCATTTTGTAGGCAAAAGAGTTGCCCAGTGGACTGAAGCTATGGGTGCAGATGGAGCTATCATATCATGCGATGGCTGGGGTAATTCAGATATTGATTTTGCAAATACAATTATGGAAATAGGAAAAAGAAATATCCCTATAGTAGGGCTAAGTTTTATCGGTGTACAAGGCAAATTCGTCGTAACTAATAGATATATGGACACTATAGTTGATTTTAACAAATCTGATAATGGAATTGAGACAGAAGTAGTTGGAGAAAACAATATTAATGAACTAGATGCAAAAAAAGCTTTAGCCTTACTCAAGCTAAAAATGAGGCAAAAAATCAAATGATCGAGTATACAAAATTCAAGATTCTATATTCATAACAACAGATAGGAGTGACTTTTTATGAAGGCAATAAGAAGTATCTATGCCATAGATTCTCATACTATGGGAGAACCCACTAGAATCATAACTGGGGGTATACCTAAGATACCGGGAAAAACAATGGCAGACAAAAAAACTTATTTAGAAAACGAATTAGACCACTTAAGAACAGCTATAATGCATGAGCCAAGAGGACATAATGATATGTTTGGTTCTATTATAACAACTCCAACAGTAGAAGATGCAGATTTCGGGATTATTTTCATGGATGGTGGCGGATATTTAAATATGTGCGGTCATGGCTCAATAGGTGCTATAACAGCTGCTATCGAGACAGGTATGGTAGAAGCACAAGAACCTTTTACTAATGTTAAAATGGATACTCCTGCTGGTATTGTAACTGCTCAAGCTAAAGTAGAAGATAGCAAAGTTAAGGAAGTTTCCATAGTCAATGTCCCCGCATTCTTATACAAGAAAGATGTTAAGGTTGAAATGCCTGAAATCGGAGAGGTTACGTTTGATATCTCATTCGGCGGTAGCTTTTTTGCTATCGTTCATGCTAAACAGCTAGGACTAAAAATAATACCTGAAAACACAAGTAAACTAAAAGAAATAGCACTAGAATTACGTAATATTATTAATAAAAATATTGAAATTAAACATCCCACATTGAATCATATAAAAACAGTAGACCTAATTGAAATATATGACGAATCAACAAATCCAGAGGCTACTTACAAAAACGTAGTAATATTTGGACAAGGACAAGTAGACAGATCTCCATGTGGAACTGGAACTAGCGCAAAGCTAGCAACACTTTACTCAAAAGGTAAATTAAAAGAAGGTGAAGATTTTATCTATGAAAGTATTCTAGGTACTCTATTTAAAGGTAAAATTGTTGGTACTGGAAAGCTCAAAGATTATACCACAATTACACCTAAAATAACAGGTGCTTCGTATATCACAGGTTTCAATCACTTTGTAATTGACCCTGACGATCCTGTTAAATATGGTTTTGTTTTAAAGTAATAGGTTAAAAAAATAACGAATATTTGGGAGGTTTTACATGATCACTTATATATTAGGCGCTTTAGGTGCTTTAACTGCATGGTTCTCTGTTGTTTTTGGAAAAGATTTTATGAAAAATAAAAATAATTTAAACCCAAAAAACTCTTGGGTCAAAGTCACGATTATAGGCTTTATTACTGATTTCTTTGACACTTTAGGTATTGGTTGCTTTGCTCCAACTACTGCTCTATTTAAAGGGATGAAACAAGTAGACGATAGAGTTTTGCCAGGTACGTTAAATGTTGCACACACTATACCTGTAGTACTTGAGGCATTTATATTTATAAAAGTTATTGAAGTAGATTCATTAACTCTAATTTCAATGTTAGCAGCAGCTGCATTTGGTGCTTATGCCGGTGCTGGAATAGTATCTAAAATGGACGAAAAGAAAGTTCAGTTATTTATGGCAGTAGCCTTACTTATAACTGTTTGCTTGATGGTAGCTGGTCAATTAGGCTTAATGCCTGGCGGTGGTGATGCTATAGGTTTATCTGGAGGTAAATTAGTAATCGCTGTTGTAGGTAACTTTATTTTAGGTGCTTTAATGACAGCTGGTATAGGTCTTTACGCTCCATGTATGGCACTTATATATGTTTTAGGTTTATCTTCAAAAATAGCATTCCCGATAATGATGGGATCTTGCGCATTCTTGATGCCAGTAGCTTCTGTAAAGTTTGTTAAAGAAGGTGCATACGATAAAAGAGCTGCATTAGGAGTTACTATAGGTGGAATAGTTGGTGTTATAATTGCAGCTTATATTGTTAAAGAATTACCACTTAATGTTCTTAAATGGTTAGTAGACGCTGTTATACTATATACTTCATTCACTCTATTCAAATCATCATTATCTAAAAAAGCACAACAAAAAAATGCCTCAGAATCAAAGGCATCGTAAAATTAATTTAAAACTGTATGTAAAAGTTAAGTATTCTTATGATTTCATTATTCGCTTTAAACATATCCCCAACATGAACTTCTTTTACATACAGACATATAGATGACTATATCATCAAACCAAAAAGGACTAATCATGAAAATGGTCAGTCCTTTTTTAGTAAATGGAAATTATCTTTATTTTTTCTATATATTTACTTTTTTAAGATTATATGTTATATTATGGGTAGATTGTTAAACTAAATTTTAAGGAGGTGAAACAATGAGATTAAATAAAAAGATGATCATATTCGTAGTATTAATTGTTCTTTGTCTATCTAGTATATGTATAGCAAGTACACTGCCAATGAACAAAGAAACATCTAAAGTGTCTGTCCGTACAAATATTCCAACATGCAAATATTGCAAACGCCCTATGACCTTAGCGGACACAGTTGAACACAAGCCAGAACTTGTAGGTCAATGCAAATGTCCTGAACATACTGATTGTACTATTTATCAATATGAACAGCCTATCACCAAGTGGTATATCTGTAGTGAATATGGTTGCCATAATCTTGGTTATTATGTAAATATTAAAACTTTACGAGTTTATAATGTTCACACCCGCAATCACTAATATCTAAATCTAGTAATAAATATTATAGGACTGAAAAACTATAATATTTATCGACATACTTATTTTATGTTTGTCTAGCATATGTATATCTAATAACTCTGATAATCTTTAACGACTCTAGTTTAGTAACATCTCGCATTTATTTTGACAAATACATAAAATAACCTCAGACAAACTAATAACCCATAGACTAATTTATTCAAGTTAGTCCATGGGTTATTTTAACCATACTATTCAATAACTACAACAAAATTGACTCTATCTATTTTGCATGACGCAAGTTTTCTTGAATATTTTCTTAATTCATTTTCTAATTCTTCAATATTAGAATAGTACTCATCTTCCATAGCTTCTATTTGCTCTTTTGTAGAGGTATTTTGTAGCTTTATTTTTTCTGATTCATTTTCATACATTAAATCACCGATTACAATTTTTCCTTTTTCCTTGAGAACTCTTAACATCTCTTTTATGGCTAATCTTTTTTCGTCCTCATTTAAGTGATGGAATGCATAAGTTGAGACTATGATGTCAAATTGACTATTATCAAAAGGTATTTTTAAGAATTCGCCTAATCTTACTTTTAGATTGGGATGCTTTTGCTTTGCAACATTCAGCATCTCTCTAGATTGGTCAAGCCCTACTATATTATAGCCACTATCTAGGTATTTCTTTGTAAGATTACCAGTGCCAATTCCTATATCCAAAACTCTTTTTTGCTCTGGTTTATCACTTATGTTTTCTATTGATTTTTCATATACAGTTTGTAACACTTTGTAGTAATTTTTAAATATACCTGTAATGTCATCACTCTCAACTGATGAATCATATCTTTTTGCCCAACTATCAAAATCCCATTTATCTTTCCAATTATCACTTATATCTTTTACTTCATTCATTTTATTTATAGTTTCTATTAATTTTTCTATATATTCATCACCTTTATTATCATAAATGATATCCATTACTCCCTCAACGGAATCTCTTAATAATCTGAGCCTATGCACTTCGTTATTTATTATATTCCATTGATTGTAAAAATGGTTTATTACATCATCTTTATAATCTTTATTTAACAGTTTTTTTATATCATTAATAGAAAAACCAATCTGTCTATAAATAAGTATTAGTTGGATTTTAAGTAAATCATCATTTGTATAATACCTGTAATTATTTTCATCATCTCTCGAAGATGTTATTACCCCTTTCTTTTCATAAAATCTCAATTTATTAGTAGTAATATTAAACATTTTCGCTATTTCACTTATTAAATATCTCTTATCCATTTACATTCCCCTCCAACAATATTTACAATTATATGATAATCCTTAGTCTAAGGCGAATGTCAAGTTTTATTATTTTTCCTTATAACTTTTCTAAAATAATAACCTTAGGATAAAATCCAAATTTCTGGTACAGCCTCATCACATCTTCGTTTCCTACAGCTACTCCAACAGAAATTTTCTTTGGGTTTCTATATTCAAGCCACGATATAGCATCATCCATTAGTTTATTTCCAATTTTTCTATTTCTATATTTTTCAATAATATAAAATGATTCTATTTCCGCAATTTTATTTTTTGTTATAGATGCTACTATATAGCCAATATTATTTGATGCTTCATCTTTTACAAGTATTACTAACACCTCTTTATTATCATCCTCAAATGATTTAAGTCTATCTTCAAATTTAATATTAACAAACGACTTTCTGAAATATTGTGATTTTTCCATATGATACTTCGCTGTTTCCTCCCATAATTCTTTTATGTGAGGTAGCAGTTCTTTGCTTCCACTCTCATATAATATGTTGTGTTTTGAAATATCTTTATCCAAAATAGCCCCTCCCCTTTATTTAGATATTTCATGTAAAACCTTCTGCAACTTTGCGTTTATTTCATCTATATGCACATCTTTTATTGTTTTATCACTTAGTTTATACTTATCTTTTAATCTCAGTATCCTCATGACACTTTCATCTATCTGCTTCATGGAAATAACTTTATCCTTTACAGCCTGTTTTAACGCTTTGATAGCTCTTACTTGGTTATCATATTTATGACATACAAGTACCATGTCACTACCTGATTTTATAGATCGTACAACCGCTTTTTCTATACCATAGTTTTTCGTTATCGCTCCCATCTCCATATCGTCAGACATAACAACTCCATCAAACTTCATATCATTTCTTAAAATGTTTTTTATAATTTTATCTGACATAGATGCTGGATATTGCTTATCAATCTTAGGGAACAATATATGTGTAACCATTACAGCGTCTACATCTTCATTTATTGCCTTTTGAAAAGGAACTAATTCATATCTTTTTAATCTATCTATATCATTTTCTACTACTGGCAAACCCAAATGTGAGTCTACTGATGTATCTCCGTGACCTGGAAAATGCTTTACAACAGATATTATGTTTTGCATCTGTAAGCCATTCATTGTTGTGATTCCTAACCTACTAACAACCTCTTTGTTATTACCAAAAGATCTATCCCCTATTACAGGATTTTTAGGATTACTATTGATATCTAGTACAGGTGCAAAATCCATATTAAAACCTAACGACTTAAGTTCAAATCCTATTGCATTCCCTATCTCCAAAGACAACTTAGGATTATCTTTAGCTCCAATCACCTTATTGGTAGGTAGCTTTAACAGTTCCTTAGGCATCCTTGAAACTCGTCCACCCTCTTCATCAACAGAAATGAAAAGTGGAGTCTTATTGTTCTTGTTATTAGTGCTTTTTATATCATTCACTAAAGAAAGTGTTTGCTTTGGATTTACAATATTGTTTTTGAATAATATCACTCCACCTACATGATAATCTGTAATCATGCTCTTAATATCTTCATTAGCTGTGTTACCTTCAAATCCTACTGTAATCAACTGTCCAATTTTCTCATCTAAAGACATACTTTCTAGTTTTTCTCTGATTTTATCTTTAACCTCAATCTTTGGGACCTTATCATGACTCGAAAATTCTACATCTTCTTGACTAATATTACTTTTTAATACTACTAGTGATAAAACTACGAATATTGCTAAAATTATTTTTTTCATAGATATACTCCCTTTCTAGCTCACATTTAATGTCATATTATCTACTTACCCGAACCAACACTTCCTATGCTTTCAAATCTCTTTTCATATTTATCTATTACTTTAGTTAAGCAATCTTCTAAATCTACATCCGTTTCATTGGCTAAACATAAAAGTGAAAAAAATACATCTCCTATTTCACTTTTATAATCATCTGTTATAGTAAATTTTTTCTCTCCATAATTAGTGCTTTTTAAAATTTCCTTTGATAATTCACCTATTTCGGATATAAGGTCAAGTATTCTTATATTTGCATTAGACTTGATTCCTTTTTCGTCAGTGAATTTATTGATTTTAGTCTGGATTTCGTTTAAATTCATGACATTCCCCCTTTTGTGTTAGTTCTTACTTTCTATTATAAATCATTAAATAGAACATTCAATCCCCTTTTTATGTCTTTATATCTAAGATTTGATATACATATTCTCAGAGTAGAATCCGCCTTGTTCCTATCAATATAGAAATTCTTCGGTGACGTTACATATACGTTTTGGATATTTTCTGGGCTGTGTATCTCAATTTAATATAATCAGCTTTTTTCCTTGTTTAACTATGGAGGAAAAATTAATTATTCAGATGTGTTTTGAGCTTGAAAAACAACTAGAATTAGTTGAGGAGGAAAGCGTCTATTGAGACACTTCCTTCTTATTTAAATCTAATTTACTTAATAGTAGCAAACTAACTTTTAAACTATCTTCTCCATCATACATTGAATTTAAATTTTCCAAATCATTTATATCTCCAATATACTCATTGTGCTTAATCTCAAATCTATAGTCTTCTAAATGTTTGTTACATGAGTTATCTGTAATATATTTTTTTAACTCTGGTATTTTTTTAAACGTATTAGCCGATAAAGGTAATGTAAGTCGAAATTTTAAAACATTGGTTTTAGTTGTTAGTATTTGATTTAATAATTGTATACTATATCCACTTTGAAATCCTATTAAGTATTCAACCATATTACTTGAGTTGTCTACTATGCATGGAATGCTATCAGTTAGTGGCAAAACATCTTTAGTTAATATAAACATAAAATTACCTTTTATCCCTAATATCTCAAGTCTATTCTTAAATTTACTGATAGTTTCAAAGTCAAATGAGACAAAGACATATTTACCGTTTTGCTCAAACAGTTCATGCAGTTTCATCATCAGTATATCTGTATCTGAATAATAAAATATTATACCATCTTCATGATTTACTAAGTTTAAATGCTTTTTTAAACTTTTACCCATTTTATTGTTTATTAAGATATGGTTCATTGTAATTTTTGAGTAAGGATCATCTAGTAAAAACTTATTATCTTTTTTATCAAATGCTTCGTGTTCTAAATTATCATCACAAATCAATATACCATTTTTTATGTTAAATTTACATCCACAACTGCACTCAATTATCCCAGAATGTACAGCATGACTCTCTATAGTTGCATCTGTTATCACAAAATTTTCTTTACAGTATGGGCAGCATAAATAATCTAGCATAGCTATTGAAATCCCGATTGGTTTGCTATCATTCTTTTTTTCTAGCATTTTGATATATTTATTTATCATGTTGATTCTTTGTTGTATTTTTTCCATTTCTTGTTTGTGTTCAAATATCTTTTTCTTTGCTATTTCGTTAATTACTTTTTTGTCTTTATCATCAAATACAACCATTAATCGTTCGTATGCTTTTATTGATTGAATCTTTTCGATACTAAATCCCATTTCCTTTAATTCTAGTATATCTTGCATGTCTTTAATGCAGTCTTTGCCAAAATCACAATAGTTTTTCACTCTCTCTGGTATGATTAAATTTATATCTCTATAATATCTTACTGTTGATTTTCTTATATTGAATAGGTCTGCGAATTCTTGTATCTTCATTTTTACCTCCACTTTAATATCGTGCAGTTAACTACATGATAAACTAGAAACACCACCTAAACTAGCAATTGACATGCAGTGTAGGTCGTTATTTATAATATCAATAATATTTGTTTTATTATATCAGATATACTCCATTAAAAAAACTAAGAAATGAGGCGATAGTATGAAAACACTTGATGATAAAAATTCTTTAGAGTGTATCGGTAGCGGAAAACTTAGAGTGAAATACAGTAAGGGTTACCTAGAAAAAGCAACAGCTCAATACAATCTGCTTAAGCAAATGAAAGAGTTTTACAACGAAAAGAAAGGTTTTAATCTAACAGTAGAAGTTAACCTTCTTTATAGAGAGGCATGGGAAAAAAAATACGATTTACCATATGGGCTTCCATTTGTTATGTTGGAAGAGATCTCTGTTATAGTTCTCCCTGCAACAGAAGACGGTATAGTAGTAGAAAGCATGTTAGTATTTAAGGACATCGTTCCTCAAAATATTAAGGACATTCTAAGTGAGATTAATTATTCGTATGAAGATGCTGTTAAACAATTCCCTGATCTTATAGGATTACACGAAATTGGTCACACTCTTACTATTGAAAACGGAAATGATAATTTAAACAACTGGTTCAATGAATTTATGGCTACATACTTTGCATATGCTTTCATGCGTAATAAAGCACCAGAGTTAGCTAAACTATGGGAAGCAAATGCTTATATAACATATCTAGACGGTAGCAAGCCTGAATATACTAGTATGGATGCACTAGATGAAGTATATTGTGATATGCCTGTTCCAAACTATGATTGGTATCAAAAGCAATTTACACTATTAGCTGAAAAGGTGTACGATGCTATGGGGCTTGATTTTATTGATAGTGTTAGAGATGCGTTTGGTAACGATGAGGTAAAAGGCGATGAAACCTTTGATAGGCTAAGAACTATATCTCCTATTTTTGATGAATGGATTGCTGAGATAAACGCAGAATACAATAATTAAACAATAATACGGTTAAAAGACCATTAATTTGAGTAGATTAATAGTCTTTTTTGGTAATGGCTCATAAAGTGGTTTTTGATATCTCTTTTTAGAGTCATGCTTTGTACGATAAAAAAACTTGTAGTTCTTGGTTACTCTTTATATATTGGTGAAGCATATCCTAATTTCTTACGGACTCCGTATAGTACGTGTTCCTTTTATTGCTTAAAAGCGTTGTAGGAACACGCACTCTAAAGTCGCTTCTCCAGAAAAACAGATATGCTTCTTTGTTACTTTGATGGTTTTTTAGTAATTGTTTTAGATTATCTTTGAGGGTCATATAGTTGCTCGTTACTTATTGGTTTAACAACAAAAACTTGACCAATAAACCCCTCTCGTCTGAGCCAATAAATTTCGATTTTTTATAGTTACCTAAATCACTTACTACCCTATTGCTTTTTGTATTCTAGTCATAGCGCTTTCTAGTATTTCTCTTGGACATGCAAAGTTGATTCTTGCAAACCCTTCTCCACCTTCTCCAAACCAATGTCCACTATCTAATGCAACTTTGGCTTTGTTAATGAGTATATTATCTAATTTATTTATATCTTCTGTTATATTTCTAAAATCTAACCAACCAAGATAAGTTCCTTCTGGCTTTATAAACGTCACATTTGGTATATTTGCTTTTATAAATTCATCAATAAATTCTACATTGCTTTCTAAATATTCGAGTACATTTTCTAACCATTCTTCTCCATGATTATAAGCTGCTATTAATGCTTCTATTCCAAAAATATTTGCAAACTCTATAGAATTACGTCTTAACTGTTGCGTATAATTTTTTCGTAATCTTTCATTTGGAATTATTATGTTTGATGTTTTTAGCCCTGCTATATTGAATGTCTTACTAGGAGCTGTACAAGTGATGCTGTTTTGAGCAAATTTGTCTGAAATGCTGGCAAAAGGTATGTGTTTGTGCCCTTTGAATGTCAAATCTCTGTGAATTTCATCTGATACTATGATAACATTGTTTTCTATACATATGTTTCCTAGCTTTATAAGTTCATCTCTCGACCAAATTCTTCCCACTGGATTATGAGGATTGCATAGTATTATCATCTTAACATATGGATCTTTAACTTTTTTATTTAAACCTTCAAAATCCATAATATATTTATTATCTTTTTTTATTAATTGATTATGGACTATTTGGCATCCATTATTTAATATTGCTTCTCCAAAAGGATAGTAAACAGGATTTTGGATTATTACTTTGTCTCCAGGTTTACAAAACACTTGTACACACTGATTTACTGCCGTTACAATACCAAGAGTATACACTAACCAATCTTCTTTTACATCCCAATTATGTCTTCTTTTATTCCACCTTATAACTGCATTATTATAGTTATGCTCTCTAAACACATAACCAAAAATCCCATGCTTAGCTCTATCAATAATAGCATCAATTACAGGTTGTGGACACTTAAAATCCATATCTGCAACCCATAGTGGTAACACATCACTTCTACCAAATACATCCTCTAAGAATATAGGATCCCATTTTAATGAATATGTATTATTCCTTTGTACTACTGCATTAAAATCGTACTTCATATATATTTCCTCCTCTTAGCCAATATGAACTTTATAGATATTATAGATACTGCAATATTTTTTACTGATAAATTATCTATAGTCACAGTTATTTTGATCTTAAAATCGATAATAGCAATCTTTTAATAATTTTTTCTACCAATTAATGAATCTAATCCTTAATACATCTAGTATAAATTATCAACCACCATTTCAAATGGTGGTTGATGATAGGTCTATTTAAGTTATAGTTTGATAGTATTACGTCTATTTCACTCATTTGAATTAATCTATATATTATTTCTTACGCCTAAAACAAAAATCACATACTTTATCCCCACGAGCAATCGTACCGGTCCTAATAAACTCTAGACCTAATTGTTCACAATAACGTGGATAAAATACATCATCGCTGTAACAACTTACAATACATGTTTCTCCAAGACCTATATAATCTGGTATAGAATGAAATGCACAAGAAGTAACATCAAATCGTAAAACATCATCTGTATCTTCTATTACTTCAAATTCATGTATTCCTACTTTTACATTCGCTTCTAAACCAGTTATCATATACTGTTTGTATACCTCAAATGGATCTCCACAGCTTTTTAGTTCCTCTAATGTAGGATGAAATCTAGACATTAAATCATACGTTGTTTTCTCTGCCAAATTACAGTTAAACTTGAGTGCTTCATCTTTTCCTATTATTTTGCTCAAAGCTCCAAAAGCACTAGCTCTATTTAATAAGTTTTTTACAAACTTCTCGCTTTGAACATTTAATTTTCTTGCAACATCGTGCTCTATATTTGCTATCTTTTTATCATATGTTCTCTTAGCTAATATAAACCTTATCATCTTTATAAATCCTAGATTTTTCTTCATTTCACTTTTAAAAACCTTTTGAACATACTCTCTCGCATCATTTGGCATGTCTTCAATTACCTTATCTAGCGATTTACCGTAATTGTACAAACTATTTGCTTTCATATATAACTCCCCTTTTTTATAAATTAATTACATATGACTAATTACTAGTAATTGTTATAAATTCCTATTTTTCTATATTGTATAACAAAACCATAAATTTGTAAACAATAACGATTTTCATTATCATTATAGTTTGATAAGGGTATGTTAGTAATCAATGACTCGTTTTACATAAGTTATTCTCCATTTTATTCCCTTATGTATTCTCATATCAAAGTCTTTAATTTTTATCCACAATACTCCACTTTTGACTCTTGCATTGTACCTAAGGTTATCATCTCCATATATAGTTTTTATGTCAATGTTGTTATTTTTATCTCTAAAACTTATATTTAAATCTTTTCCTCCAATCACAAAACGATACCATCCATCTTTTAACTCAGCATCATGGAGATATTTTTTACCATACATAGTCCTAAACTGACTTACTTTTGCTAGTATTTCATCTATCCTAGACGCTATGTAACTTTCAGCCTTCCTTTCTAAATGCTTTTTGATTACTACTAAATTGACTATCCCTAATAAAGTAATCACTAATATTATAATTGACCAATATATTGTAAAATGAAACTTCACATTACTATCTACCATTGTTATTTTTTCATTTAAAAAATCTATTTTCTCTGTTAAGCTAGATATGTCTATATCCTGTTTTAAATTAATCAAAGAAAAAAACATGACCTTTCATCCCCCTTTATATAAGGTATTAAAATGTGGACATGTTTAGAACTTTTTTATATAATTGTTATTCCTACAACTTGCTTGTCATCTAGCTGTACTTTGAATCGTTTCTGTGATTCAAACATTGCTTCAAACGCTTTAATAAATGGAGAATTATTTTCTACATATATTATATCCTCTGTTTTTTTATCAATCATACTTAGTAGATTGTTATATAGATTATCTTTATTAGTATTATGACTAACACCTGTATCTTTAATATATTCACCTGTGTCTTTGTTTACCACTATGTACATACTTCTCTCCTCCTATACTTATTAAGAGGATTGCCACTTTGACTTTTTTAAAACATCAATGTTATTGATTTGATTATTTAATAAAACCATGATAACATATTTTTGACATGTAAATTAAACAAAATCAAGGAGAGTACTATAATGCTTAAAAGAATAAAAGAAACAAACAAACTACATATGCTTTACTTTGCTATAATCGCCTTAAGTGCACTTGGTTTAGGTTTTAGCCACAATGTTATATCTAACTATTTTAAAGATGCTTATCAAATCACACCTTACCAACGTGGACTTATAGAGTTCCCAAGAGAGCTGCCTGGTATGCTAGTCGTTTTTTTTATAGCGTCATTATCCTTACTATCTGATTTCCGCATCGCAGTTATAGCGCAATGTCTAAGCATAATCGGTATAGGTGCTTTAGGATTTATTACGCCTCCATTTACCATAATGCTTATTTTTATATTCATTAACTCATCAGGTATGCATTTGTTTATGCCTGTTAAAACTAGTATAGGTATCTCCCTAATAAAGGATTCTAATGTGGGTAAGAGAATGGGACAATATAGAGGAGTATCAGTTGCATTTTCAATGCTCGCTAGTATAATAGTTTTTATATGTTTTCGCATTGGTGTTTTCGACTTTACATCTAAAACAAAATGGATATTTATATTGTCTGCTTTGATATTTGCAGTTGTAGTTGTTTTATTGATTATCATGGAAAAACTTATAGACAATCCTACTACGAGTAACAAAAGAGTGAACTTTGTTTTTAGAAAAGAATATAAGTATTATTATACGTTAGTAATCATGTGGGGCGTGCAAAAACAGATAATGATGGTTTATGGCCCGTGGGTACTTATTGAAATATTAAATAAAAAGGCTGATACGTTAGCTATACTAGGTATCATAGGCTCTCTGTTCGGAGTATTCTTTATTCCTGCTGTTGGAAGATGGGTGGACAGATTTGGTATCAAAAAGCTTTTATATGCAGATGCTCTATCTTTTATATTTGTATACGTTCTTTATGGTCTTCTTAGTGCTGGATTTGATACAGGCACACTCGCTACAGTTGGTATACCTGTATTTCTAGCGTATATGCTCTTTATATTTGACAAGATGTCAACTCAAATGGGTATGATAAGAACTGTTTACTTACGTTCAATAGCTGTTGATCCGTCAGATATAACCCCTACGCTATCTTTAGGTCTTAGCTTAGATCACGCAGTTTCAATTATATGTGCGTATTTAGGAGGAATAGTATGGGGTGTATGGGGCCCTCAATACATATTTTTCTTAGCTGCATCACTGTCATTTGTTAATCTTTATGTTGCACGTAAGGTTAAAGAACCTGCTGTTTCATAAATCTAATAAAAAATGTAAGGATTAAGCAATTCACCTTACATTTTTTATATTTTATTTTCTTTACTTGCAATTGGTTATATTAGCTTAGCATTAGTTTTTTAATCCAATTCTTCTAGTTTTGTATCCACTCTATCATCTGATGGATAAGGACACCTGCACGAACATCTGTTGCTTATTAGAGTTTTTTCAATCTTTAATTTTTTCATTAGTATTTTCATTTTTTCACCTCCTTATAGGTATTTATTAGAATTGTTCTTATAACATCTACATTTCTACGTGTATGATTGTACGAATTGTAAATTTGTTCCATAATTTTGTTTTCAGCCTCATCTCCTCCGTTAATTCGTTAGAATGTTAACGATCAATATCCTATATGGCTGACGATATGATTAAATTTAATACAAATATTACCACAATATATAATCACTCTTATATTGATATTATCTTGTTTAGATATTAATATATAATTATAAGCAAGTTCTTAATCTAGGAACATTTTTCTTAATTTATTTATCTACTAGTACAACCATAATTATCACTAAAAAATTTATTAAAATTGGAGGAACTAAAATGGTAAAACGATTCAAGCAATATTTAAGCTTAGCACTTGCATGTATTTTATCAGCATCTCTAGTACTACCCGTTAGTGCAGAAGACTCAACATCATTCAAAGATATTTTAATTTCTGAATATGTTGAAGGGAGTAGTAATAACAAAGCTATCGAAATCTATAATGGAACTGGTAGCACAATAAACCTTAGCAAATACAAACTAATGAAAGATACTAATGGCAATGGTGTATTTTCTACAATGCACTCATTTAGTGGAGAGTTAGCTGATGGTGAAGCATTAGTTGTGGCTAACAAATTAGCTTCTCAAACGATTCTTGATAAAGCTATAGCTGGTAATATCAACTTCAATGGAGACGATCAAGTCGCACTATACAAAGATGATGTCATAATTGACCGTATAGGTATCAGTGGGGACATAGACTTTGGTAAAGATGTTACGTTTGTAAGGTCTTCAGATGTTAGAAATGGTAACACATCGGCATCTGATCCAAGAGAAAGTAATGAGTGGATTAGTTATCCTAAAGATACTTTTAAGTATCTAGGAAAACATATGCAAGAAGAACCTAATGTGCCTATCGAAATACCTAGTGAAACAATTACTATCAAGGAAGCTAAAGATAGCTATGTAGATGAAAATAATGATTATTTAAACGACTCTGGATTAAGTAAAATAAACGGTATAATAACTGAAACAAATTACAATGGATATGCATTTATGCAAGATGATACTGGGGCTATCGGAGTAAAATTTGGTGAAAATGTAGATATAAACATTGGAGATAAGGTTGAGATTATAGGTACAGTTGGTAACTCTTATGGATTTGGTTATATCAAAGTCGATAGCAAATCTTATGTTAAAGTTATAGGAAAAGAAACTGCTTCTCCTTTGGAAGTAAATATTGCTGACGTAGGGGAATCAAACGAAGCAAAATTAATAACATTAAAGAATGTCAAAATCATTTCTGGTCCTGAATATGGTGAGTACAAAATCGAAAATGGAAATGAAGATTTTCGTATCAAACCTAAAGATCAATCCCTAATAGAAGTTAATAAAACATATGAAAGTATAACTGGTGTTGTATATTATGGTTACAAAAAATATTGTCTAGTGCCACGTAATGAACTTGATATCACTCTTGATTCAAGTAAAGCAAGAAATGTATCAGCATCTATTGATTCAGGTATTGTTGATCCGAATACCGAGGTATCTCTTAGTACATTAACAGATAATGCTGTTATATACTATACATTAGATGGAAGTAATCCAACAAAGAACTCTAATATTTATGCTAAACCAATAGTTATAACAAGTGATACAACACTTAAAGCTATAGCGACACGTAAAGATTTAACTGACAGTGACATATTAACAAGGACGTACACTGTGAAAGAAGTAGTTGGCAAAAAAACTATACCAGAAATACAAGGAGAATCTCATATTTCTCCATATAACAATAAAAATGTTGTAGATGTAAAAGGAATTGTAACATCAACAATAGACTACAAGTTTGATTTCATAGATGGAAAACGTATAAGAGGTTTCTACATGCAGGATGAAATAGGTGACAATAATGATAATACTTCTGATGCTATTCTCGTGATAACAAATACTGCTGTTAATGTTGGAGATAAAGTGTCTGTAGATGGGCGTGTTGAGGAACTAGTTAAGAAAATGAACTTCTATGCATATGATCAAGCCAACCAATTGACTACAACTACAATAAAAGCAGATTCTGTAGATATTTTATCATCGTCTAATCAATTACCGGAGCCTATTATTTTAGGTAAAAATGGAAGGATAGTACCTCATGATAATATATCAAGTCCTAATTTTAATGAGTACGACATCAATAAATATGCTATAGATTTCTATGAATCATTAGAATCAATGCGTGTTAAATTGGAAAAACCTTTAGTAGTATCAGCAGAACACAACCGTGTCTTAACTGTAGCCCCTGATAACGGAGCTATAGCTAAAAAAGATGGTGATTCATCAAACATGGGTGGAGTTGTTCTTGGTGAAAATGATATAAATACCGAAATCATCGGTTTAAATGGTGCTATTGCATCTCTTGGCAATATAAAGGATGTAGAAACAGGCGCTACTACAGATGGCGATGTGGAAGGTATAATGGATTATGAATGGGGTACTTATCAGATTTATATAACACAACCTCTACCAGAATTCACTACCCCTGAAAGAGAAATTGATACCCTAAAATATGAAGTTAACAAAGATGAATTAAGTATTGCAACATACAATGTTTACAATCATGGTGGTGACGACAATGCTAAAAGTTTAGACAAAGCCGCTGGAATAGCTAACACTATAGTTAATAGCATGAAATCTCCTGATATCATTGGATTAGTGGAAGTTCAAGATAATGATGGTAAAGAAAACACTTCGATAGTGGATGCTAACGAGGTATACGAAACATTCATAGATGAAATAAAGAAATTAGGAGGCCCCGAATACAAATGGACAGATATACCTCCAGTAGATGATGCTGATGGTGGTCAACCTGGCGGAAATATTCGTGTAGGATATCTATACAATCCTGAAAGAGTTTCTTTGAAAGAAGGTACTAAAAAAGGTACTTCTACAGAAACAGTATCAGTTAATGATACAGGAAACCTTACACTTAATCCAGGACGTATAGCTACAAATGACCCTGCATTTGTTGACACTAGAAAACCTTTAGCTGCAGAGTTTGTGTTTAATAGTCAAGATGTAATAGTGATAGCGAATCATTTAAGTTCAAAAGGTGGTGACAATGCAACCTATGGAAATGTGCAACCTGCTATAAAACATTCTGAAGTTAATAGAGTAAAGCAGGCACAGCTTGTAAATGACTTCGTCGATTCTATACTTGAGAAAAACAACAATGCAAATGTTGTAGTATTAGGTGATCTGAATGATTATCATTTCTCTAAGCCAGTTCGTACACTTAGTGGTAAAGGTAAGGAAAAAGTATTGATTAACATGATAGACAGGTTGCCAAAATCAGAACAATACTCTTATATATATGGAGGTAACTCGCAAATATTAGATAATATATTGGTAAGCAAAGATTTAGCTGATTTAACTAAAGTAGATGTACTAAATATTAACTCAATAATATCTGATAAAGATAAGGCTAGAAGACACAGTGACCATGATCCAGTAGTTATTAGTATAGCATTAAACAATAAACCTCAAAAACCTGAAGACAATCAGAACCTTAAAGACATATATATCAGCAAATTTGACATTACAAGCAATAAAACAGGCAAAGTTACTAACATATTCAATAGAAAAGACTATATTAATATCAAAGCTGGATTTACTCCGTATAAAACAAGTGTAAGTAACGCAACTGTAAACATCAAACTAATTAAAACACGAGGTAAAAAATCTTATATTTTAACAGAAAATATAATGAGAAATCTACCAGTTGATAAAGATGGTCGCTCTGTAGAATTGTCTATTAACACAAGTATGTTGCGAAAGGGTAACTACAAATTGATTTATGAAGTTTACAACGATGCTATACAAAACAGTGCTCCATCAGATGTCTCAAGTTATGAATTTAGAATAAGATAATTATTAATAAAAACCAGTTTTATAGTGGATATCCATTTTAATTAATAAAACTGGTTTTTATTATATATTAATTTTTATACTCGTCTATCTTTTATGTAATATACGTTGTTCATTTCCATTTTTCATTTCAGAAAAATAACAGTTCCAACATGTATATTCTCTATCATACCATCGTTCTTGTACATAAACAGTACATCCAAAGTGAACATCATATTTGTATTGTCTAATAGTACGCCATGCTCCTAATTTTTCATTACTTAAACTCATTGATCCACCACAACATGGACACATAAGTCGAATAGAACCTTCATGATTACAAGTCTCATTATGATTTAAGTTACATTCCACTGCTTGCTTTGCAGTACAAATAGTTGATAAACCTAAAACAAGTATCACTGACAAGATTAAGATTTTAGACTTTGTTTTTAATATAAAAGCACCTCCAACAATTTTATTATATATATTTTAACATTTATGGTAATTTTCTCTCTATAATTATATCCATTGTACTCTGATTGTTACGTTATGCAAAATAAAAAAGCATAACTTATTTTAGAAATGCCCTTTTCTTGTATAAATTTTTGACATCCTTAATTAACATCTATCTTTCTTGAATTAGCATCGTCTTTCTTTTAGATAGCTTTAAATTTAGCACACCATTTTATAATATGCCTTTATTTCATCTGTCTTTATTCGATACGTCAAAATTTCTCCTTACATATCTACATGACTAAGATGTTTATAAACCCTTTAATTTCTCTTTGCTTTCTTGTAATCTTTTTATATTATCAGAGCAACACTTGATGTAAAATAATATTCGCTTTTTATCTGCTTCTTCTAGGGAATGTTCTATCAATATATTATTAAACTCATTTAAATAAATCCGTTCTTTTTCTAATGTAGTGTTTATTTGCATCAAAATATTATTCATAGTTCTCTCCGTCTTAATTATTATTAATTATGGATTATGTAATCAAACTATTTTGTTATTCTAATTTACAAACTAATTATTATTGCTTAAGCAAAAGTTTTTTTGTCATATCAAGAACATTCAATTTTTTTTCGTTACTAAGCTTTGATGTATTTCTTATCAATTCAATAATCTGTTGTTCATTTTCCAAGAAATCATCTCCTTTTAAAAATGTTCGTTACAAACATTTTAACACTTGTTTTTGTTCGTGTCAATACTGTAAGTGGTAAATAATTGTCCTTGACAAACATTTTTGCTTGAAATATACTCTTTTTAGGAGGTGTTTATCATACAGTCACGTATTAAAGAACTAAGAAACATACTTAAGATAAATCAGGAAACATTTGCAAATAGGATTGATATGAGTCGCTCCAATCTAGCAAATATTGAAAATGGAACTGTAATGTTAACTGATAGAGTAAAAAACTCTATTATAAAAGAATTTAAAGTGAACGTAGAATGGTTCAACACTGGTAAAGGTGTTGTTTTTAATGATATTACTAATGATTTGATTGATAAACTAGCTATAGAAAATTCTCTTGATAAGATTGATAAAGAGATAATAAAAAATTTCATACAGCTAACTGACAGTCAGAAAAAGCAAGTTTTAGGATACATACATCGGTTGTTGGAAGATAATTAGGTTTGTTATATTGTAATTTAACATGTGGACTTTAAAAGGCATTGTTTTTTAATGCCTTTTTTGCAAGATGAGTTTAGTTTATATTTTTCTAGTAGATAATATAGTGCTAAATTGATTTATTTACTATAAAATGATCCATCTTTATTCTGGATAAACATAAACGTTATGGGGTCAATGTCCGAATTTTTACCAAACCCAGTCACAATAACTATGTCTTTTAATCCATCATTATTTTTATCTATTATTTTGACATCATTAATTTCTGTACCAGTTTTAAATGCTACACTAAAATCATAAAAAATATCATCGTTCTCATTTGTTAAATATGCTACTGGATGTATAACTCTACCACTATCAGTTTTTCCAGCCACAAAATTTACACATCCCCAATAGTTTAGATTTACCGTAAAAGAATATTGGTCAAGACGAGTAACATTTCCCACATCTTTTAAGTTGTATGGTCTAAATAAAAATTCCCCATCTAAGCCAATATCTTCACAAGCTTTGTTCTTGTTTGTATACTTTATTGTTGCTTTGATTTTGTCATTTTCTTTTAAAACAAGAGTGACTTTCCCTTTATTTCCCGTCTCTATTGTAAAAGTACACTTAGCTACGTTCTCATTAATTTTACCATATAAAGTACCTAAATATTTTGATGGACTACGACGATAAAAGTAAAACTGTTTCATAGCTATTGAACCTGTAGAAAAAATTCCTTCTAATATTTTATTATTTATTTTAGATATACTAAACGAAGAATTTTTAGAAATTTTAATACTAAATGGAGGACTTTTAGGAAAGGAACTATCTCCACTATCAATAACCCACATTTTTTTCAAATATTGATTCCAATCATTTTCAAAGTTTCTATTTTTAGTTTCTACAAACGCTGTTCTGTTTAAGTCAGTATTTATAACATATCCTATTAGTACTATACAACATATAAATATTACAAAAAGTAATCTTCTTTTACCCATAACACATCATCTCCAATTAATTTGAGCTTTTTTGAAAATATTATATATTATTTTAGTCAAAGTACTTTTTCTTAAACATTACAAATTAGTGATTTCATGCACATTATCGCATTTGCATAATCTTCTTCAAAAAGCTTTTTTAAATATGAATATATATGTTTAGCTTTTCCTATAGAATATTCATAGTTTAGTTGTATTTATATGGATTTAGGTTATTATTAGTAGTCTTATCTATTCCTAATTACTAGAGTTCCATAACTTGAGCTTTGATGTTGCTTGCTATAGCCCATTTATAAGTCTACATAAACTTTTTGCAATATTCCTTGGATATCTTTTCTGTGCACTTTAATAAATCTATTTTATTTTGCTCTAAATTTTCTATCAACAGCTTTCTATAGCCTGATATACTTATACTACATATACAAACTCCTGTTTTATCAACAACTGGTGCCGCTAAACAAAATAAACCTAACTCTGTTTCCTCATCCTCATAAGCATAACCATTTTTCTTGGTTTCATATATTACGTCTAAATACTTTTCTTTATCTGTGATTGTATTTGATGTATTCTTACCAAAATCCATAACATCAATAATCTGCGCAGGATTTTTTGAAAAAGCAACTAATACTTTACCTGATGCGACTCCATTTAATGTACTTTTATAGCCTACTGGAGGTGTGACACGCATTATTTTATTGCTCTTTCTCTGATATAATATGACCGCTCTATAATCCTCTATAATAGATAGCGATACTGTTAATTGTACTTTTTTCATTAATTCCTCAATATGTGGTCTAGCGATTTCTATAATGTTTTTATTGACATTAGTTGAGTTCCCTAAATGATACAGTTTGTTAGTAAGATAATATTTTCCAGTTTCTTTATTTTTCTGAACATATCCTGTGACTTCAAAACTAGTTAATATTCTGTTTATTGCACTCTTTGAATAAGTTGTTTTATCATATATGTCAGCGATACTCAATTTTTCATCATACTCAAATAGTTCTAATATCTTTATAGCTTTTATGACAGAATTATTTACTTCATTCATATGCTTTCTCCTTAATTATAATTAAATAGACAGATTTAATGATATTATACTAAATCTGTCTATTTTTATCAATGTGTATTAAACTGCTTATCAACTAGCTTTATTTAATTTAATCTACATAATCATGTGCTTTTTCTTCATTTAACATTACTCTGTATACTCCACTTGCAAGTGCAGACATTTCATTTTCGCCAGCTTCTACATGAACTGGTGCTATAAATGAAACTCTTTTAGTAAGCTCTGCTGAAATATATTTATCATATGCTATACCACCCGTTACTACGATATAATCAACTTCACCATTAAGTGTAGTTGCAAGTGACCCTATAGATTTTGCTACTTGATATACCATAGCATCTATCACTAGCTTAGCTTTTTCATCTCCACTATTAGCCATTTTTGTAACTTCTCTCATGTCTGTAGTATTGAGATATGCTTTTACACCGCCGTTGCCACGAAGACGCTTTTTCATTCCTCTTAAGTCATATTCTCCACTAAATGCAAGTTTTAATACCTTTGTAGTCGGCAATGTCCCAGCTCTCTCTGGAGAAAATGGACCTTCATCATCAGCAACTATGTCTATAGCTCTACCTTTTTGGTGTACTGAAACTGATATTCCTCCACCTAGATGCGCTACTATAAAATTCTTATCATTATAAGTTGTATTATTATCTTTTGCAACTTTCATAGCTGTTGCTCTAGAGTTTAGTGCATGAAAAGCACTAGTTCTTGATATCTCTGGAAGTCCTGATAGTCTTGCTACGTCCAATAATTCATCTGTTGCTACTGAATCATATATATACGCTTTGCATCCAACTTCATCGGCTATATTTTTAGCTATAATTGCTCCTAAATTAGAAGCATGCTCTATGACTGGCTTGTTTTTTAGTCTATCTATCATGAGGTCGTTGACTTCATATGCTCCTGATTTAACAGGTTTAAGTCCAACTCCTCCTCTACCTACTGCACAAACAAGTTCTTTGATATCAAAATTTTGCTCTTTTAAAAATTCTAATACGCTTTCTTTCCTAAAATCAAATTGACTAGCAATATCTTTATACCCATCAATTTTCTTTGCATCATGGTCAATGGTTTTAGTAAACACTTCACTATGTCCATCATAAATTGCTATCTTTGTCGAAGTACTTCCTGGATTTATTACTAATATATAATTATTCATAGTACCTCCTTTACTGATTATGCTTGGTTTAATCCAACCCTAAAAGCTTTTTTATTAAGCTCTACAAACTTAGGCTTAACATTTTCTTCTATAATTTTATCCCAATCTATATTTTCTAATTTCATAGATTTAACTAACGTTCCAAGTAAGATTACATTCATAACTTTTGTATTTCCAAGTTCCTCTGCAAGCTCACCTGCATTTACACTTAATACATCTACTTTTTCTTTTAATTCTTCAATGATACCTGTTGGATAATCTTGTAATCCTATAATAGTTGTAACTGATTCCATCTCGAAGTTATTTACTACTACTTTACCACCTTTTTTAAGATGACCTAAAAATCTCATGGCTTCAACTTTTTCAAATGCAACTAATATATCTGCTCCGCCTCTTTCGATAACTGAAGAATGTACTTTTTCACCATATCTTACTTGAGAAGAAACTGAACCTCCACGTTGACTCATACCATGAATCTCACTCATTTTAACATCATAACCTTCACTCATAAGTCCAATAGTTAGTAATTTACTAGCAAGTATTGTACCTTGTCCGCCAACACCAACTAACATTATACTCTTAGTCATATTATTTTTCCTCCTCATTTATAGCATTAACTGGACATTCTCTTTCGCAAACACCGCAGCCCACACAAACGTCTTTTATTATAAAGGCTTTCTTATTCTCTTTATCAAATCCAAGTCCCGGACAACCTGTTTTTAGACAGATTTTACAGCCAATACATTTATCTGCATCTACTTTGTGTTTTGTTTTAAATGCAGTTGGGAACTTCTCTTTGTCTGCATCACTGTACTCTCTTTTTAATACACAAGGCCATTTTGTGATGATAACACAGGCTTCATCAAGACCAAATGCCCAATCAAAAGCTGCAACAACTTCATCCTTTTTGTTTGGATCAATAACTTTTATGTGTTTTATTCCTGCGCTCTTAACTAAATCTTCGATCTCAATAGCTTCGACAATTTCACCTTGAGCTTTGAATCCAGTACCAGGGTTCTCTTGTCCTCCTGTCATACCTGTGATTCTATTATCAAGTATAAGATTGATTGTATTAGATTTGTTATATGATATATCTAGTAAAGAGTTGATTCCAGTGTGGAAGAAAGTAGAGTCTCCCATTACTGATACTAGTCTCTTGTTATTTCCTTCTTTAAGGTTAAGTATTTTTTGCGCACCATGACCTGTAGAGAAACTACTACCCATACATAGTATCCAGTCTATTGCATCATAAGGGCTTGCGTGACCTAATGCATAACATCCAATGTCTCCTGCAACAATAGCATTTTTTCTTTTACCTAACTCTAAAAATACTGCTCTATGTGGACAGCCTGCACAGAATGTAGGAGGTCTCTTTATTAGTTTATCCTGATTTACTTCGTAAGTCTCTATTGGCTTACCGCTAACACTTTCTTTGATTACGTCTGGAGTCATTTCTCCTGTATATGGGAATATTTCTTTTCCTAAACACTTGATACCCATAGCTTTTACGTGATCTTCAATATATTTATCATTTTCTTCTATTATATATAATGTATCAACTTCTTTAGCGAAATCTTCAATCAAAGTTGTTGGCAATGGACAGGTAAATCCTAGCTTAAGATAAGATGCTGACTTACCAAATGCCTCTCTAGCATACTCAAATACTCCACCAGAAGTGATAACTCCTATTTTCTTATCGTTGTAGATTGGGTAGTTCCACTCGCAATTGTTACTTAACTCTTGTAACTTGTTCATTCTCTCTTCAACACTGTGACGTAGTTGTCTAGAGTGTCCTGGAACAGTAACATATTTTTTGATATCTTTCTTATATTCTTTGATTGCAACTTCTTGACGCTCACCTATTTCAACTATTCCTTTTGAGTGACATACTCTAGTTGTCATTCTTATAAGAACAGGTGCATCATATTTTTCACTTACTTCATAAGCTGCTTTTACAAAGTCCTTAGCTTCTTGTGCATTTGATGGCTCAAACAATGGCACTTTAGCAAATTTGGCAAAGAATCTGTTATCTTGCTCATTTTGACTTGAATGCATACCAGGCTCATCAGCAGTAACTAATATAGATCCTCCTAATACACCTGAATAAGCAAAAGTACAAAGTGCATCTGACGCTACGTTAACACCAACATGCTTCATAGCTGCTAAGGAACGTCCACCTGCATAAGATGCTCCTATAACTGCTTCTAGTGCTACCTTTTCATTTGGTGCCCATTCAGCTATTATTTCTTTGTAAGTTATAATATTTTCTAAGATTTCAGTACTTGGAGTTCCAGCATATGCAGATGCAAAATGAGTTCCATACTCATATGCTCCACGAGCTAAAGCCTCGTTTCCAGTTAATAATTTTTTCATAATATACCTCCATTTTTTAATGACTTAGTGTAGCTAAAACTATTGAATAATATTTTTCAATTGACGTTGATCCTCTAGACGTCAATATAATTGGAACTTTAGCGCCAACAACAATACCTGCCATAGTAGCCTCTGCTGAGTATATCAATGATTTACCCAATATATTACCTGTTGCAATATTTGGAACAACTAATATATCTGCATCCCCTACTACTGGACTCTCGTATCCTTTAATCTCGGCTGATTCTTTAGAAAAAGTCAAGTCATAGGAAATAGGGCCTTCAACAATACAGTCGGGTATGTTTGCTAGTTTTAAATTGTGAGCATCAACAGTTTCTTGCATTTTAGGATTCACTACCTCAACTGCTGCTAATACAGCAACTTTTGGCTTTTCATATCCTAGATTGTTATATATATTTGTTGCATTTTTCACTATAGCTTTCTTCTGCTCAAAGTCTGGATATGTCACCATTCCACCATCTGTAACAGCTAATAATTTATGATAGTTTTTAAGTTCGTGAACTGCCATATGACTAAGTACTTCACTGTTTTTGATACCTGTTTCTGAGTTAACTACAGCCTTAAGAAAATCTTTTGTTTGAATCTTTCCCTTCATAAGTGCTTGAACTGCTTCTTCTCTAACAAGCTTTACTCCTATAGCTGCACTTTCTTCATCTGTCTTGGCATCTATTATTCTTATATCTTCACTAACAAAGTTCATTTTTTCTAAAAGCTCTTTTATCATTTCTTCTTTTCCTACTAGAACTGCTTTGATAAGCTCCTTATCCATTGCATCTTTGATAGCTTCTAATGTATGCTCATCATGAGCACAAACTACTGCTAATGTTGGTTTTTCTTTTTTCTCCATAAGCATAGTTTCAAGTTCTTTAAAACTTTTAATCATCGGCTAAAACCTCCTTTTATATGATTATGAAATCAATGAAATCAAATAATATCCAACTGTAGCAGCTAATGTTGTTATAAATATAGCAACTACACCATACTTAAAGATAACACTACCTTTACTGTATTCATCTCCATACAACACAGCTATACAGGCAAATGATGATGGTATACAATACGCTAATGCCGCTGTAAATGTTGTAACCATAGCTATTAATCTACCATCTAACCCTGGTATCCCTTTAGCTATCAAAATACCTGAAGTTGTCATCATAATAACTGTTGTTACGTTTGATGAGAAGTTTGTCATCATACTAGTTAAGAATGCTATGAATAATACTACTTTAAATGTGCTTAGTCCTGATACAATAGGCACAATATTGTCAACTATAAATGCTGTAAGTCCTACAGATTCTTTCGTAATAGCACCACCAAGTAACACTGCTGCTCCAACTAAGAATATAACGCCCCATGCTACTCCATTTTTTAAAGCATTTGTTAAATCAAGTACTGGCTTGTCGTCTACATGAACTACTGCTAGCAATACTACTGCAATAATAGATATAAATGTTGGACCCATTTTACTCAAGTACGCTTGGATTGCTGTTCCTGGGCATATCATTCCTAAAATACCTGGTAGTAACCATAAAAATGCAGTTATAAAAAACACAGTAACTGTAATCTTTTCTCTAAGTTTCATTGGTTCAACTGTTCCTATAACATTTTTAGGATTGAAGTTTTTAAACTTTTCAAAATCTGGTTTAAAGAATAAATATAGTACTAAAATCAATCCTGAAAATACTATTAATCCAGCTGGTATAGCAAATAAACAGTACTCTAAAAAGTTGATTGGATTGGCAGCAGTTTTATTGTATACACCCATACCAATGATTGCTAATGGATGCGATATAGGTGTCATTCCACCTGCAATATTGATAGTAAAAACTAACGCCATTGTTAGCATTTGTGGATATCTTTCACCTGGTTTGTATCCAAATTCTTTAAATAGTTTTCCAGCAAGCATCAAAAAGAATGCTGTCACAGGTAATGGATCCAAGAAACACCCTATAACTAATGCTAGGCTTAAAAGAGAGATAGTAAAGACCCAAGGGCTTTTAGTAATGAATTTTTTTGATAATAACCAACATGTTATTCTCTTTGTAAAACCTGTTTCATTAAGAGCATGTGTCAAAATAAAACTTAACAATACAAACATTGTTACCCATGAACCTAATGAGCTTGAAATCGCTTGCTTAACATTCATAACTCCTGTCATAGCAAATAATGCAATACAAAGTATACTTGGCCAAGTAGTATCTACTAAAGATATCAACAATACACTACCAATAAAAATTCCCAAAACTTTCATACCCAACGCAGTTATAGGGGCTGGTGGTGTAATAAAATTAAAAGCAATCATTACTCCAAAACAAAACAAAATCTTAATTAAATTATCTTTTTTAATAGTAAGCATTTTTTAACTCCTTCTCGTTACCATCCTTCTCATAGAATAAGTACGATTATGTATACTTATTTAACTATATAAGATGATTTTTCTTTAGTCTTCTAGCTAATTATTCACAAACTTCATCAATCTCTACATATTTATTGAACAATTTCATAAACATGTCCACAGTAGCACCTATTGTTACTGCTGATACTAATGTACCAATATTAACACCTCTAAGCTCTCTAAAAAATACTATACTAAGTACTACAGATGTTAACAAAATACACAAATCGAAACATGTCTTAAACTTTCCTATTCCTATATTGTATTTATTTGATACCTCTCTAACAAACATATCAAAAGGTAATATGGGTTGCTTGCTCTTTATAAAGAAAACCAGCCCCAATCCAACTATTAAAATAGAAAAAATAAAACAACAAATACGAATCATGTGTGATATTGCTACAAAATCATTAAGTAAATATGTGAATAAATCTATACTATAACCTAAAAGTATTGATGTCAGAAAAGATAACAAGAAAATCACTCTGAATTCTCTTAGTACTGCTATCATCAATATGAGTACCACTCCTTGAATCAAATAATTAAATGTTCCAAATGATACTATATCTGTTTTTAGACTTACAACATAGGATGGTGAAGTAGAAACAGTTATTCCATAATTTGATTTTGCCGCCAATACTATTCCAAAACTCAGTAATATAAGACCTAAAATGTACGAAATGTATTTATTCAGTTTTATTCTTTTCATTTGTATTAAAAGCCCCCTCCTTCTTAATTTATTCCGATATACGGTATAGTATACCGTTTTTATTTCTATACTGTTATTATAATCTATAAAAATATATTTTACAAGCGGTTTTTTGCTGTAATAATTTGAATGAAATTATTATATTTTGAGTAAAATACCAACATCTTTCATTTCTTACGTTATTATATTTATACATGACAAAACAACCACCTTTCGCTCACAGGAAGATGGTTGTTTCTTATAATTTACTATTAGATATTCATATGTAACTTTCATTAAATATGTTGTAAAATGAAATCATGGATAGTTTTTGATAACTGTATCTGAGATTGTTTTCTTTCTTCAGGTGTCAATTCTGCTTCATAACGACCTGTTTTAGGATTTATCTGGATAGAATTTAAAGGCTCTCCTTTACTCTTAGTGCTACACACCTCTGTAGTAAAGAAAGTTTCCCTTTCAAAAGTAGCCGTAAATACTTCATCTGGTGTTTTCACTAAAGTTAATGCTATTTTCCACACACCTCTACTCTTACCACCATATTTTTTTAGCTCATCAACATAGTAACTTAACATCTCATCATCTGAAACTTCAATACCATTTATTCTCCTCACAAAAGCTCCCGGTTGTTTATGCTCTGGAAATGCCTCAATATACAATCCTGCATCTATAGAAAATGTAGTAATTTTAGAATATTTATAATATCCAACAGCTTTTTGCATAGAATTTTCATCTGGACTATTGCCACTTTCATCTATCTTTATATTAATATCTAAATCATTAAGGCTTAGTATCTCAACATCAATGTCATTAAGTATTTCTTTAACAAATTCTTTCCTAGTTTCATTTCTAGTTCCAAAAAGTATTTTTTTCAATTTTATCGCCTGCTTTCTGGTGTAAGTATCATATATCCAGAATTTATGGCTTCAATGAATACGTGGAAATATAAAAATGCAGAGCCTAGTGATGGTTATATTGTAATGACACGAATAGGAGGAATTGTAGGAACAATTATAGTTTGTTGTATGTTCATTTCTATTATTTCTAATTAATGTTTTAAAGTTCTTAGATATAGAAAATTTGATTTACATAGGTAGTAAAAAACAATAATGGTGAAGTAATCAAATAATTAAGGTATATAATTAATTCTATGATATAAAGAAATAAGAGGTAAATATAAAGATAAGCTATCTTATAAATTTGCCTACGATATTGAAAAAAATCTCATATAAGCATATAATTTATATAAGTTGGGTAAAAGGGGATGAAATACATAATGAAGAAAACAGTTACTTATTTATATCCTGATGAATATAAAGCATCTAATTTAAAGATGTTTCAAGATACTACTAGTCAAATAAGAGGTTATTATTTTACTAAAGACAATATAAATGAAGTTTTTAGTTTTATGTATTCTAAGAACTATGCAGTATATTTTTTATTTGATGACAGTGTAGAGGATGAATCGTTAGTATATATAGGGCAGTCGGTTAATGGCATAGAGAGGATTAGTGAACATGTTAAAGCTAAAAGTTTTTGGTCATATTGCATAATGTTTGTAACAGATAACAACTCTTTTGATAAGTTAACAATAGATTATCTTGAATATGAGTTTATAAATAAATTTAAAAAGAGTAGTTATTCATTGAGAAACAAAGATTTGAGAGAAAGAAGGCCAAATATAAGTGTATTTGACGAAGCACGACTCAACTCATTTATACATCAGATAGAGTTTTTATTGAGAGCGGAAGGTATTAATATTGATACTAGAAAAGAAAAAACAAATGAAACTAAGTATTACTATCCTTCAAAAACATACAACGCTAAGCTTTTTGTTAAAGATGGACGGTTCGTATTGGAAAAAGGTAGCAATATAAAAAGACCTAATGAAACCAGTAAGGAATGGAAAGATAATTTCTATGGTAGATATAACAACACTATAGACAGATATTTAGCAGAAGGTAAAGCTATAGAAGATGATGGACAAATAGTGACATGTGTGAATTTAGAGTTTAAGAAACCTTCTCAACCAGCAGAGTTAGTTTCGGGTACATCTCAAAATGGATGGACGTTTTTTAGAGGGCTTAATGAGTTGAGGTAGTGCAATAGATTATTTTACATCATATGATTATAAAGTTGTATTAAATCTTTAAGGAATAAGGTTGAGTGATTTACATAAATATTTTTTGATAGGCAATCAGGAATCCTAATATAATGGGGGTATAGAAATGCACTTTTTTGTTTTGTTTATATTATTAGTTGTAAGTATATTGACCAAAAATAAAAATTGCTAGACTGAAAAATAAAATGACTCAAAAAGATTTATCTATAAAGCTTGAAACACTAGCTGTATACATTGACAGGGCTAGCATCTCTAAACTTGAACAACAGAAAAGAATTATAACTGATATAGAACTGAGCGCCTTATCTAAGATATTAAATGTAAGTGTTAATTGGTTGTTAGATAGTGAATGATTGTTCTAATATAGAACATTATAACATTCATTAATATTATTGTAAACACAAGACCAACCTATTTGATTTAAATTTAGTAAATAAAAATCATACATAATTAGTGACATTAACCTTCTACAATATTGAATTAACGTAGATAGATTATTTGAAAATCTTAAGGATTATCATATAGGGTCATAGGCTTTTAAAATTCCTTATCACTTTGTTTTTGTTTTCCAACTAATTATAAACATACTCCTTCTCTTCTTTTGCAAAAAATAGCAACCTTTATCAAAATTCCATAATTTTTGATTTGATTTTGGATTAGAAGCGAAGGGTCAGGCTTTTATAATTTTATATCCTCCATTATTATTCTTTTTCCTTTATCATTAACAATTATATTTGATATAGTTGATTCAGCTATATTTAATATTTGAGAAAGCTTTTTGTTTGTAATATCGGTGTATTTCTTAGCTAGATATATTATTGCTTTTCTTGCTTTAACAAACTTTTCTTTTCTAATCTTTAGATTTACTTCTTCTCTCTCTACATCATAATACTTACATACCTTTTCTATTATCTGATCTATGGTATATTTTTTGTCTTCCATATCTTCAAATTCCTTCTTTATTATTACTGGCATTAATTCTTCTGTTTTTAATACTTGTATATTTTCCTCTGTTACTTCAATAAACTTTTTGTATTCTGTTATCTGTTCTTTTACCTTCTCTCCAAATAAACTCAATGGATACTCTAAATCAACAGTTTTCTCACTCTTTGCATTTATATAATTGTTATGACTACTATATTTATAACTTAACCCTTCCTCTATATCTGCTCTAATTGGATTTTGGTGTATATATCTAATCAATGAAAATAAATACTCATCTTTATCACATAGATTTGCCTTATACCTTTGTTCAAACACATGACCACTTCTGTTTTCTTTTTTATTATAATACTGTGTGTATACTTGTTGTATTCCTTGCATTATCTTAGATAATGGTATCTTTGCAACTTCTATCAATATATGTACGTGATTTCCCATTATACAATAAGCGTATATCTTGTAGTTATATCTCTTTTTATAGTTCTTTAGCAATTCTTTGTATTTTTCTTTGTCTTCGTTATCTGCAAATATATAATTTTTATTGTTTCCTCTGCAAATCACATGATATAATGCTCCATCGTAATGGATTCTTGGTTTTCTAGCCATGGTTTTTCACCTCCAATGTTAATTATATCACTCTAAACAAAATTATAAAAGCCTGACCCTTATCACTCACTGATAAATACACGTTTATAGTAAAGGCAAATCAATATTATGTGGTATATATTCAACAAAATGTTGACTATATACAACTTTTTTGTTATGCTAACATTAGAGGTGGTATTCATGGGCAAACGCAAAAAAATATTTAATACAAAACTAAAAACTCTTAGAGCTGAAAGAAATTTAACACAACAAGATTTAGCTATTGATTTAGGTATTAATAGGGGAACTGTATTAGAAATCGAAAGAGGTACTTTTAATCCCTCTCTTAAACTTACTTTTTCTATAGCTAAGTATTTTGATAAGACCATTGAGGAAATCTTTGAATATATAGAGGAGAGTGAAGATTAATGAATACAACAAAACATATATTAGAATTTCAACCCGTTATTGTTACTGTTATAAGTGCTATATTTTTGTTATTGTTATTAATGCACAAAGATGAATTAGAACAATTAGCATTAAATAATGCTCTAAAACTATCTACTATAATTACTACTATATCATTATTTGGATATAGCTTATATAAACTATCTTTAGGACTTGCTAGTATCGATATAAATATTATCTTTTTTGCAATCGAAGGTATATGTATAATGACTTTATTGTTTTATTATTTATATTTAAAGGGGATTGGTTTTGAGATTAAGATTAAAAATTCACTATTATCAAATATACTAATGTATTGTTCAATAATCATAAGTATCGTAGCAACAATTAGCATGATATTCGAGTTCAGATTTTTTGATAATAAAGATGGCTATATTAGATATGATGAAATGATTTTATTTGCAAATGTAATATTAATCTCTATTATTACACCATTACTTCCAAGGAGAAAAAAGGTTAATCATAAGCAATATAAGATTGTTAAGAAGGAGATTGATAGGACTTTCAATTTGATGTGGTTAATCTATAGTATCATTATGGTATTAATTATTTCATATATTTTCTATCAAAAAATCATCACTAAATAATAGTAATTGTTAGTATAGCTGATTAAATAATTAAATATCAAAATCCTATACAGGTAAAGCGCTACAAAAATATAAATTCCTTCTATCGATACACCCTCCCCACTCCTTGAAGCAGATAATTGGTATTATTTATTATAACTATAAAACGACTTTGTGTCTTTAATCCAAATTATTGCGCTTATCAAAAGAGCAGATATTTAACATTTTGTAAAATATCTGCTCTCAAATGGGTACATATATTGCTATATTTATCTTATCTTTGATTTACTTTTTATTTCGTTTTTTACCTTCAAACGCATTTATATACATTTCCTTAATCTCACTTATAAGAGGATATCTTGGATTCGCACCTGTACATTGATCATCAAATGCATTCTCAGACATTCTATCTAAAGAAGTAAAGAATTTTTCTCTACTCACTCCAGCTTCTGCTATAGACATTGGTATATCTAACTTTATTTTTAGTTTGTCTATAGCTTTTAGTAAATTATCAACCTTCTCATCATTATCTTTACCACCAAGATTTAAATAATCTGCAATTCTCGCATACCTAAATTTCGCATTAGGGTATTTGTATTGAGGAAACGCAGTTTGTTTTCGTGGGTTATCTACTGCATTAAACTTAATTACCTCATTTATTAATAATGCATTAGCTATACCATGTGATACATGATGCTCTGATCCTAATTTATGAGCCATTGAATGACAAACACCTAAGAAAGCATTGGCAAACGCCATCCCAGCAATTGTTGATGCATGTGCCATTTTCTCCCTAGCTTTAATATTTGTTGTACCTTCATTGTATGCTTGAGGAAGATAATTAAATATTAATCTAATAGCTTCAAGTGCTAGTCCATTTGTGTATTCAGATGCTAGTACCGATACATATGCTTCTATCGCATGTGTTAGAGCATCTATACCAGATGCTGCTGTTAAACTTTTTGGCATATTCATCATAAGTTCTGCGTCAACTATGGCCATATCTGGAGTTAACTCATAATCAGCTAATGGATATTTAACTCCTGTTTTTTCATCTGTTATTACAGCAAATGGTGTAACCTCAGAACCAGTACCCGCAGACGTAGGTACAGCTATAAACATCGCTTTTTTACCTAATTTAGGGAATTTATAAACCCTTTTTCTTATATCCATAAATCTCATAGCCAAATCTTCAAAATGAACATGTGGATGTTCATATAAAGTCCACATAATTTTAGCAGCATCCATAGGAGAACCTCCTCCTAATGCTATAATTGAATCTGGCTTAAATGTTCTCATTTCTTCAGCGCCTTTTTTAGCTATTGCTAATGTTGGATCTGGCTCTACATCAGTAAACACTTTAAATTCTATTCCTAAACTTTCTAATATGTTTGTGATTCTATCTACAAAACCTAAATTGAATAAAACTCTATCTGTAACTATAAATGCTCTTTTTATTTCTAAATCTTCTAGTTCTCTTAAAGCTATACCTAGTGAGCCATATTTGAAATATGTCTTTTCTGGCACTTTAAACCAAAGCATGTTTTCTCTCCTCTCTGCAACACTTTTGATATTTAACAAGTGTTTAACTCCTACGTTTTCTGAAACAGAGTTACCACCCCATGAACCACATCCAAGTGTCAAAGATGGAGCTAATTTGAAATTGTATAAATCTCCAATAGCACCTTGTGATGAAGGCATATTTATTATTGTACGTCCTGTCTTCATAGCAGCACCAAATTTATCGATTCTATCTCTTGAAATATTTATATCAGTATACAACACCGAAGTATGTCCAAATCCTCCATTCTCTACTAATATAACAGCCTTTTTTAATGCTTCATCAAATGAATTAGCCTTATACATAGCTAATATTGGAGATAATTTTTCATGTGCAAATGGTTCTTTCAAATCTGTAGATTCTACTTCACCAATTAAAACCTTAGTAGCTTCAGGCACATTTATGCCAGCCATTTTAGCTATTTTATGAGCAGATTGTCCCACTATATCAGCATTTAAAGTTCCATCTATTAATATTATCTTTCTTACTTTATCTAGTTCATCTTTAGCTAATATATATGCCCCTTTAGCTAAAAACTCTGCTTTAACTTCATTATATATACTGTCCATTACAATTACAGATTGCTCTGAAGCACATATAACACCATTGTCAAAGCTTTTTGATAGAAGTATCGAACTTACAGCCATTTTTATATGAGCAGTATCATCGATTATTGCAGGAGTGTTTCCAGCTCCAACTCCTATAGCTGGCTTTCCTGATGAATAAGCAGCTTTAACCATGCCTGGTCCACCTGTTGCTAATATCATATCACTTTCAGCCATTACAACTTTAGACATTTCTATAGATGGCTTATCTATCCATCCTATTATCCCTTTAGGTGCACCTGCTTTAACTGCTGCTTCTAAAACTATTTTTGCTGCTTCTATGGTAGCTCTTTTAGCTCTTGGATGAGGAGAAAAAATTATACCATTTCTAGTTTTTAAGCAAATAAGGGCTTTAAATATTGCTGTAGATGTCGGATTTGTAGTAGGTACAATAGCAGCTACAACTCCTATAGGTTCAGCTATTTTAGCTATACCAAACGCACAGTCCCTTTCTATCACACCACAAGTTTTGGTTGCTCTGTATTGATTATATATATATTCAGAAGCAAAATGATTCTTTATCACTTTATCTTCAACAATTCCCATTCCTGTTTCTTCAAAAGCTAATTTAGCTAGCTTTATTCTAGAATTATTTGCTGCTATAGCAGCTGCTCTAAATATCTTATCTACCTTTTTTTGAGGAAAAGTAGAAAACTCTTTTTGTGCTTTTTTAATTTCATCAATTTTCTTCCTTAATTCTTTAACATTAGTTACTGGCATATTATATCACCTCAATTTTATTTTTTAGTCTAGAAAATCTTATATTTTACTATATACAACTAAGAAAGTTGATTCTAATATCTAAGTTATTAGAAAATTTCTTTGTTTTGTGTGTTAATTATATAACAATGTTTTTTTGTTTGCAAGTATTTTTTTATTGTATATTAATCTATTTTTTACAAAATAATACTTTTATTATCTTTTGTTAACATTAGATATTTACAATAATAATTTACTCAAATTAAGTTCCAATCTCCATTTGCAGTGTTTATTGTATACAATATGTAGTGATTGTGATGCTATTTTTGGTTAATATTTTAACAATTTCTTAAAACTTTTTTTATCATACATTCACTTAATCGTATCATTTTGATATAAATTAACTTTTAAGGTCTATATAAATATAAACTATTAGCTTTCTTTAATATTTTTTTAATTCACATACTTGCAGATAACCTGTGTATAATTACAAAGTACGTGCTCTTTTGTCAGTAAATATTGAAAATCTTAGTATATCATGAACTCAGATATAGACTCTATGTGGTGATTATTGACGCTTACTATAAATAATAAGTAACAGCACTAGAAACTTATATAAATAAACATAAAAAACCCATCATAGGCGTTCATACCTAAAACGGGCTAGATAAACGAATAACAACAAGCTATAAGACATCTTGTACCTTATACTCTCTTAATTCACTAGTATCTTCTATTATCCGTACAATACCACTTGAACCATCAACCTCTAACAAATCCCCATCCTTAATAATCTTCTGTACGTTACTGATCCCACTCACACAAGGAATACCATACTCCCTAGCAATAATAGCACCATGCTGGAGAGGGCCTCCAACTTCAAGTACAACACCCGCTGCATTGACAAATATGGGCGTCCATGCAGGTTCTGTTGCCCTAGTGACTAGAATTTCTCCTGGCTCTAACGCTTTCTCATAAGGTGAATGTAATACCTTAGCTCTTCCTCTTACGATTCCTGGTGCAATAGGATCACCGATGATATCTCCGTTTTCACCCTTTCTTATTGGACGGTATATCTTTCCTCTACTGTCGATAATATTGGGCCAGTCTTTTATATGCTCTACCTCTTTATAAGGCGCTAAATTCTTATCTCTTGCTTTTATCAAGTCATAGGTAGCATCTCTCTGTGCTATTGTTATATCTTGTATATGGAGATCAAATACTTCTTCTATAGCACGTAATCGTCCTTCTTTAACAAATCTATCGCCTAACTTCAATGCCTGTTTCCGAAGCTCTGCCACACCGTAGACAAAGATGTACTTAGGATCTTCTCGATATCCAAAAGTATTCTGATATAGGGAAGCATATTTCACAAATTTTTTCTCTATACCTTTCTCTTTTGCTCGCTCTAACAGTATAGTATAAGCTTCTCTTCTTCGCTTCTTAACATGGAGTAAATGATTATCCTCGATACGAATAGATTTTAATTGTTTATAAAATTTTTCTAAATTTTCATAGGTTCTTGGAGCAGCGATATCAATCTCCTTGAATCCTCTGCAACCATAAGCATGCATATATGAATCATAATCTCTCATTAACTGTGATGAATAAGCTCTGTTCTTAATATTTCTTATAAATTCTTGACTCGATTTCGTCTCGATAATCTCTTTATAACAAGCCAGTCTATACATATGATGACCCATGGCACTTGTAGGGTTACCTTCTAAATCCATACCCAATGATACAACGCGCGCTTCCATATCTTCGCCTTTGAATAATTTCTTTAACTTACGCATGGCAATCATACCTGTTAGTATAATACTATAACTCTTAGTTATTTTAAAGAATTTATTCATCACTTCTTCTACAACTTCGCTATAAAGCTTGTTATCATAAATACCTTCTCTGATTCCTTTTTTAGCTTTCATAGATGCATTCCTATAGTCATCTCGAAGTTTCTTATAATCGGTTAATAGTGTCTTTACAATAGGAATACCAATATTTATAACTTGTTTAAGCATTTTTATATAAATATGTTTCGTGGAATATGGCTTTTTAGCTGGTAAATATTCCTTTGCAAAATCAATAGATTCAAAAATCATACGTGTTGGACCATCATAATTACACAGTCTCTTCATCGTCCTCTTGACGCCCATAGTTTTTGCTATATTAGAAACATGGATATATTGTCTTCCATGTATAGGAACAATAGCTCCATTAACACCTGTAGGATATATATCTCCTTTGGCTAAATCTAGTGTCCTAATCCATACATCCATACCAAGAACAGACATACTTTCTGTGAAGCCTTGCGTCAATCCCATAGTATCCATATAGAGATATTTCTCCTCCCCGGGCTTCGTCACTAATTCTGGAAATAGAGGGATATAGGTTGTAATTGGTCTTGCCTGAAGAAGATAGAGTATTCCCTTATAGTATGCCCACTCAATATCCATGGGTTTATTATAGTGTATTTCACACGTCTGAACAAGCTCTGACACTTCTATTATCTGTTTATCGGATAAAGCTTGTTTCATAGGATCCTCATTAGATTTCTCTAAGGTTCCACCTTTACGGTTGAGCCACAACCCAAAATCCTTCTTACCAATTTTCTTTTCTAAGATCTTTTGTTTTACTTTATTGATTATATAAGTATCAGGTGTAACTACACCAGATACGATGGTTTCTCCTAGACCGAAACTTGCATTAACCATGGCTTCATCATAACAGTTATTGGACGGGTTAATGGAAAAACCTATACCGCTAATCTCTGATGGAATCTGTCTTTGAATGATGATAGATATACTGCTATGTTCTAAATGCATATGATTTTTGTTCTTATATTCCATAACACGATAATTAAACATAGATGAAAAAGCTTTTGCAATAGACTCAGGTATCCTATCCTTAGTTACTCCTAGAATAGTCGTATACATACCTGCAAAACTTGTCCCTTCTAAGTCTTCTTCTGGTGATGATGAGCGAACAGCATAGTAACCATCCTCTATGCTTTTCATCGCATTCTCTAACATAATCTCTTGTTCTTTTGTTAATGTAAAGCTCTTAGCCTTCGTTTCTAATAACTGACATATGCCCGTGGTAGGTCCTTCCAATAATTGTTTCCATATATCTGATGATTTTATTTCTGTAAGCCATGGTGTAAAAAAACCAGTGGATAAAACAATACCCTCTGGTACTTTAAGTCCTGCTTTTGTCATTTCAATGAGAGATTGTGCCTTTCCACCTACTTCTGTCAACTTCGGAGTCTTCTTACTTCTAAAATCATAGATCATAGTAACCTCCTTATTTACAAAATGTATTTAGGCCTTTACAATACGCCCTAACCCGTATTATTACGGGTTACTTGCATAAAAAATATAACTTTTTAATATTGTGGTTAAATTAAATTATCAAGAAACAAATCTATCAAACCTGAAAGGATTTATTTATGTCTATAATAACACATAAATAGCTTTTTTGTAATAATTTTCTATCCGTTCATTTTTTCCAAGATTTATCAGCATCATTTTCTTATCTATTAGAAGAAAAAATGTACGTGAGTTAATTTCTGGTTCTTTTTAATAATTGCTACTATTAAATAACTGACCTTGACTGTATTCTTCTATTATTTAACTATAATAGTAGCACCGTAACTAAACTAATATTAAACTTTATATAAATAACTCTTTTTGTTCTACTCAATAAATATTATAAAAATCTAATATATTATTCTATCAAAGTAATCTTAAACATAGAAACAAGTTAAACCATCTAATGTGATGGAAAATAATAAGTAAAAGTCATGTAACTTAGGTAACATTAAGACTCACCTAATATACATGACTTATCAACATACGTTTTGTTTAGATAACTTAAATTACTTATGATATATTAATTATTTTTCTGTTGCTAATATATTTTTTCTTTTCTTATTGTACTTTAAAATCCTCATAATAGTATATACACCAAATAAAACAGTATATGTACCTAAGTTAACATAATCTATACTCTTACGCCCTACTAATATGATAAATACGTGTGCATATATTAAGAAGTAGTATAGATAAGACCATCTTTGAAGCTGTTTCCATTTAGTACTGTCCATTTTACATCTGACCTTTTTAATTGAAGTAATAAAAAGAGGTAACATAATTATAAATCCGATTATTCCAATTATACTAAGTAAAAAGTACTTTGTTGGAAAAGTATTGCTATTTTTTATGATAGGTCCTATATGCATTATAAAACCTTTAAGATAAAGTACGCAGTGTGACATCATCAATATTGAAGCAATAATAGCAAGTTCCGCTCTAATATTTAATAGTCTTTTTGTTATCTTCCATTTAGAATTAAGTGCACCTACATACATTACTAATATGAAAAATGCAGTGGGAAGCACTCCCCTCTTTATACAATTCTCAATATCCAGTGCAAAACCATCTAATTTGTATCCGTTCTTCATTTTCATAATGTTTAATATAATGGTCGCTAGTACTAATAGAGTAGAGATTGTATAGTATACATAGCTGTGTTTCTTAATACTTTTTGATAATAATAATACAAAAACCAACGTTAATACAAAAGTAAACAACATGATAAAAACCCTCCTATATTCTTTATTGTATTTTATGGATGCATATACTACGATGTAATTGATATCGATTATTAAAATCTATAATATAATTATAATTAACTCTCCTTATGTTGTCAACAACTATTAAATGTTGTAAATGTTGTCAATTTATTTTGGCTTTTTGGAATCTTTGAATATATAAAAAAACTTATGATATTGTATAAAGGTGTATGAAAAAAACTTCTAAAATAATAAAAAAATCACGCTCATTCTAGATTTCAACCTAAAATAACATGATTTTGCAACCCACTTATACAATTTTTTGACATGCGTAAATAATTATAGTATAATGTATCAATTAACGAATATAACTATACACTATAATCATAACATATTTATCTATAAAAGTCAAGGAAAATCTAAACCAGATTGAAGATAATGTCAAAAACATTTATTAGGAGTGATATTATGGAATTCAAAATACAAAACTTAAATAATAAAATTTTGGAACAACAAGCTATCAGCAAACTTATGAGATGTAATGAAATAACAAAGAAATTCGGACTTGTTTTAACCCAAGAACAAGCACTAAAACTGATACAAACTAAATCTTCTGCTCTTAAAAAAACTGGAAGAATTGAATTGGGACAAGGAATAGTAGACAAACTTATAAAAGAATTTTGTGACTCCCCATATATTTCTGAAAATAATTATATGGAAATTTTACATGACCTTATTGAAATATTTTATTTTTATAAAAATGAAACACTTGATTTGATTAGCGATGATGAGTTGATAGAATTTATGAAAAAAAAGTTCGATGGTGTGTGCCAAGGCTCTATAGAGTTATTATCAGATAGAGAACTATACGTTCTTTCTAATAATCTTAAAAATGGATATAGTATAAGTCATGAAGATACCTTTACCGAGGACAGTTATAATGAAGATTAAAAAAATAGAGAAAATAAAAAAGACTAATTTAGATCAAGCTAAATATTTTGAATCTTTACTTATGCAAGCTTATATTAATGATCTTCTTTCAGATTTCGAAGCAGAAAGAATACAGATTGAATTAATAGATATCCTAAAAATACAAACTGAAAAATTCAGTAGTGGTGATAGTAGTTCTATTAGAATAGAAAAAGCTCAAGATATACTTAATTCTATTATGTTTACTATAGGAATATGGCTTAAGAGATATGACAATCCTGATGATGCAGTAGAGTTAATTAAAAAAGAAAAATTATATGACATATACATAAAAGGGCGTCATAAAATAGATTCAAAAATTAACATAACTAAGCTTTTACATTTAACTTTAATTAAAAAACTAATAAATACTCAAAACTATTATCATAATGCTACTATAATTGATGGAATAA
This sequence comes from Clostridiaceae bacterium M8S5, assembly GCA_029227815.1. Lineage (GTDB taxonomy): Bacteria > Bacillota > Clostridia > Tissierellales > MCWD3 > Abyssisolibacter. The sequence goes on along the minus strand of CP118523.1, from coordinate 761,196 downwards.
ATGGCTTTTTCAAATTATACTATCCTGATTTTCTAGCACAAGAAATACATATTACTGCAGACTATCCTGTATTTAATACGATGGAAAAATTATTAGGAATAGAATTCATCCAGAGTTATTTAGAGAACTTATATTATGAAAATGCATTCTGCTCAAATTTTTCTACAGAAGATATTCATTATTTACTCAGTGGATATCATGAAGAATATAAAGAATTGGTAATAAATATTTATGAACTGATACTAACTACATGTATTGGCTGTATCATTGTTAATGAAGATGCTAAAAGATTAAAATTATCACTAAAATCAATCGAAACTTTAAATGTTCTTTTTAGCGATAAATCTACAGAAGAAATTTACTATATGCTTTTACAAGCTGTTAAAATACTAGATAAAATATTTATTTTAGATAATAACTTAGTACTATATATTAAAGAAAGCTTAGAAAAAATTGCTACAAATATAATAAATTCCGTTGAAACAAATACTATTGCTAAAGTATTCATCATATCAAAATATCCTGAAGAAAATAAAAAGCTTAATTTTTCTTTTGGAAACAGAATGGATAATGAATTATATCGTAAAATTATAATAGCGATAAAGGATTGTAAAGATTTAAATGGCAAATTAAATATTATCACTAATAGAGTTAACTCCCTTGCAGATTTAGAGGATATATTACTTGATGGAAATTTTACTTGTAATGAAGTTAAATCAATTTTAAAGCTTTTGAATCCTACAGAGTTTATAGCATTGTACAAAAGATATTATGATTTGCAAGAATCAAGTTTACTTCATATCAGAGAAGGAGAAATAATTTTATCTGAATGTATATGTGACTTATTTAATTCTTTTACTAATGAACAGAAAATAACAATCAAAAAAACTGCTAGAAAAATTAATCTTTAAATATTCATGTGATTTTTTATATATAGTATAAGTTCTAATGAAGATAAGCATTGATATTTATAATTCTAAATAATTTTAAGATAGGAGTATTTTCTATAGTATCTGTAATAAATATGTCCTCTGCTTGATTTACTGCTAAAATAAAGTTTTGTCATCTATTATTTTTATATTTAACATTGATACAATGTCTTTTCTCTATTATCCTACTTTTTTGCATGATATATAAACTTTGCTAATACCTTTAATCAGCTTTATATTATAATAAAGTCTCCTTGTATGCGAAAATGGTCAGACCTTAGAATAAAAGACTATGGATATATTAGGGTATATTGACTTTTTGTAGAATTTAATGTATAATTTAACCAATATATGTATTATAGTTTCGTTAAAAAGATACTATCCATTGGTTATTAGCTTTTAACCAATGCAAGTAAATACTAATGAGAAAGGGGGATAATTTATGAGTAAACAATCATTTTTTAATTACAAAGCTGATTCTGCTATTTTAGACTATTGCGGTCCTAATACTGGTCTAACTTGGTGTGATAAAGGCTGGCCACAACCAAGATTTAATGCTGTATAGTACAAATGTATACGGGAGTGTCTTTAAGACACTCCCGATAGCTGTTTAAAATGAATCATAGCTTATAATTTATTGTATCAAAACTGGCCGTATAACATATTAAAAAAAATTTACCATTGAAAAACAGCTTCAATGTACTATTATATTACAATGGAGGAATTAAAATGTATCCATATATTACACAAAATAGTCGCCTGCATTATTTTGATAATCATGGCATTTTACTAGCTAAAAATAAGAGATATACTCTCAATCCAGTTGATGTGTATATCTTGGAAAAAATAAATGGTAAAAAGAGTATATCTGAAATTACTAAAGAAATTGCTCTAGAATTAGATACACCTGATGAAGCTAGAGTTAAAAATATTATTATGGAGTGTATTAATAGCAAATCAACTGATATATTATTAAGCGATACTCCAAACCCTCAATCCTTTATAAAAACAGGTATAAAAAACAAAAGAGTACCATTAGATATCGTAATAAGCCTTACTGATAAATGTAATTGTAACTGTGTACACTGCTTTAAAAGCTGTAGTATAAACGGATCTAACTCTATTGATTATGAGTTATTAATTAAAACATTGGATTATTTAAAAGGAAAAACTCTAAATTTACAGTTAACGGGTGGCGAACCCATGCTATATGATAGATTCTTTGATATATTGAAATACTCTATTGACAATTTTAGCACTACTATTACTACTACGGGTGCTCTTATAAATAGTGAAAATATCAAATATTTTAATGGTATAAGCTGTATACAAGTATCTCTATATGCGGAAAATGAGGATAAATTTGATAAAATAACTAGATCGAAAGGTTCTTTTGTTAATACACTTAACGGTATAAAAGAAGCTGTTAATGCTGGAATATATGTTTCTGCTGCTTGTATTGTGAAAAAAGATAATATCAACAATATAGAAGATATTATAAAGTTAGCAGTTGATTATAAAATAAAATCCTTGAGATTTGGTGTATTTATTCCTAGTGGAAGAGGCATTGATTATAAAGACTCTTGGTGTTTATCTGAAGAAGAAACAGACAATTTATCCACAAACCTCTCAACTTTATCGGATAAATATAAACAATATATCGATGTAAAAGCATGGGCAAGCAGTGAGCAAAATGTAGATATTGATGATAAATACCAAAGCTTAAGCTGTGGTAGCGGTTTGTATAGATGGTTTATAAGTGAAAAAGGTTATATTAAGCCTTGCGAGTTTATTCCTGATGAAATATATGCTGTGAATAATATATTTGATACGGATATAAGCAAAATAATCGATAATTATAGCCTTAATACCATGCCACTTAGCTTAAAACAATGGGATGAATTATTAAAAGAGAAAAATTGTACAATAAAAGATATTTGCCCAGTAATGGATGATTACTTAAAGCATTGTGTATAGAATAAATTAATAAAAATGGGTTAAAGCAATTAATTATTGCTTAGACCCATTTTTATAATCTCAAATACTATAAATAAAATCTAATAGCATGAGTAGTTTTGTTAACGTCACTCACTACTACTTTCACTAATAATCTTAATACACAAAGACCTCCGACACTGGTAAATCGTCATAAAATGAGAGAAGTACAAGGAACAAAAAATCTCGAGGACATGAGCTATTTTGTTAATGTCGCTCACTACTCCTTTTACTCGTAGGAGTAAGTGATTCACACAAAATCATAGATTTTGGTTCTCTACTCATGATTGGTCTCGAGATTTTTCTATGACGCAGGAGTTTGCCATTATGTCAAAATCTATTTTTCTCACTAAGCCTTATAGCACTCAAAAACTCCACCATAGGTAAATCGTCATAAAATAAGTGAAGTGCAAGGAACAAAAAACACCAAGGACATGAACTAATTTAAACTTTATTTATTCAACAAACACTTTAGCACTTAAAAACTCCACCATAGGTAAATCGTCGTAAAATAAGTGAAGTGCAAGGAACAAAAAACACCAAGGGCATGAGCTAATTTAAACTTTATTTATTCAACTAACATTTTGGTACTCAAAAACTCCGAAATAGGTAAATCGTCATAAGATGAGTGAATTACAAGGAATAAAAAATCTCGAAGACATGAGCTATTTTGTTAATGTCGCTCACTACTCCTTTTACTCGTAGGAGTAAGCGATTCACACAAAATCATAGATTTTGGTTCTCTACTCATGATTGGTCTCGAGATTTTTCTTATGACGCAGGAGTTTGCCATTGTGTCAAAATTTATTTTTCTCACTAAGCCTTATAGCACTCAAAAACTCCGCCGCAGGTAAATCGTCATAAAATGAGTGAAGTGCAAGGAACAAAAAACACCAAGCTCATAAGCTAATTTTTTAATGTCGCTCACTACTCCTTCCACTCGTAGGAGTAAGCGATTCACACAAAATCATAGATTTTGCTTCTCTACTCATGATTGGTCTCGATATTTTTCTATGACGCAGTAATACGCCATTTTAGGACGATTTACTGATTGTTATAAAACGAGTAAAATCCAAGGAATAAAAAATCTCGAGCACATGAGCTATTTTGTTAATGTCACTCACTACTCCTTTTACTCGTAGGAGTAAGTGATTCACACAAAATCATAGATTTTGGTTCTCTACTCATGATTGGTCTCGACATTTTTCTATGACGCAGGAGTTTGCCATTGTGTCAAAATTTATTTTTCTCACTAAGCCTTATAGCACTCAAAAACTCCGCCGCAGGTAAATCGTCATAAAATGAGTGAAGTACAAGGAACAAAAAACACCAAGGACATGAGCGTACTAAAGTACGTGATTGGTCTTGGTGTTTTTTAGTGACGAAGTAATTCGCCATTTTAAGGCGATTTAGGTTATTCGACAGTCACTGATTTAGCCAGATTTCGCGGCTTATCTACGTCGCATCCTCTTGCTACTGCTATATAGTATGATAGTAACTGTAAAGGCACTACACTTAATATCGGTGTTAGTTCGTCTAATGTTTCTGGTATATAGATTACTTTGTCTGCTATTTTTGATATTTCTCTGTTGTTTTCTTTTGCTAATGCTAGGACGTTTGCTCCTCTTGCTTTTACTTCTTTTATATTTGATAGCATCTTTTCATACAATCTATCTTGCGTTGCCAATGCCACTACGAATGTCCCTTCTTCTATTAGCGCTATCGTTCCATGCTTTAGTTCTCCTGCTGCTATCGCAAATGAGTTAATATATGATATTTCTTTTAGCTTTAATGATCCTTCTTTTGCTATATTTACATCTACTCCTCTACCCATAAAGAATACTTTTTCGTTGTTAAATTGACTATCTGCTATTTCTTGTATGTCTTCATACTGGTCTAATATCTGCTTTATCTTATCTGGTAATTCTTTAAGTTTTTCTATCAGATTCTTATATTCTTCTTTTGTTAGTGTACCTTTTGTTAACCCTATATGAAGTGCTATCATATTAAAAGCCATTAGCTGTGTTGTAAATGCTTTTGTTGATGCTACTGCTATTTCTGGCCCTGCCCAAGTATAGAATACGTCGTCTGATTCTCTTGCTACCGAACTTCCTACAACGTTTACTAGTGATAATACTCTAGCTCCATGTTTCTTCGCTTCTCTAAGTGCTGCTAATGTGTCTAGAGTCTCTCCTGATTGACTTACTGCTATAAATAAAGTTTTATCATCTATTATTGGATTTCTATATCTGAACTCTGATGCTATATCTACCTCTACTGCTACTTTGGCGTATTTCTCAATTATAGTTCTACCTACTAGTCCTGCATGGTATGCTGTTCCACATGCTACTATATACACCTTGTTGATACCATCTAAGTCTTCTTTTGTCAGCTTGATCCCATCTAAATATATATCTCCATCATCATCTAATCTTCTATCTAGTGTCTCTCTTGTACCTTTTGGCTGTTCATATATTTCTTTTATCATGAAATGCTCATAGCCTTCTTTTTCTGCTGATTCTTCGTTCCATGTTACTTTAAATATATCTCTATTTACCTCTTGTTTAAACTCGTTGTATATTTTGATATTGTCTTTTGTAAGTATTACAAACTCATCGTTTTCTATCAAGTATACATCTCTTGTATATTTAAGAAGTGCTGGTATATCTGATGCTAAGAAGTTTTCACTCTCTCCTATTCCTACAATAAGTGGACTATCTTTTCTAACTGCTATTATTTTATCTGGCTCTCTTTTTGAAACTACTCCTATAGCATATGCACCTTCCATTTTGTCTACTGCTTTGTATACTGCTTCGACTAAATCTCCATCGTAAAAATAATCTATTAGATGCGCTATCACTTCTGTATCTGTTTCTGATTTATATTTTACATCACTCACCTCATCTAACCATTTTTTTATTTTCATGTAGTTTTCTACTATTCCATTGTGAATGACTGCTATGTCATTTTGACAATTTGTATGTGGGTGAGAGTTCACGTCAGATGGTGCACCGTGCGTCGCCCATCTTGTATGTCCTATACCTATATTACCTACTATCTTATTTTGGCTAAGATTATCTGACAGTACACTTAATCTGCCTTTATATTTTCTTATATTTAACTCTTCATCATTTATTATCGCAACTCCCGCTGAGTCATATCCCCTATATTCAAGTTTAGATAATCCGTTCATCAAAACCTCTGTTGCTTGTTTATTTCCTATATATCCAACTATTCCACACATAATATATATTCCTCCATTATTTTAATATATCCGACTATTCAAGTTTAAGTATGTACCGCCGTTTTTAGACAGCACAAAATAACTCATTTTTAGATGAGTTTAGAACCACCCAATTCATTTTGTTCTCACAATCACTCGTGAGGTTTGTAGAATTTTTAAGGGTAGTGGTATACCCCGAGGCACCCGCCGAATTTTCGATTAACCTCGCCCTCGTCAACATAATTCCTATGTTCTGGCGCTAAAGATATTTTATTGTACCATTCTTTTTATTATCACCTCCTGTAATACAAGTAGCAATTAACAAAAAATATAATTATTATTATATGATTTGCTATATAACTCTCTTATTTTTGAATTTCAACATTCATTATATCATTTATTGTGCATTTTGTCTCACTTTCTTTTTTGACGTTTTCATTACATTTTTAATTCTTTAGTTTATCACTCTTTTTACTATAATATATTTATAAAATCCTAATATGACACTTAGAAATTTCATTTTTATTAATATGATTTATAAGATTATTCTAATTTATTATCAAATAAGTTGTAACACAGTTAAATATTAGCTAATTCTATATTGTATTTTTCTTTGGTTTATTTTATACTAAAAATGCAATGTTTGTTAAACTAAATTATATTAAAACACAACTAGGGGGGCTTTCATGCTTAATGTTTTAAAATCAATGAAAAAAATAGGCAAACTAATACTTGTATCTTTTGTAACAACTATAGTCTGTGTAATACTTTCACTTGAGCAATTTATTAATGAAAGTTTTTGGGATACAATCGGTACTATAGCAATGTTATTTTTTTTGGTTTTTTCAGCTTATGCAATTATTAAATTTATTGTGCTTTGCATTATATTATGCAAAAACAACACAATTAGGAATAGATTCGAAGACGATCCAAGCCTAAGAAATGCTAAAAAATATATATTTGACGAAAACTTTGCATTATATTTATCTGAATCTGGGTATATTGGATTTTGTCAAGACTATAAGTTAAATTATTTGACTCACATTAGTAATATAACTAGCTATGGCATTTTAACAGAATATGGCGAAATACTTTTCGATGGTAGCATAAATAATCTGATGAACTCACTATCTTCTATGACACAAAACTATAATGTTATTAATAGATTATATATCTTATTCAATACTAATGATTTTAATAAACCTAGAGTCAAGGTCCCCTTTATTACAAAGAAAACAGAAATGTCTTATTTTAATATAGATAATAAAGATGATCTTATCGATATTTTTAGAATGCTCGATTTTTTAGATACTTGTTTTAATGTTAATAGAGCAAAAGGAATCAATTTCTCAAAATCATAGTATTATTTAAAATAGGTTGTTTGGCATGCTAAGAACCAGCGACTTACTAGTCGCTGGTTTAGTTTGATGACAAAATCATCAAGATAATAGACTTTAGTAAAAATTCAAGTTCAAGGCGTGCTAAAATTGAGTAGCAGAGCTTACTTAGAAGTAAGTGAGCAACGGAAATTTGAATACAACGCAGAAATTGGGCTTTTGTCTACAGTCTTAAACAGCGACTTACTAGTCACTGTTTAATTGTCTGATATTAAGCTAACCGCTGTTTAATTAATTCTGCTAAGTAATTAGCTTTTTCCGCTATTTTATTTTCGTCCTTACCTTCTATCATAACTCTAATTTTAGGTTCAGTTCCTGAAGGTCTAATAACAACTCTACCTTCACCATGGAATTCTTCTTCTATCTTCTGTATTTCAGTTTTTATTATATCGTCACTAAGATAATTTGCTTTGTTTTTGTTGCTTACTAGTGCGTTCACAAGCACTTGTGGATATCTCTTCATTACTCCTGCAAGCTCAGATAACTTCTTGTTTTTATTTTTCATAACTGATATCAACTGTAAAGCTGTGAGTAATCCATCACCTGTTGTATTGTGTTCTAGGAATATGATATGTCCTGATTGCTCCCCGCCTAAAACATAATCACCAGCAATCATTTCTTCTAGTACATATCTATCTCCTACTTTAGTTTTTTCTACTTTTATACCTTTGCTTTCGCAGTATTTGTCTAATCCCATATTAGCCATTATTGTTCCTACGACTGTATTATTTGTAAGTTGTCCTTTTTCTTTTAGGTGTGTTGAACATATTGCTAATATATAATCTCCATCTACTATATTTCCTTTTTCATCTACTGCTATCAGACGGTCTGCATCTCCATCAAAGGCTAAACCTATGTCGCATCCTTTTTCTAATACTATTTGTTTTACTACGTCTGGATGTGTAGAGCCACAGCCTAGGTTAATATTAGTTCCATCAGGATTGTTGTGATAAACTTCTACCTCAGCTCCTAGTTCTCTTAGTAAATCTGGTGCAACTTTATATGATGCTCCATTTGCGCAATCTATCGCTATTTTTAATCCTGCAAAATCAACATCTACTAGTCCTTTAAGGAAATTTTGATAATCATTTATAGCTTTATCATCTATTATTATCTTTCCTATATCTTCTCCTACAGGATTATACTCAATATCTATGGTTTCAAATATATATTTTTCTATTTCGTTCTCTATGTTATCATTAAGCTTATAACCCTCTGAGTTAAAGAACTTTATACCATTGTAATCTACTGGGTTATGTGAAGCTGATATCACTACTCCTGCATCTGCCTTATATTTTTTGGTCAGATATGATACTGCTGGCGTTGGCACTACACCAACATTTATTACATCCACACCTACTGAGCAGATACCTGCCATTAATGCAGCACCTAGCATGTCCTTTGATTTTCTTGTATCCATTCCTACTATTATTTTTGAGCATTTTTTTCCTTTTGTTAATATATATGCGCCTATTCTTCCAAGTTTATATACAAGCTCTACAGTCAATTCTGTATTAGCTATACCTCTCACACCATCTGTTCCAAATAATTTTCCCATCATTACCCCCTCTTTTTATAGTATGTTTAATCAAGTCAAATATACTGCTGTATATTAAACTCATATTACTATTATAGCTTATTTATTTCTAAAGTAGTATTACAATTCTAAAACAATGAGTTTTAGATTACATTATGATTACAGTAGAACTTGTATTTTAAATTAATGTTAGTTATACTTATATTGGTGAAATTACTAAACTATACAAGGAGAATACAATGAAAAATTTTATTACTAAATCACTTCTATTCATACTGCTATTGTTTATTGTTTTTCAAATAGCTTATCCTCATTTATTTGATTTGAGTGATGTTTACAGTCAAAGAGTGAACTATGATATCTTTAAAGACAATGTCAGCTGTATTGAAACAGTGTTAGATAAGATAAGTGAGGATATTAATACAAACAACTATAATAACTATATTATTATATTGGGTGATTCTGTAGCCTATAGTTCCCCTGGAAATGATACGGAGTCTATTGGTTATTATATGAATGAAATTATTAAAAATAATAATGATTACGATAAAGTATACAATCTTGCAATTCCTTCTATGCAAATGGGCGATATCTATGTATTACTAAATATGATTCATAGTCATGATATATCTACAAATAATCTTATAGTCAATGTTATATACCCTGGTTTTATTAACTGCGTTCCTTACAATACTCCTGTATTTTGGATGAAAGACTATTTAAGAGAAATTGATAAACATACCTATGATAAAGTATATAGTGAATTCTACCCTAATATTGATGAATCTGCTAAGGATTATACTTTAAGCTCTATTACTCACTACTTAAAAACTAATGTCACTATTTTGAAGTACAAAGATTACTTTAAACATAAAATAGAAAGTGCATTTATTAGTAAAATACCAAAAGCATCTCAAGCGTGGACCGAAAAACCTTTTTTATATGATTTGATAAAAACCAATGACTATGAATACATCTATACCGATAAACTATTTGCCTTTAATGAAAGTACTCCCCAAATATACTTCTTGGAGAAAATCATTGATATGCAAAAAGGTAAAAATACACTATTTTTCTTAGCTTCTATGAACGAAAAGCTATTAGGTGATAGTGTACATGCTAAGGGTTATGTTACTAATATGAATAATATTGATGCTTATTTTAATGAAAAAGCAGATATCAAATATATCAATTATAATAAAAAAATTGACTTTAACTTGTTTTCTGACCACATTCATCTGTTGCCTGAAGGATATAAGTTTCTTGCATCGGATTTATACCAGAAAATCAGCGAATAGGAGGTACTATGTTATTTAATTCTTTACAGTTTTTGATATTCTTTGTTGTTGTTGTAAGTTTATATTTTATTTTACCATACAATCGTAGGAATATCTTACTACTTATCTCTAGCTATTACTTCTATATGTCTTGGAAAGCTGAGTACATGATTTTAATATTGTTTGTAACTATCGTAAATTATTTGACAGGGATAAAAATATATGAAACAAAATCTAATAAAGGCAAAAAGAGATATCTTATTACTAGTTTGGTCGTTAGCTTGGGGCTGTTGTTCATATTTAAATATCTTGACTTCTTCTCTCAATCTACTACTTATATATTGAAGAAATTTACTCTAAATTTAGATTTTCCTGTATTTAAGCTACTACTACCTGTTGGTATATCATTTTATACTTTTCAGACGTTGAGTTATACTATTGATGTATACAGAGGTAACCTAAAGCCTGAAAAAAGTTTTAGTACTTTTGCTTTATTTGTATCCTTTTTTCCACAGCTTGTAGCTGGCCCTATCGAGCGTTCTACTAATTTATTGCCTCAATTCTATGAAAAACATGATTTTGATTATGATAGAATCATCAATGGATTAATCCTTATGCTCGTTGGTTTTATTAAAAAAGTAGTTGTAGCTGATAGATTGTCAATTCTTGTAGATCAGGTTTACAATAACCCAAATAATTATTATGGTTTTACGATCATCATTGCAACTATAGCATTTGCTGTACAAATATACTATGATTTCTCTGGTTATTCTGATATAGCTTTAGGCATATCTCAAATAATGGGCTTTAATCTTATGGAGAACTTTAAAAAACCATATTTTGCAAAAAGTATATCTGAGTTTTGGAAAAGATGGCATATTTCTTTATCTTCTTGGTTAAAGGATTATATTTATATTCCTCTTGGTGGTAGTAGAGTCATCAAATGGAGAGTATATTACAATCTCTTTATAACCTTTATAATTAGTGGATTATGGCATGGAGCAAATTGGACATTTGTGATATGGGGATTTTTACATGGTTTTTATTCTGTGTTTGGATTAATAACCAAAAATATAAGGGACAAGATCATGTTCCCTATTAGAAAACTAGAAAAATTGAATTCTTTTATTCAAATGATAATTACTTTTATATTGGTAGACTTTGCTTGGATATTCTTTAGAGCTAATAATTTTAGTGATTGTATTAATATAATCAAAAATATGTTACATATAGATATAAATTTATATCCTATTAAACAATTGTTTTGGAGTGTGAACTTAACTAAACTAGACATGTTATTGGTACTTGTTTGTACTGTTTGTATCGAACTTCTTAGATACGAGAAAAATGGAAGGTATATAGATTTTAATAGATACAAATTTCCACAAGTTGCGAGATGGACTGTATATGTAACTATTGTATTTCTTATCCTTACTTTTGCTGTCTATAGTAGGGCAAACCAATTTATTTATTTTCAGTTTTAAAATATAAACGGGGATGTATACTCACATCCCCGTTTTTTGTATAATTTCTCTATTTTCTAATAAACTCCGCGCCTCTTTTTAGTGCTTCTCTGTTCAATGGTATAAACTCAGCTTTTCTTTCTCCGAACACTTTCTTGAATGCTTCTATTACTGACTCTGTTTCCACTGCCTTTGTAAGCTCTAAGTAAGCTCCTAGCATTACCATATTTGCTACTTTGATATTACCTAATTCGCTAGCTATTTCATTAGCTGGTATATAATATACTTCTACATCGTCTCTATCAGCTTTCTTATCTATTAACGAACTGTTTATTAACAGTTTTCCTCCTGATATTACATCACTTTCAAACTTGATTAGTGAAGGAAGATTCATAACTATTGCTGTTGTAGCATCGTTTGTTATTATAGGTGAACCTATAAGACTATCCGACACCATAACGTTACAGTTTGCTGTACCCCCACGCATTTCTGGACCATATGAAGGAAGCCATGATACATTTTTGTTTTCTATCATTCCTGAATAAGTTAACAGTTGACCCATAGACATAACTCCTTGGCCACCAAACCCTGCCATTATAACTTTTTCTTGCATACTATTTCGCCTCCTCTACATCTCGTAAATTACCTAATGGATAATATGGCATCATGTTTTCTTCTAACCATTTTATAGACTCTATTGGTGATAGTCCCCAGTTTGTTGGACATGTAGATAGTACTTCTACTATTCCAAAGCCCTTACCTGCGATTTGCATTTCAAAGGCTTTTTTTATAGCTTTTTTTGTCTTTCTGATGTTAGCTGGGCTATTTACTGAAACTCTTTCAACAAATTTAGCTCCATCTATTGTTGCAAGCATTTCTGATACTTTAAGTGGCTTTCCGCAATGAGCTTCATCTCTTCCGTATGGGGATGTAGTAGCTTTTTGTCCGATCAATGTTGTTGGAGCCATCTGCCCACCTGTCATACCATATATTGCATTGTTAACAAATATTGTTGTTATCTTTTCACCTCTAGCAGCTGCGTGAACTATTTCTGCTGCTCCTATTGATGCTAAGTCTCCATCTCCCTGATAAGTAAATACTACTTTATCTGGATGAACTCTTTTTATACCTGTAGCTACTGCTGGTGCTCTACCATGTGCTGCCTCATGCATATCACAGTTAAAGTAATCATATGCAAATACTGAACATCCAACTGGAGCAACTCCTACTGTCTTTCCTAATACTTCTAACTCTTCTAAAACCTCTGCTACTAATCTATGAATAATACCATGTGTACATCCTGGGCAATAATGTAAAGGCTTATCTGTTAATCCTTTTGTTTTCTTAAATACAACTGTCATTACTTTTCACCCCCAACAATTTTCTTAATCTTCTCTACTACAGCATCTGGAGTAGGAACCATACCTCCTGTTCTACCATAGAACTCAACAGGCATTCTACCTTTCATTGCTATTTTAACATCATCTATCATTTGACCTGTACTCATCTCTACTGTCAATACTGCTTTTGTTGTATCTTCTATTTTATCAAAGCTATCGAACGAAAATGGCCATAATGTAATTGGTCTTATTAGTCCTACTTTTATTCCTAGCTCTGCACATTTATCTATAGCATTTTTTACTATTCTTGATGTAGTTCCATATGCTGCAACTACTATCTCTGCACCCTCTAAGTTGTATTCTTCTACTAAGCACTCATTTTGAGCCATTTGATCATACTTTTTCTCTAGTCTAATACAGTGATTTTCTAACTCTTGTGGATCTATAAATAACGAGTTTATAATATTTGGTTTTCTCTCTTCGTTTGTTCCTGTTGTTGCCCAAGTCTTAGGAGCTAATTCTCTACTCTTTGGCTCTTTGAACTCTATTGGCTCCATCATTTGACCTATCATACCGTCTGCAACAATCATAACTGGAGTTCTGTATTGGTCTGCAACATCAAATGCACCCATTATCAAGTCAACAGTTTCTTGTATACTACTCGGAGCATAAACTGGCATTCTGTAATCACCGTTTCCTCCTCCTCTTGTAGCTTGGAAATAATCAGATTGTGCTGGCTGGATACCACCTAAACCAGGACCTCCTCTAACTACGTTTACTATAACACATGGAAGCTCTGCTCCTGCTAAATAGGAAATACCCTCTTGTTTTAATGCAATTCCTGGACTTGAAGAAGAAGTCATAACTCTCGCTCCTGCTCCTGATGCACCATACACCATATTTATTGCAGCTACTTCACTTTCTGCTTGTAAGAATACTCCACCTACTTTTGGTAGTTCTCTTGACATGTATTCTGGTACCTCGTTTTGAGGTGTTATAGGATAACCAAAGAAATAATTACAGCCAGCTTTTATCGCTGCTGCTCCTATTGCTTCGTTTCCTTTCATTAATATTTTAGCCATTACATTCCCCTCCTTTTATTGTTTAGTTCTTTCTACCTCTATAACGCAATCAGGACATATACTTGCACAGTTAGCACAGCCTATACATTTGTCCATTTCTTTTACAGTTGCTGGATGATATCCTTTGATATTTATTTTCTCATTATCCATAACAACTATATTTACGGGACATACTGTTGTACAAAGACCACAGCCTTTACATAAATCCTCATTAAATTTAACTTTACCTTTAACTGCCATTAAATTTCACCCTTTCTTGTAAATTTATAAAACTACTTTAATCTAAAATATTCATTTGACTTTGGTTGCTATTTTTTATGATTAAATTAGGCTTTTTATTCATAAAACTACTAAATAATTTCCTAATTTTAAACTGTTAACGTCTCCTTAGCTCATCCAATCTTCTCTCATGTACATTTTGATTTTTATTAATTCACCTTCTATATCTGCAGGTAATTTACTGACTAAGGATTCTATAACTGATGTATATCTTATATCTAAGTTTGTTATTTTACTTACCTCTTGTACTAGCTTTTGACCTCTCAATACATCTTCCACAGTTGTACTCTTTAGTAAATGAGTATTATTAATTAAACCTGTTATTTTGAGCCTTGAAGCATTTTCTATACTCTTTATATATTCTAAAACTCCTTCTACTGTCTGAGTTTCTGGTCTATTCGCATTTACTACTAAAAACATATCATACTCATTATCTACAAAGAATTTGTTGTATCTTCCTAGCACTCTAGCTCCTACAGGGTCTCCTCCAACATCCAATATTACATCATACTCCTTGTCTTCTAATGGAGCATTAATAGCAGCACTAAGCGCAGGAACATCTGTATTTATGCCCTTTAATGAGCTTGATATCACTCTTATCCCATTATTTTCTAAGAGCTCTGTTTTCTCTCTACTTCTGAAATATGGGTTAACTATATCTAAATCTGCTAAAGCAAGTTTTTTGCTTACTTTAGCTAGACCCAGTGCATAGTTAACTGAAAACTCTGTTTTGCCACTGCCATAGTGTCCTGTTATAATTCTAATTCGTTTATCTTGATGCATTATCATCATCCTTTTTAGCTGTAGATTTTAGCTTGTTCTTCTTTTCTGAGTACTCTTAACCCACCTTGTGCTAAAGCTATCAATTCATCCTCACCTGGATAAACTTTAATCTCAGATATGAAGCTAACTCTGTCTGATATCCACTTAATTACTCTCTCGTCGTATGCTATACCACCTGTTATAACTATAGCATCTACTTTACCTTCAAGCACTGCTGCACATAAACCTATTTCTTTAGCTACTTGATAAGCCATAGCTTCATATATCAACTCTGCTTCTTTGTTACCCTTATCTATCATATCTGAAACTTCTCTACAATCATTTGTGTTTAGGTAAGCAACTATTCCACCCTTACCTTTTATTTTCTTTTTGATTTCATCTAATGTAAATTTGCCACTAAAACATAGTTTCACCAAATCACCAACTGGAAGTCCTCCGCTTCTTTCTGGTGACATTGGCCCTTCTCCGTCTAAAGCATTGTTTACATCCACTACTCTTCCTTCTTTGTGAGCTCCTACTGAAATACCTCCACCTAGGTGAGCTACAATAAGGTTAGCTTCATCATATGTTTTCCCTAGTTCTTTTGCTGCTCGTCTTGCTACTGCCTTTTGATTTAGAGCATGGAATATGCTCTTTCTTTCTATTTTTGGCATGCCTGATATTCTAGCTATATCATTCATTTCATCAACTACTACAGGGTCAACTATGAATGCTGGAATATTTAATTGAGATGCTATCTCATGAGCTATTATTCCTCCTAGATTTGAAGCATGCTCTCCTAATACTCCTTTTTCCAAATCACGAATCATAGTCTCATTTACTTCATATGTTCCACCAGCTATTGGCTTTAATAAGCCACCTCTTCCAACTATTGCGCTAAATTTTGTTACGTTGATATCTTTCTCGTTTAGTGTTTCTAATATGATATTTTTTCTGAATTCATATTGATCATATATTTTATCATAAGGCGCTAGCTCCTTAGATGAATGTCTAAGCGTTTCTTCTAATACACATTTTTCATTGTCAAATACAGCTATCTTCGTAGATGTCGACCCGGGGTTAATTACTAATATTCTATATGGCTTCATATCATCACCTCCGCTTTATATTATTACTATTTATTCGATGCCATTAGTGATCCAAGTGCTATTGAATTTAGTTTTGCTTCTTCGCTATCTGCTCTCGAAGTCAATACTATAGGTACTTTAGCTCCTACTATAACACCTGCATTCTGCGCTCCTGCCAAAAATACTAATGATTTGTACAGTACATTTCCTGCTTCTATATCTGGCATCATAAGTATATCTGCTTTTCCTGCCACTGGATGCTCTATTCCTTTGTGCTTAGCAGCTTCTAAAGATATAGCATTGTCAAGCGCAAAAGGTCCTCCTACTGTACACCCAGTTATTTCACCGCTTTTATTCATATCCTCTAATGCTTTAGCATCTACTGTATCTGGCATTTTAGGATTAACTTTCTCTTTTGCACAAACTACTGCTACGTTAGGATTTTCTATATCAAGTGCATGTGCAACTTTAACACAATTCTCTATTATCTGCTTTTTATGTTCTAATTTTGGAGCTATATTCATCGCCGCATCTGTTACGAATAAAATCTTCTCATATGATTTTACATCAAACACTGCCACGTGGCTTAATACTTTACCTGTTCTAAGACCTGCCTTTTCGTTTAATACTGCTTTAAGTATTATAGACGTATCTACTAAGCCTTTCATTACAATATGGGCTTTTCCTAGAGATATAAGCTCTACTGCTTTTTCTGATGCTTCTTTTGTATCTGGTACATCTATAACCTCAAATTTATCTAAATCCATAGATATTTCATTAGCTATATCTATTATTTTTGCTTTGTCACCAACTAATACCGCTTCTGCAATTTTAAGATCATTAGCTTGTTTTACTGCTAGTAATACTTCCTTGTCATGTGCAGCAGCTACTGCTATTGTCTTTGAACCTTTTTTTTGAGCCAAATTTATTATATCTGTAAAATTTCTAATCATCAAATTTCACCTCGTTTTCGTAAATTTTAGCTTCTTCTTCTCCATTTAGCACCCTAAGTGCTCCCATATTAAGTGCTTGCATCTCATCTTCACCAGGATATATCTTCACTGGAGCTATGAAACTAACCATCTTTGTTATAAAATCTGTTAGCTCTGATGAGTAAGCTAATCCTCCTGTTAGTATTATGGATTTAACTTCTCCCTTTAATACTGTTGACATCTTTCCTATTTCTTTTCCTACTTGATATGCTAGCGCATTATATACTAACTCAGCTTTTTTGTCACCGTTCTTTATTCTATTTACTACTTCTATTGCATCATTTGTTCCAAGGTATCCAGTTAATCCACCTTCTCCTTTTGTTTTCTTCTTCATTTCTTTTAGCGTGTATTTACCACTAAAACACATTTTCACTAAATCTCCTACTGGTACTTCTCCTGCTCTCTCTGGTGAAAATGGTCCCATTTCACTAGCATTATTTACGTCTATAGCTTTTCCTTTTTTAAGTGGAGCTACTGATATTCCTCCACCTAAATGAGCTATTATTAAATTCATATCCTCTAATTTTGTAGCTGTTTCTTCTGAATACCTATGTGCTACTGCTTTGATATTTAATGCATGTATTAATGATTTTCTCTTTATTTCTGGCATTCCTGATATTCTAGCTATATCTTCAAATTCGTCTACAGCTACAGGATCTACTATATATGATGGAATATTCTCTATATCTGCAATAGATTTAGCCAATATACCTCCTAAATTAGAAGCATGCTCTCCTTGTATACCTATCTCTAAATCTTTTATCATCTTATCTGTTACAATATACGTACCTGAAGACATAGGTCTCAGCAAGCCACCTCTTCCAACAATTGATTTAAACTCTGCTAACTTTATATCTTTTTCTTTTAGCCACTCTATTATTAGTCCTAATCTATAGTCTTTTTGCTCACTTATATTCTCGAATTTCTTTATTTCTTCTGATGAATGGCTTATCTTTTTTTCAAGCACCCTTTCATTATTTTCAAAGACGCTTACTTTTGTTGATGTCGAACCAGGATTGATTGCTAATATATACTTTCTAAACAAAATTCCACCTCCTCCTATTTTAAAATGCAACTTATATACCAACTAATAACTATACTAATTGGCAATGTGATAAACCACAACTATACAGGACATTTTACATTTATTTAACAATTAAAATTAATAAAAAGTTAGTGTTTCTTTATAATAAAATCATGGCATTGAAATATAATGCATGCAAAAAAATGCACATCCTTTAGAGAGTGTGCATTTTTTTGCATTTTATTATTCTATTTTATATTTTTCCATCTTGTAGTACAAACTTCGTATTGATATATCTAAGTCTCTTGCAGTTTTTGTTTTATTGTTATTATTGTGCTTTAGCACTTTCTTAATGTACTGCTTTTCTATTTTGTTTGTTATACTACTAAGTGATTTTATATTGCCATCTTCAGGCATCAATAATTTCAATGTTTCATCGTTGTTTTCATTGTTTTTAGCAATTTTTATATTCTCAAACTGAGTAATGTGTGGTATATGCTTTGGCAGTATAATCTGTTCTTGTAACTTCATATTTATTATTGCTCTGCCTATAACATTTTCAAGTTCTCTTACATTTCCCGGCCAATTATGAGATTTGAGCAAATTAATCGCTTCATATGAAATATCTTGTACACTTCTACCATATTCTCTGTTTAGCTTCTCTATACAATTCATGCTAAGCTCGTATATTTCGTCTTTTCTATGTCTTAATGCTGGTATTGTTATCGGCATAACGCTAAGTCTATAATATAAATCCTCTCTGAATCTTCCCTCTAGTATAGCTTTTTCTAAATCCATATTTGTTGCTGCAATTATGCGTACATTTATGTTAATCGGCTTAACCGATCCTACTCTAACTATTTCTTTTTCTTGTATAACTCTCAGCAATTTTACCTGTGTGTTTGCTGAAATATCTCCTATTTCATCTAAAAAAATAGTACCTCCTTGGGCTTCTTCAAACAATCCTTTTTTTCCACCCTTTTTTGCACCTGTGAATGCACCTTCTTCATAACCAAATAATTCACTTTCTAACAAGGTCTCACTAAGAGCAGCACAGTTTACTCTTACAAACTGATTATATTTTCTATTACTTGCTGTATGTATAGAGTGAGCGAATACTTCTTTTCCTGTTCCACTTTCTCCTCTTAAAAGCACAGTAATAGGTAATGTAGCAGCTTTTTTTGCTTTTTCCACTGCTGATATCATTTTAGAATTTCGCGCTACTATGTCGTCAAAAGTATATTTTGCTTCTAGTTTTCTAATTATTTTTTTTGCAACTTTTAGCTTTTCTGTTAGTGCTTTTACTTCTGATAGATCCTTTAAAACTCCTACACTACCTCGTAGTTCATTATCTACTATTATAGGAGCTGCGGTAGCTATTACTTCTTTTTTATGAGGTCCTACTTTCAGCCTTACATTTTTTATTATATCTTTAGTGTCTAATACTTTGAGCTGTATACTTTCTCCCTCTGCTATGTCAAATGTTGCTGGTTTACCTATTATATCAGCTTCTGTTAGCCCTGTTAATTTTGTATAGGCTGTATTTATCATAATATTTATACCATTTTGATCTACTACTGTTATTGCATCCTGTGTAGAGTTAAATATGGCTGTTAACATACTCTTCATTTCTTTTAATCCTGTTATCTCTGTCGCACAATTAACTATTTCTGTTATATCTCTGAATACAGCAACCGCACCTATTATATTCTCGTGCTCATCAAGTACAGGGATTCTATTGGTTATTATTTCTACTCCTATTAATGTCTGCTGTCTGTTTAACTGATATTCTCCTGTTTCTAATATATACGGGAGTTTTGTGTTAGGTACTATTTGTTCAACATGCTTTCCCAGTGCTGTAACTGCTTTTATTTTTATTAACCTCTCAGCTTCTTTGTTAAAAAGCGTGATAATACCTTTGCTATCCACAGCAATCATACCATCACGTGTAGAATTTAACAGTACCTCTAAATATTTTCTCAATTTTATCTCTCCAAATCCTATATCATAAGCTTTGTTTATTTCCGTTAATTTCCATATCTTTGTCATTATTAATGACATCTTTTATTTCATTATCCTCTTTTTTGTCGGAACTACTTTCTTCTGCAGTACTAACAATTTTCACCTCTATTTTATTTGGATTTATACTTATCACTTTTGTTTTATATAAATCGTCTGATTTTAAATCGATTTTATGTTGACCATCCTTATAACCTGATACATCTATATATGGAGTTAGATATCTTCTCGAAATATAATCTAATACGCTTTGTGGTCCTTTAACTGTTATTACAACATATTCTGGAGTTATGATATTAAGATTTAAATCCTTGCCTAAATTTTTTATTTTAATCTCACTAGATGCATATTCAAAATTCTTTGTACCAATTGCTTCTATCTGAATCTTAGCCTTTATATGTGTATCACTTGTTACTAAGCTAATACCTTGTGGTAATATCAATTTTATATCATTTATTGTTTTTGACGTTGTTATAGAGTTAAGTGAAATCTCCTCTGTTAATAAACTGTTGACCTTGTCTATATCTTCTTCATATCCTTTGATATTTACGTAGCCTGGTTCTACCGTAATATTAGTTATTTCATAACCTTCTTTGACAACCCCTACTGTATTTAATTTTATAGGTACTTCCTTTGTTTTATAAACAGGAATAGTTACATCTATACTCGAAGGATTTTTAGTTACTCCATTTACTTCTTTTCCGTTTTTGTCTGTTATGGTAATTGGAACATTTACTTTGATGTCTTTATGTGTTCCACTGATATTCACTGTAGTCAAAGCATTTTTAACCGAATGAACAAAGCTACTAGGCCCTTTTAGTAATATATCATTTGGTTTTGCCGTTATTTTCCCAGTTATATATCCTTCTTTACATCTACCTTTGGTTCTTATTGTTACTGGCATTTGCTCTTCTACTATTTCATCAAATTGAAATAGTATTTCTTTTGGATAGTAATCTACGATTTCGTCGAAGTTTCCCTTTTGTAGAATTTTTACTGGTATTTTATGGCTACCTTCTTTATATCCTACTAGGTCAACCTCTGCGCTTAAGTCTTTTCCTCCTATATTCAATATTTGAGCTCGTCTACCCGAAATTTTAACTGTTACACTAGCTTGTTTGGGTTCCATTAGCATAATATTAGCTTGTGCTAAGCTATCTTGCCCAATATAGTTCACTTTTACATCTGTTATTTCTTTATCTATTACAGGATTCACTTCGTTCATAACATAAAACCATAGCACTATAGCAAATATGGCAGCTAAGATTTTTATAGGGATATTATTCTTCTTCTTTTTTTCCATATAATTTTTTCCTCCATTTAGCCATAAGTCCTTGTTTTATCTCTGATTTTTCTTCCGTTTTCATCAGTATGTCTTTAAGTGCTTTTACATCCAAGTATCTCATAAGTCTCCCACTTTCAGCTACAGAAATTCCTCCCGTTTCTTCTGAAACTATTATAACTAAACAGTCTGATAATTCTGAAATGCCTATAGCTGCTCTATGTCTTGTTCCTAGCTCTTTATTAATTTGCATGTTTTCTGATAATGGTAATAAACATGCTGCTGCTTTTATAGTGTCATCTTTTATCACAACTGCACCATCATGTAGTGGAGTATTTGGTATAAATATATTTATTAGTAGTGAGCTTGATACTGTTCCTTTTATCTTCGTTCCTGTCTCTACTACTTCATTAAGCCCTGTCTCTCTCTCAAATACAATAAGTGCTCCTATTTTTTGCCTAGATAATGACGCTACTGCTTCAATTATTTCATCTACCATTTGCTCTTCTTCTTCTCTTTGTATCTCTATAAATGATTTAGACAAGAACTTGGTTCTACCTATATATTCAAGTGCTCTTCTAAGCTCTGGCTGGAAAACAATCAGTATTGCTATAACTCCTACTGTCATACCTTTTTCTAATATCCAGTTTGTCGTATAGAGCTCTAACCATTTGCTTACATTTGTTAAGAACAATATTATAAAAATTCCCTTTAATAGTTGTTCTGCTCTAGTTTCTTTTATCAATATGTACATTTTATATATAGCAAATGCTACTATAAATATATCTATTAAATCTTTTATACCTATATTTAGCATTATATCTTTTAACCAAGACATCTTAACACCTCTTATTTTTGTTTACTCATTAAAAAAAACCCTTATTTCAATTATAATATATTTAATTTATATTTAAAATAGCAATATTCAAAATAAATCATATTTCCTATATATTGAAATATTTTTGTAATAAACTTTTAATATTCTATATACTTTGATTATGACAAAAATCATACTGATTTATACTTAAAAAACCTACAGTTTATATATATAAATAGAGCTCATCTCATATATTATGAGAAAAGCTCTATTTTCTATTTCTGTTTCATAAGCTTCATAGTGTTCTCGTGAGATTGCTTTATCCTTGAAAGCACAGATTTTGTAAACTCACTACTATTACCTTCTATATATTTTATAGTAGGAATTACATCGTAATTCAATTTTCCAGTATTATCTTTGTATCTATTAACCCATGTTGGTATATATTCTACTTTTTTTATGATTGTTTTGTTTGTTTTTTCATCTTTTTGTACATTTAGCTTGACCATAAGTCCATCTTCAGTATACTCTTTGTTCATTATACCATTCATAGTCTCTCTTCTTTGGTTTGAAATCAAGTTGCCCATAGAATAAACTATAAATTTATCTTCGCCATTATGTTTTACTATTTCTGATCCTTGTACTACATGCGGATGACTACCTAATATTACATCAACTCCCCATTCAATCATCTTACCTGCTAATTCTTTTTGCTCTTTTGATGGCTCGCGATTGTATTCGTTGCCCCAATGCATGCACATGATTATTAAATCAACACCTGCTTCTTCTGCTTTTTTAATCTCACTTTTTATTTTCTGTTCATCAATTATATTCACCATTTTTGCTAACTCGACTGGGTTCATTGTTTTGCCAAGCCCATTACACCCATATGTATATGACATTATAGCCATTTTGATTCCTTTAACTTCTTGTATTAATAATGGATGCTTTTCATCTTTATATGTTCCTGTACTTTTTAGATTGTACTTGTTTATAACATCTATGGTTCTATCTAAACCATACTTTTTCTTATCTAAGCAATGGTTATTAGCTGTTGTTAAAATATCAAATCCTGCTTTTTTTATGCTCCCTATCGCTTGATCTGGTGTGTTAAATGTAGGATATCCAATATATCTATATTTAGACCCTGCGGTTACAGTTTCTAGATTACATATAGCTAAATCCGCCTCTTTAACATACGGAGTTATACTCTTAAAGAAATGATCGAAATTATATGTCTTTGTTTTAGCATCATATCCTGCTTTAAGCTGTGTAGTATGAAACATTATATCTCCTGCAGCTAGTATTGTGGCTTCTTTTATTATATTTTCTTGTGGTTTGTTATTGTCATTATTTTGCTGCGCTAATTGTTCTTTCGTTTTTGCTGGATTGTTCTTCTCTGCAGAGCTCGTCAGTCCGTTATATGCAAATATCGATATCCCAACAAGTGCTATAAATACAATCATATAAAAACCTTTACTTACACCCTTATATCTTCTTTTGTTATTTCTTCTATATCTACTCATATCATTCTCCTTTTTTACAACTTTAAACCTTAACGTATACATAAATTATATTCTTTAATTTGTATAAAATCAACTAATTGAAGCTTATTTTTTAAGATTTAATATTAGCCAAAAAAATCCAACAAAATTTACAATTCTATTACATCCTTTTACAATAATTATCTTTATTCAAAATAAAAAAAGGGGGTATCCCCTATAGATCAAAGACAAAGCCTCTTTATAGCTGTAGTAAGAGTTTAAGTGGGGGATGTTAAAATTGTGTATCCTAACTTGCTAAAGATGAGAAAACAACGGAAATTTTAACACCAACACAGAAGTTTGGCTATCTTCTACAGTCTGAATGGAATAATCCCCTAATTGATCATCTATTACAACTCATCATCTACCCCTAGACTCTGTAATATTTCATTAGTAGCAGTTGTTATTTCTTCCACTTTATCTTTTAGTTCATTGAATATTTCGCTTACATCTTGATCTTTGGTTCTACTATTGTTATTTGATACTAATAATAACTCTATATTATTTACATGCTCTATATTGCTAAAGTTATTATCATTTATACATTTAATTTCTTGTACTATGTTTTCTCTATTTATATTATCTTCCATCATTAACACCTCCATATTAATAATATTATTATAATCATAATGGCAAGATTTATGCTCAAAAAATAAGCCTTTTAGTCTCAAAATTGTTAACTCAAGTGTTCAATGTTTAAAATAATAAAATTCTCTCTATTTCGAGCAAATAATAGGCTCTCTTATTTTAATCTTCATACCTTTATTATCAGGACTCTTTTTCATAATTTAAAGGATAAATGTGTTTTTAATCTTCATAATACAATTAAGTCTGTTCTTTTTCTAATATTTATAATTTTTTATCATCTATGCACCAAATTTTTAAATTGCTATACTAAAGCTATCACACCTGTGCAAAAGAAATTATAAGTACATGGTGAAAATTTTTTAGGTGTATTATACTTTGCAAAACGTTTTATATTTACATGTCTTTGGTATGTTTTATTTGTTATATTGTATATATCGTGTCATTTTTTCTATTGAATCAATGGCTTTTTGTATTTTTAATACGCAAATAGGGGCTATGCACTAATTTTTAGTGCAATAGCCCCTATGAAGTAAACAATATAAAGTACACCTAAAATATAACTTATTGCAAAATTACTAATATGGCTCTGCTAATGCAATTACTTCATGGCATATCATTATTTTTTTGTAGCATGATGGATAATTACTTTGTGCTTTATAGCCTTTAAAATGCTTCATTGTCATATCATTTCCCTCCTCTCATATTTTACGTATGTGCCATTTGTTATTCTGTATATATTATACCATTTTTGTTCGTAAAATAATAGATATTTTGCCTTTTTTTATAATATTTTGTTATATTTTTTATAATTGCCTAATATGGGTGTAAAATGTTAGCTTATATATATAATTATAAGCATGCTTCATAATTGGGTTATCTTCATTGCCATTTTTTTATTTTACTAATTTAAAAGTCTACTAAAATCTATTCCTCCTTTATCTACCTTTAGGGTTAAATAGATCATCTTGGTATTTTAAATTATTCAATATACTTATTATTGAATTTTTTTACAATAGAAATATATAAAAAGGGAGCGAAATTCAATTATTTCTACTCCCTCTCTTACCTTTATTTGGCTTTTTCCGACAATCACACTAATAAAGATATAAAATTCTAGAATATAATTTATAACAAACTACTAATAAGGCTCTGGTAGAGCAACTACTTCATGGCATGCCATAACTTATAGCATGATGGCCAGTTACTTTGTGCTTTATAGCTCTTGAAGTGCTTCATTGTCATGACATTTCCCCCCTTCTTCTTTTGTTATTTAAAAATGTGCCATTTTTAAATACTTTTTTGGATTTGCACATACTTACAATTTTGTATTAAGCTTCGATTACGTTATCTTCTGTATCATAAAAGTTCACTATAGTATCGAATAGTTTTTGTGCATAACTCTTTATATCTTCTGTCTTTTTCAACTCTAGTACTAGCATATCTTTTTCTTCTCTCTTCATCTTTTGATGATATTCTTCATATAATTTATCTTTTTTATCTAATATATACACGTCGAAATCAAGTTTTTCATCCATCATATAATATGAGTTATCATCAGTTACTACTCCTATTATCCCAATATCTCCGTTATATAGCTCTATTACATCTTCTAAATTCTCTAGATGCTCTACTTTCTTCTCATCAAAGTTTCTAAAATCGTAATAAAGGCTATATCTACTATTTGTCATTATTGTTGGGTTATACCCATCTTCTTTAAAGTAACTTCCTAATTCATTTAGTACTTCTAGTATATATTCTTCGTTTTTTCCTTTTATTATTATCTGCGGTATTTCTTCTCTCTTTTTTATACTTAGCTTTATATTCGTACTGTTGAAATACACTGGTTGATTTGACTCTATCTGTACTTCTTTGATTGAGTTCTGTTTTTCTATTATTATTGGTGCTTTCATTAGATTGCATATTTCTTTTGATATTTCTATCTTTTCTTTTTTGGTTAAATCTTTTATATCTATTATTATTGAATCTAGATCTATTATTTTCTCTACTCTTCCTCTGACTATCTCCAATATTTGTTTCTGCTTATCTTGTGTTTTATTTATTTCTATTATCTCCACTGGATGAAAGAATTTTGGTTTTATTTTCTTGTTATCTGTTATTATCAATGGTTTTTTAACCCAATTAAGATCTATATAAGATTCGTAGTATTTATTTTTTTCACTACCCATTGAACTGTTATATAGAAATTTCTTTATTTCCTTTAAATCTGCTTTACTATTATTTGCAATATAATCACTTACTATTGCTGTTATCATTGGTGTTGCAAAACTATTGCAGTTTTGTATGAATGGCTCTTCTTCTAGATAATTCTTCATTTTATGAATACTACATGCTGTTATGTTTATCCCATCCTCTGCTTCAAGTTCGTATGTATATTCGCCTTCTTGTAGTTTTCGTGTCCTGTCGCATTTCACCCCTATTACGTTAATGAACACTGATGGATATGTTATTACTCTTGCGTTTTTGTTAGCTGCTATTATTGTTATTCCTTTTTCTACTGCTTTATTTATTATCTTACTTGCTTCTTTTTTGTCCTTATAATAAACTGTCCCCATACTTAGATTTATTATATCTACTTTGTTTTCTATACACCACTCCATTGCTATTATTAGCTTATCTAGTTTGCCATCTCCTTTGTTACTTAGTATTTTTATACTACTTAAATCTACTTCGTGTTTTGCATATTTTTTTATTATTCCAGCACATGTTGTTCCATGACTCATTTCATCTTGATTATAGTCATTTTTTCTTTTTACTAGCTTCATTTCATCATTAACCAGTAAATTATGAATGAGAGATGTGTTAAAATATCTCTCATTCACCCCATCATCTATCACCACTATGTGGTTCTTTTTCATTTCATTTCTTCCTGATTTTCGAGTATTTCTAGAACGCTATTGAAGCTAGATATTTTACCTTCTGCTATGTCTTCTTCTTTTATGTTTGTCTGGAACTCTTCTTCTATGTCTGTTAGTAAATATAATAAATCCATTGGTGAAAGTCTTATATCTGATCCTAAGAAATGCTTGTCATAGTACTCTTGTTTGTTTTCAAATTTATCATAATCAAATTCAAATCTTTCTATGAATATCTTATTTAACCTCTTAGTGTAATCTTCTTTTTTGCTTACCTGACATGCCTGTGTCAATTTGCTCCCTCCTTTTATTTTGCCTTTAGGCATTTTCTTTTATAGTACATCTTCTATAAATTCTTCTCCTGCTAATACATCTATTAGATAATCTGCCATTTTTTCTTTGTCTTCTTCATTGTGTACGTTAAAGAATGGAACTTGATATTTACTATACTCTTTCTTGATTTGCTCATCTATATATTTATGATCTATTACCGTATAAAGCTTGTTCAAGAAAAAGGATGAATCTTGATGATCTAATTGATTGTTTGCTATATTAAAGCAATCTACTTCAAATCCAAATCTATATTTACACACATTTTGTATTTCTTGTATATTTTCTTTTTTGTAATGGTTGTACATGAGACTTACTATTGCTGCATCTGGCTTTACTGCATTTGATACCATATACCCCATACAGCCAAATCCATCTGGTATCTTCTTACATACTGGCATTAGGCTTCTTGGTACGCCTATTATTATCACATCCGGTTTTTCTATTACTTCTATGCTTTTTACAAATAGGTTAAACATTTTTATTCTTTCTTCTTGTTCTATTGTGTTATCAAACATAAATTCTGGGAATGAATGAAATCCAAATAATTCACATCCATTTTTAGTTCCTACTTGAGATACTCTGTAGCCTTTTTTCATAATGTTTTCTCTTAGTGCTAACTGTATGTCAAATTTATGTGTTCTATCTGCTAATCCTGCTACAAATATTACAGGTATTGATATATCTATTAATGATGGTACATCTGGTAATTTGTATTTTTTGCCTAATAGGTTCTTAAATGTTGTATTTGTTTTTTTACATAACTCTTCTATCTTTTTTAGCTCTTCATCTTTAAACCTTCTAAGATTTATTATCTCTTTGTTCTTTTTTGTTATCTTCTCTATTTGTGAGTACATGTAATCAAATTCTAAATCTAACTTTGAATCTACTAAAAATGCCACATCAAACTCTATATCTTCAAAGTTATCTTTTATTCTTATATTTGTATCTTGTCCTCCATCTGCATAACCTGCATCTTTGTTTTTAAATCCCCAACCATTAGGTGCAACTGCTCCTACAACCTCGTAGTCTTTTATCATTTTTTTGTTTCTAATAAAATACACTGTTTCACTACTAAATGGATATATTATCGCTCTCATTTTTTTCACTCCTTCCTTTATACCGCTGCGAATGTTATATCTGAATTAAAGTTACATCCAAACTCGCTAAATACACATAGTTCTTCTAGCTCTTTTTCTGCATTATATCTTACGCTTGGACAGCCCTCTACTTTTTTCTCTCTTGATAATTCTGTTATTGCGTCTGCTGCTGAACAGCACATTGTACAGAATCTAAATGCCCAACAGTTCTTGCATACATCTTCGCTTATTTGCCCTATGTTTAATATAGCTCTTACTTTATCTAGGTAAAAACCTTCGTCTACATTACCAATTATCATTGGATCTGATGTTTCGCTTACTCTTTCACATGGGAAAAATACTCCATCTACGTTTATAAATAATTTCTTTACTCCTGGTAAACATGGTCCTCCTGGATGCTCTTTATCATTTATACACTTACTGTATTGTCTCTCGTAAAGTGTTTGTTTTAGTCTTGCAAACTGACTCTCAAATAAATCTGATGTATATTTCTTATCTAGCTTTCCTACTTTACTCAATATTACTTTGAATTTCTCATAGTTGTACTGAATTCTGTATTTTTCGTAAATATCAAAGTTTACTTTTGCATATTTGTCTGATATGAAACTTGTGTTTACGTTTAGATCACTTATTTCTTCATAGTCTGCAAAGAATTTCTTTGTACAGCTAAAGTCTGTTGTTCCATCTAGCACGGCATTAAAGCTTATTTTGTCTTTTACATACTCTGGATACATTTTATTCATTTCTCTTATGTTATCCATTATCACTTTAAATGTTCCTTTGCCATTTGCAGCAAATACTCTGTTTTTATCATGTATTTCCTGTGGACCATCTATGCTTATTAATAACTTGAAGTTGTTTTCTACTAAATATTCTAGTATTTCCCCTCTTAATAATGTTCCATTTGTAGTCATATGGAATAATATTTCTTTTCCCTCTGCATTTTGTTTTAAATAATCTACACATTGCTTGATGAGCTTAAATTTAAGTAGTGGCTCTCCACCATAAAAACCTATACTTAATATGTGTGACTCACTAGAATTTTCTAATACAAAGTCTATGCTCTTTCTTGCTGTTTCAAAGTCCATGTCCAAATCAGCATGTGTTCTTCCTTCGTATTTACCAGAATATGCACAGTAACTACACCTCAAATTACATCTTTGTGTTACTTGTAGTGTAACTGTGTTTAGTCTGTATCTTAATGAATGTGGTAATAATTCGTTATATGGGTGCTCTATTTCTTTTATTCTCTTTTCTGATAAAAATCCTTGGTCTACTAACTTCTCTATTTTACTTTTTAAATCATCGCTTATTTCTTCGTTCTTTTTTATTCCTGTGTTTAAATACTCGTATACATCATCTGCAACACTCAATATTGTATTGGTATTTACATCGTATACATACTTTCTACCTCTTGTTTTAAAGGTATGTATGAATGGTAATTTTGGTATCATTTTATCATCCTCCTTATATTATGTTCTTTTGTTATGTATAATTTAAATTATATATAAGTAAATAATCAGTGACTTTCTACTGATTATTTACTCGTATATATTTTTATTAGCTATTCTTAATGTTATAAGCTCGGAATATTAGATTCAACATACGAAATCATATATCCACCAGAACATCCACATGGGCAATGATTTGCTATTACTGTTAGTTCCGATTTTCTAATTGACTTTTTCAATTTTTTCACATTTTCACCTCCTCATTTGTTAATTTATGACGTATCTTATGTCAAAAAATAGTATGATTTTTAATTTAAGCATCAAAACAATCATTAACTTAATCCTTGAGCTCCAACATACTGGACAAGAACTAATTTTTTATTTTCGATTTGTTTTGTAATAATTTGATTTTTTCGAAAATTCCGCGCCGGCCTTTTATTATAGTTATATGATAATTTAATAATTGTTTTTGTTCCAAAATTAATCACTTTTTTTGATATTTTTTACACAAAAAGAGCTATTACTTACCTCTTTTGTTTTGGCAAGGAAGCTCCAATAAATATACCGTCCTTTTTTGACACTTTAATTCTCTATAAACTTAAATAAATATTATGTTCCGATCAAGTTTACTTCCATTATTTATCGTTAATTATATTTTACTGTAAAAAAATAATAGAAGCAAGCATTTTACGTATTATTTTCCACTTATGGAAAAGATGGCAGACTTCTATCCGTTTAATTACCTATTTTTTTAAACTATTTTTTACTTTGGAATTATCTTAGGAGCAGAGTTTACATTATAGTTAGTATATTTAGGGTTCAATTTTTATTTACATTAATAAGATTACTACCAAATGTTTTTTGTTCCATGATAAAAAATGGAATGTTATTAAACATCCCTTTCAGACTGTAGACAAAAGCCCAATTTCTGCGTTGTAGTTAAAATTTCCGTTGCTCACTTACCTCTAAGTAAGCTCTGCTACTCAATTTTAACACGCCTTGAACTTGTGCTTTTTCTACAATCTGCTATCTTGATGACTTTGTCACCAATCTAAAAGGGAATGTTATTAAACATCCCTTTACTTAAACTTAAACCCCTGCTTCTTTCCACAATAATTCTAGTTTATTGTCTATCCTTTCATTAGAAGGCCAACATCCACAGAAGCAATCAATATTAACAAACAATGTATTTTCTACTTTTTTTGATTTTTTTAAACTTTTCATATTAGCTTACACCCTTTCGTCATTTAAGATAATTTATATTTAATAATTTTTTTACACTTTAACCTTTTTTAAATGAGGTTGTCCGATATATATCTATTTTTAGTACTTTCTAATGATACTCATCCTCTAAATCACTTAATTTGTTATCTACTCTTTCTTTAGAAGGCCAACATCCACATGAACATCCACCTGCAATATATAATGTATATTCTGCTTTTTTTGATTTCTTTAGATTCTTCATTTTTTCACCTCCTTTTTCTTTTTATAATTTGACTCATATTATATAATTGAAAAAATCATATAATTGTTATTATTAACTATGTTGCTTGATATAAAATATATATTTTATTATCTATATGTTCGTCAGCTGGACGACACCCACATGGGCAGACAGTAGCTACAAATAATGTATATTCTCCCTTTAGTGATTTTTTTAATTTTTTCATTTTTTCACCTCCTCACTACAATTATTCACTTTGTAATTGACGCTAAAATGATGAATTAATTAATCTTTAGTATCATGATTTGATACATACGTTTAGATTTAGTAATTATATTAGTGATATTTAATCACTTTATTTTGTTCCCATTTTTTACATATTTTATTTTCAGATTCAATATTTTTAACTTTTTTGCATATAAAAAAACTCATATTTTATGTTACTATGAGTTTTTTTAACTAATCTATATTATTATATTTTCTTCTATATATTTTTTTACTTCTTCTGCAGTTGGTAACATTACTACTTGCTGGGCATGCTTTTTCATTTCTTCTCTTGATATTTTGGATATTATATTTCTCGTTTTTAATATTGATATTGGACTCATACTAAATTCATCAAGGCCTAAACCAAGTAATATTGGTACTAACTTTGGATCTCCTGCAACTTCTCCACACATACCTACCCAAATACCTTCTTTGTGACCATTTTCTATAGTCATTTTTATCAGCCTTAGTAATGCTGGATGAAACTGATTGTATAGATGTGATATCTGTTGATTCATTCTATCTACTGCTGTTGTATATTGTATCAAGTCATTTGTCCCTATGCTAAAGAAATCTACTTCTTTGGCTAACATATCAGATATTATAGCTGTAGCTGGTATTTCTATCATCATACCAATTTGTACTGTTTCACTTATCTGGATGCCTTCATCTTTTAATTCGCTTTTGACCTCTTCTACTATCGCCTTGGCTTTCCTTAATTCTTCTATACTTGATATCATAGGAAACATTATTTTTAAGTTTCCATAGATACTAGCTCTATACAATGCTCTTAGTTGAGTTTTGAATATATCAACTCTATCTAAACAAAGTCTAATAGCTCTATATCCTAGAAATGGATTCATTTCTTCTGGTAGTTTCATATATGTTAATTCTTTGTCTCCACCAATGTCTAGAGTTCTGATGACTACTGGTTTATTATCCATTCCATGTAGTACTTCTTTGTAAGCACTAAACTGTTCTTCTTCTGTAGGGAATTTGTCTCTATCCATGTAAAGAAACTCTGTCCTATATAGTCCTATTCCTTCTGCATCATTTCTAAGAACACCTTCTAAATCATCTGGAGTACCAATATTTGCTGCTAGCTCTACTTTTACTCCATCTTTTGATACACTTTGTCTTCCTTTAAATTGCTCTAGCATTTTTCTGTACTCATCATACTCAGCTTTCTTATCTCTAGCTTCTTGTACTATTTCTTCCTGAGGGTTAATGTATACTTCTCCTTTTTCACCGTCAAAAACTATCGTATCATTGTTTTTGACATTGCCTAAAATTCCTTCAACTCCAACTACTGCAGGTATTTCTAATGTCCTTGCCATTATTGCAGAATGAGAAGTTCTCCCTCCTATTTCTGTTACAAATCCTATTACTTTATCTTTGTCCATTGATGCTGTGTCTGAAGGGGTTAGATCTTTTGCAACTATTATAACTTCTCTGTCTAGACTTGAAAAATTAATTATTTCTATACCTAATACATTTTTTATTATTCTACTAGTTACATCCTCTATATCTGACGCTCTTTCTCTCATATATTCATTATCCATATTCTTAAATATTTCTATGAATGAGTTTGCCACACTATCTAATGCATATTCTGCTGTAGCTTTGTTTGATTTAATATAATCCTCAACTTGCCCAAAAAACTCTGGATCATCTATTATCATCATATGAGCTTCAAATATATGAGCTTCGTTTTCACCCATATTTTTTAGTGCTAGTTTATGGAGCTCTTCTATTTGCTCTTTTGCAAGTTTTCTAGCTTGGGTTAGTTTATCTATCTGTTCTTGTACATCTTGGATTTGTGTTTTTACTATTTTTATCTGTTGTTCGTCTTTTATCAGAACTTGCCCAATAGCAACACCCGGTGACGCTCCAATACCTTTCATAATAACTTACTCTCCTTTCGCTGTGCAGAAAAGTGATTATCTAATCAATTTCCACACTGCCTGCTTTCTACTCGCCAAAGTTGCTATCAACTAACTTTTTCAATGCTTCTACTACTTCTTTTTCTTCTTTTCCTTCGCCGATAATTGTTATAACATCACCTTTCACTGCACCCATACTAAGTATACCCATGATACTTTTTGCATTGTACTCTTTCCCAGCTTTCACTATCTTTACATCTGCCTCATATTTTGAAGCTTCTTTTGTAAACATGCTAGCTGGTCTAGCATGTAAACCTGTCTCATTTTTTAATACTACTTCTACTTTATACATTTTTGTGACCCCCTAAAAATTTGTTATATTATATTCTTTTCATCCAAGTTTGAATATTTATATTATAAACAGCCTAAATGTGACTGTATATATCTTATTATTGTCATTTTTGGTTATGAATATTTCAGATTATTTTTTAAATCTTTTAATATTTTATGCGAATTTCTAATAGCATCAAATATTGTAATATATACTATTTTTTTATCTTTAAATCTATCCATCTTGTCTATATTCTTATCTTTTGTAAGTATAACAACATCGCAATTACTTAAATCTTCTATTGTTAGTTCATTTTCTATACCCATAAATCCTTGTGTTTCTACTTTGATATTAAATCCAAATTCCTTAGCTGCTCTTTGTAATCCTTCGGCAGCCATATAGGTGTTTGCTACCCCCAATGGACATGCTGTAACTGCTATTATATTCATATTATCACTCCATTTTATAGCTTCCTATTATCGTTTCGTATATTTCTTTTGAAGTATTTTTTATCCTAATACTACTAAGCACTGTTTCATCGTCAAGCATAGAATAAAAGTGTTTAAAAAAGTAGCGAATTTCTTCTTTGTTTTCAAATTTTAGTGCTAATAAAAACACAACGTCTACTTTTCCATTTGACCATTCTATGGGCTCTTTTAGAGTAGCTACTAATATCACGGGCCTTTTAACATACTTATGAGATCCATGCGGTATTGCAACTCCTTTTCCCACTGCTGTTGATGTTATTCTTTCTCTTTCTAGTGCTATATCTAAAAAACCATTTTCTACATATCCTTTTTTGATTAAGATGTTACATAATTCTCTTATTAGCTCTGTTTTGTTGCTAACTTCTATTTTAGGCAATATTAACTCCTGCATAAAAAGCTGATTCTTTATTTCTGACATATTATTCTTCCTAAATCTTCTTGTGTTTTCAATATTGATAAGGTATTTTTTTACTATATCTAAATCATCTTGTGTTACTATCGGATTAATTTGAACTACTGGTTTTGATGGATACTCAAATGGTAATGTTGATATTATAAGGTCGAACTCATTAGTTCGTATGTTTTTTATATCATGTACTGATGTAATATCTACTATATCTAATCCACTTATTTCTCTTTCTAATCTCACTGCAACTAATCCAGCTGTCCCTATTCCACTCCCACATACTATAACTACTCTAGTCTTTTTATTTAATCTTTCGAGTGCTGCTCCTATATGAATTGATATATACCCTATTTCTTCTTCTGTGACTTTTATTCCAAAGTATTTTTCAAATAATACACTAGAAGCCCATGATGCTCCAAATACGCTAGGATAGTTGTTTTTTATATCTTTTAATAGTGGATTTCTTATGTTCAAATTATACTTCATTCTGTTTATAGCTGTTCTAAGATGTAATACCAATCCTATAAATAATTTATTGTCTGAGGTGAAATCTACTGATAATATATTTCCTATTAATAGTATTATCTCGCCTGCTAAATCTATAATATTTGTATCAATGTTTTTTATCATATCAACACTGTTGTTTTTGTTATATTGCATTTTTGACCCTAATATATGCAGTGTCAAATTGCTTATCTCTGGTGTGGTAAATTGTATACTTAATTCATCTTTTATTTTTTTTGAAATTTGTCTTGCTATTTGATACTCTTCTTTTTTACTTAAATCGTTTATTTGTTCATACGGTAATTCTACTGGTTTATTTATTTTAAGCCTCTCTATTGCTATAGCAATGTGTATTACTAAACATGAGTAAGATTCATCTGTCAATTTATAGTCCATATTTTGTTCTACTTGCAACAATATTGACTGAATTTTTACTAAATCTACATTCTTAAATACATCTTTAATCTTAATTTGTGATTGGTTGTATACATCCTGAAATTGTTCATCTTTCAATATATGGATGTTGTTTTTTTGCTTACTTTCTTTTCTAAAATCTGTAATAAGATCTGATACTGCTTTTCTCCAGCTTATTTCATCTCCTATTACTTCTACTCCATAGTTTTTCTTTCTTTTTAATTTTAAATTATATTTAGCAAGCCATTTTTCAACTTCTTCAAAATCGTTATATATGGTTATCCTACTTACATATAGTTCGTTACCTAAATCTTTCATTGTCACACTATCGTTAGATAATAGTAATCTCTTAATAATATAACGTTTTCTCAAACTAGATGTATACGGCTGTACGTATGCATCCTTGCTAGATATTATTGATTCTAACAATTTCTTTCCTTTTAAATTAGCGTTTATCCAAACTCCAACTCTTGGTTTCTTTATAATTTTAATGTCCTTGCTGTTTTTTATTAGCTCCTGTATCTTTTGCATATCATTTCTGATAGTTCTATTAGATACTTTAAGCTTATTAGCGATCTCATCTATAGTTATAGGTTCTTGTCTATTGATTAGTATTTTTAAAATTTCTCCACATCGTTCATTTGAAATCGTCATATTAACACCCCATGTTTTGTATAGGCAAATTATACGATAAGGATTTGCTATACTTATATATTATCATAATACTACATGCTTGTAGGTCATACTTACTTACATATTATTGTGGCAATAATATATATATTTTGCCACATATCAGTTACATTATAACATTTATTTATACATTAAAAAAAGCTATCTGTGATTAAGATAGCTTTTTCATAATAAAAGATAAAAATTATCTCGCTGAATAGTTAAATTCTATCATACTAGTAGTTTTAGAAAATAATCCTCTTCTTAGCATTAAACTTTGTATAAAAACAAATACTCCTATTGCTATTATGATATCTCCTACACTTATTATTTTTGCAAATTCGCTAGGATATGGTATTGGTACAATTTTACCTATATAAGGAATCTTTGTTGATTCTAATGCAATTATCTGGTATAAGTCATTTATACAATTCGTACAATTTGAGCTTGATTTTATGTAATCTACAGCTTCTTTTGAAACTGGCATCTTTCCTTTATTAACTGCTACTACTAACATGTTCATTATAAAGCCTACTGTTATTATGACAAATGATTTGAGTTTTATATTTAATATTAGTCCTATTATGATTAGTATATACACTAACCCTTGCACATAAAAAAAGTATTCTTTTATGTATTTAGCCAAACCGTACATGTCATTATTGTACGCTATTACAGCGCTAATTTTTAATATAGCTGCAAATATAAATAAAAACAGTCCTCTTATTGATGCATTTAAAATGTTAACAAATCTACCTTTTCTTATCTTGCCAACTATCAACGAAACCAATATTGATTCAACAATCATTTCTTTACGCTCCTTCTATTTGTTTTAATTGTTAAA
Source organism: Clostridiaceae bacterium M8S5 (assembly GCA_029227815.1). Classification (GTDB taxonomy): domain Bacteria; phylum Bacillota; class Clostridia; order Tissierellales; family MCWD3; genus Abyssisolibacter. The sequence goes on along the minus strand of CP118523.1, from coordinate 723,554 downwards.
CAATCTCTTTATATTATATCATGTAAATAATAAAATAATATTACATAACCACTAAATTTCTAGATTTTAATGCTATTCTAGATTATTTATAGAAATTTCATATTAGAGTTCTATATACTTCAAGATTTTTAAAACAAAATCTCTATTATTCTTTTAACATCTTCATCAACAACTTTATATCTGATTTCTACACCATTTCTTTCTCCTTTTAGTATACCTGCTGCTTTTAATTTAGCTATATGCTGTGAAATCGTTGATTGCGGAGCCTTTAAACAGTTTTGCATAAACGAAACGTTACACCCACTATGCTCTAATAATCCTTTTATTATACATAATCTAATAGGGTGTCCTATTGCTTTCAATATCTCTGCTTTTTTCTCCATCATTTCTATATCTATATCTTTCATAACAATCTCCTCACTAATCAATCTTTATATTGCAATATTATGATTATTTTTATGATTTGTCAACTTATAAAGTGTTACAAATATAAATTTCATACTAATAATATTATTGTTTAATTCACACTTGTAACTATCAAGCGTAAAATATTATAAATAATATTTTAAGGAGGTACTTAATTTGTATAGTTTTGATAAAAGTCATGAATACAAATTAGCACATGCATATGTACCATTTCAGATGTTAGGCAATATATACTCGCCTGAACATGCTCTAAAAAATGGTACTTTATTCCCCGAACTATATATGCCATATAAACATAAACACCGATAAGTTTTTTCAATATATAAATAATATGCTCTAGTAGGGCAAAAAACATATAAAGGGTGATTATTATGAATACTTGTCAAAAGGAAGACTTAAAGAGATTGATGGAAATTGATTTTAGCTTACTAGAAATGAATTTATTTTTAGACACTCATCCGAATGATAAAGATGCAATAGAACTTCATAACTCTCTTACTCAAAAATGTATGCATTTAAGATATAATTACGTATGTAAATATGGCCCGTTATCTAATGAAGATATGAGCCCGTGTCCTTATCAATATATATCCTCTCCATGGCCTTGGGAAATAAACTTTTCTAGAAGATAAATTGATGAATAATTTATAATGTTATTTCTTATAATACTAGAGATGAGGACATGATGGTTGAGCCACGATTTGTATGTATTCCTCACAGATGAGGGGTACGTACGAGTCAGCCTAAGAAAATTCATTTTTCAGTGGGAAGATTTCTTATGGTAGGAAACTATCATATTAAGTCGAGCTAAGATTTTCTATGGTGTCATTGATATCATATTGAGTCGAACTAACATTTTTTTAGGTGGATATTCTATCTAAAAGAGTGAGCGTTAAAATTGTTGTGTTCTCATTATTTGTTATGGTCATTATAAAAGGTGTCTAGAATAGACACCCTAATATACATTACTTAAATTTTAGTTTAACGAATATTATAGTTTAAGTATAGTGTAATAATTATAAATATAAGACAACCCCTGTCTCTCCGATCATTAGTTTATATGTATTTTAATGATGTGCTAATTCATGTTCGTCTAATCTATCCATGTTTGTTATTGAGCAACGACAGCCACTTACTATAGGATCGTATAGCGATATCTTCATAACCTTTTTTTTATTAAGTCTTTTCATTTCTTCACCTCCTCTGTATGATTGTGTTAAATTATTTCTAATTTGTATAATTATAGTATTTTTATTGTATATCATTTTTTCTAATTTGTCTAGAAATTTTAAATTTTATTAAACACCATCTTTTAATATAGTTAGTTGCTCTTTCATTCGTTTGAGTTACTATTAATTTAAATAAAGTTTTCTAAATTGCTTGACATAGTCCAAACAACTTGCTAGTATATTTATAAACAGATTTGCTGTTTAATAATTTAAGACGCTAAATTAACAAGAGCATAATCACACAACTGACGGAAGTGGAACAGACCACATGGAGTGTGATTTTAATAAATAATGTCGACCGTCTGGGCAGAAGTCTAGGTGGTCTATGTTTGTAGATACCTGACTTGATTTTAAACAAGGAGGTATTTTTTATGTTAAAAAAAGAGTGGGACGGATTCAACGGTGGAAATTGGCAAGAAAATATTGATGTAAGAGATTTCATAATCAAAAACTATACTCCTTACAATGGGGATTGTGATTTTTTAGCAAAAATATCTGATAAAACAGATAAAGTATGGTCAAAAGCAAAAACGTTGATAATAAAAGAAATAGAAAAAGGTGTAATTGATATAGAGTTAAATAAGCTATCAGGCATTAATAATTTTAGTCCAGGATATCTAGATAAAGAAAATGAAGTAATTGTTGGTTTTCAAACAGATATACCTCTTAAAAGAATAATAAACCCTTATGGCGGTATGAGAATGGTAGAGAGTTCTTTAAAAGGTTATGGATATGATATGAATCAAGATATCACAAAACATTTTAATGAATACCGAAAGACTCATAATCAAGGTGTATTCGATGCTTATACAAAAGAAAGTAGGTTAGCACGATCTGTTGGGCTATTAACAGGTCTTCCTGATGCTTATGGTAGAGGTAGAATAATCGGAGACTATAGGCGTATAGCTTTGTATGGTATAGATTTCTTAATAGATTGTAAATATCAAGACTTTATAAAGTATTCAGATGTTTCTGATGAATCAAATATTAGAACAAGAGAAGAAATAGCTAGTCAAATAAAAGCATTATACGACATGAAGACTATGGCTAATAGCTATGGAGTAGATATCTCATGTCCTGCAAAAAATGCAAATGAAGCGGTACAATTTTTATACTTTGGATATCTTGCAGCTGTTAAGGAGAATAACGGAGCAGCAATGTCATTAGGAAGAAATACTACATTCCTAGACTGTTATATTGAAAGAGATTTAAGAAAAGATATTTTAAATGAGCGACAGGCACAAGAATTAATTGATCAATTTATTATAAAATTGAGACTAGTTCGCAATCTTAGAACTCCAGAATATAACGAATTGTTTGCAGGAGATCCTAATTGGATAACTGAAGCAATAGGTGGTTTATGGGAAAATGGTAATCATCAGATTACAAAAACTACTTATAGGTTTATACATACGTTAACTAATTTAGACCCTGCTCCTGAACCTAATATGACAATTTTATGGTCTGAAAAGCTACCAGAAAATTTTAAAAAGTACTGCTCTATGATGTCAATTAAAACAGATGCATTACAATATGAAAATGATGATATTATAAGACCTATATACGGAGATGATTATGCTATAGCGTGTTGTGTATCTGCAATGCAAATAGGAAAGCAAAGCCAATACTTTGGAGCAAGAGCCAATATAGCAAAAGCACTGCTATATGCAATAAATGGTGGTATCGACGAATTAAAATTGGACAAATATGGTAAAAGGATAAAAGTCATTGACAATATTAACAAAATAGATAGTGATATATTAAATTACAATGAGGTTAAAGAAAACTACTGGAAAGTACTTGAATCACTAGCAAAGTTATATGTAAATACTATGAATACTATACACTACATGCACGATAAATATGCATATGAAGCAGGTCAATTTGCATTACATGATACAGAAATCAATAGATTCATGGCTTTTGGAATAGCTGGTATTTCTATTGTCGCAGATAGTCTTAGTGCTATTAAATATGCTAAAGTGACACCTGTTAGAAATGACGATGGTATAGCTTATGATTTTAACATAGATGGAGATTTTCCTGTGTATGGTAACGATGATGACAGAGTAGATGATATAGCTATAGAGGTGGTAAAAAAATTCACACATGAGCTAAAAAAACATGCAACTTACCGTAATGCAGAGCATACCCTCTCAGCATTGACTATTACTTCGAATGTAGTATATGGAAAGAAGACCGGTTCAACCCCAGATGGTAGAAAAGTTGGAGAGCCTTTTGCTCCTGGAGCAAATCCAATGCATGGTAGAGATAAAAATGGTGCTTTAGCATCTTTAAATACTGTATCTAAAATACCGTACAGACAATGGTGTCAAGATGGTGTTTCAAATACATTTTCAATAATTCCTGAAGCTTTAGGAAATACAGAAATAGACAGAATCAACAACCTTAAATATATTCTTGATGGATATTTTGAAAAAGGAGGGTTTCACCTCAATGTAAATGTTTTAAATAAAGAGACATTGATTGACGCTATGGAAAATCCACATAAATATCCGACACTTACAATTAGAGTGTCTGGTTATGCAGTAAATTTCAATAGACTTACAAAAGCTCAGCAATTAGAAGTTATAAGTAGAACATTCCATAAAATGATGTGATAAATATGTGTATTAAAGGAAAAATTCATTCGATTGAGACCATGGGGTTAAATGATGGCCCAGGTATAAGATGTGTAGTATTTTTTCAGGGCTGTCGTCTTCGCTGTGCATATTGCCATAACCCTGATACTTGGGATATAAATAAGGGGATTGATATGACACCTCAAGAACTCCTTAATAAAGTACTAAGGTTTAAAGCTTATTTTGATAAATCAGGTGGTGGGATAACTTGTTCAGGTGGAGAACCTCTATTGCAAAGTAAGTTTCTAATTAGTTTTTTTAAATTATGCAAAGATAACAACATTCACACAACTTTAGATACCTCTGGTTTTGGTACTGGAGATTATGAAAAAATATTAAAGTATGTAGATTTAGTTATACTTGATTTAAAACACAGTTCTAAAAAAGGATACAAAAAACTTGTTTTAGGAGATATAAACGAATTGTATAAATTCAAAAAAGCTTTAGATATATCTAATACTAAAGTTTGGATAAGGCACGTTATAATTCCGGATATAACTGATGAAACTAATCACATTAAAAACATGAACGAAATGATAAACGAATTTAAAAATGTAGTAAAGGTTGAGCTATTGCCCTATCATACATTAGGTGTTCATAAATATAAATCTTTAAATATAAAATATAGACTTAAAAATGTGACACCTATGTGTAAGGAAAAAACTAAGCTTTTGGAGAATCTGATAACATTATAAATTTATATATTTACATGGGTAATTCAGTATCTTACTATAAATTCTCGAATTATATGTCTATAATAAAATATACTCTATGTTTAAACTAGTCTTTAACTATACCAGTTAAAGGCTAGTTTTATTTATAACTGTATAATGTGAATAATTAGTGCCGATTAATATAAAAATAAATGCAGTATACATATTTGTACTAATGAGGTGATTAATATCAAACAATTTATTACTGATAAACAAGGTATTTGTATAATGTACTTATTTGTTTTAGGTAGCACTTTTATATTAGGAACTGATAAATCTGCTGGGATTGATTCTTGGATATCTGTTGGGATAGCATTATTTCTCTCTTTTCCTATAATAATGCTATATGCAAAATTGATATCTCTTTTTCCTGATAAGAGTCTTTTTGGTATTAATGAATTCGTTTTTGGTAAAATCATTGGCAGCATTATAAATTTGTTATATATATGGTATGCATTACATTTAGCAGCTTTGATTATCAGAAATTTGGGTGTATTTCTTGTAGTTGTTTCTTTTTCAAAAACACCACTTATAGTAATCATGGGACTTTTATCCTTATTATGCCTTTTTGGAGTAAAAAGTGGTATACAAGTTTTGGGTAGATTCTCTATCTCAGGTACTATAATAGTAACTTTTGTCGCTTTTTCGTCTATGTTGTTTGCAGCGCCATCTATGGATTTTAATAATGTACGTCCTTTTTTATACAACGGTATTATGCCTATATTAAAAAGTACTTTTAGTGTGATTACATTCCCTTTTGGCGAATTGATAATTATAACGCTTGTCTGTCCTATTTTTAAAAACCCTAAAAACTCTACTAAAATACTTACTTGGTCATTATTCCTATCGGGTATTTTTCTGTTTTTTATGACATTTTCAGAAACCTGTTTTATGGGCAAACAATATATAGATGCTCTATTTCCTTCACATGATGCTAGTCGTAGAATAAGCCTTGCTGATTTTATTCAAAGGATAGAAGTATTAGTTACGATGAATATTTTAATCACTATATTTATAAAATGTTGTTTATGTCTTATAGGTTTGGTGAACGGTATTGTAACTTTATTTAAAATGAAATCTACCAACTTTATCATAACACCTTGTACATTATTGATATTGAACTTATCATATTTTTTATATCCTAGCGCTAACGCAATGTTTAATTGGACTTTTGCCGTTTCTAGTTACTATGCTTTCTTTTTTCAAGTAATTTTACCAGTAGTAATTGGTATTGGAGTTTTTATAAAACTAAAAATACAAAAAGTTAGTAGAGCATAGTACTATAAAAATAACTCCATTTCATATCTTATATTTTGTCTATAATAAGCATTATATATTAATCACATGTACACACCCCACACATATTATAAACTAAACACTCTTTTTTAAAGGAGGCATAAACCGTGTGGAAATATGACAAAAAACTTCAATACCCTGTTAGAGTTGATACTTGTAACCCTACATTAGCTCAAATGATACTTGAACAATTTGGTGGACCAGATGGTGAACTATCCGCTGGTATACGTTACTTAACTCAAAGATATTGTATGCCTACTAATGAAGCTAAAGGTATTTTGACGGATATAGGAACTGAAGAGCTTGCTCATTGGGAAATAATAGGCACTCTTGTCTATCAGCTTGTTAAAAATGCACCTATTAGCAAAATAAAAGGCACTCCTTTTGAATCTCACTTTGCTTCTCATGGAAGAAGTCCTTTTCCTGAGACAGCTGGTGGTGTACCTTGGACTGCAGCTTTTATACAATCTAAGGAAGACCCTATTGCTAATTTATATGAAGATATGGCTGCCGAACAAAAAGCTCGTGCAACTTATGAAAGCTTGATTAAAATAAGTGATGACCCAGGCGTAACCGATGCTTTAAAGTTTCTTCGAGAGAGAGAAGTTGTTCATTTTCAACGCTTTGGAGAAACTCTAATGATTGTTCAAGATTTCCAAAACACTAAGAAATTTTATTGATATTTTTTTATTTCATTCATTTGTATGATTAAAAGCAAATTGCTCTTACTATAGAGAATTTGCTTCTTTTTTATCTAATACCCTTACGGTATTAAACTCGTATTATATTCTAAGCTCCAAAAATATTATTATTATAAACAAAATAGTAAAAGCTATAAATCAAATTTTAAATCTTTACTTATAGCTTTATTGTTTATTAAACTTTTTACACCTAGCTTCGTTAGCCTCATTAATATCAATATTGATATTTCTTAATTGTGTTTTTGCTTTTTCCGAATTCCAATCTTTAAGTTTGTTATTATAATTATTGAATCTCCAATTATAACCTTCTCTTATCCACCGAATGTAGTAATTTATGTGCTATATTGGAATAGCTTCTTTTATTGTCTAAGATTATTTTTATCTATTATTCTAGTAATTAAAATCTGAAAATAGAAATAAAATCTTCATTTAAAATAACGTCATCAGTAGAACCTTGATTACGACAACATAAACATATCTTGTAATCAGAAGGAATCGTCTAAAATATATCCACTAGATTGGACAATAGTATTTTCTCGTTTTCGTTTTACGTTCCCTTCATAATACTCTACAAATTAAATTGCAAATTAAATTATATAATACACACATCCTATCTGCAAATTTATTTGAAGCTTTCCTCAATATTTAAGCACCAGCAGATGTTTCTAAAAGTTTATTTGCCATTTTCCAAAAATAAATAGAATTTCATAAATATTTATTTTGTAGGTTGTTAAAAGCCGTTCTTATCGGCATATATATATGAAGGGATAAATTTATTCAATACAAGAAAGGGGAAATTAATAGTGACTTACAAAAGTAAAACAAATTGGAACAGAAATGACATTGTGTCAGAAACAGATCTGAATCGTATAGAAACAGGTCTCGAAGATGCTCATGAGAAACTTATTAACACTGTTACTAGTGTAAACAGTAAAATAGGAGATATTGTATTATCAGCTGAAGATGTAGGTGCAGAAACATCCGTAAAAGTACAAGAGAAAGTAGATACAGCAGAACGAAAAGCAAAAAGTTATACAGACGAAATAGCAAAAAACAAAGTGTCAAAAAATGGCAACTCATTAACAGGTTTATTAAAAGCTCAATCTAATACTTCTTATACAGTTAGGCAAATAAGAAACATAATATTGTCAGAGGCAGATGCAGATGTAAATGCTATGCAAAATGGTGACATATGGATTAAATATGAATAGGGGGTGTATAGTTTGGCAAAATATTATTATAACAAATATCAGATAAACTATTCGTATTCAAATTTTAGGAATCCTGACTCAAGTTTTTCTTATGTTCGCACTTCTAATTGGAAATCTTTATCTAGTGGTTCAACTATATATTATTCAGGTACCTCTAATTATGTTTTTAACTATTCATCAAATTATCCTGGTTTCTGGCAGAGTGGTGACAATTTAGTTTTAACTTACGATAGTATTTATAATGGAAACACTAGAATTAGATATATGGATGAATCTCAGCATTCATGTATGGTACGATATAAAATAATAGACGAATATAAATCTGGAGATTTGGTGTATTGGAGAGAAGAAATAAGTAAGAAAAGGTGTCAGTATGATACTTTCTCTTATCGAGGCACCCTTATAACAACCATAATTGCTGAAGATGGAACATATCCATCAAATGGAATAAGTAATGGTTACTGGTATGTAAAAGGTGCTTTGGTATTTCCCGAATTCAAAATAAAAATTAACAATAAGTTAAAAACTTCGAACGATGGCTGGGTAAATGTAGATGGGACATTAAAACACATAAGTTCTATATTGACAAAAGTAAATGAAACGTTAAAAAAAATATAAAAATTTATATTCTACATATGATAAAATATAAAACAAACAAGAATGTCTTTCATTTTATACAATAAACTTAAACTACCTCCATGTTGTTTATATTAACTCTAGGTATCAATATAGGAGGCTTTAGTTCTAATGTTTATTACTGCTTACTATGTTCTATATCAGCATATCTACAATATAATATTTTCATTTACTTTCTTTTTTAAAAATTAACATAAATATATTTTTTATCACTGATAACATGTTGGAACTAATGAACTTGCTCATTGGTAAATAATAGGCACTCCTTTTTAATCTCACTTTGAAGGATATGGCTGCCGAACAAAAAGCTCGTGCAACTTATGAAAGCTTGATTAAAATAAGTGATGACCCAAGCGTAACCGATGCTTTAAAGTTTCTCCGTGAGAGAGAAGTTGTTCATTTTCAACGCTTTGGAGAAACTCTAATGATTGTTCAAGATTTCCAAAACACTAAGAAATTTTATTGATAATTTTTAATTGATTCATTTGTATGGTAAATAGCAAATAGCTTTTTATAGAGAATTTGCTTCTTTTCTTATCTAATACCCAACTTGTATTATATTCTAAGCTCCCAAAATATTATTATTATAAGCAAAATAGTAAAAGCTATAAATCAAATTTTTAATCTTTGACTTATAGCTTTATTGTTTATTAACTTTTTACCCCTTGGCTTCGTTAGCTCTTTAAATACTCATTAATATCAATATTGAATTATTTTTATCTATTTTTGTAGTAATAAAATCTTTATCTGAAAATAGAAATAAATCTTCATTTAAAATAACATCATCAGTAGAACCATGATTACCACAACATGAACATATCTTGTAATCAGGAAAGGGATTGTCTAAAATATATCCACAAATTGGACAATGATATTTTGCATTTTTATAATACCATTCCTTTCTTAATACTATTTCATAAAAGTAAAATATTGTTTTTCATGAAATAATGGTACTGGATATCTACTTTTAATTATTGATATTTTGAAAATTTTTTTAAAATTATAACATCTAGTATAACCAAAATAGCCGCAAATAGCATTAAATATCTTATATATACTAACACCACATATCTATGACGCAAAGACCCATAGATTAATAAAAGTGCAGATATTTGTAACGCTAACCTAGTAATTCTATGATTAATAAATTTAGAAACCATAGATATTCACATCCAATCATATGTAAAGTTATCCAAGCAGTTCATTAATACTATTATATAACTTTTAGAACGTGTAATTCAACATATTTAGATCAAATCATCTTAACTTTACAGTAATTGCATGTTTATGTTACTATATCAAAGTGAGGTGATTTAATTGAAAAAATTTATAATTTTTACACTGATAGTTCTATTGCTAGCATTAATATCTATTACATATTATTTTTATCATGGATACACTCTTTCACCAGATATGATAAAAGCTGATCTTGAAGATAGAATTAATATGGGTATAGATATTAAAAAGTATGATTTTGATGAAAAATACATTTATGTATTCTACCTGACTAACGATAATTGTATTGGTAATGCTATATATGAAAAAACTATTTTTAATACTTATTCATTTCTTACTTATGGATATAAAACATCCTTTTATGATCTTGATTTATTTGAAGTGGATAGATATAAAAAAGAATATGTTGTCTCTGTTTCAGGTAAAAACTTAGATAATAAAATAGATTATTTCATCTTATATACTAATTGTGAACAGATTAAAGAACATGTTGATTCAAAATATTTCTTTTATAAATATAATCTTTCATATCATCCTTATCTTTATAATGGCCCTAAACAGCTTAAAGTTAAAGAATATATTTTCAATGTAAGATTTTATGATAAAAATAATAACGATATTACATCTGAATTATCTAAGTTGAATCGACAAAATAGATAAAGTTTAAAGGCCATAATCGGCTTTAAACCTTACTTTTATTCTAATCCTTTATATTGTTTTTATCTAGTATAAAACATCACTGATAACGTGTTGGTACTTAGGAGCTTGCTCATTGGGAAATAAAAGGCACTCCTTTTGAATCTCACTTTGCTTCTCATGGAAGAAGTCCTTTTCCTGAGACAGCTGGTGGTGTACCTTGGACTGCAGCTTTTATACAATCTAAGGAAGACCCTATTGCTAATTTATATGAAGATATGGCTGCCGAACAAAAAGCTCGTGCAACTTATGAAAGCTTGATTAAAATAAGTGATGACCCAGGCGTAACCGATGCTTTAAAGTTTCTTCGAGAGAGAGAAGTTGTTCATTTTCAACGCTTTGGAGAAACTCTAATGATTGTTCAAGATTTCCAAAACACTAAGAAATTTTATTGATATTTTTTTATTTCATTCATTTATATGATTAAAAGCAAATTGCTCTTACTATAGAGAATTTGCTTCTTTTTTATCTATATTTTTTAATGGTACCAGCTTAAAATAAAAATAAATGGTGCACTTCTTATTACAGAAGTTTTCACCATTTATTCTAAAAATGCATATTGCGAAATATATAATTTTTAGTTTGGATACAATCTAAGCATTTCACTTTTAGACGAACTACCTTCTTTTGCTCTGTAATTGAGATATATACCTTTAATCCTCTTATACCCTCTTGGAACAGTAAGTCTTATAGACATACCCTTTGTATTTTTGTATAATCCCGAGTCTTTTATTCTACGTTCATTATTATTCTCATCATAATAGTATACGTTTAAATAACCATACATCTCATCAACTCTACCATCACTATAAATCGCTGCTTGAACCTTTCGTGTTTTGTCATTAAATTCTAAATCTGCCGAAACTGTAATACCCTTTATTTCGAAACCGTCAGATACCCTATAAGTTCTTGCAAAAACTGATGTACATAATAAAAACACTAACATAACCAAAACAATAGATAAACATTTTTTATTTTTCATTTTTTTCCTCCTTTTATATTTATTTACTTTATTTTATTTTATTTCCATATTTTTGTCAATATGCTATTTCTATTTTATTATAAAATATACATTTATACTTTTTTACCTTATGTATTTCAGTATGTTTACACGATATATTACAATTTTGTAATGCTAATATAAACTTAGGAAGTTAAATTCCGTTTGCTGTTTTACAAATTTTTTCTTATAAAAAAACAAAAACCATTACTGTAAAAATGTTCTAATACTTAACAAGCGGTATAATTCATACTATAGAGAATTTGCTTCTTTTTTTATACTACTATACATAAATATTAAACAAGATATCTCTATTAGGAGGGTAGTATGAAGAATATAGATTATAAAATAGTTGATTATATAAAAAACAGTAGAAGTACTAAAGAGCTTACTTTGACTGAAAAAGACGACTTTCTTTTACTAACTATTGCTAGATCGTTCCCTACGCCTGGATATAAAATGCTTGTACATAATATATTAGAATATAAAAACTCTGAATATATTATAAATATAGAAATAACCTCTCCACCCAAAAACAAAGTCTTTACTCAAGTAATTAATTTTCATGAATTAATTTTACAAATTAATAAAAAATCAATAAAAGAAAATTATCAATTTGAAATAAGATACCTATAACTTTCATAATAAAAAAAGGCTATAATAGCCTTTTTTATCTTAAATAATAATATTCATTTGATAGTTTATCCTTACAACTATCAGCTACTTAAAATCTTTTCCATAAACTTAATAATATTTAACCCTATAATTTTCTCTATCTGAGATTCGCTATAGCCACGATTTAGAAGTTCTTCTGTTATTAATATACTATCAGTATAATCTTTTAAAGCATCTACAATCTCATCTTCAATATTCCCATATCTCATTGATGTTAAATCAATCCCTTTGCATATATCAAACCCAAAGCCTATATGATCTGTACCTACTAAGCTATGTATATGATCTATATTATCACACATTGCGTTAATATATCCTTTTGGGGCTTTACCTATAATAGGAATGATATTGTTAATCCCAACAAACCCACCTGACTGTGCTATTTTACATATATGTTCATCACATAGATTTCTAGATATATTATTTATTTGTCTGCAATTCGAATGTGATGCTATAACAGGTTTATATGAATGCTTTAACACATCATCTATTCCTTTATCGTTTAAGTGAGAAAAATCAATAAACATATTCAGTTCGTTCATAGTCTTTATAACTTCAAATCCAAATTTAGTTAATCCACCATCATTATCACTATCTAAGCCGAAAGTAACTCCCTGAGCTACGTAGTTGCTTCTTGACCAAGTCAACCCTGCTCCTCTGACCCCTAGATTATAGAATGTTTTTAGTAAATGAATATCGTTTCCAATAGGTGCTAACCCCTCTAGCGAAAGCATTATACCTATTTTATCTGATTTCATCACTTCATTAAACTCTTCAAGTTTAGTTACTAAAGTCACATCTTCTTTTGTTACTCTTATATCATCACGTAACATACTAAGTTGATCTAATGCCACTCTTAACCCTAACTCAGGTAAATAGCTATCATCAACAAAAATAGATGAAACTACAATCTTAACTCCTGCATTTTTCCATTGGTCTAAATAATAATTTTTAATAACTTCTTTTTCGCCATTGTTGTACCTTTGGTAGATTTCTTTTGCCAAGTCCAAGTGACAATCAGCTACATTAAATTTTCTGTGTAACTCTTTTGCTCTATCAAAATTACTCATCATTATCACACCTATTCTTCTACTTCAATTATTACTTGTATCTCAACTGGAGTATCCATTGGTAATGTTCCTGTTGGTACTGCACATCTTGCATGTTTACCACATTCCCCGAACACTTCTATTATTAGATCAGAAAAACCATTTATTACATACGGTTGATCTATAAAATCATCAGTACAGTTTACATATCCTATTACATTTATGAAGTTTTTTACTTTACTTAAATCACCTACTGCATTTTTAATCTGAGCAATAACATTTAAAGCTGTTAGTCTTGATGCTTTATATCCATCTTCTTTAGACAACTCTCTGCCAATTTTCCCATAAAACTGAGGAACTTTATCCCACATTGGCCCTAATCCAGACATATAAATTTGTGTTCCATTTTTTTTATAAGGTATATATGAACCTATTGGCCCTAATGTTTCAGGCAATTTGAGTCCAAGTCTATTTAATACTACTTCTGGGTTATTATTACATTTTTTTTGTATCATGTGATGTTACCTTCCTTCTGTGTATACTTCTTCTCCTAAAACATAGGTACTTACTACTTTTATATCTTTAATTTCAGTTTGATTTTTAACTGGATTCTTGTCTAAAACTATTAAGTCTGCATCTTTGCCTATCTCAATACTACCCTTTTTATCTTCTAAATGTACGCTATATGCTCCATTAATAGTAAACATTTTAAGTGCGTCTTCTACGCTCAATTTTCTTAACTCATTTTCAGAATTTACTACACCGTGGATTGGTATTAATGGAATATTGGGTGTAACTGGTGAATCAGTGCCACCTAAAAGCATAATCCCAGCTTCACGATAAAGTTTAAGCGAACTCATTTTTCTATTTCTTTCTTCTCCTAATATACCACCAAAATTAGCTCCAAATAAGTACAATAGTCCTGGTTGGACTGAAAATGTCAAATCTAGCTGCTTTGCTTGTTTTAATTTTTCATCACTTATTAAATCCACGTGTTCTATGCGATGTCTCAAATCTTTTTTCCCTTGTTCATCTACAACACGTTGGTAACAATCAATTAGTTGGTGTACTGCACGATCTCCTACTGCATGAAATGCACATTGCATGTTTTTAGAATGTGCATCTGAAACCATTTTGTATAATTCCTCATCAGACATATACAAATCTCCTCTATAGCCAGGCTTGTTTATATAGTCTTCTTCTAGTGCAGCTGTCATTTCAACTGGTGTACCATCTAAACATACACATCCACCTATTCTTGGCAATCCTAACTTATGAACGTAATCAACATCTGTAGTCTGGACATAATTAACTACTTGAACGTCTAGTTTTCTTTCACCAAATTCTTCTTGTAACCACCAATCTATATCACGATTATCTATGTCATTGTAGATGAGTGAATGAACTAATGTGACTCCATTAGCAATACATCCATCACTAAGCTTAGCCATAAAGCTTTTTATCTTTTCATCACTAAATATATTCTGAGCTGCTCCCATTTCTACTTCATCCATAGTAAAGGGATCTTCTTTTTTTAATATTTTCATTGTAGCTGTATTTACTATACCGCCATGACCAGTATTGTATTTTATAAACATTGGTCGACCCTCAGATATTTCATCAAATCTTTCTAAATCCTCTATTGGATCGAATGTCATTAAACTAGAATTAAACCCTTCAACCATTACCAATCCTTCAGATTTATCCTTTAATTGTTCTTTTATACTGTAAAACAATTCATCCTTTGTTTCACATTCAAATACAAAGATACTCTCTGTACTCATTCCTGTTGGCAATGAGTGAATATGTGAATTTATGAATCCAGGCATCATTGTTTTCCCTTCTAAATCTACCAGCTTATCATGGTCTGGTAGTTCTTGTCCTTTTGTACCAAAATTAACAATAGTACTATCTTTAATTAATAGCCATTCAATTTTTTTATCTGTCATTGTGATAAAATCACCGTTTATGAATAAAGTTCTCATGATTTCCTCCTATATTAATTCTTCAAGACCTTTAGCAGATGGTTCGTTCCCCTTCTCAATCTGTTCAAGAGCATTTTGTAATATATTATAATTTTCCTTATTAATTTTAAATCTACTCATCATTATAGCACTAACAATGAAAAATAATGGAGCTATTACAAACACTGTAGTTTGCATACCATCTAATGTAGCCTGGGTTTGAGTCTGTAATTCAGAATTATAACCAAAATATTTTAAAAATAATCCAGCAAATGAAGTACCTATCGCATAACCTATTTTTTGCATTAATCCAGTTACTGATAATATAATGCCTTCTCTTCTCTTACGATTTACAAATGCATCTATATCACAGCAGTCATATACTAATGCATAACTCATAGGGAAAAATACATTATGACTACATCCTTGTATTATACCAAATGCTAATATCCATCCAAAACTTGATACACCTAGATACTTGAACATTATCTGCCCAAGACCAAAGATGATGATTAATACAGTATATGCTTTTCTTTTGCCAAGAATTTTAACTATCCCATTAATTACAGGGATTGATAATATACCGATAACAGCTGTTAGCATGAAGTATTTTCCGACTTGTGTTCCATCAAAACCTAAAACTTTTTGCATTAAAAATACTATAGTTCCTTGTGCTAATGTAAAACCAGTAGCATATAATAGTATTGCTATACAAACCTTTCTTAAACTTCTTAGCTTTAGAGTTGAAAAAATACCAGTAAAAATATTTTTTGTTTGATGATAGTTAACGCTTTCCTCTTGTCTTCTTTTCATCTTTACTCTAGATATAGATATCCAGCATATTAATCCAGCTGTAAATATAACTGCTCCATAGGCTAATGCTAATGTAAACCAAGCATCTGCTGGTGTTAACCCTTTAGCCATAAATTTTTCAACTATACTCATAGTAAAAGAACTAGCAATTAACAATCCTGCCATAGTAAAAATGTGTGCATAAAACCTTAATGACGAACGTTCTTCATAATCATTTGTCATTTCAGCTCCAACTGCTGCATAAGGAATCATAAATACAGTGTAACAAGTCCAAAAACATAATGCTAATGCAGTATAATAAATATTTTTCATATTAGGACTTGCTTCAATAATTTTATAAAGGAAAATAAACGAAACTGTTAATGGAACCAATGCTCTAATAATGAGCTTTTGCCTTGATAACTTTCCACTTGAATTTAACTTGTCTGATATGTAACCTACTATAGGATCTGTTAGTGCATCCCACAATACCGCGATGGATGATATTACTCCTGCAAATGCTGGATCTAATCCTACAAAATCAACTGCGAAAACTAAGAAAAAGATATTGTATAGATTACATGTTAATGAATCACAAAGTGTACCTATTCCATATCCTAATTTTGTAATACACGACAATCTACCATTGTTGACTAAAACATCTGCCTTTGACATAAAATAATCCCCCCTGTTATGAAAAAAAATTTTATTATAAAATTTTTTTTCATATTGTTATATCTAAAGTATATTATGATGTTATGACTGTGTCAAATGATTTATTAATAAATTTTAGAAAATATAAATTAAAATCAGCATGACATTTGTGATATAATAAATATGATAAAGGAGGTTATTATGCAATATTCAATTGAAGATATTAAACTTATAGCTAAAGCTATAGCAGCGCAATTTGGCAAAAACACTGAAGTGGTAGTCCATGATTTCTCAAAAGGCTATGATAGCACTATAGTAGCAATTGAAAATGGCCACGTAACCAACAGATCAATTGGTGGTTGTCCAACTAATCTTTTTTTAGAAGAGATACGTAAAGATAATAATAAACGTACTAATTTTAGATATACAACTCATACGAAAGACGGTAAAGTCTTACGTTCTAGTACTGTTAATTTTTTTGATAATGGTAAACGAATGAGTTCTATATGTATAAATCATGATATTACTGATTATATAAATCTTGAAAAAGTTTATTTAAATCTAACAAAAAACGATTGCTTCGGTATTTCTTCTGAAATCCTAGGAGAGGAAATACATACACAATCAATAAAAGAATTATTAGAAGAGCTTATAGTTGAAGCCCTTAGCACTGTCAATGTACCAGTAAATAAAATGAATAAAGTAACTAAACTACAGGTAATTAAGTTTCTCGATGACAAAGGCGTATTCCTCATACAAAAGTCTGGAGATAGAATTTGCGAATTACTAAAAATATCAAAATTTACTCTATATAATTATCTTGATGAAATAAGAATGGAAATAACTGATTAGAATTAAAGCACACCTATATTTTGAATTTAAGGGTGTGTTTTGTTATATGATGAATTATTGACATAGTTTTTACATATTGAGCATTTTTTACATTATCTTTGATATAACTTTTATAAATAATCAAACAAAAATATTCAATTTTCTTTTCAAATCTTTTTCTTTAAATCCTACTTTAATTTAATCCACAAGATTAACATATACTTACCTAAATTATTATATTCTATAATAATATGTACACATTATATACTTGTACATACCTAAATACTCTCCTTTTATAATCTAATGCGCAAAAATGCATTTTTTGAGTCGAACGAAATAATTTGTATTTTTCAGAATATTTGGTAAAATTTAAATATAAAGTAAATTTATTTAAGGTTGGTGATGCTTATGTCTTGACTTATTGTAATAAATTACTATTTCAAAATAAATATAAAACGAAGGGATGATTCTGTGAAAAAACTATTTTCTTTATTGTTAGTTTTGACTCTTATAATTACAAGTTTCTCAATGTCTTTTGCTACAGAAACAAATTATATGCAAAGCAATGAAAGCTTCTCTTTTGATGAATTAGAATTAAATGAAAATGATGAAATACGAATCATTGTTGAACTTAATGAAAAACCATTGATAGACTATGCTACTGATAGCAAGTTAAAAGTAAATGAGTTAGACTCAGCTACTATAGATTCTCTAACTAAAAACATTGAAATTGAACAAAAAGCTATTACAAGCTCACTAGATTCTAAAGAGATAAATTTCAAAATTCATAGAAATTTCCAAAATGTATTTAATGGATTTAGTTGTACTACTACTGTTAAAGAAGCTAAACAAATAGAATCATTATCAGGTGTTAAAAAAGTTTATATTGCTAATAAATACCACAGACCTGAACCTTTAATGCAAGAAAGCGTAACTACTGTAAATGCTAGAACTGTTTGGGAAAAACTTGGTTACACTGGCGAAGGTAAAGTAATTGCTATACTTGATACTGGCATTGATCCTGCTCACAAAGATATGGTTTTATCTAATCCTGAAAAAGGTAAGTTGAGCAAAGAATTTGTTGAAGGTTTAGAATTGGCAGGAACATATAGAACTACTAAAGTTCCGTACGGATATAACTATTATGATAAAAATCAAGAAATATTAGATTTAGGCCCTTATGCTAGTAGACATGGTATGCATGTTGCTGGTATATCTGGTGCAAACGGCGACGAAGAAAATGAAGGAATAAAAGGTGTTGCTCCTGAGTGTCAATTACTTGCTATGAAGGTATTTGGTAACGGTAGTAATCCTTATACTTATAGTGATGTTTATATTAAAGCTATTGATGACTCAATATTAATGGGTGCAGACGTTATAAATATGAGTTTAGGTTCTTCTGCTGGTTTTGTTAAAGGTGACCAACCTGAACAATTAGCTATTAAAAGAGCTGTTGATAATGGCTTAGTTGTTGCTATTTCAGCTGGAAACTCAAATAAATTCGGAAATAAATTTGGTGATCCTTTTGCAGAAAATCCTGACTACGGTGTTGTTGGTAGTCCTGGTATAACTTTTGAATCATTGCAAGTAGCTTCTACTGACAATACACTTTACTTATACAAACATGAATTTGAAGTACCTGGTATAAACAACAAAATTGAAGGTTTCGGAGTAGATGATTGGGCAAAGAAATTGAAATCTACAAATGGAATAGAATTAACAGCAATAGGTGGAACTAAGCTGGGCGCTTTATCAGATTATGAAGGTATTGATGTTACTGGTAAAGTTGTACTTGTTAAAAGAGGTTCTTATTCATTCTTTGACAAGACTACGTGGGCTGCACAAAAGGGCGCAGCTGCAATTATAGTATATGACCATGGTTTATCTACATTCCATAAGGACCAAGGTGGATGGGCAATTCCTTTTGCAAAGATATCAAAAGAAAGTGGCGAAGCTTTAGAAGCTATATTAGCTAATGGAACTGTTTCTATAAATGTTTCTATGGCTGAGAAAAATTTAGCTCCTGCTTCTGGACACCTATCTGATTTTAGTTCTTGGGGACTTACTCCTAACTTAGTATTCAAGCCTGAAATAACTGCTCCTGGTGGAAGAATACTATCTACTGATCAAAATAATGGTTATCAATTAATGAGTGGTACTTCTATGTCATCACCATGCGTTGCCGGTGGTAGTGCATTAGTATTGCAGTATGTTGAAGAAAAATTCCCTAATTTAGCAGGTGCTGAGAAAGTTGAAATGGCTAAGAATCTACTCATGAGTACTGCTAACCCTATACTTGAAACTGTTAATGATGATGTGAAGGAATACGCGTCACCTAGAGGCGAAGGTGCAGGTGTTATGGATTTATTAAAAGCAACTACTACTAAAGCTATAGTTGTTGATAAGCTAACAAACATGTCTAAAGTTGCATTAAATGAAGTTGATGATACTATAACATTTACTGTTAAAGTTAAAAACTTCTCTTTTAGACCATTATTCTATAAGCTAAAAGGAACAGTTGCAACTGATTTAGTAGAAAAAGGTTTAGTTACAGGAAAACCACAACCTCTTGTTAATGATAATAATAAAACTCCTATAAGCTTCAAATATAAATATAATTTCTTTGATATGTTTAAACAACTTAGAGCTTTGAACAATGAAAATAAAACTCTTTATGGCTTAGATGCATTTGGCGATATAGAAAATACTGACACTAATCCTATTATTGATACTAATGAATCATTGAACATAGAAAATCCTAATGCAAATATGAACTTAAATCTTGGTGACAAATTTAAATTTAACTTTGATTTCTTTAAAAATGTTATCATGGTTATGCCAAAGAGTAGTGTTGATGTACAAGTAACTATAGACTTAGAAGATGCTAAAGGTCTAATATCAAATGCTACTATGAATGAGATGTTTGAAAATGGTGGTTTTGTAGAAGGTTTCATATTATTTAGAGAGCTTTTCGCTGATGATGACAAACCAGCTTTATCTATACCATATTGTGGATTCTATGGTGACTGGGATCAAGCTCCTGTTCTTGATGGAACTAAATATGATAAAAAATCATTCTACAATAACTCTGGTATCTTAGATGGAGCTAAATACTACTATCTAGGACAAAATCCTGACCAAACATTTGATGCTAGTAAGATAGCTTTCTCACCAAATGGCGATAAAACTTATGATACTATATTACCATTATTCGCATTCCTTAGAAATGTTAGATCTATAGATATAGATATATTAGATGCTAATAATAATAAAGTATATGATTACATTACTGATGAGTATATACGCAAGAGCTTTGGTGATGGAAAAAATAAATACACTTACCACTATGACCCAGCATGGACTTGGGATGGTAAAGTAAACAATGAGGTTCTTCCTGATGGACAATACTATATAAGAGTTTCTTCTGTTATTGATTATCCGGATGCAACTCCAAGTATAAAAACATTCCCTCTTTATATTGATACTGTAGCTCCTGTTGTTGAAGCAGTGCATGATGAAAATGCTAAAACAATTACGACTACAGCTACTGAAGATGGAAGTTCTATTTATCAATATGTTTTATTAGACAACAACAAAGTTGTTACAAGAAATACTACTGGTCAATTTGATATTAGCAGTCTTAGCTCTGGTGAACATTCACTAGTTGTAGCTGTAATAGACTATGCTAACAATGTAGGTAAATCATCTGCTATTAGCATTACTATAGAATAAACACAAACTAACTATATTATACAAAGGATGACTTTGTCATCAACCTAAGGATGCTTCTTGCGAGGCATCCTTTTTAACTTTATATTCAATTTTAGCACCCGAACTTTTTTGTTATATTCATCTAAATCGTTCGTAGCGATTATTATTTATTACAATTCTTTAATTTTTATATAACAGTCTATAAATCGTTACAAATACTCTACTACAACCCTATTCAAAAATATTCTTATTCAAAATTAGAATTATAACCTTTTCATTGCTGCTTTGTTTAATATCTATTTAAAATATAGTACTTGATTACTATTTTTAATAATTTATTTCAAAAATAATCGGTTAATTTGTTGATTTTAATCAAATTTCGTCAAGTCGCAAGTGTCGTATAATCATAAAATTTGTTAAATTATGACATATTTTCAGAACGATTCGTCTTCCCGAAATGTTTCTTTTTTGTAATATATTGAAACCATCTTACTTTAGATAAATAAAACTTTAAACTACGACGTAGGTTTTTATGATTTTTTTAGTCGAACGAACATTGTTGTAATATTGAGAAATTTTGGTAAAATTTATTTATTGAGTAAAATAACTAAATAAGTTGGTGATGCTATGACATAAAAAAAGAAAATCGCACTATGTTATTCAAATTTTTACAAAACAAGAGAGGATGAATTATTTATGAAAAAACTTTTTAGCACTTTATTAGTTTTTGCTATGATATTAGCAAGTTTCTCATTAGCATTTGCAGATGGAGAAGTAATATTTGAAGATTTAACACAAGAAGTTAATGACGACTATATTAACATTGATCAATTTGAGCAAAGCATTGAACAGTTTAAAGAAGAGTTTGATTTTGAAGCTCAAATGCAACAACTAAATTTAGAAGACGAAGAACAAATACGTCTGATTGTTGAGCTAGATGGAAATCCTGTAATCAACCATGCTACTAGTGAAAACAAAAAAGTAAATGAACTTAATACAGCAACTATTAAGTCTTTAACTAAAAAAATTGTAACTGAACAAAAAGCTATTAAATCAACTCTAAGTAGAAATTATAATATTGAATATCATAGAAGCTTCCAAAATGTATTCAATGGTTTTAGTTGTACTACTACTGTAAAAGAAGCTAAGAATTTAGAAAAATTACCGGGTGTAAAAAATGTTTATGTTGCTGCACAATATAATAGACCTAAGCCTTTAATGCAAGAAAGTGTAACTACTGTTGGCGCTAGAACTCTTTGGGGTAACTTAGGCCTAACTGGTGAAGGTACTGTTGTATCTATAATTGACAGTGGTATAGATCCAAGCCATAAAGATATGGTTTTAACTGATTCTACTAAGAAAAAATTAAATAAAACATTTGTAGATGGACTTAATCTAAAAGGAACTTGGAGAACTGACAAGATTCCTTATGGATATAACTACTATGATAAAAATCAAGAGATATTAGATTTAGGTCAAAATGCTACAAGACATGGAATGCACGTTGCTGGAATCGTTGGCGCTAATGGTAACGAATCTACTGGCGGAATCAAAGGTGTCGCTCCTGAGTGTCAATTACTCGCTATGAAAGTTTTCAGTAACGGTACTAAGAGAACTACTAGCAGTGACGTATATATCAAAGCTATTGACGACTCAATATTAATGGGCGCTGATGTAATAAATATGAGTTTAGGTTCTCCTGCTGGACATGTTGTACCAGACTTCCCTGCTCAAAAAGCTATCAAGAGAGCTGTTAATAATGGTATAGTTGTTGCTGTTTCTGCTGGTAATTCTCACAGATTCGGTCGTGGCTTTAGTGATCCTCTAACTAGCAACCCTGATACTGGTGTTGTAGGTACTCCTGGTGTAACTTTAGAATCATTCCAAGTTGCTTCTACTGACAATACATCTTATTTATATAAACAAAATATAGCTGTTGAAGGATTAACTAATAATGTTATCGGATATGGAAAAGACAATTGGACTAAACTTCTATCTAACTCTCAAAATTTACAACTAGTAGCTATAGGTGGAACCAAGTTAGGTAAACTTACTGATTATGACAATATTGATGTTACTGGTAAAGTAGTTCTTGTTAAAAGAGGAGAACATTCTTTTAAAGATAAAACGGATTGGGCTAATCAAAAAGGTGCTAAAGCTATAATCGTTTATGATCATGGTTTATCAACTTTCCATAAAGATCAAGGCGGTTGGTCTATACCTTTTGCTAAAATATCAAAAGAAGATGGCGAAGCTATAGAAGCACTTCTAGTAAATGGTGCTGTAACTATAAATGTAAGTTTAAACGAAAAATATGTTAACCCTAAATCAGGTCAATTATCAAACTTTAGTTCTTGGGGTCTTACTCCAAATCTAGTATTTAAGCCTGAAATAACTGCTCCTGGTGGAAGAATCACTTCTACAGACCAAACTAATCAAAGTAGTTTATACCAATTAATGAGTGGTACTTCTATGTCATCACCATGCGTTGCTGGTGGTAGTGCATTAGTTTTACAGTATGTCAAGCAAAAATTCCCTAATTTAAGCGGTGCTGATAAAGTTGAAATGGTTAAAAAGCTTATAATGAGTACAGCTAATCCTATAGTTCAAAAGCTTGATGGCAATGAAACTGAATTTACATCTCCTAGAGGACAAGGTGCAGGAGTTATGGATTTAGTTAAAGCTACTTCTGCTAAAGCTATAGTAGTTGACTCTTTAACAGGTCAAACTAAAGTTGCTCTTAATGAAATCGGAAATAACGTAAGCTTCAAAGTTACTATTAAAAATCTTACAAATAATCCTTTATATTATACAGTAAGTGGTTCTGTAGCTACTGACTTACCTAAAAACGGTAAGATACTAGCTATCCCACAATCTATAGTTAACGCTAACGGCGAAACACCTATTGAATTTAACTATCCTACAAACCCTGTTGCTAATACTATACTAGTACCAGCAAACGGTTCAACTGATGTTAATGTTTCAGTAAATCTTTCAAATGTAAAAGGTAAAACTAATAATAAAACTCTAAACGCAATGTTTGAAAATGGTTGTTTTGTAGAAGGTTTTGTTCAATTTAAAGAAAAATCAAGCGAAAGCAATTTACCATCTTTATCTATCCCTTATTGTGGATTCTATGGTAGCTGGGACGATGCTCCTATCTTAGATGGTACAAAATATGACAGTTCATCTTTCTATGGTGTATCTGGTATAATAGAAGGCAATAAGTATTATTATCTAGGTCAAAACGCTGATAAGACATTTGACAAGAATAAAATAGCATTTTCTCCTAATGGTGATAACTCATACGATACTATAATACCATTATTCTCTTTCTATAGAAACGCTAGAAAAATAGATATTGATATATTAGATTCAAACAACAACAAAATTCTAGATTTTGTTGATGATGAGTACATCTATAAAAGCTTTGGTGATGGAGAAAACAAATACACTTATTATTTTGATTCTTCATGGAAATGGAACGGTAAAGTAAACAACGTAGTACAGCCAGATGGTCAGTACTACATGAAAGTTAGAACAGTTATAGATTATCCAAATGCAGAGTGGAATGAAAAAGTATTCCCAATCAAACTTGATACAACAAAACCAATATTTACCAATCTAACATACAACCAACAATCAACTGTTTTAACTGCAACTGCAACTGATGCTGGTAGCTCTGTATACCAATATGTATTGCTTAAAGGTTCTGAAGTTGTTGAAAGAAATACAACTGGTCAATTTACTATCAATAAATTAGGCTCAGGTACTCATACATTAAAAGTAGCCGTAATAGACTATGCTAGAAATGTATCTATAACAAATTCTTTCAATCTTACAATTCAATAGAATTATAACATAAATAAAGAGGCTTTAATTTAAGCCTCTTTTATTATACATATTAAATTAAATTCATAAACTCCCTTAATGACATTCTTTTATGCTCATTTCGCCCTATTGTTTCTTCAGCACATATTAGAGCATTTAATACAGATTCTTCTACACATTCTGCTGTTCCTTTAAATGCTGAATCTATTTTATTTTCATTTAGTATTCTAATATTTGTACTTGCTTCTTTTTCATAATGATTGATTGTATTAGCTGTTGAAAAACCTATTACTATATCGCCACTTCCATTTCCATAGTATGATCCTACTCTACTCAAACCTACACTTGCTCTTTTACATACTCTATTTAACTGTCTATTACTAAGTGGCAAATCTGTTGCTATTATAATTATAACAGAGCCTTTATCTACCTGTTCATCATCATTATGCATCTGTTTAATCAGACTACCTATTTGCTTACCTTTGATAGTTAATCTACTTCTTTCTCCAAAATTAGCAAGTACTAGTGTTCCTAATGTGTACCTTTCATCATTTATCTCTATTATTCTTGAAGCTGTACCTATTCCTCCTTTAAGCCCAAAACAGCTCATTCCTGTTCCCGCGCCAAAAGCACCCTCATGAAATTCTTCACTTGCACACTCTAAAGCCTTCAATACGTGCTCTTGCTTTATATGTAGACCTCTTATATCGTTTAAATATCCATCATTACATTCACATACTATGGGATTGACTGTCCCTGCTTTTTTCCCTATATCTACATTCCTTTTAAGCATATATCTAGCTACAGCTTCATATGCTGTCCCCACACTCAATGTGTTAGTCAACACTATTGGTGTCTCTAACTGACCTAATTCGCTCAATTGTATTAATCCTGTTGTCTTTCCAAAACCATTGATTATATAGCTACCTGCTACTAGCTTATTTTCAAAAACATTCTTCTCATGAGGTATTATTGCTGTTACTCCTGTTTTAATATCTTGATCATTCAATGTAAAATGCCCTACTTTTACGCCTTTTACATCTGCTATAGAGTTCTTTATTCCCGTTTTCATGTCCCCTATGAAAATCCCATAATCACGGATTCTTTTTTGATTCATTATATCACCACATCATTTTTAATCTTTTTTCCACCATACAATATAGCTTTTTTTGCTATTATGTCTAATGGATTTATATACTCCCCTTGAATACCGTATAAATCATAAGCTGTTGAAAGTTCTGTACATCCCAATATAAAAATATCTGCTCCTTTTTGCTCTAACTCATTCTTTACATCATAAAAATCTTGTAACTCCACATCAACACTAGCTTTTATCCCATATATAAACCTCATTATTTTGTTTATATTACATCTACTAGGAGTAATAATATCAATATTATACTTAGTAAATAAGTCCTCATAAACTCTAGATATATATGTGCCTTCTGTTGCTAATAATCCTACTTCTTTGGCTTTAAAATTTTTAGCTATATATATCGCTGTTTCTTCAATCATATTTAAAAAAGGTATATTTATATTTGAAGCGATTTCTTCATAAAAGCAATGGGCAGTATTACACGGCATTATCAAATAATCAGCACCTGACTTCTCTAAGTTTATGGAAGTAGCAATCAAATCATTGACTGGACTTATACCTTCTCCCAGTATATATCTTGTCCTATCTGGTATAGATACATTATTGTTGATTATTATATTTAAATGTTCTTGGTCTGTTTTTGCATCTGTATTGTATATGATCTTTTTAAATAATATTGATGTAGCTAAGGGTCCCATGCCTCCAACTATTCCCAAAGTTTTACACATAAAATCCTCCTTTTAATTCTAATCTAATTTCTTATAGTACTCATCAAGCTCTTTTAATTTTTCTACTATGTTTATATGCTGTGGACACATTTGCTCACACTTTTTACAGGCTGTACAAGCATCTACCCCATCACCTCTATCAGATATCACTTTATATCGCCTTGCTCCTGATTTATCATCAAATCTAAAAATATTATTGTAATCTTTGAATAAAAAAGGTATTGGTATGTTATTTGGACAAGGCAAACAATAATCACAGCCTGTACAATTCACTTTAGATTTTTCTTCAAAAACCTTTTTTATCTCTTCTATGACATTTAAATCTCTATCTGTCATTTGATTAGGCTTTGTCTCATCTGCTACTAGCATATTTTCTTCTACGTGTTTCATTTCGCTCATACCACTGAGTACTAGCATCACTTTCTCATTATTAAATAACCACTTTAGCGCCCATTGAGCTGGACTTCTTCTCATACTCATCTTGTTCCATAACTTATCTAATTCTTCTGATCCTTTAGCTAAGCTCCCACCTTTAATTGGTTCCATAATGATTACTGGAATTCCTCTATCGTAAGCATAATCGAGCCCTTTTAAACCTGCTTGATACATCTGATCTATATAGTTCAATTGTATCTGGCAAAAATCCCAATCATAACTGTCTAATATCTCTACAAATGCATCAAATTTATCGTGAAATGAAAATCCCATATATTTTATCTTACCACTCTTTTTTGCATAATCCATGAATTTAAACACATCTAAATCTACTAGCTGTTTCCATCGCTTTTCTCCTAACGAATGTAGTAAATAAAAATCTATATAGTCTGTATCTAATCTTTTTAGTTGTTCATCTAATAATTTTTCAAAATCATCGTATTTTTCAACTTTCCAAACTGGAAGCTTGGTGGCTAAATATACTTTTTCTCTGTATCCATTTTTTAGGGCTTTACCAACAAACTCTTCACTCTTTTCGCCATGGTAGTTATAAGCTGTATCAACATAATTTAGTCCGTTATCTATTGCATAATAAAGCATTTCTTTAGATTTCTTTTCATCTATTACAGAATTATCATTGTTTAATGTAGGTAACCTCATCGCCCCAAAACCTAATTTTGAAAGCTTAATTTCCGTATTACCAAATTTGCTATACTGCATTAGATCACACCCTTCTTTTGTTTTAAAAAATCTATTTTTCATTTTATATTAACATCATCCATTTGTAAACCAATTTATATTTACAATTTAGAGTTTAATAATATGTATATTGCTTTTTATGAAAGCTCTCCTCTGATTTGTTAATATTATATACATTATATCAAAAAAGCCATTTTAAATACATAACAAAGAAATTTAGTAACAATTTTTAAATATTAATCATAATATGAAATTATCCTAAAATATTCGTGGAAACTTCAATAAATATATTGTAGTTTCATATTAATGATTTTGAGGTTAGTATTAATTTAACGTCCAATTGTTAGCCTAGGCTAACAATTAGAGCTGGAGGTGAAATATTGAATAAAAATGAAATGCCTTTATGTAGCTTACAAGTAGGAAAAAAAGCTATGGTTAAAAAACTGATTTGCCAAGGCTTATCAAAACGAAGATTACTTGATTTAGGAATTACTAAAAACACTACTATAAAAACTGTTAGGAAAAGTCCTTCTGCTAATCCTATTGCTTATAATATAAGAGGAACTATTATTGCTTTACGTAATCAAGAAGCTAATAACATTTTAGTTACACCTATAGATTGAATTCTGAAACTAAGGAGGTAATTATGGGCTTAACAAGTAAATCGAGTGGTTTTTCACTGCTAAAAGAGAAATTTAACCTCAAACTAAGCTATGATAATCAACCTATTATAGCACTAGCTGGAAATCCAAACACAGGTAAAAGCACTTTGTTTAATTATCTAACAGGGCTAAACCAACATACTGGCAACTGGCCAGGCAAGACAGTGTCAAACGCCCAAGGATATTTTACCTATAATAACGTTAAGTATTTGTTAGTTGACCTACCAGGAACTTATTCATTGTTAGCAAATTCAGCTGAAGAAGAAATAGCTAGGGACTTCGTATGCTTCGGAGAACCTTCTATAACTATTGTTATAGCTGATTCTACTTGTCTTGAGAGAAATTTAAACCTTACCCTTCAAATTATGGAACTTACTAGCAATACTATATTGTGCCTAAATTTAATTGATGAAGCTATAAGGAAAGGTATACACATAGATTATGATGTTTTAGAGCATGATTTAGGTATACCCGTTATACCAACAGTAGCACGTAGCGGTAAAGGGGTAGATAAACTACTACTTACTATAGACAATATGATAACAAAAAACATCACTACTAAACCATATAAAATAACCTATGACGAAATTATAGAGCAAAAAGTAAGTAATATTGAAGCTAAACTCAAAAAACACATTGGTAATAAATACAATACTCGTTGGTTAGCACTTAGAATTATTGATGGAGATAAACACATTGTCGATTCTATCGGAAATATTATTTTAAATAAAACTATAATGTAAAAGAGGTGATTAATTGTCTAATAATGATTTAAATCTTATACATAAAGAACTCTATAATGATAATAATGATTATGGTGATATGATAGTATCCACCATATACAATAAAGCTTCTCAAATATCTAAAAATGCTGTGACCGTGGATGGAAAAAGCAAACCTCACTTAGAAGACAAAATAGACAACATACTTACCAGCAAACTACTTGGCTATCCAATAATGTTACTTCTATTAGGTTTAATTTTTTGGATAACCATTGAAGGAGCAAATGTCCCATCTGCTATGCTAGCTAATTTGCTATTTTCACTTGAAACAAAAATATCATCTCTTTTCACTATGTTAAGCGCTCCAAGCTGGCTACATGGTATAATTGTTCTAGGCATATATAGAACACTAGCATGGGTTGTATCTGTTATGCTACCACCTATGGCTATATTCTTTCCTATGTTTACTCTACTAGAAGATTTGGGTTATTTACCGAGGGTAGCTTTTAATTTAGATAATGCTTTTAGAAAATCAGGTACTCATGGAAAGCAAGCTCTTACGATGAGCATGGGTTTTGGATGTAATGCTGCAGGCGTAATTGCTTGTCGCATAATTGACTCTCCTCGAGAAAGATTAATAGCTATACTTACTAATAATTTCGTACCATGTAACGGTAGATTTCCTACTCTAATAGCTATATCTATGATTTTTTTAGGTCTATATTCTTCTAAGTATGGTTCTATGATGGCATCTCTGTGTTTAGTTGCAATGATTTTAATAGGGATAGTGGTAACTTTACTGATCTCCAAGTTTCTATCAGTTACCTTTTTAAAGGGCATTCCTTCGTCTTTTACTTTAGAACTTCCACCTTACAGAAAGCCACAACTTGGTAAGGTTATTGTACGCTCTATATTTGATAGGACACTGTTTGTATTAGGTAGGGCAGTAATGGTAGCTGCACCAGCAGGAGCAATCATTTATATAGTTGCTAATGTTACGATAGGAGATATTAGTTTGTTAAATCATATCGCAACTTTTTTAAATCCATTTGGAAATTTACTTGGTCTTGATGGAATTATACTTATGGCTTTCATACTTGGTCTACCAGCTAATGAAATAGTTTTACCTATTTTAATAATGTCTTATATGTCTAAAGGTGCTATGCTCGAATTGGATAATTTAAACTCGCTAAAAGATTTATTACTCTCAAATGGTTGGACTTTTATAACTGGATTGAACTTCATGCTGTTTTCTCTGCTACATTTTCCTTGTGGTACTACTCTGCTTACTATAAAAAAAGAAACGAATAGCACTAAATGGACTGTATTCGCTTTTGCGCTGACTACTACAGTTGCTATTCTTGTGACTTTTGTTATAAATACTATCTATACTTTACTTTAAAGGTATTACTTTGGATAATGCTTTAGGATTAAGACATACGGTTTTTTAATGGTTTATTACTTATTGATGAGAATCATATCCTTATTTCCTATGGACTTCAATAAGAGCTTGTTTCTATTGATTATATAAAAGCGTTGTTGAAACAAACTCTTATAGTCGCTTCATAGGAAAAACGGATATGCTTCTTTTTGGCTTAATTAGTTATCTTTTATTATTTTAGATTATCTTTGTGGCCCCTATTTTATTGGTTTAACCTTGGTTAGATGATGTCTTTTTAAGCTCTGTTCTTATATTTATATGCAAATTTATTATATTATAAAAGTCTGACCTCACTGTTCTAAGCAAAAAACAAAAGCCACACTCAAAAGCATGACCCGATTTTAATTTATTTCTTTAAAGCAATAACAAGTATGTATTTACTCTTCTACTTCATTTGATAAAACCTCTAATTTACTCTTATACTCGTATGATTTGTAGAGATTGTAAATCCTAGTATTGTCCTCAAAAAAGGATACTAACTTTTCAATACATTTTATAGTTTCTATAGTAAAATAATGTTCCATTGCTTCTGCTTCTTTGATAGCATCACTTTCAGATCCTATTATTACAATAAAACTCTTTAGTAATTTGTTTCTTTCACATAAAAATTTCCCTAAAGCAATCCCTTTCTGCTCTATTTTTATCCTTTCATAAGGCTTATAGTCTATATATCCATTTTCTTTAAGTTTTCTTAGTCCTTTTACTACAGAAGGCTTGGATACTGACAATACTCTGGCTATATCCATAACTCTAATTTCTTTCTTTGTTATTGACATTCTATATACTTCTTCTAAATAATCCTCTAGACTTGGGGATAACATAATTTTTTTACTCCTCATATACTTTTTTAACTACAATATATTTATTCATATAATGCTTCAATTATTCTAGACATTCTGTTATAAATATGTGTTCTTTTTCTATATACTGTTATATAATATTACTTGCGTTAGTATAACAAGTATATTAAAAGGAGGACTGATTTTGACTATCTTCAATTTGTTATCTATTTCTACTGCATTAGCTTTAGATGCATGTGGAGTATCTTTTTCGATTGGTCTAAACAAAAAAATAAGTACATTAAGCGCTAAATTTTACATATTTAGCTTTGCTATATTTCAGTTTTTATTCGCTTTTATTGGAGGCTTTTTAGGTTTAGCATTTAATAGATATATATTTTCGTTGCCAACTTCCACTGGAGGAATAGTGCTTATAATAATAGGGGTTTTTATTTTTCTGGGATTATTCTCTAAAAATGAATCAATAAAAATTGCAAATTGGTACATGATTATAGGTATGGGAATATCTGTGAGTATTGATGCTTTATTAATTGGTTTTTCTGTATTTAATTCATTTGATATATTTTATTTGTTTCTTTATAGCTGTATTATAGGTTTAATTACAGCAGTATTGTCTTCTCTTTGTTTTGTATTATCTCATTATGTCAAACATTTACCTTTTATAGAAGATAAAAACGATTATATTAGTGGCATTATTTTGATCTTGATTGGAATCAAAATAATTTTTTGTTAAAAAATTTCAATTTATCATAAATATTTTATTTTTTTTATAAACTGTTTTCATTTCTATGTAAACCAAGTAGTAGATAATATTACTTGGTTTATCTTTTTGCATAATTCACATAATATTAACGTAACACAAATAAAAAAAACTTGAAAGGAGACTTAAACATGACTTATAATGGTTCAGGAAGAAATGGTATCGTTGTTCCAGAAGCTCGTCAAGCATTAAACCAAATGAAAAATGAAATAGCTAGCGAACTAGGATTAACAAACTATGACTCAATGGATAAGGGAAATTTAACTGCTAGAGAAAATGGTTATGTAGGTGGATACATTACTAAAAGATTAGTTGAGCAAGCTCAAAGAAGTTTAAGCGGTAAATAATTCAGGGCTTTAAGTCTTTTATGAGTATCTTAGGATAGTAATATCCTAACTATAAAAACAAAGATAGGTGAAATCACCTATCTTTGTTTTTTGTCAAGCAGTAGGTGGTGTGAAAACTCTTTGGCCTAACTGAGTGTCTAACATAAATATACCGTGACTGTTGTCTTTTAGCCTACTGAGTTTCTTAATTATACTCGTCATTGTTGCTTCTTCTTCTACTTGTTCATCTATAAACCATCTCAACATACTACTTGTTGCATGTTCTCTTTCTCCATTTGCTATATCCATCAGGTTATATATCCTTTTTGTCACTGATTTTTCATGATCTAATGCTTTTTTAAATACATCTAGTATTGAATCAAACTTATTTTCTGGTCCTTTTAATGCTCTTAGTACTACTCTTCCTCCCATTTCATTTACAAAATTATATAGCTTCATAGCATGGAATCGCTCTTCTTCTGCTTGCACTATAAAGAAATTAGCAAAACCCTCCAAATCTTGATCAGCACAATATGCTGCCATTGCTAAATATATGTGTGCAGATTCAAATTCATAGTTAATCTGTTCATTTAATTCATTGAGTAATTTTTCCGTTACCATTTTAATCTCCTCTCTCTGTTATAATATTATTTATATTTATATTTACCCAAAATATAAATGTTTAAACCATTCTTAATCTACTATATTTATATCTAGCATTTTGTATATATTGTAATTAATCCAATCTGTTTGTGGCGCATTTTTATCTTCTAAAAATTTATGTAGTGATTTTTTTAAGCTATCTCCATATATTCCATCTAATGCACCGAAATAATATCCTTTTCTCTTTAATCTTTTTTGTACTTCCAATACATCTGATCCTCTATCTCCGTGTTTTATTGTTCTAAAACCATTACTAAAAGCACCATAAATGCCTCTAAACAATACTACTGGTGTATTATATGCTACAATGTCATATAATTCTTCTATATCCTTATTCCTCATTCTCACGCATCCATGAGAAGCATTATATCCTATTGTATAAGGTTTATTTGTACCATGAATACCATATTGACCCCAAGGGACATTAATCCTCATCCATCTTGTTCCAAAGCCTTCGCCCCATCTACTCTTCTGAATTATTCTAAATGTACCTATTGGTGTTGGTGTTTTATATTTTCCTGTTGCAACTGTATATTGCTTTAACAGGATATTTTGTTTTCTATCCATAAGATATAGCTTATTTGCTTCTATATCTATAAATATGCCTAAATTTTTCTTATCTAATTTTTTTTCATCTAATACAACATTAAATTGTTCAGTACTTTTATATGATTTCATCAAAGCATTTTTTATGATTTTATCTCCAAGCATTACAACTATCATACTTAATATAAAGCAAAAAATTAGTAATCTCTTTCTTATATAAACACCTCCTATATGTATTTTGTCACAGTCAGTTATTATATTCTATTCAGTGTGTTATAAATTTATAATAGCTATCTGTCTTACAGATAGCTATTTTTAGTATTGTTCTTTATTATTTTAAATTATCAAGAAAATCTTCTGCTTGTTTATTACTATTAACTATATTTCTATTTTTGACTGACATTTTATTTTGTAAGAAGTCTGTTTTAAGTTTATCTAATACAACAACCGAAGCTTTTATACCTTTTATTTGTCCATATTCTCTTATTTGTTTAAAACTATGATAATCTTCTAAAACTGATATATCAGCATCTTTTAGATCTGCTAAAACTGTAAAATGCTCTTTCAGTTTATCTATAGCTATCTTCACATCGGTATTATAATTTTTTAAATTCTCTTTTTTTAGTTCCCCTATTATTTTTATTAATAATCTGTTTTTTCTTTTATCAATACTTATATCATACAAATATATTCCCTCATTTCTAGCAATGCCATTTAAGGACAGCAGCAATATGATTAACTCCTGCTCCTGATGATGTAATTAATACGTTATCTCCATCTTTTAATTTGCCCTCTTCTCGAGCTTCATATAAGTTTATTGGTATACATGCTGAAGCCATATTACCATACTTTGTGAAAGTTTGATGTGATTTGCCTTCTCTTACATCTATGGCTTCTCTCCAAGCATCATGCGCCCAATGGCAAGGTTGATGAGATAAAAATAAATCTATATCTGGTCCTTTCACCTCTGCTTTTTCTAGCGCCAGCTCACAAATTATTTTCATGTCTTCAACTGATGATCTACCTACTTCTCTCATCTTTTTAAAGTTGGTTGTCATAAGTGGTAAACTTGGTGATTGTTTATAATGTACTCTTATTTTATCGTTATGTGGCATTCTCTCTTTAACTGTAAATGCATCGTGGTAATATCCATGTGAATTACAACTTGATGCTATGTAGCCTCTATTATCAGGAACTTGTCCAACTATTACTGCCCCTGCACCATCTCCAGCATACGGTGATAGATAGTCTGAATAATCCATTAGTTTTGAATGTATTACCGATGTAACAATAAGTATATTTTTAAACTCTTTCATTGCTATCAGATTTGATGCAAGTGTAATCATAGTAACAAAGCTCGAACAACACGTATCAATATTCCATGCACCCGCATTTTTTAGTCCCAATTTGTGTTGCACAAGACTTGCATTCCCTGGAACTAATTCATCCTGTAACATTGAATGAACTAGAACTAAATCAATATCGTCTTTTGACAATCCTGAATCCTTTATTGCGTTTTCTCCTGCTATAGCTTCTATATCTGAAGGTAATAAATCTTCTGGGAAAACTCTTCTACTTTCTATTCCTTCAAATTTCATTGCTTTATCATTGGGCAAATTAGCTATTTTGATATTATCCCAATATTCATTTGTTCTAACTTCATCTGGTATGTACACTCCTATTCCTATAATTCCTCCCGATGCTAACTGTTTCTTCATATTTCCACCTCTTTTGTTTAATTTTGTTAAGTAGTAACTTTATTTTATCATTTTAGTTATTTTTTTTCAAATGTTTGCATAAAAGTTTGAACAAAAAAAGAAGCTATCATAGCTTCTAATGTCTTTTTTTCTTAAATTTATCTAATTTAATAGCATCACTTGGACATGCTTTAATACAATCTCCACACCTTATGCACTCTTTGCTATTTGGCGTCTCATGCGTTTTGATATCCATCTTACAAACTCTATAACATTTTGAGCAATTTGTGCATTTATCTCCATCTATTCTGTATCTATACATACTTAAAGGATTAAACAAACCATATATTGCACCTAATGGACATATAACTCTACAAAATGGTCTGAAGATTATTATACTTGCTATAATTGTAACTACTAGTAATCCTATTTTCCAATAATATAATGTTCCAATACTCATCTTTAAGACTGGGTTTGTATATACTAAAGGCAATCCAGCTTCTAATGTTCCTGCTGGACATATGTATTTACAAAATGCTGGGTCTCCCATCCCTACTCGATTCACAAAAAATACTGGCAAGATTATTACAAATACTAATAAAATAACATATTTAACATATCTAAGCTTTGCTGGTAGCTTCATTTTGGGTGACGGTATCTTGTTGAGTAAATCTTGTATTAACCCAAATGGGCATAACCATCCACACACAAATCTCCCTAATATAGCTCCAATAAATATCAAAAAACCAAATATATAAAAACTCATTTTATATTTCATGCTACCAAGTACTGCTTGTAATGAGCCTATTGGACATGAGCCTACGGCTCCTGGGCATGAATAACAATTAAGCCCAGGAACACAGCCCTTTTTTAAAAAGCCTTGATATATTTTCCCCTCGTAAAAACCTTTAAAATTGGAATTTGTAATGATAGCACTAATCACTTGTACAATCGTTCTGTTAAATTTAGCCAATACCTATACACTCCAAACATATATTTATTGATTTTATGAAAACTGTACTTACTTCACCTCTAAAGACACCTAAAACCATAAAAGCTATCCCAATTATTATGAGTATATTTCTAGTGTTTTTCATTTTATTTTATACTCTCCGCTAATTTATCTATAATAACCTTGTATTCTTCATAAGTTGCGCTTCCTACTTTAAATGTATCTAGGACTTTTCCTTTTGCATCTACAAATATTGATGTAGGCACGTATTGAAAATCTTTTAAAACTTTATTCATTAACACTTCTTCCACTAATATATTAGTATACTTTACTCCTGCTTCTTTTACTATTTCTTTTGCTTTATCGGTGTTTTCATCTTTTTTAACATCTGCTACTATTCCTATTATATTTATATCTTTTTTCTGACTATAATCGTATAGTTTTTGAAGATCAGGCATTTCTTCAATACATGGTGGGCAGAATGTACCCCAAACATTTATCATTGTAAT
The DNA here is from genome assembly GCA_029227815.1 of Clostridiaceae bacterium M8S5. GTDB lineage: Bacteria > Bacillota > Clostridia > Tissierellales > MCWD3 > Abyssisolibacter. Next base: position 686,225 of record CP118523.1, on the reverse strand, counting down.
TTTGCTGTCTTTAAATATCTCATTTGTAATCTCTTTTCCATCTAAATCTGTTGTTTTGAAATCTGGAATAGTTATCCCTGCAATAGGGTTTTTAGCTTTATCTTTTTGCTCTTCTTTATCACTATCTTTTTTATCGTTAACGTCTTGCTCTTTGTTTGTATTGTTCGCTTCTTTACCTGTTTGTTCTTTGTTAGTATCACCTGTACATCCAATCAATGACAGTATAAGTAATGCAGTAACTAAAATGACTATAATTTTTTTCATTACAACAACTCCTTATTATATTATTTGGCTTACCACTGATTACTTTAACTTTTATAATATATTTGCTTAACATATATCTTTGCTAGCCATTGTTATATAATTATACCAACTCTGTAATCATTTACTTGGTCCGCCATATTATAGCTATGTGTAAATTTTATAATTTTTCTGTAACTATTTCTAATATTTCTTCTAATGACTGTCTTATGGCATTGTTATATTAATCTATTTTATTTGATATTATTATTCGTATGTGTATCAAATAAGATTAATGCACTTTTTTTGATCTTCAAACTTAAAAATACTTATAAATTTTGTCTATGTTGTGTTATTTATTCTTTGCTACAAGGTAAAATACATATAAATAGATACTACTATTTGTTAAGATAATTCATAACTTTTTCTATTACATTAGCAGTTACTGGAGCTGCTATAGTTCCTCCATGATAATCATCAGCTTGAGGTTCATCTATTATTACTAATATAGCTATTTGTGGGTTTTCTGTTGGTGCCACCCCTATAAATGAACCAATATAATATCCATTACCATATTTACCATTAACAAACTTTTGAGCAGTACCTGTTTTACCTCCAACATCGTAACCCTGCACATAAGCCTTTTTACCTGTTCCTTCTTCTACTGTATATCTTAAAAATTCTCTCATCTTATCTGATGTTTCTTTTGAAATAACCTTTTTTACTACCTCTGGCTTAAATGTATATGTAGCCTCTTCATCACTATTTTCTACTCTTTCTATTACTGCTGGCTTCATTAAATTTCCACCATTTACTACAGCACAAAATGCATTTAACATTTGAATGGGTGTCACACTTAAACCTTGACCAAAAGACATAGTTGTAAGTTCTACATCATTTATCCCTTTTACACCTTGAATAAGACCTTTTTCTTCTCCTGGCAAATCAATATTCGTCTTTTTGCCAAATCCAAATGCAGATATATATTTACATAATCTCTCTTTTTTTAGCTTCAATGCAAGTACTGTAGATACTTCATTACAAGAGTTTGCAAAGCCTTCCATTAGTGTTTGTACTCCATGTGGATCATAGTATCTCCAACATTTAATATTGCCCTTTACCTGTTTAATAAAACCATCACATACAAATGTTTCGCCCTTTTCTACAACATTTTCTTCTATAGCACTTGCCCATGTAATAAGTTTAAATACTGATCCTGGTTCATGTATTCCAGATATAGAATAGTTTTTCCACATTTTGTATAGCGATTGTACTTTATTTTCCGCATTATTTATTTGACTAATTCTTTCCTGACTTAACTTTACCCATGGCTTGTCCATATCATAAGCTATCTCACGTTTATTGTTTGGATTATAATCTGGCTTGTTTGCCATAGCTAGTACCTTTCCATTGTTTGGATCCATTATTGTAATTGATACCTTTTTTGCTTTATTAGTAACTAATGCTTCCATGGCGGCTTTTTCTGCTATATGCTGTATTCTTTCATCTATTGTTAATACAACATTTTCACCTTCTTGAGGATCAAAAAGCTTTGTGTCTCCGTAAGGTAGTTGGTTTCCTCTTCTATCTGTTATCTTTATACTTCTTCCAGATATTCCTCCTAAGTAATCCTGAGCGGATCTCTCTATGCCATATTCGCCATAGTTATCTCCGTTCGTATTTCCAAGTATACAAGCTGCAAAATTATTACCTGGATAAAATCTTTTGTACTTCTCATCTACTGTCAATCCTCTAATATTTTCTTTTGCTAGAAGATCTACTTGTTTTTTTTCCACCCATTTTTTTATTGATACCCACCTTTTATCTGTTTTAAGCATATTTATTACATCTTCTTCTTCTAATTTAAGTATACTTGATAACTTCTTAGCATACTCCTGTATTTTATCTTCTTTCAAATTATCAGTTTTGCTGTATCCTATGTCATAAAATCTCTTTGTTGTCGCTAATATCTTTTTGTTTCTGTCATATATTATACCTCTCTTAGGGACTATTTTTATATCTTTTGTTAATTGTGTTGTTGCCATCACTTTTAAAGATTCTCCCTTGATAAGTTGTAAATAACCAAGCCTAGTAACTATTGCTAATATTAAAAGCAAAAACATTATAGACATGATAAAAACTCTCATTTTAATGCCTTTAATTGCTTGCATTTTCCCTCTCCCTCTCGTAGCTTACTATGTTATATTATTCTTCATTTTTTATACTAATCCCTCTTTTAATTTAATAAAAAGAGCTACCTTTAAGAATACTCCTTAAGACAGCCCCTATATGGTTCTTTTCTAGTTATATGTGTAATCATGTTATTATTATATTCATACAACCATTTTTCTTAGCAATTTCGGCTAATTCATTCATATCCCGAGTAGACGGTGTATAGCTATTCAGCTTTTCCTTTCTTACTCCCATCTGCCTGTACTTTATAAGTTTATATCTGACATTTTCATGTCCAGCTAAAATCTTACTTACCTTATTTACTGTAGCTTTATTATCTAATATATCAGGTACTATAACTGTTCTAACTTCATAAATTTTATTTTTTTGTAATAGGAATTTAAAATTCTTTAACACTACGCTATTATCTACCCCAGTTAATTTTATATGTTGATTATTGTCAAATGATTTTATGTCAAGCATGACTTTATCAACTATATTCATAAGCTCTTGTTCCCATAGCGGAATAGAGCCATTTGTATCTATATAAAATGTGAGTCCTAATTCTCTAACTTTCTTGCCTAGCTCTGTTAAAAACTCTATATGCAATGTACACTCTCCACCTGATACAGTAACTCCAGATATAAAATCTTTTACTTTCTTTATTTCTTCTATTATTTCTAACTCTGAATAAAATCTAACCCTTGGATCACTATTTCTATTGCAATTAATCACACATTTTCCGCACTGAGTACAATTATTCTTATCATATACAATCTTTCTATTTATAACCTTTAGCGCTCCGTATTCACACTGCGAAACACATCTTAAACATCCTGTACACATATTTATAGTCTCTGGATTATGACAATATAGACAATCAAAGTTACATCCCTGCAAAAAAAGTGCAAATCTATTTCCTGGACCATCCACACTACTAAATGGTATCATTTTGTTAACTGGTGCTTTACTCATCGCTTCTCAGCTTTCTATCTAAAACTTTTTGATTTTCTACTGACCCTTTTCCTAACACAACGGTATCTCTTAGTACCTGCTCACCTCTTGATAACTTCTCTATTTCTGATCTCTTAACTAAATAACCTGTTATTCTTACTACATCACAATCTGAGCTATAAACCGAGAAATATCTCATACCTTTGTTAAACGCACCTTTCATAATATCGAGTACATATTGAGTATTATCTTTGACTGTACTATCAAATGCATATATATTACCTATTCCAGATGGAAAATACTTGTGAAAAGGTGCTTCAACGTTTATTTGTTCAAATAACTCTGGCTCATCACCTATTGGGATTCTACATCCTGGTGATATACCAAAGTCTGTATCTATACCTACTTGTGCATGTAAAAGAAATTTGCCATTTTTGCAATATTTATTGTGATGATTGTTTACTTCTTTTTCTAATTTTTCTATTACTTTAAGTCCAAGTTCTGATGCTTTTTCACTATGTCCAAATTTCTCTTTTATATCTGTCACTTTCAATAGTGTATTTACACACTCTGCAAGACCAACCATACCAAACATAGCCGTATATTCTTCTCTATTAATAAAATTCTCTCTAACTAAAAATGTAGACTCAAAGTATCCACTTTCCTCTACTAGATATCTAACTCTTTCATCCATGTAACCACACATACTGTTTACTGCTTTTGGTAAATGTTTTTCAAGAAAATCTTCTACGCTTGTCGCTTTTTTAGCCAAACTTGCTAGATTTAGTCTTGTCAGTGTATAGCTACCTCCACTAATATTAAGACCATTATAGCAACTAGCTATACCATAGTTTTCTCCTAATTCATTGCTGAACATCTCATGATTTGCAAAACTTGGTTTGGCTGTTACTAAAGCTGTTTTTATACCTTCTATAATGAATTGCTCATTTGTTTCTTTGCTTACTTTCATAGTTATGTTAGGTATAGAATCCTGTAGCTCTCTTTCTGCCTTCAATATTAATCTCCCTGCTTTAGTATCTTGCGGTCCAATATTAGCGTGACAAAATGAGTCTGTGAGTGTTCTATCTATATGCATTAAAAACAATTTTATTGCTTGATATGCTTCTTCCTCATCCTCTATATATGGATCTAATAACGTATCTATATTGCCTATATACACAGGGAATGATGTTATTGATGGTACATGTTTATAGAATATAAGAAGTGTATTAACTGCCTCGTGTATATTACTTGGCACATCTAGTTTTAAAAACTTACAGCCTTCTTTCATTAGTTTCTCATAATCAGGTAATATATACCTTGGTCTATAAGGTGCATTACCTTCAAACAATGTACATATAATCCCTTCTTCTATATACCCTTTTGTTTTTTCATCTATATTAAGAACATTTATAGAATTTTCCGCTTCTTTTGCCAGAGCTAATACTTTTTGTTCATATGTCAATATATTATCTTTAATGATAGTCTCAACTTTTGTCATAATTTTAACCTCCAAATTTATGCTGTTATATATATTGTATTATCATTATCATTAATTATCAACCCTATCTATCGAAGCTAAATAATCCCATATCAGTTCTATCGTTATCATAATACAGCTTTTTAATCATTTTAGCCCCTAAAGCTGAATATAAAATCCCATTAGATCCATATCCTAAATTAAAATAACAATTTGGATAATCTTCATATTCTCCAATATAAGGCAAACCATCTGATGTCTCTCCAAATATACCACTAAATTTATACTGTATTTTAATATTAGTTATATCAGGAAACATAGACTTTAATATTGTCTCTAATTTGTTGTACTTATCTTTTGACAATAGGTGGTCATGTGTGAGATTTGATGCTCTACTTCTCTCTCCCCCAATATCTACATCTTCGCCTCCTATTATAATTCTATTATCTTGTGTACTTCTGAAATATGTATATGGTTTAGCTGTATTTCTTATAATGCACCTGTTATACCAACCATTAAAGGATAAAACCGGCTGACTTACTATAGTAAATGTCCTAGATAATATTGCTGTTCTCTTTTTGATAAATTCTCTTGACTCATATCCCATCGCAACTATTATTTTGTTACACTTAATCGAAAATCCGTTTTTTGTATAGGCTATAGCACCTTTATCATCAGAAACAAAGTTGACTATCTCTGTATTTTCATATATTGCACCACCACGTTCTTTTACTTTGTTAATAAGAGCTTTTGTGAACTTGTAAGGATTTATTTCACCAGAAGATCCTTTAGTATATATGCCTGCTTTTACGGGAAAAGAAAACAGTTTTCTTGCAGTATCTTCATCTATATACTCCACATCAAATCCATACTTTTTTCTAAGCTCGAATTCTTTTTTTAACCTTTTTATATCTCCATTTTTATTAGTATAGTAAAAACAATCTCTATAGTTAAAGTGACAATCATCTTCCAAATCATTTACTATTTGATTTATGTCATGTAGAGATTGCTCTGTTAACTTAAAGGCTTTTGCGGCATTTTCTTCTCCTCTCATTCCTTTTAAGCCAACAAAATCTGTATCTATTTCATACTGTAATATAGCTGTTGATATGCATGTACTTTTGTATCCTATTAAATTTTTATCTACTACAACAACTTTACTATTTCCATCTGCAAGATAATATGCACTTAAGGCTCCTGTAACTCCTGCTCCTATAATTAATACATCACATTCAATATTTTCGCTAAGATATTCAAATTTTTCATCGATTGATTTTGTATATGTCCAAAATTTATCACCTGTAACATATTTCATGAAATAACCTCCAACTCTTAATATAACGTTCATTTCTACATCCTAGTTAATTTATTATACACTTCTTATTTTTCATTTATATTAAAAGTTATATTCATTTTAATTATATTTTAAAGATGATTTATTTTTCTATTAAATTACTCCAATATTTTTTTGGCATGAAATTCATTTGTAATTTTGGATTTAACCTTCCTTTGATTGCAGTCGATTTAAAATATCTTTTCCATAAATCTTGATATATTAACTCTTTTTCATTATAGAGTCTTTTATTTAATTCTTTATCAACTTGAACAATATTAAATACATTATCACTATAAAACGATGCTATAGATCTTTTTTTATCATGTATTATCCATCTCTCATATTGCAGTCTCTCTGCAAAGTGAGATGATAGTATAGTCAATATATTGTACTCTACATCTATTGGAGCATATAATACATTTTGTGAAATTTCTCTAAATCTAGTAAGCCCAAGCATTAAATGGATTTCTCTTGCTACTTTCCTGTAAATACTATCAATTGCTAATACATCTGTGTTTGATAAATTACTGTCAACTTCTTTACCCATTTTAAACGCTAGCTTTATATAGTTGTATGCTATGGTATAGGAGTTATCAAGTTCAGAAATAAAAACATAAAAAACTTTTTTAAGTGCATGACTAGACACTTTATCTTTTAATGCTTTCATAACTTTTTCTGCTTTCTCATTATCTGTTTGTATTTTGATTTTCTTTACAAAGAATTCTATTTGAGCGTTGTCTTTTGGTAATATTTTATCTGGCTTTTCAGAGTTATAGTATGCATCGTAAACTGCTGTAAGTAATCCCTCAAATGTTTTATCACAAATATAATATATTATCATATAGTATGCCTACTCTCTATATTATTTTGCTCAAATATATTAGGATATATGGATGAAATTGATATCTGTAAAGAGTTATCATCTTTGCGCCTGTTTTTTGATAAAATTTTCTGTTTGATAATGCTAGTATCAAACGTCTTATCGCCATAAAATTTGCCATTACATGTTATAAAATATTTTGCTCTTTTCAGAACGATCCCGAGTTTTTTTAAATCATCATAACAAAGATTACTATATCTTCTAGCCATCATTATTCTTCTAGCTGATTTTACTCCTATTCCAGGTATTCTAAGTAATTCTTCATAACTCACTCTATTTATTTCCATAGGAAACGAGTTTATGTTAGCAAGTGCCCAATCACACTTTGGATCTAAATCTATATCAAAATTAGGTTTGTTATCATTCAGCAGTTCATCTGCTTGGTATCCATAGAATCTCAATAGCCAATCTGCCTGATATATACGATGTTCTCTGAGGAGTGGTGGTTTTGTGATACTAGGTAGAGTATGATGACTTAAAACTGGAACATATGCTGAGTAGTATACTCTCTTTAGAGCATATCTATCATATAAAGCTTCTGATAATTTTAGTATTTTAAGATCATTGTCATCAGTAGCTCCGACAATCAGTTGAGTTGTCTGTCCGGCTGGTGTGAATTTTGGTGTTGACCTAAACTTAGCTCTCTCTTCTTTATATTGTACTATTCCATTACGGATTCCCTCCATAGGTTTCAATATTTCATTTTTTTTCTTTTGAGGTGCTAATAATTTTAAACTCTTATCTGACGGTAGTTCAATATTTACACTCATTCTATCAGCATATCTACCTGCTAATCGTATAAGTTTCTCATCTGCACCTGGTATCCCTTTTAGATGTATGTATCCATTGTATCTATATTCTAATCTAAGTATCTCAACAGTTTTTATCATAAGCTCCATTGTGTGATTGGGATTGACTATCACTGCTGAACTCAAAAACAATCCTTCTATATAATTTCTCTTGTAAAAATTAATCGTCAAATCTGCAACTTCTCTTGGTGTAAAAGATGCTCTTTTTACATCATTTGAGCTTCTATTTACACAATATGTACAGTCATAAATACAGCTATTTGTGAACAGTATTTTAAGCAGTGATATGCATCTACCATCATCTGCCCAACTATGGCATATACCACTCTTTTGAGCATTTCCTATGCCAAAGGCTTTGTTTTTTCGATTACTCCCACTTGAAGAGCAAGATACGTCATACTTCGCTGCATCTGATAATATTTCTAATTTTTCCGTAATATTCATAGACTGTCACTCCTATAATATATTTGCATAACAAAAGGATAAAGTTTATTAAACTTTACCCTATTATTTTACCATATCTTTATATAATTATGCAAACATTTGTTCGTCTAGCTGCTTAATTTAAAATCTGCTACCACATTCATCAATTCATTTGCTAGGTTAGCTAATTCCTCACTAGATTTTGATATCTCTTGTATTGATATTGATTGTTCATTGCTATTTTCACTAACTTTCTGAGTTAATCCTGCAAATTGTTGTGTTATAGACGATATATTTTGAACTGAATCAATTGTATTAACTTTATTATCGTTTAGTTTATTCATAATCGAAATCATAGTTTTAATGTACTGTATAACAGACTGAGCTGATTCCTCGACATCTTTAAATGCACTCTCTGTATCAACTAATGATTTTGAAGATTGTCCTAATATAACATTTACTTCTTCTACGTTGTTATTCACAACTACTATTTGATTTTTCATGTCTGATAATATCCCTGATATATCGTTTGTTGCTCCCTCTGTCTCTTCTGCAAGCTTTCTAATCTCATCTGCGACAACTGCAAAGCCTCTACCTGCTTCACCTGCTCTCGCTGCTTCTATTGATGCGTTAAGCGCTAATAAATTTGTTTGACTAGCTATTGAATTTATTGTCTCTAATATACCCATTATAGAATGTGATTTTTCTTCAAGCTTCAATACATCATCTAATAATCTTTTTTCTATTTCTATGTTTTGTGAAAAATCATTTTTAAGTTTGTCTATTGTTATTGTACCATTTTTACTCGTATCTATAACTGAACTAAATTTGTCATTTACTGCTTTTGCACTATCATAAGCCTCTTGAATATATTCTCCTAACTCATCTAATTGCTCTACTGCAATTTGTGTTTCAGTAGCTTGCTTTGTAGAACCTGCCGCTATTTCTTGCATACTAGCAGATACCTCCATCGAAGATGCTACTGTTTGTTCTGAAATTGCTGTTAGCTCCTCTGATGATGCTGCTACATGCTCTGATGATTTTACTACGTTATCTATAACTTCACTAATATTTTGAGACATTTTATCAAAAGCTCTTGTGAGCTGCCCTATTTCATCTTTTCTTTTTAATATCTTATTTGGAACTCTATTTGTAAAATCTTTATTAGCTAACTGGTCAGCATGTTTTGCTGAATCAACAATATAGGATGTAATCCTCTTGATATTTAGTGATACTACTAATCCTATTATTATTATCCCTATTGCACATCCTATTGCTATTACTAATAACAGGGATTTGGATTCTCCCTTCATCTCGTTCATCGGTACTATGGCTGAGAAATACCATGTATTACTGTCTTCTCCTAATCTAATTGGAAAATAGTTCTTAAATACTTCTGTACCATGCTCTGGCGAATAAAATGTATCATGAAATTCTTGTTTTTGTTTTATTTTATTTAGAAATTCTTCTCTTTTTGCCTTAGCCGACTCGCTTTCCTCTTTGTTTTCTATAAATTCTGAAGATTTTTTACCTACTAGTTTACTATTTTTATCTGCTAGTATAAAACCTTTACTTGATATTATACTACCATGTCCAGTCTCTAGTAATACTACTTTTTCATTAAGTGATTGTAAATTATCTATTGCCATATCTATCCCTGTAGCACCTACGAATTTTCCATTTATAATTACTGGGCAACCTATGTTAATTATCTTAGTCTTTTTACCGTTTATATCTACATATTTCGGATCTGATATATATATCTTTTTTTGCGCTCTCATTTTATTATAAAAATCTTGATTAGTGTATGGTGTGCAATCTCTATATGTAACCTTATCGCCAAGCCTTGTCCATCCACCTGTAAATTTACCAATTTTATTGTACGCTTTTGATGTAGGATTTTTTCTTTCCACTCCTACAAAAGCTGGTATATCAAGAGCTAACCACACATTTAGATATTCTTTGTTTTCATTTAAAACACTTTTCATTATTTCTAATAATTGCTCTTCATTCAGAAATTTTGATTTATTAGTGCCAATAAACGTATTTCTCATGTTGTAAGAAACTTCAAGTCCTTTGTTAACATATTCCTTAATCGTATTTGCGTAATATTTACTTGTTAAGTCTGCCTCTACCATTGCTTCTTCCATTTCTGCATTATAAACATAATAAACTACAAATGCAGCTATAGAAATGAAGACTATAATTACGCTCCCTAAAATTGTCGTCATCATCTTACTTCTTAAGTTCATAGTTGCCCCCTCCTATAAACAATATAGTTTCTTTTCAATATATCAAAAAGAACGTTCAATTTCAACCACATATTTACTTAATATCTAAAAGCTGCATTTTATTAATTTATTAGTTTTTTTAATAATTTGTAGATAATTTGCTATATATATCATTATATCATTATTTTTTACAAATCTACACTATTTATTTTCAGAATCTTCTTTATTTTCTATAATAATTTGTTCTTTTTCACTTATGTTCTCTTCTCCTTCAAGCGATTGATCAATGCAGTGAGCATCACTTTCTATTTCACTTTCAGTTTCTTCTTCAATATTTTTTTCTAATTCTACATTATTTTCATATTCTTCACCTAACTCAAATTCAGATATTATATCATAAACTTTACGAGCTAAACTGTTTAATTCTTGTGTGGCAGTTGTTATCTCTTCTATAGTTGCAATATGCTCCTCTACACTTGCGCTAACTTCCTCTGCTGACGAAGCAAATTGTTGTGATAGAGAAGATATATTTTCTATAGAACTAACTGTTTCATCTTTATGACTTGTTGTTTTGTCCATGCTATTATATAATTTTTCCATAAATGATATCATATCATTAGTTGATCCTTCTACTTCTTTAAATGCAAACCCAGTTTCTTTTAATGCTCCCTCTACTTCTTTTACTATTTTTTCTGTTTCATCCATATTGTCAGTCGTAATATCCATCTGTTTTTCCATATCAGTAACTATATTTACTATTGTACTTGTCGCTTGCTCCGTTCCTTCTGCTAATTTTCTTATTTCATCTGCAACTACTGCAAAGCCTTTTCCTGCTTCTCCTGCTCTTGCAGCTTCTATTGATGCATTTAATGCTAATAAGTTTGTTTGACTTGCTATATTGTTTATTGTCCCAACTATTTCCTCTATTGCTTTGGATTTTGTTGATAGCTCGTTTACTCCTTCTATAGCTATGTGTATTGTCTCTACATTTTTATTAAATAATTCTTTTAGTTGATTCATTGCTGTAAATCCATCTTGGCTTGTAAATATCAGATGGTCAAATCCTTGTCTAACCATTGAAACATCTTCCATTGAACTTTCTATTTCTTTTTTTAGTTCATCCAATACAGAAACTGAATTGTCGACTTCTCCTGCTTGGTCTACTGATCCTTTAGCTATGTCATCTATTGCAAGTGCAACTTCTTGTGATACTTTTGAAACTTGCTCAGATGCTTCTGCTAACTGTCCTGATGAAAGTGCTACTTGTTCCGCTGATGATTCCATACTTGAAATTAATGATCTCATATTAATTGTTAATGTACTAAATGCTTTAAATAAAATACCTATTTCATCTTTACGCTTTATTAATTTTTCATCAATGTCCTTTGTAAAGTTTTTGTTTGCCATATTTTCTGCAAAAGCCGCGCATTTTTTTATGTATTTACATACTGAATTAATGTTAATATAAATTATGATTGCAATTAATACTAGTCCAAAAGTACATATTGCAATTAGTGTATATAATAAAAATTTAACATTCTTAAAAATATTATCTTCAGGGATAACTGCACTAAAAGTCCATATTCTTGATGTTTTACCTATTTGGATTGGATAGTAATTAACCAATACCTCTTCATCTTCGTCTGGTAGTACTACATAGTCAGATTTTATTTCTCCATCTTTCAGTTCAATGAGTAGCTTTGTTCCTTCTTCTCCTTGCAAATCACTAGCTATAGTTCCTATCTTTGATTTATCTTTATGTGTAAGAAGATTTCCCTTGTAAGTGATAATACGTCCATATCCTTCATATAAATTCATATTAGATGTTAATTCTTGTAATGAATCAAGATATAAATCTACACCGGCTGCTCCTATAAACTGACCTCTTTTATAAATAGGCGCACTAAATCTAACTACATATTTTTCGCCATCTCTTGTTTTTATTATAAATGGTTCAGATACATAACTTTGTTTGTTAATTTTAGGTACGTTATAAAAGTCCTCAGTCATGTAGTTTGATGTGGAAATTAATTTGTTAGTACCATTTCTTTTTGTATACATTGGTATGAATCTTCCTTTTGAATCATGTCCAAATAACCCTGCATATTCTGCATCTTTGCCATCAAAAGCATTTGGTTCCAATACTGCCCAGGCATTTACAAAATCATCGTTTTCTGTAATTATTTTTTCTAACATTCTAAGCATATGATAACGGTTCCCATTTCCTGCTATCACAGATGATTCAAATATGGTTGATAAATCTTCTGAAATTATCGATCCCTTTTGCATAAAAGATTCGATTTTATAAGAGTATTTTTCGCAAGCTAGTCCAACTTCCTTTGCTACAGACTCTCTTTGTGTATTAAATGTTTGAAATAAAGTAAATGTTATTATTAATCCAAATACTAATACCACACTTCCTAGAATAAATGTCAGTAATTTTGTTTTCATTTTCATCTGCATCTTCCCCTTCATGTACATGATTTTAAAAACCCCACTACCTTACAATAGTTTGTAAATACGCTAATTATGCGTATAAATGTTTATGTCTTTTACAATTTACCACATTTTCCCCTGTAATTCAACCACCGTTCGTTAACATAGGTCATTAGTCCTATTTCACTATTTCAACTTGACTTTTCAGCTTAATTAGTTATAATATGTATATTTTGTTAACAATAAAATTGTTTTTTCATATTATATATTGACAGTAATATTAAATTAATAAGGGAGGTAGTACTTGTGGCAAATGGTCTTTTTGATAGCTTGTTCAGTGGTGGATATGGAAGTAGTTTACTGTTCTTCTTCCTGCTACTAGTAATAATTTTCTGCGGATGCGGTTGTGGATATGGATGTGCTGAGTAAGCACAAATATTCTCAATTAACTAATTAATAATTTAAATAGAGGTGAAGAAAAAATGGCTGATGGTAAATGTTATGAAGGAGGAAGCGAATTATTATTTTTCTTCCTATTACTTGTAATTCTTTTCTGTAGTTATTGCTAAAACTTAATATTTAAGCTGTGTAACACTTAACTTTATACTATAGTAGATGACAATAGTTCAAACCCAAAGTTTAACTAATTGAATTTATCTAATGGGTTTATTTTATTAATTTAATATAAACAGTGGTCAAAAACAAAGAAGGGTCAAACTCTATGTGCTTCTGAGTTTGCCCCTTTTATTTGTTACTAAATGGTATTTGATATAACTCCTCCTCCTATAAGCTCTGCTTCATTATACAAAACAACAGATTGGCCAATTGCTGCTGCTCTCTGTTTTTGTTTAAACTTTACTATTAGATTGTTATTCTCCAGATAAATAGTAGAAGGTATTGAATAACCCCATTGACATATCTTTGCTACCATGTCAGTATTGTTGTAGTCTGTTTTATTAGAAATAAAATTAAAATCAGATGCTATTACACCGTTTACATACGTCATATTATCACTACCTAAAACTATTTCATTTTTGTGTACGTTTATATCTATTACGTACATTTTTTTATTGTATTTATGACCAAGCCCTCTTCTTTGACCTATTGTATAATTAAATATTCCGTTATGCTCTCCTAATATATTTCCCTCTATATCAACAAATGACCCTCTCTTATTTTTATAGCCATACATCCTTTGCAAATACCCTCCGTAGTTTTTATCGCCTATAAAACAAATACCAACACTGTTTTTTCTCTTGTAGAGGTCACTATCTATTTCTTTTACCAATTCTCTTACCTGTTCTTTTGACTCAAACTTACTTAATGGATACTTCAGATGTTTTAAGGTATCTTGTGTTAAGTTGTACATTAAATATGTCTGATCTTTATTATTTATCTTATGCTTTAGTATCTTATATTCTTTTAAATATTCATCATACTTAATGTTTACATAATGACCAGTCGCTACATAGTGAGCCTTTAATCTCTTAGCTTCTTTTATAAACTCATCATATTTTATATACTTATTACACTGAACGCATGGATTTGGGGTTCTCCCACTTGAGTATTCGTGTGAAAAATAATCTATTACTCTTTCTTTAAATAGTTTAGTCAAATCAACTATGTGATGTGGTATATCTAATACTTTAGCAACATACTCAGCATCCTTTAGCGTTGTGTCAGTTAAATTACTATGAAGCTTCATTGTAAGTCCTATTACATTGTATCCTTTTTTCTTTAATAAATATGCTGTGGCGGTACTATCTACACCACCACTTAACCCAACTACTACTATATTTTTGTCTAGCTTCATCTAATCATCCTTTTTTAATCTTATTTCACTATATATTATCATCTCAATATACTTTTATAGTATTCATTTTGTAACACTAGATTTCTAAACGGATATATTAATACTATAAGATATTATGTTCAAAATCATTATGCTTAGGAGGTTTTTTCATTGTACTACTATTATCTGTATCCATATATGCCTTACTATAGATATTTTGTAAATCAAATGTATAACCCATATATTCCATATTCTAATATACCACCTTTAAATTATCAATATCATCCATATGGAATGGAGCTAAATACTTATTATGATGATTTATTACCTAACTATACAATCTTAAATAATGTTGTTATTCCTGATTACTCTAAAGTTGATGTTGGTCGAGGTAATCGTTGGCCAAATGAATGTTTTGTTCCTTATGTATCTGTCCCTTATAACTTTGAGAAGAGTTCGATGACAACAAATTTACCTTATTATAATCTAAGCTATGTTGTGTCAGAAAATAGTACAACATGCAAGCCTTGTTGGAACGGTAGTTTAGACATAAATGATGAATCTGTTATTAAACAAATTAAAGAAATCAGAAATATGGGTGGAGATGTAATGGTATCTTTTGGTGGCTATGCCAACACCCCTATTTGGGCAACTGCTCCTGATTCCAAGGCTTTAAGAAAACAATACGAAATGTTTATTAAGGCTTACAAATTGACCCATATAAATATTGACATTGATAACAAGTGGGTTAGAGATACTGCATCTCTAATTAGAAATTTCAGAGCATTGAAACAACTCCAAGAATCTTTGTTTGTTGAAAGATATAGTCTTTCAATATGGATAACTCTTCCTGTTTTACCTTCTGGTCTTACTTCTGATGGATTACAAGTTGTTCAGCATGCATTAGATCAGGATTTAATGATAAGAGGTTATAATATTAAGACTATGAACTTTGGAAAGAAAGCTGCTCCGAGTATCGTTGACAAGATGGGGCAATACTCTATACAAGCAGCTGCCATCCTTCATAAGCAACTCAAGAAAATATATCAAGACAATCAGTTTTCTCACTCTGATCAGCAACTATGGGGTATGATAGGAATAACTCCTATGATTGGTGTAAATGATGTTCCTACTGAAAAATTCTATATAAGCGATGCAAAAATTGTAATGGATTTTGCAAGGCAAAATAAACTAGGTATAATTTCTATGTGGTCACTCAATAGAGATCATCCTTGTTATAGCGGTCCAAGTGAAACTGTATACGGTTCATGCAGTAGTATCGAACAAACAGACTATGAGTTCTGTAAATTATTTAATGATTATAATCATTCTCCAGACTTCCAAACTGGCAAAGGACCTAATAGAAGAAAATCTGAGGATATAAGAAGATGGAGTAAAGATAGAGAATATGTACTTGGTGATAAAGTAACTTATAGAGGCTTATTGTTTGAAGCTACTAGATACTCAAAAGGTGAAGCCCCTAGTAAAGATGGCTCTGGTTCTTGGAAAGTACTTGGTTAACTCTATCTGATAGTGGGATGTCTATTGATGATATCCCTTTATTTCTTTATAGAATATGGTTTAAGTTATAGTTACCTTTGTATGATTTTTGCAACTGATTAATATCTCGATTTATATGAATATCCAGAAGTTTTTTTAGTATCTGGATTTTTATTTTTAAGCATGCCAATTATAACTTGCAACTGATATACAACAATAAATAAACCTCCAAAAATAAAGCCTGCTATACCTAGTTTCATTCCAAGACCTAGTAATCCAAAAAATATCGTTGATATTACGAACAGTATAATATACATATACTCCTCCTACTTACTAATATTATCTATTAACATTGTATTTCTCAAAAACTCTTAAGTTTATTATTTACCCTCTATTTTCCATATCCTTTGGTACTAAATTATCTGTGTAAAACCCATCTATTCCATTTTGCTCAAGAACTTTTGTATCTTCTATATTGTTGATTGTATGTGTGTAAGTGTATACACCTAAATCTCCTAGCTTTTTAGGTAACTCTGTTTTAGCCTTTTCAAGTGGCATCGTTATAGCGTATATGTCATGCCTATTAACAAAATCTATAAGCTGTTCATCACTATAATTTGACATATATAGCGTCAATATAATATCTTTATAACCATATCCTTGCACAGCTATATATTCATCTAAAGAATATATTTGTGGTATTATACTGCCTAATATATCTGGATATTTTTTGCTGATTATCTGCAGTGCTTTTTTGTTGTCTTTTTTTACGTCTGTTACGATTTTTGCATCTTTATGCTCTCTTATCCAGTCTACTAAGCTTTCTAAATCAAGTTGATGCCAATCGTTAATCATTGTGAAATTTTTGTATTCTTCATAGCTATATATGCCTGATTCATGATTGAAAAATTTTTTGGCAAACCCATCCCAGCTATGAAGGCAAACTAATCTTTCATCTGTGGTCCATTCAAAATCCAGCTCCATAAGCTTAAAATTGTTTTTGTAACTATTGTTCAATGCCTCTAGACAGTTAGTATAAGACTGTCCTTTTAAACTTCCCCCAGCATGTGCTATAAGATTGGGATTATCTTTCAAGTTGTTTAATTTGCGATTGTCTGTTTCTTGTTTTGTTCTTGCTAGATCATTTTTTAATATATAATTAGATAAGTTTATATCTTTTATTGCTTTTTTATAATAATCTCTACAAGTGTTAATATCTAAATTGCTATTATCATCATAATTCCAAGCTTTGCTATGCTTGTAGATTCCATCTCTTGACATATTAAATATCATGCCGTCTTTTATGAATGATCCCTTCAACATATATGTTTGTTGGGCTACAAATCCACTTTTGGCGTTTACTAAATCTTGTCCTAGCATCAAACCTTTTTTATTTTCTAACCCAAATAAGTTCAATATTGTAGGGTAAAAGTCTAGTTCACTACCTACTGTAGTTATTTTTTCATTAATTCCTGAATCGGGTACGTGTATTATTAATGGTATTCTCATCATTTCATCAAACTTGTATTCTTTGCCTAAATATTTGGTAAGCTTCTCTTTATTTGTTTCATCAAGTAATGATAGTCCATAATGATCTCCATATATTGCTATAACAGTATCTTCATAAAGCCCTTGATCTTTTAGATTTTGTATGAACTCACCTATAGCTTTATCTACATAGTTTATTGATTGAAGATATTTACCAAATAGAGTTCCTTCATCTTCTTCTTTTAGAGTTATATCTATAGTATCTTCTGGCATTTCATACGGTGTATGACTCGTTAATGTCACTAAAAATGCATAGTATGGATCTTTTAATTGCTTAATATAGTCTATAGATTGACTAAAAAACTCCTTATCATTTATTCCAAACCCTATAGGCTTGGTAGTTGTATAATCATCGCTATCATAGAATTTCTGAAAACCTTGTTTTGGATAAGCATTTTTTCTATTCCAAAAGTCTCCCTTATATCCATGCATAGCTGTAGTGCTATATCCAATATCCCTTAATAACCACGGCAACCCATAGTATTCATTATCCTGATATTTAGTGTATGTTTGTCCGTCCATTGCAGGATATAATGAATTATGTGTTGTAAATTCTGCATCAGATGTATTTCCTCTGCCTAATAACTGATAGTATCTATCAAAATAAAAGCTATCTTTTGATAATAATCTATTGAGGTTTGGAGTTAACTCTTGATTATTGTACTCTCTTCCTATTACAAAATTCTGTAAGCTCTCTACTTGTATCACTATTAAATTCTTGCCTAATGCTATCCCATTATATTTATCATCATTGCCATTTTTCTTTAGCATAGATAAAGCATAAATCATTTCTTGTTCATTTTCTATATTATTGCTGTCAGATATAATATTTACAAACAAGTCATTTGCATGATATGTGAAGAATTCTTGTTTTCTAAAACTGATATTTTCACTTGACTTATCAACAATTACTAAAAATGATATCCACATTAAACATGCAATTAATGCAGGTAATTTCGCTTTTTTTAGCCCTCTATATATATAACTTTCTTTGGCTCTGTTTTTGTACTTCATTATCAAATATATCAATATAACTGGTATGTCTAAAAGTAATACAAAATACTTAATCTTAAGTAGATATTTTATACAATCAGTTACTGCTCCTAGCTGACTTGTTTGTGCTACAACTACTATAGATGTAAGCTGATTAAAATAGTTAAAGAATACTACATCTGCAAATGCTAATACTGAAAATAGTATATAAAATATAAAAAATATCGAATCTCTTAACTTCTCTTTCAATAAATCTAATAACATAAATACTGCTATTATAAATAGTACTCCAGCTACTACAGATACTATATTTGAACTGTAGCCTATTAACCTATAAAATATAGTTAATTTTATTGCTCCTAATAATGATATTAAAATCAATTCTATAGTTCTAATGTTAGATTTGTACATAATAATTCTCCTTGATACTATTGTTTTATTTTGCTTTAAGTGAAACTACAACCAATTCTGGTCTGTTAAATATCCTTAGAGGCACGATACTATTTCCTAATCCTCTTGATACTATCAAATGAGAATCTCCCATTGTATGCACCCCTTGTGTAAGCTTTGGAAACCACCCCTGATTAGGTGCAAGTAATCCTCCTACAAATGGTAACCTCACTTGCCCACCGTGTGCATGTCCAGCTAAACTTAAGTCAATATTGTTTTTTGCGTATATATCAAAATTCTCAGGTCTATGAGTTAATAGAACCTTAAAATTTTTATCATCTTTTTTTATAGCTTCTTTTATTCTTCTACTAGTTATATCCTTTAGTTTTTCCTCTTTTTCGTGTTGTTTGGCTTCAAATGCTGGGTCATCTATCCCTGCAATGGTAATGCTATCACTACCTCTGCTTATTTTGTGCGAAGTATTTCTCATGACTATAACCCCACTATCTAGTAGCTTTTTTTCTAATGAAGTAAATTTCCCTGACCATCCTTCATGGTTACCTGTTACATAGTAAATAGGAAATTCGTTATTTAGTCCTCTTATGAGCGTCATACTTTTTTCTTCATCATATCTTCTTCTATCAATAAAGTCTCCTGTTATTACTACTATATCTGGTTTTTCTTCTCTAATTTTTTTTGTTAAGGTTTTATTATCTTTACCAAATATCTTACTATGCAAATCTGACACTTGCACAATCTTGAATCCATCAAATGATTTGGGTAACTTTTTACTGGCTATTATTTGCTTTGTGACTACTATATTATTATTCTCAAAGTATAAAAAAGCGCATATAAATACTATCGCTAAGCCAATAATGAGTTTTTTTGATTTCATAATTAACTCCTTTTTTAAGTTATATTCTTTTATTTATGTTTTCTTGACATATTCTTTTAAATACTTCTTTAAACTTCTCGTTGTTTTCTTTTTGTCTTTTTTTATGTTTTTTAAATTTTTGTTTGTTCTTTCTGCTTTCTAGAGCAATATGTCTTTCAAATAACAGTCTGTCTATATTTTCAGTGGTATATACTCTGCCATTTTGATCTATAGCAAAAGCTTGTTTGGATAGTGCCATAGCCCCTACTCCATAATCTCCTGTTACTACTATATCTCCTTTTTCTATATTGTTTACTAATACTATATCTACTGCATCTTTACCCTGCCCTACTGTAACTACTTCGCTGTAGCCATCGTTTAAAACATGGCTAGTGTCTATATACATTATCACTTTTATGTCAAATTTTTTTGCTATATCAACTATTTCTTTTTTTACAGGACATGCATCTGCATCAACCAATACTCTCAGTTTAATCACCTCATTTACATATAATATCATATTATCATAACATCGTATATAAATAGACTCATTTGTCAATAAATCTTAATGAAAATTTTTGTAAAATCATTAATACTTTATAGGTATTTATTTATATATTGTTATTCTGTAATTGAATTAGATGCATGACATAATACAACTCCACTTATCATAATAGCTCCAGCCATGCTTTATAGCACAATATAAAATTCACTTAATTTGGGAACAAATTTCGGATTGTCAGTATCTAAGTTATATAATAAAATGAAAGGAGAATATCAATGAAAAAATTACTTAAGCAAAAAAGAATCAACTCATCTTTATTAGCATGTAAATGCAACTGTGCTTGTGGCGGCGGTATGCCAGAGGACCATGTTTATGTAAGAGGCTTTTTTACTTGGCCTAAATAGTTTTTAAAAAGGGATGCTATGTAATTTACAGCATCCCTTTTTTATTATTTATTATTTTCTAGCAATGCTTCATATATCATTGATACTATGCTTCCATATTTGCCTGTTTGAAATCCATCACCTAAGAATTTACCATCTTCTATTTGTGAATGTTTCTTATTTGTAAGTAATACTATAGCTAAATCATGTCTAGGGTCAATTACTGTCAATGTCCCTGTCCATCCTGTATGTCCTATAGCTAAATTACTAGCATATGGTCCAAACATCCATATTCTATTCATATTTGCAGCTCTATTCCATCCTACGCCATATACGTTACTATTGTATGACGGTTTAGCAAATTGATCTCCTACATTTGCATCAAATATCTTAACATCTCCGTATCCACCTTTGTTCAATATTAATTGACATAATACTGCCAAATCTTTTGTAGTAGAAAATAAGCCTGCATGACCTGATACCCCATCCATACTATAATAAGCTTTCTCGTCATGAACTTCTCCTTGAAGTGTATGTTTTCTAATATTCTCAAAATCTACACTTCCCGCTCTAGTATTGCCAAATATTTCTGTTGCTGCGAATTGTTTTTCCTGTAGCCCCTTTTTAGTTGGATTAAACATTGTATTCTTTAACCCTAATTTACTATATATATTTTCTTCTATGTATATATCTAAAGGCTGGCCTGTTACTTCTTCTATAATATACCCTAATACCATAAAATCTAAATCACTATACTTCGTTACTTTTCCTACTTCATTTATTAGTGGCAATTCACACATTAATTTACATGTTTTTTCTTTATCTTGCGAAAAGAACTCTTCCCCTAAATCATTGTCTTTCTTGTAGAATTTAACACTAGGTGCGAACCCTGATGTATGGGTCAAAAGGTTTAATACTTTGATTTTATCCTTGCCATTTTGTTTAAAATCAGGTATATAAGTGTGAACATATTCTTGTAAATCAATTTTACCTTCACTAACTAGCTTGTACAAGGCTATGTTTGTAGCGTACATTTTTGTATTTGAAGCTAAATCATATATTGTATCTATAGTTGTCTTCTCTGGAGCATCTATAATTGTTCCTTGATCGTATTTCTTCTTGTATCCATAAGCAGTGTTTTTGATTATTTTTCCATCTTTCATTACAAGTAATACTGCTGATGGAAATCCTTCTTTTATCTCATTGTTTATGTACTTATCAATATCTCTTAGTATATCTGAATTAAAACCAACATCCTCTGGCTTTCCATATGACAATGTTGGATACTCTATACTTACATTTAAATATGTTCCTTCAGGTTTAACAGACAACACCTTCAACGTATTATCTCCATTTCTAGTGTATTTACTAATATCTATCTCTATAGGTGTTTTATTCTTTAGTTTCTCAGCTGGAATTGATATTTTATTTCCATTAACATATATCTTCACACTTGTTGCTCCATAGCTCTCAATAATCATATTCCCCTGTCCTTTGTAGCCTTTAAATACTCTTCTGCTTCTTGCTAATGTTCTACTTGTTGGATCTTCTTCTGGAAATCTTTGCGAAAATTGCGATGTAAACGTTTTCTGTGTTGATGCACTACTTGTAGCATTATCATTACTTAAGCAAAATCCTGTAGAACTAGTCAACAGTATAAATAATGATAGC
The DNA here is from genome assembly GCA_029227815.1 of Clostridiaceae bacterium M8S5. Classification (GTDB taxonomy): domain Bacteria; phylum Bacillota; class Clostridia; order Tissierellales; family MCWD3; genus Abyssisolibacter. The sequence continues at coordinate 663,608 of CP118523.1, read as the reverse complement.
AAAATTGCTAAATACCTTGAAAATCTTGATTTATTCATTTATAGTTCCTCCTAATATGAAATTTTATTTCTTTGTTATAATTATATTATGGTATTTTATTTCTTTCAAGAAAAATATTTAAGGATGTCTTATTCGACATCCCCAATTTCTATTTTTTATTAGCAGGCTCTATATTAATTGTCTTTCCTTTGATCCTATTGTCTTTCATAGCTTGTAGTACTTTATTTGCATGTTCTTTAGGAACCTCTACAAATGTAAATTTATCATATATGTTAATTGCGCCAACTAAGCCTCCAGCTAACCCTGACTCTCCTGCTATTGCTCCTACTATATCTTTTGGTCTGATTTTATGTTTTTTACCTATATTAATAAACAATCTAACCATGCCAGGCTCAGCTCCAGTATCCCCAAAATCGCACTCTTCTTCAATATTTTCTTTTCTATTTTTAGAAACAATAATCTTGTATAATGCTGCTGCGACATCAATAGTATTGTACTCATCTACTAAAAGCTTCTCTATGAAATTTATTTCTCTTGTTATACTTTCATTCTCAATAACCTCTTTAATTTGCTTTAGTATAACATTTGCTTTTGCTTCTTCTACATCACCAATTGATGGTGGTGATTGTCTTTTTATCTTTGTTTTGGTGTATTTCTGTATATCTCTAAGCTTGTAAACTTCTTTACCCGAAACAAATGTATAAGCTACTCCTTGTCTACCAGCTCTCCCTGTTCTTCCTATTCTATGAACATAGTATTCTTCATCTTGAGGGACATCAAAGTTAAAAACCATCTCAACATCGTCTACATCTATTCCTCTAGCCGCTACATCTGTTGCTACTAATATCTCTATATCACCTTTTCTAAATAAACCCATTACTCTATCTCTTTGTCTTTGTTTCATATCTCCATGTAATTTATCAGAAAAATATCCTCTACTTTGTAATTGATCTGATACTTCATCTACTCTCATCTTTGTATTACAAAATACTAATGCTAGTTTTGGATTATTTATATCTATTAATCGTGTTAACATTTCTAACTTTTTACTCTTTTTAACTTCGAAATAATACTGCTCTATACTTGGAACTGTGAGTTTCTTATGCACTACTTTCACAGTTTGGGGATTTTCTTGATATTCTTTTGCTATTTGGAGTATGCTCTTTGGTAATGTTGCTGAGAAAAGAACTGTTTGTCTGTTTTCTGGAGTATCTTCTAATATATTTTCAATATCTTCTCTAAATCCCATGTTTAGCATTTCATCAGCTTCGTCAAGTACTATCATTTGTAAGTTTCCAACTTTAAGAGTTCTTCTTCTCATATGATCTTGAACTCTACCAGGAGTACCTATTATTATCTGTGGCCTCTTTTTTAGAGCATTTATCTGTCTTTGTATCGGTTGTCCTCCATATATTGGCAATATTTTTATATCATGTAGATATTTTGCCATTTTCCTTATTTCATCTGCTACTTGTATTACTAGCTCTCTTGTAGGACATATCACCATACACTGTATACTTTTATCTTTTGTATTTATTTTCTCTAGTATTGGAATTCCAAACGCTGCTGTCTTTCCTGTACCAGTTTGTGCTTGCCCGGTTACATCTCTACCTTCTAATATATATGGTATAGATTTTGTTTGAATTGGGGTAGCTTCTTCAAACCCCATATCTTTAATTCCTTTAAGTAATTTTTCGGATATGGGTAATTCCTCAAATTTGGTTGTTTTCATACATTTTTCCTTTCTATTGTTTATTATTATCTATTATCAATTATTAGACACTACTATATAATATCTTAATACTAATTTATATACAAGCAATATATTTTCTCATATTATCATAATGTTATCTTTTATAATATCTTTTGCATAATTAAAGTATATATTCACTGACTAAAAATTAAAAACTCATAACTAAGATAATAAGTAATATATGAGCATTTTTTGTTTTTATTTTATATTTATTAAAACAATTTATTATATTTTTAATTAATAAATATTAATTATATCGCCTTTTAAAAACAGGATAGCTTTGGTTTTATTACTCACTATAGGTTTGACAAATTCATAAAAAATAACATTGTATTATAATTATTCTTATAATTCATTTTTATGCATAATTCTTTCTTGACAAATTATCTCAATTTGATTTATAATCTATCTGAAATATTTGTCTTAATTAAAATAATAGATTATTTAAATTTTGATTTAGATTGAACGCATATTTATAATGTTATATGATAAAAAATTCACCATAAGGGGGAAAATTAATTGACCTGTAAAAACAGAGAATTACATGTGTACTCTGAAATAGGAAAACTAAAAACCATTTTACTTCATAGGCCTGGTAGAGAAATCGAAAACCTTACTCCTAGTTTAATGGAAAGATTATTATTTGATGATATACCTTATTTAGAGGTAGCTCGAAAGGAACATGACGCTTTTGCTAATATTCTAAGAGAAAATGGTGCTGAGGTATTATATTTAGAAAATCTTGTAGCAGAATCAATAAAAAATAGTGATGTTAAAGATATGTTCTTAGACCAGTTCCTTTTAGAAGGCAATGTTAGAGGTAAAGGATTAAAAAAATGTTTGCTAGAATATTTTTCTCAGTTTAAAGACAGAGATTTAGTAGATGTACTGATGGCTGGTATACGAGTTACTGATTTAAAAAAATACACAGCTATTTCATTGGAAGAAATGACATCCTCGGATTATCCTTTTGTGCTTGATCCAATGCCTAATCTATATTTCACTAGAGATCCTTTTGCATCTATTGGCCGTGGAATTACTCTAAATCAAATGAGAACTACAACAAGAAATAGAGAAACTATATTTGCCAAATACATTTTTGAATACCATCCCGCTTTTAAAAATAGTAATATCCCACTTTGGTATAATAGAACAGAAAAATTATCTCTTGAAGGTGGAGATGAATTAGTTTTAAGTGACAAGGTACTTGCTATAGGAATATCAGAAAGAACTGATGCCGGTGCTATAGAAAAATTTGCTTCGTCAATTTTATATAGTGATGAAAGCTTTGAAACTGTGCTAGCATTTGACATACCAAAAACACGAGCTTTCATGCATTTAGATACTGTATTCACAATGGTTGACTATGATAAATTTACTATTCATCCAGCTATAGAAGGTCCTCTTACTGTATTTTCTATAACAAAAGACAACAATTGTGATGGAGGACTCAAAATTGTTAAGGAACAACTTGCTTTGGAAGATGTTCTTAAAAAATACTTAGAACTTGATAGTGTTACTCTAATTAGATGTGCTGGTGGTGACCCTATTGACTCTGCTAGAGAGCAATGGAATGATGGTTCAAACACATTAGCTATAGCTCCAGGTGAAGTAATAGTTTATTCTAGAAATCACGTCACTAATAAACTATTACAAGAGCATGGAGTAAATATACATGTCATGCCTAGTTCAGAGCTATCAAGAGGTCGCGGTGGGCCAAGGTGTATGAGCATGCCTTTAGTTCGTGAGAAATTATAATTTAACTAATAAAACTAGAGGTGTAATTTTCGAAAATACACCTCTTTGTTGTATTTCTTATTACACTTGACTACTTATCTCTTTCTCGTATAGATATAGGTAAAAATCGTCATTTTTTGATGGTTTTATTTTCCCTATTCTTTTATAACCATGTCTTTCATAAAATCTATGATTAGCTATGTTTAAATAAGGTGTATCTAAAGTCCATTTTTTTATCTTGTTATATTTTTTTTCTATAAATTCTATTGCTTTAGTTCCTATTCCTTGATTTTGATACTCTGGAGAAATAAAAATTGCACCTAATCTAAAATGTCCATTTTTTAAATCATATAAATTTATGCCACCAACTATGATATCATCAATCATTATTTTATAATACAAACCACTATGGAGTTTAGACGTATGCCACTTTATAGAATTTATTCCAGGTGGTAATTGTCCATATTTCTTTAAATCATCATCAAAAGCTTTTATTGAAATATTCCTTAGTATTTCGACATCATTTTTTTCTACAATGTTAAAGTGCACCATATAATCACATCCTTTTTTATTATATATCTATTATATAGTTTTACGCGACGTCAATTTCAAGACTATTTTATAACTTGTATAAGAATATAATAAAAGGACTATCCCGTCTTGAGACACTCCTTATCTACCAAAGTATTCTAATATTAAATAGATTATTTATTTGAAAGCAATCATATTATTTATGCTATAATCGCTAAAGTTTACAAGTATTTTTGCCTTTTTGTTATTATCAAACTTATTAGTTATAATTATTTCGCCCTGTTGCTTTAAGTCTAACAATAATGGATTATATACCACTATACTATATTCTTTATTGAATTGAAATAAAAGTCCTTTGTCTTGCATCTTTTTGTTATTTTGAAACAATTCTACATTGTATGAATCTGCACTATTATTTTCAAAACCAATCTTTATGGAAATAATATCCTTAGGATATAATACCCCTTTTTCTTCTTTAATTATATTTAAATTCACAGGCTTTTCACAAAAATATAGAGTATTAGAATACTCCATAATTTTATACTGCGGCGTTTGTAAATATGCTTTTGTAACTGATGTTTCTCCTTTTTGGATATTGTTAATTAAAAATCTTTTCTCGTAATCATTAACTTTCGCAAGTAGTATAGTACTTTCTATCTCTTCGTCTGATAATTTGTACATACTATCATAAACACTCTCATTATTTTGTGTTTGAGGTTCCTTGCTATCAGCTCTTTCAGCCTTTTCTTTTTGCTCAATATTTAGATTTCCTTCATCAATGCTAGTTGCGTTTGCTTCATGGTTTTTTTCTTTATCTTTACTTTCTAGATAAATATATGTCCCCATAGTTACTATAGCTACAAAAATTAATGAACATATCCCTAGCAAAACATAATTATAAGAATTTTTCATAAATTAAGTCTCCTTTTTTGCATTAATATTCCAATACCATAGTAATAGTTTATAATATATGTTTGATAATTTCAAGCTAGTATATTACATCATGGATCTACTTAACTTTCTTAAATATATTTTAATTTTTCTTTGACCGTTAATAACTGGGTTTAATACATTTCTTTTGCAATCCTAATATAAAATATGAGCCTATTGTCCCATAAAAAAATGGCTAAGCTCTTTCTTTGAGCTTAGCCATTTTAAATAAGAAGCTATTAGGTGTATTTAAACTTCTATTGATCTTGAGTAATTGTTAAGTTACTACCATTGCAACTTAAATCAAAGTAATAATCACCTTTATCCTTAGCGCTGGTTACTTTTATTTTGTAAGTTCCTGTAGTAGTTGGTGTATATTGTATAGTTCTTTGTCTAGTAGCATTATTTTGAGAAGCTACTACTGAGCCACTTGGATCTATTAAACTAATATCAAAATCAGGAGATCCCCAGTACCACCAACCTGTCCAATCAGGTATAATTAATGTTATTGCTATAGGATAATTTGTTCCGTTAACTGTAAATTCATAAACGTCTGTTTTACCAGTACCAGCTAAATCTTCTGCTTTATGCATATGATCTGGTGTAGCTAGATTAGTACCTGAGAAATTACCTGCTTGTTTTATAGCTTCAAATCCATCTAATCTTCCATGACCGTATTCGTTATCATGTCCAGATTTACCCCAGTCTATAGCTGTTGAAGTTACAATATCTTTGATTTGAGTTGTTGTTAAATTGGTATTAGCATCAATCATTAATGCTATTGTTCCTGCTGTAAATGGAGTAGCCATACTTGTTCCTGTATAACTTACATAACCATTAGTTGAATTTGCTTTAGGTGCATTTATATTTGTTCCAGGAGCTGCAACATCTGGCTTTAATCTATTATCAGCTGTTGGTCCTCTACTTGAATGATATATCAATGCAAATCCTTTCTCCCCAACATCTATCATATTACCTACGGTTATAACTTTACTTGCTGCTGCTGGAGAACCTACTGTTTTGCTCTTAGGTCCTGAATTACCTGCCGCTACAACTACTGCTATACCTTTATCCATTGCTTTATTGCATGCTAGTGAAGATGCATCTTGACCATTAGAACTTCCTGATGAGCCAAGGCTCAAGCTGATAATATTGATACCATAAACATCTTTGTTTGTTATGCACCAGTCTATACCTGCTGTTACATCACTCATACTACCAGATCCATTTTTATCAAGAACTTTAACTCCTACTAATGCTGCCCCTGGAGCAACACCTTTATAGTTTGAATTCCCATCTCCTTCACCTGTTGCTATACCTGCACAATGAGTTCCATGCCCTTGATCATCATATGGCGACGTTTGATTGTTTACAAAGTCTTTCCAACCAATTATTTTTCCACCATCTAAATCAACATGGTTACCATCTATACCTGTATCTATAACTGCTACTACAACATCATCTTTTGAGTAGCTACTACTTCCATCCATATTTCCATCAACGCCAAAATCAGTTCTTGCTTTCTCTGTTCCAAACCAATAATTTGCTTTATCCATGCAAGTTTTTACTTCTGCATCATACTCTATACCCTCAATCATATTTGATTCTTTAAGTTCTTCTATTTCCGCTTTGCTTAATTCAAGTGCTACTGCAGGTATGTTTTCAAAATCATACTTAACCTTAGGGTCTGCCTTTAATTTAGCAACTTCACTATTACTGTCTAATACATTCATTTGATCTTCTTTGTATACAACTATTACAGGAATTAAATCATCTGCACCAGCCTCTTCCATAGCACTAGCTAGATTTTCTGTCAATTTATCTCCATTTTCGTCATAAAGTTTAACTACTTCTCTTTCCTGCTCATTGTTAGCTAATCCCAATGAACTAAGAGCAAAAATAACTAAAACACACATAACTATTGATAAAAATCTCTTATTAAACATATTTCTCCTCCTCATCACATATTTTATAATTTATTAACTATCTCTATGGCTTATCTAAGGTAAAAAATTGATATCTATAATCTTCTATTATAGATACATCGGTATCACCTCTTTCAAATTATTATCCATATGTAAATGATTTAGTTTATTTAGTTATGTGTTTAGTAAATGTATTGTTGTATCTTATTTACTTTTAATATATATTAATCCGGACAAGTTGTCAACCATTATTTTAATTTTTTGTAATATTTTAATATTATTATTTTATATTTCCAATAAAAAAGAGGCCTAACATCTAGACCTCTTATTTTTACAATACTATTGATCTTGAGTTAATGTAAGATTCTCTCCGTCACAACTTAAATCAAAAATATATTCACCACTTCCCGAGCTTGCTTTTACTTTTAATATATAATCCCCTGTAATTGTAGGGTTGTATAGTAACGTTCTCTGCCTTATACTACTATTATGAGATGCTACCTCTTTTCCATTTGGATCTAGTAATACTATATCAAAATCTTTTGAACTATTAGTCCAATTACTTATTATCAAAGTTACTGCTATTGGGTATTTTGTGCTATTCACTTTAAATTGGTATATATCTTCTTTTCCACTGTTTATATCTTCTAATTTATACATATGATCTGGCATTTCTATATTAGTGCCTGTTAGATTACCTGCTGATTTTATAGCTTCATATCCATCTAATCTTCCATGCCCATATTCTATATCTTTACCTGGTTTGCCCCAATCTATTGCTGTATTGTATAGTATCTCTTTAACCCCTGCTGATGTTAGTTTTGGATTAGCATCTAACATCAATGCTATTGTTCCTGAAACAAATGGTGTAGCCATGCTTGTCCCTGTCATAGTTGCATATCCATTAACTGAATTCGTCTTAGCTGCTGTTATTAATCTTCCTGGTGCTACTATATCTGGCTTAATTCTATCATCAGCTGTTGGTCCTCTACTTGAATCATAATACAATCCATAACCTTTTTCTCCTACATCTATCATATTACCTACTGTTATACAATCTGAAGCTGCTCCTGGTGATCCAATAGTATATTTCTTTGGACCTGCATTACCAGCTGCAACTACTACATTTATCCCATTTTTTACTGCTTTATTTACAGCTAAAGAAGCCGAATCATTTCCATTTGAGCTTCCCCATGTTCCTAAGCTCATACTGATTATATCTATCCCATATACATCCTTATTTGTTATACACCAGTCAACGGCTGCAGTTACATCACTCATGCTTCCTCCGCCATATTTGTTAAGAACTTTAAGCCCAACCAATGCTGCTCCTGGAGCTACTCCTCTATAGTTTGCATTTCCATCCCCTTCACCAGCTGCAATCCCTGCACAATGAGTTCCATGTCCTTGATCATCATATGGTGTAGTCTTGTTAGCTACAAAATCTTTCCACCCAATTACTTTTCCTCCATCCAAGTCTACATGCTTACCGTCTATACCTGTATCTATTACTGCAATTACTACATCATCCTTTGAATACGAGTCTTTTCCATCTCTATTTCCATCTAAGCCAAAATCAGTTCTTGCTTTTTCTGTTCCAAACCAATCTCTTGCTGTATCCATACACATATGAACTTCTGTATCATATTCTATATTCTCTATTGATCCAGATTTTTTTAACTCTTCTATTTCATCTTTACTTAAACTCAACGCTACTGCAGGAATATTTTTATATTGATATTTGATCTTTTTGTTATCTTTAAGCATCATTACTTCTTTATTTGATTCTACAAATCTATTTTCTTTATATACTATGATCACAGGTATTAACTCTTCATTTTCTGCTTTAGTCATTATATTTACTAAATCCTCAGTTACTTTATTATTGTTTTCTTCAATCTTAATTCCACTAGCTACAACATATGAACTCATTGCCGAAAAAATTAAAACACACACTAAAAAAATTGATAACTTCTTGTTTTTTAAATACACTAATATCACTCCTTATTATTTTACTTTCATCCATTTTATTTGTTTTATATGCAACCACCATAAAAATCAACTCATCAACTCACCTCTTTCTTTTAAATATGTACACTTTTAGATTTTTATGGATTAAAATCAAATATAAGGAAGTGCTTTTATACTATAATACATTAAAATAATTATTTTGTCAAATATTTACAAAGCAAAATCAGGCTAAAATAGCCTGATTTTGATAAAATATAGTATTTTTTTATTGATCTTGCGTAAGTGTTAACGTTCCTCCATCGCAACTTAAATCAAAGAAATAGTTACCTGTTCCTTTTGCAGATTTAATTTTTAACTTATAATTACCTGTACCAGCGCTTACTGGATAATACAATATTGTTCTTTGTCTATTATATGAATTGTGTGATGCTACCTGACTACCATTTGGTCCAATTAGTGTTATATCAAAATCAGGATTCTGATATGATACATAATCAGGAATTATCATTGTTATAGCTATTGGGTTAGAAGTTGAAGTAACATTGAAAGTCCATATATCTTCACTACCAACTGCTGCTAAATCTTCTGCTTTGTGATAATGATCTGGAGTATCTATATTTGTTCCTGTTAATGAACCTGCACTCTTAATTGCTTCATATGCATCTAGTCTACCATGTCCGTAATCAACATCTTTACCTGACACTCCCCAATCAATAGCTGTATTTCCCATAGTATTTTTAATTTGACTTGGTGATAAGCTTGGATTTGCATCTAACATTAACGCTGCTGTACCTGCTATAAATGGAGTCGACATACTTGTACCAGTTTTGTTTGTATAGCCATTAGTACTATTACTTTTTGCTGCATATATATTTGTTCCTGGAGCAGTTATATCTGGTTTTATTCTACCATCTTTTGTTGGTCCTCTACTAGAATGATAAATAAGTCCAAATCCTTTTTCTCCAACATCTATCATATTTCCAACAGTTATAGCATCTTCTGCTGCACCTGGTGAACCAATAGACTTTTTGTAAGGACCTGAGTTTCCTGCTGCTACAGCAACAGTTATTCCATTAGCTACTGCGTTGTTTACTGCTAATGATGCCGCATCTTGTCCATCAGAGCTTCCTCTTGTACCAAGACTCATACTAATAATATCTATTCCATATACATCTTTGTTAGTTGAGCACCAATCTATTGCAGCTGTAACATCACTCATACTACCTGAACCCCAACTATTAAGAACTTTAACACCAACTAGAGCAGCTCCTGGAGCTACACCTTTATAGTTTGCATTACCATCGCCATCACCTGCAGCGATACTAGCACAATGAGTTCCATGACCTTGATCATCGTATGGAGTTGTCTTATTTGAAATATAGTCTTTCCAACCAATTATCTTACCGTTATCTAAATCAACATGATTTCCGTCAATACCTGTATCTATAACAGCTATAACTACATCGTCTTTTGAATACGAGCTACTACCATCTCTGTTTCCGTCAAGACCAAAATCAGTTCTTGCTTTTTCTGTTCCAAACCAATAGTTAGCCTTATCTAAACACATTTGTACTTCTTGGTCAAACTCTATATGTTTAATCATATCTGAGTTTTCTAGTTCTTTAATTTGTTCCTTAGTTAAACTAAGTGCTACACCTGGAATATTTTGATATACATGCTTAACATTTGAATTTGATTTTAATTCTACTATTTCATTACTAGAAGCTGTCATTTCATTGTCCTTATATATTACGATAACTGGTATCAGTTCATCTGTCTTTGCTTCTTCCATGATATTACATAGATCACCCATAAGTTTTGTTTCTGGTTCAAATTTCTCTTTCGCCATACCTAAAGAGCTAAGTGATAAAACCACCAAAACACACATTACTAATGATAAAATTCTTCTTCTACTAAACATATGTTTCCTCCTATTTTTTATTATTTGTATTAAAACATAACTTATATTGCATGGCTATAAAAACATTTTAATCACCTCTTTCCTAGATTTAATAAGCTATGTAAATATAAATAAGTAAAAACCTTTACATTTAGTAAGTGTTATATTTTATTTTATTTACTATTAGTGTATAACTTATGTTTTTAGTTGTCAACTATTTTATGGATATTTTGTAATATTATTGTTGTAAATGGTAAAAAAATGAGCATCTATAAAGATGCTCCACGTGATAAAATAATAATATACTAAATTAGTTTAATATAGGGGTAACTATACTTTTGTTATTGATAATTTTTGTTATATTTAAAATATTCTGAATATTTAACTCAGTCATCTTTGCTATTTTTCCTACTCCATCCACTAGTTCACTTCCAATTTCTTAACTTAATAAATGTACTGCAAAATACTGTATATGATGCTGTGTAAATATCATTGATTATTTTTTTTAGTTTACATGTATTTTTTTTATTTATGACTTATTACCCAAGGATGAGGGACTATTGGTTCGTGATCTCCATCATTAATAATTACACTAGTGGCCGAACTCAATACAACTATCGATGTAACTAATGCTATAATTTTTTTAAGTTTCATGTTCCTACCTCCTTTTTTAATAAAATAAGACGATTGCTATAATTATTATATTAAATTCTTTTAACATTTGTGTCATTTCCCGCTTTAGCAATCGTCAATATGCCATTATTCTATTTTAAATTCATTAAAGCTAGACTACTTTCTAATATTTCTACAGCTTTATCCTTGTCTTTTGTAATATAGTAATGGCTAGCCTTTAGCAATATATCTTTTACTCTATTTTGATTGTCTTTTTTATCTTCTGTTTTTATAATTGTCTGTATATCATTCAGTAATTCATTTATACTTTTATTATTCTGACTATATAAATAACAATTCAATAATTCATTATAGATATCTATTACTAACGATAGCTTTCTTTTTCTTTTTGATTCTGCTAATGCTTTTAATAAACTCTTCTCCGATAGTTCATAATCTCTTATTTCGTAATATGTCTTACCCAACAACAAATATATTTCCTCTATATATTCATAATCTGTATCTAGTCGTATCTGTAAACTTTTATTAATGTAATCTGCTGCTTTTTCTTTTTCTCCTATTTTTGAGTGAAGATTGCTTATATTCATATACGCTAATGCAACAAAACCTAATTCTTCTTTTTCAATAGCAATTGTTATTACATCTTCATATATTTTTTGTGCCTTTTTATAATCTAGCTTCTTGAAATAGCAACTTCCTTCTAAAATTTTTAAATCTAGCATTTGGCTAATAGTATAACTTAAATTCATTTTTTCTTGATTTTCTATTAATACTATAGCAGCGTCGTATATACCAAGATAATAATAAGCTAGAGCATTGTTGAAATAAACACTTTTCTCTATGTTTTTATCATCTATTTTTTTATTATCTAATATAAATAATATATGGTTATTTAAATTTATAACCTCATGATAGTTTTTGGTCCATAATGAACACCTTGCAAGTTTTTGATATAAAACAGCTGTTTTTTTATAGTTTGAAGTCTTTATAGTATCCTCTAGTGATTTTATGTAGTATGTTCTACTGATTTCATAATCATTCTTTTGATAATAATAATCACCAACTGTTTCATTGTACTCAGATTTTTTTTCTATAATATCCCATTCTAATAATATATTATTAATCTTCTTACATACATTATTAAATTCTCTATCATCTGTTTTTTTTATAGTTTTAATATATCGGTCTAATAGAACTTCTGCCTGTTTCTCCTCATTTCTCATCAAATAATCTACATCTAAATCTAACTTAATATTTTTAACTTTTGCCCAATAGTTCATACTTTCTACTATAATGCCTGCTGTATCTTTAACTAGTTTTGTTTTTCCATTTTCAATATAACTGATTAAATTTCTGGTTATTTTTCCCCCTGTGATTTCATATTGTCTGAGTCCTAAGTAACTCCTAATCCTTCTAATTTTTTCACCTGGAGGTAATATAACATCTTCTAAGAAATACATTTTCAAGCCTCCTGTTTAGAAATCTTTGCTGATTAATTTATTTGTTATTATATATATATTTTGCTCAAGTAAATATAATTACATTTTCATAAATATATAAGTAAATAATATTCAATTTTCCATTTACTAAATTAATCATCATTATGTAAATTCAACAATTTTTTCTAAATCCCTTTTTTTATTAGTGAATATTTATTCTTATCTCTGATATATATATATAATTTACTTAAAATAATTCTTTGTTGTTGCTAAAAGTTAAATTAAAAAAGCAAATATACTTAAAGTATATTTGCTTAGATTGATGGCAAAGTCATCAAGATAGCAGACTTTAGTAAAAGTTCAATTTCAAGGCGTGTTAAAATTGAGTAGCACAGCTTACTTAGAGGTAAGTGAGCAACGGAAATTTTAACAACAACGCAGAAATTGGGCTTTTGTCTACGGTCTGAGCAAATATACTTAAAATATATTTGCTCAGTATATTTGCTATTTTTGATTTTTAACTGCTATTCTAAGACAAACTATAAATCCACCCCAAAGTATACTTATAGCAGTTACTCCAAAAATTATTGCACTAGTGCTCATTATAGATCAGCTCCTTTTGAAATCATATTTTGATAATCATCACTACCTTTTGTTTTAGCAAATATGATTGAAAATAGAGTTATCAATAATAATGTTCCTCCACCTACACCTAGTAGTTCTTCTCTTGTGTAATCTCCATATCCCTGTGTAAAATCTGTATATGCATTAAATAGGAACATTATTGAAAGTAATAATGGAGTCACTACAGTCAGCGTTACATTCCACCATCTACCAACGCTAAAATCTGATATCTTATTAACATAGTTGCGTGTTTTTTCTAAGTTTATATACCATGCTATTACTATAAGTTCTATCAGTCCTGCTACAGCTATAGCGTACGTATTAATAAAATGATCAACAATATCTAATAGATGTATTCCTGCTCCTGTAACGAACAGCAAGGATATAACAAAACCTATAAGGGTTGCAATGTTCAATACCTTTTTTCTTGATATATTATACTTATCTGCCGTACCTGATACAACAACCTCCATTATAGACATACTCGAGCTTAAACCTGCAAATATTAAACACGAGAAGAATATAGCTCCAAATAATCCATTGAATCCTGGTAGTGCATTAATCGCCTTAGGAAACACTATAAATGCTAAACCAATACCACCGGCACTGACTTCTTCAACTCCTACTCCTGCTTGAGTTGCCATATATCCTAATACTGAAAATACGGCTATACCTGAAATAATACTAAATGAGCAGTTTCCAAGTCCTGTCATAAATGCATTGTTTACTATGTCAGTATCTTTTGGTAAATAACTAGAGTATGTCATCATAATCCCAAAACAAATACTAAGAGAATAAAAAATCTGTCCATAAGCAGCTATCCAAACTTTTAAATCTGTAAGTTTGGTGAAATCAGGTTTGAAAAAGTAATCAAGCCCTTTCGATGCTCCTTCTAATGTGACTCCTCTAACCGTAATTATTATTAAACATACTATTAATAATGGCATAAATATTTTATTAGCTTTTTCAATTCCTGACTTAACTCCACCTCTTAAAATTACGTAGTTTATTAACCATGCTAATACTAAAGTTATTAAGGTAATAGTATTAAGTCCTTCGAAATGAAATGCGCCTTTACTTACATTTAAAAAATTATTAAAAAAGAATTCCTTAGTCTGCGTTCCCCATTCACTAGTTAAAGAAAATACCAAATAATTCATCGACCAACCTATAATAGCAACATAATAAACTATTATTCCAAAAGAAATCATTGTTTGAAACCAACCAATAACTTCAAACTTGCTCTTTATTCTTCCAAATATACCTGGAGCAGATGTCTTTAACCTATGTCCAAGTGAAAATTCTAATATCAATATTGGAATACCTGCAGTAAACAATGCAAATAAATATGGTATTAAAAATGCTCCTCCACCATTGCTAGCTGCTACATAGGGGAATCTCCAAATGTTCCCAAGTCCTATTGCTGACCCTATTGCTGCCATAATAAAACCCATACGTGAGCCCCATTGACCTCTTTGATTACTCATATAATTCTCCCTTCTCTTTTATTGTGTGGACTTGTTCTTTTGCTTAAAGTTTCAAATTTCTATTATCTATCTACAAATAATAGCAATTTAAATATATTTTACATGATAAATATGTGTAAATTGTGTGATTTCGGGTTAAATGTTGCAAAAATTTAATTTTTTTAAATCGATTTATTTTCTTTTGTTTTATTTTGATTATATTATTCCTTTTTTTTCTTCATTATATAGTTGTCAAACATAATTAATTATAGCTTATTTTGTAAATTCATCTAGGTTTTTTATATTTTTTAAACATCCTGATAAATTGAATCTACACATTTTTTAAAATATCCATTTAGTGACATATTATTTCCTGAGCAATAATTTTAGATTCAACGTATTAATTATTTTGACTATTTTCACCATAAAGTAATCTATAATCTATAATTTCATCACTCAGGTAATATATATGTGCATTAAAGTCTATTTATCACATGGTTTCTTTACAGGTTAGAAAAAACTGCTCCTGTGCTCGCTGATGTCACCATTTTACTATATCTATATAAATAAGTTCCTTTTTTAGCTTTACACGGTGGTCTTTTCCATCCCTTTTTTCTATTTTCTATTTCATTTTGGGATAGCTCTACTTTTAAACTTCGATTTTTTATATCTATCTCAATTATATCTCCTTCTTTAATAAGTGCTATTAATCCACCTTCACTTGCTTCTGGTGAAATATGTCCAATGCATGGCCCCCTAGTTCCACCTGAAAACCTTCCATCTGTTATAAGCGCAACTGATTTATCTAAACCCATTCCTGCTATTGCTGCCGTTGGACTTAACATCTCTCTCATACCAGGTCCTCCTTTCGGTCCTTCGTATCTTATTACGACAACATCTCCATGAGTTATTTGCTTGCTTAATATTGCATCATATGCAGATTCTTCTGAATCAAATACTCTAGCCGGTCCTCTATGTTTCATCATTTCTGGTGCTACTGCCGATTGCTTTACTACAGCCCCATCTATAGCTAAATTACCCTTTAATATAGCTATACCTCCTTCTTTAGCATATGGATCTTCTATTCTTCTAATTACAGAGTTATCTAATATATCTGCATTTTTGATATTTTCTCCTAACGTTTTACCCGTAACAGTTATTGTATCTGTTATCATAAATCCACCTTTGGTTAGCTCTTTTAGTACTGCTGATATACCTCCAGCATTATCTAAATCATGCATACTGTGTACACCTGCAGGACTTATTTTTGTTATATTTGGAACTTTTCTACTAATTTCATCAAATTCATCTAATGTTAGATTTAACTCCGCTTCATTAGCTATCGCTAGTAGATGTAATGTGGTGTTTGAAGATCCACCTATTGCCATATCTAAAGCTATAGCATTCTTAAAAGCTTCTTTGGTCATTATATCTCTAGGTAAAATATTATTTTTAACTAAATCCATTATTGCCAAACCAGCTCTTTTTGCTAACTGTTTTCTTCTCCCAAACGGAGCAGGTATTGTTCCGTTACCTGGTAAAGCTATCCCTAAAGCTTCCGCTAATGAATTCATTGTGTTTGCTGTAAAAAGCCCTGCGCAGCTACCACACGTTGGACAAGATCGCGTCTCGATATTTTTAAGCTCTTCTTTACTCATTTCTCCACTTACATAAGCTCCTACTGCCTCAAAGGATCCACTAATTAAATCTACCGTTTGCCCTTTATGACTTCCCGTTAACATAGGTCCTCCACTTATATATACTGAGGGAATATTTAGTCTAGCTGCTCCCATTAACATACCGGGTACTATTTTATCGCAGTTCCCTATAAGAACTAATCCGTCAAATTTATGTCCCATTGTCATAGCCTCAATGCTATCTGCTATTAATTCTCTTGTTGAAAGTGGATAATTCATTCCACTGTGATTCATTGCTAATCCGTCACATATTCCTATAACTGGAAACTCTATAGGCGTTCCTCCTCCTGCACTAATCCCTAATTTGACTGCTTGTGCTATCTCATTTAAATGAAAATGTCCTGGTATTATCTCATTGTGTGCATTAACTACTCCTATTAATGGTTTTTCTAAATCTTCTGGTAGATATCCCATAGCATATAGTAGTGAACGATGTGGAGCTCTCTTTTGCCCTTTAGTCAGTTCATAGCTTCTCATACTTCTCCCTCCTTTTGTCGATTTTTAATAGTTTATAATAGTAAAGTTATAAAAACAATATAATATGATGCTAAATTGTATTAAAATGTTGTTAAGTACTATTAAAATATTGACTAGAACTTCTTTTTCTGCATTCTCAAATAAAAAAACTGAAACATTACTTAAATAGTAACTGTCTCAGTTTTCCTTATCTATTATTCTTTTTCTATAAACACTTGGGATTTCACCAGCATATTTCTTAAATATAACAGTAAAATAACTTATATCTTCATATCCAATTTTCTCTGCTATTTCCCTTAGTGACATATCTGTGTTTTTAATTAACTTAATTGCTTTATCTACTTTGATTTTATTGACGTAATCTGTAAAGCTTTGTTTGGTATATTTTTTAAACAGTCTTGAAAAGTGGTAAGAACTAAACCCTATATAATCTGCTACCTCTCTTAGATACAATTTTCTATTATAGTTTTTTTCTATATATTCTTGAGCACTTAAAATCAGTTTTTCGTTTGGATTTAAACATCTTTCATATTCTACATTATTTTTTAAATTACGTTTTATGAAATTTATTAATTCTTTTGGCGGTATAGGCTTAAGTAAATAATCCTTTACTCCCAATCTTATCGCTTTCTGAGCATATTCAAACTCGTTGTACGCAGATAATATCACTATTTTTTGATTTGGATACAATTTAAGTATCTTATTAGCAGTATCTATACCATTCATATTCGGCATGTGTATATCAAGCATGATAATATCAGGTGTAAACTTTTTCAGTTTTTCTAATGCCATAAATCCGTCATATGCGCTTTCTATATGAACATTTATATCCTCATTCTCTAGTACGTATTTTATATATTCACTTGTCATTATTTCATCATCTACTATTAGCAATCTAAACATTCTTCACCTCATTATCATATGGTATAGTTATAATTACTTTCATGCCATGTTCTTTAAGATTATTTATAATTATAGTATGATCATTACCATAGTAATATTTCAGTCTGGTTTTTAAATTTTTCAGACCAAACCCAGTATTTGTTTTCGCCTGATTTTCTATTGTCTCATTGTTTAGCCCTAAACCATTATCTAAAACCTCTATGCGTATTTTGTTATTTATCAATTTACACGTCACACATAGTTTCCATTCTTTATCTGTATATTTAAAACCATGTTTTATTGAGTTTTCTACTAGAGTTTGAATAGTCATAAATGGTATTGTGCTATTACGTAGTCTATCGTCTATATCTAAACACAGTTTTATAGTTTTTTTAAATCTTTTATTTTGTATTAACATATAATCTTTTATATAATCAATTTCCTGACTTAAGAAGACTAACTCTCTTGATTTTGATAAGCTTATTCTAAGTAGGTTAGATAATGCAAATGTCACTTTGGCAGCCTCTTTCGATCTATCCATATATGCTAACTCCCCTATAACACTTAATGTATTAAATAAAAAATGAGGACTTATTTGTGATTCTATTAGCTCCATTTGTGTTTTCTTTAAAGCTTTTTCAAGCTCTAACTTTGCATGAGTTTGCTTAATTATCTGATTTGTCTTATCTTTGAATTCATCGTGCAATACTTGATTTATTCCAGTTTGGACTATGAACTTATTTATTGATTTTATGGAATCTATTATTGCATACATTCTTGCATTAGTTATAATCATTATATCTTCATAAGCCTTGATAAGCTCATCACTGTTTTTAAATTGCTTTAATTTATTTTTTATCTCATTGTTTTCATCGTTTAGTATAATAGGGCCACATAGAATATTACCAAAATGACTATTATCTATATATATTGGCGTTTTTATTTTTACCAAATTATAACAACATTTCTCAATTACGATATCATTTAGTTTATTTATGATTTTAGGATCATTAATACACTTTTTTCTATTATTATCAAAATACAAGTTACAAAATCTTGGAATATTGCTTGGCTCTGTGATTTTATTTCCACGAATATCTTCTATCACTATTCCTATATTTAATGCCTTTGATAGATCATCTTGTATTTTCTGTATTGCATTATAATCAATTTTTGAATATATCTCATCGTATTTTATATCACTATACAGTTCGGTTTTATCATATTCTTCATCCAACTCTATTCTTATAGGATTATAGACTATAATCATTTCTAATGGCACATCTGATGTATTTTCAAGATAATGGACTGAATTATGTTTTATATGGTGAACCGAACCACTTACTAATGGATATTCAATATCGTCTATTATATGTTTGCCTCTACCAGATATTACATAAAGTATTTGCTCACTTGTCAAATGGGTATGACTTGGGTCTTTTTTATTTGGTAAAAAGGTTACATGTCCTACCATCATTTTATTTATGTTATTGTATTCGGGTTTATTTAGCCACTTTATATAACCCCAATCAAATTTTTGCATATAAGTCTTTAGTTCTTTTTTATTATTATGATACATTTAATAGCTCTCCTCTATAGCTGTTACTTAATCGAAAATAAAATTATATAATATCTATTATTATAATATCTATTCTAATAAAATGCTATTCAAATTCAAATCAGTAAATGTTTATTAGAAAAAAAAAAGATGTTCATTAGAACATCTTAGATTGATGACAAAGTCATCAAGATAACAGACTTTAGTAAAAGTTCAATTTCAAGGCGTGTTAAAATTGAGTAGCACAGCTTACTTAGAGGTAAGTGAGCAACGGAAATTTTAACTACAACGCAGAAATTGGGTTTTTTTCTACAGTCTGAAGGATGTTCATTAGAACATCTCTTAGATTGATGACAAAGTCATCAAGATAGCAGACTTTAGTAAAAGTTCAATTTCAAGGCGTGTTAAAATTGAGTAGCAGAGCTTACTTAGAGGTAAGTGAGCAACGGAAATTTTAACTACAACGCAGAAATTGGGTTTTTTTCTACAGTCTGAAGGATGTTCATTAGAACATCTCTTAGATTGATGACAAAGTCATCAAGATAGCAGACTTTAGTAAAAGTTCAATTTCAAGGCGTGTTAAAATTGAGTAGCAGAGCTTACTTAGAGGTAAGTGAGCAACGGAAATTTTAACTACAACGCAGAAATTGGGTTTTTTTCTACAGTCTAAAACTAAATATCAGTCGCCCAAAACATCAAAACTTAGTTTTATGAATTTAACATTGCTACTGCATAGTTAATATTCTCAAATGCATGGTAAAAATCAATTCTATTACTAAAATATTTGTTCTCTATCTGTGAAGAATTAATATGTTCGTAAATACTAAAATTAGCTTTAGCCAAAAGTTCCTTTAACTCATCATATTCAAAGCATGATTTCATTGGTTCCCCTGCTCCTGATGCTAGGGCAACCATATCTTTTACACGCTTTACTGGATTATCTTTATTAAATATACCACTATCAGGATAGTCAAAAACTACCATACTCCCTTTTGGAGAAATACTAGCTATACAATTTAAAATTTTATTTATCTCATCTTCTGTAAGATAATATGACACACCTAAAAGACTAAAAAACGTTAACTTAGTCTTATCAAAGCCATTATCTAAAAGTCTCACAGTAAGATTATCTTTAGTAAAATCAGTAGATACAAATTTATGATTATTTATAATATCCCAACCTAACTGTTTTAGTCTCTCTAGTTTCAGTTTTTGAGTAGAGCTATGATCTACTTCAAATACCCTTAACTTTTCCAATAATTTAGTCTTTCTAAATGCAAATGTATCAAATCCAGCACCAAGTATAACGTATTGTGTAACTCCTAATTTTAATGCATCTAACAACATATCTTCTGCGAATCTACTTCTTGCAAGAGGTGTAGGGGCTATCTGTGTTTGTATAACCCATTTTAAAGCTTCATCACTACTATACTTTTTAGCCAACTGGGGATTAAAAAAATTAATAGCTCTCGCCATATGAGATGATATTGCCTTGTATTCTTCGTCTGTCATCATTTTGTATGCTAGGGAATCATCGAAAATCTTTGGATTATCATCTTTTAGTGAATGATACGCCCTACCAAAGGCTGTAATTTTCGCAGTCATACTCGCTTTGTTTTTTTCCATACACATTCTCCTTTATGCTTTTATTTTTTTCTTGACATTTATCGCAAAATGTGTTATGATATAATTGGTTAGTTTTATTTATATTTTGCGATTTTTATATTATATCATTTGACATGTTTTATGTCAATTATTTTTATGCATATAAATAGGGATGTTCCATGAGACATCCCTATATCTTTTTCTTATTTCCACTCATTATGAACCTTGCTCTATGTTGTTTGTACTAACTCTCCATAGTATAGTTATACCTGCTAATAAAGCCATCACCCAAACAAATTGTATCAATATTTGAAATAAGATATCTGACATTTTTGACTCTCCACAAAATATCTTAGATGGCACATAGTATATATATGGCATTGGTGTGAAATACGCAACTTTTTGTAATGCAATAGGCATAAAATCAACTGGCAAAACAAACCCTCCAATTAGAAATAAAGAGCTTATGACTGCATCTCTAAACGATATAACCTTCTTCATATAGTATGTTAAACTTCCTATAACGTATTGGATACCAAAAAGTATAATATATCCAAGGATAGCACTTAATATCCCTAATAGCAATATTCCTGTTTTTATTCTATATCCTAAAAAAAACAACACTGATATTATAACGCTAAGCGATACTATAAATTTGGGCAAGAATATAGCCATCTTATTAGCAAATACATACAAAGGATAACTAATAGGTCTGATTAGCCAAACTATTATAGTTCCATCATTTATTTTTGTCCATAATTCATATGCCACAAACATAGCTGACACATAAGCTATTTGTAATGTTTGAAAAAATACAAAATAAATCACTAATGTATTCAATGTATAACCTATAGAATTACTTTTTGGCAATGAATTTCTCCAAAATAAGTATATAATCAAGATTTCGATTGGCATAGATACAAAGCTTAAAAAATAATCCATTTTAAACATACTATTATCTTTTATACTAAGTTTCATTGACATTATATATTTCTTCATTAAATCACCACCTTATGACCCTGTTGAATTATATCTACTCAGTGCTTTTTTCCATAATATATTGAACAATACTAGGTTTATTACAAGTAATATAATCGCTATAAATAAAAAGAAGTACGGTCTATTATATTTACCTAACAAAATCTTAGCTGGTACTGTAGATAAATAGGCTAATGGAATAAAGTATGTAAAAATATTTATAAATGTCTTTGGAAAGACGTCTAGTGGATACTTTTTAGCTTGTTTAAATGAAAATACTAGCTCTCTTGCATAATATATTTTCCCAAACCAAAAAGCTAAAAGCGTAAACGTGCCATATAAAACATCAAGTGCAATAGTACCTATTATTAAACATAAAAAAGCAATCAGACTATTATGTAAAACAACGTTTCCTTTACCTACGCAGTACATCAGCATAGCTATAGATATCATAACTTGTGTTGAGATATAAAAAAAACTTGTCCTCTCCATCAGAAGTGTGAATATAGGATGAACTGGTCTAACCAAATATTTATCAAAACTTCCATCAAGTATCTTATATTCTAAATCACGAAATCCGAAACTCACTCTGCTTACTGCATTTGATAATACATTCATTGAAGCAAGTATAATTATCCCATATACACCCCAGTTCTTAAATGAAACACCTATGTAAAATACCGATATCCAGAAAACATATATAGTGCCTATCGAAAAAACAAGGTTCAAAAACTTCATCCCTATCTCAAAAGGAAACTGCAATAAATCAACATATGAAAGTATCTGATACCTTTTAAACAATCTAGCATATTTAGCTATAGTACTCATACACCATATCCTCCAAGCTTGGTTTTTCTATCTTGAACTTAATCTGTAACCCAAATTTTTTATAGAGCTTGTCTATAAATTCTTTACTAACATCACTAGGAACATAAAATTTATAGTACTGAGGGTTTTCTTCTCTAAAATACTCTTCATTTCTTATATCATATTCGTTGTTTTTATCTACGTATATAACCGTATATTCCTCCATCCAATTTTTAAAATCCAATTTGTCTAAATCTATTATTTTCTTACCTTTATTTATTAGTATTATTTTGTCACATATTTTCTCTACATCCATTAAATCATGTGTTGTCAATATTATTGTTGTCTGACTCTCTTTCGCTAGATTGAGTAATATCTCTCTAAAGTTATTCTTAGCTACTATATCTAATCCTATAGTAGGTTCATCTAGTATAATTAATTCAGGATGATGCAATATCGTCACTAACAACTCTATCTTAATTCTCTGACCAAGCGACATTTTTCTAACAGGTTTTTTTAGTATCTCATGTAAGTCTAATATGTTAGTATACATATCAAGTCTCTCTTTGAATATCTCGTCCTCTATACCGTATATATCCTTCATAAGATAAACAGATTCTATAGCTGGTATGTTGTACCATAGACTTGAGCGATTACCAAACATTACACCTATACTTCTCGCAAGTTTTCGTCTTTTTTTCCACGGTTCTAATCCTAAAGCAGATACCTTTCCTGAATCTGCTTTTAGAATTCCACACAGTAATTTAACAGTTGTACTCTTTCCTGCACCATTAGGCCCTATCAATCCGACTATAGATCCTTTTTTTATAGAGAAACTAATATCTTCAATACCTATGAACTTTTCTTTTTTATGCTTATAAAACTTTGATACTGAATCAAATTTAACTATATCCAACAATCTCACCTACTCCTCTTTCCAAAGTTTACAACAATAAGCATAGCAATATTTTGGTTTACTTGTCAAGTTGCTTTAATTTATGTAAAATTATAATAAGTGTTGGCATTAAAATGTACAATCTAATGCACTTTGACAAAACAAGTACTTTACTATAATATACTTATAATACATTTTAATAGGAGGTAAGTATGAAAACCGAAAATAAAATTCTTGATTTGATACTGTGCTATGCTAAGGAAGATGAAGATGTAAGGGCTGTATTAATGAATGGTTCTAGAGTTAATCCAAATGTCGATGATGATGATTTTAGTGACTATGATGTTGTTTTCGCTGTAAACAATCCTGACAAGTACATAAAAGATACTAGTTTTATTAAGTTTTTCGGTAAACCTATAATGATACAGCAAAACGATATATTTATTAATAATCAGAAATACTATATATATCTAATGCTATTTGAAGGTGATTTCAGAATAGATTTGCAATTCTTTCCTGCTAAGCACATTCAAGCTAGAAACTATGACAGTTTAGAAATTTTGTTACTTGATAAAGACGATATAATCGACAACCTCCCAGCTCCAACTGATGCAATATATCGTGTCAATAGACCGTCGAAATACGAATTTGAACACTGCCTTAACAACTTTTTCTGGTGCATGAACAATGTTGTTAAAGGAATATGTAGAGATGAACTTTGTTATGTCAAATCCATGTTCGACATGGTTATTAGAAATAACATGATTAGTATCATTGATTGGTATATAGGAATAAATTATGATTGGAAAATAAACACAGGCAAGTTTGGTAAATGGTATAAAAAATTCTTGCGGGAGGATATCTATGAATTGTTAGAAAAAACATATGCCGGATATGATTATAATGATATATGGGATTCTATAGAATGTTCTTTTGAGCTAATCAGAAAGATAGCTAAACCTTTATCTGAGCAGCTAGGATATGAATATCCTTATGAGGATGATAAAAATATGTATGATTATGTTAAGAGGTATAAAGACAAGTATCTTGAGAATTAGCCTAACTAATCAATATAAAGAAGGGAAAATGAAATATATAATTAAGTTCGGAGTGTTTCTCTATGGCATCCCATTAGGAGCAGTTATCAGGTTATTTATCGATATAACCAAAAGAGGACTTTCTCTTGATTGTTCTCTTTTTTTCTCTATAATTGCTGGTAGTATTTTTGGAATGTTACATGGTTTAATATATGGTTTTGTAAGCTGGTATTTAAAAGAGAGTACATAGAAAGAACAGGAGAAATTTTAATATTATTATCTTATTCCTTAATAGAGCAACTAATTAGATGTTTTTTGATTGATTGGCTTCTAATTAATTTTTATACTTAGTAATTCAACTTTTCCGTGCCTGACCCCAAACTTTTATAATTAGAAACTTTCATTTTTTCCCCTTTCAAATTCTCAATAATTAGAATCTTTCATATTTGAAAATAAAATAATATCTATTTTATTTATCCTATTCAGTCTCAAGTCTTATCACTGTTTGTATAGCTTTATCATATTTTATGTCATTAGTTTTTTTAGAATCAACTTCTATATGTGGAGACGTTTTCTCTTCTGCATTACAAGTACCATCTTGTGTCAATCCCATACCATTTGGAAATCTAAATATATATCCACTATTAGGCAATGAACAAAGTATAGGATCTGTTCCTATTCCATCACCACCAGTTTTTTGTCCGATTAACGTTGCAAACCCTGTACTCTTAGCAAATACAGCGAAAAAATCTGATGATGAAAATACATTGCTATCTATCAATAAGTATATTTTTCCATTGAACCCAACTGAATTTTTCGGCTCAATTCTAATTGTAAGTCCATAATAATATTTAAAATCATTAAATAATTCCTTAGGAGCTTTTGGTAACTTTTCATTGGTAAAATCAGATATTTTGTTGAGTTCGTTATAACTTAGTCCTAATTTCTGTTTAATAAACTGCTCACCAAAATTTCCGCCTCTATATGCTATATATCCAGTACACTCCGTAGGTCTGTTTATAAGTAATGGCACTATATTTTTAGTCCAATATCTAGTATCTCCTCCTCCATTTCCTCTTATATCAATGATTAATGCCTGATAATCTTTTATAGATTTTAAAAATTTTTGTACTTCTGTTTTATCTTTATAGACATTATGATAAGTAAAAGTTTTAATACCTAAGTATGCTATTTTTGATTTTTCGATAATTTTAGTAGTTACATTATTTTCTGATTTATTTTTATTGTGATTTGTTTTTTGTAAACTGTATTTTTTATATAGTTTTACATCATAATAACGTTCTCTTGTCTTAGGGTTGTTTAGCTGTTTAAGCCATATGGAATTTGCTTTGGCATTTGATTCATACATCAATAATGAACGATGATAATAATTTCTATTTAAAAAATTAGTATGACCATTCTTTATCTCCTGCAAAGATTCTGCCATAACTTTAAAATACTCGTTATCATCTTTTGTAAATTTAATCTTTTCAATATATTTTTCTTTATTAGCTAACCAGTCTATACCACTAACCCTCTTATTAACTTCTAAATATGGATGATTCTCCGAGATAATCTTATACATATATTCAAAATCTTCTAATTTTTCTTTTATTGAAAGCTCTTGGTTAACATTAACGAATTCTTCTTGCTTTGTGGCTTCAATATCTATTTTCTTATTGTTTTCATTTTCAGTACATCCAATTATTATACTCATAACGAAAGTTATTATGATTAGTAATTTTAATCTTCTCATTGTCTATTCCATCCTTGTATATTATTCACTTCATTTGTGCCAATAACATTATAACTAACAATTATTGTTTCCATATTTCCCCCTCTTTTGTTTTTATCAATTTCTAAGTTTCATCTAATATATATTTTCTAAAATGTTTTTATTTTTTAACTTATTTATCCTTTAATGCCTCTATTTATAATATCACACAAAATTTTTATTTTCAACAAAAAAATACTATTTAATTAAATATTGTAAAAATTGTCAAAAAAACATTATTTAAATGTCCCAGATGCTTCTCCGAGTTAGAATAATGTTTTGTAACTATTTTGCGCCTAACCCCATACCCACAAGGAGGTAAGTATGAAAACTGAAGACAAAATTCTAGATTTAATATTGCGCTATGCTAAGGAAGATGAAGATGTAAGGGCTGTATTAATGAATGGCTCTAGAGTAAATCCAAATGTTGATGATGATGATTTTAGTGACTATGATGTTGTTTTCGCTGTAAACAATCCTGACAAGTACATAAAAGATACTAGTTTTATTGAGTTCTTTGGTAAACCTATAATGATACAGCAAAATGATATATTTGCTAACAATCAGAAGTACTATATGTATCTAATGCTATTTGAGGGAGATTTTAGAATAGATTTGCAATTCTTTCCTGCTAAGCACATTCAAGCTAGAAACTATGACAGTTTAGAAATTTTGTTACTTGATAAAGACAATACTATCGACAACCTCCCAGCTCCAACTGATGAAATATATCGTGTTAATAGACCGATGAAATACGAGTTTGAACACTGTCTTAACAACTTTTTTTGGTGCATGAACAATGTTGTTAAAGGAATATGTAGAGATGAACTTTGTTATGTCAAATCCATGTTCGACATGGTTATTAGAAATAACATGATTAGTATCATTGATTGGTATATAGGAATAAATTATGATTGGAAAATAAACACAGGCAAGTTTGGTAAATGGTATAAAAAATTCTTGCGGGAGGATATCTATGAATTGTTAGAAAAAACATATGCCGGATATGATTATAATGATATATGGGATTCTATAGAATGTTCTTTTGAGCTAATCAGAAAGATAGCTAAACCTTTATCTGAGCAACTAGGATATGAATATCCTTATGAGGATGATAAAAATATGTATGATTATGTTAAGAGGTATAAAGACAAGTATCTTGAGAATTAGCCTAACTAATCAATATAAAGAAGGGAAAATGAAATATATAATTAAGTTCGGAGTGTTTCTCTATGGCATCCCATTAGGAGCAGTTATCAGGTTATTTATCGATATAACCAAAAGAGGACTTTCTCTTGATTGTTCTCTTTTTTTCTCTATAATTGCTGGTAGTATTTTTGGAATGTTACATGGTTTAATATATGGTTTTGTAAGCTGGTATTTAAAAGAGAGTACATAGAAAGAACAGGAGAAATTTTAATATTATTATCTTATTCCTTAATAGAGCAACTAATTAGATGTTTTTTGATTGATTGGCTTCTAATTAATTTTTATACTTAGTAATTCAACTTTTCCGTGCCTGACCCCAAACTTTTACTACGCTATGCTAAGGAAGATGAAGATGTAAGGGCTGTATTAATGAATGGTTCTAGAGTTAATCCAAATGTTGATGATGATGATTTTAGTGACTATGATGTTGTTTTCGCTGTAAACAATCCTGACAAGTACATAAAAGATACTAGTTTTATTGAGTTCTTTGGTAAACCTATAATGATACAGCAAAACGATATATTTATTAATAATCAGAAATACTATATATATCTGATGCTATTTGAAGGTGATTTCAGAATAGATTTGCAATTCTTTCCTGCTAAGCACATTCAAGCTAGAAACTATGACAGTTTAGAAATTTTGTTACTTGATAAAGACGATATAATCGACAACCTCCCAGCTCCAACTGATGCAATATATCGTGTCAATAGACCGTCGAAATACGAATTTGAACACTGCCTTAACAACTTTTTCTGGTGCATGAACAATGTTGTTAAAGGAATATGTAGAGATGAACTTTGTTATGTCAAATCCATGTTCGACATGGTTATTAGAAATAACATGATTAGTATCATTGATTGGTATATAGGAATAAATTATGATTGGAAAATAAACACAGGCAAGTTTGGTAAATGGTATAAAAAATTTTTATCAAAAAATGTCTATGAGTTGTTTGAAAAAACATATGCCGGATATGATTATAATGATATATGGAATTCTATAGAATGCTCTTTTGAACTAATTAGAAAGATAGCTAAACCTTTATCTGAGCAGCTAGGATATGAATATCCTTATGAGGATGATAAAAATATGTATGATTACGTAAACAGACATAGAGATTATCATCTTAAGAATTATTCTAACTAATTAATAGAATAAACTCATATAGATGTTTAAACCTAAACAATTGTTCTAAAATTAAAAACAGGGAAATCAACATATTATTAAAATTGAAATATTGCTTTATGATACACCATTAGAATCTATAAGAGGCTTTTTTAGTAATTAACAAAAATTTTTATTAGACAATCCCTCTTCTCTCTACAATTTATAGAATATCACTTGATTAATATACACTTTTGCCAATTGAGTTTTTTTAATAAGTATGAAAAGACGAGATTGAGTATTGATATTATTTGACTACCCTATAATAAAAAGCTAGTTAGATTTGGTTAGTCTATATTTTATTTAAATTAATTCTTTTTAATTCTTAGTTACTTGAGCACTTTATTTTAATGTCAAATTTTATATTTGTATATATGGCCCGTTACCAAAATCTGCTCTTCCAGTATATACTGCTGAAAACTCACTTGGACAATCACATGGACAAAAATCTTTAGGCATAAATGTATCAACATAACTTATTTTTTTAGTTAGTTTTTTCATATTATTCCCTCTTTTCTCTAACCAAAATCTAACTACTTATAAGATTATTAACACTTTACTCTTGTTCCAATAGGAGTTTTCTACATCCAAATTTCCTACAGAATGGAAATGGAGCCAGAAGAGGTAGCGGCAATGGTATGGGTTCTAAAAATGCAAATGGTAACTGTCTAAGATATAGCAAATAATAAATACAGGAGCTGTCTAATCAGATAGCTCCTTAGTATTTTAAACATACACTATGGCTTATATACTATCTATTTAGGCGAAGGAGCCTTGATAACTATAAGCTCTAGTATATCTTGATGTTTGTTGCTAACATTCATCTTAGTATTAACTGGTATATTTAATATACTATCTTGCTTGTATTCATGTATTTCATGCTCGTTTAACCCTATTGATAAAGTTCCTCTTAAAACAGTCATGTACACATTTGAATTTGATAAATGCTCTGGAAGACCTTCTCCTTCATTAAAAATCATGTGTATATAGTGTATATTTTCATCCATGATAATTTTTTCAACTATTTTACTGTCACTACGAGACATTTTATAGACTTTTTCAACCATATGAATCACTCCCCTTTTCATTTAGTTTAATAGTATCATATACATACTTTTACTTCAGTATCATATGTTACAAAAAAAGGTATGTTAAATTAAATTTAAC
The DNA here is from genome assembly GCA_029227815.1 of Clostridiaceae bacterium M8S5. Taxonomy (GTDB): domain Bacteria; phylum Bacillota; class Clostridia; order Tissierellales; family MCWD3; genus Abyssisolibacter. The sequence goes on along the minus strand of CP118523.1, from coordinate 633,446 downwards.
ATACCTTTTTATAATATTATTATTTGAGGTTATTTTATAGCTCGCCACATTTTCTTAGAAGTTCTTCCCATCTTCTATCAACCTCTGCTTGCATATCTGCAATCAGATGCTCGTTTCCTTTTTTGAATAAATGCTTAAATCTTCCTTGAGGTTTTAAGAACTCTTCAATTGGAAGTTTCTTTTTCGGTTTATATGATAACTTATATTCACCGTTTATAACTTCAAATAGTGGCCAAAAACAAGTGTCTACTGCAAGTTTGCACATTTGCATCATGTCAGCAGCATCGTATCTCCATCCTCTTGGACATGGAGCTAATACGTTTAAGAACGTTGGCCCCTCTGTGTATATAGCTTTTTCTGATTTTTCATGTATATCTTTAAAGTTACCCACAAAAGTTGTCTGTGCTACATATGGTATATTGTGGCTTACCATGATACTTGTTAAGTCTTTTCTATACTGTGTTTTTCCATCTGATTCTGTTCCAGTAGGTGTTGTTGTTGTATCAGCATATTTTGGTGTTGCTGATGACCTTTGGATACCTGTGTTCATGTATGCGCCATTATCATAGCATACATAAACCATGTCATGACCTCTCTCCATTGCTCCTGATAGTGATTGGAATCCAATATCGTATGTTCCTCCATCTCCACCAAAAGCTATAAATTTATATGTTTCATTTAATTTTCCTTTTCTTTTTAATGCAACATATGCAGCTTCCGCACCACTTACTGTAGCTCCTGCATTTTCAAATGCATTGTGTATGAAAGAATCTTTCCATGATGTATAAGGGTACATAAATGTAGAAACTTCTAAACATCCTGTAGCACTACCTATTACAGCTTTATCTTCTTCTTTTAATGCTCTAAGGACACTTCTTACAGCTACTGGAGCACCACATCCAGCACACATTCTATGTCCTCCTGCTAATCTATCAGGTTTACTAAATACTTCCTTATGATTATATGCCATTTAAGTGCACCTCCTATTCTCTAACGCCTAAATATCTATATACATTTTCTGGTTCTTTTAAATCTTCTATAGCACTGTATACAGTCTCTATATCTTCAACTCTAACATCTCTTCCACCTAATCCATAGATGTAATTAACTATATTTGGTTTCTCAATCAATTGATACATTGCCGATCTAACCTCTGCAAATAATGGTCCTCCACAAGCTGAAAAACTCTCTGCTTTATCCATTACTGCTATAGTTTTTACATTTTTAAGAGCCTGAGCAATTTCTTCAGCTGGGAAAGGTCTGAATAATCTTATTTTAAGAAGTCCTACTTTCTTACCCTCTGCTCTTAATTTATCTACTGCTGTTTTCGCCGTTCCAGCTGTAGAGTTTATTATTACTAATGCTTGCTCAGCATCTTCTAATTTGTATTCTTCAAATAATCCGTAGCTTCTACCTGATATTTTTTCGAATTCTTTAGCTACTTCTATAGCCACTTTTTTAGCATTAATCATAGCCTGTGCTTGTTGTCTCTTGTGCTCTATATAATACATAGGAGTATCATATGGTCCTACTGATAATACTTGAGCTGGGTTTAATAAATACTCTTTTGGTTCATATTCTCCTACAAATGCTTTTACTTTATCATCTTCAATTAGCTCAATATTCTCTACGGCATGTGAAGTTATGAATCCATCTTGACATACCATTACTGGTAATTGTACGTCTTTATGCTCTCCTATTCTAAATGCTTGTATAAAGTTATCGTACGCTTCTTGATTGTTTTCTGAATATATTTGAATCCATCCACTGTCTCTAGAACCCATACTGTCTGAATGATCAGCATTGATATTGATTGGGCCTGACAAAGCTCTGTTTACTACTGCTATTGTTATTGGCAATCTATTTGATGAAGCAACGTATAACATTTCATGCATTAAAGCTAAACCACATGAAGAAGTTGCTGTTACCGTTCTAGCTCCTGCTGTTTGTGAACCAATACAGGCAGACATAGCACTATGCTCACTCTCTACTGGTACAAACTCAGTATCTACTTTTCCATTAGCTACATATCTTGAGAAATATTGAGGTATTTCTGTTGATGGAGTAATTGGAAATGCAGCCATTACGTCTGGATTTATTTGTCTCATCGCTGTTGCTACAGCTTCATTACCGGATAATCTCTCACGAATACTCATTTTTTGCACCTCCTATTTTTCTTCAACCATTTCTATTGCATCGAAAGGACAAACTTTAGCACAGATTCCGCATCCTTTACAATGATCATAATCAAATTCTAATCTCTTTCCATCTTTTACAGGCACTGAACTATCTGGACAAACTGGTGCACATAATAAACATTGCTTGCATTTATCTTCTATAAAAATTGGCTTGTTTGATCTCCAATCCCCAGTTTTAAACTCTTCAGAGTTACCACTTGCACATACATTTCCACCAGGGGTTATATCTTTCCATTTTACTGTTTCATTAATGCTTGTTTTTGCCATTATGATCTAACCTCCTCGATAGTTCTTTTTAATGCATCCATATTTCCTTTTATAACCTCAGGCTTAGATGCAAATTTGTGCTCAAATGAATGTTGCATTTGATTAACAAATACATCTGTAGGCATTACCTCACTAACCTTTACTACTGCTGCAAGCATAGGTGTGTTAGGGAAGTATTTTCCTAAACAGGCTTCTGATATCGTCCTTGCATCAACTGTATATACTCTACCTTTATATCCTTTTAAGTAACTTTTTATTTCTTCTGGTTTTTTTGCTGTATTTATGATAATTGCTCCATCTTCCTTTAAACCTTTTGTAACATCAACGCTTTCTAATAATGTCTCATCTACTACTACTACATAATCTGGCTCATATATATTTGAATGAACCAATACTCTCTCATCACTTATTCTGTTGTAAGCTGTAATTGGTGCTCCCATTCTTTCTGGACCGTACTCAGGAAAACCTTGCACATATTTACCAGTGCTAAAAGCAACATCCGCCAATAATAACGATGCTGTTTTAGCACCTTGTCCACCACGACCATGCCATCTGATTTCAATCAGTTGTTTCATTTTTTTACCTCCATTCTCTTAGACAAATTCACATACTATTATACTAGCAATATTCATGCCAATAACTAAATACTTGTATATCTGCATGTGTTACGGAATATTATATCACATTTCATTGTATCCGTTGTTATAATTTGTTGTGATTCGTTAGTGTTTGTTGTAATTTGTTATATTATTTGAGGAAGTTAATTAGAAAAGCATTCAAATTTTTAATTGCAATATAAAAAATAACCATATATAAGCTATATTAATTGCCTATGAATAGTTATTTTTTGTATTGGTAATTTATTAGTTGAATAATAGAAATTAACGATATCAATTTTAGGGTTATCGGAAATATTTTTATTTGATAACTCTAATATAAATATACTTACTAGTTTCTAAAATAGTCTTTTATTTTTTCTATACCTATTTTATCAAGAGCATAACAATCTTTTATACTACCGTTCTCTAAATGTATAATACGATGACATGTCTTTAATATGAATTCTGGATCATGTGTTATTATTATTGTGCAGTGAGTTTTTTCTTTCATATCATCAATTAATTTGCTCATTTTTCCCATATTTTGATAATCTAGTCCACTTGTTGGCTCATCATATATCAAAATATCCTTATTAGCCATAGCTGCACTCGCTATAGCAACTCTTTGTTTTTGTCCTCCCGATAATGCCATAGGATGAGATTCTATTTCTTTAGAAAGTCCCAGTTTATTAAGAGTTTCTTCAACTGCTTCTATTGAAACGTTATCTAATTTTAATGTTATTTCTTCTTTAACGCTTTCTGTAAACAGTTGAGAGTTTACATTTTGCATAACCATAAAACTTTGACTAACTCTCTGTTTGTTATTTAGTTTAATACTGCCTTGATAAATCGAACCTTTGTGTTTCAATAGCCCACATAAGCAATGTGCAAATGTAGTTTTACCTGCACCATTATGCCCAACCAAAGCAACGATTTCGTTTTTATATAATTTTAAATCCTTAATATCAAGTATCTTATTTTTTTTGCGACTAAATGCAAGATTAGTGATTTTTATGCTCTCTGTTTTCTTAATATTATTAAAGCAATCCCCTTTTAGTGATTTTATGTCCAATGTTCTAAGCCCAAGCTCACTTAAAAATTCTGGCTTTAATTTCAAAAATTCTTTAGCTAAATAAACCTGTCTCACTTCTCCTTTTCTCATATATACAAACTTATCAGCAATGTGTTTGAGATAATGAATTCTATGCTCAGATATTATAATGGTCTTACCCATTTCTTTAAATTTCTCAATGACTTCTGATAATCGTTTTATTGAGTCAGCATCTAAACTTGAAGAGGGTTCATCTAATACAACTATTTCCGGATAAGTTGCATATACTGATCCACATGCAATTCTTTGCTTTTCTCCACCTGACAAATTAAATATACTTCTATTTATTAAATTATGGAGCTTGAATACTTCTTTTGCATCTTCAATTCTTTTCAATATATCAGTTACATCCATACCTTGGTTTTCACATCCAAATGCTAATTCACTAGTTGTATCAACGTTAAAGAATTGAGTTGCAGGTTCTTGAAATACAGAACCGACTAATTTAGATGTCTTTGATATAGGTTTATCTTTAAGTTTTTCACCATTTACTATTATGTCGCCTGTTAATTCTCCTTTGTAGAAATTGGGGATTAATCCATTTATCAATCTTGTCAATGTAGTTTTTCCACAACCACTAACTCCACATAAAACAACACACTCTCCTTTTTTTATGTGGAGATTTATATTTTTAATGCCTCTTTTTTTATTGTCTATATCTTCATAGAAAAATGATACATTTTCAATTTTAACCATAGTTCCTCCTTAGTAAATTACAGAATATAAAACAAAACCAATTGATACAACTAAGATTAAGTAGTCTAGTAATCCAAATTTAATCTGTTTTATACATGTTCTGTATCCATCACTGTCTAGCCCCCTTGATAATGAAGCCGCTGATAAATCATTGGCTATTTTCATTGATGACATTAATAATGGCACTAAAATATATTCAATAGTCTGAAATGGTTTTAGTAAAACAGATTTTATACTTAATTTAATCCCCCTAAATTTCATAGCATTTTGAATATTGTTCCATTCTTCAATAATAGTTGGAAAGAATCTGAACATTACTGAAAAAGGAATGATTATTTTATTGCTAACTCTAAGTTTGTTAAATGCTGATACAAATTCGCTAACCGTTGTAGTACGAACAAGGAATAAAGCTGATAAAATTATTGGCATATATATCCTACAAATTCTAGTAATAGTTAAGAACATAACACCAAGCATTCCACTTAATAAAGGAGCTACATAAATATCAAGTACTAATAGTATAATGTACAAAGAGCTAGTCTTTATTGCTAAAGGTATTTGTTTTCCATTAATAAATATCAATGTCATAAACCCAAAGAATAAAACTTCTGGTATTATATCTATTCCACCCCATATAGCGATATTTGCTGCTATAAATAAGATAAACTTACTACGTGGGTCTATCCAAAAATAAGGTTTATTTGTAAAACCTATTGTTGTAATTTGCATTATATAACACCTGCTCTTTTAAAATGTTTGCCTAATATTTTATTACCAAACTTGACACCTATTAGCCCCCCTATGATAGCTATGCCTATTAATGGAAAGGCTATCCAAAGAGGTGTTAGTTTATCTAGTTTGTCTGCATATATCTGTCCATAGTAATCAACTACTCTTTGTATATAATAACTTTTGTTAAATAAAATACCGAAATATGGACCTACTGTTGTTGTTGCAAATATACAAAAACTAATATCTATGCGTTTTTTAGACTGATGCCCTTTTAGTAATACTAACTCTGTTATCAAGCCAATAGTAATTGACCAAATACTAGCATGCCAACCTGCACCTAAAAATATAAATGCCATCAATATTGATAATATAAACACACTTCCTGTCTTTGGCACCTTCATAACGAAAAGCATATATATCGTAGCGCAAATTATGGCTACAAAAAACGGTGCTAATATATACAAAATAGGAATTGTGCCTAACGCTGTAACTGTTATCATCATTACTATAATATACATTGCTCCAAAAATACCTACACTAATTAAATCTTTAACTTTTAATTTATTGTCCATGATGCGCCTCCTTATGGTTGACTTAATTTATAATTGATTAGTTCATTTATTTATTATATAAATAAGCTTTATGCTTTTTGAATTTTCCAACTTCTAGCTTTTGTACGACGCTGCCAAAAAATGTTATACATACCTTTTTGTTTGATAAGATCTTTATGAACGCCTTGTTCTATAATCTTTCCTTCATCCATAACTAAAATTTGCTGTGCATTTCGTACTGTTGATAATTTATGAGCTATAACAATAAGAGTTTTTTCTTTTACTAGTTCATTTATAGCTTGTTGTATATATTTTTCATTATCAGGATCAACACTGGCTGTTGCTTCATCTAGTAATACTATAGGTGCATCTTTTAAGATAGCTCTTGCTATTGATATACGTTGTTTTTCTCCACCTGATAAAGATTTACCTCCTTCATCAACCACAGTATCGAATCCATTTTCTAAGTTCATAATAAAATCATAGCATCTAGCCTTTTTGCATGCTCGTATTACTTCATCTTTAGTAGCATCAGGTTTACCAAATTTAATATTATTGATAATCGTATCATTAAACAAATATACATTTTGGAATACCATACTTATATTTTTAAGTAAGCTATCGCAAGTCATCTCTTTTACATTAACTCCACCGATTAGCACCTCTCCTTGTTGTACGTCCCAAAATCTAGCTACTAAATTAGTAACTGTTGTTTTCCCACAACCTGATTTGCCAACAAGTGCTGTCATACTTTTTGCTGGAACTTTAAAATTAATATTACTTATAACATCATCTTCTTCGTATCTAAAAGATACATTTTTAAACTCAATATCAAATTTATTAATCTTTATATCCTTTCCATCTTCATCAATAATTTTTGCTTTCATGATATTATCGTAACGATTTAATCCTGCTTCCATAATACGAGCTAATGCAGCTACAGATCCTAACACTTGGAATGGAAGGAAAAATTCAAAGATATAAATTATAATCATTAAGGCAAATGTTTTGTCTATTTCTTTTCCAACATATAGCCATGATACTGTAAGTACAACCAGCGCTATCCCTAATGCAAACCAGTTATGAAAACTTACATAAGTTTTACTAAAGCTTTGTTCAAAATTTATTGAGATATCTCTGTATTTTTTAAATTCTTTTTTTATACGTTTAGATCTCTTATTTGTCATATGAAATGCTTTTATTACTGCTATACCTTTAACATATTCAATAACTGACCCTATAAGCCTTCCCATACCATCTTGCCTTAATTTAGAATGTTTAAGAGCAACTTTATCCATATTTCCAAGTGCTCTTGAACCAAGTATAAATGTGATAATTGCTATTAAGCCTATTCTCCAATCAAAAAATAACATCATTATACTACCCAGGAACATACTAACATAGGCATTAACTATCTTCGACATAGTAGACATACCAAATTGCTCTGCAAAAATTATGTCTGATGTAACAACAGCCGTAACATCCCCAACAGTACCTTGTGCAAAATATCCCATAGGTAATCTTTTAAGATGCTCTCCTATTTTCATACGTTCATCTGCAAATATTTGGTATCCTGTTCCACTTTGCAAACCATCTACTATACGCCTTGTTATAGCTTTTAATATAACGCTTAGGAAAAGTAATGCTGTTACTAACCATATATCGTTAAACTCTATAGTACTTGTTACTATTTTATAAACAGTTAACATCACTAAAATTTGTGGACTTATAGTAAATATTCCCTCAAAAAAACTAATTACTATTGCCCATTTTAATTTCCCTTTATACATATCAGACATGTTGATTAGCCTTTTAACAAGTTTAAGCATACTTTCCCTCCTTTAACACTTCATCTTCGACAACACGAATATCCCATGTTGTTGCCTGTATATGTGCTTGCCATAATTGAAGATATTTAGGTGAACTTTTCAACAATTCTTCGTGCGTTCCGCTAATAGATAATACTCCATTATCTATAAGTAGTATCTGATCTGACTCTACTATAGTTGATAGTCTATGAGCTATTATTATAAGCGTTTTGCCTTTAATTAAGCTATTTAATGCATCTTGTATTTTATCTTCGTTTTCTGAGTCTGTTGCTGATGTAGCTTCATCTAGCACTATTATTGGTGAATTTTTCAAGATTGCTCTAGCTATAGTAATTCGTTGTTTTTCGCCACCAGATAGTTTATTCCCTGAGTCTCCTGGCATTGTTTGATATCCATTACTTAAATTCATTATAAAATCATGACACTGTGCTAATTTAGCAGCATTTATAACTTCCTCATCAGTTGCATCTACTTTACCTACTCTGATATTTTCTATTATTGGTATATCAAAAAGGAAAGTATCTTGTGATACATAGCTAACTACGTCCATTAATTTATCCATTGACATGTCACACAAATCAACTCCACCAATTTTTATATTACCATCCTTAACATCCCAAAACTTTACTAGCAATTTAGCAAGTGTGCTTTTTCCACCACCTGATTCTCCAACGATTGCTGTAACAGAATCTTCTTTTGCTGTAAAACTCACATTTTTTATGACATCTACTTTTTCGTATGCAAAAGTTACATTTGAATAAGTTACATCATAATTTTTTAGTTTTATACCTTTATCTTTAGTTGTAACTTCATTCCCTTCAAAAGTTTTTTCTAGTTCTCTTATTTTAAAGTTTAAATTCGGTATTAAAGGTATGAATTCCATTAATTTGATAAGCGATATTCCAATACTCATTGTTATCATTAACGAAAATAGAAAAGTACTTAGTTCTAGAGTTCCACTTAGATAAAAATAAAGCCCAACTGGTAATAATAATAAAATCGTACATGGCAACACAGCACTAGAAATAGCCATATAAGTCCAACTCTCTTTGAACCAATCCAGTGAATAGTCTCTATAATCTTTGACATTGTCTGAGTACTTTTCAAAAGAACTTGTTGTTCGATTAAATATTTTAATAACCTCCATACCTGTTATATAATCAACAATAGTCTTATTCATGTTTTCTTCACTTTTATAGTATGCCTTCATTTTTTTTACTCCATTTGACATCATCATCTTAAATATAATAGCTCCAAATGGTACAGACCCTAATGATAATAATGCTAACCTCCAGTCAACAATCATCAAAACAATAAATACCACAACAGGACTTAAAACGTAAGGTAATCCTTCTGGTATCATATGCGCTAGTAAAACCTCTAATTGTTCTATATCATCTATAAAATTTTTCTTATAAGATCCAACTCCTTTTTGCTGTATATCTCCCATAGGTAATCTCATCATTTTCTGAGCAAACGCTATACGCATACCCATTAATGTATCAAATGCCACTTCATGTGATGCTATTAATCCTTTTGAAAGCAACCATGTCTTTAGCCATAGAGTAAATCCTATACCACTAGCCATAGCTATAACATACCCAATAGTCGCTCCATCTCCTTCTATGAAAGTAGTTAAAATATGATATGCTAAAATATACGGTATAATTTGCACTATCACGCTGCAAAATATTAAGACTATAGACAAGTAATGTTTGTTTTTATACTCTCTAGCATAAGTTAACACTTTTTTAAATCCACTCATTTCTTATTCCCTTTCTATTTTTGACATAATTAATTATAGCAATTTTTTTTCATTGTTGTCAATGATAATGATAATCATTTTTATTTATTTTATTAATTTATCTCTACCAATATGATAAAAAAATTCCCCAACGTCATTTGTTAAGGAATTTTTTCACTTTATATCAATATTCTCTATTATCTTTTAATTTCTTTAAAAAATATGCCACTTGATAGTATTTTATATCGTAGCCATCTTCCTGTAGTAGCTTAGATATACGCCTTGGTCCGAGTCCTTTATTCTTTAAATCTACTATTATTTGCTTAGGTAATATACTCTTTAAGTAGTTTGGTTTATCTACCACCTTTGTATAAGAACTATTATTAACAAATACATCTGTGTGGATCGGTATGTGAGATGAATCTACGTACACATCTATGGATGAATATGGTTTTATATCACTTATAAGAGGACTTGCAGAATCTATACTTGCATTTATAACATCTCTGTATTGTCTTATATTCCTAGGATAATTATCATTGACAAGTGTTTGCATTGCCACTGGTGCATAGTTAACATGTAGATTAATTTTATTGATAGCTAATACATTTTCTTCGTATTTATCTGTAAAGTACTTTAATAAATCCTCTTTTTCCTTTATGGTTCTTTCTGATAATGGTGGTAAATATAATTCATATTGAGCTAGTCTTTGATACAACTCAGGCAAAAGCACTTCTTTTAAGTTTTTGGTTGAAGCAGCTATTATTATTACATCTACATTATGAAATCTACTCCCTCCGATTTTTTTTATACTCCTTGTTTCTATTGCTTTGAGTAGCATAGTTTGATGATTTCCTAATGCATGTGCTTCATCTAAAAACAATACTCCTTTATCTGCTTGCTCAAATAATCCTTTTTTATTTGTAGAGCCTGTAAATGCTCCTTTTTCGCTACCAAATATCTCTATGGCAGCTATATCTGGATTTGTAAACTGTGCACAATTTACTTCTATAAATGGAGCATCTTTTGATAAAGCTCCTATTTTTTTTGCATAAAGGTATATATAATATGCGAGCATTGATTTTCCTGTACCTGACTCGCCGGTAATAATAGAGTGTCTTGGGCCTCCAAGTGAACCAACTGTCTTTTTAGCTTTTTTTATTAAATTTTTCAAACTACCATCCGACCCTATTATTGTTTCATAGTTACTCTCTGATTTACTTAGCCTAATTTGTAATTCTAGATGATTTAACCGTTCGTTTAGTTGTTCTATATCATCTATACTTTTAAATACAGAAAAACCACCTTTAAATTTTCCATCAACAAAAATAGGAAATGCATTAACTAAATATCGTTTTCCATTTTTATAGTTTATTTTTCTACCTACTATTTCTTGTTTGCCAATCATTAATTCATTTAAAGCTGAATGTGGATAAAATTCATCTATGGGCTTGTTTAGCATTTCTTTTACACTCTTTTCGGCATATTTAGCCGATACATTGTTGACATATATTAGCGTTCCATTTTCATCTATGACGTTAATACCATCGTTTACACTGTTAAACATCGCATCAAATACACTATTCTTATCAAATACAGGTAGTTCCATATAAGTTACTCCCTTCCTAAAGTAGCATTTAGATTACTAAATCTAAATCCAACATATAGTAATTACCTACTTTGATTATTTCACCTTTTTTTAGTTCTAGCTGTTCTTTAAATAAAGGTCCATCTATTACTAATGTGTGAAACTCTCCATTTTCTCCACAAGCATCTATTCCTATTTCTTCAAATTCTTTTATTAGTTCCTTATTAAATACTTTTCCTAAGTAATCCTTTGACATTACTTCACTATTTACAGTAGTTATAATAGCTTTAAAACCTAAATCAACAAATTCATTTATTATATCTCTTCTATTTTCCAGCCATATTGGATGATATATTTCTAAATTAGTGTGTCTACATGCATCTATAACCCATTGTCTATGATCATCAATATCTATGTCGCCAAACACACCAATATTTAATCCTTTTGCTTCTAGCATAGTAACCTTTTGCTTAAAAACATTTTCATAGTCTTGCCACGTGGCTTCTCCACTTATAAAATTCATATTTAATAATTCAGACTGCTTCTTTATTATCTCTGGCTTTATACCATGTCCCCTTGACCTTAATCCATCTTCTTTAAACATAGTAAACAAATACTCAACCTTTATACCCTTTTTTATTGCTCTATATAGCGATAAGCACGAGTCTTTTCCACCACTCCATGAACAGAAACCTTTGTTTTCTTTCAATATGTCTCACTCCTAATAGTTATTTTATTCTCTAGTAATTGTTGTGCAGTAAAGTCTGCTATCCATAGCATATCCTAAAGAATGTATGTTTACTTTAAATCCATCTATTTTATCTATACTATTCTCAAGTATAGGTAACCCTGGGGCATATATAAAACTACCACCACTTTTTATTGAATATAATATTTCTTTTATTTTCACAAAAAACTTATCTTTATGTAAATCTTTCTTTTTTATATGATGATAGGCATGGTTTGAAAATGCCATATGAGATACTATTGTTCCCCAATAATCACGTCTAAATCTAAAATCAAACCAGTCTAATTTGTATAAAAAAGAGTTGTTTTGAACATTTCTATCGATTCCATATGATTCTATGCCTTTATATCTAAGATATTTAACTAATCCAAAGTTACTACCACAACCTATATCTAAAACAGGTTCTAATATTTTGTTAGTATTAATATTCAAAATATCTACCTGTAACTTTGATGAATATTCCTCACATATTATTTTGTCAATATATTTATTTGATTTGCTAGTAAAGACATTTTCTCCGTTGGTATTTATTAAAAAATTACACAAATTATTAGAATGTCTATAAAGTAATCTTTCTATTTTTTGCCAGGTAATACTCTTTGTCTTAAGTAATCTATGAATATCAAAAATATAAGAGCTGTACAATCTTTTTAAATCCTCGCAACTTTTTCTCTGAAAATATAAGTATTGGTTATTCTCTGTAAACAGTTTTATTGCTCTCTTAGTAAAATAGCTAGATAAAGCATCATATTTATCATTTTCGTATTCATCATCTAAACACACTTTTATTTCTTCTTTTAACTCACTACACCCAATTAAAAATTCTTTAGTAGGTCTAATGTTACTCTTGTTTTCTCTATTATAAAAAAGATTTTTTCTGCTATTATAGTTAAATTGGACATCAATGAATTCTATCAATTTTTCCCTGTTCATCAACTACCTCCATAGCATTAATATTTGCTTGATTCGTAAGCATCAATGTCTTGTTATATTTTTACATATTCATTGAGGCATGTACATCCAGCATTAATTATATAATACTAGATTAATATAGACAAGGGTACTAAAAAAAGACTGTCTCACATTCTAAAACAGCCTTTTGACATATCTAATAAGTATGTCTATTTCTTCTATGCTAAAAGCTCCTTTATCTCTTTAACAGTCAAGAGCTTTCCTTTAACTTTCACTACATCATCGATAACCAGTGCTGGTGTACTCATAACTCCATATCCTAATATGTCTTTAATATCTTGCACTTTTTCTATTGTAGCATCAATGCTTAGTTCCTTAACTGCCTGTTTAACATTTTCTTCTAATTTATTACATTTACTGCAACCTGTTCCTAAAACTTTTATAACCATATTATTTACCTCCAATTTTTATATTAAACCTAAATTATCCGTAAAAAATAACACTATACTACTATACAAGCCAAGTATGCTTTTAGAACTTGCAACACTAAGTATATATTATGTGCCAAATTTTATAAATATTCTAGGTTAAAAGGTGTCCAACTGCATTAAATAAATAACCTACTAATATTATAGATATACCTGTTATAGCTACAAATATAGCTATAAGTTTAGGTTTTATAACCTTACGAAGAAGTATGAGCTCAGGTAAAGACAATGCTGTTACTGCCATCATAAATGCTAATGCTGTCCCCATACCAACACCTTTGTTCAAAAGTGCTTCTGCTATAGGGATTGTTCCTAAAGCATTAGAATATAATGGTATACCAAAAACAACAGCAACAATTACTGCAAATGGATTGTCTGGTCCTGCATATTTAGCTAATATCGGTGCAGGTGCCCAACCATGTATAGCAGCTCCTATCCCTATTCCTATAATTAAATATATCCACACTCTTTTAACTATATCTTTTACATTTCCGATTGCAAATCTTACTCTATCTTTATGGGTCAATTCTTCTATTTCTGCTTCACCAGTTTTAATCTGATATACATATTCTTCTACTTCACTTTCAAGTTTCAACTTTCCAATAAATATACCACTCACTACGCCAACTACTACTCCTGTGATTACGTATAAAACTGCTACTTTAAGCCCAAATGCCGGTAATGCTAGTAGTATAGCAAATGCAGCTTCATTGACTATTGGAGATGTTATCAGAAACGAAAATGTTACGCCTAATGGTATTCCTGCCTCTACAAAACCTATAAACAATGGTACTGATGAACATGAGCAAAATGGTGTAACTATTCCTAATAAAGATGCCATTATATTTCCGGTAACCCCTCCAAATTTGCACAAAATCTTTTTTGTCTTCTCGGGTGAAAAATAACTTCTGATATAAGATATTATAAATATCATAATACCTAATAATATAGCTATCTTTAGTGTATCATATATGAAGAAATGTATACTAGAGCCTAATCTAGTTTCCATAGATAGCTTAAATACATTCTCTACTAAAGTTTCTATCCAGTTATACAGCCATCTAAATGTTATAAGATAGTCAAGTAAACTAAATATCTCTTTTATCATCTTTATCACCTCTACATATTGTCTTGCACATGCTCAAATATTCTTCTTTGTTTAATAGTTCTTTTTTATCTTCATTAAGCAATTGGTAGCTTTCTATATTCACAGCTATAATATCTATTAATCTTTTTAAGACATCCTCTTCTATTTTTAGACTGTAATATATAAATTGCTCTTTTCTTTTTGATTCTACTATGTTCATATATCTTAGCTTTGCAAGATGCTTTGATACTTTAGGCTGTGATAAATTTAAAACACCACATATCTGACACACACACAGCTCATTTTTGTGTAATAGCATTACAATTCTTAATCTAGTCTCATCCGAAAGTAATTTAAAAAAATTAGTAAGTTCTTTCATAGCGTCCTCCTATATACTTATATACCCATATGCGTATATAAGTATTATATTATGTAATTTTTTTTATGTCAATAAAAAAAGAGAGATATCTCATCTGATTATGAGATATCTCTTATAATTTTCGATATCAGCTTTTATTATCCTTAACTAATTAGATGGAACCCACTTATTTAGTGAATCTTTTCTCGTTTTATCTTTTTCTGGTGCTTTTATCCCCCAGTTGTAGTTGATTATTGCTCCATCCCACTCTCCATAAGTTGGGTTAGGTAATACTATCCAATCTATACCAAATTTATCTTTATTGCTATCTGTAACTGAAAATCTTTCTTCTACAGTTTTCTTTCCAAACTCTGAAGAGAAATCATTTAAATTATCGCCCATGTACAATAATATGTTATACTCATCTTTTACTTTTTTTCTTCTTTCTTCTTTGTCACTTGAATCAGTTCTTAATAACATATGTTTTTCATCTACATTTGGAAATCCTAATTCTTTTAAGTTATTAACTGTTGCTTGGTATCCTACCATTTTTCTATTAGTAATATAGAATACCTCTACTCCTTTTTCTTTACAATAGCTTAAAAACTCTTTTGCTCCTGGCATAGCTTGAGCTTTCTGTGCATCTACCCATTTATTCCATGTAGATGATGAATATCCAAAATTGTTACCAATTAAATATGCTTGATATGGAGTGTTATCTATAACTGTCTCGTCTGCATCTACAACAATAGCTTGTTTTTTTGCATATTTAGGAGACTTAGTAGCATTTGATAGTTTGTTATCAATAGTTAATTTCGCCATGTTAAATGCTTGATAGCTTAATGCTCTGAACTCTGAAGATTTTTGCATCCATAGAGTCGCCATAACTAATTGCTCGTTTAAATCTTTAGTTGTATATTCTGGTGTTTTAGGTATTTCAATTGGTGCTTTTTCTCCAGGTGTAGGTATATCTATTTCTGCTTTAGTTTCTGTTGTAGGTATCTTTAACTCTTGTCCTACATATATCTTATTAAGGTCTTTTAAATTATTGTGTTTTGCTATATTTTTGTAATCTACTCCTACTGCTTTGCCTATTTTCCATAAAGCATCACCAGCTTTTACTGTATACATTGAATCAGCTGACACAAATCCACTTAACAACGTTACTATCATAACAATTGTTATAATTAAACCAATCGATCTTTTGTTTTTCATCTTTACCCCTCCAAGATTTTATTTTATTAGTGCATGTCCAACATTTTTACATAAACTACATACTATATATGTCATATGATAATAACAATATTGTAGAAATATAAAGACACAGCCCTAATAATGATTCATTTCTATTGATGTATAAAAATAAATCACAGTTTTTTCGTACAATTAATTATACCAATTAAGCAAGTAACAGTCAAAAGGAAAACGCTTTATTGCTTTAGGTAATATTAACTAATATTTTATCCTACTGTTCTGTATCCCTCTGTTTGCAATCCTTTTACGTAATTTAGCTATTCTAATAAAACACTCCATTTTTGCTAAAAATTATCATTATCAGTAGCTTCAACCTATTCCTATTAGTTTTTGGCCATTATGATTTACTTTCTTTTCATACTACGCATTAATGTCTTTGTTTCATTACATGTTCGTGTAGATTCTACTATTTTTTGCAAAGACTTATTATACGTAAAATCATCAAGTTCATTATTTTTTAAATAGTTTAGCGTTTGTTTTGGAAATTTTATATAACAAATTGATACTGTCCAAGCAACAGCCATCTTTACATAATATCCTTCATGCTTTATGCTATCTAGTCGTTTAAATATTTTATCTATATATTCTTTTTGAATATAATATTCTAGCAACATAACTACTGCAAATCTTACTTTGAATTCGCTAGTTGAGTCTATATATGGTAGTATAAAGTTCCACATCTTTTCTTTGTAATCATTTGTTATCTTTAACCCATTACAAAACACATCACACACTGCCCAATTATTTATTTTAGGAACAAATATAGATATATATTTGATTATTTCATCTATGTCAGCTTTTGCATATCCTAATACGATTCCTTGTAGCATTGTCTCATCATAATAATCATCTTTTGCTTCCTTTATATAATCTCTAAAATCTTCTTTAACTATTTGCTTAGCAAGCTTTCTAAGTTTGGGAATCCTGACTCCTAATATATTGTTGATACCAGGGCATAATTTACTTTGAAATTTTTGATACTCTTCGTCTGCTAACTGTATTAATTGTTGTTTTATTATATCCATTTCTATTTTTATCTCCTTTATATGACTTAGCTAAATTATAACACATTATATATTATAAAAGACCAACATATCTCATGGTGGTGAGATTGTTGGTCTTTTATGATATATTGCAAAACTTTTTTACTTATTAATTTTTATCTATAACAAATTTTTTAGTGATTTCTTCCATGGTTGCTGCTATAGCTGCCAATTCTTCACTAGCTTTTGCCATCTCTTCCATTGATGCTGTCTGTTCCTCGACAGATGCATTTACTTCCTCTGTCGAAGCTGCTGATTCCTCTGATACAGCACTTATACTTTCTATTGCTGCAAATGTCCTGTTCTTATTTACATCAATTTTCTTTAATGCATCTAACAGGTTTTCAAACATCAAACTAAATTCTTTCGTAGCACTATCTATATAGCCATATGATGTAACAGTATCTTCTAAATACACATTTACTCCTTTTACAATTTGTTCAGCTTTATTCATATTATTATTGGCAATGTCTACTTTCTCAGTCATTACTCCCAGTATATTTGATATATCTCCTGTCGCTTGCTCTGTCTCTTCTGCTAACTTTCTTATTTCTTCTGCTACTACTGCAAAGCCTCTACCTGCATCTCCTGCTCTTGCTGCCTCTATAGATGCATTTAACGCTAACAGATTAGTTTGACTAGCTATATTAGCTATTGTATCTAGTATGTTAACTATTAGTTTTGATTGTTTCTCTAGTTCTTCTGTGTTTTGTTTTACTTTCCCAGTCATTTCTAAATTAAAACCAAATTCTGTTTTAAGCTTTCCTACCGTTTCTTTTCCATCAATAGTTATGTTTCTTACTTTATCAGTTCCTTCTTTAGTTTCTGTTCCTATCTTTTGAAGGCTAACTATTACATCTCCTAAATCTGATAACTCTTTTACAGCCTTTTCAGATTCTTCTGCTTGAGTTGTAGCTCCTACTGCTATTCCTTCAACTGATTTGGATACTTCTTCGGCTGTGGCAGCATTTTCGTTTATTGTGTCAGCTAATAGTTTTGATGCCTGTGTTAAGTTTCCAGCTGACCCTTGTACATTTTTTATTATATCTATCATGTTTATCGATATAGTTTGGAATGCTCTTGCCAAATCTCCAAACTCATCTTTACTATTTAAATATTTCTGTGGAAGTTGTCTTGTCAAGTCTAAGTCAGCCAGTACCCCTGCATGATCAGTTACAAGTGTTATAGGTTTTACGAAGTTACTACCAACTATATAGACTGTTATAACTGCTAGCACTAATGCTACTATTATTGCTATTATCAGATTCCTTCTAAGTTCTAAACCATCTTTCATGAGCTCTGCTTCACCAGCACGTATACCGATGCTCCATCCATTTGTTCCTTTTATTGGACAGTATCCACTATAATACGTTTTTCCCATTAACTGATATGATTCTCCGTTTGTCTCACCAGCTATCATTTTTTCACCCATCATACCTAATGCTTTTAAGTCTTCATTTTGCCTAGCTATCTTGATTAAATTTTGCTTTGTTTCAACCTTTTCATACTCTTTATGTGCTATAGTAGTACCATTTTTATCTAATATAAATGCAGCACCACTTTCCTTTATCTCAACATTTTTAATTGCTTCACTCAATAATTTAGCATCTATTATTCCTACTACCACTGAAGATACTCTGCCATTTTCTTTTACTGGCGCAGATACATAAAACTCTAAAGCTTTTGATATCTTATTTTCACATAAATCACTAAAATATGAGTTACCTTTCATTGCCTCTTTAAAATAAGCTCTATCTTTTACATTAGCAGTTTTTCCACTTAAAGTCCTAGCAGTTCCACTCGTATTTACTATGAACATATCTGTGAACTTTTTATTCTTACTAATCTCATCTTTAAGAGCAATACTTTTTTCACTCCACATTCCTGACTTTATTACATTTCTATGTGTTATTGCTTCTATAACTACCTGTGATTCTCTTATTTCTGCTTGAATATACTTGCTATATGCTTTGGATAGTTCAATCAATTCTTCGTATACAGTTCTGTTTAAAGCCACCATAGACGAATATGTTGCCATAATACCTAGTCCACCACTGATTAAAATTATAACTATTGAAAAATAAGCTATCAATTTTACTTTAACACTTTTAAACATTATGTCTCCTCCTAGCTACAACATTTTAGTATGTTTTATTATAAATATTATTAACTCATAGCTATACTTTTTCACCATGTAGTCATTTAATAATATTTTCTGTAATTTATACCTTCTCAGTATATTAGAAGATATATCTACTTTTGACGATTTTTACTTATATTACAAAAATATTGTCATTCAAAATCGTAGCTTTTTCAATAGGTCTTTAGTCCTGGCTTTCTTTACTTAGGTAATTAGCTAAACTGTATTATTACCTGATTTTAATAATAATAGCATAGCATAATTCATAATTACTGTAAAGAGTATTTACTTTCACTAGTTGCTTATTAAAATAATAATAATAGCATATCCTATGTATAGGAGGTGATTTCTTGGAAGAAAAAACAATTTGTTTGAAAGCTCTCGGAAAAAATGTCAAAAAATATAGGCTAGCTAATCAATTAACTCAAGAAAATCTAGCCAACTCAACTAATTTGTCTATTCAATATATAGGAAACATTGAGCGTGGCTATTCTACACCATCAATAGAAACTATTATGAAAATCAGCCTAGCTCTTAATATAACTCCTAACCATCTATTGTTGCCATCATTAGTTCCTAAACCTGACACTTTGAAAGAACAAATTGCTAATTCTTTACCTGTTGATAATGTCAAATTCTTAAGACATATACTGCAGTATATTGAATTCTTAAAGGATAGTAAGTACTTTTAAAATATGTAAAATGCTTAGATAAATTAGGACTATATACCTAAATAAATTATTAATATTGGCAAACATGTCTATATTAATAATTAAAGGTAAAATAGATTTTATAAAGAAGTTATATAGTAATACTTTTTCTTAAAGCTAATTTAAAGGGGTGCTTTACGATGTTAACAAATATGAAAGATTACTTTTACAGTGATGAAACAAAATCTTACGCATTTAGAATTAAACAGCTAAAAAAGCTAAGAACTATTATCATAAACTACGAAAATGACATTATTAAAGCTTTAGAATTGGATTTAGGTAGACATGGCTTTGAAACATATGCCGCTGAAATTGGTGGCGTGTTGAGTAGTATTACTTATATGACTAAGCATTTGAAAAAATGGATGAAAACTAAAAGAGTTAAAACTCCAATTCATCAGTTTTTATCTAAAAGTTACATAAAACCAGAACCATATGGTGTAGTGCTTATTATTGGCCCTTTTAACTACCCGTTTAATTTGTGCATTGAACCATTAATAGGTGCTATAGCTGCTGGGAACTGTGTTGTTGTGAAACCTTCTGAACAAACACCAAACGTTGCAAAAGTTATAACTAATATGCTAAGGGAAAATTTTGAGAAAAGTTATATTAATGTCGTAAATGGTGGTAGAGAAACTATAACAGACTTGATACACACTCCTTTTGATTATATTTTCTTTACTGGTAGTGTTCCCGTAGGAAAGATAATAATGAAAGCTGCTAGTGAAAATCTCGTCCCCGTAACACTAGAACTTGGTGGTAAAAGTCCATGTATTGTTGATAAAGAGGCAAATGTTAAAATTGCTGCCATGAGAATAGCCTGGGGGAAATTCTTCAACACTGGACAAACCTGTGTAGCTCCAGATTATTTATTTGTGCATACAGATATTAAAGAAACCTTTATTAAAGAATTTAAGCGTATTATAAAAACATTTTATGGAGAAAGGATCCATGAATCAAAAGATTTCGGAAGGATTGTAAATTTAAAACATACCAAGAGATTAGTATCTATTATAAATAAAGACAAAGATAAAATAATATATGGTGGTGGCTATGATATAGATAGTAAATATATTGAACCAACGTTAATTGATGAAGTAACATGGGATGATGAGTGTATGAAAGATGAAATTTTTGGACCTATATTGCCAATTATGGAATATAGCAATTTAGACACTGTTATTAAAATGATTAATAATCGGCCAAAGCCTCTTGCTCTTTACGTTTTTAGTGAAAATAAAAAAATACAATCAAAAATACTAAATAAAACTAGCTCTGGAGGGAGTTGTGTTAACGATACAGTTAGCCATTTCACTAGTCATTATCTTCCCTTCGGTGGAGTTGGGAACTCGGGTATTGGTGCATACCATGGAAAATCAAGCTTTATTACATTTTCTCATATGAAAAGTATCCTCAATAAATCAACCAAAATTAATATGAAGATGGCTTTTCCTCCATATACAGATACTAACTTAAAATTAATTAAGAAGATACTAAAATAAACATTAAAAGGGGCTATTGTAAAATAGCCTCAGACTGTAAACAAAAGCCACTTTTCGTGTTGCCAAAATTTCGGCTGACTTACTCTAAGTAAGCTCTGCTACTCATTTTAACACGATCCTAGACTAGAACTTTCACCACCGTCTGTTATCTAGATGTCTTTGTCATCAATCTAGGTCTATAGATAATAGCCTTATTTTTAGTGACCCTTTTTTTTCTCTTTTTTCTTTTGTTTCTTTTTTTCAAATAGTATTTTTTTTCTATATTCTTTTTCTTTAGAAGATTTCTTCTTTCTCTCTATTCTTCGTCGCTCCTGCTCTAGCTTAATTGACTGCTGTGCTTTTGTCGCTATTCCTTTTTGTTTCCTGAGCTTGTTTATTTCTCTTTGTATTCTTTTGGGATTGAGTTTTTTGGTTTTAACTTCAGCATTGATAATTGTTTTGCTAAATTGTAGTTTGTAATAGTTTTTTAGTACAAAATCATATACTTCATAATCCTTTGGCTCAGCACCAAAAACAACTTTACATGTTCTAATATTTCCATGCTCTATGCTTTGGAAAACTCCAATCCAAAACGGATTTTCAAAATACACTGTTAATTTAATCATCTTTTCCTCCTGTTTTTTGAGTTTTACTAAAGAATGGACAACCCCAGGAGGGCAGGTTACTGACAAATATATTTGCATCCGGACTACCAACCGGATAGTGTTTTTATCTTTAAACTCATTAATTCACATTTCATTATATCATAATTTGCAGATTTTGTAGTATGACTAGTTTACATAGAAAAACTAAAAATCCTACAAAATCAGTTTTTATTAATTATTTTTTCTATTAATTGTTTAGACCTAATTATATCTTCATCACTTTGGTCTATCTCAAGTATTAGTTTGCCACTAAACCCCTTTAGGATATCTAATACCAGCTCATAATCTATCTCCCCACAGCCTAGTGGTAAATGTTCATGAATTACATCAAAGTGTCTATCTGCTATATGTAGAATTTTAGGCATTTTAATGTTTATCATTTCTTTAAGATGATTATAGTCATCTATATGTGCTACATCAAGTAAAAACTCTAGCTCTTTATTCTCTTCAAACATTATTTGTATTTCTTTAGTTGTTGTAAATATAGGATCTATTTTACTGTTATTTTCTAGATATAGCTTCACCCCTATACTACTGAATTCGTCTAATGCATATCCTACCTTTCTTGAAAGCTTGTATATCGTAAACTCATTGATATCCTCACTTTGACATATTGGATGTATAATTATATCTTTATGCTTAAGCTCACACATCATAGTTTTAAGTATTGGTATGTGTTTTTCAAATTCGTTAATATCTAAAACAGCGTGTATTATAGATTTATAATCTGTATCCTTTATTGCTTTAAGCCTTGGCTCGCTGTCTTTCTGTAAACCAATCCCATTTTTGTCATACCAAATTTGAACGAAAACAAATCCATTATCTTTTGAGAACTCTACTTCATCTTTATATTGTCTAAAATACCTAACATTTCTACCTATCTCTATCATCATATATCCCTCCTTTTTTTATATAACTCTAACAAAAAAACACTTAATATTCAATTTATATTTTAAGGATTAATTTACTGAATTTTTTCAATTTTCTAATAACAAATGTGTATTTTTAGGGGTTTTATTACTATTGTGAGTCATATTTGTTACAAATATTAATGATATGTTACTATACTGTTAAGAAAGTACTAGTGCCCTTGATTTATGAAAAGGAGGTGATATAATTATTAGCAATAGACAGGCTACTAGGGGCTGTTTATAAAAGCATCCCTAATAAATATTAATTTGATGAAATGCTGTGTACTAAATATACTAAAATATAATAAGTAAAATAATTCATCAAAATATGAATTAACAATGTCTATTGTATATAATTGGATAAAAAATCCAAAATAATCAAAATGAAATGTAGCTAATTAAGAAAATGTATGCAGTAATTTACAGCTGATATAGCTTATACACATCAATTGATATAACACTAAAGGAGGCAATAAAAAAATGAAAAGACCAATGGTAAAAATAATATTAGCAGTGAGTATTTGTGCAATGCTTTTAAGTGCTTGTAGCAAGAAGGATGATAAAAAACCAGCAGATAACACTTCTACTCCAGCAGTTGAGCAAAATGAAGATCAAAACACAGATGCTAATAAAGATCAAAACGCTACTGATGAAGATGCTAAAACATCAGAAGATCAAAATGCTGATACTTCAAAAGATCAAGATGCTAACGCTGATGATAAAAATGGAGACACTTCTTCAGATCAAAGTAGTGACAAAACTGACAATCAAGATAATAACAACGAAAAATCAAATTAATAATTTTAGGGGCTGTCTTACAAGACAGTCTCTTTTTTTTTTGATCTGTAAACTAGTTTTATTAATTAAATAGTTGTAAAATCAATCAGCCATAAATATGTAAAAATAACAGATAAGAAAGCTGATTTCGTCATTAAAATCATAAGCATCAAAAATAGATAAAACTGAAATAAGAACAGATACTGTAAGTAGATAAAAGATTTATAAAAATAGAAGCAAAAATAATTTAGTGTATAGAACAAACACAAGGATAATCAGTAGTATTTAGAACAAAAAGTTTGAGAAATAAACGAGTCATTATTATACGTCTTAAATAATTCTAATAAAAAGAGTTTTTTAGTCTCATTTAAATCATCAAAATTGTCCTGTGGGAGTTATATTATTTATTACTATATTTTATTAAAAGAACTTAGGAACATATATACAGTATATAAATATTTGCAAAATTCAGCAACAAATTTATAAAAATGAAAAAGGAGGAAGATAATTTTGAAAATAGGCATACCAAAAGGATTACTCTATTATGATTATATAGCTGTATGGAAAGATTTCTTCGAAGAATTAGGACAGGAAGTAATAATATCTGATGATAGTAACAAAAAGATTCTCACAGATGGAGCAAGTAAATGCATAGATGATGCTTGTTTGCCAGTAAAGCTTTACCATGGGCATGTAATGAATTTAAAAGATAAGGTTGACTATATATTTATACCTAAAATTATTAGCGTAGAGAAAAAAACATATCAGTGCCCTAAAATACTAGGATTGCCAGCTATGATTAAACAATCTATAGAAGGATTACCTGAAATACTAGATACAGAAATAAACTTAAGAAACAGATCATATAAAAAGAGTATATTTGAGTTAGGGCTAAAGTTTACTAAAAATATTGCAAAAATAAAAAGAGCACATAATAAAGGGCTACAAAGCTTATGTGATTATGAGAGTTCATTTAATAATAGATCGATTTCACATGCTATTAAAAAAACTATAAATAACAGTAAAGGTATTTCAACTATAATGCTAGCAGGTCACTCATATAATTTATTTGATGAAGTTATGAATCTCAATCTTATACAAAAGTTGAATAAATCAAAGGTACAAATAATAACACCTCAGATGTTAAATGAGCATACTAATGATTATTTACACCAAATAAAAGGAAAAATATTTTGGTCAGTAGGTAAGCAGATCGTTGGTACGTGCTTTTATGCTGTAGAAAATAAGATGATAGATGGTATGATTTACATATCATCATTTGGATGCGGATTAGATTCTATAATTATAGATATAGTCAGTAGAAAATGCGAAAGAAATAATGTACCATTTACAGTATTAGTAGTAGATGAACATTCAGGAGAAGCAGGATTCAACACCAGATTAGAAGCATTTTTGGATATGATACATTGGAGGAAAAAAGATGAAGATAACATTTCCACACATGGGTAATGCATATATTGGAGCAAAATCAATTATTGAAGATTGTGGTATAGATGTGATAGTTCCACCTAAGTGTAGTAAAAAAACACTAGAATTAGGGACTAAATATTCACCAGAGACAATATGCTTACCACTCAAAATAAATATAGGAAACTATATAGAAAGTATAAAAAAAGGAGCAGATACAATCATAATTGCAGGTTGTAAAGGACCGTGTAGATTTGGCTTATACTCTATTATAGAAGAAGAAATATTAAGAGATTTAGGTTATGATGTTAAATTTTTAGTTATAGATGCTTTTGAAAATGGTGATGATGGCTTATTAAATCAATTTGGTAAACTAAACGCAAAACAAAAGTTTAATATACTCATAAGTTTTATAAAAGGTAAAAAAATAATGACTATGGCTGATAAATTAACTGCCTTATCAAATAGAAAAAGAGCATATACAAATGATAAAAGAGAAATAGATAAGATAATGGATGATTATAGAGATCAAATTTATCATAGTAAAGGCTCAGATAAAATAATGGAAATAATTAAAAAAACCAATAAAAGACTTTTAAATATAAAAGAAGATAATACTAAAAATATACTTGAAATAGGGATAGTGGGCGAGATATATGCTGTTATAGAGCCGTTTGTGAATCTTGAAATAGAAAGAAAACTCGGATACCTTGATGTATTAGTGCATAGATATCTTTCTCCAAGTGCTTGGATAGAAAATCATGTGTCCATCAAAACGCTTTTCGGTAGTAGCCTAGAAAAAAAAATGCTCAAGGAAGCAAGCAAATATTTTAAAACTATAGTAGGTGGACATTGTAGAGAAACGGTAGGCAGTAGCATAATGTATGCAAAGAAAAAATACGATGGAATAATTCAAATATATCCATTTGGTTGTATGCCAGAGATAGTTGCCGCAAGTGTGCTACCATCAATATCAAAGGAATATAACATACCAATAATGACATTGATAGTAGATGAAATGTCTGGTGAAGCAGGATATATAACAAGAATAGAAGCTTTTGTTGATCTACTAAGAAAAAGGAAGGAGCAAGTTAATAATGGAAAAATTGTATCTAGGAGTTGATGTAGGCTCTGTTAGTACTAATATAGTACTTATAGATGAAAATAAAAATGTTATAGATAAATATTATTTAAGAACTAAAGGAAAACCTATAAACGTATTACAAGAAGGAATGAAACTAGTAGAAGACAAATCACAGTTTATAAAAGGAGTTGGAGCGACAGGTAGCGGAAGACACCTAGCAAGTGCTATGCTAGGTGCAGACATTGTAAAAAATGAGATAACTGCCCATGCTATTGCGGGGCTGAATATCATACCTAATGTTAGAACCATCCTAGAAATAGGTGGTCAAGACTCGAAAATTATTATACTCAGAAACGGAGTAGTACAGGACTTTGCAATGAACACAGTATGTGCAGCAGGAACAGGGTCTTTTCTAGATAGGCAAGCATCAAGGTTAGGAATCAAAATCGAAGATTTTGGCAAACTTGCATTAGAATCAAAAATACCAGTTAGAATTGCAGGAAGATGCGCAGTATTTGCAGAATCAGACATGATACACAAACAACAGCTCGGACATTCTCAAGAAGATATAATTAATGGGCTTTGTGAATCATTAGTTAGAAACTATTTAAACAATGTTGGAAAAGGCAAAAAAATAACTGGACCTATATTATTTCAAGGTGGGGTAGCAGCAAATATAGGTATAAAAAGAGCTTTTGAAAAAGCACTAGATACAGAGGTACATGTTCCAGAGCACCACGATGTCATGGGCGCATTAGGAGCAGCTATATTAGCAAAAGATGAAGTGTCAAATACTGGTAAAACAAAATTTATAACTGATAAAGTTTTTAACAAAGAATTCGAGGTTAATGGGTTTGAGTGTAAATATTGTTCTAATGCATGTGAAGTAATAGAAATCCTAAGAGATAAGCAGAAAATAGCAAGATGGGGAGATAAATGTGGTAGATATAGCAATATGATAGTTCATGATGATGAGGAATTGGCATAAAATTTGATAAATCTTATAATATATAATGATGTGAAGCATATACTGTCTTTATCGATGTATATGCTTCTTGTTTTATTGGTTGTTTATATATTGCTTTATGTTTTATATTAATTTTAACTTAATTATGGCTACTCTTAAATTTATGGCTAATTATTTTTCTAGCTTGGTGAACATTATGCTCTTTACTTGTGTAATATTTAGTTTGCGTTTTTAGTTATTAGTACTTGCTCTTTGAATTATTCTATTTATTAAAAAAGTTATCCATCTACTTGGTTCTTTTTTTTGTCCGAAATCAAATTCACTATATGATTTTACAATAGACTCAGCTTGATATTTTCCATTTTTTTGTTTTTCCTTTACACAGTCTAGCATATCTATAAATTCTTTTTTGTTAACTGCATACGGATATAATGATAATACGTCTAAAACTCTTAGTATCCCATATTTAACAGCAGGGTATTTAAGTTTTTTGAAATCTCTCCCTATTCCAAAACCATATGGCCTCCACTTTTCTGCTCTTCTATCCCAATGACTTAACAATAAATCTATAGCTGGGTTGAATCTAGAATCATTTTTATATTCTTCATACTGACCTAGTAACATCAAAACATTTAGGTTGTCCATAGGACAGGACTCGGTATCTTCTAGTTTATTTCCAGCCGCCCTATTTTTTGCACAGTGCCATCCACCATCAAGCCTCTGAGTTTCTAAGATTATATCAACATATTTCTTAATCCTAATATCTTCTTTATAACCAAGCTTGACTATAGAAGTCAGTAATATTGTTGGAATACAAAAAAAACTATCTTTGATATTGTTCTGAGTAATGTATTTCCCTTCTTCGCTTTGTAGGTTTAAAACCTCTTCTATTTCTTTATTTACATCTAAATCTTGTACATTAAACCCTATATCAGCTAGAAAGAATAAATCCCAATAAGCATTACCTGTCTTAGTATAATATACCTCTCCTGTTTTTATAGCAGATAGTCCATTCTTTGGGTCCTTCAATCTTTTTATGACTTTCATGATTTTTTCATCATTTAATGCAGTTTTTGATACTTGTTCATTGCCCAATAGCTGTTTTTTGACAGCATATTTTATCCATTCTGCGCCTTGAAGTAACCAATTCATCACATTTTTATCCACTATTACACTCCTATCATAGATCAAACTTTTTCATTAACTTATTTGATTTTTTTCTAGTTTTAGGACTAACACTCACTTTAGCCTGTTCTATAAATTCTATAATTGTACTAGTGAGTTCTTCTTTTGTATATGTTTTATCAAATATATCCAATATATCAGACTTCAACAAATCCACTTGTTTTCTTGTATATGGAGTAATATTATCTATATTTAACAATACAGGTATTATTATTTCTTTTAAATCGTCTCTATACTCAAGAACATTTGCTAGATTTCTAACTAAACATTGAGATGTCATAAATTTTTCATCCTTAAGTATATCTAAATATTCATATATTATATTGTCAAATTTCTTTTCGCTATCTACTACTACCAAATTGGCTATTATTGATAACCCAAAATCTCTATGATATGAATTTTTATGACTAAGTAATAAAACTATCTGATCCCAGTATTTATAGAACAAATCTGGTCTATGACTACTTGCTTTTTGCACAATATAATAGCAATGATAGTATACCATTATGTCAATGTTACTAATCATTTGTTCAAACACTTGATCTCTAAATACAGGTTCTTTTATTGTTCTACTTGCAAAATATTCTATGTCTAAATTCTTATCTTTAATCTTATCAATAGTTTTTTTATCCATATTATTCCCACTTGAAAAGTTTTACTGACGCTACGCTTAACACTACTGTAAAACCTAACAGTATAAGTATTTCACTTTGATAATTACTAAGTGATTCTCCAAACCAAGCTCCTTTTAATAGCTTTATTGCATGAGTAAGAGGTAAAAATTTGGAGATACTTTTCATTGTATTTGGCATTGTTTCAAGTGGTATTGTAGCACCTGTTAAAAAAAGCATCGGAAAGTAGACTATATTTGATACAGCGCTTGCAGTCTTTGTGTTATTGACAACGCTAGCAATTAGAAATCCTATTGAAAAGATGCATATTACTGTTATAAAGAAAGCACATAATACCGATAAAATATTTCCATCAAAATGTAAGTTATACTTTAGTTTCGCTACTATTATTAACAAGATAATTCCTATTATAGTCATAACTATATTTACTATTATTTGAGATACTAAAAGATGAAAAGGACTCATTGGTGTTGCTTTAAATCTCTTAAGTATCTTTTTTTCTCTATAGCTAGATACCATCAATGGTAAAGACATTATTCCTGTTATAGCTACAATCATACCTATATACGATGGAACTAATATATCCACACTCCCTCTTCCATTAAAAAGAGCATTTGGCTTGTTGCCATACATTTCTCCAAAGACCAGCAATAGAAGAACTGGAAACAAAATAACAAAAAACATACTAATTATATTTCTTACGAAACATTTAAATTCTACCTTAATCATTTCAACAAATCCACTCATTATTGTTTTCCCTCCAAGTCCTCTATAGTCTCACCTGTATATTTAAAATAGATGTCTTCTAAGCTAGGTTTTTTAACATCTATATTTGTTACCATACAGTCGTTCTCTGAAGTATATTTATTAAGCTCTTTTAGGAATACATCTCCATCACATTTTACACTTAATTTATTATCTTTCTCATCTACAGATTTAACACAATCAAAACTCATTAGTATATCTTTTTCTATACCATTTACTGCAATAAAACTTACTGTATCTGAAATATCATTACTACTCTTAAGATTATCAATAGTATCAAGTGCAACTATCTCTCCTTCTTTCATTATAGCCACCCTATCACATAAATACTCTGCTTCTTCCATGAAATGAGTAGTCAAATATACTGTTAATCCCTTATCTTTAAGTTTTAGTATTGTTTGCCACATATCCTTCCTAGACTTAGGATCTAATCCTGTTGTTAGCTCATCTAAAAATACTATTTTAGGCTTAGAAATCAATGCTAAAACTATTGAAAGCTTTTGTCGTTGCCCTCCTGAAAGCTTTTCTACATAGCTGTTTGATTTTTCAAATAGATTAAATTCTTTTAAAAGTGATTCAATATCTTCTGATTCTTTATAAAAGCTAGAAAAAAGTTTGCATATTTCTTTTACCTTAAGTTTATCTTGATAAGATGTCTCTTGCAATTGCACTCCTATAACTTTGTGCAATTTTCCCCTGTCTTTTTGGGGATCTATCCCTAGTACTCTTATCTGCCCATCATATTTATTTCGCAATCCTTCTATACATTCTATTGTTGTAGTTTTCCCTGCTCCATTTGCTCCTATCATGCCAAATATCTCTCCAGCGTTTATAGAAAAACTAACATTCTTTACAACTTTTTTACCATTATATTGCACACTCAAATTGTTTACTTCAATCATTTACTATGCACCTCCTATTTAATTTCTATGTACTATCTCTTTAATTCTTGATTAATGATTCATAGATTTATAATCTTTTGGCAGGTTATCTAGGCATGTATTCATCTTACATATTGTAAGTATATTTTAATAAAACTTTAGTGTCAATAGATGCAATAGCATATTTTATAAATTATTTTTTTACAGTATAATATCACTAATTCGAGTATAGCACTATTTCCCATTCTAATAGCTCGTAACAATATAATTTCCTGCTTATCAACGGATCTGCCCTACATATATTATGTGCGTCTTGTATGTCTTTAGCACTAAACACTATCATCCCTCCTGGGTTGTTTACGTAACCTCCACCCATAAGATATCTTTGCTTGGATACTTCAGTTAGGTACTCTATGTGGTCGTCATAGTCTTTTCTTGTAACTTTTGCCCCTTCTATTTTAGTATCTGTCCTTACATACAATACATCACCTTTATTCATATCTACTTCCTCCTAACTGTTTTTTTATATTCATTGTAAAGTTTTCAATGTATATCCTACTATTATTGTCATTCTCTATATCCTTTTTTACTTGGAACCTCTATATTCCAGTAACTAGAGCCAATTATCATCATGCTGTTTACTAAAAAGAAATTAGTTAAGTCATTAATCGTAGCTACATGTCCTGCTTCTCCACCTACTACTATAACCCCTCCATTTTTACCAGCTAGTGTTCCATTGTTATTTAAGGATGCCATTGTAGCCTTTGAATAAATGCTAAAAGTAATGACGATGGTATCCCTACATATACTGGACTTCCTAACACTATACATTTACTAGTTAATATTCTGCTGTATATTTCATTAAAACTATCATTTCTTATGCATTTATTAATCCCCTTACATCCTTGGCAACCTATACAATGTCCGATGTTTTCAAAAGGCAAATCAACAATCTGAGTTTCAAATCCTTGACTAATTAAAAGCTCATCGAAATATTTAAGTAATTTAGAGGTATCGCCATCCCTCCTCGAAAGATCCATTTCCCATAATTATATCCATGTGCTACCTCCATTTACGTTTTTAAATATTATATTCGAACACGAGTTCGTTGTCAATTATAAAAAAAGGCCATCTCAAATATATCTGAGATAACCTTATGCACTATTTTAATCTAACTATTTTTGTACACATATCTTAACTGTGGAACAGCATTTTTAATACGCCCAACTGACATTGCTATTAGGATACAGCTTACAGTATCTCCTCCAACTGATATGATAAAACCATAATAAATCGCATTCCATATTGAGAATGTAGAATCTGCCGTTAGATAAAATTGCTTTGCTACATAATAATATGGTACTCCTGCTATATAAATAACCATCATACTTATTAAGCTAGCTACTAAGTACCAGCTGACTTTTTCTGTCTTTTTTATCTCTATTATCTTTCCTGCTACATATGCTCCTAAAATGAACCCTATAAGATAGCCAAAGGTTGGTTGATAAATGTAATTAATACCTCCTCCAAGAGTAAATACTGGTATACCTATCAATCCAATTAAAACATATACTAACTGGCTTATTAGTCCTAATCTTGAACCCAATAATATCCCTGCCATAATAGCGAAGAACAATTGCATTGTAAACGGTACATAAGGTAATGGTATCTTAATATACGCACCTATTGCTGTCAGTGCGGCAAACAGTCCTACCAGCACAATACTTCTTGCATTTAGATCCGCTTTTTTAATATTATAGAAAGTTATTGTCATAATTCCAAGTAATGCGCTAATTGCTACTAATAATTTCACTATATAAACACTCCTTTTATTGTTAGTTCACTGTTATTATAAAATGTGATCATTTATTTGTCAACCTGTTTTTTATTATTAGTTGACAATCCAATCTTGTTTATTTATACTATACATATATTGTAGAAAGAAGGTAAAGTTATGAAGCATATTTTTATTACTGGTACAGATACAGATGTTGGTAAAACATTTGTTACTGCCGGCATAACGCATATTTTAAATAAACACAATCATAAAGTATGTCCATATAAGCCTGTTCAAAGCGGCGGTATATTTTATGATAATAATCTTATAGCGGGTGACTCAAAATTTGTTAAGGATTTAACTGGTATAGATATTGATTATAACACGATGAATACGTATTGTTTAAAGACTCCTGTATCACCTCACAGAGCTTCTGAAAAAGAAGATGTAATAATAGACCCAAATCACATAATAAGCCATTTTAATCATCTTAAGAATACCTATGAATATGTAATAGTTGAAGGTGCTGGTGGAGCTATAGTGCCTATTATAAGAAATAGTTATTATATTACTGATCTGATTAAAAGCTTAGGTCTGTCTACCTTAGTTGTGACTAGAACCTCTGTAGGAACTATTAACCACACTATATTAACTATTAATTATCTTAAGAGCCTCAATATAGATGTCAAAGGTATTGTTTTTAATGGATATAAGGGAAATGATTATGAAGATGATAATATACGGGTTATTAAAGACATAACAAATATAAAAAATATCTTTGTTTTACCTCATGTAGAAAGCCAAGATATTTTAGATATAAAATGCACCTACGAAAAATATTTGCCTTATAATCAAATAACTAAATTACTAGATATGGAGGATAACAATGAATAATTTGACTAAGCTACAAAAAATTGATCTGGATAATATATGGCATCCCTGTTCTCAGATGAAGGACTATGAAAGCTTTCCACCTATTGTTTTAAAAAGCGGTAAGGGAGCTTATCTGATAGATGAAAACGATAAAAAATATTTAGATGCAGTTTCTTCATGGTGGGTAAATATATTTGGACACTCTAATCAAAAAATAAATGATGCTCTTTATAATCAAGCAAATACTCTTGAGCATGCAATATTTGCAAACTTTTCACATAAACCAGCGATAGAACTTTCAAGGAGTATCTTAGAAGTAGTACCTAATGGTCTGTCAAAAATATTTTTCGGAGACAATGGGTCATCCGCTGTGGAGATAGCGCTTAAACTTAGCTTTCAATATCACCAACAAATTGGCAAGACTACTAAAACCAGATTTGTTGCATTGACTAATGCTTATCATGGCGAAACTATTGGAGCTTTATCTGTGAGTGGATGTGAGCTGTACAATAAAATATACAAGCCTCTTTTACTTGATATATTCAGACCAACTGGTCCTGATTGCTATAGATGCCCTTATGGAAAATGTAGAGACAATTGTGATGCAGAATGCTTTGAGCATATGGAAAAATTATTAAGTGAAAAACATAATGAAATAAGTGGGGTTATTGTAGAACCTCTTGTACAATGTGCTGCTGGAATGATGATATACTCTCCTGTTTACCTCAAAAAATTGAGGGCTGCCTGTGATAAATACGATGTACATCTTATTGCTGATGAGATAGCTGTTGGTTTTGGTCGTACTGGTAAAATGTTCGCCTGCGAACATGCAAATATTACTCCTGACATTATGTGTGTATCAAAAGGTCTAACTGCTGGATATATGCCACTTTCTCTTGCAATAATGACGGATACTATATACGACGCATTTTATGATGATTATGATACAATGAAAGCATTTTTGCACAGTCATAGCTACTCTGGTAATCCTCTTGGCTGTGCTATAGCTGTAGAGACTCTAAAGATGTTCAAGAATGAAAATACTATAGAAAACAATATCGCCAAATCTGAATTCATTAAGGAGCAAATAACAGAAAAATTACTTGATATACCTTATGTAGGTGAATTTAGACAAATAGGTATGATTGGTGCTATAGAGCTTGTTATGGACAAAGAAACTAAAGAGCCTTTTGATTCTAAAAAACGTGTGGGTTACGAAATATACAAGATAGCACTTAGTAAAGGGGTTCTCCTTAGACCTCTTGGAAATATTGTGTATTTTATGCCTCCTTATATAGTAAATGAAGATGATATAACGTTTATGATTGATGTAGCTAAGGAGTCAATTATAGAATACTTAAAAAGAGAAAATATTATGTAGTAGTTGCAATAGCACTCCCTAAATCCCCATAAAAAAGAGCTCGGATTTTTATTAATTCCTGCTCTCTTTTTTATTGGACCTATTTACTTTTTGGATATCAAAACAACTCACCAACTTTATTCTATTCTATATATGATGAGTTGTTAAGTTTTATACAAGAAATGATCCCTTCTGTTGACCTGTATCTTTGTCTTTCAATTCTATCTTAGAATTAGAGTAATATCCTATTTCTATATCTTCTGTTGATTTTATTGAATTTGTTATCCCCCCGGCTGACATTACTGCACCTATTGGCAAGCTCCAAAAATGATGATCTTTATAAGTTGAACCGTAGTTTACTGCTGTTGATCCTATCAAATATGCATTGTATCTGAGTCTTACTTTTAGTGTACCTCTGCTAGCTGATAGCGATGCTATTATAGTCTCCCCTGGATCTAGCTCTACCGTTACACCAGATGTAGACCCAACTGTTATAGATTTAGAATGTGAGCCTCCTATTCCCCATGACTGACTATATGACATGTTGTATTCAACCTTTGCTTTAACTATAAAATCTATCCCTACCGATATTGACCTTCCAAATGTTAACGTTCCACCAGTTGACCAATTGCTAGAAGAAGTATTATTGAGTGTCTCTGATATTGCGACATTGAATGTCCCTTTTTGACTACTTTGATTTGAAAACTCTTGTGTTTTAACTATAACAGGTTGTGAAGTTAAGCCAAGTATTTCTGCACTTTCTACATAAAGCACAGTCTGAACCTGTGGCCATCCATAAGTTTTATATAGGTCTCCCCATGGTGTAGGGCTTTTTACATATGCATCATCTGGTGATCTTCCAAAATAAGCTCCTACTGCATCTTTTAGCTGTTTATCTCCTATCAAGAAACTTGCTCTTTCATCGTCTGTTATAACATGCTGAACAGAACCTGATGCACTGACTTTAGATGAAGCAGCATCTTCTCCTGCTGTAATCAATACATCTATACCCATTTAATAAACTCCTCTCAACAATTCTATTAAAAGTTATGATAACTTTAAATTCTTACAATATATCTTTTCTAAATGAAATAAGTTGCTTTCTTCTTCCCTGTATCTTTATCCGTAAGCTCTATCTTCGAATTTGAATAATAACCAACTTCAATATCTTCTGTAGATTTTACAGAATTACTTATACCAGCTGATGCCATGACATCACTGACTGGCATCGCCCAGAAATGGTGATCTTTATACTTTGAGCTATAATTAACTGCAGTATATCCTATTAGATATGCATTGTATCTAAGTCTTACCTTTAATACTCCTCTGCTTGCTGATAATGATGCTATTACTGTCTCTCCTGGGTCTAATTGTACTGTAACCCCTGAAGTTGAACCAACAGTTACTGAACTTGAATGTGAGCCTCCTATTCCCCATGATTGGCTATACTTCAATGATGCTCCTCCTGATACTTCTCCTATAAAATCTATAGATACACTCGTCTTTTGTTCTATGCTTAGCTCTCCACCAACGCTCCATGTGCTTGTAGAAGTATTTTCAACGCTTTCTGATATAGCTACGTCAAAGGTTCCTACTTTACTACTGTTGTTTACAAATTCTTGGGTTTTTACTATTACTGGTTGTGATTGTATGCCAAGTATTTCAGCACTTTCTACTACTAGTACCATTTGAACCTGTGGCCAACTATAAGTTTTATACAAATCTCCCCATGGAGTCGGGCTCCTCAAATACGCATCGTCTGGTGTTTTTCCAAAATACTTATTAACTGCACTTTTTAGTTGACTATCTGATAGTTTAAACGTGTTTCTTTCGTCATCTGTTATTACATGCTGAACAGAGCCTGTAGCACTTACTTTTGATGCACTCCCATCTGGGCCAGCTGTAATCAATATATCTATACCCATTTTTATCTCCCTTTCCATTATTATTATCTATGAAACTACTTAGAGAAAATATGTTGATATATCTTTTCCTGTCTCTTTATTTTTAAGCTGTATTCTTGAATTTCCATAATAGCCGACTTCAATAGTTTCACTAGAGGTTATTGAATTGGACATACCAGCTCTGCTCAATATTTGTGCTATAGGAGTTCTTATTAAATTCCCTGCTAAAGGTTTGATAATAAGATTCCCTTGCAAATACGCATCATAGTTGATTAATACTTTTAAGACACCTCTACTTGCTGATAATTCAGCTAATACTGATTCTCCTGGCTTTAGTTCAACAGTTATCCCTGAAGTTGAACCAACTGTTATTGACTGTGAATGTGAGCCTCCTTGACTCCACGACTGACTATATGATATTGATGTCTCACCTGTTCCTCCACCTATAAAACTAATACCATAACTAATCTTTTGCGTAACTGTAAGCTGTTCTGTTGTACTCCAACTATTTGATGCTGTATCTGTTACTGTATCTGAAATACTAACATTAAACGTTCCTTTCACGTTACTTGTATTGATAAATTCTTGTGTCTTTACTATTATCGGTTGGGATGTTATCCCAACTATCTGTGCACTTTTTACAGTTAGTACTCTATCAATTTCAGTATAAAAAAATGGAAATAACGGATCTAGTACTACATATGGCTTACTTTCAAACAACATCCTTTGTACTGCATCTTTAATTTTGTCCGAATTTAGGCCATATGACTTAACTTCTTGATCACTAATTTTATCTATTATCATACCAGTTGCACTTACTTTTGACGTTTCTTTGGTCATACCTGCATCTATACTTATGTCAATTCCCATATTATCACCTCATATATATTGCTCTACTATAATATATGCATGAGAATAATATCTGTCAAAGCTCGTACCTTATGTTAGTTAAACTCACAATGTGCAATAAAAAAATGAGACCGATAGATTATCATCTCACGTCTCATTTTCTTAAACAAAATTCTTTTTTATGCTATTATATTCTTTACATCATCTTCTTTTGTCATCTTTAATATAGAAATCATAGTAAGTATTACTGCAAAGCTGATTATCACAAGTATATCTATTAATACACCTTCTAGACCTGCACCATGCTGTAATTTATCAACAGCTTTCAAAACCCATGTCTGTGGAAGTATTAGTGCAAATTTTTGTAGATATGAAGGCATTAACTCTATTGGCCAAAAACATCCTGCTAACATACTCGTAGGTACTATTACTATATTCGCTAACTGCGAAGCTTGGTTTGTAGAGTTTGATATTGTTGCTATTATTACTCCTACACTCATAGCGACTAGCCCAAATGATAAGAACAATATTATTAAATTGACTATCGAAATATAAAAATTTAGCTTAAATACAACTAATGACAACACTAGTATTATTGCAAGCTGTATTGTAAACACTAATAAATTTGTAACAATATTTGCTAGTAGATATTGTATTTTAGTTGTAGAAGAACAAAATATCCTCGTATATGTTTTTGTTCGTTTATCTGTTATGATATAATTTGTTACTGCTCTTGATGCCATTAACATAAACACTAACAAAAAGCCTATACTTGATTTTGTTACTCCTTTACTTTTTGATACATCTCCTACACTAATCTTATTAAGTTTGATACCTTGATTCTTATATCCCTGATAGATTTGCTTATATTGATCATTTGTATCTGCTATCTTCCCAATTGATACTAAATTATCTATATAAAAGTTTAAATAATTTTCTATCCATATTGTTGTTGTTTGTCCTTTAATGCTATATATCCCCAATTTACTTGTCGTACCTTGCATTATTTTTCCTGAAAAATCTTTTGGCACTTTTACAACACAATCAAGTTTTCTATCCTTTAATAAACTTTCAAATTTCTCATTCTTTAACTCGACAATCTGGAAGCTGTCATTTTCTTTTAAACCACTAATCATATCTACAGTAATATAGCTCTTATTTAAGTCCAATACACCTATCCTTGTTACAGTTGATGCATCTTTATTAAATGCTAGTGCTGCAAACACTCCTAGTATCGGCAAAAGTAAAAATGTAACCCAATTACCTTTTTTTCTAAATGATAGTTTAGCTATATGTTTGAATAATACTAAGAAGTTTTTCACCTATACCACATCCTTTCTGGCAAAAGAATTGATAACAGGTACTAATAAAAACAATACTCCTATAAACAAATTGATTATTATGCATTTAGCCATTATCCCTAAGTCGTTAAAGTAAATTAAATTAAACATTGCTTGATTTGTCCACTTTAATGGCGACAATTCAGCTATCTTATTGAGTATATTACTATTAAATATACTTAGTGGAACATACCCTCCTGCTAAAAATACAAATACAGGTATTGTCATATTTAATACAGCTGCCATTATTGCTGGATTTTTAACACCTTCACCTAAACCAACACCTACTGATACAGCCATGAAAATTAATGATGCTGATATAAGTAATATATAAATTGGCTCGCTTCCCCAATTTGCCCCTAGTATATATTTACTAAACAAATATACTATCAAAACTTGTAATGATGTTACTATAAAACAGCTTATGACCTTCGCCATTATATAAGTTATCCTTTGTATGTTTGAACTCATCACTCTTTGATAAGTTTTTCTAATCTTTTCAGAAAGTATTGCAAATGCTCCTATATTAGTACTATAAAGTATTATCATTGTAAACATAGTAATCGAATAATAGTCTTTGGAGCTAGGTATATTGTTTGCTATTATTGATTTATTTTCTGTAAACACGGGGGCATATCCTTTTGTAGAAAGTACTGTGTCTATTGCCTGTGGCTTCGTCTGAATCACCTGTGCTATTAGCTTACTTTTATCAATAAATGATCTCATCATAGTTTCAATAAGGTTTGCATTATATATTCTAAGATTATTAACGTATATTTTCATTTCATTTTTATTTAATATTATAAAACTGTCATATAATCCTTCTCTTAACTTATCTTTTGCTATTTCTTCATCATCCAGAGGCTCAAAAGATATATCTAACTCTTTACTAATACTCTTTGTAAAACCAATAAAACTATCTCCTAGCTTACCTTCATCATTTATTTTATAAGAAACTTTAACATCTCTTATTATATTTGACGAGTTAAAGCTACTACTAAATGCTGCTCCTAATATCACGATTAATAAAATAGGGAATATAATCATTAAGAACATTGCTCTTTTATCTCTGATATTGTGTAACATCTCTTTTTTTACTATAGATAAAAATTTCAAGTCCTTCACCTCTAATCTCTCAATTTTTTGCCTGTGAGGTTTAAAAAGATAGTCTCTAGGTCATTAAATTTGCTCTCTATATTTTTTATTGTTACATTATGATCTTTTAATTCGTTTATGATTATATCCAAATTGTATTTATTTGGCTTTGAGTACAACACTATTTGCTTATCTAATATCTCAACCTTTACTATACCACATATCGTATGAAGTACTTTCTTTACTGATTCATCAACTTTGTCAAATACATCAATATTTATGATATTGGTATCACTATGTTTTGCTATTACATCTTTTATTGACCCTTCTGCTATTATCTTACCTTTGTCTATAATAGCAACTTTATTACAAATCGTCTGGACTTCCTCCATATAATGGCTAGTATATATAATACTACTTCCTAACTCATTCAATCTCTTTATTGACGAGAGTATATGATTCCTAGATTGTGGATCTATACCTACTGTTGGTTCATCCATTATTATCAATTTAGGCTTATGAACTATACTGCATGCAATATTTAACCTTCTCTTCATTCCTCCAGAAAATTTAGAAGGCCTTACTTTAGCTTTATCCGATAATGCAACAAACTCTAAAGCTTCTTTTGTATATTCTTTTAGAATTTTTCCTGAAAGACCATATAAGCTACCAAAAAATGATACGTTCTCAATTGCAGATAAATCATCGTAAATAGCTATATCCTGTGGGACTAAACCTATCTGATTTTTAACATCCATCTGCCCTTTTTTCATTTTTTCTCCTAAAACATAAATCTCTCCATCAGTTGGTGAAAGCAACCCACAGATCATATTTATCATCGTACTTTTCCCTGCACCATTAGGTCCGAGTATTCCATATATCTGTCCTTCCTCTATTTGCAAATTCACATTGTTTACTGCTAAATTTTTACCATAAAATTTTTTTAAATTTTTTATTTCTAGAACGTTCACAACAATTACCTCCTAATGCCTGCCTTTATATTTTTAAAGGAAACAAATAAATTACATATAAACAAAAAACATACTCCTATAAATAGGCTATTTGTTATTAAGGTTAATAGTAACCCCGGTAAACATATTGATATTCCAAGCACAAATAATGATATATTCTTTTTGATGCTTCTTCTCATTATAGCCTTCATTAAACCGTATATTATTGTTATTGTAACAATGACAATCCACAGTTTGAATTCATATGTTTCTAGTAAACTGTAACATATTATATCAAAAAAAACTATACCTTCAAACAAACTAACCATAAATGTAATAAAATAACCTGTATAGAACATACTGTTTATATCTAACTCCATAATATCTATGTTGTGCATAAATTCTGTTATATTTGATTTAAAAACTATACTTATTATATAGTTTATCATAAAAATCATTTGTATAAATATCAATATAGCCGACACTAATAATAAAATGCTATATAAAATACTATACTCTCCAAATATGCTGTTTTTTAGATTGACTTTTTCCATAAACTCAATAAAAGCTAAAATAAAAACTAGTACAACTGTGATAATTGCTCTGATTGTTCTTTCTCCCTGCTTTTTTGTGTCAAACTTATCAATAATAAATCTCTTGATATATAAATTTTTTAATAGCGAGAATCTGTTTTGCCCATATATAATTGTAACTATAAGAATTATTACTATTATATTCATATCATTATTTACTCCTAGCTATAATAATTGCATTTTGTAAACCATGTGTAATTATTGGAATCAGTACTGTTCCACTTGCTATATATAAAGCACTATAAATACTACCTGCTATTATTTTTTGTATAAATACATATCTACTAATTGAAATATGATTTAATGCGTAAAATAAAGAAGACAAGATAATTGCTAAAGCTATATGAATATTGAAAACTCCAATCAAAATAGCAAGCCAAACTTGTCTATACATTATTTCTTCTAATACTCCAATTAGTACTACACTTATTTTAGATGATATTGCACTAGCCCCTAATCCATTAAACTCTAGCTTAATTTTCACGTTTCCTCTTATTAGATGTATGATAGTTACTGTCAATATTTCAACCAATATAACTATAGGAACTAACAGTATGGCAACAACAAACCATCTATTACTAATTGGTAACCTCAACGATAATAGTTCCCTACTTACAAGTGCTACTAAAGATGTAATTAATACATATACAAAAAGCATAATATAATTTATCTTATCAGTATTTACTTGATTTCTAGAAATACTTACCCTGATTAACTGACCAATAGATATGGGATTTATAGCTAATAAGAGTATAAATATATTAAGGCATTGGATGCGGATATTCATTTTTTACCCCTCCATACTGTAACATTCTTGGATGGTTTGCAAACGGATAATCAGGTATACACATCTCTAATATTTCTGGAACTAATACTCTTGTAACATACCATCCTTTTTCTCTTGCCTCTGGAGGCGTGATATCTAAAACTACGGCATATTCACTTATCTTTTTAAGCTCTTTTATAAGATATGCCACATCTTCTTTTGCATTTTTGCCTTCATAGTTTGGTATGTTTGTCAACTTTATTTCTCCCTCAATCATATCAGCTAATACTCTTTCTTTTTCATCCTTTCTATGTGGCATAGCATAAAACAATACATTTTTATCAAGGTCTATAAACCAAGGTTTTTCTGATGTCACTTGCTTTATTGCTTCCTCATAAAATATTGTGTTATAAAACACACTTTGTGATATAGGTAAAGCTTCCATCACTCCTCTTAGAATACCATGTTTAGGGTGAGTATCAGCCTGAACTCCCACTAACATGAAGGGGGATTCTCCATCTTTTCTTTTTAATACAACTGAGTAATTTGGAAGCTTTACATCATCAAGTGATATATATAAAGGAATTATTTCATATGCAGATTTTTCACCATAAAGATTATGTTTTTTTAGTATTTGATTAACTATCTCATCATCGATAATAACTCTCTTACTCTTCCTTTTAGTATACCAATTTATCATAAATGCATCTATTTGAATATATTCTATTAAAGAGTTCTTCAGTGCATTAAAATACGATTTATGAGATGCTGTCCCTGTGCTAAAAGCTGGAATATACCTATACTCTTTTTTTGATATATCATTCTCATAACCAATAAAAAGCATTTGCATAGGAACATATATTCCTTCATCTGGATTAAATAATGACGGGCATTTTACCCATCCAATTATGTCATCTTCACTAGCTCTTTTATCACACAAGATTAGTTTTCTTTCTTTTATTTCTATAATCTGTTCATCTGTAAAGACATTCATATATTTTAAAGGCATTGCTTTGCCTTTTTTTGATATTTCATTGTAGCTAGCATATTCTACTTTATCCTCTAACAGCTTTCCACCAACCAAGGAAGCATATCTCTCTATACTTTCACCTATATATTTAATAAATGCCTCTTCATAGTAAGATCCATATCCTATTATGTGATATTGAACATCTTGACCACCTTTTAATATATGTTTGTGATAATTTGGCATAGTACCAGTCATGCTTCTTAACGTAGGCTCTCCTATATAATTTACTAATGGCACCACCATTGAATTAATTATTCCTGTTTGACTACCAGCTACCTTGTTGAATTGCTTTAGGACATTATTATAACTTGGGTACATTCTCATCATTGTATTCACCTTCTTAGCATTAAATTATCTCAAATCCTTTAATAAATCATTCATCATAACTCTTGACTGGATATTTGTTTCCTCAAATTTTGCTTTAGATATGTTTCCACAAGCATTACAATAAGGAACTCTAAGCAAATCCTGAACTTGAATTTCTAATGATGGTATGAATACACTGAGCACTCTACCCTCAAATTTCGTCATAGAATAGTTCTTTAATAAATATGCTTCAGTTATTAGTAAATTTGTAAGCATACTCGATAATATAATTTTAGCTGGATCTATTTCGGAAGATATATTTATATCTTGCTTAACATATTTTTCATATAATATATGATCTTCTAATCTAGATAAAATTCTTGTTTCAAAACATTCAACACACCCAG
The DNA here is from genome assembly GCA_029227815.1 of Clostridiaceae bacterium M8S5. Classification (GTDB taxonomy): domain Bacteria; phylum Bacillota; class Clostridia; order Tissierellales; family MCWD3; genus Abyssisolibacter. The sequence goes on along the minus strand of CP118523.1, from coordinate 589,365 downwards.
TTTTAGGTGGGTTAATGCTAAATACCGTTATAAATGGTCCATCTATAAAACCTATTGTCAAAACTTTGTTATACTCTAATGCTATTCTGTTTATATTCCTTAAAAAATTCATATTTGTATGTTTAAGAGATATAACAATCGAATCGAATTTTTCAAGTTTTTTACCTATTACAGATAATGATGTTTCTACTTCATATGCATCGAATTTAGTTGTTAAATCATGTTTGCTAATTTCTCTAATAAATTCTATACCTTCATATTCAATATCTAACTCCATTTGTTTACATATTTTTTTTGACATATCTATTGAAAAGTCGCAATCTGAAACAAATAAAACACTTGACTCCTTCAAATCATCTTTTACTAATGATTCTTTCATTTGACCTAATAAAGAATTTGTAATTCTGTCTTTTAAATTTGAGTTTTGATTGCTGTATATCATACCCGCCCCGAAAAGACCATTTAATAAATCCATTAGTTGTTGTTTGTTTTCATTCTGTATATCCATTTGTTCTATTTCTGCTGGATCAAATCCATTGTTCTTAAGAGCATTAAGCATACTTACTGCAGCTTTCTTCATATTGTCATCATAAGGAGAAAGATCAATAACAGCTTCGTTATAATTCCAAAGTCCTGATCTTATTCTAACTTCATCTAACCCACCGTGTAATAATCGAATATCATTTTCAAATACATACTTTGCCATATTAATCTTCCTCCCCTTCATGACCAACTATAGTTACATGTAATAGGTGTTTGGTCAATCCATCTATTTCTAGCTCTGATTCTACCAACCCTTTATCATAACCACCAATATCACATGCACCATAGCCAAGAGCTGTTGATATTAGCTGGATATTTTGAGCCATTTCTCCAATCTCTATAAAAGCAAATGCTGCTCCAATATCACCATATTTTCTTGAGTTTATAAATAAATCGTATACATATAATATCACCATATTAACCTTTGATACGTCTATTGATGCGAAATCAGCGTATGTTGTTACTGATAGTAGTTTTTCTTTATCCTTTATAATATGGATAGCATGGTTTTCTGGATAATATACATATATACCTTCTTCTAAGCCTTTTACATTGTTACAATAGAAATATAATTTTATTGGATATAATCCTCCTCCTGAAGGAACATTTCTTAGCTTAAATACTAGAGGTTCTTCATAATAATCTAACTTATTCTCATCTTTTCCAGATACACCTGAGCTATAGTAGAGTATGTTACTTAAATCTTTTAAAGACATTTTACCCTCTCTATATTTTCTAACACTTCTTCTATTCTTTATAGCTTTTGATATAGATGTCTTTATTTTTTGAGGTTCAGGTAACAAAATAGCGCTATCTAGATTCTCTCCTAATTCTTTTTGAGTCAATGTTGCTAATCCTCCAGAACCATAAAAATCTGACGCTCCTATTCTGTTACCTAAATAATTATTATTACCTCTAAAGTTTAGTAGATACTCTTCACTTTTATATCTGTTTTGTGAGAAAATTCCTCCGTTTAGTATATTGTGTTGCATCCTAACTACTGTTGTATCTGTATAACTAGATATCCCTAAATACTGAGTATTAAAATGATATATCTGCTTATACATGGCTTTATTCTTGCCATTTTTTTTCACCCTTCTTCACCTCAATAAACTTAGCTTACATTTGTAGCTATTTTGCCCATTGTGGGCTATATTCTTTCTTTAATTTAGTTATTAGTGTTTATTGTATTATTATCCCCACTAATATTGTTCACTGTTACACAACAACAACAACTACATGTGCAACAACAACAACATCCTCCTGGTGCTACTTTTATACTGTCATGTTTTAGTGAGTCATTTAAAGATACATTATTGAATTTTAACATTTCTAAACGCCTCCCCTTTATTGTGTATGTTGATTATTATAGAAACTAATTACCACCTTTTGTTGTGTTTACTGTATTACCATCTCCACTAACTACATTTGTGCTAATGCAACAACAACAACTACATGTACAACAACAACAACATCCTCCTGGTGCTACTGTTACACTTCTACTGCCTAATGAGCTAGCTAATGAATTTTTCTCAAATCTCAACATGTGCTCCCCCCTTTCGTTTTACATATTTTTGGTAATGTTCAACAGATGAGTTCATTTCTCTGTTTAATATCATTATAGCTCTTTATAATATTTATACAATACATATGCCTCAAAACGACATCTGTACGCCTTGTAAAGTCGTACCCCATTTAATAATTTTTTTTAAGTCGAAAAAGAGCGTTTTCATGCCAAAATTGTTTATAAATCTTAATATTTCTGTTATATTATATATAAGCACTATTTTATATTTAATTTGGTAAACTTTTAGTGTTTAGTCAATAATATATATACATAATTTATGCAAAAAAACTAATTACAAATGTATTTAAGAGAGGAGGAGTTGACACAGTTTAGATGTTTAGTAACTTATTAGCATTTTGCTCAGTCAACGCTTAAATATAAAAAGTATTAAACAAATTTCAGATAAAATTGCCAGTAATATTGGTAGAAGTTCAAAATTAAATTCTCAGGATGAAATAGAACAAATGTCATATGCACTACAGGTAATCATGAATGAAGGTCTAAAACTATTATTTTTATCAATCTTGTTCTTAACAGTTGGTAAGTTAGATTTGTTTTTATTTTCTTTTGTTATCTTATCTACTTTAAGGATTTTTGCAGGAGGCTATCATTCTAATAGCTTTTTAGGGTGCTTGATGTTTTCTTTGTTCTTTTTTTCAATAACTATGATAGGTTCCATATATTTAGCAAATTATATAATATCATATCATCTATACATATTTACAATAACTCTACTAGTAATTGTTATAAAATCTCCAATAGGTAGCAAATACAGGCCTATTAAATATGGCAAAAGATACTTAGTTCTAAAAATATTAGCAGTAATTGCCACTATATTTTGGTACGTTATTTTGGTATTATTAAAATATAACACTAAGTTATTTTGTATGGGGATTATAACTATAGCCATGGAATCCATCCAATTACTTTTAAAAAGGGGGAATGAGCATGCAACTAATTAAAAAGTTTGATGCTAAGTATACTTTTGGTATATTATTAATTGCTCTAGCTCAAATGGTTTCTATCGGTACTTCTTGGATTTTATTCAACGAAGTTAAGCCGCCAAAAAGTTTAGTAAAATAAGTATAAAAAAAATTCTTGAAACGGTGCATATTTCAAGAATTTTTTTCTTAATTTTTAGGTATACTTACTTTAAACACTGTAAAACCACTATCTATCGAGATCATAACCTTTCCTTTGTTGTCATCTACAATTTGTTTAACATTGTGTAATCCATACCCACTACCTCTATTTTTAGTAGAAAACCCTTTTCTAAATATTTTATCAATATTTTGAGCTTTAAGAGTATGTCCACTGTTTCTTACTTCTACAGTAAGTATATCATTATCTTCTTGTATTATTAACATTACAATCTTTTTGTTGTTTTCATCAGCCATTACAGCTTCAAAAGCATTATTTAAAAGATTTGATAGTATTTCTGACATTTCAAATCCTTGTATAGGTAATTTTGATAATTTACTTATACTATAATCAAATTTTATATTAAAATTGTTTGCATCACATACCTTACTATATATAATTGCATTAATAATGCTGTTATCACTTTTGACAATATTTATTTGATCTAGATTTTCATTTATTGATATAATATAGCTTTCTAACTCTTGTTTTATGGTATCTTCATCAGCTACTTGTATTATGCCATAGATAGCATTAATGTGGTTTTTGTATTCGTGCTGTTTACCACGTATGTCTTCTACTATAGAAGCCATAACAGGAGAATATTTATCATAGTATTCTTGCATTTTATTTTTTTCATACATTAATACATCATTCTTAAATATAAATATATTCACAACATATATTAATAAGAAAATTAAAAATATAAAAAACTTATATTTTATTATGACTGCTGGAGAATAATCCCAAACAATCTTTATGCACATACAATAGAATAACGTATTTGCAATCCATATATTTCTAAATTTAAAATTAATATCAGTAATGTAGTTATTGATTTTTGCAAATATATTATTAGCTTTTGTATTTTTATAAAGTACATATGATATAATTACGTTCATTGTATTTGCTATCACTAAAATGATATAATTATTAGTTTGAAAACTATTGCCATAGATAAAAGCTATAATTATTAATATAATAAGTTCAACAAATACTATAATTGCAAAGGAAACTATTATTTTAAGGAGTGTGTCAATTATTCCTACCTTATATATAACAGATAAACTTACCACTATTAAGCTGTAACTTATTATAAAATCAAATATAGGATTTATCCCTTCTATCATAAATCCTATTAGTACCAAGAACATGGCGATAATCAGGTTTAGCAAAATTTTTGAGTTTTTTTCAAATTTAGACCATATAATAAGCAAACTACTTAATTCTAAAAAACTCGCTATTACCCTTACTATCGTCATTATATCCCTCCTTAGATTAACTTGTTAAATTGTCTATTCCATAAATTTTTCTTTGAGAGCATTTTTATAGGTTGATGCCAAAAGTGCTTGTTCCTCATACCCATGAAAATGAATTTCCCAAATTCCTCTTGATATTTTTTCTATTTTGTCTATATAGTTAACGTTAACTGCATATGACTTATGTGTTTGTATAATATAATCAGCCTTTATCATACTTAATATACTTTTAAGCGATTTCCTATTAAGTGAGTAATTACCTGATTTAGTATGCAATATACAAGTTCTTAAATTAACTTCTACAAAGTATATTTCATCTACATATATCTTAAGCATAACTCCCTGCAATTCAAATACTATACTTTCTCTATGTCTATCATCTTTTTTTGTACTTTCATATGAGTTATCTAATAATAGCTTAGTTACATTTATAATTTCTGATTTTTTATATGGTTTTAGAATATAATCATAGCAGTGAACTTCCTTAAAAGCTTGTAACATATAGCTTACATGCGTTGTTAAAAAAATTATCCATGTTAACTTATATTCTTTCATTTTTCTTAGTTCTTTTGCTGTATCTAATCCTGTAGAATCATTTAACATCATATCTATAAAAAAGAAATCCATTTTTACAGCTTTAGAAATTCTAACAGCATCTGATTTATTGTCAGCTTGGTAAACTTTTATGTCATTCGATATATTTTTTAATATTTTTACTAGATTTTGTCTTTGAATTTGGTCATCTTCTACAACTAAAATATTAGACATACAATAATCACTCCAATTGATCTTTTTGTATTAATTTACCCAACTTTTATAAATTCAATAATAATAATTAGTGAAAATTAACAACTATACTGCATTCTCGATCATAGTTCTTTACTCTAAATCTAAACTAACCATAAATAATATTTCAGATTATTAATTCCTAAAAATAACAAAACTTATTCCATAATATAGTCTAATTTAATAATAATATAAATATCAAACATTTTCACTGCGTAAAATTTACCAAGTATTTTTTTTACATTTCCAATTGAATCATTTTGCAAGTTAAGTATACATTTAGCAATATATAAGCATGTTACTTACAAGCAGATATTCACTACTGTAATTCGTTATATAAACATTTTAACAAAATATTTTTTCCTAATCAATTGTTCCTGTAATTATCATACCAGAGTCACTGTTTTTGTATTTTAAAATTATAAAATTCGACATTTTCTTTTATTTTAAGTATACTTTGCCGAATTTTTATAATTTCTACTCGAATCCAAGATTTATAGACAATTTGTTGAATTTAGTTAGTGATACTACAAAAACATAAAAAGATGACCATAAGTTTCAACCTGAGCAAATTGATATGGTCATCTTTATATTGAGCCTATAACTTTATTTTACCATTCTTAAAATCTTGTATGAATTTATCCATCTTCTCTTTTATAATACCTCTTGTATTTCTAAAATCTTCTATTGACCCTCCAGAAGGGTCATCTAAACCCCAATCTTCAGAATATCTGTTTGAAACAAAAGGACACAATACATTGCACCCCATAGTTATCAATATATCTAGATTATCGGGTATATCTGATAACAATTTGGGCTTGTGTTCTTTCATGTCAATACCTATTTCCTCCATGACTTTGACTGCTTTAGGTTTTACTTCGTGGTATTTTTCAGTTCCGGCTGAATACACGTTGAATATATCACTTGCTAATTTTTTTGCAAAAGCTTCTGCCATCTGACTTCTACATGAATTATGAACACATACAAATGCTATTTTATATTTCATATTGGCCTCCATATTATTATTTTAATGTGAATTTTATAGACACAGGATTATGATCTGAATTTTTGAATTCCAGTTTCTCACCCATTGTTTCTAATACATTAATGTTTTTAGACACTAAATAACCATCTATAATGGATAAATAGTTATTTCCTTTTTCATATGACGAATCTAGTGATCTATGAGTAGCGACATTTTTATCAAGTTCAAAGCTAAAATTTTCTGACTTAAAATCATCAGGTATTTTTTGTAACCACTCTGGCCACTCATCTTTATTGCCGAATATATCTAAATCTGCACCTGGTACTAGATGGTTCCAATCTCCTCCAACTACAATATAGTTACCTTTTTCATATTCATTTTTTATATATTCCTTTAAAAACCCTAATTGTTGTCTTCTTATAATTCCACCTTTATCGTATGCAGATAAATGAACATTGAGCAATATAAGCTCACTTCCATCCTCTATAGGTACTCTGCTCTCTAAGAAACAACGATCTAAAAGCGCAAGTCGTCTAGGCCATTTTTCTTCGCCTGGAAGTTTAAATCTAGTAACTTTATCAACCTTGTATTTGCTAAATGTTGCTAACCCAGATTCTACTTTTCCGTGTGGCTTAGTAATTGGAACTGGAACCCACGGAACTTTATAATTAACACAAAACGTTGCATTATAACTATCTAAAACATTCTTAATATGCTCGAATTGATTTATATTATAGCTTCTAGTAGCTTTTTCATCTACTTCTTGTAATAATAAGAAATCTACATCCTTATTTTTAATAAATGTTGTTATTTGGTTGAGATTCTCAAAAACTTTTTCCTTACTTTCTGCTCTAGAGCCTGTCCCTCCATCCATGAAAAAATCCTGTTTTTTATCTAATCCACAATACCCTATGTTGAATATCATAGCTGATATTTCCATGTTTTTACTCAAAATTCTCTGAGTATTATTCTCTGCTTTTAGCTGGATAATATCTTCTGGTTTATAATCAGTGACAGTCATATATAGAAAATATCCACCTAATATTAATATAAAAATACATATGATTGCTAATATTCCTTTTACTATTTTCATTTAATTCTCCTTATAATATTTATTGATTTAAAAGTTTTCACACAAATAATCTATAACCTGCGTATTGGTAATTTCAATACGAGGATTATAATCATCTTCTCTAACTGAATGTAATGCAAAACAACCTGCTACATTCATATCTTCTTCTATATTATCATATTTATATCCTAATCTCTCAGCTAACTCTTTATAAAAAGCACTATGATTAATAGTATCTGAGGCAGTAATATGAAATATACCCTTTAACTTGTTTGTGATTATATAAGATAATTTTTTTGCGATTATGATATCTGTAACAGTGTTAAATATCAAATTGGGGAACACTTTTATTTTTTCATTATTTTTTAAAGCTTTTACAATTTGATCCATTCTCCCTCCATTTTTACTCATCACTTGAGGGAATCTTAGTATAAGAGCATCATCACCTAGAATATCCATTATCACTTTTTCACATTCTATTTTAAATCTGCCATACTCTGATTTTGCTTTAACTCTGTCATATTCAGTATATGGTTTGGTAAGAGAATCATCAAACACATTCGCTGTTGAACAGTAATAAAGCTTTCCTTTGCTTTTTTTAAGCTGTTTTGCAACAGTGGTATGAAATGTTAGCTGTTTTTTGAAATCTCCTCTTAAACAAGATATGACTATATGAGGTTTTATATCATCTAATAATGTTACTATATAATTTAAATTATTTACATCCATTTTATAGCAATTATCCGTTTTCTTTGGTTTATTATGGTAGTACGTTGTATAAATCAAGTACTCTTTTTTATACTTTAATTCATTTACTATAGCTTTGCCAATCAACCCGCTAGCCCCTAATACTAATACCTTTTCCATGTATACCTCCAATCTATAAACTTAATATCTCCTCTGGTTTATCAACAAAGCCTTGGAATAATGTAAAATATTCTCCAGCATGTGATCCATCCATAAGTGCGTGATGAACTTGAACTGATAATGGCAGTTTTATATTTTTGTTCTCCTTAAAATATTTGCCCCATGCTATTCTAGGTATACAGTCAACTGGATTCATACTAATAGGATGACTTGCGCTGGTAAATGAAACCCATGGAATACTTGTCATATATAATAAATCATCTCTTTGAGAAGGATTAAGTGAAACTTCCTTTTTGGACTTGTTAATTTGAGTCTTAGCTGTTTTTTCAAATAATCTAAAGTTGCTATTATATTCTATATCACAGAAATCAAATACCCCTTCTTCTGTCATAATTGTAGTTGCTGGACTTACAAAATCGTGCTCTACTACTTCATCACCACGTATTCTAAGCTTAAACTCAGCTATGCTGTTAGCTGTCCTTGTCGCTACATAAACTATTGAAATAAAAAAAGGTATATTTTTCTCTTTAATATATTTATACCAATTAGTTATATCTATATTAGCACATATATTAAAGTGAGGGTAATCCATTTTTTTGAAAAAATCAAATTGCTTCTTTCTCTTCCAATTTTGGATATCAATATACTTCATATTTTTCTCCTTTTAGTTTTTTAATGCATACTATCTATATTATACCTTACATTAGTAAACTGTAAATGAATTTATATTTATATCAAATAAAAAATAAGTGCTTCTCTTTACGAGATAGCACTTTAGGTTGATGACAAAGTCATCTAAATAGCAGACTGTAGTAAGAGTTCAATTTCAAGGGGTGTTAAAATTGAGTAGCAGAGCTTACTTAGAGGTAAGTGAGCAACGGAAATTTTAACAACAACGCAGAAATTGGGCTTTTGTCTACAGTCTGAAGTGCTTCTCTTTACGAGATAGCACTTAACTAGATAAATCATCTACTTCCTAAGTATATCTACATCTAATTCAGCATTTAAAAATTCTATGGTTTTTCTAGATACACTGCTAAATCCATTATTTAAAGCTGATTTACTTACCTGTCCTTGCTCTAGATAAAAGTCAATACCTTGTAAAACTGCTGGTAACCACGTTAAGATAGCTCTGACAGGTTTAGTTCCATCATCTGTTATACCATCAGATATGCTAATAAATACTCCTTTATCATTTAAACTATCATATATTTTTTTAGTTACTATATCTAAATTATCTTTTGCAAAATTTAGAGTTCCTATCGCTAAAACTAAATCATATCCATATCCGATATCATCTTCCTGATAGTTTCCAGCTATTGTTGTAAACCGATCTTCTATATTATATTCTTTTATACATCTCTTAGTAACATTTATACTATTTGGCGTATCAAATATTACCCCTTCGATATCTTCTTTTTCTTGCCCTATACATATTCCAATAAGCCCTGCTCCACCGCCTAAATCAAGCATCTTTTTGAAGTCTTTGAATTCAGGTAATTGTTTTACTACATCACAAAATTCTTTAGCCCTTCCTATACGTTGACTTTCTATCAAAAATGTGGTGTAATCTTCATACATTTTTAATGCCTCGAATCCATCTTTACCGTTATAAATACTAGCCCCTTCTTTAACTGACTTAACTATATCCATCTTATTAAGTCCAATCGCTGAATCATAGTCTATTATTAAGTCTCCCGCAAAACCATCTGAATTTCTTGAAAGATGTGAATTTGCAATTTCACTGTTTTTAAATTTTCCAGACTTCTTTTCGAGTAAATCTATGCTTGTTAAAGCATTTAATATATGTTCAGTATTAACGATATTATAATTCATTTCTTCTGCAATTTCTTTAGCTGACTTAAATTCTTCCAGATGAGTAAATAAATCAAGTTCTATAGCTGAAAATAATAATTTTTTCCTTAATTCTCCCTCTCTAATATTGAATAGATATCTGTATTCTTTTTTCACATCTACTATAGGTTTCATTGTTTTTACCCCTTTCAAATCAAAATAGACTATACATATTTTTAATACTATAATCTTTGGTTTCTAAATCTAGCTAAAGTTTTGATATTGGGTGCTATATAACCCATTTTTTTGCTTTTTCCATTTCGCTATACATGTGATAATATCTTTTTTTATTTTTTATCAGTTGGTTATGATTCCCTATTTCTAGAACGCTTCCTTCATTTAACACAATAATCTGCTGTGCATCTTTAATCGTATTTAATCTATGCGCTATTACTATTACTGTTTTATTAGCTACAAGCTCTTTAATAGATTTTCTGATTTCTACTTCATTATCTGCATCAAGAGAAGCAGTAGCTTCATCTAAAAGTATTATAGGAGCATCTTTTAATATAGCTCTAGCAATTGATATTCTTTGCTTTTCACCTCCCGATAACGTTGATCCACCTTCTCCAATTACAGTATCATACTTGTCTTCCATGTTTTCTATAAACTCATGACAATTTGCTATCTTTGCTGCTTTAACAACCTCTTCTTTAGATGCTCTAGGATTTCCTAATTTAATATTGTTATAAACTGAGTCATTCAACAAGTATACATCTTGAAATACCATGCTTATATGCTTTAGTAAAGAATCTGGTTTAATATCTCTGATGTCTTTACCTCCTATTTTTATTAAACCCGTTTTAACATCCCAAAATCTAGCTATTAAACTGGTAACTGTGGTTTTGCCTGATCCTGAAGGACCTATTAGAGCTGTCATTGTACCCTCTTTTGCTGTAAAACTCAACTTATCTAAAACCTTTTTACCTTCTTCATACTCAAAACACACATCTTTAAATTCTATATCATAATTATTTAAATTAGCATCTTCATGTATATAACTCATTTGTGGTCGGTTGTATGTTTTAGTAAGTTTGTCAGAAGCTAATTTTAGATATCTAAATTCACTATAATGTGCTCCAAAAGCTTTTAGTACATTTATAAGTGCTACGTTGATTATTATAAACGTTAAAAATTCTCTCTTATTTATACTTCCCGCTCCAAACTTTATAGTAGATATTATTAATAATATAGGAAAACTTAAATCAAGTATTATCTGAAAAATCAACACATATGGTACTATTGATACTTCCATTCTAATACTTTCCTTCTTAAAATCTCTAAAGGATTTTTCTAGTCTAACAAATTTTTTCCCAACGAGATTAAAAGCTTTAAACACTTGCATTCCACTTAGATATTCAACTATTCTCGATATAACTTCATTCATCACTTGCTTTTTGTGTTTTCCTACTTTAGCTAATCTTTTACCACCTAAATAAATTATTGGTATTGCAAGCATCGCTATAACAAGCTGAATAAATGCCAGCTGGATGTTAATTACAAATGTTATAGCAAGAAGGTAAATACTTAAAAAAATAGTTCTTATTAAATCACTTGTGCTATGTGTAATTACCATTTCAAAGTCTTGTAAATCATTTGTCATTATATTTGACAAGTTGCCAATACTGTTTTTATTAAAATATCCTAGATTAATATTCCTGATATGATCTCCTAAAGATATACGCATCTTTTCTACAATCCTTGCACCATTCATTTGTATACCTGCATAGCCTTTTGTATTAACTATAGCTCTACATATAAATGCAACTATCATGATTATAGAGTATGTTTTTATCTTTGAATAGCTTAAATCTTTATTCATTAAATCTAATAAAACAAAATACATCATTCCATAAAAAAACATATGGAACAAAGAATCTATAGTTAATAATATAATAGGTTTTCTTAGCTTCTTGCCATCTCTGCCCATCAATTTCCTTATATCTGAAAACATATTAAGCACCTCTTTCCTCTACAACTTCGTAATCATACATATTCCAAAGATGATTGTATAAACCACCTTTATTCATCAGCGAACTATGAGTCCCTTTTTCTACTATTTCCCCTTCATCAAGGACTATTATTTCATCTACGTTTTTGATAGTATATAGTCTATGGGCAATAATTATAGCTGTTTTATCTTCTAATAATATACTAAGTGCTTTTTGTATCTTACTTTCATTTTCAACGTCTGAATATGAAGTTACTTCATCAAGAACCACAATAGGGCTATCTTTTAATATTGCTCTTGCTATAGATATTCTTTGCTTTTCTCCACCACTAAGTTTTACTCCATTTTCACCAAGTTTGGTTTCATATCCATTTGGAAGGCTCATTATAAAATCATGAATCTGAGCTTTCTTGCTTGCTCTAGTTATTTCTTCTAAACTTCTATCAAGTCCCATTCTAATATTCTCTTCTATAGTATCATGTAACATGAATACATCTTGAAAGACAAAAGAAACATTTTTCATTAATTCATCCATTTTTAATTCTTTTATATCTATTCCATCTATAGTTATATTACCTTTCTCTACATCCCAAAACCTTCCTACTAATTGCCCTAGTGTTGTTTTACCTGAGCCCGAAGGCCCTACAAGTGCAACTATGTTCTTAGGTTTTATAGTGAGTGACAGATTTTTAATAACTTCTTTTTTATCATATTTAAAAGTAATATTATTAAACTGTATTCTTCCTTGAATTTTTCTATCAAATGTTTTATGCCCTTGCTCTTGAGGTTCATGGTTAATAATATCTCTTACCTTTCCAGCTCCCTCAAGTAACATTGAAAATTTAGAACCAAATTGTAATAACTGTTTAAATGAGTTAAGAAAACTTGAACTTAATAATAAGAATAGTATATAAGTTGAACCATTTATACTACCATTTAAAAACATAATACCTCCTATAGGAATTATACATAGTAATCCAGAATCTATAATTACAAGAAAAACTCCATAAAGCGGTGCCATTTTTTTTGTAAGTTTAGCCCAATAATCTGCATACTCTCCTACTATATATCTTATTGATATTGATAATCATTTTCTACTCTGATAAATTAAAAAAATGCTCCAAAAAACAAATATCGTTTTTTGAAACATCTAGCTATTTTTATTTATACTAATTTTTTTTCTATATTTTAATGGCGTTATATGATTGTATTTTAAATAAACTTGCAAATTTACTTGGATTCAAATATCCTATCTCATTTGAAATGTCTATGATAGACATTGAAGTATTTTTTAATAAATATTTAGCTTTTTCTAATCTAGACTCTTGTATATATTGATAAATCGTAATTCCTAATATGTTTTTAAATGCTTTTTGAAGCTTATATACACTTATATCCAATTCTTTAGCTAATTGTTTAATTAATGGCGGATTTTCTAAGTTTTCATTTATTATTTTCCGAGCTTTATTTATACACACCATTTCTTCGTCAATGACATCTTTGCCATGATTTTGATTTAACTTTTCCTCAAGTATGGCTGCTAAAAACTCCCCTGTCTTGAATTTTAACTTCATAAAATTCATCATACTATCTAATGATATTGTATCAATCATTTCTGCTATCTTTTTTAAGTTATAACTAGCTTTTTGGATTATTAAAGCATCTTCTTTAAATATACGATTTATACATTTTTGCCAATCAATAATAAGTTTATTTTCCCATATTGAGTTTATAGCATTTTTTACCTCATAAAAATTCATATGAACAGATATCGTTTTAGCTTTATCATAGACAAATCTAAAACCTTTAATATCGTTCAGCATTTTATAAATAAATACATCTCCTTTTTTGTAAATGAATTCCTCATTATCAGGCAATATAATAATTTTTATACTTCCACTATAACAATAACCTACTTCTACAATATCATCACTGTATATAGAATTATCAAAATCTATTAGCATATTGTCTATTTTAAACTTTGAGATTTCCAAACCTTCTTCTAATTTTATCCTAGAAAAAACACCACTACCAAATTCCTTCCCTATGATGTATTTTTTGCTCAATAACTCGTCTATAACTTCGTCACAATACATATTTTCTAAATAATTACAATATTCATCTAATATATTTTTATTTATTTTCACACCTAATACCCCTTTTTTATTATTCTTAAACCGGTGTATTTATTTAAATTATTACTATTATTCCTTCAACATACAATAGAAAAACATATAAGCTTTTACGTCAATAATTTACAGTTATTTTATTTATAGCACTCAAGTATTCTTCTAATTCTTATAACCTGCTCTTCAATCTCATCCATAGCTCTTACATTTATTACGTCCTTTTTCATTACTGGACATCCTGAGTTTATTCTGTCATTGTGCCTTCCATACTCTATAGTTATCATCTTTGGTTTTGATATGTCTAGTACTTGTTTTAACAGTCTATATCCTTCTTCATGAATCTTAGTGTGAGCCATAATCTGTGAACCTTTTTCTATCCAACCATTAATATGTATCTCATACACTCTATCTAATGGGAGTACTTTCATATAATCCCATATATCAATTTTAAGACTCTTTGCTGCTACATATGCATGACTTATATCTAATAAGAAATCTGCATCTGATTGCTGTATAATTTCACTAATAAAGTCTGCCTCGTATACAAATGGATTTCTTAACAAACCTATATTTTCTAATGCAAAGAATTCTAGATCATTGAATGTATTCTTCACATATCTAATATTATTTACCACTCTTTCCAATAACTCTGCTCTTGTATCATTGATATCTGATCCATCTAAGTGAATCGATAGCCCTTTCAGCTCACAAATGTCTATCAATTCTCTTACGATATCTACATCTAAATCTTCAATAAAAGTCTTAGAGCATATATTGTGAAGTGATGGATTTAAACCATGTAGATTTATAGGTTTTGTTTGCTTTAATCTATTAGCTAGTTTTTTTAACTCTATTAGATCTGGAGAATCAAAGACATCCATTTGATACCCTAAAGCAGGAAATTTGTAATAATCAATATCTATTTTATTTTCTTTTACTAGCCTCACTGTTTCTTCATGATAGTTACATCCTATAAGCATACTAAATCTCCCTTTCAACAGTCTTATTTCTTATTTCACCTACAAAATAGTTAAATATCTTTTGTTGTATATCGTTACTCGATGCCATCATTTCTGGATGCCACTGAACACCAAATACACATGAATATTCTTCGTGCTCAAAGCCTTCTATTATATTATCCTCGGAGGTAGCAGTTACTACCAATCCATCTCCTAATTTATCAACTGCTTGATGGTGGAAGCTATTTACTCCTATTTCTTCTATACCTATTGCTTTATGTAATATGCTATCTTTTTTTAGCTTAACATTATGACAAACCATGTCTCTAGACAGCATTGTTCCAACATGTTCTTGCTTAGCAATATTTTCTTCAAATACATCTTGATATAGTGTTCCATTAAAAAAAACATTTATCAATTGAAGACCTCTACAAATCCCTAATATAGGTTTATTATATTTTATCGCTTTTCCCATAAGCATGTATTCAAAATCATCCCTCTTGATTACAACATCTCCAAGTTTCCTTTTTACAACTTGTCCATAATATAACGGATAAATATCTGCTCCACCTGAAAATAGTACTCCGTCAAGTTTTTTTACCAATTCATCTATGTATTCTTCATCTTCTATTACTGGTACTAAAACAGGTACCCCACCTGCATTTTTTATACTCTCTGGATAATCTATTGAACATGAAATCCTATCTTGTCCAGTCCTGTTCGCTTCCTTCGTCTTACTTGTATAGCAAGCAGTTATCCCTATTAACGGTTTCATCTTTTGTCCCCCTTTAATTTATCAGTTTTCTAAATTATAACATACCTAATTTAGATGAGAAACTTAAATTATTCTCTGGTTGATATGTAAAAAAGCTAACGTTTTTAGAGTAACTATGAGGAATCTGAATTAGAGTCATGCTTTGCAGTGTTGCTCATTATTTTTTGTGTGGAAGCATTAAAAAACATTATTCTGACTCGGAGAAGCATCTGTTTTTAATTGTTATAATGATAAAATAGATGCTTCAATGTCGTTTACGAATAATGTTATTTAGCTTCTAGTAGGTATTTTGGTTAATCTTCTTTAGGGTAAGCCGTTGGAGTATGAAAATATGCTCATTGTAAATAAGTAACTCAATGGTGCAAGGGAAAGCAAAGATAACCTTTTTGGTGTAGTAGAGAAGCTGTTTCTAATAATTTGAGTAAAAGCTTTGAAGAAACAGCTCCTCGATTTTACTGCGAGGAAACATCTTTCGCTTTCCCTAGTTACTTTACATGATGAAATTTTTATTAACAAAATGGTGAGCAGCCATAAGTGATGGTAGAATAAGACCTACAGAGATAAGCTAAAATAATTAACAAAATAACCAACAAACTAACAAAGAAGCCTATCCGTTTTCCAAGAGCAACTTTAAAAGTTATTGGAAATTAGATAAGCTTCCTACAAATAAGCTATGAGCACCCTGCGTCATAAAGCAATTCAATGCACTTATTCCGCAATCCTCAATCTTTCAACTATACTATCTTTTCCTATACTAATATATGCTACATATGGAATTATAACAGAAACCAGTATCAATATAGGTGCTACAATTAGTAATGGCATAATAACGAATCTATAACTAAAGAACCATAGATTGCTTACTATTTCGTCTATAACAAACTTAGAAAATACAGTACTTAATACTATTGACGCAAATATAGTAAACAATGCGTAATAAAGCCCCTCAAACGACAGCATACTAATTAACTGTTTTCTAGACATTCCTATACCTTGCAACATAGCAAACTCTCTTCTTCTTGACCATATACTTGTAAACATAGAATTTACAAAATTGAGTACTCCTATTAGTCCTATTATAGCACTGAGTATTCCACCTACAGTCAAGAACAAATTGTATACTCCATCAAATTCATTAACAAAAACCGCTTTAGATTCATAATCCATCAATGTTTGAATCTTATTTGTATAGCTCTTTAAGAAGCTTTCCATTTCATTCTCTGTACCATCTATTACATCAAATGCATATGTCATTAATACAGGTTTTTTAACAATACTCTTATATTTATCTGATGGAAGATAGAATGCAAAATCATTATAGAATCGACTTGATATCGTCCTTGAATTAATCCTAATCTTCGCCATTACCTCATATTCATAAGCATTACCATCAACAGTTATTTTTACTTTATCGCCTATTTCATAATGGGAGGTTTCATTTATTATGTTTCCATGGTCATCATCATGAACGCCTTCGATTATATATTGACCTTCTTTAAACCTGTCTATATCCATACTACCTTCAATTATGTCTAATCTTGATAGATTAAAATCATCCATACCATATAAATCTAACATCGGTTGACCATCTCGTGCTAGATTCAATTGATATCCATGACAGCCCTTTTCATTAGGATTTTCTCTATATATTGAACAGTCTCCTATATCTATATTATAATAAATCTTACCTCCCACTTTAAACTCATCTCTTGATTTAACAGCTGATATAAATGTCGCGTTTAATTCGTCCTCTGCAGATCTAAAACGATGTTGATTGAAATAATTAGCATGACCTATTAAAAAATCTGTATCAACAAATTTTGCTAAAAATTTATCCATGTCGATACCGTTTGTGATTGTGAAAACAGAATTTAGGATTACTAAACTTAATGTCATTGATACTATTGCAATTATTGTACGTTTTTTATTACGACTTATATTTGATAAAGCCATTTTTCTGATATTATTTTTCCCCTTGGTTCTTTTAGTTTTGTTCTTTATGTTTTCATTACCTCCACTATACTTTACTGCTTCAACAGGTGATGATTTACTAGCTATTCTTGCTGGTTTACGAGTACTAATAAAAACTGTTATCAGCGCAAAGATAGATGAAGCTATAAATATAGCTGGATTGTAAGATATTTTAATGTCACTTAAATCATAATTTGTTATGCTAAGCACCATAGGCATAACCTTACAACCAATTATAAAACCTACCAACAATCCTATAGGTATTCCTATAAGACATAATATAATAGCTTGAAATGATATTATCCTTCGTATTTGTTTTGATGTAGTTCCTATAATCTTCAAAAGGCCATAAAACTTTATATCTCTGATTACTGATATTTGAAATATATTGTAGATGATAAGATAGCCTGAAAAAATTATCAATAGAACTAGCAATGAAAATGAGATAATTGTGGTAGGATCAAGCGAAAAGCTACTTGATATATAAGCCCAATTTATATTATTCCTTATATCTGTATCTAAAAATTTACCCCCATTTTTAGCTTCTGGTATAGTATATCCACTTTCTGTTATAGTTGTAGTTAATTTATCCTCTAAATTAAAACTATTGTCAAACATCACATATGAATTGATCGCCCCTACCATACTATAATCATCATTGTACGTATATTTTAATTTATCTCCCATAGCATCTACATAAGCTCTAGATACTATAGCTAATCCAACATTAAAAACAGGATCACTTTCCCAATATCCAGATAATTTAAAAGTTCGCTTAATCTTCTCTCCTCTAACTGTATATTCAAGTGGAACATTAGCCCCTATTTTATGAGGAACTCCTAATAAATCTAGAGTTTTTGTATCCGTTATTATTTCATTTTCTTTTATTGGCTTACTGCCTGCTGTAGGCTCGCAAAATCCAAGCTCCATTGCTACGTCATCCATATAGTACATCTCAACATGCCTTTTTAAAAATTCGGTACTGTCTACACTATCAGCAACAATCTTATTATAACTAATCTTATTTATAAGCTTATGATTTTTAATGTTATTGTACTGCTCATCATTTATGTATTTTAAAGCTCCGTGGCCATCCCCACCTGCTTGCCTAATTGTTTGATATTGAAAAGAATCTTTAACACCTATACTTACTGTCAATAAACAGGTAAACAACACAGTTGTTAGTACTATCGCTAATATAGCCATTATATTTCTACTTTTAGCTGAGGTCATGTTCTTAAATGCAAGTTTATTGATCATTTTTTTATTGTTAACTTTAATCATTCTTATCACCGCCACCTACGATTTTACCATCTTCAATACGTATGCTACGGTCTGCCATTTGAGCTACTTCTTCGTTATGCGTTATCATAACTATTGTTTGGTTAAACTTTTTACTTGTTACTTTTAACAAACCTATTACATCTAAACTTGTTTTACTATCAAGATTTCCTGTAGGTTCATCTGCAAGTATAATAGCTGGCTTTGTAGACAATGCTCTAGCAATTGCAACACGTTGTTGTTGTCCACCTGATAGATTATTAGGCAAGTTATTGAGTTTTGAGCTAAGCCCTAATGTATCAACTATCTGGTTTATAAAGCCTTTATCTACTTCATTTCCATCTAGCTCAATAGGTAGCGTTATATTATCATATACGTTTAAAACAGGAACTAAATTGTAGCTTTGAAATATGAATCCAATCTTTCTTCTTCTAAATATAGTTAACTCATCATCTTTAAGAGTAAACAACTCTTTACCATCAACTTTAACAGACCCTTCTGTTGGTCTATCTAATCCTCCTAGCATATGCAAAAGTGTAGATTTACCGCTTCCTGATGTTCCTACTATTGATACAAATTCACCTGATTTAACAGTCAAATCTACTCCATCTAAGGCTTTAACTAGATTTTCTTTCTGTCCATAATGCTTAACGAGATTCTTTGTCTCTAATATATTCATCTATGTACCCCCTATTAAATTTATAGCTTTAATTAAACTATACCGTAAGAATATTTCTGAACTCTTTCTTAAATCTTTCACATCTGAAAGATTTAATTTCTATTTAGGGATGAAAATAGAGAACTTTGAACCTCTATCTATGGATGATTTGACTTTAATGTAACCCCCTTGTTTTGTTATTATAGTTCTGGCTATATACAATCCTAGCCCTACCCCTTCATATTGACTAACATTCTTGCATCTATAAAACCTCTTAAATATAGCGTTTATATCTTCGTTATTAATACCTATTCCTTTATCTATAATATCTATCCTACAAAACATATCATAAACTATAATAGATACTGTAATTACACTACCTAAAGGAGAATATTTTACAGCATTATCTAAAACATTATACAAGGCTTCTTCAGTCCATTTTTTATCAAATTTAGCTATACACTCTTCTCCAATAATATTGATATATATGTCTTTTTCACTAGCTTTGCTCTTTATTCTATTTGCTGTCTCTTTAATCAATTCAAACACAGAAGTATCCTTTACTCTTACTGATATTATATCTGTCTCTAGCCTAGATGATTTTAATAAAGATTGAATCAAGAAATCAAGTTTTACTACATGTCTACTTATTTGATTAGCAAATTCTAAAGTATTATCATCTAGCTCTTGTTCAGATAGTAGTTGTGAGTATAAAGAAATATTGGCTATAGGAGTCTTTGTTTGATGAGATATATCTGCTACTAAAGCTTTTATGTTTTTCTTTTCATTATTTATACTTTGTTTAGCAACCAATGTATTTTTGACAAATCTACTTAACTTTAATTCTATTGCTGATAAAAACGATTCATCATACGTGTCCTCTTCAAAGCTACCATCTAAAGCCTTGTCCAACATTTGGTTTAGTTTTTGCATTAGTTTTTTTACTTTATTCCTATGAACAATAGCGATTAACAAACATAATACTATAGTAATTAAATTTATTATAATAAATATTGAATAAGGTTTATTCATTGTCAATATCTCCATCCCACATGTAGCCTAATCCATAAATAGTTTTTATGTATTTTGGTTTTGCAGGATTATCTTCTAATTTATCTCTTAGTCTTTTGATAGCCACTGACAGGGCGTTCTCATTTACGTACTCTATATCTCCTGTCCATATCTTATCTATAAGCAAATCTCGTTTTAGTATGTTGCCTCTATTACTTATTAGTATATTCAATAATTTTTGCTCTGTTTTGCTTAACTCGATATTAGATTCACCTTTATAAAAGGTCATATCTTCAAAATTAAAACTAAAATCTTGAGTGTTTATTTCTTTGTTAGTATCATTTTTAGACCTTCTCAGCAAACTTGCCACTCTCGCTCTAAGTATCATTAGACTAAAAGGTTTTGTGATATAATCATCTCCTCCGAGCTCTAAGCCTGTTAATTCATCAACTTCTAAATCTTTAGCCGTTAGAAATATAATAGGCACTGATGAAGTATGTCTTATCTTTTTACAAAGAACAAAACCATTACCATCAGGTAAGTTCACATCTAGTATTATTAAATCATATTGATTCTGTGCTAAATTTTTCTCAGCTTCTTCATTTGTATAACACTGTGTAAATTTGTATGTAGGTTGCTTTAAACTCATCACAATACCATTATTTAATGATACATCATCTTCTATAATCAAAATATTAATCATAATACCACCTCCATTGTTTAATTAAATGTTTGATGTGTTTCTATATAAGCTGTATATGTTTTTACCTCATCTAATGTCTTTACAGGATAGTACTAGCTCTCGGTTTTTATTTTATCATAGTTATATTTAATGTAATATTAAAAACAAGGTTTTATCTAAATAATATTTCTATTTTCTTTACTTTTATCCTATAGAAAGCTTGTATATATTGTGCTTTGCTAATGCTAGTTTCGCACTATGTCACACAAATTTTATTGCAGTTTTTAGAGTAACTATGAGAATCTGAATTAGGGTCATGCTTTGCAGTGTGACTCATTTTTTTTAACTCGGAAAGAGCAGTGTTTCTTTGATTGTAATACTCATGTAGAAACACTACTCTCAATGTCGTTTACAGCAAATGTTATTCAGCTTCTATTAGGTTTATTAATTGTTTTTTTTTAGGGTAATGCGTTGGAGTGTGGGAAAAATACTCATTTCAAAGAATAGTTCATTGGTGAAAGGGAAAGCAAAGATAAACTTTGCGGTGCAGTAGAGAAGCTGTTTCTAATAATTTAAGTAAAAGCTTTGAAGAAACAGCTCCCCAAATTTACCTACAAGTAATATCTCTTGCTCTCCCTAGTAACATTGTTGGTTGGAATATTCAGAGTAGTTTATTAGGGTCATAAGGCATGATTTATTTTGAGTAAGAATAATAATTACAGCTGAATTAATAGAATTGTGAGCAATCACAAAACCCACAGAAATAATCTAAATAAATTCTAAAAACAACCAATAAATTATCTAAGAAGCATATTCGTTTTTCCGAAGAAGCGACTTTAGAAGACTTGTTCCTACAACGCTTCTACTTACATAATTAGGAACAGGACATCTATTGAAAAAAATTAGGATATGCTTCCCACCAATAAGTAACGAACCATCATAAAACTTTGCCCTTAATCTCATAAATCATTACCCTAAAAATAATATATCAACCAACCACCTTGAAGCTGAGATTGTTTTTCGACCACAACATTGTAAGCTGTAATTTAACATCTGATATAATAAAAAAATTACAGCTTACTCCGAGCAAGAAAAGCAATTGAAATGCTGAACCAATAAAACTACTATTAACCATATAAAAAAACTAGCAACAAATGTTATAATTTCAACATTTGTCGCTAGCCCTATAATTATTGTTATTTCTTCTTCTTAAAATACACAACTGCTAAACCAATAACAGCTACACCTGTTGCTAACGCTATAGGTAACACCTTACTTTTTTTAGGTTTTTCTTCGTGCATCACTATAGTTGATAATGCTGGCACTATTACCTTGTTTCCTTTTATAGTTTCTAGTGTTTTAACTCCTGCTTTTTCTTTATTCACAACAACAGCCCAAGTCTTTTCAGCGGGTAATGTTATTTGAATATCTTCTCTATTAGCATTAAATGCTACGAATATTTCATTCCACTCATCTCCATTAGCATTAGCTTTTAAAGTATATGCAACCGTGTTAGCTGGAGATTCAACGAAAGATAAATTTTGTCTTATATCATTAGCTGTAGCCATTCTAAAAGCTGGATGAGATTTTCTCATCTTTATAAGTCCTTTAAAATACTCTACAGTATCCATATTGTCATACTTTCTTTGCCAATCAAGTTTATTGATATCATCACTAGATTTATAGGAGTTCTCATCACCATACTTAGTCCTCAAAAATTCTTGACCTGCATGTATGAATGGTACTCCTTGAGATGTAAGGATTATTGCATCTGCCAATCTATGCATATCTTTTCTTATCTCTTCACTATCTTCTGGGTTTGTCAACTCTAATTTATCCCATAAAGTATTGTTATCATGCGCTTCTACGTAGGTGACTGCTTGGTTTGGCTCAATATCTCTCCAAGTTCTTATTATATTATCGTACTTAATTGCACCCACAATACCTTTTTTTATAACAAGCTCTGTGCCTTCTTTACCATTTACAAATCCTTTATCTTTTTTGTCAAATACACTTCCCTTTAAACCATCTCTAATTGAATCATTAAAGTGTGCTATATCTTTCATTTTTTCAGCGTTTATTTGGTTTGCCTTCTTGTCATCTTTCAATGTTGCTCCCATGTTCCAGCCTTCTCCAATAGTTATTATGGAAGGATCTATTTTGCTTAATTCTTCTCTTATATCATTCATTGTATCAACATCTAAAAGCCCCATAAGATCGAATCTAAATCCATCTAACTTATATTCTGTAGCCCAGTATTTAACAGAATCTACGATATACTTTCTAACCATTTTATTTTCGGATGCTATAACATTTCCGCATCCACTTTCGTTTTTGCTAGTTCCATCATCATTGTACCTAAAATAATACCCGGGAGCTAACTGATTAAATGCTGAAGCTTGGTCACTGTACATATGATTATAAACAACATCCATTATTACACCTAAACCGTTCTTATGCATTCCTTTTACTACTTCTTTAAACTCTTTAATTCTAACATCAGGTTTGTATGCATCTGTAGAATAACTCCCCTCTACAGCATTGTAATTTACAGGATCATAACCCCAGTTAAACTGTTGTCCTTTACCCGTTTCATCAACACTACCATAATCATAGATAGGTAATAACTGTACATGTGTAACACCTAAATCTTTAATATGATTTAGACCTGTCTTTGTGCCTTTAGGACCTTTAGTGCCCTCTTCTATCAAACCTAAGAATTTTCCTTTATTTTTTATTCCTGAGTTTTCATCCATTGATAAATCTCTTGTATGAAGTTCATAGATAATAGCATCATTAGCACTCTTTATTTTTACTCTATTCTGCTTATCCCATCCATCTGGATTAGTTTTTTCTAAATTTACTATAGAGCTTTTCTCTCCATTAATTGCTACTGCTTTAGCATATGGATCTACCGCTTCCACTAAATCACCGTTTATATTTACCTTGTATT
The DNA here is from genome assembly GCA_029227815.1 of Clostridiaceae bacterium M8S5. Lineage (GTDB taxonomy): Bacteria > Bacillota > Clostridia > Tissierellales > MCWD3 > Abyssisolibacter. The sequence goes on along the minus strand of CP118523.1, from coordinate 564,922 downwards.
TATAAAATTTGCCTTCATTATCTCCATCCAAAGTATATTGCCATACTGCTTTATCCTTTTTTTCCATTTTATATTCTTTACCATTATCAGAATCATATTTATCGTAAACAACAACATATGCTTCTTTTGCAAATGGAGTCCATAATTTAAACATCGTACTTTCTTTAGTGTAAGTATTACCTAAATCGTCACCATCATAATAATAAAGGTCATTGAACTGTTTACTTTTTATAACTCTACCAAAAACTACTTTAGTCAAACCATAAATTTTCTTTTCAACAGTTATATCACTATCAATAGATAAATTTTCTTTTAGCTTGATTACTGCACTTCTTGTATTTTTTTGGTCATTTGTATTACTATAAACTTTTTCTATTTCTACTACTTTTCCATTTTGTTTAACGATAAATCCTTCATCTTTGCTTGATCCTAAAGTGAAATCAAGATTTGTCTCTACTGCAATATCTTTTAACGTATTCAATTTAGCAGAAACAAACTTTGGATTTAAATCTACGTCATTCATGTTATAATACACTCCTTCATTTCCTTGGGCTAACCATATCTCTGCTTTGCCTTCCTGTGTAAACTTGGTTATAAATCTGTCTGAAAACTCTTTATTTGCCCATTCATTACCACCATCACTATACTTAACTATAAAACCAATCTTTTCTAATCCTTCAGTATCAGGTATTTTTACTTTTGCTACCACTCCAAAATCATCAGTTTCTGTAAACTGATATGTACCACCATCTTTTGTAAATGGCCAAATCCACAAATTCCATCCATCATAATTTTTATCAAACCTATGGTAATGGATAATAAGCTCAGTTTCTTTCCCTAACTTTCTAGGTTTAGGTATATTATCAAGATTTGGTTCCTCTGTATATACAGTTTCATCTCCACCAAAAAGCCATATCTCAGCTTTACCATTTTCGAAATTTTTAATAAACCTATCCGAATCGCCATCTTTTTTCCAATCATTTGTTTTTACTATAAATCCTAGTTCTTTTATGTCCCCTTCGAATTCATATTCAGCTACTTTACCAAAATCATCTTCCCCATTAAATTCGTATTGCTTACCTTCTTTGCCAATTTCCCAAAGCCATAAATTCCAGTCTAAATCGCTATTAGCGTCTTTCGCATAATGTATGATAACCTTTGTTTTATCAACTTGTGCAAACGCTTGCATAGCTGGGCTAAAAAAAACAACATTTGCAAATGTTAAAACAATAACCATAAAAAAGACCAATACTTTCATATAAAAAATCTCCTCCTAGTTAGTTGAATAAATTTATATTATAATTGTATTTAATTATATTTTAACAGTAATTTATATTAATAACCACTATTTTTTTCAGCGAATTGATATTTTAATAAATTATCTAACTAAATCAAACAAATTTATGGAAAAACTGGATTTTCTATAACTCTTTCAACCCGAAAACAAAAATAGATGTAAATTTTTACATAACACTTGATTCTTTTCAAAAATGGTATATAATGTAAATATAATCTTTTTGGCCAATAAGAACTATAACTTAAGGGGGATAAAAATGAAAGAAAAAATATCAAAAATAATTTCAATAACACTTATTATGTGTCTTTTAATGGTTTCAAATGTTTCAGCTACTCAATTAAATAATGTATCTAAACTTAATTTAAATGGACTAAGTTCAGAAGAAATAAACTTCCTAAAAGCATACCAGAGAATTTTAGGTGAGTTTGAATTTGATAAAACTGGAAAATTAGTATTGAAATTATCATTGAGCGAAATAAAAGAAAAATACGAGTTTACAGATGGTCAAATTTCAAAACTAAAAGAAGTTATGCAATTTGCAGATTCAATGGGTCCTGTATCTCAAAAAGATGAACCACATAATAAAAATGATATTTTTTGTAGAATACATTTTGAAGGTAGTAAAGTATATTTCACTAATGAGGATATAGTAACATTCCTCCTTGCAGCAGCCGAAATTGGACCAGCTGCAATATATGCTGCCCTTGTAGGACTTGGTTCTACTCTTGGTCCTGTTGGTACTGGAATTGTTGCAGTTGTGGGTATATTAGGTATGCCAAGCTTAGCTACTTTCACATATCAAGTAATCCAAGCACATTATGCTGGAAAAGGTGTGTATATTGGAGTTGAATGGAATGGATTCTTTCCAAATATAGTTAGTGGTGTTTGGTAAAAAACAGGAATTGAAATAAAAAATAAATAAGCCATCGTCATTTATTGATGATGGCTTATTAAATGTCTGAATAGGTAACCCCTTTCTAGGTATCCGCGTCCTTAATGAAATGTGTCCCTTAATAAAAACTCATTAGCTTTTGTTCATTGAACCAAAAACTGTAAAATATTTTATTGATATATTCTTAAATTGGGCATATTGCATATTTCAAGTTTTTAGCATAATCAAACTCCTTATAGTTTAATAGTGTTGCCATTCCACCAAAAGGAAGTGTCATGTTATTGCTTATATGATGTGGTATGTGACAATGCATCGGCCAGTATCCTGGATTATCAGCTTTAAAAGTAATATCCCATGTTGTACCTGATGACACTAAGACTGTGTTTTTAAGTAACCAATTTTCTTTTTTTATGGCATTGCCATCTGATGCAACTATGTTAAATTGATGGCCATGCAAATGTATAGGATGATTTTTCAATCCAATATTTCCGAATCGAATCTTTATATTATCTCCACTATTTATCCACATGGGAGTTGTGAATGGATGACATCTACCATTCATAGTAAAGAAGTTTTCATCCATAGAAAATGGGTCAACATCATATATGCCTTTTGTAAGAGTAAAAGGTTTTATATTGCTTACTGAATAACCTCCAAGCATAATAAAGTAATCTTTTTGTATATTTTGTTCTTTTGGATCTAGGATTATAAAGCCCCCTTCTAAACCTATCAAATCTTGATAAACAGTATAGTAGTGAGAATGATACATATGAGTCCCTGGATTGTTTTTTATTTTAAATCTATAATCAAAATAACACCCTGGTTCAATCAATGGTGATGGTTCTACAATTGGGACTCCATCCATATTATTTGGTATATCTAAGCCATGCCAATGCACGCTTGTAGGTTGAGGTAGCCTATTATAAACTCTTATTGAAACTTCTTCTTGTGGGTAACATAACATAGTTGGACCAGGTGAAACGCCATTGTACCCCCAAAGTTTAATATATATCCCTGGGAGTATCTCTCTGACAACTGGCTCAGCTACTAATTCAAAATGTCTTACACCATTTATTACTACACCACTCATACTTGGTAAATCAGGTGTTATAACCATCCAATCACTCCTTTGTCATTTGTACATAGTATGATTATAATTTCTATAATATTCAATGTAAGAATTGATGAAAAATCGATAAATCAATTAATGATAATTATATTCTTAGTTGCTTATTCATTAAGCTTTGTCTTTCTAAAATTTACAAATTAATGTTGAAATTACATAAAAAATAACGAATGTTTAACCTAACTTTAAAGCGTTTGTAATGAATTGATTATTCAATATAGTGTTACAATATAGGTATAACTAAAGATTAAATGAGGTGAATGTGATGAGCATATCAGATGGATTATTGATACTTTCTGGAATCTTTATTTTTATTGTTTTAATCAGTTATATAAACGAAAAATTTGTAAAATTACCTTCTGAGATAGGTCTTATGACTATATCTTTGAGTATATCAGTAGTTATTTTATTATTAGATGCCTTTAATATAACATCTATGGCCACCTTTGAAAATGTAATACACAAATTAAATTTGCATGATATTATTTTAAATGGCTTTTTATGCTTTTTATTGTTTAGTGGTGCAGCTACGATTAGGCTAAAAGATTTAACCAATGACAAATTACTAATCGGTTCTTTATCTTTTGTATCAACATTGATTTCAGCTTTGATTTATGCTAGTCTTGCATTTGTTATTACTAAGCTCATAGGTATTTCCATGAGTTTTATTAAATGTTGTGTTTTAGGTAGTATCATAGCTCCGACAGATCCTATATCAGCAATGAGTATTTTAAAAAAAGCTGGCTTACCAAACCGATTGTCTATTATTATGGAAGGTGAATCTCTGTTCAATGATGGTATTGCTGTAGCACTGTTTCTAACTTTTACTTCACTATTAAAAGAAACAGCAAGCAGTCCTTCTATTATTTTTATTAAGGTAGTTGGCTGGAATGTTATAGGATCTATAACAGTAGGCTGTGTTGTTTCTATTATATTGTTTAAGTTATTTAAACGAACTTCTCTAAAACATCTTGAGATACTAATAAGCTTAGCTGCTGTTACAACAGCCTATAGCATTAGTGAAAAAATTAATGTCTCAGCTCCATCGGCAGCTGTTGTAGTAGGAATATTTTTTGCTACACAGATGAATAAACTACACGAAGATAATGAGAGTTATTACTCTAATTTTTATACTTTTTGGAATGTTATCGATAAATTCTTAAATGCTGTCTTATATATATTAATTGGTATCGTTGTACTTTATTTACAAAGTGTGGACAATTTTGGGATAATTTTAATCAGTGCGATATTCGCTTCTCTTATTGCTCGTTATATTAGCATATTAGGCCCTATTGCTCTGTTTAGCAGAAATAAAAATATGAATCCTAAGTCATATACACTATCTATTAGAAAAAAAGAGTTAAGTGCTATGTCTAAACTACTAACATGGGCTGGTTTAAAAGGAGGAATATGTATTGCTTTAGCGCTAGGTACTAGAAATATATTCTCTAGAGATCAATATTTCTTTACTTTGATAAGCACATATGCAGTAGTCGTATTTTCAACATTGATTCAAGGTCTTACAGTTAGAAAAGTATACGAAAGATTAAAAAATAATCTACATTAAATATTTTTTTAAAAAGGGTGACAGAAAAATTGCTAATACAACGCATTCTATTGTATAGTTGTATTTTGTTCCCCTTAGATATTTATTTTTTGGAAACAATTGCATTACCAATATATATTAACTATCAAACTATTGTATACCATAATTTGATAAGCTAACTACAAATTTATATGAACGTCACTGATTTAATTTGTAAATCCTTAGGAGGTGATGTATTTGTTGTTTAGTTTAATTACAAACAATAATAAAAATGACAATGCAGATTTAGAAAAACAATTACTTTTAATACACAGTGGTGATGCACAAGAACGTGAAAAAATGATAAAGACTTATACTCCTTTTATCATAAAAGCTACTTCAAAAGTCATAAATACTTATATAGATTTAAATAATTGTGACGAATATAGCATTGCACTTATGGCTTTTAACGAAGCAATAGATAAATATTCTTTTACGAAAGGTCCTTTTCTTAATTACAGCGAACTTGTAATTAGAAATAGGATCATTGATTACAAAAGAAAACAAAATAAAATCTACTTGAATTCTGTATCAATTAATAATGATAATAATGCAGAAGATATTTTGACATGCAATGATGATTTCACATATAGCTTAGAAATCAAAGATCAGCTTGAAATACTTAAGGACAAGCTGTACAAATATAACATTACATTGGATGATTTATTATCATTGTCTCCAAAACATAAAGATACTCGATTGAGAGCTATCCAAATTGCATATTACATGCATAACACAGAAGAAATAAGAAATAATTTTTATAGATTAAAACGCTTGCCTATAAAAAAATTGGTTGCTAATTTTAATGTTTCTAGTAGAACACTCAAGCGTTTAAAAATATTCATTATTACTATATTTATAATCCTAGAGAGTGATTTAGATTTGATAAAAAATCATTTATTACAAATCGAAAGGAGGCTTTCTAATAATGCATGAGGGATTAGTTGTGAAAAAGTGTAAAAATTATATTGTTGTCAGCACTGATTTGGGCGAAATTTTAAAACTGAAAATGAAAAATGGAGTTGAAATAGGTAGCCATATTGCATTTTTTGATGATGATATCATTTACTCAAAGAAAAAAAACAGCATTTTTATACGCTCTATAGCAGCTTGCTTACTGTTGTTAATTGCTATTAGTATAATACTATTTCCTAAAAATAAGATATACGCAATTATTAGTATAGATTCTAATGACAGTATTGAATTAAGTGTAGATAAAAATTCCATAGTCATAGAAGTGGGTATATTAGATAAAACCTCCGATAGCGCCGACAATAGTGAATTAGTTGGATTAACCTTGAAGGAAGCTCTACTTAAAACAATTGAGCACAAATCTAATAAAAGTAAAACAGTTACAAATTTGCTTATTTCTCAGACTATAACAAATAAAGAATATAATCATACTTTAAATAAAGATGCACTAATAAATATAATTGAAAAAAAATCAAATATTAAAAATATGAATGTATATTTTTTAAATACTGATCCATCAGATTTAAAATATGCTCGCAAAAACAATATAAGTGCTGGAAAATATAAAGTTATTAAAATAATGCAAATAGATATTAATAATCATGAAGCTAAACAAAGTACCAGTAACTTATTAAATAAATTGAAAAACATTAAAAAGCCACCTGTACAGCCTGTAATAAAGAATAGTTATTCAAAATCAATAAACCATAACAGAAATGTTATAAGGGAGCTTATTGAAAAGAAGAAATACGATATGAATAAGCGTATACAGCAACAAATGGACAAAATTAACAAAAATATTGAAATACAAAAGCAAAAACTTAAAGAGTTAATAGATAAAACCATTGAAAATAATAATAAAATTATACAAGATTCTATCAAAAAAACAAACGAGCAAATAAAAAACAATATTGAGAATTATACTAAGAATATTGACAAAGATATCAATAAGGAAATTGAGAATAATGTTAATACTATGAATAAGAATATTAGCACTACGAACAGCGATACTAACAAGAAAATCCAAGATAATATTAATACTATGAATAAAGATATCAGTGCTATGAACAAAGATATCAATAAAAAAGTCCAAGATAATATTAGTACTATAAATAAAGATATCAGTACTATGAACGAAAATATTAACAAAAAAGCCCAAGATAATATTAATACTATGAATAAAGATATCAGCACTATGAACGAAAATATTAACAAAAAAATACAAGATAATATTAATACTATGAATAAAAATATAAATGCTAATAACTGATAATTTAATATCAAAATTCTCTTTATAATAATATTCATTTTGATCATACAAAGGGGGCTGCCTAGGCAGCCCAGCTTATTTTATTATTTAATTTATTTTTACTCCATTTATCCAATTATTGCCTTCATTGATGATATTGCCTTCTCCACTTACATGATTTCCATCTGTAATTATTACATTCCCATCATTATTATCTGAATTTATAACATTTCCACCTGTGTTTATGACATTTTTCCCTGTTGATGGATAATTCCAATTAGTTCTCCATTTTGATAGGTATGAATTTACCCACGTTGGTCTTGAGAAGTAATTTGATATATAACCATTACCACTATTATCAACAGTTTGTCCATCTCTATTAATAACTACCCCACCTGAGTTGACATTAGTATTTCCATCAACAACCCAGCCACCTGTGTTTACATAATTTCCATCTCCAGTAACATGATTACCTCCTGTGTTAATTGAAGCAGCATTTACAGGTGATTGAATCACGGCTGCTAATGCAAGTGACATAATTCCAAATATGATTTTATTTTTTCTTTTCATAGCTCTTTCTCCTTTTGTGTATAAATATTTTGCTTGTATTAGTGTTTTGTGTTTTATTTTGTCTTGCTATTATAGCAATGCGTAAGCACAAAAAATTTTCTGTCACCTTTATATTTTTTAACAAATTTTTAAGCATTACTGTTTAATACATCTTCTTAATGTCCTTAGGATAAAAATACTCATTTATTATACACATTAACGAACACTAGATGTGACCAGCTGTTGAATTACTCTAATATATGCTGAAATATATGATTCTGCCATTTGGTGTTTTATAATATTATCTTTCAACTTATAGCAAAACACCAAAAATAATCAATACTTCTCATTTCTACATATATTATTTATATAATATACTAATGGAGGTGAACATTATGCCTTTTATGTATTATTATCCTATGACTACAGATGATCTATTCACTCGTTATACGGAAATACTATTGAGAAATTTCACTTTCTATGATTGGAAGTTAAAACATTATAATGTTATAGGAGGTCACTTTGATCGCTATTATCCTCCAAAAGAGATACGCTCAAACTCAATAGGGGTTATTACAACTTCAAATTCAGGACTAGGGTATATCCAAGGCCCTGAGGGAACTATAACTTATACAGCTGTTATAGATGGTATTAAGACTGATATAATCTTTTATTATCTTCATCCTGTAGGGCCTAGTAAGAGCATTTACACTATCTCAACTAATCCTTCAGGTATGGTCAAATATGACCTAGACCCTGCAAACCCAGAAGGCTGGAATCAATCAGTCATGGTTAATGTTTATAATAAGGATTAAAAAATTTTAGGGGATGTCACAGAAGACATCCCCATTTTTATAGCTTAAATATTCTTTTAGCATTATTATAAAATACATCTTCGTGATATTCTAAAGGTATTAGCTTTTTAATAAATTCAACATATGAACCTATTTCAACTAATGGCCAATCGGAACCAAACATAAATTTGTTATAACAATCTGCATATACCAAAGCTCTTTTTATATGTTCAAAAAATAGCTTTTGATTACTAGTTTTTTCAACCTGCTGTCTATCTCCTACGATTAGACCCGAAAGGTCTGCAAACACATTATCATTCTTATATACAACCTCTGCGCAATCCATAACCCAAGGATCACCTAGATGAGCTATTACAAAGTGAATATCTCTATTGTAAACTGCTAATTCATCTACATTTAGAGGATGTGAATATTTTAAAATGCCTCTTTCAGAATACGTATCTCCAGAGTGGATGACTACTGGTAGTTTGTATTTAACAGCTAGCTCGTATACGGGCTTATATACATCATCATATACATGATAATGATAGTATCCTGCATATATCTTCAATGCCTTTACTGCATGTGTTTGTATATATTTTTCTATATTTTTTAGTTCCTCGTTTTTATTTACTCCTACTAATCTACTTGGATTAATACCTACACAACTATAAATATTATGGGGTATATCTTTTTCTAAATCAAGTAACATTGGATTAAGGCTATTTTCATCTGGAAAACTTCCGCTTTTAGTCTCTTGCACTCCCATAGCTATACTAGCCACTATATTGTTTGCTTCAAACTCTTTTATATATCCACAAAATGAATAATCTACCTTTGACATATCTACAGCTGTTTTCTTAAATGATTCTATATTTGAAAAATGTATGTGTGAGTCTATTATATTCATAGCATTCCTCCTCAGTTATATATCAAAAGATATTCTATACAAATCTTCAAACATTATATCATTTAAATCTTCATTACTAAATATCATAAAACTTGGATCTATTTTTACACTCTTTTCTTTTTGAAGATATATGTATCCTCTATCTTCTGCTGTTGTAAGCCCAAAACTATGTGATACTTCATGTTGTCTGTCTCTACCAAGAAGTCTTATCATTTTATAACCTTTACTTTCATGCACCATATAATTTTCAACTTTTAAGTCGTATACTTTATCAGAACTAATATATCTAATTTGCTCTCCTCTATCAACTATTTGGATACAGTCCTCTATTGTACACATATTTTGTGAAAGCTCAACACCGTGCATATATTCATCTCCATTATGAGTAAGAACAGAAAAATTACAAATTATAGGCACTCCATCCATCAATAGAAAATATTCTTCTACTACTAAACCTTTATATTTATTGTGATTATTTATATTAAGTACTGTCTTAATTCCTGACCAGCAGTTACCAAAGTGGTCTACAATATCAATAAACTCTGCACTTTTTTCTTGTTGTTCTAACAATCCGTAGCTTATATCGTCTGGTTTATTAAATAGTCCTCCTGTCCAATGATTCCACCAACCCTTGATAGATGGTGTTGGGAAACTACTATCTAGCCATTCAATACCTTTGTAGCTTATAGAAAAAATACCTCCTGAAAACTCTGGTGACGCTTTTATAGTTAGTTCACCATTAGTTGCTTCATAAACTTTTTTATTCTGCTTCATAAAAATTTCATTTTTTATTTGATTATTCCCTTTTAAAAAGATAGCTCTTTTACGATTTACTCTTTTGACACCTAAATCAATGTCTAAATTTAAAACATCTATATCACTTTTTTTATCAAATGAAAGCTTTAGACTAGAAGTATTATCTACAAAGTCTAACTCTTTTGTAATATTGTTAAAGAGGCCGTTTTTTGAAGTAATTTTAACTTTTGCTTTTGCCATATCTACTCTTTTATATTCTTTAAATGATACTTCACAGCTTTTTTCTATAAATGGATTACCTTCATTGATATTACAATCAAAACTCTGTCTATAGTCTTTATAATCTATCCTTTTTGTATTTCCCATGTATTCTCTAAATTTTTCAGCAGATGTAAATGTGTCTATCATACAAACAACTGGCTCAGTTTTCTTGCTTTCACCTGACTTTAAATCTATAATTCTATTCTCTACATTGAGTTTATCATAATTCATGGATAGCTGTGCATCTTTATCCCATCCTAGTCCTACACAGTCTTCCCCAATCCTCATTACCCAATTTTCACTTATTTTTAACGCTTCCCATGATTTCATTTCTGAACCTTCTGCATTTGGTGTTCTAATTATTTTACCATCATACGGTAACAGTCCATTTTCTAAATACATATGACAGCCAATAGAAACATATATTTCTTCTATATCTTTTTGGGACTCATTTTTTAATTCGCAATATGCATTTACTAAACCATTTTGAAACAACTCTATATAATAAGTCATTACTACACCTTCAAAATCACATGATTCAAAAACAACCTTAATAACATCTTTATTTTCATATGATTCAAATGTAACATCATCAAGTTCTTTACTAGTAAACTCTTCAGTATAGGGTTTTCCTAATCTAGGTGTTAGTAATATTATACATGCATCTTTATCGTCTACTCCCAGTTTCTCAAAGTATACAGCATTATATTTATATTTTAATGTTACCATGTATTGACCATTGTAAATATTATAGCCTCTTTCGTTTTTTCCATAATATCTTCCTTCATAACCTTTAAAAGCACCTGCAATTTTTTCTACGTATGTGGATTCTTGACTTGATGACTCAATTACCACACTAATCTCTTCTTTATAAAATCCATATTTTTTTACCACGCATGGTATTGATACTGAGTTATATCCGTTTTTATCAACTGAGCAAACTATATCTGTCTCAGTAAATTTTACTATATCACTGTCAGGCAGTGAGAATTTCAGTCTAACTTCCTCGTCTATATTACTTTTAATATTTATGTGACAAGTACTTTCTTCATTGATATGCTTTGTTTCGTTTTGATTTGCGATAGTCATTACTATTGGAAATTTGGGATTGATACCAGTTCTAAAAACGGCACTTTTACCGTTTATCGTGATATTTGATACTACACACGGATATGTTTTATCTTCGTTTTGTTCTTTGTTTATTTTATCTACATAAAATTCGCCTTTTACTACACTATTTTCTACTATTCTACCTTGATAATCCATATTAAATTTGATATTTTTATTATCTTCACCTTTTATACTTATCTCTAGAGGCTTTCCACTTTTATTTATTATCTCATATAATATCTCGTATTTTCTATCTATTACTAAATCTTGTTTTTTTACTCTAGTTTTTATTTGATAGTCAACTGTATCTATTCTAGTTAAACCCCTACCTCTTCTTTCAAACTCCATATTAAGGTATTTGTCATCTTTTTTCCAGTTATAATCATAGTATTCAAAGTTATCTTCACTTCTCCCATCTTTTTCGACTTCAATCTCTCTGATACTATCTTCATACCAATCTAATACCTCTAAATACTCTCTGACAGCTTCTGTCTTCATTATATAAGGTAAAAAATTCATAAGATGTGTTGTATCTTCTCTCTTTTCCCAAAAGAATCCACATTTTTTATATAGAGGAACTGCTTTATCGTTCCCCGGCCAAGTATGTAAATCTAGTCTAATATACTGAGACTCTATGGCTTTTTTTACAGCTTGTAGTAGTAGTTTTTTACCTATTTTTTTACCTATACAATCTGGCCTTACATTCAATAGAGGTATATATGCTGTATTTTCATCTAATAAATCTTTATTATAGCTACAGTACCCCACAACTTCATCTTTAGCTACAGCTATAAAGTTGTTTATATTATTGCTTCTTTCCAATGCATTTAGAACACTCTCTTTGGTATGTATCGCATTACTTCCCCCCCAACTCTCACCACTTTTATTCCACATGTCTACTAGAGAATTAATATACTGCTTTTCAAACTCAACGATTTTGACATTATTCATATTTTACCTCCCCTTAAAATAGATAATAAAAAAACTGTAGAAATATATCTACAGTTAATCACAATATAATTATTAACAGAAACTAACAGATAATACTGCAGATAACCCTACAGTTCTGTACATAAATATTTACATATCCCGCAGGCCGTATTTTAAAATTGTATAATTTTCTACTGTTAATATTTCTTTTACTATAGTTAACATTTTACGACCTCCTTTATGTGGTACTTTGAAAACTATTATATCATTACCATTTTATTATATCAATATTTTTTTGTAAATCATTACTCTTTTGCTATGATATAGCATCTAACGGGCAACTTTGTTTAATCATTATTATTTCATCTCTGATTATATTTTGATTATCTATTATAGCTGCTTTTCCATTAACCAACTTAAATAACTTTGGATATTTTTTTACACAATTACCACAACCTATACACGTGTTTTTATTAATGTATAGCTTATCATTGCTTATTTTTGTTTCATGTTTTAGTATCTCATCTTTTTTAACCCATAGCTTCATTATACTTCCCATTGCTATTATAGCTATTGTTGTGAATATCCATCTAACTATCATATATTTAACCGTCATAAATTTAGCTTCATTTATAAGCATAGGAACTTTTATTACTGCCCAAGAACTTAGTATTATTATGACGTTCTCAACGCTAGCACCTTTATCTATCAACATTCTACAAACTGGAAATGCTGCATAAATAGGACCTGCTGACAATGAACCTATAGCAAAAGATATCATTTTGCCTTTAACACCCGAACCTGAACCAAAATTATTGATTATAACTCTTGTAGGTACCCATGTTTGTATTATTGAAGTTATAATAAAAATTGCTGGCAATATCTTTACCATCTCAATCAAATAGCTACCACTGATTTTAAGAGCATTTCTACCCATATCCATATTATAAACGAACAAAACTATATATCCTATTATTGCAATTAGCAATATCTTGTTTTTCATTATCTTTTGTTTCATCACATCACCACCCCTACTATTACTGCTATAACAAGTGCAAATACAAAACTCAACGCATTTCTCTTTATAGTAAATGTCTTACCAAATGTTCTACTTTCCACTGGAAACGTTACAAAACCTACCATTGTAAGTGTTGTTAGAAACGCAGTTAGTGTTACAATACCAGCTCCGTTTGCCTTTAATGAACCTATTAATGGGAATGCAATAACTGGTGGTATCAACGTTATCGTCCCCACTAGTGCTGCTATAACTGTAGCAATAAAGCTACTACCACTGCCTATCATCGTTTCTATTCTTTCAGGTGGAATAATAACTAATATTAACCCTATTATAAGTAATACTCCTATAATATCTGATGCCATACTTCCCATCATTCCTTTAGCTTTCTTAATTGACTCTATTGTTTTAGCTTTGTTTTTGTATAGTGAGATTATTAGCGAAACTACTGCACATACTATTAGCACTATTGTTGTCACTTTATATCACTCTCCTTTATCATTAATGTAAATATACCAACAAAGACAAAAAAAAGCCGTAATATATATTACGGTTTTTTGTGCTTTATATTTCATTTTTTAGTTTGCTTATATTTATTATCTCTATTATATTATCCTTATAGTCTATTAACCCATCTTTTTTCATCTTTATCATTTCATTAGATAATGCTGGTCTTGTCACTCCGAAAAATTCAGCCATTTTCTTACGAGATATAGGTATTTCTAGTACTTGTGAATTCTGTTTTTCGTACTCATTTATTAAATAACTAATAAGTTTTTTTCTAATAGTCCCCAAGGAACTTAGTTTAAGTCTATTGCTTAAATATACTACTTGATTTGAAAGTATTCTAACTAGATTATTAAATATACTTCTATTATTCATACACATATCTGCTATACCTTCATTTGGAACAAACATTACTTCAGAGTCACCATGTGATATCAAAGTGCTAGTGTAAAAATTAGTATCAGCAAATACAAGTGCATGCCCTATCAGTTCTCCAAAGACCATCTTTTTAACCTGTAATTGCCTGCCATCTTCATATATTTTATTTACATACACTTCTCCTTTGAGTATTACCCCTATACCTTTGACTCTATCGCCTTGTAATGCTATTATGTCTTTATCGTTATACTTGTTTACTTTATACTTGATTGTGTTTAATATACGCTTTATTTGATCTTCATTGTAATCAGAAAACAATTCAACCTTCTTTAATTTTTTAAACAATAAATCCAACACATATCACCTCGTGTTTTATTATACATGTTTTATTTGATATGTTCTATTTTATTTTGTTTAGAAAACTGACTATTTGTAAACAAATCATTACTTCAATACCTATTAACATATGTGCATAGATATTTAGATTGTTTAAACTTGGTATATACAACATAGCAACAAATAAACAATTAAGTATTAGTAGCCATATAATATTTATTCTTCTGCCAGTGTTTTTAGCTTTATTGTTTAATACCATCATCAAAACAGTTACTAACATCACTATACCAATATGAATTATTTTTGCTCCTTGACTGTATATAGTAGATAGGTATTCAATTTTTTTATAATACAAATGATGCATTATTCCTGCTTTATATTCTGACAAATATTCTAACACCGCTAGCACAGCTATTATCATTATTTGTATTGTTATTATAAATATATTAACTATCTTTTTAGTCTTCATTGTTTGGATTTCCCATTTCTACAGGATTTTCAGAAACGTTACTCCAACCAATCCAACCATCACTGTAAACAGCTGTATCTTTTAGTCCATAAACATTAGCATAAGTATAAATTTCCGATGCTCTCCATCCACTACCACACATGAAAGATAAATGTTTTTTCAGATCTATACCTTGCTCTTGCCATAACTTAGTAAACTCACTTCCATTTCTCATAGTTTTATCGACATTTCTAAAGTATTCCATACTATACGAGTTCTCTTTACCTGCATGTCCATACACACTACCTGGTATCCTTCCCTTTTTGTCGTGATAAGAATATCCTGATATTTCTCCTATATGCTCTTTCCATGTACGATTATCTACTAATATAAATCTATTTTTAGATTTTAGACCTATTTTTACCTCATCCATTGTATCTATTACATCTGGATTTCCTGGTATAGCTCTGCCAAAATCAGTTACAGGTGCTGGCTTGTTACTAGTTTTCTCAAGCTCATAACCTGCGAGTGTCCACGAAAGTGTTCCCCCATTTAGTACTCTTACATCTTTAACTCCAATATATTTGAGTACTGTTGCAACTCTATACGAAGCAAGTGGCTCCTCTGAGGTTAATATTACAGTATCATCCTTTGTAAACCCGTAATTCAATGCAAATTTCTTTAATTCATCATCACTTGCAAGCATCCACATAATTGGTTTCTCTTTTGTAGGCGGTTCTATTATATCTGTGTTAATATGAAATGAGGTTGGTATATGCCCTTTTGCATATGAAGTTTTTTCCTCTCCCCAGCTTGCTTCGACTATCTTTATATTTTCTGCATCCTCAAACGTCTCTGGTTTTTTACCATCAATTATTTCTTTTACAACTACAGCAGGAACTATCAACTCATAATTTTCATACTTCTCTAAAGCTAACTTTTCATCATCTGCCCATTCTTTTATATCATATATATATAATTTATCAAAACCTTTATTTTTTAAATACTTATAAACTTCTTTCGCGTCTTTACCATTAGCATCATAGAGTATTACGTTTTTGGCTTTAGTTATTCCTTTTATTTCTAAAGTCTCAGCTAGCACTGTATCTTCTGCTTCAACCTTTAACCAATTAGCAGAAAAATCTATTGCTCCTTTTATTCTCCCACCTCTACTAACTCCATCTAGCTTCCATCCGTTGTATGCATCATTTAATCTAGTATCCACTATAATCCATTCGTTGTCACTTAAAGCCTTAACTACTTCGTTCGTTTTAATTGTATTAAATTTTTCTACTGTATCCATTTCTTTTTTCTCATTCGTACACCCACTAATTATAAGAATAAGTGCTATAAATATTATTGTTATTTTTCTCACGGTAATTTCCTCCCTTTTAATAATCTTTTAAAGTATACCATCATAGTAAATGTAATAAACAGTTTTATTGTATTTTTTAATAGTTTACTTATAGTTATTAGTTTTTTTAATACATAATCTTTATAAAAACTGTTATAATAGAGATAAATTTCAAACAGGAGCGTATTATGATTTCATTAGATAAACTATGTAATAGTGGTTTGCTCAAAGTTAAAACGCATCAAAAACTAAGTTTTACAAAGCTTTTGACAACCCGTGCATCAGATAAATCAAAAATAGTCTTTTTTCCAGGTTGCAGTTTGGTTGATAACAATCCTTCTTTGGTTGTAAAAGCTTATGATTACCTAAAAGATATATATAATGATATTGAAATGATAGCTATGTGCTGTGGGAAGCCAGCTCAGTCTACCAAAAACGCTAAAATAATAACTAAATATCAAGATGAAGTTATCAAAGGTATAAATAATGCTAATACTATAATAACCGCTTGTCCGAATTGTTATAATTATTTAAGTAATTTTTTAGACACCAAAATCATAACAATATGGGATATATTTTGCAGTGCGGGAGTTCCAATTAAAGACAAGTTTCTTGAATCAAATAAAGTTTTTACAATACACGACCCGTGCCCTACTAAAAATAATCACAAGCTACATACTACTATTAGAAACATATGTAGTCAGCTAGGGCTAAGTATAATAGAAAGTAAAACTAGCAGGCAGAGTACATCTTGCTGTGGAGCTATAAACATGCAAAAACTCTTCAATCCTTTATTATTCTCTAAAATTAGGCAAAAAAGATTGGATACACTTGCATGTAATTTATGTATAACGTATTGCCAAGAATGTGCAAACGTCCTCCAAGATACAACTATAAAAACGTATCATTTACTTGATTTAATATTAACAGATATGGTAGATAATTGCAACGATTTGTCTTCTTTAGATAAATGGTTTAATAGATATAAATTCAAAAAAATAGTAGTAAAATTAAAGGATGATTGATATGTTAGATACGCACGGAAGAAGATTTGTAGACCCTTTACTAAATAAATTTGCATGTATCTTTTTACGACTAAGGTTTAAACCTAACCATATTACCATAATTGCATTGATTATAGGTATGGCATCTGGCATATTTATATACTTTGACAGATTACTGCTTGGTTGTATTTTTCTTTGGGTGTCAGGTTTATGTGATGCGGTGGATGGTGCTATGGCAAGGATTAGTAAAACATCCTCTCCTTGGGGTACATTAATAGATATAGTTTTTGATAGGATAGTTGAAGCTTCAGTAATATTAGGTCTAGCATCTAAAATTAGTAATGTATTTCCATTTTTATTACTTACTATATCAATACTTCTATCAATGACAATATTCCTAACAGTAGGTACTCTATCTGATAAACAGAGTAAGAAATCTTTTTATTATCAAGCTGGACTTGCTGAAAGAACTGAAGGTTTCATCATGTTTACTCTTATGATTTTTCTTAGAAGCTATATAAATGAGATAGCTTATATTTTTACTGTATTTGTTCTATTTACTGCACTTCAAAGAATTATTGAAGCAAAGAAAATACTAAGTTAATGGATTGGGGGATAAAAATGAAAAAAAGTACTTTAAAACTTATGTTATCATTGATTATACTAATTATAGCATTTGTAATCGCATGGAATTATGGTATTTTAGATAGATTGCAGGATATAGAAAAAATGCAAAACTTCATCAAATCCTTTGGTATATATAGCTATATTGCTTTTATACTAATTTATATTATTACTTGTATATTCATGTTGCCTGCGTCAGTGCTAACTATAGTTGCAGGTGCAGTTTTTGGACCTATTGTTGGTGGAATTTTATCATTGATAGGTGCAACTCTTGGAGCTACAACTTCATTTGTAATAGCAAAATACATTGCTTTTGATATGGTAAAAGAAAAGTTAGGTGATAATAAGATATATAGACGTATTGATAAAGGTATAACTAGCAACGGAGTAAGCTTTTTAATACTTACTCGTTTAGTCCCTATATTCCCATTTTCACTTCAAAACTATGCATATGGACTAACTAGTATAAGCCTAAAAATATATGTCACAGTATCACTGATATGCATGGCTCCTGGTGCACTCATTTACTCCTATATGTCTGGAGACATCATTGCCAACGGCATATCAATGAATACTGCTCTTAAATTCTTGATAGCTGGAATTATATTATTTTTGATCTCTTTAATACCTAAGTATATTGCTAAAAAGAAAAATATCGTTATTGATAGATAGTTATTTGTTTAATAATTTGAAGTCTTTACTGGCGAGATTTTATCACGTATAGTTCCTCCCTGTGGCATTGACCTTGTAGAAAACTCTTTGATATAAAGAGGTAATCCTTCTGTAAAAAAAATACATGTTGTTTTTGGATTTTGACGTTGATGATGAATATGCAAATGCGGTTCACTACTAGAACCTGAGTTGCCTACTTTTGCTATTATTTGCCCCTCTTTAACATATTGCCCTTTTTTAACTAATACAGAGTCTTTCTTAAGATGTGCCAGAACTAAATAAGTTCCTGTATCTGCTATCTTTATATATATGTAATTACCCATCATTGTTTTATTATCTTCGGTATTTGGAAGAATATCCTCTTCTAAATCATAAGCATCTACTACATATCCATTGCTCGGACATACTACATCAGCACCGTATATTCCATAATCACTCAGCTTGTTTGATCCAACATCATATGGTTTTATCAACAAATCATATGCCCATCTTTCCATTGGAGCAACCACATGTGGATAATTTGTCTCTAAGCTATCTCCACCCCATCCTACTGAAGCTGTTTCATTTAATGGCAAACGTATTACTGCTATAGGTTTCGTAGTTTTTATATCTGCTGGATATGCAATTTGACCTATACCAAAAAACCAACATATTGGGTAACTCATAATTAAAGTTACTAATAGTAAAGCTATAGTTCCTATTTTAATACCTTTACGCTTTACTAGTCTACATATTGTTTTGCCAGCAATTATTACAAATAATAAAGCCCCCACAAAGCTACTTCCCATAATAAACCACCAACTAGCTACTGAAATAACTCCATCTACAAAAAAAACACAACTCCATTCTATAACGATTAAAATACTTAAAACTACTGCTAATGTTTTTCTCATACTATAACATCCTTTCTTATGTTCTCAAATATATTAGACTGATTTTATAGTCAATGCACTTCATATTTTTATTAGTAACAAAGATAACTTGTTGTCTAATTTCCAGAGCAAAAAGCTATGCTTTTAAGCATAGCCTAGGTTGATGACAAAGTCATCAAGATAGCAGACTGTAGTAAGAGTTCAAGTTCAAGGCGTGTTAAAATTGAGTAGCAGAGCTTACTTAGAGGTAAGTGAGCAACGGAAATTTTAACAACAACGAAGAAATTGGGCTTTTATCTACAGTCTGAGCTATGCTTTCATAAGGGCATAGCCTTAAAATATTTCTCACTAACTATCAATATTTTATCTAAATACTCAATATAGTTATTTTATGATCTACATTCTTTATTTTTTTCTTTTAGCCACTTCTCTGCACCTTTTTCTTTGATTTCTTCTTGATTTTTCATTATGTCTTGACCATATTTTCTCCAACGCTTTGAATACTTATTGAACATATTGCACGGGTAAAAATCACATTCAAAACAATAGTTTAATCCTCTCTTTTTGGAACATCTATACACCTTACATCCGCTACCTTTACAATAGCTCGCTGCTCCTAGACACGGATCATTTTTCTTATTGTAACAAGGACATTTGCCACAAAACGCACAACATGGCGGTATAGCTCCGTTATACTCTTTCACAATATCACTTCCGACTTATATAAAATATTAACACAATATTTGCAAACACAAATATTGTGTTAATACTATATTATTAATTTTCATACAAAAATGACACCTATATTTTATGTAAATATTTTGAATTTTTAAAATATTGCCTAAGAAGTTAATTTATTCGTTCTTAATTAATATTTTGTTATACTAAGTATCTCCTTTTCTAGCATAGGTATATCTGGAACATACGACTTCAATAACTTGCATTCTCCTTTTACAGTATACTCACCCAAACTTGCGGGTATTAAAACAGTATCTCCTTTAGTGATTTTTTCTAATCCGTCTCCAAATATTATTTCTCCATCACCTTCTATGCACATAAATATATAAAACCTTTCTGGATTACTCTTTTCACTAAAACTTCTTTTTACATTATACTCTTCTAAAGAAAAATGTTTATTGTAGCAATAATACGTCTTATCATATCCTTCTTCTTGAACTTTAAGACCAACTGCTCTTCTACCTTGAAGATCGAAATCAATTACGTCCATAGCTTTTCTTTTATGGACCTCTCTATCTCTATTATAATCGTATACTCTATATGTAACATCACTGTTTTGCTGTATCTCAGCTACTAAAGCTCCTTCCATACTATGTATAAGACCACTTTTAATAAAATACACATCTCCTTTTCGTACTTTTATATGGTTGAGGTACTGCTCTATTTCTCCACTTTCTAATGCTTGTTTAAAAATTTCAGGTGTGCAATTTTGCGTACCTGCTACGATATATGCATCTTCTGTAGCTTCTAATACAACCCACACTTCATTTTTTCCTAAATCACACTCTTCTTTTAATGCGTATGAGTCATTTGGGTGTACTTGCAGTGATAGTTTATTTTTAGCATCCAGCAGTTTTATCAGTACAGGAAATCTATCTGTTGATATTCTGCTTCCAATGATTTTATCACTTTCTCTTAATATTAATTCTTTTAAATTTTCACCCTTATATTTGCCATTAGAAACTATACTTGTTACATCTTTCCTACAAGATAGTTCCCAGCTTTCACCTATATCACCGTCTGGTAAATCTTTTCTAAAAAAAGAAAAACGCCTTCCACCCCAAACCTTTTTTACATATATATGTTCGAACTTTAATGGATACATTATCTATCCTCCTGTTTAATTATTGATTAACTCATTTAATAATAGATTCACTTCTTTAATGTTTTTTCTACCTTTCCTTAGCATGTTAGCAAATTCTATATTATCCATGTTTTTATATAGGTTTTTTATAAAAGTTTTAGTCTTTGATAAATCTTTTTCTGCTATGCATAACATAAAAACGAACTCCACAGTTTGACTATCCCATATTATTGGATGTTTTAAAACGGTAAGTGCAATACAAGATTTTTTTACTTCTTTCTGATCACCATGAGGAATCGCGATTAGATTTCCAACTTCTGTTGATATTAAAGCTTCTCTAGATAAAACAGTTTCTTCAAAACCATTCTTAATATATTGTTTTACTTTCAAAAACTCACACATATCATGTATGAGTTGCTTACGGTTATATATTTTTTTGCTTCTGTAGAAAATTTCTTTAGCCATATTCTCTTCTTCTGTTCCTTTACTAGATATTTTTTTGTTGATTTTATTAATAAAAAATTCTACTTTTTTTACATCCGATTGTGTGAATATAGGACTAATAACTAACACTGGTGTATCTATATGCAGTGGTACTGTAGATATAATCAAGTCTGCTCTAGTTATCATATCTTTAGTAATTTCTGTTGAAGCTGTTATCCCTAGAATATCTAGCTCTTTAAAGCATCTTTTTATTCTAGCTGACAGCAATTGTGATGTTCCTATACCACTATGACAAATTATCAGTGTCTTAATTTGACATCTATTTCTTTCTACAGCAGCTCCAATGTGAAGAGCTATATAACCTATCTCAGATTCTGGTATTTTTTTATCTAAATATTTTTCAAATACTCTACTTGTCATCCAAGCAACTCCAAATACATCAGGATAGTTAATCTTTATATCTTCCAATATAGGATTATTTAAAGTTAGGCCATATTTTAATCTATTAATTGTAGGTCTTAAATGTAGTATAAGACCGTTTATGAAAGCTTGGTCTTTGGATAAATTTATATCCAAGACATTGCTTGTAACTCTAACAATATCTTTCGCTATTATCACAGCTGTATCTGTTTCCTGAGCTTTATCAAAATATAAATTTAACTCTCCTAAATCATCATGATAAATTTTACTTCCCAATAAATGCAGTGTAATATATCCTATTTCAGACTCTGGTATCAGTACCTCTAAAAATTGTTGCATCTTTTGGCTCATATCGTAAGCGCATTTAAATTCTTTTGTATGTTTTATGCTTTCTAGTATAGTGTCTGATAACAAAATATCTTTTCCATCTTTTATGCGCCTTATTGATATGACTATATGAATGATAAGACTGATGTACGCTTCCTGAGAAAATTTGAATTTTAGCTTTTTTTCTACCCAATTTAATATCTCTTCAAGCCGTTTATAATCTATATCAAGTAAGGATTTAATTTTAATCATTGATTTATGATCTATTCTACTTTTATATGTTGAGTACAACAATTCTTGGAGTTCTTCAACTTCTTTGTTTTTAGAAATAATATTTGAGATTGCTTTTCTATAATTTTTTTCTTTTCCTATTATCTCAATTCCATTATTTCTTTTCTTGCGAAATTTCAAATCATATTTTTTTAACCAACTTTCTAGTTCTTTTAAATCATTATTTATTGTAGCTGTACATACATATAGTTCATTCGCTAATTCTTTGACTAAAATACTTTTACTATCCATAAAGCATCTTTGTAGTATATAATTTTGTCTTCCTTCTGGTGAATAAGGCTGGACATAATTAACATCTTTAAGTCTTTTTAATAATTGGGCTTTATTTTCTTCTCTTCCTTCTAATGTAGTTCCTACACCTGTTTTTTTGATTAATATTAAACCTTCTTTTTCAATAAAATCCTGAAGTTTTTTTAAATCATTGCGAACAGTTTTATTAGATACTTTTAATACCGAGGCTATGTTATTAATTGTGACTGGATATTTTGATTCTAATAAGATTTTTGCTATCTTCTTTATTCTCTCCACATTAATCCTCCTCTGTATAACGAATTATCTAAGCTATATAGGCAATTCAATTTAACCATATGTCTTAAATTCTTATTCCTTTTTATTATTCAAATGCTGAACAATCTTATCTAACAAAGGTCCTGTCTTCTTTATAACATCTCCAATACACACATTGATAACTGGGAGACCTTTAAATCGTTCCTTTCCCTTTATTGCCATATCTTTAGTCAGAATAACCACGTCAACTCCTTTTAAATCTTCTTTTGTAATCTCGTTTTCAACTCCTATTGACCCTTGAGTCTCTACCTTTATTTCGTGTCCTTTTGCCTTTGCTTCTTTTTCCAATGCTTCTGCCGCCATATATGTATGAGCAATACCTGTTGGACATGCAGTAACAGCTAAAATTTTCATATAATCTTCCTTTCTACATAGTGTTTATAAAAATATCCTAACTTTATTATATTATAAATAATGTTAAACTTGAATTATTCATGGAATGTTGATTAATAAACTGTAGTTTTCTAAATTACAATATTTCTGCGATTTTAAAAGCGTACGTGAAAAATTGATGAAAGCATTGTAATTAGAAGGATGCTGGATAGTATTGATTTTCTATGAACTATTTAGGTTAAATAAAAACTGCCTCAATATCCAATCTTTATTTGCTTGAGACAGTCTTTTATTACATTTTTAACTGATTATCATATATTTTATAAATCCAAGCTTATTTCTAGTTCATCTCCAGCGCTTTTTACTTCTTCTATTGTTTCTTTTTTCAATAAATTAACCATTAGTGCTGAAACTGCTACCCCTACTACAACCGCTATAATAAACATTATTTTATTATCAACTACTGGAAGAACTATTGGTCCTCCATGAGGAGCATGATCACCAACTTTTCCTATTGCTGCTATTGCTGCACCTATTGCAGAACCTGTAACTATTGAAGGTATTACTCTAAATGGATCTCCTGCAGCAAAAGGAATAGCACCTTCTGTAATACCTATAAGTCCCATGGCCAAAGCTCCTTTTCCTGCTTCTTTTTCTGCTAAGCTGTATTTTTTTGGACTCAATAAAGTTGCAACACCCATTGCTAAAGGAGGAACACATATAGCTACTGCTACTGGACCCATTACTGTGAAAACACCTTCTTTTATCATAGCTGCTCCAAACAAGAATGCAACTTTATTTACTGGTCCACCCATATCAAATGCAATCATAGCTCCCATTACGATAGCTAATAATATTGAATTTCCTGTCTCCATACTTCTTAAGGTCTCTGTCATAGATTCCATGAAATTACTTATAGGTGCTCCTATTATATACATACATGCTCCAACTACTACAGATGACAAGAGTGGTATTACAAATATAGGCATGATTGCTCTTAACTGTTTTGGTACTTTCCATGACTTAATCCATCTTGCTGTATATCCAGCTATAAAGCCTGCTATTATACCTCCTAAAAAACCTGCTCCTATTTCATCTGCTAATGCTCCACCAACTAATCCTGGCGCTAATCCTGGACGATCAGCTATGCCAAATGCAATGTAGCCTGCTAAAATAGGGACCATAAGTTTAAAAGCTTTGACTCCTATATTGAGCATTTTTGTTAATATAGGATTAGTTACATCCGCTCCTGCTCCAGCTTTAATACCACTAAGTGCAATAGATAAAGCTATCAATACACCTCCTATTACAACGATAGGTATCATGTACGATACTCCTGTCATTAGGTAAGTTCTTAACTTTTTTAGTTCTGACTTCATATACACATCCTCCTCATTTTATCTAAGTACTTAAAAGTACTTGGTATTAAAGATTTGTCGCTTCATTTTAATATAAATAATATAATTGCCTATAGGGCAACAAACCTATAACACATGTTGATGAAAAAATTGACTTTATAGAAAAATATAATGTCCCAGCTTTGAAAATATTGATATTGTGTATTTCGTGTATTGTAAATTTACATGACTTGTATTTCATTTATAATATCTTCTAATAATATTAAAATATCTTTAGAATCAGTAGCATCAAGTAGTTTATTTCTATATTCTTCATTCATCAATCTTCTTGAAAGTGCTGCTAATATTTTTAGATGTTGATTAGATGCTGATTCCTCTGGTACTGCTATTAAAAAAATAGTCTTAACTGCCTCTCCATCCATAGATTGCCAATCTATTCCCTCTTCACATCTGCCAATTGCTAGAGTTGGTATTTTGACTGCATCACTTTTGCCATGAGGTATACTAATACCAAATCCTATCCCTGTTGTAAATAACTCTTCTCTTTTTAAAACTTCTTTTAGATATTCATTCTTGTCTTTTAATCTTCCACTATCGTCTATTTTTTCTACCAACTTCTTTATAGCTTCTTCTTTTGTTTTACTCTCTAATTTTAAATCTATTAAATCAACAGTTGTAATATAATCCATTTTAATCTCTCCAATCCTTACTTAATATGCTATAAATTTATGATATCATATCCAGGTTATGTATGAGTAAATTACTATTACCATATTGTTGTGGTAATATTTAAGCCATATTATTTAAACGCTTATAATAAAAAAACAACGCCTTTGTGTATTACCTAAAAGCGTTGTTTTTCTAACTGAAACTATAACATATATCCATACATATCATCTATCTTTTCATTCATGTATTTTTGCATATCAGCTATAGCTTGATTGTATATGTATGGTGCTATTTTTTCTAATATAAATTCTAACATAAGCTGTCCTTGTAAATCTCCTATTGATTCTTCTCTTTCTATTTCAAAATACTTCCTTATCTCAGAAACGACTTCTTTGTATTGCTCTTTTTCCAATTTCACTTTGCTCATATTTCCACTCCTTATTTGTATTGTTTATAAAGTTTCCAATACTTGCCCATCCAAGGATCTAACTATCTCAGTTGCCCACTTGATAGTATTTTCGTAATCAATTATAGTCGATATACCATAGTGAGTATGAATATATCTAACAGGAACTCCTATAACTATAGTTGGTACACCATTATTTGATAAGTGGATTTTACCTCCATTTGTTCCTCCCCCAGATCTAACTGCATCTTGAATAGGGATATTATTTTTTATTGCTATGCCTCTAGCAAATTTAACGAATCTTGGATGGGTTATCATACTTCTATCAAAGTGTCTTATCTGAGGACCTTTTTTTAGTACTGATTGAGCTTCGTCATCAGGCTTAAAGCCATCATCTGCAGGTGTTCCTTCAAATACTATTGCAATATCAGGCTTAACTGTATTTGATGTAATAACCGCTCCCCTTGTACCAACCTCTTCTTGAGCAGCTATAGCTCCGATAAGATTTACGTTTAAATCTTCATCTGCTAGTGCCTTTATTGTTTCAATTACACATCCACATCCTATTCTATTATCAAAAGCCTTACCTATAAAAGTATCATTAATGTAATTATACTCAAATTTTACATCTGGAACTATAGGCGCTCCTACCTCTATTCCAAACTTTTCTATAACTTCTTCTCTAGACGACGCTCCAACATCTATAAACAATTGCTGTATTTTGATTTGTGTGTTCTTCTCTTCTTCAGATAGAAAGTGAGGGGGTTTGGAAGATACAATACCAGTTATATATTTATTATCACAATTCTTTATCCTAACCTTTTGTGCTGAAATATTATATAAAGCCCATCCTCCTAGTGGCAAAAACTTTATTAATCCATTAGCTTTGATTGATTGAACTATAAATGCAACCTCATCTGAATGTGCATCTAACATAACTGTTATCTTATTTTCATCTCTTTTCTTTCCTTTTACACTCATATATACGTTTCTCATTACATCTTCTGTTATATCAAATAAATTATTTGTATTTTCTCTTATAACATTAACTACTTCATCCTCAAAGCCTGGTGCTCCGTTTGCGTTGCTTAACATCTCTAGCAATTTAACTTTGTCATTCATAATATTCCCCCACCTTCTTTTATCTTTAATCTTTATTATTATGATGACATTATAATAGGTCTTTGTCAATGTTTGAAAATATTAAACCTAATTTATCTATTAAACTTTGATGAACATATTTATTGATTATCGTTATTAATTTAGGCTAGATTGTATTTAGTAAATTTACCATTTCAATAGCAGTAACAGCAGCCTCATATCCTTTATTTCCACTTTTGCTTCCTGCTCTTTCAATTGCTTGCTCTAGATTATTAGTAGTAAGAACTCCAAATATTATTGGTTTTTCTGACTCTAAAGATACTGAAGCTATACCTTTTGACACCTCACTTGACACATAATCAAAATGTGGTGTATGTCCTTTAATCACAGCACCAAGGCATATTATCCCGTCATAATCTTTTTTTGATAGCACCTTTGCCATTAAAGGTATTTCAAACGCTCCTGGCACCCAAATAATATCTATATTATCTTCATTTACACCATGTCTAACAAGCCCGTCAATAGCTCCCTCTAGTAGCTTTCCTACTATAAATTCGTTAAATCTACTAGCTATAATACCATATCTCTGTTTTTTATCTGAAACTAATCCAGCATTTATTGTTCTCATATTTTCCTCCTATACTTCACTTAATAAGTGATTCATTCTTATTTTTTTAGTCTTTAAATAAGACTCATTATACTTATTTGTCTTAATCTCTATCGGTTTTCTATCCACAGTTTCAATTCCATACTCTTTTAATCCTTGTATCTTTTGTGGATTATTGGTTAATAACTCTACTTTGTCCACATCCATATCTTTTAGTATCTGCGCCGCCATATAGTAGTTTCTTTCATCTTCTTCAAAACCCAACGCTATATTTGCATCAACTGTGTCAAGCCCTTTATCCTGCAAATTATATGCTTTTATTTTGTTTATTAGTCCTATCCCTCTCCCCTCTTGTCTAAGATATATTATTATACCTGCTCCTTGTTCATTGATTCTCTTCATTGCATACTCAAGTTGGTTTCCACAATCACATCTAAGTGAGCTAAACACATCTCCAGTCATGCACTCCGAATGAATCCTTACTAATGGTTCTCTTATCTTACTTAAGTCTCCTTTTTTAAGTACAATATGCTCTTTACCTGTGAGCTTATCAATATATCCTATTATTTCAAATTCTCCATACTTTGTAGGCATTTTAGCACTGCTTTGTCTTTCTAGGATACACTCTGTTTTGATTCTATGTTTCTTTATACTTTCTACACTTATAAGCTTTAAATGGTATTTTTTACAAAACTCTTTTAAATCATCTAATCTAGCCATCGTACCATCTTCATTCATAATCTCACATATAACGCCTGCTGGATATGAACCACACATCTTAGCTAGATCAACTGTGGCTTCTGTATGCCCTTCTCTCTCTAGTACTCCACTAGGTCTTGCTCTAAGTGGAAATATATGACCTGGCATTTTAAAATCTTTGTGTGAAGAATTTACGTCTATTGCTTTTTTAACTGTATTTGATCTTTCATATGCAGATATACCAGTAGTTGAATCTGCACAATCTATTGATACTGTGAAAGCAGTACTGTGATTATCTGTATTCTTTACTACCATTTGATTGAGTCTTAGTTCTTCTAATCTCTCTTCATTCATAGGCATACATATAAGTCCTCTCGCGTGCGTTGCCATAAAATTTATTATCTCAGGCGTTGCGTGTTCTGCTAGAACTACCAGATCTCCTTCATTTTCTCTATTTTCATCATCTACAACTACTACCATTTTGCCTTTCTTTAAGTCACTTATTGCTTCTTGTATTGTACTAAATTCAGTCATGTCATCACCTCAAAAAATTATTTTGTTCTAAAAAACTATAGCTAATACCTAGCTCACTATCTGCTTTTTCATATACTTTAAAGAATCTTTGTACGTATTTACCTAATATGTCATATTCTAAATTTACAGTATCACCTTTAATCTTTTCTTTTAATATTGTGTTAGATAAAGTATGTGGAATAATAGCCACTGTAAAGTCTGACTCTGTAATTTCAGCTACTGTTAGACTTATACCGTCAATCCCTATTGATCCTTTGTCTATTACTAACTCTTTCTTGTAATTAACTGGCTTTATGCATATTAGTAGTGCATTTTCTATTCTTTCTATTGACTGTATAACACCAGTTGTATCTACATGCCCTGATAGTATATGTCCTCCTAACCTTGTTTCCATTTTTAGTGCTCTTTCTAAATTCACTTTATCTCCATATTTTAAATCCCTTAGGTTAGAAGATTGTAATGTTTTTGTCATTACGTCTACACTAAAGCTCACTTCATCATAAGATGTCACTGTTAAACATACTCCATTTGTACATACACTATCCCCTTGATTCAAATCTGTAAGTATCTTGTCTGCTGATATTTTTAACTGTGCACTATTTGAATTCATAGTAATATCTACTACCATGCCTATTTCCTCTACAATACCTGTAAACATAATTACCTCCTTATATATCCTTGTAAATGTACATCTTCATCTATTTTTTTGATATTTATATCTCTTATGAAAAATGCATCGTCAACCAAATCTACACCGGCTCCACCTACAAAACTTCTTGACTTTGCTCCACCTATTATCTTTGGAGCTATAAATAATTCCAGTTTATCTATTATTTTTGCCTCCAATGATGAATAAGCAATTTCTCCTCCCCCTTCGATTAATATGCTATCTATATCTCTATCTAATTTTTCTAACATATCTACCAAATCTACTCTTTCATTTACTGATTTACACTCTATAACTCGCCCTCCAAGCTTTTTTATTTCTTTAATTTTACTTTTATCAGCTATGCTAGTTGTCGCAATTATTGTCTCTGCCTCATCTGTATTTTTTAGTACATTAGCATTTAACGAAATTCTTAATTTACTATCCACTATTATTTTTTTAGGGTGAGATGGTTTACTAATGTGTGGCATTCTTACGTTTAATCTTGGATTATCTTTAAGTATAGTATTGATACCAACCATTATCGCTGAATAGTTATGGCGTAGCTCATGTACTCTATTTCTTGACTTTTGATTACTAATCCATTTTGAGTCACCAGTATGTGTGGCTATTTTACCATCTAAGCTTATTGCTGATTTCAATACACAAAATGGTAATCCCGTTGATATGTGTTTGATGTATACCTCGTTTACCTTTTGAGCTTCGTCTTCCAAAATCCCCACGTCAACCATTATGTTATTTTCTTTTAGCTTTTGTATGCCTTTACCTGATACTAATGGATTGGGATCTAACATAGCAACATAGACTCTTTTTATACCAGCTTTTATTATTGCATCTACACAAGGAGGTGTTTTCCCATAGTGTGAGCAAGGTTCTAATGTCACGTACATAGATGCATCTTTTATACTTTCTTTTGCACTTTCTATTGCATTAATCTCTGCATGTTTATCTCCGTACCTCTCATGATAACCTGAAGATATAACTCTATTATCTTTAGTTATAATACATCCTACTAATGGATTAGGGTTAACATAACCATATCCTCTTTTACTTATTTCTAAAGCTTGCTTCATATATTTTATATCCAAAAAGTTCCCCTCCAAAATAAAACCCCTTAAAGACAAATTCTTTAAGGGGTTTATGATATATATGTAATCTGAGACAAAAAAATCCTGAAGCCAAAAGCCTCAGGACATTAATATCACTTATTACTAATATGGTACAAAGCTATGCACCTATTTCTTCTACCATCCAGACTATAACTGTCGGCTCTGGAATTTAACCAGATCAGCTAATTTTAGCTCGCGGGCTATACCGCCGGTAGGGAATCACACCCTGCCCCGAAGAATTATTAAGTTGTTTAAATACTAACACTCATATTAGTATATGTCAAGTAGCTTTTTAAAGTTAATTTATCGACTTTATTATATATTCTTTAATAATATAGCCTTACATACGTTAAAATAAACAAATGTACTGGATAGAACATATAGAAAAAATATTTTAAGTTTGCTTTTCCCTTTTTACCATTATAAAAACATATCAATATTGTACTTATTATAGCAATCATTTGAGCTGTTGTAGCAAATCCAATAAAATTGTATTCTATACACAATTCTACAGTGTATATTATTGTTAAACCTATAAAATAAAGCGATTTTTTCAACTTACTTTCTCTAAAAATATAGAACCCAAATATTATTAGCACTCCGTAATATCCATAATCCATGCCTGTTATTTTTGCTATATAAGCCAATACGATAACTACAACCATTCCTATGTATTTATTCTTGTCATATATGTATATTGATAGTAGCCCTGCAAAAAG
The DNA here is from genome assembly GCA_029227815.1 of Clostridiaceae bacterium M8S5. Lineage (GTDB taxonomy): Bacteria > Bacillota > Clostridia > Tissierellales > MCWD3 > Abyssisolibacter. The sequence goes on along the minus strand of CP118523.1, from coordinate 533,208 downwards.
AGTTGTAAATATGTTTAAGTTTTCTAAATCTAATATTTTCGATTCAAAATAAAGACTAAATGGTACTTGAGAGATTAATGCAAATATAAATAGTCTAGCAAGATATTTTTTGGCATTTTTAGTATGGTAAAAACCCTCCGCTATCAAAAAAGCAAATATAGGGAACGATAATCTACCCACACTTCTCATAACTCTATATACTATATCATTATTAATTATTAATGCAGTATGGTCTATTAACATAATTATGCACGCAAACATTTTTAATCTATTACTATTCATTTTTATCTCCTCAATTTGCCATTTTGATTATTAAAACTTATTGTTAATGAAATTTTGAATTGCTTCTTAATAAAAAATACTCTCTGTTATAGCTAATTATACTTTTGGTTTATTATTTACAAATTGCAATAACAGTCTTTATTGTCAAAAATACCTGAGCATTATCTTCTAAGGATAAAAAAGCATGTCCAACTCAGCAGGTATAGTTTTCTGCCCTAATTCTTCAAAATATCTTTTATTCTTTTTTGATCTTTGAACAAATACTATAACTATATTTTATTTTTACAATTACTTTATTTCTATCTTATCATAAATGTCATAAAAAAAATTAATCATTATAATAAAATGTCATAAGGTATTATATTGATCCTATTTAATAAGATACTGCTATATAATACTAATTAAGATATAATATATACTCTTAGGAAATATTGTTTTAAATTAACTTTTTTGTCTTATTACTTCAAAACATCTACTAACAATAATTACATAATATAGTTCGGTAGCCCTATGTTTTAGGCGAAGTTTATGTAGTATCATATTTTTAATTGGCTTTAACTTACTTAAGGAGGTCTTATTATGGAAAATGAAGCTTTATATCAAAATTCAGCTCCTAGAGAAAGCCTTGTAAAGGCTATTATCGGAGGTTTTATAGGTTCAATTGTAGGAGCCTTAGTATGGGCGGGTGTTGCACTTATATTTGATGTAAAAGTAGGATGGTTAGCTCTAGGTATAGGTTTATTAGTTGGTACACTTGTAAATATTCTAGGAAAAGGAGTTAGTTTACCTTATAGAATAGTTGGTGTAGTATTTTCGTTACTAGGTTGTGCATTAGGTAATATATTCATTATAGTAGGTGTATTTTCAAAACAATTCGATATGTCTTATATGGAAGTTATAAAAAATCTAAGTTTTGATGACACTCTTTATTTATTGAAAGAAACTTTTGATAAAATTGATGTATTATTTTATGCTTTCGCAGCATATGAAGGCTTCGTTATATCAGGCAAACGTAGATAAACTCATAGAGAGATGTCTTATAAGACATCTCTCTTCAGACTGTAGACAAAAGCCCAATTTCTGCGCCCGTGTTAAAATTTCCGTTGCTCACTTACCTCTAAGTAAGCTCTGCTACTCAATTTTATCACTACCACTACAGTCTACTACTTGATATCATCAATCCTATGTTAGTTACATTAACGGCCTATAACCCAGTGCTTTAACACTGCTAAAAATTCTCTTGTATGTGTCGGTATTATTGAAACATATGCTACACTAGCATTATACCTTCTAGCATTTAAGCCTAGTTCTTTAGCTATGCTTCCTGCTCTATATGAATGATAGTTATTTGTTATATATGCTATGGTGTAGTTTTTATCAAATATATCATCCAATATTGCTTTTGAATACTTAAAATTTGTATATGTGCTAGTTGCTTTCTCTTCTTTGTATATCTTTTCTTTTGGTATTCCTTTTGAGACAAGATATTTTTTCATTGCTTCGGCTTCTGTGATATCTTCCTCTGGTCCTTGTCCACCACTAACTATTATGATAGCTCTTTTATTTTTGCTATAGTATTCAACCGTTTTTATTAACCTAAAATATAGTGGTCCTGAAATCTTCTCTCCTTGTATTCCACAACCTAAAACTACTACTGCATCTTCATTAAACTCAGCTGTATCTGTCTTGCCATATACTACGATAAATGTAGTGACACCTATCATAAATACAATTCCCATTATGCATATATACCTAAGCCATTTTAATACACCATTCTTGCTTAACTCATTGACTTTTTTATAAAAGGTTGTATATGCAAACAACACTATTCCCAATAAAAGCGTCGTAATATTTCCTAAGTTAAAGTTCGAAACAAAACATATAAATACACCATTAAGTAAAATCAATACGCTCAATATCATCAATATTATTCTTATAGCTTTTTTTATATTCACTATTCACCCCCACAATGATATTTATTATATCTAATATTTTATCATTGTTTTGAAGGCATGTAAATTTACTGTTGCTATTATTTTTTTGCTCTTTTTTTAGCTATAGTATCAACTAAAATAGCTATTGCTCCATCTCCTGTAATATTTGTAGCTGTACCAAAACTATCCTGTGCTGCATGAAGCGCTATCATTATACCTTGTTGTGCTTTTGTAAATAACAACATGTCTTGAAGTAATCCAAGTGCTGCATATACACCACCACCAGGTATACCTGGTGCTGCTATCATCGTGATTCCTAACATAAATATGAAAGGTAATAACTCCGCTAGTGTTGGATCTACCCCATTTAGTAGCATTACTCCCATTGATGTCAATACCAACGCTATTGTGTCTCCAGCAAGATGTATTGTTGCACATAGTGGTACTACAAAGCTTGATACATCTTCTGAAACATCATTATTTCTTACACTCTGTAACGTCATAGGTATAGTTGCTGCTGATGATTGTGTTCCCAGTGCCATCATATATGCTGGTAACATATTTTTTAGCGATATGAAAGGATTCTTTCTACTGATGAACCATACAACTGTATACTGAATCAACAAATAACATATCTGTAGCGCGATTAATATCACAAATACTGAAGAGAATGATTTTAGTGTGTTAAATATTTTCCCTGAAACTGTTAATTTTACAAATATACCAATTATATATACTGGTACAAAAGGTATCAAAGCTTTCTTTACTACTAGTTCAATGATATGCTGAAAATCATCAAATACTCCAGCTAGTGTTTTTCCTTTAATATGGGCTAATCCTAGACCTATCATAAATGACATAATAAGTGCTGTCATTATTCCCATAACGGGAGGTATTTCTATTGAGAAAAAAGGTTTTAGCTGTATATCAGCACCTTCTACAATATTAGCTGCTTTTATAATTCTTGGTAATATCGAAATACCTGCAAAGTAAGCTAATAGTCCAGCACATATTGTTGATAAATACGCTATCCCTGCTGTAATTAATAACATTCTGCCAGATTTTTTACCTAAATCTGCAATCCCTGGTACAACAAATGCTAATATTATACATGGAATTATGAAGCTTAAAAAGTTAGCAAATAAATCTGTGAATGTTACAAACAATCGACCTATTCTATAGTCATCAATTGATTTGCATAACATTCCTATAAGTATTCCTGCTATTATTCCTATTAATAATTTTACTATTATTGGTTGTTTTCTCATATAATTTCTCCTTTAATGTATTCGTACGAAATACATATGTGTTTTGTTTGATTAATCATAACAGGTTTTTATCTGTATGTCAATAACTTAGGCGATATTTTTATGATTCAACCTTTTTTGATTTATATAATCCTATTGAACAATGGATTAGTATAAAATTGTTAACTACTAAAGTATATTATTTCTCCTAAAATATTTAACCTTTACGCCACCTATATCCATATCCATATATTGTTTCTATCCTTAAATGGGGTAACTTCTTTCTAACTCTTCTTACAGAATCGTCTACCACTCTATCTCTACCAAAAAAACCACACCCCCATACCATTTCTAATATATACTCTCTTGAAAGAGCGATGTTTTTATTTTTTACCATTACTTTCAAAATATCAAATTCTTTTGAAGTAAGCTCTATTTGCTGATTCCCTTCAAATATCATTCTCCTATCAAAATCTAATCTGTAACAAGTATTAATAACCATACTATTTTTTCTTTCTTGTTTATAAATTCTTTCTAGAAGTTTTTTTATTCTAATTACTAATTCCATAGGCAAAAACGGCTTAGATATATAGTCATCACATCCAAGTTGTAACCCTGTTATAATATCCATATCTGTATCTCTTGCTGAAATAAATATAACGGGTGTATTGGGATTGTATTCTTTTATCTTCTTTAATAATTCATACCCATTGATACATGGTAAAGTAATATCTAATACCCATAAATGTGGATCATCTTTTATATGTTTTGCTGCATCTATTCCTCTTGTAAAGTTTTTAACGTTGTAACCTGCTTTTTTTAGGTACAAAGCTAATATAGCATTCAAATTTTCTTCATCTTCTACTAAATAAATATTACTCACATTTATCCCCCTTTTGCTTAAAATTTTATAATTTATTTTTATGCAGTTAAAGAAGATATACCGCTCTGTATACCTTCTTTAAAACTTTTGCTTTATAAGATTAATAGTATATTTATTAAGAATAAATTTATTAGCTAGACAGGCTTACTATTCTTAATTAACTTTAAAATTTGCTTAAAATATTATCATATTTTGTATTTACTTGTTCATTCTATAATATTTTCTAATGTAGTATCTATTGTATCTACCAAATTTTCTTCTACTTCCTCTTCTATTTCTTCTGGTATTTCTACCTCTGGTTCTTCTACCGTTGGAGCTTCAACATCTGTATCATCTATTTCTGGAGTCTCTTCGTCCACCTCTGGTGTCTCTTCGTCAACTTCTGGTGTTTCTTCGTCTACCTCTGGCGTTTCTTCATCAACCTCTGGCGTTTCTTCATCAACCTCTGGTGTTTCTTCGTCTACCTCTGGTGTTTCTTCATCAACTTCTGGAGTCTTTTCGTCTACTTCTGGAGTCTCTTCGTCTACTTCTGGTGTCTCTTCGTCTACTTCTGGAGTCTCTTCGTCTACTTCTGGTGTCTCTTCATCAACTTCCGGTGTTTCTTCATCAACTTCTGGTGTCTCTTCATCAACTTCTGGTGTCTCTTCATCAACTTCTGGTGTTTCTTCATCAACTTCTGGTGTTTCTTCGTCAACTTCTGGTGTTTCTTCATCAACTTCTGGTGTTTCTTCGTCTACCTCTGGTGTTTCTTCGTCTACCTCTGGTGTTTCTTCATCAACTTCTGGTGTCTCTTCATCAACTTCTGGTGTTTCTTCATCAACCTCTGGTGTTTCTTCGTCTACCTCTGGTGTTTCTTCGTCAACTTCTGGTGTTTCTTCGTCAACTTCTGGTGTTTCTTCATCAACTTCTGGTGTTTCTTCGTCTACCTCTGGTGTTTCTTCATCAACTTCTGGTATCTCTGGAATAGGAAAATCTACTACTTTAAATACATCTTCTACTATATTTAAGTTACTTTCATAGTATTCAAGAATTTTCTGTTGCTCTGTTAGCATATTAGTATATGTCTTTCTGTATAATTCTTGAAATTTCTCTTCATATACTCTCATATAATCAGCTGTTGTCTCTGTTATCTTTTTAATAGTTTTAGATATTCTGTTGGAACTAAAAGGAACGTATGCTCTTGTAACTACATACTTTTTGTTATTTGTTTCATCAGTTTTGGGATTTGATTCACTTGCCTTAGAAATATTAGGTGCTAATAAGCTTATTGATAATAAAACACTTAATCCGATTGATAACACTTTTTTTCTCATATAAACCCTCCATTTGATATTGTATTTTTATTACTATAATTTAAGCATATACGTAAATTATGGAATAATTGTATTTATAATATGTGAAAAAAAGGACAATCATGTGTAATTTTGTGCAATCATGTGTAATTGTCGTCATTTTTACTATCTATTTGTCATGAGAGCAAAAAAATTACAGGCAACCTTTATTTTTGCCTGTAATTTTGTACATTTTGTTATTTCAAGTTAAAAAGTTTATTAAAATATTATTTAATCTATAATCGTTATTTAATACACTTGTTGATTACTTTATCTCGTTTCCGCATATCTTACATACTTGTTGCTCATTATCTCCAGTCCATAATAACTTTACACCATCTCTTTTGCACTGTGGACATGTTCCTCTCCATCCAGCTTCTCTTTTAACGTTTTTACCTCTAGTGTTTTTTGCCAAAAGTTATCCCCCCTACAAAAATATTTGTATCCATTTAAGGTATATTTTAGCACTAAGCGTGGATTTTGTCAATTTGCCATTCTATCCTAAAAGTAACTCCTATAGCTTCATTGTGTGCACTTATATTACCACCATTTATAGTCACAAGTCTTTTTACTATATAAAGTCCTAGACCCGTTTGTCCCTTTGTCCCCTTTTTAAATATATCAAAAATATTCTCTTTATCTACAAGTTTATCTCCATCATTATAAAATTCTAATACTATTTTGTTATTTATATTTTTTATAGAAATCTTAATTATAGACTTTGCATATCTAATTTGATTGTTTAGTATATTTTCCACTATTATTTTAATATGATTGTAATCTGCAGGTATTTTAACATCTTTTAGTTTTAATTTGACTTCTATATCCATAATTTCTATTAGCATATTTTTGCTTACTTCTTCTATTACTTTCTTTAAACTTATTTCTTCTCTATGTTTAATCTCACTGTCAATATAATCAAGTCTTTGAATATATAAAAGATTTGATACCAGCTTTTGTAGCCTTTTACATTCTTCATCAATAACATCTAACGAAGCTTGCTTTGAACCTTTTGGGAATATTCCTCTTTTTAATGCATCAATATAACTTTGAATTATCATGGTAGGTGTTTTTAGTTCGTGGGATATAGCATGCATCCTAAATTTTTGATTCTCATCATGCGCTAATAATTCTCTTCTCATATCTTCTATGGTTTTTGCCAAAAATCCTATTTCATCGTTTCTGTCAATATCTATTGGCTTATCGAATTTTCTATTTGATATACGCTTTACAGACTTTGTTAGTTTTACTAATGGCCTTGTTATATAACCAGATAAGAAGAAAAATACTATCAGCATTGCTAAAAATGCTATTAACAGACATTTGTATAGCTGTCTATACAGTTGTTTTTTTAAGGAATCATCTAGTGGTTCCCATCTAAGTGTAGCTCTGTAAAGACCATTTTTGTTTGTATTTATATTTTGTGTATTTATGTCATTTCCCTTTTGATCTTTTAGTACTTCTTCTGACTCTAACATATTACTATTTGTTTCATATTTGTTAATTATATAAAATAATTTTCTCCCTTCAACACTTATACTATATCTCTTTGTAAATTGTGTTTGCTTTATTATGCTATCTTCTATTTTTTTTATAATATCTTCTGTTAAATTATTTGAACTTTCTTTTGTCTTTCTTTCAAATACTCCATTGGTTTTAATCCAATAAATTCTCTCAATGCTTCTATTATCTTTATTACTACTGTTAATAAATTCTTGTATATCAGTAATTACTTTTGCTGAATCACTGTTATCTTCTAATACTTTATAAATATCTTCGTAGTAATACTTGTTAAAGGATTCTATTAGGAGTACATAACTAACTACTAAGAAAAATAATATCGCTCCTATAAATGCTGTCATTAATTTTATATTTAGTGATGCTCTTTTCATTCCTCACACCACCTATAGCCATAACCATATATAGTTTCTATTCTAAGTTTTGGTAATTTCTTTCTTACTCTTCTAACTGAATCATCTACAGCTCTGTCACTTCCAAAATAATCCAAGCCCCATACCTTTTCTAATAGATATTCTCTTGAAAGAGCATTGTTTTTATTTTTTACCATTATACTCAAAAAATCAAACTCTCTTGAAGTAAGTTCTATCGCCTTTTCGTCTTCAAAAATTACCCTTTTGTCAAAATCAACTCTATAACTATTATTAATTAACATAATATTTTTTGAACCGTTTTTATAGACTCTATCAAGTAATTTTTTTACTCGTATTACTAACTCCATAGGTAAAAATGGTTTTGAAATATAATCGTCACTTCCCATTTGCAATCCTGTGATAACATCTAAATCTGTATCTCTTGCAGATATAAATATCACTGGTACATTTTTATTATAGTGCTTGATTTCCTTTAATACTTCATACCCATCAACATCTGGCAACATAATATCTAGTATCCAGATATGAGCATCTTCTTTAACACATTCAAGTGCATCTTCGCCATTTACAAAACTCTTTACATTATAACCTTCATTCTTTAAATACAATGCTAATATATCATTGAGATTTTTCTCGTCTTCTACTAAGTAAACATTAAACATTATAATAACCTCCTTATGTTGTCTATTAGTAGGAAGTGACTTTTTGAACGAATAGTTGCTTTCACAACAGCTGAAGGACTGTCTCATTGTGTTATTTTAACTATTTATGAAACAGCCCTAAGGGTTGTCTTATATAAGACAACCCTTAACAATAAATAAGTTTAAATAATGAACACAATTTATAATTATTATATACGATATTAATCGTATTTAATTAGGAGAAACAATACTTTAACATAAGATTAATTATATTCGATTTATTGTAATGTTTTTGTAACACAATCTCAATGGTATTGTAATTATTTTTTAATGAACATCTGAGTGAACATTGATCCGTATTTACCACCATCTTTTATTCCTATACCGATATGTGTATAGTTTGGATCTAGTATATTTCTACGATGTCCTGGTGAATTCATTAATCTAACATGTGCATTTTCAACTGATTGATTTCCTGCTATATTCTCTCCTGCAGCCATGAAGGTTATACCAAATTTTTTCATCATATCAAACGGACTACCATAAGTAGGCGAAGTATGATCAAAATAGTTTTTATCAATCATATCTTGAGATTTCACCCTTGCTACTTTTGTCAATTTAATATCTACAATCAATGGTTTTAATCCATTATTTTTTCTTTCTTTATTAACCAAATTAACCATCTGTTGTTCTTTAGCTGTTAAGCCTTGGTTTATGTTATCTTTTTTATCTTCCTTTTTATTATCCTTTTTATCTTCTGTTTTCTTGTCTTCTGTTTTCTTGTCTTCTGTTTCCTTGTTTTCTGTTTTCTTATCTTCCACATTTTCATCTTTTTTTGGTATAGGTTTATTCTGTTTTTTTGGTGTATAGTTATCCATATTCTCTAGATACGCAAGTTTTTTATCTAAAAAGCTTTTTATCATTTCATAGCCTTCTTTACTTATCCAGCCATTTTTTCGAGCTTCTTCAACCTTGCTCATGTACCCATTTATCCTTTTTACTAAATAACTTTTGTCTATGTTTCTATTTTGATATGTGTTTTTACAATAAACCCTTGTATTCTTGTATTGCGGCCTTTGACTATTCGTCATATACTTATGATTACATGCACTTGCATTTGCAGGTAATAACATACTTGCTGATATTAAAACACTTAAACCTAATGATACTATCTTTTTCACTATAAAACCTCCCATTAATTTAAAAACTGTATAGCTTTATTTCTTGCTATACAGTAATTATAAACACACAATATGTAAGAATTATAATGAGATTGTGTGAAATTGTGGTTAATTATGAGAAATTGTCATCTATATATATCTTTTTACCAGTTTTTAAATCAATAATCAAATCATAATATTCACTCGAACATTCTGCATATAACTTCCCATTCTTTGAAAAATACAAATTAAAAATATTGTTTTTTGCAGTATAATAGTATTTGATATTTGTTAATTCACCTTTTATAAAATCACCAATAAATAACTCTTTTTTATCATTATCATAAAATGCAAGTTTATTAGTCTCCTCTGAATAGGCAAATGCTGTAACACAACCCTTATATAAAAGTTTCTTTTCTTTTGTATCAAGATTACAAGTATTTAATGATACTCCGTTTCTGTTTTTATAACTACCACCATAAACTAATAAATTGTCAACAACTATAGCATGATCTATAAATTCGTTATCAATGGTTATATCTCTTTCTTTGCTCTTTTTATCTATTTGTATTATACTATTAGCTCCTTTAACAGAATCAAGTATATATTTACCTTTATATATACCAATTATTTCTCTATCCTGAATCCACTTCTGAAAGCTTGATTTGTCTTTTTCTATACCTGATTCATTGGCTTTTCTTGAATTTTCAAATAGTATTCTTCTTTTTGTTAAAGCTTCTTTTTTTAAATTTTCTATAGTTTCACGGTTATTTAGTATATTATCATACACATCTTTTGAAACATAGCACTCATCAAAAAGCTCTTTATTATTAATAATATTGTTTATCTTCATGTCTTTTACAACGTATTCATTGTGTTTATATATCTTTGCCTCAAAATCTTTACAATATTTATCACTATCTTTCTCAGCTTTTACAATAATATATTGCTCGCCGAATACACTTTTTCCATCTTGTGACCATTTTGCATACCTTACATCATCAGATATTCTTGTAAGTTTTCTTTTTTCTATATTATAGATATAGCTTATTCCTTTATTGAAGACCTTTACTTTATCGCCCTTTTCTTTTGGCTGCAGGTATTCCATTGATATTAGTATATTTTCGCCGTCTGGCGATAATTTTGTAAGTATTTCTGTATCACAAAATACTAGAGTATCGCTATAATGTGACACTTGATTTTTGTAATCGTTTTCTGTTTTAATCTCAAAATCATAGCTATCTACTATTTTAAGTTGATTGTCCTTTATCTCATATTCTTCAAATTTTAATGTGCTCTCAAATCTACCACATAGCTTGTATTCAAAAACAACTAATCTGTCTTTTCTCCATCCTATTGCTTTATCTAATTTACCATAAGACATAGTACTTTGGTTTTTTATGTATCTTATATTTTTTCTAGATCTTATCTCATCATTATCCAAATGATCTATAGGATTACTTTCAATTGTAATTGATTGTTTTTTATCTTCTTTTTTTTCAATAATAACTGTTTCTGCTTTAGATTCATGTATATATGCTACATAAATTCCTCCTATTAAAATCATCATCATTAATATAATGCTACTCCATTTTTTCATCCTATCTACCTCTCTTTCATAATTTAAAACTTAGTTAAATATTCATAAATGATTTACAATTAAAGTTTTATGAGTATTTCAAATTAATTATATACGGTAGTTATTGCAGAGTTTTATCAAATGGAATTTTTATTATTATGATTGTTCCGATACCTATATCACTTGTCACTATTATTTTAGCACCTATTAATTTCGCAATACTATCTACTATTGCAAGGCCTAAGCCACTACTTTGAAAATAATTGTCTACTTCCTTAACTTTATAAAATGGTTTGAATATCTTATTAAGATCTTCTTTCGATATACCAAGTCCGGTATCTTCTATAGATAATTCTATACTATTGTCTATTTTGGTTGCAGATATAGTTATGCTTCCATTCATTTTATTGTACTTTATACTGTTATCAATAAGATTTATCAATATAGCTTTAATAGCATCTTTGTTTTCATTTATAATTAGCTTCTCATGTATATTATTTATAATTGAAACCGAAAATTTATTTGCCTTGAACTTCATTTTTGAGGTAATGCTATTTACTAATTGATTCAAATCAAATAATTCTTTATTTTTATATAAATTAACTTCATTGTAAAAAGACATATCTAATATACTTTTGACCAACTTTAATAGTCTATAACTCTCTTGGTTTATGATTTTAATCGCTTCAATATCATGAAAGTCGTCATCAAGCTCTTCCAGTAATAATTCTGAATATCCCATTATATTTGTAATAGGAGTTTTTAGTTCGTGAGTTACACTATCATAAAACGTCTTTTTGTAACTACTTATTTTCTTTATTTCATCTCTATCTTTTTTTATAGTCTCTATCTGCTCACTTATTCTTTTTTTCATCTCATTTAAATCATCTGATAGCTCTCCCATTTCATCTTTTGATGAAATACATAGCTCACTACTAAAATCATTGTCTATTATGTTCTTAGTAAAATCTTTAATCTTAAATACCTTTTTTAGTAAATTATTTGAATTTACCATTGATAGGATTATTATTAATAGTGAAAATACAAATGATAGTACAAATATGACAGTCTGTATTTTTCTTTCTGTAATTAGCATATCTGTATAATCAACAAAATACCTTATTACTACATCTGTATTATTTTTATTTAACTTTATTGGAAAATCAACTACTGCTTTATCTTTAAAGTAATTTATATCAAAGGCTACTATATTTTCATCTTTGTTTAAGAAACTGGTCTCTTTAAAATCATAGTTTAAATACAGTGGGGCAAATTCTGATATTGTTTCTCCATTTATATATATAATCAATTGCTCATTAAAACTCTCACTTAGATCAAAACGCAACTCTTTTACTGCATCTTTATTTTTAAAATCTACATTTTTATTTAAAAATACTCTTGTTTCATTTATATAATTCAGTGTTCTTTCTTTTAGTTCTTTCATATCGTTAATTACTATTTTTTTATTATTGGATTTAAGCTTACTTGTAACTATGACATTAAAGCTTAAAAATACTGCAACACTAATTATAATATAAAACATAAAAGTCTTTGTTTTTATTGACATCCTCATACTAATCTCCAATACTAATGTTCATTTTGTATCCTATTTTAAATACTGTCTCAATCAATGACTTCTCTTTAGTCAGTTTGAGCTTTTTCCTCAGTCTTTGAACATTTACATCAACGGTTCTGATATCACCATAAAAATCAATTCCCCATACTTTATCTAATATTTGCTCTCTAGTTAGTACTTGATTACTGTTATTGATAAGAAAAACTAGAAGTTCGTATTCCTTAGGATTTAGCTTTATATGTTTGTTATCAACTTTTACCTTATGCTCTTCTTCTAAAAGTACTATATTGTCAGCTATTTGCATTAAACTATGTATCTTTTTACTACCATGTACTCTTTTTAGTAATTTTTCTATTCTTATAACTACCTCTGCTATGTGAAAAGGCTTAGTAATATAATCATCTGCTCCTTGTTCTAATCCTCTTATCTTATCATCAATATGTGATTTTGCTGTAATCATTATTATTGGTATACTGTAGATACTAGAAATCCTACTACACATTTCAAATCCTGTGGTATCAGGTAACATAATATCTAACAAAACCATATCTATTTTGCTTTTCTTTACAAATGACAACGCTTCTTTTCCATTTGTAAATATATATGTAAAAGCTTGCTTTTTCTTTAGAACTCTACTAATTAACTTAGCTATATTTATATCATCCTCTACAATCACAATCTTTTTATTCTCTAATATATTTTTCATTGTATTCCTCCTATTAGACATAGTACACCTATTATTATACAGTAATATTGTTGCAAAGTTTTATCAATGTGCAAATAAAAATATGCTTATAGTTTTCTTTTTAGTATTTTTTAAAAGTCTAATACTATTACGAAAAATTAAGCTTACGCAAAGCAGCGAAGTACTTAGGTCATGCTTTGTGAGTATGGTTCGTAAGTTTTTGTGCAGAAGCATTAAATAACATTTGATTAACCCTGCGAGAGTAGTGTTTCTTGATTATATAATAATGTAGAAACACTGCTCTCAATGTCGTTTACAGCAAATGTCATTCAGCTTCTAGTAGGTTTATTTATTATTCTTCTTTAGGGTAAACCTTTGGAGTAAGTAAGAAAAACTCATTGTAAAGAGAAATTCATTGGTAAAAGGGAAAATAAAGATAATCTTACTGGCTCAGTAGATAATTATATAGAAGCTTTGTATAAATGCCCTCTCAAATTCGCCGACAAGAAACATCTTTTATTTTCCCTAATAACTCTATTGGTTGAAATATTTAGGGCAATGAAATTAGGGTAAAAAAATTACAGTTTACGCCATTAAAGTAGCAATATAATTTATCTAATAGTGACAATAGTATCGGTTTCAAATTAAAACAACTTAGCATAAAAAAACTATACGATAGTGTATTTAGATGAAAAAATATAAAATCGAGATAAGATTAAATATCCTTTCTCGATTTTATATATAACGTATAGAAGTTTTAAATTTTTTGGTAAATTATTTGGTTAACGTCATTATAGAAATAAATCCATGAATTATCTTTGAATTTAAATTCTAGTATAAATCTAAAATCATCACTATCATTGTCATATTTTTCAGTTTTATATTTGATGTAATCTTTGACAATATGGTAATAATCATTTATAGCTTTTTTATCAATAAAATCTTCTTTACTTACTTTTTCAGTCCCTTCCTTTATAAACTTTTTATAGCTATGTTCAAAAATTGTTTCTATATAATCTATATTACAATCCCAATTTTTCTTTTTCATAATATTTTTATTATTTTCATCAGATAATGTTACTAACTGATCCATCTTTTGAAGCTCATATAAAAAAATATGCATTGATTCAATCAAAACTTTTCGCACATATTCAACTGGGATTTCTTCACCATTTTCTATAGAATTTAATATATTATACGAATGCATAAAATATGAATCTAATCCTTTAAATTCTTCTTGTATTTTATACGTAAGATAATTTTCATACTCTCTTATTTTTCGTTTGTCTATAATTTTCAGTGAACATAAAATAAGTATTATGACTACCATTATTGAGATTAAAATCTTATACTGTTTTTTCATACTCTCACTTCCTATCATTAAATCTTGGTATGTTATTTTTCTACAACATCAAATTTAAATGTTCGTTCTTTATATGTATCTTCATTACCCCAGTAAGGATTTAAACTACTATTACATTCTGAGTAAATATTAACCCCAAAATAATAAGTACCGAAACATTTTTGGTCTATCTGATAAGGATTATATTCTATACTCCCCCCTTGCTTCCCTCTCTGAAAATCAAATTAAGAGTAAATTACCCAAAAGCTTGTTCCATTGACATTTTACCCATAAAAAAATGACCTTTAATTTAGGTCTTAAATAGCCATTTTTCTATTGTGTACTATAATCAACTTATGTATGTTTTATAGCTTCATATTTTATCCCTTTAATTTAAAGACTACAATCCCCACTATCATTATAAATATTCCTAGTGGTTTTGTATAATCAAATTGGACCTTAGGAGTATCAAATAACCCTAATAAATCTATAACGGTTATTGTTATTAGTTGTGCTATTAACAGTATTGTAATAGAAAAAGATCCTCCTAGTATTCCTATACTTTTTGTAATAGAAAATATAATCATTACTCCTAGTGCGCCTCCTATGAGGTATAGCTTATTTACCTGTGTTATCTTTTTGATATCTCCATCACCAAAGAAACTTGCAAGTGCGATAGCTACTATTAATCCTACCCCATGAACAATAGCAGTAGCTTCTATTACACCTACTTTGTCTCCTAGCCTAGCATTAAACACTGATTGTACACTTATCAACGTTCCTGCTATTATTGAATATATTATCCCAAATACCATATTTACACCATGCCTTTTTTAGTTTATGTAAAAATAAATTAGGACTATTATACCTAATACTATTCTGTACCATCCAAATGCCTTAAAATCATGTTTCTTGATATATCCCATTAAGAATTTAATAGTTAGTATTGACACGATAAATGCTGTAAACATCCCTATAAATAAGATTACTAGCTCACTCCCTGAAAACGCTAATCCGAATTTTAATATTTTTAGTAAACTTGCACCAAACATAACTGGTATTGCTAAAAAGAATGTGAACTCAGCTGCTACTGTTCTAGATGTTCCAAGTAATATTGCACCTATTATAGTTGCACCTGACCTTGATGTACCCGGTATAAGTGCTAGTAACTGAAATATACCTATAAACAACGCTACCCTATAGCTTACTTGAGGTAATCGTACTATTTTAGGTTTGCTCTTATTAAATCTTTCAATCAAAATAAATAAAATACCATAAATAATTAATGTAATTGATACTGTTTTATGGTTAAAAAACAACTTATCTATTTTATCCTCATATAATAATCCTACAACTGCAGCTGGTACACATGCAACTATAATTTTAAACCAAAGTATTATTATACTATGCTTTACCTGCAACCTCCCTTTATATGAAAAGGGAAATAGTTTCTTGAAATAAAGTACCACTACTGCTAATATAGCCCCTAACTGTATAACGACCAAAAACATCTCTTTAAATGCACTGCTGACCCCAAGCTTTATAAGTTCATCAACTAAAATCATATGTCCTGTACTGCTTATTGGAAGCCATTCTGTGATTCCTTCTACTACTCCTAATATTATTACTTTCAATATCTCTACAAAACTCATGTCACGCTTCCTTTCTTATGTCATTTATGATTACCGTTTAGATTATACCATTTAACTACTCAATGAACAAGTAATATGACTCATATAAATTTAACATAAATCATAAAAAACTCCTTTCTACTTATATGGTTCTTTTCAGGAAAGGAGTTCTTTATTTTTACTTTATCACAAATCATAATATATATGTAACTTAACTAATTCAAACAAGTCTTTATAACTACTATATTAGACCTTTTATCATATTTCACTTCGCATCCAAAAGCTTCCATTACCACTCTAATTGGTAAATAAGTTCTTCCCAATTTTACCAAAGCTTTTGTGTCGTTTGAAATTTTCTCACCATTTTTAAGTATGTATTTTTCATCTATTGGAATTTCTATCTTTATATTATCTTTCTTAACTATTGCTACTCTCTTTTCATTATTCCACTCTACTGTTGCTCCGAATTTCTCCATAACTACTCTAATTGGAACTTGGGTTCTATCATTTTCATCTATAAAAGGGAATCCATACTTTTCATTAAACCAAACGAAATCATTATCTAATTTTACTCTAGTATAATTTCTTAGTTTGGTGAAATCTCCTGTAGTACTATTTGTCAATCTATTACTTTCTCTACCTATATAGAATATTTCTCCTTCTATATCTATATAGCAGCCGTAGTATATATCAGTGTCATATTCTTTTGGCACTGTATTATTTAATTTAACCATTTTGCCATCTTTGCCCATCTCATAAAATCTAAGGCCTTCTTCTACTAATGATACAAATTTAGCTTTACCCTCGTATATTCCTAACATCCTCAATTTTTCACAATCAAAACTATCTTTTATATTTTTCATTGTGTATTGTTTCGTTTCTTCTTTATAAGCTATTTTAATAACAGACCCACCATCATTGTGAATACCTCCATAGTGGATTTTTCCGTAAAGGAAAATGATCCCGTTATCATTAACAAAACATTTTCTAGCACCAAATCCTTCTGGACTAGGAAACTTAGCTATCGTATCACCTGTCTTATTTGTTAGCACAATATCAGCTAATGCAACTGAGTAATCGTTGTACATCGCGGCACTTGTACTAATTTTATATAATATTTGCTCTTCATTTATTTTGTATCTGTAAACTGAAACTTTTATTGGACTTTTCTTAACCTTTTGCGTATTAGTTGTAAATTTTATTACTTTAAGTCTCTTGCCCTCGTTAATTGCATCTATCTTTTTATCTCTAGTCTCACTAGCAATGCTGTCGTTTTCATATATCTCATAAAATCGATTATTATAGTCAATATACTCACCAATGTCCATTATTTTAATCTCATTATGATATAATATGTTGTCTATAATTTTTATATTTTCATCCGGCACACTCTCTCCTTGTATCTCTGAATTTCTAGGTTTTTTAGCTTCATTTAACACATCAATTTGTTCTTGCTTTGTCATGTATTCTCTATCATGATATAAACTTTTATGTATCTTTGTTATCTGATTATTTTGTTTTAAATATATGTAATCTTGATCGTCATGCACTATATAAAAATCAGACCCTCCAAAGCTCATTGTAGCTAGTATAAAAGCAAGCAATACAACTACTCCAACTATAAATATTTTTTTTATCATCTTTCACCATCCCTTTTCTAATAATTACTATAATAGTATATCACGGGATATATTATGCTTATATTACAAACTGATTAAATCCAATTGTATC
This sequence comes from Clostridiaceae bacterium M8S5, assembly GCA_029227815.1. Taxonomy (GTDB): domain Bacteria; phylum Bacillota; class Clostridia; order Tissierellales; family MCWD3; genus Abyssisolibacter. Next base: position 515,294 of record CP118523.1, on the reverse strand, counting down.
TATATTGCAAACAATATATCTATAATCTCCTCATAAACTCATCTTTATAATCAAAATTTTCTTTAAGAGATTCATTTATTTCCGTTAATAATATGCCTTTATCTTGTGGAAGAACTCCGCCTAATGCAACATAATTTGAAGCATGATTACTTCTAAATACACAATGTTCAAGCTCAAGATTTTCTATAAACATTTTAGTTTCTAACATAATTTCTTTTGGAGAAAGAAGTTTCATTTCACCTTTTTCTATTTTTTCACTCATTTCAGAGCTTTTATTTATCAGTAATGTAAGTAGTGCAACATATTGTGGATTGATAGCACTTACTACTTTTGCTGAATCAATAGCGTGATCTCGCCATTTACTTGTTCCTCCGAGACCTGAAATTATCATGACTGAAAGTTTGATCCCTGACTCAACTATTCTTTGCCCTGCTTTTATCATCTGCTGGCTAGTTACCCCTTTATTTATTACCTTTAATACTTCATCATTGCCAGATTCTATACCTAGATAAGCTATATCTAAGCCTAACTCATGTAACTCCTTTAGTTCGTTTACTGATTTACCTAATATATCTTTTGGAGCTGAGTACACACCTACTCTATCACACTCTGGAAAAATCTCTTTTATATTAGAAAGTATATTCTTTAGTACTTCTGTTTTTAAAACAAGTGCATTTCCATCTGCAAGAAAAATCCTTTTAACATGCTTATAGTACTCTCTCATCTCCCTTAAATCCTCAAGTATCTTATCTTGCTCTCTTACTCTAAACTTCTTATCCTTATACATACTGCAAAATGTACATTTATTATGGGAACACCCTATAGTAACTTGGATAATTAAGCTGTTTGCCTCACTTGGTGGCCTATAAACTGCACCTTCATATCTCATATAATATATTCTCCTTTAATTTTCTTTGTGGTTTATTCTCTTGCTAATCCATATATGTATATCTTGGTATACTTCATATATATCTTTCAACAAAACATGCTTCATTCCCTCATAAATTTTGATTTCTTTATCTTGTGATGATATATTACTATAAAACTCTATAGAAGCATTTTTGTCTATTAATTTATCTTCCTCTCCATGCATTATAAAACATGGACAGCGATATTTATTTAAATTATTGTTCAACATTGTTATAGCATGTACTAAAAACTGAACATAAAAATTTAGTGTAACACTCTTTAATTCTAATTCATCTCTAGCAACGGGATTTTTGATTTTAATTTTAGGCGCAAATCTGTTTATTGATTTAAGTATTCTTCCTTTTACTCCTCTTGACTGTTTTGGCTCTGATGTTGCCGATGCTAAAAGAACTTGACCTAATATTTTATCACCATGCTTTATCCCATAAAGTGCTGTTATTAATCCACCCATACTATGCCCTATCATAATTATAGGTATCCCCTCGTATTCTCTTTTTATATAATCAACTATATCATCTGTATCTTTTATGAAATCATCAAATAATTCCAAATGTCCTCTTTCTCCTTCAGACATTCCATGCCCTCTTATATCAAATCTACATACTCCATACCCAAGGTTATTGAATGCATCTTTCACATGATCATATTTTTCTAAATATTCTCCAAAACCATGAACTATTATCAATATTGCAATTGGTTCTTCTACCATATCTATCACACAATTAAGTTTTAGGTTATTTTTATTTATTATTTTTAGCTTTGTTACTTTTGACTGATTCATATGTCTCACCTCAATATTTAACTATACTATATAATATAGCAAAAATCATATCAATAATAAATAATATGTGCAAATAAAGGTTTACATGAAGATAGCTTACCCCAATCCTAATATACTTGCATAATGTTTAGATTACTTGATGGTGGTAATTAAGAGTTTTCTTTTTTATATTTATTTCATTAACTTTTCACTATTTTTTGTTGTCCTTTAGCTTTTTTTCTAAAAAATTAAGGAAGCACTCTAATATTATCTATATAATCTTTTATGAGACAAATTGTCTCTCAATATAAAGCTACAAAAGAAAACAGCACTTAATAATTTATAAGTGCTGTTTGTTGCTATTGTAGTAATACTTTAAGTACTAATGGTCAATAGGAAATTCAGTTGATAACGTATATATGAACCTACTAACACTTATTGTAAACATAAGAGCAGTTGATAATAATGGATACTTGTAAATTTTAGTTAGTATTTTTTTCATTATTTTTCACCCCCTCGTAATAGTTATTCATAGATTTATCTAAATATTTCTTAAGATTCATTTTGTCGGCTAACTTGAGTAATGATTCAAAATCTTTTTTTAGTTCGATAGCTTCTTCAGATTTTCCTAAGTAAAATAGATTCATTATTTTTATCATCATAATTTTAAAAAATCTAAAATCAAATAAATAATGTTTTTGTGCGACAGCTATTGTTTTATTGCAAAAATCTAATGAATTTGAATAATCTTTAAATTCATAATACCCATTACCAATATTACCAAGAATTATAATGATCACCTCACTAATATTAAGTAAATGAAGATTAAGTATTAATTTTTCCTTGTACTTTAAGAAGTTTTGCTCATCTCCAATTTCTATGTAAAATCCCATTAAAGAATTAATTATCCTAAAGTGAATTTCATTCTCAATTTTTTGGGGCTTTACTTTTTCTAGTAAATCAATTGCTGTTTCTTTTTTATCACATGAATAAAATTCGGCTAGAGCTTTAACCCATTCATGAAATAATTGGTCTCCACTATCACTTCTTTTCATTATTTGAGATGACAATAAAAATGCTTCTTCATACTTATAATTTTGAATAAGATTAAAAACTTCTTGTATGTTTAAAACAGTGTTGTCACTTATGCTTGTTACATCTGTTTTCAACTTTAGTCACTCCTTAAATTTATTAGTTTGTGTAAGATTATTATACCATATATTACATTTTGTTTCATTGGTTACAATTAATAATATTGTATAATTCAATCTTTGATTTGCACTCTATACATGATATAATTTGATAATAAACATGCTTATTTTTTCTGTATAGTATATTTTGAATGATTGTATCAAATTGATATATAGTATTGATTTTGAAACTATAGGGAGGTTTTAATTATGTCAAAGATAAAAGATAAGGTTTATCAATGTCCGTTATCTCTATCTATAGATTTAATCGGAGGTAAATGGAAAAGTGTTATACTATGGCAATTACGAGAAAAGGTTCTTCGTTTTAGTCAACTTAAAAGAAGACTACCTGGTATAACTCAAAAAATGCTGACTCAACAATTGAGAGAACTTGAATCTGATGGGCTAATAACAAGAACTGTCTATCCAGAGGTCCCTCCAAAGGTTGAATATAAATTAACCCAATATGGTAAAACTGTGCTTCCAGTTTTACGGATGATGTTTAAATGGGGATTAAATTACTCAGATAATTTTGATGTTGAGGTTGATTTAAGTGCTTATAAAAATAATGGGGATAATCTTTAGAGTTTTTGGTGATTCTTTATCTGGTGGTGGGAAGCATATCCTAATTGTTTTCAATAGGTGTCCTATTCCTTTTATTTATGCAAAAGCGTTGTAAGAATAAGTCCTCAAAGTCGCTTCTCCAGAAAAACGGATATGCTTCTTTGTGATTTAATTGGTTATTTGGGGTTGATGCTTTAGCTTGTCTTTGTGGGTCTTGTAGTTGCTCATTACTTTATTGACTCAGCTTTTCAATTGCTTTTCTTACCCTGCGTAAGCTGTAATTTTTTGATTATATTAATATTAAATTACAACTTCCAATGTCGCGTTCGAAAAACAAGCTCAGCTTCAAAGTGTTTTTGGTATCTTTCTTTAGAGTCATGCTAAGATAAAAAACTTCTAGTTCTTGGTTACTCATCATATATTGGTGGAAGCCTATCCTAATTTCTTACGGACTCCGTATAGTACGTGTTCCTTTTTATTATTTAGAAACGTTGGAGGAACACGCACTCTAAGTCGCTTCTCCAGAAAAACGGATATGCTTCTTTGTAACTTGATTGGTTGTTTTATTAGTGATTTAGCTTATCTCTGTAGGTCTTATTTCTACCATCAAATATGGCTACTCACCATTTTGTTAATAAAAATTACAACAAGTAAAGTCACAAGGGAAAGCGAAAGATATCTTGTAGGTAAATTTGAGGAGCTGTTTCTTCAAAGCTTCTACTTAGATCATTAGAAACAGCTTCTCTACTGCACCGCAAAGATTATCTTTGGTTTCCCTTCACCAATGAACCATTCTTTACAATAGGTATTTTTCACGCACTCCAACGCCTTACCCTAAAGAATAACAACCAGCAAACCTACTAGAAGCTAAATAACATTTGCTGTAAACGACATTGAGAGTAGTGTTTCTACATCATTAAAATAGTCAAGAAACACTACTCTCGCAGGGTTAAGCAAATGTTATTTAATGCTTCCACACAAAAATAATGAGCCACACTGCAAAGCATGACCCTTGTTCTTCTAGTTCATTTATAGGTTGTTCATATCCGTAGAGGTCTTGTGATTGCTCATAGTTCTATTGGCTTAGCTATTGAATTGCTTTGCTAAAACCTCCTCAAAAACTCATCTTTATAATCAAAATCCTCTTTTAGAGATTCATCTATTTGTTCTAATAATAGATTCTTATCTTGAGGTAAAACTCCACCAAGCACTACATAATTTGAAGCGTGATTGCTTCTAAATACACAGTTTTTAAGTTCAAGGTTTTCTATGAACAGCTTTGTTTCTAACATGGTTTCTTTTGGAGAAAGAAGCTTCATTTCGCCTTTTTCTATTTTATCGCTCATTTCAGTGTTTTTGTTTATCAATAGCGTAAGTAGTGCTACATAATGCGGATTAATAGCACTTACTACTCTAGCTGAATCTAAGGCATGTTGTTTCCATTTTTCTTTACCACCAAGTCCAGATATTATCATCACTGATAGTTTTATACCTGCTTTAACCATCTTCTGCCCTGCTTCTATCATTTGCTCTGAGGTTACTCCTTTTCTTGTATCTATCAACACATCATCATTACCTGACTCTACACCTAGATATGCTATATCTAAACCTAGTTCATGTAGTTCTTTTAGTTCTTCTACTGACTTTCTTATGATATCTTTTGGTGCTGAATATATACCTATTCTTTCACACTCTGGAAATAGATTTTTTATGTTTATTAATATACTTTTTAAGTCTTCTGTCTTTAAAACCAATGCATTTCCATCTGCAAGAAAAATCCTTCTCACGTTTTTATAATATTCTCTCATTTCTTTTAAGTCTTCAATAATCTCATCAAGTTTTCTCACTCTAAAATTTTTCTCTTTATACATACTGCAAAATGTACATTTATTATGCGAGCACCCTATTGTTACCTGTATTATAAGGCTTCTTGCCTCGCTTGGTGGCCTATATACAGCACCTTCATATCTCATATCTAACTCTCCTTATTAATTAATTTATCCACTAAAATAATTCTTTTTCATATTAGTTTTTTATCTACTTAAATGACTAAGGACTGCTAAAAAAGCAGTCCTAAATATTCTATTACAACTATTTAGTTTTTTGTATAGAGGTTATTCTATTATGCTTTGTTCTGAAACACTTTAAAAGGGTTGATATTATTCCAGTTAACTCAGCATATTTAATCAGATAAATCACCTGCTTGCTTGTCAGCTGTTTATTTGTAGTTCATTAAATCTATATAGTCAATATGCTATTAAGCATTTATTGCTAACTTTTTTTCTTTAACTTGAGCTGTTAGCTCTGGAACTATTTTATTTAAGTCTCCAACAAGCCCTAAATCTGCTACTTTCATGATAGGTGCTTGATCATCTTTGTTAACAGCTATTATAAAGTCACTGTCTTGCATACCAGCTAAATGTTGTATAGCTCCTGATATACCACATGCAACATATATCCTAGGTCTTACTGTTTTACCTGTTTGACCAACTTGTAATGCATGGTCAATCCAACCATTGTCTATTGCTGCTCTTGATCCAGCCACAGTTCCACCTAAAGCATCTGCAAGTTCTTGTAGCTTGGTAAAGTTCTCACTACTTCCGACTCCTCTACCTCCTGCCACTAAAACTTCAGCTTCACTGATGTCGATTACTTCTTTGAGTTCTTTAACAACTTCTAATACTTTAACTCTCATTTCTTTGTCTGTTAGTGTTGCTACTCTTTTTTCTATTTTTGACTCATCCATTCTCGAATCATCTTTTGACAATTTATCGAAAACACCCGGTCTAACTGTTGACATTTGAGGTCTATGGTCTGTACAAATGATTGTAGCCATCAAGTTACCACCAAATGCTGGTCTTGTCATTAATAAATGTCCTGTTTCTTCTTGTATGTCTAAACCTGTACAATCTGCTGTCAATCCTGTCGCCAATCTTGCAGATACTCTTGGTCCTAAATCTCTACCTATATTTGTTGCTCCAATAAATATTATCTCTGGTTTCTTTTCATTTGCTAAATCACATATTACTTTTGTATATGATTCAGTAGAATATCTAGCCAAATTCTCGTCATCAACATATATAACTTTATCTGCGCCATATGCTAATAATTCTTTAGCTTGGTCTTCTATCTTATTACCTAAAAGAACCGCTGTAAGTTCAACTCCTAATTTATCAGCTATAACTCTACCATTGCCTAGTAGCTCTAATGCAACTTTCTGTATTTGTCCATCTCTTTGTTCAGCAAAAACCCAAACACCTTTGTATAGTGCTAAATTCATATCTATCCCTCCTAGTCTCTAAATGTAGTGTTTCTCTTTTAATTTTGCAATAGCGAAAGCTGCTGCTTCTTTAGGTGGTAAGTTAACAATCTCTCCTTGCCCTTTTGGCTCTTTAGTCATTGATTTAAATACCTTTGTAGGAGAACCTCCCAATCCTAAAAGTGCTCTATCTACATCTATAAATTCTGCATCCCAGATTTTAACTTCTTTTTTGAAAGTTTCAAAAATATTTGTCACATTCATATATCTTGGTTTGTTTAAAGTATCTATTGCAGTTAAAAGACATGGAGTTTGAATTTCCAACATCTCATAACCATCTTCTAATGCTCTTCTAACTTTTAGTGACTTGCCATCTACTGTTACTTGCTCTACATATGTTACTTGAGGAAGCTGTAAATGCTCTGCTATCTGTGGCCCAACTTGTGCCGTATCGCCATCTATAGCTTGTCTTCCCGCAAATACTATGTCAAAGTCTAACTTCTTTAAAGCACCTGCCAATGCATTTGAAGTCGCTAAAGTATCAGCACCAGCAAAAGCTCTATCTGTGATCAATACTGCATCATCAGCTCCCATAGCAATAGCTTCTCTCAATACAGCTTCTGCTTGAGGAGGTCCCATAGTGATAACAGTAACACTAGCTCCATTTTCGTCCTTTAATCTCAATGCCTCTTCTAGTGCATTTTTATCATCTGGATTCATTATTGATGGAACACCAGCTCTTATTAATGTACCCTTTACTGGATCTATTTTAACTTCGTTTGTATCTGGTACTTGTTTTACACAAACTACAATATTCATTATTTACCCTCCTTGTTTATCATTTATGTTATCTAAACATATCTCCTGATATTATCATTCTTTGAACTTCATTTGTTCCTTCATATATTTGTGTTATCTTAGCATCTCTCATCATTCTCTCTAATGGATAATCTTTAATAAATCCATATCCGCCTAACATCTGAACACAATTTGTAGTTACATACATTGCACAATCTGATGCTGTCATCTTTGCTAATGCAGCAGATACTGAGTATGGTTTCCCATTGTTTTTATCCATAGCTGCCTTATATACAAGATATCTAGCTTGCTCAATTCTAGCTTTTAAGTCAGCCATTCTGAAAGCTAAGTATTGGAACTTGTAAAGTTGCTTTCCAAACTGCTTTCTTTCCTTCATATATGTTATCGTCTCTTCTAATGCACCTTCAGCAATACCTAATGCTTGAGCTGCAACACCAATTCTTCCTCCATCAAGAGTTTTCATGGCCATTCCAAAACCTTTACCTTCTTTTCCAAGTAAATTTTCTGCTGGAACTCTGCAATCTTCAAGTACAACTTCACCAACTTGAGATGATCTTATACCCATTTTGTCCTCTATTTTTCCTATAGAGATTCCTGCATATTCTTTTTCAACTATAAATGCTGATATTCCTCTAGTCCCTTTACTTCTATCTGTCATTGCAAATATAACAAATGTATCTGCTATCGGACTATTTGTTATAAAACACTTTTGTCCATTCAATATATAGTGATCTCCATCTTTTACAGCTATAGTTTGAACTCCAGATGCATCTGTTCCTGCATTAGGCTCTGTTAATCCAAATGATCCAATTTTTTCACCCGTACATAAATCCGGAAGGTATTTTTTCTTTTGCTCTTCTGTACCAAAAGCGTTTATTGCTCCCATACATAATGATGTCTGCACTGAATAAGATATTCCTAATGATCCATCAACTTTAGAAATTTCCTCTACTGCAAGAATGTATGATAAATAATCTCCACCTGCTCCTTTATAATCAGTTGAAAATGGTAGTCCTAATAACCCCATCTTCCCCATCTGTTTATATTGATCCATAGGAAAAACTCCTGTTTGATCAGCTTCTGCAGCAATAGGTTTTATTTCATTTTCTGCTAATTCTCTTACAGCTTGTACAACTAACTTTTGTTCTTTAGTCAATTCAAAGTTCATTTACTTACCTCCTACGTTTCGATTTGAGTTAATATTAATTTTACACTTTGACTAAACAAGTCAATAGTTTTTATCTAAAATTCCTATTTTCAAATTATTTAATATAATTCTAACTAGTATATTTTATTTGTGCAAGTACGCACTTTTTTGTTCTATAGTACCCTTTTTGATACTATAAGATTATCTATGTTACTATAAGCATTTACAGCCAAAAACATTGTTTTGACTATATAGATACTGTATATATCATGGTGGGTTCCTTCATTCATTCTTTATATTTATTTTGCTGTTTCTTTTAGTTGTCCCATTTTCTGAATCTCTTCACGTGATACATTTCCAAAATCTTTGCGCAATTCTCGTAAGAAACCATAGTAGATTATCCCTAAGATTACTACTAAAGGTAAACCAGTAGAAAGTACAATAGATTTAATCGTATTGATATCTGTCCCAATGTATGACACAGCTATCGGAATAGCTACCAACACTATACACCAAACAAATTTTATAAATTTACTTGGTTCTTGATTTGCCTTAAGCTTTTTAGATACTGTTGATGATAGTGTAAATGATGCAGCATCTAACGTAGTTGCTAAGAATAATATTATTACAAATAGATATACAACCATTACAATTTTACCAAACGGAAGTGTATTTATTGTTTCAGTTGCTATATTTGCAGCCTGTCCATCTATTAGCATTTTAGGTATATCTAAAATACCTTTAATCCTCAATGACTGTTGATATCCTCCAATGATACCGAAGAACAGCAATAATCCTAACGAACCACTTATTAACATATTGGCTATAACTTCTTTAATTTTTCTACCCTTAGATATCTTAGCCACAAACAATCCTGTGAAAGGCCCAAATGTCAGCCAGTAAACTAGATAGAACGCTGTCCACCCTTGAGGATAACCTGATCTTGCTATCGGATCAGTCCATAAACTCATTCTTGGATACTCTGTAGCTAATATACCAATTGAATTTACTATAGAATCTATAATATATTGTGTTGGCCCAGCTATTAAAATGAATCCTAGTAACATCATGCACATATATACATTTGAATCTGATATTCTTCTCATTCCTTTTTCTATTCCTACTAGTGAGCTAGCAGAATATAAAAGTGCAACTCCTATAAGTACCATAGCAGTAAGCATAAATGTGTGAGGTATACCCAATAAATCAGCTATTGCAGATGAAACTGTAGACGCTGATGTTCCAGCGGTTATGCTTATTGATCCAACTGCTGCAAATATGAAAATAAAATCTACAACTTTACCAAATACACCCTTAACTGCTTTTTCTCCTAGTGCATATTTACAAAGAACACTAAATCTAAGCTCGCTATCTTTTTTTATGTAGTAATGATAAGCAAAAGGTAACACAAATACACATAATAATGCCCAAGCCGATGGACCCCAATCAAAGAATGTATATGCCATAGACAACTCATAATTTACTGCTTCACTAACTACTACACCATTTAACTGTGGAGCTGCATTAAAATGATGCCCCCACTCAAGAAATGCCCAATAAACAGTTCCTGCACCGTTACCACAGAAAAACATCATTGCAACCCAGCTCAATGTTGAAAACTGTGGTTTCTCATTTCCTAATCTTATATCCCCATACTTTGATAAAGATATACAAATTAAGAACAATAGAATAAATACTGTAAACAACTGCATCGGTGATCCAAATGTATTAGTCAATATGTTTAATATTGTATTTGCAACTTCTTTACCTTGCTCAGGATATAGTGTAAGTCCTGTAACAATACCAATTATGACTAATATACTCAATATCATAAGAACCACTTCATACTTATCAAATAAACTTAAGTTCTTATTACCCTGTTTTGCCAAAAAAATCCCTCCTACTCAGTAATATTGCCGTCATTGTTCAATATGTACCAGTCGATTATGTGACTGGCACATATTGAAACAAATTAGATTAAACTATTTCTTTTTCATGGAAACTCTTTATTTCTTCGTCACTATAACCAATATCTTTTAATACTGAGTCTGTATCTTGTCCCAATAATGGTGCCCCATGCACTAGCTGTGCTGGAGTTTCACTTAATTTCATAGGATTACCTATGGCAAGATATTTACCTATTCCTGGATCTTCTAACTCTAACATCATATCTCTTGCCTTAATTTGTGGATGATGCATTATTTCTGGAATTGTTAACACTGGAGCATTTGGAACTCCTGCTTCAACAAATATTTCTTCTAATTCATTTTTAGTTTTGCTCATAAAGAATTCACCAACTACAGTAGTAAACTCATCATAGTTCTTACATCTTAGTTCGTTATCTATAAATCTAGGATCTTCCTTTAATTCAGGCATAGACACTGCATCACAGAATGTTGGCCAGCCTTTATCACTTGCTAGTCCTGCTGAAAAATAGCCATCTTTACATTCATATACATCATATGGAACAAGAGTAGCAGGATCAGCGTTTCCTGTTCTTGTAGATTCCTCTCCCAATAGAGTATCAAATAGTATTGGGCTTTCTAATATTGCAAAGATTGCATCGTACATTGCTACATCTATTTTCTGCCCTTTTCCTGTATTCATTTTGTTTAAATATGCCATACTTATAGCTAATGCCATAGTTAAACCAGTGAAATTATCTCCTATAGCTGGTCCCACTTTAGTAGGAATACCATCTGCAAATCCTGTCATCTCCATAATACCTGTCATAGCTTGTACAACATTATCGTAAGCTGCAAGACTTTTATGTGGCCCTGTTTCTCCAAAACCAGAAATTGACGCATAGATTATTTCTGGATTAACTTTCTTCATTTCCTCATAACCAATCCCTAATTTGTCAAGAGTTCCAACTTTGAAGTTTTCAACAATAATATCAGCATCTTTTACTAACTCTAAAACTATTTGTTTTCCTTGTTCTGTTGACATATCCAATGAAATGCCTTTTTTATTTCTATTTATAGCAGCATAGTAACCACTATGTCCGTTTTCTATAGGAGTCCACTCACGTGATTGATCTCCTATACCTCTTCTCTCTATTTTAATAACTTCAGCGCCAAAGTCTGCTAATTGCATAGTGCAAAATGGTCCACTGTATGCTTGTGTAAAATCTACTACTTTTACTCCTTCTAATACCTTCATGTTTTTCTCCCCTTTCCTTGGATTTACGCTCTTTCGATTAACTTTTTATTACATAATTCTTTGATTTGCTCTGTTGTGTAACCTAGCTTAGTAAGGTATTCTTCTGAATGCTCACCTAAAAGAGGAGCTCCATGTTCTATATTTCCAGGAGTCCCTTCTAAATTAATAACAATTCCTGGCATTTTAACCGTTCCTAGTGCTTTATCTTCTACATCTACTAACATTTCTCTAGCAGCTACTTGCTCTGTTTGCATAGCTTCTTTAACTGTGTAAACAGCTCCACATGCTAATCTAGCTTCTCTTAATATCTTTTCTATCTCAAATTTAGACATTTTCTTTGTTACATCTTCTAAAGCTTCCTTTAACCCTGTTTCATAGTTATCTCCTCTTTTTTCGTTGTTAATGTATCTAGGATCATCTTTTAAGTGACCAAGGTTAAGAGCATCACAGAATTTTTGCCATTGTCTATCTGTAGATATACCTACTGCAACATATCCATCTTTTGTCTCTAGTGCATCATATGGAGAAATTGATGGATATGAATTACCAACTCTAGGTGGAACATGATTTCTTAGACAGTTAGTAACTGGTGCTGCTTCAAGGATAGAAAATAATGAATCTAATATTGCTATATCTACTTTCTGTCCTTTGCCTGTTTTTTTCTTATGTATTAATGCTAAGTTTATAGCCATAGCCATGTAGTGTCCACTAAATTGGTCTCCCATTGCTGCACCTACTTTTGTTGGCGGGCCATCTGGAAAACCTGTTCTATCCATAAGTCCACTCATAGCTTGTAATTGTAAATCTAAGCCTATAACTTTTTTATATGGTCCATTTTGACCAAATCCATTTAATGATGCATATATGATTTCAGGGTTTACTTTTTTTAGTTCCTCATAGCTTAGTCCCATTCTTTCCATACTACCATACTTGAAGTTTTCACAAACTACATCTGCATCTGCAACTAGCTTTTTAATGATTTCCTTGCCTTCTTCACTAGCTGCATTTATACTTATGCTTTTCTTGCCTCTGTTCAAATAAGCATAATAAGCACTATTTTCATTTTTCATAGGTGCCCAATATCTAGCTAAGTCACCAACTCCTGCTCTTTCAATTTTAATTACTTCAGCTCCAAAATCTGCTAATATCATTGTCGCTAAACTTCCTGCATGTGCTTGAGTAAAATCTATTATTTTGACTCCTTCTAAAGGTCTCATAAATACGTACCCCTTTCTATGAATTAATTTTAATTTTGAAATTGTTAAATTTTCTTTGAGCTCACGTTCTATATAATAGGCAATAAGTATGCCAATCGTATTTTAGGCAATTTACTAATTCCTTTAGTCTTTTGTGTAATCTATGTAACTGATATGAGTCAAATAAGATTCATTGTTATATTTATAACTAAGTTATAAATCACTTGCACATATTGTATTTGCAATACATTTGACTTTTGAGTCGAAAACGCATCATTTTTTTCAATAACGACTCATTTCTCACAACACAGGATAAAATTTTTAGGTTTTTTATTTAAAAAAATAAAAAAATATTTTTTAGGTGTATTTATTTAGGTTTTATTAATTAATTTTTTGCATATTTGTATTTATTTTAAAAATAAAAATGTTAATTATATAACAAGACAGCACCTCAGTATTTGTTGTACTGTATACAATATAATGATTTCTTATACACTAATGAGTTTTATTAACTATATTTACATATATACAAAAACACCTTAAGAGCTGTTATATCACAGTTCCTAAAGTGTTTAAGTCTATACTTCTATTTTATTCTTATACTGATTTTTATTCACATACTTTTTTATTAATCTACATGCCTTTGTTTGACTTATCTCCAATACTTCTGCTATCTTTCTAGTTGTTTTATATTTTTTATATGCTTCATTTATCATTCTTTTTTGTGTTGCCTTGAGCGCTTTCTCTAGATTCCCTATATCGGTGCTATTAGTTAAATTATCTCTTTTAAAAAAGCAAGCTGGTAAATCAGTTGCCAATATTGTATTTGTATCAGTTGTGAGTATACATCTTTCAATGATATTTGAAAGTTCCCTTACATTTCCTTTCCAAGGATATTTCGATAGTAGTTCCATTGCTTTTTCTGAAAATTTACAGCTTTTAGAATATTTTTTATTGAATACATTTAGAAAATGAGATATTAATATGTATAGGTCTTTTTCTCTTTCTCTAAGTGGAGGGATATTAATCTCAAATACATTGAGTCTATGATATAAATCGCCTCTAAACTTATTCACTTCCACCATATTTTTTAAGTCACAATTAGTGGCGCATATTATTCTAACATCTAGCTTTATAGGCTTGATACTTCCAACAGGTGTTATCTCTTCTTCTTGCAATACATGAAGGAACTTTGCTTGCAAACTCATAGGAAGTTCACCTATTTCATCTAGGAACAATGTACCTCCATTTGCTAATTCAAATATTCCTTTCTTTCCTTGTTTGTTGGCACCCGTAAATGCACCTTTTTCATATCCAAAAATCTCGGATTCGATTAAAGAAGGGCTTATACTAGCCATGTTTATGCTTATGAACGGCTTATCTTTTCTATCGCTTACTTGATGTATATATCTAGCTAATAAACTCTTGCCTGTTCCTGTCTCCCCAAGTATCATACAGGGTACTTTTACTTTTGCTATCTTTTTTGAAAATTTGATTACTTGTTTCATGTTTTCACTCTTATGTATTAGAGAGTTATCACAATTAAGACTTTCATCTTTAGTAATTTCAATAGGAGATAACATTTTCTGTAAGTAGTCATCGTCATCTCTAACACTTTGAATTACATACTTCACATTATTTTCTTCGTCTAGTATCGGTACAGATATAGTAACTAAATTTGTTTCTAAGAACGTTTTTTGATTTTGAATAATTGGTTTCTTATGACGATATACAGATGGTATGCTTGATGGAGTCCAATAAGTATCTTTTTCAGTAAATTCATCAAGGCGTTTACCTATTATATCTTCTTGCCTTAATCCATAATGCCTGTAACATGCTTTGTTAACGTATAAAACAGTATAATTATTATCCCATATCATAATTTCATCATAAATATTATCTATCAAATCAATAAACGTCAATAAATCAAACTTGGTATCATAACTCATTTGTCAAGCCTCCCAATACTCTGTTACCGTTATTTTTTTAACATATATATTTTACAAAAAAAATTTATATCAATTTGTATATATTAATATAATTTAATTATATTATATCAATTCTTGTCATAAAATCAACTATGATTAATTATAAACGTGAATGTTTACACAAATATGCTATTTTTGCTTGCATAGTTGTAAAACATACAAATTTATTAAAATGAAATATAACATGCATAATTTATTATAAACTGCATATAAAACCCAAAAGATAGTTAAGTATTTATCATACATTTATGAATATTTTAATAAGAGTAGAAGAAGATATCAGAGTTATTTCTCCTTAATACAGGAATTTTTTTGTTATGATGATGTTGTTACTTTTATAATTGAGTTTGATAAAGAAGTTGGGAAATTTTTTATTAGGATTGGTTTATTTAGAAATAGTCCTATCAGAGAAGAACATATATGATATTGAGATATACTGTACACCTATTAAACAAAATAATTTATGAATAATATTACAAACATTATGAAAGCATTTTTTATTAATTATAGTAATATAAAAAAGCAATATGTAATAATGTGTAAGAAAATATCCGTTGCTAGAATCTATTAATCAATTATAAAAATTAATCAATATATATTATACCTTACTTAAAATAAAAAACAAAGTTTGTTGAGACACCAAGCTGTCTCAATATATGATAACAACATCATCAACACAAAAAAGGTGATTTGAATGTTTCTTAATATCACCACTCTCAATCAAACCACCTATAGACAATTTTTAAGTTTTCTTCATTACTTCGTAACCCTGTGATAAAACATATCATGTTACTTTACAACTACTGATATATGATATTAAATTATCTATACCTTAACTAACTAATATTGATTAGTTTTGCATAAATATTCTTTATATCATTTTCATTTAATATCGTTTTAAAACCTTTTATACCTATGAATTCTTTTATAAATTTAGTCTTTGGACTAAAAATTAATTCCTCCTTTGTTCCACTTTGCTCTATTTTTCCATCTTTCATTATTACAATTCTTGTTCCCAGTTTTAAAGCTTCATCAATATCATGAGTAACAAATATTATTGTTTTTTTTAGCTTAGTATGTATTATTTTTAGCTCATCTTGAAGGCGATTCCTAGCTATTTCATCTACTGCACTAAATGGCTCATCCATAAGGATTATATCTGGATTACCTGCTAGTGCTCTAGCTACTCCTATACGCTGTTTTTGCCCTCCACTTAATTGACTAGGGTATCTATCTAACAACTCTTTTTTAAGTCCGACTAGCTCTATAAGTTCTTTAGCTCTTTTTTCTTTATACCCTTTATCAGCTTTAGTAATAGTCAAAACATAATTAATGTTATCTTTTATAGTCATATGTGGAAACAAACCTATCTGCTGAATAACATAACCTATGCTCCTTCTAAGCTTTATCGTATTCCATACTTTAATGGATTTTCCCTTAATTAAAATATCTCCCTCATCTAATTCTATCAGTTTATTTAGCATTTTAAGCAAAGTCGTTTTTCCACATCCTGAAGGCCCTAACAGTGTTATTAATTCCCCTTTTTTAACTTTGAGATTTATTCCTTTTAAAATATTTTTATCATTATCATACCCTTTGTAAACATTCTTTATTTCTATATCAATCATTGTATTAGCCCTTTACTTTTAAGAAACTCTATAGCTACATCCTTTGGATCCTTTTTTTCTATTTCTACTAAGTAGTTCATATGTATGATTTCCTCATTATTTATTCTACCTTCTAACGGCTTAAGTACTTTCTCAATTTGTGGGTATTTTTTTAACGTTTGTGATCTAACCAATGTAGCTATCGAGTATGGAGGAAAATATTTTTTATCATCTTCTAATACTACTAAATTATTTTCCTTTAATCTGCCATCTGTTGAAAAGACATTGATTACATCTACTTTACCCTCAGCTATAGCTTGATATTTTAAGCCTAAATCTACATCCTTCTTATCTTTGAACTTGAAGTCATACTCTTTCGCTAAATTAGGATACCCATCATCTCTTTCATAAAAATCATATTCAGCAGCGAATATTAACTGGTCACTTATCTTCGCTAAATCAGAGTAGTTTTTAAGATTGTATTCTTCTGCTAATTCCCTTTTTACTGCTAATCCAAATTCATTATTAAATCCATATAATCCAAGCCACTGTATATCATATTTCTTCTTATATTTTGCTTTTACTGATTCATATATAACAATAGTGTCATCTATTAAGTCTTCCTTTAAAACAAATAACCATCCAGTTCCTGTATATTCAGGATAGATATCTATTTCTCCATTTACCATTGCAGGATGTATGTTTGACGTACCTCCTCCTATTCCAAACTTTTGTTCAACTTTTATATCTGTTCCTCTTTCTATTAGTTGTGTTATCATATGGCCTATTATAAATTGCTCTGTCATAGGTTTACTAGCAACAGTTATTTTTTTCTCATCACTTTTGCATGAAACAACTAAGAATACAAGTGATATGATTATCAATAATATGCATAATCTTTTATACATCCTCTTTCCTCCCTTACATAATCAAACTCTTTTACATATTTTCCTCTGGACTATACCTAATAATAAATCAGCTACAATAGCTAATAAAGCCACCAACAAGCTCCCTGCTAATGTCATAGTAGAATAATTTGTAGATATCCCTCTCCATATAGCAACTCCTAATCCATCAGCTCCAACAAATGATGCTATACCGCCTAACGCTATCGTCATTATTACCATAGTCCTAAATCCAGCTATTATGATGGGTAGTGCAAGTGGAAGCTTGATTTTAAATAGTAACTGTCTATCTGTACTTCCCATACCTACAGCTGACTGTATCACATCTTTATCTACTTCCATTAACCCTACATATGTATTGCGAATAATTGGTAGCACTCCGTAAATAATCAGCGCTATTATGGCACTTTTGTTACCAATGCCTGTAATTGTGATTAAGAAACCAAAAAGTGCAATAGACGGTATTGTGTATAAAAAATTAACTAATGCTAGTACAATACCTGCTAATAACTTACTCTTGGTTATCAATATGCCAGTTAATACTCCTATAATGGTTATAAAAAACACCGATGTTAAAGTTAGCATAATATGCTGTAACAATAAATCACCAAAGAACTCCCATCTCTGGATATAGATTTTTATTAATTCATTCATATTTTGACTCCTCTATAATCTCCTATGAAAGTATATTCTTTTAACTTATTGTTAATTCATATTTTCTTGTTACTATTAACAAAAATCATACATGCTTCATATTATGAACATATACCCTATTTTAATGTTTAGGGAAATTAGTAGATAGGAGTATCTGTTATGTATAATATGTATGACATGTACAACATGTATGGTAGTCTTCAGCCAAATCCATATCAAAATCAGCCTTATGCTTACAGTGAAGGTAACAAAGGAGAAATAAGTATCGCTGGTATCATCAATGTAAAGTATGAAATCTCTGATGATTGGAGTTTTCATATAAGTGCAAACATAGCTAATTTATTTGACATAGGTTCTTTTACTCTAAATACTACACATCCTATGATAAACTTTACACAAGGTAATAGTTTTTATGGCTATTCATTGACTTTTGGAATTGATTATGACAGAAAAGAGTTTTATGTTTCGGGTTATGTTAAGATACCTTTTATTAGCCCATTTGAATCTGGAAGATTTGTGATATATAGTTGGTCATAAGTCGCTAATATAGCAAGTTTTCCAAACTAGAAATTACTTATATCTAAAAAAACATAAAGAGACATCTCATTTTGATGTCTCTTTAGATTGATGACAAAGTCATCAAGATAGCAGACTTTTGGATGTCCCTTGCTATCTTTTATTTTATATTGCAAATAATAATTTACGGTACATACTGCTCTATAACATTTGTTACTTTATTGTCTTTCAGTGTTATCTTTATAAGCATACCTTCTGAATCAAATTCTTTCCATTCTTTTACTCTCTTTATAAAACTGTCTTTGTCAGCTGACACAGCTTCTCCACTACCAATATACTTTAATATAGTGAATTTTGCATTTTCATCTAAAACATATTCACTAACTTTATTATCCGCATTATGGATTATAAATCCGTTTGGCAAATCAGCATCTATATCGTACCCAAGTTCTTTAATTCTGTCACTGTCTTCTTCTGTTAACCATTCGACTTCATCTATAGCTAATGAATTAGTATTTTTGTCATATTTCTTTACATATCCTATAATATTTTTACTGTCGCTTTCTTCTTTACTTAATGCTCTAAATGCTATACTTTTATCATCAAACATTTTTATTAAATCCTTATATTTCTTGGTCATAGCTTTGTCATTTAAGTCATATTGCACATCACTTGGAAAGTTATAGCACACATAGTCCTTTTCAGTTTCACCTAAGTAAATCAAGTATACAGGCGATGTTTCCTCAATAAATTTATCTAATGCTTTTCTATCTGGATAATCTTTTTTAGAATATCTAGTTATAAAAACTAACGTACCTCCAAATTTTGTATCTATACTTACAGTTTCACCATTCCTATCTATTTTCACATTATCAGCTATGCTTTTAGGCAATGAGATTGCATATCCTAAATCTTTAATTATATATTCTTTACTCTCTTGCTTTTGTTTTTCTATATCACTTTTTGAATCATTACATGCTATCAATAACTGTGATGAAAGTAAAAGCACTATCATTCCAATCAAAAGTAATTTACCTTTTCTCTTTTTATTATATTCTAAAATTGCTTTCATTCTATTTTTACCTCCATTAAAATTTGTAGAAAGTATTACTTTTCTATTTCCATTTAGTTTCATTACTTTGAATACTGTCTTTATATAGTCTTTACCATTTTTGCTGTCTTGTTTTTTTATAGCATCATAATCACAGCATATCTCTATATCTTCATTAGCCATTTTACTCATAATATGAACAAATGGATTAAACCAATGTATTGCTTTTGCAAATAGTATAAACATCTTAATCCCTATATCCCATCTGCTATAATGAGTTAGTTCATGAAGAAATATATGCTTTAAATCTTCTTTGCTAAAATCACCTTTAGATACTAATACTTTTGTTTTAAACAACCCTATAAGCATTGGAGAATTGATATAATCACATTTTAACAGCTCTATATCTTTATTTATATTAAGCTGTTTTTTTGTTTGCTCAAATACACTTTTAGTCTCATCATCACAGCTATAACACCACCTAAAGATATCCTTCTTGTATCTGAAATAGGATATATAATTTTTTATCAAATACAAAACTGCTACTATAAGCCATAACCATATGATATGGTGTATATTAAATACACTGCTATTTTGAGTAGTATCATTATAATCACCTTGTTTTTCTATTGGCTGTACAGGTTCTATATTTTCACTTATATCTCTACCAATGACTATATTCTGTATACTTTGAGGTTTTATATTTATAGGAGCATTTTTTATAGACAAATTAAACGGTATTATAAGCATAACACTAACCATTATCCATACATAGTAACGCCATCTGTTTGAATATCTTTTTTTAGTTAGCGGTGTAACCATTATTATTAACAATACTATTGTTGAAGCAATAAGGGATATTTTTATATAGTTAAAAAAGATTTGAAGCATCACTCATCGTCCTCCTTATGCAAATGTATTAATTCTTCTATTTCTTTTATATCATCATTCGTTAATTTATCATCTGAGCACAAAGATGCTATAAGACTCTTGAATGAATTTTTGTGAAGCTTGCTAAAGAAAGTTTTACTCTCCCACCTTTTATAATCATTCTCATCTATAATATATCCATATTTCTTCGGTCTTCCTTCAACCTCAACTCTTATAAATCCTCTTTTTATTAGTCTAGATAAAAGTTTGTTCAAAGTTGTTACATGCCATTTTTTATTTTGTAACTTATCTAATATCTGGTTTGAAGTCAATGGTTTATTTGAATTCCATATTACTAACATAATAGTGAGCTCTGCATCAGGTAATCTTTCCAAATTTAATCCCTCCAATAAGACAAATGTAATATTACACTTTTAATATTACATTTGTCTTATCAAAATGTCAATAGTATATTTTTCCATGTTGCAGACATTTTATTTAACCTTGTATAATATAATTTGTATATAACATAAAAGTTGAGGAGATGTTTCCATATGATAAAAAAATTCAGATATCTTAAAATAACTTTAGTAATTGTTATAATATTGCTTTCAGTAACGGTAAGTTATGTTAGCAGTGATAATAATCTAAACTCTATTAACCAAATACCTGATGTTGGATCTTCTAATCCCAATTTCTATCAAATACACTATGTTATACATCATAATATAATGCATCTTAATGAAAGTGGCTTATTTAATCCAAATAAACATATATCAGTAGCAGAACTACTCGATACATTTTCTATATTGATAAATAACAACCCTAATAGCATCAATTATAACAAACTTTGTAGTACATATAATTTAATTAAAAATATTTCTAAACAAGATAATAAACCTTTCAAAATATATGATAGCTATCTTCCTGATATCTTTTTTAAAGTAAAAGATCAAGAAATTATGAACAAACAGCTTACCATGGGAGCTTTTGCTGGTTATATATATAATTTTCTCAATAATGAAAATTTATTGACTAAGACAAAACTAGAAATACTTCCTATTGATAATTCTAACCTTGTTGCCACTAAAAATTTTGTACATACATTGTTAGGAACATACTCCGATAATCATGATCCTATCACTAAAATAGAACTTGCAAATATATTAGAAAGCTCTATATCCATTACTTACGACAATTATGAATACTATCGCTGCCATATCAAAGATACCGCAAATCATAATGCTCTAAAATGCTATAGTGAAGGTATAATGAACATAACTGAAGATGGACATTTTAAGCCTAACAAAATTATGACTCAAGGAGAAGTAATAACTATAATTGATAAAATTAGCAATCCCACTGCTCTAACTAGACCTAATTATGAGTATATTAAAAACATTCCTATACTTATGTATCATGAAATAAATACTCTCCCATATAAAGGTCCAACTAGTCTATATGTGAGTAGAGAGAACTTTAGTAAACAGCTTGATTTACTTAAAGATTACAACTATAATACAATATCTATGTCACAGCTTTACAACCACTGGGAAAATAACTATCCTCTACCCAAAAATCCTATAGTGTTAACATTTGATGATGGTTATCCCTCTCATTTTAATTATGCTGCAAATGAACTATCTAAAAGAGGAATGTGCGGAACATTTTATCTTATTACATCAACTTTATTAAATGATACTCCTCGCTCTCCAGATCATGTGAGAAAAATATTCTATGATGGTATGGAGATTGGTAGTCATACAGTAACTCATGTTGATTTTCATTATAATAGTAACGCCAAAATCAGTAAAGAAATTGCTCAGTCTAAAAAAATTCTTGAAAAAATGATAGATTCTAAAATTACTCATTTTTGCTATCCTGCAGGTCATTCTACGGTTTATGGTATAAATGAAGTAAAAAAACATGGATATTTGACTGCTGTTAAAACAACATATGGTATTAGTAAAAAATCTGACGACTTCTTAACACTAAAGAGATTGAGAATAAACTACTATGATACTGCTAATTATTTCTTGAAAAGATTGGGTGTTAATGTAGCGTACAACGCATCACATCAATAAACTTAAGAGTTTTATTTGTTTATATATTATTCTATTTTATAACTTAACATTTATTGGCTACATTTATATTCACTTTTTAAATATCTGCTTATTAAAATATGTTGACAATTTCGCTTTATTGCATTATACTTAATATAATTTAATAGTCTTATTAAGAGTGACTGAGGGATCTGGCCCTACGAAGTCCAGCAACCTACTATAAGTAAGGTGCTAAAACCAGCGGCTATGCCGAATGATAAGAGATGATAATAACCCTCTTTTCATTAAAGAGGTTTTTTTATTTTATAAAACAATTAAATATTTCTTATTGAGAGTGACTGAGGGATCTGGCCCTATGAAGTCCAGCAACCTACTGCAAGTAAAGGTGCTAAAACCAGCGGTTTATTAACCGAATGATAAGAGCTTAAATAGAAACTCTCTTATCTTAAGAGAGTTTTATTTTTACTCAAAATTAACAGATTCGTTACTTATAAATAACTGTATCATCAATAATAAATAGTATTGTTTATATTACTTTACTCATAAAAAAGGAGAGATTATAATGTATATTAGAGATATGTTTGACAAAGAAAAATCACTTATTTCGCTAGAAATATTTCCACCAAAAAAAGAATCAAAAATCGAAACAATTTATGATACTATATTCAAACTCAAAGAACTAAGACCAGATTTTATAAGCGTGACATATGGTGCTGGAGGTAGTACTAAAGATACAACGATTGATGTTTCATCATTTATTCATAGAATTTCAAATGTTCCATCATTGGCTCATTTGACATGTCTAACTTCAAATAAAGAGGAACTCAATATCACCTTAGATAGTTTGCATAAACAAGGAGTAAAAAACATACTAGCTTTACGAGGAGACTATCCTTTAGAAGGCTACCATGAAAATCATGGTTTTAAATATGCTTCTGATTTAGTAAAGCACATTAAAGAAAATTATGATTTTTGCATAGGAGGAGCGTGCTATCCAGAAAAGCATTTGGAGTGCGAATCTTTACACCAAGATATTGATAACTTAAAACAGAAAGTAGACTCTGGAGTTGAATTTTTAATTTCACAGCTATTTTTTGATAATAATTTATTCTACGAGTATAAAGATAAAGTTAGAAAGAAAAATATTAATGTTCCTATTTTAGCAGGTGTTTTACCAATTCTTAATAAAAATCAAGTTAAGAGGATTATTGAGCTTACTGGTTGTTCATTGCCTAAGAAAATCAAAAAGATTATAGAAAAATACGAACATTCACCAAATGCTTTAAGAGAAGCTGGTTTAGCATATGCAATCGAGCAAATTATTGATTTATTGTCATGGGATACAGACGGTATCCATATCTATACTATGAATAAACCAAAGGCAACTAGTCATATTTTAAATAATATAAAAGCAATAAGAGGAGTTGTATGTGATGAATGTGCATGCTAACAAGCGTGTTGGTCCATTAAATATTGACCATAATGAAGTTTTGCGTTATCTTAGATATAAAAGCTCTGACATTGATAAATACACAATGGACATGATAACTGAATGTATCAAGGAAGTGAAATCTATTTCTAGTGGTAACTATATTTATAAACTTTTTGATATAGACATCGAATACAATATTTATCTTTATGAATGTGATACGGAAATAGTTAGTGAAAATTTAAAGCAGCATTTAAGCAATTGTGATAAGTGCGCAATTATTGGTGCTACTTTAGGTATTGATATTGATAATAAAATACGATATTATAGTAAAACAAACCTTACAAAGGCTATCATTTTTGATGCTTGTGCTACAACTGCAATAGAATCTTTAGCTGACTTTGTAAGTTCATCAATAGAAGATATGGTTTCCAAGAAAAACTATAAAACAACCTCTAGATTTAGTCCTGGTTATGGAGATTTGTCTCTCGATTATCAATCCAAAATATTAAGGGTAATTGAGGGTAATACTATAGGGCTAACATGCAATGACAATAATATTCTTATACCTAGAAAATCAATTACGGCTTTCATAGGTATAGGTAAAAAAATACTAAAAAAGAGTACTAGTTGTAACAATTGTAACTTGAGTAAAGACTGTATGTATACAAAGGATGGGGATATATATGAATGTACTAAAAAAGTTAGGTAAAGACTTTATATTTCTGGATGGTTCTATGGGTACTATGCTTCAAAGCTATGGTATGAGAGCAGGTGAGATACCAGAAGAATATAATATCAAAAAACCAAATACTATACTAAATATACACAAAGCATATGTTAATGCAGGTGCTGATATAATAACAACAAATACTTTTGGAGCAAATGCATATAAGCTGAAAGATTCAATCTACAGTGTAGATGAAATCATCAATAATGCTATAATGCTAGCTAAAAAATCTGTCACACATCAACTAATTGCTTTAGATATTGGCCCACTCGGTCAATTGTTAAGTCCATTGGGCACGCTAAGCTTTGATGATGCTTATGAAATGTTTAAGCAACAAGTTATAGCTGGTGATAATGCAGGAGCTGATATAATCTTAATCGAAACTATGAGCGATTTATATGAAGCTAAAGCAGCTATATTAGCAGCTAAGGAAAACTCTAATTTACCTATTTTCTGCACTATGACATTTGGAGAAAATATGAGGACTTTAACTGGCACTAATCCTTTGACGATGGTAGAGGTTCTTGATGGCCTAGGTGTAGATGCTTTAGGTATAAACTGTTCACTAGGACCAAAACAAATATCTAGCGTAGTAAAAGAAATAGTTAAGTACTCTAATAAACCTGTTATCGTACAGCCTAACGCTGGACTACCTGAGCTAGTAAATGGAGAGACTAGATATTCATTAGATTCATGTCAATATGCACAAGAGCTTGCGGACATTGCAGATATTGGTGGTGCGATATTCGGAGGTTGCTGTGGCACAAAGCCAGAGTATATTAGTAAAGTTATTACTTTGTTAAAAAATAAAAAGCCTTTAAAACCATCTAGCTCAAAGTTAACAACTGCAACTTCAAGCACAAAAACGGTTATAGTTGATGAAAAAATATGCATTATTGGAGAAAGGATAAACCCTACTGGTAAGCCAAGACTTAAAGCTTCTATAAATAGCAATGATTATAGCTATGTTATACAAGAAGCTATAAAGCAAGTAGATAGCGGAGCTGATATCTTAGACATAAATATCGGGATACCTGGGATTGACGAGATTCAAAAAATGAAGGATGTGATATTTGAACTTCAATCTATAATTGATACACCTTTGCAAATTGATAGTATGAAAGCTAAAGTAATAGAAACTGCTGTTAGATACTATAATGGTAAACCAATTATTAATTCAGTTAACGGAAAGCAAGAAAGCTTAGACCTTATTTTACCTATAGCAAAGAAATATGGCGCTTTAGTTGTAGGTTTAACTCTAGATGAAGATGGTCTACCTAAAACTATAAATAAACGTGTAGAGATTGCTGAAAAAATAATAAATGAAGCCAAAAAATACGAAATAGCAGAAGAAAACATACTAATAGACTGCTTGACATTGACAGCTTCTTCTAACCAAAAAGCAGTACTAGAAACTTTAAATGCTATAAAAATCATTAAATCAAAGTATAACGTAAAAACAACTTTAGGTGCTAGTAACGTTTCGTTTGGTCTTCCAAACCGTAATCTAATCAACAGTACATTTTTAGCAATGGCACTTAGTTATGGTTTAGATGCTCCAATAACTGATCCAACTGTTAAATTTTTAAAAGATACAATTATGTCTTATAGAGTTTTAGCGAATATAGATCATGGATGTGAAGATTTCATATCAATCTATTCAAAAAGTGACTCAACGCTAGAAGTTGTCACAAAAAATGATGAAACTCTTTCTCTTGTTGATATAATAATCAAAGGATTGAAAGATAAAGCAGAAGACAAAACAATAGAGTTACTAAATACGTTAGAGCCTATGAATATAGTAAATAATCACTTAATAAAAGCTTTAGATATAGTTGGAGATAGGTATGAAAATGAAACTATTTTTCTACCTCAATTAATTAGAAGTGCTGAAACAGTAAAAATCGCTTTTGATGCAATTAAAAATCACTTACTTGAATCAGGCAATATGGACATATCTAAAGGCACTATAATACTTGCAACAGTAAAAGGTGATGTTCATGATATAGGTAAAAATATAGTTAAGATACTGCTTGAGAATTATGGTTATAAAATTATTGATTTAGGTAAAGATGTTTCTAAAGAAAAAATAATAAGTTCTATCACCGATGAAAATGCCAAGCTAGTCGGACTTAGTGCTTTAATGACAACAACTGTTCCTTCAATGGAAGAAATCATCAATGCTGTTAGAGAATTAGATGATTCTATAAGCATAATGGTGGGTGGTGCTGTATTGACTGAAATTTATGCTAAAAAAATAGGTGCTCATTACTACGGAAAAGATGCTAAGGAAGCTGTGCGTATTGCTGATATGGTATTTGAAGCAAAGTAGCACTCTTAACTATATTAGTTCAGCCTTTTAATCGTTTTTAATCTTTAAAAGTGCAACATTAAAAAAAATTATCAATAGGGTGACTTGATGAGAAAAGCTTTTAACCTTATCATTATATTAATTGTTATATTACTAAGTTTAACAATACGATATGTAGTTTCAAACAATATAACTAATTAGTTTGGTAAGAACACTTCATAACCAAAAAACTAATTTTAGCAGAAAAATAAATATAAGTTTTTTATGCAGTCTGGCAATATGGATTTGTATATTTTCAAATACAACAAGTGATAATAGTAGTAATATATTATGTGTTAAGAGGTGTGCGAATGAAAAGTAATTCTTTTATATCTAATAAGGAAAAATTGTATATTTTCATAAAGTTTCTTGTAACTTCTATATCTACATTACTTTCGTTTTTAATACCTATTGTAATAAAGAATATAATTGATCATAAGGAATCTGGATTTGATCGGAAACAATTATTGTTATATGCAATCATATATATAGTTGTATATATAGTAAAAACTCTATTGGGAATTATTATAACTAGACAAAAGTTCATGTTATTGCAAAGCTTACAAAAGCAAGTATTTCGTAAAATTATGGTATTGAAAACTAAAAGAATAGGCAATACCTCATCAGGTCAGTTAATAGAGGTCATAGATAAGGATGTAAACAATGCCAGTACTTATTATTTCGAGGCATACCCTGATATTATACTCTCTGTTATAAACTTTTTGGGTAGTATTATTATTATATTTTATTTAGATATATTAATTACCATTGTTATTATTGTAGCACTTCTTTTATTAGCCGTTATTATAGTACCTATGTATATCTATTTAGCCAAATTTACCGAAAAAGAGTATGAAAATCATAAAGGCTTTATTGTATTTTTAAATAATATAATTAAAAGTTTGCCCCTCATAAAAGCAAGTGGAACAGAAGACGTTGAGATTGATATGGCTAATATACATTTTGATAAGTCATTTAAAAATACTATTAAATCATTATCTATGGAAAAATTTGTAACTCCTATCATAGCCAGTACTTTTATTATAATAATTGGTGGCATTGTTGTATTTATATCTTTCAGAATTTCTATGGGCTTAATTACTATAGGAGAACTCACAGCTTATATCTTATATGCCCTAAAAGGGATAGTCCCATTATTGTTGATTATATTTAAATCAAAAGAGCTGGTTGTTGCTCGTAATAGTATAAAGAGAATAAAAGATATTTTATCATATGAAGAAGAAGACTTATATAGTGGTAAGAATTTAAAATATGTTGATAATATTAGATTTGATAATGTGAGTTTTAGATATACTAATGAAGACATACTAAAAAATATATGTTTAAGGATAAATAAAGGTGAATATATTGCTATAGTTGGGGCTAGTGGGACTGGAAAAACAACGCTTATTTCTTTAATTGAAAGATTCTTTGATCCAACTGAAGGTAGCATATTGGTGAACAATGAAGATTACCAATCTTATACCTTATCATCTCTTCGTAAAAATATTAGCTATGTTAGTCAGGACTATATTATTATGAATAAGAGTATTCGCAATAATATAACATATGGATTAAGCGAGAACTTAAGTGATGATGAAATTTTATCTAGGTTAAAAGGGATACAATGTTTTGATTTTATTTTAAAGCTAGAAAATAAGCTTGATTTTGTTGTGTCGGAAAATGCTATGAATCTTTCTGGAGGACAAAAGCAAAGACTTGCTATAGCACGAGCATATTTAAGAAATAGCGATATTTGGTTATTAGACGAAGCTACTGCAAACCTTGATTCTCATGCAGAAAAAGATATAGCATCTGTACTATCCATAATCAAAAATAATAAAGTTATTATTAGTATTGCTCATAGATTATCGAGTATTATAAATGCCGATAGAATTATTGTTATAGAAGATGGTAAGATTACAGGTGATGGTGAACACAATACATTATTAAAGACCCATGATTATTATAGAAAACTTGTTGAGAATCAGTTCATAAATAAAGAATAGTAGATTAATATACTACAGCTCACTACCCTATTTATAATTAGATTGATAACTAAGTCATCTAGATAGCAAACTGTAGTATATATCTCTTTATTTAGACAAATATACAGTCATGCACTTATAATATTCCTTATTTTCTGTATGAATAATTTCTTCTATTTTCAATCCTGCGTCATTAAGCTCTCTCCCCGTGATAATCCACATTTACACATCTAAATGATGTGCTTGCAACATTGATTTGCTCTCCCGATCTTAGATTTCTCTCTGCTAGTTCAAATGCTTTGGTAGTGTCAGTCTGTCTCTCCTCTTTTCCATCTCCCATATTTACTAATAATACTTTTCCATTTGGCTTTAGTAGTGAGTATATAGACTTTAAAAAACTATTTCTATCCTTCCACAAGCATATGTAGTGTCCCTATAGAATAAATATAGTCAAACTTCATATTTACATCTTTTTGTAAGTCTATAGCATCTGATACTATCCAGTTAACTTCAATACTTTTCTCTCTTGAAAGTTCTTTGCATTTTTTTATAGCTTCTTTAGATATATCCACAGCAGTAATATTGAATCCTTTTTCTGCTAAACTGATAGCATCTCTACCCTCTCCACATCCTATTTCGCATATATTGCTATATTTGGATATCCCATAATACTCTATCCAATCATGAACCTCTGGAGTATGGTCTGATGAAAACCAAAGTATACCTTTTTCATGAACCTGTTTATATCTCTCGTTATATGCATGATAATATTTTTTCATCAAAACCTCCTTTAGACTAGCCTTAAACCTGCTTAAAATGGTGTCTGTTTAGTATATATCCAAAAAAGCTTCCTGCAAGTCCTCCTGTTATATGGGCTAAGTGTGAAATCTGATCATTAACTATAACACCATCTATAACTTCTCTACCTATATAAAGCACAAAAACAAGCACAAATGTTAGAGGTATTTTGTTGCTCTTTATATTTGTATATGAAGTCATTATGATCATCATAAATACAATACCACTTGCACCTAACAATATTGTATTTGACGATAAAAGTATATGCACTAGACCTGTGATAATCGCAGTTATCCCCATAATCACTGCTAAATCAAGTGAACCATATCTTTCTTCAAGCACTGGTCCTAATAATAAAATCATCATTATATTACCGATATAGTGCTGAAAATTAGCGTGTCCAAATACATGTCCTATTAGCCTTGCAAAAAACAGTAGATTTGGAGAACTTCTGTATACTCCAAAAACATGATACTTTGCTTGTCCATCCGTAAGTTTAATTATCAGCAGTGCTAAAAGAGATGTTATAGCAAATGTTAAAACTACAGGTGAGTTAAAATAAATTCTCTTTTTCATATTCTACCTCCTTGTAATGTCTATTAATTATATCGATTATTTTATCATTTTAATTGATTTTATACAATTTTTATGAAACTTTATTGTTTTTTTTTCGTCTAATAATAAGGGGGGAATCGCAATGAAAAAATATATTATACCACTTTGCATACCTATTCTTGTTATAATCCTGTATTTTAGCTACACCTTACATACAAGTAAAAAAGATATCATTGAAATCGGGAATGATTATATTATTAATCTAGGCTATGAAGTAGTATCATCTAGCAGTCAGCCTTCATCTCATATATTACGTCAAAAAGATATATGTCATCTCCCTTGGATGGGTATATGGGGTGTTCAAAGAATTAAACCTGATAAGTACTTTGATAAAAAGCTTTTGATATACTCTTATATAGTCAAAAAACACCCTCTAGATAGCTATGGTGATAAAAATCAAACTAATTTATGGTTAATTGTTAATAACAATAGAATTATCGGTGGCTATTCTTTTCCAAACAATACAGAACCACTCTATGGCGGAGTGTTTTCTTTAACAGGAAAAACTATAAAACAGGTAAAAGGTTATAATTATCAAATATGGCGTGAGAAATGGTTTGAAAAATACAAGTAGCTTTTATATTAAGCTACTTGTACTTTAATGCCAATTTCTTGTCCTGGAGGTAATCAATTTTCCTTATAATTTTGTCAACAGGATGTTGCTACCAATTTATGAACACTAGTGAAAAAGAATATGCTAAACTATATATTCTTTTTCATATAATAACGTTTATGTCCTATTGGACAATCATCTAACACCCCAAATACTTCATATCCATGTTTAAGGTAAAAATCCTTTGCTTGAAAATCAAAAGTATCTAAATGAATTAATTTGCAACCTTTTTCTTTTGCGATTTTTTCTACTTCATTTAAAAGTACAGAACCATACCCTTCTTTTCTACACTCTTCTTTAACCCACAAAACATCTATAGCTAGGCAATTCCAACAGTATAATAAACTATTTACCCCTGCTAATACCTCTCCATTTGCCCCTTTTATTACCCTATTAATTGAAATAAAATATGGCTCTTGCGTAAAAGGAACTTTGGATAAGTTATATTTAACTATTCCATTATTAACCACCATATTGTCTTCTCTTGTACTCTCTTCAGTAACATAACTTCTCATATTTAATTTCCTCCAATTTAATTTATAAATTTTTTTGTACGTCTTAACTTACTATTGTTTAATATATATTGTTTTTAGAAATATTTCAATTGATAACTATGTTAGGTTTTTTGATATTGATGATATTATTCTAAACATGGAATGATATCAACCATGGCGATAACATGTTTTAAAAAACAAGTAGCTAATAAAAGCTACTTGATTTTTTTAATCTTTAACCACGTTAAATTCTACCTTTTTTTCTCTTAACTTTTCTTTAATATATTCTATTTCCTTTTTCTGTTTTTCACTTACTGGTTTACCACTTCTCATAAATCTTGTACCTATTGTCAAAGTAACATAGTTCTCATCTGTTTCTCCTATCAAAAAGCTTTCATCTGATCCTAATTGTTTATTGCTTAGTTTTTCTTCTATCTCATTTCTACTAAATGTATTTTTTGAATGAACCATTATATTCCCAATGAACCCAGCTTCATTAGCCATTAGTAATGTCATTTTTTCCATTTCCATAAATTTAACTTTATTTTGCACACTCTTTGGCAAAATAATTGAATATCCTAACGCTTTATTTGTATAACTTGGTACAGTTTCTTTACATCCAACCAAAAATTGTCCAGCTACTATAGTAGCTATAATACACACTAATAATATCAAACTATTCTTTCTATTTTTCATTATTTCCCCTTAAAATAACTTCTATAGATTTATAAAAATAAAAACTTCTCTCTTCTTGATAGTGGTCTGTAATTCTCTTCACACCACTTATCTAAAATTCCTTTAAACCACTCTTCTCTCGCTACACCCTCTAGATGCGATGCTATAAAAGATAAACTTTGAAATACATAAAACGGCTCTATGTATTCTGTTTCTATATCTTCTTTAGTTATGCTTATATATCCGTTAATGATACTTTTTCTTTGCTCTATATCTGTAAAATGACCGAAAAGTGACCCCAAGTCCATATAATAATGGCTATTACCACTCAAGCTGAAATCTATAGGTACAATTTCACCATGACTTAGTATCATATTTGTCTTTGATAAATCTGTATGTACAATACCTCTAGTTCCTTTGATTTTGTTTAATTTGTCTATTCTGTATTTTATCTCATCTATAGCTTTAACTATTATTTTAAAGTTTTGTTTATGTATTAAATCTTTTTTTGCTCCTGATTCTATTTTTGTATGTATTCTATCAAGTAGCTTTTCATCATATGAGTATCTACATATTTGATTTTCACTAGCAAACGCTTTAGTTGCTTGATGCAATTGTCCAGTCATCTTACCTATACTAGTCAGTACATCTTTATTTAACTCTATGTTATCTAGTGTATCCCCTTCAATCCAAGAAAGTATAGTAACGGGAGTCCCATCGCTGAGTATTGACACGAATTCTCCATCTTTATTTGGCAATGGTCTTTGCATTGCTATAGCTGTATTTTTATTAATATAGCTTATTAGGCTCATTTCCCCTTTTAAAAGCTTTGACATATCGAGATTCTTTCCAAAAAAATCAGTCGAAAAACCATCACATGGCTTATGTATTCTAACTACGTATTTATTGCCTGAGAGGCTCTCTTTAATTTTAAAAGTTTTATTTTCATTGTGCCTAATAAATGTTTCTTCAGTTTTGTCAATCTCATAATATTTAAGTGCTTCTTTTAATTGACTATCCATTTAACCACCTCCTGTTTTATCTTATCAAGTAAAAAACAACTAAACAATTAGTTGTTTTAGATTGATACAAAGTCATCAAGATAGCAGACTTTAGTAAAAGTTCAATTTCAAGGCGTGTTAAAATTGAGTAGCAGAGCTTACTTAGAGGTAAGTGAGCAACGGAAATTTTAACATCAACGCAGAAATTGGGCTTTTGTCTACGGTCTGAAACAACTAAACAATTAGTTGTTTTTATTATATCATATTGTAAACTTACATTTTATATCTTTCCTAGATTCTTTTTACCCATCTTTGAATTAGAAGTAAGTAGTCTACCCCTTTCTTCTACAGAAACTAATGTCTCAAGCTCCTTTAGTGCATTTTTGCCTATCCATTTCGAGTTTTTGTCCATACTTTCGTTGAGCTCATATGCTAGCTCTATAGCTTTATCTTGACATCTGAAATTCAATTTTCCTATTTCTCGAAGTGCCCAACTCATAGCTTTTCTTACATGTGGTCTTTCATCACATGAATAATTTCTGATTAATTCAAAATAATCGTCTAGTTCCTCTTCATCTATATCTTTATTATTTACTGCTTTTGCAGCTATAAGGCAGTAAGCTGCTCTTTTGTAATATGTCCTAGCACTATTACTCCACTGATATATGAATTTTTCATAATTTGGTAGTTTCACTATTAGGTTCTTACATATATGATCTGTTAAATCCCAAGAAAAAACATCTTTCATCAAATTAGTAATCGTATCAGAGTCAACTTTATTGACATCCATAATAAGAACTGCTAGTAGTTTTGCTTCGTGTAAACCTGTATTCCATAGCTCCATAGCAAGCTCATGCGACGTTTTTATTTTCTTTGCAAACTTTCTTATCACTCCAGTAGAAACTCCTATTGAATCTTCCTCTGGTATACCCATTCTTACAACATTTTTTTTGAATTTTTCATTACTATTTAAAGTTAAATAATCTAATGCCTCTTCCTTTGTCATTTTATCAGCTCCATTCTATTATAATCTATGTTGTATGCATAATTGTCTATATGAGTATTATTTTTATATTATACCATATTTTATACACTCAATCCATTTTATTAAATATAAATTAAAAATTGACATATAGGGTATATTATTATATTATGATAGCATAACTAAGCTGTCATTGTCAGCTAGATAAAAGAATATCGAGGTCGAGGTGATTTATAATTGAAAGTTTTATTTATAATTCTGTTGATTCCAATAGCATTGTATCTTTTAGGGCTTATACTACCGAAGTACAGAACTGCTAAAACGACTATCAAAGTAAAGCAACCTCCAAATGTTGTATGGAAAGCTGTCACTAATAACAACAGATGTGATTGGAGAAGTGATATAAGCAAGATTGACATTACAAACAATACATCTTGGATAGAGTATCCTAATAATGGTGTTCCAATAATTTTTACTATGAAATCAAAAATAGAAAATGAGTACTACCTTGTTGATATGAAAAATAAAATGTTCACTGGATATTTTGAACTGAAGTTTTCTAGTAATACAGGTAAAGATACCGAAGTTGATTTCATAGAAAAAATTGCTCTAAAATATAAAATACTTAAACCTGCATCATATTTATTTTTTAATATTCAAAAATTTCAAAACATGTATGTTGAAGATCTAAAAAAACATATTGATAATTTATAAGGGATGTCTATGACATCCCTTTAGACTGTAGATAAAAGCCCAATTTCTGTTGCTCAATTACTTTTAAATAAGCTATACTACTCAATTTTAACACACTCACTATAATATGCTATTTAGATTACTTTGTCATTTATCTACTTATTCTAAAACAAACTCAATACCCTCATTTTTATATACTATATTTATATTACTTTGTATATTTTCTATATCTAATAATACTCTACTAAGAGGGTTTATTATTTCATTTCGTATTGTTTTTCTTATGATTCTAGCACTACTATTTGTATTAGCTATTTTACTCGATATAGCTTCTTTTGCTTTACCATCTAATGATAGGTTTACCCCTCGATTCTTGAAACTATCTATTATATCCTTAATCTCTATATCTAATATATCTTTTAGATTTTTATCTGTAAGATTATTAAAGCATATCACTTCGTCAAATCTATCCATAAAGTTTGTAGTTATTATTTTTTTATTACCATTACCATCACTACTAGCAGTCATGATTATTACTGTATTCCTAAAATTTATTTCTTTACCTTGCCCATCATTCAGTTTTCCATTTTCTAAGACGTGTAATAATAGGTTCTTTATATCTTGATGTGCTTTGTCAATCTCATCGAATAATATAACACAATAAGGTTTAAATCTAACTTTTTCTGTAAGCAAACCGCCTTCTGTCTGTGAGCCGATCAGTTTAGATATTGTTCCTTTATCTTTATATTCAGACATATCTATATTTATAATAGATTCATCTCCACCAAATAGTATTTTAGCAAGTACATGCGCTAGATATGTTTTTCCGGTACCTGACTTACCCAAAAACAAAAATGAACCTAAAGGTCTTTTATAATCTGCTAATCCTACTCTAGAACGTATAATTGTATTTGATACGCTTTTTACCGCCTCTTGCTGTCCAATTATGCTTTTATTAATTTCATTTTCTAGATTTTTTAGCTTCTTTTTCTCATCCTTTAATATATTTGCTACAGGTATCTTGGTCAATCTGCTAACGATATACGCTATATCTGCTTTTGTTATACTACTTGTTTCTTTATTTTTAAAGGTACGATTCTTATATCTTGCAGCCGCTTCATCTATTACATCTATAGCTTTATCTGGCTGAAACCTATTTGTTATATATCTGTTTGAAAGTATTACTGCATATTTTAATGCCTCATCCTCAAATTTTATTTTGTGATAGTCTTCATATGCATGCTTGATACCTCTGAGTATTTCTATTGTTTCATTTATAGATGGCTCTTCAACTACTATTGGCTGAAATCTTCTCTCTAATGCAGAATCTTTTTCTATATATTTTCTGTACTCTTTTAATGTCGTAGCTCCAATACAATACAACTCCCC
Source organism: Clostridiaceae bacterium M8S5 (assembly GCA_029227815.1). GTDB lineage: Bacteria > Bacillota > Clostridia > Tissierellales > MCWD3 > Abyssisolibacter. The sequence continues at coordinate 478,856 of CP118523.1, read as the reverse complement.
TCTAGCCAAAGCAGGTTTGAGTATATTACCAGCGTCTATTGCTCCCTCTCCTCCTCCTGCTCCTACTATTGTATGTATTTCATCTATGAAGAGTATTATTTTTTCTTTTGAATTTATTATCTCTGAAATAATACCTTTTAACCTTTCTTCAAAGTCACCTCTATACTTTGTACCAGACACCAATAATGCCAAATCCACAGAGAATACCCTTGCATTTCTTAGTTGGTTTGGTACTTTATTGCTCATTATAATATCTGCAAAACCTTCAACTATTGCAGTCTTGCCAACTCCAGCATCTCCAATAAGTATAGGATTATTCTTATTTTTTCTTAGTAAAACTTCTATTAATCTTTCAACCTCTTGTTCTCTACCAATCAATTTTTCTTTCCTATCATTATTATTAGTAAGCTCTATAGCATATTTATTTAAAAACACAATACCTGTATTATCTTTAGATGTTCCTTTTTTATCAATACTACTTAATACCTCTTTGTAGTTTATACTATGCCTTTTAAGAACATCTCTTATAATATCTGTTCTTTTACAAAAAGCTAACAAAACATGCTCAGAGCCAACCTCTTCTAAACTCATAGCTATTGATATATTAACTGCTTCTTTTAGTATCTTTTCTACTTCATAATCTATTACTATGTCTTTATGATAACTAGTTACAGACGCTGGCATGTTTTTTTCTAACATTAGTTTAAAATCAATACAAACCTTATCATAATCAGTACATATATCTTTAATTATTTTTCTGAAGCTACAATCTTGATTTATTAATTCATTGATAAGCATAAATGCATTTATTCTGCTTACACCTTTTTTTATGGCTTTATATTTAGTTATTTTTAATATATTTTGAAACTCTAAGCTATAATTTAAATCCACTGTTAAACTCCTTTATTATCGGGACTATCTCATAAGATAGTCCCTGATATATGTTTATATTTTTTATAAAATGCAATAACTATACCTATACAAGCTAACAACAATCCTGTTGTTAATCCTGTCAGCAATCCATTTTCATCAAAATATTTTGATAATACATAAGCTAAGCCTGTCCCCCAAGCCCAATATATAAAGATTACAAAGTAAAGTGGAATCTTTGTTTCTTTAAAACCTCTCATTATCCCTGCCATAATTGCTATGATACTATTAAGTATGAATATACACGCCATAAAATACATGTACTTGCTTGTCTTTGTTAATAGTTGATTGCTCACTATATCTTTTGAGACTACTAAATTCACTAATTTGTGATTATAGAAAACTATAACAAGTACTACTAAAATAACATACACCCCTAACATTATCATTACAGTCTGTAAGCTTAGAGTTAGTTTATTTTTGTCTCTCTCTCCTAGACATTGGCCAACTCTAATAGATAAAGCATTTGCTAACCCCACAGGCAACATATAAAACACTGTAAGCCATTGAAGAGAAATGTTATACGATGCCAACGACATATAACCAAAGCTACCTATCATCATACTTGATGCAGTAAAAATAAGCTGTTCTGAAAAAAAAGTACATCCTGAAGGTATACCTATAAATGCTATTTCTTTTAATATAGGCTTTGATATCTTTCCCTTAGTAGACAATGCTTTTAGCTCATTTTTCTTAGCAAAACTTATAAAGTAATAAGACAGTATCAAGACTATTAACAACCAATTGGTTATACTAGTACTTATTGAACTACCTATTATATTTAAGCCCTTTTGATATATTAGAATATAGTTTCCTACAAAATTTATTAATACTCCCAGCAATGATATAACGGTTGCAACTATTACATCCGAATGTGATGCCAATATAAATCTAATATATATAAATAATATCCATGCAGGAATTCCTGGTATTAAACCGTACAGATATTGTGTAACGCTATGTGTAATACTACTATCCGGTATTATAAATCTCAGCACAACAATACACGCTAAGTAAAATACAATGTGAACTATGATAAGTAATAAACACATGATATAACCGTTTTTAGTTATGTCATAAATTTTATTTTTGTCATTAGCTCCTTTCGCCTCACCTATCATTGGAGGAATTACAATAATACATCCCATACTAAATAATGAAATCAAAAGATTAAGCAATGATGCAAGTGTAGCTGCTGACAACGCTTTCTCTCCCAATACACTTACCATTTTGACATCTGTCAACGATATTAGCACCTGTGAAAGTTGTCCAAGAGAAAGCCCTATAGCCATAGCTAATATTGTTTTTCCTTCTTTTATTTTACTATTTATCATATTCACACGCTCTTATTGTTGATATCTATATTTATGGTGTTATCCTTAGAAGCTCCTATCAGTTCTTTCTCTTTTATTTCTTTGGTTATACTCGTTACAGTCTCAATATTGATGTTTGATTTGCAAACTGTGTAACCGTGCACTAGGAATTCTACAAATTTGTTATCTTGAACTCTTCCTGTTATATGCATAGTTCCCATGTTATCAGGCAAATAACCAAGTTGCATACCAGTTTCATCAAAGTACATGTCTACTGTATCTTCTTTTCCGCTTCCGTCTCCTTTTACTATCTTAGGCTTATGAGCTATAGATAATCCTTCCATAGCTGAGTTTAATACATCTGCGGCTATCTCAGGTGTTATAGGTTCGTTAAATAATGGGTGGTATATTGTTGCTTCTTCATCAAATAAAGATAAGAATAAACTCATATCATTACTCATCCAAGCTTCTCCTACCATTCTAGCTAAATCCGTGGTACTCTCATCTTCTAGCTTTATTTCTCTTGTGATTCTGTTTGGAGCACTCTTATCTGCTACTATATCGTATCCATGTACTTTAAATCTGGTAAACTTGTGGTCTTTGATATATGCATCTATTATCATTTTCCCAGAATATTTTGGTTTATACCCTGCGTTATCACCTGTATCTATAAAACTCATTTTTATGACATCATCTACTCCTGTTCCATCACCACTTATCAACTCGAATCCATCATAAAATGTCTGTCCACAAACTGTACTATTTAGAACCTCTACTACCGTCTGTGGTGAAACTTCCTTGCTAAAAAAAGGGTGGTCGATTATAGCATCTTCACTAAATAAATCTTCAAACTCTTTACCATCATTTTTACCCCAATATTCGCCAACTATTTTAACCATTTCATATGCACTATATCTTAACACATCTCCACCCCACTACATGTTTATACTGATCTTATATCCATAGATATTAAGATAGCTTATTTTATGGTCTTTTATTACTATACTAACCATTACTTTTCCTACATTTTCTGGTTGGAATCCCATTTCTGTTCCCGTCTCAACAAATGTAGCTTCTGCAGTATCATTTTTACCAGTACCATCACCTTTAACTAATGCATAATCAGTCAGCTTTGTTATACCTTTTACATTACAGTTCATAACTTCTGCTATTATCTCTGGTGTAGATTCATCTTTAAGTATTACATGCTTAATCTTTGCATCTTTTGCAAAAAGAGATATAAACTCATCTATTCTATTTGTCTCCCATGTTGCAGACAGTTTTTCTACTATTTCTTTTGTAGATATATCTCCATATTCAGTAATAGTATATTTTTTGTCCTTTACATCTACACTAGGATTTGGATATATTACTAAACCCTCAACATCTGATCTATATATTAAATGGTCTTTTATAAATAATCTTACCATCATGGCCCCTAGATACCTTAGCTTGCTACCTATTTGGTCTCCAGTCTCTTGATACTTAACTAGTATTACATCATCTTCTCCACTTCCATTACCTTTGATTAACTCTTGTCCTACAATTTTTGTATATCCACTTAAAGCTGCATTTATTACTTCCATCGCAACTCTAACATTAACAGGTTGACTAAAATATGGATGAGTGACAAGAGCATCTTCTGTGAAAAGTGCCAAATATCCATCATAATTGTTAGTACTCCACATTTTACCTAGTTTATTTATTATTTTTTCTGTACTTAATTTTTCCATTATTTTTCCTCCTCATTATAAACATAATCACTTTGGCAATCTATCTTTTAGTATTAAATCTAAATATATTTCGTCTTCTTTCCAGTTAACTTGATATATTCTAGTATCAGAAACGGATAGTAGACCTAATACTAATGGTGACAATTTAACATTTTTATCGGCTATTATTGTTATTGGTATTTTGAGTGCAGATGCCCAGCCTAACTCAATAAGGACACCTTCTGAAAAATAGTCACATATTATAGCTACTAAATGTGCTGATTCTTTTAATTCTCTATAATCTCTTTCAGTACATTCTTTGGCTGTGACTTTGACCAATCCCCATTTTTCTCTATCTATTGCTAAGAACACCTCATAATCAGTCGATAACATGTCAAATATTTTGTTGATTTTGACAGCTATATCTGATTCCATCAACCCTGTATTTGGATTTATAGTACTAGATATAGGAGTTGATAAGAACACCTTATTTCGATTAGGTTCTATATTTATCATTACTAATCACCTCCATGTCTTTCATCAAAATAAACTATAGAACCCTCGTAGTAATTAACTAATAGCTCTAAAACTTCTTTAGGTCTCATGCGTTTATCCTTAATATAAAACTGTGATGTTTTGGCGTTATTTGGTATAGCTCCACTGTTTGTATATGGTAGTATATCAGATGTTCCAGGACTTATCGCTCCTATAATAGGTAACAGTTGCTTTAATATTTTCATGTCCTCTCTAGTAGTTAAAACTATCTTGGCAAATGGACATTCTTTTGCTATCTTCTGTACTATATTAATAAACTCATCGTCTTTTAGTAGCGTGTTTATATCATTTACACCTCTTATTCTTGGCAGTGATATTTCCACGTCTGCTCCTAATGCCCTTAAAAAATTGGCATGCATTTTCACCATTTCTACATCATACTGTGGATCTGCAAGTCCTAGTAATATACCTATGTTTACTATTTTAAAACCTTTATTTATCCATCTTTGGGGTGTTGACAACCTAAAATCGTAATCTGCCTTAGGCACAGTACTTTTATCTGCTGAAAAATATGTCTTATATATATCACGATTATATGTTTCTTGAAACAACGAAAGCCCTAAGTTATATCCTTTAAACATTTGATAAAGCTTGTCTATTTCATGGTCATACAATGCTCCTATGTTGAAATTAACCTTTTTAAATCCCATCTCAAAAGCCATATTTATAGTCTTGATTATTGTTTTAAAGTTGTCTTCTCTGTCTTCTCCTTCTAGATATTCACCGCTCAGTATCATTACTGCTCTAACTTGCTCTATTTCATATAATATTCTTAGCTGATTTTCTATTTCTTTTATGTTGCCTTTAATACGCTTTAATTCTTTATTACTTTTTCTCATTGCACATATTTTGCAATCAGAATGACAATAGTTTGAGATATAAAGAGGTACTATTGCTTCTAGCTTCCTTTTCTCATACACTTTGTTTTCCTTATTGATTATTTTCACATTTTCACTAAATAACATATATCTATCTCCTTTAATACAAAGTATCTAGTAACTTTTAAAGTTTCCTAGCTGTTACTATAACCTCTTTGCTCCATGGAGGTGCCGATTTTCTTTTTGGTAGTGTAATAATGTCGATTATACTAAATCCTATCTCTTCTATTTGATGATAATATTCTTTACTTTTGTCTTCATCAAATAGCTCTATTTCATCATGATCTACAAATACGCTAAGTTCATTGTTTTCTTCTATTAACAAGACTGGGTTCCATTGTAAAAAGTCTCCTTCTTTCTCCCATGGCTCTATTCTAACAACCTTAGTGAACTCTGTTTGGCAGTGTTCAATTATAGACGTTTTATCATTAACTGGATTATTTTCTAATCCTTTTACAAACATAAATGATACTATCCCACCTTCATTAAGATTGCTTTTTATAGCTTTTAACATATTTAACTGGGATTTTTTTGAAAACGGTACAAACATCGAAACTATTGCATCACATTTGTCTTTTAGATTAAATTCAAGTGCATCATTAACTATAAACTCTACAGGTATGTTTTTGTTGTTTGCAATTTTTTTAGCTATATTTATAGACTCTTCATTCCTGTCTATGCCAAAGCACTCGTAACCTCCTTTCTGGTGAATCTTCATTATCAATGTTCCAGTTCCACAGCCTAAATCTAAAACTTTCTTGACGTTATTTTGTTTAAAAACACTATCTAGCATTTCAACAATTTCATCATACCCGAGCAGTTTATGTCTGAGCATATCGTTGTATTTAATAATTCCTTTTGGATAATTTATCAGCCAATCTTCTCTAGACCAGCTTTTATCATTATTCATATTACTTCCTCCTATTTTTGTATAAGACTTTCAAAGCTATATTCATTGTTCGGCATTACATCTCTGAGGTTACAACCCCAAAGCTGAGTTTTACCTCTATTTGAGAGATTAAAGAAGCACTTTGATATATTATCAATATAAAATTTGCCTTTTTGTGTTATGCTCAATGTATTATCTTTGATTTCTATATATTCATATCTCTTAAGAAGCTGTATTTCATATTTATATATATCTTTAAATTTTACATCAAACATGTCGTCAAATATATTTAAGTCAAGCTTTAAACATCTAACTCCAAGTGCAGGAAATCTTGATATAGCATCGTCTAACGACCATTTTTTCCCCATTAACACAGGAAATCTATTTTGATTCATCATAGATATATATTTGTCTGGATGATGAACATTTGCCCAAGTAAATCCGTTAAAACTTTCAGAAAATGCACCTGCTCCAAAACCTAAGTTTTGACATTGAGGACTTCCCCACAGATCCATTATCTGCTTGTTTTCGTGACCTCTTAATGAATAATCTGGCTGAGCAACCTGTACAAAATTTGCTTCCTGCATCCTATCGTATATATAATTAAACATCTTTTTCTCATCTAATAATATGTTTTGCTTTTGCTTTACATCATCCAGCTCCCTTACCTCTGAATCTAATGCATAAAAACTTATTCCTTGTACACCCAAATCCAGTGCTTTATCTATATCATTTGATAAATCCTCAAGTTTTTGATCTGGGAAGTTATACATTAAATCCATCGCAACTGTCTTGAATCCTACCTGCGTTGCTCTTTTTATTGTTTCTATACTTTGATCAACTTTTTGGTGAAGCTTTAAGCTATCTAGAAACTTTTGATTGAAAGATTGTATCCCAAAAGTTACTCTATTAATCCCTAGCTTTTTTATGTTTTCAAGATAGTTATTATCAACAGTCCTTGGATGGCACTCTAATGTTATCTCACAGTCACTCATTACATTATATTTTTTGTATATCATAGACAATATTGCTTCAATATGCTCCTCTTTTAGTAAACTTGCTGTACCACCACCAAAGTATATAGAACTTATTTTTACTTTTTTAGATAGATTGTGTTTAGCATAAAGCTTTATTTCTTTTAATAGAGCTTCTACATAAGCATTTAGCTTTTCTAAATTAAGTGGCTCGTGTGTAAAAGGACACATAGAGCATATGAATTTACAGTATGGAACATGAATGTACAAAGTCATTCGTTTAGGATACATTTTGACATTACTATTTTCTTTCCATATCTCTAAAGGGTTTACATCTCCTAGATTTATAGGATAGCACCAAGTGTAGCAATCTACTCTAGTTTCTAAATCTAATATCTCTTTACTGTCATATCTACTTGCAATTTCGTTTACATTTGAGTACATGTCTATCTCTCCTTTATCCTTAAATCTATAATCTTTGGAGTTTTACCTCTTCTAGTAACATATAGTTCATCCTTGTTTATTTCTACTCTAAACCTTAGACTCCCAATTTCTTTAGCTGAATCAAGGTCTAATGAGCAATCCCACAGTTTGTTTTCTATTTCCTTAGTTAACTTTTCTGCATCATTGACATCTGCAGTAACAACTTTTACTCTTATCTCCTCTAAGCCCTGTACTAATGTACTGCATACTATCTGATATCCACTCAGGTTAGGTAACTCCTGTTTTAATACATCTTCTATTTGATAAGCATATAACTTGATCCCATCAAATAATGTCACTACATCTCCAATTTTTCCATGAACTTTGATGATTCTATTTTTGCTACCACACTCACACTCTTCTGGTATTATCTCGATTATATCTCCTAGTCTATACCTTATAAGTGGCGTTCCTTCTGAATACAATGACGTAATCACTGCTTCTCCAATATTTTTTTTAGCACCTTCTATTGGTAATAGCTCTAGGTGATACAAATCATCCATGAAGTGCAGCTTTCTAGCTTTACACTCTCCTGCTAATCCATCTGTCTCTTCACTTCCATAAAGATCAATAGGTTCTACTTGCCAATAATCTCTGATGATCTTTCTATCAGATTCAAACATAGGCTCTCCAGCGACCAATATATGTTTAAATTTGATATTAAGTTTTTTTGCTTTGATTATTTCTGTTATTGCTTTTAGCCTTGATATAGAAATAAATATTGCTGTAGGCTTATAGTAGGACAGTAACTCTATCGTTTTTTCATTACTTTGCGATAATCCTGCTGGTATTGATAACACTCCCAGTCTCTCGCATGCATTCATTGTCAAATATCCTAAATGAGCCATATCAAAAGGTTGTCCAATATATATTGAATCACCTTTGGTTAATCCAGCCATTTTCAACAACTTTCCCATTACCATTGAACCTATATCAGTGTCTTTTCTCGTTCTAAATAAGCTTTTAGGCTTATTGGAAGTTCCACTGCTTGAACTAATCCTATATATATCAATATTTTCACTCATAAAATCCATTCCATTTGCTATCAAATCTTGTGATGTTATTATAGGTAGCTTTTGAATATCATCAATCCCTAGAAACTTATTTATGTCAACATTATTATCTTTATATAGCTTCCTATAAAATGGGGTGTTTTTTGCAGCATGCTCAACTATTCTACATAGCTGCTCATTTTTATTGTTCATGCACATCCTCCTTTTCCTTGTGTTAAGATTTTACTTAATTCGTCACAAATATGGTCAAATAATTTTTTGCCTAAATTTAGTGAAGCACCTTCTGAACTTGATAATACGCCGTTTTCTTGTTGACTTAGATCATCAATACTATTATGATAATATATGCCACATGCTGGTAGCTTAGAAAAATCTTTATTTATATATCTAACTGAATTTGGCTTTATATAAAGCATAAGTGCAGTCTCTGTCAATCCTGCATGTTCAGCATGCCACCCTACGAATTTATCGTTTGTTATGGATTTTATAAACTCATCTTTGACTACACTCCACCAGCTTAAGGCGATAATATTTGTGTTAATTAAAAAGCCTCGCTCCTTGCAAATCTCTATAGCTTCAAATATAAATGCTTCGTTTTCGTAGTGCCCATTAATTATGAATATGTTTTTAAGTCCTGTATTTGAATATTGATGTATTATATCTACTAGATAATTTATAACTGTACTTGCATTTACCCATATCGTTCCTTTGCATGGATTTTTTCCTCCGCTTTGTGGAAGTGACCTACTCATATAACTTATTTGTGGCGCTTGTATCCATTGGTTTTTAAGGCATAGCTCATTGCATATTGCAACAGCTATATCTGTATCTACGGACAGTGGCAAATGTGGTCCATGTTGCTCTATACTTCCAATAGGTAGCATAAGCGAATTGTTAGGCAGTATTTTACTAAGCTCTAAGACAGTGTAATCTTTGTATTTTTTTATAGAGTTTTTACTCATTACTTCCCCCTTGCTTTTTGCACTTTTATATCTTTTAATGTTAATCGCATATTTTGGACATCATTATATAAATCATCTAGTATTTTAGGTACAACGCCTATTCCATTAATATATATAGCTGAGCAAATCTGTACTGCGCTACATCCAATCGAAATATATTCGAGTACATCTGATGAATTTTGTATACCTCCTACACCAATGATTTGTATACCTGATATTTTACTTCTAGTTCTCAATATATAACTCTGTATAATAGGTTTAATAGGCACTCCTGAGTATCCACATTCATAGACTAAGCTTGGGCTAGATTCTCTATCTATGAATACTCCTGGTAACGTATCACTTATACTTACAGCTTTAGCTCCTCCACTCTTTGCAGCTAATACATCCCTCTGTAAATTATCACTACCTCTAAGTTTTACTATTATGGGTATCTCTATAATACTATCTACCTTTTTTGTGTACTCATAAATCCTTGAAGCCGTATCTTCGTTAGTATCATTGGGACAAGATATCCCTAACTCTAGAGCTGGGCTTCCAATTTTCTGCAATGCAAGTGCAAGTTTGGCTAAATCTTTAGGGTTATCTGCATAAATACTAGGGATAACAGGATGTTTTTCTTCATATAACCTACTTAGCATATCTAACCATTTAGTTATATTTTTTTTAGAGTACATAGTAGTATTGAATAAGCCCTTATTATTATTGGTCATAATTTTACCTGACTTCAATACTCTTTTGCCTAAATAAATTGTCTTTGTTATAACTGCTCCAACTCCAAAGTTTAACAACCTTCTTATATTTTTTTCATTGTCTGTTAATGAGCTTGATGCTACTATAATCGGATTCTTTAGTGTTAATCCCAACAACTCAGTTTCTAGCCTATTTATACTGTCCTTATTCATTCGAATCTTCATTTGCTGGCAATGCCCAGTTTTCTTTCCAACTCTCTGGTAGATGAATATTCAAGTTATACATTGCCATCGTCATCATCCCTTGGTGAAATACTTCGTGATTAATCAAATTCAGTATATGAATTTCCAGTGGGATTTCAATATCAAACCATTTTACCTTAGAGTTTTTATTAAGTTCTTTCATAGCTTTTTCCAATTTATTATCAACTTCTTTCATATCACTGAGTAATGAATCCTTATTTAAATCATCAGCAAACTCAAAAACGTCAGGAACACTCTCAAAGCTCATATTTCTTGAATACATTGCATCTATAAACGCTTCTTGTACATATATCATTTCTTTAAAGTGTTTTGTAAATGTATTTAATCCAGGTCTACTCCAAAGTAAACCAAATTGCTCATCTGTTAATTGATTAAAGACGTCATATGTTAATTGCCTGTTTGCTTTAAAGGTGTTTAAATATTCATTTAACATGACTTACCTCCTAAATTTCTATCTTTTTTATCTCTCTATAGTGATGTTTGTATATCTGACATGCGTATTTATTACTTTGTGAGTTAGTTTCCAGATGATTTAAAGTACATACTTCGCAAAAGTTTTTGGTGCAAATATCAGCTACATCACACTCCTTACATACTTTCTTAACATTTATAACATTACTTTTTATTCTTCTTTCTATAGTGCTTATACAACTTTCTAATGATTTAAACTCTTTCATAGACCCTATTTTGTTTTTTTCACCACTAGCTATAGGACAAGCAAATAGGTTCCCAAAGCAATCTACTTTCAATGTAGGTACACATAGTTGGTACTCTTTATTATTAGGTTCTAAAGATTCTATTATATGATTCAGCCTATTTACGGATATCTTTGTGTTACTTTCTTTATTGCATAACTCGGTTAGGAGATATTCCTCTATCTCAATTTGTTCTTTTATGGAAGGAGCTATATCATCCCAGTTATCATTACCTTTTCCTACACACACTAGTGTAGGAAAATGCACTGAAGCTATTCCTTTTTCTCTTGCAAAACTAACTAATTTCCTAACTTCGCTTATATTCTGCTTCATTATTGTCATAGAAAGTCCAACTCTATGTGCATATCCAGCTTCAGCAATGTAATTGATTGTATCAATAACTTTTTTTAAGTTCCCCTTGCCTCTTATAACATCATGTGTTTTTTCACTCATTCCATCTAAACTGACTTGTAAAAATATCTTTTCATTTCTCGATACTAAATCTAGATAGTATTTTGCATCTCTAGCTACGCCATTACTAGTTACAACTACATTTCCTATTTCACACATTCTCTCTGTTAATTCTTCGAAATCATTATGCAAAGTAGGCTCTCCCCCAGTTATAACACTATCAACAATTCCATATTTACTAAGATTACTATGAAACTGCAATATATCATCAATATCTAAAAAATTAACATCTTCTTCAGTGTAATTGCAGCAATGAATACAACTTAAATTACACGCGTTAGTTATTTCATAATATGCTCTATTAGATAATTTAAAAATAGTAATCACTCCTATTGATAATCTCTCCCAAAACTAAGCCGTCTTGTTTTTTGATAGCCCGAGGGCTGTTTCAATGCATTATGATACAGCCCTCTTTAGCTATATTGTTTATCTTACTGCTGATTGCCAGCCTGATGCTGATTGCCAACCTGATGCTGACTGCCAGCCTGACGCTGATTGCCAACCTGATGTAGATTTTTTAACAGCTTCTTTCCACATATTTATCCCTCCTTATAAAAATTTAGGCAAGTACCCTTGGGTCACACAATAATATTACATTTGTTTAGTAAAATTTGTAAGTCACATATTAGTATGACTTACATAAAAAAATGGAAATGTTTTACTAAACATCTCCATTTTTGATTATTAATTTATTGTTGTAATTTTAAAACTGCTTAAATAACATACATTTAGCAAAAAGATCTAGTTTAAGTTGTCGAAATTGTACTAAAAATATAGTACTTTATTTTATTATAGATTTATAATAGCATTAACTCATAGAATATGTCATATTATAGCATTAATGTATTACGTGTTAATATTTTCTATAATAATTAAGACAGAGGAGGTTTGTATGATTGATCAGAAAACTGTAATACTTTATCAATCTGAAACATTGCGCCCTAACAATACTGAAATATTTACTAACCAAAATATTGTAAATATAAAATACCATGATTTAGATGATCCAATTATAAGTAAAATAGTAACTCTAAACCCTAACTTAATATTTCTTATAAAGTATGCCGATGAGCATGACTATGTTGATAAAAAGTACATATTATCATTAAAAAACGTTATCTCGTCATCTATAGTTATTTTAAATTTTGTATTAGAGTCAAATACTATATCAGAAATATCTGTACATTTTAGTAATTCTTATTGTTACAAGGACTATTTAATCTTTAAAAAATTGGTTAATTTTTTTTCTGTAAAAGATGATACTTTTAAGTATCACATTCCTCTTAATACAATAGCAATGCTTGATGAATTATACTTTGATAAAATTCTAACAGAATTTAATTTGACTCCTACGGAAAAAGAGATTGTTAAATTAAAACGGTTGAATTTGACTAGAAAAGAAATCGCAAAAAAACGCGTTGTATCGGAAGACACTATACGCAATCATATCTCTAATATCTTAAAAAAGCTGGATTGCGTAAATACCAAAGAGGCTTTATGTAAAATATCAAAGCTAATGAACGAGCGATTTAGAAATAAGCAAATATAATTACATAATAAAACAGGGTATATACCCTGCTATATTATCATTATCATGTTATTAACCTATATCTTGATCTACTAATAAATCCCCATTATTAGTAATCTTTATATGAGAAGGCTTAAAGCCATTTATATCATATTTATATGTAATCATGATTGCCATACTTAAATCTAACTGGTTATCCCTTAATACTTTGCCATACACAAACGTATCTTGACCTTCGTTAACAGTCAACTTATTTCCATTGTAATAAAATAATTTGTATTTTTCGTAGTCTCTGACCTCATATCCATTTCCAAGTTTAAATTGATAATCTTTAATACCTTTTATTGATATACTTATGATATTACTTGATAACAATTTGCATGTTATATAATCTCTTTCAAATAACACTGTAAATTTAAAGGTTTTAAGCCTATTAGCATAATCTAATATTTCATATCTAAAATTACTGATATTTTTACTATCATTAGAATCATTACCCAATATAATTTCTGGTACTCCGTCTCTGTTCAAATCCATTAGCTGAATATCACTTTTATTCCCTTTACTATCTTTTAAAACATTTTTCTCTAATACTTTACCTGTGCCTGTCCATATTCTAACCTTATTTTTTCCATCTTTCTTATATAGATCAATCCTCTCTGGTTTGTTATCTGCATCTAAATCTACTGTTCTAGATACAATATTGTCTTTATTATCTGCATCATCATTTTTAATACCTTTAGTTTCGTAGTATATGGACGCTACCTTATATGTCAAGCACATTAAAACCAATATAAAAATAAAATACTTTTTATTCATATGTTATTTCTCCTTTGCTATAATTGGCATATCTTGTAATATAGTAACGTAATGCGATTAAATAGCATATTGTAAACTAACTACTAATACTTTTGTGGCGGTGAAGTACATGAAAAAAAAACCAGACTGTGGTATGTATGATGGTGGCAAAATACCACCATGTAGTGCTTTTTTGAGCAATGCTAACCCTATCATTAAAGACGGGAAGTTCATATTTAAAAATGAAAACAGATTGTTTTATTTCATAAGTACGAGTCCAATGGATGGACGTAGTTCAGTTTCAATAACCACAAATCTTCAGATAAATCTGCCAACTTATATAATAGGTTTGTTTCTATATCAGGTACAAGAAGGTATAATTAACTACAATAAGAAAGCAGTACTCCATACTAACAAAAATATAAATACTTTTATTCACGAAACTCTTAGAAATCCTCCTAAGATTGAAGAAGATTTTGCACCTACTTTATCATTAGTGTACTCAAATGGTAATGCTATTGCTCCGCCTTTAAACTATGCTCTAAATTTAACTAGAATAAATTACTATATCCTCTTTATTATAGATAGATTAACAGTCGATCCTGGCTTGTTCTTTATTAACAACTCCTTTGCTACGGAAGATTGTTTGAATTTCTTCTTGGCTAGTTTGCATATACAATTTCCTGTGGATGATGACAAATAGTTATATAACTATTTTATCATCCATATCGTTTATATTGAGCAAATACATCATTTCGTCTGATGTTATATGCATTATTCTAGGTGTTATAGCTGTATAGGCTGTTTCATTATTTATGTTTTTTCCATCCTCAAGTACTATACCGCTAGAAAATACAGTAAATAGACTGTCATCAAAAAACCTCTTATATCCTTTTTCTTCTGCCTCATGTCCTCTTATTAGTATATCAAATCCTAATCTTTGTTTAAATGAGTTAAAATGCTCATATGTAAAACTAAATCTACCTGTATTCACTCTTAACTCTCCTTCTCCACTATATGGATCACTCCAAAGCATATTGCTTACAATAGTTCTATCTAAATGATCAATAATATCAATATTAGTTAAATCTGATATGCTATTGATATATTTATAATATTCTTTTATATCTTGGCTTGGTCTAGGTATCCCTCCATGTACCAGTAATATAGATTTATTTTCATTATTGATTATTGCAATATTACATAAGCTTTCAAACAGTTTTAGATAGTCTTTAACTACATCTATGTTTGCATATTTTTGTAAATACAATAAAAAATAATCTTCATCAACCTCAAAATCTTTTTTTCTTAATTTAAGTTTTACTTTGTCTTCTATTAATAATCCATCATCGTGGTTTCCTTGCAATAAATACACATTGTTAGGGAATAAATATTTTAGTACTAATATAATCTCTAATACCTTTACATGCGCTTTTCCTCTATCAACATAATCACCTAAAAATATCCATCTTTTCTTGTCTTTTTTTACCATGCAATCAAAAAAATCAGTTTCTTCTAGCATCTTAATTAAACTAATAGTATCCGAGTGAATATCTCCAATTATATAATATTCGTAATTTGTATTATTAAATGTATATATACTACATGCTCTTTTACCATCTATCAAACTCGATTTTATTTTTTTTACATGAATATTCTCTCTTAATAATTTCTCATTAACTGAATCTTTTTCACCCTTATGTATATTGCAAACTTCTGCTATAAGATATCTTTGGATTTGGAAGATTTTATTTAAGTCAAAATTGGTATCATCATTTGTACTTACTCCAGTCATATCTTTGAATCTATAAAAATCTAGTTTCAAAGCCTCCCCCAAGTCATACACATTTTGCTCATAGTTAATCTTGATTTTATTAATAAAATCAAGAACTTTATTGGAATCGCACATTATGCTATCATCCTTTCACTTCATGTCGTAATAACAAACGGGACTGATTATTAATTTATAAACAGCCCCTTCATCGCACTTATTATTACTATAATACCATATCTGATAGTATTTGTGTATATTTCATACATTTTTCAGTTACCATTTTTCTACTTCTCCATTTTTTAATACCTCTTTAAAAGCAACTATTGCCACTTCTATTTGCTTATCATCTGGTTCTTTAGTAGTGAAGTATTGAAAAGCCATACCTGGTAAGTTTAAAATCTTGATTGCTTATTGTCACATATATATAATCCTTTAAATATTTCATATGATATTCCTGCTATTAAGGGCATTAATGATAATCTCACTATCATGTTAATTACAGGGCTATACCACCCTACAAATGAAAATATAACTATACTTATAACTAGCACCATTACAATATATGATGTTCCACATCTTGAGTGTTTTGTAGAGTACTTTCTCACATTTTGTATCGTTAGACTCTCATTATTTTCATAGCAATGTATTGTTTTATGTTCTGCTCCATGATACATCCATATCCTTTTCATATCTTTTAGATTTGAAGAGGCTATTATGTATACTGTAAAAATAACTAGTCTGAGCATCCCTTCTAATGCATTATTAACAATAGTATTACTCCCCCCAATAAAACCAATAATTAAGTTTGGAATTAATACAAATAAAGCTATGCTAAAAAATACAGATATCATCGCTGCGAAATATAGTAATATTCCATTAAATTTATTCCCAAATTTTCTTATTAAAAATTCTTCTAGCTTTGACGATGGTATATTATCAAGTCCTGCTATTTCAGCTGAATACATGATTGCTTTTATACCTTGAACATTCATCCTGAAATATTCAACCATCCCTCTTACAATAGGGATTTTTTTTGTTATTATGTTGTTTTCAAAAGTAACATTTTTAACCTCTATCTCATCATTTGTTTTTCTAATTGCGATTGATGTCTTATTTGTGCCTTTTATCATTAACCCCTCGATAAGTGCTTGCCCTCCATAAACTGTTTTCTTCAACTTTAAATCTCCTTTAGCACAATTTTAATCTCTACCTACACCCTACGAATCTTTATAAAAAGTATCCCTAAAATAACTATAGCTAATGGTATATAATTGATAATTTTCATAAATACTTCTTTTTTCCTCATCTTAATCATCACCTCAAATCAATGTATTTATCTTTACTTTAACATGGTTTTCCATATGCAAATTATACAATGTCAAAAACGGTTAATTACTTGTCGCTTTTAATGCTTTTGAAATCATCTGACCAATGCTATAATGAAAATATAATGCTTAGAAGAGGTAAAATATTATGGTACATATTGCTATTTGTGATGATAATATTATAGATGTTGAAAATATTGAGAAAAGAATAAAAAATATTCAGCAGTATTATAATGAAAAAATAATGACGTATATATACTATTCAGGAGAAACCTTTTGTGATGCTATTTATGAAAAATGCCCTTTTGACATTGTCATAATGGATATAGAAATGGAAGGTATGAATGGGATTGATGCGGCTAAAAAATTACGCTCTAATGATGATAATGATTTCGTATTATTAATATACTTATCTAATCATGACAATTATTTATTAGAATTATTTGATGTACAGCCATATGGTTTCATACAAAAACCTATTGATGCTAATGTATTTTATAATAAATTGAGAAAAGCAGTAGATAAGACTATTCGCTATAAAAGTAGTGGAAAGCGTCTAGTTTTACCCGTAACCCAAAAAGGTAGAGAGCTTCTAGTTCCATTTGATGATATCATTTATCTAGAAAGTAGAATCCGGGTAATCTATTTATTTACCTCAGTCAAAGTAATAAGGTACTATGGAAAGTTAAACAATGAAGAGTTAAAACTTTCAGCTGGTACTTTTGTTAGAACGCACCAATCATATCTTGTGAATTTAAAGTATATAAAGGTAATCTATAGTGATATGTTAATACTTATTGATGGTACTGAAATTCCGATTAGCAATAATAAAAGACAATTAGTTAAAGAAACTTATCTAAAATATAGGAGGAATTATTTTGAGTGATTTTATAAAAGAAGAATTATTTTATTTAGGAACTTTACCATTACTCTGTATTATAATTCACTATTTTTTCTATAATTGTTTAGGTAGTAGCTTTAAAAAAACTTCTCATATTGTGTTAGTCTATGTTATGTATACAGCTTTGCATTTTACTCTACATTTGTCTTCACTGAATTCCACAGTAAACATGAGTCTAAACATCGTCATTCTACTCATTATTAGCTTCTTTTACAATAAAAATTATCTATGGAAAATAGGAACTGTATTATTTATCTGCGCAATAATGTTGTTAAGCGATGCAATGGTTCAATCATTTTTGTGTATTATTGTATTCCCAAACTATACAACTCCTGTTTATATAATTAGCTTATTTCTTTCAAAATGTATTATGTTTGTTTTAGTGTATATAGCTAAAAAATTTTGCAAATCGTTTAGTGAATGTAATTTATCTGCATATCATTGGGCGTTTATATTAATCGTTCCAATTACTAGCTATTATGGATTCTATCAATTTTATCTTTATTATTATATGGGTAAATCACCTTGGTTTCATACAATAATCGCCTTATTACTTATTTTTATTAATTTTATCGCATTCATATTATTTAACTACATTATACAACTTAAAATAAAACAGAATGATTCTATACTCTTGAAACAGGAAATAAATTATTACAATCATCAATACCTATTAGCAAAATCCACTCGTAAAGAAACTCTTAGATTTAGGCATGATATAAAAAACATATTAGTTGGTTTGTTATCTGAGCTGGAAAATGGAAATATTGATGAATGTAAAAAGCTTATTCTTTCTCACGTAGAAGATTATGACATTAGCACTATTCATTCCTATTGTAATAATTTAATTATTGATTCTATTATAAAATATAAATATAAAATAGCTAAATCATATGGCATAGTATTTGATGTTGATTTGAAAATTCCAGATAATATAAAAGTTGATGCTACCAATATGAGTATTATACTTGGAAACGCTTTAGATAATGCTATAGAAGCATGCCAGAGAGTTTTCGTTAAAGATAAGATAATAAAATGTCAAATGCATTACCAAAATGAAAGCTTATTCATTCATATTGAAAATCCATATGTAAACTCTTTAAACAAAGATAATGACACAATCCTCTCAACTAAAAAGTCTAAATTTCATGGCTTTGGAATAGACAGTATACGCAAAGCAGTGAGCAAATCAAATGGTATCTTTGATGTAACATTTACTGACAATGTATTTTGCCTAGAGATAGTATTATTTTGTATTAAAAGAAAAAAACAAAAAGATATAGCAACTTAAAAGAAAATATCAATCATGGTATAGTTTTATTTTACTTCTTTAAGCTCTTCACTTGCACCTGTAGGGTATAATACATTCCGTTTGAGTAGAAACCCGAATATTTTATCTTTTCAATCACAATCAAATTACCTATAGGATAAAGAGCATTTTCTTCTATATAATCATAGAATCTAGATTTTTCAATATCCATTTCTGTTATATCCTCTATAAAAATATCATGACTTAAATAAAGCCCTTCCTTAAGAATTATTTTATCGAATCGTTTAAATCCTTCTGTATCATTAGTTTTAAGCAAACAAATACTTAAGGTATCTTCATTTAAATGGACAATATAGCTATCTTGATATGTATCATTAAAATTTATACTTTGTGACTTCATGAGTTCATAGGTTTCTTTAATTGTATATTCAAGTATTTTCCCCGTATGAAGACAATATAGTATTCTTTCTGGCATATGAGTAACGTGATAAAAGCATTTCATGTTTTTAGAATTTTCCACGTAATTTAAATTATTAATTATATGCTTTCTTTTGTTTTTAAGCTCTTGAATCTTTTCATCTATTGATATAAGTGAAGAATTTAAAATTTTCGTGTAATCATCAATAGAATAGTCATCAATAATATTTTTTATCTGTTTTAGTGGAATACCTAATTTTCTAAACAATAAAATATTTTCTAATTTATATAATTCATCGTAACCATAAAGTCTATAACCGTTATCATCAATATTACAGGGTGATATTAGTCCTTCTTTTTCATAGTAGCGAATACTTGAAGTGGAAGCATTGAGCATTTCTGCTAATTCTCCAATAATTAAATATTTACGCACTCTATAAAACCTCCTTGACATTAAACCTACTTTAAGGTTTATTATATAATAATATAAATACTAATACAAACATATTGAATTACTTAGTTTTATTATGGATGTAAATGAGTAAAATATTTAAATACTGATATTTAATATGTAAGTTTCTTAGAATAATTAGAAAGGATGCAATAATAAATGAAACTATCAAAACACACACAGATTGACTTAGGTAATGATAAAGTATATAAGATTTTTTGGAAATATGCTATTCCATCTATACTAGCAACATTAGCACAATGTACAGCTGGTTTTGTGGATTCAGTATTCATTGGACGATATGTTGGATCTGAAGGACTATCGGCGATTACTCTTATAATGCCGATCGTGATGTTTTTCGGAGGAATAGGCATAATGATTGCAATTGGAGGAACTACACTCGCAGGTATTCATAAAGGAAAAGAAGAACAAGAAAAAAGTAATAATTATTTCAATGTTACAATAATGCTACTCAGTATTTCATCAATTATAGCCACAATTATATTCGTTACATTTAGTAGAAATTTTTCGATTTTATTGGGTGCTAAAGGAGAAGTATTAGAACTTGTAGTTGATTATATAAAAACATTAGCTCTTTTTTTCCTACCATTTTTATTAACCTTTGCTTTTTCATATTTCTTAAAATTAGATGGAAAACCTGTTAAAGTAGTAGTAATTGTACTTAGTGGAACAGTAATAAATATATTTTTGGATTATTTGTTAGTTGGTATTTTAGGATGGAAGATGAAAGGTGCTGCACTTGCAACTGGAGTTTCACAACTGATTCCTTGGACACTTATGATTTATATTATCAAATTCAAATCATCCTGGAAATTTTCATTTCCCGTTTTTAGAATAAAAGAAATATGGGCAATGTTATTTAATGGATCATCAGAATTATTGAGTATGGCTGCAGCATCAATTGCAGGATTCATATATAACATAATAATAATTAAAAAAATCGGGTTACATGGTGTTGCAGCATATGCAGTAGCACTTCAAATAACAACAATTTCAACATCAATATTTTATGGATTTGCAGAAGCTGTTCAATCTGCTATAAGTTTTAATCTAGGTGCTAATAAACTTAAAAGAGTTAAAAAATTGAGAAATATCTCCATATATACAAATTTTATTGCTGGTATAGTTCTATGCCTAGTTTCACTTATCTTTGGTAAAGGTATAGCTAGTATTTTTGTTAAAGAACAAGGAACTATTGAAATGGCCACATATATATTAAATTTTTATGCATTTGCATTTGTATTGAGTGGGATAAATATAACTTTAACAACTTATTATACCGCTGTAAACTCACCAGTATTATCTGGTTTACTGGCGACGACACGAAGCCTTATAGCTATAATCATAGGACTAGTATTATTCCCAATGATATTTGGAGATCAAGGTATTTGGATGGTGGTAATATTTGCTGAGATTACTACAGTTATTATGGGAATTGTATGTATGAAACGATATACCTTTGGTTTAGTAAAAAAATAATACTAACCCAAATTGACTAAGAAGCATATCCGTTTTTCAAAATTAAACACTGTTTTAAACCAGTGTTGATAATAGAACACATAAAAGTGGACAAATTATTTGTCCACTTTACTTCTTAATCCTAATTAAGATTGCTCATAGAAATATATATATCGTTTTACCTCAATAACAATCAAAACTAATCAAAAAACTTCCCCTTATAAAAATTCTCATTATCAAGTTTTTTTGCCTTCAGCCTGAAAATGACACAGCCATCCGGGCATACAATATCCTTGCTATATTTACTATTGCCACCAATGTTCTCTAAATCTCCACCACTTCTCACCGACTCCATGATTGGAAACATAACCATCATAACTTTGGAACAGATACCTTGTCCATCCGAATTTACGGGACAGCCATAGGTGCAAGTATACCTATCTCCCACTTCCTCACCGTTTCGGCAGTACCTCTCTGTATGGTCACTGCGAAGAAACCCAGTTACCTCAATTTCAAATTCGTACTCCTCATTGTACCATTTTTTCATGATTAACCTCCAAATTCTAATTTATCGAGCAGTTTAATAAATAATTCACTCGCATAATAATACGATTGTTCAATACTTTATATTCTTATTATACATAATTTATGGTCATATTTTCAGTAATAATGTAAAGAATATTGAATTTATACAAATAACGGTTATTTCACCTGAAACCATTTGCCATAGTAAAACTACGAGGTATATAACTGTGAATTATCAAGTTTTAATTTTTAGAGTTTCTTTATCTGTGCTAAATGTATTTATCTACTTATTCCATTTAATGTAGTTATTTAGATATTTTGTTGCAACTCCATTAAACTACTCATTATCTTTTTAAATTAGAGTGAAATCTGTTGATGCGCTGAATATGGTATAAATCCTTTTTATGTCTCCCTCTTATAATTCTTATGTTCCAATTCCATAGCAAATGCGTATAACCCTTGTGGCTATCTTTACATAGCATAGAATGCTCCTCTATACGATTACCATATAAGCATTTCAATTCGTCTTGCCAGTACATTAATAGCTCTATTATCAAATTACCTTTAAAAAAGATTGTGATAGCCTTCACAAGATTATTTACTGTGAAGCGTATTTAAACCATCCTCCAAAGTATCCTTAAAGAATATATTGTTTCCATTATTGCACTCGTATATAAAATCTCTAAGACTTTTGCTTTTGTAAATAGAAAAATCGCCTACGATTGCAACTCTCATCTTATAGTTAACAAATTTTTGCAACATCTCTCCTGCAAGTCTAGTTTTTAAATCAAAGAATTTTTCTGGTAAGTTCTCTTTGTATATGAGTACCTTGTCACATCCATTGTAAGCTGCATTTCCCATAACATCTATTGCCGCTTGTATATTATCTATATTATTCTGAACAATCGCAATCTTGGATTGCCCTCTTTTATCAAAAAACATCCTCAAACCTCCTATTCTCTTAAAAATTTAACTATGTCTTTAGTAACGCCAAATATAACATGCCCTCTATCCTTGATAACTTTAGTTTTTGCTTTAGGAAGTAATTTCAACAAACGCTCAGATGTTTTTTTAGTAGGTAATAATGCATCATTTTCTCCACCAATAAACAACACTGGATTTTTAATTTTACTCATTTCTTCATCTGTAAAAACAGGCAACGCTCCAACCATTGGATTGAAGTTATTTGCTATCAAGCTAGATGCTTCAATAGCTTCAATAGGAACATCATCACTTCCATATACAATCTGATTTAATTTTTTAAAACCTCTTTCCCCCATCATCAAAAGAGTTATAGATCTAAACAAAAAAGATATCTTTGCAGGTGCTATACCAGAAGTCGCTAGTAGTACTAATTTAGAGACTCTATTTGGATAAGTTATTGCAAATTTGAGCGACATCCAACCCCCTAATGAGTTACCCATAAATATTGCTTTTGATATATTTAGACTGTCTAATATATCCTTAATCCACAACGCATACTCATCACTTTTTAGATTTAATCTATTTTCATCGCTTTTTCCTGCTTCTCCTATTATATCTATCGCTATCACATAATAATGTTCACTTAACTCTAAGACATCTCCAATCCACATTGAAGAGTTACTACAACTACCATGTATTAAAATCAACGGCTGTTTTGCAATATCTCCACTTTTTACTACATAAGTTTTTCCATAGCGTGTATTGATATATTCTTCTTCATACGGTAAAGGCCATAGCTCCATTGTTGTTTCGTAGTGTTTTATAATCGCTTTTTTACCTTCATTAGATTTAAAAATTGATTTAGCCATATTATTACTCCTTCCATTTAGTATTATATTACACTCCTCATAATGCATTATAGTCCTATATTTAACTTTTGTCAATACTCTTTTTGGTATTTTATAATACTTTGCGGAACTTAAGTGTGATTGATTGAATAAAAAAAAGGCTGAAGATCTGTTATTTTCAACCTTTAACCAAATGTTCCTTATTACTCCTTATTATTAATAAATTTTCCCCTTACTACATAAACAGCACCGACTTTAGATAATTCTTTATATTTTTTTTCATCTAAAAGTTTTGCTTCATTTACTTTTCCTTGCTTTTCATCTTCTATTACTATTCTAACACCTAATATAAATTCTTCATCTTGCTTGATATTGATTGTTTTTGTATTTGGCTTATTATATATTATGCAATTTTTTATTGAATTTGCTCTAACTAAAGTTCCTCCGTCAAGAGTAATTCTAAGATTGCCATCTTCTCTTTTAAACATACATAATATCTTACCTTCTGATGATATTTGATTACTTGTACGTAATAATTTGTCTGTTACTAATTTTCCTTTTTCATAGTG
Organism: Clostridiaceae bacterium M8S5; assembly: GCA_029227815.1. Classification (GTDB taxonomy): domain Bacteria; phylum Bacillota; class Clostridia; order Tissierellales; family MCWD3; genus Abyssisolibacter. The sequence goes on along the minus strand of CP118523.1, from coordinate 454,216 downwards.
AGTAACACTCATCTCTAACCAATTAAGCTCCTTCGGTACATTTGAATACTTAAAGTAAAAAATATTATTAGGATTGTTTCCTAACCCTCGTATGATTTCTTTTTGTTCATCATCAAATTCTATCAATCTAATAACACTATCCTTATTTTCAGCATCTTTACTAATATCTTTATTTATTGGCTTATCATTACACCCTGTTAATCCAACTATAGTTACTAAAAATACTACAGTTATTAATTTTTTTAACTTTTTATAATACATATCATCCTCCAAATATTTACATTATGTATGTATTATATCATATCTCTTATTGATGTATCACTTTTGTAGATCTAATATTTTTATTAAATGCTGTGAATTCAGTTATAGTAAATATAACTGCTAATATGATTGTAAGTAAATCACTTACTGGTAATGATAGCCACACTCCTATCTCGCCTATAAATCTTGGTAATAATAAGGCTATCGGTACAAAAAACAATATCTGTCTTCCCACAACTATAATCGCAGCCTTTCCTCCCTTTCCTAAAGCTTGGAATAGTGTAATGGATGTTATCATAAATCCGTACAATAAGAACACACACAAGTACATTCTAAACTTACTAGCACCCATAGCAATCAATCCTTCATCTGTAATAAACCAACTTAATATAAATTTAGGTAATATCATAAATGCTAACCAAAAAGCTATTGATATCCCACTAGCTATTTTGGTAAATGTTTTGAATGCGTCCTTTACCCTGGTATTATTTTTAGCCCCAAAATTCGCACCAAGTACAGGTTGTAAGCCTTGACCTATTCCCCACATTGGTATGAAAGCGAACATCATAATTCTTTGAGCAGCTCCTATAATAATAACACTATTGTCTCCTCCATATGAGGACATAAATCTTAGTAAAATTGCTAATTGTGCAGCTGACATAATCTGCATTAGCATTGCTGAAAATCCAACGCCAGCCATTTTAGGTAGTATATCAAATGACACTTTAAAACTATTCCTTGTAAGTTTAATAACACTTTTTCCATATTTAAAATATACTATATCTCCTATTAAATATATAAACTGACTTAATACTGTTGCTACTGCTGCACCTTCTATACCCATATCAAATACACTTATGAATATAGGATCTAGTATAATATTTATAATCATACCTATAAATACTATTTTCATTGCAGCTTTCATTCTACCTTCACCACGTATGAGCATGTTAAGTGCAGGCCCTACTCCCCCAAATATAAAGCCTAAAGATATGATTTTAATATATCTTTCACTCAGATTCAATATCTCATTTTTTGCTCCTATAAATTTAAGTAATCCTGAAGCATTAAAATAAACTACCCCCGTTAACAATAGCGATAAAATTGCTACACTCCAAAATACATTTCCAAATAACTTATCTATAGTTTTTTGGTCTTTCTCCCCTATTGCTCTAGATAATATTGATACCGCTCCTGTTGCAAAAAAAGTAAGTATAGCCTGATTTACCAATACTATATTGTAGCCCATTGTTATAGCTCCAACACTTTCACTGTTTATTAGCTGTCCAACAAATATAGCATCTACCATATTGTATAGTCCAACTGCCAACATACCTATCATTCCCGGTATAGCAAGCTTTGTAAAAAGCTTTCTCATGCTCATTGTAAGCAAATATTTTCTATTTTCATCCATATCTCTTTATCCCCCTTTATAATAAATTAATTTGCAATTTTACTTATTTTCCAACTTCTAGCCTTTGTTCTTCTTTTCCAAAAATCTTGATACTGCCCATTCTTATCTATAAGCTTCTCATGTGTACCACTCTGCATTATTTTACCGTTGTCTATAACCAATATTTGATCTGCATTTTTGATTGTAGATAATCTATGTGCTATTACTATGAGTGTTTTATCTTTTACTAGTTCATTGATAGCTTTTTGTATGTGCTTTTCGTTATCTGGATCAACACTTGCAGTTGCTTCATCTAATAATATTATTGGGGCATCTTTAAGTATAGCTCTTGCAATAGATATACGCTGTTTTTCTCCTCCCGATAAAGATGATCCACCTTCTCCTACTACAGTGTCATACCCATTATCTAGCTTCATGATAAAATCATGGCATCGTGCTTTTTTACACGCCTGTATAATTTCTTGCTTAGTTGCATCTGGTTTTCCAAACTTTACATTGTTTATAACAGTGTCATTAAAAAGATACACATTTTGAAAAACCATACTGATATTCCTTAGAAGACTATCGCAAGTCATTTCTTTAACATCTTTTTCCCCTATACTAACCGTACCTTTTTGTACATCCCAAAATCTTGCTACTAAATTGGCTATTGTTGTCTTACCGCATCCTGATTTCCCTACTAATGCCGTCATGGTATTCTGTGGGACTTTAAATGAAATATCATGCAGTATATTTTCTTTTTCATACGCAAATGATACATTTTTAAACTCAACATCATAGCTATTAAGTGTGATATCTCTTGCATCTTCATCTATAATCTTCTCATTAATTATTAAGTCATATCTATCTAAACAAGTTTCCATTATTCTAACAATCGCTGATACATCTCCAAGTACTTTAAAAGGCAAAAACAACTGAAATACAAAGATAAGCATTGCAAGCATAAATGACATATCTAATTCACCATTTAGTGTAAAATAAGCTGTAATAAATACTATTACTCCTGTTGCTATAGCAAAGCAATTTTCAAAGTTCCTTAGAGACGGAACAAGCTCTTTTTCAAAATCTATAGATACATCCCTGTACTTTTTGAATTCTCTATTTATTTTATCTCCTTTTTCTCCAGTCATATTAAATGATTTTATAACGGTTATTCCTTTTACATACTCTAATACTGAACTTACTAATCTTGATTGAGTCCACTGTCGTAACTCTGAGTTTCTTACACTTACTTTTTGTAACTTATTTAACATGACAACAGACACAATTAGAGTGATTATAGTGATTATTGATAGTCTTATATCTACAAACATTAACATTATAACTCCAATAATCATATTTATATATCCTGTAACTATCTTTGAAAGTGTCCTGATTGAATGTTCTTCAATAAATACTAAATCTGAAGTAATAACTGCCATAACATTCCCTATATTACCCTCAGAAAAATACCCCATTGGCAATCTCTTCAACCTATCTCCAATTTTCATTCTTTCTCTCTCAAAAATTTCATAACCAGTACCGCTTTGAAAATGATCTACTATCCTTCTTAACAATGCAGTTATAATAACACTCGTGATTATAGCTATACCAGATATCCATGCATCTCTTATTGTTATAGCATTCCTGTGCATTTTCACTATTACATATAAAACTACCATAATTGGTACTTTTGAAAACATACCTTCGAAGATACTTATTACAAATGCTATTTTTAAGTTCTTAGCATAGTTATCTGCAAGTTTTAAAAGTCTTTTCACTATATTAAGCATTTTGTACCTCCTTTACATTGATGTCCCAGCTTATTGTCTCAATATGTGCATCCCATAAATCCTTATATTTCTTGGATTTAGATAGCATATCTTCATGGATTCCTTCTGAAAGTAACTTACCATTATCCATTAAAATAATTTTGTCAGCTTCCACTATAGTTGATAATCTGTGAGCTATTACAATAAGTGTCTTTCCTCCAATCAATTTGTTTAATCCTTCTTGAATTTTGTCTTCATTTTCCGAATCAGTAAATGCGGTTGCTTCGTCTAAAACGATTATAGGTGCATTTTTAAGTATGGCTCTAGCTATAGTTATTCTTTGTTTTTCTCCTCCAGAAAGTTTATCTCCTGAGTCACCTGCTTTTGTAAAATATCCATCCTTCATATTCATAATGAACTCGTGGCACATTGCTTTCTTGGAAGCTTCTATAACCTCTTCATCTGTTGCATTTGGTTTACCTATACGTATATTTTCTATTATCGATGTATTAAATAAAAACGTATCTTGAGAAACATAGCTTATCAAATCCATCAATTGTTCAAATGAAATATGCTTAATATTAACTCCACCAATAGTGATCTCCCCTTCTTTAACATCCCAAAAATGGACTAAAAGCTTTGCTAGTGTACTCTTGCCACTTCCAGATTCTCCAACTATTGCTGTTACTGTGTTTTCTTTTGCCATAAATGAAACCTCTTTAATTACATCTCTTTTATCATACGCAAAAGTTACATTATTGAAGTTTACATTATGATTCTTTATAGGTAACTTTTTATCATCAATACTTAATTCTTCCCCTTCAAATGTCGTTTCGAGTTGTTCTATTTTATATTTTAGATTAGGTATAATAGGGAAAAACTCTACTAGTTTAACTAATGGAATACCAATACTCATAGACAAAAGTATGGAAAACACAAATGGTGCTAATTCGAGTGTTCCTTTAATATATAACATACTTCCAAAAGGAACTAATAAAATAACTGTGCATGGCAAGACTGTTCCATATATGGCCATATAAGTCCATGAATCTCTTATCCATGCTAGGGTATATTTTTTATAATTTTTAACAGAAGATACATACTTCTCATACGAATTAGTTGTTCTATTGAATATTTTAATAACTTCCATCCCTGTGATATACTCTACTATATTCGAGTTCATTTTTTGTGATGCTTCATAATATGGTACCATTCTTTTTATACCTGTTTTCATCATCATTCCCATTGCTAACATCCCTATAGGTATAGACCCCATCGCTAACAGTGCTAGTCTATAGTCTAATATAAACAATATAATATACACTATGATTGGTATTATTACATACGGAATACCCTCTGGAATCATATGGGCAATCAATGCTTCTACGTTTTCAATATCATCTATAAAATTTTTCTTATATGTTCCTGTTCCTTTTGCGGCTATATCACCGAGCGGTAGTTTAGTCATCTTATTTGCAAAATTAATCCTCATACCCATAAGCGTATCGTAAGCTGCTTCATGTGATGATGCTAGTCCTCTCAAATAAAGATAAGTTTTTAGTAAGAGGCAGATAATTATTGCACCTGACATAATAGCCAAATACCCTATCGTTACGTTGTTATCTTCTATAAATCTCAGTATTATATCATAGGTTATTATATACGGAATCATGCCCACTATTACACTTAAGAAAATAAGAATCATAGCTATATAGACCTTGTTCTTATGTTCATTTGCGTATTTAAAAGCTTTCTTGAATGAACTCATTTCTTTACCTCCCTATTACTTTAATGTAATATTTGCTATATTGAAATTTGATGGCTGTCCGTCGAATTTATAATTTGCTATTTTCTCTTTACTATAAACAGTTAACTCTTTCATTTCTGAAATCGGTACATACGCATTATTAGCATGTATTTCTTTTAATATATAATTATATTTTTTTTGTATATCTTCCTCATTTACTGATGTTGATAATTGAGATATAATTTCATTACCATCATTTAAATGAGCTAATCCTTGAGCATAACTATGATCCACCATAATGTCTGAGTTCATATTACTTATGCCTGTAAACGGATCGAAGGGTATTCCATATGTTTCTCTGTATACAACTGTATAATTACCTTCTTGAACCTTTGAGTACCATGCTAGTAAATCTAACCCAGTAACTTTTACATCTATTCCTAGTTGCTTAAAATATGATGATATTGTTAATGAAATTTCATCCGAGGAACCTTCTCCAGTTTTATATAATATCTCAGCTACTAAAGGTTTTGAATTTTTTTCTCTAATTCCATCGCCATCTGTGTCAACCCATCCTGCTTTCTCTAGTATATTTTTTGCCTCCTCCAAATCATAATTGTAAGGCTCAGTATCAACATTGCAGTAAGGTAACGATTTATTAAAAAAACTATGTGCTACTGTTTCATAGCCATAAAATAAATTATTGCAAATGCTTTGTTTGTCTATAGCATGACTTATAGCCACTCTAAGATTCTTATCATTGAAAGGTTCTTTGTCTAAATTAAAACCAATAATTCTAGTCTTTAAACTTTCTTTAGATACTTTAGTTGTGAATTTGTCATTTTGCGAAAATTCTTTTATTGAATCATAAGATAATTTACTGCATCCAAATATCATATCTATTTCGCCTTTTCTTAGTGCTAATATCTTTGATTCATTATCTGGAATAACCTTTATATTAAATTTATTAATATCAGGTTTTTGCCCATGATAAAGCGGATTTCTGACAAAAGTATATAAATTGCCATTTTGTTGTTTTTCAAACATATATGGTCCTGTTCCTAATGTATGAGATAAAAGTTTATCAGATAACGTACCATCTTCATTAAAAGCATCTAATGACATCATACTCATAGGCATTGGTTTAGCAAAGTCTTGTAATGCTCCATAATAAGGTGTTTTTAGTTTAATCTGAATTGTATAATTATCAACGATTTTTAATTCTTCAAAAAGTGTTGTAACTAACCCAAATGAACCGTTATAGTCACCTAATAATTTAGGAATCATCTCTAAATTCTTTTTTACAACCTTTGCATTGAAATCCGTGCCATCAGAGAATTTTACACCTTCAACTAACTTAAATGTATAAACAGTACCATCCTCTGATATGGTCCATGATTTAGCAAGAGCTGGTATTATCTTTCCATTTTCGTATTCTACAAGCGTTTCATAAAAGTTGTCAAGATAATAGCTTACACCATGATTCATATTGTTTCCTGGTGTAAAAACTGTATAAAATCCTTCGCTAAATCCAAAATTTTCACACAAAGTAATCTCTTTCACTTTTTTTACATCATTATTCTGCTTCTCATTAGACTGCTCTGTATTACTACTGTCTTTGTCGTTATTAGATACTTGAGCATCATCCGAGCAACCAACTATTAATATCATTGCCATAAGCATTGTTATACATATTACACATAATTTTCTTGCCATAATTTTTTCTCCTTTTTACATTTATTTTCTTGTTTTACTCCTAGGTACTTTAGGGGGAAGAGCATTTATTAAAATTTTAGAATAATCGTGTTTAAAATCTCTAAGCGATTTTATATTTTCAATCTTTTCAACTATTTTCCCATCTTTCATAACTGATATATCTTTTGACATGTATAATGCAACATCTATATCGTGAGTGATAAACAAATATGAACTTTTGATTTCACTTCTAAGCTTCAAAAGCAAATTAAGTACTTTCTTCCTAACTGTAACATCTAGCCCACTTACAGCTTCATCAAAAATAATTAATCTAGGATTTATACTTATTGCTCTAGCTATACAAACACGTTTCTGCTCGCCCCCACTCAATTCATGAGGTAATCTATCTAAAATATCCATAGAAAGCTCAACCTTGTTTACTAAACTCTCCACTCTAAGTCTTTCATCTTTTTTATTTGTTTTTTCAAAATTTCTTATTGGTTCTGCTATACTATCATATATTTTAACCCTTGGATCAAGAGAGCTCTGTCCATCTTGCATAACCATCTGTATATCTACTCTTTTTAATCTTAACTGTTCTTTATTCAATTTCGATAAATCTTGATTATCTATCATAATCTGTCCCTTTGTAGGAGATTCTATAAACGCCATTAGTCTAGCAAGTGTACTTTTGCCCGATCCACTTTCCCCAACTAACGAATAGCTTTTATTCTCTCTTATTGTTAATGAAACATTCTCAACAGCTTTAATTATAGTTTTTTTTCCTTTTTTATCTTTTCTACTATAATGTTTATCAACATTCTTTAAGCTAAGCATAATTCACCTCATCAGTAAGTAATCTTGCCTTTAGAAGCTCTTTTGTATATGGATTACTTGGATGATAAAAAATTTGATTAACACTGCCACTCTCAATTACTTTACCATCTTTCATAACTATTACATCATCTGCTATTTGTGCTATAACACCAAAGTCATGAGATATAACCATCAATCCAATGCCTTTGTTACTAATATCCAAAAATTGCTCTAATATAATAGACTGAGTTTTTACATCAAGCGCCGTTGTTGCTTCATCAGCTATTATTATTTTAGGTTTTAAAACAAGTGATAAAGCAATCATAATTCGCTGTAACATACCTCCACTTAAAGCATGAGGATAACTATTCATTATCTCCGTCACTCTAGTTAAATTCATGGCTTTAAGTTGACTTACACTAAGGTCATAAGCCTGTTTTTTCGATAAATTTGTATGAGCTCTTATGGTTTCAATAAGTTGTTTGCCAATTTTCATGACAGGATCAAAAGCTGTCATAGGATTTTGCATTATTATAGATATATCTTTTCCTATAATTGATCTAACTTTCTTTTTGCTCATTTTCAACATATCTTCGCCTTGATATTTAACAGAGCCTTCTATATTAAATATATTGTTATTCAATAATTGCATTATTGCTTTACAAGTAAGTGATTTACCACTTCCACTGTCTCCTATTACCCCTAGAACTTTTCCTTTTTCTAGTTTAAAACTTACATTTTGTACAAGTTTTTTTCTGTTTTTAGCTAGCGTTATTGTCAAATCTTTTATATTCAATACACTTATGATTACCACCTCCTAATTTATGATATTGATCGTCATTATCATTGACCTTACAATTCCAACTCCTCTTTTATTGGTTATTACGCCTATATATAATTAAGGTTTAAATAAAAACACTAATTATTCTGAGGTGATATTACATCTCTAACAGCCTCACCAAATAGATTAAATCCTGTCGCTGTAACCAAAATACACGTTCCTGGATAAATTAGCAATGATGGATGTGTGTACAAATATGCTTTTCCATTACTAAGCATTGCTCCCCATTCGGCTGTACCAGCTTTAAGTCCCAGACCTAAAAACGAAAACCCTGAAATCATAAGTATCATCAATGCAATACCTGTGCTAAAATATACAATGAGTTGTGGTAATATATTTGGAATAATATGCCTTGTTATTATCTTATAATCACTACACCCTGCTATCTTAGAAGCTGTTATATATCCCTTTCTTTTTTCAACAAGCACATAGCTACGAATAACTCTTGCAAACCATACCCACATTGAAAATACCACAGCCACTAAGATATTCATAACACCTTGCCCTAATGATCCCATCAGTGATAATACAATTATCAGTGGTGGAAATGCCATGAATATATCACAAATTATAGCAAAAAATTTATCTATTTTCCCTCCTATATAAGCCGACAATGTCCCTACAATAGTACTGATAACAGCTAAAATTAATAACGCTGGTACTGCTAACCCTAAAGAATACCTTGCTCCATAGATTAGTCGTGATAACACGCATCTACCTAGTTGGTCTCCCCCTAGTGGATATAGCTTGCTTTGTTTTGCAAACTTATAAGAAGGATTTATCTTATTTGGATCATTTGGCGCTATATATGGAGCTAAGATAGCAATTAATGTTATAAAAATTACTATGATTATACCAATTAATGCTTGTTTATTGCTTAGAATATTCTTTGCCATTAGCACTCCTCCATTTCGCTTAATAGTCTAGGGTTAATCATACCATTTAGTATGTCTGCGATCAGATTACAAACTACAAATACTACTCCCATTAATAAAACACATCCATTTATAGTAGGTAAATCTCTACCAATAATAGCACCAACTAAATGTCTTCCCAGCCCAGGCCACGAAAAGACGCTTTCAACAATAGCACTTCCTGATATCATGTACCCTAAATTCTGAAAGAGTAAGGTTATCATTGGTGAAAGTGAATTTTTTAAAAGGTGCTTTAATATTGTAAAATTAGAGAGACCTCTTGCTTTTGCATAGGTGATATAATCACTATTCATATTTGAGATTAATGTAGATCTGAACAATCTAATAGACGATGATATGATAGGTATAGCTAATGTTAATGAAGGTAATATTAAACTTTTGAATGAACCATAATCAACCACATCAAAAACAGGTATAATTATAGCAAACAAAACTAATAGCATAAAGCCAAGCCAAAAATTAGGAATAGAAATACCGAAAATGGTTATCATTCTCATTACATGATCAAAAAAACTGTCTTTTTTTATTGCTAGTATTACTCCTACTGGTAGTGTTATAACGATAATCCAAAGAACACCCATTCCAACTATTGATAATGTAGCTGGTATTTTTTTTAATATATCTACTACTACTGGATTTTTTGATATTAATGATGTTCCTAAATCTCCTTTTATAAAATCCTTTACCCATTTTAGATACTGTTTGTATATTGGTAAATTTAGCCCCATTTCTTCCCTTATTTCTTCTATTTGCTCTGTTGTGGGATTTGCTGTGTTTCTTCTAGCCTGTGCTTGAGCAGGGTCAACTTCTGATATATTAGCTAGTGCAAATGATAGCATTGTAACACCTAGTAGTACTATTATAAGACTTGCTACTTTGCCGAATAAATATCTAGCCATTTTGACACCTCCCATTTACTGTTTTTGATACTAAAGCTTTAAGCCATGTTCATTGACTAACTTAGTTTAACACAAAGCATAGTTTCTTTCTTACGCAAAAAGGGCAAAAAGTGTCTAAAAAGCAATTGGTTTATTTTTGAATTTTTATATGTTTATAGTATTGTTTTTCTTACTTCTCTAGGTGTGATCTTATATTCTTCTTTAAAAGCTTTGCTGAAGCTATGATGGTTACTATAACCACAAATTAGTGCTATCTCCGTAACTCTCTTATCGCTAGTTTGTAATAGTTTTTTTCCTTTTTGCAATCTAGATTTCTTTATATATGAATATACACTTTTTGAGTATAGTTTTTTAAACCCTCTCTTTAATGTATCTAATGATATATCAAAATCATTACTTAATTGCTTAACAGTTATTTTTTCATCTAAATTATTTATTATAAATTCATGAACATTTCGTATTTTATCTATTACTACGCGATTATAATAAACATGTTTTTTATTAATAGTTGTATCAATATTCCTCAATTCAAATAGCAACAACTCGATAGCCTTGATACGCAACTTATCATTTTCCCCTTTATTAATAGCATCTATGATTTCATATATATAATCCGTAGCTATTTTATTACTGCTGGCTACCACAAACTCAGTTTTATTATTTATACATTTACAGAACTTTGTAATCTTCTCAGGTTTTATTTGAAATGCATAATTTAATATATCAATTATCTCGTCTATATATCCACATAACGTAATGCTTTTATAGTTTTTATTAAAATGTTCGACTGTAAAAATGTTTTCTTTTCCTGTAAAATACGCTATACTATTTTCTCCAGCAATACAAGCTTTGCCTTGTCTATTGTAAGCGAGCATTTTTCCATCTATGCAGTAGTTTATTTTCAAAATAGGTTTAGAAAAAGTTTCATATTCATCAGATTCGTTGATTGTTTTCTTTTTCATTGCAAATTCATTAATACTCAATTTAATACCTGGCATAATTTCATATATAGTATACGTACCACTTCCATACTGTGGTAATATCGTGTACTTTCGATAGTATTCATTAGTTTCTGAAAGCGCTGATATTTGATTAAGATAAAAAGATTCTTTATTTAGATTACTCATTTTTAACATCCTCTCAAAAATAAAACAATAGAACTAATTGTTATAGTTTATGTTTAGCCCTATTGTTTGATAACAAAGATTTGTATCTGATTATTATATTGTCTTACTTTATACATTTAAACCAAGCTATTGCATTATCATTGTGTATCTCTACATTTGAATACATACTCCTTAATATATAAGTTAATTCTCCCTTGTATAAAAAGGTGGTGTAAACCAACCTTTTTTTGATAGAACATTGTTTACTACAAAATCAGTCAGTAATTTTTCCTTTCTTATATAAAAACATCCTATAAACATACCACCTTTTTTTAATACTCTAACAGTCTCAGAAAATGCACTTTGCTTGTCTTTAAATGCATGAAATCCATTCATAGAAAGTACTACATCAAAATTCTCGTCATCAAATGGTAAATCTCCAACATCTCCTTGCATACATTTAGTATTAGAATTGAGTCTTATTTTTGCTTTTTCAAGCATTTCATTAGAAAAGTCTAATGCTATTATATGTGCTTTTTTTAGTTTTCTATATTTTTCATGGGTAAATACTGCTGTTCCAACTGGGACATCTAGCAGTTTACCATCAAAATCATTTGGTAAAAAGTTTAGAACTTTATCTGCTATATCAATATCATCAACATTCCAAAAAATATTATTATAAAGCTTTGCCCAAAAATTCCCCTTTGTCAATACACTATCATATATATTTTTAGATGATTTGTACGCACTTGATATATTAGCTTCCATATTATCCCCCTATAATAATGATTATTGTTATCATTTATTATATTTTATATTTTATCGTTTGTAAAGCAGTTGATATATAATTCATTTTGACCACCCTTAAAAAAATAGGACTATCTTAAATTGACCTTAAGACAGCCCTAGCGCTTTGTTTAACTTTACTGAACTATATTCCAACCACTTGTTTTTTCCTGTAAATCCCATAATCTTTTGTACAATTTTTTATTGCTTAACAATTCTATATGCTTTCCTTGTTCTAGGATTTTTCCTCTTTCCATTACTATAATATTATCAGCATTGACTACTGTTTTTAATCTATGCGCAATCATTATTACTGTTCGTCCCTCTATTAATCTGTTAATAGCCTTTTGCATATCTAATTCATTTTCTGGATCTAGAGAAGATGTTGCCTCATCTAAAAGTATAACCGGTGAATCTTTTAATATCGCTCTAGCTATAGATATTCTCTGTTTCTCTCCACCTGACAAGGTCGATCCACCTTCTCCTACCATTGTGTCATATCCTTTTGGAAGCTTCATTATAAAATCATGGCAGCACGCTTGTTTTGCTGCTAATTCAATCTCGTCTTGCGAAGCATTTTCTCGTCCGTATCTGATATTATTTTTAATAGTGTCTTGAAATAGATACACATCTTGAAAAACCATAGATATTTTTTTCATCAAACTTTCAGGATTTATTTCTTGCTGGTTTACTTCTCCGAAAGTTACTGTCCCTACCTGCGGATCATAAAATCTAGCTATTAACTTGAGTAAAGTACTTTTACCACTTCCAGAAGGTCCAACTACTGCTGTTAATGTGCCTTCTTTCATCTCCACTGAGACATCATCTAAAACTATATTTTTATCATAAGCAAATTTAACATTTTTAAATTTAATATTATGTTTAGTAGGTGATTCTTTTTGTCCTTGCATAATTGGCTGATTGAGTAGATTCACAATTCTATTTCCTGCCATAGCATTATACTTAAATCCGGGTAATCGCATTATTGAAACAACTAATGGATCAAATATATGCGTTCCAGCTAACAAAAACAATGCAAAAACTGGTACTGTCAATTCTCCATCTAACAGCAAATACACTCCGCAAATTGTAATCAATGAAAGCCCCGTTTGCAAAAATGCAATAGCCACTAAAAAGAATGGCCCTAATCCTCCTTCTAGTTTTATGCTCTCTTTCATAAATCTAGAAAATGCTTGTTGTAATGTTTTGAAGTTTTTACCACCGAGGTTATATGCCTTTATTACTTTTATACCAAATAAATACTCCTGCAAACAGTTAGCTTGAGCTAATCTTGCTTTTGAATGTGTTTTTCCAAATTTGCCTTCTAATCCTCTTACTGCCAATATTATTAGTATTGAAAATGGAAACCCTGCAAACATAGCAACTGACAATCTCCAATCTACAAACAATAAGCCTATAAATGCCAAGCTAGGTATCATCACCCCACTAACTACCTGTGGCAAGAAATTGGTCGCTGCATCTTCTATCTGGTGGAAATCACTCATCATCATATTACCTAATTCACTTACATCTTTGCTCATTAGATATCCGAGGGGTAATCTTCGTATATGTTCAGCTAACATCCCACGACCTTCAGCTGATGTCTCATATGCACTACGATATATTGATCTGTATGATTTACTTTCACACCAATATACCAATAGTATAGCTACCAGCATTCCTAACCATAATAGCCATAGTATCGTCGTATTTAAGTTAGTTTTAGCTTTAGCGTGATATTCATATATATTTATGACAATTATTGTCATGAAACTAAATGGAAACATATTTACTAGATTAGCAATCATAGTCGTAGCTATTGGCTTTAGCATTTTTTTAGGATTACCCATGGTTATATCACTTATCTGTTTCTTCATTACGACAACACCTCCTCATTTTGAATAGAGTTTATTTTCCAGTTAGCAGATTGGGTATATGCATCCCACATTTTTTTATATAATCCGTTGTGGGAAATTAATTCTTCGTGTCTTCCGACATCATCTATCTTACCTTCATTTACTACTATTATTTTATTTGAATCACATATAGTTGTAAGTCTATGCGCTATAATCAATACAGTTTTATTATTGATTAGTCTTTGTAGTGCCATCTGCATTTGATATTCATTTTCTGGGTCAGCAAAAGCTGTTGCCTCATCTAATATTAATATCGGTGCATTCTTTAATATAGCTCTAGCTACTGATACTCTCTGTTCTTCCCCTCCTGAAAGATACGTTCCTCCATCTCCTATTTTTGTATCATACCCATTAGGTAAGTTCTCAATAAACTCGTGACATTGTGCAGCTTTTGATGCCTTATATACTTCCTCTCTAGTAGCAGTTGGCTTTCCTATTAGGATATTATTGTATATTGTATCTGAAAACAAGAACGTATCTTGAAACACAAAAGACAAATCATTCATTAGTTCATCTGTTTTCATGTCACGTATATCAACTCCACCGATAGTAATACTGCCCTTTTTTACATCCCAAAATCTAGGTATTAATTGAGCTATTGTTGACTTTCCAGAGCCAGATGGCCCTACTAATGCTGTGATTTCTCCTTGGTTAGCTCGTAAATTTATATTTTTTATTACTTCAATATCACCATTGCTATCATATGAAAATGACACATTCTTAAACTTTATATCAAATGACTGTGGTTTCTTGCCATGCTCAGGCTCTTCAATGGTTTTCTCACTCAAGATATCATCTATACGTCTAACTCCTTCCACTATGATATTAAGTGTTTGTGCAAAACCATTTAATTTAAATATAGGAGCTGAAACTCCAGGTGCTATTACTAAAAAAAACACCAATGTTATTGCAAATGCAATATTATTTGGATCTCCACTTATGAAGTAAAGCCCTACAGGCAGTATAAAAGTAGCTAGAGACAATACTATTACCCTAAAAAACACATATACCCCTTGAAAATTGTCTGTGTATTTTATGCAAAATTTTTGATACTTAGTCATATCTGTATAGAACTTTCTAAATGAATGAACCGTCTGACCGAAAACCTTAATTGATGGCATGCCTTTTATATATTGTATTGATGAAGTATTTATGTCTTCTAGTGCATCAAAATACTCTTTTAATCCTGCTCTAGCTTTTTTACCTGACATCATAGAATACTGCGCAAAAAAGCCTATGATTATTGGCACTATACAAGCTAATGCATACCACACATTTAACACAATCATTACTACAAATATAATTGTTATCATTGCAATTGTATTAACCAAATCTGGTAATTGATGAGCTATAAATAGCTCTATTTTTTCAACATCAACTTCTATTATCTTTTTTATCTTTCCTGTTGAATTTTTATTAAAAAAACCTATAGGAAGCAACCCGATTTTTTCTGATAATTTTACTCTTATATTATAAAGAGTTCTAAAAGCAGCTATATGACCAATCATCCCTCCAATGTACATAAAAAAATACCCTAGTACCATTCCTGCTACTCCTCTTATAGCCCATAATATTAGATAGTCACTATCTATATTTGATATATTTGATGCATTTATTAAAATTTCTGCTAATATAAAATATACTGAAATAAAAGGTACTAGTGCAAAGAATACACTAATTACAGATAATATTATTCCACATATCATCATTGTCTTTTTTTCACCAGCTAGTTCCAACAGTCTTATAATCCCTTTTTTCTTTTTGTTTTGCACTTTCGTTACCTCCTTTCTTTCTGATAAAAAATCGCTTTAATTTGTTAATACTCTTATGATTTAGTTGATAATAATCCTTTGCCTCTCCTTGTTCTAAATGCAGAACATGACTACAACATTCTAGTATAAATTCTAAATCATGAGTAATGATAAATATCATTTCAACATCATGCTTAATTTGGTTTATGGAATTTGCAACTCTTTTCATATGACAATGATCTAATCCACTTGTAGGCTCATCAAATATAACAAACTTCTTTGAGCAATTTATAGCTGATGCTATCGCCACACGTTGTTTTTGTCCTCCTGAAAGTGACATGGGATGTAACTCTTTAGCAAAAGTTAAGTCCATATCTTCTAATATTCTTTCTTCTTTTGCTGTATCACTTGTTCTATTTGTCAATAGCAACTCATCCATTACACTTTCTGTAAAAAGCTGGCTATTAACATCCTGCATTACTAATATGAATTTTTGATTCGTTCTTTATGTGATAGCACTTTATTTATTGAGATAGTTCCTTTACTTTTCTTCAAACCACATAAACAATCTACAAAAGTACTTTTGCCAGCACCATTATCTCCAATTATAGCGACTATTTGACCAAAAGGTATTGTAAGTGACGGGATATTGAGTACTCTCTTTTTTCCGTAATAATACTGTATATCTTCAAATATCATTGATTGTAGAGATTTCATGTGTTCTGAATTGTTAGCAATAAGAGAATTCAAATTTAATGCCCTTAACCCCATCTCTCCTCTATTGTAATCATCTATCTCCTCTAACTGTTTTCTTGTATATATATCTTTAATTTCACCATCTTCCATATAGTAAAATCTATCAGCTGAATCCATAAGGTAATAAAGCCTATGTTAAGCTACCACTATAGTTTTACCTTGCTTTTTCAAAATGTTTATTATATATCTAAGGTCCTGTATAGCCTTAGCATCTAAATTTGACGATGGCTCATCTAATACATATATATTAGGCATAGTTGCGCATACTGACGCACATGCTATTTTTTGTTTTTCTCCCCCTGATAAATTGAATATATTTCTTCCAAGTAAATCTGTAATATTTAATAACTTTGCAGTTTTATCTATTCTCTGTAGTATTTCTTGTGGCTTAATACCTTGGTTCTCACAACCAAACCCAATCTCGTCTGTTGTGTTAAGATTGAAAAATTGAGAACGTGGGTTTTGAAAAACACTACCTACTATTTTAGAAATTTCTTGTATTTTTACTTCACTCGGATTATACCCATCCACATTAATACTACCAACAATATTGCCACCATAGTATGTTGGTATTAATCCATTTATCAGGCGCATAATAGTAGTCTTGCCACATCCACTTTTACCACAAAAAACTACACATTCTCCATTCCCTATTTTAAAGTTAGCATTTAAAAGTGAATACTGCTTCTTAGTTGCATTCTCGCCATAACTAAATGACACATCCTTAAATTCAATCATAATGAATATCCTTTCTAAACGATTATTGTCACTATCATTAATGTAGTTATAATCATCAACAATATTACGTCTTTGATTCCAAAACCAATCTTGGCAATATTAGTTCTTTTTACGTCCGATCCAAGACCCCTGGTTAATGCTGCTGCAGACAATTCTTCTCCTATTCTAACCATAGATGATAGCAATGGAACTAATATATATTCGATTATTTTTATTGGTTTGGTAAAAATATTTCTAATATTAAGCCCAATACCTCTTACTTTCATGGCATTATTTATAGATTTCCATTCAATTCGTACTGTTGGAAAAAAACGAAATAACACAGAAAACGGGATTATAATACAACGTGGCTATGTGTAATCTTTCCATCATGGCAACTAATTCATTAATCCTTGTCGTTGAAATTAGAAAGCTTCCCATCATCAAAAATGGTATATATAAATGTATCATTGTAGATGTCATAGAACAAAGTGAACCTACTATCCTTGGTAAGTACTGCGAGATATTGTCAATAATAAAAATACTTGCATAAATACATGAAAATATAATCATCGACTTAAATTTATGACTAAGTCCAAATAATACGCATATAAATGCAAATATAGTAAGTTCAGTCCATATTCCTTTTCCCTTAAATACGATAATATTTATGAATATAAGTAGCATGATTTTTGTTCTTGGATCTAACCAAAAAACCTTGTTTTCTTCAATATATTTTTGCATATTATACAATCCCTGCTTTAGCAAAATGTTTTCTTAGCATCTTTTTACCTAATAAACCTCCAAGTAAACTTACCACAATAATTGATGATATCAATGCCCACAATACCCAAGGTTGAGTAATTGCCCTTAGATTATCAACATATGTTGAATCATAATACTGTCCTGATTTCGCAAGCCAAGCTTCTCTCATTATCCAGTATGGAATATATCCACATGTCATCCAGCAAGAAAACACACTATAGCCTACAATGTTCCATCTAGAACTTTTGAATTTTCCAATGCCAGTGATCATTTCTGCCAAAATGCCACATATTATTGGAACAACAAACCCAGTCCACACTCCAAGCATTGAACCTATTAATATCGCAAGTAAAGTCGACATTATGAGTATTGCACCGTGTTTTGGAACTTTAGCGATATATAGCATATATATTATTCCACCTATAAGAGCTGTTGGTAGTGGCATCATTAAAAATACAATAGGTATACCCCCCATCACCATTTGAACTAACATAAACACTATGAAATAGATTGCCGTAAATATTCCTATAGTGATTAAATCTTTTATATGGATCTTATCTTTTTTTTGCATACACACTCTCCTTTTTGTAATTTTTGCCTTTAATATCCCTGTCTTGCAAATGTTTATTAGTTTTGATAAAATAAGTTCAGTAATTGATAATCAATTTCATCTAGAACTAATTACTATATTACACGTATAATTTTTTTATATCAATATCACTCGAACAGTTTCGTCCGATTAAGGTGTTTTTTTGTCCGATAAGGGTATTAGGAGGTTAATGATGGGTATTCAAAGAGAAATGTATGAATCTTGCATGTTTGAAAATGGTTTTTTTAAAAATGATGACAACCATGAATTATCAGATGAGTGGACTTGTTATTCTCTTTTACCTGAATTTGGTGAAGGGAATTACTGGGTATATTTCTGTGAAGATTTGTTTTCTATATCAATTATGGATTTTTGTTACTATGAAGATTTGATATTAGAGTTAAATCAACCTGATTACATAAGTATCTGTTACTATGAATCAGTTTCAGGCGAAGAATTATATCCCTATAAAAGACTTTCATCATCTTATATTAAAAGTAATATTGGAAAAGGAAAATACAAAGCACTATATCATAAAAATATACCTATTAGATGCATAGGTATTTTAATAATGCCTAAGTATTATGAAGATTACTTAAAGTCAAAATACCCAAATGAATATGAAAATCCTCTAAATGCTTTTGCTAGCGTTAATGGTTCTACAAATTTTCCTGAATTAGTTTTTTTACTTAACCAAATTAAAAACTACAAATTAAATGGCATAGCTGCAAAGCTATATTATGAAAGCAAAGTAGCTGAAACTATATCAATAATTGTTCAAAAAACTAAAAAAATCAAACCTATATATACTTCAAAAAGCATATCTAATGAGGATATGGAAAGTCTACGTAGTGTTACATCATATATAGATGATCACTTTGGTTATAATATCCATTTAGACCACCTAGCTAAAATAGCTTGTATGGGTAAGACTAAATTAAAATACACTTTCAAAAAAGCTCATAAATGTACTGTTCATGAATATATACTAAATAAACGAATGAGTCAAGCAGAGCATCTTCTAACGAATACTAATTTGAGCATTAGTCAAATTGCTCAAGTTGTAGGATATAAAAAAGCCAGTAATTTTTCGGAGATATTCCGTAAAAACACTGGTATTTTACCTAGTAAGTATCGTAACCTCTCTTTGGTTACAAAACTTCCAAGTTCTTAATATTTGTTTGTCTATAAAATGAAAAACTATATTCATTTTTAACTAAAAAATGATAAATATAGTTTTTCTATAAATTAATCCTAAGACTTAACATCAATGTCTATATTTTTACTTTTAATCAGTCAACACTGATATTGACTGTAGCATTGTTTCTATGAATAATACGCTTCCACTTAGCATTATTCTGGTAATATTTTCACTTTGTATAAACTGTACACTCATGTTTGATGGTCCATACTTAGGGTCTTTATTGTTCATTGCAGCCATTAGCATATTAGATATGTTATTGCCTTCTTCCATATTTGATACATAAATATCAACAACAGTAGAAACACGTACTTTTTTTGTATTTACCTTTTCCTGTGTTGGTTGGTTGTTAATATCTTTTACATCTTTTTTTCCTTCAATAAACACACTTAAATCATGTCCAGTTATTCTCCACTGTTTGCCAACTTTATTTGCTTTTAGTTTTCCTTCTCTTACAAACTTTCTTATTGTTTTAGGATGCATATCAAGCATATCTGATACTTGGTCAACTGTATAATACTTCCCCATCACTCCATATCACTCCTTATTTAGTCTTTATTTGCATTATAATCAATAATCTTCGGGATGTCAAGTCCCTTATTTTCTTATATAATATTTTTTCACAAACTAATAAGATATGAATAATAATGACATAATACAAATAATATGCTATTATTAAAATAATACTTTGAATATCAAAATAATTTAAAAAGGAGTTTTTGTGATGAAATTACCTAGTTTAAATATAGGAAATATAAATTTACGTCTGCCTATTATACAAGGAGGCATGGGAATAGGTATATCTAGATCTAGTTTAGCATCCTCTATATCTAATGAAGGTGGATTAGGCGTTATATCTGCTGCTCAAATAGGCTACGATGAATCTGATTTTAAAACTAATACTCTTAGTGCAAACTTAAGAGCTTTAAGTAAAGAGATAAAAAAAGCGAAAGAACTTACTAGTAATGGAGCTATAGGAGTTAACATCATGGTAGCTATGAAAAACTATGCGGAAATAGTAAAAACAGCTGTCAAAGAAAAAGTTGACGTTATAATTTCTGGAGCAGGTTTGCCTACTGAACTTCCAGCACTTGTTAAAGGTTCTAATGTGAAAATAGTACCTATAGTTTCTTCTCTAAGAGCAGCAAAAATAATAGTTAAAAGATGGCTCAAAAAACACGACCGTTATCCAGATGCAATCATAGTAGAAGGTCCAAAAGCTGGAGGTCATCTTGGATTTTCTGTAGATGAACTTGATACAAACATTGATTTAAAGCAGATAGTAAGTAGTATTGTAGATTATGTTAAAGATATTAATATAGATATACCTGTTATAGCTGCTGGTGGAGTATATACTGGTGAAGATATAGCAATCCACATAAATAACGGTGCGTCAGGTGTACAAATGTCAACTCGCTTTGTGACCACTGAAGAATGTGATGCTCATAGAAACTACAAGCAAGCTTATATTGATGCTTCTAAAGATGATATTGTTATCGTGAAAAGCCCTGTTGGAATGCCAGCAAGAGCTATCAAAAATAATTTTATTAAGCAACTTGAATTAGACTCTATAGATAAAATAACAAAATGCTACCACTGCTTACTTGGCTGTGATCCTAGTAAAATACCTTACTGTATCACTGACAAGCTTATAAACGCAGTAAAAGGAAATGTTGATAAAGGCCTTATATTTGTTGGTAGCAATGCTTATTTGTCCAGTAAAATCGAAACTGTCAAAGACGTGTTTGATCAGTTAAAACGTGAGGTCAATGAGACTTTTTTGTCTCGTTTTGAGTAGGTTTGTATATAGCCTTGATTATATAATTTCATAATAGCCCTTCAACAGCTGACAATGTCCAAGTTGAATTTAGCCTTGTACTTAAAAAAGAAACCGATACCCCGGTTTCTTTTTTTGCCTTATTTGAAAACATAATAGATATGCTCTTTCAGTATTTAGGATAGGATTTCTAAGATATGTAAATATATATATTTATATAAAATTTAACATTTTTATTAAATTTTATTAAAAACTCAATGTTCGACATGGTTTTCATCTCTAATATGTTAATATAAATTTTGTTAAAAAATTTATATATAGGAGGTGAAAACAAATGAAAAAGTTTTTAGCATGTTTTATTATTCTCTGTACAATATTGTCTATAGGGTGTATAGCTTTTGCAACTTACAATGATAGTGAACATACTTTTGATTCATATGAGAGTGCTAAAAATAGTTCTATCGTTTCTGCAAGAATTGGTGGATCATATCAAGATAGCATAAAAATGAATGGAAGTGTAAGCGACAATAATGAAGTTGATATTTATAAACTTCACGTTCAATTAGCTAATAAAGACTATCTTGCTTTTAAATTACAAGTACCTGATGGTAATGATTATGATTTATACATTCTTGATTATTATGGAAAAGTAATAGGTAAATCAAAAAAAGGCGCAGGTGAAAATGAATACATCACCATAAAAGACCCTACTTTGCTGAAATATGCATATTCCGGATTTGATTATTTTTATGTAAAAGTAGAATATTTTTCAGGGAATTCTGGACAATATAGACTGGATGTAAAAACAGTAGACGGAAAATAATTTTATGTAGCATATATACTTTATGCCTAAAGCAATATGCTAAGAATATTTTTAATTTATTGCAAGGATATTATTTTATTAATATCCTTGCAGTGGTTTAAAGATACTATAATATTGGATATATTGAAATAAGAATAGCTTTTTCAAACAATAATTCATCTCATTTGCTTTTTCCCATAATATTTAATTGTCTTTTGTCATTACCTGCATTTGTTACTTCAAATTTTACAACTAGATTGTTCTTACTGTCTACTACTATTCTTTATCGGAGTGAATTGAGGGTCAGGCTTGAAAAGTTGACTAAATCCTTGTGGGAATTAATAATTATTTGGTGATAAAAATATCTTTAATTTTCACAACTTATATAAGCAGTAATAGGTCTAGCTTTAAAGCTTAAAAAAGATATCAACTAAACTACCATGAATTGTTGAACCAATAAATAATGGGAAACCACACAATTTACAACAAATAGAAAAATAACCATCAAAGTAGTAAAGAATCATTTCAGTTTCTATGAAGAAGTGACTTCAGAGGACTCATTCCTACAACACTTCTACTTATGTATGTTAGGTATAGGACACCTATTGAGAAAAAATTAAGATAGGTTCTCACCAATAAGCATAATATAGCAAAAAACCCTATGCTCTAATCACATAAATCAAAAGAGAGATATCAAAACCAGTCTTGAAGCTTAGATTGTTTTTTGACCGCGACATTGGAAGCTGTGATTTAACATTAATAAAGCTAATGTTTTATACCTTACTAAAAAATCAGCCACACTAAAAAGCGTAGCTCATCTTGATTGCTAATAGTTCTAGTAAATAAGAAATAATAAAGAGATGAATTTTTATCACATAAATTCATCTCTTTTCTTTTACTTGTCATACTCATCTAAGAGTAATATCCTACCAATATTATCTACTTTTGCTTTACATATTAAATATATTACAAATTATTATCTATTATAATAATATTCTAACAAGCTCGAAGAACTATATACAGTTTCTTCATTTCTATTTCGCTTGTTTATATTTTCTTTAATTATTTCTAGACAAATGGATCCAGACATAGGATCATCATATTTATCTTTATTTAATATATATGCCGATTTATTAAATGCAACCTCAAATATTTTATTATCTTCACTTAACATATAATAATTACCCTTATACGATAATAAAATCATTTCTTTAGAATTTAGCTTTGCAAAATTATCAAGAGTAACATCAAACATATCAGCGTTTCCACCATACATTAACACTTTATACGAATTGTCTATATCCCCTACTTTTATATATGAAACAGATTTGTTTTTATATTTTATTACAAAAAGCCACTCTTTACTATCCACTGTAATATCTTTTAAATTTTTGTAATTTTTATTTATATCTATGTTATTATTAATATGGCTGATATTATAACCTGTACCTAAAGTAAAGTCAGAATTAACTATTTGAGTATTATATTCTTTGGCTAAATCAACAGAAATTCTATTAACTATTCTATCAAAGTTATCTTTAGCCACTTGAATAACTTCAGTAGGTACACTATCATTACTGTTGATATCAGCATTAACAATCAAAGATGAAAGTAAAAGCACCAATAAAAAAGTCGCAATAACAATAATTTTTTTATTCATAATAAAACCTCCTCTTAAAATCTGTAAATTAATAAAGACTTACATCCCATTCCCAATTTGAATTAGACACAAAATAGTTAAAATTATAATATTCCTTTCTACCAACACCTGGATCCATAACCTCAAGAGAGTTATCCGACTTTTTATGACCTGAAATAACTACCATATGCCCACCACCATAATAATTGTAACGATAGCCTGCTATTATACCTTTACTACTGTTTAATGTATTTCTAACTGAACTAGAATACATACTACCTGATTTTTGAGTTGCGTTATAGCCAAATTGTCTTAACCCATATTGAACTTCATCAGCACTAGCACCCTGATCATTTGTGCTATTACCTTTTGTAGCAATTGAGAAAGAATTTTGAGTTGCAGAAATATTCTTACTAGATAGTAATGCAACACTTGAAGCGCACCAACACCAGTTACTTTTTATTTGTCTAATGTTTGGAATATTGACCGAGACCATATCTGGCATTGCAAAAGCTTGTACAGAAAAAACTAATAAAAAAATGAGCACTGATAATAATGAAATCTTTTTAATTTTGTTTTTTGTAAATAACATAAAAAACCTCCTTTAGAATATAATCACTAAATACAATGGTTATCACATAAAAATGTATAACCTACTAGTTTTAGATATTATCTTAGATTTCTATTATGCTATTGCTATTTATTTTGAATTTTTCATCTAAATCTACTTCTTATTATTTACTATAATAATAATCTATCAAGCTCGAAGAACTATATACAGTTTCTTTATTTCTATTTCTCTTGTTTATATTTTCTTTAATTATTTCTAGACAAATGGATCCAGACATAGGATTATCATATTTATCTTTATTTAGTATATATGCCGATTTATTAGATGCAACCTCAAGTATTTTATTATCTTCACTTAACATATAATAATCACCCATATATGATAATAAAATCATTTCTTTAGAATTTAACTTTGCAAAATTATCAAGAGAAACATCAAACATATCAGCGTTTCCACCATACATTAACACTTTATATGAATTGTCTATATACCCTACTTTAATATATGAAACAGATTTTTCTTTATATTTAATTACAAAAAGCCACTCTTTACTATTCACTGTAATATCTTTTAAATTTTCATAATTCTTATTTATATCTATGTCATTATTAATATGACTGATATTATAACCTGTACCTAAAGTGAAATCAGAATTAACTATCTGAGTATTATATTCTTTGGCTAAATCAGCAGAAATTCTATTAACTATTTTATCAAAATTATCTTTAGCCACTTGAATAACTTCGGTAGGTACGTTATCATTACTGTTGATATCAGCATTAACAATCAAAGATGAAAGTATAAGCACCAATAAGAAAGTCGCAATAATAGTAATTTTTTTATTCATAATAAATACCTCCTCTTATAATTTGTAAATTAATAAAGACTTACATCCCATTCCCAATCTGAATTAGACACAAAATAGTCAAAGTTATAATATTCTTTTCTGCCAACACCAGGATCCATAACCTCAAGAGTATCATTCGATTTTTTATGACCTGAAATAACTACATAATGTCCACCACCATAATATATATAGTGGTAACCTGCTATTATAGCCTTTCCACTGTTTAATGTATCTCTAACCGAACTTGAACTCATTATACCTGTTTTAGTTGCGTTATAGCCAAAAGAACTTAACCCCAGTTTAATTTCTGTTGGATCACCGCCCTCATTATTTGTGCTATTACCTTTTACTGCAATTGAGAAAGAATTTTGAGTTACAGGAATGTCCTTACTAGATAATAATGCAACACCTGTAGCACACCAACACCAGTAGCTTTTTATTTGTCTAGTATCGGGAACATTGACCGAGACCATATCGGGCATTGCAAAAGCTTGTACAGAAAAAATTATTAAAAAAATAAGCACTGATAGTAATGAAATCTTTTTGATTTTGTTTTTTGTAAATAACATAAAAAACCTCCTTTAAAATATAATCACTAAATATGATGGTTATTACATAAAATGTGATATTATTGATAGATGTTCTATTTTGTATTTTATTTCTAATTATGTTATTTATTTGATTATATCATAAAAAATATGTTATTCAAACTTTTTTTTAGTTTTTTTGATATTATATATTTTATTAATATTTTCAGAGTTATTTACTCATTTAGTCTACCTTTTCTTAAAAAGCATTGAAAAAGGGGCTATGCAAATTGTTTTGTTTAATGAAAATTATAAAGAAACTTATACATATCTAAAAAAAGTAGTTAATTATAAAAAATAATCTCAATGATCTACCATTACATATATGTGATAGCTTGTATCAAAAAAATATTATTTATTATATAATATAGTAAAGAGCATTTTTTTATATAGTTTTCTCTATTTATTTATTGTTTTACCAGATTTATTAATTTGGATTACATATTTTTACTGATTTTTGTTCATCATGTAAATAATAACAACAATAATTGATTAGGAGAATGATTTGTGATGTATAAAAAGACTATTTTACTAACTGGTGCGTCTGGCTCTATAGGTGAAGAAGCTTTGAAAGAGCTCATCAAAAGAAAAGATATATATGATATTAGGGTATTTGATATCAAAACTAAAGAAACTATGAAAGTGTTAAAAAAATACTCAGATGATATAACTATATATTGGGGAGATATTTCTAAAAGATCGTGTGTTGATGAATGTACATCTGGTGTAGATTTTGTAATTCATCTTGCATCTATTATCCCTCCTCTTGCTGATGAAAACATCCTACTAACTAAAAAAGTCAATATATATGGCACTAAAAATATTATAGAGTCTCTTGAAAAATATTCACCTCATGCTTTTTTACTGTACTCTTCTTCTATATCTGTATATGGAGATAGAATCAGCAATCCTTGGATAAGTGTGAACGATCCTCTTAATCCAGGTGAAGATGATTATTATGCCACTACAAAAATTACTTCTGAAAAACTAATCAAACAATCAAATCTCAACTGGAGCATATTTAGATTTTCTGCAATAATGGGTGAAAAAACAAAGCTCAGTCCGCTATTTTTTAAAATGCCTTTAGATACCTGTCTTGAATTAGCTACTACTAAAGATACAGGCTATGCATTAGTTAGAGCTATTGAAAAAACTAAGGATTTAAATGGTCGGATTTTTAATCTAGGTGGAGGAAAAGATTGTAGAGTTACCTATAGGGAAATGCTGAAAAAAACTTTTGAACTTCTAGGTTTACACCCTTTAGATTTTCCTAAAGGTGCATTTGCTGAAAAAAACTTTCACTGTGGCTATTTTCTAGATAGTGATGATCTAGAAAATATTCTTCATTTTCAAAAAGATACTTTAAAAGACTATTATGATTTAATTTCTAAAAAAACCTCTCGGTATAAACGTATGTTCATCCACTTATTAAATAAACCAATCAAAAAAATACTAATAAAAAAATCATCTCCATATATTGCATATAAGAAAAATGACACTCAAGCAAAAAACAAATATTTTAATCATTAACACAAAAAAGAAGTGTGCTTAATCGATTAAACACACTTCTTTTTAATACTTTTCTATTAGTAAAATATTAAATTACATGCTTCTAGATGCAACAACATTTACTCCTGTTCCTAATATATCTTTGACAATAATATCTCCAACTTTGATTGGTGAAGTCACTTCTACATTGTTGATAACCTTCATACATTCTGATAACAACTCTTTTGGTACTGCATCAACAGTTTTTACTGGCAATCTATTTAATAAACCACCTTTTATTTTTACTGTAGTTGTCAATACTCTAGTAGGATTTGTCAGTTCTTTTATACCATATGTTTTTCCTCTAGGGCATTTATTACCTGTTACGACATACTCATCTCCGCTTTTTTCAACATTTATATGACATCCCATAGGACATACTATACATATCATTTCTTTATTCATTTAAACACCCTCACTTTCTAATGAAACTGAAATAATCTCACATCCAGAAGATAGTTCTTCTTTTTTGATTTTGACAGATTCCATTTCTCCAGGAGCTAAATGCTTTTTCTTTATTCTTTTTATTTCTTTACCATCTATACTTACAACCATCTGCATATTCTTATAAACATTGTCTACTCTCATAAATAAATCAAGTGTATCATCAATGTTTTCTACTCTTACAAGCTGTGGAACAATATATCTTATTCCTGCGCCCGGATTTGTCTTAGCTACTTTCTCTGTCGTTATCTTATTTTTAATGAATTTTGCAGCATTTTTACCTGCTCTTCTACTTTCTTCTGTTACAAAGTCCACCAAATCATGAACATGTACGACATTACCACAGGCAAATATACCTTCTATACTAGTCTCCATAGCTTCATTTACTATTGGGCCAGATGTAACATTGTCTAAATCTATACCTGCGTTTTTTGATATTTCATTTTCTGGAATCAATCCTACTGATAAAAGTAATGTGTCACAATCATAGTATTTTTCTGTTCCTTTGATTGGCTTTCTGTTTTCATCAACCTCTGCTATAACTACCCCTTCTACCCTGTCTTTTCCCTTTATCCCTGTTACTGTGTGACTTAATAAAAGTGGTATATCAAAGTCTTCTAAACACTGAACTATGTTTCTTGTAAGTCCACCTGAAAAACTCATAAGCTCTGCTACTGCTAATACTTTAGCTCCCTCTAACGTCATCCTTCTAGCCATTATTAACCCTATATCTCCAGAGCCTAGTATCACTACTCTCTTCCCAACCATGTATCCTTCCATATTAACAAATCTTTGAGCTGTTCCTGCTGTAAGAACTCCTGCTGGTCTAGTTCCCGGTATATTTACTGCTCCTCTTGTTCTTTCTCTACAGCCCATTGCTAATATTACTGCTCCTGCTTCAATCCTCATGAAGCCATCTACTGTATTAATAGCACTTACTACTCTATCATCACTTATTTCTAATACCATTGTATCCAATTTGTATTCTATTCCAAACTCTTTTAACTGCTCAATAAACCTGTGTGCATATTCTGGTCCTGTTAACTCTTCTTTAAATATGTGAAGCCCAAATCCATTGTGAATACACTGCTGCAAGATTCCGCCTAACTCTCTATCTCTTTCTATGACTAATATATTATCTACTCCATTTTTCTTTGCTTCTATTGCTGCTGCAAGCCCTGCAGGCCCTCCACCAATGACAACAATATCATATTTTATCATAACGTCACCTCCTAAATCTTATCCCTAATTCTCTTTAGTGTTTCCTGTAAGTATATATGAGTTCTTACCATCTTTTAAAACATCTTTTATATCCATGCCTAGCTCTCTTGCAAGTATCTCCATAACTCTAGGGCCACAGAAACCTCCTTGGCATCTTCCCATACCAGGTCTAGCCCTTCTTTTTATCGCATCAACTGTTTTAGCTCCTGCATTTCTTTTTATTACATCTACAATTTCGCCTTCAGTGATATTTTCACATCTGCATATTATTCTTCCATAACGTGGATCTTTTTTTATCAGTTTAGCTTTTTCTTCATCACTTAATTCCATAAACTTTATAAATGGTCTTCTACTGTCTATAAAGTCCTCTTTGGCTTTCAAATCTCCTGCTACTTCTTTTACTATATCTACAACATAATCCGCTATAGCTGGAGCTGCTGAAAGACCTGGTGATTCTATACCTGCAACATTTATAAAACCTTTGGCGTCTTTTGATTCTTCTATTATGAAATCCTCTGTACTTGGCTTTGCTCTGAGTCCTGCAAAACTTGTTATTGTCGCTCCAAAAGGAATTTTATCGGTTGTTTTTTTAGATTTCTCTCTTATAAAACTAATTCTATCGCTTGATGTTGATGTATTTTCTTTGTCTTCTAAGTCCTCTGCATCAGGACCAACTAACAAATTACCATGTACTGTAGGTGCTACTAATGTTCCTTTTCCTGCCTTAGTTGGCGCTTGGAATATAACATGAGTTACTATATCTCCTGCACTTTTGTCTAAAACATTGTACTGACCTCTTGTTGGTCTTATATCAAAGCTTCTTGGTGCTACCATTGCGTTTATGTCATCTGCATATATACCTGCACAGTTTATTACATATTTAGCCTCTAGTTTCTCATCTTCCATCTCAATACTATAGCCTTCTTGGACTTTCTTGATATCTGTAACTTTATTACCTAGCTTTATTTCAACTCCATTGTCAGCAGCGTTCTCTGCAAGAGCTACCGCTAGTTCCCAAGGGCTTACTATCCCTGCTGTTGGTGAATACAGCGAACCAATTACGTTTTTGTTTATATTCTTTTCCATCTCGATAGTCTCTTTACCATCAAGTATCATCATATTTGGAATATTATTTTCTATTCCTCTTTCATAAAGCTCTCTTACACTTGCCATTTCCTCTTGATTTGTAGCTATTACTAATGAACCTATTCTTTTAAAAGGTACATCTAACTTTGTGCAAATATCATTAAACATAGGGTTTCCTAGTGCATTTAACTTCGCTTTTAATGTTCCAGGTTTTGCATCATATCCTCCATGAACAATAGCACTGTTTGACTTAGTCGTTCCATTCGCTATATCTGTATCCTTTTCTATTAACACTATTTTAAGATCATACTTTGAAAGCTCTCTAGCTACAAAAGTACCTATTATACCTGCGCCTATTACAGCTATATCATACATACTTTTTCCTCCTTATTTAAAGCTAAAATTTTATAATTTTTACATTTATTGATTGATAAAATTATAAAAAGCCACACAAGTTATATCTATCTCTAGATTTACTCATGTGGCTTCTCCTAATCTCACGCCAAATACTATTTATATTATTATACTATTAATCTATTGATTAATTGTTCTTATTACTCTGCTTCTTCCCATGCACTAGCTCTCTTAACAGCTTTTTTCCATCCTGCATAGTATTTTTCTTTAACTTCTTCATCCATTTGTGGATCAAAGTTTTTATCTACTGCCCATTTCTTAGCTATTTCTTCTTTGCTTTCCCAGAAGCCTACTGCAAGCCCTGCTAAGTATGCTGCTCCTAAAGCTGTGGTTTCTGCTACTATTGGTCTATCTACTGGAACTCCTAATACATCCGATTGGAATTGCATCAAGAAGTTATTTGCTACTGCTCCACCATCTACTTTCAAGCTTTGTAGATTTATCCCTGAATCTTCTTGCATAGCTTCAAGTACGTCTCTAGTTTGGTAAGCTATTGACTCTAGTGTTGCTCTTATTATATGGTTTCTATTTGCTCCACGAGTTAACCCTACTATAGTACCTCTTGCGTACATATCCCAGTAAGGTGCTCCTAATCCAACAAACGCAGGTACTACATATACTCCGTTTGTATCTTCAACTTGTGTTGCAAAATATTCACTGTCTTTAGCATCGTCTATTAATCTTAACTCATCACGTAGCCATTGAACAGATGCACCTGCTACAAATATACTTCCCTCTAGTGCATATTCAACTTTTCCATCTACTCCCCACGCTATAGTTGTCAATAGTCCGTTGTTAGAAGGAACCATTTCTTCGCCTGTATTCATAAGCATGAAACATCCTGTGCCGTATGTGTTTTTAGCCATACCTGCCTTGAAACATGCTTGTCCGAATAATGCTGCTTGTTGATCTCCTGCTATACCTGCTATAGGTATCTCAGCTCCACCAAATGTCTTTGGATCAGTATGTCCGTATACCTGACTTGATGGTTTAACCTCTGGAAGCATTGACATTGGGATATCAAGTTCTTTTAGTATTTTCTCATCCCATTTTAACTCTTTTATATTATATAACATCGTTCTAGATGCATTTGTATAATCTGTTACATATGTTTTTCCTCTAGTAAGATTCCAAATCAGCCATGTATCTATATTACCAAATAACAGCTCTCCGTTCTCAGCTTTTTCTCTAGCTCCTTCTACGTTATCAAGTATCCATTTAACTTTTGTTCCAGAAAAATATGCATCTACTACAAGTCCTGTATTTTCTCTGATATATTTTTCTAAACCACGCTCTTTTAGCTCGTCACAAATACCTGCTGTTCTTCTACACTGCCAAACTATAGCGTTATATACAGGTTTACCTGTGTTTTTGTCCCATACTACTGTTGTCTCTCTTTGATTTGTAATACCTATAGCAGCTATTTCTTCTGGACTAACACCTGCTGTCTCTAGAACTTCTCTTGCTACTCCACTCTGACTTCCCCAAATTTCCATAGCATCATGCTCAACCCAACCTGCTTTTGGATATATTTGAGTAAATTCTTTTTGTGCTGTCTTTACTATTTTACCATCGTGATTAAAAAGGATTGCTCTTGAACTTGTTGTTCCTTGATCTAAAGCTAAAATATATTTCTTAGTCATCTTATCTTCCTCCAATAATATAATAGTGTTGATTTATAAGAAAAAATTAAAATCTTCTGTCAATTGAATATATAATAAAAGTATATCACATGTTTAACTATATAGTTATTCTTATAAACAAGATAATATAAACCCGCCTAATGTTCCTCCAAGTATTGCAAAAAAAGCATTAGTTAAACCTTCTTTTAGGTTATCTCCTGATAAAGCCGATGCAAAGAATAGTCCTATGGCTGCTGCCCATGCCATATCTATCCACGCTGAACCTGATTGTACTATTAGCCCAACTCCATGATTTAATGCCCAACATGTACCAACTATGAAACCAGCTGCCATCCATCCTCCTATAGCACCCCAAGCTTCACACATTTTGCCCCAACATAATCTAATCAAAAATGGAAATATAAATGCACCTGCAAATGTTGTAATTGCATGCTCTAAACTCATTGGCTTATGCCCCTTTCTATCTGTAATAGTATTTCTTATTTGTTATTAGCTAAATGTCTCTCTAACTTATAAGCAAAGAATCCTCCTACTAGCCCTCCTGCTAGTGTTACTCCTAGCGTTGGAAGTGAGTCTATTCCAGCTTGCACTCCGTTTTCAAATACTCCTCTCATAGTACCAGCAACACCTATACCTAATGCCATATCTATCCAAGCGCCGTCATTGTTATGAATACCTACGTTATGATTTAAAAACCACATTATACCTATAATTATTAGTCCCGCAAACCAGCCTCCACCAATACCATATGCTTCAGCAAATTTGCCCCAAACGCTCATTACAAACATACCAGCAATAGCCGTTCCTATAACTGTACCTACATGCTTCATACAAATCCTCCTTTTGTCTTTTTTGGTGTTGTGCAATTTTAGTTTTTTATATATATCGCCTCCTTAAACGTTTTCCTTTAAAATAAAATTACATATTCCATATATCTATTTTACTTGTGGATGCTCCCACAGCTCCTGCTTTTATACTTTCTATAACATCCTCTTTAGTGCTAATAAGCCCTCCTGCTATTAGTGGTACTTTAGTATGCTCTTGTACTCTCTTAATAATCTTTGGCATTATACCAGGCATTATCTCTATGGCATCTGGTTTAGTAGCAATAACAGAGTTTATCCCAGTTTCTAACGATAGAGAATCTAGCATGAATAATCTTTGAATCGCCCATATTCCCATCTTTTTTGCTTTCTTAATTAAATTACTTTTTGTAGTAATGATACCATCTGGTCTGATATTTTCACTAATATACTTTAATGCTACGGTATCTCTTGAAAAGCCTTCTAGCAAATCTATATGGACATAAACATCCATACCTGCGCTTTTGATTTTATCAACGACATCTTTTAGATTAAATATATTTCCTGTTAATAAAAAAACGATTTCACAAGGCGACTGGATTGCCTCGGTTATTTTTGAAGTGTCATTTACAGCTGCAATAATTGGATTCATCTCTATCTTTCTTTGAAATTTGCTCATAGTTATCTCTCCTACATAAAATTTTTCCTAAATTCCAAGATTAGTGATAGATGATTTTTTTAATTTTAGGTATTAAAAAATCCACACCAAATTAACCTATGTATTTAGGTTGCTTTTGTGTGGGCTCTCCTTATCTCCAGCCATAATATGATATTTATATACATTCTATTATATATTTCTCCATTAGTCAACATCTTTTATTAAAATGGTTAAATTTTCATAATTTTTAGGTATTGTGATTTCGCACAAAAAAGAAAGCTGTATACCCAAATTTGTATCTTAGTTAAACAGCTCTCTAATTGAGAATTATTGTTTGTTATAAATTCTAACTTGCTAATATATCTTTATATCTACCGTTTGTAAATAGCTTTACAATATTATCTTTGGCTTTATCATAAGCTTTAAAAAGAGCAATACTCTGCTGCAATTTGTGATAAACCTTCCAATAACCACAAACTAAATAATTTGATCCATCATGTTTAATAAAGCTCTCTACATCTTTTAACGGCACCCCTAAGAACAATCCTATTTCGTGTGGACACTGGTCTTTATATCTATTTTTTAATCTTTCTAAGTACTCATAAATACAAGTACATTTATCATAACCACAGTTTTTTAGAAACTCTCTATTTTCTTTGCTATTAAATACATCCTTAAGGCAATTCGGTATAAAGAACAATACAGAGACATGTTGACTTGTTCTTTTAAGTTCATAATAAGTTACTTCTCCTAATGAAAATTGTTCTTTATATTCATCCCAAAGTTTATATACATTCCTATTTCTTTTATTGAATGTTAGAATTGATGAAGCTTTTTTACATTTAACAACAGGCGCTAAATGATAAGCTAAAGTTGCCATCAGATATTGCTGATCATTTAATTCTTCTTTTTGCTTCATAAATTGCTTAATAGTCTCTGTGGTCATGTACTACACTCCTTCTAACATTTATAATTTATTTTACTAAATCATTTCCTAGATTTTCACACTTTTCTATACCATCAACTTCTGGAGTAAGATGTACAATAAGTCCATCTTCTATTAGTTTAGCTCCATAGTCTCTCATTCTTTCTTCCCAATTTCTCATCCATTCACCATCTCCCCAGTCATAAGAACCGAAAAGAGCTAGTTTTTTATCACTCCAATCAATATCTGATAAAGCTTCAACAAAAGGTTCCATTACATCTTCTTCTAAAACTTCTGCTCCCATCGACGGGCAACCTAGTGCTATAAATTGTGCTTCTATAACATTTTGCTTTGTAGCATCCTCTACTGAAATAACTTCTACATCAACGCCGTCTACTCTGCCACCATCTGCAACAGCATCAGCCATCATTTTTGTATTCCCTGTTCCTGACCAATAAATTACTACCATTTTACTCAAGGTTATTACCTCCTAATTCAATATATGTGTATTATTTTGATAATGATTATCGTTATTATTAATTGTACTTCAGATTCTTGCTTTTGTAAAGAGGAAATTTAATATTTATAATAAAATCTTAAATCAAAATAATTATTACACTTTTAATAGCTATATAGCATACTATATTATAAAATTCTAAAGGAGCGATTAATGAATGAATGAATTAATAACTACAAAACAACATAAAATAACTAACTCAAATGTATATAAACCTCATATTGTAGTATCTAATCTTAGCGAAACAATGCCAGTTGCTATACCTGCATATTCTCCTATGCAAATTAAAACAGCATATAATTTCTCTCCTAAATACGATGGTGAAGGAAATACTATTGCTATTATAGTAGCTTATGGTAATCCAAATATCATGAATGATGTTGAAGTTTTTAATGAGCGTTTCGATTTACCTCCTGCAGACATAGAAGTATTCTATCCACAAGGTCAACCACCTTTTGTTGACCCTGAATGGCAATTGGAAACTTCTTTGGACGTAGAATGGTCCCATGCTTTAGCACCTCGTGCAAAAATCCTACTAGTGGCTGCTAAGGACAGTACTTTCGAAAATTTAAATGAAGCTATACTCTTTGCTATTAATGAAGGAGCTAATATTATATCTATGAGCTGGGGTGCTAATGAATCTGCTATGCAACTTGAATTCGATAAAATATTCAAAGATAAGAACGTAGTTTTTGTTGCTTCTTCTGGTGATGCAGATGCTGTTTCTTATCCTGCTTCATCGCCTTATGTAATAGGCGTAGGAGGTACTTCAATGCAACTAGACGAATGTGGACATCGAGTTGCTCCGGAAACTGGCTGGTATGATAGTGGCGGTGGTATTAGCGAATTCGAAGTAAAGCCAGCTTATCAATATATCCCTAATAATGCTCAGCCAAAAACTGATATGCGTACTTCTCCTGATATATCTTTCTTTGCTGACGTCTTCCCTGGTGTTCCAATTTATGTAACTCCAGTTGAACCAGGTGAAAATCCATCAACAAAACAACGACAACAAGGAAATTGGATTACTGTAGGTGGAACTAGCGTTTCTGCTCCATGTCAAGCTGCTGTTTTGGCAAATGCACTTCCTACATGTGTATGCTATAATATGCCTGCAGTTCTATATGAGATATCTAATTCGTGCAGTGAACATGATATTAATAACGACATAAAACCTTATATTGATATTAAAAATGGAAATACACAGTTCTATCCAGCTATTAAAGGTTATGACTATGTTACAGGGTTAGGAAGCCCAGATGTAACTAATTTCATACATGCAATTAAACGGTATTATGAAATATATAATGATTAATGATAAATAACGCAACAATGAAGGAGCATTCTTACAGCCCCTTTTAAGTCATCAAGATAGCAGACTGTATTTAAGAATTCTAGTGGGGCGTGTTAAAATTGAATATCAGAGCTTACTTAGAGTTAAGTGAACAACGGAAATTTTAACTACAACGCAGAAATTATATTTTTTCTACAGTCTAAAAAACAACTAAAGCATCTGCTCTA
This sequence comes from Clostridiaceae bacterium M8S5, assembly GCA_029227815.1. Lineage (GTDB taxonomy): Bacteria > Bacillota > Clostridia > Tissierellales > MCWD3 > Abyssisolibacter. Next base: position 417,267 of record CP118523.1, on the reverse strand, counting down.
GTTGTTTTTAATATATGTATCTATTATTTACTGTATAACTAGTTATCTTTTGTTAAATCTTTAATACCGCACCATCATAAGATGCCATTTGACGCAAAATTAGGTACCGCTGTTGATTGTTTCTACTGGAAAATAAGCTTTTCATCTTCAATCAAAATAAGTTTATTAGCCTTTATTTACTCTCCTGATGGTATATAGCTGGACAGAGCTGAATAGTAAAAAGGAAATCTTTTATTATCCTCAATACAACATTAGGTGGTATTATACTATCTTTTGTTTTTTCAAGTAACATACCTCTTTGTGGCATTTTGCAACATATTTAGTTATAACTTCTCTTTTATTTCCTTTTCTAATACTATCTCAATCTCTACTGGTTTTCCATATCCATTGTAAGCACATGGAAATATCTGCACTAACCTCCATCCTATTTTTGCATACTCATGTACAATCTGCTTATAATTACCTTCACTAAACAGGCCAGCTATTGACGCTTTTACAAATTTATATTCATACATGTTGTTCACCTCTTATAATTTAAGTTCTTCATCATATAGTATTAATGCTTCTGCTTCTTTGTATTTTTCATTCATCTGTGATGTTTCTAAGTAGGTCATAAATATTTTATCTACTGGCAATGTTGCTTTTATCATATAAAATGTCTTGTACTTGTTATTTTCAAAATTACTAAATGCTTTTGCTACCTCAACGCTAAAAGTCATATGTAAAAATGTCCTATCTCTCTCACTCCAAGTACCTTCACTACTCATCCCCCTATATAAGGCCACACTAGATATATCAAGCAACTGAAAATATGCCCTTATAAATCCAAGTCTATTCACTATATATCTTCTTCTATTTTCTTTACTCCCAATACCTTTAAATACATCCTTTGTACGTGGCTCTTTACCACGATAAGGTACTAACCCCATCTCTGCAAGTACTATACACATTCCCTTAATCCATTCTCCAGAGTTAGGATTTAATACAATGCTATCTGCTGTCATTTTTTCTTCTTTTTCAAGTTTTAAATACTCCATATATTTTTTTAGATCCTTATATAAATACTCAGAACCTTCATTAGCACTTAGATCAAGTCTTTCTTTATTTTTTAGTAACAGTGAGTTTTCTTTAAGCCAGCAAATAGCTTTTTCTTTGGCTATAGATATTTCTGATTCACTCACAATCTTATCATTCTGATTTGCTTCTATTGTTATTTTATCCTTATATTTATTGACTATATGTGATATTTCTGTGATGTGATATTCTTCAAGTTTGTCCGAATTTTTTTCAAATTGAAATTTTATTACTTCTTCAACGGGCAAATCCCAACATTTGCCTTCATCTTCATATTTAGTAATACGCCATCTAAACATACCCTCACTAATTTGTACTTCTTCTATAAATCCAGTAGTTCTTCCTCCATCTAAAAGTCTACACTTATTCCCTTTTACAAGTAATGAATATTCTCCTTTTATAAATTCACTATCAGGTAACATGTTGTCATCATATTTATGTATACTCATTTTACACCACCAAATCTATTTTATTATAATAGATATTATATCATAATATTTTATTACCCCAGTGATTCCTATTTCTATATAAGTATTATTTAACTTAAATAATAATAATTTATTACTCTATTCTGATTTATCTGCTATAATATACTAGTCAATTAAAGTGTATATAAACGTAATATATCTTCTAGGGGGATTATTTTGACTAAACAGAATTTAAACATTAAACAGGTATTAGGATTTGGAGGAGCTTTTATTGGCTTTTCTACTGGCGCTGGATTTTCTTCTGGTCAAGAAATACTACAGTTTTTTACTTGCCATGGATTTAAGAGCTTGCCCATCGTCATCATAAGCGCAGTTATATTTATATGGTGTGTTAACTGTCTACTAGAAAAAGGTCGTGTTCTCAAGCTTGAAAACTCAAGCGATGTATATAAATACTATTGTGGTAAGTACATAGGTACTTTTTTTCAGTGGTTTATACTTATATTTTTATTTTCAGCTATGACAATAATGATATCTGGAGGTGGAGCAACTATTTATCAATACTATGGTCTTCCAAGTATTTTAGGAAGGTGTATTATTGGTATATTAGTTTTGATATCTGTTTTATCTGGGCTTGATAGATTGATACAAATAATGGGTAAGCTTGGACCGTTTATAGCAATTACGGCTTTATTCGTAGGTGGAATGAGCATACTTGATAATATAGACGGATTAAGAGAATCTAGTAAGCAGATAACTCTATTATCAGTACCGAAAGCGACATCTTCTTGGCTATTTTCAGGTTTCTTATATCCTTCTTATACTATTGTGGCTATTACTCCTTTTTTAACTAGCATCGGCAAAAATGCAGAATCAAAGAAGACTACATTTTTGTCTGCATTGTGGAGTGGTATAGTACTAATGCTTGCTGTTTTGATGTTGAATCTAGGAATGCTTGCATATATTAATAATGTTTATAACAAGCCTATTCCTGTTTTAGTCCTTGCTAAAAAATTAATTCCAGCTCTAGGTGCAGGCTTCTCTATAATTCTAGTTTTAGGTATGTTTTCAACCTCAACTGCAATGATGTGGTCAATATGTAGTAAATTTGCTAATGAAGGTACTAAAAAATACAAAATCATAGCAACTGCTTTGCTAATCGTAGCTTTTGCAGCTGGTTCTTTACCTTTTGAAAAGCTAATTAGTATAGTATATCCTATTACAGGTTATATGGGTCTCATCTTAATTGTTGGAATGTTATATAGAACATATATAAACAATAAATATGAGTCTTTATAAAAACTGTATTGGGGTTTGCCATAGGCTCATTTCTTAGTATAGAAATAAGCCTATAGCTAGGGTTAATAATATGATAATTGTGGTAGTAAATGGCATAATTGTTGTGCATTTTATGGTTTTATTATTGAGTAAATCTATTTGCGGAATCATCTCAACTTCTCTATAAAATAAAAAAACCAACTAACTCATTGTCAGTCGGTTACGCTACTGCATCCACATAGTATAAAGCGTCCAAATGTAACTATGTTTCTCTTGCTCTGTTTTTTACATATTTTGCTGTAAACCAATTATATAATATTATGGAATATATTGCAATACTTTTAGTAATAAAACCACTATTTGTTTTGACTAGCAATGCATATATTTTATACAAATTTTAAATTACTGTTTCTGTTGTTTCTTCTATCAAATAATAATACATACAATATAACCTATATTGGTTATAACTATATGATTATTGTTATCTTTTTGTATCATCTCATGCATTTCAAACATTTTTTAATTAAATTCCAAAAACATAAAATTTTTGTAATTATAATGTAAATTTTGGTTATTATAAGTACTGATAAACAAATTTATCTAGGAGGTAGCGTATGCATACTCATAAAAATGCAAGAGAAAATGTAGAATGTGTTTTAAACAAATTACATGAAGCACAATCTGAGTTAAATTCAGCTGTAAGTACTGTGGAAAAGGCACACAACAAGGAAAATATTCAAGGTATACTGAACTCAGTTAATCAAGCTGTTCAGCATGCCACAACAACTCTTAACACTTACCAAGAGTCTTAAGTCTATACAGCACTACAAAAGGGATTAAGCTAGAAAAAACTTATTCCCTTTTTGTATACCTTACTTTATACCAAACATTATATCTATACTCATCTTACCACCATTCATTACATAAGCTTCATAGATATATTTTATCTCAATGTTATTCTGTCTAGTATAATCAAATAGCATTTGGTAACCATTTTCTCTATCTTTTATATCGCATGTTATTTTTAGACATATCTCTTTTTCTTGTCTTCTTATGTTTAAATTATTATTTTTATCTTCTGTATAAGCAAATATATCAAAGCTATCATCATTGTTTATATCAAATCTAAACATATGCCTTGATAGAAGTCCAATTCTACTATTTATGTATGAATAAAATTCCCCTATCGCGAAATTAATATCTTCATTTCTACTATATGTTTGATATACAATCTTTCCTCGCTCTATATAATATCCTTTGGTAATTTCAAGCTTAACTATATCTAGTGTATCAGATTGTAACTCATTTATGTATTTGTTAGTTATTTCTTTTTGCTTTTCTAATTCTCTTAATGAAGTTCTTATTTCATTTAATCTGTCATTGTATATCTCCAAGATGTTCGCATCATTTTTGCTTAATACCTCTTTTATCTTCTCTAGTGAAATATTTATCGCTTTCAACTTGATTATCTCTTTGACTGTTTTAACCTGCTCTTTGTTATAATACCTATACTGATTTGTAGGGTTTATATAAGCAGGCTTTAGCAATCCTATATCATCATAGTACCTTAATGTCTTCTTACTGAGCTTTGTTATTATAGAAAACTGACCTATACTATACATATTTGTTACCTCCATTTTTTTACTTTCATAATAGGAATTTTGTAAAGCTCATGGTGTTCGTATATTTTATAATTTTCTCTATTTAAAAAAGCACTTATGCATTTTTGTATTTGATTAATCATATCTTCATTTAATCTTCTTCCTAACTCTACAGAAGACTCTCTAGGATATCCTATGTGCCCAAAGTTTTTAATCTTTTTGTTTACTTTATTTGGGAACATCATACTTAATGGCTTTATCTCAAAATCAGGTAGTTTTTTATACACAGCATCTACCAACCCTGGCGATATATCTAACATACAAGACGTTTCTATCCAACCGGCGTGAAAATCATTTTTATATCTATTAAGTTTATCTGACAGTAGTCCATCATGTTTACACTCATTATTACTAAATATATACCCCATTGGAGAAAATGCTATGTCTTTATATCGCTTATTAATTTTATAACATGCTTGTTCTATAGCTATTTGATGCTTTGGATCTGCATGTCCAGATATTATAACTATATTCTTTACTTGCCAGCTTGCTATTGCTTCTAATACTTGAATAACCAACTTATATATTAATTTCTGTGATACATGTATATCTCCACAGCTCCCTTTTATATCTGAAAATCCAAATGGTATAATAGGCATGGTTAAAAAAGTATATTTATTATATACTAACTCCAATTTTTCTATTACTCCTTTTATCCAATGCTCTGTCTCATATATATCTACTCCTAAAGGCAAATGTATGCTGTGTTGTTCTATTGGTGCAATGCCTATCATTACTACAGTTTTATCTTTATCTAGTTCTTCAATTTGTGTCTTTTTTAAATCCGCAAGTTTAAAACTCATTGTATACCCCCTTTATCTATACCATGAGTTTAACTGTTCCCCCTACTGGAATGTCAATTCTTTTAATGTTGGATTGTATAATCTAATTATTTCTTCAGTATTTCTTGTCATTGTTATTCAAGTATTCTAATATAATTTATTTTTATTTTACTAATATGTTATTTTACCAAAGATAATATATTAGTGCTAGTATCTCTCTATCAGATAATATAAAAATACAGGAATGCCTAATCTTTAAGACATCCCTGTATTTATATAGGGTGGATTGGTTAAACTTATAAAATGTTTTGCAACTTGACTATAACTATATTATTCTTGGTTCTCTATTCTAAATTCGAATCCATTTTTGACATTACCATTTAACGATATAGTGACTTCTGATAGCCCTTGTAGGTCTAGCTTATAGAATTCGTCCGAATTTAAAACAGCTGAACTTAAAGATTTTCCTTCTTGTATCTCTGAAGCTATTCCCCAATAAATTATTGGATGCATCTTGAAAGTGGCCTTTTGTTTATATCCCACTACTTTTTTCTCCATCACTAATTTACCAGATTTGTATAGCCCAGCGCTAATACCTTTTTTTATACGAAAAGTATTTAATACTTCTATTAAATCTGTACTTGATGCAGCTCCATTTTCTTCAAGTACTATCCCTGTTCTATTCTTATCTACTGTATATCTATTGCCAATCGAAGCTGTCAATAGCCTAGTATGGTTAGATCCTTCATTCCATGTTACCCCAACTTGAGATTCTATAGGATATACAAATTCACTCCAAGAATCTCTACCTATATCTTCTATTACTTTCCATGCTACACCTTCCTTTAAAGCATCGAAGGTTGTAGCTTCATTTTTGGCAAATATAAATATCTTAGGTAGATCGTTATTTATGGATTTATTAATATATGTTATTTTAACTTCTGATAACATATTTCTCCCCTATTCTTGACTTTCTACCTTAAACTCATAACCATCTTTTGCATTACCATTAAGAGAAACTGTCATTTTTGAAATGTTTTCTAAATCTATTTCATGGAAATGATCTGAATCAAGCACTGCTGAACTTATTAACTCTCCTTCTTGTATCTCAGAAGCTATTCCCCAATATAATTTAGGATGTAGTACAAAGGTTGCCTTTTGCGCATATCCGACGATATCTTTAGTTATCATCTTTTTACTTTCGTTTCCATCTTTTTTATAAAAATTGACACTTATTCCGTTGTTTACATGGATATTGTTGATAACATCTATTGATTTAGTGTCTTTTGCTGGACCATTGTTCTTTAAAACTATACCTGTGTTATTTTTTTCTACTATATACGCTTCTCCTATTTGTGCTGTTAATTCTTGAGTTTTACAACTTCCATTGTCCCATGTAGCTGCTACGCTCGTCTTTATAGGGAAAATGAAATCGCAAGATGATCCTCTGCCTACGTCTTCTATTACCTTATACGCTACTCCATCTTTTAAAGCATCAAACGTAGGTGTTTCATTTTTTGTAAATATAAATATCTTTGGTAAATCTTTATTCATTGATTTGTTGATATAAGTAATTTTTACATCTGAACCCATTACATATTTCCTCCTTTAGATTTGTTTAATACATGTATTGTCTTTATTATATAGATATTTCTTAAATTTGTGTTATATTATTACTATATTGTTATATTGTTGATTCGTTTTGTTGATATGCGTTTATCTTCAGTTTAAATCCCTAGTAAACTTTTCAACTGTTTTATTCTATCTCTACTCAATGGAACATGTTGATTTATATCTTCAAAATATATATTATATGTATAGTTAATTTGAGGTACTATCTTCTTAACTTTAATCAAATTGACTATGCAACTACGATAACATCTAAAAAAACAGTTCTCACACAATCTATTTTCATAGTAACTTATTGTTTTAGATGTAACAAACGAATCATTTTTAGTATGAATATATGATTTGCGTCCTATTTTTTCTATATAGTAAATTTCTTCGTTTTTAATTAGTATAACTTCTTCATCTCTTACAACTGCAATAAAATTTTGTAACTGTTTTCCCATATAAATAGTTTTATCACTTGTCATGCCTTCTCTCATAAACCTTATTCATCCTTTCAAGTTTTATTTTATTATAAGTATATTTTATTCCATATAAGTATTTAATTGTAATTTATGCTGTCAGTTGTTGATATTGCAACTTCTTTTGTAAAATAATGTATCCGAAAGTTAACTTTTATTCCCTTTATTTGTCTTATTAAAGATTTGCTGTTAACAGTTAGATTGAATTGTTAACTTTAAAATAATGTGCCCATAATATGTAATAAAAATAAAACTCTATTATAGAAAGAATAAATAATACATTAGTATCTATTTAGAGATATTAAAATAAGGGGGAAATCCCCCCCTACCTAAAATTGTAGTCAATTCACACTTATTACTAGATCATACTTATAATTAATAATAGTATTTTTATCTATATTGTAAAAGATTCTTGTATAAACTCTAGAGTGTTTTTTATAATAGTTCTTGTTTCTTCATCATCGTTAAATAAATCAAACCCATGTTTGCCATTACTATGTGTTTCTAAATGACACTTCATTCCGTTCTATTTTGCTATCTTTCGTTATTTATAGTTTCTAGTTTACAATAAAATACTGTATATACTTTTGATAGCAAAATCGAACTTACAAACCGTTTAATCTATTTATTATTTTTGTCAGTTCTGATTCTAAATCTATTTTGCATTTATTTTTATATTTATCTGGTTCTAAATATACCCCCATTTTTTCGCACAGACGATGGATAATACTGTAGAGCAATATTCTTTTTTCTTCTGGTTCCTTTTTGTATTCACTTAAAAATCCTTTATATACCTCTTTATCAAGCTCTCCAAATGGAGGGTATTTTAGCGTAGCTATATCATATGCCTCATCCCACCACATTACATCTCCTAGAGATAATATTTTTGTTACTTTCCATGTTTCTGATTTTTCTAAATATATATTCCAAAAAAATGCACTCATATGAATCAAGGATGGTTGATGGTCTTTTAGATACTCCATATTATCTTCCCACAGACTTATAATTCCATTATATAGCTCTTTTGAAATTAATCCTTTTTCGTATGCCAACTTGCCACTACCGTTTAGAATCTCTGCTTTGTACATATACTCATTTGGTGATATCGGATATTTAACTTCAAATAGATCCTTATCACTACAAACCCCTGATTTTTTTCCTTTTATAGAGTGAAGTTTCCTATAAAACTTCCCTATTTCTCTATAAATCTCTATTTTCTCTTCTATTGATACTGTCATCAAGATATCTCCAAGTCTCTTGCCACCAACTCTGGTTTGTACTAAGAATGGCTTTTCTATGTATTGACAGCTTTCATCTATCATCAACACCTCAGGGGCAGGTAACTGATTATTCTTTAATATATTTACTACATTGTGTTCATGTCTAAGACCTCCTGTTGGCTCTTGATGTGTGATAAGTTTAAAAAATACAGTTTTACTGTTACTGAGTTCTACTTCATAATGATGTCTAATCCACTGCCCTCTATCAGTTATATTTATAACTCTTAACCCCATATGTTTTGCTACATAATCTTTGATTTGAGATACATACTGATTATTCATATCTACCAATCCTTTCAATTATTTTTCACTATTATATCAATGTATAGTTGACAACAGTATGTCATGAAAGTTCATGACATACTGTTGTCTATATTTTTTTGATATAATTATATTAACGATTTATTAAGGAGGATGTATATGAAAGTAAAAATAATAACAAAAAAATCCTTTAAAGTATTAGGTAAGCTAGGAGAGGGGAACTCTAATGAAGGCTTTAAATGGGTACCTCCTCTCTGGGAAGAAGCTAATGAGCATTTTAATGAAATAGCCTATCTAGCTAAAAGAGATGCAAATGACAATATTGTAGGTATGTGGGGTGCTATGAGTGATGTTGATGAAAGCTTTAACCCTTGGGGTAGTAATGGAAAATACCTTGCTGGATGTGAAGTCGTAGAGGATGCTATAGTTCAGGACAACTGGACACTTTGGCAAATACCTTCTTATAAGTACGCTACTATTAAATGTACTCAGGAAACTTACGGTAACGCTTTTACTTATATGAGCCAGCAATACCTACCTGATAACAACTACACACTAGCAGGTGCTGTACATGAATACTATCCACAAGACGCCAAGAAAGGTGAAGTACATTTATACTTTCCTGTTGAGAGAATATAAATAATACTAAATAGATGATCTTATAATTGGAGTAATATATGTCTAATTATAGATCATTTTTAATAATTTTAGTTTTATAAGTTTCATCATCATTTTATAAGTATATGTTGATAAAGTAATCCCATTATTTAACTTATATTGTCCTTTTATTATTTTTTCACTACTATCTGCAGAGCAGAAACCATCACTTGCACAGAAATTACAAAGCATAAAATAAAAGCCAATATTATTGATATATATTCTTCATTAATACACCCTCCCTATATTTGCTAAAATAGATTGATTTTGACTTATGTAAATGATATCATTATAATATTAAACTAAAGTATATCACTTAATATTTTGTAATTTGCTTTTTTGTTATTTATACCATGGTTTTAGAAAGGGATAGTCATAATGAAAAAAATATTTCACACTCTAGGTTTCTATTCTTTTATAATAACATCATTGTTTGCTATAACATATGAATTTTGTAAATTAAAGAACACATATTCTACAAATAAAAAAACAATTTCCAAAAGCACGTTATTGAAATTAAAAATCTTACAAATTATCTTTGTTTTCATAACCGCCTTTTCATATTTTGCTTATTTAATAATTAAAAATAAATATTAACGTTTATTATATGAAGATTTTGATTCAACACAAACCGTCTCATAACAATTTTTTTGTTTGCAGCTCTTTGTTTTATTAGTTTACTCATTTTCAGCACTCTTTTTTTATATTATAATTCTTTGTAGTTAATCAATATTAATATAGAATCAAAACCATGCAGGAAAAGCACATATATAATCATTGTATTTTCTTTTTATCAAATTTTATGCATTACTTAAAACACACTCCTTGAATTGGCCTTTATTGTAATAATTTTTATTATATGGTATGATTGAGGTGTCATAATGATTCTTGCGAGGAGTTGAACGTATGAAAAAAAAGGTGTTAAATTCAAATGACAACACAGTTTTAGACATACAAAAGATATTTGATCTTATTCAATATGGTAAATATAGCGAAGCATTTCTTTTATCGTCACAAGCGAAGGTAAATGATTCTAATAAAAACCGTTTATTTCATGAATGGGTCATAGCTCTAAATGAATTTTATTCATGCAATAAAAGAGAGTCATCTATTAAAATGTTGGAAAAAATCAAACCCGGTAAATTAGAAAATGAACTTCACTTTAGGATTATTAACTCTCTAATGATATTTTATCTAGAAGATAAAAACAAAGAAAATTTCTTGAAATATAAAGACTTACTACTCTCCAATATTCATACAGTATCTAATAATGCGCTTCTGATTAAAATATTAAGTAATATCTGCAACGGTTTTTATGAGCTTGAATATTACACAGAGTCATTAAATTTTTGCGAAAAAATAATAAGCATATCTAAAAAACATGATCTGTACAATTTTCGTTTTTGTAAAACTCTAATGATTAAAATTATGAATTTGTTCTATTTAGGTAAACATGAAGAAGCTAATGAACTTAAAAACAATTTTGAATGTTTCTTAAAAATAATAGATAAACAAAACCTTATGGAATGTTTAGATAATGCTATAAATAAATTTTATGAAAAGGTTAACGTTTGCGATGATGATTGTTACAATAATTTTTTCAAGCTATTTCATGTATGAAAGTACTTAATATATTATCTCTAATGTTAATAATCGTTCTATGTTAAGAAGCGTATTTTCGCTAATATAAAAATACCCTAGCAAAATCCAGATATACTCTGAATTCTGCTAGTTTTTTCTTACATACAAACTTTTTTTATCACATATATTATTCCAACTTATAATATATATCCTTCATTAATTTACATGCTTGATATTCATGTTCCTTAGCTTTTATTATCAATTTTCCTATACTATTTCTAACCTCTGGTTTTATAAATGTGTTAAGAAGTTCTTCTGTTTGCTCAAATCCACCTTTTATTTTATTCATATCAAATGAACACTGCATGATAGCTTTAAAGCACTTTGAAACTTCAGTACACTCTTCTTTTACATTCTCGTTATTATTACCAATACTGTCAATAAAGCATGATGCGTAGTATCGTCCTTCTCCTATCATTGTCTGTGCATCATTTTGACACATAAGACGTTCTATGAGTATGGGTACTATATTATTATTATCACATTCTTTTTGATCTGTTATAGATTTGCACCATAAATCATATGCTTCCCCACCTCCTGCATAAAGGCGGGTATTGTTTTTGACTGATATAGTTTCTTTAGTCATTATGTCTATTGCATTTTTCAATATTGATTTTGAATCTATATTGTAATCATAACTTTCTCCTATAGACATAACTGCACATGTTTCTTCATTGTCCCACCATCTATTACATATAAAATATCCACTATCATCTATTTTAGTACCTTGGCTAAATTCTTTGTTTTCTTGGAAGCAGTTCCATCCCAATAGTTCTTTTCCATTATCTCTATATCCCGTTATCACACATGCCTCTGGTGGCCCTATTATTCCTAAAGCTATCACTGGTCTTCCTGCATTTATTTCTTTTTTAATAAACTCTATAAAATCTTCCTTTGTATGATGCTCTCGCTTTAATATTTCATACTTTCTATTAACAGCCTTAAAGGAACGTATGAATGACTCATATTCATCTTCATATATGTTCATTATATCAACATTTCCGCCATCCCAATATTCCTTGTTCCATCTCAATCTAAATGCTGCTCCCGAAGCTGCCATAATATAACCATAATCTACCTTTTGCCCTATATAAGATAAACATGCTTTTAATGCTGTAGGAAATGGTGTACATTCTTCAAAAGAATATTCTACTTTAGGTACTCCATATAATATACAACTGGATTCCGTCTTACGCGATTTTTTAAGACTATCATTTGTACTCTTTAAGCTATCTACATCACAAGTATCACAGTATAACCTAGCATACGTTGAATCATCTTCTTTATGTATTACTGGAGCAAATACACCCATTAATATTCTTCTACGTCCAACCTTGCAAGATTTGCTACGAAACTCAGAAGGTGTAATGCCTACATGATACTTAAATGCTCTAGTAAACGAATCATAGCTATTAAACTTATAGTCATAAGCTATATCTGTCAGTTTTTTTCTGTATTTGCTATATCAAACGCGGCATTAGAAAGTCTTCTCTCATTAATATACTTAGAAAGAGATACCCCTGTACATTCTTTAAATACCTCCCTAATATGTCTATATGAAAAGCCTGTCTTTCTTTCCATTTCTTCATATTTTATTTCTGATCTTACTCTTGCTTCTATATACGTTGAAATTGTCCATATTGTTAAAGAATAATCCACTATAAAACCACCTTTTATAAAAATTCTTCCGGAAGTTATCTATATTATATGACATCCACAATAAACTAACTCGACAATTTTGACCTTGTTGTATTTTATTTATTCCATTGTTTTATCCATTCTTTTTCACCTAGCTCCTTCAATAATTGTTGGTTTTTTTAAAGGTCTTGTCCCAGTTTAAGCCATGACTTCCTAAATGCTTTAAATCTACTACAGGGGAATATTCTACATTCATAACAGTAATTTATTCTTTTTTTCTCTATTGCACAAACATAGATACTTTTACATTTCCTATTTTTACAATGTTCACTCGCTCCTTTGCATGTGTTCTTTTCTCTAATATAGTTTGGACATTCTCCACAATATATGCCACAAGGTGGTATATACCCATCATATCTTTTCATCTAACTATCCTCCCCTTATATATAAAAAGCAACAATGAATTATCATTGTTGCTTCCAGACTGTAGACAAAAGCCCAATTTCTGCTTGTAGTTAAACTTTTACTACAGTCTGCTATCTTTATGGCAAAGTCATCTAATCTTTTATAGCTTCTAATATATAATATCCCGCATCTTTAGCTAAAACCTTACAATTGCCAAATATCTCTTGTATTTTCTTTATTGAGCTTTTAGCTCCCTGTTTCTTTCGTATTACAACATATAACTTACCTCCAGCATTTAGATGCTTTATAGCGCCCTCATATATCGAATGAACTATGTCCTTACCTGCACGAATAGGTGGATTGGTGAGTATGTAATCATATGTTGAATTTATATTTTCATACCTATCAGATAATCTTATATCTTCTACATTCTCAACATGGTTTTGCTCTGTGTTAACCTTAGTAAGTTCCAATGCTCTTTCATTTACATCTACCATAGAAACTGTTAATTTAGGTAATATTTTAGCAACCGTTATTCCAATAGGACCATAGCCACATCCTACTTCAAGCAGTTTTCCACTGCTGTTCATATTATATTTTAAAAATGTATTTATCAATACACTAGATCCTTTATCTACTTGTTTCTTTGAAAAAACAGCGTTACTTGTCGTAAAAGTAAACTTATGCGAGCTTACTTTATAATGTATTTCTCCCGTTATATTTTCTGTTGATGATTTAGCAGTAAAGTAATGTTCCATTTTTATATTGTCCCTTCTATACAATCTAACCTTAATATTCCCTTGTTAAAGAAATTATATCAATTAGATTGTATTTGGTCAATTAGTGTAAATCACTAGCACTATTATAACCATCTGTACATTTCGTACTGTGAAATTTTATCCTTCTCCATATTTAAATGATTTGCAAATGTACACATGCTAGAGTTATTAGCATGCATTAGTGCAAGTACTTTTGGCTTTAAATCCGTTATAGCACTATTTAATAATGCTTTTGCATATCCTTTTAATCTATGGTCATCATGCACATATAAGTAAAATAATCTATTGTTTGTTGCAACACATCCAGCAACTATTACGCCATCTTCATATATTCCATAATAATGACAATCTATATCTTTAAAGAAATCAAAGCAACTTTGCCAAGGTATATGTGTATAATCAAATTGTTTAATCTTTCTCACTTCATCATAAGTTATTTCTTTTACTTTCTCTGATAAAGCTACATCAATTTTTAATGAGCTCACATTATCCATGCTCCATTTTCTATATTCTAAATCATAAACCTTTTCATATCCCAGTTTTTTATAGAAGCTTATCGCACGGTCGTTTCCCTTTAAAACTTCTAAGAACAATTGCTTACAATTAATTTTACGTGCTGCTTTTTCATGAAGTTTCATAAGTGATTTGGCTACACCTGTTCCTCTGTGTTCAGGGATTACTGACATACCTCCACATCTTAGTGTTTTTATTTTCTCATTAGTTTTTATACCTCCTAAACAAACACCTACTGGTACATCATCCTTTAATGCTACATAGGATAGTTCTCTGTCATTACCTTCTATTCCAAAGAATCTGTTTATAAAAAATTCCTCATCCATTTTTACTTGTATCATATAATCTACGAATCCATCTGTAAATGCTTTAAATGTTATTGTATCATCTACCTCACTACACTTTCTAAATGTGTACATAAATTACTCCCCCTTTAAGTAATATAAATACATGTCAATAGCAGTTTGAATATGTTTATCTGTTATAACTCTATTCATTGAACCTGCCAATACTCCTATACCATTAATTGTACCCATAATCTGATAAACTACTGAGTCAACATCACAGTTGCTTCTAAATTCACCGCAATTAATACCCCTGTTAATTATATACTTTATATCATCCTTATATTCTCTATATCTTCTATCTTTAATACTTGCTATCTCTGGCGTGTTTGAAGGTAAGGACCAAAACTCTAATGCTACCCTTGACCACTTACAATTTTCTTCTTGTTTAAATATCCCTAGCCTCTTTCTTAAATACTGTGATAACATATCATGTGATGATAGTGACTTATCTAGCTGATCTAAAATATAATGCCTTTTACTATCAAATCGTTCTACTAAAGACAATAAAATCTCTGTTTTACTTTTAAAATATACATATATACCACCCTTGCTTATATTAGCTACTTTCATAATATCTCTCATTCCAGTTGCAGTATATCCCTTTTGTGAAAACAGTTCAAATGCTACTTCTAATATATACTCTCTTTTTATTTGCTTTTTTTCTTCTGATATCTTTGGCATAATCCCTCCTTGTTATTTAAAAGACCATCGTGCTTTTATTTTAGCATTTTATATCTTTTTTTACAATAGCGTTTTTTTAGCAATATTGTGTTAAAATTATAGTAACAAAAATATATGAGGTGTGTTATTATGCAAAAATTTGATTATTTAAAAAGTGCAATTAAATATATTGAAGCTCACCTATACGAAAATATTAAAACTGACTATATTGCAAATATATGCTATGTATCATGTATGCAACTATATAGGGATTTCTATGCTTTTACTGGACATTCTGTAAAAGAATATATACGTAAGAGAAGATTATCAAATGCTTTGTCTTTGATAAAGTTCACTAATAAATCTATATCTGATATTGCTTATACTTGTGGCTACAGCTCTCAACAAGCATTTAATAAGTATGTTAAAAAAGCCATAAATCAGACACCTTTAGAATATAAATACAGTGATTTTTATTACTTTTTTCCTTGTTTTAAAGATGACATACATACTTATGTGTACGTTTCTACTAATAAAATACCTAAAACTATCAACTTTAAATTTTACCATCATGAATTACAGAATATTGAAAACAATGCTATTGATTATTTTTTATCACTTTTCCCTAACTATTCTGCTAAATTATTTGGACGCAATACAGCCAAAAGTGGTGAATTAAATTGCTATGAATTGAGCATCCCCTACAATAATAAATATATAGATATACTTGAAAAAAGTATATTTCGTGAAATTAAATCCTCTCCTCCTAACACTTTGACTTACGCAACTTTGACAGTCCAAAATGATGAGGAGAGCATAAATAACGGGTGGAATTATCTATATACCCATTGGATAAAAAATAGTATGTTTACACAGAATGATACTGATTTTTTCGAAGAATTCATCATAAAAAATAAAAGCATAGCCAAACTCAAGCTACACCTGCCAATAAAGAAAAAGCAATTGCTTTGTGATATTAATATTCAGCAATATGGCAATAGAAAATATCTTGTGTCTAGCTTACAAGGTAACAATGCTGAAGCAACAACTTCAAAAGTTGTTTTAAATTACGTTAACAGACATTATCCAAACCTATTTGAAAATATGAATGAATTTATAGTTATAAAAACAATTAAAGGCTACATGTGTGGTATAAGAATACCTTATAATCTAAATATATGCGAAAAAAAAGATGGTTTAAAAGTTTTAGTTTTAGAACAAGGATCTTATGCTAGATTAGAAAGCATATGCTTAGCTGATAGTCAAATACATATCAAAACTCTGTTAAATTGGATATCTTCTAATAGCTTTACTATTGATAATACTCCTATTTTTACTATCTACAATACAAATGGTACCTTCAACCATGAAACTATAAGGATGACTACCTCTTGTAAAATAAAATGTTAAAAAAGGATAATACTATGATTAAATATTATGTTAATATTCGATTATAAGATAATATAATTAGGAGGGAATTATGAATACATTAAAAAAAATGACTTACATCAAATCGGAAGAACTCTTTTCTCCGAAAACTATACCTAGTATAATCAAGCATGCACAGCTAATGACAGAAACCCAAGCTAATATTTACTACAATGAAAAATCTCAACCCTATTTATACGAAACACGAGATTTTTATATACGCAACTTCTTACCTACTGATAATCAACAACTTCAATTACTAGCTATTAATAAAGAACATTCCCCTATGCAAAAATACGATCATACATGGGCAACTGATTTGAATAGTTGTACAAAAATGGCGAAATTATTCTCAGAGAACTCAGATTTCTGGGCAGTTATCGAAAAGAAAAATCATAACTTAATAGGTATGATCTCTTTTAACCAAAGTAATGATAATTTTGATAATATTGATTTAGGTCACGTGTGGCATACTGATTACCAAAATGGTTGTTATGATACTGAGGCTCTATCTTTAATTATACAGCATGCTTTTGAGACTCTTGATATTAAAAGCATTAGCACTAATAATACAGCTGAATGGCTACCTCAAATTTTACCTTATAAAAAAATAGGTCTAGATATAACAAATACTTTTAGCACTTCTTTTGTAAAAGATAGTAATAATCAAGACATCTTATTCAAGGGTTGTACTATGACAATGACTAGAGATAGATGGTATAATACTGTATCGTCTGAAGAAAACAATAACCCTGACAGCTACATCCCTAAAACTACGCCACCAATAATAGATATATTTAAAGCTCACACTACTAATACTAATGAAACTTTTATAAAACGAATTAACGAACACTGCATTATTGTTGATAAAAATGAATTCAATGTAGTTGGTATCAAAATTAGATTTTCTGATGAAAGTAGAGGATGGTATATTGAGGAAGCTACAAACACAGATAAATCAATGGCAATAAAATATATCTCTAATGGTACAATCAAACTTTTAGCTGATATATTAGATATTGATAACCCACAAATAATAGGAATTAGAACAAATATACAAGGAGATGGAATCTTTGATTTTGTTATAGGAGTAATCGTTGATTCTATTGAAAATTTACCAGAACATTTGCCTGAAAATTCTGTCACTCTAACCTGTTCATCTTGCAGATATGCCAAATTTAATATTAACGAAGAAAAAAATTCTGATAGAAATGGCTACTCTAGGAGGATGTCAGCTGATGAGTTTTTTGTTAATGAATTTAGAGAATTAAGCGAATATGTGTATAACAAAGACAGTTTACCATTTAACATGTATGATCGACATGGTAATATATTAACAAAATACGAACCTGTAAAAATACCAAAGAATACAGCTGAGAAATATGAGAGTATAATTTTTGATGTTGTAAGTCTTCCTGACATCTTATGTGCTTGTAGCATGACAGCTCCAGACTCAGATGAATTTGTTATATATAAATTTTTCGATATCCAAGAGAGAATATTCTCACTTGATTGCGCTAAAATGTATAACGATGACTATTATGGCTTTGGTATTGAAACAGATGTAAAGGGTAAGTACAACTCATACTTTGGTAGTAGAGTAAGTAACTTTAATTATCTACCTGATAATATCGAAAAAATGACGATACCTTCTGGTGTATATCTTCATATAAGTCAGTTAGAATTCAACGGTGATAATCCATGCATATTATATGATATTGCATATAATCATTTAGATGAACTATTTTTTAAGTCCAATTATAAATATAAGCGTGATTATAATAAAGCTATAATAGCAAGATTTAGACAAGCAAATACTGCTTCTGTATTCATTCCTTTAGTACTAAAACAATAATGAACAAAATCTAAAGCTATATTACAAATTCGTAAGAATATTTACAAATATTACTTCAATATGATAATATTTAAGTTGTTTCAATAATATAGATTTCCTACAATAACTTATGAAAAAGGAGAGAAATATAATGAAAAAGAGCTTAATGATTGCATTTTTAGTATTAATGATATCAATATTAATTATTGGTTGTAACACTGACAAAAAAGATGAACCGAAAGAACCTACGAAGAAGACACAAGGGAAAGTTGAAAATGAGCAAAAAGAACATAATCAAGAGCAAAATAAAAATTTAGTAGAACTAGTTAAAAAAGTGGAAATGTTAGATATGAAATTATCCTTTTATGGTATTGATTATGATAAATACATGAAAGATATAAAAAGTGCTTTTAATGATATATATACTGATGAAAAGCATTTTGCCAGATTATTTGATGAAATGGATAAAGACACATACAATAGCAAAAGAGCAAAGATACCTAAAAGTGAAACTAATAAATATACTGCTGAAATATACATATCAAATGTTTATGAATCCAATAAAACCATGAAAAATGTTTATGTTAAAAATATAATCAAAACTTGTGAAGGTGAAGATAGCAAACCTACTTACATTACAAAACGATATATAATCACTGAAAATAGTAACAATTGGCAAATAATAGGTGTTGATTGGATGATTTCTTATGACGAGAACAAGGTTAAAAAATACACTATATTTAACAACAAACCTGTAGATTATACAGTAATCTTTAAAATGAGTGAAAAAGATAACGAGTAATTTATGGAATTTTCTAACAGGGATGGTTACCATCCCTGTTTTTTATCATATTATATATAAATAACTCATTATATTGATTGCGCTAATATATAAAAAGTTATGCAAAAAGGCACCAGCTAACACCAAATTTATCAATGAAAGAAACCATACATGAAC
Source organism: Clostridiaceae bacterium M8S5 (assembly GCA_029227815.1). GTDB lineage: Bacteria > Bacillota > Clostridia > Tissierellales > MCWD3 > Abyssisolibacter. The sequence continues at coordinate 397,553 of CP118523.1, read as the reverse complement.
TAAAAAAACATGGTCCTAATGGAGCAAAAATTTGCGCATCTTCTTCTAATACTCTAAATGCTTTTTCAACAAGTTCCTTATTATCTTCACCAAAATGCAAACAAAATTGCATAGTATTGCCAGGTATACTCTTATCTTCTGCCTCCGACAATGCCAAAATCTGCCCATATACATCTAGTTCAGCATGTATATAACTACCTTCATCATTTTTATGTTCGCTTACCAGTTTGGCATCAAAAGCTTTTTGATACAATAGAGCTGCTTCAACACTACCTTTAACGTACACTTGCATCATTGATCTTAACATGTTAGCTTCACACTCCTTGGTATAATATTTTCTATAACTAATCTAATGTAGATTAGTTCCCAACGATTAACTGCCATCTTACTCCAAATTTATCTAATACGACTCCATACATCTCACTAAAGAATTGTGAATCAAGTTCTACTAAAACATTCCCACCTTCTTTTAGTTTATCAAATGTACATATTACTTCATCAGCTGTTTTAAAAAATACGTTAAAACAAATCATATTGCCAGGTAACGTTTTATCCTGTATATCACTGAAGTAAAAGCGTGTACCTCTAATAGTCATACTAGCATGCATTACATAATTCTTCGTATCGTCTGTAACAATGAATCCTGAATCAGATGGTGCATCACGATAAAGGGCAACATTCTTATCCGTTGCGTTAAACACCTTTTCATAAAAAGTTAATGCTTGCTTGCAATTACCTGAAAAATGAATAGCAGGTGAAATCATAGTATATCTCCTTTCATTTCACAATTCTTAATTTTAATAATTTAATTTTACTATAATGGTCAGCAACATTAATAGTAAAAATCGGACATTATTTATATATTAATTCCCTAGTTTACGTGACTTTAAATACTCTGTAGGTTTTTTTTGTGTATATTTTTTAAATTCCTTAATAAAGTGAGATTGGTCATAGTATCCGCATTCGTGAGCAATTTTAATGTTATTTTCCCCTTCTATAAGCATTTTTTTAGCTTTAATAAATCTTATTATATTAATATATCTTTTTGTAGTTACCCCGAACTTCTGTTGAAATAATCTGTTTAATTGCCTTGTACTCATTGGTATTTTATCTGCTAATTGTTTTACTCCACTATTTGTATCTATTTCATGAACAAAACTAAAAGGAGAATTTGCTTTAAATTCATTAATTAATGATAAAAAATATATATCATAAAAAGATATAATTTCATGTATATCATTAGATGTATATAAAATACCAATATCTAATAAATCATTATTTTTTAACATGCCTATTTTGTATTTAGTTGTTGTATTTTTTATTTCTGCTAAAGTAAGATTGAAAAATACATCTAAACTGTTAGGGTAAAACCTAACCCCTACTGTTTTAATATCTTTTAACAAATCAATCTTAACAATTTCATCCCATATTCCTGATAATGTAACTGTGTTTATGTCTTTGTAAATATATATATCAACAACTATATCAAAACATCCATCTGGTTCAACTGAGATGGTTGTATTTTCTTTGACATCTGATATAACCCAATAGCTTTCAATATGTTTTCGTAACTCTCTTATAGGCTTAATCTCTATATACATTCAATCCTCCTAGAATAAGGTTAAATATTTATCTAATTATACCATAAGATAATATGCATAGAAAAAGAAGTCTTCATCGTTATAATAACACTATTCTTTAATTTCTGTTGTGTAAATCCAGCCTTTTGACAAAAATTATATCTTTGTTTAAAATATATATTAACATCACAACAAAGGAGGAACTTTAAGTGTTTACAAACTCAAAATATATCAAAAAAAGATTACATGAGATAATTGAAAATATAGACCTAATAGAGCCTATTGGCAATCATGAACTTAAGCGTCATCTTGTATATAAAGTGGTATGTGGCGAGAACAAGTTTGTAGTGAAGTTTTATTTTAAGCAAAACAAATGGTGCAGAGAAGTTTTTTGTCTTAGGCATTTAGCCAATGCTCCTATTTCTGTTCCTAAAATTATTAGATACGGAATATTTGATGATGGTGTGGAATGGGTTTTGCTAAATTTTATAGAAGGTTTTACACTAAACAGTACTATAACTGATATTTCTGACGATAATCTCCAAGCAATATACTTTAATATCGGAGCTCACCTTAGTGTAATACATAGTAATAAACATAATTTTTTCGGAAGTATTGATAAAAATGGTAATAGCTTAGATAATTTTAAAACATTTAGAGACTACCATGATAAATTATATACATCGATGATTGACCATTTAAACAAATTCAAGCATGATAATGAATCCATTATCAAAAAATCTCTAAAAATTTATAGCTCAATGTTCTATATTCTAGATGATGTCAAGGTCGCAAGCCTATGCCATAATGATTTTAACTTGCGGAATATAATGGTATCAAAAACTGATGGGGATTATAAATTGAGTGCAATTATTGACTTTGAACAGAGCTTCCCATGTGATGTCGATAGAGAATTGATTTATTTCTATTTACCTCTTCTTGAGAATAACCCCTTATTAGCCGATAGTTTTAAACATGGCTATGAAAAATATGGTCAAATTAATATAGATAAATTGTATGAAAAAAAAGATTTTTATACATTGTATAAAGGGCTTGAAATATGCTCATGGGCAAAGGATAATGCATATGATTACTACTTAAATGGGGTTAAATTATTAGAAGATGTTATAATAAAGACCAGGTCTAAAACTAAATTTTAATCATTTAATAAAATGTGTTGAGAGAATAAATCAATCCTCTCTCAACCAAAAGTTTGTTTTATTGTCTGACAGACTCTATTTCAACTTTTCCCAAAGTATCTTCACGTGTTTTTATAATTCCTTTATTATCTTGTTATATTTATCAAGAAGTATAGATTTAGCCTTTATGTTTTTAACCTCTTCTTTATCTACTAATCCATAGGCTATAATAATTATTATATCGTCTTTTTGAGCTAATCTAGCTGCTGCACCATTAAGGCAAATAATACCACTACCACGTTCTCCTTTAATTATATATGTTTCAAAACGTGCACCATTGTTGTTATTAACAATTTGAACTTTTTGACCTGTCACCATTGAGGCAGCTTCTATCAGCTCTTCATCTATTGTTATACTACCTTCATAATTAAGATTGGCATCTGTCACTCTTGCTTTGTGTAATTTTCCTGTCATCATTTCTATTAGCATATTATTGTACCTCCAAGCGTATGTTGTCTATAAGTCTTGTATCACCTAGCTTAACAGCTATAGCTATTAAGATATTTCCTTTTAAAATTGATATATCCTCCAAAGTATTTACATCAACTACATTTATATAATCAATATTCACGCCAGATTCTTTTGTAATCATATTAGCTATGTTAGATGTTATTTTGTGAGCGTTTCTTTCACCTTTAATAATGAGTGATTTTGCATATTGTAATGACTTATACAAGATAGTAGCTTTATTACGTTCGTTTTTGTTTAAATAAGCATTTCTTGAACTCATAGCAAGTCCGTCTTTCTCCCTTACTATTGGACATTCAATTATCTTTATAGGTATATTCAAATCATTAACCATTTTTTTTATTATAATAGCCTGTTGTGCATCCTTCTGCCCAAAATAAGCTTTATCAGGTTGTACAATATTGAACAATTTAGTCACTATTGTTGTTACTCCATTAAAATGCGTTGGTCTTGATTTACCACAAAGATTATTAGTTAAATTATCAACTGTTACATATGTTAAGTGATTATTAGAATACATTATTTCATTACATGGAATAAATATAATATCCGCTCCAGCTTCCTTTGCAACTTTTTTATCGTTTTCCAAATCAGTAGGATAGTTATCTAAATCTTCATCCAGAGCAAATTGAGTAGGATTGACATAAATACTAAGAACCGTTATGTCATTTTCTCCTTTAGATGTTCTTATTAATGAAATATGCCCTTCATGCAAATATCCCATAGTTGGTACAAGTCCTATTTTATAGTTCATATTTTTTAATGAGCTTAGTTCTTCCCTAAGCGAAACAATATCACTAAATACTTTCATCAAGTATCCCTCCATCATGTAATTTCTTTAATGCTTCTATACTCAGATGAAACATGTGGTCATGGCTTGGAAATTCTTTGTTTTTGACATCTAATATATATGTTTGAGTTGCGTTGTAAATTACTTGATTTATGTTAGCATACTGCTTAACAAATTTAGGTACCATTCTTGAATAAAAACCCACTAAATCATGTGTTACTAGTACTTGCCCATCACAATCTGGCCCAGCGCCTATTCCAATCGCTGGTATTTTAATTGACTCTGATATCTTCTTTGCAAGTTCAGTAGGTATACATTCCAGTACTATTGCAAATGCACCTGCTTTTTCTATCTCTATAGCTTCATTTATCAGCCTTTTAGCATCATTTTCTGATTTGCCTTGTATATAATACCCTCCCAATTGATTAATTGATTGTGGTGTTAACCCAATATGCCCCATAACAGGGATACCTGCGCCTGTAATAGCATGTATTTGCTTTAAAACAGTTATGCCACCTTCAAGTTTAACAGCATGTGCATTTCCTTCACTAATAAGACGACCTGCATTTTTAATAGTTTCAGTAATACCTAGATGATATGATAAAAAAGGAAGATCTGCTACTATCAATGAATGATTGGAACCACGACTTACAGCTTTTGTGTGATGGAGCATATCTTCCATAGTAACTTTAGTTGTGTCTTCATATCCTAAAACAACCATTCCCAATGAATCTCCTACTAGCAGTATATCTATCCCTGCATTATCTAATATCTCTGCTGTTGGATAATCATAAGCAGTAAGCATAGTTATTTTTTCTTTGTTTTTTTTCCTTTTTATTGTTTCAATAGTGATTTTTTTCATTGTGTAATACCTCCTTGAGATTGTTTAGAGTGTATTCATCTAAATTGTTTTGTTTTTTACATACTTGTAACGTTCTTATACCTAGAAGACGGTATATATTTTCTAATAATGAATCTTCTTTAGAGATTGCTTCTAAATGCGTTTTGATAGTATTTACATCACCACGAGCTAATGGCCCTGTTAAAGCTTTACTCCCATGAGTAAAATAGTTGTTTGTAGTTCCATTTATTAATGGTTTAATTAAATTAGATGCAGATTCACTATCAAAACCAGCCTTAATAAGACACTCAGTACCTATTTCCAAAACTGTGACTAGATAATTTGAGACAATACATGCCGCACAATGATATAAAGCCTTTTGCTCGGTTTTAATTTCGTGTGTTTGTAAACATGCTGATTTCAACATATTATTAAAATCATACATTAAATCACCTGATCCTTCTAATGTAAGTGGTGTATGCTCTAACAATTCAACCGCTTTTTGAATATTTGCAAAAGAAAGCATTGGGTGTAACGAAGCAATTGTAGCACCTAAAGATGATAAACTATGCAGTAATGTAGATGGATGGGCTCCACTAGTATGGCATACAAGCTTATTTTTCCAGCATGTATTTATACTTAATAGTTGACTGGCTATAGTACTTATCACATCATCAGGTGTCGTTATCATAATATACCTAGAATCATTAATCAGTTGGTTAAGCTGACTATAGTAAGTGCTATTTGATAAAAATGCAGCTTTTTTTGCTGATGCTTCTGTACGACTATAATATCCATTTATTTTGACACCATTATTATTAAGGTACTGACCAATAGACGTGCCCACTTTACCTGCACCAATAAATCCTATCATCTTATATCCTCCTATTTTTTGTCTGCTAGCCTAAGAACTATAATTATACGCAACGATATCATGAATGTTTACTATAATAAAAAAACCCTTCATAGGGAAGACAGTTCCTTAAAAGGGTATAAATTTGCACATCAACAAATAGTTGATGCTAATCAACACATTTTAGTTATACTGTCTCTATCCTTATGGATTAAAGCAGAGTTATTTTATTTAATTAGATTTCAAGTTTTAATACATATTCAATTATCCATGACATCACTGGCTTCAGTTGCAAAACATCCACTATTTATGGTTATGCATACCTATCCATTTTAGTATATCTGGATCTCTTACCTGAATATAATATTGTACTATTATATTACTTTGTAATCTACTTACCCCTAGTCACACAATAGTTTCTATTTCATTATATTGGTAACTTGACTAAGTTTAGTTTAGCATATCATAATATATAAAGGCAATCAATAAAAAATTATATAAGATGATAAACTAGCCCTAAAAAGCTGAAATAGTCAGTTTTTATCTTTAAAGATAGAAGTTTTCACCTCCTATTATTTCTCTATTTGGCAACTTTCACAGTAATATATACTTCCACCTAAATAAGCTTTTTTGTGTATTTTCCCTCCACATATGCTACACGGTTTTGAAAGTGTGTTTTTACTTAATTTTGTACGATATCCTCCTGCCTTACCAAACAAATCTTTCTCTGTATCTCTTCCACCCTTTTGCTCCATTTCATCGAGGGTATCTTTTATTGAGTAATATAATTCTTTCACTTCATTATCCGATAGGGTTTGAACCTTTCGCTTTGGATGAATTTTTACGTTGTACAGTATATCTTGCAATACTCCATTTCCAAGTCCCGGAATACGTTGCTCTGTCGCTAGTAATGCTTTTACACTCTTCTTTTGCAGATTTTCGTCTGATATAATTTTATGATAATACTTATAGTCAAATCCTTCTGTAAATGGTGATGGTTTTTCTTTTGCTACTTGTAAATACTCATAATCAAACTCATCATTTTCATAACACCATATCCCACCATACATTCTTATTGACACAACAAAAAATGAGCCATCTTCAAACTCTAATAGTAGTTGATGTTTTTGTGGTAGCTTCTCACCTTTTTCAATGTATCTAGCACTTATTCCTTCAGCTAACAATAGTTTTGTAGTTCCTAAAATCACTTCTATAAAGCTACCATATACATTGACATTTTCAATAGATTTATCTTTCAATCTTAACCTATACTTACTTGGCTCTCCGTAAAACCAAGCGAATTTGTGTGGCGATTGGTTCGCTATAACATTCTTGATTTTTTTACCCTTTAAAGTGTTATAAATCTGCTTTGATAAGACTATAGCTTCAGGTAACTCTATCATACTAATACACCATCCTTTTTAATATTATATCTTGATTTTATCATAAAAAATAGATCTCTTAAAATATTGGGAACAAAGTCATTGTAAGAACGTCTAATTATATAAAATAAGACTAATTTCAATATAAAAGGAGGTAATTATGAAAAAAAGATTAATAGCTACAATTCTAATAATAACAATAGTTATAATAGTCGCGGGATGTGCTACTCAAAAAGATTTGGTAAAAAGTAAAGATACAAGTAATTTAGATGATAAATATGTTACGATAGGTAAAATAATTGGATTTAAAGAAAATGGTGTAGATGTACTAACTGGAGACATAGCCATGCATTATTCAGTAGATAAGAATGAGTTAAAGAATTTTTATCTAGGAGAATATGTTGGTGTAGTAAAATTAGACGATAATAAGTACAAATTAGAATCATATAAGGTAGATGATTTCTCGGTAAGATATACAAATATGGGAGATAAGATACTTACAGTAACAGGTGAGGTTGTAAATATTAAAGACAAAGAACTGGTTATAAAAGTAGATGAAAAAGAAATAGTTTTTATAGGGGATGAGCAAATAGCTATAACTATTGGAGCAACAGTGACAATAGATTATCTAGAAGATAAAGGTAATGGAAATAAAAAGATATTACAGGTATACGATGAAAGTTCTGCCCTTGACTTTACTATCAAAAGCATATCAAGAGCAAAAGATGGCACAATGGTATTAGAAACTGAAGATGATAAAGGTTTGAAAAATAAAGTATATGTAATGGGAGTGCTTAATTTTAATCATGGTGATTTAAAAGTAGGAGACAAAATAACAGTTTATCCTAAGGAAATAAGAGAGATTTATCCACAAGAAATAGACACTTTAAAGATAATAAAACAATAAAATATATAACATAAATAGAGACAACTGTTGATGTCTCTATTTTATTTATTAAAAAAGTATGAGGTATGCTATAAAGCAAAAACATATTATAATAGTGGTAGAAAGGGGCTGATATAATGCCTATAGAACAAATGAGCAATTTTTTCACTGCACGAGTTGACACATATGATAATCATATGCTTAATACTGTTGATGGTTGCAAGGAAGGATATAAGATAATGGCAGAGTGTGTGCCTAATAAAACAAAAGAACTGTTAGATTTAGGATGCGGAACAGGTTTAGAGCTAGAAGAAATATTTAAAAAATTACCTGATGTAAATGTTACAGGGATAGATTTAACGGAGGCTATGCTTAAAAAGCTCCAAGAAAAATATCCTGATAAGAACTTAAATCTAATTCATGGGAGCTATTTTGATTATGAATTTGAGATAAAAAAATATGACACAGCTATTTCATTTCAGACAATGCACCATTTTGAGCATGACGCCAAAATAGGACTGTATAAAAAAATATATAAAGCGTTAAAAGATGATAGTATATATATAGAGTGCGATTATATGGTCAAAAAACAAGAAGATGAAAACTTCTTGTTTTCTGAAAATAAAAAAATAAGAGAAGAACAAGGAATAAAAGACGGAGAGTTTTATCACTTTGATACACCTTGTACAGTAAATAATCAAATAGATATGTTAAGCAAAGCAGGATTTAAAATGATAGAGAAGATATGGCATTATGAAAATAGCGTGATATTAATTGCATATAAATAGTCGTCTATATTAGCCATACTTCAAAATATTCATTGTTATAAAATATTTCTTTAATGCTGACAACATATTGTCAGTGTTAAATTGGTATAATTAAAATAAAAGGAGAAATAGATATATGCTTAAAAAACTTACTAACAAAATTTACTATATGCCACTTGACAATACTACAGATAGACCTCATCTAGGGCTTATTTGTGGAGATAAATATAGTTTAGTCGTAGATTCTGGCAATTCTACTACGCATGCGAAGGAGTTCTTAAATTCTATAAAAGATATGGACATCCCACCTCTAAAATATTTAGTAATAACTCACTATCATTGGGACCATATATACGGAATAGACACTATGAAGCTAACTACTATAGCTCACAAAAACATTATAGAGCATCTAAATAATGAACGATTAAAAAAACTAGATGATGCTTCCTTAGATGAGCATGTCAAAAATGAAGTATTCTCAGAGTTTACTACTCAGTGTATAAAAGCAGAAATGTCCAATGAAGAAAGAACGAATCTGGTTATTGGAAATATAGATATAACCTTTGAAAAACAACTAAAAATAGACCTTGGGGGTTTAACATGTATTGTAGACTGGGTAGGAGGTAATCACACAAATGATTCGGCAACTGTCTATGTTCCCGATGAAAAAGTTGCGTTTCTTGGAGATTGCATATATGGAGCTAAGTTTAACGGTGCTTATGGCTACACTGCTGATGACTTAATTCCAATGTTAGACATACTAGATAGTTATAATGCAGATAAATTTTTAGTATCTCATGAAGAAATATGGGATAAAAGCTCAATGAATGAATTCAGTAACCAATTACGGGTAGCTAATGAACTAGTAGGTAAAGATTCTTCCTCTGAAACAGCTATACAAAAATTTGTAACAAAATATAAAAGGCAACCAGATGAAGAAGAAGCATTTTATATAGACTGTTTTGCAAATGTAAATAAAGCTCTTAAATAGACTGTTTCATTATATTTAAACTCACGCTCCTATGATATAATATTACTTATACTATAACAAGGAGCGTGTTAAAAATGAAACAGTCTATTGTACACATTGCGTTAGTTGTAAGAGACTATGATGAAGCTATTGATTTTTATACCAATAAATTAAATTTTGAATTATTAGAAGATACATACCAGCCAGAGCAAGATAAACGCTGGGTTGTAGTTTCACCTCCAGGGTCGTCTGTACAACAATACTGTTAGCCAAAGCATCTAAAGAAGAACAATCACCTTTTATAGGTAATCAAACAGGTGGAAGAGTATTTTTGTTTTTAAACACAGATGATTTTTGGAGAGATTATAATGATATGATAGATAAAGGTATAAAATTTGTTAGAAAGCCAAAAGAGCAGTTCGCATAAAAAATAACTATATAATAGAATGTTTAGCTGAAAAAATAGGTGTAAGCAATATAACTCTTTGTAATATGAAAAATAATAAATTTTCACCAACTTTCCATAAGAATAAGAAAATTTGAAATTTTTTCAATGAGGATTATATTTTATACTTCTCCCTTAATTCACTGCCTGAAAATTAAATTGAGGACAAATTACTCAAAATCCATATTTTTTTGGCGAATAGTAATTATAAAAAATTCCGCTGAATTTATTGGACTTAGCTCAGATATTATTTCGAGAATTAAGAACAATCAATATAAAAATGACATTCCTATATCTCACATTAATAAAATTAATGAAGGATTATTAAAGGTAAAATCGAGAAAAGATTAAATATCCTTTCTCGATTTTCTTTATATGATGTATAGAGTTTTATTTTATCGTAAAGCTATATAAAAGAAGTTAAAAGTACCTTTGTTAACAAATTGTTGCTCTTTTATTTTAAATTTTTTGGTATAGTATTTGATTAACGTCATTATAGAAATAAATCCATGAGTTATCTTTGAATTTAAATTCCTGTATAAATCTAAAACTATCACTATCACTGTCATATTTTTCAGTTTTATATTTGATGTAATCTTTGACAATATGGTAATAATCATTTATAGCTTTTTTATCAATAAAATTTTCTTTACTTACTTTTTCGGTCCCTTCCTTTATAAACCTTCTATAGCTTTGTTCAAAAACTCTTTCTATATAATATATATTACAATCCCAATTTTTCTTTTTCATAATATTTTTATTATTTTCATCAGATAATGTTATTAACCCATCCATCCTTTGAAACTCATATAAAAAATTACGTATTGATTCAATTAAAACTGTTTTCACATATTCAACTGAGATTTCTTCACCATTTTCTATAGAATTTAATATATTATATGAATGCATAAAATATGAATCTATTACTCTAAATTCTTCTTGTATTTTATCCGTAAGGTACTTTTCATACGCACTTATTCTTCGTTTATCTATAATTATCAATGAAACTAAAATAAGTATTAGAACTATCATTATTGTGATTAAAATCTTATACTGTTTTTTCATACATTCACTTCCTAATATTAATTGAATTTTATCATTAAAATCTTGGTATGTTATTATTCTACAACATCAAATTTTAATGTTCGTTCTTTATATGCATCTTCATCTCCCCAGTAAGGGTCTAAACTACTTGATACATCATATTGTAATCTAACACCAAATTTTACATCTTTACCTGTTTTTGATTCTCCACTTATTGTAAAATTAGTATGGAATTTATCCTCTTTATTAGCTAATTGCATTCCCTTTTCAAATCCAATTCCTCCTTGATATGAATTAAAGTTTACAAAATCTCCATCGCTTTTTGTTTCACCATATTTATAATCACCTGTTATATATACTGGCGACCCTGGAAATATGGGTAATCCCCATCCAAAACTAAAATTTATACTACCAGTAGACGTATATTGAACAGCACTTGCTTCTGCTTTTTTTATCTTAGCTTTGCTAGAAAAAAGACATGCATCAAATCTTGTTTTTTTCCATCTTCCTATTCTAAGACTAGAATCTTCTTCAATTTCATCTTCCCAAGAAGCATCTGTATATTCTTTTACTAGTTCTAAATTTGCTTGTATATCATGTTCACCATTTTGTAGCAATCTATACATACCAACTAACTCAAATTCTAACTTAATATATTCAGTTACTTTTCCACCTGAAACACTATAAAAATATCTATGAATAATTGGAGTAGAAGAAATATTAGTATTACTTTTAATTTTCACTTCATTTTTCATATCTAAGATTTCTAATTCTCTTTCTGATAAGTCACTCATTTCCAATATCTCGCGTTTTGGTTCAATTTCGCCTATATACCAATGTCTATCTTCAAAATTACTCTCTTCGTACTTATTTATATCTTTAAAGAATAATTCCTCATTTATAAATTCTGGATCTGCAATTTCAAATATAATATATTCTTTTGTTTCTTTATCTTGTAAATATAACTTTACTCCAAACTTCTCAACTTTATCAAAAACTTTGTTGTTAAATGATAATTTCTTAGAAGGATCTTTATCTATAGAAAAAAAGATACATTTAAAATTATCATTTAAATCATTTAACTTTGCAATGATTTCTTCTTTTCTACCTTTTTTTAATTTTCCATCTAGGGCAAATTTTTTGTTGTTAAAAGTACCCTTGATTTTCATGTTGTTTACATCATATAGTTTCGCACTATCTATTTCTATAGCTTTTATGTCTTTATCTACAGAGTTAGTTGAAATTTCACTGCATGGTTCTGATAAATTATCTGTTAAATAAATTGGATACATTTCTTGGTTACTGCTTCCTTCTGCAAATATTACATTCTGAGTAAATATTAACCCCAAAATAATAAGCAACGAAAACATTTTTGTTTTTAAATTTTTCATGTTAACTACCTCCATTATTTTAATATATGAATTATAATAACACAAGCAATTTCCATTTTCAATCATTTTTGTAAAAATATATTAATTTATCTCAAGTTTATCTGATGGAGATTATATTCTATACTTCTCACTTGATTCCCTGCCTGAAAATCAAATTAGGACAAATTACTCAAAATCATATTTTTTTTGGCGAATAGTAATTATAAAAAAACTACACCAATCACTTAGTCACAAGTCTTTCTATTAAAATAGGACTGTATAAAAAAATATATAAAGCGTTAAAAGATGATAGTATATATAGAGATTGTGATTATATGGTCAAAAGCAAGAAGATGAAGAAGAAACATTCTACATAGACTGTTTTGCAAATGTAAATAAAGCTCTTAAATAAAGTAGACTGTTTCATTATATTTAAACTCACGCTCCTATGATATAATATTATATATACTATACTCAAGGAGCGTGTTAAAAATGAAACAGTCTATTGTACACATTGCGTTAGTTGTAAGAGACTATGATGAAGCTATTGATTTTTATACCAATAAATTAAATTTTGAATTATTAGAAGATACATACCAGCCAGAGCAAGATAAACGCTGGGTTGTAGTTTCACCTCCAGGGTCGTCTGGTACAACAATACTGTTAGCCAAAGCATCTAAAGAAGAACAATCACCTTTTATAGGTAATCAAACAGGTGGAAGAGTATTTTTGTTTTTAAACACAGATGATTTTTGGAGAGATTATAATGATATGGTAGATAAGGGTATAGAATTTGTTAGAAAGCCAAAAGAGCAACCTTACGGTACTGTAGCTGTATTCAAAGATTTATACGGGAATCTATGGGATCTCTTGCAGTTAAAAGAAGATCATCCTATAGCTAAACGAACTAAATAATTATGGATACTAAGGAGTTTCTAATGAAGAAATAACATGTACTAGACGTACTTAAGATATAGCTAACAAATATGATTTTGTAGTAACTACATTTATGTTTAATATAGTAGCATTTCATAACAAATGTTACTCTAAGGCTATAGGTTAATGAGTTATTATTTTTATGAAAAGAAGATTATGATACAAAAAAAATTTTAGCTACTTAGAATCTCTTGATTCTAAGTAGCTCATTTGGTAAAAGTATTATATTTTCTAGTTGGTTTTACTATATTAAATTTATACAGTATATTATTTTAGTATACTTACTTCGTTTTAGTTAAAATACTTATTATTGTTTATCCAAATTAATCTTCAAGTAATTGAACTGCAAAATATAAACACGTGTCCTCTTGCAAATAATTAAAATCTTCAGGGTAAAACTCGAATCCGAAACTTCTATTAAAATTGAATTTTGAAGAAAGATTAGGTAGAACTTTAGTTAATAATTCATCAAGATTTTCAGCTTTATTTTTAAATTGTAATTTGAAATATATATAACGCCCTGCTGGTATAATAACTCTTGTAAAATTATCGCAGTTTGCAAACTCTGACACTTCACATGATGCAATGTATTCATATGATTTATTTTTTGAATTCATATTATAGCTAATGTACCCTATAGCTTCTTTTTTATCAATTAAATTCTCCACACTACTTTTATATAACTTCTCAGTGAACTCCCCCCATAGTTTAGGCAAATCAGTTGTTTTAAATGTTTCAATTTTTCCATTATATTTCAAGCCTACGTATTTTGCATCATTAGTTAATCTCTTAATAATATATTCCATAAAAAACACCTCAATCTATTTTATATACTAATATTAAACATATTGACTATTTGATATTTTTTATACTGAACATCGTTTTAGAATGAAACTTCCATTTATAATTCTATCCAATATCTTCGTATTAACATCTCTTCAAAAACTGGTTTATCCCAAAGCTTTCCACCGTTTTTCTCTATAGTTCTAGCAGATCCTTCATTTGTATCTGCACATGTTATCAACACTTTATCATAGCCTCTAGTTCTTAACATTTCTAGTAGTTTACTAAGCATAACTGTAGCATAGCCTTTCTTCCTCTCAGAAGGTCTTACTCCGTAGCCAATATGTCCTCCATGCTTAGTCAATGCTTCGTTTAATTTATGCCTTAAATCTATAGCCCCTAGTATTTTTTCATCTTCATCTACTAAAAAATAAAGAGTTGATGCTACTAAGCCTTTATCATACATTTTATCCGTTTCATTACTTGACCATTTTTCTAAAAGCTCATTATACTCTTTTCCACTTCTTTTTGATGCGCCAGGGATAACCTCTATCCCAGCATCTTCCCATTCTTTAATATAATTAATATATGCTGACTCTTTTATTTCTGTATATTTGACTAACCTACCTTCCATTATAATTCCTCCTTTTTAGTTATATGCTAACCTTTTTTATAACTAGTGCATGGTATTTATGATTTGATTTATATTCTTGAACTGTTAAATCTTTATGCTTGCTGACAATCTCATTTACCTCTGGTATTATGTTTTTATCAATCTTCCATGAAGCTATAAATAAAAGATATCCATTTATTGCAGTAATTCTTTTCATCTGGCTAACCACATCTTCTAATACGTCTTGTAAGTGGCCTAACGCATTATAGCAAAAAGATACATCATATGAACTATTCTCAATGTCAAGTTTAGTAGCATCCATCTGTGCATACTTAAAATTACATGGTATGTCCTTAATATTATTTTCTAACCTCTTTAAAGAGATATCCGTTGCAAGTACTTCTTTTGCATATTTTGAAGCACTATAGCTAAAGTCTGAATCTCCGCAAGCAATCTCTATAGTTCTTTTATCTTTAATATAAGAGCTCAAATCACTAACAATTTTTTGGACTATTTTCATTATGACACTCCCTCTTGCTTTTTGTAATTACCACGTATATCTACCTCTATTTGCTTTACTACGTCTTTTCTACAACCGATTAACCAACTAGTCATATTTGCTGGTGTACATGCATGGTTTGGAATTATTTCTACTATATCTCCCACTTTCAATTTTGTTTTACCACATACATGTATTTTCCCGACCTCTTCTGAAAGACTATAAAGAGTTAGCTCTGTATGTCCCTTGATATATCCATAGCCTTTTATAGCACTATTTCCATGTGCTCCCTTATCTAATCCAAGACATTTTGATCCTGCATCTATAATAAATAAATCCTCAGTAGGATGTGATACAACAGATGCGAGTACAGTTAATGCACAATCTTCTATTCTTGCAGTATCAGTAGATATTTGTATACAATCGTTAAATACATAATTACCTGGATGATATATATTGATATATTCATCTGATACAGTTTCAAAAAATGTTGGTGTAGCGCCACTACTTATAATTTCTAATTCATAACCTGATGATATTAAAGCTTCAGTTGCTATTTTTAGGGCTCTTTTTTCATCATCAACATATTTTTTGACTTCATCAGCATTAGTAGCTCCATATACATGCCCAGGATGTGTTGATATACCCTTAAAGCATAAGCCTTTGCATTTTTGCAACTTATTGACTAAATCTACTACTTTTTCAGGATTTACTCCAAATCTATGTAACCCTGAATCAACGATAACGGTATAGTTAATAACTACTTTTTCCTTGGTAGCTACTTCATTTATAATATAAGCACTCTCTAAATTATCTAATCTAATAATAAAATTTGATTTTTCGGCTATATCTATTACCCTACGAATATTTGGCAGTGTTGATACTGGATAGGCATACATGATATTTTCTATTCCTGCATCACAAAGAGCTTCACACTCATCTAGAGTTCCAGCTAAAAAACCATCAGCCCCAAATCTTTGCTGTAATCTTACTATCTCAGTACTTTTATGTGTTTTTATCATTGGCCAAAGTTTTTTATTATATCTATTACATTCTTCTTGGTATCTTCTAATATTTCTCTCCATTATATCTAAATCAACTAGTATTGCTGGTGTTTTCAAACCACATTTTTTCACATACACCACTCCTTACTTGTTTATGAAATTCAAGATTAAATCAATTATACCATAATATAGCTTGCTAATTTTTAAATATCGTCAAAACTTATTGGTTTATGATAAAATAATATTGAACCTGAATTTATAATAACTAGAAAGGTGTGATTAGATCAGTATAATCTATTCTTATACAATATTTAGTGCTCAAGCTTAGGTGGGGACGAGTACCAATGTTAGTGAGAATCAATATACACTTACCAATGGAAGGTGGGCCCAAGTAAGAAGTTATTCCGCCTTACAGTGGCAGTCACAAACATTCATAAAAACTGTCATGGTTCGGATTTGGAGATGAAATAAGCTCTAATGAAGCTGGAACTGGAAGTAATCGCTGACCCTAAAGGAACAGGCGGTGAATTATGTCACTATATGATTCAAGTCTAAAATGAAAAGAGTTAAACGGAACCCGCACTTCTTGATTATTAACTTAATCAAGAGAGGGGAAGTCGAGCTTGAGCAGAAAAAACGAAAATCAAGGTTTCATCTGTCAAAATTGTGGTGCTACTGTTAATGCACTGAAGAATGGTTCATATCGTAATCATTGTCCATATTGTCTTTATTCACTACACGTTGATATAAAGCCAGGAGACAGAAATAATTCGTGCATGAGCGTTATGAAACCTATAGGTATTAAAAATACCTCGAATAAAGGTATGCAGGTCATCCATCAATGTATTAAATGTAAAGAGATAAGAGTAAATAAAGTAGCCTTAGATGATGAACAACCGGATGATTTTGATATATTGTTAAGACTTATGTAACTTAACTTGGGGTGTATTCACACCCCATTAAGACTATAGACAAAAGCCCAATTTCTACGTTGTAGATAAAATTTCCGTTGCTCACTTACCTCTAAGTAAGCTCTGCTACTCAATTTTAACACCCTTGAAATTGAACTCTTACTACAGTCTGCTATCTTAATGACTTTGTCATCAATCTATTTGGAGTGTATTCACGCCCCATTAATATTATTTATATCTTCTCGCAAAATACTATAAAGATAATAGTCCTGAAACTTACCTCTAACAATGCCTCTTTGTCTTAAAAGACCTTCTCTTACAAACCCAGTCTTTTCTACTATCTTGCATGAAGCTATGTTGTCTGGATGAATAAATGTCTCTATTCTATTTATATCAGATGCATTAAATAGAAACCTTACAAAACTATTTACTGCTTCAGTCATATATCCTTTTCCCCAAAATTCAGGTAACAAAACATATCCTATCTCACATCTTTTGTTTTTTTCGCTTACTCCTACAACCCCTATTGTACCTATTACTTTATTTGTAGATTTTAAAACAATTCCATGCTCTTTATCTTTCATCAAAGTATCTAAAAATTTATTTGCTTTTTTTATATTTTCAATGGGATACATCCCATAGGGTTTAGTAATCTCATCTTTTGAATATATCTCAAAGACACTATTTAAGTCATCTTTTTCAAGTAACCGAAGCTTTAAACGCTCAGTCTCTATCACCGTTTCTCCCCCTTTGTAGATAGCAATTTATATAAGACCAAAATGCTCTGCAACTATGTCGTAATTTTCCTGAATAGATTTTTTACCATCTACTACTATTGATTTGTAGCCCAGCTCATCTGCTTGTTGTTTTATAATCTCCGCAAATTTGATATCTCTTTGCATCCAATTTTCAAAAGCTATTTTAGGATTACTACAATCTTTCAAATAGTCTTCTACCCAATCTCTTTCGCTGTATTTATTTACTTGAAAACCGCTTGTAGGTACAATAGAAATATATCTGTCTTTGCTTACTTTATGAATGTCTGCATTTATAGGGAGTATTGCTGCACCTTCTACGATAATGCCATTTACATTATCTATCTCTTTTAGATCATCTATAATGACTTCAAATGCCTCTTCATAAAATTTTATCTCGTCTTTAACTAACTCATCTACATCTCTAAGCCAAATGCCATCCAAATCTAAGCTTAGTATCTTCTTCATTATTTCTTTTCCCTTTTCAGCACCTTTTACTGCGTATTTTTCTAGGAAATCATCACACTTATAATATTTAAATCCATATTTGTCTGCTAACATCTGCGCTATAGCACTTTTGCCACTACATGGTGATCCTCCAATCCAATAAATCTCACCGTTGTTCATACAATTCCTCCTATTTAGTTTTAGAGTCAGTTTATCAAACTCATCCTTTATCCCTATTTTTATAAACCCAAGCTTTTTATACAAGTAATTTGCACTAACTCTATCTGGTCCTACATGAACATTTATCTCATTATAATTTTTGTTTTGATAATAAAGTATAGCTTCCTTCATGAGTTTAACCCCTGTACCCAGTCTTTGATATTTCTGTTCAACTGCCAAAACAGATATATACGGCTGACTATCAGATATAAAGGTTATGACAAACCCAACCACTCTATCATCATATTTAGCTACCCAGTTGCTATCTTCATTGAACTGAGGTATATCATACCAATCTACATTCCATGGTTCTTCATTAAAACTACTAGCATATACCTGTGGTATATCTTTGTAATCTTCTTTATTCATTTTAACAATTATAATATTATCTTTCATCTGGTTCCCTCATTATTTTTAACATACCTTCTAGTAACTCTTTATTTTCAGCTATATTATATTTAGTTAATATTAGAGTAAAATTCTCTGCTAGAGTCTCCTCTGGATGTTGGATATCATCAGTGTTTATACTAACCTTTTCTATATAACCGCTGACATTTTGCGCATCTACAACTTCGCCTGAATCAATAATGTATAATCTTATCCTTAAACTTTTCGAAATATCTTTATTTACATCTATATTTTTACCTTTTATCATAATTAAAGGACATACTTTTACTTGGCTATTATTATACTTAACTTTTACTGAAACTGTAGCCATTGCATCTGGGTTAACAAGAGTATATGCTTTGACATCTGTAGGTATATCAATACTATTGATTATGTCAAAATCAAGCAATTTGTATAACTTTGCTCTCTTTATCTCATTTAACCTTGAGTATACATGAAAGAACTCATGTGCAAGTAAACCATATAACCTGTCTATATCATAGTTTATTTTCTTTTGAGGTAAGATAATCATATTTTCTCTGGTATAAGCACTATTAAACTCTTCTCTTCCACTTGTCTTTATAATATAGACATTTTTATTCATGTTGATACCAATCTCACCAAGTTTGCCTTTAAGTTTATCTAAGCAAGTTTTGAGCTTATTTTTTTCGTCTTTTGACCACTCACAAACATTTTCCTTAAGAAACTCAATAAATTGATTAAGATTTACATTATTATTTGTATCCATCTTCAGTGCTTTCTCAAATGGTTTCATAGCTGTTAAATAATCATCTACAACGCCTATCTTTTCTTTTCCTTTTGATTGGTTTAAAACAATAAAATCCATTTTTGATCCTCCTGTAAATAGTTTAAATCAATACTCGTATCGTTTATTATTTCTACTATTTTTTCTGTGTTTACTTGATTTAGTAGTTTTTTTAAGAGCCATTTTCTCTTTCAGTTTTTGAGCACGGTTAAGATACTTTAATTCTCTTTGTAGTTTTAGATAATTTTTCCATCTCTCATCACTCAGCACTCCTGCCCTCAAAGCTTTTTTTACCGCACACCCCGGTTCATTTCCATGAGTGCAATTATTAAAACGACACTCACTAATTAATTTTTCAATATCGTTAAACATCATGTCTATTCCGTGTTCTACATTCCATAATGATAATGATCGCATACCTGGTGTGTCCATTATCAGACATTTGTTAGGTAACAATACTATCTCCCTATGAGTAGTTGTATGCCTTCCCTTACTATCCTCTTCTCTTATCTCTTGAGTTTTTAGTAACTCTTTGCCCATCAGCGTATTGACTAATGTCGATTTGCCAACACCTGATGATCCTAATAATGCTATCGTTTTATGTGGTAATAAATACTTATTAATCTCATCTAGTCCATAACCATTTAAACAACTTATGGCATGCACTTCTACACCCGGAGCTGTATTATATACCTCTACTAGTTTATCTCCTATATCTTCACAACAATCTGCTTTAGTAAGCACTATTACTGGTAATGCACCGCTCTCCCATGCAGATAACATATATCTTTGTAGTCTTTTCATATTAAAGTCATTGTTTAATGATTGTATGATAAATACCGTATCTACATTAGCTGCAACAATTTGCTCTTTTAACTCTGTTCCCGCTGCACTTCTTGAAAATTTAGTCGTTCTATCTAATACACTATATATTTCTTTAGAATCATCACAAGCTTTTAAAACTAACCAATCTCCTACTGCTATATGCATAGTATTATTTCTTTTAACTTTTATTTCCCCATCATTAGTTATAACTTTTAAATATTGACCATAATCAGCTAATACTCTTCCTGCGTAAAGATGCTCTTCTTGTAATTCATCTAATTGTTTCCCAAAAAATTCATTCCATCCATAATCACTTATATTCATTTATTCATATCCATCCTTTACAATCTTATTTTTTATTTGTTCTATATAGTTCGTTTCTCTCTTGTTTTCTCTCATAAAACATCCCTCCTTTATTTAGACACCAATAAACCCATAGGTTTTAAACTACCTATGGGTTTATTGGTAAACAAAAAACACGCTACCAGCGTGCTTATTCTATATACACTATTAGGTTGCTTAAAAGGAATTAAAGTATTCAGTTAGACTAATTTCACCTCTATAAATTTTACAGTCATTATGAACAACTCCTTTCCTTTCTTAAATAACTATCATATCTCATTATACTAATAAATATTCATTTCGTCAATTATTTGTTCCACTCAAATTCACTTTATAAATTGCAGGTACTCTCAATAATCTGCAACACATAACCACTATATATATTATTACAAAACATCCAAGCATAATCATAGAATTCTACTGAGATTGTACATCGTATTCATTTGCTACAAAATCTTTTAGATTCAAGAGCTGTTTTTTCCCAATGTTCTTTTTTACTGTTTTAACTTTGCCATCTTCAACTATTTCACCTATATAATCACCTGTAATTAGGTTATAATCATCTTCAATACAATCCATTGAATCACCAATAAATTCATATGAACCTTCTGTAAATCCAATTAAAAACCAGCCATTATCTTGATAACGAAATCTAAAATATCTATGCCATTTACTCGAACTACCACCAAAGAACTTTAGCAATACAGAACCTCTATCTATAGATATACTTTCGAAAGGATCTCCAAAAGTCCCACCTTCAATCTCATTAAGAATCGCTTTTTCCGCCTTTATTGATAGCTCATATGTATTGTTTTTATTCCCAAAAACTATTAGTAAATTTCTTAAAGGTACATCTTCAGATTGATTACTTTGCTCAATTACAAAGGCTTTATCCATTATTCCATCCTTATTTAAATCTCCTTTTGATATGGCTAATTTTTCATATTTTTTTAAAACTTCCCACCCTTTAGGTATAAATGACTCTATATCTTGTACATCACTATTCACTTTATCTTCACTTTGAGATTCAACACTACTACAATCACTTAAATCTGGTTTTTGATTATCTTTAGTTATATTTTTACCCGTAGTTGAAAGTGATTTTTCAACTTGTGGCATAGGCATTTTATTCTCACATCCAACCGTCAAAAATACACTATATAATACTATTATAAATAATACAAGCTTTTTCATATAATAAATCTCCCTTTTCTAATCTCTACTTTAGCCAGTTTCAGCACTCTACAACTATACTACTTTAAATATGTCTCCCCCAACATAACATATATCATTAGTATACACCTTAAATTATCGTTATGTCCACTAATATAACTCTCCATTTAAAATACCAATGGTGATGTCTCTTAAGCCATCCCCATTGGTATTTTAAAAGTAATATTATGAACTGATTCTAGAAATTAAACTCTTTATCCCAAGCAAATGTGGCTGATTCTTCGCTACACTTAGGCCAATGCTCACACCACTTTGGCATTTTGACATCTCTTATTATGTCAACTGATGGATGATATGCTTTGATATCTAAAACTGGGGTTTCATCCATAGCATCTATATATGCGATTTCTACCATATTGCTGTCTTCATTTATAGATAACAATTTACAAGCAGTTATAGCTATTGGATTTGGCCTAATAGGCGATCTAGTTGCAAATACTCCAAGTTTTTCTGGTGCTTTTTTATATGGAGAGTCCATCACTAGGCTCACTCTACTCTCAGAAGTATCATATTGGTTAAGCCACCATATTACCTGTATATGACTAAAATCTTCTAATCCTTTAGTTGCCTCAAACAGTTCTTTTTTTACCTCTATAAAATATCTATTGTTCTTAATCCTTATTTTGCCTATTGGTGAAAATGTAACTGACATAATCATACCTCCTTGAATTTTTTGATATGATTATTATATGATATAATTGTTATAGTTTCTTGATACTAACTGCTTACTATAGCTCTACTATAGTGATGAAAAAAATATAATTTGATTAATATTGCTTAAGGAGTGATTTTGTGAATATTGAGCAAGTTAAAACAAAGAACTTACTATTAGGTGGAATGATTTTTTATGGTGATCCTATCAGTGTAAAAGGAGGCTGGGATACGTCTAATCATATAGGACAACTTTGGTCTAGATATTCTGAGTTTCTCAGGCAAAATCCAGTTAGAAAATATTCTGCAAATAAAAATAGTATGTATGAAATTCATATATATAATGAGTCAACTCCCACAAATGGTTATTTTGAAGTATTTGTGGGTGAAGAAGTCACCAGTTCAAAGCTACCGATAGATTTATGTACTAAGTTTATTGATGAATCTTTATATCTAAAAGTAACTTTAAGCGGTGATGAAATAACAAGTGATTGGTGGCATAAAATTATCAATGATAACTCTATTGCTAATATGAAATTAAAACCTACTCAAAAATATCTAATTCAAGTATATGACGAACGTTTTAAAGGTATGGACAATATTGAAAATTCAACCATGTATGCTCTAGTCCCTCTAGAGGAGTTATAGCTATGTCAATTATTGAATCAGTTTTAAGTGGAATTAATTTTATTGAAGCAAGACTTTTAGAAAAAATAAATGTTGTAGATGTCTCAAATCATGCAAATTATTCTCAATTTTATTATTCTCGTCAGTTTTCTAAAACAACATGTATATCTATATATGATTACATAATGCATAGAAAATTTACTGAGTCTTATAAAGATTTGCTATCCACTAATCATAAAGTAATAGATATTGCTTACAAATATGGTTTCAGCTCTCATGAAGTGTTTACTCGAGGTTTTAAAAAAAAGTTTGGAATCAATCCCAGTGAAGCAGTAGATAGTAACCATCTACTATTGTTTGATAAAATTGACTATGACTATTTAATGTATTTGTCTACTATAAAAGTCGAATTATTTGATAGTAATTTGGATACTTATTATTTTGTAGGTAAACCTACAAATTCTCTACTAAATACAAATAATAATGTATTGATTGTCCTTAATACACTTTACAATCAGATTGATTTTATTATGAATGGTAATTTACTGACTAGTAAACAATCTCTATTATCATATAATCTAGGAATGTTAAGACTTAAGCTTAGGCTATATAACTCAAATATTGAATATGCTATAAGATTTTACTTAAACAACTACTATGAAATTACTCAGATGAGAAATAACTTCATAGTAGTCATAAACAATGATAAGTATGTTGATATATGTATTGCAAATTAATGTTTTTTAATCCTCAAATACTTTTTCTAGTACTATACGCTTTTCGAATTTGCCTCTTAAAGCGTTTTTGTTGTTCTTAATATCATATAAGTTTTGTCTTGAAAAGTCATAATAATCAATTAGAGCATCTAATACTTCTAGTATATCTGCCATTTCTTCTTCGCAAGGATGTGCAATAAATTCTATCGTCTCTTCATAAAGTTTACTAATCAATCTCTGTTTGTATTCTTCGTCTTTTGCTATATGTGTTTTGCAGTTCTTCCCATCACTTTCAATGATATCTGGAATTAAATCTCTCACTAACTTATCATAAACTATTTCATTTTTCATATTATCGCTCCCTGAAAATACTAATATGACTGCAATTACAAAACTTCTTTAATTTCGCTCTATAATATTTTTTACGAACTCTCTAGCATTTTTAAAATCTTGTTCATTGGGATGTTTGCTAGCCTCTTTGTAACGTTTGATTTTTTCCTCTGTTATTGCATGTGGATGATCCGCTGGCAATGATTTGAATCTTTCTATTAACCTTTCGTCTATCTTGCCTTGGCATAAGAAACTTCCTAAATGCTCATTATGTTCATTGATAGCTACTTTAACATTTTCTTTGCATTTTTTTGCATGGTCAGAATCTGGATAAGCTCCTAATGTTCCCATTGCTATAATTTTTTTATTTTCTATTTTCTCAATTAATTTTAATGTTTTGCCGTCACATGTACCTTTATCTACCCAGTAACATAATATTATAAGGTCATAGTTATTAATCTCTGTTACTTCATCAACAGATGCAAACACCGTATCATTATAAACATCATTTCTGATTGACTCTGCTAATTTTTTTGTATTACCAGTTAAACTTGAATATACTATAATACTTTTCATATTTCCTCCCCTTTTTTTGTTTTTGATATAATTCACTAATTATATTTACCCATTACATATTTATACCCCTATAATACTAATATGAATCAGAAAAAAAGAATTACTCGATTAATTTAAATCTCTCTAGCATTTCCCATCCTGCACATTGACCAATTTAGTGAAGTCTTTCTTATCTCTTCACTCAAACTTTTTATCTCTGGAAGTATCCTAAGCTCAACATTCCTTCTAAAAAGTTCAAAAAATATATCATTTATTACTATTTTTC
Organism: Clostridiaceae bacterium M8S5; assembly: GCA_029227815.1. Classification (GTDB taxonomy): domain Bacteria; phylum Bacillota; class Clostridia; order Tissierellales; family MCWD3; genus Abyssisolibacter. The sequence continues at coordinate 372,073 of CP118523.1, read as the reverse complement.
TTATTGGTATTTCAGTTTTTTCACTAACATAATATCCAGCTATTTCATCCTGTAAGTAAAAGTTTTCCTTATTGAATTCGTATATGTACAGCTTAGTGTTTTTCATTTTTTCAAACCACCACTGTTCTATGGCTACTACGTGTATTGACTTTGTTGATGAAAAGTATTTATCTATATCGTTTTGATTGGTATCTCTTCCTATATGGTAGGTCACTCTTGGGCAATCTCTCGGTGTCAAAAAATTAGGCAAACATCTTTCATTTAATGCCCAAACCAATGGAGGACTATCCCTCAAATCCTCTCTATATGGCTTTATGGGCACAAATTTTTCAATACTTTCTTCCTCACTTACATGAAATAATCTCATAAAGTCCCTCCAAATTATTATATTATATGTTTAATTTAATTTTAAATCAATTTATAATAATACTTATATGTTTTTAGTTACTTCAAATTCAAAAACAGCTTTTAAGGTATTATAAACATCTCTACTTAGATAATACTTTTCTTTTATATAACTATTTTAATTTTACCTTTTCTCTAACATAATTGAATATTTCTAATCCTATTTCAACGCTTGGTGCTTCCCAAGTAGCTTCACTATAACTGAAACTGCCTTTCCATGAAATCGATTGTTGTTCTTCAAAATAGTACCCTTCACACAATTCTAACTTAAATTTTATAGGGGATTTATTATAACATTTTCTGCATCATATGATTTTCTTAATGCTTATTATTCATTGCTTTTTCAATTTAAAGCACTCCTTATCTTTAAGTATTTTTTATTAATTGCTGAAATTTTGCATAAGTTTTTATTGTATTTTTTGATATCAGTTCTATAAGTTTCATATGTTACCTTACAAAATATTCATCTAATAAACTTAAAAATGTCTTTCTTTCATTATCTGTATTAAATGCCGAAAATGGAACTATCACCGCACTAACTGCACTATCATATATAAATATATGATTACTGCCTATATCAATCTTATCAACAGAACTCCATTCAAATTTAGAGGTCTTGTACTGACTTGATCGAACAATTTCATCTTCGCTTATGTTCAAAGTACTAGGGGCAAACAAATCCTTATTCTTACCTTCTGCAAACATTTTAGAAACCTGTTTCTTATACCTTTTCTCTATGTGTTTTGGATAAAATGCATACCAGAGTATTGCCATTGATATAAATATCACACTCCAGTATAAAAGTGATATGTTAGTGAGTTTATGAGCTATAAAAATAGCTGGTATGTCTATTAATGGGCCAATAATTCTCTGTATAAATACTGATTTTTTAAGAGCTGGGGAAGTTTTTAGATGATGTATATTAAAATCAATAATATCTTTTTCAGTAAGTTGATAATTTATTTCCATATAATCCTCCTTTTTCATGATATTTTTTATTATAGCATATAAAAGCGGTAGTCTGAAAATTAAAGTTTTCTATTTGAAATGAATCTTGATCTCATTGCTTTATTGATTGGTTGGTATCCTTTTTTGAGGTAATACTTTGTGGGATAAGATGATCTTTATAATTTAGCCATTAACATATATCTGTCAGACTGTAATAAAAGCAAAAGTCCAAGTCATGTTAAAATTGAGTAGCAGAATTTATTTAGTGATAAGCGAGCAACGGAAATTTTAATAACGACCTTCATTATAGCATACTTCTTATATTTTGTGAATATGGGAAATATTTGTCGTTTCTTTTACGGTTTTGCCAAGATTGTTTTCAATTAATTTAAATGTATTCAGCTAACTACGATTTTGGCAATTACATGATAAATTACTAAGGGAATCTTTAACTGTTAGTCAAGTTTTCAATTCCCCCCAACAAAAAAAGAAGAACTTCAAAGATATAACAATATAAAATTGATTAATTAAAGTCGAAGAATGAGTTGGACTGAAACTAAAACGCAATATTTAGAAAATAGTAATTAAGATTATTTTTTTATTTGCTTTTAATAGTATATATAGTAATATTAAAAATGTATAATCAGAAGTAATTCAATAGCTTATGGCAATTTATCTAATTCATACTATCATTAGTTATGCATAATTTTATAGAGTTTAAGTTCTTTTAAAATAATAAATAGTAGCAGAATCATAAGGTGAATATTCAGGTCTATGTTTGTATAACCCTGCTCTCCCCCATTTTGATATAAAGTAATCTCCACTAACGATAGCTGAGTGTTCTGGTTGAGCTTTTATGTCATCAGTCGGCATATAAGTAGCTTTAACACTCGAACTAACGGATGATGACTGACTATAGCTTCCATCTGTATAATAAGCAGTAGGATCATTCATCCAGTATTTGTTAGAAGCACTTTGTTCATACCATGCATAAGAGTGACAATTATAAATTTTTGTTGCACTAGCTAATCTTTGAGCGTTTGGGTATAATCTATCATATTTATTATTGATTTGCATTTTTTGTAAATCTGTATAATCTTTTTTCACTATATATACTTTAACATTTGTTCCTCTAGGTGTAGTAACATAAGTAGTTTTTATACCTACCAAAGGATCTTTTATCGATTCTTTGGTACCAATTCTATCATTTAAAGCTTCAAGAAAAACTTTCTCTATAAATTTATCATCTATTTCTTTTATATTAGTGTATTTTGTCTCTAACACATGCATAGCATCAGGTCTAGAAATAAAAACACTTAACGGTTCAAAAATATTTATAAGTGAATCTAAACCTGTATCAAAATCGTCATATGCAAAAATATTTGCTAAAAAAGGATATTCCATTATTATATCTAATAAACCTGTTGTGGAAATATCAATAATCTTTTCTTTAGGTATATTTATAGCCTCAGCTCTCTTCTTAAATGGTACACTTTTATTATCTAAGGAAAATATAAATTTTGCTTCATTGATTATATCATTATTTTGAGTACTCATAAAAGCAACCTCCCTTTCAATTTATGGTATACTCGAAGTATGAATTTGTAATAAATTGCCACAACGGCATTATATAACGAAATACATATATAAATATCAAATTTTTATTAAGTGATAATATAATACGCTCAAATAGGCAAAATTGAAGCTTTATTTGTACTGCTTTTGCAACAAAATATTGCTAAGATTTATCCTAAAAAATAATAGGCCACACTAAAAAGCATGACCTACTCATTATACACAAACTAACAACAATCTTATTTTATGTTTTTATTCTTCTATCGTTTCCCATTCCTTAAATCCTTCTAAAACTGCTTCTTTTGTTTTCTTGCATATTTCTGGTAAGTCATTACCCCATGCTTTTTCTGCCTCTTCAAAGCCTTTTAAGAATGCTTCTTTTAACATATTTGCTTTCTGAGGATCACCACCTGATATTGTCTTTGCAAATTCAAGTATCCTTTGTGAAGTTTTTTCAGCGCTCCAATATCCACCTTCTGCTATATCTTGCTTTGCTTGAACAACCATCTTTGGCTTGATTTTTTCGCTACCTTCTCTAAATATTATCTCTATAGCGTACTTATACCCTATATTTTGCTGACCTATAAATTCTTTAACTACTTGTAAGAATCCAGCTTTCATTCGTTCGTTCATTTCTGCTTTCATAGCCTCTATTTCAGCTTTGTTAATAGTGTATTTTGCATTTTTCAAATGAGAGTAATCACTATTGACACTGTCATCTAAATTATTACTCTTCTCATATATTACGTCTTGTTTCTCAATCTTTGAGCTGTTTGATTTAGCTTTTTTTGTAGTATGTTTATGTTGTGGATTGTTAGCTATGTTTTGAACTCCTACTATAGAATTAATAGTATTCATGTGTATCACCTCCTAAAGTATATTTGTTCTTCTATATACTTTATCGGCATACTTCATACTTTTATATAGCTTTATTATTTTTGGTTAAATCCTATTTCTTCTATATGCTCTTCTTCTAGCCATTTTATTTCTACATCAAATTTATCTAAAACAAGTTCAGCCATACTTTTAACACCAAATAATTCAATAAAAGTGTGACTTCCTACTACCAAGTCCATTTTGCTTATCTTTGCATACTCCACAGTATAAAGTATCTTTTCTCCAGTTAAGTATACATCGCAATTTTCCTCTACTGCTTCTTTCATATGAGATGTCATAAACCCTGCCCCACACAATATAAATACTTTATTTACATCTTTATTGTTAAATTTCCAACTCTGAACTTTTTCCCCTAGTTTACTTTCTACTAAATCTTTAAACTCATTAAATGACTTTGGTTCTTGGTATTCTCCAATAACACCACACATGAAACCATCTTCATTACAAGTTTTCTTCACTTCTACTAGCCCAAGTTCTTTAGCTAATGTGCTGTTAGTTCCGAAGTCACTATCGTCTAGTGGAAGGTGATTATAATAATGGGATATCTCATACTTCTTAAGTAGTTGATCGGATTTTTCTTTAATGCCGAAAATAAAATGCCAAGCATCGTGATGCGTCAATATCAAATCAACGTTTGACTGATTAGCTAGCTCTACAACCTCTGGTGTTAAATTAGTTGCATATCCTATCTTCTTGATATCTTTATTTGCATCATGTGTAATTCCTGTCTCCTCTTTATAATTTTCAAGCTCTCTGGTCTTAAAATTAGAATCCAAATATTCAATAATATCTTGTAATTTTGCCATTGTTTCACCCTTTCTCTTAGAAATATAAATTTCAGCTATTATATCATATTAGCATAGACGATACAATATAATATCATAAAACGTGTAGCTAAACTTATATTCTATCTAAATTACTCTCAACTCAAATTAGCTCTTTTAATACTTCACATAACTCTTTGTATTCATTAATAATATTTCTATATTTTCAGCTTCTAGCCCGTTTTTTGATTAACCTACTTATTCTTCAGCTTACACTAGAAAATCTATAACTTCCAATCTGGCCCAAATAATCCACCTATCTTTACCCATCCAATTTTTTGTTCTCCGTTTATCTCGTAACTAACTTTATAAACCCTTACTCCTCTTCCTATTATTTTAAATGGACTACCAGAAAAGATTCCTCTCTTTTCATAATTTATGAGCGTTCCACCTATGGAACTTATTTTTTCTGTTATTCTGTTTCTATCACCCACAGTAGTTTGGTAAAATCCAAAAACAGCAACTATTACAATAACAACAAATATAATAAAATACATCAGTTATTTATCTCCCTATCATTCTTATGTAGCATCATTTCTACTCTATCCCAGTATTCATCATCACTGTATTTAAAACTCTTTTCATGATAACCTACTTGTTTAAAACCAATATTCTCATAGCATTTTATTCCACCAATATTAAAAGAAAAAACTCTTAAACTCAGGTTACATAAATCTAGCTTATTAAAAGCATAATCTATCGCTTCTTTTATAATCTGCTTTCCTATGCCTTTACCTCTTTGGTTTTTGTCACCTACTAGTATGAACTGTAGTGAACCTGTCTTTTGGAGCCTATTTATCTTTCCGATCTTAATATGACCTATTGGCAAATTACTATCTTTACTCAAAACAGTAAATGCATAATCACAATCCGAGTTATCAACCATTTTCTTATACTTATCTAACTGCTTGTTGTCTATAGGGTATGTAAAATTATTACCACACCATTGACAGCAACTTCTTTCATTTTCAATCCATTTTATCAAATATTGATAGTCCTGCTCTCTAAAATCTCTTAATATAATCATCAAATCCCTCCATAGTAAGCAAATCATAGAAATTAATTATATTTTATCATCTAACTTATAAAACTCAACAACTTTTTGAAATTTTGCCATATTTATATTTTAAATTTTTTAATATTTGACAATGGAAAATGCGTGGAAACGTTTCCATTATCTACGCTTATAACTTTAAGTAACAAACTGATATAATTATAATATAGTATACTATATTCCAACTAGGAAGGAGACTTGCCAGGATGTACAACAATATTAGATATAGGTTATACTTTATAGTGCTAACAGTAACGTTTTTAGTAACTACAGTCTTTGCTACAACTCCAACAATTTGTTACTCTGTATTTGATGCAATAAATATAAATAATCATGATATAACTGTAAATGGATATATTGTAGGCGAACCAGTGTTAACAAATAAGATTAACACATCTAACTTTAAAAACGATTATGCTATAGCAATAGCTGATTCTAGAAATGAATCGGATACCAATAACATGATATTTGTTAAATTAGACAAAGATTATAGAAATAATTTTGGTTTAAAATCCAATCCTCATAATAAAGGAATGGCAGTACGCATAACAGGAACTAAAGAAACTTATTTTAATCATAGTGGCATAAAAAATGTAACTAGTATTGTATTTGTTTCAAGTATAGCTAAGCCTGATAATGAAAATAAACCATCGTCATCTTATAATGATTATTATGCTGATGCATCTGGTAAAACTGGTTTATCTTTAAAAGCTACTCTAAATGATATAATTGATAACCACAAAGAATTATCATATAGTGATGTATGGCAGGCACTTAGAGATACTGACGAAGATCCAAATAACTCTTCTAACGTTATTTTGTTATACACGGGTAAATCAACTTCAAAGTATAACAACGGTGGTGATGTTGATAATTGGAACAGAGAACATGTGTGGGCAAAATCTCATGGAGATTTCGGAACGAGAATGGGTGCAGGCACAGATTTACACCATATACGTCCTGCTGATGTATCTGTAAATTCATCTCGTGGTAATAAAAATTTTGATAAAAGCTTATATAGACACCACGAAGCAACAGATTGCTTTCATGACAGTGATTCATTTGAGCCTAGAGATGAAGTGAAAGGTGACGTTGCTAGAATGATATTTTATATGGCAACTCGATATGAAGGTAAACATGGTGAGGTCGATTTAGAGGTTGTAAACTATATCAACAACTCCAAAACCCCTTATCACGGTATATTGTCTACTCTACTAAAATGGCATAAAGATGATCCTGTAAGTGAATTTGAAAGAGTAAGAAATGATAAGATATACAAATATCAAGGAAACAGAAATCCATTTATAGATCACCCTGAGTGGGTTGAGGCTATTTGGAATTAATGATGTAAATAATGTTTAGTATTAAAATTTTGGAAAGCATTGAAGACTTGTTCGTACAATGCTTTCATTTATTATGAATATAACTTGAATGTTAATATTATATGAATTTTTAATATGACACTGCCTTAAATTCATTTTTCTCGTTATCTTTTAGCATTGTCTTGAATTACTTTTATTACATTATAATAATCATCATACCCCAATGGTCACTATGTTTGCTTCAATTAAATTTACTTAGTTTTGTAACAAATTTATAAAAAATTATTTGTAACTATCTTTTTGCTTTTCTAATTACATTTGACATTTGTGTTACCCTATACATTTTTGTCCCAATCAATAACTTTTTTCTTTACAGGTCTTAGCACTGCGTATCCATACCCTTCTGGATAATGTCTTTGATATATTAATTGTTCTTCGTCCCATTCATACCCCAATATATGTGGGTTAAATGTCCATGCTATGCTATCTACACGCTCTACTACTTGTGAATTTTCCTTTATGTAATTAAATGGTGGGTGATAAAATACTATATAATCTGATTGCCCAACCACTTTACATTGCATATCTTTTGGTATATCTCCTTCATAGTCATAAGGTACTGGTATCCCATAAAAATATCCCAAAACTTCACCTTCTCTAAACCATCCTGCAGTATGAGTTAACTGGTTTTTAAGAGTATGATTTGACATACTCTCTATATTACCACATATCTCATCACAGCAATGTTTCTCCTTCATAAAAAAGTCAATATAATCTATAGAATCTTTATCCCAGACACCAATAAACTTGTGTTTTGATATATTTTCTATTCTTATTTCTAATATATTTTCTTTGTATCGATTTATCTTATTTATTACATTATAATGTATCGGTTTATAGACTTCACTAATTAAAAATAAAGGTATAGGCTTTGGATCTATCCTATATTTATTTGGAGTAATTCCAAATTTCTTTACAAATGCACGTGTAAATGCTTCCTGTGATGAGAATCCATATTTCATAGCTATATCAATTATACGTTCATTTGTATCCCTGAGCTCTATAGCAGCAAGACTTACTCTTCTAGCTGTGATATAATCCCTTATAGTCAAACCTGTTATTCTGTGAAACTGACTAGAGCAATAATACGGAGAGTACCCTATCGCCTCCGATAGTTTCATTAATGGTGATTTTTCATCAATATTAACTTCTATCCAATTAATCATAGCTTGAACCATTTCTCTCCACTTATGCATTATAATCCTCCAATTTTATTACTTTTGATCACTAATGTATTTTTCAATTAAATTTACTCTTTCTGTTCTATTTCTTATTTTATTAACATAGAGTTGAAGTTCTATAGGAGGTACTTTTATATCAAATCCGTTCCATGACAATACTTCCAGATTCTCTTTAGCATATGGTCCGCAATCTACTGGCTGAGGAATATCCAAACATTTCTGTGGATCAGAAGCTATATCAATTCTAGCATGTAAAAATATTACTCCAAAGTCTTTTGTTAACCATCCATTTGTATCTATTATGGGTTCTACTATATGGTCTTGAAAAATTTCATTAATCTTATCCACATCTTTAGAATCTATCATTATATCTACATCATGTGGATTAAGTGGTATACCTCGTAAACATGCCGCACAGCTACCTACAAGCCACCAATCAACGCCTTCTAAATGCACCATTTTTAAAAACTCTAAAAGTGCTTTTTCCCAAGGTATAGCTCTAAAATACCCTAATTGATTAAACATATTCTGTGCATTTTCTTTGTAATTGCTCATGATTTTGTTTATATTTTTAGTATTAGAAGGAAATTTTTTAATATATGTTTTATCATCAGCCTCATAATAACACATCTCTAAAATATCTTTATACTTTTTATCAAAATCGGAGATTCTATATACAATGCTATCTTTTGATTGTTCAAATGATATTTCCATAATATCTGCCTCACTTTCTTATTTTCTAAGTTTATTGACAAATAAAGTATATCACTGATTGTATTTTCTTTTTTGATTTGAGTTGTAATTATGTTTCTCATGATGATATTTTACTAATCTAAGGTCTTATATACCAATTTGGTATATAGCTCTCAAAATCTTCATACCACTGTAGCACTTGTCTACATTGCCTCATCATCACATCTATTTCTTTCTGCCCAAACTGTATCGCCCAAGGAATAGAAGCAAGCTGATTGCTTCCAATATATAGTGCCATCAATCTAAAAAACTCATCTGGTGCATTATCTTTAAAGTATCCATTTATTTTTCCAGATGCAAACAATGGACTAAAATTAGCACTCCAAACAATTCTATTAAATTCTTCCCATGGATCTCCAAAATCCACCCTATTAAAATCTATAATAACTAATTCCCCACTTTGATTAATCACCATATTACCAATGTGATAATCTCCATGTTGAAAAGTTTGTTTTCTTTCATTTAATAGATATCTATTTTTATTTATATAGTCTATTATTTTATCTGCTCCTGTAAACTTTATATCACATCTATCGAACATATTTATTTTATAGTCTATTTTTTTATTAAATCTCTCTTTCCAGCTTGGTATATCTAAAGGCACAGGTATTTGATGCATTTTTCTTAAGTATCGCCCTGCAATAAGTCCTAATTCGTATTGCTTATCTAGACTTAACATAGGTAAAACTTCCTCAGCATCTTCTCCATCAACCCAAGTAAATATCATATATACTTGGCTATTTTGATTACATACTCCAAAATCAATAGGTCTAGTCATTAATATATCAAACTCATCTAGCTTTCTTATAGATTCATATTCTTGCTTTTTACTGTTATATTTGGATATATCAGATATACGGAGTAACATTTTACTCCCATCGTTAGCTTCTATATAATATTTTTCATCGCTTGACCACCCTTTATTGATTTTACTTATTTTTTTCCAAGTTTTAACGTTTGGAATATCTCTAAATTCATGTTTCATTAGCGCCCTCCTTTTTTGATGAATTTGTTTTTAATTATATGGTACATAGTTCAGAGTATTATCATTTAACGCTATTGAGATTATTTTAATATAATATATTGTAACATAAAGTAATATAGGAGTTGATTTAATGGATTCTGTTAAAAAAGAAGCTCAAAGCTGCAATCTAAGATTTTTAAATGCAGATGTAACTTTAAGTGTTTCTGACAATATTGCTACTGTTACAGTTGGTTATTTTATTGAAAATGCAGGAATGATAACTGTTACAGATGTTTTTAATACTGGTACTATTACTTTCCCTAAGGACTTTGTAATAGATAATATAACTACAAATAATGATTTGCTTACTATTACCCCTTCAGAAGGTCAAATATTGTATAATGGAAACTTAGGTGACTTAGTACCAGGTGAAACTGTTCTTATTACTCTCCAATTTGATATTATAGGCGTGAATCAAGCTGGTGATTTCATAATCTCTAATATCAGCGAAGTTGTCGATGGACAGGGAGATGACATTGTCTTCTCAAAAAATGTAGTATTAAATGTTGTTGATATCTTAACTAATGTTAAATTTGATAAAGATAGATTTAACTTTAGCATCACTAATAATAGTACTAGAGAAATTCGTGTTGATATGATGGCTGGGATTGTAATCCCTGCAAACGTTGAAATTATATTTAGAAACCTTAATCCTTTTACCGCTACTTTTATAAATTCAACTAAGCCAGTACCAACAAATCAAATTATAGAAGGATTAAATACTGTAGCCTTGAGTATAAAAGATGTTTTGATTCAACCTTTTAGTACAGTCATATTACCTGTATCTTTTGATTTATACAGTAGTAAACAAATAGGCATACAAGAGATTATTGCGACTATAGATAAAGTATCACTAGCAGGAACTGGTAACGATACTGTATTTATACGTGTTCTACCTTCACCTGAGAATGAAGCAAAAGCATTTGTTTTGTTAGAACTCAGATAGTAATATTTGTGTTAAACTAGGGTATTTATCTAAATTACCCTAGTTTTATCATGCAATAAATTTAGACACAATAATCAATTATGGCTTTGATTACGCTATCAAACTTACCTATATTCTCTTTGGTATCCCATAATCTAATCTCGCTTATTTCACTATTCTCATTAAACTCATTTAGCTCATTTACTGTAGTTTGAAACACTGCTAAATACTCTGTAGTCATATCTACTGTATTGTATAACTGAGCTAAAACAATAAATTTCGCATTGTTTACTTTTTGATTTGTCTCTTCAAACAATTCACGTATTGCTCCCTCTTTTGGAGTTTCGCCTATTTCAATGCTTCCTCCTGGTATCTCCCATTGTTTTCTTACTCTTTGAAAGCAGCTAAGAAGCCTATCATCATGGTTAACTAACATCAGAGTACATGTCAAAGGACTATAATTATCGATTTCTTCTTCTCTGATCTCTATAAATCTTACAAGCTCATAACCATAATCATTTACACATATACACATAACTTTCACCTTCCTTATGTATGTCTAATAATAAATTACCACATGTTATGTTAGTGTTGCAAGATTTTTTGTGCAATTGCTATATACTTATCTAGTTTCTGGCTCAATTTAATTACTTCTTTTGTATGACCTTTTTTTATATATTTGTTCATTTAGTCTTGTCCTTAAAATATTAATAGTTTTATTTATTGTTTTCTCACTCATTGTGGTGTCACCCATTTCTATTTTAACTCCTTTGTTGCAAAAATGCAATAATTGATTGTTATATTTTAACTCTATTATAGATAAAATTCTACTATAGGCTAAATTAGATTTGAGGTGTTTTATATGAATGAACATATATCTAAAAATATAGGCAAACGTATTTTACGAAGAAGGAAACAATTAGGTTATACTCAGGAAGAAGCTGCTGAAAAGTCAAATTTAAGTCATCAATTCTTTTCAACTGTTGAAACAGGAAAAAAAAATCTCAGAGCAGAAAGCATAATAAAAGTAGCTAATGCGCTTAATGTGAGTACTGATTATCTACTTTTAGGTACTACTGGAGATAAAGATGTAGACAATATCACTACATTACTATCAAAATTAAGTGGAAAAGAGCTTCATTGCTTAGAAGATATAATTAAAAACTACCTGAAAGCTCTAGGTCATATTGATGATAAAAAATAAGGTTATAAAAAGGGATACATCGCTATTTTATCGATATATCCCAATATACCAAGTGTTAAATTAAGAACAAATGTAGGTATATAATTTATGCCTTTAAATTATCTCTTCTCAATTCCTTACATAATTCTCTAACAAATTCAACTATTCTATATAACTCCGATGGTTTATTACGCTTTAGCCATATTTCTTTAAGGTTTTGTAGCCAAATCTCTAATGATGTTGCACACTCAGCTTGCATCATAAAACCTTCTGTAGACATTTGCTCCTTAAGAGCCCATCTTTTTATGTATGGTACTAGATTGTTGAATATTATAATGCCTTTTGTTGCTACATAGAATGCATGCATATAGTCTCTTTGATCTATATCCACATTTGCCATTATATCAAGTAGTTTATCACTGATTTTCTTTAAGTTTTCTATATCTTGTAGCAATATTTCTGTATCGTTTGTAACTAATTTTATATATTTCGTTTCTCTAGCTTGTATCCATTGTACTAACGGTAACAAAGTCATGTGATGCGCCTTAGCTACCTCGTCTAGCATCTCCATTATGCAGTCATTCTTTACTCCAAATTGTAATATATCAATTCCCATGTTTATATCTTCATAGGATATCTCTGAACTTGACCATGAAAACTGCGCACCATATATAAGTCCCGGTATTGAGCTTGCAAAGAAGTTCCAATGCCCATAGTCACCCCAATCTGTGTTAAGCATGCCTATCGCTTCGTATTTTCTACCGTAGTTTGTCATCATCTTTATATTATCGTATGAAAGTTTAAAATCGTTCATCAATCTATCCCAACCATGAACCCCTGGGCAAACATATTGCTGGAATCCACTGTCTTTAATTATCTTTACTTTTTTCTCCTCATAGTTTAGCCAATACCACCAATTAAGACATATCAAATCCTTCGGCAAATCATCAATATGCTCAGGATGTTTTATTATAATGTCACCCCAAAACATAACTTTTTTATTATGTCTAACTTTTAAATGGTTAACAATTTTGCAAAGGAAATCCACATATAGTTTACTAGTCCCCACTTTTTCTGCTAGTTCTTTGTTTTTTCCTTTGCCTAAATCAAATGTCTCATCTGCACATATATTGAATTTGTCTGTTCTAAACAGCACAGCGAACTCATCTATCATATCTTTTACAAATTCTATACTTTCATCGTTACTAATATTAAGTGTATGATGCCCCATACGATCTACCCAACTATATGGTACATCTTTTATATTTTCTAATTCACACAAATGGCTATATGTTTCTGACCTTAGCAGTTCATATAGATGTCCAAATGTAGCTATTGACGGAACTAACTCTATAAACCTCTCACTGCAATACTCATCTAGCTCCATGATTTCCTCAGCTGTTAAAGGATCTGTGATAGTACTAACCTCACTATGCCCTCTAAATAAAAATGTATGTTCTATGTATAACTGTAACTGGTTAAGTTTATAACTAGATGCTATATCTGCTAATTCTTTAAGACTATCTAATGTCGGCACTTTTCCTCTTGTTACATCATGATAAAACCCTCTATTTTTAAAAGATGGCTCATCTTTAATATGTAATGCAGGCAAATGTCTTTTACCTTGTTTGATAATTTGCTTTAGTGTTTGCATACCATAAAACAAACCACTGTCTGTACTAGCTTTTATTAATATATTATCTTTATTTATTTCTATCTCATATGCTTCTTCGCTAATTTCGTTACCATATGTAAATACTATTTGATTCGATGATAAGCACGAACCTATAGACACAACCATACCTGTATTTTGCTTAATGTATTTTGATAATGTTTTACCCAAGACTATACCTATATGACTTGCTGGTACGTTTATTCTTGTTTCATAGTCTATATTAAAATACCCTTCTTTTATCTCTAAATATGAGGGCACTGGTAATATGTACATACATCTTCCTCCTTAATTATAGTATCTGTTAAATAATCTGGGGATGCCTCATAAGACATCCCCAATCTTGTTAACTACATAATCATTTTACCATAAAATATAATATTACTACAACCACATACTATCTATAAATAGCATAGGTATTCAGCTGAGATATATTAAATAATCTATATTCAAGTTATATTTTTATAATTTTACACCTCTAGTTATTTGGCTTGTTGTACTAATTTTTTCTTCATTTCCTCTAATTCTCTTTCTTTATCATCTAATAATATAGTTAAGTCTTTTATTTTATTCTCATTTTTTTTACTAGATTTTCCTAAATCTCTTTGTAATTGAATATTTTCTGCACTCAATTTTGTAATCTCATCTTTTAATTCTTTGACATTAAAGCCTTTTCTGTATCCAATTATCATAATTATGTTTATAATTAACAACCAAAGTATAAATACTCTATTAATCTTTTTAATATTCATATTTATCTCCTTTTCTAGCTATATACTCATTTAGTAAAAACTAATCTAGTATAATACTTTTTAATTATTAGACGAAATTATATTTGAATAACTACTTATTGCATATTCTTTCCCCAACTTAGTCAATTTTAGTAGGTTACCGTTTATTCTTATATAACGATTCTCTATAGCCTTTGTTATAATACTATCTGAGAATTTTTTGCTCCAATGTAAATGATGATAAATTGTAGCTTTCTTATTTTCAATCTCTTCAACCAATGTTCCCTCATGGTTATAAAGATGGAACACTAATGATTTAAGGGCAAACTCAAGTTTCTGTAACCTTCTATTGTAAATAACAGTTATTATCCCTCTCTTAGGTGACGCTACAAATATTATCAAAAACAAGGCTCCTATCACTGTAGCTATTGTCCCTGCTATAGATACATCTAGGTAATTAGCAATTTGATAACCAATGATGCTACTTCCCACACCAAAACCAACACTAATTATAATCATCTTCTTTAGTTTATCAGTCAATAAATATGCTGATGCTGGTGGTCCAATCATAAATGCTATAACTAAGATAGAACCTACTGCTTCAAATGCTCCTACTGCTGTTATTGACACTAAACTCATAAGAGAATAATGTATAACAGCTGGTGAAAATCCAAGCACTAAAGCTAATCCACTATCGAATGTAACAATCTTGAGTTCTTTATAAAACAATATTATATAGATTATATTTATCAGCAATATCATGCCCATTACATATATAGATTTAGCTCCTATATCTACTCCAAATACAATAAATCTATCGAAAGGTACAAATGCTAATTCACCTAATAACACTGAGTCAACATCTAAATGTACATCACCCGCAAATTTTGTTATTAATATAATAGCAACGCTAAATAAAAACGGAAACACGATTCCTATAGAGCTATCTTTTGCAACTATCTTGGTTTTTCCTATTGCCTCAGTTAAATACACCGTCAACAGTCCAAGTAAACCTGCTCCTAAAATCAATAGCGGGGAATTTAAACTCTTTGTCAGAAAGAATGAAATTACTATACCCAGCAATATTGTATGAGATATTGCATCAGTCATCATAGCCATTTTTCTTAAAACTAAAAATACACCAAGCAATGCACATGAAGATGCTACAATAGCCGAAACAATTATTATTTCTACTTGTGGATTCATAGCATTTCACCCCTTTTTAAAATTTCGTTATTGTATTTTTTACTCTTGATATATTGCCATACTATTCCTCTCTTAGAACCAAATAATATTGATAAAAACGCTATTATACTTATAATAATAACAATCACTGGCCCTGTAGGCATATTTGATACTAGCGAGCTTACCATAGTTCCCACTACTCCGGAAAATATCCCAAACATAGCAGCTAAAATTATCATTACATGGAGTTTATTTGTCCATTGTCTAGCAGCAACTCCTGGTGAAATCAATAATGCGCTCATCAATATTACTCCTACCGACTGTAATCCAATAATTATAGCTAAGACAGTTATCGTAGATAAAACTATGTTAATTTTTAAAGGAGAAAATCCTAAACTCATAGCATACATTGGATCAAAAGATATCAGTTTGAACTCTTTAAAAAATAGCATCACTATTAGTATAATCACTCCACTTAATACCATCATTACATATACATCTCTTAGTAATAGTGTCGACGCCTGCCCAAATATAAAACTTTCAAGCCCTGCTTGATTTGCATTGGGTAATTTTTGTATATAGGTTAATAAGACTAACCCTAACCCAAAAAATGATGATAATGTAACACCTAAAGCACTATCAAAAGATATCTTGGAATAATTATTTATTACCACTATTATAAAAGTACCTATCAAGCCTGATATCAGCGCACCCAACAATAACATGGGTGTTTCTTTAGCTCCTGTCAGTAAAAACACCAATGCTATGCCCGGTAATGCTGAATGTGATATCGCATCACCCAGTAAGCTTTGCTTTCTAAGAACAGCAAAACTGCCCAATATTCCACTTACTGCACCTAACATAGCTGATGCTATAGATACAATTTGGAGTGTATAGTCGGTAAAAAGTAATTGCAATGCTTTCATGCTATTCCACTCCTTTCCTCATTACCCCTATTGTACTTTTATATGTCACTTTTAAATTCTCGTCAGTAAAAACATCTTCGACTTTGCCATATCCTATTAATCGTGTGTTTAACAATGCAACATAGTTAAAATATTCTTTAACTGTTTGCAAATCATGATGAACAACTACCACTGTTTTTTTTCTATTACTAAGTTCTTTTAATATATTAATTATAGCTTTTTCGGTTTTTGCATCTACTCCTTGAAACGGCTCATCCATTAAATATATCTCAGCTTCTTGAACAAGAGCTCTAGCAAGAAAAACCCTTTGTTGTTGACCTCCTGATAATTCGCTTATTTGACGATTTACAAACTCAGTCATTCCTACCTTTTCTATAGCATCAAGTGCTTTGTTCTTCTCCTTTTTAGTAGGTCTTTTTATCCATCCAACTTGACCATAGGTTCCCATCAATACAACGTCTAACACACTAGTCGGGAAGTCCCAATCTACACTTCCTCTTTGTGGAACATATCCTATTTTCTTTCGTTGTACTTTATAACTTTCGTTGTTAAATAAAACTTTGCCAGATATAGGCTTTACAATATTGAGCATTGCTTTTATTAGTGTAGACTTACCTGCTCCATTAGGCCCTATTATTGCCATAAGTGCCCCTTTAGGTACTTTTATATCAATATCCCATAATACAGGCTTATCTCTATATGCAACTGTCATATCTTCTACTTCTATAACATACTTGCTCATATACTCACATCCCTTTTGTCTATTACTTTAGAGCATTAATAATAGTATCTATATTGTGCTTTACTGTGCCTATCAATGTCCCCTCTGGTGTACCTATTGTACCTGTAGAATCAGAGAATAACTCTCCTCCTATTTTAACCTCAAAACCTCTTGATAATACTGCCTCCTGTAGAGCTTTTACATTTCGTACAGGCACAGAAGTTTCTATAAAAATAGCTTTTATCTTTTTTTCTACAATAAAATCAGCTAACGTACTCACATCTTTTGTCCCTGCTTCCGCCTCAGTACTTATTCCTTGAAGCCCTCTTACATTAAATCCATATGCTTTTCCAAAGTAGTTAAATGCATCATGTGCTGTAACTAGTATCCTTGAATTTTCATCTAATTCCTCAACTCTATTTTTAATGTAACTATCTAATTCCTTCAGTTTTTTCAGGTACTCATCTCTATTCTTAATATATTTCTTTTCATTTTGCTTATCCACTTTGATTAATTGGTCTGTAACTGTATTTGTCACATCCATCCATATGTTAATATCAAACCAAATATGCGGATCATAGTTACCCTCAAACTCTGAGGATGATATTAACATATTTTTATCTATTACATCACCTACAGCTACCGTTACTTTACCTTTATTTTTTAGGTTTTTAAACAAATCACCCATTTTACCTTCAAGGTGTATACCGTTGTAAACTACCATATCAGCTTTTTGCATTTTAGTAACATCACCAGCACTTGCTTTATATAGATGTGGATCTATTCCTGGACCCATTAATCCAACTACTTCTACTGATTCACCACCTATTTGCTTAACTAAATCATTAAGCATAGTAGTTGTAGCTACTACATTTATCCTACTACTCTCTTTTTTATCATGTTGTTTAGCAGTACAACCTACTGTCATAGCAATAATAAGCATTATCATAATTAATATACTTGATTTTTTCATATTATTTCTCCTTTCCATCACTCTCAATAATCACACCAAATATCAACTTAGACGCTTCTTTACTTATAAACACTTCTTTCCCTAAATATAATCCCTCAATCATACCATCATGTTGTAAAATTGATTGTATATGAATTTTGCTACCTATTCTTATGCCTCTATCATCTAAATATTTTAACAATGAAGGTACATCTTTAACTTTTTTTACTGCAAATACATCAAAGCATTTGACTTTATCCATCGATGTATATTGTGCGGTAGTCGTATCACCATGTTCATCGGATATTGGATTACCATGTGGGCAAAATATTGGCTTTCCTAAGTACTCATATAATTTTTCTTCTAGTAACTTTGATGTAGCATGCTCTAGCAAATGTGCCTCTTTATCTACTTCATCCCATTTCATGCCTAGTTCACAAGCCAAAAACACTTCCCACAGCCTATGCACTCTAACCATTCTTGCTCCGATTTTTTTTCCTAACTCAGTCAAAGCCACTCCTTTATATGGTAAGTATTTTACGTACCCTCTTGCTTCCATTTTCTTAATCATCTCTATTACAGATTGATTTGTATACTGAAACTCCTGTGCGATTTCTGAGACTTTAACTATATTATTCTCCATTTCTGTTTTTTCATATATGCTCTTTATATAATTCTCTTCATATTTAGTCATGACTTTCTCCTTTTAAGGTATGCCTTAATATTTTTTTAATCTACTGCTTAATATAATTATAATACATAAAGATTTATAATGCAATGATTTTGATAATTATTATCATTTATTTATTAAAAAAGAGCCTCATAAAGACTCTTAGATTAGATGTAAACGTCATCTAGATATCTGACTGATTTCCAATACGCTAATGTATAATTTTCTACATAGTTATATTGTTTTACCAACAATATTCTTAGACATTTTTTTAAATGAAATAAGGATACGTTAAATGTTAAGTTTCTGTAAAATTACTTTTAGAGATAATTTATCGTGAATATTTTCTTCTATATATTCTACTGTCTCGTTAATTATATTCTTATAAATATTCATGATAACACACCTATTTGTTTATTTTAGAAGCAATATCTAATTATTATAATTTTACTAAAATAGATTCTAATTGTATATACAAATATCATAGAATTGTATTATATAAGTTTATGCAAAAGCCTTATTACTACCCAACATATTATAAACATGTTATAATAACAGTATCATACAATATAGGAGAGATTTAGATGCTTGAAAATAATATTTATTCTCTGTGTGGTTATGGAAATAACTCCAATAATTATTATAATAATATATCGAGCTTTACAGATATCGTCACTCAGAGGTTACAAAAAAGTGGAAGTTTTTATATAAAAGGCTTTAAAAGTTACCTCTCTGATAACAACCTAGAATCGTTAAGAAGTGATGAAGAGTATCTTTTAGAGCTATTAGTGATAGGTGTACTTTGGAATATCTATTTGAAAAGAGCTATTGCTTTAAATAATACCCCTAAGTTTATACTATCACGGCTTGCTAGTTCTAGAGAGAATGAAACGTTAAAGAAATTTGCAGATTATTTTAGAAGTAAACTACTATCAACATTTCTTTCTAAAGAAAATAATATAAAATCCAAATTTTCTATAGAAGAATTCTCAAAACTTATAGGCTGGCTAACAGCAAGTGGTGAATTCAAGCAGGAAGTTAAAAGAATCTCTAGATGGAAAGATTATTGTCTCCATAAAACAAATAATGAAGTATCTTCTATATTAAAAACCGCACATAATTTAGCTACATGGTTTGAATTACAAAGTGATAAAATTTTAGGATGCTACACTAAAAATGTTGAACAATTTCATAAAGGTGTATATAAAAACTACAAACTCAGAGAGGACTATATCTTTTGTGGACGTAAAAGAGTAGAATACCATCTCAATATGGTTGGTGCAGAAATCATGAATAGAGCTTATAGAGATAGCTTCCAGCTATCAGAGGTAAAACTCTTATTTTTACCTGCTTGCATGAAGAAAAGTAAAAACTGTAAGGCAAAAAAAACTAATAAAGGTTACGTATGCTTACATTGCTCAAATCATTGTAATATAAGCAAATACACACAGTTAGGTAAAAAACAGCACTTTCAAGTATATATGATTCCTCATGAATCTTCTATATTTAAAGATAGTAATAGTGATAATTCAAGTATTGGTATAATTGGTGTAGCGTGTGTATTGAATTTAATATCTGGAGGATGGAAAGCTAAAGACATGGGTTTTATACCACAATGTGTTTTGTTGGATTATTGTGGTTGTAAGCACTGGCTAGCAAACGATATTGAAACAGACATCAATATGGATAGATTATTATATATTCTCGGCAAAAAATAACAGAGCATTTTTAATAAAAAATCGGCTCTGTTTTATTGTCTAAGTATTAAGTTGTTTTCGTATATACATACTTATCTCATCAAGTGCTTTTATCCCCTCTGGTACAGGCAAATATAGAAAACAATGTACCATGCCGTCATATATCTTAAAGTCTACATCATTTCCCGCCTTGCTTGCTTTTTTAGCAAATCTGCACATCTCATCTAAATATATCTTTGTCTTTACCCTTTTTCTATCCATACGACTTAATTTACTGTCCATTTTATTCACCTCTTTTTTTGTACTCAGTCTAATATTGTGCTAAAATAATACTATTCTGTCAACTATAAGCACAAAAAAACAGCATCTGTTTTATAATTACTACTACGAAAAAACAGATGCTTTTCTAATTTATATAAATAAAACTTCTAATCTGGTTCAACAACAAAAGATGTAGCGAAATACCTACTTAAATAATCAAAAGGTGGTAGCTCAATTCTACTTACAAATCTAGAACTATAAAACTTAGCGTTATCATCAACTTTACTATTTAAATAATCTCTCCATTTATAAATTGCGTTACCTGGTATTATTTTGAATCTCTCTGAAAACTGATACAGTGCTGCTCTTTGAGGCTTTGGTTGAGCTGGAAAATTGATAACATCTGTAACAGTGAACTTTGTTGATATAGTAACATATCTTAATAGCGATCTGCTTAAACTAGCTGATAGCTCCGCAGATATTGCCGATCCTGAAAATCCTATTTTTAAACCAGCTTTTGACCCTACAGCAACTGATAATATCTTTCCTTCTAATGTTGAAACTCCTGATGATATTGACACAGACTTTTGAATGGTCTGCCCTGGATGTATGTTTGATACTTCTGATAATAATGTCCAATAAGAAGTGTTATATAATCTACTACCAACCGCTTGTGGTGCATTTTTACTTAATAATATAGTAAATACGTACTCTCCTCTTTTATATTCAACACCATTTATTAGCAAATCACTTACAAGTTCTTTCTCAGTATTTAGATATCCTACATAATTCTCGTTTGGATGGAAGGCAACATACAGTTTTTCATCTTTTACTGCATAAAAACTAACAGGAATGTAGTCTATTAAATCTCCTACTGTATCACCTGCTAATACTGTCCCTGGATATCCTTCATAATACCATCTTGGATCTGCCTTAGGAAATACAATACTAACAGGCTTCATAAAATTAATGGGCATATTAGGATTTGATAACTCGCTTACTGGAACTAACCCATTCTCAGTCATGACGTATAGTTTTGAATCATTATTATTCATATAATAATCATTGAAATAGAATCCCATACAAAAAACCCCTTTTTAACATTTTATGATATAGAAAATGTATAAGTTCCATATATACACTTATAAATAATCAAATAATATCAACTCAGTTATTTCCTGTTTTTCTTTCTGTTCATAAAATAATACACACATATAGACCATACAAGTCAATTTGTGTGTATTATAGTTTAATCAATTTTAGTTATTATATCTGAATTGGTATATTAATATTGATGCTGCTATACTAACATTTAAAGAATCACATATACCATTCATAGGGATGGATACTTTTATATCTGCTATCCATTCCTTAGATAGCCCATATCTTTCGTTTCCTACAACTATAGCTAGCCTATCTTCTTCATTAAAATTTTCTATTACATCTTTACCATAAGGATCTGCTAACATTATTTTAAATTCATTCTCCTGTAGCCATTTGTAACATTCTTTTACTGAATTAAAATAAAACCATGGTATGGAAATCATCCCTCCCATACTAGATTTAATACTCTTGTACTGATTTATTTTAGCCTTTTCATTAACTACTAAAATTGCATCTATTCCTGCTCCATCACAACTCCTAAATATTGAACCAATATTACCTGGAGTTTCTAAACCATCCAAAATTACCACTCTTTTAAAACTTTTTTTCTTTTCTTTAAGAACCGGTATTTGTTTGTAACAAATAGAGAGTAATGGTTGTGGTTTATCTTTTTCACAGATATTACTCATAATCTTCTCAGATACAAAATAGCACTGTTTTGCAAGTTTCATGCATCTTTCTTTTATATCATTCTCTATATCTGTTTCAATTAATGATTTACAGACTAATAATTCTTCAATTTGCGCATCAGTCTTTAGTAATTTTTCATGTAATGCAGTTCCCTCTAATACTACCCGATAGTTGTTTTCTCTTTTCCCTTTTTTTAGTTCTTTTATATTTTTTATAACTGGATGTTTATATCCTATTGCTTTACTATTCACGTCATTTACTCCTTCATATTATATTATGAGGTAGCAAAGTAACATTTTATAGTACAGCTATATAAGGACAATGACAGCTATATATCATCGTCATGCAAATGCCGCCTATAATCTTTACTTTGCATGACGTACTGCTAATACTACATATTTATTAATAATCATGTTCCCACTTCCTTACTATTTTTATATTTATACATACCATTATATTATTTTTTCTTTTTTTAGTAAAGTGAGAACCTATTTATATTTAATACTCAAGTAGCTTTTTGTCATAATATCTTAATTTGAGTTATTATAATTGGTTTGATATACTAATGATGATAAGTAAAATAGGCTATTTTTGGAAACACAACACAATAGGAGGTAAGATAGTATATGAAAAAAAGAAATCTACTAATAATCTTGATAGCAGTTACTCTTATAGGTACAGCCTGCTCTAAAGATAAAACCGATGATAAAAATAAAACTGATGATAATGCAAAAGAAAGTTCTTTGGAGCAACCTGTTAAAGAAGCAAACCCCGAACCAAAAAAAGATATCACTCCTTCAGTGCTAGAGCTAATAAATGCAGGTGCAATGCCTGAAGAAGTATTTAAGGTTATTGATGAAAACCTTGAAAAAGCAAATATAGATGCTTCATTTGTACACCTACATAATTATTTGGTTGACCATATATTAGGTGTTGGTATGTCATTAACTGAAGATAATCACAAAATGTTGATATTAGATTTATTCCCTGAAAGCTTTGATATAACTAAGCTAGAAAATCTAAAGGGAGATGATCTTAAAAACACTGTATTAAAAGAATTAGATAACAATGGATTTAAGCCAGATAAAGACCAAAAAAATCTTATTGTCATAAATTATGATAAGCTTAAAAAGTACAATAAATATCTAAGCTCTAAATTTGAAGAAGTTCAAAAGAAAATTGGGGCTCAAAAAGAATATAAGGTTAAATAATAAGTTGAAAGTGTGGTTTGTAAATAACTTTTAGCCTGTGATATAAAGGAATAACTAAAACAGCTAGATTAAAAGGATATATGATCCTTGTTAGGTCTAGCTGTTTTTTCTTCTCTCTTTAAGTTATGTCTCCTTCACAAAACTCCACAATTCTGCCAACAACTCTGACTCCTCGTATATTTGCGTAAATTAAGACTGCAAACATCATAATAGGTTTATATCTTATTCGCCTTTCAATAGAACACTATCGGTAAGACTAGAAAAATGTAGGTTCTCTATTACTTTTTAGATATATCAGATCGGTGGCTTTCTTTTTTATATAAAATCAGCAGAGCTTCATACACTCTGCTAATTTTTATGTGAACTATTTACTTATATTTACTACAATTTTTTCATTTTCTCTAACTACATAGCCTACTGTAACCTCAGACTTTACTTTAAGTGGTTCATCTGTAAAGTAAGTAAGAGTTAAATCACCATCTTTCGTTGTTAATACAACTTGTTCTTTTGTACTACTCTTTACAGTGCCTTTGATTTCTGTTATTAACTCGCCTAAAGTGTTGAATTTTACACCTGAATTATCTTTTGATATTTCCTCTAATTTACCATCTTTAATTTCTACATTTTGACCTTCTTTAAAGTCACCTGCGTTACTTACTTCATATGTTTTGATAATATCGCCTGATAATAAGTCTACTTTATTACCTTTTATTTTGATAATCTCACCTTCTAGATTTTTATTAACAAAATAATCTTCTGATATTTTTATCACAACTTTTTTTCCATCTCTTGCTACATAATCAACAATAACATTCCTTCCAACTTTTAAAGGCTCCTCAGTGAAATATGTAAAGGTCTGCTCTCCTTTATCCGTTACTATAGTCACCTGTTCTTTTGTGCTACTCTTAATTTTTCCTGTTGCCACTTTAATAGACTCACCCATTGTTGTAAAACGTGAGCTAATACATTTTTCTTCGAGTTTTTCTAATTTACCATCTATTATTCTTACCCATTGACCTTTTTTAAAGTCGTCTGCATTACTGACTTCAAAGGCTTCTACAATGTCGCCATTCAATAAGTAAACCTTATTGCCCTGAATTTTACGAATTTCTCCTGTTGGCTTATAGATAGCCTCCACATTGCCTTCAAACACTTGGCAAGTTCTGACTTGATTATTTTGATTATTTTGTGCATTTGTCACTCCATACCCTACTAATGAACCACCTATAATTGTCGCAATGCCTATAGTAGCTATTATTGGTTTAATCATATTCATTCTCCTCTCAATTTGTTTTACTCTTAGTTTGTTTTACTCTTAGTTTGACGAAGAGTTTAGTTTAAAAGTTCCAACTCAATCTATTTTTCATTAAACTACATGTGTAACCATAAATTGTATGACAGTATGAGCTTACGAGTTTATCTAAAAAATGGTTTCAAATAAATGGTTGGACACCATTGATTATGGATAAAATCATATTCAGAATAAATAGCTAAGTACATTTATCTATTTCCATATCTAATTCTAGTAATACTGAAGAAAAGTACTTTCATTTTGGCGCTCCCGTCGATTAATAGTGCTTACAGTTGTTGATTTAACTTCAGTACTAACAAATCTTACGAAGATTATAAGCCAGATGCAAGCAAACTTGTCAATAAATAATAACACAAAAAACAATAAGGAGGTTTAGTTATCCATATCAATATAACCAAACTCTCCTTTAACTTTTTATCTTTAAGTTTATTATTTAAAACTAATTATTAAATTCCTTGATTCATTTTTTGCAGTTTTAAAATCACATGTATACTCTTTTTTGCCATTAAGCTCTATATCTATAGCTGTATGTTTAATTCCCATTAAATCAACGTAATCAGAACACTTATAGTTTAAATAGTTCTTGTTATCAATAATTTTCTTAAGAAGCTTTTCATTATAGTTAAAGTTCTCTATTTCCACTACGATATGATTTGCTTCTTTAGAAATCACCTTTATTTTAGGTGTTACGCTAGTTTTGAAAATAATACTATCTTCTTGAGCAACAACATCTTCTAGTACTGTTTTGCCAGCATCATCACCAAGGTCGTATGGCTGATAATCACTTCCTAACTTCACATATTTGTTAGTAGATTCCACTTTACCAGTGTTGATATTCACCCTTGCAGTTTGTGGGAATCCAATAAATCCACCTTGTTCTTCGTACTTTAGATAAAAATCCAACAATCCATCTTCTTCAACATACCATATTCTCTCAATTGATTGAGTAGGAAGCTTTATAGCTTTTTTTTCTTGTGATTCAACGTCAAATATAAAATAATCCATGACATAAGAAGCAGTAGCATAATCACACGAATCTGCCATTCCTATCAAGTATTTTTTAGGTGTAAGTCTACGGATAAGCACATTTGCTTGGTCATGTAGATTAAATTGTTTATCTAGCTCTGTATATAATTCTGTTTCTTTTGTTTTGTTTATTTGTATCGTTTTGTTTGGTTTCTCTGTCGTATTAGTTTCTGCATTACTATCTATACTTTTACATGATATAAGAAATAACATGCTAAGTACCACTACATATACTATATTTTTTTTCATCTTTACTTCTCCTTTTCAAATCTGTAAAATACACTGCTATATCTTCATACCAAATTATTTTGTTATGATATTAGCTGTCTATTGCACTATTTTTTCTATGCGAACCAACGAACATATATAAATAGTTTAATACCATAATTGATATCTCGACTAAATATAAAATTTGATTCTTTATTCTCTAGTTTAGGACGATTTTTAAGTAAACTGATTGCCCTTTCTTAATTAATCAAAAAACTCAGTGCTATAGATTGTATTTCTTCTTTTTAATTCCTTTTTATGTATGCATGCTTTGCCTCCTTTGGTCATCTATTATGTATTATATCATATTAATTGTGCATAATGATAAAAACCTTAAAAAGTAATATAGACACTTTATTTATTCAAATACGAATTATTTGTTAATCATGTATTAGCGCTGATATAATTTAACCAAAGTGAACCATAAAATAATGGAGTTAGATTTATTTATTCTCTTCAAGCTTTGATATAACTAAGCTTGGAGATTAAAATGGAAAAGATTTGAAAGTGATGAAGAATTCGATAACAAGTTTCAATCTAGAAAAAGCAATGCAAATTTTTTGTCATAAATTGTGAACAAGATTGTAGAAGTCATAGATTTTTAATATAAATGTCTCTATTATTTTTTGTACTTAATGTCTATATGTACTAAAAAAGAGCTATCAACAAAAAACGTTGAAAACTCTTTTTTTGATTTCATTATTTTTATTTAAACTTTATTATTAAATTCCTAAAATCATTCTGTATCTTTGTGAAATCACAGGTGTACTCCTTTTTTCCATTAAGCTCTATATCTAGTGCAGTATGCTTCATCCCTGTTAAATCCACATAGTCAAAACACTTATAGCTCAAATAATTCTCGTTATCAACAATTTTCTCAAGTTGCTTTTCGTTATAAGTAATGTTTTCTATATCTATCACTATATGATTTGCCTCTTTTGAAATCACTTTAATGTTTGGACAAAACTCCCCTCCAGCTGATATAGCATCTGGTGCTGCGTTAAATTTAAAAGTAATATTATCTTCTAAAGCTATAATATCTTCTAATACTGTTTTGTCAAAATTATTTCCAAGGTTGTAAGGTCGATAATTACTTCCTAGCTTCACATACTCATTAATAGATTCCACTTTGCCAGTATTTATATTTATCTTTACCTCTTTTGGAAATCTAGTAAATCCATTTATTGAATTATCACCATTTAGGTTAAAACTCAATATTCCATCTTCAAATGTTATGTTATCAATTAGCTGACATTGACTAAAAGGTTCTATCTTTATTTTTTCTTTTGATTCGATATCAAATATGTAATAACCCAAGTTCACAGCGTAATAGTGCTTTTTTAACATTCCTATTAAGTATTTTTTAGATGTAAGTTTACGAATATAAACAGTTTCTTTTTCTTTTAGATTGAATTGTTCATTTAACTCTGTGTATAAATTTATTTCTTCTGTTTTAGTAGACATAGTACTACTATTTATGTTTTTACATGATGCAAGGAATAACATGCTAAGTACAACTACATATATTATACTTTTTTTCATGATTACCTCCTAAAAATGTTCTCCATTTTCAAAGTAATTCTCTTTTTTTAAGTCTGTAAAATATACTGTTATATCTTCATATCCAAATTGTCTTACCATATTTGTTATTATGTTCGCTGTCTCTTGCATAGTTTCTTTTTCTCTTGAAAACCAATCAACATTTATAAATGGATACCCTCCATTATGTAGTTCTCCATCATATATAAAAGTTGATTCTATATACTCTAGCGTAAAATGATCTTTAGGTGATCTAATCACTCTTGATAATTCATCTAAAAGCTTAGTACTAATAGATTGAATCTCTTCTTTTTTCATCCCTCTAATTTTTATATGTGGCATCACTCTTCCTCCTTCTGTTTCCCTATTATGATGATATCATATTAATTTCTAGTTGTTAACTACATAGACTGTATTTTAATTAACATGTTTAACTAATAAGAGACTATCCCTCATGTATTCTTTGACTTGATAGTCTCTTATTAGTTAAATGTCCATGCAACATAATTATCACTCACTATATAGTTTGTATTTATAAAATACGTAATTTTTTACTTATTAATATGCTTTTAATTTTCACGAATATGAGATTTCATTAATGGCAATTCAACACATATCCTAAATATGTTACTGTGTATATCGGCATATACTTTTCCATTCATTTTTTCTGTTAATAGCTTGACTATTGATAGTCCCAATCCTGTTGAACGACTTCTAGCTTTATCAGACGTATAAAATCTATCAAACAGTCTATTTACTTCGATTTGAGAATTTTCTTTTATAGAGTTCATCACTTCAATAACTGCAACATCTTTTTTTGTAACTTTTATTGTAATATCTCCAATTGAGTGCAATATGCTATTACGTAATAGGTTTTGAACGATTCTAACTACCATATCTGCGTCTGCTAGGGCTAACACTGATTCGTTCAAATCAAAATCAACTAATATTCCTTTTGCCTCTATGTTATCTACATTGTCAGCTATACATTCAGCTACTATATTTGTTAGATTTATTTGTTTAAGGTTTATATCATCTAAATCCATCAAATATGAATATCTAAAAAAGTGCTCTATTAAATCTCCTAGCTTTTGTGCATGTTTCTGAGCTACTTGAAGTCTTTCCTTTTGCTTGTCACTAAGATCTTCTCTTGCTAATAACTGCTGATATCCTTTGATTGCAGTTAGTGGTGTTCTAAGATCATGTGAAATATTAGCAATTATCTCTTTAAAACGCTTTTCATCACGCACAACATTAAGTCTGAGTGTTTCCTCTACCTTAAAACATTTATTAATATTTACTGCTAATCTATTTAGTTCACTATTTATTAACTCCAAGCTGATAGGTTGACGCGTATGATCTTCTAAACGCTTACTCAGCTGTCTATTGATGTTTTTTAGTTGTAATTGTAAAAAGAATATATAAATTATAAGAATCAACGTCAAAATGCTTAAAGCACTTATTACAATTACCATTATTTCACCAGCCTTATTTTATCTCAGATTTTTTAAATATATTTATTGCGATTACAGACATTATGGTAACAAATAAAACACTAGCAGATAATGCTTTTATAAGTTTTATAGACTCTACATTTGTTGTTAAAAATGTATAGCCTCCACCAAATGGTGTAAAAGATAATATCCTATATACAATTGCATTATTCTCTCCTAATTTCCCTAATTGACCACAAAATATAGATAAACCATAGTAAATACCTATTACTAACACAGGTTTTTTCACAGTAAATGCTAAAGGTATACAGATACTTAGCTGTGCTATATACACAATTATCAATGTAAATGATACCATCAACCATTTAAACATGTCAGCTCCAATTGCCTCTGATACTAAATTATATAGAAATCCAACTGCAACAGGGCCTACACTAAACTCAGCACCTGTACTAAGTGCTATACCAGTTGTTATCATGTAAGGCATTAACATAATAATTATAGCAATACAGAACACTAGTGCTTTACTTATTATTATATAAACTCTACTACTTCCACTAGCAATAGCCGAATGTATTGTCTTGTTATCAAAATCACTACATATAATAATACTTGCTATGATTCCTCCTATTATACTCATTATATTTATATCAGAAAACATGAACACGACTCCCGATAAACTTTGGTCAATCTTACCTTGTGGCATTAAATATGCACACCACGCCATAAGAACCGCACTTAGAGTTGTAATACCAAACATTATTTTCATTGCTTTTGTTTTACGTAATTTGTATAAGTCAGCCTTTATTAGATTATACATTTGATGCACCTCCAACTATAGAAATAAAAAAATCTTCAAGTGTATCTCCCTCATCTTTAAACTTTGTTACCACGATATTGTTTTCAATGAGAACTTTTGATACTGTTTCTTTACTATCCAAATAATCATATAGTTTAATATCCTTATTTGGCATAACTTTATAGTTGGTAGTATTAAGTTTAGTCTCTAATACACTGGCTAATAATTCTGGTTGTTCACAGCTTATAAGTATATGTTGATTACAACATTCTTCTAGCTCACTTAGCGTCAATATTTTCTTTACCTCTCCTTTGTCAAGTATGATGTAATCGGTCGCTGTCTGATATAGCTCTGGCAGATTATGACTAGATATCAGTATAGTCATGTTCTTTTCTTCACATAGCTTTTTAAGTAACCTTCTTATATCTGCCACTCCTAATGGATCAAGTCCATTTGTTGGTTCATCTAGTATTAGTAACTCAGGGTTGTTAAGCAGTGCAATAGCTATGCCTAATCTCTGTTTCATCCCTAATGAAAAATCTTTGGCTTTTTTCTTACCTACCTCACCTAATCCAACAAAATTTAGCATTTCATCTTCTATCTCTTGGTTAGGTATACCTCTAATGATTCTGTGTAACTTTAAGTTTTCTTTAGCTGTCATATTACCAACCACACTTGGGTATTCAATCAAACATCCCAATCTCTTTCTCTCTACTTCTAATGCCTTTCTTCCTGTATATCCAAAGAGTTCTATATCTCCCTTAGTCGGGAAACTAAGACCTGCTACAAGTCTCATAAGTGTAGTTTTTCCTGCTCCATTTCTCCCTATTAGTCCGTATATCCTTCCCTCTTTTAATGATATTGATACATCATTTATAGCGTAGATGTTATTATAGCTTTTTGTTAATTTATTCGTCTTTAATACATTCTTTATCAATATATTCACCTCTCCCTCTCTCTATAATAAGTATACTGATTAAAGGTTTAGAAAAAGTAAAGAAATTAATCAAAATTGTAAAGAAAGCTATAATTAATTTTTGTATAACCTATATCCCAATCCCCATACTGTCTCAATATATTCTTCGTTTTCGTTAGCTTTTCTTAGTTTATTACGTAAATTGCTTATATGAGTTTTTACAGCATTGTCATCTCCAATGTAACTTTCATTCCAAACAGATTCATATAAATTTGACTTTGTAAAAACTTTATCTCTATTCTTTAGTAACATCTCTAGTATCTTATACTCTTTAGCTGTTAATTCTAGATGATTATCTCCTATAAATACACGTTTTGCATTGTCATCAAGTGTCATATCTTTATAATTTATTAGTCTATTTTTACTTACTTGGTTTTTAAAACGCCTTAGATTGGACATTACACGAGCAACTGCTTCGTCTAAATCAAAAGGCTTGGTGATATAATCATCTGCTCCAAGCTTTAATAAATCAATCTTTGTGCTTACAGTATCTTTTGCTGAAATAATAATAACTGGAACATCAGAAAAAGCTCTCATTTCCTTTAGTATTTGGTCCCCGCTTTTATATGGAAGCATAATATCTAGCAGTACCAAGTCATAGTTATTATTTCTTATTTCATTTATCCCATCTATTCCTATGTAAACTGATTTCACAGTATAACCTACATCTATCAAAGTTTCTCTAAGCATATGATTTACGTCTTTGTTATCTTCGACTATTAAAATACTTTCCATTTATTCCACCATCCCTCTATAAACAAAAGAGCATCTATTAAGATGCCCCCAGACTGTAGACAAAAGCTCAATTTCTGCGTTGCCCCAAAATTTCAGTTGCTTACTTACCTCTAAGTAAGCTCTGCTACAAATTTTAAATGATCCCGACTTGTACTTTTACTACAGTCTGCTATTTAGTCTTCTAACTCAACCTTATCCATATTTTTCTTACTTATAAATATAATACATGTCAGTATTATTAGCACTACTGAAATATACCAAAACCCAGCAAATATTGAGTATCTAGTACTCAAATATCCAAAAGGTAATCCTATGATTGCAACAGGTAATTTACTTAAACATGAATATACTGATTCGATTGTAGCTCTGTATTTTTCTATAGCATGATGATGGAGATATCCATATGTTAAAGGTTCTATAATAGCACTAGAGAAATAAATCAGAGCTATCATAAAAATACCATACCATTCATGATTTACTGATAATGCCAAAAATCCTACCATGCATAAAATAGTATTATATTTCACTCCTTTATTAAGTCCATATCTATCCTTTATTTTTGAAGCCATCAAACTACCTATAGACACAGCTGTAAAGCCCAGTATATTTATTAATCCAAAATACGATACTGTTATCCCTACATCTCTAGCATATATCTGCCAAAATTCCTGTAGATAAACTATTGCTCCTGAGCTTATTATTCCTATAAAGATGATATATCTTATATCAGATCTTTTTAACATAAATCTATAAATTTTTGACCAATCATGTTTTGTCCACTTAGCCCTTTTGTGTTTAATTTTATCTTGTGATTTTACTTCTTGTAGTGTAAGTGCAATAATAAATGCTACTAATAAACTGATAAATGAAAGTTTATATGTTGTTATATTTTGAAACTTTGTTGCAACGAGTCCCCCTATAACTCCACTTATCATACTCCCTGTATAATCTATAGCCTTTATACGAGATAGCACTTTTTCAAAATGGTTTGTTTTTTTCTGAAGCTTAAGTGTATCGTAAACCAATGCATTATGAGCACCACTTTGTAATGCGTGACCTATTGCTGATAAGCAAATAGCAAAAGCAAACTGATAAAAACTTTGTGCAAAGATTATTATCACTATCTCTAGTAACGATAATATTGCATCTACTACGATAAGGTTTTTCCTTGAAAAACGGTCTGCGAGCATACCTGTTGGTATTTCAAGTACTATTATCATAATTGAATATATTATTTCAATATATACGACCTCTTTTATTGAAATTCCACGACTTTCCCAAAATAACCTTTCTACCACGTAAGCAAATATTAAACTATGGAACAAATTGTATAAATATATTTTGTGAATATTGTATTTTTCTTTCATTATATGCCCTCCTTAAATTGTCATTTACATTATCTTTTTGACAATTTAAGGTGGAGCTCTCTGTCTATATAGTTGGTGTTAAGGTCTGCCACGAATAATCATAATATCTTCTCCTTTTCTTTAATACGCTCTTCGATGTTATTATTTTCCATAAATTTTATCATAGCTTTACTTTAAAAGATTCATTTTATGATATAATCTAATAATAACTACTAAAAACCAATTTACACTCATATTTAATCTTCAGTACAGGAAAAATAATATGTAATGAACGTACAAACTCAACTTCCTCTTAACTTTTCTACTTGTAATAATTATAGCAAAATAAAAATTATATTGAAAGGACTGAATTTTTATGAAAAAAATGAAGCTTACAACGAAAATTTTCTTGGGTCTTATTTTAGGTGTTTTAGTAGGTTTGTTAATGCAAAGAACTCCTGGTATTGCTAACACATATATCAAACCATTCGGAACATTATTTATTAATATGATTAAAATGATAATTGTGCCATTAGTTTTTTCATCTTTAATCGTTGGATCAGCAAGTATGGGAAGTCTAAAATCACTTGGAAGAATAGGTCTTAAAACCGTGCTATATTATCTGTTAACTACCGCTATAGCTGTATCTATAGGATTGTTGCTAGGTAACTTGATAAGTACTGGTCATGGATTAGTTGTGCCTATAGATGCTAATATAGAAACTACTGAAGCTCCTTCTATGATAACAACATTGCTAGGTATAATTCCAAGTAACCCACTAAAGGGTTTAGTTGAAGCCAATATACTTCAGGTAATAGCTTTTGCATTATTTCTTGGTGTTGGTTGTACCGCAGTCGGAAAAGAAAAATCAGCATCATTTGTTAATTTTTTTGAGAGTTTAGCAGAAATAATGTACAAAATAACTGCATTTATAATGGAATGTGCTCCATATGGTATATTTGCTTTAATTGTACCAGTAGTTGCAGATTACGGTACGGATGTTTTAAAACCACTTGCCATGGTAATATTAGCAGTATACTTAGGATGTGTTATTCATGCAATATTAGTTTACTCTACAGCAGTTAAAGTCTTTGCAAATATAAATCCTATTAGATTCTTTAAAGGGATTGCACCAGCAGCTATAACGGCTTTTAGTACATCAAGCTCATCTGGTACACTTCCTGTAACTATAAAATCGGTTAGTGAAAATTTTGGAGTACCAAAACAAATATCAAGTTTTGTCCTTCCTTTGGGTGCAACTATTAACATGGATGGAACTGCATTGTATCAAGGTGTATGTGCTCTTTTTATAGCTCAAGTCTATGGTTTTCATTTATCAATAGCTCAAATGGCAACTATAGTACTAACTGCTACTCTAGGTTCAATAGGTACAGCAGGAATCCCTGGTGGTGGTCTTATAATGCTTACTCTAGTGTTGCAGTCAGTAGGTTTACCATTAGATGGTATCGTATTAATTGCTGGAATAGATAGAATCCTAGACATGGCAAGGACATGCGTAAATGTTGTTGGAGATGCTTCTTGTGCAGTAGTAGTATCTTCAACTGAAAAAAATATAGACTATTAACATTCAATTAAGCCAAGGTCAAATTATGATTAGGTAATCATAATTAACCTTGGCTATTATAATTTTATGCTATAGCTCTCTCCTTTTTCAGTCTCTCCTATTTTTATAAAACCTAGTGACTCAAATAACCTTTTAGACCTCTCGTTATAGCTATATATTTCTATTGTTATTTCTCTTATACCTATTTGTGTCGCTCTTTCAAGCAACTTGGTTACTACTTTTTTACCTATTCCAAGACCCCAAAACCTTTCTTGTCCGATTACTATTGGGAGATTAGATTCAGCTAGAGTTACATCACCTATACTTTGCCACTTACCATCATCTAATGTTTCAATAAAATATAATTCCCCTATTTTACTTAGATAAGTATACATTCTCTCTATTATATACATATCATATATTTTATCAGTAATCCCCTCTGAATAATACATGACTTTCTCATTATTGTACCATTCGATTGCTTTTTTCCATTCTTTATCATCAGGTCTCCTTAATTGTAACCAATTATTGATTTGGATTATTTTAGGTTGCTTTATTCCATCAAATCCCATTTTCTCCTCCTTTAACGTACTTTACATAATTTACCTATCTTATTCCATTCTTCTCGTAAAACTCCATAGCTTACAGAATCATAATACTTTCCTTTTACTATTCTTGCGTTTCTATAAACAGCTTCACACTTAAATCCAATCTTTTGTGCTAGCTTCATCATTCTTTTGTTTCCTGACCATGTAGTAAGCCCTAGTCTAACTATTTTCTTATAGCGATCAAACAGTTCATCAATCCATATTGGTAATGCTTGATATCCTATACCTTTTCCCCAATAGTTTTCATTAAAAACAACAATACCAATTTCCATCCAAAACGTTTCTTCTGATTTCCAATACCATGATACCTCACCTATAATCTCATCTGTATTTTTATCAGCTATTATTTTCTTTTTTTCATGTATACTATTGTCATTGTTTGTCAGTTTTTTTCTCATTTTTTCTAAGTATTCTCTCAGTTCTTCTTCATTTGCTTTTTTATAATACGGGCCATTGAATTTATGATACTCTCTACTAGGATGCATTAAGTCATAGTAATCGTCTATATCCTCTACTTTAAAATTTCTAAGTATGATCTTTTTGTCTACTGTCATTAAACACGCTCCTTTCGCACTCTATAACTGTTAGGTTTAGCCTAATCCGAGTGTCAACCTTTATAATTTCTACTTTCAATTAACATTATTATAACATAAAAAAAGGAACATATCTCATTTGATAGTCCCTACATAAAATATAAACCTATAGCCAATTAACTCCAATACCTTTCTTTCTTAATACCTTAAATACGTCTGGATTGTCATAATAAAATAGTGTTACACTTTCTAAGTTTGATAATAAACTAAAATCGTCTGTAGTTTCTATAGTAAATATTCCATTCCCACCATTCCAAAAAGGACATAACTGCATATAAATATCATTGCCTTCATCTTGATAAATATCGGTTATATCATCTAATAATTCCTTCGGTACAGTTAACTTTTCAAAATACTCTTTTACTTCAGGTATTATATCATATCCTTCTTCTTCTATATTTATCTCTCTGCCTTTATAATTTTCCACAAATTCATATAAATCAAACTGTGGGCTCAGCTTTTTTTGTTCATACATTAATTCTTGTATTATTGCTAATTTAAAATTAAAATCTGAGAATACGGCATTATTGATCATAATATCCTCCCTTCAAATTTATTTAGAAAATAAAAATCAATACTGTATATAAATATTATCACTAGGTTTTTACCCCGTTATGTCACTAAAGAATTTTAACAATATAAAAAATGTACAAGAGCAATATAAAAGACCCTATTAGAGCTATTTGATGAAATAGCCTAATTGAGTCTTTATTTTTGTGTCATTTCTTTTGTTATTTATCGTTCATTATTTGGAAAAGTAGTTGCTTTAAATTTTTCTCTTTTGAAGTTGATGCTAAATCAATCAAACTTTTATACGTATCAAATAATTCAGTAATATTTCTTTTCCAAGGATATGATTCTAAATATCCCATTAAATAATAAATGTCTTTCTTTTTTATTGTTTTATGATCTATTGATAATGTCATCTTTTTATCTATAAGGTTTCGGATATCTTCTTTTCTTTCTCTTAATGGAGGAATTGCTATCTGCACAATATTTAAGTAATTCCAAAGAGGTTCATATATAAGCACATCTATATTTGTTTGATAGCAAACTATTATTCTCACATCAAAATTAAAAAATTTTTTAGAACCAACCCGCCTTATTTTCCCATTAATCAAAAAATTATATAACTGTTTTTGTGCATCAGTTGATAAATACTCTATGTTCTGCAATATAAGAGTGCCACCTGTTGCATTCTCTATAATACCCTTTTCTTCATTATTATACGACGATGATTCACATCCAAACATTATCCGCTCAAGCGCGTCTGCTTTAAATGCTTTGCAATCAAATATAATACATGGTGCACTTTTCCTCTTGCTTTCATTATGTATACAACGAGCTAGTGTCTTTTTTCCAATCCCTTTTTCTCCACTTATAACCATTGCACAGTCAAGCATTGACATTGATTTGGCAATATCTTTTACTACTTGCCATTTCTTTGATACTCCCCATATATTATCTAATGTCTCTATATCGTTATTCTGTGATTTATTTGACCTAACAAAGTGTTCGTGAAGATCTTTGTTTGTATATGTTTTTTCTCTATGGACAATTAACAACTCATAAAGTCGCGCTAAACTGTATATTATATTTAGAGTATCAGCTGTTATGGAGGTGTGTACAAAGCAAGCATTTACTGTTCCTATTATTGTTGATTTATTGTATATTGGTGCAGCTACACTACAGTATTTATGGAACTCATTATTGTAATGTTCTGGTCCAAATACCATGCATGGTTTGTTTTCAATAAGAGCTAAGCTCGTAGCATTGGTCCCTACTTCATTTTCAGACGCATTTTTTATGTGTCCTTTTTTAGGGTATAAATCTTCGTATAGATAATTAACATTAAAGATGTATTTAAGCTTAGCATGTGCATCATATATACTAATATCTAAATCTAAATTCTTGACTATTATGTTAAATGTTTCAAAACCCTCTTCTTTACACTCATCAAGGTATTCTACAACATAATCTTTAAATTCATCAGGCTTTACAAGGCTTTCAATATCAATATCGTATAAGCGTACTTTCTGACCTTGACATCTTACCCATGATTGAAGAATCTCACGTCGTATTTGAGATGTATTAATATTTCTATGATTTATAAAAGCTTTCCATACTTCACTATAATCATTCATCATGTTTTTGATATCTATTGTTTTTGACATGCCCAAAGCTTCGGCATCAAAAACCATACGTTTTCCCTCACCAGTTGGTAAGAATGCATACTTTAATGAATATCCTTCTACCAAGTAGACCGTTCCCTTTTGATTTTCTCCATAGCATACTGGTATACCTGATGTTATAAGAGTCTCTAGGTCACGATATATTGTCTTTTTAGAAACATTGAATTGCTCGGCTAGATACCTCACTGTTATATCTTTTTTATTTATTAATAGTATTATGATTTGTAGTAATCGATTAATCTTCATCATCTTTCCCCCATAGTAATTCAAATATATCAATAGCACTCTATACTAAGCATTGTAATTTTAGCTTTATTATACCAAATATTATATTATCAGTGAAGAGTTTACTTATTATTTTATTTTTGTGCAAAAATTAATATTTCTTAAATTCACGAAAAAAGATTAAAGGCTAACTAGTGTTTATTTTAAGTTAAGGGGGAAATCGCTCAAATCATATATTTAGTGTAAAATAAACGTAAAAGGCCATACATGCCCTTCCCGTTACTTTATTTTTTAATGAATGAAAGACGCTATCTACCGAGTTTGAATTTGGGTTTATTCCATAAACAGCCAATCCAATTATAACTAGAATAATTCCATAGACAACATAACTTACTCCTGTGAACAAATAAGAAAATTCAGCCGTTTCTTTGTCTTTTGATGCAAGAATTTTCTGGATGAAATATTGACTTGAAGAATACCAATATAAACTCATAAGTATAACAGGTTAATTTTAATATGTTATTAAATAAACTACTCAAATAAAATGCTCCAAATAATTTAGATTTGAATACTAGTAAACTTTATACTTATGAATCTTCATGCTGATATAAAAAAGTATATTAGCATTTTTAGTTTTGTCGTATATCTCTATATTCATTATTAATAATTACTTTCCATTCACAAATTTAAAACACCTATTTTATCATTATTGAAATTAAAAAATAGGTGTTTACATTTTAAAAGAGTTGAAAATAATTCGGTTAAAGGCTCAATATTTCTATTTTCTTTATTATTTATTTTGAATTCAAATATCCCTTACGAAGTAAATTCATTCTTTTAAGAAGATTGTTGTTTTCAAGATCTGGATTAGATTCCTTTATTATCTCCGATAACTTCTCACAGCCCTCATAACTATCACACACAGCACAGTTTTGCAATCCCTTTTCTATAGCACATGTTCTAACAGTACACTTCTTGCAATATTTAGCGATTATTTGTTGATTCTCAGGTTTACATCCTAAGCATACCCAATCCTCAGGTTTGAACTTTCCACTTATAAAATCATCTCCTACTTCTTTGAGCTTTGAATGATCTACCTCAATCGTTCCTAAATAAGCTTCACACTTACTACAATCAATGCCACAATAAGCTATCATTAATTCGTCCCTCCTTTAATTTTATTATCATAATTTTAACACGCTTATTATAACCTGTCAAATTGTTTTTGATGGTTATAATACTCTATGTAACTAATAGAATATAAAATTAAGTAATGAGTTAGATGTTCTCAGAGTATGACAGTATTTAAAAAAGGAACTTTGCATCACTATGACTGACTACTATAATATTGAACCGTTATTTCAAATATGTTATAGTAAACTGAGATATACTATTATCAAAGGAGAATGAAAATGATAGAAAATTTAGTTATTCTCGGAGAACGATTATGTCTTGATTTCGTAAATACAATTGAAAATCACCTTAATGAAAGTATGTATATAGAGCGATTTACAAGCTATAACAACTTTGTTAAATGGTGTACTAGAGTAAATATTTTAGATATAGATGTAGCTAATCATCTTACCAAAAAAGGTAATGAAAATAACATAGAATCATCAAATGTTTTAAAACGTGCTATCGTCTTAAGAGAAGCTCTATTTAAAATATTTCTTGCGGTAATATCTAATAATACTCCAAAGCAAAGTGATATTGAAGTTCTCAACAGCGAGATAAATAAAACTATGGCTTTTTCACAGCTAAAGTATAAAAATAATACATTTGTATGGGAGAAAAATCACACTAATGATTTAGATTGTATGTTTTCATTTATTGTTAAGGATGCTGTTTCTTTACTTACTTCTGATAAACTTGATAGATTAAAATTATGCGATGATGCTTGTTGTGGATGGCTATTTTTAGACATGAGTAAAAACAAGAGCAGGAAATGGTGCTCTATGAAGTACTGTGGAAATAGAGCAAAAGCAAGAAAACACTATAAAAATAAAAAAACTTAGATTGCTTTTTAATTTTAAGGAAAGTCATTGGTTAATCAAAATACAGGGTATATAAATTACACTATAAAAAAATAAAAAGGAACTGTTTAATTTAAACAGTTCCTTTTTATTGTTAATAATTGCTAATCTTTCTATCCTAAAAACATTTCTAAGTCTTCTTTTACAGTTCCTATTCCACCTATTCCAAAGTTCTCAACTAGTACTTTAGCTACATTTGGAGATAAAAATCCTGGCAATGTTGGCCCTAAGTGTATGTTTTTTACCCCTAGATATAGTAATGCTAGTAATACTATTACTGCTTTTTGCTCATACCATGCAATATTGTATGCTATCGGTAGTTCATTTACATCTTCTAATTCAAATACTTCTTTTAGTTTAAGTGCTATTACTGCTAATGAATATGAATCATTACATTGACCAGCATCTAGTACTCTTGGTATTCCACCAATATCGCCTAAATCAAGCTTATTGTATCTGTATTTAGCACATCCAGCTGTTAATATTACAGTGTCTTTTGGTAATTTTTCTGCAAAATCTTCGTAGTAACTTCTTGATTTCATTCTTCCATCACAACCAGCCATTACAAAGAACTTCTTGATTGCACCTGTTTTAACTGCTTCTACTACCTTATCAGCTAAAGCAAATACTTGTGCATGTGCAAATCCACCGACGATTTTACCATTCTCTATTTCTGTTGGTGATGGTAATTTTTTAGCATGCTCTATTATTTCTGTGAAATCTTTCTTACCACCAACAGATTCAATGTGTTTAAAACCTGGGTAACCAGTAGCTCCAGTTGTATACACTCTATCAGCATAACTATCTTTTGGTGGTATAATACAGTTAGTAGTGAAAAGAATCGGTCCATTAAATGTGTTGAATTCTTCATTTTGCTTCCACCATGCATTACCATAATTTCCTATGAAGTTTTCATATTTCTTGAAGAATGGATAATAGTGTGCTGGTAACATTTCTCCATGTGTATACACATCTACTCCTGTTCCTTTTGTTTGCTCTAATAGTTCCTCTAAGTCTTTTAAATCATGTCCTGATATTAATATCGCTGGATTGTTTCTAACCCCGATATTTACTTCTGTAATCTCTGGATTTCCATAAGCTCCTGTATTAGCAGCATCTAGCATAGCCATTGTATCTACTCCAAATTTACCTGCTTCTAAAGTTAATGCCACTAATTCATCTGCGCTTAAACTATCATCTAATGTTGCAACTAAAGCTTTTATTATAAAATCATAAACTTCTTCATTTTCTTTTCCTAAAGTCAGTGCATGATCTGCATACGCAGCCATACCTTTAACTCCGTATACTATTAGCTCTCTTAATGAACGTACATCTTCATTCTCAGTAGCTAGTATACTTACTTCAATAGAATCAGCTTTTGCTTTGATTTCTGAATCACTATTAGCTACAAATGTTGCAGCATCATGCAATTCTCCTAATACTACTCCTTTTGCTACTAGTTCTCCTCTAATTTCTTCTCTTAGCGCTAACGCTTCTTTTATTTTAACAACAAAAGCATTATCATCAAAATTGGCATTTGTAATCGTCATAAATAGACCATTTAGCATAAAGTGATTTGCTTTAGGAAATCTGATTCCTTTCTCTAATCCTTTTTGTTGTAATATTGCGATACCCTTTAATGTATAAATCATTAAATCTTGTAAATTTGAAACTACCTCAGTTTTACCACAGACACCCTTAATTGTACAACCTGTTCCTTTTGCAGTTTCCTGACATTGATAGCAAAACATACTCATTTGAAAACCTCCCTTTAAAAATCATATTCAAATTATTTTTTCTATCTCTATAATAAGCCATTTTAGGTATTATTTCGGTATCTCATGTTACCATTTTTATATTTTTTAATAATCTTTACCTGCTGCTTTTACATTAGCTGGATCAAAAGCATGGCAAGGTGTCACTCCATGAACCATACCACAGTGAGGGCATTTGTCTTCAAAAGTATTCATCTCAAAAGTTTTTTCGCATCCTTTACATTCTATCTCGAATGGCATAGGTAAAGATTGTTTGTCAAATCCCATCATTCTAATTTTATCTACTATTTGTTTACCATTTTCAAAGCTTCCACTACATCCTTCGTGCATTTATACTCCACCTCTCCTGATTTTTAATATTTTTTAGTTTTTTCAATTCCATGAACTAGTCAGTTACTTCTAAAATTTCACCTTTTCTTAATTTAGTCCTCATATTTGTTACAAATTGATCTATCTCATCCAATT
Source organism: Clostridiaceae bacterium M8S5 (assembly GCA_029227815.1). Lineage (GTDB taxonomy): Bacteria > Bacillota > Clostridia > Tissierellales > MCWD3 > Abyssisolibacter. The sequence continues at coordinate 329,193 of CP118523.1, read as the reverse complement.
TGCTCAATATTTTTTTTTCGTCACTACCTGTTTCTATAACACTGTGGATTCCACCATTTTTTATTACGATTCTCTTATCTGCCATAAGTGCTAGACTTGGATCATGTGTAGCCATAAGGACTATTTTTTCTTCATTGACAAGTAGATTTAAGGCTCTTTTTCTATCTATTCCTGCATTTTCTATCTCGTCTATAAGCACTATGGGTGAAGTACTGAGTATTGCTGTATCAGCTATCATCAAGGCTCTTGACTGTCCTCCACTTAATCCTGTAATTGGTGTGTCTAAATTGAACTTCTCGCCAGCCAACTTATTAGCTGCTTCTATTATTTTCTGTATAACTTCTTCTTCGTTATCTATCATTCTACTTTTGGCATGTAACTCAAGAAATTCCTTTACAGTTAAGTCCATTACAAAGTTCATATTTTGTGATAACTGAGCCACCAATTTGTTACTTGTAGAAAACCTGATACTCTTATCTGGTAATTCTCCATTAATCAATATAGCTCTTTCTGTAGGTGTATCTTTATTTGCTGCCCACTCTATATCTGCTAGCAATCTACTTTTTCCTGAACCTGTAGGCCCAACAATAGAAACTATTTCACTCTTATTGATAACTAGTTCTCCAAAATTTTCTTTATTGCCTTGCTTATCTTTACCAGCTATAATCGTTACCTGATCAACACTATCTTTATCCAGTCCCAAAAACTCAACCATCTGATTCACATATGCTTCTAAATCTGCTCTCATTTTTGGTATATCTATTGCCCATTCTTCAATATCTTCTTCACTAAATGAGTTTAAAAATTCCTCAAATGTACATTCTTGATGATTTTCAACATCTAGCTTATTGTTTTCAAAAAAAGATAATATAAATGGGTACCTTTTTTCCAAATCTTTAATTTTCATTTTTTCAAGTTTATTTATGCTTATCATCTTTATCACCCATTTTCATTTTTCTGACATTACCCATTTGGTACTCCTCCCCTATTCTTGTTTCACCCAAACAATATGAACATAACGCTGATGGCATAGGGAATTTTAGTTCTCTACCTTTGACAGTTTCTATATTTTCATCTTTGTCATATACTAGCGTACTTAGCTCAAAAGCACCTTGCCCAGTCAATCCGTTTACAAAAATTATTGTCGCTTGAGGGTTCACTGAGTTTACTCTGGATGCAAAAACCTCTCTTTCTGCTTGTGACACTATATCGCCTTTAGTTATAACAATAATATCTGCTGTTTTTAACATTGGACCTATTTTCTTTGGTGTATTAATACCACTTAGATTATCTATTATACATACTGCTTTTATTCCTTTCATATATGGTGAACATCTATTACATAGTCCTGCACTCTCTGTTATAAGAAGGTCGAACTTCTCCTTTACTCCCCATTTTGTAACTTCTTCAATATTACTTGCAAAATAATGGTCTGGACACAATGAACCAGATAATCCTTTCTTTACAGGTATCCCAGCTTTTTCGTACAGCACATCATCATCTGTATATAAGCAATCAAATTTAACTACACCTACTTTTAACCCTCTTTTTTTGATTGCATCAATTGCTTTTAGTATTACTGAAGTTTTTCCAGAAGAAGGAGGCCCTGAAATAGTCACTAAATTCATAATCAATCATCTCCTTTTACTGCATTATTAAATATCTCTTCGCATTTTTTTATTAATGTTGAAATATCATGTTCTTTTATATAATCCCAACCCAACCACATATATTTGTTTTCTTTTGTTATCATATTATTAACCTCTGGATTGACACTAGGGAATTTACCGTTGTGAGATAAAATTTCACCTATTTCTTTTGAAGCAAAGAAATCAACTATAGGTTTCAGTTTGTCTTCTTTATCTTTTTTGCTTAACATAAATATCGGACTTATTATAGCTCCATCTTTTGGCCATACTGCTACCATAGGGCCACCTTTTTTAATCATTTTTGTGAAGAAATACGGCATTATCGTTACTACGGGTCTTTCGTATTTCTTTGTATGAGATTTCACCATTTCCGATGGATGCATGCTTCTTTGTAGACATTGTCCTAATCGCCTTACTCCATCTTCACCATAATTCTTATATATGTTTAACAAGATGGCATTGAATAAATCAAAGTCACCTATAGGTAAACTCACACTATTTTTATATTCTCCATTTATAATATCTTCCCAACTTGTTGGTATTTTTCTACCTTGTAACTCTTGTTGGTTTACTAAGAATACTGCTGGTACAACACCAATCATTGAATATTGTCTGTTTGGGTCTTGTAACTGGATATAATCGTTATGAAAATCCTCATTATAATTTTCAAAATCTGTTAAATCTTTAAACAAGTTTTCAGATTTATATTTACCAAATAATTTCTTATCAAAGAACAAATCAAATCCAGCTGATATAAATATATCTGAAAGGCTATCTTTTGACTGATTTTTCAAAGCATCTTTTATCCATTCAATACCCATTGATGCAGCTTTCAACTCATAATCCAACGGATAATCTAATTTTTTTTCTTCTATCCATTCTTCAAAAGCTTCTGTTAATGGGACTCTAACTGGACAAGGCAAAATCCCAGCTATTTTCACAGCATTCTTTTCTGATATTTCTTTTTTAAGAGATTTTTCATTATTTTCGATTCTCTCTATAAGCTGCGACTGGAAAGTATCTACTGCTATTTTCTTTAGTCTTAGGGCATCTTCTAATGAGATAGATTTACCTATTGTAGATCTCATGTTTTCATCTTCTATATTATCTATACCTACTGATTTTAATAAATCTATTGACTCTTTATATTTTTGAGTTACATCATATAAAGAATCTTTTATATCAAAGTATTTATTTGCCATTTTATATTCCTCACTCTCTGTTAATTTAATAATAGTTTAACATCAAAAAAACAAATATTCGGTATCCTATGTTACCATTTGATTATTTAATGTCATAGTTAGTATTCTCATTTTTGCATAATAAAAATGCTAAAGTTTTAGTTTTTAAATAACCGAAATATATCGTGTTCTAAATAAAAATAACACCTGTTAAAGATAACATAGGTGTTTTTACAAAAAAATAATAAACGAGATGCATCTTTAGCATCTCATTTAGATTGATGACAAAGTCATCAAGATACAGACTGTAGTAAAAATTCAAATTGGGAGTGGTATTAAAATTAAGTAGCATAGATTCTTATTGAATACAACGCAACAATTGGTTTTTTTCTATAATCCGAAACTTGATGGGTTTTTAACATCTAATTTATTCTATAAACATCTCTTTAATCTATCTATATCAACTATTTTAAAAGAGTTCCTATAAAAATCTATAATCCCCTCTTCTTTCATATTGATTAATTCCCTCGAAAGTGACGGTCTTGATACTAATAGATATTCAGCTAATTCATTTCTTTTAAGTGGTATCTCAAAGCTTAATGTTTTTTTACGAGCAAATTGACCAAGTAAATAGTTGCTAATTTTTTTCCTAATACTTTTGAGTGAAAGCATTTCTACTTTTTTATTCAAAACAAATGCTTTTTTTGCAACGATTTGCAACATGTTCTGAATTAGCTTTCTATGACCATCACATGAATGCCTACATACGCCTACTATTTGGTGTGGAGGAAAAAACAAAATAGTGCAATCTGTGTTTGCTATAACAGTCGCTAACCATCCATCATTTGTAAAGGCAGCTACTTCTCCAAATAATTCACCCTTATTTAATCTTGCTATCATCACTCTATCTCCAGCTAATGTATCTTTGCCAACTATTACTTCTCCTTCAAGTACTATGCCTATTCCAATAAGTTCTCTTTTTTCAATAGTTATTATGTCTTTCTTTTTATATGATTTTATGGTAGGTTGCAAACAACACAATATTTTATTTAGTTCATTTTTATCAATATTTTTAAATAACTCCACTTTAATAAGCTGATTTACCCATTTTTCATACATTATCTATCCATCCTCAATTTAATAAATTATTAACAATTAAGTGCTTTATTATCTTTATAATATCATATTGAGTTATATAAACAAGTATCATATGTTACCATTAAAATAAAAAATATCTATCCCCATTTGTGTAGTATAGTTTGCTAACCATTATACAGAAGGCAATAGTTATTTCTCTAAGAAAAATAACTATCCAAAACATAATGTCATCCACAATTTTATACAAACTCTTGTTTTTCTAGCGACCTATACATTTAGTAATTTAAATACTAAAATGTATATTATTGATAATATTAATTCAATTCTTATTTAAATCATACTTATCTTTTACTTGATTTCATCGAAGATTCCTTTTTCCTTTAATTATACAAAAAATCCGAACAGTATTTTTTATATAAGAGAGAGCTATATCTTGTTTTAATATCCTATTAATTAAATAAATCTAAAAATCTTCTCCACAATTTTACATACCACGATTGCTTTCTTTTCGAGTTATTATATATATTGGTTGACTTATCGTTAGTTTCCTCTATTGGCGGTGTCTTTAATACAAATGAAACAGTATTGACTTGCAGGCTACTTTCTACAAAAGAAACTATCTCTTCTTTTTTATTACTTACAAATGTGCTTTCTAAATTGTCACTAAACTCTACTATACCATTAGCTATTTTTTCTTGCCCATTTATCAATTTACTAATATTAGTTGGTATAGCTCTTACTTCTTTGCTCATTTTATTTATTCCGTTTTTTGTGCCTTTTAGCCCTTTGTTAACGTCAGTATATCCTTTATATAGTGGTATATATCCATCTATAAGTTTATTCATCTTTACTGGTAATGCACCTGCGCCTTTATTCAGTATAGTAAGTCCTTTAGTTATGTTATCTACCCCATCTGTAAATGCTTTTAATCCTTCATTTGATTTCTTGAGTACTGATGTCATCTGTTTTATTTTTGCGTTGTTAGCTAATACTCCTTTGGCTAGATTCTGAACCCTTGGATCTGAACTATCAATAAGCTCATTAGCTAACTTTATCAATTCCAGCTGACTATCTCCTATACCTTTCATTCCTGCATAGATTTCATCATAACCTTTAGCTATAACGTTACCTTGATCGTTAATATTATCTAACTGAATACCTAGATTATTAACCTCTTTAGTAGTAGCTACTACTCCATTTTTATAAGCTACTAATCCTTCTTTATATTTTGATAATCCTTCATCTAAGTCATTTAATCCATTAGACAAATCACTAACACCTACTGCTAGATCCTCTATTCCTCTTGATAAATCTACTATTCCATCGTTCAATGTTTTTGATCCCTTTACTAACGTTAGTGAACCTTCTCTTAAATCGCTAATACCGCTTGCCATATCTCCTATGCCATAATTACCTAAAGAACTTTTTATTATAGCTATATTTATTGGTTCTAGACTAAACTTTTTTGCCTTTAACACAAGCTCTATTGTTTTAGATTGACTTTGCATTACTGCATAAGTAAGAGTTGAGTATTTACCTACAACAGTGTTAATGCCACCGTTTTGGCTTGCTATTTTAATATTATCTAAATCAAGTTTAAACGTAATCTGAGCCATGTAATTTGATTGAAAAATCTCATTACAATTTTCATTTTTGGTTACATCAATTACTATTTTCACAATACCCTCTTGCCCTGCTAATTTATCTGCATTTATTAGCTTATTATTCAAATAGTATTTTATCTTAAAATCAAAAGGTAGCTCTTTATTAATTAATCCTTCATAATAGAAATCTTTGCCTATATAATCCGAAGTATCCCATATAGTCTTATTTTTTTCTATCTTTGGCTGTGGTGTTCTTTTAAGAGGTCTTACTTTTAAATAGCTACCATAATCTGTGACAGTGTTTTCTTTTATTTCAAAAAAATGATTAATTACCTTTTGCTCTTTTACAGAACCATCATAATTGAGCATTGTATAAATTGTCTCGTCCTTGTTTAACTTTATTCCTGAACCTTCAGAAAAAGCGTAAGCATTGCTGACTAATAAAGATAAAACTAGCATCAAAGCTATTAAAATACTCTTTTTACAACTCATTAAACTCACTCCCCATATTATCTAATATGATTATTTATCTTCCACTTAACAGTTATTTTACTTATTAAAGAATCAGCTATTATCAAGAATCCTGGTAAAACAAATAATACATTAAACATACTAATGATTCCTCCTCTTCCAATTAGTAAGCAAATCTCAGAAGCAGTTCTTATAGTAGCTATAAAATATATACTAAATGTTGCTGTTACTAGGATACTACCACTGACTAGTATTGACTTTGCTGTATTTCTGAAAGTTTCCTTAGCCGCTTCTATAGGTGTCATGCTTTCACGATTTTCTTTATATCTATTTATATACAATATTGCATAATCAACTGTTGCACCTAACTGTATAGCCCCTATGATGATAAAGCTTATAAAGCTCATCTTAGATTGTAGAAAATAAGCCATACCTACATTAATCCATATAGAAGCTTCTATTACAAACACTGCAATGAAAGGTATTAAAATTGATTTGAATGTTACCATAAGTATAATTAGTATAAAAACTATTGATATTATATTGATCAAGTAAAAATCATTATCCGTAACATCTTTTAAGTCTTTATAAGTAAATGCTTCTCCAGCAATATAGTATTCTTTATAATAACTACCTACTATATTTCGTATGCTAAAGGTAGCCTCAAAAGCCTCTTTGTCTTCGACACCTGTGCTAAGATTAATATTAATAATGGAATACTTACCGTTTGTGAATTTGTCCTTAATTTCTTTTGGTATCATAAAATCAGCAATCACATTTTTAGTAATAGAATAAAGACTTTCTATATTGTTTATATACCTTGAATTACTTAGCTCCTTGACTAAGCTACTTTCCTTTAAATCATCTCCACTTGGTATTATGATGATGTTTTTATTCATGTTTCCATATTCTTCGTTTATCTTGTCTCTAGCTATTAAAGAAGAATCTTCTATCGGCAGAACATTACTATTATCGTAGTAATACTCAATGTTTGACTGAGCTAAATAAAACAATCCAGCTAAGACAAACAATATTATTACAAATGCATACCTTCCTTTACCCGGTATACGTGATACATAATTAAATTTAGGCGCTATCTCCTTGTGTCTGAACTTTTCTATCCACTTTTCAAGTATCACTATAGTAGCAGGTAAAAACGTCAATACTGTTATAAGGCTTAAAAACACACCTCTTGCAAGTACAAACCCTAGATCCTTTCCTATCCCAAAATCCATAAATGTTAGAGCTATGAAACCAGCTATAGTTGTAACACCGCTTGCAACTATAGATTTATATGATAACATTAAGCTATTAATCATGGCTTCTTTCACAGTAGAAACTTTTTTTCTCTCATCATGGAATCTATGGAGTAAAAATATCATATAGTCCATAGACACTGCGAATTGAAGTATGCTAGCTGCTGAATATGTTACTTGGGACACTTCTCCCTTAAATATATTGAGTCCCATATTTATGAGTATAGAAACTATGATAGTTGTTATAAATATAAATGGTTCTATCCACGAAGATGTAGAGATTAACAGTATTATTAGTACCAACGCTACAGCAACTAATGAATATATTATAACTTCTCTATTTGACCTATCTATCATATTTTTTGACATAATAGATGTCCCGCTTATATACGAATCACTATCTATTATTGTTTCTATTTCCTCTATCCCTTTATGGGTATCCTCACTCTCATCAATATCTTCAAATAACACCTGTAATAAAGCATTTTTATTTTTATAAAACTGTTTTATATATTCTTTATCTATAAATTCTAAAGGCATATTTATATCTGTAAAATCATCAAGCCATATTACGTCCTTTACTCCTTGTATTTTTTTTATGTTGTTTTTAATTTCTTCTACTTCGTATATCTCTTTATGTTCAAGTAAGATAAGCGCTACTCCCTTTATTCCAAATTCTTCGCCTAGTTTTATAACTGCTTTTTTTGAATTCATAGAATCAGGTAAATATGATGCATTGTTAAGATTTATGCTCACCTGTGTTGACAATATCCCGCCTATAATCATAAGCACTAAATACAGTGCTATTATAGCCTTAGTATGATTTACTATAAATTTACTTACTCTATACATAAAACACCTCTTTCATTTATGATATACTCAGTAACTCTATTTAAAATTATACTTTGACTGATTTACGAATTATAGTAATATATTCAGATATAATTTGTATATTTTTCAGATATTTAATAAACAAGCTATAAAACTCGTTGTGTGGATATGTTTTTTTGAGTATACTTATAATATAAAGTCAATAAATGGTGGTGGTATATTGTACTCTGTTGTTATTATTGATGATGAACCTTTAATTGCAAGAGGAATAGAGAAAAGCTGTAATTGGAATCAATATGGTGCATACGTTGATTTAGTGTCTTCGGATGCACAGGTAGCATTAGAATATATCATGCAAAACAATCCTGATATAGTATTTACAGATATTAATATGGGAGATATATCTGGTATTGATTTAATGAAAACAGCACGATTAAATGGAAATACAAGTCAATTTGTTGTAATCAGTGGTTACGATGACTTTGAGTACATTCAAAATGCAATGAAATATAGTGCATTTTATTACTTATTAAAACCTATAGACAGATCCGAGCTTGACAACATAATGTCTAATCTAGTAATGACTATCAAATCAAAAAATAAGCTTGACTTCCCATTTGAAGTAATCGAAAATTTACTGACTAACACAAAGATATCAACTCATGTAAAGCTTTTTAATATCAACAATCAAGAAATTAAATACACTGGTTTTCAGACACTAATAGTAAAAACAGATATTATACATTATTCCCTTATAGAGATGCTTGATAATTGTAACTATATAGTGTTAACTATAGGCAACGGTAAAAGAGTATATTTTGTTAATACCAACAAAGATTTGACCAATCAAATCTTTAAAATAAAAACAGATAGTTTTCTGCTAGGTATTAGTAATTTTTATAGTCAAGATATATCGCCTTATAAAACATATACCGAAGCTGATATTGCTATAAACAATATCTTTATATATAAAGATAAGAATATATTCAAGTATAAGCTTCCTCATATAAATATATTTAATATCGTAAAATCATGTATAAACAATTTAAATAGCTTAGAAAATATACTTTCACTAGCTGGTAGCTTTACTAGTTTTATTAGAAATAATAAACTCTCTATATTAGAAGTAACTCTACTATATAACTACCTATCAAACAGTATACAATACTTTAACTTCACTAATTTAATGTCTAGTCAATTTGAGCACAAAACTTACAATGAAATCATAGCTGAGTACAAAGATATTGATAACTTATCGCATTTCTTATACGACTTTGTTGATAACAGTTTTAGGATTAATAAAAAAATAAGCCACAATAGTGATAAAGATATTTTTGATAAGATTTTATCTTATATCCACGCCAATTATTTAGAAACCATTTATTTAAGTGATATAGCGCATAAATTTTATTACAACCAAAATTATATTAGTGAATTGATAAAGAGAAAACTTGGGAAAACCTTTACTGATTATATCCTAGAGCTAAGAATAAAAAAAGCATGTTTCCTCTTAATAAATGAAAGTGACTCAATATCTCAGGTTGCAAATAAGTGTGGGTATAGCGACTATTGCTATTTTACTAAACAATTTAAAAAAATCACTGGTAAAACCCCTCGAATTTATAGGAAGGAGTCCCTATGAAAAAATTTATAGATTTCAAGATTCGTAATCAAATCAAATTTATGATTATAATGATTGTCTTTATACTAGTCACTTCTTCATCGATTGTGCTATCTATGATTGGCAATATTCTTATAGAAAGAACAAAATCTTATTATAAAGCAAATACCTACGTAATAGAAGGAAATATCAATACTGTCCTAAATAGTATAATGGTCAATAATAACAACTACTCGTATATTCTTGAAATCAATAAAGTAATAGACGAAGGACTATTAAATAAACGTGAAACTAGAGATTATTTTATTAACGGTTATGCAAAATTTAATTCTTTATTTAATGATACAATGGAAGGGATAGTTTTATATCCTTTGAACGGTGAAAAAATCATTGTTGGTAATAATGATGTAGCTAGTACTGTGTTTTATGACATATACACCAAATATAATATAAGTAATAATCAATACAAATCTAGTTTTTTTACAGATAGTATATATGATCACAAGACAAATAAATATTATTTTGGATGCTTAAGTCCTGTGTATAATAGTAAAACACATAATATAGAGGGATATTTTATCTCAATAATAAATTATAAATTTGTAGATAATATTTTTAAGCTAAATGACATTAACGAGCTTGATGCAACTATACTTCTAATAAATGATAAAAATATAATGACCAGTAACAAATCAATGGATAACACTGTATATAACCCTGTTTTCAATGAAATTAATGATGAATATATATCAATTCAAGATGTAAGATACCTCTACCTTGAACAACCTATAGCAAACACAAACTGGAAAGCTTTAATACTCATTCCTAAGAATAAAATTTTAAGTAAAGCTAGTCCTATCAAGCCTATATTTATATTAATTGGTATCATAAGTTTTTTGATTCTTGCTGTTATCACTAAATTAATTATAGGAGCTATAACGAAACCAGTAGAAATTATTGCTAAAAAACTAGATAAATACGAAACTTCGGAGCAATACAAGGACATTGACTCTAATGTCAAAAACGAAATAAACGATATTGCTATACACATAAACAAAATGATGAAAAAGGTCAAAACCTCCAACAAGGCTTTACTAGATGCCCAAAGGGAACTTTATCAACTAGAACTTTCTAATGTCCAATCAAAACTTTCATACTATCAAAGCCAGATTAATCCACATTTTTTATACAATACTCTAGAAACTATAAGAAGTTTATCTCTAATATACAATGCATATGATATAGAACAGCTTTCATTATCTATGTCAAAGATTTTTAGATACGCTGTCAAAGAAGATACTATTGTTAACTTAGACGAAGAATTATCATGTGCTTACGAATACATAAAGGTTATGAGATTGAGATTTCCTGATAAATTTAAATACGTTGTTATTACAGACAATACAGATAAAATTTATGTGCCTAAAATGACGCTACAACCTATAATCGAAAACTGCTTTAAATATGGAATAAAAAAAACAAAAAAGAAAGTTATAATATTAATACAAACAAAAAAGATAGATAATAATATCTATCTAGAAATTATTGATACAGGTGGTGGCATAAATATAGAAATACTTTCTGAACTAAAAAAACACCTTAAAAACGAAAAGAAAATCCTCTCGTCAGATGAATTATCCACTAAACTAGGACTTAAAAATATCAACAAGAGAATAAAGCTTTGTTTTGGTAATGAATACGGTATATCTGTCAAAAGCAGTGAAGGATACTATACAAAAGTCATCATTAAGCTACCTAAACAATCCTCAACCATAATATAAGCTATATTACTAATCTCTAGTTCTTGAAATTTAGTCATTTTAAACATGATTTAATATACTGTATTGGTACATCCATTCTAACAGCTGTTTCCTCTATAGACAGACCACTATCTAGAAACCTTTTGGCAACTTTATGCATATTTTCGCCAACTTCAATTATATGCTTATCAGGGTCATAAAATCGAACAACTCTCTGTCCCCATGAGTACTCCACTATAGGATGTACATAGTTAATATCATTTAAATTATTCAGCTTCCGAATAAATCTATCAAATTCATCTTCTTCAAAATAAAGTTCTACTACATTTCCTCCAAAAACAATATCCTTTTCGTTTTTGTTGATAAAAGTAGCCCATGTATCTCTTGTTTGCAGAGCAATACCTCCAGTTAAAGTTACGTTAGCACCAAAATCATTAATAACCTCTAATCCAAGTACATCATAATAAAATTTTTTAGACTTACCTATATTTGTGACAACTATCATTGTACTTTTATATTTCATTTTACTCTCCTTTTACTCATCCTCTGTCATAAGTACCCATTTTTTACCAAATTTATCTATGAGAGATACAAAACAACTACTATATGTAGTTTCTCTCATAGGTTGTATAATATTTGACTCTTCTTTTAGTACTTCGTATGCTTTTTTTACTTCATTTGGTGTATCTAATACCATAACTAAAGATATACCTTCACCATTTTTAAGCTTACCTAAGTTATCAGAGAACATAAATCTTAGCTCTCCAACAAGCATCTCTGCATGATATATATACTCTTTTTCTATTTCAGATAAATTTTTGATGCAAAAATCACTTTCATCAGCATCTCTAAAATGCATACACACAGTGATTTCTCCATCAAATGCTCTAGCATATAACTTTAAAGCTTCTTCACATTCGCCTTGAAAATACATGTTAGGTACAACTTTCATAGTTTCGCCTCCTTCCTAACTATCTTTTTTAATATTACACCATATCTTGCAATGTTCTATCCTCTTACCATTATCACCTTCTTCTTCATCGTAGGCGAACTCATTTAACAAAGCACAGGGAAATTGTTCACACATACCACAATTTTCTAATCCTTTATCCTCACAACAAGATTTAACTCTACAATTTTCTCCCCAAAAAGGTTTATTAATGGCTATACATCCCTTACAGTTCACTTTCTTAACATATTCACACTCTGAACATTTAGTTCCACATCTTGATTCTATCATTAATTATCACTCCTTTAACTAAATTTTAAACAATAGAACAAGACAACAGTATGTCATGTTAGTTATATTTATTTAAGATATCTTTAGCTTTATTGATTATTTCATATCGTATCTCTGCTGGTTCTATGACCTCTACACTATCGCCAAACCCTAATAACCAACTAATCATCGTTTCTCTATTTGTAAATCCCCATTTAAATAGTAATCTGTCATCTCTCTCTATTGTAAAACAATTTATACCGTAATCTTCTATAAGGCGATATTTAGTTTTCTGATCAAATTTGGCTACTAAATTAATTTCATTTGTAAAGAACCTATTAAAATCAACATCTTTATTATCGAACTCTTTTTCTTCATAATATTCTTTTAGTTTTTCAAGCTCCCATAAACGATTTAATTTGAATAATCTAAAACCTTTTTTCTCAGTACAATAACCAAATACATACCATGATGACCATCTAAAAACAACCAAATAAGGCTCTATAGTTCTCCTTACTTGTCCTTTGCTATAAAAATAGTTAAATCTTATTAGGTTTCTATCAGTTATAGCGCTCTTGATTAAACCTATTTTCGGAGCTAAGGAATCTTTGTAGTGTGATGATAAATCAATCAGTATATTTTCAGTAAGTGAATATATTTTATTGTTTGGCTGAAATTTTTCTATTAGTCTTCCATATTTTGAGTTATACGAAACACTATATAGTCCTTTGAGTGCAGTTAGAACATCTTCTATTTCTTGTTTCGTAAAAACAGATTTGTCTATTTTATATCCCTTTGCTATAGAGATTCCACCATCAAATCCTTGGGTAGTCACTATAGGTATTCCCGCCTTGCATATGTCTTCTATATCTCTATTTATTGTCCGCCTAGATACTTCAAACTTCTCTGCTAAGTAAGGAGCAGTAACTTTTTTATTTTGCAGTAAAGTAGTCAGTATACCTAATAGTCTATAAACTTTAATAATATTTCCTCCTCTATCAATAAACCCTTATTATAATATAGATTATATCATACGATTTAGTTATAGCTCATAAGTTCTATTACACTTAGTAATGCTAATGGTACGATATAAAATTATTAATAAAAAATAAAGCCAATAAGAAATATCCTATCAGCTTTCTAAAAATCTATATAATTAAAATTACTCTCTCATGTAATTAGTTACTATTGATACTTATTCATTCATACATTTTTTCAGACATTTGTAGAGTTAACTATCATATATAAACATTGTTAGCCAATTGATGATATCTCTCTTTCTAAAATGTTATTAAAATCTGTATTTTCATACTTTCTTACTATTTCAGTACTCTCATGTCCATATTTTTTAGTAAAGTCTTGTAGTGCTCTTTCCATGATAGCTTCAGTTTTACTTCTACTTCCTAACTCATCATATATTACTTCTTTTATTGTTTTATATGTATGTCCAACATGATATTCAAAAGGCATTATTACCGTCTTCCTTAGCTTAAACTTCTTATAAACCATTTTTAAAATATTTTTTAGTGTCAAATTCCCCCCTTCAAAAATAAGATCACAATATTCAGCACCATTTGGTGTAGTACCAAGCACATCTACATTAAGATTTTTATTGAACCCTTTAACCACAGCCTTATCTACCTCTAAGCAAAAAAACCGACCATATGGCATCAGCCCATTCTCTTTCCAAACGTTGTAATATGGGCACTTGAATACATTTACCCTAGCATTTGGAGCTCTCTGTACTAACTTCTTTTTAAAATCTCCTTTTGCTGGCTTATATTCTACGTATGCAAAATAGGTATTCATCGTAAGTTCATCCCCATTCAACTTAGCTCTTTGAGCCATCCTTCTACCTCTTTGCATAGCGTAAATTTTTACAGCTTTTCTCATAATACGCTCACCTTCTTTAAAACCTACTTCATCTACTACCGCTCTAGATATCCATGCAAATAATAAAGCTTGGTGAGTTGCTGTAAAGTTACTCATAATATATCCCCCTCTTTCACAAAAATATATGTAGGTCTGTTAAATAATGTATCTATGTTAATTTTATCATTTTTGATAACGATTATCAATTTCTGTCTGAATTTTATATATCTCTTAGATGTTTATCTTTTTATCTTACTGGTTTGCTATGTAAAAATGAACTTGCCATATTAACTATTTCATCTATAGTTCTTAATATTATAGACATTAGTATATTTAATCTTGACAAAACTAATAATAATCAATATACTAAAAAAAAGTCTATTATCAAAGGCAATGAAGAGAAGAGTAATTATATTTAAATTTATAGAGAGTTCCTGATTGCTGAAAAGGAATAATTTGAGTATAATGAAACAAGCCTCGGAGCTTTATACGGATCCTTATTGGTGATGCTATAACGTTTGTTCACGTTACAGAACAAAGATGTTTTACTCTTGATAGAGGTTAATACTCTTAGTATTAATGAACTAGGGTGGTACCGCGAATATACAATCGCCCCTACATATGTAGGAGCGATTTTTTTATTTATTAACATTCTTGTAATGTCTTAATAACTACATAGAATTTAATAAGAAGGAGAATGATAACATGAAAGAAATAAAAAGACCTGTGTTTCCCAAAAAAGCAGTTATTACAGCAGGTATGCCATATGGTAATAAAGAACTTCACTTTGGTCACGTAGGCGGTGTATTTATACCTGCCGATATATTTGCAAGATTTTTGAGAGATAGAATAGGTAAAGACAATGTCGTATTTGTATCAGGTACTGATTGCTACGGTTCACCAATAGCTACAAATTATCGTGAACTTGTTGAAAAAAAAGACTATGAAGGCACCATAGAGGATTACGTACGTAATAACCACGATAAACAAAAGGAAGCTTTAGACAATTATGATATTAACCTAAATTTATATGCCACTTCAGCTCTTGGACGTTCTGGCGAAATTCATAAGAGAGTCTCTGAAGATATATTTAATAAACTGTATGACAATGGTTATTTGGTAAAAATGTCAACACCTCAATTCTATGACCCAGATTTTGATGTGCTGTTAAACGGAAGACAAGTAATTGGAAAATGTCCTATAAATGGTTGCGGGTCAGATAAAGCTTATGCAGATGAGTGTTCATTAGGTCACATGTATTCTCCAAGTGAATTGATTGATCCTAAAAGTACATTATCTGGTAAAACACCAAAGCTTAAAGAAGTAACCAATTGGTATTATAAATTAGAAGATTACATGGATGCTCTTAAAGGTCAAATAGAATACCTTGATAAAAATACTTATTCAAGAAAATATCTATTAAAGACAATAGAGGAGTTCTTAAAACCACCTATGATTTATGTCAAAAGAAAGGATATAGAAGATTTAGATGAACTAGTAAATAAACTACCTAAACACAACCTTATTGATGAACCTAAAAAACCATCTTTAACATTTGAGTTTGATAGTCTTGATGAAAGAGATAAAGCTAAAGATATAATGAAACAAAAAGGGTTACATTTTAGAACAGGTAAAACCTTAGTTCCTTTTAGACTTACAGGAAATATTGATTGGGGTATAGATGTACCTGTTAAAGAATCTTTAGACAACTTGACATTTTGGGTATGGCCAGAGTCACTATGGGCTCCATTATCTTTCACAAAAACTTATCTAGAATCAATCGGTAAAGGCAACGACGAGTGGAAAAAATATTGGTTATCTGAAGATTCCAAAGTATATCAATTCATAGGAGAAGATAATATCTATTTCTATGGAATAGCAGAAATGGGAATGTTCTTAAGCCTTATAGATATAAAAAGTGATGATGATATAGATTGGAATAAAATCAATTTGCCATATCTTATTCCAAATAATCACGTATTATTTATGGACAAAAAAGCTAGTAGCAGTAGTGATATAAAACCACCTATGGCTAATGAACTACTAAATTATTATACAGCAGAACAACTTCGTATGCATTTTTTAAGTCTAGGTCTTGCTAAAAAAAGTGTTAGCTTTATGCCTCAAGTTTATCTTCCAGATGATCAAAAAGTAGGCCCTGACCCAGTGCTTAAAGATGGTAACTTATTGACTAACGTATTTAACAGACTGATTAGGTCATGTTTTTATACTTCGCAAAAACATTGTGACAGCATAATACCAAAAAAAGAAATATCTAAAGAAATCATCGATTTGTGTAACGAAAATATACTTCAATATGAAAATTATATGTATAGACACGAGTTCCATAGAGTAGTGTATTTGTTAGATAGCTTTATACGTAACCTCAACAAATATTGGTCAAAATACATGAAGCAAGCTGATACAGAAGATAATCAAGAACTGCGATTACAAACATTAGCTGATTGTTTCCACGGTGTTAGAGTTGCACTTACTTTAGTCCACCCTATCGCCCCATCTGGTTGTGAAGTAGTTAGAGAGTTCTTAAATGTTAACGAGAATATATGGAATTGGGATTATATTTTTGATGCAGTAGAGTCATTTATTGATGGTAAAGAAAATCATAAACTCAAATTCTTAGAGCCTAAAACTGATTTCTTTAAAAAACATGAAAGTCAGTTTAGAAAGAAATAAATCAAGACAAAATACGATTTACAAAACCCTCTAATCTTTGATTTGCATTAGAGGGTTTCTATATTTGTATTATCTCCTGTTTTTTTTAAATCATAATGTAGTATTTATTATATATCTAACAAATTACATGCATTGTTGTATAGTATATTTTCTCTTGCTTTTTTATTATTTTCTGTAGCTAACAACACTCTTGAAAGAGTAAAAGCTTGAGGCAATGCTGGCCAATCAGATCCAAATAGCAGTCGCTCATCTCCAACATTTTTTATCAAATATTTGATACTATCCGCTGACTGACAAGATACTTCTGCATATGAAGCTGGAAACTTTTTAAGATAATCTGCTACTAGTTTGTATTCTCCTATTCCACTATGTCCAAAGATAAATTTAAAATCTCGTGGTAGCTTCCCAAGCAAATCACCGAATATACTTGCTCGTGTAGATTTAAGTAATTTCCACATCAGTTTTGATGTATTCTCTTGCTTTATATGTGTTAATGAGCCTGTATGAAAGATAACGGGTAACTTTGCTTCATGGCAAGCTTCAAATAGTTTAATAACTGGAGAATAGTCATTTTTCAATTCCAGATCAGTTATTTTGAGCTTGAATCCTTTAGCTCCTAATTCTTTGTATTTAAAAATTTTTTCTTTGATATTTGTATCATATGGATGTACTGAACAAAATGCTATGAGCCTGTCAGGATAATCTTTAGCTACTTTTAAAGCTTCCATTGAACGATCATTTTTCTTAGAACTTATAGGAAGAACTACATTTATCTTAATTTTATTATCGCTTTGTGATTTAAAACAATTTTCATAAGTTCCACCTCTAATCATATCTTTAAATATCTTATACCCATTAAGTGAAAACTTAATTACAGAAAGCAGTCCTTTTCTCTTTTCGTCTGGGTTTATCTTTTTCCAATACGGAACAGATAAATCCAAATCTTTTAATTCAGGTAGAGTTAGAAAACTTGGCTTATTTCCTTTAATGCTTGGATCTGATACTTTACCTGGTAATACATTTGACATATGCGTGTGGAAATCAATAATATTAAGTTCATCTGGACAATCTATAACATAATCACCATCACTATTTAGCGATAGATACTTTTTATCTTTAATCCATTCTTGCTTTGTCAACATATTAAGCCTTCCTTTCATTGAGTATACTTTTCTTTTCCTCCATGCTAATCCATCTTCTTACTTCAAGTATATACAACACCGTTGTACCCCAATATATAGGGTTATTGATGCCAGTTACTAGATGCATTCCTTTACCCATCATATAAAACTCAACTAGATGGATTATACTATATACACTAAAGATTATAGTTAAATATCTAGCTCTATAGTCTCTTGCAATACACGCAAATATTCCTACTACAATACCAACTATAAATCCTAAACTTAAAACACTCGCATCATTAACTAGTCTCCAAATCACTATAGAAGCTCCCATATATAATGAAGCTCCAAACAGATATAGCGAGACTTTCTTTTTAAAAGTAATATCAATGTTTAAATATTTATAAAAATAGCTCCAAGTAAATATTAGGCATATTATTGACAATGATTTTATCAAGCTATGTATGATTAATACAGAGCTATCTGAAACATCCTCTGCTTTTATCTCAACAACAGCAGGGTTTTTTATAAAGTAATAAATACCCACACAAAAGCTAATAACAATCAATAAGTAAGTTAACCCATAAAAAAATTTAAACTTTGAAAAATTACTATTAGATTTGTCTTTTAAAAACCCTCTGAATGCAATCATGCTACCACAAAAAAATAATACAGCCTCTATACACATATCAACTAATCCTTTTCTTTCGGTGGATAACAAGACAAAATACAAAGCTACCGCTATAGTTACAGCAATTAAAATGTATTTTAGTATAAAGTTCTTACTCGCTTTCAAGTGAAGCACCCCTCTCTTGTTTTTTTATTGTATTTTTACTAATAAAATCTCTCATCATCTTTACTACTTTTTTAGGATTACCTATGCATAGTTCTCCATGAACATAACCTTCAATACACATAATCTGCATGTTCTTAACCATTTTCTTCATTTCGCTATATGGTCTTTTCATATAACCTTTTTCCTTTGAAGTATATACAATAAGACACTTTGTGCTTACTCCACGCATTGACTCTTTTAGTTTATAATTACAAACAAGATTTTGTACATTTTTAGTTGTGTATTTAGACATATGCTTTAAAACTCTTTTTGTATCAGAGTGCAAATGCTTCGGCATTTTCATATGTTCTAACCATTTGTCTAACACTTTTTCACATATTTTATTACCTCTAACGCTATTGTAAATCACTTTCGTAGTTAACTTTGTAAGGAGCCATCCCATAATATTATTTATATTAAGAGCACCTGATTCAACAAATGCAAACTTAGCAAAATTATTGCTCTGGCACATTATTTCAAGTACTATATCCCCACCAAGTGAAGCTCCATATATAACATCAATCTCATGTATTTCTTTGTCTTCAAAGTATTTTATAATTTTCAATGCCTCTAATTCTATAGATTTTAACTCAGAATCATTATTCATGTTATGCCCATCTAGCAAAGGTACATATACATGGTAATCACTAGATAATTGCTCTATTTGAACATATAGTGTTTTCCATGATACGTAACCTCCATGTATAAGTAATGCTCTTTTTTGATTTCTTTTTCCAAACTCTTTAAACTCCATTGTATTCCTCCTTGTAGTAGTTACGCCTTAGAGAACTTACAATTTGTTTGAATTTATCTACTAATACATCTTCATCTATTGAATCTATTTCTGTATCAACCAATTGTCCTTGAGCAAAGTAAAGTAGTATTTCAACACAATTTTTAATCTCTTGCTCATCCTTAAATTTACTTTTATCTATTAGCTTATACAGCTTTTCATATGGTTGTTTCATTTTTGATTTTAACCTCTTTAAATCGTCTGTTAAACTATCTTCCTTTTCATAGTAGATCCTTTTAAATAGCTTATAATACAATTGTAGTTTTTTGATATATGTTTGCTTTAGTTTAATAATATCTATTACTTTGTCAAATAAATCATAGGTCTCATCTTCGTTAATGTTAGCAAACAAATAATTATTCCAGTCATGTATAACATGCTCTAGTATAAATAAATAATATTCTTTCTTGTTTTTAAAGTAATAAAACAATAAGGATTTAGAAATACCTGCTTCATTTGCGACCTTTGACATAGAAGCTTTTTTGTATGTGTTATTTGCAAAGACTTTACATCCTGCATAGAATAAATTTGTCTGTTTTTCCTTGGGTAATTTAAAAAAGCTATTGTTCAACTTTGATACCCCCTTTTTGTTTATTATTTTGATATTATTCTATTTTCACTGACCGATTTTGTAAAGGTCATTAGAAATAATAATTGACCGAATAATAATAATTTAAAAGTTTTTACTGAACATAATATATCTAAACATAAAAAATGACCTTCAATTAAAAATATAGGTCACTTTTTTATATTTATTCATTTTACGTTAACTACATAGTTTTGGATATGTTTTCGTTATATCTTCCAGCTTGTTGCTTTCTCTCTTATATTTATGAAATTTGCATAGATACCTTGTTTTTTTATTAGCTCTTTGTGTGTTCCTCTTTGAACAATCTTCCCATCATCTACTACTAATATTTGATCTGCATTCCTTATTGTTTTTAGTCTGTGTGCTATCATGATGATAGTCTTGTTTGTAGTCAATGCATTTATAGCCTGTTGCAATTGAAACTCATTTTCAGGGTCAACATTTGCTGTTGCTTCGTCTAGTATTACAATAGGAGCATCTTTTATTAGTGCTCTAGCTATTGATATACGCTGTTTTTCTCCCCCTGATATACTAGCCCCACCTTCTCCAATAATAGTGTCATATCCATCTTTAAAACTCGTTATAAAATCATGACAACATGCTTTTTTTGCAGCTTCTATTACTTCTTTACGTGTTGCATTTGGTTTACCAAACTTTATATTATTTTCTATAGTATCGTTAAATAAATAGACGTTTTGGAAAACCATACTGACATTAGAAAGCAAACTATCAAGCTTATAATCTTTTATATTTACTCCCCCTAAAGTAATTGCTCCTTCATCAACATCCCAAAACCTCGAAATCAATTTACATAACGTACTTTTCCCGCCACCCGAAGGCCCTACAATAGCTGTTGTAGTCTTCTGGGGTATTGTGAAACTTACATCTCTTATAACTCTTTTATCATTGTATGAAAAGCTAATATTGTTAGCTTCTATATCGTAGTTTCTAGCTTTGATATCCTCTCCGTCTATATCCATAGTTGGAGTGTCAAATACCTCATTTATCTTATCTACTGACATGTCAACTATTCTTAATAATGACGAAAAACTACCTGTAGCCTCTAGTTTTCCATAAATAATAAAAGAACATATTATCATCAATAAGCAATTAATCAAATCCATAGTATCATTAACATAAAAGTAAATAGACGACCCTATAACTGCAACTGAAGTGAGCTTTAATACCACCTGTTGTAATCCATTGAAAGGAACAAATTTTTTCTCTAAGTCAAAATTTACTTCTTCATTATCGGCGATAGCTTTGTTAACTGTCTTGTTAGCATCTTTATCTAAGTTATAAGATTTGATAACTCCAATACCTTGTATATACTCTAATACTGCTCCAACTAATCTAGAGTCTTCATATGATTTTCTAGGTGCTACTTTCTCAGTTTGTCTTCTCAGCATAATATTAGATATCAAAAATAGAAAAATTCCTGCTATCACTATAATCCCGATTCTTATATCAAATATACAAATTGATAATGCTATAATCCCAGTCGTAATGAAACCTTGTAGAACCAACTGTATCGAACGTGTTGCTACATCCTGTAGTTGCTCAGCTGTATTTGTCGTTACAGACGAAATATATCCTAAACTTTTTCTGTTAAAATACCCCATAGTAACATGCTTTAGATGCTCCGCAATCTCTATTCGTTTATTTGCACAAACAGTATACCCTCCTATTGTTTGCTTTACGGTCATTAAATTCCTTGTTACTACACTTCCTATAATGCTAATAATCATTATAGCAAATGACATATATACTGTTTGATACGTTACACTATCTGTAATAAGCGCTTTTAATACAACAGCAATTGCAGGAATCCTTAGAGCATCAAAAATAGAATGTATTACAGATATAATCAATGTTGTATTGAATAGTTTCCTTTGCTCTCCTGAAAACTTGAAAAATTTTCTAAATATAGTTATCATCTTTATGCTCCTTCCTTTACTTGTGTATTATCAGCTAAAGTATCTTTTGCACTAATATGTGCGTTCCACATACTTGAATATAGTTTGCAGTTTTCTATCAAGTGTTTATGTTTACCCTCTGCTTCTACCTTACCGCCTTTGATTACAACAATCTTATCGACATCTACTATTGTAGATAGTCTATGAGCTATGACTAAGAGTGTTTTGCCTTTTACTAGCTTTGCTATTGATTCCTGCATTATTGCTTCATTTTCAGGGTCTGTATAAGCTGTCGCTTCATCTAGAATAATAATAGGTGCATTTTTTAGAATTGCTCTTGCTATAGATATCCTCTGTCGTTCTCCTCCTGAAATCTGACCACCTGCATCTCCTACTTTTGTTTCATATCCATTTTCTAATTTCATGATAAAGTCATGACATCCACTTTTCTTAGCACATTCTTCAACTTCTGTGTCTGTTGCATTTATATTTCCCATACGTATATTGTTACGTACTGTGTCATTAAATAAATAATTGTCCTGAGACACATAAGCTATCACCTCATTTAGTTGACTCAGTGGAATCTGTTTTATAGGTGTTCCTCCTATAAAAATATCTCCATTAGTAGTATCCCAAAATGATGCAATAAGTTTTGCTATTGTAGATTTTCCTCCTCCTGATGGTCCAACAATCGCTGTAACATCACCCTGGTTAATTTCCAAATTTATATTTTTGATTACATCTTCGGCTTTATCATCTTTGGTATGATAAGAAAAACTAACATTTTTAATCTCTATATTATAGTCTTTTATTCTTTGTCTTTTATTTGGTCTAATTAAATCCTCTTGCTCGGTTATTTCAGTAATATCATTGATAATAGTTCCTATCCTAGCTAATTCATCTGTATACGACATCGCTGTAATTAGTGGCATGATAATACCCAATGACAGTATAGTTGCTACTATGAAACTTTCCATAGTTAATAACCCATTGATGTATAAAATACAACCTATAGGCAATACACTCACTAAAACAGCAGGAAATACTGACATAGCTATTGAAAAATATAAGTTACTTCTCTTCATCCAGTTTATTGCTGCATACGCAGCTTCTTTTGTTGCTGTAGTGAATTTTTTGTAAGAACCTGCTGATTGATTAAAAGCTTTAATTACTTCTATACCGTTTATATATTCTATAGCAACAGCATTAAGTATTTTATTTTTCTCTACATAATTTTTATAATTCTTCTCGTATGATTTCATCAATATACAAAATGGAATAATGCCTGCTGGCACTGTCAATAGAGAAGCAATTGCTATTCTATAATCAATCGTGAACAAATAAATAATTGTAAGTAAAGGTCCTAATAAATTAGCTGTCATTTCTGGCACAACATGTGCTAATGTCGGTTCTATACTATCTATTTTTTCAACCATAATATTTTTAACTTTCCCTGATGGAGTGTCTATTATATATCCCATAGGTACTTTAGTTAACTTATTTGCTATCCTAACTCTAATCTCTCCTATTACTGCAAATGTTGCTTTATGAGAAAGTGCAGACGATAACATATGACATAATACTCTAACTACCCACATTCCTGCCATAATCAAACATAGCTCTATATATACATTCATATCTTTATTTTTATTAATAAGCTCTAATACTCCTTTAGATATGATGTAATAAGGAGCAATACTAAAAATCACGCCTATTATAGCCAATATAACTGATACTATATAATATTTTCTATGTTTTTTTGTAAACTCCATTAGATGTTGAATTACACTCTTTTCTTTTTTTTTCATTTTCACCTACCCCTTTGATTCTATTACAATTTATGATAATATTGTTTCTTTTATCATTGACTGTACATTTTCATCACTTATGTTTGTATCTTGCTTTATTTCTCCTGAATCCAATACAATAGCTCTATCACAACAAAGTGTTACAAGCTCAAAATCATGTGTTACAACTATAATTGTCTTACCTTTTCGACTCTGTGCTTTAAAATAGTCTGCTGTAATTCTCATGTTTTTGCCATCAGGTCCGCTTGTTGGTTCATCAAATATTATAATGTCTTTGTTACATTTCTCACTTAATGCTAAAGTTAATCTTTGTTTTTGTCCCCCTGATAATGCTGTAGGATGATTATCTTTGAATTTCCAAAGGCCAAATTTACGTAGTATTTTTTCATTGTCGCTTTTCATGTATCCCAAATTGAGTTCATCCAAAACGCTTTCTGCGAAAAGCTGACAATCAGTTTCCTGCATTA
Organism: Clostridiaceae bacterium M8S5; assembly: GCA_029227815.1. Taxonomy (GTDB): domain Bacteria; phylum Bacillota; class Clostridia; order Tissierellales; family MCWD3; genus Abyssisolibacter. The sequence goes on along the minus strand of CP118523.1, from coordinate 304,405 downwards.
CATAATGAATTAATTTTTTTCTTTTATTTCTTTTGACTCTTTCGTCGTTTATGAATATCTCTCCATTACTCTCTTTTAAAAGCCCTGCTATGATATTGCAAAGTGTTGTTTTACCTTTTCCATTAAGTCCTAGCAAAGCAATGATTTCACCCCTTTTTGCTATAAAATTAACATCTTGTAGAATCTTCTTACCTTTATATGAAAAATTTAAACCTTTGACCCTCAAAATCTCTTCTCTTTTTTGCTTGTTTGTAATATCTTCTATCGTATTTACTAATTTATTTGTTCTTATGCCTAGTGAAACACACTCTTCACTAGATAATGAATTGAATTCCTGTTTTGAATATATTTTTTTTATTTTACCTTCCTTCATATATACAAAACTATCTAACAAATTTTTAATATAATACAACCTATGCTCAATAACAATAATCGTCTTGCCTTCAGTCTTTAGAGATTTCATGATATTTGCTAATTCGTACGTTGATTTAGCATCTAGATTAGCAGAAGGTTCATCAAAAACAAATATAGATGGATTTGCTACCAAAGCAGATGCTATAGCAATCTTTTGTTTTTCTCCATTTGAAAGTGTGAACATGTTTCTATCGAATAGTTCCGCTATGCCAAATTTATTCAATATATTTTTTGTTTTTTTCTTTATTTCATCAGGGTTAAAGCCATAGTTTTCAGCTCCAAATGCTATCTCATCTTTTACAGCATGTGCGAAAAATTGACTATTTGGGTCTTGAAAAACTGAGGCAACTTTGCTCCCAGTTTTCCATAGTTCATCATCATTAATATTCTTATTATTTATCAATACGCATCCTTTTCTATTCCCTTTATAAAAATGAGGTATTAATCCATTTATAACTCTACCTAAAGTAGTTTTACCACTTCCACTCATACCACTTACTACTATGAATTCACCTTTGTTGATTTTTAAATTTATATTTTCTAATTCTTCTTTTCCTTCTTCATAAGAAAAAGAATAGTCTTGAAATTCTATCATAAAATTACTCCTCTATCTGCCAATATCACACTGACTGTATAAATTATAGCTAAGATACATAATACATAATCACATCTTTTTACCTCTAACATTCTTATGGATGTATGTCTATTAGGGTTTGATATCCCTCTTACCTCAGCCGCTGCTGCAAGCTGATCAGATATTTTTGAACTCCTAATCATCAACGGAACAATTAGATACTCTAAGGATAATAACGGCTTTTTAATTGACAATATCCCTCTTAATTTTAATGCATTTCTTATCTTAGCTAGTTCAAATTTAACCGTTGGATAAAACCTGAGCATAAATGTTATTGTCATAAATAATCCTCTAGGTAGATGCATCTTTTCAAATGATGCTATTATCTCTGATGGATTAGCCATAAACAATGGTTTTGAAGCCATTGCGAGTGGTATAAGTTTCAATATGAAAGCCATCATGACAATTATCACGTTCAATCCATTTGGCCAATTACTAGATTGACTCAACATTATGTTTATTATTCCCATTAATATTATTGATTTTAAAGCTGTATTCCCAAGTCTTTGAATCAACAAATACAATCCTAATAACACTATAGTACCTATAAATAATAGATTGTTGTTAATAGTACTAGTAATTATTGATGCAAGTATTAATACAATGAACTTTACTCTGATGTCAAATTGCATCATCATTGAAGTATACCACTTCTTCTAAAATGCTTATTTATCAATTTTTTAGAAATCAGACAACCTAATAAAGAGCATATAACTACACTAACAACTGTTATAGCTATCCACTTAGGTGATGTCAAATAAACATAAACACTGTTAAGTGTATCTTTATCTAGCATTTTTTCAAATACAGGTCTAAAGAAGTTCATTATTACTACTAAATGTAAGGCATAGAAAACAGACGATATTGTCCAACCTATACAATTTCGTTTTATACTTTTATATGCACCATCACCTATCATAACAAGTTCAGATATCAATCCGCTTATCAAAAACCATATAATTAATAATGGTGCCCCAAACAATGCAAATAAAAGTCCTCTAATTATATTAAATATAAGTAAAACTCCATGTTTCTTTACTTTAACAGCCATGAGCATATATACTGGTGCACATATTAATGCTATAGGTGCGCAGAAAAAAACAAATGAATACAACACAAATGGTGAAGTAATCATACCAATCGCAATCTGAATTATTTGTACAATAACACTATAAATACCTATAGTTGCAAAATCTTTTATTGTTAGTCTATTAGTCCTATCCATATAATCCCTCTTTCATAATATAATCTCGTCTTTTAATTACGTAATTAATATAAAAAAATAAAGCCTATATACTAGTTAGCTTTATTTTAAATCTATATACAGTTTACTTGATAATGATTATCATTTCTACTCCGAGTAGAATAAAATGCTCCAAAAAGAAATTATCTTTAAAGCCTGTTCATACTTCTATATGTTGATGGATTTGCTCCATACATTTTCTTAAAAGCGCTTGCAAATTTGCTTGAGTTGGCATATCCAACTTGACTTGCAATTTCAACTATTTTTTTATCACTCTCTAATAAAAGCTCTCTGGCTTTTTGGAGTCTAAGTTTTTTTAGTGTAAAATACATAGAATCTCCATATATCATTTTAAAGCTTGATTTTAAGTCCGTGATATTAACCCCTACTGCATCAGCTATTTCAGCAATTGTTGTATGCTTACTCAAGTCTTCAGTAAGCATGTCGTAAGCTCTATTGATTTTGTCTATTAAATGTATAGGAAGATAATTTTTTGCACTAATTTCATAGTCTTTTTCGCTTATTAGATACAATAGCATTTCCATGACTTTTATTCTTAAAAGCTGTAATTTGTATTTTTGGGGTAATACGTAAAATTCCTTGAAAATATGGTCTAAGCTCTTTTTTGCACTTGCGACTATACATGTCTGTGCCCTAACTACTTTATATACAAAATCATTTAATTCTTCTTTACTCAAACCAGTAAACTGATGAATAGAATCAAACGCTTTATCTATAGAAATAATCACATTAATACCTTTATAAGGTTTTTTAGTAAAATCACAATACTCAATATCACTATTGTATCCAAAAAGTGATACATCTCCATCGCTTATAAATGCAATCTTCTTACTATTAAACCGTGCCTCTACTTTACCACTAAAGCAGTAATTAATCTCTATAGTATCACAATTAAATTTATAGTTTTCTTTTATTAATCGTTTTAGCTTTATATCACTGTATGTTACCTCTATTCCATCAAAAATCTTGTAGCTGCTCATACTTCCACTGCCCATTTCTTCTGATATCTTGTATATTTTATTATAGTCATTTGTCTTAGCCTTTGATGCAATTAATTTATATATATTTTTGTTGGTTTCTAGTATACTCATAACTACCTCCACAAATCAGAGCAATATATTTACTAGTCATTTATTTTTAATATTGCTTTAAGTTTATCTACATATTCTTTCCCTTTACATATTGCATTTGCTCTACTAGTATAGATTACATCCTCTCCTATATCAAAGTAATAACCACGATCTCCATAGATAAGTTCTATAGATGTAGTATCATTACTATCAAAACTTTCTTGTGTAAGTGTAAATGGAGCATCTTTTAATAATTTGATAACTTTAAGTGCTTTATCTTTTCCCATGTTTATACCATCTACTGTTACATCATCAATATCTGTAATTTTCATATCCCAAAGAGGATGGTAATTTCCTGTCACATACTCCATCTTCACTGGGATCTGTACTGTATCTTTCATATCTTTTAATAAGAATTTATCCGTAGTAAATCGAAAACTAAATACTTTTGTAAATTCTATTAATTGATACTTACAGTATCCTGCTTTGCTTAGCTCCATATCTAAATTTACATCAAAATCCTCATTGTAGTATCCATGACCATTCATCCCGCCAATATGATCTATACCATGTTTTTGCTCATATTCTTGACCAAATTTATCTATGATAGCATCAACTGTATCTTTAAATAACTCATATTGAATAGTGCGATTTTGCTTTTTATAAAGTATAAATTTGTCTCTACTATCATCTATACTTTTATCTCTGAATTTAAAAGTAATAATCTCGTTTTCTATCAAGTTATCTTCTATTTCATTGTTTTTATATATATTATAGTATATACTTGCTTGTATCACTTCATTTTTCTCATGCTCATATTTTATAATATCACTCTCTACCTTATCCACTCTAAAAATATATTTATCATTGTTTACTATAAATGAAGTGTTGTTAATATACGGTTCAATAAATTTCTTAATATTTTGGTTATACTTTTTAATCTTATTGTGCTCTATTTCATGTAAGGCTAACTTGTAACAGCTAAATACTACTAATACTAATGCTATCGCTATATATATCTTCTTTTTCATATGATGCTCCCCCTTAGAAAACTTCTATATATTAATATTATACTTATTTTAGGTGTTTTTTCATAGGGACTTTTAATTAGGGGGTTATCATTTAGCCCCCTAATTTTACTATTATAGTTGGAATTTTAGCTTTCCTAATATATACTCCGAAGCCTTACCCAAAACCACAAAAACACTACCCACTTATATTCATTTCACATATAGCACCTGCCCAATATCATATCCTTCCTCTTTAAACTTACTATACAAAAACTCAATCTTAGTCATTTCAATCCTCAAAACATTCAATATGACAGGTATTTTCTCAAGTTGTTTCTTCTCTATTTTTTTCAACTTCAATACATTAAAATATTCATCACTCATATGCTCAACTAAAAGAGCTTTTCCTTCTATCTGCATCCCTGCAAGCTTGCTGAGACTTGTATAGCTATCATAAATACTGACTGTTACATTACCATTTTGCAATATGTTTGCAAATTTTTCTCCACCTTCTGTTATTATATATAGATTTTTATTGTCATAATTGTATTCTACAGGTGTGCTTCTTACTCTACTTTTATAGCCTGTACTCAACGTACATGTATTATGGGTTCTTATAAATTTATAAACTCTTTTTACTATAATCTCTATAGGAGCTTTTACAACACAACTATCTTTTATTTCTTTTGCTTTTAATGCAAACTTAATAACTTCTTCCAAATCATATTTGATAGAATTTGCTTTAGGACGATTAATTTTCTCATAGAATCTCATCATACTTTCATAATCATCTTTAGTAAGCTTTTCTAATATCACTTCTCCTCCTAAAACTCCTGAATATACTACATTATCTCCAAGTAAGTTTTTTAATTCATTTAAATAATGCATTCCGTATTCCCCCGCATTACAAGTACAAAACAAACATATATTTTTATTTTTTAACCACTTTAAATTTTTTCGTACAAACTCTACTATTTTCTCATCTAACTCTTCTCTATACACTGGTGAGCCTATAACAAAAAACTCATAATCTTTATATCTTTCCTTGAAATTATCGACTTTACAATATACCGAAGGTCCCAGGATAAGTGCAATATTTTTAGCTATTTTCTGTGTTGTCCCATATTTAGATTCATATAAGATTAATGTCTTATGCATTATATACACCTCTTTTACTAATTTGTTCTTACAAAACTATTATATTAGTGAAATTTCCAAATATACTAAATAGTCGAGTTAGTATATTTTGTCTCCTTTTTTCGATACATAGTTAAAACCAACAAAACATTATGCTTTGTTGGTTTTTATAAAGGGTATAATTATTATAGTAGCTATCTAATATTATGAACACAATAGCCAGTCTTTTGCCTTTTCTTGTGAATCCCACAACTCTTTAAATAACCCGTTTTTATTCATCAGGTCATCGTATTTCCCTCTTTCTACTATTTGACCTTTATCAAACACTATAATTTGATTTGCTTCCTTTATTGTTTTTAAGTGATGCGCCACAACTATGAGAGTTTTCTCTTTTACTAGATTAGAAATAGCCTTTTGTATTTTTCTTTCATTTATTGGATCTACATTACTTGTAGCTTCATCTAATATTACTATTGGTGAATCCTTTAAGAAAGCTCTTGCTATTGAAATACGTTGTTTTTGGCCGCCTGATAATCCTGCTCCATTTTCTCCAACCATTGTGTCATAACCATTTGGCAGTGTCATGATGAATTCGTGTATCATAGCTTTTTTTGCTGCACTTATTACGTCTTCTTTGGTTGCATCTTTATTTCCTACTTTTATATTTTCATATATGGTATCAGCAAATAATATCACATTTTGCATTACTATGCTGATGTTTTCTAACAAATAATTATATTCCATATCCTTTATATCCACATCTCCGATCCTTATATGACCACTTTTTAAATCATAGAATCTCAATAATAAATTTGTTATTGTTGTTTTTCCTGATCCAGATGGCCCTACTAATGCAACAAGCTCTTTTTCTTTTATGTTGATATTTATATCTTTTAGCTCGAATTCATCTTGCTCATAATGAAACGATGTGTTTTCAAAGTTGATTTCAAAGTTCTTAGGTACTTTAGGATTTACAGGGTTACTAATTGTTTCTGCTTTTAGTATTGTTGATATTCTATTATAGCTATCCTTAGCGACTATATAGTTTAACCAATATCCATCTAGATTTGTAAATGGTTTATAAAATTCTCTAGAAAAAATGATGAAAATTAGATACTGGTATAACTCTATTGTTTTGTTATATAGCATAAATGCTCCTATAATTGCAAGTACTACTACACTTAGTTCTAATAATACTGTGTACCTTCCAATATAGCCTGCTACTGATTTTGATATTTTTTTACTACTATCACCAAACTCAACAGCACTTTTCTTTAGTTTATTTTCAAATCTAACGCTTTGATTAAATGCTTTTAGCAGCGGTATGCCTTTTGTATACTCTACAAACAAACTGACCATAGTAGCTAATTTGTCTTGCGAATTTTTCTGTAACATAGCATTGCTTTTTATACCGTAAACCAGTACTAGTATTGCAATAGGTATCAATGATATCATTGATAAACCAAGTTTTATGTTTACTATGCACAGCATTACTCCAATTGTTAATGATACTATCATATCACTAATCATTCTACTCCACAGATGTGCTACAATCATCTCTATATTATCCACATCTTTGTGGACTATTGTGCTTATTTCACCTAATCTTTCTTTTGTATAAAATCCTAGTGAAAAAGATTTTAACCTTAACGTAATTTTTTCTCTTATCCTGCCCGTTATTTCAAAGCCTACAAAGTGTTTTGCTAAATCAGCAGTAGTGTTGAGTATCCCTTTGAGTACAAGCACTGCAACTAGGCTAATCCAATAAGCTTTTAGGTTGTCAAACATTCCCTTGTTATTGACAATGAACTTTAACATATCCAATATCAAATACATCATAAATAAGCTCAGTAACGAATTGAGTGCAAAGCATAGAATAGATAAAATTTGATATATTCTCTCTTTTAGCGTCATTTCTTTTAATATATTCATTGCTATATAACCTCCTTTATGTTCCAGTTATCAACCTTTGCTTGTTCTTTCATCATCTGATTGTATAATTTGCAATCTTTAATTAATTCTTCGTGTTTTCCTTTAGCTATCACGTTACCTTTTTTCATTACAATAATTTGGTCAGAGTTTGTGATAGTATTTAAGTGATGCGCTATCATTATGATAGTTTTATCTCCTATCAAATTATCTATGGCTTTTTGTATTAGATACTCGTTGTAAGTATCTATTGCAGAGGTAGCTTCATCTAGTATAATTATAGGTGCATTCTTGAGTATCATTCAAGCTATTGATATCCTTTGTTTCTCTCCTCCTGATAACTTAGCTCCTCCTTCTCCAACGACAGTATTATATCCATCCTTCAAATTCATAATCATATCGTGTATTTGTGCTTTTTTTGCTGCTTCTATTACTTCCTTTCTGGTTGCATTTTTCTTGCCGATTTTGATATTTTCTTCAATGCTTAGATTAAATAAAAATACATCCTGTTGAACTATTGAAACTAATCTACCAAGTTCATCTTCATCCATATCTTTAATGTTTTTATTTCCTATCATTATAGAACCTTTTTTAGTTTCATAAAACCTCATTATTAGATTAGCTATAGTACTCTTTCCAGAGCCTGATTCACCCATTATAGCATTCACTGTATTTTCTTTGAATGTAAGGTTTATATTTTCTAATGCATTTTCTTTGCTGTCATAACTAAATGTTACATCTTTAATATCAATTTGCATTGATTTGACTCTATTGTTTTCACTAAGTTTCCTCTCTTTAAGGCTTACTCCTAGTATTGTATTTATATTATTTATAGTTTTGTTAAATACAATATTTTTATGTTGGAATGTTGAAATCTTCGCAAATGAGCTAACAAATATTCCACCCAATATTATAGATAACACAAATTGGTTTATTGTTATTTGATTATTTCTAAGAAGTATAGACCCAGTAATCGCCAACACCACCATGCCCCCTTCTACAAATAACCCTATAAAACCCATAGGTATCGATATACCCACTGTCATTTTTTTTACCCATTTAATATAACTATACATTGTATCAAGTACTCTTTTAGTTCTTTTTTCGTTTCTACTAAATGATTTTATAACAGGAATAGTAGCTATATACTCTAATATGTCCTCTGACATTTTCTTAGTACTGTTATTGTATTCTGCAAATTGACTTGCCCAACATTTATTGAAAACCATCATTAGCATCATCATAATAGGTATAGTTGATACTAATGATAATGCTAACCTCCAGTCCACAAAAAGCAAACCGATAAATACAACTGTTGGTATTAGCGTTGCCACTATTATCTCAGGATAAGCATGTGCCAAATAAACCTCTACTTGTTCTACGTCATGGTTTATTATATTTGCTAAATCTCCAGTTTTCCTTTTATGAAAAAAGGAAATAGATAGTTTCTTTAAGTGATTGATTATTTTTAATCTCAATTCTACTAGTGATGTATATGCTACATCGTGAGCCTTATGAATCGAAACTGCATATAATACAGCTTTACACAATTGACAAATGAGCATTATAAGACCAAGCTTAATAATATTTGCTAGCGATAACTCTTTTATCGAGTATAATCCTATAATTCTCATGACTATAAACACCTGAGCAATACCAGCTATTACGCTAAAAGCCATCAATATACTTGAGAATTTGTTTTTGCCTTTGTATTCTTTACTTAAATCAATAGCGCTATTACTTTTCATTGTCTCCTCCTTATGATTTTGATTATTGTTATCAATTTTATTTCTTAAATTAACTCTACCTTCAATGGGTAGAGTTAACGTTTACTAGGTATACGTTAGTGCCTCAAAAAAGCGGAATATTAAATGTGCCTTTCCGCCATTTCATTAGCTTTTTCTAAAAATGTGTCTAAAATTTCTAAATCTTTTAGTTTTAAGCTCTCTAGGTATAAATACATGTCTTTATCATATTGGTTATGGTATTGTTCATGTGCCAAATATGCTATTGTTCCTTTTTCAGTTAACTTAACTAGCGTTCTAGTATTGTTGTTTACGTCAATTATCTTTTCAACTAATCCTTTCTTTTCAAGTTTTTTTATAGTCTTTGATATTGCACCTTTTGTTACTCCAAATTTCCTTGCTATCTCCGATATATGCATATCACTGTTATTTCCTATTATATTTATTATATGGATTTCACTTCTATATATTTCTACATCTGTTCCATAAAATCTTGCGTCGTTGCTATTTTTTAGTATTTTTTCAGTCAAAGTAATGTACTTCTCAATTACATCTTTTCTTTTATTATCTACCATAGATACATCGTATACTAGGTATACGTATTTGTCAATAATTTTTTTATTAATTAACCTATCATCCTATATTATTACAATCTTAAGACCCCTTAAATTATTGCTTTAAGGGGTCTTAAGGATATTTTAAACTTCTGGGTTTTTACTTTTATTATTAATATTTATATATTCATTTTTTCCACTTACATGTACCCCTATATTTTTAGGATAAACTTTCCATGCTCTAGCTACATGTCCATCATTCATTCCCCAACTTCTCTTTACTGGCAATCCATAAGGATAGCTACTTGAATTTGTCTTTCTATAATATATATTTAAATTTATAAAATCAACGCCTCTATGCATCGTACCATCTATTTCCATTTTATCTTTTTTAGTATACGACCCTAAAGGACAAAGTGAAACAAATCTACAAAACGCTTTATCTGCAAGTCCTCTCCATTCAACAAAAGAACTGTCATATAACATTTTCTTTGAATTATTATCCTTCATATAATCCCCATTAAATGTTATATTGTCTATTTTAAATATGATATCTGTTTCTCCATCACTTCCTACTGAAGTTTCTAAACTCATATTTACATATTGATTACTATTTGATGCAAATGTATATTCTTGCCATACTTTGAACTGACCAGTGCTTGTATTACATGCATACGGATGCCATTTATTCCCGAACACAGGAGATTTAGTTACCCCAAAATCAAAACCATGATTTCCTTTTACCCCAAAAGAAATATACGCTGCTCTTTTTCTACCATTACTTTGTGTAATTTGATGCTCAGGTCCAGGAATTTTGACAGTAGCATCTATTTTATTATACTTTCTATCAAAGGAAGCCCATGCATAGTAATGAGATGAATCTTTTTCCATACTGCCTACTGACGGTGAACCTTTTATTATTTTGTAATCAAAATTAACTATTTCAAGTGATGCAAATACTACTGATAAACTTATAACTAATACTAAAACACACGTGGTTGTTGCAATAAAAGTTCTTTTAATATTCATATTAATTCCTCCAAAATAATTAGTTTTGTTAATATCTATTAATATTTGATTTTATACATTTAATCCCAATTCCCTTTAATTTATTATGTTATTTATTCTTATATCAAAGGATGTAGTTAGCAGTTCTCCTTCATTTGTTTGAAACTAATTTTGATGGGTATATACTTTATAAGTTAATTATTTTATGTTAAAGGGAGGTCATTAAATGAAAATCGCTATTATTGGTTGTACACATGCAGGTACTGCAGCTATTGTAAATATAGCTAAACTTTATCCACAAGCTGAAATAACTGTTTACGAAAGAAACGACAATATATCATTTTTGTCGTGTGGAATAGCACTTTATGTTGGAGGTGTTGTTAAAGACCCTGAGGGGCTTTTTTATTCATCTCCACAGGAATTATCAAAACTAGGAGTAAAAACTAAAATGCTCCATGATGTCCAGAGCATTGATATAGACAATAAAAAACTTAAAGTCAGAGATTTAAGTAATAATGCAGTATTTGAAGATACGTTTGACAAATTAGTTTTGACAGTTGGTTCATGGCCTATAAAACCAAATATTGAAGGTATCAACCTAGAAAATGTATTGCTATGTAAAAATTATGTTCACTCTAATGCTATAATTGAGAAAGCAAAAAATGCTAAAAATATCACTGTTGTAGGTGCTGGATATATTGGAGTAGAGTTAGTAGAAGCATTTGAATCTCAGGGCAAAAATGTAACTCTAATAGATGCTGAAGATAGAATATTGAGCAAGTATCTCGATAAAGAATTCACTGATATTGCAGAACATACTATGAAGAATAAAGGAATCAAGCTTGCTCTTGGTGAGAAAGTTGTTGCATTTGAGGGTGAAGGTAGTGTAAGTAAGGTGGTAACAGATAAGAATGAATACGAAACTGATTTAGCTATACTTTGCATTGGTTTTAGACCAAATACAGATTTAGTCAAGGATCAAGTTGAAATGCTTGGTAACGGAGCTATAAAGGTAGATGAATATATGAGAACTAGCAGAGAAGATGTATTTGCTGGTGGAGATAGTACAGCTATTATATATAATCCAACTAACGAACATAGATATATTCCTTTGGCTACTAATGCTGTTCGAATGGGAACATTGATTGCTAGAAATCTAGTAAAACCAACTACTAAATACATCGGAACTCAAGGAACATCTGGAATCAAAATATATGAACATAATATTGCTTCAACAGGACTTACTGAACATTCAGCTAAGATAGCAGATTTAGATGTGAAAACTGTCACAATCAAAGACAACAACAGACCTGAGTTTATGCCTATGTATGAACAGGCTACTATTAAACTAGTATTTGAGGCAAATAGTAAAAAAATATTAGGGGCTCAGATTATTTCTAATATTGATCTCACCCAGTATATGAATACTATGTCTGTTGTCATTCAAAATAATATGACTATCGAAGAATTAGCATTTGTTGATTTCTTCTTCCAACCACACTTTAACAAACCTTGGAACTTACTAAATACTGCTGCTCTAAGTGCTCTTGATATATAATTTTAAAAACTGCCATAAGGTTTATTCTAACCTATGGCAGTTTTATTAATGATTTTTTTATGTTAATTGTAATTTCTTTTTTCTCAAACCATTAAACTCCCTTTTCGCTAGAAACACTGTCCAAAGAACCATTATAAAATCTATTAAAAACGCCCCGATATATACCCACTGCATTCCAAAAAATCTAGGCATAATTAGCATTACTGGTACATAAAATACTAGTTGCCTTGCTATGCCCATAATAGATGCAACTTTTCCTTTATTGATAGCTGGAAAATATGTCATCCCCATAAATATTACAGGAAGTACTGGTAACAATGCCATGAAAATTCTAAAATTCATTATATCTGTTGCTATAAAGTTTTTATCTGGAAGCATAAGGTTCAATGCTAGATTAGGAGATACCATCATTATTAACCAAAACGGTAACATCAATACTGTTCCTGCTACTGCAAATACCTTAAAACTCCTAATTACTCTATCATACTTTTCTCCTCCATAGTTTATACCTGCAACTGGTTGTAATGCACGCATCAATCCAAAAATTGGTGTTAACATAAAAGTAAATATCCTAAATACTACACCATAAAAAGCAATATCACTAGTTGTACCAAATTTAGAAATAGCGTTTAATACGACAATCGCTTGTACTAAACTCATTACAGACATAATCAATGAAGGCATTCCCATAGACATAATCTGTTTTATAATATCTTTGTTTCTTTTAATTGTAAAAGGTTTTGCCTCGAATGTTGCTTTTTTTCTGCTAAAATATACAAATGAAGTTACAGTATAGACTATCATGCCAATATTTGTCCCTATGGCAGCTCCTTCGACTCCCATGTTAAAAACTACAATTAATATATAATTCGCAGCAATATTTACTAGTAAACCTATTGCCATCATAACTGCTGCAGATTTCATTTTTCCCTCAGCTCTTACTATCATATTTCCTGCAAGTCCAGCTATCCAGAAAAAGGCTCCATACAATGTTATTCTAAAGTAATTAACACCAAACGAAAGTTCTTCTCCCGATCCCCCCATCATGCCGACAAGGCTTTTAGCAAATATTATTCCAATAATCATAAATCCAATACTTACTACAATATTTAGATAGTTTACATTTCCAAGTAATTTACGCTGAGTTTCTTTATCTCCTTTTCCAATAGCGATACTGAGTGCAGATCCTGCTCCAACACCTATCAGCGATCCAAATCCTAAAGCAATCTGTGTCAATGGATATGCTAAAGAAACACCCGCAAAAGCTGTTTCTCCTACATATCTTCCTACAAAGAATGCATCAAAGACAGTATTTAAACCATATAGCACCATTGCAATGACAGCAGGCCACGCTAATTGAAAAGTAACTTTCCATAAGTTATCATTGAGAATCATCCTTTTTTGTTTATTTTTATTCATTTCATCCCCCTAACTCGACGTAATCGTCGGTTTCTCGTTTAATAAAAAGGCTTTCGCCTTTTTTGATTTAGTAGCTACAATATTTAATTATTGATATTGATAATAATTATCAATATAATTATACTTCTGTCCTTTACATCTGTCAATACTTAATTTATACTTAAATATATCTCCTTCGTAAACTTAATCCTTTAAACATGCTTACACGATACAAAACTTATAGGAAAAGAGGCCTTTATCATTGATTTATCTATGATTTTAAAACCATTATCCTCAATAAACTGATGGTATTTATCTTCTGTCCATTTGCTATAGACTTTGAAACCTATTAAACCTGCTAATAATGAAAAAACACCTGCCTTCTTACCTCCTGCATGAACAAATGTAGGCGCATATAATATACCGTCAGTTCTTAATACTCTTTTTATTTCTGCTAATGCTTTCTTTGGTTCTGGCATTATGTGCAAAACATTAGCAATAATGGCCTTATCAAATGAATTATCTTCATATGTTAATTTGCATACATCTTGGACTTCAAAATTAATATTATGTATATTATTTATATGTGCTTTTTTCTTAGCTATACTAATCATTTTAGGCGAAAAATCAGTAGCTATTATTTTATTGACATAGTTTGATAACCCAAAAGAAATAATGCCTGTTGCTGTACCAATTTCTAATATTTCATCTGTGGGTATTGTTGTTTTCTTAATCAATGTTATAATCTCTTCGTAAGCAAATTTATCTTTTTTCATGAATCTATCATAAATCTTAGCAAATTTGCTCCATATTTTTTGTTCATCACGTACCATTTATTCCTCCTCATTGCAATTGGAATATTGCATCAATATAGGTTGATAAAAATTTTTTAAATGCTAATCTTTCGTTTTCAAAAACATCTGGTTCTTTAAACATGTGATGAGAAACTAGTAGACTATTTGTGAAACGACTAATAAAATTCATTTCCTTTACATGTTTGTTATAGTCTATATCAGCCAATTTACATAGTGCTTCAATAGATTGAACTTCTAGTTCTAGGTATATTGCCCAAATTTGAGGATCATTCATCATTTCATATAGAAACATAGTATATACTCTTTTGTCATCTGTTATTGACAATGCCTTGTCTAGAATCGATTTAAGCAAAATTTCCTTCTTTTGCTCTTTTGTTGATGATTCTGATAGTTCTATCATATATGGATTATGTTTTATATATGACAAACTCCCCTGTTTCATCATATCTATAATAATTTCTTTTGTATTATTATAATAATGATAAAATCCACCTTTAGATAGCTCAGTTTCTGCGATAATATCTTCCATAGTTGTTTTGTGATAGCCTTTTTCTAAAAAAACTTTCTTAGCAGCTGCCCATATTTCTTGTAATCGTTGTTCTCTTGTTTTTCTTGATATGATGATCACCTCTCTTTCAGAGTATCCTTTTTGCATAAATAGAGGCTCTCCAACAAGCCTCTATACTTAATATTTATATGATTATTCTATCATTTGTTTATTTTTAGTACAATCTTAATTTATAAGTTTAATCCACCATATATCAGATTATCATTATATTTGCTTAAATATATTTTTATTATGATAAAGTTTAAGAATACATTATTGAATACTGCCATTACATAAATTTTCTATTATGATAATACCAAATTATCTACTTCTTTATGCAAACATACTCTTAACCACTCTACATCTACATATTTTCCTTCATCTATAATATTTATTGATAAAGCTCTATTTTTATAGAACTTTATATATTCAAGCTCTTTTAATGATATAGTTAAATGTCTATAAGTTGTTCTAAGTAATTCTGCAAGATCTTTATGAGAAAAATGAAGCTTTGTAGTGGCACATTTCTAGTTTCGAGTCTTTATAAATTATATAAAAAATGAATCAAGCAAAAAAGGATATATTTAAATAATATTATACATTCTTGTATAAAACATATTCCTATATATCCTTAAAAGCTATTCTATTTTAATTTAATAAACCGTATTTGATTCTCTCTTCTTGAGTCATATTATGCATTGAATCTGCAGGGGCTGATTTGATTGTAAACCAGTAAAAATCGCTGTCTATCCCCATCTCTTTATAATAATCTAAATATTTTTGATGCTCTGGATGGTCTTTTGGTAATTCATTTGCATTTTTTACTTCTTCACTCGCCCATGAATGAACTCCAATTTCTGAGTTCTCATTAGCAGTTCTTTTTACACCAGCACAAAAGAAATCGACTCCACCAGATGCTATAAATCCACCCTCTGGCACCTTTGTATTTAGACCTGCTCCTCTTATTAGCCTGCTGGCCTTTAAATTTGATACATCATCTATTGATCCAGGTACATCTTCCATCACAATTGTTTTGACCTCTGGGTGTTCTTTTATCAAATCCTTTACTCTTTTGATTGTTCTCTTGCTAATAAGCCCTTTCATAATAGCCTTATCACCTTTTACATTGAAGTCTGCTAATCCTTCGGTCATATCATAATAAACCTCATACAGATTATCTATATTAGTTAACACAATTGTTACTAATAAAAGGCATACCACTATTACAATAGTTATTTTCATTTTCACGACAAACTCTCCTTCAGTAATTTTACGTCTATATTATTTCCTGATAATATTAGAGCTGTTTCTCTTCCAAAATCATACTCAGGATAATCAAACAGTGCTGCGACTACTACACAACTTGATGCCTCGACTATGATTTTCTCTTCTATCACCATGTGTTTAATCGCTTTTTTAATAGTATTTTCTTTTACTACTAATACATCATCAATAAGTCTGTCTGATAATCGATAGGCTAATTCTCCTATTCCTCCAATTAGAGCTTCACATATTGAATCCTCTGATGGATATTTGGAATATAATACTTTATCATCAATTGCAGCTTTCATAGCTGGACACGCTTCTGTTTGAACTCCTATTACTCTCACGTGGGGGTTAATACCTTTTGCAGCAGTAGCTATTCCTGCAATCAACCCGCCTCCTCCAATTGGGACTAATATGGTGTCAATATTGGGATTTTGGTAAATCATTTCTAATCCTGCTGTTCCCTGTCCTGCATAGACTATGCAGTCTTTATCATATGCATCTATATAAATTTTTTGTTGTTTTCTTACATAACTCATTCCTATATCATGGGCTTCGTCATATGTCTTTCCCTTGACAACCAGTTTTGCACCATAATACGTTATCTTTTGTTTTTTTGTCAATGGTGTATTCTCTGGTACGAATATTAATACATTGCTTATACCCAATTTATGTGCTGCATAGCTGACTGCAACACCATGATTTCCAGATGAAATAGCGACAATTCCTCTGTTTTTTTCTTCTTTTGTTAATCTTAAAAGCTTGCTGAATGCACCTCTCATTTTGAAGCTTCTAGAAGGCTGTAATCCCTCATTTTTGAAGTAAATCGACCTTTTATTGTTACTTAGTGTTGTTGATAAACTCAATGGAGTTTCATATATATAGGGCTCAATAAGTTTTTTTGTCTCTATTATGAGTCTAAGGTTTAGCATTTTTGCTCCCTTAAAAATTCTGATATTTTATTAAGTCCTATCTTAAGTTTATCTGGGCTAAATGCGTATCCTATCCTCACATATCCTTCTACATCCAGTGCTGAGCCAGGCACTAGCATAACCCCTTTTGAGTTTAGAAGTTGAATACAAAATTCCTCTGACTTCATATCTAAGTCATATTTCAAAAATGCAGTTGTTCCCGCTTTCGGCTTAACATAAGAAATCAACGGTTCATTTTTTACCCATTCGTCTAATACTTTGATGTTTTCTCTTACTATCTTATGATTGCGCTCTATTATCTTATCTACATTTTCTAGTGCTATACTAGCCAAATAGTCATCTATCCTACCACAGCTAATAGTTGTATAGTCTCTTCTTCTATTTACTGCTTTTATAAATTCTTTTGGTCCAACTAACCACCCAATTCTCAAACCTGCTAAAGAAAATGTTTTAGACATACTACCTGCGCTAATTCCTTTATCATAGATATCTGCAATAGATGTTGTAAATCCTGACCCTTCATGATCAAGTCCTCTATACACCTCATCACATAGAATATATGCATCTACTGATTTTGCAATTTTAACAATATCTTTCAAAAAATCTTCATCCATCAGTGAACCAGTTGGGTTGTTTGGATTATTAATACATATAAGCTTAGTATTCTTATTAACATAACTTCTAAGCTCATCCAAATCAGGCAAAAATCCGTTTTCTGGTTTAAGTTTTAAAATTTTTACATCCGCTCCGTATGCTTTGGGAATAGAGTAGTGCTGTTGATAAGTTGGCAATACAGATATTACTATGTCCTTTGGTTCTATTAGCGTAAACATAGCTAGAGCGTTTGCACCTATAGCCCCATGTGTTATAGTTATCTGATTTATATCTATATTATCATAAAGAGATTGAACCCCTTTTATAAGCTTATGAGAACCTTCTATATCCCCATAACTCATTTGCATATTTAAGATTTCATTTATAGCTTCATCTTTGTTTTGAGATATCTTTAATAATTCATTAACAGTCATTGATTTTGTACAAGTCTCTGCTAAATTGTATTTGCAATTATTCTCGTATAGATTCATCCATATTTCTACACCAAATTCTTTAATCTTCATAACTGCCTCCTATAAATCAATTGTAATTCCCAGTTGTCTTTCTTTTGCTATATCTAAAGCAATCTTTGATGTCATTAAATCTTGCAATGCTATACCAGTTGAATCAAATATAGTTATGTCTTTATCTGACTTTCTACCGACCTTTGTTCCTAGTATAATCTCTCCCATTTCTGAGTAAATGCCATCTTTAGTTATTAAACCTTCTCTATAAGCTGTTTGAGTTTCTCCAACATTTATAGCTTGATCAATATCATCAACTACAACGATAGATGAACTAAATAATTTCTCATCGATTTCTTGTTTGCCTTGCATATCTGCTCCAATACAGCTAATATGTGTACCTGGCTTGACCCAGTCTTTTTTTATCATTGAAGCTCTAGATGGCGTAGCTGTAATAATAATATCACTTGATAAAACAGCTCCTTTTAAATCTGTTACTGCTTCGTAATTAATATCTTTTGTAATATTAAAAGTATCTCTTAGTTTATCTTTTATTGTATTTGTGTACTTTAAAGTTTGTTGCTCACACATCGGATCATATATTAAAACTCTATCTATTGACTCTACTACATGTAACAAAGCTGCGATTTCAAACTGTGCAATATGTCCAGTTCCAATCATCAATAATGTCCTTGAATCTTTTCTAGCGAGGTATTTAGCTCCTATTGCTCCTGCTGCACCTGTTCTCATACCTGTTATATGATCCGCATTGAGAATGGCAAGAGGTACTCCTGTATTACTATCAAATATCATCGTAGTTCCAATAAGTAATGGTAATCCTTTCTCTTTATTTGCTCCATA
The DNA here is from genome assembly GCA_029227815.1 of Clostridiaceae bacterium M8S5. Lineage (GTDB taxonomy): Bacteria > Bacillota > Clostridia > Tissierellales > MCWD3 > Abyssisolibacter. Next base: position 285,205 of record CP118523.1, on the reverse strand, counting down.
CCATGAAACTAGTTTTAGCCCAAATATATCAGCACCCTCTAAATAACCTGATTTAATATCCATGTCTGCTACCCCTGTTTCAAACTCATGAAAAACCATAGGAAATAGCGTTGTTTTGTTTTCTGCTTTTAATGTATATACTTGTTCAACAGCCTCTATTACCATTGGCATTTGTAGTATACTTTTTAGCACTTCTTGATTCAACACTTTTACTTTAAACATAATTTTCCTCCTTTCTCTTATTAATATAATTTTATACTAAATATAGATCCTTGTATTTGTACTATGTCAAAAAATATGCTATTATATTTATATAATATACAAAAGGAGTACTTTTATGTCTATCACTGTTTATGAAGCAACTAAATTAAACCATTTAAAGCCGTTTAAACTTATTGCTGGTATTTCAGGAATGAGCAAATCTATTGATAAAGTTGGTATATTGGATTATGAGGTTATTGAAGGTATCAATGGCATGTTTACTTATGGGGATTTTGTTTTAACGACCTTTACTCCGATTCGAAATGATATAAATGCAATAAAATCATGCATAAAAACTTTGATCGAATGTAATGTAGCTTGTCTTGCTATCAAACAAAAATACATACAAGACCTACCTGAGGATATTATTAGCTATGCAAACAAAAATGCTTTTCCCATCTTTTTGTTTAATGAGGATATTTATTTCGAGGATATTATTGAAGATTTATTAAAAGGTTTACAATCAAGAAGTCATATAGAAATATTAGAAACTAAAATTGAAGCACTTTTTAAAAACGAGCTAAAACCAAATGTAGTTAAAGAATTAGCTTATGATCTTAATAGACATTTTTACAATGAGCATCAAGTATTTTTCTTAAAAGAAAAGCGATTTATAAATGATGATAACATTATAAGCATTGCCGAGAAGTATAAAAGAAGTCGTAATCAATTCATTGAGCACAGCGTCTTCAAATATGGTAATGGATTAATTGTAATTATGACCTATCAATCAATTGAAGCAAAGCATGTAAAGCTTGATAGAGAGTATATATTCAATAATCTTTCTATAAACCATAATGATTTTTATATTGGTTATAGCAACATTTATATTGATATAATTAGTTTAGATAAGTCTATTAAAGAAAGTATTTATGCAAGTCAAGCATGTGAACTTAACGAATTGTCTTCACAAGAATACTGTAATATTGGAATCTACAAATTACTATTGCCAAACAAAGGTAGTTGGATGAAGCGTTATGTACATGAAACGTTAAACCCTCTTTATTGTTACGATGATGGTAAGCTTCTAGAGACTGCCCGAGAATACATTATTAATAAAGGTGATATAACCAAAACTTCACAAGTAATGTTTCAGCATAAAAATACCATACGTTATAGAATACAAAAAATGAAGACTCTTTTAGAATTAGAGTCTGACAGTGATTTTTATGAACAGCTTTCAATAGCACTAAAATGCGAAAAGCTATTATTATAAAACTATAGAATTTATTTACATTTATTCTTTATGAATAATTAAAAATATACTTGATTCATCCATCTCTTGTATCTGATATTCATAGCCTGATAGTTCTCCTATCTTTTTTAGATCCTCAGGTGTATGAGTTATTGCTTTAAATCCATCTTTACAAATTATAACTCCATCTTTCGTTTTACTCATGTCTATTTCTCCAAGTAGTCCTTTGTTTGATTGTTCTTCAAACCACATCAATCTATGCTCCCAAAATTTTTCGCTATACGTGCTAAAGTAAATTTTCCCACCATCCGTAACCATTCTCAGTATATTCTTTATTGATTCATCAGTTGCTATTTTCATTGCTGATAAGCCATTTTGTAAGCAAATCACTACATCAAACTTGCTCTTAAATGTTGGTTTATGTACATCCATAGTAATCATTTCTGCATTATGTATCCCCTTTAAATATTCTCTTGCAAGCAAAACACTTTCTTTGGATATATCAATACCAACAATTGATTTACAGCTACTAGCTAACTCTTTCACTATTCGTCCATAACCTGCACCTAGCTCTAGCACTCTCTCATCTCCTGTTAGATTCCTTCTAACAAATTCTATTTCTTCATTCAAATACTGCTTTATTCTAGGTATATGTGTATCATATGCCTTAAACAAATTTTGTGAGTTTAGTTTTTTTGCATAATAGTTGCTATCTTTCATCAGTAACCTCCTTTTAATGCTATTTTATGAAATCCATCAAAGTATCCATTTATATCTAAAGTATAGCACATATCACTGATTAAGTGGCAATATAAGTTAGCTATTCTTATGTCTAATATGTTAACATATTGACAAATATTCTGATTATTCTTGACAAAACATCATTATACATATATTATAAATTGTATTATATATCAAATTAGGATTTATTATGGTTTTAATAACAAGTAATGAGTGTAATGTAAAAAGAAGATGTAAAGACCTTTCAATGTGTGCATTGTGTTTTGTCTATCGAGTAATATATTATGTGTCTTAACAAAGGGGTGTAGCATATGAATGACCGTTTACTTACTAAATTAAATTCAGTAAAGAGAAGAACTCTAACAAAAGAAGAAATCCTTAAAGAAACTGATTCAAATGGATTGGTTGCATGTGCTGTTGATATTTTACTAGGCATAACCATATATTGTGGTCTATTAAGTTTATTAAAAACATTATTATTTGGCAAATTGAATTTCACTGGTTTTATAGTTAACTCTTGTAAGAATTATTTTGAATTCTATAAAATAAAAGGAATGCATGTTACATCAGATATAATTGAAAAAGTTACATTTGACATAATGATTGTTCCTTTAGGGATACTTCTTGCTATAATAGTCATGTTTTACTATTACTATTCATTATCAAAGAAACTAAAATTTCTAACAATAGGAGAAATACTTGTTGGTGGTAATATAAATACTCAAAAATATAAATTTTGGGAAAATCAGCACCTTGTAAATAGAGGTGGTTTATATACAATAGTTATTTTAAATTTACTAATTTTAATGAGTACTTTTAGAGGAACTTTAGATGGAAATAATATATACTCTATATCTGATTTATTAATTAAGTACTTTATTATTCTGATTTTTATTTTTGGATTGTATGCTTTTGGTAAAGGTTCTTTAGCTGGTGGAGGTATTCTCATTATCGCTAGCCAAATTATTGGGTACTTTCATAGCCTTAAGTTAAGTCCTCTGATAATACTGATTAATAGGGGGAGATTCTTATATCCAGAAAAAATATCTTCAAAACTGTTTTTGATTATGTGCTGTCTTTCAATAATTGTAATTTCAGTAACCTTTATAAATAAGATAATAGTTAAAAGAAAACTAAACTAAAAAATAAAAATAATAGTTCACAGGTGATATACTGTGAAACTATTATTTTTTTAATTTAATTTATATAGTTATCAATCTGTATACGGCTGGAAAGTTTTAGAGAACTGATTATCTTCCTGTGGTATACCACTACCTTGGCTAGTATCCCTATTTGATGACCACATAGAAATCATACGTACACTTTTAGATTTACAAAAATCAAGTAATGCCAAAGCATTCTCTAATGTAAATGTTTCACCTGGTTGATCATTTTTACCTATCATAGGTGTGGCACCAATCATATCCCACGCATCACCACCTAATTGAGTATTAAGCCCTGTGATAGCATCTATAGCAGCTTGCCCCATATCTTCAATAGGTGGCCCATAATCCATAGTCATTCCATTTACTCCAGTGATATTAACTCCTGCATCTTTCATTTGCCCCACTATAGTTAGACCGCTCTGTACTAACCCCTCAGTAGAAATAGGTAGTGTCAACCATATTTCTATATCAAACGACAATTCATCCTGCAACATTTTTAAAGCTTGAGCATTTCTTTCATTAGCATCAGTATACTCTACCCAAGGATTTTCTATATCAAAGTCAATCCTACGCAAGTTATATAAGTTTATAACGTTCATATATATATCTTTTATAGAAGTAGCATCTGGAGCGCATATATGTATAGGAGTATTAGCAGCACCACCAAATGAAACTGTTATATCTCCACCCATATCGCGCAGTTTTTTAATCTGATCTATAGCTGGTATTTGATTTATTGGATAATATGTTCCCCAGCTAGGGGTACAATCTGTAGGACTTTGAGATACAACAAAACCTAAATTATAAAATTTGACTCCTGTTACAGTTGACATATCTGCTATCTGATACGTAGGCCAAGCTGTGATATCTACAAATGGAGAAAATACTCGTGATGGCCAAGGATAAACACCATTTCCTACATCAAGAGATTCCCCTGTTAATTCTGTAGTAAATCCACAAGGATATGTAGGTGGCATTGGTGTAGTTGACCACTCAGTAACGTGCTCCATAATTTGATCTGCTACTAGATCTGGTTTCTCAGCCGCTAATGTCCTACTTACTACTAATATGTTCATTTTCATCCCTAATCTTCTTAACTCCACATTGTGTAGTGGTTCATTAATCAACTGCACAAAAAAGGTAGTATCTTTGTTACAACAATCTTGTAAAGTTAAATATTCAGCATTTTTAAAAAGTACAGTTCTTTGTATTATACGACAACATCTTCTAAGCCTTGCTCTGATATTATCAGGTAGTTGAAAGTTCATACAACATAACATATAAAATCCTCCATTTCAATTATTTTAGCTATAGAATAATTATGTTAAAGATATGCTAAATATATCTACTTCTCTAAAATACAAAGTTATTTTAAATAAACTAAGAGTTGTATTGAACAAAATGATTTAATGTGCTAAAATTCAATATGAACTTTTCTTAAGTTATAATTATATACATTCATATTAAGCAAAAGGAGAACATTATATGTCTACTATTATTAAAAAACCTAAAATTCTTTATCTTTCATTAGTAAGTGCTATAATCCTTATTTTAATCTTACCAATGAATCTTAATATGAAACTTCCAACTGTAATTTGTTGCACTACGCTGGTTTTATGGGGAACATCAGCTGTTGCCAATAATGTTATTGCAGGTATATTTCTGTCGAGTTGTTTACTTCTCAAACTCGCTCCTATTGCTGTAGTGTTGAAATTTCCTATGACAGAAAACTTCTATATTATTATACTTTCATACCTTATAAGCCATGTTGTAACCTCTACTGGTACTGCTAAGGTATTCTCAAGAAAGATCATGTACAAAATGACTAATACTCCTATAAAGCTTGTATTGTTCTCATATATTGCAGGGTTTTTATTGATATTTTTTATACCACAACCATTTCCACGTGTAATATTGTTAGCAGTATTTTATAGAGAATTTTTATCAAAACAATCTATACCAAGTACATCTAAGAGCATACTTTTTTTCAGTATTTTTACTGCTTCAACTTTTACATCTATGTTTTTTATAAACGCTGATACACTTTTGAATTATGTCGTTGTAAAATTATCAGGTGCAAATATGAATTGGGGTCAATGGGCACTTTATATGAGTATCCCAACAATAATTTGTTGCATCATTACTTTTTTTATGTTTTTACTTATATTCAGAAAAGAACTATTTAAAATAACTTTTATAGGATTAACTAAAAAAAAGGAACAACAACTTACCAAACAACAAAAGCAATCCATCTTAATATGTTTTGTCATATTTATAGGATTTGCAACTCAAAGTTTCAGTAATCTTAGTGCTTTGTCTATAATGACAATTGGTGTTATTTTAAGTATAATATTAGGTCTGCTAAAAATAGACAGCCTGAAAAGCATTAATTACAATTTACTTTTATTCTTCACAGCTGCTTTTTCTTTAGGAGGTGTATTGAATTATTGTGGGTTTTCACAAACGCTTGCAAACTGGCTTATAACATTTATGCCTAACTCTCATGGTCATTTGTCTATAGTTTTTTTGACATTTATAACTCTGATTCTTAATTTTTTGTTAGGTAGCGCAGTCACCACTTCTTCTGTAGTAATACCAATGATTGCGCATATAAGTATATTTGAGAATTCTACCATTCTGTGTTTATTTGTATATACTATTGTAAGTGTTCAATATATCTTACCTTTTCATCATGCAACTATAATGGTTGGTTATGGAGAAGGTTTATACGATACAAAAACGATAGCGAAATTCGGTATATTTCTTACTATGTTTACTTTCATATTTATTCTATTTGTTTGTATGCCTTGGTGGAATTTTGTGTTCAGTTAGATTGTTATAAAGTTCGAAGAAGATGTCTGTAACTCCAGACATCCCCTTCTTATATAATCTTTCTTATTAAATTCTTATTATATATCATCTATCATAGAAATAAAGTATTCATGAAAAGTTTTATCATCTGTGAGTTCTGGGTGAAACGATGTAACTAGCATATTATTTTGTCGAGCTGCTACAATGTTTCCATCTGTTTTATGAAGTACCTCAATCTTATCTCCTATATCTATAATATACGGTGCCCTTATAAACACCAAAGGAATTTCTTTTTTAGATATATTTTCTATAACTTCGTTTTTTATAAAGCTATCAAGTTGAGTTCCATATGCATTTCGTCTAACTCTGATATCCATAACTTTAAGATAAGGTTTTTCACCTTCTATTTCTTTAGCTAGCAAAATCATACCTGCACAAGTACCCCATATTGGTAATCCGCTATTGATTTTTTTTATTAGTATCCCTTTTATTTTCAAATCTTTTAGTAACTTTCCTATTGCTGTGCTTTCTCCACCAGGTAGTATCACCCCGTGTATATCATTTAACTGCGTAGCTTTTCTTATTTCTACTGCTTCATGCCCTAATGATTTTATTATTTTTATATGTTCTTTAAAAGCTCCTTGAAGTGCTAATACGCCTATTCTTTTCATTTTAGTACCCTCTATCAGCCATTCTTTCTTCTTCATTAATTGAATATACATTAATCCCAACCATTGCTTCTCCAATATCTTCTGATACCTCTGCTAATATATTTGCATCGTTATAGTTTGTAACAGCTTTAACTATAGCTGCAGCTCTTTTTTTAGGATCGCCAGACTTAAAAATACCTGATCCAACAAATATACCATCACATCCTAATTGCATCATCATAGCTGCATCTGCAGGAGTTGCAACACCACCAGCTGCAAAATTGACAACAGGTAATTTGCCATGTTCATGTACATACTGCACTAAATGAATAGGTGCCTGTAGCTGTTTTGCAGCATTCATTAGTTCTTCTTTTGCTAACCCTTTGATTCTGCTTATCTCAGAATTCATCATCCTCATATGTCTAACCGCCTCTATCACATCACCTGTACCTGGTTCTCCTTTAGTTCTTATCATTGATGCTCCTTCTGCGATTCTTCTTAAAGCTTCTCCAAGATTTTTAGCTCCACATACAAAAGGTACTTTAAATGACCTCTTGTCAATATGAAGAGCTGGATCTGCTGGTGTTAAAACTTCACTCTCATCAATATAATCAACACTAAGGGCCTCTAATATCTGAGCTTCAACAAAATGTCCGATTCTTACTTTAGCCATAACTGGTAAAGATACAGCTTTTTGAATCTGTTTAATCATCTTCGGGTCTGAGGCTCTTGCCACTCCACCATTTTTTCTAATATCAGCAGGTACTCTTTCTAAAGCCATAACTGCACATGCTCCAGCTTCCTGTGCTATTTTTGCTTCTTCGGGAGTTGTTACATCCATGATAACTCCACCCTTTAGCATTACAGCAAGATTTTTGTTTAGTTCATATCTGTTATCCATTTCAAAGCCTCCTTATATTAATCTAGATACTCTAGTTCCAATACAATTGTGTAATTGTATCTATATATAATTATATTGTGTCAAATTTAATTACTTTTTTCAATGCTTTCACTGAAATTGTAGTGGATTAATTTAAATTGTATCGGTATAATGTAGGGTGGTTCAATAATCCTTCTCTATTTATCTTCTTTGTAACTATTTAAAAATATAAATAACAAAGATCATATCACTATCAGCAGTAAATATGACCTTTGTTTATATTATAAAAGCTCTGTAAAATACTTTGTTGACTATTTCTTCAGCTATATAGTGATTTTTACATAAAGAAAATACATACAAATAAAGTTCTTTACTATAATCTTTATATATTTTCTTTAGTTCTTTATTAATCATAATTTATTCCCTTGCTTAACTAGTTGTACACTATATAAACGAACAGATAGAATAAACGTACACTTATACAAAAAATATTTGCACTAGAAAAACATTAAAATCAAAATTGAAACTAAATTTATCGTGAATTTTTATTATCTTGATCAAAATAGCGCTTTAATCCATCTATTATTCCTTCCACTATTTTATTTTGATATTGTTTAGCATTTAATTTTTTATCCTCATCAGGATTAGTCATAAATCCCATCTCTATCAATATCACTGGTTTTTTTGACCAATTAAAGCCTGATATATCTCCTCTCTTAATTATGCCTTTATTTTTCGCTTTCGTATGCTCAACTACCGACTTTAAAACACAACTACCTATATCATAACTTCTTTGCAACATTTTTTTATCTTTGATATATTTATCATTTGGAACTAGTACTGATATCCCAGCAACATTATGATTCTCACTACCATCCGTATGAATTCTGATAAATACATCTGAATTTGCTTTATTACTTATCTCCGCTCTTTCAACATTACTTATATCCACTTTTGAAGTTTCTCTTGTCATTACTACCTTTGCACCTTCATTTATCAGTTTTTGTTTTAAAAGTAATCCCACTTCTAAATTTAATTTTTCTTCTCTTATCTTTGTACTGACACCTACTGTTCCTGACGAACATTTGAATTTAACAATTTTACTATTTGGTGCTACTGCTTCTTTTTCTAAATTTCCTTTTAATTGATGTCCTGGATCTATGCAAATTATTTTATCACTTATACTTGATTTTTCTTCATCTTTTGTTTTTATTTTCGTGCCTGCTTCCTTATCTTTATTAGAACTTTTATCAGTGCGCTTTTCATTTAAATCAACAACTTCTTTATTTTCTTTTTCTTCATCAGTCGTAGTTACTTTTGTAAAAAAATATATACCACATAAACCTATGCTTATAATGCTTATTATGGCTATCCATTTTTTCAATGCATTTAATATTGTATTTTTCAAGTTCATCACTCCTTTTGTGTCAAGACTTCAATTATTTGTTATAAATGAGTTTAAATCTCTACTATATTTTGTGTAGTTTTATGATTATTACACTTATTTATAACGGTGCTTATTATCTTGCCCCATTTAATTGTGTATAATAGTCTAAAATATAAATAGGAAGCGTCCTTAGACACTTCCTTTATTATTTTAATAATTAAAGTTCATGGCAATGTAATTAACCGTCTTCAATATACTATAACTTTATTACATTTTAGTTGATAAAATAAGACTGCTTTATTATAAATATATTACATAACATATTGCTTTGTTGACTATATTGTTGGGTGTGGTTGAAATACAACTACAGCTTTACCACAAATTTTTACTTCTACTGGTTCTTTATCTTTAATCATGACTTCTACTTCAACAATACCACTTCTACCAGTAGCTTCTCCTTGTTTAGCGTTAAATCTAAAAATAGAGTTATTGTATCTTAGTAATATAGCATACAAGTGCGCTTTTATTTAATTACTTATCTTTTAGAAAAAGATGTGATATATGAACAATTATACCGATGAAATATTTTCTACAGTATCTCTACTATAAAGCTATAACCTAATTTGAGTCCATAATAAATTATAATAATACCACAAAATATATTGATTATTTTCATATGATTTTTTCTAATAATACCTTTAAAAAATGATACAATCCCAGTAAGACTAATAAACCAAGTTGCTGATGCTATGCAAACACCTGAAATAAATATGCTTGCATCATCTTTTGGTAAACTAGCTTTAAATCCTCCTAATAATAGCGAACCATCAATTAAAGCTTGTGGGTTTGCCCAAGTGATTAAAAAACACGCTAAAATAATTTGAGGTATAGATTTGCTAGTATCAACTTCTTTATCAATCTGAGGATCAGATTTAATAAGTTGTATTCCTATGTATATAACTACTATAGATCCTATAAACAAGATGAATAATTTAAGGATTTTTATCTTTTCCATTACTATTCCCATGCCAAAAAAGCATGTCAATGCAAGCGCAATATCAAAAAATACAGTTATAAACGCCACTGCAAATGCTTTTGCTTTTTTGTTAACCAAAGCACTGTTGATAACATATATATTTTGCATACCAATCGGAGCTACATATGCAAATCCTAGCAAAAACCCCTGTATAAATGAGTTCATTGCCATTCCCCCTTTCTGATTAGTATATTATGACAATAGTCTTTACTAAAGTAAGTAACCTTCTGATAACTATAAAAACTATATAGCTTACTATTTATTAATTCATTTTTATTTGGTTTTCTCACATACTTCTACATATCTTTAGTGCACGCTCCATGTTTTATAATTATCTATTGCTTGATTTAAAGTTAACTGATGGTTTTGTTCACTAGGCTCATCATCATCTTTAATAAATAAATCAATTTCCCAAAAACAAACTGGATAAATGAATACAGAAGGGCATGTTCTGCTGTACTGGTAATGTATAATAACCACAGTATTTCATCCTCATGACCTCCCATCAAAACCCTATACATTAATTACAATTTATCAAAAAAACTCAATTGCTCATAACCTTGTTTATCTTCAAACGTATTCATATACTTAAATATCTGATTATTATCGCAAATGATATTATGTTTTTTACATTCAGTATAAAACATATTCTTCAGTTTTTCATGATTATCACTTCTTAGCTCATAGCTATATCCAAATTTATGATGATATTTTTGTTTTAGACCCCGAAAATGTTCATCTAGCTTTGAATAAAAATACTGTCTATTACCATCACGCAGTGTCAAACCAATCCCAAAACAAATGATTCCATATACTTTAGCTTTTATACAGTAATCTAAAATACCTCTAATATTATACTCAGTATCGTTAATAAAAGGTAAAATTGGCGTTAACCATACAACTGTAGGAATATCGTTCTTGTTCATTATTTTTAATACCTCAAAACGTTCTTTGGTTGTACAAACATCTGGTTCTATTATCTTGCAAAGTTTCTCATCGTATGTTGTCATTGTCATTTGAACAACGCATTTTGAATTATGATTTATACTCGTGAGTAGGTCTAAATCATTTAAAATACGCTTTGATTTTGTTTGCACACACAGACCAAAACCGTATTTTTCAATAATCTTTAGACACTTTCTTGTGTATTTCAACTCATCTTCAATGTGCATGTACGGATCACACATCGCTCCTGTACCAATCATACACTTTTTTCGTTTTCTTCTAAGTGCCATTTCTAACAGTTCAGGTGCATTTTTCTTAACTTCTACATCTTCAAACTCATGCTGCATATTATAGCATCTACTTCTACTATCACAGTAGATACAACCATGAGTACAACCACGATATATGTTCATTCCATTTTGTGAAGATAAGATTGATTTTGCTTCCTTATAATGCATGATATTTTCCTTTCTATTCAATTATATATTAATATTATCTAATTACTTTTTAGAATTTTTACCATACTATCAACTAGTATGTCTAATGACTTTTTACTTTTCGAGAGATAAAGGTTAGGTTCAATTAATTCAAGCTCTAACAACATAGGCTCTCCTGCTTCATCAAATAAATAATCTACTCTCATATAAGTAGGCGTTTTTTCCATAGTTCTTATTATGCCATCTATAAATCGTATATCTAATGATGTTATATCAGACTCATTATAACTCCCTCCCATATGATTGTGCACTAGATAGCCTCCTTTGGCTGGCTTTTTATCTACTGCATATACTATTTTTCCATCAACAACTATAGTTGATTTTTCCCCCTTGCTTTCTATTGTTTCTATATATGGTTGTAGCATAGCATGCTTTTCTTTTAATATTTCATCTACAAGTCTTCTTATTTCATTAATATCTTGTCTTTTCACTCTAAAGGTGTTCTTGCCACTAGCGCTAATAACAGGTTTTATAATAATTTTTTCTGCATCAATACCTTTTACAGCAGTTTCTACATCATCTAATTTACTGATATAGTAGGTGGGTATAATAGATATCCCTTTATCATTTAGTCCTTCTAAATAATACTTGTTACTGTTATTTAATATTGTCTTGTAATCATTTATCAAAATTGTAGATTCACTTATCTTTTTCATGGCATCAAAGAATTCTGATACTCTGTCATCATAATCCCAACATGATCTAATTATAGCTAGCTTTATTGTGTTAAAATCATAAGTAGTGTCGTCCCAAGCTACAATATCTGTCATATAGCCACGTTCTTCTAAGGCTTCTTTTAAAGTCAAATCATCGTTATGTGGTGCTAAAGCATATTTTTGAGAAACTAGTATTACAACCTCTACATTCTTAGTAATCATTTAGTTTTCCCCCTATATTTATTTTACTTTAACTATAAGCTCATTTAATTATTTCTTATTGGATCGTTATTCCATTAATACTCATAATTAAATCTACTATAGTATTTACCAAAAATCAAGATAAACTGTAATACTAACATACCCAATCTCAATATTAACAAAACAACAATTGCAATAATTTAATATACTCTTATTTTTGTTTGACTTAGTTTCTTAATTCAATGTCACTAAAATGTAGTTTTATTAAACATTATGATTTAATCTTTGATTAATAATTATGTAATATTTGTATTGTATAATTATTGGATATTAATAATAGAAAGGACATGTATAATGAAAAAATTAATCATAGTCGGAGCATTAATAATATTAACTATTCATATACTCGGGTGCAATACCTCCCCGCAATCTGAAGCAACTAATAATATAGTCGCTAAGTCAACTACTAATATCCACAATACTCTATCGGTAGCTGATAAAGATGCTTACGAAAACCTGGATTTTATAAATAAAGAAGTTCTTATAGGAAAGTTAAGATTTCCTTTACTTGTTAATACAAATGGAATTACCCCTATAGCAGTATATAACACAAAAACAGATAACGAATATTACGGATTTATCAATAATATTGACGGTGGGTATGTATTGCCAATATATCAATATTTGGATATGAATGGAGATGAATACTTTTCTGGTGGACTCGAACCTGTCAAAAAAAATGATCGATTCGGTTTTATAAACATTAAAGGGGAAACTGTAATTGATTTTATTTATGATGAAGCTCGTGCATTTAAAGATGGCCTAGCCGTGATTAAAAAAGATGGGCTATACGGCTATATTAATCTAAAAGGTGACATCATTATACCTCCAACATATCAACAAGCTTCTAATTTCTTTGAAGATATGAATGTCGCTGTTGTAGAGCTTTCTAATAAAAAACAAGCTTTGATTGATAAAAAAGGAAATATTAAAATTAGTTTCGACAACTTAGAATTAATTCTTAATAAAGATAGCGATAAATACTCTCCTTATCTTGTCATAACTAATAAAAATAAAAAAGCCCTATTAAAGATAGAAAATGGAATGATTAAGTATATGACAGATTTTCTTTACGATTCTTTGTATGAAAATGGATTGATTTTTAATTATACCAAAAACAATAACAACTCTAATTCAGAAAGTGGCATAATTAATGATAATGGCCAAGCATTCTATGAAGAAAAACACCCGACCCCAGAAAACCAAAGTATTGTTTATGAGCCAATAGATAACCACTATATCATTCGTAACAATGAAGGTTTGGTAGGTCTTGCTGACAAAAATAAAAACATTATTATAGAACCTCAATTTTATTCAATTCATCCACTAGATAAAAAAGCTACGTATTGGTGTGTTATCACCAAAGATTCTAAAAATGCAGTTATTGATGGAAATGGAAATTATGTATTGGAGCCATTAGATGCTACAGTTTCTCCATTGCAAGAAAAAAGTAGTTTTTGCATAGTTGAAAATTATAACTCCACAAATATAAATAAAAGATTGTTTGATTTGAAAAACAAAAAATATATAGGGAAAAATTTTGAGCATATTTATTCGCTAGGAGAAGATTTTGTTGTGATGATTGATAATAATAAAAGTGGATTAATGAATAAAGATGGTGAATTTGTAATTGAACCTTATAATAATTTTATTTACAATGAGCATTCTAATGGTTATATAATAAAAAGCAATGACAAAGGGTCCTATATAACAAACTTGGTCGGAGAAAAAACAAGCAATGAAGTTTACCAATCCATAAGCCCTATAGATACATTTAACTATCGTATTGTTATGAATAACTTCAAATATGGACTTGCAGATAAGGATGGTAACTTGTTGATTCCTACCATTTGCAAGATGATTAAAGTGCTAGATAAAAATTCAGCTCAAATTGTACTATCAGAAGACTATCAGGCTATAATCGGAACTGTGTCAATACCACAGTAATTCCATAAATGGACTATACGTGCAAAAATGATAAGATAGCCTTTTTACGACTTGGAGTAAATAAGACTACTAATCACAATTTAAATCCATAAATATCAGCTAAGCTACAAATATTCAATAGATAAAACTAAACATATGTATTCTTATTTAAAACAAACATTAGAAAAAGATTACCTAGTGCATTAATGACATTAAATTTTTTATGCCTAATGTTACCATGGCATGATGAAATGCTATTAAATAAAAAACGTGGTAGTGTTTTTATCATTTTTTTGTTAAAAGTATGTTTCTAGAAAATTTTTAATATCTTTTATTTTCTATATAGTGCATCAGCTTTTCTTCTAAGTATTTTTCTGTTCAACGATCTATATTTTTTGTTCTTCTAATTCTTCGTGAAGTCCTTTTCTAGATATTTTAATACTTCAAATAAATGTGTGATTGTATATATATCGCTTAGACACCACTTCCTGTATAAAATTTTATGTTTAACATTAGAATTATCAATTCTTTCTAAGATGTTAATATGTTATATGCTTCTATCAAAACATATTAGATTACCCTATAAAATAATCTAAAAATGATAAAAATGCTCTATTTTCTTGAATATTTAATTGTAATATTATTTAAACAAAGTAAATGAAGCTGGATATATATTAGAGTCATTGTCCTGTCGTAGTTATTGGAAGTAAAGATATTATAAAAGGAAGGTAAATTATTTACATTTATTTTATTTTTTTGTTTTTTTTGTAATCATTGACATAAAGGGGTAAAAGCTTAGTGATATATTTTAAAAAAGAAGGATAAAAAGTACAATTTTTTTAACATACTAGAATGTTTATTTTGATATTCTTGTTTTTGTCAACAGAATTGAGTAAAAGAAAGTTTTGATAGTCATTATGTAATATCCAATGATTAAGCATTATAAAGTACCTTTTAAGAAATATACTTCTAAGCTAACGATTTGTAAATTATAGAATATTTGTAAGTGTGGAATTTTTTATGCAAAAATAATTGGAGAAAAACATTTTGGCTATTATAGAAGCACTAAATTTAAAAGGAGGAATTTATATGAAAAAATTAATATCTTTACTTCTCGTATTATGTATGGTAATAGGATTTAGCAGTATGGCATTAGCAAAAGTATGGGACAATGAAATAACAGTCCACGCGTTAACAAGAAATACGAAATGGGATGGAAAAAGATACTCACATACGACTGAATGGCAAAAATATACTGCTACAAATGGTACTGTTTTCTTGATTTATCCACAATGTTATAAGCCAAGCACTCCATTAACATACACATATGATCTTAATGATTATAATAGCAGAGTTCAAATTCCAAAGAAATCTGAAAATTTCTGGATTGAAATAATATCTTCTTTTGGATCAGAAAACTTATTCTCTATAGAAGCTTCCAACTATATTAAAGTGGGTTTCTATTATTTGCCTACTAAATTACGATTCAGAGCTCATGCTAGAAGCTCAAAAAAACCTTTGGGAGGTCGTGGTTCCACAAAGATAAAGTTTCATTTTAATGAAGTACCTATACCTTAATAGTTTGTAGTATTAAAATTATGCTTAGGAGTATACAAACAAATGAAATTTGATGATAACTCAAGCCCCAAAAGCCTCTGAAGCAAGAGGCTTTCGGGACTTCCTACTATATCCACTCTTTTTAAGTTTTTAGTGATGCACTTCATTTAATAACCCACATCTCGCTATCTTTCTCTAATAAATGCTATTATTAACGTAGTAAAGTTTAAGCTGTAGCAATGTTTTCATTACTAAGTTAATTAATATGTTCTACCTATCATTCACGACTAATTCTATTTGACACTACTTATCTAACCCCTTAGCAAAACAAAATACAACTAGGACAATATTTAATCCTAGTTGTATACATATTTTTATGGGAATTATTATACTTAGTTTTATTGTAGACTATTCTAGAAATTTATTTACTTGGTATCTCAACAGTTCCGATAATTACTTCATCTCCATTTTTCATGACAATTTGTGCTTTTGTTTTATCAATGGCTTTAATAAATTCACTAACGCATGGAACTAATAAGTTACCATCTTTATCTGCTAATCCATATTTAAGTTTTTGCATTACAACACGGTAGTTATTTTTATCTATAGGTTGTACTATTTGATATGTTTCCTCACTCAGTTTCTTTCCTGCCAAATTCGTTATATATAACCCATTTTCACTACTTTTCACAATATAGCCTTTTTTATGTTCTTCGTATGAATAATAATCATATGGCTCTACTATAAATTCACCATTCTTATTCATAAGCCCACTTTTCTTATCATTCACCATAACAATAAAATCATCATTCATTGGATGAATATTTGCGTATTTTCCACCAATATACTTCTTACTTTTTACATCATATAGTTGTACTTTACTCTTCTGACCACCTTCTTCACCAACAGTAATATAATCTTTCTTGTTTTCTACAGGTTGTATCTGTAAATTACTAGGTTTTATAATAATATTTCCTTCTCTATCAATTATTCCATTCTTCATGTCTGCAGTTTGTACTATTGCATAATACTTACTAATAAATGGTTCTATATGTGTGAACTTAGGAGACAGAATTATTTTTTTATTTTCATCTGCAATTCCGCATAACCCATCCATATTAGTAACTATACGTCTACCATTATGAACTTTACCATACTGCAATCCATTTGGATTATATTCTTCTTTAGTTTCTTTAGTTTCTTTCCCTTCTAAGTCTAATGTTCCTTCTTCATCTAAATCTAAGCCCATTTTTGAATATTTAATTTCACCATTATCATAAAATAATTGATCATAAATATAGTCTGTTAGCTGTTTTGTTGTACCGTTTTCAATTTTAACTAAAGCATGTTTATCGTTTTTCATTGCAGCAAAGCAAATATAATCGTTATTTTTTTCTTCTGGGTTAGATAAGCTAAACAGATGATCAGATTGTATCAACACTTCTCCCTGCTTATTAATTAATGCTTGCTTATCATTCTTAGTTGTTACTATAGCAACATTTACTCCTTCTATAAAGGTATCCACTTGCTTAAATTGTGGCTTTATAACCGTATCACCTTTTGTATTGACATAACCCCATAGCCCATTTTTATTAACTGCAGCTACATCATTTTCAAAATCCATAGCTCCTTCATAAATAAAATCAATAATTTTTTCTCCCTTAATGTTGATATACCCATATTTGCCACCTTTTTTAACAGGTTCTAAGCCAGATTCAAAGTATTTAACCTTGTTAAACTGAATATAATCATATGTTGGAGGAATATGCCCACCATCTTTACCGTTTATAAAACCAAAATACTCATTCTCTTTCTGCGGATGACTTAAAGCAAAAGGCACTATACCATTTTGGTCTGAGTATCGTTGTATTCTTAAGTTTCCCTTGTATGAATGTTTATCTATAAACTTTAATTGATTTAAAACTTCCTTACTAAACTTTTTATTTGAGTTATTACTAAACATAGTTGCTTTATTATGCGAAGTAGGTATTTTATTCCCTTTATTTCTAACTCCTTCTGCGACTTGACAACCTAGCATATTAGATGCGATTATAGCCGATAGTCCAAATACTATTATTTTTTTCATTTTTAATCACCTTTTCTATAAGATTTAATCTACATATCCTTTTATTTAATTTATGTTCTATATTTTCATATCTAAAAAATTTTTATACTTTTCTGCTATTGTATCTGTATGATTTAACACCTATGTCAAAATAGTTGCTCAAGCCACCCCTTTCTCAAAGTTTATTTATTTAGATTATTAATACATTTAACTATTTTATGATATTCTATGTCTGAATTTTTTTTAGGATTACTATGATAAATTATACCATAATATGGTGTAATGTATATTTCATTTCTTTTACAGTTATATTTCTTTTCGGTTTATTATTATTTATACTTTTAAACTTTACGAACTATAATAAAACACCTCTCATTATTTAAAACTAAATTATTATTATAAATTGTGTTAAGATTCTATATATAATAATTATAAAAGCCGATGACTTATGATCCTACCTTTTATTCTCTCCTTCAAGAAGAAATGATTTGGCAAACAATTTTCATTATTATTCTATTTGACATTACTTAATCACCTCTTATCAAAAACAAAATACAACTAGGACAATATTTAATCCTAGTTGTAATCATATTTCTATGGGAATTATTATACTTAGTATTATTGTAGACTATTCTAGAAATTTATTTATTTGGTATCTCTACAGTTCCAATAATTACTTCATCTCCATTTTTCAAAACAATTTGTGCCTTTGATTTATCAACGACTTTAATCATTTCATTAATGCATGGTATCAATAGGTTACCATCTTTATCTGCGAGCCCATATTTGAGGTTTTTCCTTACAACACGGTAGTTATTCTCATCTATATTATATACTGCTTGATATATTTCATCACTTGTCTTCTTTCCCGCCAAATTAGTGATGTACTTTCCTTTTTCATTATTTTTTACGATGTAGCCCTTTTTATGTTCTTCGTATCTATAATCATCATATGGCTTTATAATAATTTCTCCATTCTTATTCATAAGCCCTCTTTTCCTATCATTTACAGCAACAATGAAATCATCATTCATTGGATGGATATCTATATACTTTCCACCAATGTATTTCTTTCTTTTTACATCATATAGTTGTACTTTACTCTTCGGATTACCTTCTTCTCCAACAATAATAAAATCTTCCTTATTTTCTACACGTTGTATCCGTAAATTATCAGGTTTTATAATAAAATTTCCTTCTCTATCTATTATCCCTTGCCTCATATCCTTTGTTTGTACTATTGCATAATACTTACTAACAAATGGATCTATATGTAAGAACTTAGGAGAAATAATCATTTTTTTATTTTCATCTGCAATTCCGCATAATCCATCCATATTAGTAACTATAAATCTACCATTAGAAACTTTAACATAACGCAATCCATTTGGATTGTGTTCTTCTTTGGTCTCTTTACCTTCTAAGTCTAATGTTCCACGTTTATGCATATAATCCGAACTTTGTTTCTCATATCCAAATTTTCCATCATCATAATATATGGTCGTGTAGATATAATCTGTTAACTGTTTCATTCTACCTTTTTCCACTTTAACTAAAGCACTTTTATTATTTTTCGTTGCAGAAAAATAAATGCAATCTTTTTTTTCTGTATAAATATTTCCTATAGATAAACTCATAAGCCCATCGCATTGTAGTAGAATGTCTCCTTGCTTATTAATTAACGCTTTCTTGTTATCCTTTGTTGTTACTTCTGCAACATCCACACCTCCTATAAAAAGAATCGCATCTTTAAATTGTGGACTTATAACCATATTACCTTTTCGATCTATATAACCCCACATTCCATTTTTCTTTACTGCAGCTAGGCCACTTTGAAAAACTCTAGCTTCTTCAAAATTATGGTCAATAACTTTTTCTCCCTTGATGTTGATATATCCGTATTTACCACCTTTTTTAACAGGTTCTAAGCCATTCTCAAAAAAATTAATCTTGTTAAACTGAATATAATCAAACGTAGGCAGAATATATCCACCATCTTTATTATTTATAAACCCATAATGCTCTATTTTTTTTTCTGGATTATGTAAAGCAAAAGGAACCAAACCGTTTCTGTCTGCGAACTTTTGAATCCTTAAACTTACTCCATTGTATGAATGTTTATCTATAAACTTTAATTCGTTTAAAATATCCTTACTAATTTTTTTTGGTTCATTTCTAAACATTGTTACTTCATTATTCGCCTGATTCGATATCTTATTCGATTCATTTCTAACTCCTTCCACGGCTTGACAACCTAGTATATTAGATGCGATTACTACTGATAATCCAAATGCTATTATTTTCTTCATTTTTTATCACCTTTCTATTAAAACTTAATCTACATATCCTTTTACTTAATTTTTGTTTTATATTCTCATGTCTAATAATCTCTTATACTTTTACCTATTGTATTTGTACGAAAAAACTACATAATAGCAATATAATATAATTAGTAAAATAATTTCACATAGTCTTTATTTTAAACCCACACATATATGAAATTTTTATATTTATCTTAACGTGCTTACAAACAAGTCAAACTAACATATTCTTAGAACAGAATACATGTAAAAACTATTGTAACCTTTAACACCACAATATGTCTTCATTCTTGTAAATTTCAGTCAATATGAAATAATATTTTTAGTCCTATAGGCTTGCAAACATTTATTTAGTTCATCGCATGCCTTATAAAATAGTTGTTTAGGATATGAAATGGATTGGAATTATTCAGATTGATTATATCATAAAATATATAAATAATTATTTCATTTCTATTGCAGTTATATTTCTTTTCAGTTTACTTTTATTTTACACTTATAAACATAAAAAAACACGTTAGATTACCACTACACATTTAGAACTATACTTATCACACTTAATAAGTAAAAAAGTACAACTAGGACAATATTTAATCCTAGTTGTACATATATTTTTCTGTTAATTTTTTCACTTAGTTTATGGTAGCTATTCTTTATTTACTTGGTATCTCTACAGTTCCGATAGTTATACTATCTCCATCTTTTAAAATGATTTGAGCCTTCGTCTTATCTATAGTTTTAATTAACTCAAATATGCATGGAATCAATAGTTTACCATCTTTATCTGCTAATCCATATCTGTTGTTTTTCATTACAACACGGTAGTTATTTTCATCTATATGTTGTATTGATTGATATATTTCCTCACTTAATTTCTTTCCTGCCAAATTCGTTAGGCAAAACCCTTTTTTAGTACTTTTTACGATGTAGCCTTTTTTATGCTCTTCATATGAATAATCATCGTATGGCTCTACAATAAATTCACCATTCTTATTCATAAGTCCGCTTTTTCTATGATTTACAACAACAATGAAATCATCATTCATTGGATGAATCTCAACGAATTGTCCCCCAATGTACTTTTGTTTTTTTACATCATATAACTTTACTTTTCCAGGTATCCCAACAAAAACATAATCCTCTTTATTTTTTACTGGTGTTATGTGGAAACTCCCTGGCTTTAAAATAAAGTCACCATCTCTGTTAATTAGCCCTTGCTTCCCGTCCATTGTACTTACAATTGTATAATTTTTATTAACAAAAGGCTGGATAGAAGCAAATTTAGGTGAAAGAATTATTTTTTTGTTTTCATCTGCAATCCCGCATAATCCGTTTTTAATAACTATACGTCTACCATTATAAACTTTACCATACTTCAATCCGTTTGGATTGTATACTTCTTTAGTCTCTTTACCTTCTAAATCCAATGTTCCACGTTCAGGCATATAATCCTGACCTTGTTTCTCATATCCAAATTCTCCATCATTATAATATATAATCGTGTAAATATAATCTGTTAATCGTTTTGCTCTACCTTTTTCCACTTTAACTAAAGCACTTTTATTATTTTTCGTTGCAGAGAAATAAATGCAATCTTTTTTTTCTGAATAAATATTCCCTTCAGATAAATTCATAAGCCAATCGCATTGTAGTAGAATGTCTCCTTGCTTATTAACTAACGCTTTCTTTTTATCCTTAGTTAATACTTCGGCAACATTTGCACCTGCTATAAAAGGAGCTGCCTCCTTAAATTGTGGCGTTATAATTATATTACCTTTTTTATCTACATAACCCCACATGCCGTTTTTCTTAACTGAAGCTAAACCACTGTGAAAAACTCCAGCATCTTCAAATCTGAAGTCAATAACTTGTTCTCCCTTGATGTTTATATACCCGTATTTACCACCTTTTCCAACAGGTTCTAAACCACCTTCAAAATAATTAATCTTGTGAAACTGAATATAATCAAACGTAGGTAGAATGTACCCACCATCTCTATTGTTTATAAAACCATAATGCTCTATTTTCTTTTCTTGATTATATAAAGCAATAGGTATAATCCCATTTGATTTTGCAAATTTTTGAATTCTTAATTTTACTCCATTGTATGAATTTTTATCTATAAACTTTATTTTGTCTAAGATATCCTTGCTTATTTTCTTAATATCTAAAACTGTTCTTCCGATAGGTTTAGTTATTGTATTATCATACCCAGACGGCATCATCTCAGGTCGCGTCATTTCATTTGTATGCTTAGGTAGAGATGGCATGTTATCTGGTCCAATCCTATATTCGCCCGCAGCGCTACTACCTAATATATTCGATGCTATCATTGCCGAAATTCCAAAAACTATTATTTTTTTCATAATTTTCCCTCTCTTTTTTCAGTTTTATTCTACATATCCTTTTACTTTTGCTTATGATTTAAATTGTAATATTAATTTCTAAATCAAATTTTTTTTGAGATATTGCTGCTATAGTTATTCCTTTTATTATTATAATACAATGGAAATCAGTTCACCCCCCCTCGCCATTTCGTTGCATATTTATACAAACACTCTTCGCTTATAAACTTATCTCTTCTCAAATTGTAATTTAGAATTATTATTAAATCTTTTGATTAATTTGACTAGTAGATATTGTGTATTGTTAATTAGAGTATCAATATAAATACGTCTTTTGCAATTTAACTTAAACACATGATGCATTACAAGCTTATTTTTTTGTAAGTATACTTACAATCAACGACTATCAACGCATTAAGAGCGTTAGCATAATGATGAACAATAAAGGTTAGTTTGAGTTATATATTTACATTTAAGATGTTATTTACCTAGCTTTATCTGCCAAGTCTGCCTTAAAAATAATTATCATTATCATCGTTTTTATTTACCAGTATATTAACATCCTTATAAATTTACGTCAATAAGTAATAGCAGTTTTAGTTCAAAGACTTACCAAGGTATATATATTCATTTATTGCATAATATCACCTTGATTCTCTAAAATATAAAGTCTCCGCTATATACTTGTTACCCATTAATTTTATTCCATAACGTTTGCATAATCTAATTATTTTTTAGAATTACATATAAATTATACCATAATATGGTGTAAAACATATTTCATTTCTTTTACAACTTTATGTTATTTTGTTACAGGGTACCATAAAATTTTTGTTCCTTCTTTAGAGTTTGAATTTTTATTGTTTCGATTGTTGTAAAATAACCATTTGTGTTGAAGCATTACATTAGAGCATATAAAAAACTAGGACATTAATAAATCCTAGTTTTACGCCATTATGATGATTGATAATCTACAAAGTGATAGCTCATGCTCTTCTTTTCAGGAACTATGCCCAATTTTCGATATCAGTCCAGTAAATGTAAAGAAATTTGTTATTATACGTTGTAAATCTAAGTCCTTTTAATTTCATCTTATAAACTACGATCTCTTATCAGCCTAATTATATATGAGCCTTATACGAAAACCAGTACACCCTTGATACAATATCATCTATCTACATAAAGTCACATGCCAGAGTCCGAAAAAAACTAACAGAAACATGTAAGCTCCTACCGTTCCTTCAAACACTTTATTAAAAATACCTCTCCAAAATAACTCCTCTATTGTTCCATTTATTACTGCAAAAACTAAAGATATTGATATTATACTTGTACTGGCCAGTTTCTCTAAATCAACAATATATGTTGATAAGCAAGGTATGAATGTTATTAAATAATATGTATATCTCATTAGCAATTTTGGTCTATATCTTATGGAAAAAACCATTTGAAGTTCTCTGACTCAAAATAATAACCGGCAACATAAAATAAACCAATATATTACAAATCCAAGTATTAGAGCCTTGGTTTTATCCATTGTATTTGATAGAACCATAAATATAACAATCATAAAAATACTAACGAATAGAGCACATATTAATAATAATTTCTTTTTTTACAATAGACGTAATTCCCCCCTGTTTTAAATTATAAATCAATCACTGTTCTGTATAAATATAGATGCCTTGATATCAAAGCATCTCTCTTACTATTTTCCTAACAATACATAAAGCTTTTTCTTCTCATTCTTATCGCAATACATTTCTATTTTTAACTCTAACTCACCTAAATCAACTGCATTTTTATACAAATTATTAATGTTTACTAAACTCTGTGTGATGTCTTTTCTTATCAAGTTTGCATGTGAGCTTAAGTGCTTATTATCTAAAAACATCTTTAGTAAATAATTAGCAATCTTATTTCTCAGTGTTTTTTTTGCTATAGCAACTTTCCATGAACTTTGTATTGTTTGCCTTGCAGTTATAAATCTTTCATCCTCCATTAATTCTAAATACTTATTAATGACATCAAAGAATCTATTCTCATAATCACTCTTTACAAGATTAGATAACATAAAAATACCTATACTTCTTTGATATGAATTACTTGAATCAAGTTTTTCTACAAATATGTCCCATACCTCATAAATCCACTTAACTTTTTCATTTGTTATCCCTAATAAAGTATCAAGTGCATTTTTTCGTATTTTATTATCCTTACTCCCCAATTCATCTACTAGTATTTTTATATTTTCACTCATACCAATTCCTCTATTCTTGGATATAATAAGTATGCATATATTTCTTTAGACTTATATACATAATCTCTCTGTTAATAAACAACCAATGCAACTATAAGATAGGTACCCAAATCTCAATATCTGCTATGCCGTTCTCATCTACTACCTCACCATACTTAACAAAATCATATTTTGCTTCATGGTTTAGTTGATATGACGAAGACGGGAACCACTCTTTATAAATATAGTTTGTAGTTGATTCAATTGAATCTTGAGGTTTTGCTTTGATAGAAAATACAGCATACCGACTTTTTGGTAATTCTTTTTTAACCATGTCATCATCAATGTTACTCCTATTTTCAACTTCAATGCAAGCGTAGTACTCAAAACCTAAACCATTTTCCGTTTTTTCTGCATTCTCATAGTCATTGAATCCAAATACCCATTCTTTTGATATGCGATTGATAACTTTACGCTTCACTTTATGCAATTTCTTCCATAGTCTTGGAATAACAAAAAATCCTTTCAACGTACTTGCACTATAACCTACCAATGTCATTTCCACACAGTTTTCTAACCTAACGTCCATAATTCTTTCTCCTTCCATTTTATAAGTGCTTTTAAATCTTGGAGTCAATGAAAACTTTTTGACTTTATATCTAAATGCTTTAGGACTTAATTTTAGTGCAGTTTTAAAAGCATCCGAGAAAGCTTGTTGTGATTCATAACCTGCGTCTAGTGATATTTTTAATATACTATCATCTGTACATAATAATTTTTTTGCAGCTTCACTTAGTCTTCTTTTTTTTATATATTGGTACATCGACATACCTACTACATTGGTGAACATCCTATGCAGATGATACTTTGAATATCCTACTTTTTCTGCTAAGAACTCAAGATTATAATTTAGACTTAAGTCTTTTTCTATTAAATCAACAAGATATAAAATATTATCATAATTGGTTTTCATACGAGCACCTCCATGATTAATATACCATAATGGAATTTGAGTTTTTTCATCATTCTTGCTATGTTTTTTATATGTTATTAATATACCCGTTTTATGCTAACTAAATTTGAATTTATGAAATAGCTTCTATCCCTCGTCAATATCAACTGTTAATTCTTCTAGATTATTATAAAAACTCACTTTTTTTGTTGTAAATTTTAGCACGCAATAATCTGGGTCTTCTATGCCCTTAGGATAATATCTCTCAAATCCTTCCACCCATAAAAGTTTTTTAGTCTCCAAATCATGATGAACCTGTATATCTCCAATAAGGCATAAGTCCTTCAAAGGTTTCTGAATCTAAAAAATACACACAGCTTCTTTTATCATTCATAACACGTTTTACTTTTTAGAAGAAGTATTTGTACTAAACCAAATAGTCGTTAAAACGATATAACTGTTAGGATGGATGAACAGAGAAATGGCCTAGGTATGTGCTCTATTGCTTTATTAGAAAACGTAAATGATGAAACTTTCAAAGTGCAAAAATCTGTAAAATACTTTAAAGGTCATCTAATTATGGATATACATTTTGGTTGGGGTTTACAATGGATTCATGGTCGTAAATAGATAAAAAACCTCTGTATGTTCTTTCTTACTGAGGTTTTTTGTCTTATTATAATTCTTTAACATTATTATCCTCTACTTCTAAAAACACTTTACTCTTATCAACAACATTAGTCAATAGATTTAACAACTTCTATCCCATTATCTAGCATACTACATAAAAATACTACATTCATAAACTCAGCATCATGTACATTGGGAATATCAAAAGTATCCACACAGTCTATTGGCACAATAACTCGTGCATCTATATTCTTTTGATTTAAATATGATTTTAGTGTTGTGGCATATTGATATACACATATATCTGTCACACATCCTGTGACGATGAAAGTATCTATACTATCTATTCTTTCTTCTGGATACTCATCTCTTAAAGCTTTTACTGGATTTGTAGCCATCATTCCGTTAGTCGAATTTTTCTCGTAAACTCGTAACCCTTTTTCTTTAAAAACCAATAACTCATCTATCACTTCTGATTCTTTGTTTCCTTTCATGCAATGTGTAGGAAAACTTTTCAACTCAGGTGAAGTTTCTGTATGATTATCTGTATAAGCTATAGTAATGATCTTTTTTTCTATACATTTGCTAGTTAATTTCACGACGTTGGGTATAATACCTTTTACTCTGCTTGAATATAATGCACCTTGTTTCGCAAATCCATTATTCATATCTATAATAATATGCATTACTTTATGTGAATTTAAAGAACTTAGTTTGATTTGATCCAAATTGTTCAATCTTCTAATCATTGAACTTAACATTTCTTTTGCATTGTTCATAAAAACCTGTATGTTATCTATCATGTTTGCACCTCCATATTAAATTCTTAAGTTCTATAAAAATATGGTCCACATTGTTGTTCATGGGTATGTATATAAGTCCATTTTTCTTTTACATCAAAGACATATATATCTTCCTCCAAATCAAAATCACTTGCTAGTAGTTTCTGTGGGTTATTAATAAAATACGTCACTTCGCTATGTTGATAAAAGATATATACAGTGTTTTTATTACAGTTATTAAACATCTCTCTCGCCTCTTGCCCTGTCTTAGCTATCAATTTTCTATAGCTAAATATATGCCACAAAAAACTATTAAAATAAATTTCTTCTTTTACTTTATCATCAATATCAGTTGTAAACATATTTATCCATCTTTCTTTAAGATCATTTGCATTCTCAACATTTGCAACAAAATTAACCCCTCGGCTTACTGCTTCATTTCTTTTCTTAGAATATTCATATTCTTTTATATGAACATCATAATCATTCATTTGTTCAATTATCCTATCAAGTAGGTCTAGTCTGATTTGTTTTTCAACCTCATCTTCTAATTTGTGAATCTTTACTTGTTCCCTATTTATAAATGAATAATCTAACATTTTGATTTTCTCCTTTTAGGATTCTTTGATTAATCAATAATTATATTATTTTTATTATTATATCACTTGAACTAAATCTTAGCACAAAAAATCTTTCAATACTTATGTTCCCACGTCTATTAATAATTAATACTATTATGTATAAAAACAATCAATACCACACACTAATAATAGTGCTGTATTAAAAAGGAAGGTGACTCATGAAAGCTATACTATTAATTATAATACTTCAATTATTATACGTTCCTCTTTTAACTATGAGAACTATTTTTATGGTTAGAAATTATAGTATTCTAGCTTCTATTCTTGGTTTTTTTGAAGCTATTGTTTATATTTTTGGATTATCTATTATTATTAAAGACGACCAGCCTTTTATTGCAATGTTGATTTACGCTATTAGTTTTGGTTTTGGGATATTTTTAGGCAATAAAATAGAAAGAAAGCTATATATAGGATATTCATCCTACCATATAAGCTTAAAGAATAAAAATCAATCATTAATTAATAAGCTTAGAGAGCAAAATTTTGGTGTAACTGTTTTTGAGGGTGAAGGATGCAAAGGCAAAAGATATAAATTGGATATATTGATTAATAAGCAAGATGAAAAAAAATTAATGAAAATAGTTAAAGATTATGAACCTCATGCATTTATCATTTCATTTTATCCTATCAATTTTAAAAGAAGGTATAATAAACCATAAAAACTATTGAAGTATACCTAAGTTTTCACTTTATCTTTGAAATCTTCCTCAGCTAAATTTATCCATTTATCTTTAAATGCATTAGACTTTTTAACATTGGCAACAAACTCTATTCCCTATTTATTATCTAATTTGGTTTTCGACTTCATCTTCTAATTTATGAATATTTTCTCGTTATTTATGTATAATGCATATTCTAGTATTTTTACTCCCTCCTTATTGAAAATATTTTATTGATTAGTTAATAATTTTATGGTTTTTATTTTTATATTACTCAAAGCAATTCTTAGCCTCATAATACTTACCAAGTTACTATCGATGTTGTCTAAAAGTATACAAAAAAATAACCACTTTTACTTTGTCTAGTGGTCATTTTCCCGAACAGCCTTTTAAAATTAGCGTTTCTATTCTTTTATAGTTCCGTCTGTAAATACAATTTTATTTACAGTATATACAAATTTTAAATCATCAAATTTATTTGTAAATACTTTTACATGGTCATCCATGAATTCATTAATATCAAAACCCAAGTTTTTATTTATTATTGTTTCCTTTGGTTTAATAACCTTTCCTACAAGATCACAATTAAACTTCTTAATACTTACCCCAAATAAATCTTGTATATCTATTACACCTTGAATCCCTTTAATGTCTTTATCTGTATTATTTGTAATGCTAATATGAAATTCTGATCGATCGCTATATATCCCTTTGCTTATATTTTGAGCTATGTTAACCTTATCTACTACAACTACTGTAACATCATTCTCTTCTACTTTCTTCTGCTTAGTAATTTCGTCTAACTGTTTTTGAACACTTATGTAATCAGCTTTATATTTATCTCTCTCTTTTTTTACTTTATCTAACTCTACTTGTAATGCTTTTTCACTTTTTTTGAGTTCTTCAACATTACCTCCTTGACATGCAGTTAAAGAAATAACTCCCAAAATTAATAATACTACTAACAATTTTTTCTTCATACTTATCCCCCTTGGTGTCAATTATTAAGTTTTCAGTATTCTGTCAAAATAAGAAATTTGTAACTTTTTATCTAAATTTAGAATACCAAGGTTTATTGTACCACGGTTATACAACTTTATCAATATAATTAGTAAATAACCTTTAATTAAATTCATATAAGTTCTATTAATAGTCAAAGCACAATACAAACATAAAATCTTATAGTTTTAACCCATTAATGTTTATATTTTATTAAATTTTTTCTGTTTTCATTCTAAGTTCTAAATTACCCAATTATAGATAAGTTTCTATCATGTTTTTAGTTACTCTTTTCTCTTTACAAATCTTGGAATAGAAAACACCACTTTTTCTTATATTACGTTCAAGTGTATCATAATCAACTTCAATCAAGCCGAAACGCGGACCATAACCGTCATTCCATTCTAAATTATCAAGAAGGGACCAGTGATAATAGCGTCTTACATCTACTCCATCTGAAATAAGCTTGCATATCTTTGCTAGATGATCATATATGAACTTAGATCGTTTAATATCTTTTGCATCGGGTATACCATTCTCTGTAATGAAGATAGGCAACTTATATTTGTCATATGTCTTCTTTACGACTTGATATAATCCTTGTGGATATAATTCCCATCCTAGATCATTTACTCTAAAATCAGGCAAATCTTCTTCAACTTTTACTTCCCCAAATAGCATAGCTGGATTCTTACTAGGATGTATAATATGCCTAGAATAATAATTAACTCCTATGAAATCACAGTAGATTCCTTTCCCTATAGGATACCCAAACCCAACAGGAAAAGTTAGATGACCATTTACCATACCATTAAAAAATAATCCATGAAATGAATAATCCATCAATCGCTTACTTAGCTTCGTAAGAGGATTACTATTCTTGCACTCGAAATAAGCTAAATGATGAGCAAAGCCGACCATTGTATTATCATACCCTATTTTTTTTCTAATTTTGTGTATTAGCTGATAAGCATGTAAATGAGCTAATATCAAGTTCTTAGCAGCTTTGAAATAAGAAACAATATCATCATTATGACCTGGTGGATATTTGCCATCCATATAGGTATCTGTTACAAAAACATTAGGTTCATTGATAGTGCAATACTCACTCACATAATCTCCAATAGTTTCAACTACTTTCTTAACAAATCGTTTAAAATAATTAACACTATCTCTATTAGTCCATGCTCCTATTTCCTCAAACCACTGTGGATGTGAAAAATGATGTAATGTGACTAACGGCTTGATACCCGCTTTTATCAACTTCTTAATCTCATCTTGATAATGAAGAATACCTTCCTGAGACCAAGTTCCTTCTTTAGGTTCTATACGACTCCACTCGATACTCATTCTGTATACTTCTAGATTCATTTCTTTCATTAAATTAATATCTTCAACATATCTATTATAGTGGTCTGCCGCAACAATTGAACTCTCATTATTGGCAATTTTACCTTTCTGAGACCAATGGTACCAATTACTATTTTTATCACCGCCTTCAATCTGAGTAGCAGCAGTTGCACAACCTAATAGTATTTTTTTTGGTAATATTAGCTCTTTCATACCAATCCTCCACTTCCATTAATTTTCTCTTGCAATATAAATAACTATATCTTATCAATATATTTGCCTTTACTTTTTAATACCATTACATAGAGCGATACTTGATTTCTGATGAGTTCAATATTTTTGATGCCAGACTCAATCTCTATTTTTTCTCCACGAATAACTATATTTTGTCCAAAACTCCATAACACGTTACTAATGGTAGCAGTCATTAGCTTTACATCAATGTCCTTTCTCATTGACCCATCTTTTATCCCTCTCTCCATTAACCGTTTTATTAAGTCATCAGATCTTAGAACAATAACACTAAATCGATTAATACTATCTGTCGATGGTTTTTCTCTTCTATCATCACTAAAATAAAAATCGAACTCTACCAAATACTTAATTATTTTAGGTTGCAATGCCATATGGTCAATAAGACAATCAAAAAAGTTCTTAAACCGTTCTAAACCTGTTCCATTTAATCTTTTATATACTTCTAAGCAGTAATCATTCCACTCGCTCAATAGAATAATAGCTGTTTCATAAGCCAATTCTTCTTTTGTCTTAAAATAATGGTAAAGAGTCCTTCTTGTTAGTCCAACCTCTGTTGCAATATCATCCATGATGACATTAAATAAACCCTTCCTTAAAAACACATCTTTTGCTGCTTTTATTATAATATTTCTTTTCTCTTCTCTTCGTTTATCTCGTTTTTCCATTATATAGCTCCTATTCGATACTTTTTGCTCTTTCTTTACTTGCATAACTCATTATCTCTTTCTCATTATATTTCGATATTAAGCCAACACTTACAATTGATAAAACTGCACCTGCAATTGTTATCATCCTAATCCCTAGATCATTTCCTGGATCTTTTCCAAAAACTAAGAGAGAAGTAAAGAGTATTGTCGCGATACTCGTTCCTATCTTAGTAAAAAATCCATTAACTGCCATGTACATACCTGATTGATCCTTGCCATTAATATGTTGATCATATGCTGCACAATCAGCAACCATAGCATGTGGCAAAATCCCGAAAATAGCCTGTGGCAATGGTGTAATGATAACGAGTAACACAATCAATATGTTGACATTTATTCCAAACAACCCAAACAACGTAATATCTATAAATGACACGGCAAATAACACAAAACCTAAGCTCATTAAAATTTTCTTCCCTTTTTTCTTGGCAAATTTGTTAACGATAGGATATGTCGCCAGAGTAGCCAATCCTATAACTATTGCCAAAATTCCTTGTAATGATTTATCTTTAAGTGCAAGTACTGTAATGAAATACAATAACCCTGTTTCATACATATAAGTTGCTAGTGTATAGCTAGCATTTGCAAATAAAAATCTAACAAAATTCTTGTTTTTTAACACCTGCTTCATGGAATCTTTGAACCTATAATTATCTACATGGACTACCTGTTTACCATATTTGTTCTCATCCAATAAGTAAGCAGGTATCATTAAAAATATAAATCCAAATACTCCTAAGACAACAAAGGAAATTTGAATAGCACTTTGCATTGACACCCCAAGCCAATTATATATCATCTCCCATGACCCTGCAGCAAATGACGTCAATAATAAACCACTGAACCAAAAAACACTATTGAAAGTTGCCAAATCAATTTTATCATCAGGATGCTTTCCAATATGCACCAGCAATGAATAATAAGGTACTGTATACAGTGTAAAAAACAGAGCACTAAGAAACATAAAAATTGCAAGCCATAAGACATTATATATATGAATTTCATTTGGTATTGGCACAATAAAAATAAGTACATATGAAGCTGCCATAGCAAATCCATATCTTCGCATGAAAGGAATCCTTTTACCTAATTTATGTTTTTTATTATCACTTCTATTAGCAATAATAGGGTCTGTGATCGCATCAAATATTCTTCCAGTTGCCATAATTAGTCCAAGAATTGTAACTCCTAAAAATACTGCATTTTGCGGAATAGTGTATTTAATACCTGAATCACAAGGTGGAAAAAAGAAATACACAAGATACCACATATGCAATGTCATTATAATACCGACTCCTAAGTTTCCTAAAGAATAAGTCAGTTTTTCTTTTAATGTCAATCGTTTTTGCATTACACGTCCCTCCCCGAACATTTAGTATCTAGCTCAAATTTAATCGCATTTGCATATATTGATTGTTCACTCACCTCTAGATTAATAATCACCCGTTTCCCATCATTAGCCCACCGTTTTACCTTAGAACCATTTAGCACTGTTACAGATTTTATAAAATGACTTTCTAACCCTTCAATAATTAATGTGTTATCTAAGCTACCAAGGATTATAGCATATACAGCGTCATTTTTTTGAGTAAATCTAACAGGCTTACCGTCAGCTGTTGTTCCAGTCGCTCTTTCAAAAGTTCTTGTACCGTATATTGCGTCTCCATTAACAGTTAGCCATTTTCCCATTTCTTTAAGAGGCTCCAACTGTATATCTGGAATGGAGCCATCTGCTCTTGGTCCTACATTTATCAATAAGTTACCATTCTTGCTGACAACATCTATCAATAAATGGATTAGCTCTCTTGCTTCCATCATGTTATCAATGGTTTCATTTTGGTTATATCCAAAAGAATCACCTACTCCTCGAATCATTTCCCACTTAAAACATGTTTTTTCTTCATATTGGCTATATTCTGGCGTTTTATAATCAAACCAAAACTTCTCCTTATCCGATACATTAAATTCAATCTGTTTTGTTTTGCGATCAATATTCCAGCAAACTAGCTTAACTAAAGGCTGTAATAATGGATTCATTGGTACATAATCCTGCTCCCACCTATCATTGATAACACCATTAGGTACATTGTTATAGTAATAAGAAAATAGTTTGTTTAAATCATAACCACAAGGATAGCCAATATCATTCCATAATATCGAAGGCTTATATGTGTCAATCAGTTCTTTGTACTGATTAGTTGCATATTTTATGTACTTAGCATTATGCTGAAAATTCTTAGCAAGTGTATACGTATTCTTAGATGGATAATTCCTTACGCTCCAATCAATTACACCAGAATAGTATACTCCTATTTTCATACCTTCTGCCCTAATAGCTTCTGTTATTTCTCCAACGTAGTCCTTTTTTGAATAAAAATTAGATGTTACTGGATTGGTTTGCTTTGTTGGCCATAAACAATAACCATCATGATGTTTTGCCACCAAGACAACGTATTGTGCTCCTATCTCTTTAAATATCTTCGCCCATGTTTTAGGATCCATAAAAGAACCTTTTTTTTCAAAATCCTTTTGAAAATCATTGTAGTCAAAATGCTTTCCAAAAGTATTCATATGATATTCTTTTGCTTTTGATCCTTCTAATTGATAAGTATTTTTATACCACTCAGCGTAGGAATTATGATAGAAGTGAGGGCCATGCCCATGATTTTTGATTTTCTCATTGATGTCACCAGGCTCTGCCCAAGCAGGAATAGAATATAATCCCCAATGAATGAATATACCAAATTTAGCGTCCTCATACCACTTGGGTATCTTATGAGTACTTACTGACTTATAACTTGCTTGATAGTTAAGCATTTGCACCCTCCTTATTAGTACTTAATTGTACTATTTACCTTAGCAACTTGAGCAATGTTCATTTTAACCACCTTTCTGTCATATGTAATTAAACCATTAATCTCATCCTCCACATCTGTCAGCTGTGTATATACTGCCCCACTACAACCTTCTTGTGTAATAGGTTTTAACTCGTTAAAAATCAAAGAAATATAGCTGTCTGTAAGAGCTTTTATTGAAGTTTCCTTACCATATCCAAATTCTTTTGACCCTTTCCATGTGTTTCCTTCTACACGAAATGTCTTTCCTCCGTATTCTGAAACGACATACACCCTTTTATTGAGAATGTTTTTGGGGATATATAAAGGTTTATTATAGATATGTAAACTATGGACATCTCCTGCTCCCTGATGAAACCAACCACTTGCTTCATCTATTAATCTAGAAGAATCATAGTCCTTACACCACTCTGTTATTCTCTTAGCATCATATTGCCCCCAAGCTTCATTAAATAATACCCACATACCTATGGATGGTACGTTGTAGAGAGTATCTATCACACCTTTTAGCTCACTTTCAAAATCCAGTCTGGATTCATAAGTATCTCTACAGGCTAGCTTGAGCCGTCTTCTAGTAGTGTCATCTCTTTTATATATCCTCACACCACTCCAAAGTGTAAAAATAGCTTCCATGCGACTATAAGCGGCATTGCTACTACAAGGCATATCTTGCCATACAATTATTCCGAGCTTATCACAATGATAATACCATCTTGCTGGCTCAACTTTTATGTGTTTTCTAGTCATATTAAATCCCATAGCCTTCGTTAATTCAAGATCATATCTGAGCGCTTCGTCTGTTGGGGCAGTATATAAACCATCTGGCCAATAACCCTGATCTAAAGGTCCATGTATGAAAATGAGTTCATTGTTCAATGCAAAGCGTCTTATACCCATGCTATCTGATGTCACACTAAATTTTCTCATAGCAAAGTAGCTATCAATTCTGTCTAGTACTTGTTCATTTTGCATTAATTCAACAACAACATCATATAGAAAAGGGGAATCTGGAGACCATAGCTGTGGTGATTGGATTGTTATGTCTATTTCTTCTGAAACTTTACCTTTAGATATAGCTTCGACTTCACCGTTATGAATAATTGTCAATCTAACATCAAAATTATTATTAGCATAACAGATTATCTTAACTAGCTCACTATCTATATCAGGCGTAATTTTAATATCTTCTATGTATGTAACTGGAACAGGTTCTAGCCATACCGTTTGCCATATGCCAGAAATGGGTGTGTAATATATGCCTTTATTTATTGACCTTTGCTTGCCACATTGTTGCCAGTAACTATCTGTTGGATCCCAAACAGATACAACCAGTTCATTACTACCGTCGATAATGAAATTACTTACATCAAATGTAAATGGTAGATAACCTCCTGTGTGAGAACCCAGATAATGATTATTGAGCCATACATTAGCCTTCCAATCTACAGCCCCAAAATGCAATAAAAGCTTCTGCTCATTGAGCGTTTCATATTCAAACGTCCGTCTATACCAGAGAAATTCTTCATTTGACAATCTTTTTTGAACTCCTGATAGTAGTGATTCTATGCAAAAGGGAACCAAAATAGTGCCATCATATTCTTTAGGCTGTTGTGCATCTTTTGGTGTAATTGCATATTCCCACAGGCCATTTAGATTAATCCATTTTGGTCTAACCATCTGTGGTCTTGGATATTCAGGTAACGGGCATGAGCAGTCTACATAATCAAACCATCTACTTTTCATAAAAATTTGACCTTCTTTCCAAGGTTTAATTAGTTAAATTGGGAATTAATTGCGGTAGGTGTATTGTATATATTATAATATTTCATACTGTGTGTAATTTTATAATATAACATTTTACACAATGTGTCAAATATTATAAAAAATATATTTCCTCTAGTTTTTCTACTAATAAAACTAGGTACTATATCAAGAAAAAATACAAACTAAAAAATCTCTTGCTAAAAGCAAGAGATTTTAGATTGATGACAAAGTCATCAAGATAGCAGACTTTAGTAAAAGTTCAATTCGGGGGCGTGTTAAAATTGAGTAGCAGAGCTTACTTAGAGGTAAGTGAGCAACGGAAATTTTAACAACAACGCAGAAAATTGGGCTTTTGTCTACGGTCTGAAATCTCTTGCTAAAAGCAAGAGATTAGTAGTTATGCACACATTATAATATTATCCACTTTTATTTTCTATAAATACTGCATAATATACTACGTTATCTCCTAGAAAATTGAAATTGTTTTTAAAGATTAATTATAACTCTTTCAACTCAGGACGTTTTTTGCTTGTGTATATTAGCAGTTTTGATTAATTGATCCTTATGTCCTAGCCCCTCAATTCTATAGATTTAACAACTTCTAAACCATTGTCAAGCATACTATTAAAAAATACTATATTCATAAACTCAGCATCATGTACATCTGGAATATTAAAAGTATCCACACAATTCATTGGTACTATGACCCTTGAGTTTATGTTATTTTGATTTAAATATGCTTTTAATGTTGTAGCATATTGATACACACATATATCTGTCTCACATCCTATGATGACGAAAGTGTCTATTTTGTTAATTCTTTCAATTGAATACCTAGCTGTTAAAGCTTCCATTGGGTTTACAGCCATCATTCCATTGGTTGAATTTTTCTCATAAACACGTAATCCTTTGTCTTTAAAAACTAATAGTTCATCTATCACTTCTGCTTCTTTACTTCCTTTCATGCAATGCTCTGGAAAGCTCTTTAACTCAGGAGAATCTTCTGTGTGTGTATCAGTATAAGCAATAGTAATTATTCCTTTTTCTATACAGTTTTTTGTTAATTTTACAACGTTAGGTATGAGCTCTTTTATCCTGCTTGAAAATAGTGCTCCTTGTTTTGCAAATCCATTATTCATATCTATAATTATGAGCATTGTTTTATGTGGATCTAAGGAACTTATTTTAATTGAATCTAAATAGTACAGTCTGCTAATCATTGAGGTTAACACTTTTTTTGCGTTTTTCATAAAAATATCTATGCTATCTATCATAACAACACCTCCATATATAATCATATTTCAGTAATTTATCCTAAGATTATTGTCCATATTACATTTCATGTATGTGAATATAAACATTTTCTTTTCCCTCAAAACTAATACATCTGTGATTTGTTCCTATGGGTTATTTATATGATATGTTCTCTCGTACTATGATATGCCTGATAAACATATACATTACTTTTTGTCATAGCTATATCTTCTGTTCTCTTTGAAAACTCTAAATATTTCTCTATCTAAGCATCTTAGCATTCATTTATTTTTCATGTACAACCATGTATTTAAAGCATAAAAAAAATTCCTAATAAGCAATAAGGAATTTTTTTATCTATAACTACCTAACTTTAATATGTTCAGCCTCAGAAGAATACATAGTTATATCTCTAGGACTAACTCCAGGTTCATTTATATACCACTTAGTTTCTATATCTAATCCCTGATTCATATAGCCTGCCCATACAAGCTCTGAACAGTACCAATCATTTTCCTCTGGGTTTAGGTCTTTGCTAAATTCACCTTTATAATTTTTCCCCAGTTGGCTTAAACAGAATTTTACAGCGCCACATTTTTGTTCATAAGTTGCATTTTTTATTCTATAAATATAACCTTTTCTATCGTCTAATCTTTTATCATCTAATAAGCTTCTAGACACTCCATAGCTAAGACCTTCAACTAATCTTATATAATATACCCCTTGAACTGGGTCATAAAATTTACCCTCAACTAAGGCTGAATGTCCTATAATACCATACATTCCCTTCGCTTCGTATACTATATCTCCTTTTTTACATTTATCTAGCAACTTATATTTTTTGTAGCTTGGCTTTTGTGGTAACTTTGTTCCAGTATTATAATGCCACGAATCAGTACCTGGTGAAGTATTTATTATATCTTTGTCTGATGTAAAACCATTTTGAGCTAATAACTTATATTGGCTATCTACATAATCTATTATATCAGTATATTTGTCACTATTATAACCTGAAATAAAATCTTCTAGAGAAATATCATTATAAAAACCTTTTTGATAAGCAAACCTTGAAAATTCTTCATATTCTTTCTGTAATTTAACCTCAACACTATCTTGACTATTTGCAAAGCACATGTTACTTAATCCGATTATCAACATCATAGTTATAAATCCCGATATAAATCTTTTCATCTTGTACTCTCCTCTCCGTTTATCTTGCGTGTTTAAAGACTTTATAAATTCTAATAGATTTTATCATCATTATAACGGTGCAACAAGAGGTAAATTAAAACATACTTGCTGATTGGTGGAAGTTTGAACTTTCTTATATATTACAAATATTAGATACTTTCCTTACTCCTCGTCAACAGTTTCATTTTTTAAATTGTATTTCTTGCATGATAATAAAACATTTTTACCGTTATTAAAGAATTCGTTACACTTAATGCAATTATCTTTTCCCACTATTTGTATACCAACTTGAACATTAGAAATAATGTTACACGAAGCCTTATTATTATTTGATAAAAGAGAAATACCCGTTTGACTAATTGTATTGATAATATTACTATGAATCATATTGTTATTTTGTGAAACTTGAATTCCATTATTTGCACCAGCAATTTGATTATTGCACATTTTGTTATTCTGTGAATTTATTTGAATACCTACTTTTTCTACATTCATAATATTATCTGCAATACATGTATCACTTGCTTCTAATAATATACCTGTCTGTGATGTTATAATATTTTTAATTATATGATTTCCTGATGAATCTGCTAATGTAAAGCCGAAACCATATAAACTACTATCTATATCATTTCTCTTTAAGATTGAATTAGTTAATGGACTATTACTATTCGCTATACCTGCCATTAAATTGTTTATACATCCATTATTATATATAATATTATTATCACCACCTAAATCCATGCCAGCTATTCCATTACCAAGACATTTACATTGTTCTACTCTACAATTATTAGCACCTATTTGTATACCAAAAGTAGCATTGTCTAGACAATAAACTAAATGAAGAAAACCTCCATCACCTTCCATCATAATTCCTAAAAATGTATTCATTATATTGATATGCTCTATAGAGACATTTTTCCCAAACACAAGAAATCCTACTTTTGATTTATCTACTCCGTCTAAAAATACATTCACTGTTGCTTCAATTGAAATATCATCTTGATTTACCACAATACTCTCAGTATAAACTCCTGGTAATATTTTAACTGTATCCCTTGGATGAGCTGCATCTACTGC
This sequence comes from Clostridiaceae bacterium M8S5, assembly GCA_029227815.1. GTDB lineage: Bacteria > Bacillota > Clostridia > Tissierellales > MCWD3 > Abyssisolibacter. Next base: position 245,144 of record CP118523.1, on the reverse strand, counting down.
TGCCTGTATCGTAGGATAATCCGTTGGAACTACTAATATACTCATTTTCTAACCCCTTTCATTATCTTTATTATATTTTATGAGTCACAATACAAGACGTGTTATCCAATTCTAGGGGTTAGGCAATAATACTAATTAATTTTCAATCCCATTTTTAGATAGAATCCTCCATAGTATTAGTTTATGTAGTAAAGGCAAAAAGAGAAATAAAAAAACCTCCTATTCAAGAGGTTTTATCAACAATTTTAAAATCATCAAACGGAATTTATATTAGAATTTAATTATTAAGATATTAGTTGTTGATAACTATACCTTGAGCAAGTTTCTTCATCATATCACGCATATCACTCTCTACATTTCTTACTGGTGTCGTTGTAACATTATTCCCTTCTGGAGCTTTAGCTGTGTTATTAACAGTCATTCCTTTAGCTGCCTTCTCCATCATGTCTCGCATATCGTTTTCTACATTTCTTACTGGCGTCGTTGTAACATTATTACCTTCTGGAGCTTTAACTGTGTTATTAACAGTCATTCCTTTAGCTGCCTTCTCCATCATGTCTCGCATATCGTTTTCTACATTTCTTACTGGCGTCGTTGTAACATTATTACCTTCTGGAGCTTTAACTGTGTTATTAACAGTCATTCCTTTAGCAACCTTCTCCATCATATCACGCATATCGTTTTCTACATTTTTTATAGGTGTCGTTGCAACATTACTACTTTCTGGAGCTTTATCGGGTGTTGTTGTAGCATTGTCACCTTCAATAATTGTAGCTGTAATGTTACCTATAGTAGAAGTTAATCTTGATCTAACATCTGTCATGAAACTCCTCGTATTAGGTGTAGTAGTAAGGTTACCTATAGCCGAAGTCATCATCGACCTCATATTATTTGTCATAGCAGGTGTTAACCCACTAGCTGAATTAGGCGAGCATGGTACTGATGAAGCTAAAGCACTTACACTCATAGATGCAAACATAGTTGTAATTATGCAAAACTTAATTAATTTGTTCATTTTTAAATCCTCCTTCAAATTTGTTTGTTGTATAATATTTTTTTACATTATAGCATAAATTTAATGGTTAAACAACGAATTTAATGAATTTTTTAGCGCATTATGTCGAATTAGGTATAATGAACTATTTTTTCACCCTTTGTAATGCGCTTGTTTTTTTTCCATTTTCTCTTGTATCATTTGTTCTATAAAACAATTAAGGTGATGCCTCTGTCTAGACACCACCTTATTGTTTTATAGATATCAAAAGCTCAATTTAGTTTATGTTTTTGCGTAGTTATCTGAATTTCTTTCTTAGTCTACTTACACAGCCGTAACAAGTACTTTTTATATTATATATAACCCTCCACTACTCCACTCTAAATCTAATCTTCATTATCTATTAATTTACTTTGAATTCTTTCTTTTAGTTTTCCCTTTATATTATTATTGCTAATCATTTGAACAATTGGCTCAAAGTTCGATTCTACGATAATCCTTTTAGCTTCTTTGTCTGTAAACCCTCTGCTCATTATATAGAAAAGTTGCTCTTGATCGATTTGCCCTGCACTTACTGCGTGTTCACCTTCAACATCATCTTCACCACATTGTAATGCTGGGATACCATGAGATACAACCGATTCGTCTAACATTATAACGATTTCTTTTTCTCTTCCCTTAGATAATTTTGAACCTTTTTTAAAGTCCAAAGTACCTCTAAATACTTTTTTTGCACAATCTTTCAGTAATCCTCTAACTTCCATATTACTATTGCTGCATTGACCTTCATGATATGCTTTATATGATAAATCTATCTTATTTTCGCCATCTCCAATATAAATACCATTAATTGATACAGTACTATTTTTTCCCTCTAGATATGATGTGTAATCAGAACCTACAACTTTTGCTCCTACATCACAATGAATAATATCAATCTCTCCATTGTCTTTTATTACTGATACATTTGCATCAAAGTTGGTCACCTTATCTCCTAATGTCTGGAGCTTTACAAGTTTTACTATAGCATTTTTATCTGCGTAAATTTTAGTTATACCATTGCGAAATAGCTCTTCTTTAGTATCACTATCATATTCTATAAAAATTTCTGTTTCACTATTTTCTTTTGCGATAATTATATTATGTTCTAAAAGTAATGAATTTTCTTTATCCATTTTATATTTTATATGAATTGGCTTTGTTTTTTTATTTCTAGGAATATGAATTAGAACGCCTGAATTACAGAAAAGTTCACTTAATGCCACCAGTTTTTTATCAATACCATACTCCTTATCCATGGAACTATAACTTTGGTATATTAAATCGTTTTTTAGTTTATCTATACGTTGTATCTCTATTCCTTCATTATCGCTTTCAATATTTAGAGTATTAAATGGTTTGTAACTTGGAATAGTGTCCAATGAATATCTCAGCCTTTTCCACTTTGGGCAACTTTCATTTTCAAATATTTCTAACATTTTACCCTTTAACGTGATTAAAGAATCACTTTTCCCTTTATTTAATTCATGTAATAAGTCGATATTATACATCCTGACACCTCCTATCCTATCGTTCCTTCAAGTTCTAGATTAACTAACTCATTTAATTTATTTGCATAGCCCAATGGTAGTTCTTTGGTAATAGGTTCTATAAATCCTCTTACAATCATAGCTTTTGCTTCAGATTCTCCAATACCTCTGCTCATGAGATAGAATATTGTTTCATCACTAATTCTGCCAATTTTCGCTTCATGACCTATATCAACATTATCATTTTTGATTTCAATAATTGGTAATGTATCAGACTTTGACTCATTATCTAACATCAATGATTCGCAGTTAGCAACCGCTTTACAATGATGCGCTGATTTATTGACTCTTAATAAACTTCTATAGTATGCATAACCACCATTTTTTGAGATTGATTTAGAATTTACACTTGATGTTGTATATGGTGCTGCATGAATAACTTTAGCTCCAGTATCTAAATGTTGTCCATTTGAAGCAAACGTAATTCCAGTATATTCTATTTTTGCTCTTTCCCCTTTTAATATGCTCATAGGATAAGTCATAGCAATTTTTGAACCAAAAGCACCTGCAACCCATTCTAATATACCATCTTTTCCGATAATGGCTCGTTTTGTATTTAAGTTATACATATTTTTAGACCAATTTTCAATTATCGAATACCTTAACCTAGCAGAATCTTTCACATGCACTTCAACACATCCAGCATGTAGATTATTAATATTATATCTTGGTGCAGAACATCCTTCTATATAATGCAGTTCTGCCCCTTCATCAACTATAATAATCGTATGTTCAAACTGCCCTGAGCCTTTTGCATTAACCCTAAAATATGCTTGTAATGGTCTATTAAGTTTCACTCCAGGTGGAACATATATAAAAGATCCTCCCGACCAAAAAGCCCCATGTAGAGCAGTAAATTTATTGTCTGGTACAGGTACTAATTTCATAAAGTACTCTTTAACAATATCCCCATGTTCCTTTACTGCTGTTTCCATATCAGTATAAATGACCCCTTGCTCCAGCAAATCTTTTCTTACATTTCGATAGACAGTCTCAGAATCATATTGGGCACTTACTCCCGCTAAGAATTTTCTTTCAGCCTCAGGTATACCTAATCTCACAAAAGTATTTTTTATATCTTGTGGTACCTTATCCCAACTATTTTCAGCCTTCAAATTGGATTTTACATATGTGACTATTTTGTCTATGTCTAACTCGTCTAACCTTGGTCCCCATTTTGGGAAATGTTTTTTGTTGTATATTTTTAATGCTTTAAGCCTAAAGTCCAACATCCACTTAGGTTCATCTTTTTGTTTAGATATAGCAATTACAATATCTTCTGAAATACCTTTATCCGTTTTATATCTTGCTCTATCTTGGTCTTTTACATCATAAATATCTCTTTCCACATCATTAACATACGTTTTTGTTCTCATTTTGTCCTCCTTTATTGGACAATATAATTTTTAATAGATTTAAAACCCTCACGGTCAATTTGCTCAGCTAACTCAATATCGCCACTTTTTATAATCTTTCCATCTAGCAAAATGTGAACATGTGTTGGTTTAATGTATTCAATTATTTTATTATAATGGGTAATTATAATAATGGCATTTTCAGTGTTTCTAATCTGAGAGATACCTCTTGATACAACCTTAATTGCATCAACATCAAGGCCTGAATCCGTTTCATCTAATATTGCTATTTTAGGCTCTAATACAGCCATTTGCAGTATTTCACTTTTCTTTTTTTCACCACCTGAAAAACCTTGGTTTAAATATCTCTGCCCATAGGATATATCCATCTGTAGCATCTTCATTTTTTGAGTTAGTAATTCGTTGAAATCTCCTATGGTCTGTTTTTCCCCCGTAATAGCATTTTTAGCTGTTCTCAAAAACTCACTAACTGTAATACCTGGAATTTCTACTGGGTATTGAAAAGATAAAAATAGCCCTTTCTTTGCTCTTTCATCAGCTGTTAGCTCATTACTTATCTCATCTTCAATATAAATTTCTCCTTCTTCTATTTCATGTTTAGGATGGCCCATCAAAACATTTGCTAAAGTAGATTTCCCTGCACCATTAGGTCCCATTATGATATGAACCTCACCTTTATTTACTTCAATGTTCACACCTTTTAGTATTTCTTTATCATCGACTCTACTTTTTAAGTTTTTTACTTTTAATAAACTCATTCTATCACCTTCTATAATAAATTTACCAATTAGCTCACATTTATTTACTAATTTAATCTTACCACTTTGATTTCACTACTTCAATACATAAAACCTACAATTTTACTAGGAATTAAATTTTTTAAATTTTTATTAAAATATATTCTTATAAATTGATAACTAAATGCATTTAAAAATTTAAGCTATAATCTTATTTTCACATTAAATAGAGCACAAAAAAAGTGTACCTGCAAACAAAAATTATATGTCTACAATTACACTTATAACATTTTTGTAACAATTGTATTGTCATCTTTAAAGGTGTCCAAAAGGGGCATGTTCGCTAGTTTCATCCACCGTTTTGATCCCTTTATTACTACTTAATATCAATAAATATTGTTTTACCTGTCCATTATTATATCAACAGTCTCTTCTAAATTGATATCTAGATTAATCTCTTCTAAAATCATCCCACTACTCCAAGTATTTTATAAGATAAATTTCTTATTGATAAAAATGGTATTGATTTTCTATCATGTGAAAATCCTATGTAACTAGCTCTTTGATTTTTAAACTCTTCTTTTAGTATGAGCTATGACATTATTAGCACACGGTTAATCAAATATATTTATTGATGGTGTAAATACTAAGCAATGAATCCCTTGTTCTGTCCAAATTCAATATTACTGTACCTACCTAGAATAATACTTATACCAGTTATAGCAATTCATATGATTTGTGCCCTTTTTATACCATTTTATATTTTATATTACTAAGTTAGCTACTTAACAAAACCCCCTTTATTCTCACACGAGTCAAAGGGAGTCAAATAAATTGAATGTCTAAATTAACCTCTTAAAGCAATTGCTAATTTTCTTACTGCTTTTGAAATTTCTACAAAATTCAATGGTGAATAATTCTTTTCTATTTCTCTTATTATAGAAAGTACATTTATATACAATCTTTCTGGTTCTGTCCAGTTCATGTATTGATCTATATTAATATTTTTGGATATTTCCATTGGGTCTTTTAATCCTTGTGCATAATATTTTTTTGTCCCTTCCAAAACAGTATTAAAATATTCTTTTAAAGTTTTTACTTCATCTATTGTGCATACCTTACCATGCCCTGGCACTATTACTTCTGGTTTTAACTCTTCGATTATATAATCTAATACTTTAATCCATGCTCTCATACTCACCCAACAAATTGGTGTACATTTATTGAATACTATATCTCCAGTAAACAATACTTTTTGCTCTGAAAGCCATACCATCACATCTCCTCTAGTATGTGCAGGCCCTATATGTATCAACTCTACTTTTGTATCACCTAACATAACATCCATTTTTTTCTCAAAAGTTATATTTGGAGGTGTTATTTTTATTCCATTGAAATCAAATGGCTCCATGAATTTTGCAAACTGTTTTATTCCATCATCGTCGGTTACTTGAGCTAACATCTTCAATCTTTGAAAGTCCTCTGGATTTTCTCTACTAACATCTTCTAAAAGAGTTATATGTCCTATACAGTCTGATTTATCGAAAATCTGGTTTCCCCAAATATGATCACCGTTTGCATGTGTATTAACTACAAATCTAGGGTCTTTGTTAGATACCTCTAAGCATAAATCTTTTAAATTCTGTGCAAAATTTAAGTCGTACATAGTATCAACCACCATGCCATCTCCTTTGTTTATAAACCCTGCATTAGACCAACCTATACCTTTATCTTCAACCATGCAACCGTATATGTCTTTTGCTACTTCAACAAGAACTATTTCACCTTTTTTTAACTCCATATCCTAGCCTCCTATACACTACATATATTTTGTTCATTTATTGTATATTTTTTGCATAATTAAGTATATAATAGTAATTGCATTTTTTATTATATTATATTTATCGACAATTTTCAACATATTTCCTTGGCAATAAGGTTAGTTAGCTATTTAAAACATCTATTTGTGCGTGATTTTTAAGCATAAAATTAACGTCAACATAAATGTTGACGCTTAGTCATCTAGTTAACAGACTGTAGTAAAAGTCTCAAATCGGAGTGTGCTAAAATTGTGTAACAGAGCTTACTTAGGGGTAAGTAATCAACGAAAAATCTAACAACAACGCAAGAATTGCTTTTTTCTACAGTCCGTTATGACCTTTACTTTTCAACTTTACTCATGGCAACTATAGCTTTAACAGCTATGGATATCGTATTTTTTTCTGCTTGCATGTATAATCTATCTTTCTCCTGCAAGGTTAACTGCTTTTTCTTGATTATATTAGAATCTGTACCTACTAAAGCACCTACTCTTAATCTCCTCTTAGAACCCACTATAAATGCTGTAGCACATTCCATCTCTGATACTGCAACATCTGTATCTAGTAGCAATTCGTTTAGCTTATTATCTTGCATATAATATGCATCTCTCGAAAAACTTGGCCCTATATAATATTTGTCATCTTTCAATATTTCTTTAGCTGCATTCATTAGAGCTGTGGTAACATCATAGTCAGCTATAGCTGGATATATCTCTGGAAGATATTCTTTACTAGTTCCATCTCCTCTAACTGCTGCATTTACTATTACTACACTACCTACTGGTATATTTTCTCTACGCCCACCTGCTGAGCCTACTCTTATAAATGTATGTGCTCCAATCTTCGCAAGTTCCTCTATAGCTATTGCTGCTGAAGGTCCTCCTATACCAGTTGAACACACACTAATTCTTACACCATCTTTATATCCAGTATATACAACATACTCTCTGTTTTCTGCTATCTTCTGAACTGTATCAAATGTATCTGCTATCCTTTTAGCTCTTTGAGGATCCCCAGGAATTAGAACATATTCTGCTACATCTCCTTCTTTACATCTAATATGTTTTTGTAATGTTTTATCGTAAGCCATTTTATACCTCCAAAAATAAGTCTACTATTTTATTTTCGCTCAATTTTATTAAGCCTTTGTCTGTTATCTTTAGCAATTGACTAACAGGAAGGCTATTAGTGCAAAGAGACATTATTGGATTATAATGATCATATCCAAGCTCTAATAAAGCCTCTCTAACATCTCTAGTTTGTCTTGCAATATCAGCAATACTTTTATCTGATAGAATCCCACCTATAGGTAAATCTATTTTTGCCTTGATATCATTATCCTCTACAACATAAATGCCTCCTTGATTATCTATCACATGGTTTACTGCAAGTACTATATCATCTATTTTTTTACCTACCACCAATATATTGTGATGATCATGTGCATATGTAGTAGCAACACTCCCTCTTTTGATGGTATCACCACTTATTAGTCCAAGTGCTATATTGTTGTTTTTACCATATCTCTCAAGAACAGCTATCAAACAACAGCCATTATCTGCCCATTGCAATTTATTGTCTTTAACATTTATACTATGAATCTCCTCTTCCGTAAAAGTAGTATTGTTAGATACTTTGATAACTCTACAATCAATACTACCATTTGCTATTGGAGCATTTATATCAAAATCATGTTTTGTAACTTTCTTGCGCTTTACACTTTTATAAAATCCATCTGGATATCTGTAATCAGTACCTTTGTAGTCATACTCCATACCTTTTTGGTAGACTAACACCCCTTTTTTATATACAGTGTTTATATCAAACTCTGCTAAACTATCTAAAAGCACAATATCCGCTATCTTTCCTGGTGCTAAAGCACCCCTATCTTTTAAATTCATTCTCATAGCTGGAGTGTACGTTGCTGCAAATATCGCATTTTCCTCACTCATTCCAAGCTCTATAGCCTTTTTTACAATCTTGTTTAAATGTCCCTGTATATTCAATGTATCTGCCATTACATCATCAGTGACAAAGCAATAATTACCGTGCAAATTATTCTTATTTAGAAAATCTATGATTTCTTTTTTTAATGATTTTTCTTGTATCTGAATAAACATACCCATTTTTATACGTTCTCGCATTGTATCAACCATTTGTTGTGTATGATCAGAATTTATACCTCTATAGATGTAAGTAGCTAAATCTTTCCCCATGATTTTAGGACAATGTCCTTCTATTGGCATATCAGGATGATTTGTTTTCATATAGTCTATGATTTTATTTATCTTTGACTCTGGTTTGTGCACAACATCATAATAGTTCATAACCTCTCCTAGACATATGATATTTTCACTTTGTGCTAGGCTCTTTATTTCTTCTAATCCAATTTCTTCTCCTGTTGTTTCAAACTCACTATTTGTTGATGGCACAGATGATGGTATACCATAGAATATATCTGCTACACAATCTTTACCACTAAAGATCATCTCCTTAATCCCATCTAGCCCAAATACATTAGCTATTTCATGTGGCTCAGACACTATGGTTGTAACTCCATTTTTTATTATCTCATGCGAAAATGCACTTGGAGTAGCCATACTACTCTCTATATGCATATGTATATCAATAAGACCAGGTATTAGATATTTACCTGAAACCTCTACTATATTGTCACATTCGTATCCTGATATATCATCACTGCCCACATATAATATTTTTTCGTTAATCACGACTAGATTTTCTTTAAAGAATTTTTTGAAATAAGTATTATATACAAATGCATTTTTTATTATCAAATCTACTACCACACTTATGCACCCCTATTATTTTATGGTTACTAGAATACGAAATAAATCCCGTATTCTAGTAACCTCAAACTAATTATTCATTTTATTGTTCCAGTTTTCTACCCATTTAGCTTTTACACCATTTATTTTTGTCCAATCAAGCACTTTTATCGATTTAATAAGTTCTTCACCGTAAGTCAATCCTTGAGCTTGCTCATCAGTTAATTTAACATTGATATTAACAGGTGAATCAACTTTATCAACTGCATTTGCCATTTGAACTTCTTCGCTTAAACACCAATCTATAAATTTCTCAGCAAGTTCTTTGTTTTTACTTCCCTTTACTATGTTTACTGTATTTAAACCTGCAAAAGCTCCTTCTGTAGGATTTACCCATACTGCTGTAGGTGTAGATTCTTTAATTCTTCCAAAAGCAAAATCTTGTATTGCTACTACAGCTATCTCTCCTTGTGCAAACATATTTACAGCCTCTGACGATCTTCCAAATGTCTTAACTAGGTTTGGCTTTAAAGCAACTAAAGCTTCAAATGCTGCATCTGAATTCTCTAATGCATCTATATTTGCTTTAGCTCCTGCCATCACAACCATTGAAGGTCCTGCTGTAGTTGTTATATTAGGTATCGCCACATTGTCTTTTAGTTTTTCATTCCATAAGTCTTTCCATGATTTTATCTCTAAATCAACACTCTCACTATCATATACGATACCAGTTTTATTTAGAGTATACGCTGGTCCATATTCTTCTCCAAGTGGAGCTTTTGCTAAATCGTATATATTCTTTAGATTAGGTATGTTGTCTCTATTTATTTTCTCGAATAAACCTTCTTCTACTCCCTGTATAGCAAATGAGTTAGCTAAAAATATAACGTCAATATTACTATTTTTAGAAGCTCTAATCTTATTTAATCTATCAGAGTTATTACCAACTTCTAATACTATCTTCACGTTGTTTGCTTTCTCAAATGGCTCAAATACATTTTTTCTAAGCTTGTCCTCATTATAACCCCATGTAGATACTATAAATTCTGTTGGTTCTCCTTTTACTTCACTTTGTGCATTACTGTCTTTATTTTTATCTGGTGCATCATCTTTTTTACATCCAATTATTGCAAAACTCATTACTACAACTAAAGTCATTATTAAATATAATTTTTTCATATTAAATTTCCTCCTTAGTCAACTAATATAATTTTTTCTTTTGGTAAGTGAAGACTTACATTTTCACCGTTTGAATACCTACAGTCTGCTAATCCATTAACTATTAGCGACCCTAATTCAGTATTAACTACATATTGATACTCTTTACCTAGATAAGTACTAATATTGATTTTACCCTTTATGATATTTTCTTTATCACTCTCCCTTGCAAATCTAATCTCATCAGGGCGTATTGTACCCTTGATACCTTCTGTATTTATTTTTCTATCTGAAACAGCGTTAAAACTTGTTCCATTTATAGCTTTAAGCTTGTAGGAATTGCTCTGTATTGAATCAATCTTAAAATCTACGAAATTTTCAAAACCAACAAAGTTTGCAACGAATTGTGTTCTCGGATTCACATAGATGTTTTGTGGCTTATCTAGTTGCTCGATAACTCCCTTATTCATTACAGCTACTTTATCAGATATCGAAAAACACTCCTCTTGATCGTGAGTAACATATACAGTTGTTATATTAAATTCTTGCTGTATTTTTCTAATACCTACTCTCATTTTCACTCTAAGCTTAGCATCTAGATTACTAAGGGGTTCATCTAGTAAAAGTAGATCGGGTTTTATAACCAAGGCTCTTGCTAATGCCACTCTCTGTCTTTGTCCACCAGAAAGTTCCTTTGGATATCTCCTTGCAAAATCTTGTAAATCCACAATATCCAAAATTTCTTTTACTCTTTTATCTATCTCATTGTTATTTACTTTTCTAAGTTTAAGCCCAAATGCTACATTTTCACTCACCGTCATATGAGGAAATAATGCATAGCTTTGAAACACAAATCCAAAATTGCGTTTATGAACTGGTATCTTAGTGTAGTCTTTATTGCTAAATATAAATTGACCTTCTGTTGCCGTATTAAAACCAGCTATTAATCTAAGTGTAGTAGTTTTACCACATCCACTAGGTCCTAAAAGAGATATAAGCTCTCCCTTTTCCACATTAAGATTTAGATTTTTAAGTACTACGTTTTTTCCATACGCAACGCTTATGTTTTTTAATTCAATAAGTGACATGATACCCTCCTTAATTTACTTTGTAAAAAAGTTAAGTCCTAGCGTTTTTTCAACTATGAACATTAATACCGCTGTTATTATCATCAATACTACTGATAGAGCCGCCACTGTTGGATCAAAATAATATTCTACATAGCTCATCATCTGAATAGGTAGCGTACTAATCCCGGGTCCTATAAGAAATATTGACATCGGAACATTATTAAATGAGTTTATAAATGCTAATATAAAACCTGCTAGCACTCCAGAAGTAATGTTTGGTAATACTATCGTGAAAAAGGCTTTAGCCTGATTACAGCCCAAACTCATTGCCGCCTCTTCTATGCTATAATCAAAGTTATCAAGACTTGATGATATTACCCTTATAATATACGGAAGTATGATTATTGTATGACCTAGTAATAGGCTCATAAATACTGGTAATTCGTGTTTGATAATCAAAAAGTTCATCAATGAAAATCCTAATACAATTCCTGGTACTATTACAGGGGTAATAAATATACCCTGCACTATACTCTTTCCTTTAAAATTAAATCTACTTAGTGCATACGCTACTGGTATGCCTATTATCATTGCTATTGTTGTAGATATAACAGCCACTTTGATACTTATGTAAAACGCTCTAATAAACATTTCTACATTAAAGATATTTTGTACCCATTTAAAGGTAAATCCATTTGGTGGGAACCTTAAAAAACTATCCTTTCCAAAAGCTGCTCCAGTTATTATAACTAAAGGAGCTAGCAAAAACATGTATACAACAACTGCTATTATAGTTAAAAACCAATTTTTTCTTTTCATTATTATCACCCTGCTTTATTAAGCTTTTTAGCCATATTTTTTATTAGTGAACCTACGATTAAGGTTGTAACTATCATTATTGTCGCGATTGCAGATGCCTCTGTCCAATTATTAAGAGTAGATGTTTTTTGCTTTATCAGTGTTGATAAAACCATAGATTTACTCCCTCCTAAAAGCTGTGGCGTAGTATATGCTGTGAGGCTACCTGTGAATACCAATACACTACCAACTATAAGTCCCGGTATACTGAGTGGTAAAATAACTTTCAAGAAAGCTTTTAATTTTGATGCCCCTAAACTCTCTGCCGCCTCTGTCAAATCGGAGCTTATGTTCTCCATCACACCTACTAGTGACATAATCATTAATGGTAAGAATAAATACACTAATCCAATAACTATAGAAACTTCGTTGTATAGTAGCTTTAATGGTTTATCTATTATACTCAACTTCATAAGCATAGTATTTAACAAACCTTTTTTTCCCAAAATAACCATCCAACTAAAAGATCTTACTACTGCACTTGTTAATAAGGGAAATACTGCAAACATAATGTATAAACCCCTCACTTTTTTGTTTGTTGTTGATATATAGTAAGCTGTTGGAAAACCCAGTATGATAGCTATGATAGTTGTTATGCTAGCCAACTTGATTGTTCTTATGTACACACTTATAAAGTGCTTGTTTGTAAACAATTTTATATATGTATGAGCTGTTATTCCGTCTGAACCTTTAAATGTTTGTGATATAGTAATTAAAATAGGTATTATTAAAAAAAGTGTTAGGACTAGTACACCAGGGATTAGCATCAAATATATTAGTTTGTTCTTACGCATTATAATCACTTCCTTTTGGACATACCTCACTCTTACCTGTACTTTCTCTTTTTATAAGCTCAGGGTATAAAGTAATAAGCTGTGGCTTATTTTTATTGTTCATTTGATCGATAATTGCCTTTATTGCTAATTCACCCATTCTCTCCAGTGGATAGGATATTGTAGTGAGATTTGGGGTTATTGAACATGCAAGGTCTATATCATCAAACCCGACAACTGACATATCTCTAGGTACTCTTAATCCTATATGATTACAGTAATTAATTGCACCAATACCCATCAAATCATTAGCTGCTAGAATTGCTGTTATATGTACTCCTTTTTCAACTAACGACTTATGCATGTTATATCCATCATTCATTCTAAAATCACCAAACACTATTAGTTCCTCATCTACCTCTAGATTTGAATCTATCAGACATTGCTTATATCCTTCCATCCTTTTGTAAGAAACTTGCATTGTCTCTGGGCCACCAAAAAAGGCTATTCTTTTATGTCCCATATCTACTAGGTGCTTTGTTGCAATATAACCTGCATATTCATTGTTTACTGCAACGGAACTAACCATCATATTTCTTATCTCTCTGTCCATTATTACTATTGGTAGTTTTAATTCCTTTGCTTTATTTATTATTTCTTCGTATTTGTAAGATGACGCATAAACTAAGCCATCTACCTTATTTTTAACTGAATCAATTGGATGTTGATTGTTTTTTATGACACTATCTATATTTATAAGCAGAGTATTGTATCCATATTTATCAAATATAGCAGTCATAATTTTTGTCATCTTACCAAAGAAGGGGTTTTCTATATCTGGTACTATTAATCCTATTGTATTTGTATATGAGATGTTTCCCTCTACTTCTCTCACTAGAGGTTTATATCCTAACTCCTCAATAGCTGATAATATCCTTTTTTTAGTATCAGGTTTAACATTAGCAGAGCCATTGAGTACTCTTGAAACAGTAGATATAGATGTATTAGCTAGTTTTGCTACATCTTTAATCTTAGCCATTAAGATGCTCCTTTCTTGAAACTTATGAAAATACTTTCATAAGTCATGAAAACTTTTTCAAAATGATTATATCATAAAAATACATATATTAAAATATTTTTTTAAAGCATCGTTCGTATTATTTTGTGTTTATATAGTAAACGTTGGATTATATAACTGCGGTAGGTATAAACATTATAGTGGTTTTTCGGATATATTTAGATCATTAATGGAGATTACACCAAATTAAGAAAAGAAAATAAAATGTATAAGAATTTAGTATAAGATAGGGATCATTATATATTATGTTCTATTATGTATCGCTCCTACTATAAATAAGTGGATCTAAAGCCAAAGCATAAAAATTAATTTAATAATTATTGATGAAAAAGTAATCAAAAAAAGCCCCGTTGCTTTGTTTAAACGTCAGAGCTTTAAATTTTTGTCTATTAGATTACTTATCTTAACCTTTATTTAATATTGTTTCAAATTTTGAAAGATCTATAATTTTATCACATTCTTTTACAAGCCTCTCATCATGCGTTGCAAGTATAACTGTAGCCCCACTTTGAACTCGCCTTTTAAGTAAGTCTATTACAAGTTGGCGGTTCTTTGCATCTAGTGAAGCTGTCGGCTCATCAGCATATATGACATTCGCATTTTTGAAAATAGAGCGTGCTACTCCTAAACGCTGCTTCTCTCCTCCTGAAAGGACTGAAGCAAGTTCTTTTCCTCTACCATCAAGCCCTACATTTTTTAGGATCTCGTTCACATCCTTATCTCGTGATTGTCGCTTGTTAAAAGTAACATTATATGATACTGTTTCATCTTCGATTATACCATAATCTTGATATATAAAAGTTGCATGTTCATGCCAAAATTTAGTCTTTTGTTTATCGTTCCATTTAGTTACATTTTTGTCATTGATAAGAATATTACCACTACTTATTGTTTGAATAAGTCCGAGACAATTAAGAAGAGTGGTTTTTCCTGACCCGGATGCTCCTGTAATAGCCACCATCTCATTGCTTTTGATCTCAAAAGAGACATTATTAAATATTGTTTTGCCCTTAATAGCAACACCTATATTTTTAGCTTTAATTTCCACAATATTCCTCCTTCTAAAAACTTTATATTAATGCCTATGGCTAGCTTGATGAAAAGCCTGTATAGCACATAACCTATATGCAATCAAACTTCCACACCCATATAAAAAAGCAATAGATACAGCAACAGCAATCAAAACTGACGGTACTTGATGCATAATAATAAAAACAGCTAGAGTTCCTAAAATAATCATAATCGTAGTATTACGTAGTTCTTTACTTAACACCGGTTTGATTATAGCAGTATAGCTCCTTCCAAAAGCATGTAAGGTGAATATGCTTTTTTGATTTGCTCCCGCCCAAAGCTGAGCCCTCAATATACCTGCAAATACCATCGCAATCAGAATCAAGACACATGCCATTACATAATATAAAGATTCATTTCTAAATTTTTGTGCCATCTCTAATGCTATGTCTACAATTCCATCAATTGAATTAACATAGGGTTTTATTGGGCTAGTAGATAAAGATGTCCTTAATTGTTTTTCATTAGGAAAAACAACATTTCCACTTGAAGCAACATTTAACAAAAATCCTTTTAATTTAAACATAGCTACTGGATTATCTACTAAAATAACAAGTGGTCTTTTTGCTTGAACTGTTTCTGCGCCTATACCTACATTTGGTGGTAATGCAAGAAACTTTGTTCCTACATATTCAAAAAATTTGAGATCTTTTGGTTGCATTTCTTTACTTTTCATCCATATTGCCAATTGAGCATTTAGAAAATTTAAAAGAGGAGGATGTAAATCTTTAAATTGTTTTGAGACAAGCTTGCCTGATGTCCCTTTTTCATTCACTCCAATCCCCAATGATTTAACCCAAGCACGGTCTGTTACAACGATATGATCATAATCACCCATATCTTCCTTTGTAAGTAAAATTGCTTTATCAACAACAAAAGATAATTGTAGGTTATTAGCATTATACATATCATTAAAAAATGATTCTACTTCTGGTAACATTTTTTCTGTTTCCAAAGTATCCAAATCATTAAAAGATAATCTAACATATTTTTGCATACTTTCCCATAAAGCATGTTCCTTCGATAGTTTATGCGTTATAATTGCTGCAGTTATCATTGTTGGAATAACAATAAGTGCAAGAACAATTATTATAACATGATTTACCTTTGATAACAGGTTAAAGCGTTTTAATGGCATTTGCCTAAATGCTATGTGTTGTGATTTTGGACTTGCAATAATAGAAAAGATAATCACTACGCAACTTGTTATCAAAAAAACAATAAATGACGTCAGAAGAGTCTGTAAGGCGACTAATTTAACTTGCTGTATTCCTCCCATAAATCCTACATATCCCAGCGATGCAATCAATCCTATTAAAAAGCTAGGCAACATAAGACCAATTATTGTATTTGTATCCTCTAGATGTATTTTAGCTACATTTACACCACCAAGTAGTCTGATAGCACGTGATTTTGCACGGGTAACAAACCAAGTTATTAAAGTTGTCAGTAATAATAAAAAAGATGCAAGCACTGTATTTCCTATGCCATTGAAAAGCAAATAACTGATTATAACCTTTAGAAAAGGTCTATTGGGAATCCATAAAATCTCAAGACCATTACTTTCAGTCCATTTTTCTAATTCCTCTTGAAACGCCTTCCCTCCTTTAAAAGAGTATGTTCCATACAAAGGCCGAATGCCCATATCTGATGAGGAAATCATTTCTCCCTTGAATAATGGATTAAACCAACTTATCTTTTGATTATTAATAACTATCCCTTTAGGTTCAGGCTCTTTCATCCCAAACCATATAATATCTTTTTTATTCTCATAGTTTTTTGGATCTACAACCACCTTTACTAAAACAGCACTATTACGCTTAACGATTTTGTTCAATTCAGATATAGTTTCATCTTTAGTAACATTAGATTTAGACACATTTAGAATAAATTGATTAGTTGTACCAAATATGGTTCTGTGTTGTGAATTCGAAATATAGAAAAAAACAAGTAACGATACAACTACTGCGCAAATAAACGAGGATAACTGTATAGCTCTCTTTATCATATAAACACCTCCAATACAAAAACAAATAAGCCCGGTGATACTTATTTGTCATCAATATCCTTTGTTTTCAGCATCACCGAGCATAATAGCTATTTGTCTAATCTATATCAATTAATCACATACACGATACCAGTAACGATCATCGTTACCAGGTAGATTAACCGCCCATTTTTCAGCAATTGATTTTTTCCCTGAAATAGTATCTACAGATCTAACTTTACTACCATTCAATTCAACTGTACTACCATGACAACGATTAACTGTGTAGTAAGAACGTACCTTAACATTCCAAAATCCATATTGCCATGTTCCACCTGCGCTTGGATATTGAGTTTTTGGCCCTGGTGAAAGTAAAAAAGGAGCTACTCCATTTTCAACTGTCTCAATAGGTGCCACTTCATTATTATTTCCGCCAATAATTTCTGATCCTTGAGCATATGCAGGTATAACTAATCCTACTAACATTACTGTAGCTATCACTAAACCTATTATTTTCTTTTTCATAACCTTTTATCCTCCTTGAATTAATTTATAAATTTTTTAGTTCATTACCATTATTTTTACTGAAATAACTTGTACTTTTCAAAATTTTACTATTTTGATATATATCCACGCAAAATTAAATCATCCCTATACTGATTTAAGCTTGCTACATATCATATGCCATTTATCCCACAGGTTGTCCGTTCTTTACTCAAACCAGCTTTTCATAGTTTTCCAAGATCCATATTTTATAAAACTGAAACTTAGCGATAATTTTGAAATTATCTGATATTACAAGCTATGGTACCTTTCATGTCAGTTTTGATTACTTGAAATATCAAATGTTTTTTCAAAAGCATCAAATATTAAGAAAATCTTGTTTGAATTTTATCCATCTTCATACTAGCTACATATTCTATGACTATTAAATAGAGTAATTTAAAAAATATACATATGTAGATTGGATATTGTCGATTTAAACACCTCCCTTCATTCTATTAACGAATAAGGGAGACAATTTGTTACACTTTTTTAGATTTTTTATCTTGTTTTGGAATTTTTTTCTGATTATAAATTGATATGAGGTATATCTATGGTGGTTCAGTGAACTGAGTAACAAAGTATTTTCACCATTAACAAAAATATAAGATATTCTTGTGTATCTTTTAATTTTAATACCAATCTATTTCGCCATTTAAATAATAATAGTATTTCAATGGTTAGTGGTAGTATTTTCTTTTGTGGTGCTTACATCTATACTTGTGTATTCTTTATGCTTCTCTGTAAAAAAATCTAGAATTTTAACTCTAAAAGCTCTTGATGTACAAGTTATAGCCGCCCCTATAATCAAGGTAACAATCAAAGCTATTGTTACCTTATTTCCAACTTTACGAGCATTTGTTATTAGCTTTCTTGTCTTATTTATCTTTCCTTGTTTTTTTGAAAACTCTTTAAACCACTCATCTAAATTCGAAGAAGTTTCAATTTGGTTGATTTCATCCTTCTTAACATCTAGCTCTTTTACAATATTCTCTACATGGCAATGTCCAATATAACTATAGTATGATTCCATCATTTTATCTATTCGTTCTTCTTTTGTTTTGTTAGACTTCATTCTTAGATATACTCCCTTCCTCTAATATAATTTTTTTCAAGGCTTGTTGTGCTCTATGTACTTTAACTCTCACATTGCCTTCTGATAAATTAATTAATTTAGCAATTTCTGAGTTTGAATATTCATAGAAATATCTTAATGTCAAAATATCTGCATATGAGTTATCTAATTTTGCTAATTGTCTTGCCATTTTTTCTGCTTCGTCTAACCTTATTAAATTTAAATCAAAATCCATTTCATTATCTTGTGGCAAATTTTCTGCTAAACCATCTATTTGCACAAGTTTTTGTCTTTTCCTACGTCTATATATATCTAACGCAATGTTTCTAACTACTATAACAAGAAAGGCCCTCGTTTTATTACACTCAATTTGCTTTATTTTTTCAAGTTTAGGTTCAAGCTTTATAATACTCTCTTGTACAACATCTTCTGCCTCATGATAATCTTTTAAAATGTCATAGGCTGTATAAATCATTTCTTTATAATATATCATATATAATTTTTCTAATTTCTCACGAGTGTCAACATTTTTAATTTCCATTGAAAAATTTAGCATTCTTCTATCACCTTAATTATCACTTTGTCAATTTTTATACAAACTCAAGTGCTTTTTTATTTTTTTGTTAACAACATATTTCCTATAATCAAATTACATCTTATAGCATATATTATATTCTATTTTTTTACATTTTTCAACTATTATATATAATTTGTTAGTTTTTTTATCTCTATTTTGTGAGATTGTTCAATTTATAACTTACCCCTTTATACAGAACAAAAGTTAAGATGCTCTATACTTTCATAGAGCATCTATTTTTATAGAGTAGTTTTTTCTCTTTTCGTATTTAATATATGTTCATACACTTCCACTAACAAATAGTTATCTCTCAATGTTATATTATTTAAAGATTCTTTTTTTACTAATGTTAAACTAAATAATACTACTAACTACAACTTTCCATATAAAACAGGTAACTCAATATGGCTAGGGTATTTTGTCCCATGATATATCTTTTGAGTTGCAATAATTGGCTTTGGCTCATCAAAAGGATCTTTTCCCGTATTAGTATTTGGAAAGAACATATATTGATTTGACGATGTTATAATAACTCTTAACTTATGTCCCTTTTTAAATACATGACCTTGATAAGGCAATTCTATCCTGTATTTTTCTACTTTCCCAGGTGTTAATAATTTTGGTTTATTAAAGCCATTTCTATATTCTGCTCTTATTGCATTATCGCAGATTTTTCTTGATACACCATTCTCATCAATCTCTGCAATAATAACATTCCAATCTGTATCAACTGCACTACTTGATGCATAGAATTCAGCATGCATAGCTCCTGCTATTGCTAAATCTTCTGCTAAAGGTTTAGATGTATAAATTGCTGTATCGTTTCTCATTTCTAGTTCATTAAGTACAATAGGCGCACATTCCATCATATCCTCTGAGCCAAATGCATTTTTAGGATCGTATTTATATACATCTTTCATAGTTTTTGCTGGGGCAGATACTATTTTACCATCACCTAAACGAGAATTAGCGTTACCATCACTAGCTAGATAAATATTAGTTGATGTTGTCTCCTTTGGATTCCAATCATCTGATGTCATCCATTTATTTTCAGTATCTAGATAATATGTTGCTCTTGGTTTTTTATCCTCTCCATTTTTTATATCTTTTAGGAATCTATCAAACCATTTTAATATTCTAATATCAAAGTTATAGTCAATGGCATTGTTACCGTATTTGAAATCCATCATATCTCTATTACTATTAAGTCCGTGATGCCATGGCCCTAATACTATTCTTCTATTAGGTACATCATGCTTTGTTAATGCCCTCCAACTTTCTGCCACACCTTTAATGTCACCATCATGCCATCCAGACTGTAGCAGCACAGCAGCTTTAATCTTATGTCCATGCTCAGTTAAGTCTCCATGTCTCCAGAAATCATCATATTTATAATGCTTACTCCAAACACTCCATTGATATGATTCTTTGCCTATTACCTGTTTAGGTATTTCCTTTAATGGCCTTATATTTATAAGACTATTAGCATCTATTTCCTTTCCCTCAAAATCCATTCTTTTACCCATTGATTGTGCTAGTGACCAGCCTAATGTTAGGAATGATCCAACTGCTCCACCTGGTCTTACAGTATCTATAAATGGCGAACCGACGTTTACCTCACTTACAACCGCTTTAAGATTTGGATGCCCACTTTCAGCAGCCGCCATAACTACATATCCTAAGTATGAGGCACCCCACATCCCTACATTACCATCTGACCATTTTTGAGATACTATCCAATCAATAGAATCACTAGCATCTTCTCTTTCATGATAATATGGTAGAAACTCTCCCTCAGAATCATCTCTTCCTCTAACATCTTGTAGTACAAGAGCATATCCTCTTGATACATAAGGTAAAAATGGATCTGCTTCTTCGCTTTTACCATAACATGATCTAATAAAAATCGTTGGAATCTTCTTGTTAGACTTAATACCTTCTGGTAGATATACCTCTGTAGCCAATTTAACCCCGTCTCTCATCTCTACCATGTAATTCCCTAGGTGATTTATTCCATATTTAATAGGCGATAGAATAGGGTCATCATATTTTACTAGTGGAGTTATTTTTTCATAACCCTTTTTTACCATAATTATCATCTGCGTTCCGCCCGATCGTATAAATCCTATTACTTCTCCATCTACAGTTAATATATCCATAACACGACCAGTTTCTCTTTGAGCCCACAGCTGAGCAGTCACCTTTTTCCCATCTACTTTTCCAGTATACGTTATATGCTTACTGTACATATCTCCATTTTGCAGCCTTATTTCTTCACCTTTCCATTCACCTTCACAATAGCTATTTATATTTTTATAAAGCATTTCATAATTAAGGCCACCACGGTTATCCTCTGGCTTAAGTTTATTATAATATAATTTAACCCTTGTTCTAGCATCTACACGAGCTATTTCTACTTTATCTTCAGTAAATCTTACTGCTCCCTCATACAAACCACCTTTGTATATGGAAAATTCCGTATCATATAAATAACTGCTCTTACCTATGTTTGCCCCTTTATCTTCTATTCCTTTACAATCTACAATGAAAATATTTAGGACTAATACACATACTAGTAATATGCTAAGCGTCTTCTTCATTTTTTAACCCTCCCAATTTAAATTCTATATTCTATTTATGCAAGCACTAATATAATTAATCCCCTCCTTTTAATAAACTATTATGTTAACTAGTCCCATTAGCAAACGTTTTCACAAGATAGATCTTTCTCCCCCAGCATAGCCGGGGGGAATATTTGAGGAAATTGTACTTGTCCTAATAATGCCGTGGATAAATACTAAAAATTTAGTCTATTAACTACATCTTACCGTACAAAACTGGTAGTTCAATATGGCTAGGGTATTTTGTACCATGATATATCTTTTGAGTTGCAATAATTGGCTCTGGCTCATCAAAAGGATCTACTCCAGTATTAGTATTTGGAAAGAACATGTATTGATTTGACGATGTTATAATCACTCTTAACTTATATCCCTTTTTAAATACATGCCCTTGATAAGGCAATTCTATCCTGTATTTTTCAACTTCCCCAGGTGTTAATAATTCTGGGTTATTAAAGCCTTTTCTATATTCTGCTCTTAAGGCATTATCACAGATTTTTCTTGATACACCATCTTCATCAATCTCTGCAATAATAACATTCCAGTCTGTATCTACTGCACTACTTGATGCATAGAATTCAGCATGCATAGCTCCAACTACTGCTAAATCTTCTGTTAAAGGTTCAGATGTATACACTACTGTATCACTTCTCATCTCTAGTTCATTAAGTACAATAGGCTCACATTCCATCATATCCTCAGTACCAAATGCATTCTTAGGATCATATTTATATATATCCTCCATAGTTTCTGCTGGAGAAGATACTATTTTACCATCACCTAAACGAGAGTTAGCATTGCCATTACTAGCTAGATAAACATTCGTTAATGTTGTCTCCTTTGGATTCCAATCATCTGATGTCATCCATTTATTTTCAGTATCTAAATAATATGTTGCTCTTGGTTTTTTATCCTCTCCATTTTTTATATCTTTTAAGAATCTATCAAACCATTTTAATACTCTAATATCAAAATCATAATCAATGGCATTGTTACCGTATTTGAAATCCATCATATCTCTATTACTATTAAGTCCATGATGCCATGGCCCTAATACTATTCTTCTATTAGGTACATCATGCTTTGTCAACGCTCTCCAGCTTTCTGCCACACCTTTAATGTCACCATCATGCCATCCTGACTGAATCAACATAGCAGCCTTAATCTTATGTCCATGCTCAGTTAAGTCTCCATGTCTCCAGAAATCATCATATTTATAATGCTTACTCCAAACATCCCAGTGATATGATTCTTTGCCTATTACCTCTTTAGGTATTTCCTTTATAGGTCTTATATTTATAACATCATTAGTCTTTACAGACTTGCCCTCAAAAATATCAAAATCCATTCTTCTGTCAACTGATTGAGCTAGAGACCAACCTAATGTTAGCCACGATCCTACTGTTCCGCCTGGTCTTATAGTATCTATAAATGGGGAACCGACATTTACCTCACTTACAACCGCTTTAAGATTTGGATGACCACTTTCAGCAGCAGACATTACTATATATCCTAAGTATGAGGCACCCCACATTCCTACATTACTATCTGACCATTTTTGAGCTACTATCCAATCAATAGTATCGCTAGCGTCATCTCTTTCATGATAATACGGTAGAAATTCTCCTTCTGAATCGTCTTTTCCTCTAACATCTTGTAATACAAAGGCGTATCCTCTTGATACAAAGTGTAAAAACCTACCTACTTCATCACCTTTACCATAACATGTTCTAATGAAAATCGTTGGAATCTTCTCATCAGGTTTAATACCTTCTGGTAGATATACCTCTGTTGCTAACTTAACTCCATCTCTCATCTCTACCATGTAATTTCCAAGAAAGTTTACTCCATATCTAATAGGCGATAGAATAGGGTCATCATATTTAACTAGCGGAGTTACTTTTTCATAACCCTTCTTTACCATAATTATCATTTGCGTTCTGCCAGGTTGTATAAATCCTATTACTTCTCCATCTACAGTTAATATATCAGTAACACGACCATTTTCTCTTTGAGCCCACAGCTGAGAAGTTACCTTTTTCCCATCCACTTCTCCAGTATAAGTTATATGCTTACTGTAGAGATCACCATTTTCCAGCCTTGTTTCCTCACCTTTCCATTCTCCTTCACAATAGCACTTCATATTTTTATAAAGCATATTATAAGGAAGTTCACCTAGAGCATCCTCTTGCTTATATTCATCATAATATAATTGAACCCTCGTTCTAGCATCTACAGGAGCTCTTTTTATTTTATCTTCAGTAAATCTTATTGTTCCCTCATATAAACCAGCTTTGTATATGGAAAACTCAGTATTATATAAATAAATACTCATTCTACAACATCTCCTTATAAATTATTTGAAAATACATGATTTACACTACTTCCATACCTGCTTGAATACTCTCATCCAATTCTCTCCAAGTATTTTTTTAGTATCCATATCAGAATATCCTCTTAAAATTAATCCTCTAGTTATATTAATAAACTGCCTATACTCCTTTAGTCCTATTATATATTCTCTATCAGGACCTTCTTCCTTAACAAATCCCAACTTTGGTGCAACTTCATTTTTCATGGTTTCAATTGACCAAAACGGTTCACTCATTGGCCAATCTGTACCTATCCCTACATGATTCACTCCAACCAAACTAACAATATAATCTATATTATCAAGAACTTTCTCTATAGTGACATTAAACCTATTATCTAAGCGATCCATAAATGTCGGCATTGCAAATACTCCAATAACTCCTCCTGTTTTCGCAATTTTGATTAACTCTTCGTCACTTTTAGCTCTCTTATGAAAATACACACCCTCTGCTGACGTATGTGACGCAATAACTGGTGCTGATGATATATCACAAGCATCTAGTGTGGTTTGCTTACCACAGTGTCCTAAGTCTACAACCATACCTAGCTTATTCATTCTTTCAATAAATTTTTGTCCAAACTGAGTTATTCCAGAACCTGATTTTTCATAGCTTCCTGACCCAATTCTATTTTGAAGGTTATATGTAAGTTGTAAAACTCTCATTCCAAAGTCATATATAGCATCTAGACCATCTATATTGTCCTCTAAACCATCTGGCGATTGACTTTGTACTATACCAGCTTTTTTACCTTCTCTTTTTGCCTTTCTGATATCTTCAACAGTTAATGCCTTTATTAACCAGTCAAATGTATCAAATTGCATTTGAGTAAATACAATATCTTCTACTGAAGTTGTACCTGCTTGCCTACTGCCAGCTGTTATCCCCGAATCATACCAACATTCTTTGAATGCTGGAAGTTTTCCTTCTATTGCATATCTTAATAACAGTTGCTGAGACAAATCTATTTGTTTAAATGGATCGTTTGTAATAGCTAATACATCTTTTCTAGTTTTTTCTTCTATTTCTTTTGTTAAGGAGTATGGTGATAGCGGTCCTTGAAACAGCATATCTATAATAATACTTTCATCATGTATCTTTTTTGCTCGCTCCTCTTGGTCCTTAGTTAGATTAAAGTTATATAAATCTATTTTTGCTCTCAATTTACCTACCTCCTTTATTAATTCCTTCTATTATTTAACATGACAAGATATAAAATGATTGTTTCCAATATCTCTTAACTGCGGGCTTTCTTCTTCACATCTCTTCTTCTTATGAATACATCTAGATGCAAACCTGCATCCTCTCTTAGGATTAATTGGAGTTACTATCTCTCCCTCAAGTATTATTCTCTTTGGTCTATTTCTTAACCTAGGTACAGGTATAGCAGAGAGCAATGCTTCAGTATAGGGATGTGTAGGATTTAGAAACAGCTCAGAAGCTGAAGCTTTTTCAACCAACTGACCTAAATACATAACTGCGATATCATCACTAAAAAACCTAACTACAGATAAATCATGGGTTATAAACATATAAGTCAAATTCTTTTCCTTTTGTAGCTGATTTAAAAGATTTAAAACTTGTGCTTGTATAGATACATCTAGAGCTGATACAGGCTCATCACATACAATGAAACTTGGCTCTAATGCTATTGCCCTTGCTATACCTACCCTTTGTCTCCTGCCTCCATCAAGTTCGTGAGGATAAGTATTTATTAGTCTTTGAGATAGACCAACTGTATCCATTAACTCCTTTACCCTATTATTCAGTTCAGATTTATTGTTACATATTTTATGTATCCTTAAAGGCTCTGCTATCGTTTCACTAACAGTTTTTCTTGGGTTTAAAGATGCAAAGGGATCTTGAAATATCATCTGCATTTCCTTTCTAATCTCTTTCATCTCATTTTTGTTTATTTTGCTTAAATTTTTTCCATTAAATAAAATCTCTCCAGATGTAGGTGTAAGTAAATTAACAGCTAATCTACCTGTAGTTGATTTACCACAACCTGATTCTCCAACAACTCCCAAGGTTTTTCCTTCACTTATATCTAGAGTAATATCATCAACTGCATGTAGCATACCTTTTGGCGTCTTAAAATATTTCTTTAGATTCTTAATCTCCACTAGTTTATTACTTTGCATAATTAATCACCTGCTGACTTTTTTGATTAGTTTCATATAGGAAGCACTTAACGATGTGCTCATCACCAATACTCGTACTTTTAGGTAGTTGCTCCTTACATTTCTTAGATGCATGGTTACATCTTGGATGGAATCTACATCCTGATGGTAAATTCATGGGATCTGCAATATTGCCTTCGATAGGCTGTAAAACTTTTACGTCTTCATCTATCTTTGGTATTGAGTTAAACAATCCAATGGTATATGGATGCTTAGTATTCTCAAAAATATCTTCAAGTGTTCCAAATTCAATTATCTCACCAGCATACATAATAGCAACCTTATCACAAATCTCTGCAACCACCCCTAAGTCATGAGTTATAAAAAGCACGGATGTATTAAATTGTGCTTTAAGCTGACGCATCATATCTAACACTTGAGCTTGTATGGTAACATCTAATGCCGTAGTTGGCTCATCAGCCAATAACAAATGTGGATTACATGCAAGCGCTATCGCTATAATAACTCTTTGCTTCATCCCTCCTGAAAATTGGTGGGGATATTCTTTTCCTCTTTCTTTTGGTATCCCAACCTTTTCAAGCATTTCTCCAGCCTTCTCAAATGATTCTTCTGTGGTTACATCTTGATGAATCTCTATAACCTCAGCAACTTGGTCTATCACGGTCAGTACAGGGTTCAACGCTGTCATAGGATCCTGAAAAATCATTGATACTTTGTCACTTCTCACCATTCTCATTTCATCTTCACTTAGTTTAAGTATATCCTGGCCATCTATTAAGATTTGTCCCCCATCTATCTTAGCTGGAGGTGACTGCAATAATCTCATAATACCCAAGGCTGTAGTTGTTTTGCCAGCACCAGTTTCTCCAACTAAACCTATTGTCTCACCTTTGTTAATTACTAAGTCTATCCCATTGACCGCCTTTACAACACCTTCAGATGTATAATAATTTATATCTAAATCTTTAATTTCAAGTAATTTATCATTCACCGCTAGTTCCTCCTATTCCTTCATCTTAGGGTCTATTGCATCTCTTAGTCCATCACCAAGAAGATTTAGAAATACTACTGTAATCATAATCATAATACCTGGTATTACAGTAACATGCCATGCTTCACGTATGTATTCCTTTCCTGTGGATAGCATAGCTCCCCATTCAGGTGAAGGAGGCTGCATTCCCAATCCTATAAAGCTTAGTCCACTAATAGCCATAATTGTTCCACCAACACCTAATGCTGCTTGTACAATAATAGGTGATAATGTATTTGGCAAGATATGCTTATAAATAATGGTCATGTCACTTGCTCCCATACACTTTGCTGCTTCAATAAATTCAAGATTTTTTACGGTTAAAAACTGCCCTCTTACGAGTCTTGCCATGAAAGGGATGTTTGAAATAGAAACTGCAATAATAAGATTAACAAAGCTTGTCCCTAAAGCAGATACTATCGCTAAACACATAAGTATAGGTGGAAGAGCTAAAAAAACATCCGTACACCTCATAATAAAATTATCTAGTTTTCCTCCATAATACCCTGCTGTAGCACCCAAAATTATACCAGCAGAAATCCCTATAATTTGTGATATTATACCTACACTTAATGATATTCTCATACCATGAGCTATTCTCGCTAAAATATCTCTGCCCAATTCATCTGTTCCAAATAAATGTTTACTATTAGGTGCCATTAATCTATTTGCTATATTAGGCTTAGTCACTACACTCTTATAGTCGAATAATACATCGGCAAATATTGCTATCAGTAAAAAAACTGCAAGCACACATAATGAGAGCACTGCCACTTTATTACGCTTCATCCTTCTCCATGCTTCTAGCCATAGACTTCTCTTTTTGTAAGTTTTTTCATCACTTAATGCCTTACTCATCTTAGCACCTCCAATTTTATGCACTTTTAATCTCAGTCTTTATTCTAGGGTCAATAATTCCATACGCTATATCTACTAATAAATTTACTATAGTAAATACAGAAGCTAAAAGTATTACACACGCAAAAACAGTTGGCATATCTTTTGATCTTATGTGAGTTACCATTAAGCGACCTATACCATTGATTCCAAATACAGTCTCTATTAATACTGAACCACCAAAGGAACCTGCAAATCCTATACCCATTGAAGTTATTACTGGTATTAATGCATTCCTTATCGCATGCTTTCTAATTATTTTAACGGGTTTTACCCCCTTAGCTTTTGCTGTACGTATATAGTCTTGACGCATTACATCTAGCATAGATGCCCTGGTTACTCTAGTATCAATAGCTATACCTGCAGTACACATGGTTATTACAGGTAAGATATACGCAAGTACACTTTCTAAACCTGTAGATGGAAGCCATCCAAGCTTTACAGAGAAAATTAATACTAATATTAACCCGAACCAAAAGGCTGGTATAGACGCAAGAACCATTGAAGCAATCCTTATTATATTATCCTGCATACAATTTTGTTTAACTGCTGAATATATCCCCAAGGGAATAGCACATATGACTATAAGTAAAGTACTTAAAAGTGCTAGCTTTAATGTATTGGGCAATCTAGAAGCTATCAAATCTACTACAGGCTCATTATTAGCATAGGATGTGCCAAAATCTCCTGTTATTGCATTACCAATATATCTAAAATATTGGACTATTAAATGATCATTTAAACCCAGTTCCTCTCTTAAAGCTTCTACTTGATATGATTTAGCACCACTACCAAGTATAAGCCTAGCAGGATCTCCAGGAGTAAATGATAATATTACAAAGACTAAAAAAGTTACGCATAATAAAATCGGTATTAAATATAATAGTCTTTTAATTATATATTTTAACATCATATCCCTCCAAGCTGATATAGTTAGGTAACTAGCTATTTTATTTTAATTTAGTTTATTCTACATATTAAAATCAAAAATAAATATACGGTTAACTTAATTTATAAAACAGGCTTATATGTAATATCTACACCATAAATTATATATCTTGCAACTACGACACCCCGTATATTTATTTATTATACTTTATCTAATTATTTACTCTAAATACGCTTTACTCAAATCTAGATATGGATATGCCATTTTAACATCTAACCCTTTAAGTTTTGAACTCGTTACATAATAAGATAAAGGATTTAGTAATGGAATATATGCTGCAGAATCTGCACCAATCACTTGAATTTTATCATAAATTTCTTTACTCTTAGCTGCATCCACCTCTTTTAAACCTTGTTGAATTAACTTGTCTATCTCTGGATTAACATAATAAGAATTATTTGCATATGAGCCTGCCATTTTACTATAGTATACATTTACACCACCTGATGGATGAAGATTGTCCATAGACCAACTAGCTATTGTCATTTGTAGCGTACCAGCATCTAGACCCTCAATAAACGTTCCAAACTCTAATTGCTCTACTTCTACATTAATTCCTACCTCTCCTAAGTTCGATTGTATTAATTCAGCAGTTGATTTTTTTCCAGCATCGTATATAGTTATTTTAAGATCAAAACCATTTTCATATCCTGCTTCTTTTAATAATTCTTTTGCTTTATCTATATTGTATTCAAATTTTTTAATATTATCGTTATAGCTTGGTAATACCTTTGGTACCATACTATGTGAGATACTAGAGCCACCTGATAAAATTTTTATTGCTTCTTTATCTATAGCGTGAGCAATAGCTTGTCT
Source organism: Clostridiaceae bacterium M8S5 (assembly GCA_029227815.1). Lineage (GTDB taxonomy): Bacteria > Bacillota > Clostridia > Tissierellales > MCWD3 > Abyssisolibacter. The sequence goes on along the minus strand of CP118523.1, from coordinate 214,820 downwards.
AACTAATTTACTTTTTAATGGCTCATATTTACAATTCAAAGATGTAAATACAGTTCCTGCATCCTCTTTGATTATAGATTTTATTTTATCAGTAGTCTTACTTCTTTCATGCTCCTTTGATGATAGCTCAAGAGCTAAATCTGCTTCTCCAGTTTCTAATGCAATATATCTACTAGATCTCTCTGGAATTGCTTTAAATACTATATTTTTAAGTTTAGGTTTTTCAAAAGGATAATCTTCCCATCTTTCTAGAATTATTTTGTCTCCTTTTATATATTCTTTTACTATATATGGACCAGTTCCTATTGGATTACTAGCATATTTATCTCCCAATTCCTTTACAGCTCTTTCACAAGCAATACTAACAAGAGGTATCATATCAACTAAATTACTTCTAATTCCATCAGTATGTATCAAAACCTTATTGTCTCCTTTTGCTTCTACAGATTTTATTCCCTCTACTGTAGAACTAGAAGCTGGTATAGATTTGTATCTGTTAAATGTAAATACTATATCAGATAGCTTTAAATCATCTCCGTTATGGAATTTTACACCTTTTTTAATAACAAATTCCCATGTGTCTCCATCTACATTTGACCATGATTCAGCAATTGCTGGTATAAGTTTTCCGTCTTCATCTAAACTAATCAAACTATCATATACATGTGTAGCAGCAATATTATGAGCTTTACTTCTAAGATAAGGAGGATCAAAAGTATCTTCAACAGAGCCTACTGCAAGTACTATTTTATCCTTATTTGCCTCTTTATCCTTGATTTCACCACTATTTGTTGTTTTCGTACCTTTACAGCCTATAACTAAAATATTTAATATTAATACACATACCAATAATATACTAAGCTTTTTTTTCATTTATCTAAACCTCCTAAATTAAATTCTATACTCATTTTATACAAACAATGATATAACCAATATCCCTCCTTTTTACTAAACTATTATGTTAACTAATCTCCTTAAAGATATATAATCGCAAACGTTTTCATGAACAAAAATATCATATACCTGTTTTTTAATTGATTAATTGTATAATATATCGATATGATTTTGACTATATATTGTAACGGGTTTCTAATAAGAATCAAAATATTATGTTCAAAATTTGTTTATTATCATTATGCAACTTCTATATTTGTATTTAGCAAATTATTTTTTTGATATTATAAAAATTTTTTATACTTAAGATAAATTATAGTTGATTCGATGGCAATTGTCAAATAATTTAGAATTATATAAATATTTATAATGTTAAAATATATCTGTTATACTTTCCCCTATAAGAATACTAATTTATTTAATAAATTCTCTTTTGTTAGTTTTTGTAGAAGAACAATGTCAAAAAATCCTTGTGAATCACTTTTTAATTATTGATATTCAAATCTAATGTCTTCATTTTTTCAGCTTAACTTTATACTAATTAATAACAAAACTAAAGGGAGGTAGTTAATACTCCAATTAGTATTAACTACCTCCCTTTATTATTATTTGTTAAGGTAAATTTGGATATCCTAAAACTATTCTGTCCACCATATTATCTTTGATCAATAAGACTAATCCCATATATTTAGACACATCTTCTGATTTAACATTCTCACAATCCATATCTATATACATAGCTTCATTGTATTGACTATAATATTTCTTGGGTTTGGATCTAGTCAAAATATTATTAATTGCACTAACTTCATGTCCAGTTGTTGTTGTGCTGTTTAGTTTATAGATTTCTCTTGTCCCGAATTTATTAATTACTTCGTCAACTGTCATCCCGACTTTTAAACCACATGCTAGTTCCATGTTCTGTCCTATAACATCAAATCTTTTAATACTATCTTTAGAGTTTGGCTCATCAAGCTGTTTATCATAAAAAAATAGTTCTAACTCCATGCTTTCATATTTAACATTTAAAAAATAATTGTAATCATCTGTACCTGCCATACGCAATTTATATGAATCAACCTTTATTGGTTGCCCAAAATGTTTTATAATATCTTCGTAAGATGAATTTAGAACTTGCTTATCATTAAGATATAAATCGTCTAAATTAAAACTCCAAGTATTATCCTTTGATACATCGCTTAACAATAATTGAAATTCTTCTATAAGCTCTAAGCTTGATAATATCTCATCGATTTTTGCGTATTTAGCGTTGTTTGAGTTTAGTTCTATACTTTTAGCTAAACTCTTTATAGCATAATCAAAGTTCTTCATCAAAGTATATATTCTAGCTTTTTCAAAATAAAGTGAATCATCATTAGTCACTAATTCTATAGCAGTATCTAAAGTTTGTATACCTTCTTGGTATTTTTTTGATTCTTGTAACACTCTCGTTTTATTGATATACGCTAGTGTATTTCTTTCGTCTAACTCAATTACTTTATTAAATGCTTGTAGCGCATTGTCATACTGTTTTAACTCTTTGTATATAACCCCTTTACAAAAAAAGGCATCTGAGTAATTAGAGTTTAACTTGATTGCTATATCAAGAGCTTCTATAGCTTTATTATAATCTTGCATGACATATAAATCTCTACCTTTTTCATAATAAGCATTAGCATATGTAGGATTTGCAAAAATCGCTTTATCATATAGATCAATAGCATCTTCTGGCTTTCCTAGATCCGAAAGCAACGCACCTTTACCAACATAAGCCTCAGCATAGTTTTTATTTAATTGGATAGCTTTATCGTAAGCTTTTATTGCTTCATCATTATAACCTTTTTGATGTAATTCTACAGCTTTTTGATAACTTAGTTTTGCCTTATCTGTATTTTCTGATGCTACATTATCACTTTGTACGCTCTTATTGCAACCTATCAAAGATATAGAGAGTAAACAAATCATAATTATAAATGAAACCATTCCCCTTTTGTACATATATCCCCCTCTTTTCTAATCCGTATATTTTTACTACATTACATAATTTGCTTAAATGCATAAAATAAAAAATCACTTTAAAGTTATGTCTTCTATTTTTCACTTGCACTCACCCGTTTGGGTATTATTTTAAATAAACGACTTATTAACAACAATACAACTCCAATTCCTAAAAATAAAACACTTATTGAAAATTTATCAGCAATCCATCCAAAAGTTGGTGCCATAATTACCATTAAAATTGATCTAATCTGACTCTCTATAGATAGTACTGTAACACGCTGAGATTTATCCATATAGTCACTAGAAATATCCACAAATACAGCCCGTCTTGCATTCATCATAAGGTAAAGTATAAAGTATATACTAATTGCTAAAAATAAATGCTCTTGATAAATAGAAAAAGATATTATTATCAATAGAAAACCCATCAATCCAAACATTTTCTCAAATACAAATCTTGCATTTAATCTAGTTGTTAGCCTATATATATTTTTAGACACAATAGAGCTAAATATATAAAAAATACTATAGATTATACCTAAGTAAACCTTTAAACTTTGATTTGCTTCTAAACTCATTATTGAGCCTGCACCTGCGGCTAAGATAAGTGATTGTAAAATAGGCTGTATATAATCTTTTATCGTCTTAAATACACCATCATAAAACGCCGCACTTAGCATAATTTTTCTAATTATTTGGTTACAAGCTATTGATTTTAAATGTTTTACACTAGTTTTGTAAAACGTTTTAATATTTTTCTCTGTATGTTTTCTTTCATCTAAAAACTCGGGATAACTCATTATTAATATAAAATCTAAAATATACGGTAATATACTAATCAAGAATATCCATTTTAATGCTGGTAAATTTAGCACTAACAGTATAGACAAAAATGATGAAATCGAAGATCCTAAAAGAGAATAAGAACGAGTTCTCCCATAAACATATCCTTTATGCTCAAACCACCCTTTATGCTCTAAATAACTTAGAATCATAGCTTTATGTGTTCCAGATCTAAAGGCTTCTCCTAAGCCAAAGAAAATCATGCCTATAGATAAGCAAATTAAATTTATCCCCAAAAACAAAAACACAAAAGAAATAATATAAAATACAAAGCACATTAACAATTCTCTTTTTTTGCCATAGTGATCAGCAATTATACCACTCGGCACTTCAAATATATAAGTAATGCCTTCACGCATTGAAAATAAAATGCCTATTTGAAATAAATTGAGTTTCATACTAATAAGATAAATTATTAGATATGGTTCAAAGAATTTTAGATTCTTGAAAAAGCCATAAAAACAAAATTTCCAGATTTGTACATCTTCCTTAATCTCTTTATAGCCGTTCATGATATACTTCCCCCTAATTAATCATTAATTTCTTTAAAAAGTTCATGGGCTTTTTTGCGTGCTTCAATCAATACTTGAATACCATCATTTGTTATCTCATAATACTTTCTTATTTTACCTTCTACTTTTTTTTCTGTTTTTCTGAGCAACCCTTTTGATTCCAAATCGTGAAGAACAGGATACAAAGTACCAGGACTAATATCATAACCATGACCTTTTAATTCAGTAATCATCCAAGCTCCGTAAAAAGGAGTCTTTTTAGCGTGATGTAATATATGAATTTGTATAAACCCTAAAAAAAGTTTTCTTAAAATCTTTTTTTTCATACTATTTCCCTCTTACTATTATTTTTTATATCGTAATTCGATATCGCTTTACAATATTATAACATATCTATAGTCTCTAATCTACATGTATATACAAATCTGTTACCAGCTAAATTGTGATTCTTCTAATAATTTAAGAAACTTCTTCACCGCATCAGAATCTTTCCTTCTTTTGTTTATAACCAAATATATTTTGAATTTATTTGGTCTTGCATTATCAATAACAATTTCCTTAAATTCTCCACTTTTTAGTTCTTCTCTTACTGCATAGCTAGGTAATAAAGCACATCCATGACCTTTTTTCACATGCTCTATAAGCTGTAAAGTACTGTTCATATTCATCCTAGGTCTAAAATTCTTTGGTAATACATCCTGTAGCCATTCATTATATTCCTCATTGAGATTATTAAAGCATAAATCTATAGAATTCAATTCACTTACATCAATAGATTTAGAAACCTTATAGTCTTCTCTTGATACCAATATCCACGAATATTCCAAATATGGTTTAACAATGAGCTTATTTGTACTTGGTATTCTAGAAATAAATCCTATGTCTATACTATCATCCATTAACATTTCTAACTGTACTACTGTTTTATGAAATCTAACATCTACAGTGAATTGTGGATATAAATCGTAGTATATGTAAATCAAAGGAGATAGACGTTCTCTATATACACTACCTGGTATACTCATCCTTAAACAATCCTCATAAGCACCAACACTTTGAACGTTTTTTATCCCTTCTATTTCTAGATTCACTAATCTCTGAGCATAAGGAATTAACGCTTTTCCTGCCTCAGTGATTTCAATTTTACGATTAGTTCTCTTAAACAATTTTATATCCAGATACTTTTCAAGTTCAAATATTCTCGATGAAACGGTTGATTGCACAATGTTTAACTGTTCTGCAGTTCTTGAAAAATTCTTTATCTTGGCTAATACCAAAAAAGTCTTATAGTTTTCAATATTCATGACACACCTCCACCAGATTATCATAATCACTATTTTCGATTATTAGTATCGTATTTATTTATTATACAATTTAATCATAATATGTTAAACTTTTTTATAGCATTTCATATAACTTAAAGGAGGTTTATTTCGACATGGAAATTAAATACGAATGTCTATCTTGTATAACACGACAATTAACAAAATTAGCTGTCAAATTAACTAATGACAAAAACACCCAGCAGGATATCATCAAATATGGTTTAGATGTAATAAGCAATAATTATCCAAACTCGTCTGCACCATACATCACAGGGCTAATATATAACTATGCAAAAAAAATAACCGAAATAAAAGACCCTTATAGAGATGAAAAGAAAAAATTCAACCATATTGCTGAGCAATTAGTCAGCGAATTATCTTTGAATACACAAATTGAAAACAGTGAATCTCCAGTTGATACAGCTATAAGATTAAGTATCGCTGGAAATATTATAGATTTTGGTTTAGGCATTAATGTTGATGAACTTGACGTGAGAGATTCTATTAATCACAGCCTAACGACTGAACTTTTCGGTGGCACCAGTGAAGATTTTTTGAAAGCTACACATAATGCAAGTAATATTCTTTTCATTGGAGACAACGCTGGTGAAATTGTATTTGATAAACTGCTAATTGAGCGCTTACCGTTACACAAAATCACATATGTTGTTAAAGGAGGGCCTATAGTAAATGATGTTACTATGGAAGACGCCACCACAGTTGGTATGGATAAATTAGTAAAAATTATTGATAGCGGTGCATCAATTCAAGGAATCGAACTATCAGCTTGTTCGGACGATTTTCTCAAATCATTTAAAGATGCAGATATGATTATTTCTAAAGGACAAGCAAACTTTGAATCACTTAGCTGTTTAGATAATAAAACCATCTTTTTTCTATTACGCGCAAAGTGCCAATCAGTAGCTGATGAAGTAGGTTGTGCACAAAATCAGTTCGTTTTATTACATAAGGAATAAATCAATTAGAATTAGGTAAATTTAGCTTATCGATATATGATTAATGAGATAGCTTTTTCTCAATAATCATATACACCTACACATTCCCCTCTATGCGTAGGTGTATTTCTTTATCATAAATCGAGTACTATGTATAAGCTTTATCATCTTTATCAACTTTAACCTTTCAGCATAATTAACTTCTTGTTAATAACATAGTAACTTTTTTATTTTCTATTTTCATATCTAAAAATCCACATTTCTTATATAAATCATATGCATAGTTACTCTGATCAACACTCAATGAAATACTAGGGTACCGCTTTACACAACCCTCTAAAAGTTGTTTTAACAATCTACTTCCCATACCTTTATTTCGATAAGCGTAATCAACTGCCATACTCAACTCTGGTATTATAGAATCAATAAATCCATACCCTTGATTTTTTTCATCAAATAGTCTTAACCATGCTGCACCTATTGGTTTCATAGTATTTTTTTCAATAGCTACTATCCCAAAATCTGAGTCTAATCCAATATTCTCATAATATTTTTTCAATTTAGGTACATTCAAAATATCTTTTGAAGGAGCTTCTTCATTTGGAGGAACATATATTGCTTGATAACACATTTCTCTAATAAATACACCGTCTTCTTTATTCATTTTTCTAAATATATATTCTAAACACATAATCTATTCTCCTTATCAATATTTGCAGCATTTTGATATTTCCAACTTCAAACAATACTACTAAAACTTTTGGACAATAATGTATCCTAATCATTGTTGATTAAATATAATTTATTTATTGTTTACAAAAAAACTTATTTTTTTCTCTCTTTACATTTACCTAATTTGCTCAATCTTTTCTACTTTACAATCAGTAATAAAAGCATATTTCTTAAGCCACTCTAACATCTCTAAATCTGATGAAATTTGATTTAATGAACCAGTCTTTATAAAGTTTGCTGATGACCAAACAATATTTTCATTCCCCGAAGCGAAAGATACTATTACAGAATAGTCACCTTCATAAATATAAATATACAAAGTATTATCGATTAAACCTTCGTGTATAAAACCATCAAAAGAATTGAGCATAGATGATGAAATAAAATACAAATGCCCTGAAGAAGCATTGATATTAGATGGAATAGCTGCTAGCATTCTGTTTTCTAATTCTATTTTTAAATCACCAGTTATTTTAGCAAACTCGCTGTCTCCATGTTATAGAAGATGTTAACCCTTTAGGAAACGATACTTTATATATACCTTTGGGTGAATTATAATTACCTTCTCCGATTTTACTGATTGTAACTTGTAATTCAGCTGAATCATCCATGAGCTTTATATACTCCTCGTTTTCTGCCTTTCTATCCATCTTCTCAATTAATTTAAGTCCTTTTTTGTAAAGTAGAGCATTCGTCTCCTCAAGCTTGGTGGAACAACCACCTACCAAAACACTCAACATTAAAGTTACCACAACGATAGCTAAACTTTTTTTCATTTAATTTACCTCCGATATGTATTATTATAATTGCCCAATAACGTTTTCTACAAAATCCTTAACTCTTTACTTTCATCCTAGAAAAAGCATTCTAGTGTCATATCTGTCAAAAGGTATAACTCATGGTTTGTCATTATCTGTACAAACTTCTATTCCGAAAAATTAACTCCTAAATTGCTTTACAATAAATCTATCTCATCAAAACACTCAAACACATGAGGGTTACCTTTTAAGAACTCATTATTATCAAAAAGTTGCTTGATTTCATCGATATCTGCTAGTTTTGCTTCACTAACTTCCTCTTCTTGAACAATGATTGTATTCACATCTATGTCTTCTTTAAATAGCCATACATCTTGAATACTTGAGCACTCAGGATCAATATTAAAAAATGTCCTTACCAAATCACCTTTAGTTTTCATGTCTATACCGAGCTCTTCTTTAATTTCACGTAATACACCTTCATAACTTGACTCTCCATGCCCTACAGCACCTCCTGTAACTTCCCATGTATTTGGGTGCGAAGTATTTAGAGAACGCTTTGAAATAATATATTGTCCATTTGAGTTTTTGATTACTCCAAAGGATACAAGATGAAATTCTCCTTGCACCAAAGTTTCGCCCTTGATTATTGTTTTACCTGTTTTATTACGATTCTTATCGTAAACATCCCAGATTTCCATATAAATCACTCCCTAGTGTCAATTATTTTGTGTTAATTTCTTTCTGATTTTCTGACAACCAACTATTTTTCCCTAGCATACTCTAAACATACCAACTAGGCGAATTTAGACCATTATTAAATTTGCATCTTCATAAATAAGATAACATGGACTCCACTGTTGATAACAAATTAGGACTACATCCATTAGATTTTAACAACGCTAGATTATAGAGCTTAAAAGTTTATTGTAATTTATTTGAATATTATTGTCAAACCAATCAATTTTATATAAATTTTGCTAACTTGAAAATATCATTATTCCTAATGACTTTTTTGTTTAATTGTTAAATAACTACTAATTTTTTTCATGGTTTAAGTTTACTTGGTTATTATTTCTGCCAATAACAACGTCTATTATTAAATTGAGTAACATTTTAACAATCTGAATCAAGTTTTATTTATACAATACATACATTTTTAAATATAAGCGTAAATAGTGATGAATAGATTATTGGTTTTTAGCTGCTACACGAGGAGAATAGATTTGTATTTCCTCATCAATTTTTAGTAGCAAAGAATTCGCTGGAATCTCCACACTATAATAGTCATATGGACTACTACCAAAGTTAGCTATTACAGCAATATTATCTCCGTATCTACACATCTGCACATTTGCGCTAACTGTAAGCTTTTTAAACTCTGTCATTTCTTTTGTAATGACTTGTTTACTAAAATCTGACCAAAACTTGGTGTGTGCTATAATATCTTCTTTATATTTTTCCCATTGCTGCCTATCAAGATGGTACATTGGTGGAACATTGTACAACACTTCGCGTAGCATTCGATTTTTTACAGCGCCAATGATTTTGAATGTTGACCAATCCCAGTGATAAGTTGTAACAACGGAATCATTATACACAAGCTTATAAAGTGGCAAATCATATCTTGGGTCAACAAAAATTGTTGACAGATGGTCTTTAATTGGAATCCGTTTACTGAAATGTTCTGCAACTCCACCAGTTGGGCTATAATAGTTCCCAATATAGTATTTGCTATCCTTATTTTTTTTCATATCATCGTCAAGCCATGAAAAACTTTTTAATTCAATCCCATGAGCAAAAGCTATGGTTGAAGTAGCAAAATCATGTCCTCCCTCTGATCCAATTACCATATTATAATTATCTCTGATATACTTCATTCGATTTAAACGAGCTACTAAATCTTGCTGCTCTGTTGTTATATGTTCTGGAGAATAGTCATCATATATTTCTCCTGTAGCATCACAGTCAATGAACCATGAATTAAAAGGTATTTGTGTACCTAATATATTTTCTACTCTTTCTTTTACCAGAGGTAAAGACAATGTAGGATTTAGTTTGCGACCTATGTTCTGAAAACCAGTAACTTTCTGACCATTTTTCTTTGATATTGTCGCATTGTCATATAATGATATATCTGAAAAAATTGCAGTAATCCATTTCTCTTCACCAGGTTTATGAATAGAATGATAAGAATCATAAGGCGCAACTAAATACCCTAGCTGGATGGCAGTTTTAGTAAGATCAGGTTTCGCATACGCTTGTTCCCAGCTATGAAGACCAATCCATGCTTTTTCAATCCCTGAGTTCTTTAAGTCTTTTATTAAATCTACCGTTTCATCATTCATCCACACCTGAGCATCTTCAAATACATTTGGAAGATTTGATGACAATGCATGTTTATTTAACTGAATAATAGTGGCTTGATCTTTGTTATTTTTTTCAATAGCAGTTTTCATAAATTCATCTTTGTTTAAAAAGATACTTGAATCAAAAAAATTATCCTGTCGTAAAACATCACTTAAAAACCTGCAAACAACATTCTTTTGATATTTATTTACATAGTCTTGATTGCGAATTTCGTTGATTACTGTTTGCATTTCTTTACCTGATTCTAACTTAGAAGTGTACGATAGAATATATTTTATCACATCAGAATTTAAGGATTTACGAAACGCTTGCCAATTTATATTTTTAGAAGATATTACATATTCACTAGCTAAGTAAATATGTGGCGCACCATATAATCTTTCTATATTTGGATTCTTCTTAGCTTTTTCTTTAAATGTGATAAAATCTCCTTTTTCCTTTACATAATCTCTATAGATTTTCGCAACGGATGTAGGGTTCTTATCTGCAATATAAATTCGAAAACTGTTTATCTTGTTATCATCAATTTTAGGATATCCATGACTAAGAACGAATTCTATCTGATTATCATCAGAAAAGTTCATTGTATTTCTGTATGGGTTCTCCAATATAAATAAAACTGTATGCTCCCCTTGTTCTGTTGCCCAAAAAGGCATGGATAACTGTTCTAAAACGTCAAATTCTTTACTTCGCAAATAATTTGTCCAAGTAGAGTCTTCTGCTGGTATTCTTTTTCCTTCTCCAAAAGGGAGGTAGAATGTTTCTCCTGTAATCTTAGGCCATAGGAATTTATTGTCATCATTTGAACTCGAAGTAATAGTTACATGTAAGTAGTCCTTATGTGCTTTTATAGCTACATCTACTTGCTCTTTAGGATAAGACCATTTTGTTACCTTTTCATTTTGATTATAATTAGCCACGTTTCTATTTTGCATAGCTGCAGAAATTGGCACAACATCGTCATCTTTAATAATTTGTAATGAGAATGTCTCAGGATCTACTTGGTATTTCACAGCATCTTTATTTTTGACAATTGCCAACTGTTCTCTTTCTATACTACTGTCATGATTAATTTTTGTAGCACATCCAGTAAACATAAACAATACTAGAAATACAACAAAACTCTTTTTAAAATAACAAATTTTCATTTTTATTTACTCCTTTACTTATTTTTTTAATAATATAATCAATTAATTTTATACATTATGTATTATATAACTTCAAATATTATCTTATCCTTAGTTCTTTCTCGTAACTCATATATATCTAATATTTTATTATTGTAAACAGTATAATATCTGACCATATCATACCATTATTTAAAATTCAATTGTCAGTTGAAATAACTATATTTATTTTATTAATTTTCATTAAATTCATAATGATGTATGATTTAATAATTAATTTAATAAATACAAAACATTGACATCATAACTATAAATTTGTATAATATTTTGTATACGTTATGCATTATTAATTATAAATGCGTGATTTTAATTGAAAATAAATAAAAATAATATAAATTATTGACAAATTTTCAATTATATAGTAATATTAAATAGAAAAATGCTTTATTATGTAATAATGATATGGAAAAATATGATTATTTGAAGCATATTTCTAGGAAGTGGGGATATACCAAATTCAAAAATAAAGGAGAAAAAATATGAATAAAAAAATTAAAAGTTTACCTGAAGAAGCAAAAATTATTAAAGTAATTGGACAAAGAGATTGTCTTCACGATTGTAAGCAAACTAGAGAAATCTCTGGAAGAAACTATCCAATAAATGGTGGAATGGTTCCTGTCTGCTATGTAAGAAGATGTACTGTAAAAACATATTATGATGCTTTCTTAAGTAAAAAGAGATAATAAAAAATACTTAAAGATTAAATAGTAGGGTATATCCTCATTTCATTAAAATGTTTATAGGAGGAAGTTTTTTGTATGGATTAAAGGTAATAATTTGCGATTCGGGGATTGATACACGATTTTCTGATAATATCCAAACAATAGATATGGGCTTGGGTTGGAAGGATGAACATGGTCATGGGTCTCAGATTGCAGAGATTAATAAATCGTTACTAGACTATCATTGCTTTACAAGTATTAAGCTCCTAAATAAGAATAATGAATGTAATTTAGAAATGTTGCTAAATGTATTAGATGAATTAAATCAAATTGAGTTTGATATAGTTTGTCTTGCATTAGCTATACAAGATGATGATATAAGTGGTTTACTAAAAAATGAACTGAACAAGAAAATTAATAATTTATTAAATTCAGGAAAAATAATTATTTCAGCTCTTCATAATAGAAAAGAAAAGAGTTATCCAGCAAGTTTAAAAGGAGTATTTGGAGTTCGATTAATAGAACCTGAAAACGAAGGAATATGTTATGATCCAACAAGAGATATTCAATTCGAAGTACCTCTAGAACCAATAATATGTCAGTCGCTAGATAATGCATATCATTCTTTTTCAGGGAATAGTATGGGGGCTGCAGTTGCCTTGGCTCATGTTTGTAAGGTGTTAGAAAAACAAGATATAAGTTATTTTAAAAAAAGTCATAAGGCATTGAAATATGTAAATAATAACATTTTATTTGGTAAAGTAATAGATATCGGTAGGTCTGTATGTAGAAATGAAATGACAATTAAAGAGAAAATTATGGTTGCAAATAATAGAATATTTAATGATAATTCTAATCATATTTTGAATCGTATGAAAGACTACGATTCATTGAATAATTATATTACCACATTAGATGAATTAGGGCTACAAATTAATACTAATTATTATCTTCGCTTCAGCGATTTGCAAAATATTGAATCACTAACAAAATATTTTTTAGGACAAGGAATTGACAATGAATAGATATAAACTCTATATACAAATGTGCAAAAATCAAATATCTTTAATAACACTTGGAATTGTAATTTTAATATCTAATGCAGTCATAATAGTGAAAATACCATTTGCTATGAATGATAGTATTAATAGCTTAGTAAATTTAACTAAGTCTAATTTTAATCAGTTTTTAAAATATTTTATAGTATTTATGGGATTATTTTTAGGGCAATTACTGTTAGACTACTTTTCTTCTCTAGTTTTTACTACAATAGGAAATCGAATCTCTACAGAACTTTGCTCTAAGGTTTATAAAAAAATATATTATCATATTAAAACCGAGCCTTCACAAATTGAAATCGGTGACATATTAGTCGGCTTAGATAGTGACTGTTTTTCTTTAGGTGAAAACGGAATTATGATAGTGTATCAATTTGCAACACTTATTATACATATTATAGGTGTTTTTTATTTTATGATAATCACTAATATATATCTCTCGCTTATTATAATTATCGTTTTTAGTGTATTAATGATTATTCAAAAGATGAATAACAAGCATATAGAAAAAGTAGTAAACGAAAAGCGTGATATATCCGGTAACTATACAGATAAGGTTCAAGCACTTGCTAATCATTACGAAGAATATAGAAGAAATAAAGCATTTAACTATCTTATAAAAAGATTCATTGAAAATGTAACGCTATTATTACATAAAGGATATGTGACAACTAAAATAATATCTAGGTCCAATTTAATCAATGGTTTAGGATCATTGATTAATTCAATAATTGTGTTTCTTTTAGGGGCATATTTTGTACTAAATAACCAGCTAACTATATCAAGATTAATAACTTTCAATACATATTCTGGGTCATTCGGAAGTTATTTGACACAAATCCCGAATCTTTTTATGCAACTTAAAATTTTTAAAGTATCCTATATAAGAATAAAGAAAATAATGGATTTAGATTGCTATCAACAAAATGAATATCATTTAGCAAGTAGTATTGGTGATGTTAAAGAAATAAAATTTGATAATGTTACTTTTATGTATAAAAAGGATACTGACAAATGGAACTTTAATTTTCAGTTTGCGAAGGGTAATATATATGGTATAAAGGGAAAAAACGGATCTGGAAAGACAACATTATTAAAACTTCTTAGTGGAGAATACAATATTAATGATGGTTTAATTTTTGTTAATGGAAAGCAGGTAAGTTTATTTGACAGTAGATTAACTTGGGATTCGATAGTTTCGTATTTATCTACAGACTCTGTATTGTTTAAGGATAGTCTCCGCAACAATATATTTTTAGATAAAACCCCCAATCTTGAAAAAATGAATCAAATTTTTGAAGTAGTTAAACTTAAGGAATGGGTGAATAATTTAAAGGACGTTCATAATACAATCGTAGACGAGGTAAACATGAACATATCAAGCGGTCAAAAACAGAAACTAGCAATAGCTAGAGTTTTAATCCAAGATTCCGATATTCTCATATTTGATGAGTTAGAGAAGCATTTGGATGAAAAAACAAAGTTAAATATTATGGATTATCTTAATCAAATAAAAATGAATAAAATCATCATTATAACAACCCACGATGATGTAATTAACGAAAAGTGCGACTGCAATATAGTCATTTAGTAGTAATTATTTAAGGCTTATAATATTTGTTAGGAGGATAATTTTATGGTTAATAAGGAATATATAGAAACATTCCACTTTGGTGGGAACGTACTTATATATAATAGAGAGTCATGTGGAGTAATAATTATCTCTGAACCAGTTTATGAAGAAATAAAAAATGTTACGTCCATTACTGAAATTGAAGAAATAGCAAAGGATTATGATGAAGATAGCAAAAACTATTTTAAATCACTGATAAATGAAATGGAAACTTACAACATTCTTATGCATAATCCCAGCAAAAAAATCGAATTGATTAATTTTGCAATAACAGACTATTGTAATTTACACTGTACACATTGTTGTTATGCTGCTACGTATGTTAAAGGAGAATCCTTTAAAGAAAAAATAACTGTTGATATGAATCTTATAAAACGCATTGTAGAATTAGAACCACTTGGCATTTCTATTACAGGTGGAGAACCGCTTCTTGTAACAAATTTTGATGAAGCACTGAGTTTTCTTAAAAATAATTACAAAGGTAGTATTTCTTTAGCTACTAATGCAACATTAATTAATAAAGAGAATGTTGGAAACATCTGCAAGTACTTTGATTCATTTGACATTAGTTTAGATGGAGTAGATGAAGAAACTTGTGACTCTATAAGGGGACAAGGTACTTTTGAAAAAGTTATAGCAGCTATTAAGTTATTAAAGAATCATGGCGCTTCTTATATTACGTTGTCTATGACTTTTGATAATAATACAATTAAGCTAGATCAAGATTTTATCGAACTCTGTAAAAAACTTGATGTAAAACCAAAAATAAGAACAATGAATTTAGTAGGTAGGGCTAAAGATAATCATATTGACTCTGATGAAATAGTACAGTTTATGTCAGGAGGTATAGTTAATTGTACGAGTGCATACGACTGCCCTGGAGGAGTAACAGAAATTTTTGTTAACTCTAAAGGTGAAGTTTATCCATGTCCCCTTTTTAATGAGGAAAAGTACAAGATTGGTAGTTTATACGATGAAGATATTACTTCAAAATTTAGGTGGGATAAAAATCTGGATTGGTTCAAGGAATTTTCTGAATTCATACCAGATACGAGAGAAGAATGCTCCGATTGCGAGATTAAAGCTTTGTGTTGGAATTGTCCTTCTTTAGCAAAGTCCTATTTAGAAAATGCTAATAAATCTAATTTAAGTGATCATTGTATGGAAAAAAGAAGAGGAATTATTGAGGCGATTGAAAATGCGTAAAACTTATTATGTAAATATATGGGTTACTTTAAGATGTAATTTTAGGTGTAGATATTGTTACGTGCATTCAATGTATGATAACCAAGACTTGACTATTGAATTAGCTGATAAAATATTAAATTATATTAAGTTAAACAAGAAACCTGAACAACAATTAGTTATCGATTTCCACGGTGGAGAGCCATTATTAAATTTTGAAGTTATAAAGTATTTTGTAAATCAATGTAATAAAACATTTGAAGATGTCTCATATGGTATGACTACCAACGGTTCCTTAATAACACAAGAGGTTATTAAGTTTCTTGAAGTAAATAACATTGATTTAAGTATTAGCCTAGACGGCAAGGAATCAACCCACAATTTTAACAGAAGGTCTCTTGATAGTTCTATAAATTACGACACTATTATAAAAAATGCTAAGCAATTATTAAAGATAAATGCGAATACAAGGATTAGAATGACATATGATAGACATAATATTAATTCTCTATATGATAATATAGTCTATTTTATAAAGCAAGGATTTAAAGTTATAGTTCCTGTTGCCGATTATTATTCAAACGAATGGAAGGATGAAGATTATAGTATTGTCTTAGAAGAATTTAAAAAGGTTCGAAAATATGTTTTGGACAATAAATGTAAGGATATAAAAATGGAAATACTAGATAATAGCTTTCATTGCTTAAGTCTGTGTGATGCTGGAACTAATCATTATAATATTGACGTTAATGGTATCATGTATCCTTGTATTTTTTCGGTTGGTAAAGAAGAACACATTATTGGAGATATTGAGAGAGGAATGGATGCAAATAAATTAAAGAAGATAAAGCAAGTTATAAATAAAAGAGTTCCTGACTGTGAAGGATGTGCTCTTTATGATTGTTGTATTTCCACTAGATGCATACTAGGTAACTATGCCACAACTGGAGACTACGTAAAGCCAAACACGGTAGAATGTAACATGACGAATATAAAGTTTAATATAATAAAAGAATATTTGCAAGATGAATCAATCAAATAGAATATTAAGTAACAATCTTTTTAAAAAGTTTGAAATCAAATAAGAAAACAGTTTTATAAACTAGAATTGAAATGCATCCACCATACAATCAACAATACTTGGTGGGTGCATTTTTATAGCTTGTTACCAAACTGCTAATAATCGGTTTACTAATAACATTTAATTTCTACGAAAAAAACAGCCCGAAGACTGCTTTTTTCAACACTATTAATGTTTAATTATGCTGTTAAGACTATTTAAAGCAATATATCTCAATAGCTTTTGCTATAAATTCTGCTGTTCCCTTACCATATTTATCGATACTTTTCTTAAACCTTTCATCTTCCACATACATCATTCCTAAACCTGAAAGGATTTCATTGGTACAATTATAAAATCTCTCAGTAATAAACTCTTGCCACTGCTTAACTAATCTTTGAATCTCATTACTATCAGGTGCTTTATCCATATTGCTAGCAAATGCTTTTAGGATACCCTGACTTTCTCCGCTTATTTGTTGCCACTGCTCTTTACCATAGTTTTTTGTCTTTTTTTGGCTTTCTTCATAGGCTTTAGAACCTCCCCAAAGCTTCTCTACTTCATTTGCATATTCTTTTTTGCATCTATCTATTTCAGTCATATCAAATTCTCTAAAACTCATAGTTTTTTCTCCTTTCATTGTTCTATTTACAAGTTGTATCAACCCATCAAGACGTTCCTTCTTTTTAATTAACACTTCTTTATGTTTTGATAATGTCTCTATTCTATTAAAATTTGGATTTTCCATTATTATTTTAATTTCACTAAGCGGAAAGCCTAACTCTCGAAAAAATAATATTTGCTGTAGATTTTCAAGTGACGTTTCGTCATATAACCGATATCCTGCCTCTGTTATCTTACTTGGATGAAGCAATCCAATTTCATCATAATAATGAAGGGTTCTTACTGTTATTCCTGTTAAGTCTGCTACTTCTTTAATTTTCATTTTATAACACCTCCATTTCATTACTCATAAGTTACATAACTCTATTGCGTACACTTTTGTAATCTCGACTACAAATATAATTATATGCTATCACGTTACGTTAGAGTCAATAGCTTTTAAAAAAATTTCTTAAATTTAATACGACCTCTTATTAATACTACAGAACATAACAATATCATAACTCTTTAAATATCTCATTTTATTCTTCTATTTTAAAACTCAGCTAGTCATTATTATCTTTACATTCCTTACTTAATACAAATGTACTCACTAGCTTATTCACAAAGAAGGCTGACTAATGCTAACCTATAATTTTTTATTTTTTTCAACTTTATTTAGAAATTTTAATATTCTTTTGCAATATTCTTTATCTTGTTCCATATTAATAAAATCACAATCTTTTATTATAAAGTGTTCCCAAGAATCTCTTATCCACCATTCACAATCATTTGATGCTTCTTTTAGCAACCTTTGCATATTTACTGCTTGTACTTCAGTATCACCCGTACAAGCTATAAGAAAAGCTGGTCTATCATCTATCTTACCTATTTGAGTAATAGGTTTCATATCTTTAAACTCATCAAAAAATAATGAGAGATAAAAACTCATGATGTTTTTCTCAATTTCACATATAGGTGATGGAATATTATATCCTATCATTGTATCATAGACTACATCTTCAAAACTTGAATAAGCAGACATAGCAATAAGACCATCAATATCTTTTATTGAACCAAATGAGTTAATGGCCACAGATCCTCCCATAGATACCCCATGAACAATAATTGGTACATTATCATACTCATCTTGCTCTTTAATATAATCAACTACTGCTTTAACATCTAAAACTTCTTTATAGCCTAAACATACTTCTTCGCCTTCACTATTCCCATGTCCCCTTACTTCTAACAATATAGATGCATACCCCTCTTTTTTCATCCATTTAGAATGTCCATAGAAATATGTAACTGATGGTTGCCTAATTCCTGTTAAATAAATTATAACTCCCTTTGGATTAGGTATAGTCACTTCTGATACCCACACATTAAGCCCATCATCTGTAGTTAACATCATTTCTTTACCATCTAAATCGAAATCCTTCGCATCATATATATGCTGTAAAGGATGCTCAGATAAAGACCCTTCATAAGTAACCTTTTCTTTTACTTTACTTATTATTATTATGGGTACTACAAGAACTAGTATTATTAAAAATATTAGTATACCGATAAAAACATTCCTTATTCTCTTAATATATATTGAATCCAATATTTTGCTCTTAGCTTTAATTATCATTTTGCACCCCTCTAATTTACGTTTTATATCCCATCTTAATTTTTTAATTTTCTAGTATACTTTAACATAGCTAGAGTATCTCTAGAAAACTTGATTCCTTAGTTAAGATTAAACACATTTGTTGGTTAAAATTATTTTATTTTTGAGGATTAGTGCTATGTCCTCATGTCTATTTTATCATATTTAATTAATAATAAAATTATTGAATTTATTATAGCAATTGATAATTTTGAACATAAAATATATAATTACGTTACAAGTCATTATAATGTAATTATATATTCTAGGAGGTAATTTCATTGGTATAATAAAGGAGTTTTGAATGAAACTATTTTCTTAGATAAAAGAAAGAAAGCTGTTTGAATGAACAAAAAGGAGTAAAAATATGAAATCATTGTCTGTTATTCCGCATGTGGGGATTGGCCCATTAAGATTGGGTATGTCTCCAAAACAAATTCTTGTTGCCATAAATCAAATACGTTCTGAATGGTCTTTACCTGACAATCGGGAAATTCAGATTTCAAAAGATATTGAAGATGACGGATTTTCCTTAAGATACATAGATGCTTCTTTCTTTTTCATGGTACGATACCGAAATAATCGAGCCGTGGAAGTAGCCGTTGACTATGAGTTAAGAGAACACGCAATTATAATGCTCTATGATATGGATGTTTTTCAAACTCTGGCAGAACGATTAGTGGCTTCTCTAAAACAATATAGTTCCTGCTCCTATGATATGGAAGATGAACAGCTAAGTACAAATTATGAATTTAACGACATAGGAATCCGATTATGGCGGGAGGAACCCTTTCACTCAAAACTACTTTCTGATGGGTCATACATGAAAGAAATGGCGCTAGTAATTGATGAAATGTATCGTTATCTCTACTTTGAAATTATAGCTGTCAAGTTGTAAGTTCAACCGTGGTTTTTTATGTGATTGCTGAATGTATATGGCGAATAAAAGATTATATTTTTCTTATCCCATAAAGACAATTATAAGAAAGGCTTTGGTAAAAATTTTAGAAAAGGTGCTGTATAATATATTTATTATTGTACAGCACCTTCTTTATCATATAGCTATGAGATTCTAATTACTTATACTATGAGAAATGTTAGTAGCGATTATTTTAACATTTTTTTCTAGCTATTATCACATAAGGATATGGCTTGCCAAACATATCGTCTTCAATAATTGTATCAACATAGAAATTTGATTTATCAATTAGTTTGATGATATCCTCTTTTTGAACACATAACCAATCCAAATCCGATGACATACCATTGTAAGTCAAATGATATGTCACTTCACCAATATACCTTCCATTTTCTCGATTACTTTTAATCTGCTCTCTAAATGAAGAACTTAGTTTATCCATATTTAAACTACTCGCTCCTAAAATAAGTACACCATTATTGCTCGTGATTTCATCAAACAATTTTAAGGCATCGAATGCTTTACTCATTGTACCAACTAATCCAAAATTATTTCCTAGCATCATAATTGTATCAAAGGTTCCATAATCATTTGGAATATCATGTAAAGAAAGAACTTCCGCGCTTCTTAATCCTCTAGACTTGCATATTTCAATAGACTTTTGAGAGTTGTCAATTCCAGTAACATCAAGTCCATTAGACTGTAAATAAAGCGAATGTCTACCAGCAGCACAACCAATATCTAGCACTCTACCAGTCGCATATTGTATTGCCTTTTGCTCTCTTGGAAACCATTCCTCATAAGTTGTGAAATAATGCTTTGATGAAGATAACCATCTTGAGTTCATTTTATCATAATCACCATTATAGTAATCGAATAGAGCACAGCCATATACATCAGTAATCTTATTTGCATAATATCTATCTTTGGTTAATGAAAATTGTTTTAGATCCATACCAAAATGAGATGCCATTTTCACATACTTCATTTCTAATTTCTCAGCTACTCGTATTGATGCTAAATTATCTGGTCTTATAATTGCAATAATTTCCTCAAGGTCACATACTTCAAATCCATATCGAATCAGCTCATTACATATCTCAGTACAATATCCTTTATTCCAGTATTTGGGGAAATATCTGTATCCAATCTCTACATCGTCAGAATCAGGCAATTTCTTTAAACACGTCCACCCAATTACTTCATCACTGTTTTTCAGCACCGTCGCCCATATGCCAAATCCTGGTTGTAATTCTGAAACACTAGCATAATCTTCTACATCATGTTTTGCTTTTTCATAGGATATTGTGTTGTAATGCATATATTTCATCGTTTCTTGATTATTATGTAACTCATACAACATATCTATATCTTTCTCTTCTAAGTTCCTAAGATATATTCTTTTAGTTTCTAAAAACATCAATTCATCCCCTCCTATATGCATATAATCGTCAACTCATATAATTAATTATATCACTCATTGCAGAAATTACTAGACTTATAATTACCATTATTGTTACTACAAAAATAACCTATACCCTAAAAACTATTTCTATTTTAAGAAGTAGTTTTTGGCTGTTAATTCATATTTTTGATTATTCATGATGCTAGTTTAAACTTAACAACCGTATCCACATGTGACAGTTCTATCAAAAGAATATTTGAAGTAAATTCAAAAGAAAAAAAGTTGATTATAATATTATCATATGTTATAGTTAACATATGATAATATTATAGGAGGTGATGAAAATGTCAATTAACTATGCCATATTAGGCTTATTGACCTGGAAAAACTTTACGGGATATGAAATAAAGAAATACATTAATGCATCTGAATTGATGTATTGGTCTGGAAATAATAATCAAATATACAAGGCGTTGGTAAAATTATTAGATGAAGGTTGTGTATCAAATGTAGTTGAGCATCAGGACGGTTCACCTTCAAAGAAAATTTATTCCATTACTGAAAAAGGAAAGGAATATCTTAAAAAATGGCTTCTTTCTGAAAAAAAAATTTTTGAAATGAAAAATAATTTTTTAATACAGTTTGCTTGGATGGATATATTATCATATGAAGAATTGGATAAACAGCTTGAAAAATATGAAGATAATATAAAAACCAATATTATTATGTACGAAGAAAAGCAAAGAAGGGGTATCAGAGAACCGAAAAGAAGTAAAAGAGAAAAAGTTTTGTGGAATCAGATATCAAAAAATATCCTTTCTTCTTATAAGAACCAACTTAAATGGGTGAGAAAAACTAGAAATGAATTGAGGTTGTTAAATAATGAGTAAAGTTATATTTAAATCTGAAAATATAAAAAGAGAAATAATAAATTTTTATAATAAAACATTAGAAAGGTGGCCTGTTAATTACGAAGAGATAACAATAAATACAAAATATGGAGATACACACATACTGGTAAGCGGGAATGAAGATAATCCACCATTGGTTTTGATACATGGTTCTGCATCTAATTCAGCTATGTGGATAGGAGATATAGAAAATTATGCAAAGCATTTTAGAGTTTATATGATTGATATTCCTGGAGAACCGGGTAAAAGTCAGGAAATAAGGTTTGATATAAAGACATCAGAATCGGCAAAGTGGTTAGATAACATAATATCTGAATTAAATATAAAAAAGTTTTGTTTAGGCGGGATTTCCTTCGGAGGATGGATAGCATTGGATTATTCAATAAACAATCCTGGTAAAGTAGAAAAGTTAGTTTTATTATGCCCTGCAGGAATAGGAAGGCAAAAATTTGAATATATACCTTATTTAGTGTTTATGTCATTGTTAGGTCAATATGGAGCAAAAAAAAATTTAGAAAAGATTTGTTATGGTGAGGAAGTTGATAGTGAGGCATTTTATTTTAATAATTTAATTTCAAAAGGATTTAATCCTCGAATGAAGCTTCCAATATTTGAAGATAAACAATTAAAAAAATTAAAAATGAAAACATTTTTGCTTTTGGGTAAAAAAGATATAATGATTGATTCAAAAAAAACGTTAAAAAGAGCAATAAATAATATTCCAAATCTAAATTATAAAATGCTTGTAGATAAGGGACATGGATTAATCAACAAAAGTAAGCATATTATAGATTTTTTGTTGGATGAAGTATAATGAACAATGCGAAAAGAGAATTATTTAGTAGAGTTATTGTTCTCATGATCCCATTTGAGCAATGTTATTTAACTTAAATACCACCTCTGAAAGCAGGTGATATTTAAGTTATTTATGCTAACATGCATGGTATACGTAGTATTGATGGCATTGTCGATGCTGCAAAAGAGATATCTATTTTTATGGCTTTAGCTAATAAGCAAACTCTACTGACATTATTCTTCTCAAATATTCTAGTTGACCCAATTTGATCAGTAAAGGGTGTAACCATTTACCTTTATTTTATCAGTCTTGTAGATTTTTTTAGAGTCTTTCAAGTAATTGGTGTAAACTAACTAAAATAAATAACAATTTTAAGATGAGAGGGGGGATTAAATTCTCCCCTCAAAGTATATACTTAGTTGACCTAAAATCATAGAATGGTGTATCCTCCTATTTAATATTTTTAATTTATATCATTTTAGAAGTTTACACCATTTATTTTACACTACTCTTCTTTTATTATTTTTTCCATAGTCTCTTTCCTCTTTTTATTACCGTTGCTAGATTTCTACATGTTGTACAATTTTCTATTCCACATTTTGACTTGCTACTGCTATTACTTTACACATTTTCAAACTCCTTTCAAGGTTATTTTTTATTAAATGTAAAAAGACAGGATTTGATCGGTATCATCAACTCCTGTCTTATATTATTAATCATATAACTTCTATATGTAGGCATGTCTATTTTTCCTAAGCACACACTTCGACGCGAATTTCAATCTGGTGGGTAGGCACTTTATTCCTAAAATCGCCCATCATAGACAAATTTAAAATTGCTTGTAACCCTTATAAATACAGCTGTTTCGTAGACTCTATTTTCTGAATTCCACAACTGTTTCCACATGTTCGTATGCGAAACATATCTCTAAAACTCACCCGTTCAACCTCATACTCTTTTGCTAAGAACACTTCCAAATCTCTCACCAATGAATCAATGGCACCTGTCACAGATTGTTCTTATTTCAAAGACATGAATATCCTTTATTGACTGATATAAGATGTCATTACTTATGTTTTCCGTTATAACTTTTATGTCTGATAACTCCACACTTTTATCCCTTCTAATTAAAAAGCTTATCTGTCAAATGGGACACAATGATATCAGTATCAGCAAATATCATAAATTTTTATTACTATATGAAGCATAGAATTTACATCACTCTACAAAGAACTTAATTTTTTTAGTAAGGTATTCAGACAATTCAATAGGGATTATATGAGCAGCTTCTACAGTTTCTTCATGATAATTTTTAATATGTTCTCTAAAAACTCTATTTGACTCAAAAACATCCTCATAATCCTCATTCCCTATCATGTGATATATTTCATTTTCGAGTTTTGATAGTTGCACATTAACAGGTGGATCAATAAATTTAGGCATCTTATAATTAACCGACTTAATCAGATTATGTTCTGTTATACTCATAAATAAGTCAATTTTATCTCTTGAGATTTTCTCAAAGCTTCTATTTTCACCTATCAACCACATTTTTGTCCATTCTTCAGATGACCTTTTGATATCACCACTATATAAAGCGTTTTGAAACTTTTCCATTCTATGAACTTTTCTTTCATCCTCCTTTACTCCAAATAAACCTGTTGAAATCAAAAAAAGTTTATCCACTTTATCAGGATATTGAATCGCAAATTCTAGTGCTGTGTACCCACCTGCGGAAAGTCCTACAAGGTTCACTTTCTCAAACTCCAATTCCTCAACCAACATGTACAAATCTTCATGCAAGCTATAGTCTGAATCATCCTGCTCAGTTTTTCCTGAGAATCTAAAATCAAGCTGTATAACCTGATAATTAGTTGACAAATCGTTTACTAGTAAGTTCCATATTCTTGAATCCAAAAATGCTGGATTCAATAGGATAATTGGCTTTCCTTCTCCCGTTATTGTATAATGTAATTTCAATCCTTCTTTTTCTATAAATTTAGCTATTCTTTCTTTCATAACAAATCTCCTTTGACTATTTAATAACTTTATTCTACCAATAGAAAAAGGACACCTAGTATGTCCTAATTATAAATATTATTCATTTTTTTTATCTTATTCTTTACATTTTTCTTTAGAATTTCTGGTTCAATAACTTTTACATCATCTCCAAATGAAAGAATCATAGAAATTAGCCACGAATCTAATTTTAAATATGTAACTACAGTTACATTTTCTTCTGTAATCTCAGTTACTTCATCAACATTAAAAATATCAACTACTCGATAATAAGCTTCTTTATTAAATCTAAGCACTTTCTTTATACCATCTCTCATTGTAGATTCATCCCTTTGAATAGACTTATAATCTCTCAAATCAAAATGTCGGTTAGTAATTTCCATAGTTGAAATTCTATTCACTTTAAATGTTCTTATATCTTTTTTTTGCAGACAATATGATAAAATATACCATCTACCATGGCGCAGAACTAACTCATACGGTTCAATCTCTCTTAAAAGGCACTCCCCATTACTATTGTAATATTCAATACTCAATATTCGGTATTGCCCAATTGCATCTAAAATTAGATCAATCTTTTCTTGAAGTTTTTCATCCTTATTCCATGGGGTGATATCCACTTTCACTTTCGCATATTCAGCGTTAACAACAGTGATTAGTGCTGATTCAAGCTTCTCCCACAGACTTTCTAATGTCTTATTACTATATACACTACTTAAACTGTCTAGCATAGATTTAAGTAGATTAACTTCTTGCGTAGACAACAATTTAGTATCAAATTTGTATGAATCGAGTATTCCATAACCTCCCTTTATACCCTTCTTCGAGAAAACAGGAATACCTGCCATATTCAATGTTTCTATATCCCTTTGAATTGTTTTAATCGACACTTCGTGCTTCTCTGCTAAATATTTAGCTGTTACTAACTCTTTATTTAACATTATATTTATAATCGATAACAATCTATAAATCTTCATAAGCTCTCCAATGTAGTTTTAACTATACCTTACTCAATATATAATCCTCCTAAAATTGCAACTTCAGCATAATGCCTATATCAATAATCTATTGATAAACTTCTAAATAATCTTTATCTTGCCTCCACTCAGGGGCCTCTCCATTTTCTCCCCAATACTCTGTTATAATCTTTATTAACCCATTCTCAAATTCAAAAAATGAAGTTACATAGTGACTTACACCATCATCATTTGTTTTTTTCACAGCTGTTATTGCCTCGCTATCAGTGATTATTAACTTTTCAATCTTAGCATACCATCTACCTGGATAATCTTTATTAAACTTAATATATTTATTACATCCGTTAAAAATCTCTTTAGTATTAGGTAATATAACATTAGCATCTTCACTCATTACCTGAACAAGTTTATCAAAATCAGCATTATTTATAAATTTCCAAAACTCCCTCACCTTTTGCTCTATCACTAGTCAACCGTCCTTTCCATTTAACTATACTATAGATCATGCGTTTATTAGATATATTATATCAAATAGTTAATTCTCTGTATACATATTATTTAATTCATACCATTTATTGCATCTTAATTTCTCCACAAGATATAATTATTTTGTAGTAACGTAGGAGGAATGAATTTGACTAAGAAGAAGATAGATGGTCCTGATAATAGACATTCTGGTGTTGCTGGAATCAGTAGTGTATCACTTGTAGCTAGAACATTCAGTGTCATATTAATACAAGTGATGGAATTGTATCTATTAATATAGAATCGTAGTCTTCTTTGATTTCAATATCTAATAAAAATTTTGTAGGTATTATGTCTATGTTTTCTTTATGATATATGCTTCTTTTTTTGCTTTATAAACCCAAAAAAAGCAGGATTTGATTGGTAAATTCAAATCCTGTTTCTATTCATAACTTTTGCTTGTTGACATGTCTATTTTTACTAGGCACACACTGCGACGCAAATTTCAATCTCGTGGGTAGGCACTTTATTCCTAAAATCTCGTACATCATTAATAAATTTAAAATCATTTGTAAAGTGGCTTATTTTATGTATCAAGATTATATACATCAATTAAAAACAGGTAAAGACCCTGTTTATCATCATAATATTGAAATGCACAAGAGATTTCCTGTATTCACAGCTGGCACCATAATAAACATAAAGATAAATAAAAAAGGCGGTCACATTAGCAATCTCTCTAATGTACCGACCAATACTGCTTCAATATTATTAATCTTACCTTTTCTTAGTCAGCATATATTTCATGTATATTGCCATCAGGATCTGCAAATAGTCCTGTTCTCTGTCCCCATGGCATATCGATTGGTTTCTTTATAGGTTTTGCCCCTTTTTCTATTAATTCATCATAGACCTTATCTACTTCTTCTTTATTAGGCACCCAAAAAGCCAATTCAAAACTTTGTCCACTTTTCTCTGCTCTATAGCTTTCATCTTGTGATAAGTCATAGCCTAGTTTCCTAGAGCAAATAGCAAATCTAACCCCATCATGAATAAATTCTATGTAATCCCCACTCTCATCTTCACTAGTAAATCCTAGCACTTCCTTGTAGAACTTCACCATTTTTTCAACATCATCCGTTAAGATTGATATTAATGATATCTTTGGTAT
Source organism: Clostridiaceae bacterium M8S5 (assembly GCA_029227815.1). Lineage (GTDB taxonomy): Bacteria > Bacillota > Clostridia > Tissierellales > MCWD3 > Abyssisolibacter. Next base: position 186,721 of record CP118523.1, on the reverse strand, counting down.
CATAGCCTTTCTCCTTTCTTATACATACTCCTTATAATTTATATACCTCTTATTTGCCCTATTAACTAAATATACTAAATCCTCATGTATCTTTTGTAACAATAAACCCTCTTCATTAAAGCGTTCTTGACTATTTTTAGAGATAATTTTATTTTCTGCTTCATCTATGATGTCCATTACTTTGCCTATAATTTCAACATAATCATTATTCACAGCATTATCCCTATTACATATAATATACACTCATAGTAACATACGTTACTTATAGTATCTATTGCTTTCAGCTTGTAAGCTAAGTAATTTATCGTATACTTCAAATTGCTCCTTATTGAAACTATCTGTTAATTTCTTTTCTAACACATTAGCCTCATCAACTATTCTTTTATGCTCTACATTGAAAGGCTCAAACATGTGAGTTAGAAAATCCACATCATAATACATCTGCTTTAAAACACTCTTCATTTAATTCACCTTTTCTTATTTTATTTAAAAGGTAATTAAACAAAAACATCCTTATATCTACTCACGTTCTACCTTAGTTCAGTACTGACTAGACATGTCTACTCAGTACATACTTTTATAGCTATACGCACTATAATTTCTTTATTATAGTTCTTTTTTCTGAAATTCGCTATGTCAGTACTAAAAGTACAATAATCGCAGAAGTGTTTAAATTCCTTGATTATTAAGAGTCCCCGCGATATAGCACTGTCACAGTCTCCACGTGCACGGTTTGAGGAAACATATCCATACATTTTACTTTATCTACCACATATCCAGCTTCTACAAACACCTTTAAATCCTCTGCTAAGGCTTTTGGGTTACATGATACGTATATTATATCATTGCATCCATAATTTATTATTTTCTGTATTGCTTTTGGATGTATGCCCGATCTTGGCGGATCTAATACTATGATGTCTGGTTTTTGTTTAAGTTCATCTATTTTTTTCAATACGTCTCCCGCTATGAACTTACAATTATCTAAGCCATTTAGTTTTGCATTTTCATTTGCAGCTTCTACTGCTTCTTCTACTATCTCTATTCCTACTACTTCTTTTGCTATTGGTGCCATTATCTGCCCTATAGTACCTGTTCCGCTGTATAAATCATAGATTACTTTATCTTTTGTTGTTCCTGCATATTCTCTAACTATTGAGTATAGTTTTTCTGCTCCTAGTGAATTTGTCTGGAAAAATGAGAATGCAGTAATTTTAAATCTCAATCCTAGTATCTCTTCTGTGATATAATCTTGTCCGTAGATAAGTCTAGTCTCATCACTGATTACTGCATCTGCTAGTTGGTCATTTAGAGTGTGTAGGAATCCTTTAATTTCTCCTTCTAATTTTAGATCTCTTAGTACCTGAATAAACTCTGTAAAATCAAAATTTATCTGTGTTGTTGTCACTAGATTAATTAGATATTCGTTTGTTTTAACTGCTTTTCTAACTACTAAATGTCGGAGGAAACCTTTGTGGGACATTTTTCTGTAGTAAGGTACTTGTTTTTCTCTGAAGTAATTTAAGAATGTCGTCAATATCGTCACAAAGTCTGGATGTACTATCTTGCAATCATCTACAGTAACTATCTCATAAAAACGTCCTCTTCTATGCATTCCTAACTCTAATGGACCATCTTTGTATTCGTCTCCAAATGTAAATTCCATCTTGTTTCTGTATTCATAATCGCTTGGACTTGTCTCTATTCCTTCATATTTAAATCCTGTGATTCCAGCATCTGCGAGTAATTTTTGTACTTGATTTGATTTAAGATCTAGTTGTTGCTCATATGATAAGGTTTGATAGCTACAACCTCCACATTTGCCAAAATGTTTACATACTGCTTCTCCTTCGTATGGAGCTTTTTCTATCAATTCTATTACTTTTGCTTCTATTTTTTTACCTTTTTTCTTGGTGATTCTAGCTTTTATTTTTTGACCCTTCAATGTATTTTTTATCACTATTTTTTTGTCATCTACCACTGCTATTCCTTTGTTTGGAAATTGCACCTCTTGTATTTCTGCTTCAATTACTTGCTTTTTCTTTACCATCGTGACCCTCCTGATCGCTCTCTTGTAATATCTTTATAATTATAGCATATTTAGTGCTTTAGATGTGCTTTTTTGTATTTCACAATAGATTTCTTTAAAAAAAGCTGCCTTATGTAGACAGCCTTTACTAAGTGTTTGATTGTTTATTCAAATCCGAACCATGTGGTTTTTTGATCTAATCCTTCATCTTTTCTAGCTGGTGGGTTTGGATTGTCTGCTGAATAGCCTATTGGTATGATAGCTGCTATCTTGTGGTTTGTTGGTATTTTTAGAAGACTTCTCGTTCTACTATCATGTGTTGCATGTCCTGCTATCCAAACTGTACCTAATCCCTCTTCTAACGCTACTAAGCATAAATTTTGAATTGCTGCACAAGCTGACATTAAAGCTTCTTCTGATCTATTATCATCGTCCTTGAAAAACTCATATGTTACTATTATTTGTACTGGTGCTCCTCCGAAGTCTTTTGAATACTCCATAACCTCTGTTTTATTTTCCTCTGGTATATAGTCAGCTTTAGGCACATACTCTTGTGCCCATTCATAGTATATGCTACTTACTTTTTTTAAATAGTCTCCTTTAATAACTATAAACTGCCAAGGCTGGCTATTGGCATTTGATGGCGCCCAATTAGCAGCTTGTATAACTCTTTTTATCTTCTCTATTGGTATTTCTTCGTTTTTATACTTCCTAATACTTCTTCTTTCTTTTACTGCATTGAAAATTTCACCCATTTTAACAACCCCTATATTTTATTTATATCTTTATTTTCTCAAATATAAATAATTTTATTACATATTTTATGGGTTTATATATTTTATAGATATAGCTTTTGTGCCTTCTATTTTGAATTCGTCACTTAGCCCTTTTACAAGTACTATCCCTCTACCACATTCTTTAAAATCTAGTGGATTATATCTGTTTTTATCACACTTAATACCTTCTCCTTCATCGCATACCTGCATCTTTATTTGGTTTTTTGTTATTTCTATTTTTATATTAACTTTTTTATTTTCATCATACTTATTGCCATGTTTTATACTGTTATACACCAATTCATCTAATATAATTCGTATCTCAAATAAGAGCATGTTGTTATTTATTAATTTTGCGATTTCTTTATTTACAGTATATAAAACCTTTTTTGCATCTTCTATACTGCTATTAATTTGTTCATCGATCAAATAATACACTTTTAACACCTCTTATTTTTTGTAAATTTCAAAGTATATATATACTACCCAATACTTTCTTTTTTAAAACAAAATGCTAGAAATATACGAATTTCTATACTTTTACTTATTATAACAATTTTATATGTTTAGAATATTACCATAGGGGTAAATAATATATATATAAATTAACAAGTATGTACAAGGAGGATATGAGAATGAAAGAATATGTATGCATGCCTTGTGGTTGGGTTTATGATCCAGCTATAGGTGATCCTGATTCAGATATTGAACCTGGTGTACCTTTTGAAGAATTACCTAATGACTATGTTTGCCCAGTATGCGGTGCAGGGTTAGAAATGTTTGAGCCTAAGGAGTAACTTAATATAATGGGCTGTTTCACATTGTAAATTATGCGAAACAGCCCATGTGAATGGTAAGCAGTTGTCTAACACTCACATTTTATATCTTGTTAATCTTCTTCATACCCCAATATATCTTCTATTAGCAACCATGCCTTCTCCACGTTTAATTTCTTTGATGCTGAAAAAGGTAATATTAACCTTCTATCAGTTATGTCTAATTTCTTTGCTATTACACTTGTGTATTTTTGCCATGATCCTTTAGACATTTTATCTGCTTTTGTAGCTATTATATATCCAGTAAAACCCATCTCCTTAATCCATTCATACATCATTTTATCATGTTCCCCTGGCTCATGTCTCATGTCTAGAAGTAAAAATGTTTCTTTAAGAGATTGTCTATCTCTTAAATAAGCATCTATCATTCTACCCCAGGCTTCTCTTTGTGATCTTGATACTCTTGCATAACCATAACCTGGTAAGTCTACAAATCTAAACACATCATTTATATTGTAGAAGTTTATTGTCTGTGTCTTTCCCGGTTGTGAACTTGTTCTTGCAAGTTTTTTTCTGTTTATTAATGTGTTTATAAATGATGATTTACCTACATTAGATCTTCCTGCTAATGCTATCTCTGGTATACCTTCTTCTGGATATTGCTCTTTCTTTGCAGTTACTGCTAGTAGCTCTGCTTTTCTAATCTTCATTTTTATTCTCCCTTAGTAAAGCTTCTTTCAGTACCTCTTTCATTTCTTTAACAAATACGAACTTCATATTTCTCTTTATATTTGCTTCTAACTCTTCTAAATCTTTTTTATTTTCATAAGGTAGTAGTACTTTTTTTATACCTGCTCTTTTAGCTGCTAATACCTTTTCTTTAACTCCACCTATTGGCAATACTCTACCTCTAAGTGTTACTTCTCCTGTCATTGCTACAGAGCTATCCACCGGTATCTTTGTTAATGCAGACGTTACTGCTGTAGCCATTGTTATACCTGCTGATGGTCCGTCTTTTGGTATCGCTCCTTCTGGAACGTGGATATGAATATCCATTTCATCATAGAATTTATCGTTTATATCATATTCACTTGCTATTGAACGTATATATGTTATTGCTGTCATTGCTGATTCTTTCATTACATCACCAAGCTTACCTGTAAGCTGAACTTTACCTTTTCCGCTCATAACACTTACTTCTATATTAAGTGTCTCTCCACCTACAGATGTCCATGCTAAGCCATTTACTATACCAATTTGAGGCTCTTTTTCTGCTACATCATAGGAATATTTTGGTATGCCTAAATATTTCTTTATATTCTTACTTGTTATCTTAATGTTATCTATTTTATTTTCTAGCATATTTTTAGCAGATTTTCTCATGATATTAGCAATTTGTCTCTCTAATCCACGTACTCCTGATTCTCTTGTATATCTTCTAATTATCTCCATTACTACTTTATCAGATATACTTATATTATCTTCTTTTAATCCATGCTCTTTTCTTTGTTTTGGTATAAGATATCTTTTTGATATCTCAAACTTCTCGTTTTCTGTATAACTTGTTACGTGTATTACTTCCATCCTGTCTAATAGCGGTCTTGGTATTGTTGATAGAGTATTAGCTGTCGTTATAAACATTATCTTGGATAAATCAAACGGCACTTCTAAAAAATGATCTGTAAATGTATTATTTTGCTCTGGATCTAAAACTTCAAGAAGCGCAGATGCTGGATCACCTTTAAAATCACTATTGATTTTGTCTATCTCATCTAACAAGAATACTGGATTAATTGACTGTGTTTTCTTTAATGATGATATTATTCTTCCAGGTATTGCTCCGACATAGGTTCTTCTGTGTCCTCTTATTTCGGCTTCATCTCTCATTCCACCTAATGACATTCGCACAAATTTCCTACTCAATGCTCTTGCTATTGATTTTGCAATAGATGTTTTTCCTACTCCAGGCGGTCCAACTAAACAAAGTATCGGTCCTTTCATGCTATTTGAAAGTTTTCTTATTGCTAAAAATTCTAATATTCTCTCTTTAACATCTTGTAAGCCATAATGATCAGCATCTAATATTTCTCTTGATTTTTTTAGCTCTAATCTATCTTTTGTTTGCTTGCCCCAAGGCAATTCTATAAGCCATTCCACGTAATTCCTTATAACTCCTGATTCTGAAGATGATGGTGACATTTTAAGTAGTCGATTTGCTTCTTTTGTAGCTTTTTCTTTCACGCCTTTAGGCATTTTACTCTTCTTTATCTTCTGTATATATTCTTCTACTTCTTGCTCTATGTCTTCGTCTTCACCAAGTTCTTTATATATAGCTTTTATCTGTTCTTTTAGGTAATACTCTTTTTGTACCTTGTTTATTTGACTTTTCACTCTTTGTGCTATCTGCTCTTCTATTTTTAAAACGTCCAATTCTTCTTCAATTAGAACATTTATTAATTCAAGTCGTTTATATGGATTAAATGCTTCTAATATTTTCTGCTTATTTTCTAATTTCAAAAACAAATATGATGACACTACGTCAGCAAATCTTCCTGCTTCACTTATTTCTGCTATCGATGTTATTACATCTGATGATATATTATTTTCTAATTTTGCATATTCACTAAAATTGTGCAAAACTAGTCTCATCATAGCTTCTATATTTTTATCATCTTCACTGTTAAGTTCGTAAACATATTCTTCTACTTCTACTTCAAAAAACGGTTCTTCTCTTAGTGTCTCACTAATTCTACCTCTATTTATTCCTTCTACTAATACTCTTATAGTTTCGCCTGGTAATTTTAACATCTGTTTTATTTTACACACTGTTCCCACTTGGTAGTAATCTTTTTTAGTCGGCACATCCATATTCGCCTTTTTCTGTGTTGTTAGAAAAACTAGTGAGTCATTTACCATAGCTTCTTCTAATGCTTTTATTGACTTATCTCTACCTACATCAAAGTGTACTATCATGTAGGGAAACACTGAAATACCTCTTAATGGAATCAATGGTATAGTTCTTTTTTGACTCTTTATTTTATATTTATCTTTTGACATCTCAACAGCTCCTTTGTCAAGTTTACAATCCTTAATTACATACTTTAACAATTTAAAATTCTCTGTTAATTTTAAACTATTTGTACTGTTAAAGTCAATAATTATTTATAGTGCTGATATGTATTATTTACCCATATATATGTAAATTAATCAGTAGTACATAATAAGGGGCATTCTCAAGATGCTTATTGAGATGCCCCTGTGTCCCATTTTTAGGAAGCGGTTTCTTCCTTGTCATCATTTTTACTTACTTTGGTTTTAGTTAACTTATTCTTTGCGTCAGCTAAAACAAATGTTGGATCAGAGTTATCTGATATAGTATCTTTTGTAATTATGCATTTTTTGATATCATCCCTAGATGGTATATCATACATAATATTAATCATTACTTCTTCTATTATCCCTCTTAATCCTCTTGCTCCTGTGTTTCTATCTATCGCTTTTTGTGCTATTACCTCTAATGCATCATCATCAAATTCAAGTTCAACACTATCCATTTTGAAAAGCTCTTTATACTGTTTTACTAGCGCATTTTTAGGCTTTGTCAATATGTCCACTAGTGTTTCTTTATCTAATTTTTCAAGAGTAACTATTACTGGAAGTCTACCAACAAACTCAGGTATTAAACCATATTTTAATAAATCATCAGGTCTAATTTGCTTTAACAGCTCTCCAATATTATTTATCTTTTTACTTTGAAGCTTTGCTCCAAATCCTATTGCTTTCTCACCAATTCTCTTTTGGATAATTTTTTCTACGCCTCCAAAAGCTCCACCTACTATAAATAGAATATTAGTAGTGTCAATTTGTATAAATTCTTGATGTGGATGTTTCCTGCCTCCCTGCGGAGGTACACTTGCTATAGTTCCCTCTAGTATCTTTAATAGTGCTTGTTGCACTCCTTCTCCACTAACATCTCTTGTTATTGATGGATTGTCAGACTTTCTAGCTATTTTATCTATTTCATCTATATAGATTATCCCTTTTTCTGCCTTTTCAATATCGTAATCAGCAGCTTGAATTAATTTTAACAGAATATTCTCAACATCTTCTCCTACATACCCTGCTTCAGTAAGCGATGTTGCATCTGCAATTGCAAAAGGAACATTTAATATTTTAGCTAGAGTCTGAGCAAGTAATGTTTTACCAGAACCTGTAGGTCCAAGCATTACTATATTGCTTTTTTGAAGCTCTATATCATCATTTGAAATTTTCTTATTAATTCTCTTGTAATGATTATATACAGCAACTGCTAAAGCTTTTTTGGCTCTATCTTGTTTTATTACGTACTGATCTAATACATCTTTTATTTCTATAGGCTTTAATAAGTCTGTCATTTCAAAATCTGTTGAATCATCAAACTCTTCGTCTATGATTTCTTGGCATAGCAGTATACACTCATCACATATATATACATTTGGTCCTGCTATTAACCTTCTAACTTGATCTTGTGACTTGCCACAAAATGAACATTTTAACTGCTTATCATTATATTTTGACATTATGTCACCTCTTTCAATATGTTATTTTCTAGAAGTGATTACCTTATCTATCAATCCATATTCTTTAGCTTCTTCAGCAGACATAAAGTTATCTCTATCTGTATCTTTCTCTACTGTTTCTAGAGATTGACCTGTTCTTTCACTTAATATCTGATTCAATGTCTTTCTAGCTTTAATAATCCTCTCTGCATGGATTCTAATATCTTCTGCCTGACCTTGTGTACCACCTAATGGTTGGTGAATCATTATTTCTGCATTTGGTAAAGCATATCTTTTACCTTTTTCTCCTGCAGCTAATAAAAATGCTCCCATACTTGCACACATACCTATACATATAGTTGATACATCTGGCTTAATATACTGCATTGTGTCATATATAGCCATACCAGCAGTAATAGAACCTCCTGGGCTATTTATATACAATTGAATATCTTTGTCAGGATCTTCAGCTTCTAAAAATAATAATTGTGCAACTACTAAACTTGCTGTAACATCATTTACTTGATCACTTAAAAATATTATCCTGTCTTTTAAAAGTCTTGAATATATATCATATGATCTTTCTCCCCTATTTGTCTGTTCAACGACAACAGGTACTAGTGCCATAAAAACCCCTCCTATTTTCAGCAGACGTGAAATATCTTCTAGCTTTGCTTATTTATCTGCTTGCGTATATTTAGCATTTTCTACAAGGAAATCAACTGTCTTGCTTTTAATTATACCCAATTTAATATATTCTAAATCTTCTTCTCTCATATTTTTCTTTAATTTGTCTAATTCTTGTTTGTATTGTTTAGCCATTTTTTCAAGCTCATTATTAATTTCTTCGTCTGTTGCCAAAATTCCTTCTTGTTTAGATATTTCTTCCAACACAAGCTCTGTTTTTACAATTTTTTGAGCATTTGGTCTAACTTGTTCTTTTAAACTCTCTATTGTACTATTTGTAAATTGAAGGTACTTTTCTACGTCTAATCCTTGGTATCTTAATCTATAGTCAAGATCTCTTATTTCGTTTTCTACTTGTCTGTCAATCATTGCCTCTGGAATATCGATTTCTACTTTGTCTACAACACTTGTTATAACATTGTTTTCTGTCTCACCTTTAGCTCTTTTATCAGCTTGCTCATCTAATCTCTTCTTTGAATCTGCTTTAAGCTCATCTAAAGTATCAAATTCACTTACATCTTTAGCAAACTCATCATCCAACTCTGGAAGTTCTTTTTCTTTTATTTCATGTATTTTAACTTTAAACACTGCTTCTTTTGATGCTAATTCTTCCGCTTGATAATCTTCTGGGAATGTTACCTTAACTTCCACTTCTTCTTCTTTTTTCTTACCTATTAGTTGATCTTCAAACCCAGGTATAAATGATCCTGATCCTAACGTTAAGCTATGATTTTGAGCTGTTCCACCTTCAAATTTTTCTCCATCTATTGATCCTTCAAAGTCAATAGTCAATATGTCGCCATCTTTTGTTTCTCTATCTTCTACTTCTATTATCCTAGCATTCTGCTCTTGCATTCTCTTGATATCATTTAAGACATCTTCATCTGTTACAGTGTACTCTGCTTTTACTGCTTCTACACCTTTATACTCGCCTAATGTAATTTCTGGTTTAACGTCTACCTCTATTTTAAACTCTATTGCTTCTCCTTTGTTAATATCTTCAAAATCTATTGAAGGTCTATCAACTGGATGTAAATCTAATTCTTCTATAGCTTTGTCATAAACCTCTGGCAATACGAAGTTTATAGCATCTTCGTAAAATACTTCTATTCCATACATTTTTTCAATTATAGCTCTTGGAACTTTCCCTTTTCTAAATCCGTTAATATTAAATCTTTTTCTGTTTTTTATATAAGCTTTTTGGATTCCTTTCTCGAATTCATTCCACTCAACTTTAATACTTAAAGTTACTGTATTTTTTTCTTTTTTCTCAATTTTTGAACTCATAATTGCTCCTCCTCCTGAGTTTTGTTTATTTATATTAGCGAACATATTTATACTTCTATTAGTATATTCAAATAGCTCATACAATGTTATACCCATCAAATTAGTATAAGCTTTATATATATATGCTTAAACATCCCTAGTTATTAACGTATATCGTCAACTTAAAATTAACCATTACATTATATCATAAAAATTTTTTCTATCCAATAATAATAAATATTATATTTATTTTCTGATATTTGGCAATATTAATTCACTTTATACATTAAAAAAGCCTTCTTTTGCAATATTAAAAGATGACTCCACAACAAACTACAAATTAAAACTCTAAATATTAGAAAAAAAGCCCATGGTATAACCATTGGCTTTGAAATGTTATGGTGCGGGAAAAGGGACTCGAACCCCCACGCCAAGGGCACTAGATCCTAAGTCTAGCGCGTCTGCCAATTCCGCCACTCCCGCTAAATCTGTTTTTGCCAATACTGACATTGATTATTATACGATTTATTGTAGAGTTTGTCAACACTTTTTTTTAAAAATATAATACCAAATTAAATAAATATATACTATTATAGAGTTTGCTCTAAAAAAGCTTCAATTACACTATTTTAATTATTTATATTTTATTTTTCTTGATGTTCATTCTTTATTTTCATAAATAATTCTTTATCTTCTATAACGTCAACAGCAACTAACACAAGTGCACCTATTGTCTTACACATTTGTTCGTTCGCATATGTTGATATAGAAGCTTTTGCAAACTCTTTTGTATGGCCTACAAGTTCTCTTGTGCTAATACTGAAATATGGATGTATTGTAGGACATACATGGCTTACATTACCAGCGTCAAGTGATCCAAAATTTTCACTCAATTTTGAAATGTGTTCTACCCCCATTTCTTTTATTTTCTGCTCAAACAGGTCATTTAATACTGAATTTGTGACAAGATTATCATATGATGTCTCATAATTTGTTATGTTAGCTTTTGCACCTGTAGCTAAGGCAGCTCCTCTAGCACAATTTTTCACTTTTTCTACTAAATCTATTAAATAACTCTTAGTCGTAGCTCTTACATAGAACTGTGCTACTGCATAATCAGGTACTATATTAGCAGCCTTACCTCCATCTTTTATGACTCCATGTACTCTAGCATCATGTCTGATATGCTCTCTAAGTGCATTTATACTATTAAATGTAGCAATTACTGCATCTAATGCATTAATACCTTTATGAGGCTCTGAAGCTGCGTGAGCTGTTCTTCCAAAGAATTCAAACTGAACTGCTTCCATAGCTAATGATCCTCCACTTTTATAGTATTTATCAGACGGATGAGCCATAAGTGCTACATCAATATCATCAAATGCCCCTTTATCAACCATTACAACTTTCCCGCCACATGTTTCTTCTGCTGGAGTTCCAAAAACTACTACCTTTCCACCAATATCATCAATTACTTTACTTAGAACTATACCTGAACCTGTACTTGTAGCTCCCAGAATATTGTGTCCACACCCATGCCCTATATCTGGCAATGCATCATATTCTGCTAAATATGCAATAGTCGGGCCTTCTTTCTTACTGTCATAGGTTGCCTTAAAAGCAGTCTTCATACCTAAATATTCTCTTTCAACTCTAAACCCATGCTTCTTTAGCAAAACACAATGTGCCTTACTTGCTTTGAACTCTTGGTGGCCTAACTCTGGATTGTCATGTATATAGTTACTAAGCTGTATTAATTCATCTTTTATTTCTTTTACGTGCTTTTGAACTTTTAGTTTCATAATACCTCATCCATTCTTTTTGTTTTTTTTATTTTACCATATATCACTGATATGATATTAATTTTTGTGCAAATTTTATTTTTTCCTTCTTATAATCTAACAGCGCCTAAGCAAATTGCTTAGGCGCATATTTTTACATTATATGTTTTTGTTTATTACAGACTGAGCCGCAGCCAATCTTGCTATAGGAACTCTATACGGTGAACATGATACATAGTCTAAACCAATATTTTCACAGAACTGAATTGATCTTGGATCTCCACCATGCTCTCCACATATTCCTATTTTTAAATTCTCTTTTACTGACCTACCTAACTTATACGCTGTGCTTATTAAGCTACCCACACCTGAAACGTCCAATGTAGTAAAAGGATCATTTTCGAATATTTCTTTATTCTTATATTCTTCTATAAATTTACCAGCATCATCTCTTGAAAAACCAAATGTCATTTGTGTCAAATCGTTTGTTCCAAATGAGAAAAAGTCTGCATGTTTAGCAACCTCATCAGCTGTTAAAGCAGCTCTTGGTATTTCTATCATTGTACCAACAAGATATTCTAACTTATAACAACCATCTTCTAATGTTTGATTAACTGTTTTTTCAACTAGCTCTCTCAATATTTCTAGCTCTTTTGCATGACCCACTAGTGGTATCATTATTTCTGGTTTTATATTTGATCCATCTAGTTTAGACACTTCTATTGCTGCTCCTATTATTGCTTTTGCCTGCATTTGATATATTTCAGGATAAGTTATAGCAAGCCTACAACCTCTATGTCCTAACATAGGGTTAAACTCTTTTAACTCCAATACCTTGTTCTTAAGCTTTATATAATCTATATTCATTGCATTTGCTAATGCTTTTATATCTTCATTATTATGTGGTAGGAATTCATGCAATGGAGGATCTAGCAACCTTATTGTCGTTGGCCTCTCTCCCATAGCTCTAAATATACCTGCAAAATCTTCTTTTTGAAATATATATAGCTTATCTAACGCTTTTATTCTATCTTCTTTTGTATCAGAAAGTATCATTTGCCTCATTATAGATATTCTATCTTCTGCAAAGAACATATGCTCTGTTCTACATAGTCCTATTCCTTCAGCTCCGAAGTCTACTGCTGTCTTTGCATCTCTTGGTGTATCTGCATTTGTTCTAATCTTCAATCTTCTTTTTTCATCAGCCCATTTCATTATAACTCCAAAACTACCTGTAAGCTCTATGTCTTTTGTATCTATAATTCCTTTGTATACAAAACCTGTATTTCCATCTATTGAAATATGGTCTCCTTCTTTTATTACTACACCACCTGCTACAAACTGCTTTTGTTCCTCATCAATTTTTAACTCACCACATCCAGCAACACAGCATCTACCCATACCTCTAGCTACTACAGCTGCGTGTGATGTCATTCCACCTCTTGCAGTTAATATCCCTTGGGATTTATCCATACCTTCTATATCTTCTGGTGATGTTTCTATTCTAACAAGTATCGTTTTTTCTCCGCTATCTGCAACTTCAACTGCCTTTTCTGATGTGAAATATACTCTTCCAGAAGCAGCTCCAGGCGATGCAGCTAAACCTTTAGCTAACTTTTTGGCTTTACTTAACCCGTCTGGGTCAAATGTTGGATGTAGTAATTGATCTATTTGTTTTGGATCAATTCTCATAATAGCTTCTTCTTTAGTTATTTTTCCTTCTTCCACTAAGTCTACTGCTATATTCATAGCTGCTTTAGCAGTTCTCTTTCCTGTCCTTGTTTGCAATAAGAAAAGCTCACCCTTTTCAAATGTAAATTCTATGTCTTGCATATCTCTATAATGTATCTCTAGTTTCTTTGCTATATCCATAAATTGATTATAAATCTTTCCTGACATGAAATCTTTTAATTCATCTATCCCTTTTGGTGTCCTAATCCCCGCAACTACATCTTCACCTTGTGCATTTAATAAATACTCGCCAAACACTTTATTTTCCCCTGTTGCTGGATTTCTTGTAAATGCAACTCCTGTTCCAGACGTTTCTCCCATGTTTCCAAAAACCATGGATTGTACGTTTACAGCTGTCCCAAGGTCATGCGGAATATCATTTATATTTCTGTATATTATTGCTCTTTGATTATTCCATGAATCAAACACAGCTCTAACTGCCATTATCAGTTGCTCTCTCGGGTCATTAGGGAACATTATCCCTGCATGTCTTTTTATTACTCCCTTATACTTTCTTATTATTTCTTGTAGCGCTTCTACTGTTAGATCTGTATCATTTTTAGCATTTGTAGTATGCTTTACGTCATCTAGTACTCTATCAAATTCATACTTAGGTATACTTAGTACTACGTCACCAAACATCTGTATAAATCTTCTATAACTATCATAGGCAAATCTCTCATTTTCAGTTAAGACCGCTAACCCCTTTACTGATTCATCATTTAATCCTAAGTTCAAGACAGTATCCATCATACCTGGCATAGATATTACTGCACCAGACCTAACTGATACTAATAAAGGATTCTTTATATCTCCAAAGGTTTTATTTGTTACCTTTTCTAATCTTTCCAATAGCTCAAATATTTGCTTCTCTAAATCTTTCCCTAATTTTTTACCATTTTTATAATATGCATTACATGCGTCTGTTGTAATCGTAAATCCTGAAGGAACTGGTAATCCAATTCTTTTCATCTCTGCTAGATTAGCACCTTTTCCTCCTAGTAGTGATTTCATGTCTTTATTCCCTTCCTCAAATGCATAAACAAATTTAGGCATAATGTCATTTCTCCCCTTCTATTTTTAATATATGTAATATCCATAATATATAGTATGTCACATTTAATATGTTGTGTATCTTATTATATTAAACAGTATAGCCTATTTATTTTTAGTTGTCAACATTTTGTATGTTTATTTTATTACTAAAAGCATACCTCTATCAACTATGTAACCATCATAATTAAAGACATATTATCTTCACTAAATTTGTGGTATAATTTGCCATGATAACAAACTGTTTCATTATATTATATGATATAAAATAAATAGTATATCACATTTGTTTTGTAATTGATTTTGTATTACTATAATGATATATTATGTATATAATTAAACTAAGGAGACTGCAATGGAGAATATCGTTTCATTAAAACAATGTAAAAACTATTCTTTCTCAAGTGTAAAGCAAAGCATTTTAGCATCTTTTGAGAATCTAGGAGGAATAGAAAAATATATAGATAAAAATGATAAGGTTTTGCTAAAGTTAAATCTAATCATTAAAAAAAGCCCTGAAAAAGCTGCTACTACTCACCCCATATTTGTTAAAGCACTTGCCGAGATTCTAATAGATTACGGAGCTACTGTTATTATAGGAGACAGCCCAGGAGGTCCATTTAATAAAACATTACTTAAAGGACTTTATAAAACATGTCAAATAACAGATATAGCAAATGAAACGGGTGCCATATTAAACTATAATACAAAATCTATGGATGTATCTTTTTCTAAAGGAAAATTATTAAAGAGATTAACTGTAACCGATATGCTAAATGACGTTGATAAGGTTATTTCTGTGTCTAAATTAAAGACTCATTGTATGATGTTGTTTACAGGTGCTGTAAAAAACCAATTTGGTATAATCCCAGGTTCTCTTAAAGGAGAATATCATTTTAAAATGCCTGAGGTCAAAGATTTTGCTGATGCTCTGGTTGATATATGTCTGTACGCAAACCCAGTTTTATCATTTATGGATGGAATCGTAGGTATGCAAGGAGATGGTCCAACGAGCGGACAGCCAAGAAATATCGGCGCTGTTATTGCTTCAAATAGCCCTTATCATCTAGACATAGTTGCTAGTAAAATAATCAACCTTGATCCTCTGAAAATACCAACTATAGCTAGCTGTGTTGATAGAGGTATATGCTCTGGTACTCTAGATGATATTCAATTGGTAGGGAATAAAATTGAAGATTTTGTTATTAGTGATTTTAAGATGCCAATGATTAGATGTGTTGATTTTGTAAGTGATAGAGTCCCTAAATTTGTTGCGAATCTATGCAATACACTCCTACAACCAAAACCAGTATTTTTACACGAGGATTGCACAGGTTGTGGCAAATGTTATGAAAGTTGCCCTCCGAAAATCATAGAAATGAAATCTAATCGTCCTGTTGTTGATTTAAGCAAATGCATACGCTGTTTTTGCTGTCACGAACTATGCCCTCAAAAGGCTGTAGATATATATAGACCTCCTTTGATGCGACTACTATCTAAGCTATAATCATTCACACATTCTTTATATATTAAATATTAGTATTATATAACATATTATTAGAAGGTGTATTTATGATTTTATTTGAGCGTGGTGGATTCATGTTTCTAGCAATTTTTATAAGTATATTTGCCATTTTGGGAATAAATAAATGGATTGTTGACCAGTCTAAAATATTAGGTTATATGGGCGAATAAATCCTAGTAAAAATTATAGTTCTAGAAAACAAAGATTATAAGTTAATAAAATTTAAACAGATCTACAATATATAACAAACCCAACTAACTATGTAAAATTAGTTGGGTTTATGTTTTTTTACTAAGTAATCGTAAGAGCTTTTTTCTCATTATTGCATAAATTTATTTGATACTGGACATTGTGAATGCTCTCTTTTATAGTTGACAAAACACTCT
The DNA here is from genome assembly GCA_029227815.1 of Clostridiaceae bacterium M8S5. Taxonomy (GTDB): domain Bacteria; phylum Bacillota; class Clostridia; order Tissierellales; family MCWD3; genus Abyssisolibacter. The sequence goes on along the minus strand of CP118523.1, from coordinate 170,173 downwards.
AATGACATGTAACCTTCCTTTGTTTATATATATTGTTATTATGCCAATGTTTTTTGTATATGTTTTACAATCTAGATTCATAAATCGCTAAACACCTTTTAACTATATATTTTCTGCAATTTGTATATAATATATTGAGCACTAATACCTACAAATAATCCAGTAACAACCGATATGATTCCAAGATATGGTAGTAAAATTATTATTCCAGTATTCTTGACTATTATTGATGCTATAATTATTTGCCCGATACTATGGAAAACTGCACCTACTACACTTGCCCCTATAATACTCATTTTATCTTTAGCTATTTTCAATACTATAAACATAGCCAATACACTTAGTACTCCTCCTGAAATACTAAATAAAAACCTCGCCATTGATCCAAATAAGGTATCAGTTAAAAACGTTCTTAGAAATACAATACTTAACGCCTCTTTAAAACCGAATAAGTACAATGCAATTATACTCATAATGTTTGCTAATCCTAACTTTGCTCCTAAATATGAAAACCCTATTGGAATACTGTTTTCTATATAACTAAGTATCATCGCTCCTGTCACCAACAATGATAAAAATACCATTTTCCTTGTTTTACTCATGTTATACTCCTCTAATATGTTAATCCATCTATGTCTTTCTTTTTATCACCTTGTATTTCTATAATAACTTTATTAGGTAGACATACTATCATTTCTCCCGGTTCGCTTATTGCTCCCATTTTAATACATACCTTATCACTACAATTAGCTTGTATCATTCTAACTTCATTACCTGTTATATCTATTATGTTTTTATGTCCATTTTTTTCTATAACTATTTTCTCATTATTATTATCTTTCAATTTTATTTCTCTATATAACTTACCATCTACCGTTATTTTCACTATGTTAAAATCATAATCACTATTTATTAAGTTATTAACTATATAAAATAAACCAGCTACAAATATTACAGCAATTACTATTATTATATCTAATTTCTTCATCTAATCCCTACTTTATAAGTCTTTTTTATACATTCTATAGACTCTGTATTTTCTCCCACCTAATTTTTCTACACTAAGTATAGATTTCTTATTGTGCTCATTTATTGTAGATCCTTCGCCATAGGTATAACCTTTTTCTATACTTTTTATAATCATGTTATAAAATATTGCTCCGTTGACAGCTTTATCTCTGTATTTTGGTATCACGTGTTGTATGAAAACCCTAACACCTTTTACCTTATTTTTGTAATATAGATATTTTAATATACCAAAAGGAAAATATCTACCCTTCATTTTTATTAAAATTTCATTATAGTTAGGCACTGCTACTACAAAGCCTATTGGCTCTCCTTCTTTTGACTTTGCAATGTGTAACAAATCCCTATCAGCATATTTCCTAAGACTTCTGATTTCTGCCATCAAATCTTTTCTTGAAGGTGGGATTCTATGTTCTGCCTGCGGAAGTGATAAGTCCACGATTTTTTTAAGATCGTTTGCAAGTCCTTCTACATCGTCTAAATTCATCTTTTCAACATAATATCCGTATCTCTTTTTAGCATATTTTACTACTCTTTTATATCTTTCTATAGGCATACTACTTGTATCAATATAATACGCTAAATAATCTCTGTATTTATTATATCTGTTTGTCTGAAAATATTCTCCATAAAATTTAGGGTTATACGAATTCATAATCACTGGAGGTCCATCAAATCCCTCAACCAAAATACCTCTAGAATCATCACCTTTTGTCGGTGATATAGGCCCTACAACTGTTTTCATCCCTCTAGTTTTAAGCCATTGCTCTGCCGTTTGTAGTAACAACTTAAACACTTGCTCACACTCTATACATTCAAATAGACTTATATATCCTTCTCTTTTGTTCTTGCTCTTATTCAGTTTTTCTTCTATTCCAACTATTATTCTTCCTACACCTTTACTGTCTTTATATACAATAAATAAGGCATGTTCACCTTGTGTAAAAAGCGGGTTATTTATACCCATCAACTTTTTTAATTCATCTCTTCTTAGTGGTGGAACCCAATTTTGATCATTTTTGTATATATGAAAAGGCACTTCTATAAATTCTTTTATTTGCTTTTTTGATTTCACCTCTACAATTTTTATCATTCCACACCCGCCCTTAACAAACCATATTTACATACGGCTAACTATAATGCCAAATTACAGTATATTATTACATATAATTATAAATGATAAAATTCAATTCCACCAGCCTTTTTAAATATTTAGTATATTTTATTCTATAAGCACAAATCCCTCGTCTACAAGTTCAAAGTTATCTTTTAGGCCTTTTGTAATATAAATCTTCGAATCTTTTGTTATAAACAATGCTTCAGCATTATCTATTGAATTGATAAATTCCCTTCCCTTATCAAGCCCCATTGAAAATGTTGCCGTAGATAATGCATCTGCCTGAATTGAACTGTCACTAACTATTGTAACACTTGCTAGATTGTTTTCTACTGGGTAACCTGTGTAAGTATCCAATATATGATGATAAACCTTACCCCTATACTCAAAATTTCTCTCATAAATTCCAGATGTAACTATAGATTTATTATTTGCTGATATTATACCAACATAATTGTTTCTATTTTTGAAAGGGTTTTGTACAGCGATTCCCCAATATTTGTTATTTGGACTACTTCCATATACTATTACATTACCTCCTAAATCTATAATTGCACCTTTAATTTTTTGCTTATTTAAGATTTTTATTATTTCGTCTGCTGCAAAACCTTTTGCTATTCCTCCTAAATCTAACGCCATATTTTTCTTACCTAGTTTTATAGTTTTTTCACTATCGTTGGTTATTATCTCTCTATAATTAATTAATGCTAATTTTTGCTGTATTTGTTCTTTAGCAGGTAACTTTGCTTTTTCAGTTCCTATACCCCAAAGCTCAACTAATGGTAATATACTAATATCAAATCTACCATTTGACATCTTTGAAAACTCTTTTCCTTGGTTAACAACATAATATGTATCATCTGAAACTTTAATCGCACTGTTTCCTGCTTGTTTGTTTATCATTGATACCTCACTATCTTCTATATTAACACTCATTTTATTTTCAATGTCTTCTAGTCTAGTAAATATTTCATTAAATATTTTATCATCTACATCATCGTATATTTTTATATTTACTATTGTTCCTAGCAATAGATTTTTTTTAGCTATTGGCTTTATTGGCTGTCTATCACATCCAACAAAAACTAATAATGAAACAATTAGTATTATTCCGAATTTCTTCATACTGTTCCTCCTTATGAAAAGTATAATTATATTAGCTTTCACTATTATTATTTACTACTAACTTAAATTTAAAGGAGCTGTTAATAAAAACTACAGCTCCTTAATAAATTATACCACTAATAGGTATTAAATAAAACTTTCTTTTAATGCTCTTTGTCCTTCTAATGCTTTTCTATCACTTAATACTTTTGAATTCGAAGCAAATCTAAGCTTTGTTTTGTATGCGTTGCATGTTTTACTTTTAGCTATAATAACCATTTTGTCAAGATTGCTCTTTCTGTCATCTGTCATCAAAATAACACACCCCTTCTTACGTCAGTATTGTATCATTTCTACATTTTAAGCATCTCTAATTCAAGTCTGAGTTCAAAATAATTAATAATGTCAAATAATATGAGAAACTCTTTATCAATTAAATGCTTGCTTCTTAATACTACTATAATGTTTTCTGGTAAATATTTTGTTTCTATTTTGCCAAAAATATAATCCTTCTTTCTAAATCCATCTTTTGAGCAAAATCCGAATATATTCATTGTACATATAATTGAAGATAGTTGATGTTCTGTTAAGCCTAGTTGTCTTTTCATCAAGTCAAATTGACTTGTGTTTTCATAATATACATTAACATCAATATTCTTTCTTTTACTTTTATACTCTTTTAATATTTTTTCATAACATACATACGGGCTTAAATCTTCCTCTTTTATATATTGGTTAATATACTCTTCCATTTCAAGCATTGCATTTAACACTGCATAAAGAGTATCTTTTTCACGTTTTACAAATCTTCCATAGTATGCAATACTTTTTATTTTTTCTCTTTCTTCTCGCTCAAGCTTTAATGCAAGGTTTTTGAATCTAAATATCCTAATTGATTTACACGAGATAAATAAATATTCCCATATTAGACAGCCTATAAACAATACTGTCGATACTATAAACACATTTACTGCAAATTGCGTGGACATTATTGCACTAACTCTTATTATTTGCACCGTTTTTATGATATCATAGAACATTATATTAAAGACGATTATCCACACTAGTGAATAACAGTAATATATTCGTCTGATAAATTTTATATCATAGTCAACAGGTATATTCTTAAAGCTCTTGACAGCAAAAACTACATATACGCACACTGATATCATCAACAATATAAATAATTTAACAGCCATCTTTTTCACTCCTGCCTATTTTTTGTTGACTCATTTGTTAGTAATACTACTATATATTATTCACTTTTTTGGACTTGTGTTAAACACTCTTAGATTGATGACAAAGTCATTTAGCTAATAGACTGTTATAATTGGTTTTTTCAATTAATATTGATGAAAATTTCAATTATACTTGACATTTTATAAAGAGTGAATTATACTAAAATGCAAAGCTTGCTATGCAAAATAAAAATTAAAGGAGAGAAATATGAGAAAGAATAAAAAACTGTTATGTTTACTATTAATAGCGATTATAGTAATTAATGTTTTCCCTTGCTTTGCTCAAGAAACTCGAGTTCCTCAAATAAGCAATTGGGCAATAGAAACCCTAAATGAAGCTGAAAGATTAGGTATTTTTTCATCAGAATGGTATTACGATGGATTTAAGTCTAAAATAAGCGAAGAAAGAATGCAGTATATCATAGATAAAACTGCAAAAAAACTGGAAAGTTTAAAACTAGAAGAAAATAAAGAATTTAATTCTACAAAAAAAGCAGGTACTTCTAGAGAAGCGCTATTAATTAACTTATTCAATTCTTTAGCAAAGTACAAACTACCAGAAGAACTCAATACTAGCAATGGTGCACTGTCATATATGCAAGAAAGAAAAATAATAAAAGGTACTAGTAAAGGATTAGAGTTAGACAGATCATGCACTACACAGGAAGCAGTTGTTTTAGCTACAAGATTTATACTTGATACATATAGTTCTCTAGATAAAGGTTCTAAAGGTTTGTTATGGAAAGTGTCAAATAATGATACTACTATTTATTTATTAGGTTCTATACATGTTGGAACTTATGATATGTACCCAGTAAACAGCAGAATAACAGAAGCACTTAACAAATCTGATGCTTTGATAGTTGAAGCTAACCTAACGAATACGAAAGCTGTTGTTGAAGCTCAAAAATACTCTATGTATAGTGATGGAACAACATTAAAAGACCACGTTAGTAAAGACACTTATGAAAAATGCTTGAAAGCACTAAAAAAGGCCAATCTTCCTGAGACAATGACTCAATTTAAACCTTGGTCTATTGCTAGCACTTTAACTATTGTGTCATCTACAAAATCCAAAAATCAATCTGATATTACTACAGCAGCTTCTACTGGAGTTGATATGTATTTATTATCAAAAGCGCTTATTAATGGAAAACCAATACTTGAACTTGAAGGATTAATGGCTCAAGTAAAATTATTCGATTCCTTAAGCGACGAAACTAAGGAAAAATATCTTTCAGTTGCAGTAGATGAAGTACTTTCTGATAAAAAAGATGGAGATTCTGATGAAAAAGATTCTGCCCAGTCAATAAAGAAATTACAAGAACTTTGGATAGATGGAAATACAGAAGAGTTTACAACTTTCTTCAAAGGAATGAATGACTCAACCTCTAGTGAGTTAGATGAATTTTCAAAAATGTTATTTGGAAAAAGAGATAAAGGTATGGCTGAAAAAATAATTAAACTTCTTGACAGTAAAGAGTCTAAAACATATATGGTAGTAATAGGTTCTGGCCACTTAACGCTAGACAATACCGTAATTGCCAATCTTACTAAAGAAGGTTATAAAGTAGAAGTTGTTAAATAGTTTTAATTGAGACTTAGAATTAAGATAGCAAATGAGATTGGGAAGGATATAAGCCCAATCTCTATTTTTTAAACGGTTAATTCCTAATTTTTGTTAACTCATTATTAATATATGTAGCAGATATTATTGCCTAAGTATTAACTTTTACAGAGTTAATTTATGAACAAGTATTTTTTTACTTGATTGTTCCAAAATTTGTGAAGTTTAAGGAATAAAAAATCTTGAAGATAGGAGCGTATTTCTTCATACGTGACTAGTTTCAAGTTTTCTTAATGACTAAAAATTATGTAAACCAACTGTTTTTTAGCTATTCTATGTGTTATACTTATACTGGTCATGTAAGCATAATATAAATAAAGGTCACTCTTTGAGTGGCTTTTGTTTTACATATTCAACAAGGGGGTTTTGACTTGAATATTGAATTAAATGAACTGTTTGAAAATGATTTGACACTGGATGGCGAGGGGTTGACATCTGATGAAATGGAACAAGTGCAAGAGTTGTTTAATGCTGTTCTAAATGTTGTACGTGTACAAAGAAAGTTAAGGAAATAAGACGTTCATTACATATCTGTTGCATGTTTGTTAAGCATTGTAATCTTGCTTGAATTACTAATTAGATGTGTTATATAATCACTGTAGGAACATTCTTCCTAAACATGATGAGTAATATATTAGCTAGTGTATGAAGTCGCCTATATCTTTTGCCTTTGCCCCTACTTAGATAAAATGATATAGGTGATTTTGCTTTGTATAAAAAAGCTACTTTACATAAACATTAATGTAGTTAAGTGTTAATTGTTGATTTGGAATGCATTTACATTTTTTATATAATGTATAATCTAATTAGATATTATTGGAAAAGAGGGTTTGTATGAAGAATCTAAAGAAGAAAATTAGCACAAGTTCTATCGTTGGGTGTAGCATGCCGTGTATCTGCAATTGCAAACAACGTACAGATTTTTTACAAGGGAGATCATCTGTTTTGATTGACTGGTAATACATAAAAGTATTAAAAAAGACTAGCATATGCTAGTCTTGGTTGTTCTTTGGTTCACTTTTATTAATATTAGAATCCGCTACCACTGATAAGATAGTACCATGTTAAATGACCAACTTCGCCATTTGCCACAACCCCTACTCTACGTTGAAAATCTTTAACGCAAAGTTCTGTTCTAGGTCCAAAATCTGCATCAATAGTCAATCCATACCCATATTTCATTCTCAACTGATACTGTAAGCCTTTAACAGCACTGCATTGATCCCCGTACCTTAACAGGACTATTAATTTTGACCATGTATCTTTCCCAACTATACCATCCTGTTTTAATCCTTTTAATTCCTGAAATCTTTTTACTGCTGATCTTGTGGCTCCGCCAAAATCGCCATCAGGGCATAAATCAAAACCTTTGGATATTAAAAGATACTGTAAAGTTCTAACGTTAGTTCCTTTATGGCCTTGTTTAAGAAGTGGCCATGACCGCAAATGAGTCTCAGAACTTGCATATGTCGCAATACTGCTAAATGCCATTGTCATTATAACAATAAATAATAATGCTAATCTTTTGTTATTTTTTCTCATATAAAACATCTCCCTTTATTTTTTTAACTATTATATAGAGTTCTATTTTTATATTTTTAATTCCTTTATTTTTAATTTATGTAATTAATTGTATAATAAGGCTCGTGTTACTTTTTTTGCATAAGAAAAGACTAGCATAAGCTTGTCTTTTACAATTATAGTGCCATTGTAGCTTTGTATTTTAAAGTATTTTTACCAATTATGTTTATTTTTAAGTCTTGAAGTGCCAATTAGGTATGTTATAATTATTCTATTAGGAAATTCCTAATATGTATGAATTATATGTTTATTATATAAATCGCCTATTCTTTTCCCTATTACCTGGATATAGGCGATTTTATTTTGTAGAGAAAAGCTACTTTACATAAACATTAATGTAGTTCAGTGTTAGTTGTCGATTTGGAATACATTTACATTCTCACCTATATAATGTATAATTTAATTAGATATTATTGGAAAGGAGGGTTTGTATGAAGAATCTAAAAAAGAAAATAAGTACAAGTTCTATCATTGCGTGTAGAAAGTATTGTGGCCCCTGCAAATGCAACAACCGTGAAAATTTAATAGAAGGGAGCGCAACTGTTTTTGTTGAAAAAAATCCGCCGTATTAAAAAGACTAGCTTATGCTAGCCCTATATGCTATACTTATACTGGTTATGTAAGCTATAATATTAATAGAAGCCACTCTTTGGGTGGCTTTGTTTATTATTGACAAAGAAAGTTAAAGAAATAAGACGTTTGTTACACGCCTATTGCACGTTTATTAAGTATCGGTATCTTGCTTGAATTGCTGATTCGATGTGTTGTATAATCACTTGTAGGAACATTTTTCCTAACATGATTGATTATTGATTGTAATATGCTAGTGTATGAAGTCGCTTATATCTTTTACTTAAATTTATTATCTTCCCCGATAATTGTTTTAAAAGATATAGGCGATTTTGCCATTAGAAATGACTAGCTAGTCGAAATAATCTATCGTACTCTATCAATCCCCTTTATATTCTATTACAATTATAGTGCCATTATAGCGTATATTCTTATCTTAGGTATTCTTAATCCTTTGTTTCCCTCAATATTAGGTACTGTATTCATAAAGTACGACATTTGTAAATCCCCCCAAGTCAATTTTTACACCAAATTTATACCATTTTCACACCATTTCATACTATTTTTTATTCTATAAATGTTATTAAATTCCTTTATTTATGTACGGGGGGATATTATGTTTATGCAACAATCTTCAATTTATTTATAATGTATCATTATTAAAGGCTAGTTGTTTTTAACTAGCCTTGTTAGTGATCTTTTATTTGTTTATCATTTTTTCTACCCTGCTTATTCTACTTTGTCTAGTGTTTTATTGTTAAGAGCCATTCCCTCAGCACGTGTCATTGGTTCGTCATATCTTCCTTCGTTAATATCAATGCCCCTGTCGATAAGCTTCTGTCTCTGTGCTTTCCCCCAGTGTTCTTGTGGCTTGACTCTCGAACTTGAATCCTTCTTGGTGAATTTCCATGTGGACGTGCGCTCCTTTTGATTCTCCACTATTTCCAGTATGAGCAATTATCTCCCCTTGTTTAACTATTTGTCTTTTAGTCAGTTTAGGTATCTCGACTAGGGTGCAAACATAACTCGCGTGGTGCTGTTTATATCTTCGAGAACTAGATAGTTACCCACGCCTTTATGGCTTCCACCTCTGTTAGCCTTGCAATACACAACTTTGGCTGTAAAAGGTGCAATCAAAGGTAGAAGCTTTGTCATCACGTCTTGGACATAGCCACACATCTACTCACATTCATTGAAGTCCGTCGATAAAATAGTAGCTGAAAAAATGGAGGGGATTATGTTCGGGGAATAGCCTTTTTTGTTTATCTAATTCTGTCCCCAAATCGTCCCCAAAGACTAATATATAAAACAAAATAACAAACCGCACTATTTGTACGATTCGCTATTTCGCTTACATTAGCATGGTGCACCATGAGGGGCTCGAACCCCCAACCAACTGGTTCGAAGCCAGCCACTCTATCCAATTGAGCTAATGGTGCATATCTTCTTAGAAAATAAATTAAACATTACATCTCTGTCTTTAATATTATTCTGACAATAAACCATTATAACAGTTTTGCATTTATATGTCAATTTTATAAAGCTATATTACACTATTGTTGTCATGCTGATTTTATCTATATAACTTAATTTCTGCTATGTCTTACTTTACAGTTATTATATATTATAATCTTCTAGTTCTATTATATCACTTGTTATTATATCATCTATCGTAATTAATGCTACACTTGCTTTTGTCCCTCCCTTTGGTATAGAAGGACTACCAGGATTTAGAAACAAAATATCATCATGGACTTCATTATAGGAAATATGAGAGTGTCCAAATAGCACTACATCTACATCAAGTTCTTTTGCTCGATAGTATAAATTGCCAAGTCCGTTTTTTACACTATATCTATGCCCATGAGTCAACAAAAACTTCTTATCTTTTAGTTTTATTACCTTCTCTTCTATTTCTTCAAAATTAGCACTAAACAAATCACAGTTACCTTTTATCTTTATATTCTTTATTTTTGTAGTATTTTCTATTTTAACCATATCTTTTAAATAATCTCCTAAGTGTATCACTAAATCTATTCCTTCTAACTTTGATAATAGAGATGTCACTTTATGCGTCGCTCCGTGTGTGTCACTTACTACAATGATCTTCATTAGTATTTTCCCCCAAAAGCACAGTTAACTCACCTTTTAGTTTTATTAATGCATTTGCTCTATGGCTGATTTTATTTTTGATTTCATCTCCTAATTCAGCAAATGTTTTATTATATTCATCAACAATAAAAAGTGGATCGTACCCAAACCCTGAGCTTCCTGATTTAGTATTTGCTATCCTCCCTTTACATTCACCCTCTATAGTTTTAATTATTTCTCCATTTTTAGCTATAGCTATTATCGTTTTAAACTTTGCTGATCTTTTATTGATAGGAATGTTTTCAAGTTCTTTTAGGAGCTTTTTGTTATTATCTTCGTATGTTACGTTTTCTCCTGCATATCTTGATGAAAATACTCCTGGAGCTCCATTAAGCGCATCTACAAATAGTCCTGTGTCATCTGCTACTACTAAACCTTCAACTTTCTTTGATAGCTCTACTGCTTTTTTTATTGCATTTCCTTCTAATGTACTTTTATCTTCTACTACTTCAAAATCTTTAAAGCCGACATCGTTTTTCGATACTATATCTATAGGCAGTTCTCTAAGAATTTCTTTAATCTCTTGTATTTTATGTTGATTACCACTTGAAACAACTAGTTTTATCATATTATTCTCCCCTATATGTAATTTGAGATATCTCCTAATGCTTCTTTTTGAAGCTCTATCAATTCTTTATTTCCCTTTATAGCTAATGTTAGTATTTTGTTTAGTTGCCCCATATTAAATGTGTCACCTTCTCCAGTTCCTTGTACTTCTGCAAAATCTCCGTCTCCAGTCATTACTACATTCATGTCTACATCTGCATTAGAATCTTCATGGTAGCATAAATCAAGTATTGCCTCGCCATTAACTATTCCTGCACTTATCGCAGATATATAATTCTTGATAGGTATTGTTTCTATATCTCCCTTTTCTTTCAGCTTATATAGTGCTTCTACTAAAGCAACAAATGCTCCTGTTATAGAAGCAGTTCTAGTCCCTCCATCAGCCTGTAAAACATCACAGTCTATCCAAATTGTTCTTTCTCCAAGTGCATCTAGATCAACAACTGCTCTAAGCGATCTGCCAATTAGTCTTTTTATCTCTTGTGTTCTTCCTTCTAACTTACCTTTACTTGCTTCTCTCACTTTTCTAGTTATAGTTGAACCTGGTAGCATTGAATATTCTGCTGTTATCCATCCTTTTCCTGTATTCCTTAAAAAAGGAGGCACTTTTTCCTCAAGCATTGCTGTACATATAACTTTGGTATCTCCCATCTCTATCAACACCGATCCATCTGGATGCTTCAAATACCCTCTTGTTATTTTTGCTTTTCTTTTTTCATCAAATTTTCTTCCATCTATCCTGTTCATCAATTTCTCTCCTATCTTCTTTATTACTAATATAATAACAAATGTTTGTACTTTTTTCTAGATAACATATCTAATAATATATAAAAAAATAAAAGCGACAGCTACTGCCACTTTTATTTTACCCATTTTGTTTAATATTCATTTGCGAATACTGGAATTGCATTATCATCAACTAAATCAAGTCCTGCTTCTTCTAGTGTCTGGCCATCTATCATTATCTTAATCTCTGCAATCTCATTAAACTGTTCTAATGTCAAACCTATATTTGTTGACATAGCATCATAAGTGGCTTGATCTTTCAATAAGCTTATATCTTCAACTGATAAATCAACATATGCAATACTATTGTTAACTTCTATCCCTTGCAAAGCAACTCCACCTGGTATATCTGTGTATAATCCTGAAAATTCAGGTGGCCCATCAAACAAAGCTTGAAGTGCTGAACTTACATTAGCATTAGGTGCAAGTATCGGTATTGTTACAGGTACATAATATTCATATTCTCCATTTGTAGTACTTTTATAATATACTACAACTTTTGAAGCATGCTCACCTTCTGCAGCCATATAGTTTATATCTTCTCTTAATAGAGCCTGAGAAAGTTTTGTGCCAAATTTCATAGTATTTGATTTACCATTGATTAATATCTTTACTTTTGAAATTGATGGGAACTCTGTTAATGTGTAAACAATACCTTTAACAAGATTGTACTCATCGTCTTCAGTATCATAGTTCAATATATCATCTGTAAAATCAACATTACATACCCCTGTTTCTTTGTCTATAGACATACCTTTGATACCTACTCCTGCTGGTATTATTGGTTCTAAACCTATTGCATTAATATCCTCTCTTACTGTAGGACTATCCGTTATATTTCTTAACGCTGCCTTTGCTATTCCTTCTTCCCAAGGTATTTTTCTCATAACAGGTACTATAAAACCATTTTCATTCTTATAGTATAATACTGTGTTTCTCATGTTTTCATCAGTTGTTACTTCAAATTCATCATCACTTTTTACTACCTTGATATCTTCTTCATTGTCACTTACATCATCTGCCTTATTAATAATATTGCAACCACTTATACAAGATACCATCATAGCGATTAACAGTAAAAATATGCTTATTTTCTTAATATTCATGCTATCCCCCCTTGGAATTTACTACACTATATATAAATTATATTAAGCAACAACAAATACTATGCCTGAATTATTAATGGAACTTTGATGAATCTATATAATTCAGGCTTTGTACACTTTTTTTATAATATGCATAATCTTACAGCAATATGTCTTTTAGATGAAAAAAGAGCTATTGCATTAACAAATAAAATTTGCAATACAACGCTCTTTTATATGAATTATTTAATTTTAAATTTTCTTGCTATTGCATCTGCTATAGCATTGACTATTTTCTTTCTATATTGGGGCGAACATACCTTATACGTATCAGATGCATTACTCAGAAACCCAAGCTCTAAAAGTGCTGCATCCATTGCTGTTTCTCTAGTTACTACTAATTCTGGTCTTCTTTTTATCCCCTTATCTTGCGCATTTAATCCAGTCAATAAGTTTCTATGCATATACTCTGCAAAAGGATATTGGTCATTTTGCTTGACTTCACTTTTGTACGATGGACAATAGAGAGTTTGTATGCCATCTATAGAACTATCATTGTTATAATTATAATGGATACTTATAAATGCATCTGCATTATTTCTATTTGCAATATACGCTCTCTCATACAGATTTATCAATACATCTGTTCTTCTAGTCATAATTACATTAAAACCCATACTTTTTAGCTTTTCTTCTAGCAACAATGCTGTTTTTAGATTTAAATCCTTTTCTTTTACACCATTGATTGGCGAAATAGCTCCTGGATCTTGTCCACCATGTCCAGCATCTACTACTATAGTATATTTATTCTTTGTATCAGTTATCTTTTTAAATTCTAACTCTATACTATTATCTGCTTTTTTAATATTGTAACTTATATTATTTTTTAATATAATATTTATGTTTTTTTGACCATCTTTATTCTTTACTACAATATTTTCAATCATAGAATCATTTAGAATAAGTACACTGTTATTTAGATTATTATCATTACTATTCATAATCAAGCTTAGTGAATTTGTATTTGCGTTATATTCGACTATGTCATCACTAGATGTTCTGCTGTCTATTATTAATCTACCAATATCATTGTTATTTTTGTAATTAAGTCCTTTTAATAGCTTATTATCCGCATAAAAATATATTTTATTTTGATCTTGTTCTATTATTAAATTAGTATTATTTAGATTACTATCTAAATCAAATACCGTTCTAACGATTATATCATCGCTATCATATAAATTATCTGGTTCAAACTGAGAGACTCTTACTCCTTTGAGCTTGTCTGTTTTATATTCATATTGATTTTTAGCTTTTCCTATTGATGTATCTAGCATATCTAGGACTAGTCTATTTGGATTTCCAAGCATTAAAACATTATATAGTGGCATACTTGTACTTTCTATAATAACCGCTCTTCTATCATCTACCATTTTATTATCAATATTTATTATAGTATTAGCTACTGGTTTTATAATAGGGGCGCTAGTTATTAACCCTTTTCTTAAATTGTTATCCCAACCAACTTTATATCCTAACTCCTCAGCAACAAATCTTAAAGGTATCATTGTTCTACTATTCATAATTTTTGCAGGAACATCATAAGGAAGTGTTTTATTTTTTCCATTGACTAATATGTATTTACTGTCAATTTTGATTACAATGTTTTTGTTTGCAGTTTTTATAGTTGCTTCTTTGCTTTTATTATCCCAGTAAACTTTCGAATTGAGTTTTTCAGCAACGAATCTTATTGGAATAATAGTTCTGGATTGGTATAAGAGTGGAGGTACATCAGAGTTTAGCATTTCTCCATTTATTAACACATCAATCTTTTCTAACTTGACATTTTGCCCATCAACCTGAACTTCTTCAAAAGATTGATTATATGCAGAATAACTCATTACAGAAAAAGCAAATATCATTACTATACATAGTAAAGCTGTTATAAATATTTTTTTCATATCATCACCTATCCAATTGTTTTGTATATGGGATAATATGCTAACTTAATTACATACTTCTTTAATTACTTATAACATTTCTACTTATTACAGTCAATCAATATGCTTAGTTTGTAATGGTATCTTAACTGTTTTGCGACCATTTGTAATATTCTGATATATTTGTAATGTATTCGTTATGAATCGTATTGTATTTTACACATACAGCAATTCTTTCCATTGATCTATACTCATAATTTTATGATCTGAAACTATTGCAAGAGGTATAATATTTTCAGGCTTAATTTCATGAAATACCATTACTTCACAATCATAGCCACACTTCATGTCATGTCTCTCACTAAGATTTTGTTCGTAGCTACATGACGTACTCCAATACGACTTTGCTTTGCGTTTGCATGTTTCTATTATATAATTTTCGGATTTGCTAAAGTCTTTTACGTTTTTTAGAATAAATGGTTCATAGCATTCATTTGCTATATTTTCATTAGCTATCCAACATTTTTTAGGATCAACTTTTAAAGCTAATATGACACTATGTGAATGCCACCCTGAATGATTACTAAGCTCTAAACTTGCGAAAATTGCTTTTTTTCGTATTACCCACTCTGGTACATCATCTGTCTTACAGTTATCAATAAATTCATGAAATTTCTTGTATTTTACTTCATATGTAATTTTATCATCAAAAACTATACCTTTTGTCAATATCTTATCTAAATCATGTATTGGTGCTATATGGTAAACTATATTCTCGTATAATCTTTCTTTAAACAATTTATCACCTCTAAACTATCATTTAATCTTATTATTAACTAAGTATATTTTTTTATTATGAAACATTAAATAGAGTGACACCCTGTCACTCTATTTAATGTTTCATAATCAGTATGCTAATTTGTGATATTAATAATGTTTCTATACTAATAAGCAATAAAAAGGACCCCAAATTTTTGGGATCCTTTAATCTCAAATTAATGCTTTAATAAATATGCCCACTTGTATTCAGATGTACCACATGCAGGTCTTATTATACCTTTTACGTATGGTCTTTGAACTATATCTGCTACTGTATGGTATACAGGATATATAGCAAGTTCCTCTGATAATATATCTTCCGCTCTTAACATAGCATCTATTCTCTCGTCTCCTGTACCTTCTATAGCAGTTTTTATACATTCATCATATTCTTTGTTACTGAAGTATGCATCATTGTTTCCTCCATCTGTAACAAACATATCCATAAATGTCAATGCATCATTGTAGTCAGCTCCCCAACCAGCTAAACTAAATTTATAGTCTTTCTTGTTGTATTTATCAAGTCTGATTGCAAAGGAAACATTTTGAACAAATATATCTAAACCTAAGTTATCTTTCCACATTTGTTGGAATGCTTCTGTCATTAACATCCATCCACCAGTATCTCCAGCTAAGAATGTTAACTCTTCTTGTAACTCTTCTTTAGTCATACCTAACTCTGCTAAACCTTTTTCAAGATGGTCTTTTGCAGCTGCAACATCAAATGGTAATCTCTTACTTTCTAAACATTCACCAAAAGTCTTGCCACCTTTTCCTGCAAACGTCGGAACAGTTAACCCTTTAGCTGCTAATCCAACACCATTCTTAACATTCTTAACAAATCCCTCTGCATCTAGTGCTTGAGATAAAGCTGCTCTTATATGGTAGTTTGACATAATTTTGTCTGTTAAGTTATATTGTAACCACCAAGTAGTTGCAGATGGAACTATAGCGTATTCATCAGTGCTTTTATACTTATCTATAAATTCATCAGCTACAGCTATAAAATCTAATCCGCCTGTATCATATAAGTTTGCTATAGAGTTGTTATCTCCAATCATATCTCCTTCGATACGCTCTAATTTAACTGAATCTTTATCCCAGTAATTAGGGTTCTTTTCAAGTACTATATTTTGATCATGGTTCCACTCTTTTATAATAAATGGACCACTATATACCATCTTGTCTGCATCTGCAGCATATTGGTCACCGTATTTCTCAACAGCAGCTTTTTGTGCTGGAACATACGTACCAAAAGCAGTCAACTCTAAGAAGAAAGGAGTTGGTCTAACTAGTTCAACTTCAATAGTCTTAGCATCCGGAGTCTTTATTGCAACATCTTCTCTGCTTCCTTTTTTGTCGTGATATGCCTCTCCACCTTTAATATGATATAACATATATGCATACTCTGAAGCTGTCTCTGGTGAAAGTGCTCTTAACCATGCAAATTTAAAATCTTCAGATGTTATAGGTGTTCCGTCTGACCATTTAACATCTTTTAATTTAAATGTATATTTCAGACCGTCTTCACTTATTGTCCAATCTTCTGCTAGACCAGAACCTTTTGTTATTTCACCATTTGCTCCTAGTCTTATAAGACCCTCTCTTGTAGCCTTTATAATTGAGAAAGAAGTAGTTCCAGTTACTACTTGTGGGTCTAACCCTGGAGGTTCTGTTCCATAGTTAATTCTTAATACTTGCTCTTCCGCAAGTTCTTCACCATCTTGATTTGTGTTACTTTCTTCATCATTATTATCATTATTATCCTTGTCATCTCCTGATGGTTGGTTATTTGGTTTATCAACAGGTTTGTCTTCTCCACATCCAACTAATACTACAGTAAATAACATAACAAAAACAAGCATCAAAGCCATTATTTTGCTTTTTGTCATAATAATATCCCCCTTAAAATTCATAAAATTATTTTGTTACAAATCTGCAAATCAAGTTACATTTTTGTAATAAGTATCCACCTCCTAGCGACTTTTGGTCTATTCACAAGATTGATATTTATTATTTCAGCATTTACGTATATAATACATTTAATAATACTACACCATATAAGATTATTATAGGTATTTTTTTAAATGCTGTCAAGCTAATGTTTCAATTTTTAGAATTGTTGAAAAATTTAGCTTATTCTAAAAACATGTTTATAAGGCGCTTTACCGCGTTTAGAATCTCATAATGTAACAAATTTTGCCAAAATAATGAATTCCATCAGTTCTAAGTTGCATATACAAATAGTTTTGTATCGTAACATTCATATCATTGTTACAAAAGCGTAATAATCAACACCATAAGAAGCTAGGTTTCACTAGGCTTCTTATGACATGTGTTTCTACACATACTATCCTACTTTATGACACGCCACAAAATGGCCACTTTCTACTTCTTTTAGTTTTGGAGCTTCTTTTTTGCATATATCACTGCATAAGCTACATCTTGCTTGAAACTTACACCCTGGCGGTGGGTTTATTGGACTTGGTACGTCTCCATCTAACATGATTCTGTTACGTGATTTTGATTTCTCAGGGTCTGGTATCGGTACTGCTGATAATAGCGCTTTAGTATATGGATGCATCGGATTGTTATATAACTTATCACTTGTAGTAAGTTCCATCATAGAACCTAGATACATAACTGCAATCCTATCGGATATATGTTTTACCATACTCAAGTCATGCGCTATAAACAAGTATGTTAAACCAAGTTCTTTTTGTAAATCCTCTAGTAAGTTTACAACCTGAGCTTGTATTGAAACATCTAACGCTGATATAGGCTCATCACAAACTATAAATTTTGGCTCTATAGCTAGCGCTCTTGCTATACCTATACGCTGTCTTTGACCACCACTAAATTCATGAGGGAATCTACTAGCATGCTCTCTATTAAGACCAACTAACTCTAGCAATTCATATATTCTCTTTTGTCTCTCTTCACCAGTATACAGTCTGTGTATATCTATTCCTTCACCAATAATATCTGTAACGGTCATCCTAGGATTTAGACAAGCATACGGGTCTTGAAATATCATCTGTGCACTTCTTGTGAAATTTATACGTTGATCATCATTCAATTTATGAACGTTCATTCCATCAAATATTACTTCTCCACCTGTTGCCTCGTATAGCCTGATTATTGTTCTACCTGTTGTTGATTTACCACAACCTGATTCTCCAACAAGACCTAAAGTTTCTCCTTTTTTTATGTCAAAAGATAAATCATCCACTGCTTTTAGCTTTAAGCCTCTACCTACGTTAAAATATTTCTTAAGATTTCTTACCTGTATAAGTGTTTCATTATTTTCGTACTCAATCTTATTTATATCCAAACTCATTATTTCGCCCCCTTACTGAATGGATTTTCAACATCAGGTGCCATATCATGTTTTAACCAACAGCGTACACTGTGACTATCAGTCATGTTTGTATGATCTGGCATTTCCTTTTTACAAATTTGCATTGCATAATCACACCTTGCAGCAAAAGGACATCCAACTGGAGGAGCGAATAAATCTGGTGGTGTTCCATCTATTGGAACTAACCTCATCTTATCTCCTATATCTAATCTAGGAACTGATTGTAATAATCCCCATGTATAAGGATGCTGTGGGTTATAAAACACCTCGTTTGCAGTACCAGTTTCTATAATTATTCCAGCATACATAACTGCTATTCTATCAGCTATATCTGCTACAACACCCAAGTCATGTGTTATTATTATTATTGCGGTGTCCATTTTCTTTTGTAAATCTTGCATTAAATCTATTATCTGAGCTTGAATAGTAACATCCAATGCAGTAGTCGGCTCATCAGCTATTAATAACTTCGGATTACAAGCTAGTGCTATAGCTATCATTGCTCTCTGTCTCATACCACCACTAAATTCATGTGGATATTGTTTAGCTCTCTTATCTGGCTTTGGTATTCCAACTAGATGTAACATTTCAACTGCTTTCTTCCATGCTTTTGATTTTTTCATTTTTTGGTGTTTTATAAGGCCTTCTACTATTTGATCTCCTATTTTCATTGTTGGATTTAAAGACGTCATAGGATCTTGGAAAATCATACTGATGTCTCTTCCTCTTACTGACTCCATCTGTCTATCTGAAAACTTCACCAGATCTTTGCCGTTAAATACTGCACTACCTTCTTTTATACGTCCTGGAGGCATAGGGATTAATTGCATTATACTCTGAGCTGTTACCGATTTTCCACACCCAGATTCTCCAACTATAGCTAATGTTTCTCCAACATTAACATAAAAACTAACGCCTCTTACTGCTTGAACTTCTCCAGCATAAGTGTCAAAGGACACTTTTAGATTATCTACCTTTAATAATTGTTTTCCTTTACTCATATTTGTCCTCCCTCCTTATTTCCTCAACCTTGGATCTAACGCATCTCTTAATCCATCACCAAAAAGATTAAAAGCTAGCATTGTTATGCAGATTAAAAGTGCTGGGAAAAATAATTGATAAGGGAAAACAAGTAACATTTTTGTTCCTGCATTAGCAAGTGATCCCCAACTTGTATTTGGTGGCTGTATACCAAGTCCTAAATAACTAAGCATAGCTTCAGTAAAAATAGCTCCAGGTACTTGGAATGTAAGACTGATTATTATTGGCCCCATTGCATTCGGTATTAGATGCCTTAATATAACTCTAATCGAGCTAGCCCCTAAAGTTTTTGAAGCCATTACAAATTCCATTTGTTTAATTTGGAGTACCTGCCCTCTAACTAAACGAGCCATTCCTCCCCAACCCGTTGCTGATATTGTGATTATTATAGTTTTTAAACCCGGTTTTAAAACTAACAGTAAAAGTATCATCCATAGCATTGATGGTATTGAGTATATTACCTCTACTATACGCATCATGATTATATCTACATATCCTCCTAGATATCCAGCTATACCTCCATATAGTATTCCAATTGTTACGTTAATCGCTGTTGCAACAACAGCTATAAACAATGAAACTCTTGCACCTCTCCAACATCTTACCCATAAATCTCTACCCAAATTATCAGTTCCAAAGAAGTGACTAGAGGACGAAAACTCGTTTTTGTGGGCAAAATCTTGATGATCATAGGTATGTTCTGATAACATCGGTGCAAATATTGTAAATAGAATGACCACGCTAAGTATTACCAAAGCTAACATTGCCATCTTATTTGCTTTTAATCTTCTTCTTGCATCTTGCCAGTATGTCATACTTGGTCTAACTATCTTGTCAGCCTTTTCTATATCTTTTCCTATTACTTTAAACATGTCTTTTTCCAGTTTAACATTTTCCATTCCTTTATCCCTCCTTTAGTCCAGTTTTATACGTGGGTCTATCAACCCATATAATATATCTATAACAAGCATCATGAATACCAGTATTGCTGCATAGAAAATAGTTGTACCCATAATAACTGTGTAGTCATTCTGTTTTATTGCCATTATCAAATATTTACCCATACCAGGTACTGCAAATACTTTTTCAACGATAAATGAACCTACAAGTATACCCGCTAAATAAACTCCAACCATTGTGATTATTGGTAATATCGCATTTCTTATTGCATGCTTTGTTATAACTACAAATTTTGATAACCCTTTAGCTTTTGCAGTCTTAATGTAATCTTGTCCTAGTACATCCAACATACTAGTTCTCATCATCCTAGCTATACTTGCTATATACCTTGAACCTAATGCAAGTACTGGTAATACATAGTGCATCTTTGTTCCCCATCTGGCAACCGGAAATAATCTAATCTTTACTGCAAAGAAATATTGGAACAATGCCGAATAAACAAAGTTTGGAACGGATACTCCTACTATGGCTATTAGTATTACAAAAAAGTCAAAAAATCTCCCCCGATTTATACCTGCTATAATACCAAAGGTTATTCCTACTAATAAACCTAATGACAATGCAAGCACTCCAAGCCTAGAAGAATTTTTAAAACCATCTAGCAACATCTCGTTAACCGTTCTTGTCTTATACTTTAGTGAATGCCCTAAATCTCCTTTTAATAAGTTTTTTAAATAAATTCCATACTGCTGAATTAGCGGCTTGTCCAGTCCATACTTTTGTTTCATTAGTTTTAGTATTTCTGGATCAATTTTCTTTTCGCTTGTGAAAGGATCACCTGGAATTGAATTCATTAAGATAAAGGTAATCGTTATTATTACCCAAAGAGTTAGAATTGCAATTGAAGTTCTTTTAATAATATACCTTAACATAACATATAACACCCCTCCATTTTTATAAAGTTTGAAAAATTAAAAAATTTCTGAATATTTCGTACGTTAAAAAAAGCTAAATTTTGATGTGTCAATCAGATAAATAGACAGCCATATGTCTAAACCTTGTAATTGATTGTAAGTTTCAAATTTTCTGAAAACAAACAACAGACACTCCTTTTAACTATGCGTCGAAATAAATTTGATTAGTGCATCCTTATTTAAGGATACTGTAAATTTGAAGATTTTACAATAGAATTTTCTTTAAATATTTATTAATTTTTCGTAATTTATGAGCTAATATGCGTAATTTAGGCTTATTGAAGGTATATTAATACATTTATTTTAATATATATTCTTGAATTTTGTCTGATTTAGTCGTAATTCGCCACGGCATATTAGCCCTTTATCTTTATCTGTCTATATTTCTCATAATACCAGTGAACTCATCAAAGTCTATTATCTTTATTCCTAGTTGTTCTGCTTTTATGAATTTAGATCCTGGATTTTCTCCAACTATAACATAATCTGTCTTTTTACTGACACTACTTGAGACATTTCCACCTAATTTAGTTATGATATTTTTGATTTCTTTTCTAGAAATCCCCTCTAATGTCCCTGTAACAACTATAGTTTTTCCTGAGAAAATCGAATCCGTACTCTTCTCTATTTCTTCGTAAACCGGTTTAATACCCATTTGTAACATTTTTTCTATGCTCTTGTTTATTTTTTCATCGTTAAAGAATTCTATGATATCTTCAGCTACTTTATTCCCGATATCGTTTATTAATATTAATTCATCATATGAAGATTTCTTAATATTTTCTAATGATTTAAAGTTATTTGCCAAATCACCAGCTGTCTTTTTTCCTACATTTGGAATCCCCAGTGCGTATATGAATGATTCCAATTTGCATTGTTTACTTGCATTTATAGCATTTATTAAATTATCTGCTTTCTTTTCTCCAAATCGTTCAAGTCCTATTAAGTCCTCAATTTTTAACTCATATAACCCAGGTATATCTTTTAAGTGTATTTCTTCGAATAGCTGTCTTGCAGTTTTTTCACTAAATCCTTCTATGTTCATTGCATCTCTACTTGCAAAATGAACTAATCTTGATATTAATTGTGGTTTACATGATAATGAGTTAGGACAAAAAATGTGCACTCCTTCTTTAACTAACTCACTCCCACAAGAAGGACAATGATTTGGTTTTTTAATATCTGTAGTCCTAGCTTCGTCTTCTTGTACGATTCCCATAATTTCAGGAATAACATCATTTGATCTTCTTATCCATACTCTAGATCCAATTTTAACTTTTTTTCGTGTTATATCATCACAGTTATTGAGAGTGGCTCTTTTAACTGTAACCCCTCCAATATCTACAGGTTCTAACAATGCTGTAGGTGTAACTTTACCTGTTCTACCAACATTCCATACTACATCTAAAAGCTCTGTAGTTACCTCTTCTGCCTTGAATTTATATGCAACTGCCCATCTAGGGAATTTTTGTGTGTAACCTAATATCTCTCTTGTTTTCATATCGTTTACTTTGATTACTAAGCCATCTGTTAATACATCTAATTTTTCTCTTTCTTCTTTAGCTATCTCTATTTCTTTTATTACATCTTCTATATTGTCAAATTTCTTAATATATTTACTTACGTTAAATCTATTCTCTTTTAAGAAATCTATCATCTCTAAATGTGTTTTAAATTCTTTACCTTCTATATAACCTATGTTATAAAAATATGCTATTAAATTTCTCTTTGCTGTAACACTAGGGTCTAAATTTCTCAGCGCACCAGCTGCACCATTTCTAGCATTTTTTAAAGGCTCATCAGCTATTTTGTTGTATTCTTCTAGGGCAGAAAGTGGCATCATTCCTTCTCCTTGTACTTCAATTGTACCCTTAAAATCTATATCTAGAGGAACTGATTTTATTGTTTTTATCTGTGGTAGTATACTTTCTCCTGTCGTGCCGTTACCTCTTGTCGCACCTTGGATTAACAATCCGTTTTGGTATGTCAAAATTAATCTGAGTCCATCAAACTTATACTCCATAATATATATAGGACTAGGAAGTTTGTCTTCGTTTGATGTATTATATTGGTTTATTAATTTTTTTGCGCGTTTATCCCAGTCTTTAAGTTCTTCATAGCTTTGGGCTTTGTCAAGACTAAAGAGCGGTGCTAAATGGTTGTGTTTTTGAAATTTTTCTAGGATGTTGCCTCCTACTCTTTGTGTTGGAGAATTGTTTGCTATATATCCTGTCTCTTTCTCTAATTTAACTAGTTCATCATATAATGCATCGTATTCACTATCACTGACTATTGGGTTATCTAATGTATAATAATGATAATTGTATGTGTTTAATTTATCTATTAGCCAGTTTACTCTATCCATCTTATCTATTTTACTCAACCTCCTCTTGTTAACGTGTGGCCTATATTATCTCAATAGGTGCAAATGAAAGCATTAGCTTTTTTATACCTTTGTTCTTGAATGCAACTGTTACTTCTGTTTTTTCTCCTTCTCCTTTAACTTGAACAATCGTTCCTATTCCCCACACTTTATGGTTAACTTTTGTACCTATTGCTATGTTAGTACTATTTTCTATATCATTTATTGCTGGTTTAATGGTTTCATGCCTATATACATGACCTTTAAAGAGTTTTCCTTCTTGTTTTTTCATTCCTTCTCTTATCTGTTTTCTTTTATTTGCTTTTTCTCCTAGATACTCTTCTATCAAATTTCTAGGTATTTCCTCTAAAAATCTTGATGGTGCATTAAATTGACTCTTCCCATGCAACATTCTTCTATCTGTATGAGTTAGAAACAGTTGTTTTTCTGCTCTTGTTATTCCCACATAGCAGAGTCTTCTTTCTTCTTCTAGCTCATCGTCCTCAAATATAGCTCTCGACAACGGAAAGACATTTTCCTCCATTCCAGTCATAAATACTATAGGAAATTCTAACCCTTTAGAGCTATGAAAAGTCATGAGTGTAACTGAATTGTTCACTGTTTCATCGGTTTTATCAATATCTGATAACAGAGAAATATTTGCTAGAAAATCTTCTAAAGATTTCTCTCCTTCATTTTCTTCATAGTTAACTGCAACTGATATAAATTCCTTAATATTTTCTATCCTACTTTCTGCTTCTAACGTTTGCTGTTCTTCTAACTCTTTAATATATCCTATATCATTTATTATTGCTTCGATTAGTTCTTTTACTCCCATTATTTCTTTCATCGCAATGAACTTGCTTATTAATAATGAAAACTTCTCAAGCTTGGCTATTGCCCCTTTTGATAGACCTCCTATATCTTGTACGTCTAATATAGCGCTATATAAACTTTCTCCTGTATTATTGCAATAATCCTGAACTTTTTCTACTGTTTTTAATCCTATACCACGCTTTGGAGTATTAACTATTCTCTTAAAACTTACATCATCAAGTGGATTTTGTATTAATCTCAAATATGCTACTATATCCTTTATTTCTTTTCTATCGTAGAATTTTAGCCCTCCAACTATCTTATATGGAATATTTCTCTTTATTAACATTTCCTCTAGTATACGAGACTGTGCATTTGTCCTGTAAAGTATACAAAAATCCTTATAAAAGTAGTTCTCTATATCTCTGATATTCTGTATTCTGTCTACTACAAAACTAGCTTCCTGCAATTCGCTTTCTGCATTATATAAACATAGTGGTTTACCATCTTCTTGTTCTGTCCAAAGATTTTTTTTCTTTCTGTTCATATTATTATCTATAACATAATTTGCGGCGTTCAGTATATTCTTTGTGGATCTATAGTTCTGCTCTAGTTTTATTATCTTTGAATTAGTGTATTCTTTTTCAAACTCTAATATATTTGAGATATCAGCACCTCTCCACCCATATATTGATTGATCTGCATCTCCTACTACACAAACGTTTTTATATTTTTTGCCTATCAATCTAATCAACTCATACTGTGCTGAATTTGTATCTTGATACTCATCTACAAGTATATATCTAAACTTTTCTTGATAATAGTCTAAAATATCTTCATTATTTATAAATAACTCTATAGTTTTAGTAATCAAATCATCAAAATCGAGTGCATTATTTGATTTTAATTTGCTTTGGTATAGCTCATATATTTCTCCTTTTTGGCGTTCTCTAAAATCGCCAAAAAACTCTTTGATGTACTCCTGTGGACTAGTTAGTTTATTCTTTTGATTGCTTATAAAGCTAATCATCGATTTTACTTCATAATGTTTTGGGTTTACATCTAATTCTTTTATACAATTTTTCACTACTGTCTTTTGATCTGTATAATCGAAGATAACAAAGTTAGTATTATATCCTAGTCTTTCTATATCTCTTCTAAGAATTCTAACACATATTGAATGAAATGTTCCTGCCCATAAGCTATATGTGTTCATCTGTAATAGGTTTTCTATTCTTTCCTTCATCTCTTTTGCGGCTTTGTTTGTAAATGTTAGAGCTAATATATTATTGGGGCGTACCCCCTTCTCTGTTATTAAATATGCAATTCTATGAGTCAGTACTCTAGTTTTACCAGAACCTGCTCCTGCCAGTATTAATGTTGCTCCTTCTGTCTTCATGACAGCTTCTTTTTGTTTATCATTAAGGCCTTCTAAGCAATTCATTTCATACTCCTTCCTAAAACTCTTGGCTACTTCTGAAGTTAAGTATATCATAATTATGTATTTTTTTTGAGTAATATTTTATTATTATAGCAAATAAAAAAAGACATGTATAAGCGAGCTGTTTACTTCGCTTCATGTCTTAATTTCCATAGCTTATTATTGCTCTACAGTTTGTGCTTTCTTTTTACTGAAAGCAAGTATAGCTCCTAACGCTATAGATAGACTTGCTGCTACTAATACTCTATATTCTTCTGGCAATAAAAACGTTATAGTATGAGCTGGTATCCAGAAAAATGGTACAGTTTTTAAAATTACAAAAGAAACAAAACTACTCCATTCTACTTTTGTTACTACTTCTTTTAAAGATACTTTACCTTTACGTTCATATTTGAGGTCAATATATGTGTCTGTAATCCTATGAAAAGCCATCATAGTTGGTGCAAATGTAAGATTCATTATTGTACTTACAAAGAATGCAAATAAGAATTTCGAGTCTCCTCCTGGTAATAAACCAGTTATTAATAGTCCCTTAACTCCTCCTGTATAAGTTGCAAACATTAAAACTATAATCATACCTAATAATCCCCATATTAACGCTCTATAAATTATTCCTTTAGGTATCTTCCACTCTAATGATGTAATTCTTATAGCTAATAATTCACCCATAGTTGACAGTATAGCAAATTTGATAAATCCTCCAATAAATTTATGCTCTGTAGTTAATTTAACAAATACTACATGAGTTGCTGGTAAAACCATAATAAGTATAAATCCGATTAATGCCAATCCCCATACAAAATCACCTTTTTTCATCTATACACCTCCAGTTGATTTATTATCACAATCTATTATATATAATTTATTTTAATCCTTCAAATTAATTTAAATTAATATTTGCTCTTACTATGTTTGAGTATCTTAGAGATTGATGTTACTAGTATTATACCAACTGATATTGATACTGCTGTAAATGCTGTTTGTATTGTTATATCGATAGCCTTTGAATAATTGTTGTTTATCATATTTGCAACTGATAAATACATCGCAAAACCTGGTACTATCGGTACAATTCCAGGTATCACAAAAACCGTGACAGGTGTTTTCTTTATACGAGCAAGTATTTCTCCTAATATACTGATTGCAATAGATGCAATAAATGATGCAATTATTGGATTTGCGAAACTATTTATATAGCTGTATACCACCCATCCTATAGCCCCTGTAAATCCTACATGAAAGAGTAGTTTTTTTGGAACATTAAACATAACTGAAAAACCAACTGTAGCAAATAAGGCAAATATAAACTCTTTTACAAATATCATTATATTACCCCCCCTGTAATATATACTGATAGCTTAAGAACTGCACCTACTCCTGCAGCTATTGATATAGCAATCATAACAGCTTCTGCTACTCTTGTAATTCCTGCTACTAAATCTCCAGATATAAAGTCTCTAAGACCATTATTTAGTGCTACTCCTGGCACTAATGGCATTATCCCACCTACTATTATCACATCTATATTATTAACGATATGAAGCTTTTTTGTAACTATTACTATGCAAGCTGTTATAGCTCCGCTTACCATGTTAGCTAAAAAACTCGTATTGCTAACTCGTTCTATTTTCCAATTTACAAATATCCCAACAACACCCGCTACAAAAGCCACTATGAACTCTATTATATTAGCTCCAAACAGCAATGAAAAAAACGCTGAAGCAAGTCCTGTAGAAACTATTCTTATTAATTCTGGATACTTCTGTTCATTATTAATACCATTTAATATTTCTATTGCTTCTGACTGTTTAATTTCTCCGTTAACAAATTGCCTTGAAAAATTATTAACTTTTGCTATTTTATCTAAATTATTTGTTCTGTTCTTTACTCTTTTTATAAAGCTTATTCCATCTAATCTATCATCTGATATAAATAAGCCTGTTGGTGTAACAAATGAATTAACATGCTTCATATTTTTTGATTTGCAAATCATATTTATAGTCTCTTCTGTTCTATAAGTCTCTCCACCATTTGCAAGGATTATTTCACCAGCATATAGCGCTATTCTAAGTATTTCCTTTTTTTCCTGTTCTGTCATTTTCACTCCTCTTTTCCCATATGACTTATGTCTTACCAATTAGATATAATATCTTATTTTTATTATTATGTATATAGTAAATGTTTTTTATTTTAATTCGTTCAATATTACAAGTTTTAGGCAAATGTTTTCCTTGTGTACATTGTCTTTTTTTATATTATACTAATGTATATCAATTTTTTAATTACTATGAAATATCGAGCATTTGTAAGCTCTAGTGACTTATTTGATTATTATTGTGTTCAATAAATTAATTTAAACTTTTATGAATACAAACAGAGTTTTACTAATTTCTTATACAGGAGTACTATATTAGATGGTCTAAGACAGGTTTGCACATATAATTGGCAATAAATTCAGCTTTGCCCAAATAATACAACTGTGTTTTTTGTGAGTATTCGAAATAATAAGTTGTAACTATTTTAGTAAGTAATGTGCACTATTTTATATATTTGTGAGGTGTATTGATATGAATTCTTTTTTAAGCATAGGTATTGCGTTACTTATTGGTATAGTAATAGGCAAATCTATGAATTTACTTAAAATACCTGCTGTAGCAGGTTATGTTATCACCGGATTAATAGTTGGTATTTCAGGTTTTAATATTATTAATGATAGTATGATTAACAATTTGTCTTTTTTAAGCACTATAGCTTTAAGTATAATTGCTTTTAATATTGGAAGTGAACTTAAAATCACTACTCTAAAAAAACTTGGTAAGTCAATTTTTATAATTGCCTTATGTGAGGCCTCTGGAGCTTTTATTTTAGTAACTGGTATAATGCTTTTATTAAAACAAGACATGTCTACAGCTCTTATTTTAGGTGCTGTTTCATCTGCTACTGCTCCTGCTGCTACAGTTATGGTAATTAAGCAATATAAAGCTAAAGGCCCTCTAACTAGTACTTTATTAGGAGTTGTTGCTGTAGATGATGCTATATGTTTGATGATATATGCTGTTGCTTCTGCAATAGCTAAGGTTTTCATTAAGCATGAAATGATTACTATTTATAAGGTGGCATTTCACCCATTAATGGAAATATGTTTATCTCTATTTGTTGGAGCTATTTGTGGCATAATGTTATCATATCTAGTCAATAAGGCTAAAACTGAAACTGAACTTTTATGTTTTACTGTAGGTATTATATTGTTGATTAGTGGAATAGCTCAGAAATTTGATTTATCCACGCTTCTTTGCTCTATGGCTATGGGTGTAATGGTATCAAATGTATCAAGCAAGAGCCACAAAACATTCTCTATAATAGAAAATTTTTCACCACCAATTATAACTCTATTTTTCATACTTGCCGGCTCAAGACTTGATATATCCCTGCTGCCTCATATAGGTATAATAGGTGTAGCTTATTTAGTATTTAGAATTTTAGGCAAAGTTTTTGGAGCTTCTATAGGTGGGATTATATCTAAATCACCTGCTGTTGTAACTAAAAATATAGGTCTGGGTTTATTTTCACAGGTTGGTGTTGCTATAGGACTTGCCATTGCAGTTAGCAATGACTTTGCTTCTTCAAATTTAGGGACAATTGTTATCACTATATTATTAGCTACTACAATTATTACTGAAATAATTGGCCCTATTGCCACAAAAAATGCTATAATAAGAGCTAAGGAGATTAATATACAAACTAATTCATAACAAGATAGGAGGGAGCAAGAATGTATGCACTTTTTCTTATATTAAATGATGTTTATATGTTAGATGATATTTTTGAAATTTTCTATGAGTTAAAGGTTGGCGCTACTTCTTTTGATAGTATAGGAATGGGTAAGGTTTTACTTGAACATAATGTAAGTGTACCTTTTTTCTCTAGTATTAGAAAATTAATAGACGGAAATAAGCCATACAATAAAACTATTGTTAGTGTCATTAAAGAAAAAGAAGTATTAGATGAAGCTGTTGAAAAGATTAACCAAAAACTAGATAACTTTAATAAGCAAGGCATTGGATTTATGTTTGTTGTACCAGTAATTGACTGCTATGGTTCAGGTAAAAAATAAAACTGCTATTTTGAGTATTGTAATCTAGCTTATCTTGATGACAAAGTTATCAAGATAGCAAAGTGTAGTAAGAGTTTAATTCGGGAGCGTGTTAAAATTGAGTAGCAGAGCTTACTTAGAAGTAAGCAAGCAACGTTAGACCAATGCAAAAAATTGGGCTTTTAAGCAGTATGAGAGGGATGTCCCCCATCGACACCCCTCTCATTTTTTTAATTATTTAAGTTATAAAGATTGAAATTTATTATATAACATATAAAGATATGTAATTATAGTCTAAATTTCAATAACGCTGGTTTTGCCATGGTGTATTTTTGTTAAAATAATAAATTATGATTACGTTTATTAATATTCTTCTTCAATTCCTAGCCTATCTAGAATACTCTTATAACCATCTGAACCATAGTTCAAGCATCTACTTACTCTACTAATTGTTGCCGTACTAGCACCAGTTTCCTTTTCAATATAATTATAGGTCTTATTCATTCTTAGTAATTTTGCTACATATAATCTCTGTGCAATCGATTTCAGTTCATTTACAGTACAAATATCATCAAAAAATCTGTAACATTCTTCTTCATCATTTAATAGCAAAATCGCTTCAAATAGTTCGTCAACCATCTTATCCTTAACCTTTGATTGGTATCCCACAAGATCACCTCCACACTATCTGTATTAATTTGTAATATTATACCTAGGTGTTGTTCATACTATTTTTATAAAACACAATATGTTTTACTCATGTATTATTATACTACGTTTAAATATTAGTGTTTTATTATATTAATAATTTATCATTAACTAACTATATATTCAACAACTTTTAGGAGGAGCTATGGATAATCACAATACTAAACAAAAGCAAATTTCGACAAATGGATACGATATAATTTTAGACACTTATAACAAATATAAATATCCCATAATCGAAAATCAAATTAACGCACTTACTTTTCCTTGGAAATTACAGAACGGTAGTGATATTATTGATACGATGAAGTTTTGTCAAAAGGAGTTAGATGAAGAGTTCAATAATTTAAAATAGTTCAAATTTATTGTCGATTTATGATAAATTAAGCTTTTGTAACTCAATGTTAAAAAAAATTAATATTTTGCTTAGATTACCATTTACCGACATAATAGTTATCTGATCTGTTTAAATATGATTACTTTTTGAGATATTATTTTACAGATTAAGTATGAATCATTCGTATAAATATACAAAACTATAGTTTATTTTGTAATCTAATGTCATTATAGTGGTAATTAAAACAGATTCATTTTTATTTTGCTTTTCTATAAAACCAAATCCTATATGTAATTTGATTTTAAAGAATACAATAAGAGCAATCTTATAATACTTCCTAAGATTGCTCCTTTTTTATCCTAAACCTTTATAATTTAGCTATATCTTTTCTATAATGCATATTTTCAAATGTTATCTCTTTTGCCTTCTTATACACCTTGTCTCTAGCTTCCTTTAATGTATCAGCTAACGCTGTTACTGCTAATACTCTACCTCCATTGGTAAGTATCTTGTCATCCTCTTTCTTAGTACCTGCATGAAACACCAATACATCATCTATATTGCTTTGTAAATTTTGTATTTCTTTATTTTTCTCATATCCTTTAGGATACCCTCCCGAAGCAATTATAACGCATACTGATTTTTTGTCCGACCATATTAAATCACTTTGTTTTAAAGTTCCATTTATAGTTTTAAGTAAAACATCAACTAAGTCACTCTCTAACCTTCTGAGTACAACCTCTGTTTCTGGATCTCCAAACCTTACATTAAACTCTAATACTTTAGCTCCATTCTCTCCTACCATAAAACCTATGAATAATATCCCTTTATAATCTATATTGTCTTTTTTTAGGCCTGCCATAAATCTTTTTAGTACTTTTTCATTTATCTCATCATGTAAGGCATCTGTCAATATATTATTAGGTGAAAAGCACCCCATACCGCCTGTATTTGGTCCTTCATCATTATCAAATGCCTTTTTATAGTCTCTTGCGCTCTCCATAGGTATTATATCTTTTCCATTTACGAAACATAAAAGTGATATCTCTGTTCCCTCTAAAAATTCTTCTATTACTATATTGCTTCCTGCATCTCCGAATTTCTTATCATTAACCATTTCCTTTATAGTAACTATTGCTTCATCTCTATTGTTACAAATAACTACTCCTTTACCAGCTGCTAAACCATCTGCTTTAATAACTATTGGCATATCGAAGTTATCTAACTCCTTTATAGCTTCTTTTTCATCACTAAATGCCTCATATCTTGCAGTTGGTATACCATGCTTTTTCATGAAATCTTTTGAGAATATTTTACTTCCTTCTAGTCTTGCAGCTTTTTTATTAGGCCCAAATATACATAGGTTATTTTCCACAAATAAATCCACTATTCCTGCTACTAAAGGGCCTTCAGGACCTACTACTGTTAAATCTATACCACTTTTTTTAGCAAAATCACATAGCCCATTTATATCATCTACTTTTATATCCACGCATTTAGCTAAATCACTAATCCCTGCATTACCTGGAGCACAAAATATTTCATCTACATTTGGGCTTTTACTTAGCTTCCAAACTAAAGTATGTTCTCTTGCACCACTTCCGATAACTAAAACCTTCATTTAAACACCTCTTTTCCTATTATTTTAAATTTAGCAATGAATTGTGTCATTTCCCCGGTAATATGAAGCTTTTATACTATTTTAATGTTTAAAGTGTCGAATGTTTGTAAATACCATTACTATACCATGTTCATCACAAGCTTTTATTGATTCCTCATCTCTAATAGAACCTCCGGGTTGAATTATTGCCTTTATCCCTGCTTTAGCAGCTGCCAAAACACAATCTGCAAATGGGAAAAATGCATCCGATGCCATAACTGCTCCATCTGCTTTGCCACTACTTTGCTTTAGAGCATTCTCTAACGCCCATATTCTACTCACTTGTCCCGGACCAACGCCAACTGTACCCTTATCTTTTGCAAGTACTATACCATTTGATTTAGTATTCTTAACTGCTTTCCATGCAAATATTAAATCTTCTAACATTTCTTGGGTTGGTTTTGTCTTTGATACTACTTTTAATTCCCCGTTTAAAAGTCCATTGTTTCTATCTTGTACTAATAGTCCACCTAACACTTTTTTTGCATCATATGTGTTATAATCATTTTTGTTTATATTATCAAGTTGTAATATCCTTATGTTCTTTTTTGATTTTAATATCTCTAATGCTTCATTACTGTATTTAGGCGCAACTAGCACTTCTATATATATATCGTTTATCATTTTAGCTGTATCTGCATCTATCTCTCCATTACAAGCAACTATCCCTCCGAAAATAGACAATGTATCTCCCTCGTATGCCCTCTTATACGCTTGATATATAGTATCTGCACTTCCAATTCCACAAGGATTTGCATGTTTTACAGCTACTACTGTAGGCTCATCATATTCTTTTAATATCTCTAATGCTCCATTAGTATCATTTATATTATTAAAGGATAGTTCTTTGCCGTGAAGTTGTTTAGCTTTTATTAATGTTCCTTCTACTTTATCAATCTGAGCATAGAATGCAGCTTTTTGGTGTGGATTTTCTCCATATCTAAGTTCTTGTTTTTTCTCAAATGTCAGAGTTATTGTATCCGGTAGTTCTATATTTAGTTTTTTATTAAAATAATCTGCTATCAATGTATCATAATGACTAGTGTGCTGAAAAACTTTAGCTGCTAATCTTTCTTTTGTTTCTAATGAAGTGTCTCCTTCATTTTTATATTCATTTAAAATCATGTCATAATCTGAAGGATCTACTGCAACTGTTACAAACTTATAGTTCTTAGCTGCTGCTCTAAGCATTGAAGGCCCACCTATGTCTATATTCTCTATAACTTCATTATGGGTAACCCCTTCTTTTAATATTGTAGCTTTAAAAGGATATAAGTTATTAACCACTAGATCTATTGTATTGATATCTAATTCTTTCATTTTTTCTACATGTGATTGGTTATCTCTTACTGCTAGCAATCCTCCATGTATTCTTGGATGAAGTGTCTTTACTCTACCATCAAAACACTCTGGAAACTCAGTGATATCTGATATATCAATCACATCTAATCCTGCTTCTTTTAATGTTCTTTTAGTACCGCCTGTTGATATTATTTCCCATCCTAATTTTACTAGCTCTTTTGAAAATTCTACTATGCCAGTTTTATCAAAAACACTAATTAGCGCCCTTCTCATATTAATCCTCCTAAGGTATAGTCTATTTTTCTATATAAACTTTATTTTCTTTCACGCTTAACTTTCCCTGACAATACAGCTTAACCGCGTCGACTAATATTTTATGCTCAATCTTGAGTACCTTTTTCTTTAATGACTCTAATGTCTCATGGTCACTTATCTTAACACATTCTTGCAATACTATTGGACCAGTATCCGTACCCTCATCTACAAAATGAACGGTTGCCCCTGTAAGCTTTACACCCTTTTTTAATACAGCTTTATGTACATTCTCTCCATAATACCCTCCACCACAAAAACTAGGTATTAATGAAGGATGAATATTAATAATCCTATTTTTATACTCTTTTATAAAATTAGGTGTTAATATCTTAAGATATCCCGCTAACACTACAAGCTCTACTCCTCTTTCTTTCATCTCATGTAGTATGTCTTCATTATATTGATAGATATTGTTATATTTTTTGCTGTCTATAACTAAACTCTCTATACTGTGTTTTTTAGCTCTCTCTAAACTGTAAACACCAAATTTGTTAGATATAACCACAGCTATCTCTGCATTTATATTATTGTTATCTATTGCGTCTATTATAGCTTGTAAGTTCGTTCCTCCCCCTGAAACCAAAACTCCAATTTTTACTCGTGACATAATATCACTCCATCATTGCCTTCTACTATTTCTCCGAGCATAAATGCTTTTTCATTAACTTCATCTAAATACTTCATTAATTGACTACTATCATCTTTAGACACTACTAAAACCATCCCAACACCCATATTAAATGTATTATACATTTCATCTATTTCAATATTTCCTAACTTTCTTATGAAATCAAATATTGGTGGTGTTTCTATAACGCTTGTATCAATCTTTGCTGTAAGATTTTCCTCAAACATTCTAGGTATATTCTCATAAAAACCACCGCCAGTTATATGACTGATTCCTTTTACGTTAAACTTTTGTACAATATCATAAACAGGTTTAAAGTATATTCTTGTAGGCTTTAATATCTCTTCTCCTAATGTCCCTTTAAGACCATCATATTTCTTATTTACATCTAATCTATTTACATCAAATAGTACTTTTCTAACTAATGAATATCCATTACTATGAAGTCCTGAAGAAGGTAATCCGATTATTACATCTCCTGCTTTTATAGTAGCTCCATTAATTATTTTTTTCTTATCAGCTATACCAACTGAAAATCCTGCTACATCATATTCTCCGTCGCTATAAAAACCTGGCATTTCTGCTGTTTCTCCACCTATTAGAGAAGCTCCACAATCTATACAGCCATCTGCTATGCCTTTCACTATATCAGAAACCACTGTTGGCTTTAGTTTTCCTGTAGCAATATAATCTAAAAAGAATAGTGGCTTTGCACCTTGGCATAGTATGTCATTTACACACATTGCCACACAGTCTCTACCTATCGTATCATGCTTATCCATCATGAATGCAATTTTGAGCTTTGTTCCCACTCCATCTGTTCCTGAAACCAATATAGGCTCTTCATAATCATCCTTATTTATCGCAAACAATCCTCCAAAGCCACCTAGATCAGAAACTACATTTTTTGTAAACGTCTTTTTTACACTTTCTTTTATAAGTTTTACAGACTCATATCCTGCTTCTATGTCTACTCCTGAAGATTTGTAAGTTAAACTCATGCTATTCCTCCTCAATAGGTAATTTACTACTTAGTATTTCTTATTATTTCCTTCTAATGGTACTTCCATTGGATAATCTCCATTGAAACAAGCCTTGCAAAATCCTTGATCTCCACCTGCTTTAGATAACCCTTCTAGTGATATATATGCTAATGAGTCAGCACCAATAAGTTCTCTAATTTCTTCAACAGTATTATTAGCACCCACTAATTGGTTTCTGTAAGGAGTGTCTATGCCAAAATGACATGAATACGCTACTGGTGGAGAACTAACTCTGACATGAACTTCTTTAGCACCAGCTTTTTTTAGCATCTCTACTATCCTTTTACTTGTAGTTCCTCTTACTATAGAATCATCAACCATAATGACTCTTTTCCCCTCTATGTTTTGCTTTAATACGTTAAGCTTGATTTTTACTCCTTGTTCTCTCATCTCTTGATTCGGCTGTATAAATGTTCTCCCTATATATTTGTTTTTTATAAGCCCTATACCATATGGTATTCCTGACTCCTCTGCATATCCTATTGCTGCAGGTGTTCCTGAATCAGGAACAGAAATTACTATATCTGCATCAACTGGAGCTTCTTTTGCAAGTATCTTTCCTGTCCTGCTTCTAAATAAATACATGTTAATACCATCTATTGTACTATCAGGTCTAGCAAAATAGATTAATTCAAATATACATAGGTTTTTTTTACACCATTTATCACTCTTATAACTTTGCATTCCATTTTTATCTATTATGATTATCTCTCCTGGCTCTACATCTCTATAGAACTCAGCTCCTATAGTATCTAAGACACAGCTTTCTGATGCTAAAACATACCCATCACTTAATTTTCCTATACAAAGTGGTCTTAATCCATGAGGATCTCTTACCCCTATCAATTGGTTATCTGACAACATAACTAATGCATATGAACCTTTTACTACTTCCATAACTTTTCTAATAGATGCCACTACGTCACTTTTATGATGTCTTGCTAGTAAGTTAGCTATAACTTCTGTATCTATAGATGTCTGAAATACTACACCAGAATCCTCTAACATACCTTTTAAAGCTTCAGCATTTACTAAATTACCGTTGTGCGCTAAAGCTATATCACCTTTTTTATATTTAACAACCAATGGTTGTGCATTTTCTACATAACTTTCTCCAGTAGTGGAGTATCTTACATGTCCAATTCCAATATTTCCTGTTAATTTATTTATTATTTTATCATTAAATACCTCTGGTACTAATCCCATATCCTTATGATAGTCTATCTGACCATTTCTGTTTATTGCTATCCCAGCACTTTCTTGTCCTCTATGCTGTAATGCGTATAATCCATAATATAGATGACCTGCTATATCATTACTATTCTCTGAATAAATTCCTATAACTCCACATTCTTCATGTAGCTTATCTTCCATGCTTTTGCCTCCTCTTTTACCTAGGATACCATTACTACTCTAGGAATGCAAAGCGTTTTAACTAGAAGGAGGGTAATTCCTTAACACTTTGCTCTTCCCAAAGTAGAAATATAGGTTAGCTTAATCTACTCAATACTTCTGTATAAGCTTCTTCTACATCCCCAAGGTCTCTTCTGAATCTGTCTTTATCAAGCTTTTTATTAGTCTCTACATCCCATAATCTACATGTATCCGGAGATATTTCGTCTGCCAATATTACTTCTCCTTGATGAGTACCAAACTCAAGTTTAAAGTCTATTAGTTTCATACCTTTAGCTTTAAAGTAATCACATAATACTTCGTTAACTTTAAATGCATATTCTTTAATTATCTTAACTTGATCTTTAGTTGCTAGTTCTATTGATTCTATATGATACTCATTAATCATTGGATCTCCTAAATCATCATCCTTGTAACAAAATTCTAGTACTGTACTTTTAAGCTCTGTTCCTTCTTCTAAACCTAATCTCTTTGCAAGAGATCCTGCTGCAACATTTCTAACTATAACTTCTAATGGAAGTATTTCTACTGATTTTACTGACATTTCTCTATCACTTAGAAGCTCTATGAAATGTGTTGGTATATTTTCTTCTTCTAAAAGTTTAAATAATAAAGCTGACATTTTATTATTAACCATACCTTTACCAGCAATTGTACCTTTCTTTTCTCCATTAAATGCAGTCGCATCATCTTTGTACTCTACTATATACGTTAACTCATCATCTGTTTTAAATACCTTTTTTGCTTTTCCTTCATATAACATCTCTGCTCTTTTCATTATTCACACCCCACATTTTTAGCAAGCTCTATTACAGCTTGATCTTTTTCTTCTACTTGTTTAGCCATTTCAACTCTATATTGCTTCAGTTTTTCTCTTAATTCTTCATGTTTCACTGACAGTATCTGAATAGCTAGAAGTGCTGCATTTTCTGCTCCATTTATTGCTACCGTAGCAACGGGTATTCCCTTTGGCATTTGCACTATAGATAAAAGGGAATCAAGTCCATCCATAGTTGATGATTTTATTGGTAATCCTATTACTGGTAATACAGAAACGCCTGCTAATACCCCTGGTAAGTGTGCAGCTTTTCCTGCTGCCCCTATTATTAAATCATATCCCATATCCTCTGCATTGTTTGCAAATTCTATGGCTTTAAATGGTGTTCTATGAGCAGAAAGTACTCTTACATCTGCCTGCACATTGAACTCTTTTAGGATTTTTAAACCCTTCTCTACTACTGGAAAATCTGAATCACTTCCCATTATTACTGCAATTTTCATGATAATAATTCCTCCTTAGCTAAAATAATTTATACCTGCTTTAAACAATTGTTGATCTTTTGAGCCTGAAACATTTTTACTTATGTCTTTTCCTATTCTTTCTGAATGCCCCATCTTACCGAGTATTCTTCCATCTGGACTTGTTATTGATTCTATTCCAAAATATGATCCATTAGGATTAAACTCGCCATCATAACTTGCATTGCCATCATAGTCTACATATTGAGTAGATATCTGTCCTCTTTCTATAAGTTCTTTTATCACACCATCGGTCGCTATAAATCTACCTTCTCCATGTGATAATGGAATATTATATATATCTCCTACTTTTGTGTTGCTGAGCCAAGGAGATAAGTTCGATGTAATCTTTGTCATAGCCATACATGATATGTGTCTACCAATTTTGTTGAATGTCAATGTTGGGCTATTTTCATCAGTGTTTCTTATTTCTCCATATGGCAATAATCCAAGTTTTATCAGTGCTTGAAAGCCATTACATATACCAAGCATTAAACCATCTCTTTTATAAAGCAACTCCATTACTGCTGATTTAACTTTTTCATTTCTAAATATAGTTGCTATAAATTTTGCTGAACCTTCTGGTTCATCTCCTGCGCTGAAACCTCCAGGGAGTGCTATAATTTGACTTTGTTTAATTTTAGAAATAAAATCTTCTATCGATTCTTCTATGAGACTAGGATTTAAGTTTTTAAATACACTTGATAATACTTTACCTCCTGCTCCTGTGAAGGCTTTTTCAGTATCATACTCACAATTAGTCCCTGGAAAAACTGGTACAAAAACTCTTGGTTTAGCAATTTTAATCTGTGACTTTATCTTATTACCATTATTGTAAGATACATTCTTGATACTTCCTTCTGCATCTTCTTTTGTTTTGTAAACATCTGATAACTTTTCTTGCCAAGATTTTATTGCTTCGTTTAACGTAATAACTTCACCATCTATAATTATTGTACTTTCTTTGGTTGTCTTTCCTATTTTTATAAAATCTAAGCCTGTTAATAATTCGTTTATGTTGTATTTATCATCTATTTCCAATATTAATGAACCATAGTCATTGCTAAACACATCGTAATTTAACTTACTTGATATATTGACACCTATCTTATTTCCAAACGCCATCTTACTAATACTTGCTGCTACTCCTCCAAACTTAACTATTGAAGCTGATAGTATTTTCTCATTCTTTATCAATTCACTTATAGTTTTAAATATTTTATCTAATATTTTTAGATTTGGCACTTCTTCTTCATTTCTTTCTACTGGTATCAATACAATATTACTTCCCGGTTTCTTAAATTCA
Source organism: Clostridiaceae bacterium M8S5 (assembly GCA_029227815.1). Lineage (GTDB taxonomy): Bacteria > Bacillota > Clostridia > Tissierellales > MCWD3 > Abyssisolibacter. The sequence continues at coordinate 129,563 of CP118523.1, read as the reverse complement.
GTTGATACTACTTTATTACTGTCACCTATTCCAACTGCAAAACTTACTAAAGTAGGTGGAACATGTATGTCTTTAAAGCTTCCTGACATACTATCTTTACCTCCTATTGCAGCTTTACCTAGCATCTTCTGCACATAGAATCCTCCTAATAATGCACTGAAAGGCTTTCCCCATTTTTTTTCATCATTATTTAACTTCTCGAAATACTCTTGGAAACTAAGATAGATTTCATTATAGTTACCTCCCATAAGTACAACCTTTGCTATTGACTCTATTACTGCATACATTGCCCCATGAAATGGACTCCAACTCGCTATCTCAGGATTAAAACCATGTGACATTATAGTACATGTATTAGTTTCTCCTACAGCTGGGAGTTTTGCAACCATACCTATTGCAGGTGAAAGCTGATATTTCCCTCCATATGGCATCAATACTGTACCCGCTCCTACTGTACTGTCAAATCTTTCTACCAGTCCTTTTTGACATGTTACATTTAACTGTTTTAAATTCTTAATCCATCTTTCTTTTATTGAATCATTTTCCTCTATACATGATTTTTTGAAATAATTGTCTTCTCCGCTAGGACTTGTCACTACTACTTTTGTATGTTGTTTAGCACCATTTGTATCTAAAAAATCTCTACTCAAATCGAGTATACACGTTCCTCTCCACTTCATTTTTAATCTTCTGTTATCTGTTACAGATGCTATAACTGTTGCCTCTAGATTCTCTTGCTCTGCGAGCTTAATAAATTCATCTACATTTTTATTGTCTATAACTACTGCCATTCTTTCTTGTGACTCAGATATAGCAAGCTCTGTTCCATCTAGTCCTTCGTATTTTTTTGTTACTTTGTCTAAGTTTATATCTAAACCATCTGCTAACTCTCCAACAGCAACACATACTCCACCTGCACCAAAGTCATTACATCTCTTTATTAATCTACTTACATTAGGATTTCTAAATAGTCTCTGTATTTTTCGTTCCTCTGGCGGATTTCCTTTCTGGACTTCTGCGCCACATGTTAATAGTGAATCTTCTGTATGAGCTTTTGACGATCCTGTAGCTCCTCCGCAACCATCACGTCCTGTTCTTCCTCCAACTAACAATACTACATCTGTATTTTGTGGGGTCTTTCTAATAACATTTTCTTTCTTGGCTGCCCCAACAACTGCTCCTATCTCCATTCTTTTTGCTACGTAACCACCATGGTAGTATTCTCTTACCTGACCTGTAGCAAGTCCTATCTGATTCCCATATGAGCTGTACCCACTAGCTGATTCTGTACATATTTTTCTTTGTGGCAACTTTCCGGCTATCGACATATTTATTGGTAAAGTAGGATCTCCTGCCCCTGTTACTCTCATTGCTTGATATACATAAGATCTACCTGACAATGGATCTCTTATAGCCCCGCCTAAACATGTAGCTGCCCCTCCAAAAGGTTCTATCTCTGTTGGATGGTTATGTGTCTCATTTTTGAACATTACAAGATATTCTTCGTCTTTTCCATCAACTTTTGCATTTACTACAACGCTACATGCATTAATCTCTTCTGATATATCCATTTTCTCTAGATTACCGTTCTTTCTCAATTCTTTCATAGCTAAAGTAGCAATATCCATTAAACACATATCTTTTTGTTTATCACCATATACATAATTTCTCGAATTTAAATATTCTTCATATGCTTTCTTTATAGGAAGTGTATATTTTCCTTCATCTATTATTACTTCCCTGATATTAGTTTGAAATGTCGTATGTCTACAGTGATCAGACCAATATGTGTCAATTACTTTTAGCTCTGTTATAGTTGGATCTCTCTTTTCCGTATCTCTAAAGTAATCTCTACAAAGTGTTATGTCTTCTATGCTCATTGCAAAACCCATATCTTCTTTATATCTAGCTAACTCCTGCATATCTTTATCTATAAATCCTATTACTACAGAAATTTCCTCTGGTTGTTCATTCACGCTTAACAATGATTCATATCCATCTAATGAGGCTTCTCTAGAATCTACTGGATTTATGATATATTTTTTAATTTTATCTAAATCTGTTTTATTCAAATCTCCTTTTATAGCAATGATTTTTGCTGATTTAACTAGTGGTTTATTTTTTGTTAATATTTGAATACACTGTATAGCCTGATCAGCGCGTTGATCATACTGTCCTGGTAAGTACTCTACAGCAAATACATCATAATCTTCTAACTTTAATTCTTGGCATACTATATCAACATTAGGCTCTGAAAGTATTGTATTTGTTACTTCTTTAATAAATTCTTTATTTATACCTGATATATCATACCTATTGATAACTCTCAATTCTTCTATTGCTTCTATACCAAGAACTTTCTTTAAGTCATTTTGCAAATGTTTTGCTTCTACTCTGTATTGTTCTTTTTTTTCTACATAAATCCTATTGTTGTCCAATGTCATATTAAATCTCCTTTGCTAATGGTTATATAAATAACACTTTAACCTGAATTATTTATGGAACGCCTCAAATATGGCGTATAGTTATTGATTTTCTATGAATAATTTAGGTTTAACTTAGTAAATCGAGTTTAAAAAAGCCCGAGGCGATATATCGGGCTTTTTATACTAATGTGGCAGTACTGTGAATCGTGCTATAAACAGAGCTGCAAGAATATATATTATTGGATGTACTTCCTTGCCTTTGCCTGTTACTAATTTAGTTATTGGGTAAAATATTATACCTGCTGCAATACCATTAGCGATACTATAGCTAAATGGCATTATTGCAATTGTTAAGAATGCAGGCAATGCTTCTGTAAAATCTTCAAAATCAATATGTTTCACTGATGTCATCATCAATACCCCTACTATTATCAACGCCGGAGCTGTTGCTTCTCCAGGTACTATCCCAACAAATGGTGCTAAGAATATTGATAACAAGAACATTACTGCTACCGTTACTGATGTAAGTCCTGTTCTACCACCTTCACTTACTCCTGAAGCACTTTCTACATAAGTTGTCGTAGTTGATGTTCCTATTAATGCACCAACTGATGTTGCTATAGCATCTGCAAATAATGCTTTATTCATATTTTTAAGTTTACCCTGTTCATTTATAAATCCTGCTTTTTCGCCAGTTCCTATAAGTGTTCCAATTGTATCAAATAAGTCTACTAAGCTAAATGATATAACTACTGTTAAAACACTTGTTATTGCTCCGATTAGTGATACTTCGCCACCTAATTTCAATAATCCTTTAAAATCAAGTGCAAATAATGTTGGCTTTAAGCTAGGTATTGACCAATTAAATGTATCTGGTATATGGGTAATCCCTGCTGGTATCCCTATAAGTGTTGTAAATATGATTCCTATTAATATTGCACCTTTTTGTTTCCTAGCCATTAATATGCCTGTTAATGTTAATCCTGCTAATGGAACATAAGCTTGCGCTTGAGTAAAATCTCCAAATCCAACTAATGTTGCTGGATTTGCAATTATTATATGTGCTCCTTTTAATCCTATCAATGCTATAAATAATCCTATACCTCCACCGATTGCTCTCTTTAGCGAATCTGGCAAAGCATCTACTATAGTTTCTCTAAGACCTGTTACTGTAAGTATAATAAATAATATTCCTGATATAAACACTGCTGCTAGCGCTTGTTGCCACGTATACCCTAGAGTCAAAACTACTCCGTAAGTAAAAAATGCATTAAGTCCCATCCCTGGTGCTAATGCGAAAGGTAAATTCGCGAATATACCCATTATCAAACAGCCTATAACTGCTGATATACAAGTTGCCACAAATATTGCTCCTACTACTGGATCATCAAAACCTATTTTTGCTGCTGCGTCTCCTAATAATCCCTGTGAATTCATACCTGCTAGCTTTAGAACATTCGGATTAACAAAGATTATATACGCCATAGTTACAAAAGTCGTAATACCTGCCATAATCTCTGTTCTTACATTTGTCTTGTTTTCCTTTAACTTAAATAAAGATTGCATTAAAGTTACCTCCTAATATAAAATTCCTTATTCTAAATAATAAAACCCAAATAGAGGTCATAAGTGAAACCTACCATTTGGGTCATTATAATAGCTGTATATAAACAAACCTGTTTATATACTCCCTAAGTATTCTTCACTCATAGTCGAGCAATTTACGGTCGCTCGGTAGAAACTTATCAGCCACATCCTGAAAATTATATGAGTTATTTAATTATAAAAATTTATGCCTTTTGCAAATTATATTAATATAATAACAAAGACTTATATACTAGTCAATATGTTTTACGAATATTTATATGTTATTTTTTTCTTTTTTATGTATTAATGCGAACGTTCAGTATGTTATATTTTAAAATAGTTCGTATATTGAATGTTTATAAACGTAAAATAAACCCTGTAAACTTCTTGATACTAAGAATGCCAAGGATATTAAAATATTTTTTATACAAAATTGCAAGCCAAATTGATTAAATATAAACTAAAATAGGCCGAACCCCATATATTATCACATTAAACTTTTTCCTTGTTAGTATATTCTAAGTTTTTGTCTTTATTAGAGAAAACCTCTTAATTAACTTTTTCAGTTATAAAATTAGATAAAATATAGTTTATTAAAAAAACAAAAGACGCAAAAAATTTTTTAAACTTATTTTTAGAGCAAAGGACAAAACATAAACTATGCGAACTTCTTGATTGCTACTATTTTCACTCTAGTTCAAACAACTGATATAATTCTTTGTTTTATTTGCACGTAAAGTTTGTAATTGAGTTTAAGCTGTTTGACAAAATTGTTGATTATGTTATAATTATTTTCAAACATTAATGATTTAGAGAGTTATAATAATTATAAAAATTAATCAATGAAATCAAAGCATGGCAAACGTTTTCCAAAAAGTAAACACTAAATCACTAAATTGATGACGATGGAGGGGATATGTTGCATGTAGAAATAATAGCTAGATTTATTCTATCAATATTTGTAGGTGGAATTATTGGGTATGAAAGAGAATACCAGAATAGACCTGCTGGTTTTATAACACACATTTTAGTATGTGTTGGAGCTACCGTTATTGCTATAATACAAAGTCATTTAGTAGAAGATTCAATTAATTTGATAGCATCTCACCCAGAATTGGTAAATTGTTTAAAAGTAGATAGTGGTAGAGTAATTTCACAAGTAGTGTCAGGAGTTGGTTTTTTAGGTGCGGGTGCAATAATACATAACAAAGGTTCTGTTACAGGACTTACAACTGCTGCAACATTATGGGTAGTTGCGTGTATAGGAATAGCATGTGGATTAGGATATTATTTTTTAAGTATAGTTGCTACAACAGGCGTATATTGTGTATTGGTAATATTAAAAAAAGTTAAATTTAAAATTCAAGACAAAATATCAGGAACAATTGTAGAAAAATAAAATTTTTTTTGGGCTGATGAGAAATATAATTTCACTCAACCATAGTAATGTCAGTAATATAATTTCATAATGTTCAGTTAAATATCCCTGAGTTAAAGTAAATCACCATTTTAGAAAAGCTGTAAAGTATGAAAATTGAGTTAATATAATTCAGCAATCAAAAAACAAATGTGGATACATAATTAACAGATTGTCTAAGATAATGAAATTATATATAAAAATGTGTAGACAATATGTTAATTAGTAGATAAAGCCAAAGAGTATTTATAGTAAAAGAAGTACTAACTTTCCTATAAATATTTGGGTTAAGTTTACTATTAAGGAGGAGAAGCAAATGGCTAACGCAAAAATGAAGCACTTATGCCTCGACATTTTAGAAAAAGTCGGTGGTAAAGAAAATGTTGTATCCGTAACGCATTGTGCAACAAGACTTAGACTAGTTATATCGAATAAAGAGCTTGTTGACAAAAAAGTATTAAACAGAGTTGACGGAGTTATGGGGGTAGTTGAACAAAGTGGTCAATTACAGTTGATTTTAGGTCCTGGTAAAGCTGCTAAAGTAGCTGATGAATTTGGACAACTCGTTGGTAAAAATGTAGGAGTAGAAGATGAGGTAAAAATTAGAAAGGCTGAATTAAAAGCTAAAAATAGCACTCCATTTAAAATGTTTTTAAGGCATTTATCTAATATTTTTATTCCATTGATACCAGCATTTATAGGTTGTGGTGTTATTTATGGATTAGCAAAAATACTTTATAATACCCACTGTGTAGATAAAAATACATATTACATTCTTTATGTTATTGGAAAAGGTGTATTCCTGTATATGAACATAATGGTAGGTATGAATGCAGCTAAAGAATTTGGCGGCAGTCCATCTCTAGGTGGTGCAATTGCCGGTATTTTGACAACGAGCAAGCTTGCCAAAATAGTAATAAATGGGGATAAATTAATACCTGGAGAAGGTGGAATAATAGCAGTGTTAATAGCTGTAATTATTGGTGCATTATTAGAGAAGAAATTGAGAAAGATAATGCCATCGGTAATAGATTTAATAGTTACTCCTACCATTGTATTATTAGTTATAGGATTAGGAAGTTTATATATGTTCCATCCATTGGGAGCATTTTTGTCAGCTGGCCTTACAACAGTAGTTACAGCAGCTGTTGAAAAAGGTGGTGTTCTAGTAGGTGCATTGTTATCAGGTACATTCTTACCACTTGTAATGACTGGATTACACAGAGTTATCACGCCTATAGAAGTTAGTTTATTAGATCGTACTGGCTTAGATCTATTAAGACCAATATTAGCAATGGCAGGAGCCGGACAAGTAGGCGCTGCTTTTGCAGTATATCTTAAAACTAAAAATAAGAGGCTAAAAAAAATTATAGCAAGTTCATTGCCTATAGGTATGTTAGGGATAGGAGAACCTTTGATGTTTGGCGTTACATTGCCATTAGGTAAACCATTTTTAACAGCTTGCTTAGGTTCAATGATAGGTGGAGCTTATATTTCATTGACCAAAGTTGCATCCATAGGAATAGGCCTTTCAGGTTTACCATTGACATTGTTGATACCGTCAAGCAGTGTGGTAAACTACATTATAGCAACAGTTCTAGCATATGTAGGAGGCTTTGGGTTGACTTATTTAGTTAAATGGGATGACATGGCAGAAGATACTGATGGAGAAGAAAATAGTGTATTAAACGAAGTACTTAATATCAAATAAAAAAACTATAAAAGTACTTATTATGATAGGATACCAGATTAGCCTTTATATTTAGGCTAATCTAGTATTCTATAAAACAAAATATTTCTATTATGCTAAAGTATTAATAGTTTTATAAAAATTAATCTTTGTAAAGATAGGAGGTATTTATAATGAAATGTGATTTTCATATTCATTCTACGTTTTCTGATGGTAGCGTAGGAATAAAAGCAATATTTAATCAAGCTAAAAAACAAAATATTGATGCAATAGCTATAACAGATCATGATACAATATTAGGATTAGATTTAGCTCAAAAATATAGCAAAGAATACAGTGTCCCATACATTCCAGGTGTAGAATTTACGGCAATAGAAGATGATTTAAAATTTCATATTTTAGCTTATGATATTGATATAGATTCAAAAGAATTAAAAGAATACTCTCAAAATGTATTAAATACACTAAATAATAAATCAAAGAAACAAATAAGACTAATGCAAAATAACGGTATAGACATAGATGAAGAAATCTTTTTTGATGAAAGTAATGGAGGGCCATTATATAGAGCAAAGATACTAAAAGTTTTATCTGACTATGGATATATAAAAAGAGAAGACATAATGGAAAAAATAAAACCATACTTTTCAAATTCATCACCTTACTATGTAGAAGATGATTTTGAATATTATGATTTTAAAACTACATGTGACATTATTCATAGGAATTCAGGTATAGTGGTATTGGCACACCCGAATAAAATAAAAAGTAAAAATAGGGACTTATATTATAGCTTATTAAGTAGTGAATTGATTGATGGAATAGAGGTATATCATCCGTCAAATAGTGAAGAAGTTCGTATTGAATTAGAAAGAATAGCCAACGATAGAAATTTAATAATTACTGGAGGGTCAGATTTTCATGGGGAATACAATAAAAATAAAATTCAAATAGGTGATATACAAATTCCAGATAAAGTATACAAAAATTTAGAGCAATATTTGCACAATAAGTAATATAAGATAATATGCTTTATTATTTTTAGAAAAGGATATATTTTATGTATAGCCTTTTCTATTAAATATAAAAATGCATAAACATCTAACCTATCAAAGTATATGTTAGTAAAACTTTAATGTAATTGTGTAAGCATAAAGATGTATCCCATAAGTAAGAAGGGTGCAGATATGAATTTTTAAAAATTATACTTTTACTCACTATAACTAATAGGCAAACTAATATTTATTGTTATTATATCTCCATGACATTCAGCCCAAATTTCTCCTTGGTGAAGGTCTACTATTTTTTTAGAAATTGCTAATCCAAGTCCTGAGCCTTCGATGTTGCTTGTTCTAGAAACATCCATTCTATAAAAATTCTCAAATATTTTACTTAACTTATCTTGTTCTATATATTCTCCCTTGTTAGATACAGAAACACAAACGGTATCTGCCTTGTTTTTTACATTAACAATTATATTTGATGGTGTAACACTATATTTTTGTGCATTACTAAAAATATTATCAAAAACCCTAACTATTTTTTCAATATCTATTTTAACAGGAATTTTTTCATCAATATCTGATATAATATTTAGGTCTTTGGATTCAAACACCGGAGTATATTCCCCTAGTATTTGAATAAGTATAGAGCCTAAGTCCACTTCTTCAAGGTCTAATGTTATACCGCTACTTGAAAGTTTTGTGTACTCAAATAGTTCATCAATAAGCATTTTTAACTTTATAGATAGGTTATATGTTGAGATTAAATATTCCTTCTCCTCTTCTCTATTTTTATATTTTTCATTTTTCAAAAGATCTAAGTAGCCTATTATAGCTGTAAGAGGGGTTCTTAAGTCATGGGAAATATTAGTTATCAGTTCAGTTTTTGATTTTTCCAATTCCCTTTCCTTTTCAAACTTTTTTTTAAGTTCTATAGACATATAATTTATACTTCTTGATAATTGCGCAAATTCATCGTCTCCTCGCACCTCAAGTGTTGAGCTAAAATTTTTATCTGCAATTATTTTTACCTGTTTTGTAATATATTCAATATATTCAATTTTCTTTTTGCTAATAAAGAAAAAGATAAGAATATAGGCTATTATGTACACAGCAAAATACGAAAAAGAAAATATATCTTCCGTAGTTTTGCTTAAAGCCTTGGTATCATCCACAAGGATGGACTTAATAAAAGAAACAGAAAACATAGAACAATATACAGCCACTATATAGCAAATTACAATGGACAAAAGAAGCTTTACTCTTATTTTCTGCGTAATAATATTACTTCTCATATTTTATATCCAACTCCCCAAATAGTCTTAATATATATAGGTTTTTTAGGATATTCCTCAATTTTTTCTCTTATCTTTGTTATATGCACCATTACTGTATTATCTGATTTATAAAAATACTCTCCCCATACCCTTTCATAAATTTTCTCTATGCTAAAAACTATTCCCTTGTTGCTGGCAAGTAGTTCCAGTATATCAAATTCTTTTGGGGTAAGCCTTACCTCATTGTCTCCCACAAACACCTGCCTTGTATCCGTATTTACTGTTAAATTACCAATTTCAATTATATTTTTAGCTCCATTTTGAGAATTGAAGTACCTTGTGTATCTTCTAAGCTGTGACTTAACTCTTGCAATAAGCTCCATAGCATTAAAAGGCTTTGTAATATAGTCGTCACCGCCAGATACTAAGCCTTGAATTTTATCAATATCTTCTGATTTTGCAGATAGAAAGATGATAGGCATAATACTATTTTCTCTAATTCTCATACAGGTTTCTATACCATCCATACCCGACATCATGATATCTAAAAGAACAAGATCAATTTTATATTCATCAATAAGTTTAAGTGCTTGTTCTCCATTTTCTGCTTTTAACACCTGGTACCCTTCATTTTCTAAATATATACCCGTGATTTTTCTTATTTCATTATCATCATCAACAATTAAAATTCTGTTTTGCATAAAGCTCCTCCTTACTTTTAAGAATTTCCACATTTTAAAACATAGGCTGGCGGAACATTAAGCATCACTCTATCCAAAGCTATTTTTTTGAAATAACCAGCAATTAATCTCTTTTTAAAAAGAGTGTACTGAAAGGTTATAAATTTCCCATCTCTCTTTAATATATCCTTAGTTTTTCTTAATATTTTGAGAGAAACATTCTTTGATAAACTTGCAAAAGGTAAACCTGAAACTATATAATCCACTTTATTTATATTGTATTCTTTTATATATTTATCTGCATTTTCTGCTGAATCATTTATTAAGATAACATTATTATATCCATTATATCTTACTTCTAGTTGTTTACAAAACTCTTTATTATATTCCATCAGCAGTAATATTGTATCCTGTTTTTTTCTTTCTACAAGCTTATCAGTAAAGACTCCTGTACCTGGTCCATATTCAACTATGCAATTTGCATTTATAAAATCAATATCTCTAACCATTGCCTCTGCCAACCTCTCTGAACTAGGTGCTACAGCTCCAACAGTTCTTGGTGATTTTAAATATTCTATTAAAAATTTCTTTATCTTCATACTAAGTCTTCCTCCTAATGATTATGGCAGCTTTTGATGCTCAGCTATCAATTTTCTTTATGGTCTTAGTATATAGATAAAATATTAATATTTTATTTGGAAAAACCTTAAGATTTATTAATAAAAACATAATTTCCATTCTTCATAAAAGCTGATACACTAAAATAAAAATCGCCAAACGACATTCTTTGTTTTTTTGCATATATACTGGAATTTTCAGAACAATTATTTTACTTTTCACACCTTAGTACCAGGAGGTGTTTTCTTACCTTTCTTCTTTTTTTGCATACTTACCAGCTCGCTATCTAGCCATATCTCTAGTTCCTGACTTATGTCAAGTAATTGTATATGTTTCCGGAATATTCACTGGTATTAATTGTTTTAAGAATTTTGCCATGTCTCCCATTGTTTTTTGCATAAAAAATTCTCCTTTCATCTTGCATAAAATAACGTCATCATCTATTTTACCTTTTCAGTTACTGACAATCTTTTATCGTAGCGTCCATATCAATTATATTCTTTTATCTATTGTAACTCTTCAAGAATTCTTACAATACCATTAGTACCATCAACCTCAATCATATCGCCATCTTTAATCATAGAAGTCGCTCCTGTCAATCCACCAACACACGGCAACCCATACTCCCTAGCTATAATCGCTCCATGCTGTAAAGTCCCTCCAATTTCCATGACAACAGCTGATGCATTGCTAAAAATCGGCGTCCAAGAAGGTTCTGTGGCAAAAGTAACTAATATTTCACCAGGCTCAAGATGTTTCTCATCAGGTGCGTGCATTACCTTTGCATACCCTCTTGTAATACCCTGTGAAATTGGATCTCCAATCAAATCTCCTTCTTTGCTTTTTTTGATTGCATGGAATATTTTTCCTCTAGAATCTATGATAATCGGCCAATGTCTGACGTGTCTAACTGTATCATAGGGCTCAAGATTTTTAGCTCGTTCATTTCTCATATTAAATGTTTCATGCTGCTCCGCCTTTTGAATCTGAGAAATTGTCAAATCAAATATTTCTTCCTTTCTATCTAATCTTCCTTGTGATACAAAAACCTCTCCTTTGGCAAGTGCAATTTTTCTTAGCTTGTTGATCATTAATACCATCATAACCTTTTTCTCTTCACGGTAACCAAAAAGATTTTGATAGACTTCTGCATTTTTCCTGAACTTCTTCTCAAATCCGCCTTTTTTGGCTAATTCAAGTAACTTATTATACCCCTCTTTACTACGTTCTTCGGAACTTGACATCTTATTATCGACTAAATTGATGTCTTTAAGTCGCATAAAAAAACTTGATGGATCTTCATAAGCTCTCGTTGTTGCTACATCAATTTCCCTATACCCTCTTGATCCATACTCAAACATATACGCTTCATAATCATCTATGAATTTTTTGCTATATTCTTTTCCACTCAGACGACGCGCGAATTCTTCAGGTGTTTTGGTCTCTTGCACCTCTGTGTAAGAAGCCAATCTGTACATATGAATCCCCATAAGACTTGTAGGATTCACTTTTGCGCCCATAGCAGCAATATACGATTCAACTTCCTGGTTCTTAAACATTTTCTTGAGAATCCTTTCAGCATTTATCCCGGCGACCACAGCCCCTTGTTGCATCACAACATTATTTAAAACATTGAGTGCATCTTTTATAGCATCAGCAAAAGGGATATTTAGATTCAGCTCTTCCTTAAATCGTTTTCTTGCATTTTTTGTAACTTCAAGATACTCGGCTTGCACCTTTTTATAATCAAGTAGACTTGCACGTATCAATGAAGGTGCTAATGATAAGTACATCTTAAGCATATTTCGTTTCGCTTTTTTCACTCTTGGTAGTTTCTTGTTGTGCATGTACTCATCTAAATTGATGCTATTTATTATTCTTTCAACAGAACCATCATAATTGTAGATCATATATTGCCCCATTTTTCCAAGGCCAGCTAATACATTAGGAATATGGAAATAATGTCGGCCGTGATAGTATAACGTAATACCATCCATACCTTCTGGAAGATCGAATCCTCCAAGTTCAGAGAACAGCTTTTTCCAAATTTCTAGCCCTAAAACAGAGAAGCTTTCTGTGAATCCTTGGGTCATACAAATCATATCCAAATACAAATTCTTTTTATCACCTGGTTGTGTAACAAGTTCTTTGAAAAGTGGCAAATAAGTCGTTATAGGCCTTGATTGAAGCAAATATAGTTTCGAGTCCTCAAAAGCCCACTCTGTATCCATAGGCATATCAAAGTGTTTTTCACAATTTTTAATTAACGCTGCAAGTTCTAAGATTTGTTCATCCTTTAACGCTTGTTTTTTAGGCTCATGGTTATCCTTCTCGTAGATACCACCATCATTTTTTAGCCAAAGTCCAATCTGTTTTTCATTAACTTGCTTCTCAGTAATCTCGTTTTTTATACTATCAACGATATAAGTATCTGGTCTTACAATACCGGACACAATCGCTTCTCCAAGACCAAAAGATGCATTGATCATGACTTCATCATAACAGTTATTTAGTGGATTTAATGAGAAACCTACCCCGCTGACATCCGATACAATCTGACGCTGAACAACCACTGCAATAGATGTGTTTTCAATATCCATACCATGTTGCTTTTTATATGACATAACTCTAAAATCAAAACATGAAGAAAAAGCCTCTGCTATCGCTTTTTCAAGTGTCTCTCTTCTTTGCCCTAACAATGTTTCATACATACCTGCAAAACTAGTACCTTCTAAATCTTCTTCAGGTGATGATGAACGAACAGCAAAAACTTCACCCTGAAGTGATGCCATCTCAGCTTTAAAGCTCTTTTCCATATCAGCAGAAAACTTAAAATTCATTGCTTTGTTTTTGACCAAATTACAATTTTCTTTATTGGTATTATCTAACATCGCCTGCCATTCTTCGCTTGATTTTATTGCTGTTAACCATGAATTAAAGAATTCAACAGATAAGGCAATACCCTCTGGTACTGGGAAACCTGCCTTTGTTGTTTCTATTAGAGCTTTTGCTTTTCCTCCTACTTGTTTAACTTTTGGCACTTCATTTCCACTAAACTTATAAATCATAATTTCCTCCTTATATATTTTAAATTCTTCCATTTTTATAATTTACTTATTAATTTTGCTGTTAGAATAAGAACATTTATACCTGCTATTATCCCATTTGTATGAATTGTTTATCCAGTGCGCACCAAGAAGCATACCTCCTTTACTGATTACACCGACAATAAAGAACACTCTTGACATATAGTCTGGTGGTGTCTGCTTACCAAAACGGAGGCAACATCATGACTGTAAATCCCAGAAGCACCAAATACATATTCCAGTACCACCGATAAATGTTTTCTTTACTTTACCACTCTTAGAACTCAATCCAGCTATTATACTATCTATTAAAGTACCTACCATGAGTCTATCACCTATTACTCTGCAAAAGGATTATATTAATATCATTACCACCTTATTTGTATATATGTGATGCAAGCACTTGATAATAACGATCACATTCTTCTATAAGTTTTGATATGGCTATTTCGTCAGGATTTTTCCCATTTATATTCAACAAGTTTATAAAAAGACCTTTATATGTCCATTTGACCATATGGATAACTTCTTTTGAACTGGATACATCTTTCAACTTTTGCAAATTAATATTATGAGTATAGAACTTTTCTCTCCATACATCTCTATTATCTATATCTGAACTTTCGAAAATCAAGCCTGAAAACTTGTCGTAGAATCCAGTCATAAACAGATAATCTTTAGTGATTTCCAATCTATACTTAGAAACATCGCATATTCTCTTAATAATGTCATCGTCATTCCAGTCAATTTTACTGCTAACGGCATTGAGACATATATCAGCAGTGTAATTAATTAGAAATTTAAACAGATTTTCTTTATCGTTAAAATAGTGATAGAATATACCTTTAGAAATACCCGCTGTTTTAAGAATCTTATTTAACGACGCTTTGTCTTTACCGAATTTCGCAAATTCTTCCAAAGAAGCTTTTACTATTTTTTTAATCTTTTCATTGTTTATATCTATGTCTTTAAAATTATCAATCATAGAATGCTCCTTCCGTAACATTACATTCAATATTTATTGTGAATATATCTGTTTCGTTAGACCATTATGGTCTAATTTCATTTTACCTCAGATAAATATTATTGTCAAAAAAACAATAAAACCTCTACAACCCTTAAAATTAAAGGACTGTAGAGGTTTATATTTTATACTCACTCATAAAATCATATCTCTTTAGGAGTAAAAGAACCTATATTTTTTCTATCTGTTTCATTATATCACCAGTGATGAGACAAATTCATCCCTTTATATGTTTAATAAAATTGTTTCATTATATATAATTACTCTAGTAAAACCTTTGATTTTTCAGCATATTTATTTTATATGAAGAAGGCTAAATCTTCTATAACTTTTTTCCCATTTTCCAAATTACTAGGTTCCATTAATAACTGAAATTTTCATCCTTTTCTCCATTTTACACTCTAATTGTTCTTTAAATATTCAGCTAATGCTTTACTTGCATCTTTTCCAAGTAATCGTCGATATACCACTTTCATCATACCAAATACAACAAAACCTACACACTTAAACAATGGATTGATTTTTGTTTCATAATAATAATCACTTCTCATCCAACCATTTTCTTCCCAAACTTTTGTTCTATATGGCATTACATCTGGCGATACCTCAAGTTCTGTTTTATTAAACATAAAATATATATACTGTCTGAAATTGGGACTTACATTTATCTTATTGCTAGTTGCTGATATCAGTTTATCAGCTGCTGAACTCAATCTTTTGTTATACTTCATATGTGTTTTTCTATTATTGGTATAAAATGCATGTCTAATACCTATTATATCCACTATGTTGCATCCCCACCAATAAAAAGAATTATTTGCCATAAATTTAGGTGCCCCCATAACTCCATCTCCGCCAGAAGTTGAAAGTACCATTACAGGTTTTCCAACAAATTCAGGTATATGATCCAAATACATGAATCGATCTAGAAAATTTTTAAACAGTCCCGATACCATGGCCGAATAACCGGGAGATGCAAAAATGATTCCATCTGCTTCATGCATTTTTCTAAGTATTTCATCTTTATCATCTTCAAGGGGACATTGATTACCACCTTTTCTCAAGCACAAACAACACCCAATACAATATTTAAGTTCTTTATCAATTAAATGTAGATACTCAACGCTGATATTATCATATTTTTTATTCATTGCTTTTTCCACATAGTTTACCATGCTCATTGTATTTCCGCTTTTTCTGGGACTTCCTGATACTACTAAGATATTCATTTTCTCAATACCTCCTATCTTAATTTATATTCGTATTTATTTACTTATCGTTTAGTAAGTCGTTTAGTAAGTGAAATGTATAATATATTCTGCTTATTTCTGGTACTCATACCCAACTGAATTTTTATTATTATAGGGTGCGCCCGTCTGCTTTTTCTCCTTAGCCCAGTTATAACATTTCACCCAAGACTTTATTGTATTGATACTAACTTTGATTTTTTCCCTAGTTCTTTATATTTCATGCCTTTAAATAATCTTTAGCATCTTCTTTATTATCGGGTACCTTTATATCAGCCATAACCTCACCTCACTTTGTTTTGCACGCACAAAAAAGAGTCTTGTTATCGGCTCTAAGTCTTATCTTCTTACACTAACCAACAAGAAATATGGTTGATAGAATTCTTCGAGTTGTATTGATCTTTTTAAATAATATATTGTATTTGCTCTTATGTACAATTTTGAATGTTTTTTTTCGCTGTCCAATTGTCTCTCTTACAGAAGTGCCCATATGAGGTCCTTTATTATCATATAGATAAAATATATAAAAAATATTGCCTTAAATCACTTCCTACTGTTTTTCTTGACATAATTCTAAACCAGTCTACTTTACCAAAAACAAACCATTATCAGAATTTGATAAAGAGGTGTTTGACGCAGTTATAGCCCAGCATAGATAATAAAGGCAATAAACATCCTCATCAATTAACCTTTGTACTCAAATCAGGATTAACAGAGAATATAGATGGATCAAAGAAAGCACAAATATCTGCCTCACAATCAAATTACGCACCTCAAAATGTTAGATTTTTGTCTAACATTTGGGGTGCACTTCATTATCAGCTCTTCGTTACTCAATTTATCAATTCAAACGATAAATAATATGGCCTTGTTGGAGCGGGTCCACTAATGTATTTTATTTGCATATAATATATTTCATCTTTGTCAATATAAATATGATTTATACGCTCATCTTCATCGCCACCTTTCGTTGATGACCCAAGTAATTTACCTCTCTTGTCATATACAAATAAATCGTAATTCATACCCTTTTCTGTAATAGCTATCCAAAAATCACCTCTTCCGCTTACGCTAGACTTAACCTTATAGAAGTCGGTTTTGTCTGCTTCAGAAGCCACTCCAAAAATATAAATTACTGACCTACTATCTTTGTCTAAAGTATACGGACCCTCAGCAGTATCCATTGTATCATTAGCATTACCAGATTTCATCTCTGGCCAGTATTGAACATGTGCAAAAGCCATTGTTGAAAACATCATACATACCACACATAAAACTATTATAAATTTTTTCATGAAATAAACCTCCTTAATTTTGTTTATGTTAATTATATGATTTTTTGTCCATATATATTGCAAAAATGATGTGCCTTCCGTTTTAAAAGAGGCAGAAAAAAAGAGCCTTGTTATCGGCTCTAATCATCTAATCAACGGAAATTGCTAACCTATAGGGCTCTATAGGGCCAGTTCCATTGATGTATTTAATTCTAATATAATATACTTCATTTGCTTTAATATAGACGTTATCAATTACTTCATCTCTGTCTCCGCTATTAGTGGATGAACTAAATTTATTTCCATACTTATCATATAAATATAAGTCATAATCCATACCATTCATTCTGTACAGAATAAACCTACCCTTTCCCATGCTCTCATATTTAATCTTATACCAGTCTTCATTATCATTTTGTGAAACTATCCCAATTATTTTCGTATATCTAGCTGTATTAATATTGTTATCTGCTGTACCTACTTTAACTGCTGTATTTAGGGAATTATTTCCTTCATATTCATTTTCTACAAAAAAAGCATATCCACCCGATTGAACTGCAAAAGCCATATTCGAAAACATCATACATACCACACATAAAAACACAAAAAATTTTTTCATTGAAAAACCTCCTTAAAATTTATATATTGTTAATTATACACCTTTTTGGTAATAATGTACATATTTATTGCAAAAATGTAATT
Organism: Clostridiaceae bacterium M8S5; assembly: GCA_029227815.1. Lineage (GTDB taxonomy): Bacteria > Bacillota > Clostridia > Tissierellales > MCWD3 > Abyssisolibacter. The sequence continues at coordinate 111,534 of CP118523.1, read as the reverse complement.
TGCACTTTCATAGGAGGGCAAGAAAAAAGAACCTTGTTATCGGCTCTAGCGGTCAAATAAAAAATCTTCACCTTTTTTAGTTAATGTTAAGGGAAAATATATTATTGCCAAATGGTAATTCAGTATCTACAATTAAACCTCTTAATTGTTGTAACTCTTCCTCTTTAACTCTTTGTATTTTTTTATTTTAATAATATTTTTTGTCTTGTAGTTGCTTCACACAAACGCCTTTGTTTTCATATATAAATTTTAGTACCTCATTAATTCTGTCCTTATCTAACTTTACTCATCCTCCATAATATAATACCTAAATCATACCACAAAAGAGGATTGTTTTACAGAAAAAAAGAGCCTTCTATTTCCTTAATAATATAGTTTTGCCCTCATTACAAAAACCATCTAAAACGCCCTACCTCAAAATTTAGTTTTGTCACAAAATGAATATTATGAATGGAAAATAAATTGGCCAGATAGTTCAGAAAAGTATAGAGAAATATTCCCAGAACGCTATGATTTTTAATTTTAGGATTTAATATCAAATTAATATCAAACGACATAAAAAAACCTCTGCAATCCTTAATTTATAAGGATTACAGAAGTTCTGTTTACTACTCCCACTCTATAGTCGCTGGTGGCTTACTTGTTATATCGTATACTACTCTATTTATGTTTTCTACGTTGTTTACTACTTCTTTTGAAATCTTGTTAAGCACATCAAATGGTATTCTTGCCCAATCGCTCGTCATTCCATCTGATGATGTTACTGCTCTTAGTGCTATTGTATGAGTGTGTGTTCTTTCATCACCCATTACTCCTACCGTCTTGATTCCCGGTAGTACTGCAAAGTACTGCCATATATCTTTGTCTAGTCCTGCTTTTCTTATTTCTTCTCTAAACACCCAGTCTGCTTCTCTTACAATTTCTAGCTTTTCCTCTGTTATATCTCCTATTACTCTGATTGCAAGTCCTGGTCCTGGGAATGGCTGTCTTTGTACTATTTCTTGTGGAATATTTAGCTTTGTTCCAACTGCTCTAACTTCGTCTTTAAATAGTTGTCTTAATGGCTCTACTAGTTTGAAGTCAACATCTTCTGGAAGTCCACCAACGTTGTGATGGCTCTTTATTACATCTGCTTTATCTGTTCCACTCTCTATTACATCTGGATATATTGTTCCTTGTACTAAGAAATCAATATTCTCATATTGTGCTTTAAGCTTTTCTTTTTCTTCTTCAAATACTCGGATAAATTCCTCACCTATAATCTTTCTCTTCTCTTCTGGATCAACTACTCCAGCAAGCTTTGATAAGAATCTTTCTTGAGCATTAACTCTTATGAGATTTAGATTAAATTTATCTCTAAATACTTCCTCTACCTGATCTCCTTCATTTTTTCTAAGCAGACCATGATCAACAAATATGCAAATAAGATTTGAACCTATAGCTCTATTTACCATAACTGCTGCCACTGCTGAATCAACTCCACCTGACAATGCACAGATAGCTCTTTTATCTCCTATCTCATCTTTTATTTGCTCTATCATCTCTTTTGCAAAATCACCCATATCCCAATTTGGCTTTAATCCTGATACGTTATATAGGAAATTAGCTATGATATCTTTACCTCTGTCTGTATGCTCTACTTCTGGATGAAATTGTATTGCTATTAGCTTACCATCTTGACTTTTCATTGCTGCCACAGGACAGGCCTTTGTTCTTGCTGTTATTACAAAGTTTTCTGGTACTTTTCCTATAAAATTTGTATGACTCATTAGACACTTGATTTCTTCATTTATACTCTCAAAGATGCCATCGTTATGCATGATATCAAGTTTTATCTGACCATATTCTCTAGTATCTGCTCTTGTTACCTCTCCACCAAATACCTGAGCCATTAATTGGCCCCCATAGCATATTCCCATTACTGGTACACCCATTTTAAAAAGCTCTTCATCGCATTTTGGTGCATTTTCTTCAAATACGTTTGATGGCCCTCCTGACAAAATTATCGCCTTTGGATTTTTCTCTTTTATTTTGTCTAATGAGTAATTATATGGAATTATTTCACAGTATATATTTGCTTCCCTTACTCTTCTAGCTATTAGTTGGCTATATTGTCCACCAAAATCTAATATCAAAACCACGTCATTCTGCATTTTTTTACCCCCGTTATTTAATACTATAGTTTGGCGCTTCTTTTGTTATGCTTATATCGTGCGGATGACTCTCTATTAATCCTGCACCTGTAATTCTAATAAATTGTCCTTTTTCTATTAAATCATTTATTGTAGCACTTCCACAGTATCCCATACCTGCTCTTAATCCACCTACTAATTGATATATAGTGTCACTTAATGGTCCTTTGTATGATACTCTTCCCTCTACTCCTTCTGGAACTAGCTTCTTGCTATCTTGCTGGAAGTATCTATCTTTGCTACCTTTGTCCATAGCAGCCATTGAGCCCATGCCTCTATAAACCTTGAATCTTCTTCCTTGATATAACTCTGTTTCCCCTGGACTTTCTTCTGTACCAGCTAATAATGAACCTAGCATGACTACATTTGCTCCTGCTGCTATTGCTTTAACTATATCTCCTGAATACTTTATTCCTCCATCAGCTATAATAGGAACTCCATATTTCTTGCCTACTTGATAACAGTTGTACACTGCTGTTAGTTGTGGTACACCTACTCCTGCAACAACTCTTGTAGTACATATAGATCCTGGTCCTATACCAACTTTTACAGCACTTGCCCCTGCTTTTATAAGTTCCTCTGTTGCCTCTGCTGTTGCTACGTTACCAGCAATAAGCTCTAAGTCTGGATACTTTTGTCTAATTTGCTCTATTGCCTTTAACACTCCTATAGAATGTCCATGTGCTGTATCTATAATTACTACATCAACATTAGCCTCTACTAATGCGTCTAGTCTATCCATCATATCGTTTGTTACACCAATAGCTGCACCAGCTAATAACCTTCCACCTTTATCTTTTGCTGCATTTGGGTATTTTATTGATTTTTCAATATCTTTTATTGTGATTAAACCAACTAAGTAACCATTGTCATCTACTAATGGAAGTTTCTCTATTTTATGTTTTCTAAGGATATCTTGGGCTTTTTCCATGGAAATATCTTGTTTAGCAGTTACTAAGTTCTCACTTGTCATTGCTTCTGATATTTTTTTAGACATATCTGTTTCAAATCTTAAATCACGGTTAGTTATTATGCCTACTAATTTTTTTGAATTGTCTGTGATAGGAACTCCTGAAATGTGGTATCTCTCCATTAATTCTAATGCATCAGCTATAACATTTTCTGGATGTAAGTAAAATGGGTCAACTATTACACCATGCTCTGATCTCTTTACTTTATCTACTTCTAATGCTTGCTTGTCTATAGGCATATTTTTATGTATTATGCCTATGCCACCTTCTCTTGCCATTGCTATTGCCATTTTAGCTTCTGTAACAGTGTCCATACTTGCACTCATCATAGGTATGTTTAATTTGATATTTTTTGTTAGTTTAGTTGAAAGCTTAACGTCTTTAGGCAAAACTTCTGATTTAGCAGGTACTAATAATACATCATCAAAGGTTAAACCTTCTTTTATAAATTTCTCCACTATAATCCTCCTTATTCGTTTTATATTTTGGGTATTTCCCGTAGATTAGTTTTTAATAGATTAACAAAAGTTATTTTCCTTGTCAAGCAGTTTATAATGTTTTCAATTTTCAGATTTTTATTTTATTAGCAAAAAGACTTTTGTTTTCTGTATTTACAAAAGTCTTAACATATTAAAATTTTTTATATTCTATTTAACTTATTGTATATATTTTGTGCTTCATTATAAATCTTTATTATGGATATATTGTTCTCGATAGCCAATTTTTTGCAGTCTTCGTATTCAGGAATACATTTAATAACTTCTGAGTTAACATAACCTTTTTTCATTCTCACCTGTCCATATACTGTATCTACTGTTATAAAATCTCGCTTTAAACTATATCTATCTACTTCGTATGTTCTTACTCCAAATGTAGTTGTTTCTCTAAAAATAATATCTGTTAATGTTTTTGCATTAATCCTTCTACAAAGAACACTAAGTTTTGTAGCTGGTCTATTCTTTTTCATGACTATACTTGTTGTAAATACATCTAAAGCTCCCTCATCAAACAGCTTAACTGTTATATATGAGTATATCTCAGGGTTCATATCATCTATATTTGTCTCAAGCATTACCAGTTTTTCATCAGTTTTTTTTTACCTAATATTACTCTTAATGCGTTAGTTATCTCTAAATCTTTTTTACCCAAACCATATCCTATTCTGTCTACTGTCATCTGTGGCATAGGTATAAAATCACTTGCCACTGTCTTAATAATTGCGGCACCTGTTGGAGTTACTAGTTCACTTCTTATACCGTTTGAGTACACTGGTATACCTTTTAAAATCTCTATTGTTGCAGGGCATGGTACTGGTATCACTCCATGCGCAGCTTTTACAAATCCTGTACCCAAATGCAATGGTGATGAATACACTTTATCTACATTTAGCATATCTAAGCATATTGAGAAACCTATTATATCAACTATAGAATCTACTGCTCCAACTTCATGGAAATGAACCTCTTCTATAGGCTTATCATGAACTTTAGCTTCTGCTTTTGCCACATGACTAAATATTTTTTTACTCAATTCTTTTACAGTGTCATTTAAATCACTTTGATCTATTATTTGTTCTATATCGTTAAGATTTCTATGAACATGACTATCGTGGTGATTGTGATGATGGTCTTGTTCATGATGATGTTTATGGTTATGGCAATGATTATGTTCGTGATCATGAGTGTGCTCACAATCAAGTATTACATCAAAATCTGTACCAGTTATACTGTTTTTTTGATCCTTTTTAATTTCAATACTATAACCATCTATATTTATTTTTTTTAATTCATTTAGAAACTGTTCTTTGTCTATTCCTAAGTCAAGCAAAGCTCCTATTGACATATCTCCGCTTATTCCCGATAGACAATCAAAATACAATATCCTCTCTTGCATTTTTGCACCTCTCTTTCTTATAGTTTATTTATTGTGCTAGCCAAATAACCCGCACCAAAACCATTGTCTATATTGACTACTCCTATACCACTTGCACAGCTATTGAGCATAGCTAGTAATGTCGTTATCCCTTTTAAATTTGCACCGTATCCAACACTTGTAGGAACTGCTATCACAGGTTTGTCTACTAACCCTCCTACAACACTTGCTAATGCTCCTTCCATTCCAGCCACTGCTATTACAACTCTAGCTTCTTTTAATTTATCTATATTTGATAGAAGTCTATGAATCCCTGCTACTCCTACATCATATAATCTATCTACTGTATTACCAAATGTCTCTGCTGTTATAGCTGCTTCTTCTGCAACAGGTATATCTGATGTACCTCCTGTTACGACTAGTATTTTGTGTTCTGATTTTTTAACTCTTTTAGCATTGATTACTATAATTCTAGCTTCTTCATAGTACTTTATATCTTCACAAATATCAGCTATGCATACATATTTTTCTTTATCAGCTCTTGTAGCTAATATTGTACTATCTTTTGCTAACATTGTCTCTACTATACCTCTAAATTGCTTTATGGTCTTTCCTTCGCTATATATTACTTCTGGATATCCATTTCTCATCTGCCTATGATGATCTATCTTTGCATAACCAATATCTTCAAACGGTAAGTTTTTTAGGTTTCTCAACGCATCATCTACGCTAACAGTTCCACTTTTCACTTGTTTTAAAAGATCTTTAATAGTTTCCTCATTCATGTTGATCTACACCTACCTCTCTATTCATACTCCCTGTTTTGTATCCTTCCATATCAATACACACATATTTAAATCCCACACCTTTAATATTTTTTATGATATCTAAGACTATACTTTTATCTAGTAACTTTGGTATATCTTCTGGTAAGACTTCTATTCTTGCAACTGCTCCATGATGTCTCACTCTAAGTTGCTCTAGATTCATATTTGATAAGTATTCTTCTGCTCTTTCTACCATGTCTAATTTTTCTTCTGTAATACCACTATCATATGGTATTCTAGCTGCTAGACAAGACATTGAAGGTTTATTCCATATTGGTATTTCTAGTTCTTTTGCTAATGTTCTTATTTCTTGTTTTGTTAATCTATTTTTGAGTAAAGGACTCTTTATATCAAGTTCTTTCAATGCTCTCATGCCTGGCCTATAATCGTCTTTGTCATCATAATTTGACCCATCCAGCACATTACTGTATCCGTGTTTTAATGCTATGTCTTTTATTTTGTTAAATAGAATTTTCTTGCATATATAGCACCTGTCTTTTGAATTTGTTTGTATATCTACTAGATCATCCATTGTAAACTCTATTACTATGTGTCTTAATTTCATTGCTTTTGCTATATTAATAGCATCATTTATTTCTTTTCTAGGTTGCAGTGGTGTATTTATTGTTATACATATAACACTTTCTCCTAAAACCTCACTACATGTTTTTGCCAAAAAAACGCTATCTATTCCCCCTGAAAATGCTATTGCTACTTTTCTCATTCTTTCTATGTCTATTTTTAATTCTTTATATTTCGATTTAATGTTCATGTAATCACCCACCATATTTAATTTTCATTATATCATATACGTTTATTAGATAAAAAATAAGGCATTTATTACTATCAGCAATACACTTGCACATATTGGAATAATAGCTGTTGCTACACTCCATGTTTTTAAGCTTGTTTCAACCCTCAAACCTGAAAATCTAGTCACTACCCAAAAATAACTATCATTTGGATAAGATATAAACATAGATGTAGAACATAACGCTAATGCAGCAATAAGAGGATTTAAGCCTAGTGTGGGCAATATTGGTGCTAGTATTGATCCTCCTGTTACCATAGCAACTGTTCCTGAGCCTTGAGGTATTCTCATTAGTGCTCCAAGCAACAATGGTACAAATATTGCTGGTATTTTTAAACTAATTACAAAGCTTGCTATTTCTTGTCCTAAATTTGTAACTCTTATTACATTACCTAGAGATCCACCGGCTCCTGTTACGAGTATTATTAAGCCTGCACCACGCATAGCTGATTCAATGATTTCTGTTGATTCTTCGTTCGTTATTTTTGGTGCAAGGCCATATATGCTTAACAATAGTCCTATAAATACAGCAACTATAGGATTGCCTAGTAATGTTAAAATTTCCTTTGCTACTACTGGTAATTCTATAGATATAACCTGTAATACTGTATTTAGTAATAGTAATAAAACCGGTAATACAACTGGTGCAAATGACATCATTGCACTTGGAAGTTCTTCTTGATTATAAAAATCCAAGTTATTAATATCGTTGCCATTTATTGATTTTTGTATTATATCTATAGCCTTCTGTCTTTTATCTGATGGTAAATTTTTTAAATCTTCTTCTATGTTTGGTATCACATCAGGATATTTATTGCCTACATACCTAAAGTAGTATACTGAAATTATAAAAAGAGGTATAGATAACAACATCCCTCCAAGTATCATAGCGCCTAAATCTACTTTGAAAAACTTTGCTACTGCAAGTGGTCCTGGCGTAGGTGGTATTAGGAAGTGCGTTATGTATAACCCCATAGCAAGCATTCCACCTATGCCAACCATTGACTTTTTTGTCTCTTTTGAAAATGCTTTAGCTAACTGCGATAAAACTACAAATCCAGAATCACAAAATACTGGTATTGCTACTAGTAACCCTGCAAGCCCTAATACAACATCCACATTTTTAATACCCACTAATCTTATTAAACAAACAGCTATTTTCTTTGCTGCTCCACTTTTCTCTAGAAATTTCCCCATTATACATCCAAAGCCTATTATCATACCAATACTACCTAATGTTTTTCCAAATCCCTCCGATACAGCTACTAGAACATCATCAACTGAAAGTCCTGCCATAATCCCTACTAATATTGATACTAAAATCAACGATGGAAAAACATGAATCTTAGTATTGATAATTAAGAAAAAAAGTAATATTATGCCTATAAATAAGCCTAAAAATGAAATCATAAATCCCTCCTATATGCTGCCTAAATTTTTATGTCTTTTGTTTTTTAACTTTTAAGGCATATATTTTTAATTGTATTATTTTTTTATAGATTTTTCAATAAAAAAGGACTGTCTCAAATTCTTAGAAACAATCCGTTAATATCTAAAACTATATCTTTTATTCTTCTTCTAGGTATTTTAATATTTGCTCTTTAGCATATTTTAAATGATGAGAATTATACTTCCATGACTTGCTAAAGTCTTTTTCTTTAATGCCTTCAATAATCATTTTGTGCTCATTAAATGATTCTTCAAATCTCTTTTTATTATGTAATGATATTATTCTGAATGGTTGCATCAAAGAGAATATATTTTTAAACGCATTATAAGCTACCTTGTTTTCACTCATAACTAATATTTGATCATGGAGCTGTACATCAGTTTTACAGTATTCATTGAAATTACCTTCTGAATAGCTTTTTTCCATCTTGTCTAATATTTCATCTAACAGTTTTATTTTATCTTCTGTAAGATTTTCTATAGTCTTTTGTAGAGCATACTTTTCCATAACATATCTAAGTTCATAGATATCTATTATGTCTTTTTTGCTCAACTTTCTAACTCTTATGCTCTTATTAGGGATACTCTCTAATAATCCTTCTCCAATAAGTTCTTTTAATACCTCTCTAACTGGAGATCGGCTAACATTTAGTTGTTCTGCTATTTTCTTTTCTTGTAATCTTTCTCCTGGCTTAAAATTACCATTTAAGATGTTTTCTTTTACTATATTGTATACTTGTTCTTTTATGGTATATACCTGATTAGTATTTTTTATAAATTCCATACACTCACCTTTCTCAATACAAATTGTATTGTATATTTATAATAATCCCCAATTATTATTTTATTTGAATTATGTAAAAAGTCAATGGTTTTAAGTTTTTTGTTATGCATTTTGCTAATATATATTAAATTTTATGAATATACACTAAAAGAAAGGGACTAAAATCCATGGTTTCAAGCACCTAGATTAAGTCCCCTTTAAATCATAACTTTATTGTAATATTTTATACTTTCTACATCATCGGCATTCCGCCTGGCATACCTCCTGGCATTCCAGCTGGCATTCCACCTGCGTTTTCTTCTTCTTCATCTGTTACAACACTTTCTGTTGTTAATATCATAGCAGCAACTGATGCTGCATTTTGTAATGCTGATCTAGTCACTTTGGTTGGATCCACTATACCTTCTTGTATCATATTTACATATTTTTCGTTTAAAGCGTCAAATCCAATTCCTACTTCTTTACTTCTAACTTTCTCAACTATTACCGAACCTTCTAATCCAGCATTTTCTGCTATTTGTCTAACTGGCTCTTCTAACGCTCTAGCTATAATACTAACACCTGTTTTAGCGTCACCTTTTTCTTCGTTTAGAAGCTCTTCTACTGCTGGTATAGCGTTAACTAATGCCGTACCACCACCTGCTACTATACCTTCTTCTACTGCTGCTCTAGTAGCCGCTAATGCGTCTTCTATTCTAAGCTTTCTCTCTTTCATCTCTGTCTCTGTAGCTGCACCAACTTCTATAACTGCAACTCCTCCAGCAAGCTTAGCTAATCTCTCTTGTAATTTTTCTGTATCAAACTCAGATGTACTTTCTTCTATTTGAGCTTTTATTTGCTTTACTCTATCATTTATATCTGATTGAGTTCCACTACCGTCTACTATAACTGTATTTTCTTTATCTATTTTAACTGTATTAGCAGTTCCTAACATATCTATAGTTATCTCTTTAATATCATATCCTAATTCTTCTGATATAACCTGACCACCTGTTAATATAGCTATATCTCTTAGCATTTCTTTTCTTCTATCTCCAAACCCTGGAGCTTTTACTGCAACGCAGTTGAATGTTCCTCTTAATTTATTAACAACTAATGTTGCAAGAGCTTCTCCTTCTACGTCTTCTGCTATAAGTAATAATGCTTTTCCTTGTTGTACTATCTGCTCTAATATTGGTAATATGTCTTGAATATTTGTGATTTTCTTATCAGTTATTAATATATAAGGATTACTTAGTACTGCTTCCATTTTTTCTGCGTCTGTTACCATGTATGGTGATAGGTATCCTCTATCAAACTGCATACCTTCAACTACATTTAAAGTAGTTCCCATAGTCTTTGATTCTTCTACTGTGATAACCCCTTCGTTCCCTACTTTTTCCATAGCTTCTGCTATTAAATTACCGATTTCTTGTTCACCTGCAGAAATAGAAGCAACTTGCGCTATAGCTTCTTTACTTGAAATCTCTTTTGAATAAGACTTAATCTTATCTACTGCTGTATCTACAGCTCTACGAATACCTTTTCTAAGTATCATTGGGTTAGCACCTGCTGCAACGTTCTTTAAACCTTCTCTTATGATTGCTTGCGCTAAAAGAGTTGCTGTTGTCGTTCCATCTCCTGCTACGTCATTAGTTTTTGTAGCAACTTCTTTAACTAATTGTGCTCCCATATTCTCGTATGGATCTTTTATTTCTATTTCTCTTGCTATTGTAACACCATCATTTGTAATAAGTGGTGATCCAAATTTCTTGTCTAATACTACGTTTCTTCCTTTTGGTCCTAATGTAACCTTAACTGTGTCCGCTAACTTATTAACACCTTGCTCCATCGCACGACGAGCATCTTCGCCAAATTTAATTTGCTTAGCCATTTATTATCACTCCTTTTATTCTTAATAATTATTCCACTACTGCTAATATATCGCTAATCTTAAGTATTGTATATTCTTGTCCGTCAATCTTTATTTCTGTTCCTGAATATTTTGAAAAGATAACTTTATCTCCAACTTTTAATTCATTTTTCTTTTTATCATCTTCTGTTATTGAAGGTCCTACAGCTAAAACCTCTGCAACTTGTGGTTGTTCTTTTGCTGATGTTGGTAATACTATTCCACTTTTTGTTTTTTCCTCTGCTTCTACTTTTTTGATAACTACTCTGTCGCCTAATGGTCTAATATTCATGTTTCATCCTCCTTAATAAATTTATTTTTTAAGACCCGAAATATTCATAAAAAATTATGTAGTAACTAATATTTCAGTTAAATAAATTAGCCTGACTATCTATTAGCACTCGTTACACTTGAGTGCTAATAATTACATGTATAATGTTACATAATCAAGCATCATCAATCAAATGTCATACTTAACCATTTTTTAGTGTGATACCTGATTATGCTTGATTATGTTCGTTTTTCTAAGTTTTTTATTTATTTCCTCTTTATTTCTATCTATTACATATCTGCCATACCTTTGCTATCAAGCCTTCTTTTTATTATTCTTTCTATAAAGATTTTAATAACTGCTATTAAAGGTGCTCCTATAAACATTCCTACTAAACCAAACAACGCTCCACCTATTAGTATACCTGTTATTATCCAAAACGGTTTTATACCAACTTGATCTCCTAATATCTTTGGTCCTAGTATCCATCCATCAAATTGTTGAAGCCCTAATATAATCAATGCTGTCCATAATGCTTTGATAGGACTTACAAACAATGTTATGAGTATTGCAGGCCCTGCACCAATGAATGGTCCAAAGTATGGTATCATGTTTGTTATCCCTACTATTGTAGAAAGTATCAACGCATACGGGTTCCCTGTAATAAGTAATAATACAAAACATATTACTCCTATAATAGCTGAATCTAGTATCTTACCAATTAAGAATCTTGAGAATGTGTCATCTATCTCTTTATATATAGCTAATGTTTTATTTGCATTTTTATTGTCCATAAATGCAAATAACATTCTTTTCAATCCTTTGACAAAATCTTCTTTGTTATACAGCAAAAATATAGCTATTATACTGTTTACCATTAAATTAAACATCACATGCGTGAAACCTAAGGCTGTTGATGCTATGCTACCTATTCCTTGACCTGCATAATCCATAAGTTTAGCTATATTCCCAGTTTTGCCCAAATTAGCTATGGCATTGTCAATATATTCTGCTATGTTATATTTTTGAAGCAATTCGATATTATTTATGTCATTCTTTAAAAAGTCCCTCATTTCATTTATGAAGTCTGGCAAATTTTTTGCTAACTCAACAAAGTTATTATATATTTTTGGTACTGCTATTATAATTATGAATATAACTAATCCAAGAACTAATAGATATGAGATAGTTATACTTAGTACCCTCTTGCACTTAAGTTTCTTTTCTAACATTCTTATGAAGGGATTTAATATGTATGCTATCAAAAATCCTCCTAAAAATGGGTTTATTATTTTATAAAACATTGGTGCCACATTATCGTTGTTTACTATCTTGTATAATAGCATGATAATTACAGCTACTGGCACAATGTTCAAATATGGTATCTTGATTTTTTTATTATCCATATGACTCTCTCTCCTACTATAATGTATTTACATTATTATAACATAATCTATATATAATAATCACTACATTATTATTACAACATACGCTTTTGTAATTATTTTTTGCCTAACTTTGCTTCTCTCGCATAATAGAATAAATACTGCTGTGCAAAGCCTGCATACTTTCCGAATTTGTCCTGACCATATTTCTGTATATATTTTAATGAACTGTCTTTTGGCAAATAGAAATATTCCATGACCCTTTTTACCCATACATCTATTGGAAATGCATCATGTTTACCAATAGAAAACAACATTATACAATCAGCTACTTTTGGCCCAACTCCTGCAAGTAACATTAATTCTTTTCTAGCATCTTCTGTTGAAAGGTTTTTAAGGTTATATATATCCATTTGCTTTGATGCAACTACTACTGCTGTATTAAATATATAGCTAGCTCTATAACCAACTCCACTCTCACGTAAATTCTCCGCTCTTATTTTTTCTAACACCTCAGCATTTGGAAAGCTATAATATTCTTTACCTTTATATTCACCAATTTTCTCACCATATTTCATACTCAAATATTCTATACTTTTTTTTATTCTACTAATACCATTGTTAGCAGATATAATAAATGAGATAAGTGTCTCGAAAGGATCTTGATTTAATATTCGAATACCTTTGCCAAACTTCATTGCATGTGCAAGTACATTGTCTTTGCTAAGTTCTTTCTTTATTTCATCATAGTCTCTATTAAAGTCAAAATATTCCACCCATATATTATTGAAGTCTTCTATATTACAGTTATCTATATATAATATGTTATTATCTAATTTCATATTTATTACTCTATCATACGCAACTCCTGTATAACTACCATCATCTTCTTCATTCCATCTAAAACATTGTCCACAATCAAAAGTGTGCTTTGGCACAAAGTTCTTTATGTTTTTTACTATCACTCCATTATCTGTTTGCTGTATATCTAAATTTTTCAAGTTATCACCTCTATATCTATTTTATGTTATGATTATACCCAATTATTTAGATGTTAAAAATATATTGTTTCATTAAAGCATAAAAACCGTCTTATAGCAAGTTTTAAGCCTGCTATCCTAATTACTTTGTCATTAATCTAAAAAAACACCTTACGGCGATTTCAGACTATAGGCAAAAACCCAATTTCTGCGTTGTAGTTAAAATTTCCGTTGCTCACTTACCCCTAAGTAAGCTCTGCTACTCAATTTTAATATGCCTTGAAATTGAACTCTTACTAAAGTCTGTTATCTTAATGACTTTGTCATTAATCTAAAAAACCGCCTTACGGCGGTTTTTATTATCTATATTTTATTCAGATATTAATTTCTAGTAAGAACCTTGCTTAACCATAGCATCTGCAACTTTAACAAAACCTGCGATGTTAGCACCTGCAACTAGGTTATATCCAAATCCATAATCTTCTGCTGCTTTCATAGCGTTATCATGGATGTTAATCATTATTTGATGTAATTTAGCATCTACTTCTTCTGCTGTCCATGAGTATCTCATGCTGTTTTGGCTCATTTCTAACGCTGATGTAGCAACTCCACCTGCATTTGCTGCCTTAGCAGGTCCGATGATTACTCCATTTGCTTGTAAATACTCTATTGCATCGTTTGTTGTTGGCATGTTTGAACCTTCTGATAGATATTTAACTCCATTTGCTACCATTGTCTTAGCATCATCTATTAATATTTCGTTTTGTGTAGCACATGGCATAGCTATATCAACTTTAACTTCCCAAGGCTTCTTACCTGCAAAGAATTCTACACCAAACGTCTTAGCATAATCTTCTATTTTATCTCTACCTGATGCTCTTAGCTCAAGCATATACTCTATTTTCTCTCCTGAAACTCCTTCTGGATCGTATATGTATCCGTCTGGGCCAGAAAGCGTTACAACTTTTCCACCTAATTCTGTTATCTTTAATGCAGCGCCCCATGCAACATTACCAAAACCTGATAATGCAACTGTTTTGCCTTCAAAAGTTTCTCCTTCATGCTTTAACATTTCTTGACAGAAATAAGTACAACCAAATCCTGTAGCTTCTGGTCTTATTAAACTTCCACCGTAAGATAAGCCTTTTCCTGTTAATACTCCGTTTTCAAATGCTCCTCTGATTCTTCTGTATTGTCCGTATAGATATCCTATTTCTCTTGCTCCAACTCCCATATCTCCTGCTGGAACGTCAACATCTGGACCTATGTGTCTATAAAGCTCTGTCATAAAGCTTTGGCAGAATCTTAATATCTCTGCATCTGATCTACCTCTAGGGTCAAAGTCAGATCCTCCTTTACCTCCGCCTATTGGAAGTCCTGTTAATGCATTCTTTAATATTTGCTCAAATCCTAAAAATTTAACTATACCAATGTAAACTGATGGATGGAATCTTAGTCCTCCTTTATAAGGTCCAATAGCTCCATTAAATTGTACTCTAAATCCTCTGTTTACATGAAGTTTACCATTATCATCATACCAAGGTACTTTAAACATTATTTGTCTTTCAGGCTCACAGAATCTGTCTAAAAGATTTGCCTCTACGTATTCTGGGTGTTTTTCTAAAACTGGTCCTAATGAATTTAAAACTTCTTCTACAGCTTGTAAAAACTCCGGTTCATGCGCATTTCTTTGCTTTACTCTTTCAAATACTTCTTGAATATAAGTGTTGGACATTGTAATGACCTCCCTATAAATTGTTAAATTTTTAACTTCCTTATGTTTTGAAAATGTTTTCCTTACTATAAAAAACTTTACCCCTTCTTTACACTGTAATAATAACACAGGCTAATTTCTTTGTAAACGTTTTTTTATTAATCATTTTTAACATTATTTTTATGCTAAAATTTTTTTGCAGGGTGTTATTATGTTTAAGTCGTTATCATTATTTATATATCTAATTCATTCATTTTAAAAAAACAAAAAATATGCTATTTCAACAGATATTAAGTGTTAAAAAAACATATTTATTAGTATGTTAAATATTAGTCATATGAAATATTTCTTTCATTTCTGAATCGAATTTATTTATTTCTTGCAAAATACTGAATTATTTTATTTTGTTTATATTTAATTTTTTTATGTTTACATCTACTGACAATATATTTAATGATGTCATTTGTTCTATTTCTTTAATAATTTGCTTTTGTAAAGTTTCTATAATCTTGGATATATTCATTCCATAATACAATATGACATCTAGCTTTATTGCTATACTCCCTGCTTTACTAAGTACTCTAATATTACCATATTTGTCAACTTCATCTATCTTGGTGCACGCAATTCTTATAAGATTCTTGAGAACATTTTGTGATATTGTGTATCTTCCCAAATAGCTATATGTTGGCCTAACTACTGATTTTTCAATATATTGCTCATTTATTTTACCTTTTTTCTTAAATATCTTTAACTTATCTATAAAGTAACCTGAGAAGTCTTTTTTTATCTCAAATGTTGGCACTGGTATAACATGTTTTCCTTCCTTAAATCTACAATTATGGGCTGCTTGTAATTCTTCTTTTGTAGATATTTCGTTTATATCTATAAATTCATCTATCTTATCTAAGTGTAATGCAGCTGCTATTTTATTTACCATTTTTATTGATGTTCCTAATATTAGTAGTTTCTTTGGATGCTGTATTCTCAGCGCATCTAGTACACTTACTTTATGGTCTTCATCTAAAAAAACAGCTCTTTTTGTTGCACTTATCTTTGTGCTCTCACTCTTTGCGGATACACCTGTAATTATTTTATTTCCTTTAATTAATAATCCATCATCTATAATATATTGTATGTTATGTTTTTTTGCCACCAGCATAGCTTTATAGCTTTTTCCTGTGCCACTCTTACCAACTAATGCAAATACCTTCATTGTATCCTCCTTAAATAAAAAGGTTGTCTCAAACTGAATTTCTTTAGTCAAAATCCACTAGTTTTGAAACAACCTAAAGGAGCTTTAAAGAGCTCCTTGGTCACTGTTCTTCATCAAAAATGATAGTGTAAACAAACTTTCGTTTAAATGAACATTCTCTATAACTACACCTTCTGGCACTTTTAAATCAGTCGGTGCAAAATTCCAAATACCTTTTACACCATTATTTGCCAGTATATCTGCTATCTCCTGACTTCCTTCTTTAGGAGTACATATTATACCTATTTCAATGTTGTTAGCTTCGATATAGCTTTCAAGTTCATCTATATCATGAATCTTTATCCCTCTAATGTTTAGACCTATCATTTTTGGGTTTTTGTCAAATAAAGCAGTTACTCTAAAACCTGCTGATAAAAACCCTTTGTAATTTGCTATTGCTTGACCTAAGTTACCTGCCCCTATCAAAATAGTTTCGTAAGTCCTATCTAGACCTAATATTTTACCAAGTTGACTATGGAGATCTTCTACGTTGTATCCATAGCCTTGTTGTCCAAAACCTCCAAAATTGTTCAAATCTTGCCTAATTTGTGAAGCGGTAAATCCTGTTAGTTTACTCAACTCTCCAGAAGATATTCTCATAATATCCTTTTCTTTCAAGTCTGATAAATACCTGTAATATTTAGGTAATCTCCTAACAACCGCCATAGAAACTTTATTGTTTTTAGCCATAAAATATCCCTCTCTACTTTTATCACTTATTTTATAGTTTATATAAAATAGGAAATAAAATACTAACATCATCATGAAATTACTAAATTATTTACACTTTTGTGTTAATTATAAAACAATCTTTACGTTTTAGTCAATCTTTTTGATGATATTTCTTCATGACTAGACAAAGCATATTATCTATTTTATTGTAGTTTCGTGATAATATCAATGTAATCAGCATGAATAAATAATAATCATTCACTTGTCAAAATTATATCAATGTAAACTACTGTTACCAGTCCATTGCTTTCTATCTACAAATATCAAATAATCTAAGTTACATCATATTATAATACAATTCTTATACGTTTTCTATATGAATATTAAAAAAAATTAAAATTTAATATGAAATATTATTTTCAGAGTAGAAGCAAATTGCGTTCTCTCCACATTTTAGTAAAAAATTAAATTCAAGGCAACTAATATATTGTTTTTTCTATAATCTTACTAAAAATTGTTTAATTTAAGCTCTATATTTGCATAATACACTAATATTAATGTATTATATAAGTTGAAACACTGAATTTTAAGCTTTAGTTTTAGGAGGACATCATGATTGTATTATCATGTACTAATATAAGCAAAACTTATGTAACTGACAAAATTTTAGATAACGTCACTTTTTCTATTAATGCTGGTGAGAAAATTGGCCTTATTGGTATTAATGGTGCTGGTAAATCTACATTGTTTAATATATTGACTGGTAAAATTTCAAGTGATGATGGTCAAATATATACATCTAAAACATCAAAAATAGGTTATATGAAGCAACACACTAGCGTAGATAGTTCTAAGAATATTTATGATGAGTTACTTGAAATATTTAAACCTGTCATTGAACTTGAGAAAACACTTAGATCCCTAGAAAATGAAATAAGTGAAAAAAGTCAGGATCACGATTCTAAAGAATTTGAAAAGCTTCTTGACAAATACTCTAAGCTCACTGATGAATTTGAGAAAAGTAATGGATATGGATACGACAGTCAAATTAAAGGTGTTTTGGTTGGTTTAGGTTTTAATAGTAGTGATTTTTATAAACCAATAAACCAGCTTAGTGGAGGACAAAAAACTAGAGTATATCTCGCAAAATTATTGCTCCAAAAACCTGATATTCTTTTGCTTGATGAACCAACTAATCATCTGGATTTGGATTCGATTGATTGGCTTGAAAAATATCTTAAAGACTATAAGGGATCTGTTATTATTATTTCTCATGACAGGTATTTTTTAGATAATGTAGTTTCTCGAATACTTCAATTAGAAAATACCGAGCTAAAATCCTACAACGGAAACTACAGCACTTATATGGATAAAAGGAAAAAAGAAATTGAATTGGAAAAGAAAAAATTCGAACAACAAAAGAATGAAATGAATAGACAAAAAGAAATAATAAAAAATCTTTCTTTGGGTGGAAAAAGAGCAATAAGACAAGCACAAAGCAGAGAAAAAATGCTTAAAAAAATGCAAGAGCTAAAAAATCCTAGCGAAAGAAAAAAAGCTTCTTTTAAGTTTACACCAAGTGTGAAAAGTGGTAATGATGTGTTACGCATAGAAGATTTGAAAAAAAGTTATGATGGTAAACTGCTATTTGACAGTATAAACTTTAATATATATAAAGGCGAAAAAGTAGGTATCATTGGTCCTAACGGTATAGGTAAATCTACTCTCTTTAAAATCATAATGGGTATTACAAGTCTTAGTTCAGGAAATTATACTTTAGGCGCTAATGTTAATATTGGTTATTTTGATCAAGAGCAGAAGTATCTAAATACTGAAAAGACTATTGCAGATGAAATATGGGATGAACACCCTCTAATGGATCATTTTCAAATTAGAAGCATTTTAGCGCAGTTCCTTTTCACTGGAGATGATATATTTAAAGAGATTGGCTCTCTTAGTGGTGGTGAGAAAGCAAGATTAGCTTTATTAAAATTAATGCTATCTAAATCGAATTTTCTACTTATGGATGAGCCTACAAATCACTTAGATGTTGACTCCAAAGAAGTTCTTGAAGATGCATTAAAAAAATATGAAGGAACTGTATTAGTAATATCTCATGATAGATACTTTTTAAATAAAGTTGTAGATAAAATACTATATTTTAATAGTGATAAAATAACTGAATACCTTGGTAACTTTGATTACTATATTGAAAAAAGCAAACTCCTTAGCAGTAACAATGATGATTCGATTAATACTGGTATCACTAAAACTCAAATGAAACTGGATAGGAAAAAACAAAAAGAGCTCGAAAAAAAAGAGCGTGCTAAAAAGCAACAACTGAGTAAACTCGAAGAAAATATAGCTCTTCTAGAAAACAAAATTAGTGAATATGAACATCTGCTATGTAGTCCAGATATTTATAATGACCCTGTTAAAAGCACGCAAATAAATAAAGATTTATTAAATATTAAATCTGACCTTGAACAAGAGTATGAAAAATGGGTAGAATTAAGCAGTTAATTTTTATCCACAATATACACCATTTATCCACAGTTTTATCAACAAAATCACATAATTTTATCAACATTATTGATATTTTACTGCTACAATGTATAAAGTTATGCACAGTTACCATCTGTTTTGTGGATAACTTTGTGCATAACTTTGTTAATACAATTAAATTACTGACCAATTTTTAAATTTGCAACTCCGTTAAGACTTATATCTGATATCTTTCCATTTAAGTAGTTATAATATCCCGCACATCCTATCATTGCTGCATTGTCTGTACACAATATCTTACTTGGGCATACTAGCTTTAGTCCTTCACTTAAACATCTATCCTGCATTTGTTTTCTTAATCCACTATTAGATGCAACACCTCCCGCTAGCGCAATTGTTGATAAGTTCTTAAGCTTTGATGCTTTTATTGTCTTATCCACAAGTACATCAACTACGGCTTTTTGAAAACTTGCTGCTACATCTTCTACTTTTATTTCTTTATTTTTCTGTTTATTGCTATTTAAGTAATTAAGTACTGCAGATTTTAGACCACTGAAACTGAAATCTAAGCTATCTGGTTCTAAATATGCTCTAGGAAAATCTATAGCATCACTGCTACCTTTCTCTGACAATCTATCTATGATTGGTCCTCCTGGATATCCCAACCCCATAGCTCTTGCTATTTTATCAAAGGCTTCCCCTGCAGCATCATCTCTAGTTCTCCCTAGTAATTCGTACTTTGTATAATCTTTTACATGTACTAAGTGTGTATGTCCTCCAGAAACAACTAAACAAAGAAATGGTGGCTCTAAGTGTGTATTTTCTATATAGTTTGCACATATATGTCCTTCTATGTGATTAACACCTACTAGTGGTTTTTCTAATGAATAAGCTAGTGCCTTTGCGCTAGAAAGCCCAACCAACAGTGCCCCAACTAAACCTGGTCCATATGTAGTAGCAACAATATCTATATCTTTAAATTTAACATTTGCTTCATCTAGTGCTTGTTGCAAAACTGTATCTATTTGCTCTATGTGTTTTCTTGATGCAACTTCTGGCACTACTCCACCAAATTTTTTATGTAGATCTATTTGAGATGCTATAATATTTGACAATATTTTCCTGCCATCTTCTAAAACTGCTACTGATGTCTCATCGCATGATGTTTCTATTGCAAGTGTTAGCAATTTAATCACTCCTATTAGAGAATTTATATTCTTAACTATGACTAGAATTTATTATACACTTTTGTGTATCTAGTGTAAAGGTGATATGAACTAACCCAGTTATGGAATATTTTAAATTAATAGTTTTTCTATTTTATCAGAAAATAATTATATGCCTTTGTTTGGGAGTGAGTATATGAGTGTTCTAAATAATATTGCTAAAGCTAATATTATGCCAGATGGTATGCTAAGTACTGTTAGTGGCACTGAGGAAGCTTTCATCAACATTATTAAGGATAAACCAAATCCGACTAGCACTAAATTTTTATCGGATAAAGGCGAACATAAGAAAAAATAACCTTATGTGCTACAAAAGGGGCTCTCATAGTCTGAGTTTGCCCCTTTTAAGCTTATAATTTGTTAATTGATTTAATCTGTACCTTCATCCATATTTACTAATATCTCATCTACTAAATCTAAATTACACTTATGATCTACAAAATGTTCACAGTTATTACATGTTACTCTAGATGTTTCTTCTCCTGTACTTGAAGAAAGTCCTGTGCTTCTAACAGCATTAAATTTACTACACCTTTGTGCTACTCTTTCTAGTTGAGAATTACTCGCCATAATATACCTCCTAAAATATTTTATAGGTATATTTTTTCTATTATTAGAATTTCTATTCAGAGTATTGTTTTTTACATTGCCGTTTTGACTAAGTTATTTGCACCAGCATATATAAGTATCCACACTCCCCAAGTAGCTAGTACTGGTATAGCTGCTATTCTTTTCTTAAGATCATACAAGTAAGAAAATCCTACTATCGCTAAAGCTTGATACCAAATTGTAAATAGGTTAAGTTGTGATAAGAATTCTTCAAGAAATGATCCATCGTATGCACTAGGTAAAAGAGCTCCAAGACTAAAGTTTAGACTAACATTAGACGTAAATAAGATCAGTGATACTATTATTTGCCCAGCAAATACGGGCAAGTATGAGTACGCTAATACAGCTATTGTATCTTTAAACTTCCTCTCTTTTCCTCCTAGCATTGGACCAAATCCACTAACTATAAAACCTTTAACAACCCATATAAGAATAGGTCCTAATCCAACCATCAATTTCGTAGTGTAATATTGTGTTTTAAGTGCGTCTACCGTTGGCGGTACTATGTTATTAGCTTGGTATTCGTCTATCATCATCTGTATGAATTGCTCTTTATTTTGAAGCAAAAATGATAATATTGGTAACCCAATTAAAACGATAAGCATAGGAACTATCAAATCTGTATGTACTGCTAAGTTTCTGAATGCCTTGTTTGGATTAGTAAAAACTTTAATAATCTTTTGTAAAGGACTTAGTTTTTCACCTTCTATGAATATATCATCATCATACATATCGTCAAAAATGACCTCTGGTTCATCTTCTTCTATTTGAATCCTGTTTTTTTCATCATCCACACTATCACCTCTCGTATTCTAATAGTTTTAATATACCATTATTACATATTTCTAGTCAATAATATTATTACAGTCCATATCTAACCACATTATTATTGCATCTTCTTTTGTATCCGTATAATATCCTATTCTTTTTCCAAACTCATAAAAACCAAATTTTTTATATAGTGATATAGCTGTTTTGTTATACTCTCTTACTTCTAAAGTAACTTTTTGTATTTTTTTCTGTTTACAGCTATCTAAAACACCATTTATTAAATGATTTGCTAATCCTTTACCTCTATAGTTAGGATGTATTGCTACATTTGTTATGTGTGCTTCGTCCAATATGAGCCACATTCCTGCATATCCTACTACTGATTTTCCTGATTTAATTACTATGTAGTATGCTAATTTGTTATTTTTTATTTCATCTATAAACGCATTTTTAGACCAAGGTGTTGTAAATGACTTATTCTCAATCTCACAAACTGCTTCTATATCGCTTAATATCATTTCTCTAATAGTCACGTCGCTCATATTATCACCTGTTCTTTTCTTCATATTCTCTTTCAGCTTGAGATTTTCTTAAGTACTCTGGAACTAAATCATAGTAAGATTCAAGTTGATTATTTTTTGCTCTCTCCAATGCCATCTGAGCTAATGATGAAGCCTTTGCCATATTTACATAAGCTGATGAGAATACTACTTTTTCTCCTAGTTTCTCTTTAATTATATCTCTATATGCTACTCCACCATCACCACTTATAATTACTTCTTCATCTCTATCTCGTAAATCATCAAGGATTTGCTCTATTTCTATTACATCCTGAGCTTTTATAACTTCAAACTTATTATCTCTCCATGTGTAGATTCCTGTATACACTCTATCTCTTCTCGCATCCATCATCGGAACTATCAAACTATTACAATTGAACATATTATATGCCATTGAATCCATACTAGGAATACCAACAACTGGTTTATCTACACTATGAGCTAATGCTTTGATTGTCGCTACACCAATACGTAAGCCTGTAAATGATCCCGGCCCTATTGAAACGGCAAATACATCAATATCACCTGTCTTCAATTGGCAAGAGTCTAGCACTTCTTTAATCATTGGTAGTATAGTCTCTGAATGAGTTCTTTTATAATTTACTGTATACTCGCAAAGCAACTTGTCATCATCTATTAATGCAACTGAAGCTACTATACTTGATGTATCAACTGCTAGTATTTTCATGATTTATCACTCCTATTTTAAAGCATTTTTACAATATCTTTATTTGACTGTCCGTGTGCTGTTATATATATAATTCTCTCATTTCCTTTTTTTGTAATATTAATATCTATTCTGTCTTTTGGTAATATTTCCTCTATTAGATTAGCCCACTCTATTACTGAAACACCCTCTGAATATATGTAATCATCATAACCTATATCGTACATTTCATCTATATCTGAAATTCTATATACATCAAAATGATACATCGGATATCTTCCAATGTATTCGTTTACTATTGTAAAAGTAGGACTTGTAACATAGTCCTTTACATCTAAACCCTTAGCTATGCTCTGCGTTAAAGTAGTCTTGCCAGCACCCAAATCTCCCATAAGACAAACTACACTTCCCTCTATTAGCTTTCGTCCTAGATTAAAACCTAATTCACTAGTTTCTTTTTCGCTAGATGATATAATCTTTTTCATAGCCTTCTCCTTTATTGTTGACTTTATCTTGACAAATTAATATTATTAGTTTATATATTAATTAGTTTTGACATATATTAATCATTATATAATGGTTATGTAAGTTGTACAAGTGACAATAGTATGTGTTTAGATTATAAAATCGAAGGGAGAAATACTATGAATAATATACTTCTTGTTGAAGATGACCTTAACTTATCTTTCGGTATCGAATTTGCACTAAAAAATGAAGGTTTTAGTGTCACTACTGCAAATACTATAGATAGTGGAAGAAAATCTTTTAAAAACGGCAATTTTGACCTTGTAATTTTAGATGTAATGCTTCCAGACGGTAATGGATATGAGTTATGTGAAGAAATCAGAAATACATCTAATGTATCTATAATATTCTTAACTGCTTGCGATGAAGAGGTCAATGTAGTAATGGGACTTGATATGGGAGGAGATGATTATATCACAAAACCCTTTAGAATAAGAGAACTCATATCAAGAATTAAAGCAGTGCTTAGAAGAAAAACATCTAGTAACACTAAAGGAAATATACTGGTATCTGGTGATATAAAAATAAATACTCTTGAAGGTTTAGTTTCTAAAAATAATAACCCAATATTGTTAACTGCACAAGAATATAAACTTATGCTGATGTTCGTAAAAAATGCTAAGCAAATAATGAGTAGAAAAATATTACTAGAAAAATTGTGGGATGTTGAATGTGATTTTGTTGACGATAATACTCTTTCTGTATATATAAGACGACTTAGAGAAAAGATTGAAGACAACCCCCAAAAACCTAAATATATCGTTACTGCAAGAGGTTTAGGCTATAAATGGGATGTTAGTTTAAGGAGATGATATATTTGACAGTTTTTAGAAATCGCGAATTTAAATCTTTTGCATGGAAATTAATCCTTGTAATGTGTATTTTTGCCCTTTTTACGTGTATTTACGCTAATCTAGAAATCGAAATGTTTAATAATGAGCTTATTAATCACAATACTGCTATTGTAGGCCAAATATTATCAAACCACCCAGAACTTAAAACTGAACTGCCAAAATATTTTACATCTGAACCTACTGATAAAGAAATCGAATTAGGAAGAAGTATTATGAAAACGTATGGTTATCATGAAGATGCTAATATAGTTATTCAACCAACGTTATCAAATTTTTATTCTAACTTTAGTGACAAAATAAGTCTATATGCACTATTTATGTTAATACCTATACTATTACTTACGATTTATGAGTATAGAAAAATATACAAAAAAATCAAAAGTATATCCTTAGCTTCTGAAAAAGTTATAGATGGTGATTTTTCGTATTTGTTGCCTGTTGATATAGAAGGTGATTTTGGTATATTATATAATAATTTCAATCAGATGGCTCATAGACTCAAGTTAAGTTTAGATAGATTAAATCAAGATAAGATATTTCTAAAAAATATTATTTCTGATATTTCTCATCAATTAAAAACTCCTTTAGCTTCACTTATCATGTTCAATGACATATTGATTGGTAATGAGGGGTTAGATAAAGATGATCGCAGAAAATTTCTTGAAAAAAGTAACTCTCAACTGAACAGAATGCAGTGGCTTATAATAAGCCTTCTAAAAATGACTCGTCTTGAAGCAGGGGTTATTGAATTTAAGAAAAAGCACACTCCTTTGATTAGCCCTATTAAAAATTCTGTTGATACTCTCATGATGATGGCTAATAAAAAAAATCAGACTATTAAAATATTTGGAGATACAAAAAATGTATACTTAAATGTAGATAGCGAATGGCTAAGCGAAGCACTTATAAATATCATAAAGAACTGTATTGAACATACAGATGAAAATGGAAAAATAGATATTTATATTAGCGAAACACCTCTCTTATCTCAAATAGTTATACGAGATACTGGCGAAGGTATTGCTCCCAAAGATATTCCTCATATATTTGAGAGATTCTATGCTGTCAATAACTCTGTTAAAAGTAACAGTATTGGGATAGGATTAGCTCTTTCAAAACTGATAATTGAAGGACAGAATGGCTCTATATCTGTTAGGAGTAAACTAGGAAAGGGTACGGAATTTACCATAACTTTTTTAAAAAAAATATTTTAAATAATTATATTCTTACTAAATTGTAAGATGCTATTCACTCATTAGTAATATTTGCATATTAGAATTATAATTGTTAAAAACGCAAAAAAGGTAGGAGGATAAAATGGATATATTAAAAACTGTTGATTTATGCAAGAGTTATGGTAAAGGTAACAATAAAATAGACGCTATAAAAAATATGAATTTATCTGTAAAACAAGGTGAATTTGTTGCTATTATAGGACCAAGTGGTTCTGGTAAAAGTACACTGCTCCATTTATTAGGTGGTGTTGATAGACCTACTTCAGGTAAAGTTATCATTGATGGAGAAGATATTTATAACTACAAAGAAAAACAATTGGCTATATTTAGAAGGAGAAAGGTTGGATTTATATTTCAGTTTTACAATCTGATACCTGTTCTAACAGCTAGAGAAAACATTGAATTACCTCTACTTATGGATAATAAAAAAATTGATAAAGCTTATATAAATGACTTGATGAATATCTTAGGGCTTGAGAATAGAAAAAAACACCTTCCATCTGAATTGTCTGGTGGACAACAACAGAGGGTATCTATTGGAAGAGCTTTAGCATATAAACCATCTATTATTCTTGCTGATGAGCCAACTGGAAATTTGGACAGTAAAAATAGTAGAGAAATTATAGACCTGTTAAAACTATCTGTTAGGAGATACCATCAGACATTGATTATTATTACTCATGATTTAAATATTGCTTCTCAAGCTGACAGAATTATATCAATAAATGATGGTATTATAACTAATGAAGAGGTGATGGATAATGAAAAACATCTCTTCTAGATACTTAAAGGTTCAAAAGAAAAGAACTATACTAACTATTCTTGGTGTAATAATGTCTGTTGCCCTTATCACTGGTATATTTACTATAATAACAAGTGTACAGGATAAACTAATACGATCTGAAATTAATAGAAATGGTAGTTATCATATAACAATAAAAGATTTGACCCCTGATAAAGTAGATATACTAACTAATTACACCAATGTAAAAAAACACAGCATATCAACACCATTTAAAACTGGTGTTTTAGAAGATCTGGGAAAGAACTATGATGGTAATAACAGATATAGAAAAATAAAAATAAAAAGCCATTCTAATTTTTCTCCTGACATAACACCCGTTAAATTAAAAGAAGGGTCTCTTCCAACTAACTCAAATGAGCTAGTTGTCGACACTTGGGTTTTGAACTATCTACCTGGAAATGCCAAAATCGGAGATAATGTTACATTAGACTTAGGTGAAATTAATAAAGGCGTCTTTGAATCTAGCAATAAAAAAGAATATAAAATTGTTGGTACAATGTACCCTAATCTTACAACCTCAGGTAAAATGAACGCTATGGGGTTAACGTTCTTAGATGAAAATAATCTGAAAAAAAATGAAGTTTATTCTATGGACATAGAGTTAAAATCTTATAAAGATATTAACTCCAAAATAAAAACTCTAGCAAATGACGTAGAAATTCCAATAGACAACATTCGTGTACACAATTCATTACTTGGATTTTATGGAGAAAGTTCTAATACAGAGTTAAATGCAGCTCTATTTATGCTTGTAGGATTTATAGTTTTGTTAGTTGTCATCAGTACAATAGCTGTCATTTTCAACTCATTTAATATATCAGTTATAGAAAGAGCTTCTCAATTCGGTGTGCTTAGATGTGTTGGATCTACACCTGCTCAAATTAGAAAAATAGTATTTAAAGAGGCTGTTATTATAAGTATCATTGGTATACCTATTGGATTATTATGTGGTACTTTTGCTATGAAAGTTGTATTCTATGTAATTGGTCATATTGGTGCTGATAAAGTATTTAGCGATATAAATGTAGTAATATCTCCTCTTGTTATAATTGTTAGCTCTATAATAGGTTTTTTGACTATTATTGCTTCTGCATTTTTACCTGCTAGAATTGCAGCAAAAGTATCTCCACTAGAAGCTGTTAGGAGTACTGGTCAATTCAAAAAAGATAATATTAAAAGATCTAAATTAGGAACACTTATACACAACATATTTGGTTTTGAAGCTGGACTTGCTTGGAAAAACCTGAGAAGAAATAGAAAAAGGTTCTTGATAACTGTCTTCTCTATGGTAATTAGTATAGTATTGTTTATAGTGTTTAATAGCTTCTTAAAATTCACTTTTGATGGTAATTTTATGGATAATACAAATATGTATGAATTTATGATATCTAATAGAGATGGGAGCTCAATAACTGAAAAAGAATATAATGATTTAGTCAACATATCTGGAATTGACAGAGTATTTCCCAATATGATCTTCCCTGTCAAGGCTACTGTTAGTACAGACACTTTGACAGATGAATTCAGTAAATATTGCAAAGGTGAATACACCGTAACAAATAATACAGTTCAATTTGATAGTACAAATATCATGTGTTACGGAGATAACAATTTGGATTTATTTGGTGAAGTAATAACATCAGGTGAGATTGATATTAATACAATGAATAAAAATAATGGTGTAATATTAATAAAGCAAGCATCAGAATATATTAGAAATCCTGAGACTGGTAAACTTAAAAAGACTTACTTTGATTTAACTAATACTAAAGTCGGAGATACTATACCTGTGACACCTTACAAAAATAAAACTATAAATGTCAAAGTAGCTGCTATCGCTGATACTGGTATATTTACGTATAAAAAATATTGTCATTCTGATGGATTTATAATGATAACTTCAAAAGATGTTTACAAAAATATTATAGGTAACGATAAATACAACTCTATGAATGTAAGTATAGTTGGTGATTCGGATAATGATGCTGTAGCAAAGAGCATATCAGCTTATTGTGAAAAAAATGACTTTGACTATGTTGACTTGATTAAACAAGCTAAAGAATATAAAAGAAACAATTTAGTTATAAAAATATTCTTATATGGGTTTGTATCTGTTATTACGTTGATTAGTTGTTTAAATATAATAAACACTATAAATACGAACCTATTATTAAGAACTAAGGAATTCTCTATCTTGAAAGCAGTAGGCATGTCCGAGTTTAAGCTCAAAAAGATGGTATGTTTTGAAGGATTATACTATGGTATTATTTCTTCGCTCTATGGTGTTATCATAGGTGTTGGACTCAGCTATTTGTTATTCAATATAGTAACGCAAGTTAGTGATTTTGGTTGGAACACTCCTTGGAATGATATAGCTGTAGCAATAGCAGGTGTATTAGTATTTACACTACTATCAGCCTATATACCTCTTAGAAGAATGAATAAGCAGAGTCTAGTGGACAACATCCGTAAGGAACACTAATGGATTTGTTCTAAAATGGCCAATCCCGGCGTTACCGAAAAAATACCGACTAGTCACGTACATTAGTACGCTCCTATCCGCTATTTTTTCAGTGGCTTAAAATTTCCTTATTTACAAATCAAGTATTTAAAATACCCTATATAAATACTCACTCAAGTTATATTATAGTATATACTTTGTGAGTATTTATGTTTTATTATCAACATTAAATGAGATTTATTAACATGTTTACGTAACGATTTCTCCTTTTATAAACATAATTGCTATTTGTGTTCTATGTTTTAAATTAGTCTTACTCAGTATTGAAGTTATGTAGTTCTTAACTGTTCCTTCTGATATAAATAACTTCTTTGATATTTCCTTGTTGGATAACCCCTGTGCTATTGACTCTATTATTTCAAGCTCTCTAGGCGTGAATGCTTCTGTATTCAAAACTTTGTTTACTTTATTTGATATGCCATCTCTAAGCTTATCTAATACTACATCTTGCAAAACTGTATTGCCATTATAGATTGTTCTTATAGCATCTTTGATTTTTATTGGTGAGTTATCTTTAAGCAAGTACCCCTTTGCTCCATTTTTTATGGCCTCTTTTATGTATTTATCTTCATCAAATGTTGTCAATATCAATACCTTTGTGTCAGTTTGTTTTACTATCTCCCTTGTTGCTTCTACTCCATTCATAACAGGCATTCTTACGTCTAAAAGTGCCACATCAATTTTTCTTTCTTTACACTCTTCTACTGCTTCGAAGCCGTTTTCTGTACATGAGATAACTTCAAAATCTTCGTCCATATTTAGTATAATTTTTAAGCTTTCACGTATTAATGAATCATCATCAGCTATTAGTATCTTTATAGACATAATACACCTCCTTTTTATTCTATTACTATTGGTAACAAAGTTATTACCGAAAACCCATTTGATCCATCTATTATCAATTTTCCATTGGCACTTTCAACTCTCTCTTGCATTCCTAGTAATCCTAACCCCTTCTTTATAACAAGGTTTCCTAATCCATTATCTTTAACCTCTACCTTAATAATCTTATTTAATACTTCTACTTTTAGATTAACCTTTGTGGCTTTGGAATATTTTAAGGTATTTGTTAAACACTCTGTGACGTTTGAGAGTATTATTTTCCACTGAATATAAGATATCTTGTCTATATCCTCATTATAATAAAGAGTAGTTTTCAATCCTTCTGCTTTTTCCAATTTACTTATAAATAACTTTAGATTATGTATCCCAAGCTCTTCTGTATTTGGTTTTATTTCTCTTAGAGTAGTCCTTATCTTTTCCATACCAACTTTCAATACATTAATAGTATTTTGTATCATTTTATCTGATTTTTTTATATCTTTATTTATCAATAATCTTGTTGCCTCTAATTGCATAATACTTGCCGTTATGGTATGTCCGACGCTATCGTGTATAGACTGAGCTATTTTGTTTCTCTCCTCTAGCTGTGATATGTGCTTTATTTCATCTTCATAACATTTTTGCTTATCTATAATATCATAAAGCTGACTGTTTTTATTCCTTAATCTATCATTTTCCTCTGTGATGTGTTTTATTTTCTGAACTGATCTTATGTAGACTTCTATAAATAAATATTCAAATCCTGCAATTAGCGCAAATTCTGCTAATGGAGTAATTTTTAAGAATAGTATAATCATTAATATAAGTACTACATTTGTCAAATGTGAACATCTAAAATAATGTGTTAGAAAATACATATTAATAGGCAATAGCAAAATATAACTATTATCTAATAATTTATACATAACTACAATGTAAATTGTTATCAATGTCGATAAGTATTTTTTATGCCTTGTATCATGAAATATATAATTTAGTAACCTAAAACACAGATATATTAATACACTTAACACTAAAAATGTAACATCAATATCTGTGTTTTTAATGCTATAGCAACAATAATATATAACTAAAAAAATCTCATTAAATATCAGCCATCTATACATAACACCCTCCTATAATAAATAATTATATCATTTTTTATTTGGTTTAGCAGTGAACATATTACTTTAGTCATATATAAAAGTGACTTTTTTCAACTATTTTTAAAGTTGGTTTATTAGTATAATTAAATTAATACAATAGATAGGAGAAATGCTTATGAAAATAGTAAAAATTGAAAAATTGATAAAAAAGTTTAACGATACTATTGCAATTGATAATACAAGTTTAGAAATCAATCAAGGAGAAATTTATGGTCTACTGGGCCCTAATGGTGCGGGAAAAAGTACTATTATAAATATTATTTCTGGCTTACTAAAAATGGATAGCGGTACTATTGAAATACTAGATAAAAATATAACAAAACATTCAACTTATGTAAAGAAAAATATGGGAGTAGTTCCTCAAGAACTTGCTATATACGATGATTTAACCGCTTACGAAAATGTTAAATTTTTTTGTAAGTTATATGGTATAAAAGGTGCAGAGCTAAAAAAAAGAACCATAGAGGCATTAGAGTTTGTAGGACTGAGCGATAAAGCAGACAAGTTTCCTAGTAGTTTTTCTGGCGGTATGAAAAGAAGATTGAACATTGCATGTGCTATAGCTCACAGACCAAATCTTATAATTATGGATGAACCTACTGTTGGATCTGATCCTCAATCAAGAAACTATATCTTACAATCTGTAAAAAAGCTAAATGAGCTAGGTAGCACAGTTATATATACTACTCACTACATGGAAGAGGCTGAGGCTATTTGTAGTAGAATAGGTATCATAGACCACGGAAAATTGATTGCAGAAGGAACAAAAGAAGAACTAAAAGCTATTGTATCAGATATACAGTCAATTGTTTTTACAGTTGATAATAGTAAAAGTGTGAATATAGAAAAACTAAAGTTAATAAATGGAGTTGTAGATATAACTGTTAATGATAACGATATAAAAATTGAAAATAGAAAAGAAATTAACAACTGGGATAAACTCATAATGTACTTCAATGATAACAATATAACTATAAAAAATATTAAAAGCAATGAAATAACTCTAGAAACTGTCTTCTTAACTCTAACTGGCAGAAAACTTAGGGATTAGAGGTGATATAATGTTAAATATCTTAATTAAAGAACTTAAACAAGGCTTTAGAAATAGAAGCTCGATGGCTTTAATGATATTATTCCCTATAGTTTTGATATGGATATTAGGAACTGCATTTAATAACCAATTTGCAAGTAGTAGTTTAGATTACGATGGTGCCACTGTTATATATTCATACAGCGAAGAAGGTCCATTGTCTAGTTCGTTTGAAAATTTTATTGAATCAATAAAAAAATCTAATATTGAATTTATAAAAATTGAAAAAGATAAATATTCACCTGATATGCTAAAGGGAAATTCATATGCATGTTATATATCAATAAATGAAAAAGAAGGTAAAATAACAGTTCTAAAAAATCAAAAAATACAAGTTGTTTCTGATTTTATTGAAAATACGATTTCTGCATTTGTGCAGAAGTACAATTTTTACTATGAGGTATCTAAAGTTAACAGCAGTGCATTAGAAACTATATTAAATAAAAAATCACCTAGTAATATAAATACTTCTATGGTATCTGTAGCTGGAGATAGAAAACCTCGTTCAATTGATTATTTCTCTATTACTATGCTCACTCTTATTATCATGTACACTTCAAGTGTAAGCTTTGCAAGTGTAAAAGATGAAGATATTCTGAAAACTGGCGATAGAATACATGTATCTCCAATCAATATGTATAGTTTGTTTTTTGGAAAAGTATTTGGTAACATTTTATTATCAATTTTGAGAGTTGCAGTTGTCATATTGTTCAGCATGTTTGTATATAAGGTTTATTGGGGAAACAATATACTGATATTGTTAACTATAATATTTTCTCAATTGCTAATGTGCATATCAGTTGGAATAGGGGTAGGCTATTCTACAAAGGATCAATCCGCTGGTAATAGTATCTTAAATATACTCATTCCTATATTTGTATTTTTAGGTGGTGGCTATTTTCCTTTAGAACAATTCGGTAATAACATATTAGTTAAGATTTCAGTCATCTCTCCTATAAAATGGATAAATGAAACAATGTTTGATGTGATATATCTAAATGATTTTAAAAATGTGAGTTTTGTCATTATGCTAAACTTATCTATTTCATTTATGTTTTCATTGTTATCCTTATACAAATTCAAAAGAAAGGGAGTGGTTTAATATGAATAATATACTCATACTGTCATTCAACACCTTTAAAATGTTATTCAGAAAAAAAATAAATATATTTGTATATCTGATATTTCCTACTCTTTTAGTCTGTGGAATAATGTATCTAGGAACTAATTATAAAATAACTAAGCCAAATATGGGAGTAGTTGACAATGATAATACTATATATTCTGCTGATATGATAAATTTTCTTAATAGTACAGATAAATTTAATATAAAGCCTATTAATGAAGATGAAATAAATGATAAAATAAATTCTAGGACTCAAGATTTTGTACTTGTAATACCTAAAGGATTTGAAGATAGTATTTATTCTGGCAAAAAAAGCACTATAAAAATAGTCTCAATAAAAGGTAAAACAGCAACTGTATTTATTGAAATATATACTAAGTATTACTTAGATATACTTCATGATACATTGATAGCATCTAAAGGAGACAAAACAGTATTTAATAAAATTTATAATAACTTTAAAAATGGACCAATTAAGATTGATTCTGAGTATGTCAATAAATATACTGTCAAGCAAGTTAGCGGAACTTCTTTAGGTATGTTTCTGATGTTTATTATGATTATATGCTCAAATATAACAAGTCTAATGCTAAAAGAAAAGCAGAACAGAACATATTACAGAATCTGCACATGTCCTGTTAATCCAAAAGAATTTGTATTAGCAAACATGTTTGTAAATTTAACTTTACTATTTACTCAAATTTTGCTCGTTCTTGTATCTATTAACTATTTATTTAATATAGATATGCAGATTTCATTCTTATATCTTATTATAATACTATTTGTATTCGGGATTGTATCTGTTGGATTAGGAATGTCGATTGTAATATTCTCTACATCTAGTATTGGTGTAAGTGCATTAACTAACCTAATAATAGTTCCAACATGTATGCTTGGTGGCTGTTACTGGCCTAGAGAAATAATGCCAAACATATTGCAAAAGCTTGGAAACTTCGTTCCTCAAGCTTGGGCAATGAACGCAATTAAAAAAATTCAAATGGGTCGACCTTTTGGTGATATATGGATGGATCTATTAATACTAAGTGCCTTTGCCTCGTTTTTTTTCTTAATAACTGTTTACAAGGTTAAAAACAATAATACTAATAGGAGTTTTGTTTAATTTAAAATCAATATGCATACTTCATAAAAAATTAATCAAAAACCTAACTGAGCCACTTTTATGTGGCTCTTAGATACTATTTATAAAGGTTCTAAATTGACTGTATTACTTCATCTACGATTTTCTCTGTTCCTTTCCCATCAACCAATGTCCTTTGCTTGTTTATCATATTTTTTCTTTTTTCAAAATCATTTATAAGGATATCCAAAGTGTTGAATATTTTATTTTTTGTCAAGTCACTATACCAACCTATATTTTTTATATACCCTAGTTCATCCATCTTTGTCACAATCGGCTCTTGATTCTTTGCTAAAATAACTCCTAAAGTTACTACACCACAAGCGCATAATTCATAAATAGTTCCTCCACCTGCTGATATAGCAATATCTGAGAGTAACATTATCTCAGATATTTTATTCACATTCTCGTATATTCTAATTTTTTTAAATTCCTTTAGTCTATTTTTTAAATTATTCTTATTAAGAAAACTATCTCCTATAATTACATTTAGATTTATTTCATCATATTTCTGATTACTTCTAATGATGTTAACTATTCTGCTAGTCGTATTATAATAATCTGCTCCACCTGTTGTTATCATAATATTTTTCACTTTTTCACGTACAATTATTTTGTTAATATTTCTAAATTCATCTCTTAATATGTTATATTTAGTGCCTAGTAACATTTTTTTATTAGGATTATTGTACTTATTATAGCCTAAACTGTGAGCTATAAGGCTACCATTAATGATAATATCAACTGGATAATCAAAGTCGTTAGTATCATCAATATATACTAATATTTTGCAATGCCTTCTGAGATTATCAAAAAATACTTCGTCTAACCCATATTTATCTACAACAATAATGTCATGGATAGTCAATTCATCCACAATGACAAAATTGTTTTCTTGCAATCTTTTGATGCCTTTGCTCCCATTACTAAAAAATAAGACACCAAAACCTCTCTTCTTAAATTCACTTGCTAATGCCATACATCTCATTATATGCCCTAGTCCTACCTTTGAACCCCCACTAGCTATAAAGCATACGTTCATTAGACATTACTCCTTAATACAATTAAACTTTATTTTGAATTATGTTTTTATTTATCTCTAGTAATTCAGGATTATTTCTTAATAATTTTAATACATCATGTATATCTATAATTTGATTTTTCTTATAAAGACATGTGTATATCTTATTTATTAGCTTATAGTCTTCTATCTCATCAACACACAGTCTAATTTTAAAACTTTTTAGCTTTGTTGGCACTTTGAATGAACCTATTTTAAACATATTTGGATTTTTATACATATATAAGGTTACATGTTCTCTAGATGCTTTGTCTCTTGCAAGTTTATCCGCTTTTTTCAGAGCCTCCATTGAAAAGATTTCAACATCTAAACCTCTTATAAGTCCACATTTTGACATAGGACTCAAATAGTCATACTCCGAATGAACAAATTTCTTAATTACACTATTTATGAGAGTTGGATCTATTAGAGGGCAGTCTCCTGTAATACGTACAATAATATCTGCTTTTTTTTGCAATGCTAAATCTGCATATCTTTTTAATACATCTTCTTCTGACCCTCTATAATAGCTAATATTCTTGCCTTTTAAAATCTTACACAAAGTATTGTCCTTATACGATCTTGTAGTCGCTACAATCACATCATCAATTAATTTTGATTGTCTAGCTCTTAAGTATATGTGCTCTATCATAGGTTTACCACATAAGTTGCACAACATTTTTCCTGGAAACCTAGATGAACCCATTCTAGCCTGTATTATACAAACCACTCTCTTTGATTTCATTTGCTTACCTTCCCCTTATTTAAGATGTTCCCATTTTAAAGCTTATTTTCACTTAAGTTCCTGTTATGATATCGCCAGACTCTATTTCGAGATTATAATTACTTGTATTTATCTTCTGACTGAGAAGATCCACCAACTATGATGTTCCTGTAAATTGTTTTTCCAAAAATCTACACGCTCTTTATTTTCTACTGTAAAACCACTATCTGTGAGCATTTTTACAGCCTCATCTAAGTCTAAAAATGTATATAGCATATTTT
This sequence comes from Clostridiaceae bacterium M8S5, assembly GCA_029227815.1. Classification (GTDB taxonomy): domain Bacteria; phylum Bacillota; class Clostridia; order Tissierellales; family MCWD3; genus Abyssisolibacter. The sequence goes on along the minus strand of CP118523.1, from coordinate 74,775 downwards.
CATATGGCCCTGTTCTATGATCTAATAAATATGTGTTCTCACTAACTTGTTTTCCTTTTTTATAGTTATAATCCTCTTTGGTTCTAAAGTTAATAATCATCTTGCCATTTTTCTTTAATAATGAATTTATTATCTTTAAGTCTTTAGCTATTTCCTTCTGTTCTCTTAAGAAAATAACACCAAAACATATAATAAAATCAAAGAAATTATCTGCGTAGATTTTATCTCTTAAATCCGCTTTTTTTATTTTAATTCTATCTTTATAATCACTCAATATATCTTTGGCTATTTCTACACTTTTATCGCTATAATCAATACCATATGTATTAAATCCATAATCTAATAGTAACTTTAAATGTCTTCCTGATCCAAATCCTATATCTAGTCCGTTTTTTCTGTTATTTTCTTTTATTTCTTTAAAATTTTTTGCTAAACAAGCAATTACTCTTTCGTTTGGATATAACATCTGATTTTTTGCTATCTGTTTGCTCCACGCCTTAATATTTGATTTATCATAACTCATAATACCACCTCTTTATTTTATTTAAAATTTATTAATTATTTTTCTATAATGTTTAATGCCCTAGTTGATACTCCTGTTGCAATAATGAACCTCTTCTTAAAATATCTTTGCTCTCTATCATTCCCCTATCTTATCTACAACTTTTAGATTAATTTTATAATCTAATATATTCCCGTTATTGGTCTTTTTTACTAGGTATTTTATCAACATATCCATTTTCTAAGTTCAAAAAACTATACAGAACCTTAGGCTCTTTTCCTTGAGGTTGTTACTTCTCTCCCTATACTTAACCTTATACAATCTTTTATAATATCTATTCTTGTTGCTTTCTGCATAAAAGAGCTAATCACACTATAGCCAGAAGTTCTGCCTGCTAAGAAATGGTACTTTTTTGTTCTTCATTATTACATCTGCATGAATTGCGCACCGATTCATCTTGAATACTTTACAGTATTTGATTACTAATATTTCAATATCTTTTATCTGGTTATCAATCATCTACACTTACAGGATAAATATAGTCTATTTCTTGCCTGTATGGTATTGGTGTAAGGTTTTTTCTTATCAGTATAATGTATACCTTACCATCATTAATAATTCCATCTATTCCATATTCAAATCCGCTAATGAATTGTTCTATTATAGAATCCTCTTCACCTCTTGATATAATGTTCCTATATAGATTTAATCTTATTTCTTCTTTATCTGTTATAGCAGTTACTTGCACTATACTTTGGTTCGCAGTTTCGAGACCTCTGGCATCTTCATTTTTATCTAGTGCTATAACATTTAATCCCAACTCTTTTGCTTTTTTATACTATAACATTGCTCCAATCATGTTCCAATACACATTATTTGCTTTTTATTTATATTACTTTTGTTAACTCAATTATCATATTATTAGGATATGTCTTTATTTCTCTATGGATTGTGTCATTTATATTCTCCTTCTTTATAATATTCATCTAACCACTTCCTTATGATTTTTTAAAAGTATTATATTTTACAACAGTTTAATTCTAAAAATCTTGTGAATATATATAAATAAACTTTCGGAAAACCACCAATCTGACTAATATAACACGTCGCAATTAATCATTAGGATTAAATAAAACTATGATATTTAACAATAGTTTAAAATTCTTTAAAAGTGTTTTCAAACAATTTCAGTATTACAAAAGGAACTGCTTATAATTAAAACAGTTCCTATTTTGTTACTATATTTTTTTTTCTATATAAACAACCTTGATTTTATTTGGTAATCTAGTTTATACTTCAATCCTTGCTTTAATCACATATACTCTTTCTTATCAACACTTTACATTTCTACTTAAAATGTTCCCATTTTAATACAGTATTTTTTCTTAAGTCTCTATTTATCTTCAAACCTATAATTTTCTCTTTGTCATAAGGACTTATTCCATATCCTGGTCTTACAATTTTAACATGATTTTTAGTTATCCGTTCACCTTTATTTATGTCTTTAACAAGACTAATTGATCTTATAGATTTGTACCTTTCATCTATCTCACATTTCATAACCCTTTTTCTTGAATGTCCTAATGCACTTTCCATATTCCTTATTTCAGTGACTAAATTTTTCATGTCTTTTTGGTTCATACTGAACCAATGATCTGGCCCGACCAATGTTTTGTCTAAAGTAAAATGTTTCTCTATAACTTTCGCACCTAATGCAACCGCACCTAGAGTAGCTGTAATACCTAAAGAATGATCTGAGAATCCAACTATACATTCTGGATAAATCTTCTTTAAGCTCTCTATAATTCTTAAATTCATTTCTTCCATTGGTGAAGGATACTGTGCCACACAATGCATAATTACTAATTTATCACAACCATTTTCAAGAAGTGTTGTAATCGCAATATCAGCTTCAGCTAGTGTACATTTTCCAAGCGATATCATTACTGGATTTTTGGAGATAGCTGATGATCTAAGTAAGTCTAAGTAATTCACATCAGATGATGCTATCTTGATACAACACATTTTACACTCATCGATTAAATAATTAAGCCCCTCTATGCTAAATGGGCTTGAAAAAGCTATCAGCCCAAGCTTATCTGCATATTCAAATAATTCATTAAAGCATTTTCTTGGTAAAGAAATTCTATCAAACATCTCGCCAATCTTTTCGCTCATTTCCTTTCCTTCTTCACCCCAAGTTATTATTCTATCATAATCGCTTACTAATTCTTTACCTGTATAAGTCTGAAATTTGACAGCATCCACGCCACATTGGGCAGCTGCATCTATAGTTTTTTTTGCTAGTATAATATCTCCATTATGATTAGCTCCTATTTCAGCAACTATAAACGCTGGTTGTTTTTCTCCTATTTTTCTATTTCTTATATTAAATGTGTTGATAATAATTACCTCCCCACCGTAAAAATCCACCAACTACGATGTTCTTTTAGATTAGTTCAATTATGAAACCACAAAAACTATTTAGATTATATTTCAGCTCTTATCCTTTCTTTAAAGTTGTCCAAAATTCCATTAACTATTTTAGTACACACATATAGTTTCTTGCTAAACAAGCTACTATTTTTTGTTTATGTAATATTCGATTTTTATAATTTCCTTACTCCATGCTTTGATATTAGATTTCATAATTATGTCTATATATCCTTTATTATGAATTTGGCCATCAATTTTTCAATATTAGCTAACGCAGATTGAACGGAATCACCAGTTACTGCTATAAATCCTCTTCTTAGTATATCTCTTCCTTCCTTTACTAGACCTATATAATCTCCTTCCTTTAAATTAATCTTATAATCAACAATGTTTATATCATCAAAATCTTCATCTTTAGGTATTTTTCTTATATAACCTTCTTTTAAGTTTAATAACTTATATACTAATATTTGGTTTTTTATGTTTTCTACATAAGTTATTTTTTTACCTATACTTAAGTTGACACATTCTCTAATAAAATCTATTCCAGTTGCTTTTGGAATAAAAAAACTACTCATACTATAGCCAGCGGGTCTACCAGCTATTTCTATTAAATATGGTCTTTGATTCAGATTCATAATTATATCTGCGTTTATAGCACAATTATCAATTCCTAATGCTTTGCATGAGTTTTTTAGTAAGTCTTTTATGCTACATATTAGCTCTTTGCTCAAATTAGCAGGCGAAAAATATCCTACCTCTTGTCTATAAGGTAACAATGTTAAAATTTTCTCTCTTATTAAAACAATATACATTTCACCATCTTTTACAATACCATCAATCCCATATTCACTACCATCGATAAATTTCTCTACAATTGTATCATCATCACCTTTTGTATGAATATGTTTATTAATATTGATACTTATATCTGTTTGGTCAAAAATCGTTATAACTCCTTTACTCCCTGAACCAAATCTGGGTTTTAGAATACATGGAACACCAATTTTTTCTATAGCTATTTTAATTTCTTTTTTATTTTTACATATAACCTGCTTTGCACATGCTATATTATTGTTTTGTAATATATTGGTACACAATACTTTATCAGTACAATTTGTTGCTGCATTAAAACTTATTCCTTTTAATCCAAGTGCATCATTCACTGCACCTACAACAGTCAAATACCTGCCTATGGGAGTTGGTATTGTTGCTTTAATGTTGTATTGATTAGCAATACCAATTACTTTATCCATCTCTTTTATATCTTGTACTATACCTTTGTTCGCTATTGCCAGACCTCTAGCATCTTCATTTTTATCTAACGCTATAACATTTAGTCCCAATTCTTGTGCTTTGATTATACTATAACATTGCTCTACCCCTGCCCCTATACACAACACATTCATGATATTCCTCCAAACTATATTAATATTAGTTAGGTTTTGATATGATTTGCTTATTCCTTAGATTTTTAGTCATAAATATTATTTTATCAAGTCATAATTATTTACTTTTCATTAAAATGATTTAATCTCCTACGAATGATATCTATATCTTCTTCTAAGTTATTTTTATGCTTAGTTGCATATTCTTTTACTAATGGCTTTACATCTTCGTTAGCATTGTTGATGCAGTTATAACATGCTGTTCCCGACAAATCGTTGATTATGTGTCGATGTCTTAATTCTCTCATTTCTTTACAATTCCATGCTTCTTCTAACGAAACTTTCTTCAAATCAGCTACTGCAAGATAATTATCAAAATCAACACAACACGCATTTAAATACCCGTCATAAGTAATATGGAATCTATTAAAAATCATATTACACGGTAACTTAATTGGTTTGTACTTATCATCTAGTATTATATGTGAGTTTATTTCGTACATATTTCCCCCTTGGTTATATACGTCATTGCATACGATAGCATCGACATATTCATTTAAAGTTTCTATGAGCAATTTATACTCATCATTGTTCTGTTTTGTTTTTATGAATGAAATGTAAATTTTAATATTCAAATTACTTTTCTTTCTATATTTGTCGAATTTTATAATATTTTTTATCACTGAATCAAAATCATCTTTGCCATGAATTAAATTATATGTTTTATTAGTTCCAGCATTCACAGAAAATTTTATACTGTTTAATCCAGCTTCAACAATTTCTTTCATCTTGTCATCAGTCAATAGTGCTCCATTAGTTGTTAAATAAATATATTTATAACCAATTTCTTTTGCTTCTTTAATATATATTGGAAGCTCTTTACACATCAAAGGTTCCCCTGTTGCATAAAACCCCACCCTAGAGGTACCTAACGAGTAAGCTTCTTTTAAAATTCTACAGGCAAACTCCTTATTTATATATCCTCTTTTTCTAGCCATTTTTCTATTGGCACAAAATATACACCTATGATTACAGTAGTTTGTTAACTCAATTATCATATTGTTAGGATATATCTTCATATCTTCTCTATAAATTGTTTTTTTTATATTCTCCTTCTTTATAATATTCATCTAACCACTTCCTTATGATTTTTTAAAAGTATTATATTTCACCATATTAAACTATAGAAAATATTGTGAATATATCTAAATAACCTTTTAGAAAATCATACCTATTTGTCAGATATAACATGTTGCTAGTCATTAAATTAGAGTATTAAAAATCTAGTTTGAATTCCACTAATTTTTTCATGTATTATAAAAGGAACTGCTTATGTTAAACAGTCCCTTTTTTTATCACTATAATTTTATTTTATCTCTTATACACAACTTTACCATCTATAATAGTTGCTACAGTCTGATATCCTATATCCTCTAATGGATGCCCCTTACATATTAATATATCTGCATCTTTACCTGCTTCTAAGCTACCTATTCTATTATCAACACCTAATATTTGGGCAGCGTTTATTGTTATGGCCTTTAACGCCTCCATCTTGTCTAATCCTGCCTTTACAGCTAATCCTGCACACATTGGTAAATGCTGAAGTGGTATAACTGGTGAGTCAGTAGTAATCGCAATCTTAACTCCTGCTTTGTGTAACTCTGCTGGCGTCTTGAATGTAAGGTTTTGTAACTCAAATTTTGATCTATGAGTTAAACTAGGACCTACTATTGCATACTTGCCTTCCTCTGCTAAGTAATCTGCTATTAGGTGTCCTTCTGTACAGTGGTCTAGTGTTATATCCACGCCAAATTCTTTTGCTATTCTAAGTGCTGTAAACATATCATCCGCTCTATGCGCATGTGCCTTTAGAGGTATTTCTTTCTTTATGACTTTAGCTAATGCTTCTAACTTCATATCAAACTCTGGCTCTTTATCTAACCCATTTATAGATGCTTCTTGCTTTGAAACGTATTTCTTAGCTTTAAACAATGCTTCTCTAAGTAATGCAGCTGTTGCCATTCTAGTCATAGGTGTTTTTTTCTGTTCATTGTATACTCTCTTTGGATTCTCTCCAAAAGCTATCTTCATTGCCGCAGGTGCTTTAACAACCATATCGTCAACTTTTTTACCATACATTTTAATCACAGCTGCTTGTCCACCTACCACATTACCACTTCCTGGACCTGTACACGCACAAGTTATGCCACCCTCTATAGCCTCTTTGAGGTTTCTATCCATAGGGTTAATACCATCTATTGCTCTTAAATGTGGTGTTATAGGATCTGTCATCTCATTGATGTCACTACCTTCAAATCCTATACTATCTTCTTCAAGTCCTATATGACTATGTGCTTCTATAAATCCTGGCATTACATTACAACCACTTGCATCTATTATCTCGGCATTTAAAGGTACTACTAAATCATTACCTATTTCTTTTATCTTACCATTCTCTATTAGTATATCAGCGTTTATTATTTCATTATTTTTCATAGTAAATACTTTACCATTTTTTATAAATAACAATTTAAACCCTCCTGTAAAAACAATTTAATAGCTTTATTTGTCATTATATCAAAATTGTTTTGAAAAATATAGTATAATCTACTACTACAATTTACTATATCTATCTATAGTTTTCTTAAGTGCATTTATAACTTGCTCTACATCACTATCACTCATCTGCGGATATAGTGGGATTGTTATCATTCTATCATATAGTTCTTCTGCCTTTTCACAAAGTCCTTTAACGTATCCTAACTCTTTATAATATGGATGATAGTAAACAGGTATATAGTGTACATTAACACCTATTCCCGATTTTTTTAGCTCATCAAATATATGCTTTCTGCCTACTTTCAATCTATCTAATTTAAGTTTTATAACATACAGATGATAACTTGACTTTGTGTTTTTGTCTTGGTATGGTACTATGATTTCATCTATTTTACTGAGTTCTTCATCATATTTCTTTGCAATTGCTCTTCTTCTTTCAACAAAGCTCTCTATTTTTGAAAGCTGGCTTATTCCAAGAGCACACTGTATATCAGTAATCCTATAGTTATATCCTAAATCTACTTGCTCATAATACCAATCTCCTAGATCTGATGTGTTAATATTTCGAGTTATACCATGAGTTCTAAATAACGATAATTTTTCATAAAGCTCTTTATTGTTAGTTGTAATCATCCCACCCTCGCCAGTAGTTATATGTTTCACTGGATGAAAACTGAACGTAGTCATATCTGATATGCAACCAATCATACTGTCTTTGTATGTAGCTCCAAGGGCATGTGAAGCATCTTCTATAATTTTTAGATTGTATTCATCTGCAAGCTTTAAAAGCTCATCCATATCACAAGGTTGTCCTGTGAAATGGACTGGTATTATTGCCTTTGTTTTATTTGTTATTTTACGTTTAATATCTTCTACATCAATATTATATGTCTCTGTATTTATATCTGCAAATACAGGTGTTCCTTTGCAGTAAATCACAGCGTTTGCTGATGCTGCAAATGTAATAGGAGATGTAATAACCTCATCTCCTTCTCTTATCCCAGCAGCATGGCAAGCTGCATGTAATGCCGCTGTACCATTTGATATTGCCACAGCATACTTTGCACCTACGTAGCTAGCAAATTTCTGCTCAAATTCTGCTACTTTAGGCCCTGTGGTTATATAGTCAGCCTTTAATATTTCTATTACCGCTTTTATATCTTCTTCATCTATCCATTGTTTTCCGTAGGGGATGTATTTCATTTTTTCACCTTCTTTTATTCATCTTTCTTAACTCTCTGATGTAGCAGCTACTTCTGAACTTGATTCATAAACTTGTAATACTCCCATCTTGAGCAGATTCTCTCTCAAATCCTCAATACTTAGCCACTCGCTATTTATACCAGAATTATACTCAAAGCCATCTTGAATTGCTTTTCCTCCATCTGTAAAATACTTGTCTCTAGACCACCAATCAAAGTTAGGATATATGATATAATGTTTTTCGTATTCATATGTCATTCTTGAATCATCTCTTGTTACCATGACTTCATGTATCTTTTCGCCCTCTCTTATTCCTACTTCTTTTAGCATACAGTTTGGTAATAATGCTTTTGCTAAATCTGTAATATTAAAAGAAGGTATTTTAGATATGTAGGTTTCTCCACCTTTTGACTCTTTAATTGCTTTGAACACTAACTCAACTCCCTGCTCTAGTGTTATCCAAAATCTAGTCATCCTGAAATCAGTAATTGGAAGCTCGTTTTCACCTTTTTCAATTAACGTCTTGAAAAATGGTATAACTGATCCTCTACTTCCAGCTACATTCCCATATCTTACTACTGAAAATATAGTACCATCTTTTCCTGAATAGGCATTTGCAGAAACAAATAGTTTATCTGACACTAGTTTTGTTCCTCCATATAGGTTAATTGGATTTACTGCTTTATCTGTAGAAAGAGCCACTACCTTCTTTACTCCTCTATCAAGAGCAGCATCTATAACATTTTGAGCTCCATGTATATTTGTCTTGATAGCTTCAAAAGGATTGTACTCACAAGCTGGTACTTGCTTCATCGCTGCTGCATGTATTACATAATCTATATCCTTAAATGCTCTATAGAGCCTATCTTTGTCTCTTACATCTCCTATAAAAAACCTTAGCTTTGACATTTGCTCCTTTGTGAACTGCTTTGAAAATGTATTTTTCATTACAAACTGCTTGTACTCATCTCTTGAATACACTACTATTCTTTTGGGATTAAACTTACTGAGTACCATTTTTATAAACTTTTTGCCAAAAGAGCCTGTTCCTCCAGTAATTAATATTGATTTATTATCTAACATTCTTATCACCCTGTCTAGTTATTTTGTTTTAGTGCTTTAAATCTACCCACTCTTCAAGTGTAGGTACAATTTCATAGGACAAAATGTCTCCAAACAATATATAATCTTCATTTTCCATTGCATCTAGTATCATAGGTAATTTATCTGTCAACTCCGATACTTTTATACTCTTATCATTAACCTCACTTGTTAAATTCATTGCATTTATTATCCAATCAAGACCTTCAACTATTAAAGGAATCATATTGATGTATTCTACTTCGCTTCCATTTTGTAAGTGCTCACTGTATTTATGTATACCCGCTATCATTTTTAGTATATAATCCTTAGCATCACTTAATGTTTCTTCTTTTAGGATTTTGTCTTCAATCATATGTTTCCACCTTCTTCACTTAAAGTTTTTGTAAGATTGTCCATTATATTGACTAATTCCAATTGCACACCATAGCAACCTGTTATAATAGCTCCTGTCATATTTTTTTGTATTGCTACATTTTCTTTTATATTTTCTGGGATTATTTTATTTCCTAGCATCTTTATTTTAGTTAATGCCATCATCATTGGAGCTTGGAATAATGTACGTGCTATATCATTCTTAAATATCATAGTTTCGATTTTACGTGCTTTATTTAATGTATCAAATGATTTAATTAATAGTTTTTGGCTAATATCTTTCTTTAATATAATTTTCTTCTCAAGTTTATCTAGCCTTAATATATGTCTACCTGCCGCTTGCCTAATATCATCGAAAAATTTGTTTAAATTATCAACTTCTTCTAATGCTTTTTTTAGTTTTGATATATCCAAATTTTCTTCAGATAAGCATTCATTTAAAGATATTACTTTTTTGTTGCAATATTTATCTATCGTATCTTTAAGTGTCATAATCTTAGTCCCATTGATTAAAGCTCCTCCCTCTGTGGCATCTATATACTCTCGAGAGCTTCTATCTTCTGCTATCATAATTTCAAACCATGTCAAGAAATTCTTATATGCATAATTTGTAGGTAACATGTCTCCATCTACACCTTTAACATAAACTATGTCTTCTCTATTGTCACAGTCTACTTTATCCAACACTTCTACATCACTTTGATGTGTAATTCCTTCTTTTGTAAAAGCTAAATCTTGCCCTACAAATATTATTGGATTAGCTCCTATATGTTTACCAAATGAAAATGCTATATGTGCACATGATGATCCCATTTGTAATAATCTATCTTCTCCTAATATATCATCATTAATCCATTCGTTTATTTTTTCTCCTTTTTTAAGACATATTAGTTTTTTATTATCTTTTAATTGTTCAAATATTTCTTTTCTGATAACAGGTGGACTTATAAGTACAGTGTTTTTGTCTATATCCTTGTCCTTGTAGAATTTCTCATATGTTAGAAGTATCCTCTCTATACTTACAACTCCATCTGGCACTATACCATGCTTTCTAAGTGTTGTAAGAGTAGCATCAGTAGCAATAATTATAGCCTTACCCGCTGCATTCTTTAATTCTTCTATGTTTTTATCTAGAGATGGACCAGCTGAAACTATTATAAGTGGGGAATCCTTATATTTATCTTTAACGCATTTGAAATCAGAGCTTTTAATAAGCTCTACTATGTTGTCAAAATTGTTTTTTATACCTATTATAGTATCGTCCATATCATTTCCTAGCATGAAAAGTGAATGCTTTACTACGTCTACTAACCTCTTATTAACATCAACAATCCAATTCTCATATATTTTTTTATATGAAGGTAATGTCACAATTTGCATATTTGCAAATAATGGCAATACATTAAAGTACATTATCTTCTTGCTTACTTCGGAAATTATCGCTGCTTCATTTCCAAAGAAAAACAAAACATTATTACCAATAATATTTACAATATCTTTGTTCTCTAAAAAGTTTTTAACTATATTAAAATCTTTCTCTATAACAAATATCATACTTTTCGGACTAATTTTCTTTTTAAGCTCTTCAATATGATATCCCATCCCTAATCCGTAGACAAAGTATATACAATCTTTATCAAATTCAATATTAGCAAAAGTAGATTCAATTTCACGATTAACATTATACATACTATGAACATATATTTTTTTGCCTGTATCAGTATCGTATCTGAAAGTTAAATATCCATCTTTTGTTTCTTGATTTTTAATTTCTTTTGGCATTCTGTAATTCTTAATATCAGTAATCATATCTTCTGAAATAGCCAATTCATTTAGTATATTCAAATTATGTTTATATAAATTTTTATTCAATATTATCAGCCTCTCAATATATTTTACTACAACTATAATATCGAACTTTTTTTTATCAAACTTTAGTGAATAGCGCTTTTTTATTTATGTATATTCTTCCAATTATAAAAGCCAGAGGATTAACCTCTGGCTTTTAATAAAAAATTACTATCTTAATAATTGAAGAACACCTTGTGGTGCTTGGTTAGCTTGTGCAAGCATTGCTTGAGCAGCTTGTTGAAGAATGTTGTTCTTAGTGAACTCCATCATTTCCTTAGCCATATCAACGTCTCTAATTCTTGACTCTGATGCTTGTAAGTTTTCTGATGATGTATCTAAGTTCTTGATTGTATGCTCTAATCTGTTCTGCATTGCTCCTAGCTTAGATCTCTCTTCTGATACAGAGTTTATTGCATTGTTAATAACTGTTATTGCAATATTTGCATCTGTTTTGTTATCAACTTGTATACCTGATCCACTCTTAGAATCTGCAGCTGCAAATGTAGCAGCAGTTAATGCTGTTGAAGCAGTTACTACCATTGTAGAAGCTCCTGTTTCACCTGCTTTAATTGCAAATGAAGCATATTTCTCTGCATCTGTTCCCTTCAATGCATTTAATGCATCTTGAGCACTCTTAGCTCCTGTCGCTAAAGATAGTGTTATTTTAACATCACCTGTTGCACTAACAGACACAACAACACCTGTAGTAGTACCTCCACTACTTTTTACTTCCAAAGAAACATTACCAGTAGTAACATTAGTACCTGTTATTGCACTAACATTAACTTTAGCATATGTTGCTTCAGTAACTTTTAAAGCCTGTGCATCCATGTTACCTATTGTTAACCCAATATTTTGATTAGCATTTGCTCCTATATGGAAAGTTAAGGCTGTACTTGCTTTAGCTTTATCTCCATTTAATAACTTTTGAGTGTTGAACTCTGTAGTTTCAGCTATTCTTGTTATCTCTCTTGATAATTGATCAACCTCTGCTTGAATCTTGTTTCTATCTACTCCAACGTTTGTATCGTTTGCAGATTGTACTGCTAACTCTCTCATTCTTTGAAGGATAGCTTGAGATTCTTGTAAAGCACCCTCAGCTGTTTGGATTAATGAAATGTCATCTTGAGCATTTCTAGAAGCTTGATTTAAACCTCTGATTTGTCCTCTCATTTTTTCTGAGATAGCTAGTCCAGCAGCGTCATCTCCTGCTCTGTTGATTCTGTAACCTGAAGATAATTTCTCCATAGCTTTTGAACCTGAAGTGTTTGTTAAAGTTAATTGACGATGAGTGTTCATTGCCATAAGATTGTGATTAATTCTCATTATTTATTCCTCCTTGAATTTTGTTATTGGCATCCTTGCCAAATTATTTTAATACTTAGGCCTAAGTATTTTTGACCTCATATTATATTTCGGCTATTAGTAAATATTACTTAAATTTTTTTTAGTATTTTTCTAAAAAATATTATTTCAATACATAGTTAGCGTTAGCAAGCATTTGTTTTGCTATCTCTACTAAGTCTTCTTCATCTATAGCATTGTTTGCCACAATATCTGTATTATACTTATTTAGCTCATCTGACTTAGGGTCTTTTCCAAGATGACGTGCGTCTATTCCTAAATCTAATAGTGTAAACTCTCCAGAATGATTAACATCCTCTGGTTCTGTTATAGTAATTGTCGTCTCATCACATTCTTCCTGTGTTAAATCTTTTTCTAAAGTTATGCCATCTGTAACTTTACCTTTTGTGATATCAACTACCGCTTCTCCAGCCTTCTTTCCTTTGAACTTTAGCTTCAATAATGTTTTTTTAGCATTAACTATATTACTTTCACCTTTACTTGCAGTAACCACTCTCAGCTTACCATCTTCTCCTACATCTACTGTCTTTACTAGTTTAACTCCATCTACTTCTTGAAATCCTAAAAATTCAAGCTTTTTATGATCATAATCTATTGATATATCCTCTGCTGTTATTTCTGTGATGTTGTCTATAGTAAGGTTTGCTATGACTATTTCATTTACTTTTATTTCATTTTTTTCTGGTTCAATGTCTAATACACATTTCTTTACCTCATTAAATTCTTTTAAACCGCCATTTTCATCAATATCTATAGCATCAAAAATAAAATCTTTGCCATTTTCAGGTGTAATCACTACACTATGCTCTTTGTCCTCTAAGTCTAATTTTTCAAACACTATTCTTTGGTAATAATCACTAGGATAACTACTCACTCCTTGTTTAAATGTATATGTATTACCATCAATAATAATTTTTATATTTTCTGCATATTGATTTTTATTAAGCAAATTGGTAATAATCCTAAGCTTTGACCCAGTAAAATTAAATTTTATACTTGAATTATTAGTTCCTCTAGCAACATGATATGTGGACATATAATATCTAGCATTACTCTTAGCATCAAGATTTTGATAAGTAAGCTTTGAATCACTATCATCATATCTTGTCCAACCTGTTTCTGGATTTAGCAACTGATCCCCTACTGTCGCGCCAAATACATTCATACTTAAAACTATTACTAACATTAAGGTAAAAACTATACCCACTTCAAACTTTCTTCTCATTACTTTCTCCCCTTTGTTATAATTTTTACCAATATTATATATTCACGCTACTTAATTAGTCAACATGATTTTACAAATTTAACGTAGTCTAGTATATCATGAATAAAATACAAACTTATTTTTCTAACGCTTGCTCTAAATCTGCAATAATATCTTCTACATCTTCTAAACCAACTGATATCCTTATCATACTTTCTGTTAATCCAAATCTACTTAGTTCCTCTTTTGGATACCCGCTATGAGTCATTGCTGCTGGCACTTCTATCAGTGTTTCACAATCTCCTAAACTTACTGCTAGCTTTATCAGCTCTACATTATCTACTACCTTTATAGCATCTTCTATATTTCCATCTATCTCAAAGCTAATTATCGCACCATATCCTCTCATCTGCTCCTTTGCTATATCATGTCCTTTGCAGTCTTCTAACCCAGGGTACATTATAGATTTTACTCTTGGATGTTTTTTAAGAAAATCTGCTACTTTTATAGCATTTGCTTCGTGTTGTCTCATCCTAACTCCTAGAGTCTTTAACCCTCTAAGCAATAGCCAAGCATTAAATGGGCTCATTACTCCTCCAAATTCGCACATATATTCAAATTTGAGTGAATTTATATAGTCTATATCTTTAGATACGGCTAAACCTGCAACTACATCACCATGGCCACATATATATTTCGTAGCGCTATGGACTACTACATCTGCTCCAAGTTCTAATGGGTTCTGAAAATATGGAGTTGCAAAGGTGTTATCTACTACTACTTTTATATTCTTGATTTTTGCTATTTCCACTACTTTTTTTATATCTACTATACTTAGATTTGGATTTGATGGTGTTTCAAAGTATATAACCTTCGTATTATCATCAATTTTATCTACTAAATCTTCTATCTTAGTTAAATCAACTATCTTATAGTTGACTCCATACTGTGGTAAAAGCTTTGTAACTACACTATAACTTGACCCATACAATGTTTTATGAACTATTACATTATCGTTTGGCTTTAATAATGAAAACAATGCACTACTAATCGCAGCCATACCTGATGCAAAAGCTACTGCTCCATTACCACCCTCCAACTCAGCCATCCTATTTTCTAATAGCCTAAGTGTTGGATTGTTACCTCTTGTATACACATAATCATCACTCTCAAACGACATGACCTTTTTCACTTGTTCTATGTTATCAAAAACAAATGTAGATGTTTGAAATATCGGTGGATTAAGTGCATTGCTTGGATTACTTCCTTTTGATCCTGCATGTATTGATTTTGTATCAAACTTCATAATTACCTCCTTATACTATACTATTATTGAGTATGCATAAATCTACTATTTCCGCCACTCTAGTAGAACCATTTTTATCAAATAACTTTTTTTGTTTCTCGCTCATTTTATATCTAAGTTCATAGTTATCAATTAAATCAAAAAAAGTTTTATTCAGTTCTTTGTTAATATTGCTGTAGCCTCCAACATTTATGACATAACCTAGTTCGTCCATTTTTTTTACTATAAATTTTTGATTATCTGCATATGCAAATGTAATAGTAGGTATGCCACATGCACATAGCTCATAAAGTGTACTCCCTCCTGATGATATTGCAATATCTGATTTGAGCATTATTTCTGACATATTTTTAGGATTTATATGCAATACTATATTTTTATTATTTTCACTTATTTTCTTTAATTCTTCAACGTTTTTAAAACCATTACCAACAACGATATTTATTTTAAAATTAATAGATTTTTTTCCCTTTAAAATATTATCTAATAATATAACAGTCATATCATAAGGATCCGAGCCACCAGTTGTTATCATGATTTCTTCTATATTTTCTTTTATCTTTTTTTTAGGTAAATTTTTAAACTCACTTCTAATCAAATTATACTCAAGTCCTAATAACATTAGTTCATCTTTTGAGTATTTTTTATAATCCATATATTTAGCAGTAATATTCCCGTTGATTAACACATCAACAGGATATACAAATTTGTTTATATCATCTATATAGCATAATTTATATGCACATTTCTTCATTTCTAAAAAATACTCTCTTGTAACATTATATGAATCAATTATAAGGATATCAAATTTATGAATTTCAGAAAACTTTTTAATTTCAGCTATTTCTATTTTTAATTCTTCCTCGTTCCCATAATTATATCCCGCAATAGAACATGCACTTTTATGTGAAATCCCAATAACATCAAATCCATTATCGTTTATTAATTTTATCCCTTTTTCTAGTTTGCTGATAAAATAGACATCGTATCCTTTTCTTTTAAATTCTTTTGCGAGTGAGACACATCTCATTATATGCCCCATCCCTACGCTTTGTCCACCATCAACTCTAAATGCTACTTTTTTCATTTTAGTCAACCTTCCTGATTAATTCAAATGCTTCTACATATTTTTTATTAACAACAGTTCCCCACCTCTGTGCAATTATTTTTAAAGCTTCTAAACTCCTTGGATGTGGGTATTCTCTTATTTCTGTTTCATAACATGCCATAGCATCCAGTTTAGCGTTTAATGTGTCATTAATATCAACAAAAACATTGGGTTTAAATATATTACTCTCATATTTGAAGTTCCATTCTGTGGAAGATGGTGTTTCATAGCAATATATCTCTTTTACACTATAATCTCCTACTGGTCTGCATGCTGTCAATACTGCTTCAAATGTTATTTTATGATCAATATTGAGATCACTGTAATGATGTGTGTAAACAATATGTGGCCTTAGCTTGAGTATATATTTCTCTATTTCTTTTATTACATCTAATAAATCTATAGAATCCAGTCTATTATCAGGTAGCTTTGAAAAAAATAGTTCCCTATATCCTACTATCTTTGATGCTTTAATAGCATCAGTATGCAACTTGTTTAATTTATTGTCTTTACAGTTGCCTTTTCCTTCCCTCGAAGTTAATCCTTCCCCTAATATAAGGCAATCAACAGTATCTCCTTTATTTACATGTTTTCTTACCGTTCCACCTATTCCTAATATCTCATCATCTGGATGGGCTGATACTACTAAAATTCTACTCATCTTCTGTCACCTCTTTTATCTCTACATCTGCTAATATTTTATCATTTTTTAAGCTAGCTCTTGAAAACTCTAATCTATATTTTCCAAACTTTACAAACGCCTTTGGATAGTTTTCTGCATCAAGCATCCTAATATGGTCATATATCTTTTTGAAGTCAAAGCTAGAGCAGATTTCACTCTGCTCTGGATTTCTTCTTTTAAAAATAGTTACTTCTCCATTTTGTGGTTTTGGAACTAATTCGTTTTTAATAATCATTGGAATCATTTTGTTAAAGATTATATTTGAAGCTCTTATGAATATTTCTTCTGCATTTGAATTTAAATTAAGATCTTCTTTGATGTATATATCTCCTGTATCTATACCTCCATCTACTTTAATAGCTGATATCTTAGTGTTTTCCACTCCTCTTTCTATCAAGTTTTGCACTGGGCTTCCTCCTCTGCCAAAAGGTAAGTCTGTCATGTGAAAAACAATACACGTAAAATTACTATAAATTTTTGAAGGAATTATCCATGACCAATGAGGAAAAAAGATATACTTCGGTCCAATCTGTCTTATTTTTTCATATGATAAATCTTCTTTATTAGATATTAAGTGTATACTTAAATCTTTATTTTTGTCTCCAAAATTTATCGAATTTTTTATATTCCAAGATTTTATTGTAGCTATGATAATATTCATCTACATCACCATTTCCCATTTTAAAGGTGTTCCTCTTTTGATATCAACACTTGCTATTTTCCCTATAATACCTTCATAATACTTTGGAGCCAGCCCATACCCTGGTCTTATTACTCTTATATTTTCTTCGCTGAAAGTCTCGCCTTTTTTCATATCCTTTACTATGAATATAGATCTCCTGAATACACTACTTGATTTTTCATTATCAGATATATTAAAGCTAACTTTGCCTATTGCTTTTTCAGCTGAACGAATATCTTCTACCATTTGTTTAAATTCAAGAGGTTCCATAGAAAATGATGAATCTGGGTTTTTTATCTCTCTACTTAAGCAAAAATGTTTCTCTATCACACTTGCTCCTAAAGCTATTGCTGTTATAGCTCCTATTGATCCTAACGAGTGATCTGACAAGCCTGCAATTACATCAAAATTAGTCTTTAACTGGTTTATAGTTTTTAAATTCATATCCTTAGGTATAGCGGGATATGCACTTGAACATTTAAGTAAGCATAACTCTTCTATGCCTTGCTCTCTAATCGTATTGACTGCTGTTTCTATTTCTCCTAATGATGCCATACCCGTTGACATTATTATTGGTTTACCTTTTGACGCTATATATTTTATTAGAGGTATATCAACAATCTCAAATGATGCAATTTTGTAAAAGTCTACACCTAATTCCTCTAAAAAATCAACAGCTGTTTTATCAAATGGTGTTGATAAAAAATCTATTCCTATTTTATCTGCTTCTTCCTTTAATCTAGCCTGCCATTCCCAAGGAGTATATGCTTTTTTATATAAATTGTAGAGATTTTCTCCTTTCCATGTACCTTTATTTATCTTAAAATATTGATTATCACAATCAATTGTCATCGTATCTGGAGTATATGTCTGTATCTTAATACAATCTGCTCCTGCTTCTTTGGCTGCGTGAATAATTTCAATAGCTCTTGTTATCTCTCCTGCATGATTTGCAGACATTTCTGCAATCATATATGCCGGAAAATCAATCCCAATAATCCTGTCTTTTATTTTAATAGTTTTATTCATCAATTTCTTGCTCCTTATATATTTTTAGTACATATTTATGTCCATTCATCCTAAAAAAAGCTGGATATCTATCATTATCTACTACTCTTAGCAGATTAAATTGTTCCTTAATAGAATTAGATATATCTAATTCACTATCTTCTGGTGTACGTTTTTTATAGTATGATTCTTCTCCACACTGCTTTCTTCTTTTTACATTTGGATATTTATTTACGTAGTCTAGTACTAATTTTTCTGTATATATCCCCTGTTTATGTTTCAATTCGGATAGAAGTTCCGTTCCATTTAAATATATTAATTCCTGTAAATATATATCCCCTGCATCTACATTTGTTGAAGCTTCAAATAATGTTATAGTTATTCTATTTTTATTCTCTAGAATTTGCCATGTTAAAGGGCTCCAGCCTTTACCTTGTGGTAAATCACTTTCATGAATTACTAAATTATGTTCATTAAGCTCTAAATACTTCTCTGGTATTATTTTCTCACATCCTAAAAAAAATGCCAGATCACCCCTCTTAATCTTTTTATAATCATTAATATATATTACGTCATTTCCATAATTTTCTAGTTCCTTAAATATCTTTTTTACATATGGTATAATCCAGCTATTAGGATTATCACATAATAATGTTATAATCATGTGTTTTGCTCCTAACTAATCAATTCTTTTTGTTCTATATGAGCATTTATGTCATATAACTCTAATTCTTTATTAAATATATCCATAATTTCTTCAAGATAAAAATCATGTCTGCCTTTATATAACCTGTCATATATCTCTTCTATTAATTTCAAATCTTCTTTAGTATCTAGCGTCAATCTATACCTTGAATAATCAACTGGATTCATGTAATGATATGTGTTTTTACAATTTTCATATATAAAAGGAGTTACATGTTCTCTTTGATATTTTTCGCAAGCCTTGTCGAATGCTTCCTCTAGAGCTAAAAATGAAAAAACTTCTGTGTCTAATCCCCTTGGATATGTTCTCTTACTCAAATCTGCCCCTGCATTTGTAACTATATCAAAGTTGCTATTTAAATAATAATCAATTAATTCATCTGTTACTTTAGGGTCTATGAGAGGGCAATCTGATGTTATTCTTACTATTATATCTAAATCATTTTCTTTTGCTGCATAATAATATCTACTAAGTACATCTTCTTCACTGCCTCTTAATGATTTAACTCCACATCTATTAGCTTCTTTTTCTATGATATCATCCTTTACAGATGTAGTTGTTGCTATAATTATATCGTCAATTAATTTGCATTTTTTCACTCTTTCTATAACATGAGATAGCACCGTTTTATCCTTAATTTTCTTCATAACTTTATTAGGCAATCTTGTAGAACCCATCCTTGCTTGAATAATAACTCCCGTTTTCATGATGGCAGTCGCTCCTTTATATCAGTGTTTTAATTATAATTTAAATGTTGCTTCCACACACATGCAGTTTTCTTGACTTAAATCACTGCTAAATATTTCTATAAACGCTCTTGTTATCTTTTCTTTGTTATCAGCTAATGCTGCTTGCATATCATGTAGTGTTATATCGTCTCCTTTAAATCCTGTGCACCAGTTTGTTATAATCCCTACTGTGCTGTAGCACATACCAAGCTCTTTTGCAAATACCACCTCTGGTACATTTGTCATACCTACTACATCTACACCTATTTGGTTATAATATTTTATTTCTGCTTTTGTCTCAAACCTTGGCCCTTCGGTACAACCATATACTGCGTTGCCCTTTATATCTATATCGTACTTATTTGCTATATTCTTAAATAGATTTCTTAGATTTTTGCAATATGGGTCACTCATATCTGTATGGTATACACTATCTTCACTCTCATCAAATATTGAGACTTGTCTTAGTTTAGTAAAATCTATAAAATCATCTATCATCACTACATCACCAGGCGCATAATTATGGTTACATGAACCAACCGCTGCTGTTGTGTATATATATTTTACTCCTATCTGCTTTAATGCTAACATATTCGCTCTATAGTTTATACCATGAGGAGGTACTGAGTGGTTTTTCCCATGTCTAGCTAAGAAAGCTATGCTTTCTTCACCGTTTTTTACTATGTTTAACTCTACATCACCAAATTTTGTGTATACTGTTAAGGTATCACTATGCTCACCTGTGTTATATACTCCTGTTCCTCCTATTATTGCCTTTTTTATCATCTCGTCACCCTCTTTGATTATTTCTTTATTTTAATGATACTTTCTTTAAACGGTGGTTTTAGTATACCTTCTTCAGTTATGATACCTGTGATATTTTCATGAGGTGTCACGTCAAATGCAGGGTTGTACACATCTATTCCCATTGGTGCTACTCTGTTTCCAAACACATGTGTGACTTCCTCGCTACTTCTCTCTTCTATCTCTATATCTTCGCCTGTTTCTATATCAAAATCAATGGTTGTAACTGGAGCTACTATATAAAATGGTACGTTATATCTCTTAGCTATAACTGAAAGCATAAATGTTCCTATCTTATTAGCTGTGTCTCCATTTAGTGCTATTCTATCCGCTCCTACTAAGATAACATCAATCTTTCCATCTCTTATAAGTGTAGCTGCTGCATTATCCGCTACTAGTTTTGCAGGGATATTTTCTTTGACAAGCTCCCATGCCGTAAGTCTACCTCCTTGAAGTCTAGGTCTTGTCTCATCAGCATATACAAATATATCTTTTCCTGTATAATGTGCCTCCCTTATTACTCCTAGGGCTGTCCCATATCCTGCCGTTGCTAATGCTCCTGTATTGCAATGAGTTAGTATTGTTGCTCCTTTTGGTATTACTTCATTTCCATGTCTCGCCATCTGTTTATTTGTCTGGATATCTTCTTTTAGTATGATATCTGCTTCTTCTTTAAGCTTAGTATATATCTGCTTAGTATCTAAATCTTTGTACTCACTAAGCTTATTTCTCATTCTCTTTATCGCCCACATGAGATTAACTGCTGTTGGTCTTGATTTATTTATAAAATCTAGTGCGTCATTCATTTTTCCTAGGAAATCTTCTTTATTATCATTCATGAATTCTTTTGCTGCTAGTACTACTCCATATGCCGCTGTTGCTCCTATTGCAGGTGCACCTCTTACTACCATTTCTCTTATCGCATATTCTACTTCACTGTGTGTCTTGCACTCAAATAACTCTTCGTGTATTGGTAGTCTCCTTTGATCTATAAGATAAAGTATATCTTCTTTAAAATCTATTGCTCTTATCATAGAATCTCCCCCTCTATTTTACTAATTCTTCTGCACATCTTGATGCATTATATTGTATTTTTTCTATATCTAAAGTCTTAAACTCTGTGTTTTCCATCAGAATCTTTCCATCTACAATAACTGTATCGACATCTGAAGCTTGAGCTGAATAAGCCATTGCCGATATTAGATTGAATTTAGGATAGAAGTGTGGTTTGTTTAAATCTACTAGAATCAAATCTGCTTTTTTACCTTCTTCTAATGTACCTATCTCTTTTTCTAGCATCAATGCTTTTGCACCGTTGATTGTAGCCATCTTTAATGATGTATAAGCTGATACTGATATTGGGTCTTTATTTACTCCTTTATTGATTAATGCCGCAAGGTTTATTTCTTCAAACATGTTTAGGTTGTTATTGCTAGATGAACCATCTGTTCCTAACGCAATGTTTACACCTTCTTTTAGTAGTTTATCTATTCTAGCAAAGCCATTACCAAGCTTTAGATTACTACCAGGATTATTAGCTACATGAACATTTTTGTCTCTTATTATTTCTATATCTCTATCTGACAAATGAACACAATGCGCTGCTAGTGTATGACAATCAAATAAACCCAAATCATTTACATGCTGTATCGGTGATTTGCCATAAGCTTTGATGCTATCTTCTATCTCTTTCTCACTCTCTGATAGATGTATGTGTATTCCTGTATTTAATTCTTTTGCTACTTCTATTGTCTTTTGTAAATAATATGGGTCGCAGGTATATGGTGCATGTGGACCAAACATTACGGTTATTCTACCGTCCCCTTTCTTATGATAATCCATGTATAATTTCTTGTTTATGTCTATCTTCTCAAGTCCTTCATTCTTGTTTCCTGCAAGCCCTCTACATATGCTCGCTCTTATACCAGTCTGATTTATAGCTTTTGCTGTCTCATCCATAAAGAAATACATGTCTGCAAAACATGTGATTCCTGATTTTATCATCTCTGCTATACTAAGCATTGAACCCCAATATGTATGCTCTGGTTTTAGCTTGTTTTCAACAGGCCAAATCTTCTCTGTAAGCCACTCCCAAAATGGCAAATCATCTGCATAGTTTCTAAATAGACTCATCGCTATATGTGTATGTGAGTTTACTAACCCCGGCATGGCTAGCTTATTATCTCCGTTTATAATTTTGTCTGCCTTGAAAGTCTCTGGAACATCCCCTATGTGTTTTATGATTTTATTTACTATTGCTATATCACCTATTATTGTCTTATTCTCCTCTGTCATAGTTAATATGTTAACGTTTTTTATCAATATATTCATAAATCTACTCCTTTTTATTTATTCGTACTCGCCTATGTAATGATTATACCATATACTTTTATCAATTTATGGCATTTGCATTATTTTATTATAATTTAAAAACACACCTAATAAATAGGTATGCTTTATAATTTAGTAATCTTAACTATTTAATTTGTTCCACAATATTATTTAAGTCCGTCTTATCAACTGCTCCATTTAAATCAGTATCTGGTTTAAAGCTTTCCCAGCTAGCTTCTTCTGTAGCTAATAATCTACTAGCTATGGCTAAATCTCCTAATGAATATTTCCCATCAAGATTTACGTCTCCAAGGCTTTGTTTTTCTATTGTAAAAGTCTTTCCAAGTAACGTTGGAGTAGTCTCAACGCCTTGTCCATTTGCTACTAGTCCTTCTTTAACTTTAATTATTGCACTCCCATTAACATTTTTTGCTCTGAAAGTAAGCTTGATTATTTTCTTCTTATTATTCAGAGCATAATCAGAACCCTTGCTTGCTACAATATATCTGATATCGTTATTGTTTGCTTCTTTATAATGTATCTCTTGTTCATCTTCCTCTACTACTGCACTGTCAACAAACTCAAATAGAGTGTCGTCATAATTCACAGTAAAGTCTTCTGCAAATATATTTGTAGCTCCATCAATTATAACATATGTATCAAACTCAGTACCACCCTTGATTGTATAGTTATCAGCTTCTATGTCTAACTTTAAATTATTTGTATCATCAAAAGCTTTATATCCTTCTGGGATATCATGTTTGAATGATGTTGCTCCAAAGTTAGCTGTCATAATCGAAGTTGAACTATAACCTCCACAACCTGCAGCTGGGTATATATTTCCTAATGATTTTACTTTGTTACTTGCAATACCTTGATATACTCCATTTTTGTAAAATCCTAATGTTCCATTATCCATATCTAACGCTACACCAATTACGTCACCTTTAGTAAATGTACTTCCATAACTCCAATCAGTATCTGTTAGTATTCTTCCATTAGAACCATAGTAAACTATAGCATGTGGTGTAGCCCAATCACCGAGTGTTAACGGAGCCTTAGCATTGCCAATACCCAAAAGAGCTAGTCCGTCATTGTCAATTGTTATCTCCCAATACCATTTCCCTGATTCTTTAAAGTTATTTGCCCTATTAAGCGAGTGTCCTTTTATTGTAAGTGTTAATCCATCATTTGAAGAACTTCCTACTCCTTCCGTCGTATTCCATTTAGTTGCATTTACTCCATATGAAACTGCAAATGTTGCTGTGAAAACACACACAAATAACACTAGTTTCAATAACCTTTTGTACTTCATTTTTTTCCACCTCTAATTTTATAATTTTATTGTAACATTTAAATATTATAGCATCACTAAATTGAAAATTATGTCGAAACTTCTGCCATATTAAAAGAAGACAACTCCAAGTATGCTTAGAACGTCTTCTCCATTTAATCTGATATAAAACTATTTAGCCTGCTTTATACTAAGTGATACTTTCTTTCTCTCTAAATCAAGTCCTATTATCTTGACTTTCACTTCATCTCCAACTGAAACTACTGTCATAGGGTTCTTGATGAATTTGTTGCTTAGCTCCGATATGTGAACTAATCCGTCTTGCTTCACTCCTATATCCACAAATGCTCCAAAATCTACTACATTTCTAACTGTACCTGTCATAGTCATCCCTATTTGTAAGTCCTCCATTTTTAGTACATCACTTCTGAATATTGGTTTTACCATATCTTCTCTAGGGTCTCTTCCTGGCTTTACTATCTCACTTACAACATCCTTTAGGGTCGGGATACCAACTTCTAGTTCATCTGATAAAGAATTTAACCCCTTATTAAACCTTACAACTTTGGACTGGGCAGGTTTTGTTTTTGATTTCATCATTGACTTTAGCTGTGATAAATCTTTTATAACTTCTTTTGGCTGATCCACTTTAGTATCTTCTACGCTTATTTCTGATATTTTTTCTTCTATGCTCGCAACTTTTTTATTTGATATATCATCTTTGCTATAGCCTAATTTTCCTAACAATTTATTAGTTATTTCATATGATTCTGGATGGACAGATGTACTATCTAACACATTGCTACCATCAAATATTCTAAGGAATCCTGCTGCCTGCTCGTAAGCTTTTGCTCCTAATCTTTTTACTTTTAATAGCTCTTTTCTATTACTGAATTTACCGTTTTCTTCTCTGTATGCAACTATATTTTTCGCTATACTCGCATTTATTCCTGATATATACTTTAGTAATGATACTGAAGCTGTATTCAAATCTACTCCTACGTTATTAACACAATCTTCAACCACTCCACTTAACGCTTCGCTTAGGTTTTTTTGATTTAAATCATGCTGATATTGCCCTACCCCTATGCTCTTCGGATCTATTTTTACTAGCTCTGCTAATGGATCTTGTAATCTTCTTGCTATAGATATTGCTCCTCTTATGGATACGTTTATATCTGGATATTCTTCATTTGCAAGCTTTGATGCTGAGTATACTGATGCTCCTGCTTCACTTACTATTGTGTAATAAACTTTTTTATCTATTCCTTTTAACATTTCAGCTACAAACATCTCAGATTCTCTTGATGCTGTTCCGTTACCTATAGCTATGATGTCTATATCGTATTTATTAATCAATGATATAAGGACTTTTTTAGACTGCTCTACTTTATTTTGTGGCTCTGTTGGATATACAGTTGTGTAATCTAATAGTTTTCCTGTAGCATCTACTACAGCGATCTTACAGCCTGTTCTGTATGCAGGGTCAAACCCCATTACTACGGATTTTTGTACTGGCGCTTGCATTAGTAATGGTTTTAGGTTCTTTGAAAACACTTTTATAGCCTCTGTCTCTGCTTTTTCGGTTAAGCTACTTCTAATCTCTCTTTCTACTGAAGGCAATAATAGTCTTTTATAGCCATCTTCTATGCTATCTATTAGGTATTTTGTTGTTATAGCTTTTTCATTTGTTATGGTTTTTGATTTGACGAGATTAAGGATTAAATCATCTGGAGACTCGATTTTTACTTTTAAGAATTTTTCTTTTTCTCCTCTATTAAATGCTAGTACTCTATGATTTGAGATGTTTTTTACTAACTCTTTATATGAATAATACATTTCATAAACTGACTTAACTTCTTTTTTTACTGCATTTGTTTCTATACAGCCTTCTCTAAATATTATATCTCTTATTTTCTTTCTAAACTCGGCATCATCTGATATCTTTTCTGCTATTATGTCCATAGCTCCCTGTAATGCTTCTTTAACATTTTTTACACCTTTTTCTTCATCTATAAATGATGAAGCTATATCTTCTATTGAGCCTTCTATTAATTCCTGTTTGTATATTATTTCAGCTAGTGGCTCTAATCCCTTTTCTTTTGCTTTTGATGCTCTTGTACTCTTCTTTTGCTTATATGGTCTATATAAATCCTCTACTCTTTGCAATGTTTCAGCTTTTAGTATTTCACTCTTTAGTTCTTTTGTTAATTTTTCTTGCTCATCTATTAGTCTTATAACTTCTTCTTTTCGTGACTCTAAATTCCTTAAATATTGCAATCTACTGTTTAGCTCTCTTAGTATTACATCGCTAAGTTCTCCTGTTTTTTCTTTTCTATATCTAGCTATAAATGGTATTGTGTTACCTTCGTCAATAAGCTGTAGGGTATTTACTACTTGAAATTGTTTTAGATTAAATTCTTTTGTTAACTGATCAACTATATTCATTTACATATATCACTCCTTTTGTATTTGATATTTATATATTTATAAATATTCATAAAAATAGACTACTGAATTATAACCTATTTACCTAACATACTACTTCTATACTATCGTACTTAGAATGTCTAAACTTTAGCTTTATTTATTTGTTTTACATGTTAATAGGGTGTCAGATGACACCCTGATGATTGTTTCAAAATATAACGAGTATAGTGCTTAATATTGCATTGAGCTTTAGTTTAACCTTTACCCGATAAACCTTGTTTTAAATAACCGTTGATAAATGTGTCTATATCTCCATCCATCACACTGTTGATATTCCCCATCTCTAGGTTTGTTCTATGATCTTTAACCATAGTATATGGGTGGAACACATATGATCTTATCTGTGACCCCCATGCTATTTGATTGTATTTTCCTTGTATATCTTCTATTTTTTCTTTGTTCTCTAGTTCTTTAAGCTCTATTAGTTTTGCCATTAGCATCTTCATGGCTGTTTCTTTGTTGCTATGCTGTGATCTTTGGTTCTGACATTGCACTACTATTCCAGTTGGTATATGAGTTATTCTTACTGCTGAATCTGTTTTGTTAATGTGCTGTCCGCCAGCTCCACTTGCTCTATAGGTATCAATTCGTATATCACTTTGGTTAATCTGTATATTGTTATCATCATCTAGTTCTGGTAATACATCTATGGATGCAAAAGAAGTATGCCTTTTACCAGATGAATCAAACGGTGATATTCTAACTAATCTATGAACACCTTTCTCAGCCTTCAAATATCCGTATGCATATTCTCCATCTACCATCATAGTAACGCTCTTAATACCACCTTCTGTGTCAGAGAGAATATCCAAGATAATAACTCTGCATCCTTTCCTCTCACTCCATCTTGTGTACATTCTCATCAACATTTCTGCCCAATCCTGTGCATCTAGTCCTCCTGCTCCTGAATGTATTGATAATATAGCGTTGTTTTTGTCATATTCACCATTTAGTAGTGTTTTAAGTTGCATATCTTTTACGTCTTTATTTAACTCACTTACATGTTTTTTTACTTCAATCAATGAGTCGTCATCATTTTCATCAATACAAAGCTCTAATAAGATATTCGCATCCTCTAATCTTGTACTCAAATCTTCTACGTTTTTTAGTTTTTCTTTTAATCTATTAGCACGCTGAGAAATCTCTTGAGCTTTCTGATTGTCATTCCAAAAACCATCTTCTAGCATCTTTCGCTCTAAATCTTTTATATCAGCTTTAATTTTATCGAGGTCAAAGAGAAGCCCTCAATTCTATAATTTCTTTGTCTAAACTTGTTAATTTACTTCCAAGCTCCTCGACGCTAATCATACTTCCACTCCTTTACATCTAAACCTATGCATCTTTCCCGCAACATTTTTTATATTTTTTGCCACTTCCACAAGGACATGGATCATTTCTTCCTATCTTCTTACCTTTTATTACCGTTTTCGGCTTGCCACTTCCATGACTTGCCCCCGTAACTTCGGCTACTCTTTTTCTTTCTACATTTTGCTCTATAGATATGTTATAAAGAGTTCTAACTGTCTCTTCTTGTATAGTTTTAATCATATCTTGGAACATATCAAAACCTTCATTTTTATATGCTAAGACCGGATCTACATTACCCATAGCTCTTAGACCAATACCTTGTCTTAATTGATCCATTGCATCTATATGATCCATCCACTTACCGTCAACTACCTTCAATAATATGATTCTTTCTATGTCTCTCATTCTCTCTGGAGTTACTTCTTTTTCTTTTGCCTCATAAAGCTCACTTGCAATATTTTGAATGTGTTCTATCAATGAGTCTACTGTAAGATCTTCAACGCTATCAAATTTTAGTGAACCCACTGGTAAGAATATTCTAGACAAATAAGCTTCTAGTCCATTTAAATCCCACTCTTCTGGGAACTTTGATGTGGATGTATACTGAATAACTGCATCTTTGATTAGCTCTACAACCATATTAAATACATGGTCTTTTAGATTCTCACCTTTTAAGACCTTTCTTCTCTCGGCATATATTACTTCTCTTTGCTTATTCATAACATCATCGTATTGTAATACGTGCTTTCTTATACCAAAGTTTCTAGACTCTACTTTTGATTGAGCACTTTCTATAGACCTTGATAATAATTTGTGCTGTAAAGGTTCATCATCTGGCATACCTAAACTCTCGACCATTCCTTTTATTCTATCGCTACCAAATAATCTCATTAATTCATCTTCTAGTGATATATAGAACATTGTTGAACCTTCGTCTCCTTGACGACCTGAACGACCTCTAAGCTGATTGTCTATACGCCTTGATTCATGTCTCTCTGTACCTATTATATGAAGTCCTCCAGCTTCTACTACTGCGTTATGTTCACTTTTTATATCTTCTTTTGCTTTTTCTAGAAGGGTTTCATAATCTTTTCTAACTTTTAGTATTTCTTCATCTGTTGTATCAAAATGACTGTCAGCTAGCGATATTAATTCCTCGCCGCATCCATTTTTACGCATCTTAGCTTTTGCTATGAACTCTGGATTACCTCCTAGTGCTATATCTGTTCCACGACCTGCCATATTAGTAGCTATTGTTACTGCCTTATATTTACCTGCTTGAGCAACTATCTCAGCTTCTCTTTCATGATGTTTAGCATTTAATACTTGATGAGTTATTCCAGCTTTTTTTAGCATTTTACTTAATTTTTCAGAGTTTTCTATTGATATTGTACCTACTAGAACTGGTTGACCTTTTTCGTGCTTTTCTTTTATATCCTTTATTACTGCTTTAAATTTAGCTTCTTCATCTTTATATATAACATCTGAGTTATCTTCTCTTATAACTGGTTTGTTTGTAGGTATCTCTATTACATCCATACTATATATATGTCTAAATTCTTCTTCCTCTGTCTTAGCTGTACCTGTCATACCTGCAAGTTTGTCATACATTCTAAAATAGTTTTGGAATGTGATTGTCGCAAGAGTCTTTGATTCTCTTCTTACATCTAAGCCTTCTTTAGCTTCTATAGCTTGGTGAAGACCATCGCTATATCTTCTACCAAACATAAGTCTTCCTGTAAAATCATCTACTATAATTACTTCACCATCTTTTGTAACATAATCTTTATCCTTAAACATTAAATTATGTGCTTTTAATGCTTGATTTATATGGTGTGTTAACTCCATATTTGATGGATCTGCTAAGTTTTCTACTCCAAAGTAACTCTCTGCTTTTGCTACTCCTTTTTCACTCATTGTAGCAGTCTTCGCTTTTTCATCTATTGTGAAATCTGCTGTTTCTTCTACATATTCTCTATTAAATTTATCCACTACTTCGTTTGGATCAACTTTTCTTCCTTTTAATGTTTGTACAAATGAATTGGCTGTAAAATAAAGATGCGTTGATTTATCTCCTGCTCCTGAAATTATTAACGGAGTTCTTGCTTCATCTACTAATATACTATCTACCTCATCTATTATGGCATAATTAAGTTCTCTTTGAACCATTTCTTCTTTGTATATAACCATATTATCTCTAAGATAGTCAAAACCAAACTCATTATTAGTTCCAAACGTTATATCACTTCCATATGCTTTTCTTCTATCTACTGTATTTATTCCATGAGTTATACAGCCAACTGTTAAGCCTAAGAACTCATATACTTTACCCATCCATTCTCTATCTCTTTGTGCTAGGTAGTCATTAACTGTTATGATATGAACACCTTTACCTGTAAGTGCGTTTAAATATACTGGCAATGTAGCAACTAAGGTTTTTCCTTCTCCAGTTTTCATCTCAGCTATGTTTCCTTCGTGAAGTACTATTCCACCTATCAACTGAACTCTATAGTGTTTCATTCCTAATACCCTTACTGCTGCTTCTCTTACAACTGCAAAAGCTTCCGGTAATATATCATCTAATGTTTCACCTTTGTTTAATCTATCTTTGAATTCTATAGTCTTATTTTTTAACTCATCATCACTCAATGCTTGCATCTGGTCATCTAATACTTCTATTTTGTTTATCATTGGCTCTATTCTTTTTATTTCTCTTTCACTGAATGAACCAAATAGCTTTTCAAACAGTTTTTTCATTTTTTTCACTCCTTTTGCTCTTATTATTTATATGTTTTATCTTGTTCTCAAATTAATGAAGGTTTAAATTATAATTAACTCTCTATCATAACATTTTATCACTCTTGTCAATATGTTACAACCACAAATTTAAGGGGCTGTCTCACAGTGGTAAATTACTACGTTATGAAATATTACACTACTAATCATGAATATAGAATAAATAATCTACGATATCTAATAAACTACTTACTCATAAAACAAAAGATTATGAACGATTTTTTAATATTCGCTCTTATATGTGTAATTTTCAAAACCTTGTACTTTCCTGAAACAGCCCCCATAGATGTTAAAAGCTAACACCAACCTATATCTAAATGTTTAATATCTTGATCTTCTTCCCATAAATCTAACCATATCACTATCTAGCATTACTACTTGCACTAATACAAATATACCAATGTATATTATTATATCACCTATACTAATCACCTGTGTGATTGGAAATGGTTTTTGTATTGTTATTATTTGAGCTAATTGCCCGTAGTCAGTATCTGACGTTAATGGTGTATAAAGCGCTACATTCCCTCCTTGTATTAAAGATACAAGGTTATTATATCCTGCTAGCTTCAAGCCTTCAACTGATATAGGTATTTTACCACCATTTGCTATAAAACAGAATATGTTCATCAAACCTCCTATGATGATTAATATTACTGGTCTATATTTTAGGTTCAAAAATAATCCTATAAATAGAATTACGTATGAAGCAATGTATAATTCTTTTATGTATTTTAATATCGTGGTATTTCCTGTAGCTCCAAATACTATTATTGACAATTGTATAGCCATAGATACTATAAATAGCCATACGCTTTTGAATTCTAGATAGCCTAATCTACCTATTTTACCGTTTCTAATTAGCCCTGTTAATATTGACAATACAAAGAATATGAGTATCACATATATCACTCCTTTAGTGTATTTTGCAGTTTTTTAGGACAATTTATACAAGTCTGTTTATGTTTTATACCATTTTATCATAAATATGTTATTTGTAGTTCAATATATCTAATTTTACTCAAAAAAATTGTGATTGTACAATAAAAGGGGCATATCAACATATCTAGATAGCCCCTTAATTATATTCTTTAATATATTTTGATTAGTTTAAGTGTCTGTATAAACTTAGTTGGATATTTAGAATAGTGGCTCTATCAATCCATATTGTCCATCTTTTCGTTTATACACTACATTTACTTCTTCTGTTTTTGCATTCATAAATACGAAAAATGAATGATTTAGTAACTCCATTTGTAAAACTGCTTCTTCTTGAAACATTGGTTTCATAGCAAATTTCTTGGTTTTAACTATTTTAGACTCTTTATCATTAAATAGTGTATTTGGGATATTTTCAAATCTTATTGTATCTCCATTATGCACCATTTTATGAAGTTTTGTTTTATGCTTTCTTATTTGTCTCTCTAATACATCTATTACTCTATCAAGTGATGTATACATATCGTCTGTTTCTTCTTCAGCTCTTATTATACCTTTTGGCAGTCTAATGGTTACTTCTATTATCTGGCGGTTCTTTTCAACACTTAAAGTAACTGTAGCCTCTACATCATCTTGAAAGTACTTTTCTAACTTTCCAAGCTTTTTCTCAATTGTGTTTTTCAAAGCGTCTGTTATAAATATAGATTTACCACTAATTATTGTTTTCATAAACTTCAGCTCCTTACTTTTTAGTGTTTATTAACTTATATTAATAAATTCTACAAATAATACTCTTTTACCTTCAATTTTATAAAAAATAATTCTTCAATATGTGTTAATAACTAGTCTTTATGGAATTATTTATCTATTTTTCTTGCTCTCAAATTCCAATCTTTAGTATTGTTATCTAAATTACATGAAATTATAAGTTTATCCACAGGTTTTTTTATATTTTCAACATATAGATTATTTGCCTGTGGAATAAACATTAATTCAATTCTATAATCAGCTAATTACAGCTATATATATAACTACTTTCCATTATAAAAATGGCTAATTTTCAAGGTTTAATGCTTTCTTATTATCCATATTTCACCACTATCAAATACGTTAATTATCCACAAACATTGTTCAAAATAAATGTTGATATTTATATTGCAAACCTGTGGATAATGTGTATAAGTCTGTGGAAAACCCTTATATGGGCAATATTTATCTGTGGATAACTTATATCTATTGAGTCTATACAATTTGAGAGTTCTTATTATTTTGTATACAAGCACAACATATATTTACTTAATATATCTCTTAAATATTATTGAAGCATTATGACCCCCAAAACCAAATGAATTTGATAATACGTAGTTAAGTTCTAAATCACGACAACCTTCTACTACATAGTCAAGATCACATTCTGCATCTTTGTTTTTATATCCTATTGTCCCATGTATACAATTTTCTTGTATTGATTTGATACATGCTATTGCCTCGACTGCTCCTGCTGCGCCTAGCAAATGTCCTATCATAGATTTCGTAGAACTTATGGGTATATTCTTTGCATAATCTCCAAAAACTTTTTTGATAGCTTTAGTTTCTGTTTTATCATTTATTTGTGTTGATGTACCATGTGCATTAATATATGATAAATCGTTAGGATTTATTGATGCATTACGAATAGCTAGCTCCATTGCTCTAGCTTCCCCTTCAACAGTTGAAGCTGTTAAGTGATATGCATCACATGTTGTACCATACCCTACCACTTCAGCATATATCTTTGCACCTCTATTCTTTGCATGCTCCAGTTTCTCTAAAATCATCATCCCTGCACCTTCGCCCATGACAAATCCATCTCTGTCATTATCAAATGGTCGAGATGCTCTATATGGGTCATTACTTGTTGATAATGCATTTAAGTTTGTAAAACCAGCTAGAACAAGTGATGTTATACACGCTTCGCTTCCTCCTGTTATTACCACATCTGCATCCCCACACAAAATAGCTCTATAAGCTTCTCCAATTGCATTTGTCCCTGATGCACAAGCTGTTATTATGGTATTTACTATGCCTTTAGCTTTTAACTCTATGGCTATGTTAGCTGTTGCTATATTTGGTATAAATTTAGGCATAAGTAAAGGAGAAACCCCTCGCATGCCATCATTAATCAAATTATTAGCTTCTTCCTCAAATGTAGTAACACCGCCAACACCGTTACCCATGATAACGCCCAATCTATATTTATCCATATTCATAGAGTCTAACCCTGCGTCTATATATGCTTCTCGTGATGCAACTATCGCAAGTTGTGAAAAACGATCCAACCTAATAAGTTGTTTTGCACTGAAATGCTGCCCTGTATCAAAACCTTTTACTTGAGCCGCTAACTTCACTTTGGACTTTTCTACATCAAACGTTTTAATATAGTCAATTCCACACTTGCCTAACTTTGCGCTTTTCCAAAATTCATCTACATTATTTCCTATAGGTGTTACTGCTCCTAACCCCGTAATCACTACTCTATCTTTTTCCATTTTTTATACCGCCACATTATGCTCTATAAAGTCCACAATATTGCTAACAGTTTTAAACTCTGATAGAACTTCTTCACTAATTTCTATTTCATACTGCTTTTCTAAAGCTAGTATTATCTGAGCCATATCTAACGAATCTAGATCTAGTTCGTTGTATAAATGACTATTAATTTCTATCTCATTTTTAGGAACACCTGAATTATGCTCTATTATATCCTTAACCTTCTCTAATACCATTACAAAACCTCCTAAATTATAAGTAGCTTTAGAACTTCTATTACTTAATACTCTCATGCATTGTCAACTAACTTTTAAAATATAGTTGACAATAGAGTTATAATACTATATTTTATATATAAATACAAGTATTTAAGGAGAAATAATTATGGTTAATCTCTCACAAAAATTATCCATTTTAGATAAAAATGGACTGTACCGTGATTGCAAATATATCTGCTCTGAGCAGAAACCAATTATAAATATAGACGGTAAGAATGTTATTGTATTAGGATCTAATAACTATCTTGGTCTTTGCAACCACGATGATATAAAGCAAGCTAGTAAAAAAGCTATTGATATGTATGGTGTAGGATCAGGTGGCTCTAGGTTGACTACTGGTTCTTTTGATTTGCATAATGAATTAGAACAGAAAATAGCACAATTTAAAGGTACTGAAAAAGCCCTTGTGTATGGTACTGGCTATATGGCAAATATAGGCGTTATCTCCGCTCTTTGCAATAAAGACTGGGTTATTTTTAGCGATAAATATAATCATGCTAGCATTGTTGATGGTTGCTTATTAAGCGGTGCTAAGCTAGTAAGATATAAACATTGCGATATAGAGGATCTAACGGTGAAAATAAAGACTCATTTAGGCAAAAACAATTTGATTGTAACCGATGGTATATTCAGTATGGATGGTGATATTGCACCATTAAATGACATTGTAGAATTATCTTTAAAGTACAACATTATCACTATGGTTGACGATGCTCATGGAGTAGGTGTTTTAGGTGAAAATGGCTCTGGTACTATATCCCACTTTAATCTCAATGATAAAATACACATTCATATGGGTACTTTGAGCAAGTCTATAGGGTCAATAGGAGGATATATTGCTGGAAAAAAAGATTTAATAGATTACTTAAGAAACACTTCAAGAAGCTTTATTTTTACTACATCTTTGCCCCCTGCTAGTATTGTAGCTTCTCTTAAAGCTATTGATATCATCCAAAATAATAATAAAATGCGAGAAAACTTCCAACATATGATTAAGTGGTTTAGAAAAGAGCTTTTATCATTAGGCTTTGAGGTTGCTCAATCAATCACTCCTATTGTGCCTATAATAGTTGGCAGTGCTGAAAAAACTGTTCAGTTTAGTAATATATTATTCGATAAAGGTATATATATACCTGCTATAAGGCCTCCTTCTGTTCCTAGAGGAACAAGTAGATTAAGAGCTTCTCTTATGGCGACTCATACTTATGAGGATTTAAAATATGTACTCAAATATTTATATCAATATGGTAAGAAACTGGGTGTAATATAATGCACAAAAAAGTTTTATTAATATTATCTGGATGGGCTGTAGATTCATTTGTATGGACAGGTTTAGTAAATAAACTAGCGAAGATTTTCAAGATATATATAATATCATGGAATGATGTTTTAACAATGGACTGTTTTAAAAACAAGGTTATAAATATAATAAAGCAAAATAATATAGGAAGTTTTTCTATAATAGGTTGGTCTTTAGGATCTTTGGTTTCTATAGATATTGCTTGCTCACATTTAAAAAAACAAATAGAAGGTATGATTTTAGTTAGTCCTACTAAAAAGTTTATACAACAAGATCTAAGTAGTAAATATTTTGGATGTACAGAAGATATATTAAAAAATATGATTTTAAGCTTAAAGGAAAATCCCAAGCGGACAATTAATAGTTTTTATAAAAAACTCTTCAGTCTAGATGAAATTAAGAAAGGGTTCTATGGTAGTTTTATTAGAGAAAACCACCATAATAATTTAGGTAGCAAAAATAAAGCTAAAAAAAATGAAGCATTGATTTTGGGTTTGGAATATCTCTTACACAAAAATACTTGTGAGTATATAAATACTATAAATATACCCACTATGATTATACATGGCGTTGATGACAGAATATGTCCCGTTGAATATGGAAGAGATGTGGATAATCACCTTAAACATTCAATATTCAAAGAATTTAGCCAAACTGGCCATATGCCTTTTTTCACATACTCTGATGATTTTCTAAGAATAGTTACTAATTTTTTTAAAGGAGATTGATTTATTTTGATAGATAAAGAGAAATT
Source organism: Clostridiaceae bacterium M8S5 (assembly GCA_029227815.1). Classification (GTDB taxonomy): domain Bacteria; phylum Bacillota; class Clostridia; order Tissierellales; family MCWD3; genus Abyssisolibacter. The sequence goes on along the minus strand of CP118523.1, from coordinate 37,745 downwards.
AAAAAGAAGATTCAGTAGAAATGCTAAACAGTACAATAAATACTCTAATGTCCAAAAAATAATGGGAGATGAACTACTTAACAATATTCGTGATATGACTAATAAGGCAAATGTAAACAACATATTAGAAATTGGCTGTGGAACAGGTTATCTAACAAAGGCTATATTAAAACACTTTCCTAATGCACATATTACAGCTGTTGATATAGCCCCCGGTATGATTGAGCATGTTAGAAATACTATAAATAACAATAACATATCTTTTGTATGTGATGATATTGAAACTATAGCTTTAAAACAAAAATACGATTTGATAATATCTAATGCAACCTTTCAGTGGTTTAATAGTATGCATAAAACCATAGCAAATTTACTAGGAAATTTAAATAAAAATGGAACAATGATTTTTTCTACCTTTGGTAATCACACTTTTAAAGAACTGCATCATTGTTTCCAAGAAACTAGACAATTACTAAATATAAAGGATATTGTAACTCCTGGTCAATCTTTTTTTTCTTTACAAAATCTAAAGAATATTTGTCATGATATAGTAACGAAAAGCAATACCAAATATAATATAGATTTATCTGAGGATTTCTATGTAGAATATTTTAATTCTTGTATGAATTTCTTATACTCTGTAAAAAAAATAGGTGCAAATAATTGTCTAGCCGATAGCTCTCCATTAGCTCCTCAATTTATAGAAAAGGTTATGAATCTATATGATGAATATTACTCTCAACATGATAAAGTGCCTGCTACATATCACTATATACTTACTAGTATTAAAAAATGTAGTGTGTAAAAATATTATAGCTTCATACTACCATCTCATCCACAATAAATTATTAGTTAAAATCAAAGTAGCAGTTATTTAGGGATTTTTCCCTAACAACCGCTACTAATAAAATCATCTTCATTATATGTTAATGGAATTTAGCTCCCACTCTATCTTTTTTGATCAATCATTACTGAATTACTAACATTTTTATAAGTGTTATAACCACTGACCATTTTCTTTCCTGTATTGATATTTTTAAGTTTTCCTTTTACGTTTTTAATTGCCTGATTCAATGTAATGCAGTTTTTCTGCTCTATATCTTTTATTTTTTTAAGGAGTGATAATATATCAGCTGTTGATGATTGTAGTTTTTTAGCCTGAGGATATTTTTCAGTATCTAAGTCCTCCATACTTTGTATTCCTTCTTTGTTTTTAAATTCATTAATTAAATTAAAGAATTCAAGATCTATATTATCTACTTTTTTTATTACAATCTCTTTTAATTCCACAAACGTTTCTATATCTTTTATATTATCATCTGATTGTACTGCTGTTGATTGCTTCTTTGTATAATCATATATCTGGTTTAAAAAATCTATTTTCTCTTCTAGTAATAAATTCATATCATTTATTAATTTCTCAGACATTTAACTCACCTATTTCTGTTTTTTAGCTATATTCATAGCTTCTTGCCAAGTATTTCTCATATCTTCAACTATAGGTATTATATTATCTAATAGCTCTGGTTTTTTTTCTATATTTGCATCTATTAATACTCTCAATATGAATTCGTATAAGTCTCTTAATCCCTGTGACAATTCGTACTTCATGTCTAATGTTATATTTAATTCTTGTATTATATTTTGTGCTTTTATATTAGTATTGTGTGCATTTTGTAAGTCTTTCTTCTCTATATACAACTTTGATTGCTTCATAAATTTTATAGCACCATTGTATAGCATCAGAGTCAACTCCTGAGGACTAGCTGTCATAACCGAGTTCTGCTGATATTTATTATAAGCATTATTTAACATCATAATACCTTCCTTTTCTGCTATTTATCCACCCATTTGTTGTGTAAGCCAATTACTCTGAGATTGCATTTTCTTTAATGCTTTCTCCATAGCTGTAAACTTACTCCAATAACCATCTTCTTTTGATTTAAGGTATCTTTTCATATTATATATGTCTTTTTCTATCTTTCTTTTGTCACTATCAAGGTCGCTTATACTTCCTTTTTTCGTTACAAAATCTACTAATATATTAATCTGTACTTTTCTAAAGTAATCATTATTACCACCTGTTCCCGCTTTGTCAATTACTTTTTTGATTCCATCTGTGATATCTGCTTGTATCCGAGTAAATATACCACTGGTCTTTCTAATAACCTTTTCATCTTTTTCCAATGGGTCAGGTTGTTTGAATAGCACTTCCAATACACCATCTACATTGTCTTTTATAGCTTCTTTTAATCTAGATTCATCTATTTTAAGCTTACCACCAGTTTGTCCTTGACTATATTTATCGGTTGTAATTCCAATATCAAATAAAAAGTTTATCCCATGAGAAGTACCTTCTATTTTCTCATATAATCCACTTCTAATATTACTCAATGTACTTGTAAACATACCATCATCTCTTAATAGACCACTTTTTGCTTTGGTTGTCCACATTTTAGCTTCTTCATCAGACATCCCTTTTCTTTGCTCAGTAGTAAGAGGTTTAAAATCTTTGTATTTCTTCTCTCCTAGCTTTAGAGAAAATTCGTCTACTAGTTTATTGTATTTATCTACAAAACCTTTTATTTTTTCATAAACGGAATCCACATCAGTGCTAACATTTACCTTAAAATCTACACCTTCTGCTTTCAGCTCCATATCTATTCCGTATATTTTTACGTTGTTATCTGTAATCTTTATATTATTTGCACCGTTAAAGTTTATTTCTCCATCTGCTCCTTTATATACAGTACCATAATCAATCGCTAATTTCAATTTATTATTTGTTCCTGCAATAAAGTTCACTGTAGAATTTACTCCCTGTGTTATTTTAAAATTTTCCTGCTCACCTGTTTTTTCTGTTTGAAAAAAGAATCTATTAATAGATGCATCGTATACTGCTTTTACTCCCAATCCTTTTTTATTACCATCTCTATAATTATTAATATCATTAGCAATATCAGCTATAGTCTTATCAGTCAAATCACTACCACTATACTTGAATGTATGCGATACACCTTTACCATTTTCTATAGTGAATTCGATGATATCTGTATCTGATAAATTAAATTGGTTTTTTAATGGAGCAAATTCATTGTCCAATTTTGCTGAACTACTAATAGATATATTTTTAGCTAACCTCGTAACATGAACATCAAAGCTTCCATTTACAGCACCAGCTGTTGCACTAACTTTAGCATAATCCTTATTTGATGATGTTGCTTTTTTTACCCAGTTAAAATTTCCTACGCTTGAACTAGAAAGCTTACCTGTTGATGAATAGCTATCCAACCCAAATTCTTTTCTCGCTTCTAATACAAAACTCGCTAGCTTTTTATTATATTCGTTGTATAGCTCTGTACGCCATTCATTTAATTTTTTATTTTGATTAAGGACATCCATTTTTGCATTTTCTGCTTTCATCAGATCCTTTATTATCTTATCTGTATCTATACCTGATGCCAAACCACCAATTCTTAGACTTGAATTCATTAATATCACCCTCTCTTAGTCTATTATATTTTTTCGTCTACTAATATCCCTGCAACTTCTAAGAATTTTGCCACCATGTCTAGTGTTTTCTCTGCAGGTATTTCTCTAATAACCTCATCCTTCACAGTATCTATAACTTTGACCATTATTTGCTTTGTCTTATCATGTATTGAAAACTCCAAGCGTCTATCGTAGACTATAACACTTTTATTCGCTTGCTCAATTGCATGAATTATATCTTGTTCTTGTACTTTCGAGTTTTTAATGTTGTTTTCTTCTTTTGACGTGTTATTTAATCTAATATTGATATTCGGTTTACTTTCACTTTCTGTTACCTTTTGAACTCTATTAACATTATTAGTTTCTATAGAACCTGTTATTTTCATATATGATACTCCCCCTTCTACCTCATAAGTATTATTTTTATAACTTATTAAAAAAGTCACTCAAACTCTTAATATCCCCTTTGTCATTCTTTGCTGCTACTTTATTCATGTCCTTAATATCATCACATATTTCTTTTCTGTATATCTCTATATCTTTAGGAGCTTTAATCCCAAGCTTTACTTTGCCATCAACTACATCCATCACTATAACTTCTATGTTATCATTTATAATAATACTCTGGTCTTTTTTTCTAGTTAGTATAAGCATTATTTTGCCTCCTGTTTTGCTTCCTTTAAAGCCTCTACAACATAAAACTTCACAGGATAGTTTCTATTTTCAATAATTATTTGTTTTGCTAACTTCGAGTTTATATTGATAATCAATGGTGCAGCTAAATTAGCAGTCATTTTACTGACATCGTTAGGTATAACTATTATGTTATATACCTCTATGTCGTTTATACTATGTATCTCTAGTAAGTCGTCTACTTTTTTTGGTATATTAAAATCGTAGTCTTTCTTATATATAAATGGATTCATTATTACAAATGATAATTCTGTATCTTCTATTGATTGTAAATATTGAAATGGAGTTCCTTCTTCTGGATTTATAATTACAAACTCTTTTTTATCTTCAAATCCTATCAAGCCTTTTGGAAAGTGTATAACATCTTCCTCTTTTATGTCCATTTCTCCAAAAAATTTAGTTTGTATTTTCAATAATAACACCAGCTTTCTTTATTTTTGATTCTTCTCATCAATCCACTGTATGTCAATGTCAAATTCCCTCTCTAGATATATATCTACCTTACCTGGTTTATAATCCATTGTAGGTTTATTCACTTTATATGCTATCTGAGCCTCTCCTAGCTTCCAGTTTATATTCAAATGCCCAACAACATCTATCTTAGGTCTACTTCTTGGCATTGTCACTACATCAAAAACCCTCTGCTGTGGATAATAGTTCCTGGCTGCTATCTCTGACAATGCTTCTGGCATTCTTACTTTGATGTTTGCTAACCTATTTCCGTTTTCTACTCTTCTTCGTATACCTTCTATCGCTTTTTGCTTTGCTAATTGTGTATTTTCTTTAGATAAATCTGATGGAGACTTTAGCCCTGATTCAGCAAAACACTGGTATTGGTCGATTATAACTCTAGGTGTTTCACAATCAACTTCAAATCTAGGTGATATTTGCTTTATACTTTGTTCTCCTTTAGGTTGCCTTAAGTTCATCTGTGCATTTGTAGTTTTAATGCCTAACTGTGCATTTGTAGTTCTTATACTAAGTTTCATAATATCACTACCTTATAAAATCAACTAACGTAGGCATTATTACTTTCATCCCTACTGCAAGCGAAGCATTATATACGCTTTCTTCCATCTTTGATTGCATTATTGCTTCACTCATGTCCACATTTTCATTTTCTGACATTAATTTAGTAAATGTTAAATTTTCATCCGTCATTCTCTTTTCCGTCATATCTAGTCTATTGCATTTAGCTCCTATTTCTGCCCTTAATGATAAAACTACTTCGTTGACATTTGCAAGTCTATCTAAATCCTTGTTTAAATCCACATTATTATTTGTATCCATACATTTTTTTATGTCATCAAATAATGCTATCATATAACTCTTATTAGTATTAGTATCTATTTCTGATGTTTTGCTTGTCTTATCTACTTTATAACCATTCACACTACCTGTGTAACTAACCGTATCTAAATCGATTCCTTTTTTCCCAAATAATCTTATTCCTACTGTATTTATCCCTATTTCATCTGATACTCCAATATTGTATTTACTGACCTCTGTATCATTTAACTTTATTATATCTGACCCTCCAACTGTTCCTGCTTTATAATTAGTGAGCTTATAGTTGCCATCTTTGTCTAAAAGGTCTGTATCAGTTTTGTATCCTGTAAATATACTTCTTCCTGCATATGTTGCATTTGATATCTTTATCAATTGTTCTTTTAGTTGTCCGATTTCCTCTGATATTTTTTTCTTATCATCATCTGAGTTTGTACCGTTTAGAGCTTGTATTGTTAGCTCTTTTGCTCTTTTCATTATCTCTCCAACTTGCTTGATCGAATCTTCTGTTACCTTCATCCAAGACAGTCCGTCTTTCAGATTACTTTGATATTGCTCTATTCTTGATAAATCTGTATGAAACTTTAAGCTCTTTGAGACCCCTATTGGATCATCTGATGGTAATTGGAATTTTTTGCCCGATGCTATTTTTTGTTGAGTTTTATCTAATTTGTTTAGGTTCGAATTTAAATTGTTCATAAGATTCATCACAAGCATATTATTTGTTATTCTCATCAGTCTCCTCCTTATCTACCTACATAGCCTAGGTTATTAATTGTTATATCGTATATTTTATCCATTGTAGTTATTATTTTAGCTGATGCTCTGTATGCATGTTGAAATTTAACTAAATTAGCTGTTTCTTCATCCATTGAAACTCCAGATATAGACGTTCTTCTTTTTATTATACTTTTCAATATTATTGATTGATTCTTTTCCATTCTCGCTGCTTGACTGCTATCAACTGATAGAGTTGATATAATAGCTAATACAAAATCTTCTGGCTTACCCTTTGGAGCATCACTACTATCGAAAAAGTGTATATCATCTCTTGTTGCTAATAGCTTCTTTACAGTAGTACTGTCTTCCACTCCAGCACTTCCTTTTGCACCTGTAGCTATTGCATTAACATCTTTTTGGATATCAAGTGACACTGTTATATTATCTGCTCTCACATTGTTCTTTATATAGTCGTTCATTGCTGTAACTTTAGCAGGATCAGTATAATCCATACCAGTAAAAAACTCACTAGACGATTTATTGTCGTGTGTAAATAAGAATACGTCTTTATGCCCTTCTAAGCCTTGTCCTTGAAAGTGTATTTCATTCATTTTTTTGACCATTTGCTGTGCATATTGGTTTAGTCTCTTTATATAAAATGGTATACCTCTAATGCTTGATCCACTCCCATCACCATCCCTCATCTCGATTAGTGATTTGATTTCACCTGATTCTAAATGTACTGGTTCACCATTACTTTCCCATTCTACTTTAACTAATTTCTCTTTTGGATTCCATGGATTGTCCACTAAATTTGGTGGATATTTTAACTTATTAACATTTTTCCCATTTACTAATGTTATCCCCTTGATTGAAACTGAGAATTCTCCATTCTCTTCATTAGCAGTCACATTTACAAGTTTTGATAGTTTATCTACTAATAAATCTCTCTGATCTCTGAGATCATTTGCCATGCTACCGTCTAGTTCTAAAAATTTTATTTCTTTGTTTAGATTACCTATCTGCGATGCAAAATCATTAACTTGTTTTATCTTCGTCATTACTGAAAAGTTCAGTTCTTTCTGTGAATTATATAACTTGTTAACTGTTTGATTTAGTTGCTTTGTAAGTGTAATTGCTGCTTCTTTTACTACTTTTCTTGTTTCTGCCGCCTGTGGATTTGTACTTAGTGTACCAAGAGCTTTGTAAAAATTATTTAAATCAGTACTCAGTTTATTGTCACTTACTTTTCCAAATATATTCTCTAATTCATGCATATTATCTTTTTTTATTTCCCAGTCGCCATGACTTGCATTTTCAGTCCAATATTTAAAATCCACAAACTCATCTCTAATTCTTCTCACATCTTCTACAGTTGTACCTGTTCCTACGTAACCTAATCCCTTTAAATACAATGCTGACTGTGCATTTTGAGTTCCTTTTTGTCTTGAATAACCATCTGTTTGTATGTTAGCTAAATTGTGGTTTGTAGTGTAAAGGCTTCTCTGACTTGCTAATAACCCTGATACTCCTGTACTAAAGCCTAACCATCCTGACATATTTTACACCTCTTTTATCTATATTATCTTCCTACTATTCCAACTTTGTTTATTATCCTATCAAGCATATCATCTACAGCATTAACTACTCTTGAGTTTGCTGCATATGAATGTTGGTATTTTAACATATCTGCCATTTCCTCATCTAATGATACCGACGAAAGTGCTTTTCTCTTATTATCTACTTCGTTTCTTAATGTTGTTTTATTTTTAAGAAAATTATTGGCTGTCTTTCCTACTACCCCTATATCAGACACAATATCTCTAAAATAATTGTCTGGGTTAAGGTTTCCAAATATATAATCATCTCTTATATCATATATTTTTTTTGCTATCTCACCATTATCAGCTTCATGTGGTCTTGATCCTATTGCTATATTGTTTAACTCTGCTAAGTTATCGTTCAGTTTAATATTTCCTGCCTGTAATGGTAAAGTAGGATTAATAGCTACGAAAAAGTCTTGCCCGGGATTGCCATCAAATGTAACTCCTTGTCTATGAATATAATTTACATTTCTTACTATAGTGTTTACAAATGCATTCAATCTCTGTTTTATTGATGGTATAATTTCATTGTATGATTTAACTTGTCCCATCTTCGAGCTTATGTCGTTAGTTGTAAGCTGTGATATTTCTACTCCTAGCTTACTAGCTGGTGATTTATCTATATCTATAAAACTACCACCTGTCTTTTGTGCAAGATATTCCCAACCTATCTCTCCAGTGTCACCTATTTTCTTATACTTTTCTTTTGAAACTACACTTGTCGAGACATCAAGTGCGTTTAATCTTTTGATATAATCTTTAGCATTAGCTAGACTTACTGGAGTACCATCTCCACCTATACTTTCATCGGTAATAACTACCAGTTTTCTTAATGATTTAGGATCATATGTCATACCTTCTAGTAATGTTACCACTTGTCCAAAATCTTCTGCTGCTTCAGGTTTTGTTGTAAAACTCGCTGTTATATCGTTTTGGAAGGTTGTTGTCAACTCTGTCGCTGTACCTCCACCTCCAAACGTCACTAATTTGAATACTGGCTCTAACCCTCTTTTTTTCATGTCATCTTTGTAGGCATTAATAGTAGCATTTATTTTAGTCATATCTGCACTTGTCGTGTCAACTGCTATAACTATCTCTACTTTCTGCTTTACTGTACCATTATTTTTACCTAATATGGTCTTTGCCACATCTCCTCTAGCTGTTATAATACCTGCTATCTCTCCACTCTTTATATCAACTTTTATATTATCATCTGACCAATATACATCGTAAAATGCTGATCCGTTTGTTCTTAGTTCTAAGTCTGTCACATTATTATTCATCACAACATGTTTCCCACAAAGTCGTACATTAACCATGCCATTCTGAGTTTCATAGTAGTCTATATCTGCTATTTCAGATAATCTATCAAGTAGTGCATTTCTTTCGTCTCTAAGATCATTAGCTTTTATTGCTGTAGTTTCTTTTCCTTGTATAGCAATGTTTAGATCTCTTAATCTATGAGTTATTGTGTTTATTTCATTAACTTTATCCTTTAACTGTTTGTTGAGATTTACTTGTAGATCATCAAGCTGTTTTGCATAATGGTTTACCGTATCTACTAATGCGGTTGCATTTTGTTTGAGTAATCCTCTTTTTGTTGAGCTTGATGCATCCTTCGATAACTCATCCCAAGCATTCCAAAACTTAGTCATTACGTCTTGAAGTCCACTTCCTGAAGTTTCATTGATTATTCCTTGCACTTGTTCTAGTATTTGATTTCTAGAATTATAATAACCTAAACCTGTTGAATGTTCTCTATATTTTATATCTAGAAATTCATTACGTATCTGCCGGATTTGTTGTACTGTGACACCTGTGCCTGTTTGAAATCTTGACGTCCTTTTATAAAACGAAGTTTCTTGTATAGCTTGTTGTCTAACATAGTTTGGGTTATTGACATTAGCAATGTTATGAGAAGTTGTTTCTAATGCTTTGTTATTAGCATATAATCCAGAAATAGCTGTTGATAATGTCCCCATTATATTTGTCATATTCTTTCCTCCCACTTATGCCTTTACATCAAAGATACTTTTGTTTTGCTGTACGTAGTTGTTATCTTTTTTATTGTATACACTTCCTTGTTTAGTATTAGTCAAAAGGTTTATATTTAAGTTAATATACTCTAATACATCACTAATCAAGGTATTGTTAAGTTCATTTTTTTGTTTTATTTTATCTAAAACATCTATTAATTTTAATCTTATCTCTTCGAAATCTTTTTTATCCTCTAGACTAAGTTTATCTATAATATCTGTCATATTGCTATCTTCTGCAAGCTTTAAACTGTTCCTTAGCCCTATTGCTATTTCTTCTCTCTTTTTTTCTAGTGTTGCTATCATAAGTATGTGTTTTTCCTCTTTTTTTGTAATAGCATCTAATTCTTTGGTTTTTCCTTCCATAATTACTTGAGTCTTATTATCTGTTAATTCTAAGAGTTCATTATATATATGACATTCCTCTGCTAATATTTTTTTTAACTCGTCTAAATAAATCTTCACTGTTTCACCACCTACTACGAAAATATTTTATCTACTATCTTTTGGATATCTATTTTGTACGTTCCGCTTTCTATTCTTTTTTTAATCTCGTTTACTTTTTGCTCTCTCACTTCTGGAAGTTCTTTAAAGGCTTTCATTGCATATTGATATTCTACAGCTTTGGACGATAAACTGACCTCATCCCTCTTACTCAGCTTAGCTATACTGTTAGCTTTCTTTATGTTATTATTTTTTGAATATATCTTATAAGCCTTTTGAACCTGCGAACTATTAAATATTTTCATAAAAACACCTCATCTTGACAATATATTCTATACATAACATCGTCATAGATGAGGTCTTACTTTAATTATTATTTAATTTATTAATAGTAACTACTTCTTAAAACGGTTTGATATAAACATTCTATCACTTTTAGTATCTTTTTTCTCTACTTTTTTAGGATTGGAACCTCTTATCGCTTGTTGAAAAACATTACTCATTTCTACCGCACATCTATCGCAATATCTACCTGTTGATATGGGTTTGCCACATCTCTCACAGTTTAATAGTAAATTGTTGTCAGCATTTCTAATCTCCAATCTACCTTCTTTTAGATACCCTAATATTTTCTTTACTGGCACCTCTGTATCTTCTGAAATTTTTTGTATTGATGCAGTCGGATTTTCATATATATAATCCCGTACTACCTTGAAAACTTCTTCCTCTTCTTGTCTACAGCTAAGGCAAAGCTTAAAGCCGTCAAAGTTATAAATCCTACCACACTTTTTGCAATTTCGTATATCCATATCAATTCTCCTCCCTTTAGTTTAACCTGAATATTGTTCGTTGTATCCTATAGCTAATGTCAATACGTATATGCTCTTAGCTCCTGATTTCGTTAATTCTTTACAACATTCATTGATTGTTGTACCTGTTGTATATATATCATCTACTAGTATTATGTTCTTATTCGCAATCACTTCTTTGTTTCTAACTGTAAACGCACCTTTTATGTTCTTTAATCTGTCTTTTCTGTTTAGTTTATTTTGTCTTCTTGTATTCTTTGTTCTAACTAGAGATTTAGTAATGACCCGGCTGTTTGAATGTTTTGATATGCACTTACTCAATAGCTCTGCTTGGTTAAACCCTCTTTCTAGTAATCTTTTTTTATTGAGTGGAACTGGTATTATTATATCAAAGTCTAAATCTAGACTATTTAAATAGTCTAGCATAATGCTTCCTAGAGCTTTATACATATATGGTTTTTTGCCATATTTAAACTTGTGAATACAATCTCTTATGTATCCTTCATATATTAGTGGTGATATTCCCTTCTTGAATATTTGTTGTTTGTTATTGCAATCATGACATAAAGAAGGTAGATAGCTTTGTTTTAAAGGTCGTCCACATTTCTCGCATGTCTTGATATTATAGACTAATTTATTGTAGCATTTTGGGCAAATTCCACTCTTGATTTCTTCACTAAATTCATCACATAATAAGCATATATTTCTTTGTGGGTATATTACGTCTATGATTGTTATGATAAAATCTTTTATTAACTTTATTACCATAATTACCCCTCACTATTATTATACATTATCATTCATGAATAATTCAAATAGTCCTTTTATCCTATCTTTCAACGAAGAATACCTAGTTTTTATTCTGTTATTTTCTATCATTATATTCATATACTTTTTAATTCCTACTAGAACAACTAACTCTTTACTTCTAGTAACCGCTGTATATAACAAGTTTCTTGTTAGTAACATAGGTGGTCCCCAACTTATAGGAATGATCACAACTGGAAACTCACTTCCTTGACTTTTGTGTATCGTAGTTGCATATGCTAACCTTAGTTCATCTAGTTGGTTGTACTTATACTTTACTCTCTTATTTTCATCAAATACTATTGTTATAGTGCTATCTTCATCATCTATATCAACTATATATCCAAAATCTCCATTAAATATGCCTTCTCCTTCTGTAATTTTACCAAAATTATTTATCTTCCATTTTATCTTGTAATTGTTTTTTATCTGCATTACTTTGTCCCCTACTCTATATATTACATCGGCATGTTTTTTTTCTGGTTTATCTTTAGAATATGGATTTATAACAGATTGTAATCTGGTATTAAGCATATTGACTCCAACATCACCTTTTTTCATCGGTGTTAATATTTGTATATCTTTTAGTGTGTCATAGCCATTATATTTGGGGAGTCTCTTTGTACATAGTTCTAGTATAGTATCTGATATATGATTTGTATTATCTCTTGTCATGAAGAAAAAATCTTTATCTTTGACGTTTACTAGTGGGTGCTCTCCTTTGTTAATTCTATGTGCATTTACTACTATCATGCTTTCTCTTGCCTGTCTAAAAATTTCATCAAGTTTTACTACTTTTACTATATCACTATCTATAATATCTCTTAAAACATTCCCCGGGCCTACTGATGGTAGTTGATCAACATCTCCTACTAATATAACTCTAGTACCTACTAGTATGGCTTTAAGCAAGTTATTCATAAGAAGTATATCTACCATTGAGACCTCATCTACTATCAATACATCACATATTAGAGGTTCTTCATCATTTTTCGCAAATGACATCGCTACATCATCGTCAATATACCCATACTCTAACAATCTATGTATGGTTTTTGCTTCTTTATTTGTTGCTTCTGACATCCTCTTTGCAGCCCTGCCTGTTGGTGCAGCTAATAATACTGTCTTTTTACATTCTTCAAATATTTTTATGATGCTGTTTATGGTTGTAGTTTTCCCTGTTCCTGGTCCACCAGTTAAAACCATAAATCCATTTTTGATAGCCTGTTTTATTGCTTCTTTTTGTTTTACTGCAAAATAAAATTTTTCGTTATCTTGGATCGACGCTATTTCTTTATCTATATCTATGTCTATATTATCAACCTTTGCTCTTGATAACTCTATTATTTTTTTACTGACGTTCATCTCTGCTATATAAAATGGCATATAATATACTCTTGTATCTTTATCACTAATCTCAAGTTTTATCTCTTGGTTTATTGCTAATGAAGTAATACCTTCTTCTACTAACTCAGTATTTACTGTTAATAATTCTGAGCTTTTTGCGATTAATTCCTCTTTTGGCACATATGTATGTCCTGATGATGAATGATTCATTATTACATACTTTATGCCTGCAGAAATTCTATATATAGAAGTTTTATCTATACCCATATTTGTGGCTATATTATCCGCTAGTTTAAACCCTATACCATGTATAGTTTCTGTAAGCTGATACGGATTTTCTTTTAGAATTGCTACTGCTTCTTCTCCATATTGTTTATATATTTTCACAGCGTAACCTGTAGTGATATTGTGTTTCTGCAAAAACATTATAATATTTTTCAAGTTCCTTTGCTCAGCAAATGCTTGGGAAATTTTCTCGGCTTTTTTCTTCCCTATACCTTGTATCTGCGTAATTTTATCAGGACTATATTGTAATACATCTAATGCATCTTCACCAAAATGCTCTACTATTTTCTTTGCCATTTTAGGTCCAATACCTGGTATTAAGCCTGAAGCGAGATATTTTTCTATACCACTCGTTGTTGTAGGCTGAATTTTTTCATATGATTGTACTTTCAATTGCTGCCCAAATTTTGAGTGGTAATCCCATTCGCCCTGTACATTAAGGGTATCTCCTATATTTATTATGGGTATACATCCAACAATAGTTACTATATCATCTTCTGTTTCTATTACAGCTACTATATATCCATTTGATTCGTTCTTAAAAATAATTTCCTCTACAGTACCTTGTAAGCTTACCAAATATAAAACCTCCAAAAGCTCTTATCATTTTTCTTCGTTTTAAATTATTATACCATAATTTAGCTTATAGTATTTTTTATTTATACATATACCTATAAATAAAAAAACCTAGAGATACAAATATAACTGCTCTCTAGGTATAAACCTATTCATTGTCTATATACCTTATTTCCAATCTATTTTCATCAATCAATTTCCTTGCGATTTCTTCTGTTAAATCATCTTTTTCTTCAAACACTAAGCAAATATATGAAAATTTATCTTTAACCATTCTGAGTGTATACTCAATAGTTTCTGGTTCTTCTACGTATATACATATTTTATCTTTTATATGTTTCTTATATGCGAAATTACAGCCAACTTCCATAATAAATTGTATTATTCCGTAAACAAAAAAAACGTATATAAAAACAGAGACCAGTAGAATCAACAATGTATCACCTTCATTCTAAAGCTATCGCTTAATAATAAAATATATGGTTAATACATTGTACTCAATCTACTGATCTTTTGTTACTTAGCTATTTATAAATTTGCTTCTTTCTTTAATACATCTACTTTATCTGTTTTTTCCCAAGGTAAATCTATGTCTGTTCTTCCGAAATGTCCATATGCAGCTGTTTGCTTGTATATCCCTCTTTTTAATTCTAAGTCTCTAATTATTGCTGCTGGTCTTAAATCAAAATTATCTTTGATTAATTGTTCTATCTTTTCCTCATCAATTTTTCCTGTGCCAAAAGTATCTACATATATTGAAACAGGATATGCTACTCCTATAGCATAAGCTAGCTGTACTTCACATTTGTCAGCAAGCCCTGCCGCAACTATGTTTTTAGCAACATATCTAGCTGCATAAGCTGCAGATCTATCAACTTTTGTAGGATCTTTTCCTGAGAAAGCTCCTCCTCCATGACGAGAGTATCCACCATAAGTATCTACTATAATCTTTCTTCCTGTTAATCCTGCATCTCCTTGAGGTCCACCTATTACAAATCTTCCTGTAGGATTGATTAGGAATCTAGTGTTATCATCTAAGAATTTAGTTGGCACTACTTCTTTTACAACTTTTTCTATCAAATCTTTTTCTATTGTCTCTAATTCAACATCAGGACAATGTTGTGTAGATATAACTATTGTATCTACTCTATGAGGTTTATCATCATGATACTCTATTGTAACTTGTGTCTTTCCATCTGGTCTTAGATATTTGAGGGTACCATTTTTTCTTACCTCTGCAAGTCTTCTAGCTAATTTGTGTGCCAATGAAATAGGTAATGGCATAAGCTCAGGTGTTTCGTTACACGCAAATCCGAACATTATACCTTGATCCCCTGCACCTGTAGCATTTTCAGAATCATTTATTTCTCCTTTTTTACTTTCAAACCCTTCATCAACGCCCATAGCTATATCTGGTGATTGCTCGTCTATAGATGTAATAACTGCGCAAGTATCTCCATCAAAACCATATTTAGCTCTTGTATAACCTATATCTTTTACTGTCTGCCTAACTATCTTTGGTATATCAACATAGCAACTTGTTGATATCTCTCCAGACACTAATACTAATCCTGTCGTTACGGATGTTTCGCATGCAACTCTAGAATTTGGATCTTTTGATAAGATTGTGTCTAGTATTGCATCTGATATCTGATCGCACATTTTATCTGGATGGCCTTCTGTTACAGATTCAGATGTAAATAACCATTGTCTCATAATACAACCCCCTAATTTTATTTTTTAAACGAATAGTAAGTGGAATCAACTCCCATCGTGACCCAAGATTTGCCTGTTATAGCAAATCTCAAAGGAACTGCTATATGTATCTATGTCATATCTAAAGTTGTTCAAATTAAAAAATCTCTTCCTTAAGGAAGAGTTGTCTATAGCACTTCCTCATCTTTCAGATGTAATATCTGTAGGATTTAGCACCTTTCCTATTATTGCTAGTAATAGTCGGTTGCTGGACTTCATAGGGCCTATTCCCTCAGTCACTCTTAATAAGGTTACTTATTTAGTTTTACGTTCTCTCTTATAATAGCATATGTTCATAAATGTTGCAATACTTTTTTACATTTTTTTGGTTTTTTGTGTCTTTAATTAATAATAACGACGCTTAAGACGTAAACAATCATTCCAGATGTTATTACTCCTGACAAGATAGCTTTTAATGCATCTTTGTATTTAATCCTAAGTAATGTTGCGACCAAGCAACCTGTATAAACCCCTGTAGATGGAACAGGTATTGCCACTAACAAAAATAAACCAAAGACCTCGTATTTTTTTACTCTTTCGCTCTTACTCATCGTTCTTTTATGTACCCAAATAACATATTTCTTAAAATATTCTATTCTATAAAAAAACCTCAGTATTGGTAATATTGTTTTTAGCAATATTGGCACTAACAGGCAATTCCCTACAATACTTATAAACAAGCTAAGGGTAGGATCTATTCCCATTGATACACCAACTGGAATTGCCCCTCTTAACTCTACTATTGGAACCATCGACATTAAAAAAACTAAAACATATTTTTTCATGTAATTATCCTCGTTCTTTGTGATTACTGTATAGTTATTAAATATACCTATTGTTAGCTAATTATATTAATTGCAATTTAAATAAATAACATGCGTAAACGCGGATATACTAATTATCGTAATCACTATGTAATATTAGTTACCCCTAAGTAAATAATTATATATAATCAATCTGATAACTGTTAAATAAACAATCTTTTTTAATACTTTACATCTTATATATAAGATCACACATTTATATTATCATTAATACTGTCCGATGTCTATGTGTACCGCCCATATTCTTAAAATTCTATGTAATTACTACCATGTTAATTAATTCTTTTGTAATTTATTTGTAATGCTTATATAATAATTATATATTATAATTAATGCTATACGCTGTATATGAAAGGAATGGAATATTGAAGAAAGTTTTAGGTGCTATAAGAAAAGCAGTACAAGATTATGAAATGATTAAAGATGGAGATAATGTAGCTGTCGGAGTTTCTGGTGGAAAAGACAGTATGGTTTTACTATATGGACTAAAATTATTTCAACATTTTAGCCCTGTTAAGTACAATCTGAAGGCCTTTAGTGTTACTTTAGGTTTTAATGATTTTGACCTAACTGCTGTTAAAGATTTTTGTAAAAAAATCGATGTTGATTTTGAAATAAAAGAAACTGAGATAGGAAAAATAGTGTTTGATGTTAGAAAGGAAAAAAATCCTTGTTCTCTGTGTGCTAAAATGAGAAGAGGTGCCCTTAATGATCTGATATCAGAAAGTAACTATAACATATTAGCTCTAGGGCATCATTTGGATGATGCTATAGAAACACTATTTTTAAATATGTTTTATACTGGTAGAATAAGTACTTTTTTACCTAAGACGTACTTATCTAGGAAAAATATACATGTTATTAGACCTATGATATATCTTCCAGAGTATGAAGTTAAAAAAGCTCTAGTTAGGCATAATATACCTGTAGTTGAGAGTGTATGCCCTGCTGACAAAAACACTAAGCGAGAGGAAATTAAAGACCTTTTCTCACATATGAATAAGCTAATTCCAGATGCTAGGGATAAAATTTTAACTTCTTTACAAAATAAAGAGCAGTTTAAACTATGGTTTTAATAAAAAATAATATAGCAAAGGATGTGATATGATGAACAATGCTCTTAGAAAGTTTTTGTCTACTGTAGCTATATCTCTTGCCGTACTAATATGCACATCTAGTACATATGCAGTGGATCAGTTTATGATATATCAAGATAAAGACAAAAAAACTATATCTAGTGGTTTATCTCATGAAACCATTAGAAGATTTACCTCTACTGGCTGGGTTAATATAAATGTTTTAAGGGTTAATTTGTCAGATGAGTATACTAATATTAAACCGTTATTTAGTAAAAAAGGAATAATACATAGAGATACTATAGGAAACATGGTCAAAGATTGGAATGCTATAGCTGGTATAAATGCCGATTTCTTTTATACAACACACTTCTCCACACCTATTGGTCCTGTCATAAAAGATAGTGAATTTGTATCATCTCCTAATAACTCGGATAAACCTTTTCCAATTCTATTTCTAAATAATCAAAAAGTTCCGTTTATAGATTTTTTAACTTGGAATATGCAGATAATACCCCAAGGTAAGCCACCTTTGAGAGTTTATTCAATCAATAAAGATGGTGGAAAATATGAAGGAATTATGATGTTTGATAGCAATTGGTCCGATAAGACAGTAGGAAATAGATATTTTAAAGATCTAACTGAGGTTGTGGTTGTGGATAATACTGTAGTAAACATACAAACTGGACATGCTCCACTCCAGATGCCTCAAAATGGTTATGTTCTTACTGGAAGAGGCTTTGCAGGAGAACAGCTTATACAGCATTTTAAGATAGGCGATACTGTTTCTTTGCAAATGAATACTTCTAGAGATATTTCTGATATCTCTGCCGCTGTAGGAGGTGGCTCTGTACTTATAAAAAACGGGGTAGCAGTAAAAGATTATGCTATAAATATGCGAGGAAAACAACCTAGAACTTCTGTAGGTATAACTAAAGATGGTAACGAACTAATCATTGTTACGGTTGACGGTAGACATACTTCTTTTAAAGGTCTCACCCAAGCAGAAATAACTGAATTAATGAGTGAACTAGGTTCATACAATGCTATTAACTTTGATGGTGGAGGCTCTACTACTATGGTATTATCTCCTCTAGACAAAGATACTACAAAGTTAATTAATTACCCTTCTGATGGAAGCCAAAGAAGAGTAATTAATGGTCTTGGAATATTTAATAATGCTCCTATAGAAGCACTAAATAGAATTGAGATATCATCAGATAGCAATAGCATGTTACTAGGAACATCTAAAAGTTTTTTTGTTAAAGGATATGATATACACAATAACCCAATACAAATTAAACAAGATGATGTTATATATTCTTCCAATATAGATGGCGTTATATCTTCCAACAAGTTTACTCCTAAAAAAGTTGGGTCAGGTAAATTATATGCAAAATATAAAGGTATCAAATCTGAAGTCGATATTAAGGTACTAGATAGTGTAAAGGAAATACAATCAGATAGATATGATTTTGACGTTGATATAAACGGTAAAATAGTATTAAAAGATTTAATAAAGAAAGTTTATGGTTTAAATGACAATGGATTTTCTACGATAATAGATCCTAATGATATAACATGGAAAGTTTATGGGAATATCGGTGAAGTTAAAGATGGAGTTTTATATACTAGCAAAACACCTTCTAGTGGAATTTTAAATGCTCAGGTAGGTGGTGCCTCTAAAAATTTCTATTTTTCTGTTGGTTATATAATGAAAATGTTAGATGCTTTTGAAAGTGCTAATGGTGTAACCTTTGACAGTTATCCTAAAACAGTGGAAGGTAGTGTGATTAGTAGCTCAAAAGAAAAAGATGGTCAAAATTCGTTAAAACTTAACTATGACTTTACAAAAGCTGAAGGTACTTCTGCAGCTTATGCGGTTTTAAGAGATGGTGGTATAACACTAAAGAATAAAGCGGACAAGCTAGGTTTATGGGTTTACGGAAACAATGATAATCACTGGCTTAGAGCTGAAATATTGGATAACAAAGGAAAGACTCATAGATTGACTTTAGCTAATCATATTGATTGGAGTAAATGGAAATGGGTAACTGCAAAGATTCCTTCTTATATTAGTTATCCAATTACTATTAAGAAAATATACGTAGCTGAGACAAGCCCTGTGAATATGAACAATAGTTTTATCATTATAGATGGTCTAAAATCTCTCTATCATACACCATATTCTTATGAAAAAGCAAATGCTCCTAATGAAACTGAAATAGTCGATAGCAAAAAGCAATTAGTTGATAAAACTGAAAACGGATATAATATTGCTATTACATCAGGTGTTGCAAGTCTTAACAACCTATTAGATTACCAAATAGCTAATAAATTGAATCTTGCTTTAAATTCATTTGATATAAGTATTATACTAGACAAGATGCCAGGTGATTTTGCAAATATAAAAAGCAAGCAAGTTCTAAAGCCTAAGGATGGCTTTTCAACACACACTATTGGCACTACACTTTTTATGCAAATTAACGATACTGAAGGTGGAATAAGACAAACAAATCCTTACCAATGGACAGAGTTTTTAAATAATATTAAGAACTCAAATGCAAAAAATATAATAATTTCATTACCTAAACCTGTGTTTGGATCAAATGGTTTTTCCGATAACCTTGAGGCAAATCTATTTCATAAAATACTTAAGGATAATAAAGATAATAAGGATATATGGGTAGTACAAACAGGAAATGAGGATAAAACTCAATTTAAAGATGGCATAAGGTATATTCATATAAATAATAACTATACTGCTAATAATTTTATGAAAATGAAATATCTAATGTTTACTGTAAATAATGATAAAATAAATTATTCTTTTAAGAAATTATTTGAATAGAACAAACTAGGAGATCTAAACACTGTTTTAGATCTCCTACAAACTATTTTAATATAAGTCCATTCTTCTTAATAAAGCTATTTTCTTCTTTGTTTTCGTTTGTATTTTCTGTAATCTGCTCCTTAGAGCTATCTTTTATATCAATGTTATCTTCTTGTTTTTGTATATAAACTATAACACATATTGCTAGAATAGTTAAAAATATAACGCCAATTGAAAGTATGTTTTTCTTCATATAAACACCTCCTTGGCTTTTATTTTTACCACTTGTTACTTATTTATGCATTTTATCAAGTATAACCTTGGGATTACTTGAATAATTTGAAATTTAGTCCCATTTTACTATATAAACAACACTTTTATTATGGTATATTTATTTTTTGATGGGCTATTTGCACGTATAATATCTAAATTTTTAAGGTTAACTATTAGGAGAAAATCATGAAAAAAAATTGCTCGGAAAACACCACCAAAGATAAGATAAACAAACTACGTTATACTTTAGAAAAAGCTATTGACGAAAATCTTCCAGCTAATGAATTACTCAGGATAAGTCAAGAACTTGATAAATTAATACTTATGTTTTACAAGAATTAAACTGTTCTTTATCCTACTACATAGAAATGACTATTATGTTTTAATTGTTAAAGACCTAAATCACAATTATCGTTGTGATTTAGGTCTTTAATATCTTATAGCTAATATTATTTTTTAACTTTATCAATATAATCTAAAAGCCCCACTATTATTTTACATGCTTCTTGTCTAGTCAACGGCTTATTTGGGTTAAAGTTGTTTTTAGTATCGCCATTCATTAAATTCTTGCTATGAACATTCATAATATACTGTACATTTTTTGGTGAAGCTTTATCTAAATCTTTATAATTAAGTTTTATGTCAAGATCGTCTAGTCCAACAATAGTACTTAATATTTTTGACATTTCTTCTCTTGTTATATTATAGTTTGGTCTAAACTTGTTATCCTCAAAACCATAAAAGAAATTCTTTGCTGTAACAGACTTAACATATTCTAGTGCCCAAGGTTTTATTGTATCCTTATCTTCATATGTTAGTTCAATATACATTTTGCCAAGTTTTAATGCCTTAGCAATCATAACACTAAATTCTTGTCTAGTTATCGTCTTGTTTGGATAGAAGTGGTCACTAGCTCCACTAATTATCCCCATGTCTTTTAGTTTAGTGATATACTCTAAACCCCATGCCTTTGACACGTCTTTAAATGGCGCATTTTCATCACACGTTTCTTCTTTTACTTCACCTATTTTTGTTATCCAGTTTCCTGCCACATATCCCTGCAAATCTGAATCTTTAAGCTTAACTTTATACCAATAGTAACCAAACTGCAAATTGGGCTTATCAATTACGTATAGTACATCATCTGGGTTTAAGCTTCCAACTTGCTTTCCACCGGCAGAATCTCTTATTTTTAGAGAATTTTCACAGCTCACTGCTACAATATCCCCAGTATCATATTTATCTATGTCTCCATAGTGAAAATCTTTAGGTGTATCTAATATTAACCCTTTTGATGGTAATCCACGTTTTGGTAATTGCTTAGTGTTAATTTTAGCTATCGGTTGCTTATACTCCCTCTCTGCAATCGTAAACACTAGTTCCTGATATGAATATTTCTTTACTCTTCCACTTGAATATTTATATGGGATCATGTTTGGGTTATTGCTCTCGCTCCAACCATTATATGCCCATAATGCAAAATACCAATGCTCTAAAATATTAGGATCCATATTTTTAAATTGTGGGAGCTTTCTAACACATGTATCCCACTTTCTTAAAAGCATTGTCGCCCCAGCTTCAATGTTGTAAGGTATATCATATTTTAACCTTCTAGTATCAAATCCTGCACCTCTATTATTAATCTGCATTATTCCTATACTACCTCTTGATCCAGTGTATACACTACCATCTGAGTTGTACTGTTTGAACACACTTTCAACTCTAGCAACAGATTTTAATATAACTGTTGGTATACCTCTCTTTCTTGCTACTTCATCTATTAATCTTTCTACCTCTTGTCTTGATGGATTTTGTCTGTCATTTGAAGCTAACGCTACATTTGCCAAGCAAGTTAAAAGAAAGAATGCAATGAAAACTATTGCTACCTTCTTATACATTGTCTTCCTCCATTTCATTTTTATTTCACATAGTGTTATTTTATTAAATCTAATTAAATTTGAAAAGTCCTATTTTACAAAACACACAAATTCACATATTATTTAATATTGTTGTCATTTGATTGTTATAATATACCCTATATAGAATATTAATGTTATCTGTATAGGTTTGTCTTGTATTACTAATTTATAACACTATAATATAAGACTAATGTCAATCTGTCAAAATTTCTGTTTATTGATTCTTATTATTGGTATAATCTTTATACCATTTTATAAAGTAATCCAGCCCTTTATTAATTGTAACTTTAGGCTTATAATCCACAGCTTCTGTAATTTTGGCTGTATCTGCATGTGTCTTTTTTATATCTCCTAAATGCATTGGTAGATACTTTATGTTAGCTTTCTTATCAAGTTTGTCCTCTATCATGGATATTAATTTCATTAAGTTAATTGATCTAGAACTACCTATATTATATATCCTATACCTCGCAATGCTTATTGATGGGTCTTGACTAGATAGATTTTTGTCATTAATGCCTACTGGAGGTTTGTCAATAATCTTCATAACTCCACTTACTACATCATCTATATATGTGAAATCCCTATCTATGTGACCAAAGTTATATACTTTAACTTCTTTGTTATTAGCTATTAAATTTGTAAATTTATAAACTGCCATATCTGGCCTTCCCCAAGGACCATATACAGTAAAAAATCTTAATCCTGTTACTGGTAAACCATAATTATAGCTATAAGCATGAGCTATAAGTTCATTTGCTTTTTTTGTAGCTGAATACAAACTAGCAGGATGATCTGTGTTGTCTTTTTCTGAAAATGGCAACTTTTCGTTTAAACCATACACCGAACTTGACGATGCAAATATAAAATGTTTTACACTATGGTTTTTACACTCTTCTAATATATTAACAACTCCTGCTAAATTAGATTTTATATACACATATGGATTCTTTAAACTATATCTTACTCCTGCTTGAGCCGCTAAATTTATAACTACTGAAAAATCAAATATTGCAAAAACTTTTTTTAATGTTTCCTTATCACTAATATCGACATGAGTGAAACGGTAATTTTTATATTGTTTTAGAATTTTTAGTCTATCTTTTTTTAGATTTACATCATAATAATCGTTCATATTGTCTAAGCCAACTACCATATATCCTTCATCTAATAATTTTCTACTAACATGGAAACCTATAAATCCTGCACTTCCAGTAACTAAAATTGTTTTCATATAATCCTCCTATATTTAATATATACTTGAAGTTTATAATTTGTTATGTTCGCTGATTGTCCAAGCTTATTAAATATATATGCAATAGATTTAGGATATATTTGTGAATTTGTTAGATATCAATAGTTCTTTCATTAATATATGTCGATAAGTAGGTCAAAAAACAACCTAAACTAATAAAAAAAATTAAATATTAATAATAATATAGCTGTCCCAGCTACCGTGGATAATTGATATATATATAATATTGCAGGAATTGTCATATGAATATATAATTATATTCTTATAGCCTTAAAGACTAATTCATGAGAAAGGAAACAAAAATGATAAAAAAATTGAGATATTTAAAAATTTTTCTATCCCTGTTAATAATAATGAGTATCTTATATATCTCCTATAACAATGTAGTCTATAAAAATAAAAAATATATAAAGTTAAATAATAATTTATTATTGAGTATATATCATAACAAAATATGTATATTTAAGCCCAATAAAAAACTCATATCTAAATACGAAATAGGCGATGAAAATACTGAAATACTAAGCTACGATATAAATGATATCAACAACGATAAAAATCTAGATATAATCATATTGACTCGCAATAAAAAAGAAGCATATGGAAATGAAATAAAAATATTCTCATATAGTAATAATTTGAACGAAATATTTAGTATAGATTTCAAAAGATTCAACCCATGGAAAGTACAGTTTTGCGACGTTGATGGGAGCAATAATATTGAAATATCAATCGGGGTCTATAAAAAAACTAAATTTCATCCAGTAATGGCTAAAAGACCATTTATATTTAACTATGTTGATGGTCAATTAATTCCTAAATGGAGAGGCTCAAGATTATCTAAGCCTTTTGATGATTATATCTTTGTAGATATAGATTATGACCAGGAGGACGAACTTATATCAATAGAACACTTGCGAGATGGGCAAAAAGTAATTAATTCATATAATTGGAATGGATTTGGTTTTGAAGGCAAAACTCAAAGTAAACCTTTTACAGATATATTATCTATCTCAAAAGCAAATGACAATGAATTCATGGTTTCACTTAAAAAAGGAAATCAAGAAGAAATGTTGAATGTAAAATATGATAATAACAATCGTAGATTTATATATACTAAAAATAAAAAGGAGGGATTCTAATTGTTTAGAAAAATCATATCAATACTTTTATGCTTTGTTATATTGTTTATAAGTACTACTGGATGTAACAAAGACAAAGTAACAACCAATGTTAATAATAATAAAACACCACAAATTAAAGAACGCAAAAAGTATACCTTGGAGACAAAAAATCAACCAACTAGAGATTCTATAAGCGTGACGTATACTGTTCCTAATTATAATGCTAAAGTTAAGCCCTATAAAATCAAGAGTGATTTATCTAATATAGTTAATGTGAATCAATTCGGAAAATTTACAAGAAAACAAAAAGCTCTATTATGTAAAAATGGTTTTGTTGTAACACCTCGCAAATCTGAACAGCTATTTCATATATATGAATACAACGAATATAGCAGTATACCTAGTTTTATAACTACAGACTCAGTACTACAAACATATCACGTATTTTATGGTCATACATTAAGAAAACTCGAAAAAGAAATTTTCTTAAAGGATTTGGAAGCTCTCACTAAAAGCATGTTAATGAAATCTGCCTATTTATATAATAAAGTCAACAGTCCCTATGTAAAAAAATTATTAGAAAAAAACATTACATATTTTACGGTTGCATATATGCTTTTAGATAAAAATGATTTTCCTAAGGATGCTCCTACAGAATCCATAGAACTAGCAAAAAAAGAAATTCAATTAATAGAAAAGCATGAAGGTGTTAATAAGTCGGTTCTCTTTCCATATCAACTTGACTATAGCCAGTATAAGCCTAGAGGTCACTACACAAGAACTGATGAATTAAAAAGATACTTCAAAGTCATGATGTGGTATGGTCAAGCTCCATTCCCACTTTATGTGATGAAAAATGATGAAACTGTTAAGAGTAAAGATCAGACTGTTCAAGCTTTATTGATGACGTACAGTATGTTTTTAGTTAATTATAAAACTGATGATATAAAGCTTTGGGAAAATATATATGACATTACTAATTTCTATGTTGGTTCTAGCGATGATTTGAATATTTATCAATATAAAGATATACTTATAAAAGTATTCGGGAAAAATCCTGATATCAACGATTTTGAAGATGATAATAAACTTAATGAAGTTTATGAAGAGGCTAAGAAACTACCAGAGCCTAAAATAAAAAATAAATTTGTAGGATATACAATACCCGTTGGCAAACAGTTCAGATTTATGGGGCAAAGATATACCCCTGATGCAGAAGTACTTCAGCGTTTATGCGAACCACTCAAAAGACCCATCCCTTCAGCAATTGATGTAATGGGCGTATTAGGATCAAAAAGGGCTTTGGACATACAAACTAATATCAATAAAGTTCCTGATTATTGGGAAAGATATGCTGAATCTTTTAACAAGCTAAAAGATGAATTTGAAGAATTAGAAGAAAGCAAATGGCAGTCTAATATGTATTATGGTTGGCTTTGGACTTTAAAAGGTTTATTAAAAGAATTTAATGAAGGTTATCCTAGTTTTATGACTAATGTAGCATGGCAAGATAAGTCTTTAATTACGTCCATGAGTTCATGGGCTGAATTAAAACATGATACAGTTTTATATGGCAAGCAAAGTGGAGCTGAATGTGGCGGTTTTGATGAGCCTCCTACTACCAGTGGATATGTAGAACCAAATATTGATGTATATAATAAACTACTTTGGTTGACTAAATACTCAAAAGAAAATCTAAAACATAGAAATATACTTTCAGAATCAACGAAAGAGAATATCGGATATTTTGAGGACCTGCTAAAATTTTTAATTAAATGTTCTGTTAAAGAATTGAACAATGAAAATCTAACAGAAATAGAAAATGAAAGAATACGAACTTACGGTGGATGGTTAGAATCCTTAACTTTAACATTCATTGAAGATGGTCTAAGTCATTGGTATGAGATAACATCTGATGCAGATAAAAATATGGCATGTATTGCAGATATCCATACATCAAAAGAACTATATTTAGAAGCAGGTGTAGGACCTGCATATGAAATATATGTAGTAGTTCCCGTAGGCGATAAGTTACAACTTAACAGAGGAGCAGTATTCAACTACAACGAATTTATTAGTCCTAAAAGATTAACAGATGAGGAATGGCAACAAATGATAAAAGATGATAAGGTGCCAGAACAAGAAATCTTAAAGTGGATAGATAGTTTTTTTGTCAATCAACCTATAAAAAATCCAAATGAATCAACCTCTAGATGGTAGATTTAGCTCCTTTATAAATCATTATAAAACAGCTTGCTCTAATTTGAAGATCAAGCTGTTTTATTATATAATTTATTATTTATCTATAGAATAATGTATAACTTTAGGACTTTGTATGTTTTTTATTGTTATATTTGTTGTGTTTAATTCTTGTGTTTTACCTGTGTCTTTGCCATCCTTAATAACACTATATATATTGTATCTACTTATCTTGAATTCATATACATCATGATTTATAGCACAATAGAAGTGTCTTGATGAAAATACCGAATCGCTATTAGGTCCCCTAAGCGTAGCTTTACGTTCTCCTGTTCTTGTAATTATTCCTTCCTCATTGCCTGTTAAATATAAATTTATTAACTTTATTATATCTGAATTACTAGTGCCGAAATTTAAGACTTTTCCCGATATCTTCTTATCGTAACTGAAATTTTCTCTAGTCACTCCTTTTGCCACACTTTCAAGAAACATGCTATCTTCTTTACCAATATCATATTTAGTTATAATGCTTTCTTGTATGATGTAATAAGATTTTATATATTCTAATCTATCTAGACCTATTGTAGATTTTAGCGCATTTTCCATTAATATACTTTCGTCTATGAAAAAAAGTTTTCTTTCTGCCTCTATATATTTATCTGTTGTCTCTTTTGGCGAAATCTTATTACATGCACATAAATATAGACAAGTTATCAATAACATAACAGTTTTTATCATTAATGATTTTTTCATGATACTCTCTCCTTTGTTTTAATGGCAGAAGTTATTTTTAATAAATGTATTTAAATATTCTCTAAAATCTTTTTCTAATTTTTTATTTCTAAGTGCAAATTCAACTGTTGCTTTTAGAAAACCTAGTTTGCTACCTACATCATATCTTAAACCTTCAAACTCATATGCATAGACATCCTGTTTTTTGCATAACGTATTTAAAGCATCTGTGAGCTGTATTTCTCCTCCACTTCCTTCTTTTGTATGTTCAAGTATATTAAATATTTCTGGAGTTAATATATACCTGCCTAATATAGCTATATTTGATGGTGCTTGTTCTATTTCAGGTTTTTCTACCAAACTCTCTAGATTATAAAGTTTTTCTTCTATCCTATTACCCTGTACTATTCCATATTTATTTACATCATTAGATGGTACTTTTTGAACACCAATAATTGTACTATTATATCTTTTGAAAACTTCAATTAATTGACTTACACATGGCACTAAAGGTGAGAATACTATATCATCACCAAGTAATACTGCAAATGGCTCATTTTTGATGAATGATTTACCACAATATATTGCATGACCTAAGCCCCTTGGTTCTTTTTGTCTAATGTAATGTATATTGGCTAAATTTGATATGTTTTTCATAGCTGTTAATAGTTTTTCTTCTCCCTTTTGTTTTAACTTCATTTCTAACTCTAGGTTTAAATCAAAATGGTCCTCTATTGTTTTTTTGTTTCTACTCGTTATTAGGAGAATATCTTCTATTCCTGCTTTTACTGCTTCTTCAATTATATACTGTATAGCAGGTTTATCAACTATAGGTAGCATTTCTTTTGGTTGAGCTTTCGTAGCTGGTAAAAACCTAGTCCCCAATCCCGCTACTGGTATAATTGCTTTTTTTATTTTCACATAATCACCTCGAAAAAGTATATGTTTATTTCATGGTAACTATGTTATTTTAGTCTATATATTTGACATTCCAATGCTTAGGGAACAACCTTTTATAGCTGTTATATGCAAATCGTTGTCCTATCAAAAGAACTACTCCTTTGTCTTCTTCTGTTCTTATAACTCGCCCAGCTGCTTGTAATACTTTGTTCATGCCAGGATACATATATGAATACTCAAATCCTTTGCTGTTCTTTTCATTGAAGAAATCCCTGATTATATCCCTCTCTATGCATATTTGAGGTAGTCCTACCCCTACAACTATTGCTCCATTTAACCTGTTGCCCTTTAAATCAATTCCTTCGGAAAATAAACCACCTAGTACACAAAAACCAACTAATGTCTCTTTATTTTTTTCATCAAATTTACTTAGAAAATCTTCCCTCTCTTGTTCGCTCATATTATTATTTTGCATTATTATTTTGGTTTTAGGGCTATAATCTGTAAATATATCTACTACATCATTCATGTATTTAAAAGATGAAAAAAATACTAAATAATTACCCTTGTTTTTTACTATACTCGCTATTTTGGAAGCTATTATCTGCTTTGTGTCTTCTCTATCTTTATATCTTGTAGATATGCCTCTAGCTACTGATAAATCAAGGTTATTTGGGTCATAAGGACTATCTAAATACATAGTATAATCTTCTTCTTTCCCTCCTAACAAATCTGCAAAATACTTTATTGGCATTAATGTAGCAGAGAAAAAAACAGACGTTTTACCTCTGCTAATACATTCACTAAGCACCATTGATGGATCCTGACAGAATATCTTAAGTATTATATCTTTCTTTTGTTTTTGTGCATATGTTATGTAGTTATCACCATAAAATTCAGATATTTTTAAAAATCTATACACATCAAAATACAGCTCTAATAGATCATTATAGTAATCTGTTTTCTGCCCTTCTGTTAGGAACTCCTCTAATTCTCTGTTTAATTTCATAAAAATATAATATAACTCTTCTGGTTCGCTTTTTTGTATATAAAAACCTTTTTCTTCACATTCATTTTTCAAGGAAATCATAAATGAATTTACCTTGCCAAGTAATTTGTGTATCTTTTTTTCTTTCCCTTTAGTTATTTTCTTTAAATTCATAAATTTTTTCTTATTAATCTGTGCCGAATACATCTCTCTAGCTCTATCTACTAGATTATGTGCTTCATCAATTAGAAAAGTATAATTGCTTTGCTCTGTATCAAAAAATCTTCTTAAATACACTATTGGATCAAATACATAATTATAATCACATATTACGCAATCAGCCCATATAGCTAAATCAAGAGCATACTCAAACGGACACACTTTGTGTTTTATAGCATATTTTTCTATTATCATTCTCGAAAACTCATCTTCACTTTCCATGATGTCTAATAATGCATCATTTATCCTATCAAAATGTCCTTTTGCAAACTCACAATCATCTGGATTGCAACTACATTCCTCTATGAAACATATTTTCTCTTTTGCTGTTAGTGTTATACTCTTAAATCTAAGACCTTCTCGCCTCAGTAAAACAAACGCTTCTTCTGCCGCTTGTCTTGTTATAGTCTTTGCTGTTAAATAAAATATCTTATCTCTGAGCCCTACTCCTAGCGCTTTAACGGCAGGAAATATTGTAGAAATAGTCTTCCCTATCCCTGTTGGTGCTTGAACAAATATATTTTTCTCATCTTCCATTGCTCTGTATACGCCTACTGCCAGCTTTCTTTGCCCTTGTCTGTAATTTTTATATGGAAAATCTACTGCTTTTATTGATTCATTTCTTTTTTCTCTCCACTCTTTTATAAGCTTAGCCCAAACTATATACTGCTCTAATATTTCATATACAAAATCTTTTAACTCTTCTTTCTTATATTGTTTATTTATCTTTTTTAACTCTTTTGTCTTTATATTGTAGTATGTTAGCTGAACTCCTATGATATCTAAATCATTTTGTAATGAATATATATAAGCGTAAGTTTTGGCTTGAGCCCAGTGCAATAAATTAAATGTATCGTCTATTTGATTTAACATCATAGTTGTTGACTTTATCTCATCGATTATTACTAACTCTTCCTGCTTATTTGGTATTATGATACCATCTGCTCGACCTTCTATATCAAATATGAACTCATCTAACTCTATCTCTTGTTTTAAACTAACTTCTGCATTATAATTGCTTTTTTGCATACTTTGAACCTTCTGATGTGCTTTCGTTCCTTCTACAGCTCTTACATTTGACCTAAATCTATTATCTAGGTCTCCATGTCTAAGTATAATCTCTATTAAATTTCTAACCGATATCTTCACTCTAGTCTTTTTGGTCATAGTAACCTTCCTATCATACAAACATATATTCGTTCTTTACTATATTATACTATATTTTAATTCTTTATTTCAAACTATTAAATCCACCTTCATGAAAGAGGAATTCAAAGCATCAGGTAGTAGCTTTCCTAGCTGTTGATTAAAAGCTGATACAGTAGCTGTTTCGGCTGAGTAGCTAAAGTATTCTAGCATTTCCTTGGAGAGTGAACTGCCTTCTATAGTAAGCATCATATGAATCATATCAATTTACTACTGCGGGGTAAAATCCTTTTTAGGATATTTACAAAAGAGGTAAGAAACTTGAGATAAATCATCAATTAATTTGACTAAAGTATTTTTAACTTTAACAGCGAAACTATTCATAAGTAGAATCTCCTAAAATATTATATATTCAAAAGGCTACGCCACATTTTTTATTAAATTGTAAGTGTTTTTTGAAATAAAAAGCCCTATGTATTAATTAATACATAAGACTTTTCTTAACTTAATGACATTGCTTATTACACCCTTCTTTTTATAGATACTTTAAGCAAATGTAAGTTTAAATTGAACACCATTTGAGCAGTTTGAGGCTACGACCATACCTCCATGTATCCCAATTACTCTTTTAACTATAGCAAGCCCAAGTCCAAAATTACCTTGTTTATCTTTGGTATGGCTTTCAAATAATTCATTGGGATCTTCAATTTTGAATAATGGTCCGTCATTGTATATAATAACTTCTTTGTCCTGAGTAATATCTATCTTTATAACGTTCTTTGCAAACCTTATTTGATTATCCAGTATATTCTCAAAAGCAATAATTAAGGCTTCTGCATCTCCGGTAATTTCCAGTGGTATCACATTGATTTTCCATTGAATGTGTGGATATATACCTTTATATTTATTGACTAACTTATTAATAATTCTATCAATGCTGACTTCTCTCCATTGATCTTTCTCCCTATTGATATGATCCAAAGTATTTAATCTCAATAACTGAACTATCTTTCTCTCCAATCTATCAGATTCTTCTTTGATTATATCAAGGTATTGTCCGTCATCAGTACTGTACTTACCGTCTTTGACAGCCTCAATATAGCCTTTTATCACCATAACAGGCGTCTTTAAATCATGTGATGCAGATTGAAGAAATTCTTTTTCCCTATGGTCTGCTTCCTTTAAGGCTTTCTTCATATTCTCTAAGCCTTCTATAAGGTGATTAACCTCAATAATATCACACAGAGGTATCGAATAATCCCAATTTTTATTTGCTACCTCATTCAAGAATACCTGTAATTCATCAATGGGAGACACTACTTTTCGTGCAACTTTTTTTGATATTATTAATAGAAGCCCAAGCACTAATCCAATAATAATGGCAACAACAATATAAATTAGTAAAGGACTCTCTTGTTCCTCCGCAAAAACATATATTTTACTTTCATATTCTACAGCATAGTAATAATAGAGTTTTGCAATACTATAATTAATTTTTCCTTTAATTATTGGCTTATCTGCTCCTAGCACCTCAGACGTAATTCTAGATATCAGCTTATCCCATTCACCATTATGGAACATCCACTTTTCCATAACTTCTTCAATCATATTATCTTTACTGCTATTTGGATCTAATATAAATAAAGGCATATCTTTTGAATACTTGCTCTTTTGTTGCTTGTGAAGATAACCATGGGCATGTTGTTCTAATTCTTGATAGCTTGCAAAACGCTTTATCTGTTCTATTAATGTACTATTAATTATAACAATAGCCAAAAACACTATGACTAATATTTTTGCAAATAGAACCCATATCTTGTAACTTAAAGTCTTTGCCTTATTAATAGACTTATCCTTCATCGTAATATCCATTTTTCATAATATAACCATATCCATATACATTATCTATAGGTAATTCACATGCCTTTTTCTTCAATCGTCTTATAGTATCATCAACTACCCTAGTAGACCCAAAATACTCTTCACCCCAAACGTAATCGATTATTTCATCTCTACTCACAGCTATTCCTATATTCTTAATAAGATAATCTAATAGCTCAAACTCTCTATTGGTAAGAATAATATTCTTATTACCTCTAAGCAGTTCTCTAGCCTGTCTTTTAAATAAGTATTCACCAATTTTAATTTCTGTGATTTCAGCTATTACTCGCTCTTGCTTCAAAATTCTGTTAACCCTCAAAACCAACTCTCTAGGTAAAAAAGGTTTGGGTAGGTAATCATCACTACCCATTTCTAATCCAATAACTCTATCTAATTCAGCATTTCGTGCAGACATAAATATAACAGGTACATTACTATTTTGCTTTCTTATTTCTTTAATCAATGTATAGCCATTCATACCAGGAACCATTATATCCAGCACCCATAAGTCCACATCATCTCCAATGGATTTGTATGCTTTTAGCCCATTGTTAAATATATTCACTTTATATCCTTCATCTTGCAAATAGGTGGTAATCAGTGTTGCAAGATGTTCTTCATCCTCTACTAAATATATGGTTTTGATAGTAACACCTCATTTTCCTAACTTCTTTCTACTCTATTACTCTCATTATAACCTATTATTACACTTTTATTAAGTCTATATAAACTAAAGTTATCCTTCCATTTTAATGCCCATTTACCTGTAAATAATCTGTTTCACCCAAAGCATTTTTTACTGAATTAATAATCCCAGTAGATGAATATGTGGCTCCTGAAACGGAATCTACCTGTGTCGCCTGATTGCGTATAATTTCATTAGGGATTATAGAGTTAGCATGATTAAACCATCTTGCATCATCCTGATTACTTGTTACCTCTATGGATTTAATTCTATTATTCAACACAGTCACTTTTGTCTTAATTAGTCCTTTAAAACCTTTGGCCTCACCATAATATACGCCATCATCCAATGACACAGTTTCTAATGTGAGTAGTTCCTGATTTTCAGAAACCCTTGCCTGTGTATTGATATACTTTGGGAAACCTTTATTCAATTTATACATAATAACACCACCAAATGCCATAATCACTGCACAAGCTAAGGTGATTACTATTTTCTTTTTGCTCCATTTTGATTTTTTATGTTTAATGTTCATTGTAAACTCCTTTATATCTTTAAAGACTGGCTGTACCCTTAAAGTACCTTCTATAGGACAGTTACTTATACACTCATAGCAATTGACACATTGTAAAGAATCCACTCTTTTACTATTTGAGATATTAATGTTCATCGTACATGCCTTATCACATTTTTTACAACCAACACATTTATCTTGGTCTCTCTTAATTCTAAAAGGACGAACTATTCCTAACAGACCTAGCTTAGCACCCTCAAAACATAAGTAATTGCAAAACGGTCTCTTAAAGAATATTCCTATAACTAGAAAAAGTCCTATACTGATTAATCCACTAGTAGCAATTACCTTTCCATTAATGATTTGTAAAATATTAACTCTTGGATCAAAGCTTAAAAGTTTCATGATGAAAGTCACACTAAATATTGCTACTAAAAGAAATAATAAGTACCTAGTAAATACTAAAATTTTTTGAATTTTTTTAGGCATTTGCCTTTGCTTAACCCCCAATATGTTACCTAACCTGGCACTTAAGTCCTGCATGAACCCAAAAGGGCATATAAAACCACAGAAAATAGGTCCTAACAGTACTGCTAGTAAAATAATTCCTTGAGCCATGTAAGGAATATTATTATATACACCAACAATAAATAACACTATGAATACAGCCTGTGATATAGTTCTAATAACTTGAAGTCTTTTCATATAATCTCTTCCTCCCTTGTTCTTGTATTATATAATTCATAGGCTCTACAATATACATCACTATGGAGGTAAAACTGTGTGAAACTTGTGTGATAAAAAAGCAGAGGTCAATGCTAAATGCATTAAGTTAAGAAAAGTTATGTAATTAATACATAGATTTCTCTCTAATTATTCACAAAACACTTGACAATTTAATAAAAAAATGTGGTGTAGCCTCTTGAATATATAATATTTTAGGAGGTTAATCTTAAAACTAAATATTAGGATATGTATTGAAACAATAACTGCAAAATAAAAACAACTCTTTACCTTTGAGTTGTTTTTTCTATACCATTAGTTTTTTAATAAATATTTCTTTTCATGCTATTATACAATACTTTGGCTAGCCCTACTCCTTGACCTTTATGCGCCATATTTTCTGCTAGCTTTTCTGTATGCATTTCTTCAAACATCTTTCTTCCGGAGCTTTTTTCAGTTAAACCACTATCTCCAACAGTCTTGTTCATTTCTTTAAACATAATATTAATAAACATTGCCTCAAAATCTCTACATGCTTTCAGTAGCTTCTGTTCCTTTGTAAGAGCTTTAGCCTCACTTTTTTTATACACTGTATTTGTATATGTGCTACTGTTTATATTTAAGTTATCCATAGCTATCTCCTAACTGTTATCTTTTTAAGTTATTCGTTACTTGCATCATCTCTTCTGAAGCTTGGATTGATTTTGAGCTTATTTCATATGCTCTTTGTGCTGTTATCATCTTTACCATTTCTTCTACTATTTGCACGTTTGAAGTTTCTATTAATCCCTGTCTTATAGAGCTCTTCATGTCTTCTGCGTCCACTTGATTTACTTCTCCCGATGCAGCTGTAGCTTTATATAAGTTTTGCCCCTGACTAAGTAGCCCTTCTGGGTTCATAAATGTTACAAACTTAATTTTACCAACATCTACTCTTTCTCCATCTTCGTCCTTAGCTGTAATATTACCAAACAAGTCTATTGATATATCTTTTAAATTTCTATTTATTACAATTTCACTATCATCTTCACTTGTTAAATAATATCCGTCAGATGTTACTAATTTTGCTTCATCATCTTCTACACTTAATTTAAATGTACCATCTCTTGTGTATCTTTTTTCTCCGTTTGGCATCGTAATCTCAAAGAAGCCTTCTCCATCTATTCCTAAATCAAACGTTCCTTCTGTAGGCATCAAGTTACCTTGTAAAAAAGACCTCGTTGTAGCAACTGGCATAACTCCATGTCCTACCTCTAGGTTAACAGGTCTTCCTCCGTCATCTGATAAATTACTCCTTTTTAAAGCTTCATACATCAAATCTTTAAACTCTAATCTTTGTGCCTTATAAGATGTTGTATTTACATTTGCTAAGTTGTTTGATATG
Organism: Clostridiaceae bacterium M8S5; assembly: GCA_029227815.1. GTDB lineage: Bacteria > Bacillota > Clostridia > Tissierellales > MCWD3 > Abyssisolibacter. The sequence continues at coordinate 1,215 of CP118523.1, read as the reverse complement.
GTATCTATATTTAATTGCTGTGCTTTCATTGCTGTTGCAGCAGTCCATAATGAGCGCATTCAACTTCCCCCTTTTTTACACTCTGCCTATATCGTTTGCAGCTTTTGATAACATCTCATCCAATGATCTTATCACCTTTTGATTTGTTTCAAAGTTCTTCATTGTATTTATTATGTTTATCATCTCTTTTATAGAGTTAATATTTGATTTTTCTAAGAATCCTCTATTAACAGTTCCTTCAAAATCTATCTCTTTAGCTTCCATTCCTTCAGCTACTTCATACAGATTATCTCCACATTTACGAAGCTGTTCTTTGTTTTCTACATTCACTATGTCAAGTTTATCTATAACTTGTCCATCTTTTATTATCTCTCCTGCTTCGTTAATATAAAACTCATCACCTTCTGGTATTATCGAGCCATATTGCCCTAATACGAAATATCCTTCACTAGTTATTATTTCTCCACGATTATTTAGAGAAAAAGAACCATCTCTTGTATACTTAACTCCCCCAGGAGTTTGAACTTTAAAAAAGCCTTCTCCTTTTAATCCGAAATCCATTTTGTTGCCAGTTGGATATAGCTCTCCCTGTGAAAAGTTTGTTGCAATATTGCTAAACCTTACTCCTCCACTTGTAGTTCCTATTACATCATAGCTTGGAAATGTTATTAGATTATCTATTTTTTGACCATCTGAGAACAAATTGCCAAACTTATCTATTGTAAAATTATCTCTATTCACCTTTAGGCGACCTTTTCTCCCTAGTATGTAGCTTTTACCATTTGTGTTTATCGTTCCTTTTGAATTTCTACTAAATGTTCTTAAATAGCCTTGCTCATCTACTGTAAAGTTTATTTCTCTAGCATAACCATTGCCAGCAGATGTATTCACTTTAAAATATCCAGAATTTATTTTTGCATTACAAATTGCATCCTCTTGATTAAACTTTACACCTGTAAATCTTTCATGGTTGTCCATATCTACATTATCGTTAATTTTTTTTAGTAACAACTCTGGGAATGCTTCTGAAATAACTACATCTTTTTTAAAACCATTTGTATTAGCATTTGCTAAGTTATTTGACGTAACATCCAATATTTTTTGATTTTGCAATAACGACGTAGTTGATATATACATTGACCTGAACAATAGAGTCACTCCTTCTCTTATATCACTACTACTATATTCGGCGTAAACAATATCTTTCTTTAGCAT